>JBPOEV010000001.1:0-1233079 GCA_051251535.1 Alphaproteobacteria bacterium
GCCTCATCCAGTTGACGGCCCTTTGGCTTTGCATTGTTGCGCCGCCCGGCCTGCCTGCTATCAGCTTTCTTCAGCACCGCGAACTCCCAGTCATATTTGCCTGTCAGGAATATTTTTTTCCTGTAGTATCTTGATGGGAGACATCCTGCAAGCTCTAATTGACGTCTGGAAACAGCTTGTTAGATGAAAATTCGACAATTTGGGAGGTGTATCAGTCAAGGCTCGCCGTTCAGTACATTATCCACGCGCCGATAAGGTAATAAGTCAATGATGTTGGGGCTCCTTGGAACAGAACCTCTGGTGGGGATCCGAATCAGGGCGACATGGAAACGTCCGTACCGGCTTTAAACTGTCGAATGGACGTCCAATGATTGCCTCATGCAGTGTCAGGACGTTTGAGGTGCTCGGAAAAATATTGGGTACAGCTTGATTTCCATGTGGCACGGACACTTGCGCCGAGTGTCACATGCGACTAGATTGTTATATTATAACATTACAGGATTCATGAAATGACTGATACCCGCCTTCCCGTCACCGTGCTTTCCGGCTTTTTGGGTGCCGGAAAGACCACTTTACTGAACCGTGTCTTGAACAACCGTGATGGGAAGCGCGTTGCGGTGATCGTGAACGACATGTCAGAGGTGAACATTGATGCCGATCTGGTGCGGGCCGATACCAAGTTGTCGCGCACCGATGAGACGCTGGTGGAAATGTCAAACGGGTGCATCTGTTGCACTTTGCGAGACGATTTGCTCGCCGAAGTGAGACGCCTCGCGAATGAAGGGCGGTTTGATTACCTGCTGATAGAAAGCACTGGCATTTCTGAGCCCCTGCCGGTGGCCGCGACATTTGATTTCCGCGATGAGGATGGCGAAAGCCTGTCTGATATTGCGCGGCTCGATACAATGGTCACCGTCGTTGATGCGATGAACCTGCTCACGGACTATTCGAGTCATGATTTCCTGAGTGACCGGGGCGAGACGCTTGGTGAAGAGGATGAGCGGACGCTGGTACACCTGCTCACCGACCAAATCGAGTTTGCCGATGTTGTGGTGCTTAACAAGACTGACGCCGCTGGACAGGAACGGACCGATGCTGCGCTGAAGATCATCCGCAGCCTGAATGCGGACGCCAAAATTATCGAGACGAACCACTCTGATGTTGCAAATGATGCGATACTGGATACAGGGCTGTTTGACTTTCAAGCTGCCCATGAACATCCGATGTGGGCCAAGGAGCTTTATGGCTTCGCAGACCATGTGCCCGAAACCGAGGAGTATGGCGTTGCCTCCTATGTCTACCGTGCACGAAGCCCCTTTGACCCTTCGAAGATCCATGCGCTGCTGAACAGTCCGTTGCATGGTGTCATCCGCGCTAAAGGGCATTTCTGGATTGCGACGCAACCGGATGTGGTGGCTGAATTCTCGCTCGCGGGTGCGTTGTCATCGGTCAAGCCGTTGGGTACCTGGTGGGCTTCAGTGCCAAAGGAGCGTTGGCCGGATGATCCGAGCACTCGTGCCTATCTCGCCGAGCGCTGGGCCGAACCCTGGGGCGATAGACGGCAGGAGGTTGTCTTCATCGGAGCAGGTATCGATTGGCAGAATTTGCGCGCCCGTCTCGATGCATGTCTGGTGCAACTAGATGTGGCGTCGGGGCCAGAAGCTTTGCCGGACATCCCCGATCCATTTCCTGTTTGGCGTCGCGTGGATGAAGTCGTTTAGCCATCACTCTGCTGTGTTCAGGTCAAGACTGCATTGGTAATTGTCTGCGATTGTTGCGAAACTCAAGACAAGTTAGCGCAAGGACCGTATTTCTTTTCTGTCGAACAGGCTTATCGTGAACCGGAACGTTCGATTGCGTCTCCGATCCCGCCAAACGGGTTCGGAGACGCAATCGTTTTATGGAAATGGCGGACACTGATGTAGTAAGTTCGAACGCCATTTTTGAAGTTTTGGAAGATTGGAACGTCCAACTTTCTCATACAGATTTTGCCAGTTCTTCCGAAGAATGGGAAGATAATATTGAGGAGCCGCAGCTATGAGCGGCTCTCTGAACCGTCTATCCGACAGCTCTGTAAAACTCCCATTCTCGAAAGCCGCTTCCAGTGCAGGGCAGGCAGAGAAACGCAAGCGGTTGCCTCCGGTGTCTGTGCGGTTTTCAGTTGCGCAGCGGGAGGAGCTTGAACGACGCGCAAACGGGCGTCCTTTGAGTGAATACATTAAAAACCAACTTTTTGTCGATTCGGCGCGTCGTTCAGGGCTTCGACAATACAGTGATGAGCAAGCCGCTTTGGCTGGTATTTTGCGCGCTTTGGCTGCATCAGGGCACGCGCGGACGATCACAGAAATTGATTGTCTCGCCAAGGATGGTGATCTGTTGCTGAGCCTTGAATCCGAAGAGGCATTGCAACGAGCTAAAGCGGCCATGATTGCCACACGTGGGGATTTGGTGAAGGCGCTCGGCTTGAATGCCGAGGTGTAGCTTATGATCCTTCATGGCAATCAGCGCGGAAGTTGTAAGGACTTGGCGCATCATCTCCAGAAAGAGGAGAATGAGCATGTCGAGGTTCATCAGATTCGTGGTTTCCTCTCAGACACTCTTGAGGGTGCGTTTCAAGAGTCTTACGCAATTAGCCGCGCCACCAACTGCAAGCAGCATCTCTTTAGTTTGAGCCTTAACCCGCCCAAGAGCGCCGCTCCCTCAGTGGAGGATTTCGAAGACGCTGTTGAGCGCGCGGAAAAGCAACTTGGTCTTGATGGACAGCCGCGTGCGATTGTCTTTCATGAAAAGCGGGGGATTGACGGTGAATTGCGCCGTCACGCCCATGCAGTCTGGTGCCGGATTAACACTAACAGCATGAAGGCCGTACAGCTCTCATTCAGCAAAATGAAATTGCGTGAAGTCTCTCGTGCACTGTTCGTCAGGCATAGTTGGAAAATGCCGGATGGCCTGAGAGACAGCAAAAATCGTGATCTACGCAATTTCACACTGGCGGAATGGCAACAAGCCAAACGCGCCGGAAAGAATGCCAAAGAGGTCAAAGCGACATTTCAGGATTGCTGGGCGCTCTCTGATAGCAAGACCGCTTTCAAAAATGCATTATTGGAACAAGGCTTCGTTCTGGCGCAGGGCAAGCGCGGACATGTGGCCGTGGACTATAAAGGTGAAGTCTATCCAGTTTCACGTTGGACGGGACTCAAAGCAAAAGACGTACGCATGCGTCTTGGTTCACATGAAGACTTACCAAATGTGCAGAAGGCGCAGGCGGTCGCCGCGAAAATCATCACGGACCGACTGATGGAACTGAATGCCCAGGAGAGACTAGCCGCCAAAAATACAATTGCGCAGGGACGTGCGGGAAGAGCGGCCTTGCAAAATCAGCAAGCACGTACAGCCAAAGACCTGCGCACCGAACAGGAAGACCAGAAGACAAAGCAAGAAGCCGTACGTGCTGCCCGCTTCCGCACTGGCGCCCTTGGCTTTGTAGATCGCCTTACCGGTAAACGAAAACGTACACTTGCGGAAAATATCAAAGAAGCCGCTGCTATGCAGCATCGGTTTGGTCTTGTGGCTGCAGAGCTCATTCAGCAACAACAGCAAGAACAGGTGCGCTATGTCGCGGCTGTCAAAGCCGCTCACAAACCACATCGAAAAGCCGTGAAAGAGCTAAATGCCGACATTGAGTGGCTGAGTGCACCGCCGGAACTGACGGATGCAGGGTTAAGGGCAACGGATGAACACGACGAAGAACTTGAGAGGCGAAAAAAGAAGAGTCGGGATGGCCCGGCTTTGGAAAGGTAGGTACAAAATGAGGCTTGACCTTAAAACAAGTTATTGCTTTGGGAAGTTGAATTGGGGATGGTCCAGGCTGTTGTGACAATTTAACGATCAGGGATTCTCAATTGGTCGCAAATCAGATTCAACAGTGGCTTTTTAAACTGCTGGTAAAATGAGGCGCAACTTTAATTCATCCCTTCTACAACCCGCAATTGATTGCAGGACGGGGCATTGAAGGGATTGAAATTACAGCTGATCTTCCGTTGCTTGGTCTATTACTGAACTTTCTCTGCTGCCTTGTATAAATGGCGGCGGTTTTGCCACCGGACTGGCGCTGGCTAGCAAAACGTATGTGTAGATCGGCAGATTCCTGTATGCGAGTCAGAGGGCTTTGATGAATACGGGCGATCAATTGGCAGCCGCGTATATTGAAGTAAATGAGAAGACCTCTGGCTCGATATGTGACGCCATTTTTCTAGTGTTTCCGCTGGAACCCGCCATCCGGTTTTTTTGGCGTCGAAAGTTGCACAAGTGATCTATCTGAGTATTCTCACCACGAAAAAGAAGCCAAGCGCAAAGCGTCGGGTGAAAACGGCGAAGCCCTCACCTCCCCCAAGGCTGAAGTCTGATGCCCACAAACGCAAATCAATTTCATTCTGATGGCCCAATTGTGTATTGGGTTGTACTACCCGCAGTAACGTCCATGCGCTTTATGGCATCCGCAACACCTGCAGTACTGCCAATGACATCCCAACACCCGGCGGAAACCGTAAATGTGGCGCTCTGACCATGAGCGATCTCGGCACCGTCGGGCAATCGATCGGGGCCATATGAGCTGGCGTCGCAATTGTAGATGAGCACTGTATTGAGTGTGTAGTTAGAGTTGTTGACCACTTTAATCGAGCCCACCGGCTCGCCAGCGCGGACGAGCTCAGCACCTGTGAGAAGATTTGTACAGCCGCTCAAAAGGAGCATACTGCCCAATACAGCCCCGGTACCAACACATTTATGCATATTCCATCTCCCGACAAACTGAACCTGGGAAAATGGTACCACCTACAATGTTGAACTACATCCCTTGTTCAACAGAAATCTGACGCAATCCTCTGCGCCTAAAGTTAGTAAGACGGCAAAGGGTTAGTGGAACATCACCGGTAAGCAGCGGGAATGATGATTTGAAAATTCAAGGTATTCCTTTGGCAGCCGCAATTCTTGTACCGACGCAGGCTGGCAAAGCAGAGAGTGGTATTGTCTTCAGCAGCTACTTGGATTGCCAGCAGGCGGTTTTGCTGTTCTGTACTATCCCCCGCACCAATGGCGCGGGGGATATTGGCATATCAAGCAAATAGCATTTCCACCTTCTTCCAACCATCCATAGAGGCAATGCCGACTTTGTTGGTGTAGGATTGCATAGGGTATGCCATATAGCGTGGTTGCCAGTTGGCTTGTTGCGGGGGGCGTGTCCCGTCCAAACAATCCTTGATGATCTGTTTTTGGACTTTGGCAGTGCCGCTGATGTTGCCGCTTGCCACTTGTTCCCCAGCGATTTCACTCAACATTGCATTGATGGCCTGTTTATCGCGGAAAAGGTCGAAGAAGGTTTCGTCCACTTGCCAATGATCTGCCATATTGGTTTTGAATAGCGCTCCCAAAATCTCCACCATTCCACCATTGCAGGGCAGGGTTTCCGCGACGATGAATGTCAAAATGCGGGTGAGCGTTGCATCATCCAGCGGTATGAGCTTTGCGAAGATGGATTTAAGATCATGTGATCTGTCCCAATCCTGTTTCCTCGGCACAATTGTATCGGTCTTTTTGCCTTTAGTTTTGAGCAAGCCCTTCACAAATGCCCGCTCGGTTGCAAAACGATCTTCGGCCTTGTTGGTGGCAAGACTTTGCGCAATTGCATCTGTGTTGGCTTTCTGCGGGTCGGCCTCAACACTCCAAAGCTCTGATCCTGCAATCATCTGCGCCACAGCCAAACGCAGCGCAAGGCCGCTATGATCCAGCAGTTCCGCTCGTACTGCTGCATGACGGTGGAGCGTCAGATAGTTCTGCATGCTCTTGGTGATTTCGGCCTTGGGGGCGGGGAGGGCTTCACCGTTTTCCTCCGCCGCTTTGCGCTTGGCTTCTTTCTCGGTGAGATAACCGACATGGTATTTCACCTCGCCATTGTGGCTGATCTGGATATAAACCCTGCCACCTTCATTCTGCGGCGTTTCCAAATAATCCCATCGATACCATTGCTGCCCGATATCCATGACCATCACCTCTGACCAGCCCTCGGCGTGATACAAGCGTTTTGCCTCGGAAATAACCTTGTTTTGCAGTTCCCAAAACTTCTCCGCGTCATCGAAGTAGCTGTCTTCTCCGAACAGGTCTGACACAATGTTCCCGCTATAATCAGCAACATTAAACAACGCATTTTCAACGGGGATTTCTCCGCCGAATAACCATTGTTTCAGGCTGTGACCTTGAGGTGTTGGGGCATCACTCTTAAACAGCTTCCACCATGCTTTTTGCTGCTTGGGTGTTGCCATGGTGAGATATTGAACCGTCCACGATCCGATCTCGTCATTGCCATAGGCTGTGAGGATCGGCGCATGCAATGATCCGAGCGCAAGGCGCTGTGAAACCAACCGTTCGGTCAACCCGAATTGCAAGGCAATAGCCTCAACGCTTAAGCCTTGCTTTGATAGAGCGGCAAAGGCTTTGTACTGGTCGATTTCATCCATTGGCAATCGCGCAATGTTCTCTGCCAATGAAGCTTCAATTGCTTTTGCATCGTCCTTGCTGTCCATCACCATGCACGGCACGGGTTCAAGTGCACCCTCATCTGCGAGTTCCAAGAGCGCATGATAGCGCCGCTGCCCTGCGATGATCTCGAACCCTTCACAATTGGGGCGCACGAGCAGCGGTTGCAGCACGCCGTTTGCGCGAATGCTCGGCACAAGATCGCCCGTTTCCTTTGCGCCTTTCTTGCGCACATTGAGGGCAGTGAGTTTCAGGTTTTCGATTTTGATGTGTTGTAGTTCCATTGTGTGTCTCCTTGTTTCAATGAGTGAAAAAGGCGCGTCATTGCACCACGGGCAAGCCTGAAACAGGTACAGGCTTGCCGATGCTGAAATCACGGCGCGGCGGCTTATTCGCACCGATAAATCAGGTTGGTTTCATTGATGGTGATTTCGCTGTAATCCATGCCCAGATCGCGGGCGATCAGGTCATAATCGAGATAGAATTGCAGCCGTTCGGGAATGTCACCAAACAACCCTTCATCGACAAATTGCTCCGCCAGTTCTTTCAGACTGTCCAATGCATAAATGTCGATCTCTATGCTACTGGGATCAGCTGCCTGATCGGCGGAATAACCGCACTCACCAACCGCAATAATGAAGCGGGTTTTGTGATCGTCATCCCAATCAGCAACGGCATCAAAAATGTCATCTAGGTTGGATTGATAGACGCCCCACGCCTTGACCAATTCGCAATCAATTAGCTCTCCATCGATAAACTGGATTTCGAACTCCTCGACGGGCTCCCCATAGTCATTTCTGAGCTTGGCGGACTTCTCCGCATACTCTTCTATTGAGCCGAAATAGAAGCCTGCTGCGGTAATGTCGTAGGGTTGGGCGTAAAATTGTAAGGTCATTGTTTCCTCGCTTGGGTTTGGGTTATCAAGCGCCAGCGGGGTATGTCTTTCTTCACACTCCCCTGCGCATGAACCCTTGCCCAGCGGCGAGCGTCCGAAAAACAGAAAAAAAAGCCGCCTTCCGGTTCTTCGGAAAGGCGACTAAAAAGGACGTTCGTTCTTCAAAACCTGGGATCGCTCAACAGTCTTCTCGGGAGACCGCGCAGCGGCGGAAGAGTGTTGAACGACAGCCAAAGCGTCCCTGGTTTTGAGGCAAGCTGAATTTTGGGTTCCAAGCGCGTGAAACGGGCTTTACAAACAAAGCGGCGGCCAAAGCCGCCACAACTCGTGTTCATGATTCGACGTCGATTTCAGCAACCAATCAAAGAATAACAAATCGAGAAAAGGTCTTGCGGTTATCCATTTGGCATGGTGTTGTGGCAACTGATCGTCGCTAGAATTATAGACGAAAGTTACCGGCCTTTTTTGGCACCAAATCGTAGACTGATCGATATGCCCTCAGGCTCCCAACACCTCGCTCGACTAGATACATTACGTGCATGTGCGGTGATGCTTGTTCTTGGCTACCACCTCGCGCCTTCGGCCATCCCTTTTGGCTATCTCGGCGTGGATGTGTTCTTTGTTCTCAGCGGGTTCTTGATGACTTGGTTGATAATTCGACCGGGCACTTCGGGTGGTTATACGAGTGCCCGTGATTTCATTAACCGCAGGTTTTGGCGAATATATCCTTCACTCCTGATCACAATTTTCGCAACGGTACTCGTAAGCGCCGCGCTGTTGTCGCCGCAACATCTTGTGCAGACCGCCCAATCCGCTATTGCGGCGACCACCTCCATTTCCAATTGGCATTTCTTCTTTGAAGCCGGCTATTTCGACGTTTCCTCAAGCC
This sequence comes from Alphaproteobacteria bacterium, assembly GCA_051251535.1. Classification (GTDB taxonomy): domain Bacteria; phylum Pseudomonadota; class Alphaproteobacteria; order Rhizobiales. The sequence continues at coordinate 8,316 of JBPOEV010000001.1, forward strand.
TCAAACCTCTTTTGCATACTTGGTCACTAGGAGTTGAAGTCCAGTTTTACACTCTTTTCGCGGCAGGCCTTGCATTCACGACTCCCACAGTAATGAAGCGTGTGATTTTATATGGGCTGATAGCTTCGATCTTGCTTTGGCTGTATGTAGTTTTAGCCAATACAATTACATTAAATGACATATTCCCGCGACTGCATAGTGAACCGTTCAGTGCTTTGTTTTTTCTTCCACAATACCGGTTGTTTCAATTCACCATGGGTGGACTGGCTGCAATCATACTATTGAACCGCCGCAAGCAACTCCCTGTATTTTCTGGTCCTTTCGGATTGATACTGAGCGCACTAGGGTTGGCTCTGGCGGGCCGTGAAGGCTTTGGTCATTGGGGCGGAGCAGTTTTGTCAATAGGGATTGCCATAGTTGCCATGCAGTCAAAGTTCTTAGACGATATGGCAGCCTATGTCCCGATCCAATATATTGCCAAATTGAGTTATCAGATTTATTTGGTTCATTGGCCGATTGTTGCGCTGGCGTCCTATATCTTGCTGGACGAATTAACAATTGGCCAAACGCTGTTCTGCGCTGCCTGCAGTATCATTTTTGCCGATATTTTACACCGCTCTACACAATATATGGGACAGGAGAGAAGGTGAAGGGATATCGTGTGCAAATAGCTTTAGCAGCAGCGGTCGTTTTGCTTTCGTTCGTAATTGTTATTCAGGATGGTGCAGACTGGCGGATTCCGCAGGAACGTCAGTTTCAGTCATCAAAGAGCATGCGTGCTGCGGAAGCTGCGTTCTGTGATTCAAACGCTAACACGCTGCAAGTTTCTCAACAACTTGTGACGTGCGCTAGGGAAGTCGGTGCAGAACGTTCAATATATGTCTGGGGAGACAGTCACGCCCGACACCTTTTACCAGGCCTAGCAACGTCATATCCAGAATACAATATCAAAGTGCTGTACTTCACGAGTTGCGCAGCACAGAGCGGAATTGCCAGATATGAATATGATTATTCAGGCCGCTTGGGACTAGCCGAAGATTGTATTGATCGAAATTTACGAGCTGCTGAATATTTTGATAATATACAACCTACAAACATAATTTTACATCATTATTTTGGTTATGCTGGTCAATTCTCTGATTCCTGGTACCAAGCAACCCAGACACTGATCGAGCGTTTGAATAGCCGAGGCCATGATGTTGCGTATGTTGGCGGAGTCCTGCAGCCTGGAGTGGACTTAGCCGACTGCTTGGCGGTGACTGCTTTGATAACGGATCGGCGGCTCGGTGAACGATGTGCAACTGACAGCAGCCTTGCCGAGAGCATCCGAGACCAAAACCTTCAGCTTCAACAGGCGTTTCCGGGCGTTTTCATCAACCCCAGTGGTGTCACCTGCACGGGCGATGGACCTTGTACCGGTTTGTTAGATGGAGAACTGTTATTTCGCGACGGCCACCATCTCTCCGTCAGAGGGTCGCGACTGGTGGTATCAGAAATATCAGGTGAACTTGACAAATTACTTCTGAAATAGGAGGCGCAAGTCTACTGCACCGTTCATACTGTAATGCCGCAGCATTCCATTATGAGACGTGTTTGGGCGGCTGGAGTAGCATGTGATTCGACCCACCCACGGCCGGCGTTGCCATTCTTCCTCGCGCGCTGCGGATCGGCCAAAAGCGACAAAAGCTTATCCTCAAAGTCATCTCGCTCCGCGAAGATGACAGGTGGAGCTGGAAAATAAGGCTCTGTATCTGCAAGAGTGCCGCTTGTTATTACGGCGCATCCGAGGGCCATTGCCTCCAGACCGCTTTTCCCGATACCACCGTGCCAATCCAAGCCAGAGTATCTCTTGTATGAAATCTGATCGACAAAAATATCCAAATCAGCTTTGCGGGCCAAAGCAGCCCTGTAATCGAGGCCCGTGATGAGATCATGCGCTATTCCGTGTTTTTGGAAAACATCTGTGATAAACGCAGTACCTTTCTGGTCGAAACGGGATTCAGCACTAGGTGAGTGGCCAACAACCAAGTTATCATTCAGTGGGCGCGTCGGCGGCTTAGTTGGTAGTTCGATCCCGGGATAGAATGGAAAAATTTCTTTGACCCCGTGGATGAATGGAATCAAATCAGGCATAGCGAATATCTTGAGATCAGGTAAACTTTGAAAGAGCCTATTAAACTTGTTGTTTTGAAACAACATCAAGCTATCAGTGACTAAAACTGCGACCGCCTGCTTCTTGAGCAAACGATTAATTCCTAAGGCTTGCCCCATCATTGGAGCAACAAAGGGCAAGACTCTCTTCAAAAAGCGCCTACCAAGAATACTTAACCAAAGATAAATGGCTGGGTTCCCAGCAAGAATCGTTAGGTCTGAGTTGCGTGCCAGCCTTCTTACCCGCTCGCACTCTGTCGGGGAAGCCATGCTCCAAATAGTAGCATTGCAGTGACGCCATAACTGTTGTGGATAGTCCTCTTGATCGACAACAAGCTCAACGTCCCAGCCATCGAGCTTGCGAAACTGTTTTGCCAAGACGCCAGCCCCAGCATAAGTAGCTTTCCTCGCTACGATAAGCACGCTTTTTTTGTGTGACGACATACCGCTTTTTCCTGATTATGAGCGGCTGGGGAGGGCGCGCTTAGGTTAAAAATTCATTCATAACCATTGTATAACCTATGATTGCGTATAACATCTCTTGCTATACCTGTCGACTGGCTTGGAAAAGGTAGTGTCAGGCTATCTACATCTGCGGAATCAGACAACTTTTGTTTTTTGAATTCCTGATTATTGAGGAAACAGGATTGTCGAGTATTTTAAGTATTGTGGGTGCACGTCCTCAATTCGTAAAGGCCGCAGTAGTCTCGCGCGCGCTGCAACAGTGCGGCTTAGACGAACACCTTGTCCACACCGGCCAACACTATGATGAGGAGCTGAGCGGGTGCTTTATCGAGCAGCTCGGCATCAAGAACGTGGTCGTTAACTTGGCAGCGGGTTCAGGCACACACGCAAATCAGACCGCAAGGATGATGGTAGCAATTGGTGAATATCTCGATCGTCTCGACACCCTGCCAAAACTGCTTCTGGTTTATGGTGACACGAACTCAACCGTCGCTGCCAGTTTGGTTGGGGCAAAGCTGGGTATCAAAATCGCCCATGTTGAAGCTGGCTTAAGAAGCTACAATCGCGAGATGCCTGAAGAGGTGAACCGCGTCATCACGGATCACCTTTCGAAAATACATTTTTGTTCTTCGGCTAACGGGATAGCGAACCTTGCTCGAGAGGGGATATCTGGTCAGGTCATTAATGTCGGTGACGTAATGTTGGATGCATATTTGACATTCAAGGGAGAAGCGACTGCGCACGGCCAGCATATTGTCTCAGACCTAGCAGAAGGAAGCTCTTTTATCCTGTCAACAATCCATCGTCCCAGTAACACAGATGATCCCAATCGTCTGGAGCAAATCCTAGATGCTCTTGCAAGACTCGCATTGCCGGTAGTATGGCCAGTTCACCCAAGAACCCGCAGCAAACTGGGCGAAAACATTGTTCCGGCGAATGTCATGCTACAACCTCCTGCCTCATATTTCGAGATGCTCGGCCTTCTACAGCATTGCACCGCGGTTGTTACCGACTCCGGTGGGCTTCAGAAAGAGGCCTACTGGGCGAAGAAGAAATGCATCACCTTGAGGAGTGAAACTGAATGGGTGGAAACGCTCGATGGCGGTTGGAATAGTTTGAAGGAGCCTAGATCTCTCAGCGGACCGAACGACGTCTTCGAGAAACCCACTACCCCATGGCGCCAGCTATACGGCAACGGTAAAGCAAGCGAGCGAATAGCTCAGGCATTGCTGATCGAACTCAATTAGGAAAGATCAGTGGCGCGCGAAACGTCAATAGCTAAGGCCAAAGTTAACCGCACAACAAACAATCTGGTACCTCACTCTGAGCAAAACAGGGTTAATTTAACCTCAGCGAGCAACAAGTAGTTTTATGGTTAAAGAGTTATCAACACGTATCAAAAATCGCGATTACGTAGTTAGCATTCTTGGACTGGGGTACGTAGGCCTCCCACTTGCACTGCTGTTCGGCAATGCGGGATTTAGGGTGATTGGATTCGACATCAATCCCGAGCGTGTCAATTGCCTCAACAAGGGAATATCCGGCATTACACACATCCAAGACGACGATATTGCAGCGCTCCGTAAAGATGCGCGCTTCGAGGCAACCGATAAGCCTGAACGATTAGTTGAAGCGGATGTTTTGATTATTGCCGTTCCGACACCGTTGACGCGTAATCGTGAACCCGACCTTTCGTTTCTGATCGACAGCATTGAGACCGTCAGCTCCGTGCTACGCAAGGGATGTTTGGTAATCGTCGAATCCACTACTTGGCCGGGAACGACAAATGAGATCGTACTTCCACGTCTAGAGCAGAATGGGCTGCGCGCCGGCACAGACTTCTTCTTAGCCTTTTCCCCTGAGCGCGAAGATCCAGGCAACATGAAATTTGCCACATCATCAATACCGAAAGTGGTGGGAGCAGACGATGAGCAATCTTTGGAATTGACTTGCACGCTCTACAGAGAAATCGTGCAGTCAGTTGTGCCTCTATCGAGTTGCTCAACTGCCGAAGCCGTCAAGCTGACCGAGAACATTTTTCGTTCCGTCAACATTGCTTTGGTCAATGAGCTAAAAGTGATCTATGGAGAGATGGGTATCGATGTTTGGGACGTCATAGAGGCGGCCAAGAGTAAACCATTCGGTTTCATGCCATTCTATCCTGGGCCCGGCCTCGGCGGTCACTGTATTCCTATCGATCCATTTTATTTAACTTGGCGAGCGCGTGAATACGACGTGGCGACGCGCTTTATTGAGCTGGCCGGGGAAATTAACGCTAGCATGCCACGACATGTTGTCAACAAGCTTGCTAGTGCACTCGATGCACACTCTCAAAAGGGTTTGAACGGATCACGGATTCTATTGATTGGCATGGCTTACAAGGCGAACATCGATGATATGAGGGAAAGCCCCTCACTGAAATTAACAGAGCTCCTCGAAGAGAGGGGTGCGCAGGTGGACTATCATGATCCCTTGATCGAAACCGTGCCAGTGACTCGTGCCTACCCGCAGCTCTCCGGGCGCCAATCAAAGCCTCTATATCGCGAAGCAATTTCCGGCTACGACGTAGTGTTAGTGTCTACAGATCATGATGCCGTCGACTGGCATCTCATTGCTGAGAGCGCACGACTAATTGTGGACACGCGCAATATTTTTGATCGCAAGGGCCTGTCCTCTACGAAGATAATCAAGGCGTGAACAAAGCACACGCCGCCAAAATTTGGAGTTTGAGATGCATCGGTATGCACTAATTGGAGCGGCAGGATTCATTGCGCCGCGGCACCTCAAAGCAATGAAGGACACTGGAGGGGCTTTAGAGTGTTGCATAGACCTTAACGACTCTGTCGGAATCCTCGACAGCTATTTCCCCCGTTCTGCTTTCTTTACCGAGTTCGATCAGTTTGATGACCATATCCGTCAAATGAAAAAATCAGGCAGTAGTATCGATACGGTTTCGGTTTGTTCGCCCAACTTTTTGCATAATCAACATATCATGTATGGCCTTCGCTCTGGGAGTAACGTGATTTGCGAAAAGCCGCTGGTAATACAACCAGAAGATTTAAATATGCTGGCCGTTGTGGAGAAAGAAACGGGTAAAACGGTCAACACTATCTTGCAGCTTCGTCTCCATCCGGCTATTCGCGCCCTCAAAGCTGAGATCAAGGCAGCTGGATCATCGAGGAAAAAACAGGTCTTGCTCACCTACGTCACGTCGCGAGGCCCTTGGTATAACAATTCTTGGAAAGGCGACCAATTGAAATCTGGCGGCATCGCTGCTAATATAGGTGTACATTTTTTTGATGTGCTGCACTACCTGTTCGGCCAAATGGAAAGATTTACTGTGCACTTACGCGCGCCAGATTGCGTTATTGGTTCTTTGGAATATGAAGGAGCCAATGTCCAATGGTTGCTCTCCATAAATGAGGCGGACATACCTGATCAGCTGCGAGGGCAGCAGCGCACATACAGGTCACTTACCATGGATGGGAAAGAAATTGAATTCTCCGCTGGCTTTGGAGATCTGCATACGAGCAGCTACCAAGCGTTCCTTGACGGTTACGGGTTCGGTATTGAAGACGTTCGCTCTAGTGTTGAGACGGTCTATGCAATCAAGGATTGCGAAATCATTGAGCCCGAGCAGGATGCGCATCCCTGGCTTGCAACTGTAATTGGCGACGAGCAACGTTATGCCGATAGAACGTAGTCAAGCATTGCAGGAAGTCGAGGCCTTTACCGGTGTAAAAGTGCACTCAAGCGCTTACATCGATCTGCCGAATTCGATTGGTGCAGGCACCAATATCTGGCATTTCTGCCACGTGTTGAAGAACTGCCGTATTGGGACCAACTGCGTCCTCGGCCAGAATGTAATGGTCGGCCCCAATGTCACAATGGGGGACGGTTGCAAGGTACAGAATAACGTCAGTCTCTTCAGTGGGGTGGAACTCGGTAATTATGTGTTTTGCGGACCTAGTTGCGTTTTCACTAATGTCATTAATCCTCGTGCGGCAATTGAGCGCAAAGACGAATTCAAAAAAACGATCGTTCACGATTGCGCCACAATCGGTGCAAATGCGACCATCATTTGTGGAAATACCTTGGGTGCCTATTCCTTTATAGCCGCCGGCGCGGTCGTTACGTCCAATGTCCCTGATCACGCGCTCGTCGCTGGAGTGCCCGCGAAACAGATTGGCTGGATGAGCAAAGCCGGAGCTCGTTTAGGGACTGACCTCACCTGCCCATTGGATGGCACCCGGTATGCTGTCTCTCCAGATGGTCGACTTTTCGCAAAATTTGCAGAAGCTTAAGCGCATATGATCGATGCCAAGCTTATTAAGTTTGTTGATCTTGCCGCCCAACAAAACCTGTTGTCTGGGAGCATCCAAACTGCGATGAACCGCGTTTTGGCTCATGGCCAATATATCATGGGCCCAGAGGTATTAGCTCTTGAGAACAAACTAAAAAGCTTTAACGGCGCCGCGCATGCCATCACTTGCTCAAGCGGAACTGATGCTCTGCTGATGTCAATGCTCGCCTTGGGTATTGGGCCGGGCGATGCTGTGATCTGTCCCGATTTTACATACACAGCTACGCCTGAAAGCATTGCGATGACCGGCGCGGTCCCAGTATTCGTTGACGTTCACGTCGATACTTATAATATCGCACCGAGTGATGTAGAACAGGCCGTTTCGCTTGCACGTACGCAAGGTTTGACCGCCAAAGGCATCATTGCAGTTGATCTGTTTGGAGTTCCCGCTGATTATGGAGAGCTTTTAGCCTTGGCAGAGAGCTTAGACCTATTTGTAGTTTGTGACGCCGCTCAGTCGTTCGGTGCGCGATATCGAAACAAGAAAGTGGGCACACTTGGACACATCAGCACAACGAGCTTTTTCCCTGCGAAGCCTCTTGGGGCTTACGGAGATGGGGGCGCAGTCTTTACACAGGACGGGACACTAGCCGACACTCTTGCAAGCTTGCGTGTTCATGGTCAGGCCGTTGGCGGTTCGAAATACGATATTCAGCGGGTTGGTATCAATGGTCGCCTCGACACACTTCAGGCGGCGATACTCCTCGAAAAACTTCGCCTGTTCCCAGAGGAAATAGAGAGCCGACGTGCCGTCGCCGACCGATATACCAAAGCCTTGTCCGATAAGTACATCACTCCGCGTGTCCCAGAAGGGATTGAGCCGGTGTGGGCGCAATATACTCTCAGACGTAAAAGTGGCTCACGCCAACATTTGCTCAATTATTTGAAAAAGCACGGGGTGCCCACCGCCATATACTATCCAAGGCCGCTCCATATGCAGTCAGCATATCGGCATTTTCCCAGCCTCACTGGAGCAAACAGCAACTCAACACTGCTGTGCAACCACGTGTTCAGTATTCCGGTCCATCCCTATCTGACTAAAGATCAGCAAAACCGTATTATAGAGCTCCTTGATGCGTTCGAGGGATAACTGCGAATTGAAGACTTGATCCCCAAGCATGGCTCACCGATGTCCTCGACCGTATTGCAGAACATAAGGTTACTCGTCTTGATGAACTCATGCCTTGGCGTCACGCTGCCGAGGCAGCGTGACTGACGTTTCCAATTCCGCAAAGATGGGGATGTCTGGACGCTTTCTTTGTAGGTCGTATATTATCAAAATATTCAGCTGCTCATAAATTTCGATCAATACAATCTTCAGATAACCCTAAGCGGCCTGAATAATCATATTCATAGCTGGTAATTCCGATATGTGCTGCGCAACTCGTGAAGTACAGCACGTTGATATCGTATGTGGATATGTCGTTGCGAGGCCTGGTAGTAGGTGTTGATCGTGACTATGCCACCGAAACACATGTATTTAATGTTCCGCTCAGAGGTCCCTTGCACACGTTAAAAGCCGCTTGGGATACCTGCTGCGTTTCTTCGGCGTTTGAATCACATAAAGCGGCCTCAGCAGGCCCACCTTAGTTTCATGTAAATTATCGCTGTACGTATATGAGAGAGGAGTTTGTCATCATGACCTAGCGCTTTTTAACTTTGGCAAAAACCGAAGTATCTTTCGGTCTTCGCAGGTCGAGATGTTATATTGATCTAGCCGATTATCTACGAAATCTTTGACTTTGGCTCCCTTGCTAGAGACGCGCCCCTTTTGCCGTTTTTGCTCAAGCTCCTTTTCTGACCGGGTGAAATAATGGTTCAACTGAAAATGCTCTGATACAGCAAATTCAACATCTTCAAACTGATGTTGCTGCATCATCTCGCCCCGCTCATTTATCAGTACTGGTCCGATGTCGATGAAATGAAAAGCATGTGTTCCAGCTGCCAATACCCTTGTGGGGTCGAGGATTGTTTTATATCGCAGCAGCGACCTTTGTGCGGGTACTGGCGGGAATATACCTTTCTCGGTGTAGTTCTCGATCACAAAACCATTCGGTTTTGATTTATGGCCATTTGGTCCGAAATTCTGCCAAGGGATGGAAACACATATATGAGCGCCAATTTTTTCCAGAGCTTCAGCTAACGTCTCTGATGTAGGCGAAAACAAAAATTCATCGACATCAAAAAAGGCAACCCATCGGTAAGGTGCACAGAAATTGGCTATTGCATGAGCATTCGCTGCCTTTTGCGGGTGCAAAACTTGCGAAAAATTGCACCATGGTACAACCGTCACGACACCGCATTTTTGGTATTTGGCCAAAATATCAAGTGTTCCGTCGGTTGAACCATTATCGTAGACGAAGAAGTGGTCGAAACCCATCATCAGATGAAACTCAATCCACTCGTCAAGGTATGGCTCTTCATCTTTCAGAATTGTTACGCAGGCCAGACCTTCACCGGAACGAACCAACGATGTCGCACGCGGAACCTGATAATTTCTTATTTCAGAGCCTCGGCGTCGCTTGGACCGCAGAAGCTTACGAAACTTTCTAAAACCGCGTCTTAAGCTCGCTTTAGTATCCATCGAATTCTTACCACTCAAATCCAAACACACGGTCGCTAGCGAACTTCTCTTTTAGTATCTCGAATAACTTGCTGCCGGGAATTATACAAGCTACAAACGCGAGCATACTTTCGATAGGATCGCAAACGATTTGTCATCCTTTAGGTTGGCACGACGGCCCGACAGAGTTTGTTTCCGTTGAACGATTAGGCAGCGATCCGCCATGACAGCTTCAAGCAATATAAACCAGGACATAAGGGCACAATCGGTCTCTTGGCTCTCGGCTCGACGGCGTCGCTGGTTCGGTGGCGGTCGTGTGGATGTTGATGGCATAAACTTGACTGTTGGTAAAAAGATGCCAAAGGGCCTCAAACGCTCGTTGTGGCGTGCAGATTACGAAAGTGCTGAAAGAGCAATTGTAAAGCGCATCTTAACACCGAACGACAGAGTTTTAGAAGGCGGAGGCGGTCTTGGCCTTATATCTATGGTAATTGCAACTATCGTGGGCAACGAGAACCTCCTTGTTTATGAAGCTTCCCCGAATTCTTACGCGACCATGTCCGAAAATGTAGCTGCAAACGGCTTTTCATTTGAGGTACGAAACAAAGCACTATCCGATAGCGAGGGCAAACTGCAATTTTTTGTCCATGACAATGTCCTGTCATCCAGCAGTATTGAACGGAGAGACACCAAAGAAATCAGCATTCCGTGTGATGATATTCAATCCGTCATAAATTCGTTTCAGCCGAATGTTATTATTCTTGATGTGGAAGGAGCTGAAGTAAGCACTTTGAAACGCGCGCCACTGGATTCGATCGAAAAGATCATTGTAGAAATTCATCCGCATTTGGTAGGCGATGCCGCTCTGACTGAGCTATACATGCACCTCTATCACGAAGGGTTCGTACTGAACCATGACAACAGTTGGCAAAAAGTCTTAAGTTTCAACCGACCGGTCGACAATGCCGCTGCTACTAGCTAAGTTCAGGACCCGCCGATTTGGTCTTGTTATCTGATCACCAGTTTGCTCGGATACGCTCTTATTTCCCCCGCCATATTGGGCGCACAAAAGGAAGCTTGAATTCCAAACTTCATGCCCTTATCAATGGTTAAAGCAGACCCATCAACGTGACACTGACGGCTGTTCAGGTACTGTTCCAGGCAGCGCTCGTCGCCAGTCACCACAGCCGTTGCCAGAGAGCTCACCACAATCGTCAATGCATTGTGTAGATTAAGACAAACGTGGGCAGTTGAGCCAAAATGAATATACAGTTGCTAGGTCTGATTTCCGAGCGGGATCGGCCAGGTCAGCCTTTTGATTGACCTTTCGTCCAGAAGTTGATTCCAAGCCGCCATGCCGAAATCATCGGATTGTGTGGCGATCACGTATCGCAGCAACGATTTCCATTTCCCAAAATGTAGAAAATGGCGTGGTTTCATACGTTGCAGATATCGTTTTCGCAGGGTTTTGCTGTCTATGTGAGCAGTATATCCCGCCCTGATTGGCGCGGCCGTTTCAAGGGAGTCAATGAAGTCGCTATAGTTTTGCAAATGCTCGGCATCAGACAGCCTGTTGGTGGCGAATTCCACGATGACGGTCCCATCTAGAAATCGTTTTGCAGAGAGAGACTTCCAGTCAGTTCTATGCAATGGTTTGGGACATTGGTCGGGCAGGTCAAATTTGTCCGGGGCAGCCACAATTCTTTCCGCGATCGTAGTTTTCCCACATCCCGCAGGGCCTCCGACCAATAATAGTGCCTCGACGCCGTCCAGTGATTGCCTTATCATATCTATACTTCCCTTATGATCACCTTCTTTTTTGCATATACAGCCATTAGAGTCTTAACTGATGAAACCCTTAGAGAACATCAAATTTGCGCAGGTAATAGTTGGTGAGCAGAATGGTGGAGCTGAACGTTTCTTTGTCAAGTTGGCAATTGCCCTTCACGAAATCGGAATGGAGCAATGCATTTTTATTGGGAGCGACAAGGATCGCTTCGAAGAATTGTCAAATGCCGGGGTGGTCGTGCAGCAGTTCAATTTTGCCAAGGGAGCGAAAGGATGGCTTGCGACAAAAGCGTTTCAAAGGGCGCTGGCGAGAGAGAAACCAGATATAGTCATGGCCTGGATGAACCGGGCGGCCCGGCGAATTCCCGCCGGAAACTATAAGCGGGTGGCCAGATTTGGTGGCTATTATCCACTTAAATACTATTTCGGATTTGACCATATCATATGCAACACTCCTGATCTGGAGCGGTTCTGTAAGAAAGAAGGTTGGCCTGCAGATAAGGTCAGCACCATTTCCAACTTCGGTGAATTGCCAGTCATGCCACCGGTGCAACGCGCCTGCTTCGATACGACGGAAGAGGCATTTGTTATTTTCGCCTGTGGTCGTCTGCATCCGTCAAAAGGATTTGATACGCTGATCCGAGCGATGCAAAGCGTGCCGTCGCATGCTGTGTTGTGGCTGGCCGGAGCAGGACAAGAAGAGGCGAACTTGCGCAGTCTTGCGGATGAGTTGAACCTTGCCTCCCGTGTTCGTTTCTTAGGATGGCGGCATGATCAATCTTCACTGTTCGACAAAGCGAATCTCTGTGTGGTCCCATCACGGCATGAACCCCTTTCAAATGTGGTGGTCGAAGCCTGGTCAAAGAAGGTTCCGGTAGTTGCAACAGCATCAGAAGGACCGAGTTGGCTTCTTGGAGATTCCGGTAAATTTGGTGCCTTGGTTGCGATCGACGATCATAAGGCGCTTGGCGTCGAGATTACACGCCTTGTTAATGATAAAGCTCTGCGCAATTCTGTGTCCGATGCTGCGTTTGAAAAGTGGAAAACTGGGTTTTCAAAAGCTGCTATAGTCGATCAATATGTGCGTTTTCTGCACGCTCTTTAAGCTTGTCTGATCATCAGTTCGCTCGGATGAGTCCTTACTTCCCTTTCACTCACATAGCATCCGGTTTGGATGATAATCGGGTAATTGAACCGCCCCGGGATTGTCGGAGGCCGATTTGCTTAAGTGACCTGCTCCCCTGAAAACTCCCTGATTTGAAGTTAGTCTGTTTCCCAATTGAGGAGATAGACGATGAAGAGATCCAGATTTAGCGATGAGCAAATCATTGGCTGTCCGTCATCAAATATGTCCGTCGTCAGGGTTTTTGGGTACGATTGCGGCTTAGATTAAGCGAGAGATTGGCTCATCATTTGGTTGATACTATGCGGCTTGATTGCGGTATTGCAAACGCCGCTGTTTGAATGTGTCCCGTTTGATCCTTTCGCGTTTGAGTAAGATGGTTTGGCCGCGTCCAAAGTAGACATCGGCTGGCGTCAGGTTTTTGAGGCTCTCGTGGTAGCGGTGGTGATTGTAGTGCTCCACGAAGCGCTCGATGCTGGCGTTGAGATCACCGGGCAAGAAGTAGTTTTCCAACAGGATCCTGTTCTTCAAGGTTTGATGCCATCGCTCAATCTTGCCCTGTGTTTGGGGGTGGTATGGTGCACCACGAACATGATCCATACCTTCATCTTTCAGCCAGCCTGCCAATTCGCCAGAGACGTAACTGGCGCCGTTGTCCGACAGCAGGCGGGGTTTGTGGCGAACCGTCACTTGATCACAGCCTGATGCCTGCAGAGCCAACTCCAACGTGTCGGTGACGTCGCTCGTCTTCATTGTCGTGCAAAGCTTTCACGCCACCACGTATCGCGAGAAGTCATCGAGGATGGTCGACAAGTAGTACCAGCCCCAGCCCACAATCTTGATGTAGGTGAAGTCCGTTTGCCACATCTGGTTGATGGCCGTGGTTTTGTCATGGAACTCATCAGCAGCCTTGATGACAACGAATGCGGGGCTGGTGATGAGATCATGCGCCGTCAGCAGCCTATAAACGCTGGCTTCTGACACGAAGTACCTCTGCGTATCCGTAAACCGCACAGCCAGTTCACGCGGCGACAGTTCAGGCTCATCCAGTGCCATGTCGACAATCCGTTGTCGCACATCATCTGGAATTCGGTTCCAAACGCGCAATGGCTTAGGAGAGCGATCTTCCAGGGCTTCCGCTCCACCGGTCAGATATCTATCGTACCAACGGTAAAACGTGGTGCGGGGAATACCCAACTTGTCGATGGTCTGTTTGGTCGGCAGATGGGATTGTTCAACAAGCCGGATGATCTCAAGCTTCTCTGCTGCAGGATACCTCATTCGATATCCTCCCCATCCCCGATCATGCTTTTTTTGAGCAAGCGCAGTTCCAGCGTTTGTTCAGCCACGACTTCCTTTAGGTCGCGTGCTTCACGTCGCAAGTTCTGAACTTCACCGGTATTGGCTTCACGCGCAGTGTCGCCAGCAAGACGCTTCTTGCCAGCTTCCATGAACTCTTTCGACCAGCTGTAATATTGGCTCTGGGCGATGCCTTCCTGGCGGCACAGTTCAGCAATCGTGTCCTCACCGCGCAAACCGGCCAGTACAATCCGTATCTTGTCTTCAGATGAATACCGCTTGCGCGTCTTGCGGCGGATATCCTTCACCGTGCGGTCCGCAGCATCGGTATGGCGTTCAGGTGTATGTCTCATTCTTCACTCCTAGGTGGTGAAAATGAGCCAAAATCTCTCCCTTAAGCAATCAGCATAGTTTGTTCCATTGGCGCTGACGGGGAACAAATCCAAGTGACGCTGAACCAAAGATTTCCTCAGGTGGGCGCCCCCCAAAAACATCAGTATTGAAGCCGCCCTCGATTTCGTCACTGTCTTTGCGCTCCAGATAATTGCCATGATTGTTAACCCTAATCAGTCACTGGACCCTTGAGCGCTAGCAATTTGCAATCCAGTTCAACCGCACTGTGCGACATGCAGCCCATGCATGGCTCGGTAGAGCAGTTGTAGCTGATCCATTCGTTCTGCAGGTGATGACGTAAGGCTTTGATGGTTTTGAGGAATTTCTTGACTTTCGGCGGTTTCAGATACCAAAGCTTTTCGAGGCTTTCACGGATCAAGCGGTGGATGACTTCGGATTGGGATTGCCGCTCGAATCCAACAGTTTGCGACTGAAGCTTGATACCGATAGCTGCACTATAGCGGTGCCAACCCAATTCATTGCATCTTTTCAAGAGGGACGTCGGCTGGCGACAAACATATTGACTAACCCCAACCAAGGTCTACCAAATTTGATGAATTCAATTTCTTTGAAATTTCTGCATGTCGTCGCTTAAAATCTTCAGAGAAACGCTCGTGAGTTTCGACAAAGAGCATTCCAAACATGTCCGGGCTGTAAGAGCCCAACATTTTCTCTAATATATCAAACTCGGCTCCCTCAATATCCATCTTAGTTAAATAGGGTGGTGAGGGCAGATTTTTCATGAACTCGAATATATTGATTGCACTGATAGTATATGAAAAATCCTTAGTGTGTTTACTGCGCTTGATCAGAGACGAAGAAGTTGTATTACCGGTTTCACCTCCTTGAACAAATAACTTCATATCTGTATTCACAACAGAAACAGCCACGGGCATGATTTGAACGTTTGCATTATTTGAAAATCGTTGGTGGAGAACCTCCAAGCATCTTGGGTCTGGCTCAAATGCAATAACTTTCATACCTTTTTGAAGCAGGTATTCCGTCACATCGCCAACATTTGCGCCAAAATCAAGCGCGAGGCCGCCATTCGCAGCATCACAATATTTTAGGAACCTTCGCTCCGAGGCGTATTTCGCCGCGCTCTTCCAACGGCGGCCAAAATGCCATTTTAGTTCATGAATAAATCTACTCTCAGATAATCGTCTTGTACTCATCTAAAATTCACCCAAACTTAATTCACTACATTAAGAGATTGTATCTTTCATGCGCACAGCCGTAAAGATACTCGATGGAAGATAGGCTAGGCGCTGCTTCTCGGCGCGCCACCACAACAATATCTACAACTCCCAAGGCTCGCTTCGGCGGGCCTTTTTCATTAAGCAACTTCGTCCATGGCTTTTGGAACATTTTTCTGCGTGTTCACCAGATCCTTTGATGCTAGATGAAACACCAGTTCGCTATCGTTGTAATCTCCATCAGCGATAGAGCATCATCGGTTGATGTGTCGACAGAGGTCCCGGCAACGTAATTTTCTGACTTCGAAATCACAGGCATTCGGTAATGTAGATTCTCAATGTTGGCCGATGGCGGTGGCGTGATGATGGTATAGGACGTGCCGAAATCCTTATGATGGCTTCAAGGACGGCAAAGCTGAGTATCAATCGCTCGGGCATGTGAATGAACTAAAGTACGGCCCACGAACCACAGTTTATAACCGTTGCGTGCGCTGGGGCGAGCGGGGTGTTCGGCAAGAGATATTCGAAGTTCTTGCCCAAGAGTGTGAAGATGCCCTGTTCTTCATCGACGCTTCCATCGTCAAAGCTCACCGTGCGGCAGCTGGGTCGACAAAAGAGGAACTGGAAGAAGGTATAGGCCGCTCACGAGGCCTTCTCAGCGATGCAAGCATAGCTGAGAAGGAGTTGGTCGCACGAGCAAAGTCCACGCAGCTGTGGACACGGTAGGACGCCCATTAAGATTGGTTGTATGTGGCGGACAATTGCATGACAGTCAAATGATGCACGCCTATCTGGATTAAGGGCGCCTCTAAAAATACCCACTCCAGCTTTGATCGGGTAGAATCACAACATCGACGCAGTGATTTGGGTGGTCAGATATGGGACAGATGGGTTTTTTTGACATCGCTAACCGATATGCGGGTCTGGACACCAAGAACGACCCGTTGGTGAAGATTGATGCGGTTGTTTCGTGGGAGGACTTCCGGGTCCGCCTGGAAGCGGCATGGCGCAAGCCGCCCGAGGAGCGCAAGTCGAATGCGGGGTGCAAGCCCTGGGACGCTGTTGTGATGTTCAAGGCGATCGTTCTTTGTGCACTTTACAACCTGTCTGATGACCAGGTGGAATATCAAATTCGAGACCGCTTTTCCTTCATCCGGTTTTTGGGTTTGGGCCTTGAGGATAAAGTCCCGGACGCCAAGACGGTATGGATGTACCGGGAACATTTGGCTCGGGCTGGCGTGATCGAAGCCTTGTTTGAGGACTTCGACGGCTATCTGGAAAAACAGGGTTACCTTGCTATGGGTGGTCAGATTATCGACGCTTCGATCGTCGCGGTTCCCAAACAGCGCAACAGCCGTGATGAGAACGCAAAGATTAAGGAAGGTGAGACGCCGCAGGGCTGGGAAGACAACCCGGCCAGGCATTGCCAGAAGGATAAGGATGCGCGGTGGACAAAGAAGCACGGCAAGAGCCACTACGGATACAAGAACCACGTGAATATTGACCGCCGTCACAAGCTGGTGCGGCGTTACCAAGTGACGGACGCGGCAGTGCATGACAGTCAGGTCATTGAGGATATCCTCGACCCAGACAACACGGCATCAGATGTGTGGGCAGACAGCGCTTATCGATCGGCACAGATTGAGGCAAAGTTAGCTGATAAGGGTCTGAAGAGCCGTGTCCACCGCAAGGGCCTTCGTAACAAGCCGTTGACCAACCGGGAGATGCAGGGCAACAAAACCCGTTCGAAGGTCCGGGCTCGTGTGGAGCATGTCTTCGGTGCTCAGAGTAACGACATGGGCGGGACGCTGGTGCGCAGCATCGGGCTGGCGCGGGCCAAGGCAAGGATCGGTCTGAAGAACCTGACCTACAACATGCGCCGTCTGGTTCAGTTGAAACGTCTCGCCATGGCTGGGTCCCCATGAGTTTTGCAGGAGCAGTCTGTCCGGAGGTTGGATTTGGAGAATGATTGCCCCGCCAGAGCGCGGTAATCATAATAACCTTGGTCAAAAACGCTTCAGCGCAGGCCAAAATCGGACTACTAATCAGATAAAACGGTATTGTTAGAGGTGCCCTTAAGATAAATTACCACTCGCCATCGTAGCCAACAAAGCCTATGGCAGCACTAAGATCAGGCAACAAATCATCGATGAGGGAGCGCTGGCGGTTACTCCTCCCAAAAGCAACGCACGACAACCAGTCCCACATGACGTAAATCTTTATCGGCAAAGAAATGTAGTTGAACGGTTCTTCTGCAAAATGAAGGACATGCGCTGGCTGGCAATACGCTTCGAGAAATAGGCTAAAAACTTCCTGTCAATGGCCCAACTCTTTACAATCAAATGCTGGAACAATTGATTCCAAACCCTAGTATGGTCTATCTGCAGAACAGCTTCTGGGAGCGATGGGCCAGAGGGATGCAACGGGAGAGCGCAGCATCTCCCTGCCGAAGCTGGCCCGTAAGGGCAGCGAGCATTGCGTGTGGTATTACCACGCGCACACCTTGCGTGAAACGCAGCTCACGGAATTTAGAACTTCTGCGGTAATACCAGTGAAGCGCAGACGGTACGGTTTACCATTGTTCAATCAAGTGTGCGAATTTGGCTTTGAGAACTTCATTGGGATGATCATTGAATGCATCGGCCAATATGTCAGCGGTGGTTTCAAGATTGAGCTTTGCCGCTTGAAAATCCTGCTCCATTGAAACAAGGCACGTCATGGTGTCGATAAGCCGTTCCATTAGGGCATCGTAGTCAATGCTGCCGAATGGCGGCGGTTGCGGTGTAGTCATGGAAGTCTCCTTTCGGTTTGAGTGGTGGTGAGTTCTTCAAGGCTGAGACGTTTAAACGTCCGGCGCAGGGTGATCGGGGAACAGCGGAACTTCTTGGCAACGCTGGTTATGGAGCGGCCTTGCTGATTGACTTCGTTATAGGCTCTCAATGCAGCCTTAGGCGTCAGGCTGTGTTTTCTGCCGAATGTTGCCCCGTTGGCTTTGGCGTTGGCCATTTGCAGCTTTGTACGGCGGGATATGATCTCACGCTCGTATTCTGCCCAGGAGGCAGTGTCGATAAACCACTTGCGCCCCTCTGGCGTGCGCGTGTCGATGTTTTGTGTGAGAGAATGAAACTCAACGCCTTTGGCATTGATGGCTTCCAGAAAGACAATGGCTTCAAGAGTGGAGCGAAAGGCACGGTCTATAGCCCAGACGACGAAGACATCTCCGTCTTTGAGCGCCCGCTCTGCGGCTTTTAATGCAGGTCGGTGTTTGGCTGTGGCTTTAATTCCATCATCCACGAATATCTGACAGCATCCCGAGCGGCGTAGCTCTGCGACTTGTTGTTCGGTTGTCTGCCGCTCGGTTGACACACGCGCGTAACCGATACGACGCCCCATTGTTGCATCAAGATTTGTGGTCAAAATGACATCCTTCCCAAGTGACAAAAGGGAAGCCTTTTGTTCGTGTGGTCAAAAGTGGATGCCGTGTCATTTATGAGTCTCAGAAGCCTCGGATATCCGAGGTTTTTTAGATTCAGCCCAAACATATTTCCTTCGTTTTTTAGTTTTAACAAATACCTTCCCTTATGATCATGACCCGACGAATTGTAACCGCAAGTCTATTTGCGTTTATCGTCTCAAGTTGCCCACAGGCACATGCAGTCGACGGAACAAGAGTTGAAGAATTCCTGTCTTGGGATCGCGCGGCTCAGGACACGTTCATCAATGTCTCTGTGCTAACCGCAGGGGTTATCGCAACGCAGATAAGGCCCGATTTTGCTGGATGTATCGGGGGTTGGTATTCGAATACGGATGTAGGCAAGGAAAAACGCCGAACAGAAATATTGGACATAATGGCGGGATATCCGACGCATCTGCCAAGCGGCATTATCATTGCCGTTTTGCAAAAAGAGTGCGGGAAATTTGGCGATCTATAGAGTAGGGACTGCGTTCTGATTTAATGCCGCAATATCTGGAGCCACATCATTCTCAATCGATTTGTTCTCAGTTTTGATATTAAGTTCATCTGCACTTGAATTTAATTCAGCTTCTATCGCTTCGATTTCTGCGCGATAGTTCTCAATTGCTTCTACGGAAGGCGGCTCGTCCTCGTCATTCAACTCATTGTGAATCTCTCCAAGGCGGTTACTCAGTTGTCGTCCCAGATGGGAGGCGTTTCCCAATGCCTCTTCCCGATCAAGTAACTCTTGATATTCGTCGCTTGCAGGCCGCCCCGACCAATCAATACCCGCCGTTATCGCATCATCAACGCGCTCGCCGTCGACTGTCCATGCGAGGCCGTCTTTGCCCATAAACGCCTTGCGCCCATCCGGTAGGGTGACGGCTTCATCCAGCATGCTCGCAATGTTTGCCCGGACCTCGGAAAGCGCTAGGTCAACATCATCCTGAAAGGCTTGCGCTGTGCGCTGTGCCGCACGCGTCTCATTTACCGCCGCCTTGTGAATCTCTGCATAAGCGGGATTGGCCATCAAGGCCATTTCCAAAGCATTCATGGCCCTGGATGGCTTTCCTTGCTTTTGTGCCAACAGCCGGTCGCGCACTTCCGGCGATAGAAACCGCGCAGTGCGGCCTACATCATTGCCGGAAAGCTCATTATTGAGATCATCAATGTCCTGCTGCCAACGCTTATCCGCTGCCGCACTTTCAATCTTGTCAAATTCGTTGTCTTGATTGTCCAATCCAGCCTCTACATCAAATGTTTTGATCTTGGTGGTCGGATGTTAGAAAAGTACGTAAACATACCGCCACCTATTCAGTCGGAGACTTTATTCAGTGGCCATCCGACCTAAAAAAGATCGATGTTTACGCAGGATTTCTAAGCCTGACTAAGCGATTTTGCGCCTAGGTTTCAACAGCTTATATTATACCGCATTTTAAGGATGGAAGTCAAAAACGAAAAGATAAACTGGCAATTCCGTTAGCGCTACTGTTTCAAGCTCAAGAATGAAGCCAGAGACTTCGAATTGGATTCAGCTCCACAAGTTTTGGAATCGCATTGAATATGTTATGTGAGCGTTTGGCCCAACATCTATGACAATGAGTGCTATTTAGGCAGATGCGATAGGGTTATAAGAACAGGACGATGCTGCCGCGCAGGGTGTTATAGTAGCGCAGCATGATGTTGGTATTATTACGTGCACGGGTGTGGCTGATCGTGAAACCTGTTATGATTGAGGCCAGAATACCAGACGCGCCGCACAGGACATGAAAAGGCTTGCGGCATGGGTACGGGATTAATGCTGTTTTAAACGTTGCACCGCTTAACATGCTCAATAAATGGATGCGCAGATTCCATTGAAACCACGGCCATCTATGTCGATGCAATGGGCAAGGAAGAGCGGCGTATAGCCGCTAGGATGTGGGAATAGAGATATGGTTGCTAAATCCGAAAAACAATCCGAAGAACCAATTAGAAAAACAACAAAATTTACTGATATAACCAATGTTTCTCTTCCAAAAACCCCAAAAAGTAGCGTTTTTGGAGTACACAACTGGCCGGTTAGTGTATTCAACAAGATGTTTCTTACAAGTTTACGCCAATCACGTTCTCTAATGCCGTTTCATGAAGAGAGAAGCAGTGTTTTTATCTTTGATGAAAAAAGAAAAAATAGTTATGAATTTGCATATGAATCTGGCGTTTATATAAATAAAGTGACAATTAGAGGAGAAAAATATTTTGTATTGCCAGAATCATACAAATATTTACGTGGGAAAGAAATAATAGAAACACTAGAAAGCATTAGGTCATCTCTTGCTAAATCTGATAATATTATTATTGATTTTTATATTAATACAAGCGACGTAGCGCGACCCACAGCGCAAAATGTAATGCCAGATGGCGAAAAACCAACACTAGAACCCAAAGAGAATATTCAGGACGGTTTCACTTCTGCTGCTGAGGCAAAAGCCTTTGGTGAGATGTTCCAACGCGCGCGGAAGGACGAAGGGAAAAGTCAGCGTGCAACAGCCCGTGAATCAGGCATTGATCCAAAAAACCTCCGACAAATAGAACATGGCATAACAGACCCAAGCCTCAAGACAATGTGCAAGATTGCAGACAGCATCGGTTTTAAGATCGAGTTGACGCTCATTCCAAAAGGCAAGGAATAGGGCGTTTTTCACGTATCGAGGGTTTATTTACCTTCAGTCTATTGACATAGGGTAAATTTACCCTCATATGGTTCCTAGCATCCCCGATGGTTAGGAGCTGTACCAAATGACCAAAGTTAGTGAAATGTCCGGCATCGAATCTGTGGCGCGCAAATCGCTAACGGTTTCTCCTTCTGTTCCAGAAATCACTTTTCCCTCGTACGATAAAAAAAATGGTCGTGGTCCAACTGTCGAGACGTACGGAGCGCTTCAATACGCACTAGACGTTTACAATGGAGATTTGTTCGACGGGTGTTTGCCGCATTGCCTGATTACACTCCATCGTTCCAGAAGAGCATTTGGTTACTTTTGGGGGAACAAATTTGCAGAAACTGACAACCCACAAAACCTCACTAACGAGATCGCTCTGAACCCGGCATTGATGGTCGATCGTTCAGACGAGGAAATCCTTTCAACATTTGTCCATGAGTTAACCCATCACTGGCAATTTTACTTTTCAAAAAAACAAAACCGTCGTCTCAAATGTCGCACCTATCATGATCTGGAGTGGGCGCGGAAGATGGAAGAAATCGGCCTCATCCCATCCGACACAGGTAAGCCTGGTGGAAAGAAAACCGGCACTCGCGTCAGCCACTACATAGAAGAAGGCGGCCCGTTCCAAATTGTAACCCGCGAGCTGCTTGCGACAGGTTTCGCACTCAAGTGGGCGGACGCGCAATCCCAGGCAATAGTTCCGGGGGGCGAAGATACTGGTTCCCAGAAGAAAGACCAATCCAAACGGAAATTTAACTGCCCGAGTTGCGGTCAAAACGCTTGGGCCAATCATACCGCAAGACTTGTGTGCGGAAACAGAATGTGTGGCGGTGAGCCTATGCAACTGAACTAACTCGGACCAACGACCAGACCTCAACTTAAGCCCTACCGGGTGATCAGCACCGCAATGCCTATTCGCGGAGCACGAGTGAGGTGCGCTCAAAATTTGATGGATTTAGACGCAACAAGGAGACTGAAATGACGGGCAAAACCGAAACAAAATTGGAGGTAGACACACTCCAGCGCAGGGCAAATTCGCTCGCGCAGTGTGCGTCATTTTCAGCGTACGCCACAATTGTTGTTGCCACGTTTGCCTACTTTTACCTCGATGGGAGCGGGGTGATCGAACGGTGGGCACGCACAAGCACAGAGGAACCTTGCGTCCACGGCATGACTTTGGATGAGGCAATTCAGTTTTACCATATGATGACCCTGACAATGCTCCTCGTCATCTCTTGGAAGACCTTTGCTTTGCTCACGGCGGCCTTTCGTTGGCTCGTCTTTGATGCGGCAATTCCCAGCAAAATTGATCAGCTAATCACCGCAACACGCACCGCTGTGCGTGTCTCAAAATCTGCGTTTCAGGCGCTCGTCAATCACAATAGGAGTGAATAGATATGAGTTATGACCACATCGAAGAGAGGATCACAGGTTCCGCTTTGGGGGGCAGAATAGACGCCGGAATCGCGAAAAAAGCAAGCGAGGTGCATGTTAAGCTCGATCAGCAAATTCTAGACTGCAACGAGCATCTAGCTGAACTGAAAGCAGATTCGCAGGAAATTGCACCATCTCCTGCGACTGTCTGTGATTTGAAGAAGTCGCAGATTGGAGCGACCGCAACATCAGCAGCGTCTCAATTGGAAACTGCCAGTGAGAACAAGCAGGCCGCTGAAAACTATCGTCGTCAGTTCCAATTGTTACACAGTCTCACCCGTCTACCAGTACATCCAGACGCTGCGGTGAGTTTGATGATATTCGCGGTCTTGGCCGTCATTGAGGGCGCTATGACGGCTTTGGTGTTTCTCGGTGGTGGGCATGTTGCCAGCGTAACGGAGGCTCTGGGGCTTGGACTGACGATTTCGTGCGCAAACATTTTGCTCTCTGGCGTTATTGGCGGCAACATTGCGGGTAAGTATTGGAACTATGGCTCTGAAGCCATTGATGACAATCCAAAATACAAGCAGATGCGGTTCGCGGGTCGGACGGCGAGCATCATTGTATGTCTGTTGATTGTCTGCCTATTGCTCCTGTCCGGCATTGTGAGGGCGACTGGCACAACGCAGATTTCATACTCTTTGGAATCTCTCACTGTCGCAGTGTCTGACTTTCATTCGATAATTCTTTGGGTGTTGGGTGGAAGCTTTGCTGTGCTGAGTTGGTTCAAGGGCCTGCGTGCATTCTCTGATCCCTATCCAAATTATTCAGATGCAACCCAGGCCGAGAGTATTGCGCAGCAATCTATCGAAGCTGTCCATGACGACGCTCTTGGTGAAATCGACTGGCACTACGATGATGGCGTCGACCTCATTCAGGAGATGGCAGACGAAGTCACAGACAATGCTCGAAATGTACGCCAAGGCATTCAGGATACTGACAGTCATCGAGAAGCGGTTTTGTCTGAAATTTCGAAGGCGGATGTAGAGTTCTCCGCGTTTGTTGCAAAGCAAGTTGAGGTTCATGAGATCGTCACCGGAGCACGATTGGACCAATCTTCACTCCCCCATTGGGGCATCGATATGAATAAGCTTAAAGATCGAATTGCCCCTGTTGAGGTCGACATTTCCAACCTCTCTGCCGGATTCACAGAAGAACGGCAACAGGCGCTCGATGAGCTTTTGAACGCGCGTCAATCGGCCATTGAAAAAGTCGATGCAGCTTACAAGGCCGCGATGAAACCGAAATCCCAATCAGAAGGAACTTTGATATGAGCATTTTGTTTCAAAATACATCTCGATCACGCACAGGCCGTAACAAATGGTCGAGCGGCAATCGAGGACGCCCGGCCTATGGTGCTCGCGGCAAGAACAATTCGGGCCGCTTGCTGAAATTGTTGGGAGGGGTTGCCTTCTGTTCGGCTGCTATGGCTGGCGCGGGTTACATCGCCCTGCAAGATGCGAACACGCTAAAGCCTGACGCAGAAACCGGTTGTTACACGCAAACGACAGCCCAAGACAGCACAGTGGCTTTTGTCGATAGCTCTGACCCAGGCTTTGATGGTGTGCAAAGCCGGGATTTGATCCGGGCCTTTACAAACCTGTATAAGCGAGACCTTGGGTTCAATGAGTTTCTTTCTGTCATTACAACGCAGGAAAGCCGGATTGGGACGATTCCTGATCCAGTCATTGAGCTTTGCGGCAGTGCCAAATCATCAGCGGAATTAGAGAATATCGGCGCTGCAGGTGCAACGGCGGCATTTCTGAAGCGTCAATCGGAAAAGACGTTTGAGAAACAGGTAGAGCCTCAACTGGCCGAGATATTCGCCGTCGATCCAACCGCTACGAATCGTCAAAGCCGTGAAAGCCCAATCCTGGAGCAAATTCAAAGTCTGTCCCGTTTGCCCGCATTTTCAGACGGGGCGGCTCAAAAGCAGCTCATTATCGTCTCCGACATGTTGCAAAACACGACAGACCTTCAGTTCTGTAAGACACAGGGGCATCTCCCAAGCTATTTTTCATTCAAGGAAAGCCCTGAGTTTGACCGTGTTCGGCCCGCGCCGCTGGTGGGTACAGATGTCACGATCTACTTGCTGGTGCGGGGAACTCTTGGTGAAGCACCATACGCGTTCTGTACTGAGCCTGAACTCACTCAATGGTGGAAAGACTTCCTGACAGATGCGGGCGCGCAGAGCGTCGATGTGATCCGCATCCGGCAGGGTGGATAGCACGATGTCCGATCAGGTTCGTGATCGCAACGATATTAGGATAGCTCCCGCGCTTGTCGCGGGGGTCATCGCATACTTCGTTTTCCAATATTTTGGTCCGCCACTTTATGGGGCATTGATCAATACTCCTTCTGCGGCAGCTGCTCTCTTGTTGTTTGCCGGGATTGCCGCGTTGGTTTCAGACGTGTTTTGGAAACTTGGAAATTGGTATGATCTCAAGTCCGCCACTACGGCCAGCGGCAATAAAGGGACGGCGGGCTTTGTCCAATCGTTGGACGAAATTCGACATGACCTGCTGCCGGATGATGAGTGGGGACCATATTGGGGAGCGTTTAATGGTGAGGAGGTCATGGCTCCTGTTGGGTCAAATTCTCTAATCCTTGGAACAACGGGTTCCGGCAAGGGAGTGGGGTCGGTTCAGCCAAACATCAAGAGCATCAAAGGCTCAAAATTGGTGAGCGATTTCAAATCGGAAAATGCCTGTATCACTGCTCGTGCGTTGAGAGAACGCGGTGAGACCGTCAGAATTCTCAATCTGGGCGATATCAACACTGATATTCTGGGAGAAAGTGACCACTACAATCCATTGGTATTGATTGCGGACTCCTATTGGGCAAATGGTGGCCTCATGGACATTAGCGATGATGTTCACGAATTGGGTATTCGCCTCGTCCAAGAGCCTATCGGAGGCCTCAGCCAAGACGGTAACGAATACTTCAGAAATGGCAGTCGAGGCCTGATCGGTTTTGCGACACAGATATGCGTGTTGATCAAGGGCCACAACGCGACCCTTGGCGACGTGGCAGCCATGCTTAATGACAAGACGAACCTCCTGAAACACGCGCAATGGGCTTGCGGTCGATTGGCGCAATCCAATGATGATGAGACCGTCCAATGAGCAAGAAATTTATGAAGATGCCGCTGGAAGAAAGCCCTTGGATCAATCAGCATGCGCCCGAAGACGTGAACAACTACCTCACATATTTTCGTGAATTGGCGACAAGTGTTGCTGATCTGTTGAAAGAGGGAGATTCACGCACATACGGTCCGTTCTTGAGCGGCGCGCAGCAAGCAGTTGAGCGATACAACATCACAACTCGGGCTCACAAAATCACAAAACGAAGCACCTTTCGTTTCTCTGAAATGAAAGAGGGTGTCGCCTCGGTTTTTGTCATTCCTGATGTGTCACGGAAGAATGCGCAGCTACCTTTGATGGAGCTGTATCAATACTGCTTCGCACAGGAGATGAAGCGACACAAAAACAAGCACGCTTTGGTTCATATCATTGCCGACGAGGCAGGCAATCAAACGCTTCCGGATTTGGACGAGCAAACCACTTGGAGCCGCGGCTATGGCTTGCGTTACATGATCTACGGGCAAAACATTCCGGCTCTTCGTAAAAATTACGGACCTGAAGCCGTCTCCTCCATCATAAGTGAGAGTGAGATCGTGCTGTTCTTAAAGGGAACCAGAGATCAGGAAACGCTCGAATTGATCGTCAAGATGTTGGGCGATGCGTCCTACATTGCAGTTGGGCGCAGCGGCAGCACCGACACCAAGGACTTTGAGATTGGTGGCACGAGCTATCAAGAAGATGGAAAGCCCTTACTTACAACTGATCAGATACGTCGATTAAGCAAAGGCATTTTGTTCATTCGCAGCAACAAGCCGATGCTGGTCGACTTGCCTTCTGTCGCTGCGATTGATCCGTTTCGTGACCAGATAGATATCAACCCGTTCCATGGCAAACCGTATCGGCTGCCCATAAAGCTAAAAATAACGCGCAGCGGCAAAAGAGCCGCTAGCCTGTTCCGTCGCATGAGAGAATTGCTCCGGCGCGGACCAAAGCGGCAACTCGCAGAACAAAAGTACCATCTTTGGCGCATGGGACAGCACTGCCGAAGGGTGAGTCGCCTCATCAGTGTATGGCCAGTCCTGGCACTTGCCCTGTTCTTCATCTCGCCCATTGGTCCGCATCTGGCAGTTTCCTATGAGGGCTCCAGATGCACCTATCTTGGCTCGCGCGGCTTTGTGTGGACGGATCACGGGCCGGAATGCCCCTTGCTTGCCATCTTGAACAAGGAGGACTGGCAATGATTTTCCGGCTTTTTGAAACCTCTAATTCAGCAGAATATGACGTCGATTATCTGGCGGAAGCAGAGTTTCCAGACAAGAACCAACATCTGCTGGAAGACCGGCCGCCCGGCCAGATAGCCTTTAACAAGGCAATGATCGAACGCGACAACCCCAAACCCACCTTTGATGTGGTGGATGGTCCGTGGATGTCGAATGAGGCCGTGCTGAGCCTGCCAGCAATTCGCAATGATTTTGATCAGAACCGCAGCCCTGAACGGGTCGCTCATATGCAAGACGAGGACAAAACAGAAGCCCAGAGGCGTGAAGCACAAATCGCTTACGCCAAAAGCATGGCGGATCAAGATCAGCCCACCATTGCTTTAACACCGCCGCCAGAAATCAGAGACCCGGTAGACCGGGCCACATTCAATGAAAAGTGGAACCAAAATTGGCTGTCAGCGCAGCGGGACGCCGCCATGGCGCAAAATGAGCGGTTTGAGAGCAACACGCCTCACTATCCCGAAGACCAGAAAATAACGCCCGAATATCGCGGTCCGGAGCGATAGGTGCCTAAAGTATAATTACAGATTAAATAGGAGGATATTCATAAATACATTGACAAATGCCAATATATAGGATAGTATTCCCATTGGTAAAATTAACAATTGCAAACAAAAGGAAAGCAAAATGTCAAACCAAACTAAAAACGCCCCAGTAGCAACCCATAGAGATGGTGCCATCTCAGCCAAAGTTTGGCGCAATGTATCGAATGAGGGAAATCCTTACTATTCGACTACTTTCGCGCGGACTTACACCAACCCGCAAACACAGCAGATTGCAGAAGCGCAGTCATTCGGCGGCACGGATATTCTAAAGGTCCAGCAATTGGCAGGCGAAGCCTATCAATCCATCACGCAACTGCGCCAGCAAGACAAACAGCGCAATCAGGAGAAAGCGCCGGAACAATCCGCGCAAGCGCCAACACCGGATGAGCTGCGTGAGATCAATGACCCGCCTCTGCCAACACAAGACGAGACCCACAGTCTTGAAGCCCAGCGTGACAGCGCCATGGCTGAAGCAGAGCCAGATCGTCCCGGCCAGGGATACCCGGAACAATCACCAACCTATGAACGGTAAGTGGATAGTTTTGTCAAAATTCTTTGATCGGGAGTCCTTGCCTCAGTTACACTTCTAAGGCAGCCCCCGATCAAGGAAAGGAGAGAAGCATGAACAGCACATAACCCCCGACAGCAAGGACCAGCACGTGACAACACCACCCAATCACAACAAGGATACGCAGCACGAAAATCCAATAACCCGATTGCCACAGAACGAAGGCAATACCCCGGCATTCGCCATTGATGTTGATTACTATCAACAGGTGATTGATGACCCGAATGTCAGCGAAGCCCGCAAGCGCGAACTCATAGAAATCATCGGCAATATTGTCATGAGTTTTATTGATCTTGGCTTTGGCATCCATCCCGTTCAACTGGCTCAAAACGAAAAACACAGACCGCAACAGCGCGAAAAGGAACAACGCTTAGAAAGGCAAGACCTATGACCCATCAGACAAACGCTCCAACCGCCACAAAACTGAAAGCGCTGCTGTATTGCAGAATCTCATCCGAGAGTCAGGCACGTAAGGGCGACGGATTACGCTCCCAAGAAACACGCTGCCGCGAATATGTGCGCTACAAGGGACATGAGGTTGAACGCGTGTTCTATGATCGCGCCATATCGGGAAAACTGGTAGATCGCCCCGGCATCCGTGAACTCTTGCAGTTCCTACAGCGCAGCAAAGACCCAGAAAGCTATGTTGTTGTCTTTGATGACATCAGCCGTCTTGCGCGTGATATCCGCGCCTATCTTGATCTGAGAGACGCCATTTTTAACACCGGCGCGCAGATGGATTGTCCCAACACCGAGTTCCGTGAAGATTCAGACGGTAAGTATTTTGAAGGCATGCAAGCCCTCAATGCGCAACACTTTCGCCTCAAGAACGCTGAAACCACGAAAAACCGGATGCGGGCACGCGTGATGAACGGTTACTGGGTTTTTCAAAAACCTCCGGGCTACGTCTATGTTGAAGAGAGGGGCAATGGTCGCGTTCTGGCGCGCAACGAACCCGTTGCCTCCATTGTTCAAGAAGCCCTAAGCGGATTTGCATCAGGTCGTTTTGAAACACAGGCAGAAGTAAAACGCTTTCTGGAATCCCAAGATCAGTATCCCAATAGAGACCAGCGTGGAGATGTCCGGTTTGAAGACGTTATGCGCTTGCTGACGCGGCCAATTTACGCCGGGTACGTTGAGTACGCTAAGTGGGGCATCAGCCTTAGAAAGGGCCACCATCCGGCTCTCATCACACTTGAGGAGTACCAGCGTAATCAGGAACGTATTGCACAGGCCGCCAGAGCCCCGGTACGCAAGGACATCAATATGGAGTTCCCGCTGCGCGGCTTCATCGCCTGCACGTGCTCAAAGCCGCTCACGGGCGCTTTTTCGACCAGCAAGACAGGTAAGAACCACGCATACTATTCTTGCTACAACAAGGATTGTGACAACTTCCGTAAATCCATCAAACGCAGCGACATCGAAGATGCGTTTGAAACCATGCTTGGACAATTGGAGCCCTCAAAGCGACTGGTGAGCTACCTCACCATTATCTTCAAACGTGAATGGGAACTTTGCCTTGCCAGAGCAGGGGAGATGAAGAAAGCCATGCGCCGCGATATGCTGCAAATCGACAAGGACATTGAAAAACTAATGGACCGCCTTGTCGATGCCCAAAGCAATGCAGCCGTAACAGCCTATGAACGTCGCATTGCCAAACTGGAGAAAGACAAGCTGCTCAAAGCCGAAAAACTGCAAAATAACTTCGCTCCGCAGCGGCCCTTTGATGAAATGTTCGAACTCGCCCTGAACTTTCTCGCAAACCCAGGCAAACTATGGGCTTCCGACCGCATAGAAGACAAAAGAACCGTCTTAAAGCTCACCTTTGAGGAGAAATTGGTGTACTGCCGAAATCAAGGACTTCGAACCCCAAAAACCACCTTACCCTTCAATATCTTAGGAGATATCAACATGGGAAAGTGTAAAATGGCGGAGAGACAGGGATTCGAACCCTGGGTACGCTTGCGCGCACAACGGTTTTCGAGACCGCCCCGTTCGACCACTCCGGCATCTCTCCGCGAGCTGTTTGACATCTGGCCCGATAGGGGCGTTGGAATGTGGTCGTCAAAGCCGGCGGACCATACACAGGGCATAGTGTGCAGACAAGGGGGGTAATCCCCTGTAAATTGCGTTTTTGCAGCGAGTTTGATGCATCACTTCTTGACAAAAGTGCCGGTTTCCCATCTATAGCATCGCGACGGGTGGCTTTTGGCCGCCTTTTGTTGTTGTACGATGAGATATCGGCTCATAAGAAGCTGTCCTCACATTTAATGTACACATTTAAACCTGCATCTTTTTTCAAAGGGTGCTGACTGAAAAAAGTTGGCTGACTCTGGCATGTCTCAATTCTGAGATCCAAGGGTACAGTTAAGCGGAGCATGGAGAAAAAATATGTTCGCAGTCATCAAAACAGGCGGAAAGCAATATCGCGTTGCCGCCGATGATGAGATTACGATTGAGCGTTTGGCCGGTGAAGCTGGTGATACGATCGAATTCAAAGAAGTTCTGATGGTTGGTGGTGCAGATGCGCCCCTGATTGGTGCGCCAACAGTTGATGGTGCCAGTGTTGTGGCTGAAATCGTGCGTCAGGCACGTGGCGACAAGATCATCATCTTCAAGAAGCGTCGCCGCCAGAACTCACGTCGTCGTAACGGGCATCGTCAGGATCTGACGATTGTGCGCGTGACAGATATTCTGACAGACGGAAAATCTGCACCGAAGAAAGCCAAGAAGGCTGCTCCGAAGACAGAAGAAGCGCCAAAGGCTGAAGAGCCCAAAGCTGCTCCAAAAGCAGAAAAGGCTGCAGATGCTGCGCCTGCAGCTTTGTTCGCAGCTCCTGAAGGTGAGCCGGATGATCTGAAAAAGATTTCCGGTGTCGGTCCGGTGCTTGAGAAGAAACTGCACGGTTTGGGTATCACCAAATACGCGCAGGTTGCAGCTTTCACTGAGGAAGATGTGACGCGGGTTGATGACGCCTTGTCGTTTAAAGGCCGCATTGGTCGTGAAGACTGGATCGGTCAGGCCAAGGTGCTTGCCGAAGGCTGAAACGGCTGATAAAAGAAATTTGAATTTGAATATCTTGCGGGTTTGATTTCCGGATTTTGGACAACCTGCAGTTAAGAAATTAGGACGAATAGCATGGCACATAAAAAAGCAGGCGGTTCTTCACGCAATGGTCGCGATTCAGCAGGCCGTCGTCTTGGTGTGAAGAAGTATGGCGGCGAGGCTGTGATTCCAGGCAACATTATTCTGCGTCAGCGGGGCACTAAGTGGCATCCGGGCACAGGCGTTGGCATGGGAAAAGATCATACCATTTTTGCGAAAGACATGGGTAACGTGAAGTTCCAAGCCAAAGCCAATGGCCGAACCTACGTATCCGTACTTCCCGTGATGGAAGCAGCAGAGTAACCGGCAACTCTTTAAAACCGCCGGTGTCTCATTGACCCGGCGGAATTCAAAATTCCGAATTTTCAAAGGGGAGATGGGGCAACCATCTCCCCTTTTCTTTTACTTCGGGATTCCAGGTCATGACGGACGAGAACGACGGTGAAGATTTACAAAGCGACGATATAGACAGCCGGGTGCAGGACTGTCTGGAAGCGGTGACAGACACCTGCCTGCGTCCATGCTGCACGCCGGTAAGTCTTAAACGGCTTTTGCTGCGGGCGCCCCATGCGTCTGACACGTTGCAGATTGCCGAGCTTGCAAATAATCCAAATGTGGCAACCCAAACCTCAAACATGCCGCATCCTTACAGCAGTGCTGACGCCGTGGACTGGATCGCGGCTGCCAATGAAAGCCATGACAACCGCTGTGCCTATGTCATCGTTCTGAAATCAGACTCAGATAGCAGCGGACCGGATGAAGCCAGTGATCAGGTGATTGGTGCCTGTAGCTATGGCAAGCCATCGGCTGGGTATGAAGGATTTGAGATCGGTTACTGGCTGGGCGAAGCCCATTGGGGGCAGGGCCATGCGGCTGAAGCCTGTCATGCATTGATTGACCATATTTTTGGCCGAACTCTGGCCTGTTCGGTCTGGGCAACCTGCCGGGTTACCAATGCGCGCGGCCGACGGGTGATTGAAAAATGCGGCTTTCAATTCCGCGAAAACGCAATGGTGCATTCTGTCGCGTTGATGGGTATGCAGCCGGTGGAACGTTATGTGCTTGACCGACGAAGCTGGGAAAGTCTGAAAGCCTGGGGAAGAGACGATGTTTAGAAAACAGCTGGAAGATGTCACGCCGCCTGATCTGGAAGCGGGGCATGTGGACATTGTGACCGATCGTCTGCGTCTTTCTCCGGTCGGGCCGGAACACCGTGATGCGGTGGTGGTTGCCCTGTCGGATGAAGATGTAGCGCGGAATCTGGCACAGGTCCCCTTTCCCTACACCGCTGACCATTTTGACGCTTTTCTTAAAGAGTTTTCAAAAAACAGCGTGTGTGGTGAAATGTGCCTTGCAATCAGTGACTGGAAAACGGGGGTTTTTCTGGGCTTGATCGGGCTGCGCAGGGGCAACCCGCATCCGGAAATAGGTTATTGGCTGGCGAAAACCTATTGGGGCAAAGGCATCATGAAAGAAGCGGCTGCGGCACTGCTTGACCATGTGTTTGCCATCAGTGATGAGCCGGTTATCTACTCCGGTCATTTTGTCGATAATCCACGTTCTGGTAAGGTGCTTAGCTTTCTGGGGTTCAGGGAAACCGGCAATAGCAAGGTTCACAGTCTTGCCAGAGGTGAGGATGTGGACCATAGAGACATGGAATTGACACGTGAGGCCTATTTCGGCATCGGCACGGAAGCTGATGGCGGACGCAAACGGGCTCGAACGCGTGGCAATTCCTATGCGATGGATTACTAGGGACATATTTCCCGAAAGAGTATGAGACCATGAAATTTCTTGATCAGGCCCGTGTTTTTATTCGCTCCGGCAATGGCGGTGCGGGTGCTGTGTCTTTCCGCCGTGAGAAGTACATTCAGTTTGGCGGCCCCGACGGTGGTGATGGCGGCAAGGGCGGCGATGTCTGGGTCGAATGCGTCAATGGTCTGAACACCCTTATTGACTATCGCTATCAGCAGCATTTCAGGGCCAAGACGGGCGTGCACGGCATGGGTAAAAACCGCACTGGTGCGCATGGTGCCGATGTGTTGATGAAGGTGCCGGTGGGCACTCAAGTGCTGGAAGAAGATAATGAAACGCTGATTGCGGATTTGACCGAAATTGGCCAGCGAGTGTTGATCGCCAAGGGCGGCAATGGCGGGTTTGGCAATGCGCGTTTCAAGTCATCCACAAACCAATCACCACGCCGGGCCAATCCCGGTGAAGATGGTGTTGAGAAGTCTGTTTGGCTGCGGTTGAAGCTGATTGCTGATGCTGGTCTGGTGGGCCTGCCAAATGCAGGCAAGTCCAGTTTTCTGGCCAGTGTTACGGCAGCCAAGCCAAAAATTGCGGATTATCCCTTCACCACCATTCATCCCAATCTGGGTGTTGTGCGGCAAGATGCGCGGGAATGTGTGCTGGCAGATATTCCGGGCCTGATTGAGGGCGCCCATGAGGGGGCTGGAATTGGCGTGCGGTTTCTGGGTCATGTGGAGCGCTGCCGTGTGTTGTTGCATCTGATCGACGGCACCAGCGAGAATGTGGTGCTGGACTATGAGACCGTCTGTGCTGAACTGGCGGCGTATGGCGGGGGTCTGGCCGAAAAGACAACTTATGTGGTGCTCAATAAAATTGATGCCATGAGCGATGAAGACATCCAGCAACGCGCTGCAGAGCTCAGCGAAGCCAGCGGTGGTGACGTGATGATGATGTCCGGGGCAACGGGCGAAGGTGTTGAGAATGTGCTGCGTGCAGTCTTTGCGATGATTGAACAGGACCGTGCAGCAGAACAAGCCGTTGATGAGCCGGAAGCTGACTGGAGCCCGGTCGCGTAAACGCGGCCTGGTGTGACTTGATATGAACGGTGGGAAACTTTCCTCTTTCAAACGCATTGTTGTCAAAGTTGGTTCGGCTTTGCTGGTGGATGCTGCCAATGGTCAGGTCCGGGCCAATTGGCTGGCCTCGCTGGCGGATGACCTGGCACAATTGAAGAAGGCGGGCGTTGAAGTGCTGGTGGTGTCTTCTGGCGCCATCGCTCTTGGGCGCCAATTGCTGAAGCTGCCCTCAGGTCCGCTGAAGCTGGAAGAAAGTCAGGCAGCGGCAGCCGTTGGTCAGATCGAACTGGGACCTGCCTGGAACAGGGTGCTGGCGAGTCATGGTTATCAGACCGGGCAGATTTTGCTGACCTTGAGTGATACTGAAGAGCGGCGACGCTATTTGAATGCGCGCTCCACACTGGACACGTTGCTGCGGCTTGGGGCCATCCCCATCATCAACGAGAATGATACGGTTGCCACATCTGAAATTCGTTATGGCGATAATGATCGGCTGGCGGCTCGGGTCGCCTCCATGGCCAGTGCAGATTGTCTGGTTCTGTTGTCGGATATTGACGGGCTGTATACCGCGCCGCCCGGACTGGGTTCATCTGCCGAGCACATTCCGATTGTACACACGATTACGCCCGCCATTGAGGCCATGGCAGGCAGTGCCGGATCGGAATTATCGCGCGGTGGCATGAAAACCAAAATAGAGGCCGGTAAAATTGCGACCCATGCGGGGGCGCAGATGGTGATTGCATCTGGCAAGACCTTGCACCCGCTTGCATCGATTGATCGGCAGGATACGCGCAAAACATGGTTTTCTGCGGCAACCAATCCAACGGCTGCTCGCAAAAGCTGGATTGCCGGAAGTCTGGAACCCAAGGGTTCTATCACCGTTGATGCTGGTGCCGTGGCAGCACTTCAGCGTGGCAAAAGCCTGTTGCCTGCAGGCGTTACGGCCGTATCGGGGCAGTTTCAGCGCGGAGACTGTGTCTGGATTACAGGACCAGATGGTGTGCATCTGGCGCGTGGGCTGATTACCTATGACAGCGATGATGCCGGGCGGCTGATTGGCTGTCACAGCAAAGACATAGAGGCGCGACTGGGCTATGCTGGTCGGGACACAATGATCCACCGGGACAATATGGCAATGGTCGTGGCGGGGACGGATGAGCGCATGCCCGATGCACATTCTGTCAAAAATTGAGGAAAGCGGACATGAATACGCAGATTAAAACTGCCGATCTGGCAGGTGCGGACATTCAGGATACGAATGCCATGATGGATGCGCTGGGGGCTGCGGCCAAAGCGGCAGCGTCTGTTCTGGCCATAGCGCCGCGCGCGCAAAAGGATAAAGCGCTTTTTGAAGCCGCCAAAGCACTGCGCACCGCTACGCCAGACATTCTGGTGGCCAATGCCAGAGATGTTGCTGCCATGGTGAAGAAGGGGGCTGCTGCTTCCTTCATTGATCGGCTGACGCTCGATGAGGATCGTGTGGATGCGATTGCGTCCGGGCTGGAAGCCATTGCCGATCTGCCGGATCCTGTTGGCACCGTGATTGCAGATTGGGAGCGGCCAAACGGGTTGAAGATTTCGCGGGTACGCACGCCATTGGGCGTCATCGGCGTCATTTTTGAAAGCCGTCCGAATGTGACGGCAGATGCGGGTGCGCTGTGTTTCAAATCCGGCAATGCTGCTATTCTGCGCGGTGGTTCTGACAGTTATCTGTCCTCTCGTGCCATTCACGCCTGTCTTGTTCAGGGCTTGAAGGCTGCAGGACTGCCAGAGACATCCATCCAATTGGTGCCAACAACCGACCGTGCAGCTGTGGGAGCCATGCTGTCAGGTCTTAATGGCGCAATTAATGTGATTGTGCCACGTGGTGGCAAGAGCCTTGTGGCGCGTGTGGAAGAAGAGGCCCGTGTGCCTGTCTTCGCGCATCTGGAGGGCCTATGTCATATGATCATCGATAAATCAGCTGATCTGGACATGGCACGCAAGCTGGTTGTGAACGCCAAAATGCGTCGCACCGGCATTTGCGGCGCGCTTGAAACACTGCTTGTGGACCGGGCTGTGGTCGATACACATTTGCTGCCAATTCTGGATGATCTGAAAGCTGCTGGCTGTGCCGTGCGCGGCGATGAGACGGTTTGCAAGCTGATCGACTGGGCGGACCCGGCCACTGAAGAAGACTGGCGGACCGAATATCTGGATTCCATATTGGCGGTGCGTGTGGTTGATAATCTGGATGCGGCTCTGAGCCATATCAAGACCTATTCCTCCAATCACACAGAGGCGATTATTGCCGAGGACGAGGCAGCCGTTGAGCGCTTTTTCAATGAGATCGACAGTGCAATTCTGTTGCATAATGCCTCCACCCAATATGCCGATGGCGGCGAGTTTGGCATGGGTGGCGAGATTGGCATTGCCACTGGAAAGATGCATGCCCGCGGCCCTGTTGGTCTGGAGCAATTGACGAGTTTCAATTACCGCGTGCGTGGCACCGGCCAGGCGCGTCCGTAAGGCCGGTTGAAATTTGCGCGACTGGACCAAAATCCCGCCAACTCAACCCCTGCAGCGTATTGGCATTCTGGGCGGTACTTTTAATCCAGCTCATGATGGCCATCGCCATATTTCGTTGATGGCCTTGCAGCGGCTGCGCTTGCAAAAAATTTGGTGGATGGTGACGCCGGGCAATCCGCTGAAAGCCAATGACGGATTGCCGCCATTGGATGCGCGTGCTGCTTATGCCGAGCAATTGGCGGATCATCCGGCCATCACGGTTACAGGTCTTGAAGCTGGCATTCAAACCCGCTTTACCTATGATACGCTGAGGGTGCTGACACAGCGCTTTCCAGCCACCCGATTTGTCTGGCTTATGGGGGCTGACAATCTGGCGCAATTCCATCGTTGGCAGGGCTGGAAAGAGATTGCACAACTGATGCCGATTGCGGTCATAGACCGGCCGGGTTCCTCCCTGGCCACGCGATCGTCCGTTGCTGCACAGGCTTTGGCGCGCTTTCGGGTGAAGGAGGAGGATGCTGGCGCTCTGTCGTCCATGAAGGCTCCAGCATGGACCTTTTTGCACGGGCCGCGATCCGATCTGTCCTCCACTGCGATACGGGCAGGGCAACAATAGCTTTCTTGATGGTGTTCCATCAACTTCCCCCGGTTGTCTCACTTGACCGGAACACGCAGTGCGCATTACTTCACGCAAAATTTTGGAGAGTGTTATGGCACGATTAAACTGGGGTCTTATTGGTGGCGGTGCAGGCAGTCAGATTGGCCCGGCACATCGTCTTGGCGCGGGTCTGGACGGGTTCTTTAACCTGAGTGCAGGCGCGTTTGATATCGATCCGGACAAAAGTCAGGATTTCGGGGCAACACTGGGTGTTGGTGCCAGCCGTGCCTATGGCACATGGCAGGATATGCTGGCAGCAGAAAGCGCGCTTTCGCCTGATGAGGGCCGCTTGGATCTGGTCACCGTGGCAACGCCAAATTCAACCCATTTTGAAATCACCAAAGCGTTTTTGGAAGCTGGATTTCACGTCTTGTGTGAAAAGCCGATGACCATGACCGTTGAAGAAGCGGAACAGGTGGTTGCGGCGGCCAATGCCAGTGGAAAAATCTGCGCAGTGAATTACGGCTATTCGGGTTATCCAATGGTGCGCCATATGCGGGCCATGGTTGCGCGCGGTGACATTGGCAAAGTGCGGATGGTGAAGGCTGAATTTGCCCATGGCTTCCATGCAGATGCAGCGGATGCAGACAATCCACGTGTGCGCTGGCGCTATGATCCGGCGCAGATTGGCGTTTCTGCACAATTTGCCGATTGCGGCATTCATGCCATGCACATGGCCAGTTTTGTGACAGGTCAGGAAGTCGAAAAGCTGTCCGCTGATTTTGTCAGTACGATTGCCAGCCGTCAGCTTGAAGATGATGCCATGGTCAATTTCCGGATGGATGGTGGTGCGGCAGGTCGTCTTTGGACCAGCTCGATCGCGGTCGGGCGGATGCATGGTCTGACCTTGCAGGTGTTTGGTGAAACAGGTGGTCTGCGCTGGGCGCAGGAACAGCCAAATCAGGTCTATTACACGCCGATCAGCGAGCCTGTTACACGCGTTCTGGAACGTGGTGGACCTGGTCTTTCGCCTGAAGCCGACCGGGCTTCGCGCGTAACAATCGGTCACGCGGAGGGGATGCCTTTGGCATTTGCGAACATTTATTCGGATCTGGCGGAAGTCATTCGCGCAGACAAGGAAGACCGGGCGGCAGACCCTGCAGCAATGCATTTTCCAAGCGCTGTTGATGGTTTGCGCTCCATGGCCGCAGTCTTTGCATCTGTGAAATCGGCGAAGGCAGACGGGGCCTGGGTTGATGCCCGCCCGCCATCACTGAAGGGCTGAATCGCAAAATTTTGCTTTATTGATCCGAATCAAGGAATACGCCTCCCTGTTCTGCAATCATCCATATGAATGCAACCATGTTTGTATAGTCAATCAGGGGGGATTGAATGAGCGAGACAAATCCATCTCATCATGTAGGGCCACAGCCCATTGATCGGCTGCGTGTGCGCAAGCTGACCCATGACGATGTCAAAGCTGCCTTGCGGGCTGGTCTGTCGGATTATCTGGCAAGGCCGTTCTTGAGCAGTTCCTTTGGTATCGTGTTTGCTCTGGGTGGGCTGTTTGTGGTCGCCAGCCTGTTTTACTTCAATCAGATATGGATGGCGATCCCGGTTGCGCTGGGCTTCCCGCTGATCGCCCCATTTGCTGCTGCCGGACTTTACGAAATGAGCCGACAACTCGCGGCAGGCACGTCTTTTACCTGGCGCGATATCTATCTGGTTGTGTCCCGACAGCCGAGCAAGGAATTCGGCTGGATGGCGTTTGTTGTTCTGTTTGTTTTCTGGGTCTGGATTTATCAGGTGAGGCTGTTGCTGGCAGTTTTTCTGGGTCTTCAGGCCTTTTCATCCCTGGAAGGGTTTGTTCAGGTGGTAACCGGAACAGCCAATGGTCTGTTGTTTGTAGGCATAGGAACAATTGTTGGTGCAGTGCTGGCGTTTATCCTGTTCTGCATTACCGCCGTGTCCATGCCGCTATTGCTGGATCGCAAGATCGATTTCATCACTGCCATGCTGCTCAGCATCAACACTGTGCGCACCAATCCGGCTGTCATGCTGGGATGGGGCTTCACAATCGGGGTGCTGATATTTTTGGCGATGGTACCAGCATTTCTGGGGCTCATTATTGTTTTACCGATTTTGGGTCATGCCACATGGCATCTTTACCGCTCTGCAATCGAAGAATTGCCCGATAGCGTCTGACCTGCTTTGGCGTGAACTCGCGCACTTTCATTCGGGAACGGATGAACCATGCCGGTTGCGTTAACCGGGATGGTTCTGTACCCAAAACCACCGGTGCGAAGGATTTGATGATGAAACGCAGAGATTTTCTGAAAATGAATTCAGCTTAAGACTTATGACAGACCCCAAAAAGCCAGCTGTGTGGCGCGTAGAATTGATGGTCGGGCGGCTCCTGCTATCGGCTTTGTTTTTTGCAGGTTGCGTACAGAAAATTGTAGATCCGACACCCGCCATGATATTGCTTGAAGGGGCCGGGCTCTCTGGCGTTCTTGTATGGCCTGCTGCTGCCTTCAATCTGGTCGCGGGGATATTGCTGGCGACAGGTCGATACGTGGTTCCTGTTGCCAGAACTCTTGCCGCCTATTGTGTGGCCACAAGCGTGTTTCACTTCATCCCGTCGGATGGCTGGCAAATGTCCATTTTCATCAAAAATTGGGCCATTGCCGGGGGGCTTCTTGCGCTTTCAGCCGCGCAATCAAAGACTGTTACGCTTCGCTAGATCGAAGAATTGCAGAGCGACGCCCGGGGTCCGCACCCTAGCCTCATATGTATCTGAATGCGGGTGACAATTGTGGCTGGTGTCTACATGACGTCCATTTTGCTGCAACACATCGATTTGTTCGTGAATTCAGAGGTTCTCTTTGAGAAGGATCTCGATGCGTATTTTTTCCTGTGAGGCCAAAGGCTCACGCTTATCCACTCGGGCTTTGAGAATTCGGATAGCACTTCTCACCAGATGCCCCGGATTTTGTGCAATGACGGCATCAATCTTTCCGTTCTGCAGCGCAGCTTCCGTAAACGGCGTACGTTCATGGACGACTTTCACCAGAGGCTGTGTCGCGAGTTTTGATATTTCTTCAATAGGTATTCGCGCCTCAGCGCTCAGGACATACACGGCGGAGATGCCGGGGTGGTTCTCAAAGACATTTTTAAAAATTCGCCTGGTTCTTTCCGTATCTCCATAGGTTTCAACGGTTGGCAAAGTTTGAAGTTGGTGGTATTCGCGATTGATAACATCATCAAATCCCAATCTGCGTTCGATGCTGTCACGTGACTGCATGGTTTCCGAGACGATGAGAATTTTGCCTTCTTGGCCACCCAAAAAGCGACCGATCAATTGCCCAGCAGTCGCACCGGCGGCGTGGTTGTTGATGCCAACAAAATCAATACTGTCCGCCTTTGGCTGACCTGCGAGAAAATGGACAACTTCCCCACCGCGTTCCAAAAGACGATTGATTGCATCGCGGGCCTGCGGGGATTCCGGCGCCATGATGGCAATCCCATCAGTCAGATCAGCATCCAATCCACCCAGATAGTCTGCCAGTTTATAGGGATCATCAACGGGAAAGCGAATAGCGGCAACATCAGCCATTTCAGTCGCAAATGCCTTTTTGGCTTCGTCTATGTGTTTCACCAAAACACCCAGAAACTGATCCCCATGTTCGGGAAGCAGAAATCGAAACTGGTAGATTTTTTTCCGGGCAAGATTGACCGCAGAAAGATTGCGCACAAAGCCAATTCTATCAATCGCCTCGTTCACCTTGGCCACTGTACGTGCCTTAACGCCTGAACGACCGTTTAGTACACGATCAATGGTCGCGAGGCTTACCCCTGCTTCAGCCGCCAGGTCTTTTGCTGTTGGTCTCATCTACCTAAAATATTCCTCATCGCAGGGATTCGCCCTTTTGCCCTTGGGCTGAATTGTTCAACAAAACCGACAGTAAATCAACGTTTGAGGTGCGCACCTCAAAATTAACTTGCAATGAGGTGCGCACCTCATTATAGGTGCTAGCAGGTGATCCTGCCATGATTGTAGGATTATGAAACGGGAGGAATATCTATTATGAAAACCAAACTGATGAATTCTGCTGCCGCTATCGGCTTGCTTTTTGGGGGAGCCGTTGTCGCTACAACTGCAAGCACCAGCTCTGTCCAAGCCGCGGATCTGACGCTGTGCTGGGCTGCTTGGGATCCAGCAAATGCACTTGTTGAAATGAGCAAGGAATTTGAAGCCCAATCCGGCCATAATATGAGCTTTGAATTTGTGCCATGGCCAAATTTTGCCGATCGCATGCTCAATGAATTGAATTCAGGCGGCAAGCTTTGCGATCTGCTGATTGGCGACAGCCAATGGATTGGCGGCGCGGCTGAAAATGGCCAGTACGTCAAATTGAATGATTTCTTCGATAGCGAAGGCATCAAAATGCAAGATTTTCTGCCAGCGACCGTTACCGGTTATGCTGAATGGCCGAAAAATACGCCAAATTACTATGCCTTGCCAGCCTACGCCGACGTTGTCGGGTGGACCTACCGCAAGGACTGGTTCTCACGCCCAGAAATTCAGGCTGAATTCAAAGAGAAATATGGTCGCGATCTGGATGTTCCTGCAACGCTTGAAGAGCTCAAGCAGGTTGGCGAGTTTTTCCAGGGTCGTGAAATTGATGGCAAGAAAGTCTATGGCGCCGCGATCTACACAGAGCGCGGCTCTGAAGGCATCACCATGGGCGTTACCAATGCACTCTACAATTATGGCTTCCAGTACGAAAACCCAGATAAACCCTATGAGCTAGAGGGATTTGTGAATTCAGAGGGTGCTGTAGAGGGCCTTGAATTCTACAAGGCCATGTATGATTGCTGTACGCCTCCGGGCGCTTCAGATGCCTATATGTCCCAGAACATTGATGCCTACAAATCCGGTCAGGTCGCCATGCAAATGAACTTCGCGTTCATCTGGCCCGGTGTTGAGGCTGATCCGAATGTTGGCGGTGGTAAATCAGGCTACTTTGCCAATCCGGCTGGTCCTGCTGGCCAGTTCGCCCAACTTGGCGGTCAGGGTATCTCCGTTGTCGCGAATTCTGACAACAAGGATGCAGCGCTGGAGTACATCAAATGGTTCGCGCAACCCGATGTCCAGCAGAATTGGTGGGATGTTGGTGGCGCATCTGCCATGCGGGCTGTTGTAGAAGCTCCGGACTTTGCAAGCAGCCAGCCTTATGCACAAACTTTCCTCGACTCAATGGCAATTGTGAAGGACTTCTGGGCTGAACCGTCTTATGCCTCTCTGCTTCTACCTATGCAGGAGCGTATTCATAATTACGTTGTTGCAGGAGGCGGCACGGCCAAAGAAGCGTTGGATGGCCTGGTAAAAGAATGGGATGAAGTCTTTGAAGACGAAGGCAAAAAATAAGCCTTAGTCTTTGGGCTCCTCCCAATAGATAGTGGGGCCGGAACACAAATTCCGGCCCCACATATCAGAACCAGGTAAAAACCATGTCAAACTCAGTCATAGACCGCGCAGCTCGGGCTACACCGAATGCTATGGCAACAAAGGTAAGAGGGCTTTCCGACAGAGCGATTGCCTGGATATTTGTCGCTCCGACAATCTTCATTTTGCTCGCGATCAATATTTTTCCGCTGATCTGGACCATCTATCTGAGTTTTACGAATTTCCGGGTGAATCGTCCTAATAATGCTGTCGAATGGGTCGGATTGCGAAACTATGAACGTATTCTGGGTGACGCTGATATCTGGATTACCATGCAGGCGACAGCGCATTTCCTGATCTGGACGATTATCTGTCAGGTCCTGATCGGCTTTACGCTTGCCTATCTGATCAACAAGAAATTTCGTGGAAACGACCTCTGGACCACAATAATCGTTTTCCCGATGATGCTTTCTCCCGCAGTGGTCGGTAATTTCTGGACCTTTCTGTATCAGCCTCAAATCGGTCTGTTCAATTATGTCATTGGATTTCTGACAGGTGCTGATCCGTCCAGTTTTTCCATGATCGGCGAAGTGTCGCTTGCACCTTGGGCAATCGTAATTGTTGATACCTGGATGTGGACACCCTTTGTCATGCTGATCTGCCTTGCAGGCCTTCGGTCCATTCCGGACAGTATTTATGAAGCGGCCGAATGCGACCGAGCCAGCAAGTGGCGACAATTCTGGACGATCACAATTCCGATGATCCTCCCATTCCTGATGTTGGCAGTGCTGTTTCGCGGAATCGAGAACTTCAAGATGTTCGATCTGGTCGTGCAATTGACCGGAGGTGGCCCCGGCAACACAACCACACTGACATCAATCGATCTCAAGCGTGAGGCGTTTGAAAAGTGGCGTACGGGTTATTCTTCGGCCTACGCGGTCATTCTCTTTGTCACGGTGTTTGGGCTTGCATCCATCTATGTGAAGGCGCTTAACAAGGTGAAACAAAGATGAGCTTTTCAGTCACTGAGCCGTCAGTCCGGCAGAAATGGATCGCTGGTAGTCTGGTGATCTTCTATGCTCTGATTACCATGCTGCCATTGCTCTGGATCGTGGCGACGGGGTTTAAGTCATCAACAGATTCAATTGCATACCCGCCCAAAATCCTGTTCCAACCAACGGTCGAAGGCTATGTCAATGTGTTCACAACGCAGACGCGATTGAGCGCAGAACTGGCCGAACAGCCCCGTGATGACCTGCCCTGGTATGAACAACTGGCGCGCAACAAGGGCAACACGATTGTTGGTGTT
Organism: Alphaproteobacteria bacterium; assembly: GCA_051251535.1. Classification (GTDB taxonomy): domain Bacteria; phylum Pseudomonadota; class Alphaproteobacteria; order Rhizobiales. The sequence goes on from JBPOEV010000001.1 coordinate 52,523, forward strand.
TCCCGATATTCCGAACGGTTTTTGAATTCTGTCATCATCGGCTTTGGTTCAACGTTTTTTGCAATCGTATTGGGAACCGCTGCCGCTTATGCGTTCTCAAGGTTCAAAGTGCCACTGAAAGATGATCTGCTGTTTTTCATCCTTTCAACCCGCATGATGCCGCCCATTGCGGTCGCTATTCCGATCTTCCTGATGTTCAGGAATTTGGGTCTCAATGACACGCATGCCGGTATGATCCTGCTTTACACGGCGATAAATCTGTCGCTTGCGGTTTGGCTTATCAACGGGTTCATCGACGAAATTCCGATTGAATATGAAGAGGCCGCCCTGATTGATGGATACACCCGGTTTCAGGCCTTCTACAAAGTCGTTCTGCCACAGGCTGCAACCGGCATCGCTTCGACAGCTATTTTCTGCCTAATTTTCGCGTGGAATGAATACGCTCTGGCTGTTCTTCTGACCTCCGGCACGGCCCAAACAGCTCCGCCATTCATTCCGACCATCATTGGAGTCGGCGGGCAGGATTGGCCAGCTGTCGCCGCAGGAGCAACAATCTTCCTGGTGCCTGTGATGGTGTTCACAATTCTCCTACGCAAGCATCTTTTACGCGGCATTACATTCGGAGCTGTTCGCAAATGACAAATTTCTTCGATGGTTTGCTGCGCTTCAGGCGCGGTTCTTGGGAAATGTTGGCGTCGATCCTGATTGCGCTGGGTGTCGTCATGCTCATGCAGCCTTTTGTGCTGTCGTTGTTCACTTATTCCTTCATCATAACTTTGATTGGCACAGTCATGTTCATCATTGTCAGCCACTTCCCGGAGTAACCCATGGCGCAGATAATGATCAAAAATGTGCGCAAGGATTTCGGTTCATTCAATGCTGTAAAGTCCTCGACTTTCACCATTGAAGATGGCGAGTTTTTTATGCTCCTCGGCCCATCAGGTTGCGGCAAAACCACCACTTTGCGAATGATGGCCGGCCTTGAACTCCCGACCAGCGGTGAAATCTACATTGAAGGTGAAGAGGTGGGTATGAAGCCTGCCAGTCAGCGCGACATTGCATTTGTTTTTCAGATGTTTGCGCTCTATCCGCATATGAATGTCGGCAAAAATATTTCTTACCCGTTGCGCAGCCAAGGCATGCCAAAGGCCCAGATAAAGAAGAAGGTTGGTGAAGTTGCAGAGATCCTCGGTATTACCGATATTCTCAACCGCCCGGTAGGTGGGTTGTCAGGTGGCGACCGTCAGCGTGTGGCGCTGGGGCGTGCAATTGTTCGTGACCCCAAAGCCTTTTTTATGGATGAACCGCTGGGCGCTCTTGATGCCGAGTTTCGCGAACACATGTCGGCAGAACTTCGTGCACTGCATGATCGCATGGGGGCAACCACGGTTTACGTGACCCATGACCAGCTGGAAGCCATGCAGATGGGCGACAAGATTGTGGTGATGAACCATGGTGTTGTTGAACAATTCGGACGACCGCAGGAAATATATGATTGGCCATCAACCATGTTTGTCGCCAGCTTTCTGGGGTCTCCTTCGATGAATTTTTTGACATTCGAAGGCATGATTGGGAACAATCAACGCACAATTGAGATGAACGGTGTCGATTTCGCAATACCAGAATCGCTGGAAGGTGCGCGCGGCAAACTGGCTTTTGGTGTTCGGCCGGAGCATGTGCAGTTCTCCGATTCAAGCCCATACAAAGGTGAAGTGCTTGCAACAGAATATCTCGGTACGACGCAGATCGTGACCCTGGCCACAGCCAATGGCGAGATAAAATCGCGTGTTAATGCCGTTCAATCAATTCAGGTAGGTGATCACGTTGGACTTCAGTTCGACCCACGCACCATTACGATTTTCAATGTCGATACGGGTAAAGCCCTGCTGTCACTGGCCAATCAGGAGGTCTTAAAACATGGCTGAAGTCATTTTTAAAAATGTGACCAAGAAATTTGACTCGGACATAGCACTCGACAATTTCAGCATGACCGTTGCGGATGGTTCCTTCGTGGTTCTGCTTGGCCCCACAGGGGCTGGGAAGACCACAAGTCTGCGGATGATATCAGGTCTTGATAAGCCAGATTCCGGTGAAATTTTTATTGGTGGACATTCGATGACTGGCCTGACGCCAGCGCAGAGAAATGTTGCCATGGTTTTTCAGCAGTATTCCTTGTATCCGCACCTGACTGTCCGCGAGAATTTGGAATTTCCACTCAAATCACCGCTTCTCAAAACGCCAGCAGATGAAATCGCCTGCAAAATTAATGAGGTCGCTGAGGTCCTGCAAATTTCGCACAAGCTGGATAACAAGGCGACGGCGCTATCAGGTGGTGAGATGCAGCGTGTTTCCATTGGTCGGGCATTGGTCAGAAACCCCTCGATCTATCTTATGGATGAGCCATTAAGCTCACTGGATGCCAAGCTTCGCGCCGATTTGCGCATTGAGCTCAAGCGCATTCAGTCAAAATCTGGCGCGACACTTCTTTATGTAACTCATGACCAGATTGAAGCCATGACGATGGCCACGCATGTTGGCGTTCTTGATCGTGGAAAACTGGTGCAATTTGGTAGCCCGCGAGAAATTTATGAAAATCCGGTGAGCATCTATTCCGCCAGCCGACTTGGCCAGCCAAGAGTAAATATTTTGCCCGCGACCATTTTTGCAGGCGCACCGGACAATGCTGCGAAAATAGGCCTTCGGCCGGAGCAAATTGTGCAAGGCGAGGGCGAAGACAGTCTCGTGACACGGATTGAGCATCTGGGTGACCAGACACGCTTGCATCTTTCATTCAAGAGCCATGACTTGATTACCGTGACCGATGCGCACACCCGATTGAACGAAGGTGACATTGTTAAAATACGGCCAGAGAAACCGTTTTATTTCGATGCTGACGGCGCACGAACTGCTTAGGAGGAGGTCTTAATGACTCAGTTTATGAACAAAAAAGAAGATATCGTCACAGACGCTGTTGATGGCATCATCGCGGCTTCCGGCGGCAAGCTTGCCCGACTGGATGGCTACCCCCACATTCGTGTCGTGGTTCGTAACGATTGGGACAAATCCAAAGTTGCGTTGGTATCTGGCGGAGGGTCCGGCCACGAACCTGCCCATGCAGGATTTGTGGGCGAGGGGATGCTAACGGCTGCGGTTTGCGGAGACGTGTTTGCGTCGCCTTCAGTTGATGCGGTCCTGGCAGGTATTCTGGCGGTTACGGGCTCGGCAGGTTGTCTGCTCATCGTCAAGAACTACACGGGTGATCGGCTGAATTTTGGCCTTGCCGCAGAGCGAGCCAAAGCATTTGGTCTCGATGTCAGCATGGTGGTTGTTGATGATGATGTTGCATTGCCCGATCTACCACAAGCGCGTGGCGTTGCAGGAACATTGTTTGTGCACAAGATCGCTGGTGCATTGGCCGACCGTGGTGTTTCTCTCAAAGAAATTGCCGAACGCGTCGAAAAGGTGATTTCAGGAACCAAAACCATTGGCATGTCGCTCGATACTTGCACAGTTCCTGGCTCTCCAAAGGAAACGCGCATTCCCAAAGGTATGGCGGAACTGGGCCTTGGCATTCATGGTGAAGCCGGTGTGGAGCAAATTCAGTATACAAATGCCAAACAGGCAATGGGCGCTGTTGTGGCCAAGCTTGCCGACCATTTGGGTGAGGGCAATCATGTGGCCTTACTAAACAATCTGGGCGGTGCTTCTGTACTCGAAATGGCCGTTCTGACCAACGAACTGGCGCATTCAGATATTGCTGGTAAACTGAAATGGCTGATTGGCCCGGCTTCCATGGTCACGTCTTTGGATATGCGCGGGTTCTCGGTTTCCGTCTATGCTTCAGATGATGAAGACCTTGAGACACTCTCACACCCAACATCGCTGTCTGCTTGGCCAGGCGTTTCTGAAATCACGCCTGTGACTGTTCTGAACCTGCCTGATGGCCTGGCCCCCATTAAACCGCTTCCATCAGAGCATCAGGAAACGCGCGATTTTCTGATAAAATGTTGCGAAGTTTTGATTGAATCGGAAAGTGACCTCAACGCACTTGATGCAAAATCAGGAGATGGTGATACAGGATCAACCTTGGCAGGCGCCTCACGCGCACTGATCTCCACGATGGACACGCTTCCACTGGCAGATCACACGCAACTCTATCGCGCGATCGGCCAAGAACTAAGCCAGGCGATGGGCGGGTCTTCAGGTGTTTTACTTGCTATCTTTTTTGCGGCAGCCGGTGATGCTGCCTCAAGCGGCCTGTCCATGACCAGCGCCTTGAAAGCTGGTCTGGTGAGAATGCAAGAAGTCGGAGGCGCAAAACTTGGCGATAGAACAATGGTCGACGCACTTCTTCCGGCCCTGGATGCATTGAATGATGGTTGGGATATGGCCGCAAATGCAGCGCGCGCGGGAGCAGATCATACGGCAACGTTGGTCAAAGCCAATGCAGGTCGGGCGACCTATATCAATGCTCAGCAACTTGAAGGCCACACCGACCCAGGAGCGGAAGCGGTGGCGCGTTTGTTTGAGCACCTGCAGGGTTAAATCATCGGGCTAAAAACCCACTGAGCCAGAACCGGCTGCCTGTGCTGCCTTTGCGCAAACACAGGCGGTGTGGAGGCGGTTCAGTTTTGACGTGTGATCTTCCGATGTTCCCCATCAACGCCTGATGGAAAGATCAAGGCCATGATCAGGGCGCCGTTCAAATCTGGCGCTGAAGTTGATCTGAAATTGAAGAACCCGTTGTTCTTTGATGCTGCCGGTGAAAGGGTTTTGGCCAATGTTTGAAAAAGACGACATAAAAGAACTGATAAGCACTTGCGCCGCAGTAATTGAAGCGCACGCCGATGAACTGACAGAACTCGACAGTGCTATTGGTGATGGGGATCATGGGTACAATATGAAACGCGGCTTTGAAGCACTGTGTGCAGATGCCGACGTGATTTCAGATAAGCCGCTTCCGGATGCTTTGACCGCTGCCGGTATGAAGCTTGTCATGACGGTCGGAGGCGCATCCGGTCCACTGTTTGGAACATTTCTGATGTCCTTCGGTAAGGAACTCAATTCCGGAATGGATCCTGCCGGTTTTGCATCAGCTTTTGTCAAGGCAACAGATGCTGTTGCAGCCCGAGGAAAATCTCATGCCGGGCAGAAAACCATGTTGGACGTGCTGTATCCTGTTTCCAAAGCACTGACGGACGGCATTTCGGGCCGTGCCATAGGCGATGTTGCAGAGGCTGCTGCTGAGGCAACTATTCCGATTGTCGCGACCCGTGGACGGGCATCTTTCCTGGGGGAACGGTCGGCAGGCCATATGGACCCGGGATCAAAATCAACCGCATTGCTCATTCGCGGTGTGACAGACTGGCTGGAGACACGTGCATGAGTGATACAGGACAAAATGTAGGGATTGTCATTGTATCCCATTCGCCAATGGTGGCAGAAGGAGCTGCTCAGATGGTGCGTCAGATGGTTGGTGGCGAAGTGCCATTGGCCTGGTGCGGGGGCGACCCGGACGGAGGGCTTGGCACAAGTGTGGAAGCCATTAGCAATGCGATCAACTCCGTCTGGTCAGAAGCCGGTGTTGCCGTGCTGGTGGACCTTGGCGGTGCGGAAACAAACTCAGAAATGGCGATTGAATTTATGGGCGCTCCCAAGAGCGATACCATTATCATCTGCAATGCGCCTATCGTAGAAGGTGCAGTTATGGCAGCGACAGAAGCATCGGCCGGAGCTTCCCTTGGTGAGGTCGTTGCAACAGCACAGGAGCTCTCGCCCCTATAGGCGAGTGGATAGTCGTATGGTTGCCCAGACAGATATTGTGATCACACACAGGGTTGGATTGCATGCTCGCCCATCGGTGAAGTTCACCAAGCTTGCCAAGACATTTGATTGCAAGATTGAAGTATCGGTAAATGACACGGATAAATGGATTGATGCCAAGAGTATTGTGAAAATCATGGGCATGAAGGCACCTGCAGGCACACAGTTACATATCCGCGCTGATGGTGCGGCAGCGGATGAGGCGATTGCGGCGCTGCATGGGCTGGTTGAACGAGACTTTGATGAGCGCCATGGCGCCGTCTCTGCCGATGAGAAGATTTCCGATGCCAACTCCGCTTGAAATCAAGGGTCAGGTTGCAAGCGAAGGCTTTGCTGCGGGGCCGGTATGGCTGGCGCAGGATCGCTTGGTGCCGAGTTATGAGCGGAAAGACACATGGCAGGCTGAAGCGCAGGTCTTGGCTGATTGCGTTGCCACTGCCTGCGGCCAGACAGCCGAGCTTGTCGAAAATGCGCAGGGCGATGCTGCGGATATTCTGGAATTCCAGCTGGCCATGTTGGAAGACGATACATTTGTTGAGGCTGCCAATGAACTGATCGAGGCCGGGCTTGGTGCCGATATGGCCTGGCGGGCAGTTCTGGATGATGAAATTGCCGGCTATGAGGCCTCTGATGATGAATATTTCCGCGCCCGAGTGGCAGATCTTCGAGATGTGAAAGACCGTGTTCTTTTGGCGTTGACGGGGGCCGCCGTCGAGACCATTCCAAAAGGGTCTATCTATCTGGCTGATGATATCGCGCCGAGCCTGTTTCTATCTCATGACTGGAGCGGGGGTGGCCTGGCATTGCGGGACGGCAGTGTAACCGGGCATGTGGCCATGCTGGCCCGCCAACGCGGTATTCCAGCCCTTGTTGGGCTGGGTGATTTTGTGTGCCCCGACAATTGTTCCGCGCTTTTGCATGGCGGCCAGCAAACACTGATCATTTCGCCAAGCGCGCAGATACGAAAGCAATTTGATCTGGCGCGCATGGAATTTGACGCGGCGCGGCTTCGCGCTCAGAATTTTTCAGATCGCCCGGCCGTGACTGATGACGGTACAGCTGTCAGCGTGATGGTCAATATTGCCGACCCGGCTGAAGTCGAGGATATTCCCATCCAGCATGTGGATGGTGTGGGGTTGATGCGAACAGAATTTCTGTTTGGGCATGCGTCCGGCCTGCCGGGGGAAGAGATCCAGTATCTGGCGTATAAAAAGGTTCTGGAATGGTCGCAGGGAAAGCCCGTCACCATTCGAACGGTTGATGCAGGCGGCGATAAGCCGATCAGGGGTTTAACCGAAGACGAGATGAGCCCCTTTCTGGGTGTGCGGGGCATTCGCCTGACCCTGGAAAATCCTGATATTTTCCGTCTGCAGATCCGTGCCTTGTTGCGGGCCGGGGTTCATGGCCAGCTGAAAGTCATGCTGCCTATGGTGGCCGTGCCGGAAGAACTGGACGATACAGTAAAGCTGTTTGAGGTTGAGGCGTCGGCTCTGGCGCAAGAGGGTGTTGCCTACCAGATGCCGAAGATTGGCATCATGGTGGAAATTCCATCCGTTGCTATCTTACCGGATCGATTTTCCAAGGCTTCTTTCCTGTCCATCGGGTCGAATGATCTGACACAATATGTGCTGGCCGCATCGCGTGATAATGGCAAGCTTGCCTATCTGGCAAAAGCCGATGACCCTGCGGTTCTGGCGTTGATTGCCAATATCGCACATTACGGTGCGGAGCACGGTGTGGACGTCAGCCTGTGTGGGGATGCAGGCAGCGATGTCTCGATTATCCCAAAATTGTTGCAAGCAGGTGTCACCACACTTTCGGTTGCGGCCTCGCGCATTGGTCTGGTGAAATCAACCATCGCTGACATTGATCTGGGCAGTGATCGTAAGAGCCGCCTGTTTGATGAGGCGCATGCAGACTTTTCACACAAGCTTGGCGTGCTGCATAGCGACAACAAGAAATAGACCGGGTTCAATCCCCTAAACAGATTTCGGCAGGAGGACAAAATGAAAAAATTCATGAACAGTGTTGATACGGTTCTAAGTGAAAGCCTTGCAGGGTTTGCATCGGCACATAGTGACCTGCTGACGCTTGCTCCGTCCGGGAAATTTGTCAGTCGAAAAGAATTGAAGCAGGGGAAGGTGGCCCTCATTTCCGGTGGTGGGTCCGGTCATGAGCCTTTGCATGGGGGCTTTGTTGGCCACGGAATGCTGGATGCGGCCTGTCCCGGTCAAGTTTTTACGTCGCCCACGCCTGATCAGATGATGGAAGCTGTTGAAGCTGTCGACACCGGGGCAGGCGCGCTGTTCATCGTCAAGAATTACGAAGGCGATGTGATGAATTTCGACATGGGCGCGGAAATGGCTGCCGGGGATGTGCTGCAGGTTGTCACCAATGACGATATTGCAGTGGAAGACAGCACATATACGACAGGGCGCCGAGGGGTGGCCGGAACCTTGGTTGTTGAGAAAATACTGGGCGCAGCAGCGGAAGAGGGACTAGGCTTACAAGCCCTTAAGGACCTTGGAGATGGGGTCAATGGCAATGCGCGCTCCTTTGGCGTGGCACTCACCAGTTGCACGGTTCCGGCAGCGGGAAAGCCGACCTTTGATCTGGGTGAACAGGAAATGGAATTTGGTGTTGGCATTCATGGTGAGCCAGGACGCAGACGCGATTCACTAAAGCCGGCAGATGAAATTGCGGAAGAAATCTGCACGGCTATTCTGGAAGATCTGGGTCCTGCAACCGGCACGCCAGCCTTGCTGTTTATAAATGGCTTTGGCGGAACGCCATCAATGGAGCTGTATTTGATGTATCATGCCGCACGGCGCATATTTGAGCGCCACGGTGTTACAATTGCCCGCTCGCTGGTTGGGTCTTATGTCACCTCGCTCGATATGGCGGGCTGCTCCATTACGCTGGTCGGAATGGACGCTGAGACCCTATCCTATTGGGATGCGCCAGTGCATACACCGGCATTGCGCTGGGGCATGTAAGGCGTCAGAACGCCTGCGACAGCAGCAAAGCGTAATCCTCTGCGCTGGCTTTGCGTGGATTGGTGCCATTGGTATGATCTTGTTCTGCCAATGGTGCAGCCTTATCCAGATCCAACTGCGTTACGCCCATTTGGCCAAGTGTTGTGGGCAGCCCAAGTTCTGATGTCAGATCGGCAATTGCTTTGGGTAGATCTGCAGTCGCAGGAAGCCCCATGGCTTGTTTCACTTCCCCATAGCGGTGTCCGACAACAGGCTCATTGAAATGCAGGACATGCGGCAACAACACCGCATTCAACATTCCATGATGCAGGCTGCGCCCCGGAAGCCCGCCGAGTGCATGGCTCATGGCATGGACAGCCCCCAGTCCCTTTTGAAAGGCCAATGCCCCGTTCATGGCCGCTGCCATCATTTGTGTTCGGGCTTCCAGGTCCAACCCGTTTCGTGTCGCCTGTCTTATGTTTGCCGAGGCGCGCTTCAAACCATCAATGGCAATGCCATCTGCAGGTGGATTGAATGCAGTGGCAATATAAGTCTCGATACAATGGGTCAGCGCATCCATTCCGGTGGCCGCAGTCAGGTGAGGCGGTAGAGTGGTGGTTAGTTGCGGGTCGCAAATGGCCGCGTTTGGAATGAGGTGTGGGCTGAGAAATCCGAGCTTGCGATGATCATTGAGGACAATGATTGCGCCACGCCCGACTTCCGAGCCTGTTCCCGCCGTTGTGGGAATTGCTATCAGTGGCGGCAGTTTATCCGTGATTTTATCGATTCCGCCATTGATAACCGCATAGTTTGCCAGCGGACCATCATGGGTGGAAGTCAGGGCAATTGCTTTTGCCAGATCAATTGCTGATCCGCCTCCCACTGCGATCACGGCATTGCACTTTTCAGCCATATAGAACTGGCGTCCAGCAAGGGTTGCCGCCTCTGTCGGGTTCTGTGGTGTTTCATCAAACACCACGCTGGATCCAGTTTGTGCCAAAAGAGCGGATACCTTGTCCGGTAGGCCTGTTGCGACCAGGCCTTTGTCGGTGACAATCAGGGCGCGGGTGATGGCAAGCTTGGCGCATTCTGCGAGCAGAGCCTCTTCCAGTAGACCGGCGCCGAAGTGAATGCGTGTCAGATAGTTGATCATGCTCATGATATTCTCCCGCAGAAACCTTATTGAGAATCCTGGCAAAAGCCAGTCATGACGGTTGGTTTTTTGCTTCACACAAAAAACACGGGCGATCACATCATCGTGGATGGGGCAATCAGACCTTGCTTCTGTGCGGATTTCTCCCAATTGTTAGACAAGACGCCAACCGGATCGGTTGTGTTCAGATATTAACGAAGACCGAGGAAAAGACAGTGAAACGCAGAGATTTTTTGAAGATGAGTGCCGCCCTGACGCTGATACCGGCGACAGGTTTTGCTTCCGAAGGACAATTTGAAGTCACTCGGACCAAGGCCGAATGGCAGGCGCTGCTGACAGATTTCGAATTCTCGGTCATGCGGGAAGAAGCAACGGAACGGGCCCATACCAGCCCGTTGAATGCTGAAAAGCGCGATGGTGTTTTCCACTGCAAGGGCTGTGAGCTGGCACTTTATGAATCAAAGACCAAATATGAAAGCGGAACAGGCTGGCCAAGCTTCTATGAATCGCTGCCTGATGCGGTTCGCACGAAGGAGGACAATTCTTTCTTCTCAAGGCGTACTGAAGTGCATTGCCGCAGATGTGGCAGTCATCTTGGCCATATCTTCAACGATGGTCCAAAACCCACCGGCAAACGTCATTGTTTGAACGGCGTTAGTCTGACATTCCAACCAGCCAGCGTTGGATAAAACACACTGATATTTCTGGACTGACCGGTTATTTTTAGCCGGTTAGTCCAGCACCAGCTTTGCAAGGGCTGTGAATTGATGAAATTGTGCGTTGCACAATTTTTTGAGATGCGTAAACATGACGCATGTCTACTGGTCTTCCCTCCGTCCTGATCATTGATGACAATGCTGCCCGCGCTTCCATTATTGAAGCGGGATTGCGCAATGCCGGGCATGATCGGGTGACCATTATTGCCGAGATGCACGGCATTGTTGCTAAAATCGCCACGCTTGCACCCGATGTCATTGTTATTGATCTGGAAAATCCCAATCGCGACCTTCTTGAAAACGCGTTTCAGCTCTCACGTGCTGTCAAGCGGCCGATTGCGATGTTTGTGGATCGCTCTGACAATGAGGCGATGCAATCTGCCATTGATGCCGGGGTATCGGCCTATGTTGTGGATGGTCTGCGACAGGAGCGGGTCAAGAGCATTCTGGACATGGCGATCAGCCGTTTTAATGCATTTTCCCGCTTGGAGCGTGAGTTGGAAGAGGCTCGCGGAGCGCTTGAAGGGCGCAAGATCGTTGATCAGGCCAAAGGTCTGATCATGGCATCGCGGAACATCAGTGAAGATGCTGCCTACAGACTGCTGCGCAAGACGGCGATGGATCAGAACCGTAAAATTGTTGAAGTTGCGGAGGGCCTTGTGTTGTCCGCCGGACTGTTGGGTAGTGGCAGTAATGGGGGCACAGGATGATTGAGATTAATGGTGGCTTCCTGCCGCTGACCGACAGCGCCATTCTGGTTGTTGCCAAGGAAAAAGGTTTTGCCGAGGACGAAGGCATTGCACTGAAACTGGCGCGCGAGACCTCCTGGGCCAACATACGTGACCGGTTGGCGGTTGAGCAGTTTGAAATTGCTCACAGTCTGGCACCCATGCCGATTGCTGCAAATCTCGGCCTGACACCGTTCGACACGAAATTGATAGCGCCCATGGCGCTTGGTCTGGGTGGAAATGCGATTACTGTCAGCAATGCGGTTTTTGACGCCATGGCGGCGACCGGTGACATTGCCTCACAGGATGCAAGGCAGGTTGGCCTGGCGTTGGCCCAAATCGTAAAGGCGCGTGGCGAAAAAGGGCAAAAGCCACTTCAATTTGGTGTGGTGCATCCGTACTCGGCCCATAATTTTGAGCTGCGCTACTGGTTGGCCGGCGTTGGCATCCAACCGGACAAGGATATTGATATTGTCGTTCTGCCGCCGGTGCTGATGGCTGACGCCTTGAAATCGGGTCGGATCGATGGTTTTTGCGTTGGAGAGCCCTGGAATTCTGTAGCTCTTGCGAAGAGTGCCGGGAAAATTGCAACGACAAAATCAGCCATCTGGGCTTCAAGCCCTGAAAAAGTACTGGCCGTGAATGCCATCTGGGCAGAGCGCAATGGCCCTGCCATGCAGGCTTTGCTGCGGGCATTCTATGCTGCATCCATCTGGTGCAGTGAGGCCGAGCATGTGGAAGAACTGGCGGAACTGCTGGCGAAGAGCACATATCTTGATCAGCCAGTGAGTGCCATTCTGCCAGCATTGAATGGCGGCCTGTTGGGTGAGAAAAGTACGTCGGCATTTTTTGAACCACATGCAAGAGCCGCGACCTTTCCGTGGCAAAGCCATGCATTGTGGTTCTACAGTCAGATGGTGCGCTGGGGCCATGTAGCGCATTCGGCTGAACGCGCGCTGGTGGCACAGGAAACCTTCCGGCCAGATATTTACCGGGCGGCCATTGTGCCCACCGGCGCTTCCGTACCCTCTGCAAATTCCAAAGTTGAGGGAGCATTGAGCGAAACAATTGCCGTTGGGGCCTCTTCGCAATCCTTGTTGCTTGGCCCAGATGGTTTTTTTGATGATCGGTTCTTCGACCCGGATCATCTTGATCTTTACATTCGCTCCCAGACAGTTTGATTAAACTGCAGGCAAATTATTGCGCTGCACATTTTTTAACCTCAAAAGCCTGCTGCTCTGCACAATAGGTGATCAATCAAGCCGTTTCCAAAATAACGCATGAATTCATAAGTATCTGAAAAATATGAATTAAAATATTTTCGTGAAACTGGCACGGTCCATGCATTTATAAAAACAGCTTCTCAAGGCTCACCGGGATCCAATGATGGGTCCATCAGGCAAAGTCGCCAAACCAACCGTTCTGCTCCCTCCCGCAGAATGGCCGGTTTGGCGACTTTTTTCGTTTTTGGGTAGTCGCATCCGATGCGACAGATACTGGAGATACAAATGAAGACATATTTCTCACGGCGTTCCCTTATCGCTTTGGGCGCATTGGCACTGGCCTCAACAACTGCTTTCACATCTGTGCAAGCAGAGATGCTGGATGTTGAAAAGGATGAGCTGAAATTCGGGTTCATCAAACTGACCGATATGGCACCGCTCGCGATTGCCTATGAAAAAGGTTACTTCGAAGATGAAGGCCTGTTCGTCACATTGGAGCCGCAGGCCAATTGGAAGGTCCTGCTGGATCGGGTGATCACGGGCGATCTGGATGGTGCCCACATGTTGGCGGGGCAGCCCCTGGCCGCGACCATCGGGTTCGGCACCAAGGCGCATATCGTTACGCCATTCTCCATGGATCTGAACGGCAATGGCATCACGGTCTCAAACGAGATCTGGGATCTGATGAAACCGCATCTTGAGATGGATGCAGATGGCAAGCCGGTTCATCCAATCAAAGCGGATGCTTTGAAAAAGGTAGTGGACGGGTTCAAGGCTGAAGGCCGTCCTTTCAATATGGGCATGGTATTCCCGGTCTCAACTCATAATTATGAGCTGCGCTACTGGCTGGCTTCCGGCGATATTCACCCTGGTTTTTATTCACCAACCGATGTGTCCGGTCAGATCAATGCTGATGCTTTGCTGTCGGTAACGCCGCCACCACAAATGCCAGCAACCCTGGAAGCTGGAACCATTGATGGCTACTGTGTTGGCGAACCCTGGAACCAGGCCGCTGTATTCAAAGGTATCGGCGTTCCGGTGATCACCGATTATGAGATCTGGAAAAACAACCCGGAAAAAGTCTTTGGCCTGACCAAGGAATTTACCGAGGAAAACCCAAACACAACTCTGGCGCTCACGAAAGCTCTGATCCGGGCTGCTCAATGGCTGGATGAGAACGACAATGCCAACCGCATGGAAGCGGTCGAGATTTTGGCGCGGTCTGAATATGTTGGTGCGGATGCTGAAGTTATCGCCAATTCCATGACCGGCACCTTCGAATATGAAAAGGGCGACAAGCGCGATGTGCCCGATTTCAACGTGTTCTTCCGCTACTTTGCGACTTACCCCTACTATTCGGATGCGGTCTGGTATCTGACACAAATGCGCCGTTGGGGGCAAATTGCCGAGCCAAAATCCGACGCGTGGTTTGATGAGATCGCCCGCTCGGTTTACCTGCCAGACATCTATCTGCAGGCCGCCCAGATGCTGGTTGATGAAGGTCATGTTGCAGCCGCTGATTTCCCGTTTGACACAGATGGCTACCGCGCACCAACGCCTGCTGAAGATATCATTGATGGCATCGCCTATGACGGCCGGGCCCCCAATGACTACCTGAACAGCCTCTCCATTGGCCTTAAAGGTGACGAGATGGTCGGCGGCTAACGCAATTTCATCCCAACAAGAGCTGGAGCGCACTGGATGGCGCTCCAGCCAATAATGAATGATGATCAAAGGATCCAAGACGAATGGCAAATGTCACTGATACAGCGCCAACAGGCGGGACGGGCCGCACCCGAGTTTTTTCGGCCATCAACAAGGCAAGTGGTTGGTTGGATGCCCTTGGTTTTTCCTGGCTTGTTCCCATCCTGAAAATGCTGGCAGGCGATAATCCGCGAGAGCAATTGGGCGAACTGAAACGGGTTTTGCTCATTCCCCTCATTGGAATTGCCGTATTTTTGCTGGCATGGGGTGTTTTGGCCCCCAAGGTGCAGACGTCTCTGGGGGCGGTTCCAGGCCCTGTGGAAGTCTGGCAACAGGCCGGCTATCTCTGGCAGGACCATGTGCGTGAACGGGAAAAGGCGACTGCGTTTTATGAACGCCAGGATGTCCGCAACGACAAGCTGATCGCAGATGGTCAGGAAGACAAGGTCAAACACAGAAATTACACTGGTAAGCCGACTTATATTGATCAGATCGGAACATCGCTTCTGACCGTTGGACTTGGCTTTCTGATTGCCACAGCGATTGCTGTCCCATTGGGCATCGCATCCGGCCTTTCCAGAACGGTCAATGGCGCGATCAACCCGCTCATCCAGATTTTCAAACCGGTGTCACCTTTGGCGTGGTTGCCCATTGTTACCATGATCATTTCGGCGACCTATGCCAATCCGATGGACTGGTTGCCGAAATCGCTTTTGATCTCAGCAGTGACCGTAACGCTGTGTTCCATGTGGCCCACGCTTATCAACACAGCGCTGGGCGTGGCTTCGGTCGACAAGGATTTGATGAATGTTGGCCGTGTGCTGCGATTGCCGACCACGAAAACCGTCACGCAGATCGTTCTGCCATCATCGCTGCCGCTGATCTTCACCGGTCTGCGTCTGTCTTTGGGTGTGGGTTGGATGGTGCTGATTGCTGCAGAAATGCTGGCGCAGAATCCGGGCCTTGGCAAATTTGTCTGGGATGAGTTTCAGAACGGATCGTCGCAATCGCTTGCCAAAATCATGTTCGCTGTTCTGACCATTGGCATCATTGGGTTTGCCCTCGACCGGCTGATGTTTGCCTTGCAACGCGCCTTTACATTCTCGTCGAACCGATAGGTCGCATTATGAGTATTCTGGAAATTTCCGGTCTGTCGAAATCCTATGGCGAAGGTGCCATGCGCACTGATGTGCTGGACAATATCAACCTGAAAGTCAGTGACGGCGAGTTTATTGCCATTGTCGGGTTTTCAGGGTCCGGCAAGACGACGCTGATCTCGGCTCTGGCAGGTCTGATTGCGCCCGATGAAGGTGGTGTGATCTTCAAGGGTAAGGAAATTGATGGACCTGGCCCCGAGCGGGGCGTTGTCTTTCAGTCTTATGCGCTGATGCCGTGGATGAGCGTGACGGGCAATGTAAGGCTGGCTGTGGACAGTGTCTTCGCTCGCAAGCCAGCGGCTGAACGTCAAGCTCTTGCCGAGAAGTACATTGATATGGTGGGTCTGACACCGGCAAAGGAACGCAAGCCGGCGGAGCTTTCCGGAGGAATGCGTCAGCGTGTTGCGGTTGCGCGCGCATTGGCGATGCAGCCCGAAGTGCTGCTGCTGGATGAGCCATTGTCGGCACTGGACGCTTTGACTCGAGCCAATCTTCAGGACGAATTTGCCGGTATTTGTGAGCAGGAAAAGAAGACCATTATTCTCATCACCAATGATGTGGATGAGGCAATCCTGCTGGCGGATCGGATTATTCCGCTGAAGCCCGGCCCAAAGGCAACTCTGGGACCTGACTTCCATGTTGATCTTCCCCGTCCAAGGGCGCGGGCAGAGATGAATTCCAACGATGAGTTCATCCGGCTGCGGGCCGAGGTGACCAATTATCTGATGAAGGTGGGTGCGGAGCGCGAGATTGACGTTGAACGCGAGATTGTGCTGCCGAATGTTGTTCCGATCAGCACACGCAACGAGCGCTTGCCGAAGGCCTATCTGCAGGCTGGCGAGACGATAAAAATCGAGCGCTATCTTGAGTTCAGTGATCTCAGGAAAGTGTATCCCACGCCCAAAGGTCCGCTGACTGTGGTGGATGGGTTCGATCTGAAAATGAACAAGGGTGAGTTTGCCACTCTGATCGGTCATTCCGGCTGCGGTAAATCCACAGTGTTGTCGATGGTGGCGGGACTTAACCCGATCACCGAAGGCGCTATTATTCTGGACGGTCAACACATCACACAAGCCGGTCCTGACCGGGCGGTGGTGTTTCAGGCTCCTTCACTGATGCCCTGGCTGACCGCCTATGAGAATGTTGCGCTGGGCGTTGACCGGGTTTACCCGAATGCCAGCGCGGCGGAACGCAAGGATGTGGTGGAATACTACCTGCAACGGGTCGGGTTGCTGGACAGTATGCACCGCTCGGCGGCTGACCTTTCCAACGGCATGAAACAGCGTGTGGGCATTGCACGCGCCTTTGCGCTGTCTCCCAAATTGCTGCTGCTGGATGAGCCTTTTGGCATGCTGGACAGCCTCACACGGTGGGAGTTGCAGGATGTGCTGATGGACATCTGGAAGCGGACGAAAGTGACAGCTATCTGCGTGACGCACGATGTGGATGAAGCCATTTTGCTGGCTGACCGTGTGGTGATGATGTCCAACGGTCCGAATGCCCGAATTGGCAACATCATGGATGTCGATCTGGCACGGCCCCGGTCACGCAAGGCGCTGCTCAATCATCCTGATTACTACGCGTACCGAGAGGAATTGCTGGAATTTCTTGAGGCCTATGAGGGTGGAGCTCACCCGACTGAGGATCAACTGAGAACCATTTCAGAAAAGCGGGCAATTCGTGTTGCCCGGCAGAAAAAGGCGGAAGCCGGTTTAGTGGCTGCGGAGTAAAGCTATGAGTGACAAACAAAAACTTGTTGTTATCGGCAATGGCATGGCACCCGGGCGCATGCTGGAATATCTGTTCGAACGCGCGCCTGACGCCTTTGAGGTGACGATTTTCAACGCAGAACCGAGGGTCAATTACAACCGGCTGATGTTGTCGCCAGTGCTGTCAGGCGAGAAGGCCTATCAGGACATCATCACCCATGATGATGACTGGTATAAGACCCATGATGTTACCCTGCACAAATCCGCAAAGATCAGCAACATTGATCGGGCTGCCAAAACGGTCACGTCTGACAGTGGTATCACTGTTTCATACGATCAATTGGTCATCGCTACAGGGTCTAATCCCTTCATTATTCCACTTCCGGGCCATGATCTTGATGGCGTGCTGACCTATCGCGATCTGGATGATGTGGAGCGTATGATCTCTGTTGCCAAAACCGGTGGCCGTGCTGTGGTCATTGGCGGTGGGCTGCTGGGCCTTGAAGCCGCTGCCGGCTTGCGGCGTCAGGGTATGGATGTGACAGTTTTGCATCTGATGCCAACCTTGATGGAGCGGCAACTGGATCCTGCCGCAGGATATTTGTTGGAAAAGGCTTTCCAGGACCTGCATATTCAGGTCCTGACGGAGGCCAGTACAAAGCAGATACTTGGCTATGACGGCAAGGTTGTCGGCGTCGAACTGGCTGATGGAACACGTATCGATGCGGCCATGGTTGTGATGGCTGTTGGCATTCGGCCAAGCGCTGAGCTTGCAAAGCTGGCTCAGTTGGAAACCGGACGCGGTGTGATCGTTTCTGATGCTATGCGCACATCCGATCCCGACATATTTGCGCTTGGAGAATGCGCAGAGCATCGAGGCCAGTGCTACGGTCTGGTTGCGCCACTATACGAGATGGGCAAGGTGATTGCCGAGCAACTGACCGGCAACAAAGCGGCTGCCTATACTGGGTCTGTGACCGCGACAAAACTCAAGGTAACCGGCATTGATTTATATTCAGCAGGTGATTTTGCAGAAGCAGATGACCGGGAAGAAATTGTGCTGCGGGATGCCGCGGCCGGTGTCTATAAACGCCTGGTTCTGAAAGAAAACCGGATTATCGGTGCGGTGCTCTATGGCGAAACGGCTGATGGCCCCTGGTTTTTCGATCTCTTGAAAAAGCAGACAGATATCTCAGACATGCGGGAGATGCTGATCTTTGGTCAGGCCTATCAGGGTGGCGCGCCGCTGGACCCGTCAGCAGCCGTTGCAGCCTTGCCAGATGATGCGGAAATCTGTGGCTGTAACGGCATTTGCAAAGGCGCCATTACCGGGACAATTGTCTCAAAAAATCTAACCGATCTGGATGGTGTCCGGGCGCACACGAAAGCGTCTGCGTCCTGTGGAACCTGCACGGGTCTGGTGGAGCAATTGCTTAGCCTGACCTTAGGTGATTCCTACGATCCAGCGGCCGTTACACCAATGTGCGGATGTACGGATCTGGGCCATAATGACGTCCGGCGACTGATTGTGGCCAAAGGGTTGAAATCCATTCCTGCCGTGATGCAGGAGTTGGAGTGGACGACATCGTGTGGCTGCGCAAAATGCCGCCCGGCCCTCAACTATTATCTGGTGTGTGATTGGCCGGATGAATACGCCGATGATTATCAGTCCCGCTTCATCAATGAACGGGTCCACGCCAATATTCAAAAGGACGGAACCTATTCCGTTGTGCCGCGCATGTGGGGCGGTATGACATCCTCCACCGAATTGCGGGCGATTGCTGATGTGGTGGATAAATTCGACATCCCTGCGGTCAAATGCACCGGCGGCCAGCGCATTGATATGCTTGGCATCAAGAAGGAAGACCTTCCCGCTGTTTGGGCGGATCTTGGCAAAGCCGGATTTGTGTCAGGGCAGGCCTATGCCAAGGGGCTGCGCACAGTGAAGACTTGCGTTGGCACGGATTGGTGCCGCTTTGGCACACAGGATTCCACGGGTCTTGGCATTCGAATTGAAAAATTCATGTGGGGGTCCTGGACGCCCGCCAAGCTGAAAATGGCTGTGTCAGGTTGTCCGCGCAATTGCTCGGAAGCCACCTGCAAGGACATTGGCATCATCTGCGTTGATAGCGGATTTGAAATTCATTTTGCCGGTGCAGCGGGTCTCGACATCAAGGGCACGGAAGTGCTCGGCATGGTCAAGACAGAAGATGAAGCGCTGGAATATGTCGTGGCTCTGGCGCAGATGTATCGCGAGCAGGGGCATTACCTGGAACGCATTTACAAATGGGCGAAACGCATCGGATTTGACGAGGTGCGGCG
This sequence comes from Alphaproteobacteria bacterium, assembly GCA_051251535.1. GTDB lineage: Bacteria > Pseudomonadota > Alphaproteobacteria > Rhizobiales. The sequence continues at coordinate 72,033 of JBPOEV010000001.1, forward strand.
CCAGATCATGGATGACCCGGCCAAACGAAAAGCCTATTTCGAGCGGTTCGTTTTCAGCCAGAAATTTGCCCAAATTGATCCGTGGAGCGAACGTGTTTCCGGAAAGGACAAGCACGAGTTCAATCCGATGGCGACCTTGCAATTGGAGGCGGCTGAGTGATGAATGCATTGACACAGACCTGGGTCTCGGTTGGCTCGATAGATGATATTCCCCGTCGGGGATCGCGCTGCGTTGCCTATGGTGACATGACCATCGCAATTTTTCGCACGATTGATGACCGTGTGTTTGCACTGGAAGATAAGTGTCCCCACAAAAACGGCCCGCTCAGCCAGGGCATTGTGCATGATGGCTGTGTGACCTGTCCGCTGCATAATTGGGTGATCAGCCTGGAGACGGGTGCAGCGCAAGGGGCGGATGAGGGCGAGACGCGCGCTTTTCCGATCCGGTTGGATGACGATCAGATCATGCTGGGTCTCGGATAAAGCTGATGCATGGACCGCTTCCCAAAGCGACGAAAACTACTTGCCCCTATTGCGGTGTGGGATGCGGTGTTGTTGCCACGCCCAAACCGGATGGGTCGGTTGCGATTGAAGGTGACTTGGATCATCCGGCCAATTTCGGGCGCTTGTGTTCAAAAGGGTCAGCTCTTGGCGAGACATTTGGTCTTGATGATCGATTGCTGCAGCCGGAGATTGATGGGCAGGTTTCTGATTGGGACACAGCGCTTGATCTGGTTGCAGATCGATTTCAGAAAACCATTGCCTTGCATGGGCCAGACAGTGTGGCGTTTTATGTGTCAGGGCAAATCCTGACCGAGGACTATTATGTCGCCAACAAGCTGATGAAGGGCTTCATTGGCTCGGCGAATATCGATACCAATTCCCGGCTTTGCATGGCGTCCTCTGTGGCCGGTCACCGGCGTGCCTTTGGCAGTGATACAGTGCCGGGCACTTATGAAGATCTGGAGCAGGCCGATCTGATTGTGTTGACCGGTTCCAATCTGGCCTGGTGTCATCCGGTGCTCTATCAGCGTATTGCCGCTGCGAAGGCGGCACGGCCCGAGATGCAGGTGGTGCTGATTGACCCGCGCCGCACCATGACTGCCGACCTTGCTGACATTCATCTATCCATTGCACCTGACGGTGATGTGGCACTGTTTATGGGCTTGCTGGCCCATCTGGCAGATCAGAACTGTCTGGATGCGGGTTTTGTGGACAGTCATACAAATGGGATTGAAGCTGCTCTGGCCTCCGCCAAGGCGCTGCCTGAAGCTGACATCATAAATCAAACGGGTCTTTGCAGAACTGAGCTTCAAGCTTTTTATCAGCTCTGGGCGCAGACTGAAAAAGTCGTCACGGTTTTCAGCCAGGGTGTGAATCAATCGGCGGTTGGAACCGACAAGGTCAATGCCATCATCAATTGCCATCTGGCAACCGGACGCATTGGCCGCCCGGGGCTGGGACCTTTGTCCGTGACAGGCCAGCCGAATGCGATGGGGGGCCGCGAGGTTGGCGGCCTGGCGAATATGCTGGCGGCTCATATGGAGCTTGAAAACGAAGTGCATCGCGACCGTGTGCAGCGGTTCTGGAATGCACCGATCATTGCCACAAAGCCTGGCCTTAAAGCGGTTGATCTGTTCGATGCAGTTGCAGATGGACGGGTCAAAGCGATCTGGATCATGGCGACCAATCCGGTGGATTCCATGCCCGATGCGGACGCTGTATCGGAGGCCCTGAGACACTGCCCGTTTGTGGTGGTTTCCGACATTGCGGCTGAAACAGACACACTGCGCCACGCTGATGTGAAGCTGCCCTCATTGGGGTGGGGCGAAAAAAGCGGAACAGTGACCAATTCCGAGCGCCGCATTTCACGCCAGCGTGCTGTTGTCAAAGGACCAGATGGTGCTCGTGCTGATTGGTGGCAAATGGCGGAAGTGGGCAAGCGTATGGGGTTTGCCGGCGCTTTTTCCTATGACAATGCAGCAGCTATATTCCGGGAATATGCTGCGCAAACCGGGTTTGAAAACGATGGGTCGCGGGATCTCGATATTGGTGCCTATGCCACTGTCAGCGATGAAGCTTATGACGGGCTGGCGCCGTTTCAATGGCCAGCACCGAAGCAATCGAATGCGGTGTCGAGAAGGTCACGCTTCTTTGCTGATGGTGATTTTTATACGCCGGATCGCAAGGCTCGTTTCGTGTCGGTGGCCGCGCCAATCGCGGCCCCTGTTTTACCGGATCATCAGCTTGTGCTGAACACAGGCCGCATTCGCGATCACTGGCACACCATGACACGCACTGCCAAAAGTGCGCGGCTATCGGCGCATATTGCAGAACCCTTTGCCGAATTTCATCCCAGAGATGCTGTGCAGTTGGGCGTGAGGTCGGCTGATCTGGTGCGCGTGTTCGACGGCCATGGCGACATTGTTGTGCGGGCGCAAATTACAGATCGCCAACAGCCCGGCAGCGTGTTTGTGCCGATGCACTGGACCGATCAATGGTCGTCCAATGCGCGGGTTGATCGCCTGGTTGCGTCCATTACCGATCCTATTTCCGGGCAACCGGCCTTGAAGATGTCCCGTGTTTCTGCCGCGAAATTCAAAGCACTGCAGTATGGTTTTGTCGTCTCGACACAGCGGCCTGATTTATTACAGGCCTCGTATTGGGCGCTGGCGAGAACGGATGCCGGCTGGCGCGCTGAATTTGCTCTGGAAAATCCGATTGAAGATGTTGAGGCCGAAGGGCGGATCCTGCTTGGGGCTGCGGAAAATGTGCCGCTTTTATCCTATCACGATGCAATGAGTGGCTTGACGCGCATTGCTGCTTTCAATGGCAATCGGCTGACGGGCGTTGTCTATCTGTCGCAAGGGCCGGTGTCTGTTGCGCGCAGTTGGGCGGTTGAACAATTGCAGGAAGACTTTGCTGATTTGCCAGCCCGTTGGCGTGTTGTGGCCGGACGCCCTGCTGCGGACATGCCGGATAAGGGAGTCATTGTCTGTGCCTGTATGGGCATTGGGGCCAATCAAATTTCGGACGCTGCGCATGGCGGATGCAATTCTGTCGATGCGATTGGCGCACAGACGCGCGCAGGCACCAATTGTGGGTCCTGCAAAGCAGAGATTAAGGCGATACTTGATGACCACCAGCTTATTGCAGCCGAATAAAACTGCGCCCGGTTCCGGCACTCGGCCTCGGCCTCGGCGTCGCGAGCGCATGGGTGCGTTGGCAACCCTGCCGGTGTTTTACAAATTGCACGGCCGCAAAGTGCTGATCGCGGGTGGCAGTGATGCCGCGGCCTGGAAGGCTGAATTGCTTGCAGCCAGTGGAGCACAGGTGCATGTCTACGCGGCAGAGCTTGATCCTGTGTTTGCCGAATTGATTGCTGGACCTTCAGTGTCTGGTACGTTTACGTGGCACGAGAGGCCTTGGGCCGCTGATAGTTTTGAGCATATGCAAATTGCGATTTGCGATGCGCCAAGCAATGGCGAGGCGCAGGCCTTTTACTGTGCAGCGCGAGCAGCAGGTGTGGCTGTCAATGTGATCGACAAGCCTGCCTATTGCGAGTTTCAGTTCGGCTCGATCGTCAATCGCTCTCCAGCTGTCATCAGCATTTCAACTGACGGCGCCGCGCCGATTTTGGGGCAGGCGATCCGCCGCCGGATTGAAACTCTGATCGCCCCATCAGTGGCAAGCTGGACGGCCTTGGCACATGATATTCGTGGGCGAGTGACCGACCGCCTCAGCCCCGGTCCGCAACGGCGGGCCTTTTGGGAAGCCTTTGTGGATCGTGCGTTTGGAGCGGCGCCAACTGAGCGGACGGCACAGGAACTCATCAGCGAAAGTCAGAAGATTGCGCTTTCTGCCGGCTCATCAGTAGGGCGTGTGACGCTTGTAGGTGCAGGGCCCGGCGATGCTGAATTGTTGACATTGAAGGCGGTTCGCGCTTTGCAGTCCGCAGATGTGATCTTGTTTGACGATCTGGTGTCCAATGATGTTCTGGAACTGGCCCGACGTGAGGCAAAACGTATGCTTGTTGGCAAGCGCGGTGGCCGTGAGAGCTGCCGTCAGGAGGACATCAACACCACCATGGTTACACTTGCTAAATCCGGTAAGCATGTGGTGCGTCTGAAAGGCGGGGACCCGATGATTTTCGGGCGTGCCGGTGAGGAGATTGCGCAGTTGCAAGTGGAGGGCATTTCGGTTTCGGTGGTGCCGGGCATTACATCTGCGCTGGCGATGGCATCTCAGCTTGGCGTCTCGCTGACCCACCGTGATTTCGCGCAATCAGTGCGGTTTGTAACCGGACACAGCCGACATGGTGATTTACCTGCGGACATGGACTGGACAGGGCTGACAGACCCCAAAACGACAAATATCTTTTTCATGGGCGGACGCATGGCGGGCCGGATTGCGGGCCAGCTTCTGGACCATGGAATGCCGGACTCAACGCCCGTGACGATTGCCAAATCCGTGTCATCGGCTGACTTTGTGCCATGGCATGGTGTCTTGTCTGACCTTGAAGATGGCATGATGGAGATTGGATATGATCAACCGGTCTTGATTGGCATTGGCGCGGTTTTTGCTGCCTGCGCCGTTAAGAGCGAACGCGAACCGGCGCGGGTTCATGCTTGAGCCAGTGTGCCGGGTTCTGAGGTCTTATTTTCGATTTGCATGCCATGAGGCCTGCGCTGTCGTCGCGGCTTCGTTTTCAAGGTTTGTGTAAAGTGCAATTCGCAGTGCCAAACTGCCATAATTTGCGCTGAGATCAACCAATTGGCCGTTTTCCAATTCGCGGTAGACCATGCTGACAGGCAGCCAGGCGATGCCCAATCCGTTGATCGCCATCTCTTTGATGCCTGCTGAAAAAGCCGTTTGATAAACAGCGTTGGCCGCTGTGCTGGGGGTTGAAAACTGCTTTTGTTTTCCGGCTAATAACTCTCCGAAATAGCTTTGTTCCGGATACACGATTGCAGGCGTGAGATCGTCCACACTGCCATCACCTGCACGGTTGTAACGGAACTTCCCGCCGACCAGAGGCACAAGGCGGTCGGTGCCCCATTCATCATGCTGGATAGAATTGTCAAATGGCATCGGTTTGGCGGTTTCATCCTCATAGCACAGTAGAATGGAGGCATCCCCGCGCAGAAATACCGATACACATTCACCCCGATTGCCAGCTCGCAGGCGAAAGCCGAGTGATGGCATGTGTTCGCGCGTAATGGCTGCAATATCTGGAAAAGAGGAGGTGATCAGGGCATGCTGGGTGGCAATGGTGATGACAGATCGCTCTGGTTTGAACGTGCTGATTTTGTTGCGCAGTTCCTGAACGCGGAGAATCATTGACCGAATTTCATCTTCATTGGCCAGCAAAGACGGGCTTAGGATAACACGGTTGGCCTTGCGCTGGAGAAGCGACACGCCCATCCACTCTTCAAACGATCTGATGCGGCGGGAGAAGGCTGGTTGCGTGATGTTTCGTCGTTCTGCCGCTCTCGTCATGTTCTGCTCTTCCAGCAGAACCAGCACATCCTCAAACCATCGTAAATCCATTTCAAACGCCCCCAGGCATACTTTTCATTTGGCTAGGCAGACATATTGGCACTTTTCAGCACGAAAATCCTGCTCAATGATAAGAAAAAGTTTGGCTAACAGGAGTCCTAGTGGATTTGCAAAAAGATAAGAATGACGATGAACAAGCTGTCAACTCAAGTTCTTCGGCCTTGGAATTGAAGCTGTGCAAGGATCTGTCCATTGCCTTGTCGGCGTTTCCGCGCACCCGACTTGGGCATTTGCCGACGCCATTGGAACCGATGGATCGTCTGTCAGAGCTTCTTGGCGGCCCTCGACTGTGGGTAAAGCGTGATGATTGCACCGGGTTGTCATCTGGCGGAAACAAGACCCGCAAGCTGGAATATCTGATGGCCGATGCTCTGCAAAAGGGTGCCGACACCATTATCACGCAGGGCGCGACCCAATCCAATCATGCCCGTCAGACTGCTGCAGCGGCGGCAAAACTGGGATTGACGTGTCACATCTTGCTCGAAGATCGCACCGGTTCGAATGATCCACAATATAATCTGAATGGAAATGTATTGCTGGACCGGCTTCATGGTGCGACTGTTTCCAAGCGCCCCGGTGGTACGGATATGGCTGCGGAGATGGTGATTTTCGCTGACAGCTTGAGCGCAGATGGCGCGACACCTTACATAATTCCTGGAGGTGGCTCCAATCCCATCGGCGCGCTGGGCTATGTGAATTGTGCACGCGAGTTGGTCGAACAGGCTGCAGATATGGGGCTTAAGATTGATGCCCTTGTTCATGCAACGGGTAGTTCTGGCACGCAGGCTGGTCTGGTGACTGGCCTGAAAGCAATCAAGAGCGATATTCATTTGCTTGGTATTGGTGTGCGGGCCCCGCGCGAAAAGCAGGAACAGATGATTTTTGATTTGGCTGTTCAGACAGCAAAACATCTTGATTCTGGTGTTACGATTGAGCGCAGCGATGTGCGCGCGATTTGTGATTATGTGGGCCCCGGATACGGCCTGCCAACAGATGGCATGCGCAAAGCGGTAAAAATGCTGGCCGAAACAGAAGGCCTGCTGTTTGACCCGGTTTATTCCGGCAAAGGGCTGGATGGCCTGATTGATTTGATCCGCAAGGGACATTTCGACGGTATGGAGAATATCGTCTTTCTGCATACGGGCGGCAGTGCTGCACTGTTCGGCTATCCCGAAACCTTTGATCTTCCAGAATACGTAAATTGAAAACCCTGAAGGAGCCTAGAATGACTACATTGAAATCCAAACTGATCACGGCCTGTGTTGGGCTGGGACTTGCATTTGGTGGCGCAACCACCGCGTTTTCGCAAGATGGCGGCACACTTGAAAAAATCAAGGCGAGCGGCGAGATTGTTATCGGTCACCGGGAATCTTCGGTTCCATTTGCCTATCTTGATGATGGTCAAAAGCCGGTTGGCTATTCGATTGATCTGTGCATGAAAATTGTTGAGGCCGTTTCTGCCGAACTGGAAATGGATGTTGCAGTCAGATATGTGGCAATCAATCCCAAAACCCGCATCGCTTTGTTGGCCAATGGCACGATTGATATGGAATGTGGTTCAACCACAAACAATCTGACCCGGCAGCAGCAGGTTGAATATTTGCCGACCACATTCATTACAGGCACAAAACTGCTTGTGCGCAAAGACAGTGGCATCAATTCGGTTGCCGATCTGGATGGCAAGTCCATTGCCATTGCACAGGGCACAACAAATGAACGCGCTGTGAAAGCGGCCGTAGAAGCTGCTGGCATGGATGTGAAAATCCTGCCTGTGCGTGATCTTGCTGAAGGTATGCTGTCCCTCGAAACCGATCGTGTTGATGCTTATTCTTCCGATCACATTTTGCTGTTTGGCCTGATCTCAAAGTCAAAAAATCCTGACGATTTTGTAGTTGTTGGAGATTTCCTGTCGTTTGATCCCTATGCCCTGATGGTGCGCAGGAATGACAGTGCCTTTGAGCTGGTAGGCAAAAAGGCGTTGGCAGAGGTTTTCCGTTCCGGTGAAATCAATGACATCTATGGAAAATGGTTTGATCCACTGGGTGTTCCAGCGGACGATCTGTTGAAAGCTGCCTTCACACTTGGCGGCTTGCCAAACTAATCTGACCATCATGCGGGCCGCTGCTCAAAGTAATAGCAGCGGCCCGTTTTTCTGGGGCAAATTGCAGGCAGGCTGATGGATTATAATTGGAATTGGGGCGTTCTGTTTGAAGAAGAGTATCTCGGCTGGCTCATCAGTGGGTTCTGGTGGACGATTGCTGTTGCTCTTTGTGCCTGGTGCATTGCCATAGTCGTTGGCTCTCTTGTCGGGATCGGCCGCACGGTACCCAACCGTTTTATCCGAGCCATCTCCGGCACTTATGTTGAGCTGTTTCGAAACATTCCGCTTCTGGTGCAAATGTTTATCTGGTATTTTGCCGTGCCGGAACTGGTGCCCGATGATTGGGGCCGCTGGATGAAGCGCGATATGCCCAATCCGGAATTTACCACTGCGGTGATTGCACTGGCACTCTACACCGCCTCGCGAATTGCCGAACAGGTGCGTGCCGGGATTGAAACGGTCCCTGAAGGTCTTAATGCTGCAGCAAAAGCCCACGGGCTGAGCGTTGCGCAGACATACAGACATGTTCTGCTGCCTATTTCCTTCCGGCTTATTGTGCCGCCACTGACCTCCGAATTTCTAACGGTTTTCAAGAACTCATCATTGGCTCTGACGATCGGGCTTCTGGAACTGACAGCGCAAAGTCAGCAGATTGCTGAATACACATTTCAGGGTTTTGAAGCCTTTACGGCAGCAACCGTGATTTATGTCTGTATTGCGCTTGTTGCCACCGTGATCAGCCAGTCTCTGGAACGCTATACCGCCATTCCAGGATTTGTAGGAAAGGAGGCTTAAGATGGACGATTTTGATTTTGGCGTTATCATCCAGTCGCTTCCGTTTCTTTGGGAAGGATTGCAACTCAGCCTCTGGCTGACTTTCCTGGCCATCGTCGGCGGGATCGTGCTTGGTACGCTGTTGGCGCTGGCACGGCTCTCCGGCATTCTACCCCTGTCGCTTTTGGCCGCTGGCTATGTGAACCTCATTCGATCTGTACCCCTGATCCTGGTAATCTTCTGGTTCTATTTTCTGGTGCCGCTGGTTTTGGGACGTCCGATTGGTGGTTTCTATTCGGCACTCATCGCGTTTGTTTTGTTTGAAGCGGCCTATTATTCCGAGATCATGCGCGCTGGAATTCAAAGCGTGCGCCAAGGCCAGGTTTTTGCAGGCAAAGCAACCGGGCTGAACTATTGGCAAATTCAGCGCTTTGTTGTTCTGCCACAGGCATTTCGCAACATGATCCCGATTTTGGTGACGCAGGGTATCATCCTGTTTCAGGATACATCCCTGGTCTTTGTGGTCAGCCTGCGTGACTTCATGACGGCTTCATCGATTGTTGCCCGAACGGAAGGGCGTCTTGTGGAAATGTATCTGTTTGCCGCTGTTGTGTACTTCGTGATCTGCTTTGCAGGTTCCCTTTATGTAAGACGACTGAAAAGCCGGATGGCCACATGATTGAAATTGAAAATATAAGCAAATGGTACGGTGATTTTCGTGTTCTGACCGACTGCACGACCTCGGTGGAAAAAGGCGAGGTGGTTGTCGTTTGTGGACCATCAGGTTCCGGTAAATCCACCTTGATCAAATGCGTCAACGGGCTGGAGCCGGTTCAAGAAGGCCGTATTAGCGTTGAAGGGCAAGAAGTTACTGCAAAATCGACCAATTTGACCAAATTGCGCTCACGCATAGGCATGGTGTTCCAGCATTTCGAGCTGTATCCGCATATGTCGGTTCTGGAGAATTTGTGTCTGGCACAGGAAAAGGTGCTGAAGCGCTCTCGTGATGAGGCCGTCAGCCGTGCCGAGCAATTGATCGAGCGTGTCGGTCTGTCTGATCACCTGACAAAGTTCCCAAGCCAATTATCGGGAGGCCAGCAGCAACGTGTCGCCATAGCCCGTTCATTGGCTATGGATCCCATCGCCATGTTGTTTGACGAGCCAACCTCGGCGCTGGATCCTGAAATGATCAATGAAGTGCTTGATGTCATGGTGGCATTGGCAAAGGACGGCATGACCATGATGGTGGTCACCCATGAAATGGGGTTTGCCAGAAAAGTCGCAGACCGGGTTATTTTCATGGATGAGGGTGCCATTGTCGAAGATCGGGAAACGCAGACCTTCTTCTCAAATCCTGAAAGTGACCGTGCCAAGGATTTTTTGTCCAAAATTCTCAATCATTAGGTCTTTGCTGGCCGTTGCTTGATTGTGACGTCTATCGATCAGGCTGTGCTGGGCGGCCGCCACGCTCTGAGTTTTTAGACGCTACCCCTTTCGGGCAAAGCAGTCCTGGAACACATATTGCCAAAATTTAAGCACGGAACAGACTGGTTCCGTTGTATGCTCTTGGTGAAGCATAAATCTGCTTGAGATTGCCAGATTGGATATGCTGCCTATGTATGCAGTAAGTGGTTGTCGTAGCAGGTATCAAGACTGCACTGACAGACAGTGGATGAGAACTACTGAAATTTGCGCGCAGCTGGCACAGCTCAAATAGGAGAGATTGATATGAACCGCCCTGCTTTTAACCGTCGTTCCCTTTTGATCGGTGCCGGTGTTTCCGGCGCTGCTTTGGTAACCGGAACTGCTGGCCTATTGGTGCCAGCGCAGGCCAAATCTGAATATGCGCCAACCCAGACCATGCGCGGTGGATCTAACAATTACAGGCCCAATGCGCCGCTTGTGGAAAATCTTGGAACAGGCTTTCTGATGTCCGGAACGGTACTAAGAGCCGGCACGGGTGAGCCATTGTCGAATGTGCGCATTCAAATCTGGGCGGCGACGCCGCGTGGCGGAGAACGTGAGCCAAGCAATCATGGCAGCGTAATGACGGCGGCAGACGGCACGTATCAGTTGGAAATGTCGCAGATCGTGCCTCATTTTGGTCAGCCTCATGGCCATCTGGCTTATGATGATGCGGAGTTTGAAACAGTGTTCCTACGCCCTGTCATGAACAGCAGAACTGACACCAGCCTTCAGGCCAATTTCGTTCTGACACCAGCTTAACCGCATGTCGCGCCCAACTGCGCGCAGTGGGCACCGACTTGACGCCGGGCGTCCACTCACCTTGCTCGTCTGGCTTGTTCTGGTCGCTGCAGTACTCGGGCCTATTGCGATTGCCGCAACCAGTCCTGTGCTGGTTGGTCGCGACGCCGCTTACCTGGTTTCAGGCATTGCCGGTGTTACGGCTCTGGCCCTGCTGCTTTTGCAACCGCTGTTGGCCGCGGGATATCTGCCCGGTTTGCATGTGATGCAGGAGCGTCGGTGGCACCGTTGGCTCGGCAGCGGCATCTTTATCGCTGTGTTACTGCATGTCGGTGGCCTTTTTATTACCAGCCCGCCTGACACCATTGATGCGCTTCTTCTGGTCTCGCCAACCCTGTTTTCAGTCTATGGGGTGATCGGCCTTTGGAGCCTTGTGCTGACAGTTCTGCTTGTGGCGGTGCGGTTGCGCATCGGTCTACGTTACGGGGTCTGGCGGATCATTCACAACTGTTTGGCGGCGGTTGTAGTGGTATCGAGTATTGTGCATGCCTGGATGATCGAAGGATCAATGGGTAATCTGTCCAAAGTGATCCTGTGTGTCTGCATCCTTGTTGCCACAGTTGCAGTGGTGCTGCATCTGCGTGTGGTCAAACCGCTGCGGACACGGCGACAGGCTCTCAATTAGATGCAGTTTGTCTAAAGCTGAAGGCTCTTGCGTTAGTCGTAAAAGCCCAGCCGTTCGTTGATGCTGTCCACGGCCAGCAATCTAGCCCGGCTGTCATGGCCGGATTTCAACATGGCCTGTACCACAAGCTGGTGACAGAGCGACATCACAGCCGTGTGGTTGAATTGGGGGCTTGATGTCTGGGTGCGGCATCGGAAATGCCAGGTTGAACTGGTGTTGTAAGTCATGCCTTCGTCAGAAATCAGAGCGATTTTTGCGCCCACCTGCCGGATTTCGCTCAGCACATCTTCGGTGCCCTTCATGCGGCGGCGCAGGGCAACAAAAATCACCAGATCATCGGGCTCCATAGCCGCAATGTGTTCGCCAAGGGTCTCGCCCGCTTGCGGAACAACTGCACTATTGGCAATGACCTTGGTCAGTTGCCAATACAGGTAAGTGGCAAAGGAATGGCCAATGCGTTGCCCTATAATCCATACCTTGCGCGCCGAAAGAATGGCTTCGGCCACAGCGTTCAACTCGGCGGGATCAATGCGCTGGAAGGTCCATTCTGTCAGCTCGCGTTCCTCGGCTAGATCAATGCCGTGTGTCGATGCACCAGCTTCGGTTTCGGCATGACCAAAAAACAGTCTGGACCCGGTCTGACTTTCCTCACGCACAGCCTTGCGGGCATGATCGTAATTGTCGAAGCCGAGACGGCGCACAAAGCGGGACACTGTGGCCTTGGAGACCTTGCACAGGCCTGCTAGTTCCTGAGCGTCGTAGCTGGCAATTTCACCTGGAAAATCGATCAGGAATTCAGCAAGCCGCCGTTCTGCTGGATGCAGATCGGGCAGGGCCTCTTTGACTTTGGTGAGAAAGGATTCCTGTGTCACCGAAAACTCCTGAAACTACAATTTCATGATAGTCTATTTCATATCGCTTGGGGTGATGGCAAGTCCGGTGCCAAACTTCGTTGCTCTATGTGTTGGAAAATGAATGCAGCTTCTCCAAATCGAAGATTTTGTCACCGTATTCTGCGGTTTCATGTGTGTCCGGCTGCACATTTTTGTGTCACGCGAGGTGGAAAGTTCAGAATTTCTGCACAGAATTTTCGCAAACCAAAAATAGTGTGACTATAGTTTCATCAAATTCAAATTTCCTGTTGCGCCCTTTGTGAAAACACAGTTTCATGTGATTGCAAATGATTTTACAGAGATAAATCTATTCAGGAGTTACGGCACAATGATCAATCGAAGACACATGCTCAGCCTTCTCGGACTGGCCGCGGCTGTTGGCATTACGGCTGGCTCGACCAGTGTTGAGGCCGCATCTGACTGGCCCGAAAAGCCGGTGCGCATTCTGGTTTCCTTCCCGCCGGGCGGCTCCAGTGATCTGGTGGCGCGGTTGCTGGCCAAGGAGTTGGGTGAAAAACTGGGCCAGCAATTTGTTGTCGAGAACAAGCCGGGCGCCGCCGGAACTGTGGCTGCGATGGCGCTGAAAGAAGCTGCCAATGACGGTTACACCTTCATGTTGTCAAATCTGACACCTTTCAGCGTTGCACCAACACGGTTTCCCGACACGCCCTATGATCCGCTGACCGATTTCACCCATGTTTCCTATATCGGAACTGTGCATCTGGGCCTGTTTGTGCGTCCGGGTGCAGGGGCGAGCGATCTTGATAGCTTTATCGCCATGGCCAAGGATGATCCCGACAACATCGACTACGGGACTTCGGGCGTTGGCTCCTGGGGACATATCGTCAGCGTGGACTTCACGGATAAGACAGAAACGCAACTGGTGCATATTCCCTATAAGGGCTCTGGCCCGATGCGGCTTGATTTCAGGGCCGATGTTGTGGGGGCCATGTTTGACGCAATCCCGCAAAACTTGCCTGCTGTTGCTGACAAAGAAGCGATCCCGCTGGCAGTTTCCGCAACCGAACGCATTGCAACCTTGCCTGATACGCCCACATTCCGTGAACTTGGCTACGACATCGTTGCCGAGAACTGGCTTGGTATCAGCGCACCAGCGGATATTGATCCGGAAATTTCGGCCAAGATGGATGCAACCATGCAGGACGTCATGGCATTGCCAGCGGTCGATGCACAATTTGATACCTGGGGGATTATCCGTTCCACCAAGACCACCGAAGAGTTCACCGATTATGTGGCCAGTCAATTTACGGACTGGAAGCCTTTGGTGATGAAAGCATCTGATAAATGAAACTTGCTGTTTTCTTTGTCGGAGAACTGAATGATGACGGCTTCAACTCCAGCGCACTTGCTGGGGTTGAAGTTGCCAGACAACAATTTGGCGTGGATATTCAAGTCATCAGTGACGTGCGCTACGATCAGGAAGACATTCGGAATCGCCTGAAACAGGTTACTGCACTGGTGGATGGCGTGATCTTCATTGGCGGACAGGGTGACATTGCCATGCCCGCGATAGCTTTGGACAATCCGTCGAAAAAGTTCGCTGTTATTCAAGGGCAACAAGTCGGCTCCAATCTTGCCGCCTATGATGTCATGCAGGAAGAATCCGCGTTTCTGGCCGGGTGTCTTGCTGCCAAACTGACCCGTTCCGGCATTGTATCCCATTTATCCGGCCACCGGGTCCGACCGGGATTGAAGGGCCGCGCGGCCTTTGTCGGGGGTGTCAAACATACTGAGCCATCGGTTGAGGTTTTGACCGGCTTTTGCGGAACACAGGACGATAATAATGTCACCCGTATTTGGGCGGGCGACATGTTCTCTGCAGGTGCGGACATCCTGTTCACGATGCTGAATGGAGCGCGGCAGGGGGCTATTGATGCTTGCCGCGAACATGACGTGCTTCAGATCGGCAATGCGTTGGACTGGTGTGCCCGTGATCCGAAAATTTTCGTCGGATCGGCTCTTGCCCGAATAGACCAGGGCGTGGTGACAGCAGTCGAAGATATGCTGGCTGGTAGGACGCCAGGTGCGGTCGTGCATTTCGGTCTTGGTGATGGAGATTATGTCAGCCTGACGACAAACAGCTCTGTGTCACAACACATCAAAGATGAGATTGCGCATACCGCAGATCAGATCAGAACGGGTTCTGTGGTCGTCCCAACAGACTATCTGGGCGCAGAATATGTGCTGGCGGAGGCATCATGCTCAAACAGCGCCTGACAGGACAATTGGGTCTTCTGGCGATTTTGGCCATTGCACTGTTTTTCATTGTCAGCGCTTTGGTGACACTTGATCTGGGAACAGCGCGACGCCTGGGTCCGGGCGCATTTCCCTTGATGGTTGGCGGTTTGTTGGCGGTGCTGAGCATGATCGTGCTCATCCAGAATTTGCGGACCGAGATGTCCTGGTCTGCACCTGACTGGACTGCGCTTTTGATGATTGGCAGCGGTGTGGCCGCCTTTGCGTTTTTGACACCGGTTTTGGGCGTTCTTCCTGCTGTGTTTCTGTCTGTTCTGCTCAGCAGTTCGGCAAATCGAGAAGTGACCTGGTTGTTACGGCTCTGTTTGGCCTTTGCGGTTGCTGTTGGAGTTTGGGTTATCTTCCTGCTGGGCCTGCAAATGCCATTTGTTGCCATACGAGGATTGTAATGGATATTCTGGCCAATCTCGCGCTCGGCTTTTCAACCGCAGCGACCCCGATGAATTTGATGTACTGCTTTGCGGGTGTTTTCCTTGGCACATTCATTGGTGTTTTGCCGGGAGTTGGACCATTGGCTGCCGTTGCCATGCTACTGCCCGTCTCGTTTTACCTGCCGCCGGAAACAGCATTGGTGATGCTGGCAGGCGTCTATTATGGTGCTGAATATGGCGGCTCTATTGCCTCCATCTTGCTGAACATCCCCGGTACACCGTCTGCTTCGGTGACCTGTCTTGACGGCTATCCCATGGCCCAGCAGGGCCGGGCTGGCGTTGCTCTTTTTGTTACGGCCATTGCATCCTTTTTTGGCGCGATGTTTGGCGTCGTTGTGATGGTTTTGCTATCGCCCGCTTTGGCAGAGTTTGCGCTTTTGTTTGGACCGGCAGAGTATTTTTCGGTGATGGTTCTGGGACTGGTGGCAGCATCCGTGGTCAGTAATCACGGCGCGCTGCGCGGCATCATGATGGTCTGTCTTGGCATTCTTCTTGGCACTGTGGGGGTTGATGTCAATTCCGGCGAAACGCGGTTCACGGGCGGCATTGCCGAATTGCGTGATGGCGTCAACCTCGTCGTCGTTGCGATGGGCCTGTTCGGGATATCGGAAGTCATTACTTCGGCACGCGGAGCCACTCGGTCTTATGCCACCGCAAAAATTTCATTGAAACAGTTTCTGCCGACGGGAGCGGAATGGCTGCGCTCCATTGCACCCGCTTTCAGGGGCGCTTCTGTTGGTTCCTTCTTTGGAACCCTGCCCGGAACCGGGCAAACGGTCGCCTCCTTTGTGGGCTACGCGCTGGAAAAACGCATATCGCGAAACCGGGATAACTTTGGCAAGGGGGCCATTGAAGGGGTGGTGGTGCCGGAATCGGCCAATAATGCGGCCGCGCAAACAGCCTTCATTCCAACGCTGACCCTTGGCATTCCCGGCAGTGCAACCATGGCTTTGATGCTGGGCGCATTGATGATTCACGGAATTACGCCAGGTCCACGGCTGATCACAGAACGCCCGGAGCTGTTCTGGGGGCTGATTGTCAGCTTTCTGTTCGGCAATCTGTTTCTGCTGATCCTCAACATTCCGCTGATCGGGCTTTGGGTGAAGCTGCTTCAGGTGCCGCATTTCTATCTCTATCCGGCGGTAATCGTGCTGATCTGTGTGGGTGTCTACTCCATCGACAACAGTGTCTTTGATATTTGGGTCACCTTGGGCTTTGGTTTGCTGGGCTACTTCATGCGCCTTTACAAATTCGAACCTGCTCCGCTTCTCATTGGCTTCGTGCTTGGACCGATGATGGAAGAATTTTTCCGCCGTGCCATGCTGTTGTCCCGCGGGGATCCGCTGGTTTTCCTGGAACGACCGGGCAGTGCCGCACTGCTTGGCGTCAGCGTCATTTTGCTGATCTGGGCCGTGCTTCCAGGGCGTGCCCGGAAACAGAAGCTGGCGTGAGTTCTGGCCTTAATTCGCCGAAAACCCGCCATCCACATTAATGATTTCACCGGTAATGATGGCTGAAGCCTGTGAGGTCAGAAACACAATGACACCGGCAAAATCGTCGGCTTCTGCCAGGCGGCCCAGTGGAATGCGCGCCAGCACGTTTTTGCGAGCGAAGCGGCCTTCTTCTGTATCTTCGAAAAGCCAGCTTGTCAGTTCGGATCGAAAAACCGTCGGGGCAATGGCATTGACGCGAATATTGTATTGGCCCCATTCGGTTGCCAGCGAACGGGTGATCATATCGATGGCGGATTTGGAAGGGCCATAAGCGCTGGTGCCTTTGGGCGTTGCGAAGCGGGCGCGGACGGAAGAGACATTGACAATGGCCCCGCCACGGTCCTGATCCACCATAACACGTCCGGCAGCGCGGCACAGAAGCCAGGTCTGGCGGACATTGGCATCCATAACTTCATCCCAGGTTTCAACCGGCATTTCCAATGCCGGTGCCACAGCTGCCGTGCCCGAGGCCGAGATGAGGATATCCAACCCGCGCCCATCGGCGCAGGCCGCGTCTACGATGCGTTCGCAAGTCTCTTCACTGGATGGCCGTTCAGCAATTGTGCTGACGCTTGCGCCATCTGCTGTCAGGGCCTCGGCAATGGTTTTGAGTTTTTCAGCATTGCCACCTGCCAGTGTGACATGGGCACCAGCAGCGGCCAGCGCTGCTGCAGACGCGCTGCCAAGGGCGCCCGTTGCGCCTGTTATAAGGGCTGACTTTCCGGTCAGGTCGAACAGGTTTTTGATATCCATCATTTTGCTTATGCCCTTACAATCGTATTTCTTAGAATGCCGATGCCCTCAACTTCCAGCTCAACCACATCGCCCGGTTTGATCCAGCGTTCCAGCTCATCACCGCAGCCATTTGCGACGGTTCCAGAGCCGATGAAATCACCTGGATAGAGTGTTTCAAACCGCGATATGAATGCGATGATCTGCTCGAAGCTCCAATACATGTCATCGGTATTGCTGTGGCTCCAGACCTCACCATTGACGCGTGCTTTCATATCCAGGCTGGAAACGTCCAACGCGTCCGGCGTGACGAGGCAGGGGCCCAGAACATTGCCAGTATCCATATCCTTGCCCTTGGCAGGACCCAGAAACATCGAGACTTCTCCGGGGATTACGTCGCGCGCGCTGATGTCGTTGAAAATGGTGTAACCGCCGATGTGATCGCGGGCGTTTTCAACACTGATATTGGTGCCCTGTTTTCCAATGAACACACCGAATTCCAGCTCATAATCGAGCTTCTCGGTGTAGTCTGGCCAGATGACAGGCGCGCCAGTGCCGATCACGCTTCTGGTATTGCCCTTGTAGTAAATTGGGGTCTCATACCAGCGCGGCGGCGTTGGTTTGCCGGTGCGTCGCTCAAAGTTGATCATGTGCCCTTCAAACGACAGTGTATCGCGGATTGAATTGGGGCGAGGGATCGGTGCGAGCAATGTGAGTTTATCTGTCTGGTGGATCAGGGCTGCACCATCAGTGGTTTGTTCCTGGCCCGTTTCAGCAAGGAAGCTGAGCGCGTCATCTGCGGCCTTGCGAGACATGTGGCCACCGGCAAGAAATGCAATCATGTCTGGCGGAACCAATGCATCGGCGATTTCGGCAGCGCGGCCGGTTTGACCTCCTGCGACCAGATGAGCCCGGCAGGCGAAATTCAGATCAACAACAGTGTCATCGACCATGGCGCCGATCCGATGGATCGGGCCTGCCAGTGTTGCCAGTTCAAAGGTCACAAGTTTCAAGGTCTAGTCCTCTGCCTTGGGTGTACGGGGTGCGTTGGATTTATAAAGCGCCAATTGCTGCAGTAATTTGCGGTCACGGGCGGCGAAAACCTCTTCGGTCGTGGTCTGGCTGTAATCGTACCAGCCCTTCCCGGATTTGATGCCCAATTCGCCCCGTTCCACTTTTTCACCGAGTTCTGGCGAGGCCTTTGTGGCGTTGCTGAGGTCTTTGAAAACATTGTTCGACACCCTGTAGGCCGTGTCGAGGCCGATGAAATCCTCAGCTTCCATCGGACCAATACAGGCGAGGCGAAAGCCGAGGCTTGCCTTGACTGCCGCGTCCAGATCCTCCGGCGTTACCACGCCTTGATCCAACAGAAGATCAATCTCGCGCTCCAATGCGCCGGTGAGGCGATTGATGATGAAACCGGGTATTTCCTTGCGTACGCGTATGGGCACTTTTCCGACGCGGGTCATGATGGCAATCATTTGTGTGATCGCATCTTCGCTGGTCTTCGAGCCATGGTGAATTTCCACCGCCGGAATGAGATGTGCCGGGTTGAAATAGTGCAAACCGACAACGCGGTCAGCTGTTGTCATATCACCGGTCATTTGTGAGACCGTAAAGCTGCTGGTGTTGGAGCCGATCAGGACGTCCGGTGGCAATTTGTCCAGGCGTGCAAAGACTTCTTTTTTGATGTCCATGATTTCCGGCACTGTTTCCACGGCCAGTTGAATGCCCACCGTCGCTGCCTCAAACTCATCCCAGTTGAAACCGGTGATACGGGCATGAATGGTGTCGGCATCATCAACCACACCCTGTTCCTGTCCGATTGCAAGATTGGCCCGGATTTGGGTCAGACCGCGTTTGAGTGCATCTGCATCCCGATCCACAACATGAACGCCCAATCCACCTTCGGCAAAATTCTGGGCAATGCCGAGACCCATGGTGCCAAATCCGATTACGGCGACGATGCTCATGTCCTGCGCTTTGTAAACCATGCTCTAATTAAACCCGCCAAACAAAAACCCGACAGGCACATTGATGCGCATCATGTCGCCAAACACAAAATGAATGATGACCCACAAACCGATGCCGGAGAGCACGGCCAGTATCCAGTTTTCCTTGCGCGCCAGGAGTGAACCGAACACAAACAGGGGAACGGCATATTCAGGGCCCAAAACCATAGTCATGGCGACCACCAGCAGAAAACTGCCCAATGAGATCAACACGCCACGGCGATGGGCCAATACAAAGGCCGGGCCAGTATCGGCCATCTCATCGCCGTCCTTCGTATCAGGGTCATAAAGCTCGTCCCAGACGGCCTTGTTGCGATATTTGCCATACACATAGATCGCGGTAATCAACACGATGCTGATGGTAATGAACCAGGGAAAGATGGTGGCCCGACCGGGTAGGGATTGCAGCATGACGATAAAGGCAATCCCGATAATCAGAATGATCATCGAAACAATCCAGTCCACGCGACGGCCAAAAGCTATGCTTTGGCTGCGGTCTACCGGTTGAAGATTGTTTTCAGGTGTTATCGCCATGTTTCGATCCTTCCGATCTGACACCAGATTTCCACATCCGCGCAGCAAAAGCCTTGATCGGGGTGGAGAACAACATGAAGATGATCATGACTTCCAGCACCAATACGATGGGGCGGGCATAGAGCCAGCTTATGCCGTAGCGGTCGATAGAGGCGAAGAAATAGGGCTCTGCAATGCCGCCCAGAATCAGGCCCATGACCAATGGCACACGGGGCCAGTCCAGATGTTTGAAGACATAACCTGCAATGCCTGCACCGGCGAAGAACGCGATGTCCCCAAGGGAGAGGCGTGAGAAACCGGCTCCGATCACCATGGCGGCCAGTATGAATGGCACCATCAGGCTGGCGCGGACATAGCATAGTTTGACGAGGTATTTCTGGAAGACCAGACAAAGGGCTGCCGCAATAATGTTGCCGACCGTGATGACGTTGACCATCATGAAGGTTTCATCGAGCTTGTAAGTCAGCATTTCCTGGCCGGGACGTACGCCCAGAATAACGAACACACCCAGCAGAACGGCCATGGGTGGATTACCCGGTACACCAAAGGCAACGGTTGGAATGACGGCCCCGGGCAGATGGGCAGCTGTTCCTGTTTCCGGTGCGATGATGCCCCGTACATTGCCCTTGCCGAATGAGTCCTTGTCCTTATCGGACGCGACCGCATTTGCGTAGCACATCCATTCGGCCACTGTGCCGCCAAGGCCTGGAATAAAGCCAGTGACGACGCCAATAACCGAGCAGCGCAAGATCAGCCACCAGTCTTTCACACAGTCCACCAGGCCCAGCCAGAGACCAGACACTTTTTCAACCGGTGCAGAGGTCGCAATGCTTTTGTTGCGGGCTGCCAGATCGATGATTTCCGGCACACCGAACAGACCGAGAAGGACGGGAATAATCGGCACGCCTTCCCATAAATAGAGAAATGGTCCGATAAAACGAGGATCGCCTGTACCCGGTGCCTGCCCGACGGTTGACAGGATCAGGCCAAGACCTGCCATCAACAGGCCGCGCGCTTGTGAGCGCCCCGACAAGCTTGCTGCCATGACGAGGCCCAGCACAACCATCATGAAGAATTCAGGAGATGAGAATTTCGTCACCAATGCCCGCAACAATGGCAGGAACAGGATGAAAATCACGGTTGCAACAAGCGTGCCGAAAATACTGGCGAAGTAGGAGGCGGACAGTGCTCGTCCGGCTTCGCCGCGTTTGGCCATGGGATAGCCATCGAGCGACGTTGCAAGCGCTGCGGCGGTGCCGGGAACGCCCAGCATGACTGCGGGAATGGAGTCGGTTTGCGAGGTGACCGCATAGACACCCAGCAACATTGCAATGGCGGCCAGGGGGTCGCCAAGCTGGAGGGCAAAAGGTATCAGCAAAATGTGTGCAACCAGGCCACCAAGGCCGGGGATCAATCCGACAATCATGCCTGCCACGATGCCGATCATCATTGCGGAAAACACGGGCACTGTGAACACAATGCCCATGCCATTCAAGAATGCCGAAAAGATGATCGCCATTTCACCCATGATACGTCCTCCCCGTGAGACTGACCAATGCGATTGGCCAATGCGATTGGCCGGAATTGGGGTCTGAACTCAATCTCCTAATTGGGTTCAGACCTTGAGTTGCCTCAAATTCCGTTCAATCTGGTATCAGTTGCCGTATACTTCGAGCACACTGTCCACTATGGCGCGGGCAGTCGCAGCATCCGTCCAGCTTGCCGGAATGCCATAGGCTTTCTCATGTTCAGCCTGGAATTCCGGATCGTTGACGGCGTCAAAGAAGGCTTGCGCCCACACGGCAGCATATTCAGGGGGTGTTCCGGCTGGTGCCCAGATTTCGTTGGACACGGATTGTCCGGCAACGGCCACCAGCATCTCGTTCCAATCGTCTCCACCGACAGCATCGGGGTTGATGCGTCGAATGACGTCATGACCCGTTGGCACGTCCGGCTTTTCAACAGCGGTAACTTCACCATCCTTGATGTATCCGAACTGCCAGATGGCTTCGACGCCGTTCTGAGACAGATCAGGGCCGAATGTCAACCATTCGATGTTGGACATGGGCATGGCGTCGACTTCGCCAGAGCGGAATGCCTGAAGCGTGTCCGGGAAGCGCTGATAGGATGAAATGATGCGACCATCAATGCCCGCCAGTTTGAAGAAACTGGAGAAGTAAGGCGTGGCATCTGATTCCATACCGATGATGAGTTCACCGTCACGCGCTATCAGTTCGTCGATGTTTGACACGCCGTCGAGTTTCACCGGGATCACACGGGTCAACTGGTTGGCACCCAGAATTTGCATTTCACGCAAATTGAATTTTGCGCTTGGATCGCCTTTGGCGGCCTTCGTCATCGCGATTGCATTGAACGTTCCAACTGTAAACCCATCCGGCTTGACAGCTTGCGCGGTGTAATTGGCAGATATCATGGAGCCAGCGCCAGGCTTATTGATGAAATCAATATCCGGATTTCCGGGCAGATGTCTTTTCAGATAAGGCGCAAGGGAACGATACCAGACATCGGGAGGTGACCCCGGAGCGCCAAAGCTGACGATGGTTACAGTTTCACCTGCAAAACTGATATGGCCTGCGGCAGATGCTGTACCGGACAGACCGATTGCTGCAATGGCCGCTGCTGCGCCAGACAGAATTACCCGACGTGTCAAAGAAAAAATACTCATTGGTTCCTCCCAAAGCTTCTATTTTCATTGCACGTAATGTCTTCCAGAATTTTGGCTCGGTCCAATACGGGTTTGCGCAATTAGCATAACATTTGATTATGTCGCCATATCCGGGTTGGATGGATTACAGCGTCTGATAAGGCTTTCACGGCCTCTCGGTGCTCAGCTAAGCAAGGTGTGTTGCATAGGGACCGGTATCCTCAAGTCGGATCATCTCCCGCAACATGGCCTCCATCATCTCATGTTTTTTGGCAGCGCATTGGGCATCAAACCAAAGGTTTTTCAACTCATGCGGGTCGGTGCTGCGGTTGAACAATTGCCCATCTGCCATGCCTTGCCACAGGGTCAGGCGCCAGCCTTCCATGATGAATGTTCGCGTTCGCAAGCCCTGTTCCGTTCCCAGATGCGCCCCCAACTCATCTTCCTCAATCAAGATGCCTTCACGCGGAGATGGTTCGTCCCGTAAGGCCTGACTAATAATATCCAGACCCTGATTGCCATTGTTGGGTGCAAGTCCGGCGCGCGCAAGAATGGCGGCGCTGATATCTATCGAACTGCCGGGCGTGTGAGTGGTTACCGGCGTGGCTAATGTGGGGTCCGACCAAATGAATGGCACACGCAGCACGCCTTCATAATGCAAACCGTGTTTCAGCATGAGGCCATGGTCACCCATGAAGTCGCCATGGTCTGAAGTGAAGATCACAATTGTATTGTCGAGGATGCCTTGCTCTTCAAGGTGTTTCAGCAATCCGGCCACAGCCTCATCGACCATTGAGATCATGCCATAGGTCAGGGCCAGTATCTGTTGCGTCTGCTTTGCATCAACACAAAATGGTGTTGGACCATTCATTTGGGCCGAGCCATCGAGTTGCTGTTCGCGCAGCTTTTTGAGCATGGGTGGTTCATGCGGATCGATGCTGTCAAAGGATGCCGGCAAGGGCATGGCGTCTGCGTCGTACATATCGAAAAAGCGGCCGGGCGGAGTGAAAGGGTGATGTGGATCGGTGAAGGAACAATGCATAAAAAACGGATCGTCCGGACGGTCTTCAAGATGCTGGTCGATAAAGCCACGCGTTGTTTCTGCAATGTAGCTTGTTGGATACAGGTCTTCAGGCAAGGCCGTGCGCCAGGTCTGTGGCGCGACAAGATCAATTGCGGGCAAGGCGTTTTTTTGCCCACGCAGGCCGTCGGGATCGTCTGACCTTTCAGCCAGCCACTTTGTGTAGTGGCCTTGCACATGGTCAGCATGCCCATTGGCAAAGCGGACAAAATCATAGCCGTAATAAGGTAAGGGCGGGTCGGCCCGGTCCGGGTTCTGATGCCATAGTGGCATCAACTCGGCTTCATAGGCAGGCCCGGTGCGCGGTGTTGAAAACACATCCGCCAAATGCGGTGGGGGTGGTGTGCCCTTGGCATTGCGCGGAAAGATATCGCGGTCCTCAATCGGGTGCCCGGTGATGTTTTGAGCGTGGGATTTACCCACCAGCCCTGTGTGATAGCCACCAGCCCGTAAAATATCGACGAATGTGACCGCATCCAGGGGTAGGGGAATGCCGTTATGGCGGGTGCCGTTCACACTTGGCATGCGCCCAGTGAGAATGGCGACCCGGTTTGGCATGCAGATAGGACAGGCCACATAGAAATTTTCAAACTGAACGCCTTTGGCCGCCAGCCCGTCGATGGCTGGTGTCTGGACGATGTCGTTTCCATAACACCCCAGATGATCAGCGCGTTGCTGATCTGTGGTGATGAACAGGAAGTTTGGTCGATCCGGTCTGGGGCGATCAGTCATCGTGTGAATTATGGTCCATTGTGGCTTGGAGAGCTATTCAGGTGTCTTCTGGTTTCCGTCTTCATCATACTGGATGTATTCAAAATCATGAGCCGAGTTGGACATGTTGAAGGAGTACATTTCAGACAGGACATGAATGCGGAAATCCCGTTCGATGACCGCTTTCCAGGGGCGGACGCAGATGTAATGGGTGAGGCGGCGGCACGATCGGCTTTTCTTCATAATGTCATGCGCCAGTTCCCAAGCGCGGTCCACAATGGCGTCGCGCTCGACAACTTCATTGACAATGCCCATGTCCAGACAGGTTTTTGCGTCCATGGAATCACAGGTCAGCATCATGTAGTTGCCGCGCTTGATGCCCAGGATTTCCTGAAGACACATGCCCATGCCATCGCCCGGAACATGGCCTGAATCCATGCCGAAATGATCATCCTTCAGAATGAAATCAGGGGTGCAGATGGTAATGTCACTCATCATGCACATTTCCCAATGGATGCCCTTGCCATTGATGGCGGCAATGGTGGGAATCTCAATGTCGTTGACAAAATTCTCAACAATTTTCAACGTGTCGGAAATCTGCACATCGTAGCGTTGGTCATCATCGGGGGACTGCTCAACTTCGGCAAAGGAGGCGGTGTCCCATTCATTGATCCAGTATGGGTCGGTTCCCGTCAGGATCAGAACTTCGTTTTCCTTGTCGTGGCCAATCACCGTCCATAATTCGGCCAGAGCATGGTGAAACTGATAGCTCCATTTGACCGGTCCGTCATTGGTGTGCATTCGGACTTCAAGAATGCCGTTTTCGCGTTTGAATTTGAAGAAGTCCTTGAACCGTTCCGCGTATTCTTCGAGCTTGGGAACGGGATAGTATGAGTTGATCGCCATGATGTGCCTTTCAAAACTGCAAGTGCGGTGCGCCAATTGGTGGACCGCTGGTCGGATTTTTTGGTGGTTCAGTGTCGATGATCCGTGTTTCGACCGGAAGATGCGGTCCTTTGCGTAACGGAAGCCTCCCCAGGCTCGTGGTTCATTTGGAACTGACCTTATGGTTCTTAAGGGGCCTGAATTTTTCAATCCCGTCCAATATTTTGTCGCTCTCCGATAATAACTAATTCTTATGATGCTGTTTGGGAGCCACTTCAATTCAGCCGTTCCTGTGCCTTGAGGCATGCTTGGCGCGGCCATGCGTCAGGGCATCACGATGCCTGCTTCCGATTGTGCCGGAAGCGCTGGCGCCCCTTCATTTCGGACAAAGATGCCCGCGTTTCGGCCAATCACTCTGGCGCCTGTTCAGTTTGGGAACAAAACCTGCAACGGCTCTTCGACCAGATCGTTTGAGAGTTTGGGATACGGACTCTAGGCTAGGTTCATCAACAATGGACAATCTCGTTCGTAGCTATGACAGCGCAACAGAGGGTACAGGTTTTGCTGGCGTCACGACGCCAACAGAACGATTGCGTGTTGCTGGTCCTCAACTATCTGCCGGAGACCGGGCACGCCGAATATTGACGGTTATGGTAGCCGGCATTATTTGTGGGCTGTTGGCAGCGCTGTTTTCCGTTTCTTCAGCAGCCTTGTTGTTTTCCGCGGACTTGAGCAGTCATATTTCCATCGGCATCGGCATGTGTCTGATTGGGACGATCATTCTTAGCAGCGTTATCGCGCTTTCCAGTTCTTATCCGGGAATGGTGTCTCTCTCTCAGGAAATCACCATGGTTACGCTCGCGGTTGTTGCAAGCTCTATATATGCGACCATGAGCGGAGTGCACAGCGAGCGTGATATTGTTGCAACCATCATTGTTATGGTCGGGCTGGCAACGTCGCTTACAGGGCTTGCCCTGTTTGGGCTGGGTGTTCTGCGGCTTGGGCGGTTGATCCGTTTCATTCCCTATCCGGTGATTGGCGGCTTTCTGGCTGGTATGGGCTGGTTGATCGTGTTTGGTGCCATGACCGTTATTCTTGGCGATGCGCCCAGTCTTGGAACGGTTCACACATTGCTGGCGCCGGAGATGATGGCCAAATGGCTTCCGGCAGTTGGCTTCGCCTGGCTTGTTGGCGGACTGTCACGGCATATGGGTGGCTCTGTTGTTCTGCCTGTTGCGATTGTGGTTGCGCTCTGTCTGTTCCACGCAATTGTCTGGGTGATGGGATTGTCCCTGACCACCCTCCAACTTGAGGGCTGGGTGTTTCAGCCGCCACTGGAGGGGCAAATCTGGACCCCCTTCACTGGCAATCCGTTCGAGGGTGTGGAGTGGGCGGTCATCTGGGGCGAAGCACCCAAATTATTGGCGATGGTTGCGGTGACTGCAACATCGGTGCTGTTTGCGTCCAGCGGCATCGGACTGTCTTTACAGCGTGACGTCGATCTGGACCAGGAATTGCGGGCAGCAGGCGCTGCCAATCTCATGGCCGGGTTTGGAGGTGGCGCTGCTGGTTTTCAGGGATTGGGATTGACCCTGTTGGGAAGCCATCTGGGTGCCCCTTACCGCGTCGTTGGTCTGTGTGTCGCTGTCACGTGTGCTGTTATCCTGTTTTTTGGAGCCTCAATGCTGAGCTATATTCCCATTCCATTGTTTGGCGGTTTACTGTTCTGGATTGGCGGCTCTCTGCTTTATGATTGGCTTGTGACGATTACGTCCAAAGTGTCCCGCCGAGAATACGGAATTGTTCTGCTGATTGTGCTGCTCATTGCCAGCGTTGGTTTGCTTGAGGGGCTTTTGGCAGGCGTCTTTGCAGCGGCAATTTTTTTCATCATCGAGTATAGCCGGGTGGAAGTCATCAAATATGCATTGACCGCAGAAAATCTGCATAGCAGTTTTGAACACGGTGATGAAACAAGGCGTCTTTTGTCCCGTCATGGGAAACACACACTTGTTCTGCGGCTGCAGGGCTTTGTATTCTTTGGCAGTGTGCACCGGTTGCACAAGTTTGTGTGTGCCCGGTTTGAGGCGGGTGATGCGCCTAAAATCCACAATCTGATTTTGGACTGCCGCGATGTCAGTGGACTGGATTCATCTGCAGTCCTGGGGTTTGTTAAAATCCGCGAGATGGTTCAAAAATCCGGTGGAACTCTATTCCTCACAAATCTTTGTCCCACTATCATGCATTCATTCGGGTATCATGCCAGTGGATCGAACGGCAATATGCCACTGCATCATTTTGACGAGCTGGATCAGGCTCTGGTGTGGTGCGAAGAACGCATTTTGGAGGGGCACAAGGACAGGGTGGAAGCCTGTCGGGAGTTCTGCATAACGGAACAGTTTTCCAGAATGTTTGATCATCCCGATGCCTTTGAAATTGTGACACCCTATCTTGAGTGTCTGGAACTGAATCCTCACAGCACATTCATATGTCAGGGCGCATCATCTGAGGCTGTGTTCTTCATTGAGCAAGGTCAGGTCAGTGTTCAGTTGGAAACCGCAGATGAGGGCCTCAAGCGGCTGAGAACCCTCGGGCCGGGTATGATCGTCGGAGAGATATCCTTTTGCCTGAGGCGACCGCGCATTGCATCTGTGGTGGCGGATACACACACAAAAGTGTGGTCTCTCAATCACGCTGATTTGGTGCGTCTGAGTGGCGCGGAGCCAGCAATTTCAGCCGCTTTCCAAGCCTATCTTTCGCGTATCATGGCGGAGCGCCTCAGCCAATCCAATCAATTGGTGCAGTCACTTACTGATTGAAGTTTCCATCTTGCTCCACTAGATATTTCTATTCTAAATTGAGATGCCGGTAACGCTGATCGTAAGTATCAGTGGACAAGGATGTCTGGCTGAATTCTGAGTGGCAGGCAGCAATTGCCCGGTCACATCAGAGACATGATTTTCAGGAATTTTAATTCAGATATCCGGCGCACGAGTTCGGATGAGCGGCTTAAATGAGACAAATGCTGAGCGCAATACTTCTTGTCTTCTGCTTGCTGGGTCCGGCAGGCCAGTACACGGCTTTTGCTCAACCTAATCAGGCAAATGCCTGTACCGATGATGACCAGTCCCAGACATTTGTAAATACGCTGACTGTTGCCCAGCCGGGTGAATTGCGGCCGTTATCGAGTGCCTACTTTGTGGATGAAACCGGACTGGTTGATACCCCCGGGATTGCCGGTCAAACGTTTCTCAAGGACTTATGTAACACAAGCTTTCCGGTTCCTGCGGTTGGTGGCGCATTATGGTTGCGGTTTGAGGTAACAAATTCACATATCGATGCTCAGACATGGATTATTGGCATTCTAGAAATCTTTGTTGATGAGCTTCTATTGTATGAAAGTGCATCTGACGGCCTGTCACTTGTTGCGCGCAATGGCCGCTCAGTATCCCCGCAGGACCGTCCGGTCAGAGCTGTGAGAATGGCAGTGCCGCTTGAAATTGGCACGGGCGAAAGCAAGCTGTTTTATCTGCGCGTCTCAGGTATGTTGGCGCCAACTGCAACTCCGGTGCTTGTGTCTGAAGCATTTTTTGCGAGCTGGTCAGCCATACCGACGATCATGGGCACATTGATGCTCTGCTTTTTTGCGATGATGGCCCTGTTCAGCCTGATTTTCTTTCGCCATATCGATCCACGGTTTTGTTGGTACTACGTGCTCTATATGGCCAGTCGGTTTGCCTTTACATTGTTTTACAATGACTGGTTTGCCAAAGCGACGGGGATCATTGTGCCGATCAGTGCCAGTGTTCGCGTCATACTCTTTATGGGCGGTGGCTCCACGCTGGCCGTGATTTTGTTCTGTTTTGCCCTGTTTTCAACCAATACGCTTTCGAGGCTGGAAAAACTGATTTTCTGGATATTGCTTGCAGTCGGAACGGTAGTTATTAGCGCTACCGTTTGGCGCCCACAGACCCTGCTTGTTCCCCTGCTCCTTTTCAACAGCATCACGCCGCTTGTGTTGTTTGTTGTATCTGTTGTGAAGTACAAAAATGGTATGATCCACGCAAAGTGGATTTGCGCCGGACTTGCTGCTCTGATGTTCGGGCTGTCGCTCTCGGTATTGGGATTTCTGTTTCCTGTTGCCATTACAACGGCGACGTCAGGTTTGGAGCTGGTGCTCTCGCGTCCTTTGAAACTGGCGTATGTTGTGGCGCTTTTCGTAGAGCCGATTTGCATGATGATTGCTCTGTCGGCTGTGGTGCGGTCCATTGGCAAACGACAGGAGGCAGCTGTTGCTGAAGCGGCACATTTGCGCAGCAATCTGGTTCGGTTTGAAAACCAGACTGTGGCGCAGCAAAAATCAGCCCAAGCCCGCATTCAGGCGTTGGAGGCGCTGGTTCATGATGATCCTGTATCCACTTTGCTGCCGCCGGCTGAAAAGCAGATTGTCGCCAAGGCCACCAAAGCCGTGCTGGAGAATATTGAGATTGTGGGTTTTGGAGCGCGTGAGCTTGCGCAAATTCTGGGCACCAGTGAAAAGACTCTTGGTCGGCGTCTGAAAACCTCTTTGGGCTTGTCACCAGCGGCCTTCATAAGATCCATTCGTCTGACAGTTGCCCGCGACCTCATCGTGCTGAGGCAACACAGCACTGTTGCCGAAGTGGCTTATGCAACCGGGTTTTCCAGTGTCAGCCATTTTGCCAAACTGTACCGGCGGGAGTTTTCCGAGACCCCAAGTGAAGCATTGAGGGCTGCAAAAGCCAGCGAATAGATCTGCACATTCAATATCTACTGGAAACGCCGCTGGTCTCACCATCTCCCCAGCCAGCAAAACGCGCGCTTGAGGAATGCATGGCCATTTTCGGTGATGGGTGTGCCGTGGGCCATCAGCACTTTCTCTGCCGGCCATGCCAAAATGTGATCCAGTGAGGTGCGTGCAGCTTTGCGGTCGGTGAAAGCGAGGCGGAATTTGCGTGAGACTGATGGTTCCTGTTCCGTCATAAGATCCAGTTTAGCGACAAGTTTTCGCCAACCAGAAAACCAGTCTGCCGGAAAGTGTTGCAACAGATCGGTAAAGAGGACTGTCCCGCTTTTGCTGTGAAAGAAAACCAATTCAGTCGTAATCGCGTTGCCGCGCATGATAATTTGATCAATCTCACCGACCCAATTTGGGTGCGGTGTGTCTCCAAGGTCTTCATCCAGATGCAAATCGGGGCGCTTTTTATGCAAACCCGGTGCTGCATGTATCCTGGCATGAGGGAAAGCGCGTTTCCATTCGGCTAAATACAAGTGATGAAGCGTGTTCGGCGCAATCAGGTGCTCAACGCTTCCTAACGCCGACACTTGGTCATGGAGTTCGTCCGTGAGCGGTATCGGCGACCAGACAAACAAGGCGTCATTGGATAACCTTATGACAGCCATTCGTGTTGGATAATTGAAACCTGCGACTGCAACCGCGCCCGATCCGTCAGCAATCCAAATATCATGTCCAAATGAATTCAGCATACTCGCTCCCGAATCTTCCACATATGGATGTAAGAATTGCCAAAGATATGTGATGATTGAAAATCACTTTTGGACTAGAAAATTACCAAACATGCTTTGCCGGGCTGATATCAGATAAGCTCAGTGTTCTACAGGATTTGAAGCAGGCCCATGTCCCGGTGAGGGCGGGTTCCATACAAACGCAGAAAGGCATTCCCGATGATGAATACCAAACCAGAAGCAGGCGGGGCATTGCCGCAAATGAGTTTCCCGAAACTGGGTGGCGGCACGCTCAGCATTGGCGGTGCCACTGAACGTCACACGCTGTTGGTCGTGTATCGGGGCAAGCATTGCGGACGTTGCAAGAAATACCTGGCGACGCTTGAAGGATTGAAATCCGACTGGGAAGAGGCCGGGTTTGATCTGGTTGTCGTATCGGCTGATCCGAGGGAAAAGGCAAAAGCGGATGTCGACGAATTCGGCTGGAGTTTCGATGTCGGCTATGATCTGAGTGAAGAGCAAATGCTCGGCCTTGGTGTTTATATTTCGGACCCGTTGTCACCTGATGAGACAGATCGCAGATTTGCAGAACCCGGCATTTTCTGTGTGCGTCCTGATGGCATTATTCAGTTGGTCTGCATCTCCAACGGACCTGCCGCGCGTCCAGAACTGAATGAATTGCTGGACGGTATGAAATTCAATATTGCCCATAACAGACCTGCCCGCGGGACTGTCTGAGCGGTTTTTGGAATTGGATGTCTTTGATGGCTACACCAACCTTTTGCATCGGGGTCCCGACCTACAAACGCGCGGATGACCTTCAGCGGTTTATTGTTGCCATCAAGTCCCAATTGCTTCGCAAGCCGAATGTCCGTCTCGTGATTGTCAACGATGCCAGCCATGATGATGCCTATCAGAGGCTGGTCGAGCAGCATGATGGATTGTTCGAGTATCGTGTCATGCCACAAAATGCCGGTCCTGCAATGGCGCGGCAGGAGGCTTTTTCTGGTGCTGAGGAAGACTTCCTGGTCATGACTGATGATGACTGCATTCCAGGGCCGGACTGGCTGGACTATCTGGAAGCGATCATCGCCGCAGATCCGGATATTGATGTGATTGCGGGTCAAGTCGAGCCGGTTTGGCACAGCAAGCCAAGTGTGTGTGCAACGTTAATGGCTGCGCGGAGTAATTATCCAGGGCCAGTCGTTTCAGATCATGGTTTGCTGACGGCGGTTGGTGCCAATGCTGCCTTCCGGCGAACCTTGTTTGAACAAATTGGCGGTTATGAGCGGGCGTTGAATGTTGCTGCCGAGGATTGCTGTTTGACTCAGCGTGCGATCAGGGCCGGTGGCCGATATCTTGTGGCCTGGAACTGGTTGATTGGCCACAAGGCAGAGACAAACCTTCGAGAGATTGCCAAGCGTGCGTTCAACTATGGCTTTGGGTCCGTCCAGTATACTCTGCTGGAGCAGGATTGGGTGTTGGCGGAGATGTGTTCGGATGGCACTTTTGCCGGGGGGCTTAAAACGATCAGGCGCAAGGTCAAAGCCCAATGGGCTGAGTGTCGCGAACTGGGCCAATCCTGGGTTATGACGCTTGGATTTACGGCGATCAGTGTTTTGAAATCGGTTCAGTTTGAACGTGGATGGAATGCAGGCTTGCGAAAATTCTCGAAAGCTTATGAGTGTGACCTCCCGCAGCAGCCGGATATGGCAAAAGTGGCCGTCAATTTTTCGGATGAGCGCGTGCAGCAACACGCTTTGGGCGTGTGAGCTACGGTATCAGGATAAGGCCAAATCCAGTCGCCCCTTAAGTGCTCTCAAGAAGCTCCAACACGCCCTTCGCAACCAGATGCGTTGCGCTCTCAGGTAAGTTCATGTCAGCAATCGTCCTGGCCACTTTCTGTGCGTTTTCGCTGAAGCGGCGAACTTCCATAATTGCTGATACCGCATTCTTCAAATCATCTACGTTGGCAGACCGGATTCCTTTGCCGACACCCAGACATCATCCAACCGCGTTTGCCATATGGCTTGCTTGGTCTGAACGGAGATCAGGTCACAAGCATGATCGAAAAGCCGCGATTGGATGATGTCTGGGTGAGTGCAGGAATCTTTGTGCTGGAACCGGAAATATTCGACCATCTGACCAGCGATGATGCAAGTTGGGAAGTTGACACACTACCGCTTCTGGCTGCCAAAAATGAATTGATGGCCTATCGGCATCATGGCTTCTGGCAGTCGATGGATACATTGAAAGATGCGGAACTGTTGAATGACATCTGGGAAGATGGCAATGCACAATGGCTGCAGATTTCAAAACGGGGACGTGCGTAAATGCGGGTATTGGTGACAGGGCATAAAGGCTATTTGGGTGCCGCTGTGACAGATGAATTGTTATCAAAGGGGCATGAGGTAACAGGACTGGATACCAATTTATTCGAAACCTGTGTTTATGCCTATGCTGAGCCTGCAAAGGGCAATCCATCCATCACTGAGATGGCTATGGATGTGCGTGACGTGCGGGCCGAGCATGTTTCAGGGCAGGATGCGGTCATTCACCTTGCTGGCCTGTCGAACGATCCTCTGGGCGAATTCGACCCGAAACTGACCTATGAAATCAATCATGAAACGTCAGTTCGTCTGGCACAATTGTGCCAGCAGAATGGGGTAAACCGGCTTGTGCTTGCCTCCACATGTTCGGTGTATGGTGCCAGTGATGGTACTTTTCTGGACGAGGGGTCTGGCTATGCTCCGGTTACAGCTTATGCCTGGTCCAAGTTGAAAATGGAGCAGGACATTGCGGCGCTTGCCGATCATTCATTCTCGCCGGTTTTTATGCGCAGCGGGACCGTTTATGGGTTATCGCCACGCATGCGGTTTGATCTGGTCGTCAACAATCTGATGGCCTGGACGGTTAATACCGGTGAGATATTTCTCAAGAGCGATGGGCTTGCCTGGCGTCCGATCATCCATCTTCGGGATGTGGCCAGAGCCTTTGTCACCATGCTGGAGATTGATCGACAAGATATGCATTTGCAGGCGTTCAATGTGGTTGCTGATACTGAAAACTATCAAGTCCGGGATATTGCGGCGAAGATTCAGGCGCAGATACCCAATTCGAATATCGTGTTTGAAACTTCGGCCAGCAGCGACAACAGAAACTACAAGGTTAGCGGAAAAAAACTTGAAACTGTGATGGGCCCGAACTGGACCCGCTATGCTCTGGAAGACGGTATTGCTGAACTTTATGCCGCGCTCACCGCGACAAAAGTTGTGCCCGAGGAATTTGAGGGTTCCCGGTTTCAGCGCCTTGCTCACCTCAAATCCCGAATTCTGGCCGGGGAATTGACGCCCGCATTGCGGCATGCGCACCCAGGGGGCAACTCGGTTTGAAACCGCAGCAACCCATATGCCGTTCCTGCGGATCGGCGGCGCTGGCTGAAATTATCAGTTTTGGAAAAGTGCCTTTGACCGCATGTTTTCCTAAGCCATCTGATCCGGTCGAAGCGGAGACGCTGTTTGAGATGGAGTTGATGAGTTGCGGGCAATGCACATTGGTGCAGATTCGTGACACCCCATCACCAGCCGTAATTTTCGATGAGAACTATCCGTATTTCTCCTCCGTTTCGCAGACATTGTTGGACGCATCCAGAGACTTTTCTGAAAATATTGTTGCACAATACAGCTTGTCAGAAAGGTCACAGGTGATTGAGATTGCCAGCAATGATGGCTATCTGCTTCAGAATTTTCTGCGCATGGGAATTCCTGCGTTTGGCATCGAGCCAACGCCGATGGCGGCCGCAAAGGCGCGGGACATTGGCGTACCAACCATTCAGGATTTCTTTTCCGAAAATCTGGCAAAGGCACTCGTTGATGAAGGCCAGCAGGCGGATTTGATCGTCGCCAATAATGTTTTGGCTCATGTGCCCGATCTGAATGGGTTTGTGTCGGGTATTCGGCATCTGCTCAAACCAGACGGCATTGCCTCACTGGATTTTGGGTATCTGATTGATCTGTTGGAAAAGCTGGCATTTGATACGATTTATCATGAGCATCACTGCTATTTCAGCCTGACAGCATTGATCCCTCTGTTTGAGCGCAACGGGCTTGAGATATTTCATGCCGAAACTATCGTGGCGCAGGGCGGATCATTGCGCATCTTCGCCAGGCATCAAAGCTCTTCGCCAAAGCAGGCTGAGAGTGTTCGCGACAGGCTGGTTTTCGAAGCTGAGCTGGGTGTGGCTGATGGTCGATTGCTGAACGATTTTTCGAGCAGGGTGGTTGAGCTGGTTTCGCAGATATCAACCCGTCTGCGACAGCTCAAGGCGGACGGAGCTAAACTTGCCTGTTATGGCGCTGCCGCGAAGGGTGCCATGCTGTTGAATGCGGCGAAACTTGATGCTGCAGTGTTGGATTATGTTGTTGATCAAAATACTGAAAAACAGGGCAGGCTGATGCCTGGCGTGCGAATACCTATTGTGTCGCCGGACGTGCTTGAAAGCCATCCGCCGGACTATCTGATTATCCTGCCATGGAACCTTGCAGATGAAATCATGAGTCAGCAAAAAGACTTCGCGGCAGCTGGTGGTCAGTTTATCATTCCCTTGCCCCAGTTTCGCATTGTTGATGGGGCGGGTATTGACCGATTAGGTCCTGTCTGAGTTGGCGCCAATTAAGGTATGGCTTCTTCATCTCTGATGGACCAGAGGTTCGGTTTGGTCGAAAAAACGGACACGTAAACTCCAATCGCCCTGAACCAACGCGGCATGCGATAGGCAGCGTAATTTACGTGTGAGCGCCAGACCAGATTGATCAATGCCCGGTAAAGGCCAGGCACCCTGGGTATTTTTTTGTCTTTTCGAATTTCGGTCAGCAGGCGATACAGAGGGAATGCCTTTTGCAGTGCGTATTTGTGGGAATTTTCAGCCTGGACAATGTAAGCCTCAAGCGAGGTGATATCCCTTTCCGCCAGCACTTTATCAATCTCAAAATATTTGCCATGAATCATGGTTCTGGCAATCAACTGAAAATCCCAGCCGGGATAGGTCACGTCTGGAAATGCGTTGATTAAAGCTTCACGGCGTATCAGCGAGAATGCGCGCGCATTTTCCACCGGATCGGTCAGATAGCGCACAAGATTTTTGCTGCAATCTTCCATCAAAGGTGCCGTGCCCTTTGAAATGTGACTGAATTGGTCCTCCTCAAAAAACGCTACCTTGCCCGAACAGGCCAATATGCCTGGATCAGACTGAAGGACTTCCAATGTCTCTTCCATGAATTCAGGGTACCAACGGTCATCCGCAGGGGCGAACATGAAGTAGGGTGCAGAAGTGTTCTCAAAGGCTCTTTTGAAGCTCAAGCGAATGTCGAGGCGTTCTTCAAATCTGACGAGCCGCACACGGGGGTCCTGTTTGGCAAAAGCCTCAACAATTTTGGGCGTGCTGTCTTCGCTGGCATTGTCGCATACAACGAGCTCGAAATCCTGGAAGGTTTGCGCCAACAGATTCTGGATTGCCACGCCCACTGTTTTTTCGGCATTCAGAACCGGCATTCCAACGGAAATCAAAGGCATGTCTTATCCATCCAGGTAAGTGTGTATCTATATGATGACAGGATGCAATCTACAAAGGGCTATAGCGGAATTTTCTGTCGTCTGTCGCTGGCGATCATTTGCTGGATCTGTTTTACAATCTGGTCAGCGTGGGCGCTTGCAATCTGATCAGCGGTTTCAACATCTCCTGCTGCAATTGCATCGATCATAAGGTCATGCTCTTTCAGATAGTGCGCGGGTAAGCGATCATCGAATGATGAGTAATATAGTCGCAAAATGCGGCGGCCTTCATCCAGCAAACGGTTGAAGAGGGTTTCGAAATAAGTGTTGTGGGCCGCGGTAGCGATAGCGGCATGAAAATCCTTGTTCGTTGCAATCATGGCCAGCGCATCCTGCGCCTCAACGGCCTGTGCGAAGGTCGCCTGTTTGGCCCTGATATCTTCCAAATCGTGGTCGGTTCTATACTGAGCGGCCAATCGTGTGGTGACGCGGTGCATCAGTGACAGCGCATCAAAAAACGCATTGAGGTTCAGAAAATCAATGTTGGATACAACAGAGGACCGGTTGGGAAGTGTGGTTACCAGGCCTTCAGCAGCCAGCCGGACCAGCGCCTCGCGAATTGGCGTGCGTGACATATCAAAACGTGTTGCCAGTTCAATTTCGTCGATGGAGCTGCCAGGTGGCAGTACCAGGTCAATGATTTCATCCCGCAATACCTGGTAGACCAGCGTGACCCCTGATCCGCGTCTGCGACGGTTTTGTTTTGGTGTCGTCACGGCAGCCATGTTGCACTCCCTTGGGTTGCAACACATACGAAATGTATGTGAGGGCTTCAAGTCGAACCGGCTATTTGCCGTCATATCCGATTGCATTCCAGCACTCATGACACCGTGCCATGCGGACCGACCGCCCGGTTTGCCACCGATCTTCCAGACTGGCTTCAGCTTGCACTCTGAATACACGATCACAGTCGGGTTCTGTTTGGTGGTTTTGCCAGTTCTGCGGCATTGCATGCCTGCATTTGACGCTCCGGCCGCGTCTTCATTTTCATCCACCAACATTGCAATAGAGTGGCAGCGTTCGATGCAGCAGGTGGTGCTGAAGTGTGTGGTTTCATTCGCTGATTTTAAAATACTCTTTGTATAAGCACATGAAAACAAGATGATATGCGTCAATCTGACAGCGGCAAAAATACAAGCCGTATTGACTGTTTGTATTTTTGCCTGTTAGCTTTTGCCAGTCCAACCATGGAGACTGTCATGAATTTCACCAAGAATTTTTCGGCCCCGCAACTGCTTGGCCGCTTCTCGTTAGTGCTGGCTTCGGCCGCGCTGGCCGTGTCGTCTGTCACCGTTGCAAATGCAGCCGAAAACTGGAATCTGTCGAATGCCTATGCCGCAAACAGCATTCACGGCGAAGGCAATGTGGTCTTTGCCGAAGCGCTGGCGCGCAATAGTGGCGGCGAAATTACTGTGACACTGCATCCAGGTGGCGCGCTTGGCTACGCATCGGGTGACCACTTTGATGCTGTTGCTGATGGCGCCGTGGAAATTGCTGATACACCGGGTAACTTCCTTGGCGGTATAGATTCCTTCCTGCTTTTGTCGGCCCTTCCATTCCTGGCCAATACGGTTGATCAGGCTCGCGATCTGATGGAAGTGGCAATGCCGGAATATGAGAAGATTTTTGAAAGCAACGGTCAGGTTGTGCTCTACGCCTCACCGTGGCCAGCGTCTGGCATATGGGCCAAAACGCCCGTTAAATCTGCCAGTGATCTTGCCAGCGTCAAAATAAGAACATTCGATTCAAGCAGCACCAGAGCCTTTCAGGCCATTGGGGCATCGCCCATTCAGTTGGGTTGGGCTGACGTTGTTCCCCAGCTTGCGACAGGTGGAATTTCAGCGGTGTTGACCTCTGCTGAAGGTGGTGTGACGCAGAGTTTTGTCGAGCACACACCCTATTTCACCGAGATCAATTATGCGTTGCCGC
Source organism: Alphaproteobacteria bacterium (assembly GCA_051251535.1). Lineage (GTDB taxonomy): Bacteria > Pseudomonadota > Alphaproteobacteria > Rhizobiales. The sequence goes on from JBPOEV010000001.1 coordinate 110,091, forward strand.
TCAATTTTGTTCATATGAACAAAGAGATTTTCGACGGCCTCACACCCGAGATGCAGAAGGCCGTTATGGACGCTGCTGCTGAGGCATCTGAGCGGAACTGGAAAGAAGTCGTTGCACGCACACAGAAAAACTATGATGCGCTTGGTGCCGATGGCGGCACGATCATCACAGAACTGAGTGATACGTTTCTGGCCGAACTTGGTACCGCTGGCGATGGTGTCCTTGAAGAGTGGCTTGGCAAATCGGGCGAACGCGGAGCGGCCGTTATTGAAGCCTTTGGCAAGATGTAAGCCGAAGAGATAAACCTACCTCCTCCCAGCCGCTTCGCCCTCTGGCGAAGCGGCACCCTATCCACCGCCATTTTACACAGAGGACATTCTGCATGATCGCGTCGATTTCAGATCATCTGTCCCGTTTGGCGGCATTGGCGGCTTGCGCCATTCTGGTCGCGATGGCCGGATTGATCTGCGTCGAGATATTCATGCGCACCGTGCTTGATACCTCGACTTTTGTTCTGGATGAATTTGTCGGCTACGGCGTTGCCAGTATGACGTTCCTGTCACTGGGATCAGCCTTGAAGTCTCAGGTGTTCATTCGTGTCAATCTGTTGCTGGCAAACCTTCCCGAAGGCCCTCGCAGGGTCGTGGAAGTTGCTTCGCATCTGGCTGGCGTTCTGCTGTTCAGCTTTCTGACATTCTATTTTTTGAAAATCGTAGCGCGTGACTTTTCGCGCGGCACCGTCAGTAACTCGATTGCAGAGGTTCCGCTGTGGATTCCCGAGGCGATTATGGCTGTCGGACTGATAATCTTTGTCCTGCAATTCGCGACGCTCAGCATCAGTTATTTGCGCGGTGCTCCCATTGTCCACGTCCAGAAGGAATTGTAGGCCAATGGCATGACCGCACTTACCGCCGGGATCATTATTCTGCTTCTGGTCTTTCTCTTTCTGGGGATGGGCATTTGGGTGTTTGTCGGCCTGTTGCTGGTCTCAGTCACTTCGCAATTCTTCCTGTCGGGGTTTCCGCTCGACAAGATCGGCACCATCGCAGCGCGTATCTTGTTACGCAGCGCCAATTCCTGGGAGCTTTCAGCCATTCCCATGTTCATCTGGATGGGGGACATGATTTTTCGAACAGACATTTCTCAGCGTCTGTTCAACGGGCTGGCGCCAATCGTCAACAAGATCCCAGGCAGATTGCTGCATACCAATGTGATCGGCTGCACATTATTTGCCGCCGTGAGCGGATCCAGTACCGCGACGACGATAACAGTTGGAAAAATCTCACTCGGTGAACTTGAAGCCCGTGGTTACAACAGGGGCATTTCTGTCGGGTCACTCGCTGGGGCAGGCAGTCTTGGGCTGTTGATCCCGCCGTCGATCGTGATGATTGTTTATGGCATTTTGGCCGAAGTTTCGATTATCGCGATCTTTGCGGCCGGTATTCTGCCCGGCTTGATGATTGCAGGGCTGTATTCCACTTACATTGCTGTGCGGGCCACCATGAACCCGGAATTGACCGGAGTTTCTGATCCGGACAATCCCATACCGCCGGTCACATGGCGCTGTTTTGTTGATTTGCTGCCGGTGTTCATACTGATCGGCATTGTTCTGGGCGCTATCTATTCCGGCATTGCAACTCCCTCAGAGGCTGCTGCCATTGGCGTTGTCGCAACCTTGATCGTGACGATCTGTATTGGTCAGTTTTCATTTCGGATCGCCATGGAGTCCTTGCAGAGCGCAGTGCGCATGTCGGCCATGGTTGTCACGCTTGTTATGGCGGCAGCGCTTCTGTCGACCACAATGGGCTATCTGCAATTGCCGCAGAGCGTTGCCGGCTTTATCGCGGGCCTTGAATTGTCGCCATATGGTCTGATCGTTGCGCTGGCCGCTTTCTACATCCTGCTGGGCATGTTTCTTGAGGGCATTTCGATTACGGTCATGACCCTTCCAATCACTCTGCCTTTGATTGTTCAGGCCGGGTTTGATCCATTGTGGTTTGGCATTTTTCTGATCCTCATGGTCGAGCTTGCCACTATCACGCCGCCGGTTGGCTTCAATTTGTTTGTGCTTCAGGGCCTCACTAATCATTCCATTGGCCAGGTCGCGAAAGTGTCAGCTCCGTTCTTCGTGTTGATGTGCATCGGTGTGGTTCTGCTAACGGCGTTTCCTCAGATCGCTCTGTGGCTGCCCCAACAATTGTCGGGGAGGTGACTATGGTCCAGATATCCACGGAAACATTTGAAAAATTGCGCTCACTGACCCTTGCTGTAGCTGTTGCGCCAACTGCGAACTATGTCTGGCAAATCGCCGATAAGGCGTTTTCCCAAATGCTTGGTCAATTGATGTTCACAGTTCTGGAGCACGTTCCGGCCAGTGGCGAAGTGGCGCGGCTTTATTCAAATCGTCCTGATGCCTATCCGGTGGGTGGGCGCAAACCGATGGGGGAAACCCCTTGGGGTGATCTGGTTCTGACCAGAGGGCAGCCATGGCTGGGCCAAGATGCGGACGCTATCCGGTGGGCCTATTTTGACCATGAGATTCTGATCGGCATGGGGTTTGAGACCGCTATCAATTTGCCGATGGTAAGCGCCGGCAAAACGCTGGTCACACTGAACCTTACCGCTGGACCGGGGCACTACACACAATCACATCTGGAACTGGGGCAGGTCATAGCTGGTCTTCTCAGTCCGGCACTTCTACTCGAGTAATCATTTTCATCGAATCGAGGCATCTTGAATGACGCAGGAAAAGCAAACCGTAACCCTTAAAAACGCAAACATTCTGGACGCGGCAGCGGGTGCGTTGCTCGGCGAGCACAATGTGTTTATCGAAGGTGGTTTCATCCGAGAAATCTCAACCGGGCTGGTGACCGAAGGCGACAAGGTTCTGGAGCTGAACGGGCGCACATTGATGCCTGGCCTGTGCGATGGCCACGTGCATGTTGTGGCTGCAACCGCAAGCTTTCCTGACCTGATGCGCTGGTCGCCGATGTATGTGACGGCGCGGGCGGGCCAGATTTTGTCCGGCATGCTGTCGCGCGGGTTTACAACAGTGCGCGATTGCGGGGGGGCGGATTTCGGAATTGCTCAGGCTGTTGCGGAAGGTTACCTGATTGGCCCACGCGTCCTTTTTGCAGGCCATGCCATTTCACAGACCGGCGGCCATGGTGACATGCGAGACAAAAACGAGGATGTAGACAGTTGCACTTGCTGTGCGGGACTGGGCCGGATTGCAGATGGCGTGCCGGAAGTGCGCCGCGCCTGCCGTGAAGAAATTCGCAAGGGTGCTGACTTCATCAAGATCATGGCATCAGGCGGTGTTGCATCCCCGACCGATCGCATTTCAAGCACGCAGTTTGCCCTGGATGAGGTGACAGCAGCTGTCGAAGAGGCAGAGGCTGCAGAGACGTATGTTGCGGCCCATGTCTATACGGCGCGTGCCGCTAACCGCGTTTTGGAATGCGGTGTGCGTTCCATTGAACATGGCAATCTGATTGACGACAGCACTATGGATTTGCTTCTGGAAAAAGACGCCTTTCTGGTGCCCACCATGTCCACCCATGCTGTGCTCGCCACCGAAGGCGTCGCCGGCGGAATGCCGCAACAAATGTGCGACAAGGTCCATGAGATTGTTGATGCAGGCCGCATTACCCATGCCCATGCTCATTCGCGCGGCGTGAAAATGGTGTTTGGCACCGATCTGCTGGGGCCAATGCATCGCCATCAATTGCTTGAATTCAAGATCCGCAGCGAATTTCAAACCCCGGCGGAAGTTATTCGCTCAGCCACGACCACGGCAGCTGAATTGTTTCAGATGACCGGTGAGGTTGGCGTAGTGGCGGTCGATGCGCACGCAGATCTGATCGCGCTTCAGGGCAATCCGCTGGAAGACATTGAAATACTTCAGGACCCGGATCGTTATCTCGATCTGGTCATGAAGGGTGGAAACCTTTTCAAAGAGCGGCTGTAGCCGGCTGCTGCAATTTTACCTCAACGATGGAGACTGAAATGCAAAAAGTGACGAAAGTATTGGGTCTGGCAGTTGCAATGTGTGGTGCCAGCCTCCTGACCCAATCGGCCTTTGCCGAAAGCTTCAATGCCAACATCTTCTTTCCTGATCAGCATCCGCTGGCCAAACATGGCTATGTCGAGTGGGCAGATGCGGTGAAGGCGGCCACTGACGGGCGTCTTGATGCCAATCTCTACACCGGTACTGTTTTGTTGCCAGCCCGGTCCGGCCTTTCAGGTGTGCGCGATGGTCTGGCTCAGGTTGGCTATGCCGCAGGCACATACACGCCCGCAGAGCTTCCAATTTCCAATGCCATTCAAGAGCTTGGTTTCAACTATGATGATCCGCTGGTGATGGTATCTGCAGCATCAGATTTTAATATGAATTACCCAGCCGCATTGGCGCAGTGGAAAAGCGCGGGCGTCATTTATGGCGGTGGATACAGCACACCTCCATATAATTTGATGTGCAATGCTCCGATTAAGTCGATTGAGGATTTGAAGGGAAAACGCGTTCGCACATCAGGTGCAGCTCTGTCACGCTGGGCTGAAACCATTGGAGCTGTTCCCGTCAATGTTCCCTCAAGCGAAATGTATCAGGGCGTTGAAAAGGGTACGCTTGACTGTGCAGTGAATGTTGCCAGTGATCTGAAATCGCGCAGCCTTTGGGATGTTGCGAAACACACGACAATGGCGCCGCTGGGCATGTATTGGTCCGGTCCGATGTGGGCGTTTAATCCGGATTTCTGGGAAGGCCTTTCCGAAGATGACCGCCGCCTGGTTCTGAACGCAAATGCCGAAGCACTTGGCAAACTCTATGTGGGCTATGCCGGTGCGGTCACGACCGCTCTTGAAGAAGCGGCAGAGCATGGAGTGACCGTCTATCAGCCTGATGAGGCATTCCTGGGCAATATTGCAGCCTTTGCCGAAGAGAATGTCAGCAATGTCTATACGACAGTGCGTGAGAAATATGGCATTGGAAATCCTGAAGAAGTGCTTGGTGCGTTCGACGAGACCGTCAAGAAATGGGAAGCACTTTATGCCGATGTAGATCGTTCTGATGCCAGTGCCATCGCGGCGATCCTGCGCGCCAATCTTTTCGATAGCATCGATGTCGCGACATATGGGGTGAACTGAAGCAAGTGTTCCGGACCGCCCGTTGCGGTCCGGACTATTTATAAAGGAGGCTGACTTGTTACACTTGGAGCCTGTATCAATCGATTCCGAGTTTAATTCGGAAAAGGGGCACTAGATGACGACCAAGTCAGAACGCAAAAGCCAGGCAGAACGATCAGCCCTGATGCAGGAGAGAATCCTGACCGCCACTTTGGACTGTATCTATGACTACGGATTTCAGAATGTTTCCACGAATGTCGTGGTCCGGCACGCCAAGATTTCGCGCGGGGCGCTGCTGCATCATTTTCCCACAAAGGAGTCACTGATCGCTGCATCAGTCGGGATGCTGCTGGTGGATGAAATTGCGCTGGTGCGCGAAAAGGCGGATGCCTATCACAATCATGAACTGACCATTGATGATTTTGTCGATTTTCTCTGGGACCGGTTTTCAGGGCGTCTGTTCATGATCACAATTGACTTTCTATCATCGGCTCGGACAGATCCTGCCCTTCGCGAGGCAATAGTTCCGCACAGTCTGGGGTTCCATAATTCGCTGAATGAAATCTGGTCGCAATTTTTTGTCACCAAGGGCAGCAAACCAGCTGAAATCGAGTTGTTGCTGAACACAACGCTGTGTCTGATGCGCGGGATGGGTGTGCAGAGTATCGTCAGGTCTGACAGCCTGTATTTCGACTCGATCACTGATTACTGGAAGCGCCATTTGCGTGAGACGCTTAAAGACGCGGTGCCAATGTCCGGGATTCGGGTCGTGAAATGACAGCAGCCATCGCACATACAGATCGGGCTGAATTCCTCATCCAGAAACTGGCTACGGCCAAGATGGCTCTTGCCGGGGTGTTTCTGGTGCTGATGATGGTCCATGTGGGGGCTGATATCTTCATGAAGCTGGTAGCGAATGCGCCCATTATCGGAACGCTGGAAACCGTTTCCTATTACTACATGGTCAGCATTGTTTTCCTGCCCCTGGCGTTTTTGGAATTGCGGCACGAACACGTTGCGGTCGATTTGTTTTTCCAGAATTTTCCCAACTCCTTGCAAGTGTGTGTCTACGTTTTTGGCTGTCTTGTTTCGGTGCTGTACTACGGTGTGTTCTGCTACCAGACCACCGTGGATGCACTCAAGGCCACCGCCGAGCAGGAAACCGTCATGTCGAACATCCTGTTTTATGTCTGGCCCAGCCGTTGGTCGCTCTCTGTGGGCAGCGGAGCACTGGTTCTTGCGATCTTGCTGAATATGGTCAAATGCATTCTTACGCTGCGTGCGCCGCAGATGGCTGATGACAGGGACATCATCAAATGACATCCATCACAATCGGGTTTATTGGCGTTGGAGCCGCTTTGCTTTTGCTGGTCCTGCGGGTGCCGATTGCTGTGGCACTCGGCAGCGTCTCCCTGATTGGTATTATGGAGATCACGAGTCCGAAGGCGGCACTTGGCGTGATCTCAAGCACACCCTTCAACTTCATTGGCAATTGGTCTTTGACTGCTGTGCCGATGTTCCTGTTGATGGGGTATGTTTGCACAACGACAGGGCTGACCAATGGTTTGTTCCGAGCGATGCGCATATTTCTGGCGCGCCTGCCGGGCGGTCTTGCCGTCACCGGGGTCGCGGCCTGCGCATTGTTTGCTTCCGCTTCTGGCTCCAGTGTTGCAACGGCATCTGCCATGGCCCGCATTGCGGTGCCCGAAATGCTCAAACATAAATATGATGCGGGTCTTGCCAGCGGGGTGATTGCTGCATCGGGAACGCTGGGTTCGCTGATCCCTCCCAGCATTTTGATGGTTCTGTACGGCATTTACGCCGAGGTTTCCATTGGCCAGCTTTTTCTGGCTGGTTTCATTCCAGGTCTGCTGTCTGCCGGTATTTACATCAGCATGATCGTTATGCGCTGTTGGCTGAAACCCAGCCTTGCCGGAGCATCAAATGAAAACTATTCCACCCGCGAGAAGCTACACGCTCTGCGCGAGGTCTGGCCGCTGCCGGTCCTTATTTTCTCAGTTCTTGGGGGAATTTTCGCCGGGCTCTTTTCACCGACCGAGGCGGGAGCCATTGGTGCTCTGGTGTCTTTGTTTATTGCATTTACCCGCAATCAGCTGACCTGGCCCGCCTTTAGACAGGCCGTCGTTCACACAGTAATTGGCACTTCAAGCATATTTGCCATTCTCATTGGAACGCTGTTTTTCACCCGCTTTCTGGCGCTCAGCCGTCTGCCAACAGAGATGTCCGACTTTGTTTTGGCTGCTACCGGGGGAAACCCCTATCTGATTATTCTCGGTGTGTCGGTCATCTACATCATTCTGGGCATGTTTGTGGAATCGATAGGGCTCATGCTGCTGACGCTCCCAATTCTGCTGCCTTTGGTCAATGGTGCGGATATGAACCTGATCTGGTTTGGCATCATCGTCATCAAACTTCTTGAAATTGGATTGATCACACCGCCAATTGGTCTGAATGTTTATGTGATCAAAGGCGCACTTGGTTCGAGCGTTCCAATCCAGAAGATATTTCAGGGCGTCACCTGGTTTCTTGTGATGGATGTTTTGACACTGCTCATTCTTGTCGCGTTCCCGATCCTGTCGCTTTGGCTCCCGGCTTTGATGTGGCGCTGACGGTCTGGTTCAAAATTCCATGACTGGTCAGGATGTGGGCCTCTGATGGGTCCACTATCGCGGTAGGGCGGCCAAGCAGCCTTTTGCACTGACGCGACTGTTCAAGCGGTACTTCTGGCAGTGATGATTTTTTCGGCGATCTCGACAAATCCTTCGCCGCCTTTGTGGCTGGCAACCCATGTCGGCTCAGCGGGCAGGGTCCCCTTGAAATCCATGACATTTGCGACGCCGCAAGACTGGTTGAAAGCGGCAAACATGGGGGCGTCATTCGGGCTGTCACCGACAAACACAAAGGCGTCATTCTGGGTGTCGATATCCATGCCAAGCCGGTCCTTCACAAAGGCGCGTGACATGGACATTTTATCGTAGTTTCCAAACCAGCCATTTACATGAATGGACGAGATTTTGGCAACACCACCCTCTTCTTCGAAGATGCTTTTGATGTGTTTGATGTCCGCCTCATTCAGGGCCGGAACATCTTCGCAAAAATCCACGGCAAGATCAGCCATGCGGAAAGGCTGGTCGGCTGAAATATCCGCGCCGGGGACTTCTGTTTTCAAGCGTTCCCTGATGCGGTCAAAGCGGGCCGGATTGTTGATGTGCTCTTCCATGGCGGGATGATATTTGCGGATCATCTGACGGGTATTGGCATCATAGGAATAGTAAAATGCACCATTTTCGCCAATGACCCCATCAACGGGCCAGAAGCGGGCGATCATATCGCACCAGCCAGCGGGACGGCCGGTGACCGGAGCGACTTTGATGCCAATGTTTTTCAGCGCTTCCAAAGCGCCATAGGCGCGGGCTGTCAATCGCCCCTCAGTTGTGATGGTGTCGTCAATATCCGCCAGCACAACCTGTATCCTGGCTGCAACATGGTCTGGCATAGCGCCAATATTTTTCATCAATCAGGTCTCTCTGGCAGCTATGGTTTGAAGCTGGCCAGTGTGATCAGCAATGTCAGTGAAGGAAAAGCGATTGCGCATTTCATGGGCATGGCACACAGCCTCGCGATAGAAATCCACGTCCAGGCCAAGTTCTTTAGCTGTGGTCGGTGCGCTGGACGTCGCGAGCAGGTTTTGCAGGGTATCGACGGGAATTGCGATATCCAGACATTGCTGCCGCAACTCCGGCCACAATTGCTCCAGTTTTGTATTCACTGTGTCCACGGCCTGAGCGTCAAAGGCTTTCTTGTTCAACTCGTCCAGACACTGGGTCGCCACATCCTTACCCATGCGGGCCACCATGCTGTCAAAGTCGATTTTGGTGGGGGCCATTTCCGGGGCGCTATTTGAGGACAGCAGAGCCGACTGGATGCGTGCCATGGTCAGCGTTGCCACACCAACTTGCTGCCCGTGCAAGGAGCCTGGATGGCGATCACCGGCAAAGCAGTCGATATAGTGGGAAATCTGATGCTCGCCCATTGAGCCGTGATTGGAAATCTTGGTGAAAGATATGCCCAGGCCACACAAGGTCAGAACACGGAAGAGATAGCCAACGGCCTCCAGATCGCCCTCGGCAATGCCCTTGGCGCGTTGCATCAGCTCGATTTCATCAGGAATTTCGATGACATAGGGATCGTGGTAATAAACGGTGTCCAGAAGGCGGTGGGACATCCACCAGTCAATCTGAGCGACCGGCCGGCACAGGCAATCGCCAAAACCGGCAGCGTTGAGATAGGCGGGGGCTGCCGCGCACACTTCCAAATCTACAAAGAAGCCTGCTGGCACCTGAGCTGGCAATGACACCTTCAGTCCGCTGTCCAGCGTTATGGATGCCGTGGAGGATGTGTATCCGTTCATTGAACCAGCTGTTGCAAAAACCGTGTATCTGCGGTTGTTCTGGAACGTGGCGTATTTCGTCAGATCATTGATCGTTCCAGAGCCAACGGCCACTGCCGATTTAAAGTCCTTCAGCTTTTCCGTCAGATCACGGACGCCTGCCATGTCGGCATGGGGGTTATCGAGAATGATTTCGGTCACCGGGCCGATTTCAGCCAGTGCCCGGGCAACGCGTTCTCCCATGGCCTTATGAGTGCTGGCGTCGCACACCACAGCGAAAGGTGGTTCAAAGCCCAAACTGGTAACCAGTTCAGCTTCCTTACCTTTCAAGGATGGCTCCATGACAATCTTGTCATAAGGCGCAGCAGGGTATTGCTTGCCATTGAGAGGGCTGATCCAGCGCCCTTCGCAAATGTCATCAATCAGGTGTGTCCAGCCTTTTTCGCCGGGTATTATATTTGGCATTATGGTCATGTAAATTCCATCATCATATTTTTACATTTTCAATATGTGATTAGCATTTGTCAAGGTTGGAGGATTCGTTTCAACGTGCTATTTGGTTGAAAAGTGGCGTTTAGTTAGGGTCTGGCGAGGATTTTTAAAATGGCGAAACGTGTGCCAGCCGGTTTTGCGGGTGATCTTCTGTTATGGACTGCGTGGCTCTATCATGTAGAGGGGCTCACTCAAAACGATATCGCTGAAGAATTGGAAGTCAGCCGTCAGACAGTCGCAAATTATCTAAATGAAGCCGTAGCGAAAGATATGGTTCGGGTGGAGTTGCGGCCCGATATTCTGTCGCGACAGACCTCGGCCACCGCATTGGCTGAATTGTATGGGCTTGAAGCCGTTCATATTGTTCCAACGCCAAAATCCGAGAGCCAGCTGTTCAAGCGGTTGGGTCACGCTGGTGGCCAGGTTCTTGACAGCCTTGTGCGCAATGGTGACACGATTGGCGTTGCTTTCGGGCGGACCATATTTCGCGTTGGCATGCTGATGCCCAGTTCCAATCAGCCTAAAACGACGGTGGTTCAGGTCGCCGGGTGTTCGCTTGGCGGGTCCGACACCTCGCCGGAAGCCTGTGCGACGCTGATAGCGGGTAAATTGTCGGCTGAATGTGTAAATTTATTTGCGCCAGCCTATTTGTCCACCGAATCCCTGGCAAGGGACTTGCTGGCAGAACCGACCCTGCAACGACAATTCAGACTGTTTACCGAAACCGATTTGATGATTTTTGGCATCGGAGAGTTGAACAAACACACGCGTTTTTATCTCAATGAAGAATACTTCTACAATGATGATCTGCGTGACCACTACATGAAGCTTGGCGCTGCCAGTGTGGTTATGGGGCGCTTTATTGACGCGGAGGGGAATGAAATTGACGGCCCCTTGCTGAACAGAACTGTTGCCATCGATCTGAAGACAGCACGGTCAATTCCCATACGCCTGGCGGTGTGTGGAGGGAAGGATAAAATTGCTGCTGCTGCTGCTGCCCTGCGCGGCGGGTTTGCAACCCATCTGGTGACCGACGAGCAGACAGCCAAACGTTTGTTGAAGGCAGAAAAATAGGACCGATTCTGTGGAGGAATATATGGCGGAAAGATTGATTATCGGTCTCGACAGTTCAACCCAATCAACCAAGGCGATAGCCTGGACAAAGAGCGGGGAACTCGTCGCGGAAGGGCGCGCTGATATCCCTATGCAGACGCCGCAGATGGATTATTGTGAGCAGGACCCAAATGACTGGTGGGACGCTGCCGTTACAGCCATGAAACAATTGGCGCAGCAGATTGATGTGTCGCTGGTCGATGGGATGGCTATCTCAAACCAGCGCGAAACAATTGGCTTTTTTGATGCTGACCTAAACCCGGTGCATCCGGCAATTGTGTGGCTTGATAGCCGTTCCAGCATTGAAGCCGATGAACTCTACGAGCGCGTAGGTCTTGAGCGCCTGCACACGATCAGCGGTAAACCGAAAGATCCCATCCCCAGCAATTCGAGCGTTATGTGGGTGCGTAAGAACCGTCCCGATCTATTCACCCCAGCAAGCCAGGTTCGCGAAGTCGGCAGCTATTTGCACGGGCGTCTCGCCGGTGCGAACGCAGTGAGTTGGGCAAGCGCTGACCCCACAGGCATGTTCGATATTGAACGCAAGGAATGGTCGGCTGAAATCTTGTCGGTTGTTGGTGCCACCAGTGATCAGTTTGCCAATCCAGTGCCGCCGGGCACACGCGTTGGTGGACTTAGTGACGCTGTCGCGGAGGTCACTGGTCTGAAAGCCGGCACACCGATCTTTGCTGGCGCGGGTGATGGCCAATGTGCCGGACTGGGTGTGGATGCAGCGAAAGAGGGGCGGGTCTATCTCAATTTGGGCACGGCCATTGTTACCGGGCTATGGTCGCAGACGCCCAACATATCGAATTCATGGCGCACCATGTTATCGCCCACCGGGGATGGCTATTTTCTGGAAGGTGTTATGCGCGGCGGCACGTATTTCCTCGACTGGATGGTGAAGCATTACATCGCACCGGATGAGGGCAGTGCTGCTCACGAAGCCTTGCATGCAAAGGCAATGGATCTGCCGATCGGGTCTGACGGTCTGTTGGTCTGTCCCTATTTGTCCGGTTGCATGAACCCATTTTGGGACGCGAATGCCAAAGCTGCGATTTATGGCATCAGTCCAGCTCATGACACATCCTATCTCTATCGCGCCTCGATGGAGGGGCTAACCGGCGAAGTTGCCCGCACCATTTTTGATATGCGCGATCAAGGCCTGAAAGTGACCGAGATAATCGGTGTGGGAGGTGGTGCAAACTCGCCGCTGTGGCGACAGATGCTGGTGGATGCAACGGGTATTCCGCTGACCTTAAGCAAGTCGTTGGAGGCTTCATCGCTTGGTGCAGCCATGATTGCGGCTGTGGGCACTGGTTGGTTTGAAAGCTTCGACGAAGCATCACAAGCCATGAGCGCGGTCGGGGAAACCTATCAACCGGACCCTGTTGCCCACAAAGAGTGGAAAGTGCTTCTGGAGCGCCAGCAGACATTCAACGCATTTTGCTGCCACAATGAGAAACTGTCCTGACGCCGCTTTCAAGTGGATGATCTTGCAAAAAACCGGCCCACAAGATGGGGCCGGTTCAAAAGGCCGGTCTGGTAATTTGATGGGTGCGGGCTAGCGTACCATTGCCGCCACATTGCCACCGTCAACGGTCAGCACGGCACCGCTGGTTTTGGTGGCCTTGACCAGATGAACGAACGCATCGGCCACATCCTGCGTAGTGACTTCACGCTTCACCAGATTGCCACGCATATATTCGTGAGGCGTTATGCCGCGCGCATTGGCACGTTCAGCAATGAAATCGTCGGTCAGCAGATTGGTGCGAATGCGGTCTGCATTAACCGCATTGGCCGTGATGCCGGAAGCACCATGTTCAATGGCGTATTGACGCATCAAGGCCATAAGGGCTGATTTTGATGTGCCATAAGGTCCGAATTCAGGTCCGGGATTGAGAACCTGTTTTGTGACGTTGAAAACAAGTGCGCCGCCGCTGCTCTGGGCTTCCATTACTTTGACACAGGCTTTCGCCATGAAATGATGACCCCAGAAATTCAGAGCGAAGGCTTTTTCAAACAGCGCCTGATCTACTTCCAGCATACGCCCCTGGAAGGCTGCACCGGCGTTGGAAATCAAGACATCGACACCCCCAAAGACATCGACCACCGAGCTGACGGCGTCTTGAACCGCTGCCTCATTGGTGACGTCACATGTGACCGCTAAGCCACCGATGCTTTTGGCAGCGGCCTGTGCGGCTTTTTCGTCAATGTCAAAAACCGCAACGGCCGCGCCTTCGCGGGCCAGGGTTCTGGCAACTTCCAGGCCGAGGCCGCTGCCTGCGCCGGTTACAATCGCGACCTGGCGGGTCAATGGTTCTTCGACGGATTTGGCCAGCTTTGCCTGCTCGAGAGACCAATATTCAATGTCGAACAGATCGTTTTCCGGCAAAGCGACGAACTGACCGATGCCTTCGGCCATGGTGATCACATTCACCGTTGCCTCTGCAATGTCAGCGCAGATTGCCGCTTCCTTGGCCGTTTTACCGACGCCGAACAGGCCAACGCCTGGTACATAGATAATGCGTGGCGCTGGGTCGAGTATGGTCAGACTGCCGCCGTGGCGGCTGTTGTTGCGGTCAAAATAGGCTTTGTATTCATTGGCAAAGCTTGCAAGCGCTGCTTCCGCGCCCTCACGAAACGCGCCCAGTTCCCCGGCAATGGGGGCAGGAAGTACGGCCCCGAAACGCTTGATGCGGATCGAATGATCAGGGGCTGCATTGCCACGCATGGCATAATCGGATGCATCTTCTCCGTTTACGAAATGCAGGATCTGGTCACTTGCACGGTGATCGAGAATCCATCGATCAGGCTTGCCTTCAATTTTGCCCTCTTGCGCCAGCAACCCGCGAATGATGGGAGCAATCTCTGCTGGTGCTGCCAATTTGGCTGGCAGGTCAATGCCGGTGAAGGGTCTGGAATTGCCCTTCTCCAAGCGCTTTTCAGCCATATCCACCATGTTGATCATATCGTCATAAGCCTGACGGGGATCATCATTATAGGTGAAGATGCCGTGGTTCATCAGGATCATGTGTTTGGAGTCTGGCTCTTTGAGCAAAGCTTCCCGGCAGACTTTGGACAGGATGAATCCCGGCATCACATAGGGAATGATGGTCGTGTCGGGGAACAGATCTTTGATGATCGCATTGCCATCTGGCTGGTTCGACAGCGCAATGATGGCATCGGCATGGGTGTGATCCACATGTTTGTGCGGAACGATGGCGTGCAAGACAGCCTCAATTGACGGATTGGGCGCATAGGGATCGATCAGCATGCGTCGCTGGGCCGCGACAAGGTTTTCATCGCTGAGGCTTTCCAGATCTGCCAATGCTGCAAGTGGCGCCAGTTGAACAGCGGGGAGGCCGGCAGGTTCAATGACCCCCATATCCCAGCCCGAGCCTTTGACACACAGCACCTCATAGGTGTCACCTAGGGGGTCGGTCACATTGGTCTTGACGGATGTATTGCCGCCGCCATGCAGCACAAGGCGCGGTTCCTGACCCAATATGCGTGTCGTGTAGGTGCGAATGGCAATGTCTTCGTTGATCCCATCAGACTTGTATTGGTCGACAAGGGATTTCGCGTCGGCATCTGACCAGCGTGACTTCATGATGTTCGTGCTTTCCTGAGTGAGTTAAAACTTTTGGCGTGTTGGCGTCAGGCAGATTTCCTGGACAAGGGCCTGTTGAGGCAATTGATAGGCGTTTAGGATGAGATCGGCCACGATGTCTGCGCCAATGCCGCCGCCCATCTTGGCCTTGTTCTCCTTATAGGATGCCAAAGTCTGCTCATCCAGAACACCTGACAGAACATCGGTCTCGATGACGCCGGGTGAGAGGACGATGACACGAACATTGTAATCCGACAAATATTCGCGAAGCGATTCCGACACTGCATGGACAAAATATTTTGTGCCACAATATACCGTATGGTCTGCATAGACTTTGCGCCCAGCAATTGAACTCATCATGACCAAAGTGCCCGTGCGCCGTTCCATCATGCCGTTCATGACAGCATGGACGGTGTTCATCACGCCCTTGGTGTTGATATCGATCATCTCGTCCCATTCTTCAGGGGGCTGACGTCCGATATCGGCAAGACGGGCAATTCCGGCATTCACAAACATCATATCAATTGGTCCGTGCGCGGCTTCGCCTGTGGCGACGGCCTCTGCAAGCTGTTTGCGATCGCGCACATCCACTTCGGCAATAACCGAGTTGGGCAGGCCCATTTCTTCCATGGGCGCCGTGCGCCGCGCCATCATCAGGACTGGATGCCCAGCCTTTGAAAACGCTTCGGCAGTTGCGGCACCGATACCGGAGCTTGCACCGGTCACAGCAATAAGTGGTTTTTTGGTCATGAATATATCTCCCATTTAATTCGATGAAAAAGTGATGACGTGAATCGCATTTTTGCAGGTCGCGACGGCCAGCGCAATTTCGCTTTTTGAGGTGCATGTATCATACAATTTCAAAAGCGAAATTGCATTTGTATATTTCCAAAATCAATCGGCATGTGATTTTTTTGATCGATAAAATTGGAATTTTTCAGAAATTACGCCATTAAACCATTTAAAATCAACGTTCTACAGAATTGTAATATTTTTTCGTCAGAATTGAGAGACGCTATTGTAAGAGGCGGAACTGTTTGCTAATTTTCTCGGAGAGGAAAAATTGGAGGTGGCTGCCCTTTGTGGTTGGTTAGGTTAAACCTGCTGACACAAACGCACCATGGGTGATTTCTAAGTGAATGAAGCACAGATCAATCAACGGGACAGGCGCGGCGGTCGAAAGCTGCTGGCATTTCCACAGTGGCTGACATCTGAGCATCCGTTCCCCTGGCTTTTCCCTGCAACGGCCATGCTCGTTGTGTTCGGTATCTATCCGGTTCTCTATTCCTTGTGGCTGTCGTTTTTCAAACGCAACCCGGCTACGCGGGTTGAAAAGTTTCAGCCATCCTGGAACTGGTCCAAGTTAATTGAGGATGATCGGGTCTGGGATGCCGTTGTTGTCACCCTGACATACACATCGGTTGCACTCATAATTCAGCTTGCTCTTGGAATGCTGATTGCATTGTTGCTGGACAGTGACCGGCGCGGATATGGTGTTTTGCGGGCTTTGATGACTTTACCGCTTGTGGTTCCACCTGCTGTAACCGGCATGATGTTCCTGCTGATGTATGACGGCTCATTTGGCGTCATCAGCCATGTTTTGTACGATCTGGGGATCATCTCTCCCAATGCGCCTCTTCTGGCGACCGGTTCAACTGCATTGATGTCCGTCATCATCGTGGATGTCTGGCAGTGGACGCCCTTTATGGTGCTGATCATGCTTGCAGGTCTGCGCGCATTGCCCAAAGATCCATTTGAGGCGGCGGCCATTGACGGGGCCACAGATATTCAGGCGTTCTTCCGCCTGACCCTGCCTATGATGTCAAAAATTATCGCGTTGGCGGTTCTGATCCGTGGCATCGATCTGTTCCGTATTTACGATTATGTGAAAGTGATGACCGATAGCGGGCCGGGCACCGCAACTGAAACACTGACGGCCTATACGGGTACGGTTTATTTCAAAAGCGCCGACTTTCCCTATGCATCGACAGTGGCGATCTTCACGCTTCTGACGGTCCTGATTATTGCCAATGTGTTTATCAAGGTTTTCAAGGTGCGATTCTGATGGAAAGCTCACGTTTCAGCATTTTTGCACGCTATGTTCTCTCCATTGTGATTGTCGCACTGTTCGTGTTCCCGATTGCCTGGTTTGCCCTGACGTCGATCAAGCCGATTTCCGCGATCTTTGACAAGGACGGTGTCGTCGTCTTTGACTTCGTGCCGACTTACGAGAACTATCGGGTTACGTTGCTTGGCCAGCAATCCATTGATGTGAGCGAGAATTCGCGGTCGGACTTCGGCACAAGCGGTGGCAATTCCTATGATGGACGCGGGTCCATCATATCGTCGCTTATTGTGGCGATCGGGTCGACGATTCTGGCAACCGGGATTGGCATTCTGGCTGCATATGGATTGTCCCGGCTTCGGTTCCGCGGGTCTCAGGGCATGTTGCACTGGATTTTATCTCAACGGTTTCTACCGCCAATTGCCATTATCATTCCGATGGTGTTCATTTTCCGAGACCTTGGTTTGCGGGATACGCATCTGGGGCTGATCATCGCGCATACCTTGATCAATGTTCCGATTGCCGTCCTGCTGATGAAATCATTCATAGATGACATTCCGCGCGACATTGATGAAGCGGCGATGATTGACGGTGCCACGCGCTTGCAGGTTTTCTGGAAAGTCATCATGCCGATGGCCAAGGGGGGCATGGCGGCCACAGCGGTGCTCTGCTTTATCTTCTCCTGGACCGAGTTCCTGCTGTCGCTGTTCCTGACCAGTTCGATCCGCACAATTCCAGTCAAAATCACAACGTTCGTAACGTCTACCGGGTCTGAGTGGGGCTATATTTCCGCGCTTGGCACATCGGCCATTATTCCAGGATTCATATTCATTCTGTTGGTCCAGAACCATTTGGTTCGCGGTCTGACTATGGGTGCAATCAAAGACTAGCTGCATGCCAAGCGGTGTGCAGGATGACGGCTCTAACATTGGAGGATACCATGAGCTTCAAAAACCACGACAGGCAGAAATTCATAATTGATACTGCCAACGCCTTTACAAACCGAAAGATGTCCAAACGAGACTTCTTGCGCAATATGGGGATGGCCGGTATCGGCATGTCCGCTTTTGCAACAGGTGTTCTGGGTGGTTCACGGCCGTTTCACGGCAATATGGCCCATGCAGCAGCCCATGGCGGCACACCGGAAGATGTTGCCAATTTCCTGCGTGAAGCTGGCAAACCATTTGCCGGTACGACCATTCGCTATACGTCTGAATCAACACCGCCGACAGTTGTGCTGAACCAGCTGAAAAGTGAGTTCACCGAACTGACCGGCATTAATGTCGAAATCGAGATCGTCCCACTTGAGCAGGTGTTGGCAAAAGCAACACAGGATGTTCAGGGCGAACTTGGCACCTATGACATCTACTATCTTGATCAGGCCTGGACTGCGACATTCGCCCGGGACACGGTTGACCCGCGTGAATTGTACGATTCCAAACCAGATCTCGCGATGCCTGACTTCGACTTTGATGATTTCTCGGCGCCTCTGGTCGAAGGCATCTCTCTTTATGACAATAAGTGGATCGGCTTGCCCTTTGACATTCCGATCTTCACTTTGATGTATCGTAAAGATCTGCTTGAAAAACACGGTATTGCAGTGCCAACGACTTATGAGGAATTCACAGCTGCTGTTGAACTCATCACTGCTGCCGAAAAAGAAAATGGTATCTTCGGTACAGGCCTGCAGGCCAAGTCTGGTCACTATTCTCTCGAATGTGACTGGAGTCAGGCAGTCTGGGGTCATGGCGGCTCAATCTTCGGTGCCGACAAGAAGTTCTCCGGCAATGATTCTGCCGGCGTTGAAGGCCTTGAATGGTACATGCGGATGCTGAACAATGCACCGGCCAACTCTGTAGCATCCACATGGGATGGACAGTGGCAGATGGGTGCGTCCGGTCAGGTTGCAATGGTACAGAGCTGGGCAGAATTCTTCCCAGGCTGGAATGCCGATGATTCTGAAGTGAAGGGCCTTTGGGAAATGACCCGTCCATTGCAGGGACCAGCAACTCTGCGTGGCCGTGACATGGCTGGATTTGGCGAGATTCCAAACTGGGGTCATCAGGGTGGATCCAGCATCGCACTGTCCCGTTATTCCAAAAACCAGGAAGCTGCTTGGCTGTTCCTGCAATGGGCTTGCTCCAAGGACATCATGACACGATGCACCCTTGCAGGTGGCTTTGCGCCAATGCGTAACTCTTCTTACACAGATCCACGGATCGTAGAGCGCAAGGACCGCGTCGGTTCAGGCACAACACGTCACCTGGATACTGTTAAGTGGACCATCGATAATGTGATGGCCTCCGAGCCTGATGTTGCCATCTGGGCCGGTGTTGCAAACAATGAAATCCCAACCGAGCTTGGCAAATTGCTGACCGGTCAGGATTACAATGGCAATGCGCAAGCCTGTATGGACCAGATCGCCAAACTGGTTGATCAGAAAGTAAAAGACGCCGATCTTCTTTAGGCGTTAGATCCTTCTTTCAAAAATTATCACCCGGCCATCAGGCCGGGTGATTTCTACAAAAGGCCCTTGATATAAAGGGCAATCAAGACCGCAAATGGCGGATATCGCAGAGGCTACAAATGGCATCGGTAATAGTAGAAAAACTGGTCAAGAAATACGGAGATCTGGAGGTTCTGCACAGCATCGATCTTGATGTGGAAGATGGGCAGTTCGTTGTTCTTCTTGGACCGTCCGGTTGCGGAAAATCCACGCTTTTGCGAACAATTGCCGGTTTGGAATCATCCACTTCAGGCGATATTTCCATCGGCGACCGCCTGGTTAATGGCGTGCATCCCAAAGACCGCAATATTGCCATGGTATTTCAGAATTATGCGCTCTATGCGCATATGAAAGTCCGCGACAATATGGCGTTCTCGATGCAGCTCAGCAAAACGCCAAAGGCGCGTATAGAAGAGCGTGTAAACTGGGCCGCTTCCATTCTGAGTCTTGAACCCTATCTCGACCGTTATCCAAAAGAGCTTTCCGGCGGTCAGCGTCAGCGTGTCGCCATGGGCCGCGCGATTGTGCGAGATCCCGATGTATTTCTGTTTGACGAACCCTTGTCCAATCTGGATGCCAAGCTGCGTGTGCAGATGCGCACCGAAATCAAAGAGCTGCACCAGCGACTGAAGACAACGACCGTCTATGTAACTCATGATCAGATTGAAGCCATGACGATGGCTGATATCGTGGTGATCATGCGCGATGGCCACATCGAGCAAATGGGTACGCCGATGGAGATTTATGACAATCCATCCAATCTATTTGTTGCCGAATTCATTGGCTCGCCCGGGATGAACTTGCTGAAGGGCAAGATTGTTGAAGAGGGCGGCAAGATGGTTTGTCAGGTCAATGAGTTGTTACTGCCACTTCCAGACCAATTGGATGTAACCGTTGGTCAGGAAGTCCTTTATGGAATTCGGCCCGAACATTTGATCCCGTCCGAGAACGGCTTGAAGGCGAGCATTAGTGTTGTTGAGCCGACCGGACCAGAAACACATCTGTTCTGTCATTTGTCAGGCCACGATGTCTGTGCGATTTCCCGTGAACGCATGAATTGGAAAGCTGATGAAGTTGTTTCGTTGGAACCAATTGTTGATTATGTCCACGTTTTTGACGCACAAACGGACCAGGCCATAAAACGAAAGACATAATCATGCCAACAGCGCTTGTTCTGGAAGAAAAAAACAAAATTCAGATCCGTGATATCGATCTGGACCAGACAATGGGGGCGCAGGATGTGCGGATTGCCATTGATACGGTCGGGGTTTGCGGAAGCGACGTCCACTATTACACGCATGGAAAGATCGGCCCCTTCGTTGTGAACGAACCGATGGTTCTGGGGCATGAAGCAGCAGGAACAGTGATTGAGACCGGATCGTCGGTATCGAACCTTGCTGTCGGTGATCGTGTCTGTATGGAACCTGGCGTTCCCGATCCATCATCCCGGGCCTCAAAGCTTGGGCTTTATAATGTGGATCCTGCTGTTACATTTTGGGCAACGCCGCCCATTCATGGCTGCCTGACACCCGAAGTGGTTCATCCGGCAGCCTTTACCTACAAATTGCCAGATCACGTCAGCATGGCTGAAGGCGCTATGGTGGAGCCGTTTGCAATTGGCATGCAGTCCGCAGCCAAAGCCGCCATCAAACCTGGTGATATCGCATTGGTTATTGGTGCAGGACCAATCGGCATCATGACCGCATTGGCAGCGTTGGCCGGGGGCTGTGCCAAAGTTTTCATTTCAGATCTCGTGGACGAAAAACTGGGTTTGGCCGCTCAATATGATGGAATTGAACCGATCAACGCAGCCAAGCAGGATGTTGCCTCAATTATCGCAAAGGAGACAGCGAATTGGGGTGTCGATGTTGTGCTGGAATGTTCCGGTGCAGGGCCTGCCTACAAGACCGCATTGGCCGCTATTCGTCCTGGCGGTTGTCTGGTGCTTGTGGGGATGCCGGTTGATCCGGTGCCGTTTGACATCGTGTCAGCACAGGCGAAAGAAATTCGCATCGAGACGGTGTTTCGCTATGCCAATATCTACGATCGCGCCATCAATCTGATCGCATCGGGCAAGGTTAACCTCAAGCCGCTGATTTCAGAAACATTTGATTTTGAAGATAGTGTTGAGGCATTTGATCGGGCTGTCGAGGCGCGCCCGACCGACGTGAAAATACAGATAAAATTGAAAGGTTGAGCACAGTCTCAAAGAGCTGGCTCAGCAAGCTCCCTGCTAGAAAGTACATGGATCGACATGACACGTGCTGACCCCGATGACCTGCCTTTATTAAGAACATGGTCCCGCAAATTTGGCAGTAACCCGCTGATGGTTCAGGGGGCCGGCGGCAATACATCAATCAAAGAAGATGGTGTGATGTGGATCAAGGCGTCTGGCACACAGCTTTCTGAGGCACTGGACAAGGATATTTTTGTCCCTGTCGATCTTACTACCATGATTGGTGAAACTGCAGTTCATCCCGAGCGCGCCGACGAGCCACAGCGTTATCTGCTGCAAGCTGATGGTCTGAAACCCTCAATTGAGACCTGTCTGCATGCCGCCTTTCCCAAGCGCGTGGTATTGCACGTGCACTGTGTCAACACCATTGCGCTGGCGATCAGGACCGATGCCGTTGACGAGCTGAGCAAAAGGCTGACTGCTTTCAACTGGGCCCATGTGGATTATGCGAAACCCGGTGCGCAACTGGCGAAGCTGGTTCGTAAAGCCCTCAACGATACGGTTGAGGTCATCATTCTTGGCAATCACGGTTTGCTTGTCGCGGGTGACACTGTTGAAGAAGCTGCCAGTTTAATTGAACGGGTCAGTTCTGCGCTTCATGCCGATGCTGCTCCGGAAAAGCCTGTAGATCTGGTGCGGTTGCAGTCGTCGGCTGGCGCGGATTTTGAACCGGCCGAGGCGGATGACCGGGTTCATCAACTTGCCATGGCAAGCGCGCGCATTGAGCAGGCGATTGGTGGAACGCTCTACCCTGATCATGTGATTTTTTGTGGCATTGGCGCCCATGCAGCCCGTCCAGGCGAAACAGCTGATGCATATTGCGCCCGGGTTGAAACAAAGCCTCATTTCCTGATTGTGCCTGATGCAGGTATTTTATGGCGCAAGGATATTACTGAAAATGGACGCACCATGACCCGGTGCCTGTCGGACGTTATGGTCCGGGTTCCAGCAACTGCCAAACTGAACTATTTTACGCAGGCGCAGGATTATGAGTTGCTGGATTGGGATGCTGAAACCTATCGGCAACAGATGAATGCCTGAAGAAGAAGCTCTGTTTATCGGAGTTGATTTCGGCACATCCGGCGTGCGCGTCAGTATCATCGATAAGCGGGAGGTGGAGCAGGCACATGCTAAAACAGCCTTTGCTTCTTTAGGCTCCAATGGCCGTGATCCGCACATCTGGTGGCGCGCATTCGAATTGACTTTGGACAATGCACTGGGCCAGATCGATCCGTCACGCGTTGCAGGTCTTGCGATTGACGGAACATCGGGAACGCTTCTTGCCGTTAATCCAGATGGTGTGCCTTTGGCTGATGCGCTGATGTATAATGATCCATGCACGGATCAGGACCTGCTCAAGCGCATTGCGCAGCTCGCACCGCAGACCAGTGCGGTTCATGGTGCCTCCAGTGGCCTTGCCCGTGCATTGCGGCTGGCACAGGATCATGACGCCCATAAGATTCTTCATCAGGCGGATTGGATCTCCTTCAGACTGTCCGGGCATTTCGTCAGCGATGAAAACAACGCTCTGAAAACAGGCTATGATCCGGTCGACCGGTGTTGGCCAGCCTGGGTGGCTGATGCTGGTTTGCCCGTGTCATTGCTTCCAGATGTGCTGCCAGCGGGAACGCCTGTTGGTCCGATATCTGAAGATCTGGCCGTTCGTTTTTCCCTGCCAATTTCTTGTCAAATCGTCACAGGCACAACAGATGGCTGCGCATCCTTTCTGGCGACCGGCGCTCTTGGCGTCGGTGATGGTGTGACAGCACTGGGCACCACGCTGACCCTCAAGATACTTTCAGACAAACCGATTTTTGCACCTCAATATGGCGTCTACAGTCATCGGTTGGGCGATCAATGGCTTGCCGGTGGCGCGTCCAACACGGGGGGAAATGTGCTTCTGGGCTTTTTTACACCGCAGCAAATCGCAGTTCTGAGCGCTGAGATTGCCCCGGATGTCCCAACTGATCTTGACTATTACCCGCTCAGCAAAGCCGGGGAACGCTTTCCCATTTCCGATCCGTCACTTGCTCCCAAATTGACGCCTCGTCCTGAGAGTGATGTCGCCTTCCTGCAAGGAATGTTAGAGGGGATGTCCGCCATTGAGGCTCTGGGGTTTTCGCGGCTGACTGAGCTTGGTGGACCTGCGCTTCGCAGTCTGCGCAGCGTGGGAGGCGGGGCACAGAATATTGTATGGAGCCGAATTCGGCAGCGCCGATTGGGGGTTCCGTTTCTGGCAGCAAAAAGTCTGGAAGCTGCATTTGGTACAGCGCTTTTGGCCAAGCGAGGTGCTGATGGCATTTCGTGAAGTTGACTTGAAAGATGTGGCAGAGAATTTTGATGCCTTTTTGATTGATCAGTTCGGCGTGCTTCTCAACGGGCCCGCTGTCTATCCTGATGCCCCTGAAGCCTTGGAGAAATTGGCGGGGCTTGGCAAACCGATTTTGCTGCTCTCCAATTCGGGCAAACGCTCATCTCCGAATGAGCACAGGCTGGTTCAACGGGGTTTTGCGCGGGATGCTTTTTTGGGCGTTCTGTCCTCAGGCGAAGCTGCACATCTTGCCTTGCAGGAATGTGTTGGCAATACGCTGCCCCATGGTGCCAAAGTGTTTCTCATTGCACGGGATGAAGACCGTTCCACCATTGATGGGCTCGATCTGTCGCTCACCGATCAAATGAATGAAGCCGACTTGTTACTGATTGCTGGCAGCGAGGCAGAGCAATATAAACTAGAGCATTATGAAGCTTTGCTCAAAATTGCTGCGGAACGTTTGGTGCCTTGCTGGTGTACCAATCCGGACAAGACCATGCTGACAAAAACCGGCCCCATGTATGGGGCTGGGCGCATAGCAAAGCTCTATGAGGAGATGGGTGGTCAGGTCGCGTGGTTCGGCAAGCCGTATGCGCCGATTTATCAGATTGCCCTTAAAAAGCTTGGCAATCCAATGCCCTCCAAAGTGTTGTGCATCGGGGACAGTCCTGAACACGATATCCGGGGTGGCCAGGACGCAGGCTGTTCCACAGCCCTTGTTCGTACTGGCATTCACGAGGGCGAAACGATTGCGGGCCTTGAAGCCATTTGCGCACGGCACAAAGCCCGGCCTGACTTTCTACTTTCCCGCTTCGCATTTTGACAGGACAAGATTTATGGGATTGACGCTTTCACTGAGCACGAACCCGCTGGTCAATCGGTTTGCCGAACCCGATGATCTGGTCGAGACGATTGCCCGTGACATTAAATTGCGGGATATCCAGCTCACCCATGAATTCATAAATCCTGGCTGGCCTGCACCTGTCATCAGACGGCTGACAAGGCAAATGGACCTGGCCCTGCAGCGTACAGGTGCGCGCGTGACCAGTGGAATGACCGGACCCTATGGGCGGCTGAACCATTTTGGCCACCCGGATGTGGATGTGCGTCGCTATTACATCGACTGGTTCAAAACCTTCGCAGATATCATTGGGGATTTGGGCGGAACATCGCTTGGCATGCAGTTCGCGATTTTTACCTTCAAGGATTTTGATGATTTAAAGCGCCGGGAAGATCTGGTTAAAATTGCCATTGAATGCTGGGTGGAACTGGCGGAACACGCCAAGCGCGCTGGCCTTTCGTTCCTATTCTGGGAACCGATGTCTGTCGGGCGAGAATTCGGTGAGACCATTTCAGCAGCATTGGCATTGCAAGATCATCTAACTAGGACAGATACGGCAATCCCGATATGGATGTTGGCCGATATCGATCATGGCGATGTCACCAGCGCCAATCTGGATGATTTCGATCCGTATGCCTGGGCGAGGACTGTGCCGCAGATTTCTCCAATCATTCATATCAAGCAATCCCTGATGGACAAGGGGGGACACCGTCCGTTCATTGCAGAATTTAACGCCAAGGGGCGGATCCGGCCGGAACCATTGCTGTCGGCCTTTGCAGAAGGTGGTGCGACCGACAATGAAATCTGTTTGGAGCTGTCGTTCAAGGAACGTGAGCCGAATGACCGCGAAGTCGTGCCTCACATCGCAGAATCTGTCGCCTTTTGGGCGCCTTACATCGATACGGGCTCTGCAGATTTGAAGGTCTGAATTCATACAGGGGCCGAGAACAAAGTCCAAGGATCCGGCGAGGCGCATTGCCATGATCCCCATTCAGCGGGGCGTGTTGCCTGTTCCAACAATGCGTAGATCATCCCTATGGATACAGGTGTCATCGGGCGGAACTGGCCCAGACCATAGCTGACCCCTTTGGCGTTCTGTCGAAATCTGTCACACTCATCAGATTGATTTCGACAGAGTTCTTGGGAGAGTGAAAATGCCGATGCTCATGTCAAAGGCCGTCTCAAAATTCTTTTCCCAGTTGCATGAGCAACCATGGGTCATGGATGTCTTTGATAATCTGCCGGATATCTTGTTTTATATCAAAGACGCCAACTCGCGTTGGATAACCTGCAATCAAGCCAGCTTGCGACTGCTCAATTTTGCCAGTGTCTCAGAGGTTTATGGCGCAGTTGAGCACGACTTTTTCCCGAAAATTATTGCAGATGCGATCCGTGCGGATGATCTGGATGTAATTCGCAATAATCGTAAAATCATAAATCGTACGGAATTGATTGTGGATGAAGCCGGGCTATTGACCTGGGTTTCGACCAGCAAGACGCCGCTTATGGGAAAAGACAGCTGTGTTGCAGGCCTTGTGGGAACCACTCAGGTCTTGCGCAGACTGGATGACCTGCCACAAGCCTATCAACCGTTTCAGGCTGTCATGCAACATATTCAAGATAGTATTGATAGTACGATAAATATCAGTGATTTAGCTCGAATTTCATGTCTTTCCGAAAGCCAGTTTCGGAAGCGCTTTCGTGCGTTGTTCCGGCTTTCGCCACAGGAATTTATCTTGCGTGCCCGGTTGCAACGTGCTGCAAAGCTGTTGTCTTCGACTGATATGCCGCTTGTGCGCATCGCTCTGAAGTGTGGTTATTGCGATCAAAGCTACTTCACTAAGCAATTTCGCGGCTTTTTCGGCATGCCTCCGAGACGGTATCGGCAAGTGTGGCAATCAAGTGCTGATGAGCGATAAGTTATAAAAAAGGCTCGAATAGCAAAATCATTCTCCTGTGATATGCCGCTAGGCTAATTCCATAATCCGGCGAAGATCGGATTGGGAGGACGATATGCCGGTTTTCATGTTTGAAGGCCTATCCGTGCATTATGATGTGTCCGGAGAAGGTCCTGCAGTGTTGTTTATGCACGGTTTGGCTGCTGAGCGCAGCCAGGCACAACAAACGCTGGCCTCCGAAAAGAACATTCAACTGATTACGCTCGATATGCCGGGACATGGTGCCACCCATGCAAATGCTGGTGGTCTTTCCAATGACTTGATCGGCTTTGAAACCTACAGCCGGATCGCGCGCTCCCTCCTGAGCCACCTCAACATTGACCGAGCCATTCTGGGCGGCATTTCCATGGGGTCTGGAATTGCTTTGCACATGGCTTTGGCTCAACCAAAACGTGCTCTTGGCCTGTTCCTGGTCCGGCCTGCATGGTTGGCCGAACCTGCCAGACCGCATTTGAATGTCATTGCTCATCTGGGTCAGCTTCTGGCCGAGACAACACTAGAAAAAGCCGCTGAAGCTTTGGCCGCTGATGCTGATTTCCAAGAGTTGTTTTCCGGCATTCCCTCTGCTGCAGATTCTGTTTTGAATGCTGCCAAGCATCGGCAGATCACCCGAAACCCTAACGTTCTGTCCGCGCTGGTTGATGATCAACCGTTTGGCAGACTTGAGGATTTGGCGTGCATCAACTGTCCTGCGCTTGTTCTTGGCAACAATGCAGATCCGCTTCATCCACCCCGAATTGCGCGTGTCATCGCAGGCTCTCTGCCAAAGGGCCGTTATGCCCATTTGCCGCCGCGCTATCTGGAGGCAGAGGCTCATGGTTCAGCGCTGCTGACACATTTCCATTCCTTTCTTTCAACGCACAGCACTGCGCTGGCTGTTTCATCCTGAAGAGGTTCGTCATGATTACCAAACGTATTTCCACCGAGGCCATTCTTGAAAAGCTGCAAGCGAAACGGGCTGCAAAGAAACCTATCATGATCGCCAGTGCGGGGAGTGGTCTTGTGGCCAAGATCCTTGAAGAATCCGGGGTTGATTGCATCAACACATTTTCCGGCGCGCGGCTGCGGGCCAATGGAATGGGCACCATGTCAATGATGTGGCCGATCCTGGACAGCAATCATCAGACCCTGACTTACACGCGAGAGGACATCATGCCTGCCTTGAAGGGGCAGTCCTTTGTCTGCGCCTGCCTGAATGCCAATGACCCGTTGCGCGATATGCGCATGGTGCTGAATGATTGCATGGCGATGGGGGTGAATTCTATCTCCAACATCGGTCCTTCCATCAGCTATGTCGACAAGGATAGTGAAATCTTCAATGTCCTGACCAGTGCGGGCATTACTCTTCAGAATGAAATAGACATGTTGAAGCTGGCCCGCGAAGAAATGGGCATGGTGACAATCGGCCTGACCTTCACCAAGGACGACGCGCTGGAACTGGTCGAAGGCGCGCGACCCCACATATTCTGCTACCACGCCGGAACGACAAAGGGCGGCCGTACCGGCTACGACAATGGTGTCACCATTGCTGAAACGGCAAGAGAGACTGAAGACGTCTATCAGGCTGTTCGCAAGATCGATCCAAACATCATTCTGGTTGGTCATGGCGCGGCCATGGAAACGCCGGACGACGCGCAATACATGCTTGATCACACATCAGGCGATGGTTTCTGGACTGGTTCCTCAACCGAGCGTCTGCCGATCGAACGCGCTGTGACAGCCGCAGCTGCTGAATTCACCTCCCTGACATTCAATTCGTGAGAAGACCAATGACCAAGACAATTGCCATTCTTGCGACGCTGGATACCAAGGGCGATGAATGTGCCTATCTGCGGGATGAGATTACCCGCCTTGGGGCCACGCCCTATCTGATTGACATAAGCGTAGTGGGGGATGCGGAATTGACCGCCGATATCAGCGCTGCTGAGGTGGCTGATGCAGGCGGGACATCCTTGACCAGTCTGCGCGTTGCTCCTTCCCGCGAAGTTGCATCTGAAGTCATGGTTCGGGGCGCGACTGCCAAAATGCTCGGTCTTATCGGATCAGGCGACGTGGATGGTGTGATCAGCCTTGGCGGAACACAAGGCACAGGCAATTGCACACAAGTCATGCAAGCTCTGCCATATGGATTTCCGAAGCTGATGCTATCGACCATGGCGTCCGGTGACACATCCGGTTATGTCGGCATCAAAGACATCACCATGATGTTCTCTGTCAGTGATATTCTGGGTTTGAACCCATTCTTCCGGACGATTTTATCAAATGCCGCCGGTGCCATTGTGGGCATGGCTGACGCAACCAAGCCAATCAGCTTTACGCCCGGCAAACCGGTGATCGGGATGACCAATCTTGGGGTTCTGACACAGGGCACCATCCACGCCATGAAGCGCCTGTCTGATCAGGGCTTTGAAACCATGGTGTTTCACGCTGTTGGCTCTGGTGGTCGTGCCATGGAGCAATTGATGCGCGATGGTATTATTCAAGCCGTCTTTGATTTCGCTCTCGGGGATTTGATGGATGAGATTGGCGGCGGTATTCGCGCCGCTGACAAAGACCGTTTGACGGTTGCGGGCGCTTTGGGCCTGCCGCAGCTGGTTGTTCCAGGTGGCACTGATCATCTGGGCATATTGGTGGATGAGCCGAACAGTATTCCGGAGAAGTATGCAGACCGGAAAGTGACATTTCATAACCCGGTCATTCTGGTGCCTCGCACATCTGGTGCAGAGTTGGAACAATTGGCGAAGACAATTGGCGATCGCCTGCGCGGTGCAACAGGGCCAACGCGTGTTCTGGTGCCGACCAAAGGTCTGTCCAGTTATTCCGTTCCGGGTGGCCCCTTGGAAGACAAAGAGGCTGATGCGCGCCTGATTGCCGCTTTGCACAAGCATGTTTCCCATGAGGTGACCGAGATCGATGCCGGTGCTGAAGACACCGTTTTTGTCGATCAGGCTGTGGATGCCTTGCTTGCCCTGATTGTGGCCAAGCAGGAGGCATGATGTGAAACTGTCTTGCCAATCACTTGAGAAAAGCTTCGGCCGCGTAACAGCGCTTGATGGCCTGAGCTTTGATGTTCCAGAGGGTGCGTTCTTTGCGCTTCTTGGGCCAAGTGCGGCTGGCAAGACAACTTGTTTGCGAACGATCTGTGGCTTGGAAAGACCGGATAGTGGCAGCGTATTTGTCGATGGGCAGGACGTGACACAGGCACCGGTTCAGGGGCGCGATCTGGCGATGGTTTTTCAATCCTTTGCCCTTTATCCGCATTTGTCCACCGAACAGAATCTTGCCTATCCGCTGCGCGAAGCCGGACTGCCATCTGCCGAGATCAAGTCTCGCGTGGGGGAAATGGGAGAACTGTTGCGCATCAGCCATGCGCTGGGCCGAAAAACCACACAATTATCCGGTGGTGAGCAACAGCGTGTTGCCATTGGCAGGGCCCTTATCCGGCGGCCAAAACTGTTGTTGCTGGATGAGCCATTGACCAATCTGGACGCCAAGCTGCGTGACGAGATGCGTGCTGAGTTCAAACGGCTGCACCGGGATCTCGGCATTACGATGGTCTACGCAACACCCGATCAGCTGGAAGCCATGACCATGGCCGACACGATTGGTGTTTTGCAAAATGGCCAGATTACTGAAATTGGAACGCCGGACGCGCTCTATGCAACGCCCGGTTCCATTGGCGTTGCGCGTTTGGTCGGCTCTCCGCCGATCAATCTCATTGAGGCGACAGGCACCGGCGCGGAACTCGATCTGGGATTTGCAAAAATCCCGTCTGATCATCGCGCCCAGGGGGCGCTTACATTGGGGTTGAGGCCCTTTGACATTCAGGTTGCAGATAATGCCGAGACCGCACTTCTGCAGGGAAGGGTCATTGTGACCGAACCCCTTGGTGATCTGGAAATTGTCGATGTCGAAACTTCGGGAAATGAACTGAAGGTTGCCCTTCGAGGGTCACAGGTCGGGCAGGCAAAGCCTGGCGATCTTCTGCCGCTGCAATTCGATATCGATCGCCTTCTGTACTTCGACACGACGACCGGGCTGCGCCTTGATATGCCGCCCGTTCAAAACTGACTGCCATCAACTTAGGGAGGATATGATGGAACATAAGCGAATGACACTGAAAAGAACCCTGTCGGTTCTGGCTCTGACTGCAGCCCCGTTTCTGGTTGCCGAAAGTGCCTGGGCCAAGGATATTACAATCCGCATGGCTGCACCAGACTGGGGCCCGACGCGCTTTATGCAGGAGCATGCAAATGCGACCTACAAGGCGCCGTCTGGCAACAATGTTCAGCTCGAAATTGACTTCATTCCATGGCCAAACTTTTTTGACCGGGTGAATGCATCGCTCAATTCCGGCGAGCAGAAATACCAGATGATTGTCTCTGACAGTCAGTGGCTTGGAACTTTCATTGAAAGTGGCCACTTCCTGAAGCTCAATGATCTGATTGCAGCTGATCCGGGATTGCAGGCCATCATGAACAATCTGCACCCGGCTTTGGTCTCTGGCTATTCGACTTATCCGAATGTCGCTGCCGCCGATATCGAGAAAACCGGTTATCCGCATCCAGATGCGAATTACTATGGTTTCCCGCAATTCCCTGACACTTATGTGACCTATTACCGAACTGATCTGTTCTGTGATGAAGGTGAGAACGCCACGTTCAAGGCGGCTTATGGAAGTGATCTGCCTTGTAATCCCGATGATTGGGAAAGCATCACGTGGGATGATTGGGAGAATTTCGGAAAGCATTTTGCCCGCAAAAGCGGTGAGAAGCTTGGCAGTGGGACTGCCGATGGTGACTTCTATGGGATCGCTTATCAGGCAGCCAAACCGCTTGATTTCTCAACCATGCAGATCAATGCGTTTTTCTGGCAATTTGGTGGTGGCATCTGGGATGAAACCACGCAGCCGAATTCCCCGGCACTGGGCGTTGTAAATTCAGCAGAGAATGTGGAAGGGTTCCAACGCTTCCTTGATTTGCTGGAATATGCACCGCCAATCGCCAAAACAGGTCAGATGGGTATTTTTGAAATCCAGGACCTGTTCATGCAGGGCAAAATCGCAGCCATTGTTGATTGGGTTGCTTTGGGAGCGCCAGTTATCGATCCGGCCACATCCAAGGTTCATGATCGTGCCGCTTTCGCGGTGCCACCGGGCAATATGCGCGATGGCAAGATTGATCGGACCGGTAATCTGGGCGGACAACCATTTGTTCTGACCACGTGGAATGATGATGAAGTCATCAAGGAAGCGCTTGATGTGGTGAAATGGTGGTTGTCGGAAGAAACGCAGATTGCTGCGGTCAAAGCTGGCGGACAATCGGGCCTGGTCAGTGTTCTGAACAACCCGGACTATGAGAGCTGGGCACCCTGGAATGCGCAGCACAAGGCGATGCTGGAGTGGCAGAAGGATTTGTGGCACGTGCCTGAATTCTTCGAGTTGCTGACACAGCAGCAGGAAGAGTTTGACAAAGCCATCACCGGGCAGATCTCCGCACAGGAAGCTCTGGATAATGTAGCTGCATTCCAAGATGAATTGCTGCGTGACGCCGGTCGGATCGAAGATTGATCTGAAATGACGAAGGAGCGTTCTGCCATGGCTGATCTCAACACATCTGGCGCTGGTGCTGTCTCTGGTGCCGGATCTGTTGCCAAGTCTGGTGGCTTGTTAGCCTGGCTGAATGCGCCTGAGCGGCGCGGCCCTTTACTGGTCGCGCCTGCTCTTATCACATTGTTCGTGATGAATATTTTTCCGCTGCTGTGGTCTTTCGGATTGAGCTTTTTCAACTACCGCGCCAATAGGCTGACAGTCCCTTCCTTCAAGGGGCTTGATAATTACGAAAAGGTGCTGACCGACCCGGTGGTCTGGGAACGGTTTCAAACGACGGGTATTATCGTCGGTGCTTCGGTAACGCTGCAACTGATCTTCGGATTTTTGCTGGCATTGCTGTTTGCCAAGACATTTCCGTTGCGCCGCATTCTGCTGATGCTGGTGCTCGCGCCGATGATGCTGTCTTTTGTATCCGTCGCGATCTTTTTCAAGCTGTTTTATGATCCAACGCTGGGATTGTTGAGTTGGGCCATTGGGCTTTTCACCGGTGAACCGTTTATCCTGTTGGCCACACCGGCAGGTTCCATTGCAGCCATTGTGATCGCGGATGCATGGATGTGGTCACCCTTTGTCATGTTGCTGGTGCTGGCTGGTTTGGTGTCGGTGCCAACTTACCTTTACGAAGCTGCCGAAATTGACCGGGCATCGCCCTGGCGGCGCTTTCGGACAATTACATTCCCTTACATCAAGAGCCTTTTATTATTGGCGCTTTTGTTTCGGACGATCGAAACATTCAAGCTGTTTGACCTGTCTTTTTTGATCACTGGCGGTGGTCCCGGCGCGTCTACCGAAACGGTTGCAATTTACGCTTACCGGTTGGGCTTTCAATTCTTCAGAACCAGTCAGGCATCTGCGTTGGCCTATCTGATCCTGTTTGTCGTGATCGTGCTGACAAGCATTTATCTTTACATCGTCAACCGTCGCAATGAGGAGGGCTGACCATGGCATATCGTAAAGCTGCCTTCCGTAAACCGGGTCAAGCTGGATGGCTCTATAGCCTGGTTGCGGGTGTCATTGCGCTGATCTACTTCTTTCCGGTTCTGTGGATGATTCTGACCGCGTTCAAGACGCGTTCCGATGCACTGGCCATTCCGCCAAAGCTGTTTTTCACACCGACCTTTGATAATTTCAAATCCGTGTTCTTCCGCGATACCCAGGCGGGCGACGCGGTTGCCACGGGCTTTGTGCAGTATTTTGTCAATTCAGCCTTTATCGGCGGAAGCAGCGTCATTCTGGCGCTTATCATCGGAACACTGGCTGCCTATGCTTTTTCGCGCTATCCGCTTAAGGGTAACGACACCTATATGTTCATCATTCTGACAACACGGATGTTGCCGCCGATTGTTGTCATCATTCCGATCTTTCTGATGTTCCGTGTGACCGGTCTTTCAGGCAGTTATATTGGCATTATTCTGCTTTATACGGCTTTCAATCTGCCGTTTTCCATCTGGATGATGAAAAGCTTTTTTGATGATCTCAATCCCGAGATCGAGGATAGCGCACGACTGGATGGATCAAACGACTGGAAGGTCTTTTTCCGGATTTGCTTGCCCCAGGTTCTGGCCGGCCTGGCCGCAACGGCGGTGTTTGCGCTTATTCTCACCTGGAATGAATTCCTGTTTGCCTTGTTGTTGACCGGCTCTGATACCCGCACCGTTCCCGTGGCCATGGCCAATACAATCGGAGGTGAAATTGGCGTCGACTGGGGCCTGCTGTCAGCCATTGTCAGCCTGTTCTTGATACCAGTTTTCATCGTTACCTTTGTTCTGCAAAAACAATTGCTGCGCGGTGTTACATTCGGGACCATCCGTAAATGAGTGGAATTTCGCTGAAAAATATAACCAAGCAGTTTGGTGATCTGACGGCAGTGGATGCTGTCACGTTTGACGTTGCCGATGATGAAGTGCTGTGCCTGCTGGGGCCATCCGGGTGCGGTAAAACCACAACTTTGCGGATGATTGCGGGCCTTGAAAACGCATCAGATGGTGAGATTTATCTGAGTGGTCAGGACATGACCCATTTGCCTGCGCGCGCGCGCAACGTGGCGATGGCCTTTCAGTTCTACGCGCTTTATCCGAACCTGACGGTGAGCGACAATCTGGCTTATCCGCTGCACGCCGAAGGCGATAGCTCTGCCGATATTGCGGTGAAGTTGCGTGACATTGCGCAAGTGCTGCAAATGGATCATGTGCTGGACCGCTTTCCCCATCAGCTTTCTGAAGGTGAAAAACAGCGGGTTTCGGTCGGGCGCTGCATCATTCGCCGGCCCAATTGTTTTCTGTTCGACGAGCCGCTCAGTCGTCTGGATGTACAGCTGCGTGAGGAGATGCGCAGCGACATCAAAAAAGTCCTTTCGGGTCTTTCGCGCCCCACAGTGATTGTCACGCATGATCAACTGGAAGCCATGACCATGGGAGACAGAATTGCTGTCATGCGAGACGGCAAAGTGGAGCAGATTGGCGCGCCGCAGGATGTGTTCAACAATCCTGCGAACATTTTCGTCGCCGGTTTTATCGGCACCCCGCAGATGAATCTTGTGGGCGGCATTATCTCTGGAATCGGTGGCGCAATAGCTGTTTCAATTGGGCGGGATGTCATTGAGTTAACCGGGGAACTGGCGCAACCCGGACATGGTCTTAAGCTTGGTGATGTGGTGACATTGGGAATGCGTCCAAGAAGTGCAAGCCTGGAGAGTGAGAGCGGGCAGGGGGTTCTATCGGGAACCTGCGAATTGATTGAGCCGATGGGTGCTGAAACGTTGCTGCGCATTGCGCATCCGGCAGGCCAGATCAGGGCCATCGTGACTGACCGACAGGGTTTGAAAGAAGGCGGAACCATTCACGTTCGGTTTGCGCAGGGCAGTTACAGATTGTTTCATGCCGATGGCAACAGGATTGGAGACACAGTGTGAGTGACAATCCAGCGCTGATGGGCGCGCGCGAAGCCCGTAATTATCGCTTTGCCATTCTCGGGCTTTGCATCCTGTCATTGATCTTCGTGTTTCAGCCATTTTCCCTGACCCTGTTTTCCATTGGGTGCCTTGGGGTCATCTGTGGTGGTCTGGTGTTCAACATCATGCCCTTTTGCAAAGAGGGAACGCCCAGACGAAAACTGCTTACCGGATTGGGCTGGGTTGTCGCCATTTTATTGGTAATGGCTCTTTTGGCTTCGGCCGCTGCGTATGGCTACATATTATATTTGACTGCTTCCCGCTAAGGGACAGCAATCCGGAGCCTGATCAATTCGGGCAATCGCGGCTAAGAGCCACTCGGGCCCTCTTGATCAAAATCAATGACAGTTCTGAGCTTTATCCAGACAATTGGAACACAATGCAGACCAAAGATCTGCAGTTCCATTTCTATCGGGATACCCAGCCTACGCCCAATGTTGCCCGTTGGTTCGTGATCAATGAAAGTTCGCTGCACATAATATGAATTTGCTGTCTCCAGATCGTTGGAATGTAGCTTTGCTGGCCATTGCGCTTATCGGACTTGTGTCTGGTATAGGCCTGTGGGCAACCGGGTATTCGGATCTGGCAGATTATGTCTGGGCAGGCGGCGTCATTCCGATTCTGACAGCCCTCATCGTTGAGATCATCCGAAGTCTGAAGCAGGGCGATTTTGGGCTCGACATAGTGGCAGCGCTTTCGATGTCTGCAGCGCTGTTGTTCGGCGAAACACTGGCTGCAGCCGTTGTTGCGCTGATGTATTCCGGTGGCACCCTTCTTGAAAGCTTTGCTGAGGTGAGGGCCCGCCGGGAGATGAGCGATCTGCTTTCGCGCGTGCCCCGGACTGCAACAATTTATCACAACGGTGCATTGGAAGACATTCCGCTGGATGATGTGGCGCCCGGTGACTTGCTGTTGATACGGCAGGGCGATGTCGCGCCTGTGGATGGCGCGGTCGAGAGCGGTCGAGCACTGCTGGATCAGTCGGCGCTGACCGGTGAATCGATGCCGGTCCGGCTGGAACAAGGCCAGGCCGTGATGAGTGGGTCCACCAATGCGGGCGAACCATTTGATCTGCGCGCTACTCATCTGGCAGCCAACAGCACCTATGCTGGAATTGTACGGCTGGTGGAGGCGGCACAAAAGTCAAAAGCACCAATGGTGCGGTTGGCGGATCGGTATTCCCTTCTGATTCTGGCTGTGACAGTGGCGATGGCAGTTCTGGCCTGGTGGGTTAGTGGTGATCCTATCAGAGCGGTCGCTGTGCTTGTGGTTGCTACGCCTTGCCCGCTTATTCTGGCCGTACCGGTGGCTTTGGTGGCGGGGCTATCACGGGCGGCGCATTACGGTGTGCTGATCAAGGGGGCAAAGCCGCTGGAGGCTCTGGCACGAATTGAGACCATGATCGTTGACAAGACGGGCACGTTGACTGAGGGGCGACCTAAAATCGTGTCAATCGACGCGCTGACCGATCTGACGCCTGACGAGATGCTGTTTTTTGCCGCTGGACTTGATCAAGGGTCAAAGCACCCTGTTGCGCAGGCCATTGTCGCCTCGGCGCAGCAAAGCGGCATGCATCTTCCGGTCCCGACAGATCTTGTGGAATTCCCCGGTGAAGGCATGACCGGCAGGATTGATGGGCATGGTGTCGTTGTGGGCGGAGTGGATTTTGTCATGCGCCTTGCAGATGGTCCCCAGATGGCCCACCCGGCCCAACAAAACGGTGCGGTTGTTGTCGCGTTGGCCGTGGATGGCCGGTTGGTTGGGCATATCGAAATGGCAGATACGCTGCGCAGCGGCACAATTGCTTTTGTGAAAGGTCTGCGCCGGATTGGCATGAAACGTATTCTGCTTGCGACCGGTGACCGTCTCTCTGTCGCCGAGGCTGTGACTGATGGCCTTGATCTGGACGGTGTGCGCGCGGACCTGACGCCCGACCAAAAAGTGCTGCTGGTTCTGAGCGAGCGAAAGAATGGACCCGTGATGATGGTCGGCGACGGTGTGAATGATGCTCCGGCATTGGCCGCTGCTGATGTTGGCGTGGCCATGGGCGCACGCGGCACGGTGGCTTCGGCGGAAGCGGCAGAAGTCGTCCTGCTGGTTGATCAACTGGATCGATTGCTGCCTGGATTGGAAATTGCGCGCAGATCACGGCGCATAGCGCTGGAAAGTGTCGGCATCGGGATCGGTTTGTCATTCGTTGGAATGATTACCGCCGCACTGGGCTATCTCGCGCCGGTGCAGGGCGCTGTTCTGCAGGAAGTGATTGATGTGGCGGTGATCCTGAATGCGTTGAGGGTTCTGAATACGACGCCACTCGAAGCGTAAAATCACTGCCAGAGACTTTAACAGGTCGTCAGACCAAAACCGTTGCGAAAGATGACACTATGGAACATTCCAGAATTCTAATCACGCTCGGTATGCTGCTGCTGGCAGGTTTGGCATTGGATGCTCTGGGCAGGCGGACACGGCTTCCAAGGGTTACATTGCTTGTGACATTTGGAATATTGGCTGGTCCGTCAGTTCTGAACCTCATACCTCTGGCCGCCAATGACTGGTATCCTCTGGTCGCCAAATTTGCGCTGGTAATGGTTGCCTTTCTGCTGGGCGGCCATCTGACGCGATCTGTTATCACAAGAGACGGACGACATATTCTGGGCGTATCTCTTGGGGCTGTTTTCCTGACATCAACGATTGTCGGACTGGGGCTTTGGGCGCTGGGAATTGATCCGATTCTATGTCTTGTCTTTGCCGGCATTTCTTGTGCTACCGCACCGGCCGCAACTGAAGATGTTGTGCGTAACTCAGGACTTCAGGGGGCATTTCCACGAATTTTGCGGGGTGCTGTCGCCATAGATGATGCATGGGCCCTGATTGTGTTCAGCCTTATGCTAGCTGCCGGTCATGCGCTTCAGGGCGGTGATGCCACTCAGGTGGTAAGTCATGTTGCAACTGAAATTGGTGGGGCGGTCATTCTGGGATTCTTGATTGGTTTGCCCGCAGCCTATTTGACCGGGCGTTTGAAACCGGGCGAACCTTCCATGATTGAAGCGCTAGGTGTTGTGTTTTTATGTGGCGGGCTCGCGCTTGAGTTTGGTGCGTCTTTCCTGCTGTCAACAATGATATGCGGCGCTGTGATTGCCAATACAGCGCGTCATCACACCCGCCCGTTTCATGAAATTGAGAGTATTGAGTGGCCGTTCATGGTGCTGTTTTTTATTCTCGCTGGTGCATCACTTGAATTTGCAGCTGTTATGGAAATCGGCCTGATTGGCCTTGCATATGTGGTTTTGCGCGCGGTCGGGCGCATAGCCGGCGGCTGGGCAGGTGGTCGTGTTAGCGGGATGGACAGACTTGAGAGCCGATGGATCGGTGTTGCTTTGATGCCGCAAGCCGGCGTGGCCATGGGCATGGCGCTGGTTGCCGCCAGCACATTTCCAGATCGTGCCGGATCGATCCTGGCTATCGCCATCGGAACCACCGTGATTTTCGAACTGGTTGGTCCCTTGTGCACACAGATTGCCTTGTCAAAGATCAAGGCGTCGCAAACGTCTGAAGCTGATTGAAATTGATCGAACAAAGCCGCAGCTTTTAGACAAAAGCAGTTACACCGCTTTCAATCTGGAACGGATGTATTTCGCGGCCGACCTGAAGTGGCTTGGGCCTGCAGCTTCGGCCCAGCGACCTGGCTTCCAATTGTTGTATGCCCCCTTCATTGGACTGCCGTAGAGTTCTTCGTTCGTACTGCTCTCAATGAAGCGGATCAGCCTTACGTAGCACTCCTGCAGGACCTCCACAGCTTCGTCCCAGCCCAAATCCGACTGTTTCGCCCTGAGATTTGCATTGTATCGTTTCAGCTCATTCCATTTGTAGCCTTGAGCGGGGAAAAACACGGGTTTTCCAGCCAAGCCATCAAAATACCAGCCGAGGAAAAGGTCGATCCAGTGCGCTCGATGTGCGACTACATCTTTGATGGACGTATCTTCATCGTCCTTCATCAAAGCTGATGGAGAGTTGACCGTACTGATCAGCTTTTTGAGTTTTTCGAATTCTTTTTTGGACACATCGAGCAGTTCTTCTTTGTTTTGCGCTGTCATATCAGACCTATTTGCTAACGCGTTTTTTGTGTTCCTTCGGAATAATTTCGGCAGTCGAGATTGCAGACACAGCACTGGTCGCGTAGCCGCAACGATCCTGGAAAGCTGCAGAGGAGCGCTATTGGGTCTTGCACTTATGAATTTTTATCAGTTGTGTCCGTCTCGGCGGAACTGTCGTCCTCATCACGCTCCACAACAATCCTGACTTTGGTGGCCATGGCCGCAATCGCCCCCAGAATGGCAAGCCATGGCGCGGCAAGGGCAACAACACCGCCAACAACTAGGCCGATGTTCAAAGGGGTTTCCAGAAACACATCGCCATCATCAGCAATGATTTTCAAATTTCGGACGCTGCCTTCTTTTGCCAGTTCTTTGATTTTTGCCACGAGTTGGTCGCCCGCAACTTCTATTTCCTCAAAGACTGTACGGCCGTCAGATTTTTTTTCATCCACCATTTGTTGGCTCCTTCTGCAATTTAATCCCAAATTCAGTTCAGATCTTGGGAAAACAAGGGTTTCAAATCTTTGGGCATCGAGCCCTTCACGTCGCGCATTTCACCACTGGAAACATGTCGCTCCAGCAAGGCAAAGACCGCAGAAACGCAGGCGTCGGTGTCATGAAGTGGCGCTTCTTCAAAAGCGGCATCAATGCGCTTGGTGAATTCAGGCTTTCCGCGCGGGCGCGAAACGGCTTGCGATGGGTTCCAGCCCTCATAGTAAATGCCACGCATCAGCATTGGCAATTGCGCGGATAATTGTGCCGCTTCATCGGTTGACAACCAATCGCGCAAGGTATGCAAAACCGTGCGCAGCAGATTGTAGCTGCGCTGGGTGTCTTCAAAGTCAACGGCTTCGCGCAGTTCTTCCAGCCAGGTCCCCACAACACGCGGGGCATCATCAAGTGTGTGTAATCCGGTCGCAGACATGTGTGTCTCCTTGAAAGCGGGCAATCCAACTCTTCTGCACTGTCAGCCAGTTGAGGGGCGCAGGTGTTGATGGCGGTCAAATTTGGCGACCCTATTCCTTGATGTAAGGCTTTCCATCTGCTGCAGGTGCCCGCGCGCGCCCGACAAAACCTGCAACGACAATGATTGTGGCAATGTAGGGCGCCATTGCCAGAAACTCGGACGGGATGGGCGTTTGAAGAAGCGCCAGTTTTTGTTGCATGGAATCTGCAAAGCCAAACACCAGAGCCGCCAACAGGGCGCCGACCGGATGCCAGCGTCCGAATATCATAGCCGCCAGTCCGATATAGCCGCGCCCTCCGGTCATGTTTTCATCGAACCGTCCAACAGATCCAAGTGTGAACCAGGCGCCGCCAAAACCCGCGACCATGCCGCCAAGTGTGACGTTGATATAGCGGATGCGATAGACATTGATGCCCAGCGTATCGGCAGCGCGCGGGTGTTCTCCCACAGCGCGCGCACGCAATCCGCTGCGTGTGTAGAACAGGTAATAGGTTGAAACGGCCACCATGATCAGCGCGCCATAGACAAATAGGTTTTGCTGAAACAGCATGGGTCCGATGACCGGGATATCTCCCAGTAATGGAATTTTGTAAGCGCGAAATACCGGCGCATTGTTTAGCGTTCGGTATTCCTGAAATACCTGACTGCTGACATAGGATGTGAGGCCCAGAACAAACAGATTGATCACCACCCCCGCAATGATCTGATCCATCCGATAGGTGACAACCAGGGCGGCCAGAATAAAACCGAACAATCCGCCAATTGCGATGGCTGCGGCCAATCCCGGTATTCCGCCGAGCAAGGACCCGACCAGCGCGCCGGTGAAGGCACCAGCCAGAAGCATGCCTTCAATGGCGATGTTGACCACCGCAACCCGCTCGCACAAAACGCCTGCCAATCCACCCAAAGCAATCGGCACAGCGCGCACTACAGTCGCTTGCAACATGCCTGTCAGGGAGAATGATTTTCCTGCGGTCGCCCAGACCAAAAACGCGGCAACGGCGATTGCCATGCCAATACCAAGCGACAGGGATGTCCATCGCGCGCCACCGCGCACGAATTGCCGCACGCCCAGAAAAGCCAACACAGCGGAGACCAGATAGTTGAAGGACTGCGCGGGAACCGCAAGGCTGGGAAGGGGCAGGGCATCGGTGGGGCGTGACAGTCTGAAGACAGCCAGACCGTCGATGTCCATTGCAAACACGAGTGCAACCAGGATCGAAAGTCCAATGAGGACGGTGCCCGTAATGCGTGCCTGACGCTGTTCGCCAATGTCCAGTTTCATTGGAATGTTTGGTGTTATCTGTTCACTGATTGCCATGGTGATCTATTCCTTGCGCACATCAGCGGGCTTTCTGAAGCCCCAGGGAAAGATTGCGCGCACCAGCAAAGGTGCGGCTATGAACACAATGATGAGTGCCTGTATGATGCCGATCAGGTCTATTGATACTCCGGCATCAACCTGCATCTGGCGGCCACCGGCTTCCAATGCGCCAAACAACAGGCCTGCCAGCAAAACACCGAATGGGTGGGAGCGGCCAAGCAGGGCAACAGCGATAGCGTCAAATCCTATCCCGGCCGAAAAACCTGGCGTGGCACGGTCCAACACACCCAGAACCTGATTGGCACCGGCCAGCCCGGCCAGTGCACCAGCTGTTGCCATGGCCGCAACAATGATCAGCCCTGACCGCATGCCCGCAAACCGCGCTGCATCGGGACTGGCGCCGCTTGCCCTGAATTCAAAACCGATTTTCGACCGGAATAATATCCAATAGACGACAAGGACTGCTGCCAGTGCCAGAAATATCCCGGCATGGACCCGCAAATTGGGGTCAAGCCAGTCCAGCAATCGGGGCAATTCGGCGTTGTCCGGCACGGATTTCGAAATCGGATCGGCACGCCCTTCTCGCTGAATGAAGGGCTGTCGCAGCAGATAGTCCAGCAAGCGGTATGAAATGAGGTTCAGCATGATGGTTGAGATGACTTCATGGGCGCCGGTTGCTGCGCGCAGCCAGCCTGCAATGCCTGCGTAAAGCGCCCCAACCAGAGCACCAGACAGAAGGCAAAGTGGCAGAAGCAGGACAAATGGCAGACCGGGTAAGCTGAACCCTGTGATGACGGCTGCGATGCCTCCCATCAGGATTTGTCCTTCGGCACCGATGTTGAAAAGACCAGCGCGAAAACCGAGTGCAAGTCCCAAACCGGCGAGGATCAGGGGCGCGGCCGCCGTCAGTGTTTCAGATATTGCATTGAGTGACCCGACAGAGCCTTTGAGAAGGGCAATATAGGACTGGCCTATGGTAATCAGTTCCACATTGGTCGCCAGCATTGTGAATGCGCCCAGGATGAGAGCCGCAACGACTGCAAATATTGGCACAATGACGAGGTCTTCAAACTCGGCGCGCGGCGGTGCTGCGCGGCGCAGCAGATCTTGAATGGCTTTGTCGGTTTTGGATGGTGTGCTCATGGGGCTGCTCCTGCCATTGCAAGCCCGACTTCATTCTTGTCCGCCTGTCCGTCCCCATTTTCAAACTCGGCAACGATGTTGCCTTTGAACATGACCAGTATCCTGTCTGACAGAGCGAGAATTTCGTCCAGCTCTGAAGAGACGATCAGGACTCCATCGCCTTCATCACGGGCATGGACGAGACGCTCATGGATGTATTCTATCGAACCGACATCAAGCCCACGGGTTGGCTGGGCCGCCAACAACATATCGGTATCGCGTGATAATTCGCGTGCAACGACAAGCTTTTGCTGATTGCCACCGGAAAGATGGCCTGCAGCGGAAAAAACCGATGGTGTGCGCACGTCAAATTCGACAGCGCCACGTGCGGCAGCTTCATTGACAATGTCCCATTTTATCTGTCCACCC
Organism: Alphaproteobacteria bacterium; assembly: GCA_051251535.1. GTDB lineage: Bacteria > Pseudomonadota > Alphaproteobacteria > Rhizobiales. Next base: position 153,258 of record JBPOEV010000001.1, read on the forward strand.
GACGAGAACCGCGTGTCATAATAGGTGTCGAGCACCATGTTCTCCGCGACTGTAAAACTGGGAATGATTCCAGTGCGTTGCCGATCTTCAGGAATATGGGCAATGCCCATGCGATGACGGGCCCTTGCGGAACTGTTGGTGATGTCATGATCTTGATAAGTGACCGTGCCTGACGTGACATGGCGCAGTCCGGCAAGGGCTTCGACCAGTGCGGTCTGGCCGTTTCCCTGAACCCCCGCAATACCAATGATTTCGCCGCTTCTCACGCTGAAACTGATTTGGTTTACGGCGATTTCTGAGTTTTCATGCAAGACGGTCAAATTTTCAATTTTCAGCAGATCCTTGCCTGGCGCGAAAGACTGCTTTGTGACATCGAAGCTAACCGGGCGACCGACCATCATCTCGGCTAAGTCTTTCGTGGTCATTGTTTTCGGATCGCCGGACCCGGTAATCCTGCCCTGACGCAGAACGCTTATGCGATCCGCAATCTGAAGAATTTCATTGAGTTTATGGGTGATGAATACCAAGGCCTTGCCCGCATCGCGCAGGGCCTTGATGATCTGGAAAAATTCTTCAACTTCCTGCGGCGTGAGGACGGCCGTTGGTTCATCAAGAATGAGCACCTGTGCGGAACGGAACAACACTTTGATGATCTCAACACGCTGTTGCACGCCGACCGGCAGGGTTTCAATCAGCGCATCGGGGTCAACTTCCAGACCGTATTGGTCTTTGATGGCGCGCACGTGATCGCTGGCTCTTTTGAGATCAAGAAAATCAAATTTTCCGACCGGTTCAACGCCCAGCACGACATTTTCAGCAACCGTAAAAACGGGTACAAGCATGAAGTGCTGATGCACCATTCCTATGCCTGCTTCAATGGCCTCGCCGGGCCCGCTGAAGGTTACTGGCTTGCCATCTATTCGAATCTCGCCTGCATTTGGCTGATAGAGGCCGCACAGGACATTCATAAGCGTGGACTTACCGGCACCGTTTTCGCCAAGCAGGCCGAGGACTTCGCCAGCCCGGATGTCAAGAGTGACATCTGAATTGGCGATCACCGGTCCGAAACTTTTTGTGATCCCGCGAAGTTCGACATTCATGAAGCATCCTCCCCTAGTGCGTCCTCTCTTGGCACGTCCTTGATTGGCGCAATAATGGGTTTGGTTCTAGTTGCCATCGACCTTGATTGTGCCATCGATAATGCCCTGCCGAATGGCTGTAAGTTCGGCTTTCAAATCTTCGGGAACCAATGCCTCCATGTCATGAAATGAGGCCAGATCAACGCCGCCATTGGACAGAGAGCCGACCAGAACACCGCCTTTGAAAGCGCCGTCCATGGTGTTTTTGATCACATCAAAGACAGTGGCATCCATGCGTTTGGTAACGGATGTCAGATAGACATGCTTTTTGGCGGGGTCTGTGAAGTAAAGGTCGGCATCAACACCGATGATCTTGAGTTGTTCTGTCCCGAGTTCATCTGCAAGTGCTGCGGATCCAAGACCCACCGGACCGGCGACCGGGAGAATGATATCGGCTCCCTCATCATAAAGATTCTGGGCATAGGCGCGGCCGTCATCCAGGGAGTCAAAATTATTGGTAAACAGGCCTTCACGTGTGTCCGGGTCCCAGCCCAGCACAATGACCGATGTGTCTTTTTGCGCGTTGTAATATGCGGCCCCACGATGAAACCCGTCCATGAAGATCGTTACAGGGGGGATGTTGATGCCCCCAAAAACGCCGAGCGTGCCGGTTTTCGTCATGCCGGCGGCAAGATAGCCTGCCAGGAATGCCGCCTCGTCCGTGGCATAAACTTGTCCCAGAATGTTTGGAATTTCTGGATCATATGCGAAATCGACTATGGAGAATTTCTGATCCGGATTGGCATTCGCAGCTGTCTGCGTGGCATCGCCAAGCAAAAAGCCGACGGTGATGATGATATCGCACTGTCCACCCAGCAGCGAGTTGATGTTTGCTTCATAATCGGTTTCCGCCTGGGATTCCAAAAAACGACCTTCAATGCCAAGTTGCTCCATTGCATCCTGAACGCCCTTCCAGGCGGTCTGGTTGAAGCTGTTGTCATCAATGCCGCCCGTGTCTGTTATCTGGCAGGCTGTGAACGCCAGTGCAGCAAACGCTGAACTGAAGAGAATGGCTGCGCCGAGTGCTATGATGCGGGAAATTCTTGCTATGATATGCATAATGATAACCTCCTGAGACGCTTTGTTGCGTGAATGCCAGAAGGTTAGCGCAGGCGGCAGAACTTCGATTGATGCCGGTCAATGGCTTATAATTTTGGGGGATGATTGATTTAGAGGCAGATCAATTCAGACCCTCGTCAGCCTGAGGAAAAGCCTGTTACAGCAAGTCTTTGGCAAGGCGGCTTTGCTCTTCCATAGCGATCGCGATTTTTTGATCGAGCATTGCATGGTCTGGTCCCGCTGCTGTCTCCCTGCCGTCAATCATATCGCCAACAGTGATCGACACGCGTGAAAACGGAAGCGGGATTTCCTGTTTGTCCCAACGGGAGGAAAGGACTATTTTTCGTTTGCTCTGAATCCCAATGGGAACAAGTTGAACCCCTTGTTCGATGGCCAGCTGCAAAGCGCCATGTTTGATTCGATGGTAAGGTCCTAGTGGACCATCCAGGGCGACCGCATAGAGCCCATAATTCTGGTTGAAATGCTCTGCCAGAACATGCATTCCGCGCCCCCTTACCGGCAGCTTGACCGGTTGATAACCGAACCAATGGCAAATGTTTGCGATAACGTTCCCGCGAAATGAATTCGTGGTCACCACAACGACATTTCTGCCCTTGGCCAGGGCGAATAACGGCAGATATTCGCCATGCCAGAACATCGCCAGAACCCGATGTCCGTCTTTTGTCATCTGGTCAAGTTTCGACAAATCCTGCACCTGTCGGTTCAATGTCATGCACCAGGCAGATAGCATCAGGCAGATTGGCAGGGCAATGATCCGGGCAAGCAACCGCTCAATGGCATTTGAGCCATTATTTTTGCTCATTGGATTTTGTTGGTGAGGGGAATAAAGCATCGCTCGCAGCGTGGGCAATATTTCCCATAATATCAAGTTCATTCGAGACCGCACGTTTAGACGATGTCCAAAGATTGTCGTGTTTGTATTCGGTGTGCTTATGCCCGGATTCAATTCTGTTATAGAAGGACCGTACCTGATCCGTAGTGGATGAAATGGAAAAGCGCTCGGCGGTCTGGCGCGCAGCTTGCTGTTGCTCTTTGCGCGCCTCGATGTTCGAACTGAGTTGACCTGCCAGAGCGGACGCAAATTCGGTTTCTTCTGCTGCTGCAGATAACAGTCTGCCATTGATGCCGTCGCACACCATTTCGCGGGCACCGGGCGCATCAAGGGCGACAACCGGAACGCTGGCTGCCATTGCTTCGGCCAGGACGAGACCTTGCGTTTCTGAGCGCGAGGTAAAGGCAAAGACATCCATTGATGCGTAAGCGTCTACCAACGCCGATCCCTGTAACACGCCCGTAAACCTTACACGGTCGTCAACATTCACTGACCGAAAAATCTCCAACATATGGGAGCGCGATGGCCCATCACCGACGATCAATGCATAGGCTTCCTTGTCCTGATTGAGAACAAGCGCCAGTGATGCGGCCAAAAAGCCAAGGTTTTTTTCTGGGGCCAGACGTCCCACATGACCCATAAGAGGGGCCTTTGCGGGAATTGAGAATATCTGACGCGTATGTGCGCCCACTCCGTTGCAGAACACTGCGGTATCGACACCTGTTGGAATGGTCGCAATTTTGGTTTGAACCGAATGTGTGCGCAGAAAACGTTTAATGCTTTCGCTGGGCGCGATAACACCGTCGCAGAGATCACAATAGCCAATCGACAGGCTTTGCGCGAGCCGCTTCAGAAGATCAGAATCCTGAGCGACATAGTGACCATATAGTTCATAGCGCGTGTGATAGGTGAAGACGATTGGGGCTTCCATGGAACTGGCCGCCCGCAAGGCACTGTCACCCAATAAGAACGGATGATGGCTGTGCACAATATCAGGCTGAAAGTCTTCGATGATTGTCGACAGATTCGTGGAGAGTGGTAACGGCACTGAAAAATCGCTGCCGCCAAAATTCTGCAGGGCGGGGATGCGTACCACACCGTCTTCATGAGAAGGCATTCCTTCAAATTCCGGCGCAACAATCAACACGCTGTCACCCGCCTGGCGCAATTGGCGTGCCAATTCACTCACACTTCGTGCAACACCGCCAACATGCGGGGTAAACGTATTGGTGAACATCAACACATTCATGTTTCGACAGGCCCCGCGCATGTGTCACCAGAGTCTGAACCTAATTGGGGTTTCATCGTGCGGTGTGCAGAATACTTGCTCTCAGAACAGCCGTCAGCAATGCCAAAGGCAGCGTTGGACCTGATCCGATACCGATAAATGCGTCATCGTCGCTTGCATCAGTTTTGCGCAGGGCGCAAGTCCAGCTTCCGTCCACTTCATCTGCGCGCCCTTTCAGGGTAATGGCCCATTCCGGAAGGTGCTCTTCGATCAAATGCAGCACAGCTTCAGTGGGTTCGAACTCGACAAGCTGTTTTGCATCAGCAAAGTTTTCGTTCGGGAAAGCCTGTTCCATCGCAGCAATGGCTTGCACCAACAAATCGGTATCAAGAATTTTGGCCTTTCGGGCCTGTTCGATGACATTTGTCAATGCATTGGTATTCATAAGATCCTCACCCGTTGCAAGCATTGGGAGCATGGTCTGCTATTGCACTGTGTTCCGCGTTGATGTGCATCAATGGGCGCTTGCGAAAAAGACGCGAAGCTGGGTCCAGTATCTTCACATTCAGGATGGCCAGCATGACAACAAAAACCAGAAGTGTAATGTGGTTCGAAGATTTGTCGCGTGGTGATGTAAGCATTGTTGGCGGCAAAAATGCATCGCTTGGCGAGATGGTGAGAGAGCTGTCGCAAGTCGACATCCAGGTGCCGCCCGGCTTTGCCACCACTGCAGATGCGTTTCGAGCTTATGTGGAATTTAATGAGCTGGATCGGGTGCTTGAAAGGGTTTTGGGCGATCTGGAGAATGATAAAGTCACTCTTGCAGAAGCCGGGGCCGAAATACGAAAATCCTTCATTGCTGGTGATTGGCCGCCCGATATCAAGCATGACATTCTGACTTGCTTTGCTGAATTGGGCGCACGCACCGGTTCTGACGATCTGTCGGTGGCTGTGCGCTCCAGTGCTACTGCTGAAGATCTGCCGGATGCCAGTTTTGCCGGTCAGCAGGAAACCTTTCTGAATGTGCGTGGTGAACGGGCCCTGCTTGAGACATGTCGACGCTGCTTTGCCTCGCTCTTCACCGACCGCGCAATTACTTATCGTCAATTGAAAGGCTTCGATCATAGAAAAGTGGCGCTTTCCATTGGCGTTCAGAAAATGGTGCGGTCAGATATTGGCGCCTCGGGCGTTATGTTTTCCATTGATACGGAAACAGGCTTCGACAAAGTTGTCTTGATCAACGGGGCTTGGGGTCTGGGCGAAAACGTTGTTCAGGGTACCGTCAACCCGGACGAGTATCAGGTTTTCAAACCATTTCTGGAGGATTTGGAGCTTGTGCCGATCCTTGAAAAGCGATGCGGTGAAAAAGAACAGAAGATGATTTACGCAGGCGAGTCCGGCGGCGACACGAAGAACGTTCCTACGTCGAAGCATGAGCGCCAATCATTCGTTTTGAATGATGCCGATATTCTTGCCTTGGCGCGCCAGGCGGTCACCATTGAACAGCACTACGGACAGCCCATGGATATGGAATGGGCCAAGGATGGTGAAACCGGGATGCTCTACATCGTCCAGGCGCGGCCCGAAACGGTGCAATCACGTATCGACGTTCATGCCATGAAATCCTACCGGCTGACCGCATCTGCGGAGCCTATTCTGACAGGTCTCAGTGTTGGTAGTGCCATCGCCAGGGGCACGGTCTGCCTGATCGAAGACGTTGCTGATATTGAGAATTTTGTCGATGGTGCCGTGCTTGTTACAACCACGACCGATCCGGACTGGGTGCCGATCATGAAGCGCGCAGCCGCAATTATTACCGATCACGGCGGGCGCACATCCCATGCCGCTATTGTCAGTCGCGAGTTGGGAATTCCAGCAATTGTTGGCACGGGCAGGGCAACACAATTGCTCCATGATAATCAGGACATCACCGTGTCATGTGCTTCGGGTGAACAAGGTGAGGTGTATGCAGGCTTGCTTGATTTTGAAATTGAACAAATCCAGCTTGATCACATCCCGAAAACCAACACAAAAATCATGCTCAATCTGGCCAATCCAGCAGCGGCGTTCCGGTGGTGGCGGTTGCCAAGTGATGGCGTTGGTCTGGCGCGTATGGAATTTGTGGTCAATTCCGCAGTGAAAGCCCACCCTATGGCGCTCGCTCACTTCGATACGCTGGAGAACCAGGCAGACAAGGATGCAATTGGTCTGTTGACCGAGAGCTATGCCGAAAAAGGCGATTATTTTGTGGAAACTCTTTCGCGCGGCCTGTCGCGCATTGCAGCCGCAGTTTACCCCAAACCGGTCATCGTACGCATGAGCGACTTCAAAACAAATGAATACGCCAAACTTCTGGGCGGCGCACAATTTGAACCGCAAGAAGAAAACCCGATGATCGGACTGCGCGGTGCCGCGCGCTATTATTCCGACATGTATCGCGATGGTTTTGCCCTTGAGTGCAGGGCCATGCACCATTTGCGCGAAGTCATGGGATTTTCCAATGTCATATTGATGGTGCCGTTTTGCCGCTCGCCTGATGAAGCTGACCGGGTGTTGGAAGTGATGGCAGAAAGCGGCTTGCGTCGCGGTGAAAATGGGCTTGAAATTTATGTCATGAGTGAGATTCCATCAAATGCAATTCGCGCAAGCGAATTTGCTGAACGCTTTGATGGTTTCTCAATTGGTTCCAATGATCTGACCCAGCTGACACTTGGGGTCGACCGTGACAATGAGGAGCTTGCTGGGCTGTTTGAGGAAAGCAATCCAGCCGTCTTGTGGATGGTTGAGACCATCATAGATCGTGCCCATGAGAGCGGTATCAAGGTCGGGCTTTGTGGTCAGGCGCCAAGTAATGACCCGTCCTACGCACAATTTCTGGTCAATGCGGGAATTGACAGTATTTCAGTGACCCCGGACAGTTTTCTGGCCGTAAAAACAAAAGTCGCAGAAGCCGAACGGGCTCTGGCCGGGAACAGCACATCTGGCTGACCACATTTGAGATGCAAAGTGGTCAGCCCATTGGGATTTCGTGCATATTTTACTCAGGTCTGCATAGGAGTTTGCAGAAATGAAAGCCAAAACGACATGGATAATCATTGCGGATCGCAGCCGCGCTTTCGTGATGGTACATAACGGCCCAGGCAGTGGTCTGAAAGCTATCAAAGAAGCTCAATGGAAGGCCGATTTTTCAACGGGTGCGAGCGATCAACCCGGGCGCAGTTTTGCCAGCTTCAGTTCTGCTCGAAGTGCTCTGGAGCCACATGTCAACAGCCAGGATGAAGAGGAAATGTTTGCAACAAAGATTGCGACAAGCCTTGCTGCGGCTCACAAGGGCGGTGACTTCGATCAACTTGTCTTATGCGCAGGGCCCAAAATGCTGTCGGCGTTGGTCACATCTGTTGAGCCGATGCTGGGAGAGACTGTTAGAGCCACCGTACAGAAAAACCTTGTTAACACGCCGCCGACAGAACTGCCCTCTCATTTTGATGAGGTTCTGCTGCTTTGATGAAGAGGCGTGGGGGGTATTTTTAGCGCAATCATCTCTCCGATATCCTGTTGCACGGTTAGATAATTCAAGACATCCGACAAGGTGATAACGCCCAACAGTTTGGGACCATCAACAACGAGAACCTTGCGTTTGGTGTTCAAGGACAGTTTCTCAAACACCTTGTCCAAAGGCAGATCGGGTGCCACACATATCGCCTCATCCGGCGTGATGACGACCTCCGACAATGCCGTTTTTGGCCAGTCATTGCGATCTATGGCTTTTGTTGCGGCGGTATCGATGTAGCCGATCAGTCTGTCGCCGCTGACAACCGGTATGAAGCTGATGCCATGTGTCAGCATGACATTATTGACCACATCTTCCACCGTATCTGTTGCCTGCGCTGTCCAGACAGTGTTTGACATGAGTGAGCGTGCTGATTTGTCGTGCAAGATCGTTTTGAACAGAAGACTGCGGTAGCTTCCATTTGAAGCATTGAAGACGAAAAACCCGATCAGGATTTGCCACAGAGCGCCTACTCCCTGGTTCACAAGAAGCGCGAAGACACCGCTGATCATCAGGAAAATTCCAAAAATCGAGCCAAAGCGGCTGGCAATGCGCGTCGCGCGCAAGAGGTCTTTTGTATAGTGCCAGATTGAGGCGCGCAGCATCCGGCCACCGTCAAGCGGGAACGCAGGCACAAGGTTGAAGAGAGCCAATACAAAATTGATCAAAGCCAGATAGATAAATACGGCTGATGTAATCGAGGTGGTTGCCGGGTTCATCGTGATCTGACCTGCGACAAAGAAAATTCCAGCCAGGAAAAAGCTCATCACTGGCCCAGCTACAGCGATGAGGAATTCAGATCGAGGATCGTGTGGTTCTTGCTCCAGCTCTGCGACGCCGCCAAACACAAACAGCGTTATGCCGCCCACCTTGAGGCCAAACGACCTTGCTACGAGAGAGTGTGACAGTTCGTGAAGCACCAGAGATGCGAACAGGGCGAGCATGCTGACTGTGCCGAGCGCCGCATAGGCACCCTTTGACAAGCCCGGCAGAACACCTGGAAAGTATGAGGAAGAAAGACTCCAGACGATCAGCGCAGCAATCAAAAACCAGCTTGGATCGACGCGCAGTTTGAAGCCGAATATCTCAAATAATGGGATGGCGTTTTTGAACATGGTGGCTTCCTTTGCGGGCGAACATCATTGGGTTCAATCATTGCAAACTTGCAGCAACCGGGAATTGACGAGGCTCAATGAGAAAGAGCAGCCAGACTGGAAAATCTGATCAGCAAAAAACCCAGCCTCTCAGGAACTTCCAGAACCGGGAATGTCCTTGGCCCGCGCAGGGCGTTCAGAAGAGCGGCGCATGTGGGCTGCAGATCCAACAATTCGTCATGTTTTCTGTTGGTCTGTTGATGCCGCCTTATCCTTAAACGGGCGTTTGGCAGACGCGATCGCGATCAGCGCAAATTGGCAAAGCGTATTGATTAAAATCAATGCTCCTGCATGAGGGATGGTTAGGTTTCCGGCATGTTGATGGATGCACCGAAAACCACCAAACCCGTATTCCACGTCGAAGACCTTACCAAAGTGTATCGTACCGGCGATGTGGAAGTGCGCGCGCTGAATGGCGTTGACATGGACCTTTATGAGGGCGAGATGGCGGTGCTACTTGGCCCATCGGGAAGTGGCAAATCGACATTATTGAATATTATCGGCGGGCTCGACGAGCCGACCAGCGGAAAAATCTGGTTTAAGAACCTGGAGTTGTCTTCGTTCAGTCAAATCCAGTTGACGCGATACAGGCGTGATCATGTCGGCTTTGTCTTCCAGTTTTACAATCTTATCCCGAGCCTGACTGCCTGGGAAAATGTCGCCTTGATTACCGAGGTTTCGCCAGCACCGATGAAGCCGGAAGATGCTTTGGCCATGGTTGATCTGGAAGACAGGATGGATCATTTCCCGGCGCAAATGTCCGGGGGCGAACAGCAACGCGTGGCCATTGCCCGCGCCATTGCCAAACGGCCCGAAGTGCTGCTTTGCGATGAGCCTACGGGCGCGCTGGATTCACAGACTGGAATCATCGTGCTGGAGGCGCTCAACCGGATCAACACAGAGTTGGGTACGTCTACGGCGATCATTACCCACAATGCCGGGATACAGAAAATCGCACATCGTGTTTTTTCCTTTCTGGACGGCAAGATATCGTCTGTTGTGGAAAATGATATTCGCAGTGCGCCCTCCGAAGTGGAGTGGTGATGTGCTGAGCGTATTGGACCGCAAACTGGTGCGTGATCTGTGGCGTCTTTGGGCCCAGATCATCGCTGTTTCGCTTGTCATGGGCTGTGGGGTTATGACACTCATTCTTGCGTTGGGGTCCACCCGTTCGCTTGAAGAAACCCGATCCGCATTTTATGAGCGCTCGCAATTTGCATCTGTGTTTGCAACTGTCACACGCGCTCCATTGCATCTGAAAAACCGCATTGCGGCGATCGACGGCATTGCTGCAATTGAATTGCGGGTGGTCAAACAAGCCATTTTGGATCTGGAAGATCTGCGCGAGCCTGCCAGTGGGATTGTTGTTTCCCTGCCAGATCATCGGGAGACAAATGTAAACCGGCTTTATGTGCGTCAGGGCAGGCTGCCAGACCCGTCAAGACCGCGCGAAGTAGCTGTTGTTGAAACCTTTGCCAAAGCGCATGGGTTTACTCCCGGCGATCGCTTCAAGGCGATTATGAATGGCCAGAAACGGGAATTGGAGATCGTGGGCGTCGTTCTGTCGGCTGAATACATCTATGCAATCGGTCCCGGTGACATGGTTCCCGATGAGCGGCGCTTCGGTATTTTTTTCATGTCGCAGAAAGTCCTGTCAGCGATTTACGATCTGGATGGGGCGTTCAACAACGCCATCGCGACAACCCGGAAGGATGCAGGGCTGAAAAGCATCGTTCAGGAACTGGATGCACTTCTGGAACCCTATGGAGGCACCGGTGCGATCGAACGTGACGACCAGACATCACACGCCTTTCTGGACGCTGAGCTGTCGCAGTTGAGAGGCATGGCAACTGTGATCCCGCCCGTGTTTTTGTTCATCTCGGCATTTCTGGTCAATATGATCCTGTCGCGGTTGATTGCGCTGGAACGCGAGCAAATTGGTCTGTTGAAGGCGGTCGGTTACAGCAATATCGCCGTTGGGTGGCACTATGCCAAACTGGTGGTGGCTATTTGCTGTGTCGGAATTGTGCTGGGTTCCGTTGCCGGAACGTGGCTGGGGCGCGGGATGACACGCCTTTACGGAGAGTTCTTCTCCTTTCCGTTTCTGGTGTTCTCACAGGGCGCCGATCTTTATGTAATCGCTTCCTGTGTCACCATCGCGTCTGCGCTTTTGGGGGCAACCAACGCAATCTGGACCACGGTTGCGCTGCCCCCCGCTGTGGCCATGCGGCCGCCGGCACCCACGCGCTATCGTCGTCTTGCGAACACTGGCGCAACTTCCTTGAAGCTCTTCTCGCCTCTGACCACCATGGCGGTGCGGCATCTTATCCGTTGGCCTTTGCGGTCATTCCTGACGATTTTTGGCACGTCCTTGTCGGTGGGCTTGCTCGTGACGGCGCTGTTTTCCTTCGATTCCATAGATCACATGATCGACACGATCTTTTTTCAAACACAGCGGCAGGATGCCACTCTTACCTTTTCCAGCAGTTTGTCGCCGCAAGCTGTTCTGGCTGCGGAACAATTGCCCGGTGTTCTGCAGGCCGAAGGGTTTCGAACAAGCGCGGTGCTGATGCGCAACGGGCATGTGGAAAAAACGCTGCAACTGGCTTCCCAATCCAAAACGGCCTTGTTGACCCGCATTCTCGATGTCGACGAACTACCTGTCACACCCCCATCGGGCGGGCTGTTGCTGTCAGAACGTGTTGCAGAGCAAATGTCGGTGCGGCCTGGGACCATCCTGGAACTTGAGTTGCTCGAGCAGCAGAACCGTCTGGTGCACATACCCGTTGTGGGCATTGTGCAAGGCATGGTTGGTTTGACAGCCTATATTGACGAGCAAGCGTTTGACCGGATCATGATGACTGGCCCGCGGGTGAATGGCGCGCATATACGCACTGATCATGATCAATTGGACGCCCTTTATACGGCGGTCAAGGAGACACCAAGCATTGCGTCCATTGCGCTGCTTGGACTTTCACGGGAGCGATTTCGAGCAACCATTGAGGAAAACATTCTCATCAGCGTGATGGTTTACGTAACACTCGCTGTGATTATTACATTTGGCGTGATTTACAATTCAGCACGTATTCAGCTTTCCGAACGTGCGCGCGAATTGGCCAGCTTGCGGGTGTTCGGGTTTACCCGGTCAGAGGTTTCCAGCGTTCTGCTCACCGAACTGGGCATCATCGTCATTCTTGCGCAGCCTTTGGGCTGGCTGCTTGGCTATGGGTTTGCCGTTCTTGTTACAAAAGGTTTTGAGAGCGACCTGTTCCGCATTCCACTGATCATCAATCAGTCAACTTATGCCATTTCCAGTTTTGTCGTTATCGCCGCAGGGGTGCTGTCTGCCCTGTTGGTGCGACGGCGCGTCGACCGTCTCGATCTCATCAGCGTTTTGAAAACAAGGGAATAATGCCATGCTGAGCAAACTCGTAAAAGGCATCGTTTTGCTGGCCATCATCAGTCTTGTTGGTTATGGCGCATTTGTGGCTTTGCGTGAAAAGCCCATACTGGTTGATTTGGCGGACGTCGCTTCTGTGCCGATGAAAGTCACCATAGATGAGGAAGGCGTGACGCAGGTAAAGGACGTCTACAACGTGTCCGCGCCAATTGCAGGGCATATGGCCAGGACAAAGCTTGAAGAGGGTGATCTTGTAAACGAAGGTCAGATGATCGCCTCTATCCACCCGCTTGAGCCGCCCTTTCTGGATGACCGTACGCGGGCAGAGTTGCAGGCCGCCATTGAGGCTGCCCGAGCCGGTGTTCTTATGGCAGAAGTGGATCATCAACGTGCTCAAACAGCGTTGAATCTTGCGCAATCAGAATATGAGCGGGCACAAAAACTTGGCATTACAAACATTGTATCGGAAAGTCAGGTCGAGCGCGCCCACAGTGAGTTCCAGCTTCAGACTGCGCAATTGGCAAGCACCAAAGCCAATATAGAACTACGTGAAGCGGAGCTTGCCAGCGCACAGGCAAAGTTGACCCAGCCAAATGCATCTGGCGCTTCCCCTACAAATGGAGAATGCTGCGTGGCGATTGTGTCGCCCATCGATGGCGTGGTCCTGAAAGTCAGCGCACAGAGCGAACAGGCCGTGATCACCGGCGCGCAAATTGCTGAAATTGGTGATCTTGGAGAGATCGAAATCAAGGTGGACCTTCTATCCAGCGATGCCGTTCGCATTGTCCCAGGTGCCAGTGTGGCGATCTCGGATTGGGGCGAGGAGGTGGAACTGACAGCGAAAGTGCGCCGGGTGGAACCAGCGGCATTTACAAAAGTCTCAGCACTGGGAATTGAGGAGCAGCGGGTCAATGTTATCCTGGATCTGGAAGACCCTCCGCAGGGTCTGGGGCATGGATACCGGGTGTTTGCGCGCCTGACAGCCTGGGAATCAGATCAGACATTGCAGGTGCCGATCAGCGCTCTGTTTCGCTCTTCCGGATCCTGGGCCGTCTTTGTCGCTGAAGCGGATCGCGCCCATTTGCGGGTGATTGAAATCGGAGAGATGAATGCGACCATGGCACAGGTTCTGGATGGCCTTCAACAAGGAGACGCCGTCATTCTGTTTCCAAGCGATCAATTGGAAGACGGAAGGAAAATTCAGAACCGGGTTGATGCCAGTTGATTTCACGTAAGCGTCACACACTTTTCAACGCTGTCGACGGTGCGGCAACTATAAGTTGTTATTTTGAGGTGAGTGTCAAATGCGCCATTTGAACAGTTTGAACAAAAAATTCAGGCTGACAGAGCTTGCTGGCGCTGCGGTCCGACACGCGGCAACGGCGATGGCACAAGACCGACATCGCCGTTCATAGTTGGGCCTGTGCCCTATTGAGCGGTGACTTTAACCGCTTCCTGTTGCACATCTTCGGCAGCTTTGCTCATCAGTCCGACACCAAGATTGGTGAGTTTTGCCGCCTCTTCGCCATACTCTTCCAAGGCTCGCTTGCAGAATTTTTCGCCAGCGTCATTCAATTCGGAAAAATTTGTGCAGCTTGAGAACGCTTCTGCCGTTTTCAAATCTTCCTCTAGCCGATGCTGTAAGAAGCGTGCGGCCTCCAGATTATATTGTAGCAGGGAGCGAAACATCATGCCCTGCATGTGCGCTGCGCCGAACAGCTGTTTTTCGGCGCTCTTTATCATGTCGGTGTCAAATTGCCCGATAAAACTGCTTGCCTTGCTGTGCTTGTTTGTTGTGGCCATTGTCAAATTCCTTTGCTGTGGTGAGGCCGTATCCTGTCACCTGCCATTTCAAATCAATTCGCGTGAACCGGTACTTTCTTGGTTTTTCGCTCTTTGTTTACTGGTTTTTCAACAGTGATGGTCAACACACCCTTGTTGAAATTTGCGTCAATCGCTTTTTCGTCAACGCCGGAAGGCAGTGACATGGATCGGGTGAAGGATCCGTATAAGCGTTCACTGCGGAAGTAATCGCCGTCTTTCTTTTCTGTTTCCGACTTCTTCTGGCCAGAAATGGTCAGTATGTCATCGTGAAGTTCCACACTGATATTTTCCTCATCCACTCCGGGAAGCTCCGCAGAGACCTTTATGGTTTTTTCGTCTTCATGGACATCAATACTGGGCATGAAATCGCTGTCATTTTTGGTGCCAAAAATATCGGGAATTTTGAAGTCGGATTGGAAACTGTGGAACAGATGATCGATTTCACGCTGCAATTTTCCCAAAGGCAGCAATGGCTGCATCTCTTTTTGGGAAACAGAAGGAACTTCATCTTGCCGGGTCATCTTATCTCTCCTTTTTCTCGTTTCTTTTGTCGCGGCCAATCCGCACAATCAGACTCTACAACGCGCCCTTGCCGCATCATTGACGCGTATCAATCCTTGAAGCCCTAGTCCCATGGTCTATCAGGAACTTCTGGTTGTCGTTCCCTATATATGGTCTAACCAATGACAGAGTATGATTTTGGAGATCGTGTAGTGCAGATCAATCAGAATTCACTTCAATCTAAATGTGACTCTTGCCCAATTCACAACCGGACAATGTGCGCGTTTGCCGGGGAAGACGCCGCCAGAGAATTGGCGATGATCAGCCGCACACGGCGAATTTCTGCTGGGCAGACTATTGTCACAGAACAGGATTCGCTGGACTTTGTGGGCAATGTTGTCTCTGGCGTTGTGAAGCTGTCCAAGACCTTGGAGGATGGGCGCCAGCAGATTGTGGGCTTGCTCTTTCCGTCAGACTTTATGGGCCACATATTCTCCGATCACAGTCGCTTTGCCTATGAGGCTGCGAGCGATGTTGAAATCTGTGTTTTTGATCGTAAGGCATTCGAAACGTTGGTACAAAACAACCCTGAAATCCAACATGAGTTGCTGTTGAAAGTGCTGACCGAACTTGATGCGACGCGTGAATGGATGGTTCTGCTTGGCTGTCAGAATGCACGGGAACGGATAGCCAGTTTTCTGCTTATGCTGTTGAGGCGCTCCCTGCAGACGGGTTGCCCGAAAGAAGACCTGCCTCCCAATCCGACTATTCGTTTTCCAATCAACCGGAAAAACATAGCCTTGTTTCTGGGTACGACCATTGAAACCATCTCGCGGCAAATTCAGTCGATGTCCAAAGCACACATCCTGAAAATTATTGATGGCAACACATTCGAAATCACCAGTCCCGGACGTCTTGCAAAAATGGCGAACCATGAGGAATGGCTGGAAGACTATCCAGTGTAGCAGCCTGACACTTTGTTGATGGCCATCAATGCCAGGGTTATTTTGAGCGCGCATCCTCTCATCAAACTTGTGAAAAAGATGGGTTTTGGAAGACGCATGGCGGCGTATGAAAGCCTTGCAGAAACCAATATCGTCAAACCCTGGTGAGATCGTTATGGCTGCATTCGGTGTCCATTCAGAAATCGGAAAACTGCGTAAAGTTCTGGTTCACAGGCCGGAGTTAAGTCTGGAATATCTGACACCATCAAACTGCAATCAATTGCTGTTTGATAGCGTTCTTTGGGTGAAAAAAGCCAAGCAGGAGCATGATGCTTTCACAGCTGTCATGCGTGGCCGTGGTGTCGAGGTGTTTCAGGTTGCAGAGCTTTTGGCGGAAACTCTGGAATTTGGGGATGCCCGGGAATGGCTTCTGGAGCGGCGTATTCATCCAAGAAAGATGGGTGCTGACCTGTCCTGTGATCTGAAGCTATGGTTTGATGACATGCCAGCCCGAGACCTGGCCCGTATTCTTATCGGTGGTTTGCCCCTGGAAAAGCTGCCCTTCAAATCCAGCTCATTCGTCACTTCCGTGCTGAAACCGCATGAATTTGTCATTCCGCCGCTGCCCAATCAGCTTTTTACCCGAGACAGTTCGGCATGGATTTATTCCGGCGTCGTGCTGAACCCAATGCATTCGCCAGCGCGCCGCGAGGAGACCGCCAATATTGCTGCGATCTATCATTTCCACCCGACCTTTGAGCAGCAGGTCTTTGATATTTTGTGGACATGCGATGAGCGTGATAGCTACAGCACTTGTCTTGAAGGCGGAGATGTCATGCCGGTTGGTGATGGCAAGATCATCATTGGCATGAGCGAACGCACCACCTCGCAGGCTGTTACGGATTTGGCGACACAGCTGTTCGCCCGTGGCATTGCCGATGAAATTCTTGTCGCCGTGATGCCCCGGACCCCCGAGATATTGCATCTGGATACCGTGTTCACCTTTTGCGACCGCGATCTGGTGACTGTCTATTCGCCAGTCGTTGATGCTCTTGTCAGTTATCAAATTACGCCGGGGGCGGGGAGAGGCAATTTGACATGCAAACGCCTTGATGTCGCCTTTACAGAAGCTGTGGCAGGGCTTCTTGGATTGAAGAAGCTGCGCGTTGTCTCAACCGGCGGTGATTACTACGCAGCCGAGCGGGAACAATGGGGAGACGGCAACACTGTTGTCGCGTTGGAACCCGGTGTCGTCATTGCCTATGCGCGCAATGTCTGTACCAATTCAAGGCTGCAGGATGCCGGTGTTGAGGTCATCACAATTGACGGTGCCGAACTTGGCCGCAACCGGGGTGGAGGCCATGGAATGACCTGCCCACTTCTGCGCGATCTTGTTGACTGACATTCAGTTAAAATTCGCAACCATCGTGATTTTGAACTTTCTGCTATCCAGGGGACAGACCTCTGAGGCGTTCGGAGCGCCGACGCAAGAGTTCCAGCACCGTCAACAACAAGACGGAGATTACCACCAGAATGGTTGCCACGCTCAGAATTGCAGGACTGATCTGCTCACGGATGCCGTTCCACATCTGACGGGGAATTGTCTGCTCATCAAAGGCACCGATAAACAGCACGGCAACCACTTCATCAAAGGATGTGACAAAAGCAAAAAGCGCTCCGGAAATCACACCGGGAAGAATGAGAGGCATCGTGACTTTGAAAAATGTTGTCCGTGGATTAGCGCCGAGCGAAGCGGCAGCACGTGTCAAAGAATGATCAAATCCCACCAGGGTTGCAGTGACGGTGATGATCACGAATGGAATGCCCAAAGTCGCATGGGCCAGAATAATTCCAAGATAGGGGATTTGCCATCCAAACAGCTCCCACTTTGCAATCTGGATTGACGAATAGAAAAAGAACAATCCGGTTGCCGTGATGATGATCGGCACAATCATGGGCGAAATCAGTATTGCCATGATTAAACGTCTGTATGGCATTTCCGGTCGGCTTAGTCCCAAAGCCGCAATGGTTCCCAGAACGGTTGCAAAGATTGTCGCGAACACGCCCACTATGACCGAGTTCTTAGCCGCTTGTACCCAGGCTGAATTCTGCCAGACATCCGCCCACCAGCTTCCATCTCGCGCCACATCCGGCGCTGACATGCCAAATGTCAGAAGCAGATCATACCAGCGTGTCGAAAATCCCTCAGGGTCGAAGGACATCATTTTCTGCGTGAATGTAAAATAGGGCTCAGCATTGAAACTCAATGGAATGACGATGAGAATTGGAGCAATCAGAAACAGGAAGATCAGCCCGCAAATCACCAGATAGGTGTAATGCCAAACCCGTTCCAAGGTTGATGCGTGTTTTGGAAGAGCCATGACGCTATCCTAACTTCAAATTGTCGATGCCAACGAGGCGATCATAAAGCCAGTACAGCAGCAAAACCATCAACAACAGCAAGGTTGCCAACGCGGCTGCAAGCGACCAGTTCAATGATTTTTGCATGTGAAAGGCGATAAAATTGGAGATCAATTGACCGCTCGCTCCGCCCACAAGTGCCGGGGTGATGTAATAGCCAACGCCAAGAATGAAAACCAATAGCCCGCCCGCGCCCATGCCCGGGATGGTCTGTGGCAGGTAAATCCGACGGAAGGCTGTCCAGCTTGTTGCCCCCAAAGACCGGGCTGCACGCACATAGCTTGGGTTGATTGGCCGCATCACAGAATAAAGTGGCAGGATCATAAATGGCAGCAAGATGTGGATCATGGCTACAATCGTTCCGGTTTGATTGTAGATCATCTGAATCCGGCTTTCGTCAGCCACGATGCCGGTCGCAACCAATGTGTCATTCACCACGCCCTGGGATTGCAGCAGTACAATCCAGCTGGTGGTGCGGACCAGTAATGACGTCCAGAATGGCAGCAATACAAAAATCATCAGCAAATTTGACTGGCGCAGCGGCAATGTGGCCAGCAGATGAGCTACGGGAAAGGCCAGTATGAGGCAACAAAATGTAATCAACCCGGCCAAAAACAGCGTCTTTAGAAAATTGGCTGCATAGATTTTTCGATCATCATCGACCGCAACAATATCACCGTTGACATCGCGGGTTCGATCCAGTGCGGCCAGATAGAAATCAACCGTGTAGGCCGAGGATGCGCCGCGCATGACTTGCCAAAGCTTGGGATTAGACCATTTTTCGTTAGTCGCTATCATAGCTTCCTGAAATGGAGGCTCCATTGCGCCGGCTTTGCGTGCGGTCGAGGTAAACAGCGACCGGCTTCCGGGCAGATCATAATTTATGCGGGTTCCGGCGATGCCCATGGTTTTGTCTGCGCGCATGGAGCGCAGATCCAGTACGAGCGCCTCATAGGCCGCTTCACCGGGCGCTGTGCCAGCGGGATTTTCGTCAAACCACACGCTCAGATTTGGAATATGATCGGAAAAACTTGGATTGTGGACCGAACGGAGCAGCATTTGCCCGATCGGTGCAAGAAACGTTATCAGTACGAACAGCAACAGGGGCAAAACCAGAAACAGAGCCCGCCGTCTTGCGCGCTTTTGCGCGTTGGCCAGCGCAGCTTTCAACGGTGTTCCGTCTACCGTTGTGAGATCAATTTCTGCTTGCGTGGGCCGGTTGTTTAAACTGTTTGCTGCATCAGTCATCTGTTTGCCCACCTTAACGACTGCCAGAAACAACTGTCAGGCTTGTGTTTATCTTAGACATAAATTGCGAATGAAGTGGGGGCACGCAAGGTGCCCCCATCCAAGTCTTAGTTTGCGAGCCAAGCGTTAAAGCGTTCGTTCAACTCGGTATCTTTGTCTGCCCAGAAATCGTTGGATGATGCCAGAGCGTTTGTCAGGTTTGCAGCCGTTGTTGGCAGGTTTGGACCCATCTCGATTGATCCGTCAAAATATTTGCCGACCAATGGACCTGAGGAAACCCGTGGCGGACCATAGCTGATCCATTCCGCAGCTTTGGCCAAAGCTTCCGTGCCCGCGGCAAATGCCACAAACGCTTTCGCTTCTTCCATATTTGGCGCACCTTTTGGAATCACATAGCCTTCAAACTCGTATACCTGGCCATCCCAGATGATTTCAAATGGCTGTTGTTCACCAACAACCGCATTGAAAATTCGGCCATTATAGGCCGTTGACATGTCGACTTCACCATCGGCCAAAAGTTGCGGCGGCTGAGCGCCGGCTTCCCACCAGACGATCATATCTTTGATCAGGTCCAATTTGGCGAATGCACGATCAACGCCTTCATCGGTTCCAAGCAAATCATACACTTCAGCAGCCGGAACACCGTCCGCCATCAGAGCCATTTCAAGATTTGCCTTAGCGGTTTTGCGCATGCCGCGTTTGCCAGGAAAGGCAGCTGGATCAAAAAAGTCTGCAATCGACGTTGGTGCATTGCCGTCAAATTTACTCGAATTAAAAGCAAATACAGTGGCGTATACATCTGTGCCGATAATGCACTCTGTCAGTGAGCCAGGCAGGAAATCGTCGGTGGCTGGTGTGCCGTCCGGTGCTGCTGGCAGAATTGAATGATCAATTTCTTCAAGCAGGCCTTCATCACACAGACGAATACCATCGGCAAATTCAACGCTGGCAACATCAATAGTCACGTTACCGGCCTCAACCTGCGCTTTGATTGGTGTTGCAGGGTTATCGGCATCAACAGAGTTCACGGTGATACCGGTCTCCGCCGTGAATGGCTTATGATAGGCTTCGGACTGGCTTTTGGTGTATGCGCCACCCCAGCCAAGGACCGTCACTTCGGCAGCTTGCGCTGCGAAAGCAAAGCCGGTTATGGCTGTTGCAATGAGCAATGTTTTTTTCATTGGTTGTTCTCCATGTTGATGTTGCGATTTAGATAGAATTGGGCCGATATTCTGCCCCAATAGTGTATTTTACGCCGTTTTCCCGGCATAAATAAAGCTTACAAAGGGTTCAGAGCACGCGCATCTTGAGCTGCCCAGTTGATCTGCGTTTTTTCACCGACCACCAGATGTTTGTGGCCAGCTGAGTTTGAGACTTTTACAATAAACTGGTCATTCCCATGGACATCTAACCGGCAGCGAATGTGATCGCCGAGGTAAATCAGTTCCTTAACAAGGGCGTCTGTAGAATTATCACTGACACTTGCACCGATGGCAACCCGTTCTGGGCGAATTGAAATCAGCGTCTCATCACCCACGCCGCCACAATTCACAGCCAATGCTTTGCACTGCCCACCATTTTCCAGTTTTACAGAAACTTCATCTCCGGACCGCTCGCTGACAGTGCCACTCAATTTGTTATTCTCGCCGATAAACTGCGCCACAAAACTATTGTCAGGGCATTCATATAATTCCGCCGGTGGTGCAAGTTGCTGAATTTCACCATCATTGAATACGGCAACGCGGTCAGACATTGTCAGCGCCTCTGATTGATCATGTGTCACATAAACAACTGTAATGCCGAGGCTTTCATGTAGATGTTTGATTTCATACTGCATGTGTTCGCGCAGCTGTTTGTCGAGAGCTCCAAGGGGTTCATCCATCAGCACCAGACTTGGATCAAAAACCAGGGCTCGCGCCAAGGCGACCCTTTGTTGCTGGCCGCCTGACAATTGCGCAGGCCGACGAGACCCGAATTCACCCATCTGAACCATATCCAAGGCACGGATCACCTTGGCGTCTCTCTCGGCCTTGCCCATGCCGCGCACTTCCAGCGGAAAAGCTAGGTTTTCACCGACAGTCATATGAGGGAACAAGGCATAGTTCTGAAACACCATGCCAATGCCGCGTTTGTGCGGAGGAATGTTGTTGATTTCAGCGCCATCCAAACGAATTTCGCCACGGGTTGCCGTTTCAAATCCCGCCAGCATCATCAGACAGGTGGTCTTGCCCGATCCTGACGGACCAAGCATTGTAAGGAACTCACCCTTTGGCATGGAAAGATTCAGGTTTTTTACGACCAGCGCTTCGCCGTCGTAGCTTTTCTGAACCTTGTCGAATTCGACGAAGGCATCGCCTGAAGTATCTTGTGTCAGATTGAACTCCCAAGGAGTTGGATTGTCTGTGAACGGAATTTAGGCACACAGATTTTTGTTTGGCAACATCAATCTGATAGCGAGTTGTGCCAAAGTTTTAACACTACAGGCTGTGATTAATTTTGAGGCAGTTTTTTTCTGCGTCGTTATTTGCGCTTTACATGCGTCTGCACTTTTACTCGCAACTTGATGGTGGCAGCAGAGTTCAAGCTTCTTCGATGCGTGAATTCAGCTTTGTCGATCAGCCTGAATGGAGATTGCGCTTAAGTTCGGGGGAGCATTATTTCCGGTGGATTTTCACAATGAGGATACTGGAACCAGGTACGGTTCACCGGATTGGTGAAACCCACTCCATGTGATTTGCATAACCGTCTGTTTGTTAAGCATCTGATATTGTTGTTGAAAATATCTAAATATGCTGTTCTGGATTTGCCGTTTCGACGTCAAGGAATGGCTTGAGACGTGGTTTCCAAAACACCGATTCCGACTCCACTTAACAGTGCGATTGTCAATGAAGCCCTCAAATCACGGCCAGTGATCATTGACAAATTCAAAATATCGACTTACGGTCAAAAAAATTCAATAAACCTATATATAAAGAAAATATCTACATGTTAAAACCGTCAAACGATAAAAACCCGTATTCGATTGGACATGTAGCCAAGGTAATCGGCGTGTCTGTTTCGACGCTTCGTTCATGGGAAAATGCTGGGTTGATTGATCCGTTCAAATCCGCCAGCGGTCATCGGTCATTTTCATCTGATGACATGGATCGTATTCGCAATATCGAACAAATGCGCAGATTATCGGGTCACAGCCTGACCAAGATCAAGGAATTGATTGATAGCGAACCGGATGAGCAAAAATCCGTCACTCACGATTCAGGTATTGAGCGCACGACAGTAGACTTCGGTAAAATCGGTGCGCGTATTCGCACAATGCGCAAAGAGAGTGGTTTGTCGCTGCGTGCTCTTTCAGAAAAAACCGATATCGGCGTTTCGCATCTGAGCATGTTTGAACGTGGCACCGCCTTTTTGTCTCCAGCCAGACTGAACAGTGTTGCTTTGGCATTTGGACGCTCCCTTGCAGAGCTGTTGGGTGGCACGCATCATGACCATGTCCCCATCGTTCGGAGAGGCGCCGGCCGGGTCGTTGGAACTTTCGGACCAGGGGTCTCGGTTGAGCAGCTCACCGTTGCTGAAAAGTTGATGGACGTGGAAGTGTGGACCATTGAACCCGGCGCTGAAAGCGATGGCTATTATTCTCACGATGGTGAGGAGCTTATTTACATTCTATCGGGTGAATTTGAGGTCACTTTGGCTGGCCGTCCTCCCGCTGTTTTACAGCCTGGAGACAGTGCTTACTTCAACAGTTCTTTGGAGCACCGCTGGCGAAATCCGGGATCTGAGGCCGCGAGGGTGCTTTGGGTCAATACGGATGCGGCACGCGTTTCAGCCATGCAGTTTGATCAGTCGCGCAACCGGTTTGGTCTGGGTGTTTCGCATGGGTCTGGTTTAGGTGAGGGCACTTTGGATGTGCAGCTTGCCGAAGGCGCCGAAACCTTCAGAGTTCTGGAGACACACACTGCAGGTCACCCCACACGCATTTTGATTGAGTCCCTCCCAGGACTTGAGGGCGAGACAGCCAGCGAAAAGGCTCAGTCCTTCGAGAAAAATCATGATCACCTGCGATCGTTGCTGTTGCAAGAACCACGCGGGCACAGCGGCTCCTTCGGCCTGGTTCCATTTGCGTCCAAAACAGCTGACTTTGGTGCGTTTTTCATCACGTCGTATGGTTATCCCGAGCTTTGCGGTCATGCCGTGTTCGGATATGCCAAAGCGTTGAAATCCATGGGCCGGTTAAATGACCGAACCGAATTCACCATCGAAATGCCGCGCTCGACTGTTGGTGTCACCATACACAAGGACAGTGATCAGATCGATGTCGCGTTGCCGCAGGCTTATGTGACCGCCGACAATATTTCAGTGCAATTTCGCGGCCGAACGGTTCAGCTGTCTATCGTATATGGCGGAAACACGCATGCCGTTATTGACGCAGCGGCGCTGGGACTTGAACTGCACGACCATGCGCTGCATGAGATATTGCTGGCCGCAGATGAACTGCGCAGTGCACTCGTTGCTCTTGATCGTCCCGAGGTCAAGTTGATTGAATCGGTTCTGCTGTTTCAAACGGTTTCAAAAAATTCCGAACGCCTTTTCCTGTCCATTGACCGCAATCGATATGATCGCTCACCGGGTGTCACCGGACTTGCCGCGCGGATGGTCCAAAAGGTGGCTGCTGGCCAATTGGCAGCCGGACAGACATTCCACGCAGAAAGCATCTTTGGCGGTCAGCTATCTGGACAAATCATCAGTATTGCGAAGGCGCCCGAGGGACGCCTCGTATGCGTCCCCAAAATTTCGGGACGTGCGCATCTCAATGGAATTTCCACGCTCGTGCTCGAGCCTGATGATCCATTGCAGTGCGGCTTCCTCGGCTCTTAATTTCTTTGACTCTCAACAGGAGGTAATACAATGGCATTTAAAAAATTCAAAACATGGATCTGCGCTTTTGCAGCTCTGTTCATGACAGTTGGTGCGTTTACGCAGCCAGCTCAGGCCGACGATCCGTCGCTCGTTCTGAACAACATCAGAAGCTCCGGCGTTCTGAAATTCCCAGTCATCATTGGCGAAGAGCCCAGCTACATCAAGGACCCTGCGACAGGCGAATGGAGTGGTTTCTACGTTGAATGGGGGCAGGAAATTTCTGCCATTCTGGGTGTCGAGCTGGAGTTTGTTGAAACAACATGGGGCAATCTTGCAGCTGACTTTCAGGCGCGCAAGGTCGATATCGCTATCGGCTTGAACCCCAATCCACAGCGTGGCCTTGTGGTTGATTACACGTCCATTCCACTTTTCTATGGTCCATGGACCGTCGTTTCCAAAGCCGGTTTCGATAAGAAGAGTTGGGCAGAGTTGAACGACCCATCGGTTCGTCTTGCAGTTCAGAAAGGCAGCACCATGCAGGTGGTTGCCGAGGCGCTGACACCCAAGGCAGATATCATTGTGGTTGGCACACGCTCATTGGGCGTTCTGGAAATCAACTCCAATCGTGCTGATGCCATGCTGCTTGCCAGTTTTGACGCTGTGCAGGTTGCTCCGGAAGTCAAAGGCGAAGTCTTTGTTCCAAGCCCGGCACTCGTAAACACAGCTGTGATCGGCGTGCGCCGGGAAGCTGGTAATGCGGGCTGGCTGAATTGGCTTGAAAACTGGACGTCCCAGCAGCGCTCGCTGGGTCTGGCCCAGGGCAAGCTGGCAAAGTCCTTTGAAGATGCCGGACTGGATCTATCTGTCCTGCCAGGTGACTTTAGCTTCTGATTCAAGACGGTCGGCCCCGTTTTCGGGGCCGACACTTCCAACAAGATCTGGAACTCATCATGTTTGACTGGTCGGCCATTACACAGAACTCGCACCTGATTTGGTCCGGTGTTCTGATTACTCTTGAATATACCGTCATCACCTCGTTGATCGGTCTGGTAATCGGTTTGATCGTTGCCCTGATGCAGTTGACAAGCAACAAGATCGTGGTGGTGATTGGCCGCCTGTTTGTTGAGTTTTTCCGAAATATTCCGCTGCTGGTCTGGCTGCTTTGGGCCTATTACGCGCTGCCGATCTTCATGGGCATCAACATCTCCAAGGAAGCAGCCGGCATCCTGGCGTTGAGCCTATATGGCGCTGCCTATTTTGCTGAGATTTTCAGAGCCGGAATTCAATCCATCGATTCAGGACAAAGCGACGCTGCGGTGGCGCTTGGCATGTCCTACCGACAAATGAATGTCCGGGTTATCTTGCCACAAGCCCTGCGCCGCATGATCCCGCCACTGGCTGGCCAGATGATCATTCAACTGAAAAACACGACGCTTCTCGCCGTTATCACTGTGCCTGATCTGCTGTATCAAGCTGAATATATTGCATCATTCACCTATCGTCCGTTGGAAGTCTACACGACCATTGCGCTGGTGTTCCTGGCGATACTTGTTCCGCTGACCTACATAGCTCGTCGCCTCGAACAGAAAGAGGTGAAGTCATGAGTTCCGAAACGCAAGCCGCCCCGACCACGCCTGCCATTTCGGTTGAAGATATCCGTCTGTCTTATGGGGAGGCGCAGGTTCTGTCCGGCGTTGACCTGACGGTTAATCGCGGTGACGTGGTGGCGCTGATCGGGTCCAGCGGTTCCGGGAAAACCACGCTTCTGCGTTGTCTGAACCTTCTGGCCAAGCCGAGCCATGGCAAGATATCGCTGAGTGGTGATCCATTCTTCCATTTTGACAATGGCAAGGATGAGCTGGGTCTTTCGGCCGCGCAAACCAACGCGATCCGCAGCCGTATCGGCATGGTATTCCAGCAGTTCAATCTGTTCCCGCACATGAAGGTTCTGGCCAATGTCATGGAAGGTCCGAAGACAGTGAAAGGTGAGGCTCATAGCACCAATCGTGACCGTGCGATGAGCTACCTGGAGAAGGTTGGTATGGCTGACTTTGCCGACCGATCTCCGTCAAGCCTGTCAGGCGGCCAAAAGCAGCGTGTTTCCATCGCCCGTGCGCTGAACATGGAACCCGAAGTCATGCTCTTTGATGAGCCGACATCGGCCCTGGACCCGGAACTTGTTGGCGAGGTTCTTAGCACGATGATTGAACTGGCCAAGGAAGGCATGACCATGATTGTTGTGACCCATGAGCTTGGCTTTGCACTGGAAGTAGCGAACAGGGTTGTGTTTCTGGATCAGGGAACTGTCTGCGCAGATGGACCGCCATCCGATATTCTCATGAACCCGCCGAACGAGCGCGTCAAAGGGTTCGTCAACCGCTTTCATCAAACCGCAGAGATGATGAAGCCCTTCATAAAAGTCTGAATAAAAACAGGAAGCAAAAATGCTCAACCCCAATTGGTCTGGAATTCAAAGTGTTCTAGTCACACCATTCGACGACAACGGCAATATAGATTTCAAACGCTACAGCGATCTGGTCGATGCCAATATTTCCAATGGCGCGGATGCTGTGATCGTTTGCGGCAGCACTGGCGAGTTTTACGCCATGACAATGGAAGAGCGGATCGAACTTTTCAAAAGTACCCGGACGGCAGCGAAAAGCGATGTGCCCGTGATCGCCGGTGTTTCAGATCTGTTGCCTGCAAATGCAATTCGATTGGCGCAGGAAGCGGAGAAGGCCGGACTTGATGGCATATTGGCCATGCCGCCGATCTATGCAGCGCCTGATCGTCGGGAGATTATTCAGTATTTCAAAGATCTTTGCGAAGCAACGCAGCTTCCTGTCATGCTCTATAATTCGCCGAAGAGAGCTGGTGTGGCGCTTGATATCGGGATTGTTTCAGAACTTGCCGAACTGCCTACAGTCGTCGCGATCAAAGACAGCTCCGGCGATATTATTCAGGTCACCGAACTGGTGCGCAAACTGGGCGATAAAATCAACGTTTTTGTCGGCTATGAAACCATGATCCGCCCCGCACTTGCGGTGGGTGCTGTTGGTGTCGTTGCAATGGCACATCAATTGTCTGGCACTTTGGTTCGGCGCTATTTTGATGCCTGTGCTGCGAACAATACAGCCGTGATTGACAAGCTTGAACCAGCGCTGTTTGCCATCTATTCGTGCTTCAAGCAGGGCAGCTATTATGCCGGCATCAAAGCTGTGATGAACAGCCTGGATCAGCCGGTTGGCAAGCCACGCAAACCTCTTCTTCCTTTCAGTGATGAGCAGATGTTGAAAGTAGAAGCACTTCTTTCTGACAATGATGTTGCGGCTCTTATTGCTTCCCTTGATGAGCTTGCCTGATGCGCAGTTCCAGAATAATTCAGGGAATAGATTCCCACACCGCCGGTTGTCCCCTGCGTTTGGTCACGTCCGGTTTTGGTCCCATTCGCGGTTTGACCATGGTCGAAAAGCGCGCTGATCTGATGACGCGTGATTGGCTGCGCAAACTGGTTCTGTTTGAACCGCGCGGCAGTTTCAACATGCCCGCGGCTGTTTTGACCGAGGCCTGTTCGGAAGATGCCGATATCGGCATGCTTATTCTTGAGCCCGATACGTATCCGCCCATGTGTGGTCACTGCGCCATGGCAGTGGCAACCATCGCGGTTGAAGCAGGATATGTGGATGCTGTGGAAGGTGAGACATTGGTCCGCCTGGATACACCGGCTGGCGTTGTGCCCGCTCGTGTGCGGGTTGAAAACGGCGTGGCGTTGGACGTGACGCTGGAAATGCCATCCAGCTTTCTTTACCGCCAAGATATTACGGTCAAAACCAAGACTTATGGCGATGTGCGTGCCGATATTGCTTTTGGCGGGGACTTCTATCTGTTGGTGAAGGCTGGTGATCTGGGCCTTGAACTCACGCCGGACTATGCTTGGAAAGTGGTGACCGCAGCAGCCGAGCTGCGCGATGCTCTAGTCGACCATCCGGTGCAGCACCCGACAATGGAGCATGTCAATGAAATCTATCAGATCGAGATTATCGCTGATGGTGATGGCAAAAACTGCGACGGCAAGAATGTTGTCGTATGCCCACCAACAGTAATCGATCGCTCGCCCTGCGGCACCGGCACAGCTTCACGCATGGCCATGCTGGCTGCAAAAGGTGAGCTGAAGCCCGGTGATAGTTTCCGCCATGCAGGCATTCTTGACACTGTATTTAAGGGCAAAGTGACGGGCGCCACCCAAGTCGGTGACTTGCCTGCCATATCATGCACGGTAACGGGCTCGGCCTATCTGACCGGCTCGTTTAATTTCTTCGTGGACCCCAGAGATCCATTCCCGGAAGGGTTCAGGCTCACCGGCGTTTGATTTCAAGGCGGAAGTTTCAATGACATACGATTTCGATCCCAATTCCATAGAACTCGTCGCAGCGCATTTCATTGATGGAGCGCGCGTCTTTGATGGCGAGAAACTGCCAGTGTTTCGGCCGTCTGACGGGGTTGAAACAACGCCCATTCCCATCGCGGATGAAGAGATTGTTGACCGGGCAGTAACGTCGGCTCATCGCGCGTTCAAGATGGCGGAGTGGCGCAATGCTTCTCCATTGGACCGCGCTGCTGTTCTGCATCGCTGGGCCGCCCTGATTGACGAAAACCGCGAACGTATTGCACGAATTGAAGCGGCATCAACAACCAGGCCCGTTGCAGATCTCATCAACCGTGATCTGGTGCGGGCATCCGGTGCATTGCGGTTCTTTGCTGAATGGGCTGACAAGATTGAAGGCAAGATTATTGCTGGAAACAACAGCGCGACTTCCATGGTTCGTCCTGAGCCTTATGGTGTCATTGCGGGAATTGCGCCTTTCAATTTCCCGGCCATCAATGCGATCTGGAAATCTGCGCCTGCTTTGGCCGTTGGCAATTCTGTGGTGCTCAAGCCTTCGGAACTTACACCCTATTCTGCTCTGGTTTTTGCAGAACTTGCACTTGAGGCGGGCCTGCCAAAGGGCGTGTTGAACGTCATTCAGGGCGCCGGCCAGTCTGGCTCGCATCTTGTGCGCCATCCTCTTGTCAGGAAGATAACCTTCACCGGATCTTCCGCGACGGGTGCACGAGTGATGGCAGATGCTGCTGCGACCGGCACAAAACCTGTGACGCTGGAACTGGGCGGCAAGTCGCCGCAACTGGTGCTGAAAGATGTAACTGATATGAATGCAGTGGCGACGAATGTTGCCAATGGTTTCCTTGCCAATTCCGGTCAGGTCTGCACGGCCGGGACACGTCTGATTGTACCAAGTAGTAAATCGGAAGAGCTGCTGGAACGGGTTATGGAAATCGCAGCAGGGCGCAAGGCTGCTCCAACATGGAAATCCGATTGCACGCTGCCGCCGATCATTTCAGAAAAACAGGCCAAACGCATTGACGACATGCTGGCGCAGACGCTGGCAGACGGGGCTGAGGTTATCTGTGGTGGTGGCCGTGATGCCAGCATGAATTCCGGCGCTTATTACCAGCCAACCATTCTTCGGAATGTTCCGGAAACCTCAACGGGCTTTCGCGACGAGTTTTTTGGTCCAGTCCTGTCGGTTTACGAGTATGAGGATGAAGCGGATGGCATAGCCATGACCAACCATCCAAGTTACGCGTTGGCGGCCAGTGTCTATACGGATGATTTCAACAAGGCGATGCGCCTTCCCTCTCAAATTGAGGCAGGAACGGTCTGGGTGAACGCCCATGGTCGCCAGCCGGATTACGCAACGCCGCAAGGTGGTTTCAACGGCTCCGGCTTTGGCAAGGAGATGGGTCGTAGCGGGCTTGAAAGTTTCCTGCGGTTCAAAAATGTGTGGCTCCAACATGGCTGAGCGGCTCGGCGAAACCGCATTTGATTATATTATCGTGGGTGGTGGTGCAGCGGGTGCAGTGCTCGCAAGCCGCTTGTCTGAAGACCCCAATTTGCAAGTCGCTTTGGTTGAAGCCGGACCAGATACGCCGCCAGACAATGTTCCGGAAGACATTCTCGATTCCTATCCGATCGTTGCCTATTTCAACAGCTCTTATCATTGGCAGAACATCAAGGTTCATCTGAACAATCCAATATCATCTGATGTGCTGCCCAGAACCTATGAGCAGGCGAAGGTGATGGGTGGTGGCACGTCCATTAATGGACAATTCGCCTTTCGCGGGCTGCCCTGGGATTACGATGAGTGGGCTGAGGGTGGTGCAAGGGGATGGGACTGGAATGGCGTCCTGCCGTACTTTCGCAAACTTGAGACTGATCTGGATTATGGTACCTCGGACTTGCATGGTGGCAGCGGCCCTTTGCCGCTGCGCCGCATTCCGAAGGACGAGTGGTCCCCCATCGCCAAAGCGACCGCCAGCGTTTTGGACAAACGCGGTGTAGAGAATATCGAAGATCACAACGGTATTTTTCGGGACGGTTATTTTCCCATGACCATCAACAATGTTGATGGCAAGCGGGTATCTGCGGCAGTGGCTTATCTCAACCGATATGTGCGCAACCGTCCCAATTTGAAAATCTTGGCGTCGACCGAGATGAACAGCATTGTGTTTGACGGGAACAAAGCCAGTGGCATTGAGATAACCAATGGCGCTGGTCGCAAGCTGCTTAAAGGCCAGGAGATTATCATTTCAGCTGGCGCGTTACAGTCTCCTGCAATTCTGATGCGCTCAGGCATCGGCCCAGCTGAGCATTTGAAACAGATGGGCATAGACGTGCGGGCTGATCGAAAGGGCGTAGGTCAGAATTTGCAGGACCATCCCATGGTTGCCCTGGCTGGTTTTCTGCCCCGGAAATCCAGGCTTCCGAAAAGCATGCGCCGCCACATTCAGATGGGGTATCGTTACAGTTCGGAACTGGCAGACACCAATCCGGGCGATATGTTCATTCTACCCTCCAATCGCGCGGCCTGGCACCCTCTTGGCAAACGCCTTGCCTCAATCATCGTTTGCGTAAACCGTCCTTATTCGACAGGTGAGGTCAAGCTTTCACATGCCGATCCCGCGCACGGCCCGGATGTCAATTTCAGGCAATTGTCCGATGAACGGGACCTCAAGCGGCTTGAGGATGGCATGCACCGGCTTTTTGCAATGGTTGACGACCCGGCGCTGTCCTCAGCCATTGGTGAGATATTTCCTGCAACCTTCTCTGAACGTGTCCGTAAACTTGGGGCGGTCAGCCGCAAGAACTGGTTCCTGACGTCGCTTGCGGCGGGGGTGATGGAATGCGGCCCCCTGGCTCGTAAACTCATGATCGAAAATGCGATTGTGCCAGACATTGATGTGCAGGCCCTTCGAGGCTCGTCCAATGTTCTGCGCTCCTGGATCATCGACAATGCCTGCGGCAGTTGGCATGCCAGCGGCACGTGCAAAATTGGAGATAAGCAGGATCCCCTGGCGGTCGTTGATACTGATGGCAGGGTCATGGGTGTGGATGGTTTGCGTGTTGTGGATGCGTCCATCATGCCGTCTGTCATCAGCGGCAATACCATGCTGACAACGATCATGGCTGCTGAGAAAATGGCAGACAGCATCAAGGAAAGGCATCGGCGCTAATCATGCCGGACATTCCAAACATCACCACCGTCGACAGCCATACCGGCGGTCATCCCACGCGTGTTGTGACGGGAGGCTTGCCGAAATTGCAGGGCGAAACCGTTGCAGACAAGATGGATGACTTTGCGCAGCACCATGATCATCTGCGTACCTTTCTGCTTCACGAACCGCGCGGTCACGCAGCCATGGTCGGCGCTGTCCTCACAGAAAGCACAAAGGCTGATTTCGGAGCGTTTTTTCTGGGTTCATACAATTACCTGCCCATGTGCGGCCACGCGACCATTGGGTTGGCGGTAACACTGGATCATCTTGGGTTGATCCAACCCAAAGGGCGCAACAGCCTTCAGTTCGATCTGGAGGTTCCTGCGGGCATTATTTGCGTAAGTGTTCGCTATCAGAACGGACGGATCATTTCGGTTGGCTTCAAGAATGTTCCAGCTTTTGTGGTGGCAGCAGATCTGATGTTCCCGGACATTCCGGTATCCTTCGGTCTGGCTTATGGCGGCAATTGGTACGCATTGGTTGAGGCTGGTTCGGTCGGTGTGAATTTGAGTCCCAATGGCGTGCGACAGGCTATGGATGTTGGGTCCTCTATCAAGTTTGCAATCAATGCGCACATCGACGCTGGCGACGTTCCACACATGATGGAGCCCATTCACAGTGTGCTGTTCCATCAGGGAAGCCGAGAGGCCGGTCAATTCATCAACCGCCAGCTTGTTGTTCTGGCACCCAACAAATTTGACCGCTCACCTTGTGGAACCGGCACCTCTGCGAGATTGGCCCAACTGATTGAAGCCGGTGAAATCTCCTCGGGGGAACGCATTGTCTCGCGCAACATTCTGGATGTCGATTTCATGGCGTCGGCCACGCCGGTTTCAGACACCGGAAATTTCTCCAAAACCCACTATGACCCTGTGATTGAGGGCCTTGCCCACATCACCGGTACCCACTGCTTTATTGGCAGCCAGGACGATCCGCTCGCGGACGGCTTTCTGTGCAACTGACAGACAGACAACAGACAGACAGGCAGATAGATTTTGAAAGGTTTATGCGATGTATGACGAGAAGATTGAACTTCTGATCGATGGCAAATGGCGTCAGTCCGGTGACAGTAAAACGACTGATTTGATAAATCCCGCAACCGAAGAGGTTTTGGCAACAGTGCCTGTCTGCACGGATGCAGATCTTGCCGAAGCTGCGGACGCTGCAGACCGGGGCTTTCAAATTTGGAAGAACAAGACGGCCATTGAGCGCTATGCGATCATGTCCAAAGCGGCTGATCTGATCGAAGAGCGCAAGGAAAGGATTGGCCGTCACCTGACCATGGAAAACGGCAAATCACTTGCTGAGGGCGTGCCGGAAGTTCAGTTCGCTGCCGAAGTCACGCGCTGGTATGCGGAAGAGGGCAAGCGCGCCTATGGGCGTATTGTGCCTGCTCGTCAGGCCAATGTGCGCCAGATGGTCTACAAGGAACCGGTTGGTCCTGTTGCTGCGTTTGCTGCCTGGAACTTTCCTTCGGGAAATGTCATTCGCAAAATTGCTGGTGCGCTGGGTGCAGGCTGTTCGGTGGTGGTCAAACCATCTGAGGAAACGCCGGGAACTGCGGTGGCCCTTGCCCGTTGTTTCCAGGATGCCGGTGTACCGGCGGGTGTTATCAACATCGTGTTTGGAACGCCGGACCATATTTCAAAAACGCTGCTGGCTTCGCCTGTTTTCAAGAAGATGTCGTTGACCGGTTCCACCGAGGTCGGTCGGCTTCTGCAAAAGCGTGCCTCTGAAACCATTATGCGCAGCACAATGGAACTTGGCGGCCATGCGCCTGTTATCGTGCATGCCGATGCTGATCTGGAGCATGCCATGAATATGCTGGTGGCTTTCAAGTTCAGAAATGCCGGGCAGGTCTGCACGTCGCCGACGCGCTTCTTCATTCACGAAAGCCTTTATGATGCGTTCGTGACTGGTTTCGTGGAGCGGGCGAGCAAGCTGAAGATCGGAAATGGTCTGGATGAGGGCACTCAAATGGGTCCCATGATTGCGCCACGCCGGCTTGATGCTCTTGATGCTCTGATTGGTGATGCGGTGGACAAGGGGGCCAGTTTGAAGCTTGGCGGCAAGCGTATGGAAGGCCCAGGGTATTTCTTCAGCCCAACCGTGCTGGCTGATGTTCCTGAATCGGCCCGTATTCTGTCTGAAGAACCTTTCGGTCCTATCGCCTCCATCATGCCTTTCTCCGGTTTTGATGAGGTAATCGAGCGAGCCAATGCATTGCCATACGGCCTTGCATCATTCTGCTTCACCAGCAGTTCATCGCTGGCTATGAAAACCGAGGCGCTTCTGGATGCGGGCATGGTTGGGGTTAATCACATGATGGTCTCAACCCCCGAAACACCGTTTGGCGGCGTGAATGCATCCGGCTTTGGTTCTGAAAGTGGCCTTGAAGGCCTTGAAGCCTTCCAAAGAACGAAATTCGTGACGGAGTTTGCGCTTTAGGCGCGCATTCATTCTGTTTTTCGTTCGATGATTTTCGTGATTGCTGGCGCTCCCTGACTTTGGTTTTGAGAGCGCCAGAACTGTTTGGTCTCGTCGCGAACTTACGCCGTTTATGAGGCTTATGGTCTATCGAGATGCAATGTGACAGCTTGGCTGTCGGCAGGCTTGAAAAGCATGAAACCAACCTGAAAGTTGTAGAAAACGGCATAAAAGTTTCTGTCTTGCCTCTGTTCTGCAGTAGCGCGCTAATTCGCGGGTTGCTAACATCGCACGAACAGAATTGCGCATGAGCTGTTAGATCGAGCCTTAGGGAGTGGCTCGAACCGAGCGGAAAATAGATGTGATATCTGAGACTGCAACAGGCATTTAGAGCCGCAAAACGCATTAGAAAGATTGGGAAATTGAGATGACAAAAACCGAAAATCTGCTGGACCGATTCAGGCTTGACGGAAAGGTTGCTCTCATCACCGGTGGGACCCGTGGTATCGGCTTTGCCATAGCCAGAGTCCTTGGAGAGGCAGGTGCACGGCTTTTCATCTGCGCGCGTAGTGGTGGCCCAGAGGCAGAGGAAATGCTACGTGATTTGGGCTATGAGGCTACATTTATTACGTCTGATCTGAGTGATCCCAAAGCACCCGCTGCCCTTATTGCAGACGTGCTTGACCAATCTGGACGGCTCGACATTCTGGTGAATAATGCAGGTATCGCCATTCACGGTGATACGCCCGAATTTTCGGATGAGGACCTGCAAAGGTTGATGTCGTTGAATGTGGATGCGGTTTTTCGGTGCTGCCGTACGGTCATTCCAGCCATGCGGGCGCAGGGCGGCGGAACGATTGTCAATGTCGGCTCCATGTCCGGCATCGCCTCCAACATCCCGCAAAATCAGGTTGCCTACAACACCTCGAAGGCTGCTGTGCACATGATGACAAAAAGTCTTGCCAGCGAACTGGCACTCGACAATATCCGCGTCAATGCACTCGCGCCCGGATACATTCAAACCGATATGGCGCAAGGTGGGATCGACAATCCCGAGATGTTCCCGATCTGGAGAGACATGACGCCAATGCAGCGCGTTGGCCAACCAGAGGAGGTGGCAATGGCTGCGCTTTTCCTGGCCTCACCCGCTTCAAGCTATGTGACAGGCGACATTCTCGTGATTGATGGCGGCTACACCACGAGGTGACGAACTTTCGGGACAAATTTGAACGATGATGATCCGCAAACGATGATTTGTGGGGAACGGTTTGGCGCGTGGCATTTCCGGGTATCTGGCTGAACGCTTTATCCAGCACGGAGCCCGCGTCCAGAGTGCCAGTATTGATTTTAAGTGCAGCCATAATTGGCGAGAAAACAAGGGAGGGTTTTGACAGGATCTAAGCGGTCATAAATGCGGACCCTCTGTTCAGGATTTATGCCTTCACGATCTGACCTATTCGGACGCAATTTGAAGCTGTCTGATTTGGCCTGAAATGCGTGGAACAGCGACGTTCAGAGTGTTCATCTGCGCTTCAAGATTGCTTATTTTTTGATTTGCACCAGCCAGAGCGTCTACGGAATTGGCATTTTGCTTTGACCGCCAGAACGTGCGTGTGACACCACGATCCAAATTGGTCAGCCGGTTGTCGATATTACTTATCTTTTGATTTACACCCGCCAGAGCGCCTACGGAATCGGCAATTTGCTTTGACCGCCAGAACGTGCGTGTAACACCGCGATCCAGATTGTTCAGCCGATTTTCGATATTGCTTATCTTTCGATTTGCACCTGCCAGTGTTTCCACAAATTCAGCGGTTTTCTTTGACCGCCAAAATGTGCGCGTGACGCCGCGATCCAGGTTGTTCAGCCGGTTGTCGATGCTGCTGAATAATTGAGCCTGAGCGGTTATGGCTTTCCTCAAGTCGGCGACCTCAGTTGCGTGGGAAAGTTTTAGGTCTTCCAAAGCGCGCGTGAGTTCAATAATCTGAGAATTGGCGGCTTGCTGGAGGGGCGAAGAGTCCTTTTTGTCAAACAAGGGAACAACTCCCAAAATTAATGCAAAAACTAAGCCGATACAGGTTACTGTGGCCGGCACTTTGTAAGTTTTCCAAATTTCTTGCACGATTGTTTCCTCCGCTGGTCGTGCGGTATCGTTGCCGCTAAATTTCCATCTGGGCACCCCGTAAAATCAGAAAATGCGACGATAGGTCACGCGAAGAGATCAAGCGCTACATTTGCCTATTTGTGTGGTGCGTTAATCAGACCGTGCGCAATGTCAGCCCATTCTGCGCAATTGTTTTTCCCCGCGGCAGTCTCAACGCTGACTCAATGTCGGGTGCTGCCTTGGAGGCTTTGGGAAGCACTCGACCTTTGTTGGGGGAAATGCGCCTATGTGGCTGATACGCGATTCAATCTTCATCGGGCTTTTGGAGGCCTCGCCTTTGATTTTAGCCGCGATGGGCTTCACGCTTATCTACTACCTCAATGGGTTTATCAATTTTGCCTATGGGGAAAGCATCACATTTGGCGCCTATTTTGCGGTGCTGTTCAATGTGGGGCTGGGGTTCAATTTTTACTTCTCTATCATACCGGCGGCTCTGCTTACTGGCGGGCTTAGTGTTGCCACTTATCTTTTCATTTTTAAACCGGCGTTGAAGCGAGGTGTGCAGCCTTCCGAGATGATAATTCTCTCTGTTGGATTATCATTCATGTTGCGCTACGGGCTTGTGTTGATTGTTGGTGCGGAAAACATTTATTTGGCTGAGCCTCCAATTGCCTTTTTTAACTTTGCAGGCATGGGTGCAACGAACCTTCAGTTAATAGCCTTAATCCTTGTGGTTTTGATTGCGCTAAACCTTTATTGGCTGGTTTACAAAACCGGGTTTGGTGAGGTTATTCGCGGCTTAGCCAACAATGAAGAATTGGCCCAAGTTAGCGGCATTAACCCTCACAAAGTGTCTGTCCGTGTGTGGTTTATTGCCGGGGTTGTCGGAGGATTGTCGGGCATTTTCTCCGGCGTCTTCGCACTTGCATATCCGCTGATGGGATGGAATCTGATCCTGATTACCATAATGGTGTCGATTGTGGCTGGAGTCGGCTCGGTTCGCGGCGCTCTGATTGCCAGCATCATAGCGGGTATTCTGACATCGTTCATCACGCTGGTATCAAAGCCACTTTATGCCGAGGTTGTCCTGCTGTCCGCCTTCATTTTAATCCTGTGGCGGCGCGGTGGTCGGTTGGCATAATGGCATATCTCATTTTTTCACTTTCGCTTTTGCTGATCTACATCGGCCTTGCCCAGATGCTGCACGTCCAATTCGGTTTGCTTGGCGTGCCCAACTTCGGAGTTGTCGGTTTTTGGGGCCTTGGCATGTACTCGGTTGGTGTCATGAAAGTTCAACTGGACATGTCATTCGTCGACTCCATGGTCCTGACAGCAGCTTTGGTGGCTGTTGTATCCTACGTGCTTGGCGCGCTGATTTTGCGGTTGGAACGGCAAGCCATTTTATGCGCAACCATTGCGTTTAGCGCCATAATTGCCCTGTTGGCCGTGACAGAGAAATGGATGACGATGGGTGTGGTTGGTCTTGGAACTATCCGCCAGCCGTTTCGCATTTTCGGACTTGAGGAAATCCTGTTCTTTTTCTTTTTGCTTGTGTTGATCATCGCCATGCAGGTGTATCTTCTTAAACTGCACAAGTCGCGTTTGGGCCGCTTGATGGTTGCAATACGCGACAACGAGGAATTGGCGGCAAGTCTGGGGAAGAACACCTTCCGTGTCAAAATCATTGCCTTCACACTAACCTGCACAATAATGGGTGTTTTGGGTGGATTATCTGCTCCGCTCAATCAATTTCTTACCCCTAACATGATTGTGCCTTCAATCACCTTTGCTGTTTGGATTTCGCTGGTTTTGGGGGGGAAGGAACACGCGCTTGGTGCGATGCTGGGTGTCTTTGTAACCTTCGGGTTGTTCGACATTCTGATCGAAACCTACGCGCCCGTTTCACCGCAGTTTGCAGTGTTGGTGCCAAATATAAAACTCTTCCTCTACGGGGCACTTTTGGTTGGCGTTTTGGTATATCGCCCCAGGGGATTTCTGGGTCAATCTTCAAAGGCTGATGAGGTATTAGCGGTATTGGGACGCGGCATCGCAATTATTGGGTCTGAACTGGGCGATGCCAAAAATTCCATAAGCAAGGGCGTTGATCGGGCGTTAAATGGCCGCAAGACGGAGGATGATGCATGAAACTCCACATGCGAAACCTGATCAAAGCCTATCACGCACATCCCGTTTTGAATGTGAAAGAGGCCTCATTTGGCACCCATGGTATTGAGGGATTGATCGGGCCGAATGGCGCTGGAAAAAGCACGCTTATGGGATTGCTGACGCGCCGGATCAAGCCGTCGACAGGCACGATCAAGCTTGAAGACGGTGACGTGACGCATCGGCTGAATCTGATCCGTTCGCATCAAGTTGCCAATCTTGGCCTTGTGAAAACAAACCAACGCATTCAGGGATTTTCCAGTCTGACAATTCGCGACAATCTGCGGTTGGCTGCCACGTCAACCATAGATGAGACCTATCGTGGCGTGCTTGATGACGACCAGGTGGATGAGGCAATCGAGGCGGAAATTGACGGATATTTGTCCCAATTCTCATTTGCCGATCCAGACGGGTTTGCGAAGTCGGGTGGTGAAAAGAAACTGTTGGATATCTTACGCTGTCTGATCTTGAAGCCCCGCATGTTGCTAATGGACGAACCTACGGCTGGTCTGCCTGACGACATCACCAAAGAGGTGATGGATCTGGTCGGTGCCAAAGTGGAAGCGGGAGATATGACGGTTGTGATCGTCGAGCACGATCTGGATCTGATCTGGAAGTATTGCTCTTACGTTCACTTCCTCTCAGAAGGTGAAATACTGTTCCACGGAACGCCCGACGACGTGAAGAATAACCGTGTAGTCGCTGAAAAGTACATGGGGGTCTGAGCGTGCTTGAGGTCAAAAACCTACACAGTGGATACGGTGATGTCGAAGTACTGCACGACATATCTTTCATGGTCGAGAACGAGATTTTTGCTGTTCTTGGAGCCAACGGTTCAGGCAAGACAACGCTGCTGAAAACTCTGTCAAAACTTCTGCCAGTCTCGTCGGGTTCGATCGCTTGGATGGGCGAAGATGTCACCCAAACTGCGGCGTTTGATCTGACAGCACGTGGGGTCGCATATGTACCACAGGAGCACAACGTCTTTCCCGATCTGAGCGTGGCAGAAAACCTGTCGCTTGGTGCGCTGGTTGGAGAGCGTAGCAAGAAAGAGAGGCTTGAAGAGGTCTTTGAGCTGTTTCCTCGACTGGCAGAGCGCACTGGTCAATTGGCAGGCAGCCTTAGCGGGGGTGAGGGGCAAATGTTGGCCGTTGGCCGAGCATTGATGCAAGACCCGAAGATTATTTTTCTTGATGAGCCGTCAGCCGGGCTTTCCCCAATGTTCGTAGACATCCTGTTTGAAAAAATTGCCAACACCCGCACCAACCGAGGTGTCGCCATTGTTCTTGCTGAACAAAACGCACTGAAGACCCTTGAAATTGCCGACCGCGTACTCGTTCTCAGTCTGGGTGAAATGCACCTGCTGAAGGATGCCAAAAACCTCGATCGAAACGAACTTATGGAGGCTTACCACATTTGATATCGCGGCAAGCGTTCGCGACGACAATAAAGCAACTCAAAATCTTAGGGAGTACAAAATGAAAAAAGCTTCACTCAAGACCCTATTGGGAGTGTCCACCGCGCTGGTTTTGTCGGCCGGCACTACATGGGCGCAAGACATCAAAGTCGGACACCTGACATATCATACAGGTGAATATGGCGGGTTTGGTGAATTCTTTGATGCAGTGACAGACATGTCGCTGGAAGTGATCAACGCAGACCCACCGCTGGGTCGGAAGTTGACACCCATCCACCAAGATATCGGTACAATTGGTGAGGCACGTGCAGCCCGCAAACTGGTTGACAGTGATGGTGTGGAAATTCTGCTGAACTCAGCCCATAACTACATGTCCTATCGCGACTATGTTCTCGATCAGACCGCAAGTGAGGGTGGTCCCTTGTTGCCTTCTGTCCATGGTGGCGCGATTGAATCCGAGTTTGGTGGCACTGCTAAAGAACCCTTGTTCCGCGGCTCACCCATGGATAGTGCGCAAGGCTCTGCAGCCCTGTTGCACGCGCAAGCTGCTGGCAAATCAAGTGTTGTGCTCGTCGCGACTGAAGCAGCCGGTTCGCAGCTTCAAAAGAATGCGGCCATTTCTGCGGCTGCGAAGCTTGGTATCGAAGTTGTTGATTCCATCGATATCCAACCAAACCAGCCAAACTACCGGTCAGTTGTCAGCCGCATCGGCAGCTTGGACAAGGATGCTGTGATCGTCTTTTCAGCGCCATCAGACGGAGGTGTGTTCGTAAAGAATGCAGCTGAAGCCGGCAATTCTTGGTTCATCGTTGGCACTTCTGAGTGGCAGGAACCCGGTTTTATTCAAACGGCCACCACGGACGCGGTCGCTAAGCACGAATCTGTCACTCTGGCTGCCTTTTCAAACGCAGAAGGTCCGGCTTGGGACTTTTACAAACCACAGGCTGAAGGATCGGAACATGCTGGCAAGATCGGCGATGTTTCAAACTCCTATGCCATCCAGTACTATGACCTTCTGGTCGCAACAGCTTTGGCAATCGAAAAGTCCGGGGGAACCAATGCCGACGGCTGGAGCCAGGCGATGCACAATGTGACCGGCGGTGATGGCGAAGTTGTGTACACTTACGCTGATGGAATCGCCGCCATTCGCGCCGGCAAAGACATCAATTATGACGGTGTGACCGGATCAATGGAATACACCGACACAGGCGTTGTGGCCGGAATTTTCGGCATCTTCCGCTGGGCTGATGGTGAGAACCTTGAGCGCGTATCGTTGATCGACGGTGATGCGGTTTTGGCACTGGATCAATAATTCATAAAAGGCGCATCCCATAATTGGGGTGCGCTTTATGTTCGGCACTGCGGCGTGTCAGCTCAATGCTATTTTCGCAGATAATGCTATGTGGACTACCATGCCTATTTGCACATCGTGGTCTATGGCGCTTTCAGTGTGGATTGTTCCCAGTTCCAGTAAAGCGAGTACATGCTTGAGGAACTGACGCAAAGTCTCGCTTTTCGTTTATAGTCAGGCCAGTTCAAATGTGATGCCCGCCGAACGTAAAGACTTGAGTGTGTCGGCCTCCGTATCCTTTGAGACGATCACATGATCGAAATCGGATAAATCGGCAATGTGGTTCAGTGCTGAATAGGTGAATTTGCTGGAGTCCACGAGCAGCACGCTTTTTTTCGCAATTTTGAGCATGATGCGTTTCATGCGCACCACATGTTCCTCCTGCGTGAAAAGAGAGGTGCCCTGAATGGTGGTTGAAGACATGACTGCCACATCCACGATGTAGCGCGAAGCGACCTGTTCACATTGGAGACCGAAAAAACCACTGAAGCCGCGGTGGTATTTGCCCCCAAGGGCAATCACCTCAACTCCTGGTTCTGTGGACAGGCGATTGACCATTGGAAGACCGTTGGTCAAAACCGTAACAGGCGTGATCTCCTGAATGTATTCGGCAATCTGATAGACAGTTGTACTGTCATCAAAGGCCAAAGCGCTCCCCGGTTCGATAAACTTGATTGCCGCCTTGGCAAGGCGCTTTTTTTCTTCGATCTGCTTTTGGCTTCTGAAGAGATAACTGCTTTCGAACAGCACGGATTTCTCGGCTGAAACTGCCCCGCGCACACGCGTGATCGCGCCGTTCTGCTCCAACTCCACCAGATCTCGGTGGATTGTCATCAGGCTGACATCCAGCTTCAGGGCGATGTCCTTGATCGGTACTTCCTGCCCACCAAGGAGCAGATCCAGGATCCGCGCTCGGCGCGCGTCACTCTTCGATACACGCTTGTTCATATAACACATTCTAAGTTAATTATGATATTTTCGACACGAAATGACCTTAAAAACCTCAAAAACACAAGAACTTCCAACAAATTTTGATTCAATTTACGATGTTTTATCCTAATTTCCGTGGTTTCGAGAAATTCTTTGGGGAGTCTTATGCATTAAGACATTGAAATTAAATTGAAAAATTTAAATACATCAAAAATATCAAAAAAATGGTAGATATAACATAAAAAGTGTTTAGAGTTGAAATGCGGAACGGCGAGAGGACGTCAGCTCCGTACCAACGAGGAGGAAGAAATGAAAAATTCAATACGTTTACTCTCAACTACATCGGTATCGGTGATTGCAGCGGTCCTCTTGGGCACGTCTGCGCAGGCCGAAACCGAGCTTACCTTTGTCTGGCATGCGGGTACCTGCGCTGATGCGCTGGTCGAAATTGCCAAGGATTATCCCGACAAATCAGTGAAGCTGGTGCCTGCGCTCGTGCCTTACGGCCCTGAGTGGCACAACAAGATTGCGTCCGAATTCGCAATTCAGGGCGATGGATTTGATTTCGCCATGTGGGACAGCCAATCAACGGCAGAATTCGCGGGCGGTGGCCATGCGGTCAAACTGAATGATATCTTTGCAAGCTCTGAAGCTTTGTCTGCGGAACTGTTTCCGGCAGCCTCGATTTCTCAATATGGTGAGTATCCTGACAACTCCGGCAATTTCTATGGTTTGCCGATGAATCAGGATGCCTATGGAATGATGTATCGTCGTGATCTGTTTGAAGATCCTGCAGAGATGGCAGCGTTTCAGGAGAAATACGGCCGCGAACTGGCCGTGCCGCAAACATATCAGGAAGCCAAAGAAGTTGCTGAGTTCTTCACACGTCCAGATGAAGGGCTTTATGGCTGGGGCCAGATGGGTGGTCGCGAATATGATTTTGCAACAACCGCATCCAACTCTTTCCTGTGGTCTTTTGGCGGCGAGCTTTACAACCCCGAAACTTACGAAGTGCAGGGCTATCTGAATTCACCAGCATCCATTGATGGCGTTCAGGCCTATGTCGACATGTTCAACTTTGCGCCCCCAGGTTCGGGCAGTTGGGGTTTTGACGAAGTCAATGCTGCATTTCAGCAGGGGCAACTCGCCATGGCCATGCAATGGTTCTACTTCAATGGCTCTAACGCTGATCCCAGTGTCAACAAATTTGCCGAGGGCACCGCGTTTGGCATTCTGCCAGGGGCCGTTGGGCGCGATGGCATGTTCCGCCGCCAGTTCTCGGTTGGTGGTCAGGGCATGGGCATTAACAAATACTCCAAAAAGCTGCCTGAACTGACAGCCTTCATGGAGTGGTATTTCCAGCCAGAACAGCAGAAGCGCTATGCAGCCGTGTGTCAGACTGGTTTGAAAGCGGTTCTGGAAAGCGACGATTGGCAAGGGCTTAACAGCTACAACGCACAATTCTCTACCGCGTTGCAGTACCTCAATGATTATTGGCATCTGCCGCAATATCCTGTTCTGCTTGATCAGTTGCAGGAAGAAATCTCCAATGCAATCACCGGCACCAAGTCGGTCGAAGAAGCATTGACAGATGCTGCCAAGCGCCATGAGCGTACATTGGAGCGTGCAGGTTATGAGATCACGCGCAGTGACAGCACGCCTGAAGTACCGGATCAGGAAATTACACCTGTCGGCACCAAAGAAATCATTGCAGTGAACTAACCCCTTCGCGGTATCTTCCTTGCGGGCCGGACCGGTCCTCCCCGGTTTCCGGCCCGCAAACTTTGTTACGAGCCGCCTTGTTGCGGCCGATTGATGAATTTTGACAAAGGGTCGGAAAACATGGCGGCAGTTACTCAACCGAGATCGGCAAACATGACCAGATGGATTATTCTGGTGCTGCTTGCAGCTTATACATTCTACAATCTCGGGCCGATCCTATGGCTTCTGATTTCTTCGTTTAAAGGCCGGGCAGATCTTTTTGCGATGCCACCCGTCTGGGTTTTCGACATCAACACATCTGGTTATGAGAGTGTTTTTGGTGTTGGCGCTGCGGCCGGAACTGCTTCGGCATATGGTGTTGTCGATGCTTTGATCAATTCGGTCATTGTGTCCACCAGTGGCACGGTACTGGCCGTCTTTCTGGGCACGCTCGCGGGCTATGTCTGTTCCCGCTACGACTTCAGGGGCAAAGGCGACTTTCTGTTTTTCGTCCTTTCAACCCGTATGTTGCCGCCGGTGGCCGTGCTTGTTTTCTATCATTTGATGTTTGCGCGCCTTGGCCTTGCGGACACGCGTATCGGACTGGTCCTGGTGGCAATCTTTGCAAATGTGGGGCTGGCCACCTGGATTATGAAGGGCTTCTTCGATGGTGTTCCCAAGGAAGTCGAGCAGATTGCCCAGGTCAGCGGGTACAGTCGGATGTATGCTTTCATTCATCTGGTTCTGCCCATGGTGCGGGGCGGTATCGCCGCCACAGCCGGCTTCTGTTTCATCTTTGCATGGAATGAATTCGCATTTGCTTCGATCCTGACGACCACGAAAGCCAAGACACTGCCGGTGAAGATTTCCGCAGCGTCCGGCGCGACGGGGATCGAATGGACCCAAATCATGTCGGCGGGTGTCGTATTGATCATCCCGGTTCTGATCTTCTTTTATCTCATCCGAAAGCATCTCCTTATGGGTATGACTTTCGGTGTGCTGGGACGGAGCTGAGCCATGACCGTAACCGATCAATCCCAGAACTCGACACCAACCAGACGCAGCTCAGCCGCCACTGGCAGGAAGAAATCCAGTGGCCGTTTGATGAT
The DNA here is from genome assembly GCA_051251535.1 of Alphaproteobacteria bacterium. Taxonomy (GTDB): domain Bacteria; phylum Pseudomonadota; class Alphaproteobacteria; order Rhizobiales. The sequence goes on from JBPOEV010000001.1 coordinate 198,255, forward strand.
CTTCGGATTTTTGTCGCCGACGCTGTTGATCCTCATTTTCATGGTGGCTTATCCGATCATCTCGTTGATCAGCTACAGTTTTTACAACTTCTCCGCCTTGAACCCGCATGAGGGATACAAATGGGTCGGGTTGGACAATTACACTTATCTGCTGAGTGACAAGGCCCTGTGGCAACGGTTCATTTTCACGGGCAAATTCGTATTTGTCTGCGTCAGCCTGCAGATGGTGATCGGCATATTCGTGGGCTATCAACTTCAGAAAAAGTTCAAAGGCCGGGATGTGATCTTCACCTTGCTGATGATGCCTATGATGCTGTCTCCGGTGGTTGTGGGTTTCCTGTGGCGCTACATGCTCAATTCTGAATGGGGCGTCGTGAATTATCTGATTTCCAGTCTGGGGCTGGAGAAAGTTCTTTGGCTCAGCCAGACCACGCCAGCTCTTTTTGCTGCTGCCGCCGCGGATACCTGGATGTGGACGCCATTCATCATTCTACTGGCCACGGCCGCCTTTCGTGGCATCCCTGAAACCATCTATGAAGCGGCTGAAGTTGATGGGGCAAGCCCGGCTTACAAGTTCTTCCGGCTGACCCTTCCCATGTCCGCGCCTGTGCTGTTCATCGCACTGATCCTGCGGCTTATCGACAGTTTCAAGCAATATGATCTTTTCTTTGCTCTCACGGGCGGTGGTCCGGGGTCGAGTACCGAGACTGTCTCTTTTGCCGTCGCGAAAACAGCGTTCAACTATTTCTACACAGGCGAAGCTTCGGCACTTGCGGTGATCCTTTTGTTTATCATTATCGGTCTGTCGATGATCCTTGTCCGCCATCTGAACAAAATGGGGGAGAAGTACTGAACATGGCAAAGGTCGAACTGAAAAACTTGTCTATTGAATTCGGCGCGTTCAAAGCGGTCGATGATGTGAACCTGACAGTCGCGGATGGCGAGTTTGCTGTTTATCTTGGCCCTTCCGGATGCGGCAAGACTACGACACTGCGCGCCGTTGCCGGGCTGCAGGAAGCGACCCAAGGCGATATTCTTTTTGACGGGCAAAGGGTCAATGACCAAAGTCCGAGCGAGCGTAACATTGCGATGGTGTTTCAGTTCGTCTCGCTTTACCCGAACCTGAACATCAGGGAAAACATCATCTTTCCATTGAAGGCACGCGGCGTTGCCAAGGCCGATATCGCCCGCAAGCTGGATTGGGTTGTAGAAATTTTTAAATTGGGCGATGAGCTGAAACGCTACCCCGGCGCGCTACCGCCTGGCACGACACAAAAGGTTGCCCTTGCGCGTGCAGTTGTACGCGACCCAGCAGTGCTGCTGCTTGATGAGCCACTATCGGCGATCGACGAACAGTTTCGTGAGGAAATGCGTTGGGAACTGGGACACCTTCAACGCGAATTGGGCGTGACCACAATCTATGTCACCCATGATCAGCGCGAAGCGATGTCTCTGGCGGACCGGATCGTGCTGATGAATGACAGTAAGATTGTGCAGGTTGCAGATCCGCAGAGTATGTTCTTTGAACCCAATTCCGAGTTCTCCGGTCGGTTCATTGGCTCGCCCAGCATGAATTTTGTCGATTTGATACCTGTGGATCCGGGGTTCCGTCTGGGTGACAGTCAAGCCATTTTGCCGGCAGAGGCCGTTCCCGAACATGTGCGAAATGCAAAACGGCCCATCCGCATGGGCGTGCGTCCTCGAGACGTGCAACTGGTTGACGGCGCAGCACCGATTGAAATCAAGCTGCCGGTACAGGACATCTTTGCTGTTGGGCGGGAGCGTTACTTCACCTTCAAAATAGGCGATGGCCTGGCGCAGGGCGTGGATGTGCGGGCCGAAGCGCAAGGTGCGGCGACCAGTATTGGCCTGCGCCCTGAAGGGCTGAAATTCTTTGACGCGCAGACTGGCCACCGTATTGCGACAGATGAGGTTGCAGCATGAGTGATTCATTGCTTGAACTTAAGGGCCTTAAAAAATCCTACCGTGGCAAAACTGCCTTGCGCGGCATCGATCTGGACGTGCGACCGAATGAGATATTTGCGCTGCTGGGACCGACCGGCGCGGGCAAAAGCAGCACGGTTCAGGCCACTGCAGGTCTGCTGGATCTGGAAGCGGGACAGGTTGTTCTCGATGGACGTGACGTTACAGACATCGATCCTGCCGGCCGTGATTTGTCGATTGTGTTTGAGGGCTTCAACCTGCTGCCGGTGTTGAATGTTTTTGACAATATTGCCTTCGCATTGCGGTCTCCCGCCTATCGTGAGGATGAGGCCGAGATACGTAAACGGGTACAGCACACCGCTGAATTATTACGCATTGCGCAGCATCTTGATCGGGATGTGAATACATTGTCTGGTGGTGAAAAGCAGCGGGTCGCGATTGCGCGTGCACTCGTGCGTCAGCCGTTGATGTTCCTGTTGGACGAACCGCTCTCCGCACTTGATCTGAAACTGCGCGAGGGCCTGAGGTCCGAGCTGCGTCAGATCCATCGTGAACAAAATTCAACCATGCTTTACGCGACCCATGACTATCACGGGGCCATATCAATCGCAGACCGCATTGGGGTCATCAATCATGGCCGCATCCTGCAGTCCGGCACAATCGAAGAGATTTTTGAACGCCCCGCAAATGCATTTGTCGGAAGGCTGATTGGCAGTCCGGCCATGGCGTTCTTCGATGCTGCACTGGACGGTGATGAAATCAAGATCAAGGGCTGCGAGCAGACCTTGCCAGCTGGCCAATTCGGGCTTGCATCAGAGGCCAGGGGCGAGTTTGAACTGGGCGTATGGCCTGAGGATATCGGCATCACAGACGCGGGGTCTGGTGCCAATTCCGCGTCGGTATATGCGGTGGATAATCGTGGCTTTGAATGCGCTGTTCAGATTGACTATGGCGCGGGCCTTTTCCGCAAGGTGCTGGACGAGGGACAGCTTCTCAAGCAAGGCGAAGCCTGCGGTTTTCGCGTTGCGGAAGGAGCCGGGTTCCTTTTTGAAAAGTCCAGCGGTGCGCGGGTATCACATCAGAGCGAAGGCGGTCGGTGATGGGGTTTAACAAGATGCTCAGTAACGCCTACCGGGTTGCAACGCTCATGATTGTGGCCGGGTTCGTGATGCTATGCCAGCCGGTTTCCCTGTTTCTGTTTTCATTTGGGTTTCCGGTACTGTTGATTGGCGTGATCCTGTTTATGATCCTGGATCATATTCCGGAAAAACCCGTCACTGAGGAGGACATATAGATGGCGAAAGTACCCAAGAAAATCCTGAACGATCCGCGAAATGTTGTCACCGAGATGCTGGATGGTTTGGCATTGGCAAATGACGGGCGCCTGGAACGGCTGGACGGCAAGGACATTTTAATCCGCACAGACCTTCCCGATAGCAAAGTGACATTGCTTATTGGCGGGGGCAGTGGGCATGAGCCCATTTTCCACGGCTTTGTTGGCAAGAATATGGGTGACGCAGCGGCCTGCGGGCAGGTCTTTGCAGCCCCTTCACCCGATACAATCGTGGATGCTGCCATGGCTGCGCATCGCGGTAAGGGCGTGCTGTTTCTTTACGGCAATTACGCTGGCGACAATATGAATTTCGACATTGCCGCAGAGCTGCTGGAGGAAGAGGGCATCGACGTGCGCACTGTGCGTGTCAATGATGACGTGGCCGCCGCTCCGCCAGAGCGTGCTGATGACAGGCGGGGAATTGCCGGTGATATCTATGCAATCAAGGTCGCGGGCGGCGCTGCCGGTGAATGTGACACGCTGGATGAGGTTGAGCGTATTGCGCGCAAGGCTGTCGGTAATTTGCGGTCGATGGGGGTTGCTGTTGCGGCAGGTTCCATACCCGAGACCGGTAAGCTGACATTCGAACTGGCTGACGATGAGATCGAGATTGGCATGGGCGCCCATGGTGAGGCAGGCATTGCAAAGCAAAAGATGACCTCTGCTGATGAGGTTGCTGATCAGCTCATGGAGCGGATCCTGGCGGATATTTCACTGGGCCAAGGTGATGAAATTGCACTGATGATCAATAATCTTGGCGCAACGACCATGATGGAAATGCTGATCGTGAACCGCCGTGTGCGCCAGATTCTCGCGGGTCAGGGAACCATCGTGCACCGCACTGATGTGGGAACATATCTGACCGTGCAGGAAATGGCCGGCTTTTCCATAACGGTTATGAAGCTCGATGACGAGTTGAAACATTATCTGGACCTGCCTGCGCGCTCGGTTGGCCTGTCGAACATGTAAGGACACAGACGATGAAGGAACTTACTGAAAGTCAGGTCGTTGAGATGCTCAGGGAAGTGTCGAAGGCGCTGATTGACAAGGTTGATGTGCTGACTGATGCCGATCTGGCGACCGGGGACGGGGATCACGGAATTGGTATGCGCAGGGGCTGTGAAGCGGCGCTTGAGGGGCTGGTTCCCGGTCTCTCGGTGCAGGACGCATTCAAGAAAACCGGTATGGCAATCATGTCGAAGACCGGCGGCGCAGCAGGCGCAGTGTTTGGCACGTTCTTTCGCGGTGGCGCTGGCGCGTTTGCAGAGGCAAAAACACTTGATGCTGCGCGTTTTGCGGATTTCCTGACCCAATCAGCGCAAGCCGTGTCGAAGCGTGGTGGCGTGGAAGAGGGCGCCAAAACCATGGTGGACGCTGTCATGCCTGCCGCGCGCGCTGTCGAAGCGGAAGCCACGGATGATTTGTTGGCGGTTTTCACTGCAGCTGAACGCGGCGCACTTGACGGCGTCGAGGCCAGCAAGGCGATGATTGCCACAACCGGCAAGGCGCGTTCGTTGGGTGAACGCTCCATTGGGCATCCTGATCCAGGTGCAATTTCGGTGTCGATTATCCTCGGCGCAATGAAATCCTACGCTGCATCGCTCTGACATCATCCAATCGAAAAGGAGACAACACATGGCAGATCTTGACGATATCAAGGACGGCAAGGACTGGGGCGAAGACAGCCCGGTGGACGTCAGCCGCTTCTTCCTGAAGGGAAGCGAACATTATGATTGGGGAATGAAAGCCCGTCTTTCCAATATTTTCCGCCCGGAAAGCGGGAGAACGGTGATGCTGGCTTTTGATCATGGATATTTTCAGGGCCCGACGACGGGTCTGGAACGTCTGGATCTCAGCATTGCGCCGCTTGCGCCCTATACAGATGTGCTGATGTGTACGCGCGGCGCTTTACGGACGGTGATCCGGCCAGAGACAAAAAAACCCGTTGTGCTGCGCTGCTCTGCCGGCAACAGCATCCTGACGGAGCTGTCAAATGAACTGATCAGCGTCGAGATCGATGATGCGATCCGGTTGGGTGCATCTGCCATGGCAGCGCAGGTCTATATCGGTGCGGAATATGAGCACAAATCCATCGCTAATGTCGTCAAGCTGATTGATGTGGGAACACGTTATGGCATTCCCACAATGGCAGTGACGGGTGTCGGTGCGGATATGGTGCGCGATGCACGGTATTTCGGTCTGGCAACGCGTATCGCTGCCGAGATTGGATCGCAGTTGGTCAAATCCTATTACGTCGATGATGGTTTTGAGAAGATTGTGCTGGGTTGCCCGGTTCCGATTGTCATCGCTGGCGGAAAAAAATTACCTGAACGCGATGCACTTGAGATGGCCTATCGCGCCATCAACCAAGGTGCTGCTGGCGTGGATATGGGGCGCAATGTGTTTCAATCCTCAAACCCGGTTGGCATGCTTCAGGCGCTGGAACAAGTCGTACATCACGACATGACCGGCGAGGAGGCCTATGCCGTGTTCCAGGACGCAACGCCTCTGAAAGTCGCTTGATTTTTTCCCACGAGATCGTCTGCCCGGATTCCGGACAGACCGCAGAATGAGTGAGGACACCCAATGCAGAATCGATGGAATGATGGCGACGCGGCGCTCTATACGTCAGATCTGGAATTGCGTGCCTATACCTCCCGCCTGATTGGTCTGGACACTGATCTGGTTTTGCATGGTGGTGGCAATACATCGGTCAAATCAGTGCATCGCGATAGGTTTGGCGTGGAACATGAGGCGATCTGGGTCAAAGCCAGTGGTTATGATCTGGGCCAGATGTGGACCGAAGGGTTTACGGGGCTGCAGCTGAATCCGCTTCTGCAACTTGCACAACTTGATCACTTGTCTGACGCGGACATGGTCAATGAAGTGAATTGCGCCCGATTTGATTCCAATGCTGCCAATCCGTCTATCGAAGCAATTGTGCATGCTGTCATTCCCTTCAAATTTGTCGATCACACCCATGCCAATGCCGTGCTGACAATTTCAAACAGCGCACCCGCCATGTTCAGGGAAATCTATGGCGATGATGTTCTTGTGCTGCCCTATGTCAAACCGGGATTTGATCTGGCGCTGCAGTTCCGCGATGTTGTGGAACGCGGCTTGCTGGAGCAATATACCGCCATCATATTGCAGCATCATGGCGTGTTCACCTACGCAGAGAATGCGCGCACCGCTTATGATCGGATGATCGATGTGGTGGAGCGAGCGGAAGTGGCGCTGGCCAGTAAGGTTGGGGCTGCGGTGCGGCCTGTCCTTGCCGCGCAGAATTCGGTTGAAATTGCACGTGCCAGGAAGGCTGTCTCAGATGCTTGCGGAAAAGCAGTGCTGTCGCTTCCAGCAGGGAGCGTGGAACCCGGCCAAGTACATGCAATGGCAGAGCAGGCCCGGCACGGGACGTTGACGCCTGAGCACGTTATTCACAACAAACCCTTTCCGGCGGTCATTGGTGACAGACCTGCTGACGCCATCGCGACGTTTGCCAGTGCGTATGAAAGCTATGTCGATCTGCACAACAATCCGCATCTGACCATGATGCCAGCCGCCCCGCACTGGGCGCTGTTCGAGACCGGCCATGTCCGCAGCTTTGGTGTAAACTTCAAACGCGCGACGATCTCACGCGACGTCACCGAGGCGACAACAGAGGCGTTGCGCTGTGCTGCCGAGCTGGGCAGTTGGCAAGGGCTTTCGTCTGATGATCTGCGTGATCTGGAATATTGGGAACTAGAGCAGGACAAGTTAAAAAAACAGAAGCCTGACGCGGATCTGGCGGGGAAGATAGCGATCGTCAGCGGCGCGGCGACAGGCATTGGGCATGCATGTGCGCATGTGCTGCGTGAACGCGGCGCAGTCGTTGTGGGGCTTGATATCAACCCAATTATTCTGTCCTCAATGAGCGAGGCTGATTTTCAGGGCATCGTCGTGGACCTCACAGACGAAGTTCTTGTGACGGCTGCCCTTGCACATGTGGTTGAGAGTTTTGGCGGGCTGGACATTGTCGTGTCCAATGCGGGGATTTTCGAAACCGGTCAGACAGTCGAGACCATGGAAAATGCGGTCTGGGATGCGGCGCTTGCCGTCAATCTGACCTCGCACCGGATGCTGATCAAACATGCGATCCCCTTTTTGCGCCATGGTATCGACCCTGCCATTGTGTTTATTGGGTCGCGCAATGTCGCAGCGCCTGGGGGCGGTGCCTCCGCCTATTCTGTCTCGAAAGCCGGTCTGACCCAGTTGATGCGTGTTCTTGCGCTGGAATTGGCGGGAGAGGGGATAACCGTAAATGCAGTCCACCCCGATGCGGTATTCGACACAAATCTGTGGACGCCTGAAGCGCTCAAGAGATCTGCAGATCGTTACGGCTTGTCCATAGATCAATACAAGACACGAAATCTGCTTGGGTGTGAGGTAACATCGCGAGATGTCGGACTTGCCGTGGCGGCTTTTGTTGATGGTACTTTGAGCCGAACAACAGGTGCACAAATGCCGGTCGACGGGGGCAATGACAGGGTAATTTGAAGCCTTGCGCGCCTGCAGAGCCAGGGTTTAATCCAACGATTTTCAGGCTTCACCCTATGATCAGAACCGGCGTCATACCGAGTTTGCTGACGCCGTAAAGCTCATCAACACCGGGGCCATTGATGCGAAACCAATGTTCACCCAGATTTATCCGTTTGATAAAGCGGTCGAGGCTTTCGCTTTGGCTGGTTACCGGTCAAAAGCCATGAAGGTTCAACTGAGTTTCAGCCAGACTTATTTTTCCGGTATTTTTCTATAGCGTTGTCATAAACGGGGGAGTTATAGACCGGCATCTCAACCCGGCGCGGTGTGTATTCCCCAGTTTCTGTGACCTTGCGGACATGGGCCGCGATTTCCTCCATGGGTGCGAACCATACATCCTCGGACTCCATAGCTTTTTCCAGGAAGTTGGACACAACCTCCCAACGCGCCAGCCGGCCGGTGGCAAACGGGTGAACAACTGCCACCCAAAGCCCGCCATATTTCTTGATCGTGTTGAATTCCTGAATGTAGGGCTCAAAGCCCATGGTTGGAGACATGATATTACCGAAATATCCCAGATCTTCTGACTGGACGAATTGCGGCCAGTCATCAAGGCCCCAATGGGTTGGCAGCTCGACCAGATTACCTTTGGCAGTGTCCAGCATATAGGGCTGATCGTCGCCCATCAGGGATGCATCATAGCTGAAATTACGCTCAGCGAGCAGATCGCATGAGACGTCCGACATATTGTAAAGCGGGGCGCGCCATCCACGTGGGGCATTGCCAGTTGCGCGTTTGAGAATGTCGATACCCACGTCGAGCCAATGGGCCTCTTCGTCTGGCGTCAATTCGTTCGGGTGCTCATGAATATAGCCGTGATGGCCTATTTCATGACCGCCCTCCAAAATTGTTTCGACGGCCCGTGGATAGCGTTCAACACACCACGCGGGGATGAAGAAGGTCTGTTTTATGCCAAGGCGGCGATAGGTTTCCACAATGCGGGGAATGGCGATGTCCGGGCCATATTGCAGCATTGACGTCGTCGCTGCCTTTCGGTGGCTTTCCTTTGGATGATTGATATGGACCAGGCTATCTGCATCCATGTCGAACGTCACGCAGGCAGCGCATTTCGCGCCGTTGGGCCAAGGTACTGGGTTTTTGATCATGGCATTATACTCCCACCATTTACACCGATCCCCTGGCCGGTGATGTATGCTGCATTTGGCCCTGCAAGAAAGAGCGCCATCTCTGCAATCTCTTCTGGTTGTCCAAATCGGGCCAACGGAATTTCAAGCTCTTTGGCACGCCATTCGGGGCTCATGTTTTCGGCTGCCAACATCTCTGTGTCGATTGGCCCGGGGCAAAGTGCATTCACCAGGATGTGGGGCGCGAATTCCTTTGCCCAGCACCGAACGAGGCCTAGAACGCCGTGTTTGGACGACACATAGGGCGCATAGGATTCGCGTCCGTAATAGGAAAGATCCGATGCGATCATGATCACGCGACCCTTGCTGCCCTGCATGGCACGGATGGCCTCACGACCAATGATGAACGAGCCGCGCAGATTTACGGCCATCACCTGATCAAACTCTGAGGTCGTGGTTTCCAGAAGGCCGCGCTCGTGGATGATACCGGCACAATTGACCACAGCATTCAGTGGGGAAAAGTGGGTGTTGACGTGCTGGAACAACTCCAGGATCGACGCCTCATCGGTTACATCGCAGATGATGCCTTCAGCCGTGCCGTCTGCGGCGCGAATGGTATCGACCGTTTCGACAGGATCATTCAGATCGGCGCATAAAACGTGCGCACCCGCTCTTGCAAATACTTTTGCACAGGCTGCTCCGATGCCACGGTAAGCGCCTGTCACCAAAACGTTCATGCCTTCATAGCCTTGGGTCATGCCATGACCTCCCCACGGTCCAGATGATAGGCTTGTCCGGTAATGTCACGTGCTCCATCGGATGCCAGATATAGATAGATCGAAGCCATATCGTCGGGCTCCAGCAATCCCCTCAGGACCTGACCTGAGATGATTTCCTTGAGCAGTTCATCTTCTGAACGCCCAGAGCTTTTTGACATTTTCGCAAGGGTCAGCATGGACGCTTCGGTTTTGACCCAGCCAGGGCAAACCGCGTTTACGTTGATGCCGAGCGGAGCCAGTTCGTGAGCCATTGAACGCATGAAGCCGATATTGGCGTGTTTTGATGCGCAATACGCTGAATAATCGGCAACCGCTGTGCGGCCCCAGATGGAGGCTGTCAAAATGATGCGGCCGCCTTTGTCCATCTTGCGAACAGCATGCCGTGTCATCAGGAATGTCCCCATAATGTTGATATCGATGATCCGGCGAAAGGTGGCTTCAACGGCGTCGTCGGAATCGGTTATTGGCGTTGTGCGCTCTAAGCCCGCATTATTGATGAGAACGTCAAGCTGGGTAAATTGGCCCATAGCCTGTTTGATCTGATCCACATCGGTAATGTCGCAGCGAATGCCTTTGACCTTTTGTCCGATCTCGTCGGACAGGTTTTCAGCGGCATCAAAGACGGTCTCGTCGTCGGCGAGAATGGCCAAATCGGCACCAGCCTGCCCAAATCCTTTTGCAACCCCGTATCCGATGCCACGGCTTCCGCCGGTCACCAGAACGGTCTTGCCAGAAAAATCATATGTCACTTTGCCCATGTTTTACTCTGATGTGGTTCGTTGTGGGCGGTTGTGAGAGATGCGACCAATCGTGTTCATAAGGATCTGCGCAGCAAGAATGGCCGTGGTGCCGGAGTGGTCGTAATCCGGTGCAACCTCCACCAGATCCAGACCAACAATCTGGCCGCGCTTCGTCAGCCCATCGAGGAATTCAAGGATTTCATAATAGAGAAATCCGCCATGCGATGGCGTGCCGGTTCCCGCTGCAATCGATGGATCGAACCCGTCAATATCAATGGTCACGTAATAACGTACCCCTTCGGGGATACGGCCCAGCACCTGGTCAACGCCCAATTTTCGGAATTGGCGCACCGAAAGGATGTCTGAGCCCATTGCACGCGCGTCATCATAGCCTTCTTTGGCGGTGGAAGAGACATTGCGAATACCGATTTGCGACAGGCCGGTCACATAAGGCTTTTCGGCTGCGCGGCGCATGGGGTTTCCGTGACCAAAACGCACGCCATGCCGTTCATCTACAAAATCAAGATGCGCATCTATCTGCACGACGTGAATAGGTTCCTGATCTGCGAAGGCATTTACACATGGGATATTGATTGAATGATCGCCGCCCAATGTTATCGGGATGGCGCCAGCGTCCAGAATTTTACGGACTCCGAATGCGATGTTTTCATGGCTTTTGATTGTATCAGTGTGGACGATATCGGCATCGCCAAGGTCCACGATTTTGACTTGGCCAGCGGGCAAATATGTGACGTCGTCTTCATGGTCGTAAGCACCACTATGCCCAAAGGAAAACAAGGTCGATGCCTCGCGGATCGAGCGCGGACCAAAGCGCGCGCCAGGCCGCCATTGGGTCCCGAAATCATACGGCGCACCAAGAATGGCAAAATCGGCTTCTATATTGTCCCAATCCGCCACGTAGGGGTTCTTGCCAAAGGTCGCAATGCCGACAAAAGGAAGATCGAGCCGACCTGATTCATATTGGTTCTGGGTCATGTAACGTCTTTCAAGTTCGGATTGAGCTTGTCAGCGAAGATCACGAAGATATCCCGTTGAAAACGTGTGTTAGCGTCTTCTTCGGTTTGGTTCTCGTCCGAGATAAACAGAAAAAACCGGATGTTTTGCATCTCAAACAAAGTGTCAGCCAAACTGTTAGGGTCGATGTCTCCAGCCAGGGTGCCGCGGCGCTGATAGGCTTTTACCAGGACTGACATCAACTCAATCAGGGCCCGATCCAGATTGCGATAGGTATGGCCAAATTGCTTGCCACCTTCCAGAATGCTGGCTGCGAGCACTTCACGCCAGGTGCTTTTGGCAAGATAGGTCATCGCATGCCGACGCATGATTTGACCGAAATTTGCAACAGCATCCCGGATGTCGATGGGTAACTCATCGATCAGACAGTTCAGCTGAGAAATCAGCCGAACATCGCTTTCCTTGACCAGAGCCAAGAGCAGGTTCGCCTTGGTTTCATAGTAATTATAAACGGTTACTGCTGATACGCCCGCCTCTGCGGCGATGCTTTCAATCGTGACTTTGCCGTAGCCTTCGTTCTGGAACCGGGTTCTTGCCACTTCCAGAATGCGTTTCGACCGGTCCAGTTTCTGGCGCTTCCTTAAGCTCAAAACTGCCATGTCGTCCTCCCAGACTTTTACCATTTGTGCCCTTCCAGACTTTGCTGTCGGTACCTTTGCTTCGGAGCAACCCTAGAGTGAGTTTGAAAAAACGTCTAGACACACAAGAATTTTAGTGACTAAACTTTAATAGTCAATACAAATAAATATCAGATGGAGACGATGTAATGAGAAAGATGGGAACCGCATTAGCTGCTGGCGCCGTAGCTTTGACGTGTGTGGCGGGCGCTGCATCGGCAGAAGAGATCAACGTCGGGCTGTGTGTTTCATGGCCGGGTTACGCCATGCTTGAGATCGCCAAACAAAAAGGTTTGGCCGAAGGCTACGAGATCAACACAGTTATATTCGACGATCCACTGGGTGGGCAGGCTGCATTGGCCGCCGGTCAGATCGATATTTATGAGTGCACCGGGGATTACACTCCGTTGGCGATTGACCGCGGTACCGGAGTTGTAACCGTTGCATTTGCCAATCCTTCTTTTGGCGTTGACCATGTTATTCTTTCGCCGGGCGTTGATGTGTCAAACATCAAGGGAAAACGTATTGGAGCGCCGCAGGCCTATATCGGTCAGCTTTTGATGGGTGTGTGGATGGATGGCGAGAACATCCCTCTGGATGATGTTGAATGGGTTAATCTTTTGGCAGACGAGGCCGTCGGACCGATGCTTTCGGGTGATCTGGCAGCCGCCTATCTGTATGAGCCATGGATTTCAAAAGTCATGGAGAACCTTCCCGGATCTACTTCGGCCGCAGATACCAGCGAAGATTGGATGCTCAAAACCGGCATCTTCACGGACGTGATTTATATGAATGGAGATTTCATAAAAGATCACCGGGGCGCTGCTCTTGATATGCTGAAGGCACGCTTTGATGCTGTTGGTTGGTGGCATGACAACACCGATGAAGGAAATCAGCTGATGTCTGATTACCTGAAATGGCCACTCGCCGACATTGAGTCGGTCATTGGCACCAACGGGAAATTTCTGGATGGTGGGATTTACATGTATGATTTTGATGAATCTGCCAAAGTATGCGGCGTTCTGGAAGGCGAGCCTCCTTTCGGCCTTGAAAACGGATCCATCACAACAGTGATCAAGACGATCAATGAATATTGGGTGCGTTTTGGCCTGATGACAGAAGTCCACGATCCTGCAGCTGGTGTGGATTGCTCGCTCATGGCTGATCTGGTCGGCCAAGGCTATCGCCAGTCGTTCGAAGCACGCAAGTAAACAGCGGTCTACATAGGAGGCCGACCATGTGCGGCCTCCTGTTTTTCGGGAAACCTGACAACAGGCGAACATAATGAGCAATTCCTCGAATAGAGCCGCGCGGACGCCCTTGCTTCAGTTGCGCAAACCGGTGTCATCAAAGCAATCTATTCTCTCAGCAATCTTCATCTGGACGCTGTTCTTTGCCGTTTGGGAAGGCGTTTCATTGGCAGGTCTGGTCAATGATCTGTTGGTTCCAGCGCCTCATACCGTTCTCACGACATTGGTGGACATGCTGGTAAACAGAGGTTTGGTTTCAGATATATTGATCAGCGTTTGGCGCGTCGTATTCAGTTTTAGTATCGCTTGTGCTGTGGCGATTCCCCTAGGCGTAGCAATGGGGGCATTCCCAGCGATAGAGGCGGTGTTCAACCCGTTTGTATCGGCCTGGCGCTATTTGCCCGCGCCATCGTTCATTCCAATTTTGCTGATGTGGTTCGGAACCGGTGAGACGCCCAAACTTGTACTTTTGGTTATCGGGGTGATTTTTTTCCTGATTACAATCATCATGGACCATACGCGCGAAGTGCGAACCGAACTGGTTGAAACAGGGCTGACATTGGGCGCAAAGCGCTGGACCATTGTTCGTACAATTATTCTGCCGGCAGTTTTGCCACATGTTTTGACAGCGATGCGTCAGATGCTTGCTGTGACCTGGACCTATCTGGTGATCGCCGAGATTGTCGCCTCGACCACGGGTGTCGGCGCGATGATGATGCGGGCACGGCGCTTCCTGCATACTGACGAAATCATGGCAGGTATTATTGTCATTGGGGTTTTGGGATTGTGTTTTGATATCCTGTTCCGCAGGGCGCACCGCTGGTTCTTCCCCTATATCCAAGATCGGAGGAATTGATTTGTCCGAACTTCATCACACAAATACGATGGCTGCCTCTTCAGCCAAATTGGTTGTGGACGGCGTTACGAAACGGTTCTCTTTGGGAAAGGGGCGTGAGGTCCAGGCCATCGAGGAGGCGTCATTCATCGTCGAAGAAAACGAGATTTGCACAATCCTTGGGTCTTCTGGATGTGGCAAATCAACAATTCTTCGGATGATGGCAGGGCTCGAAACGCCCACTACGGGCGAGTTGCGTCTTGACGGCAGCGCCATTACCGGCCCCGATCGGGAACGTGGCATGGTATTTCAGGCTTACACCTCGTTTGATTGGCTGACCGTACGGGGGAATGTTGAATACGGCATGCGTATCAATGGTGTTCCAAAAAAAGAACGCCGCGAACGCACACAGGAATTCATTGATCTCGTTCATCTGGGTGGTTTCGAAGATGCCTTTCCATCACAATTATCTGGTGGCATGAAACAGAGAGTCGCCATTGCCCGCACGCTTGCAAACGATCCCGCGCTCTTGCTTATGGACGAGCCATTCGGCGCGCTTGATGCTGAGACACGCTGGCATATGCAAGAGCTGCTGGTCGGTATTGCTGAGACTGCCAACACGACCATGGTGATGGTCACACATGACATCGAAGAAGCCATCTATCTGGGGGATAAGATCGTTTTCATGTCCAGCCATCCCGGGCGTGTCCACAAGATCATTGTGCCCGAGTTCAAGCAAGGCAAACGCTATCAGAGCAAAGAAGAGGTTATTGGCCTTGAGGGCTATGGAATCCTGGAAAAGGAAATCATGCGTTTGATGCAGGAACAGGGTGCAAGGGACGAGCACTGATTGGTGCCAACCAGACAGTCAGAAGAGGAACACATGAGCGATCAGTTTTTTCATCCACCCTCCGGGTTCGATTTGCCTCGTTTCGCCGGTATTCCGACCTTCATGCGTTTGCCGCATGTGACCTTGGAGGATGCCCGCCTGGCGGACATTGATATTGGCTTGATAGGCGTGCCCTGGGACAGTGGCACAACAAACCGGCCCGGGCCTCGGCATGGCCCGCGCCAATTGCGTGATATGTCGACGATGATACGGGCTCAGAACGGTGCGACCGGCGTCCGTCCGTTTGAAGAAGTCAATTGTGCTGACCTTGGAGATGTGCCGCCTAATCCGGTAGATCTCATGGACAGCATGAACCGCATCACATCATTCTACCAAACGGTTCTGAATGCCGGTATCTTTCCGATGACTGCCGGGGGCGACCATTTGTCAACGCTACCCATTCTCAGGGCTGTGGCGGAAAAACACCCCGTTGGTATGATCCATTTCGATAGCCATACAGATTTGTTCAAAGACTATTTCAACGGGTCGAAATATACCCACGGAACACCGTTCCGCAGAGCTGTTGAAGAAGGGTTGCTCGACCCGCATCGTGTTTGCATGATTGGTATTCGCGGCACCACATACGATAATGAAGACCGCGACTTTGCCGACAGCGTCGGAATTCGTGTCATACCGATTGAAGAATTTCATGCCCGAGGCGTCGCAGATGTGATGTCAGAAGCACGAGAGGTCGCTGGTTCTGGTAACACTTATGTTTCGTATGATATCGATTTCGTTGATCCTGCCTTTGCTCCTGGAACCGGAACGCCTGAGATTGGTGGTCCCAACAGCTTTCAGGCCATAGAGGTCGTGCGCCATTTGAAAGGTGTGAACATCGTTGGTGCCGATCTGGTCGAAGTGTCCCCGCCATTCGATACTTCAGGAGGCACCGCATATTTGGGTGCGTCACTGATTTTTGAAATGCTGTGTGTCATAGCCCCAACACTTCAATCAAGACTATCAGTGGACTGACTTAAGGGGGGCAACGCATTGACACCATCATCCAACTTTTGAAACGCAACCGGATCAGACACCGATCCTACATTGCTGTTATGAGCTGGCGGTGGAGCACAAAGCGCATAAGTGTTGTGAAAGTCCGCTGGGCCTGCTCCCAAATGAACGCTGATTGACAAGACCGGAATCGACCGGACTTTTTCTGGAGCATTCGTGCCCAAAATTTCCAATTTGAATTGGCGTTGCTCATGGATGCGTGGAGTCCGGTGCCACGCCGCGCATAATTGGAAGCGCAGGTATCAATAGGAGACTTGCACGCACCATCGATTCTGGTTTGAAGTATGAGGCCAGATTTGTGTGTGTCACCGATGATTTTGAAAGCACCAATTGATTTCTGAAGCCAATCAAATTCAAAAATTGTGTGCAGTTATCGGACCAAATTCGAATGCCGATGAGATTACAAAATTGAGGAATTCCCAATTTGTGCGCCAGAATGGGCCGTTTACCTGAGTTTGATTATCAAAACGGTTCAAAATTGAATACAGAAACTTGACCAATTTTTCATTTTAGGATACAGATTTTGATGTTGGAATAAGGTATTTTGAGGTAAAATTCTTGGCAAAACCAGTCCATGACGGAGAGGTTGATGGTGCGGAAGTTGATTCCACTGCGCCGGGCGCTCTGATGGCAGATGCCTATGATCGGATCAAGAACGCAATTCTGCGCGGAACCTTCTCACCAGGGGCCAGACTATCACAGGTCAAAATTGCCGAAAGGCTAGGCCTTAGCCGCACACCCGTTCGGGAAGCGTTGCGGCTCATTGAGCGCGATGGTTTGATTACATCTCAACGCGGACGGCAGGTTGTTATTTCTTCAACATCCATGGCGGATCTTGATGAATTATACGCGCTTCGCATCAAGCTTGACAGCGCAACTGTGCGTTTGTCTGTGCCAGGCCTGACAGATGATGCCCTGGCTGAGATGCGCGATTGTCTCAATGAGATGGATGATAATTCGTCCGCAGAAGATTTTGAAAAATTTGATGCGGCCCACCGTAACTTTCACATGATTGCGATCCGGGACGCCGGCCCCCGACATATTATCTATTCAGCACAGTTGAATGAGCATGCTGAACGATACCGCCGAATGTACATCGTTCAAGCCAGTTCCTATCAGCAATCCAAGAGTGAGCACGAGGCAATTTTTGAGGCTTGTCAAACGCGGGATGGGGAATTGGTCGCCGCGCTTTTGGCTGAACATTATGCGCGCATTGCGCTTACGATTATTGCCCAAATTGAACCGCAGTTCGAGCCACGCCTTGTTCGGTCGGCTGTACGCATTGCGCTTGAAGGACAAAGCGGGCCGTCTCGGAAAGCAAAAGTTGATGCCAGCATCGCCAGCCAAATGCGCGCAATTTAATTCGGAATAAGCGGTATCCGAAAACCTTCAAAATAGTGACTCCAAACCAGGTAGCGCAATCAGGCTACTGCTCAAATTACTCTAAAATACGGAGGCCAATCGTGAAACGTAACAAAGTTGCGATCATTGGTTCAGGCAACATCGGAACCGATCTGATGATCAAGGTTTTACGGATTTCTGACGTGCTGGAGATGGGCTGTATGATCGGCATCGATTCTCAATCGGATGGGCTGGCGCGTGCCAAACGAATGGGCGTTGCAGCTTGCGAAACCGGCCTGGAAGGTTTTCTGGAATTGCCGGAAGCTGACGAGATCGGTCTGGTCTTCGATGCCACCAGTGCAGGCGCTCATGTCAAGCACGACAAGATGTTGAGCGCGCGCGGCATCCCAGTTGTGGACCTGACGCCAGCTGCCATTGGTCCGTTTGTCGTGCCTTCGGTTAATATTGACGAACATATCAGCGCGCAAAACGTCAACATGGTGACATGTGGTGGACAGGCCACGATCCCAATCGTAGCAGCGATCTCCAAAGTGACACCTGTTCGATATGCTGAGATAATCGCCGCCATCGCGTCGAAGTCGGCGGGGCCTGGAACACGTGCAAATATTGATGAGTTTACAGAGACGACCTCGCGCGCCATTGAAAAAATAGGCAATGCAAAGCATGGCAAGGCCATCATCGTTTTGAACCCTGCGGAACCGCCGCTGACCATGCGCGATACCGTTTTGTGCCTGTGCGAAGACAGCGACCATGACGCTATTCGCGCTTCTGTGAATGAGATGGTCGCGGAAGTGAGCCAGTATGTACCTGGCTATCGATTGAAACATGAAGTGCAGATTGAAGAGATACCCGCAAATGATCCAATTGTACTCGCTGATTTTGATGAACGGTTTTCAGGTTTGAAAGTATCGGTGTTTCTGGAAGTTGAGGGTGCTGCACATTACCTGCCTTCTTATGCCGGAAACCTCGACATCATGACGTCCGCAGCCATGCGAACTGCAGAAAAAATGATAGCCGGAGGGCATGCGTGATGAGCGATATCTATTTGCAAGACGTCACTTTGAGAGATGGCATGCATGCCATCGGGCACAAGGTAGACCCGATACGTGTTGGCGAAATTGTAGCCGCACTTGATGCTGCCGGAGTTGACGCGATTGAAGTTGCGCATGGCGATGGCCTTGCGGGGTCTTCTCTCAATTATGGGTTTGGTTCAAATAGTGACACCAGTTGGATTGAAGCTGCTGCGGAAAACTGCAAGCGCGCGCGTCTGACAACATTGTTGTTGCCGGGTATCGGAACAATTGAGCATCTGCAAAAAGCTGCAGCACTTGGTGTCCGCTCGGTTCGGATCGCGACCCATTGTACTGAGGCAGATATATCCCGCCAACACATCGCAGCTGCCCGAGATCTGGGTCTTGATGTTTCAGGCTTTCTGATGATGTCTCATATGGCGCCCGCAGACATGTTGGCGCAGCAAGCCAAGCTGATGGAGAGTTATGGGGCGCATTGCGTTTATGTCACTGATTCCGGTGGTGCGCTGACCATGAAAGGCACACGCGACCGCATTCGTGCATATCGCGAGATTCTGGACGAGAAAACTCAGATTGGCATTCACGCACATCAGAATTTGTCTGTTGCCGTCGCTAACTCAATGGTTGCCCTCAATGAAGGGGCTTATCGCGTCGATGCGTCTCTTTGCGGAATGGGGGCTGGGGCAGGCAACACGCCAATTGAGCCGCTGGTCGCCGTTTTGGAGCGTGAAGGGTATCATCATAATGCTGATTTGTTCGCTCTGCAGGACGCGGGTGAAGATTTGGTTCGCCCACTTATGGCCCGGCCCGTGCGGGTTGATCGTGATACGCTGTCTTTAGGGTATGCGGGGGTCTATTCCAGCTTTCTGCGACACTCACAAAACGCTTCGGAACGCTATGGGGTGGATGTCCGTTCCCTGCTCGTGGAATTGGGAAAACGCAAAATGGTTGGCGGTCAGGAAGATATGATTGTCGATGTTGCTATCGACCTTGCCAGTGAGACTAAATGAGCAACCAGGGCTTGCCAGTTGTGTTGCGGGCTTTGGGCGAAAGAGGCCAGTTGCACTGCTATGCGAATACAGTGACTGGACAGGCTGTCTGGCAGCAGGCGCGCAACGCTGAAGTGCCCCGCTTGCTCTCTCTACAATTTATCAGCCGTTGAGGAGGCTTGAATGACAAAGACAATCCTCATCACTGGCGGATCACGCGGAATCGGTGCCGCGACGGCAATTGCAGCGGGCCATAAAGGCTGGAATGTTGTTTTGACATATCGCTCAGATGCCAAGGCGGCAGCCCAAGTTGTAGAACAAATCGAAGCGCTCGGCGTCCAGGCTTGCGCGGTGGCCAGTGACGTGTCGGTCGAGGCTGATGTGATCTCGGTTTTCAAGAAGGGCAAGGATAAGTTCGGACAAATTGATGGGCTTGTGAACAATGCCGGGATATTGCCCGAAGTGGGGCGTCTTGAAGATTTCGACCTTGCGCGTTGGAATAAGACATTTGCTGTCAATACCACCGGTACTTTCCTGTGTTGTCGTGAAGCGGTGCAAATGATGTCTCCGCGCCATGGTGGACATGGCGGGTCAATCGTCAATGTGTCGTCGATGGCGGCCGTTCTGGGGGCGGCACGCGAATTCATAGATTATGGCGCGTCCAAAGGGGCCGTTGATACGCTGACAATCGGGCTTTCCAAGGAACTTGGCCCTGACGGAATACGCGTAAACGGTGTTCGCCCAGGACTGATTGATACAGATATTCACAGAAGTGCTGGCGATGCCGCGCGTGTTGAGCGCCTGGCAGGTGGTGTGCCACTGGGGCGTGCCGGGACTGCTGCGGAAACTGCAGAAGCTATTATCTGGTTGTTGTCGGACGCGGCCAGCTACGTGACAGGCACATGTATTACTGTCAGCGGCGGCAGGTGAGATTGAAATACAGGCCGCAAAATGCGCGCCTCGGTGTGATTTTTTGAAAGGTTATTTATGTCAGTTACCGTCAACCATACAGGTATCACAGTTCACGATCTTGATAGGTCGATCGCAATGTTTTGCGAGTTGTTTGATTTTGAAGTCTTCTCACGGGCACCGCGCGACCCGGCAATCATATCTGGCGTAACTGGCGTGGAAGGTGCGGAAATTGAAGTTGCCTATGTTCGCAACGGGGCGGTCAGTTTTGAATTGCTATGTTATTCCAAGCCCGAAGAGCGAAAGGACTATCGTCCGCGCCCCTGCGATCTTGGATCGTTGCATATCGCTGTGAATGTCGAAGATATGGATGCCATGCTTGAAAAGGCACTCGCCTGGCCAATGGACATCGTTGGCAAAGAGGTCCAAATCGATGCGGGTCCCAATAATGGTTCGCGCATAATTTACTTACGCACACCGGAAGAGGGATTGATTGTTGAGATGATCCAAAAGCCCAAACCGGTATAAAGCCTGGGATTAATGGAAGCACGAACGGATCTAAGTGAAAGCAAGAATGCCTGGGCGATGCGTTACAGTGGCTTGATTTCTTTGGGTGTGTCTTCTTGCTGACCCCATTCGTGCCAGGAACCATCATAGAGGCGCCAATTGGAGTGGCCAATCGCTTCAAGCATGAATCCCAGAATTGAAGCCGTCACACCTGAGCCGCAGGTTGTGATGATTTCACCTGATGTATCGACACCACGCTCGGCAAAAATCTCCTTTGCTTTTTGCGGAGACACAAAACGATGCGATGGTGCCGGCTCAAAAAACAACTGCCAGGGCGTGTTGATCGCACCGGGCATAAAGCCCGAAGCGACCCCCGGGTATCCAGAGCCTTCATGGCCATCAAAACGTGCTGCGGTGCGAGCATCGATCAAGGGCGTTTGTCCGCTTTCAACGACTGCGCGCACATCAGAAATTGATGCCACTCGGCCTTTGGTTACTTTGGCCGGAAATGGTTTTGATGACACCGGTTTCGCGTCGCCTGTTTCCAGGTCTCGGTCTTCGGCTTTCCACTTGCGCAATCCGCCGTTGAGAATACGGACATTGTCGTGCCCAAAGGTTCTGAACATCCACCAGATGCGTGCAGATACGTATCCCGCGTCATAAATTATGACTTCAGTCTGCGGGCCGATGCCAAGCTTGCCAACAACTTCAGCGAAGAGTGCGGCTTCGGGAAGCATATTCACATAGTCCGATTCCGGATCCGAAATTTCGGTCAAATCGAGAAATTGTGCGCCGGGAATATGGCCCTGTCGAAAATCGTCAATCGCATGTTTTCCAGCGTCCGGTAAATACCACGAACAATCCACGATGGTCCGGTCAGCCTGTGATCCGGAGACCATTTGCCGCGCCAGTTCATCCGTCTCGATCAACCATTTGCTCATAGCGTGTTCCTTTTCAGCGTTCGATGCCCTTGCGGCGCGGCTTTTCTACCCAACTATTGCCGGTCATCACACCACCATCAATGACGAGATTTTGCCCTGTCACATAGTTGGTAGCTGGCGCCACCAGATAGAGCGCCGTTGTGATAAGGTCATCAGGTACTGCCAGGCGTGCCATTGGAATGTAGTTTGCAAACCATTCTGCCCTGTAGTCGTCATCCCAAAGCGGGCGCGTGAACTCGGTTTGAACAAATCCGGGTTCGATGGCGTTGACGCTGATATTATCGTCGGCCCATTCGTGTGCCTGCGAGCGCGTGAGCGATGTTACGGCGGCTTTTGTGGCTGCGTAAACGGAGATTGTATCGAATGAAACATTGGCTGAGAGCGAGCTGAAATGCAGGATGCTGCCGCCGCCCTGTTTCTTCATTATGGGATAAACTGCCTGGGACAGAAAATAGACCGATTTGAAATTGACAGATGTGATGAGATCAAAATCTTCGTCAGTCACTTCTGAAATCGGCTTTCGTCTGTTGGCACCCTGGAGGTTGACCAGAATATCGATTTGCCCTGTTACCTTGCTGGCTTGCTCTGCCAGAGACAGCGTGGCCTCACGTGTGGAGAGATCAGCCTGAATGCCGGTGAATTTCAGGCCTTCCTTGTTAAAATGACTTTCAACAAGATCAAGTCTCTCTTGAGAGAGGTCATGAACAATGACAGTGGCGCCAGCTTTTGCGAAAGCCTCGGAAATGACCGAACCAATTGCGCCCGCGCCACCAGCGACAAGGGCGGTTTTACCTTCCAGTGAATAGAGGGAAGATAGATAATCTGACATGGTTCACTCCTGATTTCCAAATTAGGCGATAACAGCCTGCTCCTGGCGACCGTCATTTCGCGCACCTGATTTGGGTCTGGTTTCAATCTCCCGATTGGGTTCAGACCCTAAAACCTTCTCTGCCAATGTTAATACCACAGCATCGCAATTAATGGTGCGACCACCGGCGCATTTTCATTAACCCCTCGTTCTCAAGCTTAACGATGATTGCATGCTGCTTTGTAATCAGGTTTTTAAATTCTGTATACCGTTTTCATTCAAAACCCTATGATTCACGTGTTTTTCGCATGGATTTGTGTGATTTTTTTTATAAACTGTATTTTTTTGTTTTCAATATGCATGTTGTGCGGATACAGTCTGTCCGAGTTCAACGGGAGGAATAATCATAATGCTTAAACGTACTTTTCTTGCTGTCGCATCTGCGGCACTGCTGCTTGGAGCCTCAGCGCTGCCAGGTGTCGCGCAGTCAGAAACAAAAGAGATCAAAATCTTTGTTTCACCGCTCAGTTTTGCATTCCCACATTTCGTTTTCATGTACGAGCAAATGGAAGATGAAGCCAAGAAATTGGGCGGCGTTACGCTTGTTGTTGCCGATGGCCAGCTTTCTGCGCCTAAGCAATTGGCGGATATTGAATCCGCCATCGTGCAAGGGGTTGACGGTATTATCATTGCGCCTGCCGATGCGGATGCACTTGCTGCACCAGTGAAGCAGGCTATCGATAATGGCATTCCTGTCGTGACCGTCGATCGTCCAGTAAACGGTGTGCCGACAGTTCTTGCTAACGTGGCAGCAGATAATTTTGCTGGTGCAGAAGCCCAGGGTGCAGCAGTTGTTGCTGCGTTCCCAGATGGCGCGACCATCGTTAATCTTCAGGGAATTCCAGGCGACAAAACGGCTAATGACCGTAATGGTGGCGCTCATAAGGTTCTCGATGCCGCAGGCGATAAATACGTGTTTGTTTCCGAACAAGCTGCAGATTTCTCACGTGATAAAGGCCTGTCGGTAACTGAAAATGTGCTGACTGGTCTGGCTGAAACACCACAAGTTATCATCGCTGCCAATGATGATATGGCTCTGGGTGCTGCGCAGGCTGTCGAAGCCCGTGGTCTGGCCGGTAAGGTCGCCATATATGGCTATGATGGTTCAAAAGATGCTTTGCGCGGTGTGCGCGATGGAATTCTGGCAGGAACGATTGATCAGTTCCCTGGCCAACAGGGTCGCATTGCAGTGCGTACTTTGGTGGAAAATATCCGGACAGGCGCGATGCCTGAAAGTGATAATATCCTGATTGCTCCGATTGCTATCACCAAAGATAATTTGGATAGCGCTGAGCGTGTAGGGCTGATCGGCGAATGAGTCAGCCGCTGGATATTGATCCGGTGAAATCTGAATTGCCAGGGCGCGTGCAGCGCTCTGGCACTATACTTTTGGAAGCGCGCAGTCTGGTTAAGCGCTTCTTCGGTGTTACCGTTCTCGATGGCATTTCAATGTCCCTGCAGCCGGGAGAGGTGCGCGCGCTTCTGGGTGAGAATGGTGCCGGAAAATCAACCATGATCAATCTGCTGTCGGGGGTGTTACAGCCTGATGGCGGTGAAATTTTTCTGGATGGTGAACCCACACGGTTCATGCAGCCAATCGATGCCGATCACGCCGGTATCAGCGTAATTCGGCAAGAGCTATCCCTGTTTCCTGACCTGTCGGTCGCTGAAGCCGTTTTTGCCGGCCACCTGCCGACCACCAGGTTTGGTCGGATAGACTGGAAACATATGCGCGAAGCGACCCAGAGCGCTCTGGGTCGACTTGACCTTGATGTCGATGTTCGTGCCCCTGTTGACAGCCTATCGGTCGCCGAGCAGCAAATGGTGGAAATCGCCCGCGCTCTGACCCGAGAGTCTCGGGTCGTTATCATGGACGAACCAACAGCGTCACTATCACCGAAAGAGGTTGCGAATCTGGGAGAGATTATCGCGCAGTTGTCGCGCGATGGGGTTGCTGTTCTCTATGTGAGCCACCGTCTTGATGAGGTGCGGGCATTTTGTTCCACCTACACTGTTTTGCGCGATGGCAAGGCCATCTCTGAGGGCAAAGTCAAGGAGACGACCATTCCATTGCTCATTCGCGATATGGCGGGTCGCGATGTGGAAATTGGTCGCTCTGGCACCGAAAGACGTGTCGGGAAAACTGTTCTGGAAGTTCGTAACCTTGCATCGCGTTCGCATGGACGCGTCGCGCAGCGCGTGCGCAATGTCTCTTTCACGCTGCATGAAAATGAAATTCTTGGCCTGGCTGGCATCGTAGGGGCAGGGCGGACTGAAACGGCAAGGATGCTGTTTGGTCTGGACCCGATTGGAAGCGGTGATGTCCTGTTGGAAGGAGAGCCATTTGCGCCATCCTCTCCGTCTGCCGCCATGAAAGCAGGCATCGGATATGTTTCCGAAGACCGAAAAGCCTTATCAATTTTACCACAGAGATCGGTGACAGAGAATTTCGCACTAACCGGTGTTGTGCCACCCAAGCTATTTGGACGGAATGATGGTGCGGGTGAGGCAAAATTATTGGAACAGTACATTGAAACGCTCGACATTCGCGCCGCCAGTATCAAATCGCCAATCGCGACATTGTCGGGAGGCAATCAACAAAAGGTCATTCTGGCACGTTGGATTGCGCGGCATCCGCGTGTCCTGATTGTAGATGAACCCACGCGCGGTGTTGATGTCGGTGCCAAGGAAGATGTCCACGATCTCATTCGCAAAATTTCGGCGCAGGGTGTTGCTGTTTTGTTGATTTCATCGGATTTGCCGGAGATCCTTGCCCTTTCTGATCGCATAATCACCCTTTTGGAAGGCAATGTGACCAGCGAAGTTGAGGCCACTTCTGCCACTGCTGAATCCTTGATGATGAAGATGACAAAGCATGATTAAATTTCCAGAATTTCGTTACCCAGGTGAATGTTTATGACTGAAGATCCCAACGCAGCGATGGCGCGTGCTCGCAGATATGCTCTGCTGGGCAAATTGGCTCCGCTGATCTTTCTTCTTCTGTTGGTGCTCATTTTTGCAATTCTGCAGCCGCGGTTTTTGATGTCGCTGAATATCTTCAATATTTTAAGACAGGTATCAATTTTTGGTATCATCGCGGTCGGCATGACTTTTGTCATTCTCATCCGCGGCATTGATTTGTCTGTTGGTTCTTTGGTCGCTGTGACCGGACTATGTGCAGCTGTCGTTGCAAAAGGCGGTGTGGAAGGAAATTTCTCATTGACCGCAGATGGCACTGGTTTTCATTGGGCTTTCGCAGCCGTGGCTGCGCTTGCAGCAGGAACGGTGGCAGGTGTCTTGCAAGGCATGGCTATTGCCTGGCTGGCGGTGCCAGCGTTTGTCGTTACGCTTGGCGGTCTTACGATATTTAGGGGGATAGCGCTGGCTATAAGCAATGGTGGCCCGGTTTCGGGGTTTAGTGCCGAATTTGGATGGTGGGGCCGTGGCCTGGTGGGACCCATTCCTGTCCCCGTCATTATATTCGCAGTCGTTGCCCTGGTCGCTTATCTTGTGCTCACGCAAACCCGGTTTGGTCGTGCCGTTTATGCCGTTGGGTCAAATCCTGATGCCGCGCGGCTTTCAGGTATCAATGTGAACCTTGTCACCATTGCCACATATGGGGTGATTGGTTTTTGTTCGGGCATGGCTGGTTTCGTTTTGGCCGCACGGCTCAATTCCGCGGAAGCGGTTGCTGGAACAGGGTATGAACTGACGGCAATTGCCGCGGTGGTCATTGGGGGGACGAGTTTGTATGGCGGGACGGGCGGCGTTGTCGGGACGGTAATCGGTGCGCTGCTGACAGGCGTGTTGATGAATGGCCTCGTCATCTTGAATGTGTCACCCTACACACAACAGGTCATGATTGGACTTATCATTATTGCTGCTGTCGCCTTCGACGCATTTATTAAGAAGCAAAGCCGATGACACGAGATATCTTATTAACAGGGACTGCAAATCCGGAAGCCAAGACACAGGCCCTGAAGGCTGGAAAGCTGGAGGCTGTGTATGATGCAGGCGCGTTGCGCTGGATCAAATGGGACGGTTTGGAAATATTGCGCGCCATCATGTTTCTCGTGCGTACGCCTGGATGGGGAACCCCACCGGCAGACATTTCAAACCTGTCCCTTGAGCAGGACACCGATCGCTTTTCCGTCTCATATGATGCGCATTATGGCGAAAAGGATAATGGGGTTGTCGTGCAGGTTCTCCTGGAAGGAAGCGCTGCCGGCTCTTTATCCGCAACCTCAACCATACGCTCTGAAGTTCCCTTTGACACCAACAGAAGCGGCTTTGTGATACTGCACCCATTGGATGGGTTTGCGGGCACGCAGGTCAATGTGGATCATGCAAACGATCCAGCGCGGGCCCTTGAGATGCCTGCGCAAATCTCTCCCGGCCAACCGGTGATGGATATGCAAGCCATTACCCATAAGCCGGTTTCAGGGCTGACAGTTGAAACACGTTTTGAGGGTGACATCTTTGAAATGGAGGACCACAGAAATTGGTCCGATGCATCTTTCAAAACCTATAGCCGTCCAATTGGCTTGCCCTATCCTTATCAGCTCCTGCCTGACGAACCGGTCGAGCAGGCTGTTCACATCAAGATCACCGATGATGGCGCGTCTTCTCAGGCAAAATCTGCCGTGGCCGTGCCGATTATTGCAGATCAGAAAATGCCGTCATTTGCCCTGCCTTTGGACATTGTTTCTCAAGCGACCAAAGCTCTTGAACAGTCCGACGCGATGCGGGCACTGGCACCAAACCGCATTATGCTGCGGTTCGATAGCACAGTGGAAAAAACAGATGTTGCGTTTTCAGACCTGGCTAAACTTCTGGAAATCACAGGCGCAACGCTGGAACTGCAGATTGTTCTGGAAGCCAGCAATGATGAGGCCGCTGGCGTCGAGCTTTCATCGATAGGTCATCGCTTGAAAGCGGCTGGCGTAGCCGTGTCACATGTGTCCGCATTTGCAAAAGTCGATGAGCAAAGCTTTCAGCCCGGCCAGGAGCGCCCTCCGCATCCTCCGGAAAAAGCCATCGCGGCGCATCTCGCGGATCAATTTCCAGAGGCCAGGCGAATTGGTGGCACGCCAGCTTTCTTCACTGAATTCAATCGGAAGAGACCTGATCCATCATTGTGGCATGGTGTTACCTTTGCAACCACACCGGTGGTTCACGCCGCTGATGATGCGTCAGTCATGGAAACACTTCAATCGCTGCCGCATATACTGGGCTCGGCGGTTGCGCTTGCTGGCGGTTTGCCAATTGCGGTGGGGCCAACTGGTATTGGCGCCCGGTTGAACCCTTATGGCCCGGCACCATCAGATAATGATCCAGATGAACGTGAAGGTATGGCTGCCCAAGATCCGAGGCAACGTGGCCTTTTTGCGGCGGCCTGGATTGTGGGTTATCTGGCACGTAGTGCACCATTTGGATTGGATCGGTTTGCATTTGGGGCACCGGTCGGCCCCTTCGGCCTGATTTCTACCCCTCAGAAATTTCCGCGCGCATATTGGGATGACCAATCGGTTGGTACGGCGTATCCGCTCTATCATGTGGCGTGTTGGATAAACGCTGCTGGCGGCGGAACGATATTGGGTGCATCCACACAAAATGATGTGGCGCAATTGTTGTGGGAACGCGACGGGCGGCGGTTTGCGCTGATGACAAACTTGGCCACGACGCCACGGCCCATCCCAAAGATGGATATCGCTGATGCGCAAGCCATCGTGCTAGATGCGTCGAGCCTTGCCGCTTTATCACGTGACCTGAAACCAGAACCGTCGGCCTCGGTTGCAGACATTGCTGAACTGGATGCTTATGCCGTGATGTTTGTGCGCGAAGGAGGGGGCCGGTGAACAAGCCACTCAATGGACTTTTGATTGGATGCGGTTTCTTCTCACGCAATCATTTGCATGCCTGGGCGGATGTCGAAGGGGCGCAGATCGGTGCTGTGTGTGATCTTGATCCTGCTCGCGCTGAGGCCTATGCGAAGGAATATTCAATTCCAGATTTCCATGTGGACGCGTCGATTTTGAAATCCGGCGCGTTTGATTTCGTCGATATTTGTACAACGATGGATACACATGAAGATCTGGTCGCACTTGCCGTCGAGGCAGGTGTGCCCGTGATCGTTCAGAAGCCATTTGCGCCCGATATCGAAACGTGTCGGCGCATTCAGGCCAACGCTGAATCTGCCGGCGTGCGCGTGATGCTTCACGAGAATTTTCGTTTCCAGAATGTCTTCCGCCGTTTGCGTGAAATTCTGGATAGCGGAGAAATCGGTGAAACCACATTTGCTCGACTTTCCTGGCGCAATGATATCGACGTTTACACAAACCAGCCATATCTGACGAAAACCAAGCGCTTCATGATTATGGACGTTGGCATTCATATGATTGATCTGGCGCGGTTTTTGATGGGCGATGCAGATGCGGTTACCTGCATCAACCAATCCGTCAAAGAGGGTATTGCAGGTGAAGATGCCGCGACGATGCTGTTGCGCCACCACAACGCCGCAACATCAATTATTGACGTGAGTTACGCCTCACATCGCACACCGAGCCTGTTTCCGCAGACGTTGGGCGAAATCGAAGGCCGACTGGGCACAGTGCAAATTCTTGAAGGGGAAGTGCTGCGTATTCATTCAAATGGAACAACGCGCGACGAGAAAATTCAAGATGATAGCCGCAGTTGGACATCAGAGCCCTGGATTCAAATTCAAGATTCAGTACCCAAAACCCAGCAACATTTCATCGATGCGCTTCGCTCTGGCCAACCGTTTGAGACATCGGCAGAAGACAGTCTGCAAACTTATAGTTTGGCTGAAGCTGCCTACCAGTCTGCAGAGGCAGGTAAGTTGATCGAAATATCGTCTCTTGAAGAAGTGGATTGACATGCGCCCCAATGAACTTCGTACCGTCGGCAAAACAGATTTAAAATTGCCCGTTCTGGGACTTGGAACATGCCCCCTTGGTGGCGTTTATGCAGCCATTGACGAAGCGAGCGCGCGCGAGACATTTGAGGCATCCTGGGACGCAGGGCTGAGATATTACGATACGGCGCCCTGGTATGGCTTGGGTCAAGCCGAGCACCGCACTGGTCGCACTTTGTATGACCGTCCAAGACAAGACTACATACTGACAACGAAGGTTGGCCGTGTCCTGCGCGCGCCCAAAAATCGGGCGACATACAAACCGCCCGCCTGGCAAGCGCCGTTGCAGTTCGATGTCGTACACGAATTTACATATGATGCGATCATGCGCTCTTATGAAGACAGTCTTCAACGCTTGGGTATTAATCAGGTTGATGCGCTGTTTATCCATGATCTGGACCATGGATATTTTGCGGAAGAAAGTGAGTTGGATGCCAAATTCAATGAATTGGACACTGGCGGCTACAAAGCACTGGAAGAACTGAAAAGATCTGGTGAGGTCAAGGCAATTGGCGCCGGGATTAATGAGCGCGGCATGATCAACAGGTTTCTGGATGCTGCCGACCTTGACGTTTTTCTGGTCGCGTCCCGATATACACTCCTTGAACATGAAATCTACCGCGACGAGATGCTGAGAGCGGGCGGCCATGGCGCGTCTGTTGTGGTTGGCGGTGCCTTCAATTCTGGAATACTGGCCACTGGCGTGACCGATGACGCCAAATACGAATATGGCAAGGCGCCCGAGAGTGTCATCGAACGGGTAAAACAACTTACGCGCGTCGCCAATGCTCATAATGTGCCGCTGGCTGCTGCTGCTCTGCAATTTCCGCTTGCCGCGCCGGAAGTCGTTTCCGTAGTTTTCGGCGCAGTCAGTTCAAAAGAAGTCGAACAAAACGTCAGTTACCTGGACTTCAAAATCCCAAACGCTTTTTGGTCCGATTTACGCAATGAGAAACTTCTCCCGGATGATATTCCCTCCCCACTTGGGTGAATGCGGTGGCTTCAGTTTCGGCTACTGATTTGATTACACAAACGATTTAAGTGTGAGGTGCAAGGCACCAACGTTGGACGCAAATCGCGGGGCGACGTATTGACGCGCGAGTCGTCTGAAGTGTGCTTCCCGACGTAACAGTCTTAGAGAAACATCTAGTGCCCGGCACAGACCAACCCAGAAAGATGTCGAATTTTCAGGATGGCGGATCCCTCCATGACCGGCTGACGAAAAGGTCTTTTGCAAATACACCAGCAGAGGCCCTGGCGTCGGTTCGGAGTGGTTTGCGTTGTGGGCACTGAGAATAATTTGATCGTGATTCAGGAAAGATTTCACATGAGAACCAAAGCAGAAACCACCGCTATGGGACCGACCATCTATTTTGACGGCTCCTGTCCGATATGCACGGCCGAGATCGGCCATTACGCGTCCCTTGAGGGTGGCAACCGGCTGGGTTTCGTCGATGTTTCGGATAAGGGTGCTGAACTCGGCTCAGACCTGTCGTCTGATGATGCGATGCGCCGGTTCCATGTTCGCCTTCCGGACGGCAGTCTCTTATCAGGGGCTCGCGCTTTTGCAGAAGTCTGGAAGTCCCTTCCCGGTTGGCGATGGGCAGCCAGAGCTTCTACGATCCCCGGCGTTATACCGGTTCTTGAGGTGGGCTATCGCGTCTTCCTGACCACTCGGCCCGTCGTGTCGAAATTGGTCAAATGGTTTGGCGCCCCAACGGCAAGCCCGGGTTCCTAACGGTCATTTGAGATCAAATGGATGAAATATCCAGTCTTGCTCTGGCTCATGCCTGCCAAAATCTGCCAGATGTCACAATGAAACACCGGGTGCTTTTGCCAATTGACCGGACAGTTGGCTCGGTGTCGCGTTGAAGCGCCGTCGGTAAAAACACGCGAAACCGTCTATTGAGAGACCCCAATTTTCTTGACCGCCTCCTTTGAACCGGCAGAAATCAGACCTATGCGCCAATTCGCAATTTTGAATTGGCGTCAAAGAGATGGAGGTGCGAGAGGTCTGGTTCGAGCAGGAGTTCCGTGCCAGCAATCGGTTTGTTGCTGCCTGAGATCACACTTGTCAGAAGCGTGTTTTCAGCCTCAGCAAAGATATGTGTTTCCGAACCGAGAAGTTCAGAATCCCGCACTTTTGCCACGATGCCTGTCTTTCCGGGATGCAGATGTTCCGGCCTGATGCCGAGGATGACATCCTGGTCCATCTGTACAGACTTCGCCAAGGTGTTTGGTAACGTTACCTGGACATCGGTTCCGGACCTGAATTCAGGTGCCGCTTTCGTCCCAGCGATCTTGCCATTGAGAAAGTTCATTTCAGGTGAGCCGATGAAACCGGCCACGAAAGCATTCGCGGGTCTTTCATAGAGTTCCAATGGCGATCCGACTTGCTGGATATTGCCGTCGTGCAAGAGAACAATCCGATCGGCCAGAGTCATCGCCTCGACCTGATCATGTGTGACATAAATCGACGTTGCTCCGACCTTTCTATGAAGATCGCGGATTTGCAGGCGCATCTGAACACGCAGCTTGGCATCAAGATTAGAGAGCGGTTCGTCGAACAGGAAGAGACGCGGATTTCTGATAATTGCGCGACCCATGGCAACACGCTGGCGCTGACCGCCGGACAGAGCTGCAGGCTTGCGATCAAGTAACTCAGACAATCCGGTGAGTTCCGCGACTTCCTGAACACGCCGATCAATTGTCGCAGCATCTTCCTTTCTTATTTTCAATGGAAAGCCGATGTTTCTGGCGACATTCATATGGGGATAGAGTGCATAGGACTGGAAAACCATTGCGATATCACGGTCACGCGCTTCGCGTTCATTGATCAAATCCCCGTCCAGACGCATTTCGCCTTCCGTGATTGTCTCCAACCCTGCGATCATCCGCAGCAAGGTGGACTTACCGCACCCGGAAGGACCAATGAGGACCACGAATTCTCCATCCGTGATTTCAAGATTGATGGCTTTGAGCACATTCACAGTGCCGTAGTTCTTACCAACGTTTTCCAGATTTACGTTTGCCATATCAGGCCCCTATTTCACTGCGCCTGCGGTCAGGCCGCGAACGATGAATTTCTGTCCCAGAAACATAAGAATTATGGCCGGAATGGATGAGAGAACAGCTGCAGCAGCCATCTCTCCATGCAGGATTTCGTATTGGCCGGCATAAGATGCAATCGCTACCGGAATGGTCATGGTTTCTTTAGCTGTGAGGTTCAGCGCTATGCCAAATTCACTCCACGAGAAGATGAAGGCGAGCAGTCCGGCTGCTATCAGGCCGGGCGTACAAAGTGGCAGAAGTATCAATCTGAATGCTTCGGTGCGGCGGCACCCATCCATGATGGCTGCCGATTCCAGATCACGGGGAATGTTGCCAAAGGCTGTCATCATCAGCCAGATCGTCATGGGGAGATTGATGACGATGTGTGTGAGTGTGAGGCCTGTCAGCGTGTTGAACAGTCCCAGCTCTCTGAAAATCAAATACCAGGGTCCGGTCAATGTAATGGGTGGAATGACGCTGAAGATAAGCGTCCAAGCCAAGAAGACACCGCTGACCAGTCGTGACCATTTGCGCCAGGCAAGTGAATATGCGGCCAGGGTGCCAACAATCAACACCAGCGCGGTGCTTACAATGGCAACAATCAGGCTGTTTCGCATGTTGAATAGAAAGTCAGAGCTTTTCCCGAACAACACACGTTCGTAGTTCACCCAGGTCGGGTCAAAGGGAAATTGTGCGGTTAGAATCGCGATCTGATACTTAAATGATATGCCAACAATCCAGATGAACGGCAAAATGATCAGAAGCAGGGCAAAGAGCACACCAGTCCAGATTGAGGCCGTTTTCCATGATTTTCTGACCATTATTTCGACCCCATAAGACGCCGTTGGGCGAGGCCAAAGACACCAAGGTAACCGCAGACGATGGCGATTGTTACGAGGGCAAGAAGCGCGCCGTAACCAAGCTGGTTTTGCTGGAAGAATACCTTGTAAACGTAAAGACTGGCGACTTCTGTTGAGGTGCCGGGACCGCCGGAGGTGAGCAGAAAGATCTGATCAAATACCTTGAAGGCGACGATGGAGCGGAAGATAAAGGCAACCATCAAAGCAGGCCACATCAAAGGTATGATGATGTGAAACAGGATTTGACGATAGTTCGCCCCGTCAACATTCGCTGCCTCCATCACATCATTCGGCAGTGCTTCCAGTCCAGCGAGCAATATGAGAAACACCAATGGTGTCCAGTGCCAAACGTCAACAAGAACCACAGCCAGGAGCGCTGTTTCGGTGGATCCGAGCAGATCCATTGCCGGCAAGCCCACGCTGGTGAAAATCGTGTTGATGATGCCGAAGTCCGGATTGTACATCAGGCGCCAGATATTGCCGATCGCAACGGGTGGGATCAATATTGGCAGCAGCATGCTGGTGCGAACAAGGCCACGCCCTTTTACCAATTCGCTCACGGCCAATGCCAAGGCGAATCCCAAAACCATTTCTATGCTGGTCGATACAAGAACAAAGTAAAATGTGTTGGTGAGCGCTTTGCCGTAGATCCAGTCACCAGCAAGCTTGCCGACATTGTCCCAGAATGCCGGTTCCCGAATGAGCTCGGTGTTTTCAAATGTTATCTTTGATGTGCTCATGAATCCCAGCTCGATGACTGGATAAATCGTCAGAGCGATGAGCATCAGAGCGGCGGGAAGAAGCGCCAACAGTTTGAAATGACGGTCGCAGAATGCCCACAAGGCATCAAATCGTCCGAGTCTGAATGATGTATCGGGTTTCATGTCACCTTCCGTGCCGAATACGGCCCCTTCGACAAAAACGAAACGTTGCAAATTGATGCACCGAAAACCGGTTGACTGGTTTCCGGTGCATCTTTGCCGGGAGGACTCCAGCAGTTCAAGTCAACTTCAAAGCTTAGGAAGCGTACCCGTATTGCGGCCAGATTCTTTCATGATTGCATGAATTTCATCAGCCGCCGCATTCAACGCCTCTGTTGCTGACATTTCACCAATCAGGGCCTGGTTCAGCCGCAATCCGATAATTTGCTCCACCTGCGGACCCTCATTGTAAAGGAGCACCTGTGAGGCTTTCTCCGCAGTTTCGGCATATGGCTTCATCCAGCGGAAGCGGTCTTCTTCAGAGAG
This sequence comes from Alphaproteobacteria bacterium, assembly GCA_051251535.1. Taxonomy (GTDB): domain Bacteria; phylum Pseudomonadota; class Alphaproteobacteria; order Rhizobiales. Next base: position 233,050 of record JBPOEV010000001.1, read on the forward strand.
TGGGCCGCGCAGAACGTTGGTGTTCACGGGAATGCCGCCGCCCTCGGCATAATCTATTTGTGCTTCCTCGGTCAGGAAATAGTTGATGAATTCCATGGCCGCTTTTTTCTTACCCTCTTCGACATTATGTGGAACTGCCATTTGCCATGTGCCGAATACCGGATGGTGCTCGCCATCTGCTGGGCGCGGGAAAATGCCAAAGCCGATTTTGCCAACAACAGCGGACTTTTCCGGATTGTCCATCTGCGCCTGTGCAGCGACCACGATACCGGCCTGCACCGCCTTGCCGGCCAATACAGATTGGATCATTTCACCCTGGCCGACAGAGCCTGGATTATTAGTGCTGCAGGTTTTGAGAAGTTTGATGAAATTATCCAGAGCTTTCAAATTCTGCGGGCTGTTGAATGTGACTGTAAAGTCGCCATTCTCAGGATCTTTCAGGATTGAGCCGCCATGGCCGAGCATATGGGGCATGAACGCAAATCGGATTGGATTTCCACGTTCGCCGCGTTGAACTGCTCCATAAGTGGTCGGCGGATTGTGGTTCGCCTCGCAAGCGGCAAACACGTCGTCCCAGGTTTCCGGTGCTTTTTCCACGAGGTCCATACGGTAATACCAAAGATGCGAGTTTGCATTTGGCGAGAATGCCATCAGCTTGCCACCGTCTTTGGTGGGCCAATTCTTGTCAGCGTTCCAGTAGATTGAATCACCGGCTGTGACAGTACCCTCGGGAAGGGTAAAATCGGGATCGATGTCATTCAAAGGCGTTACAAAGCCGCCGGAGTAAAACTCAACAATCCAGGATGAATCGAGATTTACGAGATCATATGGGCTGGCGGTGCCGCGCACCGCATTGCGGGCTTTTTCGAGTACACCGGGGTATGGTGTGCGATCGATGTTGACCTTGTTGCCAGTATCAGCTTCGTATTTTTCAACAACGGCTTCAAAGCCACCATACCATGGTGAGTTGTTGATCAGGATTGTGACTTCTTCAGTGGCCATTGCTGATGTTGTCAACATTGACGCAGTCAATGCGGCGATTGCCGTTCCCAGCTTCAGTTTATGTCTCATGTCTTTCTCCCTAGTTGATATCTTAGTTGTTGACCGCCAGCTCTCCCGTGCTGGCGACTTGATTGATGCCAAACCACTCATAAAAATCCGGTGGGCATTCGTGATCAGCCAGAATGCGTAGGATCGCATTCGACATCCGGTGTTCAACGTCAAAATCTCTGATCGGATTTTCCTGAGACGGGTCATGGGCTGTATGGTAGAGACGCGTTCCAACATTTCGGATGTAGTTGTTGTCAACGCAGGGAATCCGCCTGGAATCCGTCATTGCATTGATTTTCAAAACCGGTGCGCCCTTGGTAAACTCAAAGCTGCGATCCAGCTCGGCGGTCTTCAATTCCTTCGGCGTCATGCGTGATCGGATAAGCGTTGGCATCAATGTGTATTCGTGAAGACCTTCGGCCTGAATGTCTGGTGGGTAGAGATAGAAATCATAGTTTCCATCCGTGATCCCCATTGGTCCGCCAAACATGGCGAAGAGCGCATATTCATGATCTTCGGTCTGCGCCGCACCGACATGATTTAGGACTGTTTTGCCACGCACTTCCTTCGGCATAGCCGTGTCATGGAGATCCAGCAGTGTCGGCATCAAATCAATGGTCTGCGTTATTTGCGAAATGCGGGACCCAGCAGTTTCCGGTTTTCTAGGATCATGAATGATCAATGGAATGTGTGAAATTTCGCGATAATATGGCTGAAGGTTTTTGCCCCACCAATCATGCTCGGATAGCAGCAGGCCATGATCTGTCGTCAGGACAAGGGCTGTGTCCTTCCACATGTCGTGCTTGTCCATGTAGTCGAGCAATTCACCAAAGTAAGCGTCACACATGGCCACCAGAGCTTTATAATTTGCGCGAATTTCAGCAATTTCAGCCTCGGTGTTATCGACCTCTCCATAGCGAGGCCAATTCAGGATTTTCCCATCCCAATCGGTTGGGAACTGGTCTTTGAATCGTTTGGGCGCATCAAAAGGTTCATGTGGGTCAAAGCACTCCAAATGGAGGAGCCAATCATCTTCGTTTCTGTTGGCGTCGAGGAACTCAAGACCTGATTTGAAGCATTTGGGTCCGGGCATGTCCTGCTCGTCCTTCATGAACTCCTTGTTGATCGCAAATTGAATGCGGCCTCTTTCGGGGTCGTTGATCCTGCCATCACCGGTCAGATCATAAAGCCCTTCATCCATTTTTTCCCGGAAGCGCTCCATGGGCGGCTGAACCATGGCCTTCCATGCGTCATTCTCTTGCCCACGTATAAAATCAAAGCTTGAGAACCGCGTGTGATAGGTCAGCCCGCCATCTTCGAAATAATGATTGTGATCCGTGACCAGATGCGAATAGACGCCGGAATTCTTCAATAATTCCGGGTAGGAATTATCAAAGGGCTCCAGCGGACCCCAACTGCGATGCATGAAATTCAGTCGCCCGGTATGGAGATCTCTTCGAGCAGGCATGCAGGGGAGGCTGCCAACAAAATGGTTGTCATAGGTAATCGCGCGTTTTGAAAACCTGTCGAAATTCGGTGTCGGAATCTCGTCGCCGCCATAGCAACCAAGAGCAGTTCGGTTCAGTGAATCGAACAAACAGAATATCGTGCGCATTGCTTCCCCTTTGAAACTAGAGGAATGCTAGCCAAATTTTATATAGTTTGATAATCGTTATTTCTTAATCGATATAGGGAAAACAAATATGCAGGATCAATTCCTGAATTTGGTAAAACGCTTCGTCACAGTCGCCGAAGTCGGTTCCATTCAAGGCGCGGCGAAAGCGCTGAACCTTTCTCAGCCATCTTTGACCCAATCGATCAAGCGCATTGAGGAGATGTATGCGTGCAAATTGTTCGAGCGTACTAAAAAAGGCGTCATACTAACGATCACCGGTGAACGGCTCTATTTGCGATCCAAGAACATAATTGATCAGGGAACACTTGCCCGCGAAGAGATTCGGGACATCGTTACAGGTGGGACAGGGGTTCTGCGCATTACGGCCGGGACCGCCTGGGGGTCATGCTTTCTACCGCCCATAATCAGAGACCTTCATGGCAAATTTCCTGAGTTGAAAATTGAACTCGATATTGGTCTCACACCAATTGCTTTGGAGCGACTCTATCGCGGGGATCTCGATCTTGTTCTGGGCGAAATGAAACAAAAAGAGGCACCGCCCGAGGGATTTGTCAAACAACATCTCTTGCAACAGCACTACGCTGTTGGGTGCAACCGCCAATCCAGCCTGGCACATGCGGATACAGTATCTCCTGAGGAATTGATCGAGTTTCCGATTGTGATGTTTCACGAAGATTCCCATGTCGTTTCTAATGTTATTGGACCGATTGAGAAAAAGCTGGGCCGCAAGTTTAGCGTTGTCGTTCAAACCAAATCATTGCTTGCAGCGATAGGAATGGTGGTTGAAGGGCCATTTATTGTATTTCTGACCGAACCCATTCTGGAGCTTTTCACATCATCCGGCATCCGTATTGTCAATCTTGATCGACCACTTTTTGAGTTTGAAACCGGTATGGCTTATCGCGAAAGTCTCCGGCAAACGGAACCGTTCGAACATCTGCTGACAACGTTGCGAAATTTTAGCACCGAGGCTCAATGAGACCGCGCGAACGCAGCTTACTCCGAGTGAACAGGGTTCAGAGGACACACTTAATTAACAGCGATTAGGCCATCGAATTCCAGCCATGTCCTGCATCCAAAATCGTCCAGGCTTGGCTTGCTGGGCGTGAAATCACACAAGAGCGTATGCTGGGCTATCTCACTGTTCTGAAGGAGCAGGGGCGCCTGCCATTGGCGTGGCATGGCCCCACGACCCGCCTGTTCGGACGAGAGATGGCAATTGCGATAAGTCGTGAACACCCTGATGTCGATGGCGTGCTTTGTTTTAATGATCAGGTTGCACTTGGGATGCTTTCCGGGTTTGCAGAGATTGGCCGTGCGGTTGGGCGAGATATCCGTATCGTTGGTTTCGATGACATTGAAGAGTGTGATAACACATGGCCCAAATTGTCTTCAGTCGACTGTAACATTGCCGGATTTGGCATCTGGGCTGCACAAGCGCTTGTCGACTGGCTGGAAAACGGAAGACAATTGGAAACACCATACATTGCAGATGTTGAATTGAAGATCAGGGCATCCAGTAGCGGTGTGTCTTAGAATAAGACGACCCAGCATCAAGGATTGCGGGCCTGTGGGCAGCATTTGCCACCACTGCCTTGGCTTTTCCAAAACATGTCACAATTGGTATGGCATTCGTGCCGATCTCCGCCGGAAATCGGAGTTTGGCCGGGTTGCCCCGACATTTGTCAACGATATTTGGCAGCTGTGATAAATTCGCCAAATGTCTCGCACCAAACCAGAACCGTGGTGTAGTCCTCGACATTCACCCCATCTGGCATATCGAGCAGGAAGCCGGAGAAGGTTTTCACATCACCTATGATGACCGATTCATTTTTTATTGGCAGAAACTCATCTTCGTCCTGAACAAATGTCTTGACCAAATAAACCTTATAATCGGGTCCAGGTGAGAGGCTGCCCGCATGCACGATCTGTGTTGGCGTAATACTTACCTTGCCTTCGCCCCAGTGTAGAAAGTCGCTACCTTTGAGTGTGCGTGTAAAATCCGCCGAATAGAGAGCGCTTTGCGCTTTCTGTTCGAGCATGGCTGTATCGGGTGACTCAGGCGCAGTCAGAATTGGCAACAAATAAATGCCCAGAGCAACGCCAATCGTCAGTACAATGCCGTGAGAAAACAGGAATACAATAAAGCGGCGCATCAGAACCCTTTCGTAGAGTCAAACCGGCAATCAAATTTGATTGAGTCGAGCTGACATTGTTTCGTTATTATATTGCGGAATTTGTGGCGTTGTCAGCAGAAACCAAACTGAGGCGGACAAGGTGTTGTCCAGCCTTGATGGACGACACACACGGCCTCTCTCGCTGATTGGCTTCCGTCTGGCTGCGCCAGGGGAGGCGCCGACGGTCTATCAAAGGCTGTGTGGATCCAGCCAATCATGTTCCAACTTTCAATGGCCCGCTCAAGAGCTCTCGTCACCGGGCCTTCTATGAGGGCAATTCTGCGTTTCTAGTATTGAGCGATCAGGCCCTCAAGCTCCCGGAAATGTGAAAATGGCGCAATGTGTGGAATCTGATCGACAGATGTTTTTCTGTAGCCTTCCGTGAAAAGCAAAAAGGGAACATTAGCCCGTTGCGCTGTCTCTGCGTCAACTTCGCTATCTCCCACATAGATGGAGACATCACCTTGCAAGGCGTCAAAAGCAGCGAACAGTGTTGCCGGATCAGGTTTTCTGACCGGCAAGCTATCTCCGCCAATGATCGTGTCAAAAAATTCGGCCAGCTTCAGATGCGATAAAACTGCATGGCAAGGACCAATGGGTTTGTTTGTACATATGCCCAATTTGTGGTTTTGCGCTTTTAGTTTCTCAAGCGCCGACCTCACGCCGGGATAAGGGTCCGTCAGGTCAAAAGCTGACTGGTAGGCTTTCAGAAAAGCCTCGATGTATTGTGGTTCGCTATTCTTTGGTACGCCGCGTGCCCCACACATTTTTTCTACAAAAACACTTGCGCCATTTCCGATAAATGACCGCGTTTCGGCTACCGAAATCGGTGCGTAACCATCTGCTTGCAACAGGTCATTTGCAATTTTTTGAAGGTCAGGCGCACTGTCGATCAAAGTCCCGTCCAGGTCGAAAACTATACTAGCCAAAATGCGTCACTTTCTTGTGTTTCTTTTCATTCGCAGGTTGAGGTTTTGCAAAACAGTCATTGTGAACCCTGCTTCGGCAACCATTTGCGCCTCAGCTTCAGTGACCCTTTTTCCATCAATTGCAGCTTTCAACCACGGTCGATGTTGTGGGTTTCCGGAAGACCATAGACAGGCGTTGGAATGTCTTCCATGCGAGCCTTGATCTGTAAGGCAAGGTATTGTGAATAATGGCGCGATTGATGCAAGTTACCACCGTGGAACCACATAGCGACCTGTTGCGTCGGCTTCCACATATTGCGCAATTCGCCTTGCCACGGGCCGGGGTCTTTGGGCGTTTCAGATCCCAGTCCCCAGCATATGCCAACCTTGTCAGCAACATCTTGCCCGATCAGATCAGCCACCCATCCACTCATGGAATTGTATCCCGTGGCATACACAATCAGATCGGCCTCAAGCTTGGTCCCATCTGCTAGCAAGACGCCGTCTTCGACGATCTCTTTGACCTGTCCATGTGCCAATTGAATCTGGCCATCGATGACCAGTTGGCTGGCTCCCACATCAATGTAATATCCTGATCCACGTCTCAGATATTTCAAAAACAGACCGGTGTCACCCACGCCATAATCCAACTTGAATCCTGCATTTTCCAAGCTGGTGTAAAACTCTTTGTCCTGCTCCCTGATCGTATCGTAGACCGGTTTTTGGAGTTCCGGTAATAGACCGTAAGGTATTGAAGCAAAGGTTAAATCAGCTTTTTCGGTGGTCATTCCTTCAGTTATAGCCTGTTCTGAATAAAGTGGCTTTAGCCCATGTTCGATCAGTGATTCAGAGCGAACGATATGGGTCGACGAGCGTTGAATCATTGTCACATCGACATCGTTTTCCCAGAGCGCTGCACAGATGTCGTGGGCCGAGTTATTGGACCCTATTACCAGTGCCTTCTTACCCTTATATGCGTCCGGACCAGGGTGTTTTGAGGAATGGTGTTGATCACCCTTGAATTGGTCGGCGCCCGGGAATTCGGGGATGTTTGGTTTACCCGACATACCGGTGGCCAGCACCAGTTGCTTGGCTTTCAAACTGACTTTCTCTCCGTCCCGGTCGACCTCTATGGACCATTCCTTTGTTGCCTCGTCATAGGCCGCGGACGTGCAGACAGAGCTGGTCCAGTAGTTCAGCTCCATCACCTTGGTATACATCTCAAGCCAGTCACCAATCTTGTCTTTGGGTGTGAACACTGGCCAGGTTTTGGGGAACGGCAGATAGGGCAGATGATCGTACCAAACCGGATCATGCAGGCAAAGCGACTTGTAACGGTTGCGCCAGCTGTCACCGGGCCGTTTGTTCTTATCAAGAATTATTGTGGGCACACCCAACTGCCGCAGCCGCGCGCCCATGGCTATACCGCCCTGACCGCCGCCAATAATAACGGTGTAAGGCTGGGTGCTGTATCCCAGATCAGCCAGTTCGTGTTCGCGATCTTCTTTCCAAGTCGTGCGATTTTTATTCACACCAGGATGCGCGCCCAATGGACGGGTAGGGCCCGATTGTTCTTCATGTCCCTTTAATTCACTCAGGGATGTCAACAAGGTCCATATCTTGTTGTTTTTTAGTCTGATGTGACCGCGGCCACGTCCAACAGATGTTTCGAAGTCGAACCATGCTGAGATGACGCCATCATCTTCTGTCACCTGCTCTGTATCATCGATTTTGATTTGGTTTGGTTTAACAGCATCCAGTTGGGCATTGAGCATATCAACAATGGCGGTTCGCCCTTCCATCGTTTTGATATTCCATGTGAAGCTCAGCAGATCACGCCAATAGCCGGTCTCAAGAAAACACTCGGCTGCTCTATCAACATCACCTGTTGAAAGAGCGTCTTGAAATTGAGCAAGTATCGCCCGCACAGTTGAGCTTTCATTTGTATCCGACATTTTCAATCTCCCCGTCTGTTATGTTTTTTCCTTTTTGGCATCGCCCGTGGGCGGCCCTGCCATATCTCTCATAAGGTGCAACATCGCGGTGCAATCCTGTTCAGATCTGCCCCAGGTTTCGGCCATCACAAACATCTGTTGAGCCGCTGCGCCCAGAGGAGTTGGTGCCCCTGCGGATTGAGCCAGCTTCACGCCAAGACTGATGTCCTTCAGTCCCAGGCGAAGGGGAAAATCCGGAGTGAGGTCTCCCCGTAAAACCTTGTTTGGAAAGTTCACATTGATCTGGCCGCGCCCAGCTGTGGTGCTTTGCAGGACGTGCACAGTCTGCTCCAGATCCAGTCCCAGCATTTGCGCAGCGTTCAGGGCTTCGGCGGTCATGACCATGCCAATCATGCTCATGTAATTATTGACCAATTTCAGCTTTAGTCCGCTGCCGAACGGTCCGACATGAACGATTTCATCACCCAGGGCTTCAAGGATAGGTTTGACCGTCCTGATATCGTCTTCGCTCGCGCCTACCATGATCAAAAGTGTTCCGCGCTCTGCGTCCAGCGGAGTGCGGCCGACGGGTGCGTCTATCAAACGCAGTTCAAATTCGGTCAAGTCACGAGACAGGGATGACAGGGCTTGAACATCTCCGGTACTCATTTCCAGAACAATCCCGCCTGGCTTCATTCGTGTGGCGGCGCCGTCCGGGCCTAAAAGTGCATCCCTGACATGGCTTGATTCAGGGAGCATGGTGATCAAGATATTGACGTTCTCGGCTGCATCCGCAGGGGAGGTTGCCACACGCGTGTTTTCTAGGTGTTGGAATGCGGCGAGAGCTTTGGAGCTAACATCAAAGACCGACATTTCGTTCCCAGCGGCAGCCAGGCGGCGCGCCATTGGTGCCCCCATCGTGCCCAATCCGATTATTCCAACTCTCATAATTGTTGACCGGGCCTCCAGCCCCGCAGGGCTTCCACTTTGTTTCAGTCTAAAAGCGCGCTTAGTGTGCTTATTGAAATGGCTTGACCATTGTCATCATCCATATTTGGGACGATTGCCTGCGCCGCTGAAAAGTCCTCATTTTCGGTATAAGAAGATTTTGTCACCAGGCAGCGGATACCTGCTGCACGTGCGGATGTCAGGCCGATGTTACTGTCCTCCACCACGACGCATTGGTCCCGATCAAGGCTCAGTTGGCTCAGTGCCAACAGATAGATCGCGGGATCTGGTTTTTTGGATTTGACCATGTCACCGGCAAAAACTGTAATATTTGCGGAAACCCTGTCACCCAGCAGCCTGTCAACTATTGACTGCACGGCGCGCTCGTTGGATGTTGAGCATACCGCCAAGGTTACCCCCGCATCTATCGCCTCGTTCATAATGCGGGAAATTCCGGGTCGAAGTGGCAATTGTCCCTCTTCGATAAGTTCCATGAAAATGTCAGTCTTCAGACGATGAAGATCCTTGATGAAGTCTTCGCGTGCCTCGTTCGGGACAGGCCAGGCCGTTTCATCAAAATGACGTTTCATGCGCTCTTTGCCACCGGCTGTCAGAAGCAGTTCATGATAACGGTCCACTGACCAATTGTCAGAAAGGCCTTTGGCAGCAAATGCCTTGTTGAAAGCTACGCGGTGCCCATCTCGCTCGGTATCAACCAAGACTCCATCGCAATCGAATATCAGTGCCTGCATGTCCCGCCCTTAAACCTTGTTTGCTTTGCCTTCAGAGCCAAACAGAGAAATCATTTCCTTGACCCCTTTTTTCATCAAATCATACTGCGCACTGATGAACGGGATAGGTTCGCCCAAGGTTGGTTTTTCCACCTTCAGCGCGGTAAAGCCTTCGATAAATTGCAGCTTGTGCATTGTGGAGATGTTTACTTTGGCACAGCCAGAAGAGATGCAGCGGCTGAACTGATCACTGGTCAGACCCGTGCCGCCGTGCAGCGCGATCGGAATATCAACAACTTTTGTGATTTCTTTCAGTCGATCATAGGCAATTTTAGGTTCGCCTTTGTAAACACCGTGCGCCGTGCCGATGGCCGGAGCGAATACGGCCAGTTCCGGAAAATTCTTACAGAACTCGATACACTCATCGACGTTCGCCAGAATCGCATCATCTTCGGATACAAATTTGTCATCCTCTGTGCCGCCAATTGCGCCGATTTCTGCCTCAAGGCCAACACCTCCGGAGGTCGCCACATCATATGCCAGTTTCGTCTGACGCATGTTTTCTTCAAATGGCAAGGCAGAACCGTCAAACATCACCGATGTCCAGCCCGCATCAATACAGCGGCGAATTACGTCCAGATCGATGCAATGATCGAGATGAAGAGCGACGGGAACATCAACGTCGTTTGACAGGCTGCGCACCCAGTCTCCAATAGGTTTGAAGCCCCAATGCTTAATCGTCTTTACGGACAGTTGAATAATGACCGGTGCATTCATCTCTTGTGCGCCGTCGACCACAGCACGTGCACTATTGTAGTCGATCATGTTGAAGGCCGCGACGCCGTAGCTTTCGTTCTGCGCGGTTTTTAACATTGGCTTCATGTAAGCAATGGACATTTTTTACTCCGTAAGGCGGGCCACAAAGGGGAGGGCTAATAGAATGAATGCAGCAGCCAGGGGTATGGTCCCCGGCTGCTGCAGTGTTTTAGATCAATGTCTCTTTGGGGAATGCCGGGTTGAACAACCGCATGTCACCATTTGCCTTGGCCGCATTGTCGTAAACAGTGCCATTTGGTGCAGAAACGATTTCAAGCTGCAGGCCCCAGGGTGCCATGAAGTAGCACCATGTCAGACCGATATTCGGGCCTTCTTCATAGGCCGTCGGTTCACCCAGAACCACAACATCGTTTTCCTTCAGGAACGCGATCGCGCTATCCATGTCGTCCACATAGAAAGCAAAATGGTGGCCACCAATATCACTGTTCTTTGGCGGTGTGGGGTTTTGATCGGGAGAGACATATTCAAAAATCTCCAGATTGGTACCATTGCCAAGCCGCATGTATCGGAATTCTGTAATCACAGAACGGGGATGTACCCTGAGATGTTCGGCCATCCAGTTACTGTCATCGACGCGAAAGTTCGTCGCAGCGGTGTAAAGTGTCACGCCACCCAGAATTTTTTCGAAAAAATCACAGGCCTCGTTTATATCGGGTACGGTGAAACCAACATGTTCCATCCCACGCATTCCTGGTATAGGCATTTTGTTCTCCTTCTCGCTTTGATTATCAGTTCAGCTGGCTAGAAATGTTTGGCCGAGAAGTCGGCCAATTTCTGATATTGTCCGCCCTTGGCAATTGCTTCGTACATGCCACGCCAGATTTCGTGCTGTTCACCGTACAATCCGCTTAGGCGGGTGTTGGGAATAAACTCGGATTCGACTTCAACCATCTGCTCAACCGCATCATCGATGGTTGAGAAGTTTCCTGATCCAAATGCACCCAGGATGGCAGCGCCCAATACGGTGCATTCGCGTTCTGTTGTGACCCGTGTCGGCATGCCAATGATGTCGGTCATGATCTGCACAAACCCGGCACTTTTTGTGCCACCGCCCGTTAAACGAAGCTCAGTGATGCCGCCTTCAACATCTGATTGAAACGCATCAACAACCATCTTCATTTCATTGGCGCAGCCTTCGAGCAGGGCGCGGATCATATCGTGACGATTGTGGTAAAGCCCTATGCCCAAAAACGCGCCGCGCGATGCAGCATCATAATAAGGGGTAACCTGACTGCTTAGAAACGAATGGAACAAAAGACCCTTTGCACCCGGTGGCGACGCTGAGGCCCCATCCACCATGAGAGCAAATGGGCTGCGTCCCAAAGCGTTGCCCGCTTCAATCTCGCGTCGACCCATATTGTCGCGCCACCACTTCAAACAGGCGCCAAGGCTAAAGGCTGCTCCTTCAATGTCCCATGCGCCGGGCACGGCATGTCCGCCCCACCAAAGGTTGTTGCCCTTGATGCGATCCAGAGAATCTAGATGGCCAACCATGACACCTGACGTGCCGATGGTGAATTCAGCCATACCCTGTTTGATGACGCCTGCGCCGATCGCTGCACATTGCTGATCGCCAGCGCCACGGCAAAGAGGCGTGCCGGCCGGAATGCCGGTAAGTTCTGCAGCTTCCTTGGACAACTTACCCGAAACACCGGAGGGTATCCCAACCACTGGCAGTTGCGAGCGCGTGATGCCGCAAAGCTCCAGAATTTCATCGCTCCAATCAAGTTTGGCGATATCCATCATCCCATTGAGGGTGAGGGAGGCTGGATCGGTGACCCATTCCTCGGCACCAAGCTTGTGCAGAAAATATTCCTGACCATTTGCAAACCAGCGGGTGCGTTCAAAAAGTGCCGGTTCGTTATCGCGGAACCAGGCGATTTTGGCAGCCGACCACAATGGGCTCAGTTGCATCCCGGTCAGTTTCTGGTGTTCTTCAGGTGAAATATGTTCGGCAAACTTGTCCGCATAATCGGCAGCGCGGGTACAATTCCAGACGTAGCTGGAACACAGCGGCTCCTTGTTTTCGTCCAGCATGGCAATGGTGCCACGCTGGCTTGATAATCCTACGGAACGATAAGAGTCTGCCGGCAGATTTGCGGCGGATGTAGCTTGCTTACTGGCGGCGCAAATACCTTGCCAAACGGCATCAAGGTCTTGCTCACTCCAACCTGGGTGCGGGGTGATACAGGGGTATTCCTGATAGCCCTGACCCAAGGTTTTGCCATGCTCATCAAAAATCATAACGGCGCAGCCAGTCGTACCGGCGTCTATCCCGACAAATGCTCTGGTAGCTTTCATGAGACTCCTCCTCCACTTTCTGTTGTCGCAACCCAATCTGTTAAAAGGGTCAGGAATTTTTCCCGCTCATAGATCTGATCTCTGCCAAGCTGGCCCAACAGAAATGCCTTGTAACTGGGAATTTCTTCAACTCGGTCCAGGACGTTTTCTGGTTCCAGCGCCAATCTGGTGTCGCCGTTTCCGTCCCAATCGCGATTGCCGGGAAACCCCATTGCTATGAGCTCGTCGGGCCAGGTCGCATCCAGCTTGATTTCGCCGGCAGGACTTTTCCAGGCCACGTAATTATGAAAGTCGGTGATACCGCCCTCTCGGCAGAACGCCTGCAATTCTTCAGGCATCGTCGGATGCGGTGGTATTGCAGCTGCAAAGTCGCCTCTCACCGTCTCCACGTCAGCGCTTTGCTTCAGATGACGTAAAACGTCGCGTAAAAGTATATGTTTACCCGAGCATGATCCCATATTGTGCTGGATCACAGCCTCAGCACTGCGCCCTCCAACGCGACCATAGGCAACATTACGCACTGCATGGAAAACCTCGACCACGGTCGAGTTTTCATGCAGTCCATGCCGATCCAAAAAACGCGTCAGCAAGTGCGTATATTGATCCTTGGTCAGGTCCATTACCGCTCAACGACCTTTCCATCTTCAGCATTGAAGTAGTAGAGGTTTTCGGAACTGAAACTCAGATAGCAAGGCTCACCCACATTGCCCATGAATGAGGTGTCAGCTTTGGCCCGAACGCGCGTTTTTCCTATGGCAACCTCCACCAAGACATCTGCTCCCAGAAGCTGGCGGGAATATACTTCTGCCTTGATAGCGCCGGGCATTTCTTGAAGCGAGACGGATGCCTTGTCTGGTCGCACACCGACCAGCAGATCGGCAATTCCGGCCTTGGTCAGTCGTGAGGAACTTGCATCGTCGAGAGAAATTATGTTGCCGAAAAAGTCTAGGGCGGCATCGCCTTTTCCACCTGTCATTGACATTTCCATCAAGGACATTTGAGGCTCTCCAACAAAGGTCGCAACCCAAGAATTGACCGGATTCTCATAGATTTCCTGAGGTGTTCCGAATTGCTGCAACACGCCGTCATTCATGACTGCAATTCGGTCTGCCATTGTGAGTGCTTCAAGCTGATCATGCGTCACGTAGATCGTGGTGACACCCAGATTAAATTGCATATGTTTCAGTTCGCTCCGCATCCGGGCCCGCAGCTTGGCATCCAGATGGGCAATTGGCTCGTCGAACAGATACACCTGCGGTTGCCGGACGATAGCTCGACCAATTGCTGTTCTTTGTTTCTGGCCGCCGCTGAGTTCTTGTGGGCGGCGTTCCAACAGATGGTCAATTTCCAGGAGTTTGGCCGCTTCGTTTACCCGACGTGTAATTTCACTCGGTGAGATCTTGGCCCGCTTAAGTGGGTTGGCAATGTTATCGAATATGGTTTTGTGAGGATAAAGCGCATAGTTTTCGAATACCATTGCAATATCGCGGTCTTTGGGGGGCAGTTGATTGACAACCTTGTCACCAAAAACGATCTCACCTGCTGTGATGTGCTCCAGACCTGCAAGCATTCTAAGCGATGTGGATTTTCCGCAACCCGATGGACCCAACAGAGAAACAAATTCTCCGTCTTGTATGTTCATGTTCAGGTCTCGGACAGCTACAGAGTCTCCGTAGTCTTTCCAGACGTTGTTGAAAGATACAGCAACCATTCTTAAGAATCCTTGTTAATGCTTATTCTTTAACTGCGCCCATGGTGAGACCTGCCACCAAATAGCGTCTGACGAGTAGGCCAAGGGGAATCATCGGCGCGGTCGTAACAACCCCGGCCGCCATGATTTTTCCCCAGTCGATGTTTTGTGGTTGAACCAGTTCCTTGGTCGCAGCGGGTAGCGTTTTAGCGCCACCACTTCCGATGATTGTGGCGAACAGGAAATCGTTCCAGGCGAACAAAATACAAAGGATCACAAAGGCCCCGATGCCTGGCGCGACGAGTGGCAGGATCATCAAAAATGCCTGAAAGCGATTGTTCCCGTCTACTTGCGCCGCTTCTTCGATGGCGTAAGGCACACCGTCAAAAAAGCCTTTGAGCATCCAGATTGCGAACGGCAAATTGAACGTTGTAAAGGCCAGGATCAAGCCTGGGAGAGTGCCGACAAGATCGGCTGAACGGAAGATCGCATAAAGCGGAACGATGACTGCAACAATCGGGGCCATACGTGTCGAAATGATCCAGAAAAGAAGGTCTTTCTTTCCTCGAAATTCTGTTCGCGACAGGCTGTAGGCACACATTGAACCAAGCGTGACCGCAATCATTGCGGACCCAACCGAGGCTACAAGGCTGTTGAATAGATACGTGCCGAAATTGTTTTCAGCAAACAATGCAATGTAGTGCGTGATCGTCGGCGAGAAATCAAAAAAGACACCCACATCGCCCCATTGACCAGGCTTTGGCAACGTAAAGGCGTCGAGCAGATCTTTGAAAGACGCCATCAGCATAATGAAAAGCGGCAGAAGTGCCCAGATCAGATAGGCGCCCAGAAAAACCGGGCTGACCCACTTAAGAATCTTAACAGTTGCACCCGTGTCATAGGAAATGAGTTCGCGAGAGGCCATAGGTCTTGCTTTCCTTTCTGGTTAACTGTCGCTATCGCCAGCGAGTGTACTTTTGCGGGCCGGATCTTCGAGCACGCGCACCAGGATCATACCGAGAATAATTGTGACAATGAGCAGTGAGATCGCGATCGCGGCTCCTCGTCCCAGTTTGAAGAATTGGAAGGATACGTCGAAAAGATAGACCGGGAGCAATCGTGTTGAATTGCCCGGACCTCCACCCGTCAGCACCAGAATAGCGTCGATGAAGCGGAAGTTATCCATAAAGCGGAGCAAGATCGCGATCAGCAGGAATGGATAGATGTTCGGCAAGCTAATGTGGAAAAAGTTACTGATAGAGCCTGCACCATCGACCATATTCGCTTCAAGCTGATCTTGTGGCACACGCTTGAGCCCGGCCAGCGTGATCAAGGTGATCAGCGGTGTCCACTGCCACACATCCACAAGAATAATGCCGTAAAGCGCGGTGTTGGAGCTGCCAAGGATCGAGGTTTCACCAAGAATGCCGAGGCTTTGGAAGATCCAGTGATACCAACCGAAAGTGCCGTTATACAGGTAGTAAAACAGCAGGCCAGCCACGACTGGTGACACCATCATTGGCATTAGAAACATTGTTATTAGTGGCTTTTCATAGCGCGAATTGTTGAGCACAACTGCAAGCGCAACTCCGACGAAGACCTGGATGGTGAGGCAGATGGCACTGTATTTCAGCAGCAGGCCCCAGCCCGCGATAAATTTGGCATCTGAGAACAGGCGCGAAAAGTTTTTGAGCCCTACGAAGACGTCTGAAACGGCACCAAATCCCACCTTGTGAAAGCTCATATAGATGAGCCAGAAGAACGGGTAAATTGTGATAGCAGCCAACAGAATGATAGCTGGAGCGGCCAGATAGAAGTAAAACCATTTTTTTGGATTTGGATTAACAGAGGTCGGCGTCTGACTGATCGTCGCGTAACCCCAGTCCTGATCAGACAAGGCAGGGTGGATATTCTTTTCAGAGCCAATTGTCATGATATCTCCAAACTTCTCAGCGAACCAAACTGTCCACCCATTTCGCTTGTTGCGGCAATGGCGGGAACCTTGGCTACATTGCATTGGGTTGCGTGCGGACTTATTCCAATGCGTATTATTTTATCGGAAGAGCGCCGAGATCAACGTTCTTCCGATTGTTTATTGACGGATAACCCTAGTGGAGGTTGTCTATCTGGCTCTTAATGCTGTTGCAGGCCTCTTCAGGGGTGGTTTCTTCCGACAAACACCTCTGGGTCTCAGCCGCCAGAATATTGTGATATTCGTTGGCTTCTGGCACTTTGGGTCCCAGCACAAAGTTTGGATCCTTGATGCCGATGTCATAAACCGCATCGAAGGTCAGTGCATTTGGCATGTCGGATGGACGTTGACGAGCTTCTGCAACACCAGGCATATCCATGACGGATTTACGGGTAGGCGTTCCACCCAAACCAGTCAGAACATCATACTGCAGCTTGCCGGTCGTGGCATAGACACAGAAGATATAGGCTGCACGCTTAACATCTTCAGAGGCATTGCCATTGATGCCGACACCACCGACGCCACAATTCGTGCCGTTAACAGATGGACCGCCATTGGTGATCCAGCTTGGCTCGCCTTTTGGACATGGTGCATATGCTGTTCTGCCACCAGCAGCTTTCGATGTTGTTTCGTCCTCAATTGAGGCTGCAAATTCATGGTATTGAACCTGCATCGCAATGCTGCCGGACTGATAGACCGTGTTCAGTTCCAATGTGCCATTGGCAAGGTTGTCAGGATGGCTGACGTCTGCCTGCTCTTTGAACTTTTGCATCAGCAGAACGGATTGTTCATCACCCCAGTTTGATGGCGGTGGCGACTTGCTGCCGAGTTTATCGTCGATTTCCCAATCAAGCCAACGGCCGTGAGCAAAGAACATCCGCTGTACGTCAAGCTGAGTTGTCCAGGCAAACGAGCCTTGGTGTTGTGCATACCCATAAGGTACATCTGCGCCACCATCGCGTTTCCTCTTCAGGAATTCAGCGAAGTCATAGACGGTCTTCCAGGTGGAATCCTCATTGAATTCCATTCTGTAGCCATATTCGGCTTCGAAATCCTTGGAGTTCTCTTCGTAGATATCCTGACGATAGAATGTGCAGGCCACCGCAGCATCATATGGCAGCGCAATAAGCCTGTCTCGATCATAGAAACGACCACATGCATCGAGGAAGTTTTCAAACCAGACGCCATCGCCATAACCCTCTGGGTCTTGAGGCAATGTGTCGTCACCAATCATCGGGGTCAGATCAGCGTAGTAATCTGCAAAGGGTGCACCGATTGGCTTATCCTGAACATAACTGATCGGGAAATCGGAGTTTCCACTCTGCAGATCGATGCCGACCTTTTGTTGCACTGATGGCAAGCCGTCGGTGATAATCTCGATTTCAATACCGGTCAGATCATAGAAGTCTTTGATCTTGTCCCGGATCGCAAATGATGGTGGCGTATTTTCCGACATGAAGACCAGTTTCGAGCCTTCATATTGCCGCCATTTCGCATCATCTGATGAAGCTGCCTGTACAGACCGACGGGTGATAACTGTGCTCAACCCTACTACAAGTGAACCGACGCCGAGTGACGCAATGCCACCGCCGCCCAACTCCAGAAACTTTCGCCTCGAAACAGCCTTGTAGATTGCTTTCTTTGGTACGTAGAACATTTTTTCCTCCTTATGATATACGGCTCGAGCCGACCGTTTGCGGTCAGTCATTTGTTTTTGACTTTGACTCCGTGCTGGTCCTCCCCAATACGTGCCTTCACTGCAAATTATTTTCCAAATCTGGACTAAAAGCAAGCGTTTGGTGAAAATTTTCGCCAGTTTGTTCGCGAAAGTGAGGATAGGTTTTTTGCTCCGCTCATTGGCGAAGGTGGTCAAGCTATTGAAATCAAAAATGAATCAGGTGCGTCCGCAAGAATTTTACAAGTCTTTCGCGGAGCGGGGCTGGCCAGTCGGATAAAATCCGCCCAATTTCCAGCTCAAAAGACGGCTATGTGTATTAAACGAAAGGGAAATTATCTTTTCTCGTAGTAACTCTTCAGTGTGTCGGCCGTTACGCCAAGCGCTTCAGGCACCTTGCCATTTGATTGAAAAAGTACGCCCAAATAGATCAAATAAATTATATAGATCTGGCATACCCGGCCCTCCAGGAAATCTCCGTAAAGAGGGATTTGCGGGGTATTTGGCGTCCATGTCCAAATGGCAGTATCTGCTGCTTTGGCAACGGCCGAATCAAGATTGCTTGTCACCGCAACTGTCCGCGCGCCGTTCCTGCGGGCCACATTCAACGCGCTTGCAACATCCTCGGTGGTTCCGGTGTGAGATATCCCAAATACCGTTGATTGCTCTGTTGCCGTGGCTGCAACAACCTGTTGCGTGTAGCCATCCCGGTGAGATGTGGCCTGAATTCCGGCTTTAAGGAACAGGTGTACTGCTTCTTCGCAAACCGATACCGCGCCGCCAACACCCATGAAAACTATTTGCCTCGAGGCCAGAACACTGGTCACAACAGATTGGATATCCTCGTAATCTATGTGTTTTTGTGTCTCATTCATGGCTGAGCCAAGTGAGCCAAGCAATTTGAAACTGATGTCCGTAAGTGTATCAGTATCCTTCATTTCCGCAGGCAGGTTGACGAATTGTTGGCTAGGCGTGCTTTCCGAAGCGAGGGCAAGTTTCATGTCAGCAAACCCCTTGTAGCCCAAGGCGCGCGTGAACCTGCTGATCGTTGCTTCGCTAATATTCAAGGTGTTCGCGAATTCCGTAATCGACATTTCCAGTCTGACAGAGGCATGGTCTCTGAGGTAGTCAGCAACAAGTCGTTCAGATTTGCGAAGTTGGCCGTATTTCTCCTGAATTCGTAGCGCTATCCCCTTCTCCATATCGTCGATATTCCTTCTTTTGCGGCCTTGTACAATTAGTTGGGAATTCAAGCCTCCCATAGGGAGCAGCGGAGAAGTCAGGCGTAATTAAGCGGCGTCAAACAGTTCGGTTCACAATATACTTCGCGTCAAAGAATAGCATCGTTTATTCTAAATTGCATATTATGAAATTTTTCTCCACTTCGACATAGGCCGTCTCAGCCTAGACAAACGTTAAGCGGTGACCGCGTTCGTTGCCAGAAGTCGGGTCAAAAATGACGCCAAAACAAGTTTTGGTGAAAATTTCTTTACTAATCTCTTTTTGACGTGCTAATTTCAGTCCAACAGCCGTGAAATTGTTGCCAGACCGGGGAGGAAACCGTTGATATGGCGAAGACAGCAAGGCCTAATACGCCATCAAAAGAGCTTTTGGAGAAACTTTTCACCACAGCCTTTCGAATTAGAAACTTCGAGTCTGAGGGGATTAAGCTGTACCGACAGGGATTGGTGCGTGGCTATTTCCACCCCTATCTCGGGCAAGAAGGGATCGCCACTGGCGCTTGTGCGGCTTTAGAGGATCGTGACTATATCGCATCCACCCACCGTGGACATGGTCATTGCATTGCTCAAGGCGCGGAGGTTGGCGGTATGGTTGCCGAGCTTTTGCAGAAAGAGACGGGCTATTGCAAAGGCTATGGCGGCTCCATGCACATTGCTGACATCAGTCGGAACAATCTGGGTGCAAATGGAATTGTTGGAGCCAGTACGCCGCTGGGTGTTGGCGCGGCCATGGCAAGCCAGGTTCGTGGTTCTGATGCTGTGACGGTGGCCTTCTCCACAGATGGGGCGTCAAACAACGGTACTTTTCTTGAATCCCTTAATCTTGCTGCAATCTGGAATCTGAATTTCATACTCATCGTGGAAAACAACCAATATGCGGTGTCCACGAAGCTGGAAGAAGCGACACGAGAAACTGAGCTTTACAAGCGCGGTGAAGCGATTGGTGTTGAAAGCCACCGTATTGACGGTAATGACCCGTTGTTGGTTTATGAAACCGTTGCGGATGCAGTCAAAAAATGCCGGGCCGGGCTTGGCCCAATTCTGATTGAGGCAGTCACTTTCCGCCACAGCGGTCACCATGTGAATGATCCTGGCAAGTATATGCCGGAAGATAAGCTTGCCTATTACAAAGAGCGAGATCCTGTTGATCGCGCCCGCGACAATTTTATCAGTATGGGTAAAGCCGACGCTGCGGAGGTGGAGGCGATCGAGGCAGATATCAAAGCCGAGTTCGAGGCCGCCGTTGATGCAGCCAAGGCCGCAGGAGAAGTGACTGTCGAGGAATTCCAAGAGTTCGTTGCCGACTATTAATCGCCACAGAGCGTGTTGAAGAGATCCGCATAAGGGAGAAACACGATGTCAGATCGTGAACTGATGTACAGGGAAGCTTTGCGCGAAGCCTTGTTTGAAGAGATGGAACTGAATGACGAGGTTTTCATCATTGGCGAGGGGATTGCCGAGCGCGGTGGATCCTACAAGGTAACGGAAGGCCTGCTGGATAGATTTGGGGCCGGGCGTGTTCGCGACACCCCAATATCCGAGGCCGGCATGATTGGCGTTGGTGTTGGTGCTGCGATTGCAGGCAGTCGTCCGATTGTCGAGATCCTGTATGTGGATTTTGCCATGCTTGGCATGGACATGATTGTGAACCAGGCGGCCAAGTTCCGGTTGATGACCGGAGGGAAGGGGCGCGTTCCATTCATATTGCGTACCCAAGGCGGTACAGGCGGTGGCGTTGCAGCCCAGCACTCACAAAGTCTTGAGGCGCTTTTCTATCACATTCCCGGATTGCGCGTGGTCATGCCGTCCACTCCTGCAGATGCCAAAGGGTTGCTTAAATATGCCCTTCG
Organism: Alphaproteobacteria bacterium; assembly: GCA_051251535.1. Classification (GTDB taxonomy): domain Bacteria; phylum Pseudomonadota; class Alphaproteobacteria; order Rhizobiales. The sequence goes on from JBPOEV010000001.1 coordinate 254,000, forward strand.
TCAGGATGATCCGGTCATGTTCATCGAGCACAAGCATCTTTATATGAACAAGGGGCATGTTCCTGAAGGTGAGTTGATTATTGAGTTTGGTCAGGCGGACATCAAACGCGAGGGAACAGATGTTACATTGATCGCGTGGTCCAACATGGTTCCACGTACGCTTGAAGCCGCTGAAGAGCTTGCAGCAATGGGTATCTCAGCTGAAGTCCTTGATCCGCGAACACTCGTTCCGCTTGATCGGGAAGCAATTCTTAAATCTGTTGCAAAAACAAACCGTTGCGTAATCGTACAGGAAGCTGTGCGGCGCGGTGGAATTGCTTCAGATATCTCTTCCATCATCCAGGAAGAAGCGTTCTACGATCTTGATGCGCCTGTGCAAATCGTTGCCGGATTGAACACGCCTATTCCGTTCAATCTGGTGTTGGAGCAGGCTTCTGTTCCGCAAAAGGATGATGTCATAGCAGCGGTTCAGAGCGTTTTGCACGTCGACACCTTCTAAGAGGGAGTATTGAGATGAATCTGCATGTGCTTGAGAAACTTGCGCAAACAAATCCAGATTGCGAAATATGGTGGGATAGCTCTCCAATCGTCTACCAACAGTGGGCACTGAAGACCATCTCCGAAGCCCCGAAGGACAAAAAGGACATCTGGGCCGAGCAGTTGAAACGTTTGTATGATCCCGCAACTGTTGAGGCGAAAGCCACAATGGGTATCAGGGGCGTTACGACAAACCCCTCTCTCAGCCTTCAGGCCATCTTGTCTGACCCGGATTACTGGACGGGCGAGATCAGGCGTATCATTGCAGAAAACCCAATGGATAACGCTGAGCAAATCTATTGGAAAACCTACCTTGAAACTGTCCGGCGCGGTGCCGAGATGATGCGCCCCTTATTTGAAAAAAGCGGGGGCAAATACGGCTGGCTTTCCGGTCAGGTCGATCCACGGTTTGTTTCTGACCTCGACAGGATGCGGGAAAACGCAGTCGATCTGATGGCTGTCGCACCAAATGTCATGGTCAAGGTGCCGGGCACCAAGGAAGGGTATCAACTCATCGAGGAGTTGACTGCGCAAGGTGTGTCTACCAACAACACTGCGTCATTTACGGTGCCACAGTACGTTGCCTGCATGAACGCCGTATCGTCTGGCCTTGAAATTGCAAAAGCCAATGGCGTTGATTTGTCAAAATGGCGCTCGGTCATCACCCATATGTCTGCACGCTTGGGCAATGTTGGCGACCTGGCCTGGCAAGCCGAAGAGCGCGGTATCGAAATTACACCCGAAGAGATCCTGCTTGGTGAATTGGCCGTTATCAAACGGGCGTACCGACTGCTTCAGGAGAAGAACCATCCCTCCAAGATGCTGATGTGTTCAATGCGGGTCAAACATGATGACGCAACGGATGAGGCCTCTAGCTGGCATATTCAGAAATTGGCGGGGGGAGACTTCGTTTATACCTGTCCACCGGGCTATATCGCAGAACTGATGCAGCAAGAAGATCGTCTCGGCGATTTTGATAAGCAGGCGGTCAATGAGGACATCTCGGAAGAGACTCTGAGCAAGTTGCTCAAGCTCCCATATTATCGTCAGGCCTACAATTTTGATGGGATGACCCATGAAGAGTTCAGCCAGTTTGGCGCGTTCATAACCACAGCGTCTGAATTTGCGATCGCCACCAGAAAAACCATTGATTTCGTCGCGCGCATTTACGCTGACGCCAAACAACAAGCAGCCTGAGGGGATAAGACAGATGGCAAAGCCGATTGTGATGCCGCAAGTTGGGCAAGACCTAACCGAGGGAACGCTCATAGAATGGTTCGTGAAAGTAGGCGACGAGGTCAAGAAGGGTGACGTTGTTGCTTTGGTTGAGTCTGAAAAGGCCAGCTTTGAAGTCGAGGCTTATGAAGAAGGCACCGTTTTGGAGCTTTTCTGTGAAGCTGGTGGATCCGCCACTGTTCTGGCACCGTTGCTGACGCTGTCGGAACCGGGTGAGACCTTGGAAAAAAAGGCCAAAACGTCCGGCTCTGTCGCCGATACTCCAGTTGCAAAATCAGAAACCACTCCTGCAAAATCTTCAGTTCCAGTTGGCCAAAAGGCCAACTCTTCCTCTCCGCTCGCCAGAAGACTTGCTGCCCAAAAAGGTCTGGATATTACGAAGATTGAGGGATCGGGGCCAAAGGGCTCTGTCGTGAAGCGAGATATTGAGGCCGCAGCGCAAGCGTCAGCCACAGCGCCTGCAGTAAGTTCACAATCGACCGTTGTTGCAGCCGAGCCGGCACCAACAACGCTGCCTTTGCCGACCAGCGAAGACGACGTTGAACTGCCGTTTAACCGGATGCGTCAGGTTATTGCCGAACGACTGGCCCTGTCCAAAAGGACCATTCCGCATTTCTATCTGATGGCCGAGGCGGATGTGTCAGATCTGCAAATACGTCGCAAGGCGCATTTTGACATCACTGGCGAGAAACTATCGCTTAATGATGTAATTGTGCATGCCACAGCATTAACACTGCTGGAGTTTTCTGAACTCAATGCCTTTGTGTCCAGCAATGGCGTGTTGAAAAAAGCCGAGATCAATATCGGAGTGGCCGTGTCGGTTGACGATGGACTTATGGTCCCGGCGATTGCAAACGCACCTCACAAAAACATATCCGAGATATCTGCGTTGATCCGTGAATATGCCGCTGCTGCGCGCAGGGGGATCAATAAATCGCAAGCGAAAAGCACATTTTCCATATCCAACCTTGGAATGTACGACGTTGAAGTGCTGCCTATTATCAATCCGCCTGAAGCTGGAATTCTTGGTGTCGGTCCCATCAAACGCAAGGTGCGTGAGCATCGTGGTGGTATTCAGGGGCGTGACATCATGTCGTTTTCTCTGGCGGTGGATCACAGGGCTGTTGATGGCGCTTACGGCGCACGTTTTCTGCAGTCATTGTGCAAGACAATCGAAGCCTACAATGAATTTTCATAATTCATTTCAATTCATATGAGTGAAGCGCCATGAACCAATCTTCACGCCAGTTCGAACTGGCTAATGCTGTCAGGGCGCTTTCCATGGATGCCGTGGAGGCGGCAAAATCCGGCCACCCCGGAATGCCTATGGGCATGGCGGATGTGGCCACTGTGCTGTTTGACAAGTTTCTGAAATTTGACAGCTCTGCCCCTCATTGGGCGGACCGGGACCGGTTTGTCCTATCAGCCGGCCATGGCTCCATGTTGCTCTACAGCCTGTTGCATTTGTCTGGCTATGCAGACTGGAACATCAACACACTTAAAAATTTCCGTCAGCTGGGTTCAAATGCGGCGGGGCATCCCGAATATGGCCATGGATCTGGCATTGAGACCACGACAGGCCCATTGGGGCAGGGACTGGCAACAGCCGTCGGACTTGCGGTTGGTGAAGCGCGAGACAACGCACAATTTGGCGATGATCTGGTCGACCACCACACCTATGTGATTGCTGGCGATGGATGCCTGATGGAAGGCATCTCCCATGAAGCGGTTTCATTTGCTGGACATTTGAAACTCTCAAAGCTCATCGTTCTTTTTGACGACAATGAAATCTCCATTGATGGTCAGGTCGGGCTGACTTGTAGCGACGATCAGGTCAAGAGATTTGAAGCGTGCGGATGGCATTGCCAAAAGATCGATGGTCATAATGTTGATGAGATTGCTGAGGCCATTCAAAAGGCTAAGGAAAACTCACTCCCCTCAATGATCGCCTGCAAGACAATTATCGGGTTCGGAGCCGACAAAAAATCAGGAACTTCCGCAGCTCACGGCTCGCCTCTTGGCGCTGAAGAAATTGCCGCCGCTCGCGCCAGTTTGAACTGGCCGCATGCTTCATTTGATATTCCGGAACATATTGCAGCAGCCTGGCGGGAAATCGGTCTGAAGGGCGTTCAGCAAAACGTTAAATGGCAAGAGCGCGTGGCCTCAGCTGATACGCAGGTGGCAGAGGCGTTTAAAACCCATATCTCGGGCGAATTGCCCAAAGAGTGGGAGCAAGCGCTGGCACAACATGCACAGAAGATGGCCGATGAGGCCCCTAAAATGGCAACTCGGCAATCGTCGGGTAAGGCTCTGGATGTTCTGACGCAGGCAATTCCAAATATGGTGGGCGGATCTGCGGATTTGACCGGGTCGGTGAATACGAAGACAGCCGCCACTTTACCGATGACCTCATCCGCCATGCAAAACCGCTATGTACATTTTGGTGTACGAGAACATGCCATGGGAGCGATCATGAATGGGATGGCTTTGCATGGCGGGACCATCCCCTATTCAGGGACGTTTCTGGTCTTTGCCAACTACATGCACGCATCCATACGCCTGTCTGCACTCATGGGACTGCAGGTTATTTATGTGCTGACACATGATTCCATTGGTCTTGGTGAAGACGGACCAACCCACCAACCGGTTGAAACGTTGGCGATGTTGCGTGCGACACCCAATCTGGATGTCATCCGCCCGGCTGACGCTGTCGAGGTGGCCGAAAGCTGGGGACATGCCCTGAAACGCGTTGACGGCCCGACCGCGATCGTTCTCTCGCGACAGGGATTGCCCACGCTACGAACAGTTGGTTCGCTTGATGGCCGGGGAGACCGGGGAGGATACGTATTAAGCGAAGCTGACGGGACTGCTCGTGATGTGACATTGATTGCAACGGGTTCTGAGGTATCGCTCGCTGTTGAGGCACAAGCGCTGCTCGTCGCGGAAGGGATCAGTGCAGCGGTTGTCTCTCTTCCTTGCTGGGAAGCGTTTGAACGACAGGATACTGCATACAGGGCTGAGGTTCTGGGTACCGCGCCGCGCATTGCAATTGAAGCGGCCGGTGAATTGGGCTGGCACAAATACATCGGCAGCGATGGTGCCTTTATTGGGATGACCGGATTTGGTGCATCTGGTCCGGCTCCGGAATTATACACTCATTTTGGGATCACTGCGCAGGCTGTCGTAACAGCCGCCAAGGCTCAGATCAAAAATACGTAAGGGGCTAAAGATCATGGCACAGGACGCTTATGATATAATCGTTGTTGGCGCAGGGCCAGGTGGATATGTCGCTGCAATTCGCGCGGCTCAGCTGGGTCAGAAAACCGCTATTGTCGAGCGTGAACATCTCGGCGGCATCTGTTTGAACTGGGGCTGTATTCCAACAAAGGCCTTGCTGCGGTCAGCCGAAATACTGGATCAGTTTTCAGAGGCAAAGAAATTCGGAATTGATGCCGAACCCGCTTTGGCTAATGTTCCGGCGATGGTTGCGCGCTCTCGCGAAATTTCCGCGAAATTGAATGGCGGTGTGGCGCATCTTCTGAAGAAGAACAAAGTGGACGTGATTTGGGGTGAAGCCAAACTCACCGGCGGCGGCAAGGTCGAAGTTTCTGTTTCCAAAAAGCCTGCAGTTGAGCCCGCGCATCCAGTGCCACGAGCCACAAAGGGCGTGGGAACCTACAATGCCAAGCATATTATTGTCGCAACAGGTGCGCGCCCCCGTGTCTTGAAGGGGTTCGAACCTGACGGCGAAATTGTTCTGACGTATTTCGAAGCGATGAAACCAAAAGAGGCGCCAAAATCACTGCTGATTATGGGCTCTGGCGCAATCGGTATGGAGTTTGCTTCATTTTATCATGCTCTTGGAACCAAGATTACAATCGTGGAGCTTTTGCCTGAAGTTTTGCCTCAGGAAGATGAGGAAATATCAAAGGTAGTCAGGAAGGAATTCGAAAAACGCGGCATACGCATCCTGACAAAGACCCGCGCTGACAAGCTGGAACGAAAGAACGGCATAGCTCACGTAACTTTGAGCGACAAAGACGGAAAGCAAAGCGTTGAACAGTTTGAAAAAGTCATTTCGGCCATCGGTGTTGTGCCAAATGTCGAATATTTAGGCCTTGAGCGCCTTGGAATTGACATTGGACCGCAAGGGATCGCCACCAATAGCGCCAGTGCAACCTCTGTTTCCGGGGTCTATGCGATCGGCGATGTAACGGGTGCCCCGATGCTGGCCCATAAAGCCGAACATGAAGCCGTCAACTGTGTCGAAGCTATCGTCAATGGTCATGCGCATTCACTTGATCCATTGCGCATTCCAGGCTGTACCTATTGCCAGCCTCAGGTCGCGTCGGTTGGGCTGACTGAAGAAGCTGCAAAACAGGCGGGGTATACGTTGCGCGTTGGTCGCTTTCCTTTTGCTGCAAATGGGAAAGCGCTGGCGGTCGGTGAAACCGTCGGATTGGTCAAGACAATCTTCGATAAGAAAACCGGGGAATTGCTGGGCGCGCATCTGGTAGGGCCGGAGGTTACCGAACTTATTCAAGGCTTCGTCACAGCCATCGGGCATGAAACCACCGAAGAACATCTCATGAGAACTATCTATCCGCACCCCACGCTTTCCGAAGCCATGCATGAAAGTGTGCTTGATGCGTTTGATATCGCAATTCACAAGTAGTGCATTCAGTTCGCCCGAGGGTATGGGTACCAAGAATTAGGCGATCTCTTGCTGAATCACGAATGACGTTCTGCCCTGAAAACGCAGCGAATTGAGGTTGGCCTGTTTCCCAACCGCTCACCGCCCCAACACGCTCTCAGATTGGCGTAGCGCTTTTATCCCAAACCGAGAACATCAGTAGGATGCCTATTCCGATTTCAAAGGGAGCTTTTTGTTGCGGGGGCTCACAACCATCTCAACTTGCTGTTTCGAGCGGCCGCTTAGAGGTCGACGTGGTACTTGAGAAACGTGCCTTGACGGCCCACGCACCCGGAGTATTACTGCCGACTTGGCGTGAGATTGCAGTGGCCTCGGTCGCCGCTTCACAGGGCATCGGCATTGAAGTAAGAAAAGCTATGACCTCAACTATCGAATGGCTGCGTGCAAAGGCGCCCGGATTTGCACATCTCTCAAAGAACGAGCGCGATGGCAGCACTTCTTGATGTTGCCGCAAAAGACCTTGGCGTGTCCTAAGCACCTGTTTTTCTGAAAGGGCCTTTCCTGCATATTATTGAGAAATGATGCGCTGTGGTATTATTGACGTCGTTCATTTGCGACAGTGAGCGTCTGGGTGGGTGCCGTCAGATGAGCGGGGCCCAGTCTCCTTTTACCTGACTGCGGCACTGGATCCACATGTCTAGTTGGCGTTGAAAATGTCGTGGAATCTGGGATGATTCACCAATCAAGCGACTGCGCCTGAAGCAGAGCTGCCCATTGAGAGTTTACTGCAAGCGCGTAAGCTCGCTTGTCGAAACTTATTTCGATTGCAAAAGGTCGAGCCCCATCAAAATGTCGCGAGACGCGGGCTTGCGCCAGATAGTCTGGTAGCATTCAATGACATTCGATCGATTGACCAGCACGCCAGGCAGCGCAACCCAGTCCGGGCAGGGGCGCTCAAGCAGCGTCGTGATCGTAGTGCGTGCAACGACCTCACCCAACTGAAAGGGGCGTTGGCCGGCTATCCCAATCACAGGGCCGCCCTTTGCAAGGTTTTCTGTCACTTCTTGTCCAAGATCCACGGTTGTAACGGGCAGGGTGGGATTCCGTTTTGAAACGGCTCTGATGACGTCAATGCAAGGGGAATCCCAAACTACAAATAGTCCTGCAATGTTCGGATGATCATTCATCAACTGATCAGCCGCGTTTCCTGCACTGTCAATGGTTGAGAACCTTGCTGTCTTCACCGCGACATCCTGGCGGTTTACCTCCATCCACCGACTAAAAGCGATTTCGCGCTCGTTTGTTGCAAAGAAATCTGCGTCATAGGCAACCATTCCGGCAGTAGCGCCATGTGGCAAGCGCGTAGACAGAAGTTCCGCTGCGATTTTGCCCAAACCAAAATTGTCCGCTGAAACGAGAGAAACATAGTCTTTGCCCGGAAGCATTCCAGTGGGAACATTGTCAATCAAAACGAGTTTTTTGCCCGAGTGCGAGATTGCAAGGTGGGCGTCCGTCACGTTTGTATTGTCGACGGGAAGTGAAATAATTGCATCAGGCGCTTCCTTCCTCAAGCGGTCCAAAGCAGCAATTTGCGAGTTGGAGGAAAAATTGCAGTCGACCACGTCAATAACAATCGCACCGCATTCACCCAGTGTGCCGACCATTCCCTGCACCAGATGCCTGGCCATGTCGCTCTCAAGGGTGTGCATGACGATAGCGACCCGTAATTTCTTTGCGCGGGCCGCGGCTATGTCCTGTGGCAAAAGCGAAACCCGCGCTGCGGGAGAAGCGCGTTCTCCATGTGGTCCAAGTCCGACTATTGCCATACTATTCTCCCTCAACGGCCCGGTGGAGGTGGTGGGCCGTCGTCTGCTTGCTGCGTGATAATATCCAAAGTTTCTAATCCATGTAGGAGGCTTGGATGACGGGTCGGAGACCCCAACAATATCCAGAGTTTTAAGAAAGCCGGATCAAAGAGTGCATCAGCAGCGATGCCTGCGGCACCCAAAAGAGCGGCGGAACTGCTCATTTGTGATCGCAAGATCCTAAGGTCCCTTGTGACCAGAGGATGCGATGCGCCATAAACGGCTTCGCGTATGCTGGCGAGCAAGATGTCATTTGTGTGTGCAATCGAGCCGGCTAACACAATGAGTTGCGGGTTCAGCATATTGGCAAGGGTCGCGACAATACCGCCAATCAGGCGACCGCTTTGCCCGACGATTTCTGTACTCACGGCGTCGCCCGCTTGTGCAGCCTGACAAACCTCAATCGCCGTAATCTCACCTTCACGCCCAAGCACATCGGCGAGATAAGCGCTTTCCCCCGATTTTGCGGCCTTGGTGCCGCGCATCCGGATCATGTCTGCACCTGCCATGGCGTCGAGCGAGCCAGTGGTCCCTTCGGATGTCACTGGCAGTTGCCCAATCAGACCAACAGCGCCTGCGGCCCCGTGGTAGGGTTGGCCATTGCTCACCAGGCCGGCGGCAATTCGCTGTCCGACTTTGACAAACAGCATACTTTGTTGTCCTATCCCTGCACCGCCATGCAACTCTCCCATTGTCATTGTCTCCACGCTGGAATGCATCCAGACGGGTGTGTGAAACCGCCGCATCAATGTTTCGACAAGACCGCTCTTGTCCCAATTGGGAAGAAATTCAGGCGTTTCGAATAACAATGCGGAATCGGGATCGGTGAGAACCGGACCTGGGACGGAAATGGAAATACCCCACAAATCGGGAGTTTCGGACTGCCGTGTCATGAGCCAGTTGATCAAGGCGCAGATACGATCCACAGTCATGGCTTGATCTGTGATGTCTGTCGCTTCGTGATGTTCCGTCAGCAGCTTGCCGCTGAGGTCGGCAAGGCCAACGCCTATTGCAGACTGGTCCAGAGTGGCAACAATAAGTCGCGCGCGATCTTTGGTGAATTGGACGAGGCGCGGTGCCCGTCCGCCCGTAGCTACACCTGTTTCACTTTCATCAACCAGCCCAAGGTCTGAAAGGGTCGCAAGCCTGTCGGCGATAATGGCGCGCCCGTATCCGCTGACGCGCTCCAACTCCTGGCGGGTTGTGGCGTGGCCCAGACGCACAAGGTTCAACACGTCAACAAGGCTTGCTGTGGCTGCTTCGCTGCTGCGCGAGCGCCCTTTTGCTCTGTGTCGGTTTGTTGCTGATTGGTCTGCGTGCACGAAAATGCGTCTCTCACTGGTCGAACCACACTACAATAGTCTGCACATATTCGCAGGGCAAGTTCATACTTTTGCAGATAATATGCAAAATGATGCCTACTTAAGCATTTAATATGTTGACCATGGCGCAATATATGCTTAAGAAATGGGCAAATAGCAAAAAATTGCTAAGTGGAGGGGATGTGATGAGTGACTGGAAATTGGCGTATCACGCGAATTGCTGGGGTGATCTTGGCGGCAATGCAGAGGGAGTGACTTCGATCACGCAACTCAGCTATCGCACATTTGGCGACATGGACCGTGCCTGCGCGGAGATAGCTGCGGCAGGTTACACCGGCGTTGAATTGTTTGACGGAAATCTTCTGGATTACAGTGCTGCCGATTTCCGAACAGTGCTCGCTGATAACGGGTTAACCCTGGTCGCTGCCTATTCAGGCGCCAATTTCATTTTTGATGATATTCTGCCCGAGGAACTGGCTCGCATTACCCGCGCTGCAGATCGTGCTGCAGAACTGGACGCCGCCCATTTGGTTGTTGGCGGAGGCGCAAAGCGTTTTGATGGTATCCGGGATACTGACTATGACAAACTGGGGGCTGCACTTGACCGCGTAAAAGCGCTCGCCGATGACCGTAATCTCACGGCGCATTATCACCCGCATCTGTCCACGATTGTCGAAGGGCCCGAAGAGGTGCGCCGGATCTTTGATCTGACTGCAATTGATTTTTGCCCCGACACAGCACACCTGGCTGCAGCAGGCGGTGATCCTGCACAGATGATCCGCGAACATGCCGATCGGATTTCTTACGTTCACCTCAAGGGTTTCCAAAAAGAGCCCTTTGCCTTCACGCCGCTCGATCGCGGTGATGTGTCGACCGATGAGATTATCGCTGCCATGCGCGAAACGAATTTCGCAGGCTGGGTCTGCACAGAACTTGATGCCTGGGATGACCCCGCTGCCGGGGCTCGTGCCAGCATGAACTATCTCAACCAAGTCTAAACTGCCAATTTCAACGGGGTGCGCCCCAATCTTCTGGGAGGAAGAATTATGTTTACACGTCGCAATCTTTTCGGGTCGATAGCCGCCATAGCGGTGGCCTTGGCCGCGGTACCAGCCGTAGCTGATCCAGACGCCGCTTTGGCCGCGTTGCAGGGTAATGTTCTGTCCAAAGGTCCTAATGGCGAAGACCCGAGCCCGGCCGCGGATCTGGCTCTGAGCGCTGCCGAGATCGATCAGATCAAGGCCATGAACGCGACAGCTGCCATCGTGATGCACTATGGCGGCAATGATTGGTCGCGCGCCCAGATCGAAGGCCTCAAGTTCCAGTTCGGCGAGATGGGTATCGAAGTCATCGCCGTCACAGACGCCGGCTTCAAACCTGAAAAGCAGGTTGCCGACATTGAAACCGTCATGGCCCGGGAGCCCGATGTCATGGTATCAGTCCCGACTGATCCGGCCGCGACCGCCGCAGCCTATTTGGCCGTCGCCAAGGCTGGCGTAAAGATCGTATTCATGGAAAACACGCCTCCGGGAATGACTGTTGGCAAAGACTACGTCTCTGTTGTCTCGGCTGACAATTATGGAAACGGTGTCGCCGCCGCTCATCTTATGGCCAAAGCTTTGGGAGATGAGGGTGGTCAGATTGGTCTCGTTTTCCATGCGGCTGATTTCTTTGTGACACGGCAGCGCTACGATGCCTTCAAGGCGACGATTACTGAGAACTATCCAAACATCGAGATCATCGCGGAACAGGGAATCGGCGGACCAGATTTCAGTGGCGATGCAGATAAGGTCGCGTCGGCCATGCTGACCTCTCATTCAGACCTCGATGGCATCTGGGCAGTATGGGATGTTCCTGCTGAGGGCGTAATCTCGGCAGCGCGTGTCGCAGGGCGTGATGATCTGATCATCACAACGATCGATCTTGGTGAAAATGTCGCGATCAACATGGCGCAAGGCGGATTCGTCAAGGGCTTGGGTGCACAGCGGCCCTTTGACCAAGGTGTGGCTGAGGCCATTTTGGCGGGGTATGGTCTTCTGGGTAAGGAAGCCCCTGCGTTTGTCGCACTTCCCGCTCTTCCAGTAAGTAAGGATAATCTGCTCGAGGCCTGGCAGACTGTTTATCGCACCGAAGCGACGCAGAACATCCAAAAAAGCATGAACTAGCAATTCTCCCCCGGGGTCGGCGGTCCCAAATGACCGCTGACCCAAACTCACTGATTTTAATTCTATTCGCCGGGGCGGTGGCATGATGTGACCGCCAAAAGTTACCCCTATACCGGAGTCAGACTCATGACCAAGACACTGAACGTTGCCATGATTGGCGGCGGTTTCATGGGCAAGGCACATGCCTTGGCCTATGCCGCGATGCCCATGTTTTTTTGGCCCGCTCCCGCAATCCCGCACCGCAAAGTGGTGGTCGATCTTACAGACGCGACCGCGCAAGAAGCGCGCGACCGTTTCGGCTTCGAAGAGGCTTCCAGCGACTGGAAAGCGACCGTTAATCGCGCCGACATTGACATTGTTGATATCTGCACTCCCAATAATGCGCATGCGGAAATCGCGATTGAAGCGTTGAAAGCTGGCAAACATGTCATTTGTGAAAAGCCATTGGCCCGCACACTTGAAGAATCGATCGCCATGGTTGAAGCCGCCCGTGCGTCCAACAGCACCACAATGGTTGCGTTCAACTATCGCCGCACACCCGCCGTCGCACTTGCAAAAAAGTTTATTGATGAAGGCAAAATTGGCGATGTCATCAACTTCCGTGGCACTTATCTTCAGGACTGGTCGGCTGATCCTGACGGCCCGCTGTCATGGCGCTTTCAGAAGAAAATCGCAGGTTCCGGCGCTGTAGGGGACATCGGCACGCACGTTGTTGATATGGCACACTACCTTGTTGGCCCGATTGAAACGGTACAAGCGATCACTTCTACCTACGTGAAGACACGGCCAATGCAGCAGGGTGGTGTCGACAAATTGGGAGCCTCTGACAAATCTGCGGATGCTGAGCGCGCCGAAGTGGACGTGGACGATGAAGTCATGTCGATGGTGCGTTTCAAGTCTGGCGCTGTTGGCAGTATTGAAGCCACCCGCAACGCTTGGGGCCGCAACAATTACATCACATTGGAAATACACGGCACGAAGGGTTCAATCCTGTTTAATTACGAACGCCGGGATGAACTTCAGGTCATGTTCGCCGATGATCCCGGAGACGCGCGTGGGTTCCGCACAATTTATACCGGTCCTGCTCACCCGCATGGTGAGGGCCTTTGGCCGATCCCCGCATTGGGTATCGGTTACGGTGAAACCAAGATCATCGAGTGCCATGATTTTTGCAAGGCAATCGTTACAGGCACCCAGCCATCGCCCAACTTTGAAGAGGCGCTCTTGACTGAACAGGTTGCTGATGCCCTGATCCGATCAGGTCAGTCCGGAGCTTGGGAGAACGTTTAATGTCAGCTGTTGCCGTTCGAATGACTGGCATCTCCAAGAATTTTGGCGGTGTCAGGGCATTGGAAAACGTTGATTTTGAGGTTTTGGCCGGAGAAGTCCATGCCCTTTTGGGCGGCAATGGCGCAGGCAAGTCCACCATCCTGAAAGTGCTCAACGGCGTCCACGAGCCATCAACCGGATCGATTGAAGTTGCGGGCGTACCGCTCACCACGCATACGCCTGAAGCTTCGCGCGCCGCCGGAATCGCGATGAATTATCAGGAGATGAGCCTCATCCCGACTCTGACCGTGGCTCAAAACGTGTTCCTGACGCGCGAGGCAAAGTCGGGTGGGTTGATCAACGACAAGGAGGCTGAAAGGAAGGCCGCTGACCTTTTTGCGATGCTTGAGGTTGATGTCGACCCGCGCGCAATTGTTGGCGATCTTGGTGCTGGACAAAAGCAACTGACTGAAATCGTCAAGGCCATTTCCCAAGATGCTCGAATTCTGGTCCTTGATGAGCCATCCACTGCTTTGGCGGTGTCTGACGTTGATCGCTTGTTCACTTTCCTGCGCAAACTGAAGGCGCAGGGCGTCGCCATCATATATGTCAGCCACCGTATGGATGAAATCGCCCGCATCGCCGACCGTGCCACAATCCTGCGCGACGGCAAGCATGTCACGACAGCAAATATCGAGGACCTGCCGATTGACCTGATGATCGAGCATATCGTCGGCAAACGGTCTCTTGGTCTTGCAGATGTAAAACGGAGTGATGCTGTTCGCGGCGAAGTAGCGCTGGAGTTGCGCAACGTATCGGGCCGCGACAAACCTGAAAACATCTCGCTCACCATCCACAAAGGTGAGGTGGTCGGGCTGGCAGGCCTCCTTGGCTCAGGCCGCACATCACTGGCAAAACTTATTGCAGGGATCGAACCGGTGGCTTCGGGAGAGATTCTCATCAAAGGCCAACCTGTTCACATCCGCCGCACTGGCGATGCGATTGCGGCGGGTGTGGCGCTTGTCCCTGAAGCCCGCGCGACTCAGGGCATCATACCGACCCATTCAGTGGCCGATAATATGACGCTTGCAGTGCTCGACGATCTCTCAAGTTCCGGCTTTGTGAATGCCGCCAAGGTGCGCGCGACGACAGATACTCAAATCGAACGACTTTCTATCAAAACGGCCAGCCGCGATCATGCTGTCAGCACACTGTCTGGTGGCAACCAGCAAAAGGTTGTCATCGGCAAATGGCTGGCGGCGGATCTGGATGTTCTGGTGCTTGATGAACCAACAGCTGGCATTGATATCGGATCCAAATCCGAGATCATCAAACTTGTTCGTGATCTTGCTGCTGACGGAAAAGCAATCCTGATGATTTCGTCTGAACTGTCTGAGCTTTTAACCGCTTGCGACCGCATTGTCATTATGGCGGACGGACGCGCTTATGATGATTTTCCTCGCGCCACGCTAGATGATCCAACGGATCCAAATACCGACACAGCACACCGACTGCAAGTTGCTGAAAAACGCCTGCAAGTCGCTATTCAAGACGCCCTCACAACGGGGCAAGAGGTTACGCATGCCCAGCACTGATACCAACCAAGCTCCAAATGCATTCCAGGCATTTCTGGGAAATTGGCGCCAAAACATCATCTATATCGGCTTCATTGCGATCTTTCTGATTTTCGCTTTTACGCTGAGTGACAGGGGTTTCCTGAATCCCAACAATTTGCTCAACATCGTCCGTCAGACGGCAATGATCGCTGTGATGGCAATTGCCATGACTTTCGTGTTGTCTGCAGGCGAGATTGACCTCTCCGTCGGGGCTGTTGCGGGGCTGGCCAGTGTTACCGTTGCCATGGCGATCAGCTTTGCAGGACCGGTTGCCGGAATATTTGCGGGCCTTGCCACGGGGATTGCAATTGGCGTCTTCAATGGTTGGCTGACCACGAGGGTAGGTATTCCGTCCTTCTTGACCACCCTTGCGATGATGGGAATCGCAAAAGGGATTGCGATGTGGGTGTCGGATACGTCTGCGGTGCCGATCCTGTCGCAAGGCTACGCCTGGTGGTTCGGCGGTGGTTCCATCGGGCCCATCCCGGTATTATTGTTCTGGATGCTGATCCTTGGCGTCATCGGTCAGGTGGTTTTGCGGCGCAGCAGTTTTGGCCGCCGTGTACTGGCAACAGGTGGTGGCGAGCAAGCCGCCAGTTACTCTGGCATCAACACCGCCAAGATTAAGTTTCGCGTGCTGGTGATTTCCTCGACCGCTGCCGCCCTTGCGGGGATGCTCTACGCCGGACGCCTGCAGTCGGGCCGGTTCCAACTGGGTGAGGGCGACGAACTGTCAGTGATCGCAGCAGCTGTGTTGGGTGGCACGTCGTTGTTCGGAGGAAAGGGGACCGTGATCGGCACCATTGTTGGCGCTCTGATGATTGGCCTGATCAACAATGGGTTGATCCTGATGGGGCTGGAATTCAGTCAACAATTGATCGCGCGCGGAGGCATCATCATCCTTGCTGTTGCGCTCAGCCAGAAAAGGTCGTGAAGAATGAGCCATGTTACCATCATAGGCACAGTAACCGCCAAACCTGAAACACGTGCCGAGTTGCACGAGCTTCTAGCCAGGCAGGTGGAGCCGACCCGAAAAGAAGCTGGCTGCATCAACTATGAATTTCATGTTGATGCAGGGGACCCATGTGTTTTTGTGTTCTATGAGAATTGGCGTAGCCAGGAGGATCTTGACGCTCATTTGCATATGCCACATCTTGCGCCGCTGTTTTCGCAAATTGATCGGCTCTTGGCCTGCCCTGTAGATATTCGGCATCTAACGATGCTTAGTGAGATCGCCTGATTGGTGAGCAATTTTTAGGGCCATTCGCCAGGCAGATGTTTTTGTATGCTGGCATTTCATGCCACCCACATTGATGAATTATGTCGCAAACCTGACTATGAAATTTCTGAATAAATTTACACATTCAGAGCGACAATCAGCCTGCTTTCCTACTGATTGCTATTCCGTCACCTTATTATGCCCCTACCAATTTGAATTTTTGAATTTGCCCCCACACGCCAAGAACTCTTTCGACCAAGGGTAATACTGGCTTTGTGCAATGCCCTCATTGCGGCACAGCACCAGAGATGCTGTCTTTCCCGCCCAAGACGACGTGTATCTTGGCTGCAGATGAATAGCGTTCAGGCGGTTTCCAGCGAATATCCTTGATATTGGGATTTGATGCACCCGTATGGTGTTCGGGTGTATGTCCCATTCTTCACTCCCAGGCGTTGAAGATGAGCTAAAAACACTCTCTTGAGCAATCAGCTTGATTGATCCCATGGGCATTGACAGGTGACCGTGTTCGAATTGCCGATTATCGATAACTCAAAAGATACAAATTGAATGCATCTAATTTTGAAGGTGCATGGCAAAGTCTGTGATGCTAGAAGACGCCCCGGTCATTGAATTTAATTGTGTATAGTTGCCTATCAGCAACTGAGGGGAAGAAGTGCATATGTCGACAGGTCAGCTTGGCAAAAAGACCCATTCAAAGACGCCTATGAGAGTATCTTCACCCAAACCGCTTTATAATGGACAAAGACCCAGAAGCGGGAGTTATCGTCCGTCTCAAGAACATGATGCGTGCGGTATCGGCATGATCTGCTCGATCAGGAACGAGCCAAGCCATCAGATTGTGCAGGATGGGCTTAAAATACTGGCCAATCTGGAACACCGAGGGGCTGTCGGCGCTGATCCAAAAGCTGGAGATGGGGCTGGAATATTGATTCAGCTTCCGCATGTGTTCTTCTCTCAGGAAGTGCCTGGATTAGGGTTTGAATTGCCAGCTGCTGGAGACTATGGCGTTGGTCAGATATTCATGCCACGGGACAAAAACTGTCACGCGCTGATTGAAGCTGTTTACGAAGAAGCTGCCGTGTCAGAAGGGCTGGCCGTGCTTGGCTGGCGCGATGTACCCGTCGATTCGGAGATCCTGGGAGAATCCGTAAAGCCTACAGAGCCGGTTCACCGACAGGTCTTTCTGACCCGCGGAGATTCTGAGTTATCAGGCGATACATTTGAACGAAAACTATATGTCATGCGCAAGGTTGCATCCAATCTGGTACATGACAGGCATCCGGACTTTGCGAACGAACATTACCCGGTGTCCCTTTCTTCGCGCACCATTGTCTACAAGGGGCTTGTGCTCGCGGATGGTGTGGCGGCCTACTACCGGGACCTTAAGGATGAGCGCGTGGTATCTGCGCTGGCGTTGGTCCACCAGCGCTTTTCAACAAACACGTTCCCATCCTGGCCGTTGGCCCACCCATACCGAATGGTATGTCATAATGGTGAAATCAACACTCTGCGTGGCAACACAAACTGGATGGCCGCACGGCAGGCGACGATGTCATCCCCCGTCTATGGGCCTGATATGGAGAAACTGTGGCCGATCTCCTATGAGGGTCAATCGGACTCTGCCTGTTTTGATAACGCGCTGGAACTTCTGTATCTCGGTGGTTACAGCCTGCCGCACGCGATGATGATGCTGATCCCCGAAGCGTGGGCCGGCAACACGTTGATGGATGACAAATTGCGCTCATTCTATGAGTATAATGCAGCATTGATGGAGCCCTGGGATGGCCCGGCTGCGATTGCCTTTACAGATGGAAAAGTTATTGGCGCGACACTCGACCGCAATGGCTTGCGTCCGGCGCGATATCTGGAAACCAAAGATGGCCGCATCCTGCTCGCCTCGGAAATGGGTGTTCTGGACATTCCCGAACACGAAATTGTCCGTAAATGGCGGCTGCAACCAGGCAAGATGCTGCTCATTGATCTGGAGCAGGGGGCCATTATTTCCGACGATGAGTTGAAAGGTCAGCTTGCGGACAGTCATCCCTATGATGAATGGCTTGCGAAAGCTCAGATCCAGGTCAGTGATTTGCCAGATGCGGAGCATGCTGAACACGCGCCTGCTGTCTCCCTGCTCAATCGTCAGCAGGCTTTCGGGTACACCGAAGAAGATATCAAGTTTATCCTCTTGCCAATGGCCCAGACGGGAATGGAATCGATTGGCGCTATGGGGACCGACACACCTCCGGCAGCCCTGTCTTCTAGGTCCAAGAACCTTTCAAACTATTTCAAGCAACTTTTTGCACAGGTTACCAATCCGCCGATCGACCCGATCCGGGAAGAGATTGTCATGTCGCTGGTGTCGTTCATCGGCCCACGCCCAAACTTGCTGGATCTTGAAGGAACGTCCGATTTGAAACGGTTGGAAGTTCAGCAACCAATCATATCAAACGGGGGTCTGGAAAAAATTCGGGCCATCGGTGAAATCGAGGATAATGATTTCCGGACCATTACGCTGGATATTACCTTTGACGAGGCTCGCGGTGCCGAGTGCATGGAAGCGTTTGTTGAGGAGTTGTGTACTGGCGCAGAAGCAAGCGTTCGCGACGGCTACAATATCATTATCTTGTCGGATCGAAATTGTGGTCCCAATCGCGTCGCGGTCCCTTCACTTCTGGCGACGTCCGCCGTGCATCATCATCTTATCCGAAAGGGCCTCAGAACTTCTGTTGGTCTGGTGGTGGAAACAGGTGAGGCAAGGGAGGTCCATCATTTTGCGACATTGGCCGGTTACGGTGCGGAAGCAATCAATCCCTGGCTTGCATTTGAAACCCTGGAAGCGCTGCATGCCGAGATAGATGACGACTTGTCGCATGAAGAGGTTCGTAAGCGCTACGTCAAGGCCATTAACAAAGGTCTGTTGAAGGTGATGTCGAAGATGGGCATCTCAACCTTCCAATCCTATTGCGGGGCGCAGATTTTCGATGCTGTCGGGCTGAAAACCTCGTTCGTTGATAAGTATTTTGCCGGGACAAATACGGCCGTTGAAGGTGTTGGCCTGGCTGAAATTGCCGAGGAAACTCTGAAGCGACACGAGACAGCTTTCGGCAATAATCCGGTCTATGACAAGATGCTCGATAAGGGCGGTGAATATGCCTATCGCATCCGGGGTGAAAAACACCATTGGGACCATGATACGGTTGCTGATCTGCAGCATGCAGTGCGCGGGAATTTACCTGACAAATACCGTACCTATGCCAAAGCGATGAACGATCAGGACGAAGAGTTGATGACTTTTCGAGGCCTGTTTTGTCTGCGATCTGCCGAGGAGATGGGGCGCAAGCCAATTTCTCTGGAAGAGGTAGAACCGGCAAATGAGATCGTTAAACGGTTTGCAACCGGTGCGATGTCCTTCGGGTCCATTAGCCGTGAGGCCCACACCAACCTTGCAATCGCCATGAACCGGATTGGCGGCAAGTCAAATACGGGCGAGGGCGGTGAGGAAACAGATCGTTTTACACCACTGCCGAACGGTGATTCCATGCGGTCTGCTATCAAGCAGGTTGCCTCTGGCCGATTTGGTGTGACCACTGAATATCTGGTGAATTCAGATATGATGCAGATCAAAATGGCGCAGGGTGCGAAGCCCGGCGAGGGCGGCCAACTGCCTGGCCATAAGGTTGATGCTGTTATCGCAAAAGTGCGGCACTCAACTCCGGGGGTTGGTTTGATTTCACCACCGCCGCACCATGATATCTACTCGATTGAAGATCTTGCGCAGCTTATTTTTGATCTCAAATGCGTTAATCCGGCGGCAGATGTCAGTGTAAAACTCGTGTCGGAAATCGGTGTGGGAACAGTTGCGGCAGGTGTTGCCAAAGCCAGAGCAGATCACGTCACCATCTCGGGATTTGAAGGTGGTACCGGTGCATCGCCGATTACCTCGATCAAACACGCTGGGTCGCCCTGGGAGATCGGGCTCGCCGAAACCCAGCAGACTTTGGTCGCGAATAATCTACGCAGCCGAATTGCAGTGCAGGTTGATGGTGGGCTCAGGACCGGTCGTGATGTGGTGATCGGCGCGCTGTTGGGTGCGGACGAGTTTGGATTTGCAACGGCTCCGTTGATAGCCAGTGGCTGTATTATGATGCGGAAGTGTCATCTCAACACTTGTCCCGTTGGTATTGCTACGCAAGATCCGGCTTTGCGGAAGAAGTTCACCGGGCAGCCTGAACACGTCGTCAATTTCTTCTTCTTTATTGCAGAAGAAGTACGTGAACTGATGGCCGGGATGGGGTTCCGAACAGTCGACGAAATGATTGGGCAAACAGATGCCCTGGATACCCGCGCTGCAATTGATCACTGGAAGGCAGAAGGTCTGGATTTCACAGATCTGTTCTACAAACAGGAAACGGAGGGTGAAGTCCGAAATACGTCAGAACAAAATCATCCGATCAACGATATGCTCGACCACAAATTGTTGGCGGCAGCAGAGCCAGCATTTGAAAACGGTACCAAGGTCAATGCCGAGTTCCCCGTTAAGAATACTGATCGTACTGTAGGCGCTCTGCTTTCTGGACAGCTGGTGAAGCGTTTCGGTCACGAGGGCCTGACCCAGGATTCATTGTGGTTCACGTTGAAGGGGACCGCTGGACAGAGTTTCGGCGCCTGGCTTGCAAATGGTGTCACACTTGACCTCATTGGTGAGGGTAATGACTATGTCGGCAAGGGGCTTTCCGGCGGCAAACTGGTGGTCAGACCAGATCCGACCAGCGGTATTGATCCTGATAAAAGCATGATTGTGGGCAACACCGTTTTGTACGGTGCGATCTCGGGAGAATGTTACTTCCGTGGCATTGCGGGAGAGCGATTTGCCGTTCGTAATTCTGGCGCTATTGCTGTGGTTGAAGGAACTGGAGATCATGGCTGCGAGTACATGACCGGAGGCATTGTTGTGGTTCTGGGAGAAACAGGACGGAATTTTGCCGCAGGAATGTCAGGTGGGATTGCGTACGTCCTTGATGAATCCGGCCAGTTCGAGCGGCGGTGCAATCTTGCCATGGTCGATCTTGAGCCTGTCGGTAGCGAACAAGAAACCACTCAAAACATGCTTCATGCAGAGATCGAAGTTCATGGAATGGAGCATGTCGCTTCTGATCTGATGGCTTTCGATGCGGAGAGACTGCAACAGCTGATCGCTTCCCATGTGCGTCATACCGCCTCGACGAAAGGTCGACATATTTTGGAAAACTGGGATCAATATCGATCGAAATTCGTAAAAGTGATGCCCACGGAATACCGGCGTGCTTTGCAGGAAATGCAGGTCCAGAAAACCAGTGAGACGCTTATTGGTGTGGAGGCACGATAATGGGAAAAGTCACAGGATTTATCGAGATTGATCGCCAGGATCGTACCTACAAACCAGTCGGTGAGCGGACCCTGAACTACAAGGAATTTGTCGTTGATCTGGAAGACCAGGATCTTGAGCTTCAGGCTGCAAGATGCATGGATTGCGGTGTTCCTTTTTGCCACAAGGGGTGTCCGGTCAACAATCAAATTCCGGACTGGAATGACCTCGTCTACCAATCGGATTGGGAGCAGGCAGCCATCGATCTGCACTCAACCAATAATTTCCCGGATTTTACAGGACGGATATGTCCGGCCCCATGTGAAGCGGCCTGTACGCTGAACATCGATGATGCGCCTGTTACGATCAAAACCATCGAACACGCCATTTGTGAAAAGGCATGGAAGCATGGCTGGCTGGCCCCGCAGGTTCCAGATGTGGAAACCGGTAAAACGGTTGCCATTGTCGGGTCCGGCCCCGCAGGGTTGGCTGCAGCTCAGCAATTGAGACGCGCAGGTCATACAGTTGTTGTGTTTGAAAAGAACGAAGTGCCTGGTGGCCTTGTGCGGTTCGGCATTCCTGATTTCAAGCTGGAAAAACACGTTGTCGACAGGCGTGTGGAACAAATGCGTGCAGAAGGTGTGACGTTCAAATGCGGCGTTCACATAGGTAAAGATGTTTCTGCATCGGAACTCATCGAAGGCTATGACGCTGTCTTGCTTGCAGGGGGAAGCGAGACCCCGCGTAATCTGGAACTGGAAGGGCGCGATCTATCCGGGGTCCATTTTGCAATGGACTTTCTGACGCAGCAGAACCGCCGTAATTCCAATTTCGCCATCACTGAGGGCGTTGACCCTATTCTGGCGACTGGCAAGCATGTCGTCGTGATCGGCGGCGGTGATACAGGCTCTGACTGTGTCGGCACCTCGATTCGTCAGGGCGCTTTGTCTGTGACACAGCTTGAGATCATGCCGATGCCTCCGGAGCGGGAAAACAAGGCTCTTTCCTGGCCCCATTGGCCGCTTAAACTGCGAACATCCTCAAGCCAGGGTGAAGGTGCCGAAAGAGACTTTTCGGTTACGACCTCCAGATTTGTTGGTGACAATGGCGTGTTGAAGCAACTTAGATGTCAGCGCGTTGACAGCAATCTGAAGCCTGTACCTGGCAGTGAGTTTGACCTGAAAGCTGACCTTGTTCTGCTGGCGATGGGTTTTGTTCATCCCGTCAAGGAGGGAATGCTGGAAGAGCTTGCTCTGGAAACTGACCAGCGTGGCAATGTATCAGCTGACGAGAAGCACTACCAAACCAATCGGGATAAAGTGTTCGTAGCTGGTGACATGCGCCGCGGGCAATCTTTGGTCGTCTGGGCGATCAGGGAAGGACGGCAGGCTGCCCACGCTGTGGACGCCTTTTTGATGGCTGTGTCAGACTTGCCGAGATGACCGGAACTGCTGGATCGCTTTAAAGGAATGGCCGAGCAGGATTTTTGCTAATGCTGCTCGTCTTTATCATTGGCTTGCTTAGCGTGTGACCATTCTGTCTGGTGAGTTCCGATACTTCGCTTTATTTCTACAGACCGCATAGCCAAAAGCGGTTGCAGAGAACCTCAGTCGCCTTGGCCAGGTACTGAGGTTCTGCAACGAAGTCGTGCTGATCTAGCTTAGTTGTGTCAGCGATAGAGCCTTTGCACGCCAAACTTGTCGTGGATGCTGTTGACCACGTCTTTTTCGATCCGTAGATGGGAAGCGAATTGGTCGAGGTATTTCGCCTCTGCTGCATCGTCCAGATTGATGCCGAGCACAGACATTGCGTAGACCTGGTTTTCAAGGCCGCGCGGAACCTGTCGGGCAAGACCCTGAACATCCATGGGCGCAGCCATTTCCTTGTTCACAAATTCTCGCTCGGCTGCTGAAACATCGCCCAGCTTTTCGAGTAATTTGCTGCGCTCCCCTTCATCAATCTTTCCGTCAGATTTGGCCGCCTGTATCATGGCTTTCAACATCAAACCGGCTGCGGCTTCCTGGCTTTTGGTCGGCTGCTGTTTGGGCTTGCTGCGTGGGGCCAGTGCCTGGTTCAATATGTCGCCAAAATTTCCCCCGGTTCCTGCGCTTGCTCCGGCGGATTGGGTCAACTTTCCGAGCAAATCGCCAAGACCGCCGCCACCTTGTCCAGCCGTCAGCTGTTCAAGAAGCCCGCCCAAGCCACCTGAATTGTCAGCCTTCGAGATAGCATCATCCAAACTGGCGCCGGACTGGTTCGATTGCGACGATGCGCCCGAAGTCAGACTTTCAAGAAGTCCGCCGAGGCCGGAATTTGCGCCGCCATTTCCGCCCAACAATCCGCCAATAAGGCTCTCCAGTCCGGGGCCTCCTTCGGCCACGGCATCGGATGCAGGCGCATTGCCAAACAACCCGCCATTATTCTGGCGGCTTGCTGGATTGTTCATTGTACCGCTTGCGCCTTTTGCAGCGGCCATTTCGGTGGCCACTTTTGCAAGCACATCCATTAGACTCATGACATTCTCCCTCTATGTGTCGCGATATCGTAGCAGACCTGGGACATTGACATAAGGCCATTGATGCAAGCAGACAGATCTATTTGACTGAACAAACCTATTACCACCGGAAGAAAAAGTAAGGTGGAATGGGCACGGTTAACTCAAAGAACCAAAGCTGCTACAGACAGAGAATGTGCGTCTTCGCCGAGCTGTATCGGATCTGACGCTGGATGAGCTCGACCTGTCGGACGTTGCCAGGGGAACTTCTGAATCCCTTTCACCGCGCGCTTGCATTGATCTTATGCGCAGCCAGATGAAAGGTTCTGAGCAACAGGTCTGCCGCGTTCTTGGCCGGTATCAATCACGCATCGGCGATTGCCGGAATGGGGGTGTCTATGACGCAGAAATTGGTAGGTTCCCCTCAACTGATCCAGTGGTTTAGGATGCGCCAAACTACAAGCCACGCATGTCCGTAGTGCGTGGCCGACCGCCCGGGCGGGCCGGTGGCACAAATGGTGAAAGAACAGACCACTCATTGTCGGTCAAATCGGTTGGATAACGATCAATATCGCATCTATGCTCAGTGCGACTGCAATTCAGTTGGCAAATTTTACATAAAAACCAAATGTAGCGGCGTGACCTCAAGTTTCCGTGCTGTTTCCAATGCGCTTTGCCAACGGAGATGCGCTTACTCCGTGTAGCAATACCGAGAGTGCGACGGTCAGTGAGACACAAGCTAACAGCTCTTCTTCATTTGGGAACTCAAACTCATCCATAATGATCAGCGTAAACAGGATGGATGCGAGACCACGCGGACCAAACCACCCAAGAAACAGCTTTTCCCGCATTGCAAGGCCTGTACCTGCAAGCGACACAAGGATAGGCAGCACCCGTATGACTGTCAGGAATGAAATGGCGACTAAGACCGTAGACCAAGATATATGGGCTAAGCCATCGGGCAGCATTAATGCACCAAAGACCAGAAACGCTGCCATGGTCAAAAGCTGTCCGGCACCTTCCATAAACTCCTTAATGAAGTGGATGTCATTTCGGTATGTGTTGCCAAAAACGGCACCGGCAACAAATGCTGCAATAAACCCGTTTCCCCCGACAAGCACAGCTGCGATGAAACTCACGAAGGCAGTGGACAGAAAGACGATGCCCTGGGCGCTTCCAACAATCCAATCGCGCTGCTGCACATAGTCGAGAGCTTTTGCGCTGATCCAGCCTATTGCGAGGCCAACTACAGGTCCAAGGACAACCTGAGTGACTGCAAACAGCGCCAACCCATCCGTTTCGGTCATATTGGTCGAGGCTAGAATTGCTCCCAACAGGACAAAGGGAAGAACCAGCCCATCATTCAGGCCGCCTTCCACATTTATTGATTGACTCAAACGCTCGGGAACCCTGGCACTCGACACAACGGCTTGCCCAATTGCGGCATCTGTGGGAGCCAACAACGCAGCCGTTAGCAGTGCCAGGGCCAGACCTCCTGCCGGAAAAACGGAAAACACCACCAGAGTTCCCAATGCGATCGATCCAGGCAATCCGATAATCAGCATGCGTAACGGAATTGCGAAGGTCACTTTCAATCCTGAAAAGCGAACATGGCTGGCGTCGGCGAATAGAATGAGAACCAGTGTCAACTCGGCCAGAAAACGTGCTGACTGGCGGAGTTCCACTGTAGTGCCGAGGGATTGGGTCACAGGCGCACAAAGATAGCCAATTCCCACAAAGATAATCGGGAGTGTCAATATTGATTTGGAAACTACCTTAGACAGCAAACAATAGGCGATGGTACAAACCAGAATGCCCAGAACGATCAATTCAATATTTGTACCGCTATGTTCCATAATCACTTCTGGCCGCAATTGGCTAAAAGCACAAGGAGGGCAACGGAACAAATTCGTTAGAGACTCAAATTCAAAAACAGCAGAATCATCATGGTCATCGAAGCCGAACCGTTGCGTTCAAAGCAATCAGTCGCCTCGGTATCCGCCAATTCCAATTTTCGACAACTAGGCTGTCTCAAAAAAGTGTAATAAGCTGAAATGGACGCGTCGAGGCGCGCAGTGAGGCCAAGAAGGCTTCGGATCTGGCCTCCAGAGAGCTATTTGAGGCATCTCCCCGGTTAGGTCGGGTCTGACAAGTGTCATGCGCTGTGGGAGGCTGTTAGAGCAATACGTAGTAAATGACAGTATTTGGATTGAGTCGATTATAAGGGTTACGAAAAAGGAAGAACTTTGAATTTCCTCGTGGGCATTTTGGCATCTTTTTCTGACAGGGTATATGGATATGACTATTTCATATCCTACGCTCATGCGGGAGGAGACAAATACTCAATAGCTTTGAAAGATGCGCTTGAAGCGGAAGGTTTTCGGGTTTTTATCGATCTTGAAGAGTTTGGTGTCGGGGCGAATTTACCGAACGAAACCGTGCGCAGGATTAAGATGAGTAGCAAGCTCATCGTTATTGGAAACGAAGCCGCTTATAACTCCCAATGGGTACCCCGCGAGGTGGAAACCGCTCTTTCTTTTTCAAAGCCGGCAATACTGATTGACATCAATGGCTGTTTTGCCAGCATTGATGTTGACATCCAGCTCCAACAAATTCTGTCAGATCAAATTCATCTTGCTGAAAACACTGTTTATGAAAAATTTTCACCATCGGCACATGTTCTCGAAGAACTCAAACGCAGTTTTCAAATTGTGCGCAGGGACACGAAGCGGCAAAGATTCGTAGTTGCGTCGATTTCATTTGTCGTTTTAATTTTGCTCGGTTTAGCAGTATTTTACGAATTAAATCGACGGAACGAAGAACGCAAGCTTGTGTCTCAGTCTCATTTTCTCGCTCAATCGTCAGAGGAACTTATTGGACAAGATAAGCCGGAATTGGCAGCCAAACTTGCGTACGAAGCACTTCCTGATCCTAAAATTGGCCGCAAGCGACCCCTTGTTGGAGTTGCACAACGTGCCCTCTTCAGGGCATTGAAACGGATTAAGCTAAAAGACAAATATGCAACCGTCATTCACCGATCCGGCCGACGCGGAGATCCGTTTGCTGGAGAAGTAATTAGTGCTGAATTCAAATCAGGAAAATGGACAGAGTTCAGAAAAATAAACATTTTCAGCAAACGAAAAGACGTAATACCGGTACCTCTGGACAACTTTGGTGGTGCCGTTCTTTCTTCAGACGGTAACTATGCACTGTTTACCTACACCGATAAGGTTCCGCTTCTCTACGAATTTGGTTCAAAGGGAATCACACCCATTGGTATCAAGGGAAATAGGACTCATAGTGGCTCACTGGTAGCCTTTGGTGATAAACTTTCGTTGTGGGCGGAAGATTTGAGCTATACTCTATGGAGCCTTCCAGACAAAAAAAAACTAATTGACATTCCTGGCGCCTTCGGAAGACGCAATGGGGTCCAGTGGTCTAATAACGGCAAAATTATTGCGGTTCGACGCACTCTCAAGGACATTGCGATTATTGACGGAGTCTTAGGCAAAATTCTGTTTGAGATTTCCGAAACAGACCCGGCACTTGATGATCGTTTGAGGGGCGTCGCCAGCCCCAATATCTTCACACACGAATTGAGTCCGGCTGGCCGATACTTGGTTACAGTTATGCCGGGCGGCATCTATCTTTGGGATATCGAGAAACGTGAGCGCATCGCTACTCTTATCACCCCAGATGTAAAAGTGCATGTTACTGAAATTAGTTTCTCCTCAGATGGTAAGAGATTGGGGATTGGTTTTGATGATGGCGCATTCCGCGTGTGGGACACATCTCAACCCAAGCTGATTTTTGAGGATATCCCCCAGCAACCTCCACGGAAGGATGCTTCGATCACGGCCAGCCTTATGACTTCAAATTTCTTTTTCTGGGGAGATGAGAAAGGAGCCATGCGGGTCGGTGGAAGCAATAATGGGGAAACGTTTGTGTTTGATCACCCATTTCAACACAAAGATGGGGTAACGGTGTTCAGCATTGATCCAAACGGGAAGTTTTTTTTCTCAGGTGGAGAAGACGGCATCGTCACAGTTTTCGATCAGGACAATCCCAAAAAGGTCATCAAGTTTGCCGGACATAGCGGACCTGTTTATGACCTGATTTATGATCATGAAATGCAATTACTGATTTCTATGACTGATGCAGATCTTTATGTATGGGATCTAAAAAAGATACAAACTGCTCGCATTGTCAACCTGCCTGGTGGCTCAACGCCAACAGTTGTTTTTTCAAAGGATGCCAATACATTTTACACTTACAGAAAAAATCGAATTGGCGCGTTTGATAGCATAACCGGTGAGCGTCTTTCCGTACTTGAAGGGCATGTTAAAGACGTGTCAGGATTAGTAATTTTACCAGATGATCGTTTAGTAAGTGTGGCTTGGGACGGCACAGTGCGTGTGTGGAATCAGGTAGATGGTACGAGTAAAGTATTGGCCAGCCTCGATGATGTCTTGTATGCTCCTGTAGTTGATCCCGTCGGGAAATACATATATGTGGAAATGTTGGATCAGCGTAAAAAGGTAGTTGTTTCCGTGGAAGGAAAAAAGACAGAAAATTTTCACGGGACCGGAAATGCGTTAGATATTAATTTTGACCAATATGGGAAATATTATATTACGTCAGCAACAGCTGAAGATACCATTATTTGGGATGCAAAAAGTTCGAAACTTATTCATAATTTTGGGAAAAATGCAAAAGTGTTGTTCTCAAAAAAAGAGGATGAAGTTCTAATTAATTCGGCGCATAATCGTTTTGATTCATATGACGTGAAAAATCTAAAGATAATCCGTTCCGCAAACATAAATTTTTCTGATGATGATGAGCTGCATGTTCTAACATCGCAGAGTATCAGCAGAGACAACAGTCTTTTATTTTTGGGTACCTATGAGGGCGCCATCATCCGCGTCGATCGAAAAAAAAACAAAAAACTGAAATTCAAATTGGGCCACACAAAAGCTGTTCGTGACATGAAGTTAATTCAGAACGAGCGCGTACTGGTAACTGTTTCTTTGGATAGCACGATTAAGCTTTGGGAAGCCGCTACTGGAGAATTAATTGATACGCTTATAGGTCACACCGGTGAAATAGCGCAGGTATATTCAGCAAACGGTGACCTTCAATTGATTACTGTTGCAAGTGATGAAACAATACGAATTTGGGATATACCTGATTATCGACTGGAAAATCTTATCTCTTTGTACAAGAAGAGAATTTCTTCGCCTCTGGACGAAAAAGAGCGCTGTTTGTTTTTTCTGAGTGATAATTCAAGTTGCTGAAATTTTTATATGTTCAGCAATAAGGCTGCATTCATACTGATTGCTACTCCGCCACCTTATTATAGCCTTATTAATTCGAAATTCGCGAAACAATGCAAAATTTCATATGGCTTTAAGTATCTAATTTTAAAGGGAAATTTTGGTTGCGGGGGCACGCTCCAATCTGAAATTGCTTTTCCGAGCAGCGGCCTAAGAGGACGACGTCTGCCTTCGGAGCTGGTTTTTAGACCTATCCGAATTGCGCGATAGGGTATGTAGCCACTCTTCGTGAATACCCAGAAAGGGTTGGCTATAGGGTTTGTGCAATGAAATTAAAAATTGGCCGAAAATTTTCAAATGCTTGAGTTGGAAGCGTCGGCACAACTTCTTTTGCGAAAGTCACTTTATTGCCTTGGAACTTCATACAGTTGCCGGGCCGCTCGTTGTCGACTCCAAAGTGCTGCGTCAGACCAGGCGTATCGATGAATAGAAGTTCGATAGGAAGGGACGCATTGTGCGCAAAATGAACACCCGAAGCGGCATCAACAACTTGGTTTCGGCAAGTTAGTCCGTCTGGCACTGGTAGCATAAGATTATATCCAGTCTGGTTTCTCCGCTTGCGTACAAGGCATCTCGCTGGATTTGCTTCAACAAGATCCGAGCCACCATCATTCCAATCATTATAGGCTTTATCCCAATCAAAAAGCGCGAAAATTGTTCGGTTGGGATGTTTGTTGTAGAAATCATTATCGCGCATCAAACGACCCAAAGTCGAACAAGCGAATGCGCTTAGGATGTCAAAATTTCGATCTGCACCTTCACCATGCAGTTTACGCCAAGCGGTTTCCAGGATGATCTCATCACTCACCCCTTCAACCATCAAAACGTGTCCTGCAGTGTTCTTCAGGTTGTGATAGATATTTAGTCTAGCCTCTCTCTCACTGAATACGATCAAACCTGCTGAGAGAGACCTAACAATACTAGACTTGTCACCGGCAGACACAGTCACACCAGCAGCACCAATCTCAAACATTCGTATCTGAGGTTGTTCCGTCTGCGCAATTGTAGAAGCACTGTGGCTAGTCATCAAAACATGATTGGTTTGCGCAGCCTCGTTACCTGCGATATCAACAACTTGCTGCAGAAAGCCAAACTGCCATTCAGGGTGGAGAAAGGAATCCGGTTCATCGAGCAATGTAATGCAGTTTCGATCTTTGAATAATTCGGAAATAGCGAAGATATAGACCGATTGAAACTGACCATCGCTGAAGTCCCCAACCTTTGCGACATCACCGCTTTTGAGCCTCAAAGGCACTGAAAGTCCAGCAAACATACCGATCGCTTTCAACTGATCAAAGCTCCTGAAGAGCTCAGGTGCCGCAATGTCGGCGAAGCGCTCTCTGAAGTGTTCCATATTGATAGGAATTTTGTATTGTTCAGCTTCACGGTCGTAGATCGACCCAAATGTAAATCCATCAGCGATGCAATCCGTTAAACTGTCCAAAAACGTCCGCACTGCACCTTGTGCACCCCACAAGAAGGTTTCACCATCAGCAACATCGACTTGCACGCGTGACGCGAAGGGCGGACGTTTCAGAATGAGATTGAATGTCTCACGCGACACTACGTCGATGTTCAGCTTTTCGCAAAGATATTGCCGGGCAACGCAGTCATCGGGCTGCATCAGGAGAACGGAAAGCAGCATCTCTTTGTAGTCCGCACGAACCTCAATAAACTTTCGAGCAGCATCGGCGTCCCAACTTCTGCTTTGATCAGCAAACGCGCGTTCGTATCGAGAGACGGTGTTATTGATCGTCGGATTGTGGCCTGAATAGTAGACGAGCACATTGTCTGGCACTGGGGTTCGTCCGACTGTCCTTCTTGCTCGACCGTCAATCATTAAGACTTCATCTCGAAAGGCTATCGTGGTGTCCGTGCCTCCAATCTCGTAGGTTATTTCATAGTCGAAACTGACCGTATCAAGGCGGTCTCTGCTATCATATATATGGCGAAATATCTCAACCAGCGCTTCGAAGAAATTTGACTTTCCTGTTCCGTTCTTGCCAACGAAAATGTCAAGAAAGCTATGCTCGTCGAAAGTGAGTGTGAAGTCGCGGAGGTTCTTGTATTCACTAATCCAGACAGATTTTAAACGCATCAAATTGTTCTTTCTAAGACTTTACAAATGTCAGTTGGGCATCGAGCAAAAAATACGCCAGTATCGCGGCTTGTGCTTCAATAGGCTGTTCTTCGATCATCTTGTGGATGGAGCTGCGGCGCGGCAGCCGCTTCCTTAAGTAACTAACCGCCTCTTTTAAAATTTCCCGATTGTCGTGCGCAGGTCGCCGCCGTTCTAGAAGATTGGGTCGCCAACTGTCGTTAGTGGCGAATTTCCGTTCAAATTGGTTTGGTTCAATGGAATAGACGTACCCAACATGGCCACTTGGCTGAAAGCTCACGTGATGAGGTTTGGTATCATCAGGAAGGATGATTTCGTTTGGTGAGAATAATGCGGAGGCTTGGGAGACAATCGCACCGGCGCTGTAGGCGTCGGCGAATTCTTTAGGGGAATAGATTTGGCTCGTCACATAGAAGACAGCGTTTCCCAGTGCTTCTAAGCCCTGCAGCGTCTTGTGTTGTCGGTACTTCCCGTTCTTGTGCAGGTTCATGCGATAAACCTTGGGGCCGGGGAACAAGCCGTCCTGAATCTCTTTCGCGCTGTTGCGCACCAAGACGTAGGATCGCTTGAGCTGCAAGAACACCGGAGTTGCGGCGTCCAATGCGATCTCGACATCATAGCCTTTCGTCGCCTCGGCACCCTGGCTGATGAAGTCAGGGGCTTTCGGAAAACGCCCGCCGTGAACGTAGTTCTGCTCAAACTCTCGCAGAAATGCGAAGCCAAAGGTGAGTTCGGTGAAATCGGGCCAAGGCATTAAGAAGCCCTCGCTGGTTGGCCAAAGCAAAGTGCGTCTTCGAGCACTACATGGTGGTAGCAAAGGTTCTTGCTGTTGCTGGTCCAGGCAGATTTTAAGCGCGTGTTTTTCAATGAATTTTAGAGGCAAATGTGTTGGCTAAGGTCACGTTGACGCTGTTAAGAACGACAACTCTTTGAGAAAACTGATCACAAAGCTCAAAGAGGCTATCAAGCTTGCGAATGATTCGTTCTTGCTCAGCCTTTGGCGGTATTGGGAACGTCAGTGAAGCGAGTTCGGTAGAGTTTAAGTTTTTAAGCCCAACACCGTGTCGAATGGGCCTTTCTATTTGGTCTCTCAAGAAACGTGATCTGCTCACGTACCAAATATAGCGCGGAATGACGTAGCCTGTGTCAATTCTGACGCGCACCAGATACCCAGCAAAAGCGAAGTCTCCCTCAAGCTCCGGAACGACGGCAAAACTTCCAACAATATCTAAACTCCCGTTGGAACGGATAATCAGTAGATCGTTGGCGCGAAGGCCTAAGTCTGCCACTTCCGTTTGGTCCAACGGACCAAACTTCATGTCATCCAAGTCAACCTTTCCTCCCGAGACATTTGGAATCCTTAGGACGGGCACCAAGCTGGCGTCACGGTCACATTTTTTGGATGTACCATACCGGAGGTCAGAAGACAGAAGCCCCAGATTTGACCATGACCAGCTTTTAGGCAGGTCAAAGGGGGCTTGAGTTTCCTTGATCTTGGACACGACCGTGCGGTGCCGCGAACTCGCCGACTTTTTGTTCTTGCGGTACAGCTCACTCAAAAGAACAGATGCAGGTTCGCCGTCATTGCTCTGTTCAGTCAGCAATCCTCTTAGAGCTAGGTCAAGCATTGCATTCCTCAATACAGCAATACTTTCCTCTGTTGTGAAGAGTGTGTCGAAGTGGGCCTCGATGCGGCTCCAGTTTTGGATGAGGTCATCGGTGGTTTGGCTGTTGGTGAGGGTGGCGAGGCAGGTTTCGACGAGGGTTTGGTGCGCCTTGAGGCTGTCCTTGGCCTGCGTCTCCAAAGCATCACAACGCCGCATCAACTCATCCACCTTCGCCACAATGCGGTGTTGTTCTGCGCTTGGAGGTAGCGGGACAAGGCCGGAGAAAAACTGTTTGTCGTTGATTGCGGGATACGCGATGCCAGTTTGGCAACCCTCAACATAGGAGATGAAGGTCGGTGATCGAAGGTAACGGTAAAGGTATGAAGCCGACACACCTTCGAACGGATGAACGATTGCGAACGCGGTGCTAGCAATCGGTTCTGGATCAAAATCCTCGGTCACCACAGCAATATTCAAGAGGTATGGACGCACTGTAGAGTACATCACAGTACCCTGCCGAACCAACTTGCGCGCTCTCGAAGGCGCGTTGCTCTCCTCGAGGACAGTTGGCTCCGACACCGACCCTAGCTCTTTGTCGATTGAACCGACATCAATGTAAGTGAACTCGCCGTCTGGTGTCTTCTGCCCCCAGTCGTGCCCTAGCTGGGAAATTCGGCACCATTCCCATCCGGCAGGAAGCTCAAAGGGCGTTTCGTCTTTAGATATTTTGGCAACTGGTTTCGGCTTCTTGATTAGGCCTTTCGCGAACATGCTGGCCTGTCGATTGTATAAGCGGTCGAGCAGAGCGTCGGCCGGTTCATCCCGGTCATCCTGCGACACCAGCTTCCCTCGCACCGCCAACTCAAGGATCAACTCCCGCAGCTTCTTGATACCATACAGGCTAACTGCGCCGCCGTTCCCGCGCCCTGCAATAGATTTCTTTTCGGTTGCAGAAGTCCAGATATCCAGATGCTCGGTGATGAGTTGGTTCACATCTGTCACGAGCGGCCCCCGTCTAGTGCGTCCGCCAAAATCGATTTCAATTGGTCGCGCAGTTTCTGGATGTCATCTTGGGCGTTCGTATACTCCTGCAACAGATCGTCGGGGTTGAGGTCCTTTTTCAGCGCCTCATACGGGTTCTTGTCGTCGAAATTGTATCCGCGCCCTTCCAGATACTCGACGCTCCGCTTCCATGCCTGATTGGTTTCTTTCCGCGCCTTAAAGTCATCTGCCTCATCGCCCCACCAATCGACCTCTGGCTGGAATTCTTCGAAGCGCATCGGTTTTGACTTGTTGTAGTTCTTCACGCCCTCTGGATAGGGGTGCTCGTAGAACCAAACGTCTTTGGTCGGTTCGCCCTTGGTGAAAAACAGGATGTTTGTCTTGATGCCAGTGTAAGGGTTGAAGACGCCGTTCGGCAGACGGACGATGGTGTGAAGGTTGCATTCGTTGAGAAGCATTTCCTTGAGCTTGGTCTTGGTACCTTCGCCAAATAGGAAACCATCAGGTAGCACCACAGCGGCCCGCCCATGTTTCTTTAATAGCTTGATGATCACTGCCATGAATAGATCGGCGGTTTCCCGTGTGCGAAGCCCTGCAGGGAAGTTCTGCTCTATCCCGTCTTCTTCCATTCCGCCAAACGGCGGGTTGGTGATGATGCAGTGAACACGGTCTTTGTCGCCGTAGTCGCGATATGGTTTCGATAGAGTGTTATCCAGCTTGATATTCGAAGGGGAGTCGATCCCGTGCAAGATCATGTTGGTCATGCAAAGCATAAATGGGAGCGGCTTTTTCTCAACCCCTCGGATGGTTTTGGTGAGCTTTTTGCGCTGTTCACCCGTCTTGGCGTATTTCTCTATTTTGTGGTCGATTGTGCAGGTTAGGAAGCCACCAGTCCCGCAGGCAGGATCAAAGACGATCTCGTCCAGCTTCGGATCAACGCGGTCTACGATGAATTTTGTTACCGCCCGAGGTGTATAAAACTCGCCTGCATTACCAGCACTTTGTAGGTCGCGAAGGATCTGTTCGTAAATCCCGCC
This sequence comes from Alphaproteobacteria bacterium, assembly GCA_051251535.1. Lineage (GTDB taxonomy): Bacteria > Pseudomonadota > Alphaproteobacteria > Rhizobiales. The sequence goes on from JBPOEV010000001.1 coordinate 288,840, forward strand.
GAAGGTATGCCAATCGTCTCGGTTGTTGAAGTTGACCTCGTTGATCTTGTTGATGACCTGACGGAGGAGAGTGCCAGATTTCATGTAATTATATGCGTCCGCAAAAACGCGCTGGATGATTACCGCTTGCTCTCGTTGAGGGCCCCGCACTTGGACTGTTGCTTTCAGCTTCGGAAAAAGGGTGTCCTGCACAAAATCATAAAGACCTTCGCCAGTCAGACCTTCTCTGTTCGCAGCCCAATTCCTCCACCGAAGATGTTCTGGCAACGCAGATTTGAAGTTGTCGTCAGTAAGCTCGAGTTCTTCCTCGCGATCATCGAGGATCTTAAGAAAGAACATCCAAACCATTTGGCCGATGCGTTGCGCATCACCATCTACGCCCACGTCTTTGCGCATGATGTCTTGAATCGCCTTGATGATCCCTGAGATGTCTCCCATTAGCCGTCCGCCTGTCTATAAAGTTGTTCTTCAAGCTCTCTAACGGCTTGCTCGTATTGTTGTTTGCCACCAAATATCCCTTTGATGATCTCAACAGGAGTTCCTATTTCATCAAAGGGCTCTAAACGTAACACACGTGCATCTTCAATAGAACGAATGCCTTCATCGGCATATTTATCCAATAGTGCCGTGAGTACCTCTCGGGCCTGTTCGCCATATTTGGTGAAGTAGTTGCGTTTTTTGACATTCTTGGCGCGCTCAGCTCGCGTTAGGGGCGGTTGATCATAGGCGATGTGGCATAGCAAATCGAAGTCGCCAAAGTCTTTTCCAACCTCTTCGGCCAAGTTTTCCAGCAAGATTCCATACTCTTCAAGCTCGCGAATGATGGCTTCTTTCTTGTCGGCTTCGTTCCATTTCCGGATGAAGTCGTCCAACGATGCGTACTCTGTCAATATTTGCTTCCGTGCGAACTCCTTGTAGGATTCGGTTATCAAGGAACCATCCGGCCCAATGAAGCTTACCCGTTCGGCGATGATCTGGACTTCAACTCCGCTCACCACAACCTTCTTCATGCCAGTAGGTCCAGGGTCGGTCACGTCGTCGTCTTCAGGATCGAGAGGCGGATCGGGCGGCTCTGGTGGATCGTCGTCATCGGGCTCATAGATGACCACTGCTTCCCCATCAAAATCCGGATCGTTGAACAGCTCTGTCGCCTTTTTGAAATCCATGATGGTGAAGTACCACTTGCCATACTCTTCATCCACGCGGGTCCCTCGGCCAATGATCTGCTTAAATGTGGTCATTGATGAAATATTTTTGTCCAACACGATCAACTTACAAGTCTTTGCATCCACCCCGGTTGTAAGCATCTCGGACGTCGTGGCGATGACGGGAAATTTGCTCTCAGGATCAATGAAGTTATCTAGGTCAGCTTTGCCATCTTCCTTAGTGTCGCCTGTTATCCGCCGAACATATTGCGGATGATCAATCGCTAATTGGCCAGCCGCGTTTACGATTGCCTTTCGCATGCGTTCAGCATGGTCGATATCTTCGCAAAAAATGATCGTTTTGCTGAGTGGATCAGTCGCGTTGAGGAGCTGCATCACTCTTGCAGCAACCAGTTTTGTACGCTGGTTCAAGACAAGAATGCGATCCATGTCTTTTTGATTGTATTGTCGATCTTCAAGCGGGTTCCCTAGATCATCGACAGCACCAGGCGGTGGCGTCCAACCTTCAACATCCTTGTCGATATCAATTTTAACAACTTTGTAGGGGGCTAGGAACCCGTCTTCGATGCCTTCTTTCAAGCTGTAAGTGTAAACTGGCTCACCAAAATAGGTGCTACTTGAGACGTCTTTTGTTTCTTTCGGGGTTGCAGTTAGGCCAATTTGGATCGCTCCGCTGAAATATTGCAGTATTTCACGCCACTCAGAATTGTCCGATGCGCTGCCACGGTGACATTCATCGACTACAATCAGGTCAAAAAAATCTGGCGAAACTGTCTTGAAAGTTTTTGATGCTTCATCTTGTCCAGTAAGGGACTGATACAAACCAAGGTGAATTTCGTATGATGGGTCGATCTTGCGGCTGCCGATTTTCGTCATTACCGATCCGAAAGGCTTGAAATCGTTGACCAATGTCTGGTCCACAAGGATGTTGCGATCAGCAAGGAAAAGGATGCGTTTGGCCGCTCCTGCTTTCCACAGTCGCCAAATGATTTGGAATGTCGTATATGTCTTCCCGGTCCCAGTTGCCATTACGAGCAGCACGCGGTTCTTACCTTTGGAGATTGCCTCAATGGTTCGGTTGATGGCTTCCGCTTGATAATATCGAGGCTCTTTTCCGGAACCGTCATCATGGTAAGGCTGCAACAAGAGCTCTTGTTCGCCTTCTTCTATCCCGCGAAATGCCTTGTACCGTTTCCACAGAACGCTTGGGGATGGAAAAGCGTCCAACGCGAGAGAAGTCTCAATTTCTTCCCCAATGGCGGGGTGTTTGCTGTGCTGTTCGAAGCCGTCACCATTTGAGCTGAAAGCAGTTGGAATTTGCATTATCTCAGCATAACCCAAGGCTTGCTGCATTCCATGTCCAATAGAATAGTTATTTTCCTTAGCTTCTAGCACCGCAACTGGCAGAGAAGGCTCCCAAGACAAGACGTAATCTGCAAACTTTTTCTTCTTTTTGTTCCTCGAAGACATATTACCACGCACTATAATTGGCCCTGGTGTTAACGTGACCTCACGTCTGATCTGCGTGAAAGGGTCCCAGCCTGCATCCTTCAATGCAGGAGTAATATACAGGTCGCAAATGTCGGACTCGCTGAGCTTCTTCTTTTCTTCAGGCGTCAATGACATTTCGCGTTTATACTCCCAGTTCCATCGTTTGCGTTGTGGCTCTTAAATGCCTTTTTCTTTATGCTTATCGGACAAATCCTTCAATCCGGTGCCGATTGTGGTTCAGATCCGCGCCGAGTAGCGATCAATCGCAGTTATTCTTGTGACTTCTAAATCGACTTTTCTTTTGTAGATATCGCTCCAAAGGAAATCGAGTTCCGCGTCTTTCAGTTCAACCGGAAGATCCAGATACCATGCCTTTGGACGGCCATTCTCTTCGCCATTCCAGCGATATCCCCTTGCTTTCAAATCGTCTTTGAACTCAAATGACGAGTTAGTTGCCCATATGCGCCAGGTTGTTTGACGAGCTCGTACAAGCAGGTTGGAAAGTCCGCTGACTCCAGACCGCGGCAGCGTTCGCGCCAAGAGTTCGACGCCTGCGAAGCAATCGTTCGTCGCACGATGTCGGTCATAGAAGAACCCGCAGTCCATGGCCAGATAGGCGAGCTTCGTCCCTTCGAAGCCCTCTGCAGACCAGTCAATATCAGCCATCGAACAAGCCCATGGCTTCGTACAAAAAATTTGGCATAAGCGTTCCAGAAAACGTCGATCGAAGGCCGCATTATGTGCGATGACCAAATCTGCAGTTTCAGCTAACTCTGATATCTCGTTGAGATCGATTTTCTGACCGGTAACCATTTCGTCGGTGATGCCGGTCAATGCAGTTACGGCCGGAGGAATTGGTAAAGACGGCTCACGCAGATGATCGAACGGTTCCAGCACCTCTATCACAATACCTTCAAGCGAATATCGGAATGGGAGCATCGCAATTTCAATGATCTCGTCCTTCTCCGGATCAAGGCCCGTGGTTTCAACATCCACAAAAAGACCAATTCGGCTTTCGTCGTCGGTGGTCGATTTGATCGAGTCACGCGGTTTAAGGCGACGCAGAACTCTGTAATCGTCGCTCTTTTCGAGGATCGCCGCGATTTTTTCAAGTTCGGCTGGATCAGTCATTGTAGTTGAACATCTTCTGCTCCGTCATTGTTTGCAGCCCCTACAATCTGTAGCTGAGCTATACGCCCCTCTTCGTGGAACCACAGATCGCGAATTTTTGCGTCATCACTCTTCGGTAAGGGGACAGCGTCGCGAACACGGAATGTTGTTGGCAGGTTCACCGATGTCCCGAACACAAGTGCATGCTGTTTTGGCAGTGACGGTAGACGTTTCAACACTGCATCAGAAATGAAAGGTGTCATCTGGCGTATCTGAGAAAGATCATCCGGATTCTGGATCCGGTGGATAACGAAATTGGAACACTGGGAAAGCACCGTTTTCGAAAGCTCGCTCGGCCGTTGCGACGCAACGAGCAGGAAGAGGCCATATTTCCGGCCCTCCTTCGCGATCCGTTCATAGATTCGGCTTGCGTCGATCGCGTAACGCGACGGCGCATCGGCAATATATCTGTGCGCTTCCTCAAGAAGCAGATGAACTGGAAAACGGTTCCTGGGTTCAGCCTGACGCAGCAGCCGGAATACCATTCGAGCGAGAACCGAAGCTACAAGCTCCACGACCTCGTCCTCTACCGCGTTCATATCGACGATTATGATTTGGTTGCGCTTCACCAGTTGGCCGCCAATTGACACAAGCCCAACGAGTTCTTGCAGAAACACTTCAAACGACGGATCAATCCCGCCGGGTTGGAGATCGTAGCGGAGGAACCCATATTCCTGCCGTTCTTTCAGCGACTTGAATCGCGTCATCATCTGCGAGCAATAGTCACGGATCTGTCTGTTGCCGTGTGCCTCTTCGTAAAGGATGGCGAAGTCTAGGCACTCCCCGAGATCGTCGAATGTGAAGGGTGTCTGATCGTACGAAGGAAGTTCAACATCCTCGCGAAGCTTCTCGCGAACCTCGTCCAGGAAATCCTGGAGATTACCGCTGGGAACAAAATTACCGTATTGGTAATTGGCCCCATATTTCTGCAAAAGGTCTATATTCAGGTCGTCAGTCGGGTATCTCTGCAGGAGTGAAACGACGCGCTGAAATTTTGTGACCGGAGAGTCCCCGTCGGCACCGCGAAAGCATTCTATGACGCAGGTTGCGATGAAGTGCTCCTTAATGGCCAATGCCTGGGGAGAATTCTGATGGAAAAGCCCCGTCAGTCCTAAGGCTGTTCGCAATACCGGGATTTGGGTCCGTTCGCTTGCCTGGAGCAGCAACTCCCATTCCGATTGCTCGAGAAACCAATGCGGGAGTCTAAAACGTCCTTCGTCCGCGGATCCATCCAAGACAACACGGGAAACGCCTATGCCCGTGCCCTCGGCTAGCGGTGATAGTGCCTGTGAATACTCTCCATTGACGTCGAAAACGATGAATGTTGCACCGCGCGCCTGGTGCTCTGTAGTCTTCTCAAACAAAGATTGCAAAACCGATGCGACTGTGCAGGACTTCCCGCTACCGGTGTTCCCCAGAATCGCTGTATGGCCGCCGAAAAGGTCGTCGATACGTGCCTTAACATCATAACCCTCGAACACGACTGACTGGCCGATCGTCAATGCACGAAGCCGTGTCGCATTCGCTGGTATCGGTGGAACGCCGTCTACCGCGAGGGTCGGCTCTACGGGAACATCTGTCTCGAACACCCGGTCAAGTTCCGCATCAAGCGCATAGAGCGCATCCGCATAGAGTGAAGGAAAAACGGAAACACCAAAGCGAAACTTTGCGCTTCGGTCTTGCGGCAGCATTCCAACCGGAACGACATCGAGATATTTTGCAGACTCTGCCTTGTCCAAATCGCCATTACCATTCCCAGCACCGCCAACATCGCGCTCACGCAATCCAACTACCTCAACCACGACATATTCTGCCTGGACCGGAACCATCAGGAAGGAACCGAGCCGCGCCACGTAGTGGACGTCGTCGAATCCAACAATTGTAAAACTATCTGTCCCCGCATGCATCTCCACGACAAACTGATCGGCCGCGACAGAGACGATCTTGCCAATCGCACGCTTTCGATCATCGCGGCTCACTCACCATCCTCCTTCTTCTTCGGAGACAGGGCTTCGAACACTTTTTTGACGGCTTCATCGATACGCTCGGTCGGGCGCTGCGGCATGAATTCGTCGATAATGGTATCGAAATAGTGCGCCGTGCGGCCCGGCTGCGGTCCATCACCCCCGATGATCCATATCCGCGGGTCGTTGAGAGCACGAAGTTTAGCGATATCTCCTTCGAGCGTCGGATCGGCGAAAATGACAAGCCTGAAGGTCGGAATCGTCAGAGCCTGATAAATGATATTGTTGATGTGCTCGTCCCCAAACGCATAGCCGACAGTGAAGAGCACGCTCTGCTCGCGCACGATGCGCGACTGAAACTCGCGGAATAGGTCGGCATAGGGCGATCCCAACGCGGAGTTTTGCTTTGCAGGAGTGGGATAGATCATGACCTTTCCGGGATCCTTTGAGACCGTAGTCTCCCGGATCGGGAAAAGCCCGTGATCATCTTCGGTCCAGCTGATCGAGCCATGGAGTTTACAGAGATATACAAACCCGTCGACGGCGGACCATTTGCGGCTGGTCAGATCAAGCTGTTCTGCAAGTGCGTAGCGAAATGTCGCCGGGTTGAACCGTCTTTCAACAACACCGGAAAAACCATTCGCATAGGGGAGACCGAGCCTGTCCATGGCAGTTTCATTGAACAGATCGTAGTTTGTTGTGAACACCCAAGGTCTTGGCAGTGACCGGTCCCGAAGCACGAGCTTGCGGTAGAACGACTCGTACAGGGCCATGACAGTGTCGTCACCTTTTGCGAATGCGCCCTCTGTGCATTTGGACCACAGAAACGCCTGAACCTTTTTAATGATTGTATTGATGACCTTAAGCTGAGCCGCACTGCCCTCAAGCGAACTGCGGTTAAGGACGAAACGCAAACTGAACAGAAGTTCCATCAACCGTTCAAGATTGCGCGCATAATCCTCAGCACTGATGTCGATGCCGAACTGGCTCATAAGTAAGCCGCGCTCTACCGTTGTCGGAAAAGACGGATCGTCGACCTCCCGTTTTTTTGTGAACTCCTTCGCAAGGGGAGCCATCGTGGGGATACCAACCTCTTGGCCCTCAACCCGAGCCGAGGAGCAACCTGCGCCTAGCAGAAATGCTACGTTTCTTGCGTTCAACGACTCCCCGAGCGCGCGTCTGACTTTTTCCGCGCCGTCGGGCCACTCGCACTCCCCAGCGTCTCCCTCAACGCCCCGGATGAAACTGAACTTGCCCCCCGTTAACTCTTCCCCTGCCGTGTCCGTCATTGTTTGCTCCCAACTCTCATATTTTCGTGCGCCAATCACTTTTGCATCTAATCAAGTACCTTCACTTCAGAACACGTCCTTACTTTACCCATGCAGGCCCAAATCCGTCCTTCATGGTCGAAGTCGTTACCCTCGGCCCGCCGGTTGCCGATTGTGGGATTCGCGATGGCTTGCGATATGGTAATTTTCATAGGTTAGCTGCCAATCCGGCTTGCGGCATTATAAATGAGGCGATGCTTTCAACGACATCGAACAGACTTCCAGGGTCGAGAGCGACACCACCAATGAAGGCCTGCCATTGTTGCTGTTTCTGATTATTTGTTGCAAAGGCAGGTGTAAGCGCATCAGGCAGATCGTTGGGGATTGAGGTGCCGCGACGGGCGAAAGTGGCCGCGATGGCCTGCGGCAACCTGCCGTCTTCAAACGTGAACGACCGGCTCAAGATCCAAATGTCGTAATAGTCCTTTAGCCGGGTGTTGGCATGGCCGAGTGCGACCATGGCCTGAAACTTTTCAGCAATCACGGTCTCACGCGCGTAGCCCCGCAGCTTCGGTGCAGGCATGTCCAGCATCACCGGGAAGATCAGGTCCTCGGCGCCGGGTTCCGTCGCATCGCCAAACCCAATATCGACGGAGACTGGCACTCGTGCACCGCCAATCTCGGCAATCGTACGAATGCGCACGCCGCCATATTCCACCTCTTCGCGGATACGGTCGATGCGCGAAGCCTCAGCATCGAAATGCACGCCATCCTGACCGTCGATCGCAAGGATGTCGCGGAACAGGGCGAGCACTGCGTCCGGGTCCGGATCGCCATAGCCGAGCAGATCAAGGTCCTGCGTGCCTCGGAACGGCTCGTCGAACCACGTCATGAGAAGTGTCGCGCCTTTCAGGACGAAGCGATCTGCATGTTGAGACTGGCTGAGCCGGTATAGCAGCCGCTCAATCGCATAACGGTTGAGGATGAAATTGAACGTCTGCCCCTGGTCTTTGGCAATGTTCAAAAGCCGGGCGCGGACCGAAGCACCAATGTTTTTCAGTTCCTTAGCCATTGGCGGTCAGCGCCTCGAGATAGGGGCGGATCACTGTCGCAACGCCGCCGCGTTCGGCGTGACGTGCAATTTCCGCCGGTGTGGTCTTGCGCTTGCGGAGCGCCTCCTGAAGCCCTTCGAGCGCCACCGATTGACCAACCGTCCGGCGATGACGAAAACAATCGGCAATGGTCTTTGCAACGCCGAAGATTTTGACGGGAACCCCTTCGATTTGTTCGGTGAGAATATCATCGCTGAGCAGCGCGTCGGTGAAACGGACCGTGCGAATGGGCGGCGTATCTGTCTTGGGTTCCCAGTCCTTCGTTCCGATTGCCATCCATACAGCCCGCGGCAGCTGGTCTGTGAGGTCATGATAGGCCAGTGCGGACACCAGGCAGATGACGCCCTTTGGAAGCTTCTTTGCAGCTTCGGCAAGGCTGTGATGGACATCAAGCGGCGCGTCAGGAAGCTGATATAGACCGCGCGCGAGACGAAGAACCTCGCCATCCTTGACCATTCTGCCGATGGTTGCAGCGGTGATGCCGCTCGTCTTGAATTCGGATAGGCGAACAATCCCTCTCTGTTCGAGAAGGAGCCGGGCCTGTTCACGCTGTCCGCCGCCTTTTTTCATTGATACAAAACCATGTAGATCAGAACTCATGTTCCGAGGTTTTGTATCACCTTGCGCGTGACAAGAAAAGCCCGTTCTTCAATCGAACCTGCATTCGACTGGATGCAGTCCAAGAATGGGAGAATTTGGTGGCTATCCTTGTAAAGGCTTGAAAGCTTGGAGAAAGGCTTCCGATACTAGGAATCAGCAAGTATCTGAAATGCGCGATAATCCCGCCAACCGCTTATCACTTCGTTCGAAAACATACAGATTTCTGACAGTTATCCGAGAGGGGAAAGCCTTCCCCTGCGGCCGAACCGAGGTCTCGTCCGACCCCTTCGAGCGGGAGATTCCCCCGCAACGCCTCCTTTTGAGAGGAAGAGTGCGGACGGGTTTTTCGTGACGGGTTGAAAGCTGGGAGAGAGGCTCCCGGCGCCCGTCGCGGAGTATCCCGTGATGTCCCGAAAGAAATCCCACCCCCGTTCCGGGCCCCGAGCCAAAAACGACCGGACGAACCTCTATGACGAAATCACCAACAACATCATCGGCGAGTTGGAGGCCGGGCGCGTGCCGTGGGTACAGCCCTGGGGAACGGCGGCGGCGAAAGCGCCGCTCGCCATGCCGAACAATGCCACGACCGGTCGGGGCTATTCCGGCATCAATATCCTCATTCTCTGGGGCGCGGTCATCGCGCACGGTTTTCCTACTCAGAGCTGGCTCACCTTCCGCCAGGCGCTGTCGCTGGGCGGGAATGTAAGGAAAGGCGAGCGCGGCACCACCGTCGTCTATGCCGACCGCTTCATCCCCGACGATGAGAGAAAACGCGCCCGCGAGACCGGCGACGATCCGCGGGCGATCCCGTTCCTGAAGCGCTTCACCGTCTTCAACGCAGCACAATGCGAGAACTTGCCCGAGGAGGTCGCCGTCGCCGCGCCGCCACCGGAACCCGGCCTGATTGAACCCAAGGCCGAGGCGCTGATCAAAGCGACTGGTATCGATGTCCGCATTGGCGGCAACCGTGCCTACTACGCACCCGCCCATGACTATGTGCAGGTGCCGCCGCCCCAGGCCTATTTCGAGCCGATCAACTGGCATCGCACGGCGCTGCACGAACTCGGTCATGCCAGCGGCCACGCATCCCGCCTGAACCGCGACATGTCCGGCTCGTTTGGATCGAAGAAATACGCCTTCGAAGAGTTGGTGGCCGAGATGAATGCCGCCTTTTGCTGCGCCTCGCTCGGCATCGTGCCAACCGTGCGCCACGCCGACTATATCGGCTCCTGGCTGGAGGTGCTGCGCGACGACAATCGCGCCATCGTCCGGGCGGCCAGTCAGGCCAGCAAGGCAGCCGACTATCTTCTCGGTTTCGCCCCAGATGCGGCGGTGGCCTCCGATGCTGCCGCTTGAGAGAGGAAGAGGAGGGTTGGGGTTTTCGTGACGGGTTGGAGGTCGAGAGAGAGGCTCCTGACCGCCCGTCTTGGAGAAAACCGATGACCAATGCAAAGACCAAATCCAAGATCGCGCTCAGCGTGTCGCGCGACATTCCCTTCAACAAGCTCGTCCTGTCGCAGTCGAATGTCCGGCGCATCAAGGCCGGCGTCGCGATCGAGGAGCTGGCCGCGGACATCGCCCGGCGCACCCTGTTGCAAAGCCTGACCGTGCGGCCCGTCCTCGACGCGGACGGCGCGGAAGCCGGCATCTACGAAATCCCGGCCGGCGGGCGGCGCTACCGCGCGCTCGAACTGCTGGTGAAACAGAAGCGCCTGAACAAGACCGCGCCAGTGCCCTGCGTGATCCGCACCGAGGGGCTCGCAGAAGAGGACAGCCTCGCCGAGAATGTCCAGCGCGCCCCGCTGCATCCGCTCGACCAGTTCCGCGCCTTCCAGGCGATGCGCGAAAAAGGCATGGGCGAGGAGGAGATCGCCGCCGCTTTCTTCGTTTCGGTGAATGTCGTCAAACAGCGGCTTCGGCTCGCGACCGTCAGCGAGACCCTGCGCGATGCCTATGCTGCAGACGAGATGACCCTCGACCATCTGATGGCGTTCACCGTCAACGCCGATCACGCGCGGCAGGAGCAGGTCTGGGAGGCGATCAAGGACTCCTATACCAAGCAGCCCTGGCAGATCCGGCGCATGCTCACCGAACACGCGGTGCGGGCGTCCGACAAGCGCGCGCAGTTTGTTGGCGTCGACGCCTATGCCGAAGCAGGCGGCGCCGTGATGCGCGACCTGTTCGAGAGCGACGATGGCGGCTGGCTCGAGGATATTGGCCTTGTCGACCTGCTCGTCGCTGAGAAGCTGAACGAGCAAGCCGAGGCGATCCGCGCAGAGGGCTGGAAGTGGATCGAGGTCGGTCTCGATTTCCCTTACGGCCACACATACGGGCTGCGGCGTCTTTACGGCGAACAGGAAACGCTGACCGATGAACAGGAGGCGACCCGAGACGCGCTGCAGGCAGAACTCGACAAGCTCGAGGCCGATTATGCCGATGCGCCCGAACTGCCCGACGAAATAGATGAGCGGCTTGGCGAGATCGAGACGGCTATTGACGCTATTGATGATCGCCCGCTGGTCTACGATGCCGACGAGGTGTCGCGCGCCGGTGCATTTGTGAGTATCAGCCCGAGCGGTCATCTGCATGTCGCGCGCGGGTTCGTGCGACCCGAGGATGAATTGCCGGTCGCGCCGGAAGCCGATGAGACGGAGACTTCCGGCGCCGGTGACGGCGAAACCGAGGTGGACATGTCACAAGCGGTCGCTCCTGCCAACGAACCGGAAGAGGATGAAGGCCTGAAACCGATTCCGGACCGGCTCGTCACCGAGTTGACCGCGCATCGTACGGTGGCACTGCGATTGGCGCTCGGCGGGTCGTTCGACACCGCGTTCCTCGCCAGTCTGCACAAGCTCTTGCTGGACCAGTTCTACAGTTACGGGCAGGACAGCTGTCTCGAACTCTCGGCAAAATGCGTCTACTTCGGATCGCAGGCACCGGGCTTGGGCGAGACGCCTTACGCGATGGCGCTCAACGAACGGCACGACGCCTTCTCGGGCAACCTGCCGAACGATCCCGAAACGCTGTGGGAGCATCTGGACGTGCTCGACAACGAGACACGTCAGGCGCTGTTTGCGCATTGCGTGGCGCTGACGGCAAACGCGACGGTGGAAGCCTATAATCGCAAGCCGCATGCGATTGCCCATGCCGACCGGCTGGCGGTCACGCTCGGGCTCGACATGACCGCAGCGGGCTGGAAGCCGACGGGCGAGGCCTATCTCGGTCGCGTCACCAAGGCGCGCATTGCCGCCGCAGTGGCTGAGGCGAAGGGCGACAAGATCGCGTCCGATATCGAAGCGCTCAAGAAGAATGCGATGGTCGCAAAAGCCGAGGACCTGCTCGCCAACACCGGCTGGCTGCCCAAGCCGTTGCGCACGCCGCATCAAAACGTCGAGGTGCCTTTCGATGACGTCGAGGGCGCACAATCGGCGGCAAATGACGGCGAAACGGCTATCGACCAGGAAGATGATCCCGCCGACACTGAGGATGCGGGACAGGATGACGCGTTGGTCGCCGCTGAATAACAAACCCTCCCACACCTGGGCCCGCCGAAAGGTGGGCCCCTTTTTCTTTGGAGGAAACGTGATGTCTCAATCTATCCCCGCATTGACGGAGGCTCTGGCCCGCAATGCCGAGGCGGTGTGTCGGCACTATCTGCCGAACGGTCGCCGTGAAGGTCGCTACTGGATGGTCGGCGATGTCCAAGGAACGCCGGGCCGCTCGATGTTCGTGCGTCTGAATGGGCCGACATCGGGCAAGGGTGCGGCAGGTAAATGGACCGATGCGGCGACTGGCGAACATGGCGATCTGCTCGATATCATCCGCGAGAGCTGCAGGCTGGTCGACTTTGACGACGTAGCCACGGAAGCAAGGCGGTTCCTCAGCCTGCCCCAACCTGAATTGCAGACAAGCCCGAAACCGCGACCGGCATCGGCCCCCACCGGATCGCCGGAATCGGCCCGGAGGCTCTTTGCGATGGCGCAGCCGATTGCGGGCACGCTCGCCGAGACATATTTGCGCGAACGCGGCATTACGGGTCTGCACGGAACCGGAAGCCTGCGGTTCCATCCGCGCTGCTACTACCGGCCCGATCAGCATAGCGCGACCGAGACATGGCCCGCGCTGATTGCAGCCGTCACCGATCTTGATGGCAGCATCACCGGGGCGCATCGGACCTGGCTTGATCCGTACGGGTTCACCGAAGCCGCACTTGGCAAGGCCCCGATCGACACACCGCGCCGAGCGATGGGCCACCTGCTTGGCCACGGCGTCCGGTTTGGTATCGCACAGGATGTAATGGCCGCAGGCGAAGGCCTCGAGACCATGCTGTCACTGAGGATGGTCCTGCCCGAAATGCCGATGGTTGCAGCCCTGTCCGCAGCCCATCTTGCCGCCAGCCTGTTCCCGGCATCATTGCGCCGACTTTACATCGCCCGCGACGACGATCCGGCCGGTGACGGGGCAATGGAACGCCTGATCGACCGAGCATGCGAAGCAGGAATCGAGGCGATCGGGCTGTCGCCGCAGCTCGGGGACTTCAACGACGATCTGCGGCTTCTTGGCATTGATACACTCCGGAGCGCATTGCGGGTACAGATCGCGCCGGAAGATGTCGTCCGTTTCATGGGTGCTTCAGCACTGGCCGGGAGGGAAGCCATGCCCGGCTAGCCACTGCCGTCGGGCTGCGGTCCGGATGCTTATCCTTATCGGGGGGACCCGCAGCCTCGGCCTTCTTCGAAAGGGCGACAGAACGGCAAACGGCGTGGACCGGCAATGGCTGCGCCCGGTTCTTTTCCGGCGGCCCTTCGGGCCTTTCCATCGCGACCCAAAAGAACCGGTCTTCGCCATCCTCCGCTGCGCTTCGGCCCTGCGCTGATGCTCCGGGTGCAGAGGTCCGCCCCGCCCGCCGTCTTGCGTCGCCATGAAGGCCGCGGAGGTCGCGGTCACCCGACGAAGGAGCATCCCATGTTTACCGAACCCAAAGACAACGATCTTGAGCCGCATCACAGCGCCTCACCCACCGATACGGTCTGCACCGAACTGCAACTCCACGGCTACCGCTATTCCGAGAATGATCCCGATCCGCGCGACGTCCCCGAAGATCACCGTATCGAAGGCGCTGTCGCCGATATCTTCGATGCCCTCGTGGCAACCATGGCCGATACCAGTCTCGATCACGACCTCAACGAACTGCTCTGGTCGACCGTCAACATGTTCCACCGCGCCACGGTTCGGGTCGAGCGCAAGCTCGACGACAACGAACAGGCGCAGAAACGCAGGCAACGCGAACAGGACGGCTCGGAGGTCAAAGCCGTCCAGCTTGAACATCTGATCGCCGTCGGCCAGTCCCTTATCGAACGCCGCGACTGCATGGAGGTCTTCCGCGACAACGCCGCCGACCACTATCTGCGCCTGACCGGCTCACCCTGGTCGGCCCGCTCCGGATCGCGGGTCAACCATCGCAATCTTACCTCGGCAATGATTGACAGCCGGGACTTCCTCGCCGCGAAGAAGCACGCCGATACCGAAGTGCATCTGCCCACAGGTACAAAGATCGCCTTTACCGGTGGTCTAGACTTCAACGATCACCGGCTGATCTGGGACACCCTCGACAAGGTCCACGCGAAACATGCTGACATGGTGCTGCTGCATGGCGGATCGCCCAAGGGTGCGGAACTGATCGCCGCCAAATGGGCCGAGACCCGTAAGGTGGCTCAGATCGCCTTCAAGCCCGACTGGACGCGCCACGCCAAGGCCGCGCCCTTCAAGCGCAACGATGCGATACTCGACGTGCTGCCGATCGGGGTCATCATCTTCCCCGGCACTGGTATTCAGGATAATTTCGCCGACAAGGCGCGCAAACTCGGCATCAAAGCCTATGATTTCCGCAAGAGAGGCGGCGCGTGAGCGCCGCCCAGACATCTATGGTGAAGCATCCGATATGCAGGACGGTTGCATGGTTGGCGTCAAAAAACGGGCTGCCATTTCATGGTGTATTCTGCTATCATAGCGCAGCGCCAAGGTGGTGGAGGAAGGCGCACCCGTTCTTTGTTTTTGCACGGAGCTATCCACCATGATCTTTCTTAACATCCTCCTTCTGGTCGGCGTCATCGGCTTCCTCTGCTGGCTTGTGTTCACGCTCGCCGTCTACGCACTGCCGCTGTTCGTCGGTGTCACCGCCGGTATGTGGGCACATGACAGCGGCGCTGGCATCGTGGGCAGTATCATTGTCGGCGCACTCGTTGCGGGTGCGGTTGCCATTATCGGGCAACTCATCTTCGCCTTCGCCCGGCCTCTCTGGATTCGCCTTGTTGTCGCGATCCTGTTCGCTGGACCGGCAGCGGTTGCTGGCTACGCCGCCACACATGGGATTGCGAAGCACTTGATGCCGTCCGAGGGCTGGCAGATGACATTCTCGATTATTGGCGCAATCGCAGTTGGTGTTACCGCGCTGTTTCGGATGGCGGGAGCGGCCCCGCCCGAACCGGGCATGGAACACGCGAGCGGCGCTTAGTCACCGGGTGATGCCGGAATGGGGTGCGGTTGGCTGGCGCTTCGTTCATACGGCGTCTTTGGGTGGCGAGTGAGCGATGGCGGCATGGGCGTCCAGTTTCCAATGAGGCGCGTTAGAACCGTGTCGGGGGTCGTCGGGTCGGCTGCCGAAAGTTTGGCCGGTCACGAAATGCGGTGTCAGCCTTCTCGCAAGACCTGACTGATTGGTTTTGAGAGCAGACGGGTCGCGCCTGATATGGGTGACGATGACCGGTGAAATTCTCAAACAGCCAGACTTCCGCAGTGCCCCTCGGTTGCCAATTTCTCCGTGAATATCTGGCGTCTTTGTCGACCGCTCCAAACGGCCTCTTCAAGGGGCTGATCTGGCCGAAGGGCGGCTTCGCCTCGACCGCCTATGGCTCAACGGTGCCAGTCCACTTTCTTCCCCTACCGGCTGCGCCGCCATTCCTCGCGACAGCAAGAAAGTCTCCCGTCGCCGTCCTACACTGACGTTGCGGCCCTGCGGGTGAGCCGTCGGTCGCCTCCGGCCTCTCGATCGCCATCGAGGCCGCAATGGTGCGGGTTCGAAACATCTGATCAAGGAGAACTACAATGGCAACCATCGGCACCTTCAAGAAGTCCGGCAACGAATATACCGGCGAGATCGTCACCCTCAACGTGCAGGCCAAGAACGTCCGCATCGTTCCCGAAACCAGCCAGACCAGCGAGAACGCTCCCAGCCACCGCGTTCTGGTCGGCCGCGCCGAAATCGGTGCCGCCTGGTCGAAGACCTCGAACGAGGGCCGCGACTATCTCGGCCTCAAGCTGGACGATCCGAGCTTCACCGCTCCGATCTACGCCAACCTCTTCGACGAGGAGGACGAAGGCTACAGCCTCATCTGGTCCCGCCCCAACCGCCGCAACGGCGAC
Source organism: Alphaproteobacteria bacterium (assembly GCA_051251535.1). Classification (GTDB taxonomy): domain Bacteria; phylum Pseudomonadota; class Alphaproteobacteria; order Rhizobiales. The sequence continues at coordinate 305,033 of JBPOEV010000001.1, forward strand.
TGAGCGACCAGCGCGACGCCCCGCCCGGTTCATCCGGGCGGGGCCATTCCTGTCGCTGAGCGACCGAATCAGTTTTCGCTGATTTTCGTAAACCAACTGTTTATATCGTGTTTTCTCTCGTCAAACACATCAAGAGCGACTATTATAGTCGTAGTTCTGGCGTGCGCATAGGTGTCTGTAGGAGGTGATCATGTATGATCACCGCCCGACAAACACGGGCCGCGCGCGCGTTACTTGGATGGACACAGGAGACGCTCGCGGAAAAGGCCCTGATCTCGTTGACCGCTTTGAAGCGCCTCGAATCGCCCAGCGATTTGAAGGTCTTCGAGTCGACTTATGATCAGGTGCGCCGCACCCTTGAAGGGAACGGGATCGTCTTCCTGACCTCCGACCAAGGGGAAGGAGTGATGATTGTTCATACCGAAGGTGATCGTACCGAACCCGCGTGAAGCACGCTTGTGCCGTGAGGAACGATGCCGCGCGCACATCGCGCGATGCTGCGGCGTACCCTACCGGCAATTCCCAGATCAGATATGCTTAACAGATGACAAAATGACCGCTATTCTTCACGACGGGGGATCGGGGTGACTTACAAAGACTTCCTTGACCAGCCGCTGGAAAGCGCGGCACTGACAGAATATGACAAGGCGCACACGACGCTTTATTTGCGCCTGCTGGACGCCGCTGCGGACGGCGCAGATTGGCGCGAAGTCGTGTCGGTGCTGTTCGATCTTGATCCTGAAGACGATCCCAAACGCGCACGCCACATTCACGACAGCCATCTCGCCCGCGCGCGCTGGATGACCGAACACGGCTACCGTCAGCTCTTGCGCGGTTCGAGCCACTGACACGGCTGCGATGCCGCCCCGGCATCGCTCGTTGTCCACTCAATGGCTACCGCCAGCTCCCTCTATGATTGTAAATACCGGCGCGCATCTGACGTGCAAGTCTGGAGGATGATGATGTCTCTCGACCCCTCTCATTGGCGTTCGGCATCTGAATACGAGTATTCGGAATCTTTGACTGCGCCGGACCTTGCCTGGGAATGGCTGCGTCGCAATGCCGATTACCAGCGAGACTATGCTGACGCCAAGCGAAACAAAAAGGACCCCCAAGACTTGACGCGGCTCGTGCGCCAGTCCTGGGGGTTACGATTTCCCGATCAATCCGCAGCGGGATGCTTTGCAAGCCGTGGTCTATTGGCAGCCGGAGATCGACCCCGGCACGGTCATCCTGACAGCGAAAACACCGGTCATGCGACTGGACCCCATCTCCTTGCCGGAAATCGACGAGACCGCCACCCACCGTGACCCCGAGGGCTTGAGTCTGCGGATCGGCGACAATGCGGAACAGGTCAGACTCCTACTGATCGACGACGCGCGCCCTGATGTACCGCTTGCGGCCCTCGTCCCTTTGGACGAAACCTGTCTTGATCGCATCGAGGCGCTCACACGGCTTTCGCGGTTTCTGCGGGGTCACCCACTGGTTGCAGACCCACGACTGACTGCCCAACGGAGACGTCGATTGCGCCGAATGCTTCAGGCGATCGATGGGCATATCGCGGGCGCGACCTACCGCGAAATCGCCAATACCATATATGGCACGTCGCGCGTTGCGGCAGACCCTTGGAAGACGTCCGCACTGCGAGACAGTACGATCGCACTCGTCCGAGACGGTCGAGCTATGATCAACGGCGGTTACCGTCGGCTGTTGCGCCACCCGAGGCGGAAGTGACTTGGGTCTACGATAGACGCGAGGGTGATTTGAGAGCGGACAAACCGCCATTTCGCTGCAACTGCGCAAATGATGGCATCCGACGATTTGCGACCGAAAAATGCCATTCGTGATCAAATTTTAAACGATCTCAATGCTGCAGGTAATCGAAAGTCTATATCTAAGCGGACCGGCATTGATGGAACACTACCCATCGGATCGACGCCGTCGGCTGCAAGCTGGTTCAGTCGCTCTCTCTGTTTGTCATTCAAATCTTGGAACCAGTTGGGATTGAAAAAGATGTTTTCCACGTGCTTCATCACAAACTGAAGGCATGCTGAGGCTTGTTGATCATCCGGCAGCGCCTTGATCTGCTCTGCAATGACCTCCCCGGGGGCGTTGTCAATATCTCGCCAAGAAACACAAATCATCGCGCTAACGTCGCCTGCAAACGAAGAAACGGAAACCTGTTCAAGAAGTTCGTCGGCATAACCTTTCTGAAGTTCTTCGCCGTAGAAGTCGGTAAAGGGCGACCATGCGCCCGCAAACATGAATGGCAAAGGTGCTGTAAATTCAAAGACAAGCGATCTAACAGCATCATGTTGGTTTTCGACCAGTGCTGTGGTCAACGCATCATGCGAAGCCTTCAGGTCTCGTCGCGCAGCCTCATTCCCCGTATTTATGAAATCGAGCATCTTCTGAAGCATAAGTTGCTCAAAGGGTTTCGAGCTCTTATCAGCCCCCCGCAACGTTTCTCGCAAATGTGCTCCTGCATCTTTTCCGTAGAGTTCTCGGCTCATCGTGCGATAGGCCACCGCCAAGCACTGGTCTGGTCGACCGACAAAGGGTTCATTCTCAATACAGGAGAAGAGCTCCCGATCATGGTTGCTACAGAAGCCATAGAAAACCGACGCATCTTTGATGCCAATCTTCTTCACTGACAACTCGCCGCCATTCTTGTTCATTTCCGGAATGCCCGTAGTGTAGTGCAGCACATGGCCATCTTTGGCGATTTTGGTTAGGTTAGGCCCTCGCGAGACGGTATGTGCTTTGATCACACCACCCTCGCAAAGACCTAAGCCTACGCCGCCTGCCCAGCATTTTTTTGTATTGAAAGCCTGCCTGTTAGCGTCCACAGCAGCCCAAGGGTTTCCCTTCGGTTGAGCATCTCGGTCGAGGTGGCATTTCTTAAATTTCATGCCAGAGCCGCACCAACACAGGGCATTTCGATCTCTACCTTTCATCGTTCGAGTATCATTTGATTTGTTCTTCCGATCTCATACCTGAAAGCTCTCTAAAGGCTGTCTTCTTATCTAGTAATGGCCGATTTGCTCAGATTGAGGCCGTTCATACAATGCGCAGTGTCAAGCTACTACGGAATTCCAATCGGACGTTAGGCCCTGCGGACAATACCAAACTAGCTCGAAATCAAATGGTGTAGTCCAAATAGCCAGCTGACGCGGTATCCGACGTTCAGACCCGTCACCGGCAGACTCTGGGGGGTGCGATTTTAACCTCCGCAACTTCCCCATCCCCCTTCGCAGGCCTGCTCCGCCATCGTGGCCGTGATCCGCCGCTCTTCGCCAGCGGCCTCACTGAACCCACGGAGGCCCGATCATGTCCGCCAACCCCACCGGCTTGCCGCCACGCTATCTGCGCACGCCCGAAGCCGCACGATTCCTGAGCCTGTCTGGCCGTACGCTGGAAAAGCACCGCACCTATGGAACCGGTCCCGCCTATCGCAAGCTTGGTGGCCGCGTCGTCTATTCCATCGAAGACCTGCAAGCCTGGGCCGATCGCGGCACCGTCACGTCGACGTCCGATCCGCGCGGATCGGTTCTGCCTGCCAAACGCCACGACGGCGACACGCTTGCCGCGTCCGGCCGCGGCTCGCGCTGAACTGGCAGTTCAAGTCATGTCGAGTATACATCGCACCCGATCCGAACGCGCCCAGCTGGAACTCTTCCGGCCAACTGCCAGCGATCCCGCCCCGCGCGACGCGCAGGATCTGATGGCCTATCCGTTCTTCAGCCTGTCCAAATCGCATCGCGTCCGGCCCATCGACTATGCCGTGGCCGATGTCGTTATCCGGGTCGAGGCTGTGCCCGAGCACGGCATGGCGACCATCTGGGATGCCGACATCCTGATTTGGGCTGCCAGCCAGCTCGTCCAAGCACGCGATGCGGGACTGCGCACATCGCGCCTCATGGCTGCGACACCCTACGAGATTCTCACCTTCATCGGTCGCGGCGTTAGCGCGCGCGATTATCAGCGCCTCAAGGCGGCGCTCGATCGGCTGCAATCGACCACGGTTGCGACAACGATCCGCCAACCCGCATCGGGACGCCGCCACCGCTTCTCCTGGATCAACGAATGGGTCGAGCGCACCGATCATGCTGGTCGGCCTTTAGGCCTCGAACTGATCGTTCCGGACTGGTTCTACAGCGCCGTGCTCGACGACGCGCTCATCCTCACCATCGACCGCGCCTATTTCTCTCTGACGGGCGGTTTTGATCGCTGGCTCTACCGGATCGTGCGCAAGCATGGCGGTCGTCAACGCCGCGGTTGGCGCTTCGAATTTCGCCATCTCTATGTGAAGTCCGGCAGCCTTTCGCCGTTCAAGCGCTTCGCCTACGAGCTGCGCGATATCGTCCGCCGCCAGCCGCTGCCCGGATATGTTCTCTCAATAGAAGTCGAGATCGGCGGCAAGATGTTGCTCGCCTTTGAACCCGCGTCCTGTGGAAAAACTGTGGACGGCCTCGTGCTATCGGGAACCCGGCCTATCGTGCCATCGGGAACCGGAGGCTCGTGCTATCAGGAACCGAAACCGTGCCTAACTACCCGAAACAAAGACGAAAACCGTGCCCTTAACTTAGAGTCTAACCAAGAATCTAACTTTTGTAGAGCGCGGGGGCATGTGGAAAACCGCGCTGAGAAGCGAATTTCCGGCACTGCGGAGACGCTCAATGACCGGTGATCGTTCCCACAACATTTCCCCAAACAAGACGCCCAAGGCGCGCAATGCCGACACGCTCACTCATGTCGAACTGATCTGGGTCGAGAAGAAGATCGAATACTGGATCCGCTTCGGTTGCGTTGCCAAAGAACGCATCATTGATCGCCGTCGTCGCATCGTCAGCTTTGCACCCGACAGCATCTTTGCCTTCGTCCGTTGGGCCTCCAACGATTACGGCACGATCCTGTCGCGCCTCGACATCGTACGCGCGGTTGAGCCGCTCCAAACGCTGCCCTTCGTGCGACCGGGCGGGAACATCCTGCTGACCGTCCAGAGCTGGTCCAAGGTCGAGCGGGTGCTGCACATCATCGATGCGATGGAGGCGCTTGGCATCGATCCGGTCGACGTCGCGCCCGATCATTGGCGGCATGTCCACAACCGTCTCGCCGCACGGCTGGAACCGCGTGCTTATACGCGTTCCCGCCATTCCGCCTGGCAGATGCGTCGGAGGGCGAGCCAATGATGCGCCGAACATGGTCACTCGTCGGAGCCGCTGCAATCGCAGTGATCGCGCTACCGGCATTCGTTGATCTACCCACGGCGATCATCTGGAACGCTAGTCCCTCTGCGCCGATCGGATTCTATCAGGTGCGGTCGACCGAGCGCCTCGAAGTGTCCAATTTGGTCGTGGTTGACCCGCCCGAAGCGCTCGAACGCTTCGTCATTGAGCGTGGTTATCTGCCGCCGGACATCCCGCTTCTCAAACGCGTCGTCGGTCTGCCGGGTCAGACCGTCTGCCGTATCGACCGCAGCATCACCGTCGATGGCACCCTTATGGGTGCGGCGCTCGACCGCGACAGTTTCGGCCGTCCGATGCCGGTCTGGCGGGGCTGTCACCGCATCGCCACGGACGAAGTCTTCCTCATGAACCGGGACGCCCGGAACAGCCTCGACGGTCGCTACTTCGGGCCGATCCCGGCCAGTTCGATCATCGGCTCAGCCATTTCCTTGTGGACCATCGAGCCCGGCACGGGCCGCTACCGATGGCGTGTCGGCAAACAATGACCGTCACGCCAACCGATCCCCCACCGCCAAATGAAAGGACATTCCCATGGCACATATCGGACATTTTACCCGCACCAGAGACGGCTATCACGGCCGCCTCAAGACCCTCACGCTCGATGCGAAACTAACGCTCGTTCCCGCCGAAAGAACAGATACCGAGAATGCACCGGACTACCGAGTGCATATCGGCGAAGCCGATCAGGCGCTTGAAGTCGGTGCCGGTTGGAAACGCACCGGCGAGAAGGCTGGCGACTATGTTTCGGTGCTGATCGATGACCCGGCTTTGCCGCATCCGATCCACGCCAATCTTTTCCATTCTGTGAGCGAGAATGATGCATATCTGCTGACCTGGAACCGGCCGCCGAAACGCCGCGATCAGGCATAAGGCGATGGGCGTTCAACCTCAAAGCAAAGCCGCCGGACGGCCAAACCCCGTCCGGTCCGCTGCCTTCCTGCTCCTTTCCGGCCTGCTGTGCGTATCCGCATTGCCGACCATCACGATCGCGCAAAGCCCGCCGATCGAGCGACCGGCCGCCGCTCCCTATGCCGCTTATGTCGCTGAGGCGTCGCGGAGATTTCGCATTCCCGAGCGCTGGATTCGCGCCGTGATGCAGGTCGAGAGTGCCGGTCGGGTGTGCGCCGTCTCCAGCGCAGGCGCGATGGGGCTGATGCAGATCATGCCCGGCACTTGGAGCGATCTGCGTGTCCGCCACCGGCTTGGGCGCGATCCCTTCGACCCGCGCGACAACATTCTCGGCGGCACGGCATACCTGCGCGAGATGTATGACCGGTTCGGAGCGCCCGGTTTCCTCGCGGCCTACAATGCCGGTCCGGAGCGCTACCGACAGTATCTTGCGAGCGGTCGCCCGCTGCCGCGCGAAACGCACCTCTACATGGCGAGACTGCTGCCGATGCTCGGCTTGGCCGCAGTCAATCGCACCAACACAGCTGTTCCGGTGCCGCCAGACTGGCGTGACGCGCCGCTCTTTGTCGAACGGTCAAATGGCAATTCGACTGCAGCTCCGTTGCGTCAAAAGCGCCGTTCCACAAGCGGTTCGGTGGCATGGCCAGCGCGCGATGTCGGCACAGATGACGCGCAGTCCAACGGCGTAATCTTCGCCGGGTCACGTGATGAGAGAACGCCATGATAATCATTTTCACATTTCGCACTTTCGGATGCAGCAGCGCAATATTGCGTGTGTTGAGGAGAGGAACAGACAACACGGGAAGGGGATGGCAGGATAAAAGGCCGCGATGTGCGGCCATTAGCGGTTGTGGTTTTTCAAGGACTTGCATCTCACTTTTACGAGGTGCGCAACTACTGCGCAACCTGCGATTCTCCACATTTTTCTATGAATTCAATGCTTTTGCGCGATGTGCGGGGTTACCGTCATGAGCGAGGAGAATGACTTCCGCATCCGCCCCGGCCGCATCCGCTCTTCGGCAAGTCAGCGGGCGCGGCCCTTCATCGCCCAGGCCTTAGCGGCAACGCAAAAGGCGGGTGGGTCAGCTTCGCGCGGGGGCACAATCGGCTCCGGCAATCGCTCGCGCTTTGGACGCGGCCAGCGAGCAAGCGTGCAGGCACATCGCCTCATCACGGCGCGCTCACGTGGCGCAGTCGTCAAGGCCCGCGTCGTGCGCAACAACGGGCGCAGCGCACCGCTCGCTACGCATCTCACCTATCTGCGCCGCGAAGGCGTCACCCGCGATGGAGATAAGGCGCGGCTGTTCGGGCCTGGTGACGAAGAGATCGACACAAAGGCGTTCGCCGAACGCTGCGAGAATGACCGCCATCATTTCCGGTTCATCGTCTCACCCGATGACGCGCTGGAGATGACGGACCTCAGATCCTTCACCGCCGATCTTGCACAACAGATGGAGAAGGATCTCGGCACAAAACTCGATTGGGTGGCCGTCGACCACTGGAACACCGAGCACCCACACATCCATCTCATCGTGCGTGGGGTTCAGGCCGATGGCGAAGACCTCGTTATTTCGCGCGACTATATTAGTGAAGGTATGCGCGACCGCACCCGTGGACTCATCACGCTCGAACTTGGTCCGCGCACCGATCTCGACATCCGCAATGCCCTCGAACGGCAAATCGATAGCGAGCGCTGGACCAGTCTTGATCGCCAGCTTGCGCGCGAGAGCAATCGCCATGGCATCATCGATCTCGCTCCGCCCTTCGGTCGCCAGCCTGACGAATTCCACGCCCTCAAGGTGGGGCGTTTACGCAAACTCGAATCCCTCGACCTCGCCGACCAGATCGGTCCCGGCCAATGGGTGATGGACGAGACCTGCGAAACGACATTGCGCGACCTCGGCGAGCGCGGTGACATCATCAAACGCATTCATCGCGGGTTGACAGAGCGCGGCATCGAGCGCGACGCGTCGAGTTATGTGCTCGCAGGCGAAAGTATGGAGGAGCCCGTCATCGGACGTCTGGTCGATCGCGGTCTGGACGATGAACTGAAAGGCTCGGCCTTTGCCGTCATCGACGGCGTCGATGGCCGCACGCATCATATCCGTCTGCCTCATATTGATGCTGCCGGAGACAGCGCATCCGGGTCGATCGTCGAGCTCCGCAAGTTCGACGATGCGAAGGGCCGCAGCCGCGTTGCGCTCGCGGTCCGATCCGACCTGTCGATTAACCGGCAGGTGGCGGCGACCGGTGCAACCTGGCTCGACCGCACAGCGATTGCGAAGGAGCCTTTACCGATAAGTAGCGGCGGGTTCGGGGCCGAGATCAGCGAAGCGTTGGAGCGACGTGCCGAGCATCTGATCTCAGAAGGCTTGGCGAAGCGGCAAGGTCAGCGGGTGATCTTCGCGCGAGATTTGCTCAGCACGTTGCGCCAACGCGAACTCGATAGCGTGGGCGATAAACTCGCCGAGGAGATCGGGCGTCCACAAATGCCATCGGCCCCCGGAGAACATGTCGCGGGCACCTATCAGCGCCGCGTCGCGCTCGCCTCCGGTCGGTTCGCTATGATCGACGACGGGCTCGGGTTCCAGCTCGTGCCGTGGACCCCGTCCATCGAGAAGCATCTCGGCAAGCATATCTCCGGCATCGCCCGCGGCAATGGCGGCGTCGACTGGGACTTCGGGCGCAACCGCGGGCTCGGTTTGTAGCGGCGACCATCGCCGGGAAAGGAAAGGACATGACCGCGACCAAAATTCTCTGGGGACAAATTGTCGTCGTCTCATTGATCGTGCTCAGCACGACCTGGGCGGCGACGCAGTGGACAGCACTGCGGCTCGGCTTCCAGCCGCAACTTGGGACGCCCTGGTTCGAACTCTTTGGTTGGCCGATCTACTACCCGCCGTCCTTCTTCTGGTGGTGGTACGCCTACGATGCCTACGCGCCGCCGATCTTCATCGAGGGCGCGATCATCGCCGCGTCAGGCGGCTTCCTGGCCATCGGTGTTGCGATCTTCATGTCGGTCCTACGCGCCCGCGAGGCACAGGATGTCGATACCTACGGGTCGGCACGATGGGCGGAACGACGAGATGTCGAAAAGGCAGGGCTGTTCGATCCGGATGGCGTCGTGCTCGGCAAGCTCGATCGTCACTATCTCCGCCATGACGGGCCGGAACATGTGCTCTGTTTCGCGCCCACTCGGTCGGGAAAAGGTGTCGGCCTCGTCATTCCGTCCCTGCTAACCTGGCCAGGCTCCGCCATCGTCCACGATATCAAGGGCGAGAACTGGCAGCTGACCTCCGGCTTTCGCGCGCGCCATGGCCGCGTGCTGCTGTTCGATCCGACCAACACCGGTTCCGCGGCCTATAATCCGTTGCTCGAAGTGCGCCGCGGCGAATGGGAGGTGCGCGACGTGCAGAACATCGCCGACATTCTGGTCGATCCGGAAGGCTCGCTGGAGAAACGCAATCACTGGGAGAAGACCAGTCACGCTCTGCTCGTCGGCACGATCCTGCACGTCCTTTATGCCGAAGCCGACAAGACGCTCGCCGGTGTCGCGAACTTCCTGTCCGATCCCAAACGTAGCATCGAGCTAACGCTCAAAGCGATGATGGTGACCGCGCATCTCGGCGAAAGCGGACCTCATCCGGTGGTCGCCAGCGCCGCGCGCGAGCTTCTCAACAAGTCTGGCAACGAGCGCTCTGGCGTGCTGTCGACAGCCATGTCCTTTCTCGGGCTCTACCGCGACCCGGTCGTCGCCAAGGTGACACGGCGCTGCGACTGGCGCATCGCGGATTTCGTCGAAGGTCCCGAACCCGTCACGCTCTATCTCGTCGTGCCGCCTTCGGACATCAATCGGACCAAGCCTCTGATCCGTCTGATCCTCAATCAGATCGGACGCCGATTGACCGAAGATCTGCAGGCGGATGACCGACGCCACCGCGTCCTCCTGATGCTCGATGAGTTTCCGGCACTGGGCCGACTCGATTTCTTCGAGAGCGCGCTCGCCTTCATGGCGGGTTATGGCCTCAAAAGCTTCCTGATCGCGCAATCGCTCAACCAGATCGAGAAAGCCTATGGGCCGAACAATTCAATCCTCGACAACTGCCATGTCCGTGTGAGTTTCGCGACCAACGATGAACGAACCGCCAAACGCGTGTCCGATGCACTCGGCACCGCGACCGAACTGCGCGCCATGAAGAACTACGCTGGCCACAGACTGTCGCCTTGGCTCGGCCATCTAATGGTCAGCAGACAGGAGACCGCCCGCCCGTTGCTGACGCCCGGCGAGGTCATGCAACTCCCACCGACGGACGAGGTCGTGATGGTGGCAGGCACGCCGCCAATCCGAGCCGAGAAGGCGCGCTACTTCGAAGACGCGCAGTTCCAAGCGCGTATTCTCCCGCCGCCTGTTACCGAGCTGACGGTAGAGGCTCGCGCCGACGACTGGAGCGCGGGGCCACACCCACCCAAGCCGGATATCGCCAGTCCGGAAGCCGAAGGCGATCAGCACGAAGCAGGTGAAACGCAGCACGAAAAACGCAAGCAAGCCGAGCTGGATCAAACGAACGTGCCAGAAGAGGTCAAACTATTGGACAATGAATTTGAACCCGATCTGAAACGATCTTCGTCTGACCGAGCCGCGCAACTCCGCTTGTTCGACCAACATGCCCGGCAGGCCGCTGAACGTGCCTCGCTCGATCCTGACGATGGTATTGAATTGTGAGATCACGATCATGAAACAGCGCAAGAAACAGCGTCTTTCCGTCTATCTCGACCCGGAAATTATGGCCTCGCTCGCCGACTACGCAGCGCGCCGCGATCATTCGCGTTCCTTGGTGGCGGAAGCTGCGATCGCATCGTTTCTTTCACCCGACGCGGCGGAACGGCAGGAAGCCGCGACCACCAAACGCCTCGATCAGATTGACCGCCGGATTGCCCGGACCGAACGGGATGTCAGTATCTCGGTAGAAACCCTCGCGATCTTTATCCGCTTCTGGCTTGCGACGACACCGCCCCTGCCAGAACCAAAGCAAGCTGCAGCAAAGGCGCAGGCCGGCCAGCGATACGATGCGTTCGTAGCTGCCCTTGGACGGCGGCTCGCGAAAGGGCCAAAGCTGCGGCAGGAGATTTCGGAAGACATAGATAACACGAAAGACCGAAAATGAGCCAGAATTTACCAGAGCAGACCTTCAGTTCATCATCGGCAAGGGTCTGCACAGCGGGACATTGCGCTCTTTCGCTGCGGCTGCGCTAATGTCCGCTTCAGGACATGCCTGCCATTAAGCGGGTGCCCAGGTCCCCTGGGCATCATCGTCAGGAGGTCGTCGTCGCAGCGCGGGCAATGTCGGCAAGGTTTGTTGTCGCATAACGGTTCAGCATCATCTCGGTGACGGCATCATCGACTTCGGCCAATGCGATGTTGACCGCTGCCTCTACGGGGCAATCTGGATGATCCCGGGCAGTGTCGGCACCGTTCAACCCCGGGCGATCCAAGGCATCGAAAATGTCGCGCAGGGTCATGGCGTCGAGCGATTTGACGACCCGCCATCCGCCGCCGGGGCCCTTTGAGGTCTCAAGAAATCCGCCATTGCGCAGACCTGCCAGCATCCGACGCACCACGACGGGGTTCGTCGTCAGCATCTGAGCAATTTCGGTCGAGGACATGACTCTGTCGCGCAGGGCCATGTGGATCAAGACGTGCAGCACACGCGGAAAACGGCCATCGGGATTCATATTTTGCTCCAATCGTAACAGATGGGGTTACATTCTCTGCGCAACCTGCTATATGTAACGCTACATGTTACACACCAGGAGCGCCATCATGAATCGCAGAAATCTTCTCATGCAATTGGCGGCCCTTCCAGCCATCACGCTTGGTTTGCCCACGCGTGCAACCAGCCAGTCAAAAGGGAACGATAAAATGACCAATATGCAGCATCGCGACGTCGAAGCGAATGGATTGCGGATGCGGATCGCAGACCATGGGACTGGCCCTCTGGTGTTACTTTGCCATGGCTTTCCGGAGTCGGCGTATGCTTGGCGGCATCAGATTGAGGCACTGTCGGCTCAGGGTTATCGCGTCGTCGCACCCGATCTGCGGGGCTTCGGCGGAACCGACGCTCCAGAGGCCGTCGAGTCCTACACCATCCAGACGCTGGTCGGCGACATGGTCGCCTTGCTTGATGTGCTGGATGTCGCGACGGCGGTCATCGTGGGCAACGACTGGGGGGCCACACTGGCTTGGCAGGCCGCCCTTCTGCGGCCCGACCGCTTCAGCGCGGTGGCAGCGATCGGCGTGCCCATGATGGGACAGCCGCCGGTGCCGCCGACGCAGATTTTCCCTGCGACGGAAGAAGCGCTCTTCTACACGCTCTATTTCCAAGAGCCTGGCATCGCGGAGGCTGAGTTTGAGCAGGATGTACGCACGACCTTGCTAAAGATATTCCACGCAGCCTCTGGAGAGGCCGGACCGAGACTTGCAGGGGATGCAACCCCGAACCCGTTTGCGATGGTGTCCCTTCAAGATGGCTTACTTGCACCTTTGCCGATACCCACCCGGACGCCGGGTTGGTTGACCACATCGGATCTGGATGCCTTCGTGGACAATTATACAAGAAGCGGTTTCAGAGGCCCGTTGAACCTCTACCGCAACCTTGACCGCAACTGGCACCTTCAGAAGGCATTTGCTGGCCGGACCGTTGACGTACCTGCGCTCTACATGGCCGGAAGCCGCGATCCGGGGATCGCCATCCCCGGCATGAAAGACATCATCGCCGGACAGCGCGACCTTGTACCCCAATTGCGCGATCCCGTCTTTCTGGATGGCGTCGGCCATTGGGTGCCGCAGGAACGACCTGATGCAGTGAATGAAGCGTTACTGACCTTCCTTGCGGATGTTGCACGCTGACGACCACCAACCGGCGGTAGCGATGGGCAGGAGATCCAATCCATGTCGGGGATTTGAGAGGTCCGCTCCAGTAGGGGGCAAGTGCCGCAGCAAATGGAAACCAAGTGACATAGGACGAAAGGAAAAGACAGATGACCAAGATGATGAAAGCAATCCGGCAGCATGAATTTGGTGGCCCTAGCGTGCTGCGCTATGAAGATGCGCCCATACCCGACTTAAAATCAGGAGAGGTGCGCATCCGCGTCCATGCGGCCGGCCTCAATCCGCCGGACTGGTATCTGCGCGACGGCTACAGCACGCTTCCGCCCGAATGGCAGCCGCAGGTGACGTTCCCCGTCATCGTAGGGACGGACGTCTCAGGCGTCGTCGAAGCGGTCGCTGACGACGTCGAGGGCTTTGTCGTCGGAGACGAAGTGTATGCGATGGTCCGCTTTCCCACAGGCCTTGCGGGCGATAGCAGAGGCTACGCCGAATATGTCACCGCACCGGTATCGGACGTCGCGCTGAAGCCTGTCGGCATCGATCATATCCATGCCGCCGCCGCGCCGATGTCGCTGCTGACCGCGTGGCAGTTCATGATCGATCTGGGGCATGACGCGCCGAATCCGCTTCAGCCAAACCGCCATGAGCCAGTCCCACTGGAGGGAAAAACCGTCCTTGTGAATGGTGCCGCAGGTGGGGTCGGTCACTTCGCGGTACAGATCGCCAAGTGGAAAGGCGCACATGTGATCGCGGTCGCATCGGGCAAACATGAGGCGCTGTTGCGCGACCTCGGCGCGGATGAGGTCATCGATTACACTAAGGACGCGGCAGATGAGATCGTTCGGGACGTCGATCTTGTTATTGATGCTGTTGGCGGGCCCAAAACGGGGCGTTTCCTGAAGACGCTCAAACGGGGCGGCGCGCTGTTTCCGATCTATCCCCTCGGCTTTTCGGGCGGTGACGAGGCTGAAAAGCTGGGCGTCACCGTTTCCGCAACGCAGGTTCGCTCGAACGGTGAACAGCTCGTCGAGGTCGGGCGGTTGCTGAATGATGGCACATTACGTGTCGTGATCGACAGCACATTCCCGCTCGCCGATGCACGCAAGTCGCATGAACGCGCCGCCCAAGGACACATTCAGGGCAAGATCGTGCTGACCGTCTCATGAGTACGGGCGCAAAACTTGAGCAGGGCACGACAGCCTGGTTCGAAATGGTGGGAGCCTTGCTCTGCGAAGCCGCCGTGCGTGCCAGACTTTCGCCGACTCTCAACCTGTCGCTGGTCGAGCGCTACGCCGACGGGATCACGATGCCAAATGGCCTCGTTCAAGGCCTGCGCTTCGACATATCCGCTGGCACACCGTCTTTCCGGGTCGGCGTCCGGCCGGACGAGTTGGCAGACGTGAGGATCGAAGTGACCGCTGCGGCAGCCAAAGTGCTGAACACATTGCGCAGCACCGACCCGGAGTATCCGGCGGCGGTCAACAGATACCTCGATACCGGCGAGATGCGTGTGGACGGGGATCTGACACCGCTTGGTGCGTGGTTTGCGGACACCCACGACCTGATCGTGGATCGCACTATCAATTTCGGCGCCGCAGATTTGCGGACTGAAGATCAAGGAGAGTGAACATGACTGAACCAGAAAGCACGACAAACCGCCGGGGGCCAGACAGGCGCACGGTGATGCTAACCGGAACAGCGGCCCTGACAGCACTTGCGCTTCCGCTGACGGCAACTGCGCAAACACAAACCCAACAAATAGGAGACAAGACCATGGCAACGTTCACCACAACCGACGGCACCAATATCTTCTACAAGGACTGGGGTCCGAAGGACGCTCAACCGATCGTGTTCCACCACGGCTGGCCGCTCAGCTCGGACGACTGGGACAACCAGATGCTGTTCTTTCTGGTGGAAGGCTACCGGGTCATCGCGCATGACCGCCGGGGGCACGGGCGCTCGGACCAGACCGATACGGGCAACGAAATGGATACTTACGCAGCAGATGTGGCCGAACTGGCCAGCGTGCTGGATCTGCGGAATGCCGTCCATATTGGCCACTCGACCGGCGGCGGCGAGGTCGCCCGCTATGTGGCGCGAGCTGAACCGGGACGTGTTGCCAAGGCAGCTCTTCTTGCTGCGGTGACACCGATCATGTTGAAGACCGATGCTTATCCCAAGGGCCTGCCGATGGACGTGTTCGACGGCTTCCGGACGGGTGTCGCTGGCAATCGTGCGCAGTTTTATACCGATATCCCGTCGGGGCCATTTTATGGCTTCAACCGCGAAGGGGCAGAGGTCAGCCAGGGCCTGATCAACAACTGGTGGCGTCAGGGAATGATGGGTGGAGCAAAGGCGCATTACGATTGCGTCGCAGCATTCTCTGAGACCGATTTCACCGAGGATCTAAAAGCGATGACCGTTCCAACCCTGATCATGCACGGTGAGGACGATCAGGTCGTGCCGATCGATGCGTCGGCGCATGAGGCAATTAAGTTGCTGCAGAATGGAACATTGAAAACCTATGCAGGCCTGTCGCACGGCTTGTTTGCGACGCATCCCGAACTGATCAATGCTGACCTCCTCGCGTTCATCCAGGGATAGCTGCGAACAGGTTGCTGCCGGGCCGCTCAGGCGGTCCGGCGATGGCTGGAGGCATTGGGCCGATCGGTAATGTCTTCGCAGACCTCTTTGTTGATGCAGATGGCAAGCTGACTGGTGATCCTGACATGGGGTAGATATGCGGGGGTGGAATCTGTTCCAACTTAAGATCAACATGCAACGACTTACTGTCATACGCCACGAGGAGACGGACAGATGATCGACCGCGCCGCCATCGACCTTGCTGCCGAACGTATTGCGTCGAGTATCCGCCGGACCCCGGTTCTCAAACTTGAACACGGGGCCTTCGGAATTGACGCGACCCTGATCCTGAAGCTGGAGAACCATCAGGTCTCCGGCTCATTCAAAATCCGGGGCGCGACCAACATGGTATTATCTCATCCGGACCTGGCGGCGGCGGGGCTCGTCGCAGCGTCGGGCGGCAATCACGGGGTGGCGGTAGCAATTGTCGCACGACGCATGGGGCTGCAGGCACGGATTTTCGTGCCTTCCGTCGCATCGGAGGCAAAGCGGGCCCTGCTGCGCGACCTTGGCGCTGAAGTGGTGGTGGCTGGCGAGGTGTATGCCGAGGCGCGCGCCGCAGCCCTGTCAGATGCTGAATCAAGCGGGGCGTTGATGGTTCACGCGTTCGAAGCGGCGGAAACGATAATCGGTCAGGGAACGATCGCTCCGGAGCTGATGGAGCAGGCAGGCAGCCTCGACGCTCTCGCCTTATCTGTTGGAGGCGGTGGACTGGCGGCGGGTTTGGCCAGTTGGTTTGAAGGGCGCGTGCCATTGATCTGCGGCGAGCCCAAACTCGCCCCGACGCTGCACGCCGCTCTCGATGCCGATGGGCCGACGGATGTTGATACAGGTGGGATCGCCGCTGATGCGCTCGGATGCCGACGTATCGGGGATATTGCCTTCGACATCCTGTCCCGCGCAAATGTCGAAAGCTGTCTGGTTTCTGAATACGATATCAGGACGGCGCAGACCGACCTGTGGAACGACCTCAGGCTCGCGGTCGAACCTGCCGCCGCTTTGCCAATTGCGTGTCTCCGCGCACTGCCTCCCGATCAGATTTCCGGAAAAAGGATCGCTGTTCTGATCTGCGGGGCGAACATTGATCCAAAAACACTTGGTTCAGGTACAGAATAAGTATGGCTCTTTTGGAAACGCCTGCAGCCGGACTGCCAAAGCTGATAGATGCGGCTACCAAGCATCGAAAGTCGCTTTTGCCAAAATCTGTCTTCTGCTACGCAGCCGTGCGCGAGCTTGTCACGCACGGCTGGCCGCTCATCAAGAGGGAATGCGTGCAATGACCTTGATCTCAAAATCAAATCCCGCAAGCCAGTTCACGCCGATAGCGGTCCAGTTAGGATAGGGTGCTTTCGGAAAAACACGCTGTTTTTCAGCCATCATTTCGGCGAACTGCGCCTCGGGATCGGTGTGAAAGGTGGTGACGTCAACGATGTCTTCCATCGTGCACCCTGCGGCTGCCAGGACGGCTTCGAGGTTTGCGAAGGCCCGTGACACTTGCGCAGCAAAGGTCGGCTCCGGCGTGCCGTCCTCTTGACTGCCGACCTGGCCGGAGACGAACAGCAGGTCGCCGGACTGGATTGCGGCGGAATATCCATGCGCCTCGTAAAGCGCGTGGCGGTTTTCGGGAAAGATGGGTTGGCTCTGTGCCATGATGTGGTCCTTTCTGCCCGGAGGCTCCGGGCGGTTTCAAGTAGGGGAAGGTTTGCATGCGATGTGCATCAGACATTCCGGACGAGTCGTAATTGACATACGTTTCGTATGTGATATCTGATGGCATACGGCCCGTATGTCAATAGGCATACGCCCCGTATGTTAAATGGAGAGACCGATGCCAGCAAAAACACGCGCAGCCATGATGGAAGAAACCCGGGCAAAGCTGTTGGCGTCTGCGCGCACATCCTTTGCCAACAAGGGATTTTCGGCGACTTCAATGGACGATCTGACCGCCAAAGTTGGTCTGACGCGCGGCGCACTTTACCACAACTTCGGGGATAAGCGCGGTTTGTTGGCCGCCGTCGTCGATCAGATCGACGCAGAAATGGCGGCGCGGGCCCATGCGCAGGCGGGTAAAGCCGAAACGCTCTGGGCGGGGCTATTGGCCGAGGGAAGCGCCTATATCGAGATGGCGCTTGACCCGGAAGTGCAGCGCATCGTGCTGCTCGATGGTCCCGCCTTTCTCGGTGATCCATCGCAATGGCCTAGCCAGAACCGCTGTCTCGATGCGACGCGCGAGGCCGTCACCCAACTGCTAGCCGACGGCATCTTGCGGCCTGTCGATATCGAGGCGGCATCACGGCTTCTTAACGGTGCGGCGCTGAACGCTGCACTCTGGGTTGCCGCCTCCAAGGATCCATCGCAGAGTTTGCCCAAGGCACAGGTTGCGTTTCGCCTGATGGCGGAAGGACTGCTGGCTGCTCGCTGACAGTCATACAGCATCGGTCAAAGTGGGTTCTTACGGTGATGTCGCCGCATGGGCTAGGAATGGCGGCTAGCCCTTGGCACAGGATTCAGCTCCGTCCTGCATCAGACCCCTTAGCGGCAGGGCCATCCAACCCCGCACAGCTTATTTGCGATAGAGGATCATGCCAGCATGGTGAAGGACACCATCGATGAAATCGCCGTCGGCCGTGAAGCCTGTGTCATCCCAGTATTCGATGTGGTCACCGATGATCTCATAGCGGCCCAGATACGCCCGCTCCCGTGTTCCGCGGGCTTCCACGTAACGGCCGTTTGGCAGGAGTTCATGCCGGATATGGCCGTCCTTTGTCACCCACATGCCGACATATGGGTGGGTCGCGTCTGCCTCAGCCATCACTGCGCCTCCGGTTGATCCAAAAAAGGGACGATCTCTTCGGGCTCGACGACCCAGGCATAGTTGAGTTCGTGGCGGATTCTCCATGCGCCGTCGTTGCACACCCATCCCAATTGCGAGCGGCCATCAAAAGCGATCACCTCACCGTCCAGACGGTCGATCAGGCCGACAAAGCCAAGCGTGGTCGATGCGACTTTGTCGCCTACGATCTGGTCATGGCCTTCTGTAAGGCCGTGCAGAATGGACCGTGCAGCATTCTGCAAGTCTTCCCAGTTCGCGCCGTATTGGGCACTATCGCGGAAGAGCTGTGTGTCGCCCGGTGCGAAGTTGTCGTAGAACACACCAGCGGGATCGTCGAGATCGTAATAACGTGCCATCTTGTCCGCGAAGACAAAGTCGGGGTCGCCCTGCCGACGCTCCCATCCGTCCATGATCCAGTCGGTATGGAGGGCCAACGGCGCGTCCGGGCCGTCCTGCGAGCAGGCGTTGTCTTGCGCCAGAACCGGGCTGGCAGTTCCAAGAAAGATCGCGACGATTGCCGAAGTGGCAGCAAGCGCCAGTTTTCCAGTGTTGTGAGTGAACATGTCTTTCTCCTTTGGATTTGAGGGGGTTTCAGTGGGCCGATGCCGTTGGTCGGATGGTGATCTCGCTTGTGTCGACACCCTCCGGTGCTTCGATGACATGCCGCACGGCCACGGCGATATCCGCAGGCTGAAGTGCAACTTGTCGCCACTGCGCCATCGCCTTGGCGGTGTCCGGGTCGGTGATGGTCGAGGCGAGTTCTGACTCGACAACGCCGGGCTGCACACAGGTCACGCGGATCGTGTCACTTTCCTGGCGCAAGCCCTCGGAGAGGGCCCGAACCGCGAACTTTGTTGCGCAATAAACAGCAGCCGATGGAACAACGCGGAACCCGCCGATCGATCCGATGTTGATGATCTGGCCGGAGCCTTGCTGTTTCATCACCGGCAGAACCGCCCCGATGCCCCACAGCACGCCCTTGATGTTGACGTCGACCATGGTCTCCCATTCGTCGAATTTGCACGCGGCAAGAGGCGACAGTGGCATGACACCCGCGTTGTTGATGAGCACGTCAATGCGGCCCCAGCGGTTGACCGCTTCATTGGCAAATGCCGTCACGGCGTTGCGATCGGTGACATCAAGCGGCACGGCGTGAGCAGTGCCGCCAGCATCGAGAATCTCGGCGGCCAGCGCCTCGATCCGGTCCAGCCGACGCGCGCCGAGCAGGAGACGTGCGCCGGTGGCACCCAGTTCCCGCGCAAGAGCGGCACCAATGCCGCTGGATGCACCCGTGATCAAAATGACCTTGTCCATGTATTGCTCCTTTCAGGTTGAAATCTTCAAGTCACAACCGGAAGGTAGACGCAGGGGATTGTCGCCGGTATCCTCTCTCTGCTAACCTCATTGGTTAGCAGAGAGCGACAATGGCACTTGATCTGAATCTGTTGACCCTGTTTCTGGCGGTGGCCGAAGAGGCCAATTTCCGCGCCGCTGCCGACCGTCTTGGCGTTACCCGCTCTGCCGTCAGTCAAGGCGTCAGGCGGCTTGAGGATGATGTTGGGGTCGCCCTTGTCACCCGGACCACACGCAGCGTGCGCCTCACCGAAGCAGGCGAACGTTTGCGCGATACGTTGATGCAGCCGTTGGCGGATGTGCAATCGGCAGTGGAAGAGGTGACGGGCGACACCGCGCCGCGCGGCCTGCTGCGGATCGCGGCAACGTCAATTGCCGAGCAGTTTTTGTCCGGACCTTTGATCGCATCATTCGCTGAGGCATATCCGGACATCACAATCGACATCACTGTCACAGATGACGAATGCGACATCGTCGCCGCCGGTTTCGATGCGGGCGTTCGGCTAGGCGACGTGATCGAGCAGGATATGATCGCGGTCCCGCTGACTGGAGATCAGCGCGAGGCTGTGGTGGCAGCGCCCCGCTATCTCGAAACTCATGGCGTGCCGGATCATCCGCGCGATCTGGCCAACCACCGCTGTATTGGATGGCGCCCCGCGCCTGGGACCGCGCCGTACAGATGGGAGTTTGAAGAGAATGGTCGCGCCTTCGATGTCGCAGTCGATCCGCAGATCACCACCAACGACCTGCTCCTGATGATCCGAACAACGATAGCGGGCGGCGGCATTACTTTTGCGACCGAAGAGACGCTGCGCCCCTTTCTGGACAGCGGCGAACTCGTGTCTCTGCTCCAGAACTATCTGCCGCCATTCACGGGGTTCTTTCTGTACTTCCCGAACCGGCGAAACATGGCACCGAAGCTGCGCGCGCTGGTTGATCATGTGCGACGACATAGGCGTGAAGGCGCTAAAAGCTGACTTCATGAGGAAATCCGTGGGACCAGCACCGTGATGTGCAGGTCCATCAATGCGCAAGCTGAGTTCTGGATGAAGATCGGCATGCTGACGGAAGCCAATCCAACCCTTTCTTTCAACGACATCATGAAGATGCAGTGGGATGCAGCGCATGTAGGCCTCGCTGAGGTCGCCGCCGCCTGACATGGTAAAGACGTCTGACGAGCTGGGGCTGATGCGTGTATCGGGCAGGTTGCTGGCATCTGTCTTTGAGATGCTGGACGCGCAAGACTTCGACGGCATATCAACATTGCAGATCACCGATCTGGTCGACAGCTTTATCACTGCAGACCTCGACGCCCGTCCGGCGAGCAAGGGTCAATATGGCTTTAAATATGTCCTCAACTGCTCGATCAATCATGTCGTATGTGACGGCGTGCCTGACCCGGACGAGATCGTCCGCGACGGCAACATTATCAACCTCGATATCACGCTCGAAAAGGACGGCTGCTCGGTTTTGCGGGAATATTTCGGACATGGCATCGGCCACGAGATGCATGAAGAACCGCAAGTGCTTAACTTCGGACGACCAAGAACCGGCATGAAGCTGCGCGAATGCATGGTCTTCACCATCGAACCGATGGTCAACGAGGGTAGCTGCATGGTCGCGACCGAGAGCGACCGGTGGACGGTCGTGACCAAAGACCGGAAGCTCTCGGCACAATTCGAACACACCGTCGCGGTTACTAGAAATGGCGTTGAGGTTTTGACCCTGCGCCGCGACGAGGCGCTGCTGGAGCGATAAGTCTAGCACCATCAACACATGCCAGATCCGGAGAGGACTCTGCCACATCGTAAAGCGCACTGGTTTGAAGCAATCATTTGCTGCGCTACATTATTTTTTCTCGACCGCCCTTTCAATGGGCTACGTCCGCAATGTGTGCTTACTGTCAGTTCGTTCAATACGCAGCATCGGTCAAAGTGGGCTCTTCGGGAAACTTCGTCGCACAGATCACGAAAGGCTGGTCTGGGATGACCCGCCGTTCGCTGCGCGGCCCATGAACTGGTAAGATGCGGGACAAAAACGGGCTTTCGCTGCGCTTGCTCGAATGTCCGCTTCAACAGCCATGTTCGCTCTCCGACGGACCCAGAGTTTAAAGTACCGCCTTCTCAAACACTTCAACGATCCAGTCCAAGAATACTCTCACGCGAGGTGAGAGCTGTCGATTTTGTGGGTAATAGGCAGCCAAGGAAATTGGCGGGGGCGGTGCCTTCGGTAAGACTCCAACCAATCGCCCCGACTCAAGGTCTTCCAGAAACCGATATCTCGGTGCTTGCACGAGGCCGAACCCTTCCCTTGCCAAATGATGCACGGTGTCTGCGTCGTTTGCGACTACAGTTGCTGGCAATGGGACTTCCTCAAAACGCTTCCCGACCTTAAACTCCAATGGCATCACGGTGCCGGACCGCGAGGACAGAAAACCAACCATCCTATGGCCTTCAAGGTCTTCAACGGACTTCGGATTTCCGTACTGCGCGATGTACTCTGGACTGGCGCACGTAATTTCTGGAATGCTGGCAAGACGTCGCATGATCATACTGCTATCTTCGGCGGCTCCGGCGCGGATAACGCAATCGACCCCTTCGCGGACCAAATCAACCAATCGTTCCGTTTGTCCCAGTTGCAGTGTGATGTTGGGGTATTTTCTCAGGAAAGCAGACAAATGCGGCAATAAGAACACGCGGGTCAGCGTGCCGGGGGCGTCAATGCGCAAGGCTCCCGAAGGTTCGTGCCCCCGCAAAGCGCCCTCGGCTTCTTCGAGATCCGCCAAAATCGACACGCACCTTTGGTAATAGGCCGCACCATCCGGCGTTGGTGCAATGTGCCGTGTCGTGCGCTCCAACAAGCGGCTGCCCAAATCGCGTTCCAAGCGCTGAATGGCTTCGCTGGCCGTTGAACGAGGAATGTTCAGATCAGCAGCGGCCTTCGTAAAACTCCCACGTTCTAGAACACGCACGAAGAGTCGCATCGTATCGAAACGATCTATCATTTGTTCGCCATTTCCGAATTATCATTCCCGTTTTTGCCAGATTATCTGAAGCCTATTCCCGTCTATCTACCGTGACAACACAAAGGAGACTGACATGCCTCAATTATCTAAAATCGCAATCGTAACAGGCGCGAGCAAGGGGATCGGTGCCGCCGTTGCGCTTCGCCTAGCCCAAGACGGCCACGCTATCCTTGCCAACTATTCAAGCGACGAAGCTGGTGCCAATCAAGTCGTTGAAACGATCAAAAATGCGGGCGGTGATGCGATCGCAGCCCAAGGCGACATCGCAGAGCCATCCTGCATGGCACATCTGTTTGACGCAGCAGAACAAGAGTTTGGGCCTGTTGGCGTTTTGGTCAACAACGCGGGCATC
The DNA here is from genome assembly GCA_051251535.1 of Alphaproteobacteria bacterium. Classification (GTDB taxonomy): domain Bacteria; phylum Pseudomonadota; class Alphaproteobacteria; order Rhizobiales. The sequence continues at coordinate 328,286 of JBPOEV010000001.1, forward strand.
ATGCGCGGCAGAGCAATCGGTGCAGTGACTGATACCGACTTTGATACGCAATGCGCCGTAAATATCGGTGGTGTCTTTCGCGGCATGCGCGAAGCGGCCAATCGTTTGCGGGAAGGCGGAACAATTGTCAGCCTGTCTTCCAGTGTCGTCGGGCTCTATCAGCCCGCCTATGGCATCTACGCTGCGACAAAGGCAGCAGTTGAGGCGCTGACTCACATCCTTGCCAAGGAACTTGGCCCGCGCGGGATTACCGTCAATGCCGTTGCACCGGGGCCCGTTGAGACCGGATTTTTCATGGCTGGAAAGCCGGACGCATTGATCGAGAACATCAAAAATATGAACCCATTTGGGCGACTTGGAACGCCCGAAGACATTGCCGCGGCTGTAGCATTTCTGGCTGGCCCCGATGGTCGCTGGATCAGCGGTCAAACCCTTCGCGCCAATGGCGGCGTGATCTAACCCCTCCCTCGAAAGGAAAATCCAATGCCATTTGCTAACTATAAATTGCCACAAGACTCTCTCTCCACTGGGCAGAAAGAGGAGCTGATCCACAAGACGACCGAACTCATGGTCAGTTTCTTTGGAGAAGTCGCGCGCCCAACCACGATGGTTCTGGTCGAAGAGATCAAGGACGGCGGATACGGCCGCGCGGACGAGGTGTTTGTGATGCCGGATGAGTATCGCGCCAAAGACTAAATCGAATTGTGCAACGGGCAGCGGTGCAAGCCGCTGCCCCAACATATTGGAGATCTGAAATGAAAAACTTGCTCCCGATAACATGTTTGATTGCCGCAGTGAGCCAGACGCCAGCCTCAGCCCACGAAGCACAGACGCACCAACATGCCGAAATCGTCCCCATTCCCGCATATACGCTCCGCTACGGTGAAGCCGGAGGAAACGCTGCATTGCAGGCCGCGCAGTCCCTTCTTGCTACGTTCGGGGCAGCAGAACAGTCCGAATTTGTCTTTGATTGGGCCAGCAATCAGCGCGAAAAATGGTCGAACCTTCCCGGTGGGATGGTGACACGGCCAGGACTTTCGATCGGCGAAATGTCTGAAACACAACGAGGCCTTTTGTTCGATCTGCTGTCCTCATCTCTTGGGGCGGACGGATATGAACGACTGGGCGATTTGTTGGCCGCCGAAGCATTTCTAAGCCAAGCACCACGGGCGTCTCGGTACGGTTGGTTCCCCGAGAACTATTGGATTTCTTTCTACGGCACCCCATCGGGCAACGGTCCTTGGGGATGGCAATTTGGCGGGCACCACCTTGGCCTCAACATCTCAATACGTGATGGCCAAGTCGCTACGATGTCTCCAACCTTTTGGGGGACTGAGCCCGCGATATTTACGCTGAACGGGGTCGACTATGAGTCTGTCGTGGACATGCATCGCTCCGGCTATGCGGTCTTTCAGTCCCTCAAGGAACAACAACAATCCGCAGCCATGACAAGACAGGTTCCGGGAGACATCGAGACCGGCCCGGGACGCGATGGTCGTGTCCCAGACTTGATCGGCATTGCAGCAAGAGAATTGACACTCCAGCAAAGGCGCTTGCTGCTCGAAACCATCCGCCTGTGGGTTTCCATCCAACCGGACGAAAATGCTTCTACCCGCATGGCTGAGATCGAAGCCGAGCTCGATGCAGTTCATTTTGCTTGGAATGGCACGGCCGAAGTAAACACCCCAACTTACATGCGAATCCAGGGCCCCAGCCTCATTATCGAGCTTCACTCAACCGGAGGCAACTTCGGCGCAAACGCCCGTGGGCTGGGTCACTATCACACGATCTATCGCAACCCCACCAACGAATACGGTCGTCGTCGTTGACCGACCTTACAACCAAGAAAATCAAACACTCAGGATCACATAGATGTTTATTCTAAACCGTCGGAATTTCCTTCAAATCACTGGTGCCGGAGCCGCCGCTGCCCTGATGCCAAAATCAGCCTTTGCGGCGATTGGCAGCTCGCAAGTCTTCACGTCTGACGCCAACAGCGCGCTCGTCGATTCCACCGTCTTGATGGGCGAAGAAAGTGCTGTCCTCATTGATGCTCAGTTCACTGTTCCTGCAGCAACGCAACTGGCAGACATTATTGAAGCGACTGGTCGGCGTCTGGAAACCATTTTCATCACACATGGGCACCCGGACCACTATCTCGGACTCGAGGTTTTCGCCAACCGCTTCCCCGAAGCAAAGATACTTGCTCATCCGCAGGTGAAACAAGTGATCGAAGAGCGTGCGCAGGGTTCACTCGATTACTTCAACTCGACCGCTCCTGCCGGCGTTTTTGCCTCAGAAATTGTTTTGCCGGAGCCTCTGGAGCAAGACCACGTCATGCTTGAGGGCGACCGTATCAATATTCTGGAGCCAATGAATGGCGATACCGCCCTCATCTGCCCGGTACACGTTCCTTCCTTGGATCTGTTGATAGCGGCGGACGTCGTCTTTGCGGACACGTTTGTCTGGACTGAAGAAAACACGGATTCGGCCACTATCAATCTGTGGCGTAAGTCATTGGATACGCTTGAGGCGATTGGCGCAACAACAATCATCCCGGGCCACCAGATCGAAGGCTCATCTCAAGATGCGTCCAATGTCGAACATACACGCCGCTATCTCGATCAATGGGAAGCTGCCCTGGCAACGACGTCGACAGCCGCCGAGTTGGATGCAGCGATGCGTCTCGGCAACGAGAACCTACAGCTCGAGTTCTGCCTCGAGCGTGGTGTGGCCGCCATTTACCCCAACGGATAGGCAAATCGGAAAGCGTGTCGTCGCGGCATAAATCAGCAACCACCCGCTTACGCTACAAATGAACATACATGATGTTGACTTACCTTATCACGATACATAAAAAGTTACGTGACTCGTCGCAGTCAGTTTTCCATCGTCATCAGGAGGGTTCATTTCATGAACACCAGCCGACCATCCATTCGCACGATCGTATTCGCCGCAGCCCTATTGATGGGGTCGCAAGTGACGGCGCAAGAAGCTGAACAAGGGATGGCACACCAGCACCTAAAGCCCGAGGTTTCCGAACTGATCGAACAACTAAAGGACGGCGGGCATGTTCTTGTGATCCGTCACGAACGAACGAACGCATGGGTTCCCGACGACGAAGATTTCAGGGTGGAAAATTGCGGCACGCAGCGCAATCTTTCCGTTGCTGGGATTGCCAATGCTATCGAGAACGGCGCTGTCATTCGCTATCTGGGTATCCCCATTGGTGATGTGTTCGCCAGCCCTATGTGCCGCACACTTGAGACGGGCCGTCATATGTTTAGAAACGTCGAACCCGTTGTCTCCCTGCACGGCTATGGGAGTGATCCAGAGGTGGTGCGGACCGAGATTAACGAACTGATACTTGAAGCTGCCGGTCGGGAAAAAAATGCCGCAATGGTTACGCACCTTGGGACATTTTCACTTATGTTCGGAGGCCATCTTGCCGAGGGTGATGCGGCTGTCATTTCAGTTGTAGACGGTGAGCCGCGCCAGCTTGGCGTGATCCCAGCGAACGCTTGGAATGACGCTGTGATCGACGCTTCAGTTCAAACACGGATGTAAGACACCGCAGAAGACAGCCACGATCACAACTGAACTTGGACATAGGAGCTCGCTAGATGCGCCATGTAGGCATAACCCGACGCCGCCTGATGTCTGTTTTGGCGGGTGCAGTTATTGCACCCGCCCCTGTGTTTAGCCAGACAACCGGATACCTAAGAGGGGCCGGTGATGATCGCACTTTTGCGATGGCGAACCAACGGACAGGCGAAAGCATAAACGCGATCTACTGGTTAGAAGGTCAGTACATTCAAGCCTCACTAAACCGGATCAATATCCTGTTCCGTGATTGGCGGGAAAATGCAGTCTATGAGATTGATACCCATGTGATTGATCATTTGGCTGCAACACAAGCTCTTTTGGATGTGAGTGAGCCATATCTTCTGCTGTCAGGATACCGAACGGCAAAGACAAACCGAATGTTGAGCAACCGGATACGCGATGTTGCGAAAAGATCGTTGCACATGGAAGGGAAAGCCGCCGATATTCGCTTGTCGTCCAGAACGCCAAGTGATGTGCGCAGGGCGGCGGCGTCTTTTGATTGTGGTGGTATAGGCCACTATCCCGGTCGTCGGTTTACCCATATCGACTGTGGCCCAAACCGATCATGGACAGGCTAAGTGTAGGCTGGCACGGCTGGCTCACCCCGCGCCATGTCTGGTCGCCAGTCTGCGGTAAGCTGAGCGACGGTGACGGCACCAAGGGATCGCTCGAACTGGATACGCGCTGCGTTCAACGCCTCAGTAGTGGCGGCGTTCGCCTCGCGGGCCAACAGACAGGTTGGTTCATCTTCATCATTGCCAAGAGCAAACAATGTGGGCGATCCAAGTGCTTGGTAAATGGAAAGCAGAGTGATTTCGTTCAAGGGCTTCATCAGTATCCAGCCTCCGCCATGCCCTTTCGTAGACGTGACAATTTCGGCATCGCGCAGCCCTGCCATCGTGCGGCGCACCACAGCGGAATTGGTCTGCAACATCTGCGCTATCAACTCTGATGTTGCTGGCTCGTCCATCCCGTCAAGATGAAGAAGGGCATGAAGAACGCGGGACAGCCGTTTATCCTGACGCATTTTGGGTCTCTTTCGCTCTTATGTAACATTTGATGACACAAGAGATTGACTCATAGTGCCTTATGATACATTAGACGTTACATGAGTATTATCAAAAACACCATAGCGGACGTGTCTCGGCACGAGCCGCGTTATGATAGATGGATGGCCTTAGCCATTCTGTTCCTTGCCAGTTTCATGAACCTGATTGACGTCAGTATAGTGAATGTCGCACTGCCCCGCATACAAGCGGACACGGGTGGGACAGCGACCCAGCTTGAATGGGTAGCAGCAGTATATGTCTTGGCACTTGCTGTGGGCCTCCTGCCGTTCGGGCGCTTTGGCGATGTGTTCGGACGCCGCCGGATGTTCATGTGGGGGTTGATTGGGTTTACGGTCGCATCAGCCCTTTGTGGTTTCGCACCTGACATACTGACCTTGATCGCCGCCCGCGCTGCGCAGGGTATTTTCGCCGCGATGATGGTGCCGCAGGTTCTTGCGATTGTGCATGTGATCTTTACAGCTGACGAAAAGGCCCGTGTCTTCGGTCTGTTTGGTACGATTTCCAGCCTTGGTGTGGTAGCCGGACCGATCACTGGTGGCGCGTTGATTTCCGCCGACCTGGCGGGGTTGGGCTGGCGGCTGGCCTTCCTGATCAACATTCCGCTTGGCATCGTCGCCTTGCTCGGCGCAATGCGCTTCGTCCCTGATCTGGATACCGACACTAGGCTGCGACCTGACTGGGTCGGAACGGGCTTATTCGCTGCGGCAATTGTTCTTTTGGTCTTCCCGCTGATCGAAGGCCGCGTTCTAGGCTGGCCGTGGTGGACGGTTGTGGCGCTTTTTGCCTGCGTACCAATGTTGGTCGGCTTTGTGCTTTGGGAACGCCGCTTGAGCAAACGCGGCCTGTCCGCGCTGATGCCCACAGGTCTTTTGGAAAACCGACCGTACCTGATCCGCCTTGGGTTGGTGACGCTGTTCTTCTCTGGCATCCCCGGCCTGTTCCTCGTCCTCGCCATCTTCCTGCAATCTGGGTTTGGCCTCTCAGCCCTGCAAAGCGGCCTCGTGACCACCCCATTTCCTGTCGGCGTCATGCTGGCCTCTACACTCACGTCACAATTTGGAAACCAATATTTGACGCTTAGGATTGCGGGCGGTGCTGCGCTCCTGACAATCGGCATGATTGGACTTCGGGTCGTGATCAACGGCGTTGGGCCTGATCTAAACCCGTATCTGTTCACCGTGCCGTTGCTCATCTGCGGCTTTGGGATGGGAACGGCGGTCACGTCGCTGTTTCAGATCACAATGTCGAGCGTTGAAGCGCAAGACGCAGGAGCCGGTTCTGGTGCCATGCAGGCGTTCCAGCAAGTCGGCGCTGCGCTCGGTATCGCAATCGCAGGTCAGATATTTTTCTCCCTGCTGGGCGAGGACGGGATGGAGGCTGGCAAAGGTGCCGCGTCCAGCTTTGTCCATGCCGCATCACAAGCCACGCTCTATTCGATTGCCGTCTTTGCGGCACTGGCTCTCGGCCCTGGAGTAACGGCCTATCGCAACGGAAAGAACCCACAATGACCGGTATATCATCAAACCCATCGCAAGAATTTTGGGAACCGCACTACGCCAAAATGTCCCGCCCGTCTGGGGGCCGCGTCTCCGCCGCTTTGAGGCAGTTTGTCGAAGCGCGACCAATCGGAACCGCGCTTGAACTTGGCTGCGCCCGTGGCGACGACGCAATCTGGCTGGCAAAGCAAGGATGGACGGTCATGGCTGTTGATGTTGCCGAGGCCGCATTGATTGCGGCCCGTGCATCCGCACTGGAGGCAGGCGTTTCAAACCGGATCACATTCGAGCGGCATGATCTAAGTGCCACGTTTCCAAATGGAAAATTCGAATTGGTGACGGCGATGTTTTTCCATTCGCCTGTCGATTTTGGGCGGGTTCAAGCTCTGCGCAGTGCCACGGAATCCGTCGCCAGGGGTGGGCTTCTTTTAGTCGTCGCGCATGGCTCACGCGCCCCTTGGTCATGGGGTGATCCAGATACTGTCTATCCGACTGCCCAAGACGAACTGAAAGACCTGGCTTTGAACCCAGACGAATGGCGGCAAGTCTTTGTCGGCCCCATCAAGCGGGACGCAACCGGCCCCGATGATCAACGCGCCACTGTGATCGACACGGTTGTCGCCATCGAACGCCTCTCACCGCAAACAAATTGAAAAAAGGACGATTGCACCATGTCACATTTCCTTAGAACTTTCACCGTCTCTACTGTGCTTGCCATCGCATCCACGATGCAGGCAACCGCCGACACAGCCGCGATAAATGACCAGACGGTTACTGTCGGTGATCAAACCTTCCGATACCTCTCAGCTGGGACAAGCGGAACGCCCATCGTGCTTATTCACGGCTGGCCGCAAAGTGCGGATGAGTTTCGCCCGATCATGCCAGACCTTGCTGCAAACCACATGGTTTATGCGGTCGATATCAGCGGCGTCGGCGGATCGACCGCGCCCGGTCAAGATTGGAGCAAGCAAGCTCTCGCCGGTGACATTAAAGAATTTGCCGACGCGCTTGGTATTGAAGATCCGATCGTTGCTGGACACGACATTGGCGGCATGGTCGCTTATGCTTACGCCCGCGAATTTGCAGATGAGACAAGCGGCGTGATCATCATGGATATTCCGATCCCCGGCCTCGCCCCGTGGGATTGGGTCGTCACAAGCCCGCTTACTTGGCACTTCGATTTCCACGCGCAAGAAGGTCTTGTTGAACAACTTGTCGCAGGCCATCAGGCCGAATATTTCCGGTATTTTGTCAATCTCAGCGCAAAATATCCTGATGCGATTTCCGAAGAAAGTATCGCCACATATGCTGCGGCCTATACCGCCCCCCAAAGCCTAAGTGCTGGGTTTGAACTCTATCGTTCGTTCGCAGAGGATACGGCCTTTTTCCTATCGAAAAATGAACCGTTTGATATGCCGGTTCTTGTTGTGGGGGCAGAAACGACAATGGCGCAATCTCTCGACATGCTTGCTGACGATCTGCGCAAGTTGGGGGCGACAAATGTGGAAACATTAGAAATTGTCGATTCCGGTCACTGGATTTCTGAGGAACAACCCGCCGCGACGATTGCCGCCATCGCCGGGTTCGCAGAGGATGTGTCTTCGCAATAGCGATATCTAAGGGGTCCAACCCCTAACCTTTAGAATCAAAGTATCTGACGTGTCGCAGCTTAGTCGAACGTCAGATACACAGTTGCCACCCCATTTAACCAGACGGGCAAGGCAGTTCTCGAATCTGTCTGACTGGTGGTCAACCGTGTCGCCGCGATCAAGCAACTGAATGAACGTGACTGAGTCGGGACCGGCCATTCATGCTACTTGCAGCATCCGTCAATGAGGGCTCGTTCCAGACCTTCGTCACCCGACTCTCTAATGGCCGGTCTGAGATGAATTGCTCCTTCGCGACGCAACCGATTAACTGGCGCGTCGCAGGCAAGGCGAACATCGACAAACGCTGTCGGCGGATAATCGATCAAGGCAATGTCACACATTTCTCCTGACACGTTCTGACGCACCGTTCTGCTATGATGGCCTGAACAGCGGGGGCGCGAAGGAAAACTGTCATGCATATCATTGTTGGAGGAACAGGACAGGTTGGTTCGGCCACGGCGCGTGCCTTGTTGATAAAGGCCGAACCCGTCACGATTGTCACGCACAACGAAGACCACGCAACAGAACTTAAGGTGGCTGGAGCCAAAATCGCCTTGGCGGACATCCGCGATGTGGCGACACTCCGTGATGTCTTTCGGAGCGGCACCAGAGCTTTCCTTCTCAACCCGCCAGCCGATCCGTCGGGCGACACCGATGCGGAAGAACGCGCTAATGTGGCAGCGATTATCGCAGCTCTGGATGGGTCTGGCCTCCAAAAGGTCGTTGTGGCCTCGACCTATGGCGCGCGTCCGGGCGAGCGCTGTGGTGACCTGACGGTGCTGCACGAGTTCGAGGAAAAGCTGCGTGCGCAACCGATCCCAGCGGCGATCAATCGCGGCGCTTACTACATGAGCAACTGGGGCGGAATCCTCGATCCGGTGCGTGATAGCGGCAAGCTTCCAAGCTTCTTTCCGCCAGATCTCATGCTTCCAACGGTAGCGCCCGAAGATTTGGGTAAAGCCGCTGCGCAAAGGTTGCTGGAACCTGTTCGCGACAATGACATCCGCTATATTGAAGGCCCAGAGCGCTACACACCGGAAGATGTGGCACAGGCATTCCGCGATGCGATAGTAACGCCAGTGGAGGTCGAGACGATCCCCCGCGATGCATGGGAGGCGACGTTCAAGCAATTCGGATTCTCGGATGATGCGGCGGCGTCCTATGCCTGCATGACCGCCGCCGTTGTCGACGGCGACACCGAAAGGCCGGACAATCCGGCGCGTGGGACTACGACCTTGCGTGACTACATTCGACATCTGTTAGAGTAGCTGAAGATAGACAAGTCATTCACCTGCAATTCTCTGACTCACACCGCCGTTTCCCTGTCTTTCCACGCCAGCGCCCTACTACGCCCTTGACGCTGTTGCGCTCCCACTATTTCCGGTTCTTTTAATCGTCCCCGAACCAGGGCCGTCATGTGACGTCCCTCCAGACGAGGACGCGCATGACGCTATCATTCCAACAATCCGATGCTATTTCACGCGGCAGCCGCATGCTGCGAACGGCGCTTGGCCCGGCAATCGCTGGCTATCTCGATGACAAGCAGGTTGTCGAGGTCATGCTCAACCCCGACGGACGCCTCTGGATCGATCGCCTGTCTGAAGGCCTCTGCGCAACCGATGAACACCTGTCCGCAGCCGATGGCGAGCGGATCATCCGGCTGGTCGCCCATCATGTTGGTGCCGAGGTTCATGCCAGCGCACCGCGCGTATCTGCCGAGCTTCCCGAGACGGGAGAGCGGTTCGAAGGACTTTTACCACCGGTCGTCACTGCACCTACCTTCGCGATCCGCAAACCCGCCGTCGCTGTCTTCAAACTCGCGGATTACGTCGTCGCGGAGATCATGTCAGACGCGCAGGCCAATTTTCTGCGCAGCGCTGTGGCTGAGCGCCGCAACATCCTCGTGGCCGGTGGGACGTCCACCGGCAAGACCACATTGACCAATGCTCTCCTGGCCGAAGTCGCCAAGACCAATGATCGCGTCGTCCTGATCGAGGACACGCGCGAGTTGCAATGCGCCGCACAGAACCTCGTGGCGCTGCGCACCAAAGACAAGGTCGCCTCGCTCTCTGATCTTGTCAGATCCTCGCTGCGCCTACGGCCCGACCGTATCCCCATCGGCGAAGTGCGCGGATCGGAAGCGCTCGACCTTCTGAAAGCCTGGGGCACTGGTCATCCCGGCGGCATCGGTACGATTCATGCCGGGACGGCTCTCGGTGCCCTGCGCCGCATGGAGCAACTCATCCAGGAAGCCGTTGTCACTGTGCCGCGCGCGCTGATCGCCGAAACCATTGATCTGGTCGCCGTGCTTTCGGGACGTGGCTCCGCGCGCCGTCTCTCCGAACTCGCCCGCGTCGAAGGTCTCGGTCCGGACGGCGACTACCGCCTCACATCAGCAACAGAAGAAGGACCCAATTGATGCCCCAAGACACTCTTCCACTTCGCCGAAGGATCGACGCTATCTGTATCGCAACCTTCGTCTCTCTCATCATGGCTTCGACGGCCCACGCCGCCGGGTCATCCATGCCCTGGGAAGCGCCGTTACAGGCAATCCTGGAATCGATCGAAGGGCCGGTCGCCAAGATCATCGCCGTGATGATCATCATCATCACCGGGCTGACGCTTGCCTTCGGCGACACGTCGGGCGGCGCACGGCGGTTGATCCAAATCGTTTTCGGCATCTCGATTGCCTTCGCCGCATCGAGCTTCTTCCTGTCGTTCTTCTCTTTCGGTGGCGGGGCGGTGATCTGATGACCGATCCTGATACCGTCCCCGGCTTTGCGATCCCGGTCCATCGGGCGCTGACCGAACCGATCCTGCTGGGCGGCGCGCCACGGTCCATCGCGATTCTCAACGGAACGCTCGCCGCCGCCGTGGGTCTGGGACTGCAACTCTGGCTCGTGGGGCTGCCGATGTGGATGGTCGGACATCTCGCAGCGGTCTGGGCCGCCAAGCGCGACCCGTTGTTTGCTGATGTTGTGCGCCGCCATGTGCGCATCCCCGGCCATCTCGGGGTGTGATCGATGATGAACCTCGCTGAATATCGCCGCACATCAACCCAACTAGCCGACTTCCTGCCTTGGGCGGCACTGGTCGGCGACGGTGTCGTCCTGAACAAGGACGGATCGTTCCAGCGCACGGCGCGCTTTCGCGGGCCCGATCTCGACAGCGCGGTCCCTGCCGAGCTGGTTGCGGTCGCAGGCCGTATCAACAATGCGCTGCGCCGCCTTGGTTCCGGCTGGGCGGTCTTCGTCGAGGCGCAGCGTGTGCCTGCCAGTTCCTATCCTGAAAGCCGCTTCCCGGATGTCGCATCCGCGCTGGTCGACGCCGAGCGCAAGGCGCAATTCGAAGAGGAAGGCACCCATTTCGAGTCGGCCTATTTTCTGACGCTGCTGTTTTTGCCGCCCGCCGAAGAGGCCGCGCGGGCCGAACGCTTCCTCTATGAGGGCCGCGACCGCGCCGCTGGCGCTGATGCCCGCGAGATCCTCGCCGGGTTCGTCGATCGCACCGACCGCGTATTGCAGCTGATCGAAGGCTTCATGCCAGACTGCGCCTGGCTCGATGACGCCGAGACGCTGACCTATCTGCATTCGGCCATCTCTACAAAGGTGCAGCGCGTCCGCGTGCCCGAGGTGCCGATGCATCTTGATGCGCTTCTGGCCGATCAGCCACTGACTGCGGGTCTGGAGCCAAGGCTGGGTGATGCGCATTTGCGTGTTCTCACGATCACTGGCTTTCCGAGCGCGACCACGCCGGGCATTCTCGACGATCTAAACCAGCTCGCCTTTCCATATCGCTGGTCCACGCGGGCTGTCATGCTCGACAAGACGGATGCGACACGGCTGCTGGCCAAAATCCGGCGGCAATGGTTCGCCAAGCGCAAATCGATCGCCGCCATCCTTAAGGAGATCATGACCAATGAGGCCTCGGCGCTTCTGGATACGGACGCGCACAACAAGGCGATGGATGCCGATGCGGCCCTGCAGGAACTCGGATCTGATCTGATCGGCGAGGCTTATGTGACCGCAACGGTCACAGTGTGGGACGCAGATCCCAGCGTCGCAGATGAGAAACTGCGTCTCGTTGAGAAGGTGATCCAGGGCCGAGACTTCACCTGTATCGCCGAGACGGTCAATGCGGTCGAAGCCTGGCTTGGCTCGTTCCCCGGCCATGTCTATGCCAATGTCCGTCAGCCGCCCGTTTCGACGCTGAACCTCGCCCATATGATCCCCCTGTCTGCGGTCTGGGCGGGGCCGGAACGGGATACGCATTTTGCAGCGCCCCCACTGCTCTTTGGCCAGACCGAAGGGGCGACCCCGTTCCGGTTTTCGCTGCATGTCGGCGATGTCGGTCACACGCTGGTGGTCGGACCGACCGGTGCCGGAAAATCCGTTCTGCTGGCATTGATGGCCCTGCAGTTCCGCCGTTACGATCACTCCCAAGTGTTCGCCTTCGATTTTGGAGGCTCGATCCGGGCGGCAGCGCTCGCCATGGGCGGCGACTGGCACGATCTCGGTGGCGCGCTGTCAGACGACGCATCGAAACCAGTTGCCTTGCAGCCACTGGCGCACATCCACGATGCCGCGACGCGCAGTTGGGCGGCAGGCTGGGTCGCCGCGATCCTGGCACGGGAAGGCGTGACGGTGACACCAGAGGTCAAGGATCATCTCTGGTCGGCACTGTCCTCGCTGGCGTCCGCCCTTGTTGGAGAACGGACGCTGACCGGTCTGTCGGTGCTGTTGCAGTCACAGGATCTGAAACGCGCCTTGCAGCCTTATTGCGTCGGTGGTCCCTTCGGCCGCCTGCTTGACGCCGAGGAGGAGCAGCTTGGCGTAGCCACTGTGCAGGCTTTTGAGACCGAAGGCCTGATCGGCACAGGCGCGGCACCTGCGGTGCTCGCCTATCTGTTTCACCGGATCGAGGGCCAACTCGACGGCGCGCCGACCCTGCTGATCATCGACGAGGGCTGGTTGGCGCTCGACGATGAGGGCTTCGCCGGGCAGTTGCGCGAATGGTTGAAGACCCTGCGCAAGAAGAACGCCAGCGTCGTCTTCGCGACCCAGTCGCTGTCGGACATCGACGGCTCAGCCATCGCGCCCGCGATCATTGAGAGCTGTCCGACCCGGCTGTTCCTGCCGAACGAACGCGCGATCGAGCCACAGATCACCACCATCTATCGCCGCTTCGGGCTGAATGATCGCCAGATTGAGATTCTGAGCCGGGCAACGCCCAAGCGCGACTACTATTGCCAGTCGCGGCGCGGCAACCGACTGTTCGAGCTCGGTCTTGGCGAGGTGGCACTCGCCTTCACAGCGACGTCGTCCAAAAGCGACCAGGCCGCCATCACCCGCATCCTCGCGGAACATGGCCGCGACGGCTTTGTCGCGGCCTGGCTCGCCGAACGTGGCGCCGCATGGGCCGCCGATCTCATTCCTGATCTGCCCAATCTTGATCGCACCGACGAACCCTCGGACGCTGAGACCCAATTCACGTTCGACCTTGCCGCCGATCCAACCAGCCCAAATGAACAGGAGAAAACCCCATGACTCTCAAACGACTGAGACTGCGCCAACTCGCAACGGCGCTGCTTCTGACGGCCCCGCTTGCAGCAACCCCCATTTTGGCACCTCCGGCGCAAGCCTTCGGTTTTGGACGGATCGTCTATGATCCCACCAACTATGCGCAGAACGTCCTGCAGGCCGCCCGCGCCCTTGAACAGATCAACAACCAGATCACGTCGCTGCAAAATCAGGCGCAGATGCTGATCAATCAGGGACGCAATCTCACAAGCTTGCCCTACTCATCGCTGCAACAATTGCAGCAATCTGTGCAGCGTACCCAGCAGCTTTTGGGTGAAGCCCAGCGGATCGCCTTCGATGTCCAGCAAATCGATCAGGCCTTCGAGACCACCTATGGCGCAGCGTCCATGACGGCGTCCGATCAGGCGCTGATCAACGGTGCCAAGGACCGCTGGCAGACAACCGTCGCAGGTTTGCAGGATGCCATGCGCGTGCAGGCCGGTGTTGTTGGCAATATCGACAACAACCGGGCGCAAATGTCGGCGCTGGTCGGTGCGAGCCAATCCGCCACCGGCGCGCTGCAAGCCACCCAGGCGGGCAATCAACTCCTCGCGCTGCAAGCACAGCAGATATCCGATCTCACCGCCGTCATCGCAGCACAAGGGCGCGCCCAGAACCTTGAAGCCGCCCAGCGAGCCGCCGCGCAGGAACAGGCACGCGAACAGCGCCGCCGTTTCCTCGCACCCGGCACCGGTTATCAGCCGGGCAATGCAGAGATGTTCCCAAGCGGTGACTGACGATGAAACGGACGATCCTCATACGGTTTGGTGTCGGCACTTTCGTGTTGTTCTTGATCCTCGCGGCGTTGCTGGAGATCAGCCGGGACGATGAGATCGGGATCAGACCGATGCCCATGACAGCGAAGAGCACTGACCCGCTCAGCGACGAACTGCGCCGCTGCCAGACGCTTGGCGATGCCGCGCTTGCGGACCCGTCCTGCCTTCATCTCTGGGCCGAGAGTCGGCGCGACTTCCTGAGATCGGACCCATCATCCGAGGAGGACGAGTAGGATCATGGGCGGCACCGGTGTTATTGATCGTTTCCTGGAGGTCTTCACCCGCTACATCGACAGTGGGTTTGGCCTGCTGGGCGGCGAGGTTGCGTTTCTCGCGACAACGCTGATCGTCATCGACGTAACACTGGCGGCGCTATTCTGGGCCTGGGGCGCGGACGATGACATTCTCGCGCGCCTCGTCAAGAAGACGCTCTTCATCGGCATCTTCGCCTATATCATCTCCAACTGGAACGCGCTGGCCCGCATTGTCTTCGAAAGCTTTGCCGGTCTTGGCCTGCAGGCGACCGGCACTGGCTTCACGACGGCCGATCTGCTGCGCCCGGGCCGTGTCGCACAGGTCGGGCTCGATGCCGGGCGGCCAATCTTGGACTCCATCTCCGATCTGATGGGTTATGTCAGCTTTTTTGAGAACTTCATTCAGATTATGGTCCTGATGTTCGCATGGGCGATGGTGCTGCTCGCCTTCTTCATTCTCGCCATCCAGCTGTTCATCACCCTGATTGAGTTCAAGCTGACCACGCTCGCGGGTTTCATCCTCATCCCCTTTGCCCTGTTTGGAAAGACGGCTTTTCTCGCCGAACGCGTGCTCGGCAATGTCGTCTCTTCCGGCGTCAAAATCCTGGTGCTCGCGGTCATCATCGGCATCGGCTCGACCTTGTTTTCCGAATTCACCGCAGGCTTTGGCGGCGAGCAGCCCAATATCGAGGAAGCCATGGCCATCGTATTGGCAGCGCTCTCCCTGCTCGGGCTCGGCATCTTTGGTCCCGGTATCGCCAACGGATTGATCTCCGGCGGTCCACAACTGGGTGCTGGTGCTGCTGTTGGCACCGGGCTCGCGGCCGCCGGCGTGACCGCCGCCGGTGTAGCCGGAACGGGAATGGCGGGCGCGGCGGCAGCCCGTGGCGTCGTCGCTGGCGCGCGCGGTGGTGCGGCCATGACGGGTGGAGGCGCCGCCGCCTATAGTCTCGGCTCTGCCGGAAAGAGCGGCGCTGCGGCTGTTGCCGGAGGCATGGGCGGTGTCGCCAAGGCGGGTGCCGGTGTTGCGGCCAGTCCCCTCAAAAAGGCAGCGGGTGCTCTGCGCGACAGTGCACGCGGTGGTGCTCGCTCCGCAATTGCGGCGACCGGCGGTACTTTTTCGGGCGGATCCGGTGATGCGAGCGCAACAAGCCCGTCATCCAGCCAGCCCGCCTGGGCAACCCGCATGAAACGGTCCCAATCTCTCCATCACGGTGCAACTGCCGCCGCCCATGCGGTCCGTTCAGGCGACAGCCATGGCGGCGGAGCCTCCATCAATCTTTCGCAAAGGGACAGCTGATGTTCAAACGACCCTCCCTCCATTATGGCAAGACGCCCGCACCCGCAACACCGTATCAGAAGGCCGCGCAGGTCTGGGATGACCGCATCGGTTCGGCCCGCGTGCAGGCTAAGAACTGGCGCTTGATGGCCTTTGGGTCGCTACTGCTCTCGGCCGGACTGGCCGGGGGGCTCGTCTGGCAGTCGGCGCGTGGCACGATTGTGCCCTGGGTTGTGGAGGTTGATGCGTTGGGCGAGGCGCAGACCGTTGCGCCTGCGACGGTGGATTACCAACCGGCCGATCCACAAATCGCCTTCCATCTGGCGCGTTTCATTGAGAACGTCCGCGCGATCGCTGCCGATCCGATCATCGTACGGCAGAACTGGCTGCGCGCTTATGACTTCACCACCGACCGCGGTGCCATGGCGCTTAATGACCATGCCCGCACCGATGATCCGTTTGCCAAGGTCGGCGAAATGCAGATCTCGGTTGATGTGTCGAGCGTGATCCGGGCGTCTCCCGACAGCTTCCGGATCGCCTGGACCGAGCGACGTTATCAGGACGGCAGTCTCGCTGGCACCGAACGCTGGACCGCCATCCTGACCATCACGGTGCAACCGCCGCGCAGCACCGACCGGCTCCGCAAGAACCCGCTCGGCATCTATGTGCATGCCATCAACTGGTCTCGGGAGATGCAGCAATGAGACAATCATATCCCACTGCCTCCCTCGCCCTGGCCGCTGCGCTTGTGCTTTCTGGTTGTGCCACCTACACCCCGCCGGACATCGCCTATGACGCTGACGTGCCGTCGCTTCCACCGCCGCCACCGCCGGTCGTAGAAGAAGCCGCCAGACCGGTGCATACACCGCCTGCCTGGACACCCTCGCGCGGTGGCAGCGCCGATGCACGTACACCGGAGACCCGTGTCGGCAACGCCAATGCCGCCGCCCGCGTCGAGCCGCGCCGCGAGGGCTATTACAACGCAATCCAGGTCTTCCCGTTCAGCCAAGGCGCACTTTATCAGGTCTATGCTGCACCAGGACAGATCACCAACATCGCGCTGGAACCCGGTGAACAGCTTACAGGTGCCGGACCAATCGCTGCTGGCGATACCGCCCGGTGGATCATCGGCGACACGGAAAGTGGCAGCGGGCGCACAGCCCGCATCCACATCCTCGTCAAACCGACCCGGTCCGACATCGCAACCAACCTCGTCATCAATACAGACCGGCGCACCTATCTTCTGGAACTTCGCGCAAGAGAAGACGCATACATGCCATCAATCGCCTGGTCCTATCCGACGGTCGGCACTCGGACGCAGACACCAACTGTAGCTGAGCCTAGCATTCCACCTTCCTCCCAGCGGCACTACCGCTACGGCCTGCAAGGGGACAGGCCGCCCTGGCGGCCCCAGACCGTGTTTGACGATGGTCGGCGCGTCTATGTCGTCTTTCCACGCGGCATTGTGCAGGGCGAGATGCCGCCGCTGTTCGTCATCGGCCCTGATGGCGAGGCGCAGATCGTCAACACCCGCGTTCATCGCAACATTCTCATCGTCGATCGCCTGTTCGCGGCTGCAGAACTGCGCCTCGGCGGCGAGAACCAGCAAATGGTCCGGATCGTGCGAACCGATGGAAGGCAAAGACAATGAGTGAGACACCGACAAACACCGACCTTGATCCTCGGCAGGCCGAACGAACGGAGGTTAAGGAGGCATTTAGACTGCGCGCTGACCCGCCTCGCGTTGTGCGCCTGTCCCGCAAGGTGCTTGCGGGCCTCGCCATCACCGCCTGCATCGGTATCGGCGGCGCATTGATCTTCTCATTGCAGGGCCGCGACGCGGGAGAAGGTACCAACGAGCTCTACACCACGGAAAACCGCCCCACCGCAGATGAGTTGCGCCGACTGCCGTCGGACTATAGCGGCATCCCGCAGCTTGGACCGGCGCTGCCCGGCGATCTCGGTCGCCCGATCAGACGCGCGCAGGAGGAAGGCCGCCCCATACCGGCGCAGCCAATGCCCGGCCCTGATCCTGAAGAACAAAGGCGCCTGGCCGAACAGGAAGCGGCGCGGACCAGCGCATTGTTCTTCACCGCCCAAGGGGCGACAGCACAGTCAGGTGTGGGAATGCAGCCGACCCAGCCTCTTGCCAGCTTCCAGGCACCACAGATCGGTGACACCAGCGCGCCAACCGCGCAGGATAGACAGCTTGGCTTTCTCAATGCCCCGGTGGATCGTCGCACAGTGTCGCCAGATCGCGTAACGTCGGTAGCATCACCCTATGTTCTTCAGGCAGGTGCCGTCATTCCGGCGGCGCTCGTCACCGGCATTCGCTCCGATCTACCGGGTCAGATCGTCGCCCAGGTCATCCAGAACGTCTATGACAGCCCGTCGGGCCGCTATCTGCTCGTGCCTCAAGGCACACGCCTGATCGGTGAATATGATAATGGTGTCGGTTTCGGCCAGCGCAGGGTCCTGCTCGTCTGGAATCGCCTCATTTTGCCAAGCGGCAACTCGATTGTGCTCGAACGGCAACCGGGAGCGGACGGCGCAGGCTTTGCTGGATTGGAGGACGGCGTCGACCATCATTGGTGGGACATCGCGAAAGCAGCCGGGCTGTCGACACTGCTCAACATCGGAGCCGAGCTCGGTAGAGATGAGAGCAATGAGATCGCGGCAGCCATTCGCGACGGCGCTCAGGATACAGTCGGCGACGCAGGCGAAGAGATCGTCCGCCGCCAGGTGGGCCGGGCACCGACCCTAACCATCCGCCCGGGCTTCCCCGTGCGCGTGATTGTCACCCGCGACCTCATCCTGGAACCGCAAAGGGAACAATGATGACCAAGCTGAAACTCGGAGCCCTCGTCGATGATAAACCGGTCAAGGTGACAGTGGAACTGACAGCGGCCGTGCATCGCGATCTCTCACTTTATGCTGAGGTCCTTGGCCATGAGACCGGACAACCAATCAAGGATCCAGTCAAATTGATCGTGCCGATGATCGCGCGGTTCATGGCGACCGATCGGGGTTTTGCGAAGGCGCGGAGGAACAAGACCGGGAACTCTTCTGTAACTGTTAAGCGTCAGACTTAATCCTGGCATCCTTGCCATGCGTCTTCGCGCCGCTTTTGCTGGCCATCGATCGGGCAAGGCTGAGCAAACGGCGAAGTGCGGGATTATCGTTTATTGGCGACCAAATTGCGCAGAAGGGAAGTTCCTCACCCGCCAGTAAGCGATACACCGTCCCAGGAAATGTCATCCCTGTAGTTGCTTCGCTGGTAAGCGTCAGGCCCTTACCAAAAGAGACGAGTTGCATTAAATTGTCGCGCCCTACCGCGCAATGTTCAATGCTCGGATGATGCCCCAGCTGCGCGAGATGCTTGACGAGATAGTCGTGAATTTCGGGTCCTGGATCCGAATTGCTCACAATAAAATGCCGATTGCGCAAATCATTCCAAACCAGTTCGCACTTGTCGGCCAGCACATCCGTATTTGGGAGAACAACGAAGACCCGCTCTGTCCAAAGGTGCTGACCCTCGCACCCCGTTGGAGTGGTCGCCCCAGTTAGAAATGCGATGTCCATTTTGTAACGACGGATAGCGGAGAGATGGTCGCTTGGCGCGCCCTCAATAAAGTCGAGGCGAACGTCGGAATGTCTACGCTCATAGTCGCGCAGTAAATCTGAAATGAAACCAGACGACAGCGACGAAAAAATCCCAACACGGACGAGACCGGCGCTTCCGGACCCGCAGGCATCTGCCAACCTGGCGGCATACCCTATCTGGCCCATTGCCGGTCGCGCGTGCTTTATAAAGTTCTGCCCCGCATAGGTCAGTTCCACACCTCCGGAATGCCGGTTAAACAGCGATGCGCCAAGCTCGTCTTCCAAGTCACGAATTCGCCGACTGATGGCGGACTGATGAACGCCGATCACATTCGCGGCGCGTCGAAAGCTGTGATGCTCGGCGGCGGCGATAACGTATCGAAGATGCTTCAGTTCAACTGCCATCCTTCTTTTCCATTCAACGCGCGCCATCGCGAGGACAGCGCGGATTTTTTCGTTATTTAATGTGATGTGCCAGCGCATTTCTGGCACTGAACGATCCATTGACTGTTTTCCGCAGTCAAACAGCAGGAGACAGCAAATCCTCCAGACCGATCCGCCGGAACATTTCCGTCCGGACCCGATCGGCTACACCGCTGACAACTTCCGACCCATCGTGTGAGGGATCAACATGAACCCTGAACGGTCGTTTTCCCAATGGCGCATTCACAATGCCGACGATACCCAGCGCCACAGCCGAAGGGTCTGCGTCATCAGGCTCAAGAGACCGAAGCCCGTCGAGCGCTTTTGAGGGTACGTCAGCATAGGTGCCCGTTAGATAAGCGTCGGATACTGTTTGGTCATCTGGTGCCCCAGCGTTTGCGAAGTGATTGGTACCAGCTGTGAATGCGCCCGGCACCATGATCGAGGTTTCGATCCCCCAGCGGGCCAACTCGGAGGCGTAGGAAACAGCGAGCGAATCCATACCCGCCTTGGCGGCGAAGTAGGGCGACAGGAACGGCGGCGTACCGCCTCGGACGCTTGATGACGACACCCAGACAACAAGCCCGCGTCTCTGTGCGCGCATCCTCGGCAATGCTGAACGCATCACGCGCTGCGTCGACAGCACGTTGATGTCATAGAGCTGCGCCATCTGTTCAGGCGTGAACGCCTCCGCCGGGCCGAATGACATGTGGCCCGCATTGTGGACTATCACGTCAAGACGGCCGGCCTCATCATAGATTTGGTCAATCCCGGCAGCAACGGACGCGTCGTCCACCACATCGATCTCGACCACGCGCAGATCGATGTCGTTCTTGCTGGCGTAGTCTTTTGCGGCACTGGCCTTATCTGCGTTGTGATCGCTGATGCCGCGCATGGACGCGTAGACAGTGTGCCCGGCATCGGCCAGGGCGTAGGCGGTCATCTCGCCAAAGCCGCTTGATGCACCGGTGACGACGATAATCTGTTTTTCTGATCCCTTTGTCATTTGATTACTCCTTTGTTTCGAATGGAGGGTTAGCCCGTTCAGACCAACCCGCCGTTTGCACGCAATGTCTGTCCGTTGACCCAAGCGCAGTCAGGTCCGGCCAAAAGCGCCACGACATTGGCGATGTCTCGCGGTTCCCCGAGTCGTTCGAGCGGCACCATTTTGGCAAAACGCTCGATCAGCTCCGGCGACTTGCCGTCTAGGAATAGATCGGTCGCGGTCGGCCCAGGTGCCACGGCATTGACAGTGATGTTGCGACCACGCAGCTCTTTGGAGAGGATCGCCGTCAGCGTCTCGATGGCTGCTTTGGTTGCCGTGTAGACGCCGTAGGTCTCCAGCTTGGTGCCGACGACACTGGTGGAGAAATTGATGATAGTCCCGCCGCTTTGCAGTCTATTTGCCGCCTCGCGCAGTGTGTTGAATGTGCCTTTGAGGTTGACCGCGATATGCGCGTCAAACAGGGCGTCGTCACTATCGGCAATCTTCGCCAATTTCATGATGCCCGCGTTGTTCACGAGCATATCAACACCTCCGAAGGCGGTCTCAGCTGCATCGAACATCCGTCGCACAGCCTCAGCATCGGATACGTCTGCTTTGGCGGTAATGGCCTTGCCACCTGCGGCCTCGATCTTGTCGACGACGGCCGTCGCCGCTTTTTCGCTGCCAGCGTAGTTCACAATGACATTGAGGCCATCGGATGCCAAACGTTCGGCAACGGCCGCACCAATTCCGCGTGAAGCGCCGGTGACAATTGCAGTTCTAGATTTTGTATCGGTCATGATATCTCTTTTCTATTTGTCAGCACCATGCTGGCGATGGCCGAAAGATATGCCGTTGATGGAGCGGGATAATGGAGTATATTTTGACATCGCTATTCGCCCCACACGAACAATGAGGATGCAATGGACCGGTTTGACGCAATGCAGCTTTTTGTGAGGATCGTCGAACGGCGTAGCTTTACGGCTGCAGCCCACGATACCGGAACACCGCGATCCACAGTCACAGAAGTGATCCAGCAGATGGAGCAAAGGCTTGGTGTGCAATTGCTCCACCGTACGACGCGTGTCGTGCGCCCGACCCTGGACGGGCAAGCCTACTATCAGCGATGCCTTTCGATACTTAGCGACGTTGAAGAGGCCGACAGTGCCTTTGTTGGCGCGCCACCGAAAGGCCACCTGAGGATTGAGGTCCAGGGTACGCTCGCCAGACACTTTCTGATGCCCGGCTTGCCGGATTTCCTAGCCCGATACCCCGAGATTGAGATCTCCATCAGCGAAAGGGATCGGTGGGTCGATCTGGTAGAGGAAGGTGTCGATTGTGCGTTGCGGTGGGGCAAGCTGCCCGACAGTGATCTAATCGTGCGACCACTGGGAATGGCAAAACGGATCACCTGTGCTTCACCCGACTATCTGGAGAAGTTTGGCGAACCAACCTTGCTAAGTGATCTGGAGACCCACAAAATGGTTGGTTTATGGCGCATGACGACAGGTACGGTCCTTCCGCTCGACTTCGTTGTGAAAGACCAAATCAAGATTTTGAGGCCCCCAACACGAGTTTCGGTCAACGGCCCGGAGAGTTATCGCTTGTCCACCTTGCTTGGTTTTGGCTTGGCGCAGATGCCGCTTTTTCATATTGACGACGATCTCCGGCTTGGACGTCTCAGTCAGGTTCTGGCAAAGTATGACGTTCCATCCGTGCCCGTCTCGCTTCTCTATCCGCGAGGCCGTCAGCTTTCAGCTCGCGTGCGCGTGTTTATCGACTGGGCGGTGAGGTCGTTTCATAATGACCAATTCATGTAACGCAGCGTTTACGGGCCTATCTATGTCAAACTAAGGGAGAGATTGTGCACCCGACTGGACTCGAACCAATGACCTTCGCCTTCAGAGGGCAGCGTTCTATCCGGTTGAATTATGGAACAAACCGTCCTGCAATTCGTAGGTACGGTTGTCGGATGCTCATTTGGTTGCCTCAAAGCTCAACCGCAGAATTATGTCCCGAAATGCGCAAGTATTTACACTACGCTATTCTGCGGGATCTTACGCTAGCCGAAACAAATACAACCATCAGCGCTCCGTCGCACGCTACGCTTCGCTCCATGTAATGTTGCTTAGAAGAGCTGCGTCCGCGATTGTCTCAATGGACTTACCTTCCATTTCAATCGGACGACGGTATAATGAACAGGCTTCAGGCGCATCGAAAGGACAAAAGCGACGCGGGTCGACCGTTGAACCTGTCGAAAAGCGACAGAGGCGCTGATCCGCGCTTGGTCGAGCTGGTTCGCCTTCTAGCGCGTCGTGCTGCACGAGAATGGTATGACCAGCAATCGGGAGATCGCAGATCGCCGCGCTCCTGATGCTTCAGGAGATGAAACCGTGAAAGTTGCCCTTTACGCAAGATATTCAAGCGATAACCAGCGAGACGCATCGATCGCGGACCAATTCAGGGTATGTCGGTTGCATGCTGAGAAACAAGGCTGGACGGTCGTAGAAGAATACTCCGACCACGCAGTGTCCGGCGCTTCACTGCTGAGATCAGGTATCCAAGCCTTGATCGAAGATGCCCATCGCGGACGTTTCACCCTTGTCCTTTCAGAGGCGATGGATCGCCTATCCCGCGATCAAGAAGATATCGCAGGTCTTCATAAACGGATGGCGTATGCGGACGTGAAGATTGTCACGCTGTCCGAGGGAGAGATCACACATCTCCATGTTGGACTTAAGGGCACCATGAATGCGCTCTTTCTCAAAGACCTCGCCGACAAAACTCGCCGGGGTCTCCGTGGACGCGTTGAGATGGGCAAATCCGGTGGTGGAAATGCATATGGATACGATGTCGTCAAGAAGTTCTCGTCGGAGGGGGAACCTATCCGGGGTGATCGCACGATCAACGAGCACGAGGCTCATGTAATACGCCGAATCCTGATGGATTACGTGTCTGGAAAATCACCAAAACGCATAGCGACAGAGATGAATAAGGAAGGCATCCGAGCACCCAGCGGGGGCGATTGGGGTTTCAGCACAATCAATGGCAACGCCAAGCGCGGCACAGGCATCTTGAACAACGAGATATATATCGGACGTTTGATCTGGAACCGGCAACGCTTTCTGAAAGATCCCGATACGGGTCGACGTCAGGCCCGGATGAACCCCGAAGACGAATGGATCATCCAAGAAGTACCGGAACTACGTATCGTGGATGACGAACTTTGGGCAGCTGTTAAAGAGCGGCAAGCCAAGCTGAAGCACAAGCATGGTGATGCGTCGAAATCGGACAACCATTTTCGCGATCGACGCCGTCCCAAGTACCTCTTCTCTGGCCTCACCAAATGCGCCTGCTGTGGTGGTGGTTATACGATGATCTCCGCCGACCTTGTCGGCTGCGCAACGGCCCGCAACAAGGGAACCTGCGACAATCGTAAGAACATACGACGAGACCGCCTTGAAGAGCGGGTCCTGAACGCGCTTCGCCACCATCTCATGGAACCGGCGCTGTTCAAGGAATTCTGCGACGAGTTCACCCGCGAGATGAATCGCCTTCGCATGGACGGCCGAGCCGTGATCAAAGCTGCGCGATCGGAGCTTGCGAAGATTGATCGGGAGTTGGAGAAAATGCTTCAACTCTATCTCGACGACGCCCTTCCAGTAGAAATGGTGAAGGAAAAGAGCAAGAAACTGGAAAGTCGGAAACACGAACTTGAAGACTTGCTTGCCAACGCTGACGAACCTCCGCCACTGCTACATCCGGAAATGGCTGGGTTCTACAGAGCGCAAGTGTCGAAGCTCCACGAGTCTTTGCAGGATGAAGCTGAGACGAAACGACTACAGGCAACCGAGTTGCTCCGATCCTTGATCGACGAGATCATCTTGACGCCGACCGAGGACGAAATGCTGATTGATGTGAGGGGCGATCTTGCTGGAATCCTTGGCATTTCCCTTAAACGCAAAAAACCAGCCACAGGGGCTGGTCAATCGCAATTTGAGTTGGTTGCGGGAGGGCGCTCAAATCTCAACTTGCAAACGAAAGACGGCCACCCGGTGGGGGTGGCCGATCTTCGTGAACTTGCATCGCAAGTTGAGATGGTTGCGGGGGTAGGATTTGAACCTACGACCTTCAGGTTATGAGCCTGACGAGCTACCGGGCTGCTCCACCCCGCGCCAAAAACGTGCTGAGTACCCTCAGCGACAGGCAGCATGTAGCACTCCTCTTTGGGGAATGAAAGGTGTATGTGACGTTTTTTTGTCAGTCTTTTTTTGGCCATCGTTCAAAGGGCGGAAACCGGCCTTTCAAGGGCGCAAATCGGGTCAAATAAGGTTCAGTTCTGTGGCGATCCGTGTCAGGTGGGCGGTGTTGCCGCCATTGGTTTTTTCGCGGATGTTGAGGCGGTGGCTTTCCACCGTGCGTACACTGATGGAGAGTTTTTCGGCGATTTCCTTGTTGGCAAGGCCTGCGGCGATGCCCTGCAGCACCTGGCGTTCGCGCCCGGACAAGCCATAGGCGCAGATGCGGCTGGGGTCTGCGGGCAGGGGGGTGGCACTGACCGAACCGTTAATGCGGTCGCTGTGTTGGTGGTTTTGATCCTCGTCAGTTGGTGGGACAAAGGATGCGGGCATGAGGGATGGCGCGACTTTTGCGGAGAAATAGAGACCGCCAGCGGCAACCGAGCGGATGGCAGAGAGCATTTCCCGGGCATCAGCTTCTTTCAGCAGATAGCCATTGGCGCCCGCTTTGACCGCACCTTGCACATATTCAGTGGCATCATAGATCGAGAGCATCAGGATTTTGCAATCATGCTTGTTCTCACGGATTTTACGCGCCGCCTCCAGACCGTTCATCACCGGCATTGATATATCCAGCATGACCACGTCAGGGTTGTGGCGTTGCACAAGATCCACCGCCTCAGCGCCATTCTTGGCTTCTGCCAGAATTTTCAGATCAGACGTGCCCTGCAGCCGGGCGCGAATGCCATCACGCACCACTTCGTGGTCGTCGGCTATGATGATCGAGATGTTCGAGGACATCATGCTGCCTCCCGAATTGGTGGCGTGGTCGATTGCAGATCGGTGTCTGCGCTGACGTCTTCGCGGGTGAGATCAAGCGGCATGGTGATGTAGATTTCGGTGCCGCACGTGACGCCTTCGAAATCTGCGGGCCCAATGGCCAGTTTACCGCCATAGCTTTCCACACGTTCCATCATGTTGCGAATGCCAAGGCCGGTGTCAGCGGATGCGGAGGCGGTGCTGCCTGACCCACTATTGCGTAGTTTGGACGGCAGGCCTTTGCCATTGTCACGAATGCGCATGATGAGAATGCCGTCCCGTCGTTTCAGCGCTACACTGACGCGGCTGGCCTCGGCATGTTTGGCAATATTTGTGAGACTTTCCTGAAGCACGCGGTAAAGCGCCGTTTTAGCACCATCCGGCAAGCTTGGGCCGACCGGTGTTGCCGTCACAGCCACCTGAAGCCGGGTCTGATCGGCAAAATCATTGCACAGGTTCTGAATGGCGGCGGCAAGGCCCAGATCATCCAGCACGCTTGGGCGCAGATCCTTGGAAATGCGGCGCACTTCACTGATGGCATTCTCCAGAACGCGCATGGATTTGGCGATCAGCGCGCGGGGGCTGGTGCTGGCGGTTGCTTCCTGCATTTCTTCCGCTCCGTCCCGACTGACTGGATGGGCAGGCGGATCTGCTGGAGCCTGCGCATGGGCAAGGTCGAGCGAATAGCGTGCGCCGACCAGCAACTGGCTGATGCCGTCATGCAATTCAGTGGAGACGCGTTTGCGCTCTTCTTCCTGCACATTCACGATGCGCCGCGTCAGATCCTTCAACTTGCTGTCAGCGAACCGCTCTTCAGACAGACGGATGGCAAACAACATGGCGCTGACCATCAGCACGGCAACAAATGTCAGTGCAAACAGGATGATCGCCGTCTGGTTGACATTTTCTTCGGTCTGGGAGCGCAGAATGGTAATCTCGTTCTCAATGTCATCAAGATAGAGGCCGGTGCCGAACATCCAGCCCCATTTTGGCAGGTAATCTGCATAGCCCAGCTTTTCGGCGGCCTGGCCAGTGGTGGGTTTGTTCCAGATATAGCGGTGAAAGCCGCCGCCATCTTGAGCTGCCTTGATGAGGTTGCGGATGACGTAGTCGCCATTGGGGTCCTGCAGATCCCACCAGTTTTCGCCAACCAGTTCCGGCAGGCGCGGATGTACCAGGCTGTTGCCATCATTGTCATAGACAAAGAAATAGCCATCATCGCCAAAAGTCATATCGTGCAATATCTGCATGACCTCCGCCTGCGCTGCTTCCTGGCCAGCCGGTTCGGCATCATAAAGGTGGCGGATTGAGGTTTGTGCCAATGATATGTAATTGCGGATTTCGGCCTGCCGGGCGGCTAATATGCGCTTTTCCACGGTGGCAAGTTCTGCTTGTATAAGACGGTCTGCCTGAAAGGAGATCACCAGCCAACTGAGTGCCGATACGGCCAACAATGGCAGAATTGTTATCAGAAGCAGCCGCGTCCTGAAGGTCAGCCGGGGTAGTTTATTGGGTCTCATATTTGGCTCCATGATGTGCACACGGGCCGCTTTTTGATTGTCCGGATCATTGTTTGCCTCCCCCTGACATCCAAACTCAGTAGTAATACGCATTTTTTCCGCAGTTAACGCAATAGCCTTCTTGAAAGTGATTGCCTAGACAGACATTTGCACCATTTGTGATGGTGGACGCGCCTATGCGCGTGGTAAGAATTTCGCATGACTTTGTGCAAGGGAGGAAATCTGCACATGACTAATTCAAATTCAAAATTGGGTCGTCGATCCTTTATCAAATCCGCTGGTCTGGTAACCGCCGGTGGCGCGGTGGCGAGCACACTGGCGGCACCAGCATTGGCTCAAGATACACGTGAGCTGAAAATGGTCACGACCTGGGGCAAAAACCTGCCCGGTCTGGGTACAGGCGCTCAGCGTCTTGCCGACCGTATTACGAAAGCCTCTGATGGGCGTATCTCTGTTAAACTGTTTGCTGCCGGCGAGTTGGTTCCTCCATTTGAGAGCCACGATGCAGTACAGAATGGTTCCGCTGATATGTATCACGGTGCTGAGTATTATTGGCAGGGCAAAAACAAGGCGTTCAATTTTTTCGCTGCTGTCCCGATGGGTCTCACAGCTGCAGAAAATGATGCATGGATGCAGTTTGGTGGTGGTCAGGAATTGTGGGATGAGTTGTCTGCAGGCTTCGGCGTCAAGGCGTTTCCTGCTGGCAATACAGGTGCCCAGATGGGTGGCTGGTTCCGCAATGAAGTCAACACTGTTGAAGATTTGAAGGGCATCAAAATGCGCATGCCCGGCCTTGGCGGAGAAGTTCTGCGCCGTGTTGGCATGACTGCCGTGGCGTTGCCCGGTGGCGAAGTGTTCCCGGCTCTGCAGGCTGGCACAATTGATGCAACCGAGTGGGTTGGCCCCTGGCTTGACCTGACATTCGGCTTCTACAAAGTGGCCAAATTCTATTACGGTCCCGGTTTCCATGAGCCCGGCACAACCTTGTCACTGGGTATCAACAAAGGCATCTGGGACTCCATGTCAGAGGCTGATCAGGAACTGATTTCGGCTTGCGCCTACGCTGAAAACAACCAGATGTATTCCGAGATCAATTTCCGCAATGGCGCGGCATTGGCGGAACTTGTCAATGAGCATGGCGTGCAGCGCAGAGACTTCTCCGATGAGATTTTTGACGCGTTTGCCAAGGCATCTGAAGAAGTTGTCTCGGAAGTGGCCGAAGATGATCTGGGCCGCAGAATTGTGGACAGCTTCCGCAAAGCCCGTACAGATCTTGGTGGCTGGTTGAATGTGCAGGAACTGCCATATGTGCAGCGCCGCAACAAATATCTCGGATAAACCTATCTGAAAGAAACCTCCCGCACTAAAGTGCGGGAGGTTTTTTACTTCAACTCAATATCTCACACGCCTTGGGGGCCATATCATGCGTGCGCTGGCTGATCTGATTGATCGGGTCAATAAATCTATCGGCAGAACCGTCATGTGGTTCGCCCTGTTCATTGTTCTCATTCAGTTTGTTGTTGTGGTGATGCGCTATGTTTTTGGCGTCGGCTCAATTTTTGCGCAGGAAAGCATCACTTATCTGCATGGCTTTCTGTTCATGCTGGCGGCTGCCTACACGCTGCTGACTGACGGTCATGTGCGCGTTGATATATTTTACCGCGATGCCCATCCGCGCAAAAAGGCGATGGTCAATCTGGTCGGTGCCTTCCTTCTCATGATCCCGGTCTGTGTGCTGATTTTCTGGACGTCTTTCCCCTACGTCATGGCATCCTGGGCGGCTCTGGAAGGGTCACCGGAAACCAGTGGTATTCAGGCACGTTACATTCATAAAACCGCTATTCTGGCGTTCGCTGCAATGATGGCCCTGCAAGGCGTTTCCATGGCCATTCGGTCATTGCTGGCGCTGGGTGGTGATGAAATGGAAATCGATCGATTGCGGATGAGCCAGGAATTGCCGGAACTGCGCGAGAAGCTCACTGAAAAAACGCGCGCCGGGGGGCAGACATAATGGACGTCTCTATTGGACAATCGCTCGACCTTTTGATGTTTGCCACGGTTTGCGTTGTGCTTTTGATGGGTTTTCCGGTGGCGTTTACGCTGGCCGGAACAGGGCTGGCCTTTGGCCTGATCGGCTATATGGTGGGTGTTTTCGACCCGTCCTTCCTGCTTGCCACTCCGCAACGCCTGTTCGGCATCATGACCAATGAGGTTCTCATTGCCGTGCCGCTGTTCGTGTTTATGGGCGTCATGCTGGAGCGCTCCAAGGTCGCCGAAGAATTGCTGGAAACGATGGGCCAGCTCTTTGGGACTTTAAGGGGTGGTCTGGGCCTGTCGGTCACCATTGTGGGAGCCTTGCTGGCCGCATCGACCGGGATTGTGGGTGCCACCGTTGTCACCATGGGTCTGCTGTCTTTGCCGACCATGCTGGAGCGCGGCTATTCTAAACGGCTGGCCTGCGGCTCAATTGCCGCATCGGGAACGCTGGGGCAGATCATTCCGCCCTCGATTGTTCTGGTGATTTTGGGCGATCAGATATCCAACGCCTATCAAAAGGCTCAGTTGGATATGGGTAATTTCTCTCCGGACACCGTGTCTGTGGGTGATCTGTTTGCCGGGGCTCTGCTGCCCGGATTGATGCTGGTCGGCATGTATATGCTGTATCAGATCGGCATGGCCATTTTGAGCCCGGGAAGTTCGCCCGCAATGCCTCCTGAATCTGGTCAAAGGGTCAGTATTGGCAAAGTGTTTCATGCCCTTGTGCCCCCCATCGTACTGATTATCTCGGTACTGGGCTCCATTCTTGGCGGCGTTGCAACACCAACGGAAGCTGCGGCTGTGGGTGCCGTCGGTTCCATTTTCCTTGCAGGTTTGCGTGTGGGCAATGGCAGTCCGTGGCCTATCTATCTGGCGGCAATAGCGCTGGTCGTGGTTCTGTTCATGACAGTCAATCTTGATCTCCGGGTCGCGCGCGATGAAATCTCGCAATTTGATCAATACGCAATTTACGCTGCTGCTGTGTGTTGCCTGATGGTGGCCATTGGTATTGGCGTGGCCCTGCTGCGTGTCTTCCGTGAAGGGGTTCTGACCAAGGTGGTGGAAGGCACCACCCATGTGACGACCATGGTATTTGTCATTCTGATCGGTGCATCCATCTTCTCGCTGGTTTTCCGCGGACTGGGTGGTGAAGAACTGGTTCATGAAATGCTGAGTGACATACCTGGTGGCACCATTGGTGTTGTTCTGACGGTCATGTTGCTGATGTTCGTTCTGGGTTTCTTTCTGGATTTTCTGGAAATTGTGTTTGTGGTGGTGCCTCTGGTCGCTCCCATCCTTCTGCAGCTTGAAATGCCGAATGGAGACCCGATCAGCCCGGTCTGGCTGGGTATCATGATGGCCGTCAATCTGCAGACATCCTTTCTGACACCGCCATTTGGCTTTGCCCTGTTCTATCTGCGCGGTGTCGCACCGCCCAGCGTCAAGACATCGGACATTTACATTGGGGCGATTCCCTTTGTTCTGATCCAGATGATTGCTCTGGTGGTTCTGTGGTACCTGCCAGCGCTGGCAACATGGCTGCCAAAAGTGGTTTACGGTCCATAGAGTGGGAATTCAAAACCCTCAATTGTTGAAAAAGCGTCGTTGAATGAGCTTCAACGGCGCTTTCTGCCAGGTGGGCGATTGACAGTCCGGCTGTTGCGCCCAACATGGAGAGCATGCCCATTTTTTTGATCCTTGCCGTTTTGTTCATCCTGCTGATTTTCGGACCCTCCTTCTGGGTGCGGCGACAGCTTAAGAAGCACGCACGCCCCAGGCCCGACTTTCCCGGAACCGGCGGTGAGCTGGCGTTGCATCTGATTCAGCGCGCTGGGCTGCGTGGCGTCGGTGTAGAGCCGATTGACGAGGGCGGGGACCATTATGATCCTGAAACCCGGACGATCCGCCTCAGCCGGTCATTTTACCGCGGGAAGTCCGTTTCCGCTGTTGCCGTTGCAGCCCATGAAGTTGGGCACGCTCTGCAACATGCACGTAATGAAAAGCTCTTCCATTTGCGTATGGCGCTGGCGAAATCCATTCAGCCGATCAACAAGATTGCCGGTGCGTTGCTGATTGTCGGCCCGATGATTGCGATGATCGCTCGTGCGCCCAGTTTCAGTTTGATGTTTTTTCTGTTGGGTATTCTGGTTCTTGTTCTGCAACTGGTCATTCACCTTGTCACGCTGCCAGTGGAATTTGACGCCAGTTTCGGCAAGGCACTTCCTATTTTGGCGGGCGGTGACTATCTCGATCAGTCAGATTTGCCCGCAACACGTTCGGTTTTAAGGGCCGCCTCACTGACTTATGTGGCCCAATCTCTGGCGGGTGTGTTCAATCTTTGGCGGCTTTTGCGTCTGCTGCGATAGAAATTTTGAAGCCTACCTTGGAATTACTCTAAAAACGCTCTAGCTACTCTCATGTCACAAGCGACCAATGAGATAATCACCAGCGAGGGCATTCATGCTTAAAGATACCACCGATAACAGTCCTCCGACCGTGTCTGTCGCTCTGGATGAGCGATATCTGCGGATGAAGCAGGTCCAACTGCCCGGAGATCACCCGCCGGTAAAGGCAGGCAAGGTTGGTGTTCTGCTGGTAAATCTTGGCACGCCTGACGGCACTGAAAAGAAGCCGATGCGCCGCTATCTCAAAGAATTTCTGATGGATAAACGGGTAATCGAATGGCCGCGCGCGCTGTGGTTTCCAATTCTGTTTGGCATTGTGCTGAACGTCCGCCCTAAAAAGAGCGGGGCCGCTTATGCCGAAATCTGGAATTACGAGTTGAATGAATCTCCGCTGCGAACATTTACCCGCAGCCAGGGCGAACAATTGGCTGAAATTTTCGCCGGGCATGAAAATGTAGTGGTGGACTGGGCCATGCGGTATGGCAAGCCGCCCATCAAGGAACGCATTGAAGCCTTGCAGGCAGCAGGTTGTGAGCGGATTCTGGTGTTCCCGCTATATCCGCAATATGCAGCTGCCACAACGGCTACAGTCAATGACAAAACCTTTGAAGCGTTGATGCAGATGCGCTGGCAACCAGCCTTGCGCACCGTGCCGCCATACCATGATGATCCAGCCTATATTGACGCACTGGCCGCCAGCATAGAGACCTGTCTGGGAAAACTTGATTTTGAACCGGAAAAGGTGATTGCGTCCTATCACGGCATTCCGCAGAGCTACTTCAAGAAGGGCGATCCCTATCATTGTCATTGCATGAAAACATCTCGGCTACTGGAAGAACGCCTTGGTTGGGGCAGCGGCCCAAACAAGGGGCGTTTGATGACCTGCTTTCAGTCGCGTTTTGGACCGGAAGAATGGCTGCAGCCCTACACGGACAAGACTGTTGAGAGGCTGGCTAAGGAGGGGGTCAAAAGCTTGGCCGTGTTCAATCCTGGCTTTGTTTCCGATTGTCTTGAAACGCTGGAAGAAATCGCCGGAGAGGCTGGCGAGATATTTGAGGAACATGGCGGCGAACATTTTGCACATATTCCCTGCCTGAATGACACGCCGGAAGGCATGGCCGTGATTGAAACCATGGTGCGGCGCGAACTTTCCGGTTGGATCTGAGCGACCTCTTTGACCGGAACGCATATGGCCTGACAATGCGCGGGATTGTACATGCATCATAAAAGTCCCATATATTACTGATGGTAATAATGGTGAAAGCAGGCGGGTTCCGGCTGCCCGGAACCTGGTATGGGAAATTTTGATGTTTGGTTTTGACGTATTTGTATTGAGTTTGGTTGTTCTGCTCGTCGTCGTCCTGTTTTTTACACTGAAACAGGTGCCGCAGGGCTTTAATTATACCGTTGAACGGTTTGGTCGTTACACCCGTACCATGAAACCTGGCCTGAACATTCTTGTGCCTTTCATTGACCGGATTGGCGCGCGGCTGAACATGATGGAACAGGTGCTGGACGTCCCGTCTCAAGAAGTTATCACCAAAGATAATGCGTCCATCACCGCCGATGGAGTAACCTTCTATCAGGTGCTTGATGCAGCACAGGCGGCCTATGAGGTTTCTGGGCTTGAGAATGCGGTTCTGAACCTGACCATGACCAATATCAGGACAGTGATGGGGTCTATGGACCTTGATCAATTGCTGTCCAATCGTGACGAGATCAATGCCCGGTTGTTGTCGGTGGTCGATCAGGCGGTTTCGCCCTGGGGCCTGAAAATCACACGTATTGAAATCAAGGATATTAACCCACCGCGCGATCTGGTTGAGGCCATGGGCCGCCAGATGAAGGCGGAACGGGAAAAACGTGCCTCCATTTTAGAAGCGGAGGGCATGCGCCAGTCGGCCATTCTACGTGCTGAAGGCGAAAAGCAATCCCAGATTCTGGAATCTGAAGGCCGCCGCGAAGCTGCTTTCCGGGATTCAGAAGCACGTGAGCGTGAGGCCGAAGCGGAGGCCCGAGCCACAACAGTTGTTTCCGATGCCATTGCTGCCGGTGATATTCAGGCGATCAACTATTTTGTTGCGGGGAAATATGTCGACGCGCTACAGGCTATTGCCAGTGCGCCGAACCAGAAAGTGTTGATGCTTCCGGTGGAAGCGGCTTCCGTGATCGGATCTATTGGCGGCGTTGCCGAAATCGCGCGCGAAGCTTTCGGTGATAGCAAAAATTCGACACGCAAAGGCGGTCCGCGCCTGCCTGACACAGGACAGTGAGACTGCGCTGATGGAAAATAATGGCTCCTACCTCGTGCAACTGGCTTCCGACCTTGGGCCTTGGGCCTGGTTGATTGGCGGCATTGTTTTGCTGGCGCTGGAATTGGCCATGCCGGGCAGCTTTTTGATCTGGCTTGGTCTGGCCGCGTTGGTGGTAGGCATCGCGTCCCTTGTCGTTGATTTGTCATGGCAGGTGGCCTGGATTGGTTTTGCGGCGCTGGCACTTGTTTTTCTTTTGGTGGGGCGCAGACTGTTTTCTGCCGAGCGAACGACATCGGATCGACCCCATTTGAATGAGCGCGGTCAGGCGTTGATTGGACGACAATTTACGCTGACCGAACCGATTGTGGGTGGGGAAGGGCGCGTGCGCATTGGCGATACGCTGTGGCGTGTTAGGGGCCCCAATCTGACAGCTGGAACGCAGATTGAAGTCAGCCAGACAGACAGTGCAACATTGATTGTTGTCCCTGTTGCCGCCGGTAATTCTTAGACGAAGTGACCCAACCGAAAGTTCAATAGGCTGGCGCTTGCTCGTCAACCTTTGGGCATTTACTCTGTACTGACCAAGAACCCAGCAGCCCATCAGCTCAGCAGTATTGTGCCCATGTTTAAGAAAATCCTGATTGCCAATCGTGGTGAAATTGCTTGTCGCGTCGTGCGCACCGCCCAACATATGGGTATTGCGACCGTAGCGGTCTATTCCGATGCGGACCGGAATGCACTGCATGTGCAGATGGCAGACGAAGCTGTCCATATCGGGCCACCGCCTGCCGCTGAATCCTATCTTTTGATTGATCGGATCATAGATGCCTGTCGCCAGACCGGAGCGGAAGCTGTGCACCCCGGTTATGGGTTCCTGTCGGAAAATGCTGCCTTTGCAGAGGCGCTTGAAAAAGCCGGCATTGTCTTTATTGGCCCGAACCGCAGGGCCATTGAAGATATGGGAGACAAGATTCGCTCCAAAATTGTTGCCGCCGAGGCTGGTATTTCAACCGTGCCGGGCGCGCCGGATACGATCAGGGATGCAGAACACGCTGCGTGCATTTCCGCTGAGATCGGATTTCCGGTGATGATCAAAGCGTCTGCAGGTGGCGGCGGTAAGGGCATGCGGATTGCTTGGAACCATGATGAAGCGCTAGAGGGCTTTGAGCGGGCCCGTTCCGAGGCGGCGTCGTCTTTTGGGGATGACCGCATTTTCATTGAAAAATTCATTGAGAACCCACGCCATATCGAAATTCAGGTGCTGGGTGACAAGCACGGCAATGTCATTCATCTGAACGAGCGTGAATGCTCAATTCAACGCCGCAATCAGAAAGTGATTGAGGAGGCGCCGTCGCCTTTGCTGGACCCGGAGACCAGAGCAAGGATGGGCGAAGAGGCCTGTGCGCTGGCCCACGCTGTTGGCTATGACACGGCTGGAACCGTGGAATTCGTCGTTGGGCAGGATAAGAGTTTTTACTTTCTTGAAATGAATACACGGCTGCAGGTGGAGCACCCGGTGACTGAGCTGATCACGGGTGTTGATCTGGTTGAGCAGATGATCCGTGTGGCTGCAGGCGAGACATTATCGTTGCGGCAAAGCGATATCGGCATCAATGGTTGGGCTATGGAAAGCCGCATTTACGCGGAAGACCCCTATCGCAGTTTTCTACCCTCTATTGGCCGTTTGGTGCGTTTTCAGCCGCCCGCTGAGACATTCGACGGCGTATCCACAATTCGTGTGGATACCGGCGTGGTTGAAGGCGGTGAGATTTCCATGTTTTACGATCCCATGATTGCCAAATTGTGCAGTCATGGGGCCACACGTGATCTGGCCAATCAGGCCATGGCTGCTGCGCTTGACGCATTTGTCGTTGAAGGAATTGGCCACAATATTCCGTTTCTGGCGGCCTTGATTGATCATCCGCGCTGGCAAGCCGCGGAGCTGTCTACGGGCTTTATCGCCGAGGAATATCCAGAGGGCTTTGAAGGCGCGGATCTGTCTGAAGAGACGGCGCGCAAATTGGCTTGTGCGGCGCTGTCGTTGGAGTTGGTGCGCAAGGACCGGTTGGATCGCATGACCGGCCGCCTTCGACCCCATAGCGGCGCTGTGCCCAAAGACTGGTCTGTTGCGCTTGGGGACTATGCGTTCCAGATAGATGTGACACGATTTGTAGCGGGCGAGACATCGTCGCTTGAACTTGTGTTTTATGACAGCTCGGAGCCTTATCAGATTACAGCCTCCTGGCGTGCCGGGGCCGCGTTGTGGCGCGGGATGGTGAATGATGAACCATTGCTGGTTCAAATTGCCAATGCGCCGGGTGGTATGGATCTCAATTGGCGCGGGATTGGTTCCACTGCACGGGTTTTGCCTGCCGCGCAGGCGCGGCTGAATGCACTGATGCCTGTCAAGGAAGCGCCGGATACATCCAATCTGCTGTTGTGTCCCATGCCGGGTTTGGTGGTGTCTGTTTCGGTGGAAGAGGGCCAACAGGTCAAAGCCGGGGAGACTTTGGCCGTTGTTGAAGCCATGAAAATGGAAAATGTGCTGCGTGCTGAACGCGATGCAACCGTGTCCGCCGTTTATGCATCTGCGGGGGACAGTCTGGCCGTGGATGCCATTATCATGGAATTTGAAAGCTGAGTTGTCTCAGAACAGGCGCTTGAATTCCTGCTGTAGCGCCAGGTCGACATCTTCCATGGTTGCCGTCACACCCAGATCATAAAGGCTGGTAACGCCATGCCCTGCTACGCCGCAGGGCACGATACCATCGAAATGGGTCAGGTCTGGCTCCACATTGATGCTGATACCGTGAAAGCTGACCCATTTGCGCAGGCGAATGCCAATGGCGGCAATCTTGTCTTCGCGCATGGTGCCATCGGGCAAAGGTGGTTTTTCAGGGCGGCGAACCCAGACCCCAACCCGGTCTTCCCGGCGTTCACCGGTAATGCCGAACGTGCCCAACGTGTTGATGACCCATTGTTCCAGAACGGCTACAAAGCGGCGCACATCCTGTGTGCGGCTTCCAAGGTCGAGCATGACATAGGCAATGCGCTGCCCGGGCCCGTGATAGGTGTATTGTCCGCCGCGCCCGGTTTGAAAAACCGGAAAGCGATCGGGCAGCAGCAGATCTTCTGATTGGGCGCTTGTGCCCGCGGTGTAAAGGGGCGGATGCTCCAGCAGCCAGACCAGTTCCGGCGTTTGATGAGCCGCGATGTCGGCAGCGCGTGATTCCATGCGTTGCAGCGCTTCTTCATAGGGGACTGGATAATTGCTGATGGCCCATTCAACGTCCTCAACCCCTGAAATTGGGGGTTGTTGCACAATTCGTTTCAAGTCCAGTGCGATCTCTGCCCGTTCGTTAATCATTTGTTTACCTTAAATTCCGCAAAACAGGTATCAGCATACTGCTTAGCAATCGGTTTTGGCCGATAAGTCCTTATCAGATGGAGCCCTCTTATGGCGACCCTCGACGTCATTGATGTAGACCTTGCCGTTGGCCTTGGCCACACTCATATGCCGGTCCATCAATTGTTGCGGATGGGCCGCGGTGCTGTGATTGCACTTAACACCGATGCGGACCAGGACCTGACCCTGTTTGCCAACGGCATGCCGGTTGCCGATGTACAGGTGGTGTTGCAAGGCGATAAGGTTGCTATTGAAATCAAGCATGTCCATGGCCGCTCTCACAAAGAAAGTCCGGCGGAAGCTGCATAAATCAGTCAGGGGCA
Organism: Alphaproteobacteria bacterium; assembly: GCA_051251535.1. Taxonomy (GTDB): domain Bacteria; phylum Pseudomonadota; class Alphaproteobacteria; order Rhizobiales. The sequence goes on from JBPOEV010000001.1 coordinate 366,009, forward strand.
ATAAGCCCCTTGTGAACCGGCCAAAGGTTTGATAGATGAGCGGCTGCAGGGCACGCTTCGTGCCCGGTTTCGTGTACAGTGCGGTCGTGGCGGAATTGGTAGACGCGCAGCGTTGAGGTCGCTGTGGGGTAAAACCCGTGGAAGTTCGAGTCTTCTCGACCGCACCATTCTCGATTTAACAACAGTATGTTGCCTTAGCGCTCCCGATGTGGTGCGACAGATGCTGGGATGAGCATCTTGATATGGGCTTTTCTTGCCCGCAAACATGTTCTCAAAGACTTATAGGCTGCCTTGTACTGCATTGGCATTGCCACTCATTTCAGCAGCGACAGACCACCAAGAATGAACGCCGCTATGAAAACTGTTTCCAGCACTATGAGTGCAATGGCCTGACCGCCGACATTGAAGATGGCTCGCAAAGACGTCTTCATGCCAACGGCAGATATTGCGATCAGCAAGGCCCAGCGGGACACATCATTGGTCAGGCTTTGAACGCTTGGCGGGATGAGGCCAAAAGAGTTGATGGCGGCCAACACAAGAAACCCAAGAACAAATGTGGGGATTAACGGTGGGCGTTTGTCGGACGTTTCTTCGCTTTGATGCCATTTGCGAACTGACAGGGACAGCAGCAGCACAATTGGTGCCAACATGGAAACGCGTAAGAGTTTCACAATGGTCGCGACCTCTCCGGTCTCCTGCGAAACCGAGAACCCCGCTCCAACCACCTGGGCTACATCGTGGATGGTTCCGCCTAAAAATATTCCCGTGGCGATTGCGTCCAGTCCGAACAGGGCGGCAAGGGGCGGGTAAGCGATCATCGCCAGTGTGCTGAGAACAGTAACGCTCAGGATCGTGAAAATGAGATTTCTCTCTGAGTGGCTGTTTTTTGGCAGAACAGCGGCAATGGCAATCGCTGCCGAGGCACCACAGATGGCAACGGATCCGCCAGTAAGAATGGCCAGCCGCCACCCTCTGCCCAGCAGCCTGGCTGCTATCAAGCCAAAGATCATTGTGCAGATGATACCGAGCGCTACCAAAAGAACGGGCTTTACGCCCAATTGACTGAGAAGTTCAAAACTGACGCGGGCTCCCAGCAAAGCCACGCCAATTCGCAAGACAGAGGAAACAGCAAGCTGGATACCTTCAACACAAGGTCCATCTTCTGCCAGAAAATGCAAAGCGATTCCCAGAAGCAGAGCCATCAACATGGCCGGTGCACCATAGTGGTCGGACAGGAATTGAGCCGCTATGGCAACCAGCAGCGCAACCAGAGTTCCTGGCATGGCCGCCTTGCCCTTTTGAATGAACGGGCTGGCGAATTTGGTCTCTGACGACAATGATCTGGCTCCGTGCTGTGAACTTTGTGTGCCCAGGAATGGACAGACGAGTTTACATCAAGTGACTTGTTGCAACGTCATGATATATAGGCTGATTTAAAACTTGACTCAAATACTCATATTACTTAATTTCGTGCTCAATTCAGGCTTTAGCGTGCGCGTTGGCAGTTGTCGCGACACTGCAGATGGATAACAGAATGTGTGCGAACCATCACGGTCAACGGAAACCAGCAAAAAACGCCACTACACGCAGGCTCCGCTTCTGGGAATATACCGATGCCGCCCATTGTCTGGTCATAGGAACTTGCCTCAGTCATGATGATCTGCTCAAGATCGGACGTAAGCTTAAACTGCGATATGACGACAACATTCTGGATCATGATGTTCATTCATATTTTGTAAGCAAGGCAAACCTTGAATCTTCCGAAGCGCGCGCAATGCATAAGCTGCTGGATCAGCGCCATGGCGGAATTATTCGCATTGTCTCGCGTCATGCTGAAGCGGAACTGCTTGGTCTGTGGCAACAAATGAAAGATGGCGGGCAGATTGCCGGTGCTCTTTACGCATTCATGACACTGCGAAATGTGCCCCAGCGACTGCGTGCGCGCATTTTCGGTGAGGTTCATATGCTGTCGCATCTTTTGGGAGCATCTTACCGGCAACAATCCGCTGAAACTATGCGGCTTCAGGTCGAGTTGGAAGAAACACAGGCGCGGCGCGCGCGCGTGGAATCGGCATTGCACGCATCGCTTAGCGAAAAGTCTGGCCGTGTTGAACAGCTTGAAAACGAATTGGCTAAGCTAAGGGGCATTCTGGTGTGCAACCAAAGCGCAACTGACATAATTGTTGCACCCAGAGCCAGTGGTAAATCACAAAGGGCCATCGAAACAGCCCGAAAGCGGGCACAATTAGCTGAGGCTGACAACGCGCGGCTGCAAATGCTTTTGGATGGTTCCAAGCGCGAAAACAACCGTCTCAAGCTGGCACTCAGGCGACAACCGGTACAGATCACAGATGAAGATGTGAACGCTGACCTGGATGGCTGCTCAATTCTCTATCTGGGTGGAAAAAACAAGCTGGTGCCGCATCTTGAGGGCCACGCAAAAATGTATGGCGCCAGGTTTGTTCACCATGATGGTGGTGTGGAAGACAATATTACCCGCATTGATGCGGTGCTTCCATCTGTTGATTGTGTTCTCTGCCCGATCAACTGCATCAGCCACGACGCCTGCCTGCGTGCAAAACATGGTTGCCAGAAGCTGGGGAAGGTTTTCATTCCGCTGAAGAATGACAGTCAGTCCTGTTTCAAGCAGGCGCTGAAACAGCTTTCTGACGAACGGGCACTGAACCAAACGTGTGATTAGGGCTGTAAACACAAATGGCGCTGCAATTCTGGCGCGTAAACCCGCCTTAAGCGGACTTCATTTCGGTTATCATCAGCATTTCGTGCAGCTAATCTCATTGAGCAAATTCAACTCTGCTTGATTTTCAGCCTGCAAGATTGGAGTTCTTTTTGCGCCGCATGTGCCGTTTATGCCGACGATCAAGCGTGATGCGACTCCTTTATGAGATCGCAATAGCCGAGCGTTGATCAATCGGACGTTCGTCAATCGGAATGTGTATCAGAGCTGATAAGGCACCGACACCGATCCCTATCCACCAAACCAAGGTATAGTTGCCATGAGTATCGTACATTTGACCGCCCAACCAAACACCCAGAAATCCGCCTAACTGATGTGAAAAGAAAACCAGTCCGTACAACGTTCCCATGTAGCGCAATCCATAAATCTGGGCGACAAGACCGGAGGTTAAGGGGACTGTTGCCAGCCAGAGTGAGCCCATTATTATTGAGAACAAGACCACAGATTCAGGAGTCATCGGAGTCAAAATGAACATCGCGGCGACGAGAGTTCGTGCGATGTAGATGCCAACCAAAAGATACTTTCTGGAAACCTTGTTACCAAGCCAACCCGCTAGAATTGTTCCTCCGATATTTGACACTCCGATCAGGGCGATCGCCAGCGCGCCCAGTGCTGACGTAGTCGTAATTCCGATAGAACTAATCAAACTGCCAGGTGAAATGGCTCCACATATTTCCGTAATGAATGCGGGAAAGTGAGCCGTGATGAATCCAAGTTGATACCCACAAGAAAAGAATCCCACGAATATCATCGCAAAAGTAGGGTCTTTGATCGCTCTACTTATCGTCCTGGCCAGACTTTCATCGCGCGGTTGGGGGTTGGGTAGAGGAACTTCGCCCATATATAAAAGCGCAAGCAACGATAACAAAATGATGAAAGCGAAGACGACAAAAACTGACGACCACGGCATGTGTTGCAGCAGGGCTTCAGCAAGTGGCGGACCGAAAACCTGCCCGGCCGAACCAGCTGCGGTTGCGATTCCTAAAGCCAGCGAGCGATTTTCGTCGGACGCGGCGCGCCCAACGACTGCCAGGATTACCCCAAAGCCAGTCCCTGCAATTCCGAATCCAACCAAAATTTCCAGGAATTGGTGTTGGCCTGGCGTGATCGCATATGAAGATAAAATCAATCCGGCAGCGTAAAAGACCGCACCCGCGGTGATAGCCTTTCTATCTCCAAACTTCTCAGCAAAGGCGCTGAAAATTGGTTGCCCTATACCCCAAAACAGGTTTTGAATCGCAATCGCGAAAGAAAATTCCGACCTCATCCAATTGAAGTCTTCTGCAATCGGAATCTGAAATACCCCAAAAGACGCTCGTACCGCAAAACTGACCAGAATGATAATGCATCCAGCAATCAGAACAGGGTTGAATAAAGTGCCGACGGCTCGGGTTTCCATCGTTTGTGCGCCTCTTTGCCTTGACCTACAATCTTACTTTAACAAAGTGCGTCACTTTAGTTTCATGGGTAATTTTGATAACTCACTTTCGAATTATTGAAGTGAGTTTATTGTGTTTGCGCTGGATGCTCTGCGTGATGTGATCATCAGCCAATACGGGCTGCCGCCAGAAATTTGACATTATCCAACTTATCGGCACCCCAATTTACAGGGTTCTTTAGCTAAAATTCTGAGGGTTAGGCTCTAGATCATTATCAAAATAATCAGGTAATCAGGCAACCACTGCTTCAAATGTATGCTGCGAAAGCTCCTGCAACGCTATTTTATGAAGGACTTCACAGAGTGCCAAAGCCGCAGGAGATGCACGTTCGGAAACAAGTAATCTGACTTCGATTGGCTCTGTGACTGGAAGACCAAGACTTTCTGGTAGGCGTTCGAGGTCGTGAGGAGCACGATAGTTGGTTCTGGAGGTTAGTCCTTGATTTGCTTGGACTGCTGACCAGATACCTGAGAGGCTTGGAGTTGTCAGCGCAACCCGCCAGAGGCGCTGGTCTTGTTCCAGTGCTCTCAGGGCATTGGTGCGAAAGAGACACGGGTGATCGAAGAGAACAAGCGGAAGCTTCCTGAGGTTGGCTTGCCTCTGCCCTTGTCCACGTCCGGCAAACCAATAGGTGGGCATCTGAAAAAGCAGATCTCCAGATCCTTTTGAGCCAACGGGGAAAAAGGCAATCGCTGCATCAAGGCGACCAGAGTAAACATCTTCTTCCAAAGCAAAATTGCGACCTGCGCGAACATCCACATGAACGTTCTCGACCACAGAGGAGAATTCTTTGATTGTTTTTGGAAGGATTGCGTCAAAGAAATCCTGTGGCAAGCCGAGTTTTACGCAGCTTTCCGATTCACTTACACCCAATGCAACCGCAGCTTCATCATTCAGAGCAATGATCTTTCGAGCATAGGACAAAAGTTGTTCACCAGACTCTGTTGGAATCAGCCCCCTACCTTGTCTCGTAAACAGCGGTTTACCGGCTCGGTCCTCCAATTTCTTGATGTGCATACTTATAGCCGATTGTGAGCGACCCAGCTCAGAGGCGGCGCGCGTGAAGCTACCAAGCTCTACACCCACTACCATTGATCGCAATGCGTCTATATCGAAGTTTCTAATCATTATTTCCGATTTTCGAAACTATACCCTGTATATATTTGGTATTCGAATAATAGGGAAGTGTCCAGACGTGATCTGAAAAATGCAACTTACCATGGCTCCCGTGATCAATCCGGGTCCAATTTATTCTGAAATTCCTTCAGGGGCGGATGGCTGCAGACCAGGTTCGCTCACAGCGCGGTTCTCAGGTCCTAATGTCTCAAGCCATTAGTTTCACCGCATCAGGTGTGCTGATACCGGGGAATATGGTTGGCGATACAGGCCACATGCCGATGATCTGTGCCGCAGCACCCGCCAAGTACGCGCATGTTCGGGAGCAGGCGAAATAACTCCCTATGAAGGCTGCCCAATTCTTGTGGATTGCCCTCATCCAGCTCTTCAGCCTTGTCCAACTCGGCATGGCTCATGCGCGAAGCGTTGGCGCGAATTCCGCAAATGCGCTGCAACCATTCGGCATCTTTGCGAACAGCGTCTCGAAAATGATCGGGATGGGCGCAATTGACCATGTAATATAGCGGATAATTGTCTGTGGCAGCGTCAGTCTGACGAATTGCGTCGGCAAGGGATTGTTCTGTCGGCAGGCGCCCATCAGTCTCGACTGTATAGCTTATGACACACGGAATATTTGCATTTTTCGCGGCCATGGCAATGCCAATAGCCTCGGCAATATTGTTCATGGTCAGAGCCGAAATCATGTCGACACCAGCCTTTGCCAGCGCAGTAATTTGTGCGCTGTGATAGGCGCGGGCGGCATTGACACTCATAAGTCGGCCGGGCAGATAGCCATCGCCACGGGGTCCAACCATGCCATTGATGACAAGCGGAGTGCTGATGGGGTGTTTATCTTTTAAGCGGTGCATGAAAGCTGTTGCGTCGTGGTTGATTTCCTCCATTTCGTGGAGGTCAAAACCCAGTTTCTGGCACCAGTCAGGGCTGGCGCGCCAAGTCGGTGTATCCAAAATGAAACCCCTGTTTTGGCTCTGAGCCAATTCCAGAAATTCGTTCCAATAGTCCACGAGTGCAGCTTTGCCTGCTTCCGAATGGATAAGTTCGAACGCGGCAAAGTCTCGCAATTCAATGCCACGATTGAAGACCAGCCAAGTCTCCAGACCAGCGTCCGTGAGAAACATCGGATGGTTCTTGTCGGTGAGTTTTGCGAGCGCATTCATAATTGGTGTCTCCTCATTAATCAGATGCCCACCGGTGGACAGTGAAGGGGCGCTTAACCGCCCACCGGTAGCAGCTATTAATTTGAAACGATCTTGCCTTTCATGCCGGGGTGTACCGCGCAGAAATAGTCGAAAGAACCGGATTTGGAGATTTTGATTTGGGCGGTGTTGCCTTTGCTCAGGCGTGGCGTGTTGAAACTGCCATCTTTTGCCGTTGCGGTATGAGGTGCGCTGTCATCATTGACGAATGTGACTGTATCACCCGCTGCCACTGACAAATTCGCTGGTTGAAACTTCATTCCCTTGATGCGCACGGTATGGTCTGCAGCCAGTGCGTTACCGGCGAGCATTACTGTGAGCACCAAAGCGCCGAGCGTCTTCATAACGATATTTCCAAACATGTATTTTCTCCCGTTTGAGTGGGACCACGACCGATGCCGTTGTCTGAAAACATCTATCATTTGTTTACGTGTGTAAGACCGTGGTAAAAATCGTTTAAATTCGCGTTCATGAGCGTGTTAAATTGAGCCGGGGTGCGTTTCTATGAGCGACAAAATCTTTATTACCGCCATGGGGCACCTGTCCGTGGAGAGAGATGGTGAGGAAGTAAAACTTCCTTCTTCGCGCAAGACGCGAGCGCTGCTGGCTTATCTTGCTGTAACCGCACGGCCTCATCGTCGCGAACGGCTTTGTGAGTTGTTTTGGGATGTTCCAGACGACCCGCGTGGGGCGCTTCGGTGGTCACTTAGTAAATTGCGCGGCGTGCTGAATACGGAAAGTACCGAGCGCATTGTTGCCGATCGGGAACGGGTTCAAATATGCGCCTCAGATATTTCAGTCGATTTTGTCATTATTCGAAAACGACTGTTTGATGATCCGCCGTTCATACCACCACAAGAATTGCGGGATATGGCTGCGAAACTTGGCAATGTGCTGCTTGATGGGCTGGGTTATGGCAGCCAGGATGCGTTTGCAAGTTGGCTGGCCGCTGAACGCGAAGATGTAAACTTGCTTAAATTGAATGTCCTGAGACGACTGGCTCTGCACCCTGATATGAGTGTGACGGAAGCGGTCAGTTGGGCCAGACGGTGGACTGAGGCTGACCCATTTGGTTCAAAAGCAGCTGAAACCTATGTTTCGCTGCTTCGCCAAAGCGGGCAAACCGCTGAAGCAACACAGTTCACTGATGCCTATACAACTGAATTGCGCAAAGCTGGTTTGGAGATCACGACCGATTTCGATGCCCACCCAGAATCCCAATCCAACAACGAGCCGAAAGCCGCGCCAAATCGAACGTTACTGCTCAATCAGAATATCGGCTTTTGCCGAACCGATGACAATGTGCGCATCGCCTATGCGACCGTCGGCGAAGGACCTTCAATCGTGAAAGCCGCCAATTGGCTGAACCATTTGGAGCTCGATTGGGACAGTCCGATTTGGGGTGATACGTTCCAGGCCTGCGCCAATGGCCGAACTTTCATTCGCTATGACGAGCGTGGCAATGGACTTTCTGATTGGGATGTTGATGACATCAGCCAGCGCGCTTTTGTCAGTGATTTGGAAACAGTTGTCGATGCGTTGAAGTTGAAAAAATTTCCACTGCTCGGGATTTCTCAGGGCTGTGCAGTGTCCATTGAATATGCGGTGCGTCATCCCGAACGGGTTTCGGCGCTTATTCTGGTTTCAGGATATGCCAGCGGGTGGCGTATCGGCGCAACAGAGGAAGAGCAGGAACGCCGCGAAGCCGTAATGACCCTGACAAAGCATGGATGGGGCACCAATAATCCTGCCTATCGACATATCTTCTCGCAAACATTCATGCCGGATGCAAAACCCGATGAGTTGGATTGGTTTGACGAGTTTCAACGCCAAACAACCTCACCAGAAAATGCTGTTCGCTTTCAACAGGCATTTGGCGATATCGATGTTCGGGAACTTTTGCCTCAAGTCAAAGTGCCGACTATCGTATTTCATTCAAAGGATGATCAGCGTATTTCACTGGCTCAAGGCAGAGAAGTTGCCGCTGGCATTCCAGGTGCCCGGTTCGTGCCTCTTGAAAGTAAAAATCACATTCTTTTAGGACACGAACCAGCCTGGACGACATTTTTTGATGAGACTAACCGGTTTTTGGCGGAACACGGAATTTGATACACGACATTTGACGGGTTCAAAGCGCTCACTCGTCCAGAACAGCTTCAAACCCTTCAAACACAGGATGCCCGGCATAAATGCCCTTATTTGTTCCGGCATTTTTGTGAGCATCCCTGAAATTCTGGGATTTGGTCCACCCCACAAAGGCGTCGTGGCTTTCCCAGATTGTGTGGGATGCATAAAGCGTCGAGTTCGTGGCCATATCAACAGGCCCTTTGAGCAGATGAAATTCTCTGAAGCCTGGCACTTGTTTCAGGCTTGAATTCCGATTGCGCCAGATATCTTCAAAGGCCGTTTCCTGTCCGTCGTTGATCTGGAATCTATTCATTGCAATATACATTCGGGTCTTCTTTCCTGATTGTCTGGTTGGAGTTTTATAGAGTTCTTTTCCGGTTTTTGCCGCCTTTATCAACGCCGGATTTCAACGGGGATTGTAAAACTCCGACGCGCGCCTTTTGGCGGTGCCGGAAATGGTGCTGCGCGGCGAATATGGGCCAGAGCCGCCTTGTCAACTTTGCTAGATCCTGAGCTCCTTGCTACAGATATGCCAGCCAGGCCGCCACTCGATGAAACCGAAAACCGGATGCGGACAGAGCCGCGCCCGCCAACGCGCTTTTGGCGTGTTCGCTGGATTTTCCGATAGATGAGGCCAGGGTAATTTGATGCTTTTGCATTGCCCGCAGCCTTGGTTTTGCTGCCCTTGCCACCGCCGCGAGAGGCTGTGGCCGAGGATTTTCCTGAGTTGTTTTGCGCGCTGCGCTGTGTCTTTGACTGGTTTCCCATAGCAGCCGGCTGGCGTTTTTTGGTTTTCTTTTGTGTTTGTTTTTGGGCTGTTTTTTTGACAACCCGTTTTGGCTTACTGGCAATGATTTTACCATCACGTGGTTGTGGAGGTCTGGCTCTTGGAGCAGGTATTCCCTCTTCAACCGTCTGAGCGACATCTGCTGCGACCGCAGTTTCAGCGGCGCGCGCAGGCTTTAGAGGAGCAATTTGTGTGCTCGAGGCTTGCCGAGTTTCCGGAGCTGGTTGAACTGTTACCGCTGAACCTTCGACACTTTGCAATTTTGGCCGGATGATTGCTTCCGAGGAAGGCGCAGCTGACGCGTGGGGCACTGCTGATGCACTGGCCATGGGAGGCAATGCAGTCGGCGCCGGTTTTGTCGCTTGGCTTTGCTGAGGTGTCGCTGAGGCGATTTGAATGTCATCAACGGGTTTTGCAACATCACTTGATGTTGCAGCCGCACTGCTTTGTGCCGGGGCCGGTGTTTTGTCTGCCTGCTCATTTGTTTGCAAAGATGATGTCTGCGTTTTTGGAACTGCAGGCCTTTGAACCTCATTTTTCGCGGTTGCAATGGTATCGGCGATTGGCGGCATCAATGCAGTTTCGGGAGGCGTATCATGGCTTGTTGGCGTATCTGCGACGGCAGAAAGAGATGCTTTGGGTGTACTGTCTGTATTTTGAGTCGGAGTTGTTATGGCGGCCATGGCGTCAGGTTGCTGACTGTGCTGTGAAGCTGATGATTTCGGTTTAGGCTCATCGCGCGGATCCACGGCTGCAGTTTCAGTTGGCTCAGGTGGCATTGTTGGCGAAGACCTAACCGGCTTTGCCACAGGTTCTGATGAGGTCGTGGCTGTCGTTTGGGCTTTCACACTTTCAAGTGGTTTTACCGCTGTCGGTTTGATGTCTTTGGTATCAGTGATTTGTTCAGCGGATGATGAAGTTTCCTCAGGCTGGATGGAATCGGACTCTGCCTGTGCCGTTTCTTCAGGCTCTGCGCGGGCTATCATGTTGTCTTTCGACACCATGTCCGCAAAGCTGGTGCCTATCATCGCGACATCACCTTGCACGCCGCCATCCAGCATTTCATCCACCGTGCTGTCGGTGAAAAACAACGCTATTGAGGCATGACACAGCACGGACAGTGCCAAGGAAATTGCGACAATGGAGGGCGTGGTTATTCTCATTGGGATTGTCTTTTTTCAGCCACCAGAAGGATTTTTTCAGCACCGGCTGCCTGCAGTTTTGCAGTGATCTCCAGCAGTCTGGCAGCGGATAAATTCCGGTCCGGTATCAAGCGTATGGTTTTGTTTGATTGTCCGGCTTCCGCGCTGCGTTTCAGTGCCGCCTGCGCGTAAACGCCTGCATCGCTCACAGGTTGTCCTCGATAGGTCAGGCGACCGTCGGAGAGAATTGCCAGGGCATCTGGCATCTGTTCGCCTTGTTCGCTTTCCAAATTCATCAAGGTGACATTGGGATCCAATGGCGGTGCCAGAGTTCCGGCAATGAGAAAGAAAATAAGCATCAGAAACACGATGTTGATGAGGGCAATCGTCGGTTCTTGCGGTTTTCTCAGACTGGTTGGCGATTCAAGATTGATCATTGAGGCTTTATCCAGACTTCAGAAAGCGCACAGCAAATGTTTCACCGCGAAATGAATTCAGAACATCTACAAGACGTTGTGAGGTGACACTGTCGGTGACGCTGATCAAAACTGTTGGTCGCGCAGAGGGCGCAATGGCTTTGATGGCTGACGTCAAGTCCGGAAAACCGGTTTCAACACCGTTGATCAAAACTTCTTCAGGCTTCAGGAACAGGAAAACGGGCCGTTCAGGGGACGACGCGGCAACGGACCCGCCTCTGGCGCTTGCGATTTCGATCTCTGCGAATTTGGTGAATGTTGACGACAACATGAAAAACAGCAGCAGCAGAAATATCACATCAATGAGCGATGTGAGCGAAAGTCGCCTTTGCCTTTGCAATGTACCCTGAAGCTTCATTTACGCAGGTGCCTCCACTCCATCCGTGTCGAAGCTGCTGGAGCCTCGGTCGGTCTGGCTAGAAAACTGCAATCCGGGATTGAACAGTTCAACAAGGGCTGATTCCATTTCCATGCGCTCATTGGCGACGCGGCTTTCAAAATAGGTCAGGCAAAGCGAGGTTGGCATGGCAACAGCCAAACCGACGGCCGTGGTCAAAAGAGCCACCCAAATGCCGCCTGCCAGCAGTGAGGGGTCAACCGAGCTTCCGGCGCCCTGAAGCTTTTGAAAGGCTTCAATCATGCCAAGAACAGTTCCAAACAGGCCGAGAAGCGGTGCGATCTGCGCAATTGAATCCAAGGCCCTAAAGCCGCTTTGCAGCCGGTGTATGGATTGCATTGCCTGTGCTGTCAGGACCTCTTCAGCGTCATCCCGGTTTTCTCCGCGCTGTTCCAGCAAATACATGGTTCTGGCGACCAGTGCCGATAAAACACCGCTTTGCCCGACCAGGCTTTGATGAGCTTTTGACCGGTTGTTTAGCGACCAAAAATGCATTGCCTTGTGCACAGGCCCATGTCGGCCGACACGCAAGGTCCAAAACTGCCAGAACTTCACAAGAACAATTGCAAATGACAGAACCGATAGCGCTACCAAAAGCGTGACAACTGGTCCGCCAAGCTCCAGAAAATCCAGTGCGGTTGTTAAAGCCTGATCAAACATATCAACCGGCAAGCTCCACTGGTGTTCTGGTGTTGAGTTTCAATTGATCATCACACGCCAGTGAAACACCATCCTGCCCCTCGCAACTGTTGGTTCCGTTGATCAGGATGCGCTTGATAGTTTCACAGGATAAATCTGGCAGATCGAATTGTCTGACGCGCATTCTGCCGATTGGAATTGCTTCAAAATCCAGCAATGTCAGTCTCTCGACAATGTCGTCCTGATTGAAGACAACAGCTTCGAAGGACAGCTGCTCCAGGCCATCGGACAATCCGTTTTGAACAACAAAGATAAGCCGACACGTCTGATCGGTTGGCTGCAATGCATTCAATTCAAGAAGGAGGGATGGTTCGGCATTGTCTTGCGCCAAGGCAGTGCCGGAAAATGTCAGCGCCACGGCAAAAAGCCGTGACGCCAGCGGTCGAATAAGAGCATTCATGAAGTGTGTGGTCCTTTTGCTTACCAGGTGAATGTCTTTGCCAGCGAGACACGGAAATCACGGCCCTTGCCTGGATCGCCAGCCAGATTGTTTTGGTAGGATTCATCAAACAGATTATCGACACCGGCCTGCAGTTCCAGGCCATCCAGCGCCGCGATTTCCTGAAGCTCGGGCTTCCAGGTCAGGAACAGATTATGCACATCGTACGCATCAAATGGTCCAGTGCTCGACCCGGTTTCGATGTCGGCTACGAACAGGGAGCGCACGCCGAATTCAAGACCATGTTCAATGATGCGGCCACCGACAGTGATGGAAACCTGGTCTGCTGGAATGGATGTCAGGTCTTCACCTGTCTCGGTGTTTTCGCCCCTGATGATACTGCCGGCAAAACGTGTGAAGAACACATCAGTTTCAAATGATCCTTCAACCTCGATTCCGTGAATGCGTGCTTCACCAACATTGATCTTGTAAGGATTGGTTGTGCCGCCTGTGGCCAGCGGATTGGTTTCAATCAAATTTGTCAGATCATTGTGAAAGGCTGTCGTCTTTACCGAGAATTGCGACCCAGCTACCAACAGATCGGGAACAGATACAGCAAAGCCAATTTCGTAATTGTTGGATTCTTCGGGCTTCAGATCAGGGCTGATTGCGTTAGGTGCTGTCATTCCATTGTCAGTTGACAGCATTTCATCCAATGTCGCTGCGCGCTCAGTATGCGCGACTGACCCAAACACCGAAAAGATCTCATTGAATTTATAGAGCGCCGCCAATTTCGGAGAAAACAGCACCAGATCTGTCTGGTTGTCGATACCTGTTGACGGGTCAGTTTCAAGGCTGACCAAGTCCAGCCGAGCGCCAGCTATCAGCGTCAGGCGTTCATCCCAAATCAACTCGTCCTGTATGTAGGCTCCGTATTTTGTATCTGTCCCTTCCGGGTGGAAGGATATTGATCCTGAAGCGTCTTCGGCTGTTCGGGTCTGGTGGCTGAACTGGCCACCTAGCGTGAAAAAGTTTTCGTAGCTTTCGCCGACGGCTTCAAACGTGTTTTCAACACGCGCGGCCCAAGTTTCATAGGCGTAAGCTGAGTCTGGGAAGAATGCCACGCTGGTATCTGTTTGTTCAACAGCAGTATCAGACCATGACAGGTTGACCTTAAGATCCAGCAAGGGGTTGTTCAGGCCGGGATTTTCATAGAAGATGACGGCCGTCTGATCTACGGTCTCCCTGTCTGTTGTACCAAAGGCCGCAATTGTGCCTGTTTGGGAATAGTCTGTATCGTCCTCATCGCTCTGCCAGCGCTCATAAGATATTTTCAGCTTTTGCTCATTGTCTGCGCCGAAGCTGAATGTGCCCTTGAGGAGACCAGAGAAGGCATCAAACTCAGTGCCAGACAGTGTAACGCCTGCACCTGTTTCAAAATCGTCGCTGCGACGGTAAGTGCCGGTTGCGAGAAATTCTGCATGCTCGTTCAAGCGCAATGCCAGGAGGGGAGAAAACAGGATACCATCCTGATTGGAGTTGTATCCAGATTTGAGTCTGAGAGCAGCAGTCTGGCCTTCAGCAAGGAAGTCTGCGGCATCTTTGGTCGTGAGATTGATGACACCACCCAAGGCACCTGATCCGTAAAGTGTGGAAGACGCAGGTCCGCGCAGGACTTCGACGCTTTTGTAGAGTTCCGGGTCGGAAAAGAACGAGCCCATGCGGTACTGTTCATAGAATTTCACAGCACCGTCCACATTCACGATGATTTTTGATTCATCGGATGATTCAAGTGCGCCAATGCCGCGGATGTTGAAGGATTGTCCGACAATACGGTCACTTCCTACGGCCTGCACACCTGGCACAGTTTCAAACAGCTCGCCAATGGTTGTGGCCTGGGCCTGATCTATGTCTTCCTGCTCAATAACAGTAACCGCCTGGGGTGTGTCGATGGCAATCTTGTCTGCACCCGCGCCCAATATCAGCCTCTGCAGCAAAGTTGTACGACCATCATCTGTTTCGGACACTTCAGCGTCTTGCGTCCCGGCATCCTGGGCCATCGAAAATCCATTTATTGCCAACGCTCCAAGCGCCACGCCACTTGCCAGGGTGAGAACACCCTTTGTTGTTCGCCTCATACAAACTCCTATGTTTGGGTTTGCTGGCTGGCGCGTGCTTGCTGGCTGTTCAATTTCATAAAATTCAATAACTTGACAATTACACTCAAGTTATGTTGTTGATATTTAACTGGAGTAAACGAGTCAAGTTTAATTGTTAAAAGCCAAGCCAGCAAATGCCAGCCAGGCCTGCGAGTATCGGGTCCTAGTCAATGCACAACAGCGAACGTGAAGAAATCGCGCAAACATCATCATCAAAGCCGCAGATTGGCGGCCGGAAACAAACAGATGGTCATTCTGAAATGAAGAAAATCCGTGAACCGGTTTATGAGAGCCACAACCTGTTTGGATCCTGTCGGGAAATACGGATTGAGCATGCCGGCGAGACTTATCGTCTGAAAATAACGAAGCTCGGAAAACTTATTCTCAACAAATAGGGGTGTTGCAGCATGTTGGCTGAAGACATTTCTCCTGCCGAGATACGGCAAAAGCAATCTGAACGATCAGATATGCGGTCCCGTGACCTTGCAGATATGCTTGGCATTTCGGAAGCCGAGTATCAATGCGCCTGGTTGGGCGATGGGACCCGTTGCATCACGTGCAGGCCCGAGGACGTATTTCCAAAGCTGGTCGAAGTTGGTCCGTTGATGGCGCTTACCAGGAACGCGAGCGCTGTTCATGAGACAATCGGTTTTTTTGAACGGTTTTCCACGTATCGCACAACAGCCGAGTGTCATGGTCCCGGTATCAGGACACATCTGACATCCAAAAAATGGGTCCACGGATTTTCGATAGAAAAACGTCAGACTGAAAAGCGCCGTGACGAACAGCGCATGTGCAGCTTTCAGTTCTTCGATGCAAACGGGACAGCTGTTCAAAAAATTCATACGCGACCAGATTCGGATTTGAGAGCATGGGATCGGATTGCTGAGGCTATCAGCCTCGATACTGATGCGGAAGAATTCAGGTCTAAATTGCGGGCTAACAGAGCGCAGGAACCAGGTCGGATTGTGTCTGCCTCAGGTCTGGAAATGATGTTTGAGGGGTGTAAATCCAATCTTGAATTTCATCGTGTCTCCAATGAAGCAATCGAACAAATGTTGAATGCCGCATCTGCCATTGGCTTACCGCTTATCTGCAAGGTTAGCAGCACCGGCTGTCTTCAAACCTATGAAGGACCGGTCGCAAAGATTGTGACCATGGGCCCTTGGGTCAACATCATGGATGACCAGTTTCACATGCATTTGAGGAAGGATCATTTGATCGGCACCTACATTGCCTCCCGGGCAAATGGGGCCGAGGTCCGAACCTCTCTTGAAGCATATGACGCTTCCGGCACGCGCGTAATTTACTTTGCGAACCAAGATGATGGCACTGCAGAAAACGAAAGTCTCTGGCAAAAAATCATCCACGAACTTCCCAAGCCATAACAAAAATGGAGTCGGTAATGGAACAAATTCAATTGCATGATGTAAGCAGAATGAGGGCACTTAAATTGATGGTCGCCCGGTTGGGGCACTTCATTTGGCTTGTCGCCTTTGTCGTTGTTGGGTCCTATCCGGTTCAGGCGGCTTCCGACACGGACCGGGTGATTTCCATTGGCGGTTCAATAACGGAAATCATTTTTGCCCTTGAGGAACAGGACAAGCTTGTTGCGCGCGATTCGACCAGTACCTTTCCACAGGCAGCCGAGGCATTGCCTGATGTCGGATATATGCGGGCACTGTCGCCGGAAGGTGTGTTGTCGCTCAAGCCTGATCTCATCATTGCCAAGGAAGGAAGTGGCCCACCTGAAGCGGTTCAGGTCCTTAAGCAGGCCAGCATCAACTACATTGAAGTTCCCGATCGTTTTGACCAAAAGGGGGTCGATGACGCGATCAGGATCGTCGCCGAAGCACTCGGTGTGCCTGAAAAGGGTGATGTGCTTCGAGCGGATGTATCGCAACAGTTTTCTGAGATCAGCGAAGTTGTGGGACAGGTGGATGAAGCTGAAAGCGTGTTGTTCATCCTCAGCATGCAAAGCGGACGTATCCTGGCCGCCGGAACCAATACTGCAGCTGATGGCATTATCGATCTTGCCGGTGCTGAAAATGCCATTCAGGAGTTTGAAGGTTACAAACCATTGAATGAGGAAGCCATTATTACGGCCAACCCGGATGTTGTTCTCATGATGGACCGAGGTGGTGATCACGGTGCCGCAACAGATGATTTGTTTGCACACCCTGCAATTCAGGCGACCAATGCGGGCAAGTCAAAAAAGCTCATTCGCATGAACGGCCTCTATTTGCTGGGGTTTGGTCCAAGAACCGCGGCAGCTGCACGTGATCTGGCCACCTATCTGCACAAGGGATCAGTGCATTAGCCTTTTAGAAGGCGCGGCTCTGGAGACGACTACCGGAAGTCGCGCCCGTTGAGACCACATGATTTGGGTGAAGTAGATGGCATTGCGTGAACCTGCCAGCGAGTCTGTTTACAGATCTGGGCTGCCTGGCGGCGGCCTTCGGCATTATCTGGCAACCGGGATATTCAGAGACAATCGATCTCATCTGGCAAAATTGGTTATTGCCGCTCTTGTGGTGCTTTTGATTGGCGTCTTTCTGTTTAGTCTTGCATCGGGGGCTTCAGATGCGTCCGTTTGGCGATTGATTTTGGCAATGTCTGGCATTGCGCCAGATCAGTTGGATGCGCTGGATCGGATTGTCGTGTTTGATATCCGCTTTCCTAGAGCCGTGTTGGGCATGCTCATTGGAGCCTCTTTGGCTGTTTCCGGGGCCGTGATGCAGGGGCTTTTCCGGAACCCGCTGGCTGATCCTGGAATTGTCGGTGTGTCGGCAGGTGCCGGCCTTGGGGCTGTCAGCTTTATCGTTTTGGGAAGCACAACGCTTGCACCGATAGCTACCGTTCTGGGGATCTATGCTGTGCCTTTGGCGGCGTTCGCTGGTGGGGCAGGGACGACGTTTCTTCTATACCGTGTTTCAACCCGTCATGGTGCCACATCGGTTGCCACCATGTTGCTTGCCGGTATTGCCTTGGGAGCGATGGCGGGTGCGTTCAGTGGCGTATTGGTGTTCTGGTCCGACGACAATCAGTTGCGCGATCTTACCTTTTGGGGCCTTGGGTCTCTGGCTGGCGCCACATGGACCAAGATATTGGCCGCTGGCCCCATCATATTGGCAGTGCTTGTGGCAACACCACTGATGGCCAGAAACCTGAATGCAATGGCTTTGGGTGAAGCGCCTGCAAGGCACCTTGGTGTTCCGGTTCAACGCTTCAAGAATGTAGCCATCATTGCGGTCGCGGCCTCTACCGGAGCGTCGGTTGCTGTCAGTGGTGGCATTGGTTTTGTCGGCATTGTTGTACCGCATTTGCTGCGGTTGCTGATCGGTCCCGATCACCGCTATCTGCTTCCGGCATCCGCTTTGCTGGGTGCCATACTTTTGCTGCTGGCTGATTCAATTGCGCGGCAGATTGTAGCTCCGGCTGAATTGCCGATTGGCATTGTTACAGCTGCGATCGGGGCGCCCTTCTTTCTATGGATATTGCTGCGGAAGCGCAGCATTTTGGAATTGTAACGATGCTGGAGACCAAACAGCTGTCTGTGCAACTTGGTTCGCAGGCCATTCTTGAAAACATTACCTTCACAGCACAGCCAGGACAATTCTGCGCCATTATTGGTCCCAACGGATCCGGCAAAACAACGTTGATGCGTGCGTTGTCAGGCGATATCGCTTTTACTGGGGAAGCCAGGCTGCATGGCCTCAACATCGCAAATGCCAAGGCATGGGAGATGGCCATGCTGAGGGCCGTTCTGCCTCAGGCTTCCAACCTTTCGTTCCCCTTTACAGTTCGTGAGATTGTGAGGCTGGGGCTGACGACAGGTGTTGCTGAAGAGACAAATCCATCCGATCCAATTCAGATATCCGAACAGGCGCTCAATCATGTCGATCTGGAGGGGTTTGGCAGTCGCTTCTATCAGGAACTGTCCGGTGGTGAGCAGCAACGTGTTCAAATGGCCCGTGTCCTGTGCCAGGTGTGGCAGCCTGTGCTACAGGGCAAATCCCGATATCTGTTTCTGGATGAGCCGATATCCAGTCTGGATATCAAGCATCAAATCCAGATCATGGGGATTGCCCGCGCCTATGCGGCAAGGGGAGGTGCGGTTCTGTCAATTCTGCATGATTTGAACCTGACGGCCATGTTCGCTGACGCGGTGGTGTTGCTGGATCACGGCAGGGTTTTTGCACAAGGCCGTCCATCAGATGTGCTTACGACCGAGAATTTGTCACAGGTTTATCAGTACCCACTGGCTGTCAACACAACACCAAAGAAGCCTTCGATATTTGTATTGCCTCATGCGGCAACAACCCAGCTTCCCGGTCTGTCAGAGGATCGGGTCTGAGTCCAAGTCGGATATAATTTTTGCAAAACTGCTGTCATTTTTTCTGAGCTGTCGTGGCAATGCTGGCGCATGTCAGTCGAGAAGGTCTCGTATGTGCTGTGGGATTTTTGCTAGATTGGGGAGCAGCGGACTGACGGTATTCCGCCATCTAGGCTCATCGGTTTTATCCGCCAGCAAGGCTTTGATGTTTGGAATAACGGGACCGCTCAGCACCCACTCCAGCAACTGATCAATATCGCCTCTGCTTTCACCGATTGCGAGTTGGCTGACAAGATTGGGGGTGACATTCATCATGCCGGAGATACAGCCACTGGCGCCACGTTTTACCGCGTCGGCCAATTGTCCTTCATGGCCCACCAGAATTGTCAGATCACTATGGGCCTGGAGCAGAGACGCCGTATCAGACCAGTCGCCAGCGGAGTCCTTAACTCCTGCAATGATGCCCGGAAAAGCTACGCGTAACCGGGTAACCAGAGGCACGGAAAGTTTCACCTGGGTGAGTGCCGGGATGTTGTAAATCAGGGTGGGCAACATAGCATTGCCGGAGAGTTCTATGACTTTGCTATGCCAGTCAAACAGTCCCTGATCTGAAGGATACGGAAAATAGAAGGGCGGGACGAGCAATATTCCCCGACAACCGATCTGACTGTAAAATGTGATTTCATCAGCGGCTTCCTGAGCACTAGGTCCGTAAACGCAGGCGATCAGGCGGTCAGGGTTCACCCCTCCCTGGCCCATTGCTTCGACCATGTGTCTGCGGGTGACGGACGGAAAAGATGCACCTTCTCCGGTGGTTCCAAAGGGCACGATGCTGTCGCAACCTGCTTGCAGCATTGTATTTGCATGTTCGATCAGGAGTGAAATTATGATGTTTCCGCTTTCATCGACCGGCGTGGGCAATGCCGCGGCAAGGCGGGTAAAAGGATGTTGCAAACCGGTCATAAAAAAAGCCTTTGTTGTGATCCAATCCTCGGCATCGAGGCGGGTGTCATCGCTATTTACCCCAGATATCCGAATAATTTGGGCAGGAATAAAACCAAATCGGGGAAGAGGATCATCATCGTCAATGCCGCGATCAAGACAGCCAGAAAGGCCCAAATTTCCGAGATGATTTCTCTGAGCGGAATGCCCGTGACTGCATTTATGACAAAGAGCAGAATTCCATAGGGCGGTGTGATGAGACCGATCATGGAATTGACAACAACCAACACGCCAAAATGCACAAGATCAATGCCAAGCTCTTTGCAAGCGGGAATGAACAACGGCACGATAACAAGGATGATCGTGGTCGCATCCAGGACACATCCCAGCAGCAAAATCAGGACATTGACACCGAAGAGAAAGAGAAGCGGGTGTATCTGGAGATCTGTCAGCCATTCAGACATCACGCCCGGAATGTTTTCAGAAACAACAATGAAGTTGAGGATCAAGGCACCGCCAATGACCACGCCGACTGCTGCGGAGGATCGGGCGCTTTCGACGAAAATATGGTAGAGTGCTTTGAGCGACAATGCCCGGTAAAACAGACCCGCCAGGAGCAATGCATAAAAGGCAGCTACGGCTGCTGCCTCAGTCGGTGTCGTGACACCACCGTAAATTCCGTAGAGAAGAATGACCGGCATAAGCAGTGCCGGAAAAGCATTTGCAGTCGCGCGTGGAAGTTTGCGCAATGGCACTGGCGTTTCCATGGCAAATCCACGTTTTTTGGAGATTGCCGCGTTCATCATCATGAGCACTGCCCCCATAACGAGGCCTGGCACAATGCCTGCCAGGAAGAGTGCGCCAATGGAACTGTTGGATATCAGCGCATAAAGCACCATGGGAATTGACGGTGGAATGATTGGACCAATTGTGGCTGAGGCGGCCGTAATTGCGGCTGCATAGCCCGGACTAAACCGATTGTCCTTGGTCATCATTCCAATGATGATTTTTCCTATTCCCGCAGCGTCTGCCACCGCTGAGCCGGACATGCCGGAAAAGATCAGCGATGCCACGACGTTCACATGACCCAATCCCCCACGAAACCGGCCCACAAGCGCAATGCAAAAATTCAGAAGGCGGTCGGAAATTGTGCCGGCATTCATGATATTGGCGGCCACGATGAAAAGCGGCACCGCCAAAAGAATGAAGCTCTTGTAAAGACCCTGCAGGATCTTTTCCCCTGCAAGTGCAACATCCAAATCGGCAAAGCCGAGATAGACGATAGACGCCAACATGATCGAATAACCGATGGGTGTGCCGATGCCTGCCAATCCGAAGAGAGCTACAAGGCAGGCCGCAAGTTCGAAGCTCACGAATGCACCTTGCCATCTGGGCCATCTGGCTTGCCGGGCTCCGGACTTTCAGTTGCGTCAGCCTTTGGGTCTTGGCGCAAGAGGTCGATAAACTGCCAGGCATATCGAATGATGATGGCCAGCATGAAGATCGCATAGATCGAGAAAATGGTGCGGAGTGGAATCTTCTGGCCGGAAAACGGATTTCTGACGGTCGTTGTTTTCCGGATTTTCATCCAATCGATGTAGTCCCAGGTTGGCAGGAATGCCCATGCCATGCCCACAACAATGGCGAAGGCGGTAATCAAAGCCATGACCCTTTGCGCCCCGCGCGGCGCAGAGAGATAAAAAACATCAAATTTTACGTGATCGCTTTCGCGGACCAGAAATGCACAGCCAAAAAACACGATCCAAACCCAAAGGATAAGACACAATTCCAGTGTCCAGCCAAAGGGCTGCAACATAACATAGCGCGAGAATATTTGTATGAGAAAGGTAACAAACATCGCCGCCAGCAATGTGGCGGCGATGAATTCAGAGCCTTTGGTGATCCATTTAGAAATGGCCTATTGCTCCCTCCAAGGTCCTAAAACCGGGCTGTTCAGTTTCCAAGTGCGTTGATTTTTTCCAATACACCATCTGGCCAGCTTGCAGCAAACTCGCTGCCAACATATTGAGCCTGAACGTGGCTGCGGAAAGCGTCCAGATCAGGCTCATAGATTTCCATGCCCTGTTCTTTCAGGAATGAAACCAGGCTTTCTTCTTTTTCCAGTTGTTTCTGGCGTCCAGATTCCGCTGCTGCGTCTGCGGCTTTTTGGACTGTTGCCTGCTGCTCTGGTGTCAACGCGTCCCAAACCTGTTTGGAAAATGCGATGTAGTTGAGATCAACAAGGTGTGACGTCAAAACGATTTGATTTGTCACTTCATAGAACTTTGCATCCACCACTGTTGGAAGTGGGTTGTCCTGTCCATCGACAGCGCCCGTCGACAGGGCTGTGTACACTTCAGTAAATGACATTGGTGTGGGAGACGCTCCCAAGGCTTTTCCAAGGAACTGCCAGGCATCAGTACCGGGCATGCGTAAATTTACACCGTTCAAATCTGCAGGGGTTGTAACAGTAAGTTCTTCTTTTGTTTGACGAAGATTGACCTGACGGCGGCCAAGATACATGACCGACAACAGTTTCACACCCAGCTCATCCTCAGCCGTTTTCTTGAACGCATCCATGAGTGGGTCATTGAAAACCTTGACCTGATGGTCGGCGTTTTGATGGACATATCCGGTCGCGAAGATCGAAAACTCAGGGAAAAACTGTGCCATTTCCTGAGCCGACGCGATGGACATTTCAAGATTGCCACGGCTTATCGCTTCAAGTTCAGTACCCTGCGCAAACAAAGTTCCGTTGTAACCGGGCTGGAAATCAGCGAATTCTGCGACCATGGGCGCAAAAACCTCAGCCATAGCGACAGACCGTTGATCCGTGGCAGAACCTGCTGTTGCCAGACGCAGTTTGATCTTATCGGCTGCAAAGCCCATACTCATTGTGACAGCTAATCCGCCAACTGCTGCAGCAACTGACAATGCTGTCAGCCTTTTCAAATTCATCATCACTCATTTCCTCCATCTGAGTTTTTAACTGAGCATTTGTTGCCCGATTAAACTGATATTGCAATATTTTTTCGAAAATATCTGATATTATTCAGGCTGAATGGAAGGCCGATTTAAGCTGTTCTTCGTTGCTCCAATGTTTCAAACGGCTGAATCGTATCGCCAGATTTAGCGGCCAGTTGAATGGCTTCGACCACACGCAGCGTTTTCAATCCTTCTGCGCCGGAAACCAGCGGCAAAGCCTGGTTCTGTATGATGTCAGAAAAGTGCATTATCTGGCTCACCAATGGGTCTGAGGC
Organism: Alphaproteobacteria bacterium; assembly: GCA_051251535.1. Lineage (GTDB taxonomy): Bacteria > Pseudomonadota > Alphaproteobacteria > Rhizobiales. Next base: position 389,243 of record JBPOEV010000001.1, read on the forward strand.
CTGACATGGCAAGCTTGTTGCGCTAATCGGGTTCCACCAATTGGGCGCTTCTTGATGTTTCCAAACAGTCAAATCCGGAATCGATAAGGACCCGTTGGAGCCTCCGATCAAATAGCTGCTTTCAGCTGTTTTCGGATAGGCTGGATGTTCATGGCTTGTGAGCTCCCAGCTCCAGGGTGCTGCGATGCTGTCGGACACTGTGATTGTGCCAATAGCACCATTTTCAAATCGCAAGACTGCTGCGGCAACATCTTCGTTTTCATGGCCACGCAGCGATGGTGCGGACTGGGCTTGTACGGTGATGATTTCGCCACACAGATAACGAATAAGGTCTACATCGTGCACGAGATTGACCGATATGGGACCTGCTCCCTGTTTCTTGCGCCAGGGTGCCTCATCAAAATATTCATCAGGTTTGTAGAACCAGCAATTGGAATGTACCGCGCGGATTTGGCCGATTTCTCCGTTTTGAATGATTTCTTTTGCTTTTTGAACAAGTGGATTGTGTCTGCGATGATGCCCCACCAATATCGGGACGCCCGCGGCCGCGGCCATATTGACCAGATCCTGTGCATCGTGAACCGATGTCCCCAGCGGTTTCTCAATCAGCGCTGCACATTTGTTTTCGATGCAAGTCTTCCCCTGGGAGATGTGCAGCGTGGTTGGGGTTGCCAGAATGACGCCATCTGGCTTGATGGCGGCAAACATCTCTTCCAATGAATGAAAATGCGGAACGCCGTTAGATTCAGCATAGCTCGGCCCAATGGTGCCTGGCTCAACAACCCCAGCCAATTCAACGGTCGTGACCTGATTGATTGCGTCGACATGTCGTTTGCCGATAAGGCCGATCCCAGCAACAACAAGACGCGCGTGTTCAGACATACAGCAATCCACCAATCCTAATCTTACCGCCTAAAACGGATGCGACCGATGCTATGGTTTGTTTATGCTATTTGCAATAATATATGATATTTTTGCTATATGAGTCTGAGGGCCAGACCTTGTTGAATATGGGTCAGAATGATAATTGTCTGAAAAAACAAATCCAGTTGAGGGCGCTCCAATGCCTAAGCAATTTAGCACTGTCAGAGCAAATACCTATGAAAGGATCAAGCGTGACATCCTGTTTGGTGAACTGGCGCCAGGCTCCAAGCTGAAGCTGGATACGCTCAAGGCCCGCTATGAGGCCAGTGTTTCGACCTTGAGAGAAACGCTGAACCGCTTGGCAAGCGAAGGTTTTGTGTCGGCTGAAGAACAGCGCGGTTTCTTCGTGACCCCTGTTTCAAAAGAGGATTTTTCCGAAATTGCAAATCTCAGAATTCTGCTTGAAGGATTTGCGCTCAGGGCATCGATTGAAAATGGTGACACCGAATGGGAAGGCAATCTGGTTGCCGCTCATCACAAGCTGCACCGTATGGAGCAATTGTTACTCACGGGTGATGAGTCCCAGATCGAACTTTGGAAACGATATGATTGGGAATTTCATCTCGCTCTCATTCAGGCATGCAATTCCGAAAACCTGTTGTCGCTGCATTCAACTCTTTATGACAAATATCTTCGATACCAGATGCTGATATTGACGTCCCGTGGCGCAGAAGCTGTCGAGGAGCACCGAATTATGTTTGAAGCGGCACTCAGGCGGGATACGGATACGGCTGTGGAAGCGTTGGAACAGCACATTCGCCGTGGTCTGGACTATACTTTAGCGAGCATGTGAGTCGTGTGGCTGGAAGGCCTTGATAGATTAACGGCAGTCAGTTCCCCGAGACCGAGTCCACATTGCCAAAAATATTGCGCAATTTGTCCTGAGCCTCCGTCGGCAATGCTGGCATTTGCAGCACTTCCAGATTTTCCTTCAGATGCTCCAATGAGCCTGTGCCGGTGAGAACCACATGAGCGCCGGGTTCATGGCGACAAAAGCGATAGGCAGCTTCTGTGACGCTGCTGGCGCAATTGGGGGCCAGCAAAAAGCTGAACGGGTTTTCGGTATCCAGATCTGATGGGTCAATCAGGCCGGCTGATATCAATTCACTGATGATTTCAGCGGTGGCTTCCGGGTCACTCAAGGCACGTCTGACGGCGAACATGATGAGTGTACCGGTGTTTTTCTCTTGTGTCTTGGGCAGGACAGTGTGTCTGGCTGACGGGTTGATCATGTTGAACCCGGTCATCACCACATCCCAAACATCATCTTCCAGCGCACGTGACAGCATTGTGTGGTTGGTGTCACGGATGAAACGCTCGGTCACACCAAGAAAGCGTATCTTTCCCTGATCTTGCAGTTGGTGAAGGGCAGGAACCAGTTCCTGTACGCAATGATCATACTGGTTCGCGAAAACACCGTGCAGGTGCAGAATATCGATGTGGTCTGTGCCCAGCAGTTTCAAATTGTCTTCCACGCCGGTGATGAATTCAGCGCCTGTGAGGAGTTCATTTCCCGTTGGCGACGTGCCCTGCTGGAAGATCGTGCGCTTTGTAGAAATGATCACTTCTTCGCGTCGGCCCTTGATGGCTTCCCCAACAATGGGTTCGGTGCCGTAGGCCGTGGCCGTATCGATGAAGTTCACACCCATATCCATCGCCGCATGAATAATGGCGATGGATTGGGCTGTGCTGTTGCCATAGGCCTGACCAAGCCGGGAGTGACCGCCGCAGCCCAAGCCTGCGCTGCTGACGTTCAATCCCGTTTTGCCAAGCGTGACATATTGCATGTGCTTTATGCCAGATCTTTTGGCAGCAATGCATCCGGCATGTTCTGATAACAGACCGGGCGCAGGAAGCGGCGGATGGACATTGTACCAACCGATGTTGCGCCAAAATTGGTCGAAGCGGGATAAGGGCCGCCATGGACCATCGTGTCACTGACTTCCACACCCGTCGGGAAGCCATTGATCAGCAGCCGACCGGCTTTGCGTTCCAGCACCGGCATCAAAGCCTGGCCATCTTTCGTATCAGCATCATCCATATGAATGGTGCATGTCAGTTGGCCCTGCAGGGCTTTTGCGACGGCCTGTCGTTCGTCAGCATTCTTCACTGTTACGATCATGCCAAGCGGACCGAAGACCTCTTCGCCCAGCTCTTCATTGGCAAGCCATTTTTCGGCCGTTGTTGCATACAGATACGGCGTTGCATTGCGCTGATCGCATGAGGTTGTCAGCAAATCACGGACACCTTCATGCGCTGCAACACGGTCACGGCCTTTATGATAGGCGTCAGCAATGCCATCGGTGAGCATTGTTTGTGCCCCGACAGCAGACAGTGCTTTTGCTGCAGCATCGCCAAAGGCCTCTGCCTGTGTTCCTTCTGTCACCACAGCAATGCCTGGGTTTGTGCAGAACTGACCTGCGCCCATGGTCAGAGATCCGGCCCAGCCTTCTGCAATTGCAGACCCACGCTGTTCCAGCGCTGTATCGAGAATGAACATTGGGTTGATAGAGCCCAACTCGCCAAAGAATGGAATTGGTTCCGGGCGTGCGGCGCACAGATCGAACAATGCGCGCCCACCTGTCAGCGAGCCTGTAAAACCAACGGCTTTGATCAAAGGGTGCTGCACAATGGCCTGGCCAACCGCACGGTTGCCGCCTTGAATCTGGCTGAACACACCGGGGTGCATTCCGCATTCTTTAATCGCTGCCAGAATCGCCTGAGCGACAATATCGCTGACACCGGGATGGGCCGAATGGCCCTTTACGACAACGGGACAGCCTGCTGCCAGTGCCGCTGCCGTGTCTCCGCCAGCCGTGGAAAATGCCAGAGGGAAATTGGAGGCACCAAAGACAGCAACAGGGCCGATGGGCCGCTGAACCATTTTCAAATCCGGGCGTGGCAGTGGTGCGCGGTCCGGCAAAGCTTCATCATGGCGGCGATCCAGATAATTGCCAGCTTCAATATGATCTGCAAACAGGCGCAACTGGCCCATGGTGCGACCGCGTTCGCCAGCGAGGCGGCCTTCCGGCAGACCTGTTTCCTTCACACCCATTGCGGTGATGTCATCGCCGCGTGCATCAATATGATCGGCGATGCTGCGTAGGAATTTGGCGCGCTCGGCCCGGGAGGAATATCCATAAGACCAGAATGCGTCTTCTGCGGCGCGCGCTGCCTGATCAATATGATCGGGCGTGCCAACTGCAAAACTGTCGGCGCTGCCGGAAACCGGCATGTTCTGGAACTCGGCGTCTCCGCCAACCCAGTTGCCAGCGATGAGGTGTTTTCCCATTAACATATGTGTGTCCTTCGAATACAAATCGGCGTGGGTGGAGGCCGAGAAACGGTCCCCAAAATCAGATCAAGACGTTTGGTTTAGCCAGCAGGTATTTCGCCCATGACTTTGGGGACGTGATAGCCCTTTTGTACGGCTTCACGCGCCAGAAGACGTTGATACCAAGCGCGGACATTTGGATAGTCAGCAAGATCAATGCCCTGCCACTCATAGCGTGAAATCCACGGCCAGCAAGCCATATCGGCAATCGAGTATTCATCGCAAATGAACTCACGACCTTCAAGGCGTGTGTTGAGCACGCCATAGAGCCGTTTCACTTCAGTTGCAAACCGTTCTTCTGCATAAGAAGCTTTGCCTGGATTGAAGTGAAGGAAATGATGCGCCTGACCAAGCATTGGGCCAAGTCCACCCATTTGCCACATCAGCCATTCGATGACTTCGATCTTCTTCAGTGGGTCTGTCGGCAGGAATTTCCCGTGCTTCTCAGCCAGATAAATCATGATGGCACCGGTCTCCATGATGGAAACGCCGGTGTCAGTATCAACGATGACAGGGATTTTGTTATTCGGGCCGATCTTCAGAAACTCTGGCGTCTTTTGATCGCCCTGACCGATATTGATGGCGTGGACATTATAGGCCACACCCAACTCTTCCAGCAGAATTGAAACTTTGCGGCCATTGGGAGTGGTCCAGGTATAAAGGTCGATCATCTTTGTTTCCTTAGTTTAGCTGTTCGTTGTTGCCATATCGAATGAAGGATCATCCTGTCCCCATGGACTGAACGGGGCAGGGATCAGAATTTTGTTTTCCTGAGCAATCTGAAGCTCGCGGACTTTGGGGATATAGGCTTTCCAACGCGGGTCTGCACCCAGTTTCGTGCGTCGTTCTTCGCGTTCTGCATAATCCTTATAGGCCCACATATGTATGATTTGATGTAATGCACCAATATCGCTTGAAAAATATCCCACCATGCGGCCCAAAATTGCGCGCTGAATGGCCAGACCTTCTGCTTCATACAGTTCGAGATATTTTGGCGCAGCGCCAATCTGCAACGTGTAGGTTCGTTGTTCAACGATCATGATTTTCTCCTTATGTCAGCGTTTTTGTGCGCTGTGGCCCTGCTGGGTGACGTCAGCCAGTGTCTGCATCGGGGTTAATGCCTGTTGATCAACAATCAGTTCAATCAGGTAGCCTCCCTTAGCGGATTTGGCGCGATCAAGGGCGGCAGCAAAGTCTTCTGTCCGCTCAACTTTCTCACCGGAAATGCCAAAGGATTTTGCGTAAGCGACAAAATCCGGGTTCAGCAGATCGGTGGCAATGGTGCGGTCGGGATGGTGGCGTTCCTGATGCATCCGAATTGTGCCAAGCATGGAGTTGTTGACGACCAGATAGATGATATCGAGATTGTATTGTTTTGCGGTTGCCAGTTCCTGCGCTGTCATCAGGAAACATCCGTCGCCGGCAAGACACACCACCGGCTGATCTGGCGATGCAATTTTTGCGGCAATGGCTGCTGGAACCGCATAGCCCATGGACCCGCTGGTGGGAGCCAATTGGGTGCGATAGGCGCAGTGTTTGTGAAACCTGTGGCCCCAGACCGTATAATTGCCCGCGCCATTGGTCAGCACAGTGTCTTTGGGCATCTCGGCTGATAAATGGCGAATGACTTTCGACATGTTGACGTTGCCCGGAACCTCGGTTGGTTCCAGAAAATCCAGATAATCTGCGCGTTGTTCGGTGACCCATTCGCCCCAGCGCTGTTTGCCATCGCCGGTTTCAATGGTTTGCAATGCGTCAAGGAATTTCGCAGCAGAAGATACAATACCCAGATCGGGATTGTAGACATGGCCGAGCTCTTCGGCACCGGGATGCACATGAACAAAGGTCATTTGCGGGTCGGGTATGTTGATGAGGGAATAGCCCTGCGTGGTCATTTCTCCCAGACGGGAGCCAACCACTATCAGCAGGTCCACGTCCTCGGCTATGCGCTTGCGCAGCTTTGGCACGGGTGCAATTCCAATAACGCCCACATAATTTGGGTGATCATTATCGACGTAATCCTGACACCGAAAACTGGTGGCAACCGGCAGGCCCATACGTTCGGCAAACGCCAATGCCTTGGGGCCGCATTTTGCATCCCAACCGGGACCACCCAGCAGCAGCAACGGCTTTTGAGCTTCTTTCAGTAAGTTGTCTAACTTGAATATGGCCTCAGGTGCAGGGGCAGGTTGTGTGATCGTGCCGGGCTGCAAATCCTGGGCTACTGCCATCTCGGACAGCATGTCCTCTGGCAAGGCAAGCACGACCGGTCCGGGGCGTCCTGATATAGCGGTCTTCCAGGCACGGGACAGATATTCAGGAATACGGCTGGCATCTTCAATTTGCGCCACCCATTTGGCCATTTGACCAAAGACCTGCCGATAGTCCATTTCCTGAAACGCTTCACGGTCTACCATTCCGCGTCCAACCTGACCGATCAGGACAATCATGGGCGATGAATCCTGAAAGGCGGTATGGATTCCGTTGGATGCATTGGTTGCACCGGGGCCTCGTGTCACGGCACATATGCCCGGTTTTCCGGTCATTTTGGCATAGGCGTCGGCCATATTGGCAGCACCGCCTTCGTGGCGGCACACAACGGTTTTTATGGTGTCTGTGTGATCATAAAGCCCGTCCAGCAGGTCTAGGAAGCTCTCTCCCGGTACGCAGAACACTGTATCGACACCCAGTATTTTCAGCTGGTCGGCCAGAATATGACCGCCGGGCCGTTCAACCGTTGCAGGTGCTGCATTTTTCTGAGAAAGAGGCATGTCCGACATTCCTGTTTTAACTGCTTTAGATACTGCGGATCATTCCGCCATCTACCCGTGTCATCTGACCGGTGACATAGGCTGCTGGCTCACTCATGAGAAAGACGGCAACACTGGCGAATTCTTCCGGTTTTCCATAACGCTTGGCGGGCAGGGAAGCGGCGATTTCCTTGCGAACCTGCTCCAGCGTTTTGTCTTCCCGCTTGGCGCGCGCCGTGTCCAATTGTCCGACACGGGCCGTATCGATTTTGCCAGGCAGGATCATGTTGACCGTGATGCCATCACCGGCAACTTCGGCAGCAAGCGTCTTGCAGAAGCCAGCCATGGCTCCGCGGATTGTGTTTGACACAGCAAGATTTGGAATGGGCTGTACAACGCCAGAAGAGCCAATGGCCAGAATACGACCCCATTTTTTGGCACGCATCACGTCGACAGCCGCTTCTGTGACCTGAATGAGGCTGAACAACAGTCCTTGCGCCGCCGATTTCCAAACATCAGGAGCCACGCCGGTGGATGGCGAGGGTGGTGGGCCGCCAGCATTGTTAAGCAGGATGTCAGGCTTGAATTCATTGCGAATACGCTCGCAAAACGCGTCCAGTTGCGTGCTGTCGGTCAGATCAATGGCGGCGCATTGAACCTCCACGCCATATTTTGAGGACAGGTCATTGGCCACCGTTTCAAGTGCTTCCAGACGGCGCGAAGACAGGATGAGATTTGCACCTTCTGCTGCCAATTTTTCAGCAATGGCGTGGCCCAATCCCTGGGATGCACCCAGAATAAGCGCTGTTTTGCCTTTGAGGCCCATGTCCATAGCAGTTCTCCAAATTTAAAATTGTGTCAGGTGGTTGGTGTTTGATCGGCCGTGAGAGAAGGTTCTCTCAATCGCATGATCAACTGAACGATACCGGTTAGCAGCATGAGCCCGGCAATGACAGGCCTCACATAACCCGGCATCGTGAAGACAGGAACGGACATCACAATCAGCAGCACCGGCAGGAAGAAACGAGTCCATCGCTTCTTGCCCATATGCTTTTGATAGGATGGGAACATGATAGAAAATGCACTTAGCAGGATAAAGAACAGCGCCCATGGTCGTGTAAGGAAGACCTCCAGCCCATCACCGCGCGCAAAAACCTGGCTAAGCCGTGTTTCAGCGATCTGGCCCAGCACAACACCAAGGACAATTGGCACGATGGGAAAGCCCAGCGCGCGCATCACAAAGCCAAGAACTCCGAATATGAACAGCGTCCACATGTCGTAACCGATGTTGTTGAGCGCAAATATGCCCAATGCACAGTAGAACAGGATGACGGCTGTCAGCATGTACATCTTCACTTTGGTGACCATCACGAAACCGCGCAGGGTGATGGATTGAAGAAACAACATCATGAAGTTTGCGACGAAGAAAGCCAGGAAAATCGAGTAGGCTATTGTCGGTTCATCAGAGATGAAGGAGGGGCTGGGAATGACATCATGAATCAGCAATGCTCCGAGCATAATGGCGGTCATAATGTCGCCCGGTAGTCCCAGCGCCATCATGACAATGAGCGCGCCGCCAGCAGTGGCATTGTTAGCTGATTCCGGTGCAATGATGCCATCAATGGCACCTTTGCCAAATGTCTCTGGTTCCTTGGAGGCTTTCTTGGCCTGATCATAGGCCAGGATATTTGAAATGGTGCTGCCTGCCGCAGGAAGTACGCCGACGAAAACACCAAGCAGTGAAGAGCGAAGGACATTTCCCCACCTTGCCAGTACCACTTTACAGGATGCGATATAGTCGATTTGCACCACATTGGCGGATTGATCTCCACCAAGGCGTTTTGAGGCGGAATCTGGATCGCGGACATCATTTAACAATCGGCTAAAAGCAAACAGGCCGACAAGAACCGGCAGGAAAGCAAAGCCTTTTGAGACCGCGTCAATTCCAAACGTAAAACGGGGCAACCCGAAGACGACATCGCTGCCGATGGTGGCTATCAACAGGCCAAAAAGCGCGCCCATCAGGCCTTTAAGCATTTCATTGCCGGCAAGGCTGGCTGTGACCGTGAGTGCAAATATGACCAGCGCAAAGAAGTCGACTGGCTGAAACTCCAGTCCGATGAGTGCCAGTTGAGGCGCGATCAGCATCAGGACGATCGATGCAATGATGCCGCCAAAGAAAGAGGACCAGACGCCAATGCCAAGCGCCAGACCGGCCTTGCCGGATTTGGCCATGGGGTATCCGTCAAATGTTGTGGCAACCGAAGAGGGGGTTCCGGGAATGCCAGTGAGAATGCCTGACATCAATCCGCCGGACAGACCCCCAACATAAACCGCAATCATGGTTGCAAGGCCTTGCACCGGCGACATGGCAAAGGTGAAGGGCAGAACCAGCACAACTGCCATAGCGATTGTGAACCCGGGAATGGCACCGGCCAAAAGGCCAACCAGCGTACCCAGCATCATCAGCGCCATTGTAGTCAGTGAGAAAAGTTCAGCACTGGCAAGGCCAAGATTGGTGAAGAGTTCCATGGTCTAATACACTCTCAGCAATATGCCCTCGGGTAAAAACACTCCGAGCAGTTGCGTGAATATGGTCCACATGCCGACAACGAAAAACACCGCAACCAATCCGTGGCGCAGCAGCATTTGCGGGGACCAGCCGCCAAGTACATTCAATGTGATGAAGACATAGAGCAGGCCACCAATGAGCATGCCCAGCACCGGCATGCTGACAAGAAACAGAAAGAACAGGGCAAAACAGATGATCGGGTTCTTGTAGTAGGAAAACCAATCCGAAAAACTTCTGATTGGGGTGCTCTCATCAGCGCCGGCCATTTGCGCTTTCGCAAGCAGGACCAGTGATAACAGGGCCAGCGGTACAATAATCATACGCGGCCACAATGTTGCAGGCATCTGATTGAACATCGGTTCAGGCATCTGAAATGTGCTGACCAGCAATGCGCCACAGATGAGCAATGAAACAATGGCGATTGCGGTATCGCGGTTCAGTTGCATTGTAATATCCCTTAAGCGCGGTCTTCTGTGGTCGATGCCGCGTCTTGTCGTATTCCGACAAATGGTTCAGGTCAGGAAATTATGAAAAGCGGGGTCCAAACGGACCCCGCCAGGACTGTTTACTGGAAACGGCCCATTTTCAGTTCTTTGGCAGCATTGACAAAATCAGCTGACGTTGCTTCCCACCATTTGGTGTAGTCCTCAGGTCCAAGATAAACCACGGATGTTCCCTTGGCTGCCTGCTCTGCAACAAATTCAGCGTTTTCTGTTGGGCCTTTGAAGATACCTGCCCAATAATCGACGATGTCCTTAGGTGTTCCCTTTGGCAGCATTACACCGCGTGTCAGGGAGAAGGTCATATCGACACCAAGCTCTTTCAGAGTTGGCACATCGGGAATCAGATCGCTGCGCTCATTTGCAGCAATAGCGAAGGCTTTCAGTTTGCCGTCACCGCGCTGGGTGCGTGCTGCAGCCATATTGATGCCGCCCAGATCGATGGTACCGTTGAGCAGTCCGGTTATGCGTCCTGCAGTGCCGCCCTGGAACGGAACATAAGCAAAATCTGCACCGGTTTTGGAGCCCAGAATGATCCAGAGGAAGTGGCTGGTTGCGCCCATGGAAACGCCGGTTGGAATTTTCCCCGGATCGGCTTTGGCTGCTGCCAGCATGCCTTCCAGATCATCATAGTCGACATGGCCACCAGCACCGATGATTTCTGGTGTGTCAGTCAGCATGGCGACAGATTCAAATCCATCCCAGTTGAAGTCGGTTACGCCGTTGATGTAATTCACAGGCAAATGCTGGTGAATGGCAAACAATGTGCAGCCATCAGGCTTGGCAGCATGGGCTTCTTTTGCGCCAAGTCCACCGCCCTGACCAGGCATTGTCACCACTTTGATCTTAGTTGCGGCATCTGAATTTTGAATGGCCTGCTCAAAGATGCCGAAAATGACGCTTGTGCCACCACCTGGGCCCCAAGGCACGATGAGTTGCGCAGTGTCGCAAGGCAAATCCACCGCTGCGGCAGGTGTTGCTGCAAGTCCCAGCCCGGCAATCATCGCGGCCGAAGCTGCAGCCGTTTTGATTTTGGATGTGAAAGTCTTCATACTCAAATTCCTCCGATATTCTGTGCATTGCGCTTTGCGCGCAAATGTCGGGCGTTGGGCCCTTTTCAAGCTGAACCTATAGTGAATGCATAGTCTGCACACAGTCCTCCACAGCTCTCATTGCATGCTGGCATTTTTTCATATAGATGACAATAATCATAATATGGATACATTGTTACATGTGTGGGACAATCGATGGACGCAGAAACTTTGACGGATATGGCGACATTTGCCGCCGTTGTTGAGCAGAATAGTTTTTCAGCAGCGGCCAATGTGCTGCAAATCTCAAAATCTAATGTCAGCCGCCGCGTCGCTGCGCTGGAAGACCGGCTCGATGTAAAATTGATGCACCGTACGACCCGCAAGCTTGGCTTGACCGAAAGCGGGCGGGTTTATTACGAGCATTGCGCGCGCCTGGTGAGTGAGGCTCGCGACGCGGATTACGCCATTCGCTTGATGCATTCCACGCCAAGCGGACTGTTGAATGTGAGTGTGCCGGAGACTTTGGGGCGCAACTTCATCCTGCCAGTGTTGCCGGAGTTCATGAAGGCCTATCCCGACATCCGCCTGAACCTGACGATTACCAGCCGTAAGGTGGATTTGAGCGAAGAACGCTGTGATCTGGCCGTGCGCAAAGGTGAAATCGACGATGAATCCTTGTGTGCCATCCCATTGGGATCGTCTACTCAGATGCTCTATGCAAGCCCGGATTATCTTGCGTCTGCCGATCCGCTGGAGCATCCCGATGATCTGTCAGCTCACTCCTATATTTCCAGCGCGATCACCTACGGCCCCGTCGATCTGGCGCTGAAGCGCGGCACTGATGACGTAACTGTCCGTGTGACGCCGCGCCTGTCGGTGCGGGATCATGAGGCCATGCTGTCGATGACCCTTAGCGGCATTGGCGTTGCATTGCTTCCCGCCTGGATGACGCATGAACATGTGCGCGCCGGTCGTCTGGTGCCGGTTCTTCCTGGCTATCGCGGGCCGTCTGTTGATTTCAACGTGGTATTCTTGCCGCATCGGAGCATGGCTCCCAATCTACGGGCGTTTGTGGAGTTTCTGAAGCAGCGATTCAAGCTGTATCGCCCTTGGGAATTTAACGCCGAAAGGGCGCATGAGGTTGATCATCACGCGGCCTGAAGCGTTGGACCGGTAGCCCTGCATCGGCCGAAATCATAGAATGTTTTCGGCAGGTGGCAGGGCTTCAAACGGACTGTGGGTCATCCATGACCATACATTATCGACCAGATAATTATTGCCTGTAACGGCTATCTCCTCCGCACGTCTTGCGTCCCGGTAAGAGCGTTTTTGCATCCAGATATCCGTCATGGTTTTGACTGTGGTGTTAAAATAGACGTCGATATCCTTGCCCGGATTCTTGTCACAAGCCTCGACCTCGCCGGCATCACAGACCAGCCACCAGCGGGCCTTTTCAACCATATCGGAAAATGTGAATTGGATGATGGTTTGTGATGGTGGCAGTTTTGCCGGTTGAATGCTGCGTTGCAGATAGATGATCAGCAGTTCCACGTCATATTCATGCGTCCGAAGATTTTCATGAGCCCAGCGCATGCCCCAATTGCCAATCGACATGAGCACCGGTTGCAGCTCCTTGCAGGCTTCTGTCGGAAAATATTCGTGGTTGCGCTGACCGCTTACGGTTTTCCTGTAGATCAGACCGTTGCTTTCCAGATCGGCGAGGCGTTTGGTCAGCAAGGTTGGTGATATGGTACCAAGGCCGCGCTGCAGCTCTGAAAAACGCCTGCCACCCATCAGAATTTCACGAATGATCAGGACTGTCCATTTTTCGCCAATGACTTCCGAAGCCTTGGCAATGGGGCAGAACTGGCCGTATTCCATGTCATCCTCCACGATGAAAAGCGGTTTACTCCACTTTATGTAGTTCAACACTACAGCCCATGGACTATCTGTTGCAACAATTGTCGATCTAGTTTCTGTCCAATCAAATAGGAACAGGACATCAGGAAATGAGTATCTACAGCAAATTTGAAAAGCTGGAATGGATTGGCTGGCAGGAACGGGCCGCCCTCTATGACAGGACTACTTTGAAGATGACGGGGCCTACAATCTCCAGATTGATTGAGTTGATAAAACCGTGCCGCACAGATCATATTCTGGATGTGTGTTGCGGAACAGGCGCTGTTGCCAAACACTTGTTGCCCAGTGGCGCAAATGTCAGTGGCATTGATTTTGCGCCCGATATGATTGAGCAGGCTACAGTGTCTGTGCCCTCAGCTCGGTTTGTAACGGGGGATGCACAAAACCTTCCGTTTGAAGATGCCACGTTTGATGCAGTCCTGACCAATTTCGGACATTATCATCTGCCTGACCCAGACAAGGCCATACGGGAAGCTGCGCGGGTTTTGAAACCTGGCGGGCGCTATGGATTTACCACGTGGGTTGGCCCGGATGCATCAAAGGGATTCCGGCTGATTTTTGAGACAATTCTTGGAAATATCGATCAGACGGTCACAACTCCAACGGCGCCTGATGCATTTCGTCTGGCGGATGAAACTGTTGCAAAACAGGTTTTGGAATCCGCTGGATTTGGCGATGTTGCCATTGAAACGTTTCCGTCCGAAATCACCTGTGCGCCCGATGATTTTGTGGCCTTCCTGAAGGCAGCCACTGTGCGCGCCACTTTTGTCATGAAGGCTCAGCCGGAGGATGTGCAACGACGGATTGAATCTCTGTTGCGCGAGGGCGTCGAGATGTTTCGGCAGGGCGAAGTTGTGGTTGTGCCAATGCCAAACCGTATTGTAACGGCCACTTTGCAGTGAATTGCGTGGAAGAAGTTTAGACCCTCGGGTTTAATCCGAGGGTCTGTGTCAGCAATTTTTCGTTGCTAGAATGCAGTGCGATCAGCACCTTTCAAATCCAGCATTTCGCGCGCTTCATCCGGGGTCGCGACCTGGCAGCCAAGGTCTTCGACGATGCGGCGGATTTTGGTGACCTGCTCTGCGTTGGATTCGGCCAGTTTGCCTCTGGACACGAAGAGGGAATCTTCCAGTCCAACCCGGACATTGCCGCCCATCTGAGAGGCTGTGGCAGCAAACGGCATCTGTGCGCCGCCAGCACCCAACACCGACCATTGATAATCATCGCCAAACAAGCGATCTGCTGTGCGTTTCATGAAGATCAGATTGTCGATGTCCGGGCCAATGCCGCCAAGAATTCCGAAAATGAACTGGATGAAAACCGGCGCCTTGAACAGGCCGGTATCCATGCAGAATTTCAGATTGTACAAATGGCCGACATCATAGCATTCGTGTTCAAACTTAACGTTGTGACCTTCGCCCAGTTCCTTCGCAACATAGCCAATATCGGAAAACGTATTGCGGAAGATGTAGGTGTCGGAATTGCGGACATATTCTTCTTCCCAATCAAATTTCCATTCCTTGTAGCGGTCAGCCAGAGGGTGGAAAGAGAAGTTCATGGACCCCATATTCAGCGAGCACATTTCCGGTGATGCCCATTTGGCAGGCGCAATGCGTTCTTCCATGGTGTTGAGAATGCTTCCGCCGGTGGAGACGTTGATTACCGCGTCGGTTGCCTGTTTGATGACCGGTAGGAAGCGTCTGAAATTCTCTGGATCGATTGATACACCGCCATCATCCGGCCGGCGTGCATGAAGATGCAGAATGGCTGCGCCAGCTTCTGACGCGGCGATGGCTTGATCGGCAATGTCTTCGGGCGTAAAGGGCAGTGCATCAGACATTGTGGGCGTGTGAATTGCACCTGTTATGGCGCAAGTGATGATGGTCTTTTTCTGCTTTCGAGCCATAATGGCCTCCTTCAATTACGCTTCGGTTCTACCCGTCTGGTGGTTGGGAACAATTCAATGCCCGTGCGGCTTTTGACAAAACCCCACAGCCCGCTGGGTGCACGCAGCATGACGACAATGGCGACGAACCCTAGAATAAGCAGGTAAACGGACCCAAGATCTGCGAGTGTCTCGCGGAGCAGGAAGAACACGATGGTTCCTATGATGGGGCCTTCGATGGTCCCAATGCCGCCGATGACCACAATGAAAATGACAAAGGCTGTCCAGTCATTCACGCTGAAAGCGGCATCTGGTGAAATGCGCAGCTTTTGCAGGAAAATCAATGCGCCAACGGCCGATGTCAGGCCAGCGGTTACGATGTAGACAAAGAACTTGGTGCGCCAGATATCGATGCCCATCGCCTGTGCGGCGGTTTCATTATCGCGGATCGCCTGCAGGGCCAGTCCCTGCCGCGAGCGCAGGAACAGATAGACGCTGGCAATGACAAGGATCGCAACGGCTAAAGCTGCCCAATAGGCAGCATGTTCGCGGCCTGATCTGGACGAGGCAATGGCCCGGACAATGTCAACCGGCAGACTGGTTCCCGAACCTCCGCCAAGCGCTGAAATCTGCGCGGCGGACAGGCGGAATACTTCGGCGATGACCCAGGTGCCAATGGCAAAATAGGCGCCACGCAGGCGGAAGATCAAAACTGCGACGGGAATGGAAATCAACGTTCCCAGAATGAATATCAATGGGACAGCCGCCATGGGGTGCACGCCCAGAAAAATGGCCAGTGCAAACAGGCAATAGCCGCCAAACCCAACAAAGGCCTGCTGTCCTACCGAGACAAGACCCGCATAGCCTGCGAGAAAATTCCACAGACAGGCCAAAGCCACATAGAGATAGATTTCACCGAAGAGGCGTAAATCGGCCCTGCCTGCCCACCAGGGAGCAGCCACAAGTGTGGCAAGCAAAAGCAACGCCACGATTGAGGCTGCCCGGCTGGTCCGGGAGGATTGGACAATAATATGATCGGTTGCAGCGCTCATCCATCTACCCTCGGGAACAGGCCACGCGGACGCACAGCCAGCACGACGAGAAAGGCAATATGGCCTGCCAATAGCTGCCATCCGGGGTTGATCTGCGCGCCGATATTCTGGCTGACGCCCAGAATAATGCCGCCAATCAGCGTGCCCCACAAATTGCCGAGGCCCCCAATGATGACCGCTTCGAAGCCGAAGATCAGACGGGCAGGACCAACGGAGGGGTCAAAGCTGGTGCGGACCGCCAGGAAGATGCCGGCAATGGCAATGACCGCCATGGACAAGGCCATGGCGAGGCCGAAAATATGGGATTTGTTCAGGCCCATCAATTGAGCGATGTCCTGATTATCGGACACGGCGCGAAAGGCACGGCCAAGAGCGGTGCGGTAGAAAATCCACTGCAGCAGCGCAATGATCACGACCGCCGCCGCAAATGTCAGAACCGGCAGAACGCCAGCATTCAGACCCGCGCCCAGCGGTATACTGGCTGTTTCCAACGCACCGGCGCTGAGCTTTTGCGGGTTTGCGGTAAAGACTTCCAGAAGTCCGTTTTGAATGATCACAGACAGGCCAAATGTGACCAGCAACGGCGGTAGAATGTCTTTGCCAAGTGTCTGGTTCAGTACGCAGCGCTGCAGCAGATAACCAAGCAGCGCCATGAAGGGCACTACAATGAGCAGGGCGACCATGGAATGCAGACCCAATGTTGTTGTCACAACAAGGCCAAGAAAGGCGGCCAGAACGATGAAGTCACCATGAGCAATATTGACCAGACGCATGACGCCGAAAATCAGCGACAGGCCAGCCGCGAACAGGGCGTAGAGCCCACCCAGCAGGACACCTTGAAGGACTGCATTTACCCAATCCATGAATCACACTCCGAAATAGGCATTGCTGATTTCCTCTCGTGAGATGGATTTTACGTCGCCTTCCAGCGAAACGCGTCCTTCCTGCAGACAATAGACGCGGTCAGAGACAGACAAGGCTTTTGCAATGTCCTGCTCAACGATGATGCTGGTCATGCCATCACCAACAATATTTGGAAGCGCATCGTAAATGGTTTTAATGATGATGGGTGCGAGGCCCAGGCTGATTTCGTCGAACAGAAGCAGGTCGGGATTGGACATCAAAGCGCGGCCAATGGCGACCATCTGCTGTTGTCCACCTGACAGAGCTGTGGATGGCACATTGCGGCGTTCTTTGAGAATTGGAAACAGTTCAAACACCGCTTCCAGATTCCAGGCACCGCTGCGGCCAACCTGACCGCCGATTTTAAGGTTTTCCTCAACTGAAAGTGAGGGAAATAACTGGCGGCCTTCCGGCACCATGGCGATGCCAAGTCCGGCGACCTGATCTGCCCGTAAAGCTCCAACCGGACTTCCCTGCCACTGCACCATATCCGGTTCACTTTTCAGCAATCCCGTGATGGCCCGCATAAGTGTGGTTTTGCCTGCGCCATTGGCACCGATAATGGCAATGATCTCACCCTTTTTGACTTCGCAATTGATGCCAAACAGGGCCTGAAAGTCACCGTAATAGGCTTCGAGGTTTTGAATTTTGAGGATCGGGTCAGACATCGACTTCGATCCCCATATAGATTTCCTTGACCTGCTTGCTGTCCATGATGGCTTTTGGTTCGCCCTCGGCAATCTTGCGGCCAAAATCAATCACAACGAGGCGGTCAACGACAGCCAGCAAAGCGTGCACAATATGTTCGATCCAGATGATGGATATGCCGGTCGAGCGAATGTCCTTGATGGTGTCGACGAGCGAATGACATTCTTTTTCGGTCAGGCCACCAGCAATTTCATCCAGCAGTAGCAGCTTGGGCTTTGCGCAAAGTGCGCGGGTCAATTCAAGGCGCTTGCGTTCCAGCAACGTCAAATTTCCAGCCAGAATATTTGCTTTTGGCAAAAGCCCGGTTTGTTCAAGCGCACTGAGGCATTGCTCGTTTGCCTCTGATTTGGTGAGGCCAGCTCCATGGGTTGCTGCCACAAGAGCATTTTCGAAAACAGTCATCGCGCCAAAGGGCTGCGGTATCTGAAATGAGCGTGCAATGCCGCTGCGGCAGCGCTTCGCGGCGCTCATGCCTGTCACATCGGTGCCATTGAACCAGATGCTGCCGGCATCGGGTGTCAAAGCACCGGTGATCAGATTGAACATGGATGTTTTGCCAGCGCCATTGGGCCCAATGACGCCCAGAGCTTCGCCGCTTTGCAACTCATAGCTCAGTTCATCAGATACTGTGATAGCACCGAATGCCTTGGAGACATCCTGCAGTTTCAAAACAGTTGACATGGTGTTTCCAAAATTGCCTCACCGGTCGTGAGACCGATGAGGCGGGTATCGGGTGCGTTGGGCCAGATCAGCCGATCAACTGCAATTCGCCACCAACCGGAATTTCCGGTGCAAGCTTGTTTGCTGTAATGACCAGCTCCAATGCGTCACCCTGTTTCTGCCACTGGCCTGCGACCAGCGGTGTCTTGGTGACGTTCTTGACCGGGCCTTTTGACCAATCAACAGGACCAACGATTGTGTTGAGATTTGTTGCGGCAATCGCTTCAACAATGGCTTCTGGATCATCCAGGTCTGATGCCCGTGTGATCACATCTGCGGCCACTTCAAACAAGGCATGTTTAAAGCCGATTGGCTGCGTCCAGGCGCGGCCAGTATCAGCAACATAGCTGTCTGCCAGTTCTTTCGCGGATGCCTGTGTCAGACTGGATGAGAACGGATGGTTTGGTGACCACCAGATTTCAGATGACAGACCATTGGCCCGCTCACCGAATGAATTGACAACTGACGGGAACAGAAGCGCTTTACCAATGGTGACAATCTTTGGATTGAAACCCTGCTGCGCTGCCTGCGACCAGAAATTGGCAAAGTCAGGCGGGATCATGTTGCCGGTGACGATTTCACAGCCAGCTTCCTTGAAAGCTGAAATCTGTGAAGAGAAATCATCGGACAATGGCTGATAGCGGCCCGGATCAACAAGATTGTATCCAGCAGCGGCCAGCGGCTTTGGCAGACCAAGCTCGGGATCGCCCCAGGCATTTCCATCCGCATCATTGGGGAAGAGACCCGCAACGTTCTTGGTGACGCCACTTGCGCTCCACATGTCCAAGAATGCGCCAATTACATCCTCAAGACCCCAGAAGAAATGGTAAGTGCTGCGGAATCCTTCGGCAGGGTTGCCGTTGCGGCCAAAGAAGTAAGGCTGCCATGGGCAATCGGTGGTGATGCAGGGAACGTCGTTGATTTCAGCCTGATCAGCTACCGGATTGGTTGTTTCAGGTGTGGATGCTGCAACAATGAGGTCCACTTCGTCGCTGAGGATCAACTCGGCCGCAACTTCCGATGCCCGATTGGGGTTGGATTGGGAATCTTTTGAGATGATTTCAACATCATATGTTTTGCCATTGTTCATCAGGCCGCCAGCGAAGGCTTTCTGAATTCCTGCCAGGACAAAATCATCCGCTTCCGTAAAAGCTGCGACCGGGCCAGTGCGTGGGCTGACATGGCCAATTTTGATAACCGGATTGGCTGCATAGGCACGGCTGTGACGCAGAATGGCTGGTGCTGCAATTGTAGCGCCCAGACCGGTGAGAACGGTTCGGCGTGTGACGCTGGCATGATTGGTTTTTCTTGTCATAGTCTTCCTCCTGAATTCCCGTCCTCCACAAAAGGCGGGTGATTTATTCCAGTATTGTATCGAGTTTCCTCAGATGCGTCGTGACACGGTTGCGGGTTGCTTCGGCTGTCTCTGATGTCCAGTTGCGAAAGCCCTCACCGGATTTCATACCCAGTTTACCCTCGGATACAAGGCGCTCCAGATAAGGTGACGGTGCGCCACTTGCCTCCAGATCGGCCAACACGTTTTGATGAATATCAAGGGTCAGATCGGTGCCGACGAGATCGGCATTTTCCAGTGGGCCAAGCACTGCAAGGCGGCGGCCGAAACTGGATTTGATAACGCTGTCAACAGCCTCTGCAGAGCAGACACCGTTTTCGACCAGGCTGACTGCCTCACGCCACAAAGCGTGCTGCAGGCGGTTGCCGATGAAGCCGGGGACGTCTTTTTCCACCCGAACCGGAGTCTTGCCGATTTCAGCCAGAATGGCGACCATCTGCTCCATTGCCACATCCGTGGTCCATTCGGTTCGAATGACTTCGACCAGCGGGATCATATGCGGCGGGTTCCACCAATGGGTTCCCAGTGCGCGACTGCGATCGCCGAGATTTTCCATGATGCTGGTAATCGGAATGACCGATGTGTTGGACGCCAGCAGGCAATGGGCCGGAGCCAGGGCTTCCACATCAGCGAAAATCTGCTGTTTCAGCGCCAGTTTTTCCGGCGCAGCCTCGACCACAAGATCGGCGGTGCTGACTGCATCAGACAGATCGGAGCAGGGTGTCACGTTGGTTATGATGGCGGGCACATCATCAGCAGGCACACCCAGAGCGATCAAACTGTCAGAAATGCGGGCCTTCAGGGTCGCCAGACTGTCTGCAACCGGATCGTAAACACGGACAGCATATCCAGCGCGAGCAAAGGTCAGGGCGATGCCATGACCCATAAGACCCGCACCGATGATTGCTATGTTGCGCAAGGTTGCTGAGGACATTTAACCCGCCGTATATCCGCCATCTGCATACAGGATATGCCCTGTATAAAAATCAGATGCTTTTGAGGCCAGGAACAGCAACGGGCCGACCAGATCTTCCGGTTCGCCAAGCCGTCCTTTTGGTACGCGCGCCAGGAAGCCAGCACGCACAGCCTTGGCTTCATCGGTATCGCCAAACATCCAGGCTGTGAGGGGCGAACGGAATACGGTTGGCGCAATGGCGTTGACCGTGATGCCGGTTGGACCCAATTCGCAGCCCAGCGCTTTTGTAATGCCGTCAACGGCAGACTTTGAGGCGCAATATGCACTGTAGCCAGCTGGATGACCGAGTAGACCACGGGCAGAGGAGACCAGAACAATTTTTCCAGTGTCCGTTGTGCCGGCGTCAATCTGTGCTGTCATCTGGACGCTTGCGACTTTTGCCAACATCCAGGACTGGGTAACATTTGCGTCCATTACAGATGTGAAGGTTTCGACCGGCATGTCTTTGATTTTGGCAACCTTGTTCATGCCTGAGGCTACAACAAGAATATCGAGCTGGCCAAAGCGTGTGACAGCTGCCTCAACCATGGCGCCGCATTTGGCTTCGTCATCGGGGCGTGTATTCAACGCCTCAACTTCGGCACCGGCCGCTTTGCATTCGGCCTCGATTTCCGCCAGTGCATCGGCATTGCCCGCAGCCAGCACCAATTTGCAACCGGCACCTGCAAGTGCCTTTGCGGCGACCGCACCAAATGCACCAGACGCGCCGGTAATCAGTGCAACTTTGCCTTTGACATTGAACATGTCGAGTGGGTTTTCAAAGCTCATCAGGCTGCTCCTGGTCGCTTGCCGTCCGGATAGGGGATCACAACAAGCATATTGCAGGTGTGTTTGGACCGGTTCACGATTTCGCGCATTTCATTGGGCGCAATCGTGCATGAATCCATTGCACCAAGAACGGTCTCCTCACCATCAATGATGACGGTCATTTCACCGGACAGAACCACATAGACTTTTTCAAAAGGTGTGGCATCGGGCCCGGCGCCACCCCCCGGCAGGAATTGGGAATAACCAATCCACTGGTTTTCAGGGCCGCCATCTTCAAAACCCTGCAGCCGCAGTCCTACGACGCCCCAATGATTGGGGGCGTCATATGATTCCGTATCAGCGAAGCGTTTGACATGCATCAGAACGACTCGCCCGCTTCGATGCGGTATTGCTGGCCTTTGTCGATCATGGCAACCAGACGGATGATGCAGCCATCACCGCGATCCCAATTCCATGGGAAGAAGGCAAAGGTACAGCGTTTGCCGGTGATCGCATCCAGATCGCCGCCTACGTTTTCAATACCCAGAATGCCGTTTGAGAACAGGATATTATGAACCGGTTCCCACTCAGGGAATGCATCTTTCCAGTCAACGCCGCCGGACCATTCTTTATATTCAGCTTCCAGATGCGGCAGGATCGGACCATTGCGCTGAGGACCGATGGCTGTTGCCAGCGGGTGGTCGTTTGCCTGAGTATCATGACCAACAACCTTGATGCCTTTTTCCACCATCCACTCGGCGGCGGACGGAACAAGGCCCGGGCAATAGGCAAAGTAATCGCCATCTTCATATTGCTTGTGCCAGCCAGTGTTGATGATCAGAACGTCATTCTTGCGAATGGCATGGCCACAGGCTTTTTCCAGATCGTCAGCTGTAATCTGCTCCCATTTCTTTTTTGGAATGGACACTACAAGGCCAGATCCGAAGAAATGCGGCAGTGGAACTTCGTCGATAAAGGGTGTGCCGGGAACCACATGGGCAGGAGCGTCAATGTGTGTGGTTACGTGCATTGTGGTAGTGAGAGTTTGGCTTAGCACGCCGGATTTCGCCATATAATGCTTGCGTTCTATCTGAACATCTCGAAAATATGGCCAGTTGGGGCACTGGAAGCCATAACGGTGGGAGAGGTTGTAAAACTCAACCCCCATGTCGTTGTCTAGATTGTCTTGAAATTCTATGCCGCGGACTGTGATGCTCATGCTCACTCCTCCCAAAGTTCAGCAAATTGATCAAATGTATTGCATTACGATACATATGTACCATAATGCGGTCAAGAGTTTTTGGATTATTTCTCCAACAATCCATTTCTTTGGCGAAAGGATGTAGGAATGACATCTGCAGAAACCGATTCGTTAGGTTCGACACTTCCAATGGAGCAAGCTGTCACGCGCAAATCTGCGCAACATCAGGGTGTGCAAGTTATTGCCCGTGCGGCCGAGATTCTTCGCGTTCTGAAGCAGGATAATGGCGGCCTCAGTCTGGGCCAGATTTCAGATCGGGTGGGGCTGCCGCGCTCAACTGTCCAGCGCATCGTCAATGCGCTGCTGGCAGAAAAGCTGATCATGAATACAGCGGCTGAAGGCGGATTGCGCCTGGGGCCGGAAATCCAGTCACTGGCAGCGGCAGGGCGGGTAGATGCGGCTGAATTGCTGCGGCCCATCATGTCGACAATAGCTGAACGCACGGGCGAGACCGTCGATCTGGCTGTGCTGCGAGACGATCATCTGGTGTTCGTTGATCAGGTTGTCGGCACACACCGTGTGAGAACTGTTTCAGCGGTGGGCGAAAATTTCCCCTTGATCTCTACGGCAAATGGCAAAGCCGCATTGGCTTTGCTTGATGACGAAATAGCAGCCACGTTGGCGGCGCGCGAGTTGAAAGCCAGCCAGTCGGACAAAGCCTTATCCACGCTCATTGCTGAGCTTGAGGACATTCGCGCCACTGGCCTTGCCTGGGACTTTGATGAGCATACTGAAGGTATTTCTGCCGTTGGTTACGGATTTCGCGACCCCACAGGCCAGATCTATGCTCTTTCCATTCCCGTGCCGTCCTATCGGTTTTCCAAAACCAAAATGGAAATTGCCGCTTTGCTGAAACTCATGGTTCCGCAAATTGACGGGATGATTTCCTGAAATCTTTCGGGCCATCGTTCTTTGCATTGGATGTTCGCCAATAAGGCGCTATGGATGTTGAAACCCTGACATCCAGAAGCTCACAATCATGGTGCAAAACACTTCCTCGAATGACGAAAGTGATCCGCTAGACGGACCAGATGCTGCTGCGCCGGAATGGACAATCCATGATCCGGAGACCGGCGGCATGGCGACAATCTTTGTGGATGCTGTTCTGCTTGCGATTGAGGGCAGTGATAAAGCCCTGGCGCGCCAACTGACCACTGATCTGCATGAAGCAGATTTGGCGGATTTGATTGAAGCTCTACCAGCACCAGAGCGTTCACGGCTGATTGCGCTGCTTGGGTCTGACTTTGATTTTACGGCCCTGACCGAGTTGGATGAAGGCGTTCGTCTGAGCCTTTTGGAAAATCTACCGGTAGATTCGGTTGCTGAAGGGCTTTCGGAACTCGACAGTGATGATGCTGTTTTCATTCTGGAAGATCTGACCGCCGAAGATCAGGCAGAAATTCTGGATCAGCTTCCGGCTCTGGAAAGGGTCGTTCTTCAACGGTCTTTGAATTATCCCGAAGAATCCGCCGGACGGCGCATGCAGACTGAGTATATCGCCGTTCCACCGTTTTGGACGGTGGGTCAGGCGATTGACTATATGCGTGATACGGAAGATCTGCCCGAGAGTTTCTATGAATTGTTCGTGGTCGATCCCACGTACCGTCTTTTGGGAACTGTGGCGCTGGATCGTCTGTTGCGCACCAAGCGTCCTGTTTCTGTCTCCGACATAATGGGTGAAACTGCCCATACCGTGCATGCCGAAGAAGATCAGGAAGAAGTTGCCCGAACCTTTGAGCGCTACAATCTGGTGACCGCCGCTGTTGTCGATGAATCGGAGCGCCTGGTTGGTGTGCTGACCATTGATGACATTGTGGATGTCATTCAGGAAGAGCATGAAGAAGATTTCAAGCGCATGGCCGGTGTCGGCGATGAGGAGATTTCGGATAATGTCTTCAATGCCGTGCGCAGTCGCTTCATCTGGCTGATGGTCAATCTTGGCACGGCTGTGCTGGCTTCCGTTATCATTGGTCTTTTTGACGCCACGATCCAGCAGATGGTCGCTTTGGCGGTTCTGATGCCTATCGTGGCCAGCATGGGCGGCAATGCGGCTACCCAAACCATGACAGTTGCTGTGCGCGCTTTGGCGACACGTGAACTGGATTCCTACAATGTGCGCCGAATTATTCTGCGTGAAAGCACCGTGGGTCTGATTAATGGGTTTCTGTTTGCGATTGTTATCGGCCTGGTTACCGCCATGTGGTTTGGGAATGCGGCGCTGTCCATAATCATTGCGCTGGCCATGATCATCAACATGTTTTCTGCCGGTCTTGCCGGCATCCTGATCCCGATTGTGCTCGATAAGCTGAAGGCCGACCCGGCCATTGCGTCTGGCGTGTTTGTGACAACAGTGACTGATGTTGTCGGTTTTTTCGCGTTTCTCGGGCTTGCAGCCTGGTGGTTCGGGATTTGAGGCTGCTATGATTATCCGCGCGATCAAGCCCGAAGACAAAGTGGCCTGGCAAGGTTTGTGGCATGGCTATCTTGCTTTTTACGACGTGACCTTGAGTGACAAGGTGACGGAAAGCACCTGGTTACGCATTGCAGGTGGGCAGGGCGGCTTTTTTGCGCTTGTGGCGGAAGATAAAGATGGTGTCGTCGTTGGTTTTTCCCATTGTCTGATGCACTTCAACACCTGGGATATTGAACCGCGCTGCTATCTTGAAGATTTGTATGTTGCCGGATCGAAACGCGGTGGCGGCGTTGGCCGAGCTCTGATCGAAGCTGCTTCCACAGAAGCCATACGCCTTGGTGCCAATCATCTCTATTGGTTCACCGATGCGGGAAACCAAACTGCGCGACACCTGTATGATCGGATTGGAACTTTGAGCGACTTTGTCCGGTATGATAAAAAACTGTCATGACTGTAGTGATTGTGAGGTCTGAAGAAGCGGATATCACTATGATAAGATTGGCTGGGTGATGAAATTTCGTGCTATCATTTGGGCCAACGCAATATGTGCTGAACTGGATGGATTATGACTGCTACAGGTGCCACAACAGTCAGGGCACGGCTCACAGATCTTTTTGTATCTCTATCAAAAACGGCTGTAGATGTTCTTAAGTCCATCCCCGTGCTTGTCTGGTTGCTGCCGTTTGTTCTGTCTCTGATTATTTGGGCCATTTCAACAACGCCAATAGGGTGGATGACTGACAAGCCGGTTCAGGAAATCGCTGCGCCTGTCGTCATCGGGATGACCGCCGCATTGGTACTGGCGGTTCATCGATGGGTCGGCGCGAAATTCTCTCTTCTCCTGGCCTGTTTTGTCTGGTCATTGTTTTTCAGAGAGCTGCATTTTTGGGGCACCAATAACGGGTTCTACATTGCATTGGTGGTCATCATGATCTGGGGCTGGATGAGCCGAAGCCAAATCAGCGAATTTCTGCAATGCCGCATGATCCGGTTTTTTCTGAGTGGTGCATTCCTGATATACTTCCTCTCGAAAATTGTTGACCGAGGTTACCTGGCCTTCCTGCCTGAATTTGCTGTCTGGCGTCACAATCTGGAGGAAACGCTGGAAACGTGCGGCCATCTCATGGTGTTTGCATTGGTGGTTATGACATTGCGGGTTGCAACATTACGGAAACAGCAAAACCAAGGATAGTTTGCTCCAGCCACGATCCTGCCCAATTGTTAACGAATCATTCACTTCATGGACAGTTCATCGATACATATACGAACAGCTGAACTTGGCGATGCCGCCGTTTTGTCACAGGTGCATCGGGCGTCCTGGTTCAATGCCTATCATGGCATTTTAAACGGGACTGCGCTGCGTGAATCCATTGCACGGCGCAACCAGCATTGGTGGCATTCGGCGGTTGAAAAGTTGAATGCCGAACCCGCTTCCATCGGCGGACGCATGAGCGGTGGCGGCGCAAGGGTGCGGCAATCCCGGCTTCTGGTGCTTGAATTTGATGGCAGTGTTGTCGGCTATGCAAATTTTGGCACCGGTCGCCGCAATTACCCTCCTCATGCAGTTTCACGCTGGGGCGAGATTTTCGAACTGTATCTGCTGCCGGAGTATCAGGGACTGGGATTTGGTCGGACGTTGTTTGACCGTGTGCGTGCGGAATTGAAAGACATGCAGCATGGGCCGTTGATTGTCTGGGCACTTGAGGCCAATGATCAGGCCACCGGTTTTTATGCGGCGCTTGGCGGAGAAGCCTTTGTGCGGTCTCACGAAATGTTTGGCGGCACACAAGCGCCAACCATCGGGTTTCGCTGGACTTAGGGGCCGGCATTTTCAGGTTTGGACAGCTTCCCTGGATCCACATTGTGCTTCGGGGCGCCATTTAGAGAAGCAACAAAACACGATCGACGCCTTAAAAAACTACGTAAAACGAAAGTTCAGCGCTAAATTCGCGGCTTTATCTTGAAAGATGGCGCGGCTTGCGGCATGACCGCCGCAATGACTGCTCAAACATATGAGGCTGCTGCAGATGAATCTGGATAAAATCGCTATTGGCAAAAATCCACCTGAAGACATCAATGTCATTATTGAAGTTCCGATTGGTGATGAACCGATTAAATATGAGTTGGACAAGGAATCCGGTGCTTTGTTTGTCGACCGTTTCCTGTTCACGCCGATGCGTTATCCCGGCAATTACGGGTTTGTGCCCCACACACTTTCGGAAGATGGGGACCCGGCAGACGTGATTATTGCCAATACGCGCCCGCTGATGCCTGGGTCCGTTATCAATTGCCGCCCGATTGGTGTGCTGGTGATGGAAGATGAATCTGGTGGTGACGAGAAAATTCTTGCTGTTCCGTCACCCAAGCTGACCCAGCGCTATGATCATGTGAAAGATCACACTGATCTGCCAGAGATTACCCTGAAGCAGATCGAGCATTTCTTCACTCACTACAAGGATCTGGAGCCCAACAAATGGGTGAAGATTGTTGGCTGGGAAGATTCAGCAACTGCCAAGAAAATGCTGATTGATGCGGTTGCCCGTGCTGGCAAGTGATCCGATAGGACTATAAAATTCGAAAGGGGTCTGACGCAGTCAGGCCCCTTTTTCGTATCAGATGTCTTTAATGTCAGTCCTTGTCGCGTAGCTTGTGAAGCTGCTTCAACAGGCCGTTTGTTGAGCTATCGATAGGTTTGCTGCTGGTTTCACCCTGAACCAATGGCAACAAATTATTGGCAAGGACCTTGCCCAACTCGACACCCCATTGATCGAATGAGTTGATATTCCAGATCACGCCTTCAACAAAGACACGGTGCTCATAAAGCGCAATCAGCTTGCCAAGCATGCCCGGTGTCAGCTTGCTGTAAACCATGGTGACAGATGGGCGATTGCCGGGAAATACCTTGTGCGGAGCAAGCGTCGCAATTTCGCTGTCCGGCATACCGGCATTGCGCAATTCAGCTTCCACTTCATCGCGTGACTTGCCGACCATGAGTGCCTGGCCTTGAGCCAGGCAGTTTGACAGCAACAGATCATGATGAACGCCAAGTGTTCCGGCTTCTTCATGGGCATTGGCCGCAACGAGGAATTCGCAGGGAACGATGGTCGTTCCCTGATGTATCAATTGATAGAACGCATGCTGACCGTTGGTGCCCGGCTCTCCCCATACAATCGGGCCAGTAGCGCCGATGGCGGCTTTGCCGTCAAGCGTCGTCTGTTTGCCGTTAGATTCCATATCCAATTGCTGGAGATAGGCGGGGAACCGGGACAGGCGCTGATCATAGGGCAGCACTGCGCGGCTTGGAAAATCGCAGATGGAGCGATGCCAGATACCGGTCAATGCAAGCAGAACCGGGAGATTTTCATGAAGAGGCGCTTTGGCGAAGTGCCGATCCATGGCATGGCCACCTGCCAGAAACTCGTCGAAATTATCGGGGCCGATGGCGATCATGATGGGCAGACCGATTGCCGACCAAAGAGAGTAGCGGCCACCAACCCAATCCCAAAAACCAAATACACGTTCTTCAGGAATGCCAAACTGTTCAACACGATCCAGATTGGTGGAGATGGCTGCAAAGTGATGCGGTACAGCCGCGTCATCAAGATTGGCTGACAGCCATGCCCGGGCGGATCGGGCATTGGTCATGGTCTCGATGGTGGTGAATGTTTTGGATGCGATGATGAAAAGCGTTGTTTCCGGATCCAGTTCGTCCAGCGTGTCGGCCATATGTGCGCCGTCGACATTGGAGACATAATGCAGCCTTGGCCCATCGTGGTAGGGCTTCAGCGCCAGGGTTGCCATGGCCGGTCCAAGGTCGGAACCGCCAATGCCAATATTCACGACATCGGTGAAATGTTTGCCGGTTGCTCCATTGATGGTGCCATTGCGCACGCCATCGGAGAAAACGCGCATGGCGGCCAGAACGCCATGGACCGGGCCAACCACGTCTTCGCCATCGGTTTCAATATCTGCGTCCAAAGGGGCACGCAGAGCCGTGTGCAGCACCGCGCGATCTTCGGTGGTGTTGATCTTCTCTCCGGACAGCATTGCATCGCGCCGTTCCACCACTTCGCAATTGGATGCCAGATCAAGCAGCATATCCTTGGCTTTTTGCGACATTTGGGTTTTTGAATAGTCCAACAGAATACCAACAGCCTCAGCCGAGAAATTGCCGAACCTGTCCGGATCATAGTCAAACAATGCTTTGATCTGAATATCGGCTTCTGAGGCGCGCAGCGCCTTTAGCGGCTTGAAGCGGTTCTGGTCTGTCATCATGCTACTCCATACAGTGTAGAGGCACCGGTGTCTGCAGTGCCAGCGACGGCTCGGAAGGTTGCAAACATTTCGCGACCCATGCCGAAATCATTGGCCGTCAGATCAGCCACTGCCAAATCACGTTTTGCCAGTTCATCGGCATCGACCAATAGTTCCATAGTGCCTGCTTCCGCGTCCAGACGCATAATGTCTCCGTCACGGATTTTACCGATGACGCCGCCACAAGCAGCTTCCGGTGTAACATGGATTGCTGCGGGAACCTTACCGGATGCGCCAGACATGCGCCCATCGGTTACCAGCGCCACTTTCAGACCGCGCTCCTGCAACACACCAAGGGTTGGCGTCAGCTTATGCAATTCCGGCATGCCGTTGGCGCGAGGCCCCTGAAAACGCACGACCGCAATAAAGTCGCGGTTAAGTTTGCCTTCCTTGAACGCTTCCAGAACGTCATTTTGATCATGGAATACGAGAGCTGGTGCTTCAACCAAGCGATGTTCCGACTTAACAGCGGAAATTTTGATGACGCTGCGGCCCAGATTGCCCGACAGCATTTTCAATCCACCATCGCTCTGGAATGGCGTGCTGAATGGGCGCAGAACATTTTCATCATGGCTTTTTTCTGCCACAGGCACCCAGTTCACGCTGCCCTTTTCGGTCAGCCTGGGTTCCGTACGATAGCCATTCATGCCTGTGCCCCAAATGGTGCGAACATCTTCATGCATCAGACCGCCATCCAATAGCTGGCTGATCAGGTAACCCATGCCGCCAGCCGCGTGGAAATGGTTCACGTCGGCCAGGCCGTTGGGGTAAATGCGGGACAGCAGCGGCACCGCGTCTGACAGATCGGATATGTCATCCCAGGTCAGCTTGATGCCTGCAGCAGCTGCCATGGCAACCAGATGCATGGTGTGGTTTGTCGAGCCACCAGTGGCATGCAGGCCAACAACGCCATTGATGATAGCGCGTTCATCAATCACCTCACCCACAGGGGTGTAATCATTGCCAAGTGCCGTGATGGAAAGCGCACGTTCCGTTGCTGCCTTGGTCAGTGCATCGCGCAAAGGTGTGTTTGGATTGACGAAGCTGGCTCCTGGCAGATGCAGGCCCATGATTTCCATCAGCATCTGATTGGAATTTGCAGTGCCGTAGAATGTGCAGGTTCCGGGACCGTGATAGGATTTGGATTCTGCATCCAGCAATTCGGCACGGCCAACTTTGCCTTCTGCAAAGAGTTGCCGTATCCGGGCTTTTTCACCATTGGGCAGTCCAGTTGGCATGGGGCCCGCTGGAATAAACACTGCCGGCAAATGGCCAAAAGTGAGGGATGCAATCAGAAGACCGGGTATGATCTTATCACACACGCCCAGGAAAACTGCCGCGTCAAACATGTTGTGGGACAGGCCCACGCCAGCAGCCATCGCAATGACATCGCGGGAAAACAGTGACAATTCCATGCCGGGTTGTCCCTGTGTCACCCCATCGCACATGGCAGGAACGCCGCCAGCGACCTGCGCCACTCCGCCGGCTTGATGGGCGGCTTGCTTGATCAGGTTCGGGAATTGTTCAAATGGCTGATGCGCCGAGAGCATGTCATTATAGGAGGTGATGATGCCAATATTGGCAAGGCGGTCCCCTGACAGCGCTTCCTTGTCATGCGGGCTGCAAGCCGCAAAACCATGGGCAAGATTTCCGCAGGAAAGTTGCGTGCGTATTGGTCCGTCCTGACCCGCTTTGCGGATGCGTTCAAGATAGGCAGACCGTGTCGGCTGACTTCTTTCGATCAGGCGTTCTGTAACCTCGGCAATGCGTGGTTGAACGTCGGTCATGTGATTGTCTCCAAAAAAACAAGTGGTGCGCTATGGGCACCAAAAAATTGTCAATTCTTTTTCGCTCTGACGCAGGACGGCTCGGATCGGCATGTCCTCGATCGGTCCATCGCTTAGAGCTGTGGCCAAAACCTGTTGCTTCTCTTCGCCTTCGATATGAAGGGCCAGAAAGTCGGCTTTCAGCAATGCAGGCAGGGTGAAGGTAATGCGTGGTTCGCCCGCGCCCGGTGCATGCATTTCAATAAAGGTATTTTCATTGTCCAGATCAAGCGCTGCAGACAATTTGTCCCCTTCCGGGAAAAACGATGCAGTATGTCCATCGCCGCCCATGCCGAGAATGGCGGCAGTGATGGGAATGCCCAAGGAGCTAAACTGGTCCTCCAGGGTTTCCAGCCCTGCCATTGGCGTTTCCTCGCCAGTGTAAAGCGGAAAGAAATTCGCTGCAGCGGCTTTGCCGGTCAGCAGATTGGCTTTCACCAATGCAGCATTGGATCGCTCGCTGGTTTCATCGATCCAGCGTTCATCAACAAGCGTGACGGTGACGCCAGCCCAGTCGATATCTTTTTTGCTCAGCTTCTGAAAAAACAGCTTTGGCGTAGAACCGCCGGATACTGCAAGCAAAGCCTTGCCGTTTGCCTGAAGTTCCCGGTCCAGAGCAGCGGCAATTTGAGCTGCAAGCTCTTCGGCGAGGCTTTCTTTGTCAGCCAACATATTTTTGTCAGTTCCACTCATCATATCAATCATCATCGTGCCAAGTGCGGCCTTCGCGTTCGATCAGTGCGACTGATGCTGCAGGACCCCACGTACCGGCTGTGTATTTTTTGGGTGTGTCGGAGGAATTGTCCCAGGCCTGTAGAATTGGGTCGACCCATTCCCAGGCAGCTTCAACTTCATCACGGCGCATAAACAGGGTCGCGTTGCCGCGTATGACGTCCATGATCAAACGTTCATACGCATCCGGGCTGCGCACTTCGAATGCATCGGCAAAGCTCATATCCAGCGGGACGTGCCGCAGGCGCATGCCGCCGGGGCCGGGATCCTTGATCATCAGCCACAGCTTTACGCCTTCATCCGGCTGCAGGCGGATAACCAATCGGTTTTCTGCAACGCCGCCGGCACCCGTATCAAAGATTGAATGGGGAATCGGCCGGAACGCAACAACGATTTCCGAGGAACGCTGAGGCATGCGTTTTCCGGTCCGCAGATAAAACGGCACACCAGCCCAGCGCCAGTTTTCGACAGATGCTTTGATGGCTACAAAAGTGGCGGTCTTGCTGGTGTCGTCTTCCAACTCTTCCAGATATCCCGGAACCGCGCCTTCCGGTCCGGCACCGCTGGTATATTGGCCGCGAACGGTCAGTTTTTCAGCTGTTTCACCGGTGATTGGCTGCAGTGACCGCAACACTTTGAGCTTTTCATCGCGCACGGCGTCGGCATTCATGGACATTGGCGGTTCCATGGCCACCAGACACAAAAGCTGTAGAATATGGTTCTGCACCATATCGCGCATGGCGCCGGATGTGTCGTAGTATGGGCCACGTGTACCGACACCAATGGATTCCGCCACGGTGATCTGAATATGGTCCACATGGGCCGCATTCCAGATTGGCTCAAACAGAGCATTGGCAAAGCGCAATGCCATCAGGTTCTGTACGGTTTCCTTACCCAGATAGTGATCGATCCGGAAAATCTGCTCTTCACGGAAGACTTTGCCAATGGAATCGTTCAGTTCTTTGGCTGAAGCGAGATCCTTGCCGATTGGTTTTTCAATCACCACACGGGTTTTCTCAGTGATCAGGCCGGTGCTGCCGATATATTCACAAATTTGGCCGAACAGACCCGGCGCAACTGCCAGGTAGAAGGCACGCACCCTGTCGGGAAACGGATCAAGCCTGGCTTTCAGTTCCTGCCAGCCAGCATCATCGGTCACATCGACAGAAACATAGGACAGGCGCTTGAGAAACGCTTTGACCGTATCGGGATCGCGTTCTTCCTCGGGTAAAAACTCTTCCAGAGCATCATTCGCTTTGTTCAGATATTCTTCTTGAGACAATGGGCGGCGAGAGACTGCAATAATGCGGCTGTCACCAACAATCTGACCATCTTGATGTCTGTGATAAAGAGCGGGGATAATCTTGCGTTGGGCAAGATCTCCGGTTCCACCAAAAACGATCAGATCGAATTCTTCCACCGGAATAATTTGGCTGCTCATAAGGCCCCATTTCACATCGTGTTTGCAAAAATTGAATTTGAAAGTGACTTATACGCAAAACCAGCTACGGGGCAACTTTTGCACCGCAATATGAATTTTGTCTTTTGGTCTTTTTTGCCTTGATCCTGTCATTTGGGCATCTTCAACTTATGGGATAAGATGAGATTTGGAAGCGCGTGCTTCTTGGGGTGCACTAGGGAGATAAAATGAGATTTTTGGTTCCATTTTCCGCACGGAACGCATCGCGAATTGCTTTTGCGCTAGCGCTTTCGCTGAGCGCGTCCGTTTTCGGCACGCAAGCTGAAGCGCAGGAAACCCAACGCATTGTTCAAACCACTGAAAATGCCGATTATTTCGGGTTTGATTACCGGACGGTTAAAGATGTGTCCGAAAAGCAATGTGCGCAGGCCTGTATATCAGATCAGCAATGCAAGGCTTTCACCTATAATCAGGCAGCGGGCTGGTGTTTTCTGAAAGATCAGTCCGGAGAGCTGCAAAGCGCCGAAGGGGCTGTCGCGGGCCGGATTGTGGAAAAGACGGTTCGGGCACCGGATACGTTTAATAACCCTGCCGAATTGCTGTTTCTGACGAAAGATCTGGTGCGGGCGCAGGAAGCGCTGCGCGCATCATTTGCTGCCAGTAGTCCTCGGGGCGACACCGATAATCTGCCCGGTCGCTATTCTGCTGCCGCCCTTGTCAACGACTTTTCATCGATGCGCCAATTGGCGAGAATCTGGGTGACTGTCGACCCGCTGAACAGCGCTGCCTGGCGCGCTTTTGCTGATACATATTGGCGCAGCCGGTCCAAAAAATGGCAGGAAACGCGTGATTATCGCAGTTTTGCCATCAGCGGCGCGCTCGAAACTTATCGACTGGCTCAGGGTGATGCAGAGAAAGCCGCTGCATTGGATTTGCTGGCTCGTACACTTGTGCATTCGGATCGTTATAGGCCCGCTTTGGAAGCCTACAAGGTGAGTCTGGACCTGGCGGAAAATCCAGGAGTTCGGAAAGCTTATGAGACACTGGATGCCGAGCATGGCTTCCGCATGCTCGATTATTCGGTCGACAGTGATGCGGCCAATCCAAGTGCATGCCTGCAGTTCTCAGAGCGGCTGGATGCAGATGATACTGAATACACTGACTATTTGCGTTTGGATGGAACCGAGCCGGCAGATGTGCGGGTTGCTAACAAGGAAATCTGTGTAGGTGGCCTGACACATGGTGAGCGCTACCGTCTGGATTTACGCGCTGGTCTTCCAGCTGACATCGGTGAGCGGATTGATAATGTTGTCTCGCTGGATATCTATGTGCGCGATCGTTCGCCAAATGTGCGCTTTACCGGATCGGCCTATGTGCTGTCCCGCAGCCATGCCAGAGGCATTCCGCTTGTAACTGTCAATATGGATGCGGTGGATATCAGCCTGCACCGTGTGGGTGATGCAGCTGTGGCAGAACTCCTGCGTGATGGCCGTTTTAACAAGCCTTTGAATAATGATTCGCTGAGCGGACTTGGCTTTGATCTGGCAACGCCGGTTTGGTCCGGTGTTCTGGAAACCGATGGTGAGTTGAACGCTGACACGACAACCTTGATGCCTGTGTTCCGTATTATCGGTGATCTGCAGCCCGGTGCCTATGTAATGGTTGCTGACGGCCCGAAAACCAATGAAAGCTATTGGCAGCCCAAGGCGACACAATGGTTTGTGGTCAGTGACCTGGGCCTGTCCAGTCTGTCTGCAGATGATGGCTTGCACGTTTTCGCCCGTTCGCTTGAAACATCGACGCCATTGCCGGGTGTTGCAGTCAAGCTGATTGCGCGCAGCAGTGAGATTCTGGGCCGGGGCGAAACCGATGCAGACGGTTATGTTCAATTTGCGCCGGGCCTGTTGCGCGGCGAAGGTGCATTGCAGGCGGCCACGCTTGTGGCGGAAACCGACGCGCCGGATTATGCCCTGCTGGATCTGGAGCAAACCGGATTTGACCTGACCGATCGGGGTGTCGATGGGCGCACATCACCGGGCGCTGTGGATGTGTTTTTATACACGGAGCGCGGGGTCTATCGTCCGGGTGCCGAGGTTCATGCCACAGCATTGCTGCGTGATGCTGATGCCGAAGCACTGCCCGGACTGCCAGTTACATTTGTGATGAAGCGCCCCGATGGTGTTGAGCAAATACGCAAAGTCTCGACGAATGACAGCACCGGTGGCCATTCTGCCTCCTTCATGCTTCCCACGAGTGCTTTGCGCGGCAGCTGGGACATGCAGATTTACACCGATCCTGATGCTGCTCCGGTGGCAACCAAACGGTTTCTTGTTGAGGATTTCCTGCCAGAGCGGATTGATTTTGATCTGACCCTGAATGATGCAGAGCTGCGAGCAGGAGAGGTTGCGACAATGAATGTGGCTGCACGCTATTTGTTTGGCGCACCTGCGGTAGGGCTGCCGATTGAAGGCGGCATCAGCATTGTGGCAAGCCAGCCGGTGGACGGGCCATTTCGGGGTTTTGTATTCGGCTTGTCGGATGAGAATTTCACACCAGTGAATGACCGGTTCTCGCCGGGCGTAAGAACGGATGCGTCAGGAAGCGTTCAGTTTGACCTGGCTGTTCCGTCAGTCCCTGAAACCACATTGCCATTGGCGGCCAAAATTTCGGTCACGATGAGTGATGGTGGCGGACGTCCGGTTGAGCGTCAGATCGAGGTTCCACTGGCCGCAACCGGCCCGTCCATCGGTATTCGCCCGCTGTTTGATGGCTCTGCGCCTGAAGGGGGATCAGCTGGTTTTCAACTGGTGGCCCTTGATGAAGAAGGCACGCAGATCGCGGCAACAGAGGCAAGCTACGAGTTGAATCGGATCAGTCGATCCTATCAATGGTATCGCAAGTCAAATGGTCGGTGGGGCTGGGAGCCGATTACGCGGACAGACCGGGTCGCTACAGGTTCGCTCGATTTGATGCAGGACCAGTTTGCCCGGCTCGATTTAACGGTGGACTGGGGGTCGTACCGCCTTGACGTGATTTCTGGCGAAACTGTTGCCAGTTATGATTTTTACGCGGGCTGGTATGTTGAAAAATCCGCTTTTGATACACCGGATGCGCTTCAGGTTGGTGTTGATCGCACTCTCTACGCCGTCGGTGATGTGGCAAAAGTTCGGCTGAGTTCCGACCGGCCCGGCAAGCTGCAATTGCTTGTTGCCAATGAGGAATTGCTGGCAAGCTACCAGTTTGATGTGATCGAGGGCGAGCAGAGTTTTGATGTGACTGTCGGTGAAAACTGGGGCGCTGGTGCTTATGTTCTGGCGACACTTCATCACCCGATGGATGCGGCCAATGGTCAGTTGCCAACCCGGTCTATCGGGGTGGAATGGCTGGGTGTCGATCCTGCGCCTCGCACGCTTTCCGTGGCGATGGATCTTCCCGAGAAAATCAAACCTCGTACTACATTAACGGTGCCTGTGACTGTTTCCGGTGCGGGCGACGGCAGCGCTCATATTGTAGTTGCGGCTGTTGATCTCGGCATCCTGAATTTGACCCGCTACGCGCCTCCGGAACCTGAAAAATGGTATTTTGCCAAACGCCAATTGGGGGCCACGCTTCGGGATCTATATGGTCGGTTGATCAATGGTATTTCCGGCACACAGGGGCGGCTTCGTGTTGGCGGGGATGCGGCAACTGCCGGTCTGGCCATGGAAGGCAATCCACCGGCGGAAAAACCCGTGTCGCTTTATTCCGGAATTGTTGATCTGGATGAAAATGGCGCAGCAACGATTTCGTTTGATGTGCCACAGTTCAACGGCACACTGAAACTGATGGCCGTGGCGTGGAGTGAGCGGAAGCTTGGCAGCACCAATGCCGAGGTGATCGTTCGCGATCCAGTGGTTATGACCACCACATTGCCGCGTTTTCTGGCACCTGGAGATCAATCTCGTCTGCTGGTTCAGTTTGACAATACGGACGGTCCTGCTGGCGAATACGATCTGGCGGTTACCGCCTCCACCGGGCTGGATCTTGGTGAAACAGCGGAAGGTGTCGTCACTCTGGATAAAGGTGGCACAGCGCGGGTTCTGGTTCCGTTGACAGCAAGTGCGGTTGGTAATGCTGACTTGCAAATCAACCTCACCGGACCGGATGACCAAACCATTTTGAAGGATTTGGTGCTGCCAATGCGGGCCAATACACGGCCATTGCATGATGCAAATTCTGTTGTGTTGACACCGGCCAGTGCCGATGGAAATTCCTTCACAATCAGCCCTTCTGTACTGGATGCCTATGTGCCCGGAACGGGAGCTGTATCGATTGCACTTGGTGCGGGTGCAGGGCTTAATCCGGCCGCCTTGTACAACCAACTGGACAATTATGGCTACCGATGCTCGGAGCAGACAACCAGCCGGGCACTGCCATTGCTGTCACGTCCAATCAGTTCAGCATCTGATCGCAAGACAATTGAAGATGCGATAACGCGCCTGGTCAGCTACCAGACCAGCTCCGGGTCTTTTGGCTTATGGGGCTCATCTGCCAGTCGGGATTTATGGTTGGATGCCTATGTCAGTGATTTCCTGACCAGAGCCCGTGAAGCCGGTTTCGAAGTGCCGGAGGTGGCTTTTGAGCAGGCGATCAGCAATCTGAAAAACACCTTGTCGTTCAACACAAATATTGATGCAGACGCCAATCCGATGGCTTATGCGCTCTATGTGCTGGCGCGTAACGGGTCGGCCACGCTTGGAGATCTGCGTTACTTCGTAGACGCCAAATTTGATGCGTTTTCGACACCCATTGCCAAAGCACAACTGGCGGGAGGTCTGGCGCTCTATGGTGAGAACACGAGAGCCACAAAGGCATTTGAAGCGGCCAAAATCACCTATCTGGATCGTCGTAAGATCAGGCCATCTCGCTCCGGTCCGCGTGACTATGGAACGAATATGCGAGACGGAGCAGCGATCATGTCGCTGATTGCAGAAAGTGGTCTGAACCAGATCGAGACAGCTGAACTTGCTGAGGCTGTTACTGCGGATCGACAGCGTGACAGGTATCTGAGCACCCAGGAAATGGCCTGGTTGCTGATGGCATCAGGCTCTCTGGCTAAAGCCAATGATACGCTTGATGTGGATGTCAGCCATGCGGGCATTCAATTGGAGAAAGATGCTTCTGGCGATGGCAGTGGCGTGATCTCATTCAGCTTTGATGAAGAGGCGATGGCGGAAGGGAATGTTGTGATTCGCAACAATCTGCAGCGCAGCGTGCCTTTGCGGGTTGAAACAAGTGGCGTTCCCCAAACGGCTTCGGGGTCTTCAGAAAATGGGTTCATTGTTGCCCGGGAGTTTTTCAATCGGGATGGTACGCCAGCCGATTTGGAAACTCTGTCACAGAATGACCGGTTGGTTGTTGTTCTGACCGTGCGCCAGATGGTCAATCGGACAGACAAGCTGCTTTTGGTGGAT
Organism: Alphaproteobacteria bacterium; assembly: GCA_051251535.1. Lineage (GTDB taxonomy): Bacteria > Pseudomonadota > Alphaproteobacteria > Rhizobiales. The sequence goes on from JBPOEV010000001.1 coordinate 428,041, forward strand.
CCATTGCCCGCCGGTTTTGAAATCGATAATCCAAGTCTGCTGCAAAGCGCCAGCAGTGGCCTGAATTGGCTGCCCAATTCGACACCGCCTGAGCATTCTGCGTTTTTGGATGACCGGTTTGTGGTCGGTTTCGATGGTAAGGCATTTGAGGAAATGCCCGTGACAGACGGGTCGAATGTCTGGACTTTCGCCTATCAGGTTCGTGCAATTTCTCCAGGTGAGTTTACCCTGCCGCCAACTCATGTTGAAGACATGTATTGGCCGCAAATCCATGGAACCAACGAGGGAATGAGCATCAGTATTGTAGGTCCGCTGCGGTAGAGCGGAGAACCGCCATGGCCTTGAGCCTCAGACATCGTTTGTGGTTGCTGGTTCCAGCGCTGCTGGGACTGGCCGCGTTGACCGGCGGGCTCATGGCCCTGCAATCTGTGCATCAGATTGTCAGGAATACGCCACCGGTTCATCTGGAGCAACCTCAATCGGTAACAGTGGTTGCATCCAATGGCGATCTGCTGCGCCCGTTTACCACTGCTGGTGGCTATTGGCGTATTCCAGTTGAACTGGAAGAGGTGGACCCAAGGCTGATCACATTTCTTCTGGCCTATGAGGATCGCCGTTTCTTCGAGCATGACGGGATTGACCGGCGGGCCATGTTGCGTGCGGCCTTCCAACTGCTTACGAATGGCCGCGTGATATCAGGTGCATCCACCCTGTCGATGCAGGTTGCACGTCTGTTGAGTGATGAGACGACCAGAACACTGGCTGGAAAGATACAGCAGATCGTTCAGGCGAAGCGGCTGGAAGAGCAGCTCAGCAAGCAGGAAATCCTGACATTTTATCTCAATCATGCGCCCTATGGGGGCAATCTGGAAGGTGTGCGGGCAGCCAGTTGGGCTTATTTCGGCAAGGAACCTGCGTGGCTTAATCTTGCGGAAATTGCTCTGTTGATTGCCCTGCCTCAGGCTCCTGAATCCCGGCGGCCGGATCGTTTCACAGACACGGCAATATTAGCCCGGAAACGCGTCCTACAACGCTTGGAAACAGCGGGGCTGATTTCCACAGAAGATGCAAAACGTGCAGCAGCTGCACCTGTTCCTTATCAGCGCAAACATTTTCCCATGCTTGCACCTCATGTTGCGCAGGAATTGCGGGTGGTGGATGCGCCTGAACTGGTCATAGAAACCACCATAGATTACGCGTTGCAGGCCTCACTTGAAAAGCACATTACGCAGCGCAGTGCGGGGCTGGGCAAAGGCTTTTCAATTGCAGCCCTGGTGGTGGATCATCAAACCGGAGCTATAAAGGCTTCTGTAGGTGGTCCGGGATTGCTGTCAGGCAATGCAGCCGCGCATTTGAATATGATCCGCGCTGTGCGGTCACCGGGGTCGACGTTGAAGCCCTTGATTTACGGCCTTGGATTTGAGGCTGGAATTGCTCATCCCAATACGTTGATTGATGACCGACCTGCCGCTTTTGCCGATTATGTGCCTGAAAATTTCAACACCGGGTTTCATGGCACGATGACCATTTCGGAAGCGCTTCAGCTTTCTCTCAACATTCCGGCTATCGCTGTCTTGGACAAGGTCGATCCGCATCGGCTGTCCAGCCGCTTGCGCCGTGCCGGAGCTGCCCCGCGCTTTCCCGATAGTGCCAGGCCAGGGTTGGCGATGGGGCTGGGCGGCGTCGGACTGACACTGGAAGAGCTTGTGCGTCTGTATGGTGCGCTTGCGGGGCAGGGGTCTGCGCTGGAGCTCAAGATCCGCCCTGATGCGGAGATGTCTTCCTCCGCGGCTCGTGTGCTGAGTGTTTCGGCCACCGATCTGCTTGTCAAATCGATGCTGCAAACCTCGCAACACAAACAAAGCGGCCTTGCCGGCCCGGTTTACAAAACGGGTACGTCTTACGGCTACCGCGATGCATGGACGATTGGTTTTGATGGTCGGCATGTGGTGGGCGTATGGGTGGGGCGGCCTGACAATGCACCTGCGGGACATATTACGGGTGCCACGGCGGCGTTGCCGATCTTCATGGATGTGTTTGCGCGTCTGGAAAGCCACCCACATCCTGCGCTCAACCGTGATGCGCTCTTGGCTAATGTCGATTTGCCAGTGCATTTGAAACGGTTTGGGCAGAATAGTGGCACCGGCAATGCGGTTGCATCTGCCAAGCCTGTGATTGCCTTTCCGCCAGCAGATGCGAGTTTACAACTGCGTGCCGATGGTGCGGTTGCGCTTAAGGTTCGCGGTGGCTCTGCACCCTTTACGTGGTTGGCGGACGGGCGGCCTGTCGCCAGCCGTGCATTGCGCAGGGAAAGCTCGTTTCGGCCAACGGGCCCTGGCTTTTCGACGCTGACCGTGATCGACGCCAAAGGGCGGACGGATCAGGTGAGTGTGCGCTTGACAGAGTGAGCGCTGTGGATCCTCGGAACAAGTCCGAGGATGACGAAGGGGAGGTGGATATTCCGCCTGCGGAGTTGCTTAACATCCAAACCCGTCACCCTCGGACTTGTTCCGAGGGTCCAGGCAACCGACCATCATCAAGCGCTGCGTTTTGGCCTTAAAATATGCGCATGTGCGCCGTCATAAAGCGCGCTGTCACGAAATTCGTCCTGCTCTGCCAGAGCCTTGCCGACAAAGATAAGGGCCGTGCGGGTGATTTTTGCAAGCCGGGCTTTTTCACGGATGGTACTTAGCGTGCCGTGTAAAAATGCCTCATCGGGCCAGCCGACACGGTAGGCGATGATGGCCGGACAATCCGCGCCATAAAGCGGGATCAGTTTGCGCTCAATATCTCGCAGATTGCGCACTGACAGATGAATGGCGAGTGTTGCCCCGGACTGGCCCAGGATTTCCAGATCTTCACCCGGCGGCATGGAGGAGGATTTCATGGCTGTGCGGGTGAGGATGACTGTCTGGTTGATTTCGGGAACGGTCAATTCACGGCCCAGTTTAGCAGCGGCTGCTGCATAAGCGGGCACGCCGGGGGTGATTTCATAAGGAATGCCTGCGGCCTGCAAGCGACGGATTTGCTCGGCAATGGCGCCATAGAGTGACGGGTCGCCGGAGTGAACACGTGCCACATCTTCGCCGCGCGCATGCGCAGCCTCGATTTCTACCATGATCTGATCCAGCGTCATGGAGGCAGTATCGGTTACTGTTCCCGGCGCCTCGGCCACAACCGCTTCCGGAACCAGCGATCCCGCATAAAGGCAAAGTTCACAGGATTTGATGATGCGCAGGCCGCGCACTGTTATGAGTTCAGGGTCACCGGGTCCAGCCCCGATAAAATGCACGGTCATTCGGCAGCCTCCTTGGTGATTGTTTCGCGTTTCTTGGCGTAGCCGCGTGGTGTGTAAACCTTTGTTCCGCCATCAAAGGCAAGTCGGCGTGACGCGCTGGAACCGACCAGCACGACCGTCAGCATATCCACATCATCGACATTCAAATCGCCCAGATCGACAATGCGCAATTGCTCTTCCGTGCGGCCAAGATTTGAACCCAGAATGACGGGTGTATCTGCTGGCCTGTGTTGCAACAGGATTTCCTTGGCGTAGGCCAGTTGCGTCCTGCGGCGTTTGGAAACCGGGTTATAGAACGCAATGACAAAGTCACCTTTGGCTGCGCCCTCTATTCTGGTCTGAATGGCTTCCCATGGTGTCAAAAGATCGGACAGGGAAATGGTGCAGAAATCATGACCAAGAATCGCGCCAGCGCGTGCCGAGGCGGCCTGTAGCGCTGAAATGCCGGGTGTGGTGATGATCTCCACACGCTTTGCGCCATCGGGCAATTCGGTCTGATCAAGACATTCCCAGACCAATGTTGCCATGGCATAGATACCTGGGTCGCCTGAGCATACAAGGGCAACCGACTTTCCTTCACCTGCCAGCACCAAAGCATGGCGCACGCGGTCTTCTTCTGCGCCCAATGGAAAATCGTGGCGTGTTTTGCCATTTGCCTGCGCGCCCAGCAGATCAAGATACAGCGAATAACCGACCAGATGATCAGCACCCGCAACCAGCCGGCTCACCTCTGGCGTCTGCCAGTCAGGCTGGCCTGGCCCAAGACCCACAACTGCTAGACGACCGCGGGCGCGGCCGATTGATTGCGGCTCAATGATATTGGTTGCCTCTGCGATGGCACAGGTGCCTTGATCTATCTTCTGCTTTTCAACAATCAGGTGCCCGGTTGTGCCAACGCCGGACAGCGCGCCAGCTTCCGCAACTCCGTGGCAACCAACTTCCGCGAAGACGATATCGGACGGGTTTTTAAGACGCGGCGTTTCTGCTTCGAGTGTTTCGGCACTTAGAAAACGAGCCGGAACGCCAAAATGATCGGCCACGGCATGGATTGCTGCTTCATCTGCCTTGACCGTGTGAGAACAGATACAACTCAGTGCCAATGGGCTGAGATTGGCATCTGCCAAAACCTGTTCTGCCAGTGCGATCATCCGAACGGGGTCTGCATTGCGAATGGCACCAAGCCCCATCACAAGATTTTTGGGATGATAGACCAGATGGGTGGCTGAGCCTGTCTGGTGTTTCACAGTGCTTTCCAGCAACAGTTCTCCGCTGTCTGATTGCGGCAGATTGTTTGCTTCAAATGGCAACTTGCCCCGAATTTTGACCCGTCCGCCGTTCAGCAACGCTGCCATGAAGGATTTTGCGTCGGCATTATTGGCGAGCGTCCAACCCTGCGGCGGCTCGTCCAGCGCGATGCCAAAGTGTGCATCTCCGGCGGTGGTGATGGCAGCGTGGCCTGAAAGATCATCTGCTATCATTCGGGCCAGAGAGTTGGCCCCATTATGCCCACCCAAAAGCGGCACAATGGATTTTCCGCTCTCATTGATCGCAAGCACCGGTGGCTCGCTGTTTTTGTCACTGAGATGCGGCGCGACTGCGCGGATCAGAATGCCGGAGGCGCACAGACCGATGATGGACCGTCCAGCTGTAAAAAGCGCGCCGATGTGTGAGATCGCATCATCGAACAGGACAGTGATCGACGGGTCACCATCAAGGCGTTTTTGGGAACCGTGAATATCCGCCTGCAGAGTTTTCGCCAGCTTTTGTGCCAGCGGCAGAGCTGCTTGGGTCAAGACAATGATGACGGGTTGCGTGTTCATGAAGAAGATGCCTGTCCCGGGCGGCTGCCCTTATCGATCAGGATCATGGAGAAGTAGGGCGCGCGGTTCTCTGGAATATCTGCCAGCGGTGCAACGCGTTCCTGTTCCAACGTTGCACGCTCGACATAGGTCGCTGCGGAAGTCAGCCCTTCAGCTTCGATGAGTTTGCTCAGCCGACCCATGTGGCGACCTACTTTAATGATGGCTGCAGCTTCACAGTTCCGCAATTGGATTGCGATTTCTGCATCTTCGAGGGGCCCGGGAATGACCGTCAGAATGCTGTTCCGGCCTGCCAGCGGATGACCAGCTGCGGCGGCGCATGCTGTCAGCGACGAAACGCCCGGCACGACAATGCAGGAGTGCTCTTTCTCCAGCAGGTCGTACAGATACATGAAGGAGCCATAGAAAAAAGGATCGCCTTCGCACAACACCACCACGTCGCGTCCGGCACTCAAATGCCGTGAGATGTTGTTTGCTGCACCTTCATAGATCTCATGTGGAAACCGGTCTGGCAGCATGGGCACCTCGATGGGAAGCTCTTCTACGCCTTGTGTGAAATGAGCGGCAGCGATGCTTCTGGCAAAGCTCTCTCCGCTTTCCGGTGCGGGATAGGCGATGACATCAGCATTTGAAATCAGCCGGGCAGCTTTCAAGGTCATCAATTCCGGATCGCCCGGACCGACGCCGACGCCATAAAGAGTTCCGCTCATGCTTCATATTCCTTCTGCCAAAACCATTGTGTGATTGGCATTGCTGGTTTGAACCCATGAACGGCACCCAAGGGCTCCGCACGGGCTATGCTGATGCGGGATAATTCACCGCCATGTTCACCATAGGCTGATAACAGATCAGCCTCGGATTCGATTGTGACCGAGTTGCAGACAAATCGACCGCCGGGTTTGAGAAAGTGCAGCGCTGCTTCAATTCGATCTTTAGAAATGCCCCCGCCCATGAATATCGCATCGGGCTTCGGGCAATTCAGATCATGATCCTGCAACGGCAATTCGCCATGCGAGGCGGCATGAAGATTGGATAATCCGAACCGATCGGCATTTTCGCGCTGATGTTCTTTCGCGTCCTCATCAATGTCGAATGTGTAGGCAGCTCCGCCTGGCGCCAGACGCAAAAACTCGACGGCTACAGACGCCGAACCGGCACCCACATCCCACATGATATCGCCGGGCTGCGGGGCGAGCCTCGAAAGTGCAAGACTGCGCAACTCGCTCTTGGTCATTTTTCTGAATTTGGAAAAATGGTGATCGGACAGGCCGGGCGCCCGAGACAGAATGCGTGCGTTTGTCCCGGCAACGCAATGAATGGCCACCGTGTTCAGATCATTATCGGGATTGGCTTCAAATGCTGCGTCGAAAAGGGATTCGCTGTCTTTCGCAACGCCATCAATTCTGTTTTCCTTACTGCCATCAATATGGGACAGAACGCTGATTGTTGCGTTTTCATACCCAAGCTTCACCAGATGTGTGCAGATGGTTTTCGGCGTTTTTGCATCTGCTGACAGAACAACCAGTCTAGCGCCGGGCGCGATGGCATCCCGGATGGTGCTGTCATCGCGGCCATGCAGTGTGTGCAGGATTGCCTTGTGCTGTGGCCAGCCCATGCGGGCGCAAGTCAATGCAAACGCAGAAATGCCTGGAAAAATAGACATTTCCTCGATGGGAAATTTCGTCAGAAGCCAGTTGCCGACGCCGTAGCAAAGCGGATCACCCGTTGCGATGATGGCAACTTTTTGAGACCGACAAGCTTTTATGGCTGGCAATGTGGCTGAGAACGGACTGCTCCATTCAATGCGTGGGCGGTCATCTTGTGGGATCAGGGCAAACAGGCGTGGTGAGGACACAAGAATATCGGCGGCGTCCAGTGCCGTTCTGGCTTTGGCGGAAAGACTGTCCAGCCCGTCCGCTCCCATGCCGATGACTGACAGCCAGCGTCCGTTTGGCGTTTGTTCAGCCATGGGTTGCTTCTCCCAGCGCCAACGCATTGACCGTTGCGGCTGCGTAGGCTGAGCCGCCCCGTCTGCCGGTCAGTGCGATGAAGGGCAAGTTCAGTGTGTTTTCAACCAGGGCCTGTTTGGATTCCGCAGCACCAACGAAACCAACTGGGAAACCCAACACCAGGGCAGGCATCGGAGCGCCTGCCGCGACCAGTTCCAGAGCCCGAAACAAGGCGGTTGGCGCGTTGCCGATGGCAATGATGGCACCCTCAAACTGGTCGGCAAGGACATCCATCGCAGCGGCAGAGCGCGTGGTCAGCTCCTTGGCGGCAATGATGTTGGTTTTGGTGTCATCCAGCGCACAGAGCGTTCTGTTGGCTGCAGGCAGGAGCCGTTTTGTGATTCCAGCTTCGACCATTGTTACATCGCAGATGATTGGCGCCTTGTTGGCGAGCGCTTTTGCACCGGTTTCGGCGGCACCATCGGAAAATTCAAGATCGTCCAACACATCGATCATGCCGCCGGTATGAACCAGACGCCGCGCAACGCCGTGCATTGCCGCGGGCAGCGCCGAGAAATCCACTTCTTCGGCAATGATCTCGAAAGACCGCCGATAGATTTCTGCCGGATCCTTGATGTAGTCAAACTGGCTCATTGCAACTCATTCATCCAGCAATGTTTTCGGGCCCATGGGATGGTCCGCATGAGGATATGGGTGATGGCTGTGTCCATCATCATGGCTATGCCCGTCATCGTGCGTGTGATCATGGTCGTGATGATGGTGCTGATGCATATTCGCGCGAATTTCGGTTTCGCAGGCACCCGTGCAGTCACCATTTGGCTTGCACAGATTGCAGGGCTCATTCTTGCCTTCCACATGATGGTGGTGGCTTTCCTGAGCCAGGCCGACCTGATCCTCAAAGCCAAGCACTTGTGTTCGGTATTTACACATCTGGCAATTCATCAGGTTTTCGCCGGCTATGATTTCGCGGACACGCTCAGCAAAGGTTTCGATGACCAGCGGATGGTCATTCAAAAAACCGGCTTTCAGAAATTCTGTATCGGGCTGCTCCGCAGCTACTGTATCCACACCATCATAAATCCGGCGCACAAGAACGCCAGTGAACAGGAAGTATGGAAACACGATGACGCGCTTGAAACCCATTTTGGAGATGTTCTGCAGAGCAGGCTCCACAAGTGGAAAGGTAACACCGGAATAGGCGACTTCGCCCCAACCAAAACCGAAACCTTCCCAAAGCAGGCGCATGACTTTGGCGATGTTGGAATTTGCATCCGGATCAGATGCGCCGCGCCCGACGACCATCAGCAGGGTTTCATGGTTTTCAGCAGTGTTTGGTGCGCTATCAATACACTCTTGAATGCGGTCACTCGCGGCCTTCAGCATTTTGGGATCGATGCCCAATTCCCGGCCATACTCAATTTTGACGCCCGGGTTTTTTGCCTGATAGGTGTTCAGTACCGATGGAATATCATTTTTGGCGTGACCTGCAGCAAACAGCATGCCCGGAACGGCCAATATTCGCGTGCAACCCTGATCGCGTAGCTTGTCCAGGCCATCGCCGATGACTGGGTTTGCAAACTCCAGATAGCCATATTCAACGGGCCAATCGGGGAAATGGGGGCGCAGGCGTTCTGCCAAAATAGAGAACTGGCCGACCGCGTTGCGGTTACGGCTGCCATGTCCGCAGACCATCACGCCGAATTTGTCTGGGCTACCGGGATTTGTTTCGCTCATCATCCTGCCTTCTGTGTTGTCATGGCAGGTTTGCGCAACCATGCAATATGGTCGTCATCTAATTGAAATGTCCGGTTTTGGTTCCGCATTTGGGTCAACCGCACCGACGATCACTTTCAGTCCCTGCCAGGACGCATTTCATGAAGGGGTTGAGTACCCGCAGTGGGCATCCACGTCAATTGACATGTGCGACGTACCAAAGGTGCGGTCGCGACCTGTCAGCGCGCTGTGTGGTGTGTGTGGCCTGATATCTTGGGTGCATTGCCGATCCACACCGGATCATCTGCGCAGGAATAGGACTGGGCGTTGGCGTCGGCAAATTGGCGGGCCAAGGCCAAAGGGTCTTCATTTTCCAGACTGTCCACGACACCCATATGGCAGACTTCATTGTCGTCAATTTTCGTGATGACCCACGCCCCGTCATCCAATTCGCCAGCATCATCATAGAAGCGCCATAGCTGCAATGCGGCCATGGGGCGATTGCCGTCAAACCGCCATTCGACTTGTAAATCGGGATGATGGGCCCGGTTAAAACCTTGATTGAGGACAATGCCGGTGGGGCGTTCCTTGTGGAATGAGACCGTCCATCGTGCATCGCCGATCGAGAGCCAGACATCTACATCAAACACGCCTGGACAGCGATAACCGATAAGGGCGTCTGTCTCTTCAACGATGGTGCAGTCTTCGTTGGGCGCGTAGCTGGAAATGATTGCATCATTGGCGGATAGAAGATTCGGGCCTAAGCCGGCGATCGCCAGAACCATAAGCAAAAGGCCGCAATGAAACGGCCTTTTGCTTAGTCTTTCAATGCCAGCGCGTTTGGGCACGCGCTAAAAAACGTTCGGATAAATATAATATCGGATGATGTTCTGAAGCAGAAAAATGCCCAGGATCACAATGATGGGAGAAATATCGACAGAACCGAAGGCCGGCACGAAACGCCGTACACGCGACAGAACCGGTTCAGTCAATTGATGGAGCGTGTTGCCGATGGTGGCGACAACCTGGTTACTGCCATTGATCACGTTGAACGCGTAAAGCCAGGAAAACACAGCCGATATGATCAGCACCCACACATAGAGTTGCAGCACCACAAGGATTACATCAAGAATAGCCCGCATTGCTCTGCCCATTGCCTGTTATCGTTAGATGGGATGTAGCGTTGGAACCGCCGGGTCGCAAGCGCAAAAGCAAAAAAGAAACACGCCCGCAACGCAAACACCGTGCGGGCGTGATCATGATTTGGTTGGAACGCAATACTTGATGCCAACCTGCCAGTACTCTTGCAAGGGTCTTGCCAGTTTGCAGAAACGCGAGATGTGGTTGTAATTATGCTGAATGCATCAAGATATTGAGAAATTCACGATTAATTAAGTCCTAATTCGTGCAAATTGCATCGCATTCGGCAAGTGAGCTGCAAATTGCAAGAGCTGAGGGCTCAGGCTGTTTTTTGTTCAGCAGATCTGAGGTTTCCACGCGTATCGCTGGCGAGCCATACTGTCAAAAACCGGCCCAGCCAATCCCGGATGGGCGCGTCATACATCATTCGGCCTTCAATATGCGCATGCCTTTGCTGGGCGCTTGGCAGTTCCAGCCTGTCCCGCCCATGTACCAACCAGCGGCGCATCATGGCTTCTGTGAGTTCCGTGTGAAACTGCACTCCAAAGGCTGAGGTGCCGACCTGAAAAGCCTGTTCCTGAAACAGATCAGCGGTTGCCAGCAATGTGCCACCCGTGGGTAATTCAAAGCCTTCTCTGTGCCATTGGTAAATCATGCCGGGCCAGTCAGGCAGCAAGCTGTTTCCAGCCTTCGTGGGGTAGAGGGGATAATAACCGATTTCGGCATGTTCTTTCGGATGGGCCGTGACATTCCCACCCAATGCACGAACCAGCATCTGCGCGCCAAGGCAGATGCCGAGAAATGGGACTTCCTGTTTCAGACAATTCCCGCACCAGTCAATCTCATCACGCACATAGGCATCGTCATCATTGGCACTCATCGGGCCGCCGAACACAACAGCACCTGCATAATGGGTCAGGTCCATCGGAAGGGGATCACCTAAGGGTGGTTTGCGGATATCCAACTCGTAGCCCTGCCGTTCAAGCCATTGGCCCACGCGGCCCGGGCTAGAGCCTGCCTGATGAAGGACGACTGCAACTGTTCTGCTTGAATGTTGGGCCGGGAGGCCGGGTGCCTGAAACGGCTTCGGTTTCATTCGGCCAGTTTCCTGGCACGTTTCTTCAGGATCATTCGATCACGAGACGACACGCCCAGCAGTTCTGCAATGCGCCAGACAAGATTGTCTTCAAATTCGTGAACAACGCCGTCCGCGTAGACCATATCCCAGATCATGGCCAGAATATCGAGACGCTCTTCTTCACTGAGATGGCGTTTCAGAACGCTGGTGAAGCCGTAAAGATCGACCGCTTCCTTGTCCGCCGTACTGGCATCTTCAATCAACTCATCTGCTTGTTCCAGAGTGAGTTCATATTTACTTTGAAGAACGGCCTGCAACTGGCTTTTTTCTTCATCGGTAATAACGCCGTCGATTGAAATGGTATGGACCAGCAGTGCCGCAGCAGCCAGACGTGGGTCTGTCTCCGCAAAGTGCGGCTCTTCGTCGCCTGTGAAGGTACCAATAAGTGTTTTGAGCTTAGCAAACATTGAAAATACATACGGCGCAATGGCAGCGGCATCAAGGACTTGAAACGCAGAAACTTGATGTTGCTGGCAAAAAGTTCTGAGAAAACGATATCTACGGAATATCCATGCTGATGCAGCGCAGCAAAGGGTCTTGCAATGCTTGCAAGCTGCTCTAAGCTGATTTTCATGAGCAACAGTAAAACCGCCTTTGATGAGATGTACGGTGACCGCCCCATGGAAAGCGGTCCTGCTACAATTACGGATCCAGCTGACACGTCCTGTCGTGCGCCTTATGAAACCTTCAATGCGTGGTTTGGCGACGAGGATATGAAACGCCTGAATGCCAAGGCAACAGAAGCAGAATCCATATTTCGCAGGACGGGTATTACCTTTAACGTCTACGGCGAAAAGGCAGCAGCTGAGCGTCTTATTCCGTTTGATATTATTCCGCGCATCATTGCGGCCCCTGAGTGGAACCGGTTGGCGCGTGGCATTGAACAGCGTGTTCGCGCCATCAATGCGTTTCTGCATGATATTTATCACCGCCAGGAAATTCTGAAAGCCGGACGTGTTCCTGCGCATTTGATAGCGCAGAACATCGCGTTCGAGCCGAGCATGATTGGCATGTCTCCTCCGGGCAACGTCTATACCCATATTGTGGGAACGGACATTGTGCGCACTGGTCCCAATGAATTTTTTGTGCTGGAAGACAATGCACGCACGCCGTCGGGTGTGTCGTATATGCTGGAAAACCGCGAAACGATGATGCAGATGTTTCCGGAACTGTTTTCACGCAACAAGGTGCGGACGATCAGTGACTACCCAAGGCTTTTGCGACGCAGTCTTTCCAGTGTTGCGCCGCCGGGCTGCGAAGGTAAGCCGACCGTTGGTGTGCTGACACCCGGTATTTTCAACTCTGCCTATTTCGAACACTCCTTTCTGGCCGACCATATGGGCGTGGAATTGGTGGAGGGGCATGATCTGCGTGTGATCGACGGCAAGGTGAAAATGCGTACCACAAGCGGCTATAAGACGCTTGATGTGATCTACCGACGGATTGATGATGATTATCTTGATCCTTTGACCTTCCGAACCGACTCGATGCTGGGTGTTCCGGGCATTATGGATGTTTACCGTGCTGGCAATATTACCATTGCCAATGCACCGGGCACAGGCGTTGCTGATGACAAAGCAATCTACTCCTACATGCCTGAGATTGTTGAATTTTATACCGGGGAAAGCGCAATTTTGAAGAATGTGCCCACCTGGCGCTGTTCTGAGGCCGATTCCCTGCAATATGTGCTGGAGCATCTTTCAGAGCTTGTGGTGAAAGAGGTTCACGGCTCCGGCGGGTATGGAATGCTGGTTGGCCCTGCTGCCAGCAAGAAAGAACTGGCCGAATTCAGAGCCAAGTTGCGGGCAAGGCCGTCCAATTACATTGCGCAACCAACCCTGTCATTGTCGACGGTTCCGATCCTGACCAAGAAGGGGCTCGCGCCGCGCCATGTGGACTTGCGGCCTTATGTGCTGGTTTCGAAAAACAAGATCGACATTATTCCTGGTGGCCTGACGCGCGTTGCGTTGAAAAAAGGTTCTCTGGTTGTGAATTCAAGTCAGGGAGGCGGCACCAAGGATACCTGGGTGCTGGAGGAATAAGGCTATGCTGGGCAAAACCGCTAATGGCCTGTTCTGGCTTTTCCGTAACATTGAACGCACTGAAAATACGGCGAGACTGGTGGATACCGGCCTGCGCATCGCATTGACACGCTCATCTGGTGACGAGGAAGAATGGGTGTCAGTTCTGGCAACGGCCGGGGCACTGAGCAGTTACAAGCTGACGCATGATGCAGTGTCTGGCGATGGTGTGGTTGATTTTCTTTTGCGAGATAAATCCAACCCATCCAGTGTGATTGCGGTCCTTGAGCGTGCGCGCAACAATGCCCGGACGGTGCGCACCGCATTGACCCGCGAAGTCTGGGAAACCGTCAACGAAGCGTGGATGGAACTTGATGCGGCCTTGAAGCCGACGATAAAGCCACGTGAATTGCCCGCACTTCTGGAAACCATTCGTCAGCAAAGTGCGCGTATGCGTGGTGCCCTGCATGGTACGATGCTGCGCAATGACATGTATAATTTCTGTCGGCTGGGCACATTTGTTGAACGCGCGGATGCAACGGCCCGTATTCTCGATGTGAAATACTACGTGCTGCTGCCCTCGGTGTCCTATGTCGGCTCTTCATTGGATAATGTGCAATGGGAATCGATATTGCGGTCCGTATCCGCCCACCGATCCTATCGTTGGGCGTATGATGATGACTATCAGGCTGCGACCATTGCTGATTTCATGATCCTGAATTCGCGCATGCCTCGATCTTTGGCGTTCTGCTACAATAAAATCGTGTCAAATCTGGGTTATCTTGAATCGGACTATGACGCTCGTCATGCCTGTCATGATCATGCAGATGCCATTCGTGCCCGTCTGAAGGGGAAGGTCGTTGAGGACATATTCGATCAGGGCCTTCACCAGTTTATCCGGGATTTTGTTCGCGACAACAATCGTCTCGGACTGCTTATAGATGAGGCTTATCGTTTCAATAGTTGATGTCCGTTTTTGGGCACTGATGGCAACCAACAGTTAGAAGATCATGCTGCTTACCATTTCTCATGTGACTGAATATCTGTACAGCAATCCGGTTTCGTATGCGCTGCAGCAATTGCGGCTGACGCCCAAATCGCGTGCGGGACAGACCGTTAAAGAATGGAATACGCAAATTTCCGGTGGGACCGTGAATCTGTCCTATGAGGATCACAATAATAATCGTGTTGACCTGGTAGAGATCGAACCGGATGTCAGCCGGGTTGAAATTCGCTCCAACGGGCAAGTGGAAACCAGCGACACATCGGGAATTATCGGCTCGCATGGCGGTTTTGCACCTCTGTGGATGTTTGAACGCAGCACTGATTTGACGGCGCCTGGACCACACATTCGCAAATTGGCGCGTGAGATCAAACTGGACGAAACTGTTGAGGGCATGCATGCTTTGTCGGCTGCAATTCTTGGCAATGTCGACTACGAGACGGCCACCACCCATTCTGCAACCACTGCTGAACAGGCCTTGGCACTTGGGACCGGTGTCTGTCAGGATCACACGCATATTTTCATCTCCGTGTGCCGGCTTACCGGAATTCCGGCACGCTATGTCAGTGGTTATCTGCTGATGGAAGGGCAGACAGACCAAGTGGCCAGTCATGCATGGGCCGAAGCCCATCTGCCAGCGCTGGGTTGGGTTGGGTTTGACGTTTCCAACGGCATTTCTCCAGATGAGCGCTATGTTCGGGTGGCCACAGGTCTGGACTATCGTGACGTCGCGCCAATTCGAGGGGTCCGGTTTGGCTCACAAGGCGGAAATCTGGATGAAACTCTGGTTGTCTCGATTCGTGTAGAGCAGTAGGGTCCGGCGTCAGGTTCGAGCACAGGATTCGCACCCCATGGAAAGAGTGTCGCGCAAATGACTTATTGCGTTGGTCTAAAGCTCGATAAGGGCTTGGTCTTTATGTCGGATACCCGCACGAATGCGGGCGTCGACAATGTTTCAACATTTAAAAAAATGCACACATGGGAAGTTCCTGGTGACCGCGTCATTACACTTTTGACGGCGGGCAATCTGGCAACCACGCAGGCCGTTATAAGCATGCTGGATGAACGCAGCAAAGCGCCGGAAGACCGCAACCCGTCAGTGCTTGAAGCGCCGTCCATGTTTCGGATTGCCGCCATTGTGGGCGAGGTGTTGAAAGAGGTTATCCAGGCCAATGCAAATGTTGGCCAAAAGGGCGACAGTTCCTTCAGCGCAACGATGATTATTGGCGGGCAGATCAAGGGCATGGATCCGCGGATTTTTCTGGTTTATCCAGAAGGAAACTTTATCGAAGCCACTGACGATACACCTTTTTTTCAAATTGGTGAGACCAAATACGGCAAACCTATCCTAGTGCGTGCATACGATTCGGGAATGGGATTTGAAGAAGCGGTAAAACTGTTGCTTGTGTCTTTTGACAGCACGGTCAAATCAAATCTGTCAGTGGCCTTGCCGTTTGATGTCCAGACTTATGAGACAGGCACTTTAGTGGCTGGCCGACATGTCCGAATCACTGAGAACAATCCACATTACAAGGCTATTTCTGACAATTGGAGTGATGCTTTGCGGGAGGCTTTTGTCAGTTTGCCGGACTTCAGATTTGGCGATTGATGGAGCCTAGCAGCGCATTCCTAAATCACGTGGGCAAATGATCCCATAACAGTGTCGCGGCGCAACCCAATGGGCCCGATTGTGATGCCGGACGCATCTTCTGCTTCGAAAAGCGCATCTGCCGTGCCTGTGCGCATTGTGCTTGCATAGTGAAATTCATGACCCACCAGCGTTGATGTGAAGGGCTCGGTCTGGAGCGGTTTCAGCTTGCGGTAACCCAGATGCAATTTGCGTTCGGCAAAACTGGTCTCAAGAGGCAATAATCCCAACATTTTGTGGCTGTGTTTGTCGTTGCAGACCAACCAGTCGCCGAGAACCATATAGCCCCCGCATTCGCCATAGATGATAGCGTTACTGGCTTGGGCCGCGTTCATGCCTTCGCGGAACTTTTCTGCGTGGGCAAGAGGACCAGCGTGCAGTTCAGGGTAGCCACCAGGCAGAAAAACGGCGTCAGTATTCAAGGCTGGAGCTTCGTCATTCAACGGCGAGAAGAAACTCAGACTGGCGCCTGCGGATTGCCAATTTGTCAGTTGGTGCGGATAGCAAAAAGCAAAAGCCTCATCGCGGGCGATGGCAATGGTTTGGGCGAGCGGTTTACTTGCCGTTTGCTGTGCCAGTTGTGTTTGCAAAGGGGCTGCGGCATCGATAAGTGCTGACAGGTCAATATGGCGGGTGACCATGTCTGCTGCGACATCGAGGAATGCACCGAGTTCTGCGTGTTCTTCCGCTTGCACCAGACCAAGATGGCGAGCAGGCAGAGAGAGATCCGGATTGGTTCTGACATGACCCAGAACAGGAATATGTGTGTCCTGGAAACCACTTTTCAGAATGTCAAAATGGCGCTGTGAGCTGACTCGGTTTAAAATGACGCCCGCCAGGCGCGTTGATTTGCGAAATTCGGCAAAACCCTTTGCGATGGCGGCGGCAGATTGGCCGATGCCCGTGCAATCAATGATCAACACTATGGGCAGGCCAAGACTGTCTGCGATGTCAGCGGTCGACCCCTGGCCACTCGCAGCCCCATCAAACAGGCCCATGGCGCCTTCGACCAGCAGCAGATCGGCTGCGCGTGTGGCTGTTGCCGCCAAATGCTGCAGGCATTGTTGTGACATGGCGAAACCATCAAGATTAAACGAGCTCTGCCCACAGGCAGCTTCATGAAAGCGGGGGTCGATGTAATCTGGACCGCTTTTAGCCCCGGCAACCGAGATACCTTGATTTTTCAGAGCGCGCAGCAGGGCAAGGGTAATAAGTGTCTTGCCGGAATTGGAACCGGGTGCTGACAGGACCAGGCCATGCGGGGCCTTGGGCGGCATCCTTGTTTGTGGTGTCATCCAACTTTGCTTTGCGTGCGATTGTTGAGCGGATCCTTTTCCAATACGCGCCCTTCCAGCGCGCCCAGCCAATCCAGCGCGGAGCGAAGTCGAACAACTTCTCCCAGAACCACCATGGCAGGCGGTGCCATTTTTTGCGCCTCAGCAGCGCTGACCGCTTCACCCAATGTGGTTTCCAGAATGCTTTGATTGGGTAGGGACGCGTTGCAGATGATGGCCATTGGCTCGCTAGGGGAGCGTCCGGCATCGATTAAATTCGTGGTGATCGATCCCAGGTGTTTCATCGCCATATACATGACGATCACCGGGGCGCCTTTGGCAACGCCATGCCAGTCTATGGCGGTCGGTGTGAGCCCTGTCTGATCATGACCTGTCAGGAAAGTAACCGCTTGGTTAATGTCCCTGTGGGTGACCGGTATACCGGCATAGGCCAGCCCGCCAATGCCCGCAGAGATGCCGGGAATAATGCGGAAATGTATTCCGGCATCCACAAGCGACAAAGCTTCTTCACCACCGCGTCCGAATACAAAGGGGTCACCTCCCTTAAGCCGACAGACCCGCTTTCCCTCTTTGGCCAGTTCAATCAGTCGCAGAGAGATATCGCGTTGCTTGGGGGACGGTTTGCCGCCGCGCTTGCCGGCATATTCGCGAATCGCAGAGGGGGTTGCATGAGCCAGCACCTCTTCGCCGACCAGGGCATCATAGATGATCACGTCTGCTTGTTGCAGCGCATTTACCGCATGCAATGTCAGCAAGCCCGGGTCACCGGGCCCGGCGCCGACAAGCCACACCCAGCCGGGTTCAAAACGCGGCAGGTTGAAAAATGGTTCTGGAGAAGTCTTCATATTCATGGGCGCAAATTAGCGCGAAGTGCGCCGGTTTGAAAGCGGAACTGCGACATTCATCTTTGCAATCGCGCGGTGGGGCCTTAGAGCTATGATATGAATACGCGAAAACCAACAGATCGGGCGTTGCGCAGAGGCTGGACGACGGGTGCCTGCGCGACCGCCGCTACGAAAGCGGGCCTGTCGGCACTGTTTACAGGCACGTTTCCAGACCCGGTTCAAATTACGCTGCCAAAAGGCGAAACCCCTGTGTTTCCTTTGTGTCGTGAGCAACTGGATGGCGACAGAGCCATGGCCAGCATCATCAAGGATGCCGGTGATGATCCTGATGTGACCCACGGGGCTGAAGTGATTGCTACGGTCTACAGGGGTTTGCCCGGTTCGGGCGTCTGTTTCAAAGCGGGGCCAGGTGTCGGCATGGTGACAAAGGCAGGCTTGCCGATTGCGCCCGGAGAGCCTGCCATCAATCCGGTGCCCCGGAAGCTGATGCGGGAAGTGGTCGAGGCTCTTTGTGTCGAATTTGATCAACCGGCAGACATCACCATCGAAATTTCGGTCGCTAACGGCGCCGAACTGGCCTTGAAAACCTGGAACCCACGTTTGGGCATTGTGGGTGGCTTGTCCATTCTTGGCACGACAGGAATTGTGCATCCCTTTTCCTGTGCGGCCTGGATCCATTCCATTCACCGGGGAGTTGATGTGTCAAGGGCAGCGGGATTGAACCACATTGCCGGGTCCACTGGGTCTACGTCTGAAACCACTGTTCAGGCCTACTATGAGCTTCCAGATATTGCCCTTTTGGATATGGGGGACTTTGCCGGCGGGCTTTTGAAATATGTTCGCACTCATCCGGTTGCGCGGCTGACAATTGCCGGTGGTTTTGCAAAATTGGTCAAACTGGCTCAGGGCGCGCTTGATTTGCATTCGGGGAGATCACAAGTCGATTTCAACTGGCTTGCAGGACGAATTGAGGCTTTGGGTGGTTCACCAGAGCTTGTCAAAAATTCCCGCATTGCCAACACCGCTGCGGAAGTGCTTTCATTGGTTCAAGAAGATGCGCGTGAGTTGGCAGAAGCCCTGACACTGGATGTGGCGCGCGCTGCAGAACGGACCGCACAATCCGCCTTGAATAAGGGGGACTTCAGGAGCGCTGTTTCTGTGGATATACTGGTTGTGGGACGAAATGGCGAAGTCTTGGCCAATACGGCCCCCTGATTGGGTTTGAACCCTGAAGCGTGATAGGAACTGGCAGTCGTGGAATCAGTGCCGACACCAATGATTGAGGGCGTTGCGCCAATGGAAGGCGCGCGGTCCGTTCTGCTGCTTGGCGGAACGACCGAGGCGTTTCGTCTGGCTCAGATGTTCGCCAATGATCCTGGGGTTGATATTATCACGTCGCTTGCCGGCCGAACCAGCTCACCACGGCAGCCGGCGGGTCGTCTGCGGGTTGGCGGGTTTGGTGGTGCTGATGGACTAGCCGAGTTTATTGTCAGCGAGGGCATTCAGGCTGTGATCGACGCGACACATCCATTTGCTGCAACCATGACAGATCACGCCGTTTATGCGGCGCAGCGCACGGGTATTCCGCTGTTGCTTCTGAGCCGTTCACCCTGGGAGAAAACGGATCAGGATCAATGGATCGATGTGCCGGATATTGCAACGGCGGTCGAGAGTATCCCCCGGCGTGCAAGGGTGCTTCTGGCCGTTGGCCGTCAGGAAGCACCTGCCTTTTCTAAACGTATGGATTGCTGGTTCCTGACCCGAATGATGGAGCCGCCTGATACGTTGGTCCCGCCTGGCAAAGTTCTGGTGGAACGACCGCGTGACAATGCAGATGAAGAATGTGCGCTGATGTCGGATAACCGCATCAATTGTGTTGTTGCAAAGAATTCGGGTGGTCCGGGCTATGCCAAAATCGAGGCGGCCAGTTGGATGGGCCTTCCGGTAATCATGGTGGTCCAACCTCCCAAACCTGATGCTGAGCGGGCTTTCATTGTTGCTGATGCTGCCGTATGGCTTCGACGTTTGTTCAACCTTTGAACATGGCGTTGTGCGGTGTTGATGGCAAACATCGCAATCACCTGGACAAGGTCTTACCCCAATAAACAAGCCCTAGATGGACTTCCTGCAAACGAAGCTTTGCGAAATTGTGCGCTGCAAGGTAAAAGACAACACACTGCTTTCGAATACGTTCACTATCAGGGTTTCCCAATTTATGGCCATTTCCAAAATTCTTGTCGCTAACCGTTCTGAAATTGCTATTCGCGTGTTCCGCGCGGCCAATGAACTGGGCTTGAAAACCGTCGCTGTCTTTGCCGAAGAAGACAAGCTTGCGCTGCATCGTTTCAAATCTGATGAGGCATACCAGATTGGCAAGGGACCGCATCTGAAAGAGCAAATGGGGCCAATTGAAGCCTATCTCTCGATTGAAGAAATTTTGCGGGTTGCCAAGGAATCTGGCGCTGATGCCATTCATCCCGGATATGGGTTTCTGTCCGAAAGCCCTGAATTTGTAGATGCCTGCACAGAAGCTGGTGTCACTTTCATCGGACCAACTGCTGACACGATGCGTTCACTTGGCAATAAAGTGTCGGCGCGTAACCTTGCAGTTGAGGCCGGAGTGCCGGTTGTGCCGGCAACCGATCCGCTTCCTGACGATATGGATGAAGTGCATCGTCTGGCCGAGCAGGTTGGCTATCCGGTGATGCTGAAAGCCTCTTGGGGTGGCGGCGGCCGCGGCATGCGGTCGATTCGCTCAGCAGATGATTTGTCCCGTGAAGTGCTGGAAGGCAAACGCGAAGCGCGCGCTGCATTTGGTAAGGATGAAGTCTATCTGGAAAAGCTTGTTGAACGGGCGCGCCATGTTGAAGTGCAGCTTCTGGGCGATTCCCACGGCAATCTGGTGCATTTGTTTGAACGTGACTGTTCGGTACAGCGGCGCAATCAGAAAGTCGTGGAGCGGGCTCCGGCGCCCTATTTGTCGCAGGAACAACGCGATGAGTTGTCTGAATACGCTCTGAAAATCGGCAGAACAGCTTCTTATCGGGGTGCGGGAACTGTTGAATTCCTGATGGATGTCGATACCGGCAAGTTTTACTTCATTGAAGTGAACCCAAGGGTTCAGGTCGAGCACACCGTGACCGAAGAGGTCACTGGCGTTGACATCGTAAAGGCGCAAATTCATATCGCCGAGGGTGCCGTGATTGGCGAGGAAGCTTCCGGTGTGCCAAAGCAGGAAGATATGCGCCTCAACGGCCATGCGATTCAGTGCCGTATCACCACGGAAGACCCGGAACAGAATTTCATTCCTGACTATGGCCGTATCACTGCCTATCGCGGGGCAACCGGTTTTGGAATTCGCCTTGATGGCGGCACGGCCTATTCAGGCGCTGTGATTACGCGTTTTTACGACCCATTGCTGGAAAAGATCACAGCCTGGGCGCCAACGCCTCTGGAAGCCATTCGGCGGATTGATCGTGCGTTGCGGGAATTTCGTATTCGCGGTGTTGCGACCAATCTCCTGTTCCTTGAAAATATCATTTCCCATCCGGATTTTCAGGAAAACCGCTACACAACTCGCTTCATTGATACGACACCGGAGCTGTTTGCCACATCGACCCGCAAGGATCGGGCAACCAAGCTTTTGACCTATATTGCCGATGTCACCGTGAATGGCCACCCGGAAGCCAAAGACCGACGCCGACCCGACCCGGAGGCTGCGAAACCTGTGGTGCCACGGTTTGAGGGAACCCCGCCTCCTGGTAGCAAACAACGTCTCGACATGGATGGGCCGGCAGAGTTTGCCAAATGGATGCGCGCCGAAAAACGGGCGCTGATTACAGACACCACCATGCGTGATGGGCATCAGAGCCTTCTGGCGACGCGGATGCGGACTTACGACATGGTCAATGTCGCTGATGCCTATGCCACAGCTTTGCCAAATCTTCTGTCTTTGGAATGCTGGGGCGGCGCGACGTTTGATGTGGCGATGCGCTTCCTGCAGGAAGATCCGTGGGAGCGCCTGGAGAAAATTCGCGAGGGCGTGCCTAATCTGCTTTTGCAAATGCTTTTGCGTGGTTCCAACGGCGTTGGATATACCAATTACCCCGACAATGTGGTGAAGGATTTTGTTGCCAAGGCAGCATCGGGCGGCATTGATCTGTTCCGTGTGTTTGACTGCCTCAACTGGGTTGAAAATATGCGCGTCTCGATGGACGCCGTGTGCGAAGCCGAAAAACTGTGTGAAGGCGTGATCTGCTACACCGGCGATATCATGGACCCGGACCGGGCCAAATACAGCCTGAACTACTACGTCAAACTGGCCAAGGAACTGGAAGCGGCGGGTGCTCATATTATCGGCCTGAAGGATATGGCGGGCCTCTTGAAGCCAAATGCGGCAAGGGTTTTGATCAAGGCTCTGCGCGAAGAGACCGAATTGCCAATTCACTTCCACACCCATGACACATCAGGTATTTCTGCCGCTACCGTGTTGGCTGCTGTGGAATCCGGCGTTGATGCGGTGGATGCTGCCATGGATGCATTCTCCGGCCTCACATCCCAGCCATGTCTTGGCTCAATTGTCGAAGCCTTGAAGGGGTCTGAGCGGGATACCGGTCTTGATCCGAAAGCCATTCGCCGGATCTCATTTTACTGGGAAGCGGTGCGTAATAAATATGCAGCCTTTGAACCTGATCTGAAAGCCGGTGCTTCTGAAGTTTATCTTCATGAGATGCCCGGTGGTCAGTTCACCAATCTGAAAGAACAGGCCCGGTCACTGGGGCTGGAAAGCCGCTGGCACGAAGTAGCTCAGACCTATGCTGATGTGAATCAGATGTTCGGTGATATTGTGAAGGTGACGCCATCTTCCAAAGTCGTTGGTGATATGGCCTTGATGATGGTCTCGTCAGGCCTGTCTGTTTCTGATGTTGAAGATCCGAACAAAGACATCGCTTTTCCTGAATCCGTTGTTCAACTGATGCATGGTGATCTGGGGCAGCCGCCCAATGGTTGGCCCGTTGATCTGCAGAAAAAGGTCCTGAAGGGCGAAGAGCCGATCGTTGTTGTTCCAGGATCATTGTTACCGCCGGCAGATATGGACCAGGAGCGTGCGACTATTGAAGAGGCGATCGAACGCCCGGTCAGCGACTACGAGCTTGCGTCCTATCTGATGTATCCAAAGGTGTTCACGGACTTTGCGCGTGCGCAGGCTGTCTATGGACCTGTTAGTGTCTTGCCGACACCGGTTTACTTTTATGGTCTGGAATCTGGTGATGAGATTTTGGTGACACTGGAAAAGGGGAAAACCCTTGTGGTGCGCTGCCAGGCCATTGGAGAGCCGGATGAAGATGGCATGGTGCGGGTGTTCTTTGAACTGAACGGCCAGCCCCGTATCATCAAAGTGCCGGACCGTAACCGTGCCGATGCTGTTGTTGCGCGGCAAAAGGCGGATGCCAGTAATGATGCACATGTCGCTGCACCGATGCCGGGCGTTATTTCGCAAATCAACGTCAAATCAGGTCAGGACGTCACTGCGGGTGATGTGCTGCTGTCCATTGAGGCCATGAAAATGGAAACGGCCATTCATGCCGAAAGAGATGGCAAAGTGACTGAGGTGCTGGTGAAAGCTGGTGATCAGATCGATGCCAAGGATCTCCTTGTCGTGGTCGAAGCCTCCGAATAAAGTTCGGAGGCTTCGCGCCGCGCTTAGGGCCTGAACCTAATCCAGCCTCTCAATTGAGGCCAATTCCTAGTATCCGGTGAGTTCGCCCTGCATGGTGTAGGCGATTTCCTCTTCGAGGCGGATTGTCGGCTTCTTGCCGACATGTTGTTCATGCTCGTCGCACCATGCCAATGCTGCATCTCGGCCGAGGTCACGCAGATAGGTCAGAAATTTCCACTCGGCATTGACCTTGGACGATGCCGATAGCGGCGCGTCCGTATCAACCAATGCGATCCGGTGCATACGTACATCTGAATACTCATCGGGTGACAGAACGCCCTCTTTCAGCTTCCGCGAGACAAATTCAATCGCACGCAATTCCCGCAGCAACGATGCGTTGAATGTTATTTCGTTGACACGATTGTGGATATCGCGCGCCGATTTGGGTGTTTCTTTCCGGGAAATCGGATTGATCTGGACCAGCAAAATGTCATCGGTTTTGGTGCCATGGAAAAAGGGAAACAGCACCGGATTGCCCATAAATCCACCATCCCAATAGGGAATGCCGTCGATTTCCACGGCCTGAAACATGGAAGGAAGGCAGGCTGATGCCAGAACCGATTCAGCGGTGATCTCGTTGGTTTCAAACACCCGGACCTTGCCATTGTGCACATTGGTGGCGCCCAGAAACAATTTTACGCCTTTGCAGCGGCGCACCCGTTCGAAATCCACGAGTTCTTCCAGAATGTCGCGCAGCGGATTGAGGTTGAGCGGGTTGTAATCATAGGGCGAGTAGAAGCGGGTCATAACATCGCCCATCAGATAGCCCGGAGACATATCCATTGACCAGTTTCCGAACATCATGTCCACAAGGGTGCGTTGAACCGGTGAAAAGTTGGAAGCGTCGCTGACAGATTTCCAGAAACGATGCAGATGTTCGCGTGCGCCTTCTGCACCATTTTCTTCAAAGCCATCTGCCAGCACGACTGCATTCATTGCACCAGCGCTGGTACCGGAAATGCCTTCAATATCAAGTGTACCGCGCTCCAGAAGGGCATCGAGTACGCCCCAGGTGAATGCGCCATGGGACCCGCCGCCCTGAAGGGCCAGATTAATAGGCAGTCCCTGAGGGTTGGGCATGTCTATAACGCCGTCCAGCCGCCATCGACCGATAGAGGCGTTCCGGTGATCTGGGCCGCAGCGTCACTGCACAAAAATGCAACAATATCGCCGACCTGTTCTGTGGTGGCAAAGTCCTTGGTGGGCTGGCGTGCCAGCATGACTTCGCGAATAACCGTCTCGCGGTCCATATTGTGCGCCTTCATTTGCTCTGGAATTTGGGATTCGACAAGAGGTGTCATCACATAGCCGGGGCACACTGCGTTGCAGGTGATGTTCTTTTCGGCCAGTTCCAGAGCAACAGATTTTGTAAAGCCGACAACACCGTGCTTGGCAGCTACATAGGCGGATTTGTAAGGGGAGGCGGTGAGGCCATGGGCCGATGAGATGTTGATTATGCGGCCCCAACCGAATGCCTTCATACCAGGAACTGCGGCTCTGGTTGTGTGAAACACCGAAGACAGATTGATGGCCAGGATGGCATCCCATTTCTGCGGCGGAAACTCTTCAACGGGCGCTACAAACTGAATGCCTGCATTGTTGACAAGAATGGAGATCGGACCGAGCGTTCCGGTCGCCTGTTCCACCAAAGAGACGCATGCATCAGCCTTCGACATGTCAGCGGAAAAGAACGCGGCCTTCACGCCGAATTCCTGAGCTATGTCTTCTGCCAGCTTATGGTCTTCTTCGCTGTCGGTGTAGGAATTGATGGCGACATTGATGCCAACCTTTGCAAGCTGACGAGCGATGCCAAGGCCAATTCCGGAGGTTGAACCTGTGATGATAGCGTTCTTGCCTTGCAACATGAATTGATCCTCTGTTTCGAATTTTGGGGCTGGTACAGGAATTTGGTGTGCTTCGTACGATTAATCCTTATATAGGGTCCGCATAAATTATTTTGCAACGCACAATCTGAGTATGACGTCGGTATGGCCCGAAGCGAGCAGATTCAGATTGCGTTGCCAGAGATGGAATTGCCGGATGGAGTATCTTTCCAAAGTCATGTCGCGGCGCGACAGTGTTGGCGTTGATGTTGGTGGTGTGCATGTTGGTGGCAGCACGCCTGTTGTTGTGCAATCCATGACCAATACCGACACTGCTGATATTGATGCCACGGTCAAACAGGTTGCTGCCCTGTCTCGCGCCGGATCCGAATTGGTGCGCATCACCGTTGACCGGGATGAGGCAGCAGCAGCTGTTCCAATCATTCGCGAACGGCTGGATATTCTGGGCATTGATGTGCCGTTGATTGGTGATTTTCATTATATCGGACATACATTGCTGGCTGATCATCCGGCCTGTGCTGAGGCACTGGCAAAATACCGTATCAATCCGGGCAATGTCGGATTTGGTAACAAAAAGGACAGGCAATTCGCGCAGATTATCGAAACCGCGATTAAGCGCGACAAGCCAGTGCGTATCGGCGTCAATTGGGGATCGCTTGATCAGGAATTATTAACCCGGCTGATGGACGAAAATGCCAAATCCGCAAAACCACTTTCCGCGACTGAAGTGATGCATGAGGCGATTATTCAGTCCGGATTGATTTCAGGTCGGTTAGCTGAGGATATCGGGCTTCCGAAAGACAAGATTATTCTGTCGGCTAAGGTCAGCCAGGTGCAGGATCTGATTGCGGTTTACACCAGCCTTGCAGAGCGTTGCGACTATGCGCTGCATCTTGGGCTGACGGAAGCTGGCATGGGTTCCAAAGGCATTGTTGCCTCCTCTGCTGCGCTGGGCATTCTGCTGCAACAGGGCATTGGTGATACGATCCGAATTTCTCTGACCCCGGCACCCGGCGGTGACCGCACACGGGAAGTGCAGGTCGCGCAGGAATTGCTGCAGACCATGGGTTTCCGGTCCTTTGTACCAATTGTCGCTGCCTGTCCGGGATGCGGACGCACCACATCGACAGTTTTTCAAGAATTGGCTGAGCGGATCCAAAGCGATCTGCGCGATAGTATGCCGGTCTGGCGGGAAAAATATCCCGGAGTGGAAGCATTGAAAGTGGCTGTCATGGGCTGCATCGTGAATGGGCCTGGCGAGAGTAAACATGCCGATATTGGCATTTCTCTGCCCGGCACAGGTGAAACCCCCGCGGCCCCCGTTTTCATTGATGGCAAAAAGTCTGCCACATTGCGTGGTGCTACGATTGCTGATGATTTTCAAATCATGGTCGGTGACTATATCGAGAAGCGTTTCGGGGCCGGCGGCTGACGCTGACCCTAAAGGGCCGTTACTTTTTCCAGATCCGCACTTCTCCGCCGGCAAAGTGCGGATAGTCTTCCTGATCTTGCATAAATGCCCGGATTTCCTCAAAGGCCAATGGGCGAAACTGATTGCTATCAACGCCTACATCCATGCTCTTTGAAAAGGGCTCGCTGTCCAGTCTGCCGTGGACGTGGCCAAACAAGTGCCAGGAGCCGCGCCAGGCTTTGTTCCATTCACGCATCGGATAGTGACACAGAATGATACGCTGGTTGTCGAGCGATATGGTTTTCATCAAATCAATGGAAGCAAAGCTGCCAGCGCAGTCACGCACCGTTTTATGGTCATGATTGCCTTCGATGAGATGGATGTTTCCATTCAGCCGATTGACGAAGACACTGGCCGGTTGATCTGATCCCATAGAAAAATCACCCAGATGCCAGACGGTGTCCTTGGGACTAACCACTGCATTCCAATTGGCGATCAACGCCTCATTCATTTCTCTGACCGTTTCGAAGGGACGCTTGGAAAGGTGAATGATCGGCTGATGGTCAAAATGGGTGTCAGACGTAAAAAATGTCTCTGGCATCTAGGGTCTGGACTCCATTGGGAGGTTAAATTGGTGTTGTATAGAAAGCCCAAATGTTATGAACAGATTATAGGAAAGGCTGGTTGCCTTTTCAAAGTCTGTGAAGCGGCAGTTGGACTTTCTATACAACATCCTTTCGGGATGAACGTGCTTTTGGGCAGGATGTCGGCGCAAAGGCTTGAAAACCAGACGGTTTCCTGCGTCTTTGCTTCTAACTCTGACCAATAGCACATTCACCAATTCAACCTCCCAATGGAGTCCAGACTCTGGGCGCTCATGATGTTCGGTTGGCGATGAAACTGGCGGTTTGCTTCAGCGTATCGGCGGCTGGGCCATATGGCCTGAGCAAATCATGGGCTTCATCGATTTGCGCGGTGAGGTGGGCTTTGGCAGTTTTTAGCCCCATCAAGTCTACAAGCGTCGCTTTACCCGCTGCTGCATCCTTGCCAGCTTCTTTGCCGAGCACCGCCGCATCGCTTGTCCGGTCCAGAATATCGTCCGCCAGTTGAAACGCCAGACCGACGGTGTTGCCGAATTTTTCAAATCGCATCTCATCATCTGGCGAGCCGCCAGCCAGGACCACACCCGCTGTGCAGGCAAAGCGCAGCAGGGCGCCTGTCTTCATGGCCTGCATGGATTTTATGCTGGTTTCGCTCTGCTGCGGGGGCACCTCACCGCGCCGACCTTCAGCTGCTATGTCCAACACCTGTCCGCCGACCATGCCGGACGCGCCGGCGGCTTTGGCAAGACCGGAGACCAGTTTCAGACGGATCGCCGGATCAGCGTGCACGTGCTCGTGTGTCAAAAGATCAAAGGCCAGGGTCTGCAATGCGTCGCCCACCAGAATAGCGGTCTCTTCATCAAAGGCGATGTGGGTGGTTTTCTTGCCGCGCCGCAGATCATCATTATCCAATGCCGGTAAATCATCATGTACCAGACTGTAGCTGTGAATGCATTCAAGAGCTGCGGCTGCGCGCAGGACGCCGCTATCGTTGCGGCCAAACAAGGCAGCGGTCTCAGCCAGCAGAAATGGGCGCAGGCGTTTGCCGCCATTCAATGTGGCGTAGCACATGGCATCCAGCAACCGCTGCGGTGCGCCGGTGCTGGCCTCGGCATCAATTGCAGATTTCAACACATCGCTGAGTGTCTGCCCATGGTGCAGTAATTTTTCGTTTAAAGTATTTGACATCTAAGGAGCTAAAACAGGCAAGGATACCGGTCCGATCTGTGACTGACATGCCCTTGAACCACAGCGGCGCGCGTGAGAGCAAGCCAAGAGTGCACATCTTGAACATAGAGTTACATGCCGGATAACGTAAACACGATGATTGACGGTTGATGGAAAAAATGATTCCTGCAATGCCACCATGTTGTAAGGATAATCGGGCTGATACAACGATTCAGGGGCAGCGGTAGGTAGGGCATTGGCACGGGGCAAAAAACCAGTAACAAAGAAATCTGATAGCCCGGTCCTGCGCGCGCGAACCTCGTTGCGCAAATGGACCCGTTGGTTTCTTCTCGCAGTGTTGCTTGTTCTGGTCTCGCCACTTCTGCTGATACCGGCCTATGTGTGGGTGACGCCGCCGGTTTCCAACCTCATGCTATGGCGTCTGGCACAGGGTCATGGTGTAACCCGAAACTGGACCCCGGTTGAGCAATTGTCGCCAAATCTCATAAACGCTGTGCTTTCCAGTGAAGATGGTCGATTTTGCCTGCATCACGGCGTTGACTGGCAAGCGGTTGAAATTGTGATTGATGATCTGATCGATGGTGGCACACCGCGCGGGGCAAGCACGGTTACCATGCAGACGGTCAAAAACCTGTTCTTGTGGCCCAGCCGCTCCTATGTGCGCAAAACGCTGGAAGTGCCTCTGGCAATCTATGCGGACTTCTTCTGGTCCAAGGAGCGGGTCGCAGAGATTTATCTGAATATGGTGGAATGGGGGCCTGGGCTGTATGGCGCCGAAGCGGCTTCGCGGCGTTATTTTGGCAAAACTGCAGGGCGGTTGACCATGCGCGAAGCCAGCCTTCTGGCGACGGCCTTGCCAAACCCGCTTGCGCGCAATCCCCGTAATCCCAGCGATGGGCATCAACGGCTTGCTAAAACCGTGGATGCCAGGGCGCGCAAGGCTGCCGGACTGTTTTCCTGCGTGACAGGGGAAAGCTGAACCGATCGTCCCTATTCGCCGATGACTGTGCCTTCGCGGCGTGGGTCTGCTCCGCCGATCAGCTTGTCATCATCCATGACAATGCCATGTAACCCGGAATTCAAATCGCGCACCGAGACCTCATAGCCAAGCGCTTCCAATGCCGGGCCAAGATTTTCAGCCGGAGTGCCGGCTTCCAGATCGTAAGTCCCGAAGCGGTTGATCAAGTGAGGCATGTTGATGGCAGACTGCAGGCTGAGGCCCCAGTCGATATGGGCAATCAGGGTCTTGGCGACGTAGCCGATGATGCGGCTGCCACCGGGGCTTCCAACCGCCATATAGGGCAAGCCATCCCGCATCACGATGGTTGGTGCCATGGATGAACGTGGCCGCTTGCCGGGCTCAACCCGGTTTGCAATCGGGTAACCATTGGAATGGCTGCGAAACGAAAAGTCAGTGAGTTCGTTGTTCAGCAGGAACCCGCCGGCCATTAGACGTGATCCAAAGCCGTTTTCAATTGTCGTCGTCATCGAAACGACATTTCCAGCTTTGTCACGTATGACGAAATGGCTGGTCGAGGGCAGCTCTATGGACTCATCATCTGCCTGATACAGCGCATGATCAAATTCGGGCTCGCCGGGTGTGACTGTTTCAAGCCGGTTTTCGCGCATCAGAACTCCGCGATTTGCGAGATATCCATCAGCAATCAGGCCTTTTGTCGGCATGGGTACAAAGTCGCTGTCGGCCATGTACCGACCACGATCTGCGAAAGCCAGACGTGAAGCATCGCCGATAAGGCGCCAGGCCTGAGCACTGTTGGGGCCGAGCCCTTTCAGGTCATAAGCACGCAAGGTTCCCAGAATCTGCCCGACTGTCAGCGCCCCAGACGAGGGGGGCCCCATCCCGCAGACATTAAATCCACGATAGTCGACACAGATTGGCGCGCGCTCCTTGATCCGATACGCTGCCAGATCGTCCAATGCCAAAACACCGGGATTTCCCGATGTGGACTGCACGGTTTTGACAATTTCCTGCGCAATGTCACCTTTGTAAAATGCGTCGGTGCCTTGTTGAGACAACATCCGCAATGTGTTGGCGTACTCGGCATTGACGCGTTTGTCACCGGCCTGAAGCGGTGTGCCATCTTCCCGGAAGAAATAGGCTTTGGTATCCTTGAAACGTGAGAGCCGGTCCGCATCATTGGCAATGGAACTGGCAAGCCTTGGAGATACCTCAAAACCGCTGTCCGCCAGATTGATCGCGCTGTCAAACAAAGTTGCCCAAGGCATGGAGCCATAGCGACCATGGACGGCCTCCAGCAGCAAAGGCGTGCCTGGCACACCGACTGAACGTCCGCCCACCACGGCGTCAAAGAACTTCAGTGGCTCGCCGTTTTC
Organism: Alphaproteobacteria bacterium; assembly: GCA_051251535.1. Taxonomy (GTDB): domain Bacteria; phylum Pseudomonadota; class Alphaproteobacteria; order Rhizobiales. Next base: position 459,051 of record JBPOEV010000001.1, read on the forward strand.
ATCATGGAACAGGGTTGGGGTTGCAGCTGTTGGCGCAGTTTCACGGCCGTCAAATGTCGTCAATCGTTCGTTTGTTGCATCCCAATAAACCAGAAAAGCGCCGCCGCCCAATCCAGATGACTGGGGTTCCACAAGACCCAGCATCAATTGTACTGCCACCATTGCATCAATGGCGTTGCCACCGTTGCGCAAAACAGCACCACCTGCTTCGCTGGCGAGCGGATTTGCGGTGGCGATCATCCAGTTTTTGGATCTTGTCCCCCTCACATTTTTTCCCACAAGGTTGATCTCAACCGGGGGTTCCGCTGGTGCTGAGGTGCCTGATTCAGGCGCTACATCGTCGGTGGCCTGTTGTGCGCTGACGGGATGGGCGTTGGCATAAAAAGCCATCGCAACCGAGAGAAGCAGAACACGCAGGAAACTGGAATTCTTCATAGCTTAAATCCGTCCAATCACATCGCATGAAATCTGGTCGGCGATGTTGAATCTCATAGTCAGGTCGTGAGTCACTTGTAGCCTGCCTTTAATCGGCATCAAAGCCCATTCGACCGCCAAGCTGCTGAACTTCACGGATCAAACAAGCGTGTTGGGCACGTTCTTCATCGTTTCACTTCATTTACTGTATGAAGCATGGTGTCAGGGTGCGTGCAAATATTGATGGTACAAACTGATTAATATCGTGAATAAAAAAAAGCAATCCGACTCTCGCAACCAATTATTTTGAAGATTGTGGAAAATCGGCGCGGCCTTTCCATAGAGAACCAACTCAGTCTCTTATTTGTCAGAGCATTGATTCCAAGGCTCTTTGTGCCATGACTTTGACGAGATTGGCACGGTAAGCCGCAGAGCCGTGAATGTCGGATAGCAGATCGCTTTCACTCATGGATATATCGCTCAGGGCGTCTGCAGACCAATTGTCTGATAGCGCCGCTTCCATGCCGCTGTGACGAAAGACGCCGTCTGAGCCTGCTCCGGTGACAGCCACAATTACGTGACCCTTTGCATATTGCGCGATAAACACGCCAGCCATTGCGTAGCGGGAGGCGGGGTTTGCGAATTTTGCATAAGCGGCTTTCGCTGGAATTTTGAAGTCTACTTTGGTGATCAACTCACCTTCCTGAAGATCTGTTTCAAACAGGCCAGTGAAAAAGTCTTCTGCAGCTATAGTGCGGCTATTGGTGTGAATGGTGGCAGCCAGCGCCAGCGCTGCCGCTGGATAGTCCGCTGCCGGATCATTGTTCGCAACCGATCCGCCCAATGTGCCCATATGGCGTACATGCGGGTCTCCGATATGGGCTGCAAGTTCTGCCAGAGCGGGCAGGGTCTGTTTGACCTGCTGTGATGCTGCGACCTCCGCATGGGTTACTGCCGCACCTATGGTGAGCTGTTCTTCGGTGGAACCTATGCCCGTCAGTGCTGCAATGTGCCGCAAATCAATAACATCCGAGGGTGCCGCCAATCTCTGTTTCATGGTGGGTAACAGGGTCTGCCCGCCAGCCAGAAACTGGGCATCTTCAGAGTTTGTGAAAAAGTGGATCGCGTCTTCCACACTGGTTGGGCGATGGTAGGTGAGGTGAAACATCGGTTCTTCCCGGTTATGCAGCGCTTGACGTTGATGAACGGTCAGGCGTGCTGGATCCGGTCATTTCATCGGCTGCTGCTTTTATGGATTTCACAATATTCTGGTAGCCAGTGCAGCGACAAATATTGCCCTCCAGCTCCGAGCGAATTGTGGTTTCATCCAGGGTGTTGCCATATCGGTTGATCATGTCGACCGCCGCAATGATCATGCCGGGCGTGCAAAACCCGCATTGCAGACCATGATGCTCCTTGAAGGCAGCTTGCACCGGATGCAGTTGATCACCATCGGCAAGACCCTCAATTGTTGTGATCTCGGCACCATCCGCCTGCACTGCAAGCATGGTGCAGCTTTTGACAGCTTTACCATTGAAATTGACCACACAGGCTCCGCATTGGGAGGTGTCGCAGCCAATATGGGTTCCGGTCAGCCTCAAATTATCTCGGATATAGGTGACCAGCAGGGTCCGGGCTTCAACAGAGTGGGAGACGGTTTCGCCATTTACCGTCATGGAAACTTCGTTCATATGAATCCTCACAATTCATTTGTAATCAATTGGTGCGCGGCATTCAGGATAACACCAGCACGACTGCTATCAGGACAGCAAGCGTAATCAGCCCCCACATCATGGGCCCGCCAAGTGTCCCCTTGCCAGCTTCCACTTCCAGAGCCTCTTCCGCGTCGTGAACCGCCTCGCCAATTTCCCGTGCTACATCTGTGATGTTGTCGCCGTGGCCGATATCTGGATCTGAGTCTGAGTCTGACGGCTGATCTGTTTTCTCGTCCGGGACGGCGCCAAGTTTTGCCGCAAGATTACCGAAGAATTCATCCGCCATTCTTTTGGCAGCGCCATCTACCAGGCGTGAGCCAAGTTGCGCCAGTTTGCCACCAACCTGCGCTTTTGCTGTGTAGGTAAGGATGGTTTCATTACCCTCTTCTGCCAGGGAAATGTCAGCACCGCCCTTGGCAAAGCCCACAGCACCGCCCTTGCCTTCACCGGTTATTTTGTAGCTCTTTGGTGGATCAAGATCAGACAGGGTAACCGTTCCCTTGAACTTTGCCTTGATTGGACCGACTTTTGCCGTCACCTGGGCTGCCATTTCCGTATCAGATGTTTTTTCAAGGCTTTCGCACCCCGGAATGCACTCTTTGAGAACATCAGGATCGTTGATGGCTTCCCAAACAGTTTCGCGTGTTGCAGGGATGCGATATTCGCCAGACATATCCATGACTTAGACTCCCAATTCGGTTCAGACCCCGATTTTTCCTGAAAATGCACTATGGGCCGCTATTCAGCAAGTGGTTGGTGTGTGGACTCATTTCAATCATCGCTTGGGTCGACAATGGGGATTTGCTATAGCGCGGCAATGATACTGCGGAGCCAAGATGATCAATGACGTAAAAATGCTGGAAACGGCAGGCTGGGAAGACTACGCCCTTTTGGACAGTGGTGAAGGACGCAAGCTGGAACGCTATGGCTCAGTGATTATCGACCGCCCGGATGCGCAGGCTATCTGGAAGCGCTCCAGCCCGGATTTGTGGGATGAGGCTCAGGCCGTTTTCTCAGCAGATAAGGATGAGGAAGGCGCAGGGCGCTGGAAGCGGGCGCCGGGTCTGGATGATGAATGGAGCATGTCGTTTCAGGATGTGCGTTTTATCTGCCGTTTTTCCGCTTTTCGCCATGTAGGCGTCTTTCCGGAACAAGCTGCCCACTGGGCCTGGTTTGCAGAGCGCATCTCACGCGCAAAGGCGGCTGGACGCACGCTGAAAATCCTAAATCTGTTTGGTTATACCGGCGTCGCATCTCTGGTTGCCGCTGCAAGTGGTGCGGAGGTGACCCATGTGGATGCTTCCAAGAAGGCTATTGCCTGGGCCCGAGAAAATCAGGCGCTTTCGGGATTGGACAACAAGCCGATCCGTTGGATTTGCGATGATGCGGCAAAATTCGTTGCCCGCGAAGGGCGACGCGGCAATGTTTATGATGGCATTATCCTTGATCCGCCCAAATATGGACGCGGTCCCAAAGGCGAAGTCTGGCAGGTGATGGAAGATTTACCTGGCTTAATGGATGATTGCAGGGCAATCCTTGCCCCCAAAGCCGATTTCATGATCCTGACAGCCTATGCGATCCGCGCCAGTTTCTTCATGGCGCATGAGTTGATGCGCGACAGGGTGGGCGATATGAGCGGTACTTTGACCAGTGGCGAACTGGTCCTGACAGAACAGACACCGCAAAGCGCGCAAGCGCAGTACACACGCAGGCTTTCAACGTCCATGTATAGCCGCTGGGAGGCCTGAAAATGGTTCACGATAGAAATTCCGACGAACGCGGCAGCCCCGAAAAACGGATTTCAGGGCAGGTGAAGCAGATTTCCAGCGTGTCCAACCCGATTGTCAAAGACATTCGCGGACTGGTTCTGCGCAAGAATCGCAATAAATCAAATCTGTTTCTGGGTGAGGGGCTGAAACTGGTCACCGATGCGCTGCAGAAAAAATGGCGTATTCAAGATATCATCTATGGGAAATCGTTTTCCGATCAGGATGCAATTGCACAAGCCGCCGCCAAAGTGCGTGCCGCCGGTGGGTCCGTGCTGGAGGTTTCCAATCAGGTGCTGGAGAAGATCTCCAGAAAAGATAATCCGCAAATGGTGCTGGGCGTTTTTGAACAGAAGTTCGAAGCACTACAGTATGTGCGCCCAAAAGACGGCCAGCTTTGGGTTGCGCTGGATCGCGTGCGTGATCCCGGCAATCTGGGAACAATTTTGCGCACAGCAGATTGTGTTGGCGCAAAGGGTGTCATTCTTGTGGGCGATTGCACAGACCCCTATTCGATAGAAGCAGTTCGTGCCTCTATGGGCTCGATCTTTCACATGCCATTGGTGAAGGCTTCTGAAGGCGAGTTTCTGCAGTGGAAAGAGCGCAGTTCTGCTTCTGTTATCGGAACCCATCTGGCGGGTGCTGTTGACTATCGGACGGTCGATTATTCTGGTGTAAACGTGGTTCTGATGGGCAATGAGCAGCAAGGACTGACAGATAGTTTGGCCGCAGCCTGCAATCAGTTGGCGCTGATTCCGATGGCCGGTCAGGCCGACAGTCTCAATCTGGCGGTATCGACCGGGGTTGTATTGTTTGAGGCACGTCGTGCGGAGTTGAACGTCCAAATCACCGCTTGATTTTGCGTTATTGAACCAAGTCGATTTTGTCGCAGAAAATGTGTGACTGGGCGCTGTCAAATTCCAGAAAGACTTCATCTTCCGGCTTCAACACGACCCGTTCCTTTATGCTCGCCAGAATTTCCACACCATCTGCAGAGCAATTGACGAAGGTTTCAGCACCTGTCTGGACAATGATGTCGCAGATATTTTGAAGTCTTCTGCTTTTGGCGGCCCGCGAGCCGTCTCAAGGCGTTCTGGAAAAAGCACGGTTTGTGGCGATGGGATTGAATGATGCTCAACGCTGAATAAGATGACTTTCCAAATCGGGGTCACAAAACCCACCTGTTCCGAAGCAGCGGAAGTCACTGTTTTTCCTTTGAACGAAGACCGCATCAAGTCGATGCTCGTTTGCCAGCGCTATGCCTGGCTCCAGGCCCCTGACCAAAAGCGCGGTCGCCCAGGCATCTGCGGACATGCAGTTGGGAGCCGCGACCGTGACAGAGGCGATGTCATTTTCGACTGGCGCATCTGCACGTGAATCCATTGTGTGGGACACAAAATTGCCATTCATGAACCGCCGTTGCCTGTAGTCGCCAGAAGTTGCCAGGGCAATGTCTGTGCCGTTAAAGGAAATCAGTGTGTCACGCCGGTGCAGATTCGGTCGCTCGATTGACAATGTCCATGGCTCGCTATTGGGTTTTTCTCCGCTGGCACGTAACTCGCCGTCGATTGAAACAAGGTAATCCTGGATGTTTTCGCGCTCCAGTACGCGGGCCATTTCATCAACGCAGAACCCCTTCGCAATGCCGCAAAGGTCAAGCGACAGATGTGCCCGCTTTCGGATCATGTGTGTGTTTGCATCAACATCAATTGCCAAATGGGCTGGATATGAGAGGTCCGGTTTTTCGTGACGCTCATCCGCATGTCCACCGGGACCAAATCCCCACAAACCCACCAAATCACCGACATTCAAGTCAAAGGCACCATCGGACAATTCGCCAATCTCCAGTCCCCTGCACAGTACGGCGAACATTTCTTCAGGAACCGATATCCATTCGCCCTCCGCGGTCCGGTTCAGGCGGTTCAGAGCGGAGTTACTGATCCAGGGAGACATTTGTGCATCGACCCGGTCAACAGCATGCTGAAGTTTGGTCTGAAGGGCGGCAACGTTCCGGCCCAGAGGCGCGTAAAACTCTGCTGAATAGCGTGTGCCCATTGTTGTACCATTCAGGCGGTATCGGCATGGGTCGAATGATCTGCTCAGATTGGTAATTTCGAGCGCGTGGCTATCAGTAGACATCTTCCAGATACCTGTTCTGTTGCTTTAATTCACTGACAGACAAGCCCAACGGCGCCAGTATCTGATCGATCGTGGCATGAACTGCTGTGGCCATGGCCTGTCCGCCGCACACCATTATCTGCGCGCCGTTTGCTATCTGAGCTCTGATTACCTGGGCATCTTCAGCCACCCGGTCCTGGACATATTGCCGCTTGGGCCCCTGAGAGAATGCCGGTTTCACACTGGAGAGATGTTGCTGCTGCAAGCAGGACATAATCTGTTGTTGATAGATGAAATCCGTGCCCGGGTTGCGTCCCCCCCAGAAAAGCAGCATTGGCCGTTTGATCCTGTTATGCCGCGCAAATCCGGCAAAGGGAGCCATGCCAGTACCAGCACCGATCATGATGACCGCTCTGGAACCACTGGCAGGTCTGAAGAGTGGATTGGTTTTGATGAAGCCACTGATTTTTGCGCCTGGACGCAGACCGTGAAGATGGTTGGAGCAAAGCCCGTGACGGTGGCGCTTAACGCAGATTTCAACAAAGCCATCTTGTGATGCGGAGGCGAGCGAGTAGAAACGGGGTGCGGCATCACCGGGCGGCGTTATGCCGATCAGGTCGCCAGCTTCAAAGGGGATTGATTCTGCCGGCTTTTGCGGAAGTGAGAACCGTAACACTGCAATATCGGCGTCTTCTGTTTCTTTGTTTTTGATGATTTCAGTCAGCATCCACTGATAGTTTTTTGGCTGCTGCGGTAAATGGTTCAATGCCAGCTCAAGGTCCAACGCGCTACTCAGTTTTGCGCCCCATCCCTTGAAGGTTTGGGGGCACTGTTGATTGATGGTGTTGAACTCCATCAGAAGCGGAAATCTCTTCTTGATGAGGACCGCCTCAGTCCGTTTTGCAAATCCGCAAAAGTCTGGAAAACGCGTGTCTCCAAACCCAAGCACAGCAATTCTTGCGTTTCTTGGACCTGAAAGGTTTGATATTGTTTCCAGGAATTTATCCGCAGAGGCTGGCGCATCTCCATCGCCATATGTGCTGGTCAGAACCAGCAGATTTTGTGCCTGGCAATGATCATGCGACACATCATTCATGGCGCATAGATGGACCTTTTGTCCGCGCGCTTTCAGGGCATTGCGAAGCGCTTCAGCAAATCCCCAGGTGGCGTTTCCCTGACTGCCCACGAGTATGATCGTGTCTGAGGAAGTAACCGGATCATTGTTGGATAGTCGCGGTGCGGTGCTTTTGCGCTTCCACCAGATAAGTGCGCCTGTCGTGCCCAAAACCGGAAGGCCTATTGCAGCCACTCCAAGAACAAGCGCCAGAATGGCCGATTTCCAGCCGCCACCCTGACCGGTGTGCAGCATATAGACTGTCTCATAGAGTTTTTGGCCAAAGCTGTTTGGCGCAAATGAAATCAGTGTTCCGGTTGCCTGATCGACATAGCCCTGACCGGCACTGCTGTTGAATGCGAAAACATCTTCTGCATCTCCGGCAAACGGGAAAATCAATTCTCTTAGATGAGGGACCGGGATTTGTTGCAGTGCTTCCAGCTGGGCGATCGGTCTGGGTGTCGTGCCGACAACATTTGCCGGATACGGGGCATCCATGTTGCCGCCGTCAGGGGCCAAACCAAATGTCGCCAGCGACATGTAAAGGCCTGTGGCGGACGACAGCAGCAGTCCCGCCACGGTGAGCTTGCCAATGCCGATGTGGAGACGCTGAGACAAGGTTCCTCTTGTCGGCGTGAAGCAATTTCCAATCCCGCCGCACCGCTTCACCAGCAGGCAGGTTCCCGTCACGGTCAAGACCAGCAGAATGATGGCTGAGAAACCTGTCAGAAGCCGACCGCGATTTCCCAGAAAAAGAGAGCGGTGAAGTTCAAGCATGAAGCCTTCCAGTGCACTTGTTTCTGTTTCTGGTGCGGGTGTGCCAAATCCTGTGGTGGGATCGATGATGGCTTTCCAATTGCCAGTATCATTGTTGCCATAAGCGATGATTTTGCCATTGGCCTTTCTGGACAGGCGTTCAACACCGGATTGCTGGCTGGCAACGCGGTCCGCAAGTAACGCAACACTGTGTTGGGTGACAGGTGTTGGCGCGCCAACTGCAAGGTCAAGACCCGGTTGAACCGCAAGAAAGGCGCCGCTTACTGCCAGAAAGCTGATGAGCAGCGCAATCAGAAGTCCGGGAACTGAATGGAGGGTTCGCATCATCAGATCGGGCCTCCGGTCAGTGACTGATCGTAACCGATTTCACGAAACCTTTTCCGCGAGCAGAGGCCTGAGATTTGTCAGGATTTAGTTCAAGGGTTGCTTCGCCGCGATAATCAGCAACATCTTCAACAGCTGTATCGACGTGAAGTTTGTATCCGGCATTCAACAGAGCGTCTGCAATGTCTGCCTGGACTTCAAAACTGCGACCGGAACCAACACTGGCACCGGACACACCATCGACCGGGCGCCCCGATTTGGAAACACCTCGAAACCATCCACGCAGATGGCGGCGATATTTCTGCTTTCCGCCGCGCACAGCGACCGTTGAATGAAACTGGCCGTCCGGTTTTGTGAGGTAAAGAGCCACATAAGCCGGAGGTCCGCGAAAGGATTTCATGTTAACCGTGGCCGTTACCTTTTTCGCTTCAGCCTGGTCAACGGATATGATGGCTGCGCAAAGGCTTGCTGCAATCGCTACGGATGTAAAAAGCTTGTTCATGGCGGGCATTCCTTCAACGTTTCGGGACTGACAAATGTTCATGAAACGTATCTGGCACCATCAAGCTGACAGCGGCCTGAAGATCGGCGAATGGTTTTAAATCGACTTTTGGAAAGATAATGCCCGGCTTAAACGCGCCAGTTCAGCAGCCGTTTTTCAATCGCACCAATTCCAAGGCTGACAAACACACCGAGAATGGACAGGATCGTGACGCCGACGAACAGGCGTTCCAGGTCATAGAGCGATCCGGCCTCTAATATGTAAGCACCGATGCCGAATTCAGCGCCCAGCATTTCAGCGGCCACAAGCAAAATGATGGCAATCGCCAGGCTGATGCGCAGTCCTGACAGAATGCCTGGCATGGCGCCGGGCAGCACAATTTTCCTGACAATGGAAAACCACGACAGGGAAAAACTTTGGCCCATGCGAATGAGCGAGCGGTCGACATTGTCGACAGCGCCATAGGTGGCAACGACTGTCGGCGTGAATGTGCCAAAGGCGATCAGGGCATATTTTGATGTTTCATCAATGCCAAACCAGATGACAAACAGTGGCAGGAGCGCGATTTTCGGGATCGGGAAAATGGCGGCGACCAATGGCACCAGACCGGCACGGATCAGAGAAAACAGACCAATCAGAATTCCAATGCCTATGCCAAGGGACACACCAATGCTCGCTCCAACAATCAGGCGCATGATGGAAGGGAAAAGATGTTTCCACAAAAGCCCGCTTTGCCAAAGATCAACAAAGGTGGCGAAGACATCAGAGGGTATTGGTAAAGTCAGGTTTGTTATAAACCCGGTTCTGGTGCCAAGTTCGATAAAGCCGATCAACACAACAAAGACAGCGATACCCACCCATTTTCTGGATTGCGGCGCAAATCCGCCGCCACGAAAATCTACGGTTTTGCGGGTGGAGTCTTGCCGTATTTCAGACATTGAGCAATTCCTTATCGGCGGCAAGGGCCTCATCGCGCATCAGATTCCACAGGTGCTTTTGTTGCCGTTCCAGTTCCGGGTCGCCCAATTCACGCTCGCCAAGAGGGATTGTCACATCCACTATTTCCCGTATGCGACCGGGCCTGCGTGACAACACCACAATCGAGTGACCCAGGCGGACAGCTTCATTGAGATTGTGGGTCACGTAGACTGATGTGAAGGGGTCTCGTGTCCACAGACCGACAAGATCATCCATCAACAGTTCCCGTGTTTGGCTGTCGAGCGCTGATAATGGTTCATCCATCAACAGGATGGCCGGTTTCACGGCCAGTGCCCGAGCAATGGCGACCCGCTGCTTCATGCCGCCCGATAATTGTTTGGGATAGGCTTTGGCGAATTCCGTCAGCTTTGTGCGGGCCAGCACATCGGCGATGATTTCTGTCATGCGGGCGAAGGGCAACCGGTGATCTTCCAGCACCAGACTGATATTGCCCTCGACCGTGCGCCACGGCAGCAGGGCAAAATCCTGAAACACATAGGTCAAAGGATTGATGCTGTCGGTGGGCGGCGTGCCGATCTGGACAATGTGGCCGGTGGTGGGCTGTTCCAAACCGCCGATGAGGCGCAGAAGCGTGGACTTGCCGCATCCGGACGGGCCAACAATGCAGACAATTTTCCCGGCTGGAATAGCAAGATCAATCTCGCTCAGGACCTCCAGGTCACCATAATGATGGCCAACGGCTTCTATTCGAAGGTCCATATTGCTTTCCGTGTCATTGTAAAATGAAAAGGACGAGCGCTTAATCGGCTCGCCCTTCTGGTGTTCGTGCTCTCAGGGTCGAGACCCTAGTTTGCGTAGGATGAATCGACCAATGTATCCATGGTCACACTGTCCTTGACCAGCTTTTCAGATTTGAACCAGTCCAGCTGATCCTGCACGGATGCAGTGTTCAAAGCTGCATTCGGACTGATCCGCATCGCGCCATTGCGGATGCTTGGTGCTGCTTTTTCATATGGCCGATCTGTATAGACATATTTGTGGACCAGCTTCACCATTTCTTCGGCGGCTTCATCGCCTGCCGTTTTATCAACCAAGGCAGCGTTGAAATCATCCGCACCTTTGGAAAAGGCACGCAAAAAGGCCAGGCTCGTGTCACGGTCATTGGCGGCCTTGTCAGCCGAGGTGAAGACGACTGTCACCTGATAGTCAGGAATATAATCCGCGACATTGCCGATAATATGCACGGCTCCCGAACCATCCAACGGTTTGGCGATGTGCGGCACAATCGACCAGGCATCCACCTGACCGGACTTCAGGGCACCGATAATCGCGCCGACTTTCTGCAATGGTTTGAAGGAGATTGCGATGCCTTCTTTGGCCGCAATTTTTGCACCCATATAGTGAAATGAAGAGCCCGACTGGGTCATGGCAAAGCTTCGGCCATGCAGCTTGGAAGGCTCGGTCATGCCGTCTTTGAAGGCTGCATCGGACACCAGGATTTTCTGACCATCAATGGCTGGATCTTCCATCAACGCGCCGCCAATCACTTTGGCTGCTCCCTTTTCGGCAAGGGAAATCAGGCCACCTGAAATTGCGGTCACGGCATAATCAACATCCTTGGACGCGACTGCGACTGCCATGGGTTGAGCCGCCTGGAAGAATTTGAACTCAACGTCCAAACCTTCATCCTTGAAGTAACCCCGTTCGAAGGCAACAAAGCTTGCCGCATGGCTGGTGAATCGCAGCGCACCAACATTGATTTTCGTGTCGGCAGCATAGCTCGTCAAAGCGGTGGGCATGGACACAATCGCTGCGCCCAACAGGCTGATCAGCCCCAGTGTTGATCTTCTGGATATGAGGTTTTTCATTGTTTTCTCCGAATTATAATTGGATTTTGGCCCACATCTCAAATTCCTCCGTGGTCGCCAAAACCTTGCGGGATTTTAAGAACCGTCCCACCCGATGAGTCAATCAATGTTTTTGGCGTCATGTTTTTAGCTGCTAAGAGTGATTTGCCGGAAATCTCGTTTGTTGTTCAGCTTGCTGTCAGGTTGGTGGTGTCTTTAAGGGCATACTTGTTAGACCCGGCAACCTGGGCAATGAGCCGGGAGCAATGAGAGTGACGACGCGGTGAGAATATTATTCGTTGAAGATGACAGAGTGCTTGGCCAGGCTGTGCGTGATCACATTCTGGCAGAAGGCCACAGTGTCGACTGGATCAAGCGCATCGATGAGGCGCGGCTTGCGCTGGACACGGTTGCTTATGAGCTGATCCTGCTGGACCTGGGCCTGCCGGACGGGCGCGGGCTGGATTTGCTGAGCGAATTGAGAAAAGCTGGCAATTCCGTACCCGTTATCATCGCCACTGCGCAGGACCAGATTGAAATGCGCATTGAAGGCCTCAACTCCGGCGCTGATGATTATCTGGTCAAACCATTCGATCTGTTTGAATTGTCCGCACGGTTGGCAGCTGTCGCCCGTCGCTCCGCCGCCATCCCGTTGCCATCCATTCAAATTGGCGCAATAGCAATTGATCTTGGCCGCAAGACGGTTCTGCGCGGTGATACGTCCTTGCAGCTCACCGCTCGGGAATGGGCTGTGCTTGAAAAGCTTGTGCGTCATCAGGGAGCCATCGTCGCGAAAAGCGATATTGAGGATTCTCTTTATGAATTCGGGGCTGAAATTGAGAGCAATGCTGTGGAGGTCTATATCAGCCGTCTGCGCAAGAAGCTTGGTGCCGAGTTTGTGCGCACTGTTCGTGGCATCGGCTATCAAATTGGTGCGCCAGCATGAAAGAACGCCTTACCAAACGACCCTCCATTGCCCGGAATCTGGCCTTTGGCCTGACAGGTGGACTGGTTCTTTTCTGGGTTCTGGCTGTCGCCATTGGCGGTTATCAGCTTCGTCATGAGTTGGATGAAGGGTTCGATGAGGCGTTGCGGCAGGCCGCTATCAGACTGCTGCCGCTTGCCGTTCATGATCTGACAGAAGATGACGAGGACATTGAAGAATATTCCATCGATGATGACGATGATCTGGACACGGCATTCACCTACGTCATTCTGAACTCTGCAGGTGTTCCCGTCATTCGATCGGGCGAGACCGCGCAAAGTGTCGGTTTTGATGATTTGGGGTCCGGTTTTACAACGGTTGATGACAGGCGGCTTTTCTCAGCAGCAGACGCTGAAACCGGCTTTCGAATTGTGGTGATTGAGCGCACGGGCCACCGCGCAGAGGCCTTGCTGGAAAGTGTGTTCAGTCTTCTGTTGCCGCTGGGGGCTATGGTTCCCCTGGCCGCCATTGGGATCTGGATTGCCATTCGCCGTTCGCTCAAACCGCTTGATCATTTGCGCGGCGAAATTGAACAGCGCGACAGCCGTGACCTGTCCCCCCTGAGCGTCAGCGAGTACCCGGAAGAGCTTTCGGCCATCAAAGACGCTATTGCTGCCTTGATGGAACGTCTGCGTCTGGCATTGGAAGCGGAACGAACCTTTGCTGCCAACAGCGCCCACGAATTGCGGACACCGCTGGCCGGCGCACTGGCGCAGGTCCAACGGCTCTCCATTGAAATGCAGGGTGAAAAAGGCAGTGAACGCTTGCAGGAAATCGATTTTTCCCTGAGGCACCTGTCCAATTTGTCTGAACAATTGCTGCAGCTCTCCCGTCTGGACGCTGGCTTTGCCCGTTCTGGTGAGATGACGGATTTGTCGGAAACGCTTGCGATCATCGTGCAGGATTTTCAGGCTGACACAGCCATTCAGGATCGCCTTGTTGTGACAAACACTGATGATCAGAAGCTGATGGGAAACATTACGAAAGATGCTTTCGCGATTGTGCTGCGCAATCTCATACAAAACGCCTTCAAACATGGCGTTGCCGACGGGACAGTTACAATTGATGTGACATCGCCACTCAGCCTGGCTGTCATGAATGAAGCTGTCCCTATTTCGGAAGAGAGGTTGGAACAATTAGGGGAGCCGTTTCAGCGCGGCACGACGACTGCCGAAGGAACCGGCCTGGGCCTGTCCATTGTGCGCTCGGTTATGAAGCAGTGTGATGGCTCGCTTAGGCTGCGCACGACAATGGTCGGCGCGCGTACGACTTTCGAAGCCACAATCCGTTTTGAAGATTTATCTCAAACATAAAAATTGAACTGGACCCGTTATGCGAATATTCGGCCTGGCCTTGACCGCTGCTGCGCTTTTTTTGCCACTCATCTGGTTTATTCCAATGACAGCAGAGCGCGATGCATCGGCTGTCTTCAGCCAATACATTGGAAGTTTTGCACTTATCGCCATGGGCATAACCCAATTGTTCGCTACCCGTTTTGGTTGGTTGGAACTGGTGTTTGGCGGGTTGGATCGCATTTATGTCCAGCACAAATGGCTTGGCATCAGCGCTCTGGTAGCGGTGTTTCTGCACGATACGATTGATCCGGAAATGCGCGGTCTTGGCCGAGAAACAGCATTGGCGGACCTTGCGGAATCGCTGGGTGAATTCAGTTATTATGGATTGCTGATCCTCGTTGCGATCACCTTGCTTACCTTTATCCCATACCATTTGTGGCGCTGGACTCATAAGCTGATGGGCGGGTTTTTCGCTCTCTCGGCATTCCACTATTTCTTTATCATGAAGCCATTTGCCAATACTGATCCAGTTGGTCTTTATGTTCTTGGCTTCTGTGTGCTTGGTATCGCAGCCTATATCTATACGCTGCTGCCAGAACGCTTTCAGCGCTGCAAAAGGCCCTATACAATCAGCCAGATAGAAAGAACAGGCGATGCGATTGCCGTTACGATGACGCCTGACAAGCGAGCTGTGTCTTATCGTCCTGGTCAGTTTGCGTTTGTCAGGTTTGATGCACCTGGGCTTGAAGAAGCTCATCCTTACACAATCAGCAAAGCGCCCGATGAAACTGGTAGTTTGCGGTTTACCATCAAACCTATGGGCGACCATACAAGCCGACTTGCCCGCCAATTGAAAGCCGGTGCCGGCGCAAGGGTGCAAGGGGCATATGGCCATTTTGGCAATGCAGGACGCAGGGGCACGCGTATCTGGATTGCCGGCGGGATCGGGATTACGCCATTTGTGGCGCTTAGTCAGGACCTGGCCAACAAACCAGAGGACCTTGCCGCACCCGTACACCTTTTCTATTGCGTCAAAAACCGCTCCACAGCAGCTCATCTGGATGCGTTGGAGGCGCTTTGCAAAGCACGTGGTGACTTTACCCTTCACCTTGTCGAAAGTGGGTTTGGTGTACGTTTGAATGCGCAAACCATCAAGACCGCGGTTGGGACCAATTTCAACAAGGCCAGAGTTTCATTTTGCGGGCCGGCATCCATGCGTGACAGCCTTAAACGTGATCTGGTGTCTCACGGTCTTGCCACCCGGCGTTTTGCCTATGAGGAGTTTGAAATCCGCTCCGGTCTGTTTGGCCTGGAAAAGCTTGTCATGTGGCTGTCTACACTGGTGTTCTCGGCGGTCTCTCGAAGGCTGAACCGGTCTGCCGGACGCGCGGAAAAGGGCTAATTGGTCTGGTCGGTGTCTTTCAATTGCTCCCGATAGGCTGCGGGGGTGATGCCGGTTCGTTTCGAGAACTGATTGTAAAAGTTGGATTTTGTTGCATAGCCAGCGTCCAGCATGATTTCCAGGAGTGACTTTTCAGGCTGCTGCTGCATGAGCGTTTTGCTGTAGTCAATTCTGTGATCGTTCAACAAATCGGAGAAGCTGCATTTTGCAACAATGTTGATGGCTTGAGAAAGTTTACGAGTTGGAACCGTCAACCTGCGCGCCACGCGAGTGATGGTGAGGTTTTCATCCGACAGAATGGCTGGTTGTTGCAACAAAGATGTCGCCCGACCAGCCAGTGCTTGCTGCTCCGGGGTTGGGTCTGCGACTTGCCGCTGTCTGTGCGCGTTCATTTCCGATGTGTAATTGTAGACATGTTCGAACAGGGATGGGCGACCAAGAGCGCCAATGAGCGCAAAGGAAACAAGCGCCACGATTGATAATATCGAGACCAAAAGGGGCGCGGACTGTTTCAGCAAACCGCCATCGGCAAGATCGACAAAGATGGTCAAATCCAGGATGAATGTTGCTGTCAGAAACAGAATGACAATCCTCAACCAAAGGACTGTCTGAGCGGCATTTTCTCTCAATGCGGCAAATCGCTCTTCGCCTTGGCGCAGCATGGCGATCAGCGCCAAGGCATAAGCCAGATATGTGGCCAACAAGACAAAATCCAACACCCATGGTGTGTTGCGTGTCAGAACGAGTGCCCCGGCGAGGAACGGGACGAGATGGATGATGTATCTGCGTGACAGTTTTTTGCTGTCGGCCGCAATTGCAGAGAAATAGAGATAGAGGCATGGGACGGCCAGAAGCGCCAGAAGTGCCCGGACTTGTGTAAGGTCTGAAATATCATAGGCAAGATGCAGGGCCAGAACAGCTGCTGAAACTGATATCAGGGAAAAAGCCACCGCCAGAAAGCTACTGGCCAGAACAAAGCGCCGCTGTCGGATCAATCCGAACAGATAGGCGGCCATTACCAGACCCAGCGTTGCCGTGCCAATCAGCAGAACAACAGTCACAATAGGCAGCCTCTCTCACAATTCAGCATTTGGCTTGGTTTGCAGTTTCTTGCGTCCTTGATCGCGTTTCAGGACGAAAAAGGCCACAGCGCTCTCTAAGGGTTTCGGCAGAAACAACCCGGGATCCTGTTATGAAAACGCTTTCTTTGTCGATATTCATCTGCCTTGTATTGTCGGTCAAGGCGGCGATGCCTGCCGAACCGCAATTGTCTGACATAGTTCTGATTGAAAATGTCACTATCCTGTCAGCTCATTTGGGTCAGCCGCAATATCATATGGATGTGCTGATTCAGAATGGCAGGATTGACCGCATTCTGGAAACAGGAACGAACCCGCCATCTGACAACAGAATTGATGGCAGCGGGAAGTTTTTGATGCCTGGCTTGATCGACAGTCATGTGCATCTTGCTCATAATCCGATGGTCAACCGGGAGGATGAGTCGGTCTTCGAAGCGCTTGACCATGCCTACAGGCTGCAATTGCCGCGCAGCTTGCTGTATCACGGTTTTACAACTGTCATTGACCTTGATTATGCGCCCGAGAGAAATGGCTGGCTGCCGGACAGTGAGCTTGTGCCGGAAGTTTATCATTGTGGGCGCGGCGTGCGGTTTGCTGGCGGCTATGGGCCAGCATTCGTGCCGCCACAATTTGTCCATCGGGTTTTTCCCAATCTGGTTTATGAGCCAAAGCACAAGGCCTTTTGGCCTGATGGAATGGATCCTGAGCTTTATACAATCGAAGCTGCGGTGGACCGGGTTGTTCGCTCTGGAGCTATCTGCCTGAAGACCTATGTGGAAACCGGGTTTGGTGGCGTTTTCAAATGGGCATCGCCAAGCGCGGAAACCCTGTCTGCGTTGGCCATGGCAGCACACGAAAATGGCCTGGTGTTTGTGGTTCACGCCAACAGCGCGCAAGCCTGGCAAATGTCTGTCGATGCCGGGGCAGACGTAATTGCACACGGGATGTGGCATTGGGACGGAAACCGGCGCAGGTCAGAATTGACCGACGCTGCGCTGTCGGCGATCCAGAATGCAGTTGCAGCAGGTGTGGCCGTACAGCCGACAGTGCAGGTTGTCATTGGTGAGAAGGAAACGCTGACCGGGGAATTGCTGCAAGACCCACGGACCCTGTCGCTCTTGCCAGCCCGCCTGTCTGACTATTTGCAATCAGCCAAAGGGCGCTGGAGCCAACGTGCTCTTTTGGAGCTTTATGAAGAACACAATCCGTTTGCAGATACCAAGCCAGAAACGCTCATTGGTGCTTCGATAGATCGCGCCTTGAAAAGCATGCAGCGCTTCCACCGTTCAGGCGGTGTGTTGTTGATGGGAAGTGATACACCGGCACAGGACGGCATCGGGAATCTTCCTGGCCTGAACGGTTATCTGGAGATGCTCGGATGGGCAAAGGCCGGTATTCCACTGGACCGCATTTTCTGGTCCGTGACACTGGGTAATGCGAAGGAGTTTCATATCGACCACGAGGTGGGAAGTGTCGAGCCGGGAAAACAGGCAGATCTTCTGCTTCTCAATATGAATCCGCTGCAGAATGTGTCTGCCTATAATGACATCGTGGTGGTTATTGTTGATGGCAGTGTGATCAAGCGCGGTGATCTGTCTGCGCGCTAAGGTGCCGGACCCATTATGGTTTGGAAATCTGGATCGTGGATAGGTTGCGGTGGGCTACAATGCCCGCATTTTCTTGAACGAAATATTGAGGTGTTTCTCTCCACGCAATTTAGTTCCCAATGGGTTCTGGTGAGGTAGGCCGGGGCATTTCCGTTTTAGGTGTCGATCGTGTTACAAAGTCGTGAAATTGTAAACATGATGCGTAACAATGGAAGATCGGAAAAGGCTGGCTTAGTCACCTCCTTCTCATTGAAAACCGTCGAATAAACTGCTCAGGCAGCAGTTTTACATGATTGAGAGGTCACAATTTGCCGATCAATTCGTAGTTAAATTGAGGAGTAGGATATGAAATCAAATAGAGTTTTGGCGCTTTGCTGCGCAGCCGCGATGTCAGCATATGGTACAACAGCCATGGCAGCAGATGTTGTCATCGGTGTCCCCAACTGGCCATCCGTACAGGCAACAGCTCATGTTCTGAAGGTCGCCCTTGAAAACAATCTCGGGCTGGAAGTTGAACTGAAAAACGGGTCAAATGGGGTCGTCTTTGAAGCGATGGACGCGGGTACGATGCATGTGCATCCCGAGGCATGGTTGCCCAACCTGGAACATCTGAGGCGCCAATATGTATCGGGCAAGAAGTCGATCAAGATGCACCCGAGCGGCGCCACGGGCACTCAGGCAATGTGCGTTACCAAAGGAACAGCGGAAAGAACCGGAATTAAGGAACTGAAAGATCTGAAAAATCCTGAATTCGCCAAAAAATTCGATTCCGATGGTGATGGAAAAGGTGAAGTCTGGATTGGAGCTGAAGGTTGGGGCTCGACTCCAATCGAGCAGATACGAGCTCGCTCCTATGGTTACGATACAACTATGACGCTCAAGATCATGGAAGAGAGCGAGGGACTGGCTGAATTGGATGCCGCTGTTAAACAGAAAAAAGACCACGTCTTTTTCTGCTACACACCCCATCATATATTTGCTGTGCACGATCTCGTGGTTTTAACTGAGCCTGCCTATGATTCAAAGAAGTGGGTGATTGTGCCCCCGTCTCCCGTACCTGGTTGGTTGGAGAAATCCAGCGCCGCCGTGGCGTGGGATGACGCGCGCCTTCATGTCAGCTACGCAGTTTCATTGGAGGAAGCACAGCCAGAGGCTGCTGCAATGCTGGCCAAAGTGTCGCTAAGCACTGATGCTTTGACAGCAATGACTTATGCACTGACCGTAGAGAAACAGGACCCCGGAGAATTTGCTGCGATGTGGGTTGCGCAGAACAAGGCCATTGTCGACAGTTGGTTCGAGTAAATGCTCTCGATTTAGCGGTTGCTGACTACAATTCCCGAGTTTTCTTGAACGAAATCTCGGGATATTCCTTCACCACACGATCCAGTTCCCATTGACTTCTGGCGAGATAGACCGGTGCGCCATCGCGGTCTTCGGCGAAGGCGGTCTGGTTGATGTTGCGGAAATCTTCCAGGGCTGGTTTATCGTCGCTGCTGACCCAACGTGCGGTGACAAAGGGTGCCGGTTCAAAGCTGATCTCAGCGCCATATTCACCACCGATACGATCAACCATGACATCCAGTTGCAGAATGCCAACGACGCCGACAATCCATTGAGACCCCAAAAAAGGGATGAAGACCTGGGCCAGGCCTTCTTCAGCCAGATCCCGCAGACCCTGACGCAATTGTTTGGTCTTGCTCGTGTTTGACAATCTGACACGGCGCAGAATTTCAGGAGCAAAGGCGGGTAGGCCGGTAAAGCGGACACCGTCCTTTTCGCTGAGCGTATCGCCCACGCGCAAAGTGCCGTGATTGGGAATGCCAATCACATCGCCCGGAAATGCATCATCAGCCACCTGACGGTCCTGGGCAAAGAACATCAACGGCGAGTGGATGTTGATCGCCTTGTTGGTGCGGCCATGTTTCAGTTTCATGCCCCGTTTGAAGTGTCCGGAGACCAGCCGCAGAAAGGCAATTCGGTCACGGTGATTGGGATCCATATTGGCCTGCACCTTGAAAACAAACCCTGAAACAGCTTTGTCTTCCGGACCGATTTCACCGCCCTCAATGGTCAGTGGTTGTGGCGGTGGCGCAAACTCGGCAATGACGTCCAGCAACTCTTCCACACCAAAACTGCGCAGGGCGCTGCCAAATATCACGGGGCTTAAATGCCCTTCCAGAAAGCTTTCATGTTCAAATTCCGTATAGCCACCAGCGGCCAACTCCACATTATCACGTGCTTCTGCCAGCACATTCGGGTCCACCAGCGCATCGAGCTTTTCGTCCATGATACCCGTAGTCTGAATACGCTCCGCTGGTTTTCCGGGGCCGGCATTGTGCAAAAACATTCCGGTTTTCAGGTGAATACAGCCCTGGAAGTTTGAGCCAGAGCCAAGGGGCCACATCACGGGCGAGGCGTCGAGGGCCAGTTCCTCCTGCACTTCATCAATCAGTTCAAAAGGATCGCGGGCTTCGCGGTCGATCTTGTTCATGAAGGTCAGAATGGGAATGTCGCGCAGGCGACAGACTTCGAACAATTTACGGGTTTGCGGCTCGATACCCTTGGCCGTGTCGATCACCATGACAGCGGCGTCCACTGCGGTCAGTGTGCGATAGGTATCTTCCGAGAAATCTTCGTGGCCCGGCGTATCGAGCAGATTGAAGGTCATGTCGCCGCGTTCAAAGGTCATGACAGTAGAGGAAACTGAAATGCCGCGATCCTGCTCGATTTTCATCCAGTCAGACCGTGTCCGTCGCCGTTCGCCGCGCGCGCGCACCTGACCGGCCATACGGATAGCGCCGCCACACAGGAGCAGTTTTTCCGTTAGCGTCGTTTTACCCGCATCCGGGTGCGAGATGATGGCAAAGGTTCTGCGGCGCAGATATTCAGGGCCGGTTGCGGCAGATGTTTCAGCGAGGCTCATAATCTTCTAATCTTTATTTTAGACCGTGCAAGTTTGTGCGCTTGCCCAATATGCAAGTTGTGCTTACCTAGTCCGCAAGCTCATGGCATGGCAAGTGTTGCGCCTGTATTCCTTATAAAGTGGTTCGTTATTATGTCTGTTTCTGCGAAACGCCTTAAAAACCGGGCTCTTTTGCATATTGGTGGATCTGATGCAGAGACGTTTCTGCAAGGCCTCATCACTTTTGATATGGACCGGCTGAAAGACCGCGAAAGCGGGTTTGGCGCCTTGCTGACACCGCAAGGGAAGCTGCTCTTCGACTTTTTTGTGATTCCCATGAATAATGGCTATCTGCTGGATACGCTGGCCAGTGCCGGGGCAGATCTGATGAAACGGCTCTCCATGTATAAATTGCGAGCGAACGTTTCTGTTTCTGACATATCTGAAGATGTCAGCGTGCTTGCTTTGCTGCCTTCCTCCGATGGGACCGAAAAGCCGACATTGCCTGGTACCGTGGTGGCGGACCCGCGTCATGTCGGGATTGGCTATCGAGCCTATATATCCGAGACCGTCATTGGAGCTGCGTTGGCAGATGCGACATTGGTGATTGATGAGACGGATTTCTATGTGGCGAAGCGCATTGAACTTGGTGTTCCCGAAGCCCCGCTGGATTATGCCTATGGCGATGTGTTCCCCCATGACATCAATCTGGACCAGATGAATGCAATCGGGTTTGAAAAAGGGTGCTTTGTCGGCCAGGAAGTTGTGTCGCGCATGAAGCACAGAGGCACCGCAAGACGGCGGATTGTACTGGTCTCCTCGACAGATGAACTGCCCGAATCTGGCACCGAGATCACGGTGGAGAAAAAAACCATCGGGACACTTGGCAGTGTCAGCACGCATGTTGGGTTGGCGGCCGTTCGGATTGACCGTGTCAATGATGCGATGGAAGAGGGGCATTTCATAAAAGCCGGGGCGGCGCAACTGACGATGGCTCTACCGGATTGGGTATCGTTTCGGTGGGTTTAGGTATGGCGCAGAAGACGGACAAACCGGCACGCGCATGGCAACGCATGCTGTCTGGACGCCGGTTGGACCTGCTTGATCCATCTCCGCTTGATATTGAAATTGAGGACATCGCTCACGGGTTGGCCCGGGTGGCCCGCTGGAATGGTCAGACTGTTGGCGAACACGCATTTTCGGTCGCGCAGCATTCCCTGTTGGTGGCGCGGATTGGTGAGAAGCTGTTTTCAGAGGCCAAGCCCTATTGGTACCTGGCCCTGCTGCTGCATGATGCGCCGGAATATGTGGTGGGGGATATGATTTCGCCCTTCAAAGCCGTCATGGGTGGAGACTACAAGAGCGTAGAAAATCGGTTGCAGACAGCTATTCATCTGCGTTTTTCGTTGCCGCCAGACCTTTCCAAGACAGAGCTGCGAGCGATCAAATCCTGTGATCGGATGGCTGCTTATTTTGAAGCAACGCGGCTTGCTGGCTTTGCAAGTGAGGAAGCAGATCGTTTTTTCAGCCGTCCGCGTGGCGTTACCGGAGATGATGTGTCAGATTTGCTGGACCCGTTGCCTGCACATCAGGCACAAAAAACCTTTCTGGAAGCGTTTCAGCAACTGACACGTCGTCTGAACACAAAGGCATAGGAATTTGGATGAGCGCAATTTACGTTTGCTCCCTCGACAGGCTTGAAAAGACTGCCAGCGACAGCCAGGCCAGCCATATGGCAACTCTGATCAATGCAGATACACTTGTCGTGCGCCCACCCACTGTCGAGCCGGATAATCATTTGTTTCTTGGCTTTAATGACATCAATGAACCGCTGGAAGGCATGCTGTTGCCCGGCGAACAGCATGTAAGAGAGTTTGTCCGCTTTGTTGAAAACTGGGACCAGGCAGCGCCCCTGATTGTGCATTGCTGGGCCGGGGTCAGCCGATCCACGGCCGGGGCGATGATCGCCACCTGTCTGTTGCGGCCCGACCTTGATGAAAAACTGGTGGCTGCAACCATTCGCGAACGTTCACCTGAGGCAACACCAAATAAGCGGCTTGTGGCTCTGGCTGATTATGTTTTGGGGCGGGAAGGGCGCATGCTGGCAGCGGTCGATGATATTGGCCGCGGCATAGACTGTTTTGAAGGCAGTGTTTTTCATCTGAGCATATCCGGTGTTGACGATGGAACGCTTTGACGGG
Organism: Alphaproteobacteria bacterium; assembly: GCA_051251535.1. GTDB lineage: Bacteria > Pseudomonadota > Alphaproteobacteria > Rhizobiales. Next base: position 482,038 of record JBPOEV010000001.1, read on the forward strand.
AAAAATATTGCTATTGGTCTCAGCGCAGCTGTTGTTGGGCTGAAAGAACAGACGCCTTTGATCCTGACAATTTGTGCTGAGGACAAAGGTGATGGGCAGGATATGCTGCCTTTCGGCCCGTTTGATCCCTTGCGGCATCGCACATTTGAGTTGGGGCTGCGGGCATTTGTGGAAGCGCAGGCCGGTCTTCAGATCGGTCACGTGGAGCAGCTTTATACATTTGGAGACAGAGGCCGCCATGCTCAGCCTGGAGACAAGGCCTATCACGTTGTTTCAGTCGGCTATCTGGCACTGAGCCGTGGGGCTGCACCGGAGGATGCCGTCAGTGCCGAGGCGTTGAAACTGTCTGGAGCTTCGTTTCAGCCCTGGTATGTCTATTTCCCTTGGGAGGATTGGCGCGCGGGGCGTCCGGATGTTCTGGACCAGCATTTGCTGCCGACACTGTCTGGTTGGGCCTCAAAGGGTGATGCCAGCAAAGCTGAACGATTGAAGCTGGCCTTTGCGCTTGACGGTCTTGTTTGGGATGATGAACGGGTGCTGGACCGCTACGAATTACTCTACGAGGCCGGCCTGGTCAGGGAGGTTGCGGTAGACGGGCGCGACACGACGCTTGTCAGCGAGATGTTTGTCCATACAGGCCGTCCGATGAGGTATGATCACCGCCGCATTCTGGCAACCGCAATCTCACGGTTGCGTGCCAAGCTGAAATACCGTCCGCTGGTTTTTGAGTTGATGGGGGATGAATTCACCCTGACGGAACTGCAGAAAACCGTTGAAGCACTGGCAGGACGCCATCTTCATAAACAGAATTTCCGCCGCCTGGTAGAAGCCAATGCTTTGGTGGAGCCAACAGGAACAAGCAGTGTTCAAACCGGTGGCCGACCCGCGCAATTATTTCGTTTTCGCCGGGAGGTGCTGTTGGAACGTCCAGCGCCTGGGTTGCGGGTCTAAACCACCACAGGTGGAATCTGTGGCTGTGCGGCTTTGAGACTTGCAAATTGCACCCATCTTCATATATATACTCAGATTGAGTATAAGTAGGATTGAAGATTATCCGCGCAAGGCAGGCATTCTGCTGCGGTTTTGACGCAAGAGAACAGTGGAGGGCGATATGTCCACAACATCAACAATTGCCACGGATAACAGTGCTGCAGGCCACACGGCCGCTTTGTCTGGTTCTGGGCTTGCGCACGAAAGTGCAGCCTCTCGATTTGGCACCTTGCCAATGCCGGACCTGACCTACACAGACGAGATCGCGGCTGCGACTGCGCCTATTTATGATAAGGTCAAAGAGCAGATTCCTGCCATTGAATGGCCGGTTTTTGCGCCATTAATCTACCACATCAACAAAATCAAGAAACAACGCAATGCCGTGATTTTGGCGCATAATTACCAGACGCCTGAAATCTTTCATGGTGTTGCGGATTTTGTTGGTGACAGCCTGCAGTTGGCCATTGAGGCGAGCAATCTTGACGAGGACATTATTGTCCAATGTGGTGTGCATTTTATGGCGGAAACGTCCAAAATGTTGAGCCCGCAAAAAACCGTTTTGATACCTGACAGCCGGGCTGGGTGCTCTCTGGCCGCTTCGATCAATGGTGCTGATGTGCGCTTGTTGCGCGAGGCCTATCCGGGGGTTCCCGTGGTGGCCTATGTCAACACAACAGCTGATGTGAAAGCCGAGGTTGATATTTGCTGCACGTCATCCAACGCTGTGCAGATTGTTGAAAGTCTGGGTGTGCCAAAAGTTATTTTCTTGCCCGATCAGTACCTCGCCAGTTTCGTGGCCAGCCAGACAGATGTGGAAATCATTTCCTGGAAGGGCGCTTGCGAAGTGCATGAGCGTTTCACGGGCGAGGAATTGCGGCGTTACCGCGAAGATGATCCATCCATCAAGATCATAGCGCATCCTGAATGCCCGCCTGATGTGGTGGCCGAGGCTGACTTTACGGGCTCAACGGCCCATATGATTAACTGGGTGAAAGACCACCGTCCCGACAAGGTTGTGATGGTAACGGAATGCTCGATGGCCAGCAATGTTGCGGCTGAAGTGCCAGAGGTGAATTTTGTAAAGCCCTGTAATCTGTGCCCGCACATGAAACGCATTACGCTTGCCAATATTCTTGATTGCCTGCTGACCATGGAAGAAGAAGTTCTGATTGATCCTTCGGTGGCAGAACGGGCGCGCAATTCCGTTGAGCGCATGATCAACTGGAAGAATTGATTGCATCATGGTTGAGGTTCTGACGCCCCAGTCAAATGGGGGTATTGATGACGTGGTCATCGTTGGTGGTGGGCTTGCAGGCTTGTTCTGCGCCCTGAAACTGGCACCAAGACCCGTTACCGTGCTGACTTCTGCGCCGATTGGTGAAGGGGCCTCTTCAGCATGGGCGCAGGGTGGCATCGCTGCGGCCATGTCTCCTGGCGACAGTGCCGAGTCTCATGTGGCCGACACGGTTGCAGCCGGGGCCGGGCTGGTGGATGAGAAAATTGCCCGCGTCATGGCCTCGGAAGCCTCAGACCGTATTCATGATCTGTTGGCCTATGGCGTGCCTTTTGATAAGGATCTGGAAGGCCATTTGAAATTATCGCGTGAGGCTGCACATTCGGAACGACGGATTGTGCGGGTGCGTGGTGATATGGCCGGTGCAGCGATTATGAGCGCACTGGTTGCCGAGGTTCGGAAAACACCATCCATTCGGGTTCTGGAAGGGTTTGTCGGCGAGCAGTTGCGTATGAACGGCAAGCAGATCAGCGGCATCATTGCGCAGGACTTGCGTGGTGGCCTGACCAATCGTATTTTGCTGCCTGCGCGCGCCATTGTCATGTGTTCCGGCGGTGTGGGTGGTCTTTATGCCGTGACCACAAACCCGCAACAGGCCCGCGGTGGTGGTATCGCCATGGCCGCGCAGGCTGGCGCCATCCTGTCCGATCTCGAGTTTGTTCAGTTTCATCCGACAGCCATCAATATCGGACGTGACCCGGCGCCGCTGGCCACAGAAGCTTTGCGCGGCGAGGGGGCTCATCTGATTGACAATGATGGCCATCGTTTCATGCTGGATATTCATGAAGATGCGGAACTGGCACCACGCGATATTGTCGCCCGCGCCATTCATACTCAGGTGCAAAGCGGTAAAGGGGCCTTTCTGGATTGCCGGAAAAGCGTCGGTGAAAAATTCCCGGATCACTTCCCAACCGTTTATGCGTCCTGCATGTCTGCTGGCATTGACCCGGTGAAAGACCCAATTCCGGTGGTTCCGGCAGAGCATTACCATATGGGTGGCATTCATGTGGATGTGCGGGGTCGCACATCTGTTGATGGGCTTTGGGCCTGCGGTGAGGCCGCTGCCACGGGCGCACATGGTGCGAACCGGTTGGCCTCCAATTCGCTGTTGGAAGCTGTCGTCTTTGCCACACGTATTGCGCAGGATATTCAGGGCACATTGCCCTCTCCACTGCGCCATCGCTGGCCGGATGAAGGCATGCCGGAGGTCACAGACCGCTCTGACATGGATGAAGATCTGGTTGCTCTGATCCGCAATACCATGTCGGAACATGTGGGCGTGGCCCGAAATGGTGAAGGCCTCAAGATGGCGCTTCAGGTTTTTGATGATCTGTACAGAAAGCCGCTGATGCCGCGTATCGCCAATATGGCGTCGGTGGCTCGCTGCATCGCCGCTGCCGCTTATGCCCGGGAAGAGAGCCGGGGCGGACATATGCGTTTGGATTTTCCCGATACGGAAGATGCTTGGCATCACCGCACATTTCTAACCCTTGAAGATGTTGACCTGATTGTCGCATCGGCGCTGCCACAGGCGGCTTGACGGAGCGTTATGACCGAACTGCATGCCTACAAGCCTGAATTGCCAAGCGTCATGGTTGACGATGCGGTGCGTGCCGCGCTGCGGGAAGATCTTGGCCGGGCAGGTGACATCACGACACTGGCCACGATTCCGCCTGACGCAATAGCTGACGTCGTCATTGCCTCGCGTGAAGAGGGGGTGCTCTCCGGCATGCCTTTAGCCCGTGCGGCCTTTAGCGCGATAAACCCTGATATAGAGTTTGAAACCCTGATTGATGATGGTGAAGCGCTTGCGCCCGGTGATGTTGTCGCCAGGATCAAAGGCCGGGCACGGGATGTGCTGTCAGCTGAGCGTGTTGCTCTGAATTATCTTGGCCATATGAGCGGCATTGCAACAGCCACAGCCCAGTTCGCCAAAAGAATTGCCCACACCAAGGCCAAAGTGGTTTGCACCCGCAAAACCACACCCGGCCTGCGCGCCTTTGAAAAATACGCTGTAAGGTGCGGCGGCGGTGCCAACCATCGCTTCGGCCTGGATGATGCAATCCTTATTAAAGACAACCATATTGGCGTTGTCGGCAGCGTTGCCTCCACGATTGAGGCTGCGCGAGCGTATATCGGCCATCTGGTAAAAATTGAAGTTGAAGTCGATACGCTTGAACAATTAACTGAAGCTCTGCCTGTCAACCCGGATGTGGTGTTGTTGGATAATATGAGTGCCGTTATGCTGGAAAAGGCGGTTGCGATGGTAAGAGAGTTAAACCCCACGACCCGGACTGAGGCTTCCGGTGGGATCAAGCTGGACACGATAGCTGAGAAGGCAGAAGCCGGAGTGGACTACATCTCCACCGGATGGATCACACATTCCGCACCGGTGTTGGATTTGGGGCTTGATGTTTCAATTAAATAAAAAGAGGCGGCCTTCAATTCGCAATATTTCTTAACATGTTTGACTAAATATTATTGATTATTTTAAATAATATATTTGATGTTATGCTGACGAATTCATGGTTTTATTTTAACTATTTTACTATTTAAGATGTGAAAATTTCAAATTTTAATTAATATAATTTATGAAATTTATTATTATAATGTAAAAATATATCGAAGTGATTTTTAATCTATTTTTTCTCTTCAATATCCAAATTTCTGCAAGCCCATCTTACCTAGAGATAATTTTGGTTGTCGAAAACGGCTTATTCTACCTCGGCAGTGCGCTAATGAATTTCGACAAATATGCCCACAGTCCAGAAATTTGCATACGCGCATGGAAAGCCCGTTAGCAACGGAAAACCTGCGGGTGGCCAACTTTTCTAAGCAAATATGTTCGTTCTTGGTCATCTTGCCACTTCAGAATCGCATTACTTGTCAGCTCGGTCCCGTTGTCCGAGACCGCCATGCACGGGTAGCCTCGCATCTCAGCAATCCGGTTCAGTTCGAGGGCTACACGGATGCCAGACAGCGACGTATCGACGACGGCCGCAAAGCACTCACGACTGAAGTCGTCGATCACATTCAGAATGCGGAACCGTCGACCGCACGACAGGCTGTCAGATACAAAGTCGAGGCTCCAACGCTGGCTTGCCTCTGGGGAATGGCCATCAGGTTTCTTGTGCTCAAGGCACGCTTCCTGCCGCCACGTTTGCGCACGGTCGGACCCTCCTCTTTGTAGATGCGATACGGCTTTTTCCAATTTATAGACCAACCTTCGTGCCGCACTAGAAGATGCAGGCCTCGGTGTCCGAACCGCCGTCGCTCCGACGACAAGTCCTTCAGTCGTGCCCGCAAGTCAGTGTCTTCCGATCGGGCTGCCGGTCGTCGATACACGCGAGGATCGATCCCCGCCAAAGCGCAGGCCCGCCGCTGCGGGTATCCTTTCTGCGTCATGGCCGAGTCCACGGCGCGACGCCGCGCACTAGGGCCCAGATTTTCCCAGCATCTCCTTCAGTGTGGACATATCCATCATCTGCTCAGCCAGCAGCTTCTTGACCTTGGCATTCTCTGCCTCCAGAGCCTTGAGCTTCTTCGCATCCGACACTTCTATTCTGCCAAACTTGGCTCGCCATTTACAAAAGGTAGCGTCGCTATTGCCGTGCTTGTAGCACGGATCCTTCGCGCCAAGCCCATCTTGGTGCTCTTTCAGAATGCTGATGATCTGTTCTTCTGTGAACCTTGATCGCTTCATCGTCAGTCTCCATCGATAGGAATAGACTAACCTCAAATCGCGGATGTTTCAGTGGAGCCGGTCAGGGCTTACATCATCCATCTGGTAAAGACTGAAATTGAAATCGATATGCTTGAACAATTTGCTGAGGCCTTACCAGTCAACCCGGATGTGGTGTTGTTGGATAGTTGGATGCAGCAACTCTGAATAGGGCGGTAGCGAGGGAAAATGAGTTATACCCGGCAACCAGGACCGAACTTTCCAGTGATATTTTGCCGGAGACGATAGCCGAGACGGCAGAAGCAGGCGCGAATTATATTTCCGCAGCATGAATCACATATTCCACACCGAAGTTGTATTTGGGGCTTGATGTGACGATTAGTTGCAAGTAGTTAGTTGGTTGTTGTTGTTTTCAACTCAATCTCTAGTAAGTGAATATCCGGCTTGTTAAATGGAACATTCCAGAGCTTTTGAGTGTGGTATTTTGACTTATGGCCAAGTGAGTGCATTTCTGTGAATGGTAAAAAAGCCTGTATCAGGCACGATATTAGCTCCGATTTTGGTACATATTCTCTGTCTTGGATACGAGAATATTTCAGAGTCATCTCGAATAAGTGCCCCCCCCAGTCGCATGGGACGCTGGATGATTTCATTATGCAGGTTTGTTTGCTTGATTGGGCAAAAAAGAGGGAGTGATGGCCCTTTCGATATCTCGATTTTTGATGGTGTATGTACTCGAGTTTATCCAAGTACGAATAGATGTGAATGGAAAGTTTTCGCCGGTTTTCAAAACTGGGATTCAGTTGAACGTCAAGCTTTAGAAAATCAAATCGTTTCGAAAAAAACTGACTTGTTTGTTTTCGTAGACGTTGGTTCGAATGTTGGATTGTATTCGCTATTTGTTTTTGGAAAATTAAAAATACTAGATAGAAAATCTCATATTATCGCTATTGAACCTGACAGGATTAATCGGGAACGTATGGAATTCAATATCAGAGCATCCAATGCAGATATTGTTGTGGTTCCAGTTGCTGTTGGTGGCTCCAATGGGCTAGGGCACATGGCAGGTGGGTCAAAAAACCGTGGCGCAATGTATTTTGCAACAGGTAACGATGAGCGATCCGAGAGCGTTGAAATACAAACACTTGATAAAATCGTAGAACAACAATCATTGGATCACATCGATGCAATGAAAATAGACGTTGAAGGTCAAGATATGTTGGTGTTACACCGATTTTTTGACTTTTCAGATAGATCGATTTGGCCAAAATTTCTGATTGTGGAAACCAAAGGACTTCAAGGTTCGGAAATATCAGAAACAATAATTAAAAACGGCTACAAATCCATCGGAAGAACAAAATTGAATTCAATATTTCAAATTGAATAAAAGAATTCTTATATATTTAATTTCTTGCAGGCCATTCCAAGAAAGCTGGAGGCTGGAGGTCTGTCATCTAAAAGTCCACTGCGTTTTAGCTTTCCCTGCCAAGCATGTGCTACTATCGTATTTTCGGTAATTCGTGAGTTGGCCTCAGTGTCATTTGAACATACCAATATTGATGCTAGTTTTGATGGGATAGGGAAAAACACTTCCGGTGAGCTGGCCTTGCTGATCACGTTATGTTTTTGTGCATAGTAGGTAAGTGCACGCGGCCCGATATTTGAACGCACTGAAATATGTGGAATATCCCTGCCCAGCAAAACTTCTATATCACGCCTTGTTCTCCTGCGCCATGTGGACCAGGGTGTCCTAAGCGGAATGGCTGATATACCTTTGAGGTAATCTTTTGTCATATCTGCTTTTGATGGCAGTCCCAGAACAGCATTGTTCAACTTTCTATGGCTAACCCAACCAAAGGTATACAATGAGTTTTTCAAGGGTTGAATTTGAAAACAATCCAAATCAACCCAAATACCTTTTTCTTGAGTCTGCAGTTCGACACGAAAGATGTTAGCAAACAAATTGTAACGTTTCGACTTGATGTACCTGTATGAAATATGGTCTTCACCCATAATTTCGCGAGCATCACGGATGTTATCGTGCAGACGGGTACTGCGGAGATCATCAGGTCTGTAGCTGTAAATGGTTAACTTATGGCCGGCCTCTAGCATGGAGGCAATACAAAGGCGTTCTAGCCAGGATACTGGGCCTTCCCATAGAGAAACTAAGTGCATGATATTTCCATAAGTTTACTGTCCAACGAGTGACTGTCAAATCACAGAATGAACGCTTATGAGCTATTCTATCTTTAGACGCAAATTTGTTTTTGTTTTGGCCCGTCGACGATTGATGCGGCCAGGTAGGTTGGAATAACTCATCAAAGCTGGTCGGAAAGAATGGGCACATGGCCTGCAATCAAATCCGCATCATTCACAAATTGCGTAGTTACTGAAATCGCTGCAAACCCCAGATAGCTAAAGCGTATGTGGCGCGACATAAATATGAAAGTACCAATAGGTCGGTTGGAACCAAAACTGTCAATAGCCTTGTTGGAACCCACACCTAAGAGCCCGATTTAAAAGTTGTTGAGTGATATCAGTGGGATGTGATTCCGTCGGATTGTCAAAGATTTGATGGAGGCCACGATGCCCTGGACTGATATCACCCGCGCCGAGCATAACCGCAGTTTCAACCGCTATCCAAGCGATTTGACAGATGCCGAATGGGCCATTGTCCGGCCCCTTGTGCCACCCGCACGCTGCGGAGGCCGAAGGTGAACAACCGATATGCGCGTTGTTTTGAATGCGATTCTGTACATTGCAGGCGGCGGGATTGCTTGGCGCATGTTGCCAAAGGACTTTCCGCCGGTCTCCACCGTGCGGGGCTGTTTCTACCGCTGGCGCAATGAGGGCACGCTGTCGTTAATGAACTTCGCACTCTTCCAATTGGCGCGAGAGCTTGAGGGCAAGGAACCGAGTCCAAGTGCTGGGGTCATTGATAGTCAAAGCGTCAAAACTACTGAAAGTGGTGGGGTTTGCGGCTATGATGCGGGCAAGAAGGTAAAAGGCCGCAAACGCCATATTGTTACCGACACCAATGGTTTCATGGTCGGACTTATCGTTCGCAGTGCGGCCATTCAGGACCGTGACGGTGCCGTGCCTACGCTACAGTCGATCCGTCACTTCTACCCGTTTTTACGCCATGTCTTCGCAGATGGAGGCTACGTTGGCGACAAACTCAAAAAGGCATTGAACGGCAAGGGGTGTTGGAGCATCGAAATCATCCGGCGCTGCGACGACACAAAAGGCTTCAAGATCTTACCCCCCAGATGGGTCGTAGAACGAACCTTCGCATGGCTCGGCAGATGCCGGAGGCTGGCAAAGGATTGGGAAACTTCAATCGAAAGCTCAACCGCATGGACTTTGATCGCTCATATCTGCATTCTCGTCAGACGACTGGCAAGGCACTGTTGTAGCTGACAGACTTTTGAATCGGGCTCTAAGGCGAATGCACTTAAATGTGGTGAAGTCCTTCGGTAGTTCTGACTTGCTGGCGTTAATGTTTCTTGATAATGCTGCGCCAATCAGGAAATAAAGCGACGGTGGACTGCTCTTCATGTCGTTGACAATGATTGATCTCAGGTCCAAGGCTTAATAAATGCAATTTCTAATCCTGAGGTGGATGTGCGAGTCAACTCGATGGAGAGATCAAATTCGAGTATCCATACAATGGACGGTCAGGTGGTTGTCGATTGGACAACTTGATTTATGACTGTATCAGCTGAATTGGAAATTCTAATGGCGGATATGGGTATGCTTCGGTGAAGGTGGCTGTCAGAAGCAGAAGAAGCCTCATTCGTGATGAGGCTTCGTCCAAAAACCTAATTGGATATGTATGTTTCTGAAAAACGGTGAGTCTGTTCGTCTCCTTTGTGAGAAGAATACAGATAAGTTTGGCTATTGTTTTTTTTGGGGGATGTATCAAATGTTTGGTGAGTGTGGATTTTTAATACGATATCGACTGAATTAATCGGTAAGTTAAATTTTGTCTTTTGTGTTCGGGGATGAAATCCGTTTACCTCAAAACAAATACCATTTTCATTAATTAAATATAATAAAAAATTAAATTGTTAACATATCAGAGCATTGCATTTTGAATTATTTATTTATTGTATCTGGACCCTCCGGTTGTGGGAAAACTTCGTTTGTGCGCTTGCTGTACCGACGAGAATTAGATAAAGATATTTCAGAACTTCTTCCAGAATGCGCGACGACGGCTTTGAGCATTGATGCAAAATATCCTGATCGCGCATTGAAAGGCAGTATGCGTGGTCGAAACGGTTGCCCAATTGTGCCCGTTGATGTCATTGATGCAGACCCTGCGACCTATGAATGCATCATGTTTCACAATGCTCTTAACAGGTTGGCGAAAAATGGGATAATGCGCTTGTCGCAAGATGCTACCTTGCTGCGGTTTCTGGCCAGGAATCCAAGAAAAATTGTCTTGATAAATATCAAGACAAGTAGAGAGCAGCTTGTAAAATTCTATACGCATCGTTCGTTTGGCCGAGAAGGGATTGGTCTATTCAGTGTTTTGTTGGCTGTTGTCAGCATGCGTCTTGGAAAAGTGCGGACAGCAATTAAATATGGCTATTCAGGATTTGCTGAGCAGCTTGCGTCGAGATGGATACAGATTCAAAAAGATGTGTTTTTCCATGTTTGGAAACGCAGTCCGGAAACGCAGTTCGTATTGTTGGATATAAGTCCAGTTACAGACAAGAATGGCGTTGGTGGATTTAGTCTTGATTCCGTCAAAACATTTGACGGGTTCAACCCTTGTGTTTTTGATGATTAGATTTTTTATCGTAAAGATGAATTTGCCACATAAAATGTATCCAGGTGGTGGGCGCGTTTGAAGGCCGAACTTAGGGATGAACGCGCAGAAGTTTTCTGGCAAATGATGTATGGTGACCTGCTCGCCTGAAAACTCCCTAATTTGAAGTTAGTCTGTTTCCGCATTGAGGAGATAGACGATGAAGAGATCCAGATTTAGCGATGAGCAAATCATTGGCATATTGAAAGAGCATCAAGCTGGCATGACAGCGGCTGAGCTTTGCAGGAAGTATGGCATCAGTCCCTCTCGGCATTGCTACGCAATTGCCTGTCGGGCAATGGATGCAACCTTCTACAAATGGCGTTCCAAATATAGTGTGATGGAAGTGTCCGAGGCGAAGCGGCTAAAGGCTCTTGAGGAAGAGAATCGTAAGCTGAAGAAACTGTTGGCAGAACAGATGTTGGATGTTGCGACATTGAAGGAAATGCTGGGAAAAAACTTCTGAAGCCTGGTTCGAAGAGGAGAGCTGTGAACTGGGCGATGAAGATCAAAAGCTATTCCCAACGCAAGGCGTGTGAACTGGTGGGCATTGCTCCTCGGGTTTATTGCTATCAATCAACGCGATCTGATGACACGGAGCTACGCAAACGACTTGTGGAGCTGTCTGCGGAACGGCGACGGTTTGGTTATCGGCGACTGCACATCCTGTTGAAGCGAGAGGGGGGATTTAAACTGGAAGAAGCTATACAGGCTCTACAAGGAGGAAAAGCTGACAGTGCGCAAACGTGGCGGTGGTAAAAGAGCCTTGGGAACACGTGCTCCTATGGCGATTCCACAAGATCGCAATCAACGTTGGTCGTTGGATTTTGTATCTGACACTCTTGTTGATGGTCGCCGCTTCCGCATTTTGTGTGTCATTGATGACTTTAGCCGGGAATGTTTGGCAGCAGTGGTCGAAAACTCGCTGTCTGGGATGCTTGTTGCTCGGGAACTGGACCTTATCGCCGAGCACCGAGGATATCCCTGCGTGGTGGTCAGTGACAATGGAACTGAACTGACATCCAATGGCATCTTGAAGTGGCAGCAAGACCGACAGGTTGAATGGCACTACATTGCTCCGGGGAAACCCCACCTCTCGGCGGCGCTTTGCTTGCCTGCCGAGCAATGATGCAGAACGGCTTCGTCGAAAGCTTCAATGAGCGTTTGAGAGATGAATGCCTGAATGAGCACCTGTTCTCAAACTTGCCAACAGCACGAAATATGATCCGAGAATGGAGAATTGACTACAATACTCAAAGACCACACACGAGCCTCAACGGGCTCACACCCAATGAATTTGTAACCCGGTCACCAGATCAAAACTGGAACAGAACTAGTTGAAAAACGGGTACAATCAAGGGAGCGGGTCAATGGGCATGGTTTCTGTTTATGATCAGCTGGAAACATACGGTAAAATCCGCGTCATTTCGATCATCGATACTTTTTCACATTATCGTTTCACGATTTTACCTAGTTAAGATATATAGTCCTCTGCACTTTTCAGGTCTGTCGTAAGAATAATTTAGATTTCCTAAAAAATCACATGATCTAAATTTTTTTGAATCAAATAATTCTGGATAATCCTCAATTTTTGCGTGGGGGTGAGTTTCAAATATGACGTATTTTTTAATGCACTTTTCTATTATTTCGAATAGGTTTTTTTTGTTTTTTAGATGTGAATAAATCGAAAATGCAAAAGCAGTGTCGTAGAAATCTGAAATTGGTTTTTCTGGATGATCAATGTCATGTTGTAAAAAATGAACAGATTTCTCTCGTTCATGTAGAATAGACATCTTGTTAGAGAAATTGACTAACTCTTTGGATTTTTCAATTCCGGTGCATTTTTTTGCGCCGTGGATATTTGCCATTATGCTAGACATCCCAAAATTACTTGCAATGTCTAGAATTTCCATTCCATTTATCGCTTCAGTCGGGATAAGATTGAGCCGCTCAATTAAATCAACGCGTCGCCCGGTTACAACCATTCTCTTATTAAAATATATGCTTTGATAAGGTTTCCCCTTGTTGCCTTGCCCATAGTACTCTTTCATAGGATTGAATATTTTGAGGGCTTTGTTAAATGGCGCGATTTTTACCTCCAAATTCCTTTTTGTTGCTAGTGAAAACGCAAGCCGATGATTTCCATCGACGGCATACAAATCATTGTCGCCCAAAAAGGTAGTGAGAAGTGGAGCACTAGTTGATCGAGAAGAAACAAATACCTTGAGGTGGTCCGCGAATTTATTGATTCTGTCTTCAATATCCCCATTTTTGCCAGCCCAACTTGCTTGCAGATAATTCCTATACAATTCCTCTTCAACTGATGCGGCTTGTCTTCCGTTTTCCAGGATTGAGCGAGCGAACTTATAGTGGGGGGTGTCAGCAACGGAGGGTACACCACTAATCCCGATATCCCGAAAAAAAGCTAATGTTTCAGGTTTTATTTGATAAAATAGAACCTTTTCGATTTCTGCCGTTACAAGAGTCTGGGTTGGAATTTCCTTCATTGTTTGCATACGACTAAGTTTACGAAAAATACCCATTTTTTACCTCATTATTGCCGCTAGGATCAGCCCGCGGACTTTCATTCGCGGATATCATTTTAACTCTCAAGCTTGGTAAATTCTATTTCAGCTGTTCGCTTTCATTGCCCTACAAATTTGCTTACAGTTGCAAACTCGCAAATCTGTGTGCAACCCCGTCAGCAACGGGAAATATGTGGATGGCTAACTTTATGAAGCCAATACGTCTGTTTTGGTCTGGTGGCAATAACAGGATGATCAATTATGGCGATGAACTTTCTGCGGTTATTGTGGCCGCGTTAGCGCAGCGTCAGGTTGTTTACACGAATGCGGCATCTGCGGATTTGGCAGCCATAGGCAGTATTCTGCACGGCGTATGTCGAAGACAATGGCGGAGGGCTTTCTATATGCGAAGGCAGCCTATTGTTCTTTGGGGAACGGGTTCCATCAGATCCGAACCGATGATACGAAATTGTGCTCTTGACGTTCGGGCCGTCAGAGGACCTAAGACGCTCCGGCTCTTCACGTCTGGTGGCTTGAAGCCTTTTGGGGATCCGGGCCTTCTGGCTCCTATACTTCTCGATGGTGCAGCACCAGTCAAAAAATCGGTTCGATGGGGAATTATTCCCCATGTTGTTGATTTGGAAAACCCGCTTGTGCGAAGGCTTGCCGACGAAAACACGCATTCTAGGATTATTGATTTACGCAACCCGGATTTGATATCAACGACACGTCAGATTGCCGAATGTGATTTTGTAATTTCCAGTAGCTTGCATGGGCTTGTGGTCGCTGATGCGTTTTCAGTTCCTAACATACGCGCGCGCTTTAGTGATCAAATTGCTGGGGGCGATTGGAAATTTGATGATTACTCAGACAGCATAGGTCGATTAGATATCATGCCAGCGGATTTAGATAAGAATTTTGATTTGCAAAACTTTGAGGATAAAATCGACATAAAGCACTTTCAAAATATTCCAGCTTTATGTGCTGCTCTTGAAGCTTGCTTTCCGGATGATTTGTTTTAATTCGGCTTATTCTCCAAAAAGGCACCTATCAACATGTGCGACCTCTGGAAATCTGTCTGACTTTATAAGTGGTAAAACAGATTGCCACAATGCACTCAGGCCGAGTCTGCAAAGCGACCATCATCGATATGGCTTGTCAAACGATCTTCAACCAAATTTCCCCCGAGATATCACTTTTTCCGGATATTGGAATTTTCCTTGTTGCGCTGCAGCAATCTGCGCGGTAGGGCTAGGCACCGTTTGGGAATGCCGGGATTGAATTCCACATATCCGATGTGGGAATCCCTGTGCATTTGGAGGAGTGCGTTGTGGACAAGTGGGTCTATGAATTTGGTGATGGTCGGGCTGAAGGTTCAGCTGAAATGCGCAATTTGCTGGGTGGCAAGGGTGCAAATCTGGCGGAAATGTCTTCGCTTGGGTTGCCTGTACCACCGGGCTTTACTGTTACCACTGACGTTTGCACCTATTATTATGACAATGAAAAATCCTTCCCGTCCCTGCTGACCGAGCAGGTTGAAACTGCCCTGGCAACGATTGCCCAATTGAGCGGGCGTCGGTTTGGGGATGATGACAATCCACTTTTGATGTCCGTGCGTTCGGGTGCCCGCAGTTCCATGCCGGGCATGATGGATACGGTTCTCAATCTGGGTCTGAATGACAAATCGGTTGAGGCCATAGCGGCTCAATCGGGTGATGCGCGGTTTGCTTACGACAGCTACCGGCGCTTTATCCAGATGTATAGCGATGTGGTGATGGGTCTCGATCATCATGCTTTTGAAGACATTCTGGAATCCTTCAAACACCGTGCCGGCTACGTTCTGGACACCGATCTGACAGCTGATGACTGGAAAAACATCGTTGTCGAGTACAAGAAATTGGTTGAAAACGAGCTGGAAACGCCGTTTCCGCAAGATCCGCAAGATCAGCTCTGGGGCGGAATTGGTGCTGTTTTTCAGTCATGGATGGCGCCACGGGCGATCACGTATCGTGCCATCAATAATATTCCCTCGAACTGGGGCACTGCGGTTAATGTGCAGTCCATGGTGTTCGGCAATATGGGTGCAGATTCTGCAACAGGCGTCGCCTTTACGCGCAATCCCTCCACTGGTGAAAAAGCGCTTTATGGCGAGTTTTTGATCAATGCGCAGGGTGAAGATGTCGTTGCGGGCATTCGCACGCCGCAGAATTTGACGGAAGCTGCGCGTATCGAAGCTGGCAGCACTGAGCCGTCTCTGGAAGATAAAATGCCGGAAGCCTTTGCCGAGTTTTCCAAGATCTGCGACCAGTTGGAAGCGCATTACAGCGATATGCAGGATCTGGAATTCACCATCCAGGAAGGCAAGCTGTGGATGCTGCAGACGCGCTCCGGTAAGCGCACCACAAAGGCGGCGCTGAAGATTGCGACGGATTTGGCTGCGGAAGGATTGATCAGCAAGGAAGAGGCGGTGTTGCGTATTGACCCGGCTGCGCTTGATCAATTGCTGCACCCGACCATCGACCCGGCAGCCAAGCGTAATGTCATTGCCAAGGGATTGCCGGCTTCTCCCGGTGCCGCCAGTGGTGAGATCGTCTTCACATCTGATGAGGCACAGGACGCCAAGGCGCAAGGCCGGAGCGTCATTCTGGTCCGGGTAGAGACCAGCCCGGAAGATATTCACGGCATGCATGCCGCCGAGGGCATTTTAACGGCGCGCGGTGGCATGACCAGCCATGCGGCGGTTGTAGCGCGGGGCATGGGCAAGCCGTGCGTTTCCGGTGCCAGCGGAATTCGAATTGATTTGCGCAATGAAACGCTTGGCGTGGGCGACAAGGTCTATCAACGCGGCGATATCATTACGGTCGATGGCACTAGCGGTCAGGTCCTCGAAGGCGAGATTGCCATGTTGCAGCCGGAATTGTCGGATGACTTTGCAACTTTGATGCAGTGGGCGGATGCCGCCCGGACCATGGCTGTGCGGACGAATGCGGAAACGCCGGCTGATGCACGTATGGCGTTGAGTTTTGGTGCAGAAGGCATCGGGCTATGCCGGACAGAGCACATGTTCTTTGATGGCGACCGCATCATGGCGATGCGTGAAATGATCCTGGCTGAGGATGCGGCGGGAAGGCGTGCTGCATTGGATAAGCTGCTGCCTATGCAAACAGCAGACTTTACTGATTTGTTTGACATCATGCGCGGAAAGCCGGTGACCATTCGGCTGCTTGATCCACCGCTTCATGAGTTCCTGCCCCAATCCGAATCAGATATGGAGGATGTGGCAAAAGCACTCAGCCTTCCAATTGACAAAGTGCGTCAACGCACCCGAGCATTGCATGAGTTCAATCCCATGCTTGGACATCGGGGATGCAGGCTGGCCGTCTCCTACCCGGAAATTGCCGACATGCAGGCACGGGCCATTTTTGAGGCCGCTGTCGAAGCTGCGCAGAAAACCGGAGCGCCGGTAACACCGGAAATCATGGTGCCGCTTGTATCAGTCAAACCGGAATTTGATCTTATCAAGGGCCGTATTGATGCGGTTGCCGAGATGGTGATGAAAGAGCGCGATGTTGAGATCAAGTATCAGGTTGGCACGATGGTTGAATTGCCGCGAGCAGCGTTGCAAGCCCATAAAATTGCCGAGACAGCTGAGTTTTTCTCATTTGGAACCAATGATTTAACGCAAACAACCTATGGTATCAGCCGTGATGATGCCGCGTCGTTTTTGGGACCATATGCGGTGCAGGGACTGATTGAGCAGGACCCATTTGTGAGCCTTGACCAGGACGGAGTGGGAGAGTTGGTTCGCATGGGCGCAGAGCGGGGAAGAGCAACACGTGCGGACATAAAACTTGGTATTTGTGGTGAGCATGGCGGTGATCCAGCCTCCATCAGTTTTTGTCAGTCTGTTGGTCTGGACTACGTATCGTGTTCGCCATATCGGGTTCCTATTGCCAGGCTGGCTGCTGCACAGGCTGCTTTGACGGATGAAAAGTAAGCCATAAAAGCCCTGTTGCCCGTCTGTAACACCATGAAACAAAGGCTTATTTTGAGGGTTGCGACAGGGCGGAAACTCTGATTAAACTCAGGCCCATTACGGGTATGGTTGATCGTTCATATTTTTTCTGGGGCAAGTCTTTTCATAGCCACATTTTGAATGTTTATCAGCGCGAGTTTGAGACTGATCATAACTCGCGCCGAAGCTGACATTTGAACTTGATATGTGAGGCGGTTCTGAATTCTGGTGACACAGGGCATTCTGGTGACACAGTGTCTGTCAGAAAATCTGGGCTGACTGCGAATGTCAAAGAAGGTGGGTCTGACGAATTTGTTTAAGGACGATTTTTCAGAAAAATATTATGGTTAACCAAATACAAACAAATTACTGCAACATTTTCGCGAAACGTTAACCGAAACTCAAGGTTAATCAGTCCAAATGGTCAATGATCGGTCCTTGTGGCCAAAAAGTTTGCATCAGGTATCGGTCCTGTCTTCTGGCGATGAGCCGGACGACGCGCTCGAACCATCAGATTTTCTAATCGATGGTAAGGACGCTGAAAGACAGGATCATGATGCAACAGGGCTCGCGTCGCGTTGGAGTACCCTTTGGATGGTTGTGTCACGTAAAGCTGCGCATGTTGCTGACGGGTTACCCGTGCCAGCACTGCGCATGGAAGAAGGCAGTTTATCGCCGTCCGCAAAGAAGCGTGCCAACAGGCAGCGCAGTGCCATGATTTTGGCCCGCGCCCGTGCTGAAGAGCGTGCTGTGGCAGCCCGGCGTCAGGCTCGGATGGCCGGTCTGGCCGTTTCCACTGCATTGGGAGCGTTGTTGCTGTGTGCCACACCTTCTTCGTCGAGCCTTCCCGAATTCACTGAACTGGTCGATGCAGATTCCTATATTCTGCTCACGCCCATGGAGCGGACATCTGTCCATTCTGCGAGTGTGCAATATGTCGATCCGGTTGAATCGTCCGGCGTTCTGACGGCAAGCGTTGCGCCAGGGTCAGAACCGAAAGCTTCTGCAAAGAGTGATACAGTCAAGCTGAAGGAAACGGTTAACCGGGTGGTCAAGGAAGACCTGCAGATTACCCGCAGTCGCCCGGCAGTGGCTGAGCCAAATCCTGATTTGCCGCATTCAGGCAATCTTTTTGAATTGCGTGATCTGTTCTCATCTGTTGATGAAGATATTTTGCCGCGTACAGTGTTGGCAGCCCCTGGTTGGCCCAGCAAAGACCAGATTGCTCTGGCGACCAGCCACTTCAATGCACCGGGCATTCTTCGTGAGCGGTCCCGTACTATGGTCGCTGATGCGCATAAGGCTTCACCGCCAGTGATTGATCGGGAAGCTGGTGAAGACACCGTACGTGTTGCCTTGGCTTATGCTCCGGTTGACAGTATGGAAGAGTTTAAATCTCCTTTCGCTGCGGTTTTGAATATGCCGCAAGAATCTCAAGCGGCTGCAAAAGTTGATGAGCCAGTTGCAACGGCCTCCGCTATACCAGTTTTGAAAACGACAGGTGCGGTCCAATCGGCCTCTTTGGTTTCACTTGCGCTGCCAAAGCCCCGCGTGACACCTGCTAAGCCGAAAATAACGATCGCCGGACGCATTCCGATGATCAAACCAGATATTTCAGCCATTCCAAAAAGCAGCGGCATTGCAAAAGTTGCTGTTGTACGGCCGAAGCTTGGCGGTAAAGATCACTGGTGGGCGAAGAATAAAGTTCCGCGTGCAGCGTTCTCGCGCCGTGAACAGCGCTGTTTGGCTGCTGCTGTATATTTTGAAGCCCGCGGTGAGCCTGTTCCAGGACAGGCAGCTGTTGCTCAGGTCGTGCTGAACCGGGTTAAGGCACCTGCCTATCCATCCACGGTTTGCGGTGTGGTTTATCAGAACAAGAAATGGCGCAATCGCTGCCAGTTCTCATTCGCCTGTGACGGCATCCGTGACAAGGTGACTGACAAGAAATCCTATGCGCAAGCACAGACCGTTGCAAAAAGCGTAACTTCGGGTAAATCTTGGTCCCGCAAAATCGGTTCCTCCACCCATTATCATGCGACTTATGTCAGCCCGAAATGGGCCAAGAAAATGAAGCGCATTACTAAAATCGGCCGTCATATTTTCTATAAAACCCACAATGGTGGCTGGAGCTAGAAGCATCCCTGCTTCACTTCAACAGGCTGATCCATTCAACAGGTGATGTGTTATTTTAGCGCGCGCCCGAATTCTGTTCCTGTTTCCCGCGCTTTTTGTGCTGATCTGGTCTACCGGCTGGATTGTCGCTAAATATGCGAGCCCGTTTGTCGAGCCCCTTAGTTTTCTGACATTGCGTTACGCGCTGGCCGGTTTGTTGCTGGCGGCATTCTGCATTGCTTTCAAAGCAAGCTGGCCGGGGCGCCAATTGATGCTCCATGCCATATTTTCCGGTGTGTTTTTGCATGCAATCTATCTTGGTGGAATCTGGTGGGTTCTGGATCGTCAGATGCCATCGACCCTTTCAGGGATGATGGCAGCACTGCAACCGTTGATGACCGCATTTTTGGCCGGGACAATTGTTGGCGAACAGATATCGCGCAGACAATGGCTGGGTTTTGCAATTGGTTTTGGCGGTTTGATGATAGCGCTGACCCCCAGATTGGCTGCGGATTTGGCAGATACTGTGGGCACCGAGGCCAGTTGGACGCTTCTCATCGGGATTAATTTCATATCCATGATTTCGGTTGTGATCGGTACATTTTACCAGAAGAAATATCTGCAGACCGGAGATTTGCGAACCATAACGACACTGCAATATCTGGGTGCGTTTCTGGCTACATTACCCGCAGCCCTGTTGCTGGAAAGCTTCGAGTTTTCCTGGACGCCGCAACTCTTTGGGGCGCTGGCCTGGTCGGTCTTCGGACTGTCGCTTGGAGCCATTGGCCTTCTCGTCATTCTGATCCGCGAGGGGGAAGTGTCTCGTGCCGCGGTCCTGATCTATCTCATTCCTCCAACGATCGCAGTGCAGGCGTATTTTCTGTTCGGGGAGCGTTTAAGTACGCCCGAACTGGCTGGTATGCTTCTGACTGTGTTCGGTGTTTATCTGGTTTCCGTGAAACGCCGAACGAAATCTGTTGAAGGGCTGAGCGGGTAGCGAGCGTGGGCGAGAGACAAAAGACGATCCTCATTACAGGATGTTCCTCCGGGATCGGCTATCATTGTGCGCATGCCATGAAGAAACGCGGCTGGCGTGTCTATGCAACTGTACGCAGTGAAAGCGATCTGCATCGTTTGCAGTCCGAGGGGCTGTCAGTGCTGCTGTTGGACTACACCGACCAGAATAGCATCGCCAAATGTGCCGGTGATGTTCTGGCACAAACCGATGACAGGCTGGACGCTCTTTTTAACAATGGTGCCTATGGACAGTCGGGCGCTCTTGAAGATTTGTCTGTTGATGCGCTGCGCGCCCAGTTTGAAGCAAATGTTTTTGGATGGCATGAATTGACGCGCCTGCTGATCCCGTCAATGCGCCGCAATGGTTCTGGCCGCATTGTGCAGTGTTCTTCGGTGCTGGGTTTCATTTCTATGAAGTATCGCGGCGCTTATTCGGCTTCAAAACATGCTGTTGAAGCTCTGTCTGATACCATGGGTATGGAGCTGATGGGTAGCGGGGTTCATGTCAGTCTGATTGAACCTGGCCCCATTGAAAGCCGATTTGTTGAACATTCCATGGAAGCGTTTCACCGGGAAATTGATGTTGAGACGTCGCCCCACAAGGACATTTATGCCAAGCGCCTTGCGCGGATGAAGCGAGGCGGTGCGTCAAAGTTTAAACTTGGCCCTGATGCAGTGCAAAAACGTCTGGTCCATGCACTGGAAAGTCCGCGCCCGCGCCCCAGATACTACGTCACAACCCCGACTTATGTAATGGGGTTTTTGAAACGTGTTCTGAGCCACCGCGCTCTCAGCCGTTTTCTGGCGAAGCGTGCGGATCAAGAAACCTGAATGATGGCCAACACGATATCTCTCTTTCCACGATCCACTAGATCTGCGCTGGCGCTGGCTGGCTTTGTCGCTCTATGTCTGGTGGTGGGCGGCTTGGGCGCGCTTCTGACAGCGCCTGGTCTTGCGCCCTGGTATGCGGGGCTTCAAAAACCCAGTTTCAATCCGCCAGGTTGGATTTTTGGTCCCGTCTGGTCCACGCTTTATGTTCTGATGGCCTATGCCGTGTGGCGCATCTGGTCGTTGAACCCGCATCCGTCACGACCTAAAGCATATTGGGCCTTTGCGGTTCAGCTTGTGCTGAACCTTTGCTGGTCTGGCGCATTCTTTTTTCTGCAAAGTCCCGGATTTGCGCTGCTTGTGATTGTCTGCCTGCTGGCAGCGATCGTGACGACCATTGCCCTGTTCTTCAGGTTGGACAAGCTGTCGGGCGCACTGTTTGTGCCATATGTGTTATGGGTCTGTTTTGCGACAGTTCTCAATTTTTCGATTTTCTTACTGAACTAGGTGAACAATGGAATTCTTGTCCAAAGGGCTCATTGGTGTGGCTCTGGCTGCCGTTGCAATTGTACTGTTGCTCGGTCTTATTAATATGATGCGTGGTGGTGATTCCAATTTGTCCCAGAAGCTTATGCGTTGGCGGGTTATCCTTCAATTCGTGGCTGTTGTGGTCATGATGGCGCTGCTTTATTTCACGTCGCGTTAGGCAGGATTTGTCATGGTTATCTTGAATAAAATTTATACGAAAACCGGAGACAAGGGCACAACCGCGCTTGGCAACGGCGAGCGGCGTGCGAAATTTGATCTGCGTGTCACATCCTATGGAACAGTTGATGAGGCAAATGCCGCAATTGGCGTGGCACGGCTGCATACGCAGCATGGTTTTCCAGATCTGGATGACATGCTGAACCGCATTCAGAATGATTGCTTTGATCTGGGAGCTGATCTGGCAACCCCGGATAAGGGCGAGGATCTGGGCTATGAGCCATTGCGGATTATTGAAACTCAGGTTCAACGCCTTGAGGGCGACATTGATACGCTGAATGCAGACCTTCAGCCTCTGCGTTCATTTGTTCTGCCCGCAGGGTGCCCGGCATCTGCGCATCTTCATGTGGCGCGTACTGTTGCCAGACGGGCCGAGCGGTTGACAGTGGAGCTGGACAGTGACGCCGCTGAGCCAGTCAATCCGTATTGCATTCAATATCTCAATCGTCTGTCTGACTTTCTGTTTGTCGCCGCCCGATGGGTGAACGACAAGGGAGAAGCTGATGTCCTTTGGGTTCCGGGCAAAAACCGTTAGAGCTTGTTTCTCTATAGAAAAAATATGCTCCAGGGCCTGAATCGCTATGTTTCTTCCACTTCATGACAGCAATCCACTTACGCATGTCAAACGTCCCTATGTGAACTGGGCTCTGATTGCCATTACGATTGCGGTATTTGTGTTTTTCCAAACACCGGTTGCGCCAGGTTACTCGGAAATCTTCCCGGCTTCATTTGGCGTCATTCCATCGGTTCTGTTTGAAACCCGGGCCCTGCCACCTGATCTGAGGTTCATACCTGCGGACTGGACTTTGGTGTCTTATGCATTCTTTCACGGGGGTTGGATGCATTTGCTGGGAAACATGCTGTTCCTGTGGGTGTTCGGAGATAATATTGAAGATGCGCTGGGCCATGTAAAATACCTGTTATTCTACCTTTTATGCGCCGCTGGCGGGGGGTATGCACATGCGCTTTTTCACCCAACTTCCGATGCGCCGCTGATCGGTGCTTCCGGTGCTGTTGCCGGGGTTGTCGCTGCCTATCTGATACTTCATCCGCGCGTGAAGGTCTGGATTCTGGCGCTTGGGCGCATACCGCTTCGGCTTTCCGCCATGTGGGTTCTGGGGGCCTGGATTTTGATGCAGTTTTATAATGTGTTTGCAGCTGCAGACAGTGAAGTTGCCTGGATAGCCCATATAGGTGGACTCATCTGCGGTGCCGCTTTGGTGCTTCTCTTGAAGCGGCGCGGGGTGGCTTTATTCGACCGGGACCTGATCATTCCCTGACGTCCGAATACATGACGAATTTCTGTTGTTTGGTGTCGTTGACAGGGTAGGGGGGCACCGATAGGTTCGCTACAAATTCCGCACATGCTGCGCGCATTCTGGAGACAATCATGAAAATACTGGTGCCTGTAAAACGGGTGGTGGACTACAATGTGAAAATCCGCGTCAGAGCGGATGGGTCGGGTGTTGAATTGGCTAATGTCAAAATGGCCATGAACCCGTTTGACGAGATTTCTGTTGAGGAAGCTCTGCGCCTGCGTGAAGCTGGCACCGCCAGCGAAGTTATTGTTGTTTCAGTTGGGCCCCAACAGGCTCAGGAAACCATTCGCACCGGTCTGGCCATGGGCGCAGACCGGGGTATTCTGGTTCAACATGATGAGTTGGTCGAGCCGCTTGCCGTTGCCAAAATTTTGCAGAAAATTGTTGATGAGGAAAAACCTGATCTGGTGATTGCCGGAAAACAGGCCATTGATGATGACTGCAATCAGACCGGCCAGATGCTGGCTGCTTTGCTGGGCTGGTCTCAGGGCACATTCGCCTCTGTGTTGTCAGTGGGTGATGGCGAAATGGATGTTACACGGGAGGTGGATGGTGGTTTGCAGACCGTAAAGCTTAAATTGCCAGCTGTCGTGACAACAGACTTGCGGCTTAATGAGCCGCGCTATGCCTCGTTGCCCAATATCATGAAGGCAAAGAAGAAACCGATTGAGATGAAAACACCGGTGGATTTTGGTGTTGATATGACGCCGCGTCTCACAGTTCTGAAAACCGTTGAGCCAGAAAAGCGCGAAGCCGGTGTTAAAGTGGCAAATGTTGCTGAACTGGTGGACAAGCTGCGCAACGAAGCCAGCGTTCTTTAAGGAGGGGCTAAGCGATGACGACTTTATTGATAGCAGATCACGATAATCTTGCTCTGAACGACCCGACTTTACGTGCCATCAGCGCTGCGGCCGGTCTTGGTGCAGCAGTTCATGTTCTTGTCGCGGGCAGTGGCAGTGCAGATGTCGCCGCCCACGCCGCAAAGATTGCTGGCGTTGAAAAGGTTCTGCATGCAGAAGCTGCCGCCTATGACCATCTTCTTGCAGAGCCGATGGCGGCGCTGATTGTCTCACTTGCGGGTGATTACACGGCGCTGGTGGCGCCCAACACGACCAATGGCAAAAACATTATGCCGCGTGTGGCAGCTTTACTGGATGTCATGCAGGTATCAGATATTACCGCCATTATCAGCGCTGATACATTTGAACGTCCGATCTATGCCGGCAACGCCATTCAGACGGTTCAATCGAATGATGCGACCAAGGTCATCACCATCCGGACAGCGGCTTTTGCCGTTGCTGAAGAAGGCGGGGCTGCAGCTGTGGAAACTGTATCCGGTGACGAAGGGCCCTCACTTTCCTCCTATGTCGGGGAAGATGTTTCCAAATCTGAACGCCCTGAACTGACGTCGGCCAAGATCATTATTTCAGGTGGCCGTGCGCTTGGCTCGTCGGAAAAATTCCAGGAGGTCATTATGCCGGTCGCTGACAAGCTTGGAGCGGCCGTTGGTGCTTCACGTGCAGCTGTTGATGCCGGATATGCGCCAAATGATTGGCAGGTTGGTCAGACCGGAAAGGTGGTTGCACCGGAGCTATATATTGCCTGTGGCATTTCCGGAGCTATTCAGCATCTGGCAGGCATGAAGGACAGCAAGGTCATTGTTGCCATCAACAAGGATGATGAAGCACCGATTTTTCAGGTTGCTGATTATGGTCTTGTGGCCGATTTGTTCGAAGTTCTTCCTCAGTTGGAGGCCGAACTCGACAAGGTACCCTGAATCTGAGTCAAAAAATTGAGGTAGAGTTTATTGTGCGGGACTTTAGCCTGATGAAAAATTAGGCTAACATTCCTCAGGTGCACAATATAAAAACAGATTGCAAATTCTGTTGCGGTGCAACACAGTCCGACTCCCTCAAGATTTTGACCGGAATGTACAATGACCGAAATTAAATCCGTAGGCGTCATCGGCGCAGGCCAGATGGGCTCAGGAATTGCCCATGTGAGCGCTTTGTCCGGCTATGATGTCTATCTCTACGATGTTTCCGAAGATCGGATAGAAGAGGGTCTGGCTACCATTACCGGGAATCTTGGTCGGCAGATGAGTAAGGGCCAGATCACCGAGGCTGAGCGTGATGCAGCCGTGTCAAAATTGCATGCTGCCAATGGCATTGAGGCGCTGGCGGACGTGGATCTTGCAATCGAAGCGGCTACGGAAGACGAAACCGTCAAGCGCAAAATTTTTGCAGCTTTGTGTCCGGTTCTGAAGCCCGAAGCCATGATTGCTTCCAACACCTCTTCCATTTCCATAACCCGGTTGGCAGCAACCACAGACCGCCCTGAACGGTTTATGGGCATTCATTTCATGAATCCTGTGCCGATCATGAAGCTTGTGGAACTGGTGCGTGGCATTGCCACCGAAGATGAAACGTTTGATGCGGCAAAAGTCTATGTTCAGAAGATGGGCAAAACCATCACTGTGGCAGAAGATTTCCCGGCCTTTATCGTGAACCGTATTTTGATGCCAATGATCAATGAGGCGATTTATACGCTTTATGAAGGTGTTGGCTCGGTTGAAGCAATCGATACGGCTTTGAAGCTTGGCGCGAATCACCCTATGGGTCCGCTGCAACTGGCAGATTTCATCGGTCTTGATACCTGCCTGTCAATTATGCAGGTGCTATATGAAGGTCTGGCTGACAGTAAATATCGCCCTTGTCCGCTCCTGGTGAAATATGTTGAAGCCGGTTGGCTGGGCCGGAAAACCAATCGCGGCTTTTATGATTATCGCGGAGACGAGCCGGTTCCCACCCGCTAGGTTTCCAGTCCCGGCTTGACATCAGTGCATTGGCCCGGCTTGTTGTTCCGGCATTGGTGCATCATGAAGCGCCGTTGAGTGTTTTGGAGCGTTTCTTGGAGCCAACTGACGAAACTCCCGAGCGGTTTAACATAGCTGCATATGCGCTTGGCCGTATGGCGGCTAGCAAACCGGACAATGTTGCGCTGATGGTGTTTGATGGCACCACGCATGAGCCATCCGATGTGTGGACCTATGCAGCGTTGGAAGACGCTGTCTTGCGCACCAGGAACGGGCTGCAATCTCTTGGCATAAAAATGGGAGATCGCGTGCTGCTGCGCATGGGCAACAGTGTTTGGTTTCCAATCATGTATTTTGCCTGTCTGGCAGGCGGGTTTGTTCCTGTGGCTACGTCAGACCGGATCAGCCAGCGCGACCTTGATCATATTGCGACGGACTGCAAGCCGGTGATTATCGCTCATGATGGCGCAACGTCGCTGCCAACCGAACAGACCGATGCAAAAATATTTGGCCCGGATGATCTGCACTTTTTGTCGCAAAGTCCCCTTGGGCTGTACGCCCGCACATTTTCTTATGATCCAGCCTATCTGATTTACACGGATGGCACGTCCGGCCCGCCTCGCGGGGTGTTACATGCACATCGTGCCCTTTGGGGCCGCTTGCGCCATCATAAGTCATGGCTTGGTCTGACCCAGAAGGACAGAATGCTGCATACCGGTGCCGATAACTGGGCGCGTAGTATCGGGTATGGGCTTATGGATCCCTTGTGTTGCGGCGCTGCGGTTGTTCTGTTGTCGCCGCCGGATTTGCGCGGCGTCTTTGACAAAGCTTTGCCGCTTCTGGTGGAGTTGAGCGGTGCCACCATCGTTGTGGCGATGCCAGGGCAATACAATACGGCGCTTAAAGGTGGTACGGTCACCGAAGCGGCGATGCCCACGCTCACCAGAGCTATTTCAACCGGCGCAATTCTGCCAGCCCATATTGCTGAAGAGTGGCAGGCGATGACGGGCCATCCGATCTATGATGGCTATGAACTGGCCGAAATTGCCTGTCCGGTTTTCAGCGGACCGGACTGCCCGGTAAAACCTGGGAAAATTGGCAAGCCTGCCCCTGGCAGCAAACTGGCAATTTTGGCACCGGATGCAGGTTTAAAAAATGTTGGCGTCAATCAGATCGGCGTCATCGCAACCCACCGGTCCGATCCAGCCCTGATGCTTGGATATTGGAACGATGCCGAGACCACCAAGGCCTCTGTTCGCGGGGCGTGGTTCATGACGGGGGATCTGGGACTGCGGGATCAGGATGGCTATATCCAGTATGAAGGACGGCTTGATTATCTCGTCAATGTCGAAGGATACCGGGCTAATCCTGAGGAAATCGAAACCATTATTCTGGCGCTTCCGGATATCAAGGAAGTTGCAGTTGCCGAAGGAGTGGTACCTGGTCGTGGGACAGGGCTCGTGGCTTATGTTGTGCCGCAACCCGGTGCGCAGCTTGCGCCGAACGAGTTGAACCGAAATCTGGCGCCGCTGCTGGTTGACTACAAGCGACCGAAGAAATGGGTCGAAGTGGATGGCCTGCCAAAGACCGCCAGTGGCAAGCTGGCACGTTTCGCTTTGGCACAGGCGATTACCCCGTAAACGATTTGTAAAGGTTTCAATTCTAGGTTTACCTCATGGAACCAACAGTCGCTGCAGCATTGATGACGGCCTCCACGCAAGCAAAAATTACTGGCGCGGTTGCCGCACGCATGATTCAGATGGACCAGGATGCAGCGCAGACGCTGATTACGGCCATGCAGGAAAGTAGTGAAAATTTGCAAACCATCACAGCCAATCTGGCAAGTGGCGTTGGAAACAATCTGGATTTTTCAGCTTAATTCCGGACGTATCCCCTTTTCCAAGCTAATACAACTTAGAGAACTATTTGAATGGCGCTTTGTTCAGGCACTCAGGCCATGCAGAATGATGTCGATATGTGCGTTCAGGTATTCTTCGATATCGATGGGGTCCTGAGCCTTGAATGTCAGATCCCAGAGTATGGCCATGATTGTGGGGGCCATGATCAACCTTGGCTCTCGTGCTGCCGGTCCATCCCGAATTTCACCCCGTTCAATGCCGCGCTTGATGATGTGCGTTAATATGGTAACGCCCTTGGAGGTGACTTCCTTGTGGTAGATATCCACAAGGCCTGGGAATCGTGGACCTTCGGAGATCAATATCCGAATAACCCCTGATATGTCACTGCCAACGAATTGCTTGTAGATGCCGGTCAGCACCTGCCTTAGCAAGGCATCGGTTGGTCCCGGATAGTTTGTGACCATTTCTTCAAACTGATCCAACGAAAGAACCAGACGTGACCGGACCACGGCCATGAACAGGTCTTCCTTGCTGTCAAAGTAGCGGTAGATCGTGCCTTTTGCGATCCCGGCGCGTTGCGCAATATCCTCAAGGCGCGTTGCCGCCAATCCGCTGATTGCGAACTCCTCAAGACCTGCCTGCAAAATTTCGCCAGGACGCGCGGCCTTTCTGCGTTTTGGTTTTTGAGGGCCAGTTTCAATTTTGGTCATAGCAGGATCATTGACAGGGCTGGAATTTTAATGACTTTTGGGTCATTATCTGTTTTAAAGGGTTCAACCTGATTGCCTTTGTCTTCCAGTTTTGGACGGGGTGTCAAAGAAAACCGTGATTTTTATTAGGAATGCAGGTTTGCAACAGCCCTCAGATCGCTCAAAAGACCTGCCAGTTTTGGTGATGGATCATGATGAGACGTCACTTGTCGCGTCATCTGGACCGGTGCGTCGGTCGCGTTTTCGTTTACCCTCACGGCTCATACTCATACCGCTTTTTCTGGTTACCTTATTTGCCGGTGGTATTGTGGGCCTTTATTTTCAACCACCCGGCCTGAAAGTCTTTTTCCAACTGGTTGGTTTGCAGCCCGGTGGTGGCAGCAACACGCCGATTGCAGTACCGGTGCCACGCACTGAAATTGCCGATCCTGAAGCTGCAAAACCACTGTTGGTTGCTGGACTTGGTCGTTTGATTCCCAATGGGGATGTGGTGACCGTTGCACTGCCCTTTGGGGCAGGGGATGCGCGGATCAGCGACGTTCTGGTGCGTGCCGGAGACAAGGTCATGAAGGGCGACACGATTGCTGTTCTGGACAGTCTGGGCCAGCTTGAGGCGTTGGTGGAAACGGCGGAAGCGAATGTTGCTGTGCGCCATGCGACGCTTGAACAAACGCGTGACATGGTGCGCGCGAGTATTGCTGAAGCGGAAGCATCTTTGCAGAGAAGCCAGGCAGCATCGGATGTTGCCCGGCAGGCTTTTGATCGCACCAAATCACTGTCGGATCGTGGTGTTTCCTCACAGGCGGCACTGGATCAGGCACTGTCCGTGATGGTGCAGGCCGAGCGGGAGGTGGAGCGCGATTCTGCAACGCTGTCGCGCTTTACCAGCGACGGATTGGACGCACAGGTGGATGTGGTTGTGGCTGCTCGTAATCTGGATTCAGCAAAAGCTGAATTGCGCCGATCCAAAAGCGATCTGGCAAAGGCCATGGTCATTGCGCCCATGGATGGCACGGTTCTGGATGTTCATGTGCGCGTGGGCGAGAAATCCGGTGAAGATGGTGTCGTTGATATCGGTGATGTTGAAAACATGATGGCAGAGGTTGAGATCTTCCAGAACCAGATCGGGCTGGTTCAGGTGGGGCAGAGTGTCCAGATCGTGGCTGACGCTTTTCAGCAAAGCCTGACGGGTGTGGTTTCGGAGATCGGACTTGAAGTGGAACGCCAGACCGTCACCGCTGATGACCCGGCAGCCAATACGGATGCCCGCGTTGTTGAAATCATTGTCGAACTGGATCCGGCTTCGTCGGATATCGCGGCCCGGTATACCAATTTGGAAATTGTCGCCCGCATTGTGGTGGGGTCGGAGAATTGACGGCGATTTTGGCACGGCTGCTTGGGCGAATGCCGATTGGCTGGCTGCAGCTATTGCATAATAAAACCCGCTTGGCAGCGGCGGTGGCTGGTATTGCTTTTGCAAACATTCTTGTGTTCGTCCAACTGGGTGTGATGTTTGCTTTGAATACGACGATCCTGCTGCCATATACGTTGTTTGATGCTGACATCATCATTTCCTCGGCAGATGCAAATACGTTGACAGATGGCAGCAATGTTCCGCGTCAGCGCAGTTTTGAGGCCATGTCAGTTCCCGGCGTTGCAAATGCTTTGCCACTGTTCGTTGGCAATGTGGACTGGACACGGGATGATGGGAATGTGACCAATCTTCAGGTTCTGGCGCTCGATCCCTCTCAGGGCGCCTACGTCATTCCGGAAATCCGCAACAAGATTGCCAATTTGCTTTTGATCGATACAGCTCTGATTGATCGTATGACCCGCGGCGCGGATACAGACCGGTTGGCTCTGATAGCACCGGACAATCCGTTGATTTTCGAAACGCGTGGCCGCACGCTGACGGTGCCGGGAACCATCAGCATTGGCGGTGGTTTCAGCTCAGATGGTTACATGGTGACCTCTGACCAGACGTTTCTGCGTCTTTTCAGCAGCCGCATTACCGGTGCGCCCAATCACATTCTGCTCAAAACCGAACCCGGATTTGACGTAGATGCCGTCATTGAGGCGTTGCGCCTTTTGCTGCCCGACGACAAGGTGAAGGTGCGCACTCTGGCAGATGCTGCAAAGGCGGACCAGATTTATCAGACAACCGAACGACCAACAGGTCTGATTTTTGGATTTGGTGTGGTGATGGGGGTGATTGTCGGTCTGGTGATTGTGTATCAGCTTCTGTCAACCGATGTTGCAGACCATCTGAAAGAATACGCGACCTTCAAGGCAATGGGCTACGGCCAGTCCTTCTTTATGGGGATTATTTTTGAAGAAGCTCTGATATTGGCAATTTTCGGATTTGTGCCAGGATTAATCATTTCCAGCATCCTTTATCAGCTTCTGAATTCTGCAACCGGTCTTCCAGTGATGATGGATATGGCCCGTCCGATTGCCGTGTTTTTGGGCACCATTGCAAGCTGTTCCATTTCCGGCGCCATAGCCACACGCAGGCTGGCCAGTGCAGATCCTGCAGATTTGTTTTAAGGCGCGGATATGACCGGTGCAGCTTTCCCGATTGTGACACAGGGCCTGAACCATTGGTTCGGAGTTGGGGAGGCCCGCAAACAGGCGATTTTTGATGTAAATTTATCGATTGAGGCTGGAAAGCTGACCGTTCTGATGGGGCCGTCCGGTTCTGGGAAAACAACCTTGCTTACGCTTATTGGTTGCTTGCGGGATGTTCAGAATGGCAGCGTTCACCTGCTGGGGCAGGAACTGTATGGAGCGGCCGAAGCTGATCTGGTTTTGGCGCGCAGAAAGCTTGGGTTCATTTTTCAGGCCCATAATCTACATGAAAGTCTGACTGCTCTGCAAAATGTACGTGTGGGTCTTGAAGTGCATGGCGCGTCTTTGTCTGGCAAGCGAAGCCAGTTTGAGTCAGCATCTGCACATCTGCTTGGGCTTCTGGGGCTGAAGGACCGGATACACTACCTGCCAGGCAACTTGTCCGGTGGCCAAAAGCAGCGTGTTGCCATTGCACGTGCTCTTGTTGGTAATCCGCGTATCATCTTTGCTGACGAGCCGACAGCAGCGCTGGATAAGGAATCTGGCACTCACGTTGTGCGCCTGCTCAAGCAGCTGGGCGTGCAACGCGGTACGACCACAGTGATGGTGACGCATGATAATCGGATATTGGAAATGGCCGACCGCATCATCACTTTGGAAGAAGGGCGGATTGTCGATGACATACCCGTTGCCAGTTAACCGGCAGATTTGGCGCTGATTACCTGATTTCGCCGAACCGTTGTGGTTTATGGTCGGCCTGCTCCATAAGCCGAGCAATCTGGGCAGCGGTTTTGTTCTGCTTCGTCTCCGAATTACCCGGAGGGGTCACCATAATAATTAGGCCGCCAACTTCGCCCAGGGCTGTATGCCACGGAAATATGGACGCGCCAGATGCGGAGGTTGCCACCCGCGTTTCGCCATTCTCGAGCGCCTGAGAGCGATGAACGGTTTCGCCCTTCAAAACGCGTTGGTGTTGTGAACGCCATTCCTTTGGAATTTCCGGCAGAACTTCGTAGTGGGATTTGCCCACATAGGAATCGGGATCTTGCAAACCGTGAAATTCCGCCCAGGCAGGGCTGATCTGCAAGTAGCACATATTGCGATCCAGAATAGCGATCGGTGATGGAGAATTGGCAATGATTGAGCTGACCAATTGCGCGCGGGTTTTTGAGATGTTCTTGTCAGAGATGCTCTGGGTGACATCTCGGAAAATACCGTAAACCGTTTTGACGCTTTTATCCGCATCCAACTCGACGGATGCCATGGACTGCACAAAGCGCATTTTACCATCTATCCGCTTCAGCCTGAGAACAAAGTCGAACCCGTTTTTGTTGGAGATGGCGTCGCCTATCAGAAACTCGACTGTTTTGGCATCTTCAGGATGATAAAGTGCGACCGCCTTGCTGACATTGACTGTGCCCTTGCGCGGTTGCATGCCATGAATGCGGTATACATTTTCCGACCACCATGCGTTGCCGGTGCTGACATCGATACGCCAGAATCCGAAAGCTTCAGCCTGGAGCATCAGTTGGACCAATAATTCCGGTTTTACTTCAAGCGATTCAGTTGGCAGATTTCCGGGGTCGAATTGATCATATCTCACAGGGTTTTTCAAAAGATGCACCAGCATTAACTAAACAGAAGATTTATAGTGGTCAGGGCACGTTAAGATCATGTGAATGTGGTAGTGATTCTGCACCGTTGCGCCTTTAAGTGTAGCGACGGTTACGGGATTCCTAAGAACATTGAACCAAAACCCAAAAAGCTTCTAATTCTGGCAATTAGAAGCTGCTTTGGATTTCATGTGGTCGCTAGTGGGCCCCGTTCTAACTGGACGTATCGTTACTTTCTTTGCCGATAATGGCACTGACCAGCGCTTTTGCGTCTTCACTATCCCAATGTGCAGGACCGGACAAATGTGCAACCCGGCAGCCATTCTTGTCGACAATGATCGTGGTCGGCATGCCGAACGCAAGGCCTTTCTTCTTCAGATTGTTGAATATGTCGGTGGTTTGGTCTGCGTAAAGTGGCAGGTTGGAGACATTTATCTCGTCGAGAAAGGCGAGGGGACGTTCTGCGCCCTTGGTGTCGATGTTCACAGCAACGACTTCAAAATCTTCGCCACTTAATGCGGTTTGCAGATTGGACAATGCGGGCATTTCTGCGCGACAGGGCGCGCACCAGGTTGCCCAAAGGTTGAACACAACCGCCTTGCCATTCCAGTCAGCCAAAGTGATGTCGTCACCTTCGGGTGATTTGAATTGGAGATCGCCCAGATAGTCTGGCGTGTCTGCCAATTGTACGGCTGCCATTTCCCCTTGAATGAACGGATCAAGTGATGAGGCAACGTTAGATCCTGCGGAACAGGCTGCGCCGGTATTTGCCACAACTGTTGCACTATCATGGACATCGCTACCCAGTTTCCCGTATAGGAGCAGCGATCCTGCAATCACGCCTGCAATGGCGGCCAGTAGCAGCACTTTCATGACAACATCCTGTTGTTTGTTCGCATAAGCCCGTGCAGCCCTGAATTGGGACTTGCGCAGAATTCACGAAGGTCATTTATGTCCAAAGGTTCAAATAAGCCGCAAGGCGCATCGGAACAAATTGACGGCACATCAAACACCACTTCGTCCAATACGATGTGGGGTGGTCGTTTCTCCTCGGCACCTGACGCCATCATGGAAGAAATTAATGCCTCGATCGATTTCGACAAGGCCATGTTTCGCCAGGATATTGCAGGTTCCAAGGCTCACGCTGCGATGCTTGAGGCCCAAGGCATTCTGTCTCATGAAGATGTGGCAAAAATCGTTCACGGTCTAGACACGATTTTGCGAGAAATCGAAACCGGCCAGTTTACGTTCTCCCGTCAGCTGGAAGATATCCATATGAATGTGGAAGCCCGGCTGCGGGAACTGATCGGCGATGCGGCCGGTCGGCTACATACCGGACGGTCACGTAACGATCAGGTTGCGACCGATTTCAAACTCTGGGTGCGCGACACAATTGATGCGCTGGATGGCGCACTTGCCGGCCTGCAAAAGACGCTTGCAGAAAAGGCTCTGGAGCATGCTGCTGTGTTCATGCCGGGCTTTACACATCTGCAATCCGCGCAGCCTGTGACATTTGGTCACCATCTGATGGCCTATGTCGAAATGCTGGGCCGGGACCGGAGCCGCTTTGCCGATGCCCGCAAGCGCCTCAATGAAAGCCCGTTAGGGGCAGCGGCCCTTGCAGGCACGTCATTTCCCATTGATCGGGATATGACCGCCAAGAGCCTTGGTTTTGATCGACCTACCGCCAATTCTCTGGACAGTGTTTCAGATCGTGACTTTGTGCTGGAAGCCCTGTCTGCTGCAACGATCAGCGCCATGCATTTGTCGCGCTTTGCTGAGGAACTGGTGATCTGGTCCTCGGCTCAGTTCCGGTTTGTGCACCTTTCAGACAAGTTTACCACGGGTTCGTCAATTATGCCGCAGAAGCGCAATCCGGATGCTGCTGAACTGGTGCGTGCTAAAATCGGACGTATTGCCGGAGCTTATCAGGCGCTCATTATTGTTATGAAAGGCCTGCCATTGGCCTATTCCAAGGACATGCAGGAAGACAAGGAGCAGGCTTTTGATGCGTTCAACGCCTTTTCTCTTGTGATTGCGGCGACCGCCGGAATGGTGGCTGATCTGGAGCCTAATGAAAAAAATCTGGCGAAGGCTGCCGGTAGCGGGTTTGCCACAGCAACGGATCTGGCAGACTGGCTGGTTCGCGTGCTTGATCTGCCGTTCCGCGATGCGCACCATGTGACGGGACGCATCGTTGCCCTTGCTGAGGAACTGAACTGTGATCTGCATCGCGTGCCGTTGGCAGACATGCAGGCCATTGAACCAAAGATAACAAAGGATGTTCTGGGTGTTCTGAGCGTGCGCAAATCGGTCATGAGCCGGGTCAGTTATGGCGGCACCGCACCTGCCAATGTCCGCAAACAGGCCAAGCGCTGGATTCGTGCATTGGAGCGGTAGCAACGTCTGAATAGCCCCTTGCAATCCGGTCCATGAATTCGGCCCCTTGAAATTTGAGCAAACTTGCGACAAAAGACTGTTAATTGTATTTGTGTAAATTGAAAAACCCTGATTTCCGCAAAAGGAGCCTTCCGTGACACGTAAAAAGATGACCGCTGCCAGTTTGATTGGCGTATTGACCTTGACTCTTGCGCTTGGTGCATGTGGCCGTCGTGGTGCTTTGGAAGACCCAGATCCCACCTATCGCGGTGGCGGCAGCGGATCCCTGGAAGATGCCGTTATCGGATATGATGCTGAGAAGCCTGACCGGAAATTCATTCTCGACGGCCTTATCTAAGCTTCAAAACGCTATGCCTGCCGCTTAATGCAGGCTTTGGGAGAGCCGGTCTTGCATCATTTTGCCTATAAGGGCGGCGTTCTCCACGCTGAAGATGTGTCTGTGGCGGACATTGCTGCTGCCGTCGGCACACCTTTTTACGTGTATTCCACAGCGACTTTAACGCGGCATTTGAAAGTGTTCAGCGATGCATTTGGCGCGCTGGAGCCTTTGGTGTGTTACGCCACGAAAGCCAATTCCAATCAGGCTGTGCTGGCCACTTTGGCTAAGGCCGGGTCCGGCGCTGATGTGGTGTCAGAGGGTGAGCTACGCCGCGCTTTGGCTGCTGGCATTCCAGCCCATAAAATCATGTTCTCCGGCGTTGGCAAGACAGCTGGCGAGATGCGTTTCGCGCTGGAAGCAGGTATTCTATGCTTCAATGTGGAAAGTGAGCCAGAGCTGGAGCGGCTCAACGAGGTAGCACTATCTCTTGGCACGATTGCGCCTGTTTCGCTGCGCATTAATCCTGATGTAGATGCCGGTACCCATGCCAAGATATCCACTGGTAAGGCTGAAAACAAATTCGGGATCGCCTGGCAGCGCGCGCGGGAAGTCTACCGCAGAGCCGGGGCAATGCCGGGTATAAAAGCGACTGGCATCGATATGCATATCGGGTCCCAGATTACCGATTTGGCTCCATTTGATGCAGCGTTTGCGCGGCTTTCGGAGTTGATTGGCACATTGCGCGAAGATGGTCACATAATCGAGCATGTCGATCTTGGTGGTGGCCTTGGTATTCCTTATCGCAATGATAACAACCCTCCACCTTTGCCCGATGCATATGCGGAAGTGGTCAAGAAACATGTCAGTGGATTGGATTGTCAGATCATTTTTGAACCTGGCCGCCTGATTGCCGGCAATGCCGGAATTCTGGTCACTGAAGTGATTTATGTGAAAGAAGGCGACGCCAAGAATTTCATTATCGCTGATGCGGCGATGAATGATCTGATCCGTCCCACACTGTATGAAGCCTATCATGATATCTGGCCAGTGGTGAAAATGGCTGATGATGCCGTTGAAATTATCGCCGATGTGGTTGGGCCTGTCTGCGAAACAGGTGATTATCTGGGCTTGGACAGAAAACTGCCGAAGCCGAATCCGGGGGATTTGCTGGCACTTTTGTCAGCCGGTGCCTATGGCGCCGTTCAGGCTGGAACCTATAATTCAAGGCTTCTTGTACCGGAAGTCCTGGTTCACGGTGACAAGTTCCATGTTATCCGGCCACGGCTTGACTACGATGCTTTGCTGGCGCTGGATAGCGTACCCGACTGGTTGGACTGAAACGCACTGATCACGGCCTCATTGGGATGCCTGTACGCTGCCTAACGCGTTGATATGCGACAGAATGACCTTTCCAATTTGTCATGCAGTGTGATCGCCTCAGCACTGGTCAACGGTGTGCGCTGTGTTAAACTTTGATAAGCAAGGTATGGTTCGGTCAGTTCCTGCATTCAATTTTAGGAAATATTTTCGAATTTTCAAAGGCTTATGTCCGCCTTGCTCGTTCTTGAAAGGGTTGTGGATACATGCCGGACGAGCGGAATCAGAAACTGAGCAGCGCAGCAGACTTGTCGTCAGGCGGTTTGGCGCGGCAGATTGCCTCTCTGGTGACCCGGGGACGGGCCGTTTTATTCTGGGAAGACTTCTGGCCCGCACTTCTGCCACTTCTTGGCGTCATTTCACTTTTTCTCATTCTGTCCTGGTTTGGTATCTGGCTTGTTGTGCCGCCTATCTGGCGCATAATCGGCATGGTTTTGTTCGCACTTGCCGCACTGGTTTCGCTGTGGCCGCTTTTACGCCTGTCCCTTCCAGGTAAAGATGCGGCTCTGAAACGGATCGAACAGGTATCTGGAACCCGTCACCGACCTCTTTCAAGTTTCGATGACCAGCCGGCGGCGCTGGCCGCAGATGATGCGCAAGGTCAGCGTTTGTGGCAGACGCATCAGGCCAGAAACATCGCTGCCCTGAAATCATTACGCACCGGATTGCCCCGCCCGGCCACTGAGCGGGTGGATCCCTTTCAATTGCGAGCGCTTATGGCGCTGCTTCTGGTAGTAGCCTTTGCCTATGCCGGTTCGGACAAAACCCGTCGTCTGGCCGCGCTGACAGACCCTTCCATAGAAGCCACTCCGGCATTGGCCCGAATTGACGCCTGGATCACACCTCCAGACTACACTCGGCGCGCACCGATTTTCCTGACACGCGCTGCTGAACTGGCGATCACTGATAGGGTGAAAGTGCCAACGGGCAGCGTGTTTTCGCTGCAAAGCGATTCTGCTGAAGCGCTTGAAGTTACGCTTGTTCAAAATGGTGTTACGCAGCCATTGACCGCTGGCGAAGATGAATCCATTGCTGAAATAGGTGGTGCAGCGCTTGCCCTGAACCAGTTTCAGGCGACGCTGGATGCTGACGCTGAGATTTCGGTTTCCAGTGGATTTGGCGAGACGCGAAGCTGGCAGTTTTCGATTATCCCGGATGAGGTTCCCGAGATTGCCCTGAACGGGCAGCCGGAAGTGGCGCGCAGCGGGGCTTTGGAGCTGAGCTATACCTTGAAAGATGATTACGGAATTGTCTCGGCGAATGCTGACATCACGCCTGCGAAGGAACAGCCGGCTGATGCGGAGCCGCTTTATGAAGCGCCTGAGATGAGCCTGTCACTGCCACGGTCGCGTGTGCGCGAGGGCGTTGGCAGCACGATCAAGAATTTGACTGATCATCCCTGGGCTGGAATTGAAGTGACGATGCTGCTAACCGCCATTGATGAGGCAGAGCAAAAGGGCGTTTCTCCATCTTTGGATATGGTTTTGCCTATTCGTCCGTTCCGGGAACCCTTGTCTCGTGCGCTGGTGGAACAGCGCCAGAATCTGGCGTTGGACGCAAATCAGGCGCACAAGGTAAGCGTGGCGCTGGATGCGTTGTTGTTTGCGCCCGAGACCTTCATCGATGATGTGTCCGTGTATCTGGCCTTGAACACGGCCCGACGGCGCCTTCTGGCTGCTGCGGATCACGATGCGCTGAGGGGCGTCGCTGATCTTTTGTGGGAGATTGCGCTGGCGATTGAAGATGGCGATCTTTCTGATGTTGAGCGGGATTTGAGGGCAGCGCAGGAGGCGCTGCGTGATGCGTTGGAAAATGGTGCCTCAGATGAGGAAATTGCTCGTCTGACCGAAGAATTGCGTGAGGCAATGAATGAGTATCTGCAAGCGCTTGCGCGGGAGATGCAGCGAAACCCCACAGCTCAGCAGCAAATGCCATTCGACCAAAATACACAAATGGTAACGCCGCAGGATTTGGACCAGATGCTGGACCAGATAGAAGATCTGGCACGCAGCGGCTCGCGCGATGCTGCACGCGAGATGTTGTCACAGATGCAGCAAATGCTGGAAAGTCTGCAAAATGGCCAGCCGCAAATGTCGCAGCAACAGCAGCAGATGCAGCAAATGATGCGTGATCTTGGCGAGATGATCGAGCGGCAGCAAAGCCTGATGGATCAAACGTTCCAGCAACAACAGCAGCAGCAGCGTCAACAGCAGCTGGAAGGCCAACAGGGCGCCCCATCAGAGGCGGAACGGCAACGTGCTCTGGAAGAGTTGCAGCAGGGTCAGGCAGACTTGCAGGCGCAGTTGCAGGAACTCATGGACCAGATGCAACAAAATGGTATGCAGCCCGGTGGTCAGATGGGTGAAGCCGATGGCGCTATGGGAGACGCTGAACAGTCTCTGGGGCAGGGGGAGAGCGGGCAGGCTCTTGGATCTCAGTCACAGGCATTGCAGGCCCTGCGTGATGGCGCACAGGAGATGATGCAGCAATTCGCCCAACAGGGTCAGCAAGGCCAGCCCGGGCAACAGGGTCAGCAACCTGGCCAACCTGGCGGTCCTCCTTTCGGCCCTGGCCAACAAGGCCAGCAGATGGGACGCCCCGGTGGCACGCAGAATGGAATGGATCCTTTGGGACGGCCACAGCGCAGCCAGGGAGCTGATGATGGCAACAGTGTCAAAGTTCCCGGAGAGATCGACATTCAGCGCGCCCGGGAAATCCTGGATGCGATCCGCAAGCGGCTAGGGGATATGGAACGTCCCGATCTGGAGCTGGATTATCTGGAGCGTCTGTTGCCGAGATAAGCTGTTGTGACCTGCCCCGTTTGAAAGATTCTAGGCTGCGATCTGATCAGACAGAGCACCGTTCACGGCGGTGCGGATATCCGCCAGAGAGAATGGTTTTGTCACAACGTTGCGCACGATTTTTTCAAGCCCTTTGGCCCGTTCGCGCTGATCTGCATATCCTGTCATGATCAAAATTGGCAGAGCGGGCCAGTCACGTGAGGCGTGATGGGTCAGCGCAATACCGTCCATGATCGGCATTTTCACATCGGTCAACAAAAGATCAAAACCGCCATCCTCATCTTTCAGAGTGAGCAAGGCCTCTTCGCCATCTTCAGCCGTTACAAT
The DNA here is from genome assembly GCA_051251535.1 of Alphaproteobacteria bacterium. Taxonomy (GTDB): domain Bacteria; phylum Pseudomonadota; class Alphaproteobacteria; order Rhizobiales. The sequence continues at coordinate 522,187 of JBPOEV010000001.1, forward strand.
TTCATGGCCGTCCAATTGCAGGGCACGGCTGACAAAGGTGCGCACGGCTGCGTCATCTTCAGTGATTAGTATTCTGGCCATGGTTGCTTCTCCAAACGCAATACATAAGAAACATAAAATTACCGGGCACTCAGGCCCGGCCATAAGGCAGTCAATCTTCGGCAACAACACCGACAAAAGGCAATTCACGAAAGGCATGGGCGACATCCATGCCATAGCCCACGACGAAATAGTCAGGGCATTCAAAGCCCACATATTCAGCAGTAATGTCGGCGACGCGTTTGCCGGTCTTGTCCAAAAGAATCGCAATCTCTGCGCTGGCTGCGCCACGCTCCAACATCAGGTTTTTGGCGAATGAAATTGTCCGCCCGGATTCCAGAATGTCATCAATTAGTAAGACGTTCCGACCTGCCACATCTGTCTCAATGTCGCGCACAACACGCACGGTGCCGCTGGATGTTGTGTCAGCACCATAGCTGGATAAGGTGATAAATTCGATTTCCGGGGACATGCCGGCCTTGTGCATGGAACGCACCAGGTCAGCGGCGAAAATAAAGCTTCCCTTCAACACTGCAATAACCAGCAGATTGTCGTGGCCGTTCTTCGCTATGTCGATGGCCAATGCGTCATTGCGCGCTGCAAGCGTTTCCGCGTCAAACAAAACATCAATATTTCGGTCTCGGATCAGTGCCACTTTTAATCTTTCTAAAGTCGGTTCAATCGGGGGTCGTTGCTCAGGAAGCGAACGTGTAATTCATCTGCCACATCTGGTGGTGAGGCAAGCACAGTACGAAACTGAACGGTTTCGCCTGCCGGTAGTGGATGAGATGATGCATCATCCTGCCAGGCATACACTTCCCGGTTTCGACCACTGAGAATGAAGTGGAGTCGCGGAATTGTTTTGGCACTGTTCGTGATGTTGCGAACACTGCCTTCAACAATCAGTACGGCCATGCCGTCTTCAGGACGTCTCACAGTGCGCACGTTTTCAAATTCCAGACCATACAGATTCACGTCAACACCAAATGCGGCATAGAAACTTGCCAGATCAGGAAATTGACGGACCATGACCTGGCGACCAGCAAAAAGACCTAAGATCAAAATGGCCGGCATTAAAAAGGCAATCAGGACAGCAATTTGATGTGCAAGGCTGAGGCCCAGAGCCCATTTGAAGAAGTGAATAACGTGTTGCCAACCGTTAATAGCGGCTGATTGTAAGCCAGACACAATACCGCGCAGCCTGCCATCTCTGTGTGAATTGCTTTTCTTTGACAATGATTGAAAGGTTTCGCCTGATGCTGGCTGTCTGGGAACGCGGGCTTCTTCAGCTGCACGTTCCTCTTTCAAATCTTCGTGCCAACGATCTTCATCATTGGTTTTGGCGGCATTTGTTTCTACATCCGGCAATGTTTCAGCAGCAACGTCAACTGAGGCGGTTTGTGACTGCTCGGGAAACCCGCTGACCGGATCTGCGCCAATCTGGCTTTCGGCAACCAGGTCAGATGTGTCTTCGACAACCTGGTTTGCTTCGTTTAATGGGATTTCAAAAGCCACTTCGCTTGCATCAACTGGTTGGGCAATCCAGACATGTGCACATTTTGCACATTTCATTTTGCGCCCATGGGTTCCCAAGGCGTCTGCATTGAGCGCATATTTGGTATCACAATTGGGGCAAGCGATTTTCATGTTGGCTTAATGGGTCCTGACCCAAATATGTTCAGTTGTATCTATTCCTTTTTGCGCCAAGGATGTTAACGGTGTGACAATGTGGTCTTAATTCAGGCCCGTCTTGAATGAATTTTTGCGCTCAATCGCAAACAACGTTAATGAAGTGAAAAAGCCAGGTCTGAGATGCTGAGATCGTAACAGGCAGACCCAGGAAGTGATGAGGCGCTCAATTGATCCGGTTTGAAAATGTTGGCTTGCGCTATGGAATGGGGCCTGAAGTCCTGCGCGACATCAGTTTCCAGATCGCGCCGCGTTCGTTTCAGTTTCTGACCGGACCTTCAGGTGCCGGTAAAACCTCCCTGCTGCGGCTTTTGTTTCTGTCCATGCGCCCGTCACGTGGCTTGATTTCGATTTTCGGCAAGGATGCTGTCAAGATCGGCAACGATGAATTGCCGGAAATCCGGCGACGTATCGGCATCGTATTTCAAGATTTTCGTCTGCTGGACCATATGACCACCTATGAAAATGTTGCCCTTCCGCTTCGGGTGCAGGGGATGGACGAAACGCGTTACCGATCTGATGTTGTTGAATTGCTGGATTGGGTGGGCCTTGGCGAGCGCATGCACGTGCTTCCGCCGATTCTCTCTGGGGGTGAAAAACAAAGAGCGGCGATTGCTCGGGCACTCATCGGACGTCCGGATATCTTGCTGGCTGATGAGCCAACCGGTAATGTGGACCCGCCATTGGCGCGCAGGCTCTTGCGATTGTTTATTGAATTGAACAAACTTGGCACCACTGTGGTCATAGCCACACATGATCTGGCACTGATCGACCAGTTTGATACGAGGCGCTTTGTTTTGAAGGATGGGCGGCTGCAGATTTATGACTGATCAGAACTCCTATCCGCAATTCAGGACTGAGAGTGGGGCAAAAGGCACCGCTCGCACCGGCTTGCGTGTTGCGTTTGCACCGGTTCGCTATGCCGCCCGGTGGTTGGCAGGCCATCGCGATGTCCGACAAACGCCCATTGTTCCGCCGCAATCTGTCGCCGGCACTGCGCTGGTCGCAGTCATTGCAATCATGAGCTTTCTTGCCTGTCTGACATTGGCTGCTGTGACCATGGTGTTTGAACAGGCGCAATTGTGGGAAAGCGATGTCAGCAGTGAATTGACCGTTCAGATACGGCCCACCGACGGTGTGGATATTGACTTCGAAATTGAGCGGGCCATTCGTATTACAGAGCGCGAGCCGGGTATTGGCCGGGTGAGGGCCATGGACGAATCTGACGGCGCAGCTTTACTGGAGCCTTGGCTTGGTGCTGGACTTGACCTGTCGGAACTTCCGGTTCCAAGGCTGATCATTGTGGATATCGACAATCCTGCCACGCTGGATGTGGGGCGTCTGCGTGCCAATTTATCTGACAGCATAACGGGCGTCAGCGTCGATGATCACGGTATCTGGATCGATCAACTTAAGCGCATTGCCAATGTCACCATAGCAACGGGCATAGGTATCTTTCTGCTGGTTCTTGCCGCCACCTGCCTCAGCGTGGTGTTTGCCACGCGCGGTGCCATGGCTGGCAACCAGGTTGTCATTTCGGTGCTGCATTTTGTCGGCGCACTCAACCGCTACATCGCCAGAGAGTTTCAGGGGCGTTTCCTGTTTATCGGCCTGAAAGGCGGGCTGATTGGCTGCATCGCTGCGGCAACCTTCTTTGTTGTTGGCGGTGGCCTTTTAGGGTTTCTTGAAGGACCATCCGGAGGCAGCCCGTTTCAGGCGCTGTTTGGCGGGTTTTCACTTACACCTTTGGTCTTTACCGGCTTTGTGCTTGTGCTGATCCTCGTCAGTGCCTTGACGGCTGCGACCACGCGGATGACCGTGGAACGCTATCTGGCGACAGTGCAGTAGACCTGCGAAGGATTTTCCGTGATCTATATTCGATCTGTGATTTTTAATCTGGCCTTCTACACATTTCTGTTTTTGCTGATGCTTTTTGCCCTGCCGATTTTTCTGCTGCCGTGGAAATGGGTTTGGTGGATGCCAACCACATGGGCGCGCACGTCACTGTGGATGCTTCGCGTTCTTGCGGGTGTTAAATTTGAGTTGAGAGGCATCGAGAACAAGCCGGAAGGTGGTGTGCTGATTGCTTCCAAGCACCAGTCAACCTGGGAAACCTTTGTGCTGTTGTTTGTGGCAGAACGCCCTGCTTATCTGGCAAAGCGGGAATTGTTCATGATCCCGTTTTTTGGTTGGTACCTGTCTCGGTTCAGGCAGATATCAGTCAACAGGGCGCGCGGTTCCAGTGCATTGAAATCCATGATTCCGCAGGCCAGGGCTGCGGTGAAAGACGGGCGCGATGTGGTCATCTTTCCCGAAGGCACGCGCCGGACACCTGGCGACCCGCCAGCCTATAAATTTGGTGTAACGGCCCTTTATCGCATTCTGAAAGTGCCTGTGGTGCCGGTGGCCCTGAATGCCGGTGTGTTTTGGCCGCGGCGCACGTTTTTGCGTTATCCTGGTACAATTGTGATGGAAATCCTGCCGCCAATTGAACCTGGATTGAGTGATGATGTGTTCAAGGAAACGCTGATTGAGCGTATTGAAACGGCTTCAGACAAATTGCTGGAAGAGGCCAAAGCATCGCAAAAAGCGAATGATACCAGCATGTGAGTTGACAAATTCGTATTTTGTTCTATTTTTGTTCCTATGATGATTCAAGATACGACACCACGATTTGTAAGTCTCAGAAGCGGCGGCATCAGTTCGCGCTTTGCCAAGGTGTGTGGCCGGTCCGGGCGCAGTTATATTGTGACTGAAGTTCCAGCGTCTCTTTTGAGTGCCTATCATGATTGTATAGCGATTGCGGTGGTCCGGGAGCGCATTGCCGGTGTGTGGCTTGCCTGCGATGGTTGGCAACCGGATGTCGAGTTCATTGGGCCGCAAGAGAGCGCTTCGGATATCCACCAATATGGTTCGGCTAGAAAGCCTGTGCGCTGGTTTCTGCATTTTCTGTCAGGGTCTGATCCACAGGCGGTTGAGGATTTGCGGCCAGCTATGTCTGTCAGCAGGTTTGCGGATGCATCAACTTCTTATGACGAGCGATGTGCCGCCTGATCGCCGACCCAGGTGGCGTTTTCTCAAATATTATTTCTCAGGCATCATTTTTCAATTGTCTGGTCAGCCAGGCAAGTGCGTGGTCGCTGGCGCCTGTTTCGGCCAGATGGGTTTGCGTGTTGATGACATAGTCGGCATTGGGGCCGGATTTTCCATGGCTGGATTTGACGAAGGATAATTGGTCATCCAAGGCCAGTTTGCCTGCATATTGCTGGTGATCGCGGTCAACCATATAGCTTACGGCAGGAACTGATTCGCCGCTGGCCAGGCGGATGGTCCGTGTCACTTCCTTATACACCATGGTGACCTGCTCCCGCTCGCGCAGATAATCCAGTGTCGACTGCCACTTTTGTGGCTCGACTGCGAAGGCGATGCCTTTGCAAGTGCCGCCACGATCAAGCCCCAAAACAAGCCCTGGTTTTTCCGGAGTACCGCGATGAACGTGTGAATACACGCACAAGCTGCGATGGGCGCCATACAACAACGCAGTTTCGCGTCGTACATATGAAAAACCGGGCCGCCACATCAATGAACCGTAGCCAAACACCCAAAAATGACGCATATGCACTCCGCGTTTCCTGATACCCGATGGAACAGCTTGATGATGCAATACGGACATTGCGGCTGACACTGGCGAACATCTTTGGGGCAGACGGTACAGGATGGACGCATCCGGATGCAAGTGTTCCAAATGGAAGGTTCTATGGCTCGTAAAGTAAAATGGCTGATGAGTGTAATCGTCGGTCTGGTGCTTCTGTGGTCCGCGCTTTGGTATGGCGCAAGTGTGGCCACAGGAAAGGTAATCGATCGGGTCGAGCAACAAAGCGTTCGGATGGGACGCGATGTCAGCTGCACTGAGCGAACGGTCTCTGGCTTTCCGTTTCATCTTCAAGTTTCCTGCGGCCAAGCCGGACTGGATGCTCAGGATCGTGGCATAGAAGCTGATATTAACTCCGTGCGCAGCGTAGCGTTGCTCTACAAACCCGGTCATGTGATTGCCGAAGCAGATGGTCCGCTGACGGTAAAATTGTCGCCCGCTACCGGATTGAGTGGTGAACTGGTCGGACACTGGAAGAGCGCGCGCTCCAGCGTGTCTGCAGGTCTTTCCGGCCTGAAACGGGCATCTTTCGTTGCCGAGGAAATTGACGTCATTGCCAATGCATTGTCCGGCCTTGGCGGCCTGGAGCAGATGACTGTGCAAGGGGCACAATTGCATGTTCGGCCCAACCCCGATTCGCAAACGGATTTTGACGTTGCCCTGACGTTGAGTGACATTCTGACGATCCGTTCTGGCAAGGCATTGCCGGAAATGGATTTGGGTCTTTTGGCGACAGCCAACAATGTGGGAGAAGCTCTGGGCTTTGATCCAGACCTTTTGCTTGCCAACTGGCTCAACGCTGGTGGTGCACTAGATCTGGAAAAGCTGAGTTTCAACAGTTTGGGTTTTGTCGCAAATGCGTCCGGCCCTGTGACCATTTCACAAGATGGGCTGGTATCCGGTCAGGTGAAACTGGAAATCATCGGTATGGACAAGCTTCCCGATCTTGTTGCAATCATTGCGCCCCGGTTTCGTCAGAATGCGGAACAGATTGCGGCAACCTTTTCCGGCCTTGCTGGAAACAACCCGGATGGAAAGGTCACTATTCCTCTGACGTTGCGGAACGGGATTGTCAGCGCTGGCATACTGCCCATTGGCAGGATACCAAATCTATTTTGATGAATTGTCGTCGTCGCTTTGTTGCAGGCCTGCCTGGCGTCCAAAATCCGGCAAATCAACTTCCTGACCTGCATCAATAATTGCGCGCCGAATGCCGCGCGTGTGGGTGAACAGGTCAAACAATTCGTCGCCCTTGCTCCAGCGAATGGCGCGTTGCAGGGCAGATAAATCCTCTGAAAATCGCGCAAGCATTTCAAGCAGGGCGTCCTTGTTGTGCAGGCAGACGTCGCGCCACATGGTGGGATCAGATGCCGCAAGTCGCGTAAAATCACGGAAACCACCAGCGGAGTACTTCATCACTTCCGACTGGGTCACAGTTTCCATGTCATTCGCTGTGCCCACAATATTGTAGGCGATCAGATGCGGCAGATGGCTGGTAATGGCCAGAACCAGATCGTGGTGATCTGCATCCATCTGTTCCATATTGGCGCCACAAGCTGCCCAGAAGCGATTAAGTCTATCAAGCGCGTCTTGATCTGTGTCCGGCAGCGGTGTCAGGATGCACCAGCGATTGTCAAACAGGGTTTCAAACCCGGCATCCGGGCCGGATTTTTCGGTGCCAGCGACGGGATGGGCAGGGATAAAATGCACATTTGACGGCAGATGCGGTTGCATCTGGTCGATGACGGAGCGCTTGACCGACCCCACATCGGAGACAATTGCACCAGACTTCAGGTGTGGGGCGATGGCTTTCGCTGTTTGCTCACTTGCGCCCACGGGCACGCACACAATAACGCAGTCCGCATCCTTGACCGCTTCCCCGGCGTCCTGCGTGTAGCTATCGCCAAGTTGCAGGTCTTTGGCTTGTGTCAGTGTTTCAAGGCGTCTTGAGGAAACCGCGATATGTCGCGCAATGTTTCTGGCGCGGGCCGCTCGTGCAATCGATGATCCGATCAAGCCAATGCCGATCAGGGTCAGCTTGTCAAAAATTGGCTCATCCAAAACAAGATTGGCGGAAACAGGGTGGGCGGGGGATTGCGTCATCTCAACTGTCACTTACTTGCCCAAAAACGCTTTCAATGCGGACAGGACCGCCAGATTGGCTTCTTCGGTCCCAATGGTGATGCGCAATGCATCCGGCAGTCCATAGGCCGCGACGCGCCGCACAACAACACCACGGTCCTGCAAAAATGCATCTGCTCGTTCTGCTGAATGAGCACCATTACCTGAAAAATGTACCAGCAGGAAGTTTCCCACGCTCGGCGTTACATTCAGACCCAACGCCCGACAGCCGTCGCTCATCTGCTTAAGCCAAGTCTCGTTGTGATTGACTGAACCGTCAATGTGGTTGCTATCTGCAAGAGCGGCTTCTCCGGCTGCCAGAGCTGCACCATTGACGTTGAAGGGGCCACGAATGCGGTTGATGGCGTCAATCACACCCTCAGGGCCAAAACACCAGCCCAGACGCAAATTGGCGAGGCCATAAATCTTGGAGAATGTGCGGGTCATGACAACATTGGCGGAATTTGCCACCAGTTCGATGCCGGACTCATAATCATTGCGACGCACATACTCCGCATAGGCGCCATCCAGAACCAGCAGGATGTCCGGCCGCAAACCTGAATGTAGCCGCTTCACCTCATCAAAGGGAACATACGTTCCCGTCGGGTTGTTGGGATTGGCGAGAAAGATCATCTTTGTGCGTTCTGTAACGGCTGCCAGAATGCTGTCCACATTAGCTGTGTGATCCTCTTCGGGCACAATAATCGGCTGGGCGCCAGCGGCCAGAATTGCAATTTTGTAAACTAGGAAGCCATGTTCGGTGTAAATAGCCTCATCCCCGTCCTCCAAATAGGCATAAGAGAGCAGCGACAGGATTTCATCTGAACCGGACCCGCAGACAATTCGATCAGGGTTCAGGCCATGAGCATGGGCAATTGCATGGCGCAGTCGCGAGGAGCTGCCATCGGGGTAGTCTTCCAGATGGGTCGATGACTGAAGGGCGGCAATGGCCTGAGGGCTGGCGCCAAGCGGATTTTCATTGGATGACAGCTTGAAAACCTTCCCGCTTTTCGGATCAACACCGCTGGCCTGACTTTTGCCTGGAATGTAAGGTGCAATCTTCAGCACTGAGGCGCGTGGAACCGGGCCTTTGTAAGATGTATCGGTCATAGTCGTTTCCTGTTGGGCACGGGCAGCTGTTGTTGTTGGCTTTATCTGGGTTTAAACGTCGCGTCTTCATATGCGTCGTAAGGCGGAAAATCAAAGAAAACATTGACAGTCAACAAGCCCTGACCGTAGCTATCCGCCGATTTCAGAAAAATGTGAGCACCAGCTAACACAATGTCGCAATCTACAATTTCCAATGACCCATTGACGGCTTCCTTGAAAGAAGCACGTCAACCCAGCGGTCTTGTTGTGCGGTTTGGTCCTGATGATGGATTGGATATGGCAGCCGGAGCCAAACTGGCGCCTTTACAGATTGGCTATCAGACCTACGGCACGCTGAATTCTGATAAATCAAACGCTGTTCTGGTGTGTCATGCACTGACCGGTGACCAGCATGTGGCGACGAATAATCCGATAACAGGAAAGCCCGGTTGGTGGGAATCCATGGTCGGACCGGGCAAACCTGTCGACACAAATCGGTTTTTTGTTATCTGCAGCAATGTGGTTGGCGGATGCATGGGGTCCAGTGGTCCCGCCAATGAAACAGCCGAAGGTGTTCCATATGGGCTGGGATTTCCGGTGGTTACCATCAAGGATATGGTCAATGCGCAGGCCAGACTTGTCGACCATCTTGGCATCGATCGATTGTTCGCGGTCATAGGCGGGTCCATGGGCGGTATGCAGGTCCTGCAATGGGCTGTCAGCTACCCGGAACGGGTTTATGCTGCTGTGCCTATCGCGACAGCTGCGCGCCATACATCACAGAACATCGCCTTTCACGAAGTTGGTCGTCAGGCAGTGATGGCCGATCCTGACTGGCATGGTGGGGACTACTACAGTTTTGGCATCCGCCCGACCAAAGGTCTGGCTGTGGCGCGCATGGCTGCACACATCACCTATCTGTCAGAAGGAGCCCTGCACCGAAAATTCGGCCGCAATCTGCAGGAGCGGGATGATATAACCTTCGGGTTTGAAGCTGATTTTCAGATCGAATCCTATCTGCGCCATCAGGGTATGAGCTTTGTGGATCGATTTGATGCAAACAGTTATCTCTACATGACGCGGGCGATGGATTATTTTGATCTGGCACGCGAATTTGGTGGAAAACTTGCTCATGCATTTGATCAGACCAGCACACGTTTCTGCTGTGTTTCATTTTCCAGCGACTGGTTGTTTCCAACCTCAGAAAACAGGGCCATTGTTCATGCGCTGAACGCGGCAGGCGCCAATGTGTCGTTTTTGGAAGTGGACACGGATAAGGGCCATGATGCCTTTCTGCTGGAGATTCCGGAACTCTTCGACACGGTCGGTGGGTTTGTCCGCGCAGCAGCTGATGAATTGGGACTGGCGGAGACAGCATGAGCGATTTCACCAGCAGCCCAACCATTGATCTGACGATGACGGCGGACCCCAACCGGGCCGACTATCGGATTATTTCTGAAATGATTCCCAATGGTTCAAAAGTTCTGGATGTCGGCAGTGGCGACGGAGCACTGATTGCACTTTTAAAGCAGGAAAAGAACATCGATGCTCGCGGCATCGAAATCAGCCAGAAAGGTGTCAGCCTGGCAGTTTCAAAAGGTATCTCGGTGGTGCAGGGTGACGCGGATAAGGACCTTTTCCATTATCCGGACAATGGCTTTGACTATGTGGTTCTGTCACAGACCATTCAGGCGACCCACAGCCCAGAGACCGTTTTGCGGGAATTGTTGCGTATTGGCAGGCATGCCATTGTATCGTTTCCAAATTTTGGCTTCTGGCGCATGCGCGCCCATTTGTTGCTGAAGGGCGAAATGCCAGTAACCGAAGATCTGCCCTATACGTGGTATGACAGCCCCAACATCCATTTTTGCACAATCCGCGATTTTTTTGATCTGTGCAAACAGGCAGACGCCAGAATTGAAAAATTCATCGCTGTCAGTGGCGGCCGACGCCCGCTGTCGGATAGCTGGCCGCTTGCGGTCAAAAATGTAATGGGTGAGCAGGCGGTGTTTTTGTTGTCGCTGAAGGAAAAGTGAAGAGGTGTTTCAATAATAACAAGGCGTTGCCGTAAACACGCAGGACACCGCGAAACGCCCTTGCAGCCGTTTCACGCATTTGGAGTCTGATTTGATCAGCTTCTTCGGATCTGCGTAACCCACGCCGTGAAGTTTGGTGATTTGGGTCAGCCAGGCGCGGCGGGCTTTTTGGCGGGCTTCTTCTATGTTGGTGCCGTGTTCGCGGAGGGAGAAGGGGGCTTTGCAGGCGGTGGTGTTGCGTCCGCTTGGGTCACGTCGATAGAGACGGGTTGGGACACGGTCAAAGCGCGCCATGTCAGGGGATGCTTTGCAGATGATGTTGAGTGATGAGGTTGGCCAGAATTGTGTGCCGCGGCAGGCGCCTGTGCCGCCCCGTTTTCGGAACGAAATACGGAAGCCTTCAATGATGCGTTTGTCGAAGGTAACGTCAGTGCGGTTGCGTGCGTAATTGGTGCCGAGCCGCGGGTTTGAACAGATGGCCTGTTTCAGGGAACTGAGCCCATTGGTCAGACTAAAGCCGGTCAGACCCTTTCCGCGCTTCTCGCTGTTGTTCAGCAGTCGCGGATTATTCTCACAGCCATTTGGAATTTGCCCAGCATTGCGGGACAAGGCCCAGCTCAGACACTTCGCTGACAGGGTGTCGATCGCCTTGGCCGATACGGTACCTGATTGCGTGCGCGCCCAGCCAACAAAACTGGAGCCGGGGATGGGGGTGGCAGGCACATTTACCCCTGAGAATACTGCATCAATCGCGCATTTTCGATATTCCCATGTCGCTGCATTTAGGGGCGTGCAAAGCAACACAAAGCCAGCGGCGCAAACCAGTCTGGAGAGGTTCATCCCGGGCACTCCTAGCGGTGCACAACCGGCGCCAGAAGAGCCAGCTGAGCGTCAAGCTCCATCAGCCGTCGCGCGGTGGCCTGTTGGGCAGATTTGCGGCCGGTGATGTCATCATCGATAATCAGCTGAGCCGCCAGTTTCTGTGCGGCCGTATTGTTCGTTGATTTGGCGTATTTGAGAATTGTGTTGGCCTGCCGGCCTATCTCATCAGCAAGACCTTTGAGTTTCTTTGCGCTGGGGCCGGATTTGCCTTTAGAGACCAGCGCATTGAACGCGGCAATGTTTGCGCTGACGGCTGCGCGCGCCTTTACGAATTGGGCCAGTTCAGTGTTGTTGGCTGGGTTGGCGCTGATCTTGCCGGAATTGGTGGGTGACGTTGTTGGTTGTGGGGAGGCATCTGCGGCCCATACGTTTTCAAAGCTGGTGGCAACCAAAATCAATGCTGCAACAAATATGTGACGTTTCATGTAGTTTCCGGTCCCTGAAGAGTTGCGCGTAGATTCAGAGACACTCTATTGGGGCCGAGATGCTGCCGCATGACGCAATTGCGTCATGCTCCTTCGGAATGCGGCCTGTTAGTCAGTTAACCCGTGCGGTCATGCATCGGAAAATGGTGACGACAGTGAGCTGATCAGCCTGACAAAATCGACCTGATTTCTGCATCCGGATTTGTGCAAAAGCGCGCGCATCTGATTGCGGACAGTATGTCGGCTCAGCTGACACGCATCTGCATAATCGACAAGATTCTGACCCTTAACCAGCGCGTCTGCCAGCTTTTGTTCAGCCGCTGTCGCGCCGAAGGAGGCCGCGATTTTCGAAAAATTGTCAGATGCCTGGCTGGTATGGCCGCCCACAATGACCAGGGCGGCGACAACAGGCTCGTACCATTGGGCGGTCGGGAAGGCATGCTGGGTTACATCGGGGAACATATGGGCGTGCATGACAAATCTGTGCTGGTCTGCCTCATTCAAAAAAAGCGGTTCTGGCAATGCACCGGGATCATTGGTCCTTATCGCTGACGACAGCCTGGCGATAAAGCTGGCAACATTATCCCGCGCGGACAGGATGGCATTTGAGTTGGAGACAGACACAATCGAAAAGCGTGACAACAAGCTCTCGGCTGTCTGATTGAGCAGGCTCACCTTGCCCTGCCTGTTCAACAATATGAATGCATGTTTGCTGGCCTGAAAGAACTGAAAGGATGGATCTTGCGCTGGCTTCAGCAGTGTTGAGAAGTTGATGGCACGTTTCAAATGCGGCGCAAGTGCGTCCAGCAATTCATGCGCTTTGGGCAATGTGGCCTCGACATTGCGTTGCTGGCACGCTGCTGCAAGGCCGACAAATGTATCCTTTGTTCTGTGGCACATCATGAAGGGGCCAGCGACAATATCTTCCTGCCTGCGCAGCCAATCATTGTAGAATTCGGTTTTGAACAAATCGCGTCGTTCCAGAGCCTGATCTGAAACGCCCACCGTTCCGGTCGGCATAACTGCATTCATCTGCATCCAGGGGTTTTTGTCGGCAAAATGCGCGTGATAGGTTTCAAGTTCTACCGGATCGAGACCGCCACCCAGCAAGCCCACACTCTTGTTGGAGGTGAGATTGTGCCCAAACATCATTATGGGCACGCTGGAGACGAAGTTCAGTTCGTCGCAGAACGCCTGCCACATAGACGGGTCAGTCTGTGTGGCATAGACCAAAGACAACAGTTTTTCAGGGATGTTCGTTTGCTGCATTGTCCCTCACTGCCAACCTATCTGTCATGAAGCTAGCAGCAGGCGTTTCAACAGTAAATGCTGAGAAACGTGGGTTGGATAACGCAGTCTTGAGACCGTACACCTGGCCAACCAGCGTGACGGCCTGATCCTGGCCTTATGTTCCGCCGCGCGTTCACGGCTTTCGGGATACGTGAAGGGCGGCTGCATAATTGCTTTGAGTTACAGCCGTCTTCATATCTGTTCCCCGGGCCAATGCGGCAAACAAGGTGCCAACAAATACGTCACCAGCACCATGGGTACTCACCAATTCGACGGTCTCCGCCTCTATTGAAAAAGCTTTGTGATCATTGGCAGCATAGGCAACACCGTCACCGCCTGCAGTGACGATGGCATGGGGCACGCGATTTGCCAGAGCGCTGGCGGCTGATAGGGCGCTGGCAAGATCGGTTACTGCCACATCACACAAATCCTGCGCCTCAATTGCGTTGACGACAAGCACATCCACCAAATTTAGAAATTCGTCTGACAGGGTGCGGGATGGGGCCGCATTCAGGCCGATCAGCATGCCGTGGTTCTTTGCGGCTCGAGCCGCATGTAGATTGGCACTTTCGGGAATTTCGTTTTGCAGGATCAATGTTCTGGCCCCTGACCAGATGCTTTCATCGCTTATGTGATCCGGCCCGAGAACGGCGTTTGCACCCGTTACAATAACCGCGCCGTAATCTCCCTCGGCATCCATGATTGCGACACTCATTCCAGATCCGCAGCCATTGGTCTGTGTGATCCATCGGGTGTCCAGACCCTGAGCCTCCAATGACTCCAGCATGAAATCAGCAAAATTATCAGTTCCAAGCGCGCCGACAAAACGTGTATCCGCGCCGGCATGATGCGTGGCCACCGCCTGATTACCGCCTTTTCCGCCAAATTTCGGATACCATCTGGTTCCGGTGACCGTTTCGCCTTTGCGTGGCCTGTCGGGTGCATCGACCATCAGGTCGTAATGCAGGCTGCCCACAACAACGACGCCGGCTTTCGGTTCGGTCATTTTCAATCCTATTTTTCGCGGTTGGCGGAGACGGCTTTCATGGTTTTGTTCAAATTGCGTTCTGCCGCTGCAAAATCACGTTGCGCAATGGCCACGAACAGCGCATCCAGAATGTTGAGCTGCGCAATCCTGGCCGCTGCATTTTCACCCAGTAGTGGAGAGCCCTGGGCGGTTGAACACAGCACAACATCAGCAGCTTCTGCGATGGGAGAATCGCTGTAGTTTGTAACCGCTATCGTCCGTGCGCCGGATTTTCGGGCCAGCTTCGTGGCTTCCAGGACGGCGGTCGTGGTGCCTGAATGGCTGAAAACCACGACTGCGTCATCAGGTTTTAGAATTGAGGCCGACATGAGCATCATGTGCGAATCGTCATAAATGGCAGCCCGCAGCCCAATACGCAGGAATTTATGCGCAACATCTCTTGCGATTTGCGCAGACCCGCCAATGCCATAAAAATCCCGATGGGTGGCGCGGTGCAGAATGTCTGCAGCGCGGTCGAATGCTTCAACATCCAATATGGCAATTGTTTCTTCCAAGGCCTGCATGGATGTGTGAAACACTTTCTGGATGACGCTTGCCGATGAATCATCGGGTGAAATCTCGCGGTACAGATTGGCGGCATCCGATTGATTGTATTCAACCAGTCCAATTCGCATTTCCCGAAACCCGGTAAAACCGAGTTTCTTGGCTATTTTGACAATCATTGCCTCAGAAACCGACGATTGCTGCGCGATTTCCTTGAGTGGTGTGGCTTCTGTCAGGTCCTTGCGCGCTGTAATTGCATCCACGACCCGAAGCTCCAGCGGTGTCAGTTGCGGCAGTCGCATGCGGATTTGCGCGCCAATCGCCCGAGGATCTTCAATGTTCATTTCGGCTATTTGCCTCTTGTTGCTCTATCAATAAGCATGGCAGCAATGATGATGATTCCGGTTGCCAGCAATTGGTAGAAGGCCTGTACATTCATCAGTGTCAAGCCATTGCGCAATGCGCCGAGTATGATTGCGCCAATCAAAGTGCCGACAATACTGCCTTTTCCGCCCATCAGTGATGCGCCGCCAATGGCAGCTGCTGCAATTGCATCCAGTTCCCACAGATTGCCAATGGTTGGCTCTGCCGCGCCAAGGCGTCCGACCAGTATCATGGCTGCAATTGATGCCAGTGATCCGGAAATGACGAATGTTGCAACTTTGGTTTTGGCCACGGGTACGCCCGCTATACGCGCAGCTTCCTCATTGCCGCCAACGGCCAGAATGTATTCGCCCAATGGCGTTTTATTGAGGAGAATCCAGAGCAGCAGGGCAATGATTGCAACGATGATGACAGGGTTGGGAATACCCAGCAACGTGCCATTGGTGAGCGCCCGAAACTCTGGCGGAATGCCAAACACCGGGTTGCCCCCGGTGTAGATCAACGCAAGCGCCCGATAAAGCGACAGGCCACCCAGGGTTACAATGAAGGGCTGCAAACCCGCATAGGCAACCAGCACGCCATTGAACAGGCCGCACAGAATTCCCACGCCAAGAGCTGCCAGAATTGCCAGATAGATGGGAACACCGGCGACCATCAATGTTGCGCCAATGACGGCTGATAATGCGGCGGTAGGTCCTACGGATAAGTCAATTCCGCCGCTGATGATCACCAGCGTCATGCCAAGGGCAATGACAGCGTTGAGCGATGATTGCTGAAGAATGTTGATGAGATTGGGCGTTGTCAGAAACACAGGTGTCAGCAGAGAAAAGACCACGACAATTATCAGGAGACCCAAAATGGTACCTGCATCGCGCAGGCTCACATTGAACCGGAAAAAATTGAGGCCTTGAGAGGGTGCATCAGCACCAGGTGTTTGTGTCATTTCAATTTCTCTGGATAGTATTGATCTTGTGTCATGCGACAGCCTGATCTTTGCGGGGAATCGCGTAATGGGCGATCCTGTCTTCCGTGATGTCGTTCTTTTGCAGATTGGCGACAAGCCTGCCTTCTTGCATGACCAGGACGCGGTCGGAGAGGCGGATGATTTCCGGCATTTCGGACGATACGACGATGATGGCTTTACCGGCTTTGGCAAGTTCTTCGATCAGATTGTAAATCTCGGATTTTGCGCCAACATCGATGCCGCGTGTGGGCTCATCGAACAGGAAAATTTCGGTGGAAGCGGCCAGCCAGCGGCCAATAATTGCCTTTTGCTGGTTTCCGCCACTGAATGTTCCGATGGCCTGTCGCACATTGGGCGGGCGCAGCCTCAAATCAGACATTACTTCCTCGGCCTTCTTGTGCATCAAGCCATGCCGCAACAGACCTGATCTGGTGAATTGTCCCATTGATGGCAATGCCATATTGGACGCGACAGAGCGGGCATGAACAATGCCTTCGCGTTTGCGCTCTTCTGGCACCAGCCCGATACCAGCCCGGATTGCGGCGCGTGGGTCATGCGCCCTGACCGGCTTTTCCATTACACGGATCTGGCCGGTTGAAGGTTGGTCAAGACCCGCGATCAGACGCATCAGTTCAGTTCGGCCGGAGCCAACCAGACCGGAAATGCCCAAAACCTCGCCGCGATGCAGTGTGAAATTTGCATCAATCACTGCCTTGCCACGGCCAAGCCCGTCTACTGCCAGAATTTCTTCAGTTGTTGCGTAGCTTGTGTGGGCAGCATGGAGGACTTCACGCCCAACCATTTTTGAAACGATGCTGCTTTCGGTCTCATCTGCTATATCGACGACAGCCACATGTTTGCCATCGCGCAAAATGGTGGCCCGCTGACAGACCTGAAACACCTCATCCATCTTGTGGGATACATAAATGATTGAGACACCCTTTTCGGACAAGGTTTTGATCAGTTCAGCAAGACGCTCAAACTCGCTTGGTGTCAGGCTTGAGGTCGGCTCGTCCATTGCAATGATGCTGGCCTGTTCCAACAAGGCGCGGCCTATTTCGACAATCTGTTGTTGTGCAACCTTCAGGGTTTTGATCGGGGCAGCAGGGTCTATGGTGGGGTCAAGGTCAGCCAGAACATCTCTGGCGCGCTTTTCCTGCGCACGAGTGCGTACAAACAGGCGACCGCTACTTGTCAGAGGCCGTCCCAGAAACATGTTTTGTGCAACGGACAGTTCCGGCACATGTTGCAGCTCTTGGTGAATCATGGCTATGCCAGCTTCACGGGCGGCAATCGGATTGTTGATTTCAACCGACTTACCGTCGATTTCAATCTGACCCTGATCGCCGGGGCGCACTCCGGACAGGATGTTCAGCATGGTTGATTTGCCAGCGCCGTTTTCGCCAAGCAGGCCGTGCACCTCTCCAGCCTTCACATTGAAGGTGATGTCATCAAGCGCAACAATGCCCGGATAGGTCTTTGTTACGTTTTTGAGACTGAGGCGGTACTCGGGCGATGACACGGAAATTCCTCATCCGAAATGGGTCTTTATGCAGTCTATCTGGCCCGTAGCCCATAGGCCACGAGCCAGACCTGGGGGGAGAACCCTTATTCAGCCATCAGAATTTTGCGCAATGCGGCCATATCTGTTGTCGCATAGTCTTCCACATTGTCCTTGGTAATGAGGGCCTGTGGTGTTGCCACAACACGCGGCAAGTCCTGGCCATCCAGAAGACGGAGCACAACTTCCATGGCAATTTCACCGGTCAGAGCCGGGAAACTGTCAACAGTGCCGGTCAGATCGCCCGACCGGATTGAAGCATAGGCATCGGAGACACCGTCAGTGCCGAACACGGCGACTTGCTCTTGCAGACCGGCTGCTTTGACAGCTTCCACGACACCAAGGGCCATGCCATCATTATTGGCATAGAATCCGATCAGGTCCGGGTGCTGCTGCAGAATGTTTGCAGCCGCGTTGAATGCAAGCTCCCGGCTCCAGTTTGCGGGTACGCTGGCAACCACATCCAGGCCATCTGCAGCTTCAATGGTTTCGGTAAAACCGGCTGTTCGCTGGCCGGCAGCAAATACGCCTGGCTGGCCTTCGATAACAGCAACCTTGCCGCCACTGGAGTTTTCAACAAACCAATTTGCAACGCGGACGCCATTGTCCTTTTGCACATTGCCGACATAGTGGGCAACTGTTGGAATGACGGCGTCATTGACGTTGAGTACTGGAATGTTTGCAGCAATTGCAGCTTCATAGGCAGGCATCAGATTGGCATCTGTTTGCGGCGAGAACAGAAGCGCGTCGAAGCCTTGTGTGATCAATGTTTCGGCAATGGACAGCTGGCCCAACTGGTCACCTTCATTGGCGGCGGCCTGATAGACAAATTCAATGTCGTTGGCTTTGGCGATATTTGCATAGCCTTCACCAAGTGTGCGCCAATATTCATTTGTCAGTGTTTTGGAAACGCCACCGACCCGCGTACCAGCTGGAACGGCTGGAAAGGCACCCAATTTGGCATCCAGTTCAGACCAGTCCATGCGGTCTGGCTCACTGTCTGAGTTGAGCGGCGTCATCTCCTGTGCGGATGCAGTACTGACATTCAGTGCAAGCGCGCCTGCTGCCAGTGTGAGTAAGAATTTGTTGTTCATGGTATCCTCCCGTTGAACATGTTTGGTTGCTTGGATAGTGGGTAATTTTTGGCTGTGTCAGGCTCCCAGCATGGCTTGATTGACAATCATCTGGGATGAGACAGCGTCTTGTTTTGCGATGGCATCGCTCAAGCGATTGTCGGCTTCCAGACGGCCGATGGTTGCCATCAAACCATTGACTGTCGCGATATTGGCTTCGCATTCTTTCACCGGGTCCAGTCCGCTGGCATCCGGGAATGTGTCAAAATAGATGGCGCCTTCGTAGCCGTCCTTCTTGATCTGCCAAAGCAACTCCAGGGTTGCTTTGGTGTTCACTGATCCGACCATCAAGCCGTCATCGCGTTTGCCGTAGCCGTCGTTCAAGTGAACGCCGAGCAGCTTTGAATGGCGGGCAATCATGGCCGCTGCAAAGGCAGGAACTTCATCAGCGTAGAGGACATGGGCGAAATCCAGGGTCACGCCCAGATTTTCAGAGCCAGCTTCCTTGATGGCCAAAAGTGTTGTTGCCATATCGGGCAGCAGGGCAAAGGCGCGGGGCTCGTTGGGTTTGTATTCTATGCTGACAGCGCAGTCCTTGTCGTGGTCTGCCACTTCGCGGATAGCATCCACCTCGTCCTGCCACATCTTCGCGTAGTCAGCCTGAAAGCTGTAATCAAAGCCATCTTGTCCAGGCCAGATGGTCATCAGGTCCGAGCCGGTCGCCCGGGCTGCATCAATGCCTCTTTTGGTGAGGTCAATGGCTTCACGGCGAATGGCTGCGTCGGGGTTTGTAAATGCCCCCAGCTTGAAGCCGGGATTGGTGTAATAGCGCATCGCCAGCCCGTTGACCTGAAGGCCCATATCATTCAGCCGCCGGGTCTGCGCCAGCACATCTTTTTCCACGTGATCGGGGAAATTCATGTCGACATCAGTCAGACCCTCAGCAGTGGAGGCCCGCTCAGCCATTTGCATGGGAGAGGGCTTGCCGGTCAGATCAGGCCAGTACTCATGCGCCTTGGAGGCAAACGAGTTCAACCTTGTTGCAAATCTCTGATGTGGCACTGCATCCTCCAATAATTCTTACTTCACAAATAAAAGTAATTTTGTGAATTTGTCAATTATGAATTTGAGGAAGAGTTTAACCTGTTGTAATGTTGAATGAAAATCAGTTAATGAGGTTGCTCATTTGGAAGCGAAAAGTCCACAAATTTGATTGTGGCAGTTGCAAGGTTCTGGATATGAAGCGCCAGCGGCCAGAAAATGCGAGCGTCAACAATCAGCACGAATTGAAGGAGAATGATTGAGGCCTGCGCGGGGGATGGTGAATCCGGTGGCGGGGTTTTGATCATCTGCATTTTATGGATGTTGCGGTAAAAGTCGTTATTCGATGAGGGGCGTTGAATGACCGCTTTTGCGTGTAGAGAGAGGTCGGCCCGATCTCGATCCTCCCAAAGGCAGTCCCGGGAATAGCCTTGATAAACCACAAGCACCACTATCCGCCTCAAAGTCGTGAAGGCTTCTTGGTCGGCACCCGTGAACCCGGAATTCAGGGGTGTCCAAAATTGCTTCGCGCAGAAATGTATTTCCGAACCGCCCCAATCATGAGAGGGGTAGCTGACTTTAGAAAACAGGATAGCCATGCGCCGATTTCTCTGCCCAAATTGCAACAATCAGATTCATTTTGATAACAATCAATGTGTCAGTTGCGGTTCCGTTCTTGGCTATAGGCCCTTGCAGGATCAATTTGTCCTTCTGAATGGTGAGTTTGGTGAGGCGGGCAGCGCTCCCCTCCCTTGTGTGAACCGCGATCTCATCAATTGTAACTGGTTGTGCGAGCACGGCGCTCAGAGCAAGCTTTGTTTGAGTTGTCTGCACACGCGGAAAATTCCAGACACGTCTGACAATGAAAAGCGGCGACGATGGGGGCGGTTAGAGCGTGCCAAAAGACGGCTGTTTTATGCATTGATCAAATTCGATCTGCCGTTGGCGGTAGAACGCGACAATTCCGAAGGATCCCTGCATTTCGAATTGCTGGGTAATGAATCCCATCCGAACGGTAATGAAAAGCGTGTGATGACGGGCCACTATAATGGCCGGATAACAATCAATATTGATGAGGCTGATGACGCTATTCGCGAAAAAAACAGAACTGCTCTGGGCGAGCCTTATCGAGCCCTGATTGGCCATTTCCGGCACGAAGTGGCGCATTATTATTGGGACAGACTGATCGCCGGAAAAGATGTCATCAGCGCATGTCGTGCCTGTTTCGGGGATGAACGTCAGGATTACTCCCAAGCGCTGAAGGCGTATTACACCAATGGCCCTGGTCCTGACTGGCAGCAATCTTACGTCAGTGCATATGCAAGCGCCCATCCCTGGGAGGATTTTGCTGAAACATGGGCGCATTACTTTCACATTGTGGGTGGGTTGGAGACGGCACGCGCCTATGGCCTGAACCCGCAACCTTTGCACCCCGGAGCACCCGTTCTGGCGCAGTTGGAGGACCCTTACCATGTGTCCGATCACCTGCAACTGATCCAACATTGGATTCCGCTGACCGTTGCAATGAATGCCATGAACAGATCCATGGGGATCAGCGATTATTACCCATTTGTCCTGTCACCGCAGATATCGGAAAAGCTGAAATTTGTTCATGATCTGATTGTGGTGCAACAACAATCCGTCAAGGTTGCGCCTTTCTCCGCGAAATAAAGGTAGTCGGAAAATTGGGTCGTGGCGCTTTGCTTAGCGGCTTTCAGGTGCCTGCAAGCACCAATGCCGTGTGGCCGAATTGAGTTTGTCTATGCACCAAAGACATTCCATCCAGTTTTTGCCACAAGCATTTCCAGCGCCATTGTCCCAAGTTTTGAGTTGCCATTTGGATCCAATCCGGGTGACCAGACTGCAATGGCTGCCTTGTCAGGCACAATCACGAGAATCCCTCCACCAACGCCGCTTTTTCCTGGCAAGCCGACACTGAAAGCAAATTCACCGGATCCGTCGTAGTGGCCGCAAGTCATCATGATGGCGTTGATGCGCCGCACCCGGTGTCGGGGAACCACGGTCGATGCAGTCAGGGGATTCACGCCGCCATTTGCCAGATAAAGACCAGAACGTGCAAGCTGGACGCAGGTCATGGCTATGGAGCATTGGTGAAAATACACGTCCAGTGTCTCGTCAACGGAATGATGCAGATTGCCGAAAGCCCGCATGTAGTTGGCCAGCGCTGCATTGCGGAAACCGGTATCCGTTTCTGATTGCGCCACATCCTGATCGATCATAATTGAATCATCGTCTGAAAGGCATCTGACGAAACGCAATATGTCGCCGATTGTCTCTTTCGGCTGGTGACCGCCAAGCACAATGTCGGAGACGACAATGGCACCGGCATTTATGAATGGATTCCTCGGAACGCCTTTTTCGTGCTCCAACTGCACAATGGAATTGAACGCTGTCCCTGATGGCTCTCTGCCAACTCTCTCCCATAATTTGTCGCCAATCTTACCGAGCGCCATTGTCAGGGTGAATACCTTGGATATGCTTTGGATCGAGAACGCCTCCGATGCATCACCGGTCGAAAACAGCTGCCCGTCAATTGTTGCTATGGCCATACCGAAATGCCGGTTGTCCTGCTTGGCAAGTTCCGGAATGTAATTGGCCACTTTGCCGCGATCGACTTCGCTTGAAAGTGTCTGGCTGATCTCATTCAGCAGCGATTGCAAATCGAGCATGTGGCAGATTCTCCAATATGGTTTGACAGGCGCTGGAGTTCCACACCTTAGCAGAACCAATCTCCTTCACGAGATCTCTTGGAACAGTTTTCGAGCAGCATCATGTACCGGCGCGGCTTCTGTTGCCCGATTTGGTGTGCGGTGGAGCGGGGTATAAATTGCTTCACGTACCTGCTGGGTAATGTCCTTTGTTCTGTGGATCTGACGCTCAAAAAAACATGATGAATTGGGATTCTATCGGAAATAAACAGCAAATATATGCCAGGCTATTTCGCAAGATATGGCGCGCCTGAAATGAGAATTCTGTTTGATCCCCTTAAATCAAGCCTTGCTATTACCTCAATTGGGGTATAGCGCACATGTATCGATATGTATCGGACTTCTTGTTTTCTATGCCTGTCTTTTATGACTGCGCACTTCTCAGGCGATTCTACATAAATCGAGATAAGGGAATGGACACAGATTTCTGTGCCCCATCCATTGTGCATTCATTATTGAAAGGAAATTCTCATGAAAACGGGAACCGTAAAATTTTATAACAGCCAAAAGGGTTTTGGATTTATTGAGCCGGAAGATGGTGCAAAAGACGTGTTTGTTCATGCAACAGCACTCGAAAGCGCCGGAATCAGCGGACTCTCCGAAGGCCAGAAGGTTTCATTCGACACTCAGGATGACGCCCGCAGTGGTAAAGTATCAGTTGGTAAAATTGAACTTCTCTGATTAGCGTTTGGCTCAATTCGAGCCGTAAAATCGCCAATCAAATTGTTAAAACGGCAGAGCATGGCTCTGCCGTTTTTTTTGGGGAACCCATCCTGCAAATTTGGTTCTAAAGATAACCGAAATGACTCTCGATCACGCTGGAGTGCCTGCCTGCGCACAGCTAAACAATTTTGGGCTCCCAACAAAATTTCTGCGAAAATCGCTGCATTTCGTATTTCATTTGTGTCGCATCACATTGGCTGACATTTGTTGTTGATCAGAAGTGTTGGGCCAATTTTCGACGCCTATTCGGCCGTTTGCATTCCGAAGCGGCGCAAAACCCTGCGTTCGGCTATGACCACAAGCTGATAGAGAATAATCGAGACCAGGACCGAAACTGCGGCGACGCTCCAGATCATACCAAAGTCCAGATAGCCGCGTGACTGGTTCAGCAGGTTTCCAAGGCCCTTTCCTGTTGCCAGCCACTCGGCAATCATGACCCCTAACAGCGCGCGCGGAACAGTGAGCCGCGTTGCGGCAAAAAGATAGGGGAGGGATGCGGGGATTGTGACCATCCGCATTTCCGTCCACGGGCCAGCGCCATAGGCACGTGGCAGTTCTTGAGTTCCGCGTGGGACGAGGGAAATGCCCTGTGCCAGGGTTACGAATGCGGGAAAGAACGTCACGGAAATGGTGACCCACAGCGTCAAGCTTGTGCCACGTCCTAACATGAGAACCAGCAACGGTGTCAGGGCCACCAATGGCATGGTTTGAGTGACGAGCGCGACGGGCATAAAGGCTTTTATGGCTTGTGGAAACAAGCGTGAGCAAATGGCCAAAAGAAATGCGAAGAGAAGACCCAAGGCCATGCCGACAAAGGTGATTGGCAGCGTTTCAGCCAGAGCCTGTAACAGTTTTGCCTGGGCTACGGCCGCAGTTTTGCCGAGGAACAGATAGTCAATCACACCCCACGGAGTTTTGGAGATCAGATCGGGCACGCCGGATAGTTTGATATAGGCCCACCAAAGGATCAGTGGCAGCGCAATGGTTCCAAGTGTCAGCAAGAAATTGTGCCCAACCGATTTGGTCGGGGTGGCGTCGTCTGGTGTGGCGGCGTTCAGGGTAACGGCGCGGGTTGCGCCCAAAAAACGGTTGGACAGAAGCGCAAAGCCCAGATAGCTGAGGCCTGCAATGGCGGTTGCGGTGAGGCCAATGCCCCACAGCCGGTCCGGTTCGCCGCGGCCCAATGAGCCAAGCAGATAAGTGCCAAGGCCCCAGCGTCCACCGCCACCAAATTCCGCCAGAATGGCACCCAGCACAGCGTTTGGAGCTGCAATGCGAAAAGCGGACAGGATGGTTGGCAATGCGCCGCGCAATTGCACAAGTCGCAGAGTGGTCCAGCTTGTTCCACCATAGGCCTGAATGAGGTCACTTGTGCGTTTGTCAGTTTGTGACAGGCCAATCACAGTTGCTGTCATGGTCACGAAATAGACGCCCAAGGTTGCCAGAACCACGCGTGGTGCCATGCCGGACAGGGTCAGGACCAGAATGGGGGCGATTGCTATGGGCGGCAGTGCAAAGATGGCGATGTTGACCCCACGAAACAGGCGCAGCGTTGTGGGGGACAGGGCAAAGATGATGCCGGCCAGAATGCCAATGGCATTGCCAATGATGAAGCCCAGCCCGGAGGCATAGAGTGTTGCGATGACATGTTGTGGATAGTCAGCGCGGTCGACCCAGAGCCGCAGCAGAATTTCGCTGAGCGATGGCAGGGCGCCGCCAGCAATGAGGTCGAGGCGACCGACTATCTCCCAAATCAGGATCAGAATGATTGCATTGCGCCAGCCTGTGTTCCGGCTTTGGGCCGCGTCAGCCGCCATGCAGAACCTCGGCGATATGATCACTCAGCTTGTGAAAGGCGCTGTCAGAAAACAAGGTGGGCAAACGTGGACGGTCAAACGGGACGTCAATCACATCGACAATGCGCCCCGGGTTGGCATGCATTACCACAACACGGTCTGCCAGAAAGACCGCTTCATCAATGCCGTGTGTGACCAGCAAGGCGGTGGCCCCGGTTTCCTGCCAGATGCGCTGGAGTTCAACATTCATCTGACGGCGCAGGATTTGGTCAAGTGCACCAAAGGGTTCATCCATGAACAGCACATTGGGATTTGTAACCAGTGATCTGGCAATCGCGACGCGCTGGCGCATGCCGCCGGATAACTCACCAGGCAGCGAGTTTTCAAACCCATTGAGGCCGACCAGATCAATCATGTCCTGTATGCGCTGCTGTTCGCTGGATCTTCTACGACCGATCACTTCCAGCGGCACTTCTATGTTTCGGCGCACACTACGCCAGGGCAACAGCGCCGCATCCTGAAACGCGACGCCGGTATGGCCTGCCTTGGCAGACGCATAGGGCGTTCCACCATTGATCAAAACAGTGCCACTGTCGGCTGTCTCCAACCCGAGCGCGATGCGCATGATGGTGGATTTGCCGCAGCCGGACGGCCCGATGATAGCAGTGAAAGACCCCGCAGGGCAGTCGAGGGAGACATCACGAAGCGCCTCCACTGTCCTGCCACGCCCCTGAAAGGTTCGGCTCACTCCATTGAGCGAAATCCCGTCAGAGATGCTGTCTGATGGCTGCATTAGATCTCTTCAAGCAGTGTGGTGTCGAACATGTCGCGGCTGCCGACAATGCCCACTTCGCCCAATGCACTTAAATTGGCCTCAATGTCGTCTTCGCTCATCGAGAAGATGCCGGAGGGTGTTTCCATCAATGGCTGCTGAGCGCCGTTGAAGAAGATCTCATTGTCGATTGTTCTTCCGGTGCCTTTGAAATGCGTGTCCGCCCATTTTGGAGGCCATACTGCAGGATCGATGAAGTTTTCATTCCAACCTTTGCGACTGGCCCGCAGCCAAGCCACGAGTTCTGCCCGTTTGTTCTTCAAAACGTCCTCGGTCACGACCACCGTGTCATTGTAGGTGGTGTAGCCAAAATCATAGAGCAGGAAGGACGTTGCTTCCGCTCCCTGTTGGCTGATTGTGTAGGGAACATTGGTCGTAAAATCGAGACTGGCGTCAATCTCGCCCTTAATCAACGGTGTTGGATCATAGGCATAAGGCACAATGTTAACCGCTCCGGCTTCAATGCCGTTCAGCTTCAGCATCGCTTCGACCGAGATCACATTGACAGGTGGAACAGCCAATGTCTTGCCCACGAGATCAGCAGGGGAGTTGATGCCGCTATCGACCAGAGAAACGATCCCTATGGGGTTTTTCTGGTATTGGGCGCCGATGATCTTGAATGGCGCGCCCTGATCAGCAATTGCCTTGATTGTTGTGTCGGGAGTTGTGAGTGCCAGATCTGCACGACCTGCAATGATGGTGCTTTCGGGAATGACATCCGGGCCGCCGGACAGATAAGTCAGATCAAGGCCTTCGCTCGTGTAGTGGCCTTCATCCATTGCTAGAAAATAACCGGCGAATTCAGCATCATTGATCCATGCGGCCTGCATGGTCAGCGGTGTTGCTGCGAATGCGCCTTTGGGCACCATCGAAGCTGCCGCGGCAGCGGCTGCCGTGGATAGGAAATGACGACGATTGAGGGAAAGGGTCATGGGAAATCTCCAGTCTTAGGGTTGTGAACTGTTGGGTGGTCTTGGGATTGTCTTGGATTTAGGCGATGCCCTGAATACGCTGCAGTTCCTGCAAGGGGGGCGTCTGCTCAATCTGCTTTGGTTCCAGTAAAGGCCACTTCACGCCGCTGGGGCGTTTTGCGCGGCGCTCAACCGTGTGCATCTGTCCGGGGGTGGCGATCTTGTCGACCAAAATGTCCGTTTCAGACGGTTGCAACTGATCTGTAACCAGTTGGACATCGTGTACCACAGCCATAACGGGCGTGGTTTCGTCCACAAGGCCCAGATCGGTAAACATGCCCCATTCCAGATCGAAAAATCCGTGGCCTTTGCCAAATCGGACACCGTTAACCGATACGGCTGATGCGCCTGTAACCATGAGGTCAAAGCGGCCGCGTTTTGCTATTTCCTCTAGAGAAATGGGACGGCCAAAATGCTCCATGCCATCAAGCCATGAAGCATAGAGGGCCGCACCTTCTGGAACCATATCCGGTTCCAGCAACAGAAAGCCACGGTAGATGCCGTAAGTGGACATAACGAAGCTTTTGCCATCTTCAATCATCCGGCGGCGTAAATCCGCCAGGCAATTATCCGGTGTGATGAAGGCGAATTCCGATTGTTGATAGTCGGGTTCGGCAACCAGACGGTCCGTTGCCTGTTCAGAGCCCTCAAAGTCGGGGATCACTTCGGCAAAATTCATGTGGAAGCGCGTGTCGGGTTTGGCGACATCGTGGAGCTTTGTCCAAATTCGTTCGCGTATAATTTTTGAGGTCGACATAACCGCACCTTGGTGAGTTTCAGTGTTTCACACTATTGAAACTAATGTTTCATCGGTCAAGTTGAATCTTGGAAGAAAAGAGGGTATTCGGTCCCTATGGCATCCAGATTGATCCTCAGAATTCATGAAAAACAGGCGCGCCTTACGGGCAGTGAGCGCAAGATTGCGGAAGTTCTTCTGCAAAATCAGGGGATTATTGAAACCCACAGTGCAACTGAGTTAGCCGTGCTGGCTGGGGTTTCCAAGGCGACTGTTGCGCGTTTTTTTCGCAGTCTGGGTTATGCGGATTTCGAGGAAGTACGGTTGCAAGCCCGTGAGGAACGCAACAGAACACAGCCTTATCGGCAAGCTGAAACGTTTACCCAACAAACAGTTCTGGGCCGATCCATTGGTGATCATATGGATCTGGAATTGCGGAACCTGACGCGGACTTTTGAAGAATTGCGGTCCGATCGCCTGGCTGGTATTGCCAAAATCCTATCGGCCGCACCGCGTGTATGGTTTCTTGGCTTCGGCGCTGAAGATGGCGTGGCGCGTGTTGGGCGTGCGCTGTTTTCAAAATTACGTCATGAAGTACATTATCTGAACGGAACAGGACAGGACTGGTCAAGTGACCTGGCCATGACCGGCCCCAGAGATGCGCTGATTTTGCTTACGCTGGAACCCCGGCCGAAGCTGATGCGCTCCATTCTGGCTTACGCGCGCACGTCGCGGATGCGGATTATCACGTTAACGGACCATGGTTTTCAGGCGCAAGCCGAGCGGTTTTCTGAAAGTGTGTTGTCCTGTCATGTCGCCAGCTACAGCGCTTTGCCGACTCATGCCACACTTGTTTCCATGCTGCGTTTGCTGGCGATCACTTACATTGGTCAGAACGCAGATGCAGTGAAGCAGCGCGGTGAAACGCTGGATTCGATTGTTGAAGAGTTGGATTTGCTCGAATGAACTTTTGGTTGCCCGCAGGATTGCGGACCTCATAGTTGAATGCGGAGATTATCAATTTGTCAGGATCACGCAGAAACTGGCTGGCGAAACAAGCTTACAGCATTGAAAAATTCATCGACCGATTTCGTCCTGCCAGATCGCGAGACAATCTCGCAATTGACCCTTATGTTGGTTACGGAACGCCAGATGGTGTGATTGTCCGAGGACGTGTCCTCACCCGGCGGCAGGCCGGGGAGGCTTCAGGAAGCCCCGGACTTTTTGCCAATTTTCGGGCCATGGTGTCGCATTTTCTGACTTACGAGGTTGGTGATGTGGAGGTTGATGTTGCGGGCATCAAATCCCGTAGTGATGAAGAAGGCTATTTCACAGCATGTGTTCCAGTTGCCGATCCGGAGACATTTCATATAACACTTAAACTTCCTGCGCATGACTATGAGTGCCAGGCACCAGTTGTCATAGCCAGCCCAACCGCAGACCTTTGCATCATATCTGATATTGACGACACGATCATGCAAACTGGAGCTTACAGTCTGGCGCGCAACCTTTGGACAACCCTGACTGGTTCTGTGGAAAGCCGGAGAATATTCTCTGATACGGTTGCTCTCATACGGAAGCGTCAGGCTGACAAGAACCCGGTCTTTTATGTCAGTTCATCTCCCTGGAACCTGCATGGGTTTCTGGATGCCGTTTTCCAGCGGAATGATGTGCCGTTCGGCCCGAAGTTTCTGCGTGATTTCGGGATCAGTGAAACAAAATTCATCAAAAGTACCCATGGCTCACATAAGGGCGATGCAATTGACACGATCATTGCAGCGAATCCCGGCCTCAGATTTGTTCTGATCGGAGATACCGGGCAACATGATGGGCAGGTTTATCTGGAGGCAATCGAGCGCCACAAGACGGTTATTGCCGAAGTGTGCCTGCGCCATGCAGGTCCGGTGGATGATCTTGATGCAGATATTGCAGATAAAATCCGCAGCACGGGCGTTGCCTTGTACACAGGGCCGAGCTTTGCGCCGCTCGTCGAAACATCACATTGACCCTTTCAGTCATTTGAAGGCCTGCCTTTCATGCGACGGCTGGCGCGGTCAGCCTCAAGCCACCATCAGAAGCAAAGGTTTTCCGCTTCATTTATTGCCGCGGCGGTAGGTGTGGCAAGCATTTTAACGGGTCTGCCGGGTGGAGGCGGGGATAAGGGTTGGGCGCAACTGCCTTGATGCCTTGGCCTTTGTGGCAACGGGAAGCCCCTGATACAGACGCTTGGTGGCCTCTGCCACAATGACACCTGAAAAGGCGGGCCAGAATTTTTGGCCAGCCTTTTCAACGGCATTCGCGGAACGCAACATCATGCGTGATTTGGAAGGCGGCAGATACAGCGCACCATCCCATTTTTCTGGTGAGAACAATGCATTTCGCAAAAGCTTCTGCAACTGGCCCCGGCTGAAAGGCCTGCCAAAGCCAAAGGGTGATGCATCCAGCCGCGACCACAGGCCACCACGTGATGGAACAATGATGATAATGCGTCCACCAGGGGCCATGACGCGCCAGGCTTCCTGAAGTGTCGCCAGCGGATCGTTGACCATTTCCAGTGTGTGGACCATCAGCAGCCGGTCAATTGAGGAGTCAGGCAAGGGGAGTGTGGTTTCATCCACCAGAACTGCCGAGCGGTTTCCCTCTTTTGGCCAGGCAAAAATGCCTTGTCCTGCAGGCATGAAAGCAAAAACCCGCTCGCTGCCTTCAATAAACTGGCCAAGATAGGGGGTTGGAAACCCAAGCCCCATGACGCGATCCTGTTTGGTTTCAGGCCAGAATTGAGTGAGTTTTCGTGACAATATACCGGCTGCCACCCGGCCGAGCGGGGTGCGATAAAATTCCAGTAGATCGACAACATCCAATTGCATTGGATACATATATCCCACACTGTGCCGCTTGGGAAAAGGAATGAGGAAAATTATGTCCGAACTGGTCATTGAACAATTCATGTGCCGAAGCGACAATTTTGGTGTTCTGGTGCATGATCCAGATACCGGTCTGACAGCGGCCATCGATGCGCCGGACGGACAGCCCATTCTGGATGCATTGGATCGCAATGGCTGGAAGCTGAGCCATGTGTTCCTGACACATCATCATGCTGATCATACGGCAGGCCTGCCGGCCCTGCATGATCGGTTTCAGCCGCGCCTGATTGGCCCCAAGCTTTCCATGGAAAAGGTGAGCGGTATTGATCTGCCGGTATCACAGGGCAATGTGATCGAATGGTCCGGGCGAGACATCAATGTGCTTGAAACGCCAGGACACACGCTTGATCATGTGAGCTATTGGTTCAGCGATGACAAAATTGTCTTTGCCGGAGATACATTGTTCGCTCTTGGCTGTGGCCGGGTGTTTGAAGGCGATTACGCAATGATGTGGGAATCGCTTGAAAAACTGGGTGCTTTGCCAGACGCAACGCGGCTCTATTGTGGCCATGAATACACATTGTCAAACGCGCGCTTTGCTTTGTCGGTTGATCCAGATAATGAAAAACTCAAGGCGCGGGCTGAAGAAGTTGCGCGCTTGCGCAGAGATGATCTGCCAACCTTACCCAGCACCATAGGGCTGGAGCGACAGACGAATCCGTTTCTGCGCGCTGATGAAGCGGATTTGAAGCAGGCCATTGGAATGCCCGAGGCCAGCGCAGAGAGTGTTTTTGCCCACCTGCGCGAGGCCAAAGACAAGGCCTGATTTTTAAATGACAGTGTGTGCGGAACGGTGCGTAGATACCTAAAGTTGAAAACGAATCACTTCATAAAAAAACGCCGGGTGGTAACACCCGGCGTTTTTATTGGTCTTTCGCTAATTGAGCAGCGGCTCCATTCGGAGGCGCTCAATCTCTTCTTTCAGGAGAAGTTTTCGTCTTTTCATCTCTGAAAGCTCAAGAGAATCAATGGATGGATGCTGGTTTGCCTTGGAAATCTGTTGTTCGAGGGTTGCATGACGTTCTTGCAATTTGGACAAATGTACATCCATGCTCATAGTCAATCTCCTTGGTTTTCTATCAACGCGTGTAGTCTCTCACAGACGAACACGCCTGTCGAATACGAGATTGTGTGCACTGCAATATGGAAATGCCCGATTTTTCCATTCGATTTCATTCTATTTGACCTCGCCACAACAGCCTTCAATCAGTTAGGATAGGGCTTGTTTACCTGACAACAGGTCTATTGGGCGATGAGTGACGAACAGCATGATCTTGAAGAAATTCCGCAGCTGGAGCAGCGCGGCAGGCTGGCCATCCTCCGACAGGAACACAGGGATCTGGACGCAGCTATTGCCGCCTTGTTGCAAAGCGGCCTGTCCGATGCACTTCAACTCCAGCGTCTGAAGAAAAAGAAACTGCTTTTGAGAGACAAGATTGCAGAACTGGAAGATTCATTACTACCTGATATAATTGCCTGAAGGGTGTCAAACCTGACAGTTTCGTAGATGTGAACCTTGCATTTTCGACGTTTGCCGCGTAGGCAGCTTGCTTTCCGGGGCATGACCCTGACCACTGCAAATCGATGGAAGATGTGTAATGGCTGTCTCTTCTCAAGAGCCACAAGATAGTGATGTGGATGGGCGCGGGCCGGACGAATGTCCGGTTGCGGTCATTATGGGCAGCCAATCGGACTGGCCAACCATGAAGGGGGCTGCCGATATCCTGTCAAAACTGGGTATTGGCTACAAGGCCCAGATTGTTTCTGCCCATCGGACACCGGATCGCCTGGTCAGTTTTTCAAAATCGGCCCGTGAGAACGGATTTAAGGTGATTATTGCTGGCGCAGGCGGGGCTGCCCATTTGCCTGGCATGTGTGCTTCGATGACACCGCTACCGGTCTTGGGCGTTCCAGTGAAATCCAGCACCATGTCAGGGCAAGACAGCCTTTTGTCCATTGTGCAGATGCCTGCAGGTGTTCCTGTGGGAACCCTTGCCATTGGTGAGGCAGGCGCAAAAAATGCGGCGCTTCTGGCAGCCGCTATTCTGGCGCTGTCGGATGAGGGCCTTGCTGCGCGTCTAGATGATTGGCGCACTGCGCAAACGGCAAGTGTGCAGCACGAACCTGTCGATACTGTCTGATTTCAAGGATCTGAGACTGATATGAAGGCCCCTTTATCACCTGGCAGTCGAATTGGCATTTTGGGCGGAGGGCAACTTGGCGCAATGCTGGCTGGTGCGGCCAGTGAAATGGGCTTTCAGCCACATATTTACGCGCCGGAGAACAACAGCCCGGCGTTTCAACGCACCGGGCTTAGCACGTGCAAGCCCTATGAGGATCTTGAGGCGCTCGCCCGATTTGCAGAATCCGTTGATGTGCTGAGCTATGAATTTGAAAACGTCCCGATTGAGCCGTTGCAGCACATTGAAAAGCTTGTGCCAATTCGGCCCGGAATTTCTGCGCTGAAAACGGCGCAGGATCGCCTGATCGAAAAACGTTTTCTGCAAAATGTGGGCGTGCCTTTGGCGCAGTTCCGCGCAGTGGATTCATCAGAAGACCTTGCCGCAGCTGTTCAAGAGCTTGGCTTGCCATGCGTGTTGAAAACCAGACGCTTTGGCTATGATGGCAAGGGGCAGGTCATCCTTCGGAGCGCGTCGGACGTTCCCACCGCGTTTGAAACCCTGGGCGGCAAGCCCTGTGTGTTGGAAGCCTTTGTGCCATTTTTTGCTGAGACTTCTGTGATTGCAGCCAGAGGCCTGGATGGTCAGGTCGCTTCTTATGAGATGGCCCTTAATCATCATCAGAACCACATTTTGAAAACGACCACATTGCCATCCGGTCTGCCACCCCAAATTCTGGTGGAAGCCACTTCCGCCGCAGAAGCGATTCTCAGTGATCTCGATTATGTGGGCGTGATGGGGATTGAGTTTTTTGTATCGGAGACTTCAGAGCAGCCGACGCTTCTGGTCAATGAGATTGCACCAAGGGTGCATAATTCCGGGCATTGGACGCAGGACGGCGCTGTCATTGACCAGTTCGAGCAACATATCAGAGCCATTGCAGGCTGGCCGCTGGGGGATGGCACTCATCACAGCAATGTGGTTATGACCAATCTCATTGGCGAAGAAATGAACGCCTGGCAGGGTTTTGCTGCTGATCCTGCCAGCCGGGTCCATCTGTACGGCAAAGGTGAGACCCGACCGGGCCGGAAAATGGGACATGTGAACACGGTTTCTGCCAAGACATAAGACGCTTGCCGGAACTTGCGGCTCCGGCAGTTTCGGACGCGAAAACCTGTGGTGGTACTGTGGACAATATTGGGTTGGTCTGCTATGGACCCGGTTCATTCTGAACAGTCTCGGAATTTGCCATTGGGTGCTCGGCCAAAAGACAGGTCGCAGCTTGGACCAAATGCGGGTTTACGATGGACGTTCACCAGACTATAAGCGGCTCAAATTGATCCAGGGCCACACTGTAAAAAGAAAGAGAGACGAGCTACGTGCTAGTATCCGTTCGTGACAATAATGTTGATCAGGCGCTCAAAGCGCTGAAGAAAAAGCTGCAGCGCGAAGGCGTATTTCGTGAAATGAAGCTGCGCAGCCACTTTGAAAAACCTTCAGAGAAGCGTGCTCGCGAAAAAGCTGAGGCTGTTCGCCGGTCCCGCAAATTGGCTCGCAAGCGTGCTCAGCGCGAAGGCATCCTTCCCAAGAAGGCTCGCCGCTAAGTGCTATGCGCTTCCGTTTCATCGGATGGCGTTTTGAATTAAGAGTTTAAGAAGCGGTCGGCTGCTGTCCGATCCGCTTTTTTTGCGTTTTACCAAGCTTCCACTGTTCTTTTAAATGCCCCATTTATTGAATAAAAAGGGCAGGGACTTTGGGCTAAGAGGGTTGAGTGGCACCAATGACGTTTTCGCATTCTGTCTACAACATCTCTTCAGGCACTCGATTTTTTCGGTTTATTGGTATTGTCTTGTTTGCAGGGCTCTTGGCTGCGTGCCAGGGAACAAACCTGCAGAATGCATCCTTGAACGGCCAGAATACGCAGGCCGGGTCAGCCGCTAACCTTGACAGTTTGACGGCTGTTGTGGATCGCAGCCCGAATGATCCCAACGCTTACAATATTCGTGGTGCTGCACTTGGCAAAGCTGGCCGATATGACGATGCCATTGCAGATTTCAACCGCGCCCTTCAGATCAATCCACGTTTTGCCCAAGCCTATGCAAATCGGGGGCTTGTCTATCGCCTGAAAGGCGAGGATGCCAATGCGGTGGAAGACTACAACCGGGCTTTGCGGGTCAATCCACAATATGCCAACGCCTATGTCCGGCGCGGAAACGTCTATCGCCGCCAAAACCAGTTGGCTCTGGCGCTTGAAGACTATAATCGGGCGATCCAGATAGACCGGACCGATCCGGAGGCATTCCACAATCGCGGACTCGTCTATCAGGCTCAGAAGCTGCATAATTTTGCGCTGGAAGACTTTACGACTGCTATTGGTCTGTCACCTCAAGCGGCACCGCCCTACAATGCGCGCGGTGAAAGCTATCTTGTGACTGGAGATGCGCAATCCGCACTGGAAGACTTCAACGCTGCCGTCAGCCGTAACCGCGGGAGTGCGCAAGCCTGGTATAATCAGGGCGTTGCACTGCAAAGGCTGAAGCGGAACAAGGAAGCTGCTGCGGCGTTTCAGAAGGCTTTGACGCTCAATCCTTCACTGCCAAATGCGCGCGAGGCGCTTAATCAGGCACGTCAGACCAGCTGATTCTATTGGCCGTCAGGAATTTCTCTATCTGCATCCTGGTCCCAGCGGGACAGAGCGTCTTCGTCGCTTTCCTTGGCATCGATCCAGCTACCTTCACTGCCTTCGGCCAGATGCTCTTTTTTCCAGAATGGGGCACGGGATTTCAGAAAGTCCATGATGAAATTCGCACCGTCAAAAGCCGCATGACGGTGTGCGCTGGTGACGGCCACCAGAACGATTGTCTCACCCACAGCAATTTTGCCGACCCGGTGAATGACCAACGCCCCTTGTATGGGCCATTTGGCCAGGGCTTCTTCCACAATTTTCTGAATTTGCGATTCGGCCATGCCGGGATAATGCTCAAGCTCCAGGGCGCTTAGCGTGTCATCGGCTCGGCAAATGCCTGAAAAAGATACCAAAGCCCCAGCATTGGAGGAATTCTTTACCAGAAACTCTGTCTCAGCCTGGATATCAAACGGTTCCTGCTGAATGCTAATTTTTACAGGGTGGTCTGACATGGTCTACCCGCCGGTCATGGGCGGGAAAATTGCAATTTCCCGCGCTCCATTTAATGGGGCATCTGCGGTGACATGAGTGTGATCAAGGGCAACGCGCAGAGATGCCGCATCGGTCAGGGCGTTTTCATATTGTTCGCCCTGTTGTGACAGCCAGTTCAAAAACTGTTCCACTGAAGTAATGTCGGCCGGAATGTCGCGTTCTTCGCTGGCGAGGCCAATACGTTCGCGAACCCATGAAAAATAGAGCAGCTTCGTCATAGCAAATCCGTGATTCTAGCGATCACTGTCGATCAAGTGGCGGAGGCCCGCACGAAAATAATCGTAGCCAGTATAGAGGGTCAATAGTGCGGCGACCCATAACAGGCCGATTCCAATTTCGGTGTTAAATGGCAGTACCTTGTCGCCTGCGGGTGCGGCCAACAGAAAGCCAAGGGACACCATCTGCAATGTGGTTTTCCACTTTGCCAACTTGGTTACAGGGACGCTGACCTGCAATTCGGCCAGAAATTCGCGCAGTCCTGAAACCGAGATTTCCCGCATTAGAATAATAGCCGCAGCCCAGAGGGAAACGCCTGATACGACCTGATTGGCACACAGGATAATGAGACAGGCTGATATCAGCAATTTGTCTGCAATCGGATCCAGCATGCGACCCAAGGCAGATTGCTGGTGCCAAGCTCGCGCCAGATATCCGTCGAAAAAGTCCGTAATGCTGGCAACAATGAATATGCCGAGGCAGAGCCAGCGACCGAAATCACCTTCTACAAAGGCAGTACCGACAACGGCAGGTACGGCAAGAATACGCCCATATGTCAGAATATTAGGCAGGCTGAAAACGGTACTGCGCCCGTCTCTTTTAGGTGTGGCTGGTTCACTGGTCATTTTTGCAATGCAACACGGGGCCATGTGTGCGTCAATGCCAAACCGATGAATTGTCGCGCTAAAGTGATGGGTGGTTAAGCAGGGGGATGATCGCTCTGTGAGTGTTCTCCATCAGCAGAGTTGATCTGGTCTTCACAAAAGATCATTTGAGTGTTTTGCTCGGGCGATATAGGGGTGCTATCCCGATCTTAACAAGAATGACAATTCGTGACCCTGCCGTTTAAATCCTGGCGCACGCACTTTACGCAGACACTCAGTCTGTCTGTGCCTTTGGTTGGCATTCAATTGGCGCAGGCGGCGATTGGAATTACCGATACGTTGATGGTTGGGCGGCTCGGCGCAGCCGAGCTGGCGGCACTGGCGTTGGCGACGGCTTTTTTCTTCACGTTGTTTATTGTTGGTTTGGGTCTCACTCAGGCTGTGCTGCCACTGGCAGCAGAGGCGCAAGGCGCTGAAGACCCGATCATGCTGCGCAGAACCATTCGCATGGGGTTCTGGGTGGCCAGCGGCTACACGGTTTTAGCAATTGCGATTCTGTTCAATACGGAAGCCATCTTGCTGTTTGCAGGGCAGACGCCAGAAACAGTCCGTTTTGCCAGCGGTTATATTGGCATTGCGAAATGGGCCTTGTTGCCCATGCTCCTGTTCATGAATTTGCGGGCTTTCTACACTGTGCTTGATTGCGCAAATGTCATGTTTGCCATCAACATTCTGGGTGTTCTGGCCAATATCGCGCTGAATTACATGTTCATATTCGGCAATTGGGGCGCTCCGGAATTGGGCGTCGAAGGGGCCGCCGTTGCAACATTGGGCACTGCTGTTTTGACACTGGCAGGCATGGTCTTGTTGTCGTTATACGACAAACGAATGAAGGATTTTGAAATCTATGGGCGTTTCTGGCGCGTTGATATTGAGATCCTGCGCCGGATTATTCGTCTTGGTTTCCCGATCGGCATGACTTTGTTGGCTGAAGTCGGCTTGTTTGCCGCCGCCACCATTTTGGTTGGACGCATCGGGACGCTGGAGCTTGCAGCGCATGGCATTGTCATGCAATTGGCAAGCCTGTCCTTCATGGTGCCGCTTGGATTGTCCAATGTCGCCACGACACGCGTGGCGC
Source organism: Alphaproteobacteria bacterium (assembly GCA_051251535.1). GTDB lineage: Bacteria > Pseudomonadota > Alphaproteobacteria > Rhizobiales. The sequence continues at coordinate 559,932 of JBPOEV010000001.1, forward strand.
TGGCTTATGGGCGTCGCAACGTGGAAGATTTGCGGCGGGCCGCCTATGCAACAATCATTCTTGCGGTGGGATTCAGTGGTGCTGCTGCGTTGGTGTTTCTGGCCGTGCCGACACCGTTGATTTCAATATTTCTGAACGCCGCCCGAGAAGATACCGCGGCGGTGGTTGCGCTTGCCATTCCTTATTTGTTTCTGGCCGCTTTGTTTCAGCTCGTTGATGGTACACAGGCGGTTGCCGCCGGTGCCTTGCGCGGCATGCAGGATACACGCGTGCCTATGGTGATTGCCATCATCAGCTATTGGATTGTCGGGCTTGGCAGTGGATATGTGCTGGCATTTCCGCTTGGTCTTGGTGGGGAAGGCGTCTGGATGGGATTGGCGTTAGGGCTGGCTGTGGCCGCTATACTGCTGACGGCGCGCTTTGTAATGCGGGACCGGTTGGGCCTGGGGTTGGCTAGCTCCAAGCCCTAATCCGTGTCGTTTTTTCCCGTATCATGGAAAAAGTCGAAGATGATTTGTGCCATTTGAGCGGACACGCCCGGCACTTTTTCCAGATCTGTAAGACCTGCCTTGCTGGCGGCTTTGGCTGTTCCGAAATGGTGCAGGATGGCGCGTTTGCGGGTGGGGCCGATGCCGGGTATTTCGTCTAATGGGTTTTTGGTAATGTCCCGCTTGCGCCGTGCGCGGTGAGAGCCGATGGCAAACCTGTGAGCTTCATCGCGCATGCGCTGGATGAAATAGAGAACAGGATCACGCTCGGGCAGCATGAACGGCGCGCGGCCCGGAACAATGAATTTTTCCCGGCCTGCATCCCGGTCCGGGCCTTTTGCGACCCCGGCAATTGGCATGTCGGTAACACCCAACTCTTTCAGAACGCCCTTTACGGCGTTGATCTGGCCGATGCCACCATCGATCAGCAACAGGTCGGGCCAGGTGCCGGCATCAATCGTGTCATCTTCAGCTGCATGCTTGGGGCCATCTGTCTCTTTCATGAGTCGAGAAAAGCGTCGGGTGAGCACTTCACGCATCATGCCGTAATCATCGCCCGGTGTGATGTCTTTGGATTTGATATTGAACTTGCGATACTGGTTTTTCAAAAAGCCATCGACGCCAGCCACAATCATGCCACCTACGGCATTGGTGCCCATGATGTGGCTGTTATCATAGACCTCAATGCGCCGTGGCATATCTGCCAGATCAAATACATCCTGCACACCACGCAACAGTGTTTGCTGCGAACTGGTTTCGGCCTGTTTGCGCCCCAGTGCTTCGCGTGCGTTGGTCATGGCATGAGCGATAAGATCCCGTTTTTCGCCGCGCAATGGTTTGGACAGATGTACCTTGTGCCCCATGCGTTCGGTGAGGGCTTCCGACAGCAATTCATGTTCTTCCCCAAGATGGGAGACAAGAATGTGAGAGGGCGTTGGCTTGTCATCGTAAAACTGGGTCAGGAACGCTTCCAGCACAAAGCCCGGATCAAGGGTTTCATCAGCTTTTGGGAAATAGGCCCGGTTGCCCCAATTCTGGCCCGTGCGAAAGAAGAAAACCTGAATGCAGGTCTGGCCATCCTGTTGATACAGCGCGAACACATCTGCTTCCTTGACCGTTTGTGGATTGATGCCCTGTTGCGATTGAATGTGTGAAAGCGCCGCCAACCGGTCACGGTAAATGGCGGCAGTTTCAAAATCAAGATCACCGGAAGCAGCTTCCATTTTTCCTGCCAGTTCCTGCTGGACCTTCTGGCTTTTGCCTGAAAGGAATCCTTTGGCCTCACTTACCAGCTCGGCATAGTTTTCCTTGGAAATTTCACCGGTACAGGGGCCTGAACAGCGTTTGATCTGAAATTGCAGGCAGGGCCGGGTGCGGTTTTCATAGTAGGAATCGCTGCAATTGCGCAGCAAGAAAGCTTTTTGCAGCGCTGTGATGGTGCGGTTGACGGAGCCTGCAGAGGCGAAAGGGCCAAAGTAGCTGCCCTTACCCTTGCGTGCACCTCTATGCTTGAGAAGCTGAGGGGCATCATGATCTTCGGCAATGTGGATATAGGGGAAACTCTTATCATCGCGTAGCAGAACATTGTATTTGGGCCGAAACCGCTTGATGAGATTGGCTTCCAGCAGCAGCGCTTCGGTTTCAGTGCGCGTGCTGACAAACTCCATGCTCGCCGTTTGGCTGATCATGCGGGCGATGCGGTTGGTCTGGCCCATCATTCGGGTATAATTGGTAACCCGCTTTTTGAGACTGCGCGCCTTGCCCACATAAAGCACGTCGCCCTTGGCGCCATACATGCGATAGACGCCAGGGTTGTTCGGCAGTTTTTTGGCGAAGGCCAAAATGATCTGCGGGCCGGTTTTTACCTTTGGCTCGTTTTCACTCGCGTACGCGTCATCGGCCTTGCTCGGTGCCTCTGGTACTGGGGGTTCAGTGGATTGCTCGTTCATTCAAAGCAGCCTACCACATCCGGTGTTTCCCATGCCAGATGCTGACCGCTATCCAGGGCAATCATCTGTCCTGTCATGGATGGCGCGTTGCGAATGAAATCAATCGCGGCTGTGATTTCGGACAATTGCGGTTGGACCTGCAAGATTGTTGCGTTGATCTGCGCCTGAAAATCCGCATCTGTCTGGCGTGCATTGGACAGCGTTGGGCCAGGCCCTATGCCGTTTACGCGGATATTGGGTGCAAGTGCCTGCGCCAGCGTTTGTGTCGCACTCCAAAGGGCTGCTTTTGACAATGTGTAGGACATGTAGCGTGGGGTCAAAGCCCACACGCGCTGATCAATCATGTTGATGATCAAGCCTTTTTTTGCCTTTGGCAGGCGGTCTGCCATCGCTTGCGCCAGAAAAACAGGAGCCTGGAGGTTGGGTTGCAAATGATGATCCCAACTTTCGGACGTGATTGAACCAACCTCATCCGACACAAAGGTGGAAGCGTTGTTGACCAGCAGCGTTACTGGGCCGAATTCTGCTGCAGCCTGAGCTTCCAGTTGGATGACCGAGCCCATGTCTGCCAGATCCGCCTGTATGGCCACCGCCTTGCCGCCGCGAGCCTGAATGTCAGTGACAACCTGCTGCGCATCCGCCTTGGAGGTGTTGTAATGCACGCTGATACAATAGCCCTGTTCCGCCAGATGCAGGGCCAGCGCCTTGCCGATTCGCTTTGCAGCGCCGGTTACCAATGCATGTTCGCTCATATCAACTCGCTATATTGCCGGTCCAAAAAATATCAGAAGCCATGGGGGTGCAATGCCGAGATCACATAAGCGACATAGAGCAGAACCATGATTACCCCTACAGGACGGGTAATGGATTTGGACAGGAATATAAAGGGCAGCAGACACACGGATGTCAGCACCATGATCCACATATCCGGTACAAATACATCGCCTGGAACCTGAAGCGGAAACACTGCGGCTGTGGTACCCATGATCGCGAGCAGATTGAATATGTTCGAGCCGATGACGTTGCCAATGGCAACGGCGCTTTGCCGATGAAAGGCGGCCATCATGGCGGCTACGAGTTCCGGCAGTGAGGTGCCGATAGCGACGACTGTCAGGCCAATTGCGGTTTCCGATACACCCCAGCTTCGCGCAATTTCTGTAGCACCAAAAATTGTCAAACTAGCGCCTATGGGCAAGCCGATAAGGCCGATCAGCAGGAACCCGGACAGCATCCATGCCGGTTTGGTGCCAATGTCACCAAACTCGTCTTGCAGGGCATCCTGCGCTTGTTTGCGGTGCCGTCTTGCGCTTCGGTAATTGTCATACAGAAAGACGCCCAGCAGCGACAGCATAACCACTGCGTCCAGTCGGCTCAACATTCCATCGCTTGCCAGTGCAACAAAGCCAAGCGTGATAGTCACCATAAACAGCGCATTACGCCGTGTACCTGGCCCGCTGCACGCTGTGGCAAAAATCAATGACGGCGCGCCCAGAACCAACAGAATGTTGGCGATGTTGGAGCCAACTACATTGCCGATGGCAAGACCCGGGGCACCAGAAGCTGCCGCCTTCATGGAGATCACCAGCTCTGGCGCTGATGTGCCAAAGGCGACAATTGTGAGGCCGATGATGAGTGCGGGGATGCCCAGACGCTCGGCCATGCCGACAGCGCCACGGACCAGCAAATCGCCAGCAAAAACCAAGATAATGAGACCGGCGAGAAGTGCCAGATAGGTAATCATTGCGAGGGAAGGTCCTTGGTTTGCAGCAGACAAATGAAGGTGGCACAGGCTTTAGGCGCAGGGGTGCCGTCCGCCAACACCCCCCACAGGCATTGTCCCTATATAGGGACCGGATTCTGGAATTGAAGCGCTGATTATGAATTCAGGCATGGTCTGTAAACTGCTGTGCAATAACGGCAAGGCGGCCTGATTTTCGTCCTGAAATGAGCACAATTCATCACAGAATCAACCGAATTTGCCCCATGCGAAGCCGCATTTAGCAAGGATTATACCCTCAACCGCAATGACAGCTTCCCAGAAGAGATAGTTTGAGCATTGCGGTACGCTTGAACCTGTAACGAGTAATCTGAGGATGAAAAAATGTCCGTAAATTCTTATCTGCCAAACCAAAGATCTATTCTGAAGACAACAGGCGCAGCCGCTGTTGCGGTATTGGCCCTGACGATGGTGGCAAAGGCTGCAGACCTTCCAGTTGAGCCCGAAATCGAAGTGTATGAACCCCTCCCGGTTCAACCCACTTCTTATGATTGGTCAGGTGTCTATCTTGGTGCCATGCTTGGCTATACCTGGGCGGAATACAGCGTCGAAGGCTTGAATGATATTGACGATAATGGCTATGTGGCTGGTGCTTATACCGGCTTCAATTTCCAGTCAGGAAGCCTGGTCTTTGGTGTTGAGGGCGATTTTGCCTCTGTCGGACTTGATGAGACATCCGGCGGAACAACTGTTGAAACCGATATGATTGGCAGCGTGCGTGGCCGTGTGGGTTACGCCTTCGATCGCGTACTTGCCTACGGTACAGGCGGTGTCGCCTTTGCCAACGTCACAGCGGATGATGGTGCTGTCAGCGATGATAACTGGCACAGCGGTTACACCTTAGGTGCAGGCGTTGAAGCGGCTATGACCGACCATATCCTGGCTCGCGTAGAATATCTTTACAGTGATTTTGGTGACGAATCCTATGATCTGACAACAGATACCGACGTCGATCTGACGTCGCATACGATACGGGCCGGACTTGGATACAAGTTCTAATCTCCCTCCCTACTGTTCTTCAAGTTATGCATTACTGACCTCCAAGTCATGCATTGCGGCAAACCGGGGCAATTTCATATTGCCCCGGTTTTTTGCATTTAAAGTAAAGAAAAGTGATTGATTTCAATTTATTAACCATCTCTCTTAAACGTTGATTGTGGTTTCCAAGAGATAAACGGAACAGACCGGATTTGACCGGAATGCATTTATTTATCAGGAGTGGAGATTATGGTTTTGCGTGCCCCTCTTATTGCGACGGCTTCTGCCGGTGCGCTCATTTTGTCGCTGAACGCTGGTGTTGCGGCTGATTTTTACGACAATGGTGGCGGCTACCAGCAGCCAACTTACAACGGCAACCCTCCCGCCGATTGGACTGGCCTGTATATGGGCCCGATGCTCGGTTACATCTGGGGCAATATTGACCCAGATACTGGTTCGCAAGTGGATGTGGATGGGATTTTGCTCGGTGGTTTTGCCGGGTATAATTTCCAGGCCGGTTCGCTGGTCTTTGGCGGTGAAGTGGATCTTGCCATTACCAGCATGGATGGCAGCGAAGGCGGAACCGATGGTGATGCTGACTGGACTGGAAGTGTTCGGGGTCGCGTTGGATACACCTGGGACCGTCACATGATCTACGGAACCGCAGGCCTTGGTTTCCTGAGCGCCGATGTCGACCTTGGCGGAGCCAGCGACGAGAACACCCATGTAGGCCTTGTGGCTGGGGCAGGCTTTGAAAGCATGGTCAACCGCTCTTTCAGTGCGCGTGGTGAGTATCTCTACTCCGGCTATGGCGAAAAAGATTACGGTGCCTTCGACGCTGATGCCAAATCCCACACGATTCGTGCAGGGTTGGGGTATCATTTCTAAGCTTTTGCTGGATTAAATTTGTGATGAAAGGCCCTGCACACAGTGTGGGGCCTTTTTCGTAGTTGCTCTGGCTGGGTTGCTCTGGCTGGATATCCGTTTTTGCAAAGCTTAAAGCCAACCGCCACCTGGTGGTTTATTCAAGTCAAACCGCGGGCAAGGCAGGCAAGCCAGTTGTCCCGCGCCAGCTTTTTTATCAATGTTTCGCCATAGCCATGTTTTCCCAGTGCCTCTAACAGGTGCGGTACGCCGGTTACATCACCGATAAGTTCGGGGACAATACAGCCATCAAAATCCGACCCAAGCCCGACATGGTCTTCGCCCAGATGTGAGATCAGATAATCCATGTGCCGCAACAACAGGTCCCAGTCCATATTGGCTGCCGCAGCGCCATCTTCGCGCAGGTAGAATGTTGCGTAGTTGAAGCCAACCATTCCGCCGGTTTCGCGAATCTGCGCCAATTGCCGATCTGTCAAATTGCGCGGCGATTCACACAAGGTAAATGCATTGGAGTGAGTTGCCACCAAGGGGGCGTTGCTGATTGAAGCAACATCGTTGAAGCCCGCTTCATTCATGTGTGACAAATCAATCAGGATGCCGAGTTCATTGCAAAGGCGGATCAGGTCTTTTCCCTTTTCAGTCAGACCTGGCCCAATGTCTGGCGTGCCGGGAAACTTCATCGGTACACCATGGCCGAATATGGTCGGGCGGCTCCAGACTGGACCGAGAGAACGCAATCCCATGTCGTGAAACAGATAAAGCGCATCAAGGTCCGGGCCAATGGCTTCCGCGCCTTCCATATGCATGACGCCGGCGATGATATCATTTGAAATTGCAGTCTGAATTTCAGATGCAGACCGGCACACTTTGAAATCTTGCGGTGCGGTGCGTTCCATCCAATGCAGCAGGCCTGCCATGGTCATGGCCATCGGCTGCGCTTGCGTATGGGTCATTTCAGGTGGCATTGGCAAATCATAGGGTGCGTTGGCCATCAGGGCGACAAAATCGGGCGGTGGGCCACCGGAAATTGGCGGCACGAATATGGCAAACAGACCACCGGCAAACCCGGCTTGTTTCATGCGCTGCAGATCAAGGTGACCTTTGCCCGTATTACCGAGCCAGGTTTCCTCTCGTGCCTCCGGTGTGAACATCAATCGCAGGAGAAAGTCGTTGTGCCCGTCGAAAAAGGAAATGTGTTCTGTCATTGGTTGGCTCCTGCCAGATCCGATTGATGTGATTTGGCATGGGCCTGCACGTCTTGGAGTAAGGTCGAACAGTCTTTATCGACAATGCCAAGTGCCGCGAACTGGCTGACGATGTTTTCCAAATATTCCAGGCTTGTGCCCAGGACTCCTGAACCATGGGTGATGAACTCAACTTGTTTGCTGTGTGGCAGATCAGGATGGATACCTTCAGCTTCGTAATCGGCAACGAAGGTCAGTGCGGGAACAATGTTGTCGCCAACCATCGTGCGCACGACACTTGGCACATATCCAGGTCCGATCATTTCGCGCCGCCACAGATTTCTGGTTTCCGCCTCTATTTTGTCACAGGAAAGCCTGTAGATCAGACCTTCGCAGCCATTGCCCTTGTCCAAGGCTGCCATCAGGCCGGGCATCTCAATCGTTCCGCGTCCACCCCAAATATCTTTCAGAATAAATCGGCGCGCGTGGTCTGACACTCTGGCGCGCCGAACTTCGGCAAATTCAAAAGCGGGGTCCCACATCAATGATCCGTAGGCAAATATCCAAAGGTCACCATCGTCATGTTTCGCTAGTGTTTCCCGTCGCGAATTTTCCCGAAAGGATTCCGAGTGAAGCTCTTCTATGACCCAATGGAGTTCCGGCCACTTTTTCAGAAGATTGACGGGGTCGAAATCCCGGAAGAATGATTGCAGCGGGTCTTTGATCTTGTCGCGCAATTCGGGGTGATGGATGAAGGGATCGTTGCCAGAATTCATTGTCTACAATTACTTTCGTTCAAAGTTACTGCCTGGCCCTCGAATTTCCCCACCGATTGCCCAGCCTAATTTAGTTCAGACCCTAGTCTTGCTGTGTTTTGTTGCTACTTGCAACAGCCTGCCAGATTGCAATTTGATTTGATAAACAGCCAATTTCAGCCAGAAAATTACCGCTGTAATGGCCTGGATAATGCAATTGGGTATTGGGCGTTTGTGGTCCCTTTCGAACAGGGCCCGACCCATTTGATTTGGATTTCATTGTTGAAGGTCCCTACTGCGTCCAACTGCAAACATTGCGTTGGACGCAGTTTAGATCCTCTCACCCAGAAACCGCGCTAAATTGTTATAAATTGTGCGAGTTGCGCACATGCCATCAAGGGAACTCGCGCAGGGTCTGTGCTGTTTCGATCTGACCCACGCCGATCCAGCAAATCGCACCGAGCAGCAGATCAATGAATGTCTACAGACGTTCTCCATCGCGTGATCAAAAGGGAAGTGCTTTTTTTTGGGCGCATCCCTATGATCGGGCAGCAACAGGGAGACACCGCAAAGATGGAACTCGACCCACAATGGGAATATGTGGCTGATGCTGTCATGGGTGGTGTGTCTGAAGGCGGCGTGCAGCAAGAGATGTATCGCGGTCGTATGGCCACCGTCTTGCGCGGCGCGGTCTCGCTGGAAAACAATGGTGGTTTTATCCAGATCGCGTTTGACATTCGCCCGGATGGAACGGGCTTCGATGCAAGCGATTGGGATGGCATTGAGTTGGTCAATTGCGGCAATGGCGAGCGCTATGACATCCGCCTGCGGACAGACCAACTGAGCCGTCCATGGCAATCTTTCCGAACAGAGTTCACAGCCGAAGCCGAATGGCGGACACTCCGGATCCCGTTTGCAACGTTCGTTTCACACAGAACCGATGCCCTCTTCGATGCCTCACAACTCAGGCGGATCGGCGTTCTGGCCATAGGCCGAGAGTTTCAGGCGGAACTGGCAGTTGCAGGCATTTGCTTCTATCGCGATTAGTTTTCTTGCCTTGAGGACTTGTTCCGCTATTTCCAAAGCCATGAGCAAAGCAAAAAACCTCCCTTCAGAACATCTCAGCGAGATTGTACAAATGGCGTTGTCGGACCATGTCAGTTTCGCTGATATTGAACGTGAATACGGGATTCGCGAGAAGGATGTAAAAGCGGTGATGCGCGACACACTCAAGACCGGTAGCTACAAAGCCTGGCGGAAGCGTGTGCGCGACTTCGGAAGCCGGCGGGCCCACTACAAATAGTCTGTTGTCGCAACTGTTTGCTTGGAAAACGGCTCGGAACCGATGCGGGTCGGGTTGTTTTCCTTTGCAGCGCAGGTTTACTCTTGAATTCTTGCTCTAAACTTTTCTTGTCATAGATGTTCTGCAACCTCATAGACGCCTTATCTCGGTGTCCATGAAACCAGCCGCCGCTCGAGTTGGTGTTAAGAGGTGCTGATGGATTTTTGTCTCCAGTAATGTATTATTTGGTCGAGAAAATGCGGGAAGCCGATGAGATTTGAATTTGGGGAAATTAAGTTTGACCTTGAAAAGAGGGAACTTTTGGTCGGTGGCAACGAGATTACAATTGAACCAAAGGTGTTTGATCTTCTTGCCTACTTATTGCTAAATCGAGACCGGATGGTCAGCAAAGAAGAGCTTATCGAAGCGGTTTGGGATGGTCGTTTCATTTCGGATAGCGCTGTTTCAACGACTATCAAATTTGCGCGGAAAGCTGTTGGGGACAACGGGCGCGATCAGCATACAATCAAAACAGTTTTTGGCCGTGGCTTCCGGTTTGTGCGGGACCCGTCAGTGGTGCAAACTCCAATCCATGGAACTATGACATCAGGTGCTCTGGCCAAACACGTACCTCCCGCTACGAACGTTCCGCGCAGGCAAGGGCCATTTTGGGGCAGAGACGAGGAATTCATAAAGCTCCAGAACCTCATCCTGGAGAAAAACCTCATTTCAATCGTCGGACCAGGTGGCGCTGGCAAATCAGCGCTGTCCATGGAAATTGGTCGCTGGGCGATGGATCGTTTTTCTGGCGGTGTTTGGTTTTGCGAACTGGCAGCTGCCAACGAAACGCAGCTTGAATCGGTTATTCTAGGTACGCTCGACCGAAGCGCAGGTGCTGGCCCGGTCAATGCAGCACGTATTATCGAACGGATCGGGGAAACACCAACACTGTTGATCCTGGATAATTGTGAACATGTCGTCGATGCAGTCGCACGGGTAACGGGTGAGCTCATGCAGCAACTTCCCACGCTCACACTTTTGGCGACAAGCCGTGAAGAGCTTGATGTGCTTGGCGAGAATATTGTTCGTATTGGTGGCCTCGATTTTGAATCAGAGGCGGCACCTGCAGTTCGCCTATTTCAAAGCCGCGCCGCGGAGGTGTCTAACTTCGCCGATAACGATGAACATAGGGAAACCATCCGTGAAATCACAAAACGATTGGAAGGCCTTCCCCTTGCGATTGAACTTGCTGCGCCACGCCTTGCCTTTTATTCGCCTTTGGAATTGCTGGATGCACTGGACGATCAGCTCACCGTCCTCGCATCGCGTCGTCGCCATTCAACAGCGCGTCATTCGCGGATGGATGACACGATCACCTGGTCGTTTGATCTTCTTAACGAAAGTGAACAAGATGTCCTGCTGTCGCTGGGCATTTTCGCGGGCGCGTTCACAATGCAGGCCGCAATTGCAGTATGTGGTTCTCTTCAAGCGCGTGACGCGATCCATCGATTGGTGCAGCAGTCAGTTGTTCAGTTTTTGCCTTTGGAGAGATCTTCGCGGTTTAGACTTTTAGAACCCATACGACAGTTTTGCCTGCGTCAATTGGACGACACCCGACGCGCAGAACTCAAACAGCGACATGCCGAATGGTATGCCAGCCACACGACTACCTTGGCCCAAAAGATGAGAGGCCCAGGAGAAATCGCGGCATCTCATGATTTGACTGCTGAATGGAGTGATATCGGGCGTGCACTAGAGTGGGGGCGTCAGAACGAACGTCCTGATATTGCGATCGATCCGCTACTGGCGCTTCACATTCATTTGCTTTGGCAGTTGCGCATCGAGGGCTTTTCCTGGCTGGAGTCTGGGGTTAATGCTTGCGGCCTTTCCGCTGATCGTCAGCCCGAAGTTGATTTGCTCCGAGCAATGGGACGCTGGAGCGCGGGCGAACTTGAACAGTCTGAACACTTGCTGGAAGCGAGTGTGAAAGGTGGCGGTGATACCATCGCAACAGCGTATTTCCAATTTTATCAAGCTTTTGCACGTGAAGACTTTGCCGGGGTCTATGCTGCTGCAGAAACGACCTGGATCAAAGCGGAGACAAGCGACGACATTGCATGGCAAACAACAGCTGCTGCGTTTCGGATCATAGGGCGCACCATGATCAATCCTAATGACAAAGGGCTTGAGGTCTTATTTGAAGATCTAGACAAACGCCTCGACCAACATAAATGGCCTTCTGGCAAATGCGGTGCCCTTTTGGCCAGGGTGACGTATGAATTTATGTCCGGAAATGCCGTTGCTGGCACCACAACACGCCATGAATTGGATCGCGTGGCTGACGCTTGTAGTGCCCCTTGGTTCAAGATAACTGCCTCTGGAGTAGGGGCGCAACAGAGCGATGATGCGCAAGACACGACCGAAAAAATCCATAGGTCAGCACAAAATCTGCGGACGGCCATTGCGTCAGGTGACTTGATGCAATTGCCGACGTTGATTCGATTTGCAGCAATGGAATTGTGGGAGATCGGCGATGTTGAAGCTGCTGCAAAGGTAATCGGCCTCGTCCCAAAAGTGCGGGGTTTGGGTGAGAAAGGGTCAATGGCACCGGGATACAACCAAACCGTGAAAATGGTGCGCGACGCTCTACCGATCGACCGGCTAAAGGAGCTTCTGAGAGCTGGTAGTCAGTTGTCACTGGAAGAGGTTGCTACTGTATTAGAAACTGCATTAGAGAACGCAAACTCCTCAGGCTCTTAGTTTTGGGCAAACTGATGGGTTGTGAAATGAAACGCTCTGGTCTCTTCGTTCCTTGTGTTTTTCACTCCCGTCACAATCGCATGCAATTGGCACATGCAGTTGGCAGAATCTTGTCACTTACAGCACAGTGCCAGCACCGCCGATATTCCTTCTGGAACCAGTCCCGTATCGTTGGCACTGAACACAAATCCAAAATCCCCATGTAATCCTCAGACGGTCCTCATGCGAAGGCATTTTATTGGGCGTAGGTGTCTCTCAGATTTTTGAGGGACGGATTTGTTGTTAGTAGATCAGCTCAATGTGAGTTCGATGACGCTAATTAAAGGCCGAGATATTTCCTTCAAAGAACCATCAGTCCGCTTGCCACAGCGAAGCACGCAACAGGATTGAATTCAAATGGCAGATCACCCCGATTTCTTGGGCTGATCAATGGAGATACGAAATGGAACACCTTTCTACAGAGGCCTTTGCCGGTCAGGTTGTTGGCGATGTAAGCGCCACTTTTTCTGGCGTCATGACCAGCATTGGTCACAAGTTGGGCCTGTACAAAGCACTGGCGCATGCTGGCCCTACGACCTCATCAACCCTTGCGGACAAAACCAATCTTACAGAACGTTATGTGCGTGAGTGGCTCAACAACCAGGTCGCTGGCGGCTACCTACTTTACGATAAGGTTGCACTGACATACCTATTGCCAGATGCATACGTGCCTGTGCTGGCAAGCGAAGACAGCCCGGTGTTTCTCGTGCCGGCCATGGAAGTCGCTGCATCCCTGTGGATGGAAGAAGACCGCTTGGTAGATGTTTTCCGCACTGGCGAAGGCATTGCCTGGGGCGATCATCACCACCGCCTGTTCTGCGGCAGCGAATCCCTCTTCCGTCCAGGCTATAAAGCATTTCTTGCCAATGACTGGATTTCTGCAATGGATGGCGTTGCAGAAAAACTGAGCAAAGGTGGCGCGGTAGCTGATATTGGCTGTGGCCATGGCGCGTCCACAATTGTGCTGGCACAAGCATTTCCAATTGCATCCTTCATTGGCTTCGACAACCACGAACCTTCTGTCGAAACTGCGATTGATCGCGCCAAAGAGGCCGGCGTATCGGGAAACATCGAGTTCAAAACAAAAGATGCTCAGTCCTATCCTGCAAACAGCTTTGATCTCATCTGTTTTATGGATTGCCTACACGATATGGGCGATCCGGTTGGTGCCGCACGCCATGCAGCAAAAGCCCTGAAACAAGACGGTAGTGTCATGCTGGTTGAGCCAGCGGCCGGCAATGCAGTTGAAGACAACATCAACCCGGTCAGCCGCCTTTACTATGCAGCCTCAACCGCCGTTTGCACGCCGTGTTCACTGTCACAAGATGTTGGTCTCGCCCTTGGAGCCCAAGCCGGTGAGCGCCGTCTATCTGAGGTCATGCAGGAGGCAGGTTTTGCCTCAGTCAATCGTGTTGCTGAAACTCCGTTCAACATCATACTCGAAGCAAAACTGGCCTGAATAAGGCGCAGTTGCCAACCAAAACATCAATAATTTTCTCCAAATTAGAAAGATAAAATCATGAAATACGCAATCGTTAAAACCGTTCTTGCAACAGCGCTCATTGGAACAATGTTTACTGCCCCATCTATGGCACGCCCACAGCTGTCTGAAATGAGTTGCGGAGCATCAAATGCGCTCATTAAATCCCGCGGCAGTGTTGTGATGGATGTAAAGCCGGGCGTCTATCGCCGTTTCGTCGCCAAGCGGAATATGTGCGGTAATGGCAAGAGAGCTTTCACCTATAAAGCAAAGGTTGGCGGTGCGCTGCAGTGTCGTTTGAAATATGCCTGCAGCGATGATGGCCGTGGAAGCAACGCCGGGCATTCCAACAACGGTGGCAACACTGGTGGCGGACGTCCAAGTGAAGGTAGCCGGCCAACCGGTACAACCGACACTGGTGGACCTCAAGACTGCCCAACGTGCTGATACCTGCCGAGTCAGATCCCTGCAGCCAATTTGGCTGCAGGATTGACCTTTCAAAATCCGGAAAAATCCATGACTTCTTTAGGCGCAAAAATAACGATTTTTGTTCCTTACCTTGTCAAATAATTTAAGTGCCGTAAGACGGCCAAGGCGCTTTATAAATTGGATAACAATGAACTGAAAGACATCGACCTATATCGTTCTGAAATTGAGTCGATCGTGTATGGTCTTAAGGCTGAACGAAAACTTCTGACATTGGATATCTATGCGGCAACGCAGGATTTGCGACAGCAGCGTTGTAGCCCATATTCTGGAGTGGAATGGCGTCTACCACCCCTATTGCAGCAGGTCTGTCTGCACAATCATAGAGTGACCTTCGGTGCTTCAAAGGCGGGAACCAGAGCGTTAAAGCTGCCGAGCCATGCCACCAGGCCTGGATGCGTTTGGCGCCACTTGCCTTCAAACCGCAGATCCAGATAGCTCAGTGCACAGGCCAGTGCGACGTGACCGAGTTGGATGTCATCAGCTGTATTCAAAATTGGCGGTGCCGCTTCCAGGGTTTTCAGGCCGCGTGCAATCTTGTCTGCCTGATACGCCATGCGCTCTGCAGATTGTTGCTCTGCTGGCCTGAAGCGTATTTCGTAGACGTTCATTACCGCTGCATCGGTGATGCCGCCGGCAAGCGCATGAAGGGTGAGGGCGGGAAATCTTGCTTCCCCCTTTGGGACCAGCTTTGCCCCACCTGCGATAAAGTCCAGATATTCCAGAATGACGCGGCTGTCATAAATGGCCATGCCGTCTTCATTTATCAGGACAGGGATTTTTCCCAATGGGTTCTGTTGGCGCACAGTGTCTTGAGGATCGTTCAGATCGACATCTTCAACGTGTATGCGATCAGACAGTTGCAGAATACCGGCTGCCACCTGAATCTGGCGGCCAAAGGGCGATGACGGGGAGGTGCGCAGAATCATCATGACTTAGTCTCCTTGGTTTGAAGGCACGTTTGGCAGGTCCTCCGGTTTGTTTCCAATTCAAAGTTTCGATGAATGGCACTGCGTCGTTCATGAAGCTCTGCTCACAGTTTTGTCATCCTGATTGCCGCGATTATGTCCTAAAGTCGCGCAATTGAGTCCAGATCCTGGACTTTTCGCTACAGGACATTTCCGCGCATGATGAGCCAGACACATGTTTTGTTGAGTGCTGCTGCGTTCACCAAACCCGGCGCGCCGGTTCGAAATTGCGCAGCCCTTCTGGGTGCTGTTCTTCCAGATGCTTCGATCTATGTGATGCTTGGCATCATGCGGTTTCAAGGCGTTGAGCAGCGCCGGATCTGGGGTGAAATTTATTGGCAGGAACCGTGGCAGTTTTTCAGCGCTGTTTCCAATTCGATTCCGCTTTTTCTGAGTGTTTTTGTGATTGGCCTTGTGTTGCAACGATTTGCCAAAACCCTGGCTTTGGAATTTACCAGCGTTTTTCTGGCGGGGCTTGGCCTGTCTGCCCTGCTGCATCTGGCATTTGATTTTCCGGTTCATGCAGATGATGCACACCGTCATTTCTGGCCGATCACGGATTGGCGGTTCTTTTCACCGCTGTCTTACTGGGACAGCCGCCATTTTGGCGATTACGTTCGCCTGTTTGAAGGGCTGATGGGAATTACCATGTCGATTATCCTGCTGCGTCGGTTCAAGCAGCTTTGGGTCCGTATTGCGGTGGGGCTTGCTTTGGCATCCTATCTTCTGGTGCCAGCATTTTTCATCTGGTCGATGTCGATTGGATAGGATCAGATGGTTTCCGCTGTTGCAGTGGTTTCTGTGATGGCAAACCCTGCCAGCCACTGCTGGTCTATATCCTGCAAGTGAGCAGGGTTAAGATGGGTCTTGTGGTTCCAATAATCACCCGAAAGCACAAATTGCTTGAAGTCTGCTTCCAGGGTTTTGGCGTTGGAAATGGCCAGGGCATCCGAGTTTCGGCGTATGTCTGACAGAGTGTCACCGTGCGTTTGAGCTTGCGCCAAGGCAAGATCATCGGCGCTCATGCGGGGGAAGGTGAGGCGGCTTTTTTCCAGCGTAGACATATTGACGCAGAGACAATTTTGCTCCGCCGCCAAAATCATCAGCCGGTTTGATTTTGCTTCTAGTGATTGCAGGGTGGGGTCCTGCCGCAGAGGGTCTGCGGTGCCTGCACCGTAAAAATGTGACTGGCCGTTCTTCTGATCATAAATCATGTCGCAACCGCAAAAAGCCATTACGTCCGGCTGCAATGCGTGGAGCGCCCAATAGGCTGTCGAGAAGGCCATGGTGCCGCCGGCATAGACAACGCCGCCAAAGGCATTGTTGGCAGGAACATAGGTTTCATGAGACAGGCAGACCTGATTTGGACCGGGTGTGGGTCTGCGTTCGTCGGGAAAATCACCGGGATAGACCAGATGCGTCCAGTCATCGCGAATGCGCCAGGCATTGTTGATGGCGACAATTGCGTGGAAGGACGTGACATCGAAAGCGCGTGCACGCACCGCATCCACGGCACTGCCTAAAATGAGAACGGTTTTTAACATATTGCAGATCTGCTTGTGTCGGCGGCATCGGACTATCGAGAGCAAGCAAGTATGTCGAAATTACCTTACGTCAAGTCTAGCGTATTGGTGGCATCACCAATCGGCCACGTTTACAGCCTTTCAAATCGACGCTGGGGCAGTCACGAAATTCCAGTGATGGGGTGAGGCAAAGACGCATTTCCAGAAACCGGTTGTCTTCACAGGAAACGCCCATTTCCTCCGGGTCGAGGCCCGGATTAAATTTGGAAAATGCCGCTTCCAGTGCCAGCGGATCTACTGCCACCTTCCGATCCAGTTTGCGCAGGACCGGAGGAATGACGATTTTGTCCCGCGCCTGTCTTGCCAGTTCAAAGTAAGCTTGCTGGTTCAGGCCTGAGCAAACACCATGTTTGCGCCATTGATGGCCGATGAGGCCGAAGCCCGGCATGATATCCAGTGCATCGCGGGCGAGAGCATCGGGAACACGTTGCGGTTCGTTGCTGCGGCAAAAGGCAGGCCAATCGCCCCCTTTGAACTGGGGCCACAGGCCATGGACGATGAAGCCGAATGATTTGCCGACGCCGCATTGCTGGCGATTGTCAGAAGCCGTTTTTTCATCTTCACAAAAGCTGGGAGACCACGACAGCGATAGCACATAGAAGTCAAACTCGCCGGGTCGGCCACCGCGAATTTCCCGTGCAAATGAAGCGGAAACAAAGGAACAGACGAGTAGGCTGATGCAGGCGGCTGAAAGCCATTTGGAAAAGGACATGGGACCCTGCTTCTAACGCAAGGAGCGGCAATTGGCCCCATAGACGCGCCAACGATCATAGCCTGCCACGCAGAACTGTACCTTCCAGGACAGACTGGCAAAGCCCATGCGTTCCTGAATCATGTAATAGAGTTTTGGCTGTTTGCCATTGGACAGTGTGGCCGTGCCATTGCAGTGCCGGTGGGAGATCATGGATTTGGTCTGATCCAACCGATAGCGCTGCTTGATATGGCGAATATCCTGAATGCCAATCGTGTGGTTGCGATGCTCGATCTTTGACCAGGTGTTGCGATCTGCCCATGAAAATTTGGATGTGATCTGATGCAGAACGCGTGGATCGTCGCAATGGGGAATGGCCCCGCGGCCAAATATTTTGTCACGGGGGTCGCTGCCCATCCTCAGATGGGTGTCGTGAGCATAGGCTCCACTTGTCTGAAGCGGCCCAAACCCGGAGATGAACGGCAACAACAGCAGAAGCGTGAAAACCATGCGAATGCAAGAACGGCCATTGGTCATGGAATGCGAATCCTTAATCTCAACGAAGCACGGACAGTTTGGGGTAGCAATTGGTCATAGGCAAGTGTTTTGACCGGTGGCCAGGTTCCAGTCCCCGGCTTTACAGGGTCTCAACGCAGGTTTTGAGAAAACGATCTGATTGCGGCGCTTGCTGCAAATGTCTTTGCAGCACCGGCAGAGCATCCTCCAGCATTTTCTGGAGTGTGTAGGGTGGATTTATGATGAACAGGCCTGTTCCGTTCAACTGGTCTTCATTGTCCGGAGCCCTGACATAGAGCTCTGCACGCAGGATGGTTTCTACACCGAGTTCCGGCTTGCGCTTTGCCAGGGATTTGGCCCAGATTTCTGCTTGATACCGGGCCTTTATGGGATACCACAGCATGTAAATGCCCATAGGGAAACGCCGCACGCCCATGCTGATTGCATCTAGGGCGCGTTCCATTTCATGGGGCTTTTCAAAAGGTGGGTCCATCAGGATCAAGGCGCGTTTCAAATCAGGTGGCAGAAAGCCTTTCAGATTTATCCAGCTATCGACGTTGCGCGTTAAGACCTGCGGGTCTCCGGCAAACAGTTTCTGTAGTTTTGCAAATTCGAAATCGCGCAGTTCGCACGCTGTCAGTCGATCGTTGGCGCGCAGCAAATGCCGCACGAGCAAAGGCGATCCGGGATAGATTTCCAGCTCAGTGCCGGGGTTCAGGCGTTTGATCACGTCCATATAGGGTTTTGCGAATTGCTCGACATCCGGACCCAGAGGGATCAGCTGCTTTGGGTCCCCGTGTTCAAGCAATCGTGCAATGCCGGAGGCGGCTTCGCCAGTGGCGCGCGCCTCCTTGCCCTTGAGCGTGTAACGTCCGGAGCCTGCATGCATGTCGATGACACGGATGGGGGCTTCCTTGCGCTGCAGATAGCCAATAATGGCCACCATGGTGAGGTGTTTCACAACGTCGGCAAAGTTTCCGGCATGATAGGCATGGAGATAATTCATGACAGGTCTCTACTTGGTGAGATGCTGATGCGCAAGGCGGGCGAAGCGATGCGCACCTTGACAGGGGAGCAAAATCTGATGTCCATGCGCGCTGGACCGATTTGAGGAATTTATGAACGGCGCAGAAACACTGGTTAAGACCCTGCTGAAAAGCGACGTGGATGTCTGTTTTGCAAACCCCGGTACATCCGAAATGCACTTTGTTGCAGCGTTGGACCAGCACCCTGAAATGCGGTGCATTCTGTGCCTGTTTGAAGGCGGTGCGACAGGCGCAGCAGACGGTTACTTCCGGATGAAGCAGGAGGTTGCTGCCACCTTGCTGCATTTGGGACCGGGGCTGGGGAATGGTGTTGCCAATCTGCACAATGCTGGCAAGGCGCATAGCGGTGTGGTGAATATCGTCGGCGATCATGCCGACTATCATCTGAAATATGACAGTCCCTTGAGAGGCGATCTGGATGGCATAAGTGGCGCGATTTCGCATTGGACCTGTCGGGCGGAGAACGCTGCGTCTGTGGCCGGTGACGGTGCAGCAGCAGTGCAGGCTGCGAGGTCCGGCGGTGGGCAGATTGCCACGCTTGTCCTGCCAGCCAATACGGCTTGGGATGAGGCAAATGGTCCTGCTGAACCGATTGCCTGCACGCAATTGGAGCGGCCTTCCAACGCGCAGATTGTCAGCGCGGCGCGGGCGTTATGCGAGCCTGGCACGGTGTTGTTTGTCGGGCAGAGGGCGCTTCACGGAAGCCTATCGCAACTGGCAGGCCAAATTGCAGCCAAATCCGGCTGTGAATTGATGACTGATTTTCTGGTGCCCAGGATTGAACGCGGTTCCGGTGCGGTTGATCTGACCCGGCTGAAGTATCCCATTGGTGAAAACGTCGCTTTGATGCGGCATGTGCGGCATATGGTGCTGTGTGGCGCCAACAGACCGGTGGCTTTCTTTGCCTATCCGAACAAACCCGGCACCCCCGAGCCGGATGATTGTCGGATTACAGAATTATGCCCTCCTGATATGGATTATGGCTGGACGCTGCAGGCCATTGCAGACGAGCTGGGTGTTGGCCCCGCAGACAAACCGGCTCTTGTGTCGCTTGATCTTCCCGAGGTTCCGACTGGCAGTTTAACCCTTGAAAAAACAGGCGCTGCTTTGGCGGCGCTTCTGCCGGAAAATGCAATTGTCGTCGATGAATCGGTGACCAGCAGTGAGCCATTGCTGGCTGCAACGGATATGGCCCGGCGGCAGAACTGGTTGCATGTTACCGGCGGCGCCATCGGGTTTGGATTGCCCTGCGCAACCGGCGCTGCGCTGGCTTGCCCGGATCAGAAAATCGTCTGCCTGACCGGTGACGGCTCGGCCATGTATACGCTTCAATCCCTCTGGACGATGGCACGCGAAAATCTGGATGTTGTGACCATCGTCTTTGCCAATCGTGGCTATCAGATTTTACATGATGAACTGGCCAATGTCGGGGTCAAACAAGCGGGGCGGAATGCAGCGCGCATGTTCGACGTGGAAGACCCGACGCTGGACTGGGTGGCCCTTGCCAAAGGGCATGGTGTTGCCGCCACGCGTGTGACTGATATGGATGAATTTGTTGCGGCCTTGCGCAAGGGATTGGCCACCACTGACCCATATCTCATCGAAGTGATCTGTTAGACGCATCCTCTACTTCTGAAGTTATCAAGATGTTTTCCAGATGGTTGACACCATTTGATTTTTATATAACTATATTGTTATGGAACAAATTGGTTATACGCAGGCGCCACCAAATCTCGATGCAATTTTTGCCGCGCTGTCAGACCCGACACGGCGCGCCATTCTGTCCCGGCTGGCAGATGGTCAGGCGTCGGTAAATGAGATTGCCGAACCCTTCAACATCAGCCAGCCGGCAGTCTCTCGGCATCTGAAAGTGCTGGAGCGCGCGGGATTGATTGAGCGCGATGTTGAGGAGCAAAGACGACCGGCCAGGCTCAAGGCTGAAACCATGACGGCAGCGGTTGATTGGCTGGCGGAATTCAAAGCCTTTTGGGGCAAGAGCTTCAATCAGCTGGATGATTTACTGGTAGAGATGAAACAATCCGATGGAGGGAAAACTGATTATGAGTGAGATCGCGGAATATCGATTGGAACGGGTTTTTGACGCGCCACGCGCCATGGTTTGGCGCAGTTGGACTGATCCGGAGTTGCTTGCCCGGTGGTATGGACCCGGCGTTGAAACCATCATCCATGAGTTTGACCTTAAACCTGGCGGTCAATGGCGGAACGAGATGAAATGGGGTGAAAACTCTAATCTCAGCAAGATGGTGTTTCAGGATGTTGTGCCGCAGGAAAAACTGATTTGGCACCATTCTTCCACCGATTCAGATTGGAATATTGCCTCCAATCCGATGATGCCGGACTGGCCAAGAACTTTGCTGACGACGGTGGTTTTTGAAGACCTTGGAGCGAAGACAAAAGTCACTTTGACACAGATACCCTTTGAATCGACAGAGGAAGAGATTGCCTGTTTCGCTCAGGCCATGTCCGGAATGGACAATGGTTGGGGCAAAGGTTACGCGGTTCTGGACGATGTGCTGGCAGAACTTACAAGCGGCTGATTGCCGCCGATAGACAACGATTATTGGGCGGCCTCAGTCTGGTTGATGTCGCCCAGAAAGCCACCGGACTGGCGTTGCCACAGGCTGGCATAAAGTCCGTCATTGGCAATCAGCGCTTCATGGGTGCCGGTCTCAGCAATGTGTCCGCCATCCATAACGACCAGACGATCCATGGTGGCAATGGTCGACAGGCGGTGAGCAATGGCAATCACGGTCTTGCCCTTCATCAGATTGAACAATTGCTCCTGAATGGCGGCCTCAACTTCTGAATCCAACGCTGATGTTGCCTCATCCAGAATGAGGATAGGCGCGTCTTTCAGCAGAACCCGTGCAATCGCTATACGCTGGCGCTGACCGCCGGAGAGTTTGACACCGCGCTCACCCACATGGGCATCAAAGCCAGTGCGGCCTTTGGGGTCCACCAGATCAGCAATGAACTCCATGGCTTCCGCCTGAGTCGCTGCCTGGATCATATCGGCTTCACTGGCATCGGGCCTGCCATAGAGAATGTTTTCCCGCACCGACCGGTGCAACAGGGAGGTATCCTGCGTCACCATGGAAATCTGGCCGCGCAGGGAGTTTTGGGTGACGTCCGCGATGTTGTGGCCATCAATGGTGATGCGCCCGCTTTCAACATCGTAGAGCCGCAGCAAAAGGTTCACCAAGGTGGATTTACCCGCACCGGACCGCCCGACCAGACCGATTTTCTCGCCCGGTGCAATGTCGAGCGTAATGTCATGCAGCACACCCTTGGCGGGTTCGTCGCTCCGTTTATCCAGTTTGCCGTAGTGAAAGCCAACATGGTCAAAGGCGATGGCGCCATCAACCTTGGGCAGGGCCGGGGCAGACGGGGCGTCCAGAAGAGCCGGGACCTGGGATACCGTTTCCATGGAATCCTGAATGGTTCCCAAATCTCGAAACAGGCCCGAAATCTGGAACATCATCCAGCCCGACATTGTATTGAGCCGAAGCACCAGACCAAGGGCAATTGCGATACCGCCAGCTGTAATGCCGTCTGCCTGCCACATGATAAGGCATATGTAACCGGTGGCGGCCATGAAGAAGCCGTTCAGCAAGGCAAGGCTGAAACGCACGCGGGTGATGGCGCGGGTCAATGTGCGCACGCTGGTCAGCATCCATAGCAGACCCTCTTCAGCAAAGGCGTCTTCCTGGCCGCGCGTGTCGAACAGTTTGATCGTATAGATGTTTGAATAGGCATCGACGATACGGCCATTAAAAACGGAGCGCATATCGGTTGACTTTTTAGCCGCATGACGGATCGAGGGCACCAAAAAGGCCGCCAGTCCAAAATAGCAGGCAAACCAGACAACAACGACGCTGGCCAGCCGCCAGTCCAATCCGGAAAAGACTCCAATGGTGGAGATGCCAATGATGATGAAAAACCAGATGCCCTGCATGATGTTGATGAGGAAATCACCAACGGCCTGACCCGATTGCAGCACTTTGGTGGCGATGCGGCCTGCAAAATCATTCTGGAAATAGGTCAAGGACTGGCGAATGACCGAGCGGTGGGCCTGCCAGCGCACCAGATTGAAAAAACTGGGCACAATAACCTGCTGCTCAAGCACAGCTGCCAGCATGAGAATGGCAAAGCGGCCAATCACCACCACTGCCGCCATCATCAGGAACGTTCCCAGATAATCGGTTAGCAAAGTTTCACGGCTGGCCTGTACAGCAGGATCGTTCAACAGATCAATGATGTGGCCAATATACTGGAACAGCAACACCTCGACGCCCGCAACCAGAATTCCGGACAGCAAAAACAGAATGAAAGGCCATTTGGCCTGCCGTGCAAAGTACCATATGAAGCCGGTGACGCTGTCGTTTGGCAGGTCTTTGGTCGGAGAGGGTGCCAGCGGATCTATGATGCGTTCAAACGGGCGCAGAATTCGCTTTAACATGAGGCAGGTCTTTCTGACGCCGAAACATTTGGAAATTGGAATCGAAATTGAATCTGAATTTGGAGCATGGCATTTAAATGGCGCTCTCACTTGCACTTTACCAGCCTGACATACCACAAAACACAGCAACGCTGCTGCGCACTGGAGCCTGCCTGAATGTGCCGGTGCATATTATTCTGCCTGCAGGCTTTGTGCTGAGTGACCGGAATTTCCGGCGGGCCGGCATGGATTATCTGGAGAAGGCAGCGCTCGTGCAACATGCTGACTGGGCCGCATTCCAAGCCTTTTGCCGTGACGAAAAGCGCCGCATTGTGCTGCTCTCTACAAAGGCGGCAGAGGTCTATACAGATTTTCGGTTTCAGGAAAATGACGTGCTGATGCTGGGGCGGGAATCCGCCGGAGTGCCGGACCAGGTGCATGAGGCTGCGGATGCGCGCATTCTTATTCCCATGCATGGTGACGCCCGTTCGCTGAATGTGGCGATTTCCGGGGCCATGGTTCTGGGAGAAGCGTTGAGGCAAGTGGCTCTTTAGGGAGTGGACCCATAAAGAGTCCGCACCCCAGGGTCTGGATTTGAAGCGTAAAGTCTGAAAGACAAGTGGCAGACAAAACAGCATATGATGGATAAGCCAGTGACCGATCAGAAAGATACGCCGTCAAAGCCAATTCCCGGCCCGGTGCCGGAGGGGATTGAAGACAAGAAACAGATTGCGTCCAATTGGTTCCGTCAATTACGCGATGAGATTTGTGCTTCTTTCGAAATTCTTGAAGATGCCTTGATCGGGCCTTTGTCTGACCAGGCTCCGGGGCGGTTTGAACGGACAGAATGGCAGCGCAAGGACCATAGTGGTGCCAAGGGTGGCGGTGGTGAAATGTCGCTTATGCGCGGGCGGGTATTTGAAAAGGTGGGTGTTCACATCTCTGCGGTTCATGGAGAGTTTGCTCCGGAGTTTCGCGGACAGATACCGGGCGCGAACGAGGACCCTTCCTTTTGGGCCAGCGGAATTTCGCTGATTGCCCATCCGCAAAACCCCAATGTGCCTGCCGTTCACATGAACACAAGAATGGTTGTGACGACACGCCAATGGTTTGGCGGTGGAGCGGATTTGACGCCAGTTCTGGATGCGCGGCGCACACAGGATGATGCGGATACGCAGGCCTTTCATGCGGCCATGCGTGCGCCCTGCGAAGCCCATGAAGTGGCTGACTATCCGCGTTACAAGGATTGGTGTGACACGTATTTCTACTTGCCACACCGTAAGGAAACGCGCGGCGTTGGCGGCATTTTCTACGATTATCTGAATTCAGGAAACTGGGATGCAGATTTTGCCTTCACACAGGATGTGGGCCGCGCCTTTCGGGATATTTATCCACAATTGGTGCGCGCCAATATGGAGCAGGATTGGGATGGGGCCGCTCGTGATGAGCAGCTGATCCGTCGTGGGCGCTATGTGGAATTCAATCTGCTCTATGACCGAGGTACGATCTTTGGCTTGAAGACTGGAGGCAATGTTGCCTCGATCCTGTCTTCCATGCCGCCAGAGGTAAAATGGCCCTAAGGTGCACAATTCGTCTTGGGCGTTAAAATGCGGTTTTCAGGTCCAGATTTATGACTTGCGTGAAGACGTATTGGATCGCAAAGCAGAATAACAGCGCAGCCCCGGCTGCCTGCAGGAGGCTTTTGACATCGCGGTGATGTGTCATCAGCAGGAATGCGCAAAAACAAAAGGCGGCAGCGGACAGGAAAAACGGCATGATCGCCACGAGTTGCACGCCAACAAATGCGATCATGGCAAGGCACATGAGCCAAAACCGAATGCTGAGTTGTGACTCCCGGTTTTCGTCTGATCGTCTGGAAAAGACCGAAGACAGAACCAGCAAGACCAATAGCGATATCGCGACAGAGAGTGGCCAAAGGGACGGGCCCATGACGTCGTAGTTTTCCGGCGGTGTCTGGATGGCCTGATAGGTAAAGGCCGCTCCGATAAACAGCAGCAAAACATCAAAAATGCGCAGGCTCATATTGTGTCCTTCAGGAAAAGCGTCTGTTCAGCAAAAACATGATCGTACTGATGATGACAACCGCAATGGGCACCGGAGTGAGCAGAAGAGGCATGATGGCCCCATCTGTGAACATGGTTGCCGAGCGCAGATTTTCCTCGGCGATTGGCGCCAGAATGAAGCCAATGACAAAGGGGGCCAGTGCATAGCCGCTGCGCTCCAGCCCAAAGCCTACAAAAGAAAACAACAGCATGACGAAGACGGTCGACCATGCGTTTGAAATGGCAAAGGTTCCCACGACACACATGATGACCAGGGGCGGCAGCAGATATTCTTTGGGGATCATGGCAATTTTGGCAATGTGCCGGGTCAAGACCAACATGGCCAACAGCATGATGACATTGCCGATAAAGGCTGCATTGAAGATGGCATAGACCATGCCGGGATCATTGCGGAACAGGAATGGTCCGGGTTGGACGCCGTGAATGACAAGGCCGCCAAGCAGAATAGCATCGACCACACTGCCGGGAATTCCAAGCGCCACAAGCGGCACCAAGGCCCCACCAACCGTGGCGTTGTTGGCGGATTCCGATGCGACCAGCCCTTCTTCGCTTCCTTTGCCGAAATCATCCGGCTTTCGCGAAAAGCTGCGCGCAACGGAATAGGCAAATGCCGAGCCCACATTGGCACCGACGCCCGGCAATACGCCAATCCAGGTGCCCAGAACCGAGGAGCGCAGGATGTTGATCCAGTGTCGTAACAATGCGCTCGGGTTCAGAGACATTTTTGCATTCGTGTTTGGGCGTTCTTTAGCCTGCCTGGACAGGCCCTGTACCTCTTGAAGGATTTGATTTCCGGCGAACAGGCCAATCAGAACAGCCAGCAATGGGAAACCGTTTTCCAGCCACTGAATTCCAAACGTAAATCGGAAGGAGCCACTGATCGGGTCCGAACCGGGCGTTGCGGCCAGAATGCCCAATGCCCCGGAAATCAGGCCGCGCAACATGTTGCCCTTGCTGAGAAATACAATCAGCAAAAGTGCCATGGCGACCAGCGCGAAATAGTCGAATTTTGAGAAGCGGACGGCCATACGGCTGAGCGGTTCGGACAGCAGAACCAGAAAAACCCAGGATATGAGACCGCCAAAGAAACTGGCCCAAATGGCAAGGGCCAGAGCTTTACCAGCTTCACCTCTTTGCGCCATTGGATAGCCGTCCAGCGTGGTGATGACCGAAGCCGGGGTGCCGGGCATGCGCAGGATGATGGCCGTAATCAGTGAGCCGGACACACCACCCACATACATGCCAACCAGCATAGAGATGGCTGGAATTGGGTCCATGGAAAAGGTGAATGGCAGCGACAATGCGATGAGCATGGTTGCCGTCAGTCCCGGAATTGCGCCGACGACAATACCCAGCAAGACCCCCAATCCAATGAACAGGGTTGTGCCAAGGCTCAGCACTTCAAACATTGTGGTTTTCCCCGGTCACGGTAAGGACTGAAGGCCAGACCTCAATTGGGTCTGGCCTTCCAGAAAGTGGTTGGCGAACCTAGTTCTCGATCAGGTCTGCTGCGCTTTTCAACTGTGCCAGTGTGGCCGCCACACGGGCAGGAGCTGCATCAGGCCCATAATAGGTTGGCGTAATGCCGCGCTCATCAAGGATGGCCTGCAATTCCGCATCGCCAATGGCTTTTTCCAGTGCCGCAGAGAATGCAGCGATGGCGTCAGCCGGTGTACCTTTGGGGAAGTACCAGCTGTGCTCGATGGAAAAGTCCACATCGGCACCTTGTTCCGCAGCCGTTGCTACATCAGCCAGATAGGGAATGCGGTCACCAGACAGAGCTGCAATGACTTTGACTTCGCCAGCTTCCAGCAAGGGTTTGGCTTCTGCGCCACTTAACACACCAACCGCGATTTGCTCACCCAGCAAGGCGGCAATGGTCTTGGCACCACCACCAGTTTGCACATAGCGGAACTTGCCTGCGCCAAGCTCAGATTCCAGCATCAACATGGCAAAGTGATTGACTGCACCAATATTGACGCCCGCAATGACCGGGTCTCCGCCTGATAAGAGAGCTTTCAACTCGTCCAGTGAATTGGCGGCAGAAGAGGCCGGAACCGCAACGACAAGCGGAATGGATGTGGTGGAAGCCGCAAGCTCAAAAGAGGAGACATCAAAGTCTGCTTTGCCGATAGCCATATTGGTCAACAGCGTGGCGTGATTGACCAGAACTGAATAGCCATCCGGGTCTTTGCCGATGACACCGCGACTTCCGGTTACGGACCCGGCGCCAGGTACATTCAGCACCACGAGATCGGCCCCAAGTTGCTTTTCCACAAAGGGTTGGATGGTGCGCACAAATGTGTCGGTGCCACCGCCAGCGCCAAAGGGCACGGTGATCTGTACGGCTTTTTCCGGATAGGCTTGCGCGTGTCCTGCCATTGGCAAGGCCAATGCAGCCGTCAGGCCAAGAGCGGCCATTGTAAGGGTCCTGCGTGTAAAGTTTTTCATTCTTTCCTCCTTCGTTTCGTTTGAAAAATTGATCGTTCTCAGCCGTCTGACTGACGGCCGCTCAGTTTGTTGATGTCGGGTGAAAAATTCCAGATATGGGTGCTGGTTGGGTTGGTTTGCTGCGCCCAATTCAGCACGATGTCCTTTTCAACGCGGCGCTCAAGCATGCGTTCTGCAATGGCGGTCGGGTCCCAATCCTGCGTGAGGCGTGCCATCAGGCGGTGCTGGACTTGGCGATACTCCGGATTATCTGCCAGATTGTGCTGTTCAGATGGATCGGCGTTGAGATTGAAAAGCTGTGGCGCTTCGTCATTGTAGATGATCAGTTTCCATTGATCGGAACGGATCATGCGCTGCTGCACCGCCCGTCCTCCTGTCCATGCCGGAACGGTGTCCGTGCAGTATTCGGAAAAGGTTTCGTTGCTCCAGCTTGCTGTGGCATCCTGTGCCAGGGTCCAGAAACTGCGCCCGTCGGCATGGGGTAATTGGTCTGTTCCCATCGCCTCAAGCATGGTTTGGCTGAGGTCGACAAGGTTGACTACCTGATCGCGGACCTCTCCTGCAGGCAGTACACCGGGCAGGCGCATGATGAGGGGAACCTTGACCGATTCCTCATAGAATGTGTGTTTCCACCATAGCCCGCGCTCGCCCAGATGGTCGCCATGATCTGAGGCGTATATAATCAGCGTGTTCTCCATCAGTCCGGCAGCTTCAAGCGCCTCAAGAACTCGGCCGATCATCTCATCCATGCGGTGAACCAGACCCCAATAGGCTGTTCTTGCCCGGTCCGCCTCTTCCGCTGTCAGATCTGCGACACCGCGGTTGTCACGCCACCAGCGGTGGAAAGCATGATCGGCTGCCTCTGGCCCCAATTCCGGCGGTGGAACCTTGCCTGCGTAAAGATCATAGGCCTCGTCATCGACCACATAGGGCGGATGTGGCAGCATCAGCCCGACGGTCAGGCAGAAGGGTTTTCCGTCCGCATTCAAGGCAGGGGCCTGATGGGTCAGCCAGTTAACGGCCGCGTCGGTAATATCGGCGTCCTTTTGCTGATAGGCGCTGTATCCGGGGCCGGTTTTTTGCAGCGATGCTGCTGTTGGATCATTGGTTTCACTCAACACACCCATGGATTGGCGCGGCGCGCCCTGCCAGTTGGGGCTGTGATCTCCGCCCTGTCGTTCCGCGTAACCATGCATCTGATCCGGCCCGATGGCATGGAGCCGCCCGATCAGAACCGGCGCATAGCCTGCAGCACCTGCCGCATGCAGCCAGCTTGGCAAATCGGAGCGCAATATATCGTCATTCGTCCAGCATTCCTGCCGATGCGGCCAGCGTGCTGTGAGGCTGGCCATCCGGCTGGGAACGCAGATGGGGGAGGGGCAGTAGGCATTGTCAAACCGCACGCCATCCTGCGCCAATTTATCGATATTGGGAGTTTGCACCACGCTATCGCCGTAGCAACCGGCAACTTTCTGATTGTGCTGGTCAGAAAACAGAAACAGGACATTGCGGATTGTCATTGCGGCTCACTGCGTTGTTTCGAGCGCAGCTCCGGGGGCAACCCAAGGGACCGACGCCAGGACGTTGTCAGATGGGCGTTCAGGCTGGCCATGGCAGCCTGCTCATCACCTGCCAGAAGCGCATCGATAATTTCAAGATGCTCATGCATGGCAGCGCGCAGGCGGTCTACGGTATATGTCCCATTCAGTCGGATCAGCCGAACCTTGTCTTCCAACTGCTGATAGGATTGTCGGATTAAACTGTTGGTGAACACCGACACCAGAAACTCGTGAAGCTCCAGATCAATTTGTAATCCGGCCTGCATCAGATCGTCCGATGGGGCATTTCTCGTCTGGTCGATGATTTGCTGCGTTCTGGACCGCAGATCGGTGAGCCGCTCAACATCTGGCGCCTCAGCACTGCGCCGCACGGCTTCTGTTTCAATCATGATCCTGAATTCAAAGGCATCATTGATAAAGGCAACATTCACATCGGCAATCTGCACGCCACGCTGGGCGATCAGGCTGATAAGTCCATCCGCTTCCAGCCGCTTAAGCGCTTCCCGGATGGCCCCCATAGGCACATCCAACAATTCACTCAGTTCGCGTTGGGACACAAATTGGCCAGGCTTCAGCCGCCGGTCAAAAAGGCTCTCCCGGAATCGTGCATAGGCCATGGTTCTTAATGGTTCAGTCATGTTGCTCTCTCATTGAGGTGCAATTAAGTACATACTGAGTACTCAGTCAAGGGCAGGCGTAAAAAATGGATGTCAACTGGGGAGCAACTCACTTGGATGATCAAGAAATATGATGCATTTATGAAAAGCTAACTTGAGTATGGGCCTGAAAAATCATTTTCCACCAAACGTGTCGCTGAAAATTTGAAATCGCGTGCACATCCCATGCAACTTTTGGTGTTCGGCTGTGTTTCAAATGTCGAGAGTCGCGATTGTAGAAGTGGAGTCATACAGCCCACCCATTTTGGCTTGCTTTGCGCGTAGACCCGTCCGATAGGATGATATGTTCAAAAACCGCGCCATTGTCTTCATTCTCATAACGCTGATGATTGATGCCATCGGCATCGGAATCGTATTCCCCATCATGCCGGACCTGATGGATCGTGTGGGTGCTGGTGACACCGGACAGGGCGCGCTCTGGGGTGGGCTGCTGATGGCGGCCTATTCGGGCGCATTGTTCCTGTGTGGCCCAATTGTCGGGAGTATTTCGGACGCGGTTGGCCGCAGGCCGATCTTGATTGCGGCGCTTGTCATGTTGGCATTGGACTATGTTATCATGGCGTTGGCGGATAGTTTTTGGCTGCTCCTCCTCGGGCGCACCCTCGCAGGCCTTGCGGGCGCGACTTATATCACCGCCACGGCCTATATCGCTGACATTTCCGAGCCGGAGAAGAAGGCTGCAAATTTTGGGCTGATCGGCGCGGCATTCGGGATCGGATTTGTTCTTGGTCCTGCTGTTGGCGGGCTTGCTGCCGAAATCAGTATTGCGGCGCCGTTCTGGATCGCAGCGGCCTTGTCGGCCGGCAACGCATTATTCGGGTATTTCGTATTGCCGGAGAGCTTGACCCCTGACAAACGGCGTGCCTTCGGCAAACGGGATCTCAACCCGTTCAAATCCATATTCGATGCATTCCGCATGCCGGGGCTTGCAGTGCCGCTTCTATGCATTTTCATCTTCGAGTTCGCCAATATGGTCTACCCGACGCTTTGGGCTTTCTGGACCCGTGAAGTGTTTGACTGGCCGACGCTTTATATCGGGCTGTCGCTTGCCGCCTACGGCGTGCTGCTGGCGCTGGTTCAAGGGGGGCTGATGCCGGTTTTCATCAGATGGATCGGGGATTTCCGCACCCTGCTGCTGGGCATGATTTCGGCATTGATCGGGATGATCGGTTTTGGGTTTACCGGAACGGTGACGGCTCTGGTCGTCTTTCTTCTGCTTGCCGCTTTGTCGGATCTCGTGCCAGCGCTCATGACGGCAATGGCGTCGAACCAGGCGGATGA
Source organism: Alphaproteobacteria bacterium (assembly GCA_051251535.1). GTDB lineage: Bacteria > Pseudomonadota > Alphaproteobacteria > Rhizobiales. The sequence continues at coordinate 591,310 of JBPOEV010000001.1, forward strand.
AGATCGTCAGGGCGTCGTGCAGGGTGTTATTGCCTCGCTGTCATCCGTCGCCGCGATCCTGTCGCCCCTGGCAATGACTGCACTGTTTCAAGCCTCCGTCGATGGTGAAGGTATCTATTTGCCGGGTGCACCTTTTCTGGTCTCTGCTATTCTGGTTCTCGCGATGATGCCTTTGGTGCTCCGGTTGAGGGGGCACGCCTCCGTTTAGAGACCGATGTGTACAATAACGTCTCCTCTGATCGATGCTTCGCGGGACAAGATGCCGCGTTTGATGCGAACGTCCGTTCTGGGGAAATGTGATGTTGATAATTGGTGGCAACAAGGTCAACTCCGGGCTGAAAGTGATCACACAATGCTGGTGTTGCTGAAAGATACTTCCGTAACAGCACTGGCAACCGGGAGCCCACACTACCGCTTTGGCACAGCGCGACTATCAACACCCCTCTGCTTGATCACGTAGCTTCGGCGTTCATGAATGCCCTTCGATTTATATGTGCAGAGCCTGCATTTGCAATTTCTGGGTTTGCAAATAAAATATGAGTAACGAGTTGATTGCCGTAATGACAAGCGCATTTCGGATCGCGCCCGTCGGCGTAACCAGGAAAGGAAATCGATTTGAAGGGGTCTTGGACCAGATTTTTGATTGTTCTCGGCATCCTTGGTGCCGTTTACCCTGCCCAGCCAACGTTTGCCAACGAACGAGCAACCGTTGACCTGATGTCATTCGCGCAGGGCACATTACCGGTTTCAATATCAAGCGGAGATGCCGATCTTCGCATCGTCATGGAACAGGCCATTGCTGCGATTGACGGGAATGCGGGGGGCTATGTGGCAACGCCCAAACCAGCGCTGACCACCGACATTGTGGAAATTACCTATTCATTGCCCGCATTAACTCGATTTGAGCGGTTTGCCATCCCAAATGTCAAGGAAACCCCCAGCCCCTACCAGACCTTTTTCAAAAAGATCGATGTGCTGGGGTCCTCTGTATCAGCCGATGGGCCATTCGTCGTTCTCGGGCAGGGTGAGTTGGAAGTTCACGATGAAAGTGGCCAATTCACAGAATTAACCCTGACAGACAATCAACCGGAGGTGCGTTGGGTTCGGCTGCGCTTGCAGGATGGTATCGACGTTCAAAAGGACAAGAGTTTTTTTGAATTTTCAGAACTCATCGCAAATGGCACCCAACAAGATCAGGAGCCGTCGGACAGTTATTCTGGCGTTTGGAAAGGGCGCGGTGTCAAATTGGAATTGGCACGGAATGGCGCAACCGTTACCGGTTGCTATGATGGGAACTCTACGCTTTCAGGGACGGTACAAGGCAGTGTTTTGCGTGCACTGGGCACGGATTCTGCAGGTATACCTTCCCAGTTCATACTGATTGCAGCTGAAGACGGTGCAATCCGGGGTCTTCGTTCGACAAATGGCGCGCCCTTTAAACAGTATGATGGAGATCACTCAGACAACGCGCCTTCCTGTCTGGAGCAGGAGCCGCCCAAACTTGGCTGTGGCTCAATTGTTCATGGGATCGGGTTCGACTTTGACAGTGATATCATCACACCGACATCCCGGATCATCATAACGAATCTTTACGACGGGCTGCTGCTGGATGGCGGTGAGGCTATCCAGATCATCGGACATTCGTCCAGCGAAGGTGCGGAAGATTATAACCGCGACTTGTCGCAACGCCGCGCTCAATCCGTTGTCGCAGCTCTGGTTGCGCTTGGGATTGATGCTTTACAAATCGCTGCAGCCGGGCGTGGTGAAGATGACCCTATTGCGAGCAATGATGATGAAGCAGGCAGGTCCCTGAACCGCAGGGTTGAAGTGCAATGTGCCGGCTAAAAGTGTCAGATGCCAACGCCTGCATCGCCGCGCGTTGCGGTTTATCGGGGGCCAAAGGCTGAACCAATTGATTGTATGTCCTTTGGGGATGTGAGTGGCTATCCACCCGTGCCAGATTGCACAGCCCCATTCGCATTATTCTGACTTTACGTAGTTTGGCGATGCTCAGGCGTGGCAGCGCAACTCAATCACGCTTCGCATCCGGCCAGCATTGCAGTTCATAGTAGAATGCTCACTGTGTCACAAAAATTGATGATTTATTACAGCTAGTTAATATGGGCGACAGAATGTTAACATATTAACTTTCTATCTACTCAAGGCGTTGTTCTGGTCCACGCAAATTTCCCAACAGCCCGGAGTATGTGATTTGAAAGCCCGATATTGTATTTTGCTTTGCGGGGCAGTTGTCCTGCAATCATGCACCTCTGTTGGCCCGGTATATGAGACGCCAAATGCCAACCTCTCAAGCAAGTTTGTTGAAGGATCGACCCAATCAATTGCTGATGTGGCATTAAGTTCGTGGTGGCTGGACCTGAATGATCAACCTCTCAATCAATTTGTCGAACGGGGGCTTTCACAAAACATCGATATTCAAACCGCTGTTGAACGCGTTGTGGCCGCTCGTGCGGTGCTTGGCACGACGGGCGGCGCTGCGCTCACCAGTGGTGATTTTGACGGATCGGTCGTCCGGCAGGGCGGTGATGACATCTCCACATATTCAGAGAAAACAGCGACTGCGACCGCGAGCCTCATCCTGGATATTTTTGGCAGGCAAAGACGTGCGCGCGAACAGGCAAAAGCGCAACTTCAGGCATCGCAATTTGACGTGGGCACGGCACGGCTGAACTTCTTCACCAGCCTTGTGGGCTACTATATTGATGCACGCTACAATCAGGAAGCCTTGGCGTTAACGCGGCAAACCATCAGTTCTTTGCAGAAAACTTTGGAAGTGGTACAGGCGCAAAGGGAGGTGGGCGCCGCAGGGCGTTTGGATGTTGCAAATGCAGAGGCGCTGCTAGAAGAAGCGCAAGCTGGATTGCCAGCCCTGGAGACAAGTTTCTTTACTGCCGTTTACGGCATCGCTGCGCTGCTTGATGAGCCTGCAGAACCGCTCTATCTGACTTTGCAAAAGGGTGCTCCGCAGCCGCTCCCGAAACGCAATTCAGGCGTCGGCATGCCGGCTGATTTAGTGCGCAACAGGCCAGACATCAATTCTGCAGAACGGGATTTGGCAGCAGCGACCGCGGCAATCGGTATGGCCGAGGCTGATCTGTATCCTTCCATCACGCTTGATGGCTCAATTACAGTTGCGACCACCTCAAGCTGGAGCTTTGGACCAACCCTCAACCTGCCGGTTCTCAATCAGCCCTCATTGAGGGCGACCAGGGACCAAAGAGTTTCCTTTGCCAGACAAGCGGAACTGACCTGGCGTGACACGGTAAATACGGCCGTACAGGAAGTTCAAACAGCACAGAGCAGGTACTTGCGAAGCCGCCGTACAGTGGAAGCTGATCGTCGTGCATCAGAAGCGTATGATCGTGTGTTGGAAATCTCGCGCGAAACCTATGAAGCCGGAGTAACCGATCTCACCGATTTGCTGGATGCGGAACGCAACAGTGCCTCATCGCGTTTGACCCTGGCAGCAGCCACACAGACACTGACCACAGCCTGGCTGACACTGCAAATTGCATCCGGTAAAGGGTGGGCGAGTGAGTAAATAACAAAGTGCAGGCCAGGGCCTGAAATCCAATTCAATCCGCAATTGGGTTCAGATTCTAGGTGCTTGCAGGCCCTGCTGAAAGTTCATCATTCAGTCGTTTTTCTTCGGCTGCCTTCGACGTGGAAAATCCGGCCAGCAGCCGATAGACAACCGGGGTTACAAACAAGGTGGCCAGAGTTGCAAGGCCCAACCCTCCAATAATAACCCATCCAAGCGCAACGCGCGCCTCTGAGCCTGCGCCTGATGACAGCACCAAAGGCAGGCCACCAAGAACTGTTGAAATCATGGTCATCATGACCGGGCGCAAACGCTGCAATGCGGCTTGCTCCGCCGCATCCCGAACGCTCATTCCACCATCGCGCAATTGGTTTGCGAATTCGACGATCAATATGCCGTTCTTTGCAATAATACCGACCAGCAGCACAAGACCGATCTGGCTGTAGACATTCAGACTTGTTCCACTAAACCAAAGTGCAAATACCGCACAGGCAAGACCAAGCGGGACCGTCAGAACAATGATCAAACTGCTGACAAAACTTTCAAATTGAGCTGCCAATACCAAAATAACGATTACAATGGCAAAGCCAAAGACGAGCGCCAGTCCGCTTGATGTTTCGTTCAAAGTTGCGGCCTCTGACAGCGGCACAAGGTATGTTCCGGACGTCAATAGGGGTGCGGCCAGAGCTTCCATCTTCTCCATGGCCTCGCGCAACGCAATATCGTCACCAAGTTCGGCTGTGATTGTGACAGCGCGAAGTTTTTCTTCCCTGTTCAGGCTTGGCGCAACAGCGTTTTCCTCCAGGCTTGCAATAGAAGACATGGGAACAATGCGTTCGTCCTCTGTCATAAGGAAGATATTCTCCAGATCGGTGGGGTCGTTGACCGGATGTGTTGTTGACATCAGTTTGACGCCAATGGCTTCCCCTTCAACAAAAACATCCACAACATCATGGCCATCCAAAACCGCTTGCAGCGCGGACTCCAAACCCGAAATGTCAACGCCGATCTGGTCCGCGGTTTCTCGATCTATGCTGATCAAGAGCTGCGGCTTCGTGCTTTCATAGGAAACCTCGGTGCGGCCAAATGTTGTATCACCCGCCATTTCAGACATGAGGTCTTTGGCTATCTCTGCCAATTCGGGGTAGTCGCCGCCCACAATAGCCATTTGCAAGCCTGAGCCACCGCCACGAATACCAAGGCTGTTGGGGGAGATAACAAATGCGCGAACGCTGTTCACGCTGCTGATTGTCGCATTAATATCGTCAACAATCTCCTGTTGATTGCGGTCACGGTCATCCCAGAGTGCCAAGCGCATGACAAGCACACCCTGATTGGTTTCGGTGCCGTTGCCTGATATCACAAACGTGTTTTCAATTTCGCCATTTTCCTTGAACGGCGTCATCAATTGATCGATGCGTTGCAACTGACTTTCGGTATATTCAAGGCTTACACCCTGCGGGGCAGTCACTCTCATGATTGCCACTGCACGATCTTCCGGCGGTGTAATCTCTTCTGGCAGCACGCCATATAATGTCCAGGCTACGAGCGAAAATACAGTCGCAATGGCCAAGACAACAATTGGTGCATCAATGCAAAAACGTAACATCGCACCATAGAATTTGGTGCTTTTCCGCCCTGCGGCAGTAATTCCACCAATCACACGGCCGTGTTCTTTTTCTTGCGTCATATCTTTTGTCAGAAGTTTTGAGGCCAGCATGGGGCACAGCGAAAGCGCTACGATGGATGAAATCGTCACAGCAATGGCGAGCGTGTAGCCAAACTCCCGAAAAAGGCCGCCGGCATTACCGGGCAAAAAGGATAGTGGGACAAACACAGCGGCCAACGTTGCTGTTGTGGTTATGACGGCGAAAAATACTTCTTTCGTTCCAACCACGGCTGCGGCCCGGGGACCCATTCCTGCGCTGCGTTTTTTCACGATGTTTTCAAGAACCACAATCGCATCATCCACCACCATGCCGGTTGCAAGAACGAACGCCAATAGTGTGATTATGTTGATCGAAAAACCAGCTGCCCAAACACCGGCAACTGTCCCGATCAATGCCACGGGAAGCGTGATTGCTGGGATCAGAGTCGCGCGTATGTTCATTAAAAACAGATAGATGATAGCGATCACAATGAGCGTCGCAAGCCCGAGCGACTTCATTACTTCGGTAATCGCACCGTCGATGAAGATTGCATCATCGCTGTTGATCGCAATCGTAACATCCTCCGGCAAAAGCGGCTGCAAATCTTCAATAGCCTGCTTGATTCCATTTGAAATCTCCAGCGTATTGGACCCTGATTGACGGATGATATTGAGTCCAATGCCGGTCTGACCGTCCGTTCGAATGCTGGTTGATTGTGTGTCCGGCCCCAATGTCACCACGGCAACATCGCCCAACCTCGTATTGTCTTGTAAAATGACCTGCTCAAACTGTTCTGGTGTTTGAATTTGGCCAATTGCACGTATGGTCAGATTTTGTGAATTGCGGCTAAGATCACCAGCCGGAATGTCGAGCGCGGCATCTTGCAAGGCCGCACTGACATCAGCGACTGTGAGGACTCTCATCGCAAGCTGAGCTTGATCAATATCGACCCGAAAAACTTTGTCGCGGTCGCCAAATAATTCTATGTCCGCGACACCACTGACCGATCTCAGTCGGTCGCTGACATCCTTGTCGGCGAGCGTGCTTAAATCTTCGATCGACATGCTGGGAGATGTGACTGACAGCCGCATAATCGGCGCTTCATCATTGTCGGCTTTAATGATGTTTGGCTCTTCAGCACCATCTGGTAAGTCATTTTCAACTTGATTGACTTCGTTGCGTAAGTCGGCCGCTGCAACATTCAGATCGATGTCATCGGTAAATTCGACTTCAACGCGGCTACTGCCAATCGATGATGTTGATGAAATTGCCTTAACACCCGACACGCGACTGGCTGCGCTCTCCAGGACGTCAGTTACCTCCTGGTCCATCGTTTCGGCAGATGCACCAGAATATGAGGCGGTGATTGTGATCACCGGATTATCAACTTCGGGAAGTTCGCGAATGGGAATGCCCATAATGGCTGCCAAACCGGCCACCACAATCAACAAATTGACAACAATGGCCAAGACCGGGCGGCGTACGAAAAGCGCGGTAATTCCGCCTGAATTGTTGCCACCATTTGTTTCAGTCGGATTCATTGATTTACGCCTCAACTCTCGGTCTCTTCGATGTCAATTTGATCAACGGCATTGTCGGAAGCTGTTTCCGGGGACTTGACGCTTTCAAGCTGATTGTCTGTGGAGGTGAAACTGGCATTGACGGCTTTAACTTCAGCGCCATCCGTTAGTCCCAATTGACCCCCGATTATCACCTCATTGCCATCGGCCAATGCGCCATCGACAAGAATGGAGTCCACATTTCGCTCCACAATGCGAATAGGGAGGCGGTTGGCCGTGCCATCGCTGACGCGCCAAACATAGGAACCTTCTGAATCCCATTGCACCGCAAGCGGATCGACCGAAGGAAACTCATTGCCGCCGAACTGCATGGAGACAGCAAACGACATGCCCGGCAGCAGGCGATCTTCTGAATTGTCTATGCTTGCCTGCAATTGGAACGTGCGACTTGCAGCTTCAATTCGGCTGCCAATGGCGCTGATCTCACCAACAAAATTCTCGTTGCTATAGGCAAATGATGTAGCCTGAACGCGTTGACCGACTTCAACCAAGCCAGCAAACCGTTCCGGCACCCAATAGTTGATCAGAATGCTGGATCGGTCATCGACCACGGCAATTTCGGTTTCTGTTGTTACATAGTCACCAACTTCAACGGAAACGATGCCAATGGCGCCATTTATGGGGGCTGCTATGGTGCGGTAGTCAAGGTTCACTTCCGCCTCTTTTACGGCCAGTTTTGCGGCATCAAAGGTCGCTTGGAATTCTTCCAATTCTTGCTGCGTTCCAAAATCAGAAATCCGTAGCTTGGCGTAGCGCTCAAGTTTCAGTTCCGCTGCAACGAGATCAACTTTGGCAGCTTCAAGCGCGACTTCCTCTGTTTGGGAGTTAAGGCGCACGATTGTCTGGCCTGCACTCACCTTGCTGCCGGACTTAACAAGCACTTCTGCAAGAACGCCACTTACCTGCGGCACAACAGCAACTGATTTCACGGCTTCGCCACTGCCGATCGACTCCAGACGGTCATTGATTCTAGCTGTTTGGGATGACGCCGTCGTAACAAGAGAGGCTTGTCGCCCGCCGCCTCCGGGACCTGCTGGCGGACCGCTATCAGCTTCAGAACCTAATTCACCTTCGCTCGATGCACTGCCGAATAGATTTGGCACACCAAGTTGCGACATGAGTGAAGAGCTTGCCGGAAAAATGTATGGCGCAAGTGCTATGCCGCCAATGAGAAGCACCAGGGCAAGCAAGACCTGTTTAAAAACATTCATTTCAAAACTCTGCCTTTGTGGAATGATGGGAGCCAAGTGGGCCGAAAACCGTGATTGAGCTGTGGATGCATGCATCAACCAGCAATTGCAAAGGTGAGAAATGACGATGGTCAGAATATGACGTTTTTGCAGTGCAACATTACAAGTTGATTACAAATCAGTAAGCCGGTGCGTGGTGTCGGATTTGCCTGGAACGCTTTTGCTACGCTGAGTTAATGTCGAGATTCAGGAGGTCGAATTCCAACGTTGCTGTCACTTTTGGCCATCCTGATAAACGGTGCTTAGACCTGTAACCTTCATCTGCGACCGCATGAAACTGAGAGTGCCGTATTGTGTTCAGGCTGATTTGTCAGCAAGGTGCAGAAGCAAAAGGGGGAGGGCCTTATGGATAGCAAGATTGTGCACCTACGTGCTGAAATTGCCGGACTGCAGGACAAGCTGCGTGTTTTGGAGGACAGCGAAGAGACGCCACAAACATCAAAACCAGATCTCGACAGGATGTTTTTTGATGATGCCACTGTGGATCAACACAGAGCCCAGCGATCGCCTACAATTCCCTATATTCTGAATCTGCCAATTGGCGCTCACATGTCGGCTCCGTTCGTATACGGGATGGTTTTCCCGATCGCTTTTCTGGACATCTTCCTGTTTATTTATCAAGGGGTGTGTTTTCGGCTTTGGAAGGTCGCGCGTGTCCGGAGGGCAGATTATGTGGTGATCGACCGCCATCACCTTGCCTATCTGAATGGCATGGAAAAACTGAATTGCGTCTATTGTGGCTATGCCAATGGAATTTTTGCGTTCGCACAGGAAATCGCGGCTCGTACCGAGCAGTTCTGGTGCCCAATCAAGCACGCGAGCAAAATTGCACAGCCCCATTCGCATTATGCTGACTTTACCGAGTTTGGCGATGCTGAGGCGTGGCAGGAGCATCCTTCGCGCAAAAAGCCAAAGACCTGATTTTAACAGAACCGGCGCATTGCATTGCATTGCAGGCGCTGGCTTAGACTGTGGCCAATCCAACATTTGTGTTGAGCAGAAACTGAGAGAAGATGGGGCCGCTGGCGGCACCAATTGCGCGTGCATTGCCGCCGATGCTACCTGCTTCGATTCTGGGCGGTATCAATCCTCTGGTGTCCTGATTGATGAGGTAACGTTGTGTTCGTTCCACCAGTTCATGGCGCACATTTTCTGGAAAAGAGCCATCGATCATGATGGCTTCAAAATCGATGACCGAGCAAGTTGACAGCGCCGCTTTTGCAAGCTCCTGCGCGGTCTGGCCGACCCAATGTTCAACATAGCGCGAGATTTCGCTCCAATCCTGGGGTTGTTGCCACAGGATTTGTGGATCTATTTCGACCTGCTGTAACCGGCGTTCTAATAGATTGATGGATGCGATGTCGATGAGCTGGCGGCTTTCTCCATTGGGTCCAATGCTTCGCAGCGAGCCTAGCGCGCCTGCATTGCCCTGGTGGCCTTCAAAGACGGAATGGTTGAGAACCACACCGCCGCCGACAAAGGCTGAAATGAAGAAGTAGGCGTAATCGCGAAATTCCTTGCCTCTGCCATAAACATGCTCTGCCTTGCATGCGGCAGTGGCATCATTGACCACGCGGGCCGGCAACGTACTGAACCGGGCGACGCGTTCCTGAAAATTGACGTCCTTCCAGGATATGAATTCTTCAGCTGGCGCGCCGGCCAGATCATACCAGTTCCACAATTCAAACGGAGCGGCAAATCCAATGCCGCAGATCCGGCTTTGTTCGTTCGATGTCAGTTTCGCTGAAATCGTCTCAATGCCATCTTCCAGGAAAGAAAAAATATTGTCAGGCATCGGGTAATCATAAGTGGTGTTGATCTGATGTCTGATGCCACCGGTGAAGCCGATCAGCACAAGATCAGCACTGCGCCGTCCAATTTTCACGCCATAGGACAGGACACCGCCGGGTGCCAGACCCATGGGGACAGATGGCTTGCCGACGCGTCCACGCTGTGGCTCGCCACGTTCCAAAAGCCCATCTTGTTGAAGTTTGCGCAGGATGACGGAAACGGTTTGTGGCGACAAGCCAGCATGACGCGCCAGGTCACTGCCTGGCATCGGGCCGCTTCTGAGAAGCATGGAGAGAAGGAGGCGTTCATTGTAGTCCCGAAGACCGCTTTGATTCACCCCTCCGCTCAGCGATCTGATCTTAGGAACACTCATCGCGCTACCTTTACCCTCAAAAATGATCGATAGAAAGATGCACTGGTTAATTAATAAATCAAGTTTATTTATTTATTGACAAAACAACCCAGATGATATTTTTCTAGGCCAACGTCGCTGGAGGTGACGTTTAATTTTTTTGGCAGACCTGACTGCCATTCGGAGGGAAATATGAAGAAAACATTGATCGTAGCGTGCGCCGCTGCACTTGTGTCCACGACTGCAATGGTGGCTCCTGCAATGGCAGCCAGCCACAGCATTACTGCTTGCCTGATTACAAAAACGGACACCAACCCGTTTTTCGTAAAGATGAAAGAGGGCGCGGCCGCCAAGGCGGAAGAGCTTGGCATTGATTTGAAGACATTCGCAGGTAAAGTCGACGGTGATCATGAAACTCAGGTTGCTGCAATCGAGACTTGCATCGCCGATGGTGCCAAAGGCATCTTGCTGACTGCGTCCGATACATCTTCCATCGTATCATCTGTTCAGCAGGCACGTGACGCCGGTCTTGTCGTGATTGCCCTGGATACACCGTTGGAGCCGATTGATTCTGCTGATGCGACCTTTGCAACAGACAATTTCCTTGCTGGTGAACTGATCGGCAAATGGGCTGCTGCCAAATTGGGTGATGAAGCTGCAAATGCAAAGATTGCCATGCTTGACCTTGCCGTCAGCCAGCCTTCTGTTGGCGTACTGCGTGATCAGGGCTTCCTGCAGGGTTTTGGCATTGACCTTGGTGATCCCAATAAATGGGGTGACGAGACTGATCCCCGTATCGTTGGCAATGACATAACTGCGGGCAACGAAGAAGGCGGCCGCAAGGCTATGGAAAACCTTCTGGTCAAAGACCCTGAAGTGAATGTGGTTTACACCATCAATGAGCCTGCTGCAGCCGGTGCTTACGAAGCACTGAAGGCAATTGGCCGTGAACGTGACGTGCTGATCGTGTCTGTGGATGGCGGTTGCCCGGGTGTTCAGAATATTGCCGATGGCGTTATTGGTGCAACGTCTCAGCAGTATCCGCTTTTGATGGCATCCAAAGGCATTGAGGCTATTGCAGCCTGGGCCAAAGATGGCACGAAGCCTGCGCCTACTCCTGGTAAGGAATTCTTTGATACCGGTGTTGCTTTGGTAACTGACACCCCGGTTGATGGCGTTGAGTCCATAAGTGTTGAAGAAGGCAAGGCCCTTTGCTGGGGTTAATTCTCGACTGAAATCTTTGAACTATGATAGGGCGGTGATGGAAACCGCCCTATTTTTCTAAGTGATCTATGTCGGGCGAGGGAGATACTGAAATGTCAAACCAGAACACGCAGGATTTTGAAGAAGCTGCGGCGAGCAGCCCTCAAAGTGTGGTCGAATTTTCTGAAGAAAGGCACGGGTTGTTCGAAAGAATACAACATGTGCTCCATCAGACACCGGCTTTAGTGCCCCTTGTGGTTTTGATGATTTCGCTGGCCGTATTCGGTGTTCTGCTTGGTTCGAAGTTTTTCTCCCCCTTTGCCCTGACTCTGATCCTTCAGCAAGTGGCCATCGTGGGCATTGTTGGTGCTGCCCAGTCTCTGGTCATTCTGACAGCTGGAATTGATTTGTCGGTTGGTGCCATCATGGTGCTTTCTTCTGTGGTGATGGGGCAATTCACGTTCCGATATGGCCTGCCGGTTGAAGTCGCAATTGGATGTGGCCTGCTTGTCGGTACATTTTGCGGCTTTATCAATGGCTGGCTCATCGCCGTTATGAAATTGCCGCCCTTTATCGTCACCCTTGGCATGTGGCAGATCGTGCTGGCGACGAATTTTCTTTATTCCGCGAATGAGACAATCCGCAGCCAGGAAATCGCTACTGAAGCCCCGTTGCTGCAATTGTTCGGCTGGACATTCAAGGTCGGTGCGGACGAGTCCGGTCGTGGCGGTGCCAACTTTACTATTGGCGTGATCTTCATGGTCGTGCTGATTTGTGTGCTGGCCTATGTGCTGAAGCAAACCGCATGGGGCCGCCATGTTTATGCTGTTGGCGATGATCCGGAGGCGGCTGAACTGTCCGGTGTGCAGGTCAAACGCACACTCATTTCAGTTTACATGCTGTCAGGCCTTATCTGTGCATTCGCCGGTTGGGCGTTGATTGGCCGTATCGGCTCAGTTTCCCCCACGTCCGGACAATTGGCCAATATCGAGAGTATTACGGCCGTTGTGATCGGTGGAATTTCTTTGTTTGGCGGCCGCGGCTCGATTGCCGGCATGCTGTTCGGCGCTTTGATCGTGGGGGTCTTCACATTGGGCCTTCGCTTGCTGGGGGCCGATGCGCAGTGGACGTATTTGCTGATCGGTGCCCTCATCATCGGTGCTGTTGCAGTTGATCAGTGGATCAGAAAGGTTGCGTCATGAGTTCTCCAATCTTGCAGGCAAAAGGCCTGGTGAAGCGATATGGACGTGTGACAGCGCTGGACCATTGCGATTTTGAACTTTACCCCGGAGAAATTCTGGCTGTCATCGGCGACAATGGCGCGGGGAAATCAACCCTGATCAAAGCATTGTCGGGGGCCGTGCGTCCTGATGAAGGAAGCATTTTGATGGACGGCAAGCCGATCAGTTTCAGCTCCCCACAGCAGGCGCGGGAAGCAGGTATCGAGACGGTCTACCAAAACCTGGCTTTGTCTCCGGCACTGTCAATTGCTGACAATATGTTCCTGGGCCGGGAAATCAGAAAGCCTGGTTTGCTGGGGTCGGTCTTCCGTAAACTTGACCGCGCCAAGATGGAGCAACTTGCGCGCGACAAGTTGACCGAGCTTGGGCTGATGACCATTCAGAATATCGGGCAGGCTGTGGAAACACTGTCCGGCGGGCAACGTCAGGGGGTCGCGGTGGCTCGTGCTGCCGCCTTTGGCAGCCGCGTGATCATAATGGATGAGCCAACGGCGGCGCTTGGCGTAAAGGAGAGCCGCCGTGTATTGGAACTTATTCAGGATGTCCGTTCCAAGGGACTGCCAATCATCTTGATCAGTCACAATATGCCACATGTTTTCGAGCTTGCAGATCGCATCCATATTCACCGACTTGGTCAACGCTTATGCGTCATTGACCCGAAGGACTACACGATGTCTGATGCTGTGGCCTTTATGACTGGTGCTAAAGAGGCGCCCACCCAAATGGCAGCCTGACATATTGCCTGATACCTAAAAGCCTGGCGATACGCTCCGGGCTTTTTCGTTTTACAGTGTCGCAAATTTCTGAAGAATCTCGGTGAATGGTAATAGAGCGCTTCTGTACAAAGTATGGTGCTTGCTCCTAGAATTGATCAGCACACACCATAAAAGGGGAAGAGTATGCTCCGCAAACTCATGTTCTTGCTGCTCATTCTGGCTTTACCGGGTTGCATCGCATCGCAGGAACAGCTTTTCAGTGATGGTCTTGATTTTGGCGATGAGTTCGGTTTCTTCACATTGAATCCTGATGAACCCGGAGAGGGATTTCTGCTCGTCAAAAATGATCAGGATAATTCTTACGAGATGTTTGGCGTTGATGATGGCTATTCCTCGGTTTTCATCAATCAGCTCTCGTCGCAGTTTTTGGTGCTGTCCGGCTATGCAGCTGATAGCGAAGAATTTCATCATCTCGTTCTGCGTCAGCAGGGGGATCAGTACTTCCTGTTTAACGATGGTGAGGATGAACTGGATGCGCGTCTTGAAGACGAAAAAAAGCTGCTAAGGCAGGAAAATGACTATAGGAATTATGCCTATAGGGTTCGGGACCGGGCGCATCTGGAGGATTTGGTGCAGGCATTTGCGAATGCTGTCGAAACGGGTTTTTTCCGGGAATCCGAGGTTGAACTTTTTCGTGCAGGCTCTGATGGGGCCGCTGACAGATTGAAGGCGCTGAGACAAAATATTGAAGATCAGCAGAATTGAGCCAGATTCCGGATCGCGAACTCTATTGCGTTTTGGCCCGTTTTGACCGGTTTGGCCCGTTCTGGCATTGAATCAATCGCTGTAAAAAAGCCCGGCAAGTGACCGGGCTTTCTTTTAGGCCGCGATGAGGCGTTCTTACGAGAAGAACTGCCCACCATTGGCCGAGATTGTTGAACCGGTGATAAATCCTGCATCGTCGCTCGCCAGGAAAACCACGCATCTTGCGATTTCTTCCGGCTCGCCGAGACGGCCAACTGGAATTTGTGGGATGATGCGTTTGTCGAGCACTTCCTGCGGGATGGCGCGGACCATTTCTGTTCCGATATAGCCGGGGCAGATGGCGTTGACTGTGATGCCTTTGGCAGCACCTTCCTGAGCCAGAGCGCGTGTGAAACCGATATCGCCGGCTTTGGCAGAAGAATAGTTGGTCTGGCCCATCTGGCCCTTTTGGCCGTTGATGGAGGAGATGTTGATAACACGGCCAAAACCGCGTGTGCGCATGCCTTCCCAGATGGGGCGGGTCATGTTGAAGAGGCCATTGAGATTGGTGTTGATGACGGCCTGCCACTGCTCAAGGGTCATTTTGTGGAACATGCCGTCGCGAGTGATACCAGCATTGTTGACCAGGATGTCGATTGGCCCAATATCCGCCTCTACCTTGGCGATGCCTTCGACACAGGAATCATAGTCCGATACATCCCATTTGTAGACTGGTATGCCGGTTTCATCCTTGAACTTGCCGGCAGCTTCATCATTGCCTGCATAGCTTGCAGCAACTGTGTATCCTGCCTCTTTCAGAGCGATGGAAATTGCGGCGCCGATGCCCCGGCTTCCTCCGGTGACCAATGCTGTTTTACCCATGCTTTCTTCCCTTATCTGAATTGGTTTGACTGCACTTTTTGCGCAGTTTCTTTTGATTTTGGAGCCGAGAGAGTACCCCGGCTCCAGCTAAGTGTTTTTAACGCTCTACTGTCAGTGCAACGCCCATGCCGCCACCAATGCACAGGGTGGCAAGACCCTTTTTGGCATCGCGCTTCTGCATTTCATGAAGCAGTGTGACCAGCACACGGCAGCCAGATGCACCAATCGGGTGGCCGATGGCGATTGCGCCGCCATTCACATTTACGATCTCAGGGGCCCAGCCCATTTCCTTGTTGACGGCGCAGGCCTGTGCGGCAAAAGCCTCATTGGCTTCTACAAGGTCCAGATCTCCAACAGACCAGCCAGCCCGGTCTAGTGCTTTGCGAGAGGCGGGGATCGGGCCGCTGCCCATGATCGCTGGATCAACACCGGCAGTGGCGGAGCTTGCAATGCGGGCCAAGGGTGTCAGGCCGCGTTTTTCAGCTTCGGCTGCGCTCATCAGCATAACGGCGGCAGCGCCATCATTCAGGCCGGAAGCATTGGCTGCTGTGACAGTGCCATCTTTTGCGAAGGCGGGACGCACTTTGGTAACACTTTCCAGTGTTGCGCCGTGGCGAATGTATTCATCCTCTTCAACCACTGTCTCTCCCTTACGGGTTTTGACCGTGAAGGGGATGATCTCATCCTTGAATTTGCCAGCCTTCTGGGCAGCTTCCGCCTTGTTCTGGGAAGCAACTGCAAAATTGTCTTGTTGATCGCGGCTGATCTGCCATTTCTCAGCAACATTTTCAGCTGTTGTACCCATGTGGTAGCCATTGAATGCGTCCCACAGGCCGTCCTTGATCATGGTGTCGATCATTTTGTAGTCGCCCATCTTAACGCCGCTGCGCAGAAGCTGCGCGTGAGGCGATAGAGACATATTTTCCTGGCCACCAGCAATCACGACGCTTGCATCGCCGGATTTGATCTGTTGTGCGCCAAGCGAGACAGCGCGCAGGCCGGAACCACAAACCTGATTGAGACCCCAGGCTGTCGTCTCAATTGGAAGGCCGGCATTAATAGCGGCCTGGCGTGCAGGGTTTTGGCCTTGTGCGGCGGTCAGTACCTGCCCAAGAATAACTTCGCTTACGTCTGAGGCTTCAAGACCGGCGCGGGACAACAGGCCCTGTATCACTGCCGCGCCGAGATCATGGGCCGGCGTGTTAACGAATGAACCGGTAAACGATCCGACCGGTGTACGGCCGGCGGCAACAATGACGATATCTTCTGAATTGGACATGGAGGCTCCCTTTTTAACTTCAAATCTTCGATGTCATTTGCACAATAGCGCTTTTCTGCAAAGTTATCTTATTCAAATTTTGCATTGCAGAACTGCAGATATCACGCAGCTGATGACTTTTGTCGGGCAAATAAATTGCATGATTTTACGCAGTTGCACATGGTCCTTTGTGCTGCAAATACAAGAATTCCTGCAAAGAATGGCCGTGATTGCCCTAATGCCATCAGTTCGCGCGCAATGCAGTGTTGCGCGGCAGTGCAAAAAAGATGGATGTGCGCTGCAAAATTCCATAGTGTGGTAGAATAAAGCACCAAAAGGCTGGTCGTTGCACAGACGCGGACCGGTTCGGGACGGAAAACAGGACAGGTCTGCCATGGCTAAAACTGACGAGCCGATAATCATCAAGAAATACGCAAATCGACGCCTTTATAACACAGGCACGTCAACCTACGTCACGCTGGAAGATCTGTCGGTGATGGTGAAGAAGGAAGACGATTTTGTGGTGGTTGATGCCAAATCCGGTCAAGATATCACCCGTTCTGTTTTGACTCAGATTATTTTTGACGAGGAAAACAAGGGCATCAATTTGTTGCCTATTTCCTTCCTGCGCCAGTTGATCCGGTTTTATGGCGACCAGATGCAGGCGGTTGTTCCCAGCTTTCTGGATGCCTCGATCTCCTCCCTTACGCGGGATCAGGATAAATTCCGCGATCAGATATCGTCGATTGGTGTACCCGGGTTTGACGTGGTGGAAGAACATACCCGCCGCAACATGGAAATGTTTGAGCAAGCCATGAAAATGTTCAACCCGTTCGGCGTGCCGACGAAAGCACAGTCCGATGGATCAGATCCTGCTGATTCCTCAGAGGCACCAACGGCTGCTGCACCAGGCGCGGATGATCTGTCAGCTCTGAAAGACCAAATTGCCGATATGCAGCGCAAAGTGGAAGCCCTTTCTACCAAGAAGGACTGAGCTTACAGGTGGCTTACATGGACGTGCTTACTCCAGGTCGGTCGCTACGAGCGGACCGGCGGTTGAAGCAGGCATTTTTTTCTTGCAAACCTCTGGTCAAACCGATGGCTTGACTGTATAAGGCCGCTCTAATTCCCGAATTTGCTGACATCAGCGGCTCGGTTGGGTTTTCCCGGCGATCCGATCATGGTGTTTGTAAACAGAGATCCAAATGATCAGTCGCGCATCAGCCGGCTGGCGCGTTGACTGAATAATGGAAGGTTTGGCCCATGGCTGTTCCAAAAAGTAAGATATCCCGCATGAAACGCGGCTTTCGCCGTTCTACGGATGCTTTGAAAGCAAATGCATATGTGGAAGACAAGGATTCTGGCGAATTGCGCCGTCCTCACCATATTGATCTGAAGACCGGCATGTATCGTGGTCGTCAGATTCTGGAAGCAAAAGACAACGCTTAAACAGACGCATTTCGCGTTTGTTGAAGGTGAATGAATGAAGGCCGGTTTTGACCGGCCTTTTTTATATTTCCGAACCGTATTATAAGGCTGGCCCGACTGTTTGCTTCGGGACCATGGCTGGCTCTCGTTTTCTACGAGTTTGGTTGCCAAAATATAATGGGTTTGAGGAGAGCTGGTGTGTTGAATTTTCCGCTGATGTTGGTGCCGTTGGTGGTGTACAACCTATTCGCGTTTGATCTTCTGACAACTTACATGACGGCCAGATGGGATGCTGTACTGTTCAGCGTAACCATGATTTCTGGCGCGATTTTCAACTTCACCCTTCAAGATCTATTTATTTTTTTGGCGCTTGTTCTGCTGTGTATCGAAGTACTGAAAGCCACACGGATCGGCAATCTGACCATCGTTGATCATATGTTGTCGATGGTTGTGTTTATCGTTTTTCTGGTGGAGTTTTTGCTGGTGCGCGATGCCGCGACTACTTTGTTCTTCACCCTGATGGTGATTGCTTTGATTGATGTGGTGGCAGGGTTTGCCATCTCCATCCGGTCAGCAACGCGGGATGTGGCCGTTGGCGGCTATTGAAAGTCGGCCTGTTTGATGGCAGCGCTGTGTTTTGGGCTTTTCGCCGATAGGCCGCAGCGCCGCCAGTTTTCCTGACCAGTTTTCCTGACCAGTTTTCCTGAAATGTATGATTTAGCCAGGATCGGCGGCAAAACCGGCCGCTTCAATGCCAGCAATCGCGCATGCTTCATCATTATCTGATGTGTCGCCGGAAATACCGACAGCGCCAATGATATCGCCGTCACTATCGCGCACCAGAACACCACCAGGGACAGGGACTATGCGTCCGCCTGCGACGCCATTCAGGCCTTCCAGGAAATGCGGGCGCTCTGCCGCCTGTGCGTTGAGCCACCTTGATCCGGCTCCGACTGCAAGCGCGCCATAGGCTTTGCCTGCAGAAATCTGAGGGCGCAGCATCGATGTGCCATCCTGTGCGAGATACGCCCGCAAGTGGCCGCCTGCATCCAGAACAGATACACCGAGAGGCTTCAGGCCAAGTTCTGCGCCTTTGGCAAAGGCGGCATCGATGATTGTGCTGGCCTGTTGCATTGTGATCTTTGTCATAAGGTCTCCTGTAGGATTTTCCGGGTCATCCGGCTGAACTCATGTTTCGGGACTTGTGCCAAAGGGCCGGGTCTGTCAACACAGGTGCATCAAATTTGACACTCAAATCTTCTGAAGGTTTCTCACTTATGCGCAACTTCAGTCAGCCGGGGCGTTCTCCGGTCTATGCGGAAAATGGCATGGTTGCCACATCCCATCCACTGGCCAGTGCTGCCGCTCTGGATATGTTGAAATCCGGCGGAAATGCTGTTGATGCCGCAGTCTGTGCCTCTGCTGTGCTTGCCGTGGTCGAACCGCATATGACCGGAATTGGCGGCGATTGTTTTGCGATTGTCAGCGAACCGGATGGAACGCTGCACGGCTTCAACGGGTCTGGACGCAGTGCCGCCGGGGCCGAATTTGACCGATACCGGGGGCAGGGGTGGACCGAGATCCCGGAAACCTCTCCCCATGCCATAACAGTTCCAGGGGCCATCGATGCCTGGGAACAGCTTTTGTCTCGTTCTGGACGTAAGGGACTGGATGCAGCTCTGTTTCAGGCGATCAACTATGCACGAAACGGGTTCTTCGTGGCTCCACGTGTGGCGCGCGATATTGCAGCACTGACCGGTAAACTGCAGCAAAACGATGCAGCAGCTGCCGTCTATCTGAAGTCAGGTGCCGCTTATGCTGTGGGCGATCGTATTCTGTCTCCAGCTTTGGCAGACACGCTCGAAGCCATCGCCGCCAAAGGCGCGCGGGCTTTTTATGAAGGCGAAATTGCTGCAGATATTTCGGCATCAATCCAAGGACTGGGTGGCGTTCTTGGCGAGGCTGATCTGGCAGCGCATCGGGGCTTTTTCACGGATCCGGTTTCAACCTCCTATCAGGGCCACGACATTTTCGAGCTGCCGCCAAACGGGCAGGGCATTGCAGCATTGGTGATCCTGAATATTCTCACAGCGCAACGGCGTATTGCCGATCCCATGTCAGCCGAACGGCTGCACAAGCAGATTGAGGCTGCCAAGCTGGGCTACGGCGTGCGTGATGCCTTTATTTCTGATCCGGCGGCGATGAGTGTTGCCATGTCTGATCTGATTGACCCCGCCTATGGACAGAAATTGTCTGAGCGAATCAATACGACCAGCGTTTTAGACAAGCCAACGCCTCATGTGCCCAATGCAGACACGGTGTATCTGAGTGTTGTGGACAGGGACGGGATGGCCTGTTCCTTTATCAATTCCCTGTTCGATGGCTTTGGAACCGGAATTCTGACTGAGAAAACAGGCATTATGCTGCAAAGCCGTGGGCGATCCTTCTTGATGGAAAAAGGGCATCCCAATGCTGTTGCCCCCTCAAAACTGCCGCTCCACACGATTATACCGGGTATGGTTCTGAAAGACGGCAAACCGTCTATCAGCTTTGGCGTCATGGGCGGTCAGTATCAGGCGTGCGGGCACGCCCATGTGTTGCAGAATATGCTGGTCTATGGCCTCGACCCGCAAGCGGCGCTCGATTTTCCACGCGCTTTCTGGGACCATGCAGGCAATTTGGAACTGGAAGATGGTTGGTCTCCGCAGATTGATGAGCTCTTGCTTCAGAAGGGCCACAAGGTGGTGCGGTCTGGCAAGGCGATCGGTGGCGGACAAATTATTGCCATTGACCAGGAACGCGGGTTGCTCATCGGCGGATCAGATCCGCGAAAAGATGGTCTGGCAATTGGCTATTAACATTCTTTCAAAACCAAATTGTCGCTTTTGATCTCTGTAAATATGCTGCTTTGCTGTCCGCAGGTGGCATCATGAACGAGTTTTGGTGGGTTAATCGTCGCAATTAGTCGAATCTCCTAGTCTCGGGCGTTGACGTTTTGGTGCGGCTGCGGGATATAACCACTCAATAAGTGCTCTTGCGTGCTGTTGTTTCAAACAAAATGCAAATCGCTTATAAAGATGTGAATCGACGCTCCACAGCTGATGCCAAGGCAAACGCAATGGGGCGGCTTTGCTGCAAAAGGATACAGCCTTGTCGGATACGGCTCTTGAAAATGAAACTTCGGCTTCCGGGGAAAATGGAACCCGCCGGGACTTTCTTTATGTAACAACGGGCGCATTCGCTGTTGTTGGCGTTGCTGGCGTAGTTTGGCCACTTGTTGACCAGATGAACCCGGATGCATCTGCATTGGCGCTGGCCTCCACGGAAGTGGACATCAGCGCAGTTGAATCTGGTCAAAGCATCACGATCAAGTGGCGCGGAAAACCCGTTTTCATTCGCAACCGCACAGATGCTGAGGTTGAGGCCGCCAAATCCGTTCCTATGGATGAGCTGATCGACCCTCAAGAGGATGTGGAACGCGCTGTCGAAGGCCGCGAGAATCTTCTTATTATGGTTGGTATCTGCACGCATCTGGGCTGTGTTCCACTTGGTGATGCCGGTGATTTTGGTGGTTGGTTCTGCCCTTGTCATGGCTCGCACTACGACACGTCTGGCCGCATTCGCAGAGGTCCAGCACCGCTGAACCTTGTTATCCCGCCTTATGAATTCATGTCCGAAACGACGCTCCGCATTGGCTAAGCGCTTTCATCGGCTTTTGAGAAACTCGGAGACCTCGCAATGAGTGGACATTCCTCCTCCTACGATCCCCAGAATGGTGCGATGAAGTGGCTCGACAAACGTCTGCCGCTTCCGCGTCTGATGCACGATTCCTTCGTGTCTTATCCGGTGCCACGTAATCTGAACTACGCCTATACATTCGGCGGCATGCTGTCGATCATGCTGGTTATTCAGATTATCACCGGTGTTGTTCTGGCCATGCATTATGTTGCCAGCGCTGATGTTGCGTTCAACTCGGTTGAGCACATCATGCGTGATGTGAATTATGGCTGGCTGCTGCGCTACGTTCACACAAATGGCGCCTCGATGTTCTTCATTGCGGTGTATGTACACATTTTCCGCGGTCTTTATTATGGCTCCTACAAGGAGCCACGTGAGGTCCTGTGGATTCTCGGCGTTGTTATCTTCCTTTTGATGATGGCGACTGCATTTATGGGTTATGTGCTGCCATGGGGCCAGATGTCCTTCTGGGGTGCGACTGTTATCACCAATCTGTTCTCTGCCATTCCCTTGTTCGGTGAGAGCATTGTGACCTGGTTGTGGGGCGGCTTTTCAGTCGACCAGCCGACATTGAACCGCTTCTTCTCGCTGCATTACCTGCTTCCTTTCATGATTGCCGGCGTGGTCATTCTTCACGTCTGGGCACTCCATGTAACGGGGCAGACCAACCCGACAGGCGTTGAAGTCAAACAGAAGAGCGACACACTGCCTTTCACGCCTTATGCGACCATCAAGGATGCGTTTGCGCTGGTTGTGTTCTTTGTTGTCTATGCCTGGTTCGTGTTCTATCTGCCGAATTATCTGGGCCATGCCGACAATTACATTCCTGCCAATCCTCTGGTTACGCCTGCGCATATTGTGCCTGAATGGTACTTCCTGCCCTTCTACGCCATCCTGCGTGCAGTGCCTGACAAGCTGGGCGGCGTTGTGCTGATGTTCGGTTCCATTGCGGTGCTGTTCGTGCTGCCATGGCTGGACACATCAAAAGTACGGTCGGCTTCGTTCCGTCCAACCTACCGGGTGTTTTTCTGGGTCTTCGTGGTGGTTGCCATTGTCCTTGGCTGGCTTGGATCAAAGCCAGCTGAAGGTGGCTATGTGATTGCATCGCGTATTTTCACTGCATACTACTTTGCTCACTTCCTCATTCTGCTACCGCTCTTGGGCATCTTTGAGAAAACAAAACCGCTGCCAAATTCCATCACAGAATCTGTGCTGGGTGACAGTGACAGCAAAGGTGGTTCTGCCATGCCGTCAGGCGCTGCTGCATCTCCCGAGACCAAGGGTTGATTGGGGTCAGGTAATGAGGTTCAAGGACAACACAATGACGACTTTCCTTACTAAAACCGTCGCCACTGCCACACTCATCATCGGGATGGCATTTTCGGGCGCGGCAATAGCTGCCAGTGAACTGCATGTTGAGGAACAGGACTGGAGTTTTTCCGGTCCCTTCGGCAAGTTCGATCAAGCACAGTTGCAGCGTGGATTTCAGATTTACACCGAAAACTGTGCAGCTTGTCACAGCCTGAGCCTGGTCTCGTTTCGCAATCTGATGGAGCCTGGTGGACCAGGTTTCTCCGAAGCTGAAGTTCGTGCCATTGCAGCGGAAGTCTCCATACTGGATGGTCCGGATGGGGATGGTGAAATGTATGACCGTCCTGGCAGACTGGCGGACCGCTTTCCATCGCCATGGGCCAATGAAGAACAGGCGCGTGCCTCCAACAATGGTGCTTATCCACCAGACTTCTCGTTGCTGGCAAAAGCGCGGGCAGCAACACGTGGTTTCCCGACCTTCGTGTTTGATATCTTCACGCAGTATCAGGAATCCGGGCCAGATTATATCTATGGCCTGCTAACAGGTTACAGTGAAGATGTGCCTGATGATGTCCAGATGCTGGACGGGCTGCATTACAATACACACTTCATGTCAGGTGTTCAGATCGCAATGGCTGCTCCGTTGAGCGACGATCAACATGAGTATTCTGATGGGTCGCCACAGACTGTGGACCAATACGCGCGTGATGTTTCGGCTTTCATGATGTGGGCTGCAGAGCCTCATTTGATGGATCGCAAGGCGATGGGCTTCAGGGTTCTGATTTTCTTGCTGATCTTTGCCGGATTGCTTTATCTGACCAAACGCAAGGTTTTTGCCAGCGTAAAGCATTAGGCACTGACCACACGACGCAATAAAAAAGAGTCCCTTCCGGGGCTCTTTTCATTTCCGGTTCTTGTTTTGCCGGTGCTTTGGGGAGCAAGTTACCATGTCTGATATTGCTACGGGCCATCCTGAATTGCTGGCGGCTATCCGGACCATTCCTGATTATCCGAAACCGGGGATTCTTTTTCGCGATATCACAACATTGTTGTCAAATGCGCGCGCATTTCGGAAAGCCATTGATGAGTTGGTTCAGCCTTTTGCCGGGGAGAAAATAGAGCAAGTGGCAGGGATTGAGGCGCGTGGGTTCATTCTGGGTGGCGCAGTTGCGCATCAATTGTCATCAGGGTTTGTGCCTATCCGTAAAAAGGGAAAGCTTCCTCACGCAACGGCCAGCATCGCCTATTCTCTGGAATATGGCATTGATGAAATGGAAATTCACAAGGATGCGGTAACGGCGGGTGAGAAGGTTGTCCTGGTTGATGATCTGATTGCCACGGGCGGGACTGCTGAAGGGGCTATCAAGCTGCTGCAGGGACTGGGAGCCAATGTGGTTTCGGCCTGTTTCATTGTTGATTTGCCGGACCTTGGCGGTGCTGATAAAATTCGGGATCTTGGTGTTCCCGTTCAGGTTCTGGTGTCCTATCCGGGGCACTGAGCGCCTCAGGAATTCATCACCAAATTCTCTGGCAATGTGTCGAGAACACCAGCCAGTTTTCTGTCTACATCGTGTAGATAACGTGTCCAGTCATCATAGTGATGCAGATCTTCGCGGCCGTCAGAAATGCCACGCAGACCGAGCAGGGGAATGTCGAACATCTGGCAGGCGCGCAGCACGGCAAATGTTTCCATATCCACCATATCCGCATCAATGGGGTCATAGGCAGCACCGGAGATGACACTTCCACCGGTTGAAAGCCGTGCCTCGGGCACACCCTGAATCCGGGGGTGCAGGTTTATGTCGACTTCATGATCCACGAATGGCGTGACGCCCTTCTTGAAGCCAAGGGGGGATGCATCCATGTCTCGGTAAGAGACGGAGCTGACCTGATAGATTTCAGTTTGCTCCAAGCTGGCCGAGCCCGCAGAGCCGAGTGAGATGACAAGGTCTGGCAGTGCTTTGTCAGCTTTCAGACCTGCCAAGGCGCGTGCGGTGTTGATGGCAGCTTCGACAGGACCAACACCGATAAAGACCGGCTCAATACGGGCCTTCAGGGCCTCGCCATATTCGGCAGGCGCTGCCATCAGAAACAGAATTTCTTTGCCAAACTCTGCTTTGGTCGACCGATGCCCAGCCATCCTTGTTGCCTCAGGTGTTGAATTTGAAGAGCATTACATCGCCATCATGGGCAACATATTCCTTGCCTTCATCTCTTGCTTTACCGGCTTCCTTGGCAGGACTTTCCCCACCAAGTCCAACATAATCATCATAGGCAATCGTCTGTGCCCGAATGAACCCACGCTCAAAATCCGTATGGATGACACCAGCAGCCTGAGGCGCCTTGGTGCCTCTGGTGATGGTCCATGCACGGGTTTCTTTCGGACCCACCGTGAAAAAGGTAATGAGGTCGAGCAGTTGATACCCAGCACGGATGAGACGATCAAGACCGGGCTCTTCAAGGCCCATGCTTTCCAGATATTCTGCAGCTTCTTCTACATCCAATTGAGCAATCTCAGCCTCGATATTGGCCGATATGACGACCGATTGAGCTCCCTCGCGTTGAGCCATCTCGGCGACAGCATCTGAGTAGGCATTGCCCTTGTCCGCATCATCTTCCATCACGTTACAGACATAGAGAACAGGCTTTGATGTGAGAAGCTGCAGGCCTTTGAACGCTTTTTCATCGTCCTGGTCGACATCCAGCATTCTTGCAGGCTTGCCATCGGTCAACAGAGCAATGGTTGCTTCCACAAGAGGCAATAATTGTTTGGCTTCCTTGTCATTGCCGGTCGCGCGTTTGCGCAGATTGACCACGCGTTTTTCCAGACTTTCCAGATCAGCCAGCATTAACTCGGTTTCAACAGTTTCTGCATCCGCAACCGGATCGATGCGTCCATCCACATGGGTGATGTCCTCGTCCTCAAAACAACGCACAACATGGGCGATTGCATCCACTTCGCGAATGTTCGCGAGAAACTGGTTGCCCAAGCCTTCACCCTTTGATGCGCCGCGTACCAGACCGGCAATATCCACAAAGGTCAGACGCGTTGCGATGATGTTGGCAGACTTTCCAGCAGCAGCCAGCTTCGCGAGCCTTGGATCGGGAACAGCAACGTCGCCGGTGTTCGGTTCAATGGTGCAAAATGGATAATTGGCAGCCTGTGCTGCCGCTGTTTTGGTAAGCGCATTGAACAATGTGGATTTGCCAACATTGGGCAAGCCAACGATGCCGCATTTAAAACCCATCGGGTCAGTCCTTTTTTGTTTTGGGCAGGAGCGCTTTTAAAGCAGCCGCCATCGGTCCAATTGATTTTTCTTGTCGAGTTTCGGAGTTAACCTTGTCCCGTTTTGGGGCCGGTTTTTTGGGGTTCGCTTGCCCTCGTGCGTCGCCAGCCTTGTTTTGTAACAAGGCAAATTTGTTCATGAAACTGGCAGCGCCTTCGTTCAACAGAGTCGGGACCGCTTTGGCCATGTCGCTTAACAATGGTTCCAGCCACTCGCCGTCGGCCTTGGCGAAATCGGACAAGACGTATCTGCTAACCAGGTCTTTATGGCCAGGATGGCCGATGCCAATGCGAACCCTTTGATAGTCTTTCCCCACATGGGCATCCATTGAGCGAATGCCATTGTGGCCACCTGAACCGCCGCCAGTCTTGACGCGGATTTTACCCGGTACAAGGTCGAGTTCATCATAAAAGACTATGATGTCTTCCACGGGAACCTTGAAATAGCGAACGGCTTCTCCGACAGATTGGCCGGACAGGTTCATAAAGGTTTGGGGTTTGAGCAGGGTGACTTTTTCGCCGTCGATTGTGCCCGTTGCCATCGACCCCTGAAAACGATCCCGCCACGGTGTGAAACCGTGGCGGGCGTGTATTTCGTCCACTGTAAGAAAGCCGATATTGTGGCGGTTTCCGGAGTATTGTGCTCCAGGATTTCCCAGTCCAACGAGAAGTTTCATGGGTTGGCCGCTCGGCTTTGTTCAGTTTACTCTTCGGTGCTGTCGCCGTCTTCTGCGCCAGCTTCTGCACCTTCATCAGTTGCAGCATCCGTATCCCCATCGTCCTCACTCTTGAGAGCGGCAGGTGCGGCAATTGTTGCAATGGTGAAGTCACGATCCGAAATGGTCGGAACGACGCCTTCCGGCAGCTTAACAGCAGAAATATGGATGCCATCGCCGATATCAAGGCCGGTCAAATCCGCTTCAAGGAATTCCGGTACAGCATTGCCAGGCACGTCGCATTCGACTTCATGGCGGACAATGTTGAGGACGCCGCCACGTGTAAGGCCAGGTGCAGCTTCTTCATTGATAAAGTTGACAGGAACATTGACCGTCAATGTGCTGCCTTTGCCAACGCGTAGAAAATCTACGTGAATCACAAAGTCTTTGACAGGATCGCGTTGCACATCTTTGGCAATAACCGAATGGGTTTTACCATCAACGTCAAGGTCGATCACGCGAGCCATAAAGCTACTGTCATTGGCAGCAATAGCTGTTTCTTTGGCAGGCAGGGCAATTGAAAGGGGTGGTTTTTTGTCGCCATAAATGACGCCAGGTACAAGACCTTCACGACGCGTAGCTCGAGCAGCCCCCTTGCCAACTCGTTCCCGCGCCACCGCTTTGAGTTCATCACTCATAGGAAGCACTCCGATTTGTTTGGTGAGGACAGCAAACCTGATTTCTCGTCAATCTACTGCCCAGATTATGCGGTCCCTCCAAGGGTGTGACCGCGTGGAGAGGCTTTTAGGCGAGGGGCTTTAGAAACGCAAGGATTTTATAGGGTGTTTGACTTGGTTGCCGATTGCAGGATGGGCTCAGTCAAACAGGCTGGATACGGATTTTTCCAGACTTGTCCTGGAGATCGCTTCACCGATTAGCGTTGAAATAGGAATTGCCCGAATGTTGGAGGCCGATTCCACGGCTCCGGTCGGCTGTATAGAGTCCGTGATCACGAGTTCTTTGAGCTTGGAAGCCGTCACTCTGGCAACGGCCCCGCCGGACAAGACGCCATGGGTAATGTAGGCGCGAACCGAAGTGGCACCCTGTTCCTGCAGAGCATCAGCGGCATTGCACAGCGTGCCGCCGGAATCCACGATGTCATCGACCAGAATGCAGTCATAGCCTTCTACATCACCGATGATGTTCATGACTTCTGATTCACCTGGGCTGTCACGGCGTTTGTCGACGATGGACAGGGGGGCATCAATACGTTTGGCCACAGCCCGGGCGCGGACCACACCGCCCACATCGGGGGAAACCACCATGACTTTGCCGCCCGGCATGCGGGACTTGATGTCGCGTGCAAACAGTGGGGCTGAAAACAGATTGTCTGTCGGGATATCAAAGAAGCCCTGAATTTGGCCTGCATGCAAATCCAGGGTCAGCACCCGGTCAGCACCCGCCTCGGTAATCAGATTGGACACCAGCTTCGCTGAAATCGGCGTGCGAGCGGCATGTTTTCGGTCCTGCCGAGCATAGCCAAAATAAGGCACGACCGCGGTGATGCGTTTGGCTGAGGATCGGCGTGCCGCGTCCATCAAGATCAGCAATTCCATCAGGTGGTCGTTGGCCGGATAACTGGTGGATTGAAGAACGAAGACGTCCTCGCCCCGTATGTTTTCCTGAATCTCTACGAATATTTCCTGATCGGCGAAGCGTCGGACGGAGCAATGCGCAAGAGGAATGTCCAAATACTCCGCCACCGACTTTGCGAGGGCGGGATTGGAATTGCCGGCGATAAGTTTCATTGGGAACAGTCCTGAGGCATGGCCAAGATCGCGTATGGTGCTGCTTCTAACAAGCTGCGGCGCTCGGTGTAAAGCTGGTTGAGCATGTTTTGTTGATACAATCTCATTTGATCAACAAAACATGCTCTGGAGCGGCATGTTATTTGACCTTACCGGACTGGTCCGGGTCATTTTTTCAGGCTTGGGTCTGCTATTGGAAGGGGACAATATCCCGTTTGTCCACTTTGGCCGCACCCAACTCAGTATTGAGCCATGCGATAATCGCTTCCATGGACTGCACAGCCAGTAAATCAAGTGAGTCTGAACCAATGCTGTTCCAGTTTGCGGTTGCATTGGGCGCCAGGACCTGTCCGCTGATACGGTGAGGGGAAGAGCCATTGTTGGCGCTTATATCCCAAATATAGACGATGACGGTTCCCAGGGAATTCGAGGCCAATGACAGATAGCCTCTGACCAGATGGCTTTGCGAGGCATCGCCATTGGGTACCAGAAACATGTTGCGCCGAAATGCTGAGCGCCGCAGCGCTTCAGACAATCGGTTTTCAACATTTTTCGGAATGCCCTCAATTGGCGCAAAACCAAGCCGCGCCAAGGAAGCTGGACCGGAGGCGCGAACTTTGGGGGCGGCATCAATCGGCGCTACTTCTTCGGAGGTCACACTGGGGGTATAAACCTCACCCTGCGCTTCTGTTTCTGCCTTCTGCAGATTTTCCTCAATCGTGCCAAGGCATGCGCTGAGGAAAACGCACATGATAAAAATCAGGCAGACGCGACATGACACAAACAATACATTCATGGAATGTGCTCTAGCCCTTCACCGTTACAAGTTCAATTGGCAAACGAGACAATGGTTCCGGCACGGTCTCTGTGGTCAGATATGTGCGGCCCAGTGTCATTGCAGTTTCAGTTTCGCTGTCCATTATGATGATATGAAGGAAGAGACTCATATTTTTGCGGATCACAAACGGATTTTTGCGATAGAACATGGGTGTGTCAATCCAGGATGGTGCGAAACGCGCCCCCAGTGAATATCCGCAGGCGTTGATGCGATGGGGATGCAATCCTCGTTCATCCAGTACGCTGGCATGAGCTTCGAACACATCGCCAAAGGTTTTGCCTGGCACCATCTGTTCTTCACAGGCCTTCAAGGCTATTACAGCCGCGTCAAACAGCTCAATGTGTCGGGGCGTAGGCTCGCCCACAATCACTGTTCGCATCAGCGCGCTGTGATAATTCTTTGATACGCCAGCAAATTCGAGTGTTACCTGATCCTGTTCCTCCAAGGTGCGGCGACCCGATTTGGTGCGGCACAGCAATGCATCCTTGCCGGAGCCCACGATAAACCCATTGCCAGGATAACTGCCGCCGGCGGCAAACACCGAGCCTTGCATTGTGGCCAGAATATCGGCGTCATTGGCGCCGGGCTTTATGATCGCAAGGCCTGCTTCAAAAGCGTTGTCAGCCATTTCCGCAGCTTCTCTGATATAGGCAATTTCGGCGAAGCTTTTCTGCACGCGCAAGCCCGGAATGAGGGTCGACACGTCATTGAGATTGCCGAAGCTTTTCAGCTTGTCGTCTACCTGGCGGCCATAAAAGGCCGTCAATCCTGGAGTGTCGTATTCCACACCGATATTCTCGCCAAGCATATCCAGATTGTCCATCAGATCACGCAGCTGATTGACCGGCCCGGCTTCGCCCCAATCCATCCAGACATGGATATCTTCAATGGTGGATGTGTGTCGGGCCTGACGCAGATCCGGCATGCGGGTCAACAAAGACATGTCGCCGTTGGAGCGAACAATCAGGCATTGGAAAAAGCAGAATCCGAAGGAGTCAAATCCGGTTAGCCAATACATGCTTTCCTGAGAAAACAGCAGCATGGCATCTAAGTTATTCTCTTCCATGACAGCCAGCAAACGCTCGCGTCTATGATCATATTCCTCGCGGGAAAAATGCAGGGTCATGAGCTTTCTCGCAGTTGATCAGGTGATTGAAATTGCAGCTAGTTGGCGGCCATAATCTGGCTCTTGTCGGTGTGTGGTGCGGCGATAGCTGAAAAACGCCGTTTCCTCAAGGTAGGTACATTGACCGGTCCATTCCGCCTTGGCAAGTCCGCAGGCGTTTAATCTGTCGACAATGTAGGACGGCAGATCAAATTGAAAGTGCCCATTCTTAGCCCCTTCGGCGAAGTAGGCTGAATTTCTGGCGGCATGCTGAATGAATGTCTGGCGGAATTCTGCGCCGACTTCGTAAGACTTTTGAGAAATGGTCGGCCCGAGAACTGCGCGGATGCGCTCACGCTTGGCGCCAAGGGCCTCCATTTGTGCAATCGTACTTTCCAATACGCCGCCAATAGCCCCTTTCCAGCCGGAATGGGCCGCCCCCACGACACGGCTTTCCGCATCGGCAAACAGGACCGGACCGCAATCCGCTGACCCAACTGCCAGCACAATACCGGGCGTTGCCGTTGCCAAGGCGTCGCATTGCTCTGATTCCCCATTTGGCCAAGGGCCTGTGACAACCAGACATTTAGGGCTGTGAATCTGGTAGGGCGTAATCAGTGGCCAGTTTTCTCCAACGAGCGTTTGTGTCAGCACCTGTCGATTGTGGAGGACATGATCCTTCACATCATCTGACCCGACGCCGCAATTCAGATTGTCATAAATTCCCTTTGAGATGCCGCCCTGACGGCCGAAGAAACCATGCAGAATGCCTCCATCTTCAAGGGCTGAGTGCGTTGTGAACGGGGCAGGTACAAAGGTTTGATTCATGAGGACAGGTGACCGGATTGATGGCGTAAAATCAAGATGGTTTCTGAAAACCGGGCATCGGATCATCGAAACTTGTCGCTGCCAGTACCTTGAAGAGGGTCCCCATTTCATTTGGGGACACAAGCCGCGTCACAGCCTGCTGAATGCCGGTCTGTATCTCCTGCGATTGATCTGAGCCCAATTGCCCGGCTCTTTCCAGAAGTCCCAGATCCAGCAGAAAGTCCATCTGGCTGACCGGTCCGGATACGTGGATACCCCTTGATTTGAAACATCTTTCCAATGAGGTGAAATCGACTAGGGCGGTCAGGTCGGCCTCTCCGGGCTGATCCAGCGGGTCCACCATTTGGTGATTTGTGAGGGCCTGAAAGGTTGCGCCGGTTTTAGGCTGGACATAGCCATAATCAATCAGGAGTGCGGCACCGCCATTTGCCTCGATCCCTGCCGCGATGTTGTTGGCAACATCATTGCGCTCTGGCGATAATTCGAACACGGTTCCAGAGGGGGTTGCATCAATTTGGCTCTGACTGATTTGCAATTTGGTGGGAAGATCAGCGAACCCAAGTTTGTCCTCCTGTGCAGCAATAACGTGGCGTTCTGCGATGCTCTTTTCCGTTTTCACAAGAATATGAACTGGCAAAGCGTCAAAGAATTCATTGGCAATCAACAGAGTTGGGAGATCGCTGTCCGGCAAGCTGCTGTGCCAACGGACCGGGCAGGAGACGTGTGACAGTTTTTTCTGCTGGGCGGATACAAGCGTGGGGCTCATGTCTACCATATCGATTTGCAGGCCACGCATAAGCTTGGGCTCCAGAGCCATGCTGCGCAGACAATCGGCCATCAAGGTGCCGCGCCCCGGCCCCAACTCCGCGACTCGTATGCGCGATGGGCTGCCCAGCGCCTGCCAAGCAGAGACAAGCCAGGCGCCAATGAGTTCGCCAAACATCTGGCTGACTTCCGGAGCCGTGGTGAAGTCGCCCTTTTGACCGAACGGATCTCGGGTCATGTAGTAGCCAGAGACGGGATCCCCCAGACACAGATTCATGTATCGTGACAGGGGCATGGGCCCGGTCAGGGCAATATCTTCCAGTATTCGGGTCTTTAGATCAGTCATTATGATCGCCGTTTAAAGGGTTCTCTTGCGGGATCCAATGATACCCCACAGACCGAGCGCTATCATTGGCAGGGATAGCAGCATGCCCATGGTGAGCCATCCGCTGAGAAAGCCGATATGTGCGTCCGGTTCGCGGAAAAATTCCACGATGAACCGGGACAGGCCATAGCCAGCCGTAAACGTACCGGCAATCAGGCCCGGCTTTTTGAAGGCACGAAACAGATGCGCCAGGCCCCATAATACGGCAAACAGGATTATCCCCTCCAGCGCAGCTTCATATAATTGGCTGGGGTGGCGCGGTTCCGGGCCGGCACCCGGGAACACCATAGCCCATGGTGCAGATGAGGGGCGGCCCCAGAGTTCCGCATTGATGAAATTTGCCAGCCGGCCAAAGAACAGTCCGAAGGGCGTGCAGATGGCACAAATATCGAGCAAGGACCACAGGCGTATGCCACGGCTGCGTGCAAACAAGATGATTGCCAGAATTGAGCCAATAAAGCCGCCATGGAAGGACATTCCGCCCTGCCAAAGTTTCAACGCTTCCAATGGATTGTTGAGATAGACGTCAAAATTGTAAAACAATACATAGCCGATGCGGCCACCCAAAATGACACCAAGAGTCATCCAAAGCAGGAAGTCATCAATAGCTGCGGGGGACATGGCCGGTTGGGCCGGGGCCCATAGGCGATCGTTTGAAACCAGGCGGCGCGCATACCACCAGCCGATAAGGATACCGGCAATATAGCCAAGGGCATACCAGCGAATGGCAAGCGGACCGAACTCAATCAAGACCGGATCGATCATCGGGAAGGGCAAAACGAATGTGGACACAAATGAACCAAAACTGTTGCGATTGTCATTGCTTCTAATCTGAGGCTTGCTTCATGTCAGGTGTTTTGTCGTGGAGTCTTGAGATTAGACACAGAAAGACGCATATAAGCTGCACAACAAAGGATATATGTCATGGCACGAACTTCAGGCCGTCTGCTCGATGAGATCGCAAAACTGGCAACTGATGCCGCTGGTGTTGCCCAAGGCGTGCGCCGGGAAGCTGAAACAGCGGTGAAAAGTCAGTTGGAACGACTGCTGTCAGATATGGATCTGGTGCAGCGGGAAGAGTTTGAAGCTGTACGGGATATGGCCGCAATGGCGCGTGATGAAAATGATGCATTACGGGCTGATTTGCAGGCCTTGCGCGACGAAATCGCCAGTCTGAAAACTGCCAAACGCACCACCAGCCGCAAACCTGCCGCCAAAAAACCAACCTGACAAACGGTCCTTTCCTGAGCCATGAATCGGGCGGTGTGTTATCCCGATTCGTCCACAGGAAACGCTCTGCCATCGTATAAATAGTATCGTCACATACTTGCCACACTATATAGTGGGTTAAGGGTTGATTCTGACCCTTACGTAACGAGGCAGCAGCGGGAGTCTCCCATGAGTATGCTCGACGTCGAACTTGAGCGTGATGCAAACCCTGTAGATTTCATAGAGCAATTAGCTGGTTTGAATGATTGGGTATTTGAGCGCTCAGGTGAAGATGAAATAACCATTACTGTGGTTGGTAGCTGGTGCGACTATCATGTCTCTTTTTCATGGATGGAAGAGGTCGAGGCACTGCATCTGGCTTGTGCCTTTGATGCCAAGGTTACGGACAAACATCGTGGAGAAATCATTCGTCTGCTTGCTCTGGTGAATGAGCAGCTGTGGATGGGCCATTTTGATCTATGGGCCGAAGAAGGCGTAGTGATGTTTCGCCAGTCTCTGCTGTTGTCCGGCGGTGTTGAACCAACACATCAGCAACTGGAAGCCCTTTTGTCTGGTTCCGTTGAAGCGTGCGAGCGTTACTACCAAGCCTTTCAGTTTATTCTCTGGGCTGGAAAATCCGCACCCGATGCCCTGGCGGGCACCTTGTTTGAAACCATTGGCGAGGCCTGATCAGGTATGAGCGTTGGGATAGACAAGGATCGACCACTCGTGCTTGTTGGCGCGGGCAAGATGGGCGGCGCGATGTTGCGGGGCTGGCTGTCCAAAGGATTGGCCGAAGGCGCTGTGCATGTGATCGACCCCGGTCTCAATGAGAGCCAACGCGCAGAGTTGCAGGGTCAGGGCGTTATCGTTCATGACCGTGCGGATGATGTGCCGACGCCAGGTCTGCTGATGCTGGCCGTCAAACCCCAGATGATGGGAAAAGTGCTGCCGGGCCTGGCCGGTTTTTCAGACCGATCAGATGCGACGGGCATGATTGTACTGTCGGTTGCCGCAGGCATAACGATTGCAACCTTGACCAAAACATTCGGCAATGAGGCTCTGGTTATCCGGTCCATGCCGAACACACCTGCTTTGGTTGGGCGCGGAGTGACAGGGTTGTTTCCATCCCGGGAGATGACACCGCAGCAGAAGGAATTCATTGCTAAATTGTTGGAAGCCATCGGCAAAGCCGTGTGGGTCGACAGCGAAGAAGCCATTAATGCGGTAACAGCCGTATCGGGTAGTGGTCCTGCCTATGTGTTCCATCTGGTCGAAGCCATGGCTCAGGCAGGCAAGGCGCTGGGATTGCCAGAAGATGTGGCGATGATTCTGGCTCGGGAAACTGTTTCAGGGGCAGGCGAATTGCTGCACCAGTCTTCGGACAGTGCCGAGACACTCCGTGTGAATGTGACATCGCCGAAAGGCACGACAGCTGCCGGACTGGATGTTCTCATGGCATCTGACGGTCTGCCCCCTTTGATAGAAGAAACAGTTCGGGCTGCGCATAAGCGTGCAATCGAGTTGGGTAAGGTGGCCGACTAAGTCTGGTGTTGCGGTTCACTGCACGATCAAAAACGGATTTCAGAGCATGCAACGCAAAAACGAAATCACTTTCGATGATTTTTTGAAAGTGGACATTCGCATCGGAACTATTATCGAAGCGGAGCCTTATCCTGAGGCACGCAAACCTTCCATCAAAATGAAGATTGATTTTGGGGATGCCATTGGCATCAAGAAATCATCAGCCCAGATCACGGTCCACTACACACCAGAGCTGCTTGTGGGGCGTAAGGTGATGGCGGTGGTCAATTTCCCCCCACGCCAAATCGGCAAATTCATGTCTGAAGTTCTGACATTGGGCTTTGAAGATGAAGAAGGGGCCGTTGTTCTCGCGTCCCCTGATCAGGACGTGCCGAACGGTCAGCCTTTGATGTGAGGGCTCTGGCCCAATTGGGCGAGGAAAGCCTCAACATCTTTTGAACTGGTGGCAAAGCTGCAGACAAGGCGCATCAGGGTTTTGTCAGCTTGTTTCAGATCGTCCGGAATGTCTTCATCCGGCCAGGGATAGAAACTGGCACCCGCTTTTTGCAATCTCTCAATGTCGTTGGCTTCGAAATAGGCAAAGACTTCATTGGATTGAGGCATCAAAGGTACAGAGCATTTGTCACTGGCGGCAAGGCCGTTGGCCAGATCGGCTGCTTGCTGGTTGGCGTGTCCGGCATTCTTCAACCAGGTCTCGTCTTCCAACATGGCAAGAATCTGGGCGGCCATGAAACGGGGCTTGGAAAAGTTCTGGCCCATTTGTTTTCGTATGTAACCGGCTTCGACGCTTGATTGTCCCTCGAAGAAGATCAGCAGGTCAGCTGCCCAGGCCCCGTTTTTGGTGAAACCAAGTGACAGGCAATCGACACCTGCCCGCCATGTTACATCAGCAGGCGTACAGTTCAGGTGAGTGATGGCATTTGCAAGGCGTGCGCCATCCATATGAACGCCCAAACCGATCTGCTTTGCCAGTTTCGCCAAAGCGGAAATTTCCGCTGGCGTGTAAGACTGGCCGAGCTCAGTTGCCTGCGTGAGCGACAGGCAGGTCAAACGCCCCTGACGTGATACGCCATCAGGGAATTGTTGCAGTACATGGCCGAGACCATCAGTGGTCAGCTTGCCTGCGTGTCCTGAAAGACCAAGAATTTTCAGGCCGGGGCTGACGCGCTCAGGACCATTATATTCATCAACCATCACGTGAGCGTTTTTATGGGCAAGGGTAATGCCGCCGGGCTTGGCGAAATGGGCTAGGGCCAATGCGTTCGCAGCCGAGCCTGTTGCCATCATAAGACTGTCGACAGGCGTTTCAAAAATTTCGGAAAGTCTGGCATTGACCGCCGCACTTAACGCGTCGCCGCCATAGGCTGGGGCGACATCCGGCCCTAGATCAGCCAAAGCTTTTTGAACCTGTGGGCAGGCACCAGCCCAATTGTCACTTGCAAACATCATGACGCAAGCCGTAGCGGCTTGCGTCATTCATTTCAAGGCAGGCGCGGTCAGTAGCCTCTGGATCGCCCGAGAAGGAAGTCCACCGACAATTTGCCACCGCCTTTGATGACCAGCACCAGAAGTACAAAAATCCAGAAGGCACGCTGGTCCATGATGAGAGATGCCGGGTCACCATCGAACCATGCGCCGATGGTTGTTGCATCAGCTCCATGACCGGTAATGTCGACAATAGTCATGACAGCGATAAAGCCAATGAAGGCCAGGCTTGCAAGACGTGTGAACAAGCCAATCACAATGAGGGCGGGCAAAGTAAATTCAGCCCATGTGCCAAGAATGACAATCAGATGATAATGCCAGGCAAGGGCGGCGCTGTCATACCCGGCAGCTTCAAAAGCTTTGGGGAAAATCTGAATGTAGGCTCCGCTGGACGGTGTCAGGAAACCGAAAATACCATCACCGAGTTTCGTTGCCGCCGAATTCCAGAAATAGACCAGCAGGGTTGCTGCAAAGACAAACCGGGCAGCAAGGCCCAGAAACCAGTCCTGTGTTTCTATCTCCAGCGCGCCAAATACCCGGTCATGTAGCCGTGTGAGTGAATCGATAATGCCGTTCATGGAAGTTCCCAAACTATTTTTTTGTTATTTCAAATTCAGTGAAGATGCTCGCTGACAGGGCGCCAGTTAACGTTGTTGCCAAATCAAAGGCAGGATTGGACAGAAGCCCTTCCTGGGCGGCTGCACCAAGCGTACCGCCTTGTTGCAGAGTGGATAAGAAAGCATATGCGCCGTGAGGCAAGCCACGAACTTCGACCTCCAGCATCGGGCGACAAACCATAACTGATTGCGGCGTATTGGCTGGCACACCCAACTCACTGCCCTGACTGTTGGATTGCCAGATTGATAAAATGGCGTAGTCAGACTTGATCAGACACAGGGATGGGTGTGTTTGAAATGTGAGAACTTCAAACTGGTCTGGTGCGATCTGTTCCAGCTGTGCTGGGTCCAACGGTTGGGCGTTGCTGGCATGGTAGGCAGACCTGCGTGCGCTCTCCAACCGCGCCACGTCACCCAGATAAGGCACAGAGGCTGCGGGAGGGAAACCATCCAGAAAGTCTGGAAATTCGATTCCGTAATGCAACATGACCGGAGACACAGGCGGCTGATTGATTACGAATTCTCTTGCTGCAGCCTGAAAAAACGCTTCACCGACAAGGGTCTGAACCACTGGAAAACGGCTGGCAAGTGCATCAATGATGCTGACAATGACGTTGTTGCGGTAGACGTCAAACCGCTTTGTTGCTGGAACCCCATCGGGGTTTATCACGCCATCAGGCGCGGGGCTTCCCGGCTGTAAAAGCGCTTCTGCAAATGGGCGCAGGCTTTCGCTAGCCATGACGCCGGCCAAGCAGCGGATTGCGCTCCATTATCAGCTCAGCCTGTTTGGCTTGGTCCAGAAGCGTCGCAAAATCCGGCACATCATTGTCCCATTCAATCAAGGTCGGGCGTGGTCCGCCCAGAACTATGGTTCGTTCGTACAAGGCCCAGACCGCTTCATCAACGGCTCTGTCATGAGCGTCGATCAACAGCGGAGCCCCGGTTTCATCCTTATCGGGTGCATGACCACCCAGATGAATTTCGCCGACAATGTGCAAGGGGAACTGAGCGATGTATTTTTGTGGGTCATATTGCTGATTCGTGGCGCTTACATAGACGTTGTTCACGTCCAGTAGCAGCCCACAGCCGGTTTGATCAGTGATGCGGGTGAGAAATTCTATTTCGCTCATGGATGACTGATCGAAGGCCACATAGAGCGAGGGGTTTTCCAACAGCATTTGCCGCCCAATGACTTGCTGCACTTCGTCGATGTGTTCGACAACGCGCGCAAGGGTCTGCTCAGTGTAAGGAACAGGCAGCAGATCATTCAGGAAATGGGTCTCATGACTGGACCAGGCCAGATGCTCAGAAAACAAGCCGGGTTGGTAACGCTCATTGAGATCTTTGAGGCGACCAAGATGGTCCTGATTCAACGCGCCTTCTCCGCCAATGGACAATCCCACACCGTGCAAGGACAGCGGGTAATGCTCGCGGATGCTTTCAAGAAAATGATGTGGTGGGCCACCAGAGCCCATGTAGTTTTCGGGGTGAACCTCAAACCAGCCAAGATCAGGTCTCAGATTTAGTATGTCTGAGTAATGTTCCGCTTTCAGCCCGACACCGGCCCGATCCGGAATACGCGCATCTACACGTTTTTCGGAGGAAGCGGGAGGCATGGTCTGGAACATATCAGGTCTCAGGGTCTAACGATCTAAAGGGTATTCGGCCCGATACGTTGTATCACGTTCCGGGCCGAAAGTGTTGCAATTGGAAAATTATGCTGGGAGATCGCGGTCCAGAGCGGCCAGTGAACCTTTGCGGTCGCCATCAAGTTCCATTGTTTCGCAGGTGCCAGCTGGGACGAGTGTCCATGCATTGCCCTGATAATCAACTTTGGAAGTGCCTGCACATGTTGTGCCGGGACCGGCTGCGCAATCGTTCTTGCCTGCAAGAGAAACACCGAAGCATTTTTCTT
Source organism: Alphaproteobacteria bacterium (assembly GCA_051251535.1). Lineage (GTDB taxonomy): Bacteria > Pseudomonadota > Alphaproteobacteria > Rhizobiales. Next base: position 630,457 of record JBPOEV010000001.1, read on the forward strand.
TGCCAGCGGCTTCTGCGTCTGTTGAAATTGCGACTGAGGAAAGTGCTGTTGCCATTGCGCCTGCGACGAGTACGGCTGACAGAGTAGTTTTAGTGAAAGCGGACATTGGATTCTCCGTGTATTGACCGGTTCATATTGTTGTGTTCAGACCGCCGACCGTTTCGCCGTTGCGTCTGACAAGACAAACAATGACTGAGTTCGAATTCAATTGAAAATCAAACAGACGTGACGTGGGCTCACCTTTCCATCACGGATCTGTGAGAGGCGTTTGCGCACGCATTGCTGGAATATTTGAAAAAAAGGTGCGGCAAAAACGTTCTTTTCTTTCAATAATGCCAGGGAAAACGGGGGTTGGAGGCTTTGCGCATGCGATTATGGGCTTGCTCTTTGTTGCCATATCTGGCATTTTCAGCACGTAATTGGACAGTAATGCTGTCCTAAATTACGGTTGGTATCCTTTCTATAGCGATATCATCTGCGCTTCTGCATAGAGCACACGGAATGGGTTAAACGTCATTCCGTGTGCTCTATGCAGAGTTTGGTAGCGACTTCCTCGCCTGTCGGTGCAAAAGCCCCTCGGGTGGTTTCGTATGCCACAAGCGGCCATGACGGCCGCGTGACCCAAAACATGAGCATCGGCATTTGCCGGCCCGCTCGCCCGAGCCGCGTTCCTGAAATTTGGGAAAGCGCGACCCGAATGAAGGCCTGTCGCCAAATTCGGGAGTGAATGACAATGACGGGACACAGTGATGTGTGACCCAAACGTTTGGAGTGTTGGAAATGACGCAAAAGAGAGTATCTCTGCTCAACACAGTTGGACCGGCTGAAATGACCGTGCGGAATCCTGCACCCAAACACAAAGACACCGAACGCCAACCAGGTACACAACACCATAATGGTGTTCCGGTAGCACAGGGTCTTTACAATCCAACGAATGAACATGATGCCTGCGGTGTTGGTTTTATCGCCAATATGAAGAGTGGCGCGACCCACAAGATCATTGAGGACGGTATTCAGATTCTTGAAAATCTGGAGCATCGTGGTGCGGTTGGTGCTGACCCCTTGATGGGTGATGGCGCTGGCTTGTTGAGCCAGATGCCACATGGCCTGTTCAAGGATGTCTGCGATTTTGATCTTCCGGAACCGGGCAATTATGCGGTTGGATTTCTGTTCATGCCTCAAGATGAGGCCACGCGTGCTGATTTTGAACGCATGGTCGAAGATGTCGTAACCAGCTGCAATCAGGTTGTGCTTGGCTGGCGCGATGTGCCTGTCAACAATGCCGGTCTGTCGAAACTGGTTTTGGCAACCGAGCCGTATTCGCGGCAGGTGTTTATTGGCCGTGGCCCGGAAATCGAAGATCAGGATGCATTTGAGCGCAAGCTGTTCCTGATGCGGAAAATGATTTCCAACCGGATTTACGATGCCAATAATGGCGCAGAAGATACCGACTTTTATGTCGTATCACTGTCATCGCGGACCATTGTCTATAAAGGTATGTTCCTGGCGGATCAGCTGGGACCCTATTATGTGGATTTGAAAAACCCTCTGTTCGAATCTGCCCTGGCGCTTGTGCATCAGCGCTTTTCAACAAATACATTTCCGTCCTGGAAATTGGCTCATCCCTATCGGATGGTGGCCCATAATGGCGAAATCAACACGCTTCGCGGCAATGTCAACTGGATGGCCGCGCGCCAGGCGTCGGTAAAATCTCCATTGTTCGGTGATTCCATGCCGAAGCTGTGGCCCATTTCCTATGAAGGACAGTCGGATACCGCATGTTTCGACAACGCTCTGGAATTCCTCACAATGGGTGGATATGAGCTGTCCCATGCAGCCATGATGCTGGTGCCGGAAGCCTGGGCAGGAAATCCGCTGATGGGTGAAGATCGTCGTGCGTTTTACGCTTATCACGCGGCGATGATGGAGCCATGGGATGGTCCTGCCGCGATCGCCTTTACCGATGGGCGCCAGATTGCGGCGACGTTGGATCGTAACGGGCTGCGTCCTGCGCGCTATGTGCAGACAGATGATGGCTGCGTTATCATGGCGTCAGAAGTGGGCGTCTTGCCGATCGACGAATCCCGTATCGTGAAAAAATGGCGTCTGCAGCCAGGGAAAATGCTGCTGATTGATCTGGAAGAAGGCCGCATCATCGCTGATGATGAATTGAAGTCCCGGATTGCAAATGCAAACCCTTATAAGGAATGGTTGGCTCGGACGCAGATTGTGCTTGAGGATCTGCCGCCCGTTGGGGCAAGAGCGCCGCATTCCCATGCCAGCCTGCTCGACCGGCAACAGGCGTTTGGCTATAGTCAGGAAGACCTGAAGATCTTGATGGCGCCCATGGCGACAACGGGCCAGGAAGCCTTGGGATCCATGGGAACGGACACGCCGATTTCCGCGTTGAGTCAAAAATCCAAGTTGCTCTATACCTATTTCAAGCAGAATTTTGCTCAAGTCACGAATCCGCCGATCGATCCGATCCGCGAAGAAATTGTGATGAGTCTGGTGTCGTTTATCGGCCCACGGCCAAATCTGTTCGATCTGGAACGGCAGTCAGAGCGCAAGCGCCTTGAAGTGCGTCAACCGATTCTGAGCAATGATGATCTGGAGAAAATCCGGGCGATCAGCGACATTGGTGACAATCAATTCCAGACGCAAACGCTGGATATCACCTACAATGCCGACACAGGCGCTGCTGGTATGGAGGCGGCCCTTGACCGACTGTGTGAGCGTTCAGAACGCGCCGTGCAGAACGGCTACAACATCATCATTCTGTCAGACAGGCTGATCGATAAGAAGAGAATTGCGATCCCGGCCTTGCTGGCAACTGCCGCTGTTCATCATCATTTGATCCGCAAAGGTTTGCGGACTTCAGTTGGTCTTGTGGTGGAGACAGGTGAGGCGCGTGAAGTGCATCATTTCTGTGTTCTGGCTGGCTATGGGGCAGAAGCGATAAACCCTTATCTGGCATTTGAAACCCTGTCGGACATGCATACGCGGGGCGATTTCCCTGATGTGGTGGATGCGCAGGAAGTGGTGCAGCGCTATATCAAATCCATTGATAAAGGTATTTTGAAAGTGATGTCCAAAATGGGCATCTCCACGTATCAGTCTTATTGCGGTGCGCAGATTTTTGATGCTGTGGGCCTGAAATCGGATTTTGTGAAACGTTTTTTCTTTGGAACGGCGACACAAATTGAAGGCATCGGTCTGAAGGAAGTTTCGGAAGAAACGCTGACCCGGCACGATGGTGCCTTTGGTGATGATCCGGTGTTGCGAACTTCGTTGGATGTGGGCGGCGAATACATGTATCGCGTGCGCGGTGAAGCGCATGCCTGGACACCGGATGCGGTTGCCAAGTTGCAGCATGCGGTGCGGGGTGAAAGCTGGGCGGATTATCAGGAATATGCCGAGGCGATAAACGATCAGTCTGAAGTGTTGATGACACTGCGTGGTCTGTTCGACATTCAATTGGCGAATGAAGCTATCCCGATTGATGAGGTGGAATCTGCTGCCGATATTGTGAAACGCTTTTCAACCGGCGCCATGTCTTTCGGGTCGATCAGCATGGAAGCGCATTCTACGCTCGCTGTTGCAATGAATCGGATCGGCGGCAAGTCCAATACGGGGGAGGGTGGTGAACAGCCTGAACGGTTCCAGCCGCTGCCGGATGGTCGACCAAACCCGAAACGCTCCGCCATCAAACAGATTGCCTCTGGTCGCTTTGGCGTGACCACAGAATATCTGGTCAATTCTGACATGATGCAGATTAAAGTGGCGCAGGGTGCCAAGCCGGGTGAAGGCGGACAATTGCCGGGTCACAAGGTGGATGCGGTGATTGCGAAAGTGCGTTATTCCACACCGGGTGTCGGGCTGATTTCTCCTCCGCCTCACCATGATATTTACTCCATCGAGGATCTGGCTCAGCTCATTTATGATCTGAAAAACGTCAATCCAGCGGCGGACGTATCGGTGAAGCTGGTTTCCGAGGTTGGTGTTGGAACGGTTGCAGCAGGTGTTGCGAAAGCACGGGCTGATCACATTACGATCTCCGGCTTTGAAGGTGGAACTGGCGCATCGCCGCTGACCTCCCTGAAACATGCAGGTAGCCCCTGGGAGCTAGGACTTGCGGAAACACATCAGACACTTGTACTGAACGGCTTGCGCTCGCGCATTGCCCTGCAAGTGGATGGCGGCCTGAAAACGGGCCGTGATGTCGTGATCGGTGCATTGCTTGGCGCAGACGAGTTTGGGTTTTCAACAGCTCCCTTGATTGCTGCTGGCTGCCTGATGATGCGCAAATGCCATTTGAACACATGCCCTGTAGGAATTGCCACGCAGGACCCTGTTCTGCGCAAGCGGTTCCGTGGAACACCGGAGCATATTGTCAATTACTTCTTCTATGTTGCAGAAGAAGTACGTCAGCTCATGGCGACCATGGGGATCCGGAAATTTGAAGATCTGGTCGGCCAGTCTCAGCTGTTGCAGCAGGATCGTGTCATTGCCTTGGGCAAAAGCGAAGGCCTTGAGTTTGCAGGCCTGTTTTTCAAACCGAATGCCGAGCCTGACGAAATCCGTCATACGCAATTGCAGAACCATCCGATACAGGATGTCCTGGACCGCAAGTTCATTGCTGAGGCAATGCCGGCGTTGGAAAACAAAACACCGGTTACAATCGTTTCGGAAATCCAGAATCGCAATCGGTCTGCCGGTGCCATGCTGAGTGGCGAAGTTGCCAAACGCTACGGCATGAAGGGCTTGCCCGATGATACGATTTCCATTCAGCTGAACGGAACGGCTGGGCAGTCTTTCGGCGCTTTTGTGACACGTGGTGTATCATTTGATCTGCAGGGTGATGCCAATGATTATGTTGGCAAAGGCCTGTGTGGTGGACGCTTGGTTGTGCGCCCGCCAGAAGACACGAAGATCGTGCCGGAACATTCGATGATTGTTGGCAACACCGTGCTTTACGGCGCTGTTGAAGGGGAAGCTTACTTCCGTGGTGTTGCCGGGGAGCGGTTCGCTGTTCGGAACTCCGGTGCCGTTGCTGTCGTTGAAGGCGTTGGCGATCACGGATGCGAGTATATGACCGGCGGTGTTGTTGCGGTGCTTGGTCCAACCGGGCGCAATTTCGCAGCCGGCATGTCAGGCGGTGTTGCTTATGTGCTGGATGAAGATGGTACATTCGCCGAGCGTTGTAATCTGTCGATGGTCGATCTGGAACCGGTGCCCGAAGAAGATGATCTGATGGAACAATTGCATCATCATGGCGGTGACATCGAGCACCATGGCCGCGTGGATGTGTCTTCGAACATGACAAGCCGCGATGAAGAACGGTTGTACAAGCTGATATCGAGCCACGTGCACTATACTGGTTCAAGCCTTGCTCAGAACATACTGGCCAAATGGGATGAGTTCCGACCGAAATTCGTCAAGGTGATGCCGGTTGATTACCGTCGCGCATTGCTGGAAATGGAACAGAAACGTAACAGCAGCCATTCGCGTACATCCGCTTAACGGGTGATGCGTGAGGCGTGCAGATAACTGCGCTGCTTTACGGCCTTGAGAAGAAACACAATAAATCTGTGCGGTACTGTCAATGGGTCCGCCAGAGCCGGAAAACACGCCGGAAATTAGGAATGGTGACGTAATGGGAAAAGTAACAGGCTTTCTGGAAATTGATCGGCAACAGGCAAAATTTCAGCCTGCGTCGGACAGAATCAGGCATTTCGGGGAATTCACCATTCCGCTGCCAGATCAGGAAGTGGCACGTCAGGCTGCACGCTGCATGGATTGCGGTGTGCCTTATTGCCATGGGCCAACCGGCTGTCCGGTCAACAATCAGATCCCGGACTGGAATGATCTGGTTTATAGTGGCGATTGGGAAGAGGCCGCGCGTAACCTGCATTCTACCAATAATTTTCCGGAGTTTACCGGACGCATTTGCCCTGCACCTTGTGAGGAAGCCTGTACGCTGAATCTGGAAGATGCACCGGTCAGCATCAAGACGATTGAACAGGCCATTGCCGACAAGGCCTATGATCTGGGTATGATCGCACCGGAAATCTGCGAAGAGAAAACCGGCAAGACAATTGCGGTTGTCGGCTCCGGTCCCGCTGGAATGGCTGCGGCTCAGCAATTGGCCCGAGTTGGGCATGATGTCCATCTGTTTGAGCGTTACGCCCATGCTGGCGGTCTGCTGCGCTACGGTATTCCTGATTTCAAAATGGAAAAACATTACATCGACCGGCGCGTCGAGCAGATGGAAGCAGAAGGTGTGACCTTCCATTTCAACACGGATATTGGCGGCACCAAGCCTTTTGCTGACCTGCAATCCGAGTTTGATGCTGTTCTGTTGACCGGCGGCGCCGAAACCCCGAGAGACCCGGGTCTGGAAGGACTTGATATGGAAGGGGTGCACTATGCCATGCCATATCTGGTTCAGCAGAATCGGCGCGTTGGTGGTGAGAGCCTTGGTGAGGAAGCGGAGATCTGGGCTGGCGGCAAGCATGTTGTCGTCGTGGGCGGCGGTGATACTGCGTCTGACTGCGTTGGAACAGCTTTCCGGCAGGGGGCCCTTGCGGTCACTCAGCTTGATATTCGCGTTGTGCCACCGATCAGAGAAGACAAGATGATGGTCTGGCCATATTGGCCGACCAAGTTCCGGACGTCCTCCTCACAGGCAGAAGGCGCAGAACGCGAGTTTCAGGCGGCAACGCTGGGCTTTGTAGAAGAAGACGGTGTGCTGACACATGTGAAATGTGTACGGGTGGACGATAAGCGACAGCCAATTCCTGGCGAAGAGTTTTTCATCAAAGCGGATCTTGCCTTCATCGCCATTGGGTTTTCCGGCCCGAAGGAAGAAGGCCTTTTGGCTGAAGCCGGTGATGCGCTTGATCGCGACCGGCGCTCCAACGTATTGGCGGATGAAAAATCCTATAAAACCTCAATTGACAAGGTGTATGCCGCAGGTGACATCCGCCGCGGTCAATCCCTTGTGGTATGGGCAATTCGCGAAGGCCGTCAGGCCGCGCATTCCATCGATAAGGATTTGATGGGCGCGACCGTTCTGCCCAGATAGATCTCTTTAATTTCCGTGATCGCCGCTTACTCTATTTGCGGCGGCCACGAAAAATTGTCTGCGCGGGTGGTTGGCGCACTCAGAGCGACACCCCGGATCAGCACGTTATACGCATTGGAAACCTCTTCCCAAGGCTTGCCTGGATCCATCGGTGGGCCGATCAGCGGTACGCCGCCCTTCAGAGAAATTGCATCCTCCAAAGCAAAACCGGAGAGGGGAATGACCGGGCCATCTTCGGTAAAGACCACACCGCCTGGTGTGCCCGCAACAGCCCCACTGCCACTGAGATATCGATCCACCTGACGTTTGACGAAGAAGGTGAGTTTTTCACGCCCGGCTGTACTCAGGCCAAATCCATCGCTGCGTCGCAACTGGGCTTGCTGGCCATTGATATCAGGGCCATTATCGTCATAGACACCTGCTTCATTGGCAAAAGCGTCCCAGATGTCGACATAGCGTGCACCGATTTCCTCCGCTTCCGATTTGTAAGTGGTTGTCAGATTGGCCAGATGCGCTGAGGTTTTTGGCCCTCGGACCGGCGGCATACCAACCCATATAACCGGGAGTTCGGTCGCTTCCAGTCTTTCTGCGAAGGCATCCACATTTGCTTCATATTGTTCGCGCCATTCATCCGTGTCCAGACTGATGCGCTTTGGAGAGCGGAAGAACTGGCGGTCATTGCCGCCCATCATGACGACTATCAAGTCAGCTTTGCCACCTAGTTCGGGATCCCCCAGAACGGTTCTCAAATGAGCGTCCCAGTTGAATGTGTCGTAGCGTACAAAGCCGGATGTGCCGTTGGTCGATGAATCGATGGCGACGGTTCTGTCCTGAGCAAAACTTTCGGCAAGACCCAACGCAAGGCTGGCTCCAAAGAAATCTCCAAGCACTAGAATCCGGCGTGCATCCGGGTTCTTGTCGACCTGTTTGATCTCTGGCGCACTTTGTATGATTTGCGCTGGTGGGCGTGGCTGGGACCGTTTGACGCGAGGTCTGTTCGCATTTGGCTGTGCCTTTTGTGGCTCGCGCTTGGCGCGTCTGCCGCGGAAGAGACGTTTCAGAAATCCGCCTTCCTGTACCTGTATCACTGGCAGACCAGATGAAGCCGCTGATGCGGGCAGGGATGGCTTGATCATGGGCGCAGCAGTGGCTGGCTCTGCCACCAGACTTAAAACTGTCAGGCAGATGCCGATCAGGACAACGCGGGATAGTTGTTTTGATCCGAAGTTCCAGGTCCGATTACGCATTATATGCCACTCATTCATATATGGGCTGGATTTGACTTTGTTTTTATAACACCTGCCTGTCCAAGCCAAAAGGCCCGGATCACGATTTATCCACGCGCCAAAAAAAACGAGCCAGACCTTGTTGAAGATCTGGCTCGTTCATGTTCGCATATCTGGTTGGGCGGTTAGCTGCCCTTGAGTTTTCCCAGTATATCGGTGGAAGCGTAACCGTCCGGAATGTGGCCAATTCTGTTCTGGTACTGACGAATAGCCGCCCGTGATCTTGCTCCGATTTTACCGTCGATTGCACCATTATAGAGACCTTTGGCCTGTAGTAATTGCTGCAATGCCTTTTTGTCTGACCGGGTGAGGGGCTTGGCATCCCTCGGCCAGTTTTTTGCAAAGGTATTGCCGCCGCGCAAGCGGTCTCCCAAATGTCCAACAGCAAGCGCATAGGCATTGGCGTTGTTGTAGCGCTTGATCACCCGGAAGTTCTTGAGCAGCAGGAACGCTGGGCCTCTTGCACCGCTTGGCATGAAAAGCCCGGCCTTGTCTGTTGGCCTCGGGAAGTTCCTTGAGCCAGTGCGGCTCACACCAAGCCGGTTCCATTCTGCCAGGGTTCTCTGGGTCTTTTCATCAGCAAGTTCATAGTTGAAATTGCTGGGAAGGACGACTTCGTAACCCCATGTTTCACCGGTGCGCCAACCCATCTTTTTGAGATAGGCAGCTGTAGAGCCCAACGCGTCGGGAATGGAAGTCCAAATGTTTCGACGACCGTCGCCATCGAAATCAACCGCATAGGCCTGATAGGTTGTCGGGATGAACTGAGTGTGGCCCATGGCGCCTGCCCAGGACCCGGTCATGCCGGCAGGGTGGATGTCGCCGCGTTCAAGAATTTTGAGTGCTGCCACCAATTGCGTGCGCCCGAATTTTTTGCGCCTGCGATCTGCATAAGCAAGTGTGGCAAGGGAGCGGATCACGCTTTTGACAATTTTCGGATTGTCCAGAACGGCGCCGTAAGAAGATTCCATGCCCCACACGGCAACAACAATATGCCGGTCAACGCCGTATCGCGCCTCAATGGCATCCAGAGTTGAGCGATATTCAATCAGTTTTTGTTTGCCATTCGACAGTCGCTTGTCCGAAATGGCGCTGTCCAGATAGCTCCAGATCGGGCGCACAAACTCGGCCTGATTGCTGGCACTTTTCAGGATTGTCTCATCCGGGCGAACACCGGCGAAAGCCGCATTGTAGGTGCTTGCAGAGACGCCCGCGGCACGTGCCGTTGGCCAGAAATCGCGAACCCATTTGTCGAAAGCGTCAGCATAAGCATTTGCAGGGAATAGAAACGCAACAGCGAAGAGAGCCGATAGGAAACGCAGATGAATTTTTTTCATAACATTCTTCATAAGCTAAAACCGTTGTTATTAAACTGAATCAACAGAATCATATGGTTAATGCTTTGTTACCAATAAATCGTTAACGCCGCCCCGATCATCATGCGATTATAACTCAAAGAATCAAGTGCTATAGGAGTTTGGCAACATAATGTCGCAGCGTATCCGTAAAGCAGTTTTCCCTGTAGCGGGTCTGGGTACCCGCTTTCTCCCGGCCACCAAAGCCATGCCAAAAGAAATGCTGACGGTCGTGGACCGACCCGTGATTCAGTATGCGGTGGATGAAGCACGTGCGGCCGGTATTGAGCATTTCATCTTCGTTACCGGTCGGAACAAGGGCGTTATTGAAGACCATTTTGATGTTCAGGTTGAATTGGAAGCGACCCTGGAAGAGCGCGGAAAAACCGAGGCTCTGGAAGAGTTGCGCAAGGATTTGCCGCCAGCAGGCTCTTCCAGTTTTACGCGCCAGCAATCGCCGCTCGGGCTGGGTCATGCGGTGTGGTGCGCACGAGATCTTGTTGGAAACGAACCATTCGCCTTGTTGCTACCGGACATGGTCATGAAGGCGGAGACGCCGTGTCTGGCCAGAATGTGCAGCTTATATGAGCGCACTGGCGGCAATATTCTGTCGGTGGAGCAATGTGCACCGGAATTGACCCACCGGTACGGTATTGTGGGCGTTGGTGACGATGTGCCGGATGGCGAAGGCAGTGCCTTCAAGATTTCTGAGATGGTTGAAAAGCCGGACCCAAGCGTTGCCCCGTCCAATCTGTTCATTAATGGACGCTACATTTTGCAACCTGAAATTTTTGATATTCTGTCGCGTCAGAAAGCCGGCGCGGGCAATGAAATTCAGATCACCGATGCGATGGTCGAATTGATGTCGGAGCAGTCTTTCTTCGGGCAGGAATTCCATGGGCAAACGTTTGATTGCGGCTCAAAGATCGGATTTTTGGCGGCTAATGTTGCGTTTGCTCTGGACCGCAAAGACATCGAAAGTGGCTTTCGGGCTGAATTGGATATCATTCTGGGGCTTTAGGCTGCGGCCCTTAGTGTCGTATCTGCAGCCTGACCGCCAAGCCGTTATTTATCTCATCGTCTTCCGCCTGATCGATGCCACTGCTTTGGGTGCGTTCATGCGTGAAGCTTGCAAACAGACTGCTGTCTGGTGTGAGTGTATAGGTCAGTCCCGTTGAAAACAGCATGGTTTCGTCGCTGCGGTCGATATCGCCATAGTCACTATAATTGTAGTTTGCCGATGCGAAGCCATCGAGACGATGGTTGAAACTGCGCTCAACGCGCAGAGCAATGTCTGTGGAGCGGATGCCGCTGGTCATAGTGCTGGCAGTCAGATCTGTTGTCTGACTGAATTCCAGGCCGGTCGATGCTGTCGCCGTAACGGTGGTAAGACGAACAGGTGACCAGGTTAGCGATGCAGCCCACAACAGCGCATTGAGATGGTCACGTTCGGAATCTTTTGGTCTGATATGGCCGATCCCCACGGACACTTCGCCCGTCAGCTTTTCTCCTCGGTCTATCTGAAGACCTGTGCGCAATTCCCACCGCGTCGCATCGCCATCAAACCCGTCGATCATTCCGGTGCGGCGATGTGTTGCGCGTGTTTCCACAAATGGGGCGAGGATGGCTCCACGATTGTAAGCAAAGCGCACTTCAGCTTCCATATCCCGGAAATCATTTCCATTGTCGGAGCCTGCAACCGGATCGCCAACTCTGCGTAAATCGACAGACCCTCTTAAATTCATCTCAAGTGGGCCCGGGGCAATCCTCAACCCTGCGGATGCGCCATAATTGGTTTGGTCCTGATCATCTTCCGAGACTTCGTGAGACAGACGCAATTCACCATTTGCAGACAGTCTGCTGGAGATATCACGTCTGCCACTGGCAACGATGCCTACAGTCCAGTCCTGAACTCTCACGCCGCGACGGCTGGCAGCCTCCAACAGTGTTTCCAACCGAAGTTCGTGGCGTGACCACTGGGACTCGATCTGAGTTTCAGCACTAAATGTCTGTGTTGTCTGATTGCTGTCCTCGTTGGATTTGGTTCGCTGATGAGAGAGACCTACTTCGACCTGTGAATTGACCTGAAAACTTCCCAGTCGTAGCCCAGTTTCCGTTTCAAGTGGCTGCACCTCTGCATCCCGGAACTCAAGATTGTCCGCGTCAAATACCCCTTGCTCCTGCGCGGATGCAAACGGCACCAGACACAGACTGAACATGATTGCATTGAAGATCGCTCGGGTCAGCTGTCGCGCCACGTACTAAATCCTAAACAGATACGTATGTTTTGCGTTTTTATGGTTAATAAGCCCTTACCAGTTGCCATTTGAGTGAATTCAATGGGGACTTTTCTGCTTGTGAAAACATGTTACAAGCGGCTCATCATCCTCTGTTATGACGAGTTTGCCGTGACCCAACTGACTTCTGTTGCTTCTGACATGCCAGACACAACTGTTTCCGTGCGCACAAGTTTGCAAACCGGAATTCGGGGCGTGGAAGCCGTGCTCTCGGCGCTGGAGGGACCACTCTCACAGGCCATTGCTGATGCAATCAGTCTAATGCTCGGCATCAAGGGGCGGGTGATCGTGACGGGCATGGGTAAAAGTGGTCATGTTGCAGGAAAGCTTGCTGCAACGTTTGCCTCCACAGGCACACCATCCTTTTTTGTTCATCCCGCGGAAGCCAGCCATGGCGATCTGGGAATGATTACAGAACATGATGCGGTTCTAGCCTTGTCCTGGTCTGGCGAGACACCGGAACTGAGCAATCTTATTCAATACTCCAGGCGCTACAATGTGCCGTTGATAGCCATTACGTGCGGCGCAGACAGTGCTCTTGCGAGGGCGTCAGACGTTGTTCTGGCTTTGCCGAAGATCAAGGAAGCCTGCCCCCATGGCCTTGCGCCGACTACATCGACACTGCTGCAACTGGCCTTAGGTGACGCACTGGCAGTTGCCCTGTTGGAAGCAAGGGGGTTCAGTGCCAATGATTTTGGTGTATTTCATCCTGGCGGTAAACTGGGCGCGACGCTGCGTTATGTGCGTGACATCATGCATCGCGGTGAATCTCTGCCGCTGGTCTCCAGTCAGACGTCCATGAAGGAAGCTATTGTCCTGATGACGGCGAAAGGCTTTGGTGCACTCGGCATTGTTGATGGCACAGAGCGCTTGATCGGTATTATCACGGATGGTGATTTGCGGCGGCATTTGGAGGGCGATCTGTTGGCGCTCTCGGTTGATGACGTGATGACCCGGGATCCCAAGTCAATCTCCGAAGACATGCTGGCAGCAAAAGCATTGGAGGTGCTTCATTCCTCGCAGATCACAGCGGTGTTTGTCGTCAAAGATGACAAGGCTGTCGGCATTCTGCATCTTCATGATTTGCTGCGCATTGGTGCGGCGTAACGCATTCTTCAATATATTATCAGTTTTTTAGCTTCATTCCGCTAATCAGGGTCCTTGAGTTTTTGTAAACATCGGACCGGGGCGGCAATCTTATGGATCTGGCTTCCATTCTTGGCATCGTCATCAGTTTTTCTGTTGTCGTTGTGGCTATTTTTCTAGGCGGCAATCTTTCACAGTTTGTGGATGTTCCCTCAATGCTGATTGTGATCGGTGGCGGTTTGGCTGCAACACTGATTCGATTTCCCCTATCCGGGCTGATGGGTGCTTTCGCAACCGGCAGCAGAGTGGCGTTCAAGCATAAGAAATCTGATGCTCGCAGCCTGATTGAGAAAATTGCAGAACTGGCAGATGTTGTTCGACGCAGCGGACCATTGGGCCTTGAAGAAGTTGAGGTTAGCGACCCAACCCTGGCAAAGGGCGTTCAATACGTTACCGATGGGTACGAAGCGGCGTTCATCCGTGATGCAATGGAGCGCGAGCGAGACCTTTTTCTGGAACGCCTTGAAGAGGGGCAGCGCGTTTTCAAGGCGCTCGGCGATTCAGCCCCGGCATTCGGAATGATTGGAACCCTGGTTGGTCTTGTGCAGATGCTGGCCAATATGGATGATCCATCCGCTATTGGGCCATCCATGGCGATCGCATTGCTGACGACACTTTACGGAGCTCTTATCGCAAACGTGATCTGTATGCCGGTTGCCGATAAGTTGGGCTCAAAATTCAAAACTGAAGAACTGAACCAGAGCCTGATTATTGATGGCGTGATGCAGCTTCGGGGCAACAAAAGCCCGGATGCTGTAAAGGAAGCCCTGATTTCGTACCTGCCTGAAAGCGCACGGACGGGAATTCAGGCGAGCGAGGCAGCTTAAATGCCTCGCAAGGCCCGTGGCGGCGGCGGGGGCGGTGCCCCGGACTGGCTCGTGACCTTTGCCGATCTCATGTCTTTGCTTGTGTGTTTCTTTGTTCTGATTATCTCTTTTTCCATTCAGGATAAGGAAAAGCTGCAGGTTGTCGCCGGGTCCATGCGTGAGGCCTTTGGTGTGCGGGCTGATTCCCGCAAGGCCGGGATGATTGAAATTGAAGGTACGCCCGTGCGGGATTATGCACGGCGCGTTGCTGCTGTTGAGCGCGATACAGATACAGATTACTCGGATGTGCGCCACGATGAGCGGCGCAATCAAGGACCCGAAGCCAACACACATGACATTGAAAAAGCTGAAATTGAAGTGCCTCGCCAATTTGCCACGGCGGCCGCTTCTCTACGTCAAGCCTGGCAGGAAATGCCAGAGATCGCCGAATTGTCGAAAAACATCATCATGACAGAAACCGAAGAAGGGCTGAACATTCAGCTGGTCGATCAGGATGGTCAGGCGATGTTTGCAGAAGGGTCGAAATTTCCTGAAGAGACGGCCCGAAAGCTCATCAAGGCAATGGCCCCGGTGATTCGCGACATGCCAAACCGTGTATCCATTACCGGACACACAACAGCCTCCAGTTCCTTGTCGACATCCTATTATACGACTTGGGAACTGTCGGCTGATCGCGCCAATGCTGTGCGTGGTCTGCTCAGTGAAAACGGCATACGCAATGACCGTTTTCACTCGGTCACAGGCAAATCCGATCAGGAACCCTTGTTCCCGAATGATCCGTTTCTGGCTGCAAATCGGCGGGTTAGTATATTGTTGATGGCGGAGAAGCCACCTTTGCCACCCGGCTTTAAGCCCTAGCGCCTGTTCTGACTTTCAGGTTTTCCACTCTATCCACACAATTTGGGTGAAGCGCCGACAGATGTGGTTGAACGTGGGCCCTGTTTGGTTTTGGTTAACGATTGCTTGCTATTCTTGGTTTGCATTTGGTTACCATTAGGCTATTTCAGATCCGATGTGATAAAATCTCGCTGTTGCTGTAAAGTAAAACGAAGGAAATTTGTTGTGTTGAGCGCGTTTACTCCATTGCTGTCCCGTCTTTCAAATGGTCTTTCCAATGGCCTGGCCCAGGGCGTGAAATGTCTTGCATTGATGATTGTTGCGCTTGGTATGAGCGTTGCTCCAGGTCATGCAGCTGATCCGGAAACTGATTTTCTGGCCCAGTTCAAAGGCAAGTGGAGTGGTACCGGACGCGTATTGGCCGGCCCCGACAAGGGCACGGATTTTAAATGCGCTCTGAACGGTAAACCCAGCAGAACCGGTGTGAAAATTTCCATGGATGGGAAGTGCTCGATTGGCCGCCTGTCCGCGCGCATGGGGGCAAGCATCAAGTATTCTGCGGGTGTCCAGAAATATATTGGTCGCTTTATGGGTGGTGCCAAAGGCAATGGTATGGACATTTACGGTGATCGCCGGGGCAATGCATTGAAGCTTCGCCTCAGCCGTGGAACAACTCAGGGCAGCATGGATTTGCTGCTGCAGAAAAAAGACCTGATGCGGGTGATCATTTCTGTGACCGACTCAGAACGCGGTCGGACCATTCCTGTCATAGCAATGGATCTGAACAAGACCCGCAGTGCTGCTTCACTCAACGACTGATACTGATTTTTGCAGTCTCTGGACTAGCTAACGCATTCGTGATCACGGCATGTGGATGTCATCACGCAATGGTTTCTTGCTTGTCATGCGCGCTGTCGCAATACTCCAATGATCGTTGAAAAGACTGGATGCATGACATGAAGAAGATTCTACTGATCGCTTTTGTTGCTGGAGCCATTGGCTTTGTTGCAGGGAATGCCTTTTGGTATCTTGCCTCGCCCTTGTGGATCGACAACGTCGTTTCCGAAGAATTGCCGGCTGCTCTGCAGACCAATCAGGTGGCGCAGGGCAGTTTCCGTGATGCTGACAGCTCCCACAAAGGCAAAGGCAATGCGACGATTTTTGAGATTGCGACCGGTTCAAATGTTCTGCATCTGACTGATTTTGAAACGACTAATGGGCCTGATCTGGAAGTATGGCTGGTCAAGGCTTCGGACATCCAATCATCAGCAGATGTGAAGGGCAGCGACTGGCTGTCTCTGGGGCGGCTCAAGGGTAATATCGGCGATCAAACCTACATTATCCCTGAAGGAACTGACATTTCCGAATATCGCTCAGTTGTGATCTGGTGCGAGCAATTCGGCGTGCTTTTCTCTCCGGCAGATCTGTCGAGTTGAGTTTTCTGACAAATTGGTAATCCAAGTTTTACTTGCGATTCGAAATCCCCGGACCCATAGTGAAGAAGCTCGGGTGGCAGCTATGCCCGAGGGATAATAGAGACGACCAGGCAAATAGCCTCGGGATAATAACACGGGACGGCGTGGCATCTATACTTGTGGCAGGAACTCTGTGGGTGGAGCAGAACCTGGTAAATGCGCCGTCGGATAATAATAAGATGATCCAGTTCCCTTTGTATTCATGCTGCTGATCGAGCGTTAACGCGTGTGCCTGACTGGTGCCCGCAAAGTCAGACTAAGGGAAAAGGATTTCTCCCATGCGCCAAAGTGGCACAGTAAAGTTTTTTAACGGCTCCAAAGGGTTCGGCTTCATCACTCCAGATGATGGCAGCACCGACGTATTTGTCCATATTTCAGCAGTACAGGCGTCTGGCCTGCCGGAATTGCAGGACAATATGCGTGTGTCTTTTGAAACAGAACCGGATAAACGCGGCAAAGGCCCCAAGGCCGTTGACCTGCAAATGGAAGGTTAATCCCTTCAA
This sequence comes from Alphaproteobacteria bacterium, assembly GCA_051251535.1. Taxonomy (GTDB): domain Bacteria; phylum Pseudomonadota; class Alphaproteobacteria; order Rhizobiales. The sequence goes on from JBPOEV010000001.1 coordinate 647,270, forward strand.
CAATTCGGCCCGCCTCATGTTATGGGGCGGGCCTCCAGCAAATTCCAATTTAAAGCCGCTTGCTAGCCTTCGTGCCGCCTATTCGGCTGCAACGTGTTGAGCGAGCCGACCGTTTACGAGCATGTCATAGTCCTGCATCAAAGTGCGAACGATCTCTCCGACAGAGAAACTATACGGTCCGATCTCTGATACGGGTGTTACCTCAGCTGCCGTGCCGGTCAGGAAGCATTGCTCGAATTCGGCCATTTCCTCTGGAAGGATGACCCTTTCAATCACTTCAAATCCACGGCGCTTTGCCAAATCTATGGCTGTGCGGCGGGTAATGCCATCCAGGAAACAGTCTGGAATTGGCGTATGAATGACACCATCTTTAATGAAGAATATGTTGGCGCCCGTTGCTTCGGCAACCTGACCGCGCCAATCCAGCATCAATGCATCGGCATACCCGTTTTTCTCTGCCGCATGTTTGGACAGGGTGCAGATCATATACAGCCCTGCAGCCTTTGAGTTGCAGGGGGCTGTTCTTGGGTCTGGCCTGCGATACTGCGCCATATCCAGGCGAATCCCCTTCAAACGCTCTTCCGGGTCGAAATAGGATGGCCATGCCCAGGCCGCTATGGCCACATTGATGGTGTTGCGTTGTGCCGAGACACCCATCATTTCGCTGCCACGCCATGCAATGGGGCGGATATAGGCGTCTACCAGGTTCTGACGTTTCAGAAGTTCCAGTGTTGCTTCGTTCAGGGCATCCGCGCTGTAGGGAATCTCAAATCCAAGGATTTCAGCGGATTTGTGCAGCCGTTCGGTGTGTTCTTCCAGTTTGAAGATCTTCCCTGAATAGGCGCGCTCTCCCTCAAATACCGAACTTGCGTAGTGCAGACCGTGAGTCAGGACATGCAGTTGCGCATCTGCCCAGGGGACAAATTTGCCATTGTACCAAATATCACCTTCCATCTGGTCAAACGGAACTCCAGCCATCGATTTTTCCTCTTTTGGTCTGCCTGCTTTTTCTGCCGGCTAGTTACTATGCATTGCCTATACAAAATGATCCACTATTTGCGAAACACCTGAAAGAGGCCGTATAAAGCATTTGCGGGGGCTTGTCCTATCGCACAGACTTTTATGATCCGGCTTTTGTGATCTGATGTTTCGCAGTATCGTTTTGTTTTCGCGGGATGATGCGCATCATTCTGTCCTGTGATGCGGAAATTGGGTAACAAATGGAAAGAAATATGTCAATAAGGCTGACATAATCTATGAGTGAAATTTCAAAAAATGATGCAGACCAATTGCGAGAGGCTGGCCTCGCTGAATCATCATCAGATGAAACTGTATTTATCGAATTGCTGTTCTTCGCTTATCGCGACTTTGTAAGTGATCCTGATGCATTGCTGCAGGAATATGGTTTTGGGCGTGCCCATCATCGTGTGGTTCATTTTGTGGCGCGCAATCCAGGAATCTCGGTGGCCGAATTGCTGGATATACTCCAGATTACCAAGCAAAGCCTGGCTCGGGTGTTGAAGCAATTGGTGGAAACAGGTTTCGTTCAGCAGCAACAGGGTGCGCAGGATCGACGGCAAAGGCTGTTGTTTACGACCGAGAAGGGCGAGGCACTGTTCGATAAATTGCGAGAGCCACAGTCTCGCCGCATCAAAAATGCATTAAGTGGACTTGATGCCCGTGATCGTGCAGGGGCGGAGCGATTTCTATCCTATCTGATCAATGAGGATGAACGCTCCATGGCGTTGCGCCTATCCAATGCGGTTGATCGTTAGGGTCGAGGCTTTGATGTATTTGCCTTTGAATTGAAGGCTACGAAAATCAAAAAGGGACAGCCGGGAGCCGGTTGGAATTAGCGCGATGAGTGTTACTGAAGCTGCTCAGACACCCCAGGCAGGCACCACAGCCGGTGGGACCATACTTGAAGACGATGCGCCTCATCTTCTAATCGTCGATGATGACAGTCGCATCCGGTCTTTGTTGTCACGCTTTCTGACGGATAAGGGATTTCGGGTAACCCTTGCCGAGGATGCCAAATCGGCACGAAACTACCTCCAGAACTTTCATTTCGATTTGATGATCTTGGATGTCATGATGCCCGGCGAGAGCGGCATTGAGCTGACAGAATCCTTGCGTGAAGACAATAATATTGCAATTTTGATGCTCACGGCCCGTGCGGAGACAGATCATAGGATCTCAGGTCTTACCGCTGGTGTTGATGACTATTTGGCAAAGCCGTTTGATCCCACCGAATTGCTTCTGCGCGTGAATAGCATTTTACGGCGCAGTTCTATTCCTGCTGTACCTTTGGTCGAATTTGTCTGCTTCGGACCTTATACGTTTCATCTGGCAAGGGGTGAGTTGAAGCGCGGTGATACGATCATCAGACTGACTGATCGTGAAAAAGAAATGCTGCGCAGCTTTTCCGAGCGCGCCGGTCAGACGGTGCCACGCCATGAACTTCTTGGTGAAGAAGCCGATGCCAGCGAGCGTACAGTCGATGTTCAGATCAATCGGCTGCGGCGCAAGATTGAAACAGACCCATCAAATCCCCTGTTCCTGCAAACCGTCCGTGGTGTTGGCTATCGGCTCATGTCAGAATAGAGTGCAACCCACTTCTGTTCTGGAACAGGATCTGAACTGCATTGACGGATAGAGCCATAAAGCGCGACTTGACCGTGTCGCACCCCAGTGTCGGGGTGTCGAAACGATCGCGCCTGTCCGGCGGTATCAAGCGGCTGCTGCCGACCAGCCTGTTCGGCCGCTCACTGATTATTGTGGTTGCACCTATGGTGTTACTGCAATCTGTTTTGGCTTTTGTCTTTCTGGAGCGGCACTGGGAGTTGGTGACACAACGCATGTCGGAGGCTGTGGCGCGGGAAATGGCGGCCGTCGTAGCATTGCTTGAAGCACATCCGCAGGATGCCGACATTCAATCAGTTATTGATATTGCATCAAACGATCTTGGCTTGCGGGTGTCAGTTTTGCCGGAGGCTGTTCTGCCTCCCCGTTCCAGCCAGCCGTTTTTCAATTTGCTTGACCGAACTTTGGCGCGTGAAATCAATTCGGCAGTTGGCAAGCCCTTCTGGATCGATACGGTGGGCGATTCGGCTGTCATTGAGGCGCGTATATTGCTGGAGGACAAGGTGGTGCGCATTTTTGCGCGGCGCAGCCAGGCCTATGCGACGAACTCTCACATTTTTTTGGTCTGGATGGTGGGCACTTCTTTGGTTCTGCTGTTCATCGCCGTGATTTTTCTGCGCAATCAGATACGCCCGATTCAACGTTTGGCAGAAGCTGCTGAGCGTTTTGGTCGGGGACACTCCATCGCTGACCTTGGTCACTCTGGCGCTCGTGAAGTGCGACAAGCTTCCCACGCGCTGGTGGAAATGGGCGAACGGATTGAGCGGCAAGTTGAGCAACGCACGACGATGCTGGCGGGCGTCAGCCATGATCTGCGTACGATTTTGACGCGGTTTCGACTGCAATTGGCCATGATGGAAGCTTCAGAAGACAGCCGCGCACTTCTTGATGACGTCGATGATATGGAAGGCATGTTGAACGACTATATGGCCTTTGCCAGCGACAATGCTCAGGAGCCTACGGCTGTTGTGAATCTGGAAGAGATGCTGCGTTCATTGTGTGAACACGCTGAACTTCAGAATGTTCCTTGCGGTTATTCCATCGATGGCGTGATGCAGATCGATGTCAGGCCAAATGCCCTTAAACGATGCCTGGGCAATCTGGTCAGCAATGCTTGCAGATATGGCATATCTGTCGAGATCAGCGCGGTTCGAAAGGATGACGTGCTGTCAATTACGGTGGATGATGATGGGCCGGGCATACCCCAAGAGGCACATGAGGACGTTTTCAAGCCGTTTTTCCGCTTGGATGAGGCTCGTAATCAGGACGAAAGCGGAACAGGCCTCGGTCTGGCCATAGCGCGGGATATTGCTTTGGCGCATGGTGGTGATATCAGCTTGCAAGAGAGTCCTCTTGGCGGGTTACGGGCAGAACTGATTATTCCATTGGGATAGCCTGACCACCTGAAAGGTGGCCAGGCATGTTATTCAATTATCAGATCTATCTGTTTCAGGCCGCATTTGCTTCGATCTGTTTTGAGTCTGCATTGCTGCTGGCGATTTCGATCTTGCGGGGCTTCATGGCTTCAGGAAGCTCACGGACAAGATCGATGTGCAACAGACCATTTTCCATCTTCGCGCCAACAACGTTCACGTAATCGGCCAGTTGGAAACGGCGTTCAAAACTTCTGCCGGCAATGCCGCGATACAGAACGTCAGATTTGCCATCATCATTTTCCGATTTATCACCCTTTACAGTGAGCGCGTTTTCGCGGCTCTCGATGCTGAGTTCTTCATCGCTGAACCCGGCAACCGCCATGCTGATCCGATAGGCATTTTCGCCCGTGCGTTCAATATTATAGGGGGGATAGGATGATCCGGGCGTGTCTGCTGTGGCCATGCCGTCCAGCAATTTGAACAGGCGGTCGAAACCAACGGTGGATCGGTAAAGGGGGCTTACGTCGAATGTACGCATATCTATTCTCCATTGAGCAACAGTTACGATTTATGTTTCAGCAAATTGAACCCTGATGCAGACATTTACGTCGTTCATCTTGTGGCATTCGTTCCGCTGTGCAGACCCTGTATTGGCGCCTGCTTCTAAGAGGTAGGTGCGCTTTTTTGCGTTTCAAGATAATTTTTTTCGACCTGAAACGGCAGAAAACCGGCGTTCAAGCTGCCATTCTCCAATATGAACTGAATCTGAACGGAGCTTTCCGGTTTCGTTCAGCATGATTTTGGCATCTTCGCTTCATCAAAGTCCGGTCCACCAGATTCAAATCTGAAATGACATTCACTCCGGGCACCAGTTAAGGAGAAACAAGATGTTGAAAAAAACACTGATCGCAGCTTCAGCCCTGACAATGGCTACTTTTGCAGCTGCCCCGGCTAAGGCTGACGGCTTCTATTTCGGATTTTACGGCAATGGTGGCGGTTTTGGCATCCATAGTGATCGCCACACACCACGCTACGTGCAGCCACGCAAGGTACACCGCGCCCTGTCCCACAAACAGATTCGCAAACATTTGCGCCATCGTGGCTTCCGCGATTTTCGCAAGATCAAACGTCGCGGTGGTGATTACGTTGTGGTTGCCAAGGCACGCAGAGGCCAACTGGTCCGCCTTCGGGTGAATGCATATACCGGCCACATTGAGCGCCGCAAGCGCCTTCGCTGGAACTGATAAAGTTTGCAGGGTCGTTCAACGGCACCCCCCGATGGCTGTGGTACCTGTACATAGTTTCCACACCTAGCCCTGCAAAGCCGGCGACGCATTAGCGTCGCCGGTTTTTTCTATTGAAGTTCACGACCGTTGAACATACGCGCTTCCCACTTTCGTTAAATGAGATTGCCCAATGAGATTGCCCAATGAGTTTGAAAGTGGAAATCAACCACAATGTCAGGTCTGTTGTCCTCAAGAAGGTTGATTTCTTCCATGCGAAGGTTTTTATGGAAACTTGGAGTGCGCTTAAACATGGGGCCTGGGCTCATGACAGTGCATCTTCTGCCAACTTGATGAGGATATTCATGTGAACCAGGCACTCGTTTTGGACGAAACAGAAACCAATACTGAAGCTGAGGCGGAAGATTTGCGTCCCGGACTTGTTTCTGTTGCTGACAATCCGACGCCTGATGGTGGCATCCTGCAATGGCTGGATAGTGGAGGGGTCAAATTGCGCTGTGTGCGTTGGCCTGCCTCTGTCCGGGATGTTCGCGGGACGGTCTGTCTTATTCAAGGCCGCAGCGAATATATTGAAAAATACTATGAGGTGATCTCTGACCTGCGCGGCCGGGGATTTGCTGTGCTGACGTTCGATTTTCGCGGGCAGGGTGGTTCAGACCGCTTGTTGCAGCAGCAGGAACGCGGTCATGTGGACCATTTCTCAGACTATGTGGCTGATCTTGAAACGGTGATGTCAGAGGTTCTGCTGCCTGAGTGTCCTGCCCCCTTTTATGCTCTTGCCCATTCCATGGGCGGGGCGGTTATGCTGCACAGTCTGGAAAACGGGCGGCTGGTCTTTGACCGAATCGTACTGTCAGCGCCCATGATTGGGCTGGCGCGCAAGCGGCCACGGCAAAAGACGCTGGCAAAGATTGTCCGGTTCCTGAACGGGTTTGGGCTGGGTGAGAGGCGGATGCCATTCTCCCGACAAACAGCCTTTGAAACCATGAATATGGACAAGAATATTCTGACAAGTGATCCGGACCGGCTTCAAAATGCAACCCGGACACTGCGCAAGGCTCCATATCTCAAAATCAGCGAGCCGACCATTGGATGGGTTCATTCCGCGTGTCAGGCCATGGACGGCTTTCAGGACCCTGAATTCGGGTTTAACAACCGCACACCGGTGCTGATGGTTGCATCGGGAAATGACGACGTTGTGTCATTGGCCGCGATCGAGAAACTGGCGCATTCCATGCGCTCGATCTGGCATATTGTTGTTCCCGGCGCACGTCATGAAATCATGCAGGAACGAGATTCGCTTCGGGATCAGTTCTGGGCAGCGTTCGACGCCTTCATTCCTGGAACTGAGATCTAGACGCTAGGTCATTTCCTTATTTGTCGAGGATCGCAAGTGCTTGTGCGTGCAGCGTTTCATTGGCCGCAGCCAGGACTTGCAAACGCTCATGTTTTTCCAGTCCCCGAACAGGATTACCTTGCCATGTGGTGACCTTGCCGCCGGCAGCTTCGATGATCGGAATGAGAGCTGCAATGTCGTAGATTTGAAGTCCGGCCTCTACATCAAGGTCGGCAAACCCTGATGCGACCATCGCATAACCATAACAGTCGGCACCGTAGCGATGTAATTGGCAGCTTTGTTCCAACTGGTCATAACGAGCGCGCTCCGTATCGGCCAGAATAGCTGGGTCTGTGGTGAACAAGGTCGCTTGGTCCAGCGTTTCATGCCGCCTTGTGGTCAAACGTTTCAGCGGAGCTTTTGATTTCGTGTTTTCAAGCCAGGCGTAACTGCCAGCACCGACAAAAATTTCACCCAGTACAGGTTGTATCATGGCACCAAGGATTGGCGTGCCTTTATGACACAATGCTATGAGCGTGCCCCAAAGGGGCAGGCCTGAAACGAATAGTCTGGTACCGTCAATCGGGTCCAAAACCCAGACAAATTCCGCCTGAAGGTTTTCTGCGCCATATTCCTCTCCCAAAATTCCATGATCTGGAAATCGCTGATTGATCAGTTTTCTGAGAGCCGCTTCGGTGTTTTTGTCTGCAATGGTTACTGGATCAAAGTCTTTTGATGCACCTTCAGACCCATTCTCCAACTTGTTTTCGACATGTAGGGGCTGACGAAAATGGGGCAGTGTTTCTGCTGCGGCTATGTCGGCCATTTCCCGGATAATTTCCGGAACGCCATTCTGCGTTGAAAACTCATTGTGCATGGCTGGTATGCGCTCCTTGCATGTCTGGGATGGGGCTATGCATGTGAATTCTGTCCCCTGCATTTAAACTGCTGATAAAAAACATTAATTTTTACCGATTGGAATTCCGATTCTTCACACGAACGTCTTTGACTAAGACTTTTGGTGATAAAATGCGAGTTCGTTTTGCAAAAACCTACCGCCCTACCTTGACACTTGTGCGTTGCAACCACATCTTCATTGCATAGCAACATTCACTCCTCCCGAGTGTTGCTTCCGCCCCTCGTGGGCGTTTCCTCCCTAGACTTAAGGCCGCAGCTTCTTGCTGCGGCTTTTTTTTATGTATCTGACAGACAGAAATCTGGCAGCTGCTCCGCTGCCAATGGTTTGGGGAAACGAGTGCGAACAGTACGTAAAGCAGGGATCTCCATCAACGTCTGCGCGCATGGGTCAGGGCTTTTTTTGCAGGTTGATAAGTCCCGCATGGCGCTGCGTTGTCGCCCCATCCATATAAAGCATGAACGTTTTGGCCGATGGCTTTGGGTGGTGAAAAGCGAATTCCCTGTGCAAAAACTTCCATTTCAGGCTTGACTTTTGTGCGCTGCAACCGCATCTTTGCTGCATAGCAACATTCACTCCTCCCGAGTGTTGCTTCCGCCCCTCGTGGGCGTTTCCTCCCTAGACTTAAGGCCGCAGCTTCTTGCTGCGGCTTTTTTTTGTGTTTTTGGAAAGCAAAAGCTGGGGGCTATTCTGCTGCCAGTGGTTTGGCAAGCCCAGCATCGCTGGACGTAAAGCAGGGATGTGTCATCAAGGCCTGTGCGAACAGGCCAAGGGCTTGTTGCAGGTCGTTAAATCCTGTGTGGCGCTGCAATGTCACTTCGTCCATATAAAGTTGGCGGTTAATCTCTATCTGGAACGCATTCAGACCGCGCTGAGGTCGGCCATAATGCTCGGTGATAAATCCGCCTGCATAAGGGCGGTTCTTGGCAACTGTGAAACCAGCCTGCCTGAGCAGTGCCACGGCATAGTCAATCAAGTCACCTCGACAGCTTGTCCCATATCGGTCGCCTATAATCATGTCAGGGCGCTTTTCTGCCTCCCCGTCGGCAGCTTTGCTGGTCTGTTGCGATGGCATGGAGTGGCAGTCGATCAAAAGGGCATGACCAAACCTGCTATGCGCGCGCGCCAATAAGTGCCGCAAACTGTCATGATAGGGGCGGTATATCAGCTCGATGCGGGCTAGAGCGTCGTTTGGATCCAGTTTGCTGATATAGATGTCACGGTTCTCAGCAACGATCCGTGCAATGGTTCCAAGGCCGCCGCTGACGCGTATGGACCCCGTATTTACATATGGAGGCAAAGGCGCGAAGAACATGCGCGCATCAAGCTCATATGGTTCACGATTGACATCCAGATAAGCACGGGGAAAATTTGCTTGCTGCAAGACAGCACCCAGTTCAGGCGCTGCCTTGAAAAGCGCGTGGACGTCCATGTCCTCGGAGGCGCGGATGGTCAGGGGATCGAGTCTCGACAGGTTGAGGAAACGCTCTGGATAGACCGCACCACTGTGGGGCGAGTTAAAGATTACCGGTTTGGTCTGATTCTCTTCGCCCAGAACTTCGAAAGAAGGCACGGTCGTAAAATCATTGAACGAATCATGCGCCGACACAACAGTCACATTTTCTGTTTCGCATCGTTCAGCTTGTGGGTCTGCTTGATCTGTCATCGCCACCATGGTGTCAGGAATTTTTCATTTCGTCCATTCATGACGTCTCGAGTTCTGCCGGTCCTTGATCTTTGAAGTCGCTCCCTGCAGATAAAGTCGGCCTGTGCAATCCAGAAAATTTAAATTATGCCATTTTTCTGTTCATGCAATGGACAAGTTTTGATTCAAACATTTACCATATCATAGGTTTTTTGGCCCAGTAAGCTTGTGCTACATCTGAGATATGGCATCAGAGCGCTGTCTGGTGATCGGATCGCTTCCAAAGGGGAGGACCGGTCACGATATTGGTGATGAGCAAAGACCGGTGCAGTCCGGCAAAAAGGAAGACAAGTATATGGCCCATATTTTGCTGGCTGAAGATGATGATGATATGCGCCGCTTCCTGACGAAGGCACTGCAGACGGCCGGGCATACCGTTGTCGATTTTGACAATGGAAAAAGCGCTTACGAGCGCATGCGCGAGGAGCCGTTTACGGTGCTTCTGACCGATATTGTCATGCCCGAAATGGACGGTATTGAACTGGCCAGAAAGGCGACTGAACTCGACCCGGACCTGAAAGTCATGTTCATCACCGGGTTTGCAGCCGTTGCGCTTAATCCTGATTCCAATGCACCTAAAAATGCCAAGGTTTTGTCCAAACCGTTTCATCTACGCGACCTGGTGGGGGAAGTGGACCGCCTTTTGGCCGCATAAGCTGCTTATGGTGCGTTTTTCCTGCGATCAGGCCTTGCGCCCGGGGGCTGCCTTTTGTATATCGCTTCATCTTCTCACGTCAGATCTGTGACGATTGTGAAACAGCGGGGCGCGTAGCTCAGCGGTAGAGCACTACATTGACATTGTAGGGGTCACTGGTTCAATCCCAGTCGTGCCCACCATTGTTTCACGGTAGACCGGACTTTGACGCGAACAGAACTTAATTTCGAACTCTTAGAGTAAACAGATGAAAATCAAGAATTCACTGCGTTCCCTTAAATCCCGCGACCGCGACAACGTTCTCGTGCGCCGTAAGGGCCGGGTTTATGTGATTAACAAGGTTAAACGCCGCTTTAAGGCTCGTCAGGGCTGATTCTACGTGCCTGGCAGTTGCTTGGCACCATGAATGCGGATTGAGGCACGTGAAGACATTCACGGGCCTTTTTGTGTTGATATATTATTCTTTTGTCATTTGCATTTTCGATCTACAGCGCTAGACTTTCCTCATGTTGTATTTTGGAAAAATTCTACGTAGCGCTCAGCTTGCCACTATGGCCGCTGCAATGTCAGCTTCAATGGTATTGGGATTCAGTGCTTCTTCATTTGCAGAAGAAATTCCGCTGTCCGACCGGCTGGACCGGCTGTTCACAGAATTGCAGTCTTCCGAAAGTGAAATGGAAGCAAAACGTATTGCGGCTCAGATAGACAATTTGTGGCGCGGAGCGCGTGGCGAGACCGCGCGGTTACTCCTGACCCGTGCCGATGACGCCATTGCCGATGAAGATTTTCCTCTGGCGCTGGATGTCCTCGACCAACTTATTGCGCTGGAACCGGATTTTGCGGAAGCCTGGAATCGCCGCGCAACCGTGTATTTTCTGAAGAATGAGTACGGGCCATCTTTGGCTGATATAGCTGTTACCCTGACCTTGGAACCAAGGCATTTTGGGGCTTTGACTGGTCTTGGTCTGATGCTCGAGGATTTGGGTGACGATGAACGGGCCTATGCGGCGTTGAAGCGCGCCTTGGAGCTGAACCCCTTTCAGGAAGAGGTCCGGTTGGAGCTTGAATCACTGGAACGCAGCGCTCTGGGCCAGCCAATTTAACCGTGCCTCGACGAAGACCTGAGATCTGGTCGCCGAAGCACGGCTTCATGTCTGATGTTCTGCAGTTGCTTAGTAGTAAAATTCCTCACGGATAATCTTGCCGTTGGAAACGGTGTAAATCGCGACTTCTTTCATCGCTGTGCGCTCTGATGTTTCCCGGTTCGTGGCTTCGAAGCTGAATATGACAGCAAACCGATCATCACCATGGAAAAACGGGCCTTCCACATCGCTGGAATGGACCTCGAACTTATTGGCCCACCACTCATGCTTGCCTTGAATGGCTTCCACGCCGACAGTTTCGCGGCTTGAAGCACCAGGGCCGACAATAGCCTCAACAGATATAGCACCTGGATCGTAGAGGTCTGACAAGCCCTGCTTTTCATTTCCGGTGCGGCAGTTTTCAATTAGCTGGTCCGCAATTTCTTTCAGTTTTTCCCGAGACATAGGTTTTCTCCAATGTGTGTCTATGTGGCATCATTGAGCATGGTAAAATCGGAAGCAGCGCCTTAAGCTTCTGATCAGGTGGCCTTCAGCCAGGATCCAACAATGCCCGTTCCTAATGACAGCATACTGTCAGCATGATTTTCTGGCTGACGATTTCTTGTGTGTTAGCGCTCGTTCTAATCTTTGGAGTTGCGCACTATAGATCGCATATCTACAGCCAGAGACATCCGCCCATTGGCAATCTCATGCGTGTCGATGGTGTCACGCTGCATTATTATGACACCGCGGGTGCGACGCGCGCTGCTCCGACAGACAGCTTGCCATTGGTATTCATTCATGGAGCCAGCAGCAATCTGCGCGACTCGGTTCTGGCATTTGAGAAACCGCTGGGTGGCAAGCGGCGGTTGATTTTCGTGGACCGTCCCGGACATGGACACAGCACCCGACATTCGGCTTTTCAGTCTGATCCGCGTCAACAGGCTGATCTCATAGCCAAACTGTTGGTGAAGCTCGATGTCGACGGTGCCATAATCGTTGGGCACTCATGGGGTGGTGCTGTGGCGGCGGCGATGGGGTTGCAGTATGGGAAAATGGTAAAAGGGTTGGTGTTTTTGGCACCCGCGACCCATCCATGGCCCGGCGGAGTGCTTTGGTATTACAGAGCAGCGCATTTGCCGATTGTTGGTCGCGTGTTTGCATGGTGTGTCGCGACTTTTGTGGGGCCGCCTCGGGTCAATTGTGCTGCCGCAGCCGTTTTTGCACCAGACAGGATGCCGGCGGATTATCCTGAAATTGCGGGCGCGGAATTGGCTCTACGCCCTGCTCAGTTTCTGGCGAATGCTGCCGATATTGTCGACCTGCATCAACACGTGGAGGCAATGTCCATGGACTATTCGACCATTACCACATCAGCACTTGTTATCACTGGCACACAGGACGATGTCGTGTGGCCGCATTTGCATGCGCATGGCCTGATGCGAGATTTGCCTAATGCGGAACTCATTGAATTTGAGAATTGCGGGCACATGCCGCACCACAGTCGCAATAGCGAGACTGTGGTGGCCATAGAGGCTTTTGCGGATAGACTTACCGGTGAGTGAGAGACAGCTGGCAGCTTAGATGCCGCTTATTCCATCGCTTCCAACAAAGGCAATGCGCAACAAATTGGTGGCGCCGGGTGTTCCAAAAGGAACGCCTGCGGAAATAATGAGCCGTTCACCCGGCTTTGCGAAGCCTTCTTCATGTGCAATCTGGCAGGCCCTGTCCACCATGTTGTCTTCATCTTTCACATCATCGCTGACGACGCAGTGAAGCCCCCAGACCATCGCCAGCCTGCGTGCAGTCTCCTTGATCGGTGACAAGGCTATAATGGGCGTCTCGGGCCGTTCTCTTGATGCACGGATGCCAGTGGCACCTGACGACGTGAAGCAGACGATGACCGCGAGGTCCAGAGTTTCTGCAATCTGGCGAGATGCTGCGGAAATGGCATCGGAACCCGTTGGCTGCGGCTCCGTACGCTGGGCGTACAAAATCTTGGCGTAGTTGGGATCCCGCTCGACCTCTTCGGCAATGCTATCCATGGTGGAAACCGCTTCGACCGGATAGTCACCCGCAGCTGATTCTGCGGACAGCATGACGGCGTCTGCACCTTCAAAAACGGCTGTTGCCACGTCAGAGACTTCGGCGCGTGTGGGAACGGGCGCTGTAATCATGGATTCCAGCATCTGCGTTGCAACGACAACGGGCTTGCCAGCGCGGCGACCGGCGCGGATAAGCTGCTTTTGAATGCCTGGCACTTTCTGAACAGGCAGTTCAACACCCAGATCTCCACGGGCCACCATGATGGCATCAGACAATTCGATGATTTCAGTAATTTGTTCCAGTGCCTGCGGCTTTTCAATCTTGGCCATAATGCCAACCTTGCCACGTGCAATTTTGCGCACTTCAGCAATATCTTCCGGGCGCTGAACAAAGGACAGGGCAATCCAGTCAATATCTTCTTTGAGAGCGGCATCCAGATCTAATCTGTCTTTCGGTGTCAAAGCACTGGAGGCAATCAGCGTATCAGGCAGGCTGACACCCTTTTTGTTCGACAGTTTCGTTCCGGAGATGACCTTGGTCACAGCGCTTTTGCCATCGACCGAAATGGTTTCCAGCCGCAAGCGACCGTCATCCAGCAAAATTGCATGGCCCGGCTTCAGGGCTTCCAGAATTTCTGGGTGCGGAAGCTGAACGCGCTTTTCGTTGCCGGGTGTGGGATCACTGTCCAGAGTAAAGCTCTGGCCTTCAGTCAATGTAACAGCATCATTTTCAAAGATGCCGACACGCAATTTGGGGCCCTGTAGGTCGACCAGGATAGCAATTGGTCGCCCGACCTCCGCTTCCACTCCGCGTATCGCCTTGACCAAATCACGCATGTGATCATGCGGTGCATGGCTCATGTTGATGCGAAAACTATCAGCTCCGGCCGTATGGAGCTTTTTGATCATTTCGGAGTTGGAGGAGGCTGGACCTAGGGTGGCAAGAATTTTTACTTTGCGATTACGCCTCATTTACCACCGGTTCCTCGTTGTGTTGGCTCAGTCAATTGGACAGTCCAACTGGTCTGTGTGCCTGTATCGATTTCAAAAAAGCCCGTACGTTGAAAACCACGGGCCAGGCAATCTTTGATGCCATGAATAGTGTAGATCTTATCAGCGGTACACATATAGGCGCTTCCTGCCCATTCACCGCCTTCGTCATAGTCCACTGCGAACATATAGTAGTATTGTGACTTCAGATCACCCGGCAAAATAACTTCGCAGGACGTCGGTTCCAGATTCCACCAACCTTCTGTCGTCCAACCACGGTCACTGCGATAGCCAATGGAAATACCAACACGGCTTTCGCTTTTGTTACAGATGCGCAGATCAGCATGCGCCTGATCTCCACTGACCATGCTCAGACCGCCATAAAGCGAAACTGTCGTGGCAACAAGGGCTGCAGCTTTCAAGGCAATTGCCGAAGCCGCGCTCAATGCACAAAATGATGTGCCTATTGTGGAAAGTGATTTTGTTAAAAATGACAAACCCAAGATGCGCCTTGCGTTGGAACACGATCTGCCAGTGGAAGCGACAGAAGGTCGAATTGCCTGTATTTTGCTTTTTCTGCCCATGGTGAAAGAACGCATCAAACCTGAGTGTACGCGAGTTTATCGGCGAACCGAAAAAAAATCGTTAATAAATGTTTTGCGCAATCGTGGGCGTTTTGTCAATCAAACGCTTCTGAAAGAACACTGTTTTTGCGCAACTACAGTGGCTTATAAACGTGTTTCTAGAGAAATCAACAGGGCGTTTTTGAAGTGCGACCGAGCATCTCAAATTCGAATCAGTAAATTTGCACTACAGTTCTACAATTCCTGATTGGAAGAGTTGATATAACACTTGTAAGACATTGGTCCGTAATAGCCATGCGGTGCGTCTTTTTGTGAGTGTGGGAAAGTCGAATTGCGTTTATATGGCTATGGTATCGCGGGCACTGGCGCACTATATTTCAATGCGTTCGCTGAAATCCTCAGACAGAGACATCCTAGATACTCATGACCCCCTCAGAAGCTGCGACAGATTTCCAAAGAGTTCCTGATTTGCCGGATGGGGAGCAGGTGGCGTTTGACATTGTCGAGGGCAATTGGACGGGCGGACTGCTTCTGCTTTGCGATCACGCAAGAAATTTCGTGCCCCCCCATTATGACAATCTTGGACTGTCTGATGCGCAATTGTCGCGCCATATCGCCTATGATATCGGCATGGAAGCATTGACGCGCCGCCTGGCAGGCAGTTTGGGCGTGCCAGCAATTCTGTCGACTTATTCGCGGCTTCTGATTGACCCTAACCGGGGAGAGGATGACCCGACAGTTTTGATGCGGTTGTCTGATGGCGCTGTTGTTCCGGGTAACCGTTATGCTGATCATGCGGAAAAGGAACGCCGTCTAAGTCGTTACCACCGACCTTATCACAAGGCTATCTCAGCTTCGATCGAGCACATGATGGCGAGCGGACAGTCCCCCATTGTCATCTCACTGCACAGTTTCACACCGATCTGGCGGGGCTTTGTCAGGCCATGGCATGCCGGTGTTCTCTGGGACCGGGACAGCCGTGTGGCCAGGCCGCTGATTTCAGCGCTCAAAGATGGCGGCGATCTGATTGTCGGGGACAATGAACCCTATACCGGAGAGTTGACCGGAGACACAATGAACCGTCATGGCACCTGCCGTGGCATAAGCCATGCGCTTCTGGAGGTGCGGCAGGATCTGGTAAGCGATGCCGCGGGCGTTGAACATTGGGCAGCTCGGCTGGCCCCGATTTTTGAACATCTTTTAACCGAAGAGGGCATTTGCGATGTGCTCCCACCCCACAAACGCTAAACAGCCATGGAGGATAAAATGAATTCCAAATCGAATACGGATGAACTGGTGCCGGCAGACACGCGAGAAGCCCTTGAGGCCGCAGCGTTTCGTCGGCTGGTTTCGCATCTTCGCAACCGGACTGATGTTCAAAACATCGATATGATGAATTTGTCCGGCTTTTGCCGCAATTGCCTGTCCAACTGGTATCGTGATGCGGCTGAAGAACAGGAAATTGCCCTTTCAAAAGAACAAAGCCGTGAAATAATTTATGGAATGCCTTATGAGGAGTGGCGTTCCCGCTACCAGACTGAGGCAACCCCCGAACAGAAAGCCAGCTTTGACGCTTCCAAACCTGATCATTGATCACAGGACAGCATCTGGCAGCTAGTAATACGCCAACTCCAACATTCAACATTCTTTAGGAAGACACTTCATGAGCGACGACGTTTCCAGCGCGACCACAAGCATTGCCAGAGATCAGTTGCGTTCGATTATTGAACGCATTGAGCGGCTGGAGGAAGAAAAGAAGACGATTGCCGACGATATCAAGGAAGTCTATGGCGAAGCCAAAGGCAACGGATTTGATGTCAAGACACTTCGGCAGGTTGTGCGGTTGCGCAAACAGGACCGTGAAGAACGTGCCGAGCAGGAAGCGATGCTTGACTTGTATCTGCATGCGCTGGGCATGGCGATTGAGCCTACAGCTGACTGACCTCAGACTTCGACTTCTATGGAATTGAACTTTGGAACCAATTGATGGTTCTCAGCGTCGATAATTTTTATTCTCGGCAACACTCAGCTCCAACAAAACTCAGCCCCGACAACTCTCAGCGTTGTGCCAGTTGCGCCACTTTTGTGGCGACAATGGCACGGCCTGAGAATTTGTCGGTTCTCAACGACGTGCTGCTGGATGAGAACCCGTTATCCACGACGCTGAGCGGCATCACAAAAACACCATTCATCGCATATGGGTTTGGCATCGCCAGACGAACGAACGTTTCTGAGCGTGTTGTGTCCGGCGTGGTCATGCTGGCAAGAACCGCTGGATCTCCGCCATGAAACTCGAGTCCTGAATTTGACGGTTGGGTTGCATGGGCTGGAACGCGACCACTGAGCGTCGCCCGTCTGGATGTTCTGGCCGGAATTGTGTCCGCAGGGGTCGTGCGCTCCGAGAGGGCTGCCAATTGCTTATTCTCCGGCCGAATACGTGGCGGAATGCCTGGTATGCTGAGTGCTTCCGCGATTCTGTCTTCAATCGGAGCTTGTTCCGGCACTGTTTCGTTTATGGGTGCCTGGGTATTTTCATTTTCAAGGCTTTGCAAATCCCGTGCGGGAGGAAGCTCTTGTGCCGCGGTGACTGATGGCCTCTGTGGTACGCGCTGGTCTATCTCATCATTGCCAAACCCAAGCGCTGCATTGAAGACAGGCCTTGAATTGGGGGTGGGTGCAGATGGCGCATAGGCGGTCACCACACCACCATTAAAGCCATCGTTCTGATTTCGTCCAGGAATGCCGCCTTCCGGTGCAAGAATTGCGGCAGCTATGCTGGCAGCGGCTGACGTACCTTCCGGCCCATCCAATGCACTGGTATCGCTTGGTGCGGGGCCGGTCTGTGTCCTTGTTGTGCTGAGCGCAGCCATGACCGCACTTGCAACTTCCGGCGCACCAGCGGGCTGGGTATTGTCATCGGTTGTCCGGGCGGCCACGATCTGGGATACGTCTGTTGATTGACTGTCGCCAACCTGCGCCCATGCGTTCTCTACAGAACGTTGGGACTCAGCGGGTGAACTGGTGTTGTTGCGCAATTCGGCAACGGTAAACTCGGCCTGCTGCTGTGCAAGCTCACGCTGTGCCACCAATTCTGCTGGCATCGGGCGTGGTGCTGGCGCTGCAGCAAGAGCCAGCTGAACAGCGCTTGCCGTAGCTGGCAGAAGTTCAGTGGGAGCGCCGCCTGGTTTTGCGCGCGGAACAACATTGAGGGCAGGGGCGCTTGCAACTTTGGTTGAGCTGCCGCTGCTGGAGAGAGACTGACCTGTCGTTGGAATGGTCGCCGGTTGTTGATTGCGGTTGAAGACCCTGGCAAAGATGCCGCCGCGCCGGCTGTTGGGTGGAGAGATTTCAGCGGCTGCGATACGTTTTTGACGTGCCAACGCTTCTGAATGCCGCTTCTGCTTTTTGCCACTGCTTGGAATTTGCGTTGTGTCACCGCGCGGAAAAATCTTCGCCAATTGTGAATCCGTCATGCGCGGCCAATGGCGCACACTGCCGGTATCCATGTGCACAAAAGGTGAGCCGGACCTTGGATAGTACCCCACGCCCCCGACTTCCATGCGTAGGCCTGCCGCGCGCAACTCTGCCAGTTTCACACCAGGTATGAAGAAATCCATGGCTTTGCCGCGGGTGTGCTGACTGTTCTTGGCAACACCGCGACTGCGGCTGCGCAACATCGTGTTTGTTTTCGGGTGCCGGTAGGCAGACACCACGTGGATGGCTTCTCTGGTATCCATCTGAACATAGACTGACCACAACAGGTCGAGAAGACGCGGATCCATTTTGGTCGATTTGTTCTGACGCCAGTCGCGCAAGAAACGATTAATTTTCTTGAGTGCTGAGGGAATGTAGCGACCATTGCGCTTGTAGACGATGTCGATGCGCTCTTTGGTGTGCGTAAAGTAGAACTTCAGGCGGCGCTCATCAGCGGCCTGTGCGGGCAATGCCATGGAGAGCAGCATCATGAACGCTGTCAGAATGGCCGTAATCTTCCGCGGCAGAGTGCGCGGATTTACGCTCAACTTCAATTTTGGAAAAAATCGCGCACTTATCCAGCTAGCTGGCCGCGTTGGGCCATCCCCCGATTTGAATACAAAAGGTTTACCGTGTGGCGTCAGCGCACTGTACCCGTCACTTTGCCCGTTACCCCAACCTCTTTTAGAGAAGTCAGGCCGGACGATCAAGCAGTCACGATTAAAAGTTTAACTAGTCTAGGTTAAGATGATCTTGCGAAAATTGGTTAATTTTTTGGAACCTCATCTGAACCCCTCTGAGAAATTTTGTGTGGAGATAGATGTCGCCAAATTGTGTCGCAAAAAAGCCGCCCCGCTGTTTGTAACGGGACGGCTTCAAAAAAATCAGAAATGGCCGGGTCAGAGTTTCAGAATTTTAGCCATCTTGCTGTCGTGGCCGTAAACGTCTGATACATAACCGATTGTGCCGTCTTCCTTCAAAATGGAGGTGAAGTAAACCAGGTGAACCGGGATATGCTTGTCCAGCTTCACTGTTGCTTCACGGCCGCCAATCATTTTTTTGATGCGGGTGGAATTCCAGTCTTTCTGCTGCTCCAGAATGGCGTCGGCAAATTCCATAGGATTGTGAATGCGCACACACCCATGGCTGAACGCCCGTGCATCACGCTGGAACAGACTCTTGGATGGCGTATCGTGCATGTAGATCGCGTGCTTGTTCGGAAACAGGAATTTGATCTGACCAAGTGCATTTTTTGCCCCTGGTGGCTGACGAACAGAGATTTGCGAAGCACTGACCCGTCTCCAGTTGACCCGATTCGGATCAACTTGGCGGGTGCGTCCACGGATTTTTGCGAAGACCTGATAGCCCTTGCGAGAAAAATACCCCGGATTGGACCGTGCAGATGGCAACATTTCATTCTTGATGATGGATTGTGGAACGCCCCAGGACGGGTTTACCACAAAAGTTTCCATCTCATCAGAGAATGCCACCGTTTTGTGTTTGGACTTGCCGACCACAACGCGTGTGGTGTGCGTGACTGCACCATCCTTTTTCACATAGACCCGATATTCCGGGATGTTAGCGATGATATGGAAGTCGCCGAGATCTTTAGGTGCCCAGCGCCAACGCTCCAGATTCACGATCAACTGGGACTTGCGATCAATATTGCTGTCCCCATTGAGCATCCTCAAGGTCGATGGTCCGACAATACCGTCCTGCGTCAGCCGGTTGCTTTTCTGAAACTCTTTAACAGCCGTAACCAGAATTTCGTCGTAAAGCGTCTCATCAATTTCCGCAGGCGTATCAACGGATGCGGTGTCCGTATCGACAGGGTCAGCTTTCGGCAGATCAACTTTCAGGCGCGCACGCAACTGCGGTATGCGGGGATCCTGCATTCCGGGGCGGAGCATTTTGCCAGCGTCAATCAAAATTGGTTTTTCAACCTTTTTGCCGTCCAAAGCCGTGAGTTCTTTCAACAATGCGCGATAGGCCGGATGCCTGGGATGATAGTCGTTCGCCTTTGCGAGCGGATCATCGGCAATGCTCAAATCGGCAAGAATTGCTTTCGGGTCCGGGCGGTCAGGCTTGATATCCAGCGATGCGCTGACCGAGAGTGGTTCCAGACGCCCTGAAGCAAGATGGCGGACATAGCGTACTGCGGCCAGGCTCATCTGAAGCTCGGCGTCAAAGATATCCGCATCAGGCAGCACCAGGCCTGCGCCGATGCCAGCGTCTGGTAGTGTGTAATCGTCAGGTGCAAGGCCGATCTTATCAGCCTGACTGATTTCAACGATGAGCGCTTTTGCCGACGGCTTCAAAGCACCGTCGTCCATCCAGATTGATTTGTAGCCTCGATCTTCATAGAGCGCAGCGATGCCCGCTCTGTCAGCCGCATCGAGCTTATCGTCGGAGGCTTTCGCAAATGACGTGACAGCTTCTGCACGCGCTTTTGTCACTTCATCCATGACTGGCGGTGCTACGTCCAGAGTCGGCGCTGAAGTCTCTCTTGCTGCCGCAGCTTCGTCAGTCTGAGGTACAACGGAAGCATCAACGGATGCTAATTCGACTTTCTCGTCTTCAGACGAGGTTTGCGCGACGGCAAAAGACGACACCAGCAGCGCAGGCAACACCACCGCCGACAGGAGGCATCGTTTGCGGATGATGTCGGACCAGTCTGACTTTTCAGCATATTTCACGGGGATGGATCTCCGATTTAGCAACGTTACTCATGACTTAACTGTATTTTTTATGCTCAATACGTAGCAGAGGAACGGTTAATATCCAACGAATGCTTGCCAGAAACGGTTCCATTTTTGAACGATGTGACATTTTCATCCCGCAAAGCGCGATATTATGCCGCATATTTCTTGGCGTCCTCAACTTCAAGATGTCGATTCGTTTGGATGATGATTTTAGTTTCTTCCAAGTCCTGAGCACCGGACCCATTGACAAGACCCATTTCCAGTAACTTCCGATACAGTGTCGTTCGGCCCAGTTTCAAAGCTTTCGCAATTTTTCCAACACGCGCATTCTGATGTTTATAAGCAAACAACAGAGCGTCCTGTTCCAAAGCTTTCAATGTGCGCAGCTTCCCTTTGTCATCCAGCAGTGGAACCATGGCAAAACTCTGCTGCTCGTCAGCTTTCTGGCACACTGTCTCAGCTTTGCTCAAATTGATCGAAATGTCGTAATTGACGGTATTGGGAGCCTGTATGATGGCCGGAGAGATTGGTGATGAATGGTCTGCGACTGCTTTGAACACCGCACGCTTCAGGCCGGAAAGATTATCTGCAAATCGAGCCGTGTGATTATGGAGTGCTGTGTGTTGAAGCTTTTGAATGCTGGAGCCGAAACACACATTTGCCTGTGCCAAAAACTGCCGACACAGAACATCATAAGCACTGGATCGTTCCTGCAAGGGCGCAAGCCAAATGGGAAGAGGGCTCAGGACGTTGTATAATATCGCATCAATGTATCCGTTCTTTGCATGATCCAAAAGCCGACCGCGGGTGGTCGCGATGATGGTATGGGCGGAAGATCTGATGTAGTCTGCTACTGTTCTTTGAGTGGCCAGGCTGGCTGCTTCCATATGCTTCAGCAAAAGAATATGTGCTCTGCCAAGGCCGGCATCATGTTGCAGGACCAGACTTTTCCGGAACACTTCAAAATCGTCCGTTGCAGCATCCCATTGGAGCACCGTGCGGGCAGGCGCGGTGATGCTTGAAAAATGGCGGGCAAGCGTGGTTTTTCCCGTGCCGGGATCGCCTTCGATCAAGAGCGGTATGTGCATATCCATTGCTTTTTGGAAGCGGTTTTTGGCGGTCTGGTACGCGGCGTTGTCATCATTGAAAAACACATTTGGAAGGCAGCTTGCGTTCTGTGTGTTGGTTGCCTTTTGGATCATACCTGATTGCAGATGACCGATAAGGCAGGCGAGGCGCAGTTCATGGACCGGCTTTTCAAGAAAATCACTGGCACCCCAGGATAGGACTTCACGAATTGATGCGTCAGATCCGGGACGAACCATGACAACAATCCGGGCGTGCGGTGCGCCTTCTTTGATCAATTGGATCAGTTGCCGCGCATCGCTGTCGGGCAACAGCAGATCCATCAGCACGAGGTCTGGAAAACCACTTTGCAGATGAGACCGAACAGACGCAGCCGAACGAACGGCGTGACAATTATGTCCCAGATTGCGGATGGTTTCAGATAATCCGGTCCGCGTTTCCGCATCACTATCGACAACTAGAACAAGCACGCTGGTCTGAAACCTTCCAATTTGTGGGCGAATCAAGCGCTGATTCCCATGTTTTGCAACTGTGTGTTGGCAGGCGTTAACAAGGTGTTAGCTATAAAAATGAGCGGTGGTTTTGAAACAGACCTTGATCGGCAATGGGAAAGCCTTCTATCAGTAGTTTTTCAGCTCTTCGACAGGACTTCCAATGATCAGGATTTGCGCACCTATGGCCCCAGCCCATCAAGTTTTATTCGATGCAAAAAACGATCACGGTTCCGCAGAGGCACTCGGTGATCTGCCGGAATGGAACCTTCAAGATCTTTACAGTGGTATGGACGGCGATGACCTTGCCGCCGATCTTGAAAAAGCAGACTCAACATGCCGGGCCTTTTCAGAAACCTACAAAACCAGATTGGCTGAGTTTGCAAAATCAAACCCGGAGGCACTGGCTTCCTGTCTTGTTGAGTATGAGAAGATTGAAGACTTGCTGGGTCGGATTATCTCGTTCGCCGGATTGATCTATGCCGGGGATACGACAGATCCAAAGCGCGCCAAATTTTATGGCGACATTCAGGAAAAAATCACCAATGCCAGCACTCAATTGCTGTTTTTCGGACTTGAGCTGAACCAAATTGACGAGACAGACTTTGCAGCCTTGTTGGCCTCGCCTGCTGTGGCGCATTACCTGCCATGGCTGGAGGATTTGAGTAAAGACAAGCCATATCAGCTTGAAGACCGGGTGGAAGAGTTGTTCCACGAAAAATCCATCACAGGACGCGGTGCCTGGAACCGGCTTTTTGATGAGACAATGGCAGGGCTGCGCTTTGATGTGGCGGGCGATTCCCTGCCATTGGAGCCAACCCTTAACAAGCTTGTTGATCGTGATGGCGCGGTGCGAAAAGCAGCCTCTGAGGCCCTGGCTGCAACGTTCAAGGAAAACATCCGAACTTTTACGCTGATTACGAACACGCTGGCCAAAGACAAGGAAATCTCTGATCGGTGGCGCGGGTTCGAAGATGTGGCTGACAGTCGGCATCTGGCGAACAGGGTTGAACGCGAAGTTGTTGATGCGCTGGTCGATACTGTTCAAGCAGCATATCCACGCCTGTCTCATCGCTATTACGCTTTGAAAGCCAAATGGTTTGGTACTGATGTGTTGGATCATTGGGACCGCAACGCGCCTTTGCCGGACAGTGCAGCTGACCCGATCATTTGGGCGGATGCACGCAAGATTGTGCTTGATGCCTATTCGGGCTTCTCACCGAAAATGTCTGATATTGCTCAGGACTTTTTCGATAAAAACTGGATTGACGCGCCCACCCGTCCGGGAAAGGCTCCCGGTGCGTTTGCGCATCCCACCGTGCCAAGCGCACATCCTTATGTCTTGTTGAATTATCAGGGCAAAACCCGCGATGTAATGACATTGGCACATGAACTTGGTCACGGCGTGCATCAGGTGCTTGCCGCTGAGCAGGGCGCGCTGATGGCACCGACGCCTTTGACATTGGCGGAAACCGCCAGTGTGTTTGGTGAAATGCTGACTTTCCGGTCCTTGCTGGAACGGACCAAAACCAAATCAGAACGCAAAATCCTGCTGGCCGGCAAAGTCGAGGACATGCTCAACACTGTGGTTCGTCAGATCGCCTTTTACTCTTTCGAACGCAAAGTGCATTTGGCGCGCAAGGAAGGCGAACTGACATCTGAGCAATTATGCGACATCTGGATGAGTGTTCAGGCTGACAGTCTGGGCCCTGCCATTCGGATGGGGGAAGGGTATGAAACTTATTGGACTTATATTCCGCATTTCATCCACTCACCATTTTATGTTTATGCCTATGCCTTCGGCGATTGTCTGGTGAATTCGCTCTACGCCGTTTACCAGGATGACGCTGACGGGTTCCAGGAAACCTATTTTGATATGCTGCGTGCCGGTGGCACCAAACATCACAGCGAATTGTTGAAACCATTTGGTTTGGATGCCAGCGATCCTGCCTTCTGGCAGAAAGGTGTTTCCGTGATCGAAGGGTTGATAATTGAACTGGAAGAGCTTGAAGCTGATGATTGAACGGGCGCATAAAACGCAGTAGCAGAATGAATCAGGTAGCAGACGCCATTGCGGTCGCGAAGGCCGTGTTGTAACACTTATCACAAATTGCCTGCATTGCTGAAGCGTCAGGCGTCTTTCAGACGAACACAGATAAAAACAGGGGGCTTTGAATGTCCGACGAAACAGAAAACGCGATGGATTATCCAGAGCATGAAAGCACGTATGAGCTGTTTATTGCGATGAGCAAATACGGCACGATTGCGGTGAGCGTGATCCTGATCCTGATGGCTATTTTCCTGCTGTAATTTAGGTGTGGCAACAGCCGGACCGGAAGCCAGCGCGCTTCGAATGATACGAGAAGTGGTAACGCTTCGATGAGGGGGTACAATCCATGAAAATTGCCGTGTTGAGCGAAGCCAGCGCTGATGAAGCCCGTGTTGCCGTCTCTCCTGCCATGATCAAACGCTTTGTTGATCGCGGAGCCAGTGTGGTCGTGCAAGCAGGAGCGGGTGAAGGTTCACGTGTTCCCGATGCTTTATTCGTGGAAGCTGGTGCCACCATCGGCAAGACTGCGCCAGCGACGCTGAAAGGCAGCGATGTGGTGTTGTGTGTGCGCCGGCCCAATGCTGCACAGTTGAAGAGCGTGCCCAAGGGCGCACTTCTGCTCGGCATGCTTGAGCCTTATGGCGACAAGTCGGACCTGGATGCGATGGCAAAAGCAGGTATTTCAGCATTCTCCATGGAACTGATGCCCCGTATCACACGGGCGCAGGTCATGGATGTACTGTCATCTCAGGCAAATCTGGCTGGCTATCAGGCTGTCATTGATGCGGCCGCAGAATTTGATCGTGCGCTGCCGATGATGATGACGGCGGCGGGAACAATTCCTGCGGCCCGTGTGTTTGTCATGGGTGCCGGTGTCGCCGGTCTTCAAGCCATTGCGACAGCGCGGCGGCTTGGGGCCGTTGTGTCGGCAACAGATGTACGCCCGGCTGCCAAGGAACAGGTTGAATCGCTTGGCGGCAAATTCATTGCGGTCGAGAATGACGAGTTCAAGCAGGCTGAAACTGCTGGCGGCTATGCCAAGGAAATGTCTGACGATTACAAGAAGCAGCAGGCCGACCTTGTGACCGCGCATATGGCCAAACAGGATATCGTGATTACCACGGCCCTTATTCCAGGGCGTCCTGCGCCCCGCCTCATTTCCAAAGCGATGATTTCGGCCATGCGGCCCGGCTCGGTTCTGGTTGATTTGGCGGTAGAGCGCGGCGGAAATGTTGAAGGCTCCAAAGCTGGTGCAACGGTAGATGCAGGCGGCAAGAAAATTGTCGGCCACAAGAATGTGCCCGGTCGCATCGCTGCAACGGCCTCCGAGCTATATGCGAAAAATCTGGCGTCGTTTCTGGAAACCATGATGGACAAGGAAAGCGGTGAGCTTGCTGTCGATTGGGAAGACGAACTGGTGACAGCCACACTACTGACACGCGATGGCGCTGTCGTTCATCCGAATTTCTCCGAAAAAGCCTGAGCTTGAGCGAGGTCTGATATGGCAACGAATGTTGAACAACTGGCAGAACAGGCTAAGGCAGCGGCAGAAGCTGCACGGTCTGCTGCAAATGAAGCCGACAGGGCAGCGCAGGCAGCCCTTTCAGCGCTGGAACAGGCTGGTGACGCGGTCGGTGCCGCCGTGCATGGCGCAACAGGTGGGGCGGTTGATCCCTTCGTATTTCGTCTGGCGGTTTTCGTGCTTGCGATCTTCGTAGGTTATTATGTCGTCTGGTCGGTAACACCGGCTTTGCACACGCCGCTGATGTCGGTCACCAATGCAATTTCATCTGTGATTGTTGTTGGTGCGCTGTTAGCCGTTGGGGTGGATCTCACCTCTGGTGATAGTGGCGGTGTCGCGCGGACATTCGGTTTCATCGGGCTGATTTTGGCCAGCGTAAACATATTTGGCGGCTTTCTTGTGACCCAGCGCATGCTGGCGATGTACAAAAAGAAGCAGCGGTAGGGGCCCGAACACATGTCAGCAAGTTTTTCCGCACTTCTTTATCTCGTTGCAGCCGTTCTGTTTATTCTGGCGCTGCGTGGTCTTTCCAATCCTGAAACTGCCCGACAGGGTAATCGTTTCGGCATGATTGGTATGGCAATTGCCGTTATCACCACACTGTTTCTGTCAGGCACGTCGGTTGGCAGTATTGTTCTGACCGTACTTGGTATTGGTATCGGTGGTGGCGTTGGTGCAATAATTGCAAAACGCATACCGATGACGGCGATGCCGCAGCTTGTGGCAGCGTTCCACTCGCTGGTTGGTCTTGCCGCCGTATTTGTGGCTGCCGCTGCTCTCTATGCGCCAACTGCGTTTGGCATTGGTGCCGTTGGTGAAATTCCGGCCGCTGCGCTGATTGAGATGAGCATTGGTGTCGCCATTGGCGCGATTACGTTTACAGGCTCGGTCATCGCGTTTTTGAAATTGGATGGCCGCATGAGCGGCACGCCGATCATTCTGCCTATGCGTCACGCGATCAACATTGCGCTTGCTGCTGGTATCGTCATCCTTCTGATGATCCTGATTGGCACTGAAAGCCATTTCGTCTTCTGGATGATTGTTTTGCTGTCCCTCATTCTGGGTGGCCTGATCATCGTACCTATCGGCGGCGCAGATATGCCCGTCGTGGTGTCCATGTTGAACTCCTACTCTGGTTGGGCTGCTGCCGGAATCGGCTTTACTCTTGGCAATCTGGCTTTGATTATTGTTGGTGCTTTGGTTGGCTCTTCGGGCGCAATCCTATCCTACATCATGTGTAAAGGCATGAACCGCTCCTTTATTTCTGTGATCCTTGGTGGCTTTGGTGGCGATGCCGCCGTTCCCACCGGTGATGATGGAATTGAGCGGACTGTAAAGCAGGGATCTGCCGAGGATGCCGCCTTCATTATGAAAAACGCTTCCAAGGTCATTATCGTGCCAGGCTACGGCATGGCTGTTGCCCAGGCGCAGCATGCTTTGCGGGAAATGGGTGACAAGCTGAAGGCAGAAGGCGTGGAAGTGAAATACGCCATTCATCCGGTCGCTGGCCGCATGCCGGGGCATATGAATGTGCTGCTGGCTGAAGCCAATGTTCCTTATGATGACGTGTTTGAACTGGATGACATCAATTCCGAATTTGCTCAGGCCGATGTGGCGTTTGTGATTGGTGCGAATGATGTGACCAATCCAGCGGCGCGCGATGATACGGCTTCGCCGATTTATGGAATGCCTATTCTCGACGTGGACAAGGCTGGCACGTGCCTCTTCATAAAGCGTTCGCTTGGGTCCGGCTATGCAGGCATCGACAATACGTTGTTCTACAAGGACAACACGATGATGCTGTTGTCTGACGCCAAGAAGATGGTTGAGAACATCGTCAAAACTCTCGATTGATTTTTATGGAGCCGGGGTGGTGTTTCTGTCACTCCGGCTCCAAAATCGAATGCGGCTATTCCGGTTGAGTGTCGCAGTGCCAGTTGATTTCCTGCAAAGATACAAACCTTGCAAAGCGGTCCAGTTCGGCGGCTAGTTTTTCTGCACGCGCTTTGGTCCATTTGACTTTGGGTTCTGACCATAGATTCAGGATGTTCAAATGCCCCTTTGCTCGGTCGGCTTTGGCTTCAATGCGCCCGACCAGACGGTCACCTTCCAAAATCGGAAACACGTAATAGCCCCACTGTCGCTTGGCAGCCGGGACAAAAATCTCAATGCGGTAGTCAAACCCAAACAGACGTTTGAGGCGGTTTCGATCTCGAATAACCGGGTCAAACGGGTTGAGAATGCGCAAGCGTGAGGTTGGAGTTGGTGTATTGGCAAGACGCGCTTCTATATCTGGTGGCGCAACTGCCATGCTCCAACTGCCATCAGCTGCCTGTAATTCGACCTCGATCAGGTTTGCACTGTTTCGGGCTGCCCAGTCTTTGACCTCGCTGGCATCGGTTGCCCCCCAGAACCTTTGAATTTCGCCAAGCGTGCCAAAGCCGATGCGCTGAAGGGCAGCGTCGCAGAGCCAGTCGATCTGTGCTTCGTCATCATGGCCCTGACTGTGTAAATCTGCTGGGATGACATTGTGGGTCAGATCGTAGAATTTCTTGAAATTTTCCCGGTGGGAGGTCGCCAATTCGCCGCAGAACCACATGTAGTCGAGTGCCAATTTGTGCGGCGGCCGGGTCCACATTTCTTTTGGACCTTTGATTTTCGTGTCGAAGGAATGGGTGGAAAGCGGACCTTCTTGGGTAATGCGTTGTTTGATGGCCTCGCGACCCTCTTCATTCGGCATGGAGCTGAAGTATCCGGCGCGGTCATAGCGTTGTTTCATACGGCGGAACTGGCGCTGCCACATGGGATAAAACTCAATTGGTATAACGGAGGCGTCGTGGGTGAAATGCTCGAACAACTGACGATGCTGCGCCATCAGTTTGTTGAGCATAGGTTCGCGGTAATGCTGGTTGCGATTCCAGATAATATGATGATGTGCGCGAGAGACAACGCGGATCGTATCCAGTTGGACAAAGCCAAGCTTGCGAATGATGTCCATCGTGTCCAATGGCCCGGTTGGCGGTGTCGCCAGTCCTTGCGCTGCCAGCCAGAGACGGCGGGCGTCGCGGTTTTGGATTCGAAGTGTTGGTTTTGATGCCATGTGACTTTCCAGAATCAGGTCCTTAGCCTTTTGAACATATAGGTTGTGGCATCAAATTTCCGGGAAAATGGGTCTAACGCAAATCCGGGTACTGTTCCGGCCTCTTCAAACCCCATTGAGGCGTAAAGAGGTTGGGCGTTATCACCTGTCTTTGTGTCGAGCACCAGAAGGGTGAGTTGGCGTTGCAGAGCTTGCTGCTCCAATTCCTGCATCAGATTTCGCGCAAGTCCCTGGCGCCTATATGATGGGTGGACCAACAGTTTGGATACGTCAGCTCTGTGCTTCTGGTTGGGCATCAGGTCGTAATCCAGCTGGACTGATCCCGCAATTCTTCCCTCTATTTCCGCAACTATGACAACACGTCGGTTTGTCGCAAGAGATGGCCGCACACGCCGTTGCCAAAACTCTTTACTGTGCTGAATGCTGAAGGGTAACACAAACCCGACGCTGGCTCCCTCATGGACACAGCTGTGCAGAAGGTCTGCCAGTATCGGCACGGCCTGATCGAAATGTTGCAGATCGAGGCAACGAATGATGGGGTCTTTGTTGCGCATAGCTCTTTACAAAATGATCAGGTGGTATTTGGCGCCTCGGGATTTATGGGCTTTGAAAGTGCTGGAGCCGAACAATCGGTAACGGAGGCAATCCCCCGGCGTCAGATCGTAGGTGGTTCCCTCCACTTCAAGCGAGAGATCACCACTCAGCAGCACAAGGTGGTGCTCCAATCCCGGTTTTGGTGATTGCGGGTAGGTAATTTTTGCACCAGGGGCGAGGGTGCATTCCAGCACTTCGCCCATCAAATTGTCAGAAGGAGGTGATAGTGAACGGCGGACAAAGCCGGTTTCTTTATCCTCCCAAACGGGCTGGTCTTCCCGGCGCAACAAGGGGGTGTCATCGGTCTCCACCATCAGCATCAAACGAGAGAGTGTAAGGCTGTAGGTTGCGCATAATCTGCCAAGCGCATGAGCGGTTGGACTGACTTCACCGTTTTCGATGCGAGACAAAGTGGCTCGGCTCAGCTTGCACTGCTCAGAGAGCTGATCCAGGGACCAGGCCTGTTTGAGACGCAATTCTTTCAGCCGTGCGGCAAGGCTTTCATCAGCATTCATGACGATTCTCTGTTTCATTTACGGAAATTTATCCCAAATATGAAATAATGCAAGTATTGCGGTTCGTGTTCAGCTTCATCTTTTGCTTGATTGTTTGCGCGCCAGACGCGACAAGATCGATTGTTGCAACATGATGAGTTAAAGAGCGTATCAAATGGACACAGAAGGGCCGAAAGCTGACAGTGTTGAGGCCGGTTCGGCATCTGCTGGAGAATATAGTGTTTATTTGAACCGTAAGGTCATGGGCATCTGGCTGGCTGCAACCTGCCTGGTCATACTTCTGGAGGCGTTCGCGCTGATATCAGGTGTTGGCAGCGGGATTGACTGGTTTTTGCTGATTGCTTTTGTCGGTGTTGGCGCCGTCCTTGCCTTACATGTTTTCGATACACGTCCTGTTTTGATTGTGAACCAGCACGGTGTTCATGACCGACGCATTTCGCGTCAGATCATACCCTGGGATGCTATGCTTTGGTACAAGATCGAGGCCCAGCCGGCGATGCCGTTTCTGGGCGTTGGGCTGGTAGATGAAGTCGCAAAACAGGTTGGCGTGCACCCCTGGGCCATGTTGTTCAAGAATCAACCAGCCCCTTTCGGCAAGCTGAAAGGCTACCGTATCTGGCCGCATCGCACCCTTGGTGAAAGGCATGAGTTTGTCCGCGCTGTGCAGCGCTTTGCACCGCCCATGCACGACAGATAGGCGCTTTTGATGACAGCCAGTATTGGTCAGGCCGGCTCGCGAAAACCACTTAGCACTGTTGAATTCGTTGCCCTGTTCTCATTCATAACGTCGCTCACGGCTGCTGCGATAGACGGCATGTTGCCTGCATTGGGCGTTATTGGTGTTGAGTTGAATGTTGCTGATCCAAGAAACACGCAACTGGTCATTACACTGTTTGTGTTTGGCATGGTGTTTGGAGAGTTTCTGTTTGGTCCATTGTCTGATGCGATTGGCCGCCGGAAAGCCATTCTATTGGGTTTGGCCATATTTTGTGCCGGGTCAATTCTGGCCATGACTGCCCAGTCTATTGAAATGATGTTGCTCGGACGTGTCATTCAGGGTTTTGGGGTCTCGGGCCCCAAAATTGGCTCAAGAGCGCTGATCCGCGACAAGTTTTCAGGCGACGCGATGGCGCGCATGATCTCCTATATCTACATGACATTCATTCTGGTGCCGATGTTGGCACCTGCTGCCGGCCAACTCATTGTTTCGGTTGCCAGTTGGCGGGCGATCTTCTTTGCCTATCTGCTTATGGGTCTGATTGTTTCTGTCTGGCTCATGATGCGCCAGGAAGAAACGCTGGCTGTGGAGCACCGAATTCCATTGTCCTTTGGCACATTGGTGCGCAACACATGGCTCGTGGTCAACAGTCGCAAGGTCATGGCGTATATCCTCGCCCTTGGTTTGGCGTTTGGCGGATTACTGCTTTATCTGAGTATCGCACAATCCATATTTCAGGACATTTATGGGGTTGGTACGGAATTTCCCCTCTATTTCGCGACGCTGGCACTTGGCGTTGGCATTGCTTCGTTTTCCAACAGCCAATTGGTGATGCGTTTTGGCATGGAGCGCTTATCACTTATCGCGCTGAGTGGCATGAGTGTTGTGGGTGCCGCATTGCTGGCTATGTGCCTCTTGCATGACGGACAACCGCCCTTCGTGTGGTTTATGATTTTCGTGGGAGCGCTGTTGTTCTGCTTTTCAGCGCTTTTCAACAACCTCAACTCGATGGCTATGCAATCTCTTGGCCGCGTTGCCGGTCTGGGCACTTCGCTTGTGTCATCGATATCCAGCCTTGTTGCGGTGGTGATTGCTGTCAGCTTGGGCCGGTTTTACGATCTGACATTGTATCCTTTGGCGGGCGCTTTTCTGCTTGCAGGAGCAGGTGGGATCATTCTCGTCATTCTTGCCAGAAGCGGCCACTCAGAGCCTGTCTGACACGCGTGTCAGGTTTGATGAGGGGCTGCCAATTGTCTCATCCGATCTGCTTCCATCGGAAGTGCAACCGCTTTGCGCAGTTCAAGATCCATCATCAGACTGACCAAGTCACCATAAGCAATAATTTCGCCAGCGCTGGTGAGCGTATGGCGAACCGTGAAGGTGGTATTGCCGACATTTTGAAAGGCGGTCATCATGTTTACGACAGCGCCGGGCTGGGGTGTTACGCCATAAGTCAGCTTAAGTTCTACAGCAACCCGGCCAAAATTATTGCTGTTGAGAAAAGCGGGAGTGATGCCACCAACTGACCAGCTATGAGGTGCACCATCGGTGAAGCAGGACACATAAGCCCGGTCCAGCAGAGCGCCATCAGCAGCAAAGTCCCGTGGATGCAGTATGCCGCTATAAGTGGGTGTCTGGTGCCCGCTGGTTGCAGATGGGGTGGCCGGTGAAACAACTAGCCCACGTGGGTGAACTTCGGTGATTTCGGACCAGTCAATGGCTGGCAAGTCCGGACCTGCTGCAATTTGTGCCAAGGCGTCCGGCCGATAGGTATCCAGTGCGGTTGCCATGAGCGTCTTGTCTGCAGCATTGCTCATCAAGTGACATATGCCTGCAGGACGCCCCTCTTGCATGACAAGGGCAGAGCGGATTTCTATCATGGCTGCCGCATGCGCTTCGCGATGATAGCGTACATGTCGCGTCAACCGATTGTCTCTGGTCAGAGATGATAGTGGAAACTGCGAACAGAAGATGCGGTTGGCATCATCAAATTTCGCGAAATAGAATTGCACATTCATATGCGCATTCTCATCGCACTCCCATGTATTGACCGAAGTGAGCAGCGTGACATGGAGCATAAGTCGATTCCCGAAGTAATTTATTCGGGGTCACCTTGTTTGTCGGTCGCGCCTTTTGTCAATTCGCCAACGATGCTTTTCAGGCTGGGCGGTTTGCTGGCCAGAAAGGGCAGAGGACGGCAGACTGCCATAGCTGCACGGCCAACGCGTGCTGTCAGCATGCCATTGATCACGCCCTCGCCAAGACGGGCAGATACTTTGGCTGCTAGTCCATGGCCCAATGCATCCTGGATCATGCTGTCGCCAGCTGATATCCCTCCGGTGAGTGCCAGATGTCCGATGACCTCACGGGTCAAACGCCAGGAGCTGAAAAACCCCGGACGTCCCCCGTAAAGCTGGGACAAGCGGCGGATCAGGCGCATATTCTCAACCACCACAAACAGAACATCGATCAGTGCACGTGGGCTGATGGCAGTGACAATGCTGGTGCGCTTGGCTGAGCTGAGAATGATCGCATTGGCCTTTGCATCTATGCCGCTCAGCAGGTCACGTTCTGCAAGACCCAGCAGGTCTCGCCCGTCCATCACATTGCCAAGCTGGGCGTTGAGCTGGGTTCGGGCCTGAGCGGTTTCCGGACGGCCCTCATACAGGGTCAGGACGTCTTTGACCAAAGATCGTGCGGATTGCAGATCATTGCCTGCAAAAACTCTGGAAGCGCGGGCCTGCAAGCGATGAACCGATTTCAGGCGTGCCAAAGCGCTGAGTTCTCGAATTGCCATGGCCAATAGTGCCAGGCATAGCAAAAGCGTCAGGGCCAGAGCGCTGTAACCAAGCCAATCGGACCGGGCAAACAGATCGGCGATCAGGCTATCCAGCCAGAGGCCGAAAGCCAGACCAGCAAGGCCGGTGAAGCTGGCCCAAAAAAGCCGCGCAAAAGAGAACCTGCGCCGCGGTGGTTTTGCAGTTGGCTGCGGGATTTCAGGTTCCAGGATTGCCGGCACCTGTTCGGGAGCTTCCACAAGGCGGGCATCGCTGAGCAATTGGGCACTTGGCCGGCGTGGTTTTGTTGATTTTTGGGTCATGCCAGCTTGTCTCCCAGCAGAAACTCCAACGCCCGGTCGAGGCGGATATGGGGCAAGGAGAGACTTATGCCTTCAGCGGTTTCTTCAAGTTTGGGTGGTTTGAAACGCAGATAGCGCAGCGGGTCTTCATCCTTGCTGGTGCGCTCGTCATAGATCGCCTTTGGGTCATTGGGCAGATCACCAGGGAACAGAGCGATTTCCTGCGTTCCGTCATAGGTTTCGCCGTGGGCTGTCTCTCCGTCAAGCGGGGTTCCCAGTATGGCAGGCACACGGTCGCCATCGATTTCCAGATGCGCCTCACGTGTTGCCCGAACGGCGGAGATGGCAATGGTTTCTGTATCCGCACCGGAGAATTTTACCCGCTTGGCGGCATCCTCCAGCAAATGGTCCAGAATGGCTTCCAACCGATCATGATCGCTGTGATGCAGATGGTCAGCCTTGGTTGCCGCAAAGAGAACGCGGTCGATTTTATTGCCAAGAATGCCTGCCAGCCAAGAGTTGCGCCCCGGCCGGAAAGCACTGAGGACATCTGCCAGTGTTTCTTCCAGATCATGAATGGAACCCGGCCCGGCATTGAGCGCATTCAGAACATCTACCAGTACAATCTGCCGGTCCAGTTTTGCAAAATGCTCTTTGAAGAATGGTTTGACGACAAGGCTTTTGTAAGCCTCATAGCGACGCTCCAAAAGTGCATAGAGCTGCGGTGCATTGACCTTTATATCGAGCGGTAACGGACAGAATGTCAGAGCAGGGGAGCCCGCCATATCGCCTGGCATCAGAAAGCGACCGGGTGGCAGCATGGACAAGGCACGGTCTTCTGACCGGCAGTCTGCCAGATATTTGGTGAAACGCTCTGCGCCGGCCTGAGCGCTGACTTCTGCGTCTTCCGGCTCATCTGTGAGTGTCTTTAGAAAGCCTAACCAATCTTGCGCCAAATCCTGCCTGTCCGGCTTTTGCGCAAGGCGCAGCGCGGATTCAGACCAAGTGGCAAAATCCTTGTCGATCAAAGTCAGATCAAGCAACCATTCGCCGGGATAATCAACAATATCAAGATGGATCTGGCTTGCCTTGAAGATGCGTGTCCACACGCTTTCGGATTCAAAGCTGAGGGTGAGCCGTATTTCGCTGATCTGCCGGGTGGAATTTGGCCATTGGCGTTTGCTGACCAGGTCGCGCACATGGGCACGGTAGTCAAAGGTTGGAACGCCATCATCGGGCTGCGGACGTAATGAGGCGCTGGCAATTCGGCCTCGGGCCTGCGCATCAAACAAGGCCAGCCGCCCGCCTTCCAGCAAATTATGCAGCAATGCGGTGATAAAAACGGTCTTCCCGGCTCGGGACAGGCCGGTGACACCCAGACGCACTGTGGGCGTTGTGTAGTCATTCTTCAGCGTCTCTGCTTGGTCGCGCGTTGCGCGGGCAGCTTCATCGAGAATATCCAAAAGGCTCAAGCGTCATTCTCCTGTAGGGGCATCAGCCCTCGGCCTAACGCATGTAGGCACACAAAGGAGCACTTGCAAAAAAAGTTGTTTTCTAAAGGTCACGTGGGCGCAGATAATCAACCAGCCGAGCGCTGTTGGCGCTGACCTCGGTCAGATTTGTTTCAAAATCCAGAACGGCTGCAGCGCCGGATGGAAACTTGTTTTTCAGGGCCTGGAAGCTCTGCGTGTCGTCGCCCTTGGCAAGAAACAAAGCTGCATCCTGAATTGCAAAATTATGCCCAATCAGCAGCATGGTTTTGGGTGAACCCGCTTTGTGTGCCGCTGCCGCAATGATTTTGGGGTAATGCTCTGCCTGAGCGTCATACAAAGCACGGGTAATGGTCAACTGCACTGTGCCATCCAACAGCTGAAGGAGGGGCGCAAGTGTCTTGCGGGCCCGCAAAGCTGTTGAACAAACAATGGCATCGGGAAGATAGTTTCGTTTGATCAGCGCGTCGGCCATTTGCTTTGCCGCATGCCGTCCACGTGCATTCAATGGCCGGTCATGATCCGCCAATGCCGGATCACTCCAGGAAGATTTTGCATGGCGCAAGAGAATCAAACGGGTCATATAATCTTATAGCTCTGTAAAAAGACGGTTCCATGAAGTGGCGTATTTGAGTGTCGGACGGGCCGTTTATGCCTCGGCACCTTCGACCTTGGTTGCCAGTTTCAGTTCTTCCAGTTCTTCCACTGTCAGGACATAAAGCTGGTCCTTGGGGGTTTCCATGGCTTTGATCCAGAGCGCGGGGTCGACGCCGTAATCCACCAGTGCCTGTTGGCATTGGGCGCTGATCCGTTGGGCCTGGTCCATGCCCTGCTGTATGCTGCCAAAGGTGCTTGGCGGTGTGTAGACCTGGTGGACACCCACCCAAGCTGTTTCGTGAACTTCGCGCTCTACGCCGCCTGCAAACACAAGGGGGCAGGAACTGGCGCAATAGCCATTGGCAACAATCCGCGTGTTCATATCGCTGTCGCGGATCAGTTGAGCCATTGTCAGAGCGTCTTGCACGGATCCGCCAGGGGAATGCAGGACGATTTCCGTAATGTCTTCTTCGCGTCCCAACAGGGCGCGTTCAAACACTTCGGCGGTGCCTTGAGTTATGGTGCCGAAGCCCAACAGCGCGCCCTTGCCATCGGGCTTGAAGATCATGGCGCTTTTTTCCTGCAAGTCCGTTTCAACATCGAACGGGGTCAGATCAGGTGCACCACGACCCGGACCAACAGGCCGTGAACTTGGCACATAGGGCCGGATTTGATCGCTTGGGCTGACCGGTCTCATGAACACCGGTTCGCCCGTATCTTCTATGCCGGCCAGACGGTCTTCATATTGCAAATGCCGGTAATCCAGCATCAGCACGTAGCCAGCGATGGAAATCATGGCCAGAAAGACAAGCCAGAGCATCGCGTCCTGAAAGTGGTCGGACAGTGTCTTGACGTGTCCCTCTTCGAGCGGGTCAGTCTCTATGGAACTCATATGTCAACGCCGCCTCGGTTCACGCTCATCGACGGGCTTTATCTGGGCAATCTTCGGGTCGTCTGGATGCATCTCATCGGGTATTTGTTCTGGCCGGTCTGGTTCGTCTTTGCTGCGACCACGGTCAAACTCCGTGCGGTAGCGGTCGCGGCGATGGTCCTGCAAGCGGTCAAAGAGCGAGAGTGCCTGCACCATATCTGCGGCTGTCATGGTGTTTTCAAATGCGTCCGGGTCTTCTTCGCGGCGGATGGCGGCATGGACAATGCAGAGAATGAAAATCAGCACCGCTGGCATAAGATCGATGGAAATAGCGCCGGCCCAACTGGGTAAAAAATCATTGGCATAGCGCAGCACAGCTTCCGGCGCGGAAATGGGCACAAAACGTTTTGGCTTAACCTCTTCGCGGCTGAGGATTTCATTGGCTGCTTCAGACAGTGCCTCGCCCTGTCCACCGACTGCATCACGGACGCGTTCAACCATGGCGTTCTGGCGTGACGCCAAATCCTGGGTGCTGCCGTCGGCGACCGGGGCAATGAAGGTGCGGGTCAGATCATCCGCGGCCCGTTTTACGGAAGGCGCGATGGACGTTTCCTGCAGCGCTGAAATAACGCCTGTCAGCGTCACAGCTTCTTCGGAAAAGGCATCGCTGCGCGGCGCAATTGGACCAGAGGCTGATACCAGTCGCCGCATGCGATTAAGCTGTTCGCCGCCCTCTTCAAACAATTGTTTAACTGGCGTGCGGGAGGCTTCCACTTCTCGCGCCAGTCCATCTAATTGGGTGGACATTTGCCGCAGTAATTGGACCACCGTGCCTGAACCGGATGTGCCTGTCAGCGCGCCTGATGCTTCCTCTTCGCGGGACAATCTCTGGAAACGGTCAGCGGCCAATTGAATGTCTGGCAGCAGGCTTTGGGCCGCCAATGCGTTGTTGTGGGCTTCGCTGAGGTCCTGTTGGTAATCTTCAATGGTAACGGCAAGATGCTGCTCCAATGCCGCGCTGCCAGCCAATGCCGCCGCATTCAACCAAGACGACATGGCAATAATCATGACACTGCCAAGGCCGATGGCCATGAACAGAAGACCGCGGCCCGATGCTGAACGCAAATGGGGCGCAAACCGGATCAGGTAGGACCAGAAGGCGTAAATCCCGACCGAGACGGCGACGGAATAGATAACCGCGCCGAAAAATACCAGATTTGCGGTGCCGTCCAACAAGCCACGAACACCCAGATAGGTGTAGATGCCGCTGGCGAGCGCCAGAATGGCCAAGGTTACCTTGGTCGTGGCTTCCAGTGCGGACACGCCATTGCGCAGAGCTTTCGCCATTTTTGCCTCTTAAATCCCGTTCAAAAACATTCGCTCTTGAGCTTAAGCCTAAATCGTGGCGAGTTGTCCTTAAATTTTGTGCATCTTGGCTAATTTCATGTCTTACCCGCAAACTTACTATTCTGAACGGCTGCAGCCAAAACCCGAATCCCAGCCAATTTTGTCAGGTGCGGTAGATGCAGACATCTGTATTGTCGGTGGCGGTTTGGCTGGGCTGACACTGGCCCTAAGGCTGGCAGAGCAAGGGCAGAGCTGCTTGCTTTTGGAAGCAGAGCAGGTTGGGTTTGGCGCGTCGGGACGCAATGGCGGCTTTGTTTCACCCGGATTTGCGCAATCGGTGGATGTGCTTGAAAAGAAGCTTGGCCTCGACACTGCCCAAACCCTGTTTGCAGAAACGGTCAGGGGCGCAGAATTTGTCCGAAAGCGCGCAAAGGCCATGGGCGGTGTTATTCAGGGCGACGGACAACTTAAACTCCTGCGCTATAACGCCCCTGACGCGCTTCAGCGTATTGTGCATCATATGAATGCGGTTCACGATCAACGCTTAGAAGTGTTGTCGCCGGACGCTTTGGCTGCACAGTTGAGCAGCAAGACCTACCGCCATGCCATCCATGATCCTCATACCTTCACGATTGACCCGCTGGCATATGTGCAGGGTTTGAAACAGCAGGTTCTGGCGACAGGATTGGTAAATTTGTGTGAAAAGACACCTGCCGCCAGTTTGCAAAAGCAGGGGGCCAGTTGGCAGATAACAACAGCGCAGGGCAGTGTGAAAGCCCGCAATGTTGTGCTGACGGGGTCTGCCTATCTTGGTCAACTCTATCGTCCGCTTGCTGGCGCGGTTCTGCCGATTGCAACTTACGTCGTCAGTACGCACGGTCTGGGATCTTCACTTGACGAAGCAATCCGGTTTCGTGGTGCGATTGCGGATACGCGGCTTGCCGGTGATTATTATCGCAGGATTGAGGGGGATCAACTTTTGTGGGGCGGCCGCATTACCACCCAACGATCAGAGCCGCGCTTTCTGGCAAACTTGCTCAAACAGCAGATTGTAGAGATTTATCCGCAATTATCCGATCTCCGCATCCGTCATGCCTGGTCCGGCCTGATGGGGTATGCGGTTCACAAAATGCCAATTATTGGCGAATTGGAGCCCGGTCTTTGGTCCTGTACCGCGTTTGGTGGGTATGGGTTGAGCACAACTGCAATGGGTGCCCACATTGTCGCTGACGCGCTTTTGCAAGGTGACGATCGCTGGCGGATGTTTCAGCCCTTTGGCGCGCGTTGGAGTGGCGGCGTTTTTGGGCGTGCAGGCACGCAACTGGTGTATTGGGGCATGCAGCTGAAAGATCGCTGGCAGGAAAAAAGTGGTCGATAACTGCTCTTTAGCAGCCTCAAAAGCGGCAAAAACTGCAGGGCTGCGTGCAAATTCTGCAGGGTGATTTTTTCCGGTGTTTGTTGAAATATATCTAAGCCTCTGAAATTAAACAGTTAAAAATCTGGCACGACACTTGAAACACAGAATTGAGCATCGGCTGCCTCCTTGGCTGTCGTCGATTGGTGTAAAGTAGAGGAACTGTCATGGGTATTTTTGGGGCATTGAATACTGCGGTAAGCGGATTGCGGGCGCAGTCATTCGCACTGGAAAATATTTCGGGGAATATCGCGAATTCGCAGACAACTGCGTTTAAACGCCAGGACACCACATTTTCCGATCTGGTGACGGGCGGCTCAAACAGCGCCCAGTATCAAACCGCCGGTTCGGTCTCCATGTTCTCGCGCTCCACGGCAACGGTTCAGGGCGATATCTCCTCCTCTTCCATCAACACCCATATGGCGGTTTCAGGGGATGGTTATTTTATCGTCCAGGAAAAAGTCAGCACCAGTGACAATCGTGCGATCTTCTCCGGCACTGATGTCTACACCCGACGTGGCGACTTTACGATCGATGCTGAAGGCTATCTGGTGAACGGTTCAGGATACTACCTCAAAGGGCTGGAACTGGATCCGACAACGGGTAACCCGGTTGGCAGCGTTCCTGAACTCATCCAGCTATCGAATGATTTCCTGCCAGCGCAGGCAACCCAGGAAATTGATTATCGGGCCAACCTTGCAAGCTATCCGTTGACAGCTAATGCTGATCCGGATGAAGCAAACAGCGAATTGCTGAACCCGATCAACTTTTCTGCAAATCCCATTGCCTCATCTACGGCTTCGGCAACGATTACGGGCAGCGGCGCAACCCTGGCTGTGGACGCAATTGCTACTGATGCAGGGACGACGGATCTCTCCGGGCTGTCTTCGGCAGGCGGCACGTTGATACTGAACGGAACAAGCATAACCATCAATGCGGCGGATGATGCGACAGCAACTCTTGCCGCGATCAATCTGGAAACCGGCACGACTGGCATAAGCGCCAGCCTTGGCACTTCCAATGAGTTGATACTGGAATCCGCTGATGCAGATACGGATATTGATATCGGCTCCGGATCTACGGCATCTCTTTTGACGGAACTCGGTCTTGCCGATGGAACAACCGGGGCCACAAACCTGATCTCGCAGGGGGCGGTTACACAGGGTGAAACCCTAACTGTTGATGTTGCCTCTGGCGGCGCTCAGACCATCACATTTGGCACCGGGGTCGGTGAAGTTTCCACGCTGGCGGAGTTGAATACTGCTCTTGCTGGCCTTGCTGGTGTGACAGCGAGTGTGAATACAAGCACTGGTGACATCTCGATCGAAGCTACCTCTTCAACGGCCAGCCTGGCTCTTGGCGGAACAGTTGATGAGGATGTCTTCGGCATTACGGCAGGCGATTATCTGCCCGCAGCAGGCGTGGTTGTTGCCAATGACAATACAGCTTTCATCAGCAGTTCGGTCAGCGGTGGCGCGATCACAGTATATGACGAAAACGGGTCTCCGGTGAATATCCAGTTTCGCTGGGCCAAAGTTGACAGTGATGACAATGGCGGGACCGACACCTGGAATATGTTCTATCTGGAAGAGCCTGACGCAACAGGGACCGACACGATGTGGCGCAACATCGGACAGACCTATACATTTGGTAGCGACGGTACGCTTGATCCGGTTGTCAGCCAGATTACGCTCAGCGGTATTGTGGTGGATGGCGCCAATCTTGGGGACATCAATCTCATTCACGGGACAGGTGGCCTGACCCAATATGATGATCCGAACGGCAATGTTCAGGTCAATGATTTCTCTCAGGATGGTTTGGCATCCGGTGAGCTTGTCGGAGTTCAGGTGGCCGATGGTGGAACCATTGTCGCCAACTACTCCAATGGCCTGAGCCTGAATATTGTGGATATTCCACTGGTGTCCTTCAATGCTGATAATGGTCTGTTGCGACTTGATGGCGGAGCCTTTGAGGCAACCTCGGAATCCGGTCAGGCCATCTTGGATTCCACCGGTGCGATCGTTGGACAATCAATTGAGAACTCCAACACCGACATTGCAGATGAATTTTCAAAACTCATTGTCACGCAACAAGCCTATTCCGCCAATTCAAGGATCGTTTCGACTGCAGATGAAATGCTGCAAGAAGCATTGAATATGGTTCGATAAATATGGGGCAGGGTTCTGATCCCTTGTCTGTGATCTGCTTCAGGAGGCACTGAAATGGGCCTGACATCCGCGCTATCCATGGCACTGTCCGGGCTGAACGCAAATCAGCGCGGGCTTCAGTTGACCGCGACGAATATCGCGAATGCGGATACGCCCGGATACACGGCGAAAACAATTGATCAGACGTCGCTGGTGGAAGATGGCCGGGTCATTGGTCTTGACTCGACCCGCATTCAGCGCTCGCTTGACGAAGCCATTCAAACGCAGCTGCGGACTGAAAGTGCCAGCGGCCGGTATGCGGAGCGGATTGATTCCTATCAGTCACGCCTTGATGAATTGTTCGGCACGCCTGGTGGCACCAACGGGCTGGATGTCCTTTTCAGCAGTTTTACAAGTGCGCTGGAAGGTTTGGCGACCACGCCGGAAAGCTACGTCACCCGTGCAGAGGCCATTACCTCCGGTCAGGTGCTTGCAGGACAGCTGAACTCCCTTAGCGACGACGTTCAGACCATGCGGCAGGAAAATGAGTCCTTCCTGCGTGACAGCGTCGGTGAAATGAACGCAGCGCTTCAGAACATACAACGCCTCAATGACCGGATCCTGGCCAATTCCAGCAGTTCCAGCGGCACGGCAGATCTTGAGGATCAACGTGATATCTATGTTGATCAATTGGCCCAGTATCTGGACGTGCAGGTTTCCAAGGATAGCCAGGGGGGCGTCCGCATCAGTACTGCCGGTGGTGCCTCATTGTTTGATGGTACGGCAGCTGTTCTTGAATTTGACAGCCGTGGCCAGGTAAATTCTGAAACAGAATACGCTTTCAATTCTGATGACCGAAGTGTTGGCACTATCAATCTGGTAACCACCAGCGGTTCAAAGGTGGACCTGCTGCAGCCGGGCTTGCTGCGCAATGGGTCCGTTGCTGCAGCACGCGATCTCAGAGATGACATTCTGGTGGAGGCACAGGCGCAGCTGGATCAGTTCGCTGCGGCCATGGCGTCAGCGCTTGGCAACAGAACTGAAGAAGGAACTGCCGTTACGTCGGGCTCGCAGGATGGGTTTGATCTGGATTTGACCGGTCTGCAGGCCGGCAATCCCATAAGTTTCACTGTTTCAAATGTATCCAGTGGTCAAGAGAGTACGATTAGTTTTGTGCGTGTCGATGACCCGGGTTCTCTGCCACTGTCAGACAGTGTGACCGGACGATCAGATGACACCGTCATTGGTATCGATTTTTCCGGTGGCACGAGTTCGGTGATTTCCCAAATTCAATCGGCATTGGGCGGCAGCTTTCAGGTGTCTGATGAAGGTGGTGATACGATAAGAATTCTGGATGATGGTGTCGTCAATGCGGTTGAGATTGTCAGCCTTGATGCTCAGATCACCTCCACGTCATTGACTGGCGAAGGTGTGGCGCTACCGTTTTTTGTTGATGTCGGGGGCGCTGCCTTTTCCAACTCTCAGGATGGCACCCCGCAGCTTCAGGGTTTTTCAAGCCGGATTGCGGTCAACAGCAATCTGATTGAAGATAATTCCCGTCTTGTTGTCTATGAGACCGGCCCGGACACTCTGGATGGCGATTCTACCCGACCGCTGTTTCTATTCGATGCCCTGACCGGAACAGTTAACTCCTATGCGTCGGAAAGCGGCATTGGCACTGTATCAGCCCCTTTCACCGGCACGGTTGACGATCTTGTATCGCAGATCATTTCAGTGCGTGGCGCCGAGGCGGAGCAGGCGGCAAACAGTGCGAATAGCCAAAGCAATGTCATCGATATTCTGCAAAATCGCTTTTCAGAGAGTACTGAGGTTTCGATTGATCAAGAGATGGCCCGTCTGGTTGAGCTGCAGACAGCCTATGCCGCCAATGCACGGGTTATGCAAGTGGTCCAGGAACTGCTCGAAACCATCATAAGGATATAGAATGGTTGATGCTCTTGTCGGTTCACGCTCCACTTCAATTGTCCGAGATCTTGTGCAATTGCGCCAGTCCATGTCTGGTCTTGAGCAACAACTCTCGACCGGGCGAAAGTCTGAGACCTATGCGGGCATCGGCAGTGAACGCAGCCTCTCAATTGCCTTTCGCAGTGATGTATCCCGGCTGGAATCCTACCAGTCCAGCATTACGCTGGTCGAGCTGCGGCTAAGTATTTCCGATCAGGTGCTGACGCGCATGGATGGCGTGGCGACTGAAGCGCGTGGCAGTATGGATCCCAATATTTATGAATTGCTTGGTGACGGCAGGTCACAGGGCCAGGTCACATCCTATAATCTTTTGGGTGAAACGCTCTCTATGCTCAATTCTGAGGCAGGGGGGCGTTATTTGTTCGGCGGCCAGGATGTTTCCAACAAGCCCGTTGAGACAGTCAATGCCATAATGGATGGTGAAGGCAATCGTGCCGGTTTCGTGCAGCATCGCGATGAACGGCTTTTGGCAGATACAGGTGCCGCTGGAACAGGTCGGCTTGATGTTACCCAACCATCAACGACGCAAGTTCAATTGGCCGAAGACGGTGTGCATCCCTTTGGTGTAAAAATTGAGGGTGTTACAAATGGGTTGACGAACGCTATTCTGACGGGCCCTTCTGCTGCGCCTGCGACGTTTGATGTGGACTTTACCGGTCAACCAACAGCGGGTGA
Organism: Alphaproteobacteria bacterium; assembly: GCA_051251535.1. Lineage (GTDB taxonomy): Bacteria > Pseudomonadota > Alphaproteobacteria > Rhizobiales. Next base: position 691,704 of record JBPOEV010000001.1, read on the forward strand.
AACGCTGACAATAAGTGTCACATTGCCCGATGGTACGGAACAAAATATTGAACTGGTTGCCGCCGCAGTCGGGGAGGGCGGAGACAATGGCTTTGAAATTGGTACAACTCCGGATGATACGGCTGCGAACCTTGCGGCGGCTCTGACTGATACACTTGAGCAACTTACCGCTGTTGATGTGCGCGCAGCATCTGCCATGGCTGCGGGCTCAGATTTTTTTGACTATGAAGGTGGCGGCGTGCCACAGCGGATTGACGGCCCACCTTTTGACAGCGCGACCGCACTGCGAGATGGCACCGAGAGCGATACGGTGTTCTGGTACACGGGCGATAACAGCACGGACTCCGCGCGCAGTACGGCCACAGCCCGAATTGATGACAATCTGACCATTTCCTATGGCGCGCGTGCAAATGAGGAAGCGTTCCGGGTTCTGGTGCAAAATCTCGCTGTTTTTTCCAGCAGCAATTTCACCGAAGATAACCAGAATGACGAGACGCGTTACGGTCTTCTTGCCGATAAAACACTGCAGAATATCTCTTATCCTGCAGGTGTTCAGAAACTGGAGCAGATTGCCGGTGAGTTGAGTGCTGCACGCAGTGCCGCCGATAATGCAAATACGCGCCACAATGTGAAAACCGGAACCCTGCAGACGTTGGTGGATGGCATCGAAAGTGCAGATCTGAATGAGGTTTCAGTCAACCTGCTGACTTTGCAGACCCGACTGGAAGCAAGTTATCGCGCCACGTCGATCTTGTTCGACATGTCGCTGGTGAATTACATCTAAAATTTGTCTTGTCGGGGTAATTTGCGTTAGTTCAGAAACTCTGTTTGTCTGAGCCAACGGTGCTGAAATATTGGTAATTTCAGGTCGTCGTCAGCAGAAAACTCTGCTGACGTATGTTTTGGCTTAACCTCGGAGGCCGCCAGCGATTTCGCGATTGATAGAAATCAGGGAGCCCAGCACACTCTTGTCCATGCGACCTTCAGCCATGCGGGTTTGTTTGAAAACAAAGATCCCGAGATTGGCAATGTTTTCGCGAATGTTTGTTGGCAGGGGACTGTCTTCTTCTGTGACGGCTGTTACAAACAACGTCCAGATTTTCTTGTTGTAAGCAAGGGCGTCGCGCATTGCATCGCGGTCCAGCGCTTCGTCATTGTTGACGTCTTCCAGCCGATGGGCGGCCTTTAGCAAAAGCCGAGCTTCCAACTGCCGTGGGCTAGTTGTTGCTTGTTGTGTCTTCTGATAAACTTGCGCTGCCTGTTGCATGTGCTAGCAATTCCCCTTCATATGCTATCAGAGCCTTTGTTGCTCTCAATGCTTTATACAAATCATTGGTTAATATCAGGTTATTTATTGCCTCAATATGCACGATAGTGCTGGGGGCAGCTGCAACTATCTCATTGATTAATTTGAAATAATCAGAATGATGCTCTTCCGGAGTATCTGACAGATACATTGTCTGAACAACCAGTGCGACGCATTTTGCGGGCGTATCGGCCTGCTCAGGCAACAATATGTCCTTGGCGCGAAGTATTGGCGTGTTTCCGTCAATGGTCAGCTTCGTTCGTTGATCGCCATTGGTAATGACGGTTTTGCCAACGATCATTTTTTCATTCGGCTTCAGTTCAACGCGCAGTGACATGGAGTGATCCTTTCACATTCGGTTATAGCAGAACGGTCGGCAAAAAAAAAAGGCAGGTGCCGAAGCACCTGCCTTCCTAATTTATATTTCTTGCGGAGCTTAGAGCAACCGCAGAACGTTCTGATCGGCCTGAGAAGCCAGGGAAAGCGCTGTAGAAGAAAGGGACTGACGTGTCTGGAGCGACAGCAGGTTCGCGCCTTCTTCGTTGAGATCAGCCAGTGTCAGGTTGGCAGCACCTGTTTCCAGGGTGTTGATTGTTTCTTTGGTGAAGCTCTCACGAGTTTCCACCACGGACAGGTTGGAACCGAATTTCGATGCCTGTGACCGCAAAGTAGATGTTGCAGTGTCCAATGTGGACAGTGTTGCTTCAATGTTTGCGTCTGTATCAAAATCACCGGCAGCTACTGCACTCAGTCCAAGGCCAGCGCTGTCGAAGGTCACACCACCGATGTTCAGTGAGCTGGAACCATCTTCGTTGAAGACAACTTTCAGATCATCACCATCGAGCAGGTTCTTACCGTTGAAACCAGCATCGTTTTTCAATTCGTCAATCTGGACCAGAAGCTCATTGAAATCGGTTTCCAGATCTTCACGACGGTTCGTACCACCAGTTGTTACCGGGTCGGTAGCTGTCGTTGTAAGGTCTGTACCGAAGCTTGTCAGAGCTGTTCCGCCAAGAGTGATGCTGTCTGTTTCTTCTGCGGCCGTGACGGTCAGGTTACCACTTGCGTCTGCTGATGCGGCAGCCACTCCAGCGTTGCCTGATACGAAGGCAGCCAGTTGGGTATCCAGATCAGCTTTAGTGCTGTCGGCAGCGAAAGTATAAGAGAAGGATGCACCACCTACATCAATTGTCAGATCATCACCAGCCAGAGCGGCAAGATCAGTATTTGTTGCGTCTGCTGTATCACCGGAAGTCAGGCCAAGAGCAGTCAGAACACCAGCTGTTGAGTTGGCGTTTGGATCGACAGTGATTGTATCTGCTGTATCACCGGCCGTGAATTCTATGTTACCGCCATTTAGAGCAGCGCTGTTGCCGTCAGCTGCCAGTGCAGCGTTGATTTGAACAAGGGCGTCATCAATGTCGGTAGCTGCTTCGATGTCAATCCCGACATTACTTCCTGCATAAGCGGCTGATCCACTGTCAAAGAAATCAAATGTATATGTGTCACTTCCGACAGAAATTTCAAAACTGTCGCCATCGGAGGCGAGCGTTGAAGTCCCATCGGTGCCGGTTAGAGCAGCAGTACCTGTCAGAACGGCAGCATCATCAGCACCGATCGCAGCGCCTGTGCCGGTTACGGTTGCTTCAGTGGTTGTGCCTCCGGTAATGCCAGCGGATGTCTGCAGGGCCTGACGCGCTGTCGCCTGTGCAGCTTCAACAAGGTCGGTGATGGCGGAGATGCCATTGTCGGCAGCTTCCAGTGTCTGTGTGGCGTTGCCAACAGAGTCCAGCAGGCGGCTCAAATCGCTCGCCCGGCTGTTCAAAGAGGAAGCTGTGAAAAAGTTGGTTGGATTATCCAAAGCTGAATTCACTTTGAGGCCAGTAGAGAGGCGCTCTTGTGTCTTCGTAAGCAAATCAGAAGTGCTCTGCAGGGAAAGCAGATTGCCACGGACGGCTTTGGAAAGTGTAATATCGGAACCCATGGTAGTTGTCCTTTCTTGGAACTAAAAATCGCTGCCCGCTTCTGGGGCGCTGATGCAAATTGCCAAGAAAGGTTCTAACGACTGGTTAACGCGCCACAATTAAGTCACAGTGTTCGCTGGATGTTTAACGCTTTGCTACCATAACGTTTAAAAGGCGTGAAAGTTACAATGGGTGGTGCTTTCCCCGAGTGGCTGAATTCAATCTCCCAAATGAATCCGGACCCTGGTGAGTTCAGACTCTTGTGAGTTCAGGCCCTAAACCAGGTGATATCCGACCAGACCATCCCAGATGAGTTTCAGCGAAACCAGGAAGAGCGCGCTGTACATAATGCGATAGAAGGCGGTCTGGCTGACAATTTTGACCAGCCATATGCCAATAAGGGTTGAGACAAAGGCGAGCGGCATCAGAACGGCTGAGGTTGTCAGATTTGTCGTGTCAAACTGTCCGAGTGCAAAATAGGGGATCATTTTGATGACATTCATGGCAGCAAAGAAAATCACCGAAGTGCCTGCGAATATCCGCCGGTCCATTTTCAGCGGTAGAGAATAGAGTTGATAGGGTGGCGCGCCCGCATGGCTGACGAAGCTTGTATATCCCGCCCCAAACCCGGCAACCGCTGCCTTTACTGCATTCCTGGCCTTGGCTGGCCCGGTATCTCTCCAGAAAAAGTGCTTCAGCGTAAACAGCAATGTCATGACGCCCAGCAGAAGCCTGAGCATGACATCATCCACATAGACTGCGGTCGCCCATCCAAACGCAATTCCTGCAGTTCCGGCCGGTAGCATATCTTTCAACATCTGCCGGTCAAATATCCCCCAATAGGATTTGATTGCCACAACATCCATTATAAGAAGTATAGGAAGCATGATGGCAGCTGCCTGAACCGGCGAGATAACCAAGGCCATAATTGGCACGCCAAACAGGGCAATCGCCCCAAGGCCGCCTTTTGAAATTCCAACAAACAAAACTGCAGGGATTGCGGCCAGATAGAAATATGGGTCTGTAATCATGCGCCCTAAATGCCTTTACACCGGGCGCTGTGCAAGTCCTTTTGTCTCAAAAACAGCCAAAATATCGATTTTTTCTCCCGCCATGGTAGCAGGAGCGCATACATGCCCCCCCCCAATCTTGTTGAGGGTCCATGTTGATGATTTTTAGGCCAAGGGTTTTGGAGCCGAGACGTTCGTGGTTGTGGCACACATCCGGGCAGAAGGTTCGTGCCAGACTGCTCAACGCAAGCGATAAATGAAAATAACTTGAAATAAGTTGATTATGTGAATTGGGTTCAAAATCATGCAATTAATTTGAATCCAGTTAATTTCGTTTTGTTGCTGATATATATATAGAAATTCTATTTTTTGAGCCGTAGTTGGATTTTTCCAGATCACCGTCAAATTGCTGCGTTGTTGAAGTGTGTTCATTAAATCTGCGCTGATCAACGCAAAATTTGTTTCCAGCAGGCGTCCCAAAGCCAGGGGTTTTACCACCAAGGTTCAGTAGACAGATGTCATAGGCTCTCTTAGTGTTCGATAACATAATCACGTGCGGATACCTGGGAGGATTTTGCCTGTGACGAGCCGTTATTTTGATATCTATGACAGCTGGAAAGCTGATCCTGAATCATTCTGGATGAAAGCCGCCAAAGGGATCGACTGGTCGACGCCGCCAACCAGGGCTTTCGATGCAGATCTGGGGGTCTATGGGCGCTGGTTTCCCGATGCCGTTGGAAACACATGTTACAATTGTGTCGACAGGCATGCTGATCGAGACCGACCTGGCCAGGCAGCCATCATCTATGACAGCCCCATCACCGGGACAAAACGCAGCATTTCCTTTGCTGAATTGCAGCAGGATGTCTCGGCACTCGGTGCAATTCTGCTCAACCACGGTGTTGCCGTTGGCGACCGTGTGGTGATTTACATGCCAATGGTTCCCGAAGCCGTGGTTGCAATGCTGGCTTGCGCCCGTATTGGCGCTGTCCATTCTGTTGTGTTTGGCGGGTTTGCCGCAAATGAATTGGCAAAACGTATCGATGCCTGCCAGCCCAAAATAGTCATAAGCGCTTCCTGCGGCATCGAACCCAATCGGATTGTCGAATACAAGCCGTTGCTGGATGAAGCGATCGAGATCGCTTATCACAAGCCAAGTGCCTGTCTCATCGTACAACGAGAACAGGCATCTGCCACGATGATTGACGGGCGGGATTTTGACTATGGAAAAGAACTCGCAGAGGCTAAAGCGCTGGGTCAGACGAGTGACTGTGTTCCTCTGAAGGCAACAGACCCGCTTTATATCCTCTACACATCAGGCACGACCGGTCAGCCCAAAGGGGTGATACGTGATGTTGGCGGCCATATGGTTGCGGTGAATTGGTCGATGTCTGCCATTTATGACATGGCTCCGGGAGATGTTTTCTGGGCAGCATCTGATGTGGGCTGGGTGGTCGGACACTCCTATATTGTATATGCGCCATTGCTGCGCGGCTGCACCACACTCTTGTTTGAAGGCAAGCCGGTCGGAACGCCGGACCCGGGTACTTTTTGGCGGATCATTGAAGAGCACAAGGTCGCGGCGCTATTCACTGCACCCACAGCCTTTCGGGCTATCAAGAAAGAAGACCCACAAGGTAAGTATCTGGAAGATTATGATATTTCCAGTCTGCGAACGCTGTTCCTGGCCGGAGAACGTGCTGATCCCGATACTATTTCATGGGCCGAGGACCGACTTGGTGTGCCAGTGATTGACCATTGGTGGCAGACTGAAACCGGGTGGGCCATTGCGGGAAATCCTGTTGGATTGGGCCGATTGCCCATCAAGAAGGGCTCACCCTCTGTCCCTATGCCCGGTTATGATGTTCAAGTGCTTGATGATGAGGGACATGCGGTGGCGGCGGGCATATTGGGCAATATTGTTGTGAAATTGCCATTGCCGCCGTCTTGTCTGCCCACATTGTGGAGAGCTGATGAGCGGTTTCAAGAAGCCTATCTTGCAGAGTTTCCGGGTTTCTACAAAACCGGCGATGCCGGATATATCGATGATGACGGCTATCTGTTCATCATGTCACGTACGGATGACATCATTAATGTCGCCGGTCACCGCCTGTCCACCGGCGCCATGGAGGAGGCAATCGCCAATCATCCAGATGTTGCCGAGTGTGCTGTTGTGGGTGTGAATGATGCGGTGAAAGGTCAGCTTCCGATGGGATTTCTCATCCTCAATTCGGGCGTCGATCGCGCCAACGCAACAATCGAGATGGAAGTTATCAAACTGGTGCGTGAAACCATTGGACCTGTTGCCGCATTCAAGAGTGTCGCAACTGTCTCGCGCCTGCCAAAGACACGATCCGGCAAGATTTTGCGGGCGACCATGCAAAAAATTGCCAATAAGGAAACCTTTCCCGTACCAGCAACAATTGATGATCCCGCCATTCTGGACGAGATTGCGGCCGTGCTGGAGGCCCGCTGAAGCTAAACACCCTCAGTTGGCCTTCCTTGTGCTTGAACTTGATGGCTGAAAACGGCATGGTCGGACCAGAGAGAAAAACAATGGATTTTTCATGACATTGGATGACAAGACCGCCATCGTGACCGGTGGTGCTAAGGGTATTGGCTTTGCATGCGCACGCCGCTTTCTGGAACAGGGAGCGCAAGTCATTATTGCTGATGTGGATGAAAAAACGGGCAATAAAGCTGAAAAGTCGCTTGCGGAATTGGGTGATGTGCGTTTTGTCCATTGCGATGTGGGGGACCGGCTTTCAGTTCGCAACTTGATGGCCGCCACGCTCGACAGCTTCAATTCGCTGGATGTTCTGGTCAACAATGCCGGTATTATTCACAGCGATGATTTTCTGGATATCTCCGAAGAGGATTTTGACCGGGTCATGCAGGTCAATCTGAAGGGGGCATTTTTGTGTGGCCAGGCTGCCGCGCGGCAAATGGTGGATCAGATTGAGGAAGGGCGTGCGCCCGGATCAATCATCAACATGTCCAGCATCAATGCAGAAGTCGCAATTCCAAGCCAAGTGCCATACTCAATCTCCAAAGGTGGTGTTCAGCAATTGACGAAGGTGATGGCACTTTCGCTGGCAAGCCGAGGCATTCGTGTCAATGCGATTGGGCCCGGTTCCATCAATACAGATATTCTGGCTGCGGTGAATAATGACCCGGAAGCCAAGAATCGGATTCTGTCACGTACGCCGATGGGCCGTATTGGCGAAGCCTCCGAGATTGCTTCAATTGCCGCATTTTTGGCATCAGACGATGCCAGCTACATCACCGGACAGACCATTTACGCTGATGGTGGCCGCCTTGCATTAAATTATACGGTACCTCCCGTGGAGAGTTGAGGGTTTTTGCAGGGCGCTGAGTGCCTGTGGTTTAGAATACTTGCGATTGTGCAGTGCAATATGTCATGATGCCGGATCACTTTTGAAAAGGCTGCCGCCATGACCGGAACCATTATTACCATAGCTCAGCAAAAGGGTGGTTCAGGAAAAACCACGTTGACCGCTCATATGGCCGCAGCGGCTTTGCTATCTAAAAAAGGCGCTTCCGTTGCGTTGCTGGATGTGGACCCCCAAGGCAGTTTGGGTGAATGGTTTGAAGCTCGCGAAGAATTTTTGGGGGAAGATGCGGCCGGGTTCAGTTTTCGGACCGCAAGTGGTTGGGGTGCGCGTCGCGAGGCCCGTGCCATGGCCCGTGATCATGATTTTGTGTTTGCAGATACACCGCCGAAATCTGATCGGGAGGCGCAACCGGCCATCGAAGCTGCCAATCTTGTGCTGATACCCATGCAACCCTCACCGGTTGACTTGTGGGCAACTCAGTTGACGCTGGATCTGGCGGCAAAAGAGAACGTGCCTGCTCTCGTGGTTCTGAACCGCGTTCCGCCCCGGGCAAAATTGACAGGTGAAGTTCTGGAAGCTCTGCAGAAATACGGCCCTACAGTGGCTAAAGCCATGTTGGGAAATCGCACGGCCTATGCCTCGGCCATGGGGCAGGGCAGTTCCGTGCTTGAGCAAGGCGGAAACAAGCTTGCAATTGAGGAAGTGCAAACTCTTTTCAAGGAAGTCCAAAAGGCTTTGAAAGCGTAGCGTATTTCGGTCTGGTCGCTTGCCTTATGAAAAAGGAAAGCGACCAGGTAATCAGGCGACGTGATTATTCCTGAACTTCTGTATCGTCGTTGGTGTCGTCGCTCTTCAAGTTTTTCAATTTTGCAAAGACAGCATCCGCATCAAGTTCTTCTTCTTCATTCTCCATATCGGATTTGCTTGGCATGTCAGCGCCGCCAAACAGGGCCGCACTTGCACGCTCCAATGCATCCAAGGATGTGGTTTCTTCCGGCGACAGCAAGGTCATGCCTTCGTCTTCGACCGGCTTGGCAGGTGCATCCTTGGCAGATTTGGTAACTTCCATATCCAGATTAATCTGGCTGGCCAGTCCAAGTGTCACCGGATCCATTGGTGTCAGGTTGGCGGAGTTCCAATGTGTGCGCTCGCGAATGGCTGCGATGGTTGGTTTGGTTGTGCCGACAAGGCGAATGATCTGGGAATCTTTCAACTCAGGATGATTGCGTACCAGCCACAAAATGGCATTTGGACGATCCTGGCGTCGTGAGACAGGCGTGTAGCGCGGTGCGCGGCGTTTGGTTTCCGGAACCCGCACTTTGGGTGGGGAAAGGGTCAATCGATAGGCAGGATCGTTCTGCGCTTTGTCAATTTCTTCACGGGTCAACTGACCGGTCTGAATTGGGTCGAGACCTTTGATGCCTTGCGCGAATTCGCCATCAGCGATGGATTTGACTTCCAGCGGATGCAATTTGCAGAAAGCGGAAATCTGGTCAAATGACAGTCCGGTATTGTCAACCAGCCAGACGGCAGTTGCCTTGGGCATCAAAAGAGTATCGGCCATATCTTATCCTCGCATTCCTGTACGGTACAGCAGACAAAATTCTCCGCCTGCCGCCAGCCATTTTTCTTAAGCTGGGGCGCCGCACCGAACAAATGTGTTGATGGGAATTTAGCTCTATATACGGCGCTTTCGCCGTTGGCGCAATGTGTGACTGACAATCGATCAGATTTTATCCATTCGGGTCAGGCTTGAGGGCAGGGCCTATTGAATTCAACATTTGGAATGATGGCTTGGAGCACTGACTTTTGACCTTCCGGATGGCGGCCAATGTCAAATTGAATGGAAAATGACATTGGTCATGCCGGGTTTGAATGGATCAAAACTTTAAATTGTTCTTTGAGAACCAAAGACACTTCTCTAACTTACTATCAAGGCTTCCCGAAACGAGTGAACTTCTCCCCTCCCAGTGAGTGTATCTGAGACTTCATATTCAGATGAACATCTGCTGGTAATTGTGACGATTTCAGCATTTGGATCAGTGCACTTATCGATTGAAAAGGAACACTAAAGCATGTTGGTAACACTGATCGTGGTGGGGCTGCTCATAGGACTGTTGTGGCTTGGTGTACTGCTTGTTTTCCAGGGGGAGGATCATCGTCGCTATGACCTTCCACGACCGGTTGCAAAAGGCAAACGCGATTGCGAGAGTACAGAACTAAAGGCCGTGATCCAGCGCATGTTGGACGACAGAGCGGCTACACCCAAGATGAGCCGCAATAGGCTCCTGGAACTCCTGCGCACGCAAATGGATGATTCTGGCGCTGCATTTGAGGTCAGCTCGAAAATCAGAGCTATTGTTGTGGATGGCATGAAGGCCGAGTGGGTTATGGCAGCCAATGCAGATCCAAATCGGCGCATTCTATACATTCATGGTGGTGCCTACATGATGGGGAGCCCGAAAAGCCACCGACTGATTACAAGCCGACTTTCTGAAATTGCGAATGCTGTCGTTCTTGCAATCGACTATCGATTGATGCCAGAAAATCGACGTATGGCAGGCATCAATGACTGCCGAGATGCCTATCGTTGGGTGCTGGAAAACGGCCCCGATGGCAGATCGGATGCGGATGTGTTGATTGTGGCTGGTGACTCTGCAGGTGGAAATCTGGCTCTTTCGACAATTGCCTGGGCGCGGGATGCTCAGTTGCGGCCGGCTGATGCTGTGGTTGCATTTTCTCCGCAAACAGACCTGACCCTTGCCAGTCCCAGTCTGCACTCGAATATCGACACGGATATCATGTTGGGCATCAGCTTCGGACCGATGGTAAATACTCGGAAAGTTATCGCTCTCAGTTCCAGCTTCTTGATGAACAGGATCAACCCCAGCAATGCTTTGGTCTCTCCCCTGTTCGGTGACCTGTCTGGATTGCCACCAACACTAGTACAGGCGTCCGAAGCGGAAATGTTGCTCGACGATGCGGTGCGTTATGTCAACAAAGCAAACGCTCAGGGCTCATCCGCCACAATACAGACTTGGCCGTTTACACCACACGTCTGGCAGGCGTTTCAAACTCCTGAGGCAGATGAAGCATTTGCTGCGGTCGAAGAATTCCTGTCTGCTCGCACCATGAATCTTCCATCAAAAACTTACGACTAAGCAGCTTCGGTGATGCTGCTCATTCTTCACCACCTGACAGTGAAGAATGAGAACTGCAACTGAACGCAACATTCATGACAATGACGAATGCTGGCCATTGGCAGAAAATGATCATGTCAGATCGATTGTCTTAAGGGATCCACGGTGCGGAATTCTGCTGCACAGACCTGCCTATAAATCGACCTGTGCTGTTTGTTTTTTGGGGCGTGCAGCGCTTGTAGCCATTGGTCCGTCGGCTTAATGTTGCAGGCTTGCAAAAATACAATTTGATCCAGTGAAGTTGGTCGCAAATGATTGTGCACGAAACATCTCGCCTTTCGCTCGAAACATGGGCTCTAGAAGATTTCGACGCCTTTTCGGAAGTGGCGCAAGACCCAAAGGTCATGCAGTACATTGCTGAAGGAAAACCTTGGCCAGACTCCAGAATTGGCTGGTTCATGGGCCTCCAAAGAGCCTATCAAGAGACACTCGGCTACTGCAACTGGAAACTAACCAGTCGCGTCAATGGCGAATTGGTTGGATTTTGCGGGTTGGCACCGCTTCAAATAGCCAGTGCTCCTGAAATTGGTTGGTGGCTTAAGCCTGCCTATTGGGGGAAAGGCTATGCTTCAGAAGCCGCGGAGAAAGTTCTGGGTGTGGCGTTTAGCAAGCACGACCTTGATCGGGTTGTTGCTCGTGCTTATCGCAACAATGAACGCTCAACCCGACTGATAAAACGATTGGGCATGGTTTTTGAACGTTCGTTAGATACCAATGCCGTCGGCGAAGTTTTACTCTACCAAATTGATTGTGGCCTTCAAAAACAACAGCTTTGAGCACTGGTTATGTCTCGACTTTGTGCTGAAATTGGACGTGTTGTTTTGGCCAAGAGAGATCGGCCGTCCGGCAAACTGGCACCCTCATATTCGGACCCTTAGCGGAGCGCTGAAGCGCGCCTATCTGATCACATGCACTGCGCAGTGGGCGTGACGGACGACCCGTGCAGCTGTCGATCCGAGAAAATAGTCCTGCAAGCCTGGCCGATGCGACGCGATGATGATGCAATCCACTTCATTGCCTTTAGCATATTCAACAATTGAACGGCCGGAATGCCCGGTGATCAAGACCGGCTCAACTTGCTCCTGATCGGCAATCTCATTGGCCAAACTGGCTTCAGCTTCGGCGCGCCGTTTTGCCAGTTGATCTGGGGGCAGATATTGTTGGGTATATCCGGCGACATGTTCCAATACATGCAAGGCCGTGATTTTGCCGCCTTCATCCAGAAGCTTGTGGGCAAGATCAAGTGCAGATTCGGTGTCGCGTTCATGATCCAGGGCGATGGGAACAAGAATATTTTTATACATTTTCAACCTCCATTTTAGGTCACGATAGTCTCCCTGTTGTTACGTGCGTTGACCTGCATCAAACCGCCAACACACAGTTAGAATGGCAACCTTGTAGACCCTGTTCACAGAATGGGTCCGTCTCTACTGAGCAATAAGTGGCATTCGTCCAATTGCCGAACTGCAAGTGTGGATAATTTCCCTTTACCTAAACCAGGGCCGACTGCATCGGTCTCTGGCAACGGTCTGCGAAGGGACCAAGCGGATTTGCGAAGGCATTTCGCGACAAAATTGATGCTTATCAACATCTCCAAACACGAAGCTGCCAAGATAGTGAAATAGACGTATTTGAACGGAACTACGAACAGACAAACGTTTGCATGTGGCTGTCGCCCAAACTCAATCGAGCTCTTGCGGCGCAGAAAGAGAAAACGGAGTTCGGCGCTGTCAGGTTCTCAGACCTGAATTTTTGGTGGTGTCAGCTACCTTTTCACAATTCCAAGCGTTAGCGGCTGTAATTCAATGACAACCAGGGAGAAAACCATGGCATTTGAATTCAAGAAGAAATACGGGAATTTTATCAACGGCAAATTTGTTGACCCTATTGACGGCAAATATTTCGACAATACGACCCCGGTAAACGGCAAAGTGCTTTGTCAAATAGCCCGCTCCAACGCAAAGGACATTGAAGCAGCACTTGATGCAGCGCATGCGGCTAAAGATGCCTGGGGTTCAACCAGTGTGACCGAACGCAGCATCATATTGAACAAAATCGCACAAGTGATGGAAGACAATCTGGCCATTCTGGCTGAGGCTGATACTTGGGACAACGGCAAACCCATTCGAGAAACAACCGGGGCTGATATCCCGCTCGCTATTGATCACTTCCGCTATTTCGCAGGTGCGATCAGAGCGCAGGAAGGTTCGCTCGGCGAACTTGATAACGACACTGTTGCGTATCACTTCCATGAGCCGCTCGGTGTTGTCGGTCAGATCATTCCCTGGAATTTTCCGATCCTGATGGCCGTTTGGAAACTGGCTCCGGCTCTGGCCGCCGGGAATTGCATTGTTTTGAAACCAGCAGAACAGACGCCAGCATCCATTTTGGTCATAATGGAACTGGTCGGGCATTTGTTGCCACCCGGTGTGCTGAACGTTGTAAACGGTTTTGGCATTGAAGCGGGCAAGCCTCTGGCATCCAGCAGCCGTATCGCAAAAATTGCGTTCACCGGCGAAACGACGACAGGCCGCTTGATCATGCAATATGCGAGCGCCAACATCATTCCATGCACATTGGAGTTGGGCGGCAAGTCACCGAATGTCTTCTTCAAGGATATCATGGACGAAGATGATGCATTCCTGGACAAAGCCATTGAGGGCCTGGTTCTGTTTGCCTTCAATCAGGGCGAGGTTTGCACATGTCCAAGCCGCGCGCTTATTCATGAAGACATCTATGATGAGTTCATGGCCCGCTGTCTGAAACGGATCGAGGCCATCGTGCAGGGCGATCCGTTGGATCCCAATACAATGGTGGGCGCGCAGGCATCGAGCGAACAGTTTGAAAAGATCCTGTCCTATATGGATATCGGACTGAAAGAAGGTGCAGAGCTTTTGATTGGCGGCGCTGAAGCCGAACAAACCGGCGATTTGAGTGGCGGATATTATATTCAGCCGACCGTCTTCAAAGGCACCAACGATATGAGGATTTTCCAAGAGGAAATCTTTGGCCCGGTCCTCTCGGTCTGTACATTCAAGAGCGATGAGGAGGCTATGGAAATTGCCAATGACACGCTCTACGGTCTGGGCGCCGGTGTCTGGAGCCGCAATATCAACAAATGCTATCGCTTCGGACGCGGCATTAAGGCTGGACGAGTCTGGACCAATTGTTATCACACCTATCCGGCACATGCGGCCTTCGGTGGGTACAAACAATCGGGCATCGGGCGCGAAAACCATTTGATGATGCTTGGGCATTATCAAAAGACCAAAAACATGCTGGTCAGCTACAGCCCTCACAAGCAGGGGTTTTTCTGAGAAGACAAAGGGGCGTGTTTGGCACGCCCCCTTACCGGCAGGAACGAAGGGACGGTGCAATCATGAAAGACCAGGTGGAAGCAACGGAAGCCGGGCTGCAACTCATCGCAGAAATCGTCGCAGACCATGGGCCGGTCATGTTTCACCAATCGGGCGGCTGTTGCGACGGCTCGTCACCCATGTGTTATCCGTTGGGCGATCTGATCCTTGCAGACCATGATGTAAAACTGGGTGAAATAGGTGGTGCACCATTTTACATCGCTGGTGACCAATACAAGGCATGGAAACACACGCGATTGATCATTGATGTTGTTGAAGGGAAGGGTGGGATGTTTTCGCTCGATAATGGCCGGGGGAAACGTTTTTTAACCCGCTCCGAAATTTGTGCGGTTCCTTAAAAACAGTCGGCTTTGTTCGATTGAATTGATGATCATCTCGTGCACGAACTACCGCTCCCGCCCAGGTCGTATTCATCGAAAACCTGACGACGGACCGACTGACTTTTGCACTTGGTAGCTTTGTCAGGCGGGTGTGTGAAAACGCGCTCGATCAAGGTGACCGAGATGATTTTGACTGTTTTGTTCATTTTGGCAATAGCGTAAACAGCGGCTTCGAGCCCATTGTGAATGACGCTGCATGGTGCACCAATGGCTGATATCCTCAGCTTCCGGTTGTTCCAACAATTTCCAGGCTTTTGGAACTGAGTTTCTGCATCAGCAAGTGAGTTGCCCAAGAGGGATCATCTGCGGCAAGCAGCGCGAATCTTTCTTCCGGACCTGTAGTTTGGACAAACCGGCAGATCTAACCATAAATTCAACGTTTATGGTTGGTTTAAAAACGAGCGCTGTGATTGAGTTACGCTTCATACAAATTCGTCAGTTCATGCAAGCGCCTTCAGCAGGCTTGGGAGGCGCGAGCCTTGGAGCATCATGTGGTCTCGCATAAGGTTGTTTGCGTGCAGGCCATTTTTGTCAAAAATTGCTTCGCTTATTTCGCGGTGCTCTTCAAGCGACTTCTCCAGCCTTCCAAGAACTTCGTAAGGCATGAGGCGGTAAACGTTAATTCGTGATTGAATTTGCACCAGTTGGTCGACCAGCCAGGCGTTACCGCTGGCCTTATGTATCGCGCCGTGGAATTCCAGATTAGCAGCCGCATAGGCTGGAATGTCGGCCGCCTTTGCAGCGGCCCGGCACTGTTCCAGGCCAGCCTGGATCGCCTTTTTGTCTGACTGGGTCAACATGTCACTCGCTAATCTGCAGGCCATGCCTTCTAGTTCTGCGGCCACTTCAAACAGATCATTCAGCTCTTTCGCGGTCAAAATGCGCACCATCGCGCCCTTGCGCGGACGGGTTTCGAGCAATCCACAGTCCACCATGGAGCGGATCGCCTCACGTATCGGGGTCCGACTTACACCAAAGCGGCTGGCAAGATCAGCCTCTTCAAGCTGATCGCCGGGTTTCAGTAAACCGCTGAAAATTTCATGCTTTAGCTGCTCAATGAGCTTGTCTGATGCGCGTACCATTTTCGCTCCTTTAGCACCTTTTCTTAGGCGTTTCCAAATGATTGCGCCAGCCCAAAGACATCCATAAAGATTTTTTTAGTTGATATATGTATCCATATAGTGCATATAATAATCCACAAGGAGGAATCACAATGACGAGTTTTCTAAAAACCACAACACTTTCGTTTCTATTGGCCGGGGGAGCTGCGCAAGCTGAAGAGCTTCGTCTATCGCATCAATGGTCGACCAGTGATGTACGGCATGAGGTAGCACAGATTGTTGCCGATGAAGTCGCCGCTGCCGGTGTCGATCTGAAGATCACTATCTTTCCATCGAAATCGCTTTTCAAACCACGCGAACAGTATCGTCCGTTGTCACGGGGCCAGTTGGACATGACAGTCTTTCCCTTGTCATATGCCGGCGGCCAGCAGCCTGCGTTCAATCTGACGCTGATGCCAGGCCTTGTGAAAAACCACGATCATGCCGCGCGTCTGAGCCATTCACCATTCATGCAAGTCCTTGAGGAAAAGATGGCAGAAGATGATGTTATGGTGCTGGTGCACGGCTATCTCGCCGGAGGATTTGTGGGCAAAGACACCTGTATCACGCATCCGGACGATGTCGCTGGTTTGCAGACACGGGCGGCGGGAAAATCCTTCGAACAGATGCTGGTTGGTGCGGATGCATCGATAACGTCGATGGCCTCGTCTGAAATCTATTCTGCGATGCAGACCGGGGTTTTGGATGCGGCGAACACGTCGTCCTCGTCTTTCGTTTCTTATCGGATCTTTGAGCAGGTGGCGTGTTATACTCCGGCATCAGACATCGCATTGTGGTTCCTGTATCAGCCGTTACTGATGAACAAATCTACGTTTGATGGTCTCTCAGAAAATCAGCAATCCGCGCTTTTGGCCGCAGCAGAGGTGGCAGAGACCCATTATCTGATGCAGGCCAAACTACAGGACGCAGCCTCTGTTGAGGTGTTTCAGGCAGCCGGCGTGGAAATTGCAAAAATGACGGCCGAAGACTTCGCCGCCTGGAAGGCTCTCGCTCAGAAAACGTCCTATGCGGCTTTCGTTGCGGATGTTCCAGGCGGCCAGGAATTGCTTGATTTGGCACTCGCCGTAGAATGACGCGATCGATGAGGGGCGCTGTGCCCCTCATCCTTTCGCTTTCCCAAAATTGAGGAAGTCCGACATGGCAAGCCATGCCCCTTCTACTGTCCAACGCACAAAAGACGACAACGCCTTTGTGCGGACAGTGCAAACCGTTTCAGGTGTCGCCGGGTGGTGTTCTGCTCTGATGATCATGGCAGCGGTGTTTCTGACCTGCCAGATGATTTTCATCCGTTTCGTTTTGAACGGATCAACCGTCTGGCAGACCGAGATCGTCGTGTTCCTGGTCATTGCCGCGACACTTGTAGGCCTGCCGTTTGTGCAATTTCAGCGCGGCCATGTGAATGTGGACCTGATCCCGCTCGCTCTGAAAGGAAAGGCCCGCTACGGGCTGGCAATTGTCACTCTTACGCTGTCGATCTTGATCACCTGTGTGATGCTTTTTTACGGCTATGAGCATTGGCATTTTGCCTGGGCGCGTGGCTGGACATCTGACACGGTCACTGCGGTTCCCTTGTGGATTCCATACCTGTCGCTGCCCGTAGGTTTTGGATTGCTACTACTGCAACTGATTGCAGATCTTGTGGCCCTTCTTACCAAATCTGAAACGCCGTTTGGGCTGGAGGCATCGTAATGGATCCCCTCATTTTGGGTGCTCTTATTGGCATCTCAACCATCATCGTCCTGTTTTCTGGCGTCTCGGTCGGTGTAGGATTGCTAGTCGTCTCCGCCGGGTTTTTGATGAGTTTCGATGGGATGCGTTCACTCGAACTGATGCCCGAAATTTTCTTTGGCAAGCTCGATAGCTTTGCCCTTTTGTCGATCCCGATGTTCATAATAATGGGGGCCTCGATCGCCTCAACCCGCGCAGGCGCTGATCTCTATGAGGCTCTGGAACGTTGGTTGACCCGCGTGCCGGGTGGCCTTGTAATCTCCAACCTTGGGGCCTGTGCCTTGTTCTCGGCGATGTCCGGGTCGAGCCCGGCAACCTGTGCCGCGATTGGTAAAATGGGCATCCCGGAAATGCGCAAACGCGGCTACCCCGAAGGCATCGCGACAGGGTCTATCGCGGCAGGCGGCACGCTTGGCATCCTGATCCCGCCCTCGATCACAATGATTGTATATGGCATCGCGACCGAAACCTCGATTGGCCGCCTATTTCTGGCTGGTGTCCTTCCGGGGCTTTTGCTTGTTGGGTTGTTCATGGCGTGGTCGCTTTACGCAACGTGGAAGTCTGGCGACACAAACCTGTTATCAACCCGCAGTTACTCTTGGAAAGAAAAATTCGAGGTTTTGCCCCGCGTTTTGCCCTTCGTTGGCATCATCATCGGCGTTCTTTACGCGATGTATGGTGGTGTTGCGACACCCTCGGAAACCGCGGCCGTCGGTGCGCTGATGTGCCTTGCTGTCGCAATTGTGATTTACAAGCTATACGACATCAGCAAGATCTGGACCATCCTGCAGGACAGCACCAAAGAAAGCGTGATGATACTGTTCATCATTGCAGCCGCTGGTGTGTTTTCCTACATGCTCTCTAGCCTGTCCATTACACAAAGCATTGCCACATGGATCGGGACGCTGGACGTGAACCCTTGGGTTCTCATGATTGCGGTCAATATCTTCCTCATCATTGCAGGGTTCTTTCTGCCTCCCGTGGCGGTGATTTTGATGGCCGCACCGATTCTGTTGCCGATTATCACGACCGCAGGCTTTGACCCGATCTGGTTCGCTGTCATTCTGACGATCAACATGGAAATCGGACTGATTTCCCCTCCTGTGGGCCTGAACCTTTACGTGATTAACGGCATCGCGCCCGATATCTCGTTGCGCACGATTCTGATGGGCTCCCTCCCGTTTGTCGCCTGCATGCTGCTTGCCATAGTCCTGCTTTGCCTGTTCCCCGGAATCGCGACCTGGTTGCCCGAAGCTGTCATGGGCCCGGCTCTGTAATGCCCTATCACAAGGAAGAAACAAATGTCCCATACATCCAACTACCGCCGCGTTGGACTGATCGTTCCCAGCTCGAACGTGACAATGGAAACTGAAATTCCGGCACTTTTGAGAGCCCGCGAAACTGTTCTGCCACATCGCTTTACGTTCCACTCGTCGCGCATGCGGATGAAAAGCGTCGTCAAGGAAGAGTTGGAGGCGATGGACGCCGATAGTGTGCGGTGCGCGATCGAATTGTCGGACGCCGCCGTCGAGGTGCAGGCCTATGCCTGCCTTGTCGCGATCATGTCCATGGGGAGAGGTTATCATTGTGCATCGCGTGAAAAACTGGAAAAAGCTGCTGCTGAGAATGGCTGCCCTACACCGGTTCTGAACTCCGCCGGTGCCTTGATTGACGGAATGAAGGATATGGGTATCAAAAAAGTGTCGATCATCTGCCCTTACATGAAACCGCTTACCCAGATGGTGGTGGATTACATCGAAAACGAGGGGATTGAAGTGCAGGACTTCCTTGCCCTTGAGATCCCCGACAACCTTCAAGTTGCATCCCAGGACCCGACGGCCCCGGCCGAGCTTTGGCGCAAACTGGATTTGCGGGGCGTGGATGCTATTGTTGCGTCCGCCTGCGTTCAGATGCCATCGCTGCCAGCAATTGAGATGATTGAACGTGCTTCCGGCTTGCCCACCTTGTCTGCGGCGGCAGCAACGACGCGCCAAATCTTGCGCAGTCTTGACCTGACTGAAATTGCGCCGGGCGGTGGCGCTTTGCTTGCCAACGGTCTGCCAGCGGCTTTGCCGAAAGTGGCCTGACAACAGTAGGCGTAGCGCTTATCGGTGCCGCGCACTAAGAACTGAAGGACATACAGTGGAAAGCAAGGTTTCCATCTTTCCGATCACACAAGCAACAACTGCCACATTCACAGACCTCTATTTTCGCCTGACGTTTTTCTTTTTCATTCAACGTGGCAGCAAATACGTTTTCAGCCCCAAACAAGGCGAAATGCTTGGCGAAGAAGGAGATCTGATGATCTTTCCGCCCGGCTCGTTGGTGACCATGGAAAATCGACCGGTCATGGAGGGTGATTACCGTGCTTTGGGTGTCTGTTATACGCACGATCTGATCAACAGCGTATTTTCAGATTTGCCCAAAACTCGTGCGGCCAAGGGCGTCCAGATCGTACGCGCGGCTGAGCATAGCTCGTCTGAGATTCTAAGCCTGATCCAAGACACTTTGGATAACGACGCGCTGCCCGACACAATCCGCGATCACCGATTGTTAGAGCCGCTTTTATGGTTGCGCGAGCAAGGATTCTATCTGCCTACACAGGTGGAAGATGACCCGATCAGTCAAGTTCGCAGTCTGATTGAGACGGATCTCGGCCACTCCTGGATGGCTGATGAAGTCGCCGGACACTTCGCCATGAGTGGAGCAACGATGCGACGGTGGCTTTCGAAGAACGGTCAGGGTTTTGCCAGGATCCTGCTCTATACGCGGTTGGAACACGGGTTGAGTTTGCTGCAAACAACGGACGCCCAAGTGTCCGAAATTGCGCTGAAATGCGGCTTCAAAACTCCATCGCATTTTTCCGATGCTTTCCGCAAAAGGTTTGGAATTAAGCCAAAGGACATCCGCTCATCGGCAAATTGATCGAATTGCGACAATTGTTGACTGGGAGCCGGAAGCGGCGGGGCTTCGGACTGGCTAGATTGGCCTCATCAACAACAATGACCCCAGAAGGACTGAACAATGAAACGCAATGTTTTCCTCGCCGCCGCCGTGGTGACAACACTGGCCGCCCCTGCACTGGCTGACGGCTTCACCCTGACCAGCCCCGACATCGTGGAAGGTCAGCAACTCAGCTCAGATTTCGTTTTCCAGGGCTTCGGCTGTGAAGGCGGCAATAAGGCGCCAACACTGGAATGGTCCGGCGCGCCTGAGAGCACCGAAAGTTTCGCCGTCACCGTCTATGACCCTGACGCACCAACAGGCTCTGGCTGGTGGCATTGGTTTGTCTTGAACATTCCCGCCGATGTGACATCGCTTCCAGGGGGCGATCCTGTCAACGGTGTGCAACTGACCAATGACTATGGCGCGGAAGGTTTCGGCGGGGCATGTCCGCCCCCGGGTCAAGTCCACCGCTACCAGTTCACCGTGCATGCCTTGGGCAAAACGCTCGGGATCGACAATTCAGTCAGCAACGCACTGGCAGGCTTTATGGTCAATGCCAACAGTCTGGCATCCTCCACAATCACTGCCGTCTACAACCGCTGAATCCTGCGCCCTGATCTTGTGTCGGGGCCAGCACTCACGATGACGAAAGGCACTTGCGCGCTCGTTGACAACATCAATCCACATGTCCCTTTGAGCGATACCCCCGAAGGCACCAAAATCTCCGACCGACGCCATGGTGGGGGCCATCAGGCAAGCCAATTGCAGCCCCATAGAGGTGGCCTTTGCCAACGGTCCAACATGACATTTTACGTCTTGGTATACGAAAGACCGCATCCATTGATGTTTTGTAGTGAATACGATGCGCTGTTTTGTAACGCTGGACTTTTTTGCCTGTAGTGGAGCGTAAAACCGGACATTGGCACTGCTCTAGTCAATGTCTCAAAAGTCCGCAGGATCGCCATTGTCAATCTAGTGGGTTCAGACCCTACTCTCTTGGTCGAGCAAATGTTTTGCTTAAGCGTTTCAATCAAGTGTCAGGACAAGTTTCCCGATATGTGCGCCCGTTTCCATGTAGGCGTGGGCTGCGGCGGCATCTTCAAACTTGAAGACCTTGTCGATTCTGGGCGCTATCATGCCATTGGCAATGAGCGGCCAGATATCAGTCTCCAGTTCCTGTGCAATATTGGCCTTTGCTGCCACGGATTGGGGGCGCAGGATTGAGCCGGTATGGGTTAACCGTTTGATCATCAGCCGTGTGAAATCCACTTCAGCTATGGCTCCGTTGAGGAATGCGATCTGGATGATGCGGCCCTCAATGGCCGCTGCTTTGTAGTTGCGTTCAATATAGTCTCCGCCCACCATGTCCAAAATGACATTGGCACCTGCGCCGCTGGTGATGTCTTTGACAGCATCGACATAATCAGTTGTTTGATAATTGATGGTATGATCAGCGCCCAGGGACTTGCAGGCCTCACACTTTTCATCTGAGCCTGCCGTTGCGATTACAATTGCACCACATGCTTTTGCGATTTGAATGGCCGTTGTTCCGATCCCGGAACTGCCACCGTGGATGAGCAGTGTCTCGCCGCTTTGCAGAGCACCGCGCTGGATGACATTTGTCCACACAGTGAAGAAGGTTTCTGGCAGGGCTGCGGCCTGCGTGAAATCCAGGCCATCGGGTATTGGCAGGGCATGGGCCTCGGGAACTGCAACATATTGCGCATAACCGCCGCCGGGGCAAAGAGCGCATACGGTGTCACCAATTTTATAGCGGCTGGTGCTGCGCCCCAGTTTGACAATGGTTCCGGCAACTTCCAGCCCGGGCAGATCAGATGCGCCTTTGGGCGGTGGGTAGGCACCTTGGCGCTGAAGGATATCCGGTCGGTTAACCCCGGCAGCCGAGACCTTGATCAGCACGTCACCTTCATAGGGAACGGCAATCCGTCGCTCTTCGGGTTTCAGAACATCCGGGCCACCGGGTTCTTGAATGGCAATGACCTGCATGGAGTCGGGAAGGGAGGATGACATTTGAAAACTCCGCGTTTTACGGCCTCAAGAATAGGTGGCGCTCGATATAAAAAATTCATTCAAAATAACAGATACTTACCAGGTTCTGGGGAAGCCGTTTAAGTTTTGAATTTTCGATTAGTAATATCATATTAAGGCAGCGGGGTAGCAAAGCATAGGAGTTAAGGCCAACTGGCTCTCCTTTGCCATCAGATCAAGCATGGCCCTCAGGCAGACCCAGCGACGGAGACATCCCATTACCTTCAGTGCGTAATTCTGAACTCGGTGGGTTGTGCTGGCTCAACAATCAGCTGTCACAAGATTTCATGTGGCGAATTCATCACTAGCCAGAAATGAATCTCAATCAACCATCATGTAACAGGAGGGACCGGCAGTAGCCAACCGCTCACCAATCTGCCAACCAATATCAATATTGCGGGACAAAGCTGCCGTTGCCGACTATCGCCATTTTGGGTCGATGATGCTGTATCCGAGGAGTTCAGACAGCCGCCCGAGCGTAGCGCCGCCAAAATCTGCAAACGGCTTGGGTATGCGGGCATCGTATCCACCAGCACGCCCAAGAATACGCCCCGCAAGCGCAAACTTCATCGGGTGCCTTGGCAAACCGATCTTGTCGAGCTTAATGCGTCCGTCGGCTTCCCATTCAAACATTGTAAAAAAGAACCCAAGAGTTTCTCTTATTGCATTCGGTTCATGGTTCGAAACCGCTGCATGTTGGTCAACAACCATGGGTCCGGTGCCGGTGCTGTAGGGATGTACATGCTTAATTTTCTCTGGCATTACGATGGTTTCTCCGGTCGACACTGTCATTTCTTTGCCACCCAATTTGTAGATGCCTTGTCCACTTTGCACATGAAATTCTTCGTGCCAGCCAACATGATAATGCTCCGCAACTTCCGGTTTTGTGCTTCCTGTGGGAATTGAATACCGTAACACGAAATTCGTGTCCGATAGCTCGCGTATTTCCCAAGTTGATCCTGTCCTCGGATTCGTAGCAGTTGCCCCAACTTCAAACATTTCGGTCCCCCAATTCATCAAAGTCTGATGCTATAGGCATGATTTTCAACTAGCAACCTTGGGCCTCGGTGGCACGAAACCGGCAAGAATCAACAGGTCACGGTGCCGCGGTCCAGCAGTCAGCAAGGGCTCCAAGCAGAATTCTGATGTGCAACACTACTGCAAGCTTCAACAGGTGATTACGGGTGGATTTTTATTCGGCGGTCCTGAGCGATTAAGCGGATTTGAACACGGAAGACCGTCGGATTGGGAGAAAATGCGCTTTGATAATCATTGTCGCGACTTGGGTCTGCAGTTGCTGAACTGCAAGCCGCAAATTGATGAAGGTATGAGCGGTAACCCTCATGTTTCGTTCAATCGCGGAACGGTCTGGTGGCCCCTCGTATCGCTTTAAAGGCGAGGACTACCATGCGAAGGGTAGGCCCCAATATTTAACAAATGAGAAGAAGACTGCGGCGACCGATTGCGTTGGGCAGTTACTCATCAATCCCAACCATGCAATTGCATGAACGCGGTCTAGCTTTGGCTCGTCCATTGACCCTCTTTTATTATGGGTTCTGTACAAACGCGTGGCTCCACAAGAAAGGAGCCCATATGGATCTCTTAAATGATAAAAATCAAATTTTTATTGTTTAATTATAAATGGTTAGGTCGTTCGGAGGCGGGCCAGATAGACAGGTAGTAAAGCGGCACTTAGAACTCCTTGTTTACATTGTGGTACAGTGTCAAAGAGACGCTGGTTTGGTCAAGCAGGAGAATGATGTGCCGCGTTATGATGAAGAAGGCCGCAAGATTGAAGCACCCGCCCATGCAATTGGAGCGGACTTGTCTGATCTTTCCGTTGAAGAACTGCAAGAGTGTATCGTGATGCTGAGGCAGGAAATCTCTCGTGTGGAAGCGGCTGTTGAAGGCAAAAGCGGTTCTATTGCTGCCGCAGAAGCATTTTTCAAAACCTGATAAGCCTCTTGTGAGACGGCCTTTGTGTCTGCGTTGCTCCGAATCACGGATTGCCTCATAACAGGCGTTCCAACGCCAAATCCGGGAAGTCTTATGATCGGCAAACTAAAAGGCACAATTGATTCCTACGGCGATGATTGGGTCATCGTCGATGTTCATGGTGTCGGCTATCAGGTTCATGCCTCGACAACCACCTTGCAGGCATTGCCGCAAGTTGGGGAAGCTGCGGTGTTGTCTATTGAGACCCATGTGCGCGAGACGGAAATCAAGCTGTTCGGGTTTTCCAGTGGCGCGGAACGCGAATGGTTCCGGCTGTTGATGACTGTTCAGGGCGTGGGGGCCAAGGTTGCTCTGGCAATTTTGAGCACATTGAGTTCCAGCGATCTTGCCTCAGCCATTGCCCTACAGGACAAGGCGATGGTCTCCCGTGCGCCGGGAGTAGGCCCAAAGGTCGCGCAGCGCATTGTCACAGAGTTGAAAGACAAATCGCCAGCGCTGACCGGTGCCGTGTCTGCGGAACTAAGCCTGCAGGGTGATCTGGGGGCCGGCGTTGCGTCTGCTCCGGTGGCCGATGCGGTTTCAGCGCTGGTCAATCTTGGCTATGCGCAGGCTCAGGCAAGTGGCGCATTGGCGCGCATTGTTGCACGTGAAGGGGAGACGCCGGACGCTCAGACTCTGATACGTCTTGGACTGAAGGAACTCAGCGGCGGCTAGGGTCGAGATCCCAGGCCTGAGATCCACAGACCTCAGACGCCAAACATCAATTGGTTCAACATTGAGAAAATGTGCTCTAAAAGCAGATTATGAGCGATTCCAATTCATCCGACCGAGTAGTAGCACCTGATACGCAGGGCGTTGACGATGCGGATTCCACATTGCGTCCGCAAAGACTGACGGACTTTGTGGGGCAGGCGCAAGCGCGCTCAAACATGCAAGTCTTCATTGAAGCTGCGAAAACCCGCAAAGAGCCACTGGACCATGTTTTGTTTGTTGGCCCTCCGGGTTTGGGCAAAACAACTCTTGCGCAGATTGTCTCCAAGGAATTGGGCGTGAATTTTCGGGCCACATCCGGCCCGGTGATTACCAAAGCGGGTGATCTGGCGGCGCTTTTGACCAATCTGGAAGAGCGCGATGTCTTGTTCATTGACGAAATTCACCGCCTTAGCCCGGCGGTTGAGGAGATCCTGTATCCGGCGATGGAAGATTTTCAGCTTGATCTGATCATCGGGGAAGGGCCAGCGGCACGGTCGGTTCGCATTGATCTGGCACGCTTTACTTTGGTGGCTGCCACGACGCGGATTGGTTTGTTGACCACACCGCTCCGTGATCGGTTTGGAATCCCGATCCGGCTCAATTTTTACACAAATGAAGAACTGGAATACATCGTCACGCGCGGCGCGCGGTTGATGCAAGTTGGTATTTCAAAAGATGGCGCTGAGGAAATTGCGCGTCGCTCCAGAGGGACACCCCGCATTGCCGGACGTTTGCTGCGCCGGGTTCGTGACTTTGCAATCGTGCAATCGGGGGGCGAGATCACCCGGCAGGTGGCTGATGCAGCTTTGCTGCAGTTGGAAGTGGATGCAGCGGGAATGGACGCGCTGGATCGGCGCTACATCGGGACAATAGCGCAGAACTTTGGTGGTGGACCCGTGGGTATCGAGACCATTGCCGCCTCCTTGTCGGAACCACGTGATGCCATTGAGGAGATCATTGAGCCCTATCTTATCCAGCAGGGTTACATCCAGCGTACGCCGCGCGGACGTATGCTGACACCCAGGGCTTTCATACATATGGGAATGGCTGCGCCAAGGAGCTTCAAAGAACAACAGGCCAGTCTGTTTGAAGAGGATTCGTAGAGAGCGTGTCGGAAATTGATTTCAGTGGTGAGGGCGAAGGTGTTTACCCAATCGATGGCACGCTTGTTGAGGGTGTGCATGAGCGTCCGGTGCGGGTTTACTTTGAGGACACAGATTTTTCAGGCGTGGTGTATCACGCGGCCTATCTGAAATTCATGGAACGGGGCCGCAGTGATTTCTTGCGCTGTCTGAAACTCAGCCATGCGGTTCTTTCGGACAGGGGCATGGCTTTCGGCGTGGCACATATGGATATTCGGTTTTTGGCTGGTGCCGGGATTGATGATCTGTTGAGCGTCAGAACGAAACTTGTCCAATGCTCCGGTGTTCGGCTGGTTTTTGAACAGGTGGTTCAACGCCAGAGTGCACCTCTTGTGATTGCAAGGGTAACTGTTGCTCTTATCAAGGGTGGTAAGCCACAGCGTTTGCCCGCGGACATGCAGAGCCTTTTCCAAGATATTTCCATATCCAACTGATCGAGTGCATTTCAGTTTTACTGAGCGTACTTACGATAAATTAACCCTGATAAAGTCTTAATCGATTTGGAATGGGTGCGGGATTCTGCCGCGTTCCAATTGGGTAATTCAAGGGTTCCGGCGGTGTTGACGCCCTTATATTGACATAGTTTTTGAAGACACACGCTGGCTATGCATGCCGGATGTGGGGACTGCATCTGTCTGCATGGCCGAAACGGCTTCTTGAGCACGCATTGAAGGAATACATGATTATGGAAGATCTCGGCCAGGCGGCGCTGAATGCGGGAGCGAATATTTCGCTCTGGTCCCTGTTTTTGCAAGCGCATCTGATTGTGAAAATTGTCATGATTGGATTGGTGCTGGCATCCGTGTGGTGTTGGGCCATTGTGATTGACAAATCTATTCTTTATCGGCGCGCGAAAGTGCAGATGGACCGCTTTGAACAGGTGTTCTGGTCTGGCCAGTCGTTGGAAGAGCTGTATCGCAATTTGTCGCAGCGCAACAATACCGGTTCTGCCGCCCTGTTTGTCACTGCGATGCGTGAGTGGAAACGAACCTATGAAGGCGGCGCACGGTCTGTGGGTGGACTGCAGATGCGCCTTGATAAAGTCATGGATGTGGCCATTTCTCAGCAGGTTGAACGCTGGGAACGGCGCCTTTTGATCTTGGCGACGGTCGGTTCGGCAGGCCCCTTTATCGGCCTGTTTGGAACGGTCTGGGGCATCATGACCAGTTTCCAGGCTATTGCGGCTGCCCAGACAACCAATCTTGCTGTTGTCGCGCCTGGCATTGCCGAGGCTTTGCTGGCAACTGCGCTTGGCCTGTTGGCAGCCATTCCAGCCGTTATTGCCTATAATAAATTCAGCAGTCAATTGGGTCGTTTGACCACACGGCTTGAGGGGTTTGCTGATGAGTTTTCAGCCATACTTTCACGTCAGATGGATGAAAGGGCCTAATCCATGGCAATGAATGTTGGCAGTGGCAGACGGAGCGGTGGGCGGCGCAGAGGCGGACGTGGGCATCAGCCACCCATGAGCGAGATCAATGTCACGCCAATGGTCGATGTGATGCTGGTTCTGCTGATCATCTTCATGGTGGCAGCTCCTCTTCTGACGGTTGGGGTGCCGATTGACCTGCCGGAAACTTCAGCACGACAATTAAGTGGTGATACGGAACCCATCAGCATTTCCATCAATGCAGATGGCGTTGTGTTTTTGCAGGAAACGGAAATCCCCATTGATGAGGTGGTTCCAAAACTGACGGCTATTGCTGAAAATGGTTATGAAGAACGCATTTATGTGCGTGGTGATCGAAACACAGATTACGGAACAATTATGCAGCTGATGGGCACCATCAGCGCGGCCGGATTTACCCGGCTTGGGCTGGTCACCACTGATCAGTCATCCAACAATTAGGATTGTTTACAAACTCTGATGAAGACCGGTTTAATCCTTTCCAGCGTTGCCCATATGGCCATTATGACGTGGGGCGTGCTTGCTCTGCCAGAGCCTGCACGTCTGGAAGCACCGGAAATAGACGCGCTGCCGGTTGAAATTGTTCCTTTTGAAGAATTGTCGCAGAAGCGGGTCGGGGATCTGAAGGCTGAGCCGGACACGCCACCGCCGCCCGAGCCAGAACCGACACCGCCAACACCCGTTGAGACTGAAACCCCGGTTGAAGAACCTCAGGAAGAGCCAGCCCCAAAAGTGGTGGAAGCAACGCCGCCTCCACCAGCGCCGGAGCCACCACCCCCCGAGCCGATTCCAGACCCGGTTGAGCCTGAGCCTGCCCCCCCTGAGCCTGAAGAGACGAAGGAGCCGGAAGTTGCGCCTGAGCCAAAGCTTGATTTCTCAAAGGCGCCACCACCGCGTGCACGGCCCACCTTGCCTGCACGACCGGAAACGCCAACGCAGGAAGATTTCAACAGCGATAAAATTGCTGCGCTTTTGAACCAGCAGAAACCGCAGGGTGCCGCGCCCCAACCCGAACAGCAGCAATTGGGCGTTCAAAATGGCGACAATTCGAACCAGCTCAGCCAGAATGAAATCGATTTTCTGCGGCGCCAGTTGGAGAGTTGCTGGAGCCTGCAGGCGGGTATGGAGGCTGCAGAAAGTATTGCAGTCCGCGTCGAAATGGTTCTCAATATTGACGGCACCATTGCGGGACCGCCAAGGGTCTTGAATTCCGGCACGGGAATTTCATTTCAGATAGCCTCGGAGCGCGCATTGCGAGCCGTGCAGGCCTGTGCGCCCTATTCTTATATGCCACAGGAAAAATATGACACTTGGAGTGTGATCGAGTTTAATTTCGACCCTTCAAAAATGTTTCAGGGATGATGCGTATGCGCCATGTGAACAAAGCTGCCAGCCACTGGGTTTCCAAGTTGCGTAATGCCACATTATTGCTGGCATTTGTGCTGGCTGGATTTATGGCAACTTCAGCATCTGCTCAATTGCAGTTGGATATTACCAGAGGAAACATTCAGGCACTGCCGATTGCCATACCCAGCTTTGTTGGCAGCACCGGGCAGGTGGACCAACTGAGTCAGAACGTGACGCAGGTGATCATCAACGATCTGGAGCGGTCTGCCCTGTTTCGGGCCATCGACCCTGCAACCTATATCGACCAGAATGCCAATCCAGATGCCATGCCGCGCTTTCCGGACTGGCGGGTGCTGAGCGCACAGGCATTGGCGGTGGGGCGTATTGTGCAGGAAGCGGATGGTCGTATTCGTGCTGAGTTCCGTTTATGGGATGTGTTTGGCGGCAAACAGATTGCCGGGCAGCGTTTCTTCACCCAGCCGGATAATTGGCGGCGGGTCGCGCATATTATTGCGGACGCGATTTATGAACGGCTGACCGGAGAGAAGGGGTATTTCGACACACGCGTTGTGTTTGTTGATGAGACAGGCCCCAAGGATAACCGCACCAAGCGACTGGCAATCATGGATCAGGATGGTGCGTCAGTTCAGTATTTGACCAGTGGCGGTGATCTGGTGCTGACCCCTCGTTTCAGCCCTAGCCGGCAGGAAATTACCTATATGTCCTACGCCACCGGCAAGCCACAGGTGTTCTTGTTAAACATTGATACCGGGCAGCGCGAAGTGGTTGGTAATTTCCCCGGCATGACCTTTGCGCCCAGATTTTCGCCTGACGGGCAACGGGTTGTGATGAGCCTGCAGCAAGATGGCAATGCCAACATCTACACAATGGATTTGCGTTCCAAGCGGACCACCCGTCTGACGAACTCTCCGTCCATTGATACATCCCCTTCATTTTCACCGGATGGGTCGCGTATCGTGTTTGAGTCTGATCGCGGCGGCTCGCAACAGCTATATGTGATGGGTGGCAATGGCGGTGAAGCCACGCGTATCAGTTTTGGCGAAGGATCCTATTCCACGCCGGTCTGGTCGCCACGTGGAGATTTGATTGCATTTACAAAACGCTCTCAGGGCCAGTTTCTGATCGGTGTCATGAGCACAGACGGTTCAGGTGAGCGCACACTGACATCCGGCTTTCACAATGAAGGGCCGACATGGGCACCTAATGGTCGCGTTCTGATGTTCTTCCGGGAACCCCAGGGCGGAAACGCAGGTCCGCAATTGTGGTCGATTGATTTGACTGGTTATAATGAGCGACAGGTCCTCACGCCGAATTTTGCATCGGATCCGGCTTGGTCTCCGTTGCTGAACTGATGGGACTTTGCCGCAAAACAAAACGGCAGTGTCAATAAATTAACCGTTGGTTTACCATGCTTGCGAACGCTGATTTAACCATGGATAGAATAGATTGGCTTTTAATAGAAATGTTCAATTTGTCCGTAATTCAGTCGCAATCTGATTGAAGACAGTGTGCGGGCGGAATAAGAGACTCAGGCGGATGAATCGCCTTGAGCCATCATAAGAATTTGAATTTAGGAGTTTCCGGACATGTTTGCACAACAAGTCCTTCGTCCACTGGCTAGAATTTTCCCTGTCGGTGGCGCTGTAAAAATCCTGGCAGTCCTGCTGCTAGGTCTTGCTGTGGCAGGCTGTGCCGGCGGCAACAAATACGATGTGAACGCGTCTGGTGGCGCTAACGCAAAACCTGGGTCGGTTCAGGATTTTGCTGTGAATGTTGGTGATCGCGTCTTCTTCGAAACGGACAGCACCGATTTGACTGCCCGCGCCAAGTCGACACTTGATCTGCAAGCACAATGGCTGGCCAAATATCCAAATTACAACTTTGTCATTGAAGGCCACGCCGATGAACGCGGCACCCGTGAGTACAATATTGCACTTGGTGCACGTCGTGCCTCTGCCGCACGGGCCTACCTTATTGCACGCGGCATCAATGCTGGTCGTATGAGCACAATCTCATACGGTAAGGAACGTCCTGTTGCTGTTTGTAATGACATCTCGTGCTGGTCTCAAAACCGCCGCGCTGTGACGACGCTAAAAGGCGCCAGCGGCTAGTTGACACCTGTTTGGAAACAAAGGTCCGGACTGTGGTTCGGGCCTTTTTTGCATCTGCAATTCGGAATTGTATCGTCTTATTTTCGTCGCAGTTAAAAGGCGAACTGATGGTCGTAAACCGCCGAAACCGGGACTTTTGAAATGCTGCTGGTCAAGAACTGTCTGATTGCCATTCTCGCAACACTACTGCTGGCTTTACCTGCGCAGGCGCAGACGTCCAGGGAAGCGGCTGAACTGACCATGCGGGTTGATCGTCTGGAAGCGCAAATTCGTGACCTGACCGGTCAGATTGAACGGCTGAGTTTTGCATTGCAGAATAATGGTGGTGGCCAACCGTCTGCCCAGCAGGGATCCGCCCCCCTGGGATCGGCAGCGCAGCCTGTACCAGCAAATAATGGTCTTGGCGCTCCACCAGCCAATCTTGGAACATTGTCCGGCGGAGCGGTTGTCAATGGCGAAGGCGGGCCACTGGATTTATCAGCCCTTATTGGTGCCAGTGGTGGTTTGGGCCTGGAGCCGATAGCACCGTCAACTGCGCCTCTTGCAGCGTCGGTTCCCGGTTCATCGCCTCGCGCTGAATACGAACTGGCCTATGGTCATATATTGCGAGGTGACTATCAGACGGCTGAAGGGTCCTTGCGGCAGTTTTTGAGCGAACATCCAACCGATCCACTGGTGAGTGATGCTCGTTTCTGGCTCGGAGAAAGCCTTTTTGTCAGAGGCGCATATCGTGAGGCTGCCAACGAGTTTCTGGAATCCTATTCAAAATTTCCGCAAAGTGCGAAGGCGCCTGACAGTTTGCTGAAGCTTGGTTTGTCGCTGCATGAGTTGGGCGAAACGGAAGCCGCCTGTGCAACCTATGCAGAGCTTGTGCGCAAATATCCGGCTGCTTCGCCACCGGTCAAGCAGCGTGTGCGTGATGAACGCAGATCTGCGAAATGCATTTAACGGACAGTCTTCCCAACAGGCTTTTCTCTGAATTTTCACCGTTTTTGCCACATTTGAAACCGGTGGACTGGTGTTCCCCGGTTGCTATTGCGGTGTCCGGGGGCGGGGACAGTATGGCTTTGCTTGCAAGTGTTCTGCAATTGCGTCAGCGTGATGCGCTCACGGCCCCATTGCATGTTCTGACGGTTGATCATGGTTTGCGCAGCGGCTCAGCCAGTGAGGCTGCATTTGTGGCCGATTTTTGTAATCTACATGATGTCCACCACGCGGTATTGACCTGGAGCGGTGCGAAACCTTCGTCGGCTGTTGCTGAACGTGCCCGCATGAAGCGCCGGGATTTGCTTCTGGAAGCGTGCAGGGCACGCGGCGTACGACAATTGTTGCTTGGACACACACTGGATGATGTGGCTGAGACGCTTTTGATGCGTGTGCGGCGTGGTGGCTTGCGGGGCCACGCCGGCATTGCGCCCGAAACGCATTATCCTGGCTTGCGTGTGCTGCGCCCTTTTTTGTCTCTTCGCCGTGATCATCTGCGCATAGCGCTTCGCCGCTCCGGAATTCGGTGGATTGATGATCCGACCAATGAGAATGTGCAGTTTGAGCGCCCGCGCGCGCGGCAAAAGCTGCAAGATATGGATTTAGGTGACTTCAAAACGGAAAGAGTCGCCACCTATGCGGCACTGATGGGACGTTGGCGAGCTGTCATGGCACGGCACATTGCCACTGTCATTGATGCCAGTTGCACACGCATTGGCGCAGATGTGCAGGTGCGTGCAGACCTATTGGGGCCAATCCCGTACGTAATTGCCGTTGAAACAGTGCGAGAGCTGGTTCGATTTGTCGGTGGCGATGCCTATATGGTCGACTTTCCCCAGGCGAAAGAAGCGGTCAGAAGACTTACTGCAGAAGATGGAGACAGAAAGGCCTTTTCAACGGGGCGCTGTGTCCTGTCCCCGGGGAATGGTGATATCTGGACGATTTCGCGTGCTCTGCGCGATCTGCCGGTCACGTCGGTAGAGGCCGGACATTCAGTTCCATGGGATGGGCGTTTTATCGTTCAACTGGCAGTGGAGGCATCAGGTCAAGGCGAAATCAGGCCTGCTATCGGCGGGCCTGTTCAGGGCCGTCCTATTGTCCAGCCGGAGGCGCTACGGCACAAAATTACCTTCCGACCACGTGTCCTTGACGGTCCGGTCGCAAGTTTTGACGAGCCAATCTTTAAATCTCTTGAAGGACTGCTGGCCCGATAAACCACTGAATCCGCCGCAGCAGCATCGTTTTGCCTGATTTTGCGTTCACCTTTTTGCAAGAAAGCCTATTTCTTGCCGGAATGCGCCTTGGCATATGCTCCCCATCTCCCTATTTTGATTGCATATACATTTTTAGTCGCGCGTTTTGGGGCCCGTCGTTGGGCCGATGCGACCTTTAAGGACATAGAATGAACGGAAATTTCCGCAATTTTGCGCTTTGGATCATTATCGGCCTTTTGCTGATCGCGCTGTTTAACCTGTTTCAGAATCCAGGCGAGACCAGTCGTGGTGACTCGATCCCCTATTCGCAGTTTATCAGTGAAGTAGAACAAGGCACGGTTCGTAGCGTTACCATTGCCGGTACTGAGATCACTGGTGTTTACAATAATAATGGCCGCTTCGTCTCCCGGGCGCCCGATAACACCGACTTTGTCGACAAGCTGACTGAGCGCGGTGTTGCCGTGACCGTCGAGCCACCAAGTTCCGAGGGCTTCAGTCTGATCGGACTGCTGATCTCCTGGCTGCCGATGATCCTTATTCTGGGTGTGTGGATTTTCTTCATGCGTCAGATGCAGGGTGGCGGCCGTGGCGGTGCCATGGGCTTTGGCAAGTCAAAGGCCAAGCTTCTGACTGAAGAGCATGGACGGGTAACGTTTGACGATGTTGCCGGTGTTGATGAAGCCAAGGAAGACCTGGAAGAGATTGTTGAATTTCTGCGTGATCCGCAGAAATTCCAACGGCTGGGCGGACGCATTCCGCGTGGTGTTCTGCTTGTTGGACCTCCAGGCACCGGTAAAACGCTTCTGGCACGTTCTGTCGCCGGTGAAGCTGCTGTCCCGTTCTTTACGATTTCCGGTTCTGACTTTGTGGAAATGTTCGTGGGCGTTGGTGCAAGCCGTGTGCGCGATATGTTCGAGCAGGCCAAGAAAAGCGCGCCCTGCATCATCTTCATTGATGAGATTGACGCGGTCGGGCGGCATCGTGGTGCCGGTCTTGGCGGAGGTAATGACGAGCGTGAACAGACATTGAACCAGTTGCTGGTCGAAATGGATGGTTTTGCGGCTAATGAAGGCGTCATCATTATTGCTGCAACCAACCGTCCCGATGTTCTGGATCCGGCCTTACTACGTCCGGGTCGGTTTGACCGCGAAGTGGTTGTTCCCAATCCCGATGTTACGGGCCGTGAAAAAATCCTCAAAGTTCATTCACGCAATGTGCCTCTGTCGCCTGACGTCAATCTGAAAGTGGTCGCTCGTGGTACGCCCGGCTTCTCCGGTGCCGATTTGATGAATTTGGTCAATGAGGCTGCCTTGCTGGCGGCCCGTCGTTCCAAGCGTATTGTCACCATGTCGGAGTTTGAAGATGCCAAGGACAAGGTAATGATGGGCGCAGAACGGCGCACATTGGTCATGACCGAGGACGAGAAAAAGCTGACAGCCTATCATGAGGCCGGTCACGCTATTGTGGCGATCAATGTTGCCAAAACAGATCCGGTTCACAAGGCGACGATCATCCCACGCGGACGTGCGCTGGGTATGGTGATGCAATTGCCGGAGCGCGACCAGATTTCCATGAGCCTTACCCAGATGACCAGCCGCATGGCGATCATGATGGGCGGACGGGTTGCGGAAGAGCAGGTCTTTGGTGCGGAGAATGTTACCTCGGGTGCGTCCTCCGACATTGAACAGGCTACGCGTCTTGCACGCGCCATGGTGACCCGCTGGGGTTTCTCGGACAAGCTTGGCAAAGTCGCCTATGGCGACAATCAGGAAGAAGTGTTCCTGGGCCATTCGGTTGCCCGGACGCAGAATGTTTCTGAGGACACTGCTCAGATCATCGATGCGGAAGTGCGCCGGATTGTTGATGAAGGCTTTCAGGAAGCTGAGCAAATTCTGACTGAAAAGAAAGATGATCTGGAAGCTCTGGCTCAGGGACTGCTTGAGTATGAAACACTCAGTGGCGATGAGATCACCGAGTTGCTGAAGGGCAATCCTCCGGTGCGCGAGGATGATGATACACCATCAACGCCGCGTGGATCGGCAGTGCCAAGTGCTGGTGCTCCCAAATCCAAACCGTCGGAGCCAGATCCCGGCATGGAGCCACAGCCATCCTGACGGCAGGATAAGAGTTCCGTTCAACGTTTAAGAGCCCGGTCTTGTGCCGGGCTTTTATTTAGCCTGTTGTTGCCACGACCGGGTCTAGTCTGGAAACGTTTGGGGTTTGGCATTGGTGTTTTCTATTCGAAGATCCCGCGGAATGAGTATGTATTCAACAGGCTGTCATCGCCACGGGTTGAAAAGCACGATGATTTCCTGCGCCATTGGCCTCAACGCTGACAGGAATTACACTTTTGAATTCAACTAATAGTAGCAATTAATTTCGGACGTTCTGCCAGACTTTCTGTTGAAATGAGAAGTCCGTCAGATGGGCTGCCAAGGCCAAAAGGGCTGTTATGCAGAGATTTGATGTCGGGTATTTGCAAGCGAATGCTCGCACACATTGATCTGTTTTTTCTTCGCTTCATCCAATAAGATCGTAGTCCCATTCCATTCACTCATCCGGTGGTTTTATTTTCCCAAAAATGAATAGTTGCAGAATAAGCACAGTTAAAATCTATTGAAATTTCAAAGCATTATTGAATTTGGTAGTGGCATTGAATCGTGCAACTATGAATCGAAGTTATTTTTGTGAGGGTGGCATTGAGCTACGCCAAAATCCCAAACATATCATTTCAAAGTTGGCAGTCTCTTAGGGCTGCTGGTTCGCTAGAGTATTGATTGAGCAGGGAATGAAAAAAATGTTTTTTAGAAAATTGAGTTTTGTTGGGTCGGCGCTTCTGTTGACAGGCGGATTGGCAATGGCTGCTGATTTGCCAGAGATGGGATATGTCGAGCAGATGGAGCCAGCTCCGCTGCCGCCCGCTGGTTTCTACGCCAGTCTTCATGCCGGCTATGTGATGCCGGGTGATGTAGACGCTGAGTTTGTATTTGGCGGCACCGTCGATGGCGACGTCGATGTTGAAGATGGCTATCGTATCGGTGGTTCACTTGGCTATGATTTTAACAACATGATTGGTGTTGAGGCCGAGGTAGGTTTTTCTTCCACTGGTGTTGATTCAATCTCAGCTGCAGGGACTACTATTCAAACTAGCGGCGATGCAAATGTCCTGACCCTTATGGGAAATGTGATCATCGGAAATCATTATGATCGTTGGCGCCCATATCTTGGTGCTGGTGTCGGTGCTGCGCATGTTGCTCTTGATGTTTCTGGAACTGCTTTGCCAGATGACCTTGACGATAATGATTGGGCATTTGCAGCCCAGGCTTTTGTCGGTGTTGATTATAGCCTGACTGATGCCGTGTCTCTGGGTGCCAGGTATCGTTATTTGCATGTCGGCTCAACCGATTATACAGATGACGGCGATGATCCTGTTTCCGTTGATTCTTTTGGTAATCATAGCGTTGAGGCGGTGCTGAAAGTTAAATTCGGCGGCTGACACTGTCTTGCATCACCAGATTTGGTGGGCTTGAGAGTATCTTCATAAGCAATATGGGTTCTGAACCCCGAAAACCCGGCCTTTGTGCCGGGTTTTTATTTGTCCAGCTGTTGCTGCGACTGGCTGAGGTTTTTTGCCAGACAGTCTGTTGGCATCAGATGCGCCTCTGCAGTCCTTCTCAGGCGGGAATGGCACTTAAACAAGGGTTTGCGGTCGCGCAGTCAGACGTGAATGCGTGCATGCGCCAAACTTTGCCGCTCCGATTCCACGAACTGAATGGCAATCCATTTCTTATTATTGATCGGATGCTTTCACCTTTCCAAAAAGGTGCAGTTGCAGAATGGGCACAGTGAAAATTTATCGAAATTTCAAAATGTTATACAATTTGATGGCAAGATTCATTCATGCAACTGTTGGTCTCAGGTGACGTATTTGGCTGCACTAGAATCATAAGTTTATTGTTTCAGATTTAGCAGTTTGGGCACTGCAGATTTTCGACAAACAATAGCTGAACAAAGGGTGACAAGAATGTTTTTTAGAAAGATGATTTTTGTGGGGTCGGCGCTTCTAATGTCCGGCGGATTGGCGATGTCTGCAGATTTGCCTGAGATGGGATATGTTGAGCCGATGGAGCCAGTCCCGCTTCCACCCTCAGGGTTTTACGCCAGCCTTCATGCCGGCTACGTAATGCTGGGAGATGTAGAGGGCGAAGCTGGAACCGATTCTGCCGAATCTCATGTTGAAGACGGCTATCGCGTTGGTGGTGCCTTCGGTTATGATTTCAACAGCATGATAGGCATTGAGGCAGAGCTAAGCTATTTTGAAAATGACATAGATTCACTTTCAACCGCTGGAACTACCTTTCAGGCAAGTGGCGATGTCGGTGTTCTGACCCTTATGGGAAATGTCATCATTGGCCATCAATTTGATCGCTGGCGCCCATATGTTGGTGTTGGCGCAGGTGCAGCTCATGCTGATTTTGATTTTGATATCATTGGTATAGACAGCATCGATGATAGCAATTGGGGATTTGCAGCCCAGGCCTTCGCGGGGCTGGATTTCAGCGTGACTGATACGGTGTCGCTGGGGGCAAGATATCGTTATGCCCATATCGGCTCAATTGATTATACCTCTGACGGCGGCCTTGATATTTCCGGGGATGCGTTTGGTGCTCACAGCATTGAAGCTGCACTGAAGGTCAAATTCGGCGGCTGACACCTGCAAGTGTTATCGCCGGAACTGGTCAGCGTAAAAGCGCCTTCACAATCAATGCAGGTTTTGAATCTGAAAACCCGGTCTTTGTGCCGGGTTTTTTGTTTATCCAAAGTCCGGGCTCTGGTCCATTTCTCAACTGGTCCCAGAGTATAGTAGGCGGCTTGCTCAGACCAACCCGTTCAACTTGGCAAAAGGGTCCCATTCCGGGTTTTGGTGCCAGTCATATTCAGCCCATCCGGCCACTTTCAGCGCCAGCTCTTTTCCATGTATTTTTTCAATTACAGCAAGGCTCATATCCATACCTGCAGACACACCGGATGAAGTGATGAAACGATCATCTTCTACCCATCTGGCCTGCTTCTGCCACAGAACATCGGGCCCCTGGCTCTGGACCCACTTGAAGGCAGCCTTGTTGCTGGTTGCACGCTTTCCGTTCAGACATCCTGATCGTGCAAGAACAGCGCTGCCAGTGCACACACTCAACACAAGTTCTGACCTTTCAGCGGCTGTTCGCAGCCATTGCAGCAGAGGATCATTGTCAACCTGCGTTCGTGTTCCTGGTCCGCCGGGAATGAGGAGAATGTCAAATGCGGGGTTATCGGATATGACCATATCGACCACAGACCGAGGCCCTTGTTTACTGGCAATCGGTCCTGCGGTTTCCGCTATGAGTTTTATCTGGAACTGTTTGTCGAGCATGCCAAACAGTTCCAATGGTCCAAACAAGTCCAGAAGTTCGAATTCGGGAAAGACGAGGGCAGCAATGGTTTTCATAGGGTCATGAGCCTGATTCCATATGTCCATGCAAAGTGGTATTGATAAACAGACCTTAGCATAGCGTCTGTGCGGTTGAGGAAAAACTGGTAAGTTGGGCGCAATCAGATTTTACGAGGGGCATCATGACATCAACTGCACGTTCCATCATTGTTGATACTGATCCGGGGCAGGATGATGCTTTGGCCATCTTACTTGCGCTTGCCAGCCCTGAGCTGGAGGTTTTGGGTTTCATCGGTGTTGCCGGAAATGTGCCGCTTGATCTGACCACCCGCAACATTCGCGTTGTTTGTGAATTGGCTGGTCGGACAGAGGTTCCTGTATATGCGGGTGCCAACCAGCCGATGAAAAGAGCGTTGGTCACCGCAGAGCATGTTCATGGATCGACCGGACTGGATGGGGCTGTTCTTCCCGAGCCCAGTATGGAATTGCAGAGCCAGCACGGTGTGGATTTTCTCGTCGAAACCGTGCTGAACCGACCAGAGAACAGCGTCACATTGTGTTCGCTTGGTCCCCTGACCAATTTGGCACTGGCTTTGCAAAAAGAGCCGCGAATTGCCCCTCGCATTCAGGAACTGGTTATGATGGGGGGAGGCTTTTTTGAGGGTGGCAACATTACGCCAGCAGCCGAGTTCAATATTTTTGTTGACCCGGACGCTGCGAAAATCGTTTTTGAAAGTGGCATTCCGATCACCATGTTTCCGTTGGACTGCACCCATCAGGCCCTCACCAGTACGGCGCGGATTGCAGCATTTCGCGCGCTGAACAGCCGCGTTGGTGATGCTTGTGCCGGATGGCTGGAGTTTTTTGAACGTTTTGATGAAGATAAATACGGCACGGATGGCGGACCTTTACACGATCCCAACGTGATTGCTTATCTCCTGCAGCCGGATATCTATGGCGCTCGCTTTATCAATGTCGAGGTGGAGACAGAGTCACAGCTTACTTTGGGAATGACGGTTGCGGACTGGTGGCAGGTTTCCGGCAAGGAGCCGAATGTCACCTATGTGCGCGACGTAGATGCGGATGCATTTTATCAATTGTTGCTGGAGCGCATAGCCTTGCTTTGATGCAGGCGTATTGATCTGCAATGATTTGTGTCTGCCAACTTCCGCATTAAACCAGTATTGTCCGCCACCAGGCGCTGATCAGGCACAGCCTGTTTAGTCTTTCTTGAGGCAATCGGTTTAAAACACCAGACCAGACATGAATGTGGGGAATAAGAGCATGGGCCGACGTTATTTTGGCACGGATGGAATTCGTGGCAAGTCGAATCAATTTCCAATGACACCTGATATTGCCTTGAAGGCTGGCATGGCTGCCGGCTTGACCTTCATGAGGGGTAATCATCGTCACCGGGTCGTCATTGGCAAGGATACGCGATTGTCCGGGTATATGATCGAAACTGCATTGGTGGCCGGCTTCACATCGGTTGGCATGGATGTGTTTTTGACCGGTCCGGTGCCAACACCGGCAGTGGCTATGCTGACACGGTCCCTGCGTGCAGATATCGGAGTCATGATTTCTGCCAGTCACAACCCTTATCATGACAATGGGATCAAGCTGTTTGGGCCTGATGGCTTCAAGCTTTCTGATGAAAAAGAGCAGGAAATTGAAGCTCTGCTTGATGCTGATTTGTCCGGAAACCTTGCAAAACCAGATGCACTTGGCCGCGCCAAGCGCGTAGATGGTGTTCTGGATCGATATATTGAAACCGCAAAGCGGACCCTGCCACGCAGCATGACGCTGGAAGGCCTGCGTATTGTTGTCGATGGCGCGAATGGAGCGGCCTACAAGGCAGCACCTGAGGCGTTGTGGGAATTGGGCGCTGACGTGGTGCGCATTGGTGTGGAGCCGGATGGGTTCAACATTAATCGGGGCTGTGGTTCAACTGCGCCGCAACAACTGGTCGACAAGGTACGTGAAGTCCGCGCTGATGTGGGCATTGCCCTTGATGGTGATGCTGACCGCGTTCTGATGGTGGATGAGAAGGGCAATATTATTGACGGCGACCAGCTG
This sequence comes from Alphaproteobacteria bacterium, assembly GCA_051251535.1. Lineage (GTDB taxonomy): Bacteria > Pseudomonadota > Alphaproteobacteria > Rhizobiales. The sequence goes on from JBPOEV010000001.1 coordinate 732,581, forward strand.
ATGGCTGTCGTGGCGCAATCCTGGAAGCAGCAGGATCGCCTGTCAGCGCCTGGTATTGTGGCCACTGTCATGTCCAATCTTGGCCTCGAGCGATTTTTGGCAGATCAGGACCTGACATTGGCGCGCACGAATGTCGGTGACCGCTATGTGGTCGAACACATGCGTGCTCATGGCTACAATGTTGGCGGTGAACAATCGGGCCACCTTGTGCTGTCTGACTACACGACGACAGGTGACGGGCTGATTGCAGCATTGCAGATTCTGGCAGTTGTGAAGCAGGAGGGGAAACCGGTTAGTGATGTCTGCAACCGGTTTGAGCCTGTGCCACAATTGCTGAAAAATGTTCGGTTCTCCGGAAAGTCACCTTTGGACAGACCAGATGTCAAAGGTGCAATTCTGGATGCAGAGGCGATGTTGGGTAATAGCGGCCGTCTGCTGATCAGGCCATCAGGCACAGAGCCTGTTATCCGTGTCATGGCTGAATCCGACGATCCTGTTCAGGTCAACAAGCTTGTGGATGATCTTGTGGATCTCATCGGCCAGCCTGCTGCCTAGAGCGTTCCATATAGTCAAGAAGCGTCCAAATTCAGCTCAATCGCTATTGGTTTCCGGCCAAACCACCCGGAAACCGATATGGGTTGTTGTACTGTCTGGCGATGTGCCGGAACGGGCGGCGATCCGATAGCGGTAGCAATAGCTGGGGTGGCACAGGAATGAGCCACCCTTGGATAGTTTATACCCCTTCATGCCCGCCATTTTGATGCGAGCCTGTTTCTTCAAAGACTTGATGCTCATCGGCTCGGATGTCCATTCCCAGACATTTCCGACCATGTTGTAAAGCCCGTAACCATTTGGCTCGAAGGATTTTGCCGGGGCAGTGGTGGCGTAACCATCCAGCTCCATATTGGTGTCGGGAAATTTCCCCTGCCAGACGTTGCAAGGGAAATAGTCTTTTTCATTGGGTTCCTTGTCGCCCCAGGGGAAGCGCACATCGCCAAGGCCGCCGCGCGCCGCGTGTTCCCACTCTGCTTCCGTTGGCAAGCGTCCTCCGGCCCAGGCCGCATAGGCGCGCGCATCGTTCCAGGACACATGAACCACCGGATGGTCTGGGTGCCATGTCGTTGCAGCGGTGCCTGGTCCGTTCACTTCGCGCCAGTTTGCGCCGTCAACACGCCGCCACCATTCAACCCCGGCAACCCCTTGCGTTGCGCCGATACTGCCTGGCACCTGTGCCCAGAAAACAAATGACCAGCCAAATTGTTCCGCTTCGGTGACATGGCCTGTCTCTGACACAAACTTCTCAAAATCCTGATTGGTGACAGTTGTCACGGCTATCCTGAAGGGGGCAATTTTTGATTTTCTGAGTGGTTCTTCGCCGTCATTTTGCACTTCCGGCCGGTTTGTCCCCACAAGGCTGGGACCACCGGGAATGGAAATCGCACCAACTGACTGGTCAATGCTGCTGACAGCTGATCCCAGTTGTTTTTCGGGCTCAGGAGAGGTTCCGTTTGAAGGCGTGCAGCAACTGGAGCTTTGCTGATCCTGATTCTGATAATCGGTCATTTGAGTCCCGTTTCGTGATGCTGCGACAATATGAGAAACCCAACCAAACGCCAATGGCTGGCCGCAGTAAAATTTCTCAAAGCCTCATAAATCAAGTGGATGATGGTGCCACTTTGACTTTCCGGTTTTTGAAACGTTCTGTGATGAAGATTCCACAGAGGACCAGGAACAGTCCGACCCAGTCGCTCCATTGTAGGACTTCATCCAAGAGAGCGACGCCAACCATGACCGCAAATACTGGTACAAGGTAGTTTGACAAGGCGACAAAGGAAGCCCCAGCTTCCTCTAATATGACGAACAGCAATATGGTTGCCAGGGCCGTTGGGAAGATGCCAAGCGCAAGAACGGCCCAAAGGCTGGCCATATTGGCGTCGTTCAGTCCATCTGGTGACACGATTATGGCAAGTGGCACGGCCACCAGGGTGCCGGCGAGCAGCACACCAGCCGATTTGGAGGCGCTGCTCATAACAGGCATCAGGCGCGCAGTTGTTCCATTCAGCGCGTAACATACTGCTGCTGTGGTAATGCCCAACAGGGCCCAGAATTGGAGCGGCCCACTTTGCAGAGATTTGGTGCCGCCAATGCCAACCAGAAACACCACACCTATAAAGCCGATTAGAAAACCTGCCATTTTGCGTCGCGTCAGCGGTTCGTCTGGCAACAGCATGTGCGCCAATATGATAACGGCCAATGGCACAGTGGCCATCAGGATCCCGGCAACGCTGGATGGGACGTATTGAACGCCCCAGGAGATCAACAGGAATGGGACAACTGTTCCCAACAAGGCAAGCCAGAGAAACCACAGCCAATCATGTGGCCGTCTGGTGAGGCGTTCCCGCCGCACGATCAGATAAGTCAGCATCAGACCTGCACCGATGGCAATGCGTAAGGCGGCTACCCATACCGGCGGAATGGTTTCAACCGCGATCTTGCTGGAAGCAAACGAGGTACCCCAGAGGGTCACAAGAATCCCCAGAATGTACCAATGCCTGGGCGTCCGAGCTAGCAGGGCAGTAACCGTTCGTTCTCGCATCGTAAATTTCTCTTTTACTATTCATTAACCTTAAGTAAACGTAAAGTTAACACAAAAAATTATGAATTTAATTGGTTTTTAACCTTAACAATTCAATATCCAGTCAGGTTTTAATCGAAATAGAACCTGCGTATTGGTTTTCTAAAGTGAGTATTGACATGATTACGACAGGCAACAGGGTTGTTAGGGCTATAGGCGCGGTCACCGCGCTTGCGACCATTCTTGCAGGTCCAGCATTTGCTGCTGACCTGCCAACATATGTGTATGAAGAACCGGTCTATGACAAGGCAGGGGCTTGGTATTTGCGCGGCGACATTGGTTATGTCGCAACCCGCGATTACGAGGTCAGCTATGATGGGTCGGCAGGCCATCAGGAGTTCCTCAACGAGGACTTCAGCGATACCTGGCTTATCGGTGTCGGTGTGGGTTACAAATTCAACCACTTCTTCCGCGCAGATTTGACGCTGGATTACCGCGCTACGTGGGACTTTGAAGGCAATACAGTCTGTGCCGCCGGTTGCGGTACTGCCTTGAATGACGAATATGGCTCTGGCTCCATGTATACATTGCTTGCCAATGTTTACTTGGATTGGGAAAACAGCTCATCCTTTACACCATACATCGGTGGCGGTATCGGCCTTGCCTATATTGATGTGGGCCGGCAATACGGCCTTAACTTTGGTGGGTCTTCCTATTCCAGCTTCGAAGCCGAAGGTGCGTGGAACTTTGCAGCGGCCGCCATGGCTGGTGTGACATATGAAGTTTCCCATAACTTCGCCATTGACGCCAACTACCGTTATCTTTGGGTAGGTGATGTGGAAGGCGGCAAGTCTGATACGCCAGGCCTCACAGGCAGGGTGACCTATGAAGATGTAGATTTTCATGAGTTCCGCCTGGGTGGACGCTACACCTTCCACTAAACAAAACGACTTGCGAAGCCGCGCGCTTCGCAAACCTTCAAACCCGCAATGGTGCTGATTGGCGCTGTTGCGGGTTTTTCTGTTTCTCGTCCGGATTCTTTGGACTTTGGCGCTGTATCCAGTGGGTGTGCTTTACTCAACTTGAAAATGAATACAGTCTGAACGAATGGTTCAGAACTTCTTCAAGCAAGCACCACTAATGATGTTTCTGCAACCAAGGAAAAGGACCAAGACCATGACCACTTCAATCAAATCACTTACCACATCCGTGCAGGCCGCCGTTTTTACAATCTGTACCGTCGCCGCAATGTCGGCTTTTACCGCCGATAGCGCGGAAGCGAAGACAATGACCAAGCCGTTGGTGAATGGCTATTCCAAATATTATAAAAACAAAGACAAGGCCAAAGACTCTGCCGTTTATCGCTGGGGACTGGCTGCTGCAGAAAAACATGGCAGCTCATGGGCCCATTGGGGCAAAGCCAAACAGAAAACAATGAAATGTAGCTGGGTTGATATACCTGGAACAGCAAGTGCTGAAGCCTGGCGCTGCCGCGCATCTGCCAAGCCAGCAAAAGAAGTAAAAGTTTGCGAAGGCAAAGTGTCTGCGAAAGGCATGTTCTATTTCAAGAAGAGCAAAGCTCAGGAATCAGCAACCTATCGCTGGGGTTTGAAAGTTGCTTCCACTTATGGCCAGTCATTTGCTCATTGGGGCAAAGCTGAAAACACCAATTTCTCCTGCAAAAAAGGTGCAAAAGATCTTTGGAACTGCACAGCAACCGCAAAGGCCTGCAAATAGACCGCCGTTCAATTTGGTTCACGTCCCCAAACGCATAGCGGGGGAGGTGGCCCAAATTGGAGCTCGCTCTATCAAAATGCAGACATTGAAAAACATTTGAGAGGAAACCAGACCATGAAAAGCCCATCATTAAAAATATTGGCAACTGCTCCTATGGTTGCAGTGCTCGCCATCGTCCTGACATCGGTATCACCAGCGCCATTGTTGGCTAAATCCATGAAAGTGGAATCGACAAAGATCCCGCTAAAGCTGCAGCGAATTGTGCGCAGTCAGAAGCATAGTAAGCAATTCATGTCGAAGGCAGGCGGATCCGGTGATGAAATCGACGAATGCATGAACAATCCGGCCAACTCTGATATCGAGTACACAGAGCGTCTGGCGGGCTGCTTCTGTCTCGCCATCGACAATGCGCTGAAAGGCTGCCAGACAGCGGATTGACAATCAGCAAATTGACCGGCAGCGAATTGATAGACTGAAACACTACCCATGTTCCGACGAGCCATATCCATGGCTCGTCGGTACTTTTTTTGGCGTCATCGTTTGACGATTTTGTAATCGTTCAAATCCACACTCACCAACTCAACCTACCAATTGACTCCAGCCCCTAGTTAAAGACGGATTGTCCACGTGCGAACTCGCGCACCAATTCTTCAGCTTCGGGCCGGGATGCCTGTTGTCGAAATCGAAGCGCAACAACTTGGCGTGCGATATCGACATCCTCAATGGGCATCGATACAAGGGCATCATCGATCGGGATAGCTGTCGTCGGCAGAACAACAGCGCCAGACCCCTGACGGGCAAGCGCCAACAACCAATCCACCCGATTTGACCGGTATGCGGCGTAAAGTGTGTGCCCGTTGTCAGCGCAAGTTTCATGCAATGTATCGCGCATCTCGCAATTTGGTCTGTCGAGCATGTCTGCATTTGCCAGCATTTCCAGTGATACAGTCTCTTTTTCGGCCATGGGGTGATCTGCTGCGACAACGACCCGATACCCCTCGCGATAGAGAGGGTCTATGCGATAAAGATCTGGGCTGACTTGCGCAGCGGTCACCGCAATATCCAATGATCCTTCCCGCAAGCCGGATAACAGTGCCTCTTGCCGCTCCACTATCAATTCTATTTCAGCTTGCGGGAGTCGCGCACGGTAACGCTCGACTGCGTCCGACAGTTTGTTGTGCCCAATCGTCTCTCCAACGCCAATACTGATCGGAACCCGATCCAGGCGTATGTGTCGGACGGCTTCAGCCTTCGCTTTACGCGCCTCAAAATGCACGTTTTCGAGCCTTGGCTGCACCAACAGGCCAAGCGGCGTGAGCCGACACCCCGCACGATCCCGCAGGAATAACGGGCCGCCAAGCTCATCTTCCAGTTTCTTGATGGCCGCTGTGAGAGACGGTTGCGAAACGTTGGAAGCGCGTGCGGCATGGGTAAAGTTGCGATGCTCGCAAAGCGCGAGGAAATAGCGGATCTGATTCATCTCCATGGAAGCCTCCGGGCTTTGGACAAGCGAATTTCGGCCATCGTTGCCATGCTGAAGCCCATAGTCAATGCCTATCGTTAAATAGAAAATGGGAATTGGAGTTTACGCGCCTCCTGAGGGAAAAAAGCACACGGCCAAACGTTGCCTTGCAGTTTAGCCAATCGGCAGATCTGGGCGAAACAAAACAGACCCCTCACCTCAGGAGACCACTATGAAAACCAAAATTCTTAGCGCCCTCGGCGCATTGGCAATGATGACAACAACTGCAAACGCAAACGCACAGGAACAGGCCATGATGGACGACAAGGCAAGCTATATCGAAATGACGGCCGCCCAAAACCAGACAGAGGCCTTCGCGCAATTTCTGTCAGGGGCTGCGCCATTGGTCAAAGAGACCGAACCCGGTACAGAACTATGGTTTGCTTTACAAGCGCCTGACGGCAAGTTCGCCATTTTCGATGTTTTCGTAGACGAAGAAGCCAGAAATGCTCATTTTTCCGGTGTGGTTGCGGGGGCTCTGAATGAAAATGCCGACAGATTGGTCAAGGGCGGTTGGGACAATGGTGTTGTCGCCAATATCAATAACTCCTCCGTTCTGTCTGCAAAAGCACCCGTGGATCTTTATGACGCCACCACTGCAACTTACATCAAACTTGCAGCCGCCCCCGGCCAAAGCCAGGCACTGGCAGACTTGCTGACAGCAGCGGGCAAGATCGTCGCAGACACTGAACCCAAGACATTGTTCTGGGTGGCTTTGCAACTGGATGAGAACAACTTTGCCATATTCGATGTTTTTGCTGATGAGGCGGGTCGGGCAGCGCATTTTGCCGGCCAGGTCGCAGGCTTGCTGAAAGAGCAGTCTTCGGTGCTCGTGGAAGGTGGGTGGGACTCAGGTGTTGTTGCAAACGTCAACAATTTTGACATCCTTGCAATCAAATAAATGCCCTCCCAAAGACCGCGTCCGTCGTTTTTAGCGACGGACGTATTCCTGATCACAATTGTCTCACCAATCCAATGCGGCTCGCATAGGCCATATTCAGTCATAGTCAGACCTGTTGCTTCTGCACAGAGGAACCAGAACTCACGGGTTTCTATTGCTGGCTGGAACGGCCATTGGTGGAAATTGCGCCAAATTTTCGTTTCAAGCCTAAAGGTGTGAGTTTGCTGCTTTGCAGCGAAAGTCAGCTATCTAATTTGTGTTCTGCATGAGATGCGCATCAAGCGCCGCAATACCCTCATCCAAATTTGAGCGCCCGAACCCCAACCGAAGGCGATCATTTGGCGTTGGGCCTAAGTCAGACGAATAGATTGTGCTTGGTAAAAACAAGACGCCACTTTCTTCTACCAAAGACGTCGTAAATGCCTCCACACCGTCTGCGCCTTTGTAACGCGGGAAGGCCATGCAAGACCCGTCAGGCCTTTGCCATTCAAACAGATCTGTATGCCGGGCAAAGAAGGCGTCCCATTTTGGCAGGTTCTCATCCACGATTGCACAGTTTCGCGCCAAGATCTTGTCTCGGTTGCGCAATGCAATCATTGTCAACCGTTCGCTGGGGCCTGAGTTGCAGATGGAAAGGTAATGCTTCATCCGCTCCATCTTGGAAATGACATCAGCATCTTGGCAGGCAATCCAACCAATCCGCAGTCCGGGCAAACCAAATGACTTTGAGGTGACATTCAGTGATAAGCCACGTTCATACACATCCGCAATAAACGGCAGATGGCACGCCTCGGCTGGGCCAAGTCCGTTGAAAATCTCATCATGAAAGATGTAGATCCCATGTTTCCGACACAGTTCAATCAATGCATGATATCTGTCCAAAGGCAGGATCGCACCGGTTGGGTTGTGCGGGAAATTGATTGTCATCAGTTTCGTATTGGGGCGGATCGCAGCAGCCACACGGTCAATGTCGAGTGACCAATTGCTCTCAGGGTCCAATGGAATTCCCGTGGCCTCACAAATTGCGACAGGTAGCGTTTCGTGGGATTGATAATTTGGGGTCACAACGATTGCATGGCTGTCCTTGTCCAGAATGACATTGTTGGCAGCAAAAATTCCTTCGCTTGCGCCAGCAAAACATAGTATATCGGACGCCGATTGATTGGTGAAAGTACACGCAATAGCCTCGCGAAGGTCCGGTGCACCAAAGGTCTCGGTATAGCCGAGCCACATCCCCTCAAATGCCTCACGTTCCTCAGGTGTCGCCATTGCCAACAGTTCGCGCATCGACATGCTTTCAGCATCTGAGGCGGTCATATGATAACGCGCCTTGAACTCCCATTTCGAAAAATGCGTTTCTAATCGAAAGTCAGGAAGCATTGGCATATTGATAGGTCTCCGAAAATGAGGATCGAAAATGATTAGCTTAAGCCGTTCAGAAATCGAAGCGTTAATCGACTTGCCTCAGGCGGCGATCAGGATCGAAGACGCCTACCGTGCAGCGAGTCTTGGGCACGTAAACTTACCTCCGGTCGGTCACATCACGTTTCCACAGCACAATGCGGATTGTCACATCAAATATGGCCACCTAACAGGCAAGCCGACCTTTGTTATCAAGATCGCAACCGGGTTTCCAAACAATAGGGACAAGGGCTTACAAACAGGCAATGGTCTTGTTTTGGTTATGTCTGCGGAAAACGGGCAGGTCGAAGCGGTCTTGCATGATGAAATGGTCCTCACTGACATTCGTACGGGGCTGGGTGGTGCCATAGCGTCCCGCCTTTTGGCCCGAAAAGACAGCAAACGAGTTCTAATCGTGGGAAGTGGGCAGCAGGCGCGGCGCCAAATAGAGGCGCACGTGGCTTTGCTTGCGAACACAGCAGCATTTGAGGTCTGGGGACGAAACGCAGAACAGGCCGATAAGCTTGTCGCGAGGCTTGCGTCCATCTGTGATATCGCGCGTGCAATCGATCTTGAAACAGCGGTTAGGCAAGCGGACATCATTGTCACGGCGACGGGTTCGACAGTTCCATTAATCATGTCTGATTGGGTGAACGAGGGCACACATATTACGGCAGTCGGTGCCGATGCGCCCGGCAAGCAGGAACTGGATATCGCATTGGTTCATCGCGCAGACGTATTGGCCGTAGATCTTTTCGCGCAATGCCTGGACCATGGTGAGGTGTCGCACGCAGCAAAAGAAGGGCTAATTGCTGCTCAAGACCTCCAGGAAATTGGCGGACTGCTATCTACTTCCACGCAAGCCCGCGCCAACGCGATGCAAATCACCATTGCAGACCTGACAGGTATCGCGGTTCAGGACATCGCTATGGCAAATTCTGTTTTATCAGCATGGTCTGATAAAGCGACATAGGGCAATGCGCGATGTAAGTTGGCCGAGCGTGATGCCCGGCCAATCGTATCGAACCAACTGTATCTGGGCTAACGGTCCGTAAGGTCCGCTAGTCAGCACTCTGGAATTTGGATGTCGGACTGCAGGACGCACCGCTCGTGCGCCCCTTTGTGCTAATTGCCGGAATGCGTGTCGTAGACCTTGCCGCTGATCTTCCAAACGCCGTCATGTTTGTAGAGTACGAAGAAATCGGTGAACCGGTTTCCAAGCCAATTCACGAACTCAACCTTTGCCGCCGCTGCCGGACCTGAGATGTCGACCCAGGCGATCTGATGTTCTACGTCAGGAGAGGCACCGCCGGCTTGGACCGCATCACGAAAGGCGTCGGCATCCATGTCGTAGAATGTGCCGCCCATGGATCCGACGATATGGGCATGGTCATAGAATGCTGTCCGGATATGAGCGCCGTCACCTGTCGAGGCGCTTTCTATGTAGGGGCTTAGAGCGTCTGCAACGGCCTTGATTTCTGCAAAGCTCTCGGTGTCTGATTTTGATATTGGCATGATTTGCCTCCATTAGATTGGGTTAAGTTTGTCTGTTGGTCGGGCGGATGTTGCCGCTGTCCTGAAGGCATAGATAGGCCAATATATGCAAACTTTTGGATATGGTTTTCATAACTTTTAATTTACATGCATTCGCCATCTTCAGAAGAGAAGCAGGCGTGTAACTGCCGGGTCTGCGATGTGTAATGCCGCACCGCCATTGTGAAAAATGTACAAACTGTCAGGTATGGTTATGATAACTGCTGGAAATGCCAAACCAAAGAGACTGTCCATGGATCTGAACCTTAAGCGCGTGCGCTATTTTTTGGCACTTTCGCAAACTCTCAACATTTCTCAGGCCGCCCGGAAACTGGGCATGTCCCAGCCCGCTTTGACAAAGGCTATCCAGCGGCTTGAGGAAGAGGTTGGCGGCCCATTGATCCGTCGTGAAGGCCGACACACCCATCTGACACAATTGGGTTCATCTCTCATCGGGCTTTTTGAAAGTCTTGTGACCAATGCAAATTACATTGAACAAACGGCCCATTCGCTGGTGAGCGGAGAGAGCCCCGTTTTGCGAATTGGTGTTATGTGCAGCGTCGGGCCAGGTCCGATTGCCGGGTTTTTGGCCGAGCATCAGCGAGTCCATCCGAATATCGAAATCCAGTTGCAAGACTATACCCGAGTCGAAATTGCAGCGGCCCTGCTGGACGGACACATTGACCTCGCCATTCTTGGGGCGACGGTCAAGGATGAGACACGGTTCCGCTATTTGCGTCTCTATGATGAGGCCATGGTTGTTGCCTGTGCCGCAAATGATCCACTTGCAGGACGCGCGACTGTTGGCCTTAAAGACGTGGCCCGCAGACCCTATCTCGACCGATCACAATGTGAATTCAGGCACCTCTTCCTGAGTGCGTCGCAGCGCGAAGGATTTGTGCCCAAGCTTTTCGCCCGCAGCGATAATGAAGACTGGATACAAAATATGATTCAAGCGGGTGCCGGCGTCGCGATTGTGCCAGATCGCTGGGTCACGTTGCCGGGAATAACGAAGATCAAGCTGAAAGATCCGAAACTGGTGCGTTCTGTCTCGGTTGCGACGCCAATTGGACGGGCCGACAATCCTTCCTTGCTGGCAATTTTACGGGCATTGCAAAAGTTCAGTTGGGCTCCGCAACGATCGGTTCTGGGTGGCCAGTGATGGCCCATCGCCTCTGTTTTTACGTGCCCCAGCAAACTTTGAACGGTCATTGGCTTGGAATTGGAGAATGACAACTTCGCCCGCATAGCCGCCATCCGAGTATGAAAGCGGCATTGTCTGTTTTGGGGCTATCTGGCCCGATTGAGTTACACATGTTTGGGGTTGCATTGGTATGATGGCGCTAGCTTTTGGTGTCGCTGTGCATTCGAGTTCGCATCGCATGAAGTGCTTCGCCCCGCTCAAAAGGTTGGGTGTAGTGCGGGAACTTCTTCAAATCTTCCGTTACTGGTTCAGGAGACAGAGCATCGAAAACATTTTCATCAAATTCAACCCCATCAGCAAGCGTTCCATCAAGTAGGACGGGGCCATCAACAGCTACGGAAAGGACGCCGCCCGAAAGGAACGCCCAACTCATGTCTGTATAATTGCAGCCACGTTGCTGCAACATTCAACATGAATCTACAGGTTAGATCGCATTCTCTATTGCGGAATTCCAAGCTTTCCATTAATGCCGCAGGTGGGCCACCTCTCCCCACCGAGAGGCTATCTATCTGAGAGGGTAGCATGACACATGCAAATACTGGCCAGACGGCCGGGCAGCGCACACCTGAGTTGCGTCCTAATAATCCTCATTTTTCATCCGGTCCCTGTGCCAAACGACCTGGCTGGTCGCTGGACGGGCTTGCTGATGCCGCTCTTGGCCGGTCTCACCGTGCCAAAATAGGCAAGGCCAAGCTGAAGCAGGCGATTGACCTGACCCGCACCGTTTTGCAGGTGCCTGATAACTATCTCATCGGGATCGTACCTGCATCCGATACCGGCGCATTTGAAATGGCCATGTGGTCGCTTCTGGGCGCTCGTGGTGTTGATCTTCTGGCCTGGGAAAGCTTTGGCTCCGGCTGGGTTACAGATGCTGTCAAACAACTGAAACTTGATAACCAGCGCACATTGACTGCGGATTACGGCCTGCTGCCGGATCTGGCGTCTGTCAATTTTGCCAATGATGTTGTGTTCACCTGGAACGGCACGACCTCTGGTGTTCGTGTGCCAAATGGTGACTGGATACCTGCTGACCGTGAGGGTCTGACCCTTTGCGATGCCACCTCTGCTGCTTTTGCGCAGGATTTGGCCTGGGACAAGCTGGATGCCGTGACCTACTCCTGGCAGAAAGTGCTGGGCGGAGAGGCTGCTCATGGCATGCTGATCCTGTCGCCGCGGGCCGTTGAACGGCTGGAAAGCTACACGCCGGCCTGGCCGCTTCCCAAGATTTTCCGCCTGACCAAGGGTGGCAAAATCATCAAGGGCATCTTTAATGGCGAGACCATCAACACGCCTTCCATGCTGTGTGTGGAAGATTATCTGGACGCGCTGGAATGGGCGCAGTCCGTTGGGGGTCTGGATGGCCTGCGTGGCCGTGCTGATGCCAATGCAAAAACCATCGCCGATTGGGTTGCTGAAACGCCCTGGGTTGATTTTCTGGCCGTGGACCCCGCCACTCGGTCCAACACATCCGTGTGTTTGAAAATCGTGGACCCGGCAGTCACCGCTTTGTCTGAAGATGATCAGGCCGCATTTGCAAAAGCCATGGTATCTGCGCTGGACAAGGAAGGCGTGGCTCATGACATCGGTGCCTATCGCGATGCCCCTTCGGGCTTTCGCATTTGGTCCGGTGCAACTGTTGAACAGTCCGATGTGGCGGCTCTTTTGCCTTGGCTGGACTGGGCTTTTGCAGCGCAGAAAACTGCGCTGTCACTAGCCGCCTGATCCTCACAATTTTCTGACCTGATTCTGACTAATACTGGCCCCGGTCCTGCCTTTTGGCACCGAAGTGGCCTTATGGAGAGACTTATGACTGAAAAAATGCCACGCGTTCTGATTTCCGATAAACTGTCAGCGACCGCTGTTCAGATATTCAAAGACAGGGGTCTTGATGTTGATTTCCAGCCTGATCTTGGAAAAGACAAAGACAAGCTTGCCGAGATTATTGGCAATTATGATGGTCTTGCCATCCGCTCCGCGACGAAAGCCACCGCGAAAATTATCGCTGCCGCTGACAATCTGAAAGTCATTGGCCGGGCTGGCATTGGCGTTGACAATGTTGATATTCCTGCGGCGACGCAAAAGGGCATCATTGTCATGAATACGCCTTTTGGAAATTCCATCACAACGGCTGAACATGCCATTGCGATGATGTTTGCAGTTGCGCGTCAATTGCCGGAGGCAAATGCGTCTACCCATGCCGGTAAATGGGAAAAGTCCAAATTCATGGGCGTTGAGCTGACCGCAAAAACCCTTGGTGTGATCGGCTGCGGAAATATTGGATCTATCGCTGCGGAACGTGGCATTGGCCTGAAAATGAAAGTCATTGCCTTCGATCCTTTCCTGTCGCCGGAACGTGCGATGGAAATCGGTGTTGAGAAGGTTGATCTGGACGAACTGCTGAAGCGGTCGGATTTCATTACACTGCATACGCCGCTGACAGACAAGACCCGCAACATCATTGATGCCGCAGCCATTGAAAAAATGAAAAAAGGTGTGCGGATCATCAATTGTGCACGCGGTGGGCTGATTGATGAAGATGCACTGGCTGATGGCTTGAAGTCCGGTAAGGTTGCCGGAGCTGCGATTGACGTGTTTTCAACGGAGCCTGCGACCGACAGCGTCCTGTTCGATCTGCCAAATGTTGTCTGCACCCCGCATTTGGGCGCCGCGACCACAGAGGCACAGGAAAATGTGGCCATTCAGGTGGCTGAGCAAATGTCAGACTATCTGTTGAACGGTGCGGTCACCAATGCACTGAACATGCCGTCCATTTCGGCTGAAGAAGCGCCGCTTCTGTCGCCTTATGTCAAACTGGCCGATTTGCTTGGCTCATTTGCCGGTCAACTGACTGAATCTGGAATTTCAGGCGTTCGCATTGAATATGAAGGTGATGTGGCCGAGATGAATGTACGGGCGCTGACCGCAGCAGCCTTGACGGGCGTTCTGCAGCCACAATTGCAGACAGTCAACATGGTGTCTGCGCCTGCCATGGCCAAGGAACGTGGCATCAAGGTGGAAGAGGTGCGTCGCTCCCAGGAAGGCGTTTATGAAAACTACATCCGCCTGACCGTGATCACCGAACGTCAGGAACGGTCTGTAGCCGGTACCGTGTTTGCCGATGGCAAGCCTCGGATCATTCAGATCAAGGGCATCAATATGGAAGCTGAATTGAAGCCACGCATGCTGTATGTCACCAATGATGATCGTCCCGGATTTATTGGCAATATCGGAACAGTGTTGGGTGAGGCTGGCGTCAACATTGCGCATATGCAGTTTGGCCGGGATTCTGAAGGCGGAAATGCCATTGCGCTTGTGGCTGTCGATCAGGAAGTCAATGCTGAAGTCATGGCAACAATCAACGCACTGGAAAACGTTCAGCAGGTCAAGCCGCTGAATTTTATGCTTTAAAAAACGGCGCTGAATCAAACATATCCTGCAGCGGTCATTGACTGTCCCCGTCTGGCGCAATATTGAACTGGCAACTGCCTAAATATTAGCCGTGGGGGGAATAATGGACGCTGCAGATACAGCTTGGATTCTAACGAGCACTGCCTTGGTGCTTTTAATGACGTTGCCGGGGCTTGCCCTGTTTTATGGCGGGCTGGTGCAATCCAGAAACATCCTGTCAGTGCTGATGCATTGCATGGCAATCGCTTGCCTTGCTTCTGTCTTGTGGCTGGTTGTGGGTTACTCCCTGGCTTTTTCTGAAGGCTCGGCCTGGATTGGCGGGCTGCAGAAAGCCTTTCTGAACGGTGTGGGACGAGACACTGTCTATGATGGAACCACGCTGCCGGAGACGGTGTTTTTCACGTTTCAGATGACATTTGCGATCATCACACCAGCTTTGATGGTGGGCGCTTTTGTTGAACGTATCAAGTTTTCTGCGGTGCTCATTATCAGTGCAGCCTGGCTGCTCATTGTTTACGCACCTGTGACCCATTGGGTCTGGGGCGGTGGCTGGTTGGCTGAACGTGGTGTGATGGACTTTGCCGGAGGCATCGTGGTTCACGTCACAGCTGGCGCCTCGGCGGCGGTGATCGCCGTCATGCTTGGTGCCCGCAGTGGCTTTCCCAAAACGGTGCAGCCTCCGCACGCGCCCTGGATGGTTATGGTTGGCGCGTCCTTGTTGTGGGTCGGCTGGTTCGGTTTCAATGCGGGCAGTGCGCTTGGTGCCAATGGCGATGCCGGGATGGCAATGCTTGTGACGCATATGTCGGCTGCAACCGCATCGCTTGTCTGGGTTGTGATTGAGTGGGTGCGGTTTGGAAAACCCTCCCTCGTCGGCATGGTTACAGGCACTATTGCCGGTCTTGCCACAATCACACCCGCCTCGGGTTTTGTTGGCCCAATGGCTGGCATGATGCTTGGCTTGGCGGGCGGCGTTGTCTGCTACATTGCTGTTGATCTGGTGAAGCACAGATGGAAAGTGGATGATTCTCTGGACGTGCTTGCTGTCCACGGTATTGGCGGTGCGCTGGGGACGCTTCTGATGGCATTCCTTGCGGGATTGCCAGGTGGAACGGGTCTGGGCGAAACCTCGATGGGCAGCCAATTTGGGGTTCAGTTGCTTGGCGTTGGCTCGGTCCTTGTCTGGTCGGTTATCGCGACCATCATAATTGTATGGATTACCAAAGCGCTGGTAGGCTTGCGGGTTAATGAAGAGGAAGAGCTTGAAGGACTTGACTTTTCCACTCATGGTGAAAGTGGATACAGGTTGTAAGCGAACAAGATCAGGAGTTATTTATGAAATATATAATTGCCATTATTCAGCCGCACAGGCTGGATCCTGTTCGTGAAGCCCTATCGGAAGTCGGGGTCAGTGGTCTGACCGTGACAGAGGCTAAGGGTTATGGACGCCAGAAGGGGCACACGGAAATCTATCGTGGTGCCGAATATGCTGTCCACTATCTGCCGAAGGTAAAGTTGGAAATTGCGGTTTCTGACGATCAGAGCGAGCGGGTCATGGAAGTGCTGAGTAATGAGGCACGGACAGGTAACATTGGAGACGGCAAGATTTTTGTGCTGCCACTTGAAAGCGCTGTTCGCATTCGGACTGGCGAAACCGGTGATGCAGCCGTTTGATGCGGCAAGCATCTTCTTAACAAAACGCGTCAGGCATCCGCTTTGTGCAGATGCCTGACCGCAGCCATGTGTTTCACGGCTTCCATGTGTCTCACGGCAATGGCAAACGACTTTTGCGTTGCGCCAATATGACTCCCAGCAGAATTAGCCCATATCCGGCTGCATGAAACAAAGCGGGTTGTTCTCCCAAAAACAGAATTGCCATCAATGATCCGAACAACGGCATAAGGTGGAAAAATGGGCCAGCCCTGTTGGCGCCAATTAACTCCACACCGCGGTTGAAACAGCCATAGGCCATCAGACTTGCGAACAGGATGACATAGGCAAAGGCTGCAAAACTGCGCCAGGACAGTTCAGTTGGTGTGCCGGTTTCCAGTTCCCAGAAGAATGCCGGCAGCAACATAATGGCGCCGAAGACCACGGTGACCCATAGAAAGCTGACCCAGTGCATTTTTGGCTTCTTGCGCAGGACGGCTGAGTAAATTCCGTAAAACAGCAAGGCACAGAAGAACAGAATGTCGCCTATGTTAAAGTCGAGCGACAATAAAATATCAGGCTGTCCGCCTGTGAGGATGATCAAAACGCCAAGCAATGAAATGAGCGTTCCAGCCAATTGGCGCGGTGTCATCGCATCGCCAAACAGTGCAAGAGACCAGAAGCCGATAACCAGAGGGGCTGCCGACTGAAGCAGCAGACCGTTCAGAGCGGTGGTGTGTTGCAGACCCAAATAGGCAAGCGTGTTGTAGATGGTGATGCCAGTGAAAGCCAAAAGCAGCATAAGGGGTAAATTCTTGCGGATGACCGGCCAGTCATTTCTGACATAATGCCATGCAAGGGGCGTCAGCAGCAGGCTCGCCCCGATCCAGCGAATTTGCGCCAGCATGATCGGCGGTATTTCGCCTGCGACGGCTCTGGCAAGAACAACGTTCCCTGACCAGCACAGCATTGTGGTTGCGAGCAGCAGGTAGGGTTGATTGAACAACCATATGAAGGCATTTTTCAGCGGAGCGGAATGCAAAATAGTCGACCCAAATCTGATGTGACATGAGATGTGATTTACAGGCTCTGGACCGGACTATCGGGCCGGTGGGATTTGAGGTCTTTCTATACCATAATGGCCTCTTGGACCATGGGAGGAACAACTGCTGTGAAATTTATCAATCCAATTCCATTCGTTGCGGATTTGGCGCGCGCAAAAGCCTTTTACTGTGATTTGCTTGGGCTGAATATTTTGCAGGACCATGGCAATTTCGTGCAATTTGACAATGGCTTTGCGCTGCATGAAGGCATGTCCCTTCACCGCACTGTTTTTGGTGAGGATGCTGAAGCTGAGGATGCTCAAGTTGGGCATGCTGAAAACGCACAGTGTTACGGGCGCGGCAATCTGGTTTTGTATTTCGAAGATGGTGAATTGGATGCCACATTTGAGCGGATCTGTGACCAGCTCAACATGATACACGACATACAGCAACAGGAATGGGGACAAAGGGTGTTCCGGTTTTATGATCCTGATGGACATATTGTTGAGATTGGAGAGCCTCAAAAACCGGTTTGAGTGCCCTGAATGAACCAACCTTGCGGGAGCTGTGAGTAATTTGGATGAATTTTGCTTAAAACCGGGGCTTTCCTTGCCTGCAGATTTGCCAAGGCGCTCGGAATTGCGTATGCGCATGGGCGCTGGATCCAAAGTCCGGGAATTTCAATTTTTAATAAGAGGCTTTCAACATGGCCAATGTGGTTGTCGTCGGCTCGCAATGGGGTGACGAAGGCAAGGGTAAGATTGTGGACTGGTTGTCTGAACGCGCTGATATCGTGGTTCGGTTTCAGGGGGGGCACAACGCCGGCCATACATTGGTCATCGATGGGGTCAGCTACAAGCTGAGCCTGCTTCCATCAGGTCTGGTGCGTGGCAAGCTATCGGTGATTGGCAATGGCGTCGTCATTGATCCGCATGCGTTGGTCGCAGAAATTGCGCGGCTGCGGGCGCAGGGTATCATGATTGATCGTAGCGTGTTGCGCATTGCTGACAACGCAACGCTGATCCTGTCCTTGCACCGTGAGCTGGATGCTGTGCGAGAGAATTCAAACACCGGAACCAAAATCGGCACAACCAAGCGCGGCATTGGTCCAGCTTATGAAGACAAGGTAGGACGGCGCGCCATCCGGGTGATGGATTTGGCCAATTTGAAAACGCTTCCAGACAAGATTGACCGTCTGTTAAGCCATCACAATCCGCTTCGGCGCGGTCTTGGCTATGCAGAAATTGATCCTCAGAGTTTGATTGACGAGTTAGAATCGGTTGCTGATGAAGTTCTGCCTTACATGGATACTGTTTGGAAGTTGCTCGATGATGAGCGCAAGGCCGGAAAACGCATTTTATTTGAGGGCGCGCAGGGCGCGTTGCTGGACATTGACCACGGCACGTATCCGTTCGTGACATCTTCCAACACGACAGCGGGACAAGCCGCTACCGGGTCCGGCCTTGGGCCGGGCGCGATTGGTTATGTTCTGGGCATTACCAAGGCCTATACGACACGGGTCGGTGAAGGACCTTTTCCGACGGAACAGCTGAATGAAACCGGCGAGTACCTTGGTGAGCATGGTCATGAATGGGGCACCGTTACCGGCCGTAAACGGCGCTGTGGCTGGTTTGACGCGGTATTGGTGCGCCAAACTGTTCGCACCAATGGGATGACAGGCATTGCACTGACCAAGCTTGATGTTCTCGACGGGCTTGAAGAAATCAAGATCTGTACCGGTTACAGGCTTGATGGTGAATTGATCGATCATCTTCCTGCCTCACAAGGCGGGCAGCGTCGCATCGAGCCGATTTACGAAAGTTTTGAAGGGTGGAACGCCACCACTGCCGGTGCAACAAGCTGGGCTGAACTGCCTGCACAGGCCATAAAATATGTGCGCAGGATTGAAGAATTGATCGGTGCGCCGGTTGCCATGTTATCAACCAGCCCAGAGCGGGATCACACAATTCTTGTGCATGATCCGTTTCATGATTAAGGTTATGTTAGGGTTTTGATCACGAGATCTGAAACCCGGGTTGGGCAGCCCAAGCATCGGCTGAAGACTAATGGAAAAAGTGTAAGCGTATGGCTGATTTCTACAAGGTTTTGAGAAAAACAATCGAAGCTCTTCCTGTGGCAACGGGGCAGGCGCGACGGTCCGTCTATGACCGCGCACGAACTGCAATCAGCAGACAGCTTGATGCCATGAATCCACCCTTGCCACCCTCAGAGGTTTCGCGGCAAAGGCTGGAACTGGAAGATAGTATTCGCTCGGTCGAGGAAGATTATGTTTCCGGGAAGATCATAACCGATTCCGAGCGTGAAAATGCTGCGCGCCTTGCGCAACTGGAAGAAGAGGAAGCCCAGTTCAGGGCACAACGCTCCTCCCGTCAGGTTCAGGACGAAGCCGAAGAGATGCGCAGAGCTGCGCCGCCCGAGCCTGCTCAGCCACCCAGCCCGCCACAACCTCAGCCGCGCATGCCTGAGCCTGCTCTGCGGGAAGAGCCGTCTGTGGCGGCGTTTGACGCCGCTGTGGCATCAGCCCGCTCGCTGAGCGAACCCAGTCTTGATGAACCGCCGCTGAGAGCTACACCAGTTCAGCGCGAGCCCGTGCGATCACGTGCGCCTGATCCGGCGCCTGCTGCGCCGCGCAACAAACGTGAAGGACTGTCACGACGTCGTGGCCGCGAAGACTATTATGATGCACCGGCGCTGGATGATCCGTATATGGATGATGTGGCTGACGAGCAGGATGACTATTATGATGAGCCAGAATTAGCATCTGATCGCCCTGATCCGCGCGCTGAGCGAGACCAACGCGGTGGTCGTGGTGGACGCGGTGGCGGCAGGGGTAATGCCGATGCCTATTATGATGATCGTCAGCCCTATCCGGGGGAACGTCCAAGACGCCGCATCTGGCCATGGATTCTCATGCTTCTGGTTCTCATCGCACTGGGTGCTGGCGGATGGTGGGCCTTCCAGAACCAGGAAAAGGTGATGTCCACCTTTGAGAACTGGCTCGATTATGGGTCCAGCGATGTCAGTCCATTGCAACCGGCTATCGGCGAGGGCGCTGCTGGCGATGGTCCGCGACGGGTCAATGCCAGTGATGATCCCGAATCTTCGAAAAATGATGGCCGTATTATTGACGATTCAGGACAGATGAACCCTGACGTCGAACAGGGTGATGATGGTTCCGCCGTTGGCGAGGGCGTTTTGCCGCAGCGCGCCATTCTGTATGAAGAAGGTGCAACGGCCGAAGATTCAAGAGCTGTTGCCGGTGGCACATCCTGGAGCCTTGGCGACGATAATGGGTCTCCAATCATTATTGGGCGGGTGGAAATCCCTCAACGCCGCTTGTTCTTCGATATCATTATTCGCAAAAATGAAGATGATTCCCTTGCCTCTGCCAGTCATCTGGTCGAAATATCCTATCAGGCACCGCCGCGATTTGTGGGCGGCGGAATTGAAGATATTCCGGCATTGCTGCTGAAAAGCAGCGAGGAAGCACAGGGCGAATTGCTGGCTTCAGCTGGCGTCAAAGTCTCTGACACGCTGTTCTGGCTGGCGCTTTCCGCAACACCTGAGAATGAGGTGAATAATCTGAAGCTGCTTCGTGAGGGCAGTTGGTTCGATTTGCCTGTGCGCTACAAGAACGACAAGCGCGCGATCGTGACACTTGAAAAGGGGCGCGAAGGTGAAGTCGTGTTTGCACAGGCTCTGGAAGCCTGGAACCGAGGAAACTGATCTGGCGCTTGAAGCGCACAGAAAATCTGACTAAGCTGAAATTGTTTCGAGGGGTGTCCCGGCGTTAACGGGGCTGAGATGGAAGCAGGTTCATAATCCGATAGCGGATTTGGATCGCGCGTTTCCGGACCCTTTGAACCTGATCCGGATCATGCCGGCGAAGGGACGAAGACCTGAACTCTCCGTTTGCGTACCTTTCCGCATGGTCCTCTGTTTTTGAGGACTCCACTCGCGTGACACGCAGCGTGAACACGACCACAACACACAGACGACTTACGGGTGCGCTTTTGCGCGCATTGGTTATTTGCGCCCTCCTGATTGCTCTCTGGCAGGCGGTTGTCGTTTTATTTGATTTGCCGCCCTTTATGCTGCCAGGACCCTTTCGAGTGGCTGCCAGCCTTGCCAATAATTTTCCCTATCTGCTTGGTCATGCAGCGGTTACTGCAAGCGAAATTCTGCTTGGCTTGTTGCTGGGCCTCGTGCTGGGCGTTGCTACGGGGCTTTTCATGGCCATGTCGCCATCGGCAGAGCGGATGGTGTTTCCGGTGGTTCTGGCGACACAGGCCCTGCCAGTCTTTGCCATTGCACCACTGCTGGTGCTTTGGTTCGGCTTTGGGCTTGCGTCGAAGGTTATCATGGCGACGCTGATTATCTATTTTCCCATTACCTCGTCCTTTTTTGATGGGTTGCGGCGCACAGATCCGGATTTGCTGGATCTGGGGCGCATTGCCGGGGCCAGCCCGTTGCAAAGTCTGCTTCACTTACGTTTGCCATCCGCGCTGCCATCTTTGTCATCGGGATTACGGGTTGGTGCCAGCCTTGCGCCAATTGGCGCCGTCGTAGGGGAATGGGTCGGCTCTTCTGCCGGGCTTGGTTTCGTGATGCTGCATGCCAATGGCCGGATGCAGACAGATTTGATGTTCGCTTCACTTTTTATTCTGGCGGTATTCGTGGTGCTGTTGCGCTTCGGGACCGACCGACTGACACGCCGACTTGTGTTCTGGATGCCGGAACACCAGCCACAATCAATCAACGCCACATAAACAGGATTTCTTACATGCGTTACTTCTTCAGTGTTCTCTTTCTAATTTCCAGTTTGTCGGGGGCTCATGCTCAGGAAAAACTGACCGTGTTGCTGGACTGGTTTGTCAATCCCGATCATGCACCGCTTATTGTGGCGCAAGAACTGGGCCTGTTTGAGCAAGCAGGCCTGGATGTTGAACTGATTGCCCCTGCCGATCCATCAGCGCCGCCACGGCTTGTTGCAGCCGGCCAAGGTGATATTGCAATTTCCTACCAGCCAAGCCTGCATCTACAGATCAAGGAAGGTCTGCCGGTTGCCTGGATCGGGACGCTTGTGGAAACACCACTTAATTCCCTGGTGGTTCTGGAAGACAGCCCCATTCAATCCATTGCCGATTTGAAGGGAAAGAAGGTTGGGTTTTCAGTCGGTGGTTTTGAAGATGCTCTGCTTGGCGCCATGCTGCAGGGTGTTGGTCTCAGTCTTGATGATGTGGAACTGATCAATGTCAATTTCTCACTCTCACCTTCATTGATTACTGGCAATGTTGATGCAGTGATTGGTGCTTTCCGCAACTTTGAGCTCAATCAGATGGATATTGTTGAGCGTCCCGGACGTGCATTTTACCCTGAAGAGCACGGTGTTCCCGTGTATGATGAGTTGATCCTGATTGCCCATATGGACAAGACAGATGATGCGCGTTTTGCCAAATTTCTGAGCGCTGTCGAAACAGCTACAATCTATCTGACAAACCACCCTGAGGACGCTTTGGAGTTATTTGTCAAAGCGCATCCTGATTTGGATGATGAGTTGAACCGTCGTGCCTGGTTTGACACGATTCCAAGGTTCGCCAAGCGTCCATTTGCCTTTGATGAGGCACGTTACAAGCGTTTTGCAGCTTTCATGAAGGAACGCGGCCTGATTGATGAAGTGCCTGACATGTCTCGTGTGGCAAGACCGTTGAACTGAGGTCTGCTTTGGATCCGGACCCAATTGGGAGATTGAGTCCGGATTCTAGTCTGCCGTGCTACTAGCTCCATTTGATAGAACACCCCATGGAGGCGGTCTGTTGCTGGGGCCCATTACCCGTTTTGGCAATCTGGCGCATGGCATTCAGCAATTCCGGTATCCGATTTGTTGCGTCTTTCATGCCCGCATCGTCAAGGCGGCCACGATACTGCAATTCTGCCTTGTTGTTGAAGCCAAAGAAATCAGGTGTGCAGACTGCCCCATAGGTGCGTCCGACACTCTGATCCTCATCCACCAGATAGGGGAAAGTAAATTCGTGTTGTCTGGCAAATAGTTTCATTTGTGCCGGGCTGTCTGCAGGCACATTGCGATAGTCATTTGACATGATGGCCAGCACACCAAAACCTTCTTGTTGAAGGGTTTTTGCATCGGCAACAAGCCGCTCTATGACTGCATGGACATAAGGGCAGTGGTTACAGATGAAGGCGATCAACAGCCCATTTTCGCCCATGGATTTTTTCAAGGAGTGGCTGACGCCATCTGGATCTGACAGCTCAAAATCGGGCGCTTTCCAACCAAAATCGCAAATGGGTGTATCGAGCAGCATGGCACTGAGTCCTTTTGTTACATCTGTTGGATTAATGTGTGGCTTACGGGAGCAGAATTCAAGCTGACAGTAAATCGGGCCCGCCTTACGTGGCGCGCCCGAAAATTTGTTGTCGTCCGCTCACGTCCACAGGCTTAGCTGAGGACAACCGTCTGAGGTGGTTTCAGCTGTCGCACCTGATCGACCGATGGTGCAGCTGACACGTTTTCGGAAGGCCGAGAAACTGTCAAATTTCACAACATCTACTGGCTCATCAAACAGAAATGTAACTCGCAGACGCTCCGGCGTTGCACCTGTCTGTACACCCAGAACTTCCCCTTTGAAGGGTTGACCAAGGTAATGACCGTGCACCCTGTCTCCAAGGTTCAATCGCTCTGGTGGTGGCCGGTTACCAATAGCTGCATGCATGGTGTTCCAGTCTTTGTAGCCATGTTGATGAGACAGAAGTTCCAGGGCTTTGCTGTGGCCGATAATTGTTCCCTGCGACTGCAGAGTTGTGCGCAGACGTTTTGCCTGCCTCTTCAACTCATCCAGCGGGGGTAGTGTATTTAAACCTTTCATCACAAACCTCTTTCAGCGTTTGGATGCGGTCTTGCATGGTGCTCGCATTACCATAGCTCCGCAAACTGAAATCGGGAGATGGAAGAGTTTCAAAGGTTTCACCGTGGCAGTGCCAGCGAGCGGCAGGGACCTTTCCCCTTGCCGCTCACTACTGTTGGTCGAGTTATTTGTCAACCAATGCATCTTTCCAAAAGGAGCAGGTTCATGCAGACAATGGCTAGGTCAATGTTTTCCAGGGCGCGCAATTTAGGGATGCCTTGTTTTTCAGATCATCTGCAAGTTTGCCGTAGACGGCCGGATTGGTGATGATCTGTGTGCTATCGCCAGTGACTGCCGCCCCTGTTTCCAGATTGAAGTGATCGCAAGTTCATGGGTCACGAGCACCAGGTCCGCGGCCGGCAAATCAGCATAGGCTGATGCTTTGCCGACGGGATCGACATAGGTTTTGCCAATGGAGGTATCCATGACAAATGAAGCATGACTGACAGGGTGGGCTTTGATGTCTTCTGAGCCAGTTGTGAACGTGTCGCTGGCATGGCCAGCGGCGTTGGCTGTGTATGGCAGAAGCGCAGTGCCCGCGACAAAAATTGCCGCAGTTGACAGACATTCACAACATCAAGGGCTGTGAAACCCCACTGATGAAAGTTTTGCTTGGCCGTTAACTTCTTACAGATGCGTTTTCAGTTCCGACAGGTGTTGGACCACCACCACATCATCGGGCAAAGATGTCGGTACTGTGTCGGGGAAGTAGGCAAAGACGGTCATTCCAGCTGCCAATCCACTATGAATTCCGGGCAGGCTATCCTCAACAACGGCACAGTCAGATGCTGCGACGCCAAGCTTTCTGGCTGCATTCAGAAACAATTCCGGATCGGGTTTCCAAGCCTGAATCTCATAGGCACTGAACAGCCGATCACCAAAAAAGGGCAGGAGGCCGGTGATCGTCAGGCTTAATCTGATTTTTTCCGGCGGACCGTTGGAGGCGATGCAGATTTGCGAGTTAATGGACTTTATCAAGTCCAAAGCACCATCGATGGGTTGCAACTCTTCTTCGAATGCCTGAGCTGTTCTTTGCCGCAAATAGGGGACAAAACCCTCCGGCAGCTTGCGGTCGAAATGCGTTTCAACATCGGCAATGCTTTCGGCCATCTTACCACCGCGAAACCGCTTAACGGCCTCATCCAGTGAAAAAATCATTCCCTGTTCCGCCAGAACATCTACAAGCACCCGGTTTGACAGTATTTCACTGTCGACCAAGGTGCCGTCTAGATCAAAGAGTGTCAGCTTAGGCACATTGAAATCCTGGATTTTATCTGTGTCAACTTGACAAATGTTTGCTGTTTGAAGTCCTTTAGCGACACGATTTCAATTCGCGAGGACATCATGCCAAGTATTAAGAAATTTGCTGCCGGAAGTGGCACGATCACATCAATATACGACGGCGAGTTGCTGCTTGGCCCTGAAATGTTTTCCGGCATATCCGATGCGGAAGTCACGAAATGTCTTGCCAATATCGGTCAAACGGAAGGGCCCGTTTCTGGTAGCCTGAACGCCTATCTTTATCAAGATGGCGATAAGACAATCCTGATTGATTCAGGTGGGAAAGCGGCCATTCCGGGCACTGGGCAATTGCTCGACGGTCTGAAATTGGCAGGCATCGCACCACGGGACATTGATATGGTGCTGTGTACGCATTTGCACCCTGATCACATTGGTGGCCTGATTGACAATGGCGAGGCTGTGTTCACAAACGCTGAGCTTAAGGTCAATGAAGCCGATCGGGAATTCTGGCTCAACGCAGAAAACCGAGAGAAAACCCCTGAAGACTTCAAAGTTTTTTTTGATCTGGCTGGCGCTGTGCTGAATGCGTATCGGGATCGTATTTCCACTTTTATCGGAGAGGCTGAGGTCGTTTCCGGCGTGAACTCTGTTCCGCTTCCGGGCCATACGCCCGGCCATAGTGGTTTCCAGATTGGCGATGGCGAGAATGGGTTGCTGATATGGGGTGATATTGTTCACGTCCAGGCCTTCCAGATGCCGCAACCAAAGGCGTCTATTGCCTTTGATGTTGACTCGCAGACAGCCGTGGCGACCCGGATTGCCATGTTTGAGCGGGCAAGCAAGGAGCGTCTTCGAATTGCCGGTATGCATTTGGCGCATCCCGGCGTTGGCCATGTTGTGACGCGGGGCGATGGTTTCTGGCTGGAGCCAGCACATATTTAAAACGAATATTTCTTAGCGGAATATATCTGGATTCATTAGAATTTCACCCCTGAATACATAACCCTTGGTTATGATGCTCTATCAGAACGATATTGGACCTAGCCAAACGAGCAGTCTAGATTTCTGGAAATTGAGCGCGCAAACTTGATGCACTCTTCATTTTTCTGGGAGGATTTCGTTGATGGAAACCAATATTTCGTTCAAATCGGATGGGGTTGATATTGTCGGTGTCATGCACCGGCCTGACGATTTGAGACCAGGTGAAAAGCGTCCGCTCATTATCGCGACTCATGGCTTTGGCGGCTCGAAAATCGACGGATCAATGGCAACGGTTTGTCCTATCCTGTGTGATTGGGGCTACATCGCTGTTCGCTTCGACAGTCGTGGCTGTGGAGAGAGCGGTGGTGAGCGCGGCCGGGTTATCTGCATGGACCAGGTCAATGATCTGGGCAATGCGATTGACTGGTTGGTTACTCAGGACAATGTAGACCCGGATCAAATCATATTGCTGGGTGACAGTCTGGGTGCTGCCGTATCTCTTTATACCGGTGGCAGCAACGACAAGATCTCTGGTGTCATTGCTGTGGGCGGCTGGGGCAATGGTCTGGAAAAGTCAAAGCTGCAGCATGCGGGAGAGGGCGCCTGGGACAGGTATCAGGACATGTTGAAGCGTGGTCGTGAGCACAAGGCCAAAACCGGCGAGTCCATGAAGGTGCATCGGTTTGATATTGTGCCGATCCCAATGCATATGCGCGATCAGCTTCCTGATGATGCGATCATGGAGTTTCCCGTTGATACGGCAGAGAGCATCTGCAGTTTCATGCCGATCAACGTTATTGGCAATCTTGCGCCCCGACCATTGCTGTTGATGCATGCAGCAACCGATGCTGTGACACCAACGGATTCCACGCTGGAAGTCTTTCAGCACGCAAATCTGCCAAAGGATTTGATTCTGCTGTCCGGGCTGGATCACTTTCCGCTGGGGACAGCGGATAAGCGTCTTTACAATGTGCTGCGTGATTGGCTGGATTTACACTTCGCATTGAAGTGAGGAACGGGCAGCTCATTGCAGTTTGCACGTTTGCCTGACGTCAATTCGGTTCTTTTCAAAACCGTGAGTGGCAAACGCGCAATTCTATAATCAAGCTGGCCCAGGTGTTAGCTGGTATGTGCTTCCAACTGAGCGGTACGCCCACGCGCTGCTTCCAATGCAGCAGTCTGCATGGATTTCTGCACTTTTTCGAACGCACGAACTTCGATCTGTCGAACCCGTTCCCGGCTGACGCCGAATTCTCCCGACAAATCTTCAAGCGTGATCGGATCTTCCGAAAGGCGACGTGCCTGGAAAATGCGCTGCTCGCGTTCATTCAAGGTTTCCATCGCAGATTTCAGCATGATACGGCGTTGATCCAGCTCTTGTTGATTGGCAACAATGGATTCCTGACTTTCGCTTTCATCAACCAGCCAATCCTGCCATTCGCCGGTTCCATCATCTGCCTTCAAAGGCGAATTCAAGGACGCATCGCCTGAAAGACGGCGATTCATGGAATGGACTTCCTCAACCGAAACTCCGAGCTTGGTCGCAATTTTCTCGACCTGCTCGTGGTTGAGGTCGCCGTCTTCCAATGCCTGAATCTGGCTTTTCATCTTGCGCAGGTTAAAGAACAGGCGCTTTTGGTTGGCGGTTGTACCCATCTTGACGAGGGACCACGAGCGCAGGACGTATTCCTGGATCGATGCTTTGATCCACCACATGGCATAGGTTGCAAGCCGGAAGCCGCGTTCCGGATCAAACTTTTTGACCGCCTGCATAAGGCCAACATTGCCTTCGGAGATCACTTCGCCGATAGGCAGGCCATAGCCACGATATCCCATGGCGATTTTCGCAACGAGGCGCAAATGGCTTGTCACCAATTCTTCAGCAGCACCACGATCCTCGTGCTCCAAAAAGCGTTTGGCCAGCATGTATTCCTGATTGGGTTCCAGCATGGGATATTTGCGAATATCTGCCAGATATCTTGATAGTCCACCTTCCGAAGACGGTACAGATGGAACATTTCCGGTCGCAACAACAGCTCGGGCCATAAAGCACCCCCTTGTTTAAATGTCTTCCGACTCGCGGCAAGACTTTTCGCGCTGCCCTGGGGACCAACCTTCGGCGCAACGCTCCCAGATCACTATATAGGTTGAATTGTGGCGGATGATAGATGGCTTATCGGTATATTACGATAAAGTAATGCTATTTTCAGTTAAGGTATTGAAAAAATTAGGTAAATGCTTTGATCAGCGCTGACATATCTTTTGGAAGGTCGGCTTCAAAGCGCATGATTTCACCGTTTATCGGGTGCTCAAACTGTAACATGGCAGCAAAAAGCGCCTGCCTGCGAAACTTATTGATCGTCTTTTCCGCTTGATCTCCAAGAATTGTCGATTTGCTTTTGAAGCCCGATCCATAGACGTCATCGCCCACCAATGGGTGACCTGAATGAGACATGTGAACTCTGATCTGGTGTGTTCGCCCAGTTTCAAGTCGGCACTCTACCAGACAGGCTGTCGGTGCGCCTTCTTTTGTAAAATAACGTTTCAGAACCTGAAAGTGTGTAATGGCGTCCTTGCCGCGTTCGTCTTCTTCATCACGGCGTTTCACCACACCCATTTTCAGGCGGTTGTTGTCCGAGCGGGCAATTGGCGCATTAATTGTGCCCTTGGCTGGCTCCAATGCGCCCCAGACCAATGCCTGATAGGCACGTTCAAGATTGTTTGTCCGGCCATGATCTGCAAATTGCTGCGTCAGGCCCAGATGGGCATCATCGGTTTTGGCAACAACCATAACCCCGCTTGTGTCTTTGTCGAGGCGGTGAACAATGCCTGGTCTGCGCACGCCACCAATGCCGGACAGGCTGTCTCCACAATGATGAATGAGCGCGTTGACCAGTGTTCCGGTCCAGTTTCCAGGACCGGGATGTACGACCAGACCAGCCGGTTTATCAATGACAACCAGATGCGCATCTTCAAACAGAATGGTCAGGGGAATGTCTTCTCCCTTCGGTTCCGGATCTTCTGCTTCCGGCATGTCTACGGACAATACATCGCCTGCGTTGACACGGGCATTCGGCGCGTCTACCACTTCCCCGCCCACGCGCACGCAGCCTTGCTTGATAAGCGTCTTGAAGCGGCTGCGGGACAAACGTCCCGCTTTCGCAGCAATGATTGCATCCAGCCTTTGCCCGGTTTCAAACGCGTCAACTATAAACTCAAGCCGCTCTGCCGGCACATTGGACAAATTTTCAGCCATGGCTCAGATCGACCCTCTTGATGACGAAGAAAAACCGCTCGACCCGGCTGTTGAGCGGGTGCGCATAAAACTGAGGCGATTGCTGATGGGGTCCAGTCTCATCATGGTGCTCGGCTTTATCGCGGTGTTTGGAGCGTTGTACTACCGCATCACGCAGACAAGCGAAAGCGATGATGCCACTGCGGCCGCGAATAATATGGTTTTACCTGAAATTGCCGCGACCTTGTCCCTACCATCTGATCTTGGTGTTCTGATTGATGTCAGCCTGTCCCGTGGCCAATTGGTCGCAAGCTTTGAAAATGGTCCGGACAGCTACACTGTTCTGATCATAAACCGGGCCGACGGATCTGTGGTTGAGCGGTACGAAATGCGCCGGGGCACGCCCTAAGCCTTTTTCTGAACGTGTTCTAAAACTGGCATGGTCTTTGCAATTTACTTTACGGGCTTCGCTCGTGAAGTCCTGATCATCTGAAACTCTTTTTGAAAGGAGAATCATTATGATGATTGGTGGTGCATCTTCATCCGGGTTTGATTTTTCGGCCATGCGCGCCGAAATGAAGGAACGGATGGATGCCAAGTTTGAGGCGACCGACACAGACAAGAGCGGTGGCATCTCACTTGAAGAGTTCAAGGTAAGCCATGCTGAACGCGCGGCAGAGACGGCAAATTCTGCCGGTTCTGGCGATCCAGAGGAATTATTTTCCCAGTTGGATGCGGATGGTGATGGTGAGTTGACAGCAGCGGACCGGGAGAAATCCAAGCCGCCTGGGGGACAGTTTTCTCCAGAGTCATTTATGGCGTTGCTGGGTATTCAGGAGCAATCTGGAAATGGTCCTCCTCCACCACCGCCCGGTGGTAGTGAAGCATCTGATCCGCTTAGCGAACTGCTTGCTGCAGTTGAGGATACAGATGACACTGAATCCAGCCTGATCGACGAGTTGCTTGAAACTTTGAGCGAGACACAGGAGAGCTAGTATCCTCATGCGATTTTTCGCATGTGCTCGCTCCCAAACAAACAGGATTGTCCGGGCATAACAGGTCCGGACAATCTGCTCTAACGCGATTCTGCTAAAGGCTGTTGTTGCGGGCAAAAACTCTGCTCACCTGTTGAGCGGAATTGTCACTCAGTCAATTGGCAGACCGCTTGGAACTGAAACGGGAATGCCAAGCCTGCCCGGCACGGCACTGGTGTCGGTGAGTGCTTCCAAAAATGCAATCAACGCATTAACCTCTTCATCCTTAAGAGCAACCGGTTTCAATACATTGGCCGCCAGAATGCGGCGGCGCTCGCGTCGGTCCTGCATGATAAACCCATCTTCATTTGAGAGCCTGGGATGCTCGGGGAGCGCGACCGAGCGCAGGGAGAACTGTTCAAAGCTTGAGACAGGGTCCAAATGGTGGCGCACTACGCCTTCCAGAGTGGCAAAGGCCCCAGAGTGGCCGTAAGGGGCTGTCAGGGCGACATTGCGCAGGCTGGGTGTGCGGAACTTATACCGGTCTTCAATCAGATTTGTTGCACCAGCGCGCCCACGATCGTGCCGTATGGCCTCTAGCCGTGCCACTCGGCCCGGCCCGATTTGCGGCATTGCTATGGCGTGGAACATCTGATCCGTCAAAAACGGACCGCTGTGGCAGGACGCGCAGTTGGCTTTGCCGTAAAACAGGTCCAACCCGATTTGTTGCTGTTTGGACAGAGCTTGCTTTTCGCCCGCCATGTAGCGATCGAACGGGCTTTGGGAGCTGCGCCACTCAGCGTTCACAAAATCGCCAACCGCATTTGCGTAATGGACAATTGTGATGTCTTTGGCTGATCGGATTTCAGGGTAGGCGTTCTGAAATAGTGGCAGATAAGATTCGTTTTGGCGCAGGCGCTGTTCCACCTTGGCCCAAACACTCTTCCAGGGATTACCGTAGATATCCTCAAGAGCCTGGCCAATGTCATTTTCAGTTCCCTGGCCTGCCATTTCAACGTCAGACGTTAACGGGAAAAGCGCCTGGGCTGCGAGAATGGTCATCAGGCCTGTTGGCGTGTCCTCATCGGCTGGTGAATCAAAGCCGGAGGGGTCCTTTTCGTCGATTTCCACACGCCCGTCATGGAACAGGGAGGTGAATTCCAGGGCACCCAGATTGAAAAGGGCCGGGGAATTTCGGGGCACCCGCCGTCGGATCAAGTCCTGGCCGGACCCTACTGTTCGGTTCTTGCCGATCCCCGAACCACCTTCGCCAATGCCAAGGGGGAGGCCATCCGCGCTGGCAAGTTCGGGATGATGGCATGTCGCACAGGAGATGTTTCGGTTGCCAGATAAAAGCGGGTCATAGAACAGCTTTTGTCCAAGCAGGGCTCGGTTTTCATCAAAGGGATGATAGAGTTCATCGGTTATCGGAGTTGGCAGGTTTGCGATGGGCTTTTGATCAGCCAGCGCAGGTGTTGCGGTCGCCGAAGCAAACAAGAGGACCCCAAGGGAGGCCGTGAAAGCTACCAATCGTAAAATGTTGGGGCGTCTGGACCGGTACCAGTGAGGAACGATCAGCACTTCATTCAGGAAGACGCAGTTGCCGCTTTTATGCGGCGAACCTTCTTTCCAAATTTCACAATTTTTTTGCGGTTTTTGGTGGCAATACTGTCTTTCGGTGCAGCTTCCACCAGGTTCGGAGCTGCGCTGTCTGGCTTGGCTCCACTCGCTTCCGTACCTGTGTTATCGGCGGGTCGGGCCAGCGTGGCAGGTTTAGCCGCCATCTGCTTGACATTCATTTTACCACCATAATGCAGGGGGCCAGCTTTCACCTTGCCATTGGCTCCAGAAGACATTGCACCTTTGTTGTTTCTGGAAACGGCTGCAATTATGCCCGCAAAACCGGATTTCTTGGTTTTCGAGTGCTTATCCTGTTTGAGCCGCTTGCCTGAAACAATGGCGGTGTTTGCTGTTACTGGTTCGCCGGTTTTTGCGGCCGTCGTATCGAGCGCAATATCGGGAATGTTTGCCGTGTTCTCATCTTTCTCGAGGCTTGCCTTGCCATTGACCGGCATTGGGAACGCAGGCATTTCGGCAGCTTTTTCTGTGGTCAAAACAGTGCTTGTTGAGGCAGGTTTTTCAGAAGTTTCCAGCGGTTTTGGAGGTGTTGTATCCGCACCGAAGACGCTGGCTTTCTGTGGCTCAGCCTTTGTTACTGTAGCGTTTGCTCTACCAAATTGAAGTGTGGCGATTTTGGGTGTGGCAGAATCTGTGGCTTTGGAAGCTTCAACCGCGACTTTTGGGTTTTCCACGATCGGGCTTGGATGGACGTTTTGTCTTTCTGCTTGTCTTTCAGCAGATGGCTTCAGAAATACTGGAATGACGGCCCCAGATGCTGCAGCCTCTTCATTCAACTTTGCAGGAGCTTTGGGTTCAGGTGCTGGCGTAACTGACTTTGGCGTTGCCCCATCAAGTGCCGCGTTTTCGGCCATTGGTTTTTCGATAAGAGTTGGCTCGGCCGCAGCCGGTTTCTGAGCGACGACCGGTGCAGGTGGCACAATTGGCGCGGGATGAGGCGTGCTTTTGACGAAGGCACTGACATCTTCGGCAAGGGCTTTGAGTTCTTTTCTCAGATTCAACTCTTCGAGAGACGGCATGTGCCGCTCCATTTCAGCGACCCTGGATTGTGCGTTGTTAAGTTCCGTCTGCATGGCAACGCTACGCACATTGGCGGCGCTCTTTTCCGAGCGGAGTTCTTCAACTTCTTCCTCAAGCTCAAAAAGCCGTTTCTTTTCCTGGCCTGTCATGGTTTTAAGAGCAGATTTCGCAATTTCTTTCTGCTTTTCCAGAGTGACTTCCGCAGTGCTGATTTTCTTTTTCAGGCCTGCATAGTCATTTTTGAGTTTTTCAAATTCCTGGTCGACCCGTTCAGCAAATATACGCCATTTCTCAGCGGTTACGAGGTGCTGTTGGGACTCCACCTGCAATTGGTCTGCGCGCTTTTCCTGACGGTTTAACTCGACAGCGAACCGTGCGCGCATCTGATCTTTCTGCGCGGTGATTTCAGACAAGGAAACAGGTGCCTGACGTTCCAATTCGTGTATGGCCAAACGCCGTGCACGACCGGAAACGATCGGCAAAATGACGAACAGAAGCAGGCTTACGCTGAGAGCACCCAATGCGAAATACAGTGCTGCCTCAATCATATTGTGATCCTAATCGAACGGGTTTGGTTGTTAGAACGGATTCCATGTCGCCCGTGGTGTAAACTTCAGATAGCCAATATTCAAGCCAAGCCGCGCACCAATGCCTGCTCTCACCGGCACCATGATAATATTGTTGTTCGCCATGACTGTCATGCCGACGCCTCCCACGACATAGGCCGAGCCGTTGACGCCTGCATAGCGCTGGTAGGCGTGGTCTACCGTGGGTAGATTATACACCAACATCATGACACGTGAAGCGTTGCCGCCAAAGTCCCAACCAATGGAGGGACCCTGGAAGAAAATCTTGTGGTCGCCAGCGCCTTTTGTGTACATCAGACCTTCGCCGTATACGAGACCACCGATGATGGCTCCCGAGCCCTCTTCTCCCAAAATATAGGCGTTGGGCAGGCCGTAGCTTTGAAACGCGCGCTCTACAACACTTGCCAGGCCACCTGAAACATCGCCAAAGAACTGATGCCCTGCATTCAGGATTTCGTTGGATGAATAGGTTTCGGACAAGGGCGTGTTGGTTTGCGCATGCGCTGGTGAAATGCCAATAGCCTGAGGCAGCAGATAGAAGACTGACAGGCTCATGAAGACCGCAATTATGGCCGCTCTGGCCGCCTGAGCCACTTGGACCGATGCCCATGAGGGGAAGTGAAAGCGCGATTTCATAAATTGGTCTCCGATTTCTCTTATGCAATTATAAAGGCATTAAGTGGCTTGCGATAGCCCAATGCAGCCAGTCTCTGTGCGAAACTTTTGATCTGTAACAGTGCCTTTAGCCTCATTTTGATTCGAAAAGATATCTCGTTCATGTGGCAAGCATGGGGCGAACGGGTTTCTGCCCAAAATCAGCCGCGCGTGATCCGCGTCAATCTTTTTCGGACGCTCTTCCAGTGCTTAACAGTTTAGCTGCATTAACAAGATGTTATCTGTCTTTCGATAGACGGTTCCCATGATGAAAAATGGGCAATTTGTGACGATTCCGAAGCGGTGCCTGTTGGGCATTGTGATGGCGGTGCAGATTTGTTTTCTGCTGGCATGGGTCAGTGTGTCCCAGGCTCAGGAAACCTTGCCGTCCGGTCTCAATCGTGATTTTGCACCATCTGGTTTCCTATCTGACACGATTGTTAAAGATCAATTCACCGGACTGGCGCTGGGCGGGGTCGATCCGTTGAGTTATTTTGTTGATGGTCAGCCTGAATTGGGAAAGCCCGAGCATGATCTCACATTTTCAGGTGCCCTATGGTGGTTTTCAAACATTGGTAACAGGGCGGCATTTGAAGACGCTCCTGAAATCTACATGCCGCAATTTGGCGGTTATGGTGCAATGGCTGTTGCCAGAGCCGGTCTGGCAGAGGGGCGGCCACAAATCTGGTTGTTGCAGGATGACAGGCTGCTTTTGTTTCACAGCCATGCGAACCGGGTTGCATGGCAGCAAAATCCTGTTGAACTGATGGAAAAAGCTCAGGCTCAGTGGCCACTCCTTATCAAGAGGCTGGTTCCGTAAGCCAGAGAACAGAATTGGGCAGGGTTGGATTGTCGTCCGGCGCAGCTTATACAAATATCGTGTCTGACATGTACCGAATCAGGGCGCGAAACAGTCTTTACAACTAGCGGGTTTCTATATGTCCAATCTTTCAGCTCTTGATCTGGCAGCTTTGCTTTGCAGCCGTGTATGCCATGACGTTGTTGGCTCTGTAGGAGCCATTGCCAATGGCCTGGAAGTTCTGGACGAGGAAAAAGATGCTGAGATGCGTGAGATTGCTGGCGACCTGGTCCGCAAAAGCGCCGCTCAGGCCTCTGCCAAACTGACCTTTTCCCGTATTGCCTTTGGTGCCGCAGGTTCCGCTGGTGCAGAAATTGACCTTGATGATGCACGCGACAAAGCGGAATTGTTGATGGGTTTTGAGAAAGCAAACCTGATCTGGGAAATGCCACGGGCTATTCGGCCAAAGAACGAAGTCAAACTTCTCCTTAATCTTATTCTGGTGGGCCTGTCAGCCATTCCGCGTGGCGGTGACATGACCGTCACAGCAGAAGGGGACAAGGGATTGAAACTTGTTTGTGCTGGACGTGCCGCACGCATTCCGGGCCATGCTGACTGGTTTGAGACTTTGCCTGAAACGCTGGAAGGTGTGGATGCGCATGCTGTTCAACCAATTTATGCAGCGCTGTTGGCTGATGCCTGCGATATGCGTGTGCGATTTGATCTGGATGGCGAACAAGTGACTATTGTTGCCAGTTGATCCTGCTGTGACCAGACAATTGCATGTGGCTATTCACTGGATCTGGTTTGCTTAAACACCCGTCAGCATTTTTATCCTTTGGTTTCATCGAATCCGGCTTTACAGGCCGATGTTGTTCTACCGATTTTATCGTTGGATTTCAGCGGATATTAAGAAGTTTGTCGTTACTTACACCAGTGTTCCAAAGGCGTTTGTCGGGAAAATTGGTATGGACGAAGTCCTCAAAGACTTTTTGACTGAAAGTCATGAGTGCCTCGATCTGATAGATGTCGGGATGGCCAATTTCAGGCAGGATCCCGGCAATGTGGATCTGCTGCACACGGTATTCCGTCTGGTTCATACGATGAAGGGAACGTGTGGCTTCCTCAATCTTCCGCGGTTGGAAGCGCTGTCTCATGCTGCAGAATCGATGATTTACCGGTTCCGTCTGGATGCCACCACCATCTCACCTCATGCTGTGACTTTGGTTTTGAAGTCTGTGGAACGTATCAAGCATTTGTTGAGCCAGATCGAAGCCCAAGAAGGCATAGAGCCAACCGGCGATGACAGTCTGCTTATTGCGGAACTGGAAGAGATGGCTGCCGGACCTGACGGGTCGGCGGGCGCGCGGGTGATGCTGCCGGGCCACAAAAACCTGTCACAGTCTGATCTGGATCGGTTGTTTGACGATGCGTCAGATGTCGTTGTGCCAGATGACCTGGATCTGCCGTCTTCTTCGGCTTCGAAAGCCGGTGAGGCAACCGCTTCCCGACACACGCTTCGCGTCAAAGTTACGTCTCTGGAGCAGCTTGTATCAACTGTTACTGATCTGATTACGACACGCGCTCATTTGTTGGAAATTGCGCGACGATCCGACGATTACGAGTTGAAAACGGCGGTCAACCGTCTGGCTGACATTGCATCGCAGTTACAAAAAATCGTTGTTGATACACGGGTCCAACCGATTGGCAGTGCATGGCGTCAATTGCTTCCAATGACGCAAAACCTTGCTGTCAGACTAGGCAAGGACATTGCACTGGTTCTGGACGGGGAGGCAATTGAGGTCGACCGCCAGATTATTGATCTTATCAAGGCGCCTTTGGCACATATGGTGCGGAATTCTGCAGACCATGGTCTGGAAACGCCCGAAGCACGTGTTGCTTTGGGGAAACCGGCACAGGGGACCATAGGGGTTACGGCTGTTCGGCATGGCAGTGATATTGTTATCGAGGTGCTTGATGATGGTCAGGGGCTGAATACAAACAAGATCAAACAAAAGGCACTCGCTCTTGGTCTTATAAATGATTCAGACTTTTCAAATATGGATGAGGCAGAGGCCGCGCAGCTGATTTTCGAACCGGGATTGTCGACATGCGAGGCTGTGACACGGCTTTCCGGTCGTGGCGTCGGTCTGGATGTCGCGTGCAGTTCCATTGAGAAAATTGGCGGCTCTATCAGGGTTCATTCCGTGCCGGGTGAAGGCACCGTCTTCGTTATCAAAATTCCTGTCACGCCGGCTCAGATATCTTCATTGATTCTGGCCAGAACCAGAGATGATGAAAAGATCGTGCTAAACAAGGCCAAGGTCGGGTTGGCAGAGCCATCGTCTCCGTCGCCTTCCTTGACTGACGATGCGTCACCGCAGAAACAAACTTCACTTCCAGGCCCAGATACAAAAGTTCTGTTTTTGGAAGAAAACCCGTTTTTCAAATCAATGCTGACACCAGCAATGGAAGCTGGTGGATATGATGTCACAGGTGTTGGCAGCGTTTCGGAGGCCTTGGAGACTTTACAGGCTGGCGCGCCATTCCTTGCGATCGTCTGCGACCTGGATGCGCCGGATAAAAGCGGCTTCCTGCTTGCCAATAGGGTGAAGGAAAACCCGGACTGGACCAATATTCCATTGGTCGCTGTGTCATCACTTGCATCGTCATTATCAAAAGACAGAGCAGTGGAGGCAGGGTTTGATCATTGTCTTGCAAAGTTCGACCGCAGTGCTTTGCGGTCCTGTCTCAACCAAATTACTTACCGGCTAAAGGTTGCCGCTTGAAACTGGTCGCCTGAAACTGGTCGCGTGACATTCGAGCCGTTGCTCATGACTAGTCGGTTTCAGAGCATAAAAGCAAAAACCCCCAATGAAGGGGGCTTTTCAGTTTGATTGTTGTATCAGATTTTGAAAATCAGGCGCTTTCGCGCAATTCTTCAACATCTGGTTCGCGCAGCACATAGCCGCGGCCCCAAACGGTTTCGATGTAGTTGGCGCCGCCGGTGGCTACCGACAGTTTCTTGCGCAATTTACAGATAAAGACATCGATGATTTTCAGTTCTGGCTCGTCCATGCCGCCATACAGGTGATTGAGGAACATTTCCTTGGTCAGGGTTGTTCCCTTGCGCAGCGAAAGCAGCTCCAGCATCTGATATTCTTTGCCGGTCAGGTGGACGCGTTGTCCGCCGGCTTCCACTGTTTTGGTGTCCAGATTGACCTTCAATTCGCCAGTCGTGATGACCGATTGTGCGTGGCCTTTGGAACGGCGGATAATAGCGTGGATGCGTGCGACCAATTCATCCTTGTGGAATGGTTTGGTCATGTAATCATCGGCACCAAAGCCGAGGCCACGTACCTTGTCTTCAATGCCCGCGAGACCGGAGAGGATCAGGATGGGTGTTTTGACTTTTGAGACGCGGAGTGTTCGAAGCACTTCATAGCCGCTCATATCGGGAAGGTTCAGGTCGAGCATGATCAGATCGTAATCATACAGCTTACCAAGGTCGATGCCTTCTTCCCCAAGATCGGTTGTATACACATTGAAGCTTTCTGACTTCAGCATCAACTCGATGCTTTGAGCCGTAGAGCTATCGTCTTCAATTAACAGAACCCGCATCGTTTATCCCTTCTAGGAACATTGAACCGCTGTTGTTGCCGTTTGCCGTTCAATGTATCGTTTCTCTTCCTAAGCCAAATTGCCCTTCTGGACGTATCGCTCGAACAAATGTTTCCACTTGTTCCACATCGTCAGCGCCTGACCTGTTAACGCACGGCTATGGCCTGTTACGTTGGATCTGATCGCTGCTCGACTGTTAATCATCATACTAATTTACAATGGTTAACAGAATCTGATTCTCTCGCGCAACCCCGTTCCGAAAAACTTATCAAATAAACTCTAACTATATTGATTTTTAACGTTTTTTTGACACTAAATTAATTAATAAATTACTTTAAGAAAGCTGCTTAAGAGATTCAATTGAATCCATTTTGTCTGCGTTTCCCCAAGACTTCTGCCAAAAATGTCGTTGTGAAAAACGCTCTGGTCAATTGCCCCGGCAAATGATTTGATTACCCCTATTGTTAAGCTTTTTCGTAAATGATTCGTTACCAACAGCGTTTTTTCGAAATTGTTTGTTAAGGCACTTTTCATTTCGTCTTCTTGCAATTTGCAACAAATTGGAATTGCACGCGCTTGAAATCGTTAATTCAACAGACGTCCAAACTGAAAATGATCCGCGCTTATGGTCGGGTTGCGGCTATTCGCGGTCTGGTTGTCGAAGTATCCGGACCCATTGGCCATCTTGCAATTGGTGCGCAACTATCGATTGCGCTCAAAGGGCCGAAACAGCAGAAACTGATTTGCGAAGTCGTTGGGTTCCGTGACAGATTTGCTGTTTGCCTGGCTTATGGACCGTTGACCGGCATTAAACCTGGGGATGTAGCGGAGTTTCTGGAATCCGAGCCGGTTCTTCATCCATGTGATGCCTGGATTGGCCGCGTTCTGGATGGTTTGGGAAACCCGATAGACGGCAAGGGGCCCTTGCAGACAGGCGCTATTGCGCAAAGCCTCTCGGAGCCACCGCCGCCGCCTCATGAGCGCAATCTTGTGGAAGTGCCGCTGGATTTGGGAATACGTGCTTTCAATACTTTTCTACCGTGTTGTGCTGGTCAACGAATGGGGATTTTCGCAGGCTCCGGCGTTGGCAAGTCCATGTTGATGTCCATGCTGGCCAGAAACGGCAGTGCAGATGTGGCTGTGATTGGTCTTATTGGTGAACGTGGCCGTGAAGTTCAGGACTTTCTGGTGAAGACGCTTGGCAGTGAAGGGTTGAAGAACTCTGTTCTGGTGGTTGCAACGTCTGATGCGCCTGCACTTATGCGACGTCAGGCAGCACACACTACTCTGGCTCTGGCACAATATTTCAGTGCAAGAGGGCGTGAGGTCTTGTGTCTGATGGATAATCTGACGCGTTTTGCCCAAGCCCAGCGAGAGATCGGCCTGTCAGCTGGTGAGCCTCCCACCACGAAAGGATATCCGCCCAGCGTCTTCAGTGAATTGCCGCGTCTGCTGGAACGTGCAGGCCCTGGAAAGCAGGGACAGGGCAATATTACCGGCCTGTTCGCAGTGCTTGTCGAAGGCGATAATACCAATGAACCCGTATCTGACACGGTGCGGGGTATTCTGGACGGTCATGTCGTGCTGTCCCGTGATATTGCCGAGCGCGGGCGTTTCCCCGCTATAGATGTACTGTCTTCGGTTTCCCGTACGTTCACAGACGCGCTCAGCCCTGAAAATCAGGAACTGGTGGGTCAGGCACGGCGTCTCATGGCACGCTACCGTGATATGGAGGAACTGATCCGATTGGGGGCTTATCGAACAGGCAGCGATGCATTAACTGACGAAGCGCTCAAAATTATACCTCAAATTGAGAAATTCTTAAGTCAAAGCCAGCATGATGCCAGTTCTATTGACGAGAGTTTTGCTGTGCTGCGGGAGATTTTATCCCACGCACCGGTTAGTGCTGCTGAGTTGGGTGCAGCCGGGGCAGGTACGGCAGAAGAAAGCGCGACCGTGTAATGTGTCGTGAGACTTTTAAGGGGTATTGAGTATGAAGTCTCGGGAAAGCTTGATTAAGTTAAAGCGATTTCAGGTAGACGAGAAGCGTCGGCAACTGACTCAGATTGAGAGTATGATTGCCGACTTTCAGGTCATGGCAGATGAGCTGGATGCGCAAATTATTTCAGAACAAAAGCGCACTGGAATTGAAGATATAGGCCACTACGCCTACTCGACATTTGCCAAAGCAGCTGCCCAACGCCGCGAAAACCTAATGACTTCGATTGAGGATCTCGACAAGCAACGCACAGTTGCTCACGATGCCCTTTCAGAAGCAGTTGAGGATCTCAAAAAGGTTGAATTGCTGGCAGAGCGGGACATGGCCAAATCGAAACTGGAAGCCGATTGGGCTGAACAGGAAGATATGGACGAGATTGCCAATCAGCGGCACCGCAACGGCTGATTATCGCGTCGCTGAAATTCTGACCCGCCAGGATAGTTGTTCCTGAAGGCGGGTGCAGGATGCGTGCGAAAACACTTGAATCTTACGTCCGAAAGGCGCATTTGCAACCGATGTTTGTTTGGTTGCTTGCCTTTTTTCTGATGTCGGGAGCGCTGTCTTTTGCAGCGGGCATCCTTTTGCCACTTCTGGTGCTGGAAAAACTCTATTTTTTCACCGAAACACCATCTCTTCTGCAAATCGTCGCAGGGCTTTGGCAAAATGGTGATGTGTTCCTATCGCTTATGGTGGGAGCCTTTTCTCTGATTTTCCCTGTCGCGAAACTGTTTGTGTTGTTTCTTGAAGCCATTGGTCGCTATTCGCAAAATGGACAGGCATCCACGGCATTTCGGCATATTTCCATGGTTGGTCGTTGGTCGATGATGGATGTCTTGCTGGTTGCCATCGTTATCTTTGCTGCAAAGACCAGCGGGTTTGCTACGGCCACGACACAACTCGGGCTTTGGTTTTACGCTTATGCGGTGCTTGCAAGCGCCGCGTCTGCTGCACTTATCAAACGCTCGGCCAATCCCGTTACCACTTGATTGGCTTGCGATTGCGGAAGAATTGCCCGGTTGGTGCTGGCGCCTCCAGAGTGGCCAGCCAAACCGGTGTGTCGGCACCTTCCTCGACGCTGCGATTTGCTCCCGCTCCGCCCATTTGCGTGCGTACCCATCCCGGGCAGGCCGCATTGACCGCGATGTGAGCCGGGAGTTCTGCCGCCGTCTTTACGGTGATTGCGTTCAGAAGCGCCTTTGAAAGTCCATATGCACCCGGTCCCAGTCCCTCGTCAAAGGATCCCCAGCCAGATGAAACATTCACAATCCGGCCATAGCCACGCTTTGTCATAGAAGGCGCAAGTGCTCGGATCAGCCGCAGTGGACCAAGCGCATTGATTGCTATGTGGGCTACAATGTCGGCATCCGCCATTTGCAACAATGGCTCGTCCGTCAGAATTCCAGCATTGTTGATCAGAACATCAATGGCCATTTCCTGAACTGCCAACTGATCCAGGCCGGTCTGGATAGAAGCCATGTCGCCCATGTCGACGACGGCGTAGCTGGCCGGTGTTCCATTGGCCGCAAGTGTATCGCAGGCTTTCACGAGCGCGCGTTCATCGCGGCCCCAAAGTACAAGCTGCATGCCGTGGTCGTTTGCCAAAGCTCTTGCGATGGCTTCACCAATACCTTTGGCTCCTCCAGTTACGAGCGCTGTTCTCATGATGTGTCCTTAGGGTACGGCCCCATTATGGGTGGTGAAATAGTCGGGATCGGTTTGTTTGCAGACCAGGAGCAAGGAAGCAGGAAGTCTGAAGACTTTCAAGTCTTTGCGACGCGGGCTGCGGGCAAACAGGCCCGATCCTTGATGGACAGAAAAATGGCTGCGACCTGCGGCGTCAAAGCACTTGACCGGGCAGAAAGCCCGCTCTGCGTGCATTTCCTTGCATCTCATTGCCATTTGTTCTGCTATTTCATCACCCATAAAGGGTCTGCACCCTAAACGCTGGATGGTTTCAGCAAGGGTACATGCGAGCCCGCTGTTTCGGGCAGGAGGCCAAGCAAACGAGGGTCGTCCATGACTTCCACAGCAAAGCCTGTCGGGGTGAAGCCGCAGCTCTGATAGAATTTGAGAGCAGCCGGGTGATCAAATGTGCAGGTGTGGAGCCAAAGCTTTTGCGCTTCAGCCGCCCACGCCTGATTTAGCGTCAATTGCATCAGATCGCGGCCGAGTCCCTGGCCGGTGAAATTGGACTTCAAGCCAAAGAATGATAACTCGATATCTTCCGGGCTATGGCGACACAGCTCCACCATTCCGGCCACGCTGCCTTCAAATATGACTTCGAATAAATCAACGTTTTCAGCATGAAGGCGGCTGGCAAGTTTTGTGTCGTCATAAGCAAGCCTGGAACTCCAGAGCCAGTCTTCTCCCACTGCGCGGAACAAGGCACGATATCTGGTCAGATCAAACGCACGGTCTTGCCGCAGGCTCAGGCCCGGATGGTTGGTATGGGTGCTTGCCCATTCGGGTTTTTCTGTCATTTCAAGATAGGTGACTACGTTGGCAATTTTGCCCGGCGCAAGGTGAAGAACTTCAGGGTCAGCCATAAGGGTCCGGTCTCCGATGAAAGCTTGAGAGACCGAACTATCTGTATTTTTTCAATCAGGTCAAACAGTGATTGCTGCTGGGTCCGGACCCTAGCTCCGACGCAGGATGACGGAGCGGTTTTCCGAAATGTCGACTGTCTGCTCACGGGCAAGGTAGTTTTCCACCACATCCCAGATAGCAGGGCCTTGTGTCGCTTCATTGACGCTGGCCCAACCTGAGACAATATATGTTCGCGATGGGTCTA
The DNA here is from genome assembly GCA_051251535.1 of Alphaproteobacteria bacterium. Classification (GTDB taxonomy): domain Bacteria; phylum Pseudomonadota; class Alphaproteobacteria; order Rhizobiales. The sequence goes on from JBPOEV010000001.1 coordinate 776,040, forward strand.
CGGCCTCGCCTGTCTTCAACACGGTCATGTCTGAAATACGACTGCCAATCGGCTTGTCGATATCTATTGTGTAGCCCATGCCACCGACGCGGACCATGTCGCCGCCCTGCTGATAGTAAGGGTCCGGGTTGAACAGATTATCTGCAACGTCTTCCAGAATATCCTTGATCAGCTTGCCATCCATCTCACTGCGATAGGCAGCGGGGTAGCTCATGGCTGTTCCATTATGGATGTCTTCGACAGTAATGTCCTGACCCGGCAGCAGGCTTGGTCCCCAGCGAAAGCCGGGCGACAGGGCAATGTCAGCTTCGCGCTCTTCCAAAAGCGCCTGACAGATGAGATCGTCAAACGTGCCGTTGAAGTTGCCACGTCGATAGAGCAGGGATTTGGTATTGCCAACAATTCGAGACAATTCGCCGTCGAATGGCGCACGTGTTTCCGCAATTTTGGCAGCCATGGTTTCATCGGCATCCAGCACATCGGAGAAAATCGGGATGAGCCGGTATTTGAATCCTTTGACTGCCCCATCTTGTACATCAAGATCGAGGCGGGACACAAATTTACCGTTTGAGCCAGAGGCCAGGAGCAATGTCTGACCGACCAGCACTGGCTCAGGCAGTGCATCATGGGTGTGACCGGTCAGAATAACGTCGATACCCGTCACACGATCTGCGAGCTTGCGGTCGACATCAAATCCGTTGTGTGAAAGCAGCACGACCAGTTCAGCGCCTTCGGCCCGTGCGGCATCGACATTTTCCTGCAGAACTTTTTCACGAATGCCAAAGGAGAGTGATGGGAACATCCAGCCGGGATTGGCAATTGGCAGATAGGGGAAGGCCTGTCCGACAACCGCTATTTTAACGCCGCCACGGTCAAAGAATTTTGTATGCTCATAGGCTGGTTCGTCCCATTCCTTGTCGAATATGTTAGAGCCGAGCAAAGGGAAGGGCAGGCTGTCAACAATCTCCGCAACCCGATCTTCGCCATAGGTGAATTCCCAGTGGGCGGTCATGGCGTCGGGTTTCAGGACATTCATGATTTCTACCATATCCTGACCATTGGTCTGGTTGGAGACGTAAGAGCCTTGCCAGGTATCACCGCCATCCAGCAGCAGCATGTTGGCGTCTCTTTCGGCACGGATCGAGTTTACTACGGTGGCAACACGATCAAGACCGCCCATGCGTCCATAGGTTTTGGCAAGCGATGTGAAATCGACGGAGGTCAGGGCATAGGAAGCCGGACTGCCAGCCTCAACACCAAAGCTTTTCAGAAAATCATCACCGGTAATGTGCGGCGGCAGGCCTTCGACAGTTCCTACGCCAATATTGATGGATGGCTCGCGGAAGAAGATCGGCATTGCCTGAGCATGAATATCGGTGATGTGGACCAGCGTCACATTGCCAAAATCGTCAAAGTCGAGAAGTTGTTGCTGGGTCAGCGCTTGTGTCGCGGCCAGCGCAGACCATTGCCCAAAGCTTGATGGACCCAATAGCGCGGAAGCGGCCATGCCGGCCTGAAGAAAATGACGGCGGGAAATCATGACAATGTCACCTCAATTGGTCTTAGGTGGAAATTTTAGGGTCAAAAATTCAGCACGGTTTGACCGTGTAATTGGGTGCCGCACGTCTGAACAACGACACGAAACGTGATCTGTTTTATATAGCTTGCCGGCTGCTGGCCGCTTTGGAATTTGTTCAAAGCGGCCAGAGTTTATGGTGTGGCGATCAAATCAGTTGCGCACAGATGGCGCTTCAACAGACAGGCCATTGCCCCGTGAGCTGACATAAAGCTCAAGCGCAACAAACTCCGGAGAACCTTCGCTGAAGGTTTCAGCGCGGGTGTCGCGGATGCAGCCCTTGAACCGATTATGTGATGTGATCAGATTAGCCTGCTTCAGGCGGTAGACCGGAAAGCCATTGATCTGACCTTGGGACAGATGATCAGCCCGAATGTAATTGTCATAATTCTGTTCATGACAATTGGCGCAGGACAGTTCCAACTGGCCATACCGCGTGTAGTACATTTCCTTGCCTTTTTCCCATGTGGATTGAGCAGGGCCATCAATCTTGACGTCCACCGGCATTCCGCGGGATTGCAGGGAAATGAGCGCATTCATGTTCAGCATTGGCTGTGACTTCCAGCCCCATGCATCTGCCTGCATGCGGTTTTCGCGGCAGTCATTGATGTACATTTCCATGGTCCAGACAGCGCCAGCGTCTTCGTTCCATTTCGGCATGGATGCGCGCATGCCTGCCATGCTTTCAGGGCCTTCGTGACAGGAGGCACAGGATTTGCCTGCTGCCCCGTCAACGGTTTCCCAAGTATCCAGAGCCTGATCGACAAAGATCATTCCAGGATTGTCGAAATCATCCATCTGGAATGCCTGGGTTTCCTTTGTGCGAAATGTCCATCCGGAGCGAATCTCGTCGAGATTCTCCAAATGAGCCGGAGCCTTGGTCCTGGTCACCATTTCAATGTCTTCATTAATGACCAGTTCCGGTAGATCTTCGGCCATTGCGCTCAGACTTCCCATTACCGCAAGCGCGGTAACAGAGGTCAAAATCCTCAGTGAGATCGATCGCATGTGTTTCCTCCCCATTATTCAGTCGGTCGCGTCAATTCACCGCGATGGATTTTGTTTCTTCGTAGACTGAGCCGTCATCGTCGTACCAGGTGAATTTGAAGTCACCTGCTTCGGGAACCTTGGCTTCGAATTCAAAATACGGGTTGGTCGAGATGGCAGGTTCCAGATTGACGTCGATCACTGTCTCACCGTTAAACTCACAGGTGAAACGGTTGATGATCGAACGCGGAATCAGATTGCCTTCTTTGTCTTTGCGTTGTCCTGATTCCATTTTGTGGCTGATCAGGGTCTTGATTGTGATCGTTTCGCCAGCCGATACCGACTTTGGAACTTTCACGCGTGGTTTTACACCTTTGGCCATGAGCCCGTCTCCTTATCTTAACCGCCGCAGCCGCCAATTGTTACTTTAACCTGGTTCGCTGCACGCACGAATGATCCGTCCGACATCTTGGCAATTGCAATCACGTCCTGTGTGCCAGCCAGACGCATTCTGGTGGACGCACTGTGTGAGGCGGCCAATGGACCAAAACTGAAGGTCACCACGTCATGACTGGGGTTGCCAGCTGCAAAAATGGCAATTGACACGGCACCGGGCGCGTCAACTGAAACCGGCACCGTATTTCCGTTCTCTGCGATTTCCGGCGTTGTCAGTGTAATGTCACCTTCGCCGACATCTGCGCCGCCGGTAAACTTGGCTATCGCTTCTTCAACGGCAGCTGTGGCAGGTGTAAACGGCATGAATGCAAGAGCGGTTACACCGGCTCCCAGCATCAAGGCCTTGCGTCTTGTGAGTTCCATCGATCTGTCTCCTATCTTAAAGGCAATTCTGACGCTGAATTATTCTTTCAGTGTCAGAAGATATGCCACCACGTCTTCGATCTGCTGAGCTGTCAGAAGAGGTGGTAATTCCGCTGTTTTCGCAGCTTTTCCGGTAAAGGCGTTTCCGGGTCTAATATAGCCACTGACCTTATAGAAAGATGGCATCATTGAATCTTCGAAGGTCATCTTGGAGTTGGCGACGATGCCGCGCAATTCTGCTTCAGTCCAACGCTCGCCAGCACCATCAAGTGTTGGTCCGACTTCCCCGTGAAAGGGCACTTCCTTGAGCGCAGTCACCTCGTGGCAGGCAATGCAGTTGCCCTGACCACGTGTTGTCATCACTTTGCGGCCAGCTTCCACATCACCCGGCATGCCGGACAAAGATGTTGACACCTTGCCTTCATCGTAAACCACCTGCTGTGGCGCTAACTCAGCGGCCATAGCGCTTCCAAAGAATGCAACACCCAGACCGGCAGCAGCGAGTGCCGTGGCACTTGCGCGCAGTTTTCCATATCTCATAATTTTCTCCCCTAAGCAGCCTTAGCTGCTGCCATGAGGATGCAATAATCACCCGCAAAAGGCAATCACAAATTCAAACATATGAATAGGTTCTTGTGCTGCATTGCAGCAGATGTGGAGCATATTTTTTCGTTGTCGGCTGTTTCCGTCATTCGACCAAAGCGCCACTGGCGCGGGCTTCTTCCAGTTTTCTGGCATGGTATTTCTGGAAGTGCTCATCTGTCTCGTAACCTTTTTCAACAACCCATTGAAACATGTGCAGTGACGTCCATTTGCCAAAGGCACCAGGCATGGTGGCAACAGCGGCCTTATCTGTTGTCATACCGTCCGGCACACTCTCAGGCAGGAACATGATGGTTGGTGTAAAGACAACACTCCAGGCGCGTGCTGCTGTCTTTTCGGTCAGTTCGCGGCCATCAAGGTCAATGACTTCCTCATCACCGAACATGTTGTACTGGACGACCATAAAGTGCTCCTGAATGTAGGTCGCGACCTCGGGGTCTGACAAAACGGTCTCATGAAGGCGTTCGCAATAGATGCAGCCGCGCTGCTCGAAGATCATGACCAGCCGCTTTCCTTCGGCCTCCGCCGTCTCAATATCTTCGGCTATGTCCCGGAATGTTGTGCTGAACCAAGGCTGTTTGTGAAGCCCGTCATCGCCGATCTTAGCGCTGAGGGCAGGGGTGCCAAGACCCAGAAAAGCCACCGTCAGAATTGCAATCAAAGATTTCATCTCTTTCTCCAAAGGTTTGTTTCATTTCTAACCGATCTGGCCAAGGGCTGGAAACCACTCCAGCATGAGATAGGACAGAGTTTGCATGGACCCGGTCAAAAACAGAATTCCGGTCAGGACCAGCAGGCCACCCATGATTTTTTCAACCAGGGCCATGTGTCTGCGAAAACGGCTCATGAAGCGCATGAATGGCCCGGCAAAGAAAGCCGCCAAAATGAACGGGATGCCAATTCCAAGGGCATAGGCAAACAGCAGGACGGCCCCGTTCAAAGGATCGCCACTTGTGCTTGCGACCAACAATATGGTGGCCAGGACCGGGCCGACGCACGGTGTCCAGCCGAAGGCGAAAGCCAATCCAACCACATAGGCACCCAGCAGGCCAATGGGCTTATTGCGCACTTGAAACCGGGCTTCGCGAAACAACAGACCGATGCGCAGAACACCTAAAAAATGCAGACCAAGAATGATTATGATAACGCCTGCGACATAGCTGAGCGTGGTCAGGTGCTGGGTTACAAAAGATCCGACGAGAGAAGCACTTGCCCCCAAGGCGACGAACACTGTGGCAAAACCCAATACAAAGAACAGGGATGCAACCACAACCCGGCCCATAAGCACAGGTGGTCGCTCATCATCGGTTAGTTCATCCAGACTGACGCCAGCCAGAAAACACAGATAGGGAGGAACAAGTGGCAGCACGCACGGAGAGGCGAAGGACAACAGCCCGGCTGCCAGTGCGCCGCTTAATGATACGGTGAGGTCCATGCTGCTTGTTCCACCCTGTCTGAACCGTCTTAAATATGTCGTGTGGCACAGTTCATATTCAGATATTACAATTTGTTTCTGTTTTCAGCAATCGGGAAAGCTGCTATAACGGCAAGTAATGTGTAAAAGACTTTTTCAGAAAGGCCTGCTGTTGAAACTCGGGACCACCCAACATGTGCTGTTTGCGCTGGGCTTGATGATCTGTTTCTGGGTTTTGCCGGCGAAAGCTGCAGAGCTGATTATGATGGAGCAGAAAGCCTGCCACTGGTGCGAACGCTGGCATGCGGAAATTGGTCCGATTTACCCCAAAACAGATGAGGGCAAGCGGGCGCCGTTGCGCAGTGTCGATATTCACCAACCTTTGCCTGACGATCTGCGCGGCATCCAGATGGAACGCTTTACGCCCAGCTTTGTGCTGGTTGAGGATGGTGTTGAACTGGGCCGTATTCGGGGATATCCCGGTGACGAGTTGTTTTGGTGGATGTTATCTGATCTCATGAACAAGCTGCCTGCCTCCTCCCCCGGGTCTGCTCCTGCGCTCGATTCTGCGGCGCCGATTTCGGACCCACTGGCGTTGGGCAACGCTGCAAAAACCTGACTGGTGTTCTTGACATGCCTGTAACTGATAGCCGTTCTCAATCCTCCAATGCCCTGCCGGTTCTCGGTGATGGTAAATCCATGGATGCCATGATGGATAGCGCCAAGGAGGCAACTGACTTTCTCAAGGCGCTTGGGCATGAAGGCCGACTGATGATCCTGTGTCGCCTTGTTGAGGGCGAATGCTCGGTGACCGAAATGGAAGAGTTGTTGTCCGCCCGTCAAGCCGCGGTTTCACAACAGCTTGCGCGCCTCAGGCTGGAAGGTCTCGTCAAGACCCGTCGGGAGGGAAAAGTGATGTATTATTCGCTGGCCGATGAGCGCGTGGAGCGCATGATCGGGCTGGTCTATGATCTGTTCTGCCAAGATGACTGCTGAGCAATTGGCCATACCCTGATTGCAAATTAGGTTGAAATCATATATATTCAAAAAAACTAATATGTCGGGAGGTCTGCAGCATGGAGGAGCTGTCGCCGGGCACGACTGCAGCTCTTTGTGGGTTGGCAGGCGGTGCGGTCCTTGGCTTTGCGGCGCGTTGGGGGCGGTTTTGCACGCTTGGAGCCATTGAAGACAAAGTGCTTGCCGGAAACGGCTTGCGCTTGCGTATGTGGGGGCTTGCAATCGCCATTGGAGCACTTGCAACTTATGGGCTGCATGGCAGCGGCCTGATTGATATTTCCCGGACATTTTATCTTGCTTCACCGACAACTTTGATTGCCACTCTTGTGGGGAGTCTGATTTTTGGTTTTGGCATGTCACTTGTTGGGACGTGCGGATTTGGAACTTTGGCCCGCATTGGTGGCGGAGATCTGAAATCAATCGTTACTTTTCTCGTGATGGGCATTACCGCCTATGCTACATTGGGTGGCGCCGCAGCTTATCTGCGGATCGGTCTTGGTGTGCCTGCCAGAAATCTTAACCCGAGCAATGCCGGGTTTGCATTTGCAATTGAACAATACATTGGCGTTCCAGCCAGCATCGCAGGCATCTTTCTGGCCTTGTTGCTGGCCGGGTTTTGTCTGTCTTCAAAAGCACTGCGGCAGAATGTCAGGGTGCTTTTCACGGCTGCACTGGTGGGACTTACCATTGCCTTTGGCTGGTTTGCTACGGGCGTTTTGGCGTATGATCCATTTGAGGCTTACCCCATTGAATCATTTACGTTTTCAGCGCCATTGGGCGAATCTCTGATCTATGTCATGAAGATGACCGGTGCCAGTTTGAAATTTGGTATCGGCGCCGTCGCGGGGGTCGTTGTCGGAGCTGCCATTACGACCCTGATCCAACGACATTTTCGCTGGGAAGTGTGCGATGACGCCCGTGAAATGCGCCGGCAAATGTTGGGTGGCGTGCTCATGGGATTTGGTGGTGTTACCGCGTTGGGCTGCACAGTGGGGCAGGGTCTTTCAGCAGCGTCTGCATTGGCCTATTCTGCCCCGATAGCATTGATCGGAATGTATCTGGGCGCGTGGATTGGTCTGCATGCGCTGGTTCATGGATCCGTGCTTGAGCCTTTGAAACAGGTCTGGCCGTTGGGGAGCCGTCAATGAGATATCTGAATATGGCCCGGTGCATTGCAGTGGCGGGCTTGTTGTTGGGGCTTGGCCACGCTGCTTCCGCCAGTGATGTGGAATATGGCGCCTATCTTGCGGCGGAATGTGCGTCCTGCCACCGCGCTGGCGGTGATGATGAACGGCAAATTCCAGCCATTGCAGGCCTTGAGGAAGAAACCTTCCTTGCGGTGATGCAGGGCTATAAATCGAAAACTCTGGAAAACATAGCCATGCAGACAATTGCAAGCGGTCTGGATGAGGAACAGCTGTCCGCGCTTGCTGCCTATTTTGCAAGTTTACCAACTGAATGAGGAGGAAACGTATGTCCATTTCATCGAAACTTTCCAGGCGGAAGTTTAATGCGTTGTTGGGAGCAGCGTCATTGACCACATTGGCCACGCCCAACATTGCTCTTGGGGCAAAGCCCAAAGTGGTGGTTGTTGGTGGCGGTGCCGGGGGCGCGACAGCCGCACGTTATATTGCCAAGGATTCAAACGGCGAGATTGATGTGACGCTGGTGGAACCCAACAAGCGTTACTACACATGCTTCTTTTCAAATCTATATCTGGGTGGCTTTCGTGATTTTGCCTCCATCGGGCATGGCTATGACAAGCTGGTGAGCGAATATGGCATCAATGTCGTACATGACTGGGCCGTTGGCGTTGATGGAGCTGCGAAAACCGTTGCTCTGGGGTCCGGTGCGAGTCTTGGCTATGACAGGTTGGTGCTGTCGCCCGGTATCGACATGAAATATGACAGCGTACCGGGTTATTCGGTTGAGGCGCAAAGCCGCGTACCTCATGGCTGGAAATCAGGGACCCAGGTTCAAATCATCAAGGACCAAGTTGAGGCATTGCCTGAAGGGGGAACCTTCATCATGGTGCCGCCACCAAACCCTTTCCGGTGTCCTCCTGGTCCTTATGAGCGCGTCTCGATGATCGCCCACATTCTGAAACAAACAAACCCGACTGCAAAAATCATTGTGCTGGATCCCAAAGAGAAATTCTCAAAGCAGGGGCTGTTTTCCGAAGGTTGGGAAAGACATTATCCAGGCATGGTGGAGTGGATTGGGTCAGATATTCATGGCGGTATTTCAAATGTTGATACTGAAAACATGTCTGTCGAGACCGATTTCGACACGTTTGAAGCTGATGCAATGAGTGTGATCCCCGGACAAAAAGCTGGTGCGATTGCGATGCATGCTGGCGTGACGGATGGTGACTGGGCACCGATTGTGCCGGCATCCATGCAAACAAAGGCCGATGAGGCGATTTATGTTCTTGGTGATGCCTCTGTTGCCTCTGCCATGCCGAAATCGGGCTTCTCTGCCAACAGTCAGGCCAAGGTGGCAGCTAATCATATTCGGGCAGAACTTACGGGAAGTCGTGTGTTCGACGCCCGTTTTGCCAATACATGCTGGAGCTTGATTGCGCCAAATGATGGCGTGAAGGTTGGTGCTCGGTATCAGGCAGGAGCTGAATCAATTGAAAGTGTTGAGAGCTTTATTTCACAAACCGGTGAAAGTGATGAGCTTCGCAAGACTACCTATGAGGAGTCGGAAAGCTGGTATGCAGCCATGACCGATGATCTGTTTGGATAGATCCTGAAGCCAAAACCTATTTTGCCGGAATAAGCTTTGACGTCGCGTCGCCCTGTGGGCGGCGCGCCGTCTGCAGTTTCATCGTGACAAAGCTGCCAACCAGAATGGCAGCAAGTGAAATCAGCGATGAGGGAGCAACGGTCGAAAGGCCGGTCACGCCCTGGCCAACTGTGCAGCCCAGCGCAGTCACTCCGCCAAACCCCATCAGCACGGCACCGCTCAGATAGCGCAACACAGAGCGCTCATTGACAAAACCCTGAAAGCGGAAGCGACCAGATATGGCCGCGCTGACAAAAGCACCCACCAAGACGCCTCCCACCAAGGCAATTGAAAAGCGTATGGTGTCGCCGGTAAAGATCATCAGATATTGTATGCTTTCCGCAATTGGCGCGACGAAGCTGAGTGACGTGAGTTGGGTCGGTTCAAAATCGTCCAGCCCCACAACACCTGTAATAAACCATCCCAGAACCACCAGCAGACCAATGGCAATGCCTGGCAGCGCGGCGCGTCCAAAGCCGCGCCCTCGGGTGGTTAGAACAACAGCAATTGCCAGCGCCATTACGAGGCCGAAAAATACACTGATGAGGCTTGCATTGTCGGCAAACAGGGACGCTGGTGTGACCTCACTTGCGATGAGGTTTTCCAGTTCAATTCTTGGCAATGCCAAAATTCCGCGCAAGGTCGCATAGGCCGTGATGCCGGTGACCAGAAGCGTTACGACGGCGCGGGCATTTCCGGAAGCTGCCAGCACCAGAAGGCGGCTGACGCATCCGCCGGTGAGCACCATGCCAATACCAAACAGCAGGCCACCGACGATCAGAGGCAAAGGGCGAATGGGGACGGACCAGTAAATGCTTTGCGACAAGTCAATGAGTCCGGTGTAATGCATCGCCTGTGTCCCAATAAGCGCTGCCAGAACGGCAAAGCCGATCAAGCCTGTGCGATATCTGGCTGGCGTATCATCCTGTGATGGTGTCGCCCATTCGGCCACCGCTGCACGCATGCAGTATTTGCTGATTTCCGCAATGATACCAAATAGAATGCCAAGCCCAAAAGCGCCAAACACCACCAGTGTTGCCGTCTCATAGGTTTCACGCAGATTTTCCAGAAGCTCGAACATAGAAGGCCCCAATTCCAAACAGGGCGGTGTGTTACACCCTGCAGTCGATTTGGCAGAGGCAATGGTTTGCAAAAGGTCCGCTCAAAAGGAAATATTTGCCTGTCACAAAGGCAAATAGCGCAATTATGCAGGTTTAAGCCCTTAGGCAGTGACGAAACGATAGGCAGAGTCGTGTCGTTCCGCCCGACCGAAGCCCGGATAGGGCAAGTGGTAACCGATCAATTCCATTTGCCGAGTTGCAAGGAAGTCCAGCAGACGCTTTCTTGTAATGATGCTGCGCTCGGTGTTGATGTCCTGCCCGAACGGCCATTCTGGGTGCTCAAAGGTAATGATTGGATGGGCCAGCGCATCGCCCAGCACCAGCAATTGTTCTGATCCCTGGCTGATTTCGAAGGAACAATGGCCTGGTGTGTGACCGGATGTGTCATGTGCGTAGATGCCACTGAGCAACTCGCTTTCCGGCTTGAACAGCGTGATTTGATCAGACAAGACCTCCAATCGGCGCTTGGAGCCAACGGCCAATCCCTGTTGGTCCTCGCGCACTTTGTTGACGGTGTCCGGATCAATCCAGAAAGCCCATTCCGGCTCCGATATGTAGTGGTTGGCATCCGGGAAAAGCAGATCGTCAAAATCATCGAGCAATCCCCAAAGGTGATCGGGGTGGGCATGGGTGAAAATGACATCTGTTATGTCTTCGGGAGCAAGGCCAATGGCATCCAATGCATCCGGCAATTTGCCTGTGGTCGGGAGAAACTGACTGCCGCCGCCGACATCAAACAAAATGGTGCGGTCACCGGTTTGATAAAGAGTCAGATTGCAGGGTGGTTCCAGAAGGTCTGTGGGCAAATTGTGATTGGTCAGAAGCGCGGTCATGGCATCATCGGCAACGTCCGGGTACATGAAGCTGGTTGGGAAACTCATATGGCCATCGCTGAGAACAGTGATTTTACCATTGCCCAAGGGTTTTTCGCTGGCAGCGAAGGCGGGACGGTTAAGACCCAATGCGGCGGCTGCACCGATCAGGCCGGCTCCGGCCAGTAATTCGCGGCGATCCAAGGTCATGACATGCTCCCAACATATATGTTTTTATGAATGTAACATGTTGGTTGCTACATCGCCAGCGCTTTGCGCGTTGCTGCCTTGAAGCTCAACCCTGTCTGGCAAAGCGGTAGCAGGCCGGGCAGGGACAGAATGGGTATTTCGAACAGCCGGGCCAGATCAGACGCATAGGGTGGCATATTGGTGCATTCGAGCACCAACGCTCCGATGTCTGTGTGTTTGTTGATGAGGTTTGTCGCGGCGGTGATGACATCCTGTCTGGCTGCATCTTCATCCATGGTTTCATGATTGCCGAGAATCTGTGTGCAGAAATGCCCCTTCGGATCAGGAGCTCCAATGGGCGTTTCCAATGGACAGTCAGCCGCCTGCAGATGGGCGTCGGTCAGGTTTTCAGACGAAATTGTCAAAATTGCTGGTCGCAAACCATCTGGGCGTAATTGCTCAGCGGCAATGGGAACGGCCAGCAATGCGGAACTGACAACCGGCACGGTGACGGCGGTTTCCAGTGCTTTCTGGTGGAGCACAAGAAAGCCGCAACTGGTTGTGATGAGGCTGGCCCCGGCCTGTTCCAGTTTCTTTGCGGCATCGGAAAAGCTATTGACCAGGCCCGTTGCCTGATCTTCAACCACGCGCTTCGGTGTCGCGTTGCGGATGGTTGCAACCAATGCGGGCGGATTGAACGTTTCTGGATGGCCGATATCTCCCTTGAACCGGGGGAAGCGGCTTTCCAGCATAAGCAGGCCGATTTGTGCCCCTGTGTTCTGTGTCATGTTTGCATACCCAACGGCTGAGATTGATCGTCAGTCTGACATGAAATGCAGCAGGATGCGATGTTGAATGGTTAGCGAAAGCCGATTGTGAAGGGGTGAAAATGCGGTGATTCCGAGCGTGCCCAATGTCGGATTGACAGCTAGAGCAAAAACTGGTCGCATCGCCTCAGATTGCTTGTCGGGCGTACCGACACAGGTCGATCTCGTCGTCGATTTCCTGAATACCTATTCAGGAATCATGAATCAAAACAGGGGACAAAAGTTATGAGCTTGAAAAGAACTTTAACCCTCAGTGCGGCTGCAGTCGCGCTTGTTGGTGCCTCCACAGCTGGGGCCTATGCAGAGAAGTGGGATATGCCAATGGCCTATGCTGCATCCAATTATCACTCGGAAAACGGTGCGATGTTTGCCGCCTGCGTGACCGAAGCAACAGGTGGTGATCTTGAAATTGTCACCCATCCCGGTGGCTCGCTCTACAAGGGTGGCGAAATCAAACGTGCGGTACAGACCGGCCAGGCCCCGATTGGCGAGCGGCTGCTGTCAGCGCATGCCAATGAGGATCCGCTGTTCGGCGTTGATTCCATTCCGTTTCTGGCAACGTCATTTGATGATTCCGTTGCACTTTGGAAAGCAGCTTCCGGCGCTGTGAAAGAGGCGCTTGCAAAGCAGAACCTTGAATATGTTTACGCTGTGCCATGGCCGCCTCAGGGCCTTTACTTCAAGAAGGAAGTGGCTGGTGTCAGCGACATGTCCGGCATCAAATTCCGCGCCTATAATGCCGCGACAGCGCGTATTGCTGAACTGGCAGGCATGGTACCGGTCCAGATTGAAGCCGCGGAATTGTCTCAGGCATTGGCCACCGGCGTTGCCGAAGCGTTCATTTCTTCCGGTTCAACCGGTTATGACCGCAAAGTGTGGGAGCAGCTGACTCATTTTTATGATGTGCAGGCCTGGCTTCCCCGCAACACCGTGTTCGTCAACAAGGATGCATGGGATGCTCTGAGCGATGCCAACAAGGCAGCCGTTACCGAGTGCGGCGCCCAGGCAGAAGCTGCTGGCCTGGCAAAAGCGAAAGAACTTACGCAGTTCTATCTGGACGGTCTGGCTGAAAACGGCATGGAAGTTGCTGCCCCTGGTGACGCGCTGAAGGCGGAATTGCAGGGCTTTGGTGAAACCATGACGCAGGAATGGCTGGATTCAGCCGGTGATGCCGGTAAAGCTGCCGTCGACGCTTACAAAGCCATGTAGCAAAACAGGCTGATTGTGCTAAGGGCTCCCGGTGATGCCGGGGGCTCGATTTTCCAAGAGTGTGGACCTGACAATGGCTGAACCGAAAAGTCCCATCCGGGAAACCGATGATGAGGCGCGCGCGTTGGGCAGGCGCTTGTTGGCAGAGGCCCGCTTTGCTGCGCTGGCAACGCTGGAACCGGGCACTGGTTGTCCTTTGGCCAGTCGCATTGCGTTTACACTGGACGGTGAAGGGCGGCCAATTTCTCTGATGTCGACGCTGGCCTATCACACGAAAGCATTGATCGAGAATGCAACCTGTTCTGTGCTGGTGGGTGAGCCGGGCAAGGGTGACCCGCTTGCGCATCCGCGCATCACCTTGCAGGCGAAAGCCATACGTTTGAACAAGATTTCCGAGGATCATGCGCAAACACGGGCGCATTATCTGAAACAGCATCCCAAAGCGGCTCTTTATGTCGATTTCGGAGATTTTTTTCTGTTCCGGTTCGCCGTTGAAAATGCTTATCTCAATGGCGGTTTTGGCAAGGCCTTTGTTTTGAATGCTGATGATCTGGGATTGGTGCTGGTGGATTCTCGGAACAAGTCCGAGAATGACGCAGAGGTGCGTTGATACAGCTTATGAACAGGATGGTGTTTGGACGATTGCAGGGGTAGAGAATAAGCGCAACATTCTATCCCCGTCATTCTCGGACTTGTTCCGAGAATCCGTGATACCACACTGAATTCAACCCATAAGAATCTCGGACCCCGTCATGCAAATCCTCACCGCAGATATGCTGGAAGCTTCCATCGACTGGCCTTCGTTGATCGCAGCTTTGCGTCATGGGCATACACTGCCAAAAGCGCTGGTCAATGATACGCTTTTGGCACAGGCCGGCCGGAAATATCTGGTGCGCTCTGCGTGGATTGAGGGTCTGGGAGCTTGTACTAAAGCGGTTACGATCTACCCCGATAATCCATCGCAAAGTCCCGCTCTGCCATCGGTGCAGGGACAGGTTATCATGTTCAATGAGGCAACCGGCACGCCGATTGGTCTGATCGATGGCCCGGCAGAGACACGCTTGAAAACTGCCGCTGACAGCGCCCTTGGCAGCACATTGCTGTCACGTGAGAACTCCAAAACCCTGCTGATGGTGGGGGCTGGCAACATGGCAGGCCCGTTGATTGAAGCACATTTAGCGGCGCGGCCTGCGCTGGAAAAAGTGCTGATCTGGAACCGAACAATGCAGCGGGCAGCATCGCTTGCAACAGAATTGCAAAGCTGGACCGGAACTGCTGTGGACGCTGTCTCCGATCTGGATGCAGCTCTTCCTGCAGCGGATATTATTTGCAGCGCTACGATGAGTGAAGAGCCGGTGATCAAAGGTGCCTTGCTGTCGGAAGGAACGCATCTGGACCTTGTGGGAGCCTTTGCGCCTGCCATGCGCGAGGCGGATGATGTGGCACTGACACGTGCGCGTTTGTTTGCTGACAGTTTTGACACGACGCTGGATCACATTGGCGAATACAAGATTCCGCTAAAAAACAATATTATTCAACGCGCAGATGTGCTGGCGGATTTATATGCACTGGTGGGCGGTGCTGAGGGGCGCATTTCCGATACTGACATCACCCTGTTCAAGAATGGTGGTGGCGCACATCTTGATCTCATGATCTCGCACCATCTTGCCAATAGGTAGGTCAAGGATCAGAGTTTCAGGGTCATGACGACCATTGGAAATGGCAGGTCGGGCGCGAATGATACGGTTTTCTGTTCCCCCGCAATAAAACCCACACTTTCGTAAAAGGTGACGGCGGCAAGGCTGGAGAAACAGCTGAATTTCGTCACGCCAATTGCCTGCGCTGCATCGAAACAGTGCGTCATAATGGCTTTGGCCAATCCCTTTCTCAAATGATCGGGGTGGGTTGCAACATGGCGGATGTGAGCAATGCTGGCATCCCGCACTTTTTTTGTTCCTGGAACTGCAAGGGTCCAGCCGCCACAGGCGACGATTTTCTCATCAATGGTCGCTGCATAATAAGTGCCGCTGGTGAGGAGGTCTGGTTGAGCCTTTGACATAATCGGCACGGCGCGTGCGAGCGTGTCAGCGTCATAAAAGCCCTGCAGCAAAGTGCTGTAGGAAGCTTCGAGAATGGGCTCGATGGCGTCTTTGTCGGCGAGCGTTGTGGGGCGGATCGAAAAGCTCATTCAGACACTCCCGCAATCAGAACGACAATGCATGCTGCTTCATATGTTCGTAAATCGGCATCGCTTCCTCAACGATGCTCTTGTGCTGGTCCGGCACATTTGGCTGCGTTCGTTCAGGCGGAGCAAAGCCGGTGGATTTGACCACACTGTCATACCAATGTGTCGCCCACACGCCATCGCTTCCGCGTTGTCCTGTTGGCCAGGATAGCATCTGCTCTGAGAATTGAATGCCAAGGGCCGGGCAGAGCGCTTTGAGCGCGGCCTCCGGGTTGCTGCGTATGTCGGTGGCGTCGATCACCGGTGGTGCCTTACCGGTTAGATCACAGACCAGATCGAACAGGGCTGCCTGTTCTGTAAAGCCGATATCAGCCAGCGAAACAGCGTCGTGTTTCTGGCCGTAGCTTGCAACCACACGGGCCGGATCACGAATGAGGAATGCATTGGAAAGACCCGCAATCCATGTGCGGTCATAGGCAGGCAGCATGTGGTGCGTCATCTGCTTTTGATAGAATATCTGTTCCTGAGGCGCAGGCTGGCTGCATGCCTCCACGACCGAGCGCCAATCCGGGTCGCCATTTGCAATAATGTCGTTTGCCATGGGGTGGGGCAGATTGGTGTCTTGCAGATAGGCAGCATAGAATGGCTCGTCCCAGACGATTGTGTCGGGGCGATTTTCAAAGCTGCGCATCATGGCCGTTGACAGATTGCGCGGGCCGGACCACATGGCAATAATATGTTTTTCTGGCATAGTAGGATTCACAAGCGGTTTGATATGCCTTTCTATCATGGCAATGGCGATTGAACAGTGCTGATTGAACTTAAGCAGATAAGGGATGAAACGGGCATGGCAGGATTTTTGAAGAAATTGTTTGGCGGCGGCGATGGCGGCGGCTCCGGTGGCGGCAGCAAGCATGAGGCCGAACCGTTTGAGGACTGCCTGATTGTCCCTGCGCCGCAGAGTTCCGGTGGCACATGGCGGGTTGCCGGCACCATTACCAAAGAGATTGACGGCGAGACCCTGGAGCGCCCCTTTGTGCGGGCCGATACATTCAATAGTGAAGATGATGCGGTGAAGTTTACCCTGCAAAAGGGTCGCCAGATCATCGAACAGAACGGCAAGAGCCTGTTTTCTGACGGTGCAAAATCACGCCCCGCTTGAGGTGACTTGCTAACGCTGACGCATGTTTTCCGGCAGCCAGGTGGCAATGTCGGGAAACAGGATCAGTATGAACACCATCACCACCATAATGCCGAACATGGGCAGGGCGGCTTTGGCTATATAGTTCATCTCGTGGTTGGTCATGCCTTGCAGCACGAACAGATTGAAGCCGATGGGCGGGGTGATCTGCGCCATTTCCACGACCACGACAATGAAGATGCCGAACCAGATGACATCAATTCCGGCCTGACGGATCATCGGTTCCACCACGGCAATGGTCAGCACCACGCTGGAAATGCCATCCAGAAAACAGCCAATGACAATGTAGAACAGCAACAGCGCCATCAGCAGTTCAAAGCGGGATAGTTCCAGGGATGCAATGAAGGTGGCGAGCGCGCGCGGCAGGCCGGTGAAGCCCATGGACAATGACAGGAAAGCGGCACCTGCCAGAATAAGCGCAATCATGGCCGATGTGCGGGTGGCACCCAAAAGGCTTTGGCTGAAGCTGGTCCAGTTGAGCGAACCCTGCATTGTTGCCAGCGCCATGGAGCCAAGCACGCCAAAGGCTGCGGCCTCGGTGGCGGTGGCATAGCCCAGATACATGGAGCCGATCACCAGCAGAATGAGCAGGATGACCGGTATCAGAAACCGTGAGTTCTTGACCCGCTCAAGGAAGGTCATGTCCGGCTCCGGCGTTGGATCATAATCCTTGGAAAAGACACCATAAAGGCTGGCATAAGCCATGAACATCAACGCCAGAATGAGGCCTGGCACAATGCCGGCAATGAACAGTTTGGTGATGGATTCATTGATCGTCACCCCATAGACAATGAGGGTCAATGAGGGCGGGATCATAAGCCCCAATGTGGCGGCCCCGGCCAATGTGCCGATGATCATTTTTTCGGGGTATTTGCGCGCCCGCAGTTCCGGGATCGACATCTTGCCAACCGTGGTCAGCGTTGCCGCCGAAGAGCCGGAGACGGCGGCAAAGACCGTGCAGCCAACAATATTGGTGTGCAGCAAGCCGCCGGGCAGTTTGGCCATCCAGGGCGACAGGCCCTTGAACATGTCCTCCGACAGGCGCGTTCGAAACAGGATTTCGCCCATCCATATGAACATCGGCAGGGCTGTCAGCGTCCAGGATGAGGAGGCAGACCAGATGGTGGTCATCATGGCATCGCCTGCCGGGCGGGTGGTGAACAGTTCCATGCCAACAAAGGCAACGCCCAGAAGGGCCAGGCCCACCCAGACGCCGGAGCCTAAAAGCAGGAAGAGAACGAACAGAAAAACGCCAGTGGCAGCAAATTCCATGGTTTCTAATCTCCCGCCAGTGCGTCGGCGCGAATATTGTCGCGGCGGCTGATCAGCAGGGTGATCAGATTATCAATGAAGCAGATTGCCAGCAGTACGGCGCCAAAGGCCACAACGCTTTGCGGGATCCATAGTGGCGTTGCGTCCTGTCCCTGACTGATGTCGTTGAATTTGATCGAGAGGCTGACGCCGCGAATGGCGTACCAGGCCAGATAGCAAGTGGCTGCAGTGGCAATGGCCATGCACCACACTTCGCCCCAATGGCGATGACGCCCCAGCGCGCTGAGAAACAGGCTGACGCGAATATGCGCGCCCTTGTTGAGCGCATAGGCGAAGGCCAGAAAGGAAGAGGCCGCCATGAAGTAACCGGCATATTCCGCCGAGCCGGGGAAGGGGGTGCCCATCCAGCGCGCTATCATCTGCGCCACGATGATAACCAGAATCATCAACAGGCATATAGCGGCCAACATTCCGGCCCCGGTATAAAGGCCATCCAGCAGACGCCTTATTGGGTGTTTCGTCTCAGCCATAGGCCCCCGCATGAGCTTGCAATGGCTCATATTGACGTTGTTTGCCCTTCATTCGCAAGGGCCGCGACGCGCTCACCCACATGAATGTTGGTGAATGCGGCAGGTCAGCTAAAGAAGTCTCTTCACAGGCTTTGGATTTGTGGACTATGCTTTTGTCATAAAGCCTTGCAGATGCTGTGGCACAAAGGCTGCCGAACCTATTCGAGAATATATGAAGATCGCTGCACATCTTGCCGCGATTGCCGTTCAGTTAAATTGAAGGAGCATTTTCATGAAAACCCTACTCAGTCTCACAGCCGCCAGCGTTGTGGCGCTTTGCGGCGCGGCACAGGCGGATTATTCGCTGACTGTGCTGCACACCAATGATTTCCACTCCCGTGTGGAGCCCATCAGCAAATATGATTCCCCTTGTGGCGCAGAAGACAATGCAGAAGGCAAATGCTTTGGCGGTTATGCCCGTCTTGTCACCGGCGTCGAGAAAGCCCGCGGCATGAGCAACAACAGCATTCTGGTGGATGGCGGCGACCAGTTCCAGGGTTCGCTGTTTTACACCTATTACAAGGGCAAAGTTGCCGCCGAGATGATGAACAAGCTTGCCTATGACGGCATGACTGTTGGCAATCATGAATTTGATGATGGGCCGGAAGTGCTGGCCGGTTTCATGGATGCTGTGGATTTTCCGGTGCTGATGTCCAATGCCGATGTGTCTGCCGAACCTGCTTTGGCCGGCAAGCTGATGCCATCGACCATCATTGAACGTGGGGGCGAGAAAATCGGCATGATCGGCCTGACACCGCAAGACACTGGCGAATTGTCCTCATCGGGCAAGAATGTTGTGTTCTCTGATCCATCCGAAGCTGTGGCCCGCGAAGTGGCGGCTATGGAAGCGGCTGGCGTCAACAAGATCATCGTCCTGTCTCACTCAGGCTATTTCGTGGATCAGAAAGTCGCCCGTGAAGTGGGCGGTATTGATGTGATTGTGGGCGGTCACTCCAACACATTCCTGTCCAATATTTCCGACAGGGCTGCCGGCCCGTACCCCACCATGGTGGACGGACCGGACGGCACACCAACCGCCATCGTACAGGCCTATGCTTACGGCAAATTCCTGGGCGCATTGGATGTGACGTTTGATGATAATGGCGTTGTGACCGAAGCCAAGGGCGAGCCAATCATCATGGATGGTGAAGTGGTTGAAGATGGCGGCACCAAGGAGCGTATCTCTGAACTGGCTGGACCGTTGGATGAAATCCGCAACAAGGTTGTGTCTGAATCCGCAGCCCTCATTCAGGGCGACCGTGCCGTGTGCCGTGTGGAAGAATGTGAAATGGGCAATCTGGTAGCTGATGCCATGCTCACCCGCGTTGCTGATCAGGGCATCCAGATCGCAATCACCAACTCTGGCGGACTGCGCTCATCCATCGATGCAGGCCCTGTGACCATGGGCGAAGTGCTAACCGTGCTGCCATTCCAGAACACACTCTCTACCTTCCAGTTGAAAGGCTCTGATGTGATTGCAGCGCTGGAAAACGGCGTTAGCCAGGTGGAAGAAGTGAAAGGCCGCTTCCCACAGGTATCGGGCGTGAAATTCAGCTGGGACCCAAGCGTTGCCCCAAATGAAGGGCGCATCAAATCGGTAGAAGTCATGGAAGATGGATATTGGACTGCCATCGACCCTGCCAAAACCTATGGTGTTGTGTCCAACAACTTCATGCGCAGTGGCGGTGATGGCTATAAAATATTCGAAACAGCCGGCATGAACGCCTATGATTTTGGCCCCGGCCTGGATCAGGTTCTTGCTGATTATCTGGTCGAAAACCTGCCATACGCGCCGTTCAAGGACGGCCGCATCAGCCAGGTTGCTACAAACTGAGTGCTTTGCCGATTGGGTAAGTGATCAAGCCGGCGATTGGGGTGACCTGATCGCCGGTTTTTTATTGGTGGTGCATCAAGTGCCAGAGTGACCTTAATGACCGTGACCTCGTGCGCAGAAGAGCATGGCCTTTGGGTTGCGATCTGCAATCATTCCAGTGTCACGCAATGATTGCGGGTTCAAGCGCTGACAGATGGAATTCAAAGGCTTTTGCTATGTGATGGCACTCAGTGCGCGATGAGTACCTGAGGTTGCGACGTTCAATTCAAACGGCAGAATACATACCTTATTCTGTGTGTTGACAGCGGCTTATGTGAATTGTCTAATTCATGCCTTCGGGACGCTTGCTTATTCTTACGGGTTGGGATGATAAATGAGAATTCGATTGTTGCGCCGGATTGCGCCATTGGCATTGATTGCAAATGTCTTTCTGGTACCAGCAGCGGGTTCGGCACAAGAGTTACCCAGCCTCACGGGAATGAAGCCAGCGGAAACTATCTGTAAGGACGCCGAGGGGTTCCCCGCAACTGCCCTGACTGACGGCAATCTGGAAACTTACTGGCAGACAGGTCGCGAAATTGCCCCTTGTCATTTTGTATTCCGCTTTGACCAGCCGGTTGCAGTAGCTTCGGTGATTTTGCACAATGATCTAACAGAAGGGGCCAGGCCACCAGCCGTTCGGGCGAGTATCTGGGCCAGCCATCAAGAATTCGGACGCGGCTATTTCCGTGTTGCACATGACGCGCTCAACAATTCTGGTCCTACGCGCATTACGTTCGATGAACCAATATTGATGCAGACTCTGAAGGTTGCGTTGGAAAATTCCGCTCCCTTCTCCAGTAACTGGTTCAATGCCTCGCTTGCTGAGATAGAAATAGAGGCCGTACCGACGGGCTCAGCCATGCGTTGGCCTATGCCTCGGCCTGAACCCTTGGTGGGGGGGGACCCGATTTTACAAGGATCAGCAACTCAATGTGATAAGGTTGCCGCCTTTCCTTACAATCCAGACAGCTACGGGTATGGGCGCGAGGATATTGATCTCGATGTGGATGAGGCTCTGGCTGCTTGCCAGTCTGCCGTTGCAGATGAACCGGAGAGCAAGCGTCTGGCCTTTCAGCTTGCACGTGTTGAGGCACAAGCAGAGCAGTCTGTTCAATCTGTTGCTCGTCTGGGCAGTGAGCTTTTGCGCACCTATCCACCAGCGCAATATTTACTGGCAGAAGCGCTGCGCAACGGCAGGGGTATTGCGCAAGACCACGAACGTCATCTGGCTTTGCATCAATCCGCAGCCGAAGCTGGTTTCTTGCCTTCACGCCTACGTTTGGCAACGGAAGCAGAGAATGCCTTTACGCAAGCTCTGGTATTGGGAGAGCAAGAGCCACTGGGTGCCAAGGAGCCGCTTGAAACACATTTGGCCATGCTCATGGATGCTGAATATCTGCCAGCCTATGCTTTGTACAATGACTATGTTCTACGCACTGGCGTATCAACTTTGCTGGCCTTTATGCCTCGGTTGGAAGAGCTGGCGGAGTATAATGTGCAGGGATCTTTGTTCCAACATTTGTACAACCATCAACATGGAATACCGCCGGCGCGGCGGCGGTCGATCCGTTGGATTACTGAAAGAAGTAAACGGTATCATACGCCAGAATCTCTAGGAGATCTGGCTGTTTCTTGGGGTTATGTGTATTCAAACAACGCAGCAGCGATCAAATTTGCACGGCGAGGTTCGTATTCCGGCAATAGTTGGCCAGTGCAGCAGCTTGCCGAGAAACTGGGAGGACAGGCCGCTACGCGCCTGTATGCTTTTGCGTTTAAAGCATCATTGTCAGGCGCTCAAGACGGCGACAGAGAACTCATGTTTCATGCAGCCAAGGCGCTCATAATGGGCAAAGGCGTGGAAGAGAACCGTGAGGAAGGTGCACGCTGGATGCGTCTTGCCGCCGCTGCCGGAGAGTCGCGTTCGATAACATATTTGAGGCAAAACCCTTGGGCGCAAGATACCGGAGCAAAAAAACAATGAGTATCGATGCAGCACAGGATCCGCAGATTGTGGAACCCGGCAAACGCGGACGCCTTGTGAAAATCGCGTTATTGGCACTTGTGCTTCTGGCAACCTTGCTTGGTCTGCTGGCTTACTGCCAGTCCACTGCAGACCCGCGGACGCTGCGAGAACTGATTTTGCAATCTCGCGATGCTTATCATGAGCCCTGGAATACTGTGGAAGAGGCCGCAATAGGCTTGGCCGATGCTGATGCAGCGTTGAAATTTGTCAGAGAACGCGTCGCTACGAGCGTGTATGAAGGCCGCCTGCAAACGCCCGAGGCGGTGTTGGAAACACGCACGGCAAATCCGGCTGATAAAGCAATGCTGCTCCAAGCATTGCTGGAGGCTATGGACATTCCGACCACGGCCATAGCTGCGCCTTTGCAGGGAGAATTGCGAAGCCGCGTTCTGAAGGCGGCAATAGCCTCAGCTATTGCCATGCCGGAACCAATGGTCGCACTGATGAAGCGGGTGGGTTATGACGAAGATGATCTTGGCCCGGATCAAATGGGTGATGCGATAGAGGTTGCATTGTTGTTTGACGATGTTGAAGCCAATGTTGATGCTGCACTTGATCATGCCCACACTGTTCTGGACCTTGATGGCGCTTCTTCGGCGCAGGCTGTGTATCTGGATTGGGTTTGGCTCAGTGGAGCTGATGGTGTTGTCTATGACCCCGTGTTACCGGATGCAACACGCTCCGATCTTGCACGAGACTACACAGAAGCCCTGAGACCAACCCAAATTGCACTCACCGCGCGCGACCGCTTTGGTCGCACACAGGAAATTGTGCGGTGGAGTGGTGACTCTTATGGCAAGGATGTCAATTTGGCATTTTATCCGACCATCAACACTTTGGAGCGGTTGATTGGTGATCCGGACCTATCAGATGTCAGTGTCTGGACACCCGGCATTGTTGTTGGCAATGATCTGACAACCTTGGCTGCTGTTACAAATGACGGTGATGTGGTGCCGCAAAGCATTGTGAGCACGCTTTCGACCGACGACAGCAACACCGTTGATGTGTCCGGGTTCACCGCTCCTGAAATTGCAAGTCTTTCGATTGCCGGTGTAGACTCCTCAACGTTTCCCCGCGTTTTGGTGGGTCTTAGTGCAGCAGTCCAGAACCTTCCAAACTGGCACGCTGCGCATTTTCGCGTGCTGGTAGAAGGACAAGCAGTCCCGGTGCGTATTGAGGCGCCCTATACAAACTCTTCAGATGTGATTGTTGTGCATGACCAATCGGGGTCAATGCGTGAAGAAGACCGTTTTGCCATGGCGCGCAGCTTCAACCGGTCTATGGTCGGTGGCTTATCCGCCAAGCAAAAGCTGGCGGTCATTGCCCATGCTGAGCATATTCGCGTGCAACGCTTGTTCGAGCCGCTGCTTGATGTGGCTGCCGAAAACCAGCCAGAGCTATGGGATCTTTTGGTTGGTGGGGAAACCAGCTTTCTGGATGCACTGGATTTTGCACTCAATGCCGTTGAAATTGAATTGGGGCCGGAGCCAGAAACGCGCACATCTATTGTTCTGGTCAGTGACGGCGCCAGCTCTCTGGCTGATCTGGATGTTCTGAAAGAACAGATGGCCGAGCAAATGGCACGTGCACAGGCTCTCAACATTGCCGTCTATCCGGTCATCCTGTCATCCGCTCAAACGGTCGATTTTGCCAAATTGGCACAAGAGACGGGTGGCCAACTTATCCGCATTCAGGACCCGGCGCGGATTGTATCCGCAGCACAGACACTGGCAAGACGTCTATCCGGTAATATGGCTATCAGCTTCACGGCACCGCATGATCCGGTGCCTGATGCCGGTTCCGAACACAACTTCACGCTGGAAGTTGTGGGATATGACGGGATTAAACCCAGCCGTTACACTGTGCCTGATGATATTGTTGCAAGTGATCCGGCCCTCTTTGTTGAGATCAGTGCAGGCGCTCATCGCACAGTGCGCCCGGTTATGGCTTTGGGGGATGGATATGATGTGAATGCCATGACCGGTGGGCACGCGCTTTATGTGACGCCCGGAACCTACCCGTCAGATCGTATGACAGCGCAATGGCTGAACCGGTGGTTGTTTGCCCATGATGCTGCAGTGGAAGATGAAGAAGCAATGCTTGCACATTTGCAGGACCCGGCCTTTTCAACTGACCATGCAACCACCATGAACGGTCTGGCCAATCTTATGCAGGTCAGCCTGACAGAGCGACAGGCCCTGCAGTTTCCCATGGCAGCATTGGTGCATACTGTGTCCAAGAACCCGGATGGTGCCGCGCCCGGTGCTGCAGGCGAACCATTTAGTTTGGCAACAATTCTTGATGTACCGGCGTGGTCAAGTTTTCTGTCTGAAGCGGCCACCCGAAAAGAGGCTACTCGGGTCGGTTTTGCACTCAACGATGCCGAGGCGCGGTTGCTGGGCGATGGCACTAACCTGACACAGTTGTTTGCTCAGGATACCCCGTCTGTCCAAACAGATGGTGAAACACTGCTTTTGGCCAGCTCCGAAAACAGTTCCGGGACAAGCGGCCATTATTGGGTGCATGAACCTGAAACCGGCAGCTTGTTCGGATATCTGGAAAACGGCGTTATGGCGGTCAAGGGCAGCCAGGACGTGGCCATTGCGGCCTATTTCAAAAGCATCAACTCTGCCATTGATCAGTATATGTCAGTCGCTCAGCCCGGTGTTGATGCCTTGCCAACAGGGGCGGTGCTTTCCGGTTTTATCGGTTTCAAAAAGGAAGAGATGAAACTGTGGTGTTATTCTACCATCATGCTCAATTATGTGAATGAGAGTATTGAAGGTCAGGAAGATGCGATCCTCGATAAAAGTGCTCAGGCTGCGGAAGCGCGCGCTGCCAAACTCTGTGAAATTGATGGGGACCCAAGAGATGTGGGAGAGCGCATGTTCCGCGAAGCCCTCAAGGAAATGGGCAAAGCTGTCATCGAAAAGGTGAAGGGAAAACTGCCTGATGGGGTGAAAACCGCTATTGCACCACCCGATTTGCCGGGCTGGTTGGCCGACAAGGTGGGCACGGACCAATTGACCAAATGGATCGATGATCCAACGGTGCAGAAATATGCTGAAGATGTGGTTGGACGCGGAAAGAGCTATCTGACTGAGCGCGCAAGAGAGGCTGGCAAAGCAGGCTATTCTGGCATCGCTGATGCCCTGCAGCGGCATGGTGTGGGCGGCGGTACGGGTGTTTCCGGTGGTGTTCCAACAACAACCGGCTTTAACGTTGCCATTCACAAAGCCATTAGTGATTTATGATCGCCGGCTCAACCAGCCGATAACAAGCTGAAACCTTTACTTAAAGTCCAATAGGAAAAACTCTATGCATGCACTCTTCAAAGCCATTCCCGTTTTGGCACTGGCTCTGTGCGCCCCGGCCACCAGTTACGCGGATGAAATTCCGGCTGCACAGGTTCTGGAAGCGCTCATATTGGCCGGGCCAGAACAACCTGTAACCATTGAGGTTCAGGATTATCTTGGCGTTCTGGAAGCACAGGGGCTTTCCGCAACTATGCCGGGTGTGCTTGCAAACCTGTTTGGCTCATTGCCGGTTGCAAATGCCGAAGACGACAATACAAGTCATGCCACACTCACGCATTCCTGCAAGAGCATGTCAGAGCAGTGCAGCTTAACCGTCCTTTATGTGGACGAGTCTGATGGCGAAAAGTGGGAATCAGCTGTCATTTTGTCATTCACGCTCGTAGATGGAAAAATTGACCCGACGGTTCCGGTAAGCGTTGGGTTGGCTGGATAAAAATTGGTTAAGATGACCAACCGGAAGCTGGTTAGCGTAGTGCTGTCCATGCTGCCTGGCCCGGTTGCTATCAACCAAGGGGCTTGCCGCTTAGGTGAGGGATTAAGCCGGCTGTTGGGGAACCTGATTGCCGGTTTTGTTTGAACGGGCGAACTGAGTGGCAACAAAGGCGAGCCAAGTGGCAACAGGCGCTGATGTTGAGCGAAAGAATGGGAATATCGTCATGACTATCTGGGTGGGATCACCAGCCAAGTGCGCTGCTAACGATGTTACGGCGGCTGCCACCTTGATTAAAACAGGCGGTGCCATTGATGCAAAACTGGCGGTTTTGGAAGGCAGGCTCCGCCGGTCCCGGACATTGGCGTTCTGTCAAAAAGAGGGGCAAGTGGTGGGTGTGGGGTGTCTCAAAAACCCTGTCCCCAATTACCGTGAGCGTGTTTTCACAAAGGCCGGTGTCAGCATGGACAGGTTTCAGGATGCGCCCGAACTTGGATACGTCACCGTGGACGAAACCATGCGGGGACAGGGTCTTGCCCATCAGTTGGTCGAAGCCCTGGTGAAGATCCTGGAGGAACCCTGCTATGCCACAACAGATGACGACACCATGAAACGAATGCTTGGTAGGTCAGGTTTTTTGAAACTGGGGACTGAATGGACAGGGCAACGCGGCACTCTGTCACTTTGGACGACCCACTAACCGACCAGATACAAGACTGCGCATCAGTTGTTTCGTGTTGTTCTCTCGTGCCGTATCGAATAAACAGGTCATTGAGCTTCGAAAGAGGCTCCGTAGGCGTTAACGTCAACCAACGCATGTTCAGATTTGAGATGAAACATGCAAGACAAACAAGCTTCCACAGTACATCCCACCACACCACACACCGACAAAAATGCTGATCGTCCTCATGTGGTCAGCGTGCAGCTCAGCCATAAACATGAGTTTAGCAAGCCTGCGAAAGATGCCATCAATCTGATTGAGAATTTCGGCGTCGAGGGTGACGCCCATGCAGGTATGACGGACCAGCATCTTTTTCACATCAAACGGTTTGGAGAACACCCCAATCTCAGGCAGGTTCATCTGATCCAAACCGAACTTTTTGATGCGGTTTGTGAGCTTGGACACGTGGTGCGTCCAGGTGACCTGGGTGAGAACATTGCCACACGGCATCTTGATCTCCTCAGCCTGCCAACGGGCACCGTTCTAAGGCTTGGGTCTGAGGCCGTGGTCGAACTGACAGGTCTGCGTAATCCTTGCCATCAAATCGATAATTTCCAATCTGGCCTTCTGAAACACTGCAAGGAAGTGACGCCCAATGGGGTCGTGCGCAAGACCGGGGTCATGAGCATTGTTGTGCATGGCGGCATTGTTCGGCCAGGTGATGCGATCGACATTGAGCTTCCACCAGAGCCACATGCGCCGCTTGTCTATCGGGTCCCGGATACTGGTTGATGCCGATTAATGCCTGGCCAAATCAGTGGAAGTCATGGAAAACGGACCGTCGACCGCGCTTAAAGGCAGACGAACCAGAGCTGTCTGTAAATTGACGCCGGTTTTTTCGTAGAGCCTTGCCAAATGGGTGCGCGCCGCCATTCATTGGCGATGTCTGTTGTGACTACGCCGTTTTAGATGGTGCATAGGCGTTGCTGGTCAAGGGCCAACCCGCGCCCGGGTGTCGCAGAAATTGATTCAATGCGCTTGTGTAAACTGTTGATGCTATTGGTATTCACCATGAGGTCAAGCCGCCGGGTGCAGAGCCGGTTGCGTCTGTTTCTCTGGATCATAAGGATAAGGCCTGACGGTGAAATGTGCTTTGATTCAAGTGGCCAGTGTGCGGTCTTCGTCGGACAACTCATCGGGGAGATCATCGAAGCTGGCATAGTTGAGTTGATAGAGTTGCGCGTAGAGGCCACCATGTTCGATGAGTGTATCGTGGTCGCCTTGCTCGACCAGCCGTCCCTGCTGCAGCACAAGGATGCGGTCAGCGTTGCGGATCGTGGCAAGACGATGTGCGATGACCAATCCGGTACGCCCTTCCAGCAGCCGCTGCAGCGCTTTTTGAATCTGCATCTCGGTGTAGCTGTCAATGTTGGCGGTCGCCTCGTCCATTATCAGAATTTTCGCATCCGTCACCAGCGCACGGGCAAAACTGAGAAGCTGACGTTGCCCAAGGCTTAGGTTGCTGCCGCGCTCTGCCAGCATCGTGTCATAACCCTGAGGCAGCGCCTCGATAAAATCATGGGCGCCGACGGCTATTGCAGCTTCAACCACGGCTTCGTCATCTGCCCAATCGGTGGCATAGCGGATGTTGTCCCGTACGGTGCCGGTGAACAAATAGGGCTCTTGCAGCACCATCGCGATATGGCGTCCAAGGCTCTTCTGCGTGACATCGCGCACATCGCGTCCACCAACCAGAACCGTGCCGTTCTGCACGTCGTAGAACCGGTGTATCAGCGCCATCGAGCTTGATTTCCCGGAGCCGGTCGGGCCGACCAATGCCACCGTCTCACCAGAATTCACACGAAAACTGACGTCTTTGAGCACGGGGTGCTCCGGATTGTAGCCGAAGGTCACATTGCGGAATTCGACCGAACCATCGTCACTGTCCCCAAGCGGGGACGCATCTACGGCGTCTTCGACATCAACATCGACGTCCAGAACCTCTGTCAGCCGGTGACCAGAGGCCATGGCGCGTTGCATTACCGAATATTGCATGGTCAGCGACCGGATTGGGTCAAAGAAGCGCTGGATGTAGAACAGGAACGCCACCATGACGCCGACCTCGATCCGACCGGACACCACCATCAGGCCACCGGCCACGGCCACGACAGCCATGGCGCTGCCTGTCAGCGTGTCGACAATCGGGATCATGATCTGCGACAGTTTTGAAGCCCGTAGTTGGGCCTTGTAAGTGTTGTCGACGAGTTCCTCATAGAGTTCGGCATTCAAATTGGCGCGGTCCATGGCCTGAACGGCACGCACGCCGTGAATAGCTTCCGCCAAGGCACCATTGGTGATTGAGTTCGCTTCATGGGCAGCCATGAAAGCGGCACGGGCGCGGGTCAGCCACAATATGCGAACACCGAACAGGACCGGAATGACCGTCAGGACCATCAACGCCAATTGCCAGTCGAGCCACAGCATCACCACTACGATCCCGAACAAGAGCAGCAGATCGCCTATGGCCAGCACCGAGGTTTCAAGAAATTCCTGCATGGAGTTCACATCGCCCTGCAAGCGCGACATCAGCCGACCTACCTCGGTCTTGTCCATGAAGGAGAGGGACACACGTTGCAGATGGCTGAACATGGCGCGCCGAATATCGAACAGAACATCCTCGGCCATTCTGCCGGTCACGAGTTCCTGCACACGCGAGGCGAAAAAATTGATGGCGATGACGATGGCAAACAATGCCACGATCCCAAGCAATATTGTTGTTGGCGCATCAGGTGCCATCCCATTGTCGATGGCATAGCGGATCAAGAGCGGGATTGTGAGCTGAGAGAGCGTGAAAGTTACCACGGCGGCAACAGAAATCACCACATTGCGCTTATAGGGGCGGACAAACTGCCAGACCCGTTGCGTGACCTTGCCGTCGAACACCCGTCCAAAAATCTCTTCCTCGATGCGGTCCGATCCGACAACTGCGCGCATACGCGGGCTTTCATCGTCTTGGGGAGCTTGCGGGTCGTGTGGATCGTGCGGTTGACCGGGTTTTGTCTGGCTCATCGTGTATCCACCTTATCGGCCAGAATCTCGGCATTGGGGCGCATCTGCAATTCGTGCAGGTCGCTGTAGCGGCCTCCCAGCTTCAGCAATTCTTCATGGCTGCCCTGTTCAATGATCCTGCCCTCTTCCAGAAACAGGATTCTGTCGGCGTGCATCAGGCTGGCCAACCGATGGGCCACGATCAGGGTCACGCAATCCTTGGCGTAATCCTTAAGGGCTGTGCGGATACGGTTTTCTGTCCCGGCATCAATGGCAGCCGTCGAATCGTCAAAGATCAACACTGTCGGTTTCATCATGAGTGTGCGCGCGATCGATAGGCGCTGGCGCTGGCCACCAGACAAGGACACACCGCGTTCGCCGACAATCGTGCCGTATTTGCCGGGCAGGCCAAGGATATAGTCATGAAGCTGTGCGGACTCAGCGACGCCGCGGATTTCGCGCGTTTCCGTGAAAGGATCGGCATAGGCAATGTTGTTCTCGATGGATGTGGTGAACAAGAAACTATCCTGCTGGACCACAGCTACAGCCTGACGAACGGACGACAAGGTTGCCTCGCGAATGTCCTGTCCGTCGATGCTGATGGAACCCTGTGTGGGATCGTAGAAACGCGGGATCAGGTGCATCAAAGTTGTTTTCCCGGAGCCAGGCGGGCCGACAATGCCGACAGTCTCGCCCTTATGTGCCTCGAAGCTGATGCCCGACACGGCCCGTCGGTCTATGTTTCCTTCATATGCAAAGCCGACATTTTCAAGCTTCAGCGTGCCCCTGGTGATTTTCAGATCCTGCGCGTCTGGCGCATTTTCAATTTCGGCCTCATGATCAATCAGGGCGAAGAGACGCGCGCCGCAGGTTGATGCGCGCGCGTATCCATTCACCATCATGCCCAACTGGCGTACCGGCATCTGCAGGATGGTCATGAAGGTGAGGAAAGTGGCCAGAGTGCCCAGCGTGATTTCTCCTGATGCCACTTGGCGGCCGCCGAAATACAGGACCAATCCCATAGAGACGAAGAATGCCAGCGTCATCGCAGATGTGTTCTTGACCCGCGTTTCGATTCGTTCATGGCTGAGTTCCAGCGCTGATTTGGACGCGACTTCAAACTTTTTCATTTCGTATTCTGACGAGGCGAAGGCCCGAACTACGCGAATACCGGCAAGGTTTTCCTCCATCACTTGACTGAGGACGCCGAGCCGTTCCTGCAGGATAAGCCAAGTCCGGCGCAGAGCCAGCCGCATGACCGTGCTGCGCCATCCCGCGAAAGGCACGAACGACAGTGCCAGCAGACCGAGAGTCAGATTGGTTGATAGCAACAGCGTCGCCCCAAGCCCGATCAAAAGGCCCAGAAGAACAGTGCGCACAAGCGCGGTCGAAAAGAACATCCGCACGCCTTCCAGATCCAGCATGCCGACCGTGATCAGGTCGCCCGAATGGGTGCGGTCGTGAAACGAAAAGGGCAGACTTTGGATTTTTCCATAGACGGCATTTCGGATGTCACGCGCCAGCGCATGTCCGACGGATTCCGCGGTGTAGTTCTGGACAAGTGTGAAGATCCCGCGTGCAATGCTGGCAATGAACAAAAGCAATGCAATCGGGTAAAGCGTTTCGGGTTCGGCCATTGACGCAGCCACTGCCTGAGTCTGATCCACCGCACGCCCAAGGATGACAGGGATCGACAACTGCATCAGAACGGCCGCCACGGTTGCAATCAATGCCAACCATGCGCGGATGGGGTAGCGAAACGCCATCCGCGTGATGCGGGCAATCGCACCAAGACCTGCCTGGCGATCAACGGTGGCTGTCCGGCGAAAAACCCGGTCGGAACTGGCCTCGCGACCAGTATGAATATTTTTTGTCATTTTTGTTGCCACGGAATCAACATCGTGGCCTCCATATGCGTCGACTTAATAGTCCATTGTCTGAGAGACTGGCAATGTTTGATTATGCAGAGTCCAGACCTTCGTCTCGAGAGAAGGAATGTAGATGGCTCGGAACAGGCATTCAGAGGAAGATATACTTATTCTGCTGTGCGAAATTTAACCGGAGCTGACAGAAGGCTGCAAATTGAATTCAGCCTGTCATAGCGTCGGCTTCCGTGACGCCCGACGTTATTTTCGTTTTCACCTCCTGTTGTCTGCCCGCTTTCCGCCGATACTGCCGTACGCCAATTTTCGACCACCAATCCACAAGCCCTCAAGGCAGCTGCAATTCCTCAACCGCCTTTATCGCTGCCTGGCGGAACACTTGCGCAAGCGGTGATAAATCTTCTTCGGCGCGGGTCATGATGCCGATGGGACCGTTGGTGAGACCCATATCAATTGGCAATGCGACCAGTCTTCCGGTGGCAATGTCCGTGGCGACTACGCCGCTTGAGATGATCCATAAGGCGTTGCTTGTCAACGACAGTCCGCGACCGAATGTTGCAGAAACTGATTCAATACGGTTGTGTAAGCTGTTGATATTGTTGGTAACCATCATGAGATCCACCAGTGGGCGAATGGCTGAATCTGGTGTTGGGTAGATGATTTGATAGGTGGAGATATCGGCGAGGCGACTTGACTTGGCCAGCGGATGGTCCGGCGAACAGACGATGACGACATCTTCCATATAGAGCTGGGTGAAGGATATGCCTTTCATTTGGTCGGGCTTTCCAAGCCGACCGATTAAAAGGTCAATGGTTCCTGCGCGCAGGCGGTCCACCAAAAACCCGTGCTGGCCCCCTTCAAGCCGAATGGTGATGTGGGGGAAGTCCTGTTTGAAAATCTGTGTTGCCGATGGCATCAGCCGCGCTGCAACGCTGGGCAGCGCGCCGACTGCAAGGGAACCCTGTTCCCCTTTTTGCAATGCAGAAACGCTGTTCAATGCCTGATCAAGAGCGTTGAGGCTGGTGGAGGCATATCTCAGGAAAACTTCACCTTCGGCGGTTATCAGGACACCGCCCCGCCCCCGTTCAAGCAGGGTAACGCCTGTGATTTCCTCAAGTTCTTTAAGAGTCTTTGAAATTGCGGGCTGAGTGAGGTGCAAAAATTCGGCCGCACGCTTCAGGCTCTTCTGGTTGGCTATTTCGATAAAGGCCTGCAGGTGCCGGACTTTCAATCGTCGATCAATCATCCGTTCAATCTCCCAATTGAGTTCAGATTTTAGTTTCCATTTTGGTTATGTATTACGTTCATTTCTTCATTTTACTTAACCGTAATTATAATCAATCCTGTTTGCAAGAATTGCTGGGGATGACCGGGGGGATCATATGCGCACGCAGGTGGTGATAATTGGCGGCGGACCATCAGGATTGCTGTTGTCTCAGCTTTTGCACGTGCACGGCATTGATAGTGTGGTGCTTGAGCGCAAGACCAAAGACTATGTGCTTGGCCGAATTCGTGCCGGTGTGCTGGAGCAGGGCTTTGTGCAGCTTATGGAAGAAGCCGGTGTTGCGGGTCGGCTTCATGCAGAAGGGCATTGCCATGATGGTACTCTGGTGTCCTATGGCGAAGAAATTTTCCGTATTGATTTTGCTGCGCTGACTGGAAAACCAGTGGTCGTTTATGGTCAGACCGAAGTGACCAGAGATTTGTATGCGGCGCGGGAAGCTGCCGATGGTGAAGTCGTCTTCAATGTCGAAGATGTTTCGATCCATGACGCAGATACCAATGCGCCCCATGTTACTTACTCGGTTGATGGGCAAACGCAGCGGATTGACGCGGATTTCGTGGCTGGTTGTGACGGCTTTCATGGCGTCAGCCGAAAGACCATACCGCTGGATGTGCGGACCGAATATGAAAAAATCTATCCGTTTGGATGGCTTGGCATCTTGTCGGAAACGCCGCCGGTGAATGATGAGTTGATTTATGCCACCTCGAAACGTGGCTTTGCACTGTGTTCCATGCGCAATGAAAATCTCAGCCGGTATTACATTCAGTGCTCCATGTCCGACAATCCCGATGACTGGACCGATGAAGCGTTCTGGGATGAGCTCCGGCGTCGGATTCCAAGGGAGTTCGTCGAGAAGCTGGTGACCGGCCCGTCGATTGAAAAGTCCATTGCGCCGCTGCGGTCCTTCGTGACGGAGCCCATGCGCTGGGGGCGGCTGTTCCTGTGCGGTGATGCGGCACATATCGTGCCGCCAACTGGCGCAAAGGGATTGAATACCGCCGCATCAGATGTTCATTATCTCTTGCATGGGCTGCGTGATTTCTATGAAAATGGCAGCGAAGCGGGCATTGTTGGTTATTCTGAACGGGCCTTGGACCGCGTGTGGAGAGCCGAGCGGTTCAGTTGGTGGTTTTCATCCCTCATGCATCGGTATCCCGATCAATCTGAATTCGATTTGAGAATACAGCAAACCGAATTTAATTTTTTGCGGAGCAATCAGTCCGCGCAAAAGGCCATGGCCGAGAACTATGTGGGTTTACCCTACTGATCGAATTCAGTCTCAAGAGCAGGCAGGACGTATTTATGAGCAGTCGATATGCGAAGGGATTGGCAGTTCGGCGTGCAGTGCTGGGCGATGCGTATGTGGACAAGGCGGAAGCCATAAAGTCGGACTTTGATGCGCCTTTCCAGACCCTGATTACCGAAAATGCGTGGGGCACGGTCTGGGCAGATGACACGATCCCGCAGCGTGAGCGCTCTATGATTACCCTGGCATTGTTGGCCGCCACCGGGAATTTCGATGAAATTCCAATGCACATTCGTGCCTGCGCCAATACCGGTGCCTCCAAAGACGATATCATGCAGGCCTTCCTGCATGTCGCAATTTACGCAGGCGTTCCGCGCGCAAACCATGCCATTAAGCTTGCCAAGCTAACCTTTGCCGAAATTGAGGTGGGTGAGGCGTAAGGCTGCGCCAAAAACCTGCCATTCTCATCAGTTGCATCACGACGGATGAAAATGCATCGGCGGTTCATCTTGTTTTTCTGCCTCAGGCAAGCATCTGACTGCTGCCTGATAGCGGTTTCGCCTGAAACCACATCACCCGCACAGCACCTCAACCTGACCGTTGCAAATTTTGCACCGACTCGGCGCAAATGGAGCACTGGTCATCATCGCTGCACTGCACCTAACGTTAACAAACGGTTTGGTATCTGCGCTTCTGTTCCGCTTTGAGTATCGCGAAAACAGGCTTCAGAACCAAGGAAAATGAACAATTAGGGGCAGATTTGTGCGTCAGTTTCTTCCATGCCTGACAGGGTCATCCATTGGTCTCAATCGCGGGTGGGTTTGAGGTGAATTTGTCGTCTTTTTCGACCTGGTACCACCGGCAAAACTGGATTGTGTATGCAACCGGACCGGTCATTTTGATCTTTGTCTGGTGGGTGGCGTATTACTTCACTCTGGTTGACAAAAACCTGCTGCCATCGCCCTTTGCAACTCTGTTCGACACCAGTGTGAATATTATCACGGGTGATGTGATGACTGATTTCTGGTTTACGCTGGTTCGCGTGTTTTATGCGTTCGCTATTGCGGCCATTGTCGGCGTTCCACTTGGCATCGTATTGGGCGCAAGCGATCGGGTGTATCGCTCGGTTGAGTTCCTTATTGACTTTTTCCGCTCCACGCCCGCTACGGCCATGTTTCCATTGTTTTTGCTGCTGTTTGGCCTTGGTGACTTCTCCAAGATTGCAGTGGCCGCTTTTGCAGCGTTGCTGGTTGTCGTGTTCAACGTGGCTTACGGCGTGATGAATGCGCGCCAGACACGCATTTTGGCCGCGCAATCCATGGGCGCATCGCGCATGCGCATTTTTGTCGATGTGATTTTCTTTGAAACATTGCCACAGACTTTCATTGGCCTGCGCACCGCTGTTTCCATGGCGCTGGTCGTGATCATTGTTGCGGAAATGTTTATTGGCGCAACCGATGGCCTTGGCCACCGGATTATCGATGCGCAGATCTCCTACAATCTGACGGACATGTACGGCTCCATCCTTGTCACAGGTGGCATGGGTTATGGCCTCAATGTCTGTTTTCTCGTTCTCGAAAAACACCTGATCCACTGGTCCGGAAAATGAAACTCACTCCCGTTCTCTCTCCCTCTCCGGAATTTATAAAAGGAAAGACTATGTTGAAAAAGTATCTTGCACTGACCGGCCTCATGACTGCGGTCAGCACTGGCTCTGCCATGGCTGCCTGCGACAGCTATGAAGAGGTCACTTCGGCCTGGCTGCCAATCATGCAGACCACCGCCTATTATGTGGCGCATGAAGAAGGCCTGTTTGAAAAAGCCTGCATCAAGGTGAATTCAAACAAGATGCAGTCCCCCAATCACATCATTGATGCATTGGTTGGTGGTCGTGCTGATTTTGGCCCTCCAGGTGCTGCTGCTGGCATCGCGATGATTGCGGAAGCGAAATTTCCCGGCACATTCAAAGTATTTGGCCTTCAGGGCGGTGGCATTGAAATCGACCTGGTCAATGATGGTCTCATTGTCAAAGAAGGCAGTGATATCAAATCATTTGCTGATCTCTCCGGCAAAACCATCGGCCATGTGCCGGGCATTCAATGGCGCACAATCACCAAACATCTGGTGCGTGCGGCCGGTCTTGATCCGGACAAGGATGTGACACTGGTTGATCTGGCCGTTCCCCAGCAGGTGCCGGCGGTTTTGGGTGGCAGCGTGGATGCAACATTGTCGCTTGAGCCGGTTGGTTCCATTGCCGCATCCACAGATGGCGTGACCCGCGCGGTCATCAATCCGGTGGCGCAGGTGATCTCTGATCCGTTCTATTCCGGTGCTGCCGTATTGACCGTGAAGTTTATTACGGAACGCCCGGAAACTGCCAAGAAGATCGTCGAAATCATTGATGAAGCAACAGCATTGGCGATGGCTGATTTCGACAAATACAAAAGCATCATTCCAAAATACACCGCCATTCGTGATACGCAACTGGACCTGCTAGCCAAGCCTTATCTGCGCAGCTTTACAGATCTCAACGAGACGGATTTGAATTCCTACCAGGCTTTTGTCGACGTGTTTGTATCTGAAGGCGTCATGAGTGAGCCAATGGATGTCCGGACCAAAATGCTGAGCCTCAGCGATTTTGACGGAAGCTGAGATCATTGGCAGACATGATGAATGAGGGTCTTTCAGAGACCATCCCTGACCACTCAGATGAGGTCGCTACAAGCGGCCTCATCTCCGGGTCCACATCTGCGGTGCGGAAACGGGTGCGTTATCTGACCATAAAGGGTCTGGCAAAATCCTTTGACGATACAATTGTTTATGACGATTTTGACCTGACCCTTCCGCTCGGATCCTTCACCAGTATTTTCGGTCCCAATGGCTGTGGCAAAAGCACGTTGATCAACATGATTTCCGGGCTGATGCCGATGAATGCGGGCGAGGTGCTGTATGACGGGCAGACCATTCGCCAGACCAGAATTTCATATGTGTTCCAGAATTATCGCGAAGCGCTTTTCCCGTGGCTGCGGGCGATTGACAATCTTCACTATCCGCTGCGTTTGATGGGTGTTGCCAAAAAGGATCGGATTGCGCGGATTGATCAGCTGATCGAGGATTTCGGCATCAAGATCGATCTCAATGCCTATCCCTATAATCTGTCGGGTGGTCAGCAACAGGCGATTTCCATAATCAGAGCGCTGGTGCGTGATCCGGAAGTTCTGTTTCTGGATGAGCCGTTTTCTGCCCTTGATTATGAGATGACGCTGCTGATGCGGGAAAAACTTCAGGCCATTTTCACCAAAACCGGAACGACGATGGTTCTGGTTTCGCATGATCTGGAAGAAGCGGTTCAGATGGCTGACAATGTTGTTCTGTTAACGCGCAGGCCAACGCGGGTTGCCGAGATTGTGGACAATTCACTGGTCAGGCCACGTGATGCGGCATCGCTGGTAAGCCCGGAATTTGTGGCTTTGCGCAGCCAATGCCTGGAGATTTTCCAGCGCGAAGCAAAGATTTGATGTCTCACCACACAGCAACAAATACAGGATGAAACAACATGCGCGGATATCATGATATTGGCGGCGACAAGGCAGGTGCCATTCCCAAGGAAGAGCTGCCCTGGTTGCACTGGGAAAAGCAGGTAGAAGCCATCCGCAATCTTTTGGGTGATGGCACGCGGCGCATTGTCTCGCTGGATGAGATGCGGCGCGGTTTTGAGAGCTTTGGTGAAGACAAGTACAAAGCGCTTTCGTTTTACCGCCGCAGACTTGAAGCGATGACAGATATTCTGATCGAAAAAGACATCATCAGTCAGGATGAACTGGATCAGGCAATCGTCCGAAAAAAGGCCGTCTGGTCTGTGGCGGATATTGGAAAAGATGCTGAGAACAGCCAGCCGTGAGTGAGACGAATTTTCGCCGTTTTGACATTGGCGATCTGGTTGAGGTGCTTGACCTTGGCAAGAGCGGCCATGTTCGCATTCCGGTCTATGTGCGGGGCAAGCGCGGCCATGTCATCCAGTATTGCGGCAAGTATCTCAATCCAGAAGATCTGGCTGTTGGCAAGACAGCGGGACCAGCGATTGATCTTTACCGGGTCGAATTCACCCAGACATCCCTGTGGGACGAACCTGACCATCCGGCGCAGGACCGGTTGATCATTGAAATATACGATCACTGGCTGACAGCCGCAAAATAGGGATCGTCATAGTTCCCATAGGACAAAACGATTTAGAGGCGGATATGCACGAAGATCACGACGACCATACCCACGATCACTGTCACGACCATACGCATGATGAGCATGAAGCGCTGGTGATTGAAGATGATGCGGGAAACATTGAAGCCCAGATCATCATCGATGCCTTGCAGGACGTGCTGATCAGCAAAGGGTTGCTGACGGCACCGGAAGTGACACGGGAAATCGAAAAGCTTGAATCACCCGGTATTCATCTTGGTGCCAAAGTGGTTGCGAAAGCATGGACTGATCCTGACTACAAGCAACGCCTGCTCAGCAACGGAAAAAGTGCTGTACAGGAGATTGGCATAGCGGTGGGTGAGGCGCAGATCGTTGTGGTGGAAAACACCGACGAGGTCCACAATCTGATCACCTGCACCCTGTGCTCCTGTTATCCGCGGTCGATCCTGGGTCAGCCACCATCGTGGTATATTTCCAAGGCCTATCGGGCTCGCACGGTTCGGGAACCGCGGTCAGTATTGTCTGAGTTTGGGTTGGATCTTGAAGGTGATGTTCAGCTCATCGTCCATGACAGCAACGCGGATATGCGGTATCTTGTGCTTCCACAAGCGCCTGCTGGTGTGGAGCAGATGGATGCTGATGGTCTTGAGGCGATGGTGACCCGTGATCACCTCATTGGCGTGAGCCGCTAGGTAGCAACGCGCATGGGAGTCGCCTTGGTCACCGAAATTACCAACCTGTTTTTCCGGTACTTCCCGCTTTACTCGCACAGCATCTTGCGCCAAGACTGTTTGCGATGGTTCCCGAACGCCACAGGCGCGCGGGATGAGACAAGGGAACACGGTTCGAGCTACCCAAATCGGGATCAAATCCGTGGCTGCCCCCGCAACTGTATGTGACTGCCAAACTCGATATGCCACTGGTTAACGCCGGGAAGGTGAGTGAGGCGCAAGGCACAAGCCAGGAAACCTGCCATCCAAACCGGTCGCAAGACCAATTCACACAGGGCGCACGGCGGGTGCGCAAAGGAGACTAAAATGCATATTGAACCTGGCGTCGTTGACGGCGCTAAAATTGCCTTGAGCTATGCCACATCAGCCGGTGCTGCCGTGCTGGTCGGAAAAATGGCTTGGGATACGATTCGCAATGATGGCGGCGTGTCCGCTTTGGCCATGCGCAGTGTCGCGGCCACTTTGATGGTTTTCGTGTTTTTTCAGGTGTTGCCGCATTATCCAGTTGGCGTATCGGAAGTTCACTTCATTCTGGGGTCCACACTGTATCTGCTGTTTGGCGGCGGCGCGGCGGCCATTGGTCTGGCGCTTGGTCTGCTGGCACAGGGGGTGTTCTTCGCACCGATTGATCTGCCGCAATATGGTATGAATGTTACAACGCTGCTGCTGCCATTGTGGGCTATCAGCGCGCTGGCAAAACGCATCATTGCACCAAAGACCGCCTATGTGGATCTGTCCTACAAACAGGCGCTGACGCTCTCAACTGCCTATCAGGGTGGTGTGGTTGCCTGGGTCGCTTTCTGGGCGTTTTATGGTCAGGGATTTGGCGCAGAAAGCCTGAGTTCTGTTGCCTCTTTCGGCGCGGCCTACATGCTGGTTGTTCTTGTTGAGCCACTGGCTGATCTGGCTGTTCTGTACGGCGCAAAAACATTGCGGTCGGTTTCGTCCACCCCATTGTTTTATGGACGTTTGCACACATCCGCAGCCTGATGATCTGATTCAACAGATTGGCCTAACGGCCTGATACAAGATTCAAAATCCCGGTTCCTCAGGAGCCGGGATTTTTGTTTGTGAAGCCTATTGCTTAACCTGATAACCCGTCTTGAAAATCCACCAGACGATGGAAATGCAGCTCACCAGAAATAGGGTGATGACAGCGAGGCTGATGCTGACATCGACGTCGGCAACCTCGTAAAAACTCCAGCGGAAGCCGCTGACGAGGTAGAGCACCGGATTGAAGAACGTCACCGTCTGCCAGATGGGGGGCAGCATGTTGACCGAATAGAAGCTGCCGCCCAGAAACACCAATGGGGTGATGACCAGCAGCGGCACGATCTGCAGTTTTTCAAAACTGTCGGCCCAGATGCCAATGATAAATCCGAGCAGGCTGAAGGTCAGCGCGGTCAGCACCAGAAACAGCAGCATGATGAACGGATGCGCGATCTGCAGTTCCACGAACAGGCTGGCTGTCGCTAGAATGATTGCGCCCAGAATGAGCGATTTGGTGGCGGCAGCTCCCACATAGCCCAGCACAATTTCAAACGAGGAAATGGGCGCAGACAGCAATTCGTAAATCGTGCCTGTGAATTTGGGGAAGTAGATACCAAAGGCGGCATTGGACAGCGACTGGGTGAGCAAGGACAGCATGATGAGGCCAGGCACGATGAAAGAGCCGTAGCTCACGCCCTCAATTTCCGGAATGCGTGATCCTATGGCCGATCCGAACACCACGAAATAGAGCGAGGTCGATAAAATCGGAGAAATGAGGCTTTGGAACAGAGTGCGCCACATGCGGTTCATTTCGAACGCATAGATGGCTCTGACAGCAGTGAGATTCATGATTTACGTGGCCTCCGCCGGGTCTTTGGCTTTTGTCTCGTCATTTAATTTTGATTGCGCTGAATCCTCGTGGACCAGCGTTACAAAGATTTCCTCAAGTGAGCTTTGCTTGGTGTTGAGATCTCTGAAGCGAATACCCGCATCGGAGAGGTCCTGCAGCAGGGAGGTTATGCCTGTGCGCTCGCCCTGTGTGTTGTAGGTGTAGATGATTTGCTCGCCAGTCTCTGATAGCTCCAGACCGTCGCGGTTCAGAGCATCCGGCAGCGCTTTGAGCGGCTCATGCAGGTCCAGCATCAGCATTTTCTTGCCAAGCTTTGCCATCAATTCTGCCTTGTCTTCGACCAGAATGATTTCGCCATGGGCGATTACGCCTACGCGGTCGGCGATTTCCTCGGCTTCTTCAATATAGTGGGTGGTGAGGATGATGGTGACGCCGCTTTCGCGCAATTCGCGCACCACCTGCCACATGTCTTTGCGCAGCTCTACATCCACCCCTGCGGTTGGTTCGTCAAGGAAGAGAATGTCAGGTTCGTGAGATAGCGCTTTGGCAATCAGCACACGGCGTTTCATTCCGCCGGACAATTGGATGATCTTGTTGTCCTTCTTGTCCCAGAGCGACAGGCTTTTCAGGGTTTTTTCAACAAATGCGTCATCGCGCTTTTTGCCGAATAGGCCGCGTGAAAAACTGACGGTGGCAAACACAGTTTCGAATGCATCGGTGGTCAGTTCTTGAGGCACAAGGCCGATCATGGATCGGGTTTTGCGATAGTCCTTGATAATGTCGTGGCCTGCGA
Source organism: Alphaproteobacteria bacterium (assembly GCA_051251535.1). Classification (GTDB taxonomy): domain Bacteria; phylum Pseudomonadota; class Alphaproteobacteria; order Rhizobiales. Next base: position 817,961 of record JBPOEV010000001.1, read on the forward strand.
CGGTGACTGTGCCGCCCGTTGGCGTCACAATGCCGCAGATGGCGGAAATCAGGGTGGTTTTGCCAGCGCCATTGGGGCCGAGCAACGCCAGAATTTCCCCTTGTTTTATGTCCAGAGAGACATCTTTCAAGGCCTGAAACCCACCATCATAGGTCTTTTCAAGGTTCTTGACTGAAATGAGTGGAAGTGCGGAATCGAGCATGGAGTTGAACCCAGACTTTGGTCGTGGCGCAATGCGCCTGAGAGGATGTGAGGAGGCTTGTTTTGACGCGGATATATGTCATAGGCTGTCAGCATACAATGACTACAAATCGACAAAACACTTCTGGAGGAAAATTTATGAAACTTTTCAAGAGCTTGGCTCTGGCATCAGGATTGCTTGCGGCAACGGCCTTTGCAAGCCATGCAGAGACGCGTGTCACTTACAAATCAGCATCATCCAGTTCGTCCTATTATCAGATGGCGGTTCAGATTGCCGAGGCCATGAAGGCGGGAACGAATGGCGATGTGATTGTCACTGTTGAGGAGAGCCAGGGGTCTGTTCAGAACGTCATGGAAGCGGCCGCCCGGCCAGGCAATTATGTGTTCACCACGCCGCCAGCACTTGTTGGTTTGGCACAGGGTGGCAAGGCCATGTTTGACGGCAAGAGCAATCCGAAATTTGACGAGATCAGAGCGCTGTTTCCTATTCCTTCGCTGACCATGCATTTTGTCGTGCGCGAAGATGCGGGCATCAATTCTTTCGCCGACATGGAAGGCAAAACCATTTTGATTGGTAAAGGCTCTTTCGGCGCGCGTGAGGGGGCGAAATATCTGGGTCTGTTCGGGCTGGAAACAAAGGTCAATCTGCCGGATGTGGAATTGTCCAATGCTGTGCCGGCGTTGAAAAACGGTCAGATTGACGGATTTGTCACGGCTGGTTCCTGGCCTGCGCCAAATGTCATTGAAGCCGCGGCTAGTGTAGGTGTCAAAGTTCTGTCTTTGGATGATGAGCAGATTGCTGCCACCAAACGTACGCGGCTTGTCATTCCCGCTGGCACTTATGCCGGGCAGGATGCTGACATTGTAACCACATCACTGCCAGTTGTGGCTTATTCCACCACCAATATGGATGATGATACGGCCTACCAACTGACCAAGACCTACTGGGACCAAAAGGCCAAAATGGGTGAAGATGCTGCTTGGTGGAATGGCGTGGATCAAGGCTTGATGGGTACCATCACAAGCGCCATTCATCCCGGCGCATTGCGTTATTACACGGAAATGGATTTTCCACTTTCCGACGCGCAGAAGTAACGCAGGGAAGTAGCGAATTGGCGTGACAACAGGTTCACTTTTTAATGTTTCTGATGAAGGCGCGCTGTCTGGTACAGCGCGCCTCTTTTGGTGCACGCTTGGAGCCGTGTCCATCGGGTTTCATATCTGGCTGATTTTTTCCGGGCTTGTGCCCAATCTTCTCAGCCGTCCCCTGCATATGGCGCTGGCTTTGCCATGGGTCCTGATCTTCATGGCAAAGACACAGCGTCAGCGCGTAAGTGGCACCGTGTTGTGTGTGTTGGGTGTGGCTGCCTGCATCTGGATTGCGCTCAATGAGGATATGTTGGGTGATCAATACGGCACCCTGTCCGGTGACCTTCAACTGGGTGTGGCTGTTGTTCTTTTGGCGGTTACGCTGGAAATGGCAAGGCGTGCCATAAGTTGGCCGCTGCCGATGGTTGCTGCTCTGGCGCTGGCCTATGGCCTGTTTGGCCAGCACATTCCCGGCGAGTTTGGCTATGCCGGTATACCGCTGCAAAGCTTTCTGGGAACACTGACAATTGCCGAGGGTGGGATCTGGGGCAAATTGACTGGCGTCTCGGTCAGCATTGTTGCAATTTTCGTGATTTTTGGAGCCATTTTGAATGCCGGCGAAGCGGGGCAGGGCTTCATGAATGTCGCCTCGGCTGCCGCGGGGCGGTTGCGCGGCGGTGCTGCCAAAGTGTCCGTTCTGTCTTCTGCGTTGTTCGGTTCCATCTCTGGTTCGGCCTCTGCCAATGTGGCGTCCACGGGTGCCATTACACTGCCTGCCATGACGCGGCTTGGTTATCCTAAACGATTGGCGGCAGCCGTTGAGGCTGTGGCTTCTTCCGGCGGGCAGATCATGCCGCCGCTGATGGGAGCAGGGGCGTTTGTGATGGTGGAACTGACCAGCACGCCTTACGAGCAGATCATTCTGGCGGCGCTTTTGCCGGCCTTGCTGTATTTTGCTGCTGTCTGGGTCGGCATTGACATGTTTTCCCTGCGCTTTCCGTTGCGCGGTGTGCCCAAAGAAGACCAGCCCTCATTGCGGCAGGTGGCGATTACATCCGCGTTCTTCCTGGTGCCGTTTGGTGTGCTGCTTTGGGGCATGTTCGGCGCTAAAGTGACACCACAATATGCGGCCTGTCTGGCGATGATGGCCGGTGCCGTTTTGCTGTTGGTGGATCGCAGCTTGTCGTTTGATTTGAAGCGCACATTAGCGCGGGTGGAAGCGGTGTTCATGAATGCCGGGCGCCAGGTGGCGCTGATTGCATCGATTATTCTATGTGCCTCCATCATTATCGGCGTTCTGGGCATGACGGGCCTTGGCGTTAAGATCACTTCGCTGATCCTGTCTGGCTCGGGCGGCATGTTGTGGCCAGCCTTGCTGCTGACGGCTTTCGCCTGTCTGATTCTCGGCATGGAGGTGCCAACAACGGCGGCCTATGTGATCTGCATTTCCGTGGCTGGACCGGCCTTGATTGATTTGGGTCTTGAGCCATTGCAAGCGCATTTGTTTGTGTTCTGGTTCGCGTTGCTCTCAACCATCACGCCGCCGGTTTGTGGCGCGGTGTTTATCGCTGCGGGGATGGTTGAAGAGAACTGGCTGAAGGTCGCATTGACCGCCATGGCGCTGGGTTTGGGGCTCTATTTCATTCCCCTTGGCATGATTGCCAATCCGGGATTGATCAAGCTTGGATCCGAGCCGCTGATTGCGTTGCTCTCAGCCGCTAAGGTTCTGGTGGCGCTTGTGGCTCTATCCTTTGCGGTGATTGCGCCAAGCTTTTTTCTGTGGCGTCTTGTCGCTTTAGTGTTGGGCCTGATTGTGCTTTTCGTCTAAAAGCATTCGTTCACAACAGGCGCATTTATGTCCGATTATTTCAAAAGACTGTTCGATAAGAGCTGGGCTACCTTTGTTGATCTTTGCAAGGTCATGATTCCGGTTCTTATTCTGGTTCGCATTGCCGAGGGCTATGGATTGATCGATGCCATGGGGCCTGCACTCGAGCCAGTGATGGGTCTGATGGGCCTGCCCGCCGAAACGGGTATTGTCTGGGGCAGTGCCTTGCTGGTTGGCATTTACGCAGGCTTTGGTGCGCTACCGGTGCTGGCCGGTGTTGAGATGAACATGGCGCAGATCAGTATTCTGGCGTCCATCATGCTGATTGCCCATGCGCTGCCTATTGAACAGGCCATCGTCAAACGGACAGGCGTGACCTTTATTGGTACCGTTTTGCTGCGGTTTTTTGGGGCCATTGTCTACGGTGTCATCGTGTTCTGGGTTTGCGAGTGGTTCTCCATTCTTCAGGACCCGGTTGATCTGTCGCTGTTTACGGCCGGGGGCAGTGAAGATATCAGCCATTGGCAATATGCGGTCGCATCAGTCAAAACCATGCTGATTGTTCTCGTGATTATCGTAGTGCTGTTCGTAGCGCTTGATATCAGCGAGAAGACCGGATTTACCGACCTCTTTACCAGAGCATCCATTCCCCTCATACGCTTGTCGGGCCTTAACCGCGAGATTGCGCCTTTGACCACCATCGGTGTTCTGCTTGGGCTGATGTATGGCGGTGGGCTGATTATCGGCGAATCCCGTGAGAAGAATTTTTCGCTGCGTGCGAAGACACTGGCACTGTGCTGGCTGTCTCTGTCTCACGGATTGATTGAGGATACCGGCATCATGCTGGCATTGGGTGCCAATATCTGGATCATTCTGGTAGGCCGTGTTGTGTTTACGCTGATCGTGGTCAGGATTCTGGCGTCGCTTTGGCCGCGCTCCCCTGAAGCCATCGCAAAAGAGGCCGCATCACAAGCGGGGTGAGATACATCGGCACTTGAAAACAGCCGATAAAAAGCAGCCAGGGGGCCGTGACGCCAACTGGAAGCGCCGCCAGAAACAAAGCCAGATTGCGGTTGCCGGACGGGATGGCCGGGGTCAGCTCGGAAGCCGTTGGTGATCTGCCTTTGGCGCGTGCCCGCAGTGTGATGATGGTCGCGTGTATAATTTGAGCGCCAAGATTGGCGACGCATGAAATCACAAGGACCCGCAAGACGCGCAGAGGATTTGTCAGCAAAACCGGTTGAATGGCATCCATCAGCGCCAATACAAAGATTGCCAGTGCAAGCGTGTTCATGCCGTTTAGAATTTGCGGTGCCCGTTCCCCCAGTGCGTTGGTGACTGGACGCCTCAGCAGCAGAGCGGCAATGCCGGCAATCCCGATCAGGCCAAGTAATTTAAGCGAGACCAGCCAAAGCGATGTTTCCGTTGCCACATTCGGCAACAGGGAAAAAATCGGGAAGGATGTCAAAGGCAGTAATGTCGTGCCTATGATCAAAAGGCGCATGGCCCTGGCACCATCGAGCCCCATGAGCATGGCAAAGGCTGGCGCGCCGGAAATTGAGGCACCTGCATAAACCACAGTCAGAACATCCCGCCATAGTTCCGGCACGGGCAGGGCTGTGAGGATTGCATAGACAATCAGCGGTGTAATCAGTTGCAATGTCAGGACGACCGCAACATCTGTCAGCGCCTGCCGCCGGGATACATGCAAGGCGCTGACTTCTATGCGCAATGCGGAAATAAACAGAATGATTGCCACCATTTCCGGAATGTGGGGACGCAGAACGCCTGCAGCTGCCGGAAACGCGATTCCGCCGACAAGGCCGGCCACCAGAACCCATTGGGCGTTGCGGGCAATTATCAAAAATGGTGTGGCTAAGGAAACAGGCACGAAACTCTACTGTGCTGATGGCAGGTCAATCGTGACGATGAGACCGCCTTCGCTGGCGTTTTGCAAGCTGATTTCGCCGCCATGTCCGTGAATGATTGAGCGAGCTATGGAAAGGCCCAGCCCTGTGCCGCCGGTTTCTCGGCTGCGGGAACTCTCCAACCGCGCGAAAGGTTTGAACATCTCTTCCATACGGTCTGGTGGAATTCCCGGGCCAAAATCGCGAATCTTTACAATCACTGACTTTTGGTTGCAGCCGATACCAATTTCAGCGCGTTTGCCGTAGACAATCGCGTTTTCCAAAAGGTTGTTAATGGCCCGCTTCAATGACATGGGGCGGCCACGCAAAAGTGGTATTGGTGTGGCATTGACCGTCAGGTCAATCTGCCCGCCCTGAGCTCTGAAAACTGACGCGCATTCCTCAAGAAGCGCAAGAATATCAACATTTGAAATAGGTTCGCTGGCTGCATCGTCGCGGGCAAAGGCCTGCACACTCTCTGTCATGGTCTGCATTTCATCCAAGGTGCGGATCATGTTGTCTCTGGCAGTCTCGTCATCCAGCAATTCGGCACGCAGCCGAAGACTTGTGATTGGCGTGCGCAGATCATGAGAGATTGCCGCCAGCATCTGTGTGCGGTCCTTGACGAAGCGGGTCAGTCGATCCTGCATGGCGTTGAAGGCCGATGTTGCGCGGCGGATTTCCAGTGGTCCGGTTTCAGCCAGCAATGGAACATCTTCACCGCGCCCCAAGGCATCGGCCGCAATGGTCAGATCTTTCATGGGCCGCGTGACACGGCGCAGGAACCAAATAGCTATGCCGCACAGGATCAACGCCAAAGCAATGTTGTAAAGCAGGCTGGTGCGCAGCCACTCCAGATCGCGCCCGGGAAGGCGCAATACCGTGTTCAACCAGCGGCCCTTGGACAGTTCAAGCGATACGATGAACCTATCAACCTGCAATGGTCGTAACCGGTTTTGGTTGTCAGGGCGTGATCTTTCGTTTCTTTGCTGCCGTCTGGCCTCGCGCCTTTGCTCGCGTCTAAGGTCATTTCTGGCTTCACTTCTGGTCTCACTCTCTTCGCTGTCGCGCTGAAACCGTTTTTCGACGAAACGTGCCTCGATACGTGCTGTCAGGCCGGATTCTTGTTGCAGTCTTGTTTCGAGCCGCTTTGTAAATGTGGAGCCATTGGTGACCCGCGCCAGTGGTTGAGCATCAATGGTAAGGCGTCTTTCGGAACTGCTAAGCGCCGATAATAATCGTTGTTCGGTAGCACCATCCGTATTTTGCAAAAGCTCTGCAGCAATAATGATCTGGCCGATGAGTGGGCCTGCTGCGCCCCGTCGGAATGCGTCTGCACGTTCTCCTGCAACCAGAATGATGTTGATGATTTGAGAAATCAGAATTGTGAGTATGATCAAAATGATGATCTGCCCGGTCAATCCGCGGGGCCAGATAAAGCGTCGCCAGGATTTGGGGGATGTTGCACTCATGTCTGTTCCACGGTGCCGGCAAACTTGTAGCCGCCGCCCCAAACGGTCTGAATGAGTATTGGATTTTTGGGATCCTCTTCAATTTTCTTGCGCAGACGACTGACCTGATTGTCGACGGCACGATCAAATGGACCAGCATTGCGACCGCGTGTCAGATCAATAAGCTGATCACGGGTCAGCACCATGTTCGGGCGATCAACAAAAATGGAGAGCAGGGAATACTCACCTGTGCTCAATCCAACATCAGGGCCGCCATCCTTGCACAATTGCCGTGTTGTCGTGTCAAAGGTCCAGCCATTGAAATGATAGTGCTTGCCGTCGCGTGGCTCGCGTTGCGGTGGCAGGCTTTGTGAGCGGCGCAATACAGCCTTGATGCGGGCCAGCAATTCTCGCGGGTTGAACGGTTTGGTGACATAATCATCGGCGCCCATTTCCAGACCGATGATCTTGTCTGTTTCCTCGATGACTGCTGTGAGCAGGATAATGGGCGTGTTTGTGGTCTCGCGCAGGAAACGGCACAGGGTCAGCCCGTCTTCTCCGGGCATCATGATATCCAGTATGATCAGATCAAAGGCTTGGGACTTGACCGTTTGACGCAAGGCTGCGCCACCATCGGCTGTCATCGCCCGAAAGCCGTTTTTCTTAAGATATTGCGCCAGTGGATCGCGAATGTCGCGATGGTCATCGACAACAAGAATATGTGGTGCCTGTTCTTCCATGATGCAGTTTTAGACCGGTTTTGCGTAATGCGGAATCTTTAGTTGTCGCAAATTGTATCACTGTGCAGAACACACACATTTTGATGCAAACCCGGGTGTTTTGAAGGATAGTTCTGCGACAAATGCTCCCCATGTTGAGGCAGTCACAACGAGACGTGATGAATACACCCCAACTTAATCGGAGTACAAAATGACCAAGATATCAAATAAAAGAATCCTGAAAACAGGCATTGCAGCAACCACTATTGCACTGATCGGTGCCATTGGCCTGACCGCAGGCGCAGAAGCCTTTGGTGGCAAGGGCGGCGGAGACCGCGGCGGACATGGCCGTATGGGTGGATTTGCCCAAGAGATGATGCAGGGTATGGATCAGGACAGCAACGGAACTGTGACCGAAGCGGAAGTAGAAACCCATCTGCTTGCGATGTTTGCAACCGTTGATGCAAATGATGACGGTGCCGTTACGCTGGAAGAATTGAAAGCTGCCCGCGAATTGATGCGCGAAACTCATTCAGCAGCTCGTCCGGAAGGCCGGAAAGAAGCTGGTGACCGGTCAGAGAAGCGCGGCAAGCGTCATGCAGACCGACAAGAGCGTCGTGGTGGCGAACGTGGTGAACGCGGCATGGAACGTATGTTCCAGCGTGCAGATGCCGACGATAATGGCAATGTGTCGGAAGAAGAGTTCAAGACCGCTATTTCAATCGTCACAGACAATATCGCAGCGCGTGCCAACCGTGTCCTTGAACGCCAGGAAGCCCGGTTCGCTGAGCTTGATGCCAATGGAGATGGCCAGATTTCACCTGAAGAATATCAGGCTGGTCGTGGTGGCAAACGCGGTGGTAGCCGCTAAGCCAGACTAAAAGCGGGGTGCAAACTTCCGGGCAAAGTCTCTCCCTTTGCCCGGCTTTTCTTACAGCTTGCCCCTAAGTCTATGAAAGGTTGTCGATCTTCATATTTGATTGAACATGTTCCTAATTTAGCCATTGTTCGTGCTAGAATTGTATTGCGCCTGCATCAATTGGTGACAAGTGACTGCACCTCATGGCGTTGGGTGCATCTTTGAAGAATGAGAGCCGTGACCATGAAAATTGCGAATGCCCTGTTTGTTTCGCAGTTGCTGTTGGCAGCCAGTCTTACATCTGGTTTTGCACATGAATACAGCGCTGCTGTGGACAGCATGATCGCCATGTTTGATGACGGTGTGATTGTTGGCGATCCGAAAATCGTCGATTGCACCTTGTCCGGCGGCACCAAAACAAGCTGTCTCAGCATTACCGTGAAATCCAATCTGACAGAGAATGACATGGGTCCGTGGTGTCCACGCAATATCTCTGATGGCCCTGACGAAGCAGGGATATGGCTCCATGAAGGCAAACGCTATGATGCAGATGGCAGCTTTGTTGAAAATCTGGCGACTTTTTACGGAGACCCTGATTGGCAATTGTTTGATCCTGCCAATGGTAATATCCGGGTAACCGACAGCAAAGCGGCTTGTGAGGCTGCTGCAAGACCTGATGTCGATGCTGCTTACAATAATTACTGCGTTGAATGTCTGACGTCCTATATGAATGAGGACGTGTTGACTACTTATGTGCTGCCGCTTCATCCGGTGGATCAGAAAACGCCAAGTCGCGTGAATGGTTTGGGTGGAATTGGGCTTGCCTTTAACGGAATTAAGTTTGACGCGCCGGCGCCTGTGGATGCAATTCTTGCGGCACACACGCTAGCGCCCTTCGATGATTGCGGGGGACACGTGAACCTGCATGCAGGTTATCACTATCATGCAGCAGGGGGCTGCAGCCCGGAATCAGGCAGTGTATCCGGACATGCCGCTATTATTGGTATTGCGCTGGATGGTTACCCAATGACATCGCGGGTTGATGCCGATGGCTCTGAACCCTCTGATCTGGATGCTTGCCGGGGCCACCTTACGGACGGGCTTGGCTATCACTATCATGTCAATGAAATTGGATCGAACCAGACGATTGGCTGCTTTGTTGCCGAGACTGGTTGCAGCCTTAGTGATGCAGATCAGATTTGTGATGCGTCAATCGTTAGCAACAGGCGCGGACCGCCTCCTGGCGAATAAAAGTCGGTTTCCTGAAAACTTATTGATAGCCGGGCAGAGGTTTTCTGCCCGGCTTTGTCGTGACTATCAGTCGGTGGATGCACCTGGACCGGGTGTTGCACCCGGGGGGCATTTGCCGAGAATGATCATGCCAAGCACTTCATCCTTGGTGACATCCTTCGTGGACGCGGAACCAACAACCTGACCGTTCTTCATGACCGATACCCGGTCTGCCAGATCAAATACATCGTGGATATCATGGCTGATTAGAAAGATGCCAATGCCATCTTTCTTGAGCTGTTTGATGAGTTGGCCAACCTGTTCGGTTTCCTGCGGACCAAGAGCCGCCGTTGGCTCATCCATGATGAGAATGCGCGCATTGAAGTGAATGGCGCGGGCAATGGCCACCGACTGGCGTTGACCACCGGAGAGCAGTTTTACCGGCTCCTTGAACTTTTTGAAGTTCGGGTTGAGCCGACCCATCACTCTGCGGGTTTCATCTTCCATGGCGGCATCATCGAGCGTTCCCCAGCGGGTTAGCAATTCCCGACCCAAAAAGAGGTTTGCCGCCGCATCCACATTATCTGCCAGTGCAAGTGTCTGATAGATGGTTTCAATGCCATAATCCTTGGCATGGCGTGGATTGGTTATTGTGGCTTCTTCTCCCCGCACAAATATCTGACCGGTATCACGCCCATAGGCACCGGAGAGAATTTTGATCAGAGTGGATTTGCCAGCGCCATTGTGGCCAAGCAGCCCGACAACTTCTCCTGGATACAAGTCGATGGATGCATGATCCACCGCCTTGATGCCACCGAAGGCAATCGAGATATCCTTCATTTGGATCAATGGTGTAGCGGAGCTATCCACGGCTTCAACTTGTGTTGCTGTATCTGTCATGTCGCCTCCTCCCTTAAACCGAGTTTTTGCGATAGATGGTATCGAGCCAGACCGCAAAGATCAGAACACCCCCGACAACCATTTGCTGGACGGCAGAGTCGAAGCCAACCAGAACCATACCAGATTGTAGCGATTGCATGACCAATGCCCCCAGCATTGCACCGTAGATTGTTCCGATGCCACCTGCGAAGGAGGTGCCACCGATAACGGCAGCAGCGATCACATACAGCTCGTCCAGTTGCCCCAGAGAGTTGGTGGCTGCATTCAAGCGGGCGCTTGCGATAACCGCCGATATTCCAACAAGACCGCCCATCAGAGAGAAGATCATCAAGGTCATACGTTTTGTATTGATCCCTGCCAGCTCTGCAGCTTCAGGGTTGCCACCAATCGCAAACACATAACGGCCGAAGCGTGTGCGTGTGACCAGGAATGTCATGAAGATGCCGACTGTAATGGCAATCAGAACCGGAATGGCAAAACCGTGAGAGATTTCAAGACCGCCCTCCGGGACCGTGATGTTGTTGGCTTCTGCGTAGCGCCTGACGACGCCTTTTGGCCAAAGGTAGGAATTCATGACCAGAACCGAGCCCACGATCAGGCCGGAGCCGACAAGTCCAAGTGTCCATTCTGCCCAGACCGGACGCAGTGGAAAGCCAAAGCGGACGCGCTGTCTACGCCCCATGAGCAGCAGAGCAGCAATGCCAACAATGGCGAGCGCGCCTACAATCCAGCTTCCTGTTGCACCAATCGTTCCAAAAGGGCCGCCCCCAAGAAGCGCGAATGTGCTGTCGACAGGCGCAATTGTTTCGCCGCGTGCAACCCACCAGGCAGACCCGCGCCAGATCAAAAGACCGCCGAGGGTTACGATGAAGGCTGGTATGCCCATATAGGCGATGAGAAAGCCATGCAGCGCGCCAATGGCGGCGCCGAAGGAGATGCCAACAAGAACGGTGATGATCCAGATCATGGGATTGTTGAGGCCCAACATCTCCGGCAAAACCCACACCTGCACCACACCCATGACCATAGCTGTCACACCCAAGAGCGATCCGGCGGACAGATCGATATGTCGCGTGACGATGATCAGCACCATGCCGGTTGCCATCACGGCAATGGATGATGTCTGAACCGAGAGGTTCCAGAGATTTCGTGACGTCAGAAATGCGCCGAAACCGTTGAATATCTGGCCATAAAGATGAAAGCCAATCCAGATCAGCAAAAGCGCGCCGACCATTCCCAGCATTCTTGTATCAACCTCGGTGGCGCGTAAGAAACGCACGATCGGGCCATCCTTCTGGTCGGCTCCGCTCTGGGTCGTAAGTGTGTTATCGGACATGGTTCCCCCCAAGTCAGCGTTGAACAGGCCCGCAATGGCTGATGTCAGCCAAGCCGGTAGTAAAGGGCTTCTAAAATAGCAGAATTCTGTGTGTTTTGAAAAAGGCCGCACCATCCAGGTGGAAGTGCGGCCCGTTTTCAGTCAGATCAAATGAGATCTGTGTGCTGATTAACAGCCGTCAACGGAACCCATTGTGACGCCGTTACAAGCAGTTTCTTTGTCGATCCAACCAGCATCAATCACGAGGCTGAGGTTGTCTTTGGTGATTGCTGTTGGTGCAAGCAAGATGGAATTGACTTCCACGCCGCGTTTACCGCCGGAGAACGGGGCAACATTCGGAATATCTGTCATGGCTTTTCCTTCGGCCAGCATCAGAGCGGCTTCTGCAGCTACCTTGCCGAGCGCACGGGAATCTTTCCAAACGGATACAAGCTGAGTGCCAAGTGCAACGCGGTTGATGGCAGCAAGATCGCCATCCTGGCCGGTTACAGGTACGGAACCGGCAAGACCCTGTGCAGCGAGAGCTGCGACAACGCCGCCAGCCATGCCGTCATTTTCAGAAACAACTGCATCGATGTTGTTGTCATTTGCAGTCAGCATCTGTTCCATGTTGCGCTGAGCATTTTCAGGCTTCCAGCCATCAGTGAAAGCTTCACCAACATTCTTGATCTTGCCTGCATCGATGTTTGGCTTCAGCACTTCCATGATGCCTTCAAACAGGAAGGTCGCATTTGGATCGCCCTGGTCACCCTTGATGAATGCAAAGTTGCCTTCATCTTTTACTTTCAGCATTTCCTGAGCCATCAGGCGGCCGACGCCGACATTGTCAAAGGTAATGTAAAGTGAATCAGGATGCTCGATCTGAACGTCATAGGCGATCAGCGGAATGCCTTCATCTGCAGCATTTTGAACAGCTGGCAGAATAGCTTCACTGTCAAATGGTACGATCAGCAATACGTCGGCACCCTGAGAAATGAGCGACTCAACGTCGGTCAATTGTTTGCCTGCTGAACCCTGCGCATCCGCAGAGATATATGTATCGCCATTTGCTTCGACGATGCCCTTGATCACGGCTTCATCGCGCTTCCAACGTTCTTCCTGGAAAATCTTCCAGGACACGCCAATTGTTTTGCCTTCTGCCATTGCGCTGCCGGCAAAGCCAGCAACAAAGACAGCGCCCATGAGGGCGGCTGTAAGTTTCTTCATGATATTCTCCTCCACGTGCCGCCCTGATTGCAGGGTGGGGCACAAATTTAACCGGAACGCTTCCCATAGCGAGCCTAACCCTATTTAATTCGAGGGTCGAAAAAAATAGTGACTTAAACACCAAGCTGTGTCAACTTGAAAATTCAAGCGGTGCAAATTTCAAAGAAAAATCAAAATTCGCCGCAGTATTAATTGGGTTGCTGCAATTCGGGAGGCTGCAATTCCAAGTTTAAATCAGGGATGGAATAGGGATAGTGACTGTTGTCATACGCTCCAATGAGGTGCGGCGCGGGAATAGGGGGCTGGTTCTTTCAGCTGTGCGAATGGGGGGGCTGGTGTCGCGCACTGATATTGGCCGGAAAACCGGTTTAAGTGCAGCAACTGTATCGGCTATAACGTCTGATCTGATTGCCGATGGGTTTCTGATACAGCCTGCTGATGCAAATCAGGTGCCCACCAGTTCCGGTCGTGGAAGACCCAAGGTTGCTCTTTCGGTCAACCCTATGGCTGCGCTGATTGGTGTGGTCATTTTTCAGCTCAACCGCGTGTCTGCTGCGGTTGTTGACTATTCCGGAGCTACAATCTCGGAAAGTGCGCATGAATTGTCCAGCGCTGATTTGTCGCGGGAATCGATCCGTGATGCGCTGGTTGGCTGTTTGCGGGAAGCGCTGAATTCATCGGGTCAGAACGAAAGACTGTTGATGCGCATCGCGGTGAGCATACAAGGCGTTACGGATGTGTCCGGGAAATATCTGCTGTGGTCACCCATAACGGATCATCGTGATTTGCCGCTGGCTGGCTGGATGCGTCAGGCATTCAGTGTGCCGGCCTCTGTTTCCAATGATTGCGATTTGATGGCACGCGCGCTTAACCGCCGCGAACCTGAACTCTATGGCACCAGTTTTGCCAGCATCATGCTGTCTTATGGCGTGGGCATGGGGTTGTTTCTGCGGGGGAATATCATCAATGGGCTGAACACTTCCGGCACCGAATTCGGACATATGGTGTTTCAACCGGGAGGTGCTTTGTGCCGCTGCGGTCGACGCGGGTGTATTGAGGCCTATGCCGGGGATTACGCAATTCAGCGTGCGGCGCTCGGACGCCCCGAGGACGCGCCTCCGCCAGCGCCGTCCGCGCAGATTGACTTCAAACAAATTGCGGATCTGGCGCATGCTGGTGATCCGCAGGCCGTCCATGCCATTGAAGAGGCCGGGCGGGCTATTGGCACTGGTCTGGTCAGTTTGTTCGCGTTGGTTGATGCGTTCCCCATAGCTTTGATCGGGCAGGGAACAATTGTATTTGACCATATGGAGCCTTCTATTCGAAAGGCGTTGCAGGGAGCGGTTGCCGGAGAGGGAGCCAACATTGACATTCATTGTTTCGTTGATGAAAAACCTCTTGTGGCTGAAGGGTGTGCCCTGACCGCGCTGGTGGTTCTGGATGAGGAGATTGCTGATGCAGCAGTCATTTAGTCGACTCGTAATCTTGACGGCCGCTTCGCTGTCGATCGCTTTACCGCATTTGGCCTATGGCGAAACGCCCGCTCCATGGTCAGAGCGTGCGGTTTTTGAGCATGTAGACCAGGTCCGGTTTGCCGGTGTTCTCAGCAAGTCAGAATTGGATGCGCTGCTTGCCTTTGGTGAAACTCTTTTCGCTGCCCGGTTCACGACGCTTGATGGCGCCGGCCGACCAATGGCGACGCAGGCCATTATCCCAACCAAACGCAAACGGGCGGCGCCTGCCACATTTCAGCGCATGGCCGGTTTGGATGGTAATTCCTGTGCCAGTTGTCACAATGACCCGGTGATGGGTGGTGCGGGGGACTTCACCGTTAATGTGTTTGTGTCCGAAGGGTTTAACAACGCTGATTTTGACACAACCGATCCGCAATTTTCCAATGAGCGCAACACCAATCACTTATTTGGTGCCGGTCTGGTTGAACTTTTGGCGCGGGAGATGTCGGTTGACCTTCAACTTATTCGGCGGAAAGCGCTGGCACTGGCTCGGAAGACAGGTGAGGCGCAGCGCGCGACCCTTGTTTCCAAGGGCGTGCGTTTTGGCTGGATTACGGCAAAGCCCGATGGCTTGCTTGAATTGAAGGAAATTGATGGGGTGGATACGGATCTGGTGATCCGGCCCTTCAGCCAAAAGGGTGTCATGACCTCCCTGCGGCAGTTTACGGTTAATGCGCTGAACCATCACCATGGCATGCAGCCGGTAGAGCGTTTCGGTGCGCGTTGGACTGGTGAAACAGATTTTGACGAGGACAGCAAGAGTGACGAACTGACCCTGGGCGATGTCTCTGCGTTGGTGGCCTGGCAGGCGACCCTGCCACCACCGGGCCAGATGGTGCCGACAAGCGTTGATTGGCAGAATGCTGCAAAGCAGGGGGCGGAAATGTTTCAAACCATCGGATGTGTGTCCTGTCACGTGCCAGCGCTGCCGTTAAACAGTCTTGAGTTTCATGATCCGGGCCCATTGGATGCCGCGGGTACGTTGCGAAGTGATGAAACGCAAAGCGGCGCGGTTTACGACTTGAACCTGCTGACCTGGGCTCAGAACTTGCCCAGGAATGAGCAGGGTCAGATCATGGTGCCGTTGTTCGGTGACTTGAAGCGCCACAAAATGACGGACCGGCAGATTGCTGCGTTTGGCAATGAGTTGCTGTCACAGCGATTTGTAGAGCGGGATGTTTTTCAGACTTCCGAATTGTGGGGTGTCGGGTCGACTGCGCCTTACGGTCATCGCGGCGATATGACAACTTTTGATGAAGTGATCCAGGCGCATGGCGGGGCCGGACGCGATGCGCGAGAGGCCTATCTTGATCTTGGGGATGCGGACCGATCAGCCCTCATTGCCTATCTCAAAACATTGGTGATTGAACAATGATAAGGACGCGCAAAACAGGGTTGGTGTTGGCGATATCTGCAGCTTGTCTCACGCATTCGTTGGCGCAGGAAGCCGCTGTTGCTGAAACGGAAGCGCTGGCGATGGATGTGCCGGTTTTGGAAGAGGTCGCGGCCAAGGCGGGCATCGAGCACCGGTATTCCGGCCCTTGGGAGCATTTTGTTGGTGGCGGCGTTGCCACATTTGACTGCAATGGCGACCGTCTGCCTGATATGGCAATTGCGGGCGGCGCCGATGAAGCGCAATTGTTTGCCAATAAAAGCAGCGCAGGCGGACCCCTGGCCTTTGAAGCCGTTGAAGATGGATTGCCCGAAGGCAGCCTGAAGGGCGTAACGGGTTTCTACCCGCTGAATCTCGACAATGATGATCATACTGATCTGGTTGTATTGCGGGTTGGCGAGAATGTGATTTTGAAGGGGGGGCCGGATTGCCGTTTTACCCGCGCCAACCGCGCACTTGCCTTTGATGGCGGGCGAGCCTGGTCGACGGCTTTTGCCGCGACTTTTGAGCCGGAACAGGAGTTTCCAACTCTGGCTTTTGGCAATTATGTGGATCGCTCGGCTGCCGGTTCCCCCTGGGGTACCTGCCATGACAATGTTCTGATCAGGCCTGGAACCGGGGATGTTCCAACTTACGCCGAGCCACAAATGCTGACACCAGGCTTTTGTGCCTTGTCTATGATCTTCACGGATTGGAACCGATCCGGTGAACCGGCCTTGCGCATGACAAATGACCGGCAATATTACCGCGACGGGGAAGAGCAGCTTTGGCGGGTCAGCCCCGGACGCCCGGCCCGTGCCTATCGCCGGGCGGACGGCTGGAAGACGGTTCGCATCTGGGGCATGGGCATTGCGGAAGCCGATCTGGATGCCGATGGCCTGCCTGAATACGCACTGACATCGATGGGTGACACCAAGCTGCAAACTCTGGACGATGAAGCCGATGAAGCCAGCCCGGTCTATCGGGATGTGGCATTTGCCAAGGGTGCAACTGCACACCGGCCCTACACTGGAGACGATTTGAAGCCATCCACCGGTTGGCATGCAGAGTTTGACGACATCAACAATGATGGTCGGCAGGATTTATTCATTGCCAAGGGGAATGTGGAAACCATGCCAGATTTTGCGGCCTATGATCCAGACAATTTGTTGCTTGGCACATTTGACGGCAATTTTGTCGAAGCCGGTGCCTTGTCTGGCATCGCGCTTAACCGGCGCGGCCGGGGTGGTGCCGTGGTTGATCTGAACATGGACGGTATGCTGGATCTGGTTGTGGTCAATCGCGAAGCACCGGTGAGCTTGTTTCAGAACCGGGGTGCACATACGGAATTCGGTCCCCGACCCATGGGCAATTGGCTGCAGATCGAATTGCGCCAGCGCGGTGCGAACCGTGATGCGGTTGGCGCGACCATTAATGTTAAGTCCGGCAATGATACGCGGGTACGCAAGGTGCAAATTGGTGGCGGTCATGCCTCCGGACATCTGGGTTTCATTCACGTAGGGACCGGCGTTGCCGAGCGTGCGGAAATCCGGATTAAATGGCCGGATGGTGAATGGAGCGCACCTTACCGGGTGTTTGCCAATAATTTCGTCGTCATCGAAAAGGGTTCGGACGTGGTGCATTATTGGTATCCGCCTGAATCGGATGACTTACGCTAGCCCGCACTCATTTTTTCATGGAAAAAGGCTTCTGATTTTGCAACAGATTGTGCGGTAACCGCCAATCGTTGAGGGCCAGAGCATGCAAACAATAACCGAGCCGGAACGCCAGATCGACGTGGTGCATAAGACGGACGTTCTCGTGGTCGGATCCGGGCCAGGTGGCCTGGCGGCTGCATTGGCATCGGCACGTGCTGGCGTAAACACAACGCTCGTTGAACGGTTTGGTTGTTTTGGCGGCAACATCACAGTCGTCGGTGTTGAAGGCATGCATTGGTATCGCCACGAGCAGACTGTGGAAAGCAATGGCATTGTCCGCGAATTTGAGGATAGTGCCAAGGAACACGGTGCGGCTGTGCCGGAAAGCCAGTCTCTCAGCTACGAGATTGACAGTGAAGGTTTCAAACTTGTCGCTGATCGGATGGTGGAAGAGGCCGGAATTCATCCCATGCTGCATCGCCAGTTTGTGGCTCCCATCATGGAAGGGGAGCGCATTATTGGAATCATTACCGAAAGCAAGGCGGGTCGTGAGGCCATATTGGCAGAACGCGTGATTGATGCAACGGGTGATGCTGATGTGGCCGCTCGTGCGGGCGCGCCAACAACAAAGCCACCGGTTGAGGAACTGATGGCGGCTTCTGTGATGTTTCATGTCGCAGGCGTTGACAAGAAAAGATTTATGGAAGGCGTGAAGGCCAATCCGCAAACCTATGCAGACTGGGCCGGTGGCGGTGAATGGGAACTGGAGACCTCCGGTAAGGAAGACGCGCTGTTTTCGCCCTTTCTGAAAAAGCCATTTGATCAGGCGATCAAGGCGGGAATGATACCGCCTCATCTAACCACTATTGCCGGTACCTGGGGCGCGGTGCATGACACCGGCGAAATGACTTATATGAATTTGGTGCATCTGGATGGTGTGGATGGCACAGACCCTCACTCCCTGACGCGCTCGGAAATAGAAGGACGCAAGCAGGCCATGATGGCGATTGAGGCTTTGCGCGCCTTCTCTCCCGGTTGTGATGGCATTCGCCTGCGCAATTTTGGCATGTCCATCGGCATTCGTGACACGCGCAAGGTGGACTGCCTTTACAATATGACCGAGCAGGATGTGCGCGAGGAAGCCCGGTTCGATGACAGTATTGGAATTTTCCCGGAATTTATCGACGGTTACGGACTTTTGATCCTGCCCACCACAGGGCGCTATTTTCACATGCCTTATCGCAATCTTTTGCCCAAGCGCGTGCAAAATCTTCTGATTGCGGGACGCTGCACAGGCGGTGACCGCATCAGCCATGCGGCGACCCGTAACATGGCCTGTTGCGCCGTGGGTGGGCAGGGCGCTGGCATTGCCGCGGCACTGTCGGTGAAGCAAGCTTGTGCTTTGGCAGACTTGTCTGTGAGCGCCATTCAGGCGGAACTGACACGGCAGGGTGCGCGCTGGCAGTGATGCAAGTTTTCGCGCTGCCGTACCGGCTGGGCACCTGATTGATGTCTGATTCAAATCAAGCCATTAGACACGGCAGTTGACGTGATGCTTTCAGACTGCCTGCAGCTCTCTTTTTAGAGAAACTGTATTGCCGCTTCTTGAAAACTCGACCCAACCCAGCTTTTTGTACAACGCTACATTCTCAGGCATGAGCGTGTGTGTGTTAAGGCGCATTTCAGTGTATCCCTGCCTGACTGCTTCCAGCTCTGCAAGGGCGATCAACTCTGTTCCCAGTCCCTTGCCGCCATGTTTTGGATGCACCGCCAGATTGGCCAGTTTCATAAAGCCGTCCTGGGGCACCAGAAACAATGCGCCAGCGATTTCATTGTCCTGAATGGCAAGCCAAACCCGATCTTGCATGATCTCCTCAGCGCAACCATCAGACACAGATGGCAGGTCGGTTATGCGGTTTGAATAGCCTGCATAGGCCGCGTCAATACACGTCACGACCGCCTCCGTGTCTGCTAACAAGGCCTGGCGAATGCGCGAGTTGTGTGATGCCATCATCGCAATACCCTCCTTCGTTTAAGAGCTATTGGTTCCCAGACACTAACTTCGTCTGGTCGTAAAATTCATCAAAGCTTTTGGTGGGTAGCTGCCAGAACAAGTGATTTTGCGGCACTACCCGCTGCCTCAATGTATTCCGGATCCCGATGTATCAGCACTGTTGAGAAGGCGCCATCCAGCAGTAATAAGATATGGCGTGCCAAAGCGGCTGCATCCACTATCCCAGCTTTTTTGATTTTGTCCGACAGCAGTGTTTCGAGCTTCTTTTTGTGGGCGGCCCCTACTTTCATGGCGGGGTGTCCGGGCTTGTTTGCAAGCTCGGCGGCTGTTCGCAGAAAGCCACATCCTTTCCATTTTGGATGTCGTGCAGATTGTGCCAGTTGCAAGAAAATGGCCTCGATTTTATCAGCCAGCATTCCGTCGCTCTCATCAAACCATTTTTCGTAAAGAACCAGATTTGGCTGATCTCGAGCGGTGAGATAGGCCTCGATGAGATCGTCCTTACTGCGGAAATGATAGTAGAGCGTTTTCTTTGTGATACCTGCCTTTTCGGCAACGGCATCAACGCTGACGGCTCGAATACCTTCGGCATAAAACAGGCGATTTGCGGCATCAATAATGCGTTCTTTGGCTGGTTGTTTCATAGCCCATATCTCCATGTTTTATGCAAGGTATACTAACCAGTGAGTGTAATACAATTCCAATCGACCCTATCCTTCCCCCAACGATGAAGGAGAAATGAATGTCCCAGCTTATTCAATATGAAACCCGCGGCCGCGTTGCCATTTTGACATTGAACCGACCGGAGAAACTGAATGCGTTGAACTATGCGACCATCGACAATCTGATGGAGCATCTCGATCTGATAGAAAGAGATGCTGCTGTGGGTGCTGTCATCCTGACCGGTGCGGGGGAGCGCGCTTTTTGTGCCGGTGGTGACATTCACGAGTTTTCAGAAAGCATCAAATCAGGTGTTGATGTTGCAGTACGGGAATTTTGCAAGCGCGGTCAGACCATGACGGATCGGTTGGAGTATTTTCCAAAGCCGATGATTGCCGCAGTCAACGGCCTTGTCTATGGGGGCGGGTGCGAGATAACTGAGGCCGTTCACCTTGCTGTTGCCAGCGACAGGGCGATGTTTGCCAAACCAGAAATCAATATAGGCATTCCGCCAACCTTTGGTGGCACCCAGCGGCTTCCGCGGTTGGCAGGCCGGAAAAGGGCACTGGAGCTTTTGCTGACGGGGCAAGCCTTCTCACCACAACGGGCTTATGAGCTGGGATTGATCAACAAAATCGTTCCGCACAATCAACTGATGTCATCAGCTTTCGAATTGGCAGATCAAGTGCTGCAACACTCATCGCTGGCCGCTGCTCGGATCATTGGCGCCGTTACCAGAGGCGTCAATACAACGATCGGGGAGGGCTTGAATATTGAGCGTGAGCAGTTTGCACGTATGGCGGCAACCCGGGACGTACATGAAGGTTTGCAGGCGTGGATAGAGCGCAGAAAACCGGTTTATCAGGGTTGTTAAAATTGCCTGCTCTTGTGTGAGTGCGACGATAAGCATGAGCATTCTGGAAAGAATGCTCATGCTCAAAGCCTTTGTCAGGCCGCTTCGTTTGCGTTGCCTGGACCTGACTTGGCTCTTGCCAGAAAATTGCGATTGACCGGACTGTGTGGCTTGAGATCAATGCGTTCATTGGCAAGTGCCTCAGAAACGCCCTTCATCTGGCCGCGAATGGCAGCTTCGGTCAGCGTCCAGTCTATGATGTCGCGTTGGGCGTGGCTGCCGCCAAAGGTGTTGGAGATGAAGCGGGCACTGTGGAGCCTATCAACAGCAGTTTCATAATCTGCCTGCCAGAATGCAACAAAGCCTTCGACCAGCGAAATGACGGTCTGTTTTCCCCATTTGCTCACTTCTGACCCATTGCCAGCACTGTTGCGATAGTTGGTCAGTATCTTCTCGACGCGGTCTTGCCGCCCTGCGCCCAGATAGGCCATCACCGCGTGCCAATCGTTAAAGGGGTAGCCTTTTCCATCGGCATGCGCGTCCCAGGCGGCGGCGACAGACTGCCAGCGATTGCCAACATCATGACCTATGAGGTGAAGTCGCCACAACAGAGCGGAAGCATCTACCAGATCAAGGGCTACAGCGCTTTGGTCCTGTCCAATCTCGGTATCGTAGAGGCGCAGGGCTTCGTCATTCTGCCCCAATTCAAGATGGAACAGGGACCGGTGCCACCAATTGTGAACCTTGAAAAAATTGTCGTCGCCGGTCCAGTGAGGTTCTCGGGCGATCATCCAGCCGATGCCGTCTTCCGCGCGACCCTGCATTTCCATCACATGTGCCACGGCATGATGCGCCCAGCAGTCCAGGGGTTGCAGGTCGATTGCCTTGCGCCCCATGTCTTCGGCACGGGCATAATCGCCAGTTTCCTCTAGGCCGAATGCGTGCATTCCAAGGAGAACCGAATAGCCTGGCATGTCGCTTGACCATTTGGGCAGCACGCGGGCGATCCGGTCACGCAGATTGCGTCCGTTAGCCCGATAAAAATCCATCAGATGTCCGCATTGAAGTGCCACCAGATCTTGGGGATACTTGTTGTTGTGGTGATCAAGGGCAATGGCGGCGGCGGTCCATTCACCTGCGAGCAGTAAATCGAGGGCTTTGATATGGGATTTTTCCCGATCATTCATGCCAAGTGTCTTGGCGGTATGGACTATCTGTTTGGCTTCAGCGGTGGCATCGGGTTCGGTTGCCAACGCATACAAGTGCGCTTTGGTGATATGCGCCATGGCACATTCAGGCGTCAGTTCAATGGCCTCATCCAGCAGAGCTACCGGGTCACCACGGTAAATGTTGAATGCAGCGACAGAGCGGTCAAACAATTCAGTTGATTTGACGCTGGCACCAGAGAGGATGTTTCCTTGTTTGTCGGTAATCATTTTTTCTCTCTGTCGGTAAAAGATTATGAGCCCATCGAGCTACAGTTCTGGAACCTGCAGGCGGTCTGGAACTCTTTTCGGCAACATGGGCTTTCAACTTCTGCAAGATTGAATCTTTGCGGCGTGTTTTGTTCAATTTCAATTATTCAATTAAAATAGATGTTTGCGTTGGTCTGGATGCCTTTGTTCTGCATCGTAAATCAAAATGCCTGACCCGTGCTACCGTAGATTCGAGATGTAACCAAATGGAGAAGGCACAGTTTACTTACGGGTGGTACCGTGTCGTCGATGGTGCTGGGTGAACCCCAATCCCCGGTTAAGCAAATTATGCCTTTCCGAACTTACGTCGATTTGCTGTTTGCAGCCACAAACCATTGGTCGCTGGATACAATTAGAACTGCGATCCCAGACCAACCGAATTGCGTTGTTCCAACCTGTCCAGATTGACAATTGTCGACAGCATCAGGCGGTCGTGGCTCCAATCATTGGGCTTTTGAATGGCGAATGCCATCAGGCCTGACAGGGACAAGAGCAGGGCTGCCACAACTGCAACTGTTGTGCGGGATTGGCGTTTGGCATTGCCATCCAATGCCGAGAGCACACGGTTGGCGAGCAGGCGCGCCGGTTTTTTACGCAGCAAGCGGCTTTGGGTTTCAACCAGCGATACCTTTGGGATTTGCAGAGCAAAGATCGAGGGGCGTTCGAAGCGATTGGCGCAGACCCGAAGCAGACAGTCGCAATAGTCGCGTGCAGACAGGCCAGCACGGCGCAGGACCTGCTGATCACATGACAATTCGCGCAATTCCTCAATCTGATGTTTGAGGAAATGGAACGCCGGGTTCCAGAAGAATATGGGCGTCAGCAAGGCTGCACTGATTTCCCATTCTACATCGCGCTGGCGTAAATGCTGTAATTCGTGGGCTATCGCGACTTTCAAATCGGTGGATTGAGCCAGCATGGAGGAGGGCAGTACGATGTATCGTTTGCCAAATGTGCGGGTTGAATAGGGTACGCGCACCATATCACTGACCAGAAAGTACACATTGCCAAAGCGGCGCCATGGATAGGCAGACTGAAGTGAGCTGTTGAGCTTAACAGCTGTAAGGATGGAGCGAAGGCCCATGTAAAGCGCGCACAACAACATGCCCAGAAGAATTGAAATTGTAATGGGATGGTCAAGCGAGGTGATTTCCGCTGTCAGGGTCTGACGCGCTGTCAGAACTGCCTCCAGCGACAATGGGCTCATTTGCAGATTGCCCTTGATGTATTGGGACACCACGAAATCTGACAGATTTATCGGCACGCTTTCCGACAACAATGCCTGGTTGATGCAAATTGAAAACAGGACTGGCAGTAAAATTGCAGCCACAATGATGAATTTGAGCAGACTTGCCTGTGAGGTAAATGCGTATCGAAACGAAAAACGCTTCATCAGAAAACGCGCGAAAAGCCATAGGCCTGCCGTCGCCATCAACAACACATTGATATCAAAATATGTGCTTAAGACCGCTTCAATTAGCGTCATCCCCAAGCCTCCTCCCCAGAAGTGCTCGAATTTCTTCCAGTGCATCTTGTGACAAATCATCGTCGTCGACAAGTCGTGCGACCAATGCAGCTGGTGTATTATCGAATAATTTGGCCGAGAGATCTTTCAAAAGGCGCGACTGATAGACGTCTTTTGTCAAAATGGGCTTGTAAATGAGTATCTTGCCCATTTTTTCGCTGGTGACAAAATTCTTTTGCTCAAGAATGCGCAAAATCGTCGCGGCGGAGGTATAAGCCAGATCTCGCCCCGGTTCCATATTGGCCAAAACGTCACGCACAGACCCGTCGCCGTGGTCCCACAGCAACGTCATAAACTCCAATTCCACTTCCGTCAGGAATTCGTGGGTCTTGCGTCTTCTCATTTTGTTAACCGACATTGTATCCTGTCATACGCCCTACCCTACATTGATGAAATTTCCAAATTTCGTGAGTCCTCTGTGGAATCTATACTTTCCAGAAACAAAAAATGATCCAGGCAATACAGATGCCCAGCGGCCACCAAAGCGGCATACCAAGGAAGCCCAACCATGCCAGCATGATGTAGACCGTTCCCAGCAGCGATATGAAAAGACGATCGCCGCGTGTTGTTACCAACCCCAGAACGCCTTTGCGTTCGGCACCGCCGGGGCTGCGAATTTCAAGGGCCGTGAGAACACCCATTGCGGAAAAAATGCCGATGAAGACAAAGGCTGTCGGCCAGGTCCAGGCCATCCAACTGAGCATGGTCGTGTCCTCCTAAACCCGCCCGAGGGCAAAGCCCTTGGCGATGTAGTTTCGAACAAAGTAAATCACGATGGCACCTGGAATGATTGTCAGGGTACCTGCTGCAGCAAGCAGACCCAATTCATAGCCAGCGCTTGAGGCTGTCTTGGTCATGGTGGCGGCAATTGGCTTTGCAGCAACTGCGGTCAGGGTTTTGGCCAGCAACAATTCCACCCAGGAGAACATGAAGCAGAAGAAGCCTGTGACACCCACGCCCGCTTTAATGGCAGGCAGGAATATGGATATGAAAAAGCGCGGAAAGGAATAGCCATCAACATAGGCTGTTTCATCAAGCTCTTTCGGGACGCCGCTCATGAAGCCTTCCAGGATCCAGACCGCCAGAGGAATGTTGAACAGACAATGCGCCAGCGCCACGGCAAGGTGAGTGTCGAACAGACCAACGGCTGAATAGAGCTGGAAGAAGGGCAGGGCAAATACCGCTGCCGGAGCCATGCGGTTTGTCAGCAACCAGAAGAACAATTGTTTGTCGCCCAGAAAGCGATAGCGCGAAAACGCGTAGGCTGCGGGCAGAGCAACGGCGACCGAAATGATTGAATTCAGAGTCACATAGGTGATGGAGTTAATGTAACCCCAATACCATGTCGGA
The DNA here is from genome assembly GCA_051251535.1 of Alphaproteobacteria bacterium. Classification (GTDB taxonomy): domain Bacteria; phylum Pseudomonadota; class Alphaproteobacteria; order Rhizobiales. The sequence continues at coordinate 843,108 of JBPOEV010000001.1, forward strand.
TCGGTAAATATGACTTTGTAATTATCGAAGGTCCATGTTTGCGGAAACAGCGAGAAGCCGGAAAGGATTTCCCCTGTCGTTTTGAAGCTCATCGCCACCAGCCAATAAATCGGCAACAGCAGGAACAGGATATAGAGAATGGGAATGATGTATCGTTTGCTCATCTCATTTATCCTTATTTGGCATCATCTTTGGTCATGAGCGTGTAGAACAGCCATGACACAAGAAGTGTGATTGCGAAGTAGATCAGCGACATGGCTGCCGCCGGCCCAAGGTCAAACTGGCCAAGAGCGATTTTCACCAGATCAATCGACAAAAGCGTTGTCGAGTTGCCCGGACCACCGCCGGTCAGAACGAACGGTTCGGTATAGATATTGAAACTGTCCATGAAGCGCAGCAAAATGGCGATGGTCAGAACCTGCTTCATTTTCGGCAATTGGATGAAGCGGAAGACGGCCCAGTTGGAGGCACCGTCAATCTTTGCCGCCTGATAATAAGCATCGGGAATTGACACCAGACCGGCATAGCTGAGCAGCACCACAAGGGACGTCCAGTGCCAGACATCCATCGTGATGATGGTGGCCCAGGCTGCGAACGGGCTGCGCGTCATATTGTAATCGATGCCCAGCGTGTTGTTCATGAAATAGCCCAGCAGGCCGATATCAGGCAGCGTGAAGATGTTCCACATGGCACCGACAACGTTCCAGGGGATGAGCATGGGCAGCGCCATTGTCACCAGACAGACGGGCACCCAGAATCCTTGGCGCGGCATTGACAGCGCAATGATTACGCCGAGCGGGATTTCGATCAGCAGGATGATACCGGTAAACATGAATTGACGGCCAAGGGCGGCGTGAAACCTGTCGGAGCGCAACAATTGCTGGAACCAGTCCAGCCCTTGCCAGAAAAACACATTGTTACCAAAGGTTTCCTGAACCGAGTAATTGACCACGGTCATCATTGGAATGAGCGCGTTGAATGCCACCAGTATCAGAACCGGGAGGACGAAGAACCAGGCTTTCTGGTTTTGAGTTTTCATCAGGCGGCTCCCACTTGGTTTTCTGATCCGGCGGTGCCCGCACTGCTGCCTGACAATTCGGGCTGCGAGATCAGCCAGTCATTGCAATAAAGCCGGGTTTGCGCCGGTTGGAAGCTCAGGTGGATTGTCTCGCCGGTCTCTGGCGGACTGTCATGTATGACAGCGCGGATGTGCGTTTCGGCAGCGACCGCTTCGACAACAATGTGGCGACCGATATCCGCAACTTTGCGCACAATTGCCGGAATTCCGGTCGGGGTGATGGAGACATATTCCGGGCGTACCCCGATTTGTGTACTGTTGCTTTTGGGTGCGTCGAAACCACCTTCCAGCGGAATGGGGAGCCCGGCAAACGTTGCGGCCTGACCATCCACTTTGCATGGCAGCACATTCATGCCGGGCGAGCCGATGAAGTGACCGACAAAAGTGTGTTCGGGCCGTTCAAACAAATCTACCGGTGTTCCGATCTGAACAACTTCGCCATCCTGCATGACCACCACCTTGTCTGCAAAGGTCAGTGCCTCTGTCTGGTCGTGGGTAACGTAAATCATGGTCGCCCGCACTTTATGGTGCAGTTCCTTCAGTTTCGAGCGCAATTTCCATTTCAAATGTGGATCAATCACGGTCAGTGGTTCATCAAACATCACCACATTCACGTCTTCGCGCACGAGGCCTCGGCCCATTGAGATTTTCTGCTTATTGTCAGGCGACAGGCCAGATGCCCGAGTGGAAAGCAACGGCATGACCTCCAGCATCTCGGCAATGGCATGGACACGGGTTTTGATAGTGTCTTCATTCACGCCGCGATTGCGCAGGGGGAAGGCAAAATTATCATAGACCGTCATGGTGTCGTAGATGACGGGAAACTGGAATACCTGGGCAATATTGCGCGCGTCTGGTGGAAGGTCTGTTACATCCTTATCATCAAACAGAACGCGTCCATGAGATGGTCTGGCAAGGCCGGACATGATGTTGAGCAACGTAGATTTGCCGCAACCGGAGGGGCCGAGCAATGCATAGGCACCGCCATCTTCCCAGCTAAGGTCGATTTCCTTGAGCGCAAAATCCTCAGGTCCCTGCGGGTTTGCCATGTAAGAATGACGAAGTTTTGAAAGTGTGATGCGTGCCATGGTCTGTTCTCTCAAGCCACGAGCGTGCCATCAGGCACAAAATAGAAGCAGTGCGAAGGGTCCATAAAGAAGAGATGCTCTTCACCGATCTGGAAATCATGAACGCCAGATGCCAGTGATACCCAACTGTTGGATCGCATGTTGAAATGGGCGCTGGAATCCGATCCACTCAGTTCTGTAATTTGAACTGTGCCGTTCAACGGGACGCTATGGCGTTCATCCTGATAGGGCAGAACATGGATCGGGCGAATGGCTATGGTGTAAGTTCCATCGGCCATATCGGCAGCAGCACCCTGCAACGGCCAGGAGGTATCGGCGTCCAGTCTTGCAAGGCCGCCTTCTTTGGTGATCTGCGCGGTGTTAATCGGCGGATCGGAAAAGACCTGGGCGGATCTCAGATTGCTTGGATTGCGATAGATGTCTGCGGTCTTACCAAACTGGGTGACCTGACCATCATGCATGAGGCCGGTATAACCGCCAAGAAGCAAAGCCTCCTCAGGCTCGGATGTGGCATAGACCACGACCGCTCCGCGACCGGCAAACAGTTCCGGCAATTGATCGCGCAGTTCTTCGCGCAGCTTGTAATCCAGATTGGCAAGCGGTTCGTCCAGGAAGACTGCGCTGCTGTCTTTGGCAATCGCGCGGGCCAGAGCTGTGCGTTGTTGCTGCCCGCCGGATAATTCATGCGGACGTCGTTGCAGCATAGGCTTCAACTGCAAAATGGTGGCAGCTTCTTCAACGCGATCAGCGATTTCGGTTTTGTTCATGCCTGCAACCCGCAACGGGGAGGCAATGTTGTCATAGACCGTCATATGCGGGTAGTTCACGAAGAACTGGTGCACCAGACTGATCTTGCGTTTTTGGGTTGTCAGTTTCGTTACATCCTGGCCATTCATGAGAACAGTGCCGGATGCGATGGGATCAAGACCCGCCATCATTTTGATGAGTGATGTTTTGCCGGACCCTGTTTCACCCAGAAGCACATTGAAGTGGCCGGGTTCCAGAACAAGGCTGGTTGGTTTGATGTGTGTAACACCGGCGACTTTCTTGACGATGTCTTTGGTTTCTAATGTCATGAGAACAGATCAGCCAATGAGAGCAATGGAATTTGTGTGGCTCGCCAGGATCCAGCCGGAGCGTGTGCTCCGGCTGGTCTTGTTGTTGAAGGCGAGGCTTAGTTGCTTGCCCAGCGAGCAACGAGTTCGTCGTAATTGACGGTTATGCCGTCAGGCTTCTCGTTGTCGAGTTTCGCTTTCGCTCCACCCTTGCCAAGCCATTCGGATTCATCCATTGGCTCGTTCAGACGAGGACCACAGCCACCGTAGACATTGGCGGCCACATCAGCCCGCTCCATCCGTGCCATGGTGATGTCCATCTCTTCGGCAAGACGGTTCATGGCTTCCTGCGGCGTGAATGCACCTGAGTTCACATCACCAATTTGCTGCCACCAGATCTGTGCCAGTTTTGGATAGTCAGGTACGTTGATGCCGGTTGGAGACCAGGCAACGCGATCGGGAGAGCGATAGAACTCTACCAAGCCACCAAGATTTGGCGCACGTTCGGAGAAGGATTCGTGGTTGACCGAACTGTCACGGATGAAGGTCAGACCCACATGGGATTTCTTCACATCGACAGTTTTGGACACAACGAACTGAGCATAGAGCCATGCAGCTTTTGCGCGATCAACAGGTGTGGATTTCAGGATCGTCCATGATCCCACATCCTGATAACCAACTTTCTGGCCTTCTTCCCAATAGGGACCATGAGGAGATGGTGCCATGCGCCACAATGGCTTGCCAGCATCATCAACTGTGTTGTTGCCTTCAGATTTCGGCTTCACCATGTCTGCGGTGAAAGCTGTGTACCAGAAGATCTGTTGAGCGACATTGCCCTGGCTGAGAGCAGGCAAGGACTGATAAAAGTCGAAGCTTGCAGCACCAGGAGGTGCAAAGTTGCGCAGCCACTCATCCCATTTGCGGATCGCGTAAACAGCCGCTGGACCGTTTGCTGCACCACCACGGGAAACAGAAGCACCAGCCGGGTTACAAGAACCGGCTTCCATGCGAATGCCCCATTCATCAATCGGCACGCCATTTGGCTCGCCTTTTGATCCGGCACCAGCCATCGACAACCATGCATCGGTCATGCGCCAGCCGAGATCCGGTGCGCGTTTGCCGTAATCCATGTGGCCGAAGATTTCGACACCATCGATGTTCTTCACATCTTTTGAGAAGAATTCTGCAATGTCTTCATAGGCTGACCAGTTTACTGGAACACCAAGCTCGTAGCCATATTTGGCCATGAACGCGTCTTTGTATTCCTGACGGTCGAACCAGTCTTTGCGGAACCAGTAAAGGTTTGCAAATTGCTGATCTGGCAACTGATAGAGATCGCCATCAGGGCCTGTGGTGAATTGTGTGCCCATGAAGTCGTCGAGATCGAGACCGGGGTTGGTCACGTCGCTGCCTTCACCGGCCATCCAGTCTGTCAGATTGTAAGCCAACTGAAGACGGGAATGGGTGCCGATCAGATCGGAATCGTTCACATAGGCATCATACAGATTCCGTTCGGTCTGCATTTGCGTTTGAACGGCCTGAACAACTTCGCCTTCACCCAAAATCTGGTGGTTCACCTTGATGCCGGTGATTTCCTCAAAGGCTTTGGTCAGAACTTCCGACTCGTATGAATGCGTTGGAATGCCTTCGGAAAGAACGTTGATTTCCATGCCTTTGAATGGCTCGGCTGCGCCGATAAACCAATCCATTTCACTCATCTGATCAGCCTTTGACAAGGCTGATGGCTGGAATTCGGAATCGATCCATTTTTTGGCCGCAGCCGAATCGGCGAATGCCTGTGATGAGGCAGCAATTACGGCTGACGCCGCCACTGCGCTTAGTAATATATTCCGCATCTTTTTCCTCCCAAAGTTGCGTTATACCAACCTTGTGCTGGCATTGCGCAACCATCGCGGAAGCAGGGAAGAATTGTCAACTAATTTCTTAGTAGATGAATTTATTTTATATAAGATATTGATAATAATAATGAAATTACTTCATGCGTAGAATTGAACGTGAGCGCGATTTAGACTGGTGTCTGCGATGTTGGAAAGCATGACCGCCAATTGAACGCGTTGAAGCGGCAATTTTTTGGCTCAAAATTCAAGCGCCCATTTGGGTTCGGTCGTTTGGTTTCAGCCAGCCCTTATAGTGTACGAGTATTCCGACCAGTGGGAGTTTGATCTGGACGTCAAAGTTGAAGCGCCCATGCGTGTCCTCAAATTCCATTGCCTCCAATTGCGGTGCCATTTTCAAGGGGAGGGGCAGTCTGCCGATGTGCCAGCGACTTATCGGTAATTTTATGCTTTTCCCATCTGCATGAAGGTTGATCGAGAAGGAAAGCAGTCCAAAACTCTCTGTGAAATCGCCGTTCTTGTCGTGCTTCATGATGGATGAAAATGTCTGTTGGTCGAAGGAGCGGGTCCAGTTTTCGCTCCGCTCGCCGTCTGGCCCAATGCACCGCTCAATTGCCACTGTGACAGGCACGTCTGTCCCGGCATGTGGCAATTTCATGAAGCGCAAAACCAGCCGTGCCAACATGCTCTTGCCGTTTTCTATGTCGGCCTTGCCCTTCCAGACGGGATGGCCGGTTGCGCTGTGGAAATTCTGCAATGAGGTCGGGAGCTGTTTAAATGATGGTGGTTTGAGGACGCTTTCAAAAATGCTGGTTTGTGTGATGGCGTTTTGTGTGGAGGCGGAAATGTCGTAGGGCAGCCATTCGTTTTGGATGTCTTCAAGGCGCAAGGCTTGATCAGCCGTTCGTGCGCCAACTGGAATGCTGTTTTCCAGCAGGCGTCTCAATGCGGCCGCAGCAGGAAGAACGGGTATGAAGGGTCCATGATCTTGCTTTGCCAGAAGTGACCATTTTGCATGTGCCTGGTGTCCTGATGCATCAATGCCACTGACGTCCACCTGCATTGCGCCCTGATCGGATGTGAACAGCCGAGTGATTTTTCTGAGTTGCAGAAGTAATGGGATCAGGTGGCGCGGGTGAGGGACAAGACGTTGCCTGCGCAAGCGCGCGATCAGTTCCATACCCCATTGTTCGAGTTGCGATTCCAGCCCCGCTGAAAAGCTGACACGTGCATGGACGTTGAAAAGCGGGCCGTGAGATTCTGCATCAAACGTTTCGACGGGTGCGACACGCCGTTTTCCAAGACCCATTATGCGCGTCTTTTTCGATTGTCCCCAGCCGCTAATGGTTTCCAACTGTCCGTTGCGCCATGTTGGAATGTCCGCGCCTGCGTAACTCATGATAGCTGCGATCACTGAGGCACCAACTTCGCTTTTACCGCCGGGCGTTATGCAGATATCAATCGTGTCGATGCGTTGCCAGTTGCGTGTCAGATCGCGGACCACGCAAGTGGATAAGGCAGGGGTTGAACTGGCGCCTGAAAGGCCGACGACCTTGTGCTTGCGCGCTGTGTCATCAAGATGCGTGTGATAGGCTGCCAGATACTCGCGGGCATCTGCCAGATCGATCAGATGCGCCCCTGATTTGAGGACAGTTTCCGCTGTATTGTAATCAGCGGACTGGAAGGGCCCTGAACAATCTATCACTGCGAAAGGGGTTAAATCGGCCAGGATTTCGGCCAGATTTTGCCTATGATCCAATGCAATGCCCCGTATTTGTCGGTCAGGGTGGCGTTCGCTGAGTCTGATTGACAGATCATTGGCTTTTTTCCGGCTTCTGGAGCTGAAAACAATTGCGATGTTTTCAAAACGAGCCAGATGTGTGAGCAAGCGTCTCCCAAATACGCCGGTTCCTCCGATGATCAGTATCGTTGGGTTTATGATTGTTGGGCTCATGGAACCAACTAAAGCACAAAACGGTGTTTTGTATCTGGCGTCGGTACGCTGCATTCACTGGTTTGTCCGAACCAGCGGGTGCGATTGGCCGCGAGCCTGTCATAGGCAAAGTCGCGCATGAATTTTGGAATGAACCGCGCATATCTGACCACAGTTGCTACGCCCTTCAGGTGTCGTGAGACTGCAATGACAGCGTCGGATTTTTTCAACATTTTGTCATTTTCGATAAACAGAAAGGTGTCGGGACTGTGCGGGTCCACTTCATATTGTTCTGCCAGGCTCTGGCCACGTGCGGACTGCACCGCGATAAATGTGATGGTCGGAGCTTTCTCGTGGCGCAATATGTACTGTACCGAGCGGTTACAAAGCATACAGATGCTGTCGAACAAACAGATTGCCTGATCCTGCATTAGGATGTGTCCTCACGGTAGACGCCTTCCTGGTGGATTAATTCGCCAAGCCATGGATGGGTCAAATCCAATGTGAAGACAAATTTGCCCTCTGCCAAATCTTTGTGTCGGACAATCAGATCAAGTGGCACCACACAGCGCGGCAGGGGCAGAACAATGCCCAGGCATTTGATGGCGTAACCGGCGCTTTCAAAAGCAAGGCATTCTCCATCAACGCGCGCTCTCAATCTCATGCTGACACCAAAACCGAGATATTCTTCAAGCCCGGTTGGTCCGCTGAAACGTTTTGCGGATTGGACGATTTGGGGAAAACCGCTCTTGTTGGCATAGAGTCTGGTCCATATCTGCCCGCCGGTCGCCCCGTCCTCAGTTACGCTGACGATTGAAGGTGTTCCAATATCACTGCTCAACGGCAAAGGTGCTCCAAACAGGCGCAAAAGTTGCGCAAGACCGGCGCCCCATAAGCTCTTGTGCATTTGTGCGATTTCGCCTGAATAAACTGTGCTTTCACCGCCTTTTACAACTTTGGAAAATCTCTTTTGCACTGTCTCCGGGAGCTGTAGCCAGTCTGCTTCTGACAACAGGTTTCGGAACCGATTGTCCTGATTATCAAGTGTGTTGCAGTATTTTTTCTGCCGTATTTGATCGCAGAGTTGTTTCATGGCTTACGCTCCGGTCTTCTGAGCTACTGTTTGTTCTTACTTCCCGGGCTTTTGGGCAAATAGGATGATATTTTTGCACCGAGCTTCAAAAGTGTGGCCCGTCTTGCCTTCGGCAGGGACAGCATTTGATTGTACCAGCGGTCGACAGACTCGGTGAATTCCAGCATGGCCTTCAGCTTTTCCGACTTCTCTTTGCTGATGAGGGGGTCGCCTTCGGCCTGGGAGACGCTGTCGCGCAAGGTCACCAAAGCGGGGTCAATTTCCCGAGCCTTCCGGCCCGCCGCAATACGTGCTGCGATCTCCCAAACATCGGTTTCCGCTTTGAAATGATCTCGTCGGTCTCCACGAATTGGTACGCGGTAAATGAGGGTCCAATTGAGTAATTCCTTGATTGAATTGGAGACATTGGACCGGGCCATATCCAGTTCATCTGCAATTTGCTCTGCAGTTTGTGGCGTGTCAGCCAGATAGAGATACGCATGGATTTGACTGACCGAACGGTTCACGCCCCATTTACTGCCCAAATCTCCCCAATTGAGCACAAAGGTTTCCACCGCTTTGGGGAGTCTTTCTTTGTTGTCGGTTTTTTCTGTTATTTCTGTCATAACAGAAATATAGGATCACTCGAGGCATGTGTCAAATACGAATAATCTATCGAACGCGTGACTTTGTGTTTTGGGATATGTTCAGGCGGGATGCATGCGTGCGCCAGGGCGTCAATTGCTAGCCACTGGCACGTGACATTTGGAGACGTCTCTTCTTACTCTGGAACCGCACCTGCAATGTTCTGGTCGTAATCGACGATGGAACCGGTCATTACACCCGCTTCAGGGCTGAGCATATACGCGATGAGTGAGGCCAGTTGGCTCGGCTTTACCAATTGGCCCATTGGCATGGCGGCTTCGGCTTTTTTCAACCAGTCCTCGTCGGCATCGTGCCAGATCTTTTGAATGTTGGCTTCGCCGGGTGTGTCCATCCAGCCTGCATTAATGCCGTTGCAGCGAATGCGGTCTGATCGGTGGGCGTTGGCAACATTTTTTGTAAGTGTGGACAGAGCCGCCTTTGAGGCCGAATAGGGCGCCATGAAGCTTTGACCAGCATGGGCTGACATGGACAGAATATTGACAATGCTGCCGGGGTTTTCTTCTGCCAGAAGGTGTTTGATGACACCCTGCATGATGAAAAACGGACCGCGCACATTTGTATTGAAGTGGTTTTCAAACACATCCGGCGTTGTGTCTGTGATGGAACCGCGGCCCGTGTCGGCTGCTGAATTTACAAGTGCATTCACCTGACCAAGGGCGGCAATACTGCGGGCCACGAGTTTGCTGCAATCGTCGAGCTTTGACACATCTGCTGGAATGAAGGTGCAATCAGCACCCAGCGCATTCAGTTCAGCCGCTGCCCGTTCGCCACGTGCCATGTTGCGACCACTGACGACGAGGCTGGTGGCCCCTTCCTCAATCAGCCGGCGGGCAATGGCCAGGCCAAGACCCTGCGTTCCGCCGGTGATCAGAGCTTTTGTGCCAATGTTCCGGCTTGCCATCATGAGGGGCGGTTGCCCCAGGTTGCCTTGCCCTCAATATCCAACTCAATAGACCGGCCCCATTTGCTGGACAGGGTGGCTGCCTCGGCCAGGTAGCTGGCCATGAATCCATCTTTGGCTGTGACCGGCGCTTTTTCACCGGTCTGGATCATATGGACAAATGCCTCGATTTCACGGCGGTAGCTAACGGTGTATCGATCCATAAAGAAGGTCGCATAGGCGTCGGGCGCAGCAAAGTGCTCCGGGCCAAATTTCTTGACGTTGGTGTCGGACGGATTGTCGGAAATCAGCATACCCTTTGCGCCAAATGCCTCGATGCGTTGGTCGTAGCCATAAACGGCACGACGTGAGTTTAGAATAACGATCTGTTTGCCGCTTTCACTGACCATTGACACAATGGCCGTATCGACATCATCCAGCTTGCCGATTTCCGGGTCTACAGCGACACTGCCTTCAGCTGAAATCTTGACAATTTCTTCGCCCAGCATCCAGCGGGCAATGTCAAAATCATGGATCATCATATCGCGGAAAAGTCCGCCTGATACGGGAATATATTCCAAGGGGGGCGGGTAAGGGTCGCGGCTGGTAAGCGTAAGCTGCTCCAGGGGGCCGATTTCGCCGCCAAGGACTGCGGCATTGACCTTGGCGTGTCCAGGATCAAAGCGCCGGTTAAAACCAATAAACACCCTGTCCGCTTTTTCGCCCAGTGCGTTAATGCAGCGCCGTGCTTCAGCCAGGCTGGGTGCGATGGGTTTTTCACACATCACCGCCTTGCCAGCTTCGGCAGAAGCCAGAATTAGGTCAACATGTGTGTCGGTTGACGTGGCAACCAAAACGCCATCGACGCCGGGGTGGTGAATGGCGGCTTCCGCGCTGTCACAGACCGTTGCGCCGGTCTTGTCGGCAAATGCTTTGGCGGCCTCGGGCATGACATCATAGACGCTGACGAGTGTCGCGCCGGCCTGGGCAATCGCCTTGGCATGAACTTGCCCGATACGGCCAGCGCCCAGAAGCGCAATCCCAGTCATGGTTGAACCTTTGGAAGTGGTGAAGGGAGGTTTTTAATTTGAAAATCCAGGGACATAATCGGTATTTTTCTCCCGAAATTGATTTTTGACTGCATTTTGGCAAAAGCTTAGGCGAGAAGGGCATTGACAGATTGGGTGAAGTTGATGGAAACCCATCAAGCCTGAGCGAATTGAGTTTGCAGACGGGCGCAGTTGGGAGCGCATGGACTATGGGACAAAAGCCAACCCTGCAGCAGGTCGCTGAAGCCTGCGGGTTGAGTATTGCAACGGTCGACCGGGTGTTGAACCATCGTGGCGGCGTTAATCCTGAAAAGGAACGCGTGGTCATGGAATGGGCACGCAAGCTGAAACTGGACCGCAATCTGGATCGGCGCCCGACCCGTATTCTGCGGGTTGCCGTGGTGACACAGCATCCCAGTAACCCTTTCTTCGAGCGGGTGCGCCAAGGCGTGTTGCGCGCCAACCAGGTGTTTTCGGTTCACAACATTCAACTGTCACTGCATTATTTTGATATTCTTACGCCGGAAAAAACCGCAGCACTCATTCGCCGCATGAGCGGGCAGGCAGACGCTTTGCTCATTTCGGTGAATGAGCATCCTCAGGTGAAGGAAGCTGTTGACGCGGCGGCCTCTGCAATTCCGGTCCTCAGTTTTGTCAGTGATGTGTCAACGAGTGACCGTCGGGCCTATGTCGGGCCGGATAATTTCAAGACCGGACGTGTGGCCGGTGATTTGATGGGTCGCTTTTTGGGGCCAGAAGGCGGCGATATTATTATCGTTGCCGGCAGCTATCAACTGATGGACCATCACGCCCGGCGCAATGGCTTTTACGAGCTTTTGAAGGAACGCTATCCCACCTGCCGTATTATTGAAGAAATACAGACTCAGGAAAAAATCGAATCTCTGGCGACAGAGGTGGCGGTGTTGCTGAGAGATAATCCAGGCATTCGGGGCATTTATAGTGTATCTGCTGGCAATCAGGGCATTGCCAAGGCACTTATCATGCAATCCTGCGAGCATGATGTGACTTTTATTGCTCATGAAATTACGCCGGAACGAAAAGCCCTTTTACAGCGCGGCGTTATTGATGTCATTATTGATCAGGACCCGGAAGGGGAAATACTGGTTGCGGTGGAGTTGTTGGCTGAACAGTTTGGACGTTGGAATGGAACGGCGAGGGGACCATCAACCCCTTTTCATCTGTTTTTCCGCGAATCCGTATAGCTAACCAAATCTTTATTGGTACTGTGTTAAGGTCGAAGTTGTTAAGAAAGTATAGTTCTGGGAAGGACCGAGCGTTGAGTAAACAGGCAACACAACTCGCTGGCGTTGAGAGCGAGAAACATGGAGCAACCCGCAGGGCATTTTTGCTGGGCGCGGCAGCGCTTGGGCTGGCTGGATGTTCCGGTTCTTCAGATCGATGGTCCCAGATCCAGGAAAGCAATTCCTATCGCAGTGCCTATGGGCCAATGCCGAATGAGCCTTTCCCGATTCCTGCAGTGAACACCAAGAGTGTGCCACGGCAGTATCAACGACAGCTTGTCAATTATCGCGGCGCCGAGCCTGCGGGAACCGTGGTGATCGATCCCCGGAACCGCCATTTGTATCTGGTTCGTGGCGATGGACAGGCCGTGCGCTATGGTATCGGTGTTGGCCGGCAGGGTTTTTCCTGGAGCGGCCGTGCAAAGATCGGTGCCAAGAAACATTGGCCAACCTGGACACCACCAAGCGAGATGATTGATCGCCAACCTGAGTTGGAAGAGTATCGCCGCGGTATGCAACCAGGCCTGCAAAACCCGCTTGGTGCGCGCGCACTGTATCTGTATGAAGACGGCCGCGACACGCTGTATCGTATTCATGGCACGAATGAGCCCTGGAGCATTGGCAAAGCGGTTTCTTCCGGCTGTATCCGTCTGTTCAATCAGGACATTGTGGACCTCTATAGTAGAGTCAATGTCGGCGCAGAAGTTGTTGTTTTATAAGGGTAACGCCTTCCGTTAGTTCATTCCTGCGCTGAGGTAGCTGACTATGGCCATTCGTACACTTGTATGGGGTGAGAACGTCCACGATCAGAACAGCAAGGTCGTGCAAAACATTTATCCAAACGGCATGCACACTGCAATTGCAGATGGGCTGAATGAAGATGATGGCCTGTCTGCCAGTACGGCTGTGCTTCAGGATGCCGAGCACGGTCTGACTGAAGAGCGCCTGGCGAAGACCGATGTTCTGATCTGGTGGGGACATGCTGCCCACGGTGATGTGGCTGATGAAATTGTGGATCGGGTACAGCAACGGGTTTGGGAGGGCATGGGCCTGATTGCGCTGCATTCAGCACATTTTTCCAAGATATTCCGACGGCTTATGGGCACTCCCTGTTCTTTGTCCTGGCGTGAAGCGGGTGAACGTGAGCGCCTGTGGGTGATCAATCCGGCGCATCCGATTGTGCAGGGGCTTGGTGCCTATATCGACTTGCCCAACGCAGAGATGTATGGCGAACCGTTTACCGTTCCTGAGCCGATGGAAACTGTTCTCGTCAGTTGGTTTGAAGGTGGAGAAGTGTTTCGCTCTGGTCTGACCTATCAGCGCGGCGCCGGTAAGATTTTCTATTTCCGGCCGGGTCACGAGACCTACCCGATTTTTCACAATGAAGATGTCAAACGTGTTTTGAAGAATGCGGTCCATTGGGCCCATTCTGCGGCACCGGCCTGGACTGGTGTTGGTGATGCGCCGAACCGCCCGGTCGAACAGGCGTTGGAGCCGCTGGAAGAAAAAGGTCCAAGGCTGCACAAGGATGGCGAAGCCGGTTTTCGTTAAGATTTAGACGATTTTCCAAATTAGGATTCATATGCAACGACTTCTCATTCTTGGCACTGGTGACATGGCTCGGACACATGCCAGAGCCTTTTCCGATATTCCTGGCTGTGAGATTGTGGCGGCTGTCGATAATAATCCGGAAAATCTGCAGCGCTTTTGTAAAGAGTTCGGTATTGCGACGCAGTTTTCTGACTTGGGTGCAGCCATTGAATGGGGGGCATTTGATGCCGCCGCGAATGTCACACCTGACCCTGTGCATCATCCTACGACCATGCAACTGGTTGCTGCTGGCAAGCATGTGTTTTGTGAAAAGCCTCTTGCTGAATCCTATCCGCTGGCGCGTGAAATGGCTGACGCAGTACGCGCCGCAGGGCTCATTGGAATGGTCAATCTGACATTTCGCAATGCCAGTGCTGTCCAACACGCGCACGATCTGGTGCGATCCGGGCAGATTGGGGCCGTGCGGCATTTTGAGGCAAGTTACCGTCAAAGCTGGCTAGTGGGCAATTACTGGGGTGATTGGCGCACGGAAGCACGGTGGCTTTGGCGCCTGTCTGAAGAGCATGGCAGTCTTGGTGTGTTGGGTGATGTCGGAATTCATATACTGGATTTGGCAACCTATGGTGCTGACAGTGATCCTGCTGCCATTTCCTGCATGCTGAAGACCTTCAACAAGGCACCGGGAGATCGCATCGGTGACTATCCACTGACAGCCAATGACAGTGCGGTGATGAATGTGGAACTGGAAAGTGGTGCTGTTGGCGTGATTCATGCCAGTCGCTTTGCCACTGGCCATGCCAATACGCTGAAGCTTTCCATTCATGGAGACCAGGGGGCAATTCGCGTCGATCTGGATCAAAGCTGGAATCATCTTGATATCTGCCGGGGATCGAACATCCACAATCAGGCCTGGGAGCGCATCGAGGCACCACAGGTCAAGAGCAACTTCTTCCGCTTTGTTGATTCTTTGGGGCAGGGCCTTGCGCAGGATCCGGACTTTGAGCGTGGTGCGCGTTTGCAGCAGGTTCTGGACACGTGCGTTCAGTCGAATGTTGAGAAGAAAACACTGACATTTTGAAAAATATTCGCAGCATGGGTCACTGGTAATTGGATAATTTATTCATATTTTCCAACTACCTTAATAGCCTCAATGCTGGGCTTTGTGAAAGACAGCTAATTTTTGAGAGAAGCAGCCCTTGCCATGGCGCAAAGTGATGCCGGGCTTATCAGCGGCAAAATACGCGAACTGACACGGTTGATCCGCGAAACACGTTTGGCGGATACGCTGTCTGACGCCTCCGATCAGGATCCGGATGCTGCGCCCGCCGCTGCCAGTCTTGCAGGTAAGCTGGCAAACAAAATTCGCAGTCAGATGCGGTTGGATGCTTTGGCGCAGAGTTTGCGCACTGTCTATACAGAAATCCCCAAAGTTGCACAGGCCAGACAGGATGCGTTTACGTTTGCTCTGTTGCCGGGCAAACCACCCCGTTTCTGGATCGACCTGACCAGTTTTGTGGTGATGACAGATGGTGGCCAGACCTTCCACTTCATGAAGGACACACGTGATGGCCGCATCACTCTGTTTGAAAGCGACAGTCTTGAGGATACTGCCAATGCGGTAACCGATTATGTGGCAGAGAGAATTGTTCAACAGCGTTCAGATGGTCGCATCGTTGACCCAGTGGAAAGCCCTGAATCACAAGCAGAGTCACAGGCCGAAACGCAAACAGAGCCACAGATAGAGCCGCACCCGCTTCAACCGGAAACCGAGCAGACGTTCGATGCGGATCAGATGGCAAGGCCAGTTCAAGCCCAGATACCGGTTAGAGCTGCTGTCACGCATGAAGCTGTGATCAGAGAACGCCCTGTTCCCGTTCCTGCACCGATTGTCATTCAGCCCGCGCCGGCCAGAACTGATTGGGTAAAGCTGTTTTTGGCATTTGCACTGGGTCTTTTTGTCGGGGCTGTGGCGTTGTTTCTAGCCGCCTGGTTCCAGACCCCGGCAGCGCTTTAGAAATTGATGGTCTTGCCGACCGCGCCGATGGTTCCCTTTTCATCAAGAATGCCGCGTGTCTGCCATGTGACCTGCCAATTATCGGTCTCACCCTCTACCGCGAACAAATTGTAACAGCCAGCCGGTTTTTTGTGCCCCGGCCCATTAGAGGCTGACGGAACACCGATAACAGGAACGGTTCCATCGGGGCCGGCAATCTGTTGATGGCTGTGGATGTGCGTGTGTCCATGCAATACGAGGTCTGCGCCTTGTTCTGCGATCATCGTGCGGAACCGCTCTGCGCCAATCAGCCGTTTGTGAAACGGGGTTGCATCAGGGAAGGGGGGATGATGGATCAGAACCACACGAAAACAGTCTCTGGTCTGTTGCAGCAATCGTGCAGTGGCCTCTTCCTGAGATGCGGAAAACGTGCCTGTGGCCATAAAAGGGAGTGTGGCAATTGCACTTGAGCAGCCGATGATTGCCAGTGGGCCACGGCGGCGCAGATAGGGAAAGGTCGGTGTAGCGCTATTTGTATCGCCAAGCATGTAGGGACACCAATCTCGCAAGGCATTCTGCAGTCCACTGGCGGTATAGGCATCGTGATTGCCGGGCACCACACTGACATGTTTGGCGGAGCCCAGACGTCGCAGCCAAATGCCGGCCAGGCGTGTCTCCTCTGGCAGAGCTATGTTGACCAGATCGCCGGTGAGAGCGATGTGATCGGCCTGCTGATCCGCTAGATCAGAGATGAGGGCGTTCAGATAGAGGTCGGAAAAGGATTTTGCCCGATTGCGCTTCCAGTTGATGTATCCGGTCAGGCGCTTGGACAGAAGCTGCCAAAGCGAGGGTTTGGGCAGTGGGCCCAAATGTGGATCGGAAAAATGGGCCAGTTGAAACATCCTATGGTATTAGCAATCGAATGTCTGTAAATCCAGTCAATTGAGAAGAGGGGTCTGAGGGGCCGTGCCACGGTGTTCGGATCGTTCATTTATCTGTCGCTGATACTTACATTTGTGGTTTGCGAATGCCTTCTATCTGACCTTTTCAACAGGAATGAATTTCATGAAACTCACCAGACGCCAGAAGCTGACGCAGGCGGCTTTCCTGACGGTTTCCCGGTTTACCCGGGGTATGACAATGGGCGTGCGGGCCTTGGTGGTCGATGACAGCGAGCGCGTGCTTTTGGTCCGCCACACCTATGTGAATGGCTGGTATTTCCCCGGTGGAGCGATTGATCCTGGAGAGCACGCCTTTGATGCTGTGGGGCGGGAGTTGACCGAAGAGGCGGGGATTGCGTTGTCCGGTCCGCCCAGACTTTTAAGTGTATTTCAAAATGCGCACGCGTCTGCGCGAGATCATGTGGTGCTGTTTCATTGCCCGGACTGGATACAGAAACACACACCAAGCGTGCCTAACCGAGAGATCGCAGAGTTAGGGTTTTTCCCAATGGATGATCTGCCGAAAGATATGTCACCTGGCACGATGCGACGGATTCAGGAATGGCGCAACAATGAAGTGGCGACGCCCGTCTGGTGATGGATTTTGCTTGTATGTCAGGATGTTGGCGACAAATCATGAGATAATGATTCAATTTATCGCAGGATAGAGTTTCGGTGACGGCAAATTGCCCTGAGAAGCGGATGAGTTCGCTGCTCAAGGCAATTACTACTCACGTCAGCAATGCCGAAGAGGTGAAATCCCCAGAGGCCTTAAAGTTAGCAACGGCCTCAATAGTAGCAGTCGGCTGAATATCAGCCGAAACCACCTGAGCCACAGGCTCCCAGCAGGACACTAAGTGATGCTATAAGAATGAATGTCTGTGCTCTCATGATGTTGCCTCTCGCTTAGAAATGATAGTTCAGGCCAATTCGGCCAACATGATTGGAAGATCCACCAACTACGGATGCAGTTCCGGCAGAGAAGCTGTCATCAGGAACATCCACATAAAGGTATTCCAGTTTCGCGGACCAACGATCGTTGAGTTTACCTTCCACACCGACACCACCCGTGAATCCGGCAATGGTATCATCGCCGCTTCCAGACCCGCTTACACGTGCATCGCGGTGGGTGAAGGCCACACCGGCGGTGGCATAGACAAAGTATCGGCTGAATGTGTAACCGCCGCGCAGACGGATAGTTCCCATCCAGTCTTCTTCGAAGCTGCCAGCACTTGAACTTGCTTCAATGTCTTGAAACGAGATGTCAGCTTCAGCACCGATGGCCCAGTTTGAGTTGATTTGATAATTATAACCAACCTGTGCACCGATCGTGAAACCGCCTGCATCGCCTGTCGGTCCTGGATTGGCAGGAATGTTGTTGTCAAAATCTGCAGATACGCCGCCGATCAAACCACCTACATAGAAGCCGGTCCAATTATAAACCGGCACTGGATCATACATGGCTGGTGCTGGGTATGCGGGAAGATCGGCCGCCAAGCCTGCTCCGGCAGCGAACACCGCGAATGTTGGACCAAGGAAAATTTGCTTAAGCATCACAAGCTCCAAAAAGTAAGTAACTTGAACGTAAGCAAATAGCGTTGATTGAGTCAAACTCAACCAAGCCCCTTTAATATCACATTTTTGTGGATGGTTTCAGCTGTCCAAAAGGACCAGCAACAGAATTCCGATAGAGATCAATGCGATACCGGCAATTTCGCGACCGCGAATGCTTTCGCGGAAGAAGAAAATGCTGGCTGCAAAGGAAAAAACAATTTCGATCTGACCGACGGCTTTGACCAAAACAGCCTGCTGCAGGGTCATGGCAGCAAACCAGCCCAGCGATGCAAGACCGCCCGCAATTCCTGCAAGCGAACTGATGCGCCAAGCCTTGAAAAGGCGGCGCAGTTGCCCTGGTTCCCGATATTTCAGAAAGATGACCATGACCACGGCTTGAAACAGGGTGACAAAACAGAGTGTCAATGAAGCTCGAATCAGAAAGTCGCCACTTGGGAGAGACAGCGACGCCGCTCGGTAAGACACACCCGCTATGGCAAAGCAGGCACCGGACCCAAGGCCGAGCAGGGCTGTCTTATCAATCCAGTTGCGCTGACTGATGCCGTTTTCCGGCAGGGACAACAGGATCAGACCAATCATGCTGACGGCAATTGCCAATACAGCATGACCTGAAAGGGTTTCGTTGAGCAGAATGAAGCCAAGGATTGCACTTTGTATGGTTTCTGTTTTGGAGAAAATTGTGCCGACCACAAAGTTGCGAAAGGAAAAGAGGTGGAGCAACAAAGCTGTGGCAGATATTTGAGCTATCGCACCCACGACGCCATAGAAGAAAAAGGTGCTGCCCGGCACAGGTGGCATCGTGTCTCTCATAGCGCTGAGACCAATGACGATGGCGGCAGCAAGGGGCGCGGCAAAAACGAAGCGCGCGGCGGTCGCGCCCCAATTGCTCAATTCTGCTTTGAGTGACTTTTGCAGGGCGGAGCGCAAATTCTGCAAAAACGCAGCGCCGATTGAAATGATGATCCAGAGTTCCATGGCCGCCATTGATCACGGGTATCGTCTTGGGTCAAACGCGATTTGCTGATGGATTGTTTTCTTGCGTAGATGAGTAGGCGCTGCTATAGGCGCGCATCTTCTGGGTGAATTCGAGTGTTATGACAAATTATTGCGTCACTGCTGGAAACCGACGACGACTGATCGCATGTGCTTTGCGCGCATGAACAATCGTGCGTCCTGCCTGTGACGAATCCTTAGTCGTATAGACGAGGCATCAAACTGCGGGACTGTTATCTGAACTTTTTTCCAGCGGTTTGAAATATGCTCACTACTCCTGATTATACGCTTGCCCTGCAGACCCCAGCCGATGCGGCTGAGATATATGCACTCCACGAAAAAACATTTGGTCCTGGCAGGTTTGCCCGTACGGCCTTTCGCATTCGCGAGACGGCTGCGATGGCCAGTGAGTTGTGCCTTGTTGCACATAGTACCGAAAGCGAGAAAATTGTTGGCTCGGTGGTTCTGAGCCATATTACCATTGGCAGCACACCGAGTCTGTTGCTCGGGCCGTTGGCTGTTACGCCCGAATACAAGAACAAAGGTGCGGGGAAGTTGCTGATGCGTCAGGCCGTGGAGCGCGCTCGGTCAGCCGGATATCAGTCCATTATATTGGTGGGTGATGAGCCTTATTACGGACCATTTGGTTTTCGCCCGATCCCACATGGCCAGATCAGGATGCCGGGGCCGGTTGATCCGGCACGGCTGCTGGTATGCGTTTTACCAGATGGGACAGAATTTACCGCTTCAGGTGAAGTCAAGGGAACCAACTTGCTCTGAGCAGGTTTAACGGCCTTCGCGATACCACATCGCGGATAGCAGGCCGAGCAACAGCGCGAGCCCAAGTAATCCTGCGAACAAAGGCAGTCGGTCAATGCCTATCAACCGCGTGGCATCATTCATTTGAAGCCCCATCCAGCCACCACCTGATAGTGCGCCACCGCTGCGCACGGGCAAAATACGGGGCAGGCTGATTGGATCACCCTTTGCGGCCGCGACACGGATAATTGCACCGCCTGTTGAGGCGGAAAGCGGCGTCAATGGAAGAGGTGTGCTGAGCGCATCGCGATATTCGCGGGGGTTGTCCGGTCCAACCTGCACCAGTGTTTCCCGCGTGCCGTCACTGACGCGGTAAAGACCCAGATCTTCGACTGGCGTTGTACTTTGCCAGATGCCGGGCTCCTGAAGTGTCAGATTGGTGGTTCGGGTTTCGCCGCGCGGCGTTTCGATCTGAATTGCAAGATCGGGGCTGCTTTCGTCCAAATCTTCCAATGTCTGGCGTTCGATGACCAAACGGCCATCTTCAGCCGTGGCAGTCAGGCGCTCCTCTTCCAGATCGGGCTCTTTCATCAGCCAATGGCCAAGTCGGCGCAAAAGCTGCACATGGGGTCCGCCGCCTTCAAAGCCGCGTGCCCAGAGCCAGGCATGGTCCGATAGCATGAGGGCCAGGCGGCCTTCACCATAGCGAGACAGCATCAGCAAGGGCCGTTCATCTGTGCCTGTCATGATGGTGTTTGTCGTGCCATTGAACCGGGATGGCGTTACATCCACCAGCCGGAACCAGCGGCTCCAATCTGGTGGCTCCTGATCCGCGCCGGGCAGGGCACGCGTGACCGGATGGCGTTTGCCAACATCGCTGACGCGCGCGTGGAATGGCTGTTCCAGAACAGCGCCTGTGGGTTCTGCTGGCAGGATGGATGAAAGTGGGCTGTCAAACAGGGAATCGCTGCTTGAATAACCGGGTCCAGCTGCAAACATTACCGCGCCACCGCGCGCTACATATTCGGCAATGTTATAGAAATAGACATGTGACAGAACGCCAAGGCGCTCGTATCGATCGAAAATGATGAGGTCGAACTCATCAATACGCTCGGAAAACAACTCCCGCGTCGGGAAGGCAATCAGGGACAGCTCATTGATGGGCGTGCCGTCCTGTTTTTCCGGTGGGCGCAGAATCGTGAAATGCACAAGATCAACCGAGGCATCTGATTTCAACAGGTTACGCCAGGTGCGCTCGCCTGCATGGGGCTTGCCGGAAATCAGCAGAACGCGCAGATTTTCGCGGATGCCCTCCACCTGTAAAAGGGCCGTATTGTTGATTTCAGTCAGTTCGCCAGGAATGGGAGCCAGTTGGAACTGGAAGAGGTTCAGGCCGCCATGGGCAATCTCGATGGTCACTGGCACGCTGACACCGACTGGAATGGAATAGGTGTCTATGATTTCTCCATCGCGGCTGACTGTCAGCGGCATTTCCGGACGGAGACCGGCTCCCGATGGTGCTCTTGTGTCTTCAATGCGCAGGCGCACAGTCTGGGTTTCATCAACAATGCCAAAGCGAGGGGCGCTTTCCAGAACCACCCTTATGTCGCGCTCATTCTCGTGGCCGGTGATGAGGCCGTGGATTGGACCAGATAGTCCAATTGCATTTGCATCTGCCGGAATGTCGTGGACCTGACCATCTGTAATGAAGAATGTGCCAGCCAGACGTTCAGGCGGCACATCACCCAGCGCCTGTGTCAGGCTTGAGAACAGGGCTGTTCCATCGCTATCCGCCACGCGCCGCTCACCTGCTTCAATGACCCGTAATTCAACGTTGTCCAGGGCGCTAAGGCGCTCTTTAAGAGCTTCCAGAGTTGCTTCGGTTTGTTCCGTCCGCCCGTCCAGGCTTTGGCTTTCGCTCCGGTCTACAACAATGCTGGCTACATTCGTAAGCCGTTCGCGCTCTTCGCGTTCGACGACAGGATTGGCAAGTGCCAGAATGAGTGCAACCAGAGCAAGGCTGCGCAGTGGTGCTCCGCGCAATCGATAGGCCAGACCCGGTAGTGCCAAAGCGAGTGCTGCAATGCCAGCTGCAAGAAGCGCCCAGAGCGGAATCAAAGGTTCAAATGCGAGGGACCAGGTCATCTTTACTGCCCCAGCCGTTCGAGCAGTGCGGGCAGGTGAACCTGATCTGCCTTGTAGTTGCCGGTTAAAGTGTACATGGCGATGTTGGCACCTGTCCGAAAGGCCAATTCCCGCTGGCGCGGATTGTTGGGAACTGTCGGCAACAATGGTCGTCCGTCAACTGTTATGGCCCAAGCCGCCGCAAAATCATTTGCTGTAATCATGATTGAAGAAACACCATCGGCGACGCGACTTTCGGTGCTGCCATCCTGATTGCGCGCTTCAACCCAGAGTGGGCTTTCCAGATAGCGTCCAGGAAAGACTGACAACAAAAAGAAGGATTTGGTGAGCACGTGGTCAGGCGGCACGGGTTCCAAGGGTGGTACGTCGAGACTGGCCAACATATTGCGCAGTTTGGCGCTTGCAGGACTTGCACCGAAGCCCGATGTTCCAGAGCCTGACAATTGATCGCGGGTGTCGAACAACACCGATCCACCCTGTTTCATGAATGCATCAATCCGGGCCATCGTGGCAAGGCTCGGCAATTCAGATTGGGGGTCTATTGGCCAATAGATCAGCGGATAGAAAGCCAGTTCATCTGTTTCAGGGTTCAATCCGCGCGGATAGGCAGGTTCCAGAGATGTACGGCTTGCCAGAAACTGGCTCAGGCCAGATAGGCCTTGCCGCGAAATATCGTCAATTTCCCGGTTGCCGGTGATGATATAGGCAAGGCGGGTTTCATTCGCATCTTCTAACGCCCGTTGAAGCGCGGTGACATCCTCATTTTCGTTGCTTTCCTGCGCTGACGCGCGGTCAGTAGCCAGAAACCCGCTAAGTGCCAATGCAAGTATGACCGTCTTTGCTGTGCCACGAGCGAGCGTTCGGGTCCTGAACAGGCGCGCAAACACGCCCTGCATAATCAGTACGGCCAAGGCGTCTGCCAACAACAACAACAGCGCCAGGGTGAAGAAAATTGGTTTCAAATCCACCGTTGTAGCTGGGGCAAAATCGGAAATTGTTTCTGTGGTCAGATCGTTTGTGTTGAGGTCTGTAAGCGTGACGTCTGTTTCAAATACGTTGAGCGCGCGATAGCGTTCCGGCACTCCATAAAAGCCGGGCGGGTTATCAGGCGTTGCGACAACTGCGCCGGTGGCAGGAATAGCTTTGATTGCGTTCTCCGATGGCGATAGCAGACCCGTTGCTGTGAGAGACTGGAAGGGCACCAATTGGCTGTTTTGTGTGGTGTTGGACAATTGCGCGGTTCCGGCGGATTCCTGTACGCGTGCCAAGGGCAGTGTGACGCGCAGCATATCCACAAACAGGCCTGACAATGGCAGATCCGACCAGTTTGCATCAGCTGTCACATGAAATAAAACCAGCCAGCCATTGCCGATCTGGCGGGCTGTCACCAGTGGCGTGCCATCTTCAAGGTAAGCCCAGGTGCGGTCAGACAGGCCTGCATCCGGCTCTGCAAGAACTTGTTGGCGCACAGTGGTTTCAGCTTGGACCTGCTCGTTCAACTCAATATCCGCAAAGGGACTTTGATCTGAAAAGCCAGCCAGTTGCTGGGGTGTTTCCCATGACAGACTGCCACCCAGAATGCGCCCGCCCGAGCGCAATGAAACGGGTACAAGCGTATCTTCTGTTGAGGCAAGGCGTGGACCAGCGAAGCGAATGACAAGCCCTCCGGCGTCGATGAAGCTTTGCAACTGGTCTCCGGCATCGCCCAATAATGTGCCGACATCGGTCATGACGATGACAGAGACGCCCTCATTGATGAAGGCCTCGATCGACGTGGCAATGTTGGCGTCTGCTTCGACCCGAAGATCGGCATAGGGACCAAGAGCCCGGCGTACATAATAGGCAGGCGACAACAATGGTTGCGCGGCTTCGGCACCTTCACCTGACAAGATACCGACGACTTTGCGTCGGAACCTGTCATCCAGCAATTGGACACCTGCTGCGGTTCCAGCCCCCGAAATTTCAATGCGCGCAATGTCATTCCGCAATTCAATGGGCAGATCAAGCGACGTTTCTGCTGTTGAACTTTCTTCGTCAAAAGTCAGTTCGGAGGTGGCAATGAGCCGGTTTTGCAGATCATAGGCTTCGACCAGCCTTGAATCTTGTCCGGTTGGATCCAGCCGACTTGCCGAAACCGTCATTTCAGCTACGCCGTTTACCGGAGGATTGAGCGCCAGCAGGGTTTGGTTGTCCCGCAACAGGATCACCGGCAAGTCGCTGTCATTCAAGGCGTTGATGAGTGCCTGATCCGCTATGCCTTCAGGGTCATTTTCGCCGGTGGTGGATAATTTGTCTGAAAACCAGACGATCTGCTCGATCTGTCCACCTTCGGGACTCGATAGAAAAGCGCGCAGATTGTCCGTCAGAATCGCGCGGTTGAGCGGCAAAGCCTGGGGCTCAAGAGTTTGTATGAGGCTTCGTGCTTCGGCAGGCGACAGCAATTGTGGTAGTTGCACGCCAGCATTCGCGGAAAATGTGCCGGCCGCCACAATCGCTGGCAACAAGGCGATCAGATAATCATTCTCTGCTGCGTCATCTATGATCCGGTCTGCTGCTTCCATACGGGCGGTCCAGTTGGGCGCCGAGGCGAATCCGTTGTCGACAACAAGCAGTGCGTTGCCTGCCAGCGGTGCGCGGTTTTCATCAGGCTGCCACAACGGTCCGGCCAACGCCAGGATAACTGCCGCCGCAAGCGCCAGTCTGATTGCCGTGAGCCACCATGGGCTATGGGCCGGTGTCTCATCGGGTTTGATGATTTCCAGCAGCAGCCGCGTAGGCGGGAACTGCACATCGCGCGGCTTGGGTGGCGTCAGGCGCAGAAGCCACCAGATGACGGGCAGAAGTACAAGGGCTGTCAGAAGGAAGGGGGTTGCGAATGCAATTGGCATCTATAGCGCCCCACTAATCTGTTCGGAGGGAAGGGCATCTGAGGTGCCATCGTCGGTCAGACGTGTGTAAAGGGCCATCAAAGCTTCGCTGATGGAGCGATCAGTATGATGGATGGCAAAGGTCCAACCCATTTTGCGGCAGAAGGCCTGAAGACGGTCGCGGCGCTCGGCAAGCCTTGCCTGATAGGCAGCCCGATAGACCTCTGCGCGCCCGGCGGTCAGTTTCAGACCGCTTTCGGCTTCGCTGAATTGTACGCGGCCCGTGAAAGGGAAACTTTCCTCAATAGGGTCATTGATTTGTATCAGATGGCCGCGCGCACCAAGCGCCGATAATCGGGCAATGCCTGCGTTGACATCATCAACAGCATCCAGAAAATCACTGAAAACCACGACATCGGTGAAACGCTTTGGTGCCGCCCCAACCGGCAATGCAGTAGGGTTTTTCATGGCACCGAGCATGTCGGCAATGGCTTCTGCCGCCTTGCGATCGGCGCGTGCTGGCATGGCTCCAAGCAGGCCGACACGTTCTCCGCTGCGTGTCAGAACCATGGCCAGAGACAGGGTCAACACCAAAGCGCGATCACGCTTTGCAGTGTCGGATAGATGTGAGCGGTAACCCATGGACCCGGTCATATCGGGCCAAAGCCATACGGTATGAGCCGCTTCCCATTCGCGCTCGCGTATCTGTAATTCTTCCTGACTGGCGGAGCGACGCCAGTCAATACGGGTTGCTGGCTCACCATAGGTATAGGGACGGTATTGCCAGAAATCCTCGCCGGGGCCTGATTTGCGGCGTCCATGCATGCCAAGTGTGACCGTGTTTGCAATCCGTTCTGCGGCCACCAGAATATCTGGCAAAACATCCGCAACTTCGCGTGCCTGATGAATCTGCAAGTCAGAATCAACCGGCGCAGTATCCTTGTTGGCTGAGGAAGTGGTCGGCCATGCCATAAGTCAGCAAGCACCCCGCAATGCCGAAATGATCCAATGCTCCAGATGTTTTCTATGATCCAGCGGGGGTCTCAAAGATGGGTCCCAACAAGGTCAGAGATCAGTTTACGAACGGTAATCCCGTCTGCGCGCGCGGCGAAGGTAACCGCCATGCGATGCTGCAGAACCGGGCCTGCAAGCGCCGCCACATCGTCCATGGAGGGCGCAAGTCTGCCATCCAACAGGGCGCGGGCGCGGCAGGTCAGCATCAAGGCCTGACCCGCGCGGGGGCCTGGACCCCAGGCAACATGACGGGTGAGGCCATCTTCATCATTGCCTTCAGGACGTGCTGCGCGCACCAGTGCCAGAATGGCCTCAACGATTTTCTCACCGACCGGGATATTGCGCACCAGTGTCTGCATCTCAATGAGGCTTTCCGGTGTGAGCACTGCCTTTGGCGTTGCATCTCGTGATCCCGTTGTTTCCAACAGGATCTGACGTTCGGCATCCAATTCGGGATAGAGCACGTCGATCTGCATCAGGAACCGGTCAAGCTGTGCTTCCGGCAATGGATATGTGCCTTCCTGTTCCAGTGGGTTCTGGGTTGCCAGAACATGGAATGGGGCGGGCAGATCAAAACGCTCGCCAGCAATGGTGACATGGTATTCCTGCATGGCTTGCAACAGGGCGGACTGGGTTCTGGGGCTGGCGCGGTTGATTTCGTCAGCCATCAGTAACTGACCGAATATGGGTCCTTTGATGAAACGGAAGTTGCGGCTGCCATCATCTCCCTGTTCCAGAACTTCGGAACCAAGAATGTCGGAAGGCATCAAATCAGGCGTGAACTGGATGCGTCTTGCATCGAGACCCAGAACAACACCCATTGTGTCGACAAGCTTCGTTTTGGCAAGGCCTGGCACACCAACCAGCAGACCGTGTCCACCGGCCAATACGGTTGTCAGTGCCTGCTCGACCACGTCAGCCTGGCCGTAGATCACCTTGCCTATGGCAGATTTGACGTTCAGAAGAGTTTCGGCTGCCTTGTCGGCCTGAGCCACAATGTCAGCTTCATTGAGCTGATTTGGTGCTGCATCGCTCACAGTGGTTGTGTCACTCATGGCATCCCCTTTGCACGGATTGATTGCCAGCATCTTGGGCGAAACCAGCACAGGCGTCGAGGCCTTAAATATTACAAATTGGCAGGAAATATGTCGTCTGCTTTTGCAGTTTTCCTCAACCCTGCCTAGATACACATAGGGCTGGGAACAGGCGTTGGAATGCTATGAGTGGTGAAAAAGTGGCAGGACAGGAAGAAAGCGGGCTCGATAAGAGCGAGCGACAGGCGCGCTATGATAACATTCTTAGCGCTGCGAACCATCATGGCAGAACTGGCAAACCGCCAGTTCATCTCTGGAATCCACCATTTTGCGGTAATCTTGATATGCGAATCGCGCGCGATGGTACCTGGTTCTATATGGGGACACCCATTGGGCGTATGCCGCTGGTAAAACTGTTCGCCTCGGTGCTGCGCCATGAGGAAGATGGAAAGTATCTGCTCGTCACACCTGTGGAAAAAGTGGGCCTTCAGGTCGATGATGTGCCGTTTGTAGGTGTTGAACTGGACAAGGTAGCGCTGTCTGATGGCACAGAGGCTCTGACGTTACGCACCAATCTTGATGATGCGGTTGTGATATCGGAAGACCATCCTTTGCGCTTTCATATTGATGAGGAGACCGGCGGTCTGACGCCTTACTGCCTGATCCGGGGTCGGCTGGAAGCGCGGCTAGGGCGCCCTTTGCTTTATCAACTGGCTGATTTGGGCGGTGAAGCCCGGATCGAAGACGAGGACTGGTTTGGTGTTACCAGTTGTGGTCGTTTTTTCCCAATGATGCGGGTGGCCGATTTGGACCGGGCCATGGACAGTGACACAATATGATGGATGCAGTTGCACCACAGGATGAAGGCCAGCGCGACCCAGTTCTGACACGTTTTCGGGAACGGTTTTCTGAGGCATTTGGACCGGGGAAGCCCCATGTCGAGACAGGCGATCACATGTTGGATTTGCAGCGTCCTTCGCCACCAGAGATTTTGAAACCCGCTGCTGTTCTCATTCCAATCATCCAGCATGAATTTGGCGCAACGGTCCTTTTGACGCAGCGGACGGCGACCCTGTCAGCCCATGCCGGGCAGATCGCTTTCCCGGGGGGAAGGGTCGATGCGAGTGATGCGTTTTCACCTTTGACGGCTTTGCGCGAAGCACGCGAGGAAATTGGGCTGATGTCTGATCAGGTTCAATTGCTTGGCAGCATGCATCGCTATGCCACGGGCAGCGGCTATGAAATCACTCCTGTAGTTGGCGTGGTGCAGCCACCTTTGAGCCTGTCTGCAAATCCAGATGAGGTGAGTGCCATCTTTGAGGTGCCTCTGGAATTTCTGATGACAGGAAGCAATTATCTGAAGCTGGAACTTGAACGGAACGGCACCAAACGACAAGCCTATGCAATTCCTTACAAGACGCACTATATCTGGGGAGTAACCGCAGGAATCCTTAAAACGCTTTACGAGAGTCTGTATCCAACATGACGCGATTCTATCTGACTTACGCTCTTCTATTCGCCGTCCCTTTTGCGCTGTATGTGAGCTATATCTATTTCAGCCTGGGCCGGGGCGCTATCCGCGAAAGCCTGACGGTCAAAGCGTTGGGCTGGCTTTCGGTCGTGGGAGCCGGGTTGACGGTTGCCGTGATTGTCGTGCTGACCAACTTCACCGGGTTTGACTCTGATGGTGTCTACCAACCGGCCCGCTTCGAGGATGGTCGTTTGCTGCCGGGTACAATTGTCAAACCGGACGCTCCAAGTCCGGAGTAAGCTGTGACACAACATGAATCGCATCGAAGCGTTTTTCAAAACTCGTTTTTGCAGGATGAACAGCTTCAGCGTCTGATGCTGGCGCTTGGTGGCACCGCACAGGACGTACGCGTTGTTGGCGGCGCTGTGCGCAATGCGCTGAGGCGGATCAAGGTCAATGATCTTGATCTGGCCTGCGTGCATCACCCCGATGAGGTGATTGCGCGTTCAGAAAATGCAGGCTTCAGGACAGTACCAACGGGCATCAAACACGGCACAGTGACTGTTATCGGAAACGGCGTCCACTATGAAGTGACGACCTTGCGCGAAGATATAGAAACCGATGGTAGGCACGCTGTCGTGCGTTTTGGCACAGATTGGCAGCGTGATATGGAACGCCGGGATTTCACCATGAATGCGCTTTGCGTCGATCGGAACGGCGTGCTTCATGATCTCGTGTCCGGGCTTGAGGATTGCCGTAAGGGCCATGTGCGGTTCATTGGCAATGCGCAGGACCGCATTGCGGAAGACGCGTTACGGATTTTCCGCTTCTTTCGTTTTTCCGCTCATTTTGGAGAGGGAGCCCTGGATGGGCCGGGTCTTGCCGCAGCCAATGAAGGTGTCTCTTTATTGAGCCATTTGTCAGCCGAGCGCATTCAGTCGGAGTTGAAGAAAACCTTGAGCGCCCCGCGGGCCAATCAGTTAAGTTTGGCTGTGAAGGCGGGGGCCGCAATTTTTGATGCCATTGGGCTTGATGTGGGTGGTGCGGATTATCAAGCTTTGGCGAAGTGTGAGCGAGCCGACTGGTCGTTGCGGGCGTTCATTCTATGGCGGCATCGAATAGAAGCTTTACAACAGGCCGTTCGTCAGCTGAAATTCTCCAAGGCTGACTGTGCCCGTATTGATTTGCTGAACGACATTCTTGCCTTTCTGGATCAACATGATCTGGCTGATGCTTTTCAGGTGCAAATTGCGGCTTATCGGTTTGGTGCCGGAGTCGTTGATGACGCGCTCTACCTGCTGAGCCGCTTCGAGCAGAATTCACAGGACCAATATGGTGTGTGGGCCAGACCATTGAAAAACTGGCAGCCACCAGACTTTCCTGTAAAGGCCTCTGATCTGATACAGTTGGGAATGAAGCCGGGACCGGATCTGGGGCAAAGTCTTATCCGCCTGGAGCAAATCTGGATTGACACTCGATTTGCGCTGACTCGTGGCGAACTTTTGAACCATACAGGGCTGAATTTAGACAAGGAGACTGACAATGGCTGAATTTGAAATCCTGTTTAGCGAAGGTGAAACAAAGGGTCTTTTTTCTCTCTATGCACCAAAGGAGGGGCATGATGTGCCGGTCAAGTCTGGTGAGATGACTTTCTCCAAGGCTGGCGAAAGCTCCTGGATTATTGACCATACGGGTGTTGATGATTTCATGAAGGGGACCGGAGCTGCAGCCGCGCTGGTAAAGCGTGGTGTTGAATTGGCACGAGAACGCGGTGTGAAAATCATACCGCTTTGCCCTTTCGCAAAGGTTCAGTTCAAACGACACCCCGATTACGCAGATGTTTTGCAGGGCTGAGCTGGTGCCGTCTTGGCCTGTTAGTGCAAACGTCCGGTCTGCTTCGTAATGATCTTACGCCCGCCGAACTCCACTGAGTGCGAATTGCTCTCTGATTTATGCCTCAGGTCAAAAGCCTATTGGGGCTATGATTCAGCTTTTATGGAGGCTTGCCGGGAAGAGCTGACACTGACCAATGAGATTTTTCAGGATTCCATAATTGTTGTCGTTGAAGATGATGGTGTGATCTTCGGGCTGGCGCAATTGGACCCAATGGTGCCGGATGGAATTCTGGAAAAATTGTTTGTGGCACCTGAGGCGATTGGGCAAGGCGTTGGGCGGCTGCTGTTTGAGTGGACAGTGGAGATGGCGCGGAGTTTGGGTATCAGCAACTTTACGATTGATGGCGATCCGAATGCCGTTCCCTTTTATCTGAAGATGGGCGCAATCCAGATTGGGTCTTCGCCTTCTGGATCCATACCGGGGCGCATGCTGCCGCAATTTCGCTACGATATTTAATCAGCGCAATAGAGCAAATACACCGTGGCTTGGCCGCCATTTGCGGGGGAAATGTAAAGTTTCAGGGGTTGCCGTGAGATTATACCTGACGATTTCACATTCAGAACTCAGCGGTTTTGCCATGTCTCGATATGATCCAGAGCTGCCTCACTCGTAGCGCCAATAACCCAACACCTGACAACTTGCGAAATTGTGGCTCAGCGTCCGGCGGCACAGGGCAATTTCGGCTCCCTCCGTCTTGGCAATATGACCAAATGTATTGCCAACGAAGCAATGATATTTGGCGGTGTTGGGATCATATCCAGCAACAAATACACCCTTGCGGGTTCCACCCAGAACATGGCCTTCTGTGGTATGTATGTAGAGACGATAAGCTTCTGCACACCACGCGCCTATCCATGCTCTGGGATTGGCCAAGCTTGCTGGTGGTGTTTTCATTGCCTGCCGAGATTTGTTGACAGTAATGCCTGATGGATCGTCGGTAACGCCAGAAATACAACAATTGCTTGCTCTGGCTGCCGGAACCGAGTGTTTCAGCCAACACACGGCATTGGGCCCCTGAATGCCTGGTTTGACATAAGTCCAGGCTTTGCACTGGGCATCTCCGTTGCAGCTTTGTTCGCATATCCGGTAGTCTGGCTGGGCGAGTTGGAATGAACGATAGTCTGACCCACCTCTATCCGTGTTGGATTCTGCGGCCAGAGCGGGGCCGGTAAACAACAAAACAGCTGCAATGATCAGATGAAAATACATTCCATTAATCTCCGTCTTAGGTTTCAGCCTGGTCTTTGGCAGGCGTATTTATTTGAGTGAGCTTGACCCTAAGATAAACATTAAGCAGGCGAAATAATCTGAACGGGTTATTTGCTCTGGCGCACCGGAATCTGACGGTTCAATCCGCTCTGAGTAGTGAGACGAGTTTTGGATGACTGCTTGATATGGGCCGTTTTCAGCGCTGTGGGAATTTATGGCTGAACCAATTCAACCTCCCAATTGGGTGCAGACCCTATTTCTGTCGATCACCGACCGGAGGAGCTAAACTTTCTCGAATTCATGGTTTTTTATTGGGAAAGTTCGTCAGTGTTTCGGATCTTGCGCTTTGGTTCGAACTGCTTTCGCAGAATCAAATGTTCAGTAATTTTCCATTCTCAAACCGGCATTTGAAAGGTTCGCCGTTTGCATTTGGATTCCAACCATTCGTCAGAGCGAACTTGATTGCCTCGGCGACGATCGATGGTGTTATCGCGGTGTATGGCAGGGGGGAACCTTCAGTTCGGTCCCAGGCAACGCGGACGGTCAGCTTTTGGCCGGAACCATTGGCCGATTGCACCGTCAAATCGTTCCATCCACTGTTTTCAAAGAAAACCCATCTG
Organism: Alphaproteobacteria bacterium; assembly: GCA_051251535.1. Taxonomy (GTDB): domain Bacteria; phylum Pseudomonadota; class Alphaproteobacteria; order Rhizobiales. The sequence goes on from JBPOEV010000001.1 coordinate 875,115, forward strand.
AAAGTCTGATCTTCGACTTCGATTGATCGGGAATTTTTCTTGTTGAATGCCATGTCGCAAATTTCAGATCTGTATCCGGATTAAGTCCAAGCTATATATTCCAGATCAAAGCGCTTTAACACAGCAGGATAGGCTCAAACCAATCGTCATTCGGTGAAACGGATGCAAAAAAGATGATTTTTGCCCATCAGCTCATCCAGACATTTTCGCTTTTCAAGCTGAATTCCCCTTATTTTTCAAACACAGCTTTGTCACATCGATACACAGGGTTGTGAGGTATCTCAGTATTTCTGTGAGGTCGATTTTGACGATCCGCAGAGTTCTGCGGTTTGGCTCTGTCGGTCTCACGCGTCCGTGAATGTTCAGGTTTTGCGAACGAATTGTTGCCGTTTAAATCTTCGAACTTCTTCCTTAAATCCAACTCATCGAGAGGCCAACACCACTCGCAACAAACAAAAACAAACCGAATATCGAAAATCAATAATAAGGAAAAACAACATGACTTTTCGTAAAATCGCAGCACCAATCCTGATCCTCGGCTCCATCGCACTGGGCGCATCTGCAGCTACTGCAAATGTTTACAACCCAGCCAATGACAGCTCCCCCGATGCCATGACCCCAGGTTACACTGGTTTGGCCAAAGACCTGTCCGGCAAATAAGCCAAACGATACCTCCACCGGAAGCCGATTGTCTCTCTGCACTCCTCCCTGACAGACGAGATGACCGGCAACCGGAACTGACAAAACGTCAAACAAGAACAAGGAATAATAAAATGACATTTCGTAAAATCGCAGCACCAATCCTGATCCTCGGCTCCATTGCACTGGGTGCATCTGCAGCTTCTGCAAATGTTTACAACCCAGCCAATGACAGCTCCCCTGATGCCATGACCCCAGGTTACACTGGTCTGGCCAAAGACCTGTCCGGCAAATAAGCCAGACACACCCACCGGACGCCGATTGTTTCTCTGGTCTCCTCCCTGACAGATGAGATGACCGGCCACCGGAACACCAAACAAACGTCAGATAAGAACAAGGAATAATAAAATGACATTTCGTAAAATCGCAGCACCAATCCTGATCCTCGGCTCCATCGCACTGGGCGCATCTGCAGCTTCTGCAAATGTTTACAACCCAGCCAATGACAGCTCACCTGATGCCATGACCCCAGGTTACACTGGTCTGGCCAAAGATCTGTCCGGCAAATAATAGCCGGAAGAACGCAACAGATACGCTTTGTTGCGGCAAAGATTCCGTCGCCTGACGCGCCCCCTAAGCAGGGCGGCGGGATCTGAGCTTAACGCTCACAGACACTACCGACCTCACGGCCGCCAATAACAATAATAAAATGGCCAATGGTTCGGTGATGAGAGCCATAAAGCTCCACCTTCAAAGCCTACCGATACCCATCGGCGGGCTTTCTTCTTTTCCATTATACCTTTCCAGTTTTGCTGTGGCCCGCATTCGAACAATTGTAAGCATCCGCGCGCGCTCCCGTCAGGGGATACGTGTTACAGCAGAGGTTGCGAAAACTCATGGGTCGTTGGAAGCCTGACTTACCAGCGCGCATTGGCGGACCTCCCAGAGCTTGCCTCCACCGTTAGGCAACATTTAACAATGTTCGATAGGTATCATTTCATGTTCTCTCGCTAATAGTGGTGGTCTTGTTGCAAACGCAAACAAGGGCAAATCTGGCACCAAGTGCTATGGGGACTTACAATGAGCAACGTTCAAAGTGGCAATCAAGATCGCCTTCATCACTGGGATTTCTCCCGGGCGCTCTATCTTATGCTCGGCATCCCGTTTCACGCGGCTGTCATTTATTCCCTGGCCCATGAATGGGCCGTGAGTTCGCCCGACAAAAGTCAGGTGCTGACTTGGTTTTCTGATTTTCTCCACACTTTCCGCATGCCAGGCTTTTTTTTATTGGCAGGCTTTTTCTCCATTATGATTCTGGATCGCAAAGGCCCGATGACCTGGCTGAAATCTCGATTGTTTCGTCTGGGTGTGCCGCTCTTCAGTGCAACTTTGCTCATCGTGCCGTTTCAGATTGTGGTTCAATCCGTAGCGCTGTCAGTAAGTGGCACGCTGCCATGGGCGGAGCTGTCGGCCTATACAATTGGCCAACTGACACAGTTCGGTGAACCCTGGATTTCCCATCTGTGGTTCCTCTGGTGCTTGATTGCTTATTGCGTAGGCCTGGCGATGCTCCACGCGCTGGTGGGCGGCACCAGATTGCGGGCAGCGCTTGATGGATTGGTGGGCTGGGTCATGCGCAATCGCATCGCATCGCTCGTCGGTTTTGCTGCTCTGTGCGCGGCGACTGCCTATGTCCAATCCGTGGTCGTAGCTGCAAGCCCGTATTACGGAAACGCGGTAATCAATTACAATGCTTATGTCCTTTATTTCTGCCTCGGTGTGATGTTGTTCTACAGTCCGAAAATGCAGGACTTACTCGTTAAACCCGGCCTGAAAGCGCTTTGCGTTGGCATTGTTCTGGCAGTCCTTTCGGTTGTCCCGTATACGGATTTACTGGGGCATACACTCAAAGTGATCGCAGGCATCGCAGGTGCTTTGCTGATCGTGGGTTATATCTCCAATCTAGCGGTCAAGCATTTCAACACGCCGAATGCCAAGGTCCGCAAGCTGGTGGATGCTTCTTTCACTATCTACCTGTTTCACCACCCGATTATCATTGTGCTGGCAACGTTATTTCTGATGGTCAATTTCCCACCAATTATCGAATTTGCCATCATTGTTGTCGCGGCAGGTTTCAGCTCCTATGCGATCCATCAATTAATCAGTAAAAGTCCAATCCTGATGATGATGGTGGGGTCAAATGCAGCGAGCGGGCGGAAACTCCCGATGGCTAAGGCAACCAGCTGATATTATGTCATTTTTCGATTGGAAAAATGGTGTTTTCGGACCAGGTGTGCAACACCAGTTTATCAGCCCATCAACCACGATTTTTCTGCAATCACAGGTGATTGGCACCTTCGCGGAGCGGTCAAACCGTCAGGAAGCTGCGTTTTGTTGCAGCCTTCTTTCACGGAATACCGAGTAAAGGCCGCAGCCAACAACAATGGCACTTCCAAGCAATGTGAGAGCGTCTGGCCTTTCGGCAAATATGATGACGCCCAGCATCATTGCAAAAACAAGCCTCGTGTATCGAAAGGGCGCGATGACGGAAATCTCTCCGCTGCGCATGGCTATTGTAAGCGCGTTATAAGCGATGACGCCGAAAATGATTGCGCCCGCGATCTGCAACAAATTGTTTGCGCTTGGCCATATGATGCCACCAGTCCAGTTGAGCATCAGGCCCCCAGCAACAACAAGCATGAAAAATCCCCAGACTCCCAATTGCGTATTTGACATGGATTGGGGAGCGGCACGGGTGGCAAGATCCCGCCCGGCGAAGCCAAGTGTTCCAAGCACGGCGAACAGGGATGCCGGTTGAAACCCGCTCAGACCGGGGCGTAGAATCAGCAAGACACCGCCCAACCCGATCATGATGGCCAGCCAGCGACGCCAGCCGACGGATTCGCCGAAAAAAATGACTGCGCCAATGGTGACCATGAGAGGCGTGGCCTGCAAAATCGCAGATGCGCTCGACAAGGGGGTCAAGGCAAGGGCGAGTGTGAAGCAACTGCGTCCCATCACTTCACATATGGATCGCAATACAATTGGGCGCGACAGGATTGCCGGGTGCAGCAAGACCTCGCCGCGCCTTACGGTCAGAATCATGAAAACAATCATTCCACCCAGGCCAAACAGAATCAGGACCTGTCCCATGGGGAGGGATTTCGTTGCAGACTTAATGAAAAGGTCTTCAAGCGAAAACGCGGCCATGGACGCGACCATCAGAACGCTGCCGCGCAAATTGTTCATGGCTCGGCTCCGTTCCTATGGGGATGTTGTCGTATGATTCTCGTAGGACAAACGGGTAACGATGGAAACCGGAAATATTTGATTTGTTTGATTGCAGGCTTGGCTCGTGCGCAGCGTAGCGCGATTTGATTCTGGCAGACAGCATAGCAGCGCTGCCGATACCCGTTGAACAAACCAAACCCTGTCTCGCGGCATATTGTCAAATGAATGTGATGCCTCTTTCCCGACAGAATTCAATGCTCTATATAGATTTCAGAAATTACTGAAATTACAATAAGAGTTTAAAATGAACCTGTCTCCAATGGTACAATCCTTTGTGCTGCATTTTGGTGAAATGGGCAGTCGATGGGGCATAAGCCGCACGGTTGGCCAGATTTATGCTGTCTTGTTTGCCGCACCAGATCCGATGAATGCGGACCAGATTGTGGCTGCCCTTGGTGTGTCGCGCTCCAATGTATCCATGGGTTTGAAGGAATTGCAGGCTTGGAATCTTGTGCATCTGAAACATCTGCCGGACGACAGGCGGGACTATTTCACGACGCCGGAAGATATCTGGGAAATTGTGCGTAATCTGGCGGAGGAACGCAAAAAGCGTGAAGTGGACCCGACATTGTCGTTGTTGCGTGACGTCATGATGCAGAACCCGACCAGTGATGCGGATGTCTATGCGCAGGGCCGGATGAGCGAGATGCACGATCTGATTGAACAACTGACCGGTTGGTATGAAGATGTCCAGAAACTGGACACGGAGCGGTTGATAGCGCTTCTGACGCTGGGCGCAAAGGTTCAAAAGGTGCTTGATATGAAGGACCGTTTGACCATTCTGCCGGGCCGGAAAAACAAGACAAAAACCGATAACCAAATAGAAATTGCTGGAAAGGACACAGCATGAGTGCGCTTGATCCGTTTGTTCTGGCCCGTATTCAATTTGCGGCCAATATTTCGTTCCACATTCTGTTCCCAACGATCACCATCGCCTTAGGATGGGTGTTGTTTTATCTGCGCTTGCGCTACAACCGCAGCGGAGACATGAAGTGGATGGACATCTACCATTTCTGGGTCAAGATTTTTGCTCTTTCCTTCGGCATGGGCGTTGTGTCCGGCATTACCATGAGCTTCCAGTTCGGCACCAACTGGCCTGGATTTATGGAGCGGGTGGGTAACATTGCCGGCCCGTTATTGGCCTATGAAGTTTTAACGGCATTCTTTCTGGAAGCTGTCTTCCTGGGCATCATGCTGTTTGGCTTCAACCGGGTATCAGCGCGGGTGCATACGGTTTCAACCTTTCTTGTCACGTTTGGCACCACGGTTTCTGCCTTCTGGATTATCGCACTCAATTCCTGGATGCACACGCCACAGGGCTTTGAAGTTCGCGATGGCGTTGCCTTTGCGACGGATTGGATGGCCATTATATTCAATCCTTCCATGCCATACCGATTGTTCCATATGCTGTTGGCATCGGGCCTGACGGTGGCGTTTTTGATTGCTGGTGTGTCGGCCCTGCGGTGGTTGTTTGGCGAGCGCAGGCCTGCGGTGAAGTCTGCATTGCGGCTGGGCGTAACGGTTGCTGCCGTACTCATTCCCATTCAGATTTTTGTTGGTGATTTGCACGGGCTCAACACGCTTGAACACCAACCAGCCAAAGTTGCTGCCATGGAAGGCAATTGGGAGACACAAGGGAATGTGCCTCTGCTGCTGTTTGCCTGGCCAGATGAGGCGGCGCGCGAAAACCATATGGAAATTGGTATCCCTTCAGGTGCCAGCCTCATTCTGAAACACAGTGCTGATGGTGTGGTGCCGGGTCTGGATGACTTTGTCAGTGCAGATGGTGAAATATTGCATCCACCTGTGAAGCCTGTGTTCTTTGGCTTTCGCGTCATGGTCGGTATCGGGATGCTGATGCTGCTTCTGTCCTGGACAAGTGTCTGGCAGATGCGCAAAGGGCGTGACATTGCCAAGCCGTTGGCTATAGCTCTGGTGGGCATGACATTTTCGGGCTGGGTTGCAACCCTGGCGGGTTGGTACGTAACCGAAATAGGCCGTCAGCCCTGGCTGGTGAGCGGTGTGCTGACAACCCGTGAAGCCGTTGGTCCTATTGGCTCCGGCATGGTTGCCTCGTCTCTGGTGGCCTATCTGCTGGTGTATGCACTGCTTCTGACCGCTTATATCGGCGCCATTATTCATTTGGCGCGTAAGGGCGATGATGCTGAGAAGAAAAGCCCAGTGCGGCTCGCCGGCGGCGGGCCTTTGCCGGCCGTCGATCCCACCATGAAGGCGGAGTAAGATCATGGATATGATTAACTGGGAACTGGTTTTGCCGGTGATATTTGCCGGGCTGATGGGACTTTCCATTCTGATTTACGTTGTTCTGGATGGCTACGACCTTGGCGTCGGGGTGCTGACTGCATTTGCCACCCCGGAGGAAAAGGACCGGATGATTGCCTCCATTGGACCATTCTGGGATGCCAATGAAACGTGGTTGGTGCTGGCTGTCGGTCTGTTGCTTGTTGCCTTTCCTGCGGCGCATGGCGTTATTTTGACAACGCTGTATCTGCCCGTGATGATTATGCTGATCGGGCTGATATTTCGCGGCGTAGCGTTTGAATTTCGAGCCAAGGTGAAGCCCGAGCAAAAGCGCTGGTGGAACCTGTCTTTTTTCGCCGGATCGCTGATAACAGCACTTTCACAGGGTTACATGCTGGGCATTTACGTGTTGGGGCTTGATCAGTCCTGGCCTTCGATTCTGTTTGCAATGGGCGTTGCGGTGGCACTGTGTGCGACTTATGCGTTTCTGGGCGCGGCATGGCTGATTTACAAAGCTGAGGACGCCTTGCAACAAAAGGCCGTAGGCTGGGCCAAGCGCACCTTGATTGTGATGGCTCTTGGCATGGGAACCATTTCTCTGGTAACGCCTTTGGCAAGCGATCGCATATTTGACAAATGGTTCTCTGTTCCCGAAATTCTGCTGTTGGCGCCGCTGCCTCTGGTTGCGGGTGGCTTGTTTGTCGGGCTCTGGTTCATGCTGCGCCATATGCCGTTTTCCAGGGATCGGTTTTCCTGGGCACCGCTGGTAATGGGGGCAGGGGCCATGATAACGGGCTTTGCCGGATTGGCCTATTCCTTCTACCCATATGTGGTTCCCGAAAGGCTGACGATTTATGAGGCGGCCAGCGCCACTGAAAGTCTGGGCATTATTCTGGTTGGAACCTTGTTCGTGCTGCCCATCATTCTGGGCTACACAGTATTTGCCTACACAGTGTTCCGGGGCAAAGCGACTGCGCTATCCTACAAATAGTGGCTGGCTGTATTGCCTGGTTTGCGGTGTGACCGCAAACCAGATCATGAATTCAATGAACTTTATTGGATTCAATAGTTTGAGGGGCAATGCTTCACAGATTGATTCAATTGTGGATCTGAGATTTGAAGCGTTTTACCGAGTGTCTGGAACGCTTTCTGAACATGGTCGTCCGGTCTCGGTTCGGGGCGCGATTTGAGTTGGGGAAGCGTGATCCAGATGATGAGACCCTGATGATCTAGGAAAATGATGAATTTGAGTGTCGAATTGATGGTTTGGCGTCTTGCGCGCATAGATTGGCGGGACTAATGTTTCGGCGATTTTCAACTTGCCAGCTATCTCGGAGCCAAACTCATGGCCTTAATCGCCGACGCCCTTTCACGTGTTCAACCCTCTGCCACAATCGCTGTCACCACCAAGGCGCGGGAGCTTAGAGCTGCAGGCCGTGATGTTATTGGCCTGGGTGCTGGTGAGCCGGATTTTGATACGCCGGATAACATCAAGCAGGCGGCGATTGATGCGATTAATCGCGGAGAAACCAAATACACTGCTGTGGACGGCATTCCTGAGTTGAAGCAGGCGATTGCCGCAAAGTTCAAGCGCGAGAATGGGATCGACTACGACCCCGCCCAGTGCTTTGTCGCGCCCGGTGGCAAGCCGATTATCTACAATGCAATGGTTGCGACCATCAATCCTGGTGATGAAGTGATCATCCCCGCGCCGTACTGGGTCAGCTATCCGGATATTGTTCTTCTGGCTGGCGGGACGCCTGTCATTGTGGAGGCCAAAGCTGACACCAATTATAAAATCACAGGCGCGCAACTGGAAGCGGTGATCACGCCCAAAACGAAATGGATCATTTTCAATTCTCCATCAAACCCGACAGGTGCTGCCTATTCGCGCGATGAGTTGAAAGAACTGACAGATGTTCTGGTCAAACACCCGCATGTTTGGATTTTGACCGACGATATGTATGAGCATCTGGTCTATGATGATTTTGAATTTGTTACGCCTGTGCAAATCGAGCCGTCTTTGAAAGATCGCACCCTGACCATGAATGGCGTTTCGAAGGCCTATGCAATGACGGGCTGGCGTATTGGCTATGCTGCCGGTCCTGCCGAACTGATGGCTGCAATGCGCAAGATACAATCTCAGTCTACCTCCAATCCGACATCAATTTCACAATGGGCGGCCGTCGAAGCGCTGAATGGTCCCCAGGATTTCATTGCCGAACGGGCTGAAGTCTTCAAGGGCCGCAGAGACCTTGTTGTGTCCATGCTGAATCAGGCGCCTGGCCTGTCCTGCCCGACGCCGGAAGGCGCGTTTTATGTTTATCCGTCCTGTGCCGGCTGTATTGGCAAAACCAGTGAAGGTGGCGCACTGATTGAAACCGATGGCGATTTTGCAACGGCTCTTCTGGAAGAAGAGGGTGTTGCCGTGGTGCACGGTGAAGCGTTTGGCGGTTCGCCGGCGTTCCGTATTTCCTATGCCACTTCGACCGAGGCGTTGACCGAAGCGTGTCAGCGTATTCAGCGGTTTTGTGCCGGGTTGCGTTGACCTAGAAAATTGCGCGACAGTTCCTGAGAACTGTATTGCTCATAACTGGATACGAATGCCTGCTTTTTCGTGGGCATTCGTAGTTATGGTTTTGCCGAGTTCCGGCTTCGGGACCCTGTTGGCCTAAGAATTGCGAGTTGGTCGCGCTAAATAAAAGTCAGATAATTGCCACATCTCACGGTCGGCGTTGCTATCATTTGATGCGACTTGGGAAGAACACTTACGCAGATTCACGAATCGTCTATTAGGGCCAACCCTTTTGCCTGCAGCTTGGCGATCCATACAATTTTGGTTAAAATTGGCCGACTGCTCGTTCTCACCCACTAGTTGTGTTATATTTGCAGCACTCTCTAGCTTTTTTTTCCGCTTGTCTCACTTTTACAGTCACCTTGTATTTCAAGAAATGTGATTCGACTGTAAGTAGATGTTGTAATGATCGTTAATCTAGAATTTGATCGGGTTTCCATGGCGCATTTTCATAAATTACTGCTGACCTCAACATGTCTCATCGGATGTGCCGCTTTTGCGACAGCATCATTGGCTGCGGATATGTATCTTGAAGGTACACCTGTCGAGCCGACAATCTTGCCGGCGGTTTCCGGGATCAATGGTAAATTTGCCCTCAATGGCGGTGTTTTTGATGAAGATGGGCTTGGCGCAATAACAGGCGCGCTGTCTTTGCCCGTTGGGCAGGCATTTGGCCTGCAGCTTGATGGTATGGCTGGCGTGCTTGATGGCGAATTTGTTGGCGGTGGTGGTGCCCATCTGTTCTGGCGTGATCCAAGCACTGCACTTCTGGGTGTTTATGGTTCCTATACGCATCGTGAAGATGTCGATGGCTATGTTGCGCGCGTCGGTGTTGAGGGTGAATATTACTGGAATAACTGGACCGCGTCGGCATTGGTTGGCGCAGAGTTTATCGAAAGTGGCTCAGAAAACGACACCAATTTCTTCGTTTTCAGTGACTTGTCGTACTATGCAACTGACAATCTGGAATTGTCTGTTGGCCATCGATATACCGGCGAACGTCACGCAGCGGCACTGGGTGTCGAGTTTCAGTTGGATCAGACACTCTTTTCCAGCGGGGTGTCTCTGTTCGCTGAAGGACGCTTGGGTGAAGATGACTATCAGGCTGCCTGGGGCGGAATTCGTTTCTACCTTGGCGAAGAGAAGAGCCTGATCCGGCGTCATCGTGAAGATGATCCGGACTTCCTGGGTTTGGAAGATTTGTTCACACTCGACGAGGAATGCGTTCCTGATGCTGATAGGCTTAATGACCAGTTCGACGGTTTCAATACCTGCACCAACAGCTATCTCCCTTAGGGTGTGATATGGTGGTTGTATCCGGATAGGGTTGCCACCAAATCAAACTGTCCGATTTATTGCCATAAATTGGGGGGCAGCTGTGTTGATCGGAGAAGCCCCCTTATCGCTTCAATATGTTGTGGCAGGGTGATCAGTTCATATCCGCTGTGATGTGGCTTTTCCAGGTTTCAAATTTGCCGGAGCTGGCTCTGGGAATTTCGTCAACACGCGTGAGCTTCACATTGATATCATGATGTAGGAGCTTCTGCAGGAGTATGGTTAAGCCGAGAATATCAATTGGCTGATTGAGATCATCAGCTATGTAACGCATTTCAATATGTGTCAGCGTATGTTGAATGACTTGAAATTGTTTTGCCGAGAGAAATGGTTCGTAATCCTTACGCGTCATATCCGGCCTGATGCGGCTGCCATCACTGAATATGAACAAGTTACGCTCCCTACCCAATATTCGATCGATTCTGGGGAGCGTGCGTCCGCAAGGACAAGGTTCATCTGAGAGCTCGACAAGGTCGCCATTTTTATATCTGATCATTGGCATGGCATAATTGTAGAAGGGTGTCATGAGAAGCGTGCTGCGCTTTCCAGCATTTGCATTCTGACTGTCGTCGGGCATGGTTTCCATCAATGTGACATCACTGAATTGATGATGCCAGGGGCCCTGTCCGCAATTTGCTGAAATGGAACCGGTATCGACACCACCAAATCGGTCGATGATCCGGATACCGGCACCCTCAATAACGCTACGCGTATCCTCTTCGAGAATCTCGCCATGCACTATAATCGTGTGGAACGATATTTTGCGCCCAAGCCGCAATAATTCTTCTACAATTGCAGCGCCGTTTCGGGGGTAAGTTGATAGGATATCTGGCTGTTTCCGATGCACCCATTCTGCCTGTTTTTGCGGTGTGTATATGACAGACAGATTATGGGCTGTCGCATTTCGATTGATCAGATTCCAGTTTGCTCCCGACTCGCCGTCGGGGTATGGAAACTTGCCGGTATCGTCAAGAATAAAACAAACGGAATCGTCTGGATTGATGCCGTGCCAGTTGAAGATACGCTGGTTAATGGCGAAACCCATTAGTCCTACCAGTCCGCTTGTGCGGACACGAAGTGGCATTCCGGTTGAACCGGATGTCGCTCTCTCTGAATAGTCGCCTGCCTGCGACGGCGTGCTTTTGGCAAAAAGAGCATCCCCTGCTGCTTGCGCCTCTGCTCGTGAGAATGGCTCGATATCAGTCCAGGCTTCCCATCGGATCGTGTCTTTGGGTCCAAAGAGCGTGTCGAGCCTTTTTTCGTAAAATGGCACCTGTTCCTTGGCATGGCGAACAAGACGTTCCTGCAAGCGCCTTTGATAGACTTTCATTTTTGCAGGGGGCAATGTTTCAGTGGTCTTCAAGACCTCGACAAATTTCCGTGCTTTTTGCCGGACTGCGCTGTCTGTCGTCATTGTATCTGCCAATGTTTCAGACTCCCCCGATTCCGTTTTGGACGTTTTCGCGCATCTGATCGCACGAGCAAAGTGAAAAGTATCGCCTTGATATATACCGGTAATATGCCGCCGTCACTGCCGGATAGTTAACTATCCCTTAAGTTGTAATTTTGTGACACTGGTCTGAAATCAAAGCGTTTTTGATATTCTTTCTTGCATTTGAGGCGCTGTGACGGGAAGGTTAATGAACCTCAACGAGTCGATGGATAAATCATGAAAATCAAAAGTCTGTTTCTCGGTTCCACTGCTTTGATAAGTGGTCTGCTGCTTTCTACGATGTCGTTTTCCGCGGATCTTTATGTTGTCGGCGAACCAACTTTGCCGACGGTTCTGCCTGCGGTGTCCGGTATAAACGGTAAGATTGCCGTTCAGGGCGGCGCTTTTGATGATGAAGGATTTGGTCTGTTGACCGGGGCTATTTCAGTTCCGCTCGGAACCCGATTTGGATTACAGGCTGATGGTCTGATCGGAGCTCGTGAAGGTGATTTCGTTGGTGGTGGTGGTGCTCACATGTTTTGGCGAGACCCAAGCTATGGCCTGTTAGGTATCTATGGTTCCTATACACATCGGGAAGATTTCGACGGGCATGTCGCGCGACTTGGCGTTGAAGGCGAGTATTACTACAACAATTGGACAATTCGCACTGTCCTGGGTGCAGAATCCATTGATGCCGGTAGTGCATTTGTAGAGCCGGACGATGGTTTCTTCGCCTTTACAGATGTGTCCTATTACATCAATGAGAATCTAGAACTCTCTGTTGGGCATCGCTTTACAGCCGACCGTAACGCACTTGCACTGGGCGCTGAATATCAACTCGACCAATCCTTGTTCAACAATGGCGTATCCCTGTTTGCAGAAGGCCGTATTGGTGAAGATGACTATAGTGCGGTTTGGGCAGGTGTTCGCGTCTATCTGGGCGATGACAAAAGCCTGATGCGTCGTCATCGTGAAGATGATCCTGACCTTTGGGGTGATGAAGATTTGTTCGATGTGGAAGCTTGTGATCGCGATGGTGAGAACTGCGGCTCTGAGGCTCTTACTTAACTTAAACTCTGATCGCTTTCGGTTGGTATCTTCGAGATAAAGTCTTCAAATTTGCCGCTGGCTGAGCGAGCGATTTCGTCGCACAGTTTGATTGTAATGTTCAATGACGGGTGCAGCGAGCGTCGAAAGGCCTCCTGCAATGCCGTGTGATCCAGTTCAACGCCATCGGTGCTTCTCACCATATAAACAGTCAGATGGTCGATTTTATCCTGAACAACCTGCATTTGCAGGAATGAGTAGATTGTCCTCAATTCTCTCAGTTTCATATCAGGCCATTTTGACGTGCCATCCACGAATCTGAACAGATTGCGTTGACGTCCTGCGACGAATTTCAAGGTTCGTCCCTGGCGCCCGCAGGGACAAGGGTTTGCTGACACAGCACCGTAGTCTCCAAGGGCGTAGCGGATGAGTGGCATTGCAAAATTGTAGAATGAGGTTGTGACAAGACGCCCTGTCTGACCGTCAGGCACGGGCTTGCCTTGCTCGTCGACAACTTCCAGAAACGAAATTTCCTCGTGAATATGAAGCGTACCATGTTCCGGACAGCTGGCTGCCAGACGCCCGGATTCACTCGCGCCAAACAGGTTTATAATGGCGCCACCTGTGGTCTCAGCAATCAGCTTCCTGGTGTCGTCTTCCAGAACTTCACCGCTGAGCAGAACCACATCAAAGCGGGGCAGTGGAACGTTTGCTTCTTGCGCCGCCTCAATCAATCCACGAGCATTGTTGGGGAATGTGTTCAAATAGGCTGCTTCCTTTTGAACGAGCCATTTCAACTGCTGCATGGTGGTCGTCTTGAGCGTGTCGAGATGAAAATAATCGCCCTGTGGCTGGCCACGAAACCATTCATGGCCTGTATACCCATCCGGATAAGAAGCTCTGTCGTGGTAGTCGGTTGTCAATTGGGCCAGACTTTTGTTGCCATCCATCTGATACCAATGAAACAGGCGGTCCAGCACGGCCTGATTTGCAGTTTGCTGGAGTTTGCTGCGATAGTGAATCAGAGGTGTTCCGGTGGAGCCGGAGGTGTGTTGTGTCTGCGTTGCACCTGCCTGTTCTGGAACAGAAATTGCCTTGAGTTCTTGTGACTCTTCCTGCGCTTGTGAACGCGTCAAAACAGGTATGTCCTGCCATCTGGTCAAATCAGGTTCCGGTCCGGCTGAAAACAAAGGTGCCAGGCGCTGCTTGTAGGCTGGCACTTCTTCGTAAGCATGGCGCAGGAACCGTCGCAGCCCGCGATCTTGAAGTGCTTTCAATCGCTGTGCGGGAAAGTGCTGACTTTGGTCCAGCAGTTTAACAAATCGATCGTAGCCGTCGTCCATACACATCCTAATTGTTGCCGGAGTTGGACCCTTGAAGTTGTAAGATTACTGTTGTGTTGTCTCGCCTTTATGCAACTTGTTGCCAGATAGGGCACAGGTCGTCTTACGTAACATGGCTGATCCAGGTTTCAAATTTTCCAGAAGGTGCACGTGGCAGTTCTGACAATGGCGTCAGGTCGACTATTATGTCTGAATGAAGCGCTTTTTGGATCATCAATGTCAGGCCAGCAAGATCGACAGGCCGTGATGGATCTTCGGCCACATATCGCATTTCCAGCCGCGTGGGTGTGTGCTGGATCATCTGAAACTGCTTGAGCGATACATAGCGTTCATATTCCGATCGCATGATGTTAGGCCATATGCGGCTGCCGTCACTGAGGGTGAGCATGTTGCGCGAGCGGCCCAGAATGCGCTCGATCCGCGGCAGTGTTCTGCCACAGGGGCAGGGCTCGCTTGAGCGATCGAGCAAATCTCCGTTTTTGTAGCGGATCAGGGGCATGGCGTAGTTGTAGAATGGTGTGACCACAAGCTCGCCGCGTCCAGAACTGATGTCTCTGCCGACGTCAGGCGCGATGGTTTCCATGAGACAGACTTCACCGTACTGATGGTGCCATGGACCATGCGAACACTGACCAGAAATTGGACCTGTTTCCGTGGTGCCAAAATGATTGATCAGCCGTATGCCCGCCTTTGTAATCAGCTCAATGGTTTCCACTTCCAAAACCTCGCCGAGGACCATGATGGTGTGAAAAGGAATGGATTGGCTCTGGCTTAAGAAGAGTTCTACAATTGACTGTGCGTTTTTGGGGTTGGTGTACAGCATATCCGGCTGTTTCCGACTGAGCCAATCAACCTGCTTCTCTATGGAGTAGCCAGCCGATAAATTGTAGGCCGGCGCGCGCGGATTGATTAGATTCCAGCTGTCACCGTCGCGACCGTCCGGGTAGGGGAACTTCTTCTTTTCATCCAGAATGAAGCCAATTGTGTCGTCAGCGTTGATGTTGTGCCAGTTGAACAGTCGCTGATTTATGGACGCACTCATTAAATTCATGAGTCCGCTGGAGCGGGTCCGCAATGGCATTCCAGTCGAGCCTGACGTTGTGTCCTCCCCAAATCCGCCTGTTTTTGAAGGGGTTGTTTTGGCAAAGAGCGCTTCGCCCGCGTTCTGCGCGTCCGACCTGGTAAATGTTGGAATCTCTTTCCATGCTTCCCACACTATATTGTCATTGGAATCAAAGAGCGGATCAAGGCGGGTGCCGTAGAATGGAACCTCAGCTCTGGCATGCCTTATAAGCTGTTCCAGAAGGCCGCGCTGATAGGATTGCATTCGAGCTGCCGTGTAGTTTTGTGTCTTCTGCAAAGCTTCGGTAAACCGTCGTGCATTTTCCAGAAGCTCACCATCCCAAGCCATTGGCTGCCCCTCCATTCAAACTGTCAAAAACATAGATCAGGAACTTAGTGATACGGCATTTATTTGTACATGCTCGTGGATATCTGGCTGAGTGGAGCAGTTGTCAATCGAGGTGCTTCAGCATTCTTCCTGTGAAACCAAGCGAAAATCGCGACAATTTGCCTAATCAGGTACCTTTTTGGTATGATCAACAAGGGTTTAGTGGGTGCTCTTTGGGCAACACCCGCTGATTTTCTCGACAAAAAAATCCAAATCGTTTCCCCTCGCAAGATTTCCTTGCTAGTTTCGCCCATTGCTTCGCCATGGGAGACAGACGTGTCAAATCGCAGCTTTTTTCTAACGACCACAGCGCTGATCAGCGTCTTGGGCCTATCCACCGCTTCATTCGCCGCAGACCTTTATATTGAAGGCGAACCAGCAATTCCGACCGTATTGCCAGCAGTATCAGGGGTGAACGGCAAGATTTCTGTCGAGGGCGGCGTGTTCGATGAAGAGGGTTTCGGTGCCCTGTCCGGCTCCATCTCCCTGCCGCTTGGCCATGTGTTTGGCCTTCAGATTGATGGTTCGGTTGGCACCCTTGATGAAGAGTTCTTCGGCAGTGCGGGCGGACACTTGTTCTGGCGCGACCCTGCTTATGGACTGCTCGGCGTTTATGGATCTTTCACGGCTATTGACGGTATTGACGGCGAAGTTACTCGCCTTGGCGTTGAAGGCGAGTATTACTGGAACCAGTTTACATTGAAAGGCGTGGTCGGCGCTGAATTCATTGATGTAGGTGCTCCTGCCAATTATGACGAAACCAATTTTTTCGCTTTTTCCGACCTGTCCTATTACGCAATGGATGATCTGGAATTGTCTGTCGGTCACCGCTACACGGGTGAAAAGCACGCACTGGCACTTGGTATTGAATATCAATTGAGCCAACAGATATTCTCTGGCGGCGTGTCGCTGTTTGCCGAAGGCCGTATTGGCGAGGATGAGTATCAGGGCGCATGGGCTGGAATGCGAATGTATCTGGGAGATGAAAAGTCATTGATCCGCCGCCATCGTGAAGATGATCCGACGGATTGGGCAGAAGATAATCTGTTTGGAATCGTGAACAGTTCCGACTCCGCGTGCGTCCCAACCTTCTCGGAAATTGGCGATGGGGTCTTTCTGAACTCCTGCACAGGAGAAGAATCAGGGTTTTCTGGGATCGACTGAGATCGCCAAGCTGGTTAGTTGACCGAGACCCATTCACCGAATGAGCCTTGATCAGACCTTGGAATTAGTCGGATTTCTTGTGATGTTATGGAATATTGCAGGGTAGCTTCACAAGCCTTCTGGGTTTGTGAGGACTACGACATGCCGGATTGTCGTGTAATCTGTGCTATTTTGGCGACTATCGAGGTCTAATCCCATTGGATTTCTCAATAGTTCGGTTTTTTCCCTATGAGAGATTTGCCGTGAGGGCAGATTGGATAGTATAATTTTTGCAATCAATCATTTTTGGATGTTTCCGATGCTGAATCGTTCTTTGTTTCTCGCGACAACTGCACTGGCTGGCGGTTGCCTTTTATCTGCCACTGCGCTGGCCGCTGACCTTTATGTGTACGGCGAGCCCACACTTCCGACTGTTTTGCCGGCTGTATCGGGTCTGAATGGCAAAATCTCTCTTGAGGGCGGTGCTCTTGATGAGGAAGGCTTTGCAGCCCTCAAAGGATCGGTTTCGATGCCGATAGGGCAGCGTTTCGGACTTCAGTTGGATGGCTCGGTTGGTATTCTTGACGAAGATTTCATTGGCGGCGTTGGGGGGCACCTGTTCTGGCGTGACCCGTCTTATGGGTTGTTGGGGATTTATGGCTCGTATACTGCGGTAGAAGCAGTTGACGGGCGCCTTGGACGCCTTGGCGTTGAAGGCGAGTATTACTGGAACCAGTTCACCGTCAAGGCGGTGATTGGTGCAGAGTTTGTCGATATTGATCCGCCTGTGAACTATGATGAAACAAACCTGTTTGCCTTCTCTGATTTGTCCTATTACGCCAACGACAATCTGGAGCTGTCTATCGGGCATCGCTACACAGGTGAAAAACATGCATTGGCGCTTGGTATCGAATATCAGCTTAATCAGCAGGTCTTTGCCAGCGGCGTATCGCTGTTTGCTGAAGGGCGGATTGGTGAGGACGACTATCAAGGTGCCTGGGCCGGTGTGCGGATGTATCTTGGAGATGACAAAACTCTGATCCGCCGTCATCGTGAAGATGATCCGACAGATTGGGATGAAGACAATATGTTCGGTGTTATCAACGGCGCAGGCAACTGCGTTCCTAACGCGAATGAACTTGAATTTGAGGGCTTTAACACCTGTACTGGTGAAGAAGTAAGCGACGGCGACAGCACGGATGGTTAAGGGCGGGCGAATAGCCGACCTTTGGTAAAGACTGGCTCTGGCATTCGCAGAGTCAGTCCATCCCACATTCGGTGAAAACGCGCCTGAGGCCATACTTTCAAGCCACTTAAGCGATTGTGTCGTTGAGTTGGCGGGGAGTGGGGCCTAATTGGGGCTGGCATACCACTCAATTATTTCGTCTAAGTCACTCAGTTGACGTGAGAAATCCATTCCTCGTATTTTCCCGATTGTGCTCGTTTGATCTCCGGCATTTCCACGATATTGATCGTGATTGATGGGTGAAGACGTTTTTGCAGGAAGGATTGTAGCCTTTCCCGGTCTATCGGTGCGTCACTCTTCGGATCTCGAACAAAGCGGATTTCAATTTCAGTTTTCGTGTTCTGTACGCACTGAACCTGTCGCGATGGCAGAAATGGACTATACTCGTGCCGGAGCATAAAGGGCCAAGAGCGGGTACCGTCTATATATGTAAAGACGTTTCGTTCTCGACCGAGTATTTTTGTTATTGATGGCAGTGCACGGCCACATGGACAAGGTGCTTGAGTAATCTCCACCTGATCATGATTTTCGTATCGAATCAGAGGCATAGCGTAATTGTAGAACGGGGTCAGGATCAGCCGACCGCGGCCCTCTTTCACCACATGACTTTCCTTGAAATCAAGAACCTCCATCAAACTCGCTTCGCTGAACTGATGATAGCGATTATCGACCGGGCATTGAGCGGCGATAGCCCCAACTTCTGATGCTCCATAGCGGTCAATCAGTTTGAGATCATGGACATCCGCCAGATAGGCTTTTGGCTGGTTGTCAAAGACTTCGCCCTGGCCAATGAATGTATGAAACGGAACGTTATCACCTCGCTGCGAGGCAAGTTCACAGATGGCAACAGCAATAGATGGATAGGTGATTAGAATGTCCGGTTTCATCGTCCGCAACCATTCCAATTGATTTGCAATTGGCTCTGTTACTGACAATTGGCAAGCTGGTGCCTCAGGATTGGCAATGTTCCATTGCCGACCGATTTGTCCTTTTGGATATGGAAATCTGTTGAGTGTGTCTGCGATGATTGCCACTTTTCCGGATAGATCAATCTCATGCCAATCAAAGATGCGCTGTGAGGTTGCGGCATTCATCAAACTGGCTGTCGCGGAAACACGGAATTGCAGCGGAGCGCCGGTGGATCCCGAGGTCTGATGCGCAACATAACCTCCTACATGTTCCGGCAGAACGTTTGCGAACAGAGCATCGCCTGCATCTTGTGCATCCGCCCGTGTAAATGTGGGTATATCGTCCCAGGCTTCCCATCGTATTGAGTCATCCTGGGCAAAAAGCGGGTTGAGACGGCGCGCATAGAAGGGAACCTCTTGCCTGGCATGACGCAATAAGGGGGCAAGCAGTTTGCGCTGATAGGTCTGCATTTTATCAGGCGCATAAAATTGCGTCCGATTAAGCACCTTGGCCATTTTCTGGGCTATTTCCAGCGATTGTGGGTTCAAGTCAACAGACCTCTGCGTTCGTTTGAAATGTGCTCTACCCCAAGAGTTCGCCTATATTTTGTTTACTGCCTTTTCGGCAATGCCCATCATTAATTCGTTTCCGGACCTTACGCCATGTGTGTTTGACTTGCATGATCCATTGCTCAGATTTTCCGAATGCTCTGCTCTGCGCTGTATTGCTGGCATGGTTACACTGGCGAAAAACATGCGCTGGCTCTGGGTGTTGCATGTCAGTTGAATCAGCAGGTCTTCGCGTGCGGTGTGTCTGTAAGTCATGTTCGCCGTTTGGACTGGCTTTGTAGGATGGATTGCAAATTGAGACTGCTGCGGCGCAATGCCGGATTATCGCGTGATCTGTGATATTTAAGCGACTCTTGAGATCCAATTCCTTTAAATTTCCCGGGAATAAAAATTTTCCCAAAGAGGGATTTGCCGAAAGGGCAGATCACGTAGTATAGATTTTGCAGTAAATAATTTTTGGATGTTTCTGATGCTTAATCGCTCCTTGTTTCTTGCAACCACCGCTTTGGCTGGTGGTTGCCTTTTGTCCAGCGCAGCGCAGGCAGCTGATCTTTATATTGAAGGCCAGCCAGCGCTGCCAACTGTTTTGCCTGCTGTGTCAGGTCTCAACGGTAAAATTTCCATTGAAGGCGGCGCACTTGATGAAGAGGGCTTTGCGGCCCTTAAAGGATCTGTTTCATTGCCGATCGGTCAACAGTTTGGGATCCAATTGGACGGATCTGTTGGTATTCTTGATGAAGATTTTGTGGGCGGCGTCGGAGGGCATTTGTTCTGGCGTGATCCAACCCGTGCTTTGTTGGGAATTTATGGGTCGTATACGGCGGTTGAGGCATTTGACGGTGAGATCGCTCGCCTTGGTGTTGAAGGGGAATATTACTGGAATCAGTTTACCCTCAAAGGTGTGATTGGTGCGGAATTCATCGATATTGATCCGCCAGTTGACTATGATGAAACCAATCTGTTTGCGTTTTCGGATTTGTCGTACTACGCGTCTGACAATCTGGAATTGTCCGTTGGGCATCGCTACACAGGTGAGAAACATGCCTTGGCGCTGGGCGTTGAGTATCAGCTTAGCCAGCAGATATTTGCGAGCGGCGTGTCTCTGTTTGCGGAAGGCCGCATTGGCGAAGACGAGTATCAGGGTGCGTGGGCTGGCATGCGGATGTATCTGGGTGATGATAAATCTCTTATCCGCCGCCATCGCGAGGATGACCCGACTGACTGGGAAGAAGACAATCTGTTTGGTGTTTTGAACGCTTCCGGTGCTTGTGTGCCTAACGCCAGCGAACTGATCGGCGATGGGCCTATCTCGGAGGGCTTTGGTTCGTCTGAAGGATACAACACCTGCACCAAAGAGCAAATCAATCTATTTAATTGAGGGGTAATCGTTCGTTCAATTTTCATTGAAAATTGCCTCATACTCATTTGTTTGACTGAAGGCTTACACAGTGCGTGTAAGCCTTTTTTCATGCGCGCCTGAACGTGTCATTGGACTTCGCAATCAAGAGCCGCTCGGTGAGATTATATGGCAATCCGTCAGTTCCATTTTTCGATTTGTGTGATCCATTGCTCAAATTTCCCAGAGGCGCTACGCGGTATCTCCTGCACTTCGACGATTTCAAGCTTGACCGAAGGATGCAGGTATTTTTGGAAGACCGCCTCCACCCTTTCGATATTCAGGATTGCGGTGCTCGCTTCGTCATTGACGTAACGAATTTCCAGATCCGTGAAGGTTTTCTGAATTACCTGTATCTGTTTTGCCGGAAAGAAGGCGCGGTGTGCTGTCTCAGGAACCGTTGGCCAGGATTGTGTGCCATCGACATAGGTGAAAACGTTTCTTTCTCTGCCAAGTATTTTCTGAATGCATGGCAATGTGCGACCGCAGGCACATGACTGTGAGGTGATTTCCACCTGGTCCTGATTTTCGTAGCGAATTAGCGGCGTCGCATAATTGTAAAAGGGTGTCAGCACCAACCGTCCGCGCCCATCCCTTATGGGTCTGTTATCGTCAAGGTCAAGCACATCCATCATGCTGGCCTCGCTGAACTGATGGTAGACGTCGCCTTCCGGGCATTCTGCGGCAATTGCTCCTAATTCGGAGGCGCCATAGCGGTCTATTACCTTTAATCCGTGCTCATCGGTCAGGGCAGCCTTGTCTTCATCGCTGAAAACTTCACCCTGTCCAATAAAGGTGTGGATCGGAAGAGACATGCCACGTTCCTTTGCAAGGTTTGCCATGGCAAGTGCGATAGATGGATAGGTGTTCAGAATGTCAGCCTTGGTCTCAAGCAGCCACTGCAACTGATCCTGCACCAATTCAGAGACTGATAAATGGTAAGCTGGTGCTTCCGTTTCTTTCACATTCCATCGACGTTCAATGCCACCTTTGGGGAATGGGTATCTTTGTGTGACGTCCACGATAAATGCCATTTTCCCGAAGCAATCAACGTTATGCCAATCAAAAATCCGCTGAGATGCGGCCGAACTGAGAATTCTGGTAATGGCGGGTGACCGGAATTTGAATGCCATCCCGGTGGAACCGGAAGTCTGGTTTTCAGTATAGGGGCCCATCAGGTCAGGGTATGACTTTGCACACAAAGCCTCCCCCGCTCCTTGAGCATCAGAGCGTGTGATGGTGGGAATGTCATTCCACGCTTCCCAACGAATGGAACCATCGCCTGCAAATAATGGATCAAGCCTGGTGGCATAGAATGGTACTTCCTTCCGCGCATGACGCAGAAGCGGGTCCAAAAGTTTGCGCTGGTAGGCCTTCATTCTGTCCGGTGAGTAATACTGGGTCCGACTCAGTGCTTTGGCCATGTTTCGTGTGACTTCAAGCGACGTCTGATTCAATGTGACGGGCTCCTGCGTTTGTTTCTCTGCCAAAATGCCAACTGCCGTTGGCTGATGGAGTCCGCGAAATTACCTGGAGTCAAGTTATCAGCGACACCCAATTCTCAAATTTGCCGGATGCCGCCCGTGGAATTTCATCAGTTTCAACAATCTCAAGGTGAATGGAAGGGTGCAATCTGCCATGCAGAAACAATTCCAGACCTTCCCTGTCAATCGGGGTGTGATCGTTGGCCTCCCGAACAAATCGAAGTTCAATATCAGTTTTTGTTTTCTGTATGACTTGTATCTGTCGTGCTGGCAAAAATGGTGCATACTCAGATTTTCTCAAATTGGGCCACGAGCGACTTCCATCCTCATATGTAAAAACATGTCTTTCTCGGCCAAGTATTTTTGTGACTGATGGCAATGTGCATCCACAAGGGCAGGGCGCCTGTGTAACTTCTATCTGGTCCTGATTTTCATAACGGATTAGCGGCATGGCGTAATTGTAAAAGGGAGTCAGGACCAATCGTCCGCGCCCTTCTTTCACGAAAGTATCGCTATCGAAATCAAGAACCTCCATTAGATTTGCTTCGCAAAACTGGTGGTAGCGATTGGAGGATGAGCATTGTGCTGCAATCGCGCCGACCTCTGACGCTCCGTAACGATCAATCAGTTTGAGACCATGATTTTTCGCAAGATAGGTTTTAGACTCCTCGTTGAAAACCTCGCCTTGTCCGATAAATGTATGAAAGGGAACAGATATTCCGCGTTCCGCGGCCAATTCACAAATGGCGGTTCCAACGGTGGGATATGCGGTCAATATGTCAGGTTTGGCTGCCATCAACCACTCCAGTTGTTCCTCAAAGGACGCGCTGAGCGACAATTCACAGGCCGGGGCCTCTGGTCTGACGGCATTCCATTGTTGACCCTTTGCCCCGTCTGGGTACGGATACCTGTTAATCGTATCAACGATAAAGGCCATCTTTCCAGTGAGATCAATCTTATGCCACTCGAATATGCGCTCGCCTACTGCACCGCTCATCAGAATTGCAATTTGTGAAATGCGAAACTTCATAGGTATCCCTGTGGAGCCTGAAGTGTGGTGCTCTTTGTGGCTTCCCGCCATCTTCGGGACAGATGTTGCAAACAGTGCGTCACCGGCTTGCTGTGCTTCAGCGCGTGTGAATGTGGGAATGTCATTCCAGGCTTCCCAGCGAATTGATCCGTCATTGGCAAATAATGGATCGAGCCGGTTGGCGTAGAACGGAACTTCCTTCCTGGCATGATGCAGAAGCGGCTCCAGCAATTTGCGTTGATAGGCCCGCATTCTGTCCGGCGGATAATACTGCGTCCGATTCAGCGCTTTGGCCATGTTACGGGTGACTTCAAGCAATGCCTGATTCAATGTGACCTGCTCCTGTGTTCAATTCTCTGCCAAACTGTCAGCTGCCGCAGACAATTGGACTTTTGGAAACTGACCAGAATCATGTTGTGAGTGATATCCAGAACTCATACTTTCCAGATGCGGCTCTTGGGATTTCATCAGTTTCAACGAGCTCAAGCTTAATAGACGGGTGCAATCTGTCACGTAAGAATTGCTGCAGGCCCTCACGATCGACTGGCGTGAGATCTTCAATGTCCCTTATGAACCGGATTTCAATGTCGGTTCTTGTTTTCTGCACGATTTGCAACTGGCGGGATGGCAGAAATGGCGCATATTCATTCGTGCGCATAACCGGCCAGGATCGACTGCCGTCAATGAAGGTAAAGACGTTCCTTTCGCGGCCAAGAATGCGCTCTATTGTCGGTAGGGTGCGGCCGCAGGAGCATGGCACCTGATTGACTTCAACCTGATCCTTGTTTTCGTAACGTATGAGCGGCATGGCGTAGTTGTAGAATGGCGTAAGTACCAACCGTCCGCGGCCTTCCATTATTGGCTGATCATCAGAGAAAGCGAGGACTTCCATCAGATTCGCTTCGCTGAATTGATGGTATCGAGTCTCTTCAGGACATTGTGCCGCGATGGCCCCGATTTCGGAGGCACCGAAGCGATCGATCAGTTTCATATTGTGAACTTCTTTGAGGTAAGCCTTTGATTGTTCAAGAAAGACTTCGCCTTGTCCGATTACAGTGTGGATGGGCACGGTTTGTCCACGTTCCTCAGCTAATTCGCAAATCGCGGTGGCGATGGATGGATAGGCGATGAGTATATCGGGCTTGTTCGCCTGCATCCAATCGAATTGGTTGGCGATAGGCTCTGTAACTGATAACTGGCAGGCTAATGCCTCTGGATTTGCAACATTCCATATTTTGCCAGGAGCCCCATTTGGGTAGGGATATCTTCCCTGAGTGTCGACCAGAAACGCCATTTTGCCGGACAAATCGACTTTGTGCCACTCGAATATGCGTTGTGCTGCAGCTCCACTCATCAGGTTGGCGATTCCAGAAACGCGAATTTTCAAAGGTGTGCCAGTGGAGCCTGAAGTCTGGTTTTCGCTGTAGCCGTCAACATGTCCAGGAACAGAAACTGCGAACAGTGCGTCACCGGCTTCATTTGCCTCAGCACGGGTGAATGTGGGGATGTCTTCCCAAGCCTCCCAGCGAATTGATCCGTCATTGGCAAAGAGCGGGTCGAGGCGTGTTGCATAGAAGGGGACTTCCTTTCGGGCATGGCGCAGAAGCGGTTCCAGCAGTTTTCGCTGATAGGCCTGCATTTTCTCCGGTGGGTAATACTGGGTGCGGCCCAGCACTTTGGCCATGTTTCGGGTGACTTCAAGCGATATCGGATTCAATTTGACCAGTCCCCGGGCTAGGTGAGTTGGCATGGAACACGCCGACCTCACCAACAGTTTATTTGATATTCATCTGCATTGTGCCGATTGTTACGGCAACAAAAGCAGAAAGGGAATGCTATGCTTATCAAACGCCCCAAGGGCTGGGAAATTCCGGAAAACAAAGCTTCCAGTGAGGCAACATTCCTGAACCGCCGCAATCTGATCAAGGCAGCTGGATTTGCTGGTATTGGTGTTGCTGCCGGGTTGGCATTGCCCAGTGGCGAGATGGAGGCGGCCGAACCCGATCCAACGGCTGATCTTTATCCGGCAGGCATGAACCCTGACTTTGCGGATGCCGGGCGAGTGATCACGGATGAAGAGGTGAACTCGCAGTATAACAATTTTTACGAGTTCGGATCTCATAAGCGGATTTTCAAGGAAGCCCAGAAACTTCAGACGCGGCCCTGGACTGTGACATTCGATGGGATGGTCGAGAAGGAAATGACCGTTGATTTCGATACTCTGGTGCGTGCCATGCCGCTGGAGGATCGCGTCTACCGCCATCGCTGTGTTGAAGCATGGTCCATGGTTGTTCCCTGGTCTGGTTTTGCGCTGAAGGAATTGGTGAATTTTGCCAAGCCATTGTCATCCGCGAAATATATCCGCTTTGAAACGTTCCAAGACGCAAAGGTCGCGTCTGGCCAACGTCAGATCTGGTACCCGTGGCCCTATGTTGAGGGGCTGACCATGGCTGAAGCGACCAATGATCTGTCCTTTGTTGCCACCGGGGCCTACGGCAAACCGATTGCCAAACAATTTGGCGCACCGCTGCGTCTGCACACGCCTTGGAAGTACGGCTTCAAATCAATCAAATCGATTGTGCGTGTGAGTTTCACAGACGAACGACCAGTTTCGTTCTGGGAAGAGATTCTGCCTGCGGAATATGGCTTCTATGCAAATGTGAACCCTGAGGTGCCACATAAGCGCTGGAGTCAGGCAACAGAAGAGGTTCTGGGATCTGGAGATCGCGTGCCGACACAGTTGTTCAACGGTTATGCAGAGCAAGTGGCTCACCTCTACAAGGATCTGCCGGAAGATCAGCTTTACTACTAGGGTCTTGTCCAGCCTCCCAATTGAATCCAGCCCCAGGAAGCTTGTGTGCGTTTTGCACTGGCATTCTGTGGGCTAGCGCCATCTGACGATTGGCTTTGACCTTGGCCTTGGATTGATATCGGGCACAAGGTGTTTGGGCATTCATGGAAGCCCCACACTGATCTGATCCCTTCATTTCATCACTGATTTTAGACAAAATAAAACCGGGCATCGCCAAAGGCAACGACCCGGTTTTTTAAAAGTCTGTTTCTGGGGAGGAGTAGAAACAGAAGTTTTGGGAAGTTACTTGAGGAAGTTATCGAGGGAGGAGAACGATAACTTCGTAACTTACAATTAGAATTTAGGCCGAATTCACGGATTCACAAGCGCTGCATTTGCGTAGCTGCCATGCATGAACTGCATAGCTACGTCTTTTAGAAGCGCCACCGCTGGGATTGGTCAATCAGGAAGTCTCTGAACGCCTGAACCCGTGCGGACGAGCGCAATTCTGCTGGATAGGCAAAGTATGTATCGAGTGAGGGAACATCTTCGTCAGGGAAAACATCGATCAACTTGTTGCTTTCATCGAGCAGATAATCGGGAATCATCGCTATTCCCGCACCGTTTTCCGCAGCTTCCTTGATGGCCACGACGCTGTTGACCGTGAGTGTTGGTACCCGTGGACTGTTTGACGGGCGCCCAGCTGTTCGCAGCCAGTTTATGTCACGCAGAAAATGCGGGACTGGTTCACCGAAGATAATGGTCTGGTGGTTGTCGAGATCCGCAAGATCTTTAGGATGTCCGTTTTCCTTCAGATATTTGGCAGAGGCATAGACGTGGAAATGCACGGTGAATAATTTGCGCTGGATCAGATCGGGCTCTGTCGGCCGGTGCAGCCGGATCGCCACATCTGCTTCGCGCATGGTGAGGTTCAGATCATTGTCTTCCAGACGAATCTGTAACTCGATTTCAGGATAGAGCTCAACAAAACGGCGGATTCGGGCTGCCAGCCAGGTTGAACCAAGGCCGACTGTTGTTGTGACTCTCAAAGTCCCGTTCGGTTTTTCCTTACTATCCTTCAGGCGGGTCTGAACGGCCTCAAGCTTCATGAGAACATCATGGGCCGTGCGGAACAGCAATTCGCCTTGTTCGGTCAGCACCAGGCCACGCGCATGGCGGTGGAACAGCGAAATACCAAGATCCTGCTCAAGCGCACTGATCTGCCGACTGGCGGCGGACTGGCTGAGATGCAGCGTTTCACCGGCATGGGTAAACGAACCTGCCTGAGCAACCGCATGAAATATTCTGAGTTTATCCCAATCCATGGGCTGCTTTCGCTAAATGTTGTTTTGTGTGCCTCTTATTCGGCTGCTTCCTTTGCAAGTGCAAGCTCTGCAAGGTATTTTTCCGCTTCCAATGCAGCCATACAGCCCATTCCAGCGGCAGTTACAGCTTGACGGTAGATGTCATCTGTTACGTCACCGGCCGCATAAACACCGGGGATATCTGTTTTGGTGCTGTCTGACTCGGTCCAGACATACCCATTATCTTTCATCTTAAGCTGGGTCTTCACCAGTTCGGTGGCTGGCGCGTGTCCGATAGCTACAAAGATACCATCGACGGGGAAATCTGTCACATCGCCCGTTTGCATATGCTTGAGCTTCACACCTTCAGCGGAAGGGGGAAAGCCCTCTTTGCCGACGATTTCATCCACATAGGAATCCCAGATTACATCGATATTGGGCTTCGCAAACAAGCGCTTTTGCAAAATCTGTTCTGCACGAAAATTGTCACGCCGATGCACGACTGTGACTTTCTTCGCAATGTTGGCCAAATACAAAGCTTCTTCAACGGCGGTATTGCCGCCGCCAACCACCAGAACGTGTTTTTCGCGATAGAAAAACCCGTCACATGTGGCACAGGCGGACACACCAAAGCCCATGAACTTTTCTTCAGAAGGCAAACCAAGCCACTTGGCCTGCGCACCGGTTGCCAGAATAAGGGCATCACAGGTGTAAAGCGTGCCGCTGTCGCTGGTCAGTTCAATCGGCCGCTTTGCCAGATCAACCGCTGTGATGTGATCGGAGATGATATCAGTTCCGACATGCTCGGCCTGGGCTTTCATCTGCTCCATCAGCCAGGGTCCCTGAATGGTTTCAGCAAAACCAGGGTAGTTTTCAACCTCGGTTGTAATGGTCAATTGGCCGCCGGGCTGAATGCCTGAAATCATAACAGGTTCCAGCATGGCGCGTGCTGCATAGATTGCAGCGGAATAACCGGCTGGGCCGGAGCCGATGATGATGAGCTTTGCGTGCTGGGTCGACATGTCAGTTTCCATTCATTTCGCGCGTGGCGCTGGCGTTGCGAGCATTCAGTTTTTGGCGAATCTCTTCTGCGATAATTGCTGATGAGTCTATTGGTTTCTGCGGCTTCAGTTCAAGCGCCTGACTTGCGGTTTTGTCCAAAGGCAGTGCCAGTTTGTGTGCATAAACCGCTTTCAGAAACGCCGTTAGCTTTGGTGACAGCTTTTTTGGTGCAAACAGATAAAGCGGTACGCCCGTGGCCAGTGCTTCGCTGATCATATTGTGACTATCGCCCGTAACCACAAGGGCATCTGCATTGGCAAGAAAGTCCAGATAAGGATTCGGCATCTCTGACGAACTGGTCCAG
Organism: Alphaproteobacteria bacterium; assembly: GCA_051251535.1. Classification (GTDB taxonomy): domain Bacteria; phylum Pseudomonadota; class Alphaproteobacteria; order Rhizobiales. The sequence goes on from JBPOEV010000001.1 coordinate 903,727, forward strand.
ACAATTCCGGGTTTGGATTCTATGATTTGTCCCAGAGCTTCCAACCAGGTTCCGGGCGTTCTGCGAGAGCCGGTTATCAGCAAGCTGCCCGCTTGAGCTGCAAGCGGTTCCAGAGCCTCGATCAGGTTTGAAACGTCTTGCGATGAGTAAGCGGTTTTCCGGGCGGGACCACCCAGCACAATCGACAGGCGGGGTTGGGGCAAATCTGCAATCTGCGGAAGCGGGTTTGCTCGCTTTTCCGCAAGCATTGTCTGAGTTATACGGTGCGGTCCTGTGTCTGAGACCAGAACATTGGGTCCGCGCAACTGGTCGTGTCCAGGCACCCAAATGAGATCCGCCGCCTTGAGTCCCGTCATTGGGTCTTTCAGGAATACAGTCAGGCAGTCTGGTGCGCGTTGCTTCAAGCTCCGCAAATAGGCAACAGCACGTCTGCCGGATGCAATGGCAATATCAGGAAAGGGCGGGCGTAGTGGATCATCAGGCATATCAAGTTTCGCAAATGGGTTGACCGGGCCGTAGGGCATGAACCAAACCCAAGGTGCTTTGGGTTTCACCACACGCTCTTCGATTGTCACGTTCTGTTGCTCAAATCTCAAGATATCTGCCAGCCGTCCGGCAACTCCCAAACAGGGTTGCAGGTCACCAGCCTTGCCGTCGGTAAGCACCCAGATGTGCATAATGTACCTTTTCGCTGTTTGGCAGGACTGATTTGCCGTCTACCCCTTGTCGAATCTTTCATTTCAGGGCAGTGGAAAGAGAGAATATATCTCAGATTGGTGCCTGGCCAGAGCCGCCAGTAGGCCTGTTTGTAGCTACGAAATGGTAGGCATGAAAGACCGGCTGGACGAAATTGATTGGAAAATTCTCGGCGAGTTGCAAAGCGATGGTCGCATGACCAACGTTGAACTGGCAAAGCGAGTTGGCATTTCAGCGCCGCCCTGCCTGCGCCGTGTGCGGGCGCTCGAAGAGAATGGCATCATTGAAGGTTACCGAACGCTGCTCAACGAACGGGGCCTGGGCTATCAGTTGACTGCGTTTGCATTCGTGGGACTGTCTTCACAGGGTGAAGCGGAACTGCAGGCTTTCCAAAGGGCCGTTGGCAAATGGGATATTGTGCGTGAATGCTACATGCTGTCGGGCGATGTTGATTTTATTCTGAAATGCGTTGCGATCGATCTGGAAGCTTTTCAGTCCTTTATTGTCAACGATCTGACTGCCGCACCCCATGTTGAAAGTGTGCGCACGTCGCTGACTATCGGCAGAGTAAAAAATGACCCTGCGGTGCCTTTGCTCCAATCTTAACGGGGCGTAGCCGGGCTGTTAGTCAGCCAATGTGAATGTCACAGATACAGGTCGGTGGTCGGACCCAAGTTCAGGCCCGACAATTGCGCTTTGGGCAACGGCCCCATCGGGGAGCAATATCTGGTCAATGGGAACCAGCAGCGGGACCTTGAACGGTGTATCATATCCGTAAAGTGTGACGCGAAACCCCGGTACAATGGTCGAACCAGTGATGTCTTCCACTGTTCTTACTGCATGACTCCAAGGCACTGCATTGAAGTCGCCACCCAAAATGACAGGATGTTTTTCGGGTAACGCTGCCAAATCATTTCTGAGATCATCGATATTGTGCCATTGGCGGAACGGCCAGGGCCAGTTCAAATGTACAGACAGGGTGCGGAATGTCTTGCCATTCAGGGACAAATCCATCCATGGTACTTCGGCATTTGGGAGACATCCCTGGGCCGTTGGTTCCATTTTTGACAACACTACAGTTTCCATAACGGGGCTAACCCGGCATCTTTGCTGAAACCTGTAGCCTTCCAGCAATTCAACTACCTTACCATTGATAGGTGAAACTTCCTGCAGGAGGACAATGTCCGGATTTTGCCGCTTAACATATTCTGTGACCTGGTCGATCTGGTCATTTGCAAAAAGCAGATTGAAGGTCAGAATTTTCAAAGCGCCGGACTCTACACCATTTTCCGGCTTTGCCATTGCAAAAGCGAAGGGTTTTGCTGGACCAAGAAGCAGGATCGTGCAGATGAGTGACACGACAGCGGTCACAGCTGGTCCCTTGAGCTTTAGCAGGACTGCGAGGATGGCAATTCCGGCAAAAGCTAAACAATAGTAATGAAAAAAATGCGAAAAGCTGTCCATTGGACGAAACCAACGGCCCGTTATAGCAAGGCCGGTGAAGGTGATCGGAACCAATAGGGCGCAATAGGCAAGTATCCTTAAGATCACTGACCGGCTCCCTTGCACAAATGGATCAGTTGTGAACCTGAATTTGATCGCCTGGCTGGATGCGGCCGCCGGAGATTATTCTGCACAACACACCAAAATCACGGTGCCCATAGGTCGTGGCCAGATGAGACAACATATCTATGTCGCGTTCGCCGGTTGATGTATTGGCGCTGGTGGCAGCGCAACGCTCGATGCGCTCTGTAACAGCAAAGCGTACCGAACCAATGCTGATTTCTTTTCCTATCCAGGAAAACTCTTCCCAGGCAGGCAAACCGTCGCACCATAGATTGCCACGCCAACGGCGTCTCGACAGTTCAATATTGCTGCTTGCCGATACAGCGTCATGAGAAGCGCTGCTGTGCAATGACAGGGTTTGCGTATCTCGGTCGGCCAAGGTGCCACCTGGAACATGTGCCAGCGTGTAGGGTGCCGGTTGAGCAGCTCCGCCATAGCTCTCAATCAGAGAACCGAAGCGGGACATATCGTCTGGCTTTGACAGATTGAAGCTATGATCTGCGCCATCATGGTCGGTCACCCTGATGATGCCGTTTGCATCATCATAATGCGTGGCTATGGTTGCCAGTTTCGGGGTGAGGGCAACAACCACAAAATTGTTGCGTTTCACCCAAACCGGATCAGCCGGATCGTATTTTGAAGCTTTATGGGCAAGCGCAAACTTTCTGTCACCGGCCATAGGACGGCCAGCTTCCAAATCAGCGAAGGGCAGGCTTTGAGGTGCCAGACCCTTTACGGGGTAACGAAAAATATCGGTCAACTGCACGATCATTTACCCCAATGCAAACGGGTTTGATTCTAAATGAAGGAAACGTCCAGGATTTCATAGCCGCGCGCACCACCGGGTGCGGACACTTCTATGGAATCACCCACAGACTTACCAATTAAAGCGCGAGAAATGGGCGATGAGATGGATATCTTGCCTGCCTTGACGTCAGATTCGGCATCACCAACAACCTGATAAGTGATCTCTTCATCCGTATCTTCATCCGCCAATTTCACGGTCGCACCAAATTTGACCGTGTCTCCGGACAGTTTGGATATGTCGATGATTTCGGCGCGGGCAAGCTGGTCTTCCAGCTCTGCGATGCGGCCTTCATTGTGACTCTGCGCTTCCTTGGCGGCATGGTATTCGGCGTTTTCCGAAAGATCGCCATGTGCGCGGGCCTCTGAAATGGCCGCGATAATGCGCGGACGCCCTTCCTGAGTGCGTTGTCTAAATTCTTCCTGCAGGGCTGCATTGCCGCCGGCAGTCATAGGGATCTTGTCCATTGATGTCCCCTCTCCAAATAATGGGTCACTGGCATTGCCTGAAGCATGCGCCAGTGAAGCCCAGACAAAAAGAAAAGCGGACCGCCCATTCCGGTAAGAATAGGTGGCCCAGCTCAGATACTTACGTCAGCTAAAGTACGACTGAAGTGCGCGAACTTCAAGCGTCCCGCTCGCAAAGGCTTCGATTCCGTCTGTTGCGGCGATTGCGCCAGCCAATGTGGTGTAATAGGGCACCTTGTTAATCAGGGCCGCCTGACGCAGAGAACGGCTGTCTGAAAGGGCCTGAGCGCCTTCGGTTGTGTTGAATACCAAGGCAATTTCATTGTTCTTGATGGCATCCACGATGTGTGGGCGCCCTTCCAGAACTTTGTTGACCTTGGTGCATGTGATGCCTTGTTCTGACAGGTAACGAGCGGTTCCACTTGTTGCGACAACGGAAAAGCCAAGACGCTGAAGTTTGGAAATTGTGTCCAAAATGCGTGCTTTGTCCTTGTCTCGAACAGAGACGAACACCTTGCCACCCACCGGCACTTTGGTGCCACTGCCCATTTGGCTCTTGGCAAAAGCAATTGGAAAGCTGCTGTCCAGTCCCATAACTTCGCCGGTTGACCGCATTTCTGGTCCAAGAACCGTGTCGACGCCAGGAAAGCGTGCAAACGGGAAGACGGCTTCTTTGACCGCTATGTGATCGTAGACAGGTTTTGTCAGGTCCATGTCCGCCAAACGTTCACCAGCCATAACACGAGAGGCCAATTTTGCGACCGGTATGCCAATGGTTTTGGCTACAAACGGCACTGTGCGACTGGCTCTTGGGTTAACCTCAAGGACATAAATGTCATTGTCTTTGATGGCGTATTGCATATTCATCAGACCAACGACACCAATGGCCAGGGCCATTGCTTTTGTCTGTTGCTCCAATTGTTCCAGAACATCGGGGCCCAGAGAAAATGGCGGCAAGGAACAGGCACTGTCGCCAGAGTGAATGCCAGCTTCCTCAATGTGCTCCATAATTCCGCAGACAAACACGTCTTTGCCATCGCAAATGGCGTCCACATCTACTTCAATGGCATCAGACAGATAACTGTCAATCAAGACGGGCGATGACCCGGAGACAACAACAGCTTCCGTAATGTAGCGCTCAAGATGTGCGGTGTCGCGAACGATTTCCATGGCTCTGCCGCCCAAAACATAAGACGGGCGAATCACAACGGGATAACCGATCCGTTCTGCAATATCTCGGGCTTCTGCTCCCGAGCGGGCAATGCCGTTTTCAGGCTGTTTCTGTTTTACCTGATCCAGCAGTGCTTTGAAGCGATCACGATCTTCGGCCAGATCAATTGCATCGGGCGGTGTGCCGAGAATGGGAACCCCTGCATCTTCCAGCGCCTGGGCCAGATTCAGCGGTGTTTGCCCACCTAATTGCACGATAACACCATGCAGGCTGCCTTTTGACGTTTCCGTATGGACAATTTCCAGAACGTCTTCGGCTGTCAGTGATTCAAAATACAATCGGTCCGATGTGTCGTAATCGGTGGAGACTGTTTCCGGGTTGCAATTGACCATTATGGTTTCATAACCGGCATCATGCAGCGCGAAAGCCGCATGGCAGCAGCAATAATCGAACTCTATGCCCTGACCAATTCTATTGGGTCCGCCACCCAGAATGATAATCTTTTTTGCGTCTGTCGGCTCTGCTTCATCCACAGGTTCAGCACCGAAGGGAACTTCATAGGTGGAGTACATGTAAGGGGTCGGCGAGGCGAATTCGGCAGCACAGGTATCGATTTTCTTGAATACCGGGCGTACATTCAGGCTGTGACGCAGTTCCTGAACTTCCTTCGGCGTAACAGATGCTAATTCTGCCAGACGATTGTCCGAAAAACCGCATGCTTTCAAGCTGCGCAGGGCACCAGGGGTTTGCGGCAGTCCGTGTGCACGTACGCGCTCTTCCAGATTGATCAGATCGCGCATCTGCCCCAAAAACCATGGTTCTATCTGACAGGCAGCGAAAATTTCGTCATCGCTGAGGCCGTGGCGCATGGCTTGTGCGGCTTTCAGCAACCGGTCTGGTGTTGGCGAGCCAAGAGCTGCACGAATGGCGTTTTTGTCATCTCCCAGGCCGAGGCCCGGAATCTCCACTTCGTTGAGGCCGGTTAGGCCTGTTTCCAGGCCACGCAGCGCTTTTTGCAGCGATTCCTGGAAGGTTCGGCCAATGGCCATGACTTCGCCAACGGATTTCATGGCGGTGCCCAGAATCGGTTCGGCCCCGGCAAATTTTTCGAATGTAAAACGCGGTATCTTGGTGACCACATAATCAATGGTCGGCTCGAAAGCAGCTGGCGTTGCACCGCCGGTAATATCGTTTTCCAACTCGTCCAACGTGTAGCCAACAGCCAGTTTTGCTGCGACCTTAGCAATCGGGAACCCAGTGGCTTTTGACGCAAGGGCAGATGAGCGCGACACACGCGGGTTCATCTCGATGACCACAAGGCGCCCGTCCGCTGGATTGACCGCGAACTGAACGTTTGAGCCGCCGGTTTCAACACCGATTTCACGCAGCACCGCAAGGGATGCGTTGCGCATGATCTGGTATTCTTTGTCGCTCAAAGTCAGGGCAGGGGCGACGGTGATACTGTCGCCGGTATGCACACCCATTGGATCCACGTTTTCGATGGAGCAGATGATGATGCAATTGTCGTCCTTGTCGCGGACAACTTCCATTTCATATTCTTTCCAACCCACAATGGATTCCTCAATGAGGATTTCCGTGGTTGGTGATGCATCCAGACCGCTTTCTACGATTGTCAGAAACTCTTCGCGGTTATAGGCGATTCCGCCACCGGTGCCGCCCATCGTGAAGCTAGGTCGGATAATGGTTGGCAATCCAATGACTTCCAACGCTTCCATCGCTTCGCTCATGGAGTGGGCGAGGCGGGAGTGTGGGCTTTCCAGACCGATCTTATCCATGGCTTTGCGGAAAAGGTCGCGATCCTCAGCCTTGTCGATGGCTTCAGGTGTTGCACCGATCATTTCCACGCCAAATTTTTCAAGCACACCCATTTTGCGCAAAGACAATGAACAGTTCAATGCAGTCTGTCCGCCCATAGTGGGCAGCAACGCATCGGGGCGCTCTTTCTCTATGATTTTTGCAACGATTTCCGGCGTGATGGGCTCGATATATGTCGCATCGGCCAGATCCGGATCAGTCATGATTGTTGCGGGATTGGAATTTACCAGGATGATCCGGTAGCCTTCCTCCCTCAATGCCTTGCAGGCTTGGGTTCCCGAGTAATCAAATTCGCAAGCTTGCCCAATGATAATAGGGCCTGCACCAATGATGAGGATGGAGTCGATATCTGTACGTTTTGGCATGGTTGATCTTCTAGCAAGTCTGTGGTTGCGGATGGCCGGACGCGACCTATGCCGGATGTATAGGGATGTTTGACGCTGCTATAAGCGATTAGAACCCTGTGTGGAAGGGCGAGACCCAAGAATTATTGGTTGTTCCTGCGTCCACTCTGGGCCAATCTCGCGTTTCAGTTCGAATGAGCCATAGATCAAGGAATTACCATGCGCTGGAAAGGCCGTCGCAAAAGTTCAAATGTTGATGACCGCCGTGGATCGGGCGGGGGCGGTTTTCGCTTGCCCACACGCCGTGCATCTTCCCGGCGCGTGCGCTTGCCTTCGGGCGGAGGTGGACGGTCAGGCAAGGGGATTTTGACACTGGTTGTTGTGGCTGGCGTTGCGTGGTTTGTGTTTGGCATCAATCCGATGCAACTGCTTGGCGGCCTGTCCGGTGGGTCGGGAGGTGGTATACCGTTTGAGCAATCGCGGCCCACTCCACAATCTACAGGTACGGAACGGAATGATGAGATGAAAGCGTTCATCTCGACAGTTCTGGCTGAGACCGAAGACACATGGAACGCCATCTTTACTGCCAGCGGTCGCGATTATGAAGAGCCGCGTCTTCAACTGTTCACAGGGCAGGTGCGGTCTGCCTGCGGTTTTGCATCTTCTGCTTCCGGTCCATTTTATTGTCCCGGTGACAAACAGATTTATATCGATTTGTCTTTCTATGATGAATTGCGCAAGCGTTTTGACGCGCCGGGTGATTTTGCGCAGGCCTATGTTTTGGCCCACGAGGTTGGGCATCACGTGCAGAACCTGCTTGGTGTTTTGCCTCAGTTCAACAAGGCACGCCAAACCATGAGCAAGACAGAAGCGAATGCCATGTCGGTGCGTGTGGAACTGCAGGCTGACTGTTTTGCTGGCGTTTGGGGCTATAATGCTGAGAAACGTGGATTGCTGGAGCGGGGCGACCTGGAAGAGGCACTGAATGCTGCAACGCAGATTGGTGATGATGCGATTCAGAAGCGCTCACAGGGATATGTTGTGCCAGAGAGTTTTAATCATGGCACGTCTGAGCAACGTCGGCGTTGGTTTCGCCGAGGTTTTGATACAGGCGATACCTCACAGTGCAATACCTTTGAGGACACGCGGATTTAGGGGCACAGTGCCCGCTTTTGATATGCGTTTGTGAAGCCATTACCGGTAAAGATATGAATGTATTTGATTTGGTCTTAGATGGCCGGTTTTTACTGGGTCGAGGTGCGCACCGCAGTACTTACGCTCACCCGGATGATGGTACAAAGCTGATCAAAGTTGTTCATGACAAGGGCCATGAACGAGCCAAAAACCGGAAACGGTTCTGGTCGATGGGTCGGCGTCTGGATATGAACGGCAATGAGCGCGAGTTGCGCTCCATCGAATTGCTCAAGAATGCTGACAGTTATGATTCCCGGTTTTTCCCGACGTTTTTTGGGCCTGTAGAGACCAATCTTGGCCCCGGTCTTGTGTTTGAAAGGTTTGGTTCCGGGCCGGATGAAATTATTCACGAGTTAAAGAGCTCCGCTGAACAGCAAGTGGCATTTCAAGTGCTGCCAAAGGAGCAAATCCTCGCGCAATTTGATGAGTTGCTCCGGTTTTTTCAGACCGTGGGCATTCCCAGTGTTGCACTTGGTTTTGAGAATCTGGGAATTCTGGAGCGACCGGATCAGAGCCCACAGCTTGTCTGCTACGATTTGAAGTATCTGGAAGATCGCCGCCTTGTACCTGCTGCGGACTGGTTTTCTTTTGTCTACAAGCGTCGGGTCGATCGGCTTTTGAAACGCAGAAGGATTAAATTTGCGGCCATGCTGGACAGCGCGTCATAGCTGAGTTTACGCGTGCTTGTGCCCTTCATTTGACCTGTCACGTGCTTTGAAAAACAGCCTCGACGGTTCCTTGTGATGTGCTATTTGTGAAGCCATAGCCACATCGACATCCGCCAGAATGGAGCTTTTTTGTATGCGAATTCTTCTACCCGTAATCGCTGCCCTGATAGCGACACATGTTCACGCACAGGAACTCCCGGTCTTTGATGCACATATTCACTACAGCCATGATGCTGTGAAATTGGTGCCGCCGGAAGAAATTGCAAAATTGCTGCGCGCGGCTGGTGTAAAAAAGGCGCTGGTTTCCAGCTCTGATGACAATGGCACTCAACGGCTTCTGGAAGCTGCGCCGGACATTGTTGTTCCCGCTCTACGCCCTTATCGGCGACGTGGCGAGATATCCACCTGGATGAATGATCCTACAGTCATTGACTACGTCGAAGGCTTGCTGGCGAAGCATGAATATGTAGCGCTGGGCGAATTCCATATCTATGGCGAGCAGGTGAAAACGCCAGTGATGCAGCGCATGATCGCATTGGCCAAAGAGCATGATTTGCTGCTGCATGCCCATTCTGATGCAGAGGCGATTGATTTGATATTTGAATCCTTCCCGGAAGCTCGTGTTTTGTGGGCCCATTCGGGCTTTGATCGACCGGATGAAGTGCGTGATGTGCTGCGACGGCACAAGAATCTTTGGAGCGATCTTGCCTTTCGCTCTGACCAGTCCAGCAATGGAGTTGTTCCTCCGGACTGGCGTGCAGCCTTTGAGGAGTTTCCTGATCGGTTTATGGTTGGAACAGATACATTTGCGCCCGAGCGCTGGTATTATGTTGGCGAACACGCAGCCTTTTCACGCAAATGGTTGTCTACTCTGCCGGAAGAACTGGCCGAGAATATTGCCTTTCGCAATGCGGAGAAGATGCTTGGCTTGGACTAGCAGATTTGGTGCCTTGAATCTTTGCGGCATTACTCTGGGGTCTGTCTTTGTCGCACAGGCCGCTTTGGCCTGCACACACGATGCTGGCTGGCAGGAAATGATCGCAGAATCCCAAAATAGCGGTGAAGCTTCTATTCGACTGCCGGTTGACAACGTTCCACTTAATCAGCCGTTTGAGATCGAGGTTTCTGTATGCCCCGTAGATGGGGTACTGATTGAGCGCTTCACGCTTGATGCCATTATGCCAGCACATCAGCACGGGATGAATTATCAGCCCGTCATTTCGCAGTCGGGCGACGGAGATTTTGTGGCGGACGGGCTTGTGTTCCACATGCCAGGAATTTGGCGGATTACAGTGTCCGCGCTGATCGATGGCGAAACGCATGGCTATTTTCTTGATTTGAAAATCAGATGAAGGCGGTGCTGACAGTCCTGATCTTATGTTGGGCAGCCATGTTTGGCGCCAGCTTTGCTTCCGCAACCGGCCTCCTGCTGTCTGAAGATGAGATTGATCTGGTACTTTCGCATGGTCCCTGGCCCATGGAATCTGCACCAGATCCCAGCAATGCCATGTCGGGTAATCGGGACGCTATCGAACTGGGGCGGAAGCTGTTTTTCAACCCGGTTCTTTCCAGTGACATGCAGACGAGTTGCGCCAGTTGCCATGTTCCGGACCTTAACTCGACAGACGGATTGCCGCGGGGCAAGGGCACACAGACGCTGGATCGCAATACATCGGCTCTTTACAATCTGCGCCATAATCGCTGGTTTGGCTGGGCGGGACAGAATGACAATCTTTGGGCACAGAGCCTTGCGCCAATCAGTCACCCAGATGAAATGCAGCTTTCGGATCAGGGACTGAAGCGCTCATTGGTAAAATCAGATTTTAAGAGTGACTATGAGGCGCTGTTTAGCGAGCTTGGAGATGATGATCCTCAGCAGGTTCTGGTGAATGTTGGCAAACTTCTTGCCGCTTATCTGGAAACGCTGGAAACTGGCAGCACAGCATTTGATGAGTTCAGAGATGCTTTGGAACGTGGTGATTTGGAAACTGCAGCGGTCTATCCCGCTGCAGCTCAACGCGGGTTTTCGCTTTTTGTGGGAAGAGGCGGTTGCAATTTTTGTCACTCAGGGCCGTTGTTCTCGAACGGAGAATTCCATGATGCTGGGGTGCCTTATTTCATTGAACCTGGCCGGGTGGATAGCGGTCGTCATGGCGGCATAAAAGCCTTGCGCGCCAGTCCTTATACCTTGGATGGTGTGTTTTCTGACGATCCTGGCAAGACCGGGGCTTGGGCCGTGCAGAATGTGATCACACAGCACAGCAATTTTGGCACATTCCGGGTTCCCGGCCTGCGCAGTGTCGCCGAGACAGCACCTTACATGCACAATGGCAGTTTAAGCTCTCTGGACGCAGTGGTGGAGCATTATTCAAAAATCGATATGGAACGCCTGCATGCTGATGGTGAAGCACTGTTGAAACCTCTCAATTTGAATGATCAGCAGATCAATGATCTGGTGCAGTTTTTGAAGACATTGTCGGCTCCGCTGCCGGAATTATAGAAACCGTTGTTAGCCTGCGACATGTCCAAACTTCTGCTGACAGTCCATCTGGGCCGGTTGTGGGATAATTATAAAACCTCTGAAACCATCATAAATGTGATGTGACAGTGTTGCGTCTTGATAGGCGGCCTTTACAAGTATGGTTTCAACCCTATTTGAGCCACCATGACACGTCGGAAATTTCTTAAATATCTTTCATTATCGGGCATTGCTGCTGCTGTCGGCGGTGGGACCTGGTTTACCTCTGTAAAGCCAGCAAATTCTTACTATTCCGGGCCACCTTCATCCAATTTTGATGGACGTTTTTTCTTCAATCCGAAGGGGCAGGAGCCGCTTGGATTCAGGGATCTTTTGAAATGGCAGTTTGGTGAGCAGAAAGCGAAATGGCCGGATGCTTATCCAAGTCCATTTGAAGGGGCTGTGCCAGAAAAGAGGCGTGAGAATTTAACCATCACCATGATCGGTCACGCGACACTTCTGATTCAGGTTGCAGGTCTGAACTTCCTGACTGATCCGGTGTTTTCGGAGCGCGCAAGCCCCTTGTCTTTTGCCGGGCCCAAACGTGTGGTGAAACCTGGCGTATCACTGGAGAACTTGCCTCCGATTGATTGCGTATTGCTGTCGCATAATCACTACGACCACCTGGATATGTCATCTCTGACCGCTCTGGTCGATGCGCATGATCCGCTGATTATCACGCCTCACGGCAATGATACGATCGTTCGTAACGATATTGCCGATGCTCGGATCAAGACGGGTAATTGGGGGGATATTGCCACTGTTAATGATCAGGTAAAGGTTCATTTTGAACCGATACATCATTGGTCTGCACGGGGCGCGCGTGACCGGTGTATGGCATTGTGGTCCGGTTTTGTGGTGGAAGCGCCTGATTCCAAGGTTTATGTCGTTGGCGATACCGGCTTTCACGGTGGGATCAATTATCGGGCTGCCGGTGAAAAGCATGGTCGGTTTGATGCGGCAATTCTGCCAATTGGCGCCTATGATCCGCGCTGGTTCATGGAAGCGCAGCACCAGAACCCCGAAGAAGCTGTTGAAGGGCACATTCTTTGCAACGCCCAAGTATCCATCGCCCACCATTGGGGCACGTTTCAGCTTACCAACGAGCCTATTGAGGAGCCGATTGAGCGGCTTGCGGCCGCTCGTGCTGAGCGAGGCTTGTCAGAGAACTCATTCATTGCCCTGCGGCCTGGAGAGGCCTACCAACACAGTCCGGGCGTGTAAGATAGTTCCCCATAACTGCCTCAGTACTCTGCTTAGGCAACAGTTGGAAAACGCATAAGATTGGACAGTAAGGTTTGAAGTGATCCGGCCTCTGGCAATGCCTTAATGGAAACTTCCAGTTCTGACTGCACATCGGGCGCAATTTGTGTGCAGCAGGCGGTAAACTTTTCCAGTAAATCATCATCGCTCATTGGTAGTTGAGGGCCACCGCGATAGCGCGTGTCGGCATTGGCAGTGAATTGATGCCCGTCTTTCATCGTTATTGCGATGCGTGAGCGGATGAGATCAAACCCCATTGCATTGATTTGCGGGTCCACACTTGTTGTGACGCGATGCTGCATGGCCTGAAATTCCGGCGAAGTGATCATGTCGTCTCTGAATTCCGGAAGCCCAGCCTTGCGATAGAGCACAAGCATGGAAATGAGCGCTGCCATTGAGAATTTGGCCTGAAGTCCGTTCGCTGCGATCGGATAACGGATCGGATTGAGAATGTTGTCGCCTGCAAAGAACTCGATTCTGTCGACTTGCTCAGGGTTGATGTCTTCGGAATTTGCCAGATTGCGGACCATATCCATGGCCTGATGGGTTAGAATTCCGCTGGGGTAGGGCTTTATGCTGACACCTGGATCGAGCATCGACCATGTGTTTCCAAACCCTTCTTCCAACTTGTCCGGGCTAAATCCACCAGCCAAAATGCTTGCAAACCCCCAACGCCCATCAAGAGCTGTGGGATCACCGGTAAAGCCTCGCCTTGCCATCATTGCGGCCATTACACCGTTCTCACTAGCGCGTGCCACGTGCCATGGCTTACACATTGTCCCGAAGCTGCAGCGAACACCTGCAGCCATGCTCGCTGCGATTCCGATTGCATGGCCCATTTGCTCTTCGTTCAGGCGGAGTAACCAGCCAGAACTTGCTGCGGCGCCAAAGGTTGCCACAGTTCCGGAAGAGTGGTGGCCGCGCAGATAGTGGTCTGGAAGCATCCATTCGGAAATTTTGCACGAGACTTCAAAGCCTATGCAAAATGCTGCCAGAAAGCGTTCGGGGTTCTGCTCATTAACAAAATCGCTGACCGCGAGGGCGGCGGAAAGCGGTGCGGTGCTTGGGTGGGTGAGAAGCCCATAGACATGGGCCGGATCATGGCTGACCTGTGTGTCGTCAAAATCATGGGCATGAGCCGAAATCCCCAGAGCACGTGCCGCCACATGTGCGGGTACTTTCGTATTTCCTGAACCAAGAAGAAAACTGTCTTCCCGCCCGCCATCTTCCTTGGCCATCAAAACGGCGATCCGTGTCGACTCCTCATCCAGCCCTGCAGCATAGAGGCCAACGGTATCGAGAATGCATCGTCTGGCGATTGTCAGCACATCGTCAGGTATATCCGAAAAGTCAGTTTTTTGGATGAAAGCAGTTGCGGCCCGAGTCACATCTGTGTCCGGAGCCAGCCGAGTGTTGACGGATGGTGAGCCGATATTCTCAGCCTGCGATGTCATTTTTTGATCCACAAATTCACTCCAACAAAAAACTGTTGACAGTTTATTGCCAACAGTAGACGTTAATGCAAGACATATTTTTGGGAGCAGTTAGCAATGCCAGATCAGGATCTTCTCAGTCTGAGACAAAACTCAACGCTGTCATCGTTGGTGGCGGAACGTATTGAGGGGATTATACTGACCGGCGAGCTTGCCGCAGGAGAGCGGATTAATGAGGCCGTGCTGGCTCGGGAGCTTGGTGTCAGTCGTGGTCCGATCCGGGAGGCGGCGAGGCTTCTGGCGAGCCATGGCCTTGTGGAATTCATTGCGAATAAGGGTGCGTTTGTGCGCGAGTTAAGTCGCACCGAAATGCTGGAAATCTACGATTTGCGAGCCTTGCTAACGGGTCATGCCTGCCAACTTGCGGCGCTCAACCCGGATCGTAATGTCAAATTGCTTGATGTCATTCTTGAGGATATGGCAGTTGCTGCTGATGCAGATGATGCTTCGGCTTATTATAAGCTGAATCTGGCATTCCATGAGGCATTGGTGGGGCAGGCGAACAGCCCGCGACTGCGTTCCATGCTGGATAGTCTCATCAAGGAAGCTCATCTTTTCAGGCAGGTTTCGCTTCGGCGGCACCCGGACATGATCCAATCCAATATTGAACATGAAAATATTCTGTCCGCTATCAGAGCGGGCGATGGGGATGCGGCGCGCCAATGGGGTGAGGCCCATGTGCGCGCCGGCAAGCAGCGGTTTGAAGACGCTGCTACACCACGGACCGGTAGCAATGGTTGACCGCCGGACGTGATAGAAAAGCACTACGGGAGAAACACCATGAATTTCAAGAGAATAACGATGGCGGCCGGGATCATGGCCTTGGCCATCGTAACCGTTCCGGTTGCCGGGATGGCGGCAGACGCCACCATTGGTATCCGGACCGAGGCCTCGTCGATGGATCCGCATTTTTCATATGTTGCAACCAGCAAAGCGCAGGTGACCAACATATTCGATACGCTGATTATGCGGGATAAGGATCTGCAGTTGACGCCCGCATTGGCAACTTCCTGGACACACATAGGAGATGGTGTCTGGGAATTGAAATTGCGTGAAGGTGTCAAATGGCATGATGGGAAGCCATTTACGTCTGCAGATGTGCTGTTCACATTCGAACGTGCACCCAATGTGCCTAACAGCCCGGCACCCTTTGGACAGTTTCTGAGCCAGGTTGCCGAAGCCAGTGCGCCGGACGATCTGACCGTGTTGATCACAACACGTAATCCGTCGCCACAGATATTGTTCGATCTGGCAGAGGTGCCAATCATTTCCAAACATGCTGGCGAAGGCGCTACCACAGCTGACTATAATGATGGCAAAGCGGCTATTGGCACCGGGCCATATAAATACATTGCATGGCAGCCTGGTGGAACATTGGAGCTGTCACGCAATGATGACTATTGGGGTGGTGCACCGCAATTTGAAACGCTCGACGTTGTGGCGATTCCGAATGATGCCAGCCGCGTTGCAGCTCTTCTATCGGGTGATCTTGACCTGATAGATGCAGTGCCACCGGAAAGCTTTGAACGGGTGCGTGATGACGATAATATCGACATCTGGATGACGCAGGATGTGTATACCGCCTATGTCCACATGGATACCAACCGCGAAACCACGCCGTTTATTACAGCAAAAGACGGATCTGAGATCAGGAATCCATTGCTTGACCGGCGTGTGAGGGAAGCGCTTTCAATTGCCATCAACCGGGAGGCAATTATTGAGCGACTGTTGTTGGGCTTAGCCCAGCCTGCCGGTCAATTGGCCGGACCTACGATGGTTGGATACAATGCGGAATTGAAGCCGTCGCCTTTCGATCCGGATCGGGCAAAAGCATTGCTGAAAGAAGCGGGCTACGATGACGGGTTCAAGATCACCTTGCATGGACCCAACAACCGATATGTCGCGGATGCCCAGATAGTTCAGGCGATTGCGCAAATGCTGGAACGTATCGGCATCGAAACGGCGGTGGAAACCATGCCCGCAAATGTGTTCTTTCCAAGAGCCAGCGGACGGGAGTTTTCAACTTTCTTCCTTGCCTGGGGATCGGCCCAGGGAACCGCATGGCATGGTCTTAGAGGCGCTTTGATGACTTATGACAAGGAGCGGGGCTACGGTCCTTCCAATCGTGGCCGTTACTCCAATCCCGAAGTGGATCGTCTGACAATTGAATCCATGTCAACTTTCGATGTGGAAGAGGCGGCCAGACTTTCAGCAGAGGCGGCTGGAGTTGCCTTTCGGGATTTCGCAATCCTGCCAATGCATTATCAGATGAATGTGTGGGCTTCCCGCAAGGGTTTTGAGTACGAACCGCGCCAGGATCAGATGACTTTGGCCTATGGGTTGACCAAGGCTGATTAAATGCTGTCTCAGGCAAGACGACACATCAGAAATGTCGCGGTGTCGCACCGCGATATTTCAGTTCCAATGCGTGACGGTGTCACCTTGGTGGCTGATTTGTGGGGAGGCAATGAGGCATCATTGCCCGTTGTCCTGGAGCGGACACCCTATGGCAGAAGGCGGACTGATCAGTCTGAGCGCAACTCTGGCGAGATCGAGTGTGCAAGTAGAATTGCAATCGCGGAAACGATGAGCGTTTCGGGGTTTATCTATATTGTTCAGGATTGCCGGGGCACCGGACAGTCAGAAGGCGTGTTCTCCAAATATGTGCAGGAACCCCAGGATACGGCCGACACGCTGTGCTGGATTCGCGCCCAAAGCTGGTGTGATGGCTTTGTGGCCATGACAGGTTTTTCTTATGGTGCAGCCTGTCAGATGTCTGTGATCGGAACGGGTGAGAATGAGCCGGATGCAATTTTCGCTGATTGTGGTGGGTTTTCAGATGCTTTGTTGAGCGGCGTTCGGCAGGGCGGAGCGCTGATGCTGAAGCAGGCGACGTGGGCGCATGCTCAGGCTATACGGGATGCGCAAGCTGCTGGTGATGAAAACATTGCTGCTGAATTGAGTGCCCAAGACCTTTCTGAGTGGTTGAAAAGGGGCGCCTGGAGCCCTGGTTACTCACCGCTTGGCGCTGCGCCCTATCACGAGGCCAATCTTGCGGCCATGTGGCGGGCAGGGACTGACGGTCCCTTTTGGGATCGCCCTGGCTTGCGCCTGAAGCCGGAACATCTTGCCAAAACCGATGCTCGCATTTTTTTTGTCACCAGTTGGCATGACACCTCGCTTCATTCGACATTCGATAACTTTGCCGCAATGACCCAATCACATGCTTCATGTCCTCAGCCTGAATTGATAGTTGGTCCATGGACGCATGGTGACAGATGGTCCTCGGTGGCGGGCGGTGTAGAATTTGGCCCCGAAGCCTTGCCTGAAAACGGGCTGGGCGGGTCTATGCACGACCTCCGTTCGAAACATTTAATGGATTCCAAAGCTGGAATTGAGAGACATTGTGCTCGAATACGCTGGTTTGAAATGGGTGGCGGCGATGGGGCTCGACTTGAAAATGGAGTTTATCAGCATTCAGGGCGATGGCGATCAGATCACAGATGGCCACCTGCAAATGCCAGCGAAATGCTGTTTTATCTGAGTGGACCGAGCCTTGCGAACAACTGGGCGCCGCTGGATCGCAGTTTTGTATCCGACCCTGATGATCCATTTCCGACCTTGGGCGGAGCCATTAATTCTGGCGCGCCGATTATGGAAGGCGGTATGTGGGATCAGTCTCCGCTGAATGATAGAACTGATGTGTTGCGGTTTGAGACCGAACCGCTGGACGCCGGCCTGGTTTTGGCAGGGCCCGTATCTGCGCAGCTTTATGCGCAATCTGATGCGCCGGATTTTGATCTCACCATCAAATTGGTTGACGTTTATCCAGATGGACCGGCTTTTAATCTTTCTGATGGCATTACACGTGCTCGGCATCGTGCGACTATAAACAGTGAAGATTTTCTGGACCCTGGAACGATTGCTCGGATCGACATCGCAGCCAACCCCGTTGGCGCGCGCGTACAGGCAGGGCACCGGCTGCGGTTGGATGTAGCGGCCAGTAATTTCCCCAATTTTGATATCAATCCACAGACCGGCGGAGCTCAGGGTTTTCCGGCGCATAACCACTGCGCCGCGATTACCCTGTCTTCGACGAAAAATGCCGCATCCACTCTCAATATAACGGTTTTGCCATTATGACGGCTTTTCTGATTCAGCGCATTCTGCAGGGTTTTGGCGTTGTTGCTGCGATGTCGGTCATTGTCTTTGTCGGCGTTTATGCTATTGGCGATCCGGTTGAGATTTTGATCAATCCGGACGCGGATCAGCAGACCCGGGAAGCCGTGGCCCGATCTCTTGGTCTCGATAAGCCGCTTTGGATGCAGTATTTCGTATTCGTGAAATCTGCTTTGCAGGGCGATCTGGGCACATCATTTGCGTTCAATATTCCCGCGATCGACCTTATTCTGCAAAGGATGCCGGCGACGTTGGAGTTAGCTTTGGCAGCAACCTTGCTGGCTATCATTATTGGTATTCCCCTTGGTCTAGTGGCGGGCCTCCAGGAAGAGCGTTGGTATTCCAAGACAATAGTTGCCGGTTCCATTCTGGGGTTTTCGCTCCCCACTTTCTGGGTTGGCCTGATCTTGATCCTGACTTTTGGCGTGTGGCTCAATTGGCTGCCAGTTTTCGGGCGCGGGGATACCGTTACCGTTTTGGGGGTGGAGTGGAGCTTTCTGACGCAAGATGGTTTGGCACACCTTCTGTTGCCAGCTTTGAACCTTGCCCTTTTCAAAATTGCCTTGTTCATACGTCTCACGCGTGCCGGTGTGAAAGAGGTTTTACCGCAGGACTACATTCGCTTTGCAAATGCTATGGGGATTGCTCCCTCGCGGGTGCTACTGCGGCACATTTTGAAGAACATCATGATCCCGCTTGTGACAGTGATAGGCATTGAATTTGGATCTGTAGTGGCCTTCGCAGTGGTGACAGAATCCATATTCAACTGGCCAGGGATGGGCAAACTGATCATTGAATCGATCAATCGGCTCGACCGGCCTGTGATCGTTGCTTATCTGATGGTCATCGTTGTGATGTTCGTCTTCATCAATCTGGTTGTCGATTTATTGTATGCCGCGCTTGATCCGCGTGTGCGTCTTGGAGGGCGTTCACGATGACCCAGACAACCGTGTCGGCTACTCCAAGAAGCCGAAGATTTCAGGGTCTGTCCCGACGCCTTAGCAAGGGTGCGGCATTTCTGGCGGAATTCAACGAGAGTCCTGCCGCTTTGGTGGGGCTGATCGTATTCGTCATCATTATGCTTGCAGCTATTTTTGCTCCGTTGATTACACCGCAAAATCCTTATGATCTTGCCTCGCTGTCCATTCTGGATGCACGCATGGCTCCCGGGGCGCAGGATTTTGCTGGCAATACACACCTGTTGGGGACAGATGGCCTTGGCCGGGATGTTTACAGTTCCATTCTTTATGGCTTGCGTATCTCGCTGAGTGTGGGGGCACTGTCCTCCATTTGTGCACTGTTTATCGGAATGGCTTTTGGTTTGACCGCTGCGTATGCTGGGGGACGGGTGGATAACGGGATCATGCGGCTGGTAGATCTGCAGATGAGCTTTCCTGCCATCCTGATTGCATTGATCCTGCTTGCTGTGCTGGGACGTGGCGTTGACAAGACCATGATTGCCCTGATTGCCGTCCAATGGGCTTATTATGCCAGAACCATTCGCGCTTCAGCCCTTGTGGAGCGGGAGCGGGAATACATGGAAGCCGCGCATAGTTTGCGTTTGGGGCATTTCCGAATTCTGACAAAGCACCTTCTACCCAATTGTATGGCTCCTTTGCTGGTTGTGGTCACGGTTCAGATTGCCCACGCTATTACGCTGGAAGCGACCTTGAGTTTTCTGGGTGTCGGGCTGCCGGAAACACAACCATCATTGGGCCTGCTGATTGCAAATGGATACCAGTATCTGCTGAGTGGAGCTTACTGGATTTCAATCTTTCCAGGCATTGCTCTGCTTTTCGTAATCGTCTCAATCAATCTTGTCGGGGATCGATTGCGGGATCTGTTGAACCCGGGATTGAGGAGATAGTGATGGCATCAGTTGAGACCGTCCTGGAAGTTAAGTCTCTCACAACAGTGTTCGATCTGAAATTAGGTCAGATCCAGTCAGTCAATGATGTGAGTTTCGACCTCCGGCGCGGCGAAATTCTGGGCCTTGTCGGAGAATCTGGATCAGGAAAGTCAGTTACCGGCTTGTCAATCATGGGGCTTGTCAGTGCTCCTGGGCGTATTGTTGGCGGATCTGTTCGGTTGCACGGCGAAGAACTAACCCGCAAAGCGGATGATGCGATGCGCCGATTGCGCGGCCGCGAAATATCAATGATCTTTCAGGATCCGATGACGACGCTGAACCCGGTCCTGTCGATCGGGCGACAGTTTTACGAGGCGATCCGTGCGCATCGTAAAACCCGCATGTCATCTGCACTCAAAGAAGCTGAAGCCGCCCTTGGCGAAGTTGGCATTCCCGCTCCCAAAGAACGTCTCAAAGCTTATCCTCATGAATTGTCTGGTGGGATGCGGCAACGCGTTTGTATTGCAATCTCGCTCATCAACTCGCCATCAGTCATTATCGCCGACGAGCCGACGACGGCGCTTGATGTGACCATTCAGAGTCAGATTTTGCATATGATGCAGAGGATTGTGCGTGAACGGAATGTGGCGATGATCTGGGTGACCCATGATTTGAGCATTGTTGCCGGGCTCTGTCAGCGTGTTGCCGTCATGTATGGTGGTCGTCTTGTGGAATTGGGGCCGGTAAACAATGTTCTTCGCAGTCCCGCGCATCCCTACACACGGGGCCTGTTAGACTCTATTCCCGGCGATACTCCAGCAGGCAGCCAATTGTCACAAATACCTGGAACCCAGCCTTCACCTCTGGATTTGCCGGATGGTTGTGCCTTTCGTAGCCGTTGTTTCAAAGCGGCTGAGAAATGTACGCAAACACCTGAATTTTTTGATCTTTCCGAAAACCGGAAGGTGCGCTGTTTCTTCCCACTTAGTGAGAATATTGATGTCGATCATTGAAACGGAAACCGAAGGAAATACTCACTTTGTTCAGATCGACCATGTGAAGCGCGATTTTGTGAGTCCCATGTCTGTTGTTGAAGCCGGCCTTGCGCGGCTTGGCATGAATTACAGTGAAACAGTTGTCAAAGCTGTTGCTGATGTCTCGCTTGATATTCCAGTTGGTTCGGTTTTGGGGCTGGTTGGCGAAAGTGGTTGTGGTAAATCAACCCTTGGCCGCATAGCAGCAGGTCTTCTTCCAGCAACAAATGGTCAGGTTCAACTCGACGGCAACAGGATAGATAGTGGCAATTCCGATTGCGATTTAAAGACCCTGCTGCGCGTTCAAATGGTGTTTCAAAATCCGATGGCATCACTTAATCCCAGACAACGGGTTTTGGACATTGTAACGGAGGGGCCGCTTTATCATGGTTTTCTCAAGCCGTCTGAAAAGCGCAGTTTTGCCGCTGAACTGCTTGAAGAAGTTGGACTTTCATCGGACGCATTGACGCGATTGCCGCACCAGTTTTCTGGTGGACAGCGTCAGAGGATCGGCATTGCCAGAGCTCTGTCCATGTCCCCTGATTTCTTGATTTGTGATGAGCCGGTGGCGGCGCTGGACGTATCTATTCAGGCGCAAATCATCAATCTTTTGATGGAGTTGCAGGCGAAGCGTAATCTGACCATCCTGTTCATCAGTCATGACCTTGGGGTGGTTCGCCATCTGTGTGATGAAGTTGCTGTCATGTATCTGGGACGTATTGTTGAACGGGGTAAGACACAGACAATTTTCGACAATCCGTCACATCCCTATACGGAAGCGCTGCTGAAAGAAATGCCGAGCGTCAAATCGGGTAACCGGATTTACGAGCCTGTTGAGGGGGAGATTCCCTCACCAATTGATCCGCCGCCTGGTTGCCATTTCCATCCACGCTGCCGTTATGCGATGGAAAAATGCCGCATTGAGGCACCACCCCAATTCAAGGTGGCGAGCCGGCATGTATCAAGCTGCTGGCGGCTCGACGACCCGGAATGTTAGGCAGACTTCATCAGTTCAACAAAGCGCTGAAACAGATAGTGGCTGTCTTGGGGCCCGGGTGAGGCTTCGGGATGGTGCTGGACGGAGAAGATCGGCTTGCCTTTGACCTGAAGTCCGCAATTGGAGCCGTCAAACAAAGACGTATGTGTGGGTTCCACGCCGTCGGGCAAAGTTGCCTCATCAACCGCGAAGCCATGATTCATGCTGGTGATTTCCACCTTGTCGGTGGTGTGGTCCATGACCGGGTGATTGGCGCCGTGATGTCCCTGATGCATTTTTTTGGTTTTTGCGCCCAGTGCCAGAGCCAAGATCTGATGACCAAGGCAAATGCCGAACATGGGCAATCCGCTGTCAATGAGCGTGCGAATGGTTGGAACGGCATAGGAACTGGTTGCTGCCGGATCTCCCGGGCCATTTGACAGAAAGATACCGTCTGGTTTGTGACCGAGAATGGTTTCTGCAGTGGCAGTGCCTGGAACAATGGTTACCTTGCATCCCAGACCGGCCAGGAGCCGCAAAATATTGCGTTTGACGCCATAGTCGATTGCCACAATGTGCAAATCCGGATTGACCTGCTGACCGTAGCCTTCTCCCCAAACCCAGGGTGTTTCGTCCCACTGGACGGTTTGCAGTGTGGATACGTCCTTTGCAAGGTCAACGCCTTCCATAGAGGGCAGGTCTGCCGCTCTGCTTGTCAGTTCGTCCGTATCAAATTTTCCAGTGGGGCTGTGAACGATGAGTGCGTTGATCATACCGCCTTCGCGGATCTTGGATGTAAGTGCCCGCGTATCGATGCCGCAAATGCCGACAATGCCACGTGCTTTCAGCCACTGGTCGAAATGCTGTCCGGCGCGGTAATTGGCAGGAGCCGTTATATCCGCCTTTAAAACACAGCCGCGTGCGCCATGGTCCGATGCAAGGTTGAGACTTTCCAAATCTTCTTCATTGCTGCCAACATTGCCGATATGGGGAAATGTAAAGGTAATGATCTGGCCAGCGTAGGACGGGTCTGTCAGAATTTCCTGGTACCCCGTAATGGCTGTATTGAAACAAAGCTCACCTGCCGCTTCACCAATCGTGCCGCAACCCATGCCATAGAGAATGGTTCCGTCTGCAAGGACCAGAGCGGCCGTGGGAACAGGTTCCTGCCAGTCTTGTAAGTCGGGGTTAGGCGCGGTCTGGCTGGTGGCTTGCATGAAACACTCCAAAGGCTTTCAGAAACGGGTTTTGACGCGGCAAATCGTCTTAGGGCTGGTCATTTTGTCTGTCACAGGGCTCAGGCGCGCTTACACAGCGCATTTCCTAGGCTCACGTCAGGGGTCGGATCGCATGTCTTTGCAGGAAATTCAAGCCTGCTATGCACACTTTGCACGGACAAAGCCTTGTCAAACGGTCGCAAAATCTACACATAAGCGTCAAGAAGATGGTCAGAATTGCTTCAAATTCTGTCGAAAAATGGTATAGAGGCGATACCGGCATGATTTTAATAGAGAATCAAATTGCTGGGAAAAATGCGCCTTCGTGATATTGAGTGCAAAAAAGGGTCGTAGATCTACATGCGCGAACAAATTGCTGAAGCTTTGAATGAAGCTGTGAAGGCGCAGGATAAGAAGCAGGTATGTACCTTGCGGCTTATCAATGCTGCCATTAAAGACCGTGACATCGCATTGCGTGGTACCGGCAAGGACAAGGTCAGTGATGACGAAGTTCTGGGATTGCTTGTCAAAATGATCAAGCAGCGGGAAGATTCCTCCCGTCAGTATGAAAATGCTGGCCGTCTTGATTTGGCGGAGCGGGAACGCAAGGAAATGGAAATAATTCGTTCCTTCCTGCCCACCCAATTGCCCGCTGAAGAAGTGCGCAAAGCCGTTAAGGATGTTGTCGCCGATATTGGTGCCAACAGCCTGCGTGACATGGGTAAATGTATCAATACGTTGAAAAAGCGCTATCCCGGCCAGATGGACTTCTGTCAGGCCAGCGGTGTGGTGAAAGAGCTTTTGCAGTAATGCAGCCCTGTCCACGCGGACTTTGAGTGTTTTCCACAGCTAGAGCATTTTTCGGGGCGTCGGGTTATGCTACCTGACGTCTTTCCTCTGACTTGCTGTTGAGCCCGAACACCGCCCATGCGTTTTGATGACAGATTTCTGGATGACATACGCGCCCGCCTGAACATTTCAGACGTGGTGGGACGACGCGTGACCTGGGACCGCAAGAAGTCTCAGCCCTCCAAGGGCGATTATTGGGCCTGTTGCCCATTTCACAATGAAAAATCACCAAGCTTTCATGCAGATGATCGCCGTGCTCGTTACCACTGTTTCGGGTGTGGTCAGTCGGGTGATATTTTTCGGTTTCTGACAGAGACTGAAGGGGTTTCTTTTCCAGAAGCCGTTGAGCGGCTGGCTGGTGATGCGGGATTGTCGCTGCCTGAGCGTGATCCGGAAGCGGAGAAACGGGCACAACGGCGCGGCTCGCTGTATGAAGTGATGGACCTGGCCAATGGATTTTTCCAGCAGGCGCTGCAAAGTGCAGATGGTGCCGGCGCGCGGCGTTATCTCAGGGATCGGGGTCTTTCGCAGGCTATCCAGCAGGAATTCGGCATCGGTTATGCACCGGACAGCCGCAATGCGCTCAAGCAGTTTCTGGCCAGTAAAGATGTGTCGCAGGATGATATGGTAGAGGCTGGGCTGCTGATAGCCGGGCCTGACATTGCTGTTTCCTATGACCGTTTTCGCAACAGGGTTATGTTTCCGATTGCGGATGCAAGAGGGCGTTGCATCGCGTTTGGTGGGCGCGCGCTTTCCGCCGACGTTCCGGCCAAATATCTGAATTCGCCGGAAACGCCGCTCTTTTCCAAGAGCTATCTTTTGTACAATCACCACCGTGCCCGCGAGCCTGTACATCATGGCGCGCCGCTGTTGGTGGTCGAAGGCTATATGGATGTCATTGCCTGTGCCGCGCACGGACTTGAGGGTGCTGTCGCGCCCATGGGGACTGCACTGACAGAAGAGCAGATGCAGTTGCTGTGGCGCATGAATGACAGCCCGGTCTTGTGTTTTGACGGGGACGCAGCAGGTTTTAAAGCTGCCGGTCGTTCGGCCGATATGGCCATGACGCATCTTAAACCGGGTAAAACCGTTCGGTTTGTGTTGCTACCGGACGGGCAGGACCCTGATGATCTGCTGCGCAGTGCCGGACGTGATGCGATGGACAATTTTATTCGCAGCGCCAAACCGCTCAGCGATATGGTCTGGTCGCGCGAAACTGAAAATGGCGTGTTCGATACGCCAGAGCGCCGGGCTGAACTGGAAGACCGGATACGCAGTCTGACGCGGATCATGACCAATGATACGATCCGGCGCCATTATGAGCAGGAATTTCGCGAACGACTTCAGGCTTTCTTCGGTCAGTCGTCCGGGAAGGGCTCTTCCAAGCGCTCTGGTGGTTTTGGTGGCAAAGCCAAGGCAGGTGGACGTAAAGCAGCGTTTTCTGTGAGCCGAAGCCTGTCACAAAGTCCACTGGTTTCAAGTTTTGCTGCTGGCAATCGCAGTTCCATCATTTCGCCTCGCAATGCTGTGTTGCTGATGACAATGATCAATCACCCGGTGCTTCTGGACCGTCATGATGATGCATTTTCCACCCTGCAATTTGATCAGGGCGAGTTGAATAAGCTGCATCAGGTTTTGGTTGGTATTCTGGCAGAAGATCCCGAACAGAATGCAGCAGCAATCAAGGATGCGCTGGTGCGGCGCGGTTATGAAACGCTTTTGCGCCGACTGGAACACACTCTGGCATCTGTTGGGCTGTGGCAAGCGCGGGAACAGGCTGATCCCATTGATGCGGAGGAGGGCTGGCGACAAGCGTTGGCGCTTCACGACAAGGGCGCGGTTTTACGTGATGAGTTGCGCGCAGCCGAACTGGCGCTGAATGAAGAGGCCACGGAAGCCAATTTCGCCAGACTGGTTGAAATCCAGCATGACCTGGAAAGCAATGAGCACATTCATGCGCTCATTGAAGGGTTTGGAGCTTTGTCAGGCCAGTAAAGGCTCTGGCTGGTCCTGATGCTACGCTGCTTGCGCCTTTGTGATCTTCGTTGTCTCTTTATCCGTTGATTTTTTCCAACCCCCAAACAACAGATAATAGCCGCTTGGGACGAAAAAGAGTGTGAGGATAGAGGAAACGGCCAATCCACCTATCATGATTGTTGCCATTGGCTCAAACAATGCGCCGCCAGCAATCGCCATGGGCATCAGACCAAACACGGTGGTTAAGGATGTCAGCATGATGGGGGTAAGACGCTTTTTGGCAGCTTCTATGATTGCTGTACGCAACTCCTGCGTCTGGCGCTCAATATCAATCTGATCGATCAGCACAATGGCGTTGTTGATGATGATGCCTGCCAGAGAAATCATGCCCAAAATTGCAAAGAATGACAGTGGTTGATTCGTCAATAACAGTGCTATTGGGGCACCAATGATGACCAGTGGAATGGTCATAAAGGTCAATGCCGAGCGCCGGGCCGAATTGAACTGGAACATGAGTGCAAACAACATGACCATCAGGGCAACTGGTGCGCCCGCACCGAGTTTTTGATTCACGTTGGCGCTATCGGCGGTTTCACCCGCAATCAGCATCTCGTAACCAGCATTCAAATTCATTGCATCAAGCGTGGGTTGAGCATGAGCCAATAACTCACCGGCGCTTAGAGTGCTGCTCTTGGCGGAAATTGTGATCAGCCTCTGCTGATTTTCCCGGCGAAACTGGGAGTATTCCAGAATGGGTGAAAATGTTGCTACCCGGTCCAGAGAAATGAGCTGGCCATTTGCTGTGATTGAGAGATCGCCAAGGTCCTCAAGACTGTCGCGGAAGACGGGCGAGGCACGCACGACAATTGGAATTGAGTCGCTGCCTTCCCGAAAATCGGACACTTTTGAGCCTGAAAAATAGGTTTCCATAATATCGGAAATATCTTTGGATGTAACACCCAGTTCGCGGGCCTTGTCTTGCGCGATGTTGATAATAATTTTGAGGGTCTTATTGCCCCAGTTATTCTCGTTTTGAACCAGTCCCGGGGCGGATGCAAAAGCGGTTTCAACCTCGTCGGCGAGTGACAGCAACTGATCTGCATCCGGTCCGGTGATCTTGATTTGCACAATGCCGGACTCAGAGCCGCCCATGGCGAGCCGCTTAATTTTGAAACGAGCAGATGGATGATTTCTCAAGAGGTGATCCTGCGCGCGCTGGGAAGCGCTGACAGCCCCGTCAAAATCAACTGTATTGACAAGCAGGAAAGCGCTCGCTGGATTGGTATCTGCCGGATTGAGCGCGAGATAGAAACGCGGACCACCATCCCCCACGTAAATGACTGTGTTTGAAACTTCGGGGTTGGCTGCTTCGTCAGACAACCATTTTTCAACCTTGAGGGCCTCAGCTTCCGTCGCGGAGATGGATGTTCCCTTTGGCATGTCCAGATAGATCAGAAACTGATTGCGTGCGCCAAGTGGAAACATTTCGCTTTTGACTGATCCGAACAATGTCGCAGCCCCGACGACTAGTAGGTAGGATCCCAGCACAACAATGAGCGATAGGCCCAATGTACGTTCCAGAATAGCGCCATATGCGTGTACCAGACGGCCAGGTTTCGGCTCAGCAGGTACTGTGTTGCGCTTGGAGAACCAGACAAGCAGGGCAGGCAGAATGTAGAGCGCGGAAATCCACGATCCAACGAGCATCGTGCCTACGACGGCACCAAGGGAAAACGCGTATTCGCCTTCTGTGCCTTCCAGAATAAGGAGCGGCAGAAAGGCTGAAACAGTTGTGACAGAGGCAACGGCCAACGGTACGGAAAATTGCTTACCGGCTGCCATTGCGGCTTCTCTGGGGTCCAGTCCTTTGCTTATTCTGCCTTGAATATCTTCAACAATGACAAGCCCATTATCGACCAGAAGGCCTAGCGAGATGATGATGGCGGCAATGGAGACCTGCTGCAGTTCGATACCCAGATATTGCATGCCAATCATGGAAAACATGACAGCAAAGGGCACAATGCTGGCAATCACAAAAGCAGAGCGGAAACCCAGGAAAACAAGCATGACGAGCAGCACGACAGCGAAGGTCTGGGCCACGTTGACCAACGCATTGTTGATAGCGCTGGTGACTTTTTCTTCCTGATAAGTTGCAAAATTATAGGAGATTCCGATGGGCTGAGTTGCTTCATGTGCCGTGACGGCCTCTTTCAGGACGACCCCGATTTTCTGAATATCCTCTCCGTCGGTCATCTCGACGGCAACAGTGACGGCAGGTTGACCATTAAAATAGACAGGCTTCGCCTTCGGATCTACATAGCCACGGCGAACGGTGAGGAGCTCCTTCAACCGCACAAAGCCGCTCAAGCCGCTGACTTTTGTCAGCACATCTTCCACGGCCTCAACGCTCTCCAGGTCGCCATTTGCTTCCAGAATGAGCGTGGTGCCGCCTGCATCTATTTCGCCAGCTGGCAGAATGACATTCTGCGCCTGCAAATCATTCAGGACCTGTGTAATCTGAACACCGACTGCTGCCAGTTTACGAGAATCAATTTCCAGCCAGATACGTTCTTCCTGCTCGCCATAGAGCGTCACGCGGCCAATACCATCCAGCGTATAGATCTTGTCGCGAAGTCGGTCTGCTGCATCATAGATTTCGGCATAGGAATAGCCTTCGCCGGTGACTGCGACGGAGGCTATGGACACATCACCATAGTCAGTATTGATGAAGGGACCTTTGGTTCCTTCAGGCAGTTCATCGTTCAGGTTCTGCATTTTATTGCGTATGTCCTGAAACACGGCATCCACATCAGCTGTGGATATGGAGTCCGAAACTTCGAGATTAATCACTGCACTGCCAGTGGTGATCAGGGTTTTGATATCATCAATCTCAGCAATTTCGCGCGCCTTGCGTTCAATTGGCGTCACGATGAGGTCTTCCATGCGCTCTGGTGCCATGCCCGGGAACTGGGCCGACACCACCGCAGTACGAATGGTGATCGCAGGATCTTCCCGTTTGGAAAGACCGGAATAGACAATGAGACCCTGCAGAATGAGGGCGATCATGACTAAAATGGTCAAACGTGAATGTTTGAGGCCGAAGCCGGTCAGGAAATTCATGGCTGATCTCCTACTGGCTGTCAGTCAACAGAACGACTTTTTGTCCATCGCGCAGGAAAGAAGTTCCGGCTGAAGCGACCCGATCACCAACGGCAAGGCCATCAACGATGATCAACTGGTTTTCGCGCACGCCGCCGATTGTGATGTCTCGCTTCATAACTGTGCTGGTGGCATCGTCAAAAACGAATACGGTCGTACCGGTCGGATTGTCTGGACCGGCATCGGGATCCAATTGGCCATCGAGCGGCAGAACAGTGAGCGGCAGCAGGAAACCATTTCCTGTGGGCACGGCAAATTCAATTGAGACTTCAATTGCCATGCCTGCCTTCAGTTCCGGACGGGTTTCAGACAGACTGATGACCAGCGGGAAAGAAGATACGGTATCTGCCCGCGAACCCAATTCGCTAACGATGCCGGGCAGAACAATATCAGGATTATCGGCCAACCGAACCGACACAGCTTTTCCGACCACAAGCTGTTGGGAAACGGTGTAACTGACGGAGAACGAGGCTTCGAAACTATCCGTCTTGTAAATAGTTGCTACTGGAGCACCCAGAGAGATATTTGCAAAAGATTCCACTTCCACCGAATTGATGACGCCGTGATATGGGGCCATCAGATCGGTTTTAGACAGGTTTTCTTCGGCGCTTTCTGCCTGTTTCTGTGTCTGAGCGAATTGGGCGGCTGTTGCCTGCATGCTAGCCCGCGCATCATCCACTTGGGCCTTTGTGGTCACACCTCGTTCCAACAGCGTATTGAGACGTTCAAAAGTTGATGCGGCGTTTTCTGCATTGATGCGGGCCTGCTCTGCGGTGGCCTTTGCAGCATCCAATTGAAGGGTCAGGGCAGTGCGGTCCAATTGGGCCAGAACGTCACCCTCGTTGAACGTTTGTCCAACACTCAAATCAACCGGCCCTAGTTTGCCAGCTGTTTCAAACGACAAGGTGGTGACTTCAGCTGGCTGCAAAACGCTAGGGAAGCGCCGCGATGTGGTTTGTTGTTGGTCTTCCACCAAGACTGTTTTCAGGCCGCGTATGGATTCCTGTCCTGCGTTGGAAGCATTTTCGTCTTCACCACAGGCGGTCAGCAGTAGCGCTGAACAAAGGATTATCGACAGACGTGAAATCATGGAATGGACCGTTTTTATAGTTGGATTAGCCGATTTGCTTATCACGCACGGTTGCCGTGTACAAATCAAATGCGATCGAACACCATGGTGCCAACCCCTATCAATCCTGAATTGTCACCAAGTGCGGCTTTCAGGATTGGGATGTTTTGAAATGGCGGCATTGCGGCGTTTTTGACGCGTTGTGAAATTCCGACAGACAGAAGATCAAATCCGTTTGAAAGCCCACCGCCAATTATCAGGCAATCCGGGCTGTAGAGATGCATCAAATTGACCAGCCCGATGCCTAACCATTGGGCTGTTTCGTCAACAAGACGTCTTGCTTCCGTATTGTTATTGCTAGCGGCTGTAAATACGGCGCGTGCATTGGAAAGGCCTATTGTCTTGGCTCTTTTGTCAAGCGCTGACCCGGACGCCAGTGCTTCCCAGCATCCTTTATTTCCACAGGCACAAAGTGGTCCATCCGGCGCTATGGTCATATGGCCAAAGTGGGCTGCCATTCCCTTGCGGCCGTGAAGCAGGTTGCCATCCACTACGGCGCCGCCACCAATGCCGGTGCTGGCTGTTATGTAAACCAGATTTTCTGAGGATTGACCGGCACCAAACTTCCATTCTCCATAGGTTGCAGCGATTGCATCATTTTCCAGCAATACCGGCCACGGCACTCGTTGCGCCAGAAGCGCGCGAATTGGGAAATCAGTGAAGCCGCTAATCGTTGGTGTGGACAGGGCAAGCCCAGCCTTTGTATCCAGTGGACCAGGAGCGCACAGGCCAAGTCCGCAAATCTGTCGCGGCGCGACCGTTTGGGCTACGTCCTTTGCCAAGGCTTCAATCTGCTGCAAGACGGTTTCCGGACCGCTGGATGCAAGGGTTGCGGTTTCAGCCCGCTTTACAATGTTACCGTCGGCGGTGATCAGCGCTGCACGCAGCCGCGTGCCACCCAGATCAACGCTGATTGCAAGCGGCGCTTCTGTCATTTGGGGCCTTGTAACCCTGCCAGCCAGGACATGCGCGCTTGCAGATCATCGGCACCAAATGCCAATGATCCAAGCACAACGGTCTCTGCACCAGCGGCAACCAGATTAGGGACCGTGTGCTCGCGAATGCCGCCATCTGCTGCCAGAACGCATCGTTGGCCGCCCTTGCGGTTTGCGATCAAGGATTGTGCTTCTCCCAGCCTGGCCGTCGCAGCGGCATCAAGACCCTGACCTTTGACGCCGATGGCTGTTCCAAGCAAAGTCAGAAACTGGATTTGCTCGATGAATGGCCCAAAACTGCTTACGGGCGTTTCAACCCGCGCCACCAGCCCAGCAGAGATATTCAATTGTTCCAAAAGGGCAAAGGCGTTTTCGGCGACCGCTTTGTTTTCAACATGAAAGCTGATCAGATCGGCACCGGCTTCGGCAAATTGCTCGATCTGAGACAGCAATATACTGTCTGCAACCATCAAGTGGATATGAAGCGGCAGTTTGGTCTGTTCGTGTAGTGCCGCCACCATGTCCGGGAAGATTAGCAAGGCTGGCGCAAAATGGCCATCCGCCACATCGAGATGGAGGATGTCCGCATGAGGAGATATCCGCTCCAAATCTGCAGACAGGTTCATCAGATTAGCCGACCAAATGGAGAACTCGGCTATGCAATGATCTGTTGGCAGTCGTTCAATCCAGTCTTTTGGTGGATGTTGCATCAGGAATGGTCTTTCAAAAATTGATCAAGCGCACCGCGAAACTCTGAGACATATGCCTCTTCGTCCACGGTTTTTGGTGTAATATCGACGCGTATTGCGCCTGGAATGGTAGCTGCCAATTCATCGGCTAGCAGGACCGGGTGAACATAGTCCTGATCATTCGCGATGATCAGAGTTGGCACCTTTATGCTGGCGATTTCAGCAACAGTGACATCAGGACTATCATTTGCAATTCGGCGCAACAGTTCTGCCGTGACGGCTTGTGGTGCCCGGTCAAACATATTCAGCAGCGATGTCAGATTTCCCGGCGCGCTTTGCTGCAAAATGGATGCTGAAGGCGATGCAAGAAAGAGTTTTTTGGCCTCGGCGGTATCATGTGTGGCCAGCAAGTTGCCGACTTCGACAAGTGGCTTCAGGTTTTCAGGTGCAGGGTCAGTGAACCAGGCCGGGCGCGCAAGGATGAGTGCCGAAACCAGATCAGGCCTTTTGATCGCCACGCGCAATGAAATTGCTGCGCCCATGGAAATGCCACCGACAAAACATGGTGCCTGAATATGATGGTCGATAAATGCAATCAGATCATCTGCAAATGTGGTGATCGAGAATTGATCAACTGGGCCGGGTTCTGAAGCGCCATGCCCACGACAGTGCATCAGATAATGACAGTGAGTGCCATTGAGGGGCACGACATTTACGGTCTGAAGCGGGTCGGCACCCAAACCGTGCTGGAGCACCACAGGCACTCCTTTCTGGTTGGCCCGAAACGCCGCAATCGGCTGGCCGCTGCGCAAAAGGGGCAGCGAGGAATAATTATCCATCAACGCAACTGTTTCAGTTTTTTGCGCAGAAATTTTGCAACTCTTGGAGCATCTTCTGCTGGCAGCCCATGCGTGACCAAGGGTCCTTCAAAACCGCAATCTGACAGTGCCTGCAGATAATGGGTGTAGTCCAGAACGCCTTTGCCCGCAGTGGTGAAGCTGCCATCAGCCATGCGGTCTTTGGCGTGGGCCATGACGAGATGTTCCGCCACGCTTTCGACGGCCTGTGAAACGAGATGCTTTTGCTCTGCAAGGCTGGTCTGTTCGAAGAGGTTTGCTGCATCCAGCACAATTTTCAATCTGTCGCTTTTGAGTTGTTGGATCAGACGAGTTGCCTTCGCGCTTGAATTCACAACATTGTCCAATTCCGGTTCAATACCGAGATGGACATCATGGGTCTCGGCTATTTTGATTGCGCTTTCCATTGCAATCAACAGATCACCCCAAGCTCGCATGCTGTCATTATCAGGGTGGCCTTGCCATTGGTCATCGGGATTGCGGGTCCCTGTACAAAGCGTCAACAGTTCGGCTCCCATTGCCTTGGCATTTGCTGCAATGACTTCTAATTTGCGGAGCCCGTCTTTCCGAACACTTACATCTGGGTGAATCATATTAAACGTCGCAGAGACGGCAACAATAGGGATGTTCGTCTCTTCGCTTGCAGCCCGGACTGCATTGGCCGTTGCGTCATCGATCTCATCCGGCATGGACGCTAATCCAGAACAACTCATATTGTATTGTGTGCAGACGAAACCTGCCTTCTGTACGGCATTGACCGCCTGCAATGGATTGTCCGCCGGAAAGGTTTTGGCAAATATACCAAGCTGCATCAGAGTGTCCCCTTTACATTGGAAAGTAGCACCGGCTTTCCGGTGCGAACTGAATCCCTAATCGCCAGCATGGCTCGCACGCTTGCAAGACCGTCTTCGATATCAGCCCCGGTCATTGGTTTTTTGTTTAAAATGGTCTCTGCAAAGCCTTCGACCTGGCGGCGGTAGAAATGCCCGTCAGCGCCCAGTACGCGAGTGGCGGCACCATCCCGCTCTCTGAAAATGTCGACTTCGGAGCTTTTGTAATACCAGGGATTGAATGTCTTGCCGATGACCGACCCGTTTTCGCCGTAAATCTGAAAGCCCTCATGCCAGTCCATACGCACGGCCACGGTCAGATCAAGATGACCCAAAGTGCCGTTTGCGAATTCAACATC
The DNA here is from genome assembly GCA_051251535.1 of Alphaproteobacteria bacterium. Lineage (GTDB taxonomy): Bacteria > Pseudomonadota > Alphaproteobacteria > Rhizobiales. Next base: position 937,787 of record JBPOEV010000001.1, read on the forward strand.
TATGAACCAGCAATACATGCCTTTTTTGTCTGAAATGCGTGCGTTGACCGAGAGTATTTCACCGCCAAAATAGCGTGCTGTATCAACAAGATGACTGCCATGTGCCAACATATAGTAGCGTTCCAGATCAGCCTTGGGATTGTGATCCGGCTTACGAGCCTGATCGGATGCGATGATGAGTGGCTGAACGGCATCTGTCATGGGGTAGCGATGGGTGCTGTCGCAATACCAGGCTTTCAGGGCTACCATGCTGCCCATCTCGTCGGTTATGAATTCGTGAGCCGCCTGCAGCCCCGCATCATAACGTTTCATATGCCCAATCTGGAAGATTTTGCCGCTGTCACGCATTGCGGCTGACAGACGCTCTGTCTCTTCCAGACCCGTGGCAACCGGTTTTTCGCACAGAACATGCTTGCCTGCCTGTAGCGCCAGGATTGAGGCGTCCACATGAAATGCATCGGATGTGGCTATGATGACGGCATCCAATGCCGGGTCCGCCAGCATGGCGTCATAATTGGCATAGGTCTGGTCGGGATTGTGTATCCATGCCATGCGTTCGCGCAGGTCGTCGGCGACATCACAAATGGCATAAAGGCGCGCGTTTTTTGCCTTGGTGCAGCTTTCAAAATGGGCGGACTGAGCTATCTGGCCACAGCCTAGAACGCCTATATTCAGTTGCGTTTCGCTCACATTCTCTCCCATTTCAGCAGCACCAATTATCTTATCAGTGTTGCCGTGGCGATAAGGTTTTGCAAGCAGTTTGTAGTCTGCTACCAGACGCCGATCATAATTCCGGAAGATCCTTCGCCGGCTCTGATTTTCAGCACGGCTTCATCGGTCTGAGTGACCCGGTTTTTGCGGTCGGTCAATCGGTCCAGCAACAAATCCTGCATGTCGGCACGAATGTCCTGATGGTCGGCTGAGGTTCCCAAATCATCAAATTCATCTGGATCGTTCTCAAGATCGAATAATTGCGGCTGGAACCCTTTGAAATAGACGTATTTCCAACGCTCAGTGCGGATCATGTAAGCGCGGGCTTTGCTGGCTGGGATGTCGAGAGCTTCGCGGACATTGTAGAATGCGTAATCAATTTCACTGAAAGCGGCTTCGCGCCAGTCATCGGGTGCCTTGCCGTGGAGCAGAGGCGAGAGAGAGCGACCCTCAAGTCGGTGATAGGCCGGTTCCATGTCCATTGTTTCGATGAATGTCGGCAGCAGGTCAATGGCTTCTACAAGCCGGGTTTCAACCTGTCCGCGGGTGCTGTCTGCCGCTTCGCTTGGATCGTAGATGATAAGCGGAACACGAACACTGGCTTCGTGGAACAGTTCCTTTTCCCCCATCCAGTGATCGCCAAGATAATCACCATGGTCTGATGTGAACACGATCATGGTGTCATCCATGCGTCCTGTTTCTTCCAGATGGGCGAAAAGTCGACCCAAATGGTCATCAATCTGCTTCACAAGGCCCATATACCCAGTAATGACCCGCTCGCGGGCTTCACGATCTGAAAAGGTTTTTGAAACTGTCTCTTCATAGAAGGCTTGAATGACCGGGTGGCTGGTGTCGCGTTCTTTCTGTGAACGATGCACCGGCAAAAACTGGTTGCGATCATACATGTCATGGTAGGGGGCGGGCGCTATATAGGGCCAATGCGGTTTGATGTAAGACAGGTGCAGGCACCAGGGCTGATCACCAGTATCAGCGATGAACTCAATGGCGCGGTCTGTCATGTAGGCCGTTTCTGAGTGCGGTTCGGCGACGCGAGCAGGCAGATGTGAATTGCGCAAATGCCAGCCGCTGAGGATTTCCCCATCAGGGCCTTCGGCTGAGTTTGCCCAAGTGTGCCAAGGGTTTTCGCCATCGTAACCTTGCTCGCGAAGCCAGTCATTATAGGCCAGTTTGCCGCCGCGTCGCTTTAGTCCAGCGTCCGGGTGTAAACCGTCATCGCGTTCAAAGGGTTCAAAGCCCGGCTGGGACATGATGGCGCCGATGGCGGTGTCTGCCTTAACGCCTAGCCGTTCCATGCCTTCCTTGTCGGGTGTCATGTGCGTTTTTCCAACGACAGCCGTCCTCATTCCCGCTGGTTTGAGATAGTCGCTCATGGTCCATTCACCAATTGGCAAGGGGACCTGATTCCATGTGGAGCCATGACTGAATGTCGTGCGGCCTGTGTAACAGGAGGCCCGAGATGGGCCGCAGACTGGCGACTGCACATAGGCTCGGTCAAATCGAACGCCCTTTTTGGCCAGACGATCAATGTGCGGTGTTTCCAGATGCGGATGGCCATAGCAAGACAGATAATCCCAGCGCAATTGGTCCGCCATGATGAAGAGGATATTTTTGACTTTAGCCATTTTGCAAACCCTTGATGATGGTGTCGGTCGTCATCGCATGAGACCGGGGAGGAAGGTGGCGATTGCGGGGATGAGCAGGACCAGAATGAGCGCAAACACATCGGCAACAATAAACGGTGTAACGCCGCGAAAAATATCTGCAAGGCGAATGCTGGGCATCACTGACTTGACCACAAATACATTCATGCCAATTGGCGGCGTGATGAGCCCAAGTTCAGTGACCAGAACAACCACAATACCGAACCAGACCATGTCCACATCCGCTTGAATCAATGTCGGGAGAAAGACCGGTACGAGCAACAGCAGAATGCCGATGGATTCAAAGACCATCCCCATCAGAACAGCAATAATGGCAACGACAATGACGAGCCCCAGTGGAGACAGGTTCATGTCCTCGACGAAGAAAACCAGATCATAGGGCATGCCAGACAGATTGATGAATTGGGCAAAGACGAGTGCACCGAAAATCACGATGAACAGGGATGCGGTGGTTTTGCCAGCTTCGCCCAGAACATCAATCCATTCCCGGGGTGTGCGTAGGTGTCCACGCATGATTGCAATCACAGCTGCACCGAATGCTCCAATGCCTGAGGCTTCTGTCGGCGTGAAAATCCGGCCATAGATGCCGCCAAGAACCAGAAGAAACAATCCAATGATTGGCCAGACGGCCTTGAAAGCACGTTTCTTGTCTTCTTCGGACAGTGGATCACCTGCCGGACCTGATTCAGGTTTGAACCGCACGGTTATGGCAACAGCGCCCATGAACAATGACACCAGCAAGATGCCAGGCAACACACCGGCAATGAACAATTCGCCAATGTCCTGCTCTGCAACAACGGCATAAATGACCAGTGGTACAGAGGGCGGGATCATGATGCCAAGCGTGCCACCTGCAGCGATGGTGCCGGAGGCGAGGGAGTCGGAATAACCATATTTCCGCATGGGTGGCATGGCGACTTTTGTCATGGTCGCGGCTGTCGCAAGAGATGAGCCGCAGACAGCGGAAAACCCAGCGCAGGCGACAACTGTGGACAAAGCCAGCCCGCCTCGAAACCGTCCAAGACCGGCATAGGCCGCGTCATACAGGTCGCGGCTGATTTCAGCGCGGTAGATGAACACACCCATAAGAATGAAAAGGGGAATGACGCTCAGATTGTAGTTCATGGCGTCTTCGATGACCTGTTGTCCGGTCATGGCAAAGGCAGCTTCCCAGCCCCTTTGAGTGGCAAAGCCGACCAAGCCGACAAGCAGCGTGGCGTATCCGACCCGGAAGCCGAAGAAACACAAGGCCAGCAATATTGCAAAGCCAATAAGCGCGGTTGTCATAGATCACCCAGTCCAATTGGCTTGTCGGAACCAGCTTCACTGGTCGGCTTGGGGCGGTCAATGAGCCCTAGAACCTGAGCAACGAGGCTAAGGGCCGACAGTCCGGCAATAATGGTCGCCAGATAGGCGAGGGGCCATTCCAGAACCACGGTAATGCGATTGTTTACGGCGGATTCTTCGGCGAATACAGCCAATTGCCAAGCAATGACAGCCATGCCAATCAATGAAAAGAGCTGGATAAGAAACGGTCTCAGTTTCGGCATCATGGCCTGAAGCGGGCCTTCCAGCAGTTCAACGGCAATGTGCTCATCATAGGCATTGACGAGGCCGAGACCGGCAAAAATAGTCATAGCCAGAAGAAACTGGATCATCTCCGCAGCGCCAAAGATAGGGGCGCTGAAGACGTAACGGCCAACCACGTCAACAAAGGTCAGTATCATCATTGCGAAGAGCAGAATTGCGGACATGAATTTCATGGTAGGCAGCAGGAGCGAGAGCGCTCCTGCTGCCATTTTTTTGTAGCCGGATTTTGGCTTCTGGGTCACTTAGACAGTTCCTGAACGCGTTTGACGTAGTAGTCATATGCGCCTTGACCATCGATGCCAGCCTCATTGGCTTTGGCAATCCAGTTTTCAGCGACGAAACCGGAAGCTTCGCGCAGGGCAGCTTCAAAAGCAGGGTCAGCTTCAATGATTTCGATTTCAGCTTCTTTGAACTCTTCAAGCGCGGTCTGATCCGCTTCCATCCAATGCTGCGCCGCCATGCGGGCAAATTTTACGCCGCTGAGCTCCGTGATCGCTGCACGGTCTTCTTCCGAAATTTCCATCCACTTGTCCTTGTTTATGATCAGGGAAAAGCTGGTGGAATAGATTGCATCATTGAAGCGGGTCATGGATTTTGTGTATGGGATCACACGGAAATCGCGAACCGCAGTCGGGCTGAGGCCGATATGAGCATCCACCACGCCACGGGAGATGATTTCATTAGCCTGCACGGCTGGACCTGAGACGACACCAGCGCCAACTTTTTTCATTGTTGCTGCCAGCGCACCCGGCAGAGCCCAGATTTTCCGTGAAACCAGATCTTCCATTGAATTCAATGGTTCGTCAGTCTGGCTGTACAATTCAGCTGGCGTGATAACCCACATGGACAGGAGATGTACGGAATCAAACTCGTCAGGGAAGAATTTGTTTCGTGTTTCCCACAGAGCTTCCGACATAGCGGGTGCATCGGTTGTTGCGATGAAGGGGTTCATGGCCACCAATGGTCCGGTGACGCGGCCCTGAATGAGACCGTTAAACTGCGGGGCAACATCTGCGATGCCCTTTTCAACGGAATTCAATTGCTCGGGTGGTGCGGCCACGGATTTCGGCGGAATGATACCGCGAACCCGTCCTTCTGTCGCTTCTTCAACTTCGGCAAGCCATGTGGGCAAAACCGATTGGCAGACATAGTGTTGCGGCGGCCAGAAGCAATTGACCAGAAGTCTGGTGTTTGCATTGGCAATTCCAGCAATACTGCTGAACAGGCCTGCCAGAAGCAGGGTTTTGATAAATAGACGCATAATTTCCTCCGTTGCGTAACGAGCCTTCCAGTGGGCCATTTGCTGTTACGCGGTCTCCCTAAGAAGGCCCCTTTCCAGTTCCAGACCGTGGGTTTGCACGGCCGTTTTCAGCTTGACGATCATTTCCATCAACTGTTCCACCTCGGCTGGTGAAAAGTCCTCAAAGTAAGCGTCAAACAATTTCAATATATCGGGTGCTGCCCTGTCAATCATGGCGCTGCCCTTGTCGGTCAGGCTAACCGTGGATCGACGGCGATCCATTGTATCAACCTGGCGTGCAACCAGACCGCTTTCCTCTGTTGCATCGACGATTTTACTGAGGGTGGAGCGATCAAAGCCGCCAAAAGCTGCCAGATCATGCACGGACTGGTGATCCTCTTCGCGCAACATCACCATGATGCGCCACATGCGATGATCGATGCCATGGCGGCGCAGGACCCGTTTTGCATTCAGCCGGTGCTGGCGTTCCAACAGATTCAAGTGGAACATTGGCAGTTTCGAAACTCTGAAATCTGCTGGCTGCATAATGGTTGTGATACCTTAAGTGATCAAATTCAGTGAATTTTCACATAAATTGCATATTTGTGCAAGATAGTCGCCGTTCACTCCGATCAGGAAGGCTGATCTCTTTCGAAATTTGTAGTTTCTGTGTGGAAAATCTGAGCTCTGGAAATGCCGCAAACAGGATCGGGCATTTCCAGAGCACGACTCTATTTATTTTTTAATCATGCCTTTAACGACACTGACAATTGCCAGCAATACGCCGCCGCCAACACCGCCGCCAACAACCTGAGTTATGATCGAACCTATATCGAGGCCGCCTCCGCTGCTCATGCCTAGCACTGCAGTCAAAATCTGGCCGCCAATACCGCCACCCACGATACCGGCAAGTGAGTTGCCAAGCGTGCCAAGGTCCAGATTTTTGAGCGTCTTACCAGCAACGTTACCGCCGATGGCTCCGCTTACCAGTTGAATAATAATCGGTAGTAGTGATTCCATGATTTTGCCCCTCTATGCGCCATGGTGTATTTTGAGTCTGGTTCAGACTGAACCCCATTCAAATAGGCGTCAAGTCGTGTGTCCGGCTGGCCACAGATGCATTCCAATATGCTTTATTCAACACATCCAGTGTCTTTCCATCGGTGACCTTGTGGCTTGGGATCGTCTGGGTCGGGCATGTGTGGGTGGGTTCCGGTGATCCAGGGGCGGCATGTAATTTGTGAGATGATGGTTGCATGCATTGGAAGTTTGACGCAACCAATTGGCCGTAAATGCAGCGTTGACGGGAAAGAGCGCAAAAGCAATAAACAGCGGTCTGCTGTGGACATCGTGTCTACTGCAAGCCGAAATCAATTTCTCTCGTTTGATCAGGTGTGAAATGGACGTTGCAATTGTTGGTGCCGGACAGGCAGGTGTTTCTCTGGCAACCCGGTTGCGGGCGTTGAAACATGATGGAACGATTACGCTGGTTGGCGAAGAACCGGTTGCGCCTTATCAACGGCCACCGCTTTCCAAGAATTACCTGCTGGGTGACAAAAGCTTTGACAGCCTGCTGCTGAAACCCGCCAGTTTTTATGACGAACAATCTATTGATCTGCTGACTGGCAAGCAGGTCACGGGCATAGACCGGGTCAATCAACGTTTGGACTTTTCAGATGGCACGACCCGTGGTTATGACGCTCTGGCACTGACAATTGGCAGTGCTGCGCGCAAGCTGCCTGCAAAAATTGGTGGCGCCCTTGAAGGTGTCTTCACTCTGCGCAGCGCGCAGGACGTAGACGCAATTTCAGCCAGCCTGTTTGCAACAGGGGAGCGCCCCGATGGCAAACCTGGTCGGGTTTTGATTGTGGGCGGCGGCTATCTGGGCCTGGAGGCTGCTGCCTCGGCCACCAAGCGCGGCCTACAGGTTACGCTGATTGAAATGGGTGACCGAATTTTACAGCGGGTGGCCGGTACAGAAACGTCCGCCTTTTTCCGGTACCTGCATCACAGTCATGGTGTTGATCTGCGTGAGGGCGTGGGGCTTGATCATCTGATTGGGACAGACAGGGTTCTTGGCGCGAAATTGTCTGATGGCTCTGAACTGGATGTGGATTTGGTGATTGTTGCCATTGGTGTTGATGCCAATGCCGGGCTTGCGGGAACGGCTGGTCTTGAGGTGGAAAACGGGATTGTGGTTGATGCTCAGTGCCGGACTTCAGATGCGAACATATATGCCGCTGGAGATTGTACATCCTTTCCACATGGTGACAGCCATATTCGCCTCGAGAGTGTCGGGAATGCCATTGCTCAGGCGGAGGCTGCGGCAGGCAGCATCACTGGCGCAACGGAGCCTTACGTCGCAAAGCCATGGTTCTGGTCAGATCAGTATGATGCCAAATTGCAGATTGCCGGATTGAACATGGGGTATGACCGCGTGGTGACCCGAAACGGAACCGGAAGTGCCCCGTCCTTCTGGTATTTCCATGGTGATGAGTTGTTGGCCGTTGATGCGGTGAATGATGGGCGCGCCTATATGGCTGGCAAGAAATTGATCGAGATGGGCCGAACAGCTGACCCGGATCTGATTGCAGATCCGGGTCATGATTTGAAGCTGTTGTTGAAGCGTTGATCTCGCTGCTTTTTTACATCTTTGCCGTGATGAACTGGCCGGGCTTGATCTCAAGTTCCGGGACAATGGTCTGACGCTTGTTGCCTTCCAGATGAAGGTCGAAGCTATAGCGACCGGCACCAAGCGGCATTGGGCCCCAGCGGTTGGTCATTGTGGCCTCTTCACCTGTATCCAGATCTGTTGCGATCAGTTTGAATTTGCCTTCAATGGCGGTTTCAAATGTGATGCCGGAGGTCAGCATGGCATCAGCAAAGCCTGTTTCGGTAACTTCGACAGTGCCAAATGGCGCGGCGCGGTGACCATGTTCTGTCAGGCGCAGGGCGACACTGTATTTGCCGGGCGCAAGAAAGAGCGGGCCTTGGGTATCTGTTTTGATCTGGTCGCCATTTTCATGGGTGAAGATGATGTCGTAGACATCGTCTCCCCAGGCGCTGTTCCAGGCAACATTGACACCTTGGTCCAGCGGCAGTTGTTGTAACTGGCCTTCTTCCAGAACCACGCGCCCCAGATTGGCTTCGCTATGGTCATGCTCGCTTTGGCGAATGAGCAATGTGTATGTTCCGGCAGGCACCGGCACCGCATCCCACACCCAATACCAGGCAGCAGCATCGCGGCCACCGAACGATTTTTTGACTTTTGCGCCTTCTGGCAGAAGTTGCCAATAGTAAGGGCGCTCGGTCTCGGCAGGGGGAACCAGTTGAAGGCCGGTCTTGATTGGCGCATTTGTGACCTTGCCGGATTCCACGGTGACAATTTGCGGCAACATGACTTCCTCTGCGCCATGTTCCAGATGGCGCCAGGCCAACTGATAATCGCCAGGCATGACCGAGACTTCATTTTCATTTGTCTTGGCGATTTCCTCGCCCGTTTCGGGATCCAGAATCTTCCAGTACTTTGGTGCCTGGGTCCAATCGGCCATATCGAGGCGAATGGTGCCAGGACCGGCAATCTGAATGGTGATGGCATTTCCAGTGTCTGTCACTTCGGGGGTGGCGACGACGATCGGTTCAGGTGTTGCGATGGGTTCTGCGGTGCGGATGCTTTCCGTCACTTTGGCCAAAGCATTCTTTAGCCCGCCCAGATCATCTGCTGTGAAATACTGGCCATTGCCTTTGTCAGCGACACATTGCAACTGGGTTCTGGTTGGCTGATCAACGGCATAGCCTATGACGTGAATGTTGAGATTGGCCTGTGACGTTGCCAGAGCTTCTGCGACCGCGCAGGGATCGCCTTCGCAGGTTTCGATGCCGTCGCTGACCAGAACAATCGTTGTCTGATCTTCAATGCCTGTCAGCTTTTCACCGGCCAGTTTCAGGGCATCTGAAATAGGTGTTTTGCCGCGTGGCTGAAGTGTTGCGATGATTTCTGCAATGTTTGCACTGCCTCCAAGGGCTGCTTCCTGAACGACTTCAATATCGCCACAATCGCCTTTGCGGCGATGGCCATAGGCAATCAGGCCGGTTGAGATATTGTCCGGGAGTGCTCCCACCAACTCGCTCATTGCGTCGCGTGCAGCCACAATTTTCATCTGGTTGTCGGGCAGTCGGCCCCACATGGAACCGGAAGCATCCAGAATGAACATGGATGTTGGCTCCGCTTCGGCCTGCAAAGAGAGGCTGGCGGTCATCACCAGTCCGACGGACAGGGCTTTTAGAGTGAGCGATTTCATGAGTTCAGTATCCTTGGTCTTTAGTCAGTCAGTTTAAAATTTGGCTATGGATATTCAGTATTTGTTGTAAGCGCCGCCAAACCAGGGGTTCAATACGTCGAGATTCAACGTGTCTTCGCCAAGTTTGGACCCATTGGGCGTAACGCCGCCATTGATGAAGACTTCATATGCGGTTTCTTTGGGCAGCTTGCTCAGTGGAAGATCCGGGAAATAGACGGCACCAGCGCTTTTGATCGGCCAGTCACCGGGATAGATGCCAGAGAATTCATGGCGGTCCCGTTCACCGGCTTTGTTTGGCACGGGGGACAGGAAGAAGGGTTTGTCAAAAAGGGTGGAGACATGCAGGCCGCCTGCTGCCACACCGGTTTCGTGCATCTCCCGTTCGCCGTCGGATAATCCCCAAAATTCTATCAACTCCTTGGGAGCATCTGTCATTGTCATTTGAAGCTTGAGCTTGGGGGGCGTGGTGTCAATGATGTCCTGTGCGGTTTTCTTGGATTCTCCGGTCACCATGTCCGAAAGGCCCGTTAGCAGATGCTGCGTTTGCATTTCTCCCGAGATTTCACCAGTTACTGTGAACGCGCCATCCTGCAGGTTTTTCAATTCGCAATATGGGGCAGGGCCGTTTTCTGGGGCCGGGGGTGTCCATGCACAAGGTGCAACGCCTTCATAGCGAATGATGCCGCTGCCGCTGGCTTTGCCATCGGATGTGATAGTAACAGTGCCCCAAAGCCCAAGCACCAGATTGGACAGGGATTCCTTTTCCTGCTCAACCGCAACCAGGCCGCCGAAGGCGTGAACCTGCGTATTCAACTCGACTGCTTCTGCCGGCAACAGGCAGGTAATCCATAATGCTCCGATAAGCGGAGCAACTTTATAGAATTGGTGCATGACAAGGACTTTCATTCAATTGAGTACAGCAATCTGAACGGGTTGTTTGAATAAATGATGAGCCGTTATTGGCAAAAAAGCGTAATTTTACTTGGTGAACAAAACCTGTCGATAGTTCACATAAGTTGCCATTCACGCCCACACGCGCCGGTCTTGATTGTGGCTCTGGTGTAAATCGTGCCTCGCTGATAGGCTTCGGCTTCTGACTTTGGAAAGCCACTTGGGAGCGTCAATTGACTACCAGCCGTGTTGAGTTTCTGGTACGCCGATTGCGCGAACGGTTGTGGGTCAAGCCACTTGCCTATTGTGTGCTGGCTGTGATCGGTGCTTTGTTTGCTCACGCAGCTGATTTTACCGAACTGGCTTCTTATGTTCCGGAGATTGCCACCGAAACATTGAGAACGCTGCTCTCAATCATTTCCAACACGATGCTGGCTGTTGCAACTTTTGCGGTGGCATCCATGATTTCAGCCTACGCATCTGCCAGTCGGTCGGCGACGCCAAGGGCATTTGCGCTGGTGGTGGCCGATGATATGTCACAGATGGCTTTGTCGAGTTTTATCGGCGCGTTCATCTTCAGCATTGTGGCCACCATTGCATTGACCACTGGCTATTACGGCAAGGCCGGACACTTTGTGCTGTTTCTGCTGATTTTGCTGACCTTCGCAGTGGTCATTGTGACCTTTGTTCGCTGGGTAGACAGCATCGCCAGACTGGGACGATTGGGTACAACCATCGAAACTGTTGAGGCGGCAGCAACTGGAGCACTTGAAAGGCGTCGCCTGAGCCCGACTCTGGGTGGCCAGACAGCATCGGCTGCATACAGCGATGAATCCGACAGTGGGAAGCCTTTGCTGACCACAAAGATTGGTTATGTTCAGCATATCGAGATGGAAGCCTTGCAGCACATTGCGGACCATGCCGGACTGAAGATCACAGTTGCTTCACTTCCAGGAAGCTTTGTCAGCCCTGGCAAGCCCCTTGCTCTTCTGGATGGAGGCGATAGTGAGATTGATGCGGAGTTACGGCAACAGCTTGTTGAAGCCTTCCTGATCGGCGATGAACGCACCTATGATGAGGACCCGCGTTTTGGTCTGATTGTGCTTTCAGAAATTGCAGCCAGAGCGCTGTCGCCGGGGGTTAATGATCCTGGCACTGCGATTGCCATTGTCGGCACGATGGTGCGCCTGTTTGCGTTTTGGGCGCGCCCCTTGGCTGAGGATGAGAAAACGGAAATTCTGTTCGATCGTGTCTATGTGCCGGAATTGTCGTGTGATGAACTGTTCAATGACGCATTCACGGCGATCGCCAGAGACGGCGCAGAACTTGTTGAAGTCGGTGTTCGGCTTCAAAAGGCGTTTCTTGCACTGACTCACCTGGAAAATACTGAGCTGATAAGGGTGGCCAAAAACCAGTCAGAAAGCGCATTTTTGCGGTCTGAAAAAGCGCTCATGCTGACTTCGGACGTGGAGAGGGTAAAGTCCCTGGCGGACAAGGTGCAGGGCACATAGTTTACCCCACCGTTTATCAGCCGGAAATGTTGAATGTTCTGAGTCGCTTGACCGAATCACCTGTTCAAGGCACCGAATCAACAAAAATCGCTGATTCCCCTTGAAACTTGACGTGATTCGCTGCAGTTACTTTTTGGTCCTTGCCTCAGAATGGACTTTTTAGGGAACTGAGTCGCAATTCTGGGCAAATTTCTTGTGCAAAGGCTTCAAATCGTGGGGTTTGTGCCTATCTTGGTAAGATGCTGCAAAAGCGTCTCTAATATGTCGGCAAAACCGACAATGGATGTCAGGGTTAATCGGGGATTAATCTCCGAAATCTATGACAGAGGTGTGAAAACAGAATCGACTGCCGGTTACTCCGGGATCTGCGGTTCTGGATTGAGGTAAGTTTGATTGCCAGTTGTAACCGGAATAGCAAAATTAGCTGAATGGTCAAATGCTATAGTCGGTCAATCTGGTTTGAGTAAACAATTTTTTGGAGTAGGTGGCTTCATGAATAATTCACGGGCGCGATATGTGAACGCTGCTGTGGTTTATGATGATCGGCCTGCTTCTTTTATAATGTAACCGAGCAGCCGGGTTTTGGCATATGCCAACCCGGCGTTTCGTTTGGAGAGTTTGCATGTCCTTGGCAGGAAAAACAGTAGAAACAGCACCTAAAAAAACCACGCCTCCGCCAGCCACCAGCGGCGAGGGATCAGATGGCCCATTGCTGGATCTGAACAATGCCGCCGTTAAAAAGATGATCAAGCTTGCCAAGAAGCGCGGCTTTGTCACTTACGAAGAACTGAATTCCGTTCTGCCATCTGCCGAAGTTACTTCCGAGCAGATTGAAGACACCATGTCCTTGCTGTCCGATATGGGCATTAATGTGGTTGAGCAGGAAGAAGCTGAAGAAGCCGAAGAGACCGAAAGCACCAGCGAAAGCAGCGAACTGGCGCAAGTTGATGACAGTAATAAATCTGTTGCCAAAGCGACTACTGCAAAAGAACCTACCGACCGGACCGATGACCCTGTCCGCATGTATTTGCGCGAGATGGGTTCTGTTGAACTGTTGTCCCGTGAGGGCGAGATCGCGATTGCCAAGCGCATCGAGGCTGGTCGTGAAGCGATGATTTCTGGCTTGTGCGAAAGTCCGCTGACTTTCCAGGCGATCATTATTTGGCGCGATGAGCTGGCGGAAGGTAACATTCTGCTGCGCGACATTATTGATCTGGACGCCACTTATGCGGGTCCGGATGCCAAAAAACTGCAGGAAGATCACAGCGCCAAGACGCCTGAAGAACGTAAAGCTGAAGAAGAGCGCAAGGCGGCTGCAGCCAAGGAAGCTGAAGATCGGGCTGCCGAAGAAGATGACGACGAGGAAGATGAGGGTAATCTTTCGCTTGCCGCTATGGAAGCCGAGCTGAAGCCTCAAGTTGTCGAAATGTTCGATAAAATTGCGACCACTTATGAGGAAATGCGCAGACTGCATGACAAGTCAGTTGATCTGCAATTGCGTGACAAGGCGCTTTCCGATGACGAGCACGTGGCTCACCGCGAACTGACCCAATCGGTGATTGAAGATGTTAAGTCTTTGGCGCTGAACAATAATCGTATCGAAAGCCTTGTTGAGCAGCTTTATGACATCAACAAGCAGTTGATGACTCGTGAAGGACGGTTGATGCGGCTTGCCATCAGCTACCGCGTCAAACGCGATGAGTTCTTGTCTGAATATCAGGGTCGTGAGCTGGACCCGAACTGGGTTGCTCACATTTCCGGACTGAAAAGCAAGAACTGGCAGGCATTTGCGGAAAAAGAAGAGAAGACAATCGGTCGCCTTCGAGCTGAAATTCAGGAACTTGCTACGGTCACCGGGTTGGACATTGGCGAATATCGCCGCATTGTGTCTGGCGTGCAGAAGGGCGAGCGGGAAGCTGCTCTTGCCAAGAAAGAAATGGTCGAAGCCAATCTGCGGCTCGTGATTTCCATTGCCAAGAAATACACCAATCGTGGTCTGCAATTCCTTGATCTTATTCAGGAAGGCAATATTGGCCTGATGAAGGCCGTGGACAAGTTTGAATATCGCCGCGGCTACAAATTTTCCACCTATGCGACATGGTGGATTCGTCAGGCGATCACACGTTCGATTGCTGATCAGGCGCGGACCATTCGTATTCCGGTTCACATGATCGAGACCATCAACAAGATTGTCCGTACGTCGCGCCAGATGCTGCACGAGATTGGCCGTGAGCCAACGCCGGAAGAGCTTGCTGAAAAACTGCAGATGCCACTTGAGAAGGTGCGCAAAGTTCTGAAGATCGCCAAAGAGCCGATTTCTCTGGAAACACCGATTGGTGATGAGGAAGACAGCCATCTGGGTGATTTCATTGAAGACAAGAACGCCATTCTGCCAATTGATGCGGCGATCCAGTCCAATCTGCGAGAAACCACCACTCGCGTGTTGGCATCATTGACACCACGTGAAGAGCGCGTTCTGCGGATGCGGTTTGGTATTGGCATGAATACGGATCACACTCTGGAAGAAGTTGGACAACAGTTCAGCGTGACCCGCGAGCGTATTCGCCAGATCGAGGCGAAAGCCTTGCGCAAGCTGAAACACCCAAGCCGCTCACGCAAATTGCGGAGTTTCCTGGATAGCTAGTTCCTGGGAAAACGGCTGGATGAGACTTTTGAAACCCGCATGGTTGATTTTATCATGCGGGTTTTCTTATGACTTGAAGCCGTGGTCATCTGCGTTTCAATTGCAGTGGGAAGCACCGATTGATGTCTGATCCCTTTTTGCAATTCACCCAAATGCTTGAGCGCAGCCAATGGTGGGAACGGGCACGCCTTGAGGCCTTGCAGAGAAAAGCTCTTCAACGAATTCTTATACATGCCTGGCAACAGGCACCTGCATACAGTGAGCGATTAGCGCCACTTTTTGCAGCCGGTGATCAACCGGACTTATCGCGATGGAACGATATTCCTGTGCTGACACGTAAAGTGGCACAGGCCCGCACAGAAGAGTTTTACGCCAGGCAAGTGCCCGATCAGGCCGGAGAAAGCTTTGAACAACAGACCTCGGGCTCTACCGGTATGCCTTTGCGTCACCGCACCAGCGCGCTGCAGAGGGTGGCAAGCCAGGCAGCTGCTGCGCGATGCCTTGATTGGTACAAAGTCGATCCAAACAAATCATGTGCACATTTTTCCGCTACAGTGCCTGGTGCATCTGACTTACCCGATGGGACGATGCAACGAGAATGGCAAAGAGGTTCTCCCGAGGGCACTGGTTATTGGCTAGATCATAAATTGACCGATAGTGCTCAGAAGTTGGCCTGGTTGCGCCGAAACCCGACAAATTATCTGGGAGCCTCGCCCAATACCGCATTGGGTATTGTGCTCGAAGCGCAAAACACACAGTCGGAACCGCCGCGCTATGAGGCACTTATGCTGGGTGGCGAGATGTTGACACCCCATACCGAAACGATCTTGAGGGCTTGTTTGAGCAAGAAACTGATCAATAATTATGGATCTGAAGAATGCGGCCGAATGGCTGTATGTTGCCCTGAATACAAGAATTTTCATCTTCATGAGGAATTCTGTTTGATAGAAGTTCTTGATGGAGAAAACAGTGCTGTGGAGCCCGGCCAGACGGGCAGGGTGGTGGTTACACCATTCTATAATTTCGCAATGCCATTAATCCGTTATGCCATCGGAGACTACGCAACTTTATCGGCTGAGTCATGTTCCTGTGGCAGGTCCAGCCGAACACTTTCCAAGATTATGGGGCGGGAACGACATCTGTTTCGATTTGGAAATGGGACAAGTTTCTGGCCCTCTCTCCGCATCGAAGAATTTCAAGCCATTGTCCCATTCCAACAATGGCAAATTGCTCAGGACCGCGAGGACCATTTGAGCATAAGTTTAATATTGCCTGACACTGATATTTTATTTGACCGCACCGCATTTCGCATAGCGATATGCGACGCTTTTCGTCAGCAGGTCGACGTGGACATTACGCTCGTTCGTGACATCCCACGTGATTCAAGCGGGAAATTTGAGGAGTTCAAATCAACGCTTTAGAGCATTTCTTGCGAAGGGTGACCTTTGCAAATACTTTCCAATATAAAAATGCTCTATCAGGTGCCTTCGCTTGAATCAAATCCCTGCAGTTCAACTTCCAGATCGAACAAATCTTCATCGCCATAACCATCCGGGTCATCTTCGCGGTGACGACGGATCAGGCTTTTGTCGTCACCGAAGTAGACGCGTACTCCGCCCCAGACCGCCTGATAATCATCTTCCCCGATACGGCCTTCGGCAAACAGCGAGACACCATTGGAGAACAAATTCTGATCCAGTTGATATTCTGCACCCAACGCCAAAGCGTTGCGTTCAGCGGTATATCGATGTCCGACCGAGACTTGAAAATCATCGTTTACGTAATAGGAGATATCTGTAAAGGCAAAGAAGCCGTCATCAGGCTCAGCAAACGCTGCGCCTGCGTCTATGAATTCGGCACCCAAAAGGGTTTTGGCCGTCCATTGACCGAAGTAATATTCGCCTTCCACACCTACGCGGCTTACCGAGCCATCAAAATCTTCGCGGTGGGTGTAAGAGCCATAGAGGCCCAGCAGGCCGACTGATGGATCGCGCCAGAAAAGATGCGCGCCGCCGCCGCCAACAAATTCACCATCGCGGACACCCAGGATACCATCACCCTGAAGACCATAGCGCAAGCCAAGTGGAACGCTGATCGCACCGGTCAAGACACCGAATTCGTCATCATCGAATTGCCCGCCAGAGAGCGCAAGCTTGCCATTCAGACTTGAGACTGCGGGAATGATCGTTGGTTCTGCAGGTGTGCCCTCAAGGTATAAATCAGCGCCGAATGCGGTTGTGCTGTGCAGAACCCCTGAGACCAAAGCAGTTGTGATGAGCAATTCACGTTTTGTCATAGCAGGCGGGCCGACTCTGTTTGATTGTTTGATTTCATATTCTAGGTCGTGTGGCTGGACATGTAAACGCGCAGGCTTTTAAAACAGCCCTGCTTGCTTTCCAATTTGGCCCAAAAACCATGAAAATAACTGACCGGCTGTGAGATTATGACAATTTACTTTTATGCTCAGACAGACCCTTACGCCGAGTTCTCCAATTTTGCGCCCTATGGCGTGGCCTTCGAAGAGGAATGGTGGCCCACCGTAGAGCACTATTTTCAGGCGCAGAAGTTTGAAGATGCGGGCTACCAAAACCGTATTCGCATTTGCGGTAAGCCTAAAAACGCCAGTACCCTTGGCCGCACACGGGATTTTCCGCTGCGAGATGACTGGGAACAGGTGAAAGATGGTCTCATGTATGTGGCTGTGAAGAAGAAATTTGAGACACATCCGGTGCCGCGCGATTTGTTGTTGGGGACGGGCGACGAACCGATTGTGGAAAATGCGCCCATGGACGCCTATTGGGGGTGCGGGCCGGATGGAAACGGTCTTAACAAGCTTGGCCTCATTTTGATGCAGGTTCGAGCCGAGTTACAGAACAGCGTAGCTTAAGTGATGGGACGGGCTTCTCTATTCACCTGCTGTGCCTGCTAAAGTTCAAAATGCCAGCCATCCTTTGCTGACGCTCTGAGGTGGTTCTGATTTTAACGACAGCGAAAAGGGGCCGGTGCAAACCATAGGTAGTTCAAAGGTTTGACTTAAGGTTCTGCCAATTCGATTCAATTGGTGCGACCGCACCCAGAAGCTGTGCTGTGGCGATTTACATGTTCTTCATTGCTTCGGCCACGGAACCCTCTATCATCTGTCCCGTTGTATCGGAGTTGAAAGGACATATCATGACATTCAGGAAAACACTTCTCGCGGCTGCTGTTGGCGGGGTCTTGGCCGCTACCCCTATCGCGTCCACCAGTCACGCTGAGAGTGGCGTTCAACTTGGTCAACTCGCCTGTGACGTGGAAGGCGGCATTGGGTTTATCTTTGGATCATCCAAAAACCTTGCCTGTACCTTTACGCCAGCCAATGACAGGCACCCGATTGAGACTTACACAGGCACCATCGACAAATACGGAATTGACATTGGAGTGACCGGTGAATCCGTTATTCTGTGGACCGTGGTGGCTGCCCAGGAAGAGAAATACGCTCCGCGCGCGCTGGCAGGGACCTATAGCGGTGCGACTGCTTCAGCTGCGTTTGCTGTTGGGCTTGGTGCCAACGTGCTTGTTGGTGGATCATCAGAAGCGTTTGCTCTGCAGCCGGTCAGTGTCTCCGGGTCCAGCGGCATTAATGTGGCCGTTGGCTTCGCCCAGATCAAGCTTCACTAGACAGTCCTGACCTAGCGGGCCTGATTATGAGTTCAGGCCCGGCACCATCGTCAGACCGGCAAGGTTATTGGTTTTTCGGTTCTCCAAACCAGATAATTTCATCCCCTGACTGCCACATGGCGTATTTCAGCATTATGGATGCAAATCGCGCGGAGTCTGTGAAGTCTTCTAGCGCTTTGCGCAGATCCAGCCAGTCCTGACTGTCAAACCAGGGCCTGTCCACATTTGCGAACTGGCGCACAAATGGCAGGATGGCGAGATCAGCCAGCGATAATCGAGCGCCGAACAAGCAGCCATTATTAGTGCACAACCGGTTGTCAAGCGTCTGCAGGAAGCTGGATGCTGCGGTGCGCTCTGCTATTGGATCTGCACCCTCGTAACGATTGGCATATTTGTAGCGGTCAAGGGCGCGTTTGAACGGACCATCATTCTCCAAAATCAGGGCCAGCATGTCTGCCAAAGTTTCTTCAGTTGGCGTCAGCAATCCCTCTGGATCAGATTGATCCAGAACGTGCAGCATCACGTCGAGACTTTC
This sequence comes from Alphaproteobacteria bacterium, assembly GCA_051251535.1. Taxonomy (GTDB): domain Bacteria; phylum Pseudomonadota; class Alphaproteobacteria; order Rhizobiales. The sequence goes on from JBPOEV010000001.1 coordinate 956,549, forward strand.
TTCGATAATTGTACCGTCGGGCAAGACCAGAACCGGCACCGTCGCCTTTGGTGAGGCGGCAGTGAATTCGGGCGCCTTATCCCGCAAAAGGATTTCCCGCAATTCAACATTGAAACCGGCTGATTGAACGGCCAGTCGTGCGCGCATCGCATAAGGGCAGCGCCGGAAGGAATAGAGGATTGGGTGGTTGGCGGAGTTCTGGTTCATTCTCGTAGGAATAGGCGTTTTGTTTGAAGTTGCAAGTTGGCCTGATCATCCAAACCAAAGCCTCTTTTTCTGCTGAATGAAAGCGTGGCGGCAGAAACTCTGATATTCCCACGTTGCAAAAGGCCAGCTAAGCTATGCCAACACATTTCATTGGCGGCGTATGACCCAAACCATTCTCACCTTATCCAGCAATGGCCCCGGCCTTTATGAATTCACTCGGGCAGCTGAAACATTTGTGCAAAATGCCGGGGTTGAATCTGGCCTTTTGACACTGTTTTGCCAACACACATCCTGCTCTTTGACGATCCAGGAAAATGCTGATCCGGATGTGCAGGTGGATTTGCAGAACTTCTTTGATCGGCTCGTTCCCGATGGGAATGATGCCTCCATGCGCTGGATGATACACTCCGCAGAAGGGCCGGATGATATGCCCGCTCATATCAAGGCCGCGCTGACACAGACGCATTTGAGTGTGCCTGTGATGAATGGCCGGCTTGCCTTGGGTACCTGGCAGGGTATCTATTTGTTTGAACATCGCAGCCGACCGCATCAACGGCAGGTCGTGCTGCATCTGGCTTAATGGCGGCCACAACCGAGAAGGTAAATCATGACCGAAACATCTGCAGAACCGCGCGGTACATTAACGGTGCGCACGATGGCCATGCCAGCTGACACAAACGCCAATGGTGATATTTTTGGCGGCTGGGTTATGTCACGGATGGATCAGGCGGGCGGTATGGCCGGAGTGGAACGCGCCATGGGCCGGGTGGTCACCGTGTCGGTCGACAGCATGAATTTCATTCAACCAATGAAGGTGGGGGACGTGCTGTGCGTCTATTGTGACATTGATAAGGTGGGGCGAACCTCCATGAAGATTAATGTAGAGGCATTTGCGAAGCGCTTTCTGACCGGCGAGCGCCATAAGGTAACCGATGCGACCTTTACCTTTGTCGCAATTGACGAAGACGGGAAGCCTCGACCAGTGCCTGATTTGGTGGTGGCTGATTGAGTTGGAAGCAGGAATGGGTGAGGGAAAAGCTTGAGTCTTTGAAGATGCTTAAACCGTTTTTTTGATGGTTTGATTCAAGTCTGCTGCGGTTAGTGCTGGTGCTTTAGATTTGGCTCAAATTTTGCACTTCCTGGATCCTCGGAACAAGTCCGAGGATGACGGGTTTGAAAGTAGGCACCATCATCCAGTAAACCACGAAAGTTAGCTCTTATTCGTCTTCCTCGGACTTGTTCCGAGGATCCAGACAAAGTTGGTGCGGCAGTGTTGTTGCGCCAGACGGAGCCGTCTTGACGGCTCCTGATTGGCAGAAGTCTATTGCTTCAGCGCCCATTCTACTGACACGGTCGCGCTGTAGCTGACTTCACCTGCCTCTACTGGCACAGGTGCACTGTCGGCCGCGCTGCGTGACATCATCATGGCCTCGGGACGCGGTTGAAAGCCTCCCTGTTCGCTGATCATTTGAATGGGGCCAAGGGCGATGCCTGCCGCATCTGCATAATCCTGTGCTTTCGACAGGGCGGCTTTCATGGCCATACGGCGGGCTTCTGCTTCCAGTGCTGCCGGTTCGTCCACAGCAAAGCGCGGGCCGCTGATGGAATTGGCGCCAAGGGTGACAGCCTCGTTCAGCACATTGCCGATAAGTTTCAGATCGCGGATGCGCACAGTGACCATGTTCCGGACCGTGTAGCCGACAATCGTAGGCCGATTTGGCCGCGTGCTGGATTTGCTGCTGGGGTAGACGATGTTTGGTTCGACGGAGAAATTGCTGGTCTGCAGATCCTTCCCTTCAATCCCGGCCGCTTTCAATGCATCGATGAAAGCTGTGGTACTGGCCGTGTTTTTTTCCAGCGCGGCGACAGCGTCTTCTGCTTCACTCACCGTGCCGATGGTGATGATCGCCATGTCGGGACTCCCAGAAACCGTGCCCGTGCCGGTCAAAGACAAGGTGGGGATTTTGTCTTCCGCCCTTAGAGTATAAGGCGCTATGGCCAGAACGGTTGCGATGGCCAATGTGGCAAAAGCCGGGAAAAGCCGCATGGAAAGTCTCCGATTCTTTCAAATTATGTCAAACCGTTACCGGCGAATTGTGGTCTCAATTGGCCAAAGTTGGCTGGAACTGCGATGTCGTTGACGAAAGAGTGCCATGGGCCGCGAAACCATCTTGCCCAATGCGCCAAGATGCGATAGCCAAGCACCCTGACTATTTGTCGCCCGTTGCGACATTTATTGTAGGCCTGTAGCTCAATTGGTTAGAGCCAGCGGCTCATAACCGCTTGGTTGGGGGTTCGAGTCCCTCCGGGCCTACCATTTTCCTTATTTTTCAATGGCTTGAGCGCGAATTAGATGTTTGGGCTTACTCGGTGGCTGGTGATGATGATTTGACCATCATGCACCGAAGTTCCGTCGAATGGTTTCCGGTTGATCTCCATTCGCGAGGCTGAGACCAAGGAGAATTCGCGCTTTCAAAGGCGAGAACAATCCGGCGGGAATGAAACCATTTCGGCCATGGGCTGCCGAATCGGTGGCGGGTCCAGCGGCAGCGCGGTGGGCGATGATGACCGTTACGTCCTGCAAAACGGCTTCTCTCAGGGCTTTCATTTCAGCAGGGGTAACCATGCCGGGTGCAAAGCCTGCCGCAACAATGCCGGCAGTTCCAGCTTCCAGATACGCCTTGATGGCCGCTCCATCTGCGCCGGCATAGCTGTAGGCGATATCAATGCGCGGCCAGTTCTTGAGACAATCGATATTGAAAATTGTTCTGCTGGCCGGGATTTCGGCGTTCAACGTTACGTCGTTTCCGATCATCTGGCCAATGGGACCCTGGGCTGGGCTTTGAAACGCGCTGACTGACAGGCTGTGCGCTTTTGTGACGCTCTTTGCAGCGTGGATCTCATCGTTCAGAAGCGCGACGACACCAAGACCACGCGTTGCCCTGGAAGCGGCTGCGCGGATGGATGACGCAACATTGCGGTCACCATCCGATGACATGCCATTGGAAGGGCGCATGGCTCCGGTGACAATGACCGGGATTTCAAGGTCGAGAACCAGCGAGAGTGCAAATGCTGTTTCTTCCAGACTGGCAGTTCCATGCCCGATGACAATTCCATCATAATTCTTTGGAGAAGCAGCCAATTCCTGGCAAAGCGTTGCCAAATCAGCCCAATCACCGGGCGAGATTTCGGTGCTGTCAACCGATCGAAAATCGATGGCATCGACTTCAATATCAGCATCTATCGAACCAATTTTTGCAACGATCTGCTGCGCATCGAGTTTTCTATCGGTTTCCGTGTAATCCAACAGATCATGTGGATTCTTGCCAATGCATGCGAGCGTTCCGCCCGTGGCAATAAAAACAACGCGTTTGCTCATGGATCATCTCATTTGTCAGTAATGGAACAACAGTCATGAGCTATAGCGTGGATGGGGACCAGCAAAACCATCTAAAATATTCATACCAGTCTGAATTGCAGGTTTTGGACTTGTTATCCGGCCTGACATGGCCCGTCGGATGCGACCAGCTAAATCCGATAGAAATCTTTTGCGGTGCCTGACAAGACTTTTTGCAAATCTTTGATTGGGAAATCAGCAAAGATCTCGGCCAATGTCCTGATTTGAGCGGCAGCAGATGTGTTGACCTTTTCGACGGGCAGGTTGGAGCCATACATCACCCGACGCGCGCCAAAAGTGTTCAGGACGTGGGTCAGGAAAGGGCGCAGCCGATCTGGTCGCCAGCTTTTATCGATTGTCCAAAGACCAGATGCTTTGATGCTGACATTCTCAAGTGGCCTCAGTTTCTCAATGCCTCGGTACCAGATATCCTCATTGCCTGTTTGTCCGGGTTCTGGATGTCCCAGATGATTGAGCGCAATGCGCAGGTCCGGCATTGCGGCTGCCAAATCGGCAATTTCTGTCAATTGGCCGGGAACAGCGACAAGATCAAGGCTCAGATTGCGTTCGATGAGCGCTTGCGCACCGCGTCGAAACGCTGGTTCTAACAAAATTCCAGGACGATCTGCAAAGCGCCAGCGTCCTTCAGCATCCCAGGCAACCATGGCACGCACACCGCGCAACAGGGGTGAGTCCGCATGGCGTGCGATCAGTTGGGTCGCATCAGATCTGCAAAGATCGACTTCGGCGATGATTGCGTTCGGCGTGTCTGTATTTTCGGAAAGCGATTGCAGCCATTTTGTCTCGGCAACCGGATCATTGGCCCCGCAATTCGCTTGAACGTGAACACTGCCTTGCAGGTTAAATCCGGCAAAGTCAGCTCGATAATCCGCTGGGAGGTAGTTCCGTTTGATCGAATTATGATCGCCAAAGCGGGCTGGTGGCGCGTTCGGCGCAAGCCAGAGATATGGGAAGCGGCCCAATTCCCAGAGATGATGATGGGCGTCCACAATCGCGATTTGCGAAAGATCAAGCGTCACTCGAATACGCCCCGACCTTCGACCGACGAGATCAAAGCGCGTTCCTTCTGGTGAAGCCGCACCCGCCGGTCAATGGCATCTGCGTCCCAACCAGCAAGCACCTGTTGTTTTAGGTGCCTGACAGTCTCCGCGAATTTGTCATCCTCTGCCAGATTGCTTTTCTCCCCCGGGTCATCAGCCAGATTGAATAGCTCGTCGGGTTCGCCGTGATAGTAGACATATTTCCAATCGCCTTGCCGGATCATACGGATTGGCCGGGCGGCGGCATGGCCGCAATACTCTGATATGACGGCTCTATCCGGGTCTTGCCCGCCACCCAACCATGGGCGCATGTCGCAACCATCAGCCTCGGCAAAGAAGATGTCCGCCTCCTTCGACGGGCCAGCGAGGTGGGCGAATGTCACACTCAAATCCATCAGTGAAACCGGTGTTGATGCGCGTTGCCCCGGTTCGATCTGTCCGGGCCATCGTACGATCATGGGCACACGAACCGAGTCTTCGAAGAAATTGCATTTCCACCAGAGTCCATGCTCCCCGGCCATATCACCATGGTCTGATACGTAGGCCAGAAGGGGCGGAGATTGGGACAGCCCTGGTGCCGTGTCGACGGTGTCGATCAACTGACCAAGCAACTCGTCGAACCATGTCACGAGTGCATAAAATGAAGCGCGGCCCCGAGCTGTGCTGTCAGCATCAACATCGTTCAGGTCGAAATATCCGCGAAGGCGTTTATGAAACGGGTGCTGGTTATCAAGTTCGGCCTGGGTGACTTTCGGCATATCCACATTGTCTGGCCAGTAGTTGTCGAAATGTTTTGGCGCACGCAGCGGAAAATGTGGCGCGTTGAACGAGACACAGAGAAAAATAGGGTTCCGCTGTGAGCGTGGTGGCAGCGCGTTGAGATAATTCAGAGCGGCAGCCAATACTTCCTCGTCCTGTTCAATATGCGCAGTGCGGCCCTCGCCAGCGTCCAGAAGCCTTTGCCGCGCTTTGGGGCGGGGCAGGTCGGGTTCGTTCCAGTCGTTTGTTTCGATCCATGTTCCGCAGACCTTGCTGTCATCGACCAGCCGCTTGGAGAATCCGTGCAACTGGTCGGTGCCAATGAAGTGCATCTTGCCGATCAGAACTGTCTCATATCCCGCCGACTGCATCACATGCGCAAAGGTTGGAATATCGCTGCGAAGGGGGGTGCCGTTATCCCATGTCTCTGTGCGGGTCGGATAGCGCCCTGTCATGAATGCCATGCGGGAGGGAACGCAGATCGGTGATGCGCAATAGGCAGCGTCGAAGGTCATGCCGTCTCCAGCAAGTCGTTCCATATTCGGCGTGCGTACGATCGGGTGACCGTAAACGGACGAAAAGCGTGGGGAATGCTCATCCGACATTACCAGGATTATGTCGGGCTGTTCGGGTTGCTCGGGGGGCAGGGATGTCAACAGGTCGCCCTTCCGATACCCTGCTTTCCGATACTTTGGGCACGGCCTGTCACGATTGCGACCTGAACGGAAAAAGCTGTCATGCGGTTTCTCCCTTTTGATTGCCGCCTGTAATTTGATGTTCCGTGCCGTTTTCCTGCCCTGAAGCAACAAGTGCATGGAGCGTTTCGACTGCGCGTGCGCCCACATGGCCCGGGCTTTGATTTATGCCGCGGCCAAGTGCGATGTCGACAAGCATGCTTGCAGGCCCTTCGCAGCTATATTTCCAGGCACCGGGCGCAGGCTCCACGGTTTCGGTCTGGCCGTCGGGTAGTTTGAGCACCAGTCGCTGCGTTTCGATATCCAGCAGGACAGAGCCTTCCGACCCGAAAATTCTGATATCAACCTCGAATCCGTGTCCGGTCGGAATGCCGCAACTGCCTGACAGAACACCCGTTGCGCCGCCGTCGAACCTCACGGTGGCTGCATCATGCAAGTCTATTCCCGAAGGCGCGTTTCCAAGGATCGAACGCACTGAGGCTGCGCGCAGGTCCGTCAGCCAGTACAGCAGGCCAAGGGCATGGCTTAATTGGCCGTGGGCAAATCCGCCGCCACTATCGGGGGCTTCCCATGTGGACCGCTCGGGCTGGATCGCTACATGCGACCATTGTCCCAGCGCACCGCCGGTAAATATTGCGCGGGTGAAGGACGCCATGTGACAGACCACATGCTCAATGTTCCCGATCCGGGATACCATGTCGCGCATCTTTTCAAGTCCCGGCTTGTAGTTCCAGCCATAGGCAACCAGCAACTGACACCCGGCGCGTTCGGCTGTGGCGACAAGATCCCAGGCTTGCGCGGGATCCAGCGTCATCGGCTTTTCGACCAGCACGTGACAGCCCTTTTCCAGAAAAGCTTTGGCCTGCTCATAGTGCAAATGGTGGGGCGATGAAATGACTGCAATGTCGATGTCACGGGACAGAATATCCTGCCAATCTTCGGTGGCGAAGGCGAAGCCAAACTCATCACGGATGAGGGCAAGTTCCTCTGGTCCAAGGCGGCAGACACTGTCAAGTGTGACTTCATCGCGCGCAGCAAGCACGGGAATATGCATTCGATAGGCAAAATGACCGGCACCGATGACAGCAGCTTTCAAAGTCATGCACTTTTCCTGATTACGAGATCGTATCCGACATCCTGGACGGTTTCTTCGATGTGTTCGCCCTTGAGGCGTTTGAGAACCATTTCTGCTGTACGCTTGCCGATCTCGGAAGAGCGTACCTTGATTGTGGTGAGTGGCACCGGCAGCAAAGCGGACAGGATAAGGTCTCCAAAACTTGCTATTGCAACATCTTCCGGGATGCGGATGCCATGGGACAGGCACGCGAGCATTGCGCCCTGCGCAGGCAGTTCCGCCTGAATGAAAACTGCGTCAGGTTTCACGGGACGATCCAGCAGCGACATGATCAACTCCGCTCCGCTTTCGATGGTGGTGGGGTTGGGCACTGCAACGATGCTGTCGGGCCTGACTTCACGCCCGGCTTCGCGCATGGCGGCCACGAAACCGGCATGACGGTCGGTTGCCTGATCGTTGTTTTCAAACGCGCCGCCGACCATGACAATCTCACGATAGCCTTTGCTGATCAGATAGCGGGTCATTTCAGCCGCAGCGCGGAAATTGTCATATCCCACAACGATGTCGATGGCTTCGTCACGCAGGTTCCAGGTTTCGACAACAGGGCCGTTAAAATTGGACAGCATTTTGCGGCACGCATCGGTGTGGGTGAACCCGGTTACGATGATCGCGTCAGCCTGGCGGGCGATGAATGTCCGAACGGCCTCTTCTTCATTGCTGGTGGCGCGGTCGGAGACGCCCAGAAGCATCTGAAGTCCGTGGGCACGCATCACACTTGCGGCGCCTTGGGTGAAATCGGCAAAAAGGGAACTGTAGAGGACCGGCACGACCACACCGACCATGTCGGACTTTTGCGACACCAATGCGCGCGCGACCAGGTTGGGCACATAGCCGATGTCCTCGATGGTCTTTTGGATTTTTTCTCGGGTATCAGGATGGACCGTGTCCGGCTGACGCAGCGCCCGTGACACCGTAATGAGCGACAGCCCGGCAGCTTTGGAGACGTCTTTCAGAGTGACCTTGGACTTGCCAGTTCTCATGACATGTACCCTTTCGAGGTGTTGAAACGACCTCGCAGGGGTTTGGCACAATGATGGCGGGAGGGGTAACGGTTTTTCATTGACATACGAGTATCATTGATCGTAACGTCGCGCAATAGGGAATGATATACGAATGTCATATTGCGAACGAGTAATCGGGCGCGGTTTTTAGAAAGTGCCATTGGAGGAGTGAAAATGACTTATAAGCTTAGCAGACGGAAATTTCTGGCCAGCACATCGGCAGCCGTGGGGGCTGCGGCTCTGCTGCCTGTGACATCCGCACAGGCTGCATCGGGAGACCTGTCAGTGTGGAAGTTTGGAGGAACCACCGCCGAGGTTGAGGAGTGGGCCAAGCGCAATGACACATTCAGTGGTGAGCAGTCCGACATCAATCTGAACTATTCCTACTTCAACGGTCAGATACGGCGACAAAAGCTACTGGCCGGATTCCAGACAAATCGAATGGCTGATGTGGTTATCGCTTTCGGGCAGGACATTCCCGAATTTGCCGGTTTTGGTATGATCCAGCCGCTTGACGACATTGCCGGCGATCGTGTGGCCGGATGGAAAGATCGTATCGTGCCGGAGGTGCTGGCTTCAGGCATGCATGAAGGCAAATTGTACGGTCTTCCAACCTATGTCGATATGGCCAGCTTCCTGGCGATCAACGTTGATATGATGGAAGAGGCCGGGTTTGACCGTCCGCCACGGACATGGTCGGAAGTACGCGAATATGCCAAGGCCATGACAAAGCCTGATCGTCCTGGCATCGCCTTTCCAGCGACGACAGCGCCGGTCGATATCAATATTTTCCAAGGCATTGCCTATGCCAATGGCGGCCGTGTGTTTGACGAAGAAACAGGCAAGGTAACGCTGAATGATGCCGGCATGGTCGATGCGCTACAGCTTTATGTTGATCTTATCGCTGATGGGTCCACTCCGCAGGCGACATCGCTGACAGAGACATTTTTCCGCGATACGGCTCAGCTTTTTGCACAGGGGCGCTCGGCGATGTGGATCGGTCTTTCCTGGCTGAACACACCTTGGGGCACACCTGAGGGTCTGAATTGGACAGGGGCACCATTCCCACGTCCGGATACACCAAGTGGCGCTTTCCCGCCTGTTGCGGCGATTATGGATCCGACAGCCATTCTCATGGTCTCGGCACGCGCCAAAAATCCGGAAGCTGCGGTCGAGTACATTGATTTCTGGTCGCAGAACGAGCAACTCAAGATCTGGGGTGGCAACCCTGAGATCGCCCGCATACCGGCAGGCAAGGTCGCCTGGGGTGAGCAGGGCCTGGCCGACGCATGGCCGAACTGGGTTGAATCCTTCAATGAAGGTACGCTGTTTGAAGGGGCTGAGCCAATGCCGCGGTTCATCGGCGTTTCGGCGGTCGAAAGTGCGCTTGGTACTGCCATCCAACAGGCGGTTCTGGGGCAGAAAACCGCGCAAGAGGCCATGGATGAGGCCACCACTGCTGCCCAGGCCCAGATCGATTTGCTGCGCGGCTGAGTTCTGGACTGTTGAAAACTGAACCTTGCTGCGCGGTTGACCACTGCGCAGCCCTTTTCTGCTTCATCCCGAGGGGACATTTATGAACAGCTCAAGTGACCGCTGGCTCGCCTATTTCATGATCTTGCCGGTGGTTGCTGCCGTGCTGGCATTTGTCATTGGACCGACCTGGGATGTGGCCACTTTGAGTCTGACGCAAGTCGTCATGGGACAGGAGCGGGGGTTCGGCACGCTGGGTAATTTTCGGGCTCTGGCGGCTGATCCCATGTTCACGCTGGTGTTGAAGAATACGGCGATCTGGATTCTGGGCGGCACTGTTTTATGTGTTGTGACCGGACTTGCAGTGGGTGCCTTTCTGGCCATTGACAGCAAAATGACCACCGGGCTTCGGGCGCTGATCCTGTTGCCTTGGGTGATGCCCGACGTTGTGACCGCTATGGCGTGGAAATGGATGCTGCACGGGCAGGTTGGTGTGATTGGCAGTACGATGCAATCGGTCGGGTTGACTGAACAGCAAATTTCATTTCTTGGCGATCCCGATCTGGTGATGTGGACTTTGGTTGTTGTGCTGATCTGGCGCAAGATGCCTTTGGTGGCCCTGATCCTGTGTGCGGCGATCCGGTCGGTTCCCAATGAACAGATCGAGGCATCGCGCATGGATGGTGCCAATGCCTTTGAACGTTTCCGTTTCGTGGTGATCCCAAACATTGCGTTTTCGCTGACAGCGGTCACCGTCATTTCAATGATCTGGATCACCGCCGAGTTCGCTCTGCCATGGATCATGACCGGTGGCGGCCCGGCAAACGCAAGTCAGATCATGTCTACATACATCTATCAGCAAAGCTTTGAATTTTTCAGCTGGGGAGTTGCGTCCGCCATGTCCGTGGTGAACCTGGTCATGCTGATGGTGATTGTGGCGCTGTACCTGTATGTCAATCGCAGGTCATGGGCCTCGGGAGCGGCATCATGAACGAAACCGCGCGCCCGTATTACTGGGCCTTCATCAGTCTGTGCGGTGCCGTTATCGCTGTCTACATTCTGTTTCCAATTTTTTGGTTGTTTCTGGCCTCATTCAAGACACGTGACCAACTGGCGCAACTGCCGATTGCTTTCTGGCCGGAAGAACCGACCCTACAAGCCTATCGAGACCTTTTCGACAGTGGGTCGCAGTCGAGCCAATTGCTGAACTGGCCAACGCTGATCTCCAACAGCTTCACTGTTGCAGTGACATCAACCATCATCGTCGTCATCCTTGGCACCTTCGCAGGATATGCCTTTGCGCGGCTTAAGTTTCCAGGGCGCGATCTGATATTGGGCGGTCTTCTGGTGTCTCGGATGTTTCAGGGCGCAGCCTTGTTGCTGCCGACCTATCGGCTGATGAACACGCTGGGGCTGCAGGACAGTCTGCTTGGTCTGATCTTGCTTTACTCCGCTTTCGGTTTGCCCTTTGCGACCTGGATTATTGCCTCAAGCCTGCGTGAAATCCCCGTGGAACTGGAGGAATCCGCCATGATGGATGGCGCCAGCCGTTTACAGGCAATGTTTTTGGTGGTGCTGCCGCTGGCAACGCCCGCGCTGATAACTGCGGCGATGTGGCATTTTGTCGGGGCGTGGTCCGAATTTGCATTCGCCTCGATCCTGCTGGAATCAAGCGCAAACAAGACAGTGACCATCGGTCTGGCAAGTTTCGTGGAGTTGTTCACGCTGGAATTCCAGAAGGTGGGTGCTGCAGCTACGCTTGTGGCAATGCCAATCATGGTGGTGTTCTTCTTTGGCCAACGATATTTCACACGCGGTCTGCTGGCCGGGGCGGTGAAGGGATGAAAATTGTCTCAATCGAAGCCCGCGCCATAGATCGTGGCTTTCAAAAACAGGTGCTGCAAACCTCGCGTGTTGCATCACCGATGTCGCGTTTTCCAAGGTTTGGCGAAAAGCGCTCCAGCTGGATGTGGCCGACCAAGAAGGTGTTCGTGCGCGTCGTGACTGAGGACGGAACGACGGGCTGGTCCTGCACCAATGGCGGAGAGATTGTGGCGATGATCGTCAATGATCACCTGTCGCGTCTTTTGGTGGGTGAGCAGATTGGCGATATTGCGTCGCTTTGGGACCAGATGTTCTTCTCTCTGCTGCCCTGCGACAGGTCAGGCTTTTCGATGATGGCGGTATCGGGTGTCGATATTGCGCTGTGGGATCTGGCGGCGAAAACGCAGGGTCAATCGCTTGTCAGTATGCTGGGCGGTTCGGCGCAAAATACGCTGCCGGTCTACGTCACCACGCCACAGCCGGAAGTTCATGGGGCAGCCGGTTGGCGCGGGCTGAAGGCCGCAGCTCCGTTCGGGCCGGAAACCGGACAGACCGGTTTGCAAGCCAATGTCGATTACATGCGCAAGTTTCGCGATGTCGCGGGCCCGGACGTGCCGATCATGATTGATGCGTTCATGGCCTGGGATGCCGATTATACGCTGCGGTTCCTGGATGCAGCGCATGATTTGAACCTGCATTGGATCGAAGATCCTATTCCGCCTTACGACATTGAGGGAATGAAGCGGATCAAATCCGAGATGGACCCGTCTGTTTCGCTTGCTCTGGGCAATTTCGCGTTTTCGCGCTGGGATTGTGCCGATCTACTGCGAGATAAGTTGGTCGATGTGCTGCAACCCGATGTCGCCTGGGCGGGCGGGATCAGTGAGACGCTGCGCATTCTCGACATGGCCGATGCTGCTGATGTTCCGGTGATTTTGCACAATACCTGCGAACAGCCCTGGGCGTTGGCACTGGCTGCAGCACGGCAGGCGGATGCGCTGGTGGAGTTCGTGGACCGGGGCGCAGAATCGCAGCTCTATGGGCTGATGGGGCCGTCGGCTGTCTTTTCGCAAGGCTGCGTCGCTATTCCCAACGATATTGCAGGCAACCGGCCACAGCCGGATGTCGAAGATCAATTCGCGCCTGTGACTGCAGGCGCATATGTGGAAGGCAGGTAGCGACAGATGGGATCCGTCACGCTCAACAATATACGCAAATCCTATGGCGCTGTGGAAGTACTGCACGGCATCGACCTGCAAGTGGATGATGGTGAGTTTACCGTGCTGGTCGGTCCATCAGGCTGCGGTAAATCAACACTACTGCGTGCCATTGCAGGGCTTGAGACGATCAGCGATGGCCAGATCAGTCTGGACAATGAGGTTATCAACCATTTGCCACCCAAACGCCGTGATATCGCGATGGTATTTCAGAATTATGCGCTTTACCCGCATATGACGGTTGCAAAGAATATGGGTTTTTCTTTGCGGTTGGCCAAGGAGTCGAAGTCCGAGATCGATCGAAAGGTGCGCGCTGCCGCCGAGATTTTGGACCTTGTGCCGCTGTTGCAACGTTATCCGAAGCAATTGTCAGGTGGACAGCGTCAGCGCGTCGCCATGGGTCGCGCCATTGTCCGTGACCCGGAAGTGTTTCTGTTTGATGAGCCGCTGTCCAACCTCGATGCCAAGCTGAGAGTGCAGATGCGGTCGGAAATCAAGGAGCTACATCAGCGTCTTGGCACGACCACCGTCTATGTGACCCATGATCAGATTGAAGCGATGACCATGGCAGACAAGATCGTTGTGATGCGCGGCGGTCATGTGGAACAGATGGGATCGCCGCTCCAGCTTTATGACAGGCCCGTCAATGTCTTTGTCGCCGGGTTCATCGGATCGCCTGCGATGAACTTCATCGACGCGACCGTGCAGAACGGAACTGTCATTACGCCAAGCGGTGCTGCTTTGGGACCTGCGCCTGATAGCCTGCCCGAGGGTTCGGCCGTCACTGCGGGTATACGGCCTGAAGATATTTTCCTATCCGACAGTGGTGCGGAAACGACAGTTGGCCTGATTGAACCCACGGGGGCGGAAACACAGCTGACCTTGCGAATGGACGGCGCTTCGCTGGTCATGACGACGCGGGACCGTGTAACCCTGTCGCCGGGCGATGCTGTGCATATCCGCGTGACTGAGGGCAAGCTGCGCCTTTTTGATACGCAGAGCGAAGCTGCGATCTGGTAGAGCAGGGCAAGTCATGAAGATTTCCGATGTTCGTGTCATCCGTTTTCGCACCCATGCTGACCGTTGGGATATCGGCCATGGTCGGTTGATCCCGAATGCAGAGGTGATTCAGACCGTCACGTGCATTGACACAGACGAGGGCGTGTCGGGTTACTTTTTCGGCGGTGGCAAACATGGCGATCAGGATGGCATGACGCGCGACGAACAGGCTTTGATCGAAGGCCGGGTGCGCAATATGCTGATCGGTACCGATCCGTTTGACCGTGAAACGGTTTGGAAATGGATGTGGGTGGCCAACTTGTCCGAGGTCGCCTCAAGCGTCATTGATCTGGCTTTATGGGATCTGGCAGGGCGCGTCTTCGGGCAGCCGGTCTACAAGGTCATGGGTGGTGCGCGGGATAAAGTGAAGGCCTATGCCTCTACCTATCCCAACATCGGCAAGCCACAAGTCTATGCAGAACATGCCTTAGCCTGTCAGGCTGAGGGATATCAGGCTTACAAAATACATCCGCACTATTTCTGGGACCCGGATACCGGGCAGCCGACAAATGGTCGTCCATCGAATATTCGTGCGGACATTGAAACTGTAAACCTTGTTCGAGAGGCTGTGGGTCCGGACATGGTGCTCATGTATGATGTGTGGGGTACCTACCACACTATCGAAGAGACAATCAAAGTCGGGCGCGAGCTGGAAAAGCTCGATTTCTATTGGTTCGAGCATCCGATGCCGGAATACCGTGTGGAGAGTTACGTCCGTCTCTGCCGTGAACTCACGATACCCATTCTGGCTCCTGAAATTGCCGCGGGCGGGGTTTTCACACGTGCAGACTGGATCTTACGCGGGGCATCCGACATGAGCCGTATGGATGTTCGCAGGGGAGGCATCACCGGTTGCCGGAAAACCGCCATTGTCTGTGAAGCCTATGGAATACGGTGTGAGATTCACATGGCTGGCTGGGGCAATCTTCAGGTCATGGGGGCCACATCGGAAGATACCAGTGAATGGTATGAGAAGGGTCTTCTGGCACCCGGTGTCAATTATGATGCGCCACACCCCTATTTGGGCCGGAACTGCGATATCATGGATGCTAATGGTGACATTGCTCTCCCGGATATGCCTGGTCTTGGCTACGATATCGTCTGGGATTTTATTACTGATAACCGGTTTGAGGCATGACGGTTTATCGGAAAGCCTGGCGTATGAAGCTGCGCAGCGGAGGCGAGGCGGCGTATGACACAGCCCATGCGCAGGTCTGGCCGGAATTGATTGCCGAGATGCGCGCCGCCGGGGTGGAAACCTTTGCGATTTACCGCGATGGCCGGGAGGTTTTTGCTTTCCAGCAACGTAACACAGCTTTCCCTGGAGCTGACACCAAGCCAACGCAAACGATGCAACGATGGTGGCGCATGATGGAGCCATTGATGATGAGCGATGAAGACGGTCGTCCAATTCGCGGCATGCTGAATGAGGTTTTTGTCTTGGACGAGGAAAGGACGATTTAATGAGCGGTCTTCAGGGTATCGTTCCAATACTTTTAACCCCATTTGATTCAGAGGGTACTATCGATTTTGTCAGCCTTGCGCGTGAGATCGACGAGACGCTTGATGCTGGTGTTCACGGAATTGGTGTTGCTATTGGCAGCGAAATTTTCAAACTGAATCGGGACGAAAAACGTCTGCTTTTGTCTGCCGTTGTCGACAAGGTCTCCGGGCGTGTGCCGGTTATCATGAACACGTCCGCGCCGGGTACGGCACTAGCTATAGAACTGGCCAAGGATGCCAAGGACGCTGGTGCTGACCGGCTCATGATCTGGCCACCGGACTTCTTCCCGATGGATCCGGAAGCGGTCACTAATCATATCGGCGCAATCGCGTCGGCGACCAGCCTACCCATCATTTTGCAGGACGTTCCGCAAGCACCGATCCCGCCCTCACTCGCGCTTGCGATCGCAGAACAGGTGCCGCAGGTCGATACGATCAAGGTGGAAACACAGCCAACGGTTACTCAGGCTGCGCGAATGGCCACAGCTGTGGGCACACGGCTTTCTGTGCTTGGTGGTGCTGGTGGTGGAACCTTGGTGGAAGAATATCGACGGGGTGCGCGTGGAACAATGCCATTTGCCAGCCAGGCCAAGGAGTTCATGGCTGTCTGGTCGTGTCTGGAAGCAGGCGATGAGGATCATGCAGAGACACTTCTGGAAAACTGCATTTTGCCGGTCAGTCGTCTTGGATTTCAGTCAGGAGATCTGTTTTACCACGTTCACAAGGCAATTTTGCAACGTCGCGGTGTGTTTGATACGGCCATCATTCGCCCGCCAACATGCTTGCCGGATGAGACGACCCTTCGTGAGCTAAGCCGGCTGCTTGATCGATTGGACCGAATTACACTGCCCTGAGGAATATCCACGTATATTCAATCACATGCTCGAAACTGTAGATCGAATTTCGCCGGTTCGAACTCATTTGTCCCGCCTGATCGACACCGCGAGAGCTGAGTTTCCATCAATTTGAGAGAGAACTCCGTCAGTCACCAATAGAAATGGCTCATATGTCATATGGCCCAGAGAATGAACTGATTTTACGACGGGGACCTTATACCCCAATCCTACACCTCTTGTGCCCATCAGGATCAATGGGTCGTCTACAAAAATTCCGGCTACAACACCATGCTCATCAACTTCTACATAGGTAGACTCTGCAAGGGAAAGTCGGGTTCCGGTTCTGAATTCTATCGACGCGTAAGCTGCATCTGCCGGATACATATGATCCATTGCCACTTCGGCTGCGAGACTTGCGAGCGGTTTGCTGGGTAAAATTCCGTTGTGTATTACGCCAGCGCCAAGTTCGGTGGCTGGATCATCAAGAACGCAAAGCCCTGTATCAGAGCGTTGTTCAACCAGTGCACTGTTTGCTGTGAAAAGCTTTCTATCTGCGGTGAGTACCAGAAACCCGGCGTCAGCGTTCGGGTTTTCAGTCAGGATCATGGACATAGCGGTGTGTGGTTCATGACCCGTTTCAATATGATCAAGAACGGATTGATTCAGGGCTTTACCGGACACACCGATTGCATTGGGCATGCGATGACCGGTTACCAAAGCAACACCAGCTTTTGCCACAGTGAAGCTTTCCAGTGGCTCTGGCCTATTTGGTCCGCTTGACATTAGAGTGGCCAACTCGGCCTGTGCGAATTCGATCGGCAGATTTGCGCCTTGCAAGAGGCCCCGAGTGCCTTCCGTTTGGCATGTCAAATGCTTCAAATCCCCATCTTGCGTAATCACAACAAGGCTTACAAAGCCACCGATTGCGCCTCTGCCGACCGCTTCGACAGATTTGAGTGCCGCCACACAAGCTGCTCCGGCATTCGGGCCGTAGGTTGCAATCCCAATAGTCATGTTGCGACCCAATGGCCGGATTGGACTTCTCTCAATGGGCCAGCATCCTTGATATGAGGCAGGTCAACCCTCAGCCTATGTTTCCGTTCCGGATCAGGTGAAGGTGCGGCAGACAAAAGTGCGATTGTGTAAGGGTGCTGAGGCTCAAGAAGGATCTGATCCGTGGGCCCCAATTCAAGGATTTGGCCGTTTCGCATGACGGCAACACGATCTGATATTTTTCCAACTACCGCCAGATCATGCGAAATGAAAAGCATGGTCAAGGAGAGCTCTTTTTTCAGACGCAGCAATAAATCCAGAACCTGAGCCTGAATTGAGACATCCAAGGCAGATGTTGGTTCGTCCGCTACTATGATCTTGGGACTGGACGCCAAGGCCCTTGAAATGGCAATGCGCTGACGTTGGCCGCCAGAAAATTCATGGGGGTAACGATCTGCCATGTCGGGTGTGAGCCCAACTTGTTCGAGAAGTGCGTTCACTCTCTGCCGTGCTTGATACGACTCGATGTTTTGATGGATATGAATTGGCTCTTCGATAGTGCGTCCAATTTTGAAGCGCGGATCAAGGGATGAATAAGGGTCCTGGAAAATCATCTGGATGTCGCTGCGGGCCTTACGTAAGGATTGACCTTTCAACGCCAGAAAGTCCTGATTGTTGACGATCACACGACCACTATCGACTGTCAGCAACCGGGTAATGGCTCTTGCAAGCGTGGATTTCCCGGAACCACTTTCCCCAACAATAGCAAGGGTCTCTCCCTCCCGCACACTCAAGGATACGTTCTTAAGGGCTCTCGTCGTGGCTTGCGTTCGCCAAAAACCGCTTTTCTTTGAGAATGATTTCTCCAAATTGCACACTTCGAGGATGGGTGCGTCGCCATCAGAAAATTCGCTCGGGCTGTATGTATTGCCATCAAGTCTTGGTACTGCTGCCAGCAATGCCTTTGTGTATGGGGCCTTTGGATCGGCGAATAATGTGCGGACGGCTGCTTCTTCAACGCTGCTTCCCTGTTTCATCACAAGGACCCGATCAGCGGTTTCTGCGACAACACCCATGTCGTGTGTAATCAGCAACATGCCAATACTGGTTTCGGCCACGATTCCTTTCAATAAGTCTAGAATTTGGGCCTGCACGGTTACATCCAAAGCCGTTGTCGGTTCATCGGCAATGATCAGGTCCGGCTCAAGCAGCATTGTCATGGCAATCATGACGCGCTGGCGCATCCCACCAGAAAATTCATGAGGGTATTGACCCAAGCGCGTATTGGGCGCGGATATGCCGACGCGGTCCAGCATTTCAATCGCTCTTTTGTTGGCGTCTGCCTGGTTCGCAAGGCCGTGGACACGTAATGCCTCTGTCATTTGCAAGCCGATTGTTAAGACCGGATTGAGGGCAGACATCGGCTCCTGGAAAATCATTCCAATGCCCGTTCCCCGAATGGCCTGCATTTTCCGGTCAGCGTTTGCCAAAATATCCACGTCCTTGAATCGCGCTGATCCGGTAACTTTTGCTCCGGCTGGCAATAGACCCATCAGGGCTTTGGCGGTCATGCTTTTTCCGGATCCGCTTTCTCCAACGATCGCCAGAATTTCCGACTGTTTCAGATGAAACGAAAGGTCTGAAACTACAGTTGTCATGGAACGGTTGGATCGCAATCCAACAGAAAGATTTTCCACATCTAGTAGGGATGCCGATGTCATCGATCCCTCTCTTTCGGATCCAATGCGGTGCGGAATCCATCGCCAAGCAGATTGAATCCCAATACGGTTATGGCAATTGCGATCCCGGGTATGGTCATCAACCATGGTGCCCGGTTGATGTAATCTCTGGAGCCGGCAAGCATATAGCCCCATTCAGGTGTCGGTGGTTGTGCCCCCAGCCCTAGAAAACTCAACCCTGCAGCCGCAAGAATAGCGGTCGAGACGCCCAAAGTCGCAACAACGATCATTGTTGGGAGGACATTGGGTAGCAGATGATGAAAAACCATTCTGAATGGCCCGGCACCTGCTGCGATGCTGGCTTCAAAATAGGGTTTGGAGACCTCGACAAGGGAGGCCGAATAGCAGGTTCGGGCATAAAAGGGTATCCCGGCGATACTGACCGCGAGAACTGCATTTTGCAGACTTGGCCCGAGAACAGCCACGCAGGCCAATGCAATGAGCGTTTCCGTAAATGAGAACAGAATATCTGCGCTCCGCATCAAAACCGTTTCGATCCACCCACGGCAATAGGCGGCTACCATCCCCAGAAGCATACCAACAGTGAGCGATATACCGACGGCCACAGCACCAATGAGCAGAGTTAGCCGACTTCCGTAAAGGATACGCGACAGCATATCACGGCCAAATTCATCGGTTCCCAGCAGGAAGTCGCCGCCTGGAGGCAGGAATCTGGGACCAGATCCCATTTTGGTTGGATTGTAAGGCGCAAGAAAATCTGCTCCAAAAGCACACACAATCAAAATGGTGACTATGAGAAGGCCAATAAAGCCATTTGGTGTGCGAACCAATCTTCGCCAGAACCCGGGCGATACCTGCGTAGCTTCTGCAGATAACCCGGGAGTATTTACTGTTATCTCACCCATGCTCAGCTCCGCCGAATGCGTGGATCGATGAATGCATAAACTGCATCCAGCATGATGGAAACGATAACGACGACAACGGCAAATGTGAGGATGAACCCCTGAATGATCGGATAGTCACGCTGGAAAATCGCTTCAACAGCCATGCGACCAACCCCGTTCCAAGAAAATATGTTTTCGACCACAATGGCGCCACCCATCATGAATGCAAATTGCAAGCCCATCATGGTGATGATGGGTATCAGGCCAGCGCGCAGGACGTGGCGACGAAGTACCAGCTTCTGAGGCAGTCCCTTTGCAATGGCGGTCTGTACAAAGTCCTGACTCAAGACATCGATCATGGAGGATCGGGTCAGGCGCGCAAAGATGGCCGCATTGGATAGGCCCAGCGTTACAGCTGGCAGGACTAGATTGAGTGGTCCACCACCGCTGACCGGGAGCCATCCCAAATCAACGGCAAAGTAGAAGAGAAGAATCAACCCAAGCCAGAAATGGGGCATCGAGATCCCGGCTATTGCTGTGATCATAAGGGTCACATCCCAGATTGTTCCCTGCTTGTAAGCTGCAAAAAAACCAATGGGCACACCAATGAGAATGGCTATCGCCATGGCCGCAACAGCTAAAACAATGGTGTTTGGCAAACGCTGTAAAATGACGTCGAGGACAGGTTGCCCGCCTCGAATTGTGTAGCCCAGATCACCTTCCAGAAGGCGGCCTACAAACATGAAATATTGAACCGGGATGGGTTTATCCAACCCGAGACTCTTGCGCACTTCTTCCATCTGCTCAGGTGTCGTTCCCTGGCTTTGGGCATACATGATTTGCACAGGATCGCCCGGCACCAGATGAATGAGAAGAGTAACCAGTATGGTCGTCACAAAGACTGTCAGGAGTCCCATTGTCAGGCGACCGGCGAGAAAAGACAGCATGTTTGATCGCGCTCCGTGAAAGGGACAAACAGCCCCGCATGCAGTGCATGCGGGGCAGCAGATTTAGCCTTCGATCTTAATATCGCTGAAGATCGGGTAAACAAATGGCGCGATGTGGAAATCCTTCACTTCGGGGCGAACCGCGAAGACCCATTCCCAGCCAGGTGTATAAAGCGGCACGTGAATGGCATTTGACAGAAGATATTTGAACGCTTCCTGAACTTTTGCCTTACGTGCTTCGGGGTCTGTCAGAACACGAGTTTCATCCAGTATGGCATCGAGTTCGGGAGACGTATATCCGCGATAAGCACCGGGTGTGTGCCACAAGGCATACAGAATATCTGGATCATACCAGGACCACGTCATCATATCCATGCTGCCTGTGGTACCTTGCGTATTTTCATTTTCCTGACGGACACGCGCATTCAGAGAGCCGATATCCATGATTTCGATATTGGCTTTTATACCGACTTCAGCCAATTGAGCCTGGAATACTTCACCCAGCTTTTGACGGTTGCCACCTGTCCAGACCAAAAGCGCAGTTTCAAGCGGGTTTGCTTCGCTGTAACCCAATTCTGCCAGCAGGGCTCTGGATTTGTCCGGGTCATATTCCGGGCGATACTGGGCACAGAAATCCTGATCATTGCCAAAGACACCCCGCGATACAGGACAATATTCCGGAATGGACAGATCGCCATAGATTAAGCTGATCGCTGTTGCGGCGTCTGTAGCGTGCGCAACGGCAAGGCGGGCACGCTTGTCGTTGAAGGGCGGTCTGTGGACGGCAAATTCCCAAAAGACGTTTTGTCCGGTGTTTTCCGCAACCATAATCTGCAATTCGCCAGATTCCTTGATGGCCGCGACGTCATCAAAGGGAGGTTCGGCAATGTGTACTTCGCCGGTTTTCAGCGCCGCGAAGCGAGCCTGAGGTTCTGGAACTGTGGTGATGACAAGGCCATCCATGTATGGAGCGCCCGGGTTCTTGGCAAGCTTGCCAAAATTCTTGTAATCGGGGTTTTTCTCAAAAACAATTTTGTCGCCCTTGGTCCAGGAGACCAACTTCCATGGCCCGGACCCAATAGCCGTATCGGTGCCAAAACCAGCGGCATCCTTGTTTGAATCACAAATGATCGAAGAAAAACTGTCCGCCAAAAATGGGACAAGTGCGACAAAAGGTGAATCCAAAGTCAGTTTGAAGGTGAGGGCATCGATCACGTCCACGCTGCTGATTGGACCCCAACTGCCTTTGGTGAGACTTGGCTTTTCGCTGTCGAATGCCGTGCCTATCGTATATTTTACGTCATTGGCATCCAGTGGGGTTCCATCATGACACATCACTCCTTCATTCAGCGCGAATGTATACTCGGTGCCAGCATCATTGGATGTCCAGGACTTGGCAACGTGGGGGACCGGGTTACCGTCAGCATCTACCGCAAGCAGTGTATCATACATCAGGCTCCAGACCTGAAGGGAAAGGGTGCTGGTGGCTTTGTGTGGATCAAGAGTGTCAATGTCACCGTAGCGTGCCCAGACTATATCCTGCGCACTGGCTGCCGCCATGGAGCCACCTAATGCGAGGGCAAAAGCCCCTGCACAAATGGCATGTTTTCCTAAGAAATTTCGCATTCTTTGTGTCCTCTGCTTTGCAATGTGTATTGGTGTAAAAGCGGCACACTGCACCAGACCAGCGGCGAACATGCCGTTGGCGGTCAGTCTGATGTGCCACTCAGAATTTCTGTATGTTATGCTGCAAGGCGATGTGGTTATCGCTGTTCAAAAGCTATTGAAGTCTGTGGAACCGGTCAAAGAAATTTCATAATTGACAACACTATTTTCAAAAATGAATCATTTGGGCAGGTATTGACCGTTCAATCATGCAAGATAGATTTTAGAAATCTCCCGCAAGGGAGCCTCCCCACTCATCATGGATGCTTTCAATGTAGCGCATACGTTCAATGGACTTCTGGCCAACGCGGCTTGCAACTGCAACGCACAAATATGTTAGCAGTGAAACGGGAGCTGCGACAGAATCGAACAATGAGACGCCCTGTGTGCGGCATCGCAGTATGACGGCCGCGGATTCTGCAATGCCAGCGGAAGTCTGATCGGTCAGATAAATCACATTTGCGCCGCTGACCAATGCAGAACGCATAATGGACCGAAGACTGGGTGTCTTGCGACCAATGCCCAGTGCAATCACTGCGTCTGTTTCTTCTATGGAAGCGAATTCCTCAGGAACTGAAAACCCGCCAATCGGGATCATTCGGATATCCGGTTTTACCTTGATCAATTGCGATCTGGCAAAATGGGCAAGCGGATAGTTTTCGCCAAAACCAACGACCCATATTTTTTCGGCCCGCGCCAATTGCATCACCGCATTATTGAGTTCGTCGCTGCGAATGGCTTCAATCGACTTCACCAAATTCTGCACATCATTTGCCAGATGGTCGGCCAATTCGCTGCGACCGGACTTTTTTTCCAGCGGACGCGAAAAGACGCGTTTGCCGCCTTGATCTGCCAGGTCACCAGACCGAGCCAAGTGTTGGGCTGTTCTAAAACTGGGATAACCAAGCCGTTTGAAAAACCGGGCGGTTGTAGCCTTGGAAACACCTGCAAGTTCAGAAATATGGGCTGCAGTATTCAACGCTATGATGTCCGGCTGTTCTAAAAAGAGATCTGCCAGATGGCGTTCATTTCGTGTGAGGTCGTCAAAAATTTCAAGAATGCGTTCTGAAAGGCTGGCCTCAGTCATAGCAGGTTCGTTTCAAAAATGATGCTTTTGGGGGCGTTTGAAACAATCGTTTCTTTTTTGGTATGTTTTGTCCAGCGCTTTGTGCTGCCTTAAATCAAATTGTTTTGCGTGTCAGGCTTTTGACCATCTCAATCAGCACATCTGTGCCTCTTTCAATATCGTCCCAGCTTGTCAATTCTTCCGGCGCGTGACTTATGCCATTTTGGCTTGGAACGAAGATCAAGGATGCCGGGCAGATAGCCTGCATTGATTGCGCGTCGTGGCCAGCACCAGATGCCATTAGTTGGCAGGAATGGCTGCTCTTTGCAGCGCAGCGCTCGGCGGTTTCAGGCAGGTCACTATCCAATACCACAGGGTCAAGCCAACTCATGGGTGTGATCTCGTTCCATAAATCGTGATGGCTTGCTGTTGCGGCGATTGTCCTTTCCAAAGCTTCCTGAAGGGCTCCCATAACCGCTTTGTCGGTATCCCTGATGACGATTGTAAAGGTAACAGTTTTTGCAATCGTATGGGGTGTGTTCGGCCATGCTTCGATCTTGCCAACCGTGATGCGCGATTGATCAGAACCATGGTGCCGGAGGACTGTATCAATCTGGTTGATCACAGACGCGGCGCAGACCATTGGGTCGCGTCGTTGATCCATTGGGGTGGTGCCAGAATGATTGGCGGTACCTTTGAGGCTGACCGAAAGCAGGCAAATGCCGGATATCACTGTGGCAATTCCTATCGACACCTTTTCATTTTCTAGAATCGGTCCTTGTTCAATGTGCAATTCCACAAAAGCTTTCAAGCTCCCAGGCTGACGTGCGCAGCCCAGCGCTGACGCTGCATCAAGGCCTTGTGCATTCATTGCGTCTGTTAACAAAACGCCATCTGCGTCTTTTGCCTGTTCAATCCAACTTTGAGTTATCTGACCAGAGAGTGCCTGTGAGCCAAGCATCCCGCCAAATCGACCTTCTTCATCGGCAAAGGAAACCACTTCCATGGCGTATGCCAACTCATTGTCCACCTCACGTAAGGTGATCATGGCGGCAATGGCGGCGGCAACGCCCAGCGTCCCGTCAAATGCTCCGCCATCTGGTACGGTGTCGGTATGTGAACCACTCATGACGACGGGTTCTTTCTTGTTGCCCCACCGCCCGATCACATTGCCGATTGGGTCCATGTAAGCTGGAAACCCTTCGGTATGTAAAAACTCTACAAGCCATGCGCGGGCATCCATATCAGCGTCACTAAAGGCCACTCGGTTATAGCCGCCAGATTTGCTGGAGAATCCAAATTTGTTGATTGAAGATATGATGTGACGCGTAGCTGACAAAGTATCTATTCCCCGATTGGGCTTCTCAATTGAGTCTGGGCTCTAACGTGGAAGGGTAATCAGATTGGCTGCTTCTTCGGAATGCGGGTGGATGGCCATTGGGCAGAGGTGATCAGGTATGATTTCCAGATCGTAGAGCTCGCCAACGGTTCCATCTATTCGGAACCAGTCAACACAGTTCCCATTGTTAAGGTCTATGATCTGAATACCGCACCAAGGTTCTGAATCTGCATCTTTGAGTTTTTGGTCCAGTGCCAGTCCTTCGAATCTTTTGTAGCGGGGGCGGGAGAGACCGACAAAGGCGAAGCCGTTGTGAAATGCCAGGCCGCGCAGAAAGCCCGGGCAGAAGGCGCGGGGCTCGAAAGTGCCCATGCCATCCTTATTGAAGCGAACAACACCCAATTCGCCGGTTCCAGAGTTCATCAGCCACAATTCTCCATTATGCATGCGCGGAGAATGCGGCATGGAAAGGCCCTCGCAGACAATCCTGTTGCTGGCGACATCAATGACAATGCCGCCGTCGGAGCGCCTGTCGCGCCAGCCATCGATGGTGTTGGAACGGGAGACTGCAGTGACATAGCGCGCCTTTCCGCCTTCCATTGCCAGACCGTTGAGGTGGCAGCGATCTTCATCTACCAAATCAGAGATAAAGGCCGGTTTCCAAACCATTTCAAAGCTGTGCCTGGCGGAAACAGTGGCAAGGCAATTGTAGCGCGTGTTGATGAAGAGCGGCTTGCCTTCCTCATCAATTCCCACATCATGCGCATCCAGACTGCCAGTGACATGAACCGTGCGGGGAACGTAACAGGCATCAAACTGATTGTTGATGCGCTGGTCTGGTTCCAGCACATTTTCAAAACGCAGGACCTGAAATCCAGCCGTCATGGTCAATGCACCCTGATCATCCAGGCAAAGGCCCATTGGTTTGGGCATAGCCGCCTGGTGTATATTTATGCCGCCTTTTGGATTAAGGCCGACGAAATATAAAAGCCCTGACTGGTAGGATGTGAAAGCCACCGAAAATTTCGAACGTGCCAACCGGTTTGCGATGCCGGAAGAGACCGAGTACTCCACTTGGGGAGCCACAGTCTCTGTCGTTTCAGGATTTTGTTTGTCTGTGGTTGATTGCTCGGTCACGTGATTCCTGCAGGGCAAGTTCGACACATTGGGGAGCCTTGCCCCAATAAAGATTGGCGGTCAATCAAAACGGTAATGGCAAGTGTTAAGTTAGCAAAGGACTGCGCGTAGCAAGTGTATCTGCTGCCCCTGACTTGCCTGTTTTTGCATTACCATTTGTTTGATCAAACTGTCGCAATTCATAATGCAAAGAACAGCGATTTGCTTGCAAATGGTTTTCTCATATTCAGCACCAAAAGTACGCGCCAAATTACCAATAAGAGTGCAAAAGCGCTGCTAATTTTCTGGTTTGGAGAGAAAAGACTCAACTTTTGTAAGATTTTTTGTAATGTACAACCAATCAGGGGGTAAGTATGCGTAAATTAATGATTTTTCTAACCGCATTGGTTGTGTTGAATGCATGTGCCAAGCGGCCGGATGCTATTGTGCCGGTGAATATTCCAATGGCCTCCTATTCCAATATGGGCTGCCAGAAGCTGGCGCAGGAACTCGTTGATGAGCAAGAATCGCTTGCGGCTTTGTCCAAGGCACAGAACAAGGCAGCCACGAGTGATGCTGTTGGTGTGTTTCTCGTTGGTATTCCTGCCGGGTCTTTGACCGGAGGGGACAAGGAGGGCCAAATTGCTGTTTCGAAAGGCAAGGTTCAGGCCATTGAAAGTTCCATGAGGCAGCGCGGTTGCTAGAGTAGCGGGCACCAGACCAGATTTAGACCAGGTTCAAGATGGAGACGCGCAGGATTGGCGTATGACCAGTTCTGGCTGGAAGATTGCGTGATGCGGCTCGGCGCCTTTGCCAGCAATACGCTCCTGCAAGACTGAGAAGGCCGTTGCCGCCATGGCGGCGAGGGGCTGGCGGACAATTGTAAGCGTTGGCCTGAAGGCGGTTGCCCAGGAAAAATCGTCGATGCTGGCAACCGAAATATCAGATGGTACGGCAAGGTTGCTGTCGGCGATTGCGCGCATGACGCCGATCAGCATCTGGTTATTGGCCACAAAGATCGCAGTTGGTCGGTCGATATGGGCCAGCAGTTTTTGACCTGCCACATAACCGGTGTGTTCGCGAAAATCTCCGTGCTCTACATAACTCTCAAGGACCGTCAGTCCGGCGTCTGCCATTGCTTGTTGAAATCCGTTCTGACGTTGCTTTGCGGGCTCCTGTACAAGCGGGCCGTTGACGATTGCGACACGTTGGTGACCAAAGGACAGGAGGTGCTGTGTCGCGATAAGGGCTGCCTGAAAATTGTCCAGCATGATTGTGTCAAATGCCATGCCGGGTATAGCGTTGTTGGCGACAACGAGTTTCATCGGGCCGCAATCAGTGCTCAAGGTCTTGTAATCCTGTGCACCTCCTGTGGGGCATAGAATTGTGCCTGCGACCTGATTAGACCGCATGTGGCGCAAGAGGCTTTTCTCCCGCTTCGTATCGGCATCGCTGATGCCCAACAGACACGTCTGGCCGTGTTCAATGGCATGGCGTTGAACGTCTTCAACAAATTGGGTGAAAAAGGGATTGGTGATATCGGGCACAATCAAACCGATCAGTGAGGTGCGACCACTTTTCAGGCCGCTGGCAATTGAATTTCGGTAATATCCGAGTTCGTCAATTGCCGTCAGTACGCGCTGTTTCAACTCAGGGCTTACTGGTGTGATCCCTGAGAGCGTTGCCGAGACAGTGGTGACACTGACTTTGGCTCTGCGGGCGACGTCTTTCATGGTTGCCATTGAGACTGAACCCTGTGTTTCGCAATCAGTTGAGTTTCAATTGGCATATACGATAAGTGGCTCCGCTTGCGACACAAAAGAACAGTGCGCAAGCAGAGAGTTCGTCTGTTCCTAGTTCCACCAACCGGCTTGTTCACGTTTCGGTTGTCGCAAAACCTGCCCGCTATTGTCCTGAGCTTCGATCTCCAGAAGGTAACGATGTTCCGGTGACATGCGCTCATATAGTTCTGGTGTCAGGTAATCTATCTGGGTGAGTTGTTGTGGAAGATCGCGGCGGGTGTATGTGAGGTGCAACACGCGGCGTGGGGCATCGGAGTGTTTCAGCGTTCCGCTGTGCCATAGGGATGAATTCATAAGGACAACCGAACCAGCTTTCGCGGTTACGAAGATTTCCTGAGGATGCGCGGCACTGAGATCGTCTGGGACGTCGCCTTTCAGATCAGTTGGCACGTCATCGGGTTCCCAATCACCTTGATTAACGACAGGAACGTTGATTGGAACCCATTTGTGAGAGCCGGGGACGACCCGGGTTGGACCGTTTTCAAGGGTGATATCATCAAATGCGACAACAGCGTTGAGCACCCACCAATCATCGGCGAATTTCTTGGGAACGTCAGTGTGATAATCCTGATGACCGAAACCCTTGTTGGGATCGCGCAGGTTTGCGCCGTGAACCTTGAATTCACCAAGCAGATAATTGGACGCAGCGAGGACTTCCGGAATTTCGAGACACTTGTCGAATGCATCTGATTTATTGAAGATGTTGGAAACGCGTCTCGCTCCAGGTTCTATATGAACTTCATGGCCGCCTTGATCCTTTTCACTGGCCATAATGTCTTCAAATGCCTGCGCCATTGTGGCGCATTCTTCCGGCGTCAGAACATTTTCCACTGTGTAGAAACCATTTTCGTCGAGTGCGCGTTTCTGCTCCTGCGAGAT
The DNA here is from genome assembly GCA_051251535.1 of Alphaproteobacteria bacterium. Lineage (GTDB taxonomy): Bacteria > Pseudomonadota > Alphaproteobacteria > Rhizobiales. The sequence goes on from JBPOEV010000001.1 coordinate 985,107, forward strand.
ATGGTCCGGGTTGGTGTTCAAGGACCGAATGGCCTGTTTTGAATACATGTGTTTCCTCCATTATTTTTTGATTGCACACCGTATCTTCCACTTTTGGGTGATTGACATGGCGCGGCGTAACGTTACGTTTTCATTGCAACGTAACGTTACGCTCAGGTTCGGTCAAGGTGTTGCGGCTTTGATCATGAATGCGATCTGCAAATCGCCTATGCGGATTCGTCAGCTTGCCGTGTGGCGTCTGCAACGATTTCCACAAGACGGTTGATGATAGGATATTGGCGGGAAGATCGTCGCATGTAGGCTCCGGCCGGCTTGCGACTGATAGGCGGGTCAGGTTTGATCAACCTGACACGTTTCGCGTCTAGAATAGGCTCCAACTGAACTGGCAGTATCATGGCATAGTCGCTTTGGGCCACGAGTTGAAACCCCAGTGTGAAGGTCGAAATACGCATGACAATGTTTGGAGCAGGCAGTCCCTGTGCCTCGAAATAGGTGCGTACCATCTCTTCATTATCCAGCCCATCACTGTAGAAAATCCATTTTGTGTCGACCAGATGGCGTGGATGGAGCGGGGGGTCGCTCAGTGCCGGGTGATCTACTCGTAACAAAATACCCTGCTCAACCGTGGTGAGAGGAAGGAAAGTAACCTGGTCGTCGTCCTCCAGATGCTCAGTTGTTCCGAACATCAAATCCAGACTGCCTTCGCGGAGTTTTGGCAGATTTGTAGTGTTCAAATCTGTTGACAAAGTGATGCTTGTTTTCGGAAATTCGGACATGAGTTTGCACAAAGCGGACGCAAGATAACGCATCTGAAAGAGGGGCCCTGACCCGATGCGCAACTCATCCAGTTGACCTGACTCAAACGAGCGAACTGCTTCGGTTGCCTGCAAAAACTCGTTCTGAATACGAAGCGCGTAAGGCAAGAGCTGTTGACCTGATGGGGTGAGCTGCACACCGCGGGGGAGCCTTTCGACCAGACGGCATCTATGTTGCGCTTCCAATTGTTGAAGACGTTTGGTGAGAGTCGGTTGGGTGATGTTTAACTGCGCGGCCGCGGCCGTGATGTTTCGGGTTTCAGCAATTGTAAGAAATGCCAGTAAATTTCGATCCATTCAATTTCTCTATGGATGAGGGTAAAATTTTTCATTTTTTTGAATTTCGCAAATTTGCTTAACTTCCGCCAGAAGAATTTTCGTTTGGGAGGACGAGTGGCGTATGCGGACAGTTTTTGTTCTGTTTGATTCCCTGAACCGCGCTGCACTTGGTGCCTATGGTGGAGAAGCGATTGCGACGCCGAATTTTGACCGGTTTGCCCAACGTTCCAAGACGTTTGACAAGCATTATGTTGGCTCGCTTCCCTGTATGCCGGCTCGCCGGGATATGCATACAGGCCGCCTGAATTTCATGCACCGGCCTTGGGGACCTTTGGAACCTTTTGACAATTCCTTCGCCAAATTGTTGAGCGAAAACGGTGTGTACAGCCACATTGTATCTGACCATCTGCATTATTTTGAAAATGGCGGCACTGGCTATGTGAACGCCTTTGACAGTTGGGATTTCATTCGTGGACAGGAGTATGACACGATCAAGGCATTGTCTCAGCCGCCAGTTGAGCGTTTGCGTGAAAAGTTTGATGACCGTCATTACCCGATGGCGGGTCTGTCCAAAACGGGCAGTGTGACGAAGGGAAATTCCGACACTGACGGATGGCGCCGGTCACGGCATGCAATCAATACGCTGTTCATAAAGGAAGAGGAAGATTATCCAACCGCCAAATGCTTTAAAAGCGCGTTTGAATTTCTGGACAACAACAAATCCTCTGACGACTGGTTTCTGCAGGTGGAGTGCTTTGACCCACATGAGCCATTCACTGCGCCTGCGCGGTTCCGCGAAGCCTATGAAAGTGGCTACAAAGGTAAGATTCTGGACTGGCCGCTCTACGAGAAGGTGACAAATTCAGCTGAGGAAGTTGCAGAAATACGCGCAAACTATGCCGCGCTGGTGGCCATGTGCGATGAGTATTTTGGGAAGCTACTGGACTGGTTTGACCGGGAAGATGCCTGGTCTGATACCGCCTTGGTGCTGACGACAGATCATGGCTATCTACTTGGAGAGCATGAGTGGTGGGCCAAGAATAAGATGCCCTATTATGAAGAGATATCTCACATTCCGCTGATGATCTGGCACCCGGATTCCGCCAGTGAACAGGGCAGTCGCTGTGATGCGCTGACGCAGACTACTGATCTGATGCCGACGATTTTGGATTTTCATGATGTCGAGGTTCCCAAGGAAGTGACTGCGCATTCCTTAAGGCCACTTCTGGATGACAAATCGAGCGGTCGTGATTCGGCTATTCTTGGTATGTTTGCAGGGCCAATCTGCGTGACCGACGGGCGCTACAGCTATTATCGGTTCCCGGACGAGGCGTCAGAGACGCCGTTGCAGGCCTATACCGTCATGCCAGCGCATCTGGAGCGACTGTTCTCCATGCAAGAAATGAAGTCAGCGGAGCTTGTGCCGCCCTTTGATTTTACCAAGGGCGCACCGGTGATGCGATATACTCTGGATCTTGATGTTGGCGAAACCGGTGCTGCCTGTGTTGCCAATTGGGGTGCAGGATCGTGTCTGTTTGATCTGGCTTCTGATCCGAAACAAGAAAACGCAATTGATGATCCGGCGACCGTGGCGCGGCTCAATCAATGCATTGTTGAACATTTAAAGCTGCACAATGCGCCGGACGAAATATTCGCTCATTACGGATTGGAAGACGCGCGTATGGCCGTGCCGCTTTGATATGCAGAAAAAGTTGACGAACCGGTCGTAATCGTAACGGCCAACAATAAAGGGAGGATTTTATGTTGAAAAAACTACTCGTCGCAGGTGCACTTGCGGCCATGACTTTGGGGGCCAGTCCGGTCCATGCTGAATTTCCGGAGCGGACGGTGGAAAATATTTTCCCGTGGTCTGCAGGGACCGCGCTGTCTGTCAGTCAGGTGATTGCCAAGGCTATGGGCGAGGAACTGGGCGTGTCAGTGCCGGTTATTTCCACACCGGGCGCGGCAGGCACAAAGGCTTTCATTACAGCCATGAACCGCCCGGCAGATGGCTATACGATTTTTGACGGTTACGTCGCGCCATTGGTTTTGCAGCCTGTACTCGGCAATGCTGATTGGACTTATAAGGACTTTAAGCCCCTGCATTCTGCTGTTTCCAATGCGTTTTCCATTGGTGGGCGGAAAGGAGAGACCCGGTGGACGGATTTCGAAGGGTTGATGGCCTATGGCAAAGCGAATCCGGGGAAGCTGCGTTACTCATCAGGATCGCGTAATAATCTTCCGCATATGGTGATTGCCAAAGTGTTGCAGTCTTATGGTGTTGTTGCTCAGAACATCCCTTACAAGACCGATGGTGACGCGCGCAAAGATCTGAAGGCAGGCGTTCTGGATTTCTCATTCGTCAATGTGGGTGCGTATCTGCAGGACAAGGAAGGCTTTGAAATTCTGCTGGTTTTGTCTGAATTGCCTGGGGCAAAAGCGTCTTATGACGGCGCTCCAAGCATTACGGATATGAACATTGATCTGGGCCTGTCCGGGCTTGCGCCGATGGGCTGGACATGGTGGCTTGTGCATAAGGACACACCAGATGACGTTGCCGATGTGCTGCGGGCGGCCATGAAACGGGCCATGAACCGGGATGATGTGAAAGAACAGATTTCACGCGTGGGTTTTGTGCCGCTGGATTGGGACCACACCCAATATGATGAAATCGTCGGTCCTGTTGCCGGGCAACTTGGTGCAATGAGCAATGCACTGGCCTGGGAAGAAGAAGAACTGAAGAAACTGCGTTAAGGGATAACGACCGCAATGTTGGGCAAAAAGCAGGTGAACTGGCTGGTGATCGTGTTTTTTGCCATCATCATTGCGGTGGTTTTTCAGCAGATTCATACATCAATGACAGAGCAGGGGATCGCAACCGGCGGTCCCTATGACAACGCTGCGGCGTATCCACGTGCAATTGCCATTCTCATTGGCTTGTTGTTGATGCTTCAAGCCGCTGTGAGTTGGTTCAGTGGACGTTCTGCTGACACAGAGGCCGATGACGATCTGCCAATTGAACAGGCTTATCGGCCCTTGGCATTGCTGGGGATTTTTGCGCTTTATCTGGGGCTTCTGGGTGTTCTGGGGTATCATCTGACCACAACGCCCATGATTATCGCATTGCTATTGGTATGTGGCGCACGCCCATCCGTGCGCATATTTGTAACAGCAGCTCTCATCGCTTTCACACTGGCCTACTTTTTTGAGGCCCATTTGAAGGTCGTGTTGCCCGGTGGCATATATGGCCTCAACATACCGTGGTGATTTAGACGATGTTGGTTGACTCTCTCATCTCCGGATTTGGTCTGTTCATGACGCCGCTGGCGCTGGGCTTGACCCTGTTGGGTGTTCTGTTTGGACTCCTGGTTGGCGCCTTGCCTGGGCTTGGACCTTTGATGGGCATAATTCTGCTGTTGCCCGTCGCCATTGGTCTGCCACCTGTTGCCGCCATGGGATTTCTTATTGCCATCTTTGTGGGGGGCTCATGCGGGGGTTCAATTTCCGCCATTTTATTGCGCATTCCCGGTACGCCATTGGCGGCTGCCACGTTGTTTGACGGGTATCCCATGGCACAGAAGGGACGGGCATCGGATGCGATTGGCATTGCGATCTCTTCTTCGGCACTGGGCGGGCTTTTTGGCGGCCTTGTGCTCATTTTTGCAGCGCCAGCACTGGCGCGGGTCGCCAGCAATTTTGCCCCGCCGGAATATACGGCCCTGGCCATTACCGGGCTTATCGCCATTGCTGTTATCTCTGATGGGTCGCTTATAAAGGGGCTGATATCCGGTGGCTTTGGCTTGTTGTTGGCGACCATCGGTACTGACGAGTTTTCAACTGGATATCGCTTCACCTTCGGTTCACACCACATGTTGAACGGGTTTCATATTGTTGCAGTTGTGGTTGGCCTGTTTGCTATTTCGGAAATGGCCTATCAGTGCATGAGCGGTGATCTGCTGGCAAAGCCCAAAATTACGGTTGCCCGCCCCGGTTTCCGGTCCGTTTTGACGACGCTACGTCATTGGAAAAACCTGCTGCGCTCATCTGTTATTGGTGGCTTTTTCGGCGCTCTGCCGGGGGCAGGCGGTGTGATCAGTTCATTCACGGCCTATGCGGTGGCAAAGGCCATGGCAAAGCCAGAGGAAAAATATGGCGAAGGGGCTGAAGGCGGCGTTGTAGCGACTGAAAGTTCCAACAATGCAACGGTAGGTGGCACTTTGGTACCATCCCTTGCCCTGGGGATTCCCGGTGACGCGTCATCTGCAGTGTTGATCGGTGCGCTGTTGATTCTTGGGTATTTCCCCGGGCCGACCTTGTTTGAACAACAGCCGGAAATCGTTGGTGGTATTTTCCTGGTTTACCTGGCTTCCAATGTGTTTCTGTTGATTGCCGGCATTCTGGCGACGCCACTGTTTGTGTATGTTTTGCGTGTACCGAAAGTCTATCTGATCCCGACGGTTTTGCTGCTGTGTTCCATTGGAACCTATGCGCTACAGGCGTCGGTGTTTGACCTGTTTGTGATGCTTGGCTTCGGACTTGTCGGCATTCTACTGAGGGCAGCATCTTACCCGTTGGCGCCTGTAGTAATCGGTATTATTCTGGGGCCATTGCTGGAGAATAATCTGCGGCGCTCACTACTGATTTCGCAGGACGGGTACTGGATATTCCTGGACCGGCCGGTTTCAGCACTGCTGCTGGCTATCAATGTGCTGCTCATTGCTGGTGCAATCTGGTTTGCGGTCCGTCAGGGGCGGAAAACCGGTGACGTGTCTCAAGTGACGGGTCAATTATAAGCAGATACAAAGTCTGGCTTACATCAGGACACAGGCCTTCAGCGGTACCAGCGCAGCACCATAGGTTGCGGGGTCTCCCTGCATGGACGAACATAAAAGCTGGGGCTCTGGTGGCATTCTGCGTTTTTGCTTGCTCTGATTCATTTTTTGGCAGGCAGTGATCAGCATCTTGCGGAGGTGTTCAGGTGCTTCCCCGCCAAAGACGATTGCTGTCGGGTCAACCATTGCGCGAATGGCGCGCACGGCGAGATAGAGATTAGGCGTGACCTCTTCGATCCACTCTTTTAGCCCCGGCCAGTTCGGGTCAAACGAGGCAGAAAGCTCTGGCAGGGAACTGATGTGAATCCCGTGTTTGGCAAGGCGTTTTATCAACTCCCCCAGCGCCGGGCGACTTTCCACCTGATCATCCGTGTAGGTGACACTGATTTCACCTGCATTGCCAAATCCGCCCAAAAGCGGCTTGCCATCCACTATCATTCCACCACCAAAGCCGAAGTTGAAGGATAGATAAGCAAATGTGCTGTGAAGCCGACCAGCGCCAATCAGCGACTCGCCGATGGCGCCGGATGTGGCGTTGTTTTCTGTCCAGACCGGAAGGCCGAAAGCGGCCTCGAACAAAGGTGTCAGGAACAGATCAGACCATTCAGATATTGGTGATGGGCAGACAAAGCAATCATGTCCGTTTGAGCGGTAGCCGGACATTGCGACACCCACGCCAATAATCCGTTCCTGTGGGATTCCATTGTCCGTGACAAGCGCTTTGATGGCTGTCGCCATATCCTGCAAAGACTGGACGCGATCAGCGGGATCGCTATCAACAATGGTTGCAGCGACTTCCGCACAGGCAAGATTGGCAATGGACAGACTGATTGTATCGGTATTGATGGAGACGCCGATGGAGTACAGAGCGTTCGGATTGAGCGACAGACGCGGGCTGGGTTTACCAGGTCCGGTAATGATGGGTTGACCCGTCATCAGCAGATCACGAGCGATCAACCCATCGACCAGACGATGGACCGATTGTTGGGTGATATGCGTGTGCCTTGTTAGTGACGAACGCGTAATTTCGCTGTTGCGCCGGACAATATCCAGAATCAACCGCTCGCTGTCTGTGGCGATTTTGGGCGCGCCAGCGTTGGGAATTTTTGCGCCTATGCGCAAAGTTTCATTCATAAAACACGACCATTTCCGCGGATTCTCATACGAATATAGCCATTGCTGACGTAAAGGTGCAAAAAATGTTTCGACATTTCACACATTAACTGTAATAAATATTACACATAACGCGTATAAATAATTTGTCGTGACGAAAAAAGGTTTCAAAGGCCTGAAATCGCGACGGATTTTATGGGGAGGGTGGCTATGGCCTCGATTGAGGTTCGTAACCTGTCAATGCACTTCAGCAAGTTTATTGCTGTGGATGATGTGTCATTCAATGTTGAAGATGGTGAGTTTGTAACACTGTTGGGTCCGTCTGGCTGTGGCAAGACTACATTGCTGAATTTGCTGTCCGGGTTTCTGACGCCGACGGCTGGCCAGATTGTTTTGGATGAGGTGGATATCACGCGGGTTCCCCCAGAATTGCGCGACACCGCGATGTGCTTTCAGTCCTACGCACTGTTTCCCCATTTGAGCGTTCAGGAGAATTTAAGCTTTGGGTTACGCCAGCAGGGCATTCCTGCCGCCGCCCGACTGGACCGTATTGCCAAGGTCACCGATCAGTTGGATTTGAAGGCCAATCTTCAAAAACTGCCAAATCAGCTATCCGGCGGCCAGCAGCAAAGAGTTGCGCTGGGCCGGGCACTGGCAGTGCGGCCAGGTGTCATTCTGTTCGATGAGCCGTTGTCCAATCTGGACGCGAAATTGCGGGAGAGCGTCCGCTATGAAATTCGCAGCATTCAGAAACAATACGGCCTGACAGCCATTTATGTGACCCATGATCAGGCAGAAGCCCTGGCCATGTCAGACAGGGTTTTTGTCATGAATGGTGGACGGGTGGAGCAGGTGGGTTCGCCTGAGACCATTTATCATCAACCTGCCACCAGTTTTGTCGCGGACTTTATTGGTGCTGCAAACATTCTGGAAGCTGAAGTTCAAAGCCAATCTGGTGACCGGCAATGGCAAATTGAGACACCCATTGGCTGTTTGACCGTGGATGCATCAGACCCTCCAGCTGCGAACCGACTGCGCGTCTGCTGGCGTCCTGAGCACGGCGTTGAGGGTGGTGCCAGCGTCAATGCTCTATCTGCAAAGGTGCATCATCGGTCATTCCAGGGGAATTTCACAGATCTGACGCTTGATCTTGACGGTACTTCGCAGCGCTTGCAGGTGCCAAATTCGACAGCTATGGACGGCGACGGCATTACGTTTAGCATTCCGCCGCACACGCTGCATTTTCTGGAACCAATTCAATGACCCTTGGTCGTTGGCTTCAGGTCATTTTGCTTCTGATCCCAGGCATTGGGCTGGTGGTCTTTTTTATGGGAGCGGTGGTTTACATCGCGATTGCGCAGTCTTTTGGCCTGTACAATCTGGCTGGCGAAAGCGGGTTTTCCTTCGAGTTTTGGGCAGACGTTACCGAACGCAAGGTCTATTGGCGGTCTATCCGCTACTCGCTTTACATCGGGCTGATAAGTGCCTTTGTTTCCGTGGCGCTTGCGTATCCATTGGCCTTGTGGCTGCGTAAGCCATTCCCGGGATCCTTTACAGTCAGCGCCATTTTAAAAGCCCCGCTGCTGGTTCATGGTCTGGTGGCCGCTTTTCTGTTCATCAACGTAATTGCCTATCATGGTCTGTTCAATCAATTGATGCAGGGGCTCGGGATTTGGGACGAACCCCGGCGGCTGCAAAATGATCGCCACGCGTTTGGTGTCCTTATTCTGCAGGCTTGGAAGAACATGCCCTTTGCGCTGTTGCTGCTGACCGGGGCTGTGCAGGCGATCAGTGACGATGTGCTGAATGCTGCGCGGGATATGGGAGCAGGAGCTTTTGCCCGCTTCCGTAGAATTATTGCGCCGCTGTCTGTGTCGGCGATGCAGGCCGCTTTGGTGATCATTTTTATCAATGCACTGGCGGACTTCACCTTCCAAACGATTGTCGGGCCAACCAATCGGCAGTCTCTTGCGCAATATATGGTGTTTTTTCGTGACAGTGGCCGCTGGCACGAAGCAGCAGTGGTTGGCGTTACGCTGATGGGGCTGTCCATTGTCGGCGCGGTGTTGTTATCGCTTTTGACCCATATGGTGTTTGGAAAGAGGCGGGCGCGATGACTCATACGCGGCCACTCAATCGCCTCTTGATGATCGCATTACTGATCATTTGCACGATCTGGCTGGTCATTCCCTTTGGGATGGCAGTGCTCTGGTCACTGGTCGACCCGGCGGAACCCTGGACGGCTGAGAGATTACTTCCGCCCGTGATGTCGTTTCATCGCTGGGAGTATATGTGGACCAATTCGTCGCTGAAGTCGGCCTTGTTCAACTCCTACACATTGGCTCCATGTGCTGCGGTACTGACGCTGTTACTGTCCATACCCACTGCTTATGCTCTTGGCCGGCTTCAGTTTCCCGGTCGCGAGACAATGAAACTGGTCGCGCTGCTACCGCTTGTTGTTCCGGCTTTTGTGACAGCTATCTTCTTTACCTCGCTGTTGTATCAAATGGGTCTGACGCAATCCCGGTTTGCGGCCATATTGCTGGCGCATGCGGTGATCACTATGCCCTATGCGATCCGCATCATGACGGTGTCGTTTGAGCAGGTGCGGCTGGATCACATCAATGCGGCGCGAGATATGGGCGCATCGGCCGTATCGCGTTGGAAAGTGGCTTACTTGCCGGCCCTGAAGCCTGGAATACTGGCCACACTGTTGATCGTATTCATTCAATCCATCGAAGAGTTTGCGATCGCATTTATCGTTGGTTCGCCCAATTTCACCACCATACCGACGCTGCTTTACAGCTCGCTTGGTCAGGATTTCGTGCGGCCCAATGCGGCTGTTCTGTCCCTCATTCTCGTCGTCCCCAATGTTGTTCTGATGCTCTTTCTGGAGCGGCTGCTGAAGTCTGCCAATCCAGCCATGAGCTCGGGAAAGGGATGAATGTGAATAAATCCAGAAAACCCAACACAGGAACAATCTTCATGTTTAAGAAACTTATGTGCAGCATAGCCGCATTGGCCTTATCAACATCGTTTGCAGCTTCCGCTGACCTGTCCGACATGTCCTGGGAGGCCATCGTTGCCCAGGCTAAGGAAGAAGGAGAGGTTACTTGGTTCAACTGGTATTTTCAGGACCGCTTTCGTGAAACCGTAAAGTCATTTGAAGACGAATATGGCATCAAGGTCACCATTCCGGAAGGCACGATGATTGGCAATGGCAACAAGCTGATTGCCGAGAGAGAACGTACACAAGGCGACATTGATGTGTTTGCATACGGATTCACCGATTACGAAAACCTGGATCTGCCATCTCTGTTCATGCCGCTTGACATGCTGCCGAACGATGACGGCCGCGTAAGCGAGCTTACCAGCACAGATGGAGAAGGTTATGTGCTGGCCTATTGGGGCAATCAGACCGGCATCGCGTATGATCCTGCCAAAGTCGCGGCGGATGCATTGCCACAAACACCACAGGATTTTGAAAAGTTCTGGACTGAAAACCCGGAGAAGTTCGGCTTCAACTATGAAAAGGGTGGCTCGGGACCTTCTTACTACCAAAACATGTTGCGTAGCTTGACCGAAGTCGATTTTTCAGATGGTGAAACCAATGATGAGAAAATCGCTGCGCTGGAGCCAGGCATCGCGTTCTTCAAATCCAACGGCGCAAACTATGTGGTGACAGCTTCCAATGTGGATTCCATTACGCGCGTCAGCGACGGTGAATTGTGGATGGTACCTGCCTGGGAAGATCATCTTGCTGGTTTGCAGAAAAACGGCGAAGTGCGCAAAGACATTAAATTCTACATCCCTGAAATGGGAATGAATGGCGGTGGAAATGGTGTTGCCCTACCCAAGAATGCGCCACATCCGGCGGCCGCAGCCGTGTTTATCAACTGGCTGACATCGGCCGAAACTCAATCACGCTTCAACGCTGACTTTGGTGCTGCCCCAATGCACGCCTCTGCCGACGACAGCGCAGCGTTGGTGCCCAATGAGCAACGCCAATACAGCCAGGCTTGGGGTGCCAATCCATTCCGCAAGGCGGTTGAAGATCACTTCATCGAAAACGTAATCCAAGAGCGATAATCCAACCTCCCAGATCGCTCTGCCAGCCCGGTTCACCGGGCTGGCACCTTTTACTCCAAAACGGAAAGCTCGACATGTCCTCCCAAGACCCAATCGTTAAAGAAAACCTCATCGCCCATCGAGGCGCGTCTGCCTATGCGCCTGAAAACACTTTGGAAGCCATCCGGCTTGCTGCAAAAATGGGTGCCAAATGGATTGAGACAGACGTGCAACTGACAGCCGATGGCCATCTGGTGATGATCCATGATGCAAAGCTTGACCGGACCACGAATGGGAGCGGCCTGGTCGTCCATAGCAAGCTTGCCGATATTGTGAGTTTGGACAGCGGGAGTTGGTTTTCAGCGGATTACAAGGGTGCGCGTACGGTCACATTGAAAGATTATCTGAGCACAATCCTGGAAGAAGGGCTGAACCTTCAGTTGGAGTTGAAGGAGATCAGTGGTTTGGAAGAACCCTTGGTCGAAGCCGCTTGTGCAGTGGTCAAAAAACACTGGCCTATTGGAGAAAACGCTCTCTTTTTATCCGGCTTTTCAGAACGTTGCATGCGACTGGCAGCGCAACGATTGCCTGATGTGCCAAGAGGGCTTGCAACAGCAGCGATGCCCCGGAACCCGAAGGCGCGGCTGGAGGAGGCTGCTTGCCAGATCCTCCATCTGCAAGCCAGTTTTGTCACCGAACAGGATATGGAACGGCTTTGTGCCGACGGCATCGAGTTTGCCATTGCGACGGTAAATGACCCTGTAGAGGCCCGCTATTTCCTGGAGCATGGCGCACAAAGTGTACTGTCTGACAAACCGGATTTGTTTGACTAGCTTGGGCCAACAATTCTGATTTGTGGCTGAAGGTATCGGAAGACTGAAACTAATTTTCCAGGTGAATTGCGTACGAACCTCATGTGTGTTTTGCCTGGACATCGCCAAGTGCCGCCCCCAGCTTTTCCAGAGCAAATCTGCTGCCAATATTCTTGCGATACCAATTCTCATGTGCGCCAGCAATTAGGACAGGGATCGGTTTTATTCCCAGTACTCTGGCGGCGTAGAATCTGTGGTGACCAGATCCCGATTTGTGGATTAAGCCGTCTTTGCCAATCAGAGCCTTTCCCAGTCCCCCACCTTTGGCTGGGTCAAAACCATCTCGTTCCAGGCTGTCGAGCATTGAAAGAACGTAAGATTTCATGAAGTGATCAACATCATTTTCAGAACGCATCATGATTTTCTTATGTTTGGCGACGCCGTGTTCACTCAGTTCGCATATGAGATCCGAATACCATTTAGAGGACTTGTAATCTCCTCGGTGTTTGGTGATATCGCTGACTCTGTTGTATTTCTCGTTCTTCTCAAATGCTATGAGGTCCTCATAATAATCGGGATCGATAACGAATGATTCCAATGCATTTGATACACGCAGCGTTTGACGCCGGGCAATGGTCGTAAGCCTGCCTTTCGATTGCATTCGCGCAAACTTTTCGCGGATTTTGCGACTTTCCGGTCTGCTGGTGCCGACCTGATGGTGAACCTTTCTAGGGTCGATCCACATGATTAGCTTGTCCTTCAGGAAAATCCTTAAAAGCCTCTTTGGGACATATAAAGTCATGAATGAGCAGTCCTAATGAAGGGTTATGTTGGTAGGTCACACAAACTTGTTGCCGGTAAATCGGCAGCCGCATGCTTACATACATCAAAAGCAGGCAAATCACACCAGTAAATCTCGCGGGTAAATTTTCATAAAACCTTATATTTTACAATGGCTTGTATGTTTATGGGTTGTGTTTTCGGTATGTGATTTCAGTGCTTTCTTGAATGCGTTTTTAGGTGTTTTGCGAGAGTTTCTTGTCTCGTCTGTGGCTCTTACGCCGCCACATGAAGCCAGTGTTCCAGGCCTGCGCCGTCAGCCAATTCGCAGAGCTGTACTTGAACCCGTTGGCTGGATTGCAGGTAATTGCGCAATTCCAGTTCCAGAACAATCTGTGCTGCGGTGTTGGCTGGAACTGGGAAATAACCCTCGGTTCCTTCAGGAGAGGCCTGCTGCGTGTAAATCTGCTGTACGAAAAAGGCGTATGATCCGTTATCGGCTTCGACACTGAAATCGGCTTCAAACCAAAGCATCGTTCCAAGGTCAGGGATCATTATGTCTTCAAACGACACTCGGTCCAAGTAACCAATGGCGTCAGGCTTTCCCATTTTCGACCTCCTGGCAGCTTCGATACAGAATGATAGGAGAAAAACTATTTTTAGTAAATAGGATAAATCCTATTATGATGTTTCCGTGTCATATTGGTTCGCTCAAGAGGCGTCATGTGTTCCTGTGTGGAGCGTCGTTAAAGCCTCTTTGCGGCCCAGACCACGCGCCCGACGATCTGTACGTCGTCCCCGGAAATTTCATAGCGCGTGTGAAGTGGGTTGTCAGAGATCAGCACAAGCTTGTCTTGCCCCGGTATTTTCTCTACCCGTTTGATGACTGTTCCACCGCCATCGTAAATGATGAAAATGCCAGGTTGAGATATCTGTTTGTCGGCAAGGTGAACCATGACCCGGTCTCCACTGGACAGGGTGGGCTCCATGCTATCGCCGCGCACTTCGATTATGGCGAGGTCATTTGTCGATAACCCGAGAAAATCAGAGAGGTAAGAGGGGTCAAAAGGCCATTGTGAGCGAACGTTTTCCTCTGAGGTGAGGGCGCCGTCGCCTGCTGATGCGCGGATGTCATATTCAGTAATGGTTCTGAATTGAGGTGTCGCTCGCGCAGGGCTGGATGCCGGTGCCGGCCCGCCCAGTTCGTTTTCGGGAATGTCCAGCAATTCGGAGAGCTTGCGCCGATCTTCTTCTTTCAATCGAGCCGGAATCCCTCTTGTGAGGAATTGCTGCACATAGGCATGATTTTTGCCAAGGGCCAGGGATAATTGCTTCATGTCCATCTGGCGCAGTTCAATTTCCCGCGAAAGGCGTTTTCTGATTTTATCCATATTTTTTCTTTACAGCAGTTGACTTATGACCGATAGGAAAATACCTATTAATAATAGGAATTGGACTATAGGATGCTTATGACACACCTAAATGACTTTGACACCCATGTCGAGGGCTTTGTTTCCGCCAAAGGCAGGTACGCGAGCTGTGTCTTTGCATTCAAGAGCAGGGAGAGCGCCGCGCAGAGCCCCCCAATTAACCTTTTCAGGTGGCGCGGAGGCAGTGCTTTTGGCAGTGCCATCCGCTGCATTGGGTCTTGTGGCAGGGAAAAAGTTCCCGAGCGCTAGAGCGCCTCCCGGCCTGGCCCTTTCCTCCAAGGCCAGGCCACGCGGCCGGTGCGGGTTTTTTGTTTTTCCCGCACCGGCCTTATCAACCACAAAGGCGGCAAGGTTCGCAGAAAAGAGAAGGGCTCACATGGTTCTTTCAGTTGATCAACATTGCGCGTCGCGCGCATTCACAGACAATGTTCTTTGTTATTGGGCTTTTGGCCTGGACAGTGCCGAGATTGCAGAGGTTTTATGCTGTCCGGAAGCGCTGGTTTACAATCTTTTGGCGCGGCTACGTGTTGCTGGCCGGAGTGGCGTGCAATGATTGGCGGATCAAAAGCGGGCTACGCACGCCAATTGCAGCTTGCTCATAAACAAAGGCTTTTGCGTATGGGGGGGATGCCTTATGCCCGCAAGGCCCGAAAAGCTGAGTTTGAGACCAACGCGCAGACTTCAATTATTTGGAAACCGAGGGTAAAGCTCAAAGCTAGGAAAATCAGGGCGAAACGCGTTTACCATCGTGAGCCGGGCCCGAAGATGAAGGCCATTCTGTTCCCGGTCAGCATTCCAAGCCACCCCAAAGTTGCCCCGAAACAATTTGTCGGGGACCCCGCGACCGCACACAGCCTTTCTGAAATCATGACGGAAATCTGTGTGCGCTACGGGTTGGCAGAAGAAGACATCTGTCAGGTTAAAGGCAGTCGTTATGTGAAGTTGGCAAAGCATGAGTTTTGCTGGCGTGCCTGGCATCAGACACCGTGTGTCGTGACACGGATTTCCAGGTTCCTAAGGACAGAAAACCACGCATTGGTGAACCGCGGTATCTGCACGCATCAGGCTCGGCTGGACAAAGGATTGTTTTAGAAAACCGCGCTTCAATTCCGCTGTATCGGCACAGCAGACACCCATTTATTCTCCTCACAAAAGGTCAGCTCATGAGAACCAAATCGATGAAACGTTCCGGTCGCAAGCGTATTGTCAACATCAGGCGGCAACCAAATGGTCAGCCTTCACGGGCGGGTCAGAGTGATCGCACACGCAGCGTTGCTCTGGAGGCTCGAAAACGTATGCATGGTGCAAACAAGGCTAATGCCTTGCGGCCCGAATGGGGGTTTGCGCTGGGCCGTGCCCTGTTGAAGGGGGAGTTGAGCCAATTGCAGTTTCAGTCAGGCTTGGTGGCCGCGGATATCATCACTTTCTACTACCGGATGAAGGGCTATAAGCGCCCCACGCCACAGGCTTTTGATCTGTTTCGGGTGGTTGGATTGAGCCATATTGAAGTGCGTCCCGACACGGTAGCAGCAGCAGAAATCGACTACACCCGCCTGCAACGCGCAATGCGTGCCGCTGCATCAAAGAATGGGCATCCCTATGCCAGCGCCAGCAACACAGTACACATGGCTTGTGTCGAGGACTCCGAACTCGGCTCATGGCCGAGCCATATGGTGCGTTACCTGAAGGACGCATTGGACGCAATCGCGTTGGAGTTTCCTGAGCGAATGGTTGAACTGCGATAAGTTTTGGCGCGTCTTACTCGGTGAGTTCCGGTTCCCACTGTTTCAGAGCGATGACAAGTTGATCTGCGAATCTGGATGAGACGACTGGCAGAATCCTGCCTTTCATCTGTCCAAGCAGAAGCTGACCAACTGGAACATCCTTTTTGGACAATGGGCGAACCGCAATAGATTTTTGACGTTCGGTATCCAGACCTATCGGGATTTGAAAACCGACGGAATCTTCGTGGATGACATAGTGACGAATAAGCTCAAAGGATTCTGTTTCGACCATGGCAGACAGGGTGCGTCCAATTTTCTTGGCGCCCAGTTCCAAGAGGTGGCGCACCCCATAAGCTGCCGATGGCATGACCAGTGGCTTGCTCAGGCAATCCCGCAAGCGCAGGTCATTTTTTTCGGCCAGCGGGTCTTCTGCTCTGAAAAGAGCGCAGACTGGCTGCGGGGTGGCCTGAATGACTTCGAATTCAACCATGTGAACTGGTTCGAAAACAAGGGCAAGGTCGCTGTTGAAGGTTGCCAGATCATGCTCCGCCTGGGCTCGGTCGCGCACATTGATGGAAAAGGTCACACCGGGATGCTGAGCTCTGTAGAGCGCAATTTGCTTTGGCAGGAAATATGGCAACAAAGCCTGTGAGCAGGCAATTGAGACGTGGCCGCGCCGCTCTCCCGTCAAATCCGCTACGTGAGAGCGCACGCGCGCCATGTCAATCATCTGCGCGCGGATGTGTTGTATCAGCAATTCACCGGCTGGATTCAGACGCATTCCGCGCGGCAGGCGCTCGAAAATTTCCCAACCGAATTCTTGTTCAAAGCTCTGGATGCGGCGATTAAGCGCGGAGGCTGTGATGTTCATATCCTCTGCTGCTTTGCGGATCGAGCCGGCTCGCATCACTGCTTCAATCAGCTCAAATGTTCTCAAGTGTTTCATATCAAATGTCTTTTTTAGAGTGATGTATTTTTTGCAACGCTCTTATGAGTTTATAGCAGTAGAAGTTGACAGTAAATCATTTCACTCTTCAGCCAATGCCCCGAT
Source organism: Alphaproteobacteria bacterium (assembly GCA_051251535.1). Classification (GTDB taxonomy): domain Bacteria; phylum Pseudomonadota; class Alphaproteobacteria; order Rhizobiales. The sequence continues at coordinate 1,002,011 of JBPOEV010000001.1, forward strand.
TTGCTATGTCGATCACGTCATATGCGGGCAATACAGATTATTTCAACGACACTATCTCAGACAGGGAAACAGCAATGAAGACTATGACATCACGACGCAATTTTTTGAAAATGAGTGGCGGAATCGCTGGCGTATCAGTGCTTCCCTTCCTAAAAACCATGCCTGCGGCTGCACAGGGTTCCGATACACTGGTTGTGGTGACTGGTCAGACGATCAACAGTCTTGATCTCCACCGCACCGGAACCAACCGAGCGTCGTATCAGGTTGCGGTCAATTGCTACGACCGTCTGGTGTCATTCGGTACCAAAGATGCTCCTGGCGGTGGCTTTTCATATGATTATGAGGTGATTGAACCGGAGTTGGCTGAAAGTTGGTCGGTCTCCGAAGATGGCTTGACCCTTACATTCAAACTGAAGCCGAACGCCACATTCTGGGACGGTTCAAAGGTGACAGCTGAGGATGTTAAATGGTCGTTTGATCGCGCTGTTTCCGTTGGCGGTTTTCCAACAGTCCAGATGAAAGCGGGCGGCCTGCTGCGCCCAGACCAGTTTGAAGCGGTGGACGAAGCCACATTTGTCATCAAGCTGGACAAGCCATCGAAGTTGACCATTCCAGATCTGGCGGTGCCGGTGCCTTTCGTCATCAACTCGGCTGTTGCCAAGGCAAATGCCACAACGGATGACCCGTGGGCGATGGAGTATCTGCACATGACGCCCGCCGGTTCCGGGGCCTTCAAGGTTGCTCGCTGGTCCCCTGGTGAGCAGCTTGTTTATGACCGCAATGATGCCTGGGTTGGTGGCACGCTGCCAGCAGTCAAGCGGGTGGTTGTGCGCGAAGTACCAAGCCCTTCCACACGCCGTGCGCTGATCGAGCGGGGCGATGTACAGATGTCGTTCAACATTCCCGACAAGGATGCAGCTGAATTGGCAGACATTGTTGATGTCTATTCAACGCCGATTGAAAACTGCATGAACTGTCTGTGTCCAAACACGAATTTTGAACCGTTTCAGGATCCTGATGTGCGCAAGGCGCTGGCTTATGCAGTGCCTTACGAAGCAATTTTCCAGACAGCAGCTTATGGACGAGGGGCACCGCTGTGGGGCGGTGAGGCTGAAATCAATGATATCGCGTGGCCGCGCAAGACGCAGTATTATACTGACCTCGACAAAGCTCGGGAGCATATGGCCAAATCCGGTTATCCGGATGGGTTTGAAGTGCCGCTATCCATCAGCCTGGACCTGGCATCATGGATGGAGCCAACAGCGCTTCTGATTCAGGAGAATCTGGCGAAGATCGGTATCAAGGCAGAGATCGAGAAAATTCCGGGCGCAAACTGGCGGACGGCTGCGCTTGTTGAAAAGCGACTTGCGCTGCATCTTGAGAATTTCGGTGGTTGGTTGAACACGCCGGATTACTACTTCTTCTGGGCTTATCAGCATGGACATTTGTTCAATTCTTCCAACTATATGAATCAGGAAGTTGAGGATTTGGTGGATGCGACTCTGCATATGCCGGTTGAAGATCCACAATATGCGCCGAACCTCAAGCGCATGTTTGAAATCGTGTTGGAAGATTTGCCGCGTATTCCGCTGTATCAGCCTGCATTGAATGTGGCTGCAAATGGTGCAGAAGGCTATGAATTCTGGTTCCATCGTCAGCTTGATGCACGTCCGTTGGGCCGCGCGTAATAATGGCAAAAGCCAACACATATCCTCGACTGCGCGCTGTCATGATGCGCATTGCGCAGTCGATCCCCGTGGTGGTGGGCGTTGTGGTTATCAGCTTCCTGTTGACCCGCGCCTTACCAGGGGACCCGGCGGCTTATTTTGCCGGGGCTGCTGCGGATGAAGCTTCGATTGAAGAAATCCGGGTAGCTCTGGGGTTGGACAAGCCACTGATCCAGCAATTTTTCATCTATGTGGGGGACTTGCTGCAGGGCGACCTTGGCCAATCCATTTCAAGTGGCCAGTCTGTGGCTGCTGATTTGGCGAAACGCTTGCCAGCGTCGCTGGAGCTGACCTTAACAGCGCTGATTGTCTCTTGCGGGATCGCAATTCCACTTGGTGTTCTGGCGGCCACGCAGCCTGGTTCCTGGATTGATCATCTGTGCCGTGTTGTTGTGACAGCGGGTGTGTCCCTGCCAACATTTTTCACCGGTATCGTTCTGATTTACGTGTTTTACTATTTGCTCGGCATTGCTCCATCGCCCTTGGGGCGGTTGGATTTCATCTATATTGAGCCTGATCGGGTTACCGGGTTTTATCTAATTGATGCGGCCGTGGTTGGCGATTGGGAAACGTGGTTTGGCGCGTTGAAGCAATTGGTGTTGCCGGCCGTGACGCTTGCCCTGTTTACCCTTGCACCCATTGCTCGCATGACACGCGCAGCCATGCTGACGGCGCTGTCCTCCGATTTTATCCGCACGGCAAAGGCAGCGGGTCTGACCAATCGCAAGGTCTTGTATGGCTATGCGTTTCGAAATGCGTTGCTTCCGGTAGTGACCACGCTTGGCATGGTGTTTTCCTTTGCGCTTGGCGCAAATGTGCTGGTGGAAAAAGTCTTCGCCTGGCCCGGCATTGGCTCTTATGCGGTTGAGGCACTTGTGGTCTCTGATTACGCAGCCGTTCAGGGCTTTGTGTTGGCAATGGCACTGCTGTTTGTATTGCTCAATCTCATCATTGATCTTGCCTATACGGCGATTGATCCGCGTATCGGGTTTGCTTCCAAATGAGTGATGTTTCGATAAAATCGGCTGCGAAATCGTCAGGTGGATTGGATCATCTGATATATGTGCTGCGGGCCAACCCGGTGACGATGCTTGCCTTCTGCATGTTTGCGCTGATTATCCTGGCAGCGGTTTTCGGACCAAGTCTGGTTCCCTATGATCCATTGGCGACGAATGCTGCAAATGCCTTGCAGGCCCCGTCGCTGGCGCATTGGTTTGGCACTGATAGCGTTGGCAGGGATGTTTTCAGTCGTGTGATTGTGGCGACCCGGCTTGATCTGTCTATTTCGGTTGCCGCTGTTGCGCTGTCTTTCGTAGTTGGTTCTGTGCTGGGAAGTATTGCAGGCTATTGGGGGGGCTGGCTTGACGCTGTGCTCAACCGCGTTCTCGATACAATCATGGCCTTTCCCCTGTTCGTGCTGGCGATGGGCATTGTTGCAGCGCTTGGCAATACGATTGAAAACATCATTTACGCCACCGCTATCATTAATGTGCCGTTCTACGCGCGGCTGGTGCGGGCCGAGGTGAATATTCGGCGTGATTCCGGGTTTGCCCGGGCAGCCAAATTGTCAGGCAATTCCGATATTCGCGTATTGGCCATGCATATTTTTCCCAATGCGCTCCCGCCCATGATGGTTCAAGTTTCGCTCAATCTTGGCTGGGCCATATTGAATGCCGCAGGCCTCTCTTTCATTGGCCTCGGCGTGCGTCCGCCAACTGCGGAATGGGGCATTATGGTTGCAGAAGGGGCGAATTTCATTGTCTCAGGTGAGTGGTGGCTGGCAGTGTTCCCTGGTCTGACGCTGATGATCGCGGTGTTTACCTTCAATCTTCTGGGAGATGGTTTGCGGGACATTGTTGATCCGCGCCAGAGGACCTGATCATGCTGAGCGTCAAAGACCTTGCTGTCTCCTTTCAGACCCGCCGCGGTGCGGTGGATGCTGTGCGCGGTATCAGCTTTGAGCTGAAAAAAGGTGAAATCCTTGGGATAGTGGGTGAAAGTGGATCAGGTAAATCGGTCACGTCCTACGCGCTGATGCGTATTCTGGATGTTGGCGGCACGATCAAATCGGGTGAGGCCGTCTATTCCGGTATTGATTTGCGCCGCGTTGCCGAGAAAACCATGCGAGATATTCGTGGTCGTGAAATCTCGATGATTTTCCAGAATCCCCGCGCGGCTTTGAACCCTATTCGCAAAGTGGGCCACCAGATTGAAGATGTCTTGCGTCGCCATGCCAAAGCGACACGGTATACAGCGCGCGAAAAGGCAATTGAAGCTCTGGAAGCGGTCAAGATACGCGATGCTGTTGCACGGTATGATGCCTATCCATTCGAGTTGTCCGGTGGAATGTGCCAACGTATTGTCATTGCCATCGCATTGGCGTGTGATCCCCGTCTGCTGATTGCCGATGAGCCAACAACCGGACTGGATATCACCACACAAAAAGCGGTGATGGATCTGGTGAGTGAATTGATCCGGGCGCGTGAGATGAGTTCCATCCTGATTACCCATGATCTTGGTCTGGCAGCGCAATATTGCGACCGGATCATGGTGATGAAGGATGGCGGGATTGTTGAGCAGGGTGATCCAGTTGAATTGTTCAGCAACCCACAGCACAGCTATACAAGAAAATTGGTGGATGCGACGCCGCGAGAAGGTGAAACCATTCGCAGCCTTTTGCCACCGGAGGATCGCAAACCGGAATTGCCACATGACGTCAGCGATGATGCGTTATTGGATGTGCGCAATCTGACCAAAACCTATCAGGGCAAATCCGGACCTGTTCATGCTGTGAAGAATATCTCCTTCACCATCAAACGCGGGCAGAGCGTCGGGTTGGTGGGGGAAAGCGGGTGTGGAAAGTCAACGACGTCTGAAATGCTGGTTCGGCTGATGGATGCAACAGCTGGCGAAATCTTGTTTGACGGTGAGGATATTGCTGCAATGCCCGCCTCAGCGTTTGCCAAGAACAGCCGGCGTGGTGATATCCAAATGGTGTTTCAGGACGCCACAGACAGTCTGAACCCGCGTCACACAGCGCGCCACACGATTGCAGAGCCCTTGCAGCGACTTGGCCAGATGGGTGGGGCAGAATTGTCGACCCGCATTGAAGAACTGGCCGAGCTTGTTGGCCTACCAGTGACCTTGCTGGATCGTTTTCCTCATCAGCTGTCCGGTGGGCAAAAAGCGCGTGTGGGGATTGCCCGCGCAATTGCACTTGAGCCGAAATTCCTGATCCTGGATGAACCAACAGCGGCGCTTGACGTCTCCATTCAGGCTGTTGTGCTGAACCTTCTGATGGATCTGCGCGCAAAACTGGGCATGAGCTATCTGTTTGTGAGCCATGATCTGCACGTAGTGCGCTTGCTGTGCGACCATGTTGTGGTGATGAAGGCCGGTGAAATCGTCGAGCAGGGCCCCACCCTGCAAGTCATGTCAAACCCACAAGATCCCTACACGAAAGAGCTGCTTTCTGCAGCACCAAAACCACCTGCGCGACGCATCGTCGCCTGAGTATCTGGAGACAAGCGATGCTGAGCAATCTGCTATTTACCATTCCCGAATTGCGTACTGCCTATGAGAACGGCGTGCGGCCAGTCGATGTGATTGATGAGATATTTTCCAGGCTGGAGGCTGTGGATGATCCGGCAATTTTCATTCATTTGTGCGATCGGGAGGCGCTGAGAGCGGAAGCCAGAGCGTTGGGTGCGTTTGATCCTGACAAGGCACTGTGGGGCATTCCATTTGCGGCCAAGGATAACATAGATGTGGCCGGGTTGCCGACGACGGCTGCTTGCCCCGCCTACGCCTACACGCCTGCGACGGATGCTTATGTCATTGCCAAATTACGGGCATCTGGCGCGTTGATGATTGGCAAGACCAATCTGGATCAATTTGCTACTGGTCTTGTCGGGATTCGCTCGCCTTATGGTGCGCCGCGCAATTCTGTTGATCCGCTAGTGGTTCCTGGTGGTTCTTCCGGTGGTTCAGGCGTGATCGTGGGACATGGCATTGTCAGTTTTTCACTTGGCACAGATACAGCCGGGTCGGGCCGAGTACCTGCTGCGCTGAATAATATTGTCGGTCTGAAACCCAGCCTAGGTGCTTTGTCTGCAAGCGGTGTCGTACCTGCCTGCCGGACACTGGATACGATTTCCATTTTCGCGCTGACCGTGGATGATGCCTATGCCGCGTTCGATGTGGCTGCGGATTATGATGAGGCGGATGCCTATGCAAGGCCGCTTGCCACAAATTCATTGCATGCTGTTCCGACCGGGTTGCGTGTGGGTGTGCCAGATGCCAAGTCCATCGAGTTCTTTGGAGATGAAATTCAGGAACAGGCCTTTGGGCGTGACGTTGCTGTTTTGGCCGCGTCCGGTGCGCATATTGTAGAGGTGGATTTTACGCCGTTCTATGACGTTGCTCATATGCTGTATCAAGGAGCGTGGGTTGCTGAACGCTACACAGTCATTGAAGATTTGTTGAAAGAAGATCCTGACGCCGTTCACCCGGTAACCCGGCAGATCATCTGTCATGCGGAGAGTTTGAGTGCGGCTGATGCGTTTCGTGGCATGTACCGCCTGCAGGATTTGAAGCGGGTGGCCGAGGCCGCGTTGGCAGAGCTTGATTTGTTGTGTGTGCCAACCATACCGACCTTTTACAGCGTTGCAGATCTTATGACCGATCCGGTTACGCCCAACTCAAATTTTGGAACTTACACGAATTTCGTCAATTTGCTCGACATGTGCGGAATTGCGGTTCCGACCGCGCCGCGAGGGGACGGGCAGCCCGGAAGCGTTACTCTGCTTGCAAGGTTCGGAGAGGATGCGTTGACCGCCAGCGTTGCGCGTTATTTTGAGTTGAATTGTCCGCGCAATCTGGGGGCCACCGACCACAAGGCGACTGGCATTAGCCCACTTTCGAATCAGGCAAAAAGTGACAGAATGGAGTTGGCGGTTTGCGGAGCCCATATGGCTGACCTCCCGCTCAATTGGCAGTTGACGGATCGCGATGGCGCATTTGTACGGGCTGCCAAAACATCGGCAAATTACAAGTTTTACGCTTTGGCAGGTGGGCCACCAGAGCGCCCAGGGCTGGTGCGAACAGAAGACATTGGTTCTCAGTCAATCGCATTGGAAATCTGGTCTCTTCCGATGGATCACGTTGGCAGCTTTCTCGCTGGTATTCCATCCCCTCTGGGGCTTGGGTCTGTAGAATTGGACGATGGAAGCTTTGTGAAAGGGTTCATCTGCGAAGCCAGCGGGACAGCTGGTGCGCGCGATATCTCAGAGTTTGGCGACTGGCGAACTTACCTTTCCAGCAAAAATTAATACGCTTCGCCTGAAGGGACAAGAGACCTGTGTCGCTTTGCCGAGGCATTGAGGTCTCTTGGAAGAAAGTACTTGTCTGTCATAAATATATCAATTAATCATGATATATGGATAATTCAGATGCAATTGCCTCTTTTGCTGCTCTCAGCCAACCAACCCGGCTGGATGTGTTTCGTCTTCTGGTGAAGGCCGGGGCACAGGGCATGTTGTCTGGTGAGATTGGTGAGAGGCTGGATGTGCGTCAAAACACCATGTCGGCCAATCTGGCGGTTCTGTTGAATGCCGGGCTGGTGCGCAATGAACGGCAGGGCAGGAAAATCCGCTATTTTGCTGATTTTGATGCCATGCGCGGTCTGCTGGGCTTTCTGATGGAGGATTGCTGTGGCGGCAGACCGGATTTGTGCCAGCCGGTCATCGATGAAATTGCCTGTGCTTGTTGAGGAAAATCCATGCAAACGACTGTTTTTAATGTGCTCTTTTTGTGCACTGGAAATTCTGCCCGTTCAATTCTTGCAGAGGCAATTATGAATAAGGTGGGGGCAGGGCGATTCAAAGCTTACTCCGCCGGTTCCTTTCCCAAAGGTGAGGTTCATCCAGAAGCGATTGCTCTGTTGACCAGACTGGGCTTCGATACCGGATTTGCGCGGTCCAAGAATTGGGACGAGTTTGCCGATCCTGAGGCGCCTAAAATGGATTTCGTATTCACGGTTTGTGATGATGCGGCCAATGAGGCCTGTCCTGTATGGCCGGGCCAGCCGCTTTCAGCCCATTGGGGTATTCCTGACCCCGCTGCGGTGAAAGGAGCTGACAGTGAGATTTCTCTCGCTTTTTCAGAGGCTTACCGAATGCTGAATACGCGCATTTCGATTTTTACGGCGCTTCCGTTGGCGAGTATTGATCGTATGTCGTTGCAGCCAAAGCTTGATGACATTGGACGGCAAACGTGAACGCATATTCAGCGACGCAGAAATTATCTGCGGAATTTGTTGGGACAGCTTTCCTGCTCGCGACCGTAATTGGTTCCGGTATCATGGCGGAGCGTCTGGCTGACGGAAATGTAGCGATTGCCCTTTTGGGAAATACCATTCCCACCGGTGCCATTCTTGTTGTGCTGATCACCATGCTTGGACCAATTTCAGGCGCTCATTTCAATCCGGCGGTCACGCTTGTGTTTGCGCTGAAGCGCGCCATTTCCGCTCGGGACAGTTTTGCTTATGTGCTGACTCAAATTGCGGGTGGGCTGGTCGGTGTGTGGGCGGCGCATCTGATGTTTGATGAAGTCATATGGCAATTTTCCCAAACAGTGCGTACCGGCGGGGCGCAATGGTTTGCAGAGGGCGTTGCGGCATTTGGTCTGGTGGTGACCATATTGGCCACTTTGAAAGCCAGGGAAAGCGCTGTTGCCATGGCGGTTGGCCTTTACATTACAGCTGCATACTGGTTCACCGCCTCCACCTCCTTTGCCAATCCTGCGGTGACAATCGCCCGTGGCTTTTCTGATACTTTTGCCGGTATTCGTCCGACAGATGTGCCGTGGTTCATTGTGGCGCAGTTACTTGGCGCTGTTCTGGCCTGGGCGTTTTGCCGCTTTCAACTAACTCCGTCCATTGAGAAAGCAGACCCTGTATGAGCATTGTCATCCACCACAATCCGAAATGCGGCACGTCACGCAATGTGCTGGAAATTGTTCGCGCCTTTGCCGAAGAACCGATCGTCATTGAGTATCTGGAAACCGGCTGGACGCGCGGGCACTTGCAAGCCTTGTTTGCTGCGTCCGGATTGACACAACGCACTGCTCTGCGTGTTTCCAAGTCACCTGCAGAAGAGCTTGGTCTGACTGATGAATTGGTCTCAGAAGATATCATTCTGGAAGCGATGCTAAAGCATCCGGTTTTGGTCAACAGACCAATTGTCTGCACTGCCAAGGGTGTTGCGCTTTGCCGACCTTCCGAACGGGTGTTTGATTTGCTGGATGTTCCATCAGGTACAAGCCATACCAAAGAAGATGGAGAGGTGATCATCGCTCCATGACAGATGATTTGCTGCATATTGATAAAGAGTGTCTGCGCCCCTTAGACCATGAGATGCTGGTTTTGCCTGGCGAGCCAGATCACAAACCACGCATATTGTTGTTGTATGGGTCGTTGCGACAACGGTCTTACTCCCGGCTTTTGACCGAGGAAGCTGCTCGGGTTCTGAGCCACCTTGGCGCTGAGGTCCGGGTGTTTGACCCGGCCGGCCTTCCGCTTGTTGACGAGATGTCACAAGAGGCTGACAAGGTTCAGGAGTTGCGAGAATTATCGCTTTGGTCCGAGGCTCAGGTCTGGTGTTCTCCAGAGCGCCACGGGACAATCACTGGTCTTATGAAAACTCAGATTGACTGGTTGCCGCTGGCACCTATTGGCGGCATTCGGCCTACACAGGGGCGAACACTGGCTGTGATGCAGGTGTGTGGCGGTTCCCAGAGTTTCAATACGGTCAATCAGCTTCGTGTTTTGGGGCGGTGGATGCGTATGATCACTATTCCAAACCAGTCATCTGTCCCGAAAGCCTTTCTGGAATTTGACGAAGAGGGTCGGATGAAAGCTTCCCCATATTACAACCGTATGGTGGATGTCATGGAAGAGTTGATGAAATTCACTTTGCTGACGCGCGGACGGTCTGCCTATCTTACAGATCGTTATTCGGAACGTGTTGAAAGTGTTGAAGCTCTGTCGGCCAGGGTGAATCAGAAGGCGATGTAAGCCTGTTTGAGGAAAAGTTGTGGACTGATTGTAGTTAGATACGATCCAGTTTGAAATTCACGATGATGATTTGAGGGTATGGGTGCCGCAGTCAGGCGTCCCGAAGGATGCGTGAGCTTGCAGCACTTGCCGCTTTAGCGAAGCACGCCTTTTGAGCGCATTTTACGGCTGTAGATCCACAGAAGCAGAGCAATCGCAAACAGCACAAGCGTGAAGTAAATGGCACCTTGTCCGACGACATCCTGCATCTTAACCTCGCCAATGGCGAAATTGTGGGTGGCGGTTACAATCATGGCAAGCAGCGACAGGCCCAAAACAGGTGCCGCAACCCGTTGCCGCAGCAGCAGCAGGAAAGACCCTGCGACACCAAACCAGACTGCGACGGCCCAACTGGCGTTTACCCAGATTGGGAATCCTGAGAAATAAGCCATTTGTTCAGGGGTAAACTGGGCCATGTAGTCCGCGTTACCCGATTGAGTCTGGACATAGTCAAATGCGCCAATTGCATTCCATAGGAGGGTAACCACTCCGATTACCCAAAGATGCCATGGGGTTTTCAAAATCAAGCTCCCTTCTACCGCGCTACTGCTTCCTGCTGAAAGCGCTCATAGTTAGACTCTGTATTCTGCAATTTCCGGATGAAGTGTAGCATGATCATCGCTCAAATGTGAGTGCGTTTTGCCGGGACTAAAGCAACAATGGCTCTGCATCTGAGAAACCTTCGAGTTGCAGCAAAAATGCTTTCGTCTCGACGCCTCCGCCAAAACCGGTAAGGGACCGGTCGGCGCCAATGACCCTATGGCATGGAATAATGATTGGAATGGGATTTGCACCATTGGCCGCGCCAACTGCGCGACTGGCTTTGGGGCGGCCAATTGTGAAAGCCAGCGCGCCATAAGATGTTGTTTCCCCGTATGGAATATCCATCAGAGCTTGCCAGACGGCTTTCTGGAAATCAGTTCCGGATGGTCGCAATTGCAGGTCAAATTTGATCAATTCGCCTGCGAAATAGGCCTTTAACTGTTCGCGCAGGGCATCAAAGGGTGTTAGATCATGGGTCCAACCGGGGTGAATTTCTGTTGTGCGGCTTCCGTTTGGAAAGCCAATATGGTGCAGGTGGTTTTCGGTGCCAGCAACAACCAACTCACCAACAGGGCTTTCGATGTGGCACCAGGCCAGATTTTCTTCGCTTGTCATGATGCGTACTCTCTGCGACGGCGAATGTCGGTCGGTGGGCGGCCGTATAACTCCGAGAAGGCGGCGTTGAAACGGCGTAGGCTGCTGAAGCCGGATTGGGTTGCAATGTCTGGCATCAAAAGATCTGTGCTGTTCAACAACCGTTTGGCCTTTTGCAGCCGGAATGTCCGGGCGCATTGTGTGGGGCTGGCACCAACATGTTGTTTAAAAAGACGCGATAAATGCCGCGCACCCATACCCAGCCGACCGGCAAGAGCTTCAACGCTGCCAGTATCGAGCGCGCCATCTGAAATGAGCTTCAGTGCGCGTTCAACGGTAGATTTGGTTCCCTTCCAGGCAGGGCAGAATGGTGCGGTTTCCGGGCGGCAACGAAGACAGGGGCGGAAGCCGGCGCGTTCTGCCGCTGGTGCTGACGGGTAATACTCTACGTTTTTTGACAATGGCTGTTTCACCGGGCACACCGGACGGCAATATATGCCGGTGGTCTTCACTGCAGTGAAGAATAAGCCGTCGAATTTCGGGTCACGGCGGTAGCGTGCCGCTTCGCATGTTTCAACATCAATCATGGATACAGAATAGCCAATGCCCGGTTTCTGGTCGATAGGGCAAGTGATGATGATGTCCGATTCCGGCGATGTGGCTGTAGCCTCTGATCACCTATCTGTGAAATGCATTTTGGCTGCAGGCCATGTAAACAAGACTGAATACGCGATTAAAGTGGCAGGTATTTCTATTATGTTACGACGTTTCCTATTTGGCCTTGGCACCATTCTTGTCTTGAGTGGTTCAGCATCCGCGCTTGATCCGATCAATTCAACGGGGGCAGGGCATCTTGCCATCCGCGGCACAGATACAACTTCCTATTTCCAAAAAGGTGGTCCTGAAGCAGGTCGCGGCAACCATGTTGTAAACTGGAAGGGTGCAACGTGGCGCTTCGGATCAGCTTCTGAAGCTGCACAGTTTCGCGCAAACCCGGAAGCTTTTGCGCCGCAGTTTGGCGCCTATTGCACTGGCGGTTTGTCGCAACAGCATGTGGTTGAGGGCAAGCCCCAGCATTGGCGCATTCACAATAAAAAACTGTATTTGTTTCATACGGCAACAGGGGCCATGCGTTTCAGCAAAGACCCGGCTGGAACCATCCGCAAAGCACAGGCTTACTGGGATACGCTCGACGTCACCCAGTAGAGGCAACGCCGAAAAGTCCGGAAAGCGCGTTGCGACAATTTGCAACACCAGTTTCTTTGGCTATTATCACCCTCGTTGAATTGGAGCTTTAGCAGCTAAGGCTGCTGGTTCCTGAGTGGGGGCTGGTGATGAGCAAACGCACGCTGACATATGTTTTGCTGACTCTTTGGGCCTTGATTTATATCTGGTCCTTTGTGGCTTACAGCATTACTGCTCCGACAGATTTTGGATTTACCAGGGGACTTAACCGGATAAGTGGGTTTCTTGGATGGCAATTTGCCGCCGGTCTGGTTTCCGTTTTTGCCCTTGCACTATCATATGAATTCAAACCTCGCTCTCTTGCGCGGTGGCTGGTGCGCTTGCCATTTATTCTGGCCCTGCTGCTGCTGATCGGTATTCTCGGAATTGTGGGATATGCGTGGTGGGGAAATCCAGTATCGAATGATGCTGGCGTTCCGGCAAAGCCCCCAGCGGTGACCGAACCGGCAGTAACGGCGCAATAGCAAGTTGAGCGCGTCCCTTAGATTTCCATTTCAGCAATCAGTGCGGCCCAACTTGCGCCATGCATGTCACGGTCGTGGATCGAACCCTGAACTTGTGGACGGTCGAGGCTGAATTTTACGACATTCAGAGATGGGATATCAAACCGTTGAAGGCGTTCTGGATCTGTCTGCAGCAAAGTGGCAATCCGCTCTGTCGGCAAGGTTGCTTTGACGGTGTCATACGCATCTTTTGAGCCGCAGAAAATATCGATTGTGAGTTTGAACGGTCCGGCATTTTTGGAGCGGACCTTTTCAACCAATTGTCCCAATTCAGACATGACCAACCTCAATCGTTTCCAATGTGAAGGCTTCCATCGGGTCTTTCAGTTCCATGACATGGTTGAGGCAGAATTCATACACAGGTCCGACAGGTACTTCTGCGGGAGAGAACTGAAAAGCGAATGTGGGCTGCTCTTCTTCCTGGGTCAAAGGGTGGTGCAGTAGATAGGGGTTGAGGATTTTGCCGATTTCCTGGGCCTGTTGCAGGCTTTTTGCTGTGACAAATCCCATGACGCCAATTTCGGTGGGTCTGTGGTTGGAGTTCTCTGGCTCCAGATGGCCGAACGTTGCGTTTTTGCCGATAAGACGCAGTTCTATTGAAAATTCATGGCCCGATATGCCCAAACGATCTATGGCTTTGGCCCGTGCCTTTTGGGTGATGTCATCTGCCCATTGCTGTGCGTGCTCGACATAGCGCCTGTCGCGAAGCAAGGCAAAGGCCATGACCTGATAGCCAGCAATGCGTGCGCCTTCCAGTTTGACCGTGTATTGCTCTGACGGCACCCATCTGGCACCGGTTGCGCGTACACTTGTACCATCAATGGATTCGTATTGGGCATCGGTGACGTCCAGATGGCCGCCGGGCTCATAGAGAATGAACGGGTCCGCATTTTCGTAAAGCATATGAGCCGATACTGTGTGTGGGCTGGCATGGGCACCATCGGCTGTTGGCGTGATGGTAAAGCCACTTTCATCAAAGTCGATCAGAACGACTCCAGATTGCGGGTTGGTGGCACAGAGCGCACCGCATTCACCAATTTTGGCCCCGTGCCAGGCGGCACCGGCATGGCACCCCTGCATGAGGGGCAGCGCAGCAATGATGGCTGTGTCGGTTGTGCGACCAGCGATAATGATGTCAGCCCCGGTGTTGATTGCCGCCTGAATTTGTTCAGCCCCAGCCAGCGCTACAATGTTGGTGAATTGCTTTATGGCTTCTTCAGAGATGTCCGGTGCCGGACTGAGGGGACTTAATTTCCCGCCAGTCAGAGCATTGGCAATGTAATCCGGGGCTTGAGACGAGCGCAAAACCGCGACTTTCACGGTTTGACCGAGTTCTTGCGCGATATCTGCGGTGATATCCAGCAGCCAGTCTACGGCACTGTCGGATCCGCATGTGCCAGCGGTGCCTATGACAAGCGGAACGCCCGCTTTGGCACGCGCCTGCATCAGACCTTTCCATTCCAGTCTGGTTGAAGCGCGGGAATATTTGGAGACGCCCCGGCCCAGATAAGATGGGCCGGAGTCGGTAGAGCCACCATCGATTGCGATGATGTCGGGTTTGGCAGCAATGGCGCGGTCCATGGCCAGTTGATCGTAACCCAGACCTAAAGCTCCCGATGGAATCAAAACTCTTGTCATGAGATCAATCCGTAATCGCTTGGGGTTTCTTCAATACTTTGCGCAGGAACATTGGCGCAACGAAACCACCAATGGCTGCAATCCAAAGACCAATGGCAATAGGCGTTGAGAACAGGAAGGCCCAGTCACCATCGGACAGGACCATTGCACGGCGAAGGGAATCTTCCATCTGATTGCCGAGCAAAATGCCCAGGATCACCGGAACCGTGGGGATATCCAGCTTGCGCAGGAAATAACCCAGAACGCCAAAGCCAACCATGAGAAGCAGATCGAAGTAGCTGCCGGACAAAGAGTAAATGCCGACGAAGGAAATCATGGTCACGCCCGGCAAAAGCACCCAGGGTGGGACTTGCAGGACATAGACAAAGATTTTTACCAGCGGCACATTCATGATGAGCAGCACAATATTGGCAATAAGCAGTGAGGCGATCAGGCCCCAGACAACTTCGGGTCGGTCAGCAAAGAGTGTCGGGCCGGGCGTGATGTTGAGTGTCATCAACAATGCCAATAGCACGGCTGTTGTGCCGGAGCCGGGAACACCAAGGGTCAGCATGGGCACAAGAGCGCCACCGGCTGCAGCGTTGTTGCCAGCTTCCGGCGCTGCTACGCCGCGCGGATTGCCTTTGCCGTAAGTTTCAGGATCTTTTGCGACCGCCTTTTGCGCCATATAGGCCATGAAGCTGCCAAGTGATGCCCCCGCACCGGGGAGAACACCTGCAAAAAAGCCAATGAAGGTGGAGCGGATCATGGTCCAGAAACTGTCCCTGATCATTTTGAACGGAATGGTGACCCTCTCAAGACGCACGCCAAGAGCGGTGTTCTTGCCATGACTTTCGATGAAGAAAAACACTTCGGCAATGGCGAACAAGCCGACGATGGCGACGAGGAAATCCACACCATCCATCAGGTGCAGATTGCCATAAGTGAAACGCGGCATTCCAGAGGTGTTGTCGAGGCCGATCATGGCAATGCCAAGGCCAAGACAAGCTGCAATAGCTGACTTCGCCTGATTGTTGGACGCCATGCCGCCAAGCGTACAAAACGCTAGAAGATAGAGTGCAAAATACTCGGCAGGACCAAACAGATAGGCCACACGTGCAAGCAAAGGGGCCAGAATGATAAGCCCGATGGTTGCCAGAAAAGCACCAACGAAAGAGGAGACGCCGGAAAGAACAAGGGCGTCAGCTGCCTTGCCCTGTTTGGCCATCGGGTAGCCATCCAGAGTGGTCATGAGCGCTGGCTCATCGCCTGGAATATTCAACAGGATGGATGAAATGCGGCCGCCATACATGGCTCCGTAATAAACGCTGGTCATGAGGACCAGTGCAGAAGTCGCATCCAGCCCAAGGGTGAAGGTAATGGGAATAAGAATTGCGACGCCGTTGGAGGGTCCAAGACCGGGCAAAGCGCCGATGATGGTTCCAAGAAAACAGCCTATGATGGCCAGCATCAGGGTAAAGGGCGTCAGAGCAACACTGAAACCCAGTGCCAGATTGGTAAATGTTTCCATGAGACCTTACCCGATCATGCCGGCGGGGAAGGGGAACAAGCCCAAACCCAAGGCATACTTGAACAGAATGAAGAGGCCAACAGAGAGCCCGGCTCCGGTTATCAGCGCAGGCCCGACGCGGGGGCCGATCTGGTAGCTGAGGATGGAGGCTGCGACAAAAGTTGGCAGAATGAAGCCCAATGGCTTGAGCGCGTAGGCATAGCCAATGAGGGTTATGATCGCGACAAGCAACACAAGGAAGGTGCGCGATTTGGGCCAGTCAGGGTCCGGGTCGGGTTTCACGATCAGTACAAGAGAGCTGATCATGACGACCACACCGATCAGGATCGGGAATGATTTTGAGCCGACAGGATCAGATAGAAAACTGGACTGAATTTGAAAGGCGCTCGCAACATATGCGAGCGCCACTCCGAACATGACCAGACCAAAAATCCGGTCAGAAGCCATTACTGAATAACCCCAATGTCTTTCGACAGTTGTTGAATTTCAGCAACCAGGCCGTCTACATAGCTCTGGAAGTCTCCACCGACTTTGGTGAATGGTGCCAGACCATTGTCGACCATTGCCTGCTTCCATTCATCGGACGCTGCAACTTTGGCCAGACGGTCAGCCCAGGTATCAAAGACCTCATCGCTGACGCCCTTTGGAATGTAGAGACCGCGCCAGTTCACTGCCACGACGTCAAAACCCTGCTCTTTGGCAGTTGGAATGTCGTCGAAGCCTGGAATGCGATCTTCTGTCAGGACAGCCAGAACACGGATATCACCGGATTTCAGAAAACCAACGATTTCCGACATGTCGCCAGTCATAGCCTGAGTAAAGCCACCGATAGTCTGAGTGATGGCATCTGCACCACCATCAACGCCGATATATTTGACTTTGGTAATGTCTGTGAAACCGGCACGTTGCAGGATCATCAAAGGTTTCAGATGGTCAAAACCACCCACTGCGGACCCACCGGCAAAAGCGACGGAGCCAGGATTTGCTTTGATGGCATCAACAAGTTGGCTGAGGCTTGTGAATTCAGAATCTGCACCGACAGCAATCACACCGGGGTCAGCACCAATTGCACCGACAAAGCGCACTTGATCAGCGGTTGCGCCACCATAGGCATTCTGCGCAAGGCGGGTTGTTGTCGCTGAGGACGCAGCAATGATGAGGTCTTCATCTGTATTGCGCTCATTGACCACGGTGCTGTAGGCGAGACCGCCACCGGCACCGGCCATGTTGGTAACCTGAATCGGTGAATCAACGGCCTTGATGTCGTACATGATCTTGCCGATCTGACGGCAGGTGAAGTCCCACCCGCCGCCGGGATTGGCCGGAGCGATGCATTCTGCTGCATATGCTGTTGAGAACATTCCAAGACTGAGGACTGCGCCCAAAGCTGTTTTTTTGATTAGTTTCATTGTTTTCTCCCAATTTCGACAAAACACTTGTTTTGTTGAGCCGGGACCATGACAGCAGATTTTCAGGACTTCAAGCAGCATTTTGAATTGATTTTATCGGTAATATCTCATCGATGCGCTTGTCTTTGTGTTGTTTTGAAGAGATGAATCGGGATGCACAACAGCGCCCAGAACATGATTTCAGATTGACGCAATTTACAAATGGTCTTTCGCTGTCAATCGGGTGGTGTTTTACAGTTGTCGAACTTCTGGTTGGGCGTTACGAGTAGCCATGGAATTCTTCTATATTTTTCTGAGTTTTGCGCTGGGCGGTATTTTGAAGGGGGCGACCGGTGCAGGGGCACCTGTCGTTGCTATCCCCATCATTGCGCTGTTCTACGACGTGCCAACTGCGGTCACAATTTTTGTAATTCCAAATCTGTTATCGAATGTGTGGCAGGCCTGGAGCTATCGTAAGAACCAAATGCCGCCAGCATTGACCTATCGCTTTGCTGCTACTGGACTCATGGGCGCTATCGTTGGCACTTTCATGCTGGCCTATCTGCCCACCGATTTATTGACCGCGATGATAGCGGTTGCGGTCACTCTTTATATTGCTTTCCGACTGGCCAGACCTGAATGGGTTCTGGAGTACGCAACTGCTGTGCGGATTGTTGTGCCGGTAGGAACAATTGCTGGGGTCTTGCAGGGATCACTGGGTATTTCAGCCCCCGTTTCATTGACATTTCTGAATGCCATGAAGCCGGAACGGGAGCAGTTTATCGCGACGGTCTCGTTCTTCTTTGCATCCATGGCCCTTGTGCAATTGCCGTTTCTGGTTGGTCTTGGGCTGATGACAACTGAGCGCTTCTGGATCAGTTGGATCGCACTTATTCCGTTGATTGGTTGCATGCCGGTTGGCGCTTTTATTGCACGCTATGTTCCGCGTAGCGTTTTCGACAAGTTGATATTGGCGCTGTTGGCGCTGATTGCTGTGAAGCTCTACGCTGACGTGGCTTTTGGAGGCTGAATCTGATGAGCAAAAATGTGCATCCGCGAACCAATGACTTTGGCCAACCGGTGGGGGAGGTGGTTCCAGCGTGGAGTGGGAGCAAATTTCCGACCGGGGAATTGCTGGAAGGACGGCTGTGCCGTTTGGAGCAGTTGGATGTCGGGCAGCACGGCGATGATCTTGCCGATGCCTTTGCACTTGATACTGAGGGACAACTCTGGACCTATATGGGAACCGGTCCTTTCGCGACCAAAGCTGCGTTGAAAGACTGGGTTGCGACTGCCAGCAGGGGGCGTGATCCACTATTTTATGCTGTCCTTGAAAAGGCGAGTGCAAAAGCGGTGGGCATTGCCAGCTATATGCGTATTGCGCCAGAAGCGGGTTCCATCGAGGTGGGCTCTATTGCCTATTCTCCTTTGTTGCAACGCACGTCGCTGGCAACTGAGGCCATGTTTTTGATGATGACGCATGCCTTTGAGACCCTTGGCTATCGTCGTTATGAGTGGAAATGCGACAGTTTGAACGCTGCTTCGCGCAAAGCAGCCGAGCGATATGGTTTCAGCTATGAGGGGACTTTTCGCCAGGCGTTGGTGTATAAGGGGCGCAACCGGGATACTGACTGGTTTTCGATGTTGGACCGGGAATGGCCTGCCATTAAGGAAGCCTTTGTTGCTTGGCTTGATCCCGAGAATTTTGAGCTAAATGGTCAGCAAAAGCAAAGGCTTGCCGACTTGATGTCGTATAAGCGCGAAGCCAGCCAGAAGCCATCAAGCCAAGACAGGCTTTTAGCCTAGCTTTTGTAGAGACGTGCCAGCCGCTCTGAATTCGGGCAGAAGGCTGGCGGCGCTTCGCCGGTGTGATCTCCCGCCATCCATTTTTTGCAAGCCCCAGTGTCTTTGCATCCCAGACAGGCGAACATGGCAGAGCGGACGTCCTGATCGCTTGCGGTCAGCATATCAAGGCCGGAACCTCCGCTGGTTCGTTCGATCATCTGCTCCAGCAATTCAAGTTGATCGCCAGTCTTTTGAAAGAAACCCATGACTTAATCCTACCCGCCTCTTGTGAACCCAAAGTTTAGGGGAGGGCGGCGCACGCACCTTGATCTCGATCAAATTGGAATAGGCTCTCTTTGGAATAGGGTAAATTTTCTGTAAAAATCTGATTTCACTTGATAAATGTGAAGGTCTGTCTGTGTGTTGACTGATTGTCGACAATCGACAATTATCACTTTGATTTACCGCACTTTTAATGGAGCCAAGCTATGATTTCTGCCTCCCCGACCGCCGACGAGAGTTCGACAACCACCCATGAAGCCGAAGATGATGTGCGCAATCAGGACATCATGATTTACGTCAATGGCGAGATCGTTCATCGCAATGATGCGAAGGTATCGGTCTATGATGCCGGGTTCATGCTTGGTGATGGCATGTGGGAAGGCATGCGGCTTTATGATGGTACCTGGGCGTTTTTCGATGAGCATATGGATCGTCTGTTCAACAGCTGCAAAGCTGTTTCAATCGACATTGGGCTTGATCGTGATGGCGTTGCTGATGCGCTGCACCGTACTGCGGCTGCAAACAATATGCGCACGGACGCCCATTGCCGGTTGATGGTAACACGTGGCCTGAAGGCAAAGCCGTTTCAGCACCCCAAATTATCCCGGTCCGGTTCAACGCTGGTCATTATCATCGAACATTCAAAGCCGGTGGATCGGTTGCAAAAACGCGGTATCCGGTTGGCCAGTGTGCCGCAGGTTCGCGGTCTGCCGAATTCTCAAGATGCAAAATTCAACTCGCATTCCAAGCTGAATTGCGTGATTGCCTGTCTGCAGGCGGAGCAGTCAGGTGCAGATGAAGGTTTGATGCTGGACCCGCACGGGTTTGTGAATACCACCAATGCCTGCAACTTCTTCATTGTGCGCAAAGGGGAGGTTTGGACCTCGACGGGTGATTATTGCATGAATGGTGTCACGCGCCAGAGGGTGATCGATCTGTGCCGCGCCAATGAAATTCCTGTCTTTGAAAAGAATTACTCGCTCTATGAAGCATACAGTGCTGATGAAGCCTTTCTAACGGGCACATTTGGTGCGCAAACGCCTGTGCGCGAGATCGATGGAAAACGGATTGGTGGTGAAGAGGCACCTGAAGGTGCTGGGCCGATAACCCGCCAAATTCGGGATTTGTACAAGCAACTGGTGGCTGAGCAGACGCGGTAGATTTATGGCAACCCTTGTTAAGCTGAAACCGATTGTTGACGAAACGCGGCGTGGGCAGATTGTCCGACATCTACGCCAGTTGATTGTGAATGGAAATGTGCAACCTGGTGAGCGTTTGACCGAAACCCGCCTGGCTGACCAATTGGGTGTCAGTCGTGCACCGTTGCGGGAAGCCATTCGTGACCTTGTCGACAGTGGTCTGGTGGAAAGCCTTCCGTATAAGGGCCTGTTTGTGCGCAGTGTTACCAGACAGGATCTGGAAGAGCTTTATTCACTGCGCACTGCGTTGGAGCAATTTGCTTTCCAACAATGCTGGGCGAAACGCGATTCCAAAGCACGTGTGGATCTGGAGCAGCGTCACGCGGACCTTCTGTCTGAAATTGACCGCAATGAAGATACAGAGCGCGCAATTGAGCTGGAACTTCATTTGCACGATTGGTGCTATGAGTTGGCAGGGCATGCTTTGTTGCAGAAAACCTGGTGCCAGATGAAACCCAATTTGCAATTTTATTTCACGCTGCATCAGAAAGCCCATAATCGAGCAGGTCCCTTGCGTCAGGGCCATGAGGTTTATGTGACATGTGCTCTTGGGAACAGTCTGGATGCGATGCAGGACCATCTGGACATGCATATGCGCCAAGGATTGGAAGCTACAAAAATGCATTTGCCGACCGGATGATTACCGGTTGCTGGCACTGTTTTTGTTGACGCGTTTTTTGTCAAAAATGGGTGCGGTTGAATTTTTCTCGATTTGATGTCGATTTTTGTCTGAGCCGTTCGTCTGGTTTATACAGGGGCGCAGTGCTTCTGTTTCAAATCAGGGAAATGATCCAATGCAATACATGCTTCTTATCTACTCCGCTGAAGGTTCTGGTCCGCAGCCCGGCACACCGGAGTTCGGCCCGTTCATGCAGGGCTATATGGATTTCACCGAAAAAGTGAAAACTGACGGAAAATTTGTTGCCGGTGATGCATTGCAGGCCATTACGACGGCCACAACGCTGTCTATTCGCAATGGCAAGACCGATACAATGGATGGGCCATTTGCAGAGACCAAAGAACAATTGGGCGGCTATTATCTGCTGGAGTGTACCGATCTGGACGACGCTCTGAACTATGCTGCGATGATCCCAACGGCGACATATGGGCGTATTGAGGTGCGGCCTTTGGTGGTCTGGGATAATTGATCCGATCCATTCGGACTTAAAGGTCACTCGCTTTGTGCTTCAACTGATGTTGGCGCAAAGCGGGTTTCCTAATACACCAAGCATCCATTCTGACTGTTTGAAGGCTCTGATGACAGCCTAGGTGATAATTCTCTAAGGTAAGAGGATGACCGCATCTGTGTACCCATGATCTGAGCAAAATATGCTGCCCTCTCATACGCTTCAGCAGGCCATAGACAAAACAGTCCGTGAAGAGTGGGGGCGCATTCTGGCGGCCCTGGTGAAAACACTGCGTGATTTTCAGCTTGCTGAAGACTGCTTGCAGGACGCCATCCTATCGGCGATGCAGCATTGGCAGAAGAACGGACTGCCTGCCAGTCCCGCTGCCTGGCTCATCACCACCGCCAGACGAAAAGCCATCGACAGGTTGCGTCGCGACAAAAACTTTACATCCAAGCAGGCAGATATCTCCTATCTGATTGATCTGGAGCATCAGGCCGAGGATGCCTTTCAAACGGAAATCATTCCCGATAAACGTCTGGAAATGATTTTCACATGCTGTCATCCGGCACTCGAGGAAAAGACGCGAGTTGCGTTGACTTTGCGTACGCTAGGCGGATTGACGACCGACGAAATTGCCGCCGCATTTCTGGACAGGCCGGATGCGATGGCGCAGCGGCTTGTGCGTGCGAAGAAGAAAATAGCGCTTGCCGGAATCCCATATCAGGTTCCCGACCAATTGGTCCTTCCCGAACGCCTTTCATCTGTTCTTGGTGTGATTTACCTGATCTTTAATGCCGGTTATTCCTGCGGTTCCGGTGAAACGACCATCCGGTCAGACTTGACCGAAGAGGCCATTCGGTTGGCGCGCATCATCCGAGAATTGTTGCCGGATGAACCTGAAGTTGGTGGCTTGCTGGCACTGATGTTGCTGCATGATTCCCGTCGCATTGCGCGCAGCAATACCACCGGTGGGCTGGTGCCATTGGAGCTGCAAAACAGGAACCGCTGGGATACTTCAAAAATTGAAGAGGGGGCCATGCTGCTGGAAGACATACTTCCAAGACAGCGTGTTGGACCTTATCAGCTTCAAGCAGCCATCAGTGCTCTGCATGCACAAAGCCCATCATGGGATGCAACTGATTGGCCACAAATTGAAGCGCTTTATCAAATGCTGTATGCGATGCAGCCGTCACCGGTGGTCTATATCAATCTGGCCGTAGCTGTTTCTTATGCAAGCTCGACCAAAGCTGCATTGGAGATGCTGGACGCCGCTGCCGTTGATGGGCAATTGGACCAATATCAGCCCTTTTTTGCGGCCAAAGCAGATGTGCTGAGCCGTGCGGGCGATCGACTATCGGCCAAGGCGTGTTTTCAGACTGCGATCGATTTATCGAATAACACTTTCGAAAAAGAGTTTTTGCAAGACAAGGTGATCCGCCTTGAAGCGCGTGATTAGCTCACCGTCCAAAGGGCTGTGTTTCAACCCTTTGCTTCAATTTGTTTCAGTGCGGTTCCGATTTTTCCAACGGCCGTTTCCACATCATGCATCTTGTCGAGCCCAAACAAGCCAAGGCGGAATGTTGAAAAGTCGGATGGTTCATCGCACATCAACGGGACGCCTGCTGCGATCTGCATGCCCTGGGCTGCAAATTTCTTGCCGTTCTGGATATCCGGGTCGCTGGTGTAGCTGACCACGACGCCCGGTGCCTCGAAACCAGGCGCTGCGACACTTTTGTAACCATGATCTGCCAGCAGTTTACGAACACCCTGACCAAGGCTGATCTGGTCTCCACGCAGTTTTTCAAAGCCATAGTCTTGGCTTTCCAGCATCGTGTTGCGAAATCCTGTCAGCGCGTCGGTCGGCATGGTTGAATGATAGGCATGGCCACCATTTTCATAGGCCTGCATGATCTGGTGCCATTTGGCGAGATCAACCGCAAAGCTTGAGCTTTGGGTTTCTGGCAGAACATCCAAAGCCCGCTGACTGAGCATGACGAGGCCAGAAGATGGTGATGAGCTCCAGCCTTTTTGGGGCGCGCTTATGAGAACATCAACGCCGCAGGCCTTCATGTCGACCCACAAGGCGCCTGAGGCTATACAGTCGAGCACAAACAATGCGCCGACGGAATGGGCCGCCTCTGTAACCGATTTTATGTAGTCGTCTGGCAGCAAAATGCCTGATGACGTTTCCACATGGGGTGCAAAGACAATATCGGGTTTTTCCTGATGGATGGTCTTGACCACATCCTCAATCGGGTGTGGTGCAAACGGGGCTGGACGATCATTCCCGCTCTGGCGTGCCTTCAGCACTGTCTGTTCTGAAGGGATGTCGCCTGCTTCAAAAATTTGCGTCCAGCGATATGAGAACCAGCCATTGCGCAGAACCATCGCTTTCTTGCCACCAGCAAATTGCCGGGCAACTGCTTCCATGGCGAAGGTGCCGCCGCCTGGAACAACAACCGCAGCGTCAGCATTATAAACCTCCTTCAACATTGAGGAGATGTCATTCATGACTTTTTGAAATGTCTGCGACATGTGGTTGAGGGAGCGGTCTGTAAAAACAACCGAGAACTCCATCAGGCCATCAGGATCCACTGAGGAAGGGGGATTTGTCATGGTGCGTATCCTTACATCAGAATTGGCTGGAATAATTGGGCCGTTAGCCGGAGCGTGGCCTGTTTGTAGGGCATCAGTAAGATTTGTTGGCCAGCAGCGCAATGGTTTGCGGAACTGGCTCCATGTTTATTCGGCGCGAGCGCTGTATTGCATGCAAACAGAACAAGGATCGTGATTGTTATGAAATCGATGCAGACGGGGCGCTCAAGCGGGCATATTTTATCTCCGGGATAAACGCGAAAAAGTGCTGACTGACGCAGAAACGAGTTGCCGTATGCGGCTCTTGCGGATTGAGCCGTTGCAACCGATCACCAGTTGGTTACGATGTCGGCAAAATTCCAGAAAATGCGAGTCTTTATGCGCCTGAAACACTGCCACAATTTTCATGATTTTCGCGAACTTGCTCAAAGGCGTCTGCCTGGCCCTATCTTCAATTATATTGACGGTGCAGCTGATGATGAGACGACCTATCAGCGTAATACGGAATCATTTGAAGATTGCGATCTGGTCCCGAATGTTCTGTCCGGTGTGAAGGACGTAGATATGTCCGTTACCGTGATGGGGCAAAAACTGGATATGCCGATTTATTGCTCGCCTACGGCGCTACAACGCCTGTTCCATCATGATGGCGAGCGGGCCGTTGCTGCCGCGGCGGAAAAATATGGCACCATGTTCGGTGTGTCTTCTCTGGGGACCGTCAGCCTTGCCGAGGTGCGGAAGAAGCACAGCAACCCGCAATGCTATCAATTTTACTTCCACAAGGATCGTGGCCTCAACCGGGCAATGATGCAGAGTGCCAAAGAGGCTGGTGTGGAAGTGATGATGCTGACCGTGGATTCCATAACCGGCGGCAACCGGGAGCGTGATCTGCGCACCGGCTTTTCAATTCCGTTTCGTCTGACTTTAGGCGGCATGGTTCAGTTTGCCATGAAGCCGGTGTGGGGCATCAATTATGTCACCCATGAAAAGTTCGCTTTGCCACAACTTGATGATCATGTGGATATGAGCGATGGCGCGTTGTCGATCGGGCGCTATTTTACGGAAATGCTGGACCCGTCCATGACCTGGGACGATGTCGCCAAAATGGTTGAGGAATGGGACGGACAGTTCTGTCTTAAGGGCGTGATGAGCGTCGCTGATGCCAAGCGCGCGGTTGAGATAGGCTGTACAGGCATTGTGCTGTCCAATCATGGTGGACGGCAATTGGATGGATCGCGCGCGCCGTTTGATCAGTTGGCGGAAATTGTGGATGCCGTGGGAGACCAGATTGATGTGATTATGGACAGCGGCGTGCAGCGTGGCACCCATGTGCTGAAAGCTCTGTCGCTTGGTGCCAAGGCTGTTGGGGGTGGTCGGTTCTATCTTTATCCGTTGGCAGCGGCTGGCCAGCCAGGTGTGGAACGGGCGCTGGAACTTATGCGTACCGAGATTGAACGGGGTATGCGGCTGATGGGATGCAAGTCAGTTTCCGAACTGAATGCAGGCAACCTTCGGTTCCGTTCGTGAAGTCATTCAAAATTTGAAAATACTGGCAAAATGAGAAAATACTGGTCTTTCACTTCGTGTTTGGAGTGTGAAAGACCAGAATAGCGGCTGTTTCGTCAGGCTTTTTTGACAAGTTTGACTACAAAAAGCAGCAACACCGCGCCAATGGTCGCGTGGATTATGGACCCAAAAAGGCCGCCGCCGATTTGAATTCCCACTGCGGGAAGCACATTTCCTGCAATGAAGGCGCCTATAATTCCGACAATGATGTTGCCGAGCAGGCCGAAGCCGAAACCTGAAATGATCATGCCGGCTAACCAGCCAGCAATTGCACCGATAAGCAGAAATATAATAAGGCTGCCAATTCCCATGTCTTTTTCCTTTCAGAATCATTGCTCGTTTCAATAAATGGGCGAAGCGACTAGGAAGGTATCGGTAAAAACTGTCAAGGGGTGAGGACGGTGTTGTCGGGCTGCCCGGACAATTCGTTGATTGCTTGATGATGGCTGAGAAATACCTTTCCCGTGAGTTGTTCTAAAAAATCAGTGCCAGTCAATCGATCCATGACCGGGCCTTTAACCTCGCTGAGATGCAGTTTTACCTGCATATCGCGAAGACGTTCATTGATGGCTTCAAGGGATTCAAGAGCACTCATATCTATGTGATTTACCGCTGCGCACAGGAGAACGAGATGTTTGATGGATGGCCTTTCCGCCACTTCTCGTGAAATCACATCTTCAAGAAACCGTGCATTGGCAAAATAGAGGCTTTCGTCGACCCGGAGCGAAAGAACAGTCTCTTGCGTAATGACATTGTGACGCAGAATGTTGCGATAGTGCTGGGTTTGCGGAACTTGTCCAACAATTGCGATGTGAGGGCGGGAGGAATTGTAGAGATGGATCAAGAGCGAAATCAGAACACCTGCTATGACACCCCATTCCACACCGAACAAAAGAGTTATCAGCAATGTGGTGAAGACGGCGTTGAAATCCGCTTTGGAGTATTGCCAGGTTTTCTTCAGAATTGAAAAATCCACCAGCGACAAGACGGCAACAACAATGGTGGCGGCCAAAGTGGCCTTTGGAAGAAACGCGATGAACGGTGTGAGAAACAGTGCAGCCAAGGCAAGTCCGAGCGCGGTATAGGCACCTGCTGCCGGAGTGCGTGCACCAGCATCATAATTGACGACAGACCTTGAAAACCCGCCTGTCACTGGAAATCCGCCTGTAAATGCCGCTCCCATATTGGCGGCCCCAAGGCCGATTAATTCCTGATCAGGGTCTATGCGTTGCCGCTTTTTGGCAGCAAGGGTCTGTGCCACAGAGATTGATTCAACGAAACCGATGACAGAGATGATAACAGCCGAGCCGATCAGATCGCGCCAAAGTGCAATTGAGAAGGACGGAAGCGTGAGTGGAGGCAGGCCCTGTGGAATTTCGCCGACAAGAGCAACCCCTTTGGTGCCCAGATCAAGTGTCCATGCAAGCAGGATGGTGCCAATAACGGCAACGACGGGGCCCGTCTTGGAGGCGATATCTGCCGCTCCAGAAGGTATGCCGCACCGCCTGAGCAGTGGTTTCAAGCCGCTTCTGGCCCAGAATAGCAGCATCAGTGCCCCGATACCGAGTGCAGCGGTATAGAGGTTCGAATTCTGAATGTTTTGTCCAAGAGAAGCCAGAAGGTCTGGCAGATTGTGCCCCTCCGCCGTCACACCGAGAATATGTTTGAGTTGGCTGGTTGCGATCAAAATGCCGGATGCGGTTATGAAACCGGATATCACCGGGTGGGATAGAAAGTTGGCGAGAAACCCCAAGCGCAGAATGCCCAGAATCATAAGGAGAGCGCCAGACAGGAATGCCAGTGTAAGAGCGGCTACGACAAATTCCGCTGATCCGGGTAGAGCGATTTTTCCGATTGCTGCTGCAGTCATAAGCGAGATGACAGCGACGGGCCCCACAGCCAATGTGCTACTTGTGCCAAAAATGGCGTACAGAATGATCGGGAACATGGATGCATAGATGCCCATTTGTGCTGGAAGTCCAGCCAACAGGGCATAGGCGAGTGATTGCGGGATCAGCATGATTGTTACGATCAGTGCCGCCATCATGTCACTGCTGAAAATGTCCCGATTATAGGACTTGCTCCATGTCAGTATTGGCAGATAGCGAGGCGCAATCTTGCCCAAAGTGCGCAAGGTTTGTGTGAACATGCTGTGTTGCCACTTCGCCGTTAATTGGAGATGTTTTCAGCGAGTTCTTTCTGCCGTTTCCACAATGCAGAAGAACGGGCACCGCTGCGGCAGTATGCCAGAATGGGACCAGGAAGTGTGCGCAAGGCTTCCGCGAATTGATTTGCTTGTTTTTCCTGCATCTCGCCGGGTGTGACAGGGATGTAGAGGGCTTCCAATCCGGCCTGTTTCGCATGTGATGCGATTGTGACGAAGTCTGGTTGATCTGGTGTTTCCCCGTCCGGCCTGTTGCAGATGATGGACCGAAAGCCACTTTTGATTATCTCTTCGATATCATCGGTATAAATCTGCGAACTGACCGAAAGATCATCATTGATTCTTGTGTAAGTCATCACGATAGATTCCCTTGTGTTTAAGGCCGCGTGCAGACCAATTGCGGGTGCGGACGCTTACCATTGCAAGGTGTCCGCCCCTGAGTGCTTTACAGCTGATTAATTGGCACTTTCAGCATTGGGTTTCCGTCATCATCGCGTGGCACTTCGCCTGCGCGCATATTGACCTGAAGCGATGGAAGAATGAGCGTCGGCATGTCGAGCATGGCATCCCGTTCACTTCGAAACTTGACAAATTCTTCACGGGATTTGGCATTGCCAACGTGAATATTGTGCTGCTTTTCCTCGCCAACACTGGTTTCCCAGCGAATATCGCGACCATTCGGCCCATAATCGTGGCACATGAACAGCCGCATCTCATCTGGCAGGGTTAGAACCTTCTGGATACTGTCATAAAGGGTTCCGGCATCTCCGCCCGGGAAGTCGGCACGCGCTGACCCGGCATCCGGCATAAACAAAGTGTCACCGACAAAGGCAACATTTCCCATGACGTGAACCATGCATGCGGGGGTATGGCCTGGTGTATGAATGGCAAGGGCCTGCATTGAGCCAATGCTGTAGGTGTCGCCATCCTTGAATAATGCATCAAATTGGGATCCGTCGCGTTGGAACTCGGTGCCTTCGTTGAAGACCTTGCCAAATGTGTCCTGAACAATCAGAATTTTGTCACCGATGCCGATCTTGCCACCCAGCTTTTCCTGGATATAGGGGGCTGCGGACAGATGGTCTGCATGGACGTGTGTTTCAATGATCCATTCCAGTTTTAGATCGTTATCTGAGATGTAGGAAATGATGCGATCTGCATGATCATAGGCAAGCCGTCCAGCGGCATAATCTATGTCCATGACGGAATCGACGACTGCACAGGAATTGCTGGCCGGGTCTTTGACCACATAGCTGATTGTATTCGTTACCTCGTCAAAAAAAGCGGTAACTTCTGGCTGAACTGATAGATTTGTGTTGTATTTGCTCATCATATTCTCCTATTCATATTTTTGAATATAATATTTGGTTTTTCTCATTCAACTGGTTGGCGTGTTGCTTAGGCCATGTGGGGCAGGGATTGCGACATCAGGCGAGTATTGCGTTTTCCTGAAAGCGTTTGTTCGCCTGCCTTGCCGCAATGATCCCGACGATCATTGCTGCTATAAAAATCAGCGTTTCGGAGTATCCCAGACCAAGAGCGGGGATGGCGCCACCAGGACAAAAGCCAGCAAGACCCCAACCGACACCAAAAGTCGCCGAACCTGCAATCAAACGAACATCGATGGCTCTGTTTTTAGGCACCACAAAGGTCGGTCCCATTAATGGCTTTTGCTGTCTGGCAAATACAATGCGGTAGCCAATGGCAGTGGTAATGAGCGCGCCACCCATAACAAAGATGAGGCTTGGATCCCAAGTTCCGAACAGATCGAAAAAGTTGAGAACTTTTGCCGGATTTGCCATGCCGGAAATAGCAATTCCGAGGCCAAATACTGCGCCGATAATTAGTGAAGATAACAGACGTGTCATGCTACAGCCCCAATATATGACGGGTGATGAAAACAGTGATGAAGGTGGCGATCATGAACACACAGGTTGCCGCGATGGAGCGGGGAGACAGACGGGCCATGCCGCAAACACCATGTCCGCTTGTGCATCCGGAGCCAAAAAAGACACCGACGCCAACGACCAAGCCGCCGATGATCAGCGCGACCGTGCTGACGGGAACATCAAATGATACGGTTCCCCCGAGCGACAAATAGATCGGTGGGGCTGTAATGGCACCTGCCAGAAAGGCGACGCGCCATTTCCAATCTGTACCAAGAGGTGGAATGACACCGGATAAAATTCCAGTCATTCCGGCCACACGGCCATGGAGTGCCATCAAGAGAATGGCGGCAATTCCAATGAGAACACCGCCACCGAGCGATGCCCAAGGTGTAAATTCAGTCATAAAATACCTTCTTTTGACATCAACCGGCTTTGCATGTCTTGACGCCGAGGATCTTGTAGAGTGGACAGAAGCGGAAGAATGCGGTGGCGATCAAAACGATGCCGATGATCGGCAGCAACCAGATCATGAGTGCTCCGGACCACAGTGGTGATGTGGAGATGAAAGGCAGAATGATGAAGACAGCTCCGACAACCAGTCGAATAATGCGATCAACGGAGCCGACATTTGCAGTTTTGAACATGATATCCATCCTTGCTTGTTGTTATATCAATATACACTTATATAAATGACCTCATATATTCAAGAGTGAAAATTTCTATGGACAATTCAGTTGGCGCATTGGAGCCAAAAATAAGAGAAGCCTCAGAGTTGATGGGGATGCTGTCACAACCTGCGCGACTTCGCATTCTGTGCATTTTGCTGGAAGGCGAGCAGAGTGTTCTTGCTCTGGCTGGCCTTGTTGAGATGTCGCAACCTGCGATGTCGCATCATTTGAAAAAGCTGCGCGCCGCGGAGTTGGTGCAAACCCGCAGGGATGCGCAGACAATTTATTACTCTCTCAAAGGCAAAGAGGTTAGCGAAGTCCTCAAGACGCTGCACGCGCTTTATTGCTCTTAAGCTAACTAACTGCTGAAGCCTATGAGACTTTTTTGCCTGACATGATTGAGCAATTGCAAGGCTGGTGGCCTTTGATTGGGTGTCTTGCGTTACAATGCAGAATCATGCATTTTATTGCATAGTGTTGCAAAAAATCGCAGGTTATAATTGTGAATCCTCCCGAACTGAACAATCCCGAAACGCGGCAATCGATATTGAGAAACCGCGTGGCTGCGGGCGATACATTGATTGCAAGTGCTCTTGCGAGCGAAATGGATGTGTCGCTTGATACGATCCGTCGGGACATTTTGACCCTTGAAGATGCCGGCTATGTGCAACGGGTTCGTGGCGGAGCGGTTCCGCTTCTTGTACGTCCAAACCCCGTCTTTTCTCGGCTGGAAACACAGAACCAGTCGCGTGATGCGCTGGCGGAGCGTGCTGCGAGTCTGGCCGCTGATGGCATGGTTCTGTTGTTGGATGGCGGCTCGACCTTGGTATGTCTGGCCCAAAACCTGCCGATAATGCCCAACAGTCTGGTCGTAACACCATCACCTGCCGTTGCTCTGGCTACATTGGCCAAATCGATTCCAACTATTTTGATTGGAGGCCGGTTGAGTGTTGCGGGTGGTTTGGCTGTCGGAGCGGAGACTGTGAAGGCCGTCAGTCATATTTCAGCTGATCTTTGCTTTCTGGGCGCATGTGCGCTGGATGCTGAATTCGGTCTGGGAGCGGATGATTTTGATGAGGCGTCGGTCAAAAAGCAGATGTGCGCATCATCTGCCAAGGTCTGTGTGGTGACTACTTCAGAAAAGCTTGGCCGCCGTGCACGTCATCATGTCGCAGATTGTCAGACCATTGATGTTTTGGTCACAGATGCGAGCGGTGAGGCAATTCGCGGATTTGAAGCGGATGGGTTGGAATTGCTGCATGTTTGACGTGCTCTCAACCAAAAAAAGGACTGTGCGCACACCATGGCGCGCGGTCTCCGCTATGTTCATCCTGAATGGAGCCCTGTTTGGCATATGGGCTTCCCGCATTCCCGCTGCCGCCGCCCGACATGATTTGGCACCTGGCCAATTGGGTGTTCTGTTACTGCTGATGGCCGCCGGTGCTATTGTGTCCTTCCCGCTTGCGGGACGCGCAGCAGATCGTCTTGGCAGTGCCGTGATCACACGTCATATCGCGTTGGCATATATTCTGTCGCTGATTGTCATCGCCCTGATGCCGAATGTCTGGCTGTTGGGCGTTGCATTGTTTCTGTTTGGTATGGCCCATGGCGCAATGGATGTTGCGATGAATGTGTGGGCTGCGGAAGTGGAGCGTAAAAGCGGGCGGCCCCTGATGTCGTCTTTTCACGCCATGTTCAGCTTTGGCGCCGGGTTGGGAGCTGCAAGCGGCTATGTTGCTGCCTCGGCAAATCTGTCGATGCAGTTTCATTTCATTGTGGCAGCGGGTCTGTTTGGCGCGGTGACATACTGGTTTTCCTCTATTGGCTGGATATCGGAAAAAACGAACGCAATTGATGCAAGCCCGGTCTTTTCCTTGCCGAAAGGTCCTTTGTTTTTTGTTGGATTTATCGCCTTTTGCGCCTCGATCGGAGAAGGTGCCATGGCTGATTGGAGTGCAATTTTTCTGGTTGAGGTTGCAAACGCAAATGACGCCAACGCAGCCCTTGGATATACATTGTTTTCCTTAGCCATGGTTTTAACGCGCCTGGTCGGCGATCGGATTATTGTGGCTCTGGGTCCAGTTTCAGCCGCTCGTTTGGCCGGACTTGTCGCGGCATCAGGTTCTGCATTGGCTGTGGTCTCTGCCGAATATCTGCCTGTCTTGCTGGGATTCATCCTGATGGGCATCGGTTATGCGGTTGTCATGCCGCTGGCCTTCAGCCGGGCCGCGAATGATTCTCGTCATGGGCAAGGTCAGGCTATTGCAAGCGTAGCAACGCTTGGATATGGCGGCATGCTGCTTGGCCCACCCCTGATTGGTTTTGCGGCGGAGGCGACATCTATTCGTTTTGCTTTTTTGATCTTGTGCGGCCTGGCACTGGCAATTGTCGTGCTTGCGAAAATTCTGGACGTTTCAGCAACCAAAGCCTGAATTTCATGTCGTTTTTCAGTTCAAATGCCCCCCAAATGTCGCATTCAGACATGCGCGGGGCGCAGTTTCTTTTCGAAGCGGTAAGTAACCATGTTAACATTCTATCCTCACCCAAGAACAATCTGGCCGAAAACGGCCACTGGTAAAGCGAAATAATTCAATTTTGAGGGGTCGGAACATGACACAAGAGACAGAGAAACAGGGTGAGGTGGCACCTCATCCTGTGGAAACAGATTTTGAGCTGGGACAACATAATATTTCGCCCTTTGGACTGGACATTCACAATCCCGTTTTCTTGATTTCCGGCCTATCTATTGTGGCCTTCGTGCTGGTTACATTGATGTTTCAGGAGGGGGCAACCGAATTTTTTGGTTGGCTTCGACCCTTTCTCACTTCGACCTTTGATTGGTTCTTTCTGAGTGCGGCTAATATTTTTGTCCTTCTATGTATCTTCCTTTTGATTTCGCCATTGGGCTCCATTCGCCTTGGTGGAGATGATGCCAAACCGGATTATGGCTATGTAGGTTGGTTTGCCATGCTGTTTGCGGCGGGTATGGGCATCGGGTTGATGTTCTTTGGCGTCTCGGAACCTATGTCCCATTTTGCATCATCAATGGGCGGTGTTGCCGAGGAAGCCGGTGCGCGAACTGACTGGGCCCCTCTGGGGGCTGCAGCCGGTGATGTGGAAGCTGCGCGTAATCTCGGCATGGCTGCGAGCATATTCCACTGGGCGCTACATCCATGGGCAATCTACGCTGTTGTGGCTCTTTCTCTGGCGTTCTTCACCTATAATCGCGGATTACCTCTGACCTTGCGATCCGCATTCTATCCGTTGCTGGGTGAGAGGATCTGGGGCTGGTGGGGCCATACCATTGATATTCTGGCTGTCTTTGCGACTTTGTTCGGATTGGCCACTTCATTGGGCTTTGGAACAGAGCAGGCGCTTGCCGGACTGAATTATCTGTTTGGCTGGGGAACCGGCAATGGTGCGAAGGTAATCCTGATTGCAGCGATTACCGGGTTGGCGCTTATTTCCGTTATTCGCGGTCTTGATGGTGGTGTGAAAGTACTCTCAGAGGTTAATATCGGGCTGGCCGCGCTGCTGCTGGTATTCGTGTTGTTGGTGGGACCTACGGCTGATATTTTCGCTACTATTTTTTCCGGTGGGGCCGCCTATGTGACCAATTTCATTCCCTTGTCGATGCCGTTTGGGCGTGAGGATGTGAACTTTTCCCAGGGCTGGACTTCCTTCTACTGGGCCTGGTGGATTTCATGGTCACCATTTGTCGGCATGTTCATTGCCCGCGTATCCCGTGGTCGTACTGTGCGTGAGTTCATCTTCTGCGTGATTGTCATTCCATCCATCATCAGTGTTTTCTGGATGGGCGCCTTTGGTGGGACTGCAATTTCGCAGGTTGTTGCGGATGCTGCAGCTCCTGTGAAGGATGCTGCGTTGGAATTGAAGCTGTTTGAGATGCTGAAGCCTCTGCCGCTTGCGGGCATCACATCATTTCTGGGCATCATTCTGGTTCTGGTGTTCTTTGTAACCTCTTCCGATTCCGGTTCATTGGTGATTGATACGATTACGGCAGGCGGAAAGACGGATGCACCGGTCTCACAACGTGTTTTCTGGTGTACCTTTGAGGGCATTGTTGCTGCCACATTGCTGCTGGTTGGCGGTGCAGGGGCCCTGACCGCACTTCAGGCGATGGCTGTGAGTACGGGCTTCCCGTTCACGATCGTTCTGCTGGCCATGTGCGTCAGCCTGCTGATCGGGCTGAATCAAAGCCGTAAATTGTCGAAATGAAAAGAAACCTCCCGCAGAATTTCTGCGGGAGGTTCGCTTCAGAAATTACTTAACGCTGAACTTGCGGACATTGCCATTGCGTGTGTTGCAATGGAACCGATGTCTGTTGCGGTCATTCCTGTTCGATACAATCCCGTCGACACTGTAGCGATTGTTACCATTGAAAGTCAGATGAAGCGTGTTGACTCGCGGTTTGGCTGGGAACCTCTTCCGAAACCATTTTCTAGCAGATTGGCGGCAAGCCTTGTTCGCGGCTTTCATACGCCTTTCTTGTGATGTTGTGTAGCGGCCATGGTTGTGGTTGTTGGAATTCGCCGCCGCCACGCCGAGAATGCCAAGCAATATTGCGCCAGCAATGACCTCACCGGTTTTCGGATTCCGCCGTTTGTGTTTCTTATGTTTTACAGGCACCACAAGATTTTCCGTTACCATGTTGTAAGTGCTAAAAGAGGAGTTTCCCCCAATTCCGGCGGAAAAGCCTGGTGTGGCGCACAGAATGGATGCTGATAATACCACTGCGGCAAATGGTTTTGCTATGTTGAACATAATTTCTCCGATGAATGACTCAGACAATTAATCTGGCATTCGGCGCCTGTGCTGGCAATATCTATTCTGGGTTGTGGGTTTTTGGTGGCACTCCAAATCCCGTGATAAGCAAACGCGTGATACCCCTTCACCTGATTGGTGAGGTTGTCGTTCTTTCGGATCAGAAATTCTTCGACCGCAGTTTAGCCGTCACGGTCAAAGGAATTGCTTCAACCGTGACGGTTTGGCTATACAGCCGCCAATTTATCCTGGGTCTTGTTTTCAAAGTCACTGGCGTCGTGGCGCTCGTGAAGTTGTTCATTAAGCGGGCCGGATGTTCGATTGACCATTCTGCCACGTTTAACGGCTGTGCGGTCTGCGATCTGGTCTGCCCATCTGTTGACGTGTTTGTAGGACGCGGTGTCGAGAAACTCAGATGCTCCGTAAACAATGTCTTGAACCAATGCTCCATACCAAGGCCATATAGCTATATCGGCAATGGAGTAGGTATCGCCGCACATATATTGGTTCTCGGCCAAGTGACGGTCCATCACATCCAATTGGCGCTTCACTTCCATTGTGAAGCGGTCGATACAATATTCGATCTTCACTGGTGCATAGACATAAAAGTGGCCAAAGCCGCCGCCAAGATAGGGCGCGCTGCCCATTTGCCAGAACAGCCAGGACAGGCATTCAGTTCTCTGGACATGATCTGTGGGGAGAAATGCTTCAAATTTCTCTGCAAGGTACAGAAGTATGGAGCCTGACTCGAAAACCCGTGTGGGTTGCGCTGTGCTGCGATCCATAAGCGCAGGTATTTTGGAATTCGGGTTGATGTCTACAAACCCGCTTCCAAACTGATCACCGTTGCCGATACGAATAAGATGGGCGTCATATTCAGCGCCTGCATGTCCCAATGCCAGAAGCTCTTCCAGCATGATGGTAACTTTCACACCGTTGGGCGTACCCTGAGAATAGAGTTGCAACGGATGCTTTCCGACGGGGAGGATTTTTTCATGTGTCGGTCCGGCAATTGGACGGTTTGTTTTTGCAAACTCGCCGCCATTTTCGGTTTCCCATTTCCAGACTTTAGGCGGTGTGTAGTCAGTTTTATCTGTCATTGATTAGATTCCGGATTGGAGGGGAGGAGTTTTGGAGTCTGAGGCTGCTCCATCTTGGCTCGTTGCTGAATTAGGGGCTTAAAGGGGTGTGAAACGCTTTGGCGCTTTGATCCAGCGGAGACTCTGGTTGCACTGATATAGTTTGCGAGAATTGGACTGATATGGATTGCGAGCACACCTGAACACGTTTTGGCAATCTTATATGGTGCGTTTCTTGTGAATGCCAAGTCTGTTGCTTTTATGCGTCGGTAAGCGGTGCCACTTATCGACGCCTTGAACAAAGTTTGTGGGACAAGGGTGATTTTGGTGTAATCAAAAAGATATCAATGGCAGATGGAATTTCTTCACCCAGAGATCCGCGTGCCATTGTGAGGACACAAACTTCCGCAGAACGAACATAGTTTCACCATTCTGCTGCTATGTTGCAGTGCCACATTACTGCCTAGGTTCCGGTTCAAACGCTCTTCTGCGGTTGGGCACCAGCATGTGATTTTTGCTGTGGCAACTCAAACAAACTCGTTCAAAGCTGTATTGGCAATGGCTCTGTGACTGGCTTGCTTAAATCCTGATGGATTTTTGCGGTTGCAGGAGTTTGCCTGGAATTGGACTGCACATTTGTCTCCCGAATGTGCGGTCAGGCAGTCGAGCGAAATTAACCTGTTTTAACACGATGTGTTGAAATTGATTCTTTTTTGGCTAAATGCTTGTGCATTAAGCAGTTCTTCGTGGTCCCTTGTATGTCAATTCGTTTCGCTATTTTACTTGCCTTGCTGGTGCTTGGCCCTTCAGTCGCTGGCGCGCAGCCGAAGCTGCCGCAGCCTTGGATTGAAGCAATTTCAGAGATTTCCGGCTCGTTTGAAAGCGGAGGTACGGATAAAAATGAGAAGTTCTCTGCGGTCACGGGCGATTTTGATTGCCAGGGCCTCTCCTTGGGTTATTTGAACTGGCCATTGGGAACTGGCTCTTTTTTTGAATTGCTGCAGGACATTGAAGCTTCTGAAATCGAAGCGATCAGCGCAGAGTTGATGCCTACTCATGGGGATGAGTGGGCTAAAATGATCTCGCTTGGAAAAGACGGAAAGATTACAGAGGCTGTTTTTCAAGCCAGGGGCTGGCAAACGCCAAAATATTCAGCAGGAGCCTGCAACGATCACAAGCGAAACGGCGTCCGCTTTGCAGACAAAGTGCTCGTCAAGGAAGTAAAGGCTTTTCTGCTTCACGACACCATCCGCGATGCCCAGATAGCTGGGCTGCAAGCGATCGCAGGACAGGCTTATGAAAAGGCTCTAAAATGGGCTGAGCTTCAACGCGGTGATGGTGCTGCCCCTCAGTTTAATGAGTTTGCGGTCTTTTTCGACCTGCGCACGCAAAATGGCCTGAAATACGCGGATAGTCTTATGGCGTTGGTGACTGAAACCAATGAATCCTATCGGTGGAAACGGACTTATAATAGAGCCGCAACATCATGGATCCAAGTGGAATGGGATCAGGTCCATCCAAAACATGTCGAGGATGGAAAGCAGAATGCGGAACATTGGCGCAAAGCCTTTGATCGTGGCGAGGTGTCAACCAGTGACAATCAATTGCTGCTGTTGATTGCGATGCGCGGCATGTTGGCCAAGCAGCCCTACACAACCGACACAATGAACCGAAAAGGCGTTATGGCAATTGGTTTTGGATGGGCTCACACTCATTTCTTTGACCATCGAAAAACATATAAAAAAATGGATGCGCTGTTTCGTGCTCACGCCATGAACGGGTCTTAAAATCGGGTCGTTTTCGGTTTAATTTACCCGACGATTTCTCACATCAATTTGCCTTAAAACCTCCTGGAAAGCCCTGATGCTGCGTCAGCTCTTATCGAGTTGGGTGATTACGGCTGGGCC
Organism: Alphaproteobacteria bacterium; assembly: GCA_051251535.1. GTDB lineage: Bacteria > Pseudomonadota > Alphaproteobacteria > Rhizobiales. The sequence goes on from JBPOEV010000001.1 coordinate 1,040,321, forward strand.
TGACCCATCGATATTCCGTCGAAACATCATTGAATTTAAACTTGAGTATTTGACACATGTTTAAAACGGTGATTAAGGTGACAAACACAATCAAGTTTAATTCACCCAGCACGTTCCCGTGACATATTTCAGAAATCCAGACCTGCAGAAATCAAAACCGCTCTCGTTATCGGTTTCTGAATTGTGCGAAGTTTTTGCAGCGCTCAACACGCATGTTGGCAGCGAAACGATTTCTTTTGTCGCGTTACAACAATTCATAACAGGAGACGAAAATGAAATTGACTACAAAGACCTGCCGCGTCGGGATGGGGAGCATATTGCTTCTAACAACGGCTCTGGTAGCAGTACCCGCAGCCGCTGAGACATCTGCTGAGGATGTCGCCAAGCATTATGCCGATATTGCACAAGCCAAGTATGAAGATTCGCTGACAACTGCCAAAGCCCTTGGCGAGGCGATCGACGCGCTCGTGTCTTCGCCATCAGCTGAAACGCAGCAAGCTGCCAAAGACGCCTGGCTGGCGGCGCGTGTTCCTTATCAGCAGAGTGAAGTCTATCGATTTGGAAATGCCATTGTGGATGATTGGGAAGGCCGAGTGAATGCATGGCCTCTTGATGAGGGGCTCATCGATTATGTTGATGCCTCCTATGGCGATGAGAACGACGAGAACACACTTTACGCGGCTAATGTCATTGCGAATGCTGCGGTTGTCGTAAATGGTGAGAGTGTCGACGCTGGTGACATTACCCCTGCATTCCTGTCTTCTACCCTGCATGAGGCCGGAGAAGTGGAAGCCAACGTTGCAACTGGTTATCACGCGATTGAATTTTTGCTTTGGGGCCAGGATCTGAACGGTACAGGCCCTGGTGCTGGCAATCGTCCCTGGAGTGACTTTGCAAAGGGAGATGATTGTACAAATGGTAATTGTGACCGACGCGCTGCCTATCTGGGCGCAGCATCCGATCTTTTGATTGCAGACCTTGAAGAAATGATTGGTAACTGGACCGAAGATGGCGCAGCACGTGCGACAATCATGGAAGACCCGTCAGCAGCTCTTTCAACCATTTTGACGGGCATGGGTTCCTTGTCTTATGGGGAACTTGCAGGTGAGCGCATGAAGCTGGGCTTGCTGCTGGGTGACCCAGAGGAAGAGCATGACTGTTTTTCCGATAACACCCACAATTCGCATCTATATGATGCTGTTGGCATTCAGAACGTCTATATTGGCTCTTACACCCGCGTTGACGGAACGACACTGAACGGTCCGTCGCTTTCCCAGATCGTTGCAGAGAAAGATGATGCGGTGGACGGTGAGTTAAAGGCAAAACTGGCCTTCACGATTGAGCGTATGCAGGACATGGCTAAACGCGCAGACGCTACTGAAGCTTATGACCAGATGATTGCTGAAGGAAATACCGAGGGCAATGCGGTTGTTCAGGCTGCGATTGATGGGCTCATCGATCAGACGAGATCAATTGAGCGTGCCGTGGCAACGCTGGAATTGAACCCATTGGAGATCGAAGGTTCCGATAGCCTAGATAGTCCAGCTGCTGTATTTGAGTAGTAATTTCATTTGAATTGGATTGTATAAATCAGATGTGGATTGCATTTGAGCGTATTGCAAGACCGGCGAGTTTTCTCGCCGGTCTTGTCTGTTTGGTATTCTTCCTGACTGACCTGTCCGCAGAGGGTGATTCTGCACGGTCAATCAAGCGTACCGATTTGTCTGCTCATGATTTGGAGCGGATCATTGCTGTCACGGCGCCGACCACTGATTTTTCAAAGGGAGAAGCTTTTGAAGTTAATCAGGGTGGGGGTGGAACATCGTTGAAAGTGGTGAATGGGGATGCCTTTTCTCACTCAACCGCGACGATCAGCTTTGAGGATGAGCAGAATTTCAAACTTGGCAATGCGTTGTTTCGAAAGTTGTGGGTGTCTTCGCCTGCAACGACACAAGCCTCAGACGGATTGGGCCCACTGTTTAATGCCAGGGCATGCCAAAGTTGTCATTTGAAGGATGGACGGGGCCATCCGCCAGAAGGTGACACAGATGCGACATCGATGTTCTTGCGGCTCGCAAGACCCGTCGATGTCACGGATCAGGAACGCAATTCCGGTGCTTTTTTTGTAGGTAGTCTTCCGGACCCAACCTATGGTGGCCAATTGCAGGATCTGGCCGTGCCTGGCCTGTTGGCTGAAGGCAATATGGTGATTTCCTATACCGAGCGCGCGTTTGTGTTGGGTGACGGGAGTGTCGTCAGCCTGAGAGAACCGGTCTATTCAGTGGACGACCTTGCCTATGGACCACTTCATCGTGAAACCACTCTTTCGCCCAGAATAGCGCCGCCAATGATTGGTATGGGTCTGATTGAAGCTATTGAAGCTGCGGACATTGTTGCAGGTTCCGATCCGCACGACGTTGACGAAGATGGCATATCAGGACGCGTTGCGCTGGTGCGTGACAAGAGTAGCGGGCAGATATTGACCGGCCGTTTTGGTTGGAAGGCTGAAAATGCCACCGTGCGTCAGCAAAGTGCCTCTGCCTTTGCGGGCGATATCGGGATTTCGTCCCCGGATGAACCGCGTCATTTTGGTGACTGTACTCAAAACCAGTCGGAGTGCTGGTCTTATACTACAGGCGTTCAGGCCCGACTTGGTGATACCGAAGCGCCTGACCCCGTGCTGGATCTTGTGACCTTCTATTCTGAAAATCTGGCAGTGCCCGCGCGACGACAAGTTGAAGATGAGCAAGTTTTGAAAGGCAAGGAGCTGTTCTACAGCGCAGGCTGTGTATCCTGTCATACACCAAAATTCGTGACCTCGCGAAATGCCAAGCATCCTTCCCATGCCTTTCAATTGATCTGGCCCTATTCAGATTTCCTGTTGCACGACATGGGCGAGGGATTGGCGGATGGTCAGCCGGTGGGCGTAGCCAATGGGCGCGAATGGCGCACCGCGCCACTTTGGGGTGTTGGCTTGACCGAGACGGTCAATGGCCACACGTTTTTCCTGCATGATGGACGCGCACGCAATTTGACAGAAGCCGTCCTGTGGCATGGCGGGGAGGGGGAAGCGGCACGTGACACATTTGCCGAAATGGAAAAGACAGATCGTGATGCGTTGATTGCCTTTTTGGAAAGTCTTTGAGATGAGTTTTGCCAATTGTTTTGCAAGAAATCTTGCTGTGTCGGTATGTCTGTTGCTAGCGCCTTTGCCAATCGCCGTTGGGAAAGACATTGAGCAGTTGAATGCTACAGATATGGTGACCACTTTGGTCACCACCGTTATCCGGCCTGGGTTTGCTGATCTGGAGCGGAGTGCCGCGACCATGTCGCAGCAGGTGCAAACCTATTGTGAAACACCAACAAAAGCCGGATATTCCGACGTTCACGAAGCTTTTGACGGACTTGTGGCGCGTTGGGGCCGGGTTGAGTTTATAAGGCTTGGACCTTTGAGTGCAGACAACCGGCTTGAACGTATGCTGTTTTGGCCGGACAGGCGCGGGCGTGGGCTGAAGCAGGTTCGTGATATCATCCGGTTGGCTGACACGACTGTGCTTGAACCGGAATTGCTTGTGCAAAAAAGTGTCGCGGTTCAGGGCCTTTTGGCATTGGAATACACGCTTTTCTCTGATGATGCCGAGATAGAGCTGGTCGCTACAGACAGCCATCGCTGTGCTTATGCTATGGCTGTCGCGAGCGCTGTGGCTCAGCTTGCTGGAGATCTGAACAATCTGTGGCAGGCGGAAGGTGACACCAGCATTGCCCAAATCTGGTTGAACCCATCACCGCCGAATGCGCTTTTTCGTGATGAAGCCGAGCAGTTTTCAGCAGTGCTGGGGATCTTGGAAGACGGGTTTGAAATCGTGTCTCATCAGCGACTTGATCCGGTTTTGCGTGATGACATGGCAAGCGCAAGGCCAAAATCTGCTTTGTTCTGGCGCTCTGAAAATACAATTCCGTCTTTAAAAGCCAATCTTGAAGGGTTTGAGGCTGTCATCAAAACTGGCCAACTTGAAGATCTGGTTGCGGGGGATGATCGGCGTATCATCTCAAGCCTCAGCTTTGAACTGGGAAATGCAAAACGCGCTTTGTCTAACCTGGAAATGCCGCTTCAGACGGTTTTATCCGAAGAAGAGACTTATGATCGCCTGACCTATGCGGGCCTCGTGGTTGACAGTATGCTTACGATAACGCGTGATATGATCAAGCCGATATTTGGGCTGTCTGCGGGTTTTTCATCGCTGGATGGTGATTGATGAAAAATGCCGGATCAACAGGGCTCATTGATCGGCGCTCATTCCTGAAGTCCACTGGAGGCTTGCTTTTGGGAGCACTGTCACCAAAAGTAGCGATGGCCGTGGATGCTTCGGATGCGGTGTTTGCGTCTGCCTATAGATCACAGGCCGGCGGTTTTGGCATTGCCACTCTCACCGAAAGTGGTGATGTCGTTCACCGATATGATTTGCCCGCCCGTGGGCACGATGTGGTCTGGAGTCCTGACAACAGCTTGATGGTTGCATTCGCTCGACGACCGGGAATATTTGGAGCGGTCATTCAGGTTAACTCCACGAGTGCGCCGGCTGTTTTTCACGCTCCGCAGGGCCGTCATTTTTACGGTCATGGTGTGTTCTCCACTGATGGGCGATTGCTCTATGCGACCGAGAATGACTATGAAGCTCCACGTGGCGCGATCGGAATTTATGATGCGTCTGCCGGGTTTGAACGTATTGGTGAGCTGGAGTCTTACGGTCTGGGGCCACACGACATGAACCTCCTGCCAGATGGCCGCACCCTTGTGGTGGCCAATGGCGGTATTGAGACACATCCTGAGTTTTTCCGTACAAAGCTGAACGTTCCAACGATGCAGCCAAATTTGAGTTTTATTGACCTTTTCTCTGGTGATCTGAGAGCGCAATACAGGCTGCCCACAGAACTTCATCAATTGTCGATCAGGCATCTGACCATGCTTGATGAAGATACGGTCTGGTTTGCCTGTCAGAATGAAGGTGATCAAACGCAGTTGGTTCCGCTGGTCGGTCGCGTTTCCTTTGCCAGCGGTGCTTTTTCGACTGTTGAACTGCCGGAATCGGTTCTGGCAAGTCTTCGCGGTTATGTGGGATCCATTGGGGCCAACAGGACCACGGGTCAGATTGCCATTTCCTCGCCGCGTGGACATGTTGCCCATGTGTTAGATGCTAAAAGCGGGAGCATCCTGGAGACGAGACACATGACCGACGTTTGTGGTGTCGAGGGCCATGGGAGCCGTTTTTGCTTTTCCACTGGCAGCGGCGTTGTTGGTGATCGTACCTCAGAGCTTGGCTGGGACAATCACCTTAGTGCGAAATTCATCTGACCAGGGCAATTGAAGCTGCCAATGGGTGAGTAGTCCTGCCGGCTATCTGCCACCCTGACCATTAGGATAGGGCGCCAGTTGCAGCTGTTGATTGAACCGGAGTGAAGCGTTCTGCCAGTGTATTGCCACGACCTGAAACGCTGGCAAACGCTTGATTTAATCGACAAGATTAACGGTTCGATGAAGAGGTCCAGTCAGCCAAATCGTCGATGACATGGCATTGAAGTGTGTCAGCATTTTCGCTCAAAAGGGCAGAATCCGCCTTAGTATGCAGATCAATGATGCCATTGGAATACAAGGAGCCTGACGCGGAAATGATTTGCACCAGATAATCTGAAACACCATTGCGCTCGACAACTGCGAGGGTCTCGGCTGCGCGATTGTCCAAACGCACGTCCATGACGGTCCCATCATTGCATTGGTAGCGGGCGGTTTCCCGTGGCAAAGCAGTTGACTGGTGCTCACTTGGATGCGGCTGGGGCGCGTAACACAGCTCGTGCAGTTCAGAACGTGGGTGGTCTGTGGCGCAGATGATGCCACCCCACTGGTAACCATGTCGATTATCTCTGTATTTCACCTGCATCCAAGGGTAGCCATTCATCATTTCACTGGTGCGGGCAACGATTGTGATGGCTTCCTTTTCAAACAGGCTTGTGATGCGGTCGAAGTGCATTCCAGGCCCGGTGCGGACAATACCGCCCCAGGAAGAAGCCTGATAAGGATAGTTGATATCAGGCTGTGGATTATTGTTGCTGGCTGCATGCTGGCGTTTGCTGAAAGTGGCGGTCACGGTGCCGGGCAATGCCGGATCCACATGCTGCATATTCAGTTTCAGAGTGCTTCCACTTGTCTGGAGGCTGAGTTGGAAAACATGTCCGGCATATTGTCCTGCGACTGCGCGGTCCCAACGACCGAACCCGTTGGCGGTTTCAGTTCCGTAGCCGGATAGTGTCACCTGGGCGCTCCACCCGTTGTTCGCCGTGATTTGAAGCATTGGCGAAAAGCTGGACGTGCGTTCAATGGTTACGCTGCAGTCACCACAATAGCCTGCATTGGATCCGGTTTGAAGCCATTGGCCTGCCAAAGACGCGGCACTGGCGCTGTTGGCTCCCAGGCCAAGAAAGAGAAATGAGGCCAGCAAATAACGGCTCTGTTTCCTGATGATTGTGATGAAGTTTTTCATGTTATCCCCTCAAACTTTGGTGGCTGTTTGCCACTCAACCTGACTGTCGCTTTTGAAAGGTTGTTAAGGCTAAGCACCTGAACCAGAGGCGAAGGGCGCGTTCATGTTACGTTCAGAAATGGCCAAACGTTTCATAAGGAGTAAGGAACTTATTCCGTTGAGCAAATTGCAGGCAGGTGAGTATGGTGCAGGGGTAAAATGATGGTTTCGCCGAAAATCGTACAATGACGATCGTATCCGGGATGATCGCATCCAGACTTGTGGCAGTGCCAATGGTTACCAAACCGGGAGGGTGCCGGAAAATGCTGCGCGGCTTTGCGCGCGCGCACCTTTCGGTCTTGGCACGGTGACCTGTTTTGAAAATCAGATCAGAAATGGTGCTGTCTGGCAGGCTGCATCTGACTTTCGCAGACAGCGTTAAGGCATCTACTGCATTGTAATGTCCCTGATGGGGCTGACGTATCACCGCAATTTCTGATAGATGACCCCTTATGATGGCGATTCAGAATCATAGGGCAATTTGGACGCTTGTGTTGTTGCTGGTCGGTGTCATGTCCACATCAGCCATTGTTCCGTTCATGGGTGTCTACATTGTCGAGGGGCTTGGAAAAGACCCCTGGATGATCAGTGTTTACTCTGCCATGACACTGGTCGTGGCGTTGTTTGTAAACCGTCGGTTCGGCGAGTGGATTGATCAGGGGCGGCGCGTTGCACCGCTTGTGCTGGTCTGCATCATAGCTTTCTTCATTGCCAATTGCGCTATTTTGATTGTGCAATCCTACTGGGTTCTGGTGAGCGTCGCTTTTCTGTGTTTTGGCGTTGCATCAGCCGCACTTTCCACAATGTACAGTTTCGGCCGGCTCTATGCGGAGCGCGAAGGGCTGAACATTGTGCGCTACAATTCCTATTTGCGGTCGATGACGTCTCTTGGGTGGATGATTTCTCCGGCCCTGGCATTTTTTGTGGCGGGGCAATTCGGGCATGTTGCTGTTTTCAAAGTGGCTTTGGGGATGGCAGTGTTGTGGCTAATTCTATGGTATTTTGTGATGCCAGCGGATTTTGCTGTGGAACCGCGAGCAGCAACTGGTGTTGCGACAGCCGTCGAACCTGAGGCTTTCAATCGGCCGCTCTGGTATGCGGCCATTGCATGTTTCTGTTTTTCGCTGGCACATATTCTGTGCAGCAATGCGCTGCCATTGTTCTACATTCAGGAAGTTGGCCTGCCGACCTTTGCGCCCGGTCTGTCCTTTTCGGTGAAGACTTTTGTTGAAATTGTCGCCATTTTGAGCGCACCTGTTTTGATCAGGCGGGTGGGAGCGCGTAATGCGCTTTTGGGTGCAGCTGTGCTGGGCCTTGTGGCGTTTTTGGTGCTGTCTTCTGTCTCCAATCTAACCACCATGATTATCGGTTCTGCTCTGGAAGGGCTTTACTACGGAATCTTTGCCGGAGTGGGCATTACCTTTGTGCAAAGTTTTGCCGCGGGGCGCATGGCAAGGGCGACGTCGCTCTACATGAACGGCCTGTTTTTGGGTGGGCTGATTGCAAGCTCATCCATGGGATTGATCGCCCATTTTTATGATTTCCGGACGGCTATTCAACTAGCCTCTCTTGGGACTGTTGCGGCTTTTGCGGTGCTGATGGCCACACGGCGCAGCGATGAAGCGCTTCAGAAAGTTGCAAGCTGATGGCCGCATTTGATGTGGTCATTGTCGGGCAAGGGTTGGCCGGCACAAATCTGGCGCTGCATCTGCAGGCAGCAGGACAGCGCGTGCTGGTATTGGATTCCGGGAAACCGGTAACGGCCTCGAAAATAGCTGCCGGCTTGATGACACCTATCACCGGTCAGCGATTGACTGTGAGTTGGCGGGTGGACGAGTTTTTGCCCTATGCGCGCAGCTTTTATGGACAGATTGAAGATCAGTCTCAACGCAGCTTTTTCCATGATCGCAAGGCCGTGCGGTTGTTTACCAAAGAGGCGGAGCAGGCGGTTTTTGAAAAACGGCGCGCTGACCCGAAATTTTGTGCACATCTGTCAGATGAGGCTGTGGATGCGCTATTGCCGGAAAATGTTGCGGATACATCCGGCGGCGGCTTTTCCATGAAAGCAGCTCAGTTGGATGTGGCGACATTTCTGGACGCTGCCCGAGGATTGCTGACCGTTGAGCAGACTGCAGTTGATTGGCATCGAGACGTGGCATTTGATGCAGATGTGGTGAGCGTTTTGGGGCATGCGGCGCGTTATGTGGTCTCGTGCGAAGGCTATGGGGCCGCCGCCAACCCGCATTTCGGGTTCGTGCCTTTCAATGCGGCCAAGGGTGACATTCTGACGTTACGGTTTGACGCCCCTGTTCCTGCTTACAGCCTGCACCGTGGTATGTGGCTTGCCCCGACAGAGGACCCTTTCGTGTTTCGCCTTGGGGCGAGCTATGATTGGGCACAGTTGGATGATGTGCCTGACGCGGCTGCCGGTTTGGTGCTGGAAGAGAAGCTGAAATCCTTTTTTCATGTGTCCTATGAGGTCATCAATCATGAGGCGGCTGTGCGGCCCATTGTGAAGGAAAGCAAAGCTTTGATCGGGTTTCATCCCACCCATTCGCAATTGGGTTTTTTCAACGCGCTTGGTTCCAAAGGATCATTGCACGGACCCTGGTTTGCCCACCTTTTTTGCGAATGTCTGGTGACAGGAAGCCCGGTGCCTGCGGAATTTGATGTGCAGCAATATGCAATGCCGGGAGATCCCGCCTGATGCTGCGGGCGACTGAGATGGCTCAGTTGTTGCTGAGGCAAAGGCTGAAAGAGGGCGATGTTGTTGTCGATGCGACGGTCGGGAACGGGAATGACACCTTGTTTTTGGCAGATCAGGTTGGACCAACCGGGCAGGTAATCGGGTTTGATGTTCAAAAAGCTGCATTGGAACACACAGCGACCCGTCTGGGTGAGCGACCTCATGTCAGGCTTGTGCATGCAGGGCATGAGACGCTGACGGCTCATCTGAATGGCCAGACTGTCAAGCTGGCTGCAGTCATGTTTAATCTGGGATATCTGCCGGGTACCGACAAGACAGTCATGACCGGTTCTGAAACCACATTGGCGGCGGTGCAGCAGGCTTTAGCTTTGCTCAGTGTTGGTGGTCTGATGACGATTGTGCTGTATCCCGGCCATGCTGGCGGCGGGGAAGAGGCGCGGAATGTGCTGGCCTTTGCGCAGAATCTGGAAGATGATTTTGCGGTGAGCCGGTATCAACGGATCAATTCACGCAAGCCAGCACCAGATTTACTTGCGGTGGAGCGTAGGCGCTGAGACGTGCTGGGCTTAGCTGCCTGAAACCAGATTGCAGGGGTTGTTATGACAATTTTGTCCGAAGTGCTTATCGGCGTGGTCGCTCTTATCCATCTTTATATTGTGTGGATTGAGATGTTTGCCTGGGAAAGCCGGGGGCCGAAGGTGTTTTCCAGCCTGCCGAAAGAGCTGTTTGGGCAGACCAAAGCAATGGCTGCCAATCAGGGGCTTTATAATGGGTTTTTGGCTGCGGGGCTGATCTGGTCACTGATGATTGCCGATGCTGAATGGCAAGTGATGATTGCACTGTTTTTTCTGTTGTGCGTTGCCGTTGCCGGACTTTATGGCGCAATAAGCGTGACGAAAAAGACCCTGTATGTGCAGACAATCCCGGCGGTATTGGCAATGGTTTCCTTGTTTCTTTGAGCCATCAGAACCGCATGCAAAAAGCCGGAAAAAGTTGCTACATCGGTTTGATATTTATTGCGGCAGCTCGTTGTAACTGCAATAAATAGAGCATCAGAAGAGTTGGTGAATGGCCAACAAACCATTGTTTTCAAAACACATTTCTGTTTTTTTGTTTGTTCAAAACGATGCCAAAATGCCCGGTATGGCGGAACCATCCCGGGCATTGGTGCGGCAGCATTGGGTACTGCGTTTTTGAAGGATTATTTGCGAGCAGGCTTCTTAGCTGGCTGGATGGCGATGACAGCCATTTCAGCGCTTTTGCGGGTCTGCTTCAGTTTGAATTTTGGCGTTGTCATGATGACTGCGGTGTGTACTTCGTCGCACTGATCCATGCCGTTACTGGCGCAAGGGACGGGATGGCTGCCCTTGTTACAGGAGTCGATGACGAGATCGTAGCAGTCTGACAGGGGGCTGGCGTTTGCAGCGCTTGTGAGGCTGACTGATCCGATGATGGCGAGAGCAAAAAGATGTTTCATGGTACGTTTCCTAAGTGAAGGGCTGTCTGGCATTTTGCTTTTGAAGCGCGCTGCAGCCTGTTTTTATTGATCCTGGCGATTCTGGCGATCCTGAATTGGCCGCCGATGAACAGATGAATAGAACAGGTAGGCTGAATGGTTTTTGAAACCATTGTTCAGTTTGCATTCAGGATTTTCTGAGCTGCAGGCAAGGCAGGTTTTGGTTCCGAACAAATTGGGAAAAAGCTGCTCGTGTTTGTTTCCTGTGCCTTGTTGCCGGAACCGACTTATGCAAGAAATAGATCATCGGGCGATGTGAGGCTGTTAGCTGTTCCGCCTGTTTGATATTCCAGACTTTTGAACGATTTCAATTTGGGCTTTCGCCAGGCGAGCACTGGTTGACGTTTGTCGTCCATTCCCGGTTTTCCAAAATTTGCAAAAGCAGGCCCATTTATGAGCGAGAGCGAGATTTGTGGAACTGTGTTTGAGCGTGGACTGGCGCTGACGGAAGCGCAGGCGGCGTTTGTTGTGGCTTATATGGCGTCCCATCGGGCGCTGGAGGCGTATCGGGCGGCGTTTGATGTGCCAGATGCGGTTTCGGATGCGGTGGTCTGGCATGAGGCCAGCGCTGTGCTGGGCAATCAGGATGTGATTTTTCGAGTTATGGAATTGCAGGAGGCTGCTGCTGCAGATGATGGCGCGAAAGCTATCGGGGCTTCAGCGGCGAGCGCTGCCTCGGCTGGGCACGGCGTGTCGGATGCCGATATTCGTGCGCTGACCTGTGAGTTGGAGAAAGCCCGTGTGAAGGCAATGGGCGATGAGAAGGGTGCGAACACCGCTGTTTCCGCCACGATGGGCAAGGCCAAATTGCTGGGCCTGATGACGGACGGCAGGACGCCGGCGACCAGGGGTGAGGCGAGCAGTGTGACCGTTGCCATTATAGATTTTGCAAAGATGAGCCATGACCCAGATATGCCTTCCCAATGACTGGACGCCGCGCGCTTATCAGATACCGGTGATGTCGTATCTGGATGGGGGCGGGAAGCGGGCGATGTCGCTTTGGCATCGGCGTGCCGGAAAAGATTCCGCCGGGCTGAACTATGCCGCCAAGGAGATGTTTCGCCGTCCCGGTGTTTACTGGCATTTGCTGCCCTCGCAGCGCCAGGCGCGCAAGGTGGTGTGGAACAATGTGGACCGGCAGGGCCGCCGCATGATTGATCAGGCGTTTCCCGAAGCGTTGCGGGCGCGCAAGCTGAGCGATGAAATGCTGATCGAGTTCAAAAACGGCTCGGTCTGGCAATTGGCGGGAGCTGATAATTACGATGCGCTGGTGGGGGCCAACCCGGTTGGGGTGGTGTTTTCCGAATGGGCGCTGACCAACCCGCAATCGTGGGATTTCATTCGTCCGATCCTGATGGAAAATGGCGGTTGGGCCTGGTTCAACACCACACCGCGCGGGCGCAACCACGCTTTCCAGATGGCGGTGATGGCACAAAAGAACCCGGCCTGGTTTTTTGAACGTTTGACGGTGGAGGATACGCAGGTGCTGACCAAAGAGCATATGGAGGAAGAGCGCCTGTCCGGCATGTCGGAAGACAAGATACAGCAGGAATATTACTGCTCGTTTGAAGCTGCCGAGGCCGTGCAATTTATCACCTATGAGCATTTGCAGCAGGCGCTGGACCGGGTGATGGAAGACCCGCAGCGGCCCGTGATTTTTGGTCTGGATGTGGCCCGTTTTGGCGATGACCGCTCGGCGCTGGCCATTCGCCATGGCGACAAGCTGATGAAAATTATCACCTGGCAGGGGCTGGACACCATGCAGACGGCTTCGAAAGTGGCTGAAATTGCAGACAGGGCGCGCGCTGACCGGATTTTTGTTGATGGGGTGGGTGTTGGCGGCGGCGTGGTGGACCGCTTGCGGCAATTGGGCTTGCGCGCGGTAGATGTGAATGCCGGTGGCCGGGCCACCGAGCAGACGCGCTATTACAATAAACGTGCAGAATGCTGGGGCCGCATGCGTGACTGGTTAAAGGACAGGGGCGCGATTGCGGCCAATTCAGAACTGGAATTTGACCTGCTGGGCCCGGAATACAGTTTCGACGCGAATAACCGCATTCAGCTTGAGAAGAAAGATGACATGAAGAAACGCGGTATTCCGTCGCCGGATCTGGGAGACGCGCTGGCCCTGACATTTGCCGAGCGCGTTCCCCCGGTGATGGTTTCACCTGCCGATTATGCAGAACAGAATTCACATGTGGTGCTAGATGACCCGCTAGGCGGGTTTTGAGAATAAAAACAGATCAAGCTGGCAATAAAATGACACAATTATTGGTCATGAGAAATACACATAGTAGTTAAAGGTGTGTTTTCTATGAAGTATATGATGTGGATTTCTTTGTTTTTATCATCTTTCTTTATTTTTCTTATGGGTCATAACTATTATGAATATTTGTATGTTCCTGAATTGCCGTGGCGTGAAGGAGATTTTGAGGCAATTATTGCAAGATGTGTCTTGTTAGCTGCTGTATTTGCAACAATTGGGATCGGAATTTGGGTTTGGATCAGAATAGATGACAAAAGAGAGACAAAGAATGGCAGAAATCAGACTGGAGTTTGAAGCGGTGTTTCCTGGCTTGCATGTTGCCTCTCAAGTTGATGTGGCAGACTGATATGCTTTCAAAAACCGTTTCCTGGCCATCATGGATCAAGTTTCTGATCGTTGTATCCCTTGGATTGGTGTGGGCTTGCTACCTGACCTATGTCTTTGTGCCGAAGGTCTACCGGATGCAGTTTGCCTATATGGTCTTTGAAAATCCATATCCGGAATATAATGCACTGATTGAAGGCCTGCTGAGCAGCCGGGTTATCGATTTGACCCATATGTCTGACGTCAGATTTGTTTGCTACGCATCGGCTGAATCCAGTGCTTCTTCTGATGCTGAGGAATATGCTGAAGCAAACAAGGTGCCGTATAATTCGTTTTTCTATATGATAGATAGCCCAAATCTCAGATCACTCTATATTGTTGACTATAAAGGGTATTTAAAAATAATAAGCTATATAGATGAAGACAGGGGAATTGTTGATGATCATATCTATTATGATGATAATTACCATTCATTCACTGGATCAAATCTGTGTTTGCCAAATACAAACCCGCTTCATATTATCTTTGATGATACATAAATATATAATGGGGTTTTAGTTTTGAAAAATGTAAATGTACAAAAAATTTAAATTCTAGAAATGAATATCTAAAAGAAAATATTATTTTTCACGAGGGTCATTTACCAATTTCGGTAGGAGCCGGAATTGGTGCATATGTTTCTATAGAATATCAAGACAAGCACAAACAATTAATGAATTATGTCAATGAGGAATTTGGCAGATACCCTTCCAAATTGGGCCATAGATTAAATGTGTTCGCACATATTTATGGATCTGCGTCTATTTCTTACAGCCTCGGTTTAGAGTATGCGATCACTGCGGGAAATATAAGAGAAACGCGGGCAAATAACAGCCCAAAATCCAGAACTATGGATCAGTACAATAACTACATTGGAAACTCGATCGGGCATTATTTGAAAGTCATGGGATATGATTTCAGTATTGAAAATATTGGAGACCTCCTTGGCGTTTTTCTTGATGAAAATTTGTTGTTCAATGGTCATGGAGATATGGCAAATAACGGGTTTGTTTTCCCTGAAATAGATTCCAACAAAGCAGCCCATGACAGCATCAACTCCTTTTTAGGTGATATCCGACGGTACAAAGTAAGTTCGACTTCTAGCGAAATTTCGCAGATTACTGCTGACTCACTATCAAATTTGACAGCTAATGACCGTGTCCGTGCTGCGCATAATTCACTGTATGTTGACGGGCTAGAGCTTTCTGACGAAAGTCGGAGGATGTTTGATGAAATACCATCTGTGACGACCCTTCCTACTGATGATCTTGGTGGCGCAACTTATAAACACAATGAGGTAACCCCTCCCATTCCTGTTCATCGTCCAACAACTGAAACAGAACGCCAGAAAGATGGCAGGCAAGGATTTTACAATTCGAATAGGTTTGAAGGTCTGGTGCTTCCTGCAAGTTTTCAAAAGGGAATTTCTGCTTCTGATCCGACACCAGAAGATGATCTGATCAACCGATTGGCGACAAGCGACATTGTTCAGGCTTTACCTGGTGTTGGAGCAGCATTAGAGCGTCGGTCTAAGATTGTTTCTGCTCAATTGGAAAGTGGAACAAACAATGAACAATCGCTTGTTTCTACGCCAATTCCGCGCCCACGGCCAAAGCTCAACCCGATTACAGAAGGCTATCTGAAGGATATGCCGGATGATGGGCGGTTGATCCTGGCGGCTGAGATGGTTGGCTTTAATGGACGCAAGGAAGCGGACAAGGCAGAAGCCGCGAGGCTGGCGCGCTTTGATGTACAGCGGAAAATGGCGCAGGATCTGGAGGATATCAAAGTCGGGAAAGTCTCGACTGTGTGGGACCGGTATGGCCACCCGAAAGCCGTGCGGGATTTGCTTGGTGATGAGGCCTATCAGAGTTTTGTGGATGACCGGCTGGAAGCGGGTGTCATTGCTCATGCAACGGCGGGGCTGCATTTGCTGCAGGATGCTGAGTTGTTCGGTATTGCTGACGGCACAACAAAGCTGGAAGCGCCGCATGAGAAGCTTGCTGAGCTAATGACGCCGAAGGTGCTGGCAGCAGCGGCAGAGCGCGCCAGAGACATTTTGGACATGCGCCAAACCAAGCCGTCTGAGGCGGTGTTGCTGTCTTCTGATTTGAGCAACCGCAAGGCACAGTTTGATGCAGCCTTTGATGCCAATGAGGCGGTGGATGCAGAGGAGATGGATGCGTTTTTATTCTATCATGAAGCGGCGCAACGGGAGATTGGGATTGCGGAGCCTACTATTGAGATGATCCCGCCGCGGTGGGCAGGCCAGGTGGCGGCGCGGTTTGAAACGCCTCAGGCTGACAATGGCACGCCAACTGACCGGCGGGCGCGTGAGGCGGAGCTGAAACAGCATTACACCGAGCTGCAGCAAAGCTTTGGGCCACGCACGGATGATGTGATTGCTTACAGTCTGGCACGAACTGCCAGCAATGGGGCGCTGCCTTTATAGCGCGCCATACCCCCTAAACCTGACAGGAAACACTATGATCAGACTGCGTGCGCTGTTTGCACGCGGCCTGCGCAGAAGCGCTGTTGCGCGGCTGTTGCTGGCCGGTGCCTATAAACGTGTGCTGGTGGCAGGTAATGCCAGCCAGCAGGACCGGGATCTGGTTTTGACCGATCTGGCCAACCACACAGGATATTACCGCGTTTCGCTGGCGGATACGCCGGACGCGGATTTGAGATTTGCAGAGGGTAAGAGGTTCGTCATGGCACGAATTCTCCACCATCTGCGGATGCCTCGTGAACTTCAGCAAGCGCTGGAGGATGCGGCAAGGCAAGAGCAACTCACCAACACAGAAGAGGGTGATTTATGATGGACGAAACAGCTTCCGGTCACGCCGGGCAGGGCCGTTCTCCAAACAGCATGGGCGGTGACAACGGATCTGCGACCGCTGCAAGTGCTGCAACTCCTTTTGACGGTCTTCAGGCAGAAGGCAGCCGCGAATGGATTGAAAATGCCGGAGTGAAAGATGTTGAAAGCCTTGTGAAAATGGCACGCAATTCCGAAAGTTTGATCGGAAAATCGTTCCAAAGACCAGGGCCTGATGCAACGCAAAGTGAGAATGACGCTTTTTATGAGCGTTTGGGCCGTCCGAAGGACGCGTCTGGCTACGCGCTGACGCCGCCTGAAGACATGCCGGAAGATCTGCCATATGACACGGAATTTGCAGGCAAATTTGCAGAAACCGCTCATAAATATGGCATTTCTGCTGAACAGGCCAAGGGCCTTCATGACTTCTATGTTCATGAGACCATTGGCGGCTATCAGGCGGGGCTTGATGGCCATGTTGCCCAACTGGAAGAGCGTACGATTGCTGCCACAAGCCAGCTTGAAAAAGACTGGGGTGCGCAGCAGGGAACGCCGCAATTCAATGAACAGGTGGCGCTGGCAGACAGGGCCATTCGTGAGTTGGGCGGAGACACGCTTCTGGACGGGTTTGAAGCTGCCGGCATGATTGGGCCGCAGGGCATTATTCTCAACCCGGCCATTGCCAAGGCGATGGCCAATGTGGGGCGGGAACTGTTCGGTTCATCCGGCGGCCTTGCACTGGGAGGCAGCAGTTCTGCTGATAATCCCTTTGCCAAAGAAGACCAGAATCTCACTCAGCAATCTGAACTTCAGCGCAACGATCCAAGACGTGCAAGGTCTCTCATTTTGGCGGCGGGCAGAGACCCGGCTAATTGGGGCCTTTGATTTAAGGAAAGTCACTATTTATGGCACAGACACAAATCGCTGACCTCATTACACCCGAGGTCTATCTCAACTATATGCAGGAAGACTATCCGGAGCGAAACCGACTGTTGCGCTCCGGAATTGTGGTTCCGCCGCCTGAAAATGTGCAGAGCCAGATGAATGCTGGCGGCACTGTGATCAACATGCCGTTCTGGGATGATCTGGGGCGGGGTGAGCCGGACATTATGTCCGATGATCCAAATACCAGTGCAACGCCGGACAAGGTAACTGCTGACAAGGACCAGGCGGTAAAGCATTTCTGGCACAAATCCTGGTCGAGCATGGATGTTGCCGGAATGGTGGCAACCGGCCGGGCGAAAGATCCGGTGCAGCAGATTTTGAGCCGCATGGCGACGTGGTGGGAATCTGCTGAACAGGGCGCTCTGATTGCGTCAACCAAGGGCGTGTTTGCTGACAACGCGGCCAATGACAGCGACGACATGACTTATTCGATTTATAGTGATGTCGTTTCTGGTTCCATCACGGCAGCCAATCGCATCTCCGGCGCTGCAGTGCGCCGCGCCCGTGTGACGATGGGCGATTACATGGATGAGTTTGCAGCCATTGCAGTGCATTCAGCCGTGTATGTGAATATGGCGGATAATGATGAGATTGAATTCATCAAACCGTCTGATGCCACTGAAATTGCCATGTTCCAGGGTATGGAAGTGGTGGTGGATGACCGCATGCCGGTGACGGCTGGAAGCAATTCTCCGGCCTATACCTGTTACCTGTTTGGTCGGGGCGCGTTTGCCTTTGCTGACGGGGCCGGAGCTGATCTGGTGGCGTTTGAAACGGACCGGGAACCCGCTGTTGGAAATGGCGGCGGTCAGGACACTGTGCATACGCGCCGTCATGCGCTGCTGCATCCGCGTGGTGTGAAATTCACCAGCGGCAGTGTTGCAGCCCTTTCTCCCTCATGGGCCGAGTTGGAAAACGCGACCAATTGGGACCGGGTCTATAACCGTAAAAACATTCGCCTGGCACAATTAGTGGTCAACGCCTGACACGCTTTTGGCGTGGTTATCTGGCTGGGAATGACGGTTTTCAGATCATTGGACCAGATGGGGTCGGCATTTTGCCGGCCCCTTTTTTATTGGAGATTTCAAATGGCTAAATCAGCAAAATTGGCGCCTAAAACCGCGCAGCTGAAAAAACTGATTGCGTGTGAAACGGATACGGCCCGTGCGGCGCATTTCCGCCGTGTGATGGATGGCACTGAACCATTAGAAGCATTGACCGGCAGGACTGATTGGCAGCGGGTGCAGCGGAACGTTTTGATTGATGCGCTGCCGCCGGTGACACCCGTTGTGGATGAGACCGTTGCGGCAAACACACCTGAAGTATCCGGGTTTGCCGCTCTGCAAGCACAAATCTGCGCATTGCAGGGCCAACTTGCCAGGAAGGGAGATTAGCTGATGCCTTCAAGTGTCGCTGAAATTGATATCTGGAATATGGCGCTGGATATGCTTCATGAAGCGCCAGTGTCGTCTCCCAGTGAAGATACGAGTGTGCGGCTTTGGTTTTCCCGAAACTTTGGCCAGACGCGGGACAGTGAAATGCGGAAATTTGCATGGAACTTTGCGCTGGTGCGGGTGCAGCTTGCCGCAAGTGTTGAGGTGCCGGTATGGCGCTGGCGCTACAAATATGAGTTGCCGGGCGATTGCCTGCGCATGATGGCGCTGCGGCAAGATGGGGCGTTGAATGGCAATTTGCTACCCTATGAGTTGGAAGGCGAGGCCATTTTGACCGACGCGATTGCGCCGTTGAAATTGCGTTACATCAAGCGCGTAACAACCACCGGGCTTTGGGATACGCTTTTTGTGGATGTGGTTGCTGCAAAACTGGCGGCCAAAATGGCCCATTGGCTGACCGGAAAAAGCTCTTACGCCCAGATTGCGGAGCAGACATACCAACAAACCTTGCGGGAGGCACGGCGGATTGATGCGCTTGAACAGTTTCAGGAAGACCTGGATCAGAACAACATTATTCTGGTGCGCGGCTGATGAGCGTTTATCCTATTCAGGCCAATTTTACGCGCGGTGAACTGGGACCTCGATTGCAGGGGCGAACCGACCTTGATCATTATCAGGCCGGGCTGGTGAGCGCATTGAACTGGCAGGTGATGAAGGAGGGCGGCGTGCGGCGGCGTGTGGGTACGTTGTTTGCCGGTGCCGTCAAGGACAGTGCCAAGCAGGTGCGGCTGGGCAAGTTCGAGTTTTCGACATCGCAAAGTTACATTCTGGAATTTGGAGAAGAATATATTCGGTTCTGGACGAATGGTGGTCGGGTTGAGGTTGCTGATGTGCCTGTTGAGGTGGTGACCCCTTATCAGGAAGCTGATTTGTCAAACATCAGATCTGCCGGTGCCGGGGATGAATTGTATCTTGTATGCGAGGGGTATTCGCCCAAAATCCTGCGGCGCTCTTCAGAGACAAGTTGGGCGCTGTCTGATTATGTTCCCAAAGACGGGCCTTATCTGGATGCGCATGACGGTCAGACGGTTCTGACACCAAGTGCACGGAACGCGCTTTCATCTGGGACATATACGTCAAGCGGGTCCGGTGAGGGTAACTTGTTTGACCTTGATCCCAAAGATGATTGGGCGCAGGGCGGCGGTGTGGTTTCCACAATTGTTATCAATCTTGGCGTTGGAAATGCTGAAGTCAGCGATTCATACAGTTTGCAGGCGGACGATGTTGTCCCAAATCAAGCGCCGTCAGAATTCAAACTTCATGGTTCCAACGACAATTCCATCTGGGTTGCATTGGATAGTCGGTCAAATGAAACAGGTTGGGGGCGTCATGAAATACGGCATTTCGATTTCGATAATACGATTGCCTTTCAATACTATCGCCTGACGATTACAGCAGCTGAAAACGAAACGGATAAAAGAGTTGCTGAGTGGTTTGTTAACAGGGCAGGCAATGATCAAACGCCGTTTACAATTACCGCCTCTTCGACTGACGGAATCAATAATGATACTGGCTTTCAATCAGGCGATGTCGGGCGTTCGTTGCAGGTTACAGGCTCTGACGGGATTACCCGTTGGTGCCAGGTAACCAGTGTGACGTCCACGACCGAAATATTGGTGCGGATGTATGGCAGGTGCCTGCCTGATACGGACTCCTTCAGCCGCTGGAAACTCTCTCAATGGTCAGACGCATTGGGATGGCCACGACAGATTGCGTTTTTTGAAGACCGGCTGACATTTGCAGCTTCCACATCTTATCCGCGTACGCTCTGGTCAAGCCAGACAGGCGATTATGACAATATGGGCATCAGTTCTCCAACTGAGGATACCGATGCTCTGAACATGACCATGAATGGTGGTCAGCTAAACCAAATACAATGGGTGGCGGAGGGGTTTGATCTGCTGGTTGGTACTTCCGGTGCAACACGAACAATACGTGCCAATGATGGCAACAGCGCCATTACCA
The DNA here is from genome assembly GCA_051251535.1 of Alphaproteobacteria bacterium. GTDB lineage: Bacteria > Pseudomonadota > Alphaproteobacteria > Rhizobiales. Next base: position 1,060,927 of record JBPOEV010000001.1, read on the forward strand.
ATGAAAACAAAAGACAGCGGCGGGAAACCCAGGAAAGATGCGCCGCGATTGAACCGGTATTTGTTGGCGAAACTGCGTTTTTTGTAGAAGCCTCACGCAAGTCAATTCATGAGTTTTTCTACGATTTCAACAATAATGGCTATCGCACGCCGGAATTATCGATCCTTTCAAACCACCTGTTGAATGCGAAGATCACAGAGTTAAGCTGGCAAGCTTCGCCAGAGGGTCTGCTGTATGCCGTGACCGAAGATGGCAGATTGGCAGTGACGGCACTTGAAAAAGCGCAACAGGTTGCTGGTATGACCCCCTTTGAAATCGCCGGTGGTTCTGCTGATGCGGTTGGCATTGTGGAATCGGTTCAGACCATCGCCAGCGATACCGCCGATCAGACCTGGCTTGTGATCCGTCGAACCATAAATGGCAATTCAGTGCGCCACATTGAGTATTTCAGTAATTGGGAAGATGGCAACGCTGTTGAAGATGGTGTTTTTGCCGACAGTGCCCTGCAATATTCCGGCTCTTCCACCGTCTCGATCAGCGGTGCCAACCACCTTGATGGTGAGGCGGTGGGCGTTTTAGCTGATGGTCTGGATCTTGGAGACATTGTTGTGGCTGGTGGGACGGTTACGTTGCCCAACGACATATCAGCCTCGAAAATCACCATTGGATTACGTTATGAGTCTCATGGAGAGACCCTTCGTCTTCCGCAGGTCGGCAACCAGGATGGGACCGCACTTGGACGGCGAAAGGCAATCAATTCGGTTGCTGTGGATGTTCTTGAAACCGCTGGTTTGAGCGCCGGAACAACAGCACGCGTTGAAGAAATTACGGCGCGAGCCATGACAGACAACCTGGACAGTACGCACCCACTTATGAGCGGCGTCTTTTCTGTTCCCAGCCAAGATAGCTGGCGGAATGGTGGCGCTTGTCTTTTTAGAACAAATAGAATGTATCCGGCGACCATCCGAGCGGTTTTGCTGGGTGTAGAAGGAGAACCATAATGTGTGGACCAATGGAAATTGGCGCTGCGATAACTCTTGCGGGTGGAGCCATGCAGGGCGTATCTGGATATCAACAACAAAAGGCCATGGCGGCGCAATCGCAAGCCAATGCAGATTTGTTGAAACGTAAGGCTTTGCTTGAGCGTGACAAGACTTCTTATGAAGGTATTCAACACCAGAAAAACGCTCAACGCCTTGCGGCGAAGCAAGTGGCCTCAGCTTCTGCCAGTGGATTTCAGGTCGATGGATCGACGCTGGATTTTATTGGAAGCGCTGCTGCTGAAAGTGATCTGGACCTGCAGGCCATACGCTATGGCGGACAAATTCAGGCGAATAACCTTGAGCTTCAATCCCAGCAGCGGCGGTATGACGCGAGAAGCCAATCCAAGGGCGCTGGACTGGCATTCATTTCGCCCATCATCAGTTCGGCTGCGAGTCTGGGACGGGGGTTTGCGACCTCATGATTCAGCGTTGCATGACTTGAACGGTTCATAATTGGGACCGTGTGAAACACCCATTACCAACAAAATTCATTAAATTTGACAGCTGCCGCGAGGCGGCTTTTTTTATGGAAAGAAGCAATGACAGAAACCGTATCAAAGAATTTCCAGCAATGGGTCGGGGACGGGGTGAGCGATGTCTTTACGCTCTCAAATGTGACCCTGTTGGATGATTCCTACCTGGCTGTTTATCTTGATGACACAATTCAAACAATTGTCATCGATTATACCGTGGAAATTGAATTCGAGATCGCTTCGATTACTTTCTTGACACCTCCTGCTTCGGGAGAACGAGTTTCGATTGTTCGGGAGGAGCCTCTAGAGCAAAGCACGGACCTGACCACCGTCAACACATTTCGTGCTGAAGGTTTCGAAGGTGCTCTGGACGCAATTGTCCGACAGATTTACCGTCTATGGCACAGATTATCGCGCTCTCTGACACTGCCGGATAGCGCCTTGGATGGCAGTGGGTTGTTTGATGCGCGGTCAAACAGGATTGGCAATGTTGCAGATCCGGTTGCTGAGCAGGATGCTGTCACCAAGGCATTTGCTGACGATACTTATGCGCTTCAATCCGTCGCTAGTGGCGATATGTTCAAAGCGGTTTACGACACGGATGGCGATGGCAAAGTCAATGAAGCCACTACAGCAGATATTGCACCATGGAGTGGTCTGACGGGCATTCCCGCCAGTTTCACACCTGCAACCCACTCACATACAGCAACTGACGTTGATGATTTTAACACCGCATGTGATGCAAGAATTGCCAGTTCTGCCCAGGATATCAGCATTTGGGAAACCGGTACTGGGACCACAGAAAGTGCCGTCAGTCCCGCGAAGATTGCGGCGGCGATTGCCACCATTGCTCCTGGTGGTGGCGACATGATCAAGGCCACCTATGACAGCAATAATAATGGCAAGGTTGACGCGGCTGATGCCGCAGATGTCGCCCCTTGGGCAGGACTGACAGGTGTGCCCGCTACTTTTGCGCCAAATGCGCACTCGCACATTGCATCTGAGCTTACCGATTTCAACACTGCAGCAGATGCACGGATAGCTGCGGCTGTCAGCGTATCAGTTCAGGCATATGACGCGGACACGGCTAAGACTGATGTGGCGCAGACGTTTTCAGCTCTGCAGGCTTGCAGTGTTGAAACATTGGTGGACGGTGTGACTATAACACCGACAGGAACACAGAACGCTCACCAGATCACCCTTGGCGGCAACCGCACCATGGCTGCACCATCATCCATCACCGCGGGCGCGACATACGTGTTCAAGATCATTCAGGACGGCACTGGCTCTCGAACTTTGGCGTGGGCTTCCGTGTATGACTGGCCGGGTGGGACGGCGCCAACCCTTACTACAGACGCCTCCGGAATTGATATCGTCTCAGGTTTTTCATTTGATGGCGCTTCAATTCAGATGCTCACTCCGGGACAGGACTTTAGCTGATGACCAGACGATACATAGACGCCGTGACTTGGCAAAATATGACTTTGCATAAGCTTGGCAGATTAAAACTCGCGGTGAGAAGGTTCGATGGCGCACAATTTGTTGGCCGGCAAAATCGTGACACATTATCGTTTCCGAATGGGCAGAGGAGGAGGGCTAAGAGGCTGCAACTAACTGACCCTCCAGCTTATCCGAAAGATTGTCCGCTGACGCGCCGGGAATCATGTCTCGGGCTGCTATGCGTTGGCCTTACAGGTTTATTTGTTCTTATTGCAATGAAGGTAAGCGAAATTGCAATAGAACAAGCGGTCGCATTAGTCGAATGGCAAGATTTAGAAAACTACATCTACGACCATCTATGGGTGACAAGTCCAACCGCGCCCGTTGCCATTAACTCTGATACATTGGCGGCCACATGGCCGGCCGGAGGAGATGCTTGATGTTCGCGATTCATGGAGTGTTGGCTTCTTTTGGCGGCGATGAAGCGGGTGGAATATCACTCGTTGGAACCAGTTCAGGCGGAGGCACGACAAACCTGCCCGCAGGGCTTCAAGAAAATGATCACGTGGTGGTGCAAATAGCCTCCGATGATTACGATATCAATTCAGTACCTGGATGGACTACTATTCAAACCCGTCTTTCGTCTGCACGTGGTGTATTGGTTACCAAACGAATGGGGTCCACTCCAGATACCAGTATTGTTGTTGATGCTCGCTGCGCTGTTGTCAGCATGGCATTTCGTGGTGTTGATATCACCACAGCAGAAGATGTTACACACCAATCCTTGTCGGGTTTTGGGAGCCCAAATCCTCCGGCAATCACACCGATTACCAATGGCTGTGCCATCGTAATTAGCGCATCGCTTGATGACAAGGAGGCAGCAGGATCAATGGTTGCGCCAACTGGTTTTGGAGACCTCGTCGTAAGTGATGAGGGCTCTCAAAATGCTACAGCCATGATGGCATGGCAAAGTCAGACCACAGCATCCATGATTAATCCTGCGGCTTTTACGGGTAGTTCAGATGACAATTGGACCACAACTCAGGCACTAAGGCCGCAACAATAAATGCCAAGCCTTCAATGCACTCTCTGGCCAGATATAGGGTGTGGCTCCAGTATCCAACATTGTAACGCTCAATATAACCTTGGTGGTTCCGATTAACGATTCTTTTATATGCATGTTCGAACTACTTCCTTGGGAAGGTTGAATAGGTGGCGGTTTTGATGTTGGCAACCCATTCAGTGCTTGGGATTGCGAATTGGGCTATGACACGAAAGAAGAAACCAAATGAACCTGACAAACGAGCAGATCCGAAAGGTTGTCGGCAAGTTCGCCAGCCAGAGGATTATTGACGGCGTGATATCCAACATGTGCGAGCACGCGGCTGAGTTTGAACTTGATCGCCCGGAACGGGCGGTACATTTCCTTGCTCAGATCGCCCATGAAAGTGCACATTTTCGAACAACCACCGAATATGCATCGGGTGTGGCATATGACGGTCGAAAGGACCTTGGTAATATCTTCAAGGGCGATGGCCGCAAATTCCGGGGCCGGGGCCTTATACAACTGACAGGGCGGTCTAACACCAAATCTTTCACTCAATGGATGCGCAGGCGTGATTCTGGCTGCCCTGATTTCGAATCCAACCCTGAAATTATTGCAAACTTCCCGTGGGCATTTCTCGTATCGATTTACTATTGGTCCTCCCGCGATTTGAACAGATTTGCCGATACGAACAACATTGAACGGATCACACGAACGATAAATGGCGGCCTGAATGGTTATGCTGATCGGTTGCGATACTATGATGGTTTTGCGCTGGCGTATCTCGGCTATCAGATCGGTCCATCTGGTATCAGGCAATTTCAGTTTGATAGGGGCCTCCAGACAGATGGAATCAGCGGACCGCAAACACGGGATGCGTTTCATTCTGCCTTGAAGGCCCTACCAACCTCATCGCTGCCAATGGTGGAAATTTCGGCTGTGCCGCCACCAAAGCTGCCGTCAAGCGCGCCACCAGGTGCGCATCAATCAATTTGGATCCGTTTAGCCGCTCTCATTGGGCGGTTTTTTTATAGGAGATAAGCCCATGAAGGGATTCCGTACTATTATTGTAAATATTGCTGTTGCAGCACTGCCATTGGCTTGTGAGCTTTTGGCATTTCTAGATGTGTTTGATTGGCGTTCGGTGCTTCCTCCTGAGAGTGCAGGATGGCTCATCTTGCTAGTAGGCCTACTTAATATTGGCCTTCGGTTCATCACCACAACGCCAGTTGGTGAAAAACATTGATTGCGCAGATCATGGCATGGGTTGCTGGCGGAGCTCTGGACCGACTTGGGCACCATTTGAGAGATGCCTATCTGGCAAAGAAACAGGCTGAGTCCGATGAGCAAAAGCTTGTAGCCGATTTGCGGATTCGTCAGTTGGAAGCGCAACAGAAATTGCTGATTGCAGAACAGGGCAGAGCGCTGACGCGTTGGATCAGGCCAGCCATTGCCTTCCCATTTATTGCGTATCTCTGGAAGGTTGTGCTGTGGGACAAAGTTCTCGGCTTGGGAAGCACTGATCCTTTGTCTACTGAACTGGGTGAAATCATGATGGTAATGGTTGGTGCTTACTTCCTCATGAGGCCTTTTGAAAGACTTTTCCGGGGGCGTGACCTTTAGAGATCAAGACAAAATGGCATTATTTCAGAATGCGTTGGATTTATCAGCATGACCGAACAATTGATTGACGTGCAACTGGCACTGCTGTCTCAACAGATGCAGACCATGATGGATGAAAGCCGTAGCTCGACCGCGGATATGAAGGCTGAGATCGGGATCTTGAAATCCGATATGGCGGACATCAAAATGCAAGCCGCAAAGTGGAAGGGAGCACTTGGGGTCATGCTCGGCGCAGCTGCATTTGTTATCGGACTTATCACGGCATGGGAAAAACTGGCCGTATTGTTCAAAAACTGAATTTATCAATTCAAATTTTATAAAGCCCGCGACCAGATCTGAAAATTTCAGATCTGGTCGCGGGCTTTATGCTGTTTATTTTTTTGGGAGCTTTACACCCAATACGTCAAGATCGCGCTGGTTGATTCTGCGTCCCTGATTAGTCGCCAAACCGGCGCGAACGCCAGCGAAAAATATGTTCATGAAGCTTGGTTTTTCAGAATTCATAGAATTGTCTCCATTTCGCAGACAGAACTAATCACTCACCGAACTGTTCACCAGTGCAGATTAAACGCGGCAGCCATGCATAAATTGCAACTTTCAGGTTTGGGATGCCGATCAGAGCACAGCGTGGTTCAATGCCTTACGTATGGCGTCGACTTTCTTGATCCAGCAGAGCTTTGTTGTAGCGTCCGGCTTCCCAGTTTTCACCAAGAGCCTGCAATGTAAGTGCTTTTTGCGTTTGTGGAGCAAGTCCTCCCGTTGGGGGATCATTGTCCAGGCTTGTCGGGAAGGCATAGCCATCCGCTGCGCATGTAACGGCGTTTTCTATCTCGTGGGCGGATAGTTTGCCTTCCTCTTTTGCTGCCTTCAAAACAGGATAGAAGCGCTTGCACATACCGGTCCGGTCAATGGTTTCCATTGGTTGGCCAAAGGCCGAGGAGACCTGCAGTAGATTTGCCATTCTGGCAATGTCGGCTGTCCTGTTAGCGCCTGCTGCGTGATACAAAGCGGGGTTGAAAAATAGCAGATCGCCTTTGTTCAACGCGATTTGGACACATCGTTCCTCAAAAACGTCGCGAAAGTCCGTCCGGGTATAAGCTACATATCCGGCACCATAACGCTGCGAGAAAGGTAGTAGCTTTGTCGGCCCGCTTTCAATTGGCATGTCACAATGGGCAATTGCTGCTTGCAAAGTGAGAGCTGCGGACATGTGGTGCAGATGCGGTGGGTATTTTGCCGCCTGTTCTGCAGGCAGAAATCCCAGATGATAATCCCGATGCGCATCCTGTGCTTCACCGCCAGGGCGGACGAGATTCACTTGGGATGCCATTTTATAATTGGGCCCAAGCCATGCTTCACACCCTAAGGCAACCATGTCGTTGCCATAGTAGCTTAAGAATATGGCCGGATCTGCTTCACAGAGTTTCTGCATGGAATTCCAAATGCGATCATTTGCTCCAGCTTTTGCAAAGTGGTCACCGCCTGATCCAGAGCGTTTCTCGCGCTCTATGATCTGATTGAAGATCTCACTTGCGGCATCGAGCACGCCCATATCCCCATAGGCATTTTGAATGACGAAGGTGCCTGCACCCTGAAACAAGACCTGGCCTAGCTCTGCCAGCACTTGCCTTCGACCCTCAGTAGCACTGAACAGTTCTCGCAATTCATGTGAACGGTAAACGGGAATGTCGCTCTCAATTGCCACCGCATTTGGTGCATCGGTCTCAACAGTTTCGCCGTCCAGCGATTCCAGGAACTCCTCCAGACTGGCACTTTGTTTCGTGTACCAATCGGTGGGGTGGGGTGCATAGCTTTGTTTCTGTGGGCCTGACATGCTGTTCTCCTCCAAATTCTCTTTACAGAATACAGATTGTGTTTCATGCACCCACTCCTGAAAACCATCAAAAAACCATCAATTTGAATCGAGATTTGATTTGGCATCACATAGGTTTCTTGTGAAAGAGGTAGCAATTCAGGCTGGCGTCAGCACTGCAACGGTTGACCGAGTTTTAAACAATCGATCGCAAGTGAAACACCAAACGCGTCTGCGTGTCTTGCGCGCCGTCGAGGAATTGGAACGTCTCCAGGATAGCCTGAATTTGTCCGGAGAGAGGTTTTTGATCGATGTTGTGGTCGAGGCGCCTGATCGATTCGCCGAGATTGTACGTGATGCAGTGGAGGCCGAGATTGCCAGTTTTCTACCAGCATTAGTGCGTCCGCGGTTTCACTTTCGGGAGACGTGGACAACACCGGAGTTGGTTGCGCGACTAAGACGGATTGGCCTAAACGGCAGTAAGGGTGTACTTCTCAAAGCCAAGAATCTTCCTGAAATTTGTGATGCAATCGGGGAGTTGAGAAGCAGGCATGTTCCCACCGCAACATTGGTAACAGACATTCCAGAAAGCGCTCGTATTGCGTATGCAGGCATGGATAACATCAGCGCTGGAGAAACTGCATCATACTTGATGTCGCGTTTCGTAACCGGTCTTGGCGGTACTATTCTCCTGACAATAAGTCACAGTGATTTTAGTGGCGAAGCTGATCGTATCGCCAGTTTCAGGCAATCCATCTTGCTTGCACGGCCGGATTTGGACTTGGTAGAAATAAGCGGTGGGTATGGTCAATCGAATGCGACCAAAAATCAGGTGACAGCGCTTTTGGAGCGAGGCACTCAGATTATCGGCCTTTATTCTGCAGGAGGTGGCAATAGGGCAATTCTCGAAGCGTTTAATGACCTAGATGTGCCTGAACCTGTTGTAATCGGGCATGATCTTGATGAAGAGAACCGTATGCTGCTATCTGAGGGGCGCATGAGCGCTGCCATTGTGCATGATCTTAACAAAGATATGAGACAGGCCTTTGCCGGTTTCATTGCCTTCCATAAGCCGAAATTCAAAGCCGAAGCGGGGCGCTTTTCCACGGTGCAGATAGTGACACCTGCAAACATTCCTGATTTGGCGTGACAGGGTGCAATGCTGCATTGAATATTTAGTAATATGCGGACAGTCACAGGCCCAATTGCAAAAGCCTTATGCAAAAACGACATCGCATGACCCAAAATGTCGCAATTTGAATATATTTAAATCTCATAAAGTGAATCACTTTTGACATATAACCGTCTGAATTAAAGCAAGAAAATTTGATTTTTTGCAGCTTGGTTCCAACTGGCCTGTGGTTACACAGCCCGGTTGACTTTGCTGCACAAGGTTGCACTTATAGTGTTCAGGGGCGAATGGGCCACTAGAAGAGTTTGCTATGAACTGTGCAGCCATGAGGCTTTTAACCCGGTATCGGGAAATGAAGCCTGTCATGACAGGTTTCAATTGAAATCCTGGTTCGGAAATTTTAGTGCGGGTCCGTAAGCAGGCGGTCTCGCTTTTTTTATGTTCTTATTAAGTCCAGAGGAAATCCATGAGCAATAATCAATTGCATCCAAAAGTTAAAGAAGCGCAGAAGATGATGGATGACGGTCGGATGGACCGGCGCGCATTTCTGCGCATAGCGACGTTGTTGGGCGTTTCAGCTGGCAGTGCCTATGCAATGTCAGGGCTCGTCCAGCCTGCAGATGCGGCTGGACATGGCAATATGCCATTTGTTGCTGACGACCCGAATGCGAAAGCTGGCGGCATATTGAAGGTCGGCATGGATATTCAGAAAATGGACGATCCTGCCACTTATTCCTGGTCGGAGATGTCAAACCAGACAAGACACACCCTGGAATTCCTTACTCTTACGGGTACTGATAACATCACCCGCCCTATGCTGGTGGATGGCTGGGAAGCATCAGACGATCTGAAAACCTGGACCTTCACAATACGCAGGGGAGTAAAATGGCACAATGGCGATGAGCTAACTGCGGAGCACGTCAAGTTTAACATAGAACGCTGGATGGACCCCGATCTTGGTTCTTCAAATGTTGGCCTGTCTTCCATTGCCGCAATGTTGGAAGACGTCGGTGAGAAGAAAGCGATGGTGGCGGGCTCTGTTGAGGTATTGGACTCCCATACAATCCGATTAAATCTTCAGAAGGCTGTTCTGTCAGTGCCGGAAGATTTTTCCAACTATCCAACCTCGATTGTACATCCAAGTTTTAAAGCTCCATTTTCCGACAATCCACTTGGAACGGGTGCCTACGAACTGGTTGAATTGGTGGTCGGGGAAAAATGCATTCTCAAAAAGAAAGCTGATCATGACTATTGGGGAGGTAAGGTCTATCTTGATGAGATTCACTATTACGATTTCTCAGCCGAGAACGCACTGATCGCATTTTCTGGCGGCGAAGTAGATACGATCATCGAGTTTGGCGTCGAGCAGTTGGAGTTTGCGAAGGCAATCGAAGGTACAATCCTGACCGCACGTACGTCGCAAACGCTGACCTTGAGGATGCAGGTTGATCAGGCCCCATTTGATGATATTCGTGTGCGTCGCGCTTTTTCGATGGCAATTGATAATGCGGCCGTGAAGCCACTGGTATATCCAGAAGGAGGCGATATCGGAGCCAATTATCATGTAGCGCCTATCCATCCCGAGCATTTTGATCTTCCGGTTCCGGCACGGGATGTCGAAGGTGCGAAGGCGCTTTTGGCTGAGGCCGGTTACGCTGACGGGATTGAATTGACCATTGATATCGGGAACACCGATGGCCCATGGCATCAGACGGTCGTGGAAGCTGTCAGGGATCAGGTAAAAGATGCCGGAATTACGCTCAATATCAATGTATTGCCTGCGTCCAAATATTGGGAAATCTGGGATAAAACCCCATTTGGGGCCACTTCCTGGACCCATCGTCCACTGGGAACGATGGTTCTGTCATTGGGCTACAGAACCGGCGTTCCCTGGAACGAAACCCATTTTTCAAGTGCAGAATTTGACGTAGCCCTGGATGAGGCAGAAGCTACGCTTGATGTGGAGGAGCGCCGCGCCAAAATGGAAAAGGTGCAGACGATCATGCAAGATGCCGCGATCGTTTGTATTCCACTTTTCCGCCCGCTCTACTCCATTGTAAATGGCAGTGTAAATGGGGTTTCCATGCACCCGACGAAGTTTCATTTGTTTAACAAGGTTTGGAAAGCTTAGTCGCGGAATGCCCAGAGGCCGTGCAGACATCTGCACGGCCTTCTCTTTTCATCAGCGCTTTTCATCAGCGCCTTGCATCAACCCATGGTTCTACCGTGGCCAGCTTAACGTGAGCCATTGGAGCAATTTCCAGGCAAAATGACCAAATTTTTATTGAAACGTATTCTGCAGATGATCCTCATCATGCTGACCGCTTCATTCATCCTGTTTGTGATATTTGACACACCGGAATTTAAAAAACGTCTAGCCGTTCAAGAGCTTGGTGGATTTGCCGTGAGTGCGTTGACCAATGCCAGCTATGAATCCTGGCTCGAAAAAAAGGGACTCAATGTTCCCTTTTATGAGCGCTACAGCAACTGGATTGGTGCGGTCGTAAAAGGTGATTTCGGGTTTTCCCAGGAGAAAAACCGGGAGGTTGCTCCCCTGTTGTGGGACAAATTGAAAAAGACTGGAATTCTTGCGTTCTGGGTGTTTGCGCTGATGATTCCGTTGTCGCTTGTTCTGGGTGTTCTGGCGGGGATGAAAGAGGGATCCTTGCAGGATCGATCAGTCTCTTTCATATCAGTGTTTTTTACGAGCATTCCTGAAATCGCAACAGCCATTCTGTTGACAGTATTTCTTGCACTCGGTCTTGGGCTGGTCCCTGCTAAATCAGCCATGATTTCCGGGTTTGACTGGAAAGCGCTTGTGCTGCCGGTGCTCACACTTGTGATTTATGATTTTGGCTATGTCGCGCGGATGACGCGGGCATCGATGGCCGAAGTGATGACCTCGCAATACATCAGGACAGCCATTCTGAAGGGCCTGCCTTACAGACGGGTCATCATGAAACATGCCCTGCGCAATGCTCTTATCGCTCCGTTCACCATCATTGTGCTGCAACTCAATTGGTTGTTGTCCGGGGTAGTGGTTGTGGAGGTCTTCTTTGAATATGACGGTTTTGGCAAATTGCTGCTGGAAGCCGCCCTTTTTCCAGATATTGAAGTTGTGCAGGCCTGTACGCTGGTAGCTGTTCTGGTAGCCGTCCTTTCCCAGATTATCTCGGACATTGGCTATACGTTCCTAAATCCCCGCATTCGGTTCAGTTAGGAGCGTAGTCATGGCTGTCGCAGATCTTGAAATGCCGCAAAGTTCGATGTTCGAACGATTGGCGAAACCAAAACCGATGTTGGCCCTGTTTGCGATCATGTGGGTTCCACTGACGCTTTATGTAATGTTTGCTCTGGATGATGTAGTGCTGCTGCCAGCCATCCCCGCCACCATAGCGCTTTATGTCATTTGCCTGTGGGCGTTCCGTGAATCCAAGGTTGCGCTTGTTGGGCTTACGCTTGTGTTTTTCTGGCTGATTATGGCCGTTTCCGCGCCCTATCTGCCGTTGTTAGATCCAAACAAGCCGATTGCGCCTTTCGCAAGTCCATGGACAGAGAAGAAAGATACCTTCTTTGTCCTGGGGAGTGATTTTAAAGGGCGAGACCTTCTCTCCCGCATGATTTGGGGATGTCAGAGAGTTCTTATCTGGGGCGTGTCAGCCACGGCTGTTGCGTATGTGGTTGGCACTGTGTTTGGTTTGATCGCTGGCTATCTTTCAGGATGGTGGGATGAAGCCATCTCGTTTATCAGCAACGTCTTTTTGTCTTTTCCGGTCATGGTGCTGTTCATAGTCGTTTTGAACTATCTGGGACCATTGGGCTTCAACATTGTAATTGCAGTTACATTTGCATCGGCTCCCGCCATCATGCGCATCGTTCGAGGACTGACTTTGGACATCAAGACCCGCGATTATGTGTATGCGGCACAAACACGTGGTGAGCATCCCTTATACATCATGCTGGTTGAACTGCTCCCCAACGTACGCGGTCCGTTGATTGTGGATGCCTGCCTGAGGCTTGGCTACACAACGGTTGCTATCACAACACTTACGTTTCTTGGACTGGGCCTGCAGCCACCGGATCCTGATTGGGGGCTCATGATCCGAGAGTCGGCGCGGGTCGCGATGCTCTGGAAATTCTCATATATGCTGCTGGTACCGGCGCTTTCGGTGTCTTCATTGATCCTCGGCTTTAATCTGTTGGCTGATGGTCTTCGTGAAATCAGCCTAAGAGACTAGGAACAGGGTGAGGATCGAATAATGGATGAAGTTACCCCGGTTCTTGAATGCAGGGATTTGTGCATTTCATACAAAACGAGGGCAGGAGAGATTCCGGCTGTCATCGATTTCAATCTCAAACTCATGCCCAATGAATCGCATGGCATTGTGGGTGAATCCGGTTGCGGTAAATCCACCGTCGCACTTGCGATCATGCAGTATCTCGGTGCGAATGGTTACATCAAAAGCGGCCAAATTCTCTTCAATGGCCGCGACATGACTGCCATGAGCCAAGAAGAACTGCGGAAACTTCGCGGTTCACAAATTGCCATGGTGTATCAGGAGCCGATGGCCTCCTTGAACCCGGCCATGAGGATATCCGACCAATTGGCAGAAGTGCCAATGTTTCATGACGGGATGAACGCGGCTGATGCAAAGGTGAAAGCCTTGCAAATGCTGGAAAAGGTGAAACTGCCCGATCCGTCGCGCATCATGAACTCCTATCCGCACCAGATTTCTGGCGGGCAGCAGCAGCGTGTTGTGATTGCGATGGCGCTTTTGTCAAACCCGAAACTGCTGTTGTTGGATGAACCAACAACAGCTTTGGATGTGACTGTGGAAGCTGGAATAGTAGAGCTTATCCGTGATGTTGCGGTTGAGTTTGGCACGTCTCTGATTTTCATCTCACACAATCTGGGTCTCATTCTGGAGACGTGTGACCGGCTCACCGTTATGTATTCAGGGCAGGCTGTGGAAATTGGCGATATCGGTGATGTATTTGACGCAATGCGCCACCCCTATACGCGCGGTCTGTTCAACTCGATTCCGCTGCCGGGTGCTGATAAGAAAAGCAAGCCTCTTTTACCCATTCGCGGGCAACTGCCGCTGCCACACGAAAGACCAACTGGTTGCTATTTTGGACCGCGATGTGATTTTTTCGAGGAAGGGCGCTGTGACCAGGAACTTGTTGCGCTGGAAGAAACGACCAAAGGCAAAAATCATTTTGCTCGATGTGTGAAGTTTCGCGAAATTGACTGGGATGCTGAACAGGCGACCGTCATTACGCGTAATGACGTTTTGCCAGGCGAAGTGGTTCTGGACATCCAAGACCTTCAGAAGCATTACCGGGTTGAACGGGGAGGTCTGTTTCTGTTTGGGGCTGAAACAAGTACCGTCAAGGCCAATGAGGGTATCAGCTTTCATGCAAGAGAGGCCGAGACCGTTGCCATTGTTGGCGAATCCGGCTGTGGGAAATCTACATTTGCGAAGGTGTTGATGGGGTTGGAAGATGCAACGTCCGGCAATATCCAGTTCGGGGATGTTGAGCTTGGAAGTCTGACGGTTCAGGATCGAAAAGCCGACACAATTTCAAAGCTGCAAATGGTGTTTCAGAATCCCTTTGATACATTGAATCCCAGCCATACGATTGGCCATCAGATATCACGTGTCATCCGAAAGTTCGGAGTGGAGAAAGAACCGGCAAAGGTTGAGGCCCGGGTCATGGAACTCCTCGATATTGTCAAGTTACCCCGAGATTTTGCCAAACGCCGACCAAGGCAATTGTCAGGTGGTCAAAAACAACGGGTTGGCATCGCCCGTGCGTTTGCGGGTAATCCATCCATGGTGATTGCAGATGAACCTGTGTCGGCTCTGGATGTGTCCGTACAGGCTGCCGTGACAGAGTTGCTGATGGACATCCAGCGTGATCACCGCACAACCTTGTTGTTCATCAGTCATGATTTATCGGTTGTAAGATATCTCGCAGACCACATTATTGTTATGTATCTGGGCCAGATAATGGAGCAGGGGCGCACTGATGAAATCTTTTCGCCGCCCTATCATCCGTACACTGAGGCATTGCTGTCGGCCGTTCCCGTGGCAGATACGTCCATCGAAAAGCGAAAAATCGTTTTGCAAGGAGAAATGCCGTCATCGCTGAACCCGCCAAAAGGATGTCCTTTCTCAACCCGATGCCAGCACAAGATTGATGGATTGTGCGATACGGAAGTGCCACCTGTCCGAACGGTCTCCAAGGATGTTGACCGGCTGCGCGGACACCAGATTTTGTGTCATCTGAGCGAAGAAACGCTGAACAACATGCTACCGGTTTTCCGCAGCAAAAGAAGCAGTGACGAGGAAGAAGGGCAGTTGGAGCCGGCTGAGTAATTCAGCTTTTGGTTTTTTTCGTTGGTTTTCTGGTTTTGTTGGCCAGCCCCAGGAATTGCGGGGAGGTTCTGATCAGTGCCACAAACCGTTTGTCGGGTTTTGGTGACAGGCCGGGTCTTGCAAGTGATCGAACAATTGTAAACACAACCAGCATTCCATGCATCAGGCTTGTATAGACAAAAATTGACGGTGAACCGAATTGTTCGGCAAATACGGCGGCAAAGAATGGGCCGCCGATTGCGCCAGCCGAAAAGAAAAACATCAACCCTGCAGCCACCAGCACATATTGGTCATCTTCAGCCTGATCATTGGCATGTGCTGCAGACAAGGCATAAAGGGGCATGGCAAATGCCCCAAAGGAGAAAATGCCGATCAGGCTGCCCGTTTGCGATGTGGTGCCGAGTGCGGACAGGGTAATACTGGCCGCTATGGCGCCACAGGTCGCAATCATGAGAGAAATGCGGCGGTTGAATCTATCGGATAGCCAACCCAATGGATATTGCAGCAAAATCCCGCCAGCAATACCAACGCTCATGAACAAGGCGATGCCCGTTTCATCGAACCCGACATCCTGTGCATAAAGTGGCCCGATGTTTCGGAAGGCTGAATTGGTAAGGCCGATTGTGAAACAGCCGAAACAGGCCAGCGGTGAAATTGCCCAAATGGTCTTTAGGTCAAATTTGAAATTCTCAGGCGGCTTGGGACTTGATCGGTCTGATAAGGATATTGGCACGATGGACAGGCAATACAGCATGGCTGCCACAGAGAAGATTGCGAAACTCATTGCGCCAAATGCCGGGATCAGAAATTGGCTGCTGGTGACAGCAAGGAGATCAATCATCCTATAGAGCGAAAGGACACGGGCTCGGTTGTGTTTCTTTGCTTTTGAATTGATCCAGCTTTCAACTGTTGTGAACAGTCCGGAAAAGCAAAAACCCATGACAAATCGCAGCGCGATCCAAAGGTTGGAATCAATGGCAAGGACCATCAAAAGGGTGCAGACAGCTGACAGAGCTGCCAATGCTGCAAAAGTTCGAATGTGACCGACCGATTGAAGAAGACGCGGTGCATAGATGCAGGCCAACAGAAATCCGGTCGAATAGCTCGCGCCAATCAGTCCGATATCAAGTGCGGAAAAGCCTTCCGAGGTTCCACGCAATGTAATGAGCGTACCCTGAAGGCCGTTGCCGGCAAGTAAAATGCCTGCAGCAATGAGAAGGGGGAGAAGGGCTAGTGGCATTGCGGCCTGTGCTCATGTCATTTTGCCGCATCAAGCGCTTCCATTCGGGAAATGTCCAGTGCCGCAGATGCGATTTTTTCCACAGCTTCAGCGACAGGATTGCCGGACCTCTCAGGCCAATACTGTTCGCTCCAAAAACCAGTAAGCTCCTATCGCGGCGATGATCAGTGAGCCTGGAATTACAATCGCTGCTCTGTACCAATCCTTGTTGCGGAACCAAAAGCCAACAGCCAGGAAGCAAAGCAGAATTACGCTGAGTTGGCCCAGTTCGACGCCGACATTGAACGATATCAAACCTGTGACGAAGTGAGATCGGGAAAGACCGACTTCTGTCAGAACACTGGCGAAGCCCAGACCATGCAGCAGGCCGAACCCAAAAATGACAAAGGGTCGCCATTTGCTCAGATGGTTCATGAACAGGTTTTCAACGCAGATATAGACAATTGAAGCGGCGATCAGCGGCTCAACGATACTGGCTGGAATGGTGACCAGCCCGAGCATCCCCAGAGCCAGCGTGATTGTGTGAGCCAACGTGAAGGCTGTGATTTGCCAGAACAGCGGCGACAGACGCGTGCTGAGCAGAAACAATCCGATCACAAACAGAATATGATCCAGACCCTTAGGAATGATATGGGCATAGCCGATAACGACATAGTCAGAGATTACCTGCCACGTGCTTTGGGACGTAATGCCCCGAATGGATATGGGATCGCTGGTGGCGCCGTTCTGCAAATAGCCGGTATAGCCTTCGCCAGTGTCACTTAGCGGCCCGCGTAGTACAATTGCGCCAAGCGCTTGATCCCATGAAACTGTCATGTTTTGCGCATTGGCCGGTAATTCCCCCTTCAATTTGAGCCGGGAGATACGTGGCGCCGAAAGATCTCCAATCTCAGGGACTGACAGGCTGTCGATTGATGTCTCAAGCCTGTTTTCATCTGCGGAAATCGTAATTTGACCCAGAAATGCCTCACTGTTTGCAGTGACCTGTGCTTGCAATTCATCCGCTGAAAGCGCCCTGAGCGTATTGTATTGCTCTGATTGTGGCGATTGGTCCGTGTCTTCATGTTCTGACCCGATGCCAGCAAGGGCGGCTTCAAGGTTAAGTGCAATATCGAGATCAAAGGCAGAACCATCCGGAGCAAAGACAAGATCAGCGATGGCTGGCTGAATTTCATGAGCGCGGGCGACGCCGGTCGATGCCGCAAATGATGTAATTGTAATTAGGAGAACCAGTATTGCAGGCACTAGATTGACTTGAAGTCGGGGATATAGATTGAATTTATTGGACAAGATGAGCTTCAATTTGTGTGTCATTGTGTAGGCAGCAGTTTGAAATTTTGGCATCTGATGTTCCGGAATAACCAATGCGAGGCCTGATGCCTCTGGAGTAAGAATTTTATGCACTGCTTAGCGCGTTCTGCAATCGAATTTCGTCTTCTTCATGTCTTCTCGATCGTTGGGATCATTGCGGCGTCCACTGAAGGTACGCTGGCCCACGAATTCTGGATCGAACCGGACGCGTCACAAATCGCGGTTGGTGAGGAATTTACTGCCACCTTGAATGTAGGGCAGGATCTTTCAGGTAGCACCTATTCATATCTTCCGCCAAGATTTGAGCGATTCACAGTGACTTCGGGTGGTTCTACCAAACCAGTGGAAAGCAGAGTTGGCGACAATCCTGCTCTTCAAATGCGCATTGAGGATCCTGGCCTTCAGATCATCGCATATCAGTCCAAGGTCGAGGGCCTGACTTATGCGAGTTCAGAAAAATTTCAGCAGTTTCTGGATTATGAAGGCCTGGACTGGGTGCTGGATGCACATAAAGAACGCGGCTTGCCAGCTGAGAATTTCAGAGAAAATTACACTCGGTTTGCCAAATCTCTCGTTCAGGTCGGGCCTTACAAGGCTGATGATTCGAACAAAGACCATGCGGTCGGTTTGCCAATTGAGCTTGTTGCGATGAATTCTCCTTTTGAGCCAGGGCGTGAACGTTTGGAAGTCCAGCTTTTGCGGTCCGGACTCCCTTTGGAGAATATTCAGATCGCTACATTTCAGCGCAACACTGATGGGTCCGTTTCCCGTCGTCTGACGCGCAGTGATGCAAATGGTATTGCTGACATCCAGATCGACAGAAACGGGTTTTTTCTTGTCAGTGCTGTGCAGATGGAAGCCATTGATCCTGAGCAACCTGCGGAAGCCGTGAATGGCCGTATCCCTGTTTGGAAAAGCCTTTGGGCCTCTCTCAGCTTTCGATTGCAGGCAGACTGAGTTCCAAAAAAGCCAACATTAACAATAGTTAATTGGCTGAATGTAATCCGTAACGGATTTGCCCACGTAACTCCCACATCAAGCGCTTGATGATAAATTCTGAAACTCAATTGCTCAGGGAGCATTCCAAATGAAACTGTTTAAAACTGTATTGGCCGGTATTTTCGCACTCGCATTCAGCGCGTCCGTCCATGCTGCAGGCCACAGCAAAGATATCGTCGATACTGCCGTCGATGCTGGTTCGTTTGAAACTCTGGTTGCCGCCGTTACGGCTGCCGATCTTGTGGATACATTGAAAGGCGAAGGTCCTTTCACAGTGTTTGCACCGACCGATGAAGCGTTTGCAGCACTGCCTGCTGGAACTGTAGAAGATCTTTTGAAGCCAGAGAACAAAGACAAGTTGATTGCTGTTCTGACTTACCACGTTCTGCCTGGCAAGGTGATGGCTGCGGACATTGCAGGCAAAAAAATGATGGCTGCAACTGTTCAGGGTTCGGAAATTGATGTGAACGCAATGGACGGCGTCATGATCAATGATGCAACTGTCGTGACTGCAGACATTGAAGCCTCCAATGGCGTCATTCATGTGATCGACAAAGTACTTCTTCCTGCCATGTAAAACTGCCTTCGGTCTCTGGGCGAACTCCCCCTTTCGTCATGTAGACAGTTGAATAGAATGTGGGCCGCCAGCACCATCCGGTGCTGGCGGCTTTTTTTGTTGTCTGGCGTTTCACACAGATGGAGTCTGCCTAAGTTTTGCAACTGTAAAAACTTAGCAATTCCGGCTATCAGTAATTGCGAGCACATGGTGATCTGTCGTAGAAGGTGCTCAAATCTCAATCGACATTGAAGGAACGATCAGCCCTATGGCGCGGCAATTTATCTATCATATGAGCGGGCTTTCAAAGACCTATTCCGGCGGCAAGAAGGTGCTCAACAATATTCACTTGTCCTTTTACCCGGATGCGAAAATCGGCGTGCTCGGGCCAAATGGTTCCGGTAAGTCGACCTTGTTGCGCATTATGGCTGGTCTGGACAAAGACTATACGGGCGAGGCGTGGGCAGCAGATGGAGCAAAAATCGGTTATCTGCCCCAAGAGCCGGAACTGAATGGCTCCAAGGATGTTCTGGGCAATGTCATGGAAGGCGTTGCGGAGAAGCAGGCGATCATAGATCGCTACAACGAACTGATGATGAACTATTCTGATGAAACCGCCGATGAGGGGGCCAAGCTTCAGGATATGATTGATGCTCAGGATCTTTGGGATCTGGACAGCAAAGTCGAAATGGCGATGGAAGCTTTACGCTGCCCGCCGGGGGATTCCTCGGTTGAAAACCTTTCTGGCGGTGAAAAACGCAGGGTTGCTCTTTGCCAATTGCTGTTGTCTGAACCGGATTTGTTGCTGCTGGATGAGCCAACCAACCATCTGGATGCTGAGACAGTCGCCTGGCTGGAGAAACATCTAGTCGCCTTTAAAGGATCTGTCCTGATCATCACCCATGATCGCTACTTCCTGGATAATGTGACTGGCTGGATTCTGGAACTCGATCGCGGCAATGGCATTCCTTATGAGGGCAATTATTCTGCTTATCTGGATGCCAAAGCCAAGCGCATGGCGCAGGAAGGGCGTGAAGATGAAGCCCGTCACAGCGCGTTGGAGCGGGAACGGGAATGGATAGCATCCAGTCCGAAAGCGCGTCAGACCAAATCGAAGGCACGTATAAAAGCCTATGACGAGTTGGTGGAACGCAGTGCTGCTCGCAAACCAGGCCAGGCCCAAATTCTCATTCCGCCAGGTGAACGGCTGGGACAGATCGTTATTGAAATGGAGGGTGTCTCCAAGGGCTATGGTGATCGGCTGCTGATCGATGATCTGACCTTCAAACTGCCACCAGGTGGCATTGTGGGGGTTATTGGCCCCAATGGCGCGGGTAAGACCACCTTGTTCCGTATGCTCACCGGACAGGAAGAGCCGGATACCGGTACTGTGCGGTTGGGTGAAACCATCAAGCTTGGCTATGTCGACCAATCACGTGACACGCTGGACGCGGCCAAGAATGTCTGGGAAGAGATTTCCGGTGGTGACGAAGTCATCAAGCTTGGCAAGCATGAGATGAACAGCCGGGCCTATGTTGGTGCTTTCAACTTTAAAGGCGGCGACCAGCAACAAAGGGTTGGGTCCTTGTCGGGCGGTCAGCGCAACCGGGTTCATTTGGCGAAGATGCTGAAATCCGGCTCAAATGTGCTGCTGCTTGATGAGCCAACCAATGATCTTGATACGGAGACCCTGGGCGCACTTGAAGATGCGCTGGAGGATTTTGCTGGTTGCGCTGTGGTTATCTCCCATGATCGCATGTTCCTTGATCGGCTGGCGACCCACATGCTGGCTTTTGAAGGGGACAGCCATGTGGAGTGGTTTGAAGGCAACTATGCTGATTATGAGGAAGATAAGAAGCGCCGCCTTGGGGCTGACGCTGTGGAAAATCCACGTCGTATCAAATACAAGCCGTTTTCCCGCTAAATCGCTACGTTTTCTGGCCGCTCCCGGGCGGCCAGATATAGGGCCAGAACTATGGCAAGACAGATAGCATAGAACCAGAATAGCGTCTGGAATGCCTGAATTGGTGTGTTCTGGATGGCTTCATCGCGAATGATGGCTGCTGTCGTCCATTGCATGACGCCGACTCCGCCGACAGAAAAGAAGTTTAGCAACGTGACGCCGCGTCCGACTGCCTGTGGCGGGAAGAATTGGCGGGCATGGGCCATCAATACCGGATATCCCATACCTGCAAATCCGCATACCATCAGCATCGCCGTGGTCAGGAACAGGCTGGAGGCGGTCCAGATTGCAAGTACAAACATACAGACAACCACAATCGCACCACCGCAGACATTCAACCATTTGCGGGATGGTGACCAACGATCCAGCGGACCGTATGCAACGCTTCCGGCAATCATGGCGAGAGCCATCCACAATGTGAGTGTTCCGATTGCCGCTGAATCCAGACCGTAGACACCCGACAGGTAGGGAGCGATCCAGTATCCTCTAAGCCCTGCAGGAATGGCATAGGCCACCGCCATAATTGGAAAAATTGGCCACAGAGCTCTTAATTTCAAGAGCGTGAGGAATGAGCCGCGATCTGATGGATTGTCGCTTGTGGTTTCCCGAACCGGATCTTTGACAAACTGATAAATCGCAAGACCAATTGCAATGGTCAATACAAACAACCCGAACATAACGGATCGCCAGCCAAACTGAGTGGCCAGAAGTTCCAGGGGCATTGCACCGGCAACATTTCCAACGGAGCCAACTGCAACAAACCAAGCTGACAAAAGACCAAAGCGCATGGCTTGAAAAGCTTTGGCAAATATGAAGATGGGCGCCATCAGCACCGGTGAACACCCAATCCCGATCAAGCCCATTGCCGCAATCAGATGCTCCGGCGTGGTGGCAAGGACTAGCCAGAGAACGCCGCCTCCAGCGCCCAATGTGAATAGTGCTGCCGTCATGCGTCGTGGACCAAATCGGTCAAGCCATATTCCCACCGGGAATTGTGCCAGCGCAAACATGACAAACCATGCGCCGGATGCCAGCGACAGCTCTGTTGGCGTTGCACCCAGATCATTGCTGAGGTCATCTGCAAGGACCGCCAGAAACGCGCGGTAAAACTGGCTCATTATGTAACCGAGCGCGAGTATGACGATGCTGAGTCCCATGAATCTTCCTGATATCGGGTTCGTGGGGTGAGCTATTGCACTTGTCGTGCTGTGAGCACAATTTCTTTAATTTGATGAAGCCCTGTTTTTGCTGAACCCTTATTCGAAACTTGCCACGTAACAGCTGTGCAAACCCGGCCTGCTGATTGAGTTGGAATTTCTACTCCTCATGATTGCCAGCCGTCAGCCACGCAAGCGAAAGATAAACAAATGAATTCGGCAAAAGAATACAAGATACGGCCTGCCTGTTTTGAGGACGCACGCGCCATCGCCAGGCTGATTGATATTGCAGGAGAGGGCATTCCAAATCTGCTTTGGAGTAACATGGCAGAGCCCGGGCAATCGGCGCTGGATGTGGGGCAGGCAAGAGCTTGTTGCGATGTTGGTGGACTATCCTACCGTAATGCTTTGGTTGCCGAGGCTGAAGGTTCGGTGGTTGGTATGTTGCTGGGATACATTGTGGAGCAACCCGATGAGGAGATAAGTGAGGATCCAGCCAAATTGCCTGACCTTGCACGACCCATTGTTGCTCTCGAAGCCCAATCGGTCGGAACCTTTTACATCGACGCACTTGCTGTTTTACCGGCGTGGCGCGGATGCGGTGTTGGCAGTCGTCTGTTAGTGGCAGCTGAGCTACGGGCCCGAAACCTGGGCGTTGCAAACATGAGCATCCAGAACTTTGTGCACAACAGGGATGCAGTAAAGTTGTATAGCCGTGTTGGTTATAAGTTTTCAGCTCAAAGCGCCGCTCTGTCGCCCCGTTGCCAGCATTACTTTACTGGCGATGTGGAATTGCTCTTCAAGGCACTTTGAGCCGAGTTAGGCTATCTGATTCCAGCGGGCGGCCGGGTTCTTTTCATCCAATTGATATCGGGCTGTACAGGCAAAACGAGGGTGTCTTGATCCCGAAGAAATGCCAATTCTTCATACGGAATTGGTCTACCAGTCTGAATGTCGTGTTTTGTGTCCATGTGTCGGGCCGATTTTTGGAGTCGCTTCAAGCGCTTGCTGATCAAAGCTGAGATTCAGATTCAAGCTCTTTATGGCAACGTCGAAAAAGTCGAAGCCCGGATTGTGTTTGGGTTGTTGATCAATGGAGGGGCGTTTGAGTTTTGGCCGATGGCCCGGATATTCAATGGTCCGGATGAGGATCAGACGAGGGGCCTACTTACACAGTCGGTACGTGCCGGATTTGCCATGTTTACCGAGATCCAAATGGAAATGGTCTCGATGATGACGATCCGCGTTCGGCCCCAGAACCGTGGTGAAATATTGGCAGGCACCTGCATTGACTTCCCGTAGGAATCGACGTTCAGCCCGTTTTCCATTCCAGCCGCTGGCAACATTGATTTTCTTGCCGTTGGCCAGTGTGAAAACACTGATGTCAATTGCATTGCCGTAACCATGTTCGGATAGTTTTGCGCCTTTCACACCGTTGCGGGTGCGGCATGCGAACGAGGCTGCAACACGCAGTTGCGCAATGTCACTGCCAAAATGTTTTTTGGCCGCTGGCTGCACAACAGTCTCCACCCACTTTGCAGTCGCCAGTCCAACGGCTCGCTGAACATTTGCTTGAGGGGAGAGCTTTACAGTTTGAGGCACACGGATGCCGGCTAATCCGACAAGCTGCCGTTTGGGGCAAGAACTGCGCAGGGCAGATGACGAAACTTTTGTCAAAACCAGTGGAGCAGCCACTCTTGGTTTGTTGGTTCGTTTCGGCAGAACCGGCCTGACTGCCGCAAGTTTTTCCAATGGTTTTCTGGGAATTGCTTTGCGTGGTTCTGGAGCAACTGTTTTTGCTTTTGGTTTAACTCCGGTCAAGGGCTCAGGCGGACGTAGGGGCGCGAAAGCAAGTGCAGAAAGCCGTTGTCCAAGACTGTTCCCAGGTTTCCTGGTTTTGGAGACTTGGCTTAAATTGGAACGTGGATTGGCACTCAGTTTTGCGCGTGTACTTGATCCCATATTGGGGCGGGGACGGGGGAGGGGACCGGAAATGCGAGCGCCAACCGAAGGTCTTTGTGACGTTACTGTTTTTTGTTGGGGTTTTGGCTTCTGCCCACGGACACCATTGATCTCTCCCCTCAATCGCTTGAAGATGCCGATCACCGAGTTGCCGCGCTCAGCAGCCTGCTGACCGAGAGCTGCGGGTACATCCACGATCACGATTGCCGAGGATAGCAGGATTGCTGTCAGCAGCAGTCGCGGTAGGGCCGTCTTCTTTTGCATGCCGAGGTAATTCACTTTCGTTTATCGATCTTACATAATTCGTTTGGCTTGCATTTGTGGCTAAAAGGCGTCTTTTTAGCGACAATTGTGTCAGCCGCTTACATCACGCGAAGAAAGCCATCTCACTATGCTTACGAAGTTCCAGCCCAATCAGACTTACTCTCTGACCGCATTGAACGGCCATCGCTCAAATGGTCGTGCTACCGAATCCGAAATTCAGGATTTGATCTCACAAGGTGCGGCTTCTATTGCTGAAAAAGACCCGGATATCAAGGCTTTTACCGCCCAAATTCCACTGGCGGATGTCGGCCGCATGTCTGATCTGCCTTTGCTGGGGCTGCCGGTTGGTGCGAAGGACATTATCGACACATCAGAATTGCCAACACAGAATGGGTCCGTCATTTATGACGGGCATCAACCGCGTGCAGATGCAGCCATTGTGCGTCTTGTCAAACGCGCAGGTGGGCAGGTGACACATAAGACGGTCACCACCGAATTTGCCTTCCTGCAACCTAACAAAACCCGTAACCCTCAGAACCTCAATCACACACCGGGGGGCTCGTCTTCCGGTTCGGCGGCTGCTGTGGCGTCAGGCATGTTGCCATTTGCAATTGGTACACAAACTGGGGGCTCGATCATCCGCCCTGCAGCCTATTGTGGCACATTTGGCTTTAAACCGAGCTTTGATGCATTGCCAACAGTGGGCACCAAAACGTTTTCGTGGAGCCTTGACACCCTTGGTCTTTATGCGCCTTCGGTGCCTGATATGCACCTCTTCTGGTCTGCGCTCATGCAATCCAAAGAGCCATTGAGAACACCGGATAAACCGCTGACCCTGGGCATATTACAGCCAAATGTTTGGGATGAGGCGTCGGCGGAGGCTCAAGAAGCCATTGCAAAGGCAACCGAAGCCTGGGTTTCGAAGGGTTTTAACGCGGCCAATGTTGCGTGGACGGATTTGTACAGTCAGGCATTTGATGCCCATAAGACCATTCATGATTACGAAGGTTACCGGGCGCTTGCCTGGGAAATGGATGTACATGCTGACAAGCTCAGCCCGGTCCTCATGGAATGTCTGAAAGAGGGAAGTACTGTTACCCGTGCGGCATATCTGGAGGCACAACAGATTGCAGCGCGCGCCCGCCGGTCACTTGCCAGCACTCAGAACACAGTGGATATAATCATTACGCCATCTGCTCCAGATGTCGCGCCTGAAACCCTGAACAGTACGGGTACATCTATATTCAATCGATTTTTGACGCTGATGGGTCTGCCCTGCATTCATCTGCCAGCATACCAGACCGAATCATCACTGCCGATTGGCTTTCAACTCGTGGGCAAATCGCAACAGGACGACACATTGTTAAGCGCGGCTAACGATCTTTGGAACGCTTTGTGACGTTCTTTTGTGATGGTCTTATAGAAGACAATCGTGCTTAATATTACCGGGGAAAAGCCCAAAGACCGCAACGCAGTAGAGGCGGAATATCGAGGCGTGGGATTTTCTCTTTCGCAGTGCAGCACATTTTTTTCTTTTCAATAAGGCTGATTTGGCAAAAACTTCGTCTCACGCTTTACAGCGGAGGATTGAAAGATGACTAAGTCAAATGCGTTAAGAGCAACTAATTTTGCTCTTCTGTGTGCCGCGTTTCTGTTTATCGGGGCTATTGTGCTGGGTGCCGTGTAGGCAGCAATAGCTACTCCGCATCGGGACACCTTACGATGGGTTTCCCACAGTCTGGGCAGAAAAGGTCGGGCAGTACGCCCGGCCTTTTCTTTTTGCAAATTCGTGATGATATGCACTCACGCGGCAATTCTTTGGATTGTCTTTCGAACTGCAGAGAGTTTTTCTTCGCCTTCGAACATCAAGCGATCTGCGGCGATGATTTCCACATCGTGGATGCCAATGAACCCAAGAACATGTTTCATGTAATTTGTGGCAAAATCCACTTCAGACCCACTGACCACACCACCTGATGTAATGATCAGATAGGCACGTTTGCCCTTCAGCAGGCCCTCAGGCCCATTCTCGGTATAGGAAAAAGTCTCTCCGGCACGGCAAATCTGATCAATCCAGGCTTTGAGACTGGCAGGAATTCCAAAATTATATATCGGCACACCAATCACCAATATATCAGCCTGCCGGATTTCCTCTATGAGTTCATCTGACTTATCCAGTGCCGAGATATGCTGCTTTGTGCGCGCTTCTTTTGGCGTTTGGCTGGCTGCAATCCAGTCATCATTCACGATTGCTATGCCGGATGCAGCGTCTCGGCGAATGATTTGTGTGGCAGTCGTTTCACCAAAAGACTGCACCAGCTCTGAAACGAGTTGTCTGCTGACAGATCCTTGATGGCGGGCAGAGGCGTTGACTTCCAAAATCGTGTTTTTCATTTTATTGCCTTGATCGGTGAATTGCGATGAAAAACAATTTGGGGGGGATGCCAGCGTTTTGGAATACAGACTCGACGCAACACACTGTCGCTAAAATGGAAACAATACGACAACACTGTTTATGTTTCGTGGAGGGTCTGTCCACATCTCCTAAATGATGCTCTAGAAGCACAAGGCCCATTCCATCTGGACCATGCCACGTTTAGAAGGCATTATTTCCATTTACAGGCAATACACTTGATTTGATTGACTTGATTTTGCGATTTTGACCAAAGGTACTGCTATGAAATCCGTCTTTGTGCTCGATGACCACAAGCTGTTTTTGACGGGTCTACAACTTTTGCTCGGTTCAATTGGCGACGAAATTGACTGCAAGGCTTTCGATGAAGCTGGCGAGTTGTTGGAGGCGTTGCAGGATTCTGCGAACAGCCCTGATATTGTCATCATGGATTTCTACGTTCCAGGATGCAATGTGCCGGACCTGATCGCGCAATTATCTGATGATCTGCCGGACTGCAAAATCCTCATTGTCAGCGCCTCCATAAATCCATCTGACAAGCGCCGGTCCCTGGATGCAGGTGCGGATCTTTTTCTCAGCAAGGCAGTGGATCCACTCGTGCTGGTCGATGCCGTCTCTTCGCTGTTGAACGGCAAAACCCCAGCCAATGTAACCCCTGCCAGCACCTTGTTAGCGAAACGATTTGAACTGACACCAAGGCAATTGGAAATCCTCGTTCTCGTCTCGAAGGGACTGTCAAACAAGGAAGTCGCAAGGCTGTTGGCTATCTCACCGGAAACAACAAAGTCTCATTTGCGAGATATCTATCGAAGGTTCGGTGTCGCAAACCGTATTGAAGCGATAGATTTTGCGCGTTCGCATGGGCTTAACTGACAGAGTTGTTGTCGTTTCGTTGCCAGCTTTTTTCCACAACACGCAAGGCCATTGCCAGGTCCTCCGGCATAAAAGGCTTCTTTAGAAAGCGCCCGCCCTGATCCTTGATGTGAAGGATCATGTCTGGGTTGTCATACTGTGAAATGATCACACATTTGGGCATCAGATTTGATGGACTCCGGGCCAGAAAATCAAAGGCTGTAAGCCCCCCGCCCAGATCAAAATCCACAATCAGAAAATCACTGTTGTCCAGCTTGTCATCTGAAACGCCCATGATTTCAGCCCGTTCGCCAATGATTTCGACACTGTAACCAAGACTTTGAATCATGGCCGCGATGGAGGTTTGATAGTGCAGGCTATCTTCAACCAACAATATACGCTGATTGGCCGGACTGGCGCTGTGTGTGACTGGTGTCGGAACTTCTGAATCCTGTTCCAGGAATTGTGGTGTGTCCGCAGCCAGAGGCAGTACAACTCCAAATCTTGAGCCATGGCCCTTCCGGCTTTGGAGCGTTATTTTGCCGTTCATTGCGCCCACAAGGTCGCTGACAATTGAAAGCCCCAGACCGACATTGCCGGATTGGCGCACCTTGAGAGCATCAATTTGATAGAAGGCGTTGAATATGCGCTGTTGCTCATTGGGTGATATGCCCTGTCCAGTATCGGCGACGATGATTTCAGCCAATCCCCCCGGGCGTCGCCGGACACCAATCGAGATGCGCCCTTTGGCGGTATATTGAACTGCATTGTAGGCAAGATTGCGCAGCACCCGCTCCAGAAATTCCGGATCAGCGCGCACAAATACCGATGTGGGGACATATGTCAGTTGCAACCCCGCATCCTCGACAACCGGACGCAGTTCGTCGACGAGCCTGCTGATCAGAGCATGAATATCTGTACTTTCAAATTTCGGGGCAGGGAGGTTTTCCTTGATCCATGCCAACTGCGAAACGCTTTCGATAAGCCCTTTGGCCGAACGCAGGCATTGCTGGGCAGCTGCAGTGGAAGCGTTTGCAACCCTTGGCAGGCGCTGATGTGCCAAATTGTTGAGGTGGAGAGCCAGCGCACTCAATGGCTGGCTGAGATCATGGCTGATCGAGTGCAAAAAGCTCTCCCGAAGCTTGGTCTCTTTAAGCACGCGCTCCTGCGCCTGATTTTCCAGGGAAAGCGACCTTTCCAATGCGAATGATTGCTGCTCAAGCAACACACTGGTTTCACGCAGTTTGTAGGCAAGATTGGCCTCGTTGAGGTGCTGAATGTGGATGGCGTAACCAATGCCAATCGAAACAATTGTTGCAAATAACAATGTGCAAATCAAAAGGCCCCAGAACGGGGGCTGTTCCCAGAAACAATAGGCAATACTGGGCAGAAAGAGAATGATGCGCCCCAGAATCAATGCGGGCAGAAGCCGGGAATTCAATGTCGCTGAGCCGATACCCGCGGCCGTCGTCAAGACTATGATCAGAAGCATGCGCTCATAGATCAACGGCGACATGAACAACAATATGCAAAATCCCCAACCGAACATCACAAGCAAATCTGCAAAGATGATCAACCGTTCCGCAATATTTGATTGAACCGGACGATTGGATTGCTGCCGAATTTGCAGGAAGAGCAATATGACTGTGCCGATAATCGTGAATGTGATTTGCACCGTCAAAAACGTCAACGAAGCGATTGGACCAAATCCTGCTGTGAGGGAAATCAATCCGACAAAAATGGCGGTGTTGATGTTGATCAACATGCCGATCCAACCGTCGAAAACCGCTGATTCAAGTAGCGCCAGCTTAATTTCAGCAGGACGGTCGGCCTGACTGAGAAGAAATATCTTCTTGGGGAGTTGCGGAGAAAACCGTATGGACGCGTCTTTTTTGCCGTATTCAGTCATGCTTGAAGCTCTTGGGTGCCATTCCAAAACAAATATGAAAGACCCAGTAAAACACCCAAAGAAAAACAGGAATAAATACAACGGCGCGGATGAGCCTGATATAGGCTGAAATAGCGAATGACTGATCGGGAAATGCTGAGGAATTAATCCCTGGCACTTCGATACTGACATCATAAAAACGCGAAAGCACCAAAACCGATATGATTGTGATCGGTGCAGCCAAAGCAAAGGCGCCCAGCAGATATTGCGGAAATGTTATCAGCCCTATGCGCCAGAACAATGGTGCAATGAAGGTTGCGAAAAAAATACCCAGAAAGGAATCCCACAAGGAATCAAACCAGGACGAAATTCCGATGCCGAACACGCGTAACCCATTGTCCATGGTGAGCCCGACCACAAACATGACTGAGCCGGACACACAAAGTGAAAACAGAAAAACAGACCATCGGAACGGTTGCATTTCAGACGGTCTTTTCAGCCGCAATACGGGGGCTTGGATGCTCATGTCACAGACGCTTCCCAATTGAGTGCAGGCCCTGCCTTAACAAGGTGGCGAATTGTAAATCTGCTAGTTGCAGATTTTCACCTTGGCTGCGCAGCGCCACAGTAATGGGTTCTTGCAGTCATATTCAACTGGTCCCATCATTCTTGATCTGAATTCGCCTGGATAAAGATCCTCCAATTGTACCATTAACGATACTTTTGCATTGCGTTCAGCTATGCGCTGTGACGTCGCCGTGCCGCTGCTCGTGACCGTCAGCGGATTGCAGGCCGCTGCCTCTGTCTGTTTGTCGGGCGTGATGGTTCCCATGCCCCAGAAAACCCCTAATGCCATGATGATGGATACTCTCATGGCTTTGGCGCAGAGTTGGTCGCAATAGGCATGGATTTGTATGCCATCAGGGGTATCACCGAGGTTCGCCGCTGATCCGCAATACCCAGGGCTGCCATGCCGATGCCGGCCATGCCGTCCATCAGACCAGGGGAAAAAACGCCATTGACAGTGCCGCATTGTGCGCCATCCGACATCACCCGTGTCAGGATGCCTTCAGTCAGGCTTTTAATGTCGTTTGTATCGTCGTCCGGCAGAGCGGGCACCATGTGCTGCAGCGCCTGTAGCGCGCCCATCGAACCGTGACACAGGCTGTCATCCGAGCAGTCTTGTGCTTCCAGCCTTGCTATCAGTTCCCGAGCGATCGTTTCTGTGTGTTCCTGGTCGCTTATGTTATTTGCAAAGAGCATTCCGGTGAGACCGTTACACCATGCAATCGGCGCTTTCCGGATGTTTTTCAGTTCAAGTTCGGGCGCAGTTGATACCAGCTCTTTAAGCAGACCAAGACCTTTTGCGCTTAATGCCTTTAGTTCGTGGTCGTCGTTTTGGCTTGATCGGGTCAATGCGAATTGCAGGCCTTCAACACCATGCGCCATCCCTGTGGCGGCGAACAGTTGATGTACTGAACCATTGTTCTCAATTGCCTGCTCCAGCCTGTTTATGGTCTCGTAGCAGATCGATCTTTGAAGAGGACCGCTGGATTGAATGTGCTGTGTTCCAAGCAGTAACCCCGCCAAACCATCGACCAACTCCAAAGATGCTGCAGAAAGTCCTACGGTGGTGATGTTCGACA
Organism: Alphaproteobacteria bacterium; assembly: GCA_051251535.1. Classification (GTDB taxonomy): domain Bacteria; phylum Pseudomonadota; class Alphaproteobacteria; order Rhizobiales. The sequence continues at coordinate 1,092,130 of JBPOEV010000001.1, forward strand.
ATATCTGTCGACTGGCTTCAAGGCAGCCAAGTTCGGGGTGTTCGTTGGCCAGGATGTGAAGCGCGAAAAACAAGCCTCCGGTTCCGGAGAATCCACCAACACTCATCTCTGTGTTCTTTTGCAAGGAGAGAGTAGACAGAAGCTCACATGTTGCTGCTTTCGCAACCGTTAGAATATGGGCGTTATCAAGTGCGCGACCGGCCTGTGATAGAAAAAGGGCAATGCCGGGCAGGCCGCTATACAGATCAAGCCCCGCTAACCGGGTTGTTAGGGAACCACCGCTTCCTTCCTGCACTGTCATCCAGGTTGCATGTCCATCTGTGACAGTCGCGTGCTCGCAAATTTCCTTTGCCGCGCGATGCGCGATCGCCAATGCGGTATCATGAATGCCATTTTGAGAGCGTTTTGCGGTAGCGTGGCTGTTCGTTGATACAACAGGGCGCGCTTTGGGTTCATCGGCCGTCGTCAATGCCACTTCTGTCAACCAGCATTGGCGGCGCAGATCTTCGGGACCCAATTCGGTGATAATCTGTCTGCTGATCGCCAGGCCTGTTCGTGGCAAAACGTTTTCTATCAACTGACCGTCGCATGTCATGATATCCTCACTGTTCACCGTCGTTTCAAAATAGGGAACGTCATTGCGCCACAGAGCCGAGATTTCAGACTGACGCAGTGTTGTCAGAATATGAGACTGGTTTGCTTCCGTCAGTGCATCACCAAACCAGCCTTGTTTCTTTTCCCGGCTTTCCAGAAGATCGGGATGTGATCCATCAGCCAACAGGAACAAATAGGTCTGAGTTGCACGAATGACGACGCGTATCGGGTCGTCGCCAAAGTCTGCAAGTGGGCCTGTTGCTGCCAGAAGCGTTTCGCGATTTTCTTCAAGAATGGCATAGGCTTTGCGAAAACCTGCCAGTACCTGTTCCAAATACGGCTCGGGAGATATCCTCTGACCATCCAGCAGGGGCACATTGGCGTCGCCTGTCAGTATTTGGCGGCCTTCCACCAGCTTCATCTCATCGGATCCGGCATGGTGCCACATTGGCACCTCAAAAGGTGTCTGCTGGCCTGCAGTGTCTGACATTCCAGCCAGATTGATTGCCTTGTCCTGCGCACTCGACAAGGCCTTGCGTACGGGTAGGAGCCCTGTTGCGGCAACAGATTTGTCATGGACCCTGCGCAAGGCTTTTGAAGCGGCTGGTTGGGTGTCATCCGGACGCAGATCACCAGCCAGCGGATGAAACAATGTTTCAAGATCAATAATGACCGGCCAGCTACCCTGTGCAATCAGATTTTCACTGTGCAGATCGGTCAGCCCCAGCACACGCGCTACCGCCATTAACGCCCCAAGCCGGCTGAAGTAATCTGCAAGATCATCTGAATCTGAAACTGGCAGATGCTCAATGTGTTCGCACCAGCCGCGTGTCCCCATATTCAGCGCATCGACACTGCGTATCATTTCATCGTCGGCAGCGCTGTTGAACCAGGATGCAAAACGCCCGTAATGCACTTCAACCGCAAGGTTGCGGGGTTTGTAAACCAGTTTCCGCCCGCCGCTGAATTCAATGATCTTAACCGATCGACCGTGGCGGTGCGTATCGCCCAATGAGGACCGGATAGCGGCGATCTTTTCACTCGGCGCATATGAGAAATGATGCTTGAGAGGGTCCCAATCGGCATGCAGATGCTCAAGGAACTCCAGTGAAGCAGCACGCCAGTTCTGGCAGATGGCGCTCGTCAACTCGCACAGGTTAGGATTGCGTTTCAAAAGCGCTTCAGAAAAGCCTGTGTCCTGGAGGCATTCAGCGAACATTTCATAGCTGTTGCTGCTGCTTGGAGCGTCGAGCATGCCGGTTGATTGTGCAGCGGCAAATTCCAGGACGATTAGGCGCGATACCCTGGAGAAAACACTCTCCCAGAGGGGTTCGACCATTGCTGCAAAAATGGAGCTTATGTGTTCTGGGTGAATAATCCCAGTTTGCCAAAGCTGCGTGATTTTTTGACCGACTGGTTTTGCCGAAAGCTCAATGAGCGGCCACGCAACGTGGGCGAATTCACGTCCTTCTCCAGGTAAGGAATAACGTTCGTCAGCCTTCGCGCTGGCAAATGCTTCATCAACAAAAGCGCCCCATTCTGCAAATGGCTCCGGTTCTGCAAGTCTCACATTCTCAGCGTTGCTTTGCGCGGTCATCTTGTTGTCCAGGTTTGCAACTTGCTCGATTGGCTCGCGTCAAGACGCATAGCTTTGAAACGAGCCAAGAGGATTTCATGCGCCGACAACAAAACTGTTTGCGGTCCATTGGCGGCGCATAAATAGATACGGGGAATGGCTACAGGCCGGTCCTTATGATTACGCAGCAGAGCACTCCGCTGGTAAAACCGCTTGTCCCCTGACAACCAACGCCCTGTGTAAAGCAACCGCCGCGTGCGATCTCATCACCGCTAATAGCTTTGAGTTGGTTGATCCTTGCCTGACCAATCTGCTTTTTTTCAGCAGGCGTCATTTTCGCAAGTTCTTCGTTCAGCATTTTCTTGAGCTGAGCAGGCTCAGCCTTCTTCATCTGCATTTTCTCTGTCGGAGACGCACGCTCTTTCATCTGCATTTTTTGTGTCGGAGCCACACGCTTTTCCGCGACAGGTAGAACAGTAGCACCGGTGTTTTGCGCCGCAATCACTGGCGTGATGAAATTCGGCAATGCGACCGCTAGCGCCAGCAAGGCACTTGTGGATTTGGATTTATGCATGATCTTCTCCATTCTTGTTCACCCCCGAAACAAGAGTGGACCATCACAGCGCTCTGCAATATCCCCCAGATGGGTCAGTCCGGATGGGACATGCCTCATGAAAGTGCACGATCTCAAATTCTTGAGGCACAGGTTCGCGGCTGCAGCCGGAACATTGGCTGGCAGGGTCAAATATCCGCCAATCCAATCATCCGGCGCATTGCGCGGCCGTTGGAATTTTCACAGTTTTCGAATTTGAAGATGGTTTGCGAAGTGGATGCAGAGACTCTATCAGGCTGCCTGAGTATCGGTTTCCACGGCCTGAAGTTCCGGGCCAAGGCCCATCAGATGACACACTGCGAATACGATTTCTGACCGGTTCAAAGTATAGAAATGAACATCTTCGAAACCGCGTTCGGCCAGGTCAAAAACCTGTTCGGCAAGGATAGCGGTAGAAACCAGCCTTTGTGTGTCCAGATCATCATCCAGACCATTGAAGGCCAGCTTCAGCCAATACGGTACATTCGCGCCGCAACGCTCAGCAAAAGAGCGGGTCTGCGAGAATTTATAAACCGGGAGCAAACCCGGCACGATTGGAATTGAAATTCCCGCAGACCGGGCCCGCTCGACAAAGGCCTCAAACAGATCATTGTCGAAGAAGAATTGCGTGATAGCGCGGTTAGCACCTGCATCGACCTTGCGTTTCAGATTGTCCAATTCGTGGTCCCAGCTTGAGCTGTCCGGGTGGCGCTCAGGATAGGCGGCGACTGAAATCTCGAAATCACCGCGTTTCGAGATGCCGTCGACCAGATCGGCGGCATTCTGATATCCTTGCGGGTGAGGGACGAAATGGCTTTCTCCGTTTTGCACATCTCCGCGCAGGGCAACAATGTGTTTCACGCCTGCTTTGGCGTAGCCATCCACAACAGCGTCCACTTCGTCTCTGGTTGCATCGACACAGGTGAGGTGTGCAGCGGGGCGCATGGATGCATTTTTCGCCAGTTCAGCAACTGTGCGATGTGTGCGCTCTCTGGTGCTGCCACCGGCGCCATATGTGACGGACACAAAGGAAGGGCCAAACAGGCTCAATCGGTTGATTGCCGACCAGACCTGTTTTTCCCCTGCATCCGATTTGGGCGGGAAAAACTCGAATGAAATGCGTTTGGCGCGTTTCTGATGGGATCGAAGGTTTGCGACAATTGACATCAGACTGTTTCCGAATTGATGGTTGATAGGGCTTTGGCTGTGTCATCGGCCATCAGAATACGTGGATCCTGTGCAAGCCAGATATTGACAGTCAAAGCTTCGGCACGTGGTTTTTCAGGCGCCAGATGCGTCGTTGAAATCAGATCAAGACCGATCTCATCGACCCAATTTGCGATTTGCGCTTCGTCAAATCCAAGCCTGCGGTGAGCATGCTCGTTACGCAGGAATTCAAGTTCATGCGGCGCGAAATCAACAATCAGCAGACGCCCACCTGGACGCAATGCCTGTGCAATCTCTTTTATAGCCCGTCCTGGATCATCAAGGAAGTGAAGAACCTGATGAACCACCGCAACATCAAATGTGTTGCGAGCAACGGGCAGGTTGAAAATGTCGCCAAAACGCACCTGCGCGTGGTGTGTGCCACTCGCGTCCAGATTGGCGCGGGCGACGGCCAGCATTTCCAGACTGGAATCTATGCCCACGCCATCAGAGTAGTGATTCTGCAGCAGTTCCAGCATACGACCGGTTCCGGTTCCCACATCCAAAAGCGTGCCAAACGGTTTCACGCCGACAAGTTCCAGCAAGGCTTTTTCAACAGCTTGCTCGGAAATGTGGTGACTTCTGATCTTGTCCCAGTCCTGCGCACTTTGGGCAAAATAGCGTGCCGCACTTTCCGCGTTGCGGGATTTGACCTCAGCCAACCGCTCCTGGTCCCGTTGCAGAACACCGTCTGAGGGATTCAGCGTTTCCAGCAAGGTCTGTGTGGTCAGGCCAACAGCGCTTTTTGATGGGCGGTAATAAACCCACGACCCTTCCGGGAAACGTTCGATCAATTCCGCTTCCACCAGCAGTTTCAAATGGCGAGACACCCGAGGCTGGGATTGACCGAGAATCTGCGTCAAATCCTTGACCGTCAGATCACCGCTTTGCAGCAGGGCTAACAGACGCAATCGTGTGGTTTCGCCAGCGCCACGCAGCGCTTCCACCAGTTGATCCAACCCAATTGTTTTCGGTTCCCGCATCGTCTTCCCAAATGATATAACAATATCTTTATATCTTTAGGTCATTTCAATTTAGGGTGCAAGCCTTAGTTGGCAGGTATTGATCAGCTTTCCCCAAAACCACCAGCCGTGGGCGTGATAATCGTTACCGCTTCGCCGGCTTTCAATATGGTTTGGCCGCAGCCTTTCAGCTCTTCAATCTGTCCATCAAGCCGCCTCACAAAGGTGCTGCCCAGCTCTCCCGGCGCACCACCTTCCAGCCCGTGGGGCCGAATGGTTCGGTGAGAGGACAGGATGGCGCAGTCCATTTCTTCCAGAAATCGGATTGTCCGTTTTGTGCCGTCGCCCGCTGTCCATTTGCCAGTTCCGCCCGACCTTTTGCGGATATGAAAGTCTTCCAGCAATACGGGAAAACGGAATTCTAGGATTTCCGGATCCGTCAGCCGTGAGTTTGTCATGTGGACATGAACTCCCGAGGTGCCGTTGAAGCCGCGCCCGGCAGGAGAGCCGGAGCAAATTGTTTCATAATACTGGTAGATGTCGTTTCCAAAGGTGAGATTGTTCATGGAGCCTTGTGACGCGGCCATCACACCCAGCGCACCAAACAGGGCATTGGTGACATGCTGACTGGTTTCAACATTGCCTGCCACAACAGCAGCGGGGTAGCTTGGCCGCAGCATGCAATCGTCTGGAATGATGATGTTGATGGGCTTCAGGCATCCGGCATTCATGGGAATGTCTCCATCCACCATCACGCGGAAGCAGTATAATACGGCGGCGCGTGTCACAGGTTCCGGCGCGTTGAAATTGGTATTCTGAACAGGGCTTGTTCCGGTAAAATCGACGGTGGCTTCGCGCTTTTCGCGGTCCACGGTTATCTTGACCTTGATGACAGCACCCTGATCGGTTTTGTATTCAAAGCTGGAATCCTTCAGCACCTCAATAACCCGGCGCACACTTTCTTCTGCATTGTCCTGAACATGGCGCATATAGGCTTCCACGACCGGCAGGGTGAACTGATCTACCATTCTCGCCAGTTCCTGCACGCCCTTTTCGTTGGCCGCGATCTGAGCTTTCAGATCTGCAACATTTTGGACAACATTGCGAACGGGGTAGGGGTGGTCTGTCATCAAATGGACCAAAGCCTCTTCCTGAAACGCTCCCTGATCGACCAGTTTGAAATTATCAAACAGAACACCTTCCTCATCCACATTGGTGGCAAGCGGTGTCATCGAGCCCGGGGCCGATCCGCCGACATCGGCATGGTGCCCGCGGCTGGCGACCCAAAAGCGGACAAAGCTGTTGGTTTCATCAAAAACCGGTGTGCAGACCGTAATATCCGGGAGATGGGTGCCACCATTATAAGGGGCGTTGAGTGCAAACACGTCTCCAGGTTTGATCGCACCTTTATTGAGCCGAATAATGGTCTCTACAGATCGGTCCATTGAGCCCAGATGCACTGGCATGTGTGGCGCATTTGCAATCAGGCTTCCCACGCCACTGAATACAGCACAGGAGAAATCCAGTCTCTCTTTAATGTTTACCGAGTAGGCCGTGTTTTGCAGGGTCACGCCCATTTGCTCGGCAATGGACATGAACAGATTGTTGAAGATTTCAAGCAAAACCGGGTCTGCGCCACCATCGGCCGCTTCGGTTCCAATGGCAAAGCCACGATCCAGCTTCTCGGTGCGGTTCAGAATGACGTGGTTCTTGATATTGACTTGGGCAGTCCAGCCCGGCTCGACCATAATGGTTTGATGCGGTTCGATAATCAGGGCAGGCCCTTTAATGTTGTTCCCATGAGCAAGGTTTGCGCGCGGATAAATGCCACTGCTTTGCATTGTGCCGCCGACAAAGACATCGAATTGCTTGTCCATCTGCGCTGATTGGTCTGACAATGGTTGATCGGCTTCCTCGATGGCAGCACCACCGCCAACGCCTTCGACTTCAAGAGACTCAACGACCAGAATTTTGTTTTCAAAAACAAAACCGAATTGCTTTTTGTGCGCTGTTTCAAATTCTGCACGCATCTGATCGCTATTGGTCAAGCGAACTGGAATGGCACTGTCTGTGCCATCATAACGGATGTGGGCAAAACTGTTGATTTGGCTGTCGGCGCTCTCCACGCCCTGCCGGAGCATCTCGTTGCGGACCTGTTGCTCCAGTGTTTTTTGAACAACTTCAAGTTCTGATTCAGAGTCGGAATTTAACTCCAAGGCAATGGTTTTATTACGGTTTGCCCGAATGTCTGCAAGCCCCATCCCATAGGCGGAGAGTATGCCGGAGAATGGGTGGACGATGACCGTTTCCATACCCAACGTGTCGGCAATGGCGCAGGCATGCTGTCCCCCAGCCCCGCCAAAACAGGTCAAAGCGTAGTCCGAGACATCATAGCCGCGTTGCACTGAAATCTTCTTGATTGCGTTCGCCATGTTCTCAACGGCGATCTGTAAAAACCCTTCCGCGATTTCCTCTCCGGAACGACCATCACCAATTTCGTTTGCAAGAGCTTCGAAGCCTGTTCGGACGGCCTCAATATCCAGAGGCTGGTCTGCGGTCTCACCAAAAATGGTTGGAAAGAATTCTGGCCGCAATTTGCCAAGCATTACATTGGCGTCGGTGACCGTTAAAGGACCCCCACGCCGATAGCAGGCCGGCCCAGGATTGGCCCCGGCACTATCAGGCCCGACCTGAAAACGTCCCTTGTCGAAATGCAGAATGGACCCGCCGCCGGCAGCAACGGTGTGGATCATCATCATCGGTGCGCGCATGCGCACGCCGGCGACTTCAGTTTCGAACGCGCGTTCCAGCTGTCCGTCATAGTGTGACACATCGGTTGATGTTCCACCCATGTCAAAGCCAATGACCTTGTGGTGTCCCGCCAACGCGGAGGTTTCCACCGCGCCGACAACACCGCCCGCTGGTCCGGACAGGATCGCGTCTTTTCCTTGAAACATGTCTGCAGCGGTCAGGCCACCGGATGATTGCATGAACATCAGCCGCGTGTCGCCATCACCAATGTTCAGCTCGCTTGCAATCTGATCCACATAGCGCCGCAGGATCGGCGACAGATATGCGTCCACAACTGTTGTATCTCCGCGTCCCACTAGTTTCATCAAAGGAGACACATCATGGCTGACGGAAATCTGAGAAAATCCGATGTCGCGGGCGATTTCTGCCAAAAGCTGTTCATGCTCTGGCGCACGCCATGAATGCATCAGCACGATGGCGAGGGAGCGGATACCCGTGTTAAAAGCTGACTGCAGATCAATCCGTGCTTTGGCTTGATCCAGGGCTTGTTCAACAGCACCATCAGCCCGAATGCGTTCATCCACTTCCACCACGGCTTCATACAGCAACTCGGGCTTGATGATTTCCCTTGCGAAAATATCGGGTCGGGCCTGGTACCCGATCTCCAGTGCGTCGCGAAACCCTTTGGTGATAACGAGCAGGGTGCGCTCACCCTTGCGTTCGAGCAGCGCATTGGTCGCCACCGTGGTCCCCATTTTAACATTGGCGATTGCGCTGGAGGGAATAGCTGCGTCTGCATCAATGCCCATCAATTCACGAATGCCTTGGAGTGCCGCATCCTGGTATTGTTCCGGATTCTCTGAAAGCAATTTATGGGCTTTCAGTTTTCCCAAAGGTGTGCGGGCCACGATATCTGTAAATGTACCGCCACGGTCGATCCAGAAATCCCATTTGCCAGCTATTTGATTGCTCATTTCATCCTCGAAAGCCACATTCTAGTCCCATTCGATTAGGCGTTTTCTTGATGTGCAGCAAGCGTGTTGGAGTGTTGAAACAAGACGCTATGAATGGAAGGGAGCACTATGGGGAAAGTTTTGCACGGCAGCGCCCAATCAGGTGCGCTTTCAGAGCATCACTGCAGCATCCCACCGGCCAGCAGGCGATTGCTTGCGCCCGCTGGGAGGCGCAAGCCGCAGTTTCTGGATTGAGCAAAACTTATGGGATCAATCCCAAGACTGGCTCAAACCAATTTCATGGTTTCGTTCGCAGAATGCACAACTTCTATTTCAGAGAGTTGATAATGCCTGCGCCTACAACACCGGCCAAATCTAAGCCCACAGTTTCCTTGACCTCTGTTGATCTGGCGGTGGCGGCAATGTGGCCGGCCAAGCGGGAAAACGGCAGGCTTTGTACCCAGACTTTGCCAGGGCCAGTCAAACGCGCAAAAAACAACCCGTCACCGCCGAAGACTTTTGATCGCACATTGCCAACTGATGTCAGATCAAAGTTCACTCCCTTGGTGAACGCAGCGACACATCCGGCATCGACATCGATGGACTCGCCTTCAGCAAGTTCGTGCTCCATCACTGTTCCACCGACATGAACAAATACCCAGCCATGGCCGGTTAAATGCTGAAGTATAAAGCCTTCGCCACCGAACAGCCCTGTCATAACTTTGCGCTGGAGGTAAACATCGAAGGATACACCGCGCGCAGCGCATAAAAATGCATCGCGCTGACAAATCAGTTCGCCGTCGATATCGTCGAGCTTAAGTGCAATGATATGGCCGGGGTAGGGCGCCGCAAAGGCTACGTGGCCTTTGCCCTGACCTTCATGACTGAAGACTGTTGTAAACATGCCCACGCCCGAGGCAACCCGCTTTCCAGCGCCCCAAACCCGGTTCATCAGGCTTTTTTCTTCCTCGGAATCATCCCCGAGCACCGTTGTCATTGCGATTTGTGGGTCCTTGTACATCATCGATCCGGCTTCCGCGATTGCAGCCTCACCGGGGTCTAATTCAATCTCGACATACTGGCATTCAGCGCCTTTGATAGCAAAATCGATATCATCAGTGCGATGCGCGGTACGTTTGTTACGAATTTCAGGAACTGAATGAGCGGAATTAATGAACATTTTCGACACCTTATCGGGATTGACGGATACACATGGGCAAACCCCTGCTTTCACGCAAAAGGGTTTTTTGGGCAGAACTCTGACGCGAACATCATTGCCGGAGCAAGAGTGGTGGCTCTTATCTTTTCCTGATTTGGGTTCACATTACCTGTCGGGCGACATCAGAAAAATCGGGCAAACTTCACTAGCAGCGTAAACCAGAAGAGTTGCTTCAACTGGATCAGTGGTAGCGTATCGTACCCGCCCGCCGGGCGGGTACGATCAGAAACGGTCAGTGTTTTCTGATATTAAAGCCGATGATTTCACCGTCCGAAAAAACGCAGGTCACATTCCTTTGTGAGTGACGCCCATCGGTATCAACCCGCAGTGTGATGCTGTCTTGATATTCTGATGGGCGGTAATTGACGACGTGATCAAATTCGACATAGGAGTGCCCGCGATTGCTCAGTGCCTGATGGGCGCGATGCATGCATTGTCCGATTTCATTTTCTTCATTGGAAACCTGCGGATGCTTCCTGTAATTGTGTCTGCCATGGTGATGGTGGTGTTTAGCAAGCGCGGCGCCCAGTACGCCCAAAGCAACTCCGGCCACTCCAGCTGCAATAGCTTCGTTACCAGCTTTATCGGCACTGGCGGATTGGGCGAATGGTGCGACAGCCATGAACATTGCACATCCGGATGTAATCAGAGTCTTGCGAAGCATAATGAGTTCCTTAAAGAAATGTGTTTTCAGTAAATCTGTTCTAATTTTTTTCTAACGAAATGACTAATTACAAATCGGAAATTCATGATCTGACAGCCAAGTTGCGAACCCAAATCAATGAATTGGATCCGCACCCTATGTCATAGCGAAATTATAAAAAGAGGAAACCATTAGTTGTGTTTTTGCTGAAGATTGAGTTTCATTGCAGCGCAACCAGTAATATGTGAATTGAATGTGTCATGTTTTCCTTGAAAATTTTCAAGCCCATCCTTGCTGCTTTAATCTTGTCAGGATGTGTTTCGACAGGCCTTGTCCCTGATGATTACACGGGCCCTATCGCAGTAATTGCTGACAGCTCCGGTCCTGTGGTGGGTCCAGATATGGGGTGGCTAAATCCGCGCAGGCTTGTGACGCCGCCAAAAGTGGATCTCTTTTTTGTGGCAAAAGTCGATGGGAAGACTGTCCAAAACATCGGCTCACAAGTGCGCGCTCGCAACTATGGTCGCGGTTTCGCGCTCACAGTCAAACCTTACGACCGGGAAGTGCCGGTGCAACCTCTCCAGCTGGAATTGTCCGGGTATACCCATCACGCTGCAGACATTGGGGCGTTGTTTGGTGATGTCCACACAGTCAACGGAACGGTTTCCTTTACGCCGAAAGCCGGTGTCCGATATGTAGTCCGGGGATCGCTGAGCAAGGAATACTCAGCGATCTGGGTGCAAACAAGTGGTGGAAATATCGTAACCTCAAAGGTCGAAAAACGGCGCTAGACCGTCACCCATCAGGCACTGCGAGCACTACAGTTGCCAGATACGTTTCCTATTTTTCAGCATCAACAAGAATGAATGCGATCAGGCATGGTTCGGTGCCGCGATTGGACCAAGCGTGGTTCGTACCCTGCTGGACGACGGTGTCGCCAGCCTTCAGCAGATACTCGTCTTCATCCATCATCATGTAAATTTCACCGCTCAACACGACGGTATAGTCCAGTGAATCGGTGCGGTGCATGAAGGGGTGGCGGGCATTTTCGACGATGTTCGCGCCCGCGCCCATTTCGGCAAAGGCGGATTTTCCATCCAGTTTAGCCAAGACTTCGGGATCTTCCGGGTCGAATTGAACAATGCGAAACACAGAGCCATTTTTCGGAGGGTGCAGGATGAGTGGTCCGGTGACTGGATCTTCATGCAGTTCCATTGCCGCTGGCGTCTTGTCGTTCATCCACAGATTTGTCAGTGTAACGCCGGGTCGGTTGGGGCGGCTCAGAATGCAGCTTGCCTCCTCATCGGAGATGACGGTTGCAACGCCGTTCTCGTCATGGCCGGTAACGACGCGTCTGAATTTCTGCGACATGGACAGTTCCTTTCTAGGTGTTCAAAGCTTGAGCGGGTTTGGTGAGTGCCCAGACTGCAGCTATGACTGCAAGCCCAATTGTATCTGTGACAATTCCCTGATGCAGCAAAGCAATTCCAGCCAAGCCAACAAGCACGCGCATCGGCATGATCAGCGGTGCGCGCAATTGCCCAACCACAAAGGCGGCGATGCAGAAAACACCAAAGCCGCCGCTGATGACAGCCAGCACAATTTCGCTCCAGGGTCCCTGCATAAGCAGGGCCGGGCCGTAGAAGAACATGAAGGGCAGAATGTAGCAGGTGATGCCATAGGCAAAGGCCGTCCACCCAACCTTGTTGATGTTGGCTTTGGCAATGCCCGCTGCCACGTAAGAGGCCAATGCCACCGGAGGTGTTATGGTGGACACACAGCCATAGAAAAATACAAACAAATGCGCCGTCAGCAAAGGCACGCCCATTTTTGCAAGGGCAGGGGCAACGACTGTTGCCAGAATGAGATAGGCCGCCGTTGTTGGTAGACCCATACCCAGAATAATGGCTGTCAGCATGGTGAACACCAAGGCCAGGAATGTGAAGCCGCCTGAAGCAGAAATGATCAGGCCGGAGATTTTGGATCCAAGGCCTGTGGTGCCAAGCGTGCCAGCGATGATGCCGGCAGCAGCACAGGCAATAGCGATTGGAATGACGCTTTTTGCCCCTTCGGTAATGGCTTCTGCCGATTTGCGCACCATTTCGAACGAAATGCGACGCTCCCAGAGCACATGCAAAACCAGCAGTACAAGAATGGAATAGAATGATGCTTTGAAGGGCGAAAACCCATTCAGCATCATGGCAATAAGCGTGCCGAATGGAATGATGTATTGACCACCTTTGACGAGGATCATCCAGAGTGCTTCATCATCGTCTTCTGGCTGTTCCAACGGCTGGATATTGCTCTTGGCAGCGCGTAAGTGAACCACGAAAAACAATGAGGCAAAAAACAGCAATGCGGGAATAATCGCAACTTGCATGACGTCGGAATAGGGAATGCCGACGATTTCGGCCATGATAAAAGCGGCCGCACCCATAACGGGGGGCATGAGTTGTCCACCGGTCGACACGACAGCTTCAATGGCACCTGCCTGATGAGGCGCGTAACCTTCCTTTTTCATCATCGGAATGGTCAAGGTACCTGTGACCGCAACATTGCCTGCGGCGGAGCCGGAAATCATGCCTAGCAATGTGCTGAAAATGACTGCGGTTTTTGCGCCTGCCGCCCGCATGTTTTTAGTGAGCCGGTTGGCAAGACGGAAGAAAAAGTCACCTGCGCCGAAGACGCTCAGGAACGATCCATAGATCGAAAAAAGTATGATGTAAGTGGCTGATACGCCAAGTGGAATGCCGTAAATGCCCTGAGAGGTAGTGGTCAGAAGCTCCGACATGCGTGTTACGCTGTAGCCACGGCTGGCCAGCGCACCGGGCAGGAATTCGCTGTAGAATGGATAGGTAAAAAAGGCGAGACAGATAATTGACAGCACCAGGCCAACGCCGCGTCGCGCGCCCTCCAACACCAGAACAATCAGCAGCAGCCCAACCCATGCATCGAGCGCCTCCGTTTCACCACCACTCATGGCAATGTCTTTCCAGCGCGACATTATATAAAGGCTTGTTGCACAGCTGAGGAAGACAAGGCCGAGGCGCGCTACTTTGTCCAAAAACGCGTTTTCAAATCTTTGCAGAGTGGGATTTGTGAGAAACAGCAGGACGAGCATCATCATCAGATGGAATACTCGAATGTCTCGGGTCGACAGGACGAGAAGGCCGGAAACGTTCAGCAGATGGAAAAGCCCGACCACAAATGCCACGATCAGAATCGCGTGTTTGAACAGTCTGTCCATGGCGTTTATTCCATTCCGTCAGGAGCCTGATAAATTCTTGCGGATGTAAGACAGGCTTTCATCCGCAAGAATTGTTGGTTGGTCAGATGGGGTTTTTTATTCAGCGAAGTATTTCGCTGCACCAGGATGAAGCGGAATTTTCAGTTCCAACGATGCTTCTGGAACGATCTGTTTCGCATAGGCATTTTCAGCCCGGAATTCATCCATGTTGTCGTAGATTGCTTTTGTGATCTTATAGGCCACATCTTCATCCATGCCCGCATCGACGATCAGCATGTTGTTGACGCCAAGCACTCTGCCATCAGTGTCTGTTCCGTAGGTAGCCATTGGAACCACAACTTCATTGTAGTTGGGGTATTTTCCCAAGGCTGTGGCCATTTGCTCTTCCGTAATCGGAATGAATTTCAGTTTTTTATTGGCCTGGGCCTGCATGACAGCACCGGCTGGATAGCCACTCAGCGCGAAGGCGGCATCGACATTACCGTCAGCCAACTGGCTGAAACCGTCACCATAGGACAGGAAGCTCGGCGTAATGTCATCGATTGTCAGGTCTGCAAGGCTAAGGACTTGTCCCAGAAATGGAATGGTTCCACCACCAGCTGGACCGACTGCAATCCGTTTGCCTTTCAGATCAGCAATGCTGCTGATGTCAGACCCGTCCAGTGTCATCATATGCAGAATGCTGAAATGCAGTGAGCCAATGGCCCGCAAGTTCATTGCACCTGCTTTTTTGTAAGGGCCGACGCCCTTGTTTGCCAGGACAGACAGGTTGTTGTTTGTAATGGCAATGTCGACTTCGCCACTGTTGATCAGGCGCGGATTGCCGACAGAACCAGCTGTTACGACCGGGACCATTGTCAGGTCATCGGCATAATTATTGACCAGCGACGAGATTGCCTGACCCACCGGATAGAATGCGCCGCCCTGGCTTGCCGTGCCGATGCGCAATTCATTTGCGTAGCTTGAACCTGCCGTCAGGACCATGGCAGCGGCAATAGCTGCAGTCCGGATAAGTGATGTGAAATGCATAATTCATCCTCCCAGTTGATGATCACGAGTGTGATTAAAGGAGCAATGAAGCTCCTGTCGAAAATCAGCGTTTCTCTAGCATTAACCGAACCGATCAGTTTCGCGCAAGAAAAATCGACAATTTTGATAAATGTAGGAAAATACCGTTTATTTATTGCTGAATATTTCGAAATCAACCATAGTGTCCCGGAAATTGGTTGTTGCGGCTCAATTTAGGAGCTGCACAAAATGATAAACTGGGAGGATCATTATGAGCTATTTTCGAACAGGTTCCAAAATTTTGATGGCTGCAGCTGCAGCAGCAATGGTGACCACAAGTGCTGCAAATGCAGCCATGATTGACGGACCAAAAGTATTCTGGAAAATCTCCATGTGGGGTAATCCAAGAGCGTTGTCCGATGGCATGGAAGCTATGGCCAAGAAAGCCATGGAAGAAACCGATGGAAATTTTGAAATCAAAATTTTCTATGGTGCACAATTGTCCAGTAACCGCGAAAATCTGGACGGCATTAAATTGAACGCCTTTGAGGGCGCAGCCATCTGCAACTTCTATCATCCGGGTAAAAACCCTGCATGGATGGTGTTTTCATTGCCATTCCTGCCACTAGGGGATCCGCAGGTTGATAAATATGTGCGTTCAAAGATGTTTGAACATCCGGCAATCGTGGCTGACATGGAAAAGTGGAATGCCATGCCATATGTCTCCGGCTTGCTTCCACAGTATGAAATTCTCGGAAAAGGCCCTGCACCAACAAGCCTTGAGGGATGGGACGGTCTTCGCGTCCGTGCCGGTGGTGGACTTGGTACAGCCATGGAAAAACTCGGCGCTGTGAAGCAGACATTGCCTGCCGGTGAAACCTCGACAGCCTTTCAGCGCGGCGCGCTGGATGCAGCGGCGTTCCCATACACTTACGCTCACGTAGCCTTTAAAATCTCTGATGAAGCTGACTGGTACACCAGCAATCTGGCACCAGGCACGTCGGAATGCGGTTGGGTGTTCAACAAAACATCCTACGATGCATTGCCACCGCAATATCAAAAATTCCTGATGGATAATCGTGACCTTGTCATGGACACGGAGCTTGCATCTTACGCTGCTCAGGATGAAAAAAATCTGCCGATCTTTGAAGAGACAATGGAAAAGATTGTCTACTCGGAAGAACAGCTTGCCAAATTCCGGGAAGTTGCCGGTCAACCGGTTTGGGACGAGTGGATTGAAGCCAACAAAGACAAATTCGACGCCCAGGGTGTTTTTGATGCTGTTTTTGCCTACGCAAAAGAAGCTGAAGCGGCCCAATAGGCATTTCCAGGGTCTATACTCTGGTTACGATTCATCAGGACGGCGCATTATGCGCCGTCCTTGTTCGATCTAAACCCTGACACAGAGGTGGCACGTGACCGTTTCCCCCGCCACGCCCTCGGACAGCGCCGGTATCGCAATTGCGACCGCAGATCGCAAATTGTCCCCCTTCGAAGATTCTTTGAACCTGATAGCGGCCTTTGCAATTCTTATGCTGATGCTGCTTGGCACAGCTCAGATTTTTCTGCGCTCAGTGCTCAATTCGCCTATTGCGGGCTATATCGATCTCGTTGAGTTGTCGATGGCCAGCATGGCGTTTTTGGGGGCTGCCTACTGCCAGCGGCTTGGCGCCCATATCCGCATGGAGTTGCTGATTGGCAAGTTGAGGGGGAGGGTCCTTTGGTTTGCAGAGATTCTGGGTACGGTGGCCGCTCTCGGGATCATTGGCGTCTTGATTTGGTACAGCTGGGGCCATTTCCTTCGTGCCTATCAGCTTGGCGACACCACCATTGATGCAGAATATCACGTCTGGCCGTCCAAATTGCTCGTGCCAATTGCATTTTCTTTCTGGTTTTTGCGCCTTCTGATCCAATTGTTTGGGTCATTCAGGCTGTTCCTGCGTCCGGAGTTGGAGCCGATAGGTATCGCCAAAATTATGGACGCTGCCGAACAGGCACGTGAAGAGATTCATGAAGTGCTGGGCGATGATGTTCCCCAGCCAGACATGACAGACGGAAAGTCAGACAAATGATTATCGGTATTGGTTTTGACGACCCGTTCCTGGTTGGCCTGATTGGTCTCGGCCTGTTGTTTTTGTTCGTAGTAATCGGCGTACGTGTTGTGTTTGCAGCCGCTATTGTCGGTCTTTTGGGGCTGGTCGAATTGCTGGGTTGGGGTCCAGCCGCTGGCATCGTTGGGACCATTCCGCATTCCAAATCCTCAACTTATGCGCTCAGCGTATTGCCGATGTTCATTTTTATTGGCTTTATTGCGTTTCATGCGGGCATGACGCAGCAATTGTTTGATGCCGCTCGCAAATGGGTTGGCTGGGTGCCAGGCGGTTTAGCCGTGGCAACGGTGTTTGCAACGGCCGGCTTTGCAGCCGTGTCTGGGGCTTCAACGGCGACAGCTGCTGTCTTCTCTCGCGTGGCCATCCCCGAAATGTTGAAATACGGTTATGATAAACGGCTGGCAGCCGGTGTGGTGGCCGCGGGTGGCACGCTGGCGTCTCTCATTCCGCCATCCGCCATTTTGATTATCTACGCGATCATCGTGGAAGAATCTGTTGGCGAATTATTGTTGGCCGGCTTCCTGCCGGGGGCCGTGTCCGCCTTGGTCTATGCTGCCATCATCATCATCTGGGCATTGTACCGACCAGATGCAGGGCCATCGGTCTCGGGCTATTCCTGGAAGGAGCGTGTTATGACGCTTCCAGGCATTTCCCCGATTGTCATTGTTGTCTTCATCATTATGTCGGCGATCTACAATGGCTGGGCCACGCCAACGGAGGCCGGGGCTCTGGGCGCCTTTGTGATTTTTGTTCTTGCGCTGGCACGCGGCACCAAAATTCACACGATGAAGAACGCGCTGATGGAGGCAGCCAAGCTGACCGTCATGATCTTCTCGCTTATCTGGGGCGTCTTGATATTTGTGCGGTTCCTCGGTTTCTCCGGTCTTCCCGAAGCCTTTACCGAGTGGATCATCGGATTGGATGCATCCCCAATGGTCATCATGATCTGCATTCTTCTGGCCTATGCCATACTGGGCATGTTCATGGATGCCATCGGCATGCTGCTGCTGACGCTTCCGGTGGTTTACCCGGCGGTGATCGCGCTTGGGTTTGACTCAATCTGGTTCGGTATCATTGTTGTGAAAATGGCAGAAGTCTGTCTCATCACGCCGCCAATCGGACTGAATTGTTTCGTCGTGAATGGCGTTCGACCTGATATCCCCTTGACCGATGTGTTCAGGGGAATTGCGCTGTTTTTTGTGGCTGATGTTGTCACCATTGCCCTGCTGCTGATCTTCCCGGAGATCGTGACCTGGCTGCCTGACCTGATGAGAGGCTGATCATGAAGTTGAAAACCGTCCTTCCGCTGGAAAAGGCTGCACACATCGTCGATAAGGCCCTAGCTATTGGCAGGGAGCAAGAGATGCACCCCCTCACAGTGGTGGTGCTGGATATTGGTGGCAAGGTGATTGCCTGCAAGAGCGAAGATGGCTCTGGAACATTGCGGTTTGGCATTGCTCTTGGCAAAGCCTCAGGGGCCTTGGGCATGGGGATTTCCAGTCGGCTGATCAGGGACCGGTTGTCACAGCGCATTGCCTTTCAAAGTGCATTGGCAACAGCGGCTGACGGGAAGTTCATTCCTGTGCCAGGTGGTGTGCTGATCGAAGATGATGAAGGCTACACGATTGGCGCTGTGGGCATCAGTGGTGATACGTCTGAAAAAGATGAATATTGCGCTATCGGCGCGATCCATAGCGCTGGCTTTGCCTCAGAACCGGTTTCGGTCGATCCTGACTGGACACGATCCTATTTGTCTGACGTTGAGAAGGGGGCCAACTGATTTTGTGGGTTACAGAGCAATGCGCTGGTCGAAGAATCGCTTGTTGGTTTGCAGCGCAGGTTTCTTTTGATCATCTGCATTCAACAGTTTGATCGTAGGTTTGCCTTCGTATGCCAATGGCAGGACCATGGCGCGGACAAAAGCGGATGTTTCGATCTCCTGTGCGGTTGCCTGAACCGGCGCATTGGCGTCCTCAAACCAAGCATGACCAGGTTGCATGAGGTCCGTGTGGGTGTCTGATTTGATTTCAAGCGCGCCACAAGTCAGATATCGGATGCCGGGACCGGGATGAATGTGACGGTAAGCGCGGGCTTTGGCCGGAAAGGTTACCTGATCCAGCCGCAGAAAGACGGGGCCGGGCTCAAGCATAAGTTCACCACGCAACACCATTTCCCATGGTCCCGAAGCGGCAGAGCTGCTTTCTGAGGGCGCAATTTCAAAACGGATGAATTTGCTGGATTTGGTTGCGCTGATAATGTCATTGGGAGCAACATAATGTCCTTCACCTGCAAAAACGGTACTGCCTCCAACATCAACACTGCCACTTTCCACCCAAATTGCCTGATGACAGTCAGGCGTTTCGAACCGATCATGCAACATAAAAGAATGCCGGTAGAGAGACATAGACAGTTTGGTCATTACCAGATTTCCAATGCTAGATTTTGAGCACCCAACTTTCAGGGGCCAAATTTTTTGGGGGCCAGTTTTCAGAATTTGCGCTGATGTTGGTAAACGATGCCGGATGACACAATGACATCAGAAATGCCAAAGATCGATGGTGACACGTTTGAGAAAAGCGCGATCACAGCAATCGTACTTGCAGTCCTGTGCTTGTCAACGCTGGCACATCAGTTCTTGGGTTCATCGACAGGGCTTGTGATCGCACGGTTTGCGTTTCTCGCCCTGTGCTTTTGCATCGTGTCTCGATTCAAGCTGCGGGAATGGGTACTGACATTGCTCGCATTGGCATTGGCGGCCGGACTGGTGCTGCAAAACCACGATATGCCAGCAATTCTGCTTGCCCTGGACAGGGCAGCCTTTTTTGGTGCGTTCATCTATCTTGTGACTTTGTTGAAAGAAGCGGCTCAGCGTTCCGCCTCAGTGCTGGAATTGGGTCTATTCACAACGCGTCAGCCGCGTGGTCGGCGCTATTTTGGCTTGGCGGTCGGCGGCCATCTAATGGGTGTTCTGCTGAATTTTGGTGCTGTCAGTCTTTTGACACCTTTGATTCAGCGTGGCGCCAGAAAGGCCAGTGATGATCCACAGGCGGTTCGACGCGCCGAGCAGCAGCAGATTTCTGCTCTGCTGAGAGGCTTCTCCTGGATGATCATGTGGTCGCCCACTGCGTTGACACAAGCAGTGCTCTTCACAACTTTCCCAGCCATTGATCAATCCACCACAATTGTTCTGGGGATCAGTGCGGCCATCGTCATGATCCTGATCGGCCGATTTGAAGATCGATTGCGCTGGCGCAATGTTCAGCTTCCGTCAGTACCTCAAACGCAGGGCCTACCTGTTCAATCTGCACTTCGGTTCGGCGCCATTTGTACTCTGCTGATTGGATTGACCTTTTGTGTGTTTCTGATCACCGGTGTGTCCGCAGCAATCGCATTGATGCTGGTTGCGCCAGTGTTAATGGTCTGTTGGATTTTCGCGCAACAGTTCAAAACGCGGGGCAACAGCGTTGTGACGTCGACCGTTACAACTGTTTGGAACATTCTGTCTCAATCTTCCATCAGCATGGGCCGAAGTGCATTCATGCTTGGGGCCGCCGGTTTTATCGGTGAGGCAGCGGCAAAACTGGCCCCAGTGGATTTGGTTGCGCATTCTCTTGAGCGGGTGAACATGCCAGACTGGTTGTTCCTGATGGCTCTGCCAGTATTGATCAGTCTGGGCGGTCAAATTGCGCTGTCCCCGATATTAATCGTTGTGTTTCTAAGCGCCATCATCAACGCCTTGCCGGTTTTGCCAGCAGATCCAAATCTCATTGTGTTTGCACTGGGTGCCGGTTGGGCCATGAGCATGACAGCCTCACCAAACGCATCGGCGACCCTGTTGGTCTCCAGCGTTACCAATATTCCGCCGACCACGCTGACCTGGCGTTGGAACGGGGTCTATGCGCTGATGTGCTATGCGGTGTTCTCGGTGATGTTCATTATTCTGACAGGCTGGTTTCCAGCGCCCTTTGGGTAGCGCAGAGCTGGATATTTCCAACACTTAGTTGGGAAAAAGGCCAGATTCAAATCAAAGGATTAGCGCGCTTTCTTCAGAAAGAAGATGATGCAGACAATCAGGCTTGCCACCACCCATGCCTCGGTTCCCACAGCTTCTCCAAGCACAAGCTGGGATAGCACCAAGGTTACAAATATCTGCAACAATTGGGTCTGTCCCACAAGCGCAACCCCACCCAGGGCCAGCCCGGCATTCCAGAAAACAAACCCGACGAACATGGAAAACAGACTGACATAAGCAAAGCCGATCCATGCTGATGTGGAGATGCTGCCTATCGCATCTGGAAAGCTTAGAAGGCTGCCAATGATTGAAAGGGGCAGACATAACAGCAGCCCTCGGCTGATGACTTCCCAACCCGGCATGGTGCGCGACAATTGGCCGGATATTGCATAGCCAAATGATGCAAAAAGTGCCGCGAAGAGCAGCCATGCATCTCCCAGCCCGATGCCGGCTGATCCATCGCGCAATGCAAATGTGATAACCAGACCACATCCAATCAGACTGAGAATCCAGAACCAGGAACTTGGTCGTTCTTTGTTCAAAATTGCAGAGAATAAGGCTGTTGTAATTGGTAAAATCCCCAACACAATGCCGCCATGAGAGGCTGGCACACTTGTCATTGCAAGGGCCATAAAAAATGGAAATCCAATGACCAGACACAATGCCGAGATAAAAAGCGGCAGGAAATCTGCCTTCACAAATGGCCTGCGTCCCATGATCAAAAGCAGAATCAGTGCACAGCCAGCTGCCACGACGGCGCGACCATAGGTCACAAAAGATGCTGACATATCCGCGACTGCCAAGCTGGTAAATGGCAACGTACCGCCAAAAACAACAACACCAACAAGGCCGAGCAATAGCCCCAGGCCAGTTTTTTCGGGAGACATTGGCGTGGACATAGGATGGTCGTTTTCGTTTTGGAAAAAATACTTTAAACGGTGGGTATGGGTATTTTTCAAACACTGCAAGAGTGGGTGGAAAGCAGCGTCGATGCCGGCGGTGCTTTTTTTGACCGCATTACCAAAGCCATTTCAGGGCTGACTGATCCCAAGGCTCGGCGTCAGGCAGCGTTTTCTATTGCCATGATTGCTTTGTCGGCCAAAATGGCCAAAGCAGATGGCATCGTGACACTGGATGAAATTCATGCGTTTCGCGATTTGTTTGAGATACCTCAGGCCGAGCGAACGAATGTTGCACGGCTGTTTGATCTTGCCAAACAAGATACCGCTGGCTTTGAAGCATATGCTGCACGCATCGCCCGCTTGTATGATGAAGATCTGCAAACCCTTGAAGATATTATGGATGGCCTGTTCCACATCGCCAAGGCCGATGGTGTGCTGCATGAAGGGGAACGCGCTTTCTTGCAGCATGTTGCTGAAATATTCGGTTTTGACAGTTCTGCCTATGAGGCTATTGAACTGCGCCATGTTGATTTGGGAAAAGCGGATCCGTACCAGGTGCTTGGTGTTTCGCCAGATATGGACTTTCAGGACATCAAAAAAGCCTATCGCACCAAGGTCTCAGAATGCCATCCCGACAGGATGATTGCCAGAGGTGTGCCGCCGGAATTCATTGCAATCGCAAATGACAGAATGGCAGCTATCAATCTGGCATGGGAGCAGATTGGGCGGATGAAACGGTCATGACCGATCAGATGCTTTCCGCACCCGAATATGCATCTGCAACGCTTGCTCCTTCACCGAATTTTGGCCCAAGGCCCGACGATCAACAAGCCCATTTGCTGATCTTGCATTATACAGGAATGCCGGATGATGATCAGGCGCTGTCGTGGTTACGGAATCCTGCGTCCCAGGTTTCCTGCCACTATTACGTTCATCAGGATGGCCAGATCCTTCAACTGGTTTCGGAAGGGGATCGTGCGTGGCATGCCGGGGTGTCAAGCTGGCAAGGGATAACTGATATCAACTCGTGTTCAATTGGTATCGAAATTGCCAATCCCGGTCACAATTACGGATATCACGCCTTTCCAGACGTTCAGGTTGAAGCGGTAAAAGACCTTTGCCAGGAAATTATTCGTCGGCACAACATACGCCCCGAACATGTGCTTGCGCATTCAGATATTGCTCCTGATCGCAAGGAGGATCCGGGCGAATTGTTTCCATGGCCATATTTTGCCGAAAATAGAATCGGCCATTACTCAGCTCCTAAACCTCTGGGAGACGGACGCTTTTTTCAACTGGGCGATGAGGGGGAGCCAGTCGCTGCATTGCAGGCGATGTTTCAACTCTATGGATATGGCTGTCCGCAAACTGGGCACTTTTGTGATTTGACATGCGCAGTCGTTCGCGCTTTTCAGCGCCACTTTCGGCCCGAACTGGTAGATGGTATCGCTGATCAGTCCACAATCGCAACATTGCATGAATTGCTCATGGCCCTACAGGCGCAGTCCTAGAGCGCCTGCCAGAGCTTTGAGCATTGGAATTATGCGATGCGATCAAACGGCGCAGACAATTTGGCTGCGGTATCTACTGGTTCCGGCGACGGTTGGGTGTCGTTATAGGCTGCACGCAGTTTCAGGATGATATCTTCCGGCACTTGCCGCACGACATCTCCATCGTCGGGATCCACGGCCTTATAGACCAGTGTCTCCGTCTCCGGTTCTACTTCAAACAAACGATCAATTTGCGGCCTGTTTGCTTCGGCATTGAAACCTTTGTCCTGACCAATTGAATCTCGGTCGGATTTCGCCTCTGATTTTTCATCCCTGCGTTCGCTCGCTTTGTCTGCGGCTGTTTCCGCTGGAACACTTTTGGGTCTTGAAACCTCTGTTTCGACTGGGGGCACGCTCTCACGTGCAGGCGCCTTTGTAGGCGTCGCCACCGCAAGGGGAGGCGCTGCGCCAGATATACTCGATGAGATGTCCATGATCGGACCCTCCATGGGTTGGTTTCTTCCAATGGCACGGGAGCGCTTCTGACACTCCGCCACTGTTGAACCTACACAGGGAGTTTTAGGATTTAGTCGTGAATGTTCTTAAAACCTTAACGGTTTTTGAAAGTATCACTAAAGGAATCAGGATCCTTGGCTTGGATCAGGGCTTTAGAAGCCTTTGTCAACGGCAATGCCACGTCTGGCTGGCAATGGCCCAGTTGGCTTCTTGGCATTTGCACCATAAGAATTGGTGGCACGTGGACCGTTCACGACATCCGCAACGCGTTTGATGATGCCAGTGCTGATATCACGTGCCATCGCAAGCGCCGACATGTTGGCGCTCAGAAGACGGTTCAGGTCTTCAAATGCATCTGCCAGTCCGGATTTTGTTCCTTTGTCCAACTGGCCGACCCGAGACTGGAAATCCGCAATCAACTCGTTTTTCTCCGCCTGCAGGGCAAAAGAGGCATCAAAGTTTCCGGAATTGACCAATTTGGTTTCCTGATCCAGCACAGCGCTTAGCTTGCTGATCAAGGGCGTCATGTCGCTATTGTTGGGTGTTGTCATTGCTCTGCCTGCTCCTGAATTTGCAGTAGTTCAGCGTAAATCTGATCAGCGATGCCTATGCCGCCGCTCTCCGAAATCGCTTTGGCAAATTGTTCCACTTGCATGCTGCGCCATGTATCCGACGCCTGACTTGAGAATTCATCATCCTCGCCCAACCCTTCAAATGCTGAAGCCAGCATGACATTCAAAAAGACCGCCTCAAACTCCTCTGCCTTTTCCCGCATCGGGTTGTGGGGCGCTGGAAGGGTTTGAATGCGTGGCTGTTGGCTGGCTGTTGGAGAAACAGTATCCATTACATGACCTCGATTTCTGCCTGTAGGGCACCTGCTGCTTTGATAGCCTGCAAAATTGAGATCATATCTCTTGGACCGATTCCCAGCATGTTCAGACCATCCACGAGTTCCTGAAGAGAAACACCGGAGCTGATCACAGCCAATTGGGTTTCTATTTCCTCGCCAGCAATAATTTCTGTATTCGGAATGACGGTGGTTTCTCCGTCGCTGAACGGGGCGGGCTGTGAGACGTCGGCAAACTCGCTGACCATAACCGTCAGGTTTCCCTGGGCTACAGCCACCGTTGAAATTTGCACCTC
This sequence comes from Alphaproteobacteria bacterium, assembly GCA_051251535.1. GTDB lineage: Bacteria > Pseudomonadota > Alphaproteobacteria > Rhizobiales. Next base: position 1,117,055 of record JBPOEV010000001.1, read on the forward strand.
ACGCCCCATCACAATGACGCCGGTGTCCTCATCAATGACGACCTTCGCGGGCAAATCCGGTTCAATGAGCAATTGTTCAATATCGGTAATCAGGTCCACAATATTACCGTTGAATGATTTGGGTAGATATAACTGAACGGTTCCCGGATCTTTCGGTTCAGCAATTGGCTGCCCCATGAGATCATTGATCGCCAGAGCGACACGTCGCGCAGTGGTAAAGTCCGGGTTTCTCAGGGCAATGCGCAGCTTTTCAAGTGTTGCCAGCTCAAAGCCGACTTCACGCTCCACCAGTGCGCCGTTTGAAATGCGCGCTGATGTTGGTACGCCGCGTGTCAAAGAGGCGGCATCGCCTTGCACAGAAAAGCCACCAATGGCCAACGACCCTTGGGCAATTGCGTAAGTCTGTCCGTCTGCACCCATCATGGGGGTAACGAGGAGTGTTCCGCCCTGCAGACTTGCTGAATCACCAAGTGCGCTGACATTCACGTCAATGCGCGTTCCCGGTGTTGCAAAAGCAGGCAGGTTTGCTGTCACCATAACGGCCGCGACATTTGCAGTCCTAAGTTCCTCGGCAACAGTATTGACGCCCATGCGTTCCAGCATGGATTGAAGGCTTTGACGTGTGAAAGGCGAGTTATTTAATGAATCACCGGTGCCGTTCAGACCAACAACCAGACCATATCCAATCATCTGGTTTTCGCGAACGCCTTCGAAATCGGCAATGTCCTTGATTCGCGAGACAGCGCTAGCCGGGCCTAACAAAAGCGTCATCCCGATGCTGAGCATCGCAACCGACAGGACTATGCGCAGCCACAGACCGGGAGACGGCATAGCTTGAGAGCAATATCTGTGCCTCATTTTCCAGTTTTGCGCCATAAATGCGATCCGTTGAATAACTTTAACTCTTGGTTAAGGATAATCGTTAAAAATACTTAACAACTTGCTAACAAAAGGATTTGCGATGCGTATCGACGCCTATGGGCTCATACCCGGTTCCGCCCCGATGCGCGCCAAAACCAAAAGCAGTGGCTTGTCGTTCTCAATTGATGACTCAAGCGATGCAAGTTCAGCCAAAGATGTTGGTGGCACGGTTGCGCAACAGGGCGTCTCGCTGGGATCTTTGCTCTCGCTCCAATCATCCGACATGGAAACAGTTGAGCGTCGGGCAACGGCGAAAGGGCATTCCCTGTTGAAGGATTTGTCACAGCTGCAAGCAGCGCTTTTGGGGGGGGATGATATTGCAGAGCGCCTTGTGGAGTTGAAAGGACGACTGCCTGACTTGCAAATGACTGGCGATGATCTCCTTGATCCGATTCTGCGTGAAATCGACCTGCGTGTACGTGTAGAATTGGCTAAGCGTGGACTTTAAGTTGTGTAATTTCCAATTTTTGTCGAAAATAGCTGTTCAGAAACAGCGGCTTAAGAAAAATCAAAACTTAAAGTTAATGTAGTCGTCAATCCTGTTGTCTCCGAAAAGACCTATAGGTATAGTCCGCCCAATCGGGGCTAGAATTAAGGTCGAGCGAATGTCTGCAGTTGCTGATATTGATTATCGTCCGTCTGAGGACGAACCCTTCATGAATGATCGCCAAAAGGCGTATTTCAAACGTAGGCTTAATGGCTGGAAAGAAGATATTCTTCGCGAAAGCCAGTTAACGCTGGATACCCTCCAGCAAGAAAATTCAAACCATCCTGATTTGGCAGATCGTGCCTCTTCGGAAACTGATCGTGCCGTTGAATTGCGTGCCCGTGATCGCCAGCGAAAACTGATTTCCAAAATTGATTCCGCTCTTGCACGTATCGAAGACGGCAGTTATGGATTTTGCGAAGAAACCGGCGAGCGAATTTCTCTGAAGCGACTGGATGCCCGTCCCATTGCAACCATGTCCGTTGAGGCACAGGAACGCCACGAGCGTCGGGAACGCGTTTATCGCGACGATTAACAAGTTTGTTTTTTCAAAGCCGTAATAATAGGGCGCTCTCCGATGTGAGAGCGCCCTTTTTATTGTTAGAATGGAAGAACGATGTCCAGCACCTGCTGGCCATAACGAGGTTGTTGAACATCTGTGATTTGACCACGGCCACCATATGAAATGCGCGCTTCGGCGATTTTCTCTGATGGTATGGTGTTGTTTGCTGCAATATCCTGCGGCCTTACGACACCGGCAACAATAAGCTCACGAACTTCGAAATTGACGCGAACTTCCTGTCTCCCCTCAATCACCAGATTCCCGTTTGGCAGTACCTGGGTTACAACTGCTGAAACGCGTGTGCTCAAGGTTTCAGACCGGTTTACCGTGCCGCTGCCGCTGGAACTTCCGGTGCCGGACAGATCGATGGCGGCCGAAGCTTCCGAGCCGCTCGGCAATACTTTATTCAACAGACTCCCTACAGCGCCGGAGGCGCCCATCGACTGGCTGCCATTGCGTGCGCGTTCAGTGCTGTTTGCTATGGCCGCCGTGTCTGTAATGCTGACCAGGACCGTAACCAAGTCACCAATCTGTCCGGCGCGCTGATCATCAAAGAAGGTTCTGCGCCCTGACTGCCACAATGAATTGGGGCTGTATTGCGCTAATGTCGGTGTTGGCATCGGCATTTGAACCGGTTGATAACCGATCTGCGTTGTCGGATCCTGAATGGCTGACAATGGCGGTTCCTGACCTATTTGGGCCAGCTTGTCTGCGGTGCCGCAGGCCGCAAGGGCAGTGGAGACGAGGGCGAGAGCCGCCAGGTTTCGGAAAATATGGGTCATTGGGCGTCCTCTCTCAGAATTGCGAGATTTGTTGTTTTGCGGAGTTGCAGTTCAACGCGGCCACGGCCAATCACCTTGGCATCTATCACACGTTTGGAATGGGAATTGATCACGCTGATTGTGTCTCCCTCGGCACCAGCTTCCATCGCCCGCCCATCGGCAGAGATCGAAAGACGTCCAGTGCGCAATTCAATGACGACCCGATCATTGCGGGCTACCAGGGTTGGAGGTTGCACATCATTTGCGGAAATCGGTACGCCAGGGCGCATTGCCCGGCGCGCTTCAAAGCCGACCAGATTGACAGGAAAAGCCGGCTCCATACGCTGGGCGCGGGATTGTGGTACGCGCAGGGTTTCCAGATCACCGCGGCGAATAACTTCACCACGCGCAATGGGACGTGTGAGGACTGTGACTTCACTCATCGGTAATGCAGTCCCGCGCAACCGGTGTTTCTGTTGGCGGTTGCCCTGGTCGATGCTCAGGAGCACTTCAAACCGGCTGAGGCCGTTTTGGCTGGTTAATGGGCTGCTCAGATTAAGAGATACAATGCTGACAGGTTCTATCGACAGCGCATCGGCCGGGATGGACCAGATTGCGTCTGAAAACCGCATGGAAATGTCTTCCCAGTTTGCGATGTTGAGCCGCCTTGCAATTTCCTGCTGGAGGATTGCGCTGATATCCTGTGATGTGATCATGCGCGCTTCGCGCCGAACCTCAACTTCCTGAATACCTGCAACATCCACATCAGACAGACCAGCGCGGGCAGCCGCCATCGTAACTGTGTGTGTATCCACCGTTCCGCTTTCGCCAAGATCGGGCGCCCGAAAGACGGCGGTTTCAGAATGTAGACCAGCATCGTGAAACAGATCGCCCAGTGTCACGATTTCTGAAGCAACTGTTACTACGGGCTTCAGAACGGCGATGCTTTCTGCACGCACGACACTGATTGACACCAGCGAGGCGAGGGTGGCGGCAAGGAGACTGAGGAGACAATAGATAATTTTCATGTCGAACCTAGCGCAAGTTTGCTGTGGAAGAGAGCATTTCATCAGCGGCTTTGATGACCCGTGAATTCATTTCATAGGCACGCTGAGCGGCAATGAGGTCCGATATCTGGGTGACGGCATTCACATTTGCCATTTCCAGATGGGCCTGAATCAAGTTCCCGTATCCAGGGTCTTCCGGGTTTCCAAGTTGAGCCGTTCCGCTGGCATCAGTTTCCAAATACAGATTGTCGCCAATGGCTTCCAAGCCGACTTTATTGGTGAAGTTGACAAGTTGAATTGTGCCGAGCGTTGTCGCCGAAACGTCATTGTCTAAGAATGCCTGTACTTCACCCTGCGAGTTAACTGTTACCCCGCGCGAGTTTTCTGGAATGACGATGCCACTTCCCACCGTGTAGCCATTGGCATTGACAATGGTGCCCGTCGCATCCCGCTCAAAAGAGCCGTCTCGCGTATAGGCAGTCCGACCGTCAGGAAGCGTGATTGTAAAGAAACCCTCGCCACGAATGGCAACATCCAATTCGCGCTCAGTGGCCTGAACGCTGCCTTGAGACATGATCCGCGGTGTGGCTGTGGTTTTGACACCAGAACCAATTTCCACACCCGCTGGAACCATGGTTCCGGCATCTGATGTGCTCGAGCCAGGGCGACGCAGGTTCTGGTATAGCAAGTCCTGAAATTCGGCTCTGCTGCGTTTGAAGCCGGTCGTGCGCATATTAGCAATGTTGTTGGAAATGACTTCTACGTTCAATTCCTGGGCCAACATTCCTGTGGCGGCGATGCTGAGGGCTTTCATAACTCTTTCCTAAACCGTACCGTTTGTGCCTGAGGTGGTCATCTTATGCTTGAACGCTTCCAAGCTTTTGAACTGCGCCCTGACGCAGGTCATCAATCCGTTTCAACATGTTGGCGAGTGACTGGTAGGCGCGGCTGACTTGAATCATCTCGGTGATTTCGATCACGCCCTTGATGTTTGAACCCTCAAGCGCGCCCTGAGTGAATGCTGCCTGAACGGGATTTGCACCTTCACCAGCAAACAGACTGTTGCCTTCACGTGAAAGCAATTGGGGAGAGTCAAATGTGACAGCCTGCAGCTTGTCTTTCACACCGGCGCTTGAGGAGATCGTTCCATCTGCTGCGATGCTGATATCGGTTTCGGTATTGTTAAAGCTGATGGGGCCGCCTTCACCCTGGACCGGCATACCTTCGCTGTTGGTTAGAAACCCTTCCGGGTTGATCTGAAATGCTCCGTTGCGGGTGTATCGCAGGCCAGCTTCGGTTTCGATTACGAAGAATGCATCTTCCGACAGCGCAACATCCAGGGGATTTCCGGTGAGTTTGACAGAACCGGATGCAAAATCAGTCATTGTCCCGCGATCCCAGACATATGACAGATCCCGATCTTCCATGCGGAAGGTGCTCGCTTCAGCTACTGGCATGACATATTCGGAGAAAAGGGAACGCTCGGCCTTGTAACCGTTGGTGCTGATATTCGCCAGATTATTGGCGACAACATCCATCTGTCGTCTTAGGGCCGTTTGCCGTGACAGACCAATGAGTTCTGCATTTTCCATTTGTTACCCCCAAGCACATGTTCACCTTTTCTTAAGCGAAAATCGTGCCAAAGGGATAAGCGTTTAAAATCAGTATCTTAGCGTTTTGGGTGGTTTTTTGACCCGGCAAAATGGTGCAAGTTGCCAAATTTGCTCGGCAAAAATTGCCGATCAGCGTTTACCATAAAGACTTTGTTAACGATTTTTTACGCATAAACAACGTATGCAATTGGGGACTCAGATCTGATGAGCGACGTTACTGCCGACGCTATTGATGACGCAGAAGAAGGCAATGAGGAAACACCCCCAAAGGGCGGTAAACTCAAGAAGATCCTTATGATTGCGGTGCCTGTTGTGCTGCTGCTGGGCGGCGGCGGCGGTGCCTATATGATGGGTGTCTTCGATGGCGGATCGTCGATGACGGCGGATACGCCTCAACCGCCAAAGCGGGTTTATTTTCTGGATCTGCCGGACTTAACCGTTAACCTTTCATCCGTGGAGCAACGCGCTCAGTTTTTGAAACTGTCCGTGTCGCTTGAAGTTGCTGACAAAGCCACTCTTCAGGCGATCGAGCCCTTTATGCCACGTGTGCTTGATGCCTTTCAGGTCTATCTGCGAGAGTTGCGGACAAGTGACCTTGAAGGTTCTGCTGGCATCTTCTTGCTGAAAGAAGAGCTGCAAAGGCGCATTGAGCTGGCAATCCACCCGGCCAAGATCAACGACATTCTGTTTAAGGAAATTCTGATCCAATAGGATCTGCTGGTTATGGAAGAAAAAGCGCAAAAAAAAGATGATATGTCCGACTGGGATGAGGCGCTGACCGAGCAGGGCGCCGATGCTGCAGGCGGCGACTCTGGTGATTGGTCAGGCCTTGTCGACAAGGACGGGGAAGATGCGCCCAATAAACGTGGCGCTGAGCGCATTCTCAATCAGGAAGAAATTGACAATCTTCTCGGCTTTTCGCCGGATGACGGGGTGCTGGGCGAACAAAACGGCATACGTGCGCTGATCAATTCCGCTCTGGTGTCCTATGAGCGTCTGCCGATGCTGGAGATTGTTTTTGATCGTCTGGTTCGTTTGACCACCTCAAGCATGCGGACCTTCACGTCTGACAATGTCGAAGTCTCTTTGGATTCAATATCTTCGGTCAGGTTTGATGACTATCTGAATTCAATTCCATTGCCAGCAATCCTGTCCGTTTTCCGTGCTGAGGAATGGGATAATTTTGGACTGATCACGGTCGATTCAAACTTGATCTACTCCATCATAGATTCCCTTTTGGGCGGCGGCAGAGGCATGCAGGCCGTTCGTGTGGAGGGGCGGCCCTACACGACAATTGAAATGAATATCGTTCGCAAGCTGATTGAGATTATTCTGGGCGATGCCGAGAATGCGTTTCAACCTTTAACGCCTGTGAAACTCAATCTGGAACGGTTGGAAACGAACCCACGCTTTGCGGCAATTACACGCCCCAACAACGCAGCCATTCTTGTTGAGTTGCGGGTGGATATGGAAGACCGCGGTGGCCGCGTACAGATGCTGCTGCCTTATGTCACAATTGAACCAATCCGGGATCTGCTTCTGCAGATGTTCATGGGTGAGAAATTCGGGCGCGATGCGATCTGGGAGGGCCATCTTGCCTCTGAGGTCTACGCAGCTGAAATTGAAGTTGATGCTGTTCTGGTGGAACAGGAAATGTCATTGCGCGATGTCATGGCGCTGCAGCCTGGCCATACGGTCATGTTTGATGTTTCACCTCAGGACCCGATTGAAATCAAATGCGGCGATGCCGCTTTGACAAAAGGCATTATGGGGCGGATTGACGATGCAATTTCGCTGAAAATTTCACGTAGTCTGAAACGTCCTAAAATGTCACTTGCAGCGTTCGAGAATGCAGCACAAACCAATTCAGAGGTTGGATAAATTCTATGATGGGCCTTGCGATTGATATCCTGGTTTCCGTTCTTTTGGTAGTTACCATTGGATATGCTGCTGTGTTGAACAGACGTCTGAAACGGCTTCGTGATGAAGAAGACATCATGCGCGCCACGGTGCAGGAGTTGATAAACAGCTCTGCTCTGGCGGATCGCGCTTTGAAGGAGTTGCGGGCGATGGCTGAAACATCTGATGCTGTTTTGAAAGCACGTTTGATGGAGGCTGAAACAATGACCGGGCGGCTTGATCAGGCGACAGAGCGAAGCAATACAGCTTTATCCCGTCTTGGTGCTGCTGGTGTTCCAATTCCGGATGCGCCCAAACCCACTATTCGCAAGCAAGCTGAGCAACTGGCTGTCCACGGATCGAAACCGGAACCGGACACTGTTGCGGTCAGCCCAGCATTCGCCAATCTGCGTGAATCTGCTTTACGCCTGTCGGCCAGAGCACAGCAATGAAAGATGTCCGCCTGTTGCCAATCCTGATGGTGGCATGTTCAGCAATGCTTGCGCTTAAGCTTCTGGGTTTTATGAACTTACCAGGATCTGTCTGGCAAGAATTTGCAGGTACAGCGAATGTGTTTGCGCAGGAAGTTGACGCCGGGGCAGAAGAGGCTGACGCGAGCGAAGATATGACGATGGTGCCGGGTATGGAGGCTTCCATTGTTGAAGGTCAGCCGGCTCGCAACACTGAATTGTCAATCCTTGAAAGTTTGCGCAACCGGCGCAAAGTGCTGATGCAGCGCGAAGAGGAACTGCAACTTCGCGAGAACCTCATTGAAGCAGCGGAAGGCCGTTTGGAGAGCCGTATTGGCCAATTGGAGGCTCTGGAACAACGCCTGCAGGCCGCGACCGAGGCTGAGTTGGGCGCACGTAAAGAGGAATTGCGTGGGCTTGTAACCATGTATGAAACCATGAAACCCAAAGAAGCTGCCCGCATTTTCGATCGTCTTCAGATGGACGTCCTGATTGATGTCGTGCTTGCCATGAATCCGCGAAAAATGGCGTCAGTTCTTGCGAGCATGAACCCGGAAGCTGCACAGCGGCTCACCATCGAAATGGCAAAAGCGGGACGCAGGGATACACCAAGCGGCATCGATCAACTTCCAAAAATTGGCGGCTAAAGCCCCGTAAATGCTACAGTTTCGACGGTTAATGTAACCTCTCTTTAACAGAAGAACGGCTATGATTGGTCCACTGACAGATATTGTCTGTCTGAGTTGCAGTCTGATCGGTGTCCGCATGTTTATGAGAGCCTGGCTACGGCGAGTGTCGTTGCTGATCCTGTTTTACCTTTTGAGCCTGTCGCCATTGTTTGCGATGCCAGCTTCTATTGTCGCGGAAAACAGCGGCGGCTATGGACGAATGGTAATTACGTTTGATGGCGAAAACCTGGTTCCATCTTACACATCATCCTCCAATAACAACGTTATGGTTATCGAGTTTGAAGACAGTGTTGAAACCAGCATTAATTCAATCGCTGTTACACTGAGAGACTATGTCGGCGTTGCGCGGCTCGATCCCAATGGCAAGGGATTGCGCTTCTCCCTGACACGGGGCACGAAAATAAACATTCAAGAAGCGGGCGAGAAGCTTTTTGTCGACTTCCTTCCTGGCGGATGGGTTGGCTTGCCACCCACCTTGCCGGAAGATGTGGTCCGCGCTCTTGCCGAGCGCGCAGAGCGTGCTTTCAAGGCCGCCCGCGCAGCTGAGCAGGCAGGTGTTGTCGGAGCACTACGCCCTAGGGTGGAGATGCGGGTGGGGAGACACCCAAGCTTCACCAGATTGTCGTTTGGCTGGAACATTGGTTACAACGCTGCCTTTGTGCGCGATGGGAAAAATGTTGCCATCAACTTTGATACCGCTGCCCCTTTGGATCTGACAGATGTCATTACAAATCTGCCAAAGGGGATCGAACATGCTGAAAGCTTTATACAGGACGAAAAGCTGAACGTTGTTCTGACCGTTGATGATACGTCAGATGTGCGGGCGTTTCGTGATGGCGAAGTCTATGTGATGGATGTCACCACACCGAGATCGGAAGCCGGCTCCGCGCTGACCGGGCTTGATGATGCTGGTCGCCCGCAAACAGCTTTGCTCGGGGGTAATGTTAGCTCTGACGTTCCTAATACACCCGATGGAGCCAGTCAGGTCTCCGAATCCAAGGGCGTCATGGACGTCAATGCCACCCAGTTGGACCCGGCAAGCCAAGCGTCGGAGGGCAGAGATAACAATAGACAGGCGCGCCTCGCTGAAGTTGTCATCGATTCAGCCACCTACAATCCTTCAGAAGCCATGCTTGATCCTGATGATGGCGCACAGCAACGCCAGCAAGCGCCCCCGCGTCCAGTGCCGGAAGCCAGCTTTCGGGATGATAATGATGTTGATGATTCATCCGTCATGATCGTTGACGCCAGTTTGAATGAAGGCACGGCGACCTTTGCATTCCAGTACAGGGAAGATGTTGCTGCTGCGATGTTCCGACGCGCAAACATTTTATGGATCGTGTTTGACAGTGTCGAGCCTATGGAACTGGGACTGGCAAAATCTGTTGCAGACAGTATCGACGCCAACATGACGCAAACCGTTTCAGGCGACATGACCCTTCTTCGCCTTTATCTGCCACGCCCCTTGTTTGTAAATCTGTCAAAAAAAGGAACAGATTGGATAATGTCCCTGGGCGATAGAATTTATGACCCCAGTCTTGCACTGACGCTAAATCCTACTGTGGACAAAGAAGGTCTGGCGCAAATCAAGGTGCCCCTCAATGCGGTTGGTCGTGTTCATGAAATTTATGATGAAGCGGTGGGTGATGTTCTGACGGTCGTGACAAGTTTTGGACCAAGCCAAAGCCTGTTGCGCGGACAACAATTTGCTGAATTGGGCTTCCTCGCCACCACTCACGGGCTTGCTGTTACATCGCGGATTGATGATCTTGATGTGACCGCTGCATCTGATCACGCATTGTTTGGTCGGAAAACCGGATTGTCACTGTCCTCGAAAGCCCAAAGTCGGGGGTTTCAACTGACGCCGGATCGTTTGGGTGGCAATGTATCTGACAGTGAAACGATCTCATTTGCTGGTACATTGCAAAGTGCTCGCTCCGAACCGGGTGAGCCGTATCGCCGTGCAGCGGATGCCATCTTTCGGCGTGTTGCCTTGGCTGAACATAGTGAACGTCCGACTTTGCGCCTGGAAGCGGCCAGGTTCTACCTGGCCAATAACATGCCACATGAAGCCATCGGTATGATCCGATTGGCTATGACTGAGCAGCCTTCATTTGAAAATGATCCTGCTAATTTGATGTTGAATGCTGCTGCGAATGCAATGGCCCAACGCTCTGATGAGGCGGGTCGTATTCTCTCGCATCGACGGCTCGAAGATAATGCAGATGCAGCCTTCTGGCGTACCATTGCTGCAGCTGACATGCGCGAGTGGGATGTCAGCTACGAAAACATAAAGCGCGGACGTGCGGTTCTGGGTGCTTATCCACCAACGGTTCAACAAAACTTCTTGCTATCCGCAGCTGAATCTTCTCTGGAGTATAATGATCGGGCCTTTGCTGATGCGCTCCTGACAGAGATCAATCCGGGCGCTTTGACATCCGGTCATCTTGCCAGATATTTTCTGTTGCGTGGACGCATTGCCATGCAGGCGGGTGACATTGAAGGTGCCATGCGGTCATGGACTCAGGCGAAGGCGCTTGGCCAAAGGCCACAAAGTGCCGAAATTGACTTCCTGACGTTGCAGCATCTTCATGAGAGTGGTGAGATCTCCAGTGAAGAAATCTTGCGGGAACTTGCCGGGCTTTCTTTGCGTTGGCGCGGTGACGAAATCGAGTTGAAAAGCCTCCGTCTTCTGTCCAGACTTTACGCAGATGATGCCCAATACCGTAAATCGTTCCAGACTATGAAATCAGCGGTTCTGGTTGACAGGAAGTCGGAGACAACGCGCTCTTTACAGGATGACATTAACGGTCGATTTGAAGATCTGTTTCTTCACGGCGGTGCTTCCGCGCTGGACCCTGTAGAGGCGCTGGCGCTGTATTATGATTTCCGCGAGTTGACGCCCATTGGTGTCAAAGGTGATGAGATGGTGCGCAAGCTGGCTGCGCGCTTGATCGATGTTGATCTGCTGTCACAGGCTACCGAATTGCTTGCTCATCAGGTTGATAACCGGCTGCGTGGCACTGCACGTGCACAAATTGCAGCTGATCTTGCATTCGTCCATATCCTCAACAAAGAGCCGCATCGTGCACTTCAGGCGATACGAAGGACGCAGCAGGCTCAACTCCCAAATCTGCTTGACCGTCAAAGGCGTCTGCTCGAAGCGAAAGCCCTTGCTGACACCGGGAAGTCGGAATTGGCGGTGACGCTGGTCAAGAATTTGCAGGGAAATGACGCAGAGCGTCTGATCGCTGATATTCAGTGGGATGCCCAAAACTGGCAGTCCGCAGCTGAATCCTATGAACGTGTTGCAGCCGATAGCTGGTCAGATGACAGACCTTTGATTGATATCGAGCGGCAGGCTGTTCTGAAAGCCGGAATTGGCTACTCCTTGGCTGGAGACGGTCTTGGGCAGCAACGTTTGCGCGGAAAATTTGCCGAGAAAATGGGCGATAGCGAAGACGCAGCTGCCTTCGATGTTGTGACAGCCCCTCTGGAAGATCTGGGATTGGAATTCCGAACTGTTTCTCAGCAACTTAGCACATCAGACGCAATGCGCTCGTTCATGAGCGACTATCGCAGACGGTATATTGCACCACCCGATGGCAGATTAACCGCGCAGGCCCCTGATGCGCCGGACGGTCCCGCGCGGGACGCCACCATGCAAAATGAAGAAGGTCTTGCGGTGGATGGCTCGGTCTAGCAGGTGTCTCTCAGCGGTCTATTCAGCCGCCTGAATGCTCTGTTCGGGTCCTGATTTCAATGCATTTGTCAGATCGCTTGCGGCCCGCGTGAGCACATCCCGATACATCTGAAAATTCGATGTTGCATCCTGCTTCGGTGCGATCAGACATAATGTGCTCATGCACTGGCCCGAGCCATCATAAACGGGGGCTGCAAAGCAATGGGTGTATGTGTCGGCCAGACTGTCAAATGAGAAGAAACCATCGCTCTGCGCTGTTCTGATACTGCGTATGAAATCCTGTGTGTCCAGAGTTGATCCATCCGGGAGAATAAAATCCTCATCAGGAATGAAGTCCAGAATTTCTGCATCTGACAAATGAGTCAGAAGCAAGCGACTGGAGGCGGTCCATGGAAGGGGAGTCCGCTGGCCGACATCAGCACTGATGCGAAATTGCCGACTGCCCTCATTCATCATGACAACCGTATATTTGTCACCATCAATCATACATAATTGCGAGGTTTCTCTGGTCTCCGCTGTTATGAATTCAAGCATGGGCTGGGCAAGTCGGGTGAGATCAAAATTCTCTATGTAGCTCAATCCCCAATGGTGCAGCTTGCGGCCCAGAAATACGCGGCCTTCGGTATCTGTGCGTTCCAGAACACCCAGACTGGTCAGGATGCCAACCAATTCATAGACAGATGATTTCGGGGCGGCCATGCCAACTGCAATCTCAATCGGCCGCTTGGGCTCCTTGCCCAGATGCAGATAGTGAATAATGGCAAAAGCCCGCTCCAGCCCTCTGGCCCGGCTCTTTGTTGTGGTTGCTGGTGTCTGCGGCAACACAGTCTCCCTATCGAATTCAGCCCCACACAGTATAGATTGTAGAATTCAGCTTGTCTTGCGGTAAGCAACGCAATCGACTTCCACCTTGCAATCAACCACCATTGCCGATTGGACGCAGGCGCGTGCTGGCGGGTGGTCACCAAAATATTGCGCAAAGACCTTGTTGAAGCTCCAAAAATCTCTGGAATCATCCAGCCAGACACCAATGCGGACAATATCTGCCGTCGTATAATTGGCAGCTTCCAGAATTTCGATCATGTTGCGGATGGCCTGATTTGCCTGCGCGATGATACCGCCATCTATAACTTCGCCATTCACCATCGGTGTTTGCCCTGAGACATACAGCCAGCCGTCTGCTTCCGTTGCTTTGGCAAATGGCAGAGCTTGTTGCCCGGAACCCTTGGATTCGTCAACTCCGTACCGTTTGATTGTCATCATTGCCTTCCCTGTTAGAATTAGGCCCGTTAGAATTTTGAGCTCTTGAGGAACTCAGCCAGCCGTTCCGATTTCGGATGTCTGAAGAGTTGCTCCGGCGGGCCTTCTTCACCGATAGTTCCGTCCTGCATGAAGATGATTTTGCTTGATACGTCATGGGCAAACTGCATTTCATGGGTCACAAGCAGCATGGTCATGCCGTCACTTGCCAGGTCGCGGACCACTGACAGCACTTCATTCACCAATTCTGGGTCCAGCGCAGATGTGACTTCATCAAAAAGCATCAGTTGCGGGTTCATGGCAATCGCCCGGGCTATGGCCACCCGTTGTTGCTGGCCACCTGACAGCTGACCTGGGAAATGGTTGCGCCTTTCATGCATGCCAACTCTCTGTAGCCATTGTTCTGCTGTGGAATGTGCCTGATCATTGTCCATGCCCCGAGTTTTGACGAGGCCCAGCATCACATTACGAATGGCGGTCATATGAGGGAACAGATTGAAATGCTGGAACGCCATGCCGGTCATGGCCCTTTGACGCGCGATCTGCTTTTCCGGCAGCAGCATGCGCTTGCCGTTTTTTATGGTGTAGCCAATCTGCTCTCCGCTAATTGACACCACGCCTTCTTCATACTGTTCCAGCAGGTTGACGCAGCGCAGAAGTGTGGTCTTGCCAGATCCGCTGGAGCCGATCAGGCTGACCACATCGCCCTTGTGCATCGTCAGATCAATGCCTTTCAGCACTTCCAAGTCGCCAAACCGTTTGTGTAGGTTGGTTATTTCCAGGACTGGAGCAGACATCAGGGTACCTTAAGTGGGGATTGCGACTTTGCGCTCTACAAATCGCCCGACCTTTTCAATCGTAAAATTGATCAGGAAGAACATAAAACCGGCGAAAAAATAGAGTTCAAGGCTGAGGTAAGTTCGGGAAATCACCTGCTGGACGGAGAGCAGCAATTCCACGACGCCAATGATCGACAGCAATGTGGACGCTTTGACGATCTCTGTGGCGGTGTTGACCCATGTGGGCAGTATTTGTCTCAGGGCCTGCGGTAACAGGACAGAGAAGAATGTTGTGCGGAACGTCAGCCCCACAGATTTGGCGGCTTCTGTTTGCCCGCGTGGGATAGCCTGCAGTGCACCGCGTACAATCTCTCCGACATGTGAGCTGCAAAACAGCGTCAGTGCAAAAATGCCTGCCTGAATGGCCGTCAGTTGAATGCCAATGACAGACAGGATGTAGAAGCAGGCAAGGATGAGCACAAAGACGGGTGTCCCGCGCAGAAAGTCGGAATATACGCGCACGAAAAAGCGAACGAATTTATTGCCATATGTCAGCAGCAGCCCCACTACAACGCCCAGAATTGTGCCGACAAGAATTGAAATCAGTGAAATGAAGAGTGTGTTTCCCATGCCCTCCACGATTGGCCAGCGTGCGCCCCATATGGCTTGTGATGCTTGAAGAAGTTCCATCGCTCAAACCCTATCCTGGAATCGCAAGTCGTGTTTCGATCCGTCTCAGGATCGCGGCGATGACATAGCAGGCGACCACATATAGAAGGCTTGCAACCAGCCAGGTTTCAATCACTCGAAACGTTTCAACATTGATCTTGCGTGCATAGAATGTCAGTTCAGGCACCGCGATTGCCGCTGCCAGCGAGGTGTCCTTGAACAGCGAAATGAAATTGTTGCTGAGCGAGGGCAGGACATTGCGAAACATCACGGGCACGATGAGATAGAGCTTCGTGCGGAACTCTGTCAGCCCGATTGACAGGCCAGCTTCACGCAATCCCGACGGCAGGGCTATGAGACCAGCCCGGAAAACCTCTGTGAGATACGCGCCCGAATAGACAGATAGCGTGATAATGAACGATTCAATTTTGCCAAAACGGATGCCGAGTTGTGGCAGCGCGAAGAAGGTAAACAGGATCAGCACCAGAATTGGTGTGTTCCGAATTGCGGATACATAGGCTGTGGAGGCGAACCGCAGGACCCGGTTTCTCGACAACATTCCGAAGGCAGCCAGCAGACCAATCAAACAACCAATTGCAATGGAGATAACAGCCAGGATCAATCCCAGTCCGAGACCTGCCATCAGCAGATCAAAGTCACGCCATACCGCTGCAAAGTTGAAATTGTACTCCACCGAGTGCCCTCGAAATTTGTTGATCTGTTATTTGAACTCTACCGGGAAACCGATCTGCGGCGGAGACAATTCAGCACCAAACCACTGTTTGAACGATGCTGCATATGTGTTGAATTCAACACCGGTCATCGCTTCATGCAGTACAGAGTTCACAAAGTTCAGCCAGCGTTGATCACCCGGCTTCACAGCACAGCTGTAGCTTTGCGGGTTCCAGCCATAGCCCGCATCCAGATACCGGTCGGGGTTTTGGGCCATGAACCAGCTCAGCGAAGATTGGTCGGTCGCGGCGGCTGCAGAGCGGCCTGAATTCAGCGCCTGATACATCAGATCAACGCTTTCATATTGATCAACATTTGCCTCTGGCAGGGCTGCATGTACCATTTCTTCTGCATATACATTTTGCAGAACTGAAACGGTTACATCATCACCCGCAGCCAGAAGTTCCTCATGGCTTTTATAGTCGCCATTGGCCATCAGCATCAGGCCAACACCTTCGCGATAATAGGGAATAGTGAATTCGACCTGTTGGGCGCGACCTGCGGTGACCGTCATGAACTGACAGGCAACGTCGACCTTATCAGTTGCCAGATTGGGTATGCGAGCATCACCGGACTGATTGACGAACTCAACTTTGGTCGGGTCATCGAACAGACCTTTTGCGATCAGGCGCAACATGTCGATGTCAAAACCAACCAATTCGTTGTTCTCGTCCTTAAAGTGCCATGGCGCGTTGGTGCTCCCTGATCCGGCGATCAGATATCCGCGATCTAGTACATCCTGCAATTTATCTGCAAAGGCGATGCTTCCTGATGCGCATAGCAGAGCTGCGGCGATTCCATATTTAGACAGACTTCTCAGCATGTTTTTTCTCCTAGCTGGCGTTATTCCACTATATTGGAATTCATATCTGTATTGTGGAATAACGTTGACGAAGGGAATTGATTTTGTCAACACTATTGGGGAAATGATTGGCAAGCTGCTGAAAGACATGTGTAATTCAACAAGGCTACTCAGGCTGCGTGAAAACAAGTTGAAAGAAGACAGACATGAACGTGCTCCCAATTGATACGCCAGCCGTTCTGGTGGACCTGAATATCGCCGAGAAAAATATTCGTGATTTTCAGCGCTACTGCGATCAGCACAATCTGCGTCTTCGACCACATATCAAGACCCATAAATTGCCGGGGCTCGCGCAATATCAACTGGCTCAGGGAGCTGTCGGCTTTACTTGCCAGAAGGTAAGCGAAGCAGAGGCAATGGTGGCGGGTGGGGCCGTGGGCGATATCCTCATAACCTATAACATTTTGGGCGCTGAGAAGGTTGCCAGGCTTCGCGCGCTTTCGGAACGCGTTACCTTGTCCGTTGTGGCTGACAGCCAAACGGTCATTCGTGGCCTGAGCTTGGGCCTTGCTGATGCGCCGCAACCCTTGCCGGTGCTGATTGAATGTAACACGGGTGCCGATCGGTGTGGTGTCTCCACCCCGGAACAGGCAGCGGATCTGGCGGCTGAAGTTGAGGCGTCCCCCGGTCTGCGCTTTGCCGGTCTCATGACGTATCCGCCTGTTGGCCAAGCAGGCAGGGTTGCTGAATGGCTCACTGCAGCTATTGATCTGATTGAGAGCCGTGGTCTTACAGTTGAAATCATCTCATCAGGAGGATCACCCGACATGTGGCAAGCTCATCAAATGCCAGTTGCGACTGAATATCGGATAGGCACTTATGTCTATAATGACCGTTCACTCGTTGCACGCGGGACATGTGACATTTCCGATTGTGCGCTCACTGTTCTTGCGACGGTCGTCTCTGTCCCGACCCCGAACCGGGCAATCATTGATGCAGGCTCCAAAGTGCTGACGTCAGATCTGCTGGGGCTTGAAGGGTATGGCCATGTTGTTGGTCATGGTGATGTGGTTATCGACCAGTTGAGCGAAGAGCATGGCCGCCTTGTCAGTGCCGCACCGATTGACCTTGAGGTTGGTCAACAGGTGAAAATTATCCCCAACCATGCCTGTGTGGTTTCCAACATGCTTGATCATGTGATGCTTATGCGTGGCGATGTGATCGATCGCAAGGAACGGGTCGCGGCTCGTGGTCAGGTGTGGTGACAGCGCATACCATTTTGTGCCGAATTATATGGGAATCGGTGTCTGAAAGCTTTCCACCAAAGATCCCGCCAGAAGGCTCCATCCATCCACCAATACAAAGAAAATGAGTTTGAAGGGCAGCGAGATCACGACCGGAGGCAGCATCATCATACCCATGGCCATCAGCACCGAAGCGACCACCAGATCAATGATGATGAATGGCAGATAGATCAAAAACCCAATTTCAAAAGCCCGCCTGAGCTCGCTTATCATGAAAGAGGGTACCAGAACGCGCAGGCTTATATCCTCTGGTGACGCCGGTTCTTCACTCCGTGACAGATCCACGAATAGTTGCAGATCTTTTTCTCGGACATGCGACAACATGAAGGTGCGAAATGGGGCTGAAGTCGCTTCGAATGCTTCTGCAAACTCCAATTCACCCTGAACCAGCGGTTCGATGCCGTCATTATAGGCAGTCTCAAAAACCGGTGCCATGATGAAGGCGGTCAGGAACAGCGCGAGGCTGATCATCACTGAATTGGGCGGCGCTGTTTGCAGACCTATGGCAGACCGCAACAGAGACAACACCACCACAATTCTGGTGAAACTTGTGACCATGACAAGGATAGAAGGTGCCAGGCTGAGGACTGTTATAAGCGCAACGATTTGAATCGCGCGTTCGCTGACCCCAGTGCTATCGCCAAAGCCGATAGAGATATCCTGAGCAAAAGCAGTGCTGGCAGCCGTGCTCACGATCAGGCCAAGCAGCCATGGCCAAATGACCCTGGTTGCTCGAAAGAACGATTGAAGGTTGCTTATGCGCGGCTTGGTATCGCCAGTTCCTGAAGCAATCGGCTCATCTCGTCATCAACCCGGCCCGGACGCGTTGTGTCCACAGGCCGTTCAGGGCCTTCTGGCACTGATTCTGACGCCGAATATACGCTACTTTCTGCAGGGTCAGAAGTGCCATTCTGCGGCTGATCACCGATGAGCATTCCTGCAATTGCATCCTCAAGGGCCAAATCGTCCTGTGCCCTTTGCTCTTCACTATATTGCGGTGCTGCTGGTACTTCAGGCTCCAGGCCCATTGCCGCTGCAAGACCGGCAGACAAATCGACGTCCTGTTGGGTCGTGTGGCCCTGCTGCTCGGCATTAGCTGCTGCGGGCATAATGGCTGGGGTCGTTGCTTCCCTTGCAGCTAGCGTGCTGATGGCTTGTTGTTCCTGACGCACTACATGGTTGACGCGTGACAGGCTGGCAGGTGGCTGTTCCAGTTCCTGCATGAGCGCGGTTTCCATTTCTGCAGATAAATCTCTTGGAGTTGGCTCAGGCTCTGCGGCAGGCGCGGCTGGCGCTTGCTGTGGTGCGGGTGCGAGAACAGGCGCTTGCTGCGGCACAGGTTGTGGCACCGACTGCAGTACAGGAGCAACTTGTTCAGCAACGGGCGCTGGTTCGGGGGTAGGGATTGGAGCGGGGGCTGCGACAGCAACTGCAGGAGCTACGGAAGCCGATACAGGAACTGCGGCCACAGGCTGTGCAGGAACAGCTACAGGCTGCGGGTCTGGTTGGGGCGATGCTTCCGGTTGAGATACTGGCACTGGTTCTGGCATCGCTACAACAGCTGGCGCTGGTTGTGGGCTCTGTACCGGTTGCTGTGCTGGCTGAGGTGCCGGTGCAGGTTCAGGTTCAGGTTCAGGTTGAGCCATTATTTCTGGTGCCGGAGCGGGAGCTGGAGCGGGTTGCGCTTCAGGAACGGGCGCTGCTGCAACAGGCATCGAAACTACGGGCGCCAAAGCTGCAGGGGTTGGCTCCACGGGGGCAGGTGCAACAGGTGGCGTTGCGACGGGTACTGCAGCAACTGCTGGTGCAGGCCTGACTGTTTCGGGCGCAACGGGCACTTCTGGCTGAGGTGGTTCGGGAGGAATCACGACCGGATGCGCTTCTTCTGCGGATTGAGGTTCAATCAAGACCTCTGGCTCAGGTTCAGCCGCTTTGAAGGATGGTGCTTCGTGAACGAGGGTGTTTTCTGGTGGTGGTGGAGGTGCAAGGGAAACTTCTGGCCGACTGGCCGCTGCAAGGCCGATGCTTTCAGCAACTGTGGCTGCAGAGCCACTGAGCGACATTGTGCGCAAAGGGCGTTGTGCAATCACGCGTCGTGCAATCTCATGGCCGGGAAGTGGGTGCTCTGAATGCCTGTCGTGTTCATCCGCGTGTTCGCCGATATTCGATTCGACGACCACATCACTGGGCCCGCCGATCATCACAAGATGTTCCACGTCGTCACGGCGCACCAGCACAAGACTGCGGGTGTCGTCTATCTGGGTTCTATCCAGAATGGCCAGGCGATGGTCCTGTGATACGACTTTACGTCTGCCTTTGCCTGTAATCAGGCGCAGGAACCAGACAAAGACACCAAACAGCACCAAAACAGCCAAAAGTGCCACCATGAACTGCACACCCATGGCTGCTTCTTCGCCCATAAACTGCAACAAATACTCACGCATTATGCGCCCCTAACTTCTAATCCAGCGTTGAAACCGCGCAAACGCAATTCCACGCTGTGAATCCTGCTACCCAATTACGGCAGAATGCAGCCAACACAGTTAGGAAATTGTTAAGGGGGTTAAGGTTTTGTTAACCATGGCTGCCTCATTAATACTTCATAAACTAATTTGAGAAGCGAACGGGGCATTTGAACATGAGGGCCTATCATGGGAATGGGTGATATCAGCATTCTTTCGGCCCTGAAATCCAAGATGCTTTGGCACGAATCTCGCCAGCGTCTATTGGCCGAAAATGTGGCGAATGCAGATACGCCAGGCTATCGCGTACGGGATTTGAAAAAACCGGATTTTGCACAAATGGCCAGCACAGCATCCGAGCGCGGCTCACAGATGACACCGACCGCAGCGACAACGCATCCAGAGCATATTTCCGCAGCCATGGCGCCACTGAAAACTTCCATGAACTCTGGCATCGATACGCCATCTGAGATCACGCCGCAGGGAAACGAAGTGGTTCTGGAAGAAGAAATGATGAAAGTCACGTCCAACCAACTGGATTATCAGGCTGCGACATCGCTTTACAGCAAGACTATGGGCCTTTTCCGAATCGCCATTGGTCGATGAGAATATTTGAAAGGAATTTTGCATGGACTTCCTGGACTCAATGAAAGTCGCCGCTTCGGGACTGCGCGCTCAGAGTGGGCGAATGCGAATTATTGCAGAAAACATTGCAAATGCCGACAGCACGGCAACGACGCAGGGCGCTGATCCCTATCGGCGTAAAATGCCAAGCTTCAAGACAGCATTGGACCGTGAAACCGGGGTTTCGGTCGTTGAAATGGGGCCGATTCGTCAGGACCGCTCAGATTTCAAGACGCGTTTTGAGCCTGGTCACCCGGCAGCAAATGATCAAGGCTACGTGAAATTGCCCAATGTGAGCACGCTGATTGAAACCGTGGATATGCGGCAAGCCCAGCGCAGCTACGAAGCCAATTTGAATGTTATCCAAAGCACGCGCACGATGATGCAGCGTACGCTCGATATTCTGAGAGGATAATTTTACAATGGCTATCAACACCGCCTTGGGGGCCGCAAACGCTTATTCCGCCGCTTCGAAGACCGTCAGCCAATTGCCTGCCAAGGCACAGGAAATTGCACCATCGGCAGATAACTCCTTTGCCTCTATGGTGTCGCAGGTGGCAACAGATGTCGCCGAAACTGGTAAGGCGGGCGAACAGGCAAGCATGGCTTTTGCGACGGGTCAGCCAACCGCCAATATGGTTGAAATGGTAACGGCTGTTGCAGAAACTGAAATTGCACTGCAGACTATGGTTTCCGTGCGGGACCGAGTCATTTCCGCCTATGAAGAAATTATGCGGATGCCAATCTGAAGGGCATTTGATCTGCTAACCTGAAAGAAGCTGATATGACCGGACCGGAGGTGCTTGATTTTGCCCGTGATGGCATCACTACGCTGCTTGCAATCAGTGCACCCGTTATGCTCGTCGGCCTTGGTGTCGGGGTTATTATTGCGCTCATTCAGGCGTTGACCCAAATTCAGGAAATGACACTGGTATTCGTTCCAAAGATCATAGCTATCTTCGTTGCCATGTTGATTGCCATGCCCTTTATGGGCCAGACGCTTAACAGCTTCATGGATAGGGTCGCCGATCATATTGTCGCTGGACGTTAGTGATGCCGGGTCTGGGTGATCCGGTATGATAGCCAGCCAACCCGAATCCGTTTTTGATCACGCAAGACAACCGATTTCGCTCTCGCAAGGTGCGGGCTAGGTGGATATTTCTCTTGCTCCTGATCTGGCCTATCGCTTCATGCTTGTTTTTGCGCGGGTTGGTGTTCTGGTGATGCTGCTGCCAGGCTTTGGCCAAAATGGTATTCCAACGCGCATACGGCTTGCTTTTGCGCTTTTGTTGACACTGCTCATGGTGCCATTGGTTGAATTGCCGGGATTTGCTGTGGAGACATGGCCGGTTGGCGCGTTGGTTCCGATGATCAAGGAAGTTCTGATCGGTTTGTTTATCGGCCTGACTGTTCGCATGATTCTGATGGCGACCTCCGTTGCTGGAAGTACGATTGCCAACCAGATGGGTCTGGGGCTTGCACAAAGTGTTGATCCGACACAGGGGATTCAGGGCGCCTTATTTGCCAACTTTCTAGGCGTGCTTGCGGTCACATTGGTGTTCGTCACTGATATGCATCACGTAGTGATTGCGGCTATCCACGATAGCTACATCCTGTTTAAACCCGGAATCATCCCGCCGACCAGTGACATGGCCATGATGGCTGTCATGTCCATGTCGGACGCGTTTTCACTTGGTGTTCGCATGGCGGCACCATTTCTGGTGTTCGGTCTGATATTCTATGTGGGGGTTGGCGTGCTTAGCCGATTGATGCCCGCAATCCAGATATTCTTCATCGCAATGCCCGCATCCATTCTGCTTGGATTTGTGCTTCTGGCACTTCTCCTGAGCACAATGATGGCGGTCTATCACGAGTATTTTGCCACGCTGCTCGGCCGGTTTCTGGCGCAATAGAAAGGAGGGGCAATGGCTGATCAACCAGATAAATCAGAAAAAACCGAAGACCCCACCTCTAAAAAGCTGGAAGACGCCCACAAACGCGGGGAAGTTGCCAAGAGCCAAGAGGTCAACACATGGTTTGTGTTGCTGATGGTTACGCTGATGATTGCTTTTTTGGCGCCCATAAGTGCGGCTCACCTTGGTGGATTGCTGCGTGGCTATCTGTCCAATGCGCATGCTCTTTCGCTTGATCGGGGCGCTATGGCCGGCTTGTGGATGCAAACCGGGCGTGACCTTGCCACCGCGCTCGCAGTCCCGTTTCTTCTGCTGGTACTGGCGGCAGCACTTGGCAATCTGGTTCAACACAAACTTGTTTGGTCGATAGACCCTCTTAAGCCCAAATGGTCAAAGATTTCACCTCTGGCTGGCGCAAAGCGTCTGTTTTCTCCCGAAGCTTTGGTCAATTTTGCCAAGGGAATGTCAAAGCTTGGTCTTGTTTCGGTGCTTATCATGGCGGCCCTTTGGCCAGAACTTGACCGCCTGGAAAGTGTGCTGATCAGCCCAGCAGTGGCCATTCTGCCGCTGTTTCATGACATGGCTGTCAAGCTTTTGCTGATCACTCTTTTGCTGATGACGGTCATCGCTGGTCTGGATTTCATGTGGCAAAAACATCAATTCTTTGAACGTCAGAAGATGACGCTCAAGGAAGTGCGTGATGAGCACAAGGATTCTGAAGGCGATCCGGCGATCAAGGCGAAAATTCGGCAACTTCGTATGGAACGTGGTCGTGCCCGGATGATGTCGCGCGTGCCAGAAGCAACTGTTATCATTACCAACCCGACCCACTTTGCGGTGGCGCTATCTTACGAAGAAGGCATGAACGCACCAATTTGTGTGGCCAAAGGTATTGATACGGTCGCTCTTAAAATTCGTGAAGTTGCCGAGAGCACTGACGTTCCGATTGTTGAAAATCCGCCATTGGCGCGTGCACTTTACGCGACGGTGGAGATCGACGATCAAGTTCCGGAGGATCACTATAAGGCGGTTGCTGAGGTCATCGGCTTCGTGATGCGCTTGAACAAAAAATGACCCAAGATTGCTGAAACACGCCCAAACTGCACAAATTCCGTGACAGAGCGGGCATCTGCAAATAAGTCTCTATATGGTTGTGATTCATTGAAAACTGCCAATGAGCCACTGATACGCCTGCATGAATAACAAAGCCCGGATTGTCGTGACAGACTCTCGTTCAAACAAAAATTCTGAACACTACAGCCAGGCGGGATCAGCCGGTGCGACCGAACTCGGTCAAAAACGCATCATGCGGCTCACTCTGGTGGTGGTTTTGTTGATCGTCTGTGTTGTGGGGCTGTTCTATGTTCCCCAGGAGTTTTCAGACCAGTTAGTCATGGGCTTTCTGGGCATGTTTGCCACGCTGGGTATTCTTTGCCTGTTTCTCTGGGCGCTTGGCGTTGTCGGTGAGAATACTGATTCTGAGGAAAACAAACTGTCCCGCCAGTTTGTCGACACATTGTCTGAAGGGATCTGTGTCACCGATAATGTTGGTCGGATCGTCTATGCCAACCCGGCATACAAACAGCTGACCGGTGCGGACAATGATGCCGCCCTGCGCAGTGTCGAGACCATTTTCAGCCGTGATCCGGATGCAGCTGATGCGATTTTCCGATTGGGGCAGGTTATTCAGTCCAATCAGGCGGCTGATGAGGAGATTCGTCTTCCAGTGTCCCTGAGCGCTGCAAACGGGATGACGGGCAAAATCGCCCCCGTACGCGCGGAAAACGGGTTCTGGTACAATGTTCAGGTCAGACCGCTTCCGACCGAAGAGGCTGAACAGTCCTTGCAGGTCTGGCGAGTTTCGGACATCAGCAACAATCGCAAAACGCAGGAAAACATCTTTCAGGAATTACAAACCGCGATTGACTATCTTGATCACGCCCCGGTTGGCTTTCTGTCAATCAACCCAGATGGAAGGCTTGCCTATCTCAACGCGACACTGGCTGAGTGGCTGCAACTGGATATCGCGGAGGTTCGCCCATCAGATCTGCATCTGTTTGATCTGGTGGATAATCAGGCCGCCGGGCATTTGCTGGCAGCCAATGGAACTCTGATCAAACCTGCCAGCGAGACCATAGACCTGGACCTTATGGATGCCAGTGGCCGAAGTGTCCCTGTACGTTTGGTACACCATGTGCCGCAAAGCGCAGAAGGCGTGCTGGGCGCATCGCGCAGTGTGGTGATCAACCGGGCGAAAAGCGGTGACGCATCTGATGCGTTGCGTGCGGCGGAAGTGCGGTTCTCACGCTTCTTCAACAATACGCCCATTGCCATTGCCTCGGTTACACGCGACCGGCGCTTGGGTCGCTGCAATGCGCGCTTTGTGCGGCTGTTTGGGCCGGAGTTTGTCGAGGGCCGGCAGGTTGATCTCGTCAACAGTGTTGTTGAACGTGACAGGCCCAACCTGCGCGCGGCACTGACGGCCGCGATCAATGGCCGGTCGGGCATTGAGCCGATTGAGGTGACGCTGGAAGGCGAGGGCGATCATTCAGCCAAGATTTATGTCAGCGGTGTTGAAGCCAATGATGATAATGAAGCGGCCATTATCTTTGCCTCGGAGACCACCGAGCAACGCACACTTGAAGAGCAGTTTGCACAAAGTCAGAAGATGCAGGCCATTGGCCAGTTGGCTGGTGGTGTGGCACATGATTTCAACAATGTTCTGACCGCCATCATCGGCTTTTCGGATTTGCTGCTGAACAGCCATAAGCCGTCTGATCCGTCCTTCCAGGACATCATGAACATCAAACAGAACGCCAATCGGGCCGCTGGCCTTGTGCGGCAGTTGCTGGCCTTCTCACGCCGCCAGACATTGCGACCGCAGATTTTGCAGCTGAGTGATGTCATGAGCGAAGTGTCGGTCATGCTGGACCGTCTCCTGGGTGAGAAAGTGTCTCTGGAGGTGCGTCATGGCCGCGATCTGTGGCCTGTTAAAGCGGATCTGAACCAGTTTGAGCAGGTCATCATGAATCTGGCCGTAAATGCCAGAGACGCCATGCCGGAAGGCGGCACGGTCAAGGTGAACACGCGCAATATGCTGGCAGATGAAGCCGGGCGCCTTGGCCATTCAGAAGTTCCGGCCGCTGAATTTGTTCTGATCGAAGTGTCCGACACTGGAACCGGGATGCCTGTGGAAGTGGTTTCAAAGGTGTTTGAACCGTTCTTCACCACCAAGGATGTGGGGCAAGGGACGGGGCTTGGCTTGTCCACGGTTTATGGCATCATCAAACAGACGGATGGTTTCATCTATGTCGACAGTGAAGTGGACAAGGGAACGACATTCCGCATCATGCTGCCCCGCTATGTGGAAAAAGAGGGCGAAGAGCAGCCTGCAGAAGTCAAGAAAGCGCCTGAACATGCAGACCTGACCGGTTCGGCCACTATCATGCTGGTCGAAGATGAAGAAGCTGTGCGGGCGTTTGCTGCCCGGGCACTGGCATCTCGCGGATACAAGGTCCATGAGGCTTCCACAGGCACTGAAGCGTTGGAGTTAATCGACGAGATTGATGATCAGATCGATCTGGTGATCTCCGATGTGATGATGCCGGAAATGGACGGCCCAACCCTGTTGAAGAGATTGCGCGAGACCCAACCGGATCTGAAAATCATTTTTGTATCAGGTTACGCCGAAGACGCTTTTGCGAAGAATCTTGATGAAGGCGAAAAGTTCTCATTCCTGCCCAAGCCATTTTCACTGAAACAGCTGGCAACAGCCGTCAAGGAAGTGCTGGACGAAGCTTAGGCAATCGCATTTATAGAGCCGCCGCAATTCTTGCTGCCAAAACAGCATTGTTTTTGACCAGCGCAATATTGGTTTCCAGGCTGCGCCCGTCCGTCAACTCAAAGATACGTTGCAAAAGATAGGGTGTGACCTGCTTGCCGCCAATGCCTGCGGCACTGGCCTCGGCCAGAGCTTGCGCAATCAGCGGCTCCAGGTCTTTCCTGTCGATTTCTGCGTCTGCCGGGACCGGGTTGGCGACCACCAGTCCGCCTTCCTGTCCCAAAACAGCGCGGGTCTGAATAAAGTCGGCAATTTGTTCCGTCGTATCCAGTCGCAAGGGTGAGGCAAGGCCACTGTCGCGTGACCAGAATGCTGGAAAATTATCAGTTCCGTATGACAGCACAGGAACGCCCAGCGTCTCCAGCCACTCCAGCGTTTTTGGAACATCCAGAATGGCTTTGGCTCCGGCGCAGACCACAGTCACAGATGATTTCAGGAATTCTCCCAAATCTGCGGAAATATCCATCGTCTCCGAAACACCGCGATGCACACCGCCCAATCCACCGGTTGCAAAGACTTTGATACCGGCGAGCTGTGAACAGAGCATGGTGGCTGCTACAGTTGTTGAGCCGGGCTGTTCAAGAACCAGCGCATGGGCAAGGTCCGCACGGGACAATTTGCGGACGTCCTTCAACTTTGCCAACTGTGTCAGATCATCTGATGAAAGGCCCACCCGTATGGTTCCATCCATCACCGCGATGGTCGCGGGAACAGCGCCTTCATCCAGAATCGTGTGTTCAACAGCCTGAGCTGTTTCCAGATTTTGTGGCCATGGCATGCCATGAGTGATGATTGTCGACTCAAGGGCAACAACCGGTTTTCCGGCGGCCAGAGCCGCAGCGACGGGTTTTGATATCTGCAGGAGCTGAGACAGGTTTTTAGTCATTATTGTTGCTTTCTTGGTCTGCTGCATCAGTCACAGCGCTCCAACTGATTGTCGGACAGGAATCCTCTTCCATCATGGCAAGTCTGGCAGCGGCATGACCATGCCGGAGGATGTTTTCGGGGGCTATAGCAGTCTCGGTGCAAAATGCAAAAAGACAAGCTGCAGCGAACATATCGCCAGCACCGGTCATGCGAAATTGTTGCTCTGGCCCAAGGTCTGTCTGGTCTGCAAGTGGCAAAGGCGTTTTCAGCGATAGTTGCACAGAGCGGTCAGGTGTTCTGAATGCCAGAGCACTGGCTTTGGCACCATCACTGACAATGCAAAGGGGGGTCCCAAGGGGGGCCAGTCCCTTGGCAGCGGAGGATGCATCGGGAAAAACAGTATCCGCCAGAGCTTCGGCTTCCTGTCTATTGCAGATGATGCCGTCCAAATGGCGCAACAAGGGCATCAGTCCCGCTGTTTTAGCGGGTGAAACCACCATCAGGAACAATTGCTTGTCGCCTTTCAAGTGGGCCAGTTCTGCAAGAGCAATCGGGGTGATATTTGAATCGGCAATCCAGTGTTTGCATTCTGATCCAGCCAAAGCCATCTTGCGGGCCCAGGCCTCATCCATATGCTGGTGCAGCCCCATATCCGCAAGGCCAGCGACCACATCACCAGATGGGTCATGCATGACTGTATAGGTGGGGGTCACGCTGCCGGGGATGACGCAGTCCGGGACTATTGCCAATCCATCGTCGAGCAAACGCTTGCGCACTGTTTGCGCATCTGAATCATCGGCAAAGACTGATGCAAAGGTAACATTTGCGCCAAAATGCGCCAGATGCCGTGCACCATTTGCGGCCACACCGCCAACAGTCTGTTGCCAGTGACCTGGGTGCGACTGGCCCGAATGAAATGCAGTTTCAAATGTGCCTATGCGGTCGATCAAAGCGCCGCCAAAAACGCAGAAAGATGCTAAGAACGGGCTCTTCTCGATATCCGAGTTCACGCTTCTGCTATCGCCAGTTAGCCCCTTTGACCCGCTTCAGCCGTCGTTCCAGAATGGTGACGTTTTCTTCAGCTGATCCGCTTGCTGACAACGTGTTGTGAACAGCGGTCCAAAACTCGCTGTTGACCACATTGTAATTGTGCTTGGTGGCTGCTGCTGGCAATTGCACAGCATTTTCCAAAATGCCCTTCCAGCGCCTGATACCAGGCTGCTGTGTTGTGACATCTACATCATTGTAAAGGGCGATTATGGTTGGCAGTTTGCCTTGCTGAATGGCTCTTTGTTCCTGCACGTCGCTTGAGGCCAGAAACAGCGCCAGGGCCGTTGCCTCTTCCGGATGCGGTGTGTAGCGCGATACGGCTACATTCCAGCCGCCCAGAGTTGCGGCAGGGCTGGACCCGCCCTGACCGATGGGCAGGCTCGTCATTTCGAACAGATCTTTGAGCGGTGCATTGTCCGCTTTGCTGCGTGCGAATTCATCAGAGGAAGCGCGGAAAAACACAGCATTACCTGCATCCCAGACCTTCCGGGCATCTTCCTCTGTGTATTCAAGGACCGCCAATGGCGCAATGTCGCCAATCCAGGACAGTGCAATCTTAAGAGCTTCGGCAGCTCTGGTGTTGTTGATGGAAATCGTGCCGTCAGGCTCAATAATCTGTCCACCACCGTGGGATTTGATCCACTCCAGAGCTGTTGCTGTCAGGTCTTCACCAAGGGCGCCGGGAAATACGAAGCCTACCATATCCAGATTGCCTCCGGCACGTTCAGCTTCCTGAATGCTTCGCGCGGTATCAACCATCTCGGACCAGCTTGCCGGTACGAAGGCGACATGCTTTTCCAGCAGATCCTTGCGGTAATACAGGGCTGTCGATTCGGCATATATCGGAAGGGCCAACAATTTCCCGTCGACGGTCTGCGATTCAATGGTCACCGGAAAGTGGGTGGGAATGACGTTGTCCGCGGCAAATGTCATATCCAGAAAGTGCTCAGACAATTGCGGTGCCCAAGTACTGTCCGTCATGTAGAGATCGATCTCTTCGTTCTGGGCGGTCAGCCACAGCGAATAGCGCTCAAATTGATCCTCCGTGTAACGTGGCAGCGGGATAATTTCGACAGTATTACCAGTGCGGTCTTCGTAAACTGCAAGATTGGCGCGCAGGATTTGCAAATCCCGGCCTTCCCAACCCGTAACAATAGACAGATCGACGGCATGGGATGTGCTGACAGTCCCCAAAGCCGACGTTAAAATAGCTGTCACTACCAAAAATCTATTGTGAAATCTCATGCACCATTCCTCTCAAAACCGGCCAGTTCAATCAGCATGAATTGTATCAGGGCGATCACTCATTGCGCACCGGATCAGATAACTGAGCATTTTCTATACAATGCTCTTCAGTGAATTGGGAGATTGTATTGCGGCTTTATTTGTAACAATTCAGGGAAGCGCTCAGACTCGGGACTGCAATGCGTGATCCGCGAGTCATGGTGCCCAACCGCATCACAACAGGTTTTAAAGCGCTTTGAAGTGGAAAATTGTGTGCGCCATATTTTAAATCGATGCTTGGCATCTGAATTGATCTGACTGAACAGGCAGAAATCTGCCGTTGTTGCATTGCAGCACATTTTCACGGTTGACGAATTGCCTCTGGTCTTTTCCACTGAGCAATTGAAAGCGCTTTGAGATTGATCTGTGAAGTTGCGATCCTATGAGGCATGACAATTGTATCTTGCCTCACGCCTTTGCGAAACCGAATATTTGAGACCATGAACCTACGTGAATTGGCCGAACATCTTGGTTTGTCCCAGACCACCGTAAGCCGGGCATTGAATGGCTACCCTGAGGTCAAGGAGGCAACCCGTCTGCGCGTGCAGAACGCTGCAGTTGAACTTGGCTACAGCGCGAATGCGAGTGCCAGGCGCTTGGCCACGGGCCGTGCCGGCACAATAGGCATGTTGCTGACGGCGGATCAAAACCTGCTGCTCGATCCCCATTTTGTGGAGTTTCTTGCCGGAGTTGGCGAGCATCTTGGCACGAAAGATATTGACCTTCTGGTCTCTGTCACCAAACGGGAAACTGAGCGGGAAGCCTATCGACGTATTGTCCGCGACGGGCGTGTGGACGGCATTATCCTGTCATCGCCGCGCATTCAAGATCATAGGGTGGAGGATCTGCTGGATCTCAAATTTCCGTTCGTTCTGCATGGTCGTTCAGATGCAGCCGGCGCTTATGCCTTTCTGGACATTGACAATGAGGGCGCTTTTCTCAAGGCAACCCGATATCTGCTTGATTTGGGTCATCGCCGCATTGCTCTGTTGAACTACAGCCCCAATGCCATGATGTTCGCCCGCCACAGGGAACTTGGTTATCGTAAGGCACTGGCTGAACGTGAAGTTGAGATTGATCCAGAGCTTCTGTGCGATGGTGATATGAGTGAGGAAAACGGTTTCAGCTTTACGCAAGACCTATTGAATTTGTCTGATCCTCCCACGGCGATCCTGTGTTCCAGTACATTGATGGCGCTGGGTGCGTCACGTGCAATTGTCAGCAGTGGGCAGGGTATCGGAACGGACGTGTCGCTGATCGCCCATGATGATGTGTTGCCCTTTTTGAAGGCTGAACAGATGCATCCAGCTTTGACAACAACCAGGTCCTCTATCCGTGAGGCTGGGACCGAGATCAGCAAAATGTTGTTGCAACATGTGCGCTTGCCGCAGGAGACGCCGCAACGGACTGTGTGGCCGGTGGAACTGGTTGTGCGCGATTCAACGGGACCGGCACCAGCGCGCTGACACAGAGTGCCGGAATGTTTGGATATGATGAGAACTGATTCTTCCTGCGCTCAATGTTGAACGACAATTCCCCAGACCTCTTATTGCCAAAATGGGTCTGAACAAAAAAAGAACATGTATTAAATAGCTTTTAATAATCAATCATGTAAAACGCCATTGCCAATATGGAACAAAACATGTACATTATTGGTAATTGCAACGACAGCGTCTGCATGAAACAAAGAGGGTCAAATGATCAATTCGCTCAGAGTCGTCGATGGAGACGGAATGGATAATAAGACAAAAGCATTGGATGCAGCGCTCGGGCAGATAGAGCGCGCTTTCGGTAAAGGTTCAATCATGCGGTTGGGTCAGGACAATGTGGTCGAGATTGAGACAATCTCCACAGGTTGCCTTGGTCTGGACATTGCGCTGGGTGTAGGCGGCCTGCCACGCGGTCGTATTGTTGAAATATACGGTCCGGAATCATCGGGCAAAACAACCATGGCGCTGCACACGATTGCAGAAGCGCAGAAAATTGGTGGTGTGTGCGCGTTTGTCGATGCTGAGCACGCGCTTGATCCCATCTATGCCCGCAAACTGGGCATCAATCTGGATGACCTTCTGATTTCACAGCCGGATGCCGGTGAGCAGGCGCTGGAAATCGCTGACACGCTTGTGCGATCCGGTGCGATTGATGTGCTGGTAATCGATTCTGTCGCAGCCCTGACACCGCGCGCTGAGCTGGAAGGCGAAATGGGCGATTCTCTGCCAGGTCTGCAGGCCCGGCTGATGAGCCAGGCCTTGCGGAAGTTGACAGCCTCAATTTCAAAATCAAACACCATGGTTATTTTCATCAACCAGATTCGTATGAAGATTGGTGTGATGTTTGGCAGTCCGGAAACCACGACGGGTGGTAATGCCCTTAAATTCTATGCTTCAGTACGCCTCGATATTCGCCGCATCGGTGCTATCAAGAATGGTGATGAGGTTGTGGGCAATCAGACCCGGATCAAAGTGGTCAAGAACAAGCTTGCGCCTCCATTCAAGCAGATCGAGTTTGACATCATGTATGGGGCAGGTGTTTCCAAGACTGGTGAATTGCTTGATCTGGGTGTGAAGGCCGGGATTGTCGATAAATCCGGTGCCTGGTTCTCTTATGACAGTCAGCGTCTGGGGCAGGGCCGTGAAAACTCAAAGCAGTTTCTTAAAGAAAACCCCGACCTTGCTCAGGAAATTGAAACAGCGATCCGCCAGAATGCAGGCCTGATAGCCGAGAAACTTCTGGAAGACGATCCAAGTGATGATGACGAGAAAGACAGTGGTGCGTTGAGCGCATAAGCTTTTTCAAGCGTTCAGATTTTAAAAGCCGCCTGTTTCAGGCGGCTTTTTTGTTTGAAGCAACACATCTGGTTTTCATACCCCTATGGACACATATTCACCGGATCGCTAAAACACCCGTCGATCTAAACAATCCTTGATCTTCAGAAGGATGCGCATGATCCGGTTCGGTGCCGAAAGGCAATTCCGGCGGGTTTGTGCGCCTCTTCGCAGCAAATGAGAGTAATCCTATGGCTGGCGTCAACGAAATCCGCTCGGCATTCCTCAATTTTTTTGAGAAAAACGGCCATAAGGTTCTGCCGTCCAGTCCGCTTGTGCCGCTGAATGACCCGACTTTGATGTTCACCAATGCGGGTATGGTGCAGTTCAAGGATTACTTCACCGGCGCAATGAAGCCGGAAGTGCCGCGTGCTGCAACGTCGCAAAAATGTGTGCGGGCAGGCGGCAAGCATAATGATCTGGACAATGTTGGCTATACGGCACGCCATCACACATTCTTTGAAATGCTGGGTAACTTTTCATTTGGTGACTATTTCAAAGAACAGGCGATCCACAATGCCTGGACGCTCATCACCGATGAGTACGGCCTACCTAAAGACAAATTGCTTGTCACAGTCTTTCATGAGGATGATGAGGCATTTGATCTTTGGAAGAAGATCGCCGGATTGCCAGATGAAAAGATCATCCGCATCGCGACCCATGACAATTTCTGGGCTATGGGCGACACTGGTCCCTGCGGCCCGTGTTCTGAAATTTTTTATGATCATGGAGAGAACATCTGGGGCGGACCTCCGGGCAGTCCGGAAGAAGATGGTGACCGGTTCATTGAAATCTGGAACCTGGTCTTCATGCAGTATGAGCAAACAACGCCGGATGAGCGCGTTAATTTGCCAAAGCCCTCCATTGATACGGGTATGGGGCTGGAGCGAATTGCAGCTGTGCTGCAGGGCGTCCACAATAATTACGACATTGATCTTTTCAAAGCCCTGATTGCTGCAAGCGTTGAGGCAACGGGTGTTGCAGCAGACGCGGATCATCAGTCCAGTCACCGGATCATTGCTGATCATTTGCGTGCAACCAGCTTTTTGTTGGCTGATGGCGTCATGCCCTCCAATGAAGGGCGTGGCTATGTTCTGCGCCGCATCATGCGCCGTGCCATGCGTCATGCCAGTCTGCTGGGTGCCGAAGATCCGTTGATCCACAAGCTGGTGCCCACTCTGGTTCGTGAAATGGGGCAGGCTTTCCCGGAATTGCAGCGTGCGGAAGCTATGATCACGGAAACTCTGCGGATGGAAGAAGTCCGGTTCCGCAAAACACTGTCTCGCGGCCTGACCTTGCTGGATGAGGCAAGCCACGACCTTGAGGCTGGTGATACATTTGACGGCCGCACTGCGTTTACACTTTATGACACCTATGGCTTCCCGCTTGATCTGACACAGGACGCTTTGCGGGCCCGTGAAATCGGTGTTGATACCGACGCTTTCAATGTTGCCATGACTGAGCAGAAAACACTGGCACGTGCCAATTGGGCAGGCTCCGGCGACGCAGCCACTGAAACAGTGTGGCTGGAACTGTCCGAGAAGATAGCTCCCACCGAATTCCTTGGCTATGAGCAGGAGCGGGCAGAGGGGCAGTTGATGGCCATCATCAAGGATGGTGCATCAGTTGACACGGCCGACACGGGCGACACGGTGCAGCTGGTGTTCAACCAGACACCATTTTACGCCGAATCTGGTGGGCAGGTGGGTGACACCGGCACTATTCTGGTCGATGGAAAAATTGGTATTGCTGTCAGCGATGTGCAGAAGAAGGCCGGTGGCCTGTTTGTTCACAAAGGGCAAATTGGCGAGGGTGGCCTTGTGTCTGTTGGCGATAGTGCCGCATTGCAGGTCGATAATGCGCGGCGGTCTGATATTCGTAAAAACCATTCGGCAACCCATCTGATCCATGAGGCTTTGCGCCGTGTGCTTGGGCCTCATGTTGCACAGAAAGGCTCTCGCGTTGCACCGGATAGTCTGCGGTTCGATTTCTCCCACCAAAAAGGGGTCTCCGATGAGGAGATGGCCAAAGTGGAGGCCATCGCCAATGATTTGATTCTGCAAAGCGCTCCCGTGACGACCCGTTTGATGGCTGTGGATGATGCTATTGAAGCCGGTGCCATGGCTCTGTTCGGCGAGAAATATGGTGATGAAGTCCGCGTTGTTTCGATGGGATTCAATCGCGACCCGGATGCGGAGCACGAAATCTATTCAGCGGAATTATGCGGTGGAACCCATGTCGGCAATACCGGCGAGATCGGCTTGGTCGCTGTGACGTCCGAGGGCGCAGTCGCGTCCGGGATTCGGCGTATTGAGGCGTTCACCGGGGTAGCTGCAAGAACACATTTGAAGCAGCAGGAACAACGCTTGCAGGATGTGGCTGATGCGCTGAAATCAACACCGGCTGATGCCGTCACACGCGTTGAATCTTTACTGGCTGATCGCAAGCGGCTGGAGAAAGAGCTGGGCGATGCACGTGCCAAGCTGGCTCTGACCGGTCTGTCTGATTCTGCCATAGAGAAGGACGGCTTCAAGTATCTCGGCCGGGTGGTTGAGGGCGTTTCGCCAAAAGACCTGCGCGGTCTGGTTGATCAGGCCCGTCAGAAACTCGGCAGCTCTGTTGTTGTTTTGATCGCGGTCTCCGAAGATGGAAAGGCGGCCGCATCTGTTGGTGTGTCTGCTGATATGACCGAACGTTTCAGTGCTGTGGATCTGGTGAAGATTGTTGCAGCAGAACTTGGTGGTAAGGGCGGCGGCGGGAAGCCGGATCTTGCACAGGCAGGCGGTCCCAATGGATCAGATGCGGATAAGGCACTCACAGCGGTAGAAGCTGCATTGAGCTGACACCGGCGCGCTGTCGCCAATCTGGATCATATTGTGGCGACTTTACGACGTTGGTTCGGTGGATGCTCTGTGTGTCGGCTCTTGTCTGTCAGCAAAGCGCTCGCTTCTGAAGCCGCTACGACGCAGAAACAGGCCATTTGTGGACGCCTGCTGCAATGTGATCAGTGATGGTTTGGTGCGCACCAAGTTTTTCCAATCCAGCCCTACCAATTGTTCAACAAGTACGATTGAATATTTGAAACGAAGGCACAAGCGTTTCATATTACAAGCAAAATTTCTTGTTTGTTCCAAGGGGTGTATCGGAATGAAGAACACAATTTTTGCAGCTATTACTCTTGCAACTGGCCTGACAATTGTCTCATCAGCCGATGCAGAGATTTCAATTGCAATAGTTGGTCCAATGACCGGTCAGTATACTTCCTTTGGTGATCAAATGCGTATCGGTGCCGAACAGGCGATTGCCGACATCAATGCCTCTGGTGGTGTCCTGGGTGAACAAATCATGCTGGAAATCGGCGATGACGCGTGCGATCCAAAACAGGCCGTTGCTGTGGCCGACACAATGCCCGATTTAGGCGTCGTGTTTGTTGCGGGTCATTTCTGCTCAAGTTCATCAATTCCGGCATCGGCTGTCTATTTTGAGGAACGGATCATCCAGATTTCTCCGGCTTCCATCAATCCAAAGCTGACGGATGAGCGTCCCGGCAGCGCTGATGGTGGCACATACCGCGTGAGCGGTCGCGACGATCAGCAGGGTGCCGCCGCCGGTGCCTATCTGAGTGCGAACTTTATTGGCAAAAATGTAGCCTTTGTCCACGACAAGACCGTCTATGGCAAAGGATTGGCCGATGCAACGAAAGCAGCGTTTGAAGCTGCTGGTGGCACATCAATTCTCTATGAAGCCTACAATGTAGGTGAGCGGGACTATTCTGCACTTGTTACCAAGTTGCAGCAGGAAGCAGCCGATGTGCTTTATGTTGGCGGTTACCACACAGAAGCCGGCCTTATCGTTCGACAAATGCGCGAACAGGGGGTGGACGCTGTTCTGATATCTGGCGATGCGCTGATGACCGATGATTTCTGGAGCATTTCCGGTGAAGCCGGGGAAGGGTCTCTTATGACGTTCTTTCCCAATCCGGAAGACAATGTTGAAGCTGTGAATGTGGTCAAAAGCCTCAAAGACGCTGGGAAAACGTCTGAAGGCTACGTGCTCTATACATATGCTGCCATTCAGGCCTGGGCTCAGGCGGTTCAATCAGCCGGATCGACTGATTATGATGCAACGCGTAAGGCTTTGAATACTGGCGAGTTCACAACTGTCCTTGGCCGTCTTGCATTTGATGGCAAAGGCGATGTCTCTTTGCCGGGCTACGTTTTGTACGAATGGTCTGATGGAACTTACAAGCAGATCAACTGAGGCTGATTTGACTTTTGCTGCATGGCCCGGTTGCAAATCCGGGCCTTTTTTGTGAATGCTTGCAGTTATGAAATCAGCACTTGATAAAATTCTCGTTGGACATGCCGATGACGCCACCATTCGCACCGGGGTCACTGTGCTTTTGTGCGAGCGGCCAACATTAGCTGCTGTGCATGTAATGGGTGCTGCACCTGGCACGCGGGAGACTGATCTGCTGGCTGCCGAAAACACCGTCACTCATGTTGATGCAATTGTGCTGTCTGGCGGGTCGGTATTTGGTTTGGATGCTGCAGGTGGTGTGACAGATATGCTGCGTCAACAGGGGCGGGGCTTTCCGGTGGGTGATCAGACGGTTCCAATCGTTCCATCAGCCATTTTGTATGATCTTGGCAATGGCGGGCGAAAAGACTGGCAGAGTCAGTCGCCCTATTCGGCCCTTGGCCGCAAAGCAATACGCGACGCGACTGATTCATTTTTGTTGGGCGGGGTGGGAGCCGGACTTGGTGCGACAACTGCCAATCTGCGTGGTGGATTTGGCTATGCCGAAATGCGCCTTCCAGACGATGTGCTTGTCTGCGCCTATGTTGCGGTCAATGCGGTGGGGCAGGTAACAATGGGAACGGGCCCGCATTTTTGGGCGGCTCCCTTTGAGGAAGATCGCGAATTTGGCGGTCTTGGCACAACCGATGTTACACCAAGCCTGGCTAAAGTCAGGGTCAAGAAGCACCAGAACAGAGCGTTGACGGCTGTTGAAAATACCACTATCGGCGCCATTGCAACAAATGCCAAACTGAACAGCGGCCAGACAAAGCGGCTCGCAATGAGCGCTCACGACGGATATGCTCGTGCTATCTGGCCATGCCATACGCCGATGGATGGTGATGTGGTGTTCGGATTGTCGACAGAGGAACGTCCAGCTCCGGACCTGATTCTTTTGAATGCAGCCGCTGCCAGCACAATGGCCCGGGCGATCGCGATTGCGGTCTATAACACAACCAGCAGGCCCGATGATACGTTGCCCAGTTGGGAAGCAAAGTTCGATTTATGACGGAGCCCGGCGCATTGTCTGTTTTTCTCGCCTGTGTTAACCCGCCAATCATCCAATATTTTGCCCTACAACCCAGGATTTTCTCATGAGCCGTCCCATGCTGATTGCCCCTTCCATATTGGCTGCGGATTTCTCGCGGCTTGGCGAAGAGGTGCGCGCCATCGATGAAGCGGGCTGTGACTGGGTCCATGTGGATGTGATGGATGGTCATTTCGTGCCAAATATTTCATTCGGCGCAATCGCGGTGGAAGCCGTGCGGCCTGTGACCAAAAAAGTGTTGGATGTGCATCTCATGATAGCGCCCTGCGATCCTTATCTGGAGCAGTTTGCGGCAGCTGGCGCCGATATTATTACGGTGCATGCCGAGGCTGGCCCGCATCTTGACCGATCTTTGCAGGCTATAAAGGCATTGGGTAAAAAGGCTGGCGTATCGCTTAATCCGGGCACGCCGGAATCTGTTCTGGAGTATGTTTTGGACCGGCTCGACCTCATTCTGGTCATGACTGTGAATCCGGGCTTTGGTGGTCAGGCTTTCATTCCAGCGACAGCTGATAAGGTGCGCCGCATCCGGTCCATGGTGGGAGATCGCAATATTGATATTCAGGTCGATGGCGGTATCACGCCGGAAACCGTACCGCTTGTCGCGGAAGCGGGCGCCAATGTTTTTGTTGCAGGCTCGGCGGTGTATAAGGGAGCGGGGGTCGAAGGTTACCGCGCCAATATCAGCGCCATTCGCTCTGCTGCACAGGCTGCACGAAAGGATTGAATTCATGATGTCTTCCACGCGACTTTTCAAATGTGTCATTGCCGTTTTTGCCGGTTTGATGGTTTCAAAAGCTTCTGCCGCTGATCTTGCAGAACTGGGATCCACCGGTTTTTCTGATGATGGTGCTTACTTTGCCTTCGAGCAGTATGGTATTCAGGATGGCTCGGGCTTTCCTTATGCCAGCATCACCATTGTCGATGTGAAAACAGATTCCTGGGTCTCTGGAACTCCGATTGATGTTGTGCTGCAGGAGGATTCATCTTCACCCAATCAAGCACGCGCATCCGCCCAGCAACAGGCATCCGCCTTGCTGTCACAATATGGCGTGAAATCCAGCAATGGTGTGCTGGTTGCCCACAATCCGGTCAGTGAGTTGTCAGCTAACCCCAAAAATGTGGTTTTCCGGCCCGTTAAAACAACCATGGAAATCGGGACGCCAATTGAAGTCCAGCTGGATACTTTTGAACTGTCTGCTGGTGCCGATTGCACGGTTTTTGGTTCAACCTATGGCTTCCGCCTGTTGCTGTCGGTTCCGGGGCAGGTGAAAGTTTTGCATGAAGATACGCGAATTCCGACCAGCAGAGGCTGCCCGCTGGATTACCGGATTGATCAAGTCTACGCCCACAGGCTGCCGGGGGGGGACATTGCCCTGGCCATTATGCTGGTCATGAATACGCCTGGCTTTGAGGGGCCGGATGGGAATTATCTGGCATTCACGACAGAGGTTACCTGGTAAGGCGATGACTATATGATCCCAAGTGAGCGGGATCATATAGTCAGACGGTTTCACTTGATGTGTTTGGTTGTAAACAGATAGTCGTCGTCTGCCACGTGACAGGAAATGCATCCAGCTTCTTTCATTGGCGAATGGGATAATGGCTAATCCGACGCATTCGGTGGAAATGCAAACCCGTCATATGATTCAATCGTCATAAAAAGCGTTCTGGTAATTGAGGCGGACCGCTTGCTCTGATAGGAAGGCGCGACTCCCTTCAAACAACAGGACTTATTCATGGTACCGCGCTACTCCCGACCTGAAATGGTTTCAATCTGGTCACCGGAAACAAAATTCCGGATCTGGTTTGAAATTGAGGCGCATGCTTGTGATGCGCTTGCGCGGCTTGGTGTCATTCCTGAAAGCGCTGCGCGCACCATTTGGGAGAAGGGTGGTGCCGTCGAGTTTGATGTTGCGCGCATTGACGAGATCGAACGTGAAACGAAACATGACGTTATTGCGTTCCTGACGCATCTGGCTGAAATAGTCGGCCCGGATGCGCGTTTTGTTCATCAGGGCATGACTTCTTCCGATGTTCTGGATACCTGTTTCAATGTGCAATTGACGCGTTCAGCGGATCTGCTTCTGGCCGATATGGACGCTTTGCTGGCAGCACTGAAGAAACGTGCGCTTGAGCACAAGATGACTGTTTGCATCGGGCGCTCTCATGCAATTCATGCCGAGCCGGTGACCTTTGGTTTGAAGTTGGCAGGTGCTTACGCTGAATTTGCGCGCTGCCGAGACCGGTTGGTTGCAGCCCGGGCTGAAATTGCCACTTGCGCGATCTCAGGAGCCGTTGGCACATTTGCCCATATTGATCCGGAAGTTGAAGAACATGTTGCGCAGGCCATGGGGCTTGCACCGGAACCTGTGTCGACACAGGTCATCCCGCGTGATCGGCATGCCATGTTTTTTGCCACGCTTGGTGTCATTGCATCATCCATTGAACGTGTGGCAACAGAAATCCGTCATCTTCAGCGTACTGAGGTGCTGGAAGCAGAGGAATATTTTGCACCCGGTCAAAAAGGGTCCTCTGCCATGCCGCATAAGCGCAATCCGGTGTTGACCGAAAACCTTACGGGGCTTGCCCGCATGGTGCGCAGCTTTGCGCTGCCTGCCATGGAAAATGTCGCGCTTTGGCATGAACGGGATATCTCCCATTCTTCGGTCGAGCGTATGATCGGCCCAGATTCGACAATCACGCTGGATTTTGCATTGGCGCGGTTGACCGGCGTCATCGATAAATTGTTGGTGTATCCAGAACGCATGCTTGCCAATGCGGAAGCCATGGGTGGCCTGATTTTCTCGCAGCGCATTTTGCTCGCATTGACACAGGCCGGTCTGTCTCGTGAAGATTCCTATCGGCTGGTTCAGCGCAATGCGATGAAGGTCTGGGATAATTATCAGGCACGCAAACCGGTTGCGGCGGATCAGTTCATGCAGGAACTGAAACAGGATGAAGATGTTGGCAAAGCACTGAGCGCGGAGCAGATCGAGAAAGAGTTCGATATGGCTACGCACACAAGACATGTGGATACGATTTTCAAACGCGTTTTTGGGGATGCTGCGTGAAAACCGGCGAACTCGACATATTGATTTTGCCAGGTCTGGGCGGTGGTACAGAAGATCACTGGTACCGGCGTTGGAACAGCAAATTGAAAACGGCCCGGATCGTTGACCAGGAAAACTGGTTCGCACCCGACCGGGATGCTTGGACACACAACATCGTCGCTGCCGCGAAATCTGCTGACAGGCCGGTATTTGTCATTGCTCACAGTCTGGGTGCGGTTGCTCTGACCCACGCTGCGCAACATTTGACAGATGCCAATGTCGTCGGCGCAATGCTGGTTGCGATGCCTGATTTGGCTTCTGTGCAGGATGTGATACCGGAGACCGCCAGTTTTTTGCCAATCTCCACTGCGCCACTGTCTTTTCCATCTGTGATGGTGACCAGCCAGAATGATTCCTATTGCACCTATCAAAAGGCGGAGGAAACAGCACTTGATCTTGGATCGTTGTTGATCGACGCTGGCGATCAAGGCCATATCAATGATGAAAGTGGCCACGGTCCCTGGCCGGAGGGGCTTATGGTGCTGTCTAAATTCCTGACCCGGATTTAGTGCTTCAATCGTTTATTTCTGACAAGAGCTCTGCCGCACCGCGCGCAATGACTCCGCTGTCTGTGTTCAACGCACATAATTGGTAGCCAAATGACCGCGCCAATTTCAGATGCTCCGGCAGGATTGCAAAAACGCAGGGAATTTTACCGGCTGCAATAGTGCGTGCGGCAATATCTTCAATCACACCAATGCTTCGATCGCCAAATTGATTGATTTCCTCTCCATCGGAAAATGTGACCGACAGGTCCGAGGGACCGACGAAAATACCATCAATACCTGGAACAGCGAGGATCGCATCCAGATTATCGAGGGCTTCACGGGTCTCAATCATCGCAATTGCGAGCGTGTCATCATTGGCTGTGGAGAGATAGGTGTTCTGGTTGCTTTGGCCTGACACCAGCATGGCCCTGCCTGGCCCCCAACTGCGCGCACCCACAGGCGGGTATTTCATGGCAGCTGCAAATGCCTGTGCATCCTCAATGGTGTTGATCATGGGCGCAATGACAGCTGCAGCGCCCATATCAAGCGTGCGGCTCGCGGTGCCCCATTCGCCAACGGGAATACGTACAATCAGACGCTGGTCCAGCATTTTGGCCGAGGCTACACAGGTCAAAACGCTGGAGATATCGTGAAAACCGTGCTGCATATCCAGCGTCACGGTTTGATATCCGGCGTTCAACAAAGCCTCAACCATCAGCCCGTTGGGAATACCACACCAGCCCGCGATGATTTCCTTGCCGGATTTCAATTCGGATACAAAATCCTGTGCCATTGCGCTATCGCCAGCCAGATCGGTTTATTGTTATTTTTTTGCGGCTTCGATCTGCTGAATGGCTTCGCCCATGAGGTTCACCATCTTCTCGCGCAATTCTTCGTCAGATACTGCGATTTCAGCTTCATCAAAATCGGCCCGCACTTTGCGGAAAACGTCTTCGTCGCCTGGTTCATCAAAATCTGAAGCAACCACGGCACCAGCATATTCTGTGGCCTTTTCTTCCGCAAAACCCAGCTTTTCTGCAGCCCACAAGCCCAAAAGCTTGTTTCTGCGTGCTTCTGACTTGAACTTTAGCTCTTCGTCATGGGCGAATTTACTCTCATAGGCGTCTTTGCGTCGGTCAAAAGTCGTCATATCGATTCTCTCTGCGGCAGGAATTCTGATGCAATCTCAGGATTGCGTATTGTGCATATCGTTGCCGTAGCATCCACCGCAAGAGACAAAGATGGAAAATGACGTAAAAATTTGAAATTACAGCCAGCGAAGTGGGAGCATTTGCTGCCGGGTGATTGTAACTGGCTAGTGTTTCCTTTAGTGTTTGGCAAAGTTGTCATTGAGGGTATCTGAATGGTATCCACCTCTTTTTCCTCACAGGTTACAGCCATATGAACCGTCGTCGCCGTATTTATGAAGGCAAGGCAAAAATCCTCTATGAGGGCCCGGAACCGGGAACGCTTATTCAGCATTTCAAAGATGATGCGACCGCTTTTAACGCCAAAAAACACGAAGTGATTGATGGCAAGGGCGTTCTCAACAATCGTATCTCCGAGCATATTTTTGAAAATCTCAATCGCATTGGCATCCCGACCCATTTCATCAAACGGTTGAATATGCGGGAGCAACTGATCCGCGAAGTAGAAATTATTCCGCTGGAAGTGGTCGTGCGCAACGTGGCCGCCGGGTCCATTGCAACCCGCCTTGGTCTGGAAGAGGGCACAGCCCTGCCGCGGTCCATCATTGAGTTTTATTACAAGAATGATGAGCTGAACGACCCAATCGTTTCAGAGGAGCACGTAACAGCTTTCGGCTGGGCAGCTCCTCCCGAAATTGATGACATGATGTCGATGGCTATCCGGATCAATGATTTCCTCGCTGGCTTGTTCATGGGAGCAGGCATTCAGCTGATTGATTTCAAGATTGAATTTGGACGGCTGTGGGAAGGCGATCTGATGCGCATTATTCTGGCGGATGAGATTTCGCCTGATTCCTGTCGTCTTTGGGATGCAAAGACACAGGAAAAGATGGACAAGGATCGTTTTCGTCGTGACATGGGCGGAATGCTGGAAGCCTATCAGACGGTTGCCCGTCGCCTTGGAATTCTCAACGATAATGAACGGCCCCACGGCTCTGGCCCGGTTCTGGTTAAATAGGTCTGATTTATGAAAGCTCGTGTAGTC
The DNA here is from genome assembly GCA_051251535.1 of Alphaproteobacteria bacterium. GTDB lineage: Bacteria > Pseudomonadota > Alphaproteobacteria > Rhizobiales. The sequence continues at coordinate 1,160,720 of JBPOEV010000001.1, forward strand.
GTTACGCTGAAGAACGGTGTGCTTGATCCACAAGGCAATGCGATTGAAGGTTCACTGGAAGCGCTGTCTTTTCAGGGCATTCAGTCCGTCCGTCAGGGAAAAATCTTTGACGTGGAACTGGATACCGATAGCGCTGATGAAGCCCGGAAAACACTGACTGCCATTTGTGAAAAATTGCTTGCCAATACTGTGATTGAGGACTTCGAAATCAACCTATGAAATCAGCAGTTCTCGTTTTCCCAGGCTCCAATCGCGATCGGGATATGATCAGGGCACTGGAAGATATCAGCGGTCAGAAGCCTGCGCTGGTCTGGCATCAGGAAACCACCATCCCTGATGTTGACCTGATTGTGCTGCCTGGTGGCTTTTCCTACGGTGACTATCTTCGCTCCGGTGCCATTGCAGCCCGCTCTCCTGTCATGAAGGATTTGCAAAGACATGCGGCGCGCGGAACCAGGATTCTGGGCGTCTGCAACGGGTTTCAAATTCTGACGGAGTCCGGATTGTTGCCGGGCGCGCTCATGCGCAATGCGGGTTTGAATTTCGTCTGCAAGACAGTTCAGCTTGAAGCCAGCAATGCGGACACTTTGTTTTCTCGCCAGTATCAACAGGGTGAAGTGTTTGCCTGTCCTGTGGCCCATCATGATGGTAATTACTTTGCCGATGCGCGCACATTGGACACATTGGAAAGTAATGATCGGGTGGTCTTTCGCTATGCGAATGGAACGAATCCCAATGGCTCATTAAACGACATTGCCGGTATCATGAATGAAACCGGTACCGTGATGGGCATGATGCCTCATCCGGAAAATTTGATTGAAGAACTTCATGGCGGCGTTTCCGGACGCGGCGTTTTCACCAGCCTGTTGGAGGCAGCATGACCCGAGTTGCGCTTTCCGTTACTGCTTTGTTGCTGACCTTGCCGCTGGCCGGTTGTCTGGATACCCAGACCTATGAGCGTGGGCCCGGTCCGAAATACGGACTTGCCAATCTGGTCAGTGACCAAATCCGCAAATGCTGGTTTGGCGCCGGAGGGTCCGGCTTTTCTGATTATGCTGCCGAGAGTGATGTTAATCCGGTGTTTAACCGTGCCAGAATTCTGCTGGTACCGAAGAACGATCTGGAAGCCAAGCCGCTCTTGATTGTTGAAGCAACAGACAAGAACAAGACCCAGGCCACCATATCGGCCTATGGTCCGTTGATGCAGGGCGCACAAGCGGCGCGCATCAATGCGGATCTGAAACGTTGGACCAGTGGATCACAGGCCTGTAGCTGATGTTACCTACATTTGATAATAATGCCCCCATCTCCACGGAGATGGTAGAGAGCCATGGCCTTAATTCGGAAGAATATGAGCATATTCTCGAACTTACCGGACGTACGCCAACCGTTACGGAACTTGGCATTTTTTCTGCCATGTGGAACGAGCATTGTTCCTACAAATCTTCGAAGAAATGGTTGAAGACGTTGCCGGTTACTGGACCATGCGTTGTCTATGGTCCCGGTGAAAATGCAGGTGTGGTAGATATTGGAGACGGTCAGGTTGCTGTCTTCAAAATGGAAAGCCATAACCATCCGTCATTCATTGAGCCTTATCAGGGTGCTGCGACAGGTGTTGGCGGTATTTTGCGGGATGTTTTCACGATGGGCGCGCGGCCTGTAGCTGCCATGAACGCTTTGCGCTTTGGCGCGCCGGAGCACGCCAAGACACGCCATCTGGTTGCTGGTGTGGTTGCCGGTGTTGGCGGTTACGGCAATTGCTTCGGTGTTCCCACAGTTGGCGGCGAGGTTAATTTTCACGCCCGCTACAATGGCAATATTCTGGTCAATGCATTTGCCCTTGGGATTGCAAACCGCAATGGCATCTTCACATCTCAAGCCGAGGGCGTTGGCCTTCCGGTTGTGTATCTGGGTGCAAAGACCGGACGTGACGGTGTCGGCGGTGCCACTATGGCATCTGCCGAATTTGATGATCAGATTGAGGAAAAGCGCCCAACCGTTCAGGTTGGTGATCCCTTTACGGAAAAATGCCTTCTTGAAGCCTGCCTGGAGCTTATGAGCACCGGTGCTGTAATTGCCATTCAGGATATGGGCGCGGCCGGTCTTACCTGTTCAGCAGTGGAAATGGGGGCCAGTGGCAACCTTGGTATTACACTTGATCTTGATAAGGTGCCATGCCGCGAAGAGCGGATGAGCGCCTATGAGATGATGCTGTCAGAAAGCCAGGAACGCATGCTGATGGTGTTGGAACCCAGCAAGCAGGCTGTTGCCGAAGCTATTTTCATCAAATGGGGGCTGGATTTTGCCATCGTTGGCGAGACCACAGATGATCTGAGGTTCAAAATTCATCACCATGGTTCATTGGTGGCGGATCTGCCAATCAAGGAACTGGGCGATGAAGCGCCGGAATATGACCGGCCCTGGATTGCCCCGCAACCTGCGGCCCCGCTTGAAGATATCCCTCATTTAGCTGATCTGATCGAAGCGTTGAAAACAATCATCGGCTCGCCGGATATGGCATCAAAACGCTGGATTACCGAGCAGTATGACTGTCTCATTCAGGGCAATACAGCACAGCTTCCCGGTGGTGATGCCGGTGTTGTGCGTGTGGATGGCACTCAAAAAGCATTGGCCATGACCAGCGACGTGACACCGCGCTACTGTGAGGCAGACCCATTTGAGGGTGGTAAACAGGCGGTTGCTGAAGCCTGGCGCAATCTGACTGCTGTTGGTGCAACGCCTTTGGCTATCACAGACAATCTCAATTTTGGAAATCCGCAACGCCCTGAAATTATGGGGCAATTCGTGCGGGCCATAGAAGGTATTGGCGAAGCCTGCCGTGCTTTGGAGTTTCCTGTCGTTTCAGGCAATGTGTCGCTCTATAATGAAACCAATGGGGAAGGCATTTTGCCGACACCAACCATTGGTGGGGTCGGTCTGCTGGCCGACTGGACCCAAATGGCAAAGCTGGCATTTGCCAATGAGGGTGACGTCATTGTTCTGATAGGTGATGTTGGCACACATTTGGGACAATCCATCTATTTGCGTGAAGTCCATGGCCTGGAAGCTGGTCCCGCGCCCATAGTCGATCTGGCCGTGGAACGCCGCAATGGAGATTTTATCCGTTCACAAATTCTGGACGGCTCCGTAACAGCTTGTCACGATATCTCCGATGGTGGTTTGTTGGTCGCAATTGCTGAAATGGCGATGGCAGGCGGGAAGGGGGCTGACTTAGCCGACTTTCCCTCGACCAGCGCCGAAAGCCTCTTTGGAGAAGATCAGGCGCGCTATGTGCTGACAGTCAGCCCGCAAAAGGCTGCTGCTGTTCTGTCCAGCGCCGCAGATGCTGGAGTTCCGGCCAGCCGGATCGGGATAGTTGGTGGTCAGGAATTGAAACTTGCTGACAAGTGCTCCATATCGGTAGAAATGTTGAAACAGACGCATGAAAGCTGGTTGCCGGGTTACATGTCTGGCACAAAGGCGTAGAGTCACGCATCGAACGTAAGGGGTTTGCCGTATATGCCAATGAATGCCAATGACATTGAAGTCATGATTAAAGCCGCCCTTCCTGATGCGAATATTACAATTCGTGATCTCGCAGGCGATGGCGACCATTATGCTGCCGAAATCGTGTCAGAGAGTTTTCGCGGCAAGTCGCGTGTTCAGCAACATCAGATGGTTTATCAGGCGCTGCAGGGCAATATGGGCGGCGCATTGCACGCCCTTGCTCTTCAGACCAGCGCACCCGAATGAAAAGAACAGGAGCAGTTCTATGAGTGATATTAACAGCTGGATTGACAGCGAAGTAAAATCCAGCGACGTGGTGATGTTCATGAAGGGCACCCCCAATTTCCCGCAATGCGGTTTTTCAGGCCAATTGGTCCAGATTCTGGATTATCTGGGTGTGGACTATAAGGGCATCAACGTTCTGGAAAATGACGATTTGCGTCAGGGCATCAAAGACTATGCTCAATGGCCCACAATCCCACAGCTTTATGTCAAGGGTGAGTTTCTTGGCGGCTGCGATATTGTCCGGGAAATGTTCCAGGCCAAAGAGCTTCAGGATCACCTGAAAGCTGCCGGAATAACAATCCGCGAAACAGCCTGACGCCTCTCAAAATATTTCTGCTTTAACCGCAGTTGGACCAGCGTCCGGCTGCGGTTTTTTATTGCCTTTTCACCCGTGAACAAGCTGTTTGAAGGCTTGCTGTCTCATGCTCATGATGCTGCGCCATGCGTGGCGTAAAAAGCAGATATGTGCAAATATCTGGACGTGGATCTATTGGGGTATTAGAAAAATAATTGCATGATTTCAGATGGTTGCGGTCCATTTCTGAAGTAAGAAACATATAATATCTTCCGACGGCACTTTTCTTTGATCACATCCAGATCGCAACTCGGCCACTTTCCCGGGACCTATATGGACGGAGTTGACATTGCAGTCAGCTTGCCCGTATATGAACTAACTGCTGATATATGAGCAGATTTCGGGAGGGTCACATGTTTAATGGTTTGGGAATGGATCTTGGCAATCTGTCAAGGATATCAAACGCAGAAACCAGGTCCATTTCGCCAGAGAACCGTGATGGTTCAGTCGGCGGCGGTGGTATGGCAACGGAAGGCACCGGTGCCGAATGCGCCCGCGAGTTGGGTGCCGGTTGGAAAATCTCCCCTTCCATAGAAATTTTGCCAGGTGAAACCCTGATCCTCGCCGACATTGAGGGCGAAGGCGCAATACAACAAATTTGGATGGCTGCGCTTGGTAATGCCAAGCTGCGCAATCTTATCCTGCGCATGACATGGGAGGATCAGGAGCATCCGTCCGTCGAGGTGCCGCTTTGTGATTTCTTTGCTACGGGCTGGGGCAAGTATGCCCAAGTGTCCTCCCTGCCAGTGTGTGCGAACCCGGCCCGTGGCTACAATTGTTACTGGGAAATGCCGTTTCGCAAGAAAGCGACGATTACGCTGGAAAACCGCGACGAAGAATGGGTCGTGTTTTACTATCAGATTAACTATGTGCTGACTGACGTCCCAGAGGACTGCGCCTATTTCCATGCCCAATTCAGAAGGACAAACCCTGTTCCTCATATGGAAGACCACGTCGTTCTGGACGGTATTTCCGGGCAGGGTCACTATGTGGGCACTTATATGGCCTGGGGCGTCAACAATAATGGATGGTGGGGCGAGGGTGAGTTCAAGCTGTTTATTGATGATGACAAGGAATTTCCAACCATTTGCGGTACTGGGACCGAGGATTATTTTGGCGGGTCGCACAATTTCGACCCCAACGCTGCCGATCCGACCGAAAAACGTGATTATGTTGAATTTACAACGCCTTATTGTGGTCTGCCGCAGGTTATCAAGCCAGATGGAATGTATAATTCGACCCAACGGTTTGGCATGTATCGCTGGCACATCAGCGATCCCGTTCGCTTCAGAGAACAGCTGAAAGTTACCGTTCAATGTCTGGGCTGGCGCACAGATTATGGGACAGATTTCCGCAACAAGCGCTATTTGCCACGGCAGGATGATATCGCCTCCACGGCGTTCTGGTATCAGACTCTCCCAACGGTTCCGTTTCCCCCGCTGGCGGAGCGTGACCACCTGGAAATCATTTAGGCAAGGACGGGACCTTGGCCCGTTACATCCTCATCCGATTGTTCAATCTGGTGCTGACAATCTGGGTTGGCGTAACGGCGGTGTTTATCGTCATGCGTTTTATCCCAACTGATCCTATCGAAGCGATGATTGGCAAGTTGAACCAGCAAAGTTCGGGCATGTCCGAATTCCAGATGAATTCACTTCGAGAATCTTTGTCTGTTGCCTTTGGTCTGGATGGAACTTTTCTGGAACAATATTTCACATTTTTGACCCGAAATTTTATCACCTTTGATTACGGTCCATCTCTTTCCTCTTTCCCCACAACAGTTGCGGAACTATTGGCTCGCGCGTTGCCATGGACCATTGGATTGCTGGCAACATCGACCGTCATCGGATGGATGCTTGGCAATCTGATCGGGCTGTTTGCAGGTGTCTTTCCCAATCGGCGCTTTTCACGGATTGCGGAAGCCATATCGGTCGTTTTGTATCCCATTCCCTATTACGTGCTGGCTTTGGCATTGGGCATTTTGTTCTCCAACGTATGGCAGGTTTTCCCAATTTCATTCAGCGTTCGCGGAGAACCGTGGACGTTCCAGTTTCTGTCCAGCGTCATTTACAATTCGATTCTTCCATCTGTCTCCATCCTGATCGGCATCATGGGTTGGTGGGTCATTTCCATGAAAGCCCTGTCTGGCTCTGCCCGTGAAGAGGAGTTCGTGCGCTTTGCCTATATGCGTAATGTGCCAGAGCGCAGGATCCTGACCCACTACATTTTCCGGAACACGCTACCGCCACAGGTCACCATTCTGGCTATCCAGATATCGCTGATTTTCAGTGGTTCAATCCTCACTGAAATTCTGTTTCAGTATCCAGGTGTCGGGTTGCTTCTCGTTACGGCCGTTGGTCAGGGCGACTACAATCTGATGATGAGCATCATCTCGATGTCGATCATTGCGGTCGCCATTGCCACGTTTCTGGTGGACATGGCTTACCCGTTTTTGGATCCTAGAATTCGGTACAGCAAATGAATGTCCGGCTGACCCTTGGAACCATTATTCTGACAGCTCTGTTGATCATCGGGCTTGTTCTTCCTTATTTTGCGGATGGTGATCCGACCATTTGGCGCAGTGTTCCCAGAAACCGGCCTCCTGGGCTGGATTACCTTTTGGGCACTACCAGTCAGGGGCAGGATGTTTTCTGGCTTTTGGCATGGTCGCTTCAAAATACGCTTTGGTTGGGATTGCTGGTCGGTTTTTTTGCGACGCTGATTGGCGTTTTGGTCGGGCTGCTTGCGGGGTACCTTGGTGGCGTTCTCGATACCATCGTATCGTTTCTGACCGACTCTCTGATTGTGATCCCGATACTGCCGGTCCTGATCCTGATTTCTGCTTTGCTACAGGGGCAAATGTCACTTGAGATCGTGGGTTTCATTCTGGTCCTCTTCAACTGGCCCTATCCCGCAAGACAGGTTCGCTCCATTGCACTCAGTCTACGGGAACGTGGTTTCATCCAGACTGCATGGCAGTCAGGTGAGAATGTGTTCCGGATCGTCTGGTGGCAATTTGCGCCCTATCTCCGCTCCTGGTCTGCGGCCAATTTCATCAACACAGTCCTCGTTGCAACGGTCATAGAGTCGAGCATCGCCGTCATTGGCCTGTCCAGCAGTACTCAGGCAACCATTGGCACAATGCTGTATTGGGCACTGGAGTATCAGGCCATCTTGAACGAACGCTGGTGGTGGATCTGCACGCCGATTGTTGCCGTTGTTTTGCTGTTTGTTGCTCTGTTCATCACTGCCACCGGCTATGAAACCCATTCAGCCAAAATGCGCGGCAGGGAATTTGCAAGATGATCACCCTGGAGAACGTTTCAGCGGGCTACCGCACGGCGAGTGGAGACGTTGTGGCTGTCGATAAGGTTGATCTTGTAATCGCCAAAAGTGAGATCGTCGGCATTGCCGGTGAATCGGGTTGTGGAAAATCAACTCTGCTGAAGCTCATCTATGGGCAATTGGGCAATGGGCTGGAACTTTTTTCAGGAAATGCATCCTGGCATGTTGCCGAGACTGCCACCGCAACCAAAGCTGAGATTGGTCTCAGCGACGTGAAATCCTTGTGGTGGGACAAAATCACCTATGTTCCGCAAGTGGTGAATGCGTTGAACCCGATCTTACGCGTCAGAGATCAGGTGATGGACAGCATGCCTGCACGCCTGAAGCAGAATGGCATGGCCGCACTTCAATCCGATCTCACCGCCTTTTTTAAAGAACTGGGGTTGAGTGAAGATGTCTTTGACATGTTCCCGTTTCAGCTTTCCGGAGGCATGATCCAACGGGTTTTAATCGGGCTTGCGGCATTCCCGAGACCGGATATGATTCTGGCAGATGAACCCACGACTGCGCTCGATGTGGTTGTGCAGAAGCGCATTTTGATCCTGCTGCACCGGATTCAGCGTTCTATCGGAAATGCACTGGTCTTTGTCTCGCACGATCTGGGGGTTCACTACCAGATCGCAGATCGCCTTGTGATCTGTTATGCGGGCAAGATTGTTGAAGACGGACCAACGGACGCGATTTTTGAACATCCGCGTCATCCCTACACGCGCGCCTTGATTGATGCGCTGCCGCGGGTCAATGACACTGCCCGTCGCCAAGGCCTGGAGGGGCGACCACCGCACTTGATTGATCCCCCAAAGGGATGTCGATTTGCTGCCAGATGTCGGTTTGCGCAGGATAAATGCCGGACCGTTGAGCCGGAAAACCAGACATTTGGCAGTACGAGTGTCGCTTGCCACTTCCCATTGGAGCCATCCGATGGATAAGCCTCAAACCCTTTTGCAGCTGTCGGGTGTCAGCAAAACTTACCGCGCTGGCGGCCTGTTGTCCCGCAAAACGGTCAACGCCGTTAAGCAGGTTGACCTGAGCTTGCCGGCCAGACCAACTATTCTGGCTATTGTCGGCGAATCCGGCAGTGGTAAATCGACTCTGGCAAAAATGATCCTGCGTCAGGAGCGTCCAACCCATGGCATGATCCACCTGCAGGGCGATCCGATTTTTGAACCCGGTGCGCAATGTCTTTCCAATCACGCTTTGCGTACCAGAGTGCAGGCCATAGCCCAGTCGCCTTTCGATGCATTCAGCGGGCATTTGACGGTCGATTATTATCTGAAACGTACCGCAATTAACCTGCGCGGTGCAAAAACGCCGGATGATGTTGCCCAGATTGTTGATCAGGCACTCAAGAAGGTCGGCCTTACGCTGGAACGGATTCGCGGCAAATACGTCCATCAGTTTTCGGGAGGCGAACTTCAGCGCATCTCAATTGCCCGCGCGCTCATCCCCGATCCTGTTCTGATTGTCGCCGATGAGCCAGTTAGTATGGTCGATGCGTCCGTGCGCATGAACATCATTAATCTGTTTCGCGATGTGATGGCCAAAAGTGGCGTCTCGTTTCTCTACATCACACATGATCTGGCAACAGCGTTTTATCTCGCTGACGATCTGATCATCATGCAGTCGGGGGTTATCGTTGAGCAGGGTCTCCCGGATCAAATTCTGGCAGCACCGGCGCATGCCTATACGCGCCTTCTGCTCTCTTCCATTCCCCGCATTGGGGCGAAATGGGAGGAGCTTGCACCATAACAAACTTGAAAACGGCCGCGCCAATGAATCGCATCAACGCGTCCGCGCCGCCAAGTCCAACGGAAGCATCAGTTAAACAGGAGGAAGAACAATGAAATTGATTGTAAGAAATAAACTCAGGTCAGTGATGGGGGCCCTGGTCGGGGGACTTTTACTCACGTCCGGTGCCGTGGCGCAGACCACCGAGGTTGGAACGCCCCGCGCTGAGACCCTGATTGTTGATATGCTGGGAGGCACTCTGGCTGCTCCGGAAATGATGAACCCGTATCTGCCTGGCGTAGAACTGACAGCGGGCATCAATCAGCTTCTTTTCAGCGCGTTGTGGGATATCAACACTGCGACTGGCAAGATGGAGCCAATTCTTGCTGCGGAAATGCCGGAGGCTCTCAATGAAGATTTTACAAAATTCAAAGTGGTGCTTCGACAGGGAATTACCTGGAGCGACGGCGAAGCATTCAACGCTGATGATTTGATTTTTACTGCAGACATGCTGCGTGAACACGACACGCTTGGTCCTCATGGCTTAATCGTTGAGAACCTTGCCGAAATTGAGAAGCTCGATGATTATACACTTGAGTTTACTCTGACAAAGCCAACTCCCCGCTTTGCGACTCTGTTCGGCTCAGATATTTTTGGCCCGCAATTCCGCATCGCACCTGAGCATGTCTGGTCCAAAGTTGACCCGGCGAGCTTTAACAATTTTCCACCGGTTACCACTGGCCCATATGTGCATAAGGACCATGATCCAAATGGAAACTGGGTTCTTTGGGAAAAGCGATCGGATTGGCAAAGTAGCGATCTTGCTGCCTTCTCCGGCGAGCCGCAACCAGGTTATGTGTTCTTCCGCTACTACGGCCCCGAAGAACGCCGGGTGCTGGCGATGGCCCAGAATGAACTTGATGTGTTGATGGACATTTCGCCGGATGGTTGGGAAGCTCTGAAACGGCGCAATGACAAGGTTTTGGCCTGGTTCGATAATTTCCCATATGCGAATATGGATGACCCGTGCGAGCGTGGCATTCATTTCAACACCACACGTGCGCCCTATGATAAATGGGAAACTCGTTGGGCACTGGCGCTGGCAACGGGCATTGAAGATGTGAGCCTGAATACGTTTAATGGCATGTTGCGTGTGTCTCCATTACAGGCACCACCGATCCAGATTCTGATGGAAACTTATCACATTCCCATGACAGACTGGCTCAAGGAGTTTGCCTTGCCAGACGGGTACAAGCCATTTGATGATGGTGTTGCAGAACGTATCGCAGAACAGCTTGTCGCCGACGGCACTGAAGGTCTGCCTGAAACTGTCGAGGAATTGAAAGCTCTGTTCGGTGTTGGCTGGTGGAAAAAGGATCCAGCTCAAGCAACCAAGCTGCTTGAAAGTGTTGGTTTCAGCAAAAATGCAGACGGAAAATGGCTGTTGCCGGATGGGTCTCTCTGGACAATTCTCATTAATGCTCCTGCTGATTTTGAAGTGCTGTCTCAGCGCCTTGCGTTTGCCGTTGCAAATGAATGGCAGGCTTTTGGGATCAACGCTGAAGTGCGCCAACTTCAAGGTGGCCCATTCTGGACAAATTACAGCAACGGTGATTTTGATGCCGGTTCTTACTGGTGGCCATCATCTTGTGCAGTGGCACCCGATTTGTTTCACAATATGGCGACCTGGCACCAGAACTACGTTGTAGCAGAAGGTACAACGACGGGTAACAATCGTGAACGTTACTCAACACCGGAGATTTCGAGCCTTATCGATCAGGTCACAGCTTTACCTTCGGATGATCCTCAAGTTATCGAAATTTGGACAAAGGTGCTGCAGGAACTGGTCAAGGGCATGCCTGTCATTGACATGGTTGGTACATCCAAGTTTGTTCCGGTCAATGAAACATATTGGACGAACTTTGCCTCTGCCGATAACTACTATGAAGGCCCTTGGTGGTGGTGGACCCAGTTCAAGATGATGATGGCTGAGATCAAACCCGTCCAGCAGTAAACGACTGTTAAAAGAGAGGGCGCCGCAAATTTTGCGGTGCCCTTAATGCAGAAAGAAACAGATTTGGATACCAAGCAACCATGACTGAAACACCCGTACAAAGTTCCAGCGTTCCAGCCCTGGAAAAGGGGATGGGCGTGTTGGAATTTCTGGCAGACCAGAATGAGCCTGTTTCCCTTCAGGAAATTTCGTCTGGCCTGCACCGATCTCGCGGCGAACTGTATCGTATGGTCACCTGGCTTGTTGAGCAGCAATACATAATTCGGCTCGATGGTAAGGACAAATACGTCTTGGGTGAGCGCATCGGACGCCTGTTTCGCCGGCAGGCGGTGGCTGAGGACGTCATTTCTGCAACCATGCCATTGATGACGGGGTTGAGCCAATCAATATCGGCTGCCTGCCATTTGTCTATTCGTGCCAAATGGAGTTCTGTTGTGATTGCGTCTACAGACTCACCAGACTTTTATGGCGTGTCCGCCAAAGTCGGTGCCACAATGCCAATTTGGGAGAGCCCGGCGGGTGCTTGCATGATCCATGATTTGTCAGACAGTGAACAGGTTTTGTTGTTAGAGCGCGTTGAGGAACCCTGGCGCAATCAATTTGGTGAAGAGACCCGTGCCTTTGCCAAAAACCAGTATGTCGAACGCTTTGAGACGGCGGGGCCTGGCATCATGGAATTTGCTTTCGCGAACCATACCAACAGCCGCCTGGTTTCAGCAGTCACAATTGCAAAAGTGGTGTCGTCCAAGGACCATTTGCTTGATGTCGTCTCTCGCCTTCGGGATGCCACAGTCGCGGTTTAGCAATCCCACATGCCGTAAATTTTCCTGACAAAAAACCCCGCCACAATGGACGGGGTTTTAAAAATTCTATGAAGCTGGCGTTTAGCGTGAGTAAAACTCGACCACCAGGTTTGGCTCCATGACGACCGGGAACGGTACGTCGGCCAGAAGAGGGATGCGGGTGTATTGTGCAGCCATCTTGCCGTAATCTACGGTCAGATATTCTGGCACATCGCGTTCTGCCAGATCGGTTGCCTCCAGCACCATTACCAATTCGCGGGACTTTTCGCGGATATCAACAACGTCGCCCGGTTTTACACGGTAGCTAGGAATGTTGACGCGCTGACCATTAACCCGGATGTGGCCGTGGTTGATGAACTGGCGTGAAGCGAAAACAGTTGGTACGAATTTGGCGCGATAAACAATCGCATCCAGACGGCTTTCCAGAAGACCAATCAGGTTTTCCGATGTATCACCGCGCACGCGTGTCGCTTCCGCATAGATGCGACGGAATTGCTTTTCGGTGATGTTACCGTAGTAACCTTTCAGCTTCTGCTTGGCACGCAGCTGCGTACCGAAATCAGAGAGTTTGCCTTTACGGCGTTGACCGTGCTGGCCTGGGCCATAGTCGCGACGGTTTACTGGGCTCTTCGGACGACCCCAGATATTTTCGCCCATACGGCGATCAATTTTGTATTTAGACGAATTGCGCTTGCTCATCGTGTTTCCTGTTTAAAGTGTTTCAAGGAAACGCGCCTTCCTTTGCAAGGATTTTGACCTTGCCGACAGGGAGAAAAAGCGAAGCGCTCACTTCTCCCACAGGTGCGTAACAAAAATACGGGGCCAAAGACCCCGCATATGCAGGCGTTGTGTAGTCATTCAGCCTTGGCCTGTCAAGCCGGAACCCGGTTGTGATGAAAGCTTTTGCCAGACCGTCTGCACACGGGTTTCGGCACCCGATTGGCTGCTGAGAACATCAAAGGTTCCACGGTCACCAACAACGCCTTTATCACCAAGAATTTTTTCGACCTGGCGGGCGATTGCGTTGCTGGGATCAAGCCAATCGACCGGCCATGGTGCCAGTTCCTGCAACACAGGTTTCAAAAGTGGAAAATGGGTGCATGCGAGCACAACACTGTCCGTTCTGGCATCATTTGCAGTCTGCTTGAAACAGGGTTCAAGTTCATCGCTGATTGCAGCGCGTAGCTGTTGCGATGAGCCATCAAGATACCATTGCTCTGCCAGACTGGCGAGATTTGGACTACCAATCAGCGCGACTTCAATGCCATTGGCAAATTCTGCCAGTAATGAGCGGGTGTAGTCGCGCGCAACAGTTCCGGGCGTGGCCAGAACGCTGACCATTTTGGTTTTTGTGATGGCGGCAGCCGGTTTGATGGCAGGGACTGTTCCCACAAAAGGAATATCAAATCTGGCGCGCAGGCCAGGCAGTATCAATGTGGATGCGGTGTTGCAGGCAATCACTGCTGCGTCTGGTTGGCAATCGTCGATCCAACGCGAAATCTGGTTCATCAAATGAACCTGCAGATCATTCTGCTCCCAATTTCCATATGGAAAGGCCGCGTAGTCCGCACAATATATCATCGACACAGATGGAAGCTGTCGGCGTATGGCATGCGCGACAGACAGGCCGCCCAGACCAGAATCAATCACGAGAAGGCGGGCATTGCTCATTCTGGCTCGTCTACTTTTGCTTCCGCTATTTGTGCTTCTGCAGCCTGGCGTCGTGGTGTGTTGCGGGTTCTGCGCCCCTCCAATGCACCAACGACGCCGCGCAGGATAGTGACATCGCGCTCACTGTAACGGGCCTTTTGAAAGAGTGCGCGTAACGTGCTGATCATGTGGGTCTTCTTTTCGGGCGGGCGGAAGAAATTGGCGGCTTCCAATGCGCCTTCCAGATGTTGAAAGAACCCAATCAGATCTTCTTTGCGCGCTTGGGGTGCCGTGAGTGCTTCAAATTGAAGGGGCTCTGCCTCATTGCCGGTCCGCATCCATTCATAAGACATCAGCAAAACCGCCTGAGCGATGTTGAGCGAGGCGAAGGCAGGATTGACGGGAAAGGTCACAATCTCGTCGGCCAGAGCCACTTCCTCATTGGTCAGCCCGGTCCGCTCGCGCCCAAACAAGATGCCACAATTTTGGCCGTCTGCTATGTGTTTGCGGGCGTTTTTCATCGCAGCTTCAGGTCCGCTGACTGACACGAACATGTCTCGAGGGCGCGCGGTTGTCGCATAAACCAGATTGAGCCCCGACAAGGCTTCTTCGACGGTGTCAAAAATCTGTGCGTTGTCGATGACATGATCCGCTTTCGCAGAGGCGTTTTTGGCTTTTTCGCTTGGCCATCCATCGCGTGGATTGACAATGCGTAATTCAGATAGCCCAAAATTTGCCATCGCACGGGCTGCTGTTCCGATATTCTCACCCAGTTGCGGCTCCACCAGAATAATCGCAGGGCCGCCGGTAATCATTTTTGCTTTTGAATTTGTCCCGGCCATTAGGTTTCCCGTCATCTCGGCAAGTGGATGTTTGGATTTGCTAAAGCGATGCTGCTTTGTTGGCAAGAGGCGATGCGAATGAATAATTCCACTTTCGGAGGTCTTTCGGCGCAGGGAAGACGGTGCTATAGGAACGCCGTATTCACACATTTTATGTCGCCAGACCCAATTCTTCTATGTGGTCGAGGCGTTGGGCCCATAAGCTTAAGGAAAATCAAACATGGCTAAAATCAAGGTTGCCAATCCGGTTGTTGAACTGGATGGGGACGAGATGACACGTATCATCTGGCAGTTCATCAAAGACAAGCTGATTCATCCCTATCTCGATATTGATCTGAAATATTACGATCTGGGTATGGAATACCGCGATGAGACCGATGATCAGGTCACCATTGATGCAGCCAATGCGATCCGGGAATATGGTGTCGGCATCAAGTGTGCCACCATTACACCTGATGAAGAACGTGTCGAAGAATTTGGCCTGAAGAAAATGTGGCGCTCTCCGAACGGCACCATTCGGAACATCCTGGGTGGTGTGGTCTTCCGTGAGCCGATCATCTGTGAAAACGTACCGCGTCTGGTGCCGGGCTGGACTCAGCCTATGGTCATTGGCCGCCATGCGTTTGGTGACCAGTATCGTGCAACCGATTTCCTGGTGCCTGGCAAAGGCAAGCTGACTATGAAATTCGAAGGCGAAGATGGCAAGGTCATTGAACATGAAGTGTTCAATTTCCCGTCTGCTGGTATCGCCATGGGCATGTATAATCTGGACGATTCCATTCGTGATTTCGCGCGCGCATCCCTGAATTACGGCCTGAAACGCGGTTGGCCGGTTTATCTGTCAACGAAGAACACAATTCTGAAAGTCTATGACGGCCGTTTCAAGGATTTGTTTGAAGAAGTGTTCGAGGCTGAATTTGCCGAAGCTTTCGCTGAAAAGAAGATCACTTATGAGCACCGTCTGATCGATGACATGGTGGCGTCTGCTCTTAAATGGTCCGGCGGTTTCGTCTGGGCCTGTAAGAACTATGATGGTGATGTGCAGTCCGATACGGTTGCGCAGGGCTTTGGCTCCCTTGGCCTGATGACATCTGTGCTGATGTCGCCAGATGGTGAAACCGTTGAAGCAGAAGCTGCGCACGGCACCGTGACCCGTCATTATCGCCTGCACCAGCAGGGCAAGGAAACATCCACCAATTCAATCGCTTCCATCTTTGCATGGACACGCGGTCTGGCACATCGTGCCAAGCTGGATGACAATCAGCAACTTGCTGATTTTGCCCTGACACTGGAAAAAGTCTGCGTTGATACAGTCGAAAGCGGTTTCATGACGAAGGATCTGGCGCTTCTGGTCGGGCCTGAACAGAAATGGCTCTCAACAACAGGTTTCCTCGACAAAATCGATGAGAACCTGCAAAAAGCAATGGCCTAACAGTAAAATTCTCGGGCTCGATCGTTTCATGATCGAGCCCGATTTGTATCCTCGAACAGACAGAAATGTGGTCTTCTTAACAATTTTGCCCTACATGCACTGCATCACATTTCAGAGGCCGCTTTGACCGCAATCACACCCATACAACCCGCAGTGTCGGAGACTGTCTCGAAAGATCAGTTTCGCGAAGCCATGAGCCGTGTCGGTTCCGCGGTGCATATTGTCACCACGGCAGGAGACGCGGGAACCGCAGGCCTGACTGTGACAGCCTTCAGCGCAGTATCTGATGCTCCGCCGATTGTTCTGGTCTGTGTAAACCGGGCTTCGCGCAGCAATGAGACGATCAAACGCAATGGTGGTTTCTGCGTCAACATTCTGTCTGCAGAGGATCAGGCGATGGCTGATTTGTTTGCGGGTCGAATGAGTGCAGACCCAAATGAAGATCGGTTTCAGGGTCTCAAGATAGACAAAACGGCTTCAGATGCGCCTGTTCTGCCTGGGTGTCTGGCAGCCTTGGATTGTCGTCTGCAAAATTTTGTCGAAGTGGGCACACATTCCGTATTGTTCGGTGCAGTACATGCCATCATTCCTGGAACGGATGGCCCGGGATTGATCTATCGCGACCGGGGATACCACGCACTTTAATGCGTTGTATCCATCGCCGAAAAGTGTTCGAGCGCCAAAGGTGAAGATTGTCGGATATTTACAGTCCGGCTGATCATGCTTCATAACCATCGCGCATACAAATTCAGCCGCGTCGCGCAGGACACGCTCCTTTATGACCGAAGATATACCCTCATCAATTGACGAAACCCATGCAGTTCTGGGCCGCGCTGGTTATGTGGCTGACAGGTCTCTTGCAACTGTTCTCTATTTGTCACTGAAGATGCAGCGCCCTTTGTTTCTGGAAGGTGAGGCCGGGGTTGGCAAAACGGAAATTGCAAAGGTCCTGTCGGCGCAATTGGGCAGACCGTTGATACGGTTGCAATGTTATGAAGGTCTCGACATTGCCGCAGCTGTTTACGAATGGAATTATGCTGCGCAGATGCTGGAAATTCGAATGGCAGAGGTTGTTGGTGGTGCGGACAAGTCATCCATCGCCAAAAGCGTATTTGATGAGCGCTTCCTGATCAAACGGCCGCTTTTGCAAGCCCTGGAATCCGCTGGGGCCGCCGCACCGGTTTTGCTGATCGACGAATTAGACCGCGCTGACGAGGCCTTTGAAGCCTATCTTCTTGAAATTCTGTCGGATTTTCAAATCACCATTCCTGAATTGGGAACCATCAAGGCTGATCATCCGCCAATCGTCATCATTACGACAAACCGGACGCGGGAAATCCATGACGCGCTGAAACGGCGGTGCCTGTATCACTGGGTTGGCTATCCTGATGCCGCACGAGAATTGCAGATCATTTCCAACAGGGTTCCCGGTGCCAATGAGAGGCTCTCAAGGGAGATAGTCGCCTTTGTTCAGCGCTTGCGACGTGACGCAGATCTCTTCAAAAACCCCGGTGTCGCGGAAACCATTGACTGGGCGACTGCATTGACTGAACTGGACAGGGAGGCGCTTGATCTGGAAACAGTGTCGGATACGCTGGGCGTTCTTTTGAAGTATCAGGACGACATTGAAGCCGTTCATGGAGAGCGGACTGCGCATATCCTGCAGGACATCAAAAGCGGGTCTGGAGACGCCAATGATGTCCGCTAGGGTTGCAACCGGCTCAGGACATTTTGCCGACAACATCGTTCATTTTGCACGCCTTTTGCGCCGGGCAGGCTTGCCTGTTGGGCCATCCCGGGTAGTGGATGCCGTGCGCGCGGTTGAGGTGTCCGGAACAGACAGACGCGACGATTTGTACTGGGTCCTGCACAGTGTGTTTGCCAGTCGAAGTGATCATCATGCCGTCTTTAAAGCGGCTTTTGAGTTGTTTTGGCGCTCGCAAGAGAGTGGCGGCAGCTTGTGGCAGGATGATTCGATGGCTGATGCTCAGGCCTTGCCGCAGAACCCTGCAGCTGCGGCACGGGTTGCACAGGCTATGATGCATCCGGGTGCCCACAGTGAGGTGGAGTTACCGGTCGATGTAGAACTGGATTTAGCCGAGACAGTGTCACGCGAAGAGGTTCTGTCCACCAAAGACTTTGCGCAAATGACAGCTTATGAACTGGCCGAGGCGAAGCGGGCCGTTTCGGATATGGTTTTACCGGTTGCCAGAGTGAAGACTCGACGCTTTCGGAACAGCCATGCCGGATCGCGATTGGATATGCGCCGGATGATGCGTGCCAGTTTGGCCACTGGCGGCGAATGGGTGTCTCCGGTCTTCCAGCAGAGGCGGGAAATTGTTCCTCCAATCGTGGCGCTATGCGACGTATCCGGTTCTATGGGACAGTATTCACGTCTGTTCCTGCATTTTCTTCATGCGCTCGGTGACAGTCAGCGCCGGGTAGACAGCTTTGTCTTTGGCACACGATTGACAAATATCAGCCGTGCCTTGCTGCACAAGGATCCCGATGAGGCGTTGGAAGCCAGCGGTGCGCTTGTGTCCGACTGGTCCGGCGGCACGCGTATTGCGACCGCACTTCACGATTTCAACCGGCACTGGTCCCGCCGTGTGCTGGGGCAGGGAGCAATTGTGCTTCTCATTACGGATGGGCTGGAACGGGACAGTGACGAAGACCTTGGCTTTGAAATGCAGCGGCTTCAAAAGTCCTGCCGTCAACTGATCTGGTTGAATCCATTGTTACGCTTTGACGGTTTTGAAGCAAAAGCAAGTGGCGTGCGAACCATGTTGCCGTTTGTGGATCAGTTCCGGCCCATACATTCTCTGAACGCCGTTGCAGATCTGTGTCATTGTTTGTCGCAGCCATTGGCACGGGCTGAAAACAGCCCCAAACTATGGCTTGAGAAAGCTGCATAGGAGACACAGATGGATGCGGATATTCTGAAAACGGCAGAAAACTGGGTTGCGGAAGGACGGCGTATTGCGCTGGCAACTGTGGTTGATACCTGGGGATCGGCGCCTCGACCTACCGGCAGCCATCTGGTGATTGATTCTGAGGGAAATTTCGAAGGTTCGGTCTCTGGTGGATGTGTCGAAGGTGAAGTGATTTCAGAGGCCATCGATGTGATTGAAAGCGGAACACCCAAAATGCTTGAATTTGGTGTTGCTGACGAGACAGCATGGCGGGTCGGCCTGTCCTGTGGCGGCAAGATCCGTGTCTTTGTGGATCAGGTGAGCTAGACCATGGAAAAAGCTCTGCTATCGGACATCAACACTGCCCGCGCCAACAGGCGTGCGGTCATACTGGTGCGTGATTTGACAAGCGGCGAGGGCCGTTTGATTTTTCAAGATAGTCTGGAAGACAATGATCCACTTGCTGCTGCCGTAAAAACGCGGTTTCGTTCTGGAAAATCCGGGCGGGAGAGAATTGGCGAGCAGGAATTCTTCCTGAATGTCGATTTGCCGGCACCACGCATCGTTGTGATTGGGGCCGTTCATATTTCTCAGGCACTTGTGCCGATGGTTCGGGAGTGTGGCTTTGATCTGACGATCATTGATCCGCGCACCGCCTTTGCCACACCGGATCGGTTTCCTTTTGTGGATTTGCTACCTGAATGGCCGCAGGATGTTCTGACCGACGAGATGATTGACAAATATACGGCTTTGGTCGCTGTCACGCATGATCCCAAGATCGATGACTTTGCCTTGGAAACAGCCCTGAGGCGGGGCTGCTTCTATGTCGGCGCCCTTGGCAGCCGCAAAACTCATGGATCCCGATTGGACAGGCTGAAATCAAATGGGATTTCGGAGGCTCAGTTGGCGCGGATCGATGCGCCGATTGGTCTTGACATTGGCGCGGCGTCTCCAGCTGAAATTGCTGTGGCCATTCTGGGTCAGATTATTTGTACTTTGCGTAAGGGCGATGATTTTTGAAGCTGATTGATCTTTCTCCTTCGGACGCCTTGGGCACTTTGCTGGCTCATTCCATGGATGGCGAGTTGAATGGCAAGCCTGTGCGCCTGAAGAAGGGCAGCTTGCTGACGGAAGCTGATATCGGTGCATTAATTGCCAGGAATCATGTCAGCGTGACAGTTGCAAAACTGGATGCAGACGATGTTCATGAAGACGAAGCTGCTCATGCTTTGGCAAAGGCTGTGTGCGGCGATCACGTGCGTGTGGATATGCCCTTTACAGGCCGGGCCAATCTGTTTGCAACGAAGGCCGGTCTGTTTGTTCCCAATGTTGAATTGGTCAATCAGATCAATGGTCTCGATCCATCGCTAACTGTTGCGACCCTGCCACCTTACACAGCGGTCGAAGCAGGGCGAATGGTGGGTACAGTGAAGATTATTCCCTTTGCGGTGCCTGGTGGGTCTTTGAAAGCCTGTCTTGATATCGCAGCCAGCAATGCTTTGGCTGTGACTGTGTTTCGAGATGCTAAAGTAGGACTGGTTGCCACGCGTCTGCCGACACTGAAAGACAGTGTTCTGGATAAAACCCGCAAAGTTCTTGAAGCGCGATTGCAGCCAAGTGGGTCTTTTCTGGCGGATGAGGTTCGGACAGCTCATGACGTCGGGGCAGTATCGGAAGCCATCAGATCTCTGGCGGATCAGGACTGTGATCTGATCTTGCTGTTTGGCGCATCAGCCATGATTGATGCAGAGGATGTCTTGCCACAGGCGCTGCGTCTTGCCGGTGGCTCGGTTGATTATGTGGGTATGCCGGTAGATCCGGGTAATCTGCTGTTTCTTGGTGACTTTGAAGGCACGCCAGTGATTGGCGCGCCTGGTTGCGCACGCTCACCCGTCGAGAACGGGTTTGATTGGGTGCTGAACCGCATTCTGGCCGGTATACCGGTGCGCGCATCAGATATTGCAGCAATGGGTGTCGGTGGATTGTTGATGGAGATCGTCAGCCGGCCTCAACCGCGCCAATTGGAGACTGTGCCGATGAACAAGCCGCCAAAAATAGCCGCTTTGCTGTTGGCAGCAGGTCAGAGCAAGCGCATGGGCCCCAACAACAAGCTGATTGCGGAAGTGGATGGCAAGCCACTTGTTCGCCATGTGGCAGATGCGGCTATCGGGGCGTTGGGGGATGATTTGACTGTCGTGACTGGGGCGCAGCCCGAGCAAGTTGTTGCCGCGCTTGAGGGGGTGACAGCGGAGATCCTGTTCAATCCTGAATTCGATCAGGGCCTCTCAACGTCTTTGCGAACTGGTGTTCAGGCGCTTGCGGCGCGTGAAACCCGGCCAGACGCTGTGCTGGTGCTGTTGGGCGATATGCCTCAGATCTCACAAGACATTGTAAAGCAGCTTGCCGCTGCCTTTGACCCGGAAGAAGGGCGGCACATCATTGTGCCAACGGATGCCGGAAAACGTGGAAATCCCGTGCTTTGGTCTGCTCGGTTTCTGGATGCTTTGACCGGTATACAGGGGGATACGGGCGCGCGTCATCTCATTGGCGAATATGCTGAATTTGTTCATGAGGTTGAGATTGGGCGGGCAGTGTCATTCGATCTGGATACGCCGGAACAGATGAAACAAGCGGGCGGGCGGTTTTCCGATTAACTGAAACCCCGCAGGTCACCTCAATTGCACATAGCATCCATGCAAAGTTTGCACATCTGTTTGTCCTGCGGTTCCCTATATAGGGAAGGAAAGGAACTCAACCATGTCATTTAAATCATCAATCTCCCGAATTGGCTCAGTTTTTCGCCCCTTCGATCATCAGTCTGCCGCTCGCGCTTATCTCAATGATTCCGTTTCGATCTACGATCTGGAACGGCGCCAGCGTGAAATCGATTCTGGAAAATTTTCGAGCTACTGAGCTAAGGCCTAATCCAGCGACCCTGCTGCGGGTGTAAGGCGACCATCGAACACAAAGTGTTGTTCACTGTGGATTGCAATTTGCGATGCGTCTTCATGCTGCGGGTTGATAAGATAATTGTAGCTTTTTGGCATCAGAACCGAAGGCGCTTTTGCAACCGCATTTTTGCCACGGCTCAACCAGGAAACTCCGTGTTCCAGACATATCTGTGAATCGGAGGGATTTACCTCAAATGTCTCCATGGAGAGATCATCAGGTATGACTATCTCCAGAAGCACGTAATCCGGCAGATCGTCCATATCCATATTCATATGAACAAGGACTTCCATGGCTGACAGGGCCGGATGCTCGGCAGTGTACACCACCGGGCTTCCCTGTTTGTGCCATCTGCCTCCTGCATACAGGCCACCGACGCCGCTGAGCGTCTTGAATTTCTTGTTGGCGATGCGCCAGACGATCAAGCGTTGAAACCGTGCGATAATTGCAGCAGAAACTGCTCAACGGCACGGGCGCCTGCTTCGGTTTTGGCCATTTGAATGGCCGAATTGCCGCCGAAATTTCTGTTGGGCTTGTCCATCCATCTATCTGCCCCGTTTTCCCCCAATGCCTCAGAAGCCTGATTGCGCATGCGCAGCACTCTGACAATCCGTTCAGAGTTTGTCGGGGAAAGCGTGTTCTTCTGGCTTTTCTTTGCGTCTTCCACCGTTGAACGCGGCAGCACGCCGCCTTCCACCATGCTCTTGATAAGGGCAGGGCGCTCTTCAATGATGGATTTGGAAACGCCGTTTCGAATGGCCAGCCCAAGATTGACATTGGCTTCTATGCTATCCGTCAAAATCAGCGAAACAACATTCTCACCAAAAGACGGCAGGGCGTCCTCATTGCCGGCGGTATGTTTGACCATCTTACGTTTGCCGCCATGCTTCAGTGAAGCTGATGACTGATCCTTCGATCTGGTTTTCTTTTGTACTTGAGTATCAGCGGGCATAATGAACTCCTAACGGTTCCGTCTTAAACATAGTGCGGTTCCGTCATTTTTTCAACGCCTGCAATTCCTTCGTTTTGCGGCGGCAGGCGTCAGAACAATAGCGCACTTCAGGCCAGCTTCTTGCCCATTTTTTGCGCCATTGAAACGGGCGGCCGCAATGGACGCAATCTTTTTGGGGCAGATCAGCTTTTCGAATTTGTTTTGCCAATGGGATGCCCGTTTCCTTTTGAACTTCTAACCCTAAATAGGTCAGTGACTTCAAAAGGGAAAAGATTCGCTCATGGCTATTCTGCGTTTTGTTCTGGGCGATCAACTGACGCCCTCACTTTCCAGCTTGCGTGACGCTGATCCGCAAAATGACATTATTTTGATGTGCGAAGTCGCTGAAGAGGCCGGCTATGTTGCCCATCACAAGCAAAAAATAGCTTTTCTGTTTTCTGCCATGCGGCACTTTGCCAGCGAACTTGAGGATCGGGGATTTACGGTCCGCTACACAAAACTGGACGATGACAACAATGCGGGGACTTTCCGTGCGGAGCTGGGTCGTGCTGTGGATGAGCTTGGTGTTTCCAAAGTGGTTGTGACGGAACCTGGCGAGTTCCGGGTTCTGGAAGCCATGAGAAACTGGGAAACAGAGTTGGGGATCGAGGTTGAAATCCGCGATGATGACCGCTTTATCTGTTCACACAACGAGTTTCAGACCTGGGCAGATGGCCGTAAGGAATTGCGGATGGAGTATTTCTATCGGCAGATGCGGCGCAAAACCGGTTTTCTGATGGAAGGGGATGACCCGATTGGCGGGCAGTGGAACTTTGACAAGGAAAACCGCAAGAGCCTGCCGAAAGATATTGAATTTCCCGCACCCTACAATCCGCAGGCAGATGACATTACGAAAGATGTGCTGGAACTGGTGGCTGATCGGTTCGCAGGCCATTTTGGCAGGCTTGAAGGTTTCTCCCTTCCGGTTACACGAACACAGGCATTGCGAGGGCTTGATCGCTTCATAGAAGAGCGGTTGCCGTTTTATGGCGACTATCAGGACGCTATGAAACAGGGGGAGCCGACTTTGTTTCATGCACTGATTGCGCCTGCGCTCAATGCCGGTTTGCTGCTGCCGATGGAAATATGTGAACGTGCTGAAAAAGCCTACCATGCTGGCGAAGCACCATTGAACGCTGTGGAGGGCTTTATTCGGCAGATTATTGGCTGGCGCGAATATGTGCGCGGCATTTACTGGCTGAAAATGCCGGATTACGCGCAGATGAATTTTCTCAACGCAAAGCGCGATCTACCGGATTTTTACTGGTCTGCAGACACCGATATGAACTGTGTGCGGCAAGTGGTGGAAGAGACGCGCGATCATGCTTACGCGCATCACATTCAACGGCTTATGGTCACTGGCAACTTTGCCCTGCTATACGGTGTCGAACCAGCGCAGATCAATGAATGGTATCTTGCGGTCTATGCGGATGCCTATGAGTGGGTGCAGCTGCCAAATACTCATGGCATGGTGATGTTTGCCGATGGTGGATTGCTTGGGTCCAAACCCTATGCGGCCTCGGGCTCCTACATCAACAAAATGAGCGACTATTGCAAGAACTGTGCGTTCAGCCCGTCGATCAAGAATGGAGAAAAGGCCTGTCCTTTCAATTATTTGTACTGGAATTTTCTGATGGAGAATCAAGCGCAGCTGAAGGGTAACCGCCGTATGGCTATGATGTATGCCACATTGGGCAAGATGGAAGATGACAAGCGCAGTCAGATCGAGGCTGATGCCGCTGCTTTCTTTGCAAGGACCGGTGCGTAGCGGGTCAAATTATAGCAGGTTCAATGCTTTGAAACTGGCATGGCCGTGTTTGCCGATGATGATGTGATCATGCATGAGGATGTTAAGCGGCGTCAGGATTTCAGCAATTTTGGCCGTCATTTCAATATCGGCCTGTGATGGGGCCGGATCACCTGAGGGGTGATTGTGCACCAGGATCAGCGCCGTGGCCGAGAGTTCCAGAGCGCGTTTGACCACTTCTCGGGGGTAGACCGGCGTATGGTCTACGGTTCCCTGTTGCTGGACTTCATCCGCGATCAAATGATTTTTCTTGTCGAGAAACAAAACCCTGAACTGTTCGCGTTCCTCGTGGGCCATTGCAGTGCGGCAATAGTCCAGCACCGCATTCCATGAAGACAGCAGCGGCTTTTGCTGCAATGCGTGTTTTCCAAGCCGCGTTGCGAGGGTGTGAAACACCTTCAAATCGTTGGCAACACTTGCTCCAATGCCGTCGATTTCGGTCAATCTTTTTTCCGTGGCACCAAACACACCGGCGAGCGAACCAAATGCTGCCAACAGGTCTTTGGCAATCGGCTTGGTGTCGCGGCGGGGCAGGGAGCGGAACAGCAGCAGTTCCAGTATTTCATAATCCGCCAGTGCATCGGGACCTGCCTCGCGGAAGCGGGCACGCAAACGGTCGCGATGGCCTGCATGATGCGCTTTTGCAGGTGTTCCACTGCTTTGCATAGGAGTGTTTGACGGCTGGTTCATGCCGTCACTTTGCTATGCGAAGTTAGGCTTGTGAAGACCTGAAAGTGATGTGGTGAAGATTTCACAGCCGCTTTCTGTCACACCCACTGAATGTTCAAACTGGGCGCTCAGAGATCGATCCCGCGTAACCGCGGTCCAGCCATCTGACAGGACTTTTACATGGGGTCGACCCAAATTTATCATCGGCTCTATGGTGAAGAACATGCCGGGTCGCAATTCCACGCCTTCGCCACGACGGCCATAATGCAGAATGTTCGGCTCGTCATGGAACAATTGTCCCAGTCCATGGCCGCAAAAGTCGCGAACGACCGTGCAGCGCTGTGCTTCGGCATAGGCCTGAATGGCATGGCCGATATCGCCCGTGGTGTTGCCCGGCACCGTTGCGGAAATACCGCGCATCAGGGATTCGTAGGTGACATCAATCAAACGTTCTGCGGCTCGTTTGGTGTTTCCAGCCACATACATGCGGCTCGAATCACCATGCCAACCATCCACGATCAGTGTGACGTCGATGTTGAGAATATCGCCATCTTTCAATGCTTTACCGCCCGGAATGCCGTGGCAAACCACATGATTGAGCGATATGCAGCTTGAATGAGTGTAACCGCGATAATTCAGCGTGGCGGCGACAGAATTATTATCCAACGCGAACTGAAAGATGAAGTCATCCAGCTCTTGCGTGGTGACACCGGGTTTTACCAGATCGCCAACAAGGTCAAGGCATTGTGCTGTCAGTTGGCCTGCGGCGCGCATGCCGGCAAAGCCGTCTTCATCATAGAGGCGGATCTGTCCGCTTTTGCGCATGGGCACCTCATTGGCATTTACATAAGTCGTCATGGCGTCGCTCTGCCTTCGTCTCAAGCTTGTTGGCTGTTCCATGGCATAAAATCGCCATGGCTGCAAAATTCGAATTGTGTGATGAGTTCTGAAATGTGCATGAATCAGTCGAGAATCAACCCTTCGGTATCTCAACCGGTACTGATCGATAGGCTTCAATACCCTCCGGTGTCAGCTTGCAGACATAGGCAATGGCTTCAACACCTGCCTTACATGCGTTTGCCAGCGCGTTTGCGTAATTTGGGTCTATTTCCGCAGCAAAGCGCAACCGATCACCATCATCCCGCTGAATCAGATAGACCATGACTGCGCGATGCCCCTCGGCCACCATGTCAGTCATTTCCACCAGATGTTTTGCGCCGCGGGCAGTAACGGAATCCGGGAATTCATAAAGCCGCTTAGTGCGCAGCATATGAACATTCTTGATTTCAACATAGCAATCCGGCTTTTGCTCGTCAGACAGCAATATGTCGATGCGGCTGTTCTTGCCGTATTTCACTTCACGCCGCAGAGTCTCGTAGTTTTGCAATTCAGCAATGGTGCCATTGTTGATGGCCTCCTCGACAAGCGCATTGGGACGCGCTGTATTGATGCCGATGATGGTGTTGTCCGCTTCGGTCAATTCCCAGGAATATGCCAGTTTGCGCTTGGGATTATCCGACTTCGATAGCCAAACACGTTGGCCGGGTTCTTTCAGGCCAAGCATGGCACCAGGGTTGGCGCAATGGGCGGTGATTTCAGAACCGTCATCCAGCTTGATGTCAGCCAAAAACCGCTTGTAGCGCTTGATCAAGGTTCCTTCTATCAATGGGCTGTCAAATTTCATGGGCTGCAATACCTTGTTCCTTATTCGCGTGTGAGATAGACAGCGCAAACACAAATTGTCAAAGCCTCAAAGGAACAGGTCCCATATGGCCGAAAGTGAAATCTCCACTGCCGCAGTGCTGGTCATTGGCGACGAAATTCTGTCTGGCCGGACCAAGGATAAGAATGTCGGCTATATAGCTGATCGATTGACCGAAGTCGGGATTGATCTGAAAGAAGTTCGGATTGTCAGCGACGAGCGGGCAGAGATTGTCGCAGCCCTTAATGCTTTGCGGTCCCGTTACACCTATGTGTTCACCACAGGCGGCATTGGCCCGACCCATGACGACATAACGGCGGACAGTGTGGCCGCCGCCTTTGATGTGCCAATTGACGTGGACCAGCGCGCTGTCAACGTGATGCTGGAGCGTTATGAGAAGTCGGACCTCACTGAAGCGCGTCTGCGCATGGCGCGCATTCCCGAAGGTGCAGATCTGATCGCCAATCCGGTTTCAAAGGCACCCGGTTTCAATATCGGCAATGTTTTCGTGATGGCAGGTGTGCCCTCCATCATGCAGGCCATGATGGATGATGTCGTGCCACGCCTCAAAGCCGGACAGGTGGTGCATTCTCAAACAATTGAGGCAGGTATGGGGGAGGGTGCTGTAGCACAGCCGCTATCTGCCTTGCAGGATGCATTCCCCGATGTGTCGATCGGCAGTTACCCTTATCAACGTGATGGCAAATTCCAAACGAGCCTGGTGTTGCGCAGCCGCAATGCCGACCTGTTGGCGGAAGCTGCACAACAACTTGAATCCATATTGGCTGGCATACACGCCAGCAAAGCCTGAAGGACCTGAGCAATGAGTAGCCCGCAATCAGACAAGGCATTCCCGGTTTCCTGGGATCAGTTTCACCGTGACGCGCGCGCTTTGGCGTGGCGTTTGGCGGCCAAAGGAGAGTGGAAGGCGATTGTCTGCATCACCCGTGGCGGATTGGTTCCAGCAGCCATTATCTGCCGCGAGCTTGAAATCAGAATGATCGAAACTGTCTGTGTCGCGTCTTATCACGACTATAAGAACCAGTCAGAATTGCAGGTTCTCAAAGGCGTGTCTCAGGCTGTGATTGATCTGGAAGCTGGTGATGGCTCCAGTGTGCTTGTGGTCGATGATCTGACTGATACCGGCAAAACCGCGCAAATTGTGCGGGACATGTTGCCAAAGGCACATTTTGCCACTGTTTACGCCAAACCCGCCGGGCGCCCGCTTATCGATACATTTGTGACCGAAGTATCGCAGGACACCTGGATTTATTTCCCCTGGGACATGGGCTACACGTTCCAACCACCTATAGCCAAGGGTTCCGAGTAGCTTTCGGGTTTGCTTTTGGCGCTGTCAGGTCAATACCGTTCAGAATTTCATCTGGAACATCAGTCTGGTCGAGCAACACATATTTGAACGTTTCCTGCCCATATCGTTCCAGCAGTGTGTGCAACAATGTGTGAAATTCGATCCTCTGATGCGGAAGTCTAGTCTGGCACCCTTGGCTTGACGTAATAACGCGTCAGACCGCCGGGGACGATATTGCGGCAAGAGTTCGGATGTTGGATTTACCGGTAAGTGCTAGATTGTATTCTCTACACCTCTTGCCGGAACGTCTTCCATCAACTCCGCGATTTCGGCAAGCGAAAGTGTCTCGATTTTTCCGCCCCTTGACTGACGCACTACGACTGGACGATCACCGTAATCACCGGACGCAAACATTGCCGCCTCATGATTGCGACGGTTTACCAACCCGTTTGACACTTGGCCCTGAGCGAATTTCCATCGAGCCATTTCCTCGGGAACGCTGTTGTACTCGCCGGAATTCAGTCTTTTGGTGAGGGTTGAGTCCCCAATTTTTCCGGTGTTGAAATGCCAGGAAACAAGCGCATCAAATTGATTTTGGCTCAAAGGCACGTCGATTTCAGAACGTACGTCGTCCGCATAATTCTCCAAATCCCGGCGGAAAATATTGAAAGCCTCGTGCAAAGTAATCCGCATCCCAATTTCCGGCTTGGGTGCGCCCGCCATGGCAGTATGCCCAGCGCCTATGGTCAATATTCCATAGCCATCATCGTAAGTCGTCAGGATGATTTCTTCATAACTTAAAATTGAGGCAATGCCAGGTAAGCTAACTTTCACAACTTTGAGGACCTGCCTTATTCTGGAGCGAAAATACGATCAGGAATTTAGCATGCATCAGTTCAAATACAGCTTAAATGATCTACGGATTTTTTTTCGATCTGAGGATCAACGATTATGAGCGGTGCTTCTTGGGATTGAATTTCGAACATTCCAAAAGCTGGTCAGCAAATCAACTTAATGCTTGATTTGGGCAGAAATTGTATCATCAACAGTGTGCGGGATACCCGTTTGCTCTCAGGCCACAATTGTCCTGGTCGGTGCACTGGAGGGCGCTGCATTGGACGGGGTTTTGGTGTCGGATTCGCTAGCTGATGCCAATGCCGTCAGCACTCTGGTGCTTTCGGCCAACCCATTGCTGATGAATTGGTAACAAGTAAGCTGGAAATTCGCGTCAAAAGGCGCTTGAAATCGAATGGCAGCCGGTTTACGGCTGGCAGAATGCGGGCGTGATGGAATGGTAGACATACCGGACTTAAAATCCGGAGGCCGTAGGCCGTGGGGGTTCAAGTCCCCCCGCCCGCACCATCGCTAAATTTTCCATGTTGAACCCTCCTAAGAGTTTGAATGGTAAGGATAAATTTGGTGTTCGATAACCGTTTTCTCGCGAGTAGGTCAACCGCTCTCTAAAGGCCAATCTGAGCACGGTTCTCTTCTGTAGCAAGTCGCCAGACTGCCATATTTTCCAAGGACTTGAGAGAAATTTCATCGCGTGTTCGAACAGTTTGTCGAATGGAGCCAGAGGGCCTGTCTGGTTCGTCAATTTCTCAGCCATTAAACGCTTTTCCTGCTCCAGATTTGCTATGCGGGCTTCATAAGCTGCAACAACACTATCTGTGTTTGTCTCTACAATACGGTCAAGGAGGGTCTCCGTTTTCTTCTCCACCTTCCGGATATCCAATTGCAGTTGCTTCTTGATTGATTCTGATTGGGCTAGTCTTTGGTTCCAAGCAGACTTGAACATCGCTTTTGCAAGGTCAAATAAGGTTTCAGATGGGTTTAAAGCGCGAAGAATGCCCTCAAACTCGGACTCCATTTTGTCTCTGGGAATAGATTTTCTGTAGCTCTCGCACCCTTTGGTATCGCACAGATAATAAGGGTATTTCTTTTGCTTTCCTGTCGACCAGCAAGCCGTAAATGGGTTGTTGCAATCTGAGCAAGCAGCAAACCCGCGCAAGGGAAAATCTGCATTGATGTCTTTGCGTGCCGGTGCTTTTGCATTTCCTTGACGGCGTGTTTGAACCTTCATGAATGTCTCAAGGCTTATGAGTGGTTCGTGCTTGGCCGGGATCATATCCAGTCCCCAGTTTTCGATGTCTATGAAGCCGGCATAAACTCTGCGATCGAAGAGTTCAGCTACACGGGTGAGGTGAACTTCGCCCCGTTTATTTCTCGAAATTTCTGGGTGGCTTTCCAGATGCCGCTTAACTTCGGTCATTGATTCCAATCGACCTGACGCAAACCCTTCAAATGCTTCTTTGATTATGGAAGCGGTTGGTTCGTCTCGTACCAACAATTTGCCATGACCTTTTACCTTCTCATACCGATATCCAAGAGGCGGGTAGAATACCCAATAGCCGTTCATGACACGTGCGCGCATTCTATTCATGGTCTGCTCACCATTTTTCTCTCGCTGGTGCTGTGCAACACTGGCCAATAGATTCTCGACCAGGATCGAGTCAGAATCTTCTCCAAACTCTATGGACGGCGACTCAAGAATGCCCCCAGCGTTTGCCAAAGTGGAGCGTAGCTCCAAGTGAGATCTTAGATCTCTTGCAAAGCGGCTAATATCATCAATGATGACAATGTGAGGCCCACTGCGTTTGTTCTTCCGCAAAAAAAGCAGCATTTCGGACATAGCGGGGCGATCAATAGCCTTGCCAGATATATCGTCGGCAAACACATTTACGACGGTGTAATTTTTGTATTTCGCAAATTCACGACAGCGGGTTTCTTGGGATGCCAGGCCGTCCCCCTCAGTTACCTGTTTCGCCCCGGACACTCGGCAGTACACCACAGCTTTTTGCGTTGTAGGTTCATCCTTAGTATCTTTTGTCATGACTCCTCCTTGTCAGGTCTTTCGATTGAGGATCGATCAGACTGTTTATCGATTACGATTGTATTTGATGGTGAAGATGAGGATACCACATCAGCAGGCTCAAGTGCCAAAAAGTCAGCATATTGCTCACAGTTTAGCCCAGCCTGTTGAAGCGGGTGGACGCCAAAGCCCAAATCCACAAAGTCAACCAGGATTGACCAGAGCGCCTCCAGAAAGTCCCTGCGCTGATCCTCTGTGAGATCACTGTCTTCCAG
This sequence comes from Alphaproteobacteria bacterium, assembly GCA_051251535.1. GTDB lineage: Bacteria > Pseudomonadota > Alphaproteobacteria > Rhizobiales. The sequence continues at coordinate 1,192,167 of JBPOEV010000001.1, forward strand.
ATAGCTTTTATAAAGGGCTACATCCAAAGTCAGCGCAGGACGTGTGTCTTGAGCTTCCAAAGGTGAGTTCACTGCTGGATCGTTTTCTGTGTCTGTCATGGTTTTAAACTCCGGTTCGGGCATTGGCATCCGTTCCCAGGCTTTACTGAGGTCCATTGCGGGTGCGCCGCACGGCAGCAGATCGTGATGAGCCATTGCTGCGCGTCTGCTGAGCTTGACGCTGCTGTTTCTCAGCCTCGATCTGAGGGCGGTAAAACTGCTCTTCCAGTTCCTTGCCCCAGTCATAAAGCTCGGAACCTTCTGCGGATTTGAACTCATCACTCATCAGACGTTTGGCTCCGATGTCTGTGATTTGGAGTTCTGTGGCCAATGTCTGAGCCTGCTGCGCAAATGCGCGGTTGAAGGACATCTTGTCGCCATTCTCGATGAGATCGCCAAGACCGGTGGCATGGTTGTAGGCACTTTGGCGGGCTTGTTCCGTGAGATTGTCCTCACGCTCAACCAGTTCCTTGCGCAGTTCATTCATGCTTTGGCCGGTTCGCTCCTTGAATAGATCGCGCAGGACTGTCTCGGCCTTCATGACGTCGAACTTTTCGGAGCGGGCAAAGGCATAGGCGTAGTCGCCAAGCTTGTCCTTGAACGCGCCAGACTTCTGGATTTCCCGCTCGACAATGCCTGTGATGGCAATGGATTCATCAAACTGTGCATCTGTTAGAAGACGTCCGGAAAAGCTTTCCCGTGCGGATTTGAGGCGGTCTGCCTCTGTGGTGTTTTGTGGTTGTGTCATCGTATCTCTCCTTTCTTTGTTATGAGAACGAATAGGGAACATGATAGGACGATAGTCCTATTCCGACCAAGCCAAATCAGCGCAAGATTGTTGCGTTCTGTTTTCCGTAAGACGCTCATCAGCGGCTCCGTGGACGTGGTCTGTTGACGGGTCTGGATGGCTGCGGTGGCGTTTGCGGTCTTTCCACGCTGTTGTTTTGTTGCTCTGAGCGTTTAGATGATGTGGATGATGGACTTCCCGCTCTGCGCTCTGCTGTCTGACGCCGATCAGCGGCCTTGTTGAAGTCAAACTCTGCTCTGCCATGGACACGGTTTTCCCTCCGTGTCCGGGCCAGAAGTCGTTCGGTCTGTCTGATTTCAAACTGACCAATCTGGGTAAGACGGCGCTTGTGCTGGTGGTCCACCTGCTGCTGCGCCCGGCGCATGAGCTTTGTCTTGTCAAATACGTCCTCACCAAACCATTGATGTTTGTAATCCCTGGTTTTGGACCCGGCCTTGTCGATCAGCCGCTTATGGGCTGTGGCCACCCGCGTCACATACTGTTCTTGATGCAGTCTGATCTCATTTGCTTTTGCCGACTTGCAGCGGTTCTGCAGATCCTGATACTGCCGATAGTGACGTTCAGTGCGCAAAACCAGACCTTGATCCTTTACGATCAAATCGAAGTTGCGACGGATTTGTTCTGTCAGACTGTCAGCCATGGTGAGCCTCGCTTTGCGTTCAGAATTTGCATCACGATCACTGGATTTGCTATTTTGAATCCGTGAGAGAATTTTGTGATATCGATGATGTTGAAGAGTGGCTGGAACCACTGGATTATGAGACCTTCTGGTATGAGGTCTTGCCGTTTGAACTGACGCTGCAGGACCGACATCACTGCGATCATCAAATCCGCGTGGGCGGTATTTCCCAAGATCTTGTGCTTGATGTTCTGAAAGGCATGGCGCGTTTGGAACTGACCCAAAAACTCAGACTTGGGCATCGCACCTATGTGGAAGAGATGGCCTTGCATTAGCGCTGGTCCTCCGCATGCTTATGGAAGAGGACCCAGCCGCAACGGCCATCTTTTGGAAAAGTTTTTACACGACCTTTGGGGCCTAAGAACGTACAGCGCGTATAATGGCGCAGGTGGACCTTGCTGTAGCCCTGTCCATGATCACGCCATTCATAGGACCAGATCACATGTGGAATTCCGTAGAGCGCATAGATCGCAATCAGGGTTATCGATACGATCAACCAGACAAAATAGGCGGCTTTGATAAGTCGGACCTTCTTCATAAATCATCCTCCGACGGCTCATCAGAATCCCTGTTTTTGGGCGTGGAATTAATCGTGACGATTGGGTCCGGCGTCAGGCGTCCGCCTTCCAGCGGATTGTCCGCCAGATCAAAGCAATAGGGTGCGATGTTTTGCTGGCTGATCTTCTTGCAATGAATCCAGCCCACATCCTTCACATGGATGATTTGCTCGTCATGGGGCAGGCGCATCAACTCATCGGGCGTCAAGAGCCGTTCTTTGCCCGTTGCAATGTTGCCGGAGAACTCCGGGCGATCAGAGTTGACACCTAGCGATTGTGTGACGGTTTGGGTTTCGCCAATGGCCCGCGACGCACGTTCGGCCTCATCAATGGATGAGAAGCCGAACCATTGTTTAATGACGGAATTCTCGTCAATGGTGGCGGTTTCCTTGTCACCATATTTGCGTTCAATCTCCGAGCGTGACTGCGCAATCATGTGGCACGTGCCACCATAACCACGCATGGTCGTGAGCTGTGAGATTAAGGATTTTAAAGGTGCGTTGGTGAACTCATCCAACAGGAATGTAACGGGTCCAAATTTACCTGTTAGTACCACTTCCATGAAGGATTGGAGCTGGAGCGCATAGTCAGCACCAAGCCGTTCCATGTGCCGGACTGGCCCCACTAAAAAAATTATGTAGTGTTCCTGGATCAAACGTTGATGCGAATGCGTGGCGTTCATCCCAGCCGTGTGCAGCACGCTACCCGCGCCATAAATACGCAGGGCCTTTATGGCGGCAGCTCGATGTTGCGGAAAATGTTCTTCGTTTGCAGACATGCCAAGCACATGACGGGCAAGTGCTTGCAAAGCCTCATTGCCTTCCTCCGCATCAATCGCGGCAGCGGCCAATAGAACCTCCGGATCAGATAGCAATGACCACACACCGCCCGGCGTTGCCAGTTCTGGATGTCGTTCCAACAGCGAACACACTGCATATTCGATAAGTGTTCTTGGTTCATCACGCCAATAGGCGTTGCGCTGATCCTGTGGTGGTTCCTCAATAAGTGCGCGACATGCATTCTCGGTGGAGAAGATCAGTTCCCCTTCGTCCATCACATAAGAGCGAATGATGCCACCAAAACGGTTCAGTGAGACATGATAAGGATTGTCATCACCAAACACCCCATGCAGCACGCCAAAGTCGTCCACAATGGCAACCTTGCGTCCATGTTTGACACACATGGGCACGGACTGCGCAGCAATCTCTCCTTCTTTGGAATCGGCCACGACAATTGCCCGCGCATGATCTGAGATGAGCGATTGAAGCCAGGGCACTGCCGCGCAGGTCGTCTTACCTGCGCCAGCCGAGGCTAACAGCAAGGAGTGAGCATGTTTCGGTGCGTAAATCGGACTGCCATCAAAGTCGATGCCGATAATGCGTTTGACAATCTCAGCCATCACGCATCCCCGAACGGTTCATATCATCAAGCGATGTCAACCGCGATGATTTGGGCTTTGCCCCCATGGCATCAAACTCTGCCAGCGTAATCTCGCGCTTGTATTGCTTGATCATGAGCTTCACAGCGCCGATCAAAGCCGACACACCAGCCAGTGCGATGAGTGCGCCAAAAACCCGGAACTGCCACCAATCAAGGCCGTTGCTGGGCCAAATGGCCCAGCCCGTGAAGCAAAATGCGGTGCCTACCAACAGTTTGGTGTTCACTGCCAGTATGGTGCCGAACGAGCTGTTAAATGCCTTCATGACAAAGCGCGCCCGCGAACAAAGCTGATCGCACTTACGATGTTTCGGCGCTTTTTGTTAAGCGTTCCATAGCGGCCCCAGATGACCCCGGATAACTCACTTCCGATCAAATCACGTGAGAGCAATTTCAACTGGCCAACCTGCCAAGACAGACCGAGCGCCAGGCTGGAAAGGCCGACGGTCGTGGCAATTTCCAGCGGGAATAAGAGATCGCCAAACGCATAGGTAAACCCTAAAAAGCCGCCGCCAAAGAGAATGCCACCAGCCAAAAAAGGTTTTCGAACCGACACAACGGTCAGGTTCTGAAGCGTGTAGGAATCCCGGTGCGTTTCAACAACACCATCATCCAGATCAACATTAACGTATCCGATAATCATCGACCTATCCCTTCATCGCGCATTGGGCAGAGTTCAAAGATGATTTGAGCTCTGAAGTGAGAGTTTTGATGGATGGGGGTGTCACCAGGCGCAGTGTGCCTGCATAAATTGCCAAAGGCACACGACGCTTTTCCAAAGTGGTGGTAACGGCACAATCGCAACGAGACCCGGTCTTTGAGGCGGCATGCGCCATGCGCTTGCGCTGTAATTTGCGCTTACTCTCAGACACTGTGTTGAGCGCCCGATTGATCGGATTGTTCTCGAACAAATGTCCGTGCATGTTGCAATAAGCAGCACCATCACGGCCAAACCAACTGCCAAAAAGCGCATCGCAGCCCAGCTTTGGCATCTGTTGTGGAGCAGGATTTTCGACCTCAAGATCAGCGCGGATTTGCGATTGGCAAATGCCCGCCCAGTTCGATTTGGCAATCGTTCGCTCCCCCACCACCTGCCCGGTGATGAAGAAGGCGACAACGACATAAAGTAAGATCGCAAATAAAGCGCTGCCAGCTATGGGCAAATTTCCAGTGTCTTGAAACATCCGAGCTTCCTTCTTTCTGTGTTGATTTTAAAAATGTTCGCTATCCAAAGCGGCAGTGCGAACGGGCGTAGTCTCTCAGCTGTTGCCGTGAGATACGCCACGGCGCGATTTCATCTGCGTCGACGTCGCTCAAAGTGAAAAATGTCGGAGTGGATGTACCTGTTTGGGAACCAAGCGATATCTGGCTGGTCAGATTTCCAGTGCCAAGGTTGGTGTAGCACCAGCGTTTCAGCGCAATGCTCGCCAGCATATCATCCGGCGTTTTGAATTCTGTTCCGGTCATGATCACAATGGTTTTGCCTTTAACCGGCACTGACTTGAAAAAGGTGATCGAAGTCACACCTTCGAAGGGATTGACCTGCGCTTGAGCTTCTGCGCTGACAAGTTTCCCAATCCATTCACCAACAGCTTTCAGATCTATAAATTGAGAGGCTATCAAAGCGCTCACGCCGAAGACGACACTCGCACTGAAACCAATCGCTGTTATTTTTCCAAATGTGCTCATCCTTTAAGCCTCCGTGGTGGGTGTTTTGACGTGCGCGTTTTGACGCCGCCGTGATTGACGGCGGTTGAAATGCTTGATCGCATTCTCGTTTTCAGCAGATTCAGCTGGGGCCGGGACAAGGATGATGTCTTTTTCCGTGGAATCGACGTCTTGGAGATCGGTCTCGCGATAGGCTGCGATCAGAATGATCAGCAACATTCCGGGCGCAAAATCGATGAACATCGCTGCCACCCATTGCGGCAACAAATCTCGCCAGTAAAAGCGGATAGCTTGACCGGTACTCAATGGACGAACCCGTTCCGTTGCGGACGCGTCCATGCTCGGCATCTTTTCCAACGCTTCACGCAACGCCATGGCAACGGGTATGGCCATTTCGCCAATCGCTTGAAGCTCGCGGTTCTGCACTTCCTCAAAGGCAGACTTTGCAGTCAGGCCCTCTGGAAACAGAGCTTCCAGGACGGAGAGAGTGACTTCAAGGGAACTGCGATAATCAGACTGCGTCAGTCTTGTGAATTGAATGTCGAGTGCATCGGCCGCTTTTGAGACCGCAATCATGCGATCACGCAATGGGCCAATGGTGTAGGCTTGTGTTTTGAGCTTTGCCAATTCGTGCAGGATTTGCGCTTGTACCGCTGTGGTGGCCCCCAGACCCTCTTCAAGCTCGCGCGCAAGGGACGACAGCGTAGTCTCGATCTGGCCAAATGCAGCGGATACTTTTCCCGCGCCGGATGAGCCCGAATGCGTTCCGTGTTCCAGCTCGCTTTCCTTCAAACCTGCAAAACGTTCGGCCTGAGCTTGAATGGCAGGCAACAACTGTTTGAGAACAGTCGCGTTGCGAAGCGCCAGGTCTTTTTGAACTTCATAATGTTTGGCCGTATCAACCAGGCTGAACTGAACAGCCTGTCCACCACCAAGAGCTTCCATGTTGAAAGGCGCATCTACGGCTGCGACAGAGCTGATATAGATAAAGGCTGTGGTGAGACCGACCACCAGTCTTTTACCAGTCAGACGAAAGACCAGACCGAACAGATAATACCAGCCCAGCCATGACAGCACGCCGAAGCTAAGGGCAAACGCAAGTGATTGTCCCTTTTGAACCAGCGTTGCGCCTTGTTCAGAAAAACCGTTCGACACACCAAAGAATGTCAGCATGACAGAGGTGGCGGATATGACCGTCAGCAGGATGGTTGTAATGGTTTCGCGGGAGCCAATGTTTTGTCGGGTAAAGCCAGTCTCTTTCTTAAGCTGTCTCTTCGACGGCGGTTTGCCCTTTCCAAATCCCCAGGCGTTTGGTGTTTGTTGTGCCATTTTGTGCCATCTCACATTTTGCATGTAGTTCAGGCAGCTCAAAAAGAGCCGCACTGTTGGCACAAAGCGTAGCTATAATCACGCGTGTAAGCAGCGGGGGCAATCGGACGTGGAAGGAGTGGCTATGGTGTAATTTTGTCGGTCAGCTAACCATCTGAATTGTATTATGAAAATCTATAATTCTCTGGCTTTTTCCTGCCGGAATTGCCAAAATCAAACATGGACAGAGACCAAAGCGAAAACAGCCTGATTGTCGAAACTGAATTTGATTCAGCGACTGGAAACCTGATCACAGAGCGCTTTTACTGCGACGACCGGCTACACCGATTTGGAGACCTGCCTGCGATCATAAACTACGATGTGTCATCGGGCAAAATCATAAAATGTGAGTTCTATAAAGATGGAGAACTCCACAGAGGTGCTGGGAAACCCGCGTCGCTCGATATAGATCCTCAGACTGACATCACTACCCGCGAGCAATACTCCATCCACGGCACGACGCATCGTGATGGAGATTACCCGGCCATAATCATACGAGACCCGAACAGCGGGAATATTCTGTCTGAAACCTACGTCATCGAAGGGGACTGGCACCGTAATAATCGGCCTGCCAGAATTCTTTATGATCCGAATACCGGCGCAATCATCGAACGGGGTTATTTTCAACGAGGACAGGAAGTGAAGTCAGGCAGAAGTCCTCAACCGTAAATGAATTGACGCCATCCCATAGGCTGGTTAATCAGAAATGACGAAACAACCTAATGGTGTGGCAATGAAATACTCCACCTTTCACAAGGAAGTTGAGACTTGTGTTCTCCCCAAGACGATAGAGTTTAAGAAATTGGTTGGCAGTGAGATCAGACGATTAGCAATCAAACCCCAAAAATACGAGGTTGTGTTCAATTTTGAAAAACTTCAAACCGGGTTGGATTGGAGCATCGACATCGAGAATCTGATCAAGATGTTTGTGAAGGGAGAGGGAAAAACCGACAAAGCCATTGGCTTTTATTTTCTCTTTCACAACACAGATATCTTCTTTGAATCTGCTAAGAAAATCGATGAGTTGCTGTTTGGCAAAGGAGTCACTTTTGCTGAGAAATTTCCAGATTTTCCGGGAGCTTTGCCAAGTTCCGCGACCAATAATTCGCCGCGCTCAGTCGCAAATTCCAGACAGCGTAAAGGCGTCAGTCCAGTAGCCACCGAAGCCGTTTTGAAGATCTATAATTTGATTATGGGTGATCCAGACTTCCTAAAGTTCTTCTATAGTCTGGATTACGACACTCAACCTGATCCATTTGAATTTGACCCCGAGACATTTCCACGAAGTGGCGATGAAATGAACCTCGATAGGTTGCTGTATCAGATCGCGATCGTTGGCGGCATATTACGAAGGGGAGAAGTCGAAGCGCAAGATATCATGTGGATGCAAACGACTGTCAAAGCGACGTTGGTGAACCCACATGTTCAAAACTATCTTGAATGGGTTCAAACAGATGACCAAGTGCCAGGTCATTCTGATTTCTGTGACGCAATTTTTTTGTATGAACGCCTGGTTGGAGATCCCACAGACCAACCCGTTCTTCAAACTTATCTGGCAAACGCGGCTAAGCCGGAAAAGAGATAGTGATTTTGTTGCCCAACGAAGGTTGGTTGCACAAGGTTCACTGGGTTAGCAATTTCATACGTGGTCTGGAAATGTGCTGAAAGTAAGCAAATAACTCAACAATCTATCTCTCCCGAATAGCTTCATCCCTGTATCGCAGAAGCGGCGACAGGAAGAATTCGATAATGCGCCTTTTGCCGGTTTTGACCTCTGTGGATGCGTTCATGCCTGGGCTGAGTGGCAATTGCTTGCCCTCAATACGAATGAATTGTGTGTCCAGTTGAACTTTCGCGCGATAAACAGGCCCCAGTCTTTCATCAATGGCCACATCGTTTGAAATCGAACTTATCGTGCCATCAAGGACACCGTATCGTGTGAACGGGAAGGCCTCGAGTTTGATTTCAGCAATTTGTCCAACTTCAATAAAACCAATATCCTTGTTAAGAATGAGCGCTTCTATTTCAAGCGGTGTGTCTGCAGGTACGACAGTTAGAACTTGAGTGCCAGCCTCGACAACGGCTCCGATTGTTGAAATGGAAAGTTTGTCTACAAACCCGGTAACGGGTGCACGCAGTTCACGATATTTCTGCCGTTGAGCGGCTTTTTTTAATTCCTGTTCGATAGAAGATAATTTGTTCAATGCAGAATGCCGGTTTTGCGCAGCGGTTGAACGATATGTCGAAACTGCTTCGGCACGCTTGGCATTCAGACTGGCAATTGCAGCTTCAGCTTCGTGCACGCTTTCCTCAACGAACTGTTGCTGATGTAATGCGTCAATAAGGTTTTCACGCAGCTCCAGAACGAGTGGTTTTTGAGTGATGCCTTTTGCGAGAAGGACTTCCTGCGCTGCCAACCGTTCCTGCAGCAAGGGCAATTTCTGTTCAAGCATCGATTTTTGAATGTGCGCCGAAGTTATTGCACTTTTTTGCCGCTCGATCTCGGCCTCAATTGATTTCAGCCCGGCAGAGTGACTATTCATCATGCCAGCCAAAAGTACCTGCGTATTGGCTCTTATGAGGCTTGGCGTACTGTCCGGGAGTTTTAGCTCACCAGTAACCTCTCGTAGAAGCGCTCCACCCAGTTCCGCTTCGACACTTGCCTGTATCCACTGGGCCTGAAGGGCATCCAAATTAGCGACAGTTTCTGTAGGGTCCATCTCAATAACAAGATCACCCTTTTCCACATATTGACCGTCTTCGATGTGAACCGCGCGCACCACGCCAGTTTCAAGCGTTTGAAGCGTTTTTACTTTGCCAGTGGGGACAGTTTGTCCCTGCGCGATGACCACAATATCAATTGTTCCTAAAGTCGCCCAAAACACTGCAAATACAAAGAAACCACCAAGGATAAACGCCATGTATCTCCCTGATCGGGAAGGTGGTGTTTCCAGCACTTCCAAAGCTGCTGGTAGAAACTCATGCTCATCAGATTCTTTCAAGTTCTGATTGAAGCTTTTCCACACCGTCACGAAACTGTCTCCAAAAACTCGTTGAGCAAAAAGAATATTTCAACTATACCGATTAGATAAAAATAGTAAAAGGCAACGCGGAAAAAATACATATATGCTTGACCGGGTGGCTTCTTCGGGGGAAGAAAACCAACCAAGTTTGGACAACGCTCCACTTGGTGGCAGCGGTGCGCAAAGTCTTGCTATGTTGTTGGCTTTTCATGAAATTCGAGCATCTCCTGATCAGATTCAACATGATTTCTCTGATGAAACGGGTCAGCTGAGCGTCATCAATATGGTCCGCGCAGCACGACAGAACGGGCTTAAGGCAAAGTCCGTTTTCAGCGGTGTTAAGAAGCTTCATTCATCTCCACTTCCAGCACTGGCTTCAACCCATGAGGGTGACTGGTTTGTGCTCGCAAAGATTGCGAACGACAAAGCTTTGATCCAAAGCCCCGGTCAGCCGCCACAAACCCTGTCGATTGAAGAGCTCAAGAAGGTTTGGAACGGAACCCTGGTACTGGCCGCCCGACGGGCCGGTCAAATGGTTGCAGACCTGCAATTCGGGATGCGTTGGTTTGTTCCGGTTCTTTACAAATATCGCAAGCTTTTTACCGAAGTGTTGGTCGCGTCGTTCTTCATTCAGTGCTTTGCGCTGATAACGCCTCTCTTCTTCCAGGTTGTCGTCGACAAGGTTCTGGTCCACAGGGGCATCACAACGCTGGATGTTCTCATCATCGGCCTGGGTGCCATTGCCGTATTCGACACGCTTCTTGGGTTCCTGCGCACCTACATATTTTCGCACACAACAAGTCGTGTAGATGTGCAGCTCGGTGCTCAGCTCTATCGACACCTTTTGGGACTGCCAATCAGCTATTTTGAAAGCCGGCCAACCGGGCAAACTGTTGCGCGTGTTCATGAACTGCAGACAGTCAGGGACTTTATTACATCATCATCTCTGACCGTGGTCATAGATCTGCTGTTCACCTTTGTATTCTTTGCAGTCATGTGGGTGTTTTCACCGCAACTGACGCTCATCGTGTTGGCATCGGTTCCCATCTACGTTCTGCTTTCAGTTGCCATCACGCCCGAGCTGCGCCGACGGGTTGAGGAAAAATTCTATCGAGGGGCCGCCAACCAGTCATTTTTGGTAGAGAGTATTTCTGGCGCGGAAACGCTTAAATCCATGGCAGTTGAACCTCAAATGCATAATCGCTGGGATGAAAATCTGGCGGCCTATGTAAAAGCATCCTTTCGCACGATCACCCTTGGCGCATTTGGCTCGCAATTCGTTCAGCTGATCAACAAGCTCGTGATGGGGTTAATCCTATGGCTTGGCGCGAAAGCTGTGATGGCAGGAGAGCTGACAGTTGGCCAATTGGTGGCATTTAATATGTTGGCTGGTCAGGTGAACCAACCCATTTTGAGGCTGGCCCAGCTTTGGCAGGATTTTCAGCAGTTTAGAATATCAATCCAGCGCCTTGGAGATATCCTCAACACGAAGACAGAACTGACCAACTCTGCACCTGAAAACCTTCCGCCGCTGAAAGGTGGAATTGAGTTCAAAAATGTGACGTTCAGATACCGACCCGATGAAGCGGAAATACTCAAAAACCTGTCTCTGAAAATAGAACCCGGTCAGACAATCGGACTTGTCGGGCGCTCCGGATCTGGCAAATCGACCATCACCAAATTGATACAACGGCTTCATATGCCCGAGAGCGGTCGTGTTTTGCTGGATGGTATAGAAATCGGGATGTTGAATCCCTCCTGGCTGCGGCGGCAAATCGGCATGGTTCTGCAGGAAAACATTCTTTTCAACAGAACCGTCAGGGACAACATCGCCCTAGCCAATCCAGCAATGCCGATGAAAGCAGTCATTCAGGCAGCTGAATTCGCTGGCGCGCACGAATTCATCCTGCAATTGCCCAAGGGGTACGACACTCAGCTCGAAGAGCGCGGTTCAAACCTGTCGGGTGGGCAGCGTCAGCGCATCGCAATTGCCAGAGCATTGGTCACCAATCCGCAAATTCTCATACTTGATGAGGCAACAGCAGCGCTCGATTATGAGTCAGAACGTATTTTCCAGCGCAATTTACAGCATATTTCCAAAGGGCGGACAGTGCTGATCATCGCCCATAGATTGTCAACAGTTCGCAATGCGGACCGCATTCTGGTCATGGATCACGGGCAATTGGTTGAAGACGGCACACACAGCGCGTTGATGGAGCAAAACGGCCTTTATGCCGAGTTACATCGCATAGCGGAGGCGGATTGATGGCAGCAGGTCTTGGAATTCAATTGGCCCAATATGGAGGTTCGGTATGAGTTCAGAAATGCAAATCACCGTGCCTGAGGGTGACCATTTAACTGCGGAGGATGTTTCTTCCGGGACTGCGGCTTCGAGCAACACTGAACCGGTTGCGAACGGCACAAGCGCGTCGGACGGGTTGGTTATTTTCCGGGCCAGACATACCGAAGAAATTCCGAATGTCAGAGATATCGTCCGCGAATTTCATGCTGAAAGCCGCTTTGCCCATGTTCCCTTCTCGGAGGAAAAGTTCATTCGCTTTTATACTAAGGCACTCAGCAGACCGCAAAACACATTCCTGGTTTACATTCAATACAAAAGCAAAACGGTTGGGGTGCTCCATGCCAGCGTTGGGGATTATTATCTGGGCATTGGCGGGCGCATGGTGACGATCTACGGGATATATGTATCAGCCAAAGTGCGCGGCACCTATTTGGGTGGCAAGGTGGGGGTCAAGCTGCTGCGGCTTGTTTCGGAATGGGCAAAGTCGCAAAATGCCGAGGAAATCCATATTCATTCCACCTCTGGCATTGAACCGAAACGGACCGATAAAATGCTGACGCGTATGGGGTTTGAAAGCTATGGCGGAAACTACGTGGCGAGGCTGCGGCGATGACCCTGGTTGAAAGTGCAGAGTTGACAGCATCCGAACTTCAAATTCGAGTTGAGTGTTGCGATGGTTTTTAATTTCAAAATTTTCTGCTTGGCACTACTTTTGATTAGCTTGTCAGCGTGCAATCCGAACAAACAAGATGACTTTCCGTGGGGCTCGTTTTCCGGGAATGGCGAACACTTTTCTTACACCAAGCCCGAAAATGGTAGATCATCAATTTTCATTGTTGATATGCTTGGAAACGAAATTAAGCACCTGAGGCAGCCCGACCGGCACATCTTGGGCGGTAACTACGTTGGAGATTCATTTTACCACATTTCACACCGTGTTGGTAAAACGGAAACCGATCCATCTACATCAAAAATACACAAATGCGATTTGCCCAATTATGATTGCAGGGAAATCTACTCCTCAAGAGGTTCAATTATATGTCTATTTGGCCTCAAAAATCGGATATTTTTTTTCCACAGTAAAACCTGGCAAAATGATGCGCGCGGCAGATCTTACAATCAATTCGTAATCAGATCGACTGCAAAAAGCGCCGGTGGCGCTATTACTGAGTACGGTCGAAGCTTTGTTTCTAACATGTGCCCAGTTGTATTTGCAGACACAGCGTACGGCTCCTTTTCCTTCCCTTTTGAGAATACAATGCAGATGGTCGAAAATGATGTGTTTTTTCGTTCAGACCGCATCGTAAGCATAGTGGAAGGAAATATTGAAATAAATCAAATATATTTAGATCCTAGAGGATCGGTAAATCTTCTAATTCATATCCCAGATTTGGATTTAAATTATATGGGATTTAATTCTGGAAAAGGTTATGTGTACGGAAATTGCCTCAATTTATTTAAATGTGAAATCAAAAACAGTCAAACAAACCCAGTCATCATAGGTAATACTGTATATTTTGGCGAATGGGATTATATAAAGAAAAAGATGTCTATTAAAAAAATCGGTGAGGACTTTGATTGATGGCCGAATTCAAACCAATTTTTCTTACTCCCACGTCTAGGCTGGCAGGTCGAATGTTAGCTCCTAGTCGCTCAAGTCACACAAATTGGGGGCAATGGTCCGGCGGTGTGCCAACGTATGGAAACTATGGGGGACCGAACTATACGGGAGGTACCATAAACGGCAAAGATTTTAGTGTAACTCCTGTCGATAGATTTGATGAGGTTTTCCGACAGCATGATATTGCATACTCCAGATCGACGCTGCTGGGTCAGAGGAAACTTGCTGACGAACTCATGATCAGCGGAATCGAACTTTTAAAGGGTACAACAGCTTATAGTAGTCTGGGCTGGGCAGATAAGCTCTTTATCAACGCAGTAGCACCTGTATTCGCCGCCCAGCAGGGCGATCGTAATACTTTTTTATTTCAACAAGAATTTTCTAAACGACTGGAGTGGTTAGCTAGGACTAACTCTGGGCGTAGTCCAAAGTGTTTTGAGGCAAATACAACGGTCTTTACCGGAGAAGGTGAAACCAAACGAATTTGTGATGTTTGTGTTGGAGATTTCGTCCTTGCATTTGATCCTCTTGAAGGAGGTGGAAGAGAGAATAAATTACGTGCCAGGCGTGTAACTCGCCTTTTTAGAAACGTCACAAATGAATGGATAAGATTATCGTGGCACGGCGGCGATAAAAAGGGTTTCCGGGTTGAAAGGCAACTGATCACAACGCCTGGTCATCACTTTCTTGATCGGTCTGGGAATTTCCTTACTATTGAAGAGATGATCAAGAATGGCGAGGCCACGGTCATTCTTGCAAATGGTGAAGAAGCGCGGGTCAAAGCTGAGCGCATTGTTTACTCAGCCGAAACCGCCCACCTGTTCGAACAGGCCCAATCCGTTGCATCCGTTTCGGGCAATCTAGCCGTGAAGCCGGAACCAGTCGCAGGTTGGCAGACCTACAATTTCGAGGTCGAAGAACTCCACACTTATATCGCAGGCGGTGTGCGCGTTCATAATATGTCCTACGACATAACCATTCAACCCGGTGACACGCTGTCTGAAATTGCACTGAAACACGGCACGACCGTTGCCGCGTTGCAATGGGAAAATGACTATATTCAGGATCCAAACAAGATTTATGCTGGAAACAAGCTGCATATTACGCCTGGTGTCCGCGCAACCTTTTCTTCTTATGGCAATAGCGGCAATACTTACAGCATCCAGAGCGGCGACACGCTTTCTGAAATCGCTCAGAGAAATGGAACAACTGTTGCCGCACTGATGCGAGACAACCGTCATATTACGGATCCAAACAAAATATATGCGGGTAACCGACTATATATTACGCCAGGGGGAAGCGTTAACTCCACCTATGGCAATAGCTCTAATGGTTACAACATTCAGAGCGGCGACACGCTGTCTGAAATCGCACAAAGAAACGGAACAACAGTAAGTGCATTGCTGAGGGCCAATCCGCAGATTTCTGACCCAAACAGAATTAATGCGGGCGACAGGATTTCTTTTGGATCAACATCTTCTCGTACAGTCAATCGTGGTTCAACAAATTCATATAGTACCAGCTCAGATAGCGGCGGGCCTTATTCCGGGCAGTCTTGGCGCGATACATCAACCGGCGGAACACGCGCATTCAATCCTTCTACACGCCAGTATGAAGACATAGGCGGCAGCAGGGCTGGTCAGCGTTCAACAAACCAGAGCACAGGCAGCGGTGACAGTGACAGTGGCGGTGGTGATACCAAGCCTGTTTTGATGGATCTTGACGGTGACGGGGTCAACATCACGCCGCTTCAATCGTCGAATTTCTTCTATGACACTGATGGTGATGGACAGAAAAATCGCACTGCGTGGGCGGCGGCCGGTGATGGTGTGCTGGTGCGTGATGCGGGCGATGACGGTGTTATTGAACTCAAGGAAGAAATTGACTTCACGTCCTGGGCGCCCTCCGCCAAAAGTGACCTGGAAGCCCTAAGGTTGGCATTCGATACGAATAATGATGACAAGCTGAGCGCGGCAGATTCCGAATGGTCTCTGTTTAAGGTGCTTGTAACGAATGCAGATGGAACAACAACCCTCAAGACGCTTGGTGAGCTCGGCATTACCGAGATTGACCTGATCAGCAACAATCAGGAAATCACGTTTGAGGATGGTTCCAAAATTGTTGGCTCAACCACTTTCACGAAAAGCGATGGTAGCACGGGTATTGTCGGTGATGTGCTATTGGCGAATGACGCGGCGGGTTACGTCATCGCAGAAACGGTGACTAACAATGCCAATGGGTCAACGACGATTGAGAATGTAGCGTCACGTACAGATGGAACCATTGCTCATAAAACGACAACCACGACCAGTGCGGATGGTAACAGCCGTACAATAGATTTCGATGATGATGGTGATGGTGTTCTGGACCGCAAGCAGACAGAAGTGCGTGTGGTGAATGGCGATGGGTCGGTTACCAAAACGCTGGAAGATTATGATGGCAGCGGAACCATTCTGACGCGTCGACAGATCACCGACACAAGTGCAGATGGCAAGATGGTTACGGTCAGCCGTGACACGGATGGATCAGGGGTTAATGATCAGGTTGAAACCCGTGTCACCGGTGTTGATGGCAGTCTTACCCTCACAATTACCAATTTGAATGATGACGGCACAACGAGCAGTGAAGAGGTCGCCGTCACGAGTGCCGATGGTTTGAGCAAAACCGTTACGGTGGATTCAACAGGCGATGGGGTTGTGAACGCCACACGGGTCGTCTCTATCTCCGTAGCCGTTGATGGCACCCGCACCGAGACAGAAACAGATTATGCGGGGGATGGCACAACCACCGCGCATAGTATCAAAACGGTTACAACTGTGACCAATCCGGATGGCAGCAGCAGAACAATTGAGACTGATCTGGACGGCGATGGCACCACCGATATCTCTACGATCAGCGCCATTTTAAACAATGCGGATGGGAGCAGAACAACTTCAGACAATGTGTCGAACAATGATGGGGCACTGCGCGGCAAGACATTAACACTTGTGAGTGCGGATGGTAAAACCGAGACAGCAAGCATTGATCTGGACGGCGACGGCATCTTCGACAGGATGAGTGTTGATGGCACAGTGGAGAATGCGGATGGTTCCAGCACACGCTCCATTATTCAGAGCTTTGCAAATGGGCAGACGGCCAGCAGTTCGATTGAAACATGGAGCGCTGACAACAAAACCCGCACAACAAATATCGACAGTGATGGTGATGGTGCAGTTGATCAGGTGCAGACGGTTGAGATCATCGGCACGGATTCTGTCGAGACCAACTCGGTCTACTCGGCTGATGGGACGACGCTGTTGTCTCGGTCTGTCGCAACCACCAGTGCGGACGGCCTGACGCAACTGAGTCAGACTGATGTTGATGGCGACGGAACCTTTGATGGGTCCGAGAATGTGGTTAAAGTCATCAATCCTGATCAATCCTCAACGGTGACGATTGAGAACAAAGGCAGTGATGGGTCCGTTATTGGCAAAACCATCACTATGACAAGTGCAGACGGCCTCACCACGACAACCGAAATGTATCTGAACGGCGAAGCCAATCCTTATCAGCGTCAGGTCAGCATTACGGTGTTGAACGTTGATGACTCAATTACCCAGACACAGAAACTGTTTGCCGGTATCAATCAGGTTCAGGTGTCACGGGCTGTTATCACAACCAGTGCCGACAAACTGTCTCAGACCGTTGAAGGGTTTTTGGGCACGAACGCAGCGCCGCAATCTGTTGTGACAAGTGTAACCTCCATAAATGGGATCGTGACAGAAACGGAGTTCACATATTCTCCCGATGGCACAATGTTGCTTGGCAAAACCATTGCGACACTCAGTGCAGACGGCTTGACACAAACCACCACCACGGACATGGATGGTGATGGAGATATTGATGAAACCAGTATCGCGGTAAAGTCACTTAATACTGACGGAACCACCACCACCACCACAATCAACTATGCGGGTACCGGGACAGGTGTAACCGATCAGATCGGACGCTCTGTTGTAACCGTGAGCGGCAACGGTCTGTCGACCGCTTCACAGAATGATGCCAATGGTGATGGAGTTTTTGACGAGAAAAACACCGACGAAACCGTTCTGAACACTGACGG
This sequence comes from Alphaproteobacteria bacterium, assembly GCA_051251535.1. Taxonomy (GTDB): domain Bacteria; phylum Pseudomonadota; class Alphaproteobacteria; order Rhizobiales. Next base: position 1,209,771 of record JBPOEV010000001.1, read on the forward strand.
GTCCAGGACAAACACCATTACCACCTTCAATGGTGATGGCACGTTACAGACCGGTAAAGTCATCACCACAATCAGCGATGACGGCCTTGAGACGACGACTTCGACTTTTGTGGGCACTGACAGCATCCCATATCTGGTAGCAACGGAAGTCACTGTTCTTGGCTCGGATGGTTCAACGACCAAAACCACGTCATCCTATAGCGCCGATGACACATTGATATCTCGCCAGGTTGCGACGAATAGCGGCGATGGGCTGAGTTCGACTATACGCACAGATACAAACGGCGATGGTGTTGATGATCAGGTTACTGTCACAAACACGAATGCCGATGGTTCTGTCACTGAAATCGCGTCAATCTATGATGCTGGTGTTCTGGGCTCCCGAACAACACGCACAGTCAGCGGGGACGGCCTCAGCGCAACAATAAACACTGATCTGGATGGGGATGGCGTCATTGATCAGTCATCGAGCGAGTTGGTGACGCTGAATGCGGATGGATCCCGGCAAACAACCACGTCCAACTTCAATTCCGATGGGTCCCTGCGTGATCGGATATTGATCACGGTCAGTGCTGATACTTTAACGACCACAACAATCTGGAAGGGGGCGGACGACAGCACAACAAAGACGGAAACAAAGTCAGATGTTGTAAATGCAGACGGCTCCTCCACTCAGACTGTTACAACTTTGAAAGCTGATGGGTCGCTGCAGGATGAAACAATTTCCATCACAAGTGCAGATGGAACAAATGTCAGGACAACCATCGATATTGATGGCGATGGGATAATAGATCAGACGTTCGTCACTACAACACATGCTGACGGAACAACAACAAGTTCCAGCATGAATGGAACCGTTCAATTAGCCTCAGGTCGCGAGTTTGGGGCCGAAGGTGGGCGGTATGTTTCGACAAGTGCAGATGGGCTTGTGGCTACAACGCAATATGACGCAGATGGCGATGGTCTGGCGGAAACTCAGACAATTGTTGCGACCGTGCTCAATGCAGATGGCAGCAGCACAAGAACAACAACACGTGCCGATTTGACTGGCGGCGATGCCGGCTCTGCCGCGCCGGTTTATTCGGAAACGCTAACCGATATTACTATCGTCACCACCAGTGCGGACGACAGAACTGTCACGACAGCCTGGGATGTTGACGGCAATGGTGTTGCAGAGACCAGCAGCACCATGCAATCCACTTTGAATACTGACGGCACCACCACAGACACAACAGAGTATTTTGAAGGTACAACGCTCACGTCACACTTTGTTACGAGCACAAGTGCAGATGGTCAGACGGTCACGACTGAGCGGGATATAGACGGGTCCGGCACGATTGATGAGGTGTCTACAAAAACGTTCAGCTATGAATCTGACGGCACGGTGGTTGAGCTTGTTACCAACACTGATTTAAGCGGCACCTTGGTTTCGAAGAAGGAAACAACCACCAGTGTAGATGGGCAGACTGTAACTGTACAATGCGACCCGGAAGGGACAGGGGCATACACAGAATCCCTGACTACAAGGACTATACTCCGGGCAGATGGATCCAGCATCGTCACACGGACCGCTTACGACGGAACAGTTTTGCGCGATCAAAGTACAACCAACACCAGCGCCGATGGTTACACGACAACAATTGAACGAGATACAGATGGCGATGGTTACATTGATCAAACAGAAACAATTACGCAATTCGTTGATGGGAGTTCTGAGACTGTCATCTCAGATTTTGATGGGTCAGGAACACTAACGAGCGAGAATATAGGCCTCTTGTCCATGGACGGCCTGATCCTCAACTCGGAAAACGACGAAAACGGCGATGGAATCATTGATCAGACCACATCGCATAGCTGGCATAATGCAGCTGATGGCTCTGCCACTGAGGTTCTGAAGGTTTACAGAGTTAGCAAGAAAGCGAACAACGGCACATACAGCACTATTTCACCCAAGCTTGAACGCGAAGTTAAGATCACCACAAGCGCAGATGGCCTGACCCAGACCTCGACCGTTGATGTCAATGGCGATGGTACAGTGGATGAAACGACAGCTGTGGTTCAGGGTATTGATGGCTCAACAGTTACTACGGCGACTGCAAATGCTTTGGCGCGATCGGTAAAAACTGATCCAGATGAGGTCAAATGGGCCTCTACCATTGCATCGGGTAGCCCAATAATAGCTGCAACTACGATCACTACGACAAGTGCAGATGGTCTGACGAAAATCATTGAATCTGACTTCGACGGCAACGGCACCTATGAGCACAAACAGGTCTGGAAAAGCAATATTGATGGGTCCCAGATAGCCACCATCACTGACTCGAATGGAAGTGGCACTGTTACGGCCTCAGGCAAAATCACTATCTCGGCAGATCAGCGCACTACAGTTCTGACCAGAGACAAGAACAACGATGGTACCATCGATGGCAGCGAAGTGACTGTCAGAGAAATCGATGGAAATGTCATCAAGACAATTATCGGCAGTTCAGGCAACGACACGCTTACCGGTGGAGACGGAGACCAAATTCTGATTGGTGGTGCTGGAGCTGATAAACTCAAGGGCGATGACGGAACAGACACCGCGAGTTATGCGACTTCATTGGCTGGGCTTACGGCCAATCTGGATACCCGTTCATGGAATACAGGTGATGCTACAGGAGACAGGTATTATTCCATCGAAAACCTTATTGGGACTGACTTTGATGACGAATTGGTCGGTAATTCCGGCGACAACGAAATTCGAGGCGGAGCCGGGAATGATGATATCTGGGGAGAAGCCGGTGACGATTTCATCAAGGGTGGAGATGGGGACGATTATATCGATGGCGAAGCCGGAGACGATATCATTGAAGGCGGGGAAGGGAAGGACGATCTGTGGGGCGACGCTGGCAACGATATCCTTAGAGGTGGTGCTGGAAACGATGATCTTGACGGCGAAGCCGGAGACGATACCCTTGAAGGGGGGGATGGTAAGGATGATCTGTGGGGTGACGACGGCAACGATATCCTTAGAGGAGATGCTGGGAACGATTATCTTGTGGGCGGCGGCGGTGACGATACACTTGAAGGCGGGGAAGGGAACGATGATCTGTGGGGCGAAGATGGCAACGATATCCTTAAAGGAGGTGCTGGAAACGATTATCTTGAGGGCGAAGCCGGCAATGATACGCTTGAAGGCGGGGATGGGAACGACAATCTTTATGGCGGCACCGGCGATGATGTCCTGAAAGGCGGCGTTGGGATCGACTATCTTAAGGGCGGTGCCGACGATGATCTCCTTGAAGGCGGGGATGGTGACGATGATCTTCTTGGCGGGGATGGAAACGATGTTCTGAATGGCGGTGATGGAAACGATTATCTGTCGGGATGGACGGGTGCCGATACGCTGGATGGAGGTGCTGGGAACGATGAACTGTATGGTGGCGAAGATGATGATTTCGTCGAAGGAGGTGATGGAGAAGATGAGCTCTGGGGCTACACTGGCAACGACACCCTCAAAGGAGGAACTGGAGACGATATTCTCTGGGGCTGGACCGGCGATGATCTCCTTGAAGGAGGTGACGGGAACGATGATCTTGACGGTGGTGCTGGTGCCGATACACTCAATGGTGGTGAAGGCACCGATACAGCGAGCTATGCATACTCGTTGGCAGGTCTAACCGCCTATCTGGATGCCGCGTTATCGAACACAGGCGATGCTGCAGGTGACAGCTATATCTCCATTGAAAACCTCGAAGGCTCTGACTTTGCTGACGATCTGGCTGGCAATTCTAGCGATAACGAAATTCGGGGCGGTGATGGGAATGACATTCTTAAAGGTGGCGATGGGGCGGATCATATCTTGGGCGAGGCTGGCGACGACATCCTGAATGGTGAGAATGGTAACGATGTGTTGACAGGTGGTTCGGGACTGGACCAGTTTAATGGCGGCGCTGGCGATGACAATCTATACATTGATGATGATGATTTTGATGTAAATGGTGATCTGATCATCGATGGTGGTTCGGGAACCGATACGCTCCACCACACTGGCACACATGCGATAGATATCAGCTTTGAGGATCAGGGCATTGAGCATCTGAATTCCGGTTCCGGTAATGATGATGTGTCGGGCTCGATCCATGACAACACAATCAATCTGGGTGGTGGTGATGACTGGGCTTATGGCTGGGGTGGCAATGACACCCTTAGTGGTGACGCTGGCGATGACCGCCTCTTTGGCCATACTGGAAATGATATCCTGAATGGAGGTGACGGCAATGATGTCCTGATTGGCGGTGCCGGTCTTGACGAGCTCAATGGCGGCGCTGGCAATGATGATCTCCATATTGATGATGATGATTTTAATGCCAATGGTGACTTGAACATAGATGGCGGCACAGGCACCGATACGCTCCACCACACCGGCAGCCATGCGATAGATATCAGCTTTGAGGATCAGGGCATTGAGCATCTGAATTCTGGTTCTGGTAATGACGATGTGTCAGGCTCGATCCATGACAACACAATCAATCTGGGTGTTGGCCATGACTGGGCTTATGGCTGGGGTGGCAATGACACCCTTAGTGGTGGTGACGGCAATGATCACATCTATGGTCATTCAGGCGACGACATTCTCAACGGTGACGATGGCAATGACCACATTGAAGGCGGTAGCGGTCTCGATGAAATCTACGGCGGTGCTGGCGATGACGATCTGTACATTGATGATGATGATTTTGACGCAAATGGTGATCTGATCATCGATGGTGGTTCCGGCATGGACACCATCCACCATTCCGGCTCCCACGCAATCAGTATGACGATGGCCAACTTTGGCATTGAGCATCTCAATTCCGGGTCGGGTAATGACGACGTTGCAGCCTCGAACGATGACAACATCGTCAATTTGGGCGCAGGTCATGATTGGCTATATGCCTGGAACGGCAATGACATTGTCAATGGTGGCGACGGGAATGATCACATATACGGTCATTCGGGCAACGACACCCTTAACGGTGATGCTGGCGATGATTTCATAGAGGGCGGATCGGGCAACGATAATCTGCACGCCTCGCTTGGTGCAGATACGTACCGATTTGATGTTGGTTTCGGTCAGGATACCTATCACAGTGACAACACAGCAGGCGGTTCCGACCAGGATAGCTTTACGTTTATCGGGGGCCTTACTAAGGACGACTTGTGGTTCACACGGTCTGGAGAAAGTCTGTTCCTTCAGGTCTTGAGTTCGAGTGACGAGATTGAATTCACTGGTTGGTTCTCCAGCGACCCGAATACATCGACACCAGTTGTACCGATCGATGAATTCCTAGCAGATGGAGAGACATTGGATTATCAGGATGTGAACTCACTCGTTTCTGCAATGGCATCGTTTACAGCAGATGACGGAAACGGAAATGGTGGTGTAACGTCCACAACTCTTCCACAGTCGGTGCAATTGGCGGTTGATGCAGCCTGGACCTAACGGTTTTTGAACGGGGCTTCGTAGCATGGAGCCCCGTTCATTCCGCTTAACCGGTTTCGCGGCGACAGTCGATCCCGCGTCCCGCCGTTCGGCGGCGCTATGCTGACGCTCCTGCGGCTGTCCTTTTGGCTGGATAAGTTCAGAGCGTCCTCACCTTCAGGGCCTAAGCGCTTAACCTCTTCAACCGTTTCAAATTAACCGAAGGTTCCAGTGACGATGTGAGCCTAACCCGGCTCTATGCTGCAAGCAGCACCGAACCCGCAAGAGGTTTCGGCCCATCCGGGTGACGATCCGGGGCAAAGAAAGAGTTTGAAGGAAGGCGGCGCTCTTGAAGAAAGAGTGCCGCCTGCTTTTTTGTCCAGCGCGCGTTTGCACGCGCTTGGAACCCATCTACCAGCTTATCTCAAAACCGACGACGCTGTGCTGTGGGTCCATTGGTTTTTCCCGCAAGAAGAGCCAGCCAACTGCTGTGCAGTTGGGTCTCATCTAACGGTCCCCCACAAAACAAATTGACCCATCGCCGGATTTTGAACTCCCGACCTTAAGGTCGCTCGCCGCTTGGCAAGGGTTCATGCGCGGGGTTTTTCTTTTGAAATTCTCGCTCTTTGAAACCTAAACAAGCGAGGACAAAATGACACTTCTCCATGCCCATCCATACGATATTTCTGCACAAGGCTTTTTGTTTAACTCAGTCGAGCAATACGAGGCGCAAGCCAAGAAACTGCGCAATGATTTCGGCGCACCCGTCGAGGAATTTGAAATTCAATTCATCGATGGCGAATTGATTGATGCCGAATTTGCAAAAGCCTTTCCAATCAATCAGGGCACATTCCGCCAGTTTCTGGAACTTGTCGAAGAATGGGATGACGACCAGAAAACCCGATTCATTATTGCGGTTGGTGAATGCGGCTATGGCGAACAACAATTCATTGATGATCCAGACGCCATTGATCTGGATATCTATGAGTTGGACAGCCTGAAAGACCTTGCGGAACAGTTTGTCGAAGAAGGTCTGTTTGGTGACATTCCCGAACGCCTTCAATTCTACATCGATTATGACGCTATCGCCCGTGATCTGGGCGTGGATTACGCAGAAATCTCTATCGACAACAAGAACCTTATCTATCGGTGCGGCTGACGCGCTGCAACGTGATTGCAGCACAGAACCGCTCCCCTTTTTCAAACGCAATGGCGTGGCGGTTCTTTGATGCAATTCCGCATCATTTTGAACCCATAATTTAAAAAGGAATACGATCATGGAACTACAACATATCAATCTCGATCAACTGAAAACCACAACCGTCAATGTGCGCAAGAAAGGCGCAAAAGACACAGATGATCTTGTGCCAAGCATTCGATCACTTGGCATCATCCAACCTTTGTTGGTGCGTCCCAACTGCGAAGGCTTTGAAATTGTCGCAGGACAGCGCCGCTATCATGCCTTGCTGAAACTCGCCGATGAAGGTGTGACGGAACCAGTGCCATGCATGGTGATGGCAGAGGGTGATGATGCGAAAGCCATTGAAGCCTCTCTGGCAGAAAACATCGCGCGCTTGCCGATGGACGAAATCGACCAGTACAAGGCTTTTGCCGCATTGGTGTCAAAAGGCAGCGAGATACCCGAAATTGCCGCACAATTTGGTGTCACCGAGCGCCTTGTCACGCAACGGTTGGCCATTGCCAATATAATCGGCCCCATTCTCACCGCCTACCGAAAAGAAGAAATTGGTGCGGAAACGCTCCGTGTTTTGACCATGGCGAGCAAGAAGCAGCAGCGCGACTGGTGGGCGCTGTATAATAGTGATGATTATGCGCCAGAGGGCTATCGATTGAAGCAATGGCTGTTTGGCGGCAATAGCATTCCAACAGACAACGCGGAATTTGATGTGTCCGATTACAAGGGGGCCATCATCTCCGATTTATTTGGAGAGGAACAATATTTCTCCGATCCAGACGAATTCTGGTTGCTGCAAAACCAGGCTATTGCCAAGACGAAAGAGGACTATCTGAATGATGGCTGGTCAGATGTGATCGTGCTTGATGTGGGCGCATATTTTCCCTCCTATGACTACGTCGACAACTCCAAGAAACAAGGCGGCAACGTCTATATCAGTGTCTCGCATGACGGGGCGCTCACCTGCTACGAAGGTCAGTTGTCCAGAACAGAAGCCAAGAAAAAACTGAAAGCACAAGCTGGAGCAACCAATGAGGAAAATGCAGAAAAGCCCGAACTGACAAAGGCCATGCAGAACTATCTTGATCTGCACCGCCACGCCGCCGTTCGATTGGAATTGCTTGATCATCAGGGCCTAGCGTTGCGTCTTGCCGTGGCGCAGATCATCGCGGGATCAGAGTTGTGGCAGGTCGATGCCGATCCGCAAAAGGCCAATACGGATGCGATCAGCGCCAGCCTTGAAGGTAACTTGGCACACGCCAAGTTTGCAGAGCAACGCCAGACCATTCGCAAGCAATTGGGGTTTGACGAGAACGCAGATGAGACTGTCGTGCCCCGCAAGCAGGATTGGGACAGACGCGTCGATGTGTATGAAGTGTTTGCCAAACTGCAATCGCTCACAGATGAAGACGTGCTGAAAGTACTCACCTTTGTCGTTGCGGAAACGCTTGCGAGTGGCAGCGCTATGGTGGAACTTTTGGGAAGTCTTTTGAATGTAAAGTTGGCCGATCACTGGAAGCCGGAAGACACGTTCTTTGACCTTTTCAAAGACAAGCAGGCCATCAATGGAGCGCTCAAGCAGATGGGTGGCAAGACTGTTGCCGATGCACACATTACATCAACGGCAAAGGTACAAAAGGATGTGATGCGTCAGTATCTGGACGGGGCACGCAAGCCGCAAAAGGCTGAGTGGATGCCGAACTATATGGCGTTTCCCATGAAGGGTTACACCAAGCGTGGCGGTCTGGATGCGGTCAATCGGTGGAGCCGTGTCAAAAAACACGTCAAGGCAGCGTAGGTTTATAGATAACTAAAAAAACCGCCCGACAAGCGCTGCTTGTCGGGCGGTTTTCTGCACATGAAAGCTATATGGCTATGAACTCATGGATATAATCGTAAGGCGTCACACGCCGTTCAGGCTGTTCATGCGCCTTGTGAGCGTCCACACATGCACACCAAACCGCAGGGCCAATTCTTCCTTGCTGGCCTTGCCACGGTCCAACAATTGGCGCGCTGCAAGAACCTGGCGATCCGATATTTTTGGCGGACGTCCAATGCGCTTGCCATTTTGACGGGCCGCCTCCATGCCTTCTTTGGTGCGTTGGGATAAAAACCCGCGCTCAAATTCCGCAAGAGCGCTGATAATGGTATACATCAGCATCCCGTGCGGCGTTGCTGTGTCTATGCACAGATTAGCAATGTGGATCGAGATTTCTCTGGAACGCAGCTTGTCCAGCTCATTTAAAGCATCCCGTGTACTGCGATAGGCTCTGTCCAGGTCCCAGATCGCGAATACATCGCCCGGCTTCAAGCGCTTCATAACCTGATCATAGACCGGACGCGAACGACTGACGGCGGAAACTGTCTCCATATGCAGTTCATCACACTGACCGGTTAAACCCTTGATTTGACGATCCGGGCTTTGTTCACTGGTAGACACACGTATGTAGGCAATGGTTTTCATTTAAATCAATGGGTTACGATCTTTCCGGGCTGGTATTGTCGCCACATTACGGACCCTTTTTGTGCTTCATGAGGTTGAACCGGCACCACGCCGATAAAACCCTTGTTCTGCTTTAATTGTACCAAATTTGACCCTGTGACTTCAAATAACCACAAAAAGGGTCGGTTATGAGTGGTCTGAATATTTCCAAAAAAGTGACAGTTTCTGCGGTTGCAGGATTTGGTTTGTTTTGTGCGAATATCGCGCAGGCACAGAACTCTATGACAGCAGGCAATCTAGTTGAATTGCCTACACGTGAGCGAACTGCCTATGTGATGGGTACAGTGGAAGGGTTGGCCTACGCACGGTTTCGCGCAGATACTAAAGCTAGCGGCTCCAAGGATGAAACCGGGTTCAACTGCATTCATGACTGGCTTTTCGCCGACACGATGAAGCGCCTGGACATTATTGAGGCAACCTTCAGGAAATACCCAGGACACAGGCCATCCACATTGCTCTCGGCAATGATCAAGAAAGACTGTGGTGAGTGATGGATACGGTTGTCACAGGAGCATTGGGAAGCAGTTTTAAGCGGGGCGCAAATGAGCCAGCCTACCGCCTTTTTCAGTGGCAACAACGTGAACAGCAAAACCGAGAGCGCCGCCAAAAGCAAGACACCCTGGAAGACCAGACTTCGGATCTTCTCGATGCCGCGCTGACTGTCGCCACAGCAGCAGAAATTGAAGCGTTTTCAATTGAATTGAACACGTATGATGTGGCGACAATCGAAGCATTGCAAGCGAATGGCGCACAGATTGAACAGGTTGAAGAACGACTAGGACGACTGCTCCAGCAGGCTTTTGTCCTTCCTGATGGGCGGCGGGTCTTCAAAACAGAAGATGGCCTTCGCGTCTTTGATGAATTTGGTGTGGAACAAAACGCTTTGGAAATTGATCCCGCAGAAATTGCTGACGAACTGCCACGATGGGAAACTGTAGAGCCGGTAATCTTAGAACGTGATGCTCTGATCGCGGAGCGTTCAAGCCTCCTAGATTATCAGGAAAAACTTGATCTGGCGCGCGATGATCTCGATGCGGGCGATATATCGGTAGATGATTTCAATGCACTGAAAGACAATCTCAAATCATCCATGCCGGATGCAGTCCGCGCACGCGTCCCCGGTATGGAACCATCAACTGGTCCCGAACTGGACCTCACCGCAGAAGATCTGGATATCTCCGCAGATATGATTCCAGGCGTTGGTGCGCCCGGATTGGGATCGTAACTGAATCAATCATAAGCACAGCCATTTTTTTGGAGGGATAGAAATTATGAGACCTGTGCGCGGGTTTATTAGATAGAAGGTCGTTTATCCGAAAGCCCCTCAAGAGCTATGAGCCAACAAACAGAATTATCGCGCCAGTCGAACCCAGAAACATAATAATTTGCAGTGTAGAAAACAGCCTAATATTAAAATTATAGACTGATAGTACTTCAGATTTTGACAAATTTCCCAATATTGCCAACAATGCAAATATTCCAAACAAGATACTGACCAAGTATCCACATAATATAAATTTAACAAATTCGCTGTGCTCGGAAAGTTGCGATATCTTATCAAAAAAGGTAACAACTGCAGCTATAATAACTGTTGCTAAAGTGATAAGCTGACGCACAATATCAACTGCTAGATCAAATGACCTCTTAGTTTTTTCCCCTAGGTTTTCCATACAAGCCGCGCATCTAACAGAATGGGAATAATGGGCAGAGTCTGCTCAACGCTGATTTAACTGAATTCTTATCAACGGTAGGACCTTTTGAATTTTCCTGTGCGTGTTTAAGCAATGTTATGAAGTTATTTCTAGCCTTTGAAATTTCTTCACTGCTATTAAAAATCTCCATATGATTTTTTTCTACTTTCACAAATATTCGATGTAGTTCTTGCCTAGCACCAACATCAAATAATTTTTCAGATGACCGTGTCCAAACATTAAATTCTTCGACAAAAATCTCGTATGATGTTTTTCTAACGACAATCAGGTAATCGTCAAGATTAATTACGATAGACCGCAATATATCTACAATCTTAAGAATTAAATCAGATTTCACAAGTATAGCGACTGTCCGCGTGCCAACCGCATATTTTTGCGCATAGCGTTCGTAGGTAAACGTCGCCAATTCTTTTTCTGCTTTTGGATCATTTCGATGAGTTTCTTCAAACCCGTTTCCGATCTCCCAAAATTCCTTCGGTTTAATATGAAGAGCCTTACGAGCATTATAAAGCTCGCCAAGATCAACACTAAACATTAATGCCAAGAGCTCCGCTGCATTTTCAACAGAAACCGTGGGAGCATATTCATCTTCACCAAAATCGTAAATGGAAAATTTCTCAACAATCCAATCTAGGAGTGAAGATGAAAATGCCACATCATCGATTGTGTCTGGGAAAAATTTATTTTTTGCCCGCGCCGACTTTCGAAGAACACCAGTAAAAACTTCCTTGAGCAGGACGAATCTTAGTTGAATTTCGGAGAGTAAAGGCTTCCCTTCCGGTAGCATGTTTCCATTTATATAAACATTAACATTTCCACCCTCAAGGTATTCATAAAAACTAAAAAGATCTTTTTGGTGCGCTGACAAGTCTGGAAAATTTTTATAAAAATCGCAAATTCTAATATTAATTTTCAACCCAAATGCGGCTTCCAAACCCAAGGCAATCAAAACTGGGTCACGAGGCACTTCTTTAACTGTGTCCTGGAATTGCCCTTGTAGGGATTGTTGCTTAATCCCGTCTATCGTATCCCGATAAATTTCAAGCACGTCTCTCAATGTCATACTTGTCATATTTAATGGGCTATAAGCCCCCCCCTCCAATTCCATCAAAAAAACGCACAAGGAATCTAAAGCCCTGCGCGCTATTCATAAGTATAGTCGCCTAAATGATTGGTTGTCAGGTAGCAAACGGATAGTATAAAGCGTTATCAGCGCGACTTAGTGTCGTCTTAAAGACCAAATTCTTTTTTAAGACCAGTAAAGTTACCGAAACTGCTGAGTGGGCGAGACGGAACTTCCCCACGCTCTTCTCGCTCAAACACATCTGCGAGCACCTCTTTAACAGCGCGCGGCTCGGTAAAATTCGTCACTTCGATATGACACTTCACGTCGCGTGCACCAGCTTTTTTTCGTCGCAGCAATTGCGTTTCTAATCTTTGGTCTGCAGACCGCTTATCTTTTATCATTTGTTTGCTCCTATGCGTTGGGCTTGCTGGATTTACGCCTTAGCGCACACAGATACGCCCAAAGCAGCGGCAGATTCAAAATCCTACCACTGACATCAGCATAACCCCTTTTGTTTACAGACTCGTAAAAGCCTTTTGAATACTTGTATATGAATTTGGTGCAGTGAGTCCAGCCATATTCAAAAAACTTGCAAAAAGTTTGAAGTAGTGCTACGGCGACATGGTTCATATTAGAGACTTATCGCATCTGAATTCTAAATCAGATTGTAGGATGTCGTCTGCCCGATGTTTGAGGACGGCGATATCTTGATCCCAATTTAGCCAAGCGTGTTTGGTAACTATGGTGCCGAACAGATGCGTATAATTCCGACTCGAACCGGATATCTCCGCCGACATGGTCCCTGGCGTTGGTGGGCCCGGATTTGGGTCGTAGGGCCGTCCGAACAATCATGGCGTCCGGCCTTCTAATTCTGGCAATTTGCCCGTGAAAATGCTATACTCAAACCATGGATGACACACGCACAAAAAAACCCAAAAAGCCCGATGCCTGGCCGAACAAGGTCGGCAATCGCGATGAGCTGGACGCCGCACTTGAAGCAGGCCTGGACAGCGGTGTGAGCGAGCGCACCACAGAAGAGATATTTGAGGCTGCGATTGCCCGTGTCAAGAATGGCCGACTATAAATATTCCAGACTTGCGGATCGTGATCTGGACGGCATCGCAGAGTACACCGCAATCAACTTTGGCATAAGGCAGGCGCGCGCCTATCGTGCAGTCATTGACCAATCAGCCAAAACCGTCGCCAGTTTTCCATCCATGGGACGCCCCTACGCAACGCAAAAAGGCACGGCGTTTTTCAAATACAATGTCGGTGAACACGCCCTGTTTTATCAGCCGACGGACACGGGCGTTCTCATCGTGCGGGTACTGCATCTCATGATGGATTTTGACCGGCATCTTGATACCTGATCTGTGTATGGGATGGTCTACTGACACACCATTTGTCGATCCGGTATCTTGGGTGTGATGAGCCTATGGTCCGGGGCCACCCGTCGCGGCAGATCAATAGTGTTGAGTGCGATTGATCGAACAGGCTGCATCTTGCGTTTGAAGCTATCAAGGTCTGCCGTCTCCGAGCCACCCAGACACATGTGCGGAATACCGGCCCCCTTCAATTGTTGCGCCATACCAAGAATTCCCAATTCTGCATTGCCCGGTGCTCTCAAATAGGCGCGCACAAGCGACATGGCCATATCACCATTTTGCTCCCACAGCCAAAACCCGGTTGGTGTCCCATCCGCTGTTTTCGACAGGGTGCCCCGAATATCCAAATTGGTGGTTTTCATCAGCTCAATGGCTTTCAACGTCGGGCTTGTCAGGTCTTCGATAGAAAACGCGGTATCACCCCGATTGCACGCCCAAGCATGTATGATGGATGTAAGGTTCTTCTCATGCTTCCAGATGTTGACAGGCTCAGTGTTCAAACCCTCACGCATGGCACGATTGATATGCCCCCTGAACGACACGAAAGGCTTACCTTCTCGTTTGATGATGATGTTCGCAGACACCACATGAACCGGATACGTCCAGTCCAGCGTATCTTCTCGGCGGATGTTTTGACAGCGAGATGAAAGGCTCTGAGCAAGCAAGGCATCATCGGCACCGACACGCGCCATCTCAATAATACCGGAGGGCAGCAGTGCATCTGCAAGCGCTGTGGTGATCAGATCTGCACGTGATCGGCCAATCGGCGGAAAGAACAGCAGTTTATCATTATTGTTTGGATGACGGGCAATCAGCATAAAAGTTTGGTTGTCACCATACAGCCAAAGCCCATTGCGGCCCGTGATGGCAAAATAGGCCGCAGACCGAGCAAACGGATCATCACTTTGCGAGCGCTGCAGCAGCGCACTCAGCAACGGTAAGTGGTCATTCTCGATGGAAATGAGCAACGGAGCTTGTGCTGCTTTTCTATAGGGCCAGGACAAATCATTCATGATCAATCCGTCCTGTATCAACCGGCAATGCCATACTCCAAAGAGCATTGAATATGGCCCGTTGTGATTCAGCAAATAGTGGATGCTCGATCAAGAGAACCTGATTGTTCGCCGTATCCTTCAAAGCAATCTTGTCGCCATACACCTGAAATGGGGATGCGCCGAAATGATCCGCTTTCACCCAGCGATACCATGATCTGGGCGCAACAAGGTTTGTGTCGCCCTCTTTGAGAAGAATTCTTTCTGTGATTCCGGCCTGTTTCAGGCGCTCAATATGAGCCTTCAACAATTCAAAGCGCTCACCCGCGCTTTCATCCAGTTCTGTAATGCCGGCACACAAGACCTCGCCGCCACGCTTTTTAAGCGTGTGATAGATATCATCATGAATGCGCATATTCGCATCCTCACCCTCAATCACACGCACGAGCGTTTGCTCACGCCGCTTCACACCATCGCCGTCCAAAAAGACCGCACCAGATTGTTCCAGAGTGCGGATGAGCTTCTTCATGGTGATGGAACTGGCTTGCTGTTTGCCGTTTTCAAAGGTGCTAATTGTTGAGGTTGCCACGCCGGAGGTTTGCGCAAGGTCAGGTTGATCTATTGCGAGTAAGGCCCGTGCAGCGCGGCATTGGGCGGGTGTAATGATATGGTGTTCGTCAAATGTCATGTATCGTTTGTTTCATTATAAGAAGACTTATAATATAAAATATGTGAACAATCAAATATATTGTTCAATATTTACGAACAATTAACGAATTATGTTTAATGTCCTCTCAATTGTTAATTTATTTACTTTATAAAGGGGACTTACAATGAACTATATTAAAGAAACACTTTGGGAGCGGTTCTTCAATCGACTTCCTGCAAAGGAGGCCAATGACGCTGTTCGCATACTCAAACGGGGCGGCAGCTACAAGGATGTGGACTTCTTCACGCTCAAAGAAGCCGAGGAGCAGGTTCAGCGCTACAGGGGACGCGCAAAGGCTGCGATTGCAGACTACAAGCTTTGGAAAGCCAACACGCAAATCGGACGCTTCTTTGCCGTCTTTCGGGATCGAGAGGGCATTGCACTGCGCAATCACGCACGGGACATGGCCAATATGTTTCTGGAAGCCAGAAGAGACTACATAGATTTGAGCAGTCTTTTGATGACATCCATTGCCAATGACACGCGAGGTACAGCGTCTTCTGACAAGGGAGGGCGCAATGGATAATCAGCACACAACAGAATTTGACATCTCCCTTGGCCGTAGATTGCGCGAAGCCCGTATCATGCGCGGGCACAGTCAGCGAGATTTGGGCGAATTTGCAGGCGTCAGCTACCAGCAAATCCAGAAAAACGAAAAAGGGCAGAGCCGGATATCTGCAGAACGCCTTCACAGGATTAGTCGACACCTCAAAATGCCGATAGAGTTCTTTTTCGAGGGCAATGATGGTGACACCAGATACGATAGTATTCATTCCGCCGAAACGTTGCATCTGGCAGCGCACATAGATGAACTGCCAGATGATCTCATAAGGTCAAATGTGAGGCGGCTCGTGGCGTCTATTCATCAGGCCTGGGAGCGCCAAAACACCAAAGACAACTGACGAGCGAGTGGATATCTTCAAATACACATTGAACCAGGAACTACGGATGAGCACACTCGAATTGAGGCATGGCAACATGCATCATCCCCAAGTGAAGGCCGTTGCACACAATGCAGCGGCCTTTTTTGTTGAGTAGCTATTGGTAAAATGGGCGGAGAGCATGCGTAATTGGGCTGCCTTCTCATTGAGGTCAAGCTCCCAATAAGATCACAGCGTAGCTGTGAACAAGGGAGATTATGATGGAATATTATGTTGGATTAGATGTGTCACTACGGTCTTGTGCGCTGTGTATTATCGACAGCAAAGGCAAAGTTCATCTGGAACGAGAGTTGGACTGTGAGGTCGATGCAATTGCCTTATGCCTCCGTGAATTTGAGCATGCTATCGAACGAATTGGTTTTGAAGCTGGTGCTTTAAGCCAGCATCTTTTCTTCGGTTTGCAAGCTGAAGGCTTTGAGGTTGTCTGCATGGAAGCCCGTCAGGTCAACGCGGCCATATCTGCGATGCGCAACAAGACTGATAAGACTGATGCCAAAGGCATTGCGCAAATCCTGCGAACCGGTTGGTTCAGTCCAGTGCACATGAAAAGCCGCAAGGCCCATGGCACACGTGCTTTGCTGAGTACTCGCAAGGCTCTGCTCAAAAAGACCATGGATCTCGCCAACGAAGTGCGCGGACTTCTGAAAATCTTTGGCATCCGCCTTCCGAGGACAGTCAAACATGGCAGCTTTGATGGCTTAGTGCGCCCAATAATCGAGATGGATAATGTATTGGCACACGCAATCATTCCGCTGCTTGATGCGCGGCTGGCGCTCTTTCAAAGTTATTTGGAGCTGGATCGACGTGTAAAACATGCAGCCACGATGGATGAAGACTGTATGCGCATGATGACAGTTCCTGGCGTTGGGCCGATTGCAGCACTCACATTCAAAGCAGCGATTGATGACCCGACCCGGTTTAAAAAGTCCAGAACGGTGGCGGCTCACTTTGGTCTCACACCCAGACGATATCAGTCTGGTGAACATGACAATCCAGGGCGTATATCCAAGGCTGGTGATCAAAACGTTCGTGCCACGCTCTATGCTGCTGCAAACGCACTCCTCATGCGAACGATGGCTGGATCGCCCATTAAGACTTGGGGATTAAAATTAATGCGCACAAAAGGTCGACGCAGAGCCGTCGTAGCTGTCGCACGCAAACTTGCCGTTCTACTGCATCGTATGTGGGTTGATGGCACCGAATTCCGTCAGGAAACAGTGAGAGGCACGGCATGAATTAACAGCTAACCACTAATCCTAACGGGGTCGTCCTCACCGGACGAGGTTCGTGGAAGAAGCCGAAAATGTCTGCTGCGTCATTCAAAGCGCGCCGGAAAGCGGGGCTCTCCACTACCAATCCGACACATGCATGCAGCGGTGCCATTCGAACACCAAACCAGACTGCGAAGAGAAGCGTGACCCGGATGAGCGACAAGGGCCCCCAAAAAAAAGGAAAACGAGCTTGACCTGAACACCCAATTAGAGAAGCGGTCATTCACTGCACCTGCTCGGTGCATACCTCAGCGAGGTGTAAGCAGTCATTCATAGACCGAAATGCCCGAAAATCCGTACTGTCCCCGCTGCAACAACGCACGGATAGCGCACATCGCAGGGCCATGCGTTCGCCCCACCGTGCCAATCTCGTCAAATGGCTGCCACCAGAAACCGCCGTTGCTGTTCAGAACACAGCCTACAAGCATCCCTTGCCACATCTGTTTCAACCAATAATTGTAGGTTTGGCTTGAAAACCGGTCCTATAAGTTTACAGTATGCAAAAACTTGGAACATTTCATTGAGTTTAGCTGACAAACTGGAAAAAACACCTCAACGAGAGGTCGCTGGATCCGATGCCTATGCTGCATTTGAGTTTCAGCTAATGTTTGGCGTGGAGTTGTTATTTGCACAGTTTGACAAGCTCAACGATTTCGCCGTGCTGTTTGAGTTTCACGACGACATTGTGCTGCTTACGGGAGCCGACAGCCCTTCTGAAATTGAGTTTTTCCAACTCAAACATTCGACTAAAGGAAATTGGACGCTAGCTAAGCTGACCAATAATTCCAAGAAATTGAAGTCGGGCGACAGGGCTCAATCAATTCTACAAAAACTATACGGGAACTTTAGTAATTTTTCGGACTACTCCAAGAACGCGCAAGTTGTTTCCAACGCTTACTGCACTGAGTTCGGACAAGCAGAATATTCGCAATTCAACACAATACCGGATGAAGAAAAAGCAAAGCTTCTAGAGCATGTCCAAGCCGTTTATCCCGATGCGACGTCAAATTGTTTGGATGTCATGGGGTTTAGACGAACGGAGCTTGATAAAACGGCTTGCCATGAGTTGGTGAAAGGCCGCGTGCACAGTTTTCTACAATCGAAAATCGGCGGAGATGCCTTTCAATTGGAGGCATGCACGAACGCGATTATTACGCAATGCCGCCTAAAGAACAAGAAACTAGCCACAGACGTTCCCGGAGTTGTTTCCGAGATTGTTAAGCAAAAGGGAATATCAAAAGCGGATGTTGAACTGTGGTTGACTGACATTGCCTCAAACAAGAACGCTCCCGAATGGAGTTTCGTTCAGACCCATTTAGGGGGGCATTGGGGGTTCCTTGAAGCGAACAGTGTTCGGCTGGCCTACGAAAACTACAAAGTTGAGGCGCTGGACAGTGGCAACGACGCCCAAAACGCGCTGATTGCAGATATTCGCCGAGCTCTTGAGGAAAACACTGTGACTGAACCAATCGGAGCATTTGTCGACAGTTTGATAGCGGCGAATGGCTTGGCAAGCGCTGCGGAGGAGCATGGTTACGTTAGCTCCCAACTCAAAGCAATGGTGATTTATGAAATTTTCAAGTCTCAGCAAGCAGGAACAATTCAAAAAACTGATACGCAGCCTGCGGAAAAAGACAAATGAAAAGACTGAGCTTCAAAAAACTTTGGATCGTCTCAGACCAGGAGAAGAGCGCGAGGGTCGAAAGTCTTGATAGTCCAGAAGTCGTTGTCACTAGCCACGGGGTCAATCGTACCGGGAAGTCGAGCTTCATAAAGTCGCTGTATGCGGCGCTCGGCGCAGACCCTAAAAAGAAAAACAGTGATTGGGAAGGGCTGGAAACAAAGATACTCTTGGAGTTCACGGTTGACGACACTTCGTTCTTTTCTCTTAGATTTGGGCAAAATATTGCGTTGTTCGACGGCGGTGGGGAGATGATCTCAGCGCACTACGGGATCACCAAAACATCGGAGTTCTGGGCGAATATTTTTGACGCAAATATCAAGTTTCCCGGTGTGCGCGGGGGGCTTGTGTCGCCGATGCCGGCGGCTTGGTTCATGCCATTCTATATCGATCAAGACACTGGGCTGAACGATACTTGGGCGTCTTTTCATGGGCTAAATGCTTACAAAGATCACAAGGATACTTTGATCGATTTTCACTCTGGTTCGCTGCCTAAAGAGTATTACCTAGCTAAGGCTGAAAAAGACATTGCGAACAGCAAGCTCGCTGAATCGAAACGGGAGCGTGAACATTTAGTTTTTGCCCAAATCAAGCTTAAAGCTCTTACACTTGACAGCGATCTATCTTTTGACCCCGAGGCATTTGAGGCGGAGATCGCGAGATACCTGGAGAAGCAAAATCAGTTCAACGAATTAAGAGAGAAAGTTCGGCTAGAAATAAGGGAGCTACAAGGTGTTCGAAGCCGACTTGTTCAAGAGAGCAAACTGGCAGCATCTACTCTCAAAGAGTTGGACGCGGATGTGGCGTACCTAAAGAAGGTTGAAATCTCTGAGATTACGTGCCCCACATGTAACTCTGTTCATGAAACAAGTTTTGCAAACACCTTGAGATTGACGGGTGATGCGGAGACGTGCCGCTCATACTTGGCCGCCACAAAAGAAGAGCTGAGAAAGATCTCGAAGAAGATTGACAAAAAATCCAAGGAAATGAGTGCGCATGTGCAAGCCGCTTCAGAGATCAGCGCAATACTTGGCGAAAGGCGCGGCAAGCTTACACTTCACAAAATGTTAGAGCATGAAAGTCGCAGGATAGCGGGTGTAAACCTTGATGACGAAAAGCGAAAAATTGATGTGGTTGTTGGTGGTATTATGGAAAGCATCCGCGCAGCGGAGAAGAGAATGCGCCAGAACAACAGCACAGAACGAAAAGCGGAGATTTTGGAGTTCTATCAAGGTAAACTGCGGGCATTCTGTTCTGATCTGAACTTACCGCCGCCACCGGAGAAGACATTTTTAAAATTGCGACCAGTAATTGATAACACTGGAAGTGACCTTCCGCGTTTAATACTCGCATACCACTATGCGATACTGCACACGATTTCGAAGTTCACCACCTCAATCATGGCTCCAATAGTTTTTGATACAGCGCAACATCAAGATCAGGATGACACCAACATAAATGCGATGATTAAGTTTGCCTTTGAAAAGCGGCCAGAGGGGGCTCAGTTTATATTTGGAACGGTTGGTCTTCACGACTATCAATACTCAGGAGCCACTGTGGTTTCCCAGGAGAAGGCCCGTTTGCTTTCTAAAGCTAACTATGTGCAGGCTCACCAAGAAATTGCACCCTTTATGGGGAAACTAGTGGCAAACGGATAAGCTTTAGATTTCGCGCGGGAGGTGAACGGCTGGTAAACGGGTAACGGACGCAGCATCTTGAACTTGGGACCAAAGTCCAGAATGGGCCGACCGGTTCACTGCCATCGCTCCTTAATTGTGTCAGTTGACTCGTTGATAGTGTTGAACTGATCATGCGTCTATTGCTCGCTATTTTAGAATAAAGATTTTGAGGATACGAAATGGACAAGCGAAAATTATTGGAAACGCTGGCTCAAAGGCCGAGTGAAGAACTGTCGGATGCACCACACTCAGCATTACCGGAAGAATTCTTGCAAAAGATGCGCAAGTTCCGATCAGAATCTGCGATCGAAATAGAAGGAAATTCGGGTGTTTCAGACGAGGTTTTGATTGATATCTTAAGAAGTACTGCCCGCCAGGAAAACGAATTTAGCTTGGAAAATGAATTTATTGATATCAGATCGGAGCACGAATAATGTCAGTTCGCAGAAGTATTCGAGACCTCAGCTCTTCCGAAGAACAGGAACTTATTGATGGCTACCTGCTTTTAAAGCATGAACGCGTGGATGCTGATGCTATATCGACTTACGATCAGTACGTTGTGATGCACAGTCATTCCATGATGCAATACAGTCGATACGCTGCGGACCTTGGCGGGACGATGATTGAGCGCTTCCGTCAAACTCTTCCCCCTAGCGAGCCTAACGCTTTGTTTTTAACCAGACGCAATGCAGCTCATCGTGGACCGGTATTTTTGCCATGGCACCGCGAATATATTCGACAGATCGAAAAGGATTTTCAAAGAGTGCTAGGCAAGCCAGACTTCGGCTTACCCTATTGGGATTGGGAGGTAGATGGGGATCTGCCGCAGACAGATCAGTCCAGTACAAAAGTTTGGCAATTGTTGGGAGGTGATGGTGATCTTGCAACCGGAATCGTGACCGCACCGCCGTTTGGCTTCGACATTACAGACAGCTCTTTGTTGAACGATCCTACGGTTTTCAACGATCCCAAGATGTGGATAACCGTTGACAATATGGGGCGTCAAAATGGGTTTTTACGTCGTACCCTAGGGCGTGGTACTGACGCTGCAGGGAATCCAATCGCGCCAACTCTGCCAACGACCGCCGATGTCACAGATGCTGTTATGAACATTTCTCAATATGATGACGGTAACTGGGATGAACTTTCCTCCGATGGGGGGTCATTTCGTTGTGTTTTGGAAGGCTTTGCGGGTCCAAGCGGCCTGCACAATAGAGTTCATCAGTGGGTCGGAGGTTCGATGGGGCCAGGTACATCGCCAAATGATCCTGTATTTTTCTTGCATCACTGCAACGTAG
Source organism: Alphaproteobacteria bacterium (assembly GCA_051251535.1). Lineage (GTDB taxonomy): Bacteria > Pseudomonadota > Alphaproteobacteria > Rhizobiales. Next base: position 1,231,646 of record JBPOEV010000001.1, read on the forward strand.
ATAGAATTTGGGCAATGTGGGAAGACGAACATACTAGCCCTTACTTGCCGCAGTCTGGCGGCCCAATCGGTCACAATTGGATTGACCTGATGTTCCCGTGGAACGGGCGGCATTCGGCAATGCAAATTACAGTCGAAGAAGCCACTCGAAGGGATGACTTTGAATACGCCTCGCCCCCATTCTTGGGAGCATGACCGGAAGCACCTCCAGTTTTTACTTTAGACATGCTTCCTAGCGAACAGTTGACTAGATGGGCTTTGCCAAGGAGGAGTTGGGCGATAGCGCTTTTGGCAACGTCTGCTTTGAGGAATGCTGCGGTGCAACACCGGGCGATGAGTTAAATGGCAGCTTCGGGCCGTGAGTGAATGCGTTCATTGCATTAGGTTTGACTGATAACGCGTTGCGGCGAACGACAGATGCGAGCCCAATTTGACCGATGCTGCAACTCGCACTAATGACCGCTTTTGATGTGCAATTGCTGCCGAAGCTAAAGCCAATCTGGTTTATTCGGCTGTCCTGCCCATAAATCCCTTTGCAATTCCATCAACCGTTCATGAGTTACTATCTTACAGGGAATGGTCTGAAAGCGTCTCTTTTGGGCACTCAACATGTTTTGCCATTTGTGAACGCCTTCATCATCTGACCAATGACGGATCGAATTTTCGATCCAAACCTTGTTTTTGGCGATGAAGTCGAACCAAGGCTTGTAGTAGCTGTACGGGAAAATCACTGCATCAGAGTGCGTGAACACATGAAAGCTGTAGCGCATACTCTTAAGCGTCCCGTCACTACTGTTCAAATCGATCTTGTCAAAATCGTAGATGTTGGGGCCATCACCGTAAAATCCGCCTTCTCGGTGAAAGGTTCCGAGAACTGGACAGTTTAGAACAAACTTGCCTTTGGCAGGCCGAGGAATAACCCCAAGCATTTGAAATAGCCCACCGAAGAATCCATCACTCACGCTGGCTAAGTCGGTGTACTCCAACTCGAAGATTGCTTGACCATGTTCGACTTCATCACCAGTGGCGACTTTCCAATTGCTACCATTGTGTTGGCTATCTGGCGCGACGTAGTGCAAGTAGTTTGATAGGTCAGAATCGACGGCGGGCATAAACAACACGTTCAATTTATCTGATGGCATTCAACTTCCCTTAGATTGGCTCCGGTTCCGGCGTTGGTTTGTAATTTCCAAGGGCAGGACCGCGTTTTTCCCAAAGCCGACATTGGGGCATGCTCAGCGAAAGGTCAATTTGTCCGCACACCGGACTTTCTATGCATCTCAAACTTAGCGGATGCAGCGAAAGTCGGCATTTGCCGCCCGCATCGCAGCGTAGGACGTAGTCAACGAAGGTCGGCAAAGGGCCGATTTTGTTGAAAAAGTCCGAGTTGCAGTAGTTTCTCAGATCTGATTCAATCTCCCTATTGGCGGGAGGT
>JBPOEV010000010.1:0-133497 GCA_051251535.1 Alphaproteobacteria bacterium
GTAGAGAATAGATCGAACATGGGTAGTCTCCTCTTAATTACGCAATTGCGACGCAAAGAGCTCACTTGGCTCCGGCGCTTTGTCTGTCGTGTTTTTATTGAGTGGCAGATCGTAGGTAATCGTCGCCCCATAGGCCTCCGGATTGTCCGGGTCGTGGCGCACCTTGTCGAACACCAGCATGCGGGTGCCCAGTTTGAAGGCCTCTGAGATATCGTGCGTGACCATGAAAATGGTCATCGACATTTCTTCCCAAAGTCCAAGAAGCAAATCATGCATATCCACACGAATGCCCGGATCGAGCGCGCCAAAAGGTTCGTCCAGCAACAGAATTTTCGGCCGCTTCAAAAGGGCCTGAGCAATCGCGAGGCGCTGCTGCATGCCGCCGGAAAGCTGGGTTGGAAACCGGTCCTTCGCCGCGGCAAGGCCAATCTTTTCAAGTGTCTGGGCCACTGCATCGCGCGCGTCCAACCTGGATTGTCCAAACAACCGTCCGGTAAAGCCACCCGTTTCAAACTCGCTCGCCAGAATGAGATTCTCTTCCACAGTGAGATGTGGAAACACGGAATAGCGCTGAAACACGATGCCGCGATCTGGCGTCGGTTCTGGCGGCAGCGGCTCGCCATCCAGCAAAATGCGCCCATGGGTCGGCACTTCCTGACTGAGCAACAACCGCAAAAACGTAGACTTGCCGCAGCCAGATGCACCAACAATGGTGCAGAATGATCCGGCATCAACGCTAAGGCTCAGTCGTTCCAGAACCCGGTTGTCATCATAGTCCATCATGATGCCGCGCAACTCGATTTTCGGGATAACTGTCTCAGCCTCGGAAGTGTCGGGCGTGGAAGTGTCAGAAACGATGCTCACAGGCTTTCACCTCCCAAATGATGCCAGGGGAAGGCCCGTTTTGAGAGCAGCAGCAACAGCCGGTCGATTATGAAGGCCAGCAGCGTAATCCAGAACACGTAGGGCAGGATCACATCCATGGCCAGATAGCGCCGCACCAGAAAAATGCGGTAGCCTAGCCCGCCGGTGGAAGCTATCGCCTCGGCTGAAATCAAAAAGATCCACCCCGGCACGAGGCCAAGACGGAGAGCGGTGATCAGGCGCGGCAGGGTCTGTGGCAGCACCAGCCGCCAGATCATCTGCCAAACGCTGGCCCCCAGCGTTTCCGCCTTGATGATCATCTCCCTTGGTATATCCATCACCACCTGTGCAATGGAGCGCACCATCACAGGTGCTGTGCCAAGAACAATCAACATGATTTTCGATGCTTCACCCAACCCGAAAACAATAAACAAAATGGGCAAAATCGTAATGGGTGGGATCAGCGAAATGGTAGCCACAAAAGGTGCAAGACTGCTTCTGGCATGCGGAATAAAGCCAATGGCGATGCCGACAACCAGCGCAATGGTGGTCGCAATCCCCATGCCGACACCAAGCCGCATCAGACTGTCAAAAGTATCCGTCCAAAGCAGCAGATCACCAGAACGCTTGTCAGCGACAAATGCCATGCGCCAGAAGCTGGCACCCATCGTTTCCAGCGACGGTAAAAGCTTGTCAGCCGGATTGTCCAGACGCCTGATATGACTGGCAACAACATACAGGAGCAGCACCGCTATAAAGGGAGTTGCCCCCATAAACAGCTTTTCCCGTCGTTGCAGTTTTCGGTTGATAATGCGCATGACAAATCCGCGTTGGTCCTGCCCCGAAACAGGGCAGGACTTGTTGCGACTAGAGTTTACAGCGCGCCATCGGCGGCCATTTGCATGTAGCTGGTGTCAAAGCGCAGCTTCACATTGTCTGCATCACCGAAGACCGATCCGTCGGGAAAGGCCACACCAACAAACTCAGCACTCGGCGCGCCTTCGCCAAGAATACCCTTGTCAAACAGGAACTCGGCCACGAATTTCATGGTGTTTGGCAACTCGGCAGATTGGGTAAAAGTCACCGCATCTGCAGGCGCATAGAACATTTCGGTGGTTGCCAATTGTGCGTCATATCCCGCCAGATCGGTTCCGGAGGCCACAGCCATGCTTTCGCGAGCAGCTTTGCCTTCGTCACTGTCAGAGGCAATCAAGGCCATGACTTCGTACCAGGCACCCGTCAATGCCTTGCCGAATGCGGGATTGTCGGCCAGCGTTTCGGTGTTCACCATCATGACATCGATGATTTCGCCGGGAATTCCGGCACTGTCGAAAACCTTGGTGGCATTGGCCTGCGCTTCAATTTCAGACAGAAGCGGGTTCCATGTCACGACAGCTGTCACATCATCCGTGGCGTAGGCGGCAATCATGTCGGCATCTGAGGTGTTGACCACTGTCAGGTCCCGTTCTGAAAGACCCACTGTGTCGAGCGCACGAGCCAGCAGGTAATGTGACACAGACAGTTCCACCAGATTGACACTTTGGCCCTTGATGGCAGCAAGTTCGGTGGCATCCTTCAAAACAATGCCGTCATTGCCATTAGAAAAGTCGCCGACGATCAAGGCCGTAGTGTCCACACCGCCGCCAGCAGGAATGGAGAGCGCGTCCATGTTTGTCATGGAACAGCCGTCAAATTGTCCCGCCGTATACTGGTTGATGGATTCCACATAATCGTTGATCTGAACGATATCGACGCTGATTTCGTATTTGTCAGCCCACTTTTTCATGATGCCGGAATCCGCCAGATAACCCCATGGCATCCAGCCGACATAGATGGACCAGCAAACGCTGAATTCGGATTTCTCTTCTGCTACAGCATTGGTCATGCCGGTTGGCACTGCCAAAAGGCCAGCCACACACAATGCTTTGGCAAATATCCTGGCTTTGGCAAATGTTTTCAAGTTGGTCATGCGCATCTCCTGTTTCGTGTTCGGCCATCAAGCCGATTTGTAAGGAGTTTGGGCGCACAGACCGGGAGGAAGTTTGCGCGCGCAAACCTGTGCAGTATTCTCCCGGGTTTTTGTCCCGCCGTGTTACCAGGCTGTCTTGCCCGGCTTGCATCTCTCGGACCTGCGTCCGGCTGAATCGATCAACCGCACCGGAACCCTAGACGCGCTGCACGCATCTGGTTTTGCAGGAACTATGCCATTTTAAGAAAATTGATGTTTCTCTATATATCTCAGGGAATTAGAGAATCTTGCGCGAAACAGACAAGCGCGAACCTCATCTGTTTTGCCCATGATTTAGGCAGTATTTGACAGTTGGTTATTTTTCAGGCGATGCGCAGGCCGCCATGATACCGCGCAATTCCGCCAATCCGCGCATCCGCCCCAGCAGCGGATAGCCCGGCATTCCACCTGCACCAATATCATGCAGAATCTCCTGCCCATGGTCCGGCCGCATCGGAATTTGCCAGTCGGCACGGCCCGCCGCCTTGCGGGCCACCTGCTCACGCATCAACGCCTTCACCACCGAAACCATATCCGTATTGCCCTCAAGATGCGCCGCTTCGTAAAAGCTGCTGCGTCCTGTAACACTTGGACCAGTCCGTCTTGTATTGCGCAAATGGACAAAATGAATGTGGCTGCCAAGCCGCTCAATAAAGCCGGCACCATCAAAATCCTCAGCCACACCCAGCGAGCCGGTGCAAAAGGTGATGCCATTAGCCGGGCTGTCCACAGTCGACATCACATGCACGTAATCTGCCTCGGTTGACATGATACGTGGTAGGCCTAGCAGAGAAAACGGCGGATCATCAGCATGGCAACAAAGACGCAAGCCAAGCTCTTCGGCCAGCGGCACCACCTGGGCCAGAAAATCTGTCAGATTTTTGCGCAATTGATCCGCTGAAACCCCCTGATAGGTTTGCAGCAATCCGCGAATATCTTCCAAAGTCCAATTATCATTAGCCCCTGGCAAACCGGCAACGATATTATTCTGCAAAGCGGTTTTCTGGCCATCATCCATGGTTTCGAACAATTGGGCTGCGCGCGCCACAAATTCTGGGGGATAGTCTTCAGCAGCGCCAGCGCGCTCCAGAATGAACAGTTCAAAGGCCGCAAATTCCAGAAGGTCGAAGCGCATTGCCGTACCGCCATGAGGCATTGGTGCACGCAAATCAGTACGGGTCCAATCAAGGATTGGCATGAAATTATAACAGATCGTCTGCAATCCACATGCGGCCAAATTGCGCATCGACTGGCGGTAGTTTTCAATATGGTTTTTGTAGTCGCCGGTTTGTGTCTTGATGGATTCAGATACAGGAAGGCTCTCCACCACCTCCCACAGCAAGCCCGAAGCATCCCCGTTGCGCCGCGTCGCAATGGCAGTTTGCCGTTTCTCGATCTCGGCAATCGGCCAGACCATTCCTGGTGTCAGATGATAGAGAGCGGTTACAACGCCCTCCACCCCAACCTGCAGCAGATCATCAATGGTAATTGGGTCCACAGGACCAAACCAGCGCCAGGTTTGCAGCATAGTCTTGCCTTCTCTCTTATTTTCGGGAATCTGATTCTGCAAAGGGCAGCGCGGTATCAGCCATCAATTGAGCCTTCAAAGCCAGCTCCATAACCTTGAAGGCATGACCCTGTGGCATGGCGGTTTCTGTTCGGTCACGAATGTCATTGGCAAGGTTCTGGAAATAGGGATATCCCGCATCGGAACAGTCGATTTTCTCGCATCGGCTTCCATTCACCAGATAGAGGTGATCAATCCCGTCATCGCGCGCAACATCGACATATTTGCGCAATTCAATATAGCCCTCAGTCCCCAGCAGGGTCAGCCGCCCATCACCCCAATTAGGCAGCGCATCGGGCGTGTACCAATCCACGCGAATATAACCATGAGCATTGGCACTGCGCAGTGCAATCTCGCCAAAGTCCTGAAGACCCGGATCATCCGGATTTGCATAATTGGCCGCAGAAGCAAGCGTCACTTCGGCATCGTCCGAGCCGGTAAAATATAAAAACTGGTCAATCTGATGCGAAGCAATGTCGCACAAAATGCCGCCATATTTCTCACGCTGAAAAAACCACTCTGGCCGTGTCGGCCGGTTGAGCCTGTGCGGTCCCAGCCCGACCGTCTGCACAACCCTGCCAATGGCTCCAGCCTGCACCAGTTCTGCAGCCTTGGTGACGCTGGCAACCTCGAACCGTTCTGAAAAATCCACCGACCAGATACGCCCTGTCTCAGCCACAGCAGCTTTGATATCAGCAAGTTGATCCAGACTGATGCAGCCTGGTTTGTCGAGCATCACATCCTTGCCGTGGCGCATTGCCTCAACAGCCAGTGCCGCGCGATCTGCCGGAACCGCCGCAATCAGGAACAGGTCAATCGATGGATCATCCAACAGCCCAGAGCGGTCCGGAAAACGTTTTGCATCCGGAAAGCGCTTGGTGAAACCCTGCAGGGTTGGTGGTTCGCCATCGGTCCACCAGCCAGCAAACTCACAGCCAATATCCAGCATGTTCTGCACCATGCCGTAAATGTGCCGGTGATCCAGCCCGATGGCCGCAAATCGAATGGGATCAGTCATGTGTTTTATCCAGTTCGGAAAGAGTTACAGCCCGCTCTGCGCGCGATGACAGCGCAAGCGCATCAATGAGGCGATGAACCGCAAGCGCCTCGCGTCCAGGCGCTATTGGCGGTCTGCCAGAGCGGATCGCGTCCGCAAAGTCTTCAATCACGGCCTGATGCCATTCATGCGTAAACGCCATTGGGTCCGCACCGCCGCCACTGGCCATATCTTCGCCAATGGTCTCTGTGCGGCCATCCTGCCAATGCAATTCCAATTTTCCAGATTTCAGGCAAACAGACACATGTTCGCAATGCAGCGTAATGGATTCAGCCGCTCCGGGATAAGACGCTGTGCTCGCGGTCAATGATCCGATAGCCCCGCTTTCAAAGTCCAGCCCGGCGGTGACAAAATCCTCCGCCTCCATACTATGCAACGCGCTGGTGCGTGCCATTGCCTGAACTTTTTTCACGGCACCCGTGAAGGACAGAGCCAAATCCATCGTGTGGATAGCCTGTGAAATCAGAACGCCGCCGCCATCGCGCCCATAGGTCCCTCGCCCCGGCTCATCATAATAGGATTGCGCACGCCACCAGGGCACTGCAATTTCGGCAACCCGGATCGGTCCGGTATCACCTGAAACAAGAAGCGCCCGCAATTTCTGCGACACCTCACGCGCCCGGTGCTGAAACACAATGCCAAGGGTGACACCGGCAGCTTCACACTGCTCGACAATCTCACTGGCAGCTTTCCAGTCCCGCTCGATCGGCTTTTCCAGCAGGATATGTTTGCCGGCAGCAACCAGCTTGCCAATGATATCCGCCCTTGCATTGGGCGGTGTCGCCACAATCACAAAATCAATCGCAGCATCCCCGGCGATCTCGTCGACAGAATTGTAAATGCGCACAGAATCAGCAGCGTCTGGCATATGTGCTTTAATGAAGGCTGCGGCTTTTCCAGCATCGCGGCTGCAAACACCGCGCAGGGTCAGACCCTTGGTATTTGCTTTGATCGCATTCAGATGCGTCGCGGCCACCATGCCCAGACCTATCATGGCCAAATTCATCGCAAACCCTCCCTCAAGAATAGTAGGTCACCAGAAAACTTGCTGTTTCAGCGCAGAGCAGGTGACCCGCAGACCGGTTGTAGAATCTTTGTATACCGGTATACTGGTTGAACACAAGAGGAGCCGATCATGGCGCAGCAATCTGAAGTTACACCGGTTGAACAGCCACTAAACGCGCAGCAATCGGACACTCGCTACCCTGAGATCGATCCGGCGCAGCCTGCCGGAAACCAGATTTTTAATGTCCTGCAAGCCATGATCCTGACAATGGAACTGCCGCCGGGACAGGCCCTTTCAGAATCGGATATAGCGACCAAATTCGGGGCTAGCCGGACGCCGGTCCGCGAAGCATTACAGAAATTGCGTGAAGCCCAACTGGTGATGACAAAGCCAAGCCGGGGCAACTTTGTAACAAGGCTCAACAAAAGCAAGATACTGGAAGCGCGTTTTCTGCGGGAGGCACTGGAAGTGGCCGTTGTTGACCGACTGTGTGAAACAGGTCTGTCCGACGCATTTACAGCCAGCCTCCACGAAAATCTGAAGCGCCAGAAAAAGGCGATCAAACGCCGTGATAATCAGGAATTCCGCCATCTGGATGATGCCTTCCACCTGACCCTTGCGCAAGCCACCGACTATCCCCGCGTCGCCGATGTTCTGAAGCGGGAAAAGTTTCTGCTCGACCGGCTTCGAGTGCTTGCACAGCGCAGCAAATCCCACCAGAAAAGTCTGCTGCGGGAACATCAGAATATGCTCACCGCTATTCTTGAACAAGACCTAGAAACGGCAATCAGCTTGACCAGACAGCATTTGAATTCAGTGCTCGACACGCTGTCAGCACTGGGGCAGACACATGCCGACTATTTTGAACAAGACACCGCAACACGGATCCTTTTATGACGAACACACCCATGGGCACGATCCATCTACCGGCTCACGCTGACACCATCTACCAACACATTCGTGACATCCCGATTGTGTCCCCCCATGGCCATTGTGATCCGTCCTGGTTTGCCAAAAACACGGCATTCAGTGATCCGGCTGAATTGCTGATCATTCCGGATCATTACGTGTTTCGCATGCTTTACAGTCAGGGCGTTCCGCTTGAAAGCCTTGGGTTGGGAACACCTCCAGAAGAGCGCGACCCAAGAAAGATTTTCAAGATTTTTGCAGAACACTGGAACCGTTTTCTGGGCACACCCAGCCGACAGTGGCTCGAGCATACCTTTACCAATGTGTTTGGACTGACAGACCCACTGACGCCCAAAACCGCAGATCACTATTACGATCTGATTGATGCAAAACTGAAAACGCCGGAATTCCGGCCCAGAGCCTTGTTCGAAAGCTTTGGCCTGGAGGTTCTGGCCACCACCGATGGTGCACTGGATTCGCTTACCCATCACGCGGCCATCCAAAGCAGTGACTGGCAGGGCCGTATCATTCCGACCTTCCGCCCCGATACAGTTCTCAACCCAGCCTCGCCGGACTTCATCCCCCATATGCACCAATTGGCTGAAATGACGGGTGAAGACACTTCATCCTTCAAAAACTACCTGAGCGCATTACGCCAATGCAGAGCAGCCTTCAAAGCAGCCGGCGCAACGGCCACCGATCACGCCATCACTGAAATCTATACAGAACAAATATCTGATTCAGACATGCAGGCCTTGCTGCAAAAGGCCCTCAACGCACCTCTGGATCACGCTGAAGCTACGCTGTTTTACGGCCGCATGCTGATCGAAATGGCGCAAATGTCGATTGATGATGGCCTTGTCATGCAGATTCATGCTGGCAGCTACCGTTCGACGAATCGAGCCCTGTTCAAGCGCTTCGGAAATGACATGGGTGCCGATGTACCCATCGCCGTCGATTGGGTGCGCGGTCTGGCGCCCCTGCTCAACAAGGTTGGCAACAATCCCGATCTGACCATTATTCTGTTCACGCTGGACGAGACCACCTATGCCCGCGAACTGGCTCCGATGGCTGGTCACTGGCCATGCCTGCGCCTCGGACCGCCCTGGTGGTTCCATGACAGTCTGAACGGTATTGCACGTTATTTTGATGCTGTGGTCGAGACTGCAGGCTATTGGAATCTGGCCGGGTTCAACGACGACACACGGGCATTTTTGTCGATCCCGGCACGCCATGATTTGTGGCGGCGCGGCGTTGCCACCCATCTGGGCACGCAAATCTCTCGCGGCCTGTTCGGCCAGTCAGACGCCTTGGAAATCGCACGGCTTCTGACCCGCGATCTGGCGATCGATGCTTACCGTCTGAGAGGTATATGACATGAAGCGTATTTTGCATCTTGGCCCCGGTAATTTTTTCCGCGCCCATCAAGCCTGGTATACGCACCACGCCAACGCTTACGGAAATGCGGACTGGCAGATTACGGGTGTTTCGCTGAAAAGTAGCACCGCAAGAGACAGCCTTACGCCGCAGGACTGTGATTATACGCTGGTCATTAACAGTGTTGCTGACACAGATTATCAACGCATTTCCGTCATCGACAGAATTCTGGTCGGCCCTGAAGACCCGCAAGCTGTTATTGATCTGATTGCTGATCCCGCAACAGCGATTGTCAGTCTGACAGTGACAGAAAAGGGCTACCACATAGACGCCACAACAGGCCATCTCAATACCAGCAATCCTGATATTGCGGCTGAACTGTCCGACGGCCAGCCCCGCACGGCGATTGGCTTTCTAGCCTATGGACTACAAAAACGGCAGCAGCAAAATGCAGATCCGATAACAATCATCAGCTGTGATAATCTATCCGACAATGGCGCGACTTTGAAAAAGCTGGTGCAGGAATTCGATCAGGAAGCCAGTCGTGGCCTTACCGGCTGGCTTGGCCTTGCAGATTGGCTGAAAAAATCAGTTACCTTTCCTGGCACCATGGTCGACCGAATTACGCCTGCAACCACGGATTCACTGCGCCAGGAGGTCCATCAAAAAGCCGGCTGGGCCGATGCATCACCGGTGGCAACCGAGCTGTTTTCAGAATGGATCATTGAAGATAGTTTTGCAGCCGAGCGGCCCGCCTGGGATCAGGCTGATGCGCAGTTTGTGGATGATGTTTCCCCTTTCGAACACAGAAAGCTGCGGCTGCTGAACGGTGCCCATTCATTCCTTGCCTATGCCGGGCTTTACACTGGCCATACCTATGTTCATGAGGCGATTGCCGACACGGTGTTGCGCAAAGCAGTTGGAGAACTGATGCTGGAGGCAACCACCACACTGCCCGCAACCATGCAATCGGATGCTGCTGACTATTGTACGGAATTGATTGAGCGTTTTGCCAACCCGGCTTTAAAGCATGAACTGGCGCAGATCGCCGGCGATGGCAGTCAGAAACTGCCAGTGCGAGTCCTGTCCACGATTGCCGACCGGCACAACAAAGGCACGGCTTCACCACGTGCTTCTGATACAATTGCTTATTGGCTGGTTTTCATTCGTCAACGCAGCGCGGCTGGCGCCGATATCAACGATCCGCTGGCAAAGCGCTTTGCTGAAATTCAGCAATCCTCTGATAGCAGGCGTGACAAGCTCACCGCCATTTTGCAGACATTGTCACCTGATGACAGCCTTGATCAGAACAGAATTCTGGAGCGGGCAGAGACACTTCTGGACGCCTGACAAAATGTGAGACATGTTGGGGGCCAGGTGTTCCCGGCGGGAGAATTTTGTGACGTATTTTCTGGGAATTGACGGCGGCGGAACCGGATGCCGCGCGCTTGTCTGTGACGCGGCTGGCGCACCTCTTGGGTCAGGCGCCGCGGGATCAGCCAACATCGCGTCCGACCTTAAAGGCGCGCGCGACAACATCATCCTTGCGACACAGTCAGCCATGGAAGCAGCGGGCCTTCCAACGGACACTATAAAAGATCTTTCGGCCTATCTTGGTTTGGCCGGGGCCAATATCAATACCGCTGCGGCTCAATTGTCTGAGTTGCTGCCCTTTGGTGATGTGCGGATCGTCAACGACGCTGCAATCGCGTTGCAGGGTGCTATAGGTTCACAGAACGGCGCAGCGGCCATCATCGGCACCGGATCCATATTCGTGCAACGCAAGGCTGGAACATTTACGCCGCGCGGCGGGTGGGGTTTTACGCTCAGCGACCACGCCAGTGGCGCACAGCTTGGCCGCGCAAGACTCGAAGCGTCGTTGCTGGCGCATGATCGCATCAGAGCACAAACGCCATTGACGCGCACAACCTTGGCCAATTTCAAAAATAACCCACAAAAGCTGGTCACATTTGCACAATCAGCAAGTCCGGCTGATTTCGGCGCATTTGCGCGCGATATCTTTGAATATGCCGAACAGGGTGATGCCACCGCAACTTCCATTATTGGTGATGCGGTCCAGATGATTGAAGACATTTTGCAGGCAATGGACCTTCAGACCGGCGAACCTTTTTGCATGCTGGGCGGTCTTGGTCCAAAATATGTGCCATATCTGAGCGCAACCAATCGCGAGCGGGTTCAGCCTCCGCTTGCAGATGCGGTCAGTGGCGCGGCAGCATTGGCGGTCCAGCACTTTAGCAACGTGTCAACAAAACATACGACATAACCTCCTGGCCGGAGCAGGAAACAGACCCATGAGCCAGATCGACGCCTATTCAGGAGCCACCATATTTGATGGCGAACAGCGCCATGAAAATGCAGTGCTGTTGGTTCAGGCTGGGGCTGTTCTGGGCATTGTATCAGAAGACAACATCCCACCTGATTGCACCCAGCATATTCTGGCCGGAGGCCTGCTTGCGCCGGGTTTTGTCGATCTACAGGTGAATGGCGGTGGCGGCGTTCTGTTCAATGACCAGCCCGATCTAGACGCCATCAAGACCATTTGCGCCGCCCACGCACCTTTTGGCACCACATCCCTTTTGCCTACTTTGATCACAGACACACCCGAAGTAAGGGACGCCGCCATTGAAGCCGGGATTGCGGCAACCAATGCAGCCCTGCCCGGGTTTCTGGGGTTACATCTGGAAGGGCCGCATTTATCCGTTGCACGCAAGGGGGCTCACGACCCCAAGCTGATCAGGCCAATGAGTGAGGATGATCTTGGAAAAATCAAACTGGCCAGGCAATCCCTGCCCTTTCTGATGACCACAATCGCACCGGAATCCGTCACCAATGCACAAATCGCGACACTGAAAGCCGCCGGTGTTCTTGTCAGCCTCGGCCATTCTGATGTCAGTTTTGAAACCGCCACCGCTTCCGCCATTGCCGGTGCGGAGGCCGTGACACATCTCTTCAACGCCATGAGCCCGCTCGGCCACCGGGAACCTGGACTGGTGGGCGCGGCGCTTCAAACGGAAAACCTGTTCGCCGGGCTCATTGCCGATGGCATTCATGTGCATCCCGCAGCCATCGCAACCGCGCTTGCCGCCAAACGCGGACCGGGCCGGATTTTTCTGGTGACCGACGCCATGTCCACCATTGGCACCGATCAACAATCCTTCACCCTGAACGGGCGCACAATCCGCCGCGATGGCGGAAAGCTTGTGCTGGAAGACGGCACATTGGCCGGTGCAGATCTGGATATGATAACTGCCATTCGCTTCATGGTCACGACTGTTGGCATTGCCTTAGATGAGGCACTGCGCATGGCTTCCCTTTATCCGGCCATGTGTCTGGGCGCCGATGACAGCCTTGGACACCTTAAAGCCGGAGCGGCAGCGGATATGGTCCATCTTGACCAAAAGCTCGAAATCAAATCTGTGTGGCGCGGTGGGCAGAGATTATAGAACACTGGATCCATCTTGCGGCTTAACTTTGAACAATTGAAAACCTTCCTGATGGTGGTGCGCTTTGGCGGCGTGCGGCGCGCGTCCGAGCACATGCACTTGTCGCAACCCGCTGTCACAGCGCGCGTCCAGAATCTGGAACAATGTCTGGGTGTCGATCTGTTTGACCGCAGCAAGGGCACCATGACGCTGACCAAGCGTGGCGAGTCCCTTCTTAAATATGCTGAGCAATATGTTCAGCTCAGTGACTTGATCGAGCGGGATATTGTCGACCCGGCTGGTATTGATCTGCATTTGCGCATTGGCGTTTCAGAAACGATTGTCCAATCCTGGCTCCCTGAATTTGTCTCCAGGCTCCGAAAGGAGTTTCCCAATCTGGCCATTGATATCTCTGTCGACATCTCCTCCAATTTGCGCGAAGCGCTGCTGACGCGGGCCCTGGACCTTGCCATCCTGCTTGGACCTGTCTCTGAATTCACAGTTGATAATATAGACCTGCCCGACATCACGCTGAACTGGTACTGTGCTGCAGAGGCTGTGCTCAACGATGATCCGGCACAGCTGTTTCTTTCAAATCCAGTCGTGACCTATGCCCGCAACACCCGCCCGCACCGGGAGTTGAAGTCTGAATTATTCAACCGTTACGGGCCCGGCATTTCCCTCTTTCCATCTTCATCCCTGTCAGCCTGCTTTCGCATGGTTGCGTCCGGTCTGGGTGTCGCCGCCTTGCCGGAAAGTCTGGCAGTACCAGAACTTGCAGCGGGAAATGTCCGCGAATTCGATCCGGGCTGGAAACCGAAAGCACTACACTTCACAGCATCTTACCTTGGTGACCCGCAGTCATTTTTGTTGGCGCGCGCCGCAAATATCGCAAAAGAAGTGGCCAATGGGGAATGACAGACGATCAAAAAAGCTGATCAATTCCGCAAAGAAAACACGATTTGACCTGATCAAATAATTGACCCAGCCTAACCAGCACAAGACAGGCAAGGTTGGGAACTATGGTCAACGCGACGGCATCAAACTACACGGAACTGCGCTCTCACAGTGTTGAGGCAGTCCGTGAAGCTATTCGCGCCAATCAATATACTGGCCATACTGCGGGCCTTGCGCCCGGCAAACTGCAGGCCAATCTCGCCATACTGCCACAGGAATATGCGCTCGACTTCATGCGCTTCTGTCAACGCAACCCAAAGCCCTGCCCGCTGGTCGGTGTCTCTGAAACCGGCGATCCAATGTTGCACACATTGGGACGGGCGATTGATGTACGCACCGATGTGCCGGGCTACAATATTTATCGCAATGGCGAAATGACAGGCTCGCAATCCAGCATCAACGATCTGTGGACCGGTGATCTGGTCGCTTTTGCGCTGGGTTGCTCATTCACGTTTGAAAACGCCCTTCTGAATGCAGGCATCGCCCTTTGGCATATCGAGGACAACAAAACCGTGCCCATGTACCGCACGTCGTTGCAAACGATTGATGCGGGCGCATTTGGTGGCGGCACAGTTGTTTCCATGCGCGCCATGCCAGCCAACCGTGTCGAAGAAGCGGTCGAAATTTCGTCCCGCTACCCCTGGGCGCATGGCAGCCCGGTTCATATCGGTGATCCGGCAGAGATCGGCATTGCCGATTTGAACCAGCCCGATTGGGGCGATCAACCGCCTGCCCTTGACGACACAGTACCAGTGTTCTGGGCCTGTGGCGTGACCCCGCAAAACGCAATCATGCGCGCCAAACTACCGCTTTGCATAACCCATACCCCCGGCAAGATGCTCATCACAGATATCGATGAGGCGGCCGAAACACCAATCATCTGAACCTTTTCACACCATGGAGAAATAAATGAAACGCACATTGATAAGTCTGACAACCGCCCTGCTTATGGCAGCAACCGGCCAGGCAATGGCAGCTGACAAGCCAGCGACCATCAAAGCTGTCGGCACTTGGGGCAATCTCACCAATTATGTCAAACATGAAGGCCCGTTCTGGAATGACCGGATTGCAGAAGCAACCGGTGGGCAGATCCTTGGAGACATCAAGCCACAGACCGAGCTGGGCCTGAAAGGCTTCGAAATCATGCGTCTGGTCAAAAATGGCGTGTTCGATTTTGCCTTTGGCCTGCCCGGCTACGTTGCTGCTGAAAACCCGATTTTTGAGGGCGCTGATCTGTCAACGCTGACGCAGGACATCGAGACCGAGCGTAAGGTGGCAGAAGCCTATTTCCCCGTTCTGGAAAAATCCTTCGCCGAAATCTACAACGCCAAGCTGATGATGCTGTATCCATTCCCAAGCCAGACCTTGTGGTGCAATGCCGAAGTCAACGGCATGGCTGATCTGAAGGGCAAGAAAATCCGCGTTTACGCCACAACATTGGGTGACTTTGTCGAAGGCGTTGGCGGCACGTCCGTAACCGTATCTTTCGCTGAAGTTATTCCAGCGTTGGAAAAAGGTGTCGTTGATTGTGCCATCACAGGCACCATGTCGGCTTACAAGGCCAACTGGCATCAGGTCGCAACCCATGCCTACACGTTGCGCGTTGGCTGGGGCCTCGCATTTGGTGCCATGAACATGGACAAATGGAACACCATGACACCAGCGCAGCAGGACATGCTGACCGCTGAAATGGCTAAGCTCAATGACGAAATGTGGGCCGAAACCGCGACAGAAGACGAAATCGCGATTTCCTGCATCACTGGCGGCGCATGCGACATTGGTGAGCCAGGTTCCATGAAGCTGGTAGAACCTTCAGAAGCAGATCTGGCCATGCGTGATAGCGTTGCTACAGACGTTGTGCTTGCACGATGGGCTGAGCGTTGCGGGCCAGAATGTGCCGCAACCTGGAACGAAACTGTAGGTCCAATCCTCGGCCTGACAGCAACGGCCAAGTAAACCTCTCCAAAATCAGCCGCCGGATAGAAAGTGACAGAAAGTGACGAACGCTGACTGTCCGGCGGTTCTCTACATCTGCTCCTCAAATTTCGAGAATGATAAAGAACATGGATCGACTTCTTCAATCAGCACGCAAAACAAGTCAGGTCCTGGCCTGGATCGGCGGAAGCCTGATCATTCTCTCCGCCCTGCTGGTCACGCTGGAAGTGATCCTGCGCAAATGGTTCAACATCAGCCTGGGTGGAGCCGACGAAATATCCGGCTACGCTTTCGGCATAGCCACCAGCCTTGCCCTTGCCTATGCTTTATTCGAGCGCGCCCATATTCGCGTTGATGCGCTGTACAATCTTTTTCCCTTTCCCCTGAAAATTGCGGCCAGTCTGATCGGCCTGTTTCTGCTGGTCGGCTTTGGCGCTGTCATTGCCTGGACGAGCTGGGGATTGGTGGCTGATACGCTCACCCACGGCTCGCGCTCCATAACACCGCTGCGCACACCGCTCGCCATTCCGCAAATTCCGTGGATTTTTGGCTGGCTGTTCTTTGTCTGCTGTGGAGCCCTTTTATTTGTTGCTGCCGTCAAGGCGCTGCTAACCGGCAATGCGGACCAGACAGACCAGTTGATCGGCATGAAATCCATCGACGAGCAAATTGAAGAGGAGATGAAGTAATGCTTCTCAAGACCCTTCTCATACTCGTCGCCCTGATTGCTCTGGCGGTCCCTATTGCAGCCTCACTTGGCTGGCTCGGCCTGACACTGCAATATCTGGAAAGCCCCATGCCACTGCACCGCGCATTGGGTGACATGGTGTGGCAGACCGGAACCGACTTTCTGCTGGTAGCCATTCCCATGTTCGTGCTGCTGGGCGAAATTCTGCTGCGGGCAGGCATCACCGAGCGCATGTATGACGGCATGGTCAAATGGCTTGGCTGGTTGCCCGGTGGCCTGATGCATTCCAACATCGGATCAAGCGCCCTCTTTGCAGCAACCTCCGGCTCGTCCGTCGCAACTGCTGCGACCATCGGCACCATTGCTGTGCCACAGATTCATGAGCGGAAATACAATGAACCATTGTTCCTTGGCACGATTGCTGCCGGTGGAACATTGGGCATTCTCATCCCGCCTTCCATCAACCTCATTCTGTATGGTCTGCTGACAGATACCTCTGTTCCGGAACTCTATCTGGCCGGTTTCATTCCAGGCTTTCTGCTGGCCGTCCTGTTCATGGTTACAATCGTTATTCTGTGCATCTTGAAGCCCGAATGGGGTGGGACAGCTATCGTCGCCACATGGAAAGAGCGTTTTTCTGCATTGCCCTCATTGATACCGCCCATTGGTATTTTTCTGGTGGTGGTCGGATCGATCTATGCTGGTATCGCAACCCCAACTGAAGCCGCCTCTTTGGGTGTTGTAGCTGCCATGATCCTGGCCGCATTCAACCGAAAACTGACCATTGATATGTTGCGTGTGGCCATTGAAGGCACAATGCGCACCACCGCCATGATCATGCTCATCATTCTGGCCGCTGTCTTTTTGAATTTTGTGCTGTCGGTGATCGGCTTGACGCAGGCACTGGCAGATTTCATTACAGGTCTTGGCTACACACCATTTCAGACCATGCTCGTCATTATTGGTGTCCTGATTGTGCTGGGCTGTTTCATGGAAACCCTGTCCATGCTGCTGACAACGGCACCTTTGGTCACACCCATCGTCATCGCGCTTGGCTACGACCCGGTCTGGTTTGGCATCCTGTTGATGGTGCTGCTGGAAACCGCACTTATAACACCACCCATCGGCATCAATCTCTACGTGGTGCAAGGCATTCGCGGGCGCGGTGAAATGCTGGATGTGATGATCGGGGCAGCGCCCTTCGTGCTCACCATGTTCGCGATGATTGCTTTTCTTTTGGCATTCCCGCAACTTGCACTTTGGTTGCCCTCGCTGGTCTATTGACCAAAACCTGAACGCACTGACAAAAGCAAATATCCCCGCCGCAAGCGCGCGGGCAAACAAAGGAGATGTGTCTCATGTGGCAATTCTGGGTAGATCGTGGCGGCACGTTCACCGACATCGTTGGACAGCGTCCAGATGGTGCATTGATGTCCCATAAATTGCTGTCCGAGAACCCAGAGCAATATCCTGATGCAGCCGTTCAGGGCATTCGCGATCTCTTGCAGCTCGATAGCATCCAACCCATTCCAAAAGGCAGCATTTCAGCTGTCAAAATGGGCACGACCGTTGCCACCAATGCGCTGTTGGAGCGCAAGGGAGATCGCACGCTTCTGCTGATTACCGAAGGCTTCAAGGACCTGCTGCGCATCGGCTATCAGACCCGCCCCAAATTGTTTGACCTTCACATTGTCATGCCAGAACTGCTTTACAGCGATGTCGCAGAAGTGCCCGAACGGCTGGATGCGGACGGAAAAATCATTCGCCCGCTTGATCTGGCGACGGCAAAATCCGCGCTGCAGGCCGCCTATGATCGCGGGCTGCGCGGCGTCGCAATTGCCTTCATGCATGCCTATCTCAATCCCGATCATGAAATGCAGGTCGCTGAAATAGCCCGGCAAATCGGCTTTACGCAAGTGTCCACCAGCCATGAAACCTCCAAGCTCATCAAGCTTGTGGGTCGTGGCGACACTACAGTGGTTGATGCTTATCTCTCTCCGATTTTGCGGCGCTACGTCAATCAGGTCGCTGATGCGCTGGACCTGGAAGGCGGCGCCTGCGAGCGTCTGTTTTTCATGCAGTCCAATGGCGGCTTGACCGATGCGGGCCTGTTTCAGGGTAAGGATGCTATCCTATCCGGCCCGGCAGGCGGCGTGGTCGGCATGGTCAAAACTGCGCATCAGGCCGGCTTTGAAAAACTCATCGGCTTCGATATGGGCGGTACATCCACGGATGTCTGCCACTACGCGGGAGATTACGAACGCTCCTTTGAAACCGAAGTGGCTGGCGTACGTATGCGAGCCCCCATGATGAACATCCACACGGTGGCTGCAGGCGGTGGCTCAATCCTGACCTTCCGCAATGGGCGCTATCAGGTGGGACCGGAAAGTGCGGGTGCCAATCCTGGGCCAGCCTGCTATCGCCGTGGCGGCCCGCTCACCGTGACCGATTGCAATGTCATGCTCGGCAAGCTGAACCCGGACCATTTCCCACCCGTGTTCGGCCCCAATGCCGACGCGCCATTGGACAAGAATGTCGTGGCACAAAAGTTCCTTGAACTGGCACAGGAAATAGCCGACGCCACCAACTCCGGCCCATTGAGCCCGGAAGAAACCGCTGAAGGGTTTTTGCGCATTGCTGTTGAAAACATGGCCAATGCTATCAAGAAAATTTCCGTTCAACGCGGCTATGATGTGACCCAGTATACGTTGAATTGTTTTGGCGGTGCTGGCGGTCAGCACGCCTGCCTCGTTGCTGATGCATTGGGCATGACAAGCGTATTCCTGCACCCCTTTGCTGGCGTTTTGTCTGCCTATGGCATGGGGCTTGCTGAAATCCGTGCCTTACGGGAAGTGCAATTTGAACAGCCTGTGGCCAAGCAGGCCGAGGCCGTGTCTGTGCTGTCCAATCTGGCCAAAGAGGCAAGCGATGAAGTGGCAGGTCAAGGTGTTGCAACCGACAAGATTACCGTCCTGAAACGCGCTCACCTAAGGTATGCCGGGTCTCACCAATCGCTTGAAGTTCCCTTCAGCACCGAAGTGGAAATGCGCACCAATTTTGATGCAGCGCATATTACCCGCTTTGGCTTTGCCTCTCCCGGCCGCGCGCTCAACATCGAAATGCTCAGTGTAGAAGCCATTGGCGGCGCGGAAGATGTTACCGAGCCGGATAGCGCAGGCCCTGAAACCGAAGCCAAACCAGCCGACCAGATACCCCTTTACGGCAAAGGGGCATGGCAGAACGTTCCACTATATCGACGTGAGGCTCTGGCCGTTGGGCAAGTGGTGACAGGTCCCGCGATCATCACAGAATCCACAGGAACCAACTCTCTGGAACCGGGCTGGCGCGCCCGTGTCGATACATTTGGCAACCTGATTTTGGAGCGCTTTGAGGCCAATGCACGCGAAGCTGCCATCGGTACAGATGCAGACCCGATCATGCTGGAGGTCTTCAACAACCTCTTCATGTCAATTGCCGAGCAAATGGGCGCAACTCTTGCCAACACTGCCTATTCGGTCAACATCAAGGAGCGGCTGGACTTTTCATGTGCCCTGTTTGATGCCAGCGGCGACCTCGTCGCCAATGCGCCCCATGTGCCGGTGCATCTGGGGTCCATGGCTGACAGTGTGCGAACCGTTGCAAGACTGAATGCCGGCACCATGAAACCCGGCGACAGCTTCATGCTCAATGCACCGTTTAATGGCGGAACCCATCTGCCCGATGTCACCGTGATTACGCCTGTTTTCGACAGTGTCGGCAGTGACATATTGTTTTATGTCGGCTCGCGCGGCCACCATGCCGATATTGGCGGTCGCACCCCCGGTTCTGCGCCGCCTGACAGCAAGCATATTGATGAAGAAGGCGTGCTGATCGACAATTTCAAACTCGTTGATCAAGGCACTTTGCGAGAAGGCGCTACCCGAGCGCTGCTCGCATCTGGGCGCTATCCGTGCCGCAACATTGATCACAATATGGCAGATCTGGAAGCGCAGATTGCAGCCAATGCCACAGGGATCCGTGAAGTTCACCGGATGATCAACACCTTCGGGCTGGATGTGGTGCTGGCCTATATGCGCCATGTGCAGGACAACGCAGAAGCCTCGGTCAAACAGGTTATTGGCCGGTTGAAAGATGGCTCCTACACCTATCCGATCGACAGTGGCGCACAGATCAAGGTTACGATCAGCGTCGATCATGACAAACAGGAAGCCGTGCTCGATTTCACCGGCACCTCTGAGCAAGACATTTACAATTACAACGCGCCACGATCCATCTGTGGTGCGGCCGTGTTGTATGTCTTCCGAACACTGGTCGGCAGTGACATTCCACTGAATGAAGGTTGCCTGAAGCCGCTTAAGATCATTGCGCCGGAAGGCACCATGATCAACCCGCTTTATCCAGCGGCCGTGATTGCCGGCAATACGGAAGTCAGTCAGGCCATTGCCAATTGCCTGTATGGCGCATTGGGCGCATTGGCCTGCTCTCAGGCCACAATGAACAATTTCGTCTGGGGCACAGACACTTTCCAGAACTATGAGACCATTGGCGGCGGCACCGGCGCTGGGCCGGGCTTTGATGGCGCAAGTGCCGTGCAGTCGCATATGACCAATACCCGCATGACAGACCCAGAGGTGCTGGAACAACGCTTCCCGGTTCGTGTTGAAGAATTTGCCATTCGAGACGGCTCTGGCGGCCCCGGTAAATGGTCCGGCGGCAATGGCATCAGGCGTCGCCTGCGCTATCTGGAACCGGTCATCGTCACGGTACTGACCTCACACCGCATCACTCAACCCTTCGGCGTGGATGGCGGTGCGCCAGGTGCATCCGGCGAAAACTGGGTCATTCGCAAGGACGGCACCAGAGAACGCTTGAAAAGCAACGATGAAGCGGCGCTATTGGCCGATGATCAGTTCGAAATGCTCACACCTGGCGGCGGTGGTTGGGGGAAGAGCAATTAGGGTCCGACCATTAGCAACGACATTGCGTGAAAAAAACCTGCCGCCTTTCGGCGACAGGGTTATGCGCTCACCCGAATTAAAACCTGCTGGGTCAGGTCACATTAAATACCAGGCGGCGATAAGACGTCAGCGGCACTTGAAGCCCGCTGCTGGTAACTTCCAGAATGAGATGGATCTGTTTCCCCGAGGCGTCAGTTGGCAAGGTAAAGCCTGCTACTGGGTCGGTTCCAAGCAATTCATCGGACGGCAATACGCCTTCATAGGTTCCCGATTCAGGATAAAAATACCATTTGAAACTCAACGTTCCCTTGTCGGCTGAAGACTTGGAGGCGTCGATAGACACATTCTCACCGGTAGCCGCATCGACATACAATATGTTCCGGTTCGTATCGCCAGCGATATCGATGACAGGATTATGATCGGTATCCTCCTGCGTACCCACACACCAATCCATGCGCGCCTGGAAATCACGCGTGAGTGCATCCCGCCAACGCCAGATCGCAGCGAAATCTTCATTGGTGTAAACAATGTCGCCGGTTACGCCGGAGAACTCGGTTTCATCAATTTCGTTCGGGAAGACCCATGATGTATCTTTGGCCTGCGGGTACATTTCAAACGGTTCGTAATCTGCCTCAAGCTTGTCGACCTGATGCTGACCTGCGGACACATGCTCCTTGGTCAATTCATATCGGCCACCCCAACCGCCATAATTAATATGGGCGGCACTGAACAGACCCTTATTGGCAAATCCCAGCCAGGTCGCTGTTCCACCACCTTCGGTGAAATGGTGCCGAATTCTGGTCCTGTCCGCTTCACCGGCCTCCTCATGCGAAGTGTTCCACGGCGGACAAATCCACAAACGTTGTGGATAGAGCGCACCTAATATGCCGTGGCGTGTACGGATATTGCGTTCAATCCACTCATACTCCGTATCATCACCAAAGACATAGGGTCCCGAGTTCATGGTCGGGCCATAAAGACCAAAAACCTGAGCACGGCTGCGGGCAAAAAACAGATCGGGGAATGTCTGCGCCATCCAGGCACCGGCATTGTCCTGTCCGGAATCATCAAACACCCGGATTTTCGAAACGAATTTTTTCAGCTCCGCCTCAGAACGCGTTTCCCGAACCACCCAAAGCGCCTCTGCCAGCGTGTTTGATCCCGCATTAATAGCAACGTTGACCGGACGTGGATCGTCCTTATCCACGGCCTCGATGATGATCTCGGCACCTCTGGACGTCTCACCCTTGCCAACCGCATCCATGCCAAATCCGGCTTGTCCGCCTGCAGTCACCGCAAGCAGGTCCTCCACTTCCGGCCAGCCATCGGCATGCTTGGACAGATTGTCCCGCATGAGGCCATAAGCAAGTACACGGTCAACGATGGATTCCGGGAATACCTCTACTTGCACCCAGCGCGAGGTCACAGCGATCAGGCCATCAATGTCAATCTCATTGGCATACATCAACAGCCGAACCATGGTCTGGGAATCATCCGGCTCGTTTTCCATGTCTGTCAGAATGATCAGTCTTTCGCGCGTCTCCGGTTCATTCAGATTTGTAAATTGCATCTTCAATCCTCCTTGTAAGTTTGCAACTGCATGGGCTGGCTCACCGGCCCATGATCAATTCAGGTACGAATGTTGTCAGTTCGGGAATCAGGACCACAGCTGCCAGCGCGGCCAAAATTGGAAGGTAGTAGGGCAGCATGGCCTGAAAGATTTTCAGTGCGGGAATGCCCGTGATCTGCGATCCCAAAAACAGGCAAACACCAACCGGCGGGGTGTAGAGCCCCAGGATCAGGGTGAAGCACATGACCACACCAAACTGAACCGGATGAACACCCAGTTCGATCGCAGCAGGCAGCAAAATGGGAGTGAAAATCAGCAATGCTGCCAGCATGTCCATGACCATGCCCCAGACCAACAGAACCACCACCGCAATCAGCAGCAACACATATTTGTTTTCAGTGAAATCCGTGAGGTAAAGGCGCGCCAGTTCAGCCACCCCCTCAAATGTGATGACCCAGGCAAACAGTGATGCAGACGCAGCTATGAACAAAATTCCGCTGGCTGAGGCGACAGCCTCCCGCACCGTGGCGGCAAAGCTTCTCAGTGTCAGATCACGATACAGGATGGCACTGAGAAAGAAGGCGTAGAACACCGTCAGACAGGCAAGTTCAATGGGGCTGTACCAGCCCGACAGCAGGCCAACGACAAGCAAAAGCGGCATAAGCAAAGCGGGAAGTGCACGCCAGAACACGCGCCACTTTTCAGCGCCGGTCATGTCATGAACTGTAGTCGGCCAATTGTTGCGACGCGCAATATAGGCAACCTGGAACATCAGGAAAAGAGTGATGAGGATGCCTGGCACAATTCCGGACATCAGCATTTCCAGCCCGGAAACCTGCGCCACAACTGCGTAAAGCAGCAAGGGAATGGAAGGTGGGAAAATCGGGCCGATGATGGACGATGCCATCGTAATGGCGGTGGCATCCTTGAGCTTGTAGCCAGCCTCATGCATCGCTTTGATTTCGACTTTGCCAAGACCGCCAATATCCGCCAGCGCGGCGCCGCTCATCCCTGAAAATATCAGACTTGCCAGCACATTGACCTGTGCCAACCCGCCGCGCCACGCGCCGATGCGACTCTTGTTTACAAACTCGAAAATGCGCAGCGTCACCCCGCCATGGTTCATAAGCGTGCTGGCAAAAATAAAGGCTGGAATGGCCAACAAGGTGGCCGAATTAACAGAGTTCGCGGCGCGCATGACCATGGAACCGATCGGAATTCCTGCCAGCATGCCGTAGAGCAAAGATGCACCCAACATGGAGTAGGATACCGGCACACCCAGAACAATCAGCGCCAGAACCAGCAGAACGGTCTCAAATCCACTCATCTGAAATGTTCCCTTTGAAGAATTCAACAAGTTGCCAAAGGGTCACCACGACCGCGAGAGCAGGCCCGATGCCGACAGCACCATAAAAAAATATCTGTGGGATTTTCAGCGTGGGTGATGCCAGGCCGCCAAATTTTTCGGCATGACGATAGAAGTAGTAGGTCACCACAAGTGATACGAGCAGGACGATCAGTTTCTGGAACAACCAAAGCCCGCGCCGGACTTTGGGCCCCATCATCTGGACGAACGTATCAACGCGAATTTCGCCATGGTCGATCAGGTTTCTGGGCGCTCCAAGAAACACAATCCAGACCATCAGGAAGCCGGTCGCTTCAAAAATCCAGACCAGCCCCAGACCGAAAAAGTTGCGCATGATGATGGACATCAATATGAGCACCACAATGGCAATCAGACCAACACCCTGCATCGATTCAAGCACCACGCGCAGGGCGCGGAACAGACGGGAAATGCTCATTGTGTCCAAATCACCTTAATTCAAACGGGGGCATCAGCAGCAGCCCCTTCACACAGGCGAAGAAATTCGCGCCCCACCGCAAAAGGCAGGTGGGGCGAAATTCCAGGTGCTAATTGAGCAGCGCTTTCTTTTCGTTCTCAATCTGCTCAAACATCGCATCATAAGTGTCGCCAAAAGCTGCCTTCATCTCGACAGCAACGCCCTTTTTGAACGCCTCAACATCAAGACCGTCGTCAGTTGTAATGAAGATCTTGTCCAGATCTTCCAGCTTGCTGCGCAAGGCACTTTCCGACGTTTCAGCTTCGATCAGATTTCTGGAGGCCACACTGACAGCAGCCTCCTCAACCCAGGACCGTTGCTCGGCTGTCAGACCTTCAAAGAATTCGGCGTTGATGAGCATTGGACCACCAGCCAGAATGTGATTGGTCAGCATGATGTGACTTTGAGCCTCATACAGCTTGTCATTGAGAATATTGGACAACGGGTTTTCCTGGCAGTCTGCAAGACCGGTCGCCAACGCAGTGGTCAATTCGGAATATTCGATTGGCACGGGAATCCCGCCCATACCCTTCACGGTGGCTATGAACACCGGAAACGGAATGGCCCGGAATTTGACGCCCGCCAGATCGCTGGGCGAATAGATCGCGCGGTTGCATGTCGCCTGTCGGCCTGCACTGTCAATGGGTGCAAGAACCATCAGACCCGAGCCGCTTTCCGCAAGGCGCGCATTCAAATCATTCAGAATTTCCGAGTTTTCGTGCGTGAGAAGCTCATGGCGCTGGCGCGGGTTCTCAAACACATAAGGCGCATCAAGCGCACCGGCCTGCTCGTCGAATACGCTGAGCGAACCCCATGTGTTGGCGGTCACCTGAACCGTGCCGGATGCTGCCAGTTCATTCAGTTCCGACAAACTGCCCAACTGGCCATCAGGAAAGACCTGCACCCGGATGGCGCCACCTGACAGGTCTTCAAGGGTTTCCTTGAAATCAATAGCCATAATACCGCCAGAACTGTTAGCGGATGTCGGGTGCGCATATTTGATTGTTACATCCTGCGCTAACGCAGTGCCTCCCAGCAAAGAGGCCACCATGACCCCCAGAATCGTCCCATTCACATTTCGCATCACATTTCCTCCAATGATATCTCGAAATTACCTGATATTCATACAGATATATCATGTAGAATACATATTGCAAGCGACACCGAAAAAGCAGGAGAAATGCAATATTTATCAATAGATTAAACGGAAAATTGACACGGCAAAACAATCCACAACAGTAGATTCAACAGGCTTAAAATGTGGAAAAAGTGCTAAAAACGCTTAAAGTTGATCAAGTCGGAGGGTGCGCAATGCCGTTACAAGCAGTTCTCCACCCCTATCTCGCTGCGTTCTATGTAGTTCCCTGGCGTTGAACGCATCGCCAGCAGCGATTTTTTTGATCAGATCAGTATGTGCATCAGCCGATCTGGCCTTTTGCGACAGGGGCACAAGACGCAGGGCAACGAAGTGGGCACGCTGCGCTATATCGCGATAGGTATTCCCCGCTTCTGCAAGATGTGTATTGCCAGAGCCACGCAGCAGAGCCCGATGAAAGGACTCATCTGCCAGGTTCCATTTCTCGCCATCTTCCTCGGTTATCGCGGAGGCCATCCTGGATGTGGCAGCTTCCAATTCAGCAATGGAATCATCTCTGGTGTCGCAGGAAGCCAGAAGAAACACTGCCTCCACTTCAATTGCTGTAATCACTTGATAAATAGAGCGTAAATCGTTTACAGATAGGGGCAGAACACGGACGCCGCGCCGGGAGTTCACCTCCAGAACACCTTCGTTGGCCAGACGTAACATGGCTTCTCGAACCGGCGTACGGCTGACACCCAAGACATCGCCAATGGCTTTCGCATCCACCTGACTGCCCGCTGGAATGCGGCCCGACAAGACCTCCAGCTTGAGATACTGGTAAGCTTGGCCGGTTAACGATTCTGTATCCTTCACACACGGTTCCTTTTCAACGGTGAACCCAACGCGCCTTGCCGCACAGGCCAAGCTTCAGACTAAATTCCAATTCAATTCAGTCCACCCTTCTTCTGTTGACATACTCCAACGCTCACGTATAGATATTTTTATAGATATATCAGTTGGATTTTCGAATGCAAAAATCATTTAATATTGCTGTCGTCCCCGGTGACGGCATTGGTCCTGAAGTATGCGAAAGCGCCATTCAGGTTCTCAAAGCGTGCAAAAACCCGGATTGTGAATTGGCATTTCAGTACCACAAAGGTGGCGCCAAGGTGTTCCTGGAGACCGGCACCGCCCTTCCTGACGCGACGCTGGAGCAGTGTCTCAATTCAGATGCGGTCCTTCACGGAGCGGCCGGTCTACCGGATGTCAACTTTCCAGACGGCACCGAAGCGGGGCAAGACTTTTCAATGAAAATGCGGTCGACACTTGATCTATACGCCAACATCCGCCCTGTCCGAAGCTTTCCAGGCGTTCCCTCGCCGCTACAGGGCCCGAAGGGCCGCATAATTGACTACATCATCGTGCGCGAGAATACAGAAGGCCTTTATGCAGCACGATCCGGCGGAAATATCATTCGCAATGAAGTTGCGACCGACACAATGGTTTTCACCAGGTTTGGCATCGAGCGAATTTGCCATAAGGCCGCTGAGCTTGCTTTAAGCCGCAATGGCGCACCTGCCGATGGTGTAAAACGCATAACGATTGTTGATAAGGCAAATGTACTGCGCGGCTACGCCTTCTTCCGTAAAGTCGCCCTTGAGGTGTTTGCGGGATATCCGGAACTGGAAGTCGAATGCGTACTGATAGATGCAGTAACAGCGGATATGCTGCAGCGACCAGAGCACTTTGATATCATCGTGACCGAGAATATGTTTGGAGACATCATATCCGATCTGGCCGCAGCCACCGTCGGCGGACTGGGCATCGCCCCTTCCGCTGAAATCGGTGACCAGCATGGCTATTTCCAGGGCATTCACGGTTCCGCGCCAACATTGACCGGAAAAAATCTGGCAAACCCGATTGCAACAATCCTGTCTGCGGCTGAAATGCTTTCATGGCTTGGCGGGAAGCACAATATTCCCTCGCTGCTGGCTGACGCCACACGAATTTCAGATTCGGTGGCACAAATTCTTGCCGAGGCGCAGCATGTCACCGCAGACTTGGGTGGCACAGCATCAACAACCGACTGTACCAATGCCATTATTCAAAAAATGAACAACACTGTCGATCAGCCTGCCTGAACCAATTCGCACCGGACCACTTTCATGCCCGACACCCACACCCTTTCCCTCAACCTGCCCAGATTTGGTCTGGGTGGCGGGCCAATTGGAGGTCTGACCAGGGACATGACGAATGAGGACGCACGAAAACTGCTTGAAGCCGCCTGGGACGGCGGTCTGCGCTATTTCGATACCGCACCCTGGTACGGCAACACCCATAGTGAACACAGGGTCGGTTCATTTCTAAGGGAAAAATCCCGTGACAGCTTCATTCTGACAACCAAGGTCGGTCGACTTTACAGAAAACCGGACCGGGGCTTTGATTTTGAAAATTCCAAATGGCGCGCACGCTGGCCCGGCGGTCTGCCAATGGTTCCAATTCTTGACTATTCCTATGATGGCATCATGCGTTCCTATGAAGACAGCATTCAGAGAACCGGCATAACCCGATTTGATGCACTTGCCATTCACGACCTTGATATCCGCCATCTCCAGACCGAAGAGCGGGTAAGCGCCGCCTTTGGGCAACTGGCCAGCAGCGGCTTCAGGGCGTTATCCGAGCTGAAAAGCGCAGGTGAGATTCAGGCCATCGGTGCCGGGATCAATTTCTCCGGATATATCGGACGCTTCCTCAAGGAATTTGATCTCGATTATTTTCTCGTTGCCATGCCCTACACACTGGCCGACCAGTCAATTCTGCATACCGAATTACCCCTGTGTGAAAAACATGGTGCGCAGGTGATTGTGGGTGCGCCGTTTGCATCCGGAATGCTGGCCTCCGGCGCAGGGCCTGACGCAAAATTCAACTACGCAGAACCAACGGCTAAAGCCCGTTCCAAGGTCAACGCCATAAGGGCAGTTTGCACGCGACATAGTGTGTCCATGTCCGCTGCCGCTCTGCAGTTCCCACTTGGGCATTCTGCCGTCACATCTGTCGTATTCGGTGCGGAAACCGATCAACAGGTGGCTGACAACATCGCCGCGACCACAGAGCCGATCACTGAGGGTTTCTGGCAGGATTTGCGTGCCGAAAAGCTGATAGCGCCGGATGCGCCCATACCACCCAGCGCAGCATAATTCAGGAAAACCAGCAGCAGGAATGACAAAGCGCAATGACTAAGATTTGGGAAGTTTACGCACTCAAATATTCCGAACGCAATGATCGGACTCGCGCCGATAGTTTCATCTTTGAAGAGAATATCAACCAGCAGCATGACATGGATTATTTCATCTGGTTGCTACGCTGCAAAGATGAACTGATATTGGTTGATACCGGCTATGACGCGCGTGATGCGGTGCCAAGACAACGCCCCACCCTGCGCGAGCCAGCGGACGCAGTTCGGCAGTTTGGCGTGCGGCCCGAAGATATAACTGATCTCGTGATCACTCATTTGCACTATGATCATGCTGGCGGATTACCGCAATTTCCCAATGCCACCATTCACATTCAGGCAGCGGAAGTGGCCTATGCCACAGGCCCCTGCATGTGCCATGACGCCCTGCGCATGCCTTATACGGCCAGCCATCTATGCGATCTGATTCAGCGTATCTATTCAGGCCGGGTGGTGTTTTATGAGGGCGACGCACAAATTGCCGATGGCGTCATAGCTTACCAGATTGGGGGACACTCCCGCGGATTGCAGGCCTTGGGTGTGCAAACGGAAAGCGGCACACTTTGTCTGGCGTCAGATGCATCCCATTACTACGAGAATGTGTTTTTACGAAAACCATTTCCCATTGTGGTGGATGCTCAGGACATGTTGGATGGCTTTAACCGGCTCGAGGAGATTGCCACCGATCGTTCGCTGATCATTCCCGGCCATGATCCTCTGGTCACGAGCTATTTTCCAAACTGGCAGGATTGCGACTTCATTTACCGGCTCGACAAGGGCTGCAAAATTCCATTCGACCTATGAAGTCAGGACCGACAAAGAACCCGTAACCGCATCATGGCCACGACACCAAACAACGGCCCCAGGGCCAGTCCGGCCAGCACTGCCGGCCAGCCAAATGCCGAGGCAAGCAGTGGTGTGGTCTGGACCGTGACAATGGTCAGAGCAAAGCCAAGGGCGGTTTGAAATGTCATCAGGCTTCCGGCCTGATCGGGCGGTGCGAAATCGGCCACCAACGCTGAAAACTGGGCAGAATCAGGAATAATGCTGATACCCCAGATCACAACGACAATCAGCGTCAGCCAGGCCGGTCCACCAAAACTCAGCGCAGCGGCCAGCGCCGACAAACCACTGATAATCATGGCAATAATGGCGACCTCCGCCTTGCCGATCCGGTCGGCGACGAGTCCCGCCAATATGCTGGCAACCGCTCCGGCGGCAATCGCCGCAAAGGCGGTGATGGTTGAGAGCCGAACCGCCTCATCCATCGGCATCGTAACTGCGTAGGACGTGGCTGTTGCCAGACCAACCCAGGCCCACATGGCGTAAAGCTCCCACATATGGCCAAGATAGCCTGCATAGGCTAGCCGTACCCGGCGATTGGTCCACGCAGACGCTATGGTGCGCGGGTTGAAACGCGGTGCAATGGAATGGTGTGGCCCCAGCCCGACAAGCAGGCACAGCAAGCCACCAGCAGCGGCAGCAACAGACACGACAACAATGATCAGCCGCCAGTTTGCACCGCCTGCAAGGGATATAAGATGTGGAAAGGCCGACCCAAGTGTCAGGGCAGCAATCAGTGCACCGACAAGAAACCCGCGGTCCTTCAGCCCCCATCCGACAATGATTTTCATGCCCACAGGGTAGACCCCGGCCAACAATGCACCGGTCAGAAATCGTGCGGCAATGGCAAGCCCGCTGCCCGGCGGCGATAGTACAAGCGTGAAATTCACAACACCCGCAAGCACAGCGCAAAGCGCAAAAACCCGCCTTGGATCATACCTGTCTGCCAAGCCGAAAAACGCGACAATCAAGGCACCCACAACGAAGCCTGCCTGTACGCTGCTGGACAAAGCCGCCTGACGCATTCCGGAAATGTCCACCTCCCGGATCATATCCGGCAGGACCGCCGAGGACACAAACCACAGCGACATGCCAGCGACTTCCGCCAGAAGCAGCAGGCTCAATGAGCGAAAACGGGATTCAGGCAAATGATAACTTTCAGAGTCAAATAGAGGTGCGGCTGACCCTATCGGACTCCGTTAGAACCATAAAGCATCAGGCGTTCAGAATATCGTGAACCTTGTTCGCAATCGCCTTGCCAAGATCCAGATTGTTCTGGGCTGTAAAGTGAATGCCATCCACACCGTCCGTGGTGATGAAATCAGCCATGTGCCAGCATTGGTCTCCAAGCTCCGCAGTATTGTCATCGCCGCCGTTGAACGTGACGTGAAAGAAGGCGTGTAACACCTTGAACCAATAGCCGAACCAAATTAGACTGCGTTCAAGCTATCTTTTGCAATAACCCGGCAGGTGCGGGAAACCAGATTGTCAACTGTATCAATTCGCCATGACTTCCAGAAATAGGTCTCTACGAGAGATGTCATATAGGTACATCGGCTTATTACCGGAGGACAGCATAATGCGTTTCTTCAGCAGCGCCACGCTGACTTCTGTCATCAGAGTGGTTAATGTATCCGATCGTAAGTTCATTTCGCCGATCTGACATGATCTTAATTTTGCCAGCGACGCAGATTAGCTTTGTCTGAGGCGAGATGAACATTCCTACTCGACCAGAAAGACCTGTCTGTAGAATGAAGAAAGCCAAACAAAGAAGGCCAAAGAATCCGAAGCCACAAACAGGTAAAATGATTCGGCAATCTAGCTCACATCTGCCGATATCTATGTTGGGTGCCGCACAGCGCGCAACACAAAATCAGCATATCGTCGCTGGCGCAGCATTCCTAAAACAACGAGAGCCAGATAGGGCGGAGAGATGCTTTCGGAAGGTTCTAAAGGCAAATCCTGGCAATTTTGATGCGCTCAACCTTATGGGCGTCGCCTTTCACCAACAGGGGCGAAATTCACAAAGTATTGGGTATTTCAAAAAAGCCCTCACTGTGCATCCCCAATCGGCCAATGCTCACATCAATCTGGGCAATGCGCTCAAGGCTTTGGGAGATTTCGATGCGGCCAGGGTGAGCTATGTCGAGGCTCTTCGAATCCAGCCCTACGACGCGCAAACACACCGAGACCTCAGCACCATAAAGAAATACATCAAAGACGACCCACAAATTGCTCCCATGCTCAAGGTTGCCAGTTCAGCAAGCGCTTCCGAAAATGACCGAATGCACATCAACTTCGCGCTTGGAAAAGCGTATGATGACGTTGGCGAGTTTGATAAAGCCTTCTACCATTTTGCCGCAGGGAATAAGTTGCGAAACATCCAGCAAGGATATGATATCGAGAGGGACCGGATTTTGTTCCGCACTTTGAAGTCAATTCCCTGGAAACAACTCCAGAAATCTTATCACGAAGACATGGGTCAAGGTACATGCAAGCGCAAACCCGTTTTTCTGGTTGGGATGCTGAGGTCAGGCACCACCTTGGTCGAACAAGTACTGGCCAGTCACTCTCAGGTTCATGGTGCTGGTGAGCTTGAGTTGTTACCCAAAGCAACTATCCCAACCCTGAGCACACGCCATTATCACCCTTCCCAAATCCTGACCACGGCAAAACTCGAAACAATTAGGAAGACCTATTGCTCTGGCCTGATCAGGATGAAGGTGACGGACAGGTACATTACAGACAAGATGCCACTAAATTTTCGACTGATTGGCATCATTTTGTCGACGTCACCAAATGCAAAAATCATTCATGTACGACGCGATGCCCGCGCTACGTGCTGGTCTATATTCAGGCATTTTTTCGTGTCCGGTGGAAACGGGTATGCGTATGACCTCAAAGATATTGCTGAATATTATAAGCTCTATGCGAATCTCATGTCTTTCTGGAAGGAGATGTTTCCGGGACAAATATATGATCTTTGCTATGAATCATTGACGGAAAATCAGGAAGAACAGTCTCGACGTCTTATGAAATATTGCGGCCTGGACTGGGAAGCTCAATGCCTTGAATTTCATAAGCTGGAACGGGCTGTAGCTACTGCCAGCACCACGCAGGTCCGTCAAGAAATGTACAAGGGCAGTTCGGACCGTTGGCGGAAATATGAAACGCATTTGCAGCCCTTGACTAAAAATCTGGAGGGCTGTGTCTGAGCTTTGGCGGTGCGTACCGCCTAAATCCCATTCATTCGTCTACAAACCTTTGGGTTGCTTCTTCCAATGCAATTATCAGTCGATGATCAGATACGTCGACGTTACCATAGGCTGCATTTCTGTAACATTTCGGACACAATTCACGGAATAAAAAAATTGGGTTGTAGATACTATTGAGCTATCTATCGCGTCGTGTTAGCGGTTTTTAGTGTAGTTTAAGGGAGCACCACCGTGGCAGCAGCGGCGAAAATTAAAATGGGTTTGATGAGATCGGTAGCAATGTTTGGTCTTACCCCTGCAGTGTTAATTGGCACTGCGCCGGCTCAGGCCGATGACTGGACGGGATTTTTCCTCGGCGGTGGTGTGGGCGTTCAGAGCGCCAACATTGATGCCCAGAGCGATATTGAGGTGGACGATCTCGATACCGCCGGGTTTTCGAGTAGTGAATTCGTAACAGACAGCATCATAGGCGACCTTGGTGAAAGCGGATTTCGCGGGGTTCTGGAAGCCGGGTTTGACTGGCAGTTTCACGATTCTTTGCTTGTTGGCATCGCTGGTGACTATAGCTTTGGCGACATTTCGGGCTCCCAGAAATCCACCGAGTGTGGCGATACATCGTCGGACACTTGTTTCCGGATTGAACACGGTGTCGAAATGCAGGACAGCATCAGCATAACCGGCAGGGTCGGTCATATCTATGAGAACACGCTATTTTATGGGCTGATTGGCTACACGGCCACTAACTTCAAACAGACAGGGCGGTTTGACGCCTGCGAGGACGATCTCGATTGCCTCACCGATGGCTCTGATGTTTTTACCAGAAAGTGGAGCAGAAGTGGTTGGGAGGATGGCCTGACTGTTGGTGCGGGCCTGGAATCCAGAATTGCGGACAACATCACAACCAAATTCGAGTACCGCTATACCAACTATGACACTTTCGGCAACAGTTTTGCCAATGATCCTTGCGTTGGTGGACTTGATGTTGGAGCGTGTTCCGGATCAAGCTCTTTCGATACCGATGTTCACACTTTCAGAACCTCGATCATCTACCGCTTGGACTCAGTCGATCACGCTATGAAGGCAAGCGCCACCCAGAAGCATGATTCGCCTACCCACGACTGGACAGGATTTTTCCTTGGCGGCGGTATTGGCGTTCAGAGCATGAACAGTGATGCCCAAAGCGACATTGAGGTCGACGGACTTGATACGTTCGGGTTCTCGAGCGATGATTTTGTCACTGACAGCATTATGGGTGACCTAGGTGAAAGCGGGTTTCGCGGGGTTTTGGAAGCCGGGTTCGACTGGCAGTTTAATGACTCATTTGTCGTTGGCATCGCCGGTGATTATAGCGGTGGTAACATCAAAGGCTCCCATACCTCCACACAGTGCGATGATTCCTCTTCGGATACCTGTTTCCGCATTGAACACGGCGTTGAAATGCAGGACAGCATCAGCGTGACCGGTCGAGTTGGTCACATCTATAGGAACACGCTGTTCTACGGACTGGTCGGCTACACAGCCACCAACTTCGAACAGACAGGGCGATTTGACGCCTGCGAAGACGATCTCGACTGCCTCACCGATGGGTCTGATGTTTTCACCAAAAGCTGGAGCAAAAGCGGTTGGGAAGATGGTCTCACACTGGGAACAGGCGTGGAATCAAGGATTACAGACAACATCACGGCCAAGCTCGAGTACCGCTATACCAACTATGCCGCATTCGGCAACAGCTTTGACAGCGATCCTTGTGTTAGTGGTGTAGATGTGGGCGAGTGTTTCGGATCAAGCTCTTTTGATACAGATGTTCACGCTTTTAGGACGTCGATCGTCTACCGCTTCGGGAATTCTCCTGGGATGTAGAGCAAAGGGTCTCCCCCCCCTGCGTCGGCGTGTGACTTAACCACAATGCAAGTGAGGAAAGCCTGATCGAGCGCTGCAAAATCTCAGCTTCTGAGCCCTTTGCCCCTCCCAACAGCTTCGCCTCTGGACACATCTGGAAGCTCAAAAATCGCACCTTTTGCAGGTCGTTTTAAGCCCAGTTGATAGTATTTTGCTCGAAATGTGATACACAGTTTTTTGCAACACTCAACCTATCCATCAGGAAGGACAAAAACGGCGTGTCACAGCAGACGCAGTTTAAGCTTCGCCGTACCGAGAGCAGCGGCACTGAACTTGAGCGGATGCGTAGGCGCATAGCGCAGTTACAGCAACTGCATGCAGCACTTCACCGGGCAAATGAACTGTTCGAACGGCGTCAATATACTGAAGCTGCAACACTGCTGGAGAAGATCGTTGACAGAGAACCCAATTATTTTGGCGCCTGGTTCCTGCTTGGAAAGATAAAGTTCGAATCCAATGATTTGTGGAAGGCAGTTTCCTGTTTCAATCGCGCTTCTATGCTGAATACGGCGGATGTGCCGACGCTCATCAATCTCGGCCTTACATATACAAAACTGGATGCGCGAGAACTTGCCGAGCAAATTCTAGATTTGGCACTGTTGAAAGAGCCGGAAAATGTCAACATAAGTCGCGCATTGGCGCTGGTATTCAAGGATGATCGCGACTATCAGCGCGCAGCGGAAATGCTCTACAGGGCGCATCAATTGCAGCCCTCGAGCTCGGCAATTGTCCAGGAATTGGGCATTGTTCATTTCGAACTGGGCAATATGGAAGAAGCACGCCACTGGCTGTTCAGAGCGTTGAAGCTTGCAAAGGAAAACCCCGACAAAAAAGCAATTGCCGGTCTGCCCGTCACACTCCTGGCGCTCTCACTTCTGCCCATTGAACTCGAAAACGTTGATCTCATGTCGGAGATCGAAACAGCAGAGGCGACCCAAGACCAAGCCCTGCCTGAAACGTCGCAGAACAAGTTGCGCTTGGCAAAAAACCGTGTATTGGAGCGTACAGGGCACCACAACGTGGCCTGGCAGCACCTTGAAGCTGTGAATGCCAAAATCTGGAGCGACGTCAAACCGGAAGTCTCGAGCTATTTCCGGAGACAGGAAGAATCGTTTCTTTACGCCAGAGCCTTTAACTTCAGCGATGTGCACCCGTTGAAACTCAGGCATCAAGGGGTCAACCCAATTTTCATCGTCGGTGCATCCCGGTCGGGGAAGACAACCCTCGAAGGGCTTCTCGGTGGGTTTGAGGAGGTTCGCAAGGGTTATGAAAGCAAAGTCGTTGAGCGGGCGCTTGCGCGCACTTCGCTACAGGTTGGATTGCCGAAGCTCCGGAATTTCTGGTCACTGCCAGATAATGTGGACGGCGACTTTTCGAATGTCTTCAATCAGGAACTGTCTGGCCGCGCCCAGGGCTCCCGCTTCTTCACTGTCACATATCCTGGCGTCATAAATCATGCAGGCCGCCTAGCTCGCATTTTGGACAACGCCGTGTTTGTTTTTCTGAAACGAGATATGTCAGATCACGTCTATCGCTGCTATCAGAAGCAGTATGCTAAAGGGAACAACTACTCCTATGACCTTGCGACTTGTCGCGACTATATCGAAAACTACAACACAATGATGGATTTCTGGCACAAGAAACTGAATATGAGAAGTATTATGATTAATTACGAGGACCTTGTCGACAATCCCCGTAAAGCACTTGGACAGGTAGCAAAACGAATCCAGCTTAAGCTGCCAACGGACATGAATTATGTGGTTGGAGACGATAGAGACTGCGCCAAGCCGTATGAAACGCAAATTCACAAAGCGCTTGGCTGAACCCACTAGAGACCATTGGACAGCGCGAGTTTACCCTCTTTGGACCAGACGAGTCCAAGTCTTTTGTGGGGCCCTGAGATGCTGCTAACGGCAGCGCGTCATAAAACTAAACAACCCTCCGAACCTGCCGCCAGCGCCAAAGGGCAACCAGCAAGGCGCCCACCATAAAGCATCAGGCGTTCAGAATATCGTGAACCTTGTTCGCAATCGCCTTGCCAAGATCCAGATTGTTCTGGGCTGTAAAGTGAATGCCATCCACACCGTCTGTGGTGATGAAATCTCCGGCATTGAGGAAATCCACCTTCATGAAATCCGCCATATTCTTGTAGTGCTCGCCAAGCTCTGCAGTTTTTTCATGACCACCGCCAAACATTCCCTGAAAAAACGGGTGTGGCATCGGGGTGAGCGGTGGCGGCGCGACGACAAGGGTTTTGGGAGCCCGGTAAGGCGTACCTATGCCACCGGCGCTTGCCCCGATCTGACCCACCAGTTTCGCCATACCATTGGCAATTTCAAACGGCGTGCGGTGGAAGAAGGATTTTGTGTCATTTGTGCCGAGCATGACAATCACAAGGTCCAGCGGCAGATGACTGGCAAGGGCTGCCGGCAGGTAATGGCTGCCATTGAGGCGCGGATCATTGGGATCATCAAGACTGGTGGTGCGTGCACTCAAGCCCTCCTCGATAATATGAAAGCCGTCTCCCAGTTGAGAGGCCATCACACCGGCCCAGCGTTGTTCGAACGGATAGCGATAGGTGGGCGCGCCCTCAACAACCGGGATCCAGCCCCAGGTCAGAGAATCGCCGTAACACAGAATGGACTTTTTATCGGACATGATTGCTTCCTCGGTGCAGGTTTGATTGGTCAGGATTTGGCGGTTCGAACGCCGTAGAAGATAGCGGCCAGCAGAATGATCATCCCCTGTGCCATCAGCTTGCCAGGATCATCGATCCCGAAAGTCGTCATCACCACAAACAGCAATGCAAAGGACAGAACGCCGAAGAACGGGCCGGAAACACCGCCCTCGCCGCGTCCGAAAACAACACCGCCCAAAATGGTGGCAGCCACCGCAAGAATAGGCAGGTCAAGCCCGACCCGCACACTGCCAACAGCAATGGAGGCGGTTTGCACAAGGGCTGCAATACCGGCAATCAGCCCAGCCAGCGTATGCGCCAGAATGACAGTTCTCTCCACGGGTACGCCGGAAAAATGCGCAGCTTGCGCATTCGCGCCCACCGAACTGACATATCGGCCAAAAACCGTACGCGCCAGAAACAGGGCCATCAGGACGCTGAGAAAGACCCAGAACAGCACCGGGGTAGGGATGGACCAGAATTTGGTGTTGTAAATATCGCTGAAAATTGATGGCACATCGCCCGGTGGCTTGCCGCTCGACAGAAATTGGACAAGCCCGATCAGAATAATGCTGACAGCCAATGTGACAATCACCGCTGAGACACGGCGCTTGCTGACCATGTATCCGTTAAACAGTCCAATTCCCGTTCCAATCATCAGCGCCATGGGCACAAAGAACCAAAGTGGCGCACCGGGAAACACACTTGATGAAATCAGATAATTGATCAGAAGGATGACACCGCCGCCGGACAGATCGATCGAATTGACCCGCATCACCAATTGTTGGGCAAGAACCAGGATGCCAAGCGGAACCACCTGTCGGATAAAGATGCCCATTACATTGACATTCAACATATGCGGACGGGAAATCGATAGAATGATCAGCAGAATGAGAAACACATAGATCGCGGGCGGCACCCGCAAAAGACGCTGGACAAGCCCGGTGTAAATCGCGTTCGCCATAATCAAAGCCCCATCCGTTTGCGGGACTGGAAGGCAACGACAAACACCAGAATTGCACCCTTGATAGCGGTCTGAATAAAGGGAGAAATGTTGGCCAGATTCATACCATTGGCAAGCAGAGCCATAACCATGGCGCCAATCACCGTGCCGTGCAGACTTCCAACACCTCCGGACAATTGAGCGCCGCCAATAGCAACAGCTGTGATCGCATCAATCTCAAAGCCAAGACCGACATTGGGATCACCGGAGACAATCCGTCCAGCCAGAAACACACCAGCCAGCGCGGCAAAACAGGAACAGGCCATATAGGCCAGAATAATGTTGCGCTTATCGGCAATGCCGAAATTATGCGCCGCGTCCGTTGTCCCTGCCGCGATACCGCCGCCAATTGCAAATAGATGCAACCCATAGCGCGAGCCATGAAGGATCTTCCAGGCGACCAGAATGACGAACAGGCCCCAGAACACAGGCAATGGCACCCCAAGAAAACTTCCCGCAACTGCAGAGATGACAATATCCGGCACGGTTCCGCCTGAAACGGGGCGCAGCATCCGCGTGATTCCGAGCAGAATATATTGCATCGACAAGGTGGCAATGATCGGATGAACATTGAACCGCGTGACGACAGACCCGTTGATAAAGCCGATCACTCCCGCAAGCACGAAAACGGCCGGTATCAAAATGAAACCCGGTCCTTCCAGCGCAAGAATCGCAGTTGTAAAACTGATCACCGAGCCGACAGACAGATCCAGGCCACCCAGCAATATGACAAACATCTGCCCGATTGCGGCAATGATCAATGGCATGGCCTGAGCCACCAGATTGAACAGGTTTTCGGCGCTGAAAAACTGTTCCGTCTGAACACTCAGAACCACAGCAAGCACGATGAAGCCAAGCAGAGGCAAGAGCCACATGCCCTGTCGGGATTGCTGCCCGGTAAACATGTTCCTCACCTTCGATCTCATGGTTTTGTCGCTACCTGCAATTTTCTGTCCACTGTTCATGCGCTCAAAGCCGCATCTAGAATCCTGTGTTCGGTTGCCTCTTCGGCCCGCATTTCACTGACAATTGTGTTGTCATGAACCACATAAATCCGGTCACACAGGCCAATCAGTTCAATCGTCTCGCGGGAGAGAACCAGCACTGCCCCACCGCGCTCGGCAAAGCTGCGCAGCAATTTGTAGATTTCTGATTTAGCGCCGATATCCACGCCCCGGGTCGGCTCCTCGATGAGAAGCACATCCACATCGGCGGCCAGATAACGTCCCAAAAGAATTTTCTGCTGATTGCCACCGGACAATGAATGGACCGGCGCCGTGATACCGGCGGCCTTCACATTCATGCTGGCCATCGTATCGGTGATAATCTTGAGGTAGTCTTTGGCAAAAGAAAGCGCCGAATGGGCGGAATGCAGGCCAATGGCGATGTTGTGGCTGATCGGCAAACCAAGAAACAGGCCTTCTTCCTTGCGATCCTCGGGAACATAACCGACCCCCAAAGCCTGCAATTGCCGCACGCCTGCTGATGGTGCAACCGGAAGCTTCAACGACTGACCCTTGATCATCGCAACGCCGCCAGCGGGCACAAATTGCCCGATCAAGGAACGCAGGAATTTCTGTTGGCCCTGCCCTTCAAGTCCGGCCAGCGCCAGGATCTCCCCGCGGCAAAGTTTGAGTGAAAATGGTTGCGATCCAGCCTCCAGCCTAAAGTCCTTCACATCCAACACGGCTTCGCCGACTTCCGTGCTGCGCTCTGGAAACAAATGCGCCAGTTCACGGCCAACCATCATCGCAATCAGCGAATCCGGGGTCATCTCCGCCAAGGGCCTGGTGCCGACCAACTGGCCATCTTTCAGAACTGTAACGGTGTCACAATTTTCAAAAATCTCATCCATGCGATGCGAAATGTAGACAATCGCTTTGCCCGCATCGCGCAACCGCGCAATATGCTTGTTGAGAACCGCCACATCGGCTGCGTTGAGCGCAGCTGTGGGCTCGTCGAGAATGAAGACAGCCGCATCGGCCTTGATGCCATGGGCAATTTCAACAAACTGCCGCTCTGCAATGCTCAGCTGTGAAACCAATGTGGAGGGGTCAAGTGTCAGTCCAAGTTCCTGCAGTGCTTCGCTTGTCTGTTGTTCCATCACAGCATAGTCAATTGTGCCGAACAGGGTGATCGGCTCCCGGCCCAGAAACATGTTTTCTGCAATGGACAGGTTCGAGAGCAGTGACAATTCCTGAAACACAGTGGAAATGCCCAGATCCAATGCGTCCTTGGGACGTGGAATGACAAGCTTTTCACCGTTTTTGCGAATCTCGCCACTGTCCGGCTGGTGAACGCCTGCAAGTATTTTCATCAAGGTAGATTTGCCAGCGCCATTCTCGCCCATCAGCGCGTGAACGGTTCCCGGTTTCAATTCCAATGAAACCCTGTCCAGCGCAACGCTGCCGCCAAACGCCTTGGAGATATTCGACATTTCGATCAGATTTGGCACGTGATCACCCGAGAAAAACGGAACCAGCAGAAACAGAAGGCAGCAGCGCCGCCTTCTGTTTGGTCCAGGGAGTTATTTCTTGCTGTAAAGATCCTGGAGTTTTTCCTCTGGCAATTCGGTCGGCCACCAGACATTCGCCGACAGATCATCACGATAATAGGTCGCGGCTTTTTCCACATCCCATCCTTCAGGATTATAATCGTAATGCTTCTTCAACTCCTTGCCTTCCAAAAGGGCAACTGCTGCACGAACGCCTGCTGCGCCCTGAGCGGGGCTGTATTCCGCAGAGACGGATTTGAACCCATCCTTGATCCACTGACCAAAGAAGCCATTGTTGCCTTCGCCTGAAATCGGTGGAATTTCAGCGCCGAATTGCTTGAACACATCCACACAGGCGCGGGTCATATCTGCCCCTGACGACCAGATGCCATCAACCTGCGGATTGTTCAGATAAAGCGTTTCGCAAAGCTTCTTGGATTTGTCATATTGCCAGTCACCATGATCTTCAGCGATGATCTTGATGTCGGAGCCTTCAAAAGCCTGCAACATGCCATTATAGCGATTGGTGTCTTCGGGATGGCCTGCCAGGCCGCGCAATACCCAGACATTGCCTTTGCCGCCAAGTTCCGCGGCCAGAAAATCGCCCATCACCTTGCCAAAATGCTCTGCGCCACCCTGAATTTCGGTGGTGTAGGCATCAGACTCGATGCGTCCTGTGTGCAGAATCACTGGAATGCCTGCAGCCACGGCCTTGGCAATACTTGCATCAGCTGAAGTCGATGTCACAGGCTGGACGATGATGGCATCCACTTTCTGTGCAATCAGATCTTCAATGTCGGAAACCTGTTTCTTCTGATCAAACCCGGCATCGAGAATGATCATCTTGGAGATACGCTCATCCGCATCAGCAGCACCCTGTGTTTCATGGGCAACTTGAACGGTCCAGGTGTTGGCATTGACACCGAAATGGCTCATGCCGATGACCCATGGGCCGTCTTTTTGGAATTTGCCCGCTTCCACGGTGGGGTTATTGTCTGCGCGCGCTGTTACACCATCCATCAGCATCGCTTCCTGGGCGAGTGACGGTGCGACCAGAATTGTCGTTGTCAGCAAGACTGCTGTGGTCAGAGACTTGAGAGTGTATTTCATTGAGCTTTCCTCCATGTTGGGCTCAGAATTTCAGTTCCCGATACCGGGAGCCACAGGACCCGAACGAGCGAAATCCCCTGCCTACCGAATGCCGTGCCTCGGTTTCGCCAACCGCGAAAACGAACAAATCGGCTGTGTTCCGGAAGAATCTGTTCTGACACCACGCGTCTTGAGAACCGGGCATGCCCGGAGGCGCCATTTTATCGTGTTATACCGATATAAAGCGCCAGAATGGTTTTTCAGAACGTCCTCCCTGCATCTAAAAAGCACAGGTATTTTTCGAAAGTCAATAGTTATTCAGGCTGAATGAATATTAAAGCGGCTTGCCTTTTTTCCGGTAGAGTGCCATGTTTCCGCAATGCTACAGCCCTATAAATTTCAATTAAGATACTGATTATAAATCGTTATTTTTGACAGGACAGACAAATGCGTTCCGTATTGTGCTTTGGAGATTCCAACACTCATGGTCAGATTCCAGGTGGAACACCACTAGAGCGTTATGGCCCGAAACAAAGATGGCCAGGCGTGATGGCGCGAGAGCTGGGCGACACCTGGCACATCGTCGAAGAGGGCTTGAGCGGGCGGACCACAGTTCGCGATGATCCCATTGAAGGCCCGCACAAAAACGGGCGAACCTATTTATGGCCCTGCATCCAGAGCCACACGATTTTGGACCTGATCATCATCATGCTTGGGACCAATGATTTGAAAGCCAGATTCAACCAGCCAGCTTCAGAAGTCGCGATGGGCATTGGCTGTCTGATCTATGACATTAAGGAACTTACGCCGGGGCCGGGTGGAACCGTTCCCGAGATCATGATTGTCGCACCGCCGCCAATGCGGGACGACATCAAGGAATGGGAACCCATCTTTTCCGGCGCACAGAAGAAATCCCACGAACTGGCCCTGCAATTCGAAATTGTTGCCGATTCTCTGGAAGTTCATTTTTTCGATGCCGGCTCCGTGGTCGATTGCGATCCCCAGGATGGATTTCATATCAACCAGCAAGCGCACGAAAATCTTGGCGTGGCGCTCGCACGCGAAGTCGAATCCATCGGTTGGTCCCATGAACCGGTTCAAAACACTTAGCGGGAAGGGTCTGCACCATGCCTGACATGAGATTTGCACCTCCCAATCCATTGCGCATCGCAGACCGGGCCACCGGGCTGAACTCAGTCAGTGTGCGCAGTTATAATGAAAGATTGCTGCTCTCGCTTTTGCTGCAGAATGACGGCATTACCCGCCTTGAAATCGGCGAGAAAACCGGCCTCTCCGCCCAAACAATTTCTGTTCTGCTGCGGTCTCTGGAACAGGAAGGGCTGGTCTCCAAAGGCAAAGCCCTGCGCGAGCAGGGCCGTGTCGGTCCGCCAACCATTCCGGTGGCCCTGAACCCGGAAGGGGCTTATTCGGTCGGCATTTGCATCGGCCATAAAAGCACAGAAATCGTGCTGGTGAATTTCGTCGGAGAAGTTGGTTTTCATGCGACCTTGCCCAACCCCTCCCCGAGCCAAAACAGCAACCATCCGGAATTTCTGGAAACCATCCAAAAAGCCATCGCCATGTTGCCGAAGGGCACTTATGACCGGCTGGCCGGTGTTGGGCTGGCTCTACCGGAATCCGGCTCTCTGGTGGGTGGTGAGGAACAGGCCATTGAGCAGAAATATGCCGCTCTC
The DNA here is from genome assembly GCA_051251535.1 of Alphaproteobacteria bacterium. GTDB lineage: Bacteria > Pseudomonadota > Alphaproteobacteria > Rhizobiales. Next base: position 43,408 of record JBPOEV010000010.1, read on the forward strand.
CAGCATGAGATCGAGAGCGAAATCGGCTTCCCGGTTTTCGTCCAGAATGACATCACCGCAACCGCTGGCGGCGAAAGCATGTTCGGTGTGGCAAAACCTTTGACCGATTATCTGTTTTTCTATCTGGGTGCCGAACTTCACACACGTCTAGTGCTTAACCACCAGATCTATAATGGTAATTCCGCCTTAAGCTTTGATGTTGGAATTCTGAATCTGGAGCAGGCCCTGCAACAACAGGGAATGCCCACCGACCCGCTTTGGGACCGGTCCTCCAACTGGCCTGACTATGGCCAAACACAGACAATATGGGAACAGGCATTGATTGAACGTTTGACCAATTCCTGTCTGGCTCTGACCCAATTCGTCGAGGTGGACACAGTTGTTCTGTCGTCCTATGCGCCCCGAGACATCTGCCGAACCGTTTGCAGTATCCTGGAACAATCTGTGCCGGGCATCACTGCCATTGCAGGCAATCTCAATCCCTCACCAAAAGCAGTTGGAGCAGCCAGCCTGCCCTTCAATTCCAGATTCATGGTCAACTGATACCGCTTCCATCGCGCTGTTCAGGCAAGCATCAGACGCAGTGGCAGCTTGCCGGCTAAATTGCGAAATCCGATCCATCAAACAAATGCATATTCTCGCTGGAGAATGACAATCCAATGCTCTCGCCCTTTTCAGCGCCAGCCTGCCCTTCCTGGACAACAAGAAATGTTCCGGCACCCTCAACTTCAATGTGAAGGAGTGAGCCAGCACCGGTATATTCACTGACAATAACGCGGCCTTGCAACAACCCATCGTCGGGCGGAACAATTTTCAGATGCTCCGGCCTGATGCCGATCTGTGTTGCTGCCTTCAGATCAAAATCGGACCCCTCCAATTGAGTGGCAAGACTGTCAGCAGCACAGACATTCATCTTCGGGCTGCCAATGAATTGCGCCACAAACACATTGGCAGGACGCGCATAAAGCTCCCGTGGTGTTCCGACCTGTTCAATCCGCCCATCGCGCAGCACCACAATGCGGTCTGCCAGCGTCATCGCTTCAATCTGGTCATGCGTCACATAAATCATGGTGTTGCCGAGGCGACCATGCAGTGCCGAAATCTCGGCACGCATGTGGACCCGCAATTCTGCATCCAGATTGGACAATGGCTCATCAAACAGAAACACATCGGGATTGCCGACTATGGCGCGCCCAATGGCAACGCGTTGCCGCTGTCCGCCGGACAGCTCACGTGGATATCGATCCATCAGCGCATCCAGTTTCAACGTCGCAGAGGCGTCATCAACACGTTGTTTGATGTCAGTGGCAGGCATCTTCCGGACCTTCAGACCAAAGCCCATATTCTGTCGCACAGTAAGATGCGGATAAAGCGCATAGGATTGAAACACCATGGCGACACCGCGCTTTGATGCAGACACTTCGTTCATGCGCCGCTCACCAATCATCAGATCCCCGGACGTGATGTCCTCAAGACCGGCAATCATGCGCAGCAATGTTGATTTCCCGCAGCCGGACGGGCCGACAAACACAACAAATTCGCCATCTTCAATCGTCAGATCAATATCCCGTATGACCTTCACAGGACCAAAGGATTTGGCAAGATTACTCAGGGCAAGGCTCGTCATGAATGTGTGTCCAATTGGCAATCAGAAAGTTGGGTCATCCCTTCACCCCTGACATTGCAAAGCTTTCAATAATCTGGCGCTGGGCAATGAGATAGACGCCCAGGATCGGGATCACAGCCAGCGTGGTGGCTGCCAGTTGCAGATGCCAGAGCGGCAGGCCATAGGCATCAGTGAAATTCGACAGCGCCAGAGGCAGCGTGAACTTCTCCAGGCTGGACAGAAACACCAGCGGTTCCAGAAACAGATTCCACGAATGCAGGAAGGTAATGATTGCCACCGCTGCCAGCGCCGGGCGTGACATGGGAATAGCAATTTTCCACCAGATACCAACCCGTGACAGCCCATCCATTTTCCCGGCTTCTTCCAGTTCCTTCGGCAGCGCCACAAAATATTGCCGCATCAAAAACGTTGCCATCACCCCATGCGCCCCGAAAACCGGCAGCAGGATCAGCGGCATATGGGTATCCATCAGGCCCATCCAGCGGATGAGAAAGAAGTTGGGAATGATAGTCACCTCTTCGGGCACCATCAGCGCCGAAATCAGAAACAGCATCAACAGCGCAGAACCAGCAAACCGCAGCCGTGCCAGCGCGTAGCCAGCCAGCGAGGAGATCACCAGAGTAATCACGGTCACAGCCGCTGAAATGTACAGCGAATTGAAGTATTGCTGCGCAAAGGGCTGGTGATCGAACACATCAAGAAAATTCTGCCAGCGCCATATGGCCGGGAAAAGCGACGGTTGGCCAAAAATCTCTGCCGAGTTTTTGAAACCCGATGAAACCATCCACAAAAATGGAAAGACAAAGGGCACGGCCACGATCAGCAGAGAAACGGTCCACAGAACACGCTTGATCAACTGCAAATGTTTTTGAGAAAGGCTCATCCCGACCCTTTCTGGCGCAGGATCAACTGCACAATCGTCAGCGCCAATACAATCACGAACATGATGATGGCAAGCGCAGAAGCATAGCCGACATTGAAGAATTCAAAGCCCTGCTGGTAGATGTAATAAGCCAGCACCAGCGTGCCGTTTTCCGGTCCGCCGCCGGTCATCAGATAGATGTGGTCGAACACCTTGAATGAGCCGATGGTGGTAATCACCATGATGATCAGCGTTGTGGGGGCCAGCAGCGGCCAAATCACCATGTGGAAAATTTGCCAGCGGGAAGCGCCTTCCAATTGCGCAGCTTGCTCATAATCCCGGGGGATCGCCTGCAGCGCAGCAATGTAAAGGATCATATTGAGCCCGACCATTTTGATGACGCGGGTCACAATCACAGCGAACATCGCCCAGTCCGGTTCCCGCAGCCAGTTCGGTCCGTCAATGCCTATGCTTGCGAGCAATTGGTTGACCGCACCTGCCTCACCCTGAAGCAGAAACTTCCAGACGATGGCCCAGGCTACGGCAGAGGTGATAACGGGTGCAAAGAAGATGGTTCGGAAAAACACGACCCCGAAAAATGGGCGCGACAACGCAAGTGCCAGCGTCAATGCCAGTGCCATATTCATGGGCACCAACCCAAGCGCAAACAGTGCCGAATTGCGCACGACATGCCAGAAATCGGGATTGACCGTTAAGGCATCGCGGAAATTTTCAACACCAACAAAGGTGGATTCCTGACTGAGAAGATTCCATTCGGTCAGGCTGTAAAGGCCCACGGCAATCAGTGGGCCCAAAAAGAAGATGATAAAGCCGATCAGCGTAGGGCTGACAAACAACCACGCTTCAAACGCCTCTTTGCGGCGCAGGGTCAACCATGGCACGCGCGTTGCGTGCGCCATGGTTGCTGTTTTCTCACTGGGAGTCATGCCCCGGTCCTGTGTAAGTGGCTTGCTGGGAATTCTGCCTAGAGTTCCGACTGGATGGCGGCGCAAACGGCTTTCAACGCTTCCTCGACATTCGCGTCCGCTTTCCACAGCGCATCAAAGCGCGGCTTCATGGCAGCTTCAATCTGAGGTGTCCGCTCATGGCTGGGCAGCACCTGACCATCTGTAATCGCAGCTTTCACATTTGCCATTTGCGCGGCAGGAATGAGCGCATTGGCGTTTGTGAACGCTTCACTGTCCAGAACGGATTTGCGTGCCGGCGGGAAGAACTGGGCCATAACCGCAACATTTTCCGCATTGGTCATATGAGCGATGAATTCCTTGGCAAGTTCAGGATTTTTGCTCTTGGAAAACACCACAAGTCCGGCCTGTCCAATGACCGGCGAAGCACCTGCTGGACCTGTTGGCAATGGTGCAATACCCCAGTTGAACCCGGCGTCCGGCATTTTGGAGGCACGGGAAATCTGGTTGATGGTCATTGCTGAGCTACCGGAGAAGAAGTCGCCCTGTTCACCTGGCGGCACGATGGAGCCATCTTTGAAGATCATCTCATGCAATTGGGTGACGGCAGCAACCGCTTCGGGTTTTTCGAACCCACATTCACCGCCGGCAAAGGCATTGCCGCCGTAAACCCGGATCGGCGGCATGATAGCGTGCATGATGCGGCTGTCATAGCCTTGACCATCCTTGAATTCAAAACCCCATTTCCCCTCATTTGCTGCAGCCAGCGCGGCCGAGACTTCGCGGAACTTCGCCATGTCCCATTCGCCCTTGTCAGCAAGGGTCAAAGGATCTTCCAATCCAGCGGCATCAAACATGTCCTTGTTAAAGAACATCATGAAGGGAGATGTGGAGAACGGCACGCCATAGACGGCATCATCGTTGGACCACAGCGCCATGGCTGGCTTTGAAAAATCTTCCAGATCATAGCCATCAGTGGCGGACAGAGTGGGTGTCAACTCTTCCAAAACACCAGCTTTGACAAAAGTAGGCATTGAATTTTCGAACATCCAGCCAAGATCCGGCGGCGTGCCGCCAGCCAGCTGGAATGTGAGTTTCTGAATGTAATCACCGGCCGGAATGGTTTCAAACGTAACCGTCACATCTGGATGTGTGGCTTTGAAACTGTCACCAATACTGTTGAGCATGCTGAGATGGGCGTCATTGCCCGTCCACACTGTAAAGCGCAAGTCCTGCGCGACAGCCGGAGATACCAGAAAACTGGCACCAAGCAGCGCGGCGGCTGTAATTTTAGTTCTGAACATTGTCATTTTACTCCTCCGTTAAAACTTTGTCTGTGGTCAAAAGAAGGACGGGTTCCAACCCGTCATTGACCAAATTCCATAAGGTTTCCGGGTGCATCACCGATGTCCCATCCACCATTGACGGGAATATCAACGCCCGTGATGTAGCTTGCGCCATCGCCGCACAGCATCGTCACAGGTGCCACGCAGTCTTGGGGTGTTCCGGGGCGGGCCATGGGTATTTTCGCGGTCACCGCATTGCGAAACTCGGCTTTTGCATAAAGCGCTGCCATATGGCCGGTCTCAATCGCACCAGGAGACACCACATTCATGGTGACGCCATTGGGCGCGACATCCCGTGCAATGGCGCGCAAAGCCGTTAATTGCGCAGATTTCAGCGCCGCATAAACGGCGGTTTCAGCACGCGGCCGTGTGGCCATGACGCTGCCAATTGCAACCACCCGGCCCCATTTAGCGCGCTCCATCGACGGGACCAGAGCACTGATCAGCATCAGAAGTGAGGTGAAATTCGCGCTCACATGCGCATTGATCAATGCAGGATCAACATCCTGCCAGCGTTGGCGTTTTTCCATTGCCGCATTGGCAATGAGAATATCGATCTGGCCAATTTCCAAAGCAGCTTCTGCCAGCTTGGTGGCCCCGTCTGTTTCCAGAAAATCAGCCAGAATGACCGGACAAGTTTCAAACAGCGGCCTGTCATCACCAGATGTTTTGGCATCAACCCGCCGATGCAGGACAAGATCTGCTCCTTGTGCCGCCAAAGACTGTGCGATCGCGTAGCCAATGTCAGAATTGGCACCGGTAATAAGGGCACGCTTGCCGGAAAGTGAGCCAGAGCTATCAACCATTGGCCACCTCGAATGACGCAATGTCGGCTGCATCATAATGAGCCACCAATGTCGCCTGGGCTCCGGCCTGATATCCCGCCGCTATCGCATCGTAAATGGCTTCATGCCGCAGAACCGTTGCCTGCCAATCAGCCTTGGAGCGGTTGCTGCGCCGCGAAAACAGTTCTGAGACTTCGCGCTGAACCGAGCGCATGCCTTCAACCTGCATGCGGATCATCGTATTTCCGGTTGCAAGCGCCATGCCGAGATGAAAATCGATATCTGCCTGGGTAAAATCTTCAGGCTCGCCGATTGACGAGCGCATGACCTCCAGGGCCTGCTTCATAACCGTCAGACCCTTCTGGTCTCTGCGGTTGGCCGCCAGTCTGGCAATGCCGGATTCCAGCACCAGACGCATCTCATTGGCTTCCTGCAAACGCTTCAGACTTGAGCGTACGGCATAGCCATAAATGCGGTCCAGAGGCTCGCCGGTCATCGCCTTGGCACGTGCCACTTTGCCTTGTTGTGTATGGACCAGACCTGCACCCGCCAGAAGCCGCAACGCTTCACGTGCAATGGGTTTGCTGACATCAAACTGCCGCGCGATTTCGCCTTCCGAGGGCAATGGATCACCCGGCGCAATGCGCCCGTCAAACAAGGCAGCCGCAATCTCATCCGACACCGTATCAGCAAGCCGCAAAGGCGCTGGCCGCTTCGTGTTGAAGGTCAAACTGTCTGTCGTCGCACTTTCCATACCCGCTCCTTCATGATTTGGCATGCTCTAACACGCTTGATAGCAACATAGCAACTATGTTATTTAATTGCTATGTTGAAGTGTTTGCAGTAAGTCTGAGTGCGAAACGGGAGAAAACCGCCAATGACAAATGTGCGTCCGAATACGCAAATAGAAAACCACACCGACGCCGATCATCTTTTGGCAGTCGGAGTCCGGCCATGAATGCGCCTTCTCCGCACAAAATGGCTTTCGCCACGCCCGCACCCGACATCAAGATCACGGATGTTATTGCCCATCCGCTGACCCAGAAGCTCCCGAAATCAACGGTCACATCATGGGGAACCTACGAGCATGTCTCGCTGGTTCTGGTGGAAATTCGCACAGACGCTGGCATCAACGGCGTTGGCGAAACCCTGGCCCGCTTCGCTCCAAAAGCCTATGCGGAACTCATCAACAACACACTGCGGCCAAGGTTGATCGGCAAGCCTGTGCACGAGATCAGCGCCCATTGGAACAACATGCGCCGCGCCCTGTCAGGCCGGTGCGGCGGTATGCTGATCGAGGCCATTGCGGGCGTCGACATTGCTTTGTGGGACATTCTCGGCAAAGCCGCGAATATGCCCTTATGGATGCTTTTGGGTGGCCAGGGTCGTACATCAATCCCTGTGTATGCCGCTTCCATCAACTGGGTCGAAGATGCTGAGGCAGATGCAGAACTGGATGCCTATCTGGAAGCCGGTTTTCCCCGCATCAAAATAAAAACGGGCAAACAGGTCAAGGAATCCTGCCGCCGTATTGAACGCCTGCGCAAGCGTGCTGGAGATGCCGCGGAATTATGCATTGATTCCAATTGGGCTTACAACCTGGACGGTGCCATAGAGGTTGCCAAAGCGCTGGAAGATAATGGCTATTTCTGGTTTGAAGAACCGCTGAACCCGGAAGACGAAGCCGGTTACGAGGAATTGCGCAAGCGCACCAGCGTCCCCTTGGCGGCTGGCGAAAGCAACTATACGGTCGATCAGGCGCAACGTTTGGTGCAGAATCGGACCCTGTCCGTGCTGCAGCCAGATATTGCGCGCTCCGGCGGTGTTACAGAAACCCGTCGCATGGCTGAAATGGCCCATGCATGTGGCGTCGGCTACGCCCCCCATATCGGCATGTCAGGCATTGTGTGTGAAATCGCCAGCATTCACGTGGCTTCGGCCATGCCGAATTTGCGCATGATGGAATGCCACAGCGATATCAGCCCGTTCAAAACCGAATTGGCCGACATTGCCTCTGCCAGCCAACGCCAGAAAGACGGTGAATTGAGCGTTCCAACTGGCCCGGGCCTTGGTCTGGACATCAATTGGGACGTTGTTGAACGTCTGCGGACACCCTAGAAATGCAAGGCATGGAGACAAGCCAAGTGACAGACAACGCCGCCGATCAGAATATGGAAGAGGCCATGCTGCGCGCGCTGCGCCTCAGCGATCCGGCTCTCAGCCGTTTTGATCCGATGCGGCGCATCATCAGCTTTGACCAGTTTTCCAAAGGTTATGCAGGCTGGTCCCAATTGGTGGGCAATTACGAGGACTCGCTGGACACCATGCTGCCTGGATATGCGCAACATACCAGTCCCATGCTATCGACGCTCAGTCACTGGGATGCCGGCTCCCACGGCGGTGCTGGCAGTTCCTACGCGCTGAAAATCGCCACGCGCCCCCGCATTGGCGCACAAAACGTCGCGATCAAACGTCACACTTTTCGCAAACGGGGCCCCATTCGGTTTGAAACCTACTTCACCTTCAAGCCAGAGGCGGCCGAATTGCAATTGAGCGAAACGGATGTCCGCTCCGTCGGGTTTCTGTTCGATCTGCAGGGCGGGGACAGCGATCAAGACGCTGAACGTGTCATGCCGCATCTGCGCTTTCTGAACGCCGAAAACGGCGCGCATCTGCAAAAATGGCAATACAAGTCGCAGACATCTGATTTTACCGCCGTTGGCGGTAGCGACAAGACTGCCAGCCACTACCATCTGGAACCTACCGGCTGGCTTGACCTGCCCGGCGGCGCGCAGCGGCTGTGCTACAATGAAATTCCCACAAAGGTGAATTGGAGCTATCTGCGATTTGACTTTGATCTGGGTGACATGAAGGCCCTTGCCTTTCAGTGCAATGATCGCGAATTTGATGTGTCAGGGTTTGAATCCATCAAAATCCCGGCCATGAAAAACCTATGGTGCATGCTGAATTTTGCATTTTTTGCTGAAACAGATGTAGCCAAGAGAGCATTCCTCTACGTCGATTCAGTTTGCATTTCGGGAGATTTCTAATGCTGCCGGAAAGCCACACAGCAATCGTCGCCCGCAACGAAAACTGGACAGGCAATGCCGCCAGCCCACCTTATGAATGTGGTTGGGCTCGCGAAGCCGTGTTCTTCATCCGCGCACTGAAGGCGCCTGAGGGGAAACAACCGGATGTCAGTGTCGAGATATCACCAGATGGCATGCGCTGGGTGCCGGAGGGTACGCGGGTTGCCATGCCGTCTGCGCAGGATGAAATTGCGGTTGCACGCATCAGCAATTTTGGAAATTGGCTCCGCGTCCGTGCCGATTTTGATGATGGCACATCCAGCACTGTATTGGTGACACTGCATCTGAAAGCTTGAAGAAGACGCCTATTGAGCGGGTTCTTCTTCCTGTGCCGGATCGATCCTTACTTCTCCGCCATGATCATCATCCATCTGCACGATTTCGGGAGCTTCCGGACACTCCCGGAAGATCCGGGTCTGGCAGGTTGCACAGATTGTCTGATCAAGCGTTGGTACAATATCCGCAATCGCATCATTCTTGCTGAGGTGAATGTAGTGCTTGGTCAGGCTTTTCATCACCTTGAAGCGGCCCAGCTTGCTGATCGTGCGCGGCGTTCTGGTTTGCAGATGAAATGAGCCACCCATTATCTCACGCCGTTTTGCTTCATCAATCAGCAATTCCGCGCCTGGCAGATCAATTTCCCCGACACCTTTTACAATGAACAGGCAGTGCTTCTGTGACGGCCGCTCAATTTCAAACCGTCGAAACTGACGCCGTATGAACTCAACCGAACCAAAATAAAGCGGCCCATCCAGCCGCGCAATCAGCAATTGCGGACATTCTGGCAGATTATTGGTGGCAGCGTTTTTGAATGGCCGGTTAGGTTCGGACGGATCAGGCGAACCAATGCCGATGAAGGGTCGGGATGTTTTATTGAGGAACAATGCCAGCGACAGAAGCACGCCCGCATATATTGCGAATTCAAGATCAATCGCCAGAGACGAGACAAAAGTCACGCCGGCAATCCAGCTTTCCGTCTTGCTGGTTGTGAAAATATGCGCGATCTCGCGAAAATCAATCAGCTTCCAGGCCACCAATATGATGACACCCGCCATGGCCGGTATCGGCACATAGGCGAAATAAGGGGCCACCAGCAGCAAGATCAGAAACAGGAATATGGCAGAGAAAATCGCCGACAAAGGTGTCTTGGCACCGGACTCGTAGTTGAGCCCGCTCCGGGTGAAAGAGGCAGAACCTGGATAGCAATGGAAGAAGCTGCCCACCACATTGGAAACGCCCTGCCCGACAAATTCCCGATTGCTGCTGATGTCCTGCCCGGATTTGGAGGCAACGGCTTTTGAAATGGACATGGCTTCCAGCAAGCCAACCATCGCAATCGCAAAAGCGGGCGAGGCCAGATCCTGCAAGGCGTCAAACCCCAATTCCGGAACTTCAAATGCAGGAATGACAGACGGGATAAGACCAATGGTGGCAACGTCCAGATCCGCCCCGCCAAGCCCCAGATAAACCAGTGTTCCCATCAGCAAGGCCAGCAAATAATTCGGCCAACGCGGGCGCACACGTTTGACAATATAGCCAGTTGCAAGGGCAGACAGGGCAATGCCGAGCGAGACCGGGTCCACAAGAGACATATTGGTCCACAACGCTGTGACGAATTCCGTCAGATGTTCAGGACGCGGCAAATCAAGCCCCAGCGCGGATTTGAGCTGCGTCATGGCAATCAACAAAGCAGCACCGGTAATGAACCCGGTCATGACCGAGTGAGACACAAAATCCACCAGCGCGCCCAGCCGCGCCAATCCCAGCACCCACTGATATAGCCCCACCAGCAAGGCAAGGGTAACCGCAGCTTCAATAAACTGACCGCTGCCCGGTGTATAAATGCCGGAAAGAGCGCCAAAAACAAGCGCAGAAATCGCCGTCGTTGGTCCGGAAACCGTATGCCAGGACGAGCCAAACAAAGCGGCGACCACAGGCGTTATCATGGCGGTATAGAAGCCATATTCCGGCGGCAGACCGGCAATGGCAGCAAAGGCGATGCCCTGCGGCAAAACGATGGTTGCACCGGTGAGACCGGCAAAGGCATCATCCCGTATGGAATGCCGATTGACCAGGCTAAACCAGTCTGGTCGACGGAACAATTGCTGCAGTGAATGCACGATAAGACTGATAACGGTCGACAGGAACTTGCTCACAAGCGTGTCACGCTGTCAGAAACGTTTGATCTCAGTCTTGAGTACGCAGGTCTCATTTCGGCCTTTGCTGGATCCGGGAGGAATATCAACAGACCCATAAACCTACTTTAGCTTTTTGGCAAAAGCACCGGACCAGATTCTTCAAAACGCATGGCCACAGATGCGCCGGTGTCAAACACGGAACTCACATTGCCCGAAACTGCAAACAAGGTTCCGAATTCGGTTTCAACCGTATATTCCATGTGACTGCCCACATAGGTGGCCTTTACAATTTTTGCATCCATGGTGTCTTCCGAAGCACCAGCTTGCAATTCAACCCGACTTGGCCGCACTGCCAGCGTTGCAGCACCTGGTGCCATACCTCGTGCAGGCAGTTTATGACTGTATGATCCGATGCTGATGGTCGCAACATCCTTGTCAACGCTGTCGACGGTACAGGGAACAAGATTCGCCTCACCAATAAAATCGGCAACAAATGCATCATTGGGCAATTCATAAAGATCGCGCGGGCTGCCCTCCTGAGCAATCTGCGCATTGCGCATTACCACAATACGATCAGAAACAGCCAGCGCCTCCTCCTGATCATGGGTCACGTAAACAACCGTGAGACCCAGATTTTGCTGAATGTCCCGAATTTCTTCACGCACCTGCCGCCGCAATTTCGCATCGAGGTTTGACAAAGGCTCATCAAACAAAAGCACTTGTGGCTCAAGCACCAACGCACGTGCCACCGCAACACGCTGTTGTTGTCCGCCGGACAATTCCGAGGGCAGCCGGTCCCCATAACCATTCAGCCCGACAAGATCGAGACCAGCCAAGGCACGCTCCCGCGTTTCACTTTTATCGAAGCCAGAGAATTTCAGTCCGTAAGACACATTCTCCAGCACATTCATGTGCGGAAACAGCGCATAGGACTGAAACACCATGGACACATCGCGGTCTGTTGCCGGCAGTTTCGTGACATCCGTGTCACCAATCAGAATCTGACCTTCAGTTGCCATTTCAAGACCGGCAATCATACGCAAGGTGGTTGTCTTGCCGCAGCCTGACGGACCCAGCAGAGTTACCAGTTGCCCTGGTTCAATGTGCAGCGATATGTCATCTACGGCCAGAACATCCCGGCCATAGACTTTTTTGACATTTCGGAATGTTACCGAAGCCGCCTTGCTGCTGGTAGCCAGTGTCATGGGTTATTCCTCGATCCGTCTCATTGCTTTGGCGGGCTCATGCGACGCCCAATATTTGTTTTACCGACGGCCAGTTGCAAAATGGCGATGGCAAGAAGCATGACGAAAATCAGCGCTGTGGAATAGGCAATCGCCAGGCCATAATCATTATTCTCCACCCGGCCGATAATGTAGCTGGTCGCCATGTCATATTCTGCACTGACCAGAAAGATCACCGCCGAAATAGCTGTCATGGCCCGCACAAATGAATAAACCAATGCGGCCAGAATAGCCGGTCGCAAAAGGGGTAGAATGACATTGCGGAATGTTTGCGCGCTGTTGGCCCCAAGGGTCAGCGAACTTTCATCAAGGCTTTTGTCCAGCTGGCTCATGGACGCAATGCCAGCACGAACCCCCACCGGCATGTTGCGGAAAATAAAGCTGACAATCAGAATCACACCTGTGCCGGTCAATTCGATCGGCGGCACATTAAAGGCCAGAATATAGCTGACACCAATCACCGTTCCGGGAATGGCGAAACTCAGCATCGTGCCAAATTCAAAAGCGTTTTTGCCAATGAAAGTCTGTCGTGTCAGCAGATAGGCGGTAATCAGCCCCACACCTGCCGTCAGTGGCGCGGCAATGGCTGCAATCTGCACTGTGGTCCAGAAACTGTTCCAGGCAGAGCCGGTCCAACGCAGCCCTTCTTCGCCCATCCGCACAGAAAAGGCGGTCACATAATGCTTGAATGTCAGCGTATTATTGACGCCCCAAAGCTCGACAAAGGAGCCATAGACGATCATCACATAGACAACGATTGTGAACAGCGCCCAAACACCAGCTGAAATGAAAACCGGAATGGCAAGCCCGTTTGGCATATGCGGATGAATGCCCGAATCGCCCTTGCCGGACACGGTTGTGTATGATTTCTTTCCAAGCCAGAAACGTTGCGCATAAAACGCGGACAAGGTGAAGGCAAGCAGCACAATGGCCAGAACAGCTGCGCGGCCCTGATCATATTGCGCCCCGACAATGGCAAAGAAAATTTCCGTTGAAAGCACATCAAAGTTTCCGCCGAGAACCAGCGGATTGCCAAAATCGGCCATGCTTTCGATGAAACCAAGCAGAAATGCATTGGCAAGGCCCGGTCGCATCAACGGCAGGGAAACGGTTTTGAAAACCTGCCACTTGCTGGCCCGCAGGGTTTGTGCCGCTTCCTCCATGGAGGGGCTGACACCTTCCACCACCCCGATCAGCACCAGAAATGCGATGGGCGTGAAGGCCAGCAATTGAGCAATCAGGACGCCCGGCATGCCATAGACCCAGCGGGTTGGCTGAACACCAAACAGATCAGATACAAAGACCGTCACTGAGCCGGAAAGGCCGAACAGCAGGATCAGCGCCAGACCAATCACGAAGGGAGGTGTGATGATAGGCAAAACGGTAAGTGCGCGGAGCAGTTTTTTGTGACGAAAGCCGGAGCGCGTCACCACCAGCGCGAACACAAGCCCCAGGGCTGTTGTCAAAAACCCGACCAGAACCGCCAGAACAAGTGAGTTCCAAGCAGCCCCGCATCTTCCACCGGACAGACAGCCAAGCCCCCACAATCGAGGGCTCAGGAATTTTGAGAAAAACACCGAAACCGAATAGGAGCCTTCTTCGGTAATGAAGGCAGCAATCAGCATGCGCGCAATCGGGAAAAATACGAAAACGCCAACAACAGCGACCACAAAGCCAATCGACGACACCACAAAGACATCGCCATTGACGGCGCCCCTTGCGGCGATGCCTTGGGTCAGCAGAAACAGGAAACAGGCAGAGACCAGCATGGCGCCATAGCCCATGCCAAACTGGCGGTCATCCAATGTTCCGAAGATTGCCTCCAACCAACCATAGGACCAGCCGCGCAAACCAATGCCAAACCCCTGGGCAATCAGCCATGCAAAGCCAAAAGCTCCGGCGAGAATAAGCGTGTTTGCATAACGCGCATCTTCCTTGCCAACCCGATAGGCGAACAATGCCCCGATCAGGGGCAGCAGCAGCGGAGCCAGCCAGAGTTTTTCACCCTGCGTGATGAGAAAGATGCCGGGTGCATAGTCACTGTCAAATGGAAAGCCGTCGACCAACCATTCAAAAGTCCAAAAGTCCTCAATCCCATACCATGGCAGGATCAGAAAACCGACCCACCCGACAATGATCCAGAAGATCAGAACCGGGAAGGTCTTTTTTGTGGGTGATTGCATGTTTGCTGCTTACTGCGGGAGTGTAGACACCTCGTCATCCCACTTTTTCAGCAGACGCTTGCGCTCGTCACTGGAGCCATATTTGCTGAAGTCGTAGTCAATCAGCTTGATGGATGCCAGATCAGGCGCTTTTTCGGATGTCGGAGCCATTGTGTTGGATGGCACCTGAAACGCATTTACTTCCAGAGCCAAAGCCTGTGCTTCTTTCGACAGAGCCCAGTCATAGAACTTCTTCGCACTTTCCAGATTACGAGACCCTTTGACAATTGACATGGAGCCAATCTCATAACCGGTGCCTTCACACGGCGCGACGACTTTAATCGGGAAGCCAGCTGCTGCCTGCTTCACCGCATCATGCATGAACACAATACCGATTGTGTTTTCGCCGCGTGCGGCAGCCTTGATGGGAGCCGAACCGGACTTGGTGTACTGATTGATGTTCTTGTGAAGGCCCTTCATGAATTCAAAGCCTTCTTCCTCTCCAAACAACTGCACAATGGTGGCAAGTGTTGTGTAAGCGGTGCCAGATGAATTTGGATTCGCCATCTGCACATGGCCTTTATATTCAGCCTTCAGCAGATCCTTCCAACAGGCAGGAACTGGCAGATTGTTTTTGGTCAACAGATCTTCATTGTAGCCATAACCAAGCGCACCGGAGTAAATCCCGATTGTCTTGTCACCGGCAGAGCTTGCCTGCGAAATCGACCAATCTTGCAATTCCTTGCGCATCGGCGAAACATAGGCTTCGGTCAAGCCTTCCTCGGCTGCCTGCAAATGTGGATCGCCCGTGCCGCCCCACCAGATGTCGCCCTTTGGATTTGAGGCTTCGGCCTTGATCTGGGCAAAAGTCTCACCAGAGCTTTTGCGGGTCATATTGACCTTGATTCCAGTCGCATCCTGAAAACCGTTCGCCATCAATTGGCACCAGTCTTCTTGCGCGCTGCAATAATAGGTGAGTTTGTCAGCAGCCATGGCGGGTGCCGCCATAAGCGCAGCAAACAGCCCAGCCGATACGACTGTAAATGTATTTTTCATAGTGTCCTCCCAGAGATCTTGATGTCTCTGGGATAGCCTAGGACAAGATTCTAAGCCCGACAATCAATTCTTTATTCGGCTAATTAAAAAAGCCGACTGTCAGCGCATGAATTGGCTGGCTGACAGACCGAAATTTTCGACTTTTAAACCGGGAAAGTGTTGTCACTCATGACCAGCAGATCATCAAAAAGCACGGGTGTTGACGCGATAACGCGACCACCTGTTTTGAGCATCTGATCGGCGCTTTGCTGTTCAATAATTCCGCCAGCCTCCGCGATCAGCAATTGACCTGCCAGACAATCCCAGGCGTTCATATGCGGCTCGGCGTAACCGATCAACCGACCAGCGGCGACATAGGCCAGGCTTAGTCCGCCAGAGGCATTGCGGTAAAACAGGCCACCCTTTTCCACCAGCACTTTGATGAAGTCGACAACCAGACTGGTTTCAGTACGGCCGTTCATACCAACCCCGAAATTGCCATCATGGAATCCTTCGGTCTCCGCCGTTTTCATCGCGCGATCATTGACAAAGGCACCCTGGTCTTTGGCCCCCCAGAACAACTCATCATTCCAGGGCGCATAAATGACACCGATTTTTGTTTCATCATCATGGACACAGGCCAATATGACGCACCAGGCCGGAATGTTGTTGACGAAATTGGCTGTGCCATCAATCGGATCAATCACCCAAGTATAGCCGGACGTGCCTTCCACATTGGCATGTTCTTCGCCAACGATGCCATCATCTGGAAAGTGCTTCGCCAATTCTGCGCGCACAAAGGTTTCCACATCACGGTCCGCATTGGACACCATGTCCTGAACGCCCTTGCTTTCAATAATCAGCTCACCGATATCCTGAAAGAAATTCAGCGCCATGTCTCCGGCACCCTTGGCAATTGTCTTGGCGCTATCTAGCCGTGTGTCGAGTTCGGAAGTCATGATGTTGTCCTTTGGGAGATATGAAATCGCATACGGGAACTGCATGGACTCATTGCATGGATTTGTAGCAAGCGCTCTCCTTTTAACGAAGAGTAAGCAACACTTCCATTTCAATTTTGAAGGCAAGCATTCAAAACATTCATCAAAATATTACGCCGGGTCTGTCATAATGAAGTTGCGCTCGAATCCGGCTCCCCCTCAATCGGCGCCCAATTGGTTCATCAACAAGCAGTCAACACATGCGCTATGCCCTCTTTTACACGCCTCCTGCCAGTCACAGTCTGACACAAATTGCTGCTGAGTGGCTTGGGCGAGATGCCTATTCAGGTGTATTTTACAAGCAGCCAGTTCACGGCACACAAAATAGCACCCACCCTGGCACCTTGAGTGCGGACCGGCTTGCGGATTTGACAACTGCGCCCCGACGTTATGGATTTCACGGCACGTTGAAAGCCCCCTTCCATCTGTCGGAAGACCAAAGCGAAGACCAGCTTGTCAACGCTATGAAGCGGTTCTGTAGAAGCCGCGAAGCCTTTGCGATGCCAAGATTGAAAGTTGGGCGACTGGGCCATTTCTTTGCGCTGGTGCCCGATAGCAACCCAAGTGATCTGAGCCGATTTGCTGCGGAGATTGTTCGCTATTTTGACATTTTTCGAGCACCCTTGAGCGAAGCGGATTATGCAAGACGCAGTCCGGACCGGTTGGAAGAGCAACAACGCGCCTATCTGCAACAATGGGGCTATCCATATATTTTTGACGCCTTTCGCTTTCATATGACATTAACCGGGGCTGTTCCGGACGAGGAAGCTGACCAGATGGAAGACATTCTGAAAGCACTGTTTGATCCGCTTCTGCAGAACCAGTTGATGTGTGATCATCTGACATTGTTTTGCGAGGTCGAGAAAGGCGGGCCCTTTATCATTCACACCGCTGTTCCGCTTGGTCCGCTAGATCCGCTTGGCCCACTCGCCTCATCACCAAACACAAAGGCTCAATCGCTGTGAGTTCCGAAACCGTTTTTCGCAACGCCAACATCATTCTGGAAACCGAGATTATCCACGGCTCGGTGCAAGTACGGGATGGCCTGATTGCTGACATCACCCAAGGGTCCTCGACCATCGGGGATGATTTTGAGGGCGACTATCTGCTACCCGGCCTGGTGGAACTGCACACCGATCACCTGGAAGGCCACTATTCGCCGCGCCCCGGCCAGCGCTGGAATGTAACAGCTGCCATCCAGTCCCATGACGCACAGATTTCGGCGGCAGGCATTACAACCGTCCTGGATTGCCTGCGCATTGGCACAAACAATGAAGGCAGCGATTTCGAAGAAGACGAAATGCGCAAAATGGCAGATGCTCTTAAAAAAGCAGGCCAAGAGGGGCGATTGCGTGCAGAGCATTTGCTGCATTTAAGGTGCGAAGTGTCTGCATCTGATGTGATGGAACAATTTGCACAATTCGACGGCGTACAGGAAATCCGGCTCGTCTCGCTCATGGATCACGCGCCGGGACAACGACAGTTCCAAACCATGGAGCAATACACACTTTACTACAAAACCATGAAAGGCCTTTCAGACGAAGCCTTTGATATTTTTGTGAAAAAGCGCATCGCCCGATCTGAGCGTTATTCAGATCCGCACCGTAAATTGCTTGCCAATATTTGCAACGAACGCGGCATACCCATGGCCAGTCATGATGATGCCAATCTGGATCACGTGCAGGAATCCATCGATTTCGGTGTTCGGCTTGCCGAGTTTCCAACCAGTCTTGAAGCCGCCAAAGCCTCTAACACTGCAGGTTTGAGCGTGCTGATGGGTGCACCAAATGTTGTGCGCGGCGGCTCCCACTCCGGCAATATTGCCGCTGCTGATTTGGCAAAAGCCGGTGTGCTTGATGTTCTGTCATCTGATTACGTGCCATTCAGCATCATGCATGCCCCCTTTGTGCTGGCAGATGATCCCGACATGTCATTGCCAAAAGCCATTGCCATGGTCACCGCAACACCTGCAAAAGCCGTTGGCCTGGACGACCGGGGACGCGTTGCAACTGGGTTACGTGCTGATCTTGTCAGGGTCCGGCACAGCAATGACGATGTGCCGCTCGTCCGTTCTGTCTGGCGGCAAGGACAGCGGGTAAGCTGATGCCTGATCAAACGACAGATCACACCACTGGCCACCCGACCGGAACCGTTTTTGTAATTGTCGGCCCGAGTGGCTCAGGAAAAGACACGCTCATAAATTGGTTGCGCGCAGAACTGCAGGACCGCAAGGAAATTCAGTTCGTCCGCCGTATTGTGACGCGCCCTTCTGACAAGGGTCACGAAGATCATGACACGATGGAACTTGCGCAATTCCTGTCGGCCAAAGAGGCAGGTGCATTCGCCACAACGTGGCAGGCTCATGACCTGCATTACGCCATTCCCATCTCCGCCAAAGATCATGTGGATCAGGGTGGCCTGGCAATTCTGAACGGCGCGCGCCGTGCATTGGGCCAACTGGAAGCGGCCTTCGCACGGTTGCAGATCATCCATCTGGATGTGGACCCTGCCATTCTTGCCAGGCGACTTACCAACCGCGGACGTAACAGTGACACAAACCTGTCTGCAAGGCTGGCCCAACAGAAGCTCGATTTTCAGGCCAAGACACCCATCATTCATGTGACAAATGACGGCCCGGTGGAAGAGGCTGGACGGCAGATTGTGAAGCTGATCGAACAGCGTCACCACAGATGATCAGAAAATGAACAGATTCAAAATAACCGTTGAGTTTGCGCTGCAATAGTCTATCGATACCCGCGCAAAAGGTTGGATTTTAGCGATTATGATGTCTTCACTTGATACTGGCACCCTGATTATCATGGTGCTTTCCATGGCAGCGGCTGGCGGTGTGACCGGCATTCTGGCAGGTCTGTTCGGCATTGGTGGCGGGGCCGTTTTGGTGCCAATTCTCATCGAATTCCTGAACTTTCAGGGTGTCGCCCCTCAAGTACAGGCTCACATTGCTGTCGGCACGTCTCTTGCCATCATCATTCCGACCTCCATTCGTTCCTTCCGCGCCCATCAAAAGCGCGGCGCGCCCGATGAAGCTCTGCTGCGTAATTGGGTTTTCATGGTGCCTTTGGGAGTGATCATTGCATCCTTTATTGTCGCCTTTGTCTCCGGAGAAGTGCTGAAACTCGTATTTGCTGTCGTGGCACTCCTGATCGCTGTCAAAATGCTGTTCAACCGCGCCAAATGGAGCCTTGGCGAAGATCTGCCTGCGCAGCCCGTCAAAGGTGGTGTTGGTTTCTTCATCGGGTTCATTTCCACCTTCATGGGAATTGGTGGTGGCAATCTGAACAATGTTTTCATGACCTCTTATGGCCGTCCCATCCATCAGGCCGTAGCGACCTCTGCAGGCCTTGGTGCGTTGATCGCGATACCAGGTACCCTCACCTATGTCGTGAATGGCTGGGGCAATCCTGATCTGCCGCCCTTTTCTTTCGGCTACATCAACTTGCTGGCCTTCATCCTGATCATGCCGATCAGCATGCTGGTTGCGCCGGTGGGTGTGAAACTGGCCCATGGACTTTCCAAACGTCAGATGGAGATCGCCTTCGGTGTGTTTCTGATTATCGTCTCGGCACGCTTCTTTTACTCAGTGCTTTGACTGAAACGATAGAAGCGCCGTCGCCAGCACAATGATGGTGGCACCGATGATGGTGTTCAGCGTCGGCACTTCATTGAACACCAGAAAGCCCACCGCTGCGGAAATAATCAGGCTGGAATAGCCAAGCGGCCCAAGAAAGCCCGCATCCCCTTTCCAATGCGCCTGCAAGAAACAGAACTGCGCGCATTGTGAAAAGACCCCAACGGCCAATAAGAACGGCAAATGACCCGGCTCAATGGACACCCATGTCCGGCTCGCCGGCAGCGCGGTCAAAAGTGCCAAACCAGCTGTGTAGAAGGTCATCATCACAACCGCTGGCGTGCCCTTCAGCTTTCGCGTCACGATGATGGCGGCGGTTCCGGAAAACACTGTGATTGTGACGGCCAGCAGCCCCCAGGACCAAGGCACATTGTCGGGGCTGAGAGCAATCATAATGCCAATAAGACCGACAGCGCCCGCCACCCATCGAACCAGCGGCACCTTTTCGCCCAACACAAAAGCGGCCATGGCAATCAACACCAGCGGCCGGGTAAAATTCATGGTCATGAACAGCGCCAATGGCAGGCGCGCGACGGCAAAAAAACTGGCTGTCAGAGTAACGGTCGACAAAGCAATGCGCAGGAATTGCAATCCCCAATGCTCAATCTTCGCAAAAGCCTGCCGCTCCCGCCAGATCCACGGCAGCAGAAGCACCAGCCCCACCAGCGCACGCAAAAACACAATCTGCCAGGGTGGATAGCCGCCACCCAATGTCTTGACGATGGATATGGCCCAGATGTTGAGGCTCATATCCGCAATCAGCCAGACACCGGCTTGCAAATTTTCTGACTGCGTTGCGCCGAGCGTTTGTGGCTTAGGCATTTGCCACAAGATTTGCCATGAGCCTGAAAGCGCCGGGCGTCAGTTTCTCCATTTGATGATGCAAAATCAGCGAGGTGTGAGTATGGCGACCATAGCCGATACGGGCAGACAGCAGCGCACCCTCATGGAGGTCTTCGCCGGGGTCGGCCATCGAGAGCAGCGGCTTGTAGTCACTCGCCCAGGCTTTAGCAAAATAGAGCCCGCGCTCCTTGTGCCAGTTTGCCCAGTCCTGTGCATCAATTCGGTTCGGATTGTTGAGCAATTTGTGATCTTCGATCAGATGGGTGACCTCGGCATTCTCATCTGTCACGCGCCAGCGCAGGGACGGTTTGCCAATCTCCAGATGGCGCGGCGGCACCTCATCTGCATCCCAGGCATCCCATGGTCGATGGTAGAGGGTCAGCAGATGGCCGCCCTGATCTATCCAGGAATGCACAAGTCCCATGGCAGCCCGCAACGCCGGGCGTGTTCGCAAGGCAAAGATGCCAACAACCAGCGTATCAAACTGGCTGAGATCAGCTTCTGTCAGTTGATCATCCGCAAGCTCTGTCACGTTCAGACCCAAGGCCCGCAGCCAATGCGCTACGCGATCATTGCCACCCCCCACATAGGCGATTGAAACATCCGGCAAGGTTACATCAACAACCCGCAATGTCAGGAGCGCAGGCGTGGCCCGCATGCGCTGCGCAATGTGCGGATAGGAAAAACGGCGCACCATCATGGCGTCCCGCCCGCCCAGCAAAAGCGGAATTTTGTAAAGCCCAGGCTCTACATCATCCGGCACTGTCAGAGTGAACCCGGTTTCTGAAGGTGAAGCCTGCCAGGCCCCGTTTTGGTCCGGCAAAACCAGTTCGGCTTTAGCATGTTGCGGGAACACATCGCCAAGCTGAAGAGCGACAGTTCTGTCAATTGCCGCACGGTTGATCACCGCGCAATCAGGCACCATGGTGGCACTTCGGGCTGGCAGAACCAGCGGCGGTGTTTCAAACGCCATGCTGCTGACAGATGTGACGCCATCGTAAGTGACCAGAAAACGCACAGAAGGAGCCGTTGCATGACCGGGAATATAGCGTGCCGGATAGGGGTCAGATACAGGCGCACGATGTGACACCGACATGACCTCATCTTCAAGCTTCCAGCCCTCTGCCAGAACCGGTTCAGCCTTCACGACAACGTCACGAATGGCGGCTTGCTTGATCTGTAATTCCACGGGCACTGCATCGCCGGGCCGAAGAGCATCCTGGCCAAGTGTGGCCAGAACATCGGCGCCTGCAGCAATGCGGATCACATGGGACAATTGCTCTTCTTTCAAAAGCAGACGATGCAACACCTCACCCTGGCTTTCTTCCGGGCAGGCCTGATAGGCAACGCGAATGGCCCTCAGAGCATCCGTTGCCGCTTTGAGAACCGCGTTGAAATGTGGAAAGCTTTCCAGTGCCGCGAGACAGGCGTCGTGAGCCTGCTGCAAATCACCGGCAATGACATCCGCATTGGCAAATTCTGCAAGCGCGCCAAGATTGGCGGGCAGTCCACTGCTCAACGTCTTGTCCGGCCCGTCCAGACGCGATTGTGACAAATGCAGTGGCCATTTGTTACTGGCCCCGAACGGGTCCCAGGAACCCATTCCCTGTGTGCGATGAAAAACCCGGGATTGCTGGCCGATCTGCGCCCAGCTCCAGCCGGTCACCGGGTCCTCGCCATCTGCATCGATCACCAGACTTACGGGCGGTGGCGGCAAATCATCATCATAAGCGTCACCGGCCCCAGACCACGCAGGCAAATAGATTTTCTTCACTTCCCAGGGCGCCAAGGCAATCTCGGTATAGGCTGGATCACCTGCTGCCTGGGCTGCCTGAAAAGCCATCTGCGTCATGGCCCGGTGGTGACCATGCTGACCGGGGATGTCCAAAAAGGTGGGGCAGATGATGTCTGGCCGTTCTGTCCGAAGAATTTCCACAAACCGCTTCAAAGTGCGCTCTGGATCCCATTTCTTGAGGGTTTCCTCGCCGCTTTTGGAAAATCCGAAATCAAAAACGCTGTCTTCAGGGCTCTCCGAGAGCCAATAAAGACGCAGATTGAGCACATCTGCCGCGCGTTCCATTTCCGCTGTGCGGACAACGCCCAGATCCGCCGTGGCCTCTGTGCCAAGATCATTCTGTCCGCCCTCGCCCCGATTGGCGCAAGCACAGGATAGTGACAATCCATCCCGAAAGCCGAGCGCTGCCAGCATCTCCGATGTTTCATCATCAGGATGCGCGCCCGTATTCATGAAGGACACAACGCTTTTGAGCGGTTGCAATGCCCGCCACAGATTGACGATACGGGGCGACTGCATCTGATCGAAAATGCGTTGCGGATCAGTCTTCGGCATTATTCAGCACTTCCAGGTCAACTTTGCGCAACGATGCGCGGGGTAAGAGCGTCATGAATGACCAGTGCCGCGCCGCCCAATGCAGCGGTCATACGGCCCGAGGCCCCGCGCAACACACGCGGCAATTTTCGATCCTGTCGCCGCGAGACCGAGGCATCAGGCAGTTCAAGTGCGGCAATCAGATCATCCAGCAGCGCATCCGGTAAAGCACCACCCAGAATCACAGCCTCTGGATCAAACAGATTTTCCACCATACCGATAGCTTGTGACAAGGGTGGGGCAGCTTTTTGCACCCAGTCCAGCAAATGAGAATTGCCCTCACCGTGCAACCGGCTCAGATCATCCACGGTTTCAACCATATGCCCGGCAGCTGCCAGTTGATCGCGAATGGCAATTCGGCTGGCGAAATTCTCTAATCGGCCGGTTGCAGCGCCTGACTGAACAATGACATGACCGATTTCACCGGCATTGCCATAGGCTCCCCGCATCACCTCGCCATCGGCGACAACGCCAAGACCAAGCCCAGCGCCAAAATAGATAAAGCAATAGGATTTCAGGTTCTGTGCAACACCGCTGATGCGCTCAGCAACGGCTGCTCCAGTGGCGTCATTTTCAACAACCACATTTGTGCCAAGCACGTCTTCAAACAGGGCTACCGGATCAATCTCATCCCATCCATTCAGTTCAGACCGACCATCATCATCCAACCCGATCTGACCAAACGGGCCGGGCATGACAATGCCTGCCCCCAACAATTGCGAAGCGTGCAAACCTGCGTCCTGCAGCGCGTCCAATTTTAGCGCCAATGCATGACCCGAGACGATTTCCGGTGTGCTGGACGACAAGCTGATACGCCGCGTGAAACGGGTTTCACCAGCCAGATTCACCAAAGCGGCGAACATCGCATCTGGGCGCACCTCGATCCCAAGTGCAAAGGCACCGTCCCGGTTAAGTGAATACTGAACCACCGGCAGACCACGCCCCTTAACATCGCGACCTGCGACAATAAGGAAGGCCTGTTCAGTCAGTTCAGCGGTGATGTTGCTGACAGCCTGGGTCGACAGGCCTGACAGACGTGCAATCGCCGCCCGCCCGACAGGCTGGTGTCGACGCACCAGACCCAACACCACCTGACGGTTGTGAAGGCGCGTGCGTTCGGCGTTGGAACCGATGATACGTTTGCTGCGATCCAGTTTCATACAGACCTATTAATTCAAATCACTTGAACACTCAACTTACTTGAATTAATGCTGAAGGAGACGTGTTTGGCGGTTTGGGAAACAGGACCGCAAGCCGGAAATTTCAGGCGGGTCGTCAGGAGGCGAGCCATAGGTGGATAGAAACGGAGTGATCCCATGAAACAGTTTCGCAATTGGATTTTAGGTGCAGCTACCGCTGCCATCACTGCTGGCGGCAGTTTTTCCGCACAGGCGGTGGAAATTGAATATTGGCAATACTTCTTTGAAGCGCGCGTCACAGCCATGGACCAACTGATCGAGAATTTCGAAGCGGCCAATCCCGACATCACCGTCAAAATGACCCACTTCCCCTATGCGGATTACCGCACAAAAGTTGCAGCCGCCATTCCCGCAGGGGAAGGACCAGATGTGGTTCAGCTATTCTATGGTTGGCTCAATGATTATGTGCAGGCAGATCTGATTCAGCCATTGCCTGCAGATCAATTCCCCGTTGAAAAAATCGAAGCCGAATTCTTCCCCATGGTGCAGGCCATGAAGCGCGGCGACAATTACATGGCCCTGCCCACTGCGGTGCGCTCGCTGGCCCTGTTCTACAATAAGCGTCTGTTCAAGAACGCTGGCATTGACGGTCCACCCGCAACGCTGGATGAACTGGTCGAAACCGCCAAGAAAATTGCTCAGAAGGACGGCGCAGGCAACATTACCACGGTTGGCATTACCACCGGCATGACCGGGCAGGATCATCACTGGTTCCGCGAGGGACTGATACGCCAGTTTGGCGGCGATCCTTACACCGACAATTATAAATCCGTGAATTACAACAGTGACGCCGGACGTGCTGCGCTGAAATATTATACCGATCTGGAAGATGTTCATGAAGTCACCAAGGTCGGCTTTATGGACGAAGCACAGGCAGCGTTCAAAGCGGGTCGTGCCGGTATGCATATTGATGGATCATTCCGCATTGGTGCCCTTAACAAGGTACGCGGCCTTCAATGGGGCGTGGCCGAACTGCCTGCGGCGGCGGATGGCACCAAATCCAACTATTCCTCATATTGGGTGAACGCGGTGACGACCAAGGCGCAAGGCGAAAAATACGATGCCGCGGTCAAATTCATGGCTTATGTCACATCTGATGAAGCCATGCAGATCTGGTTGGATACGGTTGGCGAACTGCCAGCCAAACCTTCTGCAGCCTTGACCGAGACCAATGCCGCCAATGAGACCTTTGGTCCCTTCATCAAGGGTCTGGAATACGCTCACACTACCATTTTCGCCAATGAGAGCGGCCAGCGTCAGATCATGGTTGATATGATCAGCCGCACCGATCTGGAAGACCAGTCCCTGGCAGACAGTCTGGCTGCGGCGGCAGAAGCCGAGCAGAAATTGCTGGATGAGTATTACCAGTAACACTTAGTGCATTTTGCCCCCGGCGCAGACCAGCGCCGGGGCATTCACTCCAACGCTTTGACTTAGGCATCTGAACTCTGACGGGCAGGCGCGTGACTCTTTACAAAAACCTCACAATTTCACAGAAGCAGATCGTTTGGGCCTGGTGCTTCCTTGCGGTCCCCGCTGTGTTTTATGTGACGATCCGCTTTTACCCGACAGCCAATGCCATTCTGGTATCGTTTCAGGACTGGAACCTGCTGGGAACACGCACATGGACCGGCATTGATAATTACGTAAAGCTGTTCAACGATCCGGTGTTCTGGAAGGTCTTCAAGAACACATTTCTCTACCTCATCATCGGCACGCCGGTCAGCCTGATCATCGCTTTCATTGTCGCCTATCAGATCGACAAGGTGCGCTTCATGCACGGCACCATCCGCGCGCTCTATTTCATACCCTTCATGACCAGCGCGGTTGCCATGGCCTGGGTCTGGCGCTGGTTTTATCAACCTGTTCCGGTTGGCGTTTTCAACAATTTCCTGGCCACATTGAGCATTCCGCAAATTGAGTTTCTGAATTCAACCACAAATGCGCTGCCCTCCATTCTGGCACCGGCCATCTGGGCCGGACTTGGCTTTCAGATCATCATCTTCATGGCCGGCCTGCGCTCGATCCCGCAAACCTATTACGAGGCGGCGCGCATTGATGGCGTCTCGCCCATGGCAACTTTGTGGGAAATTACCCTGCCCTTGCTGAAACCCACCATCGTCTTCCTCGTGGTGTTTTCCTCGATCGGGTTTTTACGGATTTTCGATCAGGTCTTCAATATGACGACCAACAATCCGGGCGGTCCGCTGAATTCCACCAAGCCGCTGGTTCTGATGATTTATGACACCGCCTTTAACGGGTTTGATATGGGCTACGCCGCTGCCCAAACTGTCGTTCTGTTTCTGGTGTTGCTCGTCGTCAGCCTGCTGCAATTGCGCATTTTGAGGGATCGCTGACATGAGCGCGACCGATCTCACCATCAAGCCAACTTCGGCAGCTCTGCTGAAGACATCCGGCAATGTCGGCGTGCGCCCACCCCGCAATTACGCACAATTCATCCGCTGGATGTTGCTGTTTGGTGGCGGCATTTTGATGGTCATGCCGATCGTCTACATGTTGTCCACATCGTTCAAATTTCCTTTTGAAGTCTATAATCTCAAACTCATTCCCGAGGAACCGACCCTTGAGAATTACCAATTGGTTCTGGAAGATGGGCGGTTCTTCAACTGGTTCACCAATTCCCTTGTCATCGCGGTTCTGACCACGGTTTCAAATGTCTTTTTTGACAGTATGGTCGGCTATGCCCTTTGCAAGTTCAAATTTCCGGGCCGCTATATTGTCTTCATCGCAATCTTGTCGACGCTGATGATTCCGACCGAAATGCTGGTCATTCCCTGGTATCTGATGAGCACAAAGCTGGGTTGGCTTGATACCTATTGGGGCATCATGTTCCCTGGCATGATGACGGCCTTCGGGGTGTTTTTGATGAAGCAGTTTTTCGAAACCGTGCCTGATGATTTTCTGGAAGCTGCCCGCATCGACGGCCTCAATGAATTCCAGATCTGGTGGACGGTGGCCATGCCTCTGGTCAAACCGGCCCTGGCTGCACTGGCGATCTTCGTATTTCTGGGAAACTGGACCGCTTTCATTTGGCCGCTGATCGTCACCAACAGTCAGGAGCTTTATACGCTGCCCGTTGGACTGACCACATTCAGCGTTGAGCAGCAGGTTGAGTGGGAACTCATCATGACCGGCGCCGCGCTTTCCACATTGCCGACGCTTGTTGTGTTTCTGATATTCCAGCGCTTTATCATTCGCGGTGTTGTGATGGCGGGATTGAAAGGATGACCGATCTCACCCAATTCCCCCACCCGGTTTACAAAGACACCGTTCTGGCGCCGTTATTTGAAGGCGCAAAAGCCCATTATGTGGGCGCTGTGCGCAGCATCAACCATGCGCATCTGGTGATGCTCACCGAGACCGGCATTCTGGATGCGTCGATCTCCACGGCCATCGCAAAAGCCCTGTCCGACATCGATACTGAAATTGATGTGTCAGCGCTCGATTACACTGGCGAATACGAGGATTATTTCTTTCTGGTGGAAGCCGAACTGAAGCAGCGGCTTGGCCCCGACATGGGCGGCATGTTGCATACGGCCCGGTCGCGCAACGACATGGACCACACGATCTTCAAGCTGGCATTGAAACAGCGCATTGATCAGATGATTGCGCAGGCGCATCATCTTGCCAGCGCAATACTGCGAAAAGCACGCGAAGAACGTGACACGCTGATTGTGGCCTATACCCATGGCCAACCAGCCCAGCCAACCACCTTTGGCCATTATCTGAGTGCGGCCCTCGAGGTCCTGCTGCGGGATCTGGACCGGCTGCAAAATGCCCGTGATAGGTTGG
Source organism: Alphaproteobacteria bacterium (assembly GCA_051251535.1). Taxonomy (GTDB): domain Bacteria; phylum Pseudomonadota; class Alphaproteobacteria; order Rhizobiales. The sequence goes on from JBPOEV010000010.1 coordinate 71,513, forward strand.
ATCATTGCCCTATGGGTGCGGCCGCAATCACGACATCGGGCTTTCCCATCAACCGCGAACGCATGGCCGAGTTGTTGGGCTTTTCCGAACCTTTGCGCAATTCCTATGGCTGCATTGCTTCGGTGGATTACGTTACAGGCCTCTACTCGGCACTGAAACTGGTGTTCCTGCATCTGGGACGACTGGTGCAGGATTTTCAGTTTTGGACCGCCTTCGAAGTGGGACAACTCCATGTGCCTGACGCACTGGTCCAGATCAGCTCAATCATGCCGCAAAAGCGAAACCCCGTTCCCATAGAACATTTGCGCCATATGGCTTCGGTCACCTGCGGACGTTGCGACATGATCATCAACACCATGCACAACACCCCCTTCACAGACATGAATGACAGTGAAGGCGAAGTGCAACAGGCGGGCTACGCGGCCTTTGAAAGCGGTGGCCGGGTCTTGAACTTGCTGGCAGCGCTGATCGAAGCCTGCTCAATTCAAGGCGACAGGGTTCAGGCCACAACAGATGCAGCGTGTATCACCATTACAGAACTGGCCGACACGCTGGTGCGCAAAGAGGGCCTGTCTTTCCGCCAGGCCCACGAAATTGCCGCGACGACCTCCCGCGCGGTAATAGCGGCCGGGAAGCCCCTGCGAGAGGGGTTTCCCGCCTTCTCCGGGGCTTTCCTGGCCCACACAGACCGCGCATCGGCCATGAGCGGGCCCGATTTCATATCCGCCGTCAGCGCAGAAACATTCGTCGCCTTGCGCAACCACACCGGCGGGCCCGCACCCGATGCCATGGATAACGCATTTGCCCATTACGCATCCGTTTTGTCAGCACTTCAGGATAGACAGACCAACGCAACCAAGCGGGAAAAAACCGCACATGGCGCCTTGCTGCAGGCGTTCAACAGGCTGATGCAGGAGTAAATTCTTGGCCACTGTTTCAATCAAAAACCTCGTTAAATCCTACGGGAAAACCGAAGTGCTCCATGGCATCAATCTGGATGTGGCCGATGGCGAGTTCGTCGTCCTGGTTGGGCCTTCAGGCTGCGGCAAGTCGACAACCCTGCGCATGATCGCAGGCCTTGAAGACATCACTTCAGGTGAAATCCATATTGGCGGCGAGTTGGTCAATCATCGCGAACCGAAAGAACGCAACATTGCGATGGTGTTTCAGAATTACGCCATCTATCCCCATATGTCGGTGCGCAAGAATATTGGCTTTGGTCTGCGCACGTCTAAAGCTTCGAAAGAGGAAAAGGCTGCGCGCATAGACGAAGTCGCCGAGTTGCTGGGCATGACCGATCTGCTCGACCGCCGTCCCAACCAATTGTCTGGCGGGCAGCGCCAGCGTGTGGCTATTGGCCGGGCCATGGTGCGCGATCCCTCAGCGTTTCTATTCGACGAGCCGCTGTCCAATCTGGATGCCCAATTGCGCACCCAGATGCGTCTGGAAATCAAGAAACTGCATCAGCGCGTTGGCAACACCATCATCTTTGTCACCCATGATCAGGTTGAAGCCATGACAATGGCTGACCGCATTGTCATCATGAAGGACGGCCATATTCAGCAGGTTGGAACACCTTTTGATGTGTTTCACAAACCAACCAACAAATTTGTTGCCCAATTCATCGGTGCACCCTCAATGAACATGATTGAGGGGAGCCTTGCAGATGGCATTGTTACTCTGGAGGGCGGCCTGCAAATCCCGATTGATACAAGCTCTACCCATCGCGGGCCGGTCACATTGGGGCTGCGACCGGATGATCTGCTGGTCAGTAGTCAGGACGGTCAGTTTGAAGGTCAGGTGAATGTATTGGAGCCGCTCGGATCTGAAACCCTTGTCTATGTTTCGGTAGCCGGCAAGGAATTGATTGCCAAAGCATCAGGCCGCACTCCCCCGGTGCTCGGAAGCACCATCAAGCTCAACGCGGCACCGGAAAACATGCATCTCTTTGACAGCGCGACCGGGGAGGCGTTGCAGTAATGCTGAATGGTACGAACCAGAAAATTCTATGCGTTGGCCGGATTTATTGTGACCTGATTTTCACGGGCATTCCAACCATGCCTGTTCTGGGTCAGGAAACTTTTGCCGGCGGGGTCAAGATGCATGCGGGGGGCGGTTGCTACATCACCGCAGCTTATCTGTCCGCCCTTGGCAATTCCGTTGCCATAACGGCCATGTTGCCGGCTGAACCGTTCAGAGCCATCGTGAACGATGAGATTCGCCATATGGATCTGGATGACCGTTTTTGTGAACAGGCTCCCGTGGGTTCAGATCCGCAAATCACCGTTGCCATGGTGCGCAATGACGAGCGCGCCTTTTTGACACGACGCGCCAGCACTGCATTGCCGCATGAGATGTCAGGAAGCTTTGCGCTTCCCCACCTGACGCATCTTCACATCGGTGAGTTGACAACTCTGATTGAACACCCGGATCTGATCGAGAAGGCGCGCGCAGCCAATTTGACAATTTCGCTTGATTGCGGTTGGGATGAAGCCGCTTTCTGCCATCCTGGCCTCTCTGATCTGATTGCAGAAGTTGATGTGTTTCTACCCAATTCTGCAGAAGCTGCCCGCCTGTCGGAAAACGATGTACCTCTGACAAGTGCTGATCATACAATTATCAAGCGCGGTTCCAAAGGAGCGGAGCTTCATACAGGCGGACAAACCTATATTGGATCAACACAACAGGTTCATGTGATCGACACCACAGGAGCTGGCGACGCATTCAACGCCGGGTTTTTGACGGCTTGGCTGCAAAATCAGGATCCTGAAAGCTGTCTGGCAGCAGGAAATCATGCTGGCTCCATTGCCGTTGGCCGAGTTGGCGGCGCGGCTGGTCTGTCCCCGAAGATGTTTCAAAGCACCAAAGCAACCGCAGAAACACGCACACAGGCAGCGCTCTAGCCAAGCTCTGATTCATGGTAACTCAATTATGAATCAGATTTGGAATTTTTGTTATATTTCAATATGATAAACCTTGACGGTTCCATCTATGGTGAACAGAGTCCAAAGGCTCACTTAACCACAGGGTAACTCAGGTCTTGTAATTTCTGTCACTAACAACCCCTCATATGCTTCAGCACAAGGGGTGAAACTTTGTGTGTAACCGGCAGATTTATGACCCTTTCGACTACTCTCGATTCAAACTGGCAACCAGCCGCGATTATCAGCAGCCAAACTGCGGTGTCTGGGCCTGTGCAGATCGAAGTTCATGATACATTGGACGCGGTGGCATCACTGGAATCTGAGTGGCGTGCACTGGAAGAAAAGGTGGATGATGGCCTAGGCTATTTCCAGACCTTCGACTGGTGCCAGAATTGGTGTCGTTATTACCTTGAAGGTTCGGCCGGAGACGCCCGTTTGCGTCTGCAAATCGTCACTTTCCGCTGTGGTGGTCAATTGGCCTGCGTTCTGCCACTTGTAGAAAGCAAGCGGGCCTATGGCCTTACAATCCTGCAATCACTTGGCTATCCCATGTCGCAATACAGCAATCTGTTGCTGGATGTTGATACACTGTCATTGGCAAAAATGCGGGAATGCTGGAAGACTTTCAGTGAACAGGTCACCGCAGACGCCATCATATTCGATCGCTTTCCCAAAAGCAGTCAAATGGCAGAGGTTCTGGACGAAGCACATATCATTACACAGACTGATGATCTCTCCCTCATCATGGACCTGGAATCGATTGAAGAGTGGGAACCCTTTCAGGCGTCCTTCAAGAAAGCTGTGCGCCGTGGCCGACGCCGACGCTACAAGAAAATTGAAACCGAGTTGGGCGAAATCAATCTGGAAGTGCATTTTGGCGGCACGGATGCCTATCGAGATGCCATTCGGCAAGGATTGGAATTTAAACGTGTCTGGCTGAAGGAAAGCGGCCGCAACATAGCGGCCTTTTCGGGTCAGCATGCGGCAGATTTTCTGACCAGCCTGGAAGGCGACAGCGCCTCGCATGAAGGCGCTATGTCATATGTCATGACAGCGGGTGGACAACCGATTGCGATTGAACTGGGGTTTCTGAAAAACGGACACTATTACTGCTTTCTGGGATCTTTCGACTGGTCCTTGCGCTCCTATTCTGCCGGAAAGGTACAAATGGAGCAGAGCCTCAAATGGGCCATCGAAAACCAGATTTCCTGTATCGATTTCCTGGGGAATTACGAGGCCTATCAAGGCGACTGGTCAAACAGCAGCACCGACATGCTGAGCTATAGCGCTGCAAAAACTATCAAGGGCCGACTCTACAGCCAGCTTTGGGAACAACGCCTGAAACCGGGGATCAAATCCATATTCAGGCGGCTTCCTCCCAACCTCAGAAAGCGACTGATCGCAAGTTTGCCTGGCAGCTGAGAACACACAGATAGAAACACACTGGCCCGGTAGTATTTCAACGCGGGCCATACGAAACAAGAGCAAAGGACAACAACATCATGGACACCGGAGCCATCCATCTCCCATCAACAAATGAAGGTCTGCTGGAAGGCTGGCAGGCTCACCACGACTCCTTGTTTGGCAAGCACACATTGAAGCTGAACCATAGGCTGACCGAGAGCGGCCTGTTTACCGAGGATGTGCTGAGTGAACTGGTCGACCGGTACCCCCGGGATCTCTACAATCTCAACACCATCGGAACCGATGCCAGAAAGCAGAACTGGCGCGAGGGCCATTTGGACGGTGTATCCGGTAAGGATACCATTGAAGCCATCAAAACCGGACATCTATGGCTTAATCTGCGTAAAGTCATGGACGTTGACAAACGCTATGATGACTTGCTGCAAAGCATTTTCTCCGAATTTGAAAACAAGGTTCCAGGCCTCAAGACATTCAAGCAGAACCTCGGCATCCTGATCTCGTCACCGAAGATGCAAGTGCTGTATCATTCAGATGTTCCAGGCCAGGGCCTTTGGCAAATCACCGGGCGCAAACGGCTTTATGTCTACCCCAACACAGCACCATTTTTACCGAAGGACAGTCTGGAAGGACTGATACTGGGTGAGACCCAGGAAGAAATTCCTTACGAAAGCTGGTTTGATGACTATGCCGAAGTGCATGATTTGGGACCGGGTGAAATGGTGCTTTGGGGGCTCAACGGCCCACACCGCGTGGAGAATGAGGACTGCCTCAACATCTCTGTCACGACCGAGCATTACACCAGCGACATTCGGAAGTCCTATGCGGTAAACTACGCCAATGGCGTGTTGCGTCGTCGTTTGGGATACACACCGGCAACCAGCACCACGGGCGGACTGTCACCTTATGCCAAGGCAGCGTTGACGCTATTTTGGAAAAAGCTGAATCTCAATCGCAAACGCGAAGTGGTCCGCATGATTGACTTCGTACCGGACAAGTCCCAGCCGCTTGGCTACCGCGATATCGAGCCTTTCGTCAAAGGCTGATCATCGTCTTCAAACGGATCGTCGGTGGCCGCCTCTGCGCGGCCATCTTTGCGAATAAGGTGCAGTGAATAGATCAACATCAGGCTGGCAAACAGTGTCACCCAACCCGGTTGCTCAAAGAACACAAAGAAGCCGATCAATACGCCGAAGAACATGGAAACATAATTGGCCAGCGACACATAGATCGCACCATAGGCTTTGACAATTCGCAGATAGATCAGCAGTGCGGCTGTTTCCAGAACGACAATTGCGACAACTGGCGCAATTGCGCGTTGCAAAACCCAGCCATCAACGAACAAACCAGAAAATGGCATGGCCAGCAATGCCGCTGTGCCCACAACAGCCGCCTGTCCGGTCGCAACTTCAACCGCATCGATCCCCGATGGCCAGCGGGATGCCACAAAAACCGTGTTCAGCGTGTAGAACAACGGCACCAGAAACGCGAGTAGTATCCAGGTCGGCGAAACCGTTTCAACGCCAATGACGGTATTGTCCCAGGCTATCAGCAAAGCAGATCCGAAGCCCAGCAAAACCGCAAGAGCCTTCATCCGGCTTGCCCGCTCGACCCGCAGGATAAAGCTCAGCAGCAGCGTCATGACCGGCATGGTGGAAATGATGACGATAAACACAAATGCCGGGATTTTTCCCGCAACAATGGTTTCAAGCGCAAAAGGCAAAAGAAACCCCAGGCAACCACTCACCACATAGAACCGCATTGCAAGGGATGTTCGTGGGGGCATACGCCGACGGATGAGGCTGATCAGCAGCAATGACATCAAAATACCGATTACGGCAAATTGGATGATGATTCCGGCAGGAACGCCGCGCTCGGCGGCAATTTTAAAGGCGGCAATGCGCATGGCCCAACTCAGTCCAAGCACCAGCAGAAGCACAAGTTTCATAGTCGGATCCTGAATTGGCAAGCCACTGGGAATCATTGCCTGACACCAGCAATGGTAGAGAGGCATTGCCCGGCACGCAAACCCGCAAACACACGTCAGAGTGAAACAGCATGAAGCAGCCGAATTGTTGTTTGAATGCCGGTCAGGTGGCTTGAGTCGCGGCATCATTTTACGTTTTTGACGATATGAAGAGGAATTTGTTTCGTTTGGCGACTAAAACAGAAACCGGTTCCTAGGAAAAACACCTGAATGCGCCCAGATTTAGGAAAATATTCTTCCAAAGGTCAATCATGCGTCATTACCCTGTCTTTCTTGATCTGCGTAGCCGCCGCATCATTGTGTCCGGCGCTGGCGAAACAGCACTGGCAAAGCTGCGTTTACTGATCAAAACCGAAGCTGTCATCCAGGTCTTCGGCACTGAGCCGGATGCCGGCGTTGCGGCACTGGCTGCCAAGGGCCAAATTGTTCTGGAACCACGCCCACTGCAAACCGGAGATGTGACCGGAGCGGCCTTGTTCTACGCAGCCAATGATGAGCCAGTCGAAGATCACAGGGTTGCTGAAATCGGTCGTACTGAGGGCGTCCTTGTCAATGTTGTCGACAATCTGGAAGCCAGTGCTTTCATCACGCCAGCCTTGGTGGACCGGGATCCGGTCACAATCGCCATTGGCACCGAAGGCGCAGCGCCGGTTCTGGCCCGCAAGATCAAAGCAGAGATTGAAGCCATGTTGCCAGCAAAGCTCGGCATTCTGGCGCGCATCGCACAGGCCTTCAGGCCACGCGCAGAATTGCTGCCTGCTGGCCGCATCAGGCGTGCTTTCTGGGCCAAATTCTATGGCGGTGCTGGAGAAGCAGCATTGAATGAAGGCGGTAAACGCGCGGTTGCAGAGACATTGGACAATCTGTTTGCCGAGACCTTGGCAAATGCCGAACAGCCGGATGCCGATGCCAACGGCCATGTCAGCCTTGTTGGTGCAGGTCCAGGTGACCCCGAACTTTTGACACTCAAAGCACGGCGCATTCTCCATGAGGCGGATGTCGTCCTGTATGACCGGTTGGTCTCTGGCGAGATACTGGAACTGGCACGCCGCGAAGCCGTTTTGCTGGAAACAGGCAAAACCGGCTTTGGTGAAGGCATGAGCCAGGACAACATCAATGCCCTGATCATTGAACACGCACGGCAAGGTCACCACGTAGTGCGGCTTAAGTCAGGTGACCCGACCGTTTTCGGACGGCTGGATGAAGAAACTGATGCACTGGATATGGCCGGCATTGCCTGGGACATCATTCCCGGCATTACATCAGCCTCAGCAGCAGCCGCAAAGATGGGTGTTTCCCTGACCCGCCGTGGCCGCAATTCAGAACTGCGTATCCTCACCGGCCATGATGTCAAAGGATTTGCAGAGCAGGACTGGCAGTCTCTGGCACGGCCCGGCGCAACAGCGGCCTTCTATATGGCCAAACGCTCTGCACGGTTTGTAACAGGGCGTTTGATGATGCATGGCGCAAATGCGGCGACCCCGGTGACGATAGCCTTCAACGTATCGCGGCAGGATGAAACGCTGATCGCAACAGACCTTCAGTCTCTGCCCGAGGCGCTGGTAAAGGCAAATCTGTCCGGCCCTGCTGTGATCCTGTTTGGCCTGGCACCAAAAGCTGCCGGATCTGCCCTTACAAACATCCCGCAAAACACCAATGTCGGAGTTGCCTGATGGCAAAAGTATTTCCCCCAAAAATCGTCTCGGCAAATGATCTGATGGATGGCGATGTGGTCTATCTGACAGCGCAAAACACATGGTCACGGCAAATCACCGAAGCAGTAATTGCACCGGATGAGGCAGCGGCTGAAATTTTGTTGGCAAAAGGCGAAGAGCGTCAGGACCTGATCGTCGGTGCTTACCTTCTGGATGTGGCAATCGGCGACGATGGCGCGCCATCACCCACACATTTCCGGGAAAAATACCGCCTCAACGGTCCCAGCATCGACTATCTGGCACCACAAAAACAATCCTTTGTGGCTCAGTCGAATACGCAAACCACGCTTTCAGAAGGCGCTTGACCATGTATCGCTACAATGATTTTGACCATGAATTTGTCAAAAGCCGCACGGAAGAATTCCGCAGCCAGGTGGCGCGGCGCATTGACGGTTCATTGACAGAAGACGAATTCAAACCACTGCGTCTGCGCAACGGTCTGTATCTGCAACTGCATGCCTATATGCTGCGTGTCGCTGTGCCTTATGGCACGCTGAACAGTGCTCAGATGCAACAATTGGCTTACATCGCCGAGCGCTGGGACAAGGGCTACGGCCATTTTACCACGCGTCAGAACATCCAGTATAACTGGCCGAAACTGGCCGACATTCCAGACATTCTGGATGCCTTGGCTCAGGTGGAAATGCACGCGATCCAGACATCAGGCAATTGCATTCGTAATGTGACATCCGATCACTTTGCCGGTGCTGCAGCTGATGAAATTGAAGATCCGCGCCCAACAGCTGAATTGCTGCGCCAATGGTCAACGGACCATCCGGAATTTCAGTATCTGCCACGCAAATTCAAGATCGCTATTACCGGCTCACCAAATGACCGGGCCGTCACACGCGCCCACGATATTGGTCTGCGCATGGTGCGCAATGAGGCTGGAGAAGCGGGCTATGAAGTGATGGTCGGCGGAGGCCTTGGCCGCACCCCGATGGTTGGCAAAACCGTGCGCGATTTCCTGCCCAAGGCAGATCTGTTGCCCTATCTGGAGGCCATTTTGCAGGTCTATAATCTGCACGGCCGTCGTGACAACAAATACAAGGCCCGGATCAAGATTCTGGTACATGAAACCGGTCTCGATCCATTGAAGGTAGATATTGAAGCGGCCTTTCAGTCCATCCGCAAAACCTTTGTTCACCCCAAGGCAGAGCTGATAGCCGACCTGGACGCCGCTTTTGCGCCGCCGGAATTCAACAACACCCGCTCACTGGCCTTTGAAGACGCGCAGGCTGCCAATCCGGCATTCCGCGCCTTTGTGGAAACCAATGTCGCGGAACACAAAAATCCGGCCTATGGCATTGTCACCATTTCCCTGAAGCCGGTTGGTGGCGCGCCAGGTGATGCAACGGCAGAACAAATGCGGCTGGTGGCCGAATTGGCAGAGCTGTATGGCCATGACGAAATTCGGGTCAGCCATGAGCAGAACCTGATCCTGCCGCATGTCCGCCAAAGCGATATTCCGCTGGTCTATCAGCGGCTGCTGGAAGCCGGGCTTGCCACAGCAAATATCGGCCTAATTTCCGATATCATTGCGTGCCCCGGCATGGATTACTGCGCCCTGGCAACAGCACGCTCGATCCCGATTGCTCAGGATATTGCGACCCACTTTGAAGCCCGTGGCCTGGAACGTGAAATCGGCCATATGAAAATCAAGATCTCCGGCTGTATCAACGCCTGCGGCCATCACCATGTGGGCCATATCGGTATTCTGGGTCTGGAGCGCAAAGGTCAGGAACTCTACCAGATCACCCTTGGCGGTGACGGACGCGAAAACATGGCCGTCGGCGAACGCGCCGGACCCGGATTCTCGGCAGATGCGCTGATGGATGCTCTGGACCGCTTGATCAATGCCTACCTGACAGTTCGTGAGCACGATGAAGAAGCCTTCATCGACACATATAAACGTCTTGGAGCAGCGCCATTCCTGGCAGCTCTTTATCCTGAGGAGGCCGATGATGCACGTGCTGCCTGAACGCCAAACCGGTCAACTCCGACCCTCTGTAAATTTCGACCAGCTTGAGCAGGAAGCGCTTGAACTGTTGGGACGGATATTCACTGATAAAGTCCATGGCAAGGCCGCTTTGGTGTCCTCTTTCGGTTCTGAATCAGCTGTTTTGCTGCATCTGGCATCGCGCATTAACCCTGACATTCCGGTTTTGTTTATCGATACGCTGATGCTGTTTGAAGAGACCCTTCAATATCAGCTTGAACTGGCGCAGACACTGGGCCTGTCCAATGTGATACGTATCCTGCCCGATCTGCATAAAGCCAAGGAACTGGACCCCTATGGCCGACTGCATTTGACGGATCCGGATTCCTGCTGCGATTTGCGCAAGATCAAACCGTTGGAAGAAAATCTGTGCCAATACAATGCGTGGGTTAGTGGTCGCAAGCGCTTCCACGGTGAAGAACGAGCGCAATTGGCTGTGCAGGAATTGGACGAGCAAGGCAGGCATAAATTCAACCCTCTCGCCGAATGGCAGGCGGGTGACATCAAGGCCTATTTCGAACGTCATGAATTGCCGCGCAATCCCCTGTTCTACCGCGGCTTCCGCTCAATCGGCTGCTCGCCCTGCACAGTGGCCGTCAGCGAAGACGAAGATGCGCGCAGCGGCCGCTGGCAGGGACAGGAAAAATCTGAATGCGGCATCCATCTGGTTGATGGCAAGCTGGTAAAGAACAATGTGCCAAATGAGGTAAAACGATGAGTGATACAGAAGCCGTACGCACTGTTCTGGTGCGCCAGGGTAAATTCTCGCCCTCTCCTTTTGAACCATGCCGTTTTCTGGGCGTTGAAGAGTTGCAATCCATCGCGGCTCTGGGCGGCCTGTTTGTTGATTTGCAAAATGATGAGGATCCGGAAGTTCTGGTGCCCTTTTTCGGTGCAATTGACCTGATCCGCATCGCCTTTCCATCCAGCGCTGATGGTCGTGGCTTCAGCCTTGGCCAGCGTTTACGTCGTTTAGGCTTTAAAGGTACTTTGCGCGCCCATGGCGATCTGATATCTGACCAATATCCGATGGCCATCAGAACCGGTTTTGACGAGTTGGAGATCAGCCATAAAATGGCAGAGCGCCAGCCGCAGGACCAATGGCTTGCCGCCATCCCAAAACGCGAAACCTATCGATCCCGTCTCGGCCTGACCGGCTGATCCAAAAAAACTGTCTTGAAAAGACACGTCCGCAAGAATTGTCCGAAAGAACCGCTATGTCTGATACTTTCTCTCCCGCTAAACCCACTGAAACACTTCCATTTGGTGAAACCGTCACATCTGTTGAACACTGGACAGATCAGCTGTTTTCCTTCCGTGTGACCCGGCCCAAAAGCCTGCGCTTCCGCTCTGGTGAATTTGTGATGATTGGCCTGCCCGGTGACAGTGGCAAGCCCATCTTGCGCGCCTATTCCATTGCCGCACCGATTTGGGACGAAGAACTGGAATTCTATTCCATTAAAGTTCCAGACGGACCTTTAACCTCGCGCCTGCAGAACATTCAGATCGGCGATCAGGTGATTGTACGGCCAAAGCCAACCGGCACATTGGTGCTGGATGCTTTGCTGCCCGGCAAGCGCTTGTTCCTAATTGCAACCGGCACCGGTATTGCACCATTTGCATCCATCATACGCGATCCCGACACCTATGCAGCCTATGATGAAGTGATTTTGGCCCATACCTGCCGGACCAATGCAGAACTTGCCTATGGCTACCAATTGATGGAACGCACCTTGGCGGATCCGCTGGTCGGCGAAGATGCTGCAGACAAGCTGAAGCACTATGCCACCACCACCCGCGAAGCATCTGCCCATGAAGGCCGTATCACGGATTTGATGCGCGATGGCAGCTTCTACGCTGATCTGGGCATTGATCCGCTCGGTGCTGATGACCGGGTCATGATCTGTGGATCCATGGCCTTGAACCAGGATGTCAAGGATATCTGCGCAACCGCAGGCCTTGATGAAGGCTCTAACAGCCGCCCCGGTCAGTTTGTTGTCGAGAAGGCTTTCGTCGGCGAAGAATTGGTTTAGTTGAATAACTAAATCAGGAAATCCTTCAGAACTTCACCAATTTCTGACGCGTGCGCTCCATATGCTCTCCCAACTGCGCGTCAGTCACATTGTTCATGTCATACTGAGCCAGATACCACACTGGCGTACCCGGTTTCATCACAGCGCGCATCATGCGCGTTGCGATTTTGCGCGGTGGATCTCCCAGAACCATGGCCCGCCAGCGCTGAGAACCATAGGTGACAATGCAGGCCAGTTTGCGCAGATGCAGCAGGCCCGGCGTCAATTTTCCATCTGAAATGTGAAACGACACACCGGGCAGCAACACCCGGTCCATGAAACCCTTCAGAATAGCTGGAAGCCCAAAGTTCCAGACAGGATGCACCAAAACCAGAGCGTCCGCATTCAGCAACCGGTCCACATAGTCAGCAACAGGCCGTCGATTAACCTCTGTATCGTGGTAATTCAGGCGCTCTTCTCGCGACAAAACCGCGTCGAACCCCTCAGCATAAAGATCACAATCATCCACCTCGTGACCGGCCTTTGTCAGTGTCTCCACCACCATTTCATGCATGGCAGCATTAAAACTGGTTTCGACCGGGTGAGCATAAATGACCAGAACGCGCATTTATTATCGCTCCAGCCCCGGAAACAGATAGGTCTGGTTGGAAAAATCAAAATCCGGATTATCCCAGCCGACCATTTTGCCAGGGTTGAGAAGACCTTTGGGGTCTGCTTCACGCTTGAAATCCAGTTGCACAGCATCGGTTTGCTTCATGCCGCCTTCTTCAAGCGTATAGCGATGCGGATTGAAGATCGGGCAACCTTCTTCCTCGTGAATGCGAATGATTTCTTCGAGGCGCTCCTCGGTGGTGAACTTCACGATTGGCAATCCAAAACAGGTGACATGACCATCAAAGCGGACATATTCCAGATGTCCGATAACCTCTCCCGGAAAGCGTTTTGACACCGCTTCCACGCGGGCAATTTGGTCTGGAAAGGGATAAAGCACCTGAAGATAGGTAATGCCTGGATCAACCCTGAGACCACGCAGGGTGGTGTGATTCCAAGCCAGTTCAAACGCTGGCGGCAGACCCTTCTTCTCTTCATCAGATGCTGTATCTGAGCGATACAGAATGCTGCCCGGTCCCCGCGCCACAAAGGTCGCAAAGGCATCCATTGCAAATGGTGCCACCATGCAGACGCAAACGGATTGGCCATTCTTGATGAATTTTCGGTGGCGCAGAAAATACTGCTCGGGAATGGGCGCCTGGATCGGCGCGATATTCTTGGTCAGAATACCATCCTGCAGGCCAAGATCATCACCAAAGCGCACAGCCTCCATCCAACCGTCAAACGCATCGCCTCCGGCAGGCTCAAATCCCACCAGCACATCCACCCAGTCATAAGCCGGTCCAAGCGGCATTTCCACTTCGGTGATAATACCATTGGTGCCATAGGCATGGCTGACCTTCTGAAGATCTTCGCCGCCCAGCTCCAAAACGCGCGGCTCGGCCTCCATAGTCACCACACGCAGCCGGATGACATTGCCCAGATCCCGAAGCCCGCCAAAATTGATCGACCCGACGCCGCCGGACCCACCCGCAATAAAACCGCCAATTGAGGCCGTCGCGTAGGTGGACGGGTGCATCCGCAATTCCTGACCGCTTTGTCGGGCTTGCTTGTCAATCTCGGCAATCACAGCGCCCGGTTCGGCGACAAACCGCCCGGTGGAAACCTCTTTCACCTTGTTGAACCGTGACAAATCCAGCAACACACCACCTGACAAAGGCATGGCCTGCCCGTAATTGCCGGTACCTGTACCACGTGGGGTCACCGGCACATTATGGGCAAAGCAGGTTTTCAGCACATGGATAACTTCAGCCTCGCTGACCGGCGAGGCGATCAGATCCGCAGTGACATCATCCAATTGACGTTTCAAAACCGGTGAATACCAGAAAAAATCGCGACTCTTCTGTTTAACGATCGCCGCATTATCTTCGCATTTAACCGGGGCCAGATCAGCTATCAGCCTGGCAACATCCATGTGCGATACTCCTTGAAAAAATAGAAACTCAGGACAGCAACGGGTCCAATTCGCGATATTCCGGCAGCACGCGTTCAATGGCCTGCCCATGCCGCAGAACCACACGGTCCATCTGCGGACGCGACAATAATTCATTGAAGCTGCGCGCCTTCACCAGCACCAGATCAGCCGGCCCGTCAATGTCAAACCCGCCCGGCAGACCCATCGTTGATGCCGGTGTTTCGGTGATAATTTTGATCCAGTCTCCAATGGGATGATCCAGATGGGCAATACGGGTCGCTTCCCGATAGACTTCCAGCGCATCCAGATCGCCGTAAGCATAAAACGGATCACGCGTATTGTCCGATGAGACAGCCACAGGAATACCCCGCGCCTTCATTTCATGCAGCAGCGTCACGCCTCTGTATCGAGGCGTGCGCGGCGCGGCATCCGCTGAAACCCGGTCCTGCAGATACAAATTACACATCGGCAGACTGACCACGGTGATATTGGCTTGCGCCACCAGATCAAGCGTCCGATCCACTTCATCTTCCGGTTGCCGGGATACAGAACAGCAATGACCGCAGGTAATCTGCCCCTGATAATTCATCGAGATCGCCTTTTCAGCAATCACCGCAAGAGAATGCGCTTCCGGGTCAAGCGTCTCATCGACATGAAAATCCAGATCGATACCCGCATCCATCGCATCACGGAACATATTTTCCAGCGTCGCATCCAATTCCGGAACCATATAAGTGACAGCACCGGCAATGCCGCCTGCGGCCAGAACGCTTTCCAGAACAGCGCAGCGCTGCGCATCATCTGCCAGCGCATCAATACCCACAAGTGAGGCAGCCTGGAGGTTCATGCGCCCCGCCCAATCAGCGCGCATTTCAGCAAATACCGGCCAGGAAATACGGTGCTGTTCCGCGACCGAATCCAGATGTGTCCGAATAGACCGGGTGCCATGGGCATAGGCACAGCGCAGGCTGAACTCCATCCGACCGCGCACATCCTCCGCGTTCCAATTGGCCGTTCTGTCAGCAGTCACGCTTGCCAGCGCCCCGTCGAATGATCCATCCGGGTTTGGCTGCCGAGGCTGGATATGTCCCTTGTCCAGATGCGTGTGCAATTCAGTAAAGGCTGGCAGCACCATCGCCTGATCCAGATCCAGCACCGCCAGTTCCCCGTCAAAGGCACCGGGCGCGGCAATTGCTTTCAATCGACCCTCATCGATCAGGAAGTCCGCACAGACCAGATCTTCATCCGGTGGAAATCCTGCTTTTGGGAAAATCGGGCCACCCAGATCAGAAATCAGCGCAGCAGGAACCCGACCGCGAGACAGCACATAACGTTCAAATTTGGGAACAGTCAGAAAACCGGGCAATGACGTCACGCTTTACACCTCACGCTTCAAACTTCTCTTTTTAGAGCACTTTCATGCCATTTACGTAATACCAGATGGGATATCAAAGACGTTGAAAAAAAGATCAGAATTCCGGTCACTGATATCAACAACAGCGCGGCAAACAGCCTTGGTGCATTCAGCCTGTATCCCGCTTCGATAATGCGCGAGGCCAGACCCGAACTCTGTCCGGCAGCCCCGGCAACAAACTCTGCCACAACCGCACCAATCAGGGCCAGCCCGCCAGCAATCTTCAATCCACCCAGAAAGAACGGCATCGCCGCAGGCAATTGCAAGTGCCAAAGTGTCTGCCAGCGAGACGCGCCATAAAGCCGATACAAATCACGCAGATTGTGATCCACCGAATTGAGGCCCAGCGTCGTGTTGGACAGGATTGGAAAGAAAGCCACAATCCATGCACATAGTAACAGCTTTGCAGTCTGGTCATCCACGTAGATGTTAATTAGCGGAAACACCGCCACAATGGGCGTGACCTGCAGAATGATGGCAAATGGAAACAGGGACATTTCCACCCGGCGTGAAATGGTAAACATAACGGCCAAGCCCACCCCACCTGCAATAGCCAGCGCCAGACTCAAAAAAGTGATCTTGAGCGTGTTCAAAAGCGAAAACGACAGCAGGCCCCAATCGGTAATCAAAGTGTCCCAGACCAGACCCGGTCGCGGCAGTATGTAAGATGGAATTTCATTCCAGACACAAAGTCGGTCCCAAATAAATATGGCAATGGCAAAGATAACCAGCGGCAGCAGCCACTGCAGCACACTATCCCGGCGCTTGGCGCGGGCACGAGCCACCTCAACAGGATCGATCAGAGCCACATCGCCGCTAACTGCCTGAGTTTCCAATTGGCTCATGCTGAAACCCCGGACTGGTAGGAATCCATCGCTTTATGCAACGCATCGGAGACTTCCCGACAATGCTGGCTATAGACATCACTCGTGCGGAAAGTCTCGTCGCGCGGATAGGGTGCATCAATCGACATATCATCCACCACACGTCCCGGCCGAGCCGCCATCACAACGATCCGGTTGGAGAGATAGACGGATTCGAAAACGGAATGGGTTACAAAAATCACAGTCCAGTTGAAGCGCTGCCACAATTCCAGAAGATCATTATTAAGCTTGAAACGTGTGATCTCATCCAGAGCTGCAAATGGCTCATCCATCAACAAAAGACGCGGCCGCGTTACCAAAGCGCGGGCAATCGACACGCGCATTTTCATGCCGCCTGACAATTCACGCGGATAGGAATTTTCAAATTGCTCAAGGCCGACAAGTTCCAAAGCTTCCATAACCGCATCACGCGCCTTGGCTTTGCTTTGGCCTTTCAACTTCAGCGGCAAAAAAACATTCCCGAACACCGTCGCCCATGGCATCAGGGTTGGTTCCTGAAACACGAAGCTCACATCATGGGAGGCTTCTTCTGCCTCTGTGCCAGAGGAATCGCCCCAGGACACGGTTCCGGTCGTCGCAGGCGCAAGACCGGCGATAATCCGCAATGCGGTGGATTTACCACAACCAGATGGGCCAAGCAGGCTGATAAATTCGCCCTGGTGGACGTCCAATGCCATGTCGCGCAAAGCAACAGTGCCGTTCGAAAAAGATTTTGTAATGCCGTTGAGGGATACCAGAGGCGATTGGTTCACGAGAAAACTGCCTTGAACAAGTTTCCGGTCGCGGCGTAACGACGCGACCGGAACTCAGTATGAATTACATGCCGGTGAGTTTTTTCTTCAACTCAACACCAACGCCCTTGTTGATGAAGTCCAGCGTATAAATTTTGGAAATATCCAGATCAGCCGGTGTCACGCCAGCTGCAACCATCTTGTCATAGAAGCTTTTCTGTCGCGCATCAGTCATGGCACCAATGCCCATCGTTTCAGAATCGCCACTATCGACAATGCCAAATTCCTTCATGGTCTCGATGGAGAAGGTAATCTGTTCATCTGTAATATCCGGATTGTCTTTTTTGATCATCTCATTGGCAGCAGCATTGTCGCCATAAAGATAATTCACCCACCCCAGAATGGAGCCATCAATGAAGCATTGAACGATTTCTGGCTTCCCGTCGATGGTCGCCTGCATGGCTTCAATTGTTGTGGAATATGTATCAAATCCATAATCAGCCAACAAGAAAAGGTTAGGCTTGAAGCCACCTTCACGCTCAATCGCGAATGGCTCTGAGGTGATGTAACCCTGCTGCGCAGACTTTTTGTCAGCAAGGAATGGAGCCGCATTAAATGTGTAGGGTTCCCGCTGTTCGACCGTAAAGCCATATTCAGCGATCATCCATTTATAATAGCTCTGAAAGCCATTTTCACCCAAAAACAGCTTGGCGTCTTTCAGGCTTTCCCAGGTATCAAACCCCTGATCCGGATGACTGATCAAAACCTGTGGCTCTTTCTGGAAAATGGAGGCCAGAACAACAACGGGGATGTTCTGCTCTGCTGCAGAAAATGGCTGCAGCATGTTGCCGCCCATATGAAACTCGATTTTGCCTGCCAGCATCAGCGCACGATTATTGACCTGAGGACCGCCTGGAGCAATGGTTACATTGAGCCCGCACGCCTCATAGGTGCCGTCCGCCACTGATTGATAAAAGCCGCCATGTTCGGCCTGCGCCAGCCAGTTCGTGCCGAAAGTAACATCTTCAAGAGCGCTGGATTGGGTTGCGAAAGTGGCACTCAGGGCGAGCGCGCCAAAAGCCGCGAGGGTTTTCATGTGGTTGGACACCATGGAAAGATTCCTTTTGCTTGCAAAAATTGAGACCGTATTGGGAAGGGCCGCCAACAGTGTGTGATGCAGTGCACCAAAAAATCAAGCGCCAAGGTGACGCAAAATCCTCAATGGGGTATTTTTTGGTGTAATATAAACCGAGCCTGAAACACAGATCGAAACCAATACCGGCACACGGGCTGGTCAAAGATCCATTTTCCGCGCTTAATCGATTCTCACTGTAATACACAGGATATCACCGAATGGCAGATCAGTTTCCACGGCACACGCCAGCGACGATCAGAGCGCCCTTTGCCAATTACAGCCATGGCGTGGAAGTGTCACCAAACGCACGTCTTTTGGTTTGCTCGGGTCAATTGGGAATAACCCTCGATGATCAGATCCCCGAAGGGGCGGAAGCACAGACAGATCTTATCTTTCAGAACATTGCGGAGATTCTGGCAAGTGCCGCAATGGACCTGTCGCACATTATCCGGATCAATGCCTATGTCAGCCATCGTGACCATCTGGCAGGTTACATGCGCGCCAGAGACAATTATGTCTCAGAGCCACCGCCTGCTTCAACACTGATGATTGTATCAGGGTTTGCGCGTGAAGAATTTGTTGTGGAGATTGAAGTGCTGGCAGCGCGTTGTGATTGAGGGGCAGACTCCAGCTAGATTGCTGGCCAGCCGGTCCGGCTGACCAGAAAGACCGAAAAATCAGTCGGTCACCAGCATTTCCGTGCGGGCCGTACGCTCGGCATTCTGGAACGCAACTCTGATCTGACTGTTGGCAAGAGCAACGCCACAATTTGAAAGGTCCTGAGCCACTTTGTTGATCATCGGATCAGTGCCGGGCGTCACCCGATCCGTGTGAAGAACATCCCGTACATAGAGCTGCAGCTCGTCACCGTGGAGGCCCATTTTGTGTCCGGCCCAAAGGCCTAGAATATAGTCGCGCCGCGCGTTTACGCAGCCGTCTGTAGATGCCTCAATTTCTTGTGGCTCGATCGTCTGAATTGGTAACATGATCTCTTTTTTGTGGTTTAATAAGTTGCGGCGATCCTTGACACGCAAAGCAACTCTGGTTCGACTTACGCGAGAGCATTTGATGACAAAATGTGGTGGAAATAGGATCAAATCCGACGCAATGTGAATTCTGTTGATTTTCTTTGGAAACACTTATGAAACCGTTGGTTCTTGTCACGTCAGATGTTGTACAGACGGGCGGCTATGATTGGCATGGCGCCATTGATACCTACCTGAAAGCAGTCTCGGAAGTTTCCGGGGCGCAACCCATTATTCTCCCCGCTTTGACTTCAAAAACAGACTTTGAAAGCGTGTTGAGCCGAGTGGATGGCGTTCTGGTGACAGGCTCCAAAAGCAATGTCTTTCCGCAGATCTATGGCCAGAGCCCAAGCGAAAAACATGAGCCCTATGATCATGACCGCGACGGAACAACCCTGCCACTGATCCGCAACGCCATTGCCCGTGGCACCCCTCTGCTGGCCATCTGCAGAGGGCATCAGGAGCTGAACGTTGCCTATGGCGGTACTTTGCAGACGGAAATTCAGGAAAATCAGGGGATCATGGATCACCGCGCCGTCGTACATCCGGATCAAGACGTGCGTTACAAGATCGCGCACACCATCAACCCGGTAGAAGATGGCCTTCTGGCACGTATCTTGGGCAATGCGCCCATCGCCATCAATTCGTTGCATCGCCAGGCCATTGACCGTCTGGCAGATGGCCTTTCCATTGAAGCGACAGCCGATGATGGGACGATTGAAGCCATCTCCGTAGATGGTGCCAAGGCCTTTGCCCTTGGCGTGCAATGGCACCCCGAATATTGGGCGGCAAGTGATGCAGTATCCAAGAAGATTTTCGCGTATTTTGGATCGAACATGCGGTGAGAAAAGGCTGCGGTGAATCCTCGGAACAAGTCTGAGGATGACGGTAGTGGATTGCAAAAGCTCGCGAACTCAATTCAGCGCAAACAACCCTTAAAGCGCCTCATCCTCGGACTTGTTCCGAGGATCCACCACTTCAACCGCTACAACAAGGCCGCAGTCAGCAACACCCCGCCAAGCAGGAGCACCGCCACTGCGCCTAGCAACTGAATGCCATTCAGCACATAGGCAGCACCACGTGTGTTTGAACCGGCAAACACCAATGTCGCCCTGCGCGTACCAACGGCCAGAAACATCAATGTTGTCACCGTAATGGCGGTGCCAAGCCCCATCGCCAGAGCTGACAGGACACCCGCCCAGAACAGTCCTTGCGCCAATGCAAACACGAGCACAATCAACGCCCCGGTGCAGGGCCGAAGACCAACAGAGAATATGGCTGCAACAGCAGCTTTCACACTGCCCTTTGCCTGATCTGCAAGTTCAGGGCTTGGTGCATGCGCATGGCCGCAACCACAATTTTCGTCATGATGATGATCATGGTCATGACTGTGGTGATGATCGTGATGGTGGCCGTGATGGTGATCATGCGAGGCTGGTTGTGCGCTCAATAACCCGCGTATCGCTTTGAAAACCAGATAGGCACCAAGCACTGTCACCAGCACATAGGACCCAACCTCCAAAAACCGACTTGCATCAGTAATGACAAGGCTCGTGGCGTTAAACAGAATTGCCAGAATGGAAATCACACCTATGGCAACCAGGGCCTGCAACAAGGAGGAGAGCAGACACAGGACCGCGCCTCTTTTTGCAGTTTCCCGATTGGCCAGCACATAGGAGGACATAACCACCTTCCCGTGCCCGGGGCCGGCTGCATGAAACACGCCATACAAAAAGCTGAGACTGATCAGGGTCCAGAAGGCACTGCCATTTTGTTTCATGTCGCGCACGGCGCCGGTCAGTTCCTGATAAAATGCGCTCTGCTGTGCGGCCACCCAGCGAAAGAAATCTGAAAACAGACCATCTGCAGGAATGGGAGCCGCCTCAGGCGCACCAACACCAAACGGCCCGCTTTGGGCCACAGCCACACTGGTTCCCAGACACAGAATGAGAAATCCGGCAGAAAGAAACCTTATCGACACCGAATAACCGCTGAATTGGAAAGCTTGGAGGTCACAGAGAAAAATTCGTCTGGCACCTGACGCTGATCCACCGGCAGCTCAGCAAGGGCCGCTGCAAAGGCATCATCCATCTCCTGGGCTGGCTTGACCTCAACGCTGCAATTATTGGGCGCACCAGATGCCAACTTGATGGAATCATCTTCATTGACTGAAAACGCGACAAAGGCTTCCGGATCATAGATTTCCAGAATGAGATCGCCAATGACCAGAGCCGATTGCTTGAGAGGCAGCGTGAAATTGAGCGTCAGGCGACTTTTGCCGGCATCATAGTCGAGCCAGTAATCCACAGGAGCGTCAAAACCCACCTCAGCCTCTTCCACACCCATAAAGGTGAAGAACTCAAACTCGGCAAGACTTTCCACATTGATCTGTGCAAGCGAAGACAATTCTTCGCGCGTGTAGATACCGTCTTCATTTTCATCAAGACCCTGTATGACATAGACGGAGAATGCATCGTCGAATGTCCAGGCATGGCGAATTGCTGATACGCGGTCCTGTGCATCAAACACCACTTCAGCACGCGTATCGACCCAAACATGAGGATGAGCGTCCGCCTCGGGCATTGATGACAGCCCCGTCAGAAATGCGGCGCTGAACACAAAACAGGACACTCCGGAACGGGTCACCACGAATCAATCCTCAGTTTTTTGATAATTCTTACTCATATAGTCCACAAAGGCGCGAATTTTGGAAGAAAGATGGCGGCGGTTGGCATAAACGACAAAAATTCCCACATCGTTGGCTTCATAGTCTTCCAAAACCTGGACAAGCCGCCCCTGCTTCAGATCCTCCGCAACAAGCATGTGCAATGTGCGCGCATAGCCAAGACCCGATAACGCGCCAAGCCGCACGGCCTGTGGTGAATTGGTTTCCACCCGGCCCTTCACCGGGACAGCAACCCGTTTGCCCCGTTCAAAGAAAGTCCAGTTCTGGCGCGATTTCAAATTGCTGTCGATGATACAGGGCTTGTCATGCAATTCGGCCGGGATATCCACTTCACCATTTGCGTCAATGAAATCTGGTGAGGCACAGGTCACGATCCGGAACGAGCCAAGCCGCCGCGCAATCAAACTGGAATCTTCCAGCGCAGTAATACGGATTGCCACATCAAAGGCTTCCTGGATGAGATCGACGAAGCGATCTTCCAGAACCAGTTCCAGTGCTACATCCGGCTCGCTATCCGCAAAGCCCATGATTGTTTCGACAAGAGGGGAATCAGCCAGCGAACGCGGCGCAGAAATACGCAGCAATCCTTTGGCCTTTCCGCTTTTGTCCTGAACACTTTCCTGCAGCATATCCACCTGATGAATAATGGTCTGTGCTTCGTGAAAATAGGAATGGCCGATTTCAGTGAGCGACAGTTTGCGGGTGGTGCGGTTTAAAAGGCGCACACCTAACTCGTCCTCCAACTCACTGACATATTTGGACACCAATGCCTTTGACCGGCCAAGGGCACGTCCTGCAGCGGAAAATCCATCTTCGTCCACGACCGCAATGAAGGTCCGCATGCGCGTCAAAGTGTCCATACTGATCTCTACTAAAAGTTCAACAATGTGTCGGGCAAATCTGTCTGAGCAAAATTGCACCTTGCGCTGGCTCAATAGTCACATTTTGTGAAAGTGAGCGAAGCCCAAAGCATCCTGGCCTCCGAAAGACTCGCGTTTTCCGTGTGATGGGAAGATTGGGTTTTTCAATCGCTCATTCAAGGAACAAACGATAATTTGATCAATTGTTATGTCGCAAGATGTAACGAGCACAGGATATAGTTACGTTTTGCGCAACTTTAAGGCGATAAAAAAATCGGTTGGATCGATGCCAGCCTCAGTTTGACTGACGCTTTATGAGATCCTGAATGAAGCGACTGCCGCTCTCAAGTTCTGAAACTTCGACATATTCATTAGGCTGGTGTGCTTGCTCGATGGATCCGGGCCCACAGACCACGACCGAAAAACCACCCCCCTGAAACTGACCTGCTTCTGTACCGTAAGAAACCACATGAGAGCCATTATCTCCGGTCAGGGATCGGGCCAGTTCCTCAGCAACGCCGTTATTTTCAGGAACAAGTCCCGGCACTTCCGAGAGAATTTCAATATCAATGCCCGTATCAGGATGGATTGCCTGCATCGCCGGTTCAACCTCATTGCGGATATGATTCACATAGCGCTCGAAATACTGACGCGGCGTTTCACCGGCAATGGCTCGGATATCTGTCACAAACCAGCAATCCTTGGCCACGATATTGTGGGCAGTGCCGCCCTCGATCTGACCGCAATGCAAGGTCGACCAGTTGGGCACAAACGGGTTAAGTGGGTCTGCAGCCTGCCTGTTCTGCTCGCTCATATCCGACAGATAGGTGATCAGCCTGGCCGCAATCATAACGGCAGAAACACCGGTATGCGACAGACTGGAATGGACTTCAAAGCCACGTACCCGTGTTTCGAAATTCAAAAAACCCTTATGCCCGGTGACCACTTCCATATTGGTCGGTTCGCCAACAATAACAGCTGCAGGCATAGCCACATGTTTGGCCATCTCCGCCACAAGATCCCAGGCGCCGAGACAGGCCAGTTCCTCATCATATGAAAAAGCGAAATGAATGGGGCGGGCTAGATCCGCTGCAACCATCATCGGCAAGTCTGCGAGGCCCAGCGCCAAAAACCCCTTCATGTCACAGGTTCCGCGCCCAAACAGCCGGTCGCCCTTCTGGGTGACTGTGAATGGATCTGTCACCCAGTCCTGACCATCAACCGGCACCACATCAGTATGGCCGGACAGCACAACACCGCCGGGAACCTGCGGCCCGACTGTTGCGTAGAGACTGGCCTTGGTGCCGTCAGAATTGTAGACTCGTGTCGATGTCACACCATAGGCGCTGAGATAGTCTTCAATGAAGTCTATGGCAGGCAGATTGCTGTCTCGAGAGACACTTGGGAAAGCGACGAGCTTCTCCAGCATTTCCAACACGGTATAGGTTGGTTTTTCAGACACGTGATTCTCCAGAACAATGATTCTGTGGCGCATGAATTGCGCGAACCGCGAAACCATATCTGGAATACAGGCCTGATAAAAGGGCTGTGATGTGGCGGCTCTCTATGCGAACGCCGACACCCATCCCGAACACCACACAATTGCGGCCTGCCAGCGGAAGACCAATCCGCAGACGATCAATCCACTCTGTTAGTGATACCAGCCAGAATTACTCTTCGAGCTATGCTGCTTCACCAATCAGCCCCTGGATTACACTGCCATCTGATGGCAACAACGGTATCAGGCAGGCCTGAAGCGCGTGATACAAGTCCGGTTTGCCTGCAAATATGATGTTTGTTCGTGATAATTCAGAATCCAATTCCGGAAACCAACCACCCTCTTTATGATCAATAAAGTTGTTGTCGATGAAACCCCAGATTTTACGGTACCAATCCTCAATCTCTGGGTCAGAATGAACAGTCCCCAGGACCGCTGCTGCAGCGACGCCTTCAGCACATGGCCACCACAGACGCACGGCCTGATCAGGTCGATTACTCCAATCAGTGGTGTAATATAATCCACCACTTTCAGTGTCCCAGCCAGTCTCGACAGCGACTAGAAACAGGTGTTTGGCAGCTTCGGGCATCCAGTCATGTTGCCGCTTGTTCATATTCCATAGCTGAATAATCAGGCGGCTCCATTCCAGTGCGTGACCGGGTGTTACGCCTTTCGGGCGAAAAACAGGATCACCTGTATGGTCGAGATCAACGCGCCATTCGGAATCAAAATGCTCAGGAACACGCCACCCCAATGTGCGGGCATGCTGGTTTATAAAAAACTCGGCGATGCTTTGCGCCATATCCAAATAGGTTTGATCCAAAGTGACCTCATAAGCAGCCATGAGCGCCTCGGTGAGATGCATGTTTGAATTCTGGCCACGGTAGTCACTTATGTCTTCCCAATCCGCGGTGTATTCTTCACTGGTTGTGCCATTTTCGGCATCCCAGAAACGGCTGTGTAAAATCTCTGTCACATCTTCCAGCAAGCGATCTGCGTCGCGATGGCCGACAGCTTTGGCGGAAGAAGCCGCCAACAAGACAAAAGCGTGGCCATATGCAAGTTTGTTCGGGTTCGATGGGCCGTTGTCACGCACCCCCCAATAATAGCCCCCGTTGCCGATGTCTCTGTGGTGGTTCCAGATAAAATCCATTCCCTGGTCGATGTAAGTGTCGGCAGAGGACCGTCCAAGCAGTTTCCCGATCGAAAAACAGTGCACCATGCGCGTGGTATCGTGCAATTCCTGCTCGGAACCGGCATGGTTCGGATCAGTTGGTAAAGGTTGCCCGCTATTTCCCAACAACCGGAAACCACCAGCCGGATTTATGACCTGGGGTTCGAAAAATTCCAACAGGGCATCCGCCTGCGCGCGCAACCAAATGCGATGGCCCTTTTGCGTGGTAAATTTTGCACCATCTTCTGCAGTCCAATTTTGCGTTCCAAATGATTGCATTAAGTCGACCCCCAGCAATTGTTGCCATGTGATAGTTGCCAACGGCAAGATTGATGAACTATCGGCGTAAAATTTTCAAAAAATCTTGTCGCAAAGCCAGCGACCATTGGCAGCCATAGCACCAGTTCTGGAGTAAATGGAATCACCAATGGCGTAAAATACTCTTTTGCGGCCTTGGACGGATAATGGGCGGTTATCATCCCGGCACGCGGAATTGCGTCAGCTCACCTGAGAACTGCCGACATAAGCCTGACGTGCCGCTTGAAAACTGACTTGGCAGTCAGAATTTATAGGGTGGTTGAATTGGCCTTGTATGGAGGGGCCAATTGAATGCAGATTCTAAATCGCTGCCAATGCCTTCATGAGCGCACCCGTAATCGTGACACCCTCGAGTTCTGCCTTCTTGCGGCTGGCCAGTCTGCGGTCGCCGGGAAGCCGGGTTCCATCCTGTTCTTCTACAGACAGCACCAGTTCGCTCAAGCGATCCAGATAGTTGGTGCCAAAGGTAGCCGGGTTAATCGCCATGATTAGTTGACCGGTGCCGGGCCGGGCGCCCTCACCGTCAAAAAAACTGCTGGCTTCATAGGAATGATTGGCTCCCACAAGAGTCGCACACAAAATTTCCACCATCAGCGCCAATGCAGTACCTTTGGCATCACCCATTGGCAGCATGGTGCCTGCCAACCCGGCCTTGGCATCAGTTGTTGGATTGCCCTCAGGGTCCAATGCCCAGCCTTCGGGAATGTCTTCGCCACGCTGAGCGGCAGCCATGATGTTGCCACGTGCCACTTTTGAAACCGACAGATCCACCACAAGCGGAACACGGCCCTGCTGCGGGCTGGCAAAAGCAATCGGATTGGTGCCGTAAATGGCGCGGTTTCCACCCCAGGGCGCGATGGAAGCCGGGGCATTGGCGAACATCAGCGCCACAAGACCCTGCTCCGCCAGCAATTCCACATGGTGTCCAGCAACGCCGCAATGGTTGGAATGATGTATGCCCAACATGGCAATGCCCTGGCTTTTGGTAACGTCAATAAGCGCTTCCAGCCCGATCTTGAGCGCCGGGTAGGCAAAGCCACCCTTGCCATCAACAGCCACCGCACCGGGTGCGGGGCGCGAAAGAACCGGCACCGCATGACCATCCGCCTTGCCGGTTTTAGCCTGGGCGCTGTAACCTTGCAGGCGAGACAGGCCGTGGCCCTTCAGGCCGTCAGCTTCTGCAGCAACAACGGCATCTGCCACAATCCGCGCATTGTCTTGTGAAGTATTGAAACCAACAAGCGTTTCGCGCGCAAAATTACGCGCTTCCGCAAGACTGACTTGACGGTCTTCCATAGTGTTCTGCCTTATGACTTGAGCACCGATAGCACATTGGCAACGGTGACTTCTGAAACCCGGATATTGCTCTCGTCGGTGACGCCGGCAATATGTGGTGTGAGTATAAGATTTGAAATATCAGCAAATTTAGCGCCAGCCTGCGCTGAAACCGGTTCGGTCTCAAACACATCCAGTGCTGCACCACCAAGATGGCCTTGTCGCAAAGCGGCTGCGAGCGCCGCTTCATCCACAACACCGCCGCGCGCAGCGTTGATGAGGATTGCGTCAGGCTTCATGGATTTCAGCGCGGTTTCATCAATCAGGTTTTTAGTCTCGTCTGTTAACGGCACATGCAGACTGACAACATCAGCACGTGAAAGAAGGTCCTCAAGAGATACTTTTTCAGTATCGCCCCACTGGGCATCGCCCTGCTGCAAAAACGGATCAAACCCGATGATGTTCATGCCGAGCGCTGTGGCACGTTGTGCGGTTTCCCGCGCAATAGCACCATAGCCCACAAGGCCAAGAATTTTTCCGCTGATTTCCCGCCCCATCAAACGACCGCGTGGCCACTCACCGGCAGCGACATCAGCCGTGGAAAGATAGGCCCCACGGAGCAAAACAAGTGCATTGGTGATGACATATTCGGCAACAGACAAATCATTCGCACCGGATGCCGGATGGACTGCAATGCCTTTGGCAGCACAGGCGTCCATGTCGATATTGTCCAACCCCACACCAAGCCGACCAACGACTTTCAAATGCGTGGCAGCTTCCAGCAACGCTCCCCGGACCTGCGTCCGGTTTCGCACGATCAGAGCCTTTGCATTGGCCACTTCGGCCAGCAGGGTATCCATGTCATCGACGAGGCCAGGCTCATACAGGACATCATACAAGGAACGGGCCGCCTCAAGGGCGGCCTCGTCCATAAATTCGCTGACAACTATGTCAGCCATAAGCAGTCTCCCAATCAGGCGCTGCGGTACAATTTGGTCATGACGAATTCCCGATGACCCAGCGCTTCTGCCGCTGTCAAACGACCATTGGCTGTGCGTGCAATCATCTCGATGAGAGAGTCACCCGCCTGATCAATTGTCATTTCCCGGCGCAAAATTCCACTCACATCAACATCCACATGCTCAGACATGGTCCGCACAGTACGCGGATTGGCCGTAATCTTGACAACCGGAACAATCGGATTGCCCACCACATTGCCCTGCCCGGTTGGGAAGGTGTGGATGACATATCCACCTGCAGCCATCAGCGTCACACATTCAGCAGCTGCTGAAGAACTGTCCATGAAATAAAGGCCATTGCCTTTTTTCGGAGCTTCCGCAGGTTCCAGAATGTCGATGAATTTCGACGTCCGGCCGATTTTCTCAAGATTACCGAGGGCTTTTTCCTCGATCGTGGTGAGACCACCCAAAATATTACCTTTGGTCGGCTGGCTATCGGACAGATCATCTGTCTGATGCGCAAAAATCACATCATCCTGATAGGCTTTCCACATCGCATACCAGCGCTCGGCAACGTCATCATCAATCGCGCGAGCTTTGCAAAGATGTTCCGCGCCGGTGATTTCAGAGGTTTCACCAAAGACACCATAAATGCCTTTTGGCAGCAATTTGTCATACATATTGCCAACGGTCGGGCAGGATCCAAGGCCGGTTGTGGTATCGGACTCACCGCATTTGGTGGAGATCCACAATTCGGAGATGTCGCATTCTTCGCGTTGTTTTTCAGATGCCCTGTGAACGAATTCCTTCGCCTTGCGGGACGCATCCATGATGGTCTTCAGATCACCATTCTGCTCAATTGAGAACGCTGCAACAGGCTTGCCGGTTTCGGCAATTCCATCAGCAATTTTCTGTGTCCAGCTGGGCTCGATACCAATCACGATAACAGCTGCAACATTGGGGTTAGCGCCCGTTCCGATGATGGTGCGGAAATGAAGATCGAGATCTTCACCAAACTGCAGCCGGCCATAGGCATGTGGCAGTGCAAGCGTGCCTTTGATGTTGTTGGCAACAGCCTCGACAGCCGCGTTTGAAATATCGTCAACCGGCAGAATTGCAACGTGATTACGAACGCCTACGCGTCCGTTTTCGCGGCGATAGCCAAAAAATGTTTCCGTGTTCATGGCTTTCTCCTACCAGCGTTTTGTTTTGAGGTTTTGGGTATGCACATGGCCGCCCTTTTCAGCGCTGCCAACCATCTTGCCAATATCCTGGCCGTATTTGATCGCCGTATCACCGGCGCTCAGATCAGTCAGTGCAACCTTGTGGCCAATGGGAACATCCGCTTTGGCGGCAAGATTGAAAGACGAATTGTCTTCAGTCACCACACACAGCATGTCGGTTCCAGCGGTCAGTCCTTCAACGACAACCACGCCAACATTGTCTTCTTTATCATGCACCAGCAGATGCGGAATGCTCATAATAACTGCGCTGGAAGCCCAACGCCCTCTGTTTAGAATGTTTGAATTTCCGCGCGACAATTATCAGCGCGAGCAAGTCTTATATAAGACATAAGACAGATGACACTGTCAACGGTGGGTGGTAACCTTATTTGCGAATTTCGAAAAAGACCCGCAGGATACCTATGAGTAAAGTAGAAACCAGCCGAAAGACACTTGAGCAAAACGCAAAGTCGCTCGGCTTTCGTCCCCTTTATGCACAGGTAAAGCATAAATTGCTCGAGCGGCTTATCAACAAGCTCTGGATGCCTGGCGACGCGCTGCCCAGCGAGCAACAATTGGCGGTCGAACTGGGCGTCAGCCAGGGGACCGTGCGCAAAGCCCTGGATGAACTGACTGACGAAAATATTGTTGTGCGCCGCCAGGGGCGGGGCACTTTCGTGGCAGAGCACACCCAGGAACGCGCCCTGTTTCAGTATTTCATGCTGTCACCGGATGAGGGTAAGAAAGACGATAACCATTTCCCACAAAGCCAATTGCTCAGTCTGGACAGCGGCTCGGCAACCCACCGCGAACGCGCGGCTCTTGATCTGGCTGCCAATGATCAGGTTTGGCGACTGGAACGAAACCGGTCCTTGCAGGACGCCCCACTGATTGCTGAAAAAATCGTATTGCCAAAACTCTTGTTCGACGGCCTTGATGAAATCAAGCCTCTACCGAACAATGTTTATGCCCTGTTCGACCAAAGATTCGGACAATCTATTGTGCGCGCTGAAGAGAAACTAAAAGCGGTGGCCGCCGAAGAGACCTACGCAAAACGCCTAGGCTGTGCCACTGGCACGCCCTTGCTGCGGATTGACAGAATTGCTTACGCCTTGTCCGGTCGTCCCGTGGAATGGCGGGTTTATTACTGCCTGACGGACAATTTTCATTATGTGTCGAATTTGAAGTAGCGCAGTGATGGCAGGGGCTGCGCACTAGCCGTTCGCAAAAATCCAGTTCAGTTCCTGACGCCAGTCAATCATACGGATCGGCGTGCCATGTTTGCCTGTGTTGAACAGCCGCATGCGCACGGGATAGCCGGACCGCGCCACCTGAATGCTGTCAAACAACGCCTTGGTTTTTTCCCAGGAAAATGCGCCATCCAACGTGCCGTGCCCGAACACAATCGGCAAAGGCCGGCCATTGGCTGACAAATGAGAACTGGCCAGAAACTGATTGTCGGCATGAGTTGCCAGCATCAAAGCTCCGGACAAAGCTGGCACAGCAACCTCACCTTTGAGATATTGCCAGCAAATCTGCCCGCCCATGGACCCGCAGGCCAGCACAATTTTTGCACCTGGCGCCTGCGCCGCATAATGACCGATCAGTGCGGCCACTTCACGCGCGCCCTTCACACCAAAATCATTGATGCTGGGCACCAGATAGAGTCCTTTGTTGCGCACAGCCAGGTTTTTCAGCCGGTTGAAATTTCCACCGAAATTATAATCGCTGATGCCCTGACTGCGGTCTCCACCACGACCATGCAAATAGACCACGATCCATTGCGCACCGCGCACCTGTCCGGTGCGCGCATAATCTATGCGCCCGCTGCCCGAATTGAGTGACAGATCCTGTTGGCCCTTGCGGCCGCGCATGGAAACGTAAAACCCTCTGACCTTCGCACCGCGAATCTGATCGCGCTTGTCAATATCCCGCTCGACCCGGTAATCAAGACGCAGAAAAGACCCGTTCTGACTTTTCTCCAGAGTTTTGGGATAGGAAAACAGCTTATCCTTGTAAGCGCCCAATGACTGAGCCGAAGCCGTGCCGGCAAAACACCAGATCGCGGTGAACAACACCGCAAACAGCCCCCTCATGATGCGCTCCACAAACGACTGGGGTCGAAGCGGTTCACATCATCCAGCAATTCCACAAAACTTTCGGCTTGATGGTTCACAATGGCGCGACCCTTTTGGGCTGTGGCAGCAGCTGCATTGCCCACAGTCCCGGCAACATTGAGATCCTGCGCCTTCCAGCCGAACTGTGCTGGCCCATGGGCGCGCAGATGCTTGAATTCCCTCAGATAGTCCAATTGTGTGGACCGAAAATCCTCGGCCTTGTCCATCCGAACAAGGTCCGGCCTCAAATGCAGCATGATGGATGTTTCCACATCACAGCCGTGAATGCCGTAAATCCGTTCCTGTGGATCATAGCTACCCCCAGGCAAGCCAAAGCGCATCCAGCCGGTGGCCACACACAACATATCAAACCGCACCCGCAACTCTCGGGCGACAATGTCGATGATCGGAACATTGCCACCGTGGGAATTGATCAACACCAATTTGCGGATGCCTGCCCTGTGAACGCTTTCGCCCAGTTCAATCCAGCTTCGGGTTACTGTCTCCCAAGAGTGGGTCAGCGTACCGGGTGATGAAATGTGCTCGTTGGATTTTCCAACCTGCTGCATCGGCAGAAACGTGGCCGGCAGGCTGTCAGGCAAACGTGCAATTGTCGCCTCCACCATGCCCTTGCCAATAGTTGTGTCAGTCGCAACTGGCAGATGCGGCCCATGCTGCTCTATGGCAGCCACCGGCAGTACCGCAATCCAGTCACCTGTCACGGCCGGGTCAAAGTCAGTTGTGGGCATATCCTGCCAATAGGGCGCGGGAAATCCATCTCTGGCCATAAAATTCCTTGTCAAAGCATCGAATAAGAGCCTGAATTACAGCGAAGATATAGCGCAACTACACCACGATTGCGACCCGTGTCGGTCACAATACAGTGGCCAATACCCAGCCACTGAAGGCTGCACTGAGCAACACCCATACAACATTCCAATGCAGCCGTAACAGCAGAACACCACAAAGAACTGTCAGCACCACAACGCGCCAGTCCAGCGTGGCGAAGTCAGGCTGCCAGATTTTCAGCGGCCCATAGGCTTGCGCGGTCACGGTCTGAAACAACACATGCAGACCAAACCAGATTGACAGATTGAGGATCACGCCAACCACCGCCGCTGTGATAGCGGATAGCGCACCACTCAACCGTGGTTGATCTGATATCCAGTCCAGATAAGGCGCACCCACGAAAATCCACAGGAAACACGGCACAAAAGTCACCCACAGGGTGACAATTGCTCCGACAGTTCCCAACCAGAACCCACCCTCGCGAAAGGCTGCAAGAAAGCCGACGAATTCGGTGACCAGTATCAAGGGACCCGGCGTGGTCTCCGCAAGGCCCAGCCCATCCATCATTTCACCCGTTGTCAGCCAGCCATATTGGCTGACAACATCCTGCCCCATATAGGCCAGAACCGCATAAGCACCGCCAAAGGTCACGACAGCCAGTTTTGAAAAGAATGCCCCGATTTCGGTCAGGATCGGCGCACCGGAAAACGCGCCAACGGCCAAGACAGGCACCCACCAGACGGCAAGCCAGATAGCGATCTGCAAAACCGTCTTTTGCCAGGGCACCCCGACGGCAACACCCTCAACCCTGGCGCCAGAGGACGTGCTGAGAAACCCGAACAGCCCTGCAAGCAACACGATCAGCGGAAATGGCAGTGCCAAAAAGAAAATACCGACAAAGGACACGCCGGCAATTATCCAATGCGCCCGTCCTTTAAGCGCACGCTTCGACACTTTCAGCAGCGCCTCTACCACAATGATAAGGACAGCGGCTTTGATGCCCAGAAACAGGCTGCTGACCAATGGTACGTTTCCCAGATAGGCGTAAAGCGCTGCCAGCGCAAAAACAACAACGGCACCCGGGAGCACAAACAGCAGCCCCCCCATCAACCCGCCTTTCAACCCATGCAACCGCCAACCCGCATAGGTCGCCAATTGCATCGCCTCCGGTCCGGGCAGCAACATGCAAAAGCTCAAAGCATTGAGAAATTGTTTTTCTGTCAGCCAGCGTTGTTCATCGACCAGAAAGCGGTGCATCAAAGCGATCTGCGCCGCGGGCCCGCCAAAGGAAAGCACACCGATTTTCAGGAAAACAAAAAATGCGGCATTAAAAGAAGGTGGCGCGCTGGGCTGTTGATTTGAGTTCACAATTTCTGCGGCCATGATCTGGGGTCTGAACTCAATTTGGGGGCATCTAAGACGTTACGTGCCGAGCGGCAAAAACATCCCATAGGCCCATGCACATTTCAAATTGTAGAAGTTCATTACGATACATTCATGACAATTTGAAACCGAGAAGTGGCATTGGGATCAAGACTCAATTGAGCAAAACACAACGCAGAATTGAAACAACACTTGCTGTTTCAGCGTTTGACGCGCAAAACTTGTCGAATATGTCGGCCAAATTTTCAGACTGGGATGATGATAAGAATTACCGCTCAGACAATACTTTTTGTTGCGCTTACCCTCCTCACTCAAATTGGCGGCCTGGCCTATATTCTGGCACTTCTGGCTGGGCGCCGGCTTTGGAAAAGCGCACCGTTAAATCACCTAATCACAGCAGTAGCTTTTCTACTGGTGTATGCCGGTTTGCATACAATTTCTGCAAAAGCGGCTCCACATTTCGGACGTGTTCCCCTTCCCTGTATCAATCAGGCGGATGAAATGGTGTGGATGCAGTCACCACTATATTGCCTGCTGAATCGGCATTACGTGACTTCTGAGTTGGAAGACGTTGTTTTCCAATTGTCCGATTACATGAACTATGCATATCCCGGCACGGTCACCATCATACTGGATGCCGGGTTTCCATTTTTGGATGGCTTCCCGCTGTTGCCACATCTGTCACATCATGACGGCCGAAAACTGGACCTTGCCTATTACTATGTAAATGAAGAGGCGATTTATGTGCCCGGTCAAACCAGATCACCAATCGGCTATTGGGCCTTTGAAGAGCCCACAAGCCAAAGCACCATGCCATGCGCTAATCGTGACGACTGGTTGACGCTGCGTTGGGACATGAACTGGTTCAGCCACTTCTTGCGACCTCTCAAACTGGACAGGCGACGGACATCTGAAGCTCTGCACTGGCTGTCATCAACGGGTCAGGAAAAAGGCGTTTCAAAAATACTTCTGGAACCACATCTGGAGAAAATGCTTGATGTGGAGAGTGAAAGCATTCGGTTTCAGGGGTGCCGAGCGGCCAGGCACGATGATCACATCCATATAGAAGTCCGATAGGCTTAACGGGTTGGTTGGAAGACAACTGCGTTCAGTTCTCCAACTCGCTTAAGCTCCTGCCCATGTCACAACCACATAGGCCAGAAACACATAGCGTCCGGTCTTGGCAATGCTGACCAGCAGTAGAAAGCGCCAGAATTTTTCACGCAGCACGCCCGCCACCACAGTCAGCGGGTCGCCAATAATTGGCACCCAACTGAGCAAAAGCGACCATTTGCCGTAGCGATGATACCATCTGGTGGCGCGCGCCAGCATGGCAGGCTTTACCGGAAACCAGCGCCGGTCCCGGTAGCGTTCTATGGCCCGTCCAAGACCCCAATTGACAATGGACCCGGCGATATTTCCAATGCTCGCAACCACAACCAGCACGGCCACCGGAACCTGATCCAGCAGGATCAGCGCGGTCAACACACTTTCAGATTGGGCCGGAATAATGGTGGCCGCCACGAAGGCACTGAAAAACAGCCCTAGACAGGCGACCAGTCCGCTCACTCAGGTACTATGGGCAGGTTGAAAAGCCACGCGACAGAACAACCGACCTTAAACATCTTCCCAATTGCCACTTTCACCAGCGCGGAAAATGGCATCGATCAGTTTCTGATTGTTCTTTGAGCTTTCCAGCGAGAATATTTCTTCCTCGCCCTTCAGATCATCACTGGCGACGGCGCGCGCAAACGCTTCCACCTGCATCTGATACTGGTTTACACCGGGAAAACTGTATTTGCGCTGCTCGGAATGATCAGCATTGTTCCAGGTCACATAGTCAGCGTCGTAAAGGCCTGCATTGAAAGGCGCAGAGACTTCCAGCCAGCCCTTGTCACCATGGAAAGAGATTTCCTGACGCAACGCCATTTGGGTCGAAACATACATGGTCATTTCGAAGCTGCCGAAATCGGCGCGGCATGATGTGAAAATATCTGTGCCAAAGGTCGGATCACGCTCCACTTTTGCAGAAACACGCACTGGTTCCGAGCCTGTCGCAAACCGTGTGCCGACGGTTGGATAGACGCCAATATCGGGTAATGCACCACCACCAAGAGAGGCAATATTGCGCATATTGCCAGCATCCATATTGTAATAGGTGAACGCCGCCTGGACGTGGCGCAAGGTACCAATGGCTCCTTCTGCTATCAGCGAACGGACCTTATGCCACTGCGGATGGTAGGTCACCATGAAGGCTTCCGACACCAAAACATTATTGGCATCCCGCGCTTTTATGATGTCGTCAATCTGATCGGCATGCAAAGAAATGGGTTTTTCACACAGGACATGCTTGCCCGCATTGGCCGCTTTAATGGCCCACTCGACATGTTGCGACGTCGGCAGAGGAATATAAACCGCGTCAACAAGGTCGCTTTCAAGCATAGCCTCGTAACTGCCGAAGTAATTTGGAATTGCAAAGCGCTTTGCCACAACTTTGGCGCGACTTTCATCGCGACTCGCAATTGCGGTGATAATTCCGTTCTCAGCGTTCAGAATGGCTGGAATCAGCTGTTCCTGACCAATTTTTGCCGTTGATAAAATGCCCCAGCGCAACATAATTCGTTCCTCCTATTTTGGCGGACCCTATCAGAAAGCACACGGTCCAAGCATTCCAAATGTGTGGATAAACATATCCAAAAATCTGATTATTGAGGCCAAACGAGTACGCTCCTGGTGCCCAATTTGGCAGCGCGTTAATCAGGTTTTGATCAATGAACCGTGGTTAAGACATTGTAAACCAGACAAAAACGAATTCTCATCTTTTGCGATTGTGCCTTGCAATTTCCACAATTGCCCCCTAAATCCCCCCCATCGATATTTGCCGATCTACTGGGTTAAACGCTCCGCCACTGACGGAAGCGCACGTTTCAGACTTTCTTCAAATTCGACAAAACCGGGCGACGTGCCTCAAAAATTTTGAGCCAGACCCCACGTGCTAACGTTAGTGTAAAGGACATAACTATGATTACCGGCACCGTAAAATTCTTCAACGACCAAAAAGGCTTCGGCTTCATCGAGCCAGAAGATGGTTCCAAAGACGTATTCGTACACATCACCGCTGTTGAGCGTTCCGGCATGGCCGGCCTCGCAGAAGGCCAGAAAGTACGTTTCGACACAGACATCGATGCTCGCAACGGCAAAACTGCTGTCAGCACCATCGAAGCTGCTTAATCAGTCTGCGGCCCTTCGGGACCACATCTGATAAAATTGAACCGCTGCTCCTTTACAGGTGCGGCGGTTTTTTTATGACTTTACGAAGGCTGTTTGCCATCCATGAATGAGTCCAGACCATCCAGGCAACCAAGCCAACCGAAATTATGATTGGTGCGACTCTGTTCGTCGGGAATATGTTTGTGTTCCACAACAATTTCAGTCTTGAGTCCCCTGGCCAGAAACCGGACTGTCACCCGCTGAGCGGCCTCCGGATCAAATTGTGGATCAGAGCCTGACTGCCAGGAATACTCCAGCAGATTTGGCTGCTCGACTCGCAGAAACTGTCCAATAATCCAGATGATAGATCCATCCGGCAGCAGATTTGCAATCCGGTAGCGCCCACCCACCCGCAGATCAACATCGCATTGCGGACAGGTGACATGGGCCGGGCCCCACCATTTCATAATCTGGTCGGCTCGTGTCCACGCCTTGAACACGCGTTCCGCATCCCCGTTGACAAGGCGGCGAACCAGCAACGACAGAGAAGCGGATGGCACCGGCGCTTGATTGGCATCCTGAGTGCTGGTCATGGTCGCTCATCCTTCTTTGCAGCAGCACCCGGTTCCGCTGCATCAGCGTCGAGATGCATTTCCAGAGAGTCCAGAACCTCGTTCCAGAACTGTGTGTATTGCTGAATCCATTCATGGGCATTCAGCAAGGGGTCGATGTTCAGAGAGCAGACACTGGTCCGCCCGACAATATCCCTTTTGATGAGTCTGGCGCCTTCAAGAACCTTGAGATGTTTCGATACCGCATTCAGCGACATATCAAAAGGCTCTGCAAGCGCCGATACGGTTCCGCTGGAACCAGACAGGCGTTGCACGATTGCCCGGCGCGTGGGATCTGACAAGGCGTGAAACACGCGGTCCAGATGGGCCTCATCACCGGGAGACCCCCCATTTTCCGCGAACTTTAGAGCATTGTTATTTTTCATCTTGCCAAACCTTCAACCATTTGGTTGAATATAACTGAACCTGTTTTGAAGGTCAAACCACTAAGGAGCGCTTCATGCCCAGTCATATTCATCAGGAAGTTTTCATAAAGGCCAGCCCCTCGGATATCTATTCCGCTTTCATGGATGAAAAACAGCATTCGGCTTTCAGCGGCGGAAAATCTCAGATCAGCACAGAACCCGGAGGCGAGGCCGTCATGCATGATGGTCAGATCATAGCCCGAAATATTGAACTGGAGCCCGGGCGCAAAATCGTTCAGGCGTGGCGGGTAGCCCCTTGGGAAGAAGGTCAATACACGTTGCTGCGCATCATGCTTGCAGCAGAAAGTGATGGCACACGCATCACCCTGGATCAGACCGGCTGCCCTGAAGAAATGACAGATCATTTGGCCGATGGTTGGGAAGCCCGATACTGGGCGCCGCTGCGCACTTATTTCGAAAATCGCTAGTGTCTGTTAGTTTTGTCTATCGAAAAGGGGCCGGCTGCGTTTAGTCGGTCCCACTATAATGAGGAGTGGCGAAGATGAATGAGCTAACATCCAATGTGAATTGGCTGGCCGTAATCATAGGAACCATTGTCAGCTTCATAATAGGCTGGCTGTGGTATTCTCCTATACTGTTTGGAAAGAAATGGGCCGAAGGCTCGGGCGTGGAACTTGGCACTGCGTCTTCCATGCCGGTAGCAGCCATGGTGACGCAACTGGTTTCGACCTTCTTTCTGGCATTGCTGGTCGGCGTTACCGCAGCTCAAAATGCCCTTGCCACCATCATCCTCATTGTTCTGACAATCGCAGGCTTCGTCATGTCAGTGGGACTGTTCGTCAAGAAATCCACTTTTGCGGTTCTGGTAGATGGTGGTTTCATTGTGACCATGGGCGTGGTGATGGTCATCATACAAGGCATCTTCTAGGTCATTTATTGTTGCCGGTTATCAGTCCCAAAAGTGGCCTGATACCGGTGGAACACCAGGAACAGCGCCAAGACCGCGCCAGAGAGCACAAACAGGATCATCATGCCCTGGTTCTGGAACAACCCCAGACTGGCACCGGACGCCACCGGTCCGGCAATGCCTCCCAATGTATAAAGCATCGCAATCGCGGTCATGGCAGCAGGGATTTGAGGTGCATTCTGGCTTCTGCCAGCTTCAATCACAGCCAGCGTATTCAACCCGCCTGCGGCCCCCCCCAGGAAAAACAACGCGACCAGCGACACCAGCATTTGTTCCGTAAACAAAAGCACCACCAGACTGCTGCCTATAATGAAGATGATGCAGAGCATCTGAGCCAGATAGTAATTCCAGCGATCAGCAATATAGCCAAGCGCGGGCTGCAGCAATGTGCCGCCGAACCCGAATGAACTGACCAGAATAGCACTGATCTGGAGCGAAAAGTCGACATGCTCAAAATACAGCGGCAGCAAGGCGATTGCCGAATTCTCAATGAGTCCGGACACAAAAGCTGCCACTAAAGCCGTCAGAATGACCCGGATCAGGAATTTCTGCCCCGGACCTTTTCCCGGCTCCGCTTCCAATTCGGCAATTGGGCTGTGATTGGCGATGAAAAAGGCAAGCTGCCCGAAAACGGCAATGGCAATGCATATCCAGACCACCGTCTGAAGATCCGTTCCCACGAAAAGCAGCGGGCCCAATCCAATGCCCAGTCCCATCAGCGCTTCATGCAGTCCTATCATGCGTCCGCGAACATGCGTCGCGCTCACATGGACCACAAGTGTGTCGCAAACAATCCAGCGGATTATCAGCCCCATACCCATCGCAATGGATGACAACCCAATGAAGGCCGGGGTCGGCGACAGGACCAACATGACAAGACTGACGATGGTAAAGCAGGAGGCGAAAAGATTGGACCGATGCGGACCGACATCGGCGATCAGGCTCGGCACAAAGGGACCCGCCAGAAAGACAACGATCCAGGCAACCGCCACAAAGATTCCAATAGCAAAACTGCTCAGCGAACTGTCGGACAGAAACTGCGAAATCAGGATTGGAAAGGTTCCGACCTGAATGATTTGAAACAGAAGTGAACCGGAGAACAGGGCAATTGTCTGCGTCTTGGTTCCACTAGTCGTCTTCATAAGGTCTGTCTGGATGAGTTTGGCCAAAAGGGGTAGGCCGAACGATTTTTGCTGAATTTATGGTGCGAACGTGAAGCGTCCGCACTGCCTGTCTCCATTGTCAGTTTAAAGCCCATGAACACCCCCTTCGCTACAAAATTCTTTAAGAAAACGTCAAAAAACGCGCATTAACCATAAAAATTATCGTTGAGGGTGTTGAAAAACCCGAAAATTCAGCGCATTTATATAAAAGTTAAAATAAATTTAATTTAAATACGCCCAATAAGAAGCAACTATAGGTTGCCACATCCGGTCAAAACAACGCAAGAGTTTAGTCGCTGTAGCGAAAATGTTATGAGTAAGGATTGACCATGTCGTCTCGGACACCTCCGGTGGACACCTCCCAGGTTCGCCAATCGTCAGAACTGAAATACGCCCCGTCCCTCCGCGAACAGCCCAAACCCGGTACCGGCCCACAAGGTCCTGCCCCTTATGGCAAGAGCGGCACTGGCGTTGGCCTGAACGGCCGCAAGACGGATGCCCAGACCATTGAAGAAACCAAGATCTGGATGACGCGTGAGTTGCCTTGCGTGGCCGGGCGGCGCGAGCTGAATCGTGGCCGCTACATGGTGCGTTCTGCCACCAGAGCCAATGTTCCTGAAATATTTGCTGATTTCAAAACCCAGCTTGAACAGGGCAACGTTGTTGCCTGTCTCTACGTATTCAACGATCCGCGCTATTATGAAGGAAGCTCGCAAACATCCGACGTGTTTCACTTCCTGGCCGAGCAGATGCAGGGCATCACGCAGGTGAAAGCCCGGGATCTGGCCAATGGTGCAGCGCTGACAAACTCTGTTGAACTGCGCTGCCCGGTTACCAATCAGCGCACATTGTATGATGACTTTGAAAGCATCGCTTTTTGCCCGCAATCGGGTGTCAAATCGGACATGCTCTATGACCCGTTGATGTACGCACCTTTCCCAAGCGTCAACATGTCTTCCGACGTCTACGCTTTTTCAAAATTCGTGGCTGACAGTGCGTTGAGTTCGATTGGCAAGCCGGTCTATGAGGAAACCGATATGACTCGGGTTTCAAGGCTGTTTTCACAATGCGTAGCCCGTTGGCAACGTGTGGCAACAACGACTATCCGCAATTACGAAGCCATGACCGACACTGCTATTTGCCCGGTCCATGTCACGGATGACGAAAAATACTGGATTGCCTTTCACAAGGATCCAGCCTTTGCCGAACAGAAAAAAGAGATCCACCGCCACGAGCTTCCCGTAGGCTATGGCGCCCGGATTACCGACCGCTGGTTGCGCTATTTTGAGGGCGATACAGAGTTTGTTGCCAGCGGGCTTGCCCGTGACGGCGAAAGAGTTTGATAACCATAAAATGAGTTTTTTGCGATTTAGAGCTGAGCAAAATACAATTTTACTCTGATCTGGCTTTACTCGAACACCCTGTAGATGCAACTTGTAGCCGTCGGGTATTATAGAGTAAGTGGGTCACGATTTTGGTCGGACAGCAAAACGCTATTTCAGAATCGTCTGATAAATTCGTCGAAAATGTTTTCGGCGTGTTTGCGCGTGCGCTCAGCGACAAGATGGACAACGCCGTACAAGCCGCTGTCAGCCTCAGCAATTCTGCCTGTTACTCTATCGTTCAGATTGGTTCAGAACCTAATGCATCCATAGAAACCCTGCGCAAAATGCTGTCTTTGGAGCATTCTTCCGTTGTGCGGCTTGTTTCCGGCCTTGAAAAAAAGGGGCTGGTGCAGCGCATCAGGGGTACAGCTCATGACAGGCGCGAAGTGTGCGTGGTTCTCACTGATGCAGGCGAAGCCTGTTTCACCGATATCCTGAACGCGCGAAGCAAAGTGCTTAAGAAAGCCATTGGCCGTCTGGACGCGGAAGAAAAAGTTACGATGCTTGGCATCATTGGCAAAATGATGCCCGCCATTGTGGTCGGTGGTGATGACCAGCACTATGTCTGCCGTCTCTGCGACCTTGAAGTGTGCCCCCAGGAAAAATGTCCCGTTAATCTGGCACATCCGGAATTTTACGAACTTCCACCTGAACCCTTCAAGCGTAAGACATCGTGTAAAGCTGGTACTGTGAACTAGCACCTATTGCTGTCGGGCGAGAGGTCACGTTTTCCAGCCCACAATACCAACTAATTTCTTTAAATATATTGCCTGATCAAACCTGTATGAACATTGATCATGCTGTCACCTTCAGACAATTCCTCAATCATATTCAGTGAGAAATTGATCATGGCAGTCTTGTCGTCTTCGTTTTTTGCCTGAAAACCAACAATCTTGTCAAAGAGCATGCCAACAGCTTTGTCAGCTTCACTCATCTTGTTCTCGGTCGTGTCTGAATTCAGCATATTCTGCAGCGAAACTCTGTAGTTTCGAAAGGCTTCAATCAGCTCGCCAAGGCTATCGGATTTTGATTCCATCTTTGTAAGCAACACTTTTATCGTCCACTTAATTACTGAACACTTTAGGTGGTACTTGTATAAATATGCCTATCTGCCAACACAATGATTCAATTATTAAATGAGTATGCATGTAGCTTGCATACTTATTTCTACCTGCCGTTGCTTTTCAGAAATGAGGGAAACCGTCGTAAGCCAACCGTAGGAAAACCGCCCTATAGCGCCTCTAAAAACGCTTTTGCAGCGGCTCCGTGTTCATGGCGCAGACGGCCAATATCCATGGAAACAGGCATGGCATCTTCGACCGTCCAGCGGCCGCCGATCATCACACGGTCGGCTGAATGCGCACCGCACAACACCAAGCCAGCCAACGGATCACCCACACCGGAAAAGCGTAATTCGTCCAGCGTATAGAATGCCAAATCCGCTTGCATACCGACATCAATCCGCCCGATATCGTCTCGGCCAAGGCATTTCGCCGATCCTTCTGTCGCCCAACGAAAGCAATCCTGATGTGTGACCGAGGCGGCATCATATGTGAGACGATTTATCATCAGCGCGTGGCGGATACTCTCCATGAGATTGGAATTGTCATTCGACGCCGAGCCGTCAACGCCCAATCCCACTGGTGATCCGGCAGCTTCCAGTTCCTTGGTACGGCACTGTCCGGAGGCCAGCGTCATATTGGAGGTCGGACAATGGCAAACGCCAACCTTGTGCCGACCAAGACGCTGAACTTCTTCGTCATTGAAGTGAATGCCATGAGCCAGCCAGACCCGGTGGTTAAGCCAACCCACATCTTCCAGATAATCAACCGGACGCATACCATAATTGGCCACACAATAGGCATCCTCATCCAGCGTTTCAGCAAGATGTGTATGCAGCCGGCAATCGTGTTTTTCCGCCAGAGCAGCACTTTCGGTCATTAGCCTGCGCGACACGGTAAAGGGTGCACAGGGTGCAAGAGCCACCCGGAATTGCGCGCCATCCGACATATCGTGATAGCGGCCGATCACCCGCTCGCAATCAGCCAGAATGGCGTCTTCATCCTGCACCACACTGTCAGGTGGCAAACCGCCATCCTTGACACTCAGATTCATGGATCCCCGTGTCAAAGTCATTCGGATACCAAGTTTCTCAGCCTCTTCCACCTGAATATCCATCGCCTCTTCAAGGCCATCGGGATAAAGATATTGATGGTCTGATGCACAGGTACAACCCGACATCATCAATTCGGTCAGGGCCAGCCGCGTGGCCAGTCGAAATGCGTCCGGCTTCACATTCTTTGCCCAGATCGGATAAAGCGCCTGAAGCCAGGGAAACAGCTCCTTGTTGATAGCTGCGGGATGCGCACGGGTGAGTGTCTGGAAAAAATGATGGTGAGTGTTGATGAGACCGGGAATGACGACATGGCGACTTGCGTCAAAAACAGCAATGTCATTGCCTTCAGGCGCGCCGCCCATTGGCACAAGCTCGGTAATCTTGCCATTATCGACAACCACTCCGCCAGCGGCATTTTCTGCCAGAACCGC
The DNA here is from genome assembly GCA_051251535.1 of Alphaproteobacteria bacterium. GTDB lineage: Bacteria > Pseudomonadota > Alphaproteobacteria > Rhizobiales. The sequence goes on from JBPOEV010000010.1 coordinate 115,359, forward strand.
CAACGGGTTCTTGATCCACAAAGCCATCTTGAAAACTCCCTGAAAAACAGTCTTCCTTGTATGCGGCATCCCAATAATATTGGCAATGAGGACGAAAGCAGGTTCCCGACTGTTTTCCTTCAAAAATCGGCGGCTGATGCCCTATCAAAACGGCCGCCTCTGCTTTAAAGCAACAATCTATGAGCATCCGTTTCGCCAGCCTTGAAAACCCTTTCCCGACCCTGTCCAGCAGCGACGCGTTTGCGTTTTACGAAAACGCACGCGGGCGGCTTCCAAGCGCCCATTTTCCCGCTCAATCAGTTCATGCAGATAATCTGGGTGAACTGGCAGACCAGTTCGATGTTTTTGTGTTTGATGCCTTTGGGGTTTTGAACAGGGGAGCTGACGCTGTTCCCGGAGCTGCCAAACGGGTCAAGGCACTTCAGGAGCTTGGCAAAAAAACCCTTGTTCTGACCAATGGCGCCAGCTTTACACCTGAAAAGTCACAGGCAAAGTTTGACCGCCTGAATATGGCATTTGCGCTGGAAGATATTGTCCCCAGCCGACTGGCGGCCATACGGGCTCTGCGCGCCCACACAGAAATTTCAACATGGGGCGTCATTACCGGGTTTCCATTGAACGAGGACGAGTTACCCGTTCCGTTCATCGCACTGAACGAATATCCGGAAGCATTTGATTCTGTGGATGGCTTCCTGTTCTTGAGCGCCATCGGATACAAGCCTGAGCAGTTAGACTATCTGCGCAACAGCTTGAAGAAAAAACCACGCCCGTTGATTGTCGCAAATCCGGATGTTGTGGCACCCCAGGACGGGTTCTTTTCGCTGGAACCGGGATTCTTTTCCCACAGTCTGGCAGATGAGCTGAACATGGCTCCGGAATTCCACGGCAAGCCATTTGGCTCAGTCTTCGACATTGTCCAGGAACGTATTCCAAAATCTGTCCCGCCATCACGCATTGCCATGATGGGCGATACTTTGCATACCGACATTCTCGGTGCGGCGGCGGCTGGTTGGCGTACTGTTCTTGTTACCGACCATGGCCTGTTCGCAGGCGAAAATGTGCAACACTACATTGACCAGAGCGGCATTATTCCAGATTTCATAGTACCAGCGATCTAAAGCAAACTAGCCCTAGCTGGCCTGCCCGGTTGACCGGTCGACCGGTCGACCATTTAGCTGTCCCTCAGATTTTTCCGTTGGCTTATCCAAAGGCTGGCCCAATGACTGGCCCAATGACTGGCCATGAAATCCAGCCATCAGATCATGAAATTTCTCGCCTTGGATGGCCACATGATCACGCAACAAGCGCCCAGTCATCTCGGCATCCCCAGCCTCCAGGGCTAACAGGATGGCCTTGTGCTCATCCATCGATTGCACCATGCGCCCGCGCACCCGCAATTGCAGCCGCCGAAACGGCTGAAGGCGTTTGTGAAGCCGATTTGCTTCACCGGTCAGAAAGCCATTGCCGCTCGCCTGATACAGCAGATTGTGAAACCGTTCATTGGCCCGGTAATAGGCATCTGTATCGCCAGTTTTCAGCGCAGACACGCAGCCACTTTCCGCGGCTCTGAGATCGACCAGATGCCTGTCCGTCAGCCGCCGTGCTGCCAGACGCCCGCATAGGCACTCAAGCTCCGCCATAACTTCAAACATTTCCACCAGCTCAACAAAACCCGGATGGCGCACAAAGGCGCCACGGCGCGGAATAAGGTCGACAAGACCGGTGGCCGCCAGCATCTGCAATGCTTCGCGAATAGGTGTGCGAGAGACCTCGAATTGCTCCGCCAGCCGAAGTTCATCAAGACGTAAACCATCGACATAGGAACCAGTCAGAATTGCCTGTTCCAAATTTTCGCGGATGTGATCGGCAGCGCGTGCGGGCATGGGTAAACTCTAACACCTTCATAATTATGCAACAAGAATATTCTTGTATACAAAAACTTGACACCGTAGGCGCAAACGATATCCTGCGCCTCATTGAAACAGAGCACACACATATTTTTGCGACAAAACAATTCTAACCTGCCTAGGGGCGGCGACGACCTTAACAGGCCCGACCCAACCAGGTCTGGCCATAGATAAGAGGATAGCAAATGCCACGTTCCGGTTTCTTTCAGGATCTTCTTGGCTCCGTTTTTGAACGGAGTAGCGTTCTGCGCTCCATAAATGACAATCGCCCCATTGATGAACTCTGCGATGCATTGCTGTCCAACCGAGGAGAAGTATCTGCCCGGAAAATCGGGACCGCATTGCTGGAGCGCTACGAAAAACTGGATACAGAGCAAAAGGCCGCATTCTTCACCTATCTCAACGACAATCTTGATGTGAATGTAGAGGCTGTCAAAGCGGCAGCAGATGCTTATGCCATCGATCCAAGCCCTGCTAATCTAGAGGCTTTGATGAAGACGTCGGAGCCCCGGAGACAGGAACTGTTGCGCCGTCTCAATCAGGGATCGGACGCCACTGGCCGCATCGTAAATATGCGCAAGGACTTGCTGGGTATGCTGCGCCAGAACCCGGCCCTGCGCCGTACGGATCTGGATTTCGACCACCTTTTGGCATCCTGGTTCAACCGCGGATTTCTGGTATTGCGACGGATTTCCTGGGAAACGCCTGCCAACATTCTTGAAAAAATCATCGAATATGAAGCCGTTCACGCCATCAATGATTGGGCCGATCTGCGCGCACGCCTGGAGCCGGAAGATCGGCGTTGCTTTGCGTTCTTTCACCCTTCAATGCCGGGCGAACCGTTGGTTTTTGTGGAAGTAGCATTGTCCAAGGGCATTCCGGATTCCATTCAATCCGTTCTATCGCAAACCCGCCCCTCTCTGGCTGGAGAGGATGCGAATACCGCTGTGTTCTATTCTATCTCAAACTGTCAGGCAGGCCTGCGCGGGATTTCCTTCGGCAACTCACTCATAAAACAGGTGGTCGATGATTTGTCTGTTGCCCTGCCAAATCTGAAAACCTTTGTCACATTGTCTCCGGTCCCGGGCTTCTCCAAATGGGTAAACGGCGAGGTGGCAGAACATCCTGATCATCCCGCTCAAACACTGTTGGACACTGAATCGAACCCCGAATTGGCAGAACAGTTCGCGGCCTACTATCTGGCACGCGCAAAGCGCGGCGATGCATTGCCGATTGATCCCGTTGCCCGCTTCCACCTTGGAAATGGCGCACAGCTTCATGCCATCCTGTCGGAAGCAGACACATCAGAAAAGGGCATGCAGCAGAGCTTCGGCGTCATGGTCAATTACATGTACCGACTGGGCCGTGTTGAAGCCAACCATCAGGCCTTTGCAGAATCAGCCACAATTGCCCAAAGCTCGGCAGTCACAAGTCTTGCCCAAAAAGCCGAAAAGCTGATTTCTCAAGCAGCGCCCGCTTCAGTGCCAGCGCCCGTTGTTGCCCCGATCTCCGAACCGGAAGATGAGGCCAAGCCGACTTCACAATCTGCCAATGGCTAAGGCACTCAAGGGTGCATTTTTTGGGCAATTTTCAAGAGAGTAAACGGCTATTCCTGATTGAGGACCGCACACCACCAATTGCAAGCCTGTGAAATCTGTCGCATAGAGTGCTGTATTCCACTCAACGGCTCGGGTCCTAAAAATGAAATCACTGGTGGTCTATTGCCATCCCTGCGCGGACAGCTTTTCAGCGGCCATGAAGCAGACAGTAGTCACAGCGCTTACTGATTCAGGTCATGAAGTGCGGCTGATCGACCTGTACGCCGAAAACTTCAACCCTGTAATGTGTGATCAGGAACGGCGCGAATATCATGATGCCGGAACCAACGAACTTCCGGTCGCAGACCATATCGCTGCCATACGCTGGTGTGACACACTCGTCTTCGTTTACCCAACCTGGTGGTATGGGCTGCCTGCCATGCTGAAAGGTTGGCTTGACCGTGTCTGGGTTCCTCATGTGACATTCATCATGCCAACAGACACCACCCCCATTCGCCCCAATATGCAGCACATCAAGCGATTGGCTGCGGTAACCACATGTGGCGCTCCATGGACCGTCTCCAAGCTCATTGGTGAGCCGGGTAAAAAAACAATCCTGAGAGGCATTCGCGCATTATGCACCCCAGGTTGCAAAACCCTTTATTTGGCCCACTACAAGATGGATACAACCAGTCAAACAGCGCTAAAATCCTACCTTTTGAAGATTGATCGCAAGATTCGCAAGTTTGCCCTTAATTGACTGGTTAGAATACTTATCTCCACTGTGTCACGGGACTGTCATCTGAATAATTTAAGGGAAGAGTTAAGGCGGGTAACAATCTCGTTTTTTGGGGCAACACGCATCAACGGTGGACATACTCATGGCATTTAATCACAAGAAGTCCATAACCCTGCGCATCACAAAAGCAGCCCGTGCTCAGCGTAGCTTTTCAGCCAAAAGACTGAGCAAACTCGGTCTTCATCCCGGGCAGGAAACGGTGCTGAAGGCGCTGAACAAGGAAGATGGCCAGACCATGGGCGATCTGGCAACAGAGCTGGGTGTCCGTCCGCCAACCGTCACCAAGATGATCAATCGCCTGACGACACAGGGCTATGTGGAACGCCGGTCATCAAAAACCGATGGCAGACAATCCCATGTCTATCTCTCGGCATCCGGCATTGCGCTATTAAGCGAAGTGGACAAGGCTTGGAAGTCCCTGGATCGCGCCTCTTTGAAAAACATCGATGATAAGGATCGCAAACGTCTGGCAAAGTTGCTCAAACAGATCGAGCAGAATTTACGCACCGATCTGAAAGCCGATCCAGATGACGCTGATGACGATCTTGATGATGAGCTGGCACCGTTGTGACCGCTGTAAAAGTTTCGTACATCCCGCTTGACTGAACGGCTGGAAACTATAGCGTCTTGTGCGTATGAATCACTCATACCAGCGTGACCGAATTCACGGGCGCTGTGTCGACCAAATCAAGGGACAATATTGATGATTTTCAAAAAAGCACTTCTGTCTGCCGCCGTTCTGCCCTGGCTCAGCACACTTTCAAACGCACATCCCGATGTGCAGGCACATGGCGTTGTAGCTGCACAAACGCCGCATATCCATTTTGGCGCCGGGCAAGTTATCGCACTGGGAACGGTTGGCATTTTCGTTGCAATTCTGATTGCCGCTGTGATGCTGACAGGGTCTGTCAAAAACCCGCTGCGCAAGCGCAAATAGACAGATCGCAACTCCCACAAATGCAGTTCATTCATACGAACTGATAATCTGTGGTTCAACAAAGCCGTCCATGATCCCATGGACGGTGACCTGAGAGGCAATATGACAAAAATCGACGTGGATCTTCTGGTAATCTCTGAAATGCGCGACTACGTGCAGAAACAGCTTGATGAAAGATTCCGGGCGCACAAACTGTATGAAGCGCCAGACCCGGATGCCATGATTGCCGCGCTCGGACCGTCCATTCGCGCAGTGGCTGCTGGCTCCCATCGCAATGTCGATACGGATTTGATGGACAAATTGCCCAATCTGGAAATCGTTTCCAATTTTGGAGTCGGCTATGACAATGTGGACGCAAAATCTGCTGGCGAACGCGGCATCATAGTCACCAACACGCCGGATGTTCTGTCAGATGAAGTCGCCGATACCGCCATTGGCCTCATGATCAACACGGTCCGCGAATTGCCGCAGGCCGAGCAGTTTTTGCGCGCCGGCAAATGGACTTCGGAAAACTACCCGCTGACGCCAAATACATTGCGTGAAAAACGCCTTGGCATTGCCGGGCTTGGCCGCATTGGCAAATCCATTGCAGAACGTGCCGAAAGCTTCGGCCTGAGCATTGCCTATTATGGCCGCTCAGACCAAAAAATCGCCTATACCTATTATGACTCACTGAAAGCTCTGGCCGCAAATGTTGACATCATCATCAGCGTTCTTCCCGGCGGTGCAGCGACAAACAAGGCTTACAATGAAGAGGTGTTCAAAGCGCTTGGTCCAGATGGCACCTTCATCAATATTGGTCGTGGCTCCACAGTGGATGAAGACGCTCTGATAGAAGCGCTCAAAAACGGCACGATCCGCTCAGCCGGTCTCGATGTATTTGACCATGAACCCCATGTACCCGAAGCGCTAATGGCGCTTCCGAACGCTGTCTTGCTGCCCCATGTTGGCTCCGGGTCGGTCTACACAAGAAACGCCATGGGCCAATTGCTGGTCGATAATCTCACCAACTGGTTTGAAAACGGCAAGCCCATCACACCAGTTGCCGAGACACCTTTTCCGGCGAAGTGATTTCCCCCTGGGCACGAAGGCTCAGGGCGACGGCACCGGGCAGGACGTTGCAAGCAGATTGCGCAACGGCCTGTCATTGCAGGTGAAAAAGCAACTATAGCGAATAAGCTGCGGGCCGGATCGGGCCGGCTTCAAGGCCATGGATTCAAACACTGGCCCGGCACCGGTATTCACCAAGCGCATTAGCATATGAGGAAATCCTGTTTCAGGATCATCCAGAAACAGACTGGCAGCCCGCCAGTTGAATTTGGCTGCATATTCGCTCGCATCACCATTGGATGGGATGAAGGTGGCCGCGCCAACAAAGATGCCATCTTCATCGGGCTGCAGCCCAAACAAATAGGTTTCATTCGTCTTGTTCTGCCATGTCAGCGGGCGATTCACATTACTCGGATCATACCGGGTCAGTGCCTCCGAACGGCACTCCACCCGTAAATCTGCACGATCTTGTGCCACACCCTGCGTTACACCCAAAAGCAACACTGCTGCTGCCAATACCCAACGAACCTGTTTGGAAAGTTCCATAATGCCCTTTTCCTGTTTAGCCTTGGCGATGCGTCAGAGTGTCCAACCGCCATCAATGATATTTGTCGTTCCGGTCGTGAATGCACTTTCATCGGCACCCAGATAAACGGCAAGCGCCGCAACCTCATCAGTGCTGGCCATGCGCCCCATAGGCTGACGCGCGATGAACATGTCCAACGCCTTTTCGTCGGATCCCACTTCCTCGCCAAGCGTCTTGATGCGCGCTTCAAGTGACGGTGACCTGATAGTCCCGGGACAGATCGCATTGCAGCGAATTCCCTTGGTAATGAAGTCCATGGCGACCGCTTTCGTCAATCCGATAACAGCTGCTTTCGTTGCCCCATATACATAGCGATTTGGCACGCCTTTAATAGAGGAGGCCCCCGACGACATATTGATGATGGAGCCGCCACCATTTTCCAGCATCGCAGGCAGGAAAGCGGAAATCATGCGGTGCATGGATTTCACATTGAGATCAAAGGAAAAGTCCCAATCATCTTCGGAACAATCCAGTACCGTTCCATGATGCACAAAACCAGCGCAGTTGAACAGAATATCCACCGCACCAAGCTCTTTTGCCAGATCAGTTACGGCAGCCGTATCGCGCGCATCCAGAACAAGGCAGCGGGCAACACCCTCATCGGTCAGCCCCTCCAGCGCACCAGCATTCAGGTCTGTGGCAATAACTTCAGCCCCCTCCCGCGCAAAGGCCAATGCTGTTGATCTGCCAATGCCATTGGCCGCAGCTGTAATGATTGCACGCTTCCCTGCAAGCCGACCCATCTGTTTCTCCTTGAAACTTATATGATCCTAATGATTGTCCCGTGGCACTTGCCGGGCCACAGAACGGTATTTAACGGCTGGTTTCAACACCATGCCTTCATCGAATTGCGCCGTCAGATCGCGCTGTATCTCCTGCCAGGGCGTCTGGCTGGCGGGATACTTGAAACCACCTGCGGCCTCCAGATCAGCAAAGCGTTGCTTTACCTCTTCCTCACTGATCAGAATATTGGCTTCACCTTTTTTCAGATCGACCCGCACAGGATCGCCGGTCCGAACAATCGCCAGACCACCACCTGCCGCAGCTTCCGGAGAGGCGTTCAGGATTGACGGTGATCCGGAGGTTCCCGACTGGCGGCCATCGCCGATGCAAGGCAACGCATGAATGCCCTTTTTGATGAGATAGGCAGGCGGCTGCATATTCACCACCTCAGCCCCGCCTGGATAACCGATTGGTCCGGTTCCGCGAATGAACAAAAGGCAATTTTCATCAATCTCATTGGCTGGATCATCGATCCGGTCATGATAATCTTCCGGCCCTTCAAACACAAAAGCGCGCCCCTCAAAGGCTTCCGGATCATCCGGGTTTGACAGATAACGCTCCCGGAATTCATCAGAAATCACACTGGTTTTCATGATCGCGGAGTTGAAAAGATTGCCTTTCAGATTGATGAAGCCCGCTTCGCTCATCATCGGCTTGTCAAAGCGGTAGATGACATCATCATTTTCAATGGTCGCCGCTGCACAATTTTCGCCAATGCTGCGGCCACTGACGGTGCCAGCTTGCGGATGCGGCAAGGCACCAGCACGCATCAATTCGCCAATAACAGCAGGTACACCGCCAGCCCTGTGGTAATCTTCACCCAGATACTCGCCAGCTGGCTGCAGATTAACCAGCAATGGCACTTTGTGGCCAATGCTCTGCCAGTCATCATTGTTCAGCGGAACGCCCAGGTGGCGTGCAATAGCATTCAGATGAATCGGCGCATTGGTGGACCCGCCAATCGCTGAATTCACCACAATGGCGTTTTCAAACGCCTCGCGCGTCATGATGTCGGACGGCTTCAGATCTTCGGCCACCATTTCCACTATGCGCTGGCCGGTGCGATAGGAAATCTGACCACGTTCGCGATAGGGCGCAGGAATTGCCGCAGCCCCTTGCAGTTGCATGCCAAGTGCCTCGGCCAATGAGTTCATGGTCGTGGCCGTACCCATTGTATTGCAATAGCCGACAGATGGCGCAGAGGACGACACGATTTCCATGAACTCTTCATAGTCAATGTCACCGGTCGCAAGTTGCTCTCGCGCCTTCCAGACAATCGTTCCGGACCCGGTGCGCTCGCCCTTATGCCAGCCATTCAGCATCGGCCCCACAGACAAGGCAATGGCCGGAATATTGACAGTTGCTGCCGCCATCAGGCAGGCAGGAGTGGTCTTGTCACAGCCAATCGTCAACACCACGCCATCGAGCGGATAACCAAACAGCAATTCAACCAGCCCCAGATAAGCCAGATTGCGGTCCAGCGTTGCCGTTGGCCGCTTTCCCGTCTCCTGAATGGGATGTACCGGGAATTCAAACGCAATGGCGCCAGAGGCTTCAATCCCTGAACGCACACGTTTCGCCAGTTCGATATGGTGGCGATTGCAGGGCGACAGATCTGACCCTGTTTGCGCGATCCCGATAATTGGCTTGCCTGACTGCAATTCCTCACGCGTCAGTCCAAAATTCAGATAGCGCTCCAGATACAGCGCAGTCATGCCCGGATTTTCGGGATTGTCGAACCACAATTGCGAACGCAGTTTGGGTGGCTTCATCTCATTGCCAGAACTCATGGTTTCCCTGTCTAATCAAGTGCCTGTTGCGCTGACAAAATGGTTGGATATGTTCCGATCCACGTCCCAGCACGATTTGCCGACCGCGAAGCGCAACCGACAATGTTTTTGAATTTGCTTATCAGCAATACATGCGCCTAAATGCGCCTCAAAATCAACAGGGGAGACTCGGTAACAATGACTGCGCTGACAACAATTTCCGGCTTTGACCGCATCGGCGAGGAAAACGCCTTTGCCGTGCTGGCTCGCGCCACTGCATTGGCTGCAGAAGGCAAGGACATTATCAATCTGGGTATTGGCCAACCGGATTTTGAAACACCACCACATATTGTCGAGGCAGCCATCAAGGCGCTCAAGGATGGGCATCACGGATACACGCCCGCAACCGGCATTCTGCCACTGCGCGAAGCCGTCGCCGCGGATATTCATCAGCGCTATGATGCGGAAGTCTCACCAGACAACATCATGATCATGCCCGGCGGCAAGGTCACCATGTACGCAGCGATCCTGCTGTTTGGTCAACCTGGCACTGAAATCCTGTACCCCGACCCCGGCTTCCCCATTTACCGGTCAATGATCGAGTTTACCGGAGCCAAACCCATTCCCGTGCCGATTCGCGAAGAAAACAGCTTTGCATTTTCTGCACAGGAGACCCTGTCGCTGATCACTGACAAGACACGTCTTGTCATTATCAATTCGCCAGCCAATCCCACAGGCGGCGTAACACCAAAAGCAGAAATTGATGCCCTGGTCGCAGGCCTGGCCGATCGTCCCGATATCGCCATCATGTCCGACGAGATATATGACCGCATGACATATGATGGCGAGCAGCATGTCTCGCTGCTGGGGTATCCGGAGATCAGGGATCGCCTGATCGTGCTGAATGGCTGGTCGAAAACCTACGCCATGACCGGCTGGCGCATGGGCTGGTCTGTCTGGCCAGATGCGCTCTATGACAAGGTTCGCAAACTCGCTGTGAATGCCTGGTCATGCGTCAATGCCCCAACGCAATATGCCGGTATCGCCGCCCTCACCGGCCCTCAGGATGCGGTTGGTGATATGATGGCAGCCTTCGACCACCGCCGTCACATTGTGGTGGATCAACTTAACAAGCTTCCAGGCGTTAACTGCGCAGTGCCCAAAGGGGCATTCTACGCATTCCCCAACATCAAGCAGACAGGCTGGCCCGCCAAGAAATTGGCAAGCGCTTTGCTGGAAGAGGTTGGCGTTGCCACAATCGGTGGTCCCGATTTCGGCATTTTGGGAGAAGGTTATATCCGGCTCTCTTACGCCAATTCGGCAGAGAACATAGAACGGGCAATCAGCCGTATGGCTGACTTTATGGAACGAACAAAAGCGCCTTAACCCATGATTTGCTTGTACAGAAACACCCGATCAACCATGGACCCTCGGAACAAGTCCGAGGGCGACGGCTGGTTTGTAGGTCAGGCTGGTTTGTGAGGCGGGGCTGGTTTGTGAACCAAAACAAATCCACCACCAGCGCCATTCTGGCCCACCGTCGTCATTCTCGGACTTGTTCCGAGAATCCAAAGATGATTGAAATCACCACTCTGTCAATCAATTGAGGTGCGCCAGAACAGCGAAGAGATTTATCATTTGATGATCGGCTCATCCATCAAAAACGGATTGGGCGCCATTTCAGGAACCGGTTCATCAGCGACTTCTTCAACTGGTGGCTCTGGTTCCAGATCCGGCTCTTCCTGAACTTCGACGGATTCTTCTACCGGAGTTTCCGGAACCAGGAACACCTCAGCCTGAGGGGCGACACTGGTGTCTTCCTCAGAAAGGTCCGAGTTCGTTTCAGTCGGGTCAGTTACAGCCGGGACAGTCACAACTGGACCGCGAACCACTAAATCAGGAACGACCATCTCGCCAACAGGATCAGGGTCTTCATCCGGCACCGGCTGTTCAGGCGTCTTTTCAACGTCCAGAAATTCCGCTGCCAATCCAGCTGCCAATTGCCGGTCAACCATGGCATCACGCTGCGGCACCACATCAAGGCGGCCCGCTTCAGGCCCGCCCGCTTCAGGGCGGTCTGACTCAATTGGTGCAGGTTTTGCTGGTGCTGGCTCGGCGGGGGCAGGCTCAACAGGATTAAGCTCTGCAACCGGATCAGCTCTGGCTGCGACCTCAATCATCGGCTGTAGCAATCGGCGTTCAATGGCTATGGACTTCACCAGGGCAAAGACCAGATCACCCTGTTCCAACTGCAGCTCCAGAGCTGAGGCTGCGGTGATGCGCGCGCGCAATCCGGCACCAGCACCATCAGCACCAAGACGCAGCACGAGTTCAGCAAAGCCCTGCTCATCAGTTTTGACAGTCTCAATTCGTGCAGGAAGTTGATTGCGAATTGAAAGGCCGGCCACCGGTTGGGTCGCTATGGACACATCTCTTGCCCTTATGCGCAGGCGCACATCGGCACCAATTGGCAATTCACTGCGGGCCAATTCGAACTGCAACGGTGGGTCGGTCTGCAGCATCAAGTGGGTCAGACCCAGCGTGTCGTCATGGGCCACGACCTTTGCAGAAACAATGGCACCAGCTTCATGACGCCCCGTTGCTCCGCCCAGATCAACACGCGTCAGAATTTCGGTCAACGGGCCAGAAGCAATGGTTTTGCCACGAGATAAAACCACAAGATCATCGGCAATGCGTGTCACCTCATCCATCGAATGGCTGACATAACAGATCGGAATTCGGCTTTCCTGCGCAACCCGCTCAATGAACGGCAAAATGTTTTGCTTTCGCGCATTGTCGAGAGACGCCAGCGGTTCATCCAGCAACAGGATGCGGGGGTCAGATAGCAGAGCACGCCCAATGGCGACGCGCTGCTGCTCGCCTCCGGACAGGGTCAGCGGGTTTCGTTTCAGAAGGTTTTCCAGCGACAACAGTTGAATAACCTTGTCAAACCTGAGACCCGGCAAACGACCACCCGCCCAATGGCTGTAAGTCAGATTTCGTTCCACAGACATATGCGGAAACAGACGGCTGTCCTGAAACACCATTCCAACACGGCGCTCTTCCACCGGAACATTGATCCCGGCTGCGCTGTCATAAACAACAGTGTCTCCAATTCGGATATGTCCGGCTTGGGGTGTTCTCAGGCCAGCCAGCATCTGAATAAGTGAGGTTTTGCCAGCGCCCGAATGACCAAACACAGCCGTTGCCAATCCTTGCGAGCGAAATTTTGCCCGCAACTGAAATGTGCCAACGACACCATGTATCTGAACGTCCAGAATTGGCGCAGCGGACGTACTGGGAGACTCACCCATGCCGGTCCTCCTGCGCTGCGCGTGCTCGGCGCGCCATCCGCGCAACAACGAGTTCGGACAGGATAACGGCCACAACAGCGATGGCCAGTGAGATCAATGTCAGCCGAAAAGCCGGTGTCTCACCGCCCGGCCGCTGCAACTCGGTATAAATCGCGAGCGCCAGCGTCCGTGTTTCTCCAGGAATATTGGCTGCAAATGTAATGGTTGCTCCAAATTCACCCAGAGCTTTGGCAAAGCCCAGCACAGCGCCCGCTATCAGCCCGGGCATTGCCAGCGGCAATGTAATGGTCAACCAGCGCCGGAACCGTTTGACACCAAGTGACTTTGCCGCAATCTCAAGCCCCGGATCCACAGCATCAAAAGCCTGTCGCAAAGGCCGGACCATAAGCGGAAACGCCATAACCCCGGCGGCAATTGCAGCGCCCACCCAGGTAAAGGCGAGCCGTGTGCCAAACAAACTGTCCAGAACCATGCCAACCGGTCCGGTACGCCCAAAGGTCAGAAGCAGAAAATATCCGGTCACCACTGGCGGCAATACGAGAGGCAAAAACACCAGCGCATTCAACAAGCTGTGGCCCCGAAACCGTTTGCGCGACAACACATAGGCAACAAAAATTGCCAATGGCATCATCACAACCAGCGCCAGTGAGGCCACTTTGAGTGATAGAGTAAGGGCGCTGAGTTCGGCTGGGGTCACGGCGTCAAAAACCCGTTGGTTTCCCAAATCTCGGCCGCCTTCGCGCTGCGCAGACTGGAGATAAAGTCAAAAGCTGTCCAGGGCGCGCCGCCAAGTGCCACAGCCCAATAGCGAATAGGAGAATGAAGCCCTTGCAAAAACACAGCTTGCACCGTCAATTCAGGCGCAAGCGCAGCATCTGTTGCATAAACAATTGCACCATCAACTTCCCCCCTCAGAACCAGCGCCAATGCCATCCGCACATTGGTCGTTGGCACAATCGCACCTTGCAACTTCGTCCATATTTGGAGCGATTGCAACGCAGAGCGCGCATAGCGCCCTGCGGGCACTGCTTCGGGGTCCCCCATTGCAATTCGGCCGGACTCACTCAATTGAACCAGCCGTTCATCAAGCGTTCCGGACAGTCGTGTGTCGGAGCGCGTGATCAGAACCAGACGATTGGTCGCAACATGGGTGGCCGTACGGCCTTCAATCAGACCCTTGTCAGACAGATAATCAATCCACTCACGATCGGCTGAAATGAACACATCCACCGGTGCACCGGCCTCGATTTGGCGCGCCAGAGTCCCGGTTCCCGCAACAGAGAGAGTTACCAATCTGGGCGTGTATTCTTCATGATAGGCAGCTATCGAATCTTCCAGCACATCCGTCAGGCTGGACGCTGCAAATACGGTAAATGGAACCGGTGGCTCCAAAGCATTGGCAATGTGAAAGGACAAAAAGCAAGCAGCTACGGCAACCCAAAGGGCCTTAACGCTGTACTGCAGGCATTGTTGCCACCCCTTCAACATCTGCTTCGCCCCGCACCGATTATTGTCCGAGCCTGGACGCATCACGCGCCAGATTTTCAATGGCGTCCCAATCCCCATCCACAACGGCCTGCTTTGGGGCAACCCAGGACCCACCCACGCAAATCACATTGGGAAGGGAGAGATAATCTGTGGCATTTTTCAAGGATACGCCGCCGGTCGGGCAAAACCGCAGATCAGCCAAGGGCGAAGACAGAGCCTTCAAATAGGGCGCGCCACCGGCCTGCTCGGCAGGGAAAAATTTCATATAGGTATAGCCGCGTTCCATGATTTGCATGGCTTCACTTGCCGTGGCAACACCTGGCAATAATGGGGCCGGACTATCCTTGGCCGCATCGAGCAAATCAGGCGCACAGCCAGGGCTTACCAGGAATTTGGCGCCAGCCTTGACGCAGGCATCCAACTGGCCTGGCGTCAGAACCGTTCCGGCGCCAATATCAGCACCTTCAACTTCATCAGCAATCGCTTTGATGGCCTCCAACGCCGCTGGTGTGCGCAACGTCACTTCCAGCGCAGTCAGGCCGCCGGCAACAAGGGCGCGTGCAAGGGGAACAGCCGATTTCGCATCATCAATGATGAGAACCGGAACAACGGGTGCGCGCGTGAGGACAGGGCGCAGAAGGTCAATGTTTTGTGTCATGAAGTTCTTCTAGCCCAGTCCGGCTGCACACGTCGAGAGTGTTTTTCAAACACGGCCAAACAGTTTTTCCGCATCGTCAAAACTTGTATTGCCAAGCGTCGGTGACGCCAGTTCCGACGCCAGGACTTCCGTGCCAAAATGTATGGGGCTGGCAAGTCCCGGTATGCCCTCGCGCTCCAGCACCATGCCGCGGTATTGCAATTGCGGATCATTGATGGCTTCACCCACATCATGGATCGGACCACACGGAACTGTTGCGGCCTCAAGGGCTGTCAAAAGCCGGTCTCGCTGCCAGGTCTGCAATTGAGTTTCCAGCTCTGGAATCAACGAACTCCGATGCCGGACACGGTCCGGATTCGTTTGATAGCGCGCATCATCCGCAAGATCATCCCGTTCCAGAACCGCACAAAACCGCTTGAACTGCCCATCATTTCCGACAGCCACAATCACATAACCATCAGCCACGGCAAATGCTTGGTAAGGCACGATGTTCGGGTGTGCATTCCCCATACGTTGCGGCGCGACGCCTGATGTCAGATGGTTCATCGCCTGATTGACCAACACGGCCGTCATCGTGTCAAACAGCGCCATATCAATGAATTGCCCCAAGCCGGACCGGCTCCGCTCGCTTAACGCTGCCTGAATGGCGATCACTGAGTAAAGGCCCGTAAAGACGTCCGCGAAAGCAACGCCCATCTTTTGCGGTGGGCCATCCGCCTCACCCGTAATTGACATGATGCCGGACAGGCCCTGTATCATGATGTCATAGCCAGCCTGATGACATTTCGGGCCACTATGACCAAATCCGGTAATGGAGCAGTAAATCAGGCCTGGGTGACGGGCGCAGAGCGTGGCATGATCAAGACCGAATTGCTTCAGGCCACCCACCTTGAAGTTTTCAAGAACCACATCGGCTCTGGCTATCAGAGCTTCAATCCGGCGCAGATCATCACTGTTCTTCAGATCAGCAATGAGAGACCGCTTGCCACGGTTACAACTGTGGAAATAGGCCGCATCCCGGCTGCCGTCTTCGCGATCAATGAAGGGAGGCCCCCATCTGCGCGTGTCATCACCTTGAGGGCTTTCCACTTTAATGACATCTGCCCCCAGATCAGCCAGCAACTGTCCCGCGAACGGTCCGGCCAGCACCCGTGACAGGTCAAGAACTTTCAATCCGGACAGCGGCTTGGGCGAAGCCATCTAGAAAAATGCCTGCAATCCGGTTTGCGCCCGGCCCAGAATCAACGCATGCACATCATGGGTGCCTTCATAGGTGTTTACGGTTTCCAGATTCTGCGCATGGCGCATGACATGATACTCGCCTGAAATGCCATTGCCGCCATGCATGTCCCGCGCATGACGGGCAATTTCCAGTGCCTTGCCGCAATTGTTCCGCTTGATCAGCGATATCATTTCAGGCGCGCTGCGCCCTTCATCCATCAAACGGCCCACGCGCAAACAGGCCTGCAGGCCAAGGGCAATCTCGGTCTGCATATCGGCCAGTTTTTTCTGAAAAAGCTGCGTGCCTGCCAAGGGCTTGTCGAACTGCTTGCGTTCCAGCCCGTAATTGCGGGCACGATGCCAGCAATCTTCCGCCGCACCCATCACGCCCCAGCCGATGCCGTAACGCGCCCGGTTGAGACAGCCAAATGGCCCTTTCAGGCCTGAGACATTAGGCAAGAGGGCTGCTTCAGGGACCTCGACATTATCCATGACAATCTCGCCGGTGACAGAGGCACGCAAAGACAGTTTATTGCCTATTTTCGGCGCGCTCAGCCCGGCCATACCCTTATCCAGCACAAAACCACGGATCTTGTTGTCATGGCCTTCGGATTTGGCCCACACCACAAACACATCCGCTATCGGTGAATTGGAAATCCACATCTTGGATCCGGTCAGTCGATAGCCGCCATCAATTTCGACCGCTCTGGTTTTCATACCTGCGGGGTCGGAACCGGCATCCGGCTCTGTCAGGCCAAAACAGCCGATCCATTCGCCAGTCGCCAATTTCGGAAGGTATTTTTTGCGTTGTTCCTCAGAACCATAGGCATAAATCGGATACATCACCAATGAGGACTGCACGCTCATCATCGAGCGATAACCGCTGTCAACGCGCTCCACTTCACGGGCAATCAGCCCATAACTGACATAGCCGACATCCGCACCACCATAAGCTTCAGGGATTGTGGCACCAAGCAAGCCCATCGCCCCCATTTCCGCAAAAATCTCAGGATCAGTTTCCTCCGCAGCATAAGCGTCAAGAATGCGAGGCTGCAGCTTCTCGGCTGCAAAGGCGCGTGCCGCCTCGCTGATCAGACGTTCTTCTTCTGTGAGTTGCTCCATTAACAAAAACGGATCATCCCACTGAAAACCTGCTTGAGCTGGCGCGTCCTTGTTGGAGATTGGAGCGTTCATCGGGGACCTGTCTGCTGGAAATGGAAGCACTGATACTGGTTGATATATCGTGCTTTCATCATCTGGGCAAAAGATGCTGTCACCAAAAGTCACACTCTCCCATTATCTTTGTATGCCAGGAATGCTAAACCAGCTGCACAACATATTCGGAGGTAGACACTTGGAATGGGTGTTCAAAATATCATTTTTGATTGGGATGGAACGCTTGCCAGAACTTTGGAGTTGTGGCTCGGTGGGTATCAAACTTCGCTCAGTCGACGCAATCTCAAATTTGAATCCAAGGAAATTGTCGCTGAGTTTTTCCACAATCATCACGAAGTTCCAGACAGACACCCGGACATCGATTTTCCAGAAATAGCACAGGAAACCCGCGCTCATGTATTGGAGGCATCCCATGAGGTGGACTTGTATGATGGGGCCATTCAAACCCTCAATGTGCTCAAAGGCAAATCGACAGCACTGAGCCTTGTCAGTTCCAGTGCGCGTCCTTTATTGGAAAGCGGACTGGCTGCACATAGTCTCAATCCGTTTTTTACCTCCACCATCGCAGGAGATGATGGCTACGGGCATAAACCGAACACGCTGCCTTTTGAGGAAACTCTTGATAGAATGGGTGCCAATGCGCGCGACACATTGGTAATCGGAGATTCTCATGTGGACATTCTCGCGGGCAAATCCATGGGTTGCCAAACCTGTTTGTTTGCGCCCCCACAAAACGCTCTGTTTCATGACTTTGCCCATTTGAAATCCATGAATGCTGATTATGAAATAGACCACTTGTCCAGCCTGGGAGAACTTATTTAAGGCAACAGAAGCTTCCTCTCCCGGTCTTTGTAATTTGCGCACACAAAAAACCCCCCGCTTTGCTTTTGGGCAATTCGGGGGGTTTTTCGTA
>JBPOEV010000011.1:0-130455 GCA_051251535.1 Alphaproteobacteria bacterium
CCGTCCGCACGCACGTCAATTCCAGCCATGACATTGCGGGCAACCGTATGTGCCACCATGTTCGCCATGGAACCGCCGCTGGTTAATGTGCCGCTGGCGCTGGGCGGAAACCCCATCAATTCTTTGAACCAGTCAACAACTTGACTGTCCAGCATGACCGCAGCTGAGTTGCCGCCACCCAGGTTCGACCCTTCCACAGCTGCCAGAAAATCACCCAGCGCTCCGGTAAAATTGCCGGACCCCATATACCAACCCCAAAAGCGCGGGTGAATATTGCCCATCGAATATGGGAGAAGGTTTTTTCGCAATTCCTCATAAACGGCTTCAAGCTCCTGCGGGCCCATTGGCGCAGACGTTTTGAAATGTGCCCGCACATGGTCTGGCATCTCCTGCCAAACACCGCGATCGCGCACAGTGTCGAGATGCCGGATCGCATCATCAACCATTTCATGTGCCAGTTTGCGAGAGGGTTCCCAGTCCTCGGGATCCAGTGTTTCTTCAAAGTTGTTCATAATCCCGCTAGCCCCATTGGATGCCCAGACAAAGACCGCCATTGGAATGGTTGTCGGTCAAAAGCGCAAGGCAACAATGCAAACTGGTATCAAATGGGGTTCAGGTCACAATGCAGGAAGAAAGCCGATTGGTTCAGACCCTAAAAATTCTGCTGAAACCTGCCAACGCTCGACTTGCCTCTGAACAGTGACTGAGCCGTGTAGACGAGGATCGCAAGTCCGACCGCGCCAATGGCAGCAACGCCAAGCAGGATGATGACATCAACTGGACCGCCTATGTCGCGAAACCCGGAATGGGTTACGCGCTGCAGGAAAAGCACAGCGCCGATTGCCCCGAACGGCATTGCAAGTTGAGCCCAGAAAAATTTGCGCATGGACATGGCCCGGTCGCGGATCAGCACGTAAAGATAAGCCATTGTTACCAGGATCGTGATGACGATCATGGTCCAAAACAGACCGCGGCCAAACACCTCTTCAAACACAGCCAGCATTGTTTCAAATGTAAGTTCTTTCATGGCAGAGTGCTCCTTACGCCTTGCCGCGTAACATGGCGTTATAGGTCGCCTTCAATGCGACTTCCTTCATGAGCCAACTGATCCAAAGCTCTTCCAATGGTGCAACAATGCCCGGGAAGCTCGGTGTCAGATTGTTGTTGTAGTCAAACTCGATCAGCATCGCGCGGCCAACACGGGTGATAAGAGGACATGATGTGTAGCCATCATAGCTCAGAGTTCCTTCATTGCCGTTGATCGCCGCAATAAGGTGGTCTTCGACAACAGGCACCTGCCACTTGACGCTGGCCGCCGTTTTACCCTTTGGAACGCCAGCGACATCACCGAGTGCAAAAATGTCCGGATAGCGCAAATGGCGCAAAGTCCGCATGTCGCATTCAACCCAGCCCTGATCCGTCCATTTGTCGGCCCAGCTCAGCCCGGATTGGCGAATGATATCGGGTGCGCGTTGCGGCGGAATGACATGCAGATAATCATAGCCGGTCTCTCGGTCGCCTTGTGGGGTGGAAAATGTGGCAATGCGCCGGCCCGGATCAACCGCTTTGAGAACATTGGAATAGGCCGGCGCGATACCGCGCTCATCGAACAGCATACGCACCTTTTCCGAAACGATTGGCACACCAAACAGTGTGTCATTCTGTGCTGCGTAAATGATTTCAAACTTGTCCCGTCCAATGGTTCGGCTCGCAATGTCATCAATCAAAAATGCATGTTTGAGCGGCGCACCGGCACATTTCATTTCTGTCGCCGGACGGGTGAATAACCCAACACCGCCCTGTTCGGTGAATTTTGAGGCAGCTTCCCAGGTTTTAGCCGCGTAGTCCGGCCCGGCATAAAGCGCGCCAATGCCATTTGTACCGACAAGATCAAGTGAGAACCCCTCAATGGCTGCATGGTCAAGAACAAGGCCCGGTGCAACGACAAGGAAATCATAGTCAACAGCTTGTCCGCCAGCGGTGGACACCGTTTTGGCGACAGGATCAATTGCAACCGCTGCTTCATCGATGAAACTGATCCCTTGGGGCAGCCAGCCTTCTGTCGACGACACCGTATAGGAAGCAGGTTTCAGACCCGCCGCAACGAGGCTCAAGCCTGGCTGGTAAAGATGGTCCTTGCGCCCGTCGATGATTGTGATTGCTGCGCCGTCAAGTCGGTCAACGAGCCGATTGACCAGAGATGTACCAGCGGCACCGGCACCAATGATAACAATGCGCGCCTTCGTGGAAATTCTGGCAGCAGCGTTCGCGTCCCGTTCGCGTAGCCCAATAAGGGCTGCGCTACCAGCTGACAAAGTCAGAAAGCATCTGCGGGAAATCTCTGATTTATCCATTTGGTCAATCCTCCTGCCCAGTAGACACACTGAGAATTGTCGAAATAGGCAATCATTCTATTGATGTGCATCAAGTGCGAACGGGATTCTTGACGCCTTGCGGCATGGTTTTCAGGGTTTGGCTTACAGAAACGATTCCAATTTGGTGTTGACGAACCCCGGTGCATCGCGATTGGCAATGTGGCCCGCGTTCGGAATTACAACAAACTGGCACCGTTCAATGGCCCTGGACATTGCCTTGGCACGTTTGTGGGTGGCCCGGTTTTTCTCACCCACCATGATCAATGTCGGCATTGATAATCCGGGCAGATGCTGGCGTCCGTCATAGGCCAGCGCCGCCTGCAGAACTGCGTGGTTTTCCCGCGCCTTTGTTTGGGGAAGGACGCGTTTGAGATAGTATGCTGCATCTGGTGTTTCAGCGCCGAGCTGGCGGGCCGGAAGCAGGGTGAAAAGCTTCGGACTGACGACCCTGAACAAGCTGACAAAGGCCCGCCCCATTAACAGAGCGGCACGATTGTTGGCCACATTCGGCACGGATTCGATCATCACCAGATGCGTAACTTCCTCCGGCCAGCGACCTGCCATATCAAGTGCGACCATACCGCCAAGGGAAAGGCCAATAATCGCATATTGTCTGATTCCACGATTATGCAATTGCGTTCTGATATGGTCCGCCATCTGTTGAATTGTTTCGACCGCCGGAACAGCCCCGTGCCCGGGCAGGTTTGGAACAACTACCCTATGGGTTGCGCTAAATGCGGCAATCTGTGGCTCCCAAAGCGTATTGTCCACACCCGCGCCATGGAGAAAAACCAGAGCGGAACCGGTTCCTTCATCAATCAAATCCGACATCTGGCCCATTTACCATTTCCACGATCAAGAAGCCGAGCAATAAGCTCGATTTATCAAGGGACCTAATGGATCTGGACTGAGGCCTTTTGGTGAAATCTCTGCAAAATATGCGGCGCGGCGTCCATGGATTACCCGTGTTGCACGATCACCGATACAAAGTCTTCTTCGCTTGTGACCGCCGTATGATGGCCCTTGCCGTGATTATCTTCCATGCACCAGACATCGCCACAACCTATGTCCCGCACCTCACCGTCACTGGCGGTCACGCGGACGCTTCCGGAAAGGCAGATAAGCTTTTGTCGGACAGGTGTCGGGTGAATGGGCTCATTCCAACCGGATCGAAGCCTCAGGAACATCATTTGTGTAACGGGTTCCGGGTCAGAGACTTCGATTTTTTGCGCCGGAGGTGCAAACACGCGCTCCTCAAGCCCAACTTCAACATCTCGCCAATGACTCTCGCCTTCAGCATCCGAGTATAATCTTTGAAATTTCAACAGATTTCCTCTCTGAAAATATCTTCCGTGAAACTTCAGTGTCGCATATTTTGTCTCCAGGCGGACATTGGAATTCCGCGTCTCAATGCCGTGTGACTTGCATTGGCATGGTCTGTCATGAACGCGCCGTTAGCGGCCAGGTTTTTCAACGCTCATTGCATAAGACACGACGAACGATCAATGGAGCGCGCCCAAAGACCCAAGTTTGAGATATTGGTGATTTCAGTTTATGAACCCTCAATGTAAAATTGAAATTTGGGAATTTTACTTTGGCAAACAGATGTTTCATCGGGAGCGTGCAATGACCGAGCATTTTGCTCTGACTGAAACGGCTCTGGGAGTGTGATACGCGAACTTGCAAATATGTATTTTGCAAAATTTGGAGAGAGACATGATATATCGGCCTATAAAGATCAAAGCCTTGGCAATTGCATTCGCCGCAACAGTGTTTTCACTTCCTGTTTCCGCCGCCAGTTTTGATTGTTCCAAAGCCACCGCTCCGGACGAACTGGCAATATGTTCCAATCCGACACTATCGGCTCTGGATTCACAGATGGGCGGGCTGTGGTATGGCTATAAGGCAATGCCATTGCTGATGGGCGTCAGCGGCATCCGTCATGACGCCGCAACGGCCTTCCTGAAGTCCCGCGCCGCCTGTGGTTCAAATGTCTCGTGCATGACAAAACTGTACAATGAACGCATTGCAACCCTGCAAAGCAACATTGACGATGCGGTAAAGAA
Organism: Alphaproteobacteria bacterium; assembly: GCA_051251535.1. Taxonomy (GTDB): domain Bacteria; phylum Pseudomonadota; class Alphaproteobacteria; order Rhizobiales. Next base: position 4,442 of record JBPOEV010000011.1, read on the forward strand.
CTACTGCACCAACTGACCCGTGACGCGGCCTTGCTTTCTGATCCGGTGATCTGGCCTGAAAATGCCCTGAGCATGTCATTCTATGATGTGCCCAAACACAGGCCAGAAGCGGTCCATTCCTGCGCGGGCCTGTTCCACTTGGCCCGGGGCTTTGCGCATTGCGTTCGGTTTTTAAAGGCAGCCTGCGGCTACATGCGGATTTGGCGTTACGACAAAAATGTATCAGCGCCGCCATGATGCGGGAGACTGTTCCGCCAAGAATTGTGTCAAGAATTTTGGCAAGCGTTGGCGGTCGAGATCTTCCACGCTCATTGGATAAGACACTACGAATGATCAATGGAGCGCTTCCAGAAAACCAAGTTTGAAACATCAGTGATTTTAATTTAGAAAAGATCAATGTTAAATTGAATTTGGGGGATTCTTCTTTGGCAAACAGATATTTCATCCGCAGAGTATTTGCCTATTTGATAGATTTGATTCTTGTTTCTATCGTATTTGCATTCATTACCGTCGCGCTCAATTCAATATTTGATGTTCAATTCATAGCCCCTGAATTGTTCCAATCCACAGAGTGTGTATCCGAGCAAATAGTCTCCACCGAAAGAATGCAGGAACTGTTGCCGGCATCTGAAGGGCAGGCGCGTAGTCAGATGATTTGCAAAACAATTAACATGGGTTTAACGACCCACAACACTGTGGTTCTGCATCGTTCGGGTATATCCTTCAATGGCAATTTCACAACAACAACCATAGAATATTTAGTGGACGAAAGTGGCAAGCAGGTCATTGCGTATCCCATCGAACCGTTCCTGGTGCTTTTGGCTCCATTTATGTTTGCGGGTTTGATAACGATGAGAGGAAAAACATTAGGGAAACAGGCTCTTGGTCTCGTCATTTTTGATAGACATCTTGAAAAGCCCAGACTCTCTGCAGCGCTAAAACGTGAATATCTGAAGGCTTTACCTTTGGTATTGTCTGGGCTGTTCGGCGTCTTCGGACTGTATCAAAGTTCAAATTTGAACCCTGATCAATCGGCCATTACTCTAGACTCATTCGCTTAAAAAGCTCCTGTCAGCGGGGCAGAGTTCGCGCTGCTCATGGGTTTCGGGTTGGCGTTATTGCTGGCGTATTTTTGGTACACTTTTGGCTCGTTTATCCGCTGGAGAGGGCGCACATATTGGGACAATTGGAGCAATTTCGACGTGGGCACAAATGATGATCTGCTTGAACTGAGCAAGGCCAGGGAACGCAACGGCTACTGACTTGCCGATGTGCACTTAGGCGGGTCTCTATCGATCATATTGAACAATCGGCCCCGCTTGTCAGCGCATCAGTGATCGCGCATATGCTGGAAAAGCATCCACTGACTTGGGCATCCGGTGCGGTCGTTGCGTCAAATCAATACTCGACAGCGCTTTTCAAGCCATGGTTTCCATCATCATTTCAAGATGTATGGGAAACCGGATATGCATGATGGTGTGCGTCGACTGGGGATTGTGTCCGCCCTGACCCTGGCACTGTTCGATTGTCTTTATCTCGCCGTTCTTGTCGGCGGCCTTGCCTCGCTGGACTCGCCAAGCGATCCCATCTCTGATCCATTCTTTACCCTGATGGAACTGCTCATCTTGCTGATCGTACCGGCAATGGTGGTGATGTTGATTGCTGTTCACGCATGGGCGCCAGCATCGAGAAAACCCTACAGCATGGCCGCTATTGTTTTTGCGGCGGTTTTGGCCTGTCTTACATCTGCGGTGCATTTTTCGATACTTGTGCTGGGCAGAGAGCCCGACTTGGCCCCATGGGCCCGGCATCTGACATTTGAATGGCCGTCAATTGTCTACGCATTGGACATTCTGGCATGGGATTGGTTCTTTGCGCTGTCTGTTCTGTTTGCGGCGACAGTGTTTCGTGGAAGCCAACTTGCAAACTGGATTCGCTACCTGTTGATCGCAAGCGGAGCACTGGCTCTTGCGGGTCTGGTGGGTGTTGTGGTGGGAGACATGCAAATCCGCAACATTGGAATTGTTGGCTACGCAGGCATTTTCCCGTTGGCAGCGCTACTCATAGCGTTGTTGTTTTGGCGCACACCGAAATGCGGTGAGCGATTGACAGAAGGGCGAGCGCTAAGGCCTCCATTCCGCTAGAAGGCAAAGCCTGTTTTGAGAAAACCGCCATGTTGCGCAGAGTTTTTCGACAACTGCCCCTGATACCCGGCAGACAGTGTGACCGTGTCTGAAGCAAACAGCATCACACCTGTCTCCAGATTGGCAAATGTGCTGTCAAAGACGGACGAGATTTTGAAACTTTGCGGGTTTACACCGCCGCCCGCAAACAGCGCAGTTAGATCAAGTGTATCATCCGTGTAAAAGGTCACGCCAGCTTTTGCATAAGCGCGCAGCACGTGATCCTGCGCGGATGAGATATTGGCACCCAGCTCTATGGACGGCGTGACAGAAACAAACAGATCATCGCCAGCATCAATGTTGAGAGCTGTTGCAGCGTTTCCGTCTTCCATAATAGCATCGCGATGCAGGTAGGTAAGGGTCAAATCTACCGAGGGTTTGGCAAAATAGGCTCCGTGTTCCAGCAGATAGGTCGCGCGAAACCGCGCACTGAGATGGCCATCATGGCTGTCGGATTTGTTTTCAGCATCAAGTCCGCCAAAACTGACCTGCCTCACCGTCTCATAGGAACCGATTCCCGCAGATACGGAGCTTGCCAAAAGCAGTGGGCCATCATGATATTTCACGATACCGCCTGCATTGAAGCGCAGGCTGTCGCTACTGGCACCGGTATTGGTGCTCAAAGCGCCCTGCTCATACCCAAATGCAAAGCCTGCATACCAATTTTGATCAAGTGCGATTTGCCCGCCTATCGATACGCCGACTGCCTCGCCGCTGAAGCCAATATAGTCAGACGTGGATTCGCGCTCGTAAAACCTCGCTTCAGGCCGCAGCCAAAAGCAGGCTTGTTCGCTGATCATGGCATGAGGACCGGATGCTACTGGACAGGAAAACAGATCATCTATAAATCCGGCAGCGGCCAAGACGTTTTGTGCGCTCGTGTTGAGAAAAATTTCCGGAGATAGCTGGTCAAGCCCTGTCTGCGCCCCGGAAACGGTTTCGCCCAGAATGGCATCGACCACTTCATCGCTATCCGTGCCGGAAAGACTGGTCATTATCTCTGCAATGGCAGTCTGGTTTTCATTGCGTGCAATGTCTTCGAAAGATGTTGCGTTGCGGGTTACATCGAGCACCACATCATTACCTGTGCCGCCAGTGTAGTCGACGTTGGCGTCATAAAACGCCAATTGATTTTCGATGATGCTGAAGACACCGGAAACCGCGTCCACGCCATCATTGGCGATGATCACGCCCGATGTGCTGCTGCCGAATGATGTGTCATTGTCCGGTAAACCGAGAACGCGCAGGGTTGCGCCGTCAAGACTGACCTCTCCGGTTACGTCAACCTGATCGGTCTGCCCTGTTGCATCCACTTCTATTTCCAGAACACTGCCTGCTTCCAAAGTGTAATTGCCATTGACCGTCTGCGTGCCGATGGAATTGCCCGGCGTGTGAACGCCACCGCTTGAAACACTTGTGGCACCAAGCGTTCCAACGCCGCCAAGAATGCCCAATGATGCCACATTAACAACCCCGATTGTGCCATCTACGATCAAGCCGCCATTGGAGACGATTGTCCCGCCCGAATAGGTATTGGTGCCACTTAAAGTCAGCGTGCCGATACCAGTTTTTGTCAAAGATCCACCTGAGCCGGAAATCACGCCGCTGAAAAGCGTCGAGTCATCATTATTGCCAACCGTGAAAGCGTTGCCGCCAAGGCTCAAAAAACCACCACCGGAAATGGAGCCAGCACTGACAGCACGGCCAGTCCCGTTGAAACTTGTGGTCGCACCGTTTTCATTGATTAATCGGGCATTGCCAGCTGTACTGTTTTCGCGAAAATCCAAATCATCCTTATTGGTAATGGTGGCCGTTCCGGCGGTGCTATCGCCCAAAAAATCCATATCGCCATTTTCATTCGTAATCGTCGCGTTGCCAGCCGAGCTGTCACCAAAAAACTCGATTTGATCAAAATTCGTAATCGTTGCACTGCCCGCAGTACTGTTTTCCTGGAAAGTCAGTTCGGCGTTGTTTGTAATGAAGCTAGGGCCTGCCGAGCTTCCGTCTTCAAAAACCAATTTGTTGTTGTTGGTGATATTGGCTTCACCAGCCGTACTGGTATTCAGGAACGTCAACTGACTGGAACTGGAACTTGAGCCAACAAGGGTGAATTCAGCGTCATCGGTCATAATGCCCGCGCCGTCGAATTGTAGGACTGCACCAAGGCCGCCCATGGTTAGGGTGTAATCTGGTGCGCCAGCCGTAAATGTAAACCCGCCGATAGTGATGTCTTCAGAGTCTTCTGTCACCAAATTGGTCTGGGTGGATGCACCAAAAAATGCTGTGTCTCCCGAACCGGGCGCAATGCCCCCATTCCAGTTTGTGCTTTCATTGAGGACATCCGTCCCCGGCACTGCCAGCCAGGTCGCATCTTGCGCGACAGCAACCATTGTGGTGCCGCCCAGCATGCTTGTTGCCAGCAATAGGAGCCCCACAGATTGAAATGAGCGATACGGTCTCCCGGCACAGTGAAAGCCGGAACCGCGGCAAGTTTGATCAGCCATTGATAGTTCTGAACCACACAGACAATTGGAATAGGATGAGCGCACTCAATCCGAACGTTCCCAGATCGGAACTTTCGATGCCCCCGCATTTTTGATGTTTATTAGATACAGAATTGTATCAGTCTTAAACGGCAGCCGGGCCTTTAACCGAAATGCGCTCAAATTTGTCCGAAATACGACGATGTCCGGAGATTGAAGGTGGCGATTGCAGTCAAACATGCAACGCCGGCTTGAGGACAAGCGATGCTTTGCTTAAGGATTCCCAGTCCAGATGGGTTGCACCGGCAAGTCCCTGAAAGTCCTGCAACCGAAAGTAATGTCAACGACACGGGCTGTTGCTGAGACAATGGCGCTTTGTCAAAGCCGTGAACAAAGTGATAGGCACAGCATATCAACTAATCCAATATTATTATTTGCGCTGATGAGCATATTCGGTGATTCCTATTGCAGGAGGACCCACGATGCGAAAAAGCAAACCAAACATTATTCTTGTGACCACAGATCAGCATCGCGGAGATTGCTTTGGTTTTGAAGGGCGTGCAGTCAAAACACCACATCTTGATGAATTCGCCCGCAAGGGAACGCGCTTCTCCAATTGCACGACAGCCAATCCGATTTGTCAGCCTTCCCGTGCTTCAATCCTGACCGGGCTTTTCCCATTGACCCATGGCGTCAAGGATAATGGTATCGATTTGCCGCTGGAAACCGGCGAAAATGGCTGGGCTGGCAAGTTGGCCGCTTCAGGCTACGCAACCGGCTTCATTGGCAAGCCGCATCTGTCAACGGTTCGCACGTTTGAACCCACTGGTCGTCCGGAATGCCTGTCCAGTACACCGGATTATAATATGGACGAATGGTCAGGACCCTATATGGGCTTCGATCATTGTGAGTTGATGCTGATGGGGCATTTCAATCTCAAACCCAGCCCGCCGCCCCATGTCCTGCATTATGAAAACTGGTTCTTTGCCGATGGCCGTGGTCCTGAAAAACTGGAAGCCCACGAAACACGCTTGCCGCCTGAATCCGGCTTTGAGCAAGTCTGGCATTCTGCCTTGCCATCGGCCTGGCATACATCCAGTTGGTGCGGCGACCGTGCGGTTGAATTCATCAAAGGCAAGCACGAAGACCCATTTGCGCTTTGGGTGTCGATCCCTGATCCGCACACGCCATTTGATGCGCCCGAGCCGTGGAGCCGGATGCATGATCCCAAAGATGTGGATTTGCCGCCTGAGCGGGTGCGGGACTTTACAGGCAAGCCATGGTGGCATGAGGCGTCACGGAAAAACGAGCCGGTGATGGAAGACGAAGTGTTCCGAAAAATCCGGGCGAACTGGTCGCGACCCGAGCAGCTTGAGGATGATATTCTGCGCGAAGTGATCGCCAATTATTACGGTATGATTTCGCTGGCCGACCACACTTTTGGACGCATCATGAATGCGCTCAGGGAAGCTGGTCTCGACGACAACACCTATGTCATTTTCACCTCTGATCACGGGGACTGGCTGGGTGATCATGGTCTGCTGCTGAAAGGGCCCATGCTGTATGACGGACTGATCCGTGTCGGCTGCCTGATTGCCGGTCCTGACATTCCCGAAAACAACATAATCGATACACCCATTTCACTCGTCGATCTGCTCCCGACATTCCTTGAACTGTCAGGTGCGCAGGATGACCGGGACCGGCATGGAAGAAGCCTCATGCCCGTGATCCGTGGAGAGGAAGAACGCACGCATTCCTATGTGGAATGGGGATTGGCAGCCTCGCGCTGCGGGGTGGAACTGGAATTGCGCACAGCCCGCACGCCGGACTGGAAACTGACATTCGATACGTTGTCGGAAGTAGGTGAAATGTATGATCTCTCGAACGATCCTTATGAAGTGAATAATCTGTGGGAGAAATCCGAACACAGAGATGAGAGGCAGCGACTTATGGGCCTGATAAACGAGCGCCCGGACGATGTTTTGAAGGAACCTCTGCCCGTTGTGGGGATGGCCTGATTTTTAAGAAAGCCGGCTAAGCAATGTTCAGAGACGATGAACAAGGAAACTTTAGGTGAGGAGAAATATCATGAAAAGAATAATTGCAGCCGTGGTCGCTACGGTGTTGGCAGGGCCAGCAATGGCGGAGTTCCCGGAAAAGGAAATAACATTGGTCGTGCCGTCTGCACCGGGTGGTTCCGGTGACAGGGTGGCGCGCACGCTGTCGAAATACAATCGTGAAATCAAGGCCTTCGGTCAGGAAATAACAGTAAAGAACTCACGTGGTGGCGGTGGCTCTGTCGCCTCTCGCCAGGTCAAAGAGGCTGATCCGGATGGGTACACGATCCTCCTGTTGCATCAGGGGCTGATTACAGCCAACGTTCTGGGTGTCACGGATTATGGACCAGAAGCGTTTGAGCCGCTCGCCGAGGTTGCCCAGCAATGCCTGGTCTATGTCGGTGCGCCAAAATCTCCCTATGCGGACTACAAGGCGGCTGTTGAGGCTGTCAAAGGCGGAACCAGAATGCGTGAAGCGGCCAACATTGGCGCGCCTGCCCATTTTGCATCCATGTATCTCAATGAAGTTGCAGGGATCAATGTATCCCTTGTTCAGGCAGGTCAGGGATCGGAGCGACTGGCGTCTCTGATGGGCGGTCATACCGATGTTTCGATTTTCGCTGTTTCCGAGGCCTTGGCCTATCAGGAAAACGGCCTGAAGCCACTTGTGATCATGTCAGCGGAACGCGACCCGGTTTTGCCCGATGTCCCGACCGCAAAAGAGCTTGGTTACGATGCTGAATTTTGCATTGGAAACTGGATTCTGGCACCCAAGGGCACACCGGATGATGTGCTGGCCAAGCTGCAAAAGGGCCTGGAAACCCTGATGACTGATCCTGCACTCGTGAAGGAAATGACGGAAGGCGGGTTCAAGCCGGTTTTTGTGTCCGGAGATATGCTGGCAGACAAGATCGGGGCTGCAACAGACACGATCAAACGTCTGGGCGCAAAAATCGCCAAATAGCGTGACTTAACACTTCTGGATCGCCATCCTGTTGATCCAGAAGTCGGTTGCAGACCATCCGTAGATGGAATGCCCGTTTGAACCATGGGGAGGTTATGGTGCGTTATCTAGCGAATGCCACACTTTGCCTGATCGTCGCGATTGTCACATTGAGTTCAGTTGGCTCCATTCGGGAATTCGGGTTTGACAGTCTGGGAGGGCGTGCTTTCCCACGGGCCTTGGCAATTTGTTTGATTGTTCTGGCCATGGTGCAACTGGCCAGAGCCATTCAGACCTTTCGGCAATCGGGTTCTGATCCATTCAAACGGTTTTTTGGCGCATTGAATCTGCCGCCCAGGTCCAATGTTGTCGTCACACTGGCAACGGTGCTTTACGGGCTGGTTCTGCTGACCGGCAAGGTGGATTTCATCTGGCTATCAACAGCCTATGTTCTGTGTGCTGGCTTTCTGGCGCGTCCCAGCCGACACAATTTCACAGTTGCAGCGGCCACGGCCTGTGCCATTTGCGTGTTGCTTCTGGGGGCTGATCTGGGCCTTGGATTCAAGATGATCGGGCAGGGCTAGTCAAATGTTCAGCTTCTTTGGTCTGTCGCCCATTCTCTTTGCCATGATAGGCGGATTTGCCGGGCTTGTGGTCGGTGTGATCCCCGGTATTGGTCCGGCAACCCTGATTGCCGTCATGGTTCCGCTCACCCTGTCAATGTCCAGCGTCGATGCGATTGTGATGCTTGTCGGCATGTATGTGGGCGGTGTCAGCGGTGGTATGGTCAGCGCCGCGCTGTTGCGCATGCCTGGCACACCATCGTCAATCATGACCACGCTTGATGCCTTTCCCATGGCACAAAAGGGCCAGCCCGAACGCGCGCTTGCAATCTGCATTGTTGCATCATTGACGGGCGGGCTGATTGCCGGAATGGTTCTGCTGCTTCTGGCTCGCCCGCTCTCCATCTGGGGAACCTATTTTGGCCCGTGGGAGTATTTCGCGCTGATAACAATGGGGCTGGTTCTGATGGCCTCCCTCATTCGCGGAAACATGACCGGTGGCTTGATTGCAGGCGTTCTGGGCCTGTTGGCTTCGGTGCCGGGCGTTAGCGCAGCAGATGGTGCCTTGCGGCTTGATTTTGGCATTGGTCAAATGGTTGGCGGTCTGGACACCCTGCCCGTTCTTCTGGGGTTGTTCGTCATCGGTACATCCCTGAGCGCTTTGTTGAGCAAAGAGCCGGAAGTTGAAACCGTATCACTGACCGGCAATTCGGTGAGTGGCATGCGTGACGTCTTCAAGGACAATTGGGTGAATCTGCTGCGCTCCTCCTTTGTCGGAGCCTGGATCGGGATTCTTCCCGGCGTTGGCGCCAGCATTGCGTCCACAATCTCTTACTCGGTGGCAAAAACCTTTCACAAGAACGGTGCCAAATTCGGCACCGGAGAGCCGGGCGGCATCATAGCTGCAGAATCCGCCAACAATGCCAATGTCGGCGGTGCGTTGATCCCGCTGGTGGCCCTTGGCATTCCCGGCAGCGCTGTTGACGCAATACTTCTTGGCGCGTTGATCCTTCACAACATTACGCCCGGACCGCTTCTATTCACCAATTCACCTGATCTGGCCTGGGGTGTTGTCTTCGCCTATCTGTTCACGACAATCCTGTGCGGCATTGTTCTGTTCACCGGCATGCGCGCCTTTGTATCGCTGGTCCGGGTGCCCCGGGAACTGCTTTATCCGATCATGATCGTCTTTGCCGTATTGGGTTGCTACTCACTGCGCAACGAGGTTTTCGACGTCGTTGTTCTCTTCATTTTTGGAATCCTTGGCCTTGTCTTTGAGCGGCTCAAAATTCCACTGGCACCATTCGTTATCGGATTTGTTCTGGGCGGACTGGCAGAAACGCAACTGCGGTCGGCGCTGATGTGGTCAGAAGGATCCTATCTCGGTATCCTTGAGCGTCCGGTTGCCGTGATCTTCATTGTCATTGCGGCAGCAACTCTGCTGTTACCGCCTCTGGTCACCTATGTCATGCGGCGCAGAGCAGTGTAGTTTCACATGAGTCTACAGCACATCCTGAAGCTTCATGATCGGCAATTCTCCATGGTCGGGGTCGGAAGATTGCTTTCCGTAATGGGCCCTCAGGGCCTCCCGCACTACCGGTATATAGGCCCAATCGACACTGACTTTCCGGTAAAAAAGGCCAACGCCCCTAATCCAGGTAATATCCCGCAAATTGAGAGACATGAGGTTCTGCGACCTCAGGACACGCGTATGCTCCAACGGAATAAAGGCAAAATAGTCATTTTCACTCAGCAGACGCAGAGCAAGAGCCGTATTATCGGTTTCAACAACCACTTTTGGCCGCGCAATCTCTCCACTGCTGAAAAAATTCTCAAACCGCTCTTTCAGTTCCGTAGCCCGCACCATGGTGACCCATTTTTGATCCGACAGATACGCAAGGCCTTGATCTTCAAGCGCCGATTTATGATGACGCTGACAGATTGCGGTAATGGTGGAATTGCCCAAATGTTCATAGGCGAGCGCTTCATCAGCGCAGCCGGGGTTCCACAGATAGCTGACAGCCAAATCGATGGCGCCTTCCCGCAATGCAGGAATCAGGGCATCCGACGTTCCTTCATTCACGTGGACCGACGTCGCAAATCCGCCATCCACCAAAGCCGCTGTTATGGCTGGCAAGGCGCCAGCGCAAATACTCGCCGAAGCGCCAATTCTGAGCGATACATCCCGGCGTTCGCGGATGGCAATCACAGCATCTTTCAGAAGCGACAAATCATTGGACAGAACATTTGCATAAACTGCGAGTTGCCGGCCTTCAGGGGTAATATTCAACCCCCGTGGCGTGCGTTCGAAAAGCTGAAATCCAATTTCAAGCTCAAGTTCCCGAAGGCTTTGGCTCAAAGCCGGTTGGCTGATATTGAGAAATTCAGCGGCCTTGCGCATGGAGCCTTTTTGCGAGATCTCCAAAAACCGGATGAGAGACAGCGGGTTCGTCATCGCAGGCTTTTCCCCTTTTCAACCATTCTGTCCCCAGTCCGTGTGCCGTTGCCTGCGGGGTTACCTGCGCCTTTGCTCGAATTGCGCAGAATTGCAGGAAGCCATAATCCGAAATGCAAGCCTAGGCCAGCGCCTTGCTTCAGTCCATCCAACCCGCACCCTCTTCGCCTCCCTTGGTGTAAGGACACCGCAAACTCCAACCAGTGTGGTCTTTCAGCATGACAAAAAGCAATCATCCCAACATTCTGTGGGTCTGCACTGATCAGCAGCGATTTGACACAATTTCTGCCCTTGGAAACCAACATATTTCCACGCCCAATCTTGATCGGCTTTGTGCGCAGGGCACAGCCTTTACCAGAGCCTATTGCCAGGCACCCATCTGCACCCCCAGTCGATCAAGTTTTCTAAGCGGCATGTATCCATCCACCATCGGTGCAAGTCGCAATGGCAATGCCTATTTTGCAGACCGTTTTCCTCTGCTGCCAAAAATTCTGGCAGATGAAGGCTATCGTTGCGGAAATGTCGGAAAGCTGCATCTGGCATCCGCCTCAAAAGGTGTGGAGCCGCGTGTTGATGATGGTTACAGCGAGTTTTACTACAGCCATGCCCCACGTGATGATTGGGAAGAGGGTCACGACTATGCTGACTGGGTGGCCGAGAAGGGCGAGAATCTTGGCCAACTCTCCATGAATATTGACGGAATTCCCGCCGAGTTTCATCAGTCCGCCTGGATGGCAGATCGCAGTATTGAGTTCATGGCTCGCAACGATGCACGTCCCTGGTTTTTGAGCGTCAATGTGTATGACCCGCACCCACCGTTCAATCCACCCAAACAATATCGCGACATGTTCCCACCGCAATCAGTGCCGGCCCCGCATTTCCAGCCAGGCGATTTGGAGCAGCAGAAATATCTTGAAGACATTGACTTCCAATCCAAGGCGCAAAGCCCCGAATTGTTGGACATTCCAAACCCTGTTCTGCCGGTGGACCCCGCGCCCGATCCGGATAATCCGGGCGGTGAGACTGCAGGGGAGCGTGATGCACAAACGCTGATCAGTGCCTATTATGCCATGATACGCTTGATTGACGACCAGCTGGGCCGAATTCTGGATGCTTTGGAAGAAAGCGGGCAAGCCGGGAACACTATTGTAGTCTTCACCTCCGATCATGGTGAAACGCTCGGAGACCATGGCCTTATTCTGAAAGGTTGTCGTTTCTATGAAGGGCTGGTCCGCGTGCCGATGATCTGGAGCTGGCCCGGACATATCAAGGCAAATGCTGTGCGCGATGATCTGGTCGAATTGACCGATATTGCCCCAACGCTGATGGCGCTTGCCGGTCTGGACCCGCTGGAGCGGATGCAGGGTTTGTCGTTAAAGCCTGCTTTGGAACATGGTGCTGTGGTCGCGCGGTCCGGGGTCAGATCCGAGTTTTATGATGCGCTTGATCTGCCGCACCACAACCGGGCCACCATGTGGCGCACTGACCAATACAAGCTTGTGGTCTATCATGGCACCGGTAAGGGGGAACTGTTTGATCTTGATGCTGATGCCTGGGAGCATGACAATCTGTGGCTTGATCCGGCGCATGCGGGCATCAAACACGCATTACTGGCCGAAAGCTTTGATCACACAGTTGCCTCTATTGACCCAGGCCCGCCGCGCTCCGGCTCTTACTAAAGTTTTTTAGGTGGGGTCGATGAGTGCGCAACTGAGACCACCATCTCAAAGACTGTCAGTCAGTCGGCTCAGGGATTCCCAGTCTGGATGGGTTGCGACAGCAAGCCCTGGAACGGAAAGTGATTTCAGCGACACAGAGCCATCTTCAATCCTGAGCCGGACGCGACCATCCGCATCGGTGGTGTAGAGGTCTTCATGGGCCGCGGCATAGCGCTGTTGCTCAGATAAGGGCGCTTCGCCAAAGCCGTGAACATAGTGATAGCCATTGCGCTCCACATGGGTTGCCCCAATCAGGGCTGCCAGCGCGAAATCCTGTTGACTGGAAATACCGGGCATCGTGGTCAGGTCTTCTGCAATCATGAAATGATCATTTCTGCCTTCAGACGCATTCCAGTGGCGTACACGCACGGCATTCAAAATGGCCTTGTAGAATCCCTTGCAGGATTTGGAAGACATGCCGCGATAACCAAGCGCACGGGCAACCGGGAAAATGCCGACATGTGAATCGGATTCATCCACCGCGACCGGCTTATGGGCAGCAATCGCGTGGACCGGTTTTTCCAAAGCCTTGGCACGGGCAATCGGCTGCTCCAGATAGAGCGTCGCGGCCCACAGTTTTGCCAATTGTGGCGTGTTCTCAACCGCATCGATCCAGTCCACGACCGCATCCGCATCGGCAAATTGTTCATTGCCATCAAGGCTGACCTGATACGGCACTCCGCTCCCGTCCAGCAAGGCCGCAATCCGGCTGAGGCGGTCAATATCTGCCTGCGTATCACCGCTGACTTTCAGTTTGAAATAGCGCTGACCATACATCGCAATGACAGCTTCCAGACTTTCCGGCAGGCCATCATTGATGCGCTTGGTTAAATCCGTTTCCACAATCGCATCAGCCATTCCGACCGTATGCCGTATGGCAATCCGCTCGGGTACAGACAGTGTTTTCAAATGACTGGCAATATCGACGCCATACAGATCCGGGGTTGTCGCGGCATTAATGCCTGGCAGATTGGTTTGCACAGCCTGAAAGATGGAAACGCCCTGGGAACGGCAGAGCGCATCCAGCACAGCACGGTCCATCAGGGCCGTGCCATAGGACGCAATCAGCCCGTTCAGATCGCGCTTGGCGCAGGCTGCAAAATGACCGGCCTGCGATGCCGCATGAAGCGCAAAGGCAGAGGGAAAAAGCCCGGCCTGCTGATAGCGCTTGGCCGCAAGCGCCATTGAGGTGCGCAATTGCTCGAAATTATCTTCGTTCGAGAGGTCCGGATTCTTGTCGAACCATTTGGGAGCCAGCAGCTCTGCTGCAACGCCGGTTTCCTCGACCCCATTGCAGATGACCTGCGCCTGGACAAAAAGCTGCGGTGTCGCGGTGAGCGTGACCGCGCCAAATTTGAACGGCAGGCGCAAAGTGACCGGGCGTTCAAACAATTCAACGGAACGCAATTCGATGGATGGGGTTTGGTCATTCATGATGCAATTCCCGTTTTCGCGGCCTGTTCAAGTGCTCTTATGGTGCCGATGGCACGGGCGGCAGAGGCAGGGCCATCTGGAACATAGTCAAAGGGTTCAACACCAATCCAGCCATCATAATTCAGCTCAAGAAGCCGTGTTACAATTGGCAGAAAATCAAGGTCGCCCTGTCCCGGCCCGCGCAGATTGGGGTCGTTGAAATGTACGTGGCGAATGAGACCACTTGGCATATGCTGTGACAGCAGATCGGGAATTGATGTGCTCTCCGCTTGTGCCGCAGAACAACAATCAATCATGGCCGAAAAATAGGGCTGATCGACTGCGCTCACGATAGCCGCGGCATCTGCCAGCGTGTTCACATAGGCGGTTTGAGCGCTGGACAAGGGTTCAACCAGATAATGAACTTTTGCAGAATTTGCCGCGTTGGCAGCATGTCGGAAATGGTCAAGCGCCCGGGCTCTGGCCGCCTCAGTGCCGCGATCGGGCAAAACCCGTTGCGCAGGAGAACCGTGAATAAGATAGCTGCCGCCAAGCGCTGCACACATCGAGACAAGGGCATCAATGGTCTGTTTCGTGCGCTGCTGCGTCGCCGGGTCAGCTTCCGTGATCGAAAGCCCATCCGGCGACACCAGCAACCAGTGCAGCCCGGAAACGGCAATGCCTTCGGCTTCAACTGTGCTGCGAATTTTGGCCAGGGCATCTGCATCCAAGGCCGAGGGGCCATGTGCGTTCAGTGTGAAGGGTGCAATTTCCAGACCGTCATAACCAAGTTCGGCCGCAAAGCCAGCTTGTCGGTCAATCTCCCACTCACGGATGACTTCGTTGCACAGGGAGATTTTCATGGCGAAACCTTCATTTGGATGTCTCGGACGGTTTTTTCCGCAGGGAGCTGAAGAGCGCAGTCACGCGGCGGCGTACAGGTGGGATTGCACCCAGCAACATCAACAGGCAGGCAAGCGCCAGAAAGGCCGAGATAGGCCGGGTGAGAAAAGCGATAAATTCACCATCTGACAGGGTCATGCCCCGCCGGAAACTCTTGTCCAGCAAATCGCCCAGCACAATGCCCAGCACCAGAGGCGCCATGGGATACTTCATTTCCCGCAAGGCAAAGCCGATAAGACCGAAGGCCAGCATGACGTAAATGTCAAACACGCGCCCGGCGATGGCAAAGGAGCCAATGGTACACAACGTGAAGATCAGCGGCATCAGATAGGCGCGCGGCACGGCCAGAACCAACAACAGCGGACGGGTCAGCATTAGGCCGATGATGAGCATGGCAAACATGGCCATGGCGACCATCGCCACCACTTCAAACACAAAGGATGGAAATTCGATCATGATCATGGGTCCGGGCCGGATGCCATGAATAAACATGGCGGCCAGCAATACCGCGGCTGGTGCGGAGCCGGGAACAGCCAGCGTAAGGACCGGAATAATGGCACCTGGAACCGCAGCATTATTGCCGGTCTCCGCAGCCATCAATCCATCGAGAGAGCCCTTGCCAAAGGTTTCCTTCACCTTGCTGGCGCGTTTGGCGGCGGCATAGGACATCCATGCCCCCATATCTTCACCCACGCCGGGCAACAGGCCCATAAAGGTTCCGATGAGACCGGAGCGGACAATGGTGCGTTTGTGACGCCATATGTCACCCATGCGTGGCAGTATCCGGTCAGAGGCATCGCGCACCGATTGAAAACCGCGTGCTTTCATAACCGTTAGAATTTCAGCAAACCCGAAGGCGCCAACCAGAGCGGGCAGCAGCCCAATGCCGCCTGAAAGGTCAGACGAGCCATAGGAAAAGCGTTGATAGGAATGAATACCTTCCTGTCCGATCATGGCCACGAACAGGCCGATAAAGCCTGCAATCCAGCCTTTCAGGGCATCGCCCGTGGTTGTGATCTGCCCGGAGATCAACACGCCAAACAGCGCCAACCAGAAAAACTCGTAAGAGCCGAACGACAGGGCAAAATCACCCAGAACGGGCGCCACAAGTGCCAGCGCCAGCATGCCGATCATTCCGCCGGCAAACGAACCGGCCGTGGCAATGCCCATGGCCTTTCCGGCCTTGCCGGATCGCGCCAGCGGGAAGCCATCAAGGGCCGTTGCCGCATTGGCAGGCGTTCCGGGAATGTTGAGCAGAATGGCAGAGCGCGAGCCGCCATAGATCGCCCCGACATACATGCAGATCAGGATCAGAATTGCTTGTGTCCCGTCCATGCGAAAGGTCAGAGTGGTCAGAAGGGCGATGCCAAGTGTGGCAGTCAGGCCCGGGAGGGAGCCAACAAGAATGCCGAGAAATGTGGCCCAGGCCACATTGAACAGCGTCATCGGACTGGTCAGAAAACCACCCAGCGCATCGATGAAAAAACCAAGTCCGCTCATGGCAGACGCACAAAGAAAACGTCTTCAAAGACGGTGGTGATGGTCCATGCAGCGACCGCTGCGACGGTGAAAGCAAGCGCTATACGTTTGACAAGAGCGTTGCCGGTCAGCGGTTTGCCTTCGACGCGTCGGTCTTGCAGATCAAAGATCATGATGAAGGAAAACAGAAACAGAAATGCGGCCAGAACAAAGGGAATAAGCCCCACGGCCACAAAGGCAAAACCGAAGCAAAGCCCCAGTGTGATCAGCACGCGCAGTCTGGAGCCGGGCTCACCCTTGGGTGGCGCAATGTTTAGCGCTTGCCGGGAGCGCATGAACAGGAAGAATCCCATCAATGTCAGGCAGAGGCCAATCATGCCGGGAACGACACCCGGCGCCGACCAGATGTTGGAGCCGAACTCTTCCATGCGCGGCATACGCCATGCCTCGAATGTGATGATCAGTCCGAAAAAGACAAAAACAATGCCCATCAAGGCATCTGCTCTTGTGGGCTGATCAGAAGGTGGCGAAGCTTCTGCAACTGTTACGCCAGTATCATCGACCATAGTGCCGATAGACCTCCACTGCGATAATGACCCCGGCGGAATTCCAAAGAACCCGCCGGGGCATATCTGCCTTTGAAAAAGGCTTATTTCATGCGTTCGATACCAACAGTAGCAGGATCGACTTTTGCTTTGCCAGCATCAAACAACAGATAGGCATTGTTCTGGATGGCAGGCAGGACGCGCTTCTGTGCATCTTCACCATAGAAGGGTGCGAACACGGCACCGCGACCGGCAGCATAGTCTTTCAGCGCCTGACTGTTGGCGATGGTGTCGGCCCAGACCTTATCAAGGGCTGCCACGACTTCAGCCGGAGCTGTGCCGGGTACGAACACGCCGAAATAGTTTGGTGCAATTGGAACGCCGTCCACGAAATCCGTGATCGCCGGAATTTCGCCATAGCCTTCCAGAATCAGCGGCTCACCATTCAGGACAGCCAATGGACGAATACGTTTGGCACGGATCATTTCAGCCTGTTCCACGGCCAATTGTGTTGTGGCAACGGTTTCACCGGAAACTGTTGCGATAACTGCAGGGTTACCACCATCATAAGTGACGTGCTTGTACCCGCCACCGGCAGCAGATTTCAAAGCTTCCATGGCATTGTGACCGCCGGAATTGAGGCCAGCAGTTGCCACGGAGATGGCATTTGGATCATCCTTCATGGCTTTCAGGAAATCATCCATTGTCTGATAGGGCGAATCCGCATTCACGCCGATCACCGCCACATTGGCAACGTCGAGATAAAGGTTCCAGTCGCCAATCGATGTGTCCAGCATGCCCAGAACTTTGTAGGTGCCAAGATCCTGTGCCGCACCGGCTGTCCATGTGTAACCGTCTGGCTCTGACTCAAGCGCGCTTTTGGAACCGATAGAGCCGGATGCACCGGGCTGGTTCTGAACGACAACGGTTGCGCCAAGTGCTTTTTCCAATTCAGCAGCCACAACGCGGGTTACCTGATCGGTCGAGCCACCGGCTGACCAGGGCACAATGATGTTAATTGGTTTTTCTGGTTTCCAGTCCATGGCTGCAGCCGTTCCGGCCGCCGCGCCAAGGGCAAGGCCTGCCCCAATAAATAGACCTGTTACGCTTTTAATGCTCATGCGATATGTCCTCCTGTTGAATGTCGGAACCGGTATACCGCAATGCTTTGCACGCAAGTAACCAGTTGGTTATGGCAGAATGAAACGGTCCTCATTCCATGTCAAGTTTGTGGCCCTCACAATACGAAGGCCGCAATCAGTCAATCAATCATCCAGCCAGCGCTCCAGATGCGCAGCTACGAATGCATCATCTGTCAGATGCGGATAGTCCTGGGTAATGCGGGTCAGTTCTTCGGCCTGTCCGGGAGAGAGTGTTTCGTTTGGATCAAGACACCAGATGCCGGCGAGCAAACCCTGCCGGCGTAAAATTTCATGACAGCCGGCGATCACGCCAGCAAAATCATGAGCCACATCAAAGACAGCGGCGTTGATATCGGTCATTTGCGAATCCAGCGCCACCAGGTCAGCCGGCAGGTCAGCCTCTGCCTGAACGGCTGCACGGCAGCTTGCATGTAAATCGACAGCTGCTTTGGTCCAGACCGACCATTGGCCAAGCAGGCCTCCGACAATGCGCAAAGTCACGTCTTCACCTTTGCGCTGATGGGTAAAGGGCAGCAACAGATCAGCGACGATATGATCATCATTGCCGGTATACAGCGCTACTCGATCCTCGGCATTGGCAGCAATCACGCCGCGCACCACATCAATGGTCCGATGCCGATGAAATGGCGCAATCTTGATCGCTATGACATTGTCGAGCGAAGCAAATCTTTGCCAGAAATCCACTGACAAGACCCGGCCGCCGACAGCTGGCTGCAGATAGAAGCCAATAATCGGCATGATGTCAGCAATTGCGCTGCAATGCGCGATCAGCTCCTCTTCACTGGCATCGCGGAAAGGGGCCGGACTGACAAGCGCAGCGTGATAGCCAAGCGCCAGAGCCGTCTTGGCTTCCGCCACCGCCTGATCGGTTTTACCGGCCACACCGGCAATCATGGCCAGCGGACGATCCGTCCAGTCGGAGGCGGTTTGCGCGGCCAGTTCTAACACCGGTGCATAAAGACCGGCTTCCCGGATTTCAAACTGTGTGGTGTGCACTCCGACAGCCAGACCGCCGCTGCCAGCGTCGATGTAGTAACGCGACAGCGCGCGTTGGCGTCGACGGTCCAATATCCGATCAGCATCGAGTGCCAGCGGATGGGCTGGAATGGCTGTGCCCTCGGCAATGATATGGCGGATATCGGTTGGAAGATCAGCGATTTTCATAAGATGAGTCCCGGCCCTAATACTTTCCGTCACGCGCTTCAAAATGGGTGGGCTTGTCCAGACTTCTGCCACCGCGCATCAGCCAGTCGGCCTGCCAGTCAATCATATCTTCCAGAGAAACTGCCAGAGGACCAAACATCTTCATTGAGGCGCTGGCATCATTCAGCCAGGCAGTTGGCGCTTCCGTACCGACAATATTTGCCGGCTTACCAAATCGTTTTGCAAAGGCCTCGACAATATCGCGCACGGCGATGACGTGCTCACCCGTGACGTTGATCGGGCTGGTTGGCGTGGTGGTCTGCGCCAGACTGCGCAGGGCGCGGGCATTGGCCTCTCCCTGCCAGATCAGGGTCACATGGCCCATCGACACATCGATAGGTTCTTCCGCCAGCACCTTTTGCGCCAGATCGTGCAGCACGCCATAACGCACATCAATGGCATAGTTCAGTCGGAACAGCCGCCCGGGCGTGTTGTGAACCACACTCATATGTTCAAACATGCGCTCGCGGGCAACGCAGGACCAGGCGTAATCGCCGGGCGGCGGGTTGGGAGCCACCTCCTCGGTCGGCCCGGACAGGGCATCCACCGGCCAGAATGGATAAACACAACCGGTTGAAAAGGCGATGATGCGGGAACTGGCATACCGTTCCGCCACTAATGCCGGGCAAAGACCATTCATGGCCCAGGTCAGGTGCTCAGCGCCGGATGAGCCGAATTTGCGGCCTGCCATGAACATCACATTTTCCGCATCCGGCAAGGCCGCAACCGCATCACGATCGAGCAGGTCAGCTGCAATGGTTTCAATACCATCGCGCTCCAGCGCGTCGCGCAATCCGCTTTCAGAAAAGCGTGCAACAGCAATGACTTTTCGATCCGCTGCCATGGCATTGCGGGCAAGTCGCGCAAGGCTGGGGCCCATCTTGCCACCGGCACCAAGCACAATCAGATCGCCTGAGGTCTTTGCCAAATCAGCGCAAAGTGCTTTGTCTGGCGCGGCAAGGGCCGCTTCCAGCGCGGCTTCATCCAGGAAAGGTCCACGCGCCATATTATCTTGGGTCATCAGGTCCTCCCACGGAGCCAATTTTATAAGTAACCACTCGGTTACAATAGGGGTGTCAAAACCTGTGTGTCAAGTCGTGGACCAATTTCGCTGAAGTCAGGCGCTCAGAAATCCGGTGATGACAGCCACCACATGTTCACGCCTGCGATCAAGTGCATCCGGTGATGCCAGTTCCTGATTGAAAATGACCGATAAGGTGTGGCGGTTTGACATGTGAAAGAAGCAGAGCGACGCAATCGTAATATACAATTCGACCGGATCGACATCTTCGCGCAACACGCCATCCGCTTGTCCGCGTTTCAGAACATCCTGAATTTGAGCCACCAGAGGGGAGTGCATTTGCTGAATCTTGGCGGATTTTTTCAAATGGCGCGCCTGATACATGTTCTCAATGTTGAGAAGGGTCAGAAAATCGGGGTGTTCAAAGAAGTGATCGTAACTGAACCGAACCAGCCGCTCGATGGCCTGCATGGGCTCCAGATGATCCAGCTCAAGCGTGCGTTCACCGGTCCGGATCTGCGCATAGGTGGCTTCCAGAACCGCCAGAAACAACTCTTCCTTATTGCCGAAGTAATGGTAGAGCATGCGCTTGTTGATGGCGGCCCGCGCCGCAATTTCATTGACGCTTGCGCCGGAAAACCCGTGCGCGACAAACTCATCCGTCGCCGCTTTCAAAATAGCTCTGCGACTGCGCTCCGGATCGCGGGTCGCAGTCTGTTGTTTGCCAGGCTGTTTGCTGACCTGAGAAGGCGTCTGCATGTCTGATTTACCCTTACCGATCTGTGCGGAACAGATGGTCAGGTCTATAGCCGACAGCGCCCGGAAATCAAAATGCCAGCATCTGCTAAAGTAGAAAAATCAGTTAAACCGCTTGAATAAGGGCCTACGCGGTTCCCGGCAGATGAAAAGCGTACACATGCCACTTTTGGTCGGCACGCTGTGGCGCGTATGCACATTTGAAAACGGGCATTGATAATTGCGCGCATAGAATTTGCGATAGACGTTACGGTTCTTGGTGTTCATCACGACCGTACCTTGTTGATCGACAAAGGCACGCACGCCTGCGCAGGTATAGTCCTGCGTGTTGGGACGCGCTTCTGCGGCACCACCGGACAAGGCCATAATGGTGAAAAATGCACCCAGAAAAGTGAGGAAAGGTGTGATTGGGCGGGTCAAATTCATATGCAGATCTCCTGCTTCATTCCAGTAAGCCCCTTGGCAAAGGTAGCACAAGGTTTGCAGAGGTGCATAAAATTCTTCACGTTGATTCCTCGCTCAATGACGCTTAAGACGGCTGAATGATAACGCGCTTTTTCGTTCATTTCCTGGCGTTTTGTTGCCAGCCCTGTCTTGTTGTTGCCAGTAATGACTGACGCTTGCCCCCTGTCCATTTTTGTAATCACTCTCAACGAAGCCGACCGGTTGGGCGCGACGTTGGAAGCCGCCCGGCAAGTGTCAAATGATATTGTGGTGGTGGATAGCGGGTCGACAGACAGCACAGTTCAGGTTGCGAAAGATCTGGGCGCGCGGGTCATTCACAATGACTGGCAGGGTTTTGGCCCGCAAAAACGGTTTGCAGAAGAGCAATGCCGTCATGACTGGTTGCTCAATCTGGATGCTGATGAAGTTTTAAGCGATCAGGCGATAGCGGAGATTAAGGCGTTGTTTGCCGAGGGCGCACCGCCAAAGTCGGGTTATTATCTGAACGTGGTTACAGTCTATCCCGGCAAGGCAAAGCCAAGACCCTTTGCAGATTTTTACCGCATCAATCGGCTCTATGACCGAAGCAAAATGCGCTACTCGCAAAGCCGCACTGATGACCGGGTGATCGATGGCGGGCAGGCGCTTGGTCAGATCAACGGCCCTGTCTGGCATTACAGTTTCAGACAGATTTCCGACATTGCTCCAAAAATGGAAAGCTATGCGCGGCAACAGGTCCACGAAAAAGCGTATAAGCGCACGGAAGCCGGATTGAAGGCGCGGATGCTGATTGAATATCCGGTCAATCTTATGCGCTATCTGTTTGGACGCAGGCACATTACCGGTGGTGTTCTGGGCATTCGCTATGCCCATGAAATCGCAAAATCCAAGACAAAGCGTTTGAAGATTTTTCTTCAGGCGCTTCAGAATGGAAAAGACCATAGCGGGGCTTAGGGTCTGGACCCATTTGGGAAACAGAACGGCCAAAACAGGTGTATAAAATCGGGTAATTGCCATGAATGAATTCACTTTCAACACAGCCAGGAGCATCCGATTTGGGGCCGGCCATCTGGAATTGTTGGGGGACATCACCAAATCCCTGACGGATCAAAAGCTGCTCTTGGTCACCGACCCGGGCATGATGGCCACCGGAATTGTGGACCGCGCCGTAAATATTCTCAGGCGAAGCGGGCTGGAAATTGTGCTGTTCAATGAAGTCGAGGCTGATCCGCCGGAAGCCAAAATCCTGCGGGCGGTGGACCTTGCCGTCAGCGCGCAAATTGGATGCGTTATTGGCCTTGGGGGCGGCTCTTCCCTGGATGTTGCCAAGCTCGTTGCCCTGCTGGCGGTTGGCAAGGAAAAGCTGAGCGATATTTATGGGGTCGGCAACGCCAGGGGCCCGAGATTGCCTCTTATTCTTGTACCCACGACCTCCGGTACAGGATCTGAAGTCACACCCATTTCAATTGTAACCACGGGAACAAATGAAAAGATGGGCGTGGTTTCGCCCATTATCTTGCCAGATATTGCAGTTCTTGATCCCGCTCTGACAATTGGACTTCCGCCACATATCACTGCGGCGACCGGAATTGATGCAATGGTTCACGCGATTGAGGCATACACATCGGTCAATCCAAACAACAACCCTGTTTCACGAACTTTGGCCGAGAAGGCTTTGACCTTGATGGGCGCTTCACTTCTCACGGCCGTGCAGGATGGACAGAATCTGAAAGCAAGATCTGACATGCTGTTGGGTTCAATGCTGGCAGGGCAGGCCTTTGCGAACGCGCCTGTTGCAGCGGTGCATGCACTTGCTTATCCGCTCGGTGGGCGTTTCCACATACCGCATGGATTATCGAACTCTTTGGTTCTGCCGCACGTATTACGCTTCAACGCCGAATTGAAGCCTGAGCCCTATGCGGAACTTGCCCCGTTTGCGTTTTCTGAATTGGCAGAAGTCGAACCGCAGAACCGCGCCAGGGCCTTCATCGACAAACTGGTCGAATTGTCTTCTGATTGTGGGCTTCAACAAAATCTCCGGCAGATGGGAATTCCGCAGGAGGTCTTGCCCGAACTTGCAGATGACGCCATGAACCAGTCGCGTTTGCTGGTCAACAATCCGCGCACGTTAACGCGCGAGGATGCCTTGGCAATTTATCGCAGCGCCTTCTAAAGCGTTTCTGCAGAAGCAGGAAGAGCTCTAGCTGGACATATTAAATGGCAGGGAGACCCTAGCTGCTGGCGCAGCCACGTGAACCTTTGATCGGCTTGCCGTCCAACGCAGTCACCTTGACCTGAGCAACGCCGGACCGGACCATGCCGATTTTCCGGGCAGCGCCCTTGGACACGTCGATCACACGACCTTTGACGAAGGGGCCTCGGTCATTGATCCGCACAACAACGGATTTGCCGTTTTTCACATTGGTCACCTGCACACGCGTGCCGAAAGGCAAATAGCGATGGGCTGCGGTCAACAGGTTCGGGTTCATCATCTCACCACTGGCGGTGCGGCTGTACAGCGCATACCAGGAGGCTTTTCCGCATTGCGTCGGAGAGGCAGCTTCGGCCGGAGTGGTGTTGAGGCCAAGCATGGCCAGCATCATCAGCCCGTAGGCTGCGAAAACGAGTTTAATCATGAGTCTTCTTTGTCTTATTCTTGTAAGTCTGTCTTACTTTTGAAAATTATGTGGTCTCGTGCACGATCAATCGTCGGAATAGGCTCGCCTAATCCGGCACGTACCCTGTGAGGAGTGTCTTATGCTGCAGTGCGGCATAAATATGGCAAAAGCGTCTAAATGTCCAGATTCGCGACATTCAGGGCGTTTTCCTGGATGAAAAAGCGCCTTGGCTCCACATCATCGCCCATCAGCTTGCTGAAAATATCGTCAGCATCATAGGCTTCGCCAATTCTGACCTGCAGCAAAGTGCGGGCATCCGGGTCCAGTGTGGTTTCCCAAAGCTGATCGGCATTCATTTCGCCAAGACCCTTGTACCGCTGAAGGGAAATGCCTTTGCGGCCCACCAGTAGCACAGCTTCCAGAAGGCCGGATGGCCCATATACGAGGGTTTCAAGTTCTTTGCGCCTCAGCACGCCGACACCGTCAAAAGCATCGGCAAAGCGTGCGGCCAGTGTGTGCAGACGCCGCGCATCGGCACTGTCAAACAGGCCTGCATCCAGCATCAGGGCTTCCCGAACGCCGCGCACTTCGCGGGACAGGACAAGTGTTCCATCGCTGCGCAATTCGCTGTTCCAGCCGCGCTCGGTTTCTTCCGACAATTCATCAAGACGCACCACAAGCTGATCGATCTGCGCGCTCGCATCGCCTTCTTCCACCAATCCAGGCTCAAGCAGGCCAACAAGGGCAGCCTGTTCGACCACACGACGATCATAGCGGCTGTGAAGTCCGGCCAGAGTCTTGGCAAAGGCGCGCACGTCACTGAGCAGGCCATTCAGATCACCTCCAGAGCGCACTTCGCCGCTTTGCAGCGTGAAAGTGGTGTCATCAATGCCTGACAGGATCAGGTAATCCTGCAGGGCCTCTTCATCTTTCAGATAACTTTCTGACGATCCGCGCTTCACCTTGTAGAGCGGTGGCTGCGCAATATACAGATGACCACGCTCAATCAGCTCCGGCATTTGCCGGAAGAAGAAGGTCAGCAGAAGCGTGCGAATATGCGCGCCATCCACATCCGCATCGGTCATGATGATGATTTTGTGATAGCGCAGCTTGTCCGGATTGAACTCTTCCTTGCCGATGCCCGTTCCAAGAGCGGTAATCAGCGTTCCGATTTCAACGGATCCCAACATCCGGTCAAAGCGCGCGCGCTCCACATTCAGAATTTTACCACGCAAGGGCAAAATGGCCTGATTGGCGCGACTGCGGCCCTGTTTGGCCGATCCGCCAGCGGAATCACCCTCCACCAGGAAGATTTCTGATTTGGCCGGATCGCGTTCCTGACAATCCGCCAGTTTTCCGGGCAAGGAGGCAACATCCAATGCGCCCTTGCGCCGTGTCAGCTCGCGTGCCTTGCGGGCAGCCTCACGGGCCGCTGCCGCTTCCACAACTTTCCCGACCAGAATTTTGGCCTCATTGGGATGCTCTTCCAGCCAGGTCTGCAGCGATTGGTTGACCGCGCTTTCCACAACAGGCCGCACTTCCGAGGACACCAGTTTTTCCTTGGTCTGTGAGGAGAATTTCGGATCAGGCACCTTCACCGACAGCACGCAAGTCAGGCCTTCGCGGCTATCCTCGCCGGTGACACTGACCTTTTCCCTCTTGGTAATGCCGGATCGGTCAGCATAGCCCACCATTTGCCGGGTCAGCGCACCACGGAAACCGGCCAGATGTGTGCCGCCATCGCGCTGTGGAATGTTGTTGGTAAAGCACAGCACATTTTCATGGTAGCTGTCGTTCCACCACATGGCGACTTCTACCGTAATGCCGTCTTTTTCGGTCAACAGGGAAATCGGTTTGTCGATCAGCGGATGCTTGGCCCGGTCCAGATAGGTCACGAACGCTTCAAGGCCGCCCTCATATTGCATTTCCTCAATGCGATCTTCTGTGCCGCGCTTGTCGGTCAGAATGATGTAGACGCCGGAATTGAGGAAAGCGAGTTCACGCAGTCGGTGTTCAAGAGTTGAAAACACAAACTCGGTCTGTGTGAATGTATCTGTACTTGGCAGGAAGGTGACTTCCGTTCCCGTGCGGTCACCCGCATCGCCGGTCACTTTCAGCGGACCGTTCGACACGCCGTGCGTAAAGCTCATTTCATGGGCTTTGCCAGCACGCCAGATTTTCAGCGTCAGCAACGAAGACAGAGCGTTCACAACCGAAACGCCCACGCCGTGCAGTCCGCCGGAAACCTTGTAGGAATTCTGATCGAACTTTCCGCCAGCATGAAGCTGGGTCATGATGACTTCAGCCGCCGATATGCCCTCTTCGGAGTGAATATCGGTTGGAATGCCACGGCCATTGTCTTCAACAGTCACCGAGCCATCAGCATTTATTGCGACTTTGACAAAATCCGCATGGCCAGCCAGCGCCTCATCAATGGCGTTATCGACCACCTCATAGACCATGTGGTGCAGACCGGTGCCGTCATCGGTGTCACCGATATACATGCCGGGCCGCTTGCGTACCGCATCAAGGCCGCGCAGAACCTTGATGGAATCTGCACCATATTCCGTGTTTTCCGGTTCATTGGTAGCTTCTGTAGCGGCGTCAACAATCGGCTCGGAATCGGCCATAACGAATCACTTTCAGGTCTGTCAAAAAGGCTTGAACCCTTATATGGGGTTTCTGGCCATTTTCAACCACCCAAACAAGGCGGTGTAGGGGCGAAAACCGCAGAATTCAGCCAAAGTATGACGAAATCAGGCTTTGGCCGCGATGCCTACAGCAGCCCCGGCCAGAAATGTCGCTGCAACCCGGTTCATACGCTTCAGCGTTGAGGGTTTGTTGAACAGGGACCGTGCCTTGGCTGCCAGCGCCACGTAACAGGTTATAACCCCGCTCACCACGACAAACACCACCAGTGCCAACTGGCCGTAACTCACCAAAGTTACCTTGGTAATGTCCAGCAATGTGGGCACCAGGGCCAGATAGAAAGTTATGGTTTTCGGGTTGCTCACGGTGACAGCCAGACCGGCCAGAAAGCTGGATACCACAGAATTGGATTTGGCCTCTGTCACCTGCGACAGCACGCGCGCCTCGGCATGCCAGAACTTCCAGGCGAGATAGGCCAGATACGCAATGCCGGCCCATTTGACGATAATGAAGAAAGCGCCCAGGCCCTGCGCAATGAATGCCAGGCCAAACACGGCCAGCGTGAGATAGCTCAAATCTCCGGCAACCAGACCTAACACCATCGGCAATGTCGGCCAGAACCCTGTTGCCAGCGACCGCCCCACCAATGCGGCAATGCCGGGCCCTGGAATGGCGGCGGCAATGGCCAGCGGAATAGCGAAGGTCGAAAGGGTAACAATGTCCATTTGGTTTCCAGCCTATCTGCATGTCAAAAATGCTCCATGCCCATTCATCAATGTCAGATCGACTGAAACCGATCAAGGCCACCTTTTTACCCCAACATATTATGTGACTGGCGACACGGAGCCCTGATCAACGCGAAAGTGCTGAGCGCGATCTCCCAATGCTTCAAACAGGATCGGATCAGTGCCCGTCATCCACGCCTGTCCGCCCAGTGCCAGCAAGGCTTCAAACAGGGCAGCGCGACGTCCCGGATCAAGATGCGCTGCAATTTCATCCAGCAGCAGAACAGGGCTGCGCCCGTCAATCTCGCTGACCAGCTTTGCATGTGCCAGCACCAGCCCGATCAGAAGGGCCTTCTGCTCACCGGTTGAGGCCAGTGCTGCAGGCATATCCTTCTCGCGATGGCGCACCAGCAGATCGCTGCGTTGCGGTCCGTCCAGCGTGCGTCCGGCAGCGGCATCCCGTCGGCGGTTGTTCCGCAACAGCCCACGAAAACTTTCCTCCACCTCAAGTGCAGGTCCGTTCTGCTGTGCCAGAAGATCTTCGAAAGGCCCGGCCAGGGTCAGCATTGCGCTTGGGAATGCATTTGATGGACGTTGGTCGGCTGCCAGTCTTGCATCCAGCTGTTCCACCAATTGCTGGCGCGCAAAGCCAATGGCAACGCCCAACTCTGCTATCTGGCTTTCAAGACCGTCCAGCCAGGCTGCGTCGGGCTGTGGCGCATCCAGCAACCGGTTGCGGCCGGTGAGCGCTTTTTCATAGGCGCTGACGCGGCGTCCGTGGCCGGGATCCCCTGCCAGCACCAGCCTGTCCAGAAACCGCCGCCGATCACCTGCCGGACCGGTAAACAGCCCATCCATGGCAGGTGTCAGCCAGAGAACCCGCAAATACTCCAGCAGCGCATCTGAACTGTTGGCATTGGCCTGATTGATACGCAGCCTTTTGCTGCGCTCAGTGCCATTGGGCGTGGTCTGCAGCCCGATACCAATGCGGGTGACCTCGTCGCCTTCGGTTATGTCGGTTGAGACAGTCCATTGCCCGTCACCGGTAACGCGGGCCACCTGATCCTGCGCCGCGCGGCGCAGACCCCGCCCTGGCGAGAGAAAGGACACAGCTTCCAGAAGATTGGTTTTCCCCGCGCCATTGGCACCGGTCAACACCACTGGACGCGCATCGAGCGTCAGGGAGAGCTGGGTATAATTGCGAAACCCCGTCAGCGACAGACGGCTGATATAGGGCGCTTCTGCCAAGTGTGCCTAGACCCGCATTGGCATCAGAACGAACAGGGTCGTCGGGTCTGCCTCATCGCAAACCAGTGTCGGCATGCCCGGATCTGAAAATTTGAAGAGAGCTGCTTCGCTTTGCAACTGACCGGCAATATCCAGCAGATATTTGGCATTGAAGCCGATATCCAGACCCTCGGCTCCATATTGCACGGCAAGCTCTTCGGTCGCCGTTCCAGAATCCGGGTTGGTCACGCTCAGAACCAGTTGATCTTCGCTCAGCGATAATTTGACAGCACGTCCGCGCTCGCTGGAAATGGTTGAAACCCGATCAACGGCCTTTTCGAAGGTGGCACGGTCCAAACGCAATTCGCGGTCATTGTTGCGCGGTATAACGCGCTCATAATCCGGGAATGTTCCATCAATCAGTTTGCTGGTCAGGACGACAGTGCCCAGGGAGATCCGTATTTTGCTTTCGGACAGTTCCACTTGAACCCGCTCTTCCGAGCCATCCAGCAATTTCTGAATCTCTCCAACGGCTTTGCGCGGAACAATAATGCCGGGCATATTTTCGCAGCCGCTTGGTGCTGGAATGTCGGCCAGTGCCAGCCTGTGCCCGTCAGTGGCGACAGCGCGCAGTACCAATTCGCCACCCTGATCTTCTGCATGAAGATAAATACCGTTGAGATAATAGCGGGTTTCTTCGGTCGAGATGGCAAACTGCGTGCGATCAATGAGCTTTTTGAACTCCTTCGCATCCAGTGAGAATGTGTGACTGAACTCACCGGCCGTGATGTCGGGGAATTCACTGTCCGGCAGCATCTGCAATGTGAAACGGGATTTCCCGGCGCTGAGCGCCATGGTCCCGTCAGAGCCTGACGTGTCGAGGCTGACCTCTACGCCATCAGGCAGTTTGCGGATGATATCATGCAGAATATGCGCGGGAACTGTGGTTGCACCGGTCTGTTCCACCATTGCAGGAACATGTTCCACAACTTCCAGATCCAGATCAGTGGCCTTCAGCTCAACATTGCCCTCAGCACTTTTGATCAGCACGTTGGACAGGATGGGAATGGTGTTGCGCCGTTCGACCACCCGATGCACATGACCAAGTGATTTCAGCAGATGGGAGCGTTCCAGAGTGGCTTTCATGGAGATAACCGATTTTCAAAACTTAAACACAAGATACGAAGCGATAAACAGAATGCAATAGAGACACGAAAGACCTCCGCTTGGAACGGAGGCCTTTGATTTGTTTAAATTTGGCGTGCCTAAGCCAAAAGTGCAAGGGGTATTCGGTTTTCTCGTCAATCTTGTCGCTTAATCGGCCCTAAATGGGACCTGAATGGCGCTTGAACAGGTCCTATTCTTCAACAAGCCGACGCAGCAATTCAATCTCCTGGCTCAGCTTCTTATCAGTCTGCAGCAGGCCTTCGATCTTGCGGACCGCATGCAGAACTGTGGTGTGATCACGATTTCCGAACCGCCGGCCGATTTCCGGCAGTGATCTGGGTGTCACATTCTTGGCAATGTACATGGCAATCTGGCGCGGCAGGACAATCGTCCTTGTGCGGCGGGCCGACAGCATATCGGTGCGTGATACATTGTAGTGCTGAGAGACGATTTTCTGAATGTCCTCAATGCGTACTTTCCG
The DNA here is from genome assembly GCA_051251535.1 of Alphaproteobacteria bacterium. Lineage (GTDB taxonomy): Bacteria > Pseudomonadota > Alphaproteobacteria > Rhizobiales. The sequence goes on from JBPOEV010000011.1 coordinate 34,638, forward strand.
GGGTTCGCGTGAACCCAGCAAATCCGCCAGAGCCTTTTCGGCAATCGCAATGGTCACCGGTTCCCGGCTTGTCTGTGCATGACAGATCAGTCGGTTGAGCGCACCATCCAGATCACGTCCATTGGTGGTGATCAGATTGGCCACATAATCCAGCACTGTATCGCTGATTTCCATGCTTGGATGATTGAGGGCAACAGTCTGGCAACGACGTGTCAGAATATCCCGGCGCAACTGGGTATCAGGTGAGTCAATCTGAACGGCAGCGCCGCCCTGAAGCCGTGAGCGCACCCGTTCTTCCAGGGCATCCAGCTCTGATGCCGGACGGTCAGCGGCAACGACAACCTGTTTGCCGCCATCAATCAGCGCATTCAGCATATGGCAAAATTCCTGCTGGATCGCCTTTCCGGTCAAAAACTGCATGTCGTCAATCAGCAGCAGATCAATCGCCCGCAATTGCTCCTTGAACTGCAGGGCCCGCTCACTGCGCAAGGCCTGAACGAAGTTGGACATGAACCGCTCTGCAGTCAGATAGACCACCTGCCGCGTTCCGGTGCTGGCAGCCTGATTGGCGATAGCCTGCAACAGATGTGTCTTGCCAAGGCCAACACTGCCGTGAAGATAGAGCGGATTATAAAGGACCGGCGCACCGGGCAGCGCCATGGCAACGGCGCGGGCTGCTTCAAACGCTACCTTGTTGGCGGCTCCTGCACAAAAATTGTCAAACACATAACGCCGATCAAGGGCACTGCTGAGTGACTGGACCAGTGAGAGAGAATTGCCGGTAATGGCCATTCCGCCCTGGCTGCCAAATCCTGCCTGCGCACTTGATGCGACACCAGACGGTTTAGCCGTTTTATAAGTCCGTGCACCAGTTTCGAACCGTGTGCCACGCTGGTCGCCCACATGTGACGGGCTGACACGCATATCTGCCAGACGACGGGCTGCTGCGGATTTTCCGCTCTGCGGATTGTGTTGATCACCAGCCTTGAGGCCAGCTCCCTGAGCCTGAACATGCAATGCGCTGCGAACGCGCACATCAAGCTTGTAAACTGTACCGATCTCATCCTTCCAGAAGCCGATCAGCGTTTCCTTGAAATGTGACATGATCCAGTTGCGCAGAAAACGTGTTGCTGCAGACAGAGTAACAACACCGCCGGAAATGTCTTCCAGTTCAACGCGCAAAAACCAGGACGTAAACACATCTTCACCAAGCTCGGCACGCAGGCGAACCAATATCCGCTGCCAGATTTCCTGAAGATCTTCGTCTGTGTCGTCACAGTCAGTCTGATCGGTCATATTGGGGTGGGCCTGTTTGGCTGCGGTGTTGGTAAGTGTCTTCGAATTGGAAGAGCACGATGATTGTTCGGCGTTGTGAGACGCCTCTTCCCCCGCGTCTAAAGACGCCAGTTTTGTTGGGCCATTATATGGCCTTTCGTCTGTTTTGATCTGCAGACTCATCTGCTGCCCTTCGGCATCGCCCGTGCCATTCATATCGCCCCCAATGACTCCAAATTCGCCCAAAAGTTCTTCTGCACCATCATGCGTGTGTCGTTCATCTTCGCCCATTATTCGGTCTGCTCTTCTCTGAGTTCATTTCGTCTTTCGGGCAGTCACCTTCGATCATCCCGCTGTCAGTCAACCCGTTCTCACTCTACCCCGTCCTCACTCAACCTTGACGCCATGGCAAACCATCGACCTTCCAGCCATTGACCATGCCGCGATGTCCTTCAGCGTCTGGATCCCCTTCAAAACCGTTTTGGATGTTGAAGCACTTTGGAAAGCCGGCCTGCGTCATGGCCATTGCAGCCGACCGGCTGCGTGCACCAGACCGGCACAGAAAATAAACCTCCGGTGCATCTGCCGGAGCTTCTGCGTTGCTACGAGCCAGAATTTCGTCACTCACCTTGGCAACAAACCCGGGGTTCCGCTGCATGTCCGGATAGGCCTGCCATTCACACACCACCAGTTGCTCTGGAGACAAAGCGGGAAGTCCTACAAAGTTCCATTCTGCAATTGTACGCACGTCCACAATGACCGCGTTGCTGGACAGAGCGGCATAGGCATAGGGTGCGGCTACATCACCGGCATAGCCCATGACCTTGACGGCATCCTGAATGGCACTTTCGGTAATTCTATTTGTCTGATTGCTCGCCTGAGAATTGGCCTGAGAACTGAGATTCGGAGCATCGGAGGAAGACATTGATGGGGTGTTGGTCTTAGTGTCAGTCATTTCAATCCACATCTGTGCTGCGCCGTCACCGGCGCATTTTTCCTGCGTGCTCCGACAAGCACCGTCATCAAATATCACCCGACGATTTTCCGCACCCAGGATAACATCCTGCGTCAGCACGCCAGATCATCAACACGAAAGGATCGAATAAGCCTCCCGAAACAGTGCCTCTCAAGCACAATTAAAATTAAGGCCTGGTCAATACTCGGGCCGGATAGTTTTTCTGCCGTAAGGCAAAAAAATACCGCTTGCGCAAAACCCAATAAATGGGATTAGCGCATTGTGAATACTCAATCAGGAACTTATTTTACTTGGAAACACTCTGAACAAGAGTGTCTGTACCGCTGTTGATAACCGGAAGATACACATTGATTTTTGCCTCTGCAAGCCGAGTCGGGCAAGATTCTTTTGGCTTTTTTTAGCCTCTTGCGGGATTCACATGAGCCAACTGCGATCCTCAATATGTTAAGGCTTTGCGACTCAATGTTTTTTATGTCAAGCGCCTCTTCCGAGCCGCTTGCGACGATCTCTCCAAAAATATTTTTTGCCCGGATAGTTGACAAAAACAGAATCGCCAATTCGCCTGATCTTGAGGTTAAACTGGCCGGGGGGAAATCTGTAACATATTGAAATATATGTGTAAAAAAAGATGGCTTGATAGCCGAATAAGATTCTTCGTGAGTCTTCAATGACTTAGTTCAAGCTGCGTGGATGCGGGTTCGAAAGGCGCTTTACGATCACAAAACCCGAAACGAAAAATGGCCCGCCTAGGAGCGAGCCATTTCCGTAATTGTATCAGTAAGTTCTACTTAAGATACTGGTTCCGTAACCAGACAGAAGTCAAAAATTATTTAGCCGGCATGCATCAGCGATGGCTGAACTGCATTCCAAACCCGTTCGGCAAGGAAGCTTAAGCGCTGAGCGCTTTTACTCTGGCTGCCAGACGGGATACTTTCCGCGATGCGGTGTTTTTCGGCAGTACGCCTTTACCCGCAGCGCGCATCAATTCAGGTTGAACATCCTTAAGCGCGGCTGCAGCGTCAGTCTTGACGCCGGAAGCAATAGCTTCCTCGACTCTGCGCAGGTAAGTACGGATACGGCTGCGGCGCGCTTTGTTGACTTCGGTGCGTGCAAGGATCTTACGCGCGGACTTTTTGGCTGAAGGTGTATTAGCCATGGGCTTGAGCCCCTCTATTTGCATAGGGCAATTCAGACTAGCCATTCCGGCAGTCATTCATCACCTGGTGATTAAAACGAAAAGGGCGGCAATCAATATTGCCACCATATGGCGCGCCTTATAGGGGTAAAGCGGTTCATCCGTCAATGGTGGAATCCCCTGACGGGGCCAGTTTTTACATCATATCAGCAAGGTGTCGATGCTGCGCGTCAGCCGATGCAGGTCTTCTGGGCGCGAAAGCCTGTGATCACCACCCGGTATCATTGACAAAACCATATCATCCAACGGCAACTGGCTGGCCAGTTTCAGGGCATGAGCTGGCGGGACATCGGTATCGAGGCCACCTTGCAGAATATGAACAGGGCATCCCATCTCTATAATGTCCGTCCCAAACAGATGTTGGCGCCCATCCTCGATCAGGTCGCGTGTCAGAATGTAAGGTTCGTCCGAATATTCGCTGGGTTTTTCAATTTGGCCATCTTCCATCAGCCTGGCCTTGACCGCATCCGACATCTTGTCCCACATCAGATCGGCCGTCATATCCACTGCCGGGGCAATCAGCACGATACCATGGACAGACAAATCATCGCTCTTCTGCAGCTTCTGCGCCAGCAACAGTGCCAGCCAGCCACCCATGGAAGAGCCGATCAAAATGCGCTTTTCACCGGTTTTGGCCGTGGCTTTGACAATGGCTTCTGCCTCTTCCAGCCAGCGCGAAATCGTTCCATCCAGAAAGCGGCCTTCTGACTGGCCGTGGCCGGAATAGTCAAACCGTGTGAAACTGAGGCCGTTCTCCCTGGCATAATCATCAATGGCAAGAGCCTTGGAGCCATCCATGTCGGATTTGAAGCCGCCCAGCCACAAAAGGCCGGGCTTTGCAGTACCGGCTGCTGGTCTGTGACGATAAGCAATTTTCCGTTGCTCCGAGCCACTGCCAATTTCATGATACTCAGGCGGCGGCAGATCATTGGGCATGTCAGTCATAGGGGGCATATCGGGCTCTCGCACTGGCTGGTCTTTCAGCTCGTTTGATGCCATAGCGGGACGATCAGAACAAGAATGCAAACATACTTATGCGCCGCCATCAATTTCGCTCCTGAATATCTGGCCCAATTAGAAATTATGACCAACCAGAACTTATGACAAGAATGACTGATCTTATGGGCAAGACCATCTTGCAGATTATTCCGCGTCTGGAAGCAGGCGGCGCAGAACGCACCACTGTAGATATTGCACAGGCCATCACCGACGCTGGCGGCAGAGCCATTGTGGTGGCGGAGCATGGCGGCATGGTGCCGGAACTTGAAGCCGTTGGCGGCGAGTATATCTCGATGAAGGCGGCCAGCAAAAATCCGTTCCAGATGCTGAAAACTGCAGTCGGGCTTCGAACGCTGATCTTGCAGAACAATGTCGATGTTGTTCATGCCCGCTCTCGGGCACCAGCATGGCCGGCGCTGTGGGCTGCCCGCTGGACCAGGCGCCCTTTCGTCACCACCTATCACGGCAATTATAGCCAGACCAATAAGCTGAAGGCGTTTTACAATTCGGCCATGACCCGCAGCGACGTCATCATCGCCAATTCGGGTATGACTGCTGCCCTCGTTGCAGAACGCGCACCAGCAGCAAAGCAGCGGATCAACAAAATTTATCGCGGCACGGACATAAAGGCCTTTGCTCCCGATGCGGTCTCACAGGAACGCCGGGAAGCGCTGCGGCGGAGATGGGGTCTGGAACCTGCGGACATCGAACGTTCAATGATCCTCAATGTGGCCAGACTGACCGGTTGGAAAGGCCAGGAAGTGTTGATCGACGCTATGGCTCAGGTGCTGACAACCACTGCACCAGATCAACATCAACCCTTGCTGATCCTGGCTGGTGGCAGTCAGGGTGATGCTGCCTACGAAACACGACTGCGCCAGACCATCGAAACACGTGGATTGAGCGATCATATCCGTCTGGTTGGCCATTGTGATGATGTGCCAGCAGCGCTTTGCCTGGCAACATGCATGGTTGTGGCCTCTACGCGACAGGAGGCCTTTGGCCGCGCCGCTGTCGAGGCAGGCGCTGCCGGGATTCCCATCATCGCAACCGACCATGGCGGCGCAAAGGAAACAATTCTGGTGCCGCCTGATGTGAGTGAAGCTGAGCGCACTGGTTGGCGCGTTCCACCGGGCGATGCGGATGCATTGGCACAGGCGATGCAACTCGTTCTGACCATGAGGCCAGAAGCGCGTGCCATCATTGGCGCAAAAGCAAGAGAATATGTGTCGCGACACTTTTCGTTGCAGGCGATGTGCGCGCAGACATTAGAGGTTTATAGTGCTCTTTTAAGCGCCAAAAAGCGAAATTGAATCCCGTGGCGGCCCAAAGATTGCGGAATCTTAATGTTTTCTGCCTTCAAAACAGCAGAGTTCTTGACTTTTTCGTCGCAGCACAGGATTTTATGCACGCGTGGGCGGAGGACTGCCGACAAATTGTCGGAAACTTTGTTCAGGATGATGAAATTGCATTCAGTATGTTACACAACACTGGACAAATGACTCGCCAACACCAATCTAGCGCATATCGTTAATAATCAGGAGTAAACCACCATTCGCCGTCCCCATAGAGCCGCTCCGGCAGTGAAAGAAGGCCCTCGTGCCAATAAGGAAATTACGTCAGCCGATGTCCAGCTGATTGATGATCAGGGTGAAAACCACGGCATCGTGCCGACCGCACGAGCCATGGAAATGGCCGCTGAAGCAGGGTTGGACCTTGTAGAAATCGCGGCAAATTCCAAACCCCCTGTCTGTAAAATTTTGGACCATGGTAAGTTTAAGTACCAGGCCCAGAAAAAAGCTGCGGAAGCCCGCAAAAAGCAGAAGACCGTCGACGTCAAAGAAATTAAGATGCGACCGAATATCGACATCCATGATTATGAGGTGAAGATGCGGTCAGTGAACCGATTCTTTGAAGAGGGCGACAAGGTCAAGGTAACCATGCGTTTTCGTGGCCGTGAAATGGCCCACCAGGAACTGGGCATGCAGGTTTTGATGCGCGTCAAGGAAGCCACCAAGGAAATAGCCAAGGTGGAGATGCCGCCAAAGCTGGAAGGCCGCCAGATGACAATGGTTTTGGCACCGGTCTGATCAGGCTTTATTGCAGTCTGGCCTCATCGCAGTTTGGCCTCATCGCAGTTTGGCATGACTGAAATTTGAAATGACAGCAAACCCGGATCATCCAGATCCGGGTTTTTGTTTGAGCAAACCCTGATCTTGCCGCCTCTCAACTTGGCTTGCTCTCAATCTGGCCTGCTCAGTGTCCGGCTGACTGCATCTTTCCAGCCCGCATATTTTTGCGCGCGCGTGTCTTCATCCATATCAGGGGTAAAGGTCCGGTCCAGACGCCAGCGCGCTGCGAAGGCTTCCTGATCGCCCCACACACCAACTTGATGGCCTGCCAGCCAGGCGGCTCCCAATGCTGTGGTTTCCAATATGGTTGGACGATCGACCGGGGCATCCAGAATATTGGCGAGAAACTGCATGGTCCAGTCACTGGCCACCATGCCACCATCAACCCGCAACACCGTATCTGCATCCGCAGCCCAGTCCTTTTGCATGGCTTCCAGCAGATCACGGGTCTGATAACACACCGCTTCCAGCGCAGCGCGGGCCAGCTCATTGGGGCCTGATCCACGTGTCAGGCCAAAAATGGCACCGCGTGCCTCCGCATCCCAATAGGGCGCGCCGAGGCCGACAAAGGCCGGCACCAGATAGACATCTTGATGCGGATCAGCCGCCTCCGCCATGGCACCGCTCTGGCTGGCATCCTCCAGCATTTTCATACCATCACGCAGCCACTGAACAGCCGCGCCTGCGATGAAGATAGAGCCTTCCAACGCATATGTGACCTTGCCATTCAGCCGATAGGCAATCGTCGTCAGCAACCGGTTATTGGAAGGAACCGGTTTATCGCCTGTATTCAAAAGGGCAAAACAACCGGTGCCATAAGTGGATTTGAACATGCCGGGTTTGAAACAGGCCTGACCGATGGTCGCAGCCTGCTGATCGCCCGCAACGCCTGCAATGGGAATTTCGGACCCGAAAATATGGGCCTCTGCAGTGCCGAAATCACTGGCACAATCCAGCACCTTCGGCAGCAAGGCGCGGGGGATATTGAGAATGTCCAGCAATTCATCATCCCAATCCTGGGTGTGAATGTTGAAAATCATGGTCCGGGCTGCATTGGTAGCATCTGTGACATGCGATTTGCCGCCGGTCAGACGCCAGATCAGAAAACTGTCGATGGTGCCAAAAGCCAAATCACCGGCTTCTGCGCGGGCACGGGCACCCTCTACGTGATCCAGCATCCAGGCCAGCTTTGTTGCCGAAAAATAGGGGTCCAGCAGCAAGCCCGTTTTTTTCGTAAACAGAGGCTCATGACCTTCGGATTTCAGCTTTGCGCAAAACTCTGCTGTGCGCCGATCCTGCCAGACAATGGCCTTGTGGATGGCAGCACCGCTGGTCCTGTCCCAGACGACAATGGTCTCGCGCTGATTGGTTATGCCGATGGCGGAAATAGCGTCTGCACCCAGTCCGCTATCGGCAAGGGCGGCTTGACCCGTTGCCACGACACTGTCCCAAATCTCCTCCACATCATGTTCAACCCAGCCGGATTTCGGGAAAAACTGCGTGAATTCCTGCTGACCGGAACCGATGGATGCCAGTGACGCGTCAAAGATGATGGCGCGGCTCGATGTCGTGCCCTGGTCAATTGCGAGAATATTGCCTGTCATGATGTCCCAATTCGAAAATTTGCCTAAAACCAAACGGCCACTCAAAGCCGCCTTTTACCAGAGCATATGTCTTCGTAAAGCTCGGGCGTGAGCTTCACATAGGATTGTGATCCCTCGTCAATGATAAACAGCGGATCTGAAAGCCCATCAGGATCAAAACCCTGTTTCACCAGTTCAATCTTGCGCTGCTTGAACGTGCCGGTGACTTCAATGTGGTTTTGCAGGCGCAGGAATACCGGGCGTGCGTAGTCGGGCAGTGCCTTATGCACATGGGCATAGAAGGCGGCCGGGTCGAAATCATCTTCCACCACAAGAGCCACCATGCCAGCGCGGCCTTCCATCCCGGGAACCGAAACGCCATAGACATTGGCTTCATGGACGCCAGCAAAATTGGTCAGGTTTTCCGACACTTCTGACGTGGCAACATTCTCGCCTTTCCAGCGGAATGTATCCCCAATGCGGTCAATGAAGTAAAAGTACCCCAACGCGTCCCGGCGCATCAGATCGCCGGACCTGAACCAGCGGTCGCCGGGTTCAAAAACAGACTCCAGAACCTTTTGCTGACTTTCCTGGCTGTTGCTGTAGCCTTCGAAGCGTTGGCTCGGTCGTTTCGGATCATTGAGGATCTGCGATATGACCTCGCCGATTTCGCCAGGATCGCAAATTTCACAAAATCCCTGTGCATTGCGTTTTGGCGTTTCGGTTTCGTGGTCAAACCGCACGACTTCCGTGACAAATTTATGCTCGGCCCATTTTGGAATACGGCCAATAGCACCGACCTTGGCATCGAAATTGAAGAAAACCGCATTGCTTTCCGTCGCAGCATACCACTCAAGAATCCGGGGTATCTGAAAGCGGCTTTGAAACGCCTCCCAGATATCAGGCCGCAGACCATTGCCATTGCACATACGGATCTTGTGTGACCGTTCCTTGGCATGGGGCGGGGAATTGAGAAGATAGCGGCACAATTCACCAATATATTGAAACATGGTGCAGTCATTATCGACCACATCGTCCCAGAAAGTGCTGGCTGAAAAGCGTTCGGCAATAAACACGGAACCGCCCCGCGTCAGAACCGAGCCTGTGGCAATCAGCCCGCCTGCCGAGTGATACATTGGCATGCAATTATACATGCGATCCTGATCGCTGGCACCTGTGGCCGCAGAAAAGCCATGCATGATGGCCTGAACGCGATAATGATTGATATTGGCCGCTTTCGGCAGACCGGTGGTGCCACTGGTATAGATGTAGAGGCATTTATCATCGGTCGTGACAGCGGGGCGGTCTTCAAGGGGCAACGGCCCGGTATTGGCTGCATCCACCAATGGTTTCAGGGGCTTGAAAGCTTTGGTGCTGTTTTCTGCAGCATTGTCATAGACCCAGAGTTCCGGTCCATCCTGGGCGTGCCCGTAATCAAAATACTGCTTGGCATCTGTAAACTGCCCGGCCAGGGCCGCATCAACGATGATATGCTTTGGCGTGACAATGTTCACGCAATGGGCCAGAGAGGCTCCTCGCAAATTGGTGTTCAACAGAGCGGTAACACCGCCCGCCCGTGCAATTCCGGTCCAAACCGCCAGAAATTCCGGGCAGTTGGGCATCAGCAGTCCGACAACATCGCCTTTTTGCAGATTCTGTGATTTTGCCCAATGCGCATATTGGTTTGCGCGGCCCATAAACGCATCATAGCTCAGCTGTTGATTGTGGCTGAGCAGCGCGGGTCGGTCGCCGAACCTGTCGGCCAGTTCTTCAAGCACATCCGGCCACAGGCGTGTCTTTTTTTCAACAACCGGTTTCAGCCGCCGCAATGTGCGGATTGCACCGGAGAGATAGGCGTATTCACTGCGTATCCGAGGAAAAAAAGCCACGCAGCCTCCCTTGTTATGACCCCCAGCCGGTAGGTCTCGATTAATAGGTGTTGACCACCTTTGCTACTCAATATTTTGTGTTCTGATCGAACGATACCGTGCAGAATTGCCAAGTTCAACAATTGCTTTCTCGGTCGGTTTTCTGCCAGAACAGCTCAAACGAACATAAAAGATTGGTGCAGATCCATATGAGCAATTCAGGCCAGACCGCTGGTGGCGGAACACCGAATGATAGCAGCTTCACTGTGCTCGATGTGACGGGCCTGCAATGTCCGCTGCCCGTGCTCAAAGCCCAGAAGGCATTGCGCAGTCTTGCTGCAGGCGACGTGTTGCAGGTGATCAGCACCGATCCTATGGCAACCATCGACATACCGCATTTCTGCACAGAACATCGCCACAAATTGTTGCGTCAGGAGCCGCATGGGGATGCGGTCCATTATTATGTTGAGAAAGGATAGAGACCGGCAATCAGGCCAGACTTGTCGCTCTGGCCAATCAGGTTTGGCCAAAAGCCAGAGACACGCTGCGTGTGAAGCGATTGTCTAAAGTGCGTCTTCCAGTGTCCGTTCGTCCACGACCGCATTGGCTGGCACTGACCCGTTCTTTGAAAAGGCAGGACGACTGATTGGCAGCGGAATGCCGCCGGGCGTGGCTTTCGCCATCAATTGTTCCTTGTCGCCATCACCATCACCGGTAGCGACCTCATCGGCTGCTACATCGCCGGAATTTCCAGTACTGCCTGTCGCATCGGCTGCAATCGGGCTCGGCAAGGTTGTCAGGACAATATTGGGGCGCGGCACGGGCGTGGGCGCATTGCGCAAATTGGCTGCAATGGTCTTGATCGCATTGCCTGTGCGCACAACAACGGGGGCAGTGCTCACCAGAACATTTTTGCTGAGCAGAGATTTACCTTCACCCATCTTGTAGGTTTCCAGCCGCTTGTAGCGCTTGCTGCGCGCTTCCTGACTACAGATTTGCGGGCGCAGATCGACGGGCTCCGTGGTCAGGCCAGACGCCTTGAACTTGCTTACATTCCGACGGCCTTTCAATCCAAAGGCCCGAAATCCCTTGTTCAGCAGTCGGGCAGCCTCTTCCGCACGTTCCTGCGAAGAAGGCGCGCCAAAGACGACCGCGATCAGATGTTTGTTGCCGCGTTTGGCGGTGGCAACCATGTTAAAACCAGAAGAGCAGATGAAACCTGTTTTCATGCCGGTGGCGCCGCGATAGCGCGTCAGCAATGGATTGTAGGACCGCAGTACTTTTTTGCCCGCCTTGATGGCCGTGATCTTGAACAGATCGCCATGTTCCGGGAAACGCTTCAAAATGGCTTGTGTCAACACAGCCATATCCCGCGCATTGGTCGTCTGGCCCCTGGCAGGCAAGCCATTTGGATTGCGGAACCGCGTGCCGGTCATGCCCAGCCTTTGGGCCGTCTTGTTCATCCGTGCGACGAATTTTGCCTCGGTACCGGAGACCGCTTCTCCAAGTGCCACTGCAATGTCATTAGCCGATTTCACCAGAACCATTTTCAGAGCATTTTCGACGGTAATTTCGGTGCCGACTCGAAAACCCATCTTGCTGGGTGGCTCATTCAGTGCGTTTTGCGAAACAATAACAGCGGACCGCATGGTCAATTCGCCGGCAGCGATGGCTTCAAAAGTTACATAGGAGGTCATTAGCTTCGTGACCGAAGCCGGATACCAGGGGGTCAGACCGTCCTTTTCCTCAAGAATGCGACCGCTGTCCAGATCAACAAGTATGTAGGGAGCAGCAGCAGCGGGTTGAGACACCACCAGCAGGAAAGGCAGCAGAGCAACAAGTGCCCGCTGGCTCAGCACGCGGCGTGCCGGCATTCCTGTCATCATCTGCCTGATTATGCGCACAAGACTCACGGCCAGCTCCACGGTTCTGGTTGTCTATCAATCGATCACATTCAGGTATAACTCAGCCTTGCAGATGCAAGTGCGTCAGAGTGCATCGGAAATATCAGAGCGCTTCAGACACGTGCCGGTTGGTCTTTCCCAGAGTGATTTGGTATCTCCATAGCTGATTTGCCATGGTGTTGGCAAAGGCTAGCACGGGTTTTGGTACCGATTCAGCTTACATATTGGCAAGAAAGCAACACTTGCAGAGTCGGGTGAAGTCGTTGGTGACGCTGCAGAATACGAAAATTGATACATCTCGTTCCTGATGCGACGCCATTAATGCTGGTCCAAAACGCATTGTTTAGCTGCGAAACACCCATTCATTTATCAGTATTGCCGCCCACCACCGGGCTGTTAGCTGGCAAAAAACCGATCCAGACCAGCCGCGCGAGCGTTTCATCTGGCGGGCCGATCTTCGGTTGAATTCGCAGCTCTACCTCTCCGGGGCGTTAAGGTTTTTGACGTATCTACGATTGTTAAATAACTGTTTTTATTGAAAAAATTTCGTTTTTTGGTGTGGGTAGGCTTGTTATTCAAGCAGCGTCTGTTACCCACCAAGTTGATTTTAAGTGGGGTTTTATGTCTTTACGAAATGTGTTTTTTATCTCTGCTGCGTTGTTTAGTGGTGCAGCTTTTGCTGGCTCCGCTTCGGCAGCTGATATGTATCTGGAAGGAACGCCTGTTGCGCCGAGTGTGCTGCCCGCGGTTTCCGGTATCAACGGTAAGATTTCCGTTCTAGGTGGTTCTTTGTTCGACGAAGGTTATGGCGCTCTGGCCGGATCGATCACGATCCCGGTAGGTGTCAGATATGGTCTGCAATTGGATGGCGCTATTGGCACCCATGATGGAGAGTTCATCGGTGGCGGCGCGGGCCATCTGTTCTGGCGTGATCCAAGCATGGCCTTGCTGGGTGTGTACGGCTCTCATACCTATCATGACAATTTGGGTGGCAGTGTCAGTCGCATTGGTGTGGAAGGCGAATATTATTGGAACCAGGTAACCTTCAAGGCTGTTGTTGGTGCTGAGTTTTTCGATGTTGATGTTACAACTGATGTAGATGATGAAAACTTCTTCGCCTTCAGTGATCTGTCATACTATCCGCTCGACAATCTTGAGCTGAGTGTCGGTCACCGTTACACAGCTGAGACCCATGCATTGGCTCTGGGCGTTGAATATCAGCTCGACCAACAGATTTTCTCCAGTGGCGTTGCCCTGTTTGCAGAAGGCCGTATTGGCGAGAATGATTATGAAGGCATCTGGGGCGGCGTAACCTTCTACATTGGTGATGACAAGTCCCTCATTCGCCGCCATCGCGAAGATGATCCCGATGATTGGGGCGAAGATAACCTTTTGGGCGCGGTTTTGGGTGGTACCTGCGAATCTGGATCAATGTCTGAAGGATTGTCGTCGGGTAGTGATACATTGGATTCAATTTACTACGATAGCTGTACGGGCGAAGCGCGTAAGAAAATAACCGTCAAAGTAGAAGCTGTTGAAAAATAGTGATTTGGCATTCAAGGCGCTGAGAACCAGACTGGGTTTTTGGCGCCTTTTCAATTTATACGTGTGATACGTCGAAAAGCGTTGCAATTCTATCGCAGCATCAAAAAAACGAAACTTCCACAACTTTAAGGAATTGATAGTCGTAAAATTCCTTGTTAGAAATGCTCAACAATCAATTGAGGTAATTAATGTCCATCCGAAACGTATTTCTCGTATCGACAGCACTGGTGACCGGTGTTGTGTTTGCCGGATCCGCTATTGCAGCTGATCTGTATCTTGAGGGAACGCCAGTTGAGCCAACTGTGCTGCCTGCGGTATCGGGCATCAATGGCAAGATCTCTATTCTCGGCGGCTCTTTGTTCGAAGAAGGCTATGGCGCCCTTGAGGGGTCGCTTTCGGTTCCAGTCGGCACCAGATACGGCCTGCAATTGGACGCCGGTGTTGGCGTTCAGGATGAAGAATTTTTTGTTGGCGGCGCAGCTCACCTGTTTTGGCGCGATCCGACCATTGGCCTGTTGGGTCTTTATGGGTCTTACACACACCATGACGAGTTCGATGGCAGTATCAGCCGTATTGGTGTGGAAGGTGAATATTACTGGGATCGGGTAACCGTCAAAGGCGTGATTGGTGCCGAGTTTATTGATGTGGATATCGCCACCGAAGTGGATGACGAGAATCTGTTCGCATTCAGTGACATATCTTACTACGCGATGGATAATCTTGAGCTGAGCGTCGGTCATCGCTATACGGCCGAAACTCATGCACTTGCTCTGGGCATTGAGTACCAGCTTGACCAGCAGATCTTCTCCAGTGGCGTTGCCCTGTTTGCAGAAGGTCGGATTGGTGAGAATGATTATGAAGGCGTCTGGGGCGGTGTGACCTTCTACATTGGGGACGACAAATCCCTCATTCGCCGTCACCGTGAAGATGATCCAGATGATTGGGGTGAAGACAATCTCATGGGCGCTATTCTGGCAGGTGATTGTACGCCTGACAGCTTTGAGTTGATGGAAGGTTATAACACCTGCACAGGAAAAAATCTTTTGTAGCTGCTTTAGATCTGCACATTTTGCATTTGTGGCGCTGAGAACCAATTCTGGTTTTCAGCGCCATATTTTTAGCGCAGGCGCGAGTTTCATTGAGAATGGATATCGCTCTGAGAGACCAACGACACTCGCTTTAACTTCCATCTCTGGTTTCTTGGGAAACTAGGGAAATCCACGCCTCGAATTTGCCGGATGGACTGCGGGGAATCTCCGAAACTTCAATCACCTTCAAATTGATGCTTGGATGCAATCGATTGCGCATCAGTGTTTGAAGTCCACCCGGATCAAAATGGCTCAAATTTTGATCTCTCACATACAGAATTTCAATGTCCTGATGCGTCTTTTGAATGGTCTGCATCTGGTAAGCCGGTATAAGCGCCACCATTTCCCTCATATTGAGGAAGGGCCAGGAACGGCTCCCATCTTCATAGATGAAGACATTGCGTTCCCGACCTAAAATTCGTTTGATAACGGGTAGGGTTCGACCGCAGGAACACGGGCTGTCTGTTATGTCGATCTGATCCTGATTTTCATAACGTATCAGCGGCATTGCATAATTGTAAAATGGTGTGGCAACGAGACGTCCCTGACCATTTTCAATTGGACGTTCGCTATCAAGCTCCAGTGTTTCAATCAGGCAGGCTTCAGCGAATTGATGATGATGATTTGGGACGTCCGGGCATTGGGCTGAAATCGGAGAGATTTCCGATGATCCATATCGGTCAAAGACATTGACACCAAAATCGCTTGCCAGTCTGTTCTTGGCATTTTCGGTCAGGATTTCGCCCTGACTAATCAAGGTGTTAAACGGCACCTTTACGCCTTTTTCCGCTGCAAGTTCCGCTATGGCCAGACCGATAGCCGGGTAGGTGACCAGATGATCAGCCTGAACCCGTTGCATCCATTCCAGCTTGTGTTCGATGGATTCTGAGACTGAAAGCTGGAACGCTTCCGCATCTGGATTGTCCAGATTCCATTCCACACCGGCTCCTCCATCGGGGTGGGGAAAGCGTTCATGCGTATCCAGGATGAATGCCATTTTCCCATCTGTATCTATGCCGTACCAGTCGAACAGCCTTTGGCCGAGAGTACTTGCCATAAGGCCCATGGTACCATTTGTGAGATACATGAAGGGTGTGGAGGTGGAGCCGGATGAATACCCCTTGACCGGCTTTCCCATCTGAGGCGGATAGGATTTGGCAAAAAGATCAGAACCAGCTTCGTGGGCCTCTTTGCGCGTAAATGTTGGTATGTCCGTCCATGCCTCCCAACGGATATCATCATTTTTGTCAAAAAGAGGCAGCAGACGGGTTTTATAAAACGGGACTTCTGCGCGTGCATGCCGCAACAGCGGACCGAGCAGCTTCCTTTGATACGCCCGCATCTGATCAGCAGAATAATATTGTGTGCGCTCCAGTGCTTTTACGAAATTCCTGGACGTTTTGAGCGCAGTTTCCGTGGGTGTCATAACTGTCATCTATTGTTTAGTGGATCCAATGGCCGGATCATGTGAACCGGATTGTGACCAACAGGAAATTTCATATTGCGGCTTTCAGATATGGGCAGATTGTTGCGTCGGCAATCTATGCAAGAAAATGCATTTGTGCCACATGAATGAAAATGTTGTTGACTGAAAAATAGACTCGCGAAATCAGACCCGATACGTCTTTTTGAATTGATGAAAGATGCCGGGCTATCCCATCAGCAATTCACGCAGCAGGCAGAGTGCACTTGTAGAATTTTCAACTGCGCGTTAGATTGCTCATCCTCCCACCAGTCTCTTCCGGATATTGACATGTGCTCCAAACATAGAAACGCAAGCTAAGTGCTGGCGTCCTTTTTACCTGACTCCGTTGAGCCGTGGTTCGCGCTCATTCTGCTGGTCACGAGCTTTGGAACATCTGCCATTTCTGCAGCTTTTGGGCTGGGTGGCGGTGTTCTGCTGATCGCCATTATGGGGCTGGGCATGCCACTGAGCGCGCTGGTGCCCGTCCATGGGGCTGTACAACTTGGCTCCAATGCCGGGCGCGCCATGTTGCAATGGCGCAATGCAACGCCCTGGATACTGGTGTGGTTTGGAGCGGGCAGTGTTCTTGGTACAATGTTTGCCGGTCGGCTGACCCTGGAAGTGCCGGAAACCCTTTGGCGGCTTTCTCTGGGCATTTTCATTTTGCTGATCACCTGGATGCCCAAGCCGAAATTCGGAAAGACCGCAAAACCGATCGTGTTTCTGAATGGTGTGCTTGCGGCGATCCTGACCATGTTTTTCGGGGCCACCGGGCCGTTGGTTGTGTCCATCAACGCGCCCCATTCAAAAACCCGCCATGGCGTTGTCGCCACCCACGCCATTGCCATGACCATGCAGCATTTCCTGAAAATTGTGATGTTCGGTTTTCTCGGTTTTGTCTTTGCACCCTGGGTGCCGCTGATTGTTGTGATGATCCTGTCTGGATATCTGGGTACCGTGCTGGGCACCCGTATCCTTGACCGCTTGCCAGAAGCCTTTTTTCGGTCCGCATTGCGGGCCGTTGTAACCGCCCTGGCGCTGGCCTTGATTGTGCAGGGACTGCTGGTTTTAATCTGATCAGTGCCCAAGTAACTTCTGCACCGGTCCGGCGTGCAAAAGCCGCACAGCTTCCTGTAGACGAAAAGCCAAGCGCATATTGCTTTGCAGGTAAAAATTGAATCAAATTTCCACGCGTCCAAATTACATTTGATTCCGAAACGACTGTCCTCTGGAGCTAAAGTGCGAAAATTCACCCAAATTACTATTGCATCGCTTGGATCCTTTTGATTTCTGTCTCTGCCCTTCATGCCGCCGATATGGCGGATGGCAGCTACGGCAAACCAATCAGGGTTTCATTTGGAGAAGTCGAAGCCAGAGCTGGTGCCATCTGGCTTGGTGGCAATGAAGTGGATGGCGGGGAAGACGATCAAATGCTGTTTGGTGGCGCTGCTTTGCGTGCAGGAATGGTGTTTGAAAATCGCTGGATCGTTCAGGGTGATGTGTTCGGCGAACTGACAGATTCTGGCGACGATGATAGCTACGATTACGGCATTGGTGTTGCAGCACATATTGCCAGACGGTTCGACACTTACCTGCTGGGTGTCCTTTGGTGGCTATGTTCATACGGACCAGGATGATGACGATACCGATACCAGCGGGCGGGCTTTTGCAGGCCTGGAAGCACAGCGTTATTTTGAGAGGGAAGAAGGTGAACCCGAAGAAGTTTTTGAACACTCCATCTGGGCAGGTCTGAAATACCGCTTCGGTGTTGACGGCACGCTGAAACAGCAAGACCGGGCTCGCCCGAACCTGGACCTGCCGCCATTGTTGCTCTGGCTGGCCCAAACAGGCGGACCACTGGGTTAGCAGTTTTTCAGTGGAATGGTTCCAGACCTTTGCATGAGTGGAAACCGAGCCAGTGAGACCGCATCAAAACCGGAACAGGGCTAACTCATAAATGAGGACTCTTAAGGGAGCAGGTCAAAGACGCGTTTGTCGGATGAAATACCGCCGAGCCAGACAAAATCATTCACGTTGAACCGGGCGACTTCCGATCCGAGCAATTGGGCGTTAACCGCTGCCGAGACATTGGCAATGGTCAGCGTTGCAATGTCAGTGTCTGCGCCCGCCACATCATTCAACACTGCCAACCCGCCTGCGCCGGGCTTGTTCTGAACCACCACATTGGCCCCTGTTTCCCGAGCCAACTCCGGGGCAATCAACCGAGCAAACGCATCATATCCGCCGCCGGTGCCATACCCGACAATCAGCCTGATTGTCCTGTCAACATAGGCTTCCTTCACATCGTCAGCTGAGAACGACTTCGATCCGGTTGTGAACAAAGCCAGCAATACGGCAAAAAGCAGGGCGAAAGCAGCCTTCGGTTTCATTGAGGGCTCCGGTATTTGCGCCTGTTGTGATCCATGACACAGGCTTTAGCCTATTGCTGGAAGCGTGCGTATACCAGTCGCGTTTTCCTTGCGGCATTGCGCGTTTGGCAAATTTTATTGCCCATTTGTCTCTGCCAAGAATTCTGATTATGTTCATATATAGTAGATCATTTTATTCGAGACGATTCGTCCATGCGCAAATCCTTCATGATAAGCACCTCAATCGCGGCCTTGATCGTGGGGGCCTCCGCAGCAAGCGCCGAGGAATCCGTATGGTCCAACCGCTACATCAGCCTGTTTGGCGCATATTCAAATGGTTTGAACTCTCCCTTTATTCTGGATGACTATCTGTATGATACGGATTTCAAGGGCG
Source organism: Alphaproteobacteria bacterium (assembly GCA_051251535.1). Taxonomy (GTDB): domain Bacteria; phylum Pseudomonadota; class Alphaproteobacteria; order Rhizobiales. The sequence goes on from JBPOEV010000011.1 coordinate 53,431, forward strand.
GATTTACCGTTGGTGGTGCCTACGGATTTTATCTGACACCGTCTCTGCGCGGAGAAATCGAAGGCTCCTATCAGCGCTATGCATCTGGTTCCTATACCTATGTCGGTAATGTTCCGTCTGATCCTGCAAAGGGGCATGTAGACAGTTGGACCGTCATGCTCAATGTCTGGAAGGACATTGATGTTGGGACGAGCTTCACCCCTTATGTGGGGGGCGGCGCTGGTGTCAGTTATGGCTCGATGTCGATTGATTGGAGCACTGAACTGTCTGAAGGGTCCAATTTTGGGTTTGCCACCCAACTGGGTGCAGGCGTGCGCATGGACATGTCGGAGCGCACAAAACTGGATATCGGCTATCGCCTGCGCAGCATCCACGGTCTGGTTGCCGCAAACGAAGAAGATGCATCGGACATAACGCTGGCGAACTATCTCAGCCATTCGCTGCAGGTTGGATTCACCTACATGCTTGGCGATGATTACGGTAATATGGAAGAATTACCTGGTGCCGACTCTGACGTGTATTACACACTGTTTGCCGGCGTTGCACTTCCGCAGGATTCCAGTTTTGTGACTTCAACTTACACCTATGAAGTGAACAATAAAATAGGTTTCACCACCGGTGCCGCCGTCGGCACAAGCCTGTTGCCGGGTCTGCGAGGTGAGTTGGAGGTGGCATACAGCCGTTATGCAAACAGGGACAATACCTATCAAGCCAATCAGAGTCACGAAAGCATGTCTGGTGCAGTCGGGCTTTACACGCTGACAGCCAATATCTGGAAGGATATTCCTGTTGGAAAATACACCACCTATGTGGGCGGTGGTCTTGGATTTGGCATTGTCGATACAGAGGGCACTCTGGACGATGATTCATATGATGGTGCAGGTCTCGGGCTTGCTTTGCAGTTTGGCGCAGGTATCCGCAAGTCCGTCTCCGAAGACTGGGCAATCGATATCGGCTATCGGGCAAAGGGAGTGTATGGCGCCATAATTGACGGTGTCGGTGACAATGATCATTCCAAAGGCAGTTTCCTGTCTCACATGTTGCAGGTGGGCTTTACTTATGGTCATGGCATGTTTGACATGCCCGAGACGGAAGAATTGCTGTCCCAGGGGCACTATGTCAGCCTGTTTGGCGGCGTTGCGCTGCACGAAGGATCGGGCTTCGCCTATGATGATTCCACCTACGAAATGAACTACGCCACCGGGTTTACAATTGGTGCAGCACTTGGAACCCAGATATCCGACACGGTCCGTGGAGAATTGGAATTATCCTACGAATATGCTGACGTTTGTGGCGCCCGCGATGAGTCTGACACCACCAAATGCGACGATACGGACTGGGCCGGGAAACAGCAATCAGTCAATCTTCTTGCCAATGTCTGGAAAGACTTCGATACAGGCGTTATTTCACCCTACATTGGCGGTGGCATCGGCCTGGCACTTGTCCTGCCAGATATCGATGAGTGGGCTGATCCGGATGTGGCATTGGCCGCGCAAGTTGGTGGCGGGTTGCGCTACGCCGTCAAGGAAGATTTGACGCTTGACCTTGGATACCGTTTCAAAGGTGTCTTTGATACGCAGACCACCGGCCATCTGGAATCAGGCGCTGACGATGAGCATGGGATGCATACCTATTACACCCATGCAGTTACCGGCGGTCTCACCTGGGATTTCTGATCTGGCTGGAAACCAGCTTGCTACCCTGCATGGGTCAACAGTTCTGACCTATGTGTAAGGTTGTAGCCATAAAGCAACACTTCATTTAATTCTTCGGGCCAATATTCGGCACAGCTTTTAATTGAAAACGATTTCAGTCACAGTCTTTGCGGTTGATTCTGCTTTAACTGAATTTGGTATTCTATGGGCAATTCCTTACTGGTAAGCACATCTATTGCCGCACTTGTATTGGGTGCATCCGGCGCTGTTGCGGAGGAATCAATCTGGTCTAACTCTTACATCAGCCTGTTTGGGGGCTACTCCAGCGGAATTAACTCCCACTTTGTGCAGGATGGCGCAGGGTATGACACATCTTTCAAAGATGGATTCACAGTCGGGGGCGCTTACGGGCAATATCTTACACCGTCTCTACGCGGCGAATTTGAGGTGTCCTATCGGCGTTATGACACAGACACCAGTACGTATCGGAGCCCTGATTCGCCAGTCCCCGTGGACGGTTATGTAGACAGTCTCTCTGTGTTTTTGAATCTGTGGAAGGACATTGATGTGGGCGCTGGCTTCACACCTTATGTGGGGGGCGGCGTCGGTGTTGGCTATGGCAGGATGTCAATTGACTGGGGTGGCGAAAAAACATACGGACAAAATGTTGGTTTTGCCTCCCAATTGGGAGCCGGAGTTCGCATGGACGTCTCGGACCGGCTGAAACTTGATATCGGCTACCGTCTTGGCAGCGTTTACAGTCTGGTTGCGGCAAATGACAGGGATGCAACTGGTATAGTTTTAGGCAACTATTACAGCCACTCGGTTCAGGCCGGTGTCAGTTATATGCTGGGCGATGTCAGCGGTGATGCGAATGCCATGAATGGCTTTCCGTCTGATATTTATTACACCCTGTTTGCTGGTGCTGCGCTGCCGCAGGAAGCCATTCTTACGAAACAGGCCTATGTATATGATGCCAACAACAAAACCGGATTTACAACCGGAGTTGCCATAGGCACATCGCTGCAGCCGGGTTGGCGCAGCGAATTGGAAGTTGCCTATAGCCGCTATGCCCATGACAATTACACATATTTTGCCGCGCAGAACCCCCAGAACATGAGCGGGTCAACCGATCTTTACACGCTCACCGCAAATCTGTGGAAGGATAAACCGATCGGGGCCTATACAACCTATGTGGGTGGCGGGGTTGGATTTGGTCTTGTGGATGCTCATGGTGAGATGAACAACGATTTATTCGATGGTACCGGCCTTGGATTGGCGTTGCAGTTTGGTGCCGGTGTCCGCCGGGCAGTGTCCGATGATCTGGCAATAGATTTCGGGTATCGGGCCAGAGGTGTTTATGGCGCACAGATAGATGGTACTGGCACAGCTTTAAGTGATCATCTCAAGGGCAGCTATCTGTCGCACACGTTGCAGGTCGGCCTTACTTACGGCAAAGGCATGTTTGAAATGCCGGAATCAGACGATCCAGTGTCACAGGGCCACTATGTCAGCCTGTTTGGCGGCGTCGCATTAGCCGAAGGTGCAGGACTTGCCCACAGCTCCTATACTCATGAAATCAACTATGACGCAGGGTTTACTGTGGGTGGCGCCATTGGCACGCAATTAGCCGATCATATGCGCGGCGAACTGGAGCTGTCCTATGTCAGATCCAAGGCTTGCGGCAGGCGTGATGAGCCGAACGAGAACAAGTGTGAAACTAAAGGCATTTGGTCGACAAATCACAGCACCACAAATCTGCTGGCAAATGTGTGGAAAGATTTTGAGACCGCTGTGATCTCTCCCTATGTAGGTGGCGGCGTTGGCCTGTCGCTGAGCGTAACAGAATCAGACGACTGGGGTGACCCAGCAATTGCCATGGCCGCACAGGTTGGTGGTGGTGTGCGCTACGCGGTCAACGACGATCTGACGTTTGATCTTGGCTACCGTTTCAAAGGTGTCTTTGATCCGCTCATGTCGATCTATGATGATACCTTTGGAGATGAAGAGCATGGTGTGGCAACATTCTTCACGCACACTGTCACAGGCGGCCTAACCTGGGATTTCTGATCCGACTTGGATCAGCCTGCAACTGTTGGCGAAGCCCGCGAGCAATGCTATGTGAAAGGCTTGACCATCCAACTATGTGAATTGATGTTTCGCATCCATGACAACTCCAAATCAGGCGCAGCAGCGTCACATACGCCTGATTGAACAGGGCATGGCGCTGCAGACACAGCGGCGTTTCCCCGAGGCAGAGCGTTGCTACCAGACGGTGCTGGCAGAAAACTCCCAAAACCCCGACGCGTTGCATCTGATGGGGCTTCTGGCGGTTGAGGCAGATCAGTTCTCAGTGGCTGTTGACTACATGGAAAAGGCCGTCCGCCTGCTGCCGAAACAGGCCATTTACCGCAACAATTTGGGTAATGTATTGCTGCTGCGTGGCGACCCAGACGGGGCGTTGGTTCACTTGCGCAAAGCTGTGAAGCTTGCACCCCGTTATGTTGAAGCCATCACCAATATGGGCCGCGCCTATCGTGCGCGCGGCAAGGCAGAAGAAGCACGTAAGCAATTTGCCAAAGCCCTTGCCATCGATCCGGATTTTGAGCGGGCAGAGGCAGGCCTTGCAGAAATGATGGTGGAAATCGGCGACATGGAAGGCGCCGTCAAAAGCTTCCGCGCGCTCTTGAAGCGCAAGCCGGGAAACGTTCAGGCGCTGGGCGGCATCTCCGCCGCCAAAGTGTTCGGGGAAGATGATCCTGAACTGGCGCAGATCGAGACAGCTTTGAACACGCGGTCCCTTACTCCAGATCAACGTGTGTTGCTGCACCATGCTGCTGGCAAGATCAACAATGATCTGGGCCGTTATGACGCGGCCATGAAGCACTATTTTGCCGGCAAAAAAACCTCCGGATTGCAATTCCCCATTGAGGTTCATCGTAAAAACTATGCCGCCATCAAGGCCTGTTTCACCAAGGCAAAATTTGGGAGCTACCGCACGGCTGGGAACCCGTCACAGATACCGGTTTTCATTGTTGGCATGCCGCGCTCCGGCACCACATTGGCGGAGCAGATCATAGCTTCGCACCCCATGGCAGCAGGCGCAGGTGAATTGGCAGGCATGCGCAAGGAAGGGCAGCGTATCGGTTATGGTCTCCCGGATGTTACAGCCTACGGCCGTACGGTGGATGCTTTGGATCAGCAGCAGCTTGGCAGTATTGCCAGCTCCTATTTGCGCATTTTGACCAAGGGTCGGTCACAAGCCCTGCGCTGCACAGACAAAAACCCGCAAAATTATGAGCAATTGGGGCTGATCGCCAGGCTGTTTCCAAATGCACGCATTATCCATTGTCGCCGCGATCCGTTGGACACTTGCGCTTCCAACTTCACGCAAAGCTTCGATCGAAGTCACGGCTACAATGCCAATCTCACGACGCTCGGTGCCTATTACCGGTGCTATTCCGACTTGATGGACCATTGGCAGGCTCATTTACCGCTGCCCATTTTTGATCTGAAATATGAAAATCTGATTGCAGATCAGGAAGGAACCACCCGCAGTTTGATCAACTTTCTCGGTCTTGACTGGGATGATGCATGCCTTGCCTATTTTGAAAATACGCGGTCGGTGACCACGCCCAGCCGCTGGCAGGTGCGCCAGCCCATTTACAAGACTTCGGTCAAGCGTTGGAAGCGCTATGAAAAGCACCTTGGCCCATTGATCGATTCCCTGGGTGATCTTGCTGATACCCGGTGACAACAATCCAATTCAGTTTGTAGCCGATCGTCACTATGGCCGGTGTCATGGTTTTCAACTCGGAAGATTTTGGCACCCGGAACAATTGCCAATGCAACGGCACCAGCGGATGATGCGCTATAGTGAGTGAATCGAAATGGAACCCAATGGCAAAGAAACAGCATCCGTTTGAAGACCCTGCCGTCAAAGCAGTGTTTGCAAATTTCCCGGAGCCGGAGCAATCCAGTCTGCTTCTGCTACGCGACCGGATATTCAACACAGCCAAACAGACGGCGGGTGTCGGAAATCTGTTGGAGACGTTGAAATGGGGTCAGCCTGCCTATCTGACACCGGAGACCAAATCTGGTTCGACAATCCGGCTGGGGCTGCCCAAAACCGGCGGTTACGCCATTTATGTGCATTGTCAGACAACAATCATATCCGATTTCCAGCAGGTGTTTCCGTCTGACTTTACCTATGAAGGCAATCGCGCAATTCACTTCAGCGCGGACAATCCGCCAGAGTTTTCAAAACTGGAATTGCTGATCGGCCGGGCCTTGACCTATCATTTGTGAGCTGTTGCGAATGCGCCACTGCGTGCCTGATCAGCTTGATTGCACCCACTCGCGTTGGCGTTTGCGCCGAGCGGTTTGTCAGGGTTCACCAAACTGGTCCACCAGGGCTTTGGACATCTGTTCCAGAAATCGCGATGCTGCGACCGGAAGCAGGCGACCTTCTTTTTGGCTGAAGAGCAACACACCACCCTCAATGTCCCGTTCATCCAGCTTGCGCCCCGTGATCCCGGCATCCGTTTCTTGCGACGGTGTGCCAATTTCCACCTGGAAACTCAGTGCATCGGTTCTGGCCACATGTGCCTTCAGATACTCAAACGAATTGCTCTCCAGAATGGGTGCCGCTGCATAGCCCTTGCCGTAGATCGCGCGATCCACAAGTGCCCGTCCGCCGAAGCCGCTTATTGGCAAAATGATGGGGTATTCGAAGCACTGCCGCAATCGCAGTTCTTGCATGCTGGCAAGTGGATGGCCCTGGCGCATTAAAACCGAAAGCCGTTGCGGGACGCTTTGCAGTATTTTGTAATTCGGTGAACTGCGCTTGTCGAAAACCAGAGCCAGATCAATAAGGCAGGCTTCAAGCGCCGGTCCTGCCTCGTCATGCTCCATGACCGATACGTTGAACGTGACCTGGGGAAATTTTGATTGATACAGGGCAATCTGATCGGGCAGGAAATAGGGTGCCATTGCCTGTGAACAGCCAATGTTGACATGCCCGCGCCGCATCCCTGCCAAATCCGCAACACGCGACTTGAGCCGCTCGGTTTCGGCCAGCATTTCGCGAATGTGCTGAATCACCAGCTCTCCCGCCGAAGTCAGACGCACGCCTGTTGTGCTGCGCTCGAAGATCGGAAAGCCAAGCTCATCCTCATAGCTTTGAATGCGCCGCTGCACTGCCGACGGCGTTTGATGCACGCGTTGTGCGGCAGAGCGGATGGAGCCGGTTCGCGCAACCAGGTCAATATATCGATGGGTTGTCAGATGTCGCATGAGTGGAACCTATCATCGTGTAGCGTTTTCGGCAACGCGAACAAGAAAATCTAGCACAATACAGAGTCAGTGTTTTGCGCGAGACTTATCGAAACGAGGGTCTGAAGTGAAACAATCAGCATCAGTACAAAACAGGTCATACGACAGATGGACCAAAACGGACCACGGCATCAGCCTGTCCAGACGGCAGCCGGATGAGCATGTGTTTGCCATTTCGGCAGACCCGGAAAATCTGACAATTGATCTGTCCCGATCTGCATTGATCATTGTGGACATGCAGAATGATTTTCTCGATTCTCAGGGCTGGTTTGCCGCTGTGCGCGGCGCAAAAACCGATCCGCTTCGAAAGATTGTGACAAACATCAACGCCGTGTCCGCAGAATTTCGTGCCAGCAAAGCACCGGTGCTCCATCTGAATTGGGGCGTGCGTAAGGATTTGGCGAACCTGCCAGCCAATGTGATTGACAAGGGGTCTGCCTGTGGTCAGGAGATCGGTTATGGCGCTCCCATGCCCAACGGGCCCGTTCTTGTCCAGGGCAGCTGGGGTGCGCAATCGATTCCGGAGATCGACACAGCCCAGGACGATTTGCACGTTTCAAAACATCGTCTCTCTGGATTCCGGGACAATGAACTGGACCAGATCCTGCGCCGACTGGGCGTGACAACGCTGTTTTTTACCGGCGTCAATCTGGATCGCTGCGTTTTTGCAACCCTCATGGATGGCAGCTTTCAGGGCTATGATTCCATCGTCATTGAAGACGCCACAACCACTGTTTCCCCGCCGGAAGTCAGCGACGCGATCCTGTTTCTCGTGCGGCTTCTCTACGGCTTTACCACCACCACTGAAAACCTATTGGCCGGTCTGTTGCCGGGTCACAAAACTGGAGAATGAGCATGAAACTTACACGACGTCAATTTACCACAGGCCTTGCCGTTGCCGGTGCGGCCGCCACACTCTCGGCTCCCGCCATTGCGCAGGGTAAAACGAAACTGAAAATGATCCTGAACTGGCGCTATCAGGGACCACAATCCTGGTTCTTCCTTGCACAGGACAAGGGCTATTTTGATCAGGCTGGCATAGAAATGGTCATGGATCAGGGCAATGGCTCTGGTGCTGCAGTCGGCCAGGTTGCGGGTGGCGCTTATGATGTTGGATTTGGCGATGTAAACGCCCTCATTCGTCTGGCTGGTACAAAGCCTGAAGAGGCCCCGATTTGCGTCTACCAGATGTACAACAAGCCGCCCTTTACAGTTGGTGTTTTGTCATCCTCCGACATCAAGACAGCGAAAGACCTTGAGGGTCGTAAGCTGGGAGGGTCGGCAAATGATGGTGCGCTCAAATTGTTCCCCGCATTTGCGCAGGTCGCAGGAATTGATACCGACACCATAGAAATCTTGAATTTCAAATCGAACCTTCGCGAACAGATGCTGAAGACCGAACAGGTCGAAGGCGTGTTCGGCTATGTCAACACGATCCGTTTCTCAGCCAAACTGTCCGGGATGAACCCGGATGAAGACATCCGCTTTATCTCTTATGGCGACTACGGCATGGATCTGTATTCCAATGGCATGATCATACCGAAGGCCATGGCGAACGACGAGCCTGAATTGGTCAAAGGCATGATCTGGGCAATCAATCAGGGCGTCGCTGACACGCTGAAAGATCTCGATGGAGCCATTGACTCGGTCTATGAGCGAGAGCCCTTGATCAACAAGGAGATCGAAAAAGAGCGGTTGATCGCAACATTGCAGGATGAAATGAACCATCCTGAACTTGCAACCACAGGGCTTGGAAACGTTGATCCGGCGCGATTCAAAGCCGCAATCGACATTGTCGTAAACGCCAATGGATTGCCGCGCACACCCGATGCTTCGGAAATTTTCAGCGACGCATTCTTGCCTGCTGAATCCGAACGTATTTACAAGTTGCTCTGATCACGATCATGGATTTGGGCTTGAAAAACAAGGTCGCGGTCATCACTGGCCCGGCCAAGGGGATGGGTGCAGCAATTTCTCTGGGATTTGCGCAGGAAGGTACCCATCTCGCTCTGCTTGGCCGCGACATTGCGGCTATTGAGCCCGTCCGGGACGCGGCCCGCAAGGCAGGCGTCGACGCCGAACTGTATCGATGCGACGTGACCGAGAGCACAGCAACTGAAGAGGCCATCGGGCAGGTTCAGGAGCGGTTCAGCGGCCAGTTGGATATTCTGGTCAATGTGGCTGGTGGTACAGGTCCAATCGGCAAGACCGGCATTGAAACAACGGCCGAGGAATTTGATGAGATCGTGCATTTGAACATGCGCGGTCCCTTCAACCTGATCCGTGCGGTTGCGCCGATCATGCAGGCCAGGAAAGGCGGCAAGATCGTTAATGTAGGCGGTACATTCGGCATGCGTGGCAGGGCCATGCGGCTTGCATATTCCAGTTCAAAATGGGGTCTGCGTGGTCTGACCAAAAGCTTTGCGCTTGAGCTTGGGCCAGACAACATCAACGTCAATCTGGTGGCACCGGGAATGGTGGACGGCCCGCGGTTCCGTGAAAAGGTTGTGCCGCAAGTGGCCGCCCAGCATGGCATTTCAGAGGTCGAAGCGGCAGCACTGCATGCTAGCGATTATGCATTGGGCCGCGTCAGCACCGACGCAGACATTGCTGCAGCAACACTTTTTCTGGCTTCAGACGCGGCACGGCAGATCACAGGTGTGGATTTGCCCGTCGATGGCGGCTGGGCATCACTATGAGGCATACATGACTGACATCATTCTGACCGGCGGTACAATCGTCCACGAAAACGGACGCGAACGTGCGGACCTGGCGATTACGGGCGAGACCATCTCCGCGATCGTCGCGCCGGGAACCATTACCGATGCAAATGAAACCATTGATGTCGGCGGGCAACATCTGATCCCCGGTGGGATTGATATGCATGTTCACTTTCGCGAACCTGGTTACACCCATAAGGAAGACTGGCAGACCGGCACCGAAGCTGCCGCAATGGGCGGCGTGACAACTGTTTTCGAAATGCCGAATACAAACCCGCCAACGCGCTCTGCAACCGAGTTGCGAGACAAGCAGCGATGCGCTGCCAAAGCCTGCGTGGACTATGGCATTTATGGGTTGCTGGCAGAAGACAATATCGACGAGATCCCTGGTCTGATCGAGGCTGGAGCCAATGCCTTCAAATGTTTCATGGGAAATACTTTTGGCAATTTGCCATCGCCCTCAACAGGGGCCATGCTTGAAGGTTTTGAGATCATTGCCGGCTCTGGTCTGCGGATTTCCCTTCATGCAGAAACAGCTTCCATCATGGCCTGGCGTCAGGAACGACTGGTCAAGACCGGGTTGAATGAGCCGCTTCACCATATTGCCGCGCGCCCGGAGATTGTTGCCATCGAGGCGGTTGCCCGGGCTGCCATTCTGGCCGAGTGGACCGGCGCGCGCGTTCATGTGCTCCATATTTCATCAGCCGGTGAACTGCGTCCCCTGGCCGAAGCCAAACAGCGCGGCGTCGATATGACCGGCGAAACCTGCCCTTGTTATTTGTTCCTCAATTCAGGTGACTATGAGCGGTTGGGCAGTGTCATCCGGGTCAACCCGCCAGTGCGTGAGGAAAAGGATTCACAGGCGATCTGGGAAGCCCTGAAATCAGGTGTTGTAGACATGATCGCAACCGATCATGCCCCCCATACGCCGGAAGAGAAAACAAATGATGTGATCTGGGATGCTGATTGCGGATTTCCCGGTGTAGAGACGCAAATGCCACTGATGTTGACGCAGGTTGCAAAGGGCCGGATGAGTCTTGAGCACTACGTCAAGATTTCATCAGCCAACCCCGCCCGCGCCTTTGGGCTTTGGCCCATGAAAGGCCGACTTGCTGTGGGTGCCCATGCCGACATTGCTGTGCTTGATATGAGCCGCGAAGAGACAGTGCAGGCGAAAAACCTTCACAGCCGGGGCAAGATCACACCCTTTGAAGGGCAAACGACCATTGGTGCGCCTGTCCATACGCTGGTGCGGGGACGCTTTGTCCAGCGCAACAGAACGCTGTGTGCCGATGTCAAAGGCCATGGCCGTCAGGTCACATCGATCCAGTCCATGCCAAAGGCTGACCCCAGGAACCAGGATCAGAGCCTTGCCGCGATACTGGCTGCAGGAGCCGCTTCATGAGCGATGACCGTTTCGTCCATCTTGAAAAGGTCAGCGTGGCCTATGGCCAGGGCGCTGAGCAAACCCAGGCGCTGTGCCCAACTGACCTTATGATTGGCAAAGGTGACTTTGTTGCCCTTGTCGGCCCTTCTGGTTGCGGTAAATCGACGATCCTGAAGCTTGTCAGCGAATTGTTGCAGCCAAGCAGCGGCAACATTTTCTTTGGTGGACGGGAAATAGGCGCAAAACCGATCCGGGTGGGAATGGCCTTCCAAAGTGCGTCTCTGCTGCCCTGGATGTCTGTTCGGGACAATGTCAGGCTCCCCTTGAAGATCGTCCCGCCGTTCAAAGCCTCTTTCAGGGAAAAGAAGGATGCCGAATACAAGGACAGGGTGGATGATCTGCTTGAACAGGTCGGCTTGCTGGATTTTGCCGACAAGAGCCCCTGGCAACTTTCCGGCGGCATGATGCAGCGGGCCAATTTGTGCCGGGCGCTGGTTCATGATCCTGATCTGTTGCTTTTGGATGAGCCTTTCGGTGCGCTTGACCAATTTACCCGCGAGGAGCTTTGGCAAACGCTCCAGACACTTTGGCTTGACCGCAAATCGACGGTCATACTTGTGACCCACGATCTGCGTGAGGCAGCTTATCTGGCCAATCGCATCTGTGTGATGAGCGCCCGTCCGGGCCGCATCATAGAAGACCGAACCATCAACTTCCCGCGCCCGCGTCCGATTGACGTGACTTTTGAACCAGAATTCGGTGCCTTGGTACAGGAATTGCGCGCGCTTATCGTTCATGCGGTCCCCGGCGCGCAGGAGGCAGCGGCATGAACGCCCGCACACAGAAATTCGCTTCGACAGGACTGATTGTTGGTGTCTTTGTCTTCTGGGAACTCTTCTGCCTCGCGGCTGGCATATCCGAGCTTGTCTTGCCACGCCCGACTCAAATTGTGGCCGCGTTCCTGGAATATGCGCACGCGATCTGGCCTCACGCCTGGCAGACTCTATACACCACCATGGTGGGCTTCTTTTTCGGGGTTTTGATCGGCCTGTCGCTTGGCGTGCTGATCGGATCATCCAAATTGGCTTACGATACGGCCTATCCTCTGCTGGTCGGAATTTCCTCAATCCCGAAGGTCGCGGTTGTGCCGATTTTCGTGCTCTGGTTTGGAGCCGGTACGGTTCCCGCCATCCTGACCGCAATGATCATTTGTATTTTCCCCATTGTGGTGAACGTGTCCACCGGCATTGCTACGGTCGAACCGGAACTTGAGGACGTCATGCGCTCGCTCAAGGCCAGCAAGGCTGAAATCCTCTGGAATGTCGGCTTGCCTCGTTCCATGCCGTACTTCTTTGCCTCTCTTAAAGTGGCGATCACACTCAGCTTCGTCGGCTCGGTGATCGCCGAAACGGTCGCGTCAAACAAGGGCGTCGGCAACATGATGATGATTGCCTCCTCCTCGTTCAACGTCCCGCTGGTTTTCGCGGGATTGATGGTTCTCGCCGCGATGGGCATTTCCCTTTACGCCATTTTTGCCGTGCTGGAACGGCGCATGGCCGGCTGGGCAATGCGCAAACACAATTAACCCACCTCAACACAAGAAATGGAGACTGACATGAAACGCATCCTCTCGGCACTTCTGCTCAGCATGAGCTTCGCAGCACCGGCCGCCGCCGAAAACATACCTATCAAATTCACCCTCGACTGGAAGATACAGGGCGTTCATGGCTGGTTTTATCTGGCCAAGGAAAAGGGATATTTCGCCGAAGAAGGGCTTGATGTCACCATCGATCAGGGCGAAGGATCTGCCGCGACCGTGAGCCGGATCATGTCGGGTGCCTATGATGCAGGTTTTGGCGACATGAACGCTATCATCCAGAATGCATCGGGTGCATCTGCTGATGCTCCTGTCATGGTCTATCAGATTTACAATCAACCACCTTTTGCCGTGCTCGCAAAGGCGGATGGTCCGGTTACCAGCCTCAAGGCTCTGGAAGGGCTGACGGTTGGTGCGCCTCCAGGATCTGCTTCCACAAAACTGTTCCCGGCACTGGCGCAGGCAGCAGGGCTGGACATGAGCAAGATTGAAATGCTCAGCGTTAAGTCAAGCCTGCAGGAACAGTTGCTTATTCAAGGCGATGTTGATGCAAGTCTGGTCTTCAATGTCACCAGCTACCTCAACATTCTGGGTCAGGGACTTGATCCGGACGTTGATTTCAAATGGTACCCCTATGGCGAATCCGGTCTCGATATTTACTCAAACGGCGTCATGGTTTCCCGCAAGCTTTATGACGAAAATCCCGATGCAGTAAAAGGCCTGGTAAGTGCCATCGCCAAGGCTATGGCAGATGTCATTGCCGATCCTCAGGAAGCCATTGATATCATCGTCGCCACAGAACCACTCAGCAATGGTGAACTTGAACTGAAGCGTCTGGAATTTGCCATGCAAAACCTCATTTACTCTGACGAAAGCAAAGCCAATGGCATTGGTGCCGTCGACCCCGAGCGTCTTGCCCGATCCATTGCAGTTATCGCAGAGCTCTATGATTTGCCGGATGCACCAGAACCGGCGGACGTATTCTCGGATGCGTTTCTTCCGCCAATGGAACTGCGGATGTTTTGATGGACAGAGCGAAAGCTGATTCTGTGACGCAAGCTGACATTCATGTGGCAGCTGCCTTGATCGGCGAGACTTATGATCTCGCCGGTCCTTGCATGATCTCCATCAGGGACGGGGTGATAAGCGGTATTGAGCAAACTGCACTGATCCCTGACCGCCAGCTATTGGCGATCCCCAGCCTTGTGGATGCCCACAATCATTGTCGTCCCCTTTCGACAACATCCTTTGGATGCGGCGGCAAACCTTTGGAACTGTGGTTGCCGCAATTGGCAACCATTCCATCGGTGGATCCATACACCGCAGCAGCGGCTTCCTTTTCGCGGTCGCTCAAGGGCGGTGCGACAGCCATCATGGTCCATCTGACCCGTGCAATGGGGCTGACAACGCTTCCTGAAGAAGCAAGGGAAATTGCCCGTGCAGCCCGTGATGTGGGGGTACATATCGGCTTTGCCATTTCCATGCGGGATCGAAATCCACTGATCTATGGGGATCATCAGCAATTGCTGGAATCACTGTCGGTTGAGCAACGACAATTGGTGGAAGACACCTGGCTCGCTCCGCTGCCTGCAATTCAGGATCAACTCGATCTGGTTGACGCGGTCGCGGACGCTGTTGTCGACGCCAGCGACCATGTGAATGTGCAATATGGCCCGACGGGTGTTCAATGGTGTTCCGATGATCTGCTGGCTGCCATTGCAGATCGGTCCCGGCAGACGGGGCGGCAGGTGCATATGCATCTTCTGGAGACGCAGCCCCAACGGCAATGGGCGGATCAAAACTACCCCGATGGTATGGTCAACAAGCTGGCAAATCTGGGCCTTTTATCGCCGCGCCTGACCTTGGCCCATTGTGTTTGGGCGCGTCCCGATGAGCTGGAACAAATCGCTTACCACGGCGCACGCATCGCTGTGAATGTGTCTTCAAATCTCCACCTTTATTCGGGAATTGCCGATGTGCGCGCAATGTTGGGTGCTGGAATCAAAGTCGGCATGGGATTGGATGGCTGCGCACTGGACGAGGATGATGATGGCTTGCGCGAATTGCGCTTGTTCCATCTTCTCAACCATTCACGAGGCTTTCAGGAAGATGGTCTGGATTGGGTTCAGGCGCTGCGCTGTGCCTGTGCCAATGGTCGTCACAGTGTTGGTCTGGGTCCGGGCGGCTACCTTGCCCCCGGCTTGCCGGCCGATCTTCTCTGCCTCGACCTTCAGGCGTTGAACCGCGACGGCATTATGGACGTCGATCCCAGGCAATTGCTGTTCGCGCGCGGGACCCGCGCCCACATTGTCGACATCTATGGAAAAGGCCGAAAAATCGTTGAAAACGGCACTGTCACCGGAGTTGCGGCGGATGATCTTGAAAATGAGCTGCGGCAGACATTCCGTGCAGCACTTGCTGGGAAGGCCGTGCTGCGAGAGGCCTGGCCCCAAATGGAGCCCGCCATTTCCAAGCATTACAAAGGGTGTTGCTGATGACACGCCGGGCCGAAATCCATCGTATCTCCATGTCTGGACCATCCGATGTCAGCGGGATTGAATCCCTGATAGCCAGCGGTTTGATCAAAGCGGAGCAAATTCGAGCCATTCTGGGCAAGACCGAAGGCAATGGCTGTGTCAATGACTTCACACGTGGTTATGCGACCCAATCGCTGCGTGCCATGCTGTCCTGTCACTTGAGCGGTGGTGAAATTGATCGACTGCCGATGGTCATGTCCGGCGGAACGGAAGGCGGCCTTTCGCCTCATTGGATCCTCTTCTGCGAAACGGAAAGTGGCGCTGACTCCGGCCCCGCATTGGCGTTCGCCAGCGCGATCACACGGGATTTGAAGCCATCGGAAATCGGCCGACCGGCGCAAGCAGAGCTGACTCGCGATGCGGTGCTGGACGCCATGAAACAGGCAGGTATTTCGAGACCTGAGGACGTGCATTTCGTTCAGATAAAATGCCCGCTTCTGACCTCCGAGCGGGTTGCCGAGGCTGATGGCGATGTCTCCACGTCGAGCATGCTGCGTTCAATGGGCCTGTCACGTGGCGCCTCGGCGCTTGGTGTCGCCCTGGCACTTGGCGAAATAGATCAAATCCCGCAGAACAGCATTGGCAATGACCATGATCTGTGGTCATCGCGTGCTTCCTGCTCTTCCGGCATCGAATTGATGGCCTGTGAAATTGTCGTCATCGGGCAATCCGCAAGCTGGTCCGGACCGCTTCGGGCAGCCCATGGCGTGATGACTGATGCAATCGATGCAGTTTCGGTCGCAAACCTTCTGGCACAGGTCACACCAACCCAGATCATACAGGGTGGCCCTGAAAAAATGCTCGCTGTGCTCGCCAAGGCAGAAGCATCATCAAACGGGTCTATCGGGAACAGTCGCCATACCATGAATGAAGACAGCGATCTGTCAGCGACACGGCACGCGCGCGCATTCGTTGGCGGGCTGCTGGCCGGAATGGTCGGACATACTGAATTGTTCGTGTCTGGCGGCGCCGAACATCAGGGCCCCGATGGCGGCGGACCCGTAGCAATCATCTATTCTACAACATGAAGGAAACCAGTATGAACAATCTGACCGTAATAGCGGGTGACTTTACTTTTGGCGGCCATCTGGAAGCCGAAGCTGCCCCGCAAACCGTAGCGGCCTTTCGCAAATTACTTCCTTACAAAGGGAAAATCGTTCATGTGCGCTGGTCCGGCGAAGGCGTCTGGGTCCCATTGGGCGATACCGATTTTGGCGTAGGCTACGAAAACCACACCAGTCATCCGGCACCGGGTCACATCATCCTTTATCCAGGCGGCATCAGTGAAACGGAAATTCTGTTGGCCTATGGCGGTGTGGATTTTTCATCCAAGATGGGACAATTGGCCGGCAACCATTTCATCACGCTGACGTCGGGCCTGGAGAATTTGATGGCCCTGGGCAATTCGGTCTTGTGGAAAGGGGCTCATGACATTTCATTCGAATTGGCATGATGGATGCCTGGAATTCGAGACGTAGCGGTCTGCTGCGGTTCCCAAACATGGCTGATGCGAGGCTTGCAGATGCAATGCCTTACGCCAGTGTCAGGGTTGTCTGCATAAACAAGACGCTTGCCGGGTGAAAAATCCGATCTATCGGAGTTATGAGCACAGCAAGTTGCACAAAAAAACGTAGTGCCGGTGAGAGGAGCAAATCAGAACTGATACCAAGACACCTGGCCGGTCGTTCGGCGCATAGGCACCGCCCCATGGGAGGTGTTTGCATAGCAAACTGTCTTGTCAAAGAAAGATGGTGCCAGAAGAGGACTCGCATACTTCTTTCAAGCGTTTGAAAAATTTAAGGTATTAAGCGTGTGGTTTTACCCTGTACCCCAGTCGATACCCCTGTGCACAAATTCATATGCTGTTCAAGTTTGCCCTGAATACGAACATTATTTTCAATCGCGAACCATATTAAAGTCTGTTGGGTATTCGATTATACGAATTCACGTGGAAAGTTAGTCTGCGGGGTGTTCGCACAGACTGTGTTGACGGAACAAACGGCTTGAACATCGCCGATTCAGCATCCGTCAAAACGGTTGGATAACGAGTAAAATCTCATTTATGTTCGCCAGAGTGATGTCAGTCTGGGGCATTGTAGCCTCAATCGAATCTTCATCAATCCTACGGATCCGCATCCTACTGAAATCACTCAACAACTTTTAACCCGCATATCCCAGATGAGTTGACATAACTCAACTGATGGATCCTGGTTTGTTGAAGTAAATAAACGCACTAGGTGGCCAGGATGGCAACATCTCAGGGTGATGCTGCGGGTGAATCGTAGTCAGCACCATTGAAGGTAAGTTTTGAGTAGCGATTGAAGCTCCAATTCCGCGAGGCAAAGCTGAGTTCAGGCGGCGGGTTGATAGCATTTCGTGAATTGGACGACGCCCTGGACCTGACGAAAATGGCATCTTGGAAGCTAAGCAATAGCACTGAAACCAGCCTGAATTATTACCTGAAATGATGAGGATGAACCACGCGTCAACATCACCCAAAGAACGAGCGGACAAAGCGCGCATATCTTGCCTATCTGGGAGAGGCAAAGCACGATTCAAATAAAATAACGGATCAAGTGGCAGCGGCAATCGCCCTTTTTGAACAGTCGACAAAATGGAAAGGTTTTGCTGCCTTTCATATTGTGCAAGCGAAGCTAATTGAGCCCTGGCAGAATCGACTGGTGAACTGCTACCGAAGTTTCCGCCGAGTTCTTGAGGTCAAACTTGTAACATTAGGCGGCCATTTTGTTTCTCTGTGCAAATTCCATAGGCGTTAGGTTCTCTCATGCGGAATATGGTCGCCGCAAGTTTCAATCTTCTCGCCAATCTTTCAGCGTTTGACGCCATCTGCCAGTGAACTAAACAACGTTTCGTTCAGGCACGCGTCGCGTGGCTTGCCACAGAAGCTTTCGACGAATGCGTTTCGTTTTTCGTAAAAAAGCCACTTCATTCCACGTGATCCGAGCAGAGTTGACAGACCCGGGCATCGCTGGGTCAGCTGGCAGCTGTTTTGACCGCAGGTTAGAAAAGCGTTGCGTTTGATACGAGATGAACCAGATCCACCTCTCTGTTCATCAGGGTCAGTGCGCCGGAAATGGCCAGATTGATGCCGAGCCCGATGGAGACGGCGGCAACTGTGAGCTTCAATCCGCGGAAGGACAGACTCACATGGGCTCCAGCCAGCCGGATAGGAATTGAGATCGCCTTGGATATCAGAGTCATCCCTAGAATTGATCCTATTCCGAACAGCAGAACAAAAGGCACCACGAGCCAGGTTTGGTGAATTTGGCTTTGGGCAAAGACCAGAAGTGCGGCTGCCCCGGCAACGCCATGTACCAGGCCAATACCAAACGCCTTCACGGAGAGTATTGGGCGATGTGCGTGCTCGTGAGGCGAAGATTCGTGTGGTGCCGTCTCGTTTTTGTGCGAGTGGAAGTGGATATGGGGCTCGTCGTCGGCATGGCTGTGCACATGCAGGTGGACGCGATCGCGCCAGAGCCGGTAAGCCACGTTTGCACCAAGAAAAATCAGCATGAAACCAACCAGCATTTCCAGACCGACTTCTGTCACCTCCGATATTTGCCCACCAAGCAGAAACACGGGAACGACCACCAAAAACAGAGTGGTCGTATGGCCCACACCCCAGCTGAAGCTGTGCTTCAGCGAATCGCGCAGGGAATTTTTTCGGACCGAGAATGCGGCAATCGCGGCCAGGTGATCGGCCTCAAGGGCATGTGTCATACCGATCAGAAGTCCAAGGAACAGGGCAAGGGTCATAAGGGGGTCCGATCAGGCAAGGGCTGGGTGGGTCGCGTAAGGTTCGACTTTTTGGCCAGCCGGAAAGAAGCGGAAACAGACCTCGTATCTCCAGACCGCGTATCCATTGTCAGTATTGCGGGACATCGTGGTTGAGCGCTGCCGAGACGATGGCGGTGTCGCAATAGTGCTTGTAGGTGGTGAGGTATCCATCTTTTGCGGTCCAAAGATGCACGGTTTCCATCTCGAAGGCATGGCCGGTTGAAACCGCCTGCGAGCGGTATTTTCCGGTGACCACGATGCTGCTGTCATCAATCGAAATGAAACGGTCTGTGTCCACCGCCCAGAATTCAAAATGCGCGCCGAAATCGGCGAAAAACGTTTCGGTGGCTGCAAGGCCGATATGGGTTCCGCCATAGGGAAAGCCAGCCATGATACCGAGTTCGAAATCATCAGTGAATATCTCTGAAAAGCTGCCTTCACCGGTGTTGACGATCTCATAGAATCTATCGACGAGCTGCCGGATGTCGCGTGTCATTGCTGGTTCCTCTCTTGGCCAATAAGGGGCGATCAAGGTCACGTCTTTCGCGATGACCACGCGGTTTGGTGCGATCTACGCCAAGCAGCCCTTTTCATCGAGTGTGCCGCCAGTCAACCGCACCGGTGTCAGGCTCAGCAAGCCCCCCAAAAGGGTAAGGCCACGGTATTTTCCACGCCAGATCGTACTCGGGCCGTTCCAGACAGAGGGGCAACCTACCCGGTCTGGTAGGTACAAAACCAACACGACTAGTGCTTACCTCTACTCAGAATCCAAGGCTTATAAACGGGCCGATATTGGGCCGATGACGATCGATGACTGCGCCTGAGCTAAATCGAATTAGCTCGGTCTGAAGGAGATAATGACATGCATATGACAGTACGCGAAGAAGAGCGACTCCAGCTCTGGACGGCAGCTGAGATGTCGCGGCGGCGCCTTGCGAATGGCCTGCGCCTGAACTTGCCCGAGGCGATCGCATTGATCAGTGACGAGATTCTCGAGCGCGCCCGTGAAGGCTGCATACCGATGCTGACCGACATGATGGAATATGGCGCCACTATCCTGAAGAAGGAGCACGTCATGGAAGGCGTGGACCAGATGATACCGATCCTTCAGGTCGAAGCGGTCTTCCCGGATGGCACCAAGCTGGTGACCGTCATGAACCCAATTCGCGACTGAGCGCCGCGCAGATCCCAAGGAGATCCGAAATGTCAGCTAACTGGAGCCGCCCAAAAATACCTGAATCGATCATTCCATCAGAAGCGTTTGACGTCGGTGAGCCGGGCAAGGTCGGACAAATTGATTTTGCCGAGGGCGACATAGAGATCAATGCCGGGCGCCCGACAGTCACTCTGGTCATGGTCAATACCGGCGACCGACCGATTCAGATCGGTGCCCACTTCCACATCGCTGAGTGCAACCGCGCCATGGCCTTTGATCGCGAGGCGGCTTTCGGGATGCGACTCGACATCGCCAGCGGCAGCGCCGTCCGCTTTGAACCCGGACAAAGCCGTAAGATTCAGTTGACCACGATCGTTGGCCGCCAGGTCGCCTACGGCATGAATAACATGACCAACGGCACTGTGCGCTCTGAGATCATCAAAGAGAAGACTATGCAGCAGCTGCGCGCCAACGGATATTGCTTTGAAGGCGAGCGCTTTGCCAGTCGGACCCGCGCGGACACACGATTTACCAAGAAATCAAAGTGACCGAACAAACGACTTAGCAAGGGGACGATACCATGAGTATCAATATCACACGCCCGGAATACGCCGCCCAATACGGACCGACGACCGGAGACAAGATTTATCTCGCTGATACTGGCCTGGTGGCCGAAATCGAGCATGACTACACAACTTACGGCGACGAAATGGTGTTCGGCGGCGGCAAGACAATTCGCGATGGCATGGGCCAGGCGTCAAAATGGAAATCCTCCGACGGCGCCCTTGACATGGTTGTCACCAACGCAGTGATCATCGACCCAATCCTGGGGGTGATCAAGGCCGATATCGGCATCAAGGATGGGTTGATTGTCGGCATCGGCAAATCAGGCAATCCCGACACAATGAACATCACGCCTGGTCTGGTCGTCGCCCCTGCCACCGATATTCTGTCGGTTGAGGGAATGATCGTGACGCCTGGTCTGGTTGATATCCACCCGCATTTCGATTCTGTGCAACAATTATACGAATATCAGAACTCGGGCTTTACCACCGTGATCGGCGGCGGCTCCGGGCCCAAGACCGTCGGCATTGAATGCCCCGGTGTCTTCAATCTGCACCGGATGCTCGAGGCGATGGCGGACATCCCGCTGAACTTCGGCAATTTCGGCAAGGGCAATGCATCCACCCGTGGAGCGTTGGAAGAGCAGGTGGTGATCGGCGGCGCCACCGGTCTGAAAATCCATGAGGACTGGTCTTCGTCGCCTGCGGCCATCGAGTCCTGCATGGATCTGGCTGACGACCTGGATTTCCAGGTACAAATTCACGCCGACACGCTGAACGAGACCGGTTACTATGAAGATACGCTTGCCGCAATCAACGGGCGGGTCATGCATATTTATCACGCCGAAGGTGCTGGTGGTGGTAACGCGCCCGACATAATGCGTTGTGTGATGGAACCGAATTGCCTGCCAAGTTCAACCAATCCAACCAACCCGTTCTCGATCAACACATACGATGAAGAAATCGACATGTTGATCACTTGTCACAACCTGAATAAATCAGTGCCGACTGATATGGCTTTCATTCAGGGGCGTGCACGGGCAGAAACGATGCGGGCCGAGGATGCACTGCACGATTTGGGTGCAATCAGCATGATCGGGTCTGATAGCCAGGGCGTAGGTCGTGCGGCAGAAAGCGCTCAGCGCTCGTTTCAACTGGCTGCTGTGAACAAGGTGCGCTTTGGACGTCTGCCTGAGGACGGCAAAGACAACGATAACTTCCGCATCAAACGCTACCTTTCCAAGGTTACGATCAACCCCGCTATCACCTTTGGCGTCGACTCTTATGTGGGTTCGATCGCGCCAGGCAAAGTGGCTGATCTGGTGCTCTGGCATCCCAAGATGTTCATCGCCAAGCCTGATGTCACGGTAAAAGGCGGGTTTATCTCCCATGCAGTGATGGGGGATCCAGCGGGATCTCTGATGACCTGCCAGCCACTGAAATACCGTCCGCAATACGGGTCCCTGGGTGCTAACCCGGCCCGGCTCAGCTACTCCTTTGTCACTCAGGCGGCAATTGATGCCGGGCTGGAAGGGCGGCTGCGCACTCATCAGAACCTTGTTCCGGTCAAGCGGACGCGAACGATCTCAAAACGCGACATGGTGCACAATAACGTCATGCCCAATATCGAGATCGATCCTGAAACTTATAATGTGTACGTGGATGGAAAACGTCTGACTGTGACACCGGCCAAGACCCTGCCGCTGACACAGCTCTATTACTTCCGCTGACGCCATGGCCGTGATCAGCAAAATATGGGGTTTGCGCGAAAACCTGACAGATAATTGCGGGATCGACCCCCTTGTTCTGACTTCGGAGGAGCGGGCACGAGCGCATTTTGTGGCCGAAACCGCCTCTGGGCGACAGGTACGGATTTCAATGGATCGCGGTACTGAGTTGCAGGACGGTGATGTGTTGTACATTGACGGAAACTGGGCAATCACCGTCAGTGCCGCCGAGGAGGATCTGCTGTATCTGCGACCGGGAAGCGATGCCATCATCTGGTGGGCCACCTGTTATCAATTGGGCAATCTGCACCGGCCTGCCAGGTTCGTCGCAGACGGGGTTTTGACACCGTTCGATCCCATGGCGCTGCAGCTTCTGCAGGGCCTTGGAACGCAAGTAGAAAGAGTGCGCAAGCCCTTTGTCGGACGGCGTTTTGGGGCTGCGGATCATCACCAACACAGTCACGATCACAAGCGCTTTGACCATCCCGGCGGATCCGGACATGGGCATGTACACCCGCACGAACACGAGCACCCTCATACAGAATCCTCATCCGAAGGTGGGGCGCAATGAATGTTCATACGATTTCAAACAGCAATCGCGCGCAGCTTCTCACGCTTCTGCAAATATCGAACTCTTCGTTTCCGACCGGGGCGTTCAGCCACTCATACGGCTTCGAGACTTGGCTGAGTTCCTCGGAAATCAGCACTCCGGCAGAGGCAGAGCAGCGTTGCCGGGACTGGCTACGATATTCGATTGCCACATGCGATGCGGTGGCGGCCTGTCACGCCCATCGCGAATTGCTATATGGAGATCTTGGCGAGCTGGTTGAGGTGAATCGGCAACTCAATGCCCTGAAACTGAGCCGGGAAACCAGGGAGGCATCATTCAAGGCAGCCGCCGCCTGGCTCGCGGCCTGCCGGGACGCCTTTGATCTTAGCGAAATAGGCCAATTGGAGCGTGTTGGACTGCCAGCGGGCAAAATTCATCACAGCATAGCCTTTGGCGTCTGCTGCGCCAGCCTCGAATTCAGTGAGACCGATACGGTCGAAACCTACATTTGGAGCTCCTTCTCGAACCTGATTTCTGTCATCGGCCGCCTGCTGCCAATTGGCCAGTCGGATATTCAAAAAATTGTGTCTGCGGCCCGTCCGCTGATCGAAGATTGCGCGCAAATCGCGCAAAGCCGCAAAGTTTCGGAAATGTATTCGCAATATGCCGGGCTGGACGTTGCCTCGATGCGGCACGAACGGCTCCGATCGCGGTTGTGCATGTCATGACCGTACAGATTTACCGAAAGGATCCATCATGCGAAAACCTGTCAGGCTAGGAATTGCCGGTCCAGTTGGCGCCGGCAAGACACATCTGCTGGTCCAATTGTGCCGCAGGCTGGGCAAACGGTATTCAATTGCTGTGATCACCAACGATATCTTCACGCGCGAGGACGCCGATTTTGTATCGTGCAGCGGTGCCATCGACAACGCCCGCATCATCGGCGTGGAAACCGGTGGATGCCCGCATACCGCGATCCGTGAGGACGTGTCGATGAACCTGATTGCGGTGGATCAACTGACCGAGAAATTCCCGGATCTCGACCTGATCATCATCGAAAGCGGCGGTGACAATCTTGCCGCAACCTTCAGCCCCGACCTGGCCGACAGCCATATCTTTGTGATCGACGTCGCTGGCGGTGACAAGGTTCCGCGCAAGGGTGGGCCCGGAATTACCAATTCGCCTTTGCTGGTGATCAACAAGATGGACATCGCAGCATCCGTCGGTTCCGACCTGGCAGTGATGGACCGGGACGCCCGCCTTCAGCGTGGCAGCCGGCCTTTTGTGTTCGCCAACATGAAATCGGGCGAAGGTGTGGATCGGATCGAAACCTGGATCGACCAAGAAGTGATGATGATCGAAATGATCGAGTGAGGACTGATATGCAATTTGTCAAACCGGATCCGAGCTGGCCCATCGGCAAGCACGCACTGATGAACATCCATGTGGTTCAGCGCAATGGCCGCAGCGAAATAGACCCTAAAAGCTGGCGCATCCCGTTCCAGTGGCAGGGCAGCCACTATCAGGACGATGACGACCAGCCGTATCTGTTGCTGATAAACAGCGGCGGTGGCTATGTCGAAGGTGATGCTTCGGACCTGTACGGGCAGCTGGAACAGGGTACGCGCGCGCTGATTACCACCACCGCCGCCAGCAAGTTCTATAAATGCCTCGACGCACAGACCTCGCATGAGAATGTCTGTATCCGGGCCGAGCCGGATACGCTTCTTGAGTTTTATCCCGATGAGTCGATCCCCTTCGCGCATTCTCGGGTACAGCGGCGAATCTCGCTGCAGATTTCGGAAACCACCAACATGTTTGCCACCGACATGATCGCCGCTGGCCGGATTCATCATGCCGACGGTGAAGCTTTTGCCTTTGACGCCATCGATTCAGAGTTCCGGATTGAGGTAGATGGAGAGGTTCGCCTGCTAGACAGGCTTGTGGCCAAGACCTCCGATGAGGTGGCCGCTCTGAAGCGGTTGTGGAACGGTGCAACGATAATGGCCACGGTGGTCGGACACGGAGCAGGCCTGCCCGATGGTATCGAGGAAAAAATCGAAACGGAGCTCTCTGGACTGGAGCTCAAATCCTTTGGAGCTAGTCGGAACGACGGATTGGTGGTCTGTCGAATTCTGGCCGACGAGGCATGGGCCTGTCATGAGGCTATCCAGACCTGTTGGTCGCTAATGCGCCCGGCCCTTGCCGGGAAGCCCGCCCGCCCGATCCGAAAATGTTGAATCACATGACCGTCACACACGTGGCAGCTTCAAACCACGATCCGTAAAATCCTAGTGCTGCGTGTTTTAAGTCAAACCGGCGGAGCTGCGGCTGCGTCGCGCTTGGTATGATCGTACTCCGTCCTGGCAAACCGATCCTACCCAAATGGGTATCTAGTGAGGGCAACTGGCATTGATATGGTGATAAAGAAACATTGTTAACTGAGAAGAAACATTATCGACTGAACCGTCACCACCCACAGGGGATTGAAAATGATAGTAAAAAAACAGAACAGTTGGCGAAAGTTGGGCCTGGCAAGTCTCTCATTGGGGGCAGCTGTTGTCTTGAGCTTGTCCCAAGCGTCCGCGAAGGACGACATCGTCCTGTGCACCATCGACAGCGTGTCGGGAGACTTTTCCATCATGTCGACTCCCAAGACCTACGGCTATCAGCTGGCGGTTAAGGAAATCAATGACGCCGGCGGCATTATGGTCGACGGCGAGATGAAGATGATCAATCACGTTTCCTATGACGGGCAGTCGGAGGTCGGCCGATTTCAGCAATTGGCGCAGCGCTGTATCTTCGAGGACGAAGCGGACGTGGTAATGGCAGGCTATACTGGTGCCGAGCGCGAAGCCGCCCGCCAGGAAGTCATCCGCAATGAAACCATCTTCTGGCACAACAATCAGGGCGAAGGCGGAATTGCCGACAAATATTCCTTTTTCTCCGGTCCCACGCCGGAGCAACAGGTCCTGCCGGCCATCAAATACATGGTCGAAAACATAGGTCCGCGAATGACCTTCATCGGCGCCGATTACAATTTCTGCCGCGCCATCGGTCAGTGGGTGCGTACGGCAGCCAACCTTTCTGGCGGAACGATCGAGATGGAAGAATACTTCCCCTTCGGCGTCTCTCAGTGGCAGGCAACTATCGACAAGATCCGAGGTATCGGTCCTGATTTCCAGGTTCACTGCCTGGTCGGTGGTGATCAAGTGCAATTCTATCCCCAGGCACAGGCCGCCGGTTTGTCCACGCCGATCTGGTCGAATGTAACCATTGCGGACGGCTACGAGCACAAGCGGTTTGCGCCGCCATCTCTGGCCAATATGTATGTGCCGCCAGCCTACATCGAAGATGTTGCAGGTGACGCCAGCGCCGAGTTTGTCTCCAAGATTCGCGCAATGTTCCCGGATACAGTTTATGTCAACGAACACGCGGCCTTTGGCTATGTGGCCGTGAAAGCCATGGCTGAAGCCTGGAAGAAAGCCGGAACTACCGAAACCGACGCTGTGATCGAGGCATTGGAAGGCGATATTTCATTGCCTGATGCTCCGGGCGGCCCTTGGATTATGCGCGGTGACCAGCATCATGCTGCCATGCACACATATCTGTTCAAGGTGAATGAAGATCATACTTTGAGCCAGATTTCAGATCTCGGTATGACCGAACCCACATTCCTCCAGGATATCGGTGTGAATATGCGCGAGGAAGCTCCGGGTCGTCAGTTCCTGCCGCCCGATAATCCTGCCTGGGCTGCTTTCTTCGAGTGAACGAAATAACCCGACAGCGGTCGGACTCTGTCAGAAACGACAAAACGGCGTCGGAAGATTGAAAGCATGGAAACCTACGGGCAACTTTTCAGCTATGTCTATCAATATTTCGACAATGCGTCATTCCTGATACTGGCCGCTGTTGGACTGATCCTGATCTATGGAATGATGGGCGTCATCAACATGGCGCACGGCGAATTGATGATGATCGGTGCCTATGTCGCAACCTTCTCGTTCTACGCGGGTGTGCCTATTCCACTGGCTGTTTTGTTGGCGGGTATTGCCGCAGGCCTGGCCGGGATGGTCATCGAACGCCTCATCGTTCGGCACTTTTACAATCAATTGCTGTCTTCGCTTGTCGTCACTTGGGGGCTGAGCCTGATTATCAGTCAGGGCGTGCTGCTGATCCTTGGACCTGCGACCATGAACATGCCAACCCCGCTGGGCAATTTCAGCGTTGGCACCTTCACTTTTGGCACCTACCGGATGGTTATGTTTGCTGTTTCGGTCGGGCTTATCGTCGGCATTTGGGCCCTGTTCCGATACACAACATTCGGCAACCGTGCACAGGCTGCCATGGAGAATCCGCGTATGGCCGATGCTCTGGGCATCGACACAGCGCGCGTTTACACAATGACCTTTGGCCTTGGCTCGGCATTGGGCGGCATCGCAGGGGGCATGTTTGCGATGTCAGCGGCAATCTCTCCATTCTTCGGTCAGGCCTATACGCCAATCGCCTTCATCACCGTGGTTCTGGGCGGCGGCGCAAATGCTGTGCTGGGCCTGGCCTATGCAGCAACCTATCTGGCTGGCATCCAAACCATCACCTCGAACGTCTTCAATCAGTATATCGGTTATGTGTCGATCATGGCTGCAGCCTTTGTCGCTCTGCTGGTGATGCCGTCGGGCATTTCAGATTACATCTTGCGCCGCCGCAAGCGCAAGATGCAGAGGTAAGCCGCATGAACACTGCCGCCAAATTCTGGTCGGCCATAGCGGGCCGGTTGAACGGCCCACAGACGCTGGGTAACAGCCGGGTCTTCTGGCTAGCCATGTTTGCTGTGCTTGTAGCGCTGATCTTTCTGCCGTATCTGGCCTCGCGCTTTCAGGTCATCAACGCCAGCAACATGCTGATATCGTCGATCCTGGCCATGAGTCTGTGCCTGATCTGGGGATATGCCGGCATTTTGAGCCTGGGACAGGCCTCGTTCTACTGCATTGGCGGTTATGCCTTTGGCATCGTCGGCATCAACTTTATCGAGACGCATGGCAATACACACCTTGCGCTGCTGGCCGGTATTTTGGTTCCGGCGGTTTTTGCCGGCGTGATCGGCGGAATGATGTTCTACAGTCGGTTGAAGGGCGTCTATGTGGCGATTCTTCTTCTGGTCATGTCGCTGTTACTCGGGCTGTTCATGCGCCAGACCGCCGACCCCAGCTATGCTATTGGGGCAGCAGCGCTGGGGGGGATGAACGGATTGCGCGCCGCTGCTGCGGGTGATCCTGGTGTTCCGAGCCTGGTCTTCGGCTTTGGCGATCAAATGCTGACGCTGGATGGCCGTCGCAAGGAGTTTTACTGGTTCGTGCTGGCGGTGATGGTGACGATCTATCTCGGGCTCCGATGGCTGGTCAATTCCAGCTTTGGCTATGTTCTGCTGGCTTGCCGCGAGGGTCTGGAGCGAACCGAAACCTTTGGTTATGACGTGCGTCGGGTGCAGGTGATCGTATTCTGTCTGTCGGCGGCCATTGCCGGGCTGGCGGGCTCTTTGTACACGGCCTGGGGAACCTATATCCATCCTGACGGTTTCAGCGTTGCACCAAACATACTTGTGGTCATCTGGGTTGCCGTGGGCGGGCGCAAGGACCTGACTTCGGTTATTCTTGGCACCATCGCGCTGAGCTGGGTCTCGATCAACCTCACCCAGTTCGGGGAGATTTCTCTATTGGCCCTTGGGGTCATTCTGGTGCTTTCCATGCTGCTGGCACCTGAAGGGGTCATCACGACCCTTGGCAAATGGATCGGACGAAAGCTGCATGATCGGGCGTCTGGCGCGCCCTTGCGCAACAGGAGTAAGGCATGACGCTGGATGCGCGCGCACTTGGACAAGATCTTACGGCCGACATTCAGGCAGAGCCGATTCTGGAAGTTCGTAACATCTACAAGATCTATGGTGGGATTCATGCCCTGGACGGACTTTCATTGTCGGTGCCCAAGGGCGCAGTCCAGTGCCTTTTGGGTCCCAACGGGGCCGGAAAGAGCACTTTCTTCAAAATGATGATGGGCATCGAACGACCGACCTCGGGCGAGATATATTATAAGGGTCAGGATTGCACCCGGATGCCTGCCTTTCAAAGGGCGCGAAACGGGCTGTCGGTGAAATTCCAGGACCTGCGGGTCTTCGGTGAACTGACCGTGCATCAAAATCTGTTCCCACCTCTGCGGCGTAAGCATCGCCCGGCAGAGATTCCGGAGCAGATCGACAAACTGCTTACCGATATCCGGCTTCCGGGCATTGAAGGGTTGATGGTCTCAGAACTGTCGCATGGACAGCAGCAATGGTTAGCCATAGCCATGTCGCTGGCTTCAGACCCGGATCTGTTGTTGCTGGATGAACCAACAGCGGGTCTGTCGCCCGAGGAATCCGAGCAGACGGCCGCCATTATCCGCGACGTGAACGCGCACGGTGTCACCGTGGTGGTAATCGAACATGACATGACCTTCATCGAAAGCCTGAAGGCACGGACGAGCGTCCTGCATTACGGCAAATTATTTGCCGAAGGAACCTTCGAAGAAATCTCCCGGAATGAAGACGTTCGGCGCATCTATCTTGGGACGGCTTGAGGAGATGCGCGATGTCTGAGCTATCCATCAAATCCGTCACCTCAGGCTACGGTGGCGTGCAAATCATCAACGGTGTCTCGATGCAGGTGGATCAAGGCGAGATCGTCGCGGTGATCGGGCGCAATGGGGTTGGCAAAACCACTTTGATGAAAACCATCATTGGCGACGTCACGACGGCCTCTGGAACCTTGGCACTCGGGGATTTCGACATTACCCGACTGCGCCCGTCGCGGCGGGCCCAGCTCGGCATCGGTTATGTGCCTCAGGGTAGAGGCATTTTCTCACAGATGACGGTCGGCGCAAATCTAGCGCTCGGGCAAAACGTTGGCAGCGCTGCCGTGGCACATCTGGAACGCGCCTTCACCTATTTTCCAGTGCTCAAGAAACGGCAGCTGCAATTGGCAGGTTCCATGAGCGGCGGCGAGCAGCAACAGCTCGCAATCGCACGGATTCTGGTAGGTAACCCCAGGATCATTTTGCTCGACGAACCCTCTGAAGGCATTCAGCCGAACATCGTTCAGGAGATTGGTCGGACAATCCGGCGCCTGCGCGACGAGGAAGGCCTGACAGTGGTAATCGTTGAACAGAACCTAAATCTGATTCAGGCATCAGCCGACCGCTGCGTCGTCCTGGACAGGGGAACCGTGGTCGCTGAAATTGCCCCTGAAGAACTGAGCAATCCCGAAACGGCGAAACGTCACCTGGCAATTTAGGTACTCAGATCAAGCCGAGGTGAATGGCATTCGCAATCGCCTGGGATCGGTTTGTGGCATCAAGCTTGGCAATGGAGTTCTTGATATGCAGGCGCACAGTCTCGACCGATCGATTCAGGATCTGAGCAATCTCGGACGAAGTCTTACCTGCAGATGCCCAAGTCAAACACTCCTTTTCGCGCGGCGTCAGGTGAACGAATTTCGCAGTCTCGATCTGATTTTCATAGCCGCAATCGAGGATTGCCTTGGTAAACACATGCATGACCCGAAACAGCGGCTCGCGGGACCGCGCACGCACCTCTTCCCAATTTTGACGTGAACTGTCGGCTATGAAACTCATCACCGCGAATCCGCGGAACGGCAGATGAACCGGCACAGTTATGCCACGTGACAGGCCAAAATCGCTAAGATAGTCGCAGGCTTTGAGTTGGCTTTGGGTCAGGTTCGGGTCTTTGCGAACTTCGTTCCACTCAATCGGCAGCGTGCCCTCGAAACAAGCTCGGTAATAGGGGTCTATCTTCATGAACTCCTGCCAGCCATCTTCCCAGTCTTTGGGAAAGTTTCGCACATTCAGCTTGAGTGGAATCCAGTCGCCGTTGGGCAGCTTTGGCGCAACCGGGATATAACCGTACAGCGCCTGGGTGAATCCCATATCGGTGGCCAGTTCGGCGAGGAAGTTCAAGGCCTGCTGAAAATCATCGACTGCCATGACCCGATCGCGTAACTCGGTATTGGTTATCTGAAAAGCAGATGAAAGCATGTCCGTCCCCCTTTGCTGGCGGGAAACGTGTTGCCCGGGGCCTCACAATCCCCGGTTTGCGAGGCAGACAGAGCGAACGCTTCGACGGAATGGCTATGCGTCATTTTTTTCTCGTAATACTCATTTTTAAAACTTTCCTACAAAGATAAATTTTACATAATTCTCAAACTTAGATTGTATACATTAGGTTGTTTTTTTAAGAATTTGACTAAACTATAATAGTATATACTTGTACTATTTATTCTGTAACTAAGCTGACAGTCAGCCTCGTTAAACTTTTCAAATTCAGATAAAAAGCTCAGAAAAGGACGTAAATATCCTGTCCTTTGGCCTGACACCGAAAGCTGCATTCAGATTTTCTGTGTATTATTATCACCGCACTTTCGGCGGCTTGATTGGGCGCTGTGCACCTTGCCATGATCGATCTTTCATCATGCCAGTGGCGAAACGACCCGTTATCACCACATAAAGACCGGTATATCGCCTGGGCTCTTGAGACAATAGCTTTTCCCTGACATAATCTTAAGGAAAAAAATATTCATTACAAGGAAAAAAAGTAATTATTCATTCTTGGTAAAAATCTAACGATTCTTGCTAAAACAATAGGCGGGCGCACAAAAAATGGACTCTCTTATTCCCGAATTTGCCGCAAAAATATGCTGTTTGTGTAAAAGGGTTTTGGGGTGTTTTTGGAAATTTACACGCGGAAATTGAGGTGCGGAAACCTGCCTGATAGCCGTAGTCTTGGCGCTGAACTCAACGGCGGTCTTTATGCCCGCAAAGGTCGATCTGATGATGAGGTCGTGTCCTCGCCATAAAGTCGAGCAAGGGAGATGCGTATCTTATCTTCAGATGACAACCGCTTCAGCGTCTTTCGCGCCTTGGCTAAGGAAACAATCGGGTACTGCCCGTAGGAAAGCAGCCGTTCTTTATCCAGATAGCGGATTTTTGTTGCCAGAGTTTTGAGCCATTTGGCTTAACCAGCAAAATAATCCACAGCCATCGGTCAGTTTATACAGTTTTCCCGTGGTTTGGCTTTCCTGATCCTAAATTCTGGAAGGGGCATTTGGGGTGTCACCTCCGTGCTGTACGGTCGATACCCCACCGATACCCCCAAAACGTTTCGAAATTGGGGGGCCGAACATTCTGCAATGTTCACCAGAACAGAACAGAAACGCTTTAAAATCAACTGCTAAGAGCAGTTATGAGAATAAAGATGGTGCCCAGAAGAGGACTCGAACCTCCACACCCTTGCGAGTACCAGCACCTGAAGCTGGCGCGTCTACCAATTCCGCCATCTGGGCATTGGCGATGGAATAAGGTTCACATGGGTCTGTGTCAATGGTCTTTTGGGCGATGATACAGAATCCTTGAAATTTCCACATACGCACCCTTGGACCGCGCCACACTTCTGCTATAGATCATGCAAGAAGCAAGACTAAGGTGACAGCATGCAGCAGTTCAGCGGTTCAGAAAAACGGGTTACGGTTTTTGGTGGCTCCGGCTTTGTCGGCCGCCATGTGGTGCGGGCGTTGGCCAAGCGTGGCTATCGTGTGCGGGTGGCCGTCAGGCGGCCTGATCTGGCCGGGCATTTGCGCCCGTTGGGTGCGGTGGGGCAGATCCAGCCGGTTCAGGCCAATCTGCGCTATCCTGATTCCGTGATTGCCGCCGTGGCCGATGCTGATTTTGTGGTCAATCTGGTTGGTATCCTGCAGGAAAACGGCGCCCAGAAGTTTGATGCGGTTCAGGCCAGTGGCGCTGCCATTGTCGCGCGTGCTGCCAAACAGGCCGGTGTTGAACGTCTGGTTCATATGTCGGCGATTGGCGCCAATGCTGATTCAGAAGCCGCTTACGCCCGCTCCAAGGCGGAAGGCGAAGCAGCCGTTTTGCGCGAATTCCCCGAAGCGATGATTGTGCGCCCGTCCATTGTCTTTGGCCAGGAAGATGCTTTCTTCAACCGCTTTGCAGCCATGACACGTATTTCGCCGTTCCTGCCATTAATTGGTGGCGGCAATACGAAGTTTCAGCCGGTTTTTGTGGGTGATGTGGCCGAAGCCATTGCCATGGGTGTTGATGGCAAGATGCAACCCGGCAAAGTATATGAGCTGGGTGGTCCTGATGTTGCCAGCTTCAAGGAATGCCTTGAGCTGATGCTGAAAATCACATTGCGCAAGCGCCTTTTGCTTTCCATTCCCTGGGGTCTTGCAGAGTTTCAGGGCAAAGTGCTTGGCCTGCTGCCAAATGCGCCTTTGACCCATGATCAGGTGTTGATGCTGAAAAGCGATAATGTCGTCGGCACAGCTGCAAAAGCGGACAAACGGACATTGACCGGCCTCGGCATCAGCCCACGTTCAATGGAAGCCATCCTGCCGACTTATCTCATCCAGTATCGCGAACGGGGTCAGTTTGAGCCGGAAGTTGGCTAAGCCAGCTCACGAACTCTTCTCTTTGTCGATTAGCCCGGATGCTGTGCCTGGAAGCTTGACCAGGCCATTCGCCTAGAGCAGGTAAAGCCCGATCAGACCCAAAGTTCCGATCGTGATGCGCCAATAGGCGAAGGGCGCAAAGCCGTGTTTCGTCACAAAGGCCAACAGGCTGCGCACCACCAAAATGGCGGAAAAAAATGCCACAATGAATCCGACGGCGATGATCGTCAGATCATCACTGGAAAGAGCGTTGCGGTTGAGCCAAAGATCATAGGTAAAAGCGCCGCCCATTGTGGGCATCGCCAGAAAGAATGAAAACTCGGCAGCGGAACGTTTGTCTGTTCCCATCAACAGGGAACAGGCGATGGTTGCGCCTGAGCGGGAAACGCCGGGAATGAAGGCAATGCATTGGCAAAGCCCGATCTTGAACGCCAGCGAGGGCGGATATTCGCGCACATCAGTATAGCGCACTGTGGTTTCTCTTCGGTCCACCCATAATAATATGAAACCACCCAATACCAGCATGACGCAGATCAGGGTGGGAGCTTCAAACAACACGGTTTTGATGATGTTGTGGGCAAAAATGCCAATCAGGGCAGCTGGCAGAAATGCCAACAGGATAGCGAGAACAAAGCGGCGGCTGGTGGCTGATGTCGGCAAGGTAACCGCAATATCCCAAAGCCGTCTGAAATAGACCAGCAGAATGGCCAGAATGGCTCCGAATTGAATCAGAACCTCAAACACCTTGCCTTCGCTCTCAAAGCCAAGGAAATGACCTGCCAGCAGAATATGCCCGGTTGAGGAAACCGGCAAAAACTCGGTTACCCCTTCCAGCAAACCCAGAATGGCGGCTTCGAAGAGTGTCTGTTGATCCATGGCGGGCAATTCATGACGTGAGATGGCGGGGCAAAAAGGAGTCTTCCCCGGCTTTTAATCATTTCTATGTGACAGAAACATAGCGAAAAAAGTGTAAAGTTTTGCACACCGGAAACGAGAAAATGCCTGTTTCAACCCAACGCCTTGCGATCTGCCCAAATTTGCCCGTATTGGCGCTGCACGAAACGCCGGTCTGCCATCGTGCAGCGCATGTATCAACGGTTTGGAAAGTTTTTCTGTTTAGAAAGTCTTCACCTAAGTTCCCTCACCTGCCAAGAAGAGCCACCCTTGAAGCTATATCATCATCCTATGTCTGCCGGATCGCGCTTGGTGCGCATGGCTATTGGTGAATATGGCGCGAGTGCTGAATATATCCTGGAACGCACCTGGGAACGCCGCGAAGAGTTTTTGCTGCTGAACCCGGAAGGCACCTTGCCAGTGCTCCTTGATGAGGGCGATGTGCCGATCTGTGGCGCAGGCACCGTTTGCGAATATCTTGACGAAACCCGTGGCTTTACCCTGGAAGATCGTCGTTTGATGCCAAGCCATCCGCTGGCACGGGCCGAAGTGCGTCGTTTGACACACTGGTTTCTGGTCAAGATGGAAACCGAAGCAACGCAGTATATCGTCAATGAAAAAGTGACGAAGCGGGAAAAACCGCGCGATGCCGGTGGCGGTGCGCCAGAGTCCAGTGTGCTGCGGGCCGCGCGCGCCAATTTGCGCAATCATTTGGGTTATCTGGAATATCTGGCCTCTGAGCGCAATTGGCTGGGTGGCGATCAATTATCCTATGCAGATTTTGCCGCAGCGGCTGCCATTTCCGTCATTGACTACCTCAATGAAATGCCCTGGGCCGACCATGAAGCAGCCAAAACCTGGTATGCTCGCGTCAAATGCCGTCCCGCATTCCGGGAAATTCTGGCGGACAAGATGCGCGGTATTCCACCCCCCGCCCATTACACCGATCTGGATTTTTGAGGCCCGGGACTTTAGGCTTGCGCTTCCTAAATCGTAACCGCCTTGGCCCTGTCTGATGTCCATGGAAAAAATCCTGTCTGATCTGCGAAAAGACGTACAGGACTACGGCTTTGACGCCATGGCTATTTGCTCGGCGCATCTGCCCGGTCATATTTCCGAAAATCTCACGACTTTTCTGGATGACAAGCGGCATGGGTCGATGGCGTGGATGGAAGAAACTGCGGCAAGGCGCGCAGATCCCCAGACCCTTTGGCCGGAGGCGAAGAGCATCATCATGCTGGCCATGAATTACGGTCCGGAAGATAATCCGCTACCGCAATTACAGCATAAATCCGAAGGCACAATTTCCGTCTATGCCCAAAATCGTGACTATCACGACATCATCAAGGGCAAGCTGAAAACCGTCGCTGGCCGCTTTGCCAGTCGCAACAAGGCGGATGTGAAAGTATTTGTCGACACAGCGCCCGTCATGGAAAAACCGCTGGCCGCTCAGGCCGGACTGGGCTGGCAAGGCAAACACACCAATTTGGTCTCCCGTGAATTCGGCTCCTGGCTGTTTCTGGGCTCCATTTTTACCGACATGGATTTGCCACCGGATACGCCCGAAATTGATCATTGCGGTTCATGTCGCGCCTGTCTGGATATCTGTCCGACAAACGCCTTTCCCGCACCCTATCAGCTGGATGCAAGGCGCTGCATTTCCTATCTGACCATCGAGCATAAGGGCCCGATCCCGCAAGAATTTCGCACCGCAATGGGCAACCGTATCTATGGCTGTGATGATTGCCTGGCGGTTTGTCCCTGGAATAAATTTGCCGCCGAGGCGCGGGAAGCAAAACTGCAAGCCCGTGCTGATCTCAAACACCCCGATCTGGCTTTTCTCGCCGGCCTGGATGATGCCGCTTTTCGCAAGCACTTTTCCGGCTCCCCGATCAAACGCATCGGCAGGGACCGGTTTTTGAGAAATGTGCTGATTGCCATTGGCAATTCTGGCGATCAGGATTTGGCAGAGACCGCACGTGCGCATGTAGGCGATCCGGACCCGGTGGTGCGCGATGCTGCTGAATGGGCATTGGATCAGTTTTGAGCTGTGTGCCCGGCAATTGACCTGAAGAATTCAACCGATTTTTCGACAGTCCCGTGGCTCCGCAGGCCGTGATCGCCACCTTTTACAACTTCAAAACGTGTGCCCTCAGCCGCAAATTCCAAAAGTCTTCGACCGTGCGCAAGTGGAATGACCCGATCCTGATCGCCATGCATGATAAAAATCGGTGCTTCAACTGCACCAATGCGTCTGTCTGATTCAAATGGGTGCCGGAGCAATGGCCGCAATGGCAGAAAAGGGTAGCGGCTTTGTGCAACCGCAAGGACGGAGTCAAATGGAGCCACCAGGAATACGGCCAGAATGGAGCGCTGAGTCGCGACATAAATACCAACCCCGGTGCCGAGTGAACGGGCATAAATTGCGATGGGCCCGGCGCTACGCTCTGCAACAAAATCATACCCGGCTAGCCCGTCCAGCAGCAGGCCAGCTTC
The DNA here is from genome assembly GCA_051251535.1 of Alphaproteobacteria bacterium. Classification (GTDB taxonomy): domain Bacteria; phylum Pseudomonadota; class Alphaproteobacteria; order Rhizobiales. The sequence goes on from JBPOEV010000011.1 coordinate 90,356, forward strand.
TGTCGGGCTGCCTGTGCTGCCCGGATAACCCCGGTACTCAACCAAAAGAACGCCAAATCCGGCTTTGGCGAACGCCACCCCATTGGACCGTATACTGGAAAGGCTGCCGCCATTTCCATGAAAGACCAGAACGGTGGTCTCCTCCGCCTCAGGCGGATGGTACAGGCCTTTTATCGTTTCTCCATCGGACGTCTTGATCGATACAATCTCAAGTCCGTCATTCAGGACCGCTGGTCCGTCGCCAGCAGGTGCCGGAAAAATCATCCGGTCCTGATTGAAATACAGATAGCCGGTTGCGACAAGAGCAATGGTTGCCGCGAGCACAAGCAGGTAGGTGACAGTTTTCTTTATGAGTCTAAACACTGCGCTCCCGTATTACCATTGGCGTCAAATCCTGTGCCCAATCACAGCTAACAGAAATTTTCCACACCATGCCATTGCGTGCGGGTGTAGCGGTCACCATGGGCCCAGCCGACGGGCAGAGTTTGCTCAATCTCGGCCATAATGGCATCGGTCATCTGAAAGTCACTTGCGGCGGCACATTCTGCAAGGTGGTCAGCACTGCGAGTGCCGGGAATCGGGATAAGATGATCGCCCCGTGCCAGACACCAGGCCAGCGATAGTGTGATCGGTTTGGTACCCAGATCCGCCGCATAGGCCTTGAAGCCTTTGACCTTTTCGGCATTGTAACTGAAATTTGGCTCGACAAACCGTGGATTGGCTTTCCGGAAATCTGTGTCTTCAAATTGGCTCGGATCCGGTGTTTTGGTTCCGAAAATACCGCGGCCGACCGGAGAGAATGGCACAAAGGCAACGTCCAGCTCAGCGCAGGTCTGAACCATTCCCAGATCAGCGGTCCGTGTCCACAAGGAATACTCGCTTTGCACCGCATCAACAGGTCCGACAGAAGCTGCGCGGCGCAGGGACGCGGGCGAGATTTCCGAAAACCCGATGCCGCCAATCTTGCCTTCTGCCTTGAAAGCCAGAAGTGTTTCCATCACAGCCTCGATCTCCAGATCCGGGTCACGGCGATGGATGTAGTAAAGCGAAACGTGGTCAAGCCCGAGACGTTTGAGAGACTTTTCCAACTCGCCCCGTAGATAATCTGGCTTGTTGTTGAACCCACGCTCGCCAGTGTCCGGATCCCGACCGATGCCGGCTTTCGTGGCTATGGTGAATTTGTCTGCATTGCCCTTCAGGAAAGACCCAATGGTCGCTTCTGATTTGCCCATGCCATAGACGTTGGCCGTGTCGAGAAAATCGATGCCAAGGTCCAGAGCTGCGCTCAGTGTGGCATGGGAGGTGGCCTCACTGGTTGGTCCGTAAAACCCGGCAAAACTCAGGCAGCCCAGGCCAATCTCGGACACTTTTGTGCCGTCTTTCAGAAGTTGACGTTGTTTCAAGAATTCAGTCCTTTTGCTGGCCAGCACGGCCTCGTTAAACGGTCTGGCTAAACTGCATCATCCAGGCTTCCGGCTCAACCTGGTTGCCGTTAAAAAAACTGCACCTGCAGGCGCTTCGCAGATTTCCAGTATCACGGGTTCATCAGGCATGTTCAGGCTGTGGAATTGGATGCGCTTGCGATCTGGCTTTCAAGCCACGCTTCTGGCGTGTTATGGAATTTATGCTGGCTCTTGGCGGACACAAATCGGCCATAAGCCAAAAGCAGTCTGACTGAAAAGAGCGAACACCAACCCCAAACACCAACAAATGTGCGGCACCAAGACCAGTTTCAGTGATGAGTATTGCAGGGATTTCCAAAATAGGGCTTGAAGCATGGTGCTTACTCGCCTCCGTGACGGCCCATGCTTTGGTCGTGGCCGTGATGCTTGCGCTTCCAGCTTTAGCCCAGCCTGAAGTTGCAGATGAGGAGCGGGTATCTGTCGAGGTGGTTACGCCGGACCAGTTGCAGGAGATCATCGAAGCTGCACGCGTTGAACAACCAGAGCAACCAGCACAACAGCCCGAACCAGAGCTGGATTCGTCCGTATTGGAACCACGCCCCGAACCGGTGGTGAATGTGGAGGATGAGGCTGAAGAAGACGCGGAATCAAAGCCCGAAAACACAACGGACGCAGATGCGGAGCCAGCACCTGATATATCTGAGACCGGCGACCAGGCGGCGGCAGACCAGTCTCAGCCAGACACGTCCGATACATCAGACGCACTCAAACCGCGCACAACACCAGCTGGCCCGGCAGAAATTGGTCCCAAATCAGATGCAGAACCACGCCAATTGGCGCGAATAGTGCCATCTATACCGCCTCCCGGTCAGCCAATTGTCATTCCCCGCAAGCGCGTTGCGCCGCCGGAAGAAAAGGTGGTTGTTGGAGATCGCAAGCGCGAAACGCTTTGCCATGACGCTGCCAAATCCGAGATCAAGAAATCCCGCCCGGAATTGAATCCGGATGTTGTCATTTCCTCCGCCATTATTGGTTCGGAAGCGGCAGCCAATATCATTGTTGCCAATGGGGCAGCCTTTCGAAGCGACGGTCGCTGGTACAATTTCAAATTTCGCTGTGAAGCTGATCCTTTCGAGGAAAAGCTGATTGCGTTTGACTATCTTATTGGCCCGGCCTTTCCTGATGGGGAAGTGGTTGAGGTCAAGGTGACAGAAGAGAATTGAGGAATTTGTGAAAACCATTGGTCTGATTGGTGGCATGAGTTGGGAAAGCACTGTGGTTTATTATCAGTTGCTCAACCGCGGCGCGCGGGAGCGGCTTGGTGGCCTGCATTCCGCCAAGCTGTTGCTGTGGTCTTTCGACTTTGCCGATATTGAAGCCATGCAGGCAAAGGGTGATTGGGATGGAGCCACCAGCACCATGATTGATGCCGCCCGTGCGCTGGAACGCGGCGGCGCTGACTGCGTGATCATCTGCACCAACACCATGCATAAAATGGCGGATGCTGTTCAGCAATCGGTGGAAATCCCGCTCATTCATATTGCCGATGCCACGGCCATGGCCATCAAGGCTTCTGGAGCCAAAAAACCTTTGCTGCTGGCAACGCGCTACACCATGGAGCAGGATTTCTACAAGGGACATTTGCGAGACCGCCATGGCATTGAGACAATGGTGCCTGATGAGGTTGGACGAACGCTGGTCCACGACATTATCTACAATGAATTGTGCCAGGGCATTATCCGCAAGGATTCCAAAAAAGCCTATCTGGAGACTATTCAGCGGGCTCAACAGCAAGGCGCTGACGGTGTCATTTTCGGTTGCACGGAAGTAGGCCTGCTGATCGCACAGGCGGATTTTGCGCTACCTGCTTTTGATACCACGGCACTTCATGCAGGAGCCGCTTTGGACTTTGCTCTGAACAATTAGAAAATGGCCCTCACAAGCGGCTTCACGCGGATAACGCAATCGCGTATGAAGCCTCCGGTTTCTGCGTGTGCAAGGATTTGAAATGTCCATAAAAGTTCGGCCTGTAGCTGAAAGTGATCAGCTGGTTTGGCGGCAAATGTTTGATGAATATGCCGTTTTCTACAAAACGGCGGTGCCTGATGGCGGCCATGAAACGGTCTGGGACTGGATTTTTGACCCCGCCACGGAATTCTGGAGTGATGTTGTCGAAGACGCCGACGGAAAACTCATCGGCTTCACTCAGTATCAACTGATGCTCCGCTCTCTTGGTGGGGGCAAGGTTTGCTATATGAGCGATCTTTATGTCAGACCCGGAAATCGGGGCAGCGGTGCAGGCCGCGCTCTGATTGACCACGTCATCGGGTTTGCCAAGGCAAATGGGATTTCAAATGTGCGCTGGCTGACCCAGGATTTCAACTATGACGCCCGACGGCTGTATGACAGCTATGTCAGCAAAACCGATTTTGTCCTTTACTCGATTCCAATTGAGACCCAGTGACCAAAAACCTTTTCATCTTCGGGCTTGGTTATTCTGCCCGTGTTTTCGCTCAAATGATGCTTGCTGACGGATGGCAGGTGACCGGGACAACCCGCAGCGAAGAGAAAGCTGTAGATTTGGCGAAAGCCGGATTTATTCCAATCATCTATAGCGGTGGGGTTTCTGATGACATCACAACAGCATTGCAGACCGCCGATGCGGTTTTGATGTCCATCGCGCCAGATCCTGATGACGCGGAAGCGCACCCCGAATTTGGTGGCGATTCGGTTCTGAGAGATTTTGGGTCTCAGTTGAAAACCCTCCCGAAAAAGCCATGGCTTGGCTATCTGTCCACCGTGGGTGTCTATGGCAATCATGATGGTGCATGGGTGGATGAAACCACGGATTGTCGACCAGTTTCCAGACGCTCCAAAGCGCGGATTGCTGCCGAGACCGCATGGCAGCATATGGCCGATGCAGCGGGCCTGACACTGGGCATTTTTCGCCTCTCCGGCATTTACGGGCCGGGGCGCAACCCGCTTGAAAAGGTCGCGCGTGGCCAAGGCCGCCGGATCGACAAACCGGGACAGGTGTTCAACCGCATTCATGTCGATGATATTGCCTCAGCGTTGGCGCTGGCCGTAGCGCAGAACAAGGGCGGCATATTCAACATCACTGACAATGAACCGGCCCCGCCGCAAGATGTAGTGGCGTTTGCAGCCGGACTTCTGGACGTTGATGTGCCGCCGCTGATCCCGTTTGATGAGGCGGATTTATCGCCTATGGGGCGTTCCTTTTATGGCGAGAACAAGCGGGTTTCCAACGCAAAATCCAAAACAGATCTGGGTTTGCGCTATAGCGTTCCAGATTATCGCACTGGCATGAATCTGGCTCTGAAATCTCTAAGGGCGCGCGGATGACGCCGACGCACACCATAGACGGTTACGCGATTGTCTCGGACAATCATTGCATTGCTGACGCAGATGGCAACATGCCTGAATGCCTGAAAAATGAGGCTGACTGGGCTTATTTTCAAGCAGCTCTTGATGCGGCAACGCTGACTGTGGTTGGCCGCAAGGGCCATGAGGCCAATCCAAACCACAAGAACCGCAGACGTTTGATCCTGTCGCGGTCGGTCAAAACTTTGGAACACCGCTCTGATGGCTGGTGGTGGAACCCCGCCGGGCATGATTGGGCTGATGTGCTACAACAGGTGGCACCGGAAGGCGGTGCGATTGCTGTTCCCGGTGGCCGCGATGTGTTCGATCTGTTTTTACAGTTGGGCTATTCCAGTTTTCACCTGGCGCGGGCGGAAGGCACACAGGTGCCGGCTGGCACGAAGTTATTTTCAAACCTTGAGAATACAACGCCGGAACAAATGCTCGCCAGCCACGACCTGAAGCCAGACCCCACCGCATGGCTGGATCAGGATGGGCGTATCAGCATGACGATCTGGCGCGGGAAGACGCGTTGATCTGACTGACGCGTGTTTGGAGTGTCTGTTTGTGGACCCTCGGAACAAGTCCGAGGGTGACGGGTGGTGTGGCTTGTTTGGTGGATTTGCGGCGATTGGTCTGGTGCTGATCACCGGGACAAATTCGGTGATAACGGGCACATGATTTTAAAACATATTGATCAAGCCCGGCAGGCTATTGCCGCCCCTGACCAAACCCGCCATCGTCATTCTCGGACTTGTTCCGAGAATCCATCAGTGACACGAGAAACATTGCCAAGTCAGCTCAGAACCTAACTGGCAAACACGCGTTCAAAATCCCGAAACGTTTTGAATTCCAGCGCCACATCGCCCGGTGCATCGACGAAAAATGTGCCTTGTTCACCCGGTTCTCCTTCAAACCGCATTTGCGGCTCGATGCGAAAGCTGACATTGGCATTGCGCAGTCGGTCGATCAATGCGTGCCAGTCATCCCAGGCCAGCACCACGCCGAAATGCGGCATGGGCACGGAGGTGTTGTCGACGGCACCTGTGCCGCCCTCTGCCATCATGGATCGGCCCTTATGCAGCGAGAGCTGATGCCCGAACAAATCAAAGTCCGATCCACGTATCTGCTTCCCGGCCCCGCTTGCAGCCGAGAACGTCCTCAAAAAAGGCCGCGGCGGCTGCAAGGTCCGTGACCGGAAAGGCCAGATGAAAGGGTGTGAGCTGTTTCAAATCTATTTCAGAACCCGCTCACGCATGCCAAGCGCCCGCTTGTCGGAGACAGAGGAATAGGCACTCGCTTCGGCCCGGAATTCAGTGAAGGACTTGAAAATATCCCCCGCCAACGGGCTGCTGTCACCCAGTTCCTGCAACACCACCTCAGCTTCAATTCCAAGAGCATCGACCACATCATCGGGCAGGAATTTCACCTGAACCCCTTCCTTCTCAAGCAAGGGTTTGTAGGAAGTGATGTTGTGGAAGGTGAAATCGGCAAGAGATTCATAGGACGTCGCCATGGAGGCATTGCGCACAACGGCCTGCAGATGCTCTGGCAAATCCATGAATTCCTGACGGTTCACCAGCATTTCCAGCGCAGGGCCAAGCTCATGGAAGGCTGGCATGTAGTAGTATTTCGCCACCTTGTAGAGGCCAAAGGCCAGATCATTCCAGGGGCCGATCCATTCTGCGGCATCAATTGCGCCTGACTGCATGGCGGGGAAAATTTCACCCGGCGGCAGCAGAACCGTGTTCACGCCAATCCGCCGCATGACTTCGCCGCCCAATCCGGCTATGCGCATTTTGATGCCCTTGAAGTCGTCCAGCGAGTTCAACTCCTTGGTAAACCAGCCGCCTGCCTGAGGGCCTGATGAACCGGCATAAAATGGCAGCACACCAAAGGGCTCATAGGCTTTTTCCCAAAGCGCCTGCCCGCCACCGAACTGAACCCAGGCAGCATGTTCATGCGCCAGCAGGCCGAAGGGAACACCGGTGAAAAAGTGGAAGGACGGATCTTTGCCCTGCCAGTAATATGGTGTGGCATGGCCCATTTGTGCTGTGCCCGAAGAGACAGCGTCAAACACTTCAAAGGGAGGAACCAGTTCTCCGGCCGCGAAAAGTTCCACGGTCAATTCGCCATTTGACATGGCGGTAATCTTGTCGGCCAGTCTTTGCGCATTCACGCCGACGCCGGGTGCATTTTTTGGCCAGCTTGTTGCCATTTTCCATGTGCGCCCCGGGCTCTGTGCCAAGGCCGGTGTGGCCAGGGTTGCTGTGGCAGCCGTCGCCGCAGCGCTGCTTGCCAGAAATTTGCGGCGTGAAACTTTACGCTTTGCATCAGTGTCAGACATGAAATGCTCCCGTATGGTTTTTTGCTTATGGTTTTTGAAATAGTGAGTAGATTTCCCACCAGTGTAAACAGTTTTATTCAGTGGGCGTTGCGTCTTTGTCGCCCCATTTCAGGGTTCGGTAGTCAAAGCCGCGTTCGATGGTTGGCTTGATGATGGAAAAATAGGGTGACAGATCAAAGTCACGCGGTGCGAACAGGGAATGATGGCGGATATGCAGGATTTCCCGGCGGGTATAATACATATGCTGTCCGCGCCAATCGCGCGTGACCGCCTTGTCGGTTACCAGTTCCACCCGTGGCAGAATAGGGTAGCGCACAATCTGGAAGGCCTGCGCGATCAGGGTTGAACAAATGGCGCGGGTCGGATCTCCCGAACCCAGTGCCAGCATGCGGCGACGCCAGCGCACTGGTACAGGCGGCGTCGGCAGGAAATAACGCAGCATGTCAAATATGTTTTTCAGATCATATTTCAGGCCAATGCGCGCCACCATATACTGCACCACCTTTTCAACATCGTCATCCGTCAGCCCGACGGGCCGGCAAATGCGGGTGTTGAAATCACTGTATTTGGAGAGCTTCTGCGTTACGCAGCCTTCGCCAAGATTGACCTCTATCAGACGATGCCGTTCTCCGTCCTCTTCATGGACATCCAAGACATTGCCTACATAGAGAGCCGCATGAGACCAGGTGGACTGGGTCAGATATTTGATAGCGGCGGAGACTTTCTGATTGCCTTCAACCAACAAGATATCGCCCGGCCGCAAACAGGCTTCCAACGTATCGGTATCTGAAGGCGTATAGGGCTTGTAGCCGCTGGATTCGCTGCGCAGCCGACCAGCAATCCAGCGACCGACCTTGTCCAGTAGCGTATCTGCCGGAAGCTTGATTTTTCTGAATGCAGCGCTGTGCTTTTGGTCTCCAGACATTGCTTTCTCTAAAACAACTTGAATCGCTTATCCGCGTCAGGGTCTTCCTTGGCGGTGCCCGGGTCATCGGGAATGGGTGACATTGAATCAGGCGATACGAAACTGGGTTCGGATATGCCGTCCTTGCCATCCTGGTCAGGGTCCTGTGTCGCGCCATTGGCTGTGGTTGTCTCTGGCTCTGGTTTTGAACTGTCTGCCACTGTTTCGGCGACAACAGGTTCAGCTTCTTGAGCAGCTTCTCCCTCAGCTTTTGGCTCAGTTTTGGCAACTGCTTCTGCCTCGATCACAGGAACTGTTGTTGGGTCCGGTTTTTCCGCTTCCTGCGGCGGCGTCGCCTCAACAATTTCCGGCTCGGCAACTGGCGCGGGTTTTTCAGCCTGCGGCTCTGGTTCCGGCTTTGCTACTTCAACAGGCTTTGGTGGTTCGATTTCCAACGGGGCAAGCAGCACATCATCTTCACTTATGATCACGGTTGGCTTGGCCAGCGCTGATTGTGGCACTTTCCATTCATAGGCATCCAGCAGGCCGGTCACCGGGGAAACCGGTGCCCAATGATCGGAGACAACGCCGTCAGCAATCCAGACCGGATCAGCTGCGGCGTGAACAGCCTTTGACAGCCATTCGCGGACGCGGCCCTTGTCACCATGTTCGCCCTCTTCAATATCGGCCATCAACAGGCAGGCCCGCTGGGTCGGAATGGACAGATGCGGCAGAAGGGCGGCGCGTGCGCCATCCCAATCCTGCGCTTCGATGGCAGCTTTTGCCAAAGCGATTGCGCTTTCCAGATGATCCGGCAACAGACGTGTCAAAGTTCTGATCCGCTTGACCCGATCACGCGGTGAATCACCTGGACGCACATGGGCGTAAGTCTCAGCAAGATCAGGATGAGGGTTCAGCTTCCAGCTGGATTCCAGTGTTTTGACAGCGCGGCGCAACTCTCCCAGTCGCGACAGAACGCGGCCAGCGACCACGGCGGCAGGCACCAGATCCGGAGCGAGTTTGTGGGCTTCCAATGCGGCAAGCTTGGCTTCCTGGGGTTCCCGGTCCTCATGGCTCAGGGCTTTGGCCACCAGAACAATAGCCCGTCGGCGCTTCACTTCTGCACGGTCGATCAGTCCGGCCGCATTGTTGGCCGAAATGGTTTTCAACGCGCCATCCCAGTCTTCGGCAGCCGACTGATACCGCAGCACGGCAGGTCCGGCCCAACTGGCAACAGTGGCGCCATCATTGGGGCGTGCTGGGTGCTTGGCTGCTGTTTCCATAGCGCTCAAAGCCAGTTGCAGTGCGGCAGCTGGATCATTGGTGCGTTCTGCTTCCATGAACAATCCGCGCAGGCCGAGCAATTTGGTTTCCGGCTCATCCATCATGGAATGGAAGGTTTTGCGGGCCGTCTCATATTCACCCGCCAATTGGGCCGACTGGGCCTTCAGCAGAAGAGCAAGCGGTGCATCATTGAGGTATTTATTGGCGCTGTTGGCAGCTTTCAGGGCGCGTTTTGCATCACCTTCACCCACAGCGATCAGACCACTGGACAAAGCGTTGTAACCCTTGTCCCGCCGCCGCGCGGAAAAATAGCCTTTCAGCATGTGTGGTGAGCGCCAGATTGCGCGCAACAGGCCCCAGATGATGGCAATTACAATCATGAGGACCACCAATGCGATGGCGAAGACCATCAGACTGGTCTCAATCTCACGTCCGGCCCAGGTGAACTGGACATTTCCCGGATTATCGGCAAGCCACGCAAACCCGGCTGCGAAGGCCAGAAAAACCGCTACGATACTGAAAACGCGGATCATGAAGGATCTCCCTTGCTGGTTTCAGCCCAGATTGATTGCTGAACGGCATCAAGCTGATCCTGAAGACCGGCTGCGCTCTGGTGGTGCTGTGTCTGAATCTGCCAGAGAGAAACTGATTGTTGCAGCGTGTCCGATGCCGATGCGTTGGCAGCAATTTCATTCAGAAAAGCGCTCAATTGTGCAAGGTCACCTGCACTGGCGGCCTCTGCTGCAGATCCCAATTGGGCGGACAGACTGTCGGGTGGTGCTGCTTCTGTCTTGTTGGTGTCGCGCACAGTGACAAGACCCTGAGCGCCCTTCATAATTCCGTCAAACAGGCCCTTGGCCGTAACACTGTCACCATCTGGTGCGGTTTCTTCCGGGGCGGTAGCTGAAGCAAGTCCTGCATCATAGGCAGCGCGTGCGTCTGAAATCTGGCTGGCCAGAACAGGTAGCGGAGTGAGGCCCGCTTCAGCTGCCTGCAGAAATTCATCGGGCAATTCAACAGCGCTGCCAAGGTCGGCCATCAGGGCACGTGCCTGTGTGACAAGACCTGCAAACGGCATGCCTTGCGCAATCGCTGTATTGAGGCCTCCATGAACATAGGCCAGTCTGGCCCCATCCATTGCAGCATCAGGTTGCTCTTCGGGCGGCGTGGCAACGGTTTCTTCCAAACGGTCTGTCTTGCCGGCAACGCGCTTGACTGTTCCGGCCACACCTTCCACGGTGTCTGTCAGAGATTGCAAATCCAACTGCTGCTGCTGCGCCGTGAGTTGCAGGGTTTCCATAATCGCCAACTGGTCCTGCAGGCTTGAGACCATGTCGCCCATCGCATTAAGCTCTTCGCGCACAGGCACTGGAATATCGGTGTTCTGCACCCCGATCTGATCGGCCTGTGCACTAATCAGCTCAGCCTGGGCGTTTATCTTGTCAGCCTGAGTGCTGATCTCGTCGGACAGCGCCGTCAAGCGCCCTTCCAATTCAGCCAGTGCCGGTCCTTCGCCCGCTTCGCCTTCAGCGACAGAGTTTTCCAGAGCATTTTGCTGATCCGCCAGCCGCGATAATTCACCGGCCAGGGTCTCATTTTGGGCTGTCACTTCATCAGACAGGCTGGCCAATTGAGTGTCCAGATCAGTCAATGCTGCCTGAAGGTCGCTCTGCGTGGCACTTGCAGTTTCCAGACTGTTTTGACCCGTGGCAAGTGCGTCACTGATCTGCGTCCGAAGGGCGTCAATATCTGCTTGTAAAGCGTCAGTGCCACCGGTTTCGGCAGGCTGTTCAGCCAGCGCTTCAATGCGCGTGTTCAGGTTGGTGATGCTCTCAGACAGGGCGGCTGACTGGCCGGACAATCCACTGACGGTGCCGGACAGTTCAGACAATTGTGTCTGTGCTGCCTCAACGCGGCTGTCATCTGTCGTTGCCAGCAGACCTGACCCAAGCACGGCGTAGGCGCCCAGCAATGTGATAATGCCGCCAACACCACCTGCAAGAACCATGGCAAGAATACTGGTGCCACCGCCTCTTTGTGATTGCGTGCGTGCTGAAGCGACGCTGGCACGGGGGGGCGGCGCTTTCGATGCCTGTGGTGGCTTTGACGCTCCAGAAGAGGCTGATGCTGTCGCTGATCCAGTGGCTGGTTTTGCATCCGCCCTTTTATCGCCGGCCCCAGTAGAACCAGTTGTCGCAGTCGTGGCTACGGTGGCGGCAGCTCGCTTTACATTCGGAGTCGGTTTGCTTGCAGCCATATCCTTTACCGGTTCAGATTTGGTCGGGGCGTTTGCCGCGCTTTTCGCAGCCGTTGTCTTCACTGCGCTTGGCTCCAGATCAATGGTGGTCGGTTTTGGCGTAAGCTTGGTTGCGCCGCCAACTGGTTTCGCGTCTGAAGAGGTTGCCTTGGCACCTGACGGGTTGGACTTGGCGCCTGTACCGGCGTCATTCGGTTTGGAAGTCGATGTTGCTGCAGCCTTCGGGGTGCGGGATCGCGTGGAACCTGTGGACCTGGTTGACCTTGATTTTGAGGTCGGGCGTTGTGGTGATTTTACCATTCTATGGTCCCTCTTGCGCTGCCTTTGGATGGAAGAGACAAAATTTCCTGCCGCTTCCAACCCGCTACATAAGGCAGATATAAGCAGTTGCAATCAGGTATCACAAGACGGGTTGGCCCGGATTCAGCCCTGATCCAGGCAGTTCAGATCGAATTGGATGATTTACGGTGAATATTGAGTTGTTTAACTAACTTATCTACCATGGAATCTGCTGATTCAGTGGTTGCAACAGCGATCCGGTTAAACCCGGATTGATACGCGCGATCGGCCACGGCCTGTGAAATGCACACAGTCAGAAGCTGATCTTGAACCCGCTTCGCGGTGTCCCCAAAATGGCTATAAAGCACCGTAGCTGCTTGCGTAGCGGAGCGACTGGAAAACAGCGTTGTGGCGGCAATCTGGTGCTTTTCAAATGCCGCTTTGGCGGTTTCAGAAAGCTGATGTTCAAACTCAGCTTCATATAACTCGCTCAACATCAGATGGAAATCCTGTGACAACGCCTCTTCCAGAATTGGCGTTCTGGAAGTCCCGGCAATGTACAGCAGATTTGGCGGAGCTTTGCCCATATCCATGGGCATTCTGTCGCGCACCAAGGCCACCATTCCGCGACTGCCCTGATGGTCCGAACACAACACATTCTGAAATCCCAACTCTCGGGCCAGATTTTGCGTTGTGGCTCCCGAGACAAACACCGGATGTTTCACATAATCCGCCAGCCAGTCTTTGGGAAAATGCAGCAATCCATTGACACTGGTGAAAATCAGACCAGACGTCTCAAGGGGCGACAGCGGCGGCATGTCAGGAACGGGCAGCGGTTTTATGCTTATCACCGGGCTGATCAAAGGTCTGAGCCCAGCCGCCGCAATTGCGCTGGCGTGCTCATCAGCCTGAGGTCGGGGCCTTGTTACCCAGACAAATGGCTGGCTATCCTGACCCTGAAATTCCATGAAAACCCAAGCCTATCGTGTTTCCAGAACATGCTGATTGTGGATGATATCTTTCAGGAAGGTCTCACCCGCTTCCTTGCGGATGCTCTGCCCAGCCTCTCGGCCGAGCGCCTCCGCGCTGGTATCATCAGGCGCCTTCAAAACGCGTGAGGTTTCAAAGGATGTCTGACCGTCCGTCGACAGCACAATGCCGCGCAAGGACAATACATCGTCTTCTATGGTGGCAAAGGCTGCAATAGGTGTGCGGCAGGACCCGTCCAGTTCTCGCAAGAAGGCGCGTTCTGCCCACAGACACAGTCCCGATTCGTGATGATGAATCGGGGCAAGAAAATCTTTGATCCGCGTCCGGTTGCTGCAAACCTCAACGCAAACGGCACCCTGACCGACGGCGGGCAAAAATGTCTCTGTGGAAAGCCGTGTCGTAATGTGCTCAGAAAGTCCGGTGCGGTTCAGCCCGGCCGTCGCCAGCAAGGTTGCATCAACGTCACCATCTGCCAGCTTGCGTATGCGTGTGTCCACATTGCCGCGCAGATTGACGAGTTTCAGATCCGGCCTCTGACGCTTGATCATGGCCTGGCGGCGCAGGCTGGCAGACCCGACCACTGCCCCGTGGGGCAGGTCTTCCAGCCGTTTGGCCTTATGGCTGAGAAAGGCATCTGTCGGATCTTCGCGTGGCAAAATGGTAGAAAGTTCCAAACCATCGGGCAGAACCGTTGGCATATCCTTGGAGGAATGCACTGCCATGTCCAGTTCGCCGGATAAAAGCCGCTCTTCAATTTCTTCGGTAAACAGACCCTTGCCGCCCAGCTCGTTCAGCGCCCGGTCCTGAATCCGGTCACCGGCCGTGCTGATCACATCAATGGAAAAGCAATCTTCACTCAGATCATGAGCCGCCATAAGCCGCGCGCGCAATTCAGCCGCCTGCGCCAGCGCCAGAATACTTCCTCGTGTGCCGATGCGTATCGGCTTTTCGTCTGTGGGTCTCAGAACTGTTTCAGCTTTTGTTTGCAGGGTCATGGGGGCAATGCTAGGTGATAGCGCACATGCGCAGACTGTTTTCGCGTTGTTGCATAAACTATTGTGACAGTGGCCCCAAGCGCAATTTTGGAATTTTGCCATGCGCCTTCTCGGTATTGAAACCAGTTGTGATGAAACTGCTGCCGCAATCGTGGAGGGCAGCATTGGTCCGGACGGACAAGCAGAGGGCCGGATTCTCTCGAATATCGTTCTCAGTCAGAAGGACCATGAAGCCTTTGGCGGCGTGGTTCCGGAAATCGCAGCCCGCGCCCATGTGATGGCAATTGACAGCGTTATCATCGCAGCTATGAAGGAAGCAGATTGCGATTTTCCCGATCTGGATGCGCTTGCTGTATCTTCTGGCCCCGGCCTGATTGGCGGCCTGATCGTGGGTTTGATGGCGGCAAAATCCATTGCCCTTGCGCATGATCTGCCATTTCTGGGTGTCAATCATCTGGAAGGTCATGCCCTGACAGCGCGTCTCAGTGATCAATTGCCCTATCCATATTTGTTGCTCTTGGTGTCCGGCGGCCATTCCCAGATCTTGCTGGTCAGCGGGTTGGGCCAATACCACCGCCTTGGCAGCACCATTGATGATGCTTTGGGCGAGGCGTTTGACAAGACTGCCAAGCTGCTGGGACTGGGCTATCCGGGCGGGCCCGCCGTGGAGCGCGCGGCAATGCGCGGTGATTCTGAACGATTCAAATTCCCCATGCCTCTGCGCGGAAAAATGCCGCCCAATTTTTCTTTTTCGGGATTGAAAACAGCGGTGCGCCAACAGGCAGAGGCACTGGTGCGGGAAGGGTCTTTGTCAGATCAGGATGTCGCAGATATCTGTGCCAGTTTTCAAAAGACGGTCGCAGCCATTATTGAGGACCGGTTGATACGGGCCTTTGATCTGGCCGCGAATCGAAGCGATGTGCAGGCCGCACTGGATGGACAACCCTTGCCTCTGGTGGTTGCTGGCGGCGTTGCGGCCAATCAGGTGCTGCGTGCTCATCTTGGCCGTGTGGCGGCGCGATTGGATACGCGGATTATAGCGCCCCCGCTTGAACTGTGTGGAGACAATGGGGCGATGATCGCCTGGGCTGGTCTGGAACGGTTTGCAGCCGGCGAAAGCCATGATTTCGCGCTGGCACCGCGAGCCAGATGGCCGCTCGACATGAATGCGCAAACCATGATCGGCCACGGCAAGGCAGGGGCCAAGGTATGAGCACCGCCAAAAAAATTGGCGTTGTCGGAGGGGGCGCCTGGGGCACCGCATTGGGCGTGGCGGCATTGAATGCAGGGGCCGAGACCCTGCTGTGGGCGCGTGATGCAGGGCTTGTGAACAGCATCAACACAGATCACGAAAATCCGGACTATCTGCCAAATGTTGAACTGCCGGAAGCTTTGAGGGCCATCGCCGCTCTGGAGGATCTGGCAGATTGTGATGCACTTTTGATGGTTATCCCAACGCAGCAAATGCGATTGGTTTTCACGGGATTGATGAAACACTGGCCCGCTGAAAGGCCGTTGATTCTGTGTGCCAAAGGCATTGAGCAGACAAGCGGCCTGTTGCCGGCGGGTATCATCAGGGATTTGCGGGCCGATCAGACGCTTGCCGTTCTGTCAGGTCCAAGCTTTGCAGTAGATGTCGTGGCTGGCAAACCCACTGCAGTGACACTTGCGGCGGATCAACTGGAGCGCTCGGAGGAGTTGTGCCGAATGCTGGCAAGTCCGTTGTTCCGTCCCTATGCGGCAGATGATCTGATTGGCGTGGAAATCGGCGGCGCTTTGAAAAATGTGACGGCTGTATGTTGCGGCATTGCAGCCGGGTGCCAATTGGGTGCCAGTGCAGGGGCTGCCTTGATGGCGCGTGGATTTTCCGAAATGGTGCGTTATGGTTTGGCACATGGCGCGCAGGCGGAAACCTTTATGGGACTGTCCGGTTTTGGCGATCTGGTCCTGACCTGTTCCAGCACCCAATCGCGTAATTTTTCCTTTGGGTTTGGTCTGGGAGCGGGCACACTTGATATCTCCGATGCCCTTGAAGGGCGGGTGCCGCTGGCCGAAGGCGCATTCACCGCCGGCGTTGCGGCGCAGACTGCCAGAACAAAAAACCTTGATTTGCCGATCCTTCAGACCGTATCTGAAATCCTGGACGGAACGATTAGTGTAGATGCGGCGATTCACCGCCTGTTGGATCGTCCATTGAAAGCTGAAAAACTATAAGCGCGCAGGGAGACAAAAATGTATTTTATCGTTTATGCCAAAGACAAGCCCGGACACACAGAGATGCGTGCCACCAATCGCCCGGATCATGTAGCCTGGTTGAAATCCTGGTCTGTTCCGGTGGCAGGTCCCCTGCTGGCCGATGATAATGAAACCATGATCGGCTCCATGCTGATTGTCGAGGGCGACAGTCTGGAAGAAGTTGAAGCCATGCTGCCCAATGACCCCTATGCAAAGGTCGGCTTGTTTGAAAGCGTGGAAGTCCGTCCTTGGATATGGGCGCTCGGCGCGCCAACCGCTTAAGGTCTGAACCCCGGTTCTGCACCTAGTCCCGAAATATCAGGAGATATCTATGGCCTATTGGCTTTTTAAATCCGAACCCTTCAAATGGTCCTGGGACATGCAGAAGGCCAAGGGCGACGCTGGAGAAGAGTGGGACGGCATCCGCAATTATCAGGCGCGCAATTTCATGCGGGACATGAAAGTCGGTGATCTGGGTTTTTTCTATCATTCCAATGAAGGAAAAGAGATCGTCGGCATTGTGGAAGTCAGCAATGAAATTCATCCTGACAGCACCACAGATGACCCGCGCTGGGAGTGTGTCGATATCAAAGCCGTCAAGGATATGCCGAAACCGGTCACATTGGCCGATGTGAAGGCCACGCCCGAACTGTCGGAAATGGCATTGGTCAAATCCATGCGTCTGTCTGTGCAGCCGGTTCGCCCGGAAGAATGGGCGCTGGTGTGCAAAATGGGTGGGCTTTGACCGGCCTCATCTGACCTGCATCTTTTGAAATGTATCACAACCAAAGTTGCCCTACCAAAGTTTCAGGCGGCATGACTGGATTCTGCCGGCTAGCTTTGCATAATGGCGGCAGCCGATAGCGACACGACATATTTCCGTCTGGGAGGACAATTCATGAGCGACTCTGATCTACATCCGGTACCCGATGCCTGGGCGAAATCCGCCCATATCAACGATGAAAAATATCTGGAAATGTATCAGGCATCGGTGAGTGACCCGGATGCGTTCTGGGCCGAACACGGCAAGCGGGTCGATTGGATCAAGCCATTCACCAAGGTGAAAAACACCTCCTATGATTATCACAACGTTTCCATCAAATGGTTTGAAGACGGAGAATTGAACGTTTCGGCCAATTGTGTGGACCGGCATGTGGCAAGTCGTGGTGACCAGACAGCCATTATCTGGGAACCCGATAGCCCGGACGACGAAGCGCTGCACATCACCTATAAGCAATTGCACACCCATGTGTGCCGCTTTGCCAATGTGTTGAAAGACATGGGCATTGCCAAGGGTGACCGCGTCATCATTTACATGCCGATGATCCCGGAAGCCGCCTACGCCATGTTGGCCTGTGCGCGGATCGGTGCCATTCATTCCATCGTGTTTGCCGGGTTTTCGCCTGACGCGCTGGCTGATCGGATCAAGGGGTGTGAGGCCAAACTGGTTATCACTGCAGATGAAGCGCCGCGTGGTGGCCGCAATACGCCGCTGAAATCCAATGTCGACAAGGCGCTGGACAAGGCCCAAAACGGGGCATCCGGCACCACCAGGGCGCTGGTGGTGAAACGCACCGGCGGTGACGTTGCCATGAAGGCTGGCCGCGATGTCTGGCTGCATGAAGCAGAAGCCAATGTCTCCGATGAGTGCACGCCTGAGGCGATGAATGCGGAAGACCCGCTGTTTATCCTGTACACCTCTGGCTCCACCGGCATGCCAAAGGGTGTGGTTCACACCACAGGCGGTTACATCGTCTATGCCTCAATGACCCATCAATATGTCTTCGACTATCAAGATGGCGACGTTTACTGGTGTACTGCTGATGTGGGCTGGGTCACCGGCCACTCCTATATCGTCTATGGTCCGCTGGCCAATGGTGCGACGACGCTGATGTTTGAGGGCGTGCCGACTTATCCGGACGCCTCACGCTTCTGGCAGATCTGTGACAAGCATAAGGTCAATCAGTTCTACACAGCACCCACAGCAATCCGCGCCCTGATGGGCAAAGGCAACGACTTTGTCGAAAAATGCGATTTGTCTTCTCTGAAACTGCTGGGATCCGTTGGTGAGCCGATCAACCCGGAGGCCTGGAACTGGTATGATGAAGTGGTCGGCAAGGGCAATTGCCCGATTGTGGATACCTGGTGGCAGACCGAAACAGGGGGCATTCTGATTACGCCTTTGCCTGGTGCAACAGCTACAAAGCCCGGCTCGGCAACGCGCCCCTTCTTTGGGGTGATGCCGGTTATTCTGAACGATCAGGGCGACGTACTGGAAGGCACGGCAGAAGGCGTTCTGGCCATGGAGGATTCCTGGCCGGGCCAGATGCGCACGGTTTGGGGTGACCACAACCGTTTTGTGTCCACCTATTTTGAACATTTCAAAGGCTACTACTTCACAGGTGATGGCTGCCGCCGTGACGATGATGGCTATTACTGGATCACAGGCCGTGTCGATGATGTGCTCAACGTCTCCGGCCATCGCATGGGAACAGCGGAAGTGGAATCAGCACTTGTGGCCCATCCCAAAGTGTCAGAGGCCGCAGTTGTCGGCTATCCCCATGATATCAAGGGTCAGGGCATCTATTGTTATGTGACTTTGATGGAGGGTGATGAGCCATCGGATGAACTGCGCGTAGAGTTGCAGAATTGGGTGCGCCACGAAATCGGTCCGATAGCCAAGCCCGATGTACTGCAATGGGCACCCGGCCTGCCAAAAACCCGCTCCGGTAAAATCATGCGCCGTATTCTGCGCAAGATCGCCGAGAATGAAACTGGCTCGCTCGGTGACACATCCACATTGGCTGATCCGTCAGTCGTGGAAGATCTGATTGCAAACCGGGCCAATAAATAGCGGTGTCTTCTAAGCATTAGCGCTTCTCCAGCTTTGGATTTTCGGAATAAATCCGAGAATGACGGAGTGTCATAGGTGATATGGACTTGCTAACATCGTCGTCCTCGGATTTATTCCGAGGACCCACACTTTACGATCATCAACCCGGCGCTCCCTTAACAGGGATCAAAAGTCGATGGCGCGACCGTTGATCTCCCAATCGCCGTACCGGGCCGGGTCATGCCCGCCGCGGCCGCCTTCTTCTTTTGGCAGGCTCGCGGCATCAGTTTTTGCCTGATCGCGGCGCGCCTGTGCTTCAGCCAGCGCACGCTGCGCCGCTGGGGACAAGACTTTGGGGGTCTGGTCGTCAGGTGCGGCAGGGCTGTTCGGGTCCAAATTTTCGTTTTTTCCGGTCATTGGGGGGATATAAGGCAGCCGGGTCCACTTGCAAAGTCGCATTTATGTGCCCAGTTTGAGCGCTACACAGAGACTCTCGAAAGCTGACAAAGATGAACTATACCAAAACGGCCATGCTTCTGGCCGCTATGACCGCCCTTTTCATGGGTATTGGATATCTGCTGGGCGGCGCTGGCGGCGCAATGATTGCGTTCATTGTTGCGCTTGGAATGAACCTCTTCAGCTATTGGAAATCCGACAAGATGGTGCTGCGCATGCACAATGCGGTGGAGGCACACGAAGAAAATGCCCCGGAGTTCTTCGCCATTGTCCGCGGTCTGGCCAAAGCTGCTGATTTGCCGATGCCAGCGGTCTATCTGATCAAGAACCCGCAGCCAAATGCGTTTGCAACGGGCCGCAATCCGGAAAATGCAGCGGTGGCTGCAACCACTGGCCTTCTGGAACTTCTCGAGCCGGAAGAAGTGGCTGGGGTGATGGCTCATGAATTGGCCCATATCCAGAACCGTGACACGCTGATCATGACTATGACAGCGACCATTGCGGGTGCCATTTCCATGATTGCGAATTTCGGTCTCTTTTTTGGTGGCAACCGCAATAATAATGGTATTGGCATCATCGGTGCGATTCTGGCGGCAATTATCGCGCCGATGGCGGCGGGTATCGTTCAAATGGCAATTAGCAGAACACGCGAATATGCAGCGGATAAACGTGGCGCAGAAATCTGCGATCACCCATTGTGGCTGGCATCAGCACTCAAGAAAATTGCCGGCGGGGTGAGCAAAGTGGAAAACATGGATGCCGAGCGCAATCCTGCCTCGGCCCATATGTTTATCATCAACCCGCTGTCAGGTGCCCGGATGGACAATCTGTTCTCCACGCATCCCAACACGGATAATCGCATAGCCGCCTTGCGCGCCATGGAAGAGAACTGGGACCAGACTTATGATGATGTTGATGACCACCATGGTGGCGGATCGCAGAATGCCGGGCCCTGGGGGTGAGTAACGCAAAAGCTGGCGGCGCACCCACCGATCAAAGACGTGGCCGAAAAAGTCAGGGACAGGGAAACAACCGGCGCAATGCGCCAGGCCTTGCTCCGCGCAAGGTTGCAGCCCATCTGATCAGCCAGATCATCAGCAAGCGCAAGGCGCTCGAAACGCTGCTGGAAGATGGCAAGGACAGTGGCTATTCCAATTTACAGCCGCAGGACAAGGCGCTGGCAAGGGCCATTGCGTCCACCACATTGCGCCATTTTGGCGAGATTCAGGAACTGATCAAACAGCGTTTGACCAAACGCCTGCCAGTCTCTGCTCCTTATCTTCCCGGTGTCTTATACACCGCTGTTGCACAGATCCTGTTTATGGAAGTGGCAGATCATGCCGCTGTCTCTCTGGCCGTTGATGCTGCTGCGTCCGACCCGAAAGCACGGCATTTCAAACCTTTGGTAAATGGCGTGCTGCGCGGTCTGTTGCGCGAACGCGAAGCATTTGTGCCAGATGACACGCTGAACACGCCTGAGTGGTTGCGTACCATGCTGATCAATCAATATGGTGCCGACAAGGCACATGCGATCATGCAGGCCAATATGCAGCGTGCAGATTTGGATCTGACGATGCGCGCTGATCCTGACGCATGGGCGACCCGCTTGAATGGGGAAATGATTGGCGAGCGCACGGTGCGTCTTGCGGCAGTCAGCAAAGTGTTTGAACTGGATGGATTCAAATCAGGTGACTGGTGGGTCCAGGATGCGGCAGCTTCCGTTCCCGCTGACCTTTTGATGAACGCTGTACGGCGCGGTGGGTCGCTGGGTGATACCCATGTGTTGGATGCCTGCGCTGCCCCTGGTGGCAAGACAGCTCAGTTGGCGGCTGCAGGACTGCAGGTTACGGCACTGGATATTTCCGAAAACCGTCTGAAGCGCCTTCACGAAAACCTGCAGCGGCTCAACCTGTCGGCGAATATGGTCACTGCTGATCTGCTGACCATGGATGACCAATCGGCCTTTGATGCCATCCTGCTGGACGCACCTTGCTCGGCCACCGGAACGATCCGTCGGCACCCGGATGTGGCCTGGTTGAAAACCCGCGCGCAGATCAACGAATTGAAGACCCTGCAGCGCAACATGCTGGCCAAGGCTGCAAAGCTGTTAAAGCCCGGCGGAACCATGGTCTTCTGTACCTGCTCGCTTCTTGCCGAGGAGGGAGAGGCGCATCTTGACTATGTGCAAAACGAGCTTGGACTTGTTCTGGACCCAATTGTGCTGGACGAGACGAATTTATGCAGCCCGTTGACCGTTGCAGATGGTGTCTTTAGAAGCACGCCAGACATGGTGCCAAGTATGGATGGATTTTTCATCCTAAGGTTAATGCGCCCTTAATGGTAACTGCTGTATCTGTGGGTAGTTGAACGAAGTTGCGCACGCAATTTTAAAGGCGCTCCGTTTTAGAGTGAAGGGATTTCGCCGTTGTCAGACGCGCGTAGAATGGTGGAAGTCAAATTACCTGGTGCTTTTGCCGGGAAGTTTCGCCTGTCCAGCGTTGTGGCTCGTGCAGCGTTCCAATCTCTCAAACGCAGCTTCCATTCCAGCCCGGTCTACCGCTGGAGCTATAATGGCCCTGCGCCGGAACGGCTGCTGATCGCACCGCCCGATGTGCGCACCGCTGACCCCACCATTGCAACTGAGCTGATCAATGGCACATTTGTGTTTGCCGGCGAAGTGGTGGAAGCACCGGATTACTCTCCGTTTGAAGTCATTCCGCCGACCCCGGCCTGGGGTCGTGAAATCCATGGGTTTTCCTGGCTGCGTCATCTCAAGGCGACGGACAATCCGGCAGCACGACAAGTTGCGCGGGAAATGGTGGAAGACTGGATCGAAATTCACGGTCGATGGGATGATCTTGCCTGGGATCATGAAGTAACGTCTACCCGCATTCTGGCCTGGCTCGCTCAGTCTCCGCTGGTGCTGCAGGGCAGTGATCATGAATTCTACACCACGTTTTTGAAATCGCTGAACCGGCAGGTCCGTTATCTGCGCCGCATTGTGGGTGATTTGCCTCCTGGCGTCGGGCGGTTGAAAGCATCCATTGCGCTGGCCGCTGCCACCTTGTCGATGTCCGGTCAAAAACGCTATTCCAGATCCAGCGCCCGGCGTCTGGATGAAGAGTTGAATGCTCAGATCCTGCCCGATGGCGGCCATATCAGCCGCTCGCCAGCTGTCATCATTGATATTTTGACAGACCTCCTGCCGCTTCGGCAGGCCTTTACAGCGCGTGGTCTGGAGCCAACCAAAGCCATCATGACCGCTATTGACCGGATGATGCCCATGCTGCGCTTCTTCCGCCATGGCGATGGAGCTTTTGCCCATTTCAACGGAATGGGTGGCACCAAGTCTGATCTGATTGCCACTCTGCTAGCCTATGATGATGCGCGTGGAAAGCCCGTCCTTCAGGCCAAATACACCGGTTACAGCCGCATGGAAGCCGGAAGCACGATTGTTATTGCCGACACTGGACCTGCACCACCCATGCGGTTGAGCGATACCGCTCACGCGGGCACGCTGTCCTTTGAGTTTTCCAGTGACCGGCAACGGATCATTACCAATTGCGGTGCGCCCTCTGCGCATCTGTCCGAGTGGCGTCAAATGACCCGTTCGACGGCAGCTCACAGCACTTTGGGCTTGAATGATACATCTTCTGCCCGGTTCCTGACCGATTCAAACGCTGAAAAATGGCTTGGCCCGGTTGTGATCTCCGGTCCTGAAGATGTGCGGTCCAGCATTTACGAAAACGAACGTGGCCATGAACTGGTCATGAGCCATGATGGTTATGGTGCGCTGTTTGGACTGGTCCATGAACGCACACTGATTTTGGAACAGGACGGCAAAAGCCTGTTTGGCGTGGATACATTGTCAGGACGACCCATTGAGGGCTTTGATGAATTCGCCATACGCTTCCACATTCACCCGGGTGTCTCGGCCAGTACCACATCCAATGGCGAAAGCGTCTTTCTGTCATTGCCCAATGGCGATGCCTGGGAATTTGAAGCCACGCCCGGTGTGGAACTTGCGCTGGAAGAAAGCATCTATATGTCCGAGACCTTCGGCCATCGGCGCAGCGAACAGATTGTGATCTACGGCAATGCCAGCAAAATGAACTCTGTCACCTGGTCCTTTGTCCAGTCCGGCAGTGCCCGTTCCCGGCCATTATCCGAGGCCGACCGGGAAGTTGCCATGCGCGTCGACGAAAAAGACTACGCCACAGCACCCCAATATGCCGATGATGGCGATGAAGAACTTGGCAAAGACGATCCGCTCAAGTAAGCAGGTCGGACTTTCCACAAACTTTCATCGCGAGTCTCCTCATGTCTGCGCCCATCGCCAAAGCGATCACATTTCCGGATATCGTTCCGGTCAAAACCGCCCTGCTGTCTGTCTCTGACAAAAGCGATCTCATTCCCTTTGCAAAGACGCTTCATGATCACGGGGTGGAGCTGATCTCCACCGGTGGCACATTCAAAGCGATTTCCGATGCCAGTATACCGGTACGCGATGTCTCTTCCGTCACAGATTTTCCGGAAATCATGGATGGGCGGGTCAAGACCCTTCACCCCTCCATTCACGGCGGCCTGCTTGGTCTTCGTGATGATCCCGAGCACAGCCAAGCCATGACAGACCATGGGATATTGCCCATCGATCTGGTGGTCGTCAATTTGTATCCGTTTGAAAAAACCGTTGCCTCCGGTGCGGATTATGCAAATTGCGTTGAGAACATCGATATCGGTGGCCCTGCCATGATCCGGGCTGCGGCCAAGAATCATGGCTATGTCTCCATTGTCACCGATGCCGCCGACTATGATCTGGTTGGCAAGGCCATTGCCGAGCAGGGTGGCTTGTCTCTTGATTCGCGCAAATCATTTGCCGCACGGGCCTATGCCCGCACTGCCCGTTACGATGCCGCCATCAGCACATGGTTCGCCGGACAGTTGGACAATGAATTGGGTACAGAGCGCGCCTTCGGTGGTACGCGGCAACTGTCTCTGCGTTATGGTGAAAACCCACATCAGAAGGCCGCATTCTATCTCAGCGATGAAACCCGCAATGGCGTTGCGACCGCTGTTACCTTGCAGGGCAAGGAACTGTCCTACAACAACATCAATGATACCGACGCAGCCTTTGAGCTCGTCAGTGAATTCGACCCCGCCGAGACACCGGCTGTCGCCATCATCAAACACGCCAATCCGTGTGGCGTGGCCACTGGCAACACGCTGATTGAAGCCTATGGCAAAGCCCTTGCCTGTGATCCGGTTTCAGCCTTTGGCGGCATTGTGGCGCTGAACCAGACTCTGACGGCGGAGATGGCCGAGCAGATTTTGAAGGTCTTTACAGAAGTCATCATTGCACCACAGATTGACGAAGCCGCAAAAGCGGTTCTGGCACGCAAGCCGAACATCCGCGTCCTGTCCACCGGCGGGTTGTCCAACCCGCGCGCTGTCGGCCAGGTGATTAAATCAGTCGCCGGTGGCCTGCTGGTGCAAAGCCGCGATAATGTCTGTGCCGCTGATCTGACTTTGAAAGTCGTCACCAAACGGGCGCCGACCCCGGAAGAACTTGCTGATCTGCGCTTTGCCTTCACAATTGCCAAACACGTCAAATCCAATGCCATTGTCTATGCCAAGGACAGGGCCACGGTGGGCATTGGGGCCGGCCAGATGAGCCGTGTGGATTCCACCCGTATTGCTGCCCGAAAATCGGAAGACGCGGCTGAAGCCATGGGCGTCAAACACGCGCTCACCAATGGCTCTGTCGTCGCATCTGACGCATTTTTCCCTTTCGCCGACGGTTTGCTGACAGCAGCCGAGGCTGGCGTGACAGCGGTCATCCAGCCCGGCGGTTCCATGCGTGATCAGGAAGTCATCGAGGCCGCCGATGGCTCGGGCCTTGCCATGGTCTTCACAGGTGTCCGGCACTTCCGGCATTAGCAAAGGATCTATGGCGGGATCGACGGCTGATGGAGTGCCTGCTGAATCATGGGATGATTTTGCGGGCACGAAAATCGTCAAACACAGACATGAACATAGCCTCAGTGGAAATATGTTCATGAAAACCAAAGCGCCGTGCTTTGGACCCGTCAGCGAAGAAGTCGTAGTTCCAGCTGAACACTGCGTCACCAAATCCCCAGGATGAAACGGCCTGATATGAATTTTGTGCCAGGCCATGTTCAGTCACCAGCCTGTTCCACAAAGTTTCCTTGTCATCCATGATGGTCGCAAGGGACATGGGCAATGGTGGTGCGACCTCCAGATCAAAGAAATTTGCGATCTTTGGCCACATCTCTGACCAGCGAAACAGATCACCATTTGTGATGTTGAAGGCCTGATTGGCACAAGCTTCATCCGTTGCCGCCCAGACAGTTGCACGGGCAAGAAGTCCAGCATCCGTCATTTCGATCAGACTGTCATACGCACCGGGCTTGCCAGGAAATCGCAACGGCAGGTTCAGGGCTTTGGACATTGAGGCATAGACCGCTATCGCAATGGCCAGGTTCATTGGATTGCCAAGACCAAAGCCAATGACCACCGATGGGCGCAAGGCCGACCAGGACCAGCCTTTCCCCGTTTGCCTGCCTTCAAGGAAGGCCTGCTGATCGATGTTGAACTCAGGCGGCATATGATCGGGATCGTTCTCGCGCGCCGGTGTCTTGAACGGTCCCAGATGCGCACCATAAACCTTGTAGCCCTGCATCAGGCTGATGTGTTGCAGACCCAAAGCGACCGGTTCAATGGCATCGACAACATTGGTCAGCATTGCCAGATTTGGCGCGACCAATTCCGCCCAGCTTGGACGGTCCTGATAGGCCGCATAGAAAATATGCGTGATCTCCGTGAGTGGCGCGAGTTTTTCCTGCGTGTCCTTCGGGTCAAGAAGATCGACCGCAATGTAGCTTATGCTGTCCGTCGAAATGCCGCCACGTCGCGACAGGCCAACGATTTTCCAATCCTCCAATGTCGCCAGATGCGTGACAAGGTTTCCACCAATGACACCATTGGCGCCAACCACGAGAGCGGTTTTTTGAGCGTTTTTCATAGTTTTTCCTGAGTTATTGCCGAAGCGATAACTGCAAGATCACCTATTTAATATGCATGCAGAAGTTGGCTCATACTGATATCATTCATAAGTAAAACTTGGAGGTGAGAATGGATCTGTTCAGGGCCATGACAGTCTTTGTGCGGGTAGTGGAAACCGGCAGCCTGTCCGCTGCAGGACGGGACCTTGGTGTGTCTCAACCTGCTGTCAGCCAACAGATTTCTGCGCTGGAGCGACATTTGAACCTGAGACTGATCAATCGAACGACGCGGCAACTAACGCTGACAGAGGCTGGCACAGACTATTACCGCAAAGCCCAATCGATCATTGAAGCAGTCCACGAGGCTGGCGAGACGGCGGCGGGTCTGTCATCGGAGTTGATGGGAAATTTGCGAATTCACGCACCTGTTGGGTTTGGGCAAACTTATGTCGCAGACATTGCAATCGGGTTTCAGCAAAAGCACCCCGGTGTGAATGTTGAGTTGATCCTGGATGACCCGTTCGTCGATCTGACAGCAAGGGCTGTTGATGTTGCGATCCGATTTGGCAATCTTGTCTCGTCGGGTTTGGTGGCGCGCCGTCTGGGTACCCTGCGTCGCATCATCGTGGCGGCGCCCCGCTACATCGCGGCCAATGGCAGTCCGGAAACACCCGATGCCCTTTCGCGCCACCGGCAGGTCCAGTTCAATGACGCGCCTGATGGTCAATTCATGCCACTGATCAGCCCGTCCGGGCCTGTTGTGGTGCCGGTCACAACAATATTCAGAGCCAACAATGCTTTTGTACTGACGAAGGCTCTTGCCGCAGGGCTTGGTGTTGGCGGCGCACAACTGCCGCTGATCCAAACTGAGCTGACAGAGGGAACTCTGCTTCATGTGATGAAGGATTTTGAATATGCACCGCTGGAGGTGCATGCCATCTATCCCTCCGCCCGTTTTGTTCCGGCCAAGGTGCGCGCCTTTGTCGACCATATTGAGCAGTCACTGAAGGGCGTTTGGTAAGGTTTTTCCGCCTGCCAGCGCATCAGATATGCCGGCTCTGGCAGATGGTTCGGCACTTGCGATATGCGGGCTTAGGCTGCGTCAATGATCAGGTCTGCGAAACGGGAAGGCTGATCGCGTTCCAGATGAAATCGCTGGGTTGGAAAAAACCGGGTTTCATAACGCGTGCGGATCGCCTCCATATTCCCGTACCTTTTGTCTCGCGGCCTATCCAGAACCCGATTCATTGCGATCTCAAAATCAACTTCAAGCCAAATTCTGAAATCGAACTTTTCCCGCAGTTCTTTTCGAAACAGAAACACGCCTTCAATAATCAGCACGCCCGGACCGACAAATTGAAACGGCCGCTCTACAATCTGATCGCTTTCAAGTTCCAGAACAGGGAGCTTGCATTTTATTTGTGTTGACTGGCGGGCTGGATCGAGAATGCGTTCTTCCAGGCTTGCATAGTCAAAATTGTCCTCAAAATACCCATCAATCTGATTGCTGTTCTTATGACGTATTGTCCTTGGATTTAGAAAGTCATCAAGGTCGAGATACTCTGCGGCCAGGCCCAGATGGATCAAGGATTGTGTGAGGGACTTCGCGAATGTTGACTTGCCGGAGCCGTCTATGCCCGAAACGCCGACAACCAGAATGCGCCCGACGCTCAGTTTTGAGTGTTGCGCGATCTTTTCCGAAATCTGATCAATCATAAGGCGGAAGGATAGCGGATTGGCGTTAATCTACAAGACGCTGCAGGCAATGAAGCGTGGCTGAATTGTGGGATCAGACCGTGGCAGAAAACCTTTCCGCGTCGCCCTGGCTGCAAAGCAGCCCTGCTTGGCATTGTGAATGTGAACATAGTCAATGGCCGGATTGGCAAACAGGGCATCGAGTTTTGCTGCCAACTTCTGGCCCTCCACCAGATCGGCCTCTTTCATGAGATGGTCATCGCCAAAAGCCCTGACCGAAAGAATGCGATGTGACAGCATGTGCGGTACTTCGTTTCGGTCAGGTTTTACCTGATCTGCGCCCTTGCGCACATAAATGGCGTGTGATGCCTGATACGGAGATTTTTCCGGTAGGTGCTCAAAGTTGGTGAGAATGAGTTCATCACCAATGTCCGCATCCTGAAGACTGACGCGGCAGGGAAAGCCCGGCTTGCTGTCCGCTGTTACCCGCAGAGCACCCATGTGTTTCAACTCTGCGTCAGAAAGCTCAAACAGAGCTTCAAAATCGTGACCGGCAAGAGCATGAATCTGGAATGACATTTTAATCCCCAATGAGTTTGTTCATCAGGGACGATGTAAGACCTGGCTGGTTGAATGGGTCGACCCGTTTCTTGCTCAAGGCGTTCAATCAACCCGATAACGCCACTGCTAGGGAGATAAAAAGCTCTTGCTGCGGGTTACTGCAAAAGATCCCCAATCAGCTCAGCCGCCAACAAGCCGGCAAACAGGAGCAGAAGGGCGCAGGTGATGGTCATAATTTTGGACCGTTCTGAAAAGCGCTCGACGCCCATCAGAAACGCCAGGAAAACCATCAATCCGAAAGCATGGCCCGAGACCGTCGAAATCGCCATCATGGGAAGACAGGCTTTTATGCAATTGCTGGCATGGCGCGCGCCATAGGCGGAGGATGTGCGCAAAGCGTTCAAACCGCCGGCTGCCAGCGGTGATTTGACGTGGCATTGTTCCAGGGCTGCTTGCTTGGTGGCAGTCAATTGCCAGGCGGCTGCAAACACAACGCTCAGCAGCAACAGTGGAATGCGCGGCACTGATGCCAGCGCCACCTGATTGATGACCTCCATGCTGCAACTCACCACAATCCAGATCGCGCCATATGTGGCAGCAAAAGTGAAGATTGCAGAGCCTTTTACAGCGGGATTTACACTCTCCTGTATGTGACGATAATGCGAAAGCGCAAATGGCACCATCATGGCAATAGCCATCAGGCCGGCGTGAATATAGGGCAGGCTGAGGTTCTGAAAGAGGCTCGTGGAATAGGAAACCGCATTGCCGATGCAAAGAGACCCCAAAGATGTTTGTGGTGAGATTTTGAACAGGGCGATCCAGCAGGCCAGACAGATCAACACAGTTATCTGCTTTGCCCGGCAATCAACCAGCCAGCCAAGAAAATTCCAAAAGGCCTGTGCACTTCGGATTGCCTGTTGTCGGTTCGAGATAAAAGCCAATTCGTTCAACATCACATCCTGCGCCAAATGAGGCATCTCACCGATGCTACAACACTGTTGTGATTTATCAAGGATGACCGCAAGGCCAGCCTTGATTCAGATCAAAATCAGTTGTCCGGCAAAGTGATCTCGCGCAGAAAAGGTTTCAATGTCTTAGTAAGGCGGAAAGAAGACATTGGGCTATTTCAAACTGATCAACCCAAATGCGTAAAAGCACACATTTGCTACAAATCAAAGAAATTGAGCCAACTGTTAAATTGGCCCGCATTCTATAGAACTCAACACTTTCTGAAATGGAAAGTGCGTCTTCCAAATCTACGCCAAGATACCTAACTGTGCTGTCCATTGTTTTCGCGAGGACAATCATCGCCCTCGGATAGCGACTTGGAACAATTCAATACGGCCTAAATCATGATTGACGCCACTTCCATGTGAGCAAATTTAGTGAAAAGCTCACTAATTACACAATTTGCAGCATAGTAGGACGCAATTAGGTGAGGCCTTCGGTCATCTCATTTATCTCGGCCTGAACGGTCGCAAGGTAAGCACGAGCCAAGGCGGCAAACGGTTTATTGGGCTCACAACGCCTTAAAAGTCTTTCAATCCCTATATCTGCCATGCGCGCCCAAACCGTCCGCATCGGTTCAGGCTCAGTAAGCCAACCATTCATCCCCTCAATAATCTCATTTCTCTCCTGCTGCATTTCCAGCAAAAGGATGCGGCGATTTTCTTCCAACCACCGTCTGTTGAGTCCCAAAATTTTCCAACTCGCTTCACCAGCCCTACTCCCATTCTTAGCTCGAACTGTAGCGCCTCCATTCAAAAGTACCCACTCCAGATGCTCTTCAGGATTGGTGTCAACCGGATTAATTATAAGAGGCTTTTCGGTGGAAATATCGTCAGTGGGATTGGTAACCCAAATACCGTCTTCTGTTGGAAAAGAATTGGCTTTGCCTGACTTTGAGTGCTCCGGATCAACTAGGATAGCCTTGATCTCTTCTACCGTAGCTCCCTCCGGTATTATAACTTGTTTTGTGCGTGATTGATTGCAATGTTGGCAGGACAAGACTAAATTTTCCCAAACCATTGCAAGCCACCAATACCCACCGTGCGCTACTCCGGCCTTGTCGGCTTCTGTCACACCCTTTTTCGGCCGATAGTGCTCGATATCAGTATCCTGTGTTGCAGCAACATCCCCCTCGCAGTACGCACATTTTCCATGAAACATTTCCCTAAGTGCGTCGCGCACTTCAAGGCTTGCGTACGCGGAGAAGTCTTTTGATAAGACTTTTTCACCAGCGACCATTTTAGTGGTAATCTTAGCAAGTTCTTTTGGTCCAGCAGCCGTTGTATCAGATGGATCGAGACTGGCTGGGCAGGCAATTCGGTCTACTTTGATCAATTCGAATTGCCCTTCTCAAAAATTGAAGCAAATCGTTCTTTGATTTCTTGGCGCCGAGGGGAGCGCGAATCGGTCGGCTGAATTGAGTTTCTAACAGACTCTTTGAGCGCTTGAGCGTATGCCTGTTGCACGGTTGAGGAGCCCAGAACCATATTTTTTTCTACTGATCGTCCTAAATTTTCTAATTCGGCTCGTTCTTGTTCGTTCAACAGCTCAATGCGGGATACAAGTATGTTGTACCGCGCAAGTTGGGCATCAGTTTCTGGATCCGTGGAGCCCAATCCGAAGAATTCGGATGTTAGTAATTGTTCGGCGCGCATACCATTAATCGAAGGCAGGTCTTGAACCGTTTCGACTTGTGAATCCGCTCCTGCCCTTTGTAAAACGAACACTTCACCATCGTGCATACCGCGCAAGCAGAGTGGGTCGTGGGTTGTCACGATGAACTGTACCTTCGGGAACGCTTTTCGGAGCAACTGCATTATCTGCATCTTCCATCTTGGGTGCAGATGGGTTTCAATCTCGTCCACGAAGACGACAGCGTGGGCAAATTCAAGATTATCGTAGTGATATAGAAGCTCGCGGATTATGTCGCACGACATGGCAATAATGGACTTGTAGCCAACTGATAAGTCCATCATCGCCGTGCGTTGGCCATTGTGTCTGATAAAAATTTCACCGCGGGTGTTCGGGTCTGAAACCCGTTCGAAATCGTCCTCGTTTTCCAACATTAAAATTTCACGCAGTGCCCTTGCAGCAGCGTAAAACTGCGGTTTTTTTAGTCCAGACAGCCAATGGACGGGGTTTGCGATCATATCCAGAGGATCGAAGAGAGACTTCACCCGATTTGCTGGAGCCCTTAAGCGGCGTGATTTCCTTTTAGTGAAATAGCGTCGTGGCCCGTAGCCAAGCACTACTTTGGAGCAAAATTCCGATCCAGAAAAACTAACGTCCCTAGAGCTGGCATTCAGCCTGGCGTTTTCATCAGTGTCCAAAAACTGGATACCGATTTTGATTTGGTCTGCTGGTTTGTCCCACTGCGCGCGATCGGGGCGGTGCGCCAAATCGTTTGGAGAAAGATCTTCGTCGTTAAGAATACCATTTAAAGCGTTGGTTTCGCCTGAACCTATGATGGCAAGTGCCATTGCCTCTAAAACCGACGATTTGCCTGTTGCGTTTTCACCTAGGAGTATCATGCAAGGCGACTGTCCAACCTTGTCCGCCTTGGCAGACAAATCGAAGGATATGTCGCTCAACGCCTTAAAATTGGAAATTCTGACGTTTGAAATAGGTAAAGCTGCAGTTTTAAGCAGATGAACGTTAGGAACGCGATTGGCCGGTTTTTCAGTTGGACGAGACTGCGAAGACGCTGCAGCGGTAATTCGATCTGCACCATCAAACAGCTCGTTACCAAAAGCGCGCGGAAGCTGCGCGCCCTGCGCTGCCACCTGACTACTCTCGGCAACATTGGCTGCCTCACCTAGAAAACGAGTTCGAACAGTCTCATCCAAATTTTGCAAGGCAACAATCAGTGTCTCTGCCGAGTTGACAGACAAACCACTTTGATTTCCAAAGGCAATCAATGCATGCGTAACGGCACCTGTGTGCTCGATGGATGATATTTCATCAGGACTGGCTAACAAAACCGACGATTTTCTGTCACTTGATTGTCTGTCCTCAAGGACATCAACCAAGCTCAGAGAACCAGCCATTAGTTCCAGAAGGCCTAAAGCCACCCTTTGCCGTGACGCGATCAAACTTGGACTGTTTAGCCGCAAAATCTCGCAAGTGGCATTTCCCAAAACTGATTTTGGTTCGATTTGACCATTCAAATGAAAAGCCAAATGCTCTGAAGGCACATGATAGAAAGGGTCAAGAAACTGTTCTTTCTCAGATTCCCGCAGTTCTTCGACCGTAGATTCTGGGCGCCCACGCTCACCGCGTACGTAGAAGCGGTTTCCTTTCCTGCGGGCACAATCAGTGCATATCCATAGCAGGTTTTCCCATTCATAAGATAACCAAGCATAGGCGACTAATTCAGTGTTTCCTTTTTCGTCTTCTGCCAAGGCATTTGGACGATGTGTCCCAACTACTCCTCTCAATTTTGAATTTGGTTCTAGCGTTGCGTGTTGTTCGCAGTAGGCACACACCCCATTAAACTTGGTATGCATCTGTTGGACGAATTGGGGTTCCGAATACATCCATTCAGTCGACGGTGTACGGCGGGTTTCGCCTCTTTCGATAGTTTGCGAAATAAACTCTGCGACCTCTCCTTTCGCCCGCTCAACCCTCTTCGAGCTCAGCAGGTCAGGCGGCAACATCGATTGTCGATCAAGGAAACGCATTATTTAGTATACTAATCAAGCCCTATTATTCAAGTTATTTTGTATATTGAATTATGTATATTCGGGACACGAATGTGGAAAATTTGTATTAATGCGCAAAGTTTTTTACTTTTAAACGAATGAATTGAGGGATTATTATCATGCCTAAGATTACCAAACGCCGTAGTCTCATTGTTTGTTGTGACGGCACCGGCAATGAAATCAAAGACAATCAATCTAACGTCCTAAAATTTTATCGAGTGCTGAAGAAGGACATTCCAGAGCAGGTTGCTTTTTATGACACTGGCATCGGAACAATCAGCAATTCAGGACGATGGGCCTGGTTTAAGTACAAGGCGAAGGGCGTTTTTGGTCTGGCAACGGGTTACGGCCTAGACGAAAACATTCTGGACGCGTTTCGTTTCCTAATCGACAACTACAAAGAAGGTGACGAAATTTGGCTATTTGGTTTTAGTCGCGGTGCTTACACTGTGCGCGTTTTGGCGGGTCTTATAAACCTTGTTGGCCTTCCACATCACAATCAGAGACATTTGGCGTCATACGCACTAACCGCATACAAGCAGGCGGCTACTGCTGATGACTTTCAGATTGCATGGCGTGTGCAGGAAGTCTTGGACACACAACGCCCCACTATACGCTTTATGGGCTGCTGGGACACTGTTGGTTCCGTCATCATTCCGCGCCCAGATAGAGCTTACCTACCATCCATTGAGGAGCTTCCTCACACGAACATGAATCCAAGCGTTGAGACGTTTCGACATGCTATGGCTATAGATGAGAAGCGTCGGATGTTCCGGGTATCGCGATGGGAAGAAAATCAACTGTTCAAAACCAATCCATTCTTATCAGATGAAAACGCCGTTCCCCAAGATTCCAAACAGGAATGGTTCGCCGGTGTCCATTCGGACATTGGCGGTGGTTATCCCGAGAAGGAAAGCGGTGCAGCCAAATACCCTCTTGCTTGGATGGTTGATGAAGCCCGTAATGCTGGTCTCGTTTTTCGTGAGGAGATGGTAAAACGCTTAGTGTGGGGCAAGAATCCTCGGAATGTGAAGGACGGAAGCAAACGCGATTATTCAGAGCCTGACCCAACCGCGAAACTCCATGACTCCATGGGTTGGGTTTGGAGGATTTTGGAATATATCCCGAAACCGAATTCACTCCGTGATAATGCTGAACCAAATGCCAAATTTGGATTTTACTTCCCAAAATCTGAGCCAAGGTACATTGCAAAGGATGCCGCAATTCACAAATCGGTTCATGAGAGAATCAAGAACGGCGATTATGTCCCCGTGAACCTGCCGAGATGAACTGCCCTAATCTCTGTCATCATCTACTAGGGTCGTGACATTCCTCTTGGTTAAGGGCACTCTTTTTCAACGTCATCTTATCTGCCTCTGTTGAGCCAGAAAAATGGTTTAGTTTGCCGGAAACAGACCAAACCGACCTTCATCAATTGATCCGGAGAAGTGTTCCACCCGACGTCCAAGTTCTATGTCCGAAGGCGGGTCGGTATTTTCAACTATGATCGATTGGCATTTTGGGTCTAACCCCAAAAGGTAACTGTAGAAATTACTGTTCAGGTTGGTGCCAAAAACCCTGACGACGGACACATAAGTAAAATCGAACTGTAGTAGATTCTAAACCGTAAGCGCCAAATTTCTCGTTGATAAACATGGTTGGGGGCCTTTTTTGAAATTGGAGTTCTGACGCCAGTATTTCGTCGGTGAGTCAGTCACTCCATACTCATTCAGGGATATCCAGACATGTAAGAAATGGGGTGTGGTCTGCCGCAAAAAAACTATCCCGCCAGTGGAGGTTTGGTCACTTGTCAGCATCTCGGTCATCTAACATCATTACGCCGCACAAGCGGCGAATGGCAGGTTGCGAGAAATTGGCTAGAATTCAGAGTTAATCCCCAACGTCGGCTTTGGACCATTAACCCAAGAGTAAGAAACCGATGATGGCGGAGCCAGCATAAACCAGTTGCAGCGCGAAAAACGTTCATCACTTGTCTTTTACTGCCCCGCCGGAAAATAGAGTTGAGGAGGTTCAGAGTACTTGCCGTGGTCGGTGCCAGGAATACCCCAAGATTGTAGCGTTGCACCGAAATATCTGACGGCAGTCTTGGGCCGATCAAAAACTGTGGGCAGGAAAGCGACCACGCGCTGAAAAGGTTTCAGTGTCTCAGCAGCGCCTTGCTGATCTTGGTGCCTATTGCACAAATCTCTCAACAACGTCAAAGCAGGCTGCGTCTTATGAGATTTCATGTCTCAGATGGTCGCATAATTGTCGTGCGCTTTCGAAGGCTGCCTCGACACGCCCACCCAGCATTCCATCACCAATCGCAAACAGGCGCTGATCGTGGCTGGCAAGATAGGCAGACCCAAACGGCTTGTCCACCAACGCGTAACGCCACCGATGCGCTTGCGCATAAATCGGGTTGAGGGCCTGGTCTGCCATGGTTTCAAGCGCGTCTTTCATGGTCGCAAGCGCCTCGGCCTTGTCCATCTCAAGATTGTCTTTGCTCCATTGCGCACCGGCTTGCGCGCATAGTGTCTCACTGCCGATGGATTGCGGTTTGGAACTGTTGCGCGCCAGCCATGAAATGCTGTCTGTGTGTTCGCCTCGATAGAGATCTGGCAATGTCTCAACCGGCTCAGTGAACGCAAACATGCTGGTCCAGCATGGCATGTAAACAATGGTGTTCAACACGCCAAATACCGGATCGACCGGTGATAAAAGCGTATGGGCTTGCGGTGAGGGTATGGCCACAATCACTCTGTCAAAGCGTTCGGCATTGCCGTCTTCATCGCTGCAGACAATTTCATCGTCCTTGCGAGCGATATCGACGATGCGCGTCCGCTTTTTAAGCTCAAACCCACTGAGGAGTGGTTTGACCAAGCCACTCATACCCGGCGTGCCAACATGCCATTCATGGTCACTGTCTTTGCCATCTGGTTCCCACAGGGCAACGGCTCCAGCATTTGACAGCCCCGTCATCATCGCTCGGAAAGGGGCGCCCTTGGCTGTGATATATTGCGCGCCATGGTCGAAATTTCCAAAATCTGTGCGACGCGTGGAGAGTCGCCCACCGGTGCCGCCTGACTTTTCAAAAACCGTTATCTTGTGTCCGGCATCGATCAGTGTCCGCGCTGCCGTGACGCCAGCTATGCCTGCACCAATAATCGCAATTTTCTCAGCCATAATTTTCGCCTTTTTATCCTAACGCTCTAATTAGACTGCTGAAGCCAAACATAAAGAGCAGCGGCGCATTTCTTTCCCATGACCGATTTATTAACCCGCACAATCAAGTTCGACGCGAGCCGCAAAGCAGGTCTGGAGCGGTTGGAATCTTTTGTGCCTTTTGCGGGCACGACATATCGCACAGAGCGCAATTTTGATTATGGGCCGGCCAACCGATCGAACGTGTCCGCGCTGTCTTCCTGGGTTCGGCATCGTCTGCTTACAGAGCAGGAAATTTGTGCCCGAGTGATGCAGGATTTCGCATTGTCATCGACTGAGAAATTCATTCAGGAGGTTTTCTGGCGGACCTATTGGAAAGGCTGGCTGGAGATGCGTCCATCGGTTTGGTCCATTTATGAGACAGACAGAAGGGCAGCGCTGAAGCGGACCCAGACAAATGCCAATATGCGCAGGGATTACACGGCTGCCATAGAGGGCAACACCGGCATTGATTGCCTTGATGCCTGGGCAAAGGAACTGGTGGAAACAGGCTACCTGCATAATCACGCGCGCATGTGGTTTGCGTCAATCTGGATTTTTACCCTGCGCCTTGACTGGACACTCGGCGCTGATTTCTTTCTGCGTCATTTGATGGACGCAGATGCGGC
Organism: Alphaproteobacteria bacterium; assembly: GCA_051251535.1. Taxonomy (GTDB): domain Bacteria; phylum Pseudomonadota; class Alphaproteobacteria; order Rhizobiales. Next base: position 127,540 of record JBPOEV010000011.1, read on the forward strand.
ATCCAACACATTGTCATGGCGCTGGGTTGGCGGATTGCAAACCAAGGGAAAGCATTATCTGGCGCGCGCATCCAACATAAGAAAATTTACCGACGGAAGGTTCGATCCACAGGGCCTGACCGAAAAGGCTGGCCCGCTGGTGGATGATTTTGCTTTTGACAAACCCGTGCCACCCGAACCGCCGACGCCTCTGCCTCTGGGCAAAAAGGCGATGCTGTTGATCACCGAAGATGATTGCACAGTTGAGCAGTTGAATTTCGGCGCCAATGAAATCTGTTCCATCACCACCTGGAATCTGAGTGATCTGCGATCGCCGCTCCAAATTGGCGATGTGGCATCAGAATTCACCACACATGCTCTTGCCAATGCGGCCAGCCGTGCCCGCGAAAAGTTGGGTGGAAACGCGACAGTTTTTACAGGCAATGATGCAATCGAAAACTTGGTAACGGCCGCAAGTGATGCGGGCGCGGAATGCCTCATCGTTCCCTTCACGGCACAAGGCTGGGCGCGCGCCCCGATGAGCGAACTGGCCCACAAATGCAGGGAGCGTGGCATCGCCTTTTGTGAAATTCAGCGCAATTGGGACATAGAGGCCTGGCCCCATGCCACAAAAGGGTTTTTTCCGTTCAGGGAAAAAATTCCTCAACTCATGCTTACTGCAGGATTTGATATCAAAGGCAAAAGATAGGGCCTCTTGTCGACGCCCCTGTCAAATTGCTTTCACGGCAAGGTCGGCCATTTTCAGGATCGCGTCGCGTGTGTCGGCAACGGCAATAAAGCGGGCGTTGTGGCAAAATTTGGCGCCTTTGACGCCGCTGGCTTCTTCCAGTGCCGTATCAGTCAAACCAGCCCAGGTGGCAGGCAGATCAGCGCGCTGATCAAAAGTTTCATCAGACAGCTTGATGCCATTCAGCGTCCAGTCATCTCCACGTGGATTGACCATAAACAGGATATGATCGGCCCCCGCCTCAACAAGTGCAGAGCGGTAGGGCATGCCAAGGGGCAGTTCCAGGATGGGCGAAGCACCTGCTTTGGCGATCGCGTCCAACACGATGCTCTTCGCGCGGGCTTTTGCAGCAAGGTTGCGAATGAAGGCCTCAATGAAACTGCGCGCAATGGGTAAAGCTGCAAGAAATGCGTCGTCATCAGCCGTTGGTGACGGGTCGTCGAACACAGGTTTCAGGCTTCCCAAAAGCGTGGGCAAAGACAATTCCAACAGCGGCCCTGCCACAGACGGCTCTATTGCGCCATTGTCGAGAAGATCGATCGGCAGCACAAATTTTGTGTCAAAAGAAGTATGGATGGCCTCGATGTCATGCGCAGGCACGTCCATCGCCGCCAGATATGTTCGTCCATAATGAGCCCAGATCAAACCAAAGGAACTGAACGGTTGACCATCTTCACGCAGCGGGCAGGGCCGCTGATGATGGTCAAAAATCTGCGCCTCGGCATCATAATCTCCCCCAACATCGAAGATGATCTTATCAGCCGAAGGCTCGAGCCATTGCCGTTCGCGGCTGCGCTTCAGTTCGGCCTGAGGGAATATACGTGTGAGCACGACCGAAGACAGCAACTCGTCCGCATGGAAGCCGCCAGAATGGGTGACAAGATGGGTGATGGTCATGGGGTGCTCCGGCGGGCTTGCAAATAAAAAGTCAACCAACACGGTCGCTCATGGGAATTTTCAATGGCCGTATTCACAGCGAATGGCAGCCAGATCAAGCATTTTGTTTGTGTTAACCAAAAACGTTCTCACTGTGACCATCCGTGAGTTGAACTTACAAGGAACACTCCGTGATGCTGATCCGCTGGGCGGCAATGGACCGTGTTGCACGCAAAGTGCGCAAAGTGGATGGATAGTTTCCGTGACTTTGCCCATTTTCTTCGCTAATTTGCGAGGAAGACTGTGGCGGCCAATCCTTCGGTTTCGGCGTGTTTCCGGTCCAAGCCTTGAAAGGTATCGGGTATGGCGCATGAGACACAATTGAAGCCGGAATTTTTGGTCAAGGATGAGGAAGCCCTGAGGTCCTTGTTCCCGCAAACACACTCCCTGGCCATCCAGAAATGCCAGACCCGTCTCGATAAGCATGCCATGGACTTCGTGGCCCGGTCTCCTTTCCTCTGCATCGGCACACAATCGCCCGATGGGTTGGCTGATGTCAGCCCGAGAGGTGATCCCTGTGGTTTTGTGAAAATCCTGGATGACAAGACACTGTTGATCCCCGACCGGCCCGGAAACAATCGTCTGGACTCTCAGACAAATATTCTGGCCAATCCTGCAGTTGGATTGCTGTTCATGATTCCAGGGTTCGATGACACGATGCGTGTGAACGGCACAGCCCAAATAACCCGCGACCCGGAGTTGCTTGCCTTGATGGAGATGAAGGGCCGCATGCCGGTGATTGCCATCATTGTCACCGTTGCGGAAGTGTTCATGCATTGCGCAAAGGCGTTTCGACGCTCGAAGTTGTGGGATCCAACTCAGCTTCAGGATCGCAGCGAAATGCCATCCTTGCCTCAAATAATACTCGATCAGACATCTGGCGCACCGGAGGATCCCGAGGCGATGAAAAAGATCGACGCGGACCTTGAGGACGAATATCGAAAGACGATGTATTAGAACACCGGGACTATCTCAATCTGGCGCAAAACTTCACCGGGTCTGCGGTCGCACTCAGTTATGATCGCGAAGAACCGTGAAACTTCGCGAGATATCGCAACATAGATCGCCCAGTCCAACGGCTTGATCGACAAAAAAATCAACGCCGTTTTGAACCCGAACTGCAATTGCGGATATTCAATAAATGAGCTTTTCAACGGAATGGGCGGGAAACGGAAGTTCGCTGCGGGTGCGCCAATGTCGGGTTCGGGAAACTCGCAATTCATTTCGGGAACCCAGGAAGCGACCTGCTGAGC
>JBPOEV010000012.1:0-113194 GCA_051251535.1 Alphaproteobacteria bacterium
ATATCTAAGCCCTATACAATACGAGGAGAGAGCGATGAAAGCATAAGTTGCCGTCCACGAAACCGGCAGCAGCTCAGGCGAAGGTTGGAAGTAGGAGTTTGGGGTGAGCGACAAAGAAAAGTGGGATAATCCGGCGTCTGAGATTCCGGAGGACGCAGTGTCTCCGGGCGCCATTCTGCCAAAACCAGCCAGAGCGGATGCTGGAGCACCTCAGGTCAGGTCGCCCGAAACCAGAACATCTGAAGTTGGGGCACCCGAAGTTGGGATGCCTGACACGAGATCCGCGGCAAATGATCCTTTGCCAACTACAGCTCAAAACAAAAGTGTTGACGAGCAGCTTTCGACCGTGAAAGCCACGGAAACCTTTGCTGCGGATGCTCAAGATCCGTTGGCTTCAACACACATCATTGCCAAACCAAATCCGGGCAGGCGTGTTCTGGGATTTTGCGTTGCTGCTGCAATTGGTGCAGCGGCAGTTCTTGGTTATCAGTATTTCGGTCCCAAGCCGGAGGTCGAAAGCTTTGCGGCTTGCGTCGATCGATCTGTACCAGCCCTTCAAGCTGTGGATGATCAGAAGCTCAACGTCATTTTACTGCCATTGTTAAACGATCCGGAAAACATACAAAGCGGTCTTGTCCAATCCGCTCTAGAGGCGTTCGAAGGTTCAAATGGCCCCTTGATGCAGGTGCAAACTGTGGATTGTGCGTTGGTTGAAGATGCAGGCAGCCTATTGAAACTTGCATCGGCAGCCAGCGAAAACAGCATTGAGATCGCCCGCAGAACTGGCGCAGATGTGTTGATCTGGGGAGAGATGCTGCCGGATGATCAACGTCTTGAATTGCGGGTAAACTATCCCGTCGATGGCGGGCGTGTGCATTTTGCGACAGATCAATTGGCTTTGAAAACCAATTTTGGCGCAGATCAGGAGACTGTATTTGCTGCGAAAATCTGGTCAACGTCGACCGTAGTTGACCGCTTGGATGCTGATAGTATGTCGGACGGGATGGGGGCCGCTCTTGAGGCTCTTTTGCCGATATCGGTTAACCCCAAGCCTGAACTATCGCTTCAGCAACTCGGCAATCTTTATCACGCATTGGGCGATGCGGAATATGTTCTTGGTCTGCAGACAGAAGAATCCAATCGATTGGAAAGCGCAATCGAACATTATCGCAGCGCTGCAGAAATGTTCGAGCGCTATCGTTTTCCGGCCGATTGGGCGCGCAACCAGAATGATCTCGGCGTCGCTCTGACGACACTTGGCAAGAAGGACAACCGCAATCCGGAAATTGGCCAGGCCATAGCGGCGCTGCAGGATGCGATTGTCGAGACACCACGCAGCCGCTCGCCTTTATTGTGGGCACAATTGCAGGGACATCTGGCAGAGGCCTTGAATGCGCTTGGTACCCGCGATGCCAACAACCAGATGCTGGCTGATGCGGTTTCCGCCTATCGGCTTGCGCTGACTGTACAGGATCGCGAAGACTATCCGGTCCAATGGGGAACATCTCAGCATAATCTGGGAGCAGCGCTGCAGGCTCTGGGGCAAAGAGCCAGCGATCCAGCCATATTGGAAGATGCGATTGCCGCGTATCGTGCGGCGCTTGAAGTACGCACGGCTGAAAATCTGCCCAATGATCATGCCATAACCCAGATAAACCTTGGATCAACGCTCATGAGCCTTGGCGCGCGCGCGCAAAATACCGAATTGGTGAACGAGGCGGTGATCGCCTACCGCGCTGCAATTGATCAATTGGACAAGGAAAATTCGGTCATTGAGTGGGCGACAGCGCAGCACAGTCTTGGGAATGCCTTGGCGCTGATTGCTGAGCAGGAGGAGAGTACCGAAAATCTGGACGCGGCGCTCATGGCCTTCAGCCTGGCATTGGAAAGTTTTGACCGGGAAACAGACCCGACCCGTTGGGCCGTAACTCAGAATAATATCGGCAATGTACTGCACACTATGGGAGATCGCCGTAAGGATCCCGAAGCTCTTATTGCTGCCATAGCGGCCTATGAGGCTGCGGTTTCGGTACTTTCAGAAACAGCCCCTGCATATGCGGAACGCGTGGTTGAGAGTTTGGCTCGGGCACAGGTTCTACAGCAGACCATCGCTCAGAGTAACTGATAGTGAATAATGGAAGGCCCAATATGTCTAAAAGATTCTATGACTGATTGGTCGCAGACATGGACCTGGCTTGATGGAAAATGGCTGGAAGGCAATACGCCGATCTTGGGACCTCGGAGCCATGCAATGTGGCTGGGGTCCAGCGTATTTGATGGCGCGCGCGCTTTTGAAGGTGTGATGCCGGATCTGGAATTGCACTGTGCTCGAGTGAACCGATCCGCTGTTGCATTGGGCCTGGAACCTACTATCGCAACAGAGGCGATTGCTGATCTGGCGCATGAGGGGCTTAAACGTTTCGAGCCGGGCGCTGAACTCTATATCCGTCCCATGTATTGGGCAGAGGAGGGAGGCTTTATGTCGGTGCCACCTAACCCTCAGAGCACACGATTTGCGCTTTGCCTTTATGTGCTCCCAATGCCAGAACTGCGTGGCTTTACAGCTACCACGACTACTTTTCAGCGCCCCACGATCAACACGATGCCGGTGAATGCGAAAGCCGGGTGTCTTTATCCCAATAATGGCCGAATGCTGCGAGAAGCGCAGGCGTCAGGTTTTGACAACGCGCTGTGTTGCGATGGGCTTGGCAATGTGGCTGAATTTGCGACGGCTAACGCACTTCTGGTGAAGGATGGAAAAGTCGCGACGCCTGTTCCCAACGGCACGTTTTTGGACGGGATCACCCGGCAACGGATCATTACATTGTTGCGTGGAGCGGGAGTTGAAGTCTTTGAAGCGTCATTGACATATGATGATTTTCGCACTGCAGATGAAGTCTTCTCAACCGGCAATTATTCCAAGGTGATGCCTGTCACTCAATTTGAAGATCGCATTTTTGAGCCCGGCCCCATTTCATCGTTGGCACGCGAACTCTATTGGCAGTTTGCGCATAGCTAAAACTGCGGCGATGGGTGAATTGATTTTTTGAAAGAAAAAGCCGGGGCGTTGCCCGGCTTTTTCAATTGATCAATCAAACGGTGAATTACACCGTTTGCGGCGCCCCTTATAGGGCTGGAATGTATCGGTATAGATATCGTATGAACGGTACCGATTATCGCACCATCTCACATGCGCCGACCCCCTTCTGCCACGTTTATAACGTGGCGCGGTATGCCGAGGATAGACCTCTATGCCGCGTCGGTTGTGATTGTGATAGCCACGATTGGAATGGCGATGACAGTAGCTGCGGCCGTGGCAATGTGACCGACGGCCATATTTGCCACCGCCCACAATCACGCCACCAAAAATGCCACCACTTCCAAAGCCGAAAGTGATCCCACCATTATGATTGTGACGGTGTTTTGAACGATGTGCGTCTGCAGCTGTTGAATATGCAGCAATCATGAAAACTGCTACCAACAAGCTGCTAAAGGTTGAAAACAAATAGTTTTTGCGTGTCATCCAGAATTCTCCCGAAAATAAATCCGGCACCCAGAGGGACAATAGCACTATTCGTACATTTTCGTAAGATACATTATTAGTGTGCACGCACAGAATGCCTGTATTGCGTGCATACGCTGAAGCCAAAGCTACGTTACTGGGTTTGGGTTTTGGGATGTTCCGGCACAGATTTCAAATATGCTGCAATGGCATCCCTGTCCTCTGTGGTCAGCTTTGCTGTATTTTCAACCACCGCTGCCATTGAACCACCCAGACTGTCAAAGTCAGGCGTAAAGCCACTTTCAAGTGCGTAAGCAATATCTCCCGCAGACCAACCGCCAAGACCATCCGAATGCGGTGTGATGTTTGGAATAAACCCTTCACCATCCGGGTTGGGGGCACCCGCAAATGCCAGGTTTCTGTCAATGGCACCAAGTGGGTTGCGTGGTGTGTGGCATTCGCCGCAATGGCCTAGTGCATTGACCAGATAGGCACCACGATTCACTTGCTCGCTTTGCGAGGGATCATCCTCAAAGGCGCTGAAATCGGCAAAGAGAACTTTCCACAGGCCCAAACCACGGCGCACATTAAAGGGAAAGCCAACCTCATTTGCAGGTGCAGCCTCGGATACCGGAGGCAGTGTGTCCATATATGCTTTCAGGTCAAGCACATCGGTGAGCTTGGCCTTGCTATAGGACGTATACGGGAATGCCGGGTAGTAATGCGCCCCATCGGGGCTGACGCCTCTGGTGACTGCGTTTACAAAAGCAAGCGGGCTCCAGGAGCCAATTCCAGCATTGGGATCTGGAGAAATATTGGGCGCGATAAACGTCCCGAATTCTGTTTCAAATCGCAGACCGCCTGCCAAAATCAGCTTGTCATCCCCTTTGGCGCTCGGTGCAGCGTGGCAGGAAGAACAGCCACCTGCGGCAAAAATATATTCACCGCGTTCAGCGTCTGCAGTGTGTGCAGGAAGATCATCGGCAGCAAGCTGCTGCGGCATCGTCAAATACCAGAAGACACCCAGACCCAAAACGCCCAGAACGACTCCAATTTTTATCAATTGCCGCAGCATAATTCTACTTTCAGAAAGTTAGGATCTGGGCTCAATTGGGAGATTGAATTCAGACCCCAGAATTTAGACGCCAAATATCAATTACGATAGGTTTGATGGCAGGCAGCACAATTCGCCGCAACCATACCGAACTGGGCTTTGAAAGCATCCAGATCAGCCGCGGGAGCTGCGAGCGCAGCAGATGTATCTGCCTCAAATTTCGCGATCGCTGCAGCGAAACCATCAGGATCGCTCCAGATCGTGTCCTTGGCTTTGGTGTCACCAGTAGAACCTTCCGGGAATTTTGAACCATAGCCGAGCGCAACAGCGTTCATGGTGCGCAAAGCCAACATGGCCACACGCGGATCAAATTCAGCCTGGCCCTTGACCATTGCGGCAGATGCACCTGTTGCTGCGCCGACAGATTTCATCATGGCCTTGCGTTCTGCAATCGGGTCACCCGCTGCATAAGCAAGTGTACTGGCACCGGCCAGACCCATGACGATGGCCAGTTTCAATAGATTCTTCATACACGACTCCTGTTGAGGTTGAGCAATATCCCGGTAAGTAAAACATAACAGCGCAATACTGTCACCGGTACAACAAGCATCGTCGTTCACGGATGCGTGAACGAAAAAGGCCCGACAAAAGCCGAGCCTTTCTCAGATATTTTATCTAAATATTAGCTCGCGTTTTCGTAGAGCTCTGTCACATATTCCCAATTCACCAGATTATCGACAAATGCTTCCAGATATTTGGGGCGCAGGTTGCGGTAATCAATGTAGTAGGAATGCTCCCAAACATCGCAGCCCAGCAAAGGTGTTGCGCCGTGAACAAGCGGGTTTTCACCGTTTGGCGTTTTCATGATTTCCAGCTTGCCATTTTTCAGCGCCAGCCAGCACCAGCCTGAACCGAACTGGGTTTTACCAGCGGTCATGAAGGCATCACGGAAGTCGGCAACGGAGCCCAGATCTTCTATGATCTTAGCTTCCAGATTACCAGGAATTGAACCGCCGCCATTTGGTTTCATCCATTTCCAGAAATGGATGTGATTAAAATGCTGGCCAGCCTGATTAAACAGGCCCGGATTGTCAGAGTGGCTCTTTTTGACCACATCTTCCAGAGACATATTGGCGTAGTCAGTGCCTTCGATCATGCCATTGCCGGCAGTCACATAAGCATTGTGATGCTTGTCATGGTGGAATTCGAGTGTTTCGGCAGACATGTAAGGTGCCAATGCGTCATAGGCATAGGGAAGGTCGGGAAGTTCAAAAGCCATCGGGTGTCTCCGGTTGTTAATGCGGCAATTCCGCCAGCTTTGTGGATCAATCCAAAATTCAAATCTGGCGTATTGACTGCAACATAGGCAGGTGTTCTGGACTCGGCAATGGTTTGGCCGCGTTCAACGCGAGATTTTTGCGTCGAACCACATTTTCATGGCCCTGGGTGCAAAACCAGCTTTGCCATCCCATTTGGGCAGTGATACACAGCTTCCAAATTCAAAGGCCAACAGGCTTTGCCCAGGAGTTTCTTTAACATGTCCGCAGCGGAAAAACCGCCATTGATGCTTTACCTTGCAGCGCCGCGCGGTTTTTGTGCTGGCGTTGACCGGGCCATCAAGATTGTCGAACTGGCGCTGAAAGCCTACGGACCACCTGTCTATGTCCGTCATGAAATCGTTCACAACAAATATGTGGTTGATGGTTTGCGCCGTCAGGGCGCTGTTTTTGTCGATGAGCTGGATGAAATTCCGGAGACGGATCAACCGGTGATTTTTTCAGCCCACGGTGTGCCGAAATCTGTTCCGGAAAGCGCGGCTGCAAGGAACATGCTCTATATAGATGCGACTTGCCCGCTGGTTTCCAAGGTCCACAAGGAAGCCCAGATTCACCGCAAACGCGCCCGTGAAATTCTACTTATTGGCCATAAGGGGCATCCGGAAGTCATTGGTACAATGGGGCAATTGCCTGAAGGGGCCGTAACGCTGATTGAGACCGTAGCCGACGCTGAAACCATTCAGCCTGAAGAACCGGATAATCTGGCATGGATCACGCAGACAACCCTGTCGGTTGATGACACCCGTGAGATCGTAAAAATTCTTCAGCGGCGCTTCCCAAGTGTGGTCGGGCCACACAAGGAAGACATTTGCTATGCCACCACAAACCGCCAGGAAGCGGTGAAGGCCATTGCGCCGAAAAGCGACGCGGTGTTTGTGGTGGGTGCTCCGAATTCGTCCAATTCCCAGCGCTTGCGCGAAGTTGCAGAACGCAGCGGCGCCCGGTCTGCCCACCTGGTGCAGCGGGCAAGTGACATTGACTGGCAGCAAATTGAAGGGGTGCGCACAGTGGGTTTAACAGCTGGTGCATCTGCTCCCGAAGTGTTGGTTGATGAAGTGATTGATGCCTTCCGCGCTCGCTTTGACGTTACAGTGCAATTGGAGCGCACAGTGGATGAAGATGTCGTCTTCACTCTGCCAAGGGCTTTGCGCGAGAAGGTCAACCAACTGGACGCTGCGGGTTAATATTATGGCAGTTTATACTGATGTCAGCGATGAGGCGCTGCAGCAATTCCTGATGCTTTACGATATCGGCGCGCTGACTTCGTGCAAAGGCATTGCTGAAGGGGTGGAAAACTCCAACTTTCTTTTGGGCACAGATCAGGGACAGTTCATTCTCACCCTGTATGAAAAGCGTGTGGATGTTGAGGATCTGCCATTTTTCTTGGGGTTGATGGACCATCTTGCCGCCAAGGGGCTCGATTGCCCTGTGCCAATCCATGACAAATCTGGCGACACGCTCAATACACTTGAGGGGCGTCCGGCCGCAATCATCTCGTTCCTTGATGGCATGTGGGTCAAACGCCCAACAGTTGATCATTGCACCATGGTGGGGCAGGCGCTTGCCGAGCTTCACAAGGACGGTCAGGATTTTGAGATTGCCCGGGCGAACAGCCTGAATCAGGCAAGCTGGCGACCCTTGTTTGAACAATCCCGCGACCGCGCCAATGAAGTGCTGCGCGGGCTCGCCCAGACCATTGATGCCGAATTGGAATATCTCGATTTGAATTGGCCTCATGACCTGCCGAGCGGCGTGATTCATGCCGATATGTTCCCCGACAATGTGTTTTTCCTGAATGATAAATTCTCGGGGATGATCGATTTCTATTTTGCCTGCAACGAGATGCTGGCTTACGATCTGGCGATCTGCCTCAACGCTTGGTGTTTTGAGCGTGATAACGCGTTTAATGTGACAAAAGCACGCGCATTGATTGAGGGCTATCGCTCGGTTCGTGCCTTGACACAGGAAGAGTTGCAAGCGCTGCCAATTCTGGCGCGTGGCGCATCCATGCGATTCTTGCTGACACGCCTTCACGATTGGCTGCGCGTCCCGCCGGGCGCCCTTGTGGTGCCGAAAAATCCCTTGGAATATCTTAAGAAACTGCGCTTCCACATGGATGTAGACAGTGTTTCTGCCTACGGAGTTGACCCATGATCGAGAAGAAAGTTGTCATCTATACGGACGGAGCCTGTTCAGGTAATCCGGGGCCAGGTGGCTGGGGGGCAATCCTCACCTATGGCGATACAAGCAAAGAACTGTATGGCGGAGAGCCTGACACGACTAACAACCGCATGGAGTTGACGGCTGCGATTGAAGCGCTGAATGCCTTGAAAAAACCATCCCAGGCAGAGCTGTGGACCGACAGCCAATATGTCAAAGGCGGCATAACAAGTTGGATTCACGGCTGGAAGAAAAACGGTTGGAAAACATCAGCCAGAAAGCCCGTGAAAAACGTCGAGCTCTGGCAGGCTCTGGATGAAGCCCTGAAGCGCCACGATGTCAGCTGGCACTGGGTCAAGGGCCATGCGGGCCACGACATGAACGAACGGGCCGATGAGTTGGCACGTACAGGCATGGCACCGTTTAAGGATTAGTCCGAATATCTGACAACAACAGGAGTATCGGCTCTTTGCAGTGTTGCTGGCGGGCACACTGCTTGGCTATCTGCCGCTTTGAGCCGGTAAGATCAGTTGTTGGTGCGCGTTGGCGTGCCACACAGTCCAGCCTTGACCAGGGTCGTGCAGTTGACGCCATAATCGGATGCAAGAGCGGCACCACCGAAGAAGGACTTGGGCTTGCTCCGGTATGGTCCGCAGCCCTTGTCACCCCGTGAAACCCACGTGATTAGAACGGTGCCGGTGGTTTTCAGGCCGCCGGCGCGGCAGCAGGCTTCGTGTTCGATACGATCCTTTAAGCTGTTATTGCCATTGGGAAGTTTCGCGAAAATGCCATTCCATTGCAGGCGCGCTCCAGTGCGTGCGCCTGACAAACTGTTGCAGGATTGCGGCACAGTGTGGGTCCAGCGCGCCGCCCATAAATCATTGGCGCAGCTTTTGCCGGCGTTATAGGCGCGGGTTCGACACTGGTTGGCTTTGGCTCTGTTTTTGCATGACCCCTGGGTCTTGATCGTTGCCAGCGTTCTGTGTTCCGGTGAAAAAGCCGGATTGCTCGAATTAATCGTAACCGCGCAACCGCGCGTGATATCTGCACGGGCAAGTGTAGGCGCAAATGCGGTGAGGCATAAGGCGAGGCTGGCGACAATAACATGTTTCATAAAAAACTCCGGACAAAAGACTGTATAACCACAGGTAGAGTAACAGAGATGGCGGCGTTTTGAAAGTTCACTTGCCAGGAATGGTTGCTACCGCGTGAAGGTGACGCGGCAGTTTTTACGCTGAGGCCGGAAGTGGCGCACTCCGGTGAGGACCATGGCCAAGCCTGCCACTAAGCTAGAGCAATTTTCGCTTTGACCGAATTGATACAGGGCTTTCAAATCAGCTGATCTTCTTTTCAACATCGATGCGGGGCAAGGAGGCCGGCATTGATGACAACACCTCTATCCAACGATCTTGGTCTTGTGCAGGTCAATGAAGCTGGACTTTCGCGGCGGGCAGCTGCGAGTTAGCCTGCGTCGCTATACGAAAGGTATGATGAGGGCAGGGGCCACGATTGCGCCAAGCACAACGAAAATCCAGTGGCGGTAAGCGGTCACTTCATTCGTGACTGCCCAGTGCCGAACACCCTGCAAGGCACACGCCATCATCAGATAGGCCGTGGCCGCAGCACGTAACGCAAGGTCGATTGCTGCTGCTAATCCGCGTGGGTATTCCATCGCAATGGGCCCGACAAAGGCCGACACCCAAAACAACACGAGCGTGACAATCGCAACGCTCATCGACACTGCAAAGGGCCGCCAAAGCCGAGCATATGCAGGCCAGACATACAGAACCAGCAGGAAGGCTCCCAAAAGGACGTAACCCAATGAGGACACGATCATGGCATCAGTGCTCCACTTTCAGCATCGCGGAAATGGAATGACCGTGGACGCGTCACGATGCCCACGACGTTCGATATCGAGAGAATAATAACATTAGCCTTGAGGTTTTAAAATGGTTGCTCGCCGTTTTGATCGTGCATCTGCGCATGAAGTTGATGCAGTGATCTGTCATCTAAAGATCAGCTGTTGATGATGGAGTAATCACCTCGGATGCTGGCGCAATATTGCTGCGTCAAACCACACCAAGGGCAAGGCTGTGAGAAAACCAGGTTAAAGCCGTTACAGCCCGACGGGGCATCAATGGGCTCTCGGAACCAATCCGGGAGCCCACCGACAATAAAGCGTTGGACAGCCGGCCTAAGCCGACATTCGACCGGCAATTTTCAATGCAAATGCGGTCGTAAAAGCCGTCTCTTTCAGCCGATCAAACCGACCTGATGCGCCGCCATGGCCGGCATCCATGTTGGTTTTCAGCATCAGCAGATTGTCGTCGATCTTCAACTCGCGAAGACGAGCCACCCATTTGGCCGGTTCCCAGTAGGTCACCCGCGGATCAGTCAGGCCGCCCAGCGCAACGATGGCCGGGTACTCCTTTGCCGTTACATTGTCATAAGGGCTATAGCTTTGAATGGTTTTGAAATCGTCTTTGCTTGTCAAAGGATTGCCCCATTCCGGCCATTCTGGCGGCGTTAAGGGCAACGTGTCATCCAGCATGGTGTTGAGCACATCAACGAACGGCACTTCAGCAATAATGCCGGCAAAAAGATCCGGTGCCATATTCGCGACAGCACCCATCAGCATTCCGCCAGCTGAACCGCCATGCGCAACGATGAGACCTTCAGAGGTAAAGTTTTCCAGCGCCAGAAAACGCCCGGCAGCAATGAAGTCTTTGAACGTATTGGTTTTTTTCTCGCGTCGTCCATCACGGTACCAGCGGTCGCCCTTGTCTTTACCGCCGCGAATATGGGCAATCGCATAAATAAACCCGCGATCCACAAGTGACAGACGCGTCACTGAAAAGCCCGCAGGCATGCTGATGCCATAAGACCCATAGCCATAGAGCAGGCATGGGGCAGTGCCATCCAGCTTTGTATCCTTGTGGTAAAGGATGGAAATAGGCACGCGTTCACCATCTTCCGCCAATGCAAAGATGCGCCGTGTACGATAGTCTTCAACAGTATGGCCGGACGGCACTTCCTGCGTTTTGCGCAGTGTTCGCAACTGATCGACCATCTGGTAATCAAACACCTGAGCTGGTGTGGTCATAGAGCTATATGAGAAACGAACAGTATCAGTGTCGAATTCAAGCCCGTCAGATACGCCAAGTGCGTAGGCTTCTTCATCAAACGCAACGGAATGTTCGTCTCCGGATGCAAGGTCTCGCACAATGATCCGCGGCAAGCCGTCAAACCGCTCCAGCCGCACCATGTGATGCGTGTAAAGCGTCAGCGACAGGATCAGTGTTCCGGCCGTATGCGGCACCAGATCGCTCCAGTTTTCTGGCGCATGGCTGGAAATTGGTGTTGTCACGATCTTGAAGTCTTCGGCGCCATCGCGATTTGTCAAAATGTAAAACTGGTCTTCATGATGCTCAACGGAATACTCAACGCCTGTTTGCCGTGCAGCAATCAATTGCGGAGCCGCCTTTGGGGCATTGGCAGGAACAACGCGGACTTCAGAGGTTTCATGATCATGACTGTCGAGCAGAATATACCCGCCGGAAAGGGTTTTGCCGACGCCCAGAAAGAACCCAGCGTCCGGCTCTTCATAGACAAGGTGGTCCTCTGACTGATCGGTCCCAAGCTTGTGATAGAAGACTTTGCAGGGACGGTGATTATCATCAAGGACGGTGTAGAAAACGCCGCTGCTGTCCGCATCCCAAATGGCGGCTCCGGTGGTTTCCTCAATCTGGTCTGCCAGTTCATTTCCATTGGAAAGATCACGGATGTTCAGACGATACTTTTCTGATCCTTTTCTGTCGGCAGTCCAGGCCAGCTTGCTGTGGTCCGGTGAGTGGCTGGCACCACCAAGTTTGAAATAGGCAAGGCCTTCTGCTTCCACATTCGCATCAATCAGCACGCTTTCTGCTCCGCCATCACGCGGAGTGCGCACCAGCAGCGGATGTTGGGCACCGGTCAGTTCCTTGGTCAGATAGGCATATGCACCATCGGGGGAGGGGACAGAACTGTCATCTTCCTTGATACGGCCACGCATCTCTTCAAACAATTTTTCCTGCAAGGCTTCTGTGTCTGCCATGCAAGCGCTGGTATAGGCGTTTTCTGCTTCCAGATGGGCTCTGATATCCGGCGCAAGACCGGAAGGATCACGCATAACGTCCTGCCAGTTATCCGCTCGCAGCCATGCATAGGCATCATCAACCGAGATGCCGTGATGTGTGTAGGACGTGGGACGTTTTTCGGCAAAAGGTGGTGTTGACGACATGGCGCTCTCTTTCGGACAGGCTACCCGCAGGTCTGGGGGATGGAATGAGGTGGGTTCAAACAGGATGGGCCAGTTTGGTTCAATCGTTTTCGTCAGCTTTGAAACTCAGAGCCTGACCGTTCATGCAATAACGCAAACCTGTCGGCTGAGGTCCATCGGGAAACACGTGACCCAGATGGGAGTCGCAGGTGGCGCATCTTGTTTCTATACGCGTGTGAAAAAGCTTGCGATCCTTGAATTCGTTGACCGCGTCCTCATCAACCGGTGCGTAAAAGCTGGGCCAGCCGGTACCTGAATCATATTTGGTTTCCGAGCGGAACAAGGGTGTGTCGCAGCAGACGCATTTATAGAGGCCATCGGCTTTCTGATCCCAATCCGGTCCGGTAAATGCGCGCTCTGTGCCATGGCGCCGTGTGACGTGATATTGCTCTGGTGTTAGTTGCTCACGCCATTCTTCATCGGATTTTATGATGGTCGGCGTGCGGTTTTGTTTTGTCATCGAAAGCTGCTCTTTAATCGGTTTGATGATTGGTCAAATAGGACCTGCAGCCGATTGCGGCAAGTGTATCTATAAAGGCGCCGGGTTCTGTAGCGTGATCATCTAATTGAAACAGACCTATTGGAACTGAGCAGACCGCTTACGTTGGCCTTCCCGCCAGGCCACATAGCTCACCTGCTGCGGGTCACTTTGTTTGGGTGCAATGCGCATCAGATAGCGTTTCATCTTATGATCCTTCAGCGAGGCGTGTTTGATGTTGCGCCAGAAGCTGTCAACAGAAACGACGGAGGAATCATGCTCATTGAGTTGAATGAATGACGTTCCGCCCAGCAGAATGACTTCTTCGCCGAGATGTTCATAGGGACCGTGCACGGGATGCCGCAACAGCCGCGGCGGAAGGAGCGGAACAACATCATCACTGTCGACAACGCGCAGCAGAGGTACATCCGCGAAACGTTTGGCACCTAGGGCAGTCGTAAATTTGGGTTGACCGAAGTTGATGACCCGCTCGACGGTGTAGCCGTCATCCTGCATATACAACATCAAGATAGCGGCAACTGCGGCACCAAGAGAATGGCCTGTAAGTCTGGTCTTGTAGTCCTTGTGCAGATACGGTTTCACATCTTCATAGACCCGCAACGCTAGTCTTTGAAATCCAGTATGGACCGGAATGCCTAAGCCTACGCTTTCTTCAATGAAGATCTCTGCATCAAGAAGTACATCTATAAAGTTGGCTGTTCCTCGTATGCTGATTGTCTGGGTCTTTTGCTCGGGTGACATCTCAAGAAAGTATTGAACTTTCGTGTTCTCAGGCACCGCAACCCTGATTGTTTGCGGAAAGCGTTGTCTGATGATTTCGGGAGTGGAATATGCTGCTTCAGACCGCTTCGCGTAGCTCATAACTTCAACAAAGTTAGTCTGAATTTTTGCGGGCTGGTTTGTCAGCTGCTTTGCGAAATTCAGACTTGATGCCGCGCAGGCACCCAGCATGAGCAGCAGCAGCAATGTTGCAGCCACCTTGCCGAATTTGGCCAGATGATAGTTCAACCGCATTGATTTACTCCATACTGACCTTGCCGAAAAAGCATAACGCAATTTCTCAATAGGAACAAAGTGAATACTTTCGATAACATGAGGTGCCCGATCAGATTTTTGTTCAACAAACGAGAGATGAGGAGGCACGGCTGGATTGATACTCAAAATAGCCAGTTGGAAAGGCCCTGTCAAAAATCGAATCGCCGTTAACACCCAACCAAGGGTTGGAAAGGAGGTAATCCACAGCCCTGCGAAGGGAAGGGAAACGCATTTGGCAGGCAGGCTTTGAGTTCAATTCTCGGTAAATTGAATCAGATCATGAGCGAATTTAGCTATCTTGTTGTAGAAATGAGCCAATTCAATGTAATTCGAACGAAAATTGCCCCGATTTTCATTGTGTTTCGCTCGATGATTACCCATTTGAAGGACAGTTAAATAGCGACTTCCCTCAATTCCTGCCAGAAGGTTTGCACCCTGGGCGCTTTTGTTGCAAATGGATAAGAGCGCTTTATATGTCGTGCAGAGAAATCAAGGGTAGGGATTCGTGAACGCAGCAATTGATGGCACCTTCATTGCCATTCTGGCACCCTTCATCGCCGCGGCGGTTGCGCCGTTTGTGGTTCGTATGCTTGGCCATAATGGCTCCTGGCTTCTGGCTTTGGTGCCAGCAGGTATCTTTGTCCATTTTCTTGGATATATCGATCAGACTGCCGGTGGAGCCGGCATTGCCAGCGTGTGGGACTGGTGGCCCGGAATGGGGTGGCCGCTTTCCTATCTGATCGACGGTCTCAGCCTGATGTTTGCTTTGCTGATCAGTGGCATTGGCACATTCATAGTGCTCTATTCTGGCGGCTACATGAAAGGCCACCCCCAACTGGGGCGCTTCCTGTCGTTCATTTTCTTGTTCATGGGGGCCATGCAGGGCCTGATCATTTCTGACAATCTGATCACGGTCTTCATTTTTTGGGAATTGACCTCGATCACATCATTCCTGCTGATCGGCTTCAACCACACCAAGGAAAAATCACGCCGTGCGGCCATTCAGGCGCTTGTCGTTACAGGGGGCGGCGGTCTGTCTTTGTTGGCAGGCATCATTCTGGTGCAACTGGTTGCGGGGACATCTGACCTGTCTACGCTTCTGACCCAACCCGGCTTGCTGCAAACCAGCCCTTATTATCTGCCGATCCTGCTTCTGTTTCTGGGCGGTGCCTTTACCAAATCCGCTCAATTCCCGCTGCATTTCTGGTTGCCCAATGCCATGGAAGCGCCGACACCTGTGTCCGCCTATCTGCATTCGGCGACGATGGTCAAAGCCGGTGTCTATCTGTTAATGCGGGTTCAGCCAATTATGGGCGACACGCTGATCTGGTCGATCATCCTGCCCATTTTTGGCGGCTTGACGCTGATTGTTGGCACGCTTTTGGCCGTGCGCCAGACTGATTTGAAGCTGATGCTCGCCTATACCACAGTGGCTTCGTTGGGCCTTTTGGTCATGCTGGTCGGCACCAGCAATACGATCGCCATACAGGGTGCGGTTATCTACTTGTTGGCGCATTCGTTGTTCAAAGGCGCGCTGTTTATGGTCGCCGGACTGGTCGATCATGAAGCGGGTACGCGGGATGTGACGAAGCTTGGCGGTTTGGCCAAAGCCATGCCGATCACCTTTGGCGCCGGAGCTCTGGCTGCGCTGTCGATGGCTGGCCTTCCTCCCTTTATCGGGTTCGTGGCCAAGGAAGAGCTTTATCTGGGCATCTGGGGCACCGAACTGCCATTCCTGGCGCTGACAATCACAGCTGTCATAGGCAATGCTTTGATGCTGGTTATCGGGTTCGCGGTAGCCTTCAAACCATTCCTGGGTGCCACGGTCGAAACGCCGAAAGCGGCTCATGAGGGGCCTGTCTTGATGTTGGCAGGTCCGGTTGTGCTGTCACTGTGTGGTCTGGCGTCAGCCCTGTTCCTGCATTGGACCAGCGTTCACCTTCTTGGGCCGATGGCGTCCAGTGTGGCGGGAACCGTATTGGAACCGGAATTTCATCTGTTCCCGTCCGCCATCAAGGCAAATCTGATCCTGTCTCTCATTACGGTTGCCATTGGTCTGATCCTGTTCTTCCGCCTCGCTTCTCTGCGTGCAGTAATGGACCGTGTGTTGCGGGCCATTGGCTGGGGACCGGATCTTGGGTTCGATCAGTTCATGAGTGGGCTTGTATTGTTGTCGCATCGTGTGATCCGAGTGATTCAGCCAGGTCAGATGAACCTTTATATGAGAGTTGCTTTTGCGGCGACCGCTGTAGCCATTTTGCTACCACTCTTCTTGCTGGATGAATTGCCGAACTGGCCGGAAATGCCCCAGATGCGGTTTTATGAATGGGGCGTGATGGCCATTGCTGTCATCGGTCTGGCTGCTGTTCTGAACGCCAAAAACCGTCTCACAGCCATCGCGGCATTGGGCATACAGGGCTTTGCCGTTGCGCTGCTTTTCATGCTGTTCGGGGCACCTGATTTGTCGTTTACCCAATTTATGGTCGAGACATTGTCAGTTGTCATTCTTGCTCTGGTTATGACACGGCTCAGCCTTTATCAGTCGGATCATCGTTCAGTTGGCAGGACCATCTTGGACGGTTCACTGGCTGTTGCAGTCGGGGGCGGGTTCTTTCTCTTGCTTCTGTCGGTTACGCAGCAGCCATTTAACTCCGAACTTTCCGACTTCTTCCGAGAGCACAGTGTGGCAATTGCTCACGGGCGCAACATCGTCAACGTTATCCTCGTGGACTTCCGTGGTGTTGATACGTTGGGAGAGATTGCGGTTGTTGCCATTGCCGGCCTCGCCATACTGGCGCTGATACGGCTACGCCCCAAGAGGAAACTCGATGCGTTGGCGGGCGCTGATAACAGCGATGCCAGCGTCAAGGCCAATGTAAAAATAGCGCAGGTTCAGGAGACGACATCATGAGAACAGTGATCTTCAGAACCACGGCGCCTTATCTGACAAGCCTGATGGTGTTGTTTTCCATTTTCGTGTTGTTGCGCGGCCACAATGAACCAGGTGGCGGGTTTATCGGTGGGCTGATTGCTGCCTCCGCTTTTGCAATTTATGGCGTTGCCTGCGGTGTTCCACCGGTCCGCCGCGCATTGGTGTTTCATCCAATGTCGATTGCCGGGACAGGTCTTTTCATCGGAGCTTTGGCAGGCGTCATATCGCTGTTTGCTGGCGTTCCGTTTTTTACCGGTCTTTGGATTTACCCGTCTATTTTCGGCGTCGAGATTGCGCTGTCGACACCTCTGGTTTTTGACATCGGTGTCTATCTGGTTGTGCTGGGAACGATCGCGTCCATTGCGCTTGGGCTGGAAGAGCGGGAGAAACTTTAATGGAAGTCGCACTTTCAGCCTTAATTGGCATCTTTTTCATGACGGCTGTCTATCTGATGCTGTCACACCACATCATCCGTATTTTGCTGGGTGTTGTTGTGCTTGGGAATGCGGTCAATCTTTTGATCTTCACCAATGGGCGCCTGACAAGAGAAGTTCCGCCCATTGTGCCTGATGATGTGATTATCGCTGCACCAACCATTGCAAATCCATTGCCTCAGGCATTGGTGCTGACAGCGATCGTTATTTCATTTTCCTTCTTTGCCTTTTTGCTGACACTGGCCTATCGCGCCTATCAGGAACTGGGCACGGATGACACTGACACTATGCGCATTGCGGAACCGGTTGACGAAGCCGCTCCGCCAACTGGTTACTAGGGCTGAGAACGGATTATGGCAGGAAAACCAACAGAACCTGTTGATATTACGGGGGCCATGGTCACCCAGGCACCAGCCCT
The DNA here is from genome assembly GCA_051251535.1 of Alphaproteobacteria bacterium. Taxonomy (GTDB): domain Bacteria; phylum Pseudomonadota; class Alphaproteobacteria; order Rhizobiales. Next base: position 17,690 of record JBPOEV010000012.1, read on the forward strand.
TGCTGACTGGCTCGTGGTTGCACCAGTAATAATCTGCCTGCTTGGCGGAGCATTTTTGCTGGCTCAACGCAAGAACACGGCAATTCAGGGGCGAACAGCTGTCGCCATTTTGGCCTTGCTGGTTGTCGCCGCTGTTGGCCTGTTGGTGCATGTGCTCAACAACGGCCCAATTGTAATGACTATGGGCCGTTGGCTGCCGCCGTTTGGAATTTCATTCGCGGTTGATATTCTGGGCGCCTTGCTGGTTCTGGTTGGCGCATTGGTGGCGTTTTTCTGCTGTCTGTATGCCTTGACTGAAATTGACACTGAGCATCGACGATACGGTTTTTTCCCGTTTCTGGTGCTGCTGATGGCAGGTGTCAGCGGTGCATTCCTGACCGGAGATATTTTCAATCTCTATGTCTGGTTTGAAGTTCTGCTGATCGCGTCTTTCGGACTGTTGATCCTGGGCAATGAAAAAGCGCAATTGGATGGCGCAGTTAAATACGCATTCCTGAATCTTATCGCCACGACACTGTTCCTGATTGCAACGGGATATCTGTACGGGTTGGTCGGTACATTGAATATGGCCGATATTGCGGTGCGCGTGGCTGAACTTCCCGACAGCGCACCTATTAACACGATTGCAGCGCTATACCTGCTGGCCTTCGCCATGAAAGCCGCAGCGTTTCCGGTGTTCAGTTGGCTCCCTGCGTCTTATCACACGCCGCGCATTGTCGTGTCAGCGGTTTTTGCTGGCCTGCTGACAAAGGTGGGCGTGTATGCGCTGTTGCGCACGCTGGTCATGTTGATGCCAGCATCTTTGGCGGTTTTTGCCGACATTCTGGCATGGATCGCAGGTGCTACCATGTTGATTGGCGTGCTGGGCGCTCTGGCGCAGAGCGACATTCGGCGGACCATGGGATATCTGGTCGTGTCTGGTATTGGATCCATGCTGGCCGGTGTAGCACTTATGTCTGATCTCGGGTTGATGGGCGCCATCATGTACGCGGTTCATTCGATGATTGTCATGACGGCCCTCTACATGACTTGTGGATTGATGATCCACCGGACCGGCTCTCACGATTTGCGCGGTCTTGGTGGTTTGTATGGCAAGGACCCGTTTCTGTCCGCCATTTTCCTGATCCTTGCATTTGCGATTTCTGGACTGCCTCCTTTCTCTGGATTCTGGCCCAAACTGACACTGGTTCAGGCCTCTCTGTCTGGCGGCAATGGCTGGTTGGCGGCGGCCATTTTGGTCACAGGGTTTTTGACCACAATCGCAGTAGGCCGTATTTGGGTCATGAGTTTCTGGCGGGGAGGGCCATCGGGAACGCCCGATGGCGACAGCATCACACAAGAAACTATGCCTTTGAGCGATCCAGCTGACAGGCGCGACATGCTGTTCCCGATCATCGGGTTGACCGCGCTTGTCATCGCGCTTGGCTTCCTGCCAAGGCCATATTTGAACGTCGCAGCTGGTGGTGCCGGCGGGCTGTTATACAGCGAAAGCTACATTGGCTCTGTTCTGGGAGCAGAAGCTGCTGACGCTGCAATAGGTCAAGAGCTGGGAACAGATACAGAGGCGCTGGAAGATAATTCGGCAGAGGGCAGCCAATCAGGAGATGGGTCATGAATTCGCTGTTTCTCATAAATATTTTGTTGGCACTGGTCTGGGCGGCGATAACCGGTTCATTCAGTTTGCCCAATCTGCTGTTCGGCTTTGCGCTCTCAGCTCTGGCTCTGTCTCTGATCCGCGAACAAGTGGGCACAGTTGGCTATATGAGCCGTGCACGGCGGGTTGTAAGCCTGTTTTTACTGTTCATCTATGAATTGGTTCTGTCAGCCATTTCAGTGGCGAAGCTGGTCTTGTCACCAAGAATGCAAATCAACCCGGCCTTCGTTGCGTACCCGTTACGCGTGGACAAGGATTTCGAAATTACTCTGCTGGCCAATCTGATTACGCTTACACCTGGCACATTGTCTGTGGATGTCTCGCCGGATCGAAGAATTCTTTACATACACGCAATAAATGTGACGGATGAAGAAGCCTTGAAGCGTGACATAGCTGAAGGTTTTGAAATGAAGATTATGGAGGCGTTTCGATGAGTGCAGCAGAAACCTTCCTCGATATAGCTGTGAACATATCCATGGCTATGATGGTGCTCGCTTTTTTGCTCATCATTGTGCGCATTGTTCGCGGGCCAACATTACCAGACCGAATTCTGGCGTTGGATATGCTCGTGGCCGTCGGCATTGGTTTCATTGCAGTAATTGGAGTCAAAACCGGGTTCTTTCTTTATATTGATGTCGCCATTGCCCTTGGTCTGATCGGCTTTCTTGCGACTGTTGCTTTCTCCAGATACGTCCTCAGCCGTGGTTCCACGACTGAAGAAGGGCCGGATCCGGAAGGAGAGCGCAACTTGATAGAGCAGGAAATTCGTCGTAGTGCAGGAGCAGATCAATGACGCATGATGTGGTTTTGATTGTTACCGGTGTGATCATGCTGATTGGCGCGGCATTTGCCGTCATCGCCGCCATCGGTCTTCTGAGACTCCCGGACATTTACACGCGCACACACGCTGCCAGTAAGGCTGGAACACTTGGATCTGGCCTTATGCTGCTGGCCCTGGCTGTGTTTTCTCAGGAACTTGACGTCGTTACGCGTGCTATTGCGGCTATCGTTTTCTTTCTTTTGACAGCGCCGATTTCTTCGCATCTTTTGGCCCGCAGCGCTTATCTGGTCGGTTATCGCCCCGAACCATCCACCCGTTGTGATGATATGGCTGATTACCAAAATGATGAACGCCGTAATCCGCGTGAAGTTGACTAATCAAACAATCACTGATTGCTGACATCAAATGCGAAATTGTCCTGTATGAAGCCGGTCAAAGTGTACGAGCACAAAGAATTTCAACTGTAAATATATAGTATAACTTAAATCAAACTAGGGTTGAACGCTGATTTTTGTGCTGATTCGAGTAGTTGATTTCCAATTTTATTTAAAAAAACAAAGCGTTGATGCAGAATTGGATTCTTGTACTCAATTTAAGCGATAATAATCACAATTAGTACAATAGACAAATTAACGCCATCATTTTATGTTTTTAACGATTGTTATTCCTCAATCGCTGCTCTACATAAGCGGCAGAGCAGTAATCAAATAAAAACAATATGGAGTTTCAATTCATGGACGACGCAAACTCAACTGGTGCGACTGATGGCGAGCTGATCGATCTGACAGCCGACATAGTTGCAGCTTACGTAAGCAACAACGCAGTTGCTGGGTCTGATTTGCCTAGTATCATTACGAATGTACATGAAGCATTGACGAATATCAGTGAAGCCAACAATGAGCCAGAACCAGAGCCTTTGACACCAGCGGTTTCACCGCGTCGGTCCATAACGCCCGATTTTCTGATTTGTCTCGAAGATGGCAAGAAGTTCAAGTCTCTGAAGCGCCATTTGCGCACGCATTATGATCTCTCTCCTGAAGAATATCGGGAGAAATGGGGACTTGCGGCAGACTATCCGATGGTCGCACCAAATTATGCGCGTGCACGCTCAGAACTTGCAAAGCAAATGGGTCTTGGACGCGGTACACAGAAACGTGGACGTCGCCCAAAAGCTAAGGCGTAATTTGTAAACCTGCTATATTTGCTAGCAAAAAAATTAAAAAGCCCGGTGGCATAAAGCCTCCGGGCTTTTTTGTGTCCTCACCTGAGCATGTGTTTCTGCCTAGGTAATAATGCTCTGTTAGGTGCGAGACTTACAAAAGATTTTGTGCGTCCGCCTTGATGCGTTGCAGCATGGAATTCAGACCATTGGACCGTTGCGCAGAGATGTGATCGCGCAATTGCACTTCATTGAAAATAGCCTCCGCATCCAGACCAACAATCTCCCGAGCGGTTTTGTCATTGAAGATCGCAAGAGTGATACATACCAGACCGCGCACAATATGCGCGTCGCTGTTGCCCAGGAAATGAAGCACCGGCTCGCCATCGCGCTCAGTTACACGTGTCGACAACCAGACCTGGCTGGTGCAGCCACGCACTTTGTTGGCATCCACTCGCAAGGCCTCAGGCATCGTTTCAAGTTCTTTGCCTAATTCGATGACGTATTTGTAGCGATCCTCCCAGTCATCCAGATAGGAGAAATTTTCGATAATGTCTGTAATGTTCATGGAGCCGATCTCGGGCAAGACTATGTTGCAACCATATATAGAGCGCTCAAGGTCAGGTTTGAAGCGCCTGGCATGCAGGAATGTTTGAACCACGATCGAAGCTGACAAATAAAGTCAGATATTTGGCCGTGCTCGTGGGGTCGGGGTCGCGGGTGTCGCCGATGCAGGGACAATTGCATCGGCTGAGATGACAGCATCTTCTGCCGTTGCGGTCGTTTCTGAAACCAATATTGCAGCAGCAGACTGTGCTACGGCTACAGCGCTTTCAGTTGGCAGTACCCCAGCGATTTCGCCGCTTATATTTGCCATTGGCTGTCCCAAGGCATCGGCAACAAGCGACTCATTCTCGCCATCCTGTTGGTCGCCGGAAGAAGACAGCAATTGCTGTGCGCCATATTTCGCCTTGTAGCCAAGAGCAACGGCCGCTTTGCCACCTGTTTCACAAGTTTCCGGGTTCCGGCCACAAAAACCCGAAATGTCACGGACGGCAGCGGCCGCGGCACCAACAGCTTCGATTGGTGAAATCGACTCAATCTTATCACGATCCTCTGGTGCCACTGGCAGCAGAACAAAAACTACACTCAGCCAAAAAATGGAACGCACGAAAAACATTTGTATCAACTCATTTTTTGTTTGGGGACATAAGTCCTGGACAATTCATTCTTACAATAGAGCGCGGCCATTTAAGATGCATGGCAAACTGGATTTGAATTTGATTCAAATTTTAACCAATGAATGCAGCGCCGCATTACACACTTTCAGCGTAGAACGGAAACCGCTGAATTGTCCCGGTTCAATGCCATTTGTTAACAGTTTATTCACTACGTTTTTCGGTTTTTGACGCTCAAACGCGGGATTTCGGCATGATTTGCAACAGACTTCCCTGTCTTAGCCTTACGGTAAACCTTGCCTGCAATGGTGTGCTTCAAATGAATGAATTGCAGGCCGCAACCCTTGAAGCCTTTTGACAAAAACAATGATGGTAAGACGCATTCTGGACCTGTCCTGTCTGTCGCTCCTGGCGGACTGGAGACACGGATGCTGACTGGTGCCTTGATCGGCGCCGGCCTGTCTTTGCCTATTTTGTTGGCCGCTTCAAGAATGCTGGATATCCAGACAGCGCCCTTGATCGGCATTGCAATCGGGGCAGCTGTCCTTGGCGCCTTTACGGGGTTGTTGCTGCCATTTTTGAAAAAATCTCAACAGATTTTGTCCATAGATGAAACGCAGGATTTTGAATCCAAAGCCACTCCGCTGTTTCCAATGACAGAATTGACATTGCGTCATAATGAAAACGGCGACGTTATAGAGCAGTCTGGCTCTCTGCATCCCATACTGTCCGATCTTGGCCACGCAGTTCTCGGCAAGGGTTTGCTGAATCTCATACGGGTCAGCGACCGCCCTGCTTTTCTAACCTTGGTTTCTGACGCGAGCCGCAGCAGAGTTGTTGCGCCCATTACAGTACATCTTGCGCTAAGCGGTGTTCCAGGCAAATTTCAACCTTTCACATTTTCAGCCCATTGGTGCCATGATGGCTGTATCAGCTCTTTGCAGGATGCCTCTTCAGAGGTCGCGATGCAGGCTGAACTCCAGACAGCACGGGACAATGGTGGTTCCGAGGAACGCTTCATGACCGCAGTCAGTACGCTGGCTCATGAACTGCGATCCCCGCTCAACTCGATTTTGGGTTTTTCTGAAATTTTGTCCGACGAGAAGATCGCCTTTCAATCAGATGAGCGGCGTCAGGAATATGCTGGATACATCCACCATGCGGGCCAGCATCTCTTGAGCGTCATCGACAAGATGCTTATTGCAGGTCAACTGGAAGCTGGGCATCTGGAACTGACACCGTCCTCCTTCAATGTTGCTCATTTATGCAGTGAGTGTTTCTCGATTCTGGAACCGCGGTTCCGTGAAAAGGGAATGACGGTCGATCTGAATTGCCCGGACAGTCTGCCATATCTGTATGCAGACCAAGATTGTTGCCGCCAGATGCTGTTGAACATCCTGGAAAATGCTCTCAAGTTCAGCGACAGTGATACTCGGATGTCACTCACAGTTGAGAAAAAACTGGGGCATATGAATTTTATTGTCGAGGATTCAGGCATTGGCATTCCAGATGAGGCCCTGCCGCGCCTAGCCAACAGTTTTGAGCGCGTCAGTGACACGCAGCCACCGCGCCCTGGTGCCGGGCTGGGTTTGGCTTTGGTAAAAAAGATGGCTGCGCTTCATGGCGGTACATTGAATATTGAAAGCGTCCTGGGTGAGGGAACCATCGTAACCATCTCGCTGCCTTGCGTGCGTGCGGCAGCAGGTGATGGTGACACAGTTGCTGACCAACCCTCCGCTCAGACGGCATCTGAAGACGAAGCCAATCGGCTGAGGAGAAGCGCCTGATGGCTGCAAGAATTGCTCAAAAGCTCATGGAAAAACCGGGGCGTAACAGCGCAATAGCGCTTTGCGCGGCCGTTTCTGCTCTGGTGGCCGTCAATGCGACTTACATGCAGCCAGGAAAACACCCGGCACCATTGTTTCAGACACGTGCACCTGGTGGGCAATTGGCCGCACTCATGCATCGGGAAGTGCGCACCGTTTCTGCCGGAGCCGATTTGCGGTATCCGCCGCTGGTTGCAGACCGGGCATTGATAAGCGAAGTACAAAGCATGCTGGCAGTGAAAGGTTTCTATCACGGTCTGGTGGATGGCGTAGACGGACCGGAAACTCGAGCCGCTATTGCGGATTATGAACGTGGCATCAACGTATCGCCCACCGGCGAGCCATCTGTGAAACTATTGGCACGTATGCGCATGGACCAACTCGTGAGAGAAGAACTTTTGCCCTTGCCGGCACGCGCGCCTGCAAATAATCCAAACCCGGAAACACCGGCAGCCACATCTGCCATTACAGCAACTCAGATATTGTCGGTCCAGCAGGCTATGAACAGTTTTGGGTACGGACCAGTGACTGCTGATGGTGTATTTGGCGACGAAACATCGGCAGCTATCCAACGGTTCGAAATGAACCAGGGCATATCCGTCACCGGTAAAATAAGCGACGATCTCATAGTCCGGTTGATGACGATTGGTGCCCTGAACTAGAACGTGAACTTGGGTGCCAACCCAATTTGATTGTCACCAACAGAATATGTTCTGGGGCTAGATTATGGTTCGGCGTCTTTCCAGCGACCTTTGGGTTGCCTCCTATCTCAGACAATGCAGACTGAACGGCGCGTTTGGCTATCTTGCAAAACGAGGGGCAACAGATGCTGGAGCAATTTTCGTCAAGATCGTTGAGCCGGATGGTTCTGTGAACCTCTATGGACCCGCACCTCAGAGCGAAGTTCTGGATAGTTCCAATCCGGACGATTTTTCGGGTGAAGACAGCCGACTTTTCGAGTTGGTTCTTGTCTCAACTGATGAAAAAATCGAAGCACGCCTCAACAGTGAAAGAAACTTCGATCCCGATATCTGGGTCGTCGAGGTTGAGAACGCAACTGGAAATCACGCCTTGCGCCTTGTTGAATGAGGATTTGGACAAGGGCGGTGAGTGAAGTCTATCCGGCCATTCTTTGGAGATCGGAAGAGCGCTCGTTTGCCTCTCGGACACCTTCAAAATTCCGCCCTTCAAAGCCGGGCCGCAGATAATTGGTTTGAAGCGTTGCCGCTTGATTGCCTGTAATTGTCTCAGCCTGTGCCCGGGAGAATGCCCTTTCCCAATCCTTCAGTCTTTTGCGACAGGCTTCAGGGTCCAGTCGTTCAAAGGAATTGACCATTTGCGGTACATAGATCAGGTCGCGACTTTCCAAGCCTTCACTTGCCAGCAGAATTGTATGGGCAATAGTGCTTGGCATACGCAGGGCTCTCAGGGCGGTTGCCAGCAAAAGCCCGTCCGGATTGGTCAGAAGGTGGTCAGCAAACTGGCGGGAGACAGACAGATGGGAAGCAAGAAGCGTTCGTAAGATGTGACGGTCGCCGCGTTTGGCAGCCAAAGCGGCAACCTGCGCCATCTTTCTTGATATCTGAAGCGGCAACATGTCTTTTAACCGGGCAATTGAATAGACCGGCTGTTGCTGTGAGGCCGGATCAACCGGCAAAATGCTATCTGGAACTTCGGGTTTCGGCAGATCTTGAATTGGCGTCATGGCAAGTGTGTCCAGAACTTGGGTTGGCGTATGCATGTTTAACGACAGAAGTTGAAGTAACTCTTGCCGAGTTTTTACATCTGCCTCAGGGGCCAGATTCAGCATCAATTCCTGGAATTGTTCGACTTCCCAAAGGGTAGGGGCCGTATTTTGCACAAACAATCGAGCCAGAGCCATCAGCAAGGCCTGGTTCGGATACCGGCCCGATGATGCTGACAAAGCTTGGAAGTCTGCAAGGTCTGACGCGTTTGCGGCAGATTTTGCGGACGAGTGACATTGAATATTTGGCATTGACCGTACACACAACAATTCGGTCTGGTTCACGAACTGTAAATGTCGCAGTAATTCGTTAGCAGACTGTTAACCTCCGCAGCGTTATGCCTAATGTGTTGAAACCGCTCCGGGGAGTTCGGGCGTATATCCACTCCGGTTTGACAGAAAACAAACGGAGTATGGATATGGGAAGGATTATTGCCTTTCCGGACATGAAATCTCACTTGCATAATCTTCCGGCCCAAACCGGAAAGGGCCATAATTTGGCTCCGAACGGTTCACGGGACAATGTCGTTTTATTTAGCGGTGTGTTTGTTGAATATCATGATGACTCCCTGGAATCGCCACGAGCCGACGTATCGCGCACGAAAAAGGCGCGCCCGGTTTTGGCCACGCGCAGCCCGGCCGGTTGGCGGCTAAGCAAAACAAACAAGCAAGCAGAGAATTGTGAACCGGAACACCCACCAAGACTGAACCGCCGGTGAAATTTATGACGAAGAACCGCAAGTCTTTTCGACCGAGAGACATCATTGCAGCGTCAGCCTTGCTGGCTGCAATGATGATGTCCCATGCAACCCCATCCTTGGGGGCTGATTTCGGCCGTGAAGAGAGCGGTGTGATGGATCGCAAGATACTTCCATTAATTGGCGGCTTTGCGGCTCGATATCGAGAAGAACCAGTATCCTATTTCAATCTCACCGATGAAGAGAAACTGCTGCGCCAGCAGTCCAGACGTCTGATAGCGCCACCACATGCCAGAGACTGGATCCATGCTATTGCATCGCGGGTTCAGCGCTATCGGGTGACTGCACCTTTGGACCATCGTCTCAGCACAAATGCTTACTACGCGTATCTGCGATCAGACAGGTTCCGCTCAACCGCGGGTCGCTATGGGCGATTGAGTGCCGACATGGCTGCCGACGCTGCTCTGATACCCCCCTTTTTTGCAAGGGCAAGCCAGGTTACTGCGGCAGACACAATGAGAATCGAAGCAATTGCCACCTTTGGTCCGGTTGGCGATGAGCGATATGCGTTGCAAAGCCCATTGGTGCGTCCAATGACATCTGTCCAGACAGCTGCAAATGCCAGGGTTTATGAAAATAGGGAACTAATTGACTGGGTAGACAGGGCCGTTGCATTCCGCATTGAAAGTTACAGAAATGCGATTGAGCGTCTGGCTATTGAAGAACCCGATGAAAGAGTGGGGCTGGCAGATGGTGAGCTACAACGTCTGGAGCTGATTTTCAGAAAAGCCCGAATAGCCTACCTGCAACCGGATGTGAAAACCGAAACAGTTCGCCGATCACGCTATATGATGGGGCGCGATAGCCATGATCAGGCCGCTGATCCGTATGATACGCCTGTTCCGCAAAAATAGTCTTTTGACCGAAATACATTTTTTGTGGCAGCAATTGGCTCTATTCAGTCTGTGGCTCTTCAGTGGTCTCGGTTTCAGATTCGATTGCCTGTTCTACTTCCGCTTCTGGTATCGGCTCTTCAAACACTGTCGCAGCAGGCTGTATCTCTTCCTGTTCGGGGGCAGGGTTCTGCTGGAATGGTGAGCAGTAAAACACAGATTGAAGTTCTGCCATATCAGTCGGCAGCGCTTGCTGATGCTGTCGATAAGCCCGGAACAACACCGCCGCATCCAGAATTTCAGTCTCGACCAATGCCAGATTGTTGAGGCTTGCGCTGTTGTTTGCTCTCAGGCTGGCGACTTGAGAAGGCGTTGTTACGAGAATGTTGGGTGGTCGTCCCGCGTTCACCTGTTCGTTGGTGCTGAAGAAACTGATCCCGCCGGCACTGAAAAGGTTAAGTGTCCAGAACCCTTCAAATCCATCTGTTCGAATATGTACCGGCCCAGAATTCAGATCAAATCGACAAATGGCGTGGGAAAATTGTGGGTCCAGATCCCGCATCGGAACTTCGGTGATCGGCGTCTCGTCAGATTCGTCCAGATCATTGAAGACTTCACCCGGACGCATCGCACGCACAGGCACCGCAACGAAGGGCTCCAGCGGCAGCGCAATCGCCTCCCAAGCATCGCTCACAGATAGGCGGGGTGCAAACAGCAGAATCCCGATATGAATGATGGCTGCCAAAAACAGGCCAATCAGCAGCGTGACAAAGAAGGAACGATTGATCACGGGCAACTGACCTTTTCAATCGTGGGAAACTCGACGGCGCTAAGGGACGTTTCTGACGAAAGATTGGCGCCATACAGACGTAAAGTCAGCAGAAAGCTCTGGTTTTGATTCCTGCCGTCAACGGGCACTTGCTCATTCGCTGTGTAAAGATCTTCCGGCAAATCGCCCAGAGAAATCCAGTTTCCGGGCTGCACGTCCCGCGACAACCATATATCGAAAGTGCCGTCAGGAGCCCGAAGTAACTGGTTCGATTCAATTCCGAATCTCAAAGATGGATTGGGTAACACCCGTCCCACAGCGTCAGACACCGAAAGAGTCCATAATTGAGACGTTGGAACATCACCGATCATGCGATAAAGGCAATTGCGCACCAACGTATCCCCAGAGACATCCCGATAGGTTTTCAGAAGAACGCCTTCATTGTCACCAAGCGGCACGGTGCCGTTTCGTGCCGTATGAGCTTGCAGGTATGGGTTTTCAGCATTGGCATTCGAACCAAGTCCGGTGCTGGGCCACGCAGTCCACATCTGGTGTTTTGTCGTTCCCAGCGGTGCTTTCGCACGCAGGAAAAAATCGGTCGATCCGAGGCCTATGACAACAGCAAGCCCCATGGCAACACTGATACGGGACAGCGAACTCATAGACTTATCCTGCCTGATCCGGCGCGACTTCTGTTGTCAGTATTGCACTATCTGATGGGTCAGAGACGTCAGGCGCTGGTTCTGTCTCATCAAGTCCGATTTGAATCTGAATGCCATCTCCACCGAGCAGCAAATGAATCCGTTGAAGAGCCAGAGCGGTGGCTGGTGACAGTCGCGCCGCCCCATCAGTATCGATGATGTCAGCAATTGTGTTGGAGTCGTCTGAAGTGCCTTGAATTCTGGCCTTCGCAAGCAGCGCTTCGGCCACCGGCATATCAACGCCCGGCATTGGCAATGTGGTTTTGCCCTTATGGGCCAAAGCCATGATTTGCTGCCATGTCATGGCCGGCAGATTACCTCCGGTCAGACGATTTGTTCCGCTGAAGTCATCATTGCCGTACCAGACCGCAGTTGTGAAATTACCCGTATATCCAACGAACCAGGCATCACGATAGGCTTGCGTGGTTCCGGTCTTGCCGGCAGCTTTGATGTTTTCAATCTGAGCGCGCTTACCCGTTCCTTTTGTCGTAACCTGATGCAGAATACCGTTCATATCAGCCACAGCCTGCTCAGGCAGAACACGTTTGGGCGTTGCCTCGGCATCGCGTTCGTAAAGAACGGCGCCGCTCGTTCCTTCGATTTTCAGCACGGTATAAGGTGTTGCCTGCAATCCGCCATTGGCCATGCTTGCGTAAGCGGAGGCCATATCGATCACTCGCACTTCGGCAACGCCCAGCGGCATCGGTGATGATTCAGGAAGATCAGTCGTCAGGCCCATGGCACGGGCCGTATCAACAATTTTCTTGCGGCTGATGGTGTTGGCCAACCGAACCGGGATCGTGTTGATGGAACGGACCAGCGCTGTGGTCAAGGTGACCCGACCAGCGTAACGGCGATTGTAATTCTTCGGCTGCCAGTTCCCCATGCGAATAGGCCGATCAACGATGATCGTATCAGGTCTGAAGCCATTCATCATCGCAGTTGCAAAAACGAAAGGTTTGAATGAGGAACCGGGTTGACGCAAAGCATCGGTGGCACGATTGAACTGACTTTCGCCATAGTCGCGTCCACCAATAATGGCGAGCACACGACCGTCATTCTCCATCGTCACAAGAGCTGCCTGCGAGACACCTTTTGCATCGCCGTTTTCGCGCAGCATATTGACGACGGTTTCAGTGGCGAATTTCTGCAGGCGCGGACTATAGCTCACAGTCACATTCAGAACCTGCTCTGGCCCCGGCGCGATTCTCTTGATTTCTTCAAATGCCCAATCAAGATAATAATTGGCAAAGCCTTCTTCCGATCGGTCTACCGGTGTCGCTGGGTTCTGTCGGGCCGCGATCACCTGACCTTCAGTGTAAAAGCCAGCTTGCACAAGATTGGTCAGAACCTCGTTAGCGCGCGCACGTGAGCGCGGAAGGTTAACATGCGGCGCGTAGCTGGTTGGCGCCTTGAACAGGCCTGCCATCATGGCAGCTTCCGCCATTGTCACGTCTTTGACCGATTTGCCGAAGTAATACTGCGCCGCCGCACCCACGCCAAATGCACCACCGCCCATATAGGCGCGGTCAAGATAGAGCTTCAGAATCTCGTGTTTTGTGAAATTCACCTCAAGCCAAAGCGCTAGAAAGGCTTCATTGATCTTGCGTTGCAGAGTTCGCTCATTGGACAAAAACAGGTTTTTCGCCAATTGCTGAGAAATCGAAGAGCCACCCTGCACAACACCGCCAGCGCGCACATTTTCCATCATGGCGCGGGCCGTGCCCATAATATCGATACCGAAATGGCTAAAGAAACGGCGATCTTCAGTTGCCAGAGCCGCTTTTACCAGATGTTCTGGAATTTGATCCAACGGCACCGCGTCATCCAGCAGAATTCCGCGCCGTCCAATCAGATTGCCGGCGGTGTCAAGGAATGTGACGGAATAATCGTCCTGGGCTTTCCAGTTGCCACGTGTTTCTTCAAAGGCAGGGAGCGCCAGCGCCAGCAGAAACACCAGGCCAACCAGGCCGATTGTCGAGGCTTCCGAGGCCAGTTCATTCAATGTACGGGGCAATCCACGCAGTCGGAATCGCATGAAGAAACGGCGTATACCTGAGTAAAATCTGCCGACGGCCACGAGACCCTGGTGAATATGGGCTTCAAGCCAAGCGTCCATTTCCCGATAGGTTAGCCGAGGAAGTGGCTTCTTTCGATTCACAAAAGGGTCTTGCATGCGCCGTTGGCTTTCCGCTTCCGGCTCTCGATCAGCCGGTCTTTAAATCATCAGTCAGTTGCCAGTTGTGAACGCTGACATCCCATGCATTTCAAGCAGACATTTCGTCCCCAACACGAAGTCATATACATGTAATGTCGTGATCAACCTAGACCATAGTTAACGCCAATCTGACAAGTTTTCCAGAAGATATTGGATTGCCTCACCATTCATTCTCGTGATTTCGCAGTATTCGCTGCTCAGTCACGATTTTGCCTCTGAGGCTACAAGTTTGTGTCGCAGTTTCATTCGTGCCAGAAGCGGTTCACTGTAATTCAAAATGAGGTGGCTGTGGAAACCCGTCCCGACCCAGAAAAGACAGAGGCAGAAAAGCCAGATTTTGAAAAGCCCGAGTCTGGTGAACCAGAGTCTGGTAAGCCCGATGAAGCCCAGTCAAAGCCGTATTGGGAAGAGGTTGCTTTGGCAGACATGTCCACGGAACAATGGGAATCACTGTGTGACGGCTGTGGCCGCTGCTGCCTGAACAAGGTTGAAGACTGGGACACAGGTGAAATTATCTGGACCGATCTTGCCTGCCGGCTTTTGGATCACGACAGCTGTCGATGTCAGGATTATACAAACCGTTTGGACAAGGTTCCAGAATGTCTGCAACTTACGCCGCAATCTGTTCAGGAAATCACCTGGCTGCCTCCAAGCTGCGCTTATGCGCGGTTGAGAGACGGAAAGCCGCTTTTGTGGTGGCATCCGCTTTTATCAGGTGATCCGGATACGGTTCACGCAGCGGGCATCTCCGTACGCGGTCGCATCAAGAGTGAAGTTGGTGTTCCTGTCGAAGAATACGAAGAACATCTGGTCAGTTGGCCTGTTACTGAAAGCGGTGAGTAGGGCCGTCACCCAGCAATATGAGCAATTTGCTTTTCCATTGGACGTTTCAGGAATTTTTGATAAATTTACAGTGTTCAATATTCATTCATCCCACATTCAGAATAGAAGCCTTATGAATTGCGGCATGATGATACACACACTTAAAATTCTGACACTTTCACTTTTGCTGAACCTCGCTCCAGCAGTGTTGCCCGACGATTTGTCCGGTGCGTACGCTCAGTCATGTCTTAGCAATGCTCAGGCCAATAAGGCTGTTCGCAGTGGGGCTGCCAAGTCTCTTGCGCAGGTCAAAGGCAGTGCCACACGCGGTGGCGGAAAGATTGTCAGCGCAAAGCTTTGCCGCCAGGGTGGTGGTTTTGTTTACGTGATTTCCGTTTTGAAGTCGAACGGACAGGTCTCCAATGTTACTGTGCGCGCGAATTAAAGGCAGGACCAACCAGGATTTGAGGGACTTATGCGCGTTCTTGTTGTTGAAGACGAACCTGATCTCAACCGGCAGTTAAAGCAGGCTCTGGAAGATAGTGGCTATGTAGTTGATACAGCCAGTGATGGAGAAGATGGCCATTTTCTGGGAGATACTGAACCCTATGACGCAGTCGTGCTGGATGTCGGGCTTCCCAAAATGGACGGAATCAGTGTTTTGGAAGCCTGGCGGCGCGATGGTCGCACCATGCCGGTCTTGCTGCTGACCGCGCGTGACCGGTGGAGCGACAAGGTACAGGGTATTGACGCTGGCGCAGATGACTATGTGGCCAAGCCATTTCACATGGAAGAGGTTTTGGCACGCTTGCGAGCGCTGGTACGCCGTGCAGCTGGCCATTCTTCCAATGAAATCACCTGTGGTGATGTGCGGCTGGACACGAAGGGCAACAGGGTCACAATTGATGGTATGCCGTTAAAGCTGACCGCTCATGAATATCGTACACTGTCCTACCTGATGCACCATCAGGGCAAGGTGATTTCCAGAACTGAACTGACTGAACATCTTTATGATCAGGATTTCGATCGGGACTCCAATACGATCGAAGTCTTTGTTGGGCGGTTGCGCAAAAAACTGCCTGACGGGCTGATCGAAACGATACGTGGACTTGGCTATCGAATGGGGCAGGCTGAGTGAACAGGCGTGCATTGCCAAGACCAAATTCTCTAGCGCTGAGGCTGTTCCTGTCCTCCGCTGCATTGACCAGTATTGGCCTGCTGGCAGCGGGGTTGATTCTGTCAAACCTTTATAGCCGGTCTGTTCAACAGGCTTTCGATGCGCAGTTGGAAGCCTACGCCAATGCGTTGATAGGCGCTTTATCCGCTCAGATAAGTGGACGCTCAGCCGCCATCTCCCTGTCGCCGCCACAAAATATTGGCGAAGCACGGTTTCTTGAACCCTTGTCAGGCTGGTATTGGCAAATCGGCGAAGGCCGTGGGGCCATCCTGTTCACATCCGACTCGCTCATCGGCAGCAGCCTGGATTTTATAATGGCAGATAGTGCAAATGCGCCTGACGATACGCTGGAAGGGCCAGGTGGTGAGGCTATACGGCTGTTTCAGCGCAGCTATAAATTGCCCAATAATTCTGAATTGCTGGTGGCTGTTGCGGGTAACGTGACCCAGCTCAATCGCGATATAGCTGATTTTCGGTCCAGCCTGCTGATTACATTCCTGGTTTTTGCAGCATTTTTGGGCCTGGCGATCTATTTGCAAGTTCGTCTGGGATTGCGACCGCTCAAGTCTATCCGGCAAGCATTGCTGGAAGTCCAGGCAGGGCGGTCTCAGAAAATTGAGGGGCAGTTCCCATCTGAGATTGCGCCCGTGGTGGAAGAGATCAATGGATTGATTGATGCCAATAAGGGGGTCGTTGAGCGTGCGCGGACTCATGTCGGCAATCTTGCGCATGCACTGAAGACACCGTTAAGCGTGATCGCCAATGAAGCCTCGGGTGCCGGTGTTAAGGACAAAAAAGTTACCGAGCAGATTACGGTGATGCGCGATCAGGTGAACCATTACCTGTCCCGGGCCAGATCTGCAGCAGGCCTTGCAGCCGTTGGGACATCAACGCCCGTTGAGCCGATCGTCGACAGTCTGGTGCGCGCAATGGAAAAAATCTATCGCGACAAGGATCTCAAGATAGAGGTCAGCATGGAAGATAATATTGTTTTTCGCGGAGAGAAGCAGGATCTGGAAGAGGTCATTGGCAATCTTGTTGACAATGCCAGCAAATGGGCCGCTTCCAAAGTGGCAGTGCACACACGCAAACTGAACGAGACGCAGTGGATTCTGTGCGTAGAAGATGACGGCCCGGGAATGACGTCGGATCAGTGCAAGCTGGCTCTCAAACGCGGTGAGCGGCTGGATGAAACAGTTGCTGGAAGTGGGCTTGGATTGTCTATCGTTGTGGAAACCGCAAATCTTTATACAGGAAATATCAATTTGGAACGCAGCGATTTGGGCGGCCTGAAAGCTGAGCTGAGACTTCCCTGTGTTTCTGAAGCCTAAACCCGCAATGGAGTTTTACAAACGACCGAAAAAATGTTGAAATTGGCACAATTGCGCCATTTTGCTATGAAAATAAATCAAGTGAACATGCGTATGCGGTGCGGCAATAGTTTCGTATCGCGCAGGAAGGAAAATGAAAATGAAACTTAAAGTATTGGCAACCCTGACTGTATGCGGTCTCGCTCTTGCAGGCTGTCAGAATGTTGGCCCGCGACAGGGCGTTGGAACCGTTGCAGGCGCCGTTGCAGGTGGTGTGATTGGAAACCAGTTTGGCGGCGGTAGCGGCAAGGCTGTTGCAACCACACTTGGTGTGATTGCTGGTGGCCTGATTGGCAGTGAAATTGGCCGTTCGCTTGATGCACAGGATCGCCGTCGCGCCTCTAATGCTGAGTATGAAGCGCTGGAGAATTCCCGCATCGGGTCTCCGGTTGTTTGGCAGAACCCGGATAATGGCAATTATGGTGAGGTTGTGCCAACGCGCACCTATCAGCGTAACAACCAACAATGTCGTGAATATACGCACACAATTTACATTGATGGACGTCCGGAAACAGCGCGTGGCACGGCCTGCCGTCAGCCAGATGGAACGTGGCGTCCGATTTCCTGATTGGCCAGTTAAGCTTTCTTTTGGGAAAGCACACAATCATGTTTGAGTTCAGAAGGGCTGGCATTTTGTCAGCCCTTCTTTTTGCCACTATTTTGGACGCTTTTTCTTGCGGTTGAGGCTGCTAGGAACTACATCCTAATAAGAGATAATATGCAGTTTTTTGAATTTGTAAGGGTGGGTTGATCCGCAATGCTGTTCTGGATTGTCGTCGCAATCATGGTTGGATGCGCTTTGGGACTTGCCGTCCTGCCTTTGCTGCTAAGGCAGCGAAATGCGGAGGCACTGGAAGGCACATCGTTTGATGGTGATGTTGCCGTTTTCAAGGACCAGCTTACCGAGATCGACCGGGATCTGAAACGCGGCGTTCTGAACGAACGGGACGCAGAATCGGCGCGTGCGGAAATCAGCAGGCGGTTGATTGAAGCAAACGGAAAAGCCAAAATCGATTCTGGTTCAAAGGCTTCTGGCGAAAAGCGGACTCTGTTTCGCAACGCAGCGCTGGTTTTCTCAAGTGCCTGTGTTCCAGCGGTGGCAATTGCCATGTATGTCAATATCGGCAACCCAAATCTGGCCGATCAACCCTTGCAGGCCCGTCTTGCAAGCCAGCAGCAAAATGGCGACGACACAAAGATATTGGACCTTGTGGAGCGGGTGGAAACCCACCTCAGCGGAAATCCAGACGACAGCGATGGTTGGGAAGTGGTTGCGCCCGTCTATCAGCGGCTGGGCCGTTATGATGATGCGGTGCGTGCATTTGAAAATCTGGTGCGTTTGCGTGGTGAAAGCGAAGATCGCCTGTCCAATCTCGGCGAGGCCATTGTTCTCAGCCAGGAGGGCGTTGTCACCCAGCGCGCTGAAACCTTGTTCAAGCGTGCTGCAACACTGGATGAAACCGCCGTCAGGCCGCGTTTCTTTTTGGCATTGGGGCTGAACCAGGAAAGCAAATTCAGAGAAGCCGTCAGCGCCTGGGAAGAGCTGCTTGAAGATGCGACGCCAGAAGCTGCATGGGCACGTGGCGCGTTGGACCAATTGAATATGGCACGCAATGAATTGGGTTTGCCGCCAGCCGAACCAGACAATCAGGCTGCTGCAATCATGAGCCTGTCTCAGCAGGAACAACAGGAAATGATTTCCGTCATGGTTGCTGGATTGGCCGAAAGGTTGGAAGAAACCCCTGAAAACCTTCCAGATTGGCAACGCTTGATTCGATCATATGCGGTTTTGGGGCAGCCTGATCAGGCCGCCGCTGCATTGAAAAAAGCACGAAGCATATTTGCGGCAGATCAAAGCGCGCTCGCAGAATTGGGTGTCTTATCTACAAATCTTGGACTTGCCACGCAAAACTGATGATCAATGGGAAATGTTGAATGACCAGAAAACAAAGACGCCTGACCATGATGGCCGTAGCTGGCAGTGTTTTGGTGGTTGCGGCCGGTTTGGTTCTGTTCGCGTTGAACGACCGCATCGTATTTTTCAATTCACCTAGTGATATTGCAGCCGGTGGCGCCGCGCCCGGCGAACGGATTCGACTTGGCGGTTTGGTCGAAGAAGACAGCGTTGTTCGCAACGATGGCTCTGTGGTCAAGTTCAGCATTACCGACACCGGTAGCACCGTTGCCGTGGTCTTTGACGGCATTCTGCCCGATCTGTTTCGCGAAGGGCAGGGCGTGGTTACCGAAGGTTCACTGGATGCCAACGGCCTTTTTGTGGCAGATACTGTTCTGGCGAAACACGACGAAACATACATGCCAAAAGAAGTGGCGGACGCTCTGAGAGAACAGGGTGTTTGGCAAGGCGAGGGTGAGAGCGCTACCAATTAAGCGCAACTCTGCTGAAACAACAGGAATTAAAGGGGCGGAATAGTGATATCGGAACTCGGCCATGTTGCTCTTTTGCTGGCGCTCGCTCTGTCGTGTGTTCAGGCGCTTGTACCACTTGTTGGCGCCCAGCGCGGTGACGCCCGCATGATGGCGGTCGGGAGCTCAACCGCTCTTGGCGTTTTTGTATTTGTAGCACTTGCCTTTGCGGCGCTGACATATGCCTATTTGGTATCAGACTTCTCTGTCCGCAACGTTTGGGAAAATTCCCATTCTAAAAAACCGTTTCTGTTCAAATTCACCGGCGTGTGGGGCAATCACGAAGGCTCGATGCTGTTATGGGTTGGCATTCTGACCTTGTTCAGCGCTCTTGTAGCCTTGTTTGGCAACAATCTTCCTGCCCAGTTAAAGGCAAATGTTCTGGCCGTTCAGGGGTGGATTGCGACAACGTTCCTCCTGTTTGTAACCCTGACATCCAATCCGTTTGAACGCTTGTTTCCCGCGCCTTTCGAGGGGCGCGATCTGAACCCTATCCTGCAGGATATCGGATTGGCGATCCATCCGCCGATGCTCTATCTTGGCTATGTCGGTTTTTCAGTCGCTTTCTCCTTTGCAATTGCAGCCCTTATCAGCGGACGCATTGATGCAGCCTGGGCCCGATGGGTGCGACCATGGACCCTCACAGCCTGGCTGTTTCTGACCCTTGGCATCTCAATGGGTTCGTATTGGGCGTATTATGAGTTGGGCTGGGGTGGCTGGTGGTTTTGGGACCCGGTTGAAAATGCCAGTTTCATGCCTTGGCTGTTTGGCACGGCATTGCTGCATTCGGCGGTGGTCATGGAAAAGCGCAACGCGCTCAAAATCTGGACCATATTGCTGGCAATTCTGACATTTTCCATGTCGCTTCTGGGCACGTTTCTGGTGCGCTCCGGCGTTCTGACCAGCGTCCACACATTTGCATCCGATCCTTCGCGAGGTGTCTTCATTCTGATGATCCTGCTGCTGTTCATTGGCGGTGGACTGGCGCTGTTCGCATTGCGTGCAGGAACATTGAAGCAGGGCGGTATTTTTGCACCTATTTCGCGCGAAGGCGCGTTGGTGTTGAACAATGTGCTCCTGACCACAGCTGCGACAACCGTGCTTATTGGTACGCTTTATCCGTTGGCATTGGAGGCCCTGACCGGTGAAAAGATTTCGGTGGGTCCGCCATACTTTAACCTGACATTCGGGCCGCTCATGCTGCCACTTTTGTTGGCAATGCCGTTTGGACCGTTCTTGGCCTGGAAACGAGGAGACCTGAAGGCTGTCATGCAGCGTCTGTCCTGGGTGCTGGCTCTTGCATTCGTTGGATTGCTGACAACATTTGCAGTACAGACAAAGACCTCGATAGCAGCGCCATTTGGTGTTGCTGCTGCTGTCTGGCTCATTTTTGGCGCGCTGGCAGAACTGGTTGATCGGGCACGCTTTTTCCGTGTGCCGCTGAAAACCGCATTCTCAAGATTGTTTGGGTTGCCGCGTTCCGCCTGGGGCACGACCCTGGCCCATGCCGGTATGGGGATCACGCTACTGGGTATTGTTGGCGTCAGTGTTTATGAACGTGAGGCCGTTGCTGTCAAACAGCCCGGCGATACCATCGAGTTGTCTGGCTATACGGTTACGTTAGAGGGCATCCGACCAAACAGTGGGCCAAATTACACCGAGCAAGTGGCAGACTTGACCGTCCGCAAGGGGGGCACCGTGGTGGCTGTGTTGTCTCCGTCAAAACGCCTCTATCAGGCCCGCAACTTTCCAACCACTGAAGCCGGTATAAAAACCTTTGGGGTCTCTCAGCTCTATGCAACGCTTGGCGACTTTGATGATAAGGGAGGTGTCGTCGTGCGCATCTATGACAAGCCCTTGGTGTTGTTTATCTGGATTGGAACGCTGTTTATGGGGGCAGGTGGCGTTGTATCTCTGACTGACAGACGCTTGCGGGTGGGGGCGCCAAAACGTGCAAAACCCCACGCGGCAGCGGTCCCGGCGGAATAGATGATGAAAAAGCTTTTGCTCATTATCTTGGCGTGCCTGGTCCTGACGCCGGTGTTTGCGGTTGAGCCAGATGAAGTGCTGGCTGACCCGGCAATGGAAGCGCGGGCGCGGGATCTATCCACAGAAGTGCGTTGTATGGTCTGTCAGAACCAATCGATTGACGATTCTGATGCTCCTTTGGCCAAAGATCTGCGTGTCTTGGTGCGCGAACGTCTTGTGGCGGGGGACACGAATGACGAGGTCTTGACCTTTCTCGTCGCTCGCTATGGTGAGTTCGTGCTTTTGAAGCCACGTTTCACATTGGCCAATGCCTTCTTGTGGATTGCACCAATTGGCGTTTTGTTGATTGGTGGTTTCATCGCCTTTTTTGCTTTCCGCAGCCGACGCGGTCAAAACCCGGAAGAAAAGCCCCTTACCGAGGCTGAACACGAAGCTCTCAAGAAGATTTTATCTCCAGACAGTTGATGCGTGATCGATCCGGGCGCACTCTGCCGTTTTTTCAGGCAGGAGAGCGCGCCCAATGGCCGGCATTCAAAAAGTAACATTCACTGGCAGCAAGGGAGAATCTCTGGCTGCACGCATGGACATGCCCGCAGGCTTCATCCGGGCAACCGCTATTTTCGCCCATTGCTTCACCTGCTCAAAAGACATTCTGGCTGCCAAGCGCATTGCCGGGGAGTTGTCTGCAAAGGGCATTGCGGTATTGCGGTTTGATTTCACCGGGCTTGGCGCTTCGGATGGCGATTTTGCCAATACCAATTTTTCATCAAATGTCGGCGATTTGGTGCGTGCAGCAGATTTTCTGCGTCGGAATTATGAAGCACCCAGCGTTCTGGTCGGTCATTCACTGGGCGGCGCGGCGGTGTTGTGTGCAGCGCTGAAAATTCCGGAAGTGAAAGCCGTGGCGACCATTGGGGCGCCATCTGATGCAGAACATGTGGTGCATAATTTTGGTGCCAGTCTGGATGAGATCGAGCGTGATGGAGAGGCAACTGTTTCTCTGGCAGGCCGCCCTTTCAAGATACAAAAACAATTCCTGGATGATGTGCGCACCCAATCAGTTGAGCAACATACAGGAAAGCTCAAAAGCGCATTGATGGTGCTACATTCCCCGATCGATCAGACCGTAGGCATTGAAAATGCGGCCGCCATATTTACAGCTGCAAAACACCCCAAAAGCTTTGTGTCATTGGATTCAGCCGATCATCTTTTGTCGAACCCCGATGACGCTGCTTATGCGGCATCGGTAATTTCAGCCTGGGCAAGTCGATATATCGGTGCAGACAGGCCGGCGGTGGAATCAAGTGACCGTGAAGGTGTGCTGGTGGCAGAAACCGGAGAAGGCAAGTTTCAGAATTATGTGCGCAGCGGAAGCCACCGCCTGTTGGCCGATGAGCCGACATCAGTTGGTGGTCTGGATAGCGGACCTTCGCCCTATGATTTTCTGGCCGTCGCTTTGGGCGCTTGCACATCCATGACGTTGCGTATGTATGCCACGTTCAAGAAGTTCGATATCGGGGCGGTTTCTGTCACCGTGCTGCATGAAAAAATCCATGCAACAGACTGCGAAGCCTGTGCGGAAGACATGATGACCCCAAGCGGCAAGATCGATCAGTTTGAGCGGCGCATCTCCATAGAGGGCGGGGTCGATCCTGCACTTCATGGCAAATTACTGGAAATCGCTGACAAATGCCCTGTCCACAAGACGCTGGAAGGCAAGGCAACTGTTGTGACGCGGATTGTGGAAAACTAAATTCGTTTTGGAATTTTGATCACCACTCACATTGACGCAGTGGCAGTGGATCAGCTGTGAATGCCATTCTGTGCGTTAGCGCTGTAAGCAGGTCCGCTTTCACACCAAGTGAATTCGGATCATCCCACAAATTGTTCACCTCATTTGGATCGGTTTCCAGATCATACAATTCCCCATAATTGTGAGCATGGTCAACGACCAGCTTATGTGTGCTGGTGCGCAACATTGTGAGTTGCGCGGTCGGATTGTTATGAAACGGCATCGCATTATAATATTCGCAGTAAATGCTCTCCCGCCCCTGATAGGCTGTCTTGCCAAGTAAGCTCGGCCATAGGGATTTACCCTGCATACCAGCTTGGGGCGGAAGCCCGCAGGCTTCCAGTAGAGTGGGGGCCAAGTCTACAAGTTCTGTCAGCCCGCCATGAGTTTTTGGTTGGATGGTGCCAGGAAGGCTAATCATGAAGGGCACACGGATTGCCGGATCATAGAAGTAAGGGCCTTTTAAATAAATGCCGTGATCGCCAAGCATTTCGCCATGGTCGCTCATGAAAACGACAATGGTGTTGTCGCGCTGTCCGCTGCGATCCAATGCGGAAAGTATAGCGCCCACTTTCACATCAACCAGATCACACATGGCCCAATAGGCAGCTTTGACCATACGATGATCTTTGTCGGACATAGTGCGCCCATACGCCATGGTTCCTCCATAAGCGCCCTTGGCGTCGGTTACCTGATATGGCGACTTGGTCGACAGATCATCAGACAACGCATCTGGTAAAGGTATCTCATCAAGCCGATCCAGATAGGGTTGGAGATAGTCTGCTGGTGGATTGAAGGGGTGGTGCGGGGCGAACATGTTTACCGAATAAAGCCAGGGCGTTCCGGATTCTGCACGACGTTCAATAAAGTCAATCGCTTTCTCGGCACACCATGTTGCCTCGTGAAACGCTTCCGGCATGCCGGTCTCAACAAATTCGCAGTCCGGATGTGGTGTTGTTTTGAAGGTTTGCCCAAGATCTTCAAGAAACGCTGTATAGCTGCTGTTGGTGCCCCAATT
Organism: Alphaproteobacteria bacterium; assembly: GCA_051251535.1. Lineage (GTDB taxonomy): Bacteria > Pseudomonadota > Alphaproteobacteria > Rhizobiales. The sequence continues at coordinate 41,903 of JBPOEV010000012.1, forward strand.
ATCATGGGGGTCGCCGGCCCAGCAAAACTCGTCATAACCATCATTTACGCGTTTCTCTATGGTTTCGTTGACGGCCGGGTCAGCTGGCGCGAGATGAAACTTTCCAACCAGTCCGCAATAATAACCAGCGTCCGCAAGCAGCCTGCTTATTGGCGTTTCATCTGATGGAATCGTCTGACCGTTCTGGCGCAAGCGGGTGGTGCGTGGGTAACGGCCTGTTAGAAAGCTGCCGCGGCTCGGCATGCAGACGGGGCTTTGTACAAAGCAATTTTGGAAATTTGCCGCCGCGCATGAAAGCGCATCAATATTGGGTGTGGAAACGAAGCTATTGCCAGCGCAGCCTAGCGTGTCACTGCGCTGCTGATCGGTGCAAATCCATAGAATATTGGGTGGTTTCATCTATTCATAGCTCCACAGCGTTATCGGACGGGCCCCAGACCCCTAGCGGATAAGATTCGTGTTTGAAAACTGAACTTGACACTACCAAATGTCAAGAATACGCTTCCATTTATGAAAGTAACTATCATTTTTGGAGTTTAAAAAATGGTTGGCGGAAGTCAGTTGTTGGCCGGGCGCAGAGCCCTGAACATCATAGATGCATTGTCTCTTGCGCCTGAAGGGCTGTCATTCTCTCAATTGGAGGCCACAATCGGTGTCTCTGCCGCGACGCTGTCACGATTGCTGAAAATGTTGCTGGATGAGAGCTGGATCGAGACAGAGCAAAAAGGTCTCTATGTCATCGGTGCTCGGATGATGACGGTGGCAAGGCATTTGAGCGGCCATTGGTCTGAGCATGAAATCATCGAGCCGGTGGTGAAGGAACTCGCTTTTCTGACCGGGCATTCGGCATGTTTTGCCCGCTTTGCAAATGACTCTTTCGTGCTCACTACCAAAACCGAGATGCCGTCATCATATCACTTCATCGAATTGTATTATAAGCACAGCATATTGCACGACAATGGTATGGCCCTTGCCTTACTTGCCCATCAGGACCCCGAATCGGCGCGCTATCTTCTGGAAGAACAGGTCAATGATAGCATTGAAGACTACATGGCCTTGCTGCAGAAAATTCAACGCGAGGGCCATCACATAAGCCACGAATCCAGTGTGACACGAATAGCCGTACCGGTTCGCCATGGCATAGGTCACACGGTCAAGGGGGTGGTCGCAATAGCCGCAATCAACATGGACACTAGTGACACGGACAGATGTCTGGAAGCTGTGCGCAACGCAGCGTTCGAGGCGGAACGACGCCTCTCGACCAGTGGGGAAACGGCCCGGGAAGCCGGTTAAGATTCAATAATCCTATAGATTAACAGGACAGGAGACTGAAATGACGGGTAGTTTTTTACGCAATATAACAGGTCTTGCGCTCAGCGCGGGCCTTGGCTTGGGAATGATGAGCTCTGCGATTGCAGAAACCACAAAAGCACGTTTTGCGGTTGACGGTTTCGTACTTGGAACGCTCATTCGCGTTGCCGAAGCAAAGGGATATCTGGCGGAAGAGGGAATTGATCCCACACTTCTGACCTTTTCCTATGGGGTGGACACTGTGGATGCGGTCTTGGCCGGGCAGGCTGACTTTGGCGTGATCATCGACATGCCGCTTTTGGCACGTTTGAGCTCAGACAAACTCAGTGTTCCAGCATTAATCGGTACACCAAATCCAGGATGGCACAAACTTTATGTAACCACCGATTATTCCGGTCCTGAAAGTTTGGCAGGCAAGAAAATTGCCGTGGCAAAGGGAACAGCACAGGAATTCGTGACGCGCACGCATCTTAATGATAACGGCCTGAATCCGGATGAAGATGTCGAGCTTGTTGGCTTCGGCAGCCTGTTTGAAATTATCGGCGCCATGAAGGCTGGTCGTGTCGATGCCGCATGGATTTGGGGACAGGGTGTCGAGCAGATCAGTGGCGATGACCGATACCGGTTCGAAGCGGATGACAGTATCGTCAATCAGAAAACGACTGCGCTTCTGGTGGTGTCCAAGGAATATCTGGAAAACAACCGCGCTGCTGTTGTGGCAACCCTGAAGGCTTTGGATAAGGCTGGTGCAGCGGTCGCAGCTGATATTGATGAAGCAGCAGATATCGTTGCCAAGGGCATTGCCGGCGATGCAACAAAGGTGAAGCCGGTGATATTAGGACAGAATTATTCGCTGAGTTTCGAAATGTCAGCGATGGATTCCTTGAAAGCAAAATACGACTTTCTCACAGAGAGCGGTGTTATCGACCCGCCTTATGACTATGCCGCCCAATTTGATCTGGGGGTCCTGAAAGAGGCAGCTCCCGAAGCGCCGACTGTTGACAGTCTCGACTAGGAAACCACAGCGGCTGCACCATTGCTATCGGCGATCGTGCAGCCGCTCTTACCACCACTCACAAGACAGCGCATCTTTGGATGGACCTTATGACAATCTCGATTGAATCTGTTGGCTTTGCCTACACCACATCAGGACGTACTTCTCCCATGATCCTGAGCGATGTTGATCTGACCATACCCGAAGGCGAGTTTCTTGTTCTTCTAGGGCCCAGCGGATGCGGCAAGTCGACATTGCTGAGGCTGATAGCCGGCTTCGACAATCCCACCAATGGCCAACTGAGCATTGATGGTAGAACCGTCGAAAAACCCGGTAAGGACCGTGGGATGGTTTTTCAGGACCTCGATAGTGCGCTCTTTGAATGGCTGACAGTCAGTGAGAACGTGGAATTCGGCCTGAAAATTGATGGTGTCCCGAAAGAGGATCGCATCAGGCGCAGAGATGAAGCCTTGTCGATGGTCAACTTGCTCAATCATGGGCAAAAATTTCCTGACGAACTCTCTGGAGGAATGAAACAACGTGTCCAGATTGCGCGTATGCTGGCGATGCGTCCAGGTATCATGCTTATGGATGAGCCATTTGCATCGCTGGACGCGCAAACCCGACAGCGACTTCAGAACCAGATGATTTCCATCTGGACGGAAATCGGTGGCACTGCTGTTTATGTCACCCACGATATTCGCGAGGCAATCAATCTTGGTCAACGCATTATTTTGATGTCTGCAGGCCCGGCAGCCGGAATCAAGAGAAGCTATGATGTTGAACTGGAGTATCCACGCAACCAGAGTGACCCACGTTACATCACCTTGTTGGAACAGATATCAAAGGATATCGAGGAAGAGGTCAGCAAGGTATGGCAGTGATTGACCAACCCACCCAAACCAAACCGCATGCCTTGATAGGCTTGCTGTCGCGCTCCAACTTCATTTCAATTGTCTCCATTGCTTTGGGGCTGCTGGTCTGGGAAGTTTGTGCGCGCCTTTTCATAGACCCCTTTTTTCTGCCGCCTGTCTCAGTCATTTTTCTGGGCGCTGTTGAGCTGTTCCAGCAGGACTTGTTACTGACCCATATCAGCGTCAGTCTGATGCGTATTCTAGGTGGCTGGCTTCTTGGCAGTCTGGTAGCAATTCCACTTGGCTTGCTGGTCGGCAGCTTTCTGACTGCGAAACGGGTCATTGACCCCTATATCCATTTCCTGCGCTTCATTCCCGCAATCGCTCTGGTGACACTTTTCATTGTCTGGTTTGGCGTGGGAGAATTGTCAAAAATTCTTCTGGTTATGTATGCCACGGCGTTCATTGTGATGGTTAACACGGCAACCGGTGTGGGAACTGTACACCAGAATAAAAGGCTGGCAGCCCGTACATTTGGTGCATCGACCTGGCAGATTTTCTGGCGGGTAACAGTGCCGTCAGCCATGCCATCAATCTATGTCGGGATGCGTCTGGCGCTTGCGTCGTCATTTCTGGTCATTGTGGCCGTGGAGATGCTGGCCGCTGAATCCGGTCTCGGGTATCTGATCTGGACATCAAAACTATACTTCAAGATCGACTGGATGTTCGTCGGCATATTTCTTCTTGGATTTCTCGGGCTGCTGACAGACTACGCATGGAAGATGTTTGGTAAGCATGTTATTGGCCGGTTCGTAAGAACCGCAGCAAATTACTAGAGTCTGGACGCAAGCAAAAAATGGAAAACGGCAAGAACATTATTGTCATTTTCAATGACGACCATGGCCAATGGGCTTTGCCAGCCTATGGCAACACCGAATTGCATACGCCGACTCTGGATTATCTGGCGCGGACCGGAGTTGTCATGGAGAACGCTTTCACCCCGACGCCGGTCTGCTCGCCCGCACGGGCAAGTTTTCTGACCGGACGTCTTGCTTCGCAACATGGTCTGCACGACTACATCGCGACTGGCGATCATTTCGGAACTAGAAACTGGCTCGGAAGTGAAGTCACACTGGCACAGCTCCTGCAAGCGGCGGGTTACGAGACCGCATTGTCCGGGAAGTGGCACATTGGGAACGACATAGAGCCGCAACCGGGGTTTGATCACTGGTTCGCTTTGAGTGGTGATTATCCCATCGGGGCGAAAGGACGTTATCGCTTCAGCCGCGACGGTGTTGTGGAAGAACATGATGGGTACAAAACGCAGGTGATCACAGACGCCGCAATTCGGTTTTTGCGCAACCGCAACGCTGAGAAGCCGTTCTTTCTGATGATCGGTCACACCGCCACACATAGCCCCTGGGCAGATCACCCGCAAAGGTTGGTGGATCAATACAAAAACTGCTCCTTCAAAGACATACCAGACGATGATGCCTATCCGTTCGGATATCAAAACCTGGAATCGAAGGATCTCATCGATCGCTCTCATTCGCGTGAAGCACTCTCGCAATATTATGCCTCGGTCTCCGGCATTGATGAAAGTGTTGGCCGCCTGATGGATGAGCTAGATGCCCTTGCACTTCGTGATGACACGTTGATCGTCTACACCTCAGACCACGGCCTGTGCTGTGGACATCATGGTATTTGGGGAAAGGGCAACGGCACCATGCCGCTCAACATGGTAGAGGAGAGCATTCGCGTTCCGTTGATTTTTAACCATCCCCGTTCAATTCATGCCAGCCAGCGCTGCACCGAATATGTCGACCATCTGGATTTGTTTCAAACGCTGGCGGATTTTGCAGGTGTTGCGTCCGATCTGGATTCAGAGAAAAGATATGCTGGCCGCAGTTTTCTGCCGGTTCTTGAGAATGGGGAATCGGACCCATCTTGGCGGAGGATCCAGTTTTGCGAATATGGGACTACCCGGATGATTCGAACGCCAAGTTATAAGTTGATCCGGAATTATCCAGACGGCGAAATACTTTTGTTCGACTTGGAGGAAGACCCGCGCGAAACCAAAGACATTGCCAAAGATGAGGCCTGTGACACACTGGTAATCGAGCTGTTGTCCCAGATGAATGCACATTTTGAGCGCTATGAAGTTTCCGAAAATTCTGGCGTTCGTGAGGGGGGACCGGAACCTTGTAATGTCACCTCGCCATGGGTGGTCTGATAGCACGGCGAGAGAACTCAGTCTGATTGCGGATGGAGTCACACTTTGGGTGCAGCTAAAGCGGCTCACCATTTTCAAGTGTGTCAAAATTACAAAAGTTTAAGCCGCCTGAAAGAGCGCGGTAAGGTGACAACCTCTATTTCTTTTCTCAACGGCGAGTAACGCCAATGACTCTACTGATGAGGAGAGAACCAAATCATGACTCAACAAAATACAACTGGAACAAAGACAAAGGGCTGGCTGCGCAAACATGGGCTGCGTGCTGGCGTGGCAGCTTTAGGCGTTTCTGGTGTTCTGGCGACAGGTGCCGTGTTCAACACCACATCTCCTGTGCTGGCTGATCCAGTTCGCGTTGAATCCGCCTCGCCTCTCAACTTTGCTGATGTGGTCGAGCAGGTACAGCCTGCTGTTGTCAGTGTGAAAGTTCGCGGCAAACTGCAGCGTGCTTCCAGCAGGCAGGGCAGTGAGATGCCACGTGAGTTCAGAGATCTGCCAGAAGACCATCCAATGCGCCGTTTCTTCGAGCGCCGGTTTGGTGACCAGGGTAATGATCGCTCAGCGCCCCGCCGTTCTCAGGGGCAGGGCTCAGGGTTCTTCATAGCCGAAGACGGACTCTTGGTCACAAACGAACATGTCATTAACGGTGGTGAAGAGTTCACCGTCGTAATGGATGATGGCACAGAGTATGAAGCTGAACTGGTCGGCGCTGATAGCCGCACTGATTTGGCTCTGCTGAAAGTCAATGCCGATCGCGACTTCACTTACGTCGCTTTTGCCGATGAGCCATCCAGGGTTGGTGAGTGGGTTGTGGCTGTTGGCAACCCCTTTGGCCTTGGTGGCACCGTGACTGCCGGCATCGTATCGGCGAATGGCAGAGATATTGGGTCTGGCCCCTATGATGATTTCATCCAGATTGATGCACCGGTGAACCGAGGTAACTCAGGCGGCCCAGCTTTCAACATGCGCGGTGAAGTCATCGGTGTGAATGCGGCTATCTTCTCTCCATCAGGCGGTAATGTGGGCATTGCCTTTGCCATTCCTGCGTCAACTGCCACTGTTGTGATTGCCGACTTACAAGATGACGGCATGGTCGAGCGTGGCTGGTTAGGCGTTCAAATTCAGCCGGTTACGGAGGAAATTGCGGAAAGTCTGGGTCTGGACATGGCCAGTGGTGCACTTGTCACCCGGCCGCAGGACGATAGTCCTGCCGGTGAGGCAGGTATTCGTGCCGGGGATACGATTCTGGCAGTCGACGATACAATCGTGGAAAGCCCCAAAGACCTGGCAAAACTGATTGCATCCTATGCACCTGATGCAAAGGCTAAGCTCACAGTTTGGCGAAACGGCGAAGAACAGGACGTTACCGTAACGCTGGGCAGCTTGAATGATCTGGATCGCCGTGCCGAAGCCGGTGCAGACAGTATGGTCAAGCCCGCGTCTGCCGAGACCTTGGGTCTGACGCTGGAGAAGGCAGAAAACGGCGTTCTGATTTCCGGCGTGGAAGCTGAAAGCCTCGCCGCTGAAAAGGGCCTCGTTCGCGGGGATGTGATTCTGAACGTGAATGGCACACCAGTGGCAACCATAGAAGATGTCACAGCCGGTGTTGAGCAGGTCAAACAGGATGGCCGCAAGGCAGTGCTGATGCAGGTCCAGAACGAACGGGGTATCCGCTTCGTTGCGGTACCGTTCGCAAAAGCCTGATCTTGCCGCGAACATAGGGTGGCTGACCCCTCTGCCACTCTATTTGACGGCGAAGGACAAAAATCGTGTCGCCCCGATTGTCTTTCGCCTATTGGTGACGGGGTGCGTAAATGCCCCGTCGCCAAGCCTTTCCCAAGTTACTCCAATACAGTTATTTGCGAGAAATATCTTTGCAGCCGCAAGGAAGCAAAATAGGATGCGTTTCAACTCCCGAAATATCGAGACAAGCGCAAATTAATTATGAAAATTCTAATTATCGAAGACGATCAGGAAGCCGCCCGGTATTTGGTGAAAGCGCTTACGGAAGCGGGCCATGTTGCAGATCATGCTGCAGATGGCGACACCGGAGCCCACAAGGCTCTTGTCTATGATTATGACGTCCTGATTGTAGATCGCATGTTGCCGAAGCGTGATGGTCTGTCGATTATTGAGGACCTTCGCGAGCGCGACAAACAGACACCCGTGATGATTCTATCTGCACTTGGTCAGGTTGATGACCGGGTAAAGGGCCTGAGGGCCGGTGGTGACGATTATCTTCCCAAACCCTATGCATTTTCAGAGCTTTTGGCGCGGATAGAAGTTCTTGCCAGACGCCGGAAGCCGGAAGATGTGGAGACCATCTACACCGTTGGTGATCTGGAACTGGACCGCTTGTCTCATACGGTCACCCGCGCCGATCAGAACATAATCCTGCAACCACGTGAGTTCAGACTCCTGGAATATCTGATGCGTCATGCGGGCCATGTAGTTACCCGAACAATGCTTCTGGAAAATGTCTGGGATTACCATTTTGACCCGCAGACCAATGTCATTGATGTTCACATGTCGCGGTTGCGTGGAAAGGTCGATAAGGAATTCGACAAACCATTGCTGCACACTGTACGCGGCGCGGGGTATGTGATCCGTGACGACGATAGGTAAATTCTTTCGCACGACAGCGATCAAACTCTCGCTGATTTACCTTGCGGTTTTCGCCGGGTTTGCGGTGTTCCTTGTTCTGTATTTGAATAGCACCACCACAGCTCTTTTGACCCGCCAGTTGAATGAGACGGTCAACGCTGAGATCAAGGGTCTGGCCGAGCAATATGGACAACGCGGCCTTCCTGGCCTCGTTGCCTTGGTAGAACGCCGGTCCCGGCAACCTGGTGCCAATCTTTATCTTCTGGTCAATGACAGCGGCAACGTGTTTGCCGGAAATATTGCCCGCATCTCCCCAACCCTGTTTGAGAACGTGGATTCAGAACCCCGCGAAATCCGCTATCGGCTGATTGAAGAGGGCGGTGTGGCCGCTGGGCATACCGCTGTTGTGCGCGTGTTTGAATTGCGCGGCGGTTACAAGATTCTGGTGGGACGGGATGTGGGAGAGCGCGAAGCCCTGCAGGAGGTGGTGCGTGAGACCTTTTTCATTGCTGGGGCGCTCCTGGTGGTTCTGGGGCTGATTTCCTGGGTGTTTGTGTCCAGCCGCGTGCTGAAGCGGATCGATGCGGTTTCGAATACCACCCAAAGCATTATCTCAGGTGATCTGTCTCGCAGGCTGATCGTAACAGGCAGCGGCGATGAATTTGACCGCTTGGCCCTTAGCCTGAACGCGATGCTGGGCCGTATTGAAGAATTGATGCATGGCCTGAAGGAAGTCTCTGACAATATCGCTCATGATCTGAAAACACCGCTCACCAGACTGCGCAGCAGGGTTGAATCCGCATTGGCGGAAAATGGTGAATCCGAGACCTATCGCGAAGCCCTCGAGATGACGATTGATGAAGCAGATCAACTGATCAAAACATTCAATGCGCTGTTGTTGATCGCCCGGGTTGAAGCTAAAGCACCGGGTGAAGTGATGGCTGACCTCAATCTGTCTCAGATTGTTGAAGATGTGGCAGAGCTCTATGAGCCGATGGTTGAAGAGCAGGGCATGGTTTTTGTCGTCAACACGCCCAAACGGGCACCCGTTCATGGCAACAGAGAATTGATCAGTCAGGCTCTGGCTAATTTGTTGGATAATGCGCTGAAATATGCGCCTCCCGCGACTGAGAGGCACAATGGACCGGAACCAAAGATCAAAATATCTGTGGCCAATCAAGCGGATGAAACCGTATTGACCGTGTCTGACAATGGGCCGGGCATCGAAGAAGAGGCGCGTGCGCGGGTGCTGCAGCGTTTCACACGCCTGGACAGCAGTCGCACGCAACCCGGTTCCGGTCTTGGTCTCAGTCTGGTTTCTGCCGTTGCCGGCCTGCATAATGCCACGATCGACTTGCAACATACGGTTCCTTCAACGAAAGATAATGGTGAGGATCATCCCGGGCGGGGCTTGAGCGTTTCAATTCGTTTCCCTGGTTTGCAGGATATGAAGGGCAAAATCGGTGAATTGGCAGGAACTGAGCAACCAGCATAAAACGCTTGAAACGTGTTTCTCGCCCTTGGCTGCTCAGGCGAGCGTTGATGAAAATCGACTGTCTGAACACAATCAGGATCTCACTGGGTTTGCGCCTAATTTCGTAAATTTCCTTGGAATGGCAGGCAGCAACGCCCCGCATCTGCAGCACCTCATGGCGCAGGATGCCGGTCGCCTGGAAACCCTCTGCAGCAGTGGGTTTGACGCGTTTCTCAGCAGCGCAACAGAGCGACTGATGGAAGGTCTTGCAGGCGCTGTTGATGACGCCGACGCTATGGTTCATCTGCGCCAATACAAACAGGCAACCTCTCTGAGCATCGCATTGTGGGATTTGGCAAATGCTGTACCACAGACCGCCATTTTAACAGCTTTGAGCCAGGCCGCAGAATTGTCGGTTGAAGCTGGATTACGCTATCTCATCACCCGTGAAATTGCTGCCGGAAAATGCAATTTTGAACTTCCGGAGGAGGGGCTTGAAGGGCTGGGTTTTGTTTTGCTGGGGATGGGCAAACTTGGCGCCTGGGAATTGAACTACTCCAGCGATATCGACCTTATAGCGCTTTATGATCAGGATGTCAGATCTCTGGCTGACGGTCAGGAAGCGTCCGTTTTTTGGGTCAGATTGATAAAGCGACTGGTGCGATTGATGCAGGAGCGCACTGGCGATGGCTATGTCTACCGAATGGATTTGCGTTTAAGGCCGGATCCCGGTTCAACACCTCTGGCTGTCTCACTGGCGGGCGCCTTGCAATATTACGAGGGTACCGGACAGAATTGGGAACGGGCCGCGCTCATAAAGGCCCGACCGATCGCAGGGGACAAAACTGTTGGAGAGGCATTTCTAACCCATGTCGGGCCCTTCATCTGGCGGAAATATCTCGACTATGCCGCAATTGAAGACATTCAGGCGATCAAGCGACAGATCCACGCGCATAAAGGGTTTGGCCAGATTTGCAGCGCTGGCCACAACATCAAGCTGGGTCGTGGCGGAATTCGCGAGATCGAGTTTTTTGTCCAAACCCAACAACTGATCGCCGGCGGGCGCAATTCAGATTTGCGAGATCGCAAGACGCTGAACGGGTTGGAACAATTGCGGCATATCGGATGGGTCGAACAAACAGTCTGTCACGAGTTATCCGAGGCTTATGACTATCTGCGCCGCGTGGAAAACCGGATCCAGATGATGGATGATGAGCAGACACACATAATTCCGCAGGATGAGGCAAAACGGTTATCTCTGGCGGTGTTGTCCTCGGCAACTGATTTGAGCGGCTTTGATCAACAACTCATTGCGACTTTCACCACGGTTCAGCGGCACTATGCTCATCTGTTCGAGGAAAAAAACGGGTCGGAAAAAGCATCTGGAAATCTCGTATTCAGCGGAGAAGATGACGACCCCGATACCATACAGACCCTTTCAGAGCTTGGGTTTGCGAGACCTTCTGATGCAATCGCCCTGATCAAAGGCTGGCATTTTGGCCGCATACCGGCAACGCGTTCGGAACATGCCCGCACAGTGCTCACCGAACTGATGCCAACATTACTGCGGCATATGTCAGACAGCGGTCAACCAGATGTAGCCATGACTGGTTTCGACCGGTTTCTAAAGGGGCTTCCCGCTGGCTTGCAATTGTTCAGCCTGTTGAAATCAAACCCTGAACTGTTGAGCCTTTTATCCGTCATTCTGGGTGCTGCGCCGCGTCTTGCCAACACCATCACCAGACGTCCCCATGTTCTGGATGCATTGCTTGACCCCGGCTTTTTCGGAGCCGACTTTACAGTTGAAGACATGACGGCGCGTCTGCAGCAAAGCCTGGCATTGTCTCATGGTTTTGAGGACGCGCTGGATCGAGCACGTATCTTCACACAGGAGCAACTCTTCCTGATCGGAACCCGCATTCTGTCGGGAACACTGACGGCGAGTGAGACAGGCCGGGCCTATACAGGCCTTGCTGAAGCTGTGATCTGGAAAATGCTGCAAGAGACGCAGAAGGACTTTGTCAAACGTCACGGAATTGTCGCAGGTGCAAAGCTTTGTGTTGTCGCCATGGGCAAGCTTGGCAGTCGGGAAATGACGGCAACCTCCGATCTCGATCTCATGTTGATCTACGATTTTGACGAAGGCGTCACACAATCTGATGGCAAAAGGCCGCTTGCCGTCTCGCAATATTTTATGCGCCTGACCCAGCGCCTCATTACCGCTCTGTCTGCGCCAACGGGCGAAGGCTTGCTTTACGAAATTGATATGCGATTGCGTCCATCGGGCAATGCTGGACCGCTCGCAACCCAGTATCAGACTTTTGTAAACTACCAGAATGATCTGGCATGGACCTGGGAGCGAATGGCGTTGACCCGTGCCCGCCCAATTTGCGGAGACAATGAACTGTGCCAGAAGATGCGTGATGCGATTGCAACCGCTCTTGGCAACCAGAATGCGGAGGTTCTAAAAACTGACGCCGCTGAGATGTTGGCAAAGATACACGACGCCAAACCGCCCGCTCATATCTGGGATGTAAAAACGGCACCGGGTGGCGTAGTCGACATTGAGTTTGTGGCGCAGGTTCTGCAACTTCAAAATGCTGAGACAAGCATCGAAGTTTTGCAGGGAAACACCCGCAACGCCTTGCGAAAGGCTGTAGACCTTGGCTTGATTGCAGTTGCAGATGGTGACCTATTGATAGAAGCGCACCGCTTTTATGAGGGGCTGCAACAATTAATACGCATGGCATTTGACGGCGGGGAAAGTCGGACGGGTTTTCTGGAGCAACCCGGTTTTCTACCGATCCTGGCGCGCGCCTGTGAACTGCCGAATGTGGACATGATTGCAGCTCAGTTGAGCGATTATCAAATGGAAGTGGCAGAGTTGGTAGAGCGGTTTTTCAAGGCCTAAGCGACTGCGTTGGCACTATCCGCTTCGTGAAGGTTCTGCACCAATGGCACGCAGACCGTAACAGTGGTTCCAACGCCTTCGGTGGAGGTAATATTCATGTGCCCGCCATGCATGCTCACCAGGCTCTTGGTGATGGCAAGGCCAAGGCCAGAGCCTTTGTGATCTTTGGTGAACTGATTTTGAACCTGCTCAAACGGCATGCCAAGCTTGTTGATTGCTTCTTCAGGGATGCCAATACCCGTATCCTTGATCGACAGATATGCGCCATATTCGCCGGTTTTGATCTGGACTTCGATGCGGCCACCGTCAGGCGTGAATTTGACAGAGTTTGTCAGCAGATTGAGCATGATTTGTTTCATGGCACGTCGATCTGCCTCAAAGACCAAATTCTCCATGCCGGTAATCTCCAGCTGGATTCCTTTGCCCATCACGTTGACATCCATGACACGGAAAGACTCGCGTACAATGTCTCCGATATCGATCTTTTCGAAATTCAGTTGCAGGCGGCCAGCTTCAATTTTTGACATCTGCAGAATATCGTTGATGACGGCCAGCAGGAAATTGCCGCTGTCATGAATATCGTTGCAATATTCCAGATATTTCTCGGAACCCAGATTGCCAAATACACCGGTGCGCATGATTTCTGAAAAGCCGATGATTGCATTCAGTGGCGTGCGCAATTCATGTGAGATGTTGGCCAGAAATTCAGACTTGGCGTTGCTGGCAGCTTCCGCTTTTTCCTTTGCATAGGCATAGTTTTCGGCCAGTTCGACAAGTTGTTGTGCCTGAACTTCCAGTTTCTGCCGTGATTTATTGAGATCGCGGATCAGGGCTGTTTGACGTTTCTCGTTTTCAATCAGCTTCTGCTCATTCAGCTTCAACTCGGTCACGTCTGTGCCAACCGAGACAAACCCGCCATCCTTGGTGCGCCGTTCGCTGATTTGAAGCCAGCGTTTTGAAGCCAAAGCTGCTTCGTATGTCCGGGCTTCAGCCTGATTGATCTCGCTGGGCAAGGTGATGGTTGAAATGATTTCAGGGTGACTCTTGGCTGCGATATCTTCGTAGGGCGTCCCGGCAAGCACATCCTGCGGCAGCAATTTATGTAATTGTTGGTATTTGGTGTTGCACATCACCAGCCGGTTTTGATTGTCCCAAAGAACAAAGGCTTCAGAGGTGGTTTCGATGGCATCCCGCAGCCTTATATCGGCAAGTCGTGTCTGCTCAGCCAGAAGGTGTTGCTCTGTCACATCTGTTGCAATGCCGACAAGCTGGCGCCCACCTGTCTGGGTATTGAGAACTTCCCCGCGCAGCCGCAACCAGATCCAATTTCCATTGGCATGTTTGACACGCAATTGCTCATCAAACCGGGCTTGGTCTGTGACCAGGAGACTGTTCTGAAGTTGGTGCAGGTCAGTGTCGTCCGGGTGCACCAATCCTGTCAGATCATCCAGTGAGAACACGAAGTCTTTTGATTTGTCGCGGGCAGGGTAGCCCAAAAGGACACTCATAGAATTGGACCAGATCATGGTGCCCTGATTGAGGTCCCAGTCCCAGAGCCCGGATCGACCATGGATGAGCGCCGTTTCCTGGCGTCTATAGGCATTTGCATAGATGGCATCCGCCTCATGAGCACGAGCAGATTGCGCAAAGAAGCTATAAACCAGCACCAGCGATAACAGCAGCATGGCAACAAAAATCAACAGGTCCTGTGTGCGTTTCGCATACCAACTGCTCAGCGCTGTTCGGTGCGGTTGGATGATCGCCAGCGACGCAAAGGGCGCCTGGAGACGATGAACTGTTACCAGCACATCTTCACCATCCGTCGAGCTGACACTCAACACGCCCGCTTCGCTTCCCAGAACCACAAGGGGCTGCACATCGCCAAGGCGGGCAGCAATATTGTCAGGCTGGTCTGCCGACACTTTGTTTCCGGTGCGGCCCAGAATGTCTCCGTTTTGCCCAAGGATGTAGAACCGACGGCCGTTGCGCTTTGCGCCTTCCGGTAGAACATTTTCCAGAAGTTTGTCGAAGTTGTTTGTGTTCGGCCTGGTTGCCAGTGCATCCACTCTGGATGCCGTCGACATGGCTAATGAGACGAGCGTCAGCTCGGCTTCCTGCATGGATGCATCAAAGTCTTGAGACAGGCTGCCGATGCGAATGGTCGCTACTATGCCCAGCGACAGAATGACCATAACGGGGATGAGGATTTTGAGGGCAGGATCAAGCCCCAGCAACTTGCGGTCTGACGGTTTTGCCAGGCTCTTCAAGCTGTTAAAGAGATGTGTTGGTCCGCCGCTGGCCGCAAAAGTGCGACCTTCGTCGGACGCTTTGGCGGCTGCCGCACGCGCCATGAAAACCCTCGATTTTGATGTTGAAGTCGGCCACTCAACCCTGCCGAATCAGTTCCATTTGAATCCATGCGAATCAGCATGTCTAGAGTCAAAATGAAAAAAATGGTTAACGGCGAATCAGATCGTTTTCCTGATTCGCCGTGACCTTGAAGTCGGAGATTAGCTGTCGCCAAGAAGCCGATTGGTAATATCGGATACGTTGGATGACAGACCAGATTGGCCCCGCAGTTTTTCCAGTGCCAGTCGGGCAAAGTTTCGACGCAACGGTTCCAGATTACGCCACGATCTCAGCCCTTCGAGCAAGCGAGCAGCAATCTGAGGGTTTTGCTCGTCAAGCGCACCAACCTGTCGGGCCAGAAATTGATAGCCGCTGCCATCCATGCGGTTGAATTGCTGGAAGTTGGAAGCAAAGCCGCCAATCAAGGATCTTACCCTGTTGGGGTTTTCCATACTGAACACCGGATCATGCAAAAGCGCGCGCACTGTACTGAGCGTTTCATCACTGTCGGTTGCTGCTTGTAGGCCCAACCATTTGTCCATGACAAGACCATTGCTGTCGAACTGCTCATACATGGCAACCAGTGGCTCCGCCCGCTCTGTGCGCCCTTGAAGGCAAAGCGCTGTCAGGGCACCCATTCGGTCCGTCATATTTTTGGCGGTCATGGCCTGTGTGGCCGCAAGAGCGGCGTGCTCTGCCTTGTCGGAGGCAACCAGCAACTTCAAAACGGCATTCATCAGGGCTCTGCGAGCAGCGTTTGCGGCGTCGGTGGTCGTATCATTCGGCGTTAGAGCCTGTTGATAAAACGTGGTCATTTCCTGTTCCAGGCCAAGGGCCACATAGGCATTGATGTAGGCTTTCGCATTGGCAATGGCATCTGGATCGAAGCCGTTGCCGACAGCTTCCGCGACAGCCTGAAGCGATGGCAGTTGAAAACACTGTGCCTTAAAGCTGCTATCCAGCGCATCATTTGCCAGAACAGACCGCAAGGCTGTCACCAGTGGCAAGGGCGGTTCAGGCTTCTCACGGGAAAGGAAGGCGGCATTCGCTGTCTTCAAGGAATCCATTGCAAGGTTTTGAACAGCTTGCCAGCGATTGAATGGGTCGGAATCGAATTCAGCAATGAAGACCTGATCTTCCGGTGCCTGCTTTTGCTCCAGTACAATGGGTGCGGAAAAATTGCGGTTGACGGAGAGTCGAGCATTTGACGGCACATCGTCAAACTGGAAATCCTGAGCTTTTTCAGTCAAAAGCATCATGTCCGTTTCGCCGTTACTGCCTGCAACGGGAATATCCTGTCCGTCCGGGCCGACATAGCCAAACGCCAACGGAATGGTCAGCGCAGGGCGATCTTCGGTGAAGTGCGGTAGCTCTGAAAATCTCTGAGTGATGGTCAATTGCCGACGGCCATCATCCAATCTGGTTTCATCCACTTTGACCACAGGCGTTCCGGGCTGATGATACCAGTGCGAGAAGTTGCTGAGATCGGTTTCATTTGCTTCTTCGAAACAGGCAAGGAACGCTTCGATTGTTGTCGCGTCGCCATCGTGGCGTTCAAAATAAAGGTCCATGCCCCGGCGGAAGCCGTCTTGGCCCAGAATCGTGGCCAGCATGCGCACAAGTTCTGCGCCCTTATTATAGATTGTGGCCGTGTAGAAATTATCGATCTCTTCATAGACATCGGGACGCACAGGATGTGCCAAAGGTCCCTGATCTTCCGGAAACTGCCGCGCTATCAGCGAGCGCACATCGCCAATTCGCTGGACCGGTGCTGAACGCATGTCTGCAGAAAACTCCTGATCCCGATAAACCGTCAGACCCTCTTTCAGGCACAATTGGAACCATTCGCGGCAAGTGATGCGGTTACCGGTCCAATTGTGGAAATATTCGTGAGCGATCACCCGCTCAACACCATAATAATCGACGTCGGTTGCCGTTTCAGGGTCTGTCAGAACATATTTGTCGTTGAAGACATTCAGTCCCTTATTTTCCATGGCACCCATATTGAAGTCGGAAACGGCGACGATCATGAAAATATCAAGATCATATTCTCGTCCGAACCGTTCTTCATCCCAGCGCATCGAGCGCTTCAGGGCATCCATGGCATAGTCACATTTGCCTTCATTACCATGCTCGACAAAGATCTGCAGTTTGACGGCGCGTCCGCTTTGTGTCGTGAAGCTGTCTTCCACACAGGCCAGGTCACCTGCAACCAGTGCGAACAGATATGACGGTTTGGGGAAGGGGTCGTGCCAGACCGCATAGTGGCGCTTTGCACCCGACGGAGTCTCCGCTGCATCCAGAACACCTTGTTCCAGCATATTGCCATTCGACAACATATATGGCGCTTCTTGGGCATCAGCTTCAATACGCACTGAAAAGGTGCTCAGCACATCAGGTCGGTCGTAGAAATAGGTGATCCGCCGGAAGCCTTCAGCTTCACACTGTGTGCAATAGGCAGAGCCGGACCGGTAGAGGCCCATTAGCTGCTTGTTGGCCTTCGGGTTTACTCTGGTGCAGATGGTGAGTTTGAATGCGCCACTTGCAGGCAAGTGGTAGATGGTGAGCTTATCCGGTGCTGCGGAATAATCTTTCTCTGCCAATGGTGTCCCGTCGATCGCTAGGGACACCAGAACCAACTCATCACCGTCAAATTCCAGCGGCGCATCCTGCGCAGCATCTGGACGGCGGCTCATCGTCAGTTCGGCTGTCACGTCAGTGACTTCAGAGCCCAGGACAAACCGCAACTCGGTATGGTCAATAGCAAAGGGGGTAGGTTGATAATCAGAAAGATGTATTGCTTTTTTTCGACGGTTTTGCGGTGACATGAGAAAATCCGAATTACGATAAAAGGGTAAGGGCCTCACCGACAGCGGGACGCACTCCTGAGACGCTCATATAGAGCTTTCGCGCACGACAGGAAACCTGCGCGGCACATTTAGATAAATTGATTTGAGTTCAGGACCGCGCGCTTAGCCGCTCATCCAGTAATCGGTAATGATTTGTGACAGACTGCCACGATCTGCCAGCACATCCAGCTTTGCGATACAGAAATTTGCGCCAAGGTCCAGGAAACGTTGGCGGCTCAGTTCGTCGTCGCTCTCAGCCATCACGGAAACGGGTATCTTTTTAAAGGCAGTGTTGCTGCGAAAATCTGTCAGGAACCGATCAGTGTCTTCTGCGGAACGGGTCGCATCCAGCAAAATAAATTCTGCCGGGCGTGGGTCACTGTTGTTGAAACTATCGAGGCAGGCATTGCTGTCATCAAAATGCACAACAGCAATTTTTTGTGGCATCAAGCCGAATATCTGTTGGATATCCGACTTGTCGCCAATATGGGCAATGACAAGGTCAGCATGCTGTCTGTTGAAAATCGGCATGAAATTATTGCCTCGTCTTGAACCGAAATTGGTCAAGCAACGCTAATGCCCAAAGACCAACAAAGCGTAAATTGCGACCTGCGGCGTCAAAGCGCTTGAACGGGCAGAAAGCCCGCTCAGCTTGCATCTCTTTGCCATTTGTTCTGCTATTTCATCACCCATAAAGGGTCCGTACCTTAAGCCTATTTGTCGATACCAAGAAAGGCTGTGTCACCCCAAATCTGTTTGACCCGTTTATCGCGACCACAGGCTTTACGGTAGTAATTATACCGGGCTGAGCTTTTCTCGTAATAGTCCTGATGATAATCCTCTGCTGGCCAAAATGCCGCGGCATCCAGAATACGCGTTTTGATTTCCTGACCTAGTTCCTGCTCAGCTTCTGCTTTAGAAGCCTCAGCTATGTCGCGTTCTTCGTCATTCGCAACGAAGACCGCGGTACGATAGGAATTACCTTTGTCGCAAAACTGACCCTTGTCATCAAACACATCAATGGTGCGCCAGAAGGTATCCAGTAGCGAACGGTAGTCAGCGCTGTCCTTGTCATAGACAATCTTGACCGCTTCCAGATGTCCATCCTTGCCATGACTGCGATAGGTGGGATTGTCGGTCTTGCCACCAATATAGCCGGATGTCGTTTCCGTAACGCCTTTGACGTGGTCAAAGTCAGATTCAACACACCAGAAGCAACCACCGGCTAAAATGGCTGTGCCACTTTCTGCTGAAGCCTGCGACAGGACAGTGGGGCTGGATAGGAGTCCCAATCCAAGGAACATGGAGGTCAAAAGGCGCATAGGTATCTCGCTTTCAGCATTTGGTTTCGCGGTCTTGCCTCACAAATCGACGTGGCAGAACCTGTCTACATCAAAAAGGCCTTTGTCAGTTATTTTCAAGTGCGGGATGACCGGCAGCGGCAGGAACGCGATCTGCAAAAACGGCTCCGGAAGGCGGCAACCAAGGCTTTTGGCGGCTTTTCGCAAGGGTATCAAACCTTCGTGAACCTGTTCGTGAGGAAGCTCACTCATGAGCCCTGCAATCGGCAGTGCAAACTCTGCGAGAACTTTTCCATTTGACACAACCACGAAGCCGCCCTGCAATTCTATCAGCCGATTAACCGCAACGGCCATATCAAAATCATTCACGCCCAGTACCGTAATGTTGTGGCTGTCATGGCCAACTGAAGATGCCAGCGCACCTTTTTCCAGCCCGAAGCCGGTAACGAAACCAAGTCCGGCCAAAGGCGTTGAGGCGTTGGTTTTGCCATGCCGTTCGATGACGCCAACCTTGGCCAGATCAGTTTGTGAATCGGCCACAAGGTTTCCGTATTGTTCGGTGGGTTGGCGCTTCAAATGCTGGGTCAGGATCAGACCCGCCTCAACGCCAATGACAGAAATCTCGCGCGCAGGACCCGACATTTGAAACTGATCCGATGTGACCTGCGCGGCCTTTACACTGTTTCGCCCCACCGGTGGAATGGTCTGGCGTGTTCGGAAAAGCGTTTCATCAACAATACGGCCGGCCGACAAAACCTGTTCAACCCGGCACTCTTCCAGCGAAGATAGCAGCGCAATATCCGCACGGTAGCCAGGCGCGATGAGACCCCGGTCCCAGAGCCGAAACGCCTTTGCCGCCGACCAACTGGCAAGGCGGTAGACATGGTGCAACGGGCGACCAAGGGCAATAGCGGTCCGGATCATGTAATCAAGGTGCCCTTCTTCTGCGATTTCCATCGGGTTGCGGTCGTCTGTACAGAACGCCAGAAAACTGGATGTGTTTTCATCGATAATTTCAGCCAGTGCATGCAAATCCTTGGAAACCGACCCTTCACGAATGAGAATGGTAAGGCCCTTGCGCAGTTTCTCCCGTGCCTCATTGGCTGTGGTAGCTTCGTGTTCTGTGGCAATGCCGGTTGCTGAATAGGCATTGAGCGGCATGCCCGAGAGCAGCGGCGCATGGCCATCTTTGGGCAGATCGGCAAACAGTGCCAGTTTCTCCAGCATGTCAGGATCGCCCGCCAGAACGCCTGGAAAATTCATGACTTCAGCAAGGCCAATGACTTTCCGGTGGCCTATAAAGGCTTGCAAGTCACTAGCGGATAGTTCTGCACCTGATGTTTCAAAACTTGTTGCTGGAACACAGGAGGAGAGCTGAATACGCAAATCCATGATGGTCTGCTCCGCGCATTCCACAAAGTATTGAATGCCATCTGCCCCCAACACATTGGAAATCTCATGGGGATCGCAGATTGCTGTGGTGACGCCATGAGGCAGCACGCATCGGTCAAACTCCAGCGGCGTTACCAGAGAAGATTCTACGTGCAAATGTGTGTCGATGAAGCCGGGCGCGGCAATAAGGCCGCTGCCATCCAACTCCCTTTTGCCATGGTAACGCTCAGCAACACCTACGACTGTGTCGCCGGTAATCGCAATATCGCCTTCGAACAGATCTCCGGTAATGACGTCCAGTGTCCGAACGTTCTTTATCACCAGATCGGCTGCTTCATCACCTTTTGCCTGTTGGATCCTGGATTTCAGATTGTTTTGCATCATTTTTTCCTTTGGCAGATCATGCCGTGTCGTATTTGTATCCACAAGCCATTGCTGCATTGCAAACCCTATCGGCACATGGTTTGTATCGGCTAGCAGAGCAATCCAATCTACCCCTTGTTCAGGTAAGGAACCAATATGTCAGAAGCACAGATAATCAGTGGCAAAGAACTTGCCGGAACTGTGGTCGAAACGGTCAAGGCAGCGTCTATCCGTCTGATCGAACAGACAGGGATCATTCCGGGAATTGCAGTTGTCATTGTCGGGGAAGATCCTGCAAGCCAGGTTTATGTGCGCTCGAAGGGCAAGAAGGCAGAGGAGTGCGGTTTTTTATCCCGCACGCACCGTCTGGATGATTCGGTCAGCGAAGCTGATCTGCTGGCGCTGGTCGAAAGCCTTAATGCGGACAAGGACATTCATGGCATTTTGGTGCAATTGCCGCTGCCGGGACACATTTCCGAAGAAAAAGTCATCGAAACCATTCTTCCCGAAAAAGACGTTGATGGATTTCACCCCATCAATGTGGGCCTGTTGGGTTCGGGCAACCGGAAACGCGCCATGATCCCTTGCACACCCGCAGGCAGCCTGCTGCTGGCGAAACAGGCTCTTGGCGATAATTTGAGCGGTCTGAATGCGGTTGTTGTGGGACGCTCCAATATTGTTGGCAAACCTGTCGCGGCATTGCTGCTTCAGGAAAGCTGTACCGTGACCATTGCCCATAGCCGCACGAAAGAAATCGAGGCTTTGTGCCGCACAGCCGATATTCTCGTTGCCGCCGTTGGGCGGCCGCAAATGATCAACGCAGATTGGATCAAACCCGGTGCTACGATCATCGATGTGGGCATCAACCGCATTGACGCGCCCGAAAAAGGTGAAGGCAAAACGCGACTGGTGGGCGATGTAGACTATGATGATGCGCTCAGCGTCGCGGGAGCCGTGACACCGGTTCCCGGCGGTGTAGGACCCATGACCATCGCCATGTTGATGGCCAACACGGCAACAGCTGCCGCACGCGCTGCTGGTCGGCCGGATCTTGAGCCCGAGCTTTCACTCTAGAGCAGAAGCTATCAGCGAACGATGGTCAGCGTTTTGGCCGCGCGCGTAATTGCCGTGTAAAGCCAGCGTTCACGGTGTTCACGAAAGGCAAAGCTTTCGTCAAACAGCACAATGTTATCCCATTGCGAGCCCTGTGCCTTGTGAACGGTCAACACATAGCCGAAATCAAACTCGTCTGACTTGCGCCGCTCCGGCCAGGACAGATTTCCTTCCAGTCCCTGGAAGAATTCCGGACGCACACGCACCCGCGTCTGGCGGGACTTGACGCCTTGGATAATTGGCGGAGGATCTGGCAGGACGCGCAGATCATAAAGGCCCGCGCGACCTTCTTTGGCCGCGGCCACGATCCAGAGACTGCCATTCAACAGCCCCTTTTTCTTGTTGTTGCGCAAGCAAATCAACCGCTCTCCTGGATGCGGCATGGAGCCATCATAGGATTGCAAAGCGCGCATGCGGGCGTTGTAATTCATGCGCGTGACATTGCGTCCGACCAGCGCCTGATCGGCCTCCATCATCAGCTCTGAATCAATATCCCTGCGGGAAATCACCTGGCTTTCGCCATATTGGCCGTAATCCAGTTTGAGACCTTCGCGAATGCGCATCGACATTTCAATAATCGGGTTATCACGCGCCTGCCGATGAACTTCGGTCAGCAGAAAATCCGGTTCATGTTCGGTGAAAAAGCCGCCGCCCTTGACCGGCGGCAATTGTGCCGGGTCACCCAGAACAAGAACCTTGGTGCCAAATGACAACAGGTCCCGCCCAAGGTCTTCATCCACCATGGAGCATTCATCAATGATGATCAGATCGGCTTTGCCGGCGGGGCTGTCGCGGTTGATGGTGAAGGTCGGATCTGCGCCGGTCTCCTCGTCAGGCCGATAAATCAGGCTGTGGATAGTGCCTGCATCTTCGCAGCCCTTTTCCCGCAGCACCTGTGCAGCCTTGCCGGTGAATGCGGCAAACTCAACCGGACCTTCAACGCCTTCAGCCAAATGCCGGGCGAGGGTGGTTTTGCCTGTGCCCGCATAACCGAACAGACGAAAAACTTGCGAAGCACTTTCTTTGAACCATTCAGATACAAGCGTGAGTGCTTGTTCCTGTTCCGGCGACCATTGCATCAGGCAGCGTCTCCCGTTTCGATCTCCTCACGCAGCATCTCAAGCTCCAGCCATTGTTCTTCTTTTTTGGAGAGTTTTCCTTGAGCAACTTCGAGGTCTTTTGCGGTTTTTGTGAATTTGTCGGGTTCTTTTCTGAACAGATCAGGATTTGCCATGAGTGCCTCAAACGCGCTGATTTTGACACCAAGCTCTTCGATCTCGCCAGGCAGTGTTTTCAAAGCATGCTGCTGCTTGAAGCTGAGCTTGGGCTTGCTTTTGGGCACTCCAGCCAATTTGTTGGCTTTCCGGCTTTTCGATTTCGTTTCGCCCTGTTTTCCAGGTCGTTTGCCGCGTTGCGTCAGCATATCCGAATAGCCGCCCGGATAATCCTGCCAGTGGCCATCACCATCGCTTGTCAGTGTGCTCGTGACAGTGCGGTCCAGAAAGTCCCGATCATGGCTGACCAGAATGACAGTCCCAGGATAGTCTGCGATCAGCTCCTGAAGCAGGTCAAGCGTATCCAGATCCAGATCATTGGTCGGCTCATCCAGCACCAATAGATTGGACGGTTTTGCCAGCGCACGTGCCAGCATCGCTCTTGCACGTTCGCCACCCGACAGCTTGCCAACAGCAGTTCCTGCCTGTTCCGGCGTAAACAGAAAATCTTTCATATAACTGAAAACATGGCGCTGCTGATCGCCAACCAACAGCATATCGCCAAGGCCACCCGTCAGCACATCTTTCAGGCTTTGCTTGTCATCAAGCTGCTCTCGCTTCTGGTCAAGCGTCAGCATTTCCAGATTGGAGCCAAGCTTGATTGAACCACTATCCGGTTCCATCTGCCCCGTAAGCAGTTTGACAAGGGTCGTCTTGCCCGCACCATTGGGACCGACAACACCAATGCGATCCCCGCGATTGATGCGGACGGAAAAATCAGAAACCACAGTGCGTCCATCATAGGCCTTTACCAGGTCCTTGGCTTCAATGACCCGCTTGCCCGACGTTTCCGCCTCTGCTGCCTGCATATCCACCGAACCGGTGCGTTGACGCAGATTGCGGCGCTTGTCGCGCAAGGCATGCAGACCATCAAGGCGCCGGACATTACGTTTGCGCCTTGCGGTGACGCCATAGCGTAGCCAGTGTTCTTCACGAACAATCTTCCGATCCAGTTTATGGCGTTCTGTTTCTTCTTCTTCCAAAACCTTGTCGCGCCAGGCTTCAAAACTGGCAAAGCCTTCATTGATGCGCCGTGTCACGCCCCGGTCGATCCATACGGTCGCGCCAGTGAGGCGTTCCAGAAAGGCCCTGTCATGGCTGATCAGTACGAAGGCGGACCGCATGGACAGCAATTCCCGCTCCAGCCATTCAATCGTTGGAAGGTCCAGATGGTTGGTGGGTTCGTCCAGAAACAGAATATCAGGCTCCGGCGCTATGGCGCGTGCCAAAGCTGCGCGGCGTGCTTCACCACCAGAAAGATTGGCAGGATTTTCTGTGCCATCCAGCCCCAATTCATTCAGCAGATACAATGCCCGATAATTCTCATCACCCTCGGTAAGTCCGGCTTCCACATACTCCAGCGTTGTCGCGTATCCCGATAAATCGGGTTCCTGCGGCAAATAGCGGGTTGTCGTGCCGGACTGCATGATCGGCTCGCCCTTGTCAGCTTCCACAAGGCCGGCAGCAATTTTGAGAAGTGTGGATTTTCCAGAGCCATTGCGGCCGACCAGCGCAATGCGCTCGCCCTCATGAATGAGCAATTCCGCACCTTCCAGCAGCGGGGTGCCACCAAAGGTCAGAAAAACATTCTGCAGTGTCAGAAGAGGAGCGGCCATCATGTTCCGGGAATCGTTGAGGGTTGATCACCGCCTATATGGGGGATCAGCGGATTGGATGCAAAGGGATTGGTCGGTTTGAACTGACAGCACCAAAGAAAAGGGCGACCCGCAGGCCGCCCTGATCAAACAATTAGGTCGATCGGTTACATCGCCATGGCTTTGTCGATGACCACATGTGTCCAGGCACCTTCCGGTGCTTTGGAAATCACAGGGTCAGAACCACCGGCCAACAGTGTATCGATTGTGCGCTGATAATCTGCAGGATCCAGCTTGCCACCGGCATCACCCAGCAATTTGGCAATTTCGCCCATCATCCGCTTCTGATGCTTTTCGGTTTGTGCACCGGTTTCATCATATTCAAGAACGATGTCCGCTGCAGCATCCGGATTTTCCTTGGCCCAGTCCCACCCCTTCATGGAGGCTGCTACAAAACGTGCCATTTTGTCGACGAACGCAGGATCTTCAAGGTTTTCTTCAAGCACATAGATGCCGTCTTCTAAAGTGGAAACGCCCTGATCTTCATATTTGAACACAACCAGTTCATCTTCGGAAATGCCTGCATCCAGAACCTGACCATATTCATTGTAGGTCATGGTGGAGATGCAATCAGCCTGTTTCTGGATGATCGGGTCTACATTGAAGCCCTGTTTCAGAACGGTCACGCCATCAGGGCCGCCATCGGTCGAAATGCCGAGCTGGGACATCCAGGACAGAAACGGATATTCATTGCCGAAGAACCAGACACCAATTGTCTTGCCTTTAAAGTCTTCCGGGCTGGTAATGCCGGTTTCTTTGCGACAGGTCAGCATCAGGCCAGAGCTTTTGAATGGCTGTGCAATATTGACAACAGGAACACCGCGCTCACGCGCGGCCATGGCCGATGGCATCCAGTTCAACATCACATCAGCGCCGCCGCCAGCCAGAACCTGTGGCGGGGAAATATCAGGCGCACCTGGCTTGATGGTCACATCCAGATCCATGTCTGAATAGTAGCCGTTTTCCTGTGCTACATAATAGCCTGCAAACTGCGCCTGTGTGACCCACTGCAATTGCAGTGTCACAGGGTCGGCTGCAAAGCCGGTGGATGCTGCAACGCTTAAGCCTGTTGCAACTCCCAGAGCCATAGCCCCTTTAAGAAGTGTCTTCATTGTTGTCTCCTTGTTAGATGCGCCAGTGCGGCGCTGTTGGTATTAAAACCCAATCTCTTCAGCCTCGTGCCGAGGGATGCCAGAAGGTAATCCTGCGCTCAATAAGCGCAATCAGACCATAGAAGGTTGATCCGGCCAAAGCTGCAACCGCAATGGTGGCCCAGACCAAATCCGTATTCAAGCGGCCAAATTCAGTACTGATCCGAAAACCCATGCCCACGGTGGGTGAACCGAAGAATTCGGCGACGATCGCACCGATCAGAGCCAGCGTTGAATTGATTTTCAGAGCATTGAAAATGAACGGCATGGCATTTGGCAGGCGCAACTTGGAAAGCGTTTGCCCATAAGAGGCCGCATAGGTGCGCATTAAATCCTTTTCCATGTTTCCGGCAGCGGCAAACCCGGCCACCGTATTCACCAGCATCGGAAAGAAAATCATGATCACAACAACGGCGATTTTAGAACTCGGTCCAAATCCGAACCACATGACCATGATCGGGGCCACACCGATAATCGGCAATGCAGAGGCCATATTGCCAACGGGCAGAAGACCGCGTTGCAGGAAGGGAACCTTGTCCACCAGCACAGCCACAATAAAGCCCGCGCCGCAACCAATGATGTAACCTGGCAAAACTCCCAACAGGAAGGTTTGCTGGAAGTCAGCCCACAGCAGCGGCAGCGATTCAGCAATCCGTGCGCCGATCTGACTTGGTGGCGGCAGAAGTACGTAGGGGACGCCCGCGCCCACAACAATCATTTCCCACAGCAGCAGCAGCCACAATCCGAACAGGACCGGAATGGCAAGGTCGAGCAGGGTTTGTTTATACCCTTTCAAACGGCGATCGGACAGGCGCGTCACCACCTGCCACGCCAACAACCAACTGCCTGCCAGAAGCAACCAGAAACCCCATCCAGCGACGCCGGTATAGGCCGGGAGCATGAACAGCAGAATACCGGCGGTCACATGTGCAGACAGGAAGAGAAGAATATCTCCGAACCAGCCTTGGAAGCGAACGGAAGCAACCGCACCAGCAATCAGAATGACACAAAGCCCGGCAGGTGTACGTAGTGGTTTTGCAACGCCATCGTCACCAGCAAGAAAGGCCAAAGGAACAAACAGCGCGATAAGAGTGCATAGGATTGCGAGCCAGATAAGCGGTTCGCGCCACTCTTCAGGCAGCGTTGGTGTTTTTGGAGCCATTGTAATTTCGCTCATGACCCGGCCTCGGCTTTTTCGCCCATGCGCCGGCGCATCCATTTTTCGGCAACGCCAACCAGCGCCACCAGCATGGCTGCACAAAAGGCGGCCATCAGCAATGCGGACCAGATCAAAACTGTCTGACCGTAGTACGAGCCTGATAGAAGCCGTGCACCAAGACCGGCGACAGCACCTGTTGGCAATTCGCCAACAATGGCACCGATCAGTGAAATCGCAATTGCCACTTTCATACTGGTGAACAGGAAGGGCAGGGATGAGGGCCAGCGCAGCTTCCAGAAAGTCTGCCACGCGCTGCCATTGTAGGTGCGTAGTAAATCAAGATGCATCTTGTCGGGCGACCGCAGCCCTTTGACCATGCCAACGGTGACGGGAAAGAAGGACAGATACATGGAAATCAGCGCTTTTGGCAGCAACCCGCGAATACCAACTGCGTCCAGTACCAGAATGACCATTGGCGCGATGGCTAGAATGGGAATGGTTTGGGACGTGATGATCCATGGCATAAGGCTCTTTTCCATGGACAGCACATGAACAATGATTGTTGCCAGCAATATGCCAAGCCCGGTTCCCATCAGAAAGCCCAGAAGCGTGGGCGCCAGAGTTACACCAGCGTGATAGACCAGACTGCGTTTGGATGTGATTTTCTTGTTAAAAACCGTGTCCCAAAGGTTTTCCGCCACCTGATGAGGGGAGGGCAGGACCGGCCGTTCCTGATTCAATGTGGAAACAACAAATTCCACGGTCGAAGGAGTCGCTTCCGCACGCGCGTCGAGACTGCGTTGAAACGTTGAATTCATGCTGATTGCTGCGACATACCAAATAGCGATTATGCCCAGGACAACAACGATCACTGGGAGCAGAGTCCCGGAGAGCGCACGGCTCATCAGGCCTTTTTTAGGTTTTGAAACGGGCGACGCCATGGCATCAGTCGTCATAGGAATGTCCCGCCCTCAAGCCTTCACGGACGCGGTGGGCAATTTCCAGGAATTGCGGCGTTTCGCGAACATCCAACGTGCGTTCACGCGGTAAATTGCAATCAATCACATCGTGAACACGACCGGGCCGTGGTGACATCACAACGATCTTGGTGGACAGGAACACAGCTTCCGGGATGGAGTGGGTGACAAAGACCACTGTCTTGTTTGTCTTTTCCCAGAGCTTCAAAAGCTGCTCGTTGAGATGATCGCGTACAATCTCGTCCAATGCGCCGAATGGCTCATCCATAAGAAGGAGATCGGGTTCAACGGCCAGCGCACGTGCAATCGAAGCCCGCTGCTGCATGCCGCCGGACAATTGCCAGGGAAACTTTTTCTCAAACCCAGTGAGGTTTACCAGATCCAGATTTTTGGCAATCCGGCTGTTCTGTTCCTCTTTGGACAGGCCCATGATTTCCAGCGGCAATGCGATATTGCGATCAATCGTTCGCCACGGATACAACGCGGCGGCCTGAAACACATACCCATAAGCACGGTTCAATCTGGCCTGTTCAGGTGAGACACCGTTGACCGTGATTGAACCCGCTGTTGCGCGCTCAAGATCAGCGATCACGCGCAGCAATGTGGTTTTACCACAGCCTGACGGGCCGATTAAGGAGACGAACTCACCTTCAGCAATCGACAAATCAATATCTGACAGGGCGTGGACCGGGCCATCATTTGTTTCAAATATCAGCGACAGATCATCAATCTGAATCACAGATTTTCCGCTGACATCCGGTTCCTTCAAAGAAGGCTCATTCATTCATACACCATATCTGTTCGGCCCTAAACGCCAGCAGGAATGCCGCTGCGCTCAATTTTGCGTGGATGCGTCAACTCTTTCCAGGTGGACAGCGCCTGATTGACGGGAGGGTTGGCCTCGCGTTTGATGAAGCGTCCGCGACCGGTCTCGCCAGTTACGTCACCTTCCTTGTACACCATCTCGCCCCGGTTGAAGGTCATGACAGGCAGACCTGTCACTTCAAAGCCTTCAAACACATTGTAATCAATCGCTGACTTCTGTGTGCTGGCCTCTATGGTTTTTGACGCTTCAGGGTCCCAGACCACAATGTCAGCGTCCGCACCAGGCATGATCGCACCCTTTTTGGGGTACATGTTGAGAATGCGTGCAATGTTGGTGGACGTCACAGCCACAAATTCATTCATGGTCAAACGGCCTGTGCGCACTCCGCGCGTCCACAGAACAGGCATCCGGTCTTCCAGACCGCCTGTGCCGTTTGGAATTTTTGTAAAGTCACCGACGCCAAATCGCTTCTGCTCGGTGGTAAACGCGCAATGATCCGTCGCAACCACCTGAAGGCTGCCAGCGGCAAGTCCCGCCCACAATCCGTCTTGATTCAGCTTGTCACGGAACGGTGGTGACATGACGCGGCGGGCCGCGTAATCCCAGTCCGCATTGAAATATTCGCTTTCATCCAGCGTCAGATGTTGAATCAACGGCTCCCCATAGACCCGCATGCCCTTTTGGCGTGCGCGGCGAATGGCTTCATGGGCCTGTTCGCAGGAAACGTGGACAATATAAAGCGGAACACCAGCCTGATCGGCAATCATGATCGCACGATTGGCGGCTTCCCCCTCAACTTCGGGCGGGCGGGAATAGCCATGGGCTTCCGGCCCATTGTTGCCTTCGGCCAGAAGCCGTTGCTGGATTTGAGCCACCACATCGCCATTTTCAGCATGGACCAGCGGCATGGCACCAATTTCGGCACATCGGGAGAAGGATGCGAACATCTCATCATCGTCCACCATCAAGGCACCCTTATAGGCCATGAAGTGTTTGAACGTATTGATGCCCTCAGCAACGACTTTCGGCATGTCGTTAAAAATCTGCTCACTCCAGCCAGTGATTGCCATGTGGAACGAATAGTCAGTGCGTGCCTTTCCGGCTTTCTGATACCATTGTTGCAGCGGGTCCATCAGGCCACCCGATGGGTCTGGCAGGCAGAAATCCACGACCATGGTGGTGCCCCCGGCAAGGGCCGCTGCCGTGCCGGTGTCAAAATCATCTGAGGAATGGGTGCCCATAAATGGCATTTCCAAATGGGTATGCGGGTCAATGCCGCCGGGCATCACATAACAGCCGGAAGCATCGATGATTTCATCGCCCTCAAGATCAAGTCCAACAGCAACGATGCTTTCGCCATCTATCAGAACGTCAGCCTTGTAGGTGCGGTCAGCGGCAATAATTGTGCCGCCTTTGATAACTTTGGTCATGATTATACTCCTCAGTCGTTCTTTCGGCTGTCGCTTCAGCTATTCAACAATCTCTGCCGTCTCCACAACGGCGTGAAACAATACATCGGCACCCGCTTTGGCCCATTCCGGCGAAATTTCTTCCGCTTCATTGTGTGAAAGGCCGTCAACGCAAGGGCACATGATCATGGCTGTTGGTGCCACACGATTGATCCAGCAGGCATCATGCCCGGCACCTGAAATCAGATTGCGGTGGCTGTAGCCAAGGCGCTCGGCGGCGCTGCGCACGGCCGTTACGCATGCCTCGTCAAAAGCCACCGGATCAAACCCACCAACCTTCTCGAATGCGATCTCAAGTCCCATTTCATCACAGATTTTCTGTGCGCCATCTTTCAGGCGGGCTTCCATGTCTTCAATCACGGCCAGCTGCGGAGAACGCAAATCGACTGTGAACACCACTTTGCCGGGGATGACATTGCGGCTGTTGGGATAGACATCAATGTGGCCAGCGGCACCAACTGCATCGGGCTTGTGAGACCAGGCGATCTCATCAACAAGTTGCAAGACTTTGGCCATTCCCAGACCGGCATTCTTGCGCATGGGCATCGGGGTGGATCCCGTGTGGCTTTCCTTGCCGGTGATGGTGACTTGCGTCCAGGAGAGGCCCTGACCGTGGGTCACAACACCAATATCCTTGCCTTCAACCTCAAGAATTGGCCCTTGTTCAATATGCAGTTCAAAGAAAGCGTGCATTTTTCTGGCACCGACTTCTTCTTCTCCGCGCCAGCCAATGCGTTTCAACTCGGCTCCGAAGTTTTTCCCCTCTGCGTCTGTACGTTCATAGGCCCAATCCTGGGTATGCATGCCCGCAAATACGCCAGAGGCCAGCATGGCGGGCGCAAAGCGTGTGCCTTCTTCATTGGTCCAGTTTGCCACCACAATCGGGTGTTTGGTTTTCATGCCGAGTTCATTGAGTGTGTGGACAATCTCCAAACCGGCCAGCACACCCAATACGCCATCATATTTACCACCTGTCGGCTGCGTATCCAGATGTGATCCGACATAGACGGGCAGCGCATCAGGGTCGGTTCCTTCGCGGCGCATGAACATGTTGCCCATCTGATCCAGCCCCATGGTGAGGCCGGCTTCAATGCACCATTTGTGGAATAGAATGCGCCCTTCGCCATCTTCATCGGTCACTGTTTGCCGGTTGTTTCCACCAGCAATACCGGGACCAATTTTGGCCATTTCCATCAGCATATCCCAAAGCCGATCGCCGTTGATCTTCAGATTATCACTGGGTGCTGCCATATCTGCCGCCTCGAGTTTGGGTTACCGGTTTACATCGTTGGGAAATTGAAGACCGCGCCTTCCTTGATGCCGTCTGGCCAACGGCTTGTGACCGTTTTCAGACGTGTGTAGAACCGGATGCCTTCTGGACCATAGATTGAGTGATCGCCAAACAAAGACCGTTTCCAGCCGCCAAAGGAATGATAGGCGACAGGAACAGGGATCGGCACATTGATGCCGACCATGCCGACTTCGATACTGTCAGCAAAGCTGCGCGCCGCATCACCATCGCGGGTAAAAATTGCCGTGCCATTGCCGAACTCATGCTCATTGATCATTTTGGTCGCGGTTTCAAAACTGTCCGCACGCACGACAGACAGAACCGGTCCGAAAATCTCTTCCTTATAGATCGACATGTCAGTTGTGACACGGTCGAACAGGGTTCCACCGACAAAATAGCCATTCTCATAGCCCTGCAGGCTCAGCCCACGGCCATCAACAACCAGTTCAGCGCCTTCTTTTTCGCCTGCATCAATATAGCCGACAACCTTGTCCTTGTGCTGTTGGGTCACAAGTGGCCCCATATCAGCCTGAGCATCTGTAGCCGGGCCGATTTTGAGTGATTCAATACGTGGCTTCAAAGCTTCAATAAGCTTGTCAGCGATCGCATCGCCCACTGGAACCGCGACGGAAATCGCCATGCAGCGCTCACCAGCAGAGCCATACCCGGCGCCCATCAACGCATCGACCGTTTTGTCGATATCAGCATCCGGCATCACCACCATGTGGTTTTTGGCGCCGCCAAGGGCCTGCACACGTTTGTTGTTGGCAGTTCCGGTGTGATAGACATATTCGGCAATCGGTGTTGATCCAACGAAAGATACAGCCTTGATGTCCTTGTGGGTCAGAATTGCGTCCACAACTTCCTTATCGCCGTGAATGACATTCAAAACGCCATCTGGAAGACCGGCTTCCATGAAGAATTCCGCGATCATATTGACCGCTGTGGGGTCTTTTTCAGATGGTTTGAGAATAAAGCAATTGCCGCAGGCAATCGCCATTGGATACATCCAGAGCGGCACCATGGCCGGGAAATTGAAAGGCGTAATACCGGCCACGATACCCAGTGGCTGACGGTCGGAAAAACTGTCGATGGATGGACCGACATTGCGGGAAAACTCGCCTTTCAAAAGGTGAGGGATGCCACAGGCAAAATCCACAACTTCCAGGCCGCGCTGCACTTCACCAAGCGCATCATCATGGGTTTTGCCATGTTCAGCAGAAATGGCTTCGGCAATTCGGTCGAAATTCTGTTCAATCAGGTATTTGACCTTGAACATCACTGCGGCACGTTTCAGCGGCGGTGTATTGGCCCATCCAGGAAGCGCGGCTTTTGCAGCTTCAACAGCCATATCCAGTTCAGACGCGGATGAAAGACCAACCTCTCCATTCTGCTCGCCCGTTGCCGGATTAAAGAGCGCCGCGGTGCGACCGCTTTGGCTGATGTGGGGTTTGCCACCAATAATATTATTTACGCGTGCCATTTTATAATTTCCTTACGCTGCGTCTTTCAACACGCCGGACAGCGTGTCGATAAGTTGGTCAATATGGGTTTTTTCAACAATCAGAGGGGGTGACAAGGCAATGATATCACCAGTTGTGCGGATTAGAAGGTTGCGTTCATAGGCTTCCAGGAAGCAAGAGAATGCACGCTTTGTGGGTTCCCCGGCAATCGGTTCCAGCTCGATAGCTCCGATGAGGCCAATATTGCGGATATCTATGACATGCGGCAGGCCTTTCAGCGAATGCAGCGCATCTTCCCAATATTGTCCAAGCTCCTGGCCTTTTTGGAACAGGCCTTCTTCCTCATAGGTATCGAGCGCGCCCAAAGCTGCGGCAGCCGCCATGGGATTTCCGGAATAGGTATAACCATGGAAGAACTCGATCATATGTGGTGGGCCTTGCATGAAAGCCTCGTAAATATGGTCTTTTACAAATACCGCCCCCATGGGGATGACGCCGCTCGTCAAACCCTTGGCTGTAATCACAATATCTGGTGTGACGCCAAAATGCTGTACGGCAAAGGGCGAGCCCAGTCGGCCAAACCCGGTGATGACTTCATCAAATATCAGCAAAATACCGTGCTTGTCGCAAAGGTCGCGCAGGCGCTGCAAGTAGCCCTGAGGCGGTATCAATACGCCAGTTGATCCGGCGACCGGCTCTACAATAACGGCTGCAACGGTGGAAGGATCATGCAATGTGCAAATCCGCTCCAACTCGTCAGCCAAATCAGCGCCATGCTCTGGAATGCCGCGCGTGAATGCGTTTTTTTCGATGTCATGGGTGTGGGGCAGGTGATCAACCCCAGTGAGCAGTGTGCCAAACATCTTGCGGTTCGAAACAATACCACCAACAGAAATGCCGCCGAAATTCACGCCGTGATAACCGCGCTCGCGGCCAATCAGGCGGAACCGTGATCCATCACCTTTTACCCGGTGGTAGGCCAGCGCAACCTTCAACGCGGTTTCCACAGATTCAGATCCGGAATTGGTGTACATCACATGATTGATGTCATCTGGCATGTATTCGACGAGGCGTTCCGCCAATTCAAACGCTTTGGGATGGCCCATCTGAAACGCGGGCGCATAATCCAGTTCAGCAGCCTGTTTCTGAATGGCTTCGGTGATCTTCGGGCGGCAATGGCCCGCATTAACGCACCACAGACCAGCGGTGCCATCCAGCACTTCACGTCCGTCCGAGGTCACGTAATGCATGTCTTTGGCCCCCACGAACATGCGTGGAGATTCCTTGAATTGCCGATTGGCCGTAAACGGCATCCAAAAGGCTTCAAGGCTGTTATTCTTGGTGGGTGTCTGAATATTCATGGCGTCCCGCACTCCCCAAATCTATACCACCGGCCAGAAGGCCCCCAAAGGCCCCAGAAGAAGACCTTCAATAACCACAAAAAGAACCCTGTTACACCTTTGGGCTGCGCAAACGTCAATTTGACATTCTGGCTGACACGCCGTTAGGTGAACCGGAATTTCTGACCAATTGGTCAAATGAGACGTTAGACACAATCGGAAAAGCCCACAAGCCCTTTCCATGGTGTCAATTGAAGGTATTGCTGCAAAAAACAGGTGTCAGAAAACACCAATGCAGAGGCCTTGGGGAGAAGTAGGTACACACACTTATGGATTTGGGCGAAGCAGAACCACGACCCGGGCAAGAGCAGGGAAATCGCGTGAAGCCGCGCAAAGCTACCCGCATTCAGATTCGCAATCAGGAACGCATCCTCGACGGAGCGCTGAGTATCTTTGCATCAACTGGGTTTCGTGGCGCAACGGTTGATGAATTGGCGAAAGCCTCTGGCATGACAAAACCCAATTTACTGTATTATTTCAGAAGCAAGAAAGTGCTCTACGTTGCCGTTCTGGAACTGGTACTGGAGCGCTGGCTGGAACCATTGGAACAGCTTGATCCTGACGGCGATCCTGCTGAGCAGATACGCAGTTACATGCGCGCCAAGCTGGCCATGTCGAAAGAACGGCCAGAAGATTCTCGCCTTTTCGCCAATGAAATTCTCAACGGTGCCCCCATGCTCGGCACAGTTTTGCAAGGTCACTTGAAAGAATTAGTGGAAGAAAAAGCGGTTGTGATCCGCCATTGGTGTGACACGGGGCAGCTCAACCCGGTCGATCCCTATCACCTGATCTTCATTCTATGGGCCACAACCCAGCATTATGCCGATTTCGAGGTTCAGGTGACCGCGCTGCTGGGAAAAGGCACGCGCGACAAGACGTATGATGACGCCGCGGATACGCTTGAAACCGTGCTGATGCAGGGCCTCCTGCCACGCGCGTGACGGGACGATGAGCATTGGCA
The DNA here is from genome assembly GCA_051251535.1 of Alphaproteobacteria bacterium. Classification (GTDB taxonomy): domain Bacteria; phylum Pseudomonadota; class Alphaproteobacteria; order Rhizobiales. The sequence goes on from JBPOEV010000012.1 coordinate 77,274, forward strand.
GAAATGTCTATTCTGCCGGCTCCCACAATTCCACCGGATTGCCTTCAGGATCATGCAGGCGAGCAAAGCGGCCATTGGGGTAGGTTTCAGGATCGCGTTTGACCGCAATCCCGGCTGCCTCCAATTGTGCTACCATCGCATCCATATCCGCGACGCGGAAATTGATCATCCAGTTTTGCTCAGGACGTCCAAAATAGTCGGTGTCTGCTGCAAAGGGGGCGAACACTGTCGTCCCCGACTCAGTCTGCCATGCTGGCGTGTCATAGTCTTTCGGAACCTCATCCACACCCAGATGCTCACTGTACCAACTGGCCAGTGCGCCAGGGTCTTTCGCGCGAAAGAAAATGCCGCCTATGCCAGTGACCGTTTGCCGGGACATGAGATTACTCCGCTGGTTCAATCGCCTTGGCCGGAATGAAGTTCGGCGATGAGGGGTTGTTCACATGGGTTGTCCAGTTGGCGTACTCATCGGAAATCGGAGTGCTTGTGCGTGGATCAACACCTTCGGCCATCTCTTCCATAGTGATGCAGTTTTCGACCGGACAGACAACCACACACAGATTACAGCCTACGCATTCCTCGTCAATCACCTCATAATGGCGCTCTCCATCCAGCATGGATGTGATTGCCTGATGCGATGTATCTTCACACGCGATGTGACACCGGCCGCATTTGATGCACGAATCCTGATCAATCACCGCCTTGGTGATGTGATTGAGATTGAGATACTGCCAATCGGTCACATTTGGCACGGCTTTGCCAACGATCTCTTCAACGTCGGTGAAGCCTTTTTCGTCCATATAGTCCGACAGGCCATCAATCATGTCTTCAACAATCTTGAAGCCATAAGTCATGGCAGCCGTGCACACCTGCACATTGCCACAGCCAAGCGCGATAAATTCCACCGCATCACGCCAGGTGGTAACGCCACCAATGCCTGAGATTGGCAGTTTGGCGGTTTCAAGATCAGTTGCAATCTTCGATACCATGTTGAGTGCAATCGGCTTGACCGCCGGACCGCAATACCCGCCATGAGTGCCTTTGCCATCAATGGTCGGCTCGGGTGCAAATGTATCGAGATTTACGCTCATGATTGAGGTGATGGTGTTGATCAGTGAAACCGCATCAGCACCGCCTGCATTAGCGGCACGGGCCGCAGTGCGGATATCTGAAATATTGGGCGTCAGCTTCACGATCACCGGCATGTTGCTGTGTTGCTTACACCAGCGGGTGACCATTTCCACATATTCGGGAACCTGGCCAACAGCTGCACCCATGCCGCGTTCCGACATGCCGTGAGGGCAACCAAAATTCAGTTCAATGCCATCAGCTTCGGTGTCTTCCACCCGCTTCAGAATGTTGATCCAGTTACTCTCTTCACACGGTACCATCAGTGACACGACCATGGCCCGATCCGGCCAGTCACGTTTCACTTCCTTGATTTCGCGCAGATTGACGTCCAGTGGCCGGTCGGTAATCAGCTCAATATTGTTGAGGCCGATGAGGCGACGATCATTGGACCAGGTAGCGCCATAGCGCGGCCCGTTGACATTGACGATGGCCGGGTCTTCCCCCAGCGTTTTCCAGACAACACCACCCCAGCCAGCTTTGAAAGCCCGTACGACATTATAGGCTTTGTCTGTTGGTGGCGCAGACGCCAGCCAGAACGGGTTAGGGGATTTGATACCAACAAAATTGCTTCGAAGATCTGCCATGGTCTGTCTCCCTACGCTTTCAGGATTGAGTTGATGTTTTCAGCGGCAATTTTACCGTCTTCGACGGCAACAACAGTCAGATCATCGCCGTCGGAAATACAGTCGCCTCCTGCCCAGACGTCCGGCAGGTTGGTTTTGCGGTTTTCATCGACGCGAATGCGGCCATGTTCCAACTCAACATCGGAAAAATCGGCCCCCAGGTCTGCGCAGTGCAATGTCTGCCCTATCGCTTTGAAAACCATATCGGCTTCCAGCGTGAAGGTTTCGCCAGTTCCCACAAGCTTGCCATTGTCGTCCTGCATGCTCTCAAAGGTGATAGCCCGCACCGAACCATTGGCAACCAGTTCCTTGGGCGCCGCATAGGTGCGGATGGTCACACCCGTGGTTTGCGCAAATTTCTGTTCCTTGTCGCTGGCATTCATACGATCCTGCCCACGCCGATAGACGATTGTAACGTCCTGAGCACCCAGCCGTTTGGTCTGGTTGGCAATATCGGTGGCTGTCATGCCGCCGCCAATCACCACGATCTTGCGGCCTACGGGCAAAGCGCCGAGTTGGTCTGCTTGTCGCAAATCCTCAATATAGCTGACCGCGTCCATCACGCCATCCGCGTCTTCTCCGGCAAGGCCAAGGGCGTTTACACCGCCAAGACCGGCCCCCAGAAATACGGCGTCATAGTCGTTGCGCAATTGGGACAGAGTTACATCGCGCCCAAGTGCTTTACCGGTTTCCATTGTGATGCCGCCAATGCCGAGGACAAAATCAACCTCTGCCTGAGCAAAATCCTCAGTCGTCTTATAAGCGGCAATGCCATACTCATTGAGGCCGCCGGGTTTTTCCTTCGCGTCATACAGCACGACATCATGTCCATGGCTGGCAAGGCGGTGAGCACAGGACAGGCCAGCAGGACCAGCGCCAACCACGGCAATTTTTTTGCCTGTTGGCGCGGCGCGCTCAAACGGCTGAGCCTTGTGGGCCATATAATGGTCGGTTGCGTAGCGCTGAAGCTGGCCAATCTTGACCGGCTTTCCCTCGGCAACTTCGCGTACACACAATTCTTCACATAGCTGCTCGGTCGGGCAGACTCTGGCGCACATGCCACCCAGAATGTTCTGCTCGAAAATCGTTTTGGCTGAGCCATCCAGATTATCAGTCGCGATCTGACGGATGAATTGCGGAATATCAATGGACGTCGGACAGGCCTGAACGCAGGGGGCGTCATAGCAGAAATAGCAGCGCTCGGATTCTACAAAGGCCTCGCGCTTATTCAGAAGAGGGTAGGCGTCCGAGAAGTTTCTGACATAGTCGTCAGCATCCAGTCGCCCGGCTTTGATGTCTGCTTCCTGTCCGTTTTCTGCCATTTGGCCTCTCCGTTCGAAAAATATTTTACCATTTGGACAAATTTTTTTCCGATTGTCCAGTGTCAATAGCGCGCTGTTGGCTTCCGGTTTCCCTTGTCACGACCTTATTGCTTGGGTAAACCGGCGATATACCGCTTTAAACAGGTCTGATATGAATCAGGATTTCTCAAAGACTTCAGTGCTCATGACGCGCCGTGCCCTCTTGATGGGCTGTGCTGCGCTGGCCCTGACCGCCTGCACGCCGGATGGGCTGGACGTCGGTCTGCTGGACGATGACTATTATGCGACTGCCTATGGCCCAAAGCCTGAGGAAGAGTTTCCGCTGGACGCTCTGGCTGTTGCTGGAAAAGCAGACAAGCGCCTTTACAGGCAGGTTGTGCGCTACAAGACCAAAGAAAGACCCGGCACAGTCGTAGTCGACCCGGTCAATCATTACCTCTACCTGATTCATGAAAATGATTACGCCATGCGCTACGGCGTAGGCGTTGGCAAGGCTGGCATGGCTTGGTCAGGCCGTGCTTATGTTGCGGGAAAACGTCGCTGGCCAAGCTGGCGTCCGCCAGAAGAAATGAAACAGCGTCGCCCCGAACTCAGGAAATATGGCCCTGAAGGCATGGCCGGAGGATTGGACAATCCACTGGGTGCCCGTGCGCTCTATCTGTTTGAGGGTGATGTGGACACGCTCTATCGCATTCATGGGACGACGGACCCCAAATCAATCGGAAAATCCGTTTCCAGTGGCTGTATCCGCATGTGGAATCACGATGTGATCGATCTTTACGAGCGGGTGAATAAATACACGGTCGTTGTCGTGTTGGGGCGGGAAACAAACTCCAAATCTGCCGCATGATGTCTGCTGAGACCCTCCTGAGAGACATGTTCGATGCCGCGGTTGCTGCGGCAAATCCTGATTTGGTTGTTCCGCCACATCTTCCTGAAAAGCCGCAAGGCCGCGTCATTATCTTGGGCGCAGGCAAAGCTTCGGCTGCCATGGCGAAAGCCGCAGAAGAAAAGATCCTGCAGTCATGGGGCCTTGTTCCAAGCGGTCTCGTCGTCACTCAATATGGCGCTGCAGTTTCGTGTCAGCATATTGAAATTGTGGAAGCAAATCACCCGGTGCCGGATGCAAATGGCATGGATGCCGCTGAGCGCATTCTGGCTATTGCTGAATCTGCTGGCGAAAATGATCTGGTCCTGTTTCTGGTATCCGGTGGCGGGTCATCTCTGCTGCCATTACCGGGAAAAGGCCTCACCCTTGATGACAAACAGGCCATTAACAAGGCTCTGCTGAAATCAGGCGCTGCCATTCACGAGATGAATGTTGTTCGCAAGCATCTATCAGCCATCAAAGGCGGCCGGTTGGCCGCTGCTGCCTATCCAGCCAGACTGGTAACACTTGGCATCTCGGACGTGCCGGGCGATGATTTTGGGACAATTGCATCCGGACCGACAATCGCGGACCCGTCCACGGTGGCAGATGCCATTGATATATTGGGTCGCTACAAAATCAACTTGCCGCAGCACATTGCAAAATTTCTGGAACAGGATGGCGCAGAAACCCCCGATCCTTCATCGGTATGTTTTCGTAATTCTCAAAGCACTTTGGTTGCCAAGCCACAGGCATCTTTGGAAGCGGCTGCAGACGTGGCAAAGCGGGCAGGTTACACGCCGCTAATCCTTGGTGATGCTATCGAGGGCGAAGCGCAGGATGTTGGTCTGGTCATGGCTGGTATAGCCAAACAGGTCCGCAATTACGGCCAACCTGCACAGCCACCACTTGCGCTTATCTCAGGCGGCGAAACAACAGTTTCCGTGAATGGACCGGCCGGGCGCGGCGGCCGCAATACAGCTTTTCTGCTGAGCTTTGCCAATGCCGCTGATGACATGCCTGGTGTTTCGGCGCTGGCCTGTGACACGGATGGGATTGACGGAACGCAGGATAATGCCGGAGCATTATATCTGCCCGGTGATATCGCCTTGGGCCACCAGGCGGGTCGGCGCGCCATTGATGATCTGTCCGCCTTTGACAGTTACAGCTTCTTTGAGGCCATAAACCGGTTTGTCATGACCGGGCCGACACTGACGAATGTCAATGATTTGCGCGTCATACTGATTGACCCCGTCTGATCTGAATTTAGGTGATGTCTGATGGAAAACCATCAAGACGATGATACTGATTGCAATTGATATTGGACCGTTGCCCCAATACGGTCGTCCTCAATTCATAAGACAGTCAAACACGCTGCAATCGCCGAATGGCACATCAACGCAATAGATAATTGGGGGGGACTGTGAGCACACCAACTTACCTTGGTCTGGATATCGGAACATCGGCAGTGAAAGCCGTCCTGATAGATGCAGACCAGACCATCCTGGCAAGCGAAAGCGCTTCCATGGATGTAACCCGCCCTCAGCCCGGTTGGTCAGAACAGGACCCGGAAAGCTGGATTTCCGCAACCCGGCAGGCCATGGCTCTGGTCAAGGCGGCCCAACCCGAAGCTCTGTCGCGTCTGCAGGGCATTGGACTTTCTGGCCACATGCATGGCGCAACACTGCTTGGGAATGATGACAAGCCTTTGCGTCCCTGTATTTTGTGGAATGATGGGCGGTCAGCAACAGAATGTACCGAGTTGGAGGCGAAGGCTGATTTCCGTGGCATTGCCGGAAACATCGTCATGGCCGGATTTACCGCGCCGAAACTGGCCTGGGTTGCGAAGCACGAACCGGACATATTCGAAGCCACGCATAAAGTGCTTTTGCCAAAGGATTATGTGCGGCTTTGGCTGACCGGAGAGTTTGCCTCAGACATGTCAGATGCCGCTGGCACAATGTGGCTCGACGTTGCTGGGCGTAAATGGTCGCCAGAATTGTTAGAGGCTACCGGCCTGTCGATGGACCATATGCCGGATCTGGTTGAAGGCAGCGCGGCATCTGGCAATTTGCGCGACGATTTATGCGCTGAGTGGGGCTTAAGCGGAAGCATTGCTGTCGCAGGTGGCGGTGGTGACAATGCCGCCTCAGCGTGCGGCCTTGGCACGGTTGTACCGGGCTCGGCGTTTGTCTCTTTGGGCACATCCGGTGTATTGTTTATCTGCAATGACCGTTTCTCTCCCAACACCGATGGCGCGGTTCACGCATTTTGCCATGCAATACCGGATACATGGCACCAAATGGGCGTTATCCTGTCAGCCATGGACAGCTTGACCTGGTTGTCGAACACAACGGGCACTTCAGCACCCGAACTGACTGCCGCTTTAGAGGGGCCTTTGAACGGGCCTGCACGCGGGCTGTTTCTGCCTTATCTGTCCGGTGAGCGAACACCGCATAATGACGCTTCTGCGCGCGGCGCATTTATTGGCATTGATCACAGCACGGATAAAGCAGTCCTGACACAGATGGTTCTGGAAGGCATAGCCTTTGCCTTTTGCGACAGTCTGCGCGTCCTGTCGGCTGCCGGTTCCAAAATCGACAGTGCATTGGTCGCGGGCGGCGGTGCCCGCAGTAAAGTGTTGTTGGATATTCTGGCAACCGCAATGAACATTGAACTGCATTTGCCTGAAGCTGGCGATTTTGGCGGTGGCTTTGGTGCCGCTCGTCTTGGCCTGACGGCCGCAACAGGCGCTAACCCCGCAGAAATTTGCAGCCAGCCACGTATTGTCGAAACCATTTCGCCAAATGCGAAGCTGACTGCTGCCTATCAGGAAAAATATCAAACCTATCAGGCGCTCTATCCAGCGCTGAAACCACTAATATAAGGGTGAGGAAAAACACATGAGCACCGGATTTTTCGGCGACATCCCGACAATCAAATATGAAGGCCCTGACAGCGACAACGAGTTTGCGTACCGCCATTACAATCCCTCTGAGATTGTTATGGGCAAGTCCATGGAAGAGCATCTGCGGGTGGCAATCGCCTATTGGCATAGCTTCTGCTGGCCCGGCAGCGATCCCTTTGGCGGACAGACCCTTGATCGCCCATGGTTTGGAGAAACCATGGACGGGGCACGCCTGAAGGCTGACGTGGCCTTCGAGATGTTCGATATTCTCGACGCACCGTTCTTTTGTTTTCATGATCGCGACATTGCGCCAGAAGGTGACACGCTGGCGGAAAGCAACCGCAATGTCAGCGAGATCGCAGACATATTTGCTGCCAAAATGCAGACGTCGAAAACACGGCTGCTTTGGGGCACAGCAAACCTGTTTTCCCACAAGCGCTTTATGTCCGGCGGTGCAACCAATCCCGATCCGGCTGTCTTTGGCTATGCTGCCGCTCAGGTGAAACATGCAATGGATGTGACCCATCAGCTGGGTGGTGAGAACTATGTGCTTTGGGGTGGCCGTGAAGGCTACGAGACAGTGCTCAACACCGATATGAAACGCGAGTTGAATCAACTTGGCCGCTTCTTGAGCATGGTCGTTGATTACAAACACAAAATCGGTTTCAAAGGCACCATTCTGATTGAGCCGAAACCTCAGGAACCGACAAAACATCAATATGATTACGATGTGGCGACCGTCTATGGCTTGCTGAAAGCGCACGGCCTGGAAAATGAAGTGAAGGTCAATATTGAAGTCGGTCATGCTGTTCTGGCCAATCACTCCTTTGAGCATGAAATCTGCACGGCAATGGCTCTGGGAATTTTTGGCTCCGTCGATGCCAATCGCAACGATTATCAGTCCGGTTGGGATACGGATCAGTTCCCCAACAATGTGCCGGAAATGGCTTTGGCAATGTACTACATTCTGAAAGGTGGCGGCCTTACCTCAGGTGGGTTCAATTTCGACAGTAAATTGCGTCGTCAATCAACCGAGCCAGCAGATTTGATCGTCTCACATATTGGCGGCATTGACGTTTTGGCACGGTCTTTGAAAGCTGGAGCTGCCATGCTGGAAGACGGTGTGCTGGATGGTTTTGTAGAAGATCGCTACGCTGGCTGGAGCCATCCCGAAGCACAAAAAATGCTCGATGGAAGCTACGCGCTTGATGACATTGCAGGCTGGGTGCATGCTGATGGCATCAATCCGGAGCCAAAATCCGGACGCCAGGAATATCTGGAAAACATCGTCAACAGATATGTGTAAGAGGGCCTCATGAGCAAAATCAAATATGGCATGGTTGGCGGCGGGCAGGGCGCCTTTATTGGGGGCGTCCACCGCATAGCAGCCCGCATGGATGACCATTTTGAATTGGTTGCAGGTGCGTTTTCGTCGACGCCAGAAAAGTCCAAAGCCTCTGGTGCGGAATTGGGAGTGGATGCTGACCGGGCCTATGGTGACTTTGCTGAAATGGCAATCGCCGAAGGCGCGCGCCGTGATGGCATTGAGGCTGTAGCGATTGTGACCCCCAATCACATGCATTTTCCGATTGCAAAGGCGTTTTTGGAAGCTGGTATTCATGTGATCTGCGACAAGCCGATGACCACCAGCCTTGAAGACGCTCAGGAACTGGCAAAACTGGTTGAAACAAGCGGCAGGCTGTTTGTTCTGACGCATAATTATTCCGGCTATCCGCTAATCCGTCATGCCAGAGCTATGGTGGCTAATGGTGATCTTGGCAAAATTCAGATCATTCAGGCCGAATACCCTCAGGACTGGCTCACCGAGGCACTTGAGGGAACTGGTCAGAAGCAAGCGGCTTGGCGCACGGATCCAAAACAATCCGGCGTTGGTGGCTGTGTGGGGGATATCGGGACTCACGCTTATCATCTGGCGGGCTACGTATCAGGCCTGAAAGCAAAAAAGCTTGCGGCGGACCTCACAACCTTTGTTCCTGATCGTGATCTGGATGACAATATTCACGTCATGCTGCGTTATGAAAACGGCGCAAAAGGCATGATCTGGGCCAGTCAGGTTGCCCCTGGCAATGAAAACGGGCTGAGACTGCGTATTTATGGCACCAAGGGCGGCCTGTCCTGGGAACAGGAAAACCCGAACCGCATGCTGCACACGCCCTATGGCGAACCACCTCGTATCCTGACACGTGGCGGCCCGACCGTCGGACCGGAAGCGGAGCGTATGTCTCGCATTCCACCAGGGCACCCCGAAGGGTATCTGGAAGGCTTTGCCAATATATACAGTGAAGCGGCGGCAGCTATTACTGCATTCCGGAACAATCAGGCAGCAGACAAAGCCGTCCATTTCCCAACAGTGAATGATGGCGTTGACGGTGTTGCCTTTATTGTCGCCTGTGTGAAGTCAAGCGAAGCCGATTCAGCCTGGACTGATATTTAGGCTCAGAGGTTTGACAGATATTTTGACCGCAGCGGCATAGAACTTTTGCGGTCAATTGATCTCGCCTGTACCCGGCCTATTCCGTCCTGAATTGTCGGCAAGCTACACATGTCCGGTGAGGTGCAGATTAGTGGGAAGCGTATTGGCTTGTTCCCATCCATCACCTGCATATGATAGATGCCATGTTTGGCAAACTCGGCGGCGGCATCGCGCAACTTGTCTACGAGGGTTTGCTCCGGCAAAGTTGGTTCACTGCCGTGCCATGGTATACCGGACAGGCAATTCACCGTGGGGCTATTCTATATATTGGCAGCGTCATTGGCTGATTGAACCGTTGTGCGGAATTCACCAACAAGATCAGGCAGGCATCCAAGGCCCCGATCACCTGCCGCCCAACCATCTGGTGGCATGTTGAACAGAACCTGAATCAGATTCAGAGAACGAAGATTTTCTACTAAGCGATTGATATCATGATCAAAAGGAGACATTTAGTCCGCGGCTTCGAAGCCACATTGGCTGGCTGTATCAAACCGGTCCGCCATAGGCAAATCTGTAAAGAGCCAATTCTAATTGGCAGCAAATTTCGGCATTTTGACTGAGACTCCGGGTCTTGCGCTATGTGTGGCTTGCTGAAATGCGTCGGAGCCGTTTACAACAGGCACAGCAACAAAACAGACACAGTAAAAAAACAGTAGGGGGCCACCCCTATCCAATTGGGAGAGACTTATGAAGAAAACAGTTTTGGCCGCAACGACAGCCTTGTCGGTGGCAGTGCTGTCATTGGCCACGGCTACAACGGCCAGCGCCGAACTCAAGGTCGGTATGATCACGACCTTATCTGGCGGTGGTGCAAGCCTGGGTGTGGATGTTCGCGACGGTTTTCAACTGGCCCTGAAAATGGCTGGCGATCAACAAATTGAGCTCTTGATTGAAGATGACGGGCGCAAGCCGGAGAATGCGGTCAAGATCGCCGATAAGTTCATCTCCAGCGATAAGGTCGATGTATTGACCGGCATCATCTGGTCCAACCTTGCAATGGCTGTTGTGCCAAAGACTGTGCGCGGCGGAACCTTCTATATTAGCCCCAATGCCGGTCCGTCCGCATTGGCCGGAAAAGGTTGTCACGAAAACTATTTCAATGCGGCTTGGCAGAACGATAATCTGCATGAAGCCATGGGCAATTATGCCAATGATGCCGGTTACAGCAAAAGCTTCATTCTTGCGCCTAACTATCCGGCGGGCAAAGATGCGCTGACAGGCTACAAGCGCTTCTACAAGGGGGATGCCGCTGGCGAGATTTACACCAAACTCGGCCAGACAGATTATGCCGCTGAAATTGCCCAGATCAAAAACTCGGATGCAGACAGCGTCTTCTTCTTCCTGCCAGGCGGCATGGGCATTGCCTTTATGAAACAATATGCCCAGTCCGGTGTCGATCTTCCGGTGCTTGGCCCTGCATTCTCGTTTGATCAGGGCATCTTGGGTGCTGTTGGCGATGCAGCTCTTGGCGTCAAAAACTCTTCGCAGTGGTCCAAGGATCTGCCGAACCCGGCCAATAAAGCCTTCGTCGAAGCTTTCACTGAAGAGTATGGCCGTCTTCCATCACTCTACGCCAGTCAGGGTTTTGACACCGCTAATCTGATTCTGTCTGCTGCTGCAAAAACAGAAGTGTCGGACAAGGCGGCTTTCCGCGACGCTCTGCGTGCAGCCGACTTTGAATCCGTTCGTGGTGATTTCAGCTTTGGCCCGAACCACCATCCGATCCAGAACATTTATGTTCGCGAAGTGATCAAGGAAGGTGATGTTCTGACCAACAAGATTGTATCTACCGGTCTTGAAAATCATAGCGATGCATACGCTGTTGATTGCAAAATGTAGTCTGCCAAAAACGAACTGAACCCGGCTTCAACCAAAGCGGTGAAGCCGGGTTTTTCTTGTCGGGAAAGATCTGAATGTCCACCTTACTGATAGCCGAACAGGTTCTGAACGGTCTGCAATTGGGCGTGACATTGTTCCTGATGGCTGCTGGTCTGACGCTTGTGTTCGGGGTAATGGGCCTGATCAATCTGGCGCACGGGTCTCTCTACATGATCGGCGCGTTCTGCTGTGCCTTTGTCTCGGTGGAGACTGGCTCTTTCTTTCTGGGCCTCTTGGCGGGCATGGCCGGTGCAGCTGTTGCTGGCGCCCTGCTGGAAATGGTCGTCATGCAGCGCTTGTATGCCCGCGATCATCTGGATCAGGTGCTGGCAACATTTGCACTGATCCTGATTGCCTCGGAAGGCACACGCTGGGTGTTTGGCGATGTGCCGCTGTTTCTGGATGTGCCAGAGGCCTTTTCCGGTACGATTGAACTGATTGGCGGGCTGACCTATTCCAAATACAGATTGCTGATCATCTTTGTGGGTCTGCTGGTGGCGCTGGGATTGTATTGGCTGATTGCCCGCACGCGGCTGGGAATGCGCATCAGGGCCGGGGAGTCTGATCGGGAAATGATTGCAGCCCTTGGTGTCAATATTCGGCTTGTCTACACCATCGTCTTTGCCCTCGGTGCAGCGCTTGCCGGGTTGGCCGGGTCCATGGTTGGCGCGCTGTCATCGGTTCAGGTTGGCATGGGCGAGCCGGTTCTGATCCTTGCCTTCGTCGTTATCGTGATTGGCGGTATTGGCTCTGTCAAAGGCGCGCTGATTGGCGCTTTACTGGTGGGATTGGTTGATACATTGGGCCGTGTTTTCCTGCCGTCTTTCTTTCAGCTTTTCATGAATAATTCAGATGCCACGACACTTGGCTCGTCTTTGGCATCCATGGCCATTTATGTGGTGATGGCAATTGTGCTGGCCGTGCGGCCACAAGGTCTGTTCCCGGCAACCGGCACGAGCAGTGCCTGATATGTCACGTGAATCCTGGGTCAGTCTTGTTGTTCTGCTAGGCCTGCCTGTGGCCGCCTTCATCGCTCACATATCCGGCGAGACCTATATCATTAATCTGCTGACCCGAATGACTGTTCTGGGCCTTGCCGGGATCGGGCTGAATTTTGCGCTTGGCTATGGCGGCATGGTCAGCTTTGGTCACGCTGCCTTCTTTGGTCTGGGTGCCTATGTGACCGGCATTGCTGCGTTTCACGCATTTGACGACAGCTTGTTTGCCACTGTGCCGTTTGAGTTGGCTGGCACCAATCAGATGCTGCAGATCTGGCTGATCGCCATTCTGCTGGCCGGGTTGCTGGCTTTGCTGATCGGCTTCATCTCCCTGCGCACCTCTGGTGTCTACTTCATCATGATCACGCTGGCCTTCGCCCAGATGCTCTATTATTTCGCCATTTCCTGGCCCGCTTATGGCGGGGAGGATGGGCTGTCGATCTATTTGCGCAATGAGTTTCCAGGTGTCCAGACCGATAAGGCATTCTCGTTCTTCCTGTTGTGTTTTGCCATTCTGCTGTTGGTGCTGTTGCTCTGCTGGCGGTTTGTGAATGCCCGTTTTGGCGCGGCGCTGCAGGGCGCGCGGATGAACGCGCTGCGCCTTTCCAGCATTGGCATTGCACCTTTCCCCGTAAAGCTCACCGCCTTTGTCATGTCCGCCATGATCGTTGCGTTGGCCGGGGCGTTGTTTGGCGAGTTGAATGGCTTTGTCAGCCCCACCAGCCTCAGCTGGCACATGTCAGGCGAATTGATCATCTTTGTCATTCTGGGTGGTGTCGGGCGGCTGGTTGGGCCACTCATCGGCGCAATCGTGTTTGTGCTTCTGGAAACCTATCTCGGTGGACTGACGGACCGCTGGCAGTTCTTCCTCGGCCTCATTCTTTTGGCAACAGTGCTGTTTGCCAATGGTGGCATTATGGGCCTCATTGGCGGGAGAACCCGCCATGACTGACAGTCCACAGCCAATCCTTGAGATCAAAAACCTGTCCAAGCGCTTTGGTGCGGTACTGGCCAGCGATCATGTCTCGCTGTCTGTCCTGCCGGGCAGGCTGCACGCATTGATTGGCCCCAATGGGGCAGGAAAATCCACACTGATCGGCCAGATTTCCGGATTTCTGGCGCCTGATGAGGGCCAGATAATTCTGAAAGACCGGGATGTGACGCATCTGTCCGCCGAGCGCCGGGTTCATATGGGGCTTGGCCGCAGTTTTCAGGTTTCCAATCTATTGCTGGAATGGTCTGCGCGCCGCAATGTCATGCTGGCGGTTCAGGCGCGCCGGGGCGGCAGTTTTCACTTTTTCAAGAATGTCTGGAAGGATCACGCTTTACGCTCTGCTGCAGAAGCCGCCTTGCAAAAAGTCGGCCTTCAGGACCGGGCCGATATCCGCGCCATGGAATTGTCCCACGGCGAAAGGCGACAGCTGGAGTTTGCCTGCGCGCTGGCACTGGAGCCGAGCCTTTTGGTGCTGGATGAGCCGATGGCGGGTCTTGGCCCGGAAGGCACAGCAGCGATGACAGCGTTTCTGGAGGATCTGAAACACACCATCCCGATTCTGTTGGTGGAGCATGATATGGATGCGGTCTTCAGACTGGCCGATGACATCTCTGTTCTGGTCTATGGAAAAATCATTGCCAGCGGCATGCCTGAAGACATCCGCCAATCTGCCGCTGTGCAGGAAGCCTATCTGGGGAGCAGTTCCGATGCTGCTTGATGTTAAAAAACTCACCAGCAAATATGGCGCGACCCAAGTTCTGTTCGGGGTCGATCTGGACGTGGAAGAGGGGGAGATCGTGGCTCTGATGGGGCGCAATGGCATGGGGAAATCGACCAGCATACGCGCCGTCTGCGGCCTGAACCCGGTGAGTTCGGGAAATGTTGCCTTTGACGGGTCCGACATCAGCCAGTTACCATCGCACAAATGCGCCCAGATGGGGCTTGGTCTTGTGCCGGAGGGGCGGCGCTGCTTTCCAAACCTGTCTGTTGCTGAAAACCTTGTAGCCACTGCACGCACCGGTTCCTGGACACTGCAAAAGGTCCATGGGCTTTTTCCCATACTGGAAGAACGGTCCACGCAAATGGCCAACACTCTGTCTGGCGGAGAGCAGCAGATGCTCGCCATTGGCCGCGCCTTGATGACAAATCCAAAGCTGCTGATACTGGATGAAGCGACCGAAGGGCTGGCCCCGGTTATCCGCGATCAGATATGGGCAGCGCTGAAGACGCTCAAAGAGCAGGGGCAGGCCATTCTGCTGGTGGATAAGTCACTTCGGGAGGTGATGAGTATAGCTCAGCGCTGCACCATCCTGGAAAAAGGTCAGTCGGTCTGGACCGGCCCGATCGACAATCTGACGCCAGACCTTCAGCAACGTTTTCTGGGTGTCTAGAATGTCAGTTGCACATCGAAAGATTGTTCTGAATGGTTTGGAACCGTGGTGAAATAGCCCTACATGATAGATGCAGGCTTCAGGAGGGCAGAACTTATGAGCGACGGTCACCAACATTCCATTCCTTTCACACCGGACATGGCATTGATGCCCCTGGTCAAAGGCTTTTTCGATGCAGCAACCAACACCATTTCCTATGTGGTGGAGGATCCGTCCAGCAAGGCCTGCGCGATCATCGACAGCGTCATGGATATTGACTATGCGGCAGACCGCATTTCCTCGGAAAGCGCCGATGAACTGGTTGCCTATGTGCAAAGCAAGGGCCTGACGACCGAGTGGATCCTGGAAACCCACGTCCATGCTGATCATCTGTCTGGCGCGCCATATCTTCAACAGAAGCTGGGCGGCAAACTGGGTATTGGCGCTGGCATTATCGCGGTTCAGGACACGTTTGGAAAAGTCTTCAATGAGGGCACCGAGTTTCAGCGCGACGGATCGCAATTCGATCAGCTGTTTCAAGATGGCGACACGCTGAAATTTGGCCAGATGACCGCGCATATTCTCAGCACGCCCGGTCACACGCCAGCCTGCATCACCATTGTCGTTGGCAATGCGGCCTTTGTTGGCGATACGCTGTTCATGCCAGATGGCGGGTCTGCTCGAGCAGATTTCCCGGGTGGAGATGCCCGCGAGCTGTTTCGCTCGATTCGACGCGTCCTCTCCTTGCCAAAAGAAATGCGCCTGTTCATTTGCCACGATTACGGTCCCAATGGCCGGGATATCAAATGGGAAACAACAGTGGGCGCGGAACGCGAGCACAACATTCACGTCAACGACACCATTGACGAGGAAACCTTTGTAAAGGTCCGCGAGGCGCGTGACGCGACCCTTGCCATGCCCAAACTCATCATTCCGTCGCTGCAGGTCAATATGCGGGCGGGCCATGTGCCAAAAGATGAACATGGCAACCCGACTTTGAAAATTCCCATCAACGGACTTTAGGGTGCGAACCCATAAAGGGCCCGCGCCCTAAGCCTGCACACCGGCATTCTGCCGGATTTGATGCAGGTCAAAGCCGGGTTTGGCTGACAGGCCTAAGTATATGACACCAACTGAGGAGGTGGTCATGTACAGCAAAATTCTGGTTCCCATTGATCTGAGTGATGTCGGTCACGGCAAGGAAATTTTTGGCATTGCCGAAAAACTACTGGAGCCGGGCGGCACAATTACCGTCTTGAATGTCGTGGAAGATATTCCCGGCTATGTGGCGGCAGAATTGCCGGACGCGGTCATCAAGGATTTGTCAGCCAACGCCCATACCGCCCTTGAAGATGCAACTTACGGGGCAGGTGGCAACGTTAAGCTGGAAGTGCGGCGTGGCTCGCCAGCCAGTGCCATTGTGGCGGCGGCAGAGCAGTTGGAAGTCGATCTGATTATCATCGCGTCCCACAGCCCGGGCCTTGCCGATTATTTTCTCGGCTCCACCGCATCACGCGTTGTGCGCCATGCCAAATGCCCGGTTCTTGTGGACCGGTAAGAGATCAGGAAGAAATCATGGAAACTGCAAAATACAAAACACGCCTGTTGAACAGGCGTGAGGAACTCAATACGCGGCTTCAAACCATCGAACATGATCTGGATCAGAAGAAAGACCCCGATGTTGAAGAGCGTGCGGTTGAAAGCGAAGGCGATGAGGTTATGGAATCTCTGGGCCAATCCGGCTTGCTGGAACTGAAAGCCATTGAGGCTGCTTTGTCGCGCATTGAAAGCGGCACATTTGGCATTTGCGCTCAGTGCGAGGAGCCGATTCCAGATCAACGTCTGGAGGCGATTCCAATGGCGGCACTTTGCCAAAAATGCGCAGCGGCAACCTGATCGGCACACGACGACGCCAGCGATAAGAGGAGAGACACATGCCCTACAAAACCATTATTGCCCTGCACGACATGAACGATAGCCATGAATCCATCAGCGAGGCGTTGACTTTGTGCAGTGCGTTGAAGGCTCATCTCAGTGTTATCGTCATTGGCCTTACGCCACAGCCGCCCATGTCATCGGGCTATGGGGGCGGGGCATTCGAAGTCTGGGGCGTTGAATATGCGCGCATGCAGGACGAACTTGCGGCCAAGGCAGATGCGTTGGAGACATGGATTTTAAACAATCTGCCCGTCGATCCACTCACCTTTGATGTGTCACACCAATACAGCCAGAGCGGCACAGTGGCGCGCGATGTCGGCCGCCGTGTGCGCTTTTGTGACCTGTGTCTGCTCACTGGTTCCTATGATCCGGACAGCTACCTGATGCAACAATCCTTGCGCGGTGCCTTGTATGATACCGGTCGTCCGGTTCTCGTGATGAACGGCAAAGCGTGCCCGCTGCACAATCTCAAACGCATCATGCTGGCCTGGGATGGTGGAGCACAGGCGGCTATTGCCGTGCGCCACGCTCTGGACCTCATGGGTAGTGCCGATGATGTGCAAGTCACCATGGCCGACCCGCAAAGTGCCAGTGAGCGCTTTGGCGACGAGCCGGGGGCGGATCTGGCAACCTATCTGTCCCGCCACAATGTGCCGCTTGCCGTCACGCCCGTGGCAACAGAAGGCCGCAGTGTGGCCGAAACACTGGTCCGCCATGCCACCGATATGGATGCAGAGCTGATTGTCATGGGTGGCTATGGCCACACACGCTTGCAGGACTGGTTTCTGGGCAGCACAACATCAAGAATGTTGACAGAGGCCAACAGGCCACTGCTGCTGGCGCACTGAACTGCAACTGCCTATAATTGGGTCCAGACCCGAAATTGATTTGGCCGCTGAACCACAGCGGCCATACATTTTTAATGAGGCAGACATGCAGTTTTCAAACATCAATGGCGTCAATCTACACTATCAGGTCATCGGCGCGCCGGAAGGCTCGCCTCTGCTGGTGTTTTCCAATTCCCTTGGCACCGATTTCCGTATCTGGCGCGATGTCATTGTTCGCTTTGTCGGTGAATGCGCCATCCTGACCTATGACAAACGCGGCCACGGCCTGTCTGATCTGGGCGATACGCCTTACACGATGGATGATCATGTGGCCGATCTGGAAGCACTGCTTGATCAACTGGGCCAGAAGAACGCCATCATTGTTGGCCTGTCCGTTGGCGGCCTGATTGCACAGGGCCTTTACGCCAAACGCCCAGATCTCGTCCGTGCCATGGTGCTGTGCGACACAGCTCACAAAATCGGCAATGACGAGCTGTGGAATGGCCGCATAGCAGCGGTCGACAAAGGCGGCATCAAATCCCTTGCTGATGGCATTATGGAACGCTGGTTCTCAAAGGAATTTCCCAAAAATCACCCGGCCACATATGCTGGCTACAAGACCATGCTCAGCCGCCAACTGGACGCAGGCTACACTGCCAGTTCCGCCGCCATCCGGGACGCGGATTTTACCGAAGACTGCGCCAACATAAAAATCCCGACCTTGTGCGTCGTCGGCGACCAGGACGGCGCAACTCCGCCATCTGTCGTGGCGGAGCTGGCAAAACTGATTCCGAAGTCACGCTTTGAAGTGATCAAGGATGCCGGGCATTTACCATGCATCGAACAGCCGGAAATTCTGGCGGATATGATCAAGGCGTTCTTTGATGATGCGGGGCTTTGGCCAAAGGCCGGTTAGGCAACCGGCGCGTTGATTTGATCAGGGCCACCAGCCCCGATCAGTATCGCTTTGTATGCAGGAACGGTTTTGGCTGAATTGTTGGCCGAGCTATTCCTTTTTGACGCGATAATCCTTATGGCAGGCAGCGCAATTCGCCGTTGCCGCGCCAAACGCAGCCTTGAAGGCATCAAGATCGGCCGGCTTTGAAGCAATTCCTGCTGCTGTGTCGGACTGAAACTTTGCCAAAACCATGTCGAAGCCTGCGCGATCATCCCAGATGCTGGGCGCTGCGGTGGTTTTGCCGCCGCTTTCGCTTCCCTCCGGAAACAATTCACCAAAGCCAAGCGCTGCGGCATTCATGGTCCGCAGGACCAATGCGGCGGTCACGGCGTTGAATTCGGCTTCGCCCTTGACCATGGCCGCGCCGGCCCCGGTTGCAGCACCGACATTTTGCATGATGGCTTTGCGCGCGGCAATGGGATCATCGGCGCCAAACACCGGCACGATTGAAAAGGCTGCCAGCAGAGCGGCTGTTACAAGTGTGCGTTTCATAATCGTCTCCTCAAAAGAACGGGTTCACATCAGCGGGTTCAGGACTTCCGGAAACGTTACGCTCTGCATTTTGGCTCGACAATACCGAATAATGCATGCATCTTCTGCAATTATGCAGAATGAAGATTGGGACATTTTCAGATATGTGATCGCCGTCGCGGATTCCGGCTCTGCGATTGCAGCGGCCCGAAAACTTGGGGTGAATGGCAGCACGGTCCTGCGGCGCATATCCAGATTTGAAGAGGACAGGGGCATCCGCCTGTTTGACAGGCTGCAAACCGGCTACACGCCAACGCTGCAATGTGAGGCGCTGCTCAAGACCGCGCGGGAGATTCAGGAGAGCATCGCCACCATTGATCTTGGCATCGCGGGTCAGGATGTCCGGTTTGAAGGCCAGTTGACGGTCACCACCACCGATACGTTTCTGGAAAGCGTCCTGGCGGACATCTTTCTGGAGTTCAGCAGCAACAACCCTCTGATCCAGTTGGATGTCACGGTCACGAATGAGCGTCTGAGTCTGACCAGACGCGACGCCGATGTCGCCATCCGGGCCTCCAAAAAGCCGCCCGAACATCTGGTCGGGCAACGCGTCTCCGCCGTTTCCTTCGCCGTTTATGGCGCGGTTTCACTGGCGGCAAAGCTTCCACCGGCAGTAACGCTTGACGATCTGAAAGCCCGCTCGTGGATAGGCCCGGGCGAATCCATCTCCGGCTCACCGGTTGCGGCCTGGATGGACAGCAACATTCCTGCCACATCCATCAAGCTCACAGCCGATACGTTTCCGGGCGTCAGAACCTGCATACAGAGCGGTGTTATCGGGGTGCTGCCCTGTTGTATCGGCGACAACAACGCCAAGCTTCAAAGACTGCTGCCAGCCGTCACGGAAATGGAAACCTCCCTGTGGGTTCTGGTTCATCCAGATGTCCGCCGCTCCGCAAAGGTCTCGGCCTTCACCAAACATGTCTCCAAAATGCTGCGCGAAAAAAGCCACCTGCTCGCCCCGGAGTATGTCAGACCGGGTTGCTGATTGCACAGGGCCTCTACGCCAAACGCGCTGATCTGGTGCGTGGAATGGCCGCATAGCAGCGGTCGAAAATGGCGGTATCAAATCCCTGGCCGACGGCATTATGGAGCGCTGGTTCTCAAAGGATCACCCGGCCACATATGCCGGCTACAAGACCATGCTCAGCCGCCAATCGGACGCAGGCTGCACCGCCAGCAGCGCCGCCATCCGAGACACGGATTTTACCGAAGGCTGCGCCAACATAAAAATCCCGACCCTGTGCGTCGTCGGAGATCAGGACGGCGAAAATCCGTTATCTGTCGTGGCGGAGTTGGCAAAACTGATCCCGGAGTCACGCTTCGAAGTGATCAAGGATGCCGGGCATTTGCGATGTATCGAGCAGCCTGAAATCTTGGCGGATATAATCAAGGCGTTCTTTGATGATTCGGGGTTTTGGCCGAGGAAGTGGAGTTGAAAGGTTTGTTGGCGAACGCAGTACGATATTAAGTGCAAGTTGAAAACTGCGTGGCATATGTCACGTTTATCTTCCGAAGCAGCGTTGCTAACCTGGTTAAATGATGCCTTCACCCCTAATAGGTCTGTCCAACCAAGCTAGCCAAAGCGGCATTCGTTGAGAGTAGACGAATGACGACTTTCGGTCATATGCCTGACCGAAAAACTCCCAATAGCCTCCAGATGAGTTTCAGTCTAGCTCAAAGACAGCCCGTAAAGAGCGTGGGTGGCGGCTTGGTCAGATTGAACTTCCCACCCGTTGCGAAGTGCGGCTACGGCCGCGAAATTGGCGTTTTGTTCATGTTGGGTGTGTGGCCAATCGCTACCCCAAACCACATTGTCCTGCGGAATTCTCATCAACAATTCCTTTGCATGCGGGTGAAGATCAAAGGCTGTGCGATAATGTGCGGAAAACTTGAAGTACAATGATGAAATGTCGGGTAATTGAGCGACCGCTCTCACAAATGGGTCCTGCCTGGGGTTTGGATCTGATGGCAGCCCAAAGTGGTCGACGACAATCTTAATGCCTTGGTCTGTGAGCTGAGGAAGTACTCGACCCAGACGCGGGCCTTCCAAATGAATTTCTATGTGGAGGCCGTATTGGCGCAGTTTGCGCAAAAAGTCTTGCACCAGTTTCGTCGCAAAATCCGGCACCTGAGCTCCACGCACGAGGTTCCAACGAATACCGCGCACCCCGGCTAGCACCAATCGTTCCAGCTCCGCTTCACTGACATCAAATGGCACAACTGCAACACCTGCAAAGTAAGCGCGATCCAGTTCAGCAAGTGCTGCACAAAGTTGGGAATTGTCGTTTCCAAGAAAACTAACTTGAACAATCACCCCGCCTTTCAGGCCGTTTTGGTCCAGATGACGATGCCATTTCGACAGCGGTGCAGGGGAAGAAGGAACGTATCGAGCATTCGCTACCGCAGTGATGTGCTCATAGATATGCGCATGGCAATCAAAGTCTATCATGTCTTGGTTCCTTCTAATTCATATATATGACTAGTTGACTATATGGGTCAATATGCTTTAAGGATTTAGCCGGGAGGAAACTATGGCTATTGATTTTACGACAACCGATGACCGGCTACCGGCGTATATTCGGTTGCGCGATACACTTACCAGTCGCATTGCGAACGGTGATTGGACAGCCGATTTTCCGATTCCCTCCGAGGCAAAACTTGCGCAGGAATACGGCGTGTCGGTTGGGACTGTGCGAAAGGGTGTCGATGGCCTTGTCAGCGAGGGGCTGCTTGAGCGGCGCCAGGGTTCTGGCACCTTCGTCAGGGCGCCCTCATTTGATGCAACGCTGTTTCGTTTCTTTCAATGGCGCGAAGCCGATGGCACCCAATTATCAATTCCGTCCAGCCACTTGATACTGCGCAGTCGCACTTCAGCCCCTGACGAGGCGGCGGCAGCCCTTGGCACATCTGATGTGATCAAGGTCGTTCGCCTCAGAAGTCTGTCTGAGTTGCCCGTCCTTTATGAGGAAATCTACATTCCTGTCGCCCAATTTTCCGGTTTTGAAAAGCTGGACGAGGCGTCTCTTGGTCCCTTGCTTTACCCGCTTTACTTCGAACATTTTGGCGTGCTTGTGAAGCGCGCGACGGATGATCTTTCATTTGGAACGGCCACGGACGCTGTGGCACGGCAGCTTCGGCTTGAACCAAATGCTCCCGTCGCGGTTATCCAAAGAACCGCTTTTGACATTGAAGGCAAGCCTGTTGAATGGCGCATTGCGCGTGGCAGCGCGGCACAATTCCGATATCGCAGCGAAATTACTTAACAACACAATTCCAATACCTAGGGAGGAAGAAAATGACTATCAAAGCAATACTTATGGGCCTGACGGCAGTGACCGCATTGGCAGCACCTGCACTGGCTGAATACCCGGAACGCGCGATCGAATTGACCATCCCGGCTGGTGCTGGCGGTGGCACAGACACCAGCGCCCGCAAACTTGCAATCCTGCTGGAAGAGGCGCTCGGAACATCTATCGCGGTTCTGAACATTGGTGGCGGTGGCGGGTCAGTTGGGGCTTCGCAATTCATGCAGGCCAAAGCCGACGGATATTCGCTTTTCGCGACCTGGAACAGCCCGCTGACGACCGTGCCGCAAGTACAGAACGTGGCCTATTCGCTGGAAAGCTTTACGCCAATCGCATCGACTTCCGAGACGGCCTATACACTTTGTGTAAATGCAGAGTTCCCTGCAGATGACGGTGAAGGTTTCCTTGCAGAACTGGCGGCGAACCCGGCCAAATACACCTACGGGAATGACGGGATCGGCGGCACAATGCAGCTGGCAGCCGAACGTATCTTCCAAGAGCGTGACATCGACGCCATCGCGATTCCCTTTGGCGGCGCCGGAGAAACTTTACAGAACTTTCTGGGCGGTCACGTGGACATCTATGGTGGCTCGATCTCAACCGTTCTGCCTTATGTCGAAACTGGTGAGGCGAAATGCCTGATTGTGACATCCGCGAATGACGTTCCTGCCTTGCCAAAAGCGTCGGGCCTCACGGCCGTTGGAATGGGCGACAAGGAAACGCTTCTGTGGCGCGCCATTCTTGGCCCAAAGGATCTGGATCCGGCAATTGTTACCAAGCTGGCAGACATCATTGAAGCCGCTGTCAACGACCCCAGTTACGTTGAGTTTCTTGCTACCAAAGGCGAAGTTCCCAATGTCGTAAAAGGCGCCGATCTTGGTGCGCGTCTGCAAGCTGAGTTCGATGCCCTGGCAGAGGTTTCTGCTGGCCTCGGTCTGTCAAACTGATGGAACAGCGTCAGGATATCGTCCTTGGTGTCACCTTTATGGGCATCGGTGTTTTTGCGGCTTGGATTGCGACGTCCTATAATGGCGCTGGCGGCACCTATCCCATGGTCCTTGGTATTATCCTGACGCTTTTCGGTATGGCGGTCGCCGCTAAGGCATTGCGCGCCCGGTCATCTCAAGAGCGGGTTCTGGTCCCAGCTCCGATCAAGATGGTGACAACCGTGGCGGCTGCGGCGCTTTACATGGTGCTGGTTGTGCAGCTTGGTTTTTACACTTCCTCCTTTTTGTTGATGCTGGCTTTGCCGATCGCGCTCGGTTTCCGACAATGGATCTATGCGTTGATCGTGGCAGGCGTGTTTATCTCTGTTGTTTATCTCGTGTTCTCGGTTCTGCTTGAAAAACCATTGCCGCGCGAACTTCTGTTTTAGCAGTTCGGTCCAGGAGGCTAACCCATGGAATTCTATACCGACGCCCTGAGTAACGTTCTGACATTCTGGCCACTTCTTGCGATGATTGGCGCCACGCTTTTAGGCGTATTCATCGGCGCGCTTCCGGGGCTGAACCCGGTAATGGCTATCGCGTTACTTCTGCCATTGACCTATTCAATGGACCCTCTTGTGGCGCTTGCCATGGTTGCGGGCATCTACAACGGGTCGATGTATGGCGGCGCTATTCCGGCAATCCTGCTGCGCATCCCTGGCACGCCGGCCTCAATTGCGACGACGTTTGACGGCTTTCCCATGGCGGACAAAGGCGAAGCGTCGAAGGCCCTGAAAATCGCATGCTGGTCGTCGGCCGTGGGCGGTATCGCCAGCGCGATCGCCCTCATGACGGTTGGCCCGCTTTTGGCCCGCGTGACGCTGTTCTTTGGTCCTGCTGAGTACTTTTGGATTGCGATCTTTGGCATGGCTTCGGTCGGTGTCATGGTCGGCTCAGATCCGATCAAAGGCATCATGGCCGCTATTATAGGCCTCTTGATCGGGACAATCGGGATCGATAGCCTTTCGGGTCAAGCGCGTTTTACTTTTGGGCAAACCTGGCTTTTGGGTGGGCTTGATCTGATTGTTGTTCTTGTGGGTCTCTATGCGCTGCCGCCTGTCCTGCAACTGGCCGAGAAATGCGATCTTAAAGGTCTGTCTGCCGCGCAGTTGAAACTGAGTAATGTGCCATTCAAGCCCGGGGAAATCCGCGCGCTGATCCCCACATGGATAAGGTCGTCTGGCATAGGTATCGGCGTGGGTATCCTGCCTGGAGCGGGTGGCAATATTGCAGCCTTCCTAAGCTACAACGCCGCCAAAAACGCATCGCCAGACCCCGACAGCTTTGGCAAGGGTAACCCGCAAGGGGTGGCTGCGGCTGAATCCGGCAACAACGCCGATAACGCCGCTTCGATGATCCCCGCGCTGGCACTGGGCATTCCTGGCAACGTGGTCGCAGCCTTGGTTCTCAGCGCACTGACAATCCATGGATTGCAGCCGGGACCACAACTGTTCCACCAAAATCCAGTGCTCGTCGGTGGATTCATGATGGAGATGCTAATAACCTCACTGCTGATACTATTGTTGGGCGGGGCCGTTGCGACACGGGTGTTTGCGCAGTTCCAGCGACTTCCTGGTGTCCTCCTGGTGCCTTCTATCCTGATCTTGATGTGTGTCGGCGTCTATGTGATCAACGGACGACCAATTGATTTATGGGTCATGTTGCTGGCTGGTGTTGCCGGGTATTTCCTCGAAAAAGTAAATGTCCCGCTTGCCCCCATCATTCTGGGCATGATCCTTGGCCCGATGGCCGAGCAAAGTGTGCGACGTGCCCTGCTAATCAGCCGCGGCGATGCGACCGAGCTTCTGACCCGCCCAATTTCTGCAACGCTGGCACTAGCCACTGTTCTGGTGATTGCATGGCCGTTGTATAAGGCGATCCGAAGGAGAAAAGGCGCAACCACGGACACCTAGTGGTCGGCACTATTGACCAATGAAGTTGACATTGGGTGCATTGCAGAAGGATTTCTACTTGGGCTCAGAGGAAAGTTGGAGAGCGGCCAGAATTGCTCACCATCGCTGTCGGCGAATATCGTGTCCGGCGCGGTCGGGTTGAACTCTCCCGCGCGCCACAAACCACATTTCCCGCCCAAACCATCCACGCATGACCTGTCTAAAACCGAAGTTTCTCCATCATTTTCCCGCTTCAATACCCAGTCATTTCCAAATACCCCACACCCGCATGACTGCCCTCAAACCCGATCGGCCCTTCCCAATAGGGGATTGAGGTCTGCATCCAGCTATCTGCGTTCAGCGCTTGCGTCTGAATATCCAGACCTTTGTCAGGTACTTCCAGTCGCCAGCCGATGGGCATTTCACGGCCTGCGACCTGAGCAGTCGTGAGCGGTGTCATTCGGATGCTGTTTGGCCCAAGTGGCGTGACGGCGCCATCGGAGCCAATCCATGTGCCGGAGAAATAATCACCCGCTGTTTCATCCCTAAGCCTGAACATCATGAGTTTTTCGCCGCCGTCCAAATGCAGGGAAAACCAGTCCCAGCCGGTTTGGGTGCCGGTGAGGGGTTGGCTGCTCCATTCCCGGTCGAGCCAGGCGTTGCCTGTGACGGTGAGGGTCTCATCGCCCACCGTAATGTCGCCAGCAACTTCGAAAAAGGGTTGGCTGTAATAATAGGAGGCTTGGCCAGCCTCAGATTTCTGGCTGAAACCGGCCTCGCCCTGGAACACAAGTGGCTTGTTTGTGGTGAGGGTCAAATCATAGCGAAAGGATTCATCGCTGGCGGTGAGGCGCATGGCCGAAAATGCGTCTTTGTCTGCGTCTGCTTCCGCTGGCGCGGTGGAGGTGAGGGACCAGTCATCCAGCCAGGCAGCAAAGGGGGCGGTGGTGACGCCTGCCTGTCCGGTATTGCCACGGGCAACGGTTTCCGCGCTGAGATGGCGGCCTTGCGAGGACAGGGCCGCATGACCGAGCCAGACCTGCCCATCGTTCCAGCCGCTTTCCTCGGTGCCGGGCGTCATGGTCTGGCGGAACAGCGTCCATTGTATGCCGTGGGGATTGCCGTCTGCATCGGTCAGATTGGCGGTCACGTACCACCATTCAATGCGGTAATCCGGGTGGGGGCCGTGGTCCTGCGGAAAGCTGAAGAGTTTGCCCGGTGTAACCTGTGCGTAGCCTTCGCTGTTGGTGCCAAGGCCTGCAAAGCCTTGCGCGTGTGCGCTGGCGCTGGCGAGCACAAGCAAGAGCAGCAGCCACATTTTTGTGAAAAGTCTAACGCTCATTGGCAAACACCTTTAGCAAGTCTGCCGGCGGCATGCGCCTCAGCTTGATGGCCGGATAGAGGGAGGCCAGACCGGCGGTGAGAAGGGCCAACGCCAGCAGACGCAACCAGTCCAGCGGAAACAGCAGCATGGGTATGCGCCAGCCAAACGCTTCCACATTGATGACCGAAAGCAGAATCCACGCCACAAGCAGGCCAAGCGGAATGGCCAGCACAGAGGTCAGCAAAGCCAGCGCGACGGTTTTGGCCAGTTCAATGCCAGCCAGATTGCGCCGCGTAATGCCCATGGCCCAGATGGGCGCCAGTTGGGGCAGGCGCGCCTGTGACAGGCCCAGAAGGCTGGTGAGCATGGCAATGCCCGCAACAGCCAGGGTGAGGGCGTTGAGGGCCAGCGTGACGGCAAAAGTTCGTTCAAACACAGACCGGGAGAGGGTTTTGAGGGCCTCCTGATCAATCAGCCCGCCCTCTCCAAAGGTAAAGCGCTGGTCAAGTTCGTTCAGCACCCGCGCTTTGTCATCCGGTGCAACACGCAGACCAAAGCGGGTTTTTTGTACCGACGGCCACTGGGTGGTCAGTTGATCGACGGCCATAAGGACCTGACCGATCGGGTTGCCATAGTCGGAATAAATGCCCAGAACTTTGGTGGTCAGCGGCCCGATCTCGCTGAACAGGTCAAACTCGGCATTGATCGAAAGGTCAAACTGGCGCGCCATCTGCTCGCTGATCAGCAACCCTTTCCCTGCCGCCACATCGTCCCACATGGTGGGTGTCTGATCGAGCAAGGGCCAATTGTCCCGATAGCTCGGGTGGTCCTGAAACCCGAAAATTTCAATCGGAAAGGTTTGATAGCGGCCATCCACATTCCAGATCGGCAAAATGGCGGTTACGGCCTCCTCATCTTTCAGATAGGCGAGAACAGCGCCGGTCTGCTGCGGCGTACCTGCATTCAGATATATCTCCGGTGCCAGACGCTGATCCAGCCAGCCCAGAAAGGTGGTGCGGAAACTCTGCACCATGGTGCCAACACCAATATTGATCGCCAGCGCCAGCAACAGCGCCATAAGCGCAAGCGACAGACCGGACATATGCTGATTGCCATCAGCCCAGAACCATTGCCACAGCGGACGTTTTGCCCGCGCTTCGAACACTGTCAAAACGCGGGCGAGCACTGAAGGCAGCAAAAGCGCGGCTGCCAGCAACACAGACCCCATCAGCACAAACCCGGCGACCAGAGAGCCGCCAAGTAGCAACGCTGCAAGCGCGATCAGGACAAAGCCTGTGGCAAAAGCCAGTTGCCAGCGGCGTTTTCGCTCATTGGCCTGGCGCCAGGCAAAGGGATGCGCATTCGCAAGGATCGGCATTTGCACAAGTTTGAACAGATTGGCCCCGGCGGCAAAAAAGGCACCCAGCATGGCAATCGCCAATCCACTCAGCCACCAGTGCCATTGCAGGGTCAATTGGCCGGAAACCTGCGCGCCGTAAAGCCCGCGCAGGCTGGCCGAAACATCTGGCAGCAAAGCCGAGGCAATCAGATATCCGGCAAAAACACCCAGCAGTCCGGCCGTCAGCGACAGCAATGCCAGTTCGACCATCAGCACCAGTGCCAGAAGCCGGGCCGAGACGCCGCAGGCCCGCAATGTGCGCACCATGTGACGGCGGCTTTCAAAGGCCAGTCCCACCGCCGAATTGACGATGAACAGGCCCACCACAAAGGACAGAAAGCCAAAGGCGGTGAGGTTCAGATGAAAACTGTCGGTCAGGCTTTCCAGCGCGGAACTGGAAGCGGGTTCCTCCAACAGCAACTGACCGGCGATCAGCGGCTCCAATGTGCTCACTTCAACCTTCTGCCGGTCATACAGGATAAGACGACTGATGCGGCCTTCCAGCCCCAACAGGCGTTGGGCAACGCCAATATCGGTCAGCACCGTTCCGGGCGGCAGGGCTTCCAGCGCAGACAGCGGCGGCAGGGTTGCGCTGTCTTGCGCATTAATCTGTGCAATCGTCTCAGGATGCGCGAAGGATCGGAAGGGTGGTGTCAGAAAGGCCTGAACATCATCATTGGTGTTTTCAAAGGCAATCAGCCAGTCATTCTGCGACAGTTCGGTATCGGGCAGGGTAACCGGATCAATCCCAATCAGCTGCAACCGCGTGCCTTCAAGGCGCAACGTTCCCTCGACAATCGGCGACACGCGCCAACCGGCCCGGCGCAAAGTGGCGAAGATCGATTGCGGAACGCTTTCGCCCGCCAGTGGGATGAGCGAGCGGAACTGATCACCGCCAAGTGTGGTCGCCGCTCGGTCATAGCTGGCGCGCGCTTCGGCATTGATGGCCTGAACACCGCTCCAAAGCGCCGTTGCGACACCAAGCCCCACAATCAGGGTGATGAAAGACAGACGGTTCTTGCGCCAGAAACCCAGCAGCACACGCAGTGTCCAGAAAAAGATGCGGATATGGCTCAAGAGCTTACGCGCCCGCCACTGAGCGTAATGGTTTTGTCCAGACGCTCTGCAAGGCGTGGATTATGAGTGACCATCAACAGGCTGTTTCCCAAATCGCGCACCAGAGACAGTGTTAAGTCCAACACGGCATCGCCCGTGGCCTCATCCAGATTGCCCGTTGGCTCATCCGCCAACATAAGCTGAGGCTTGGCAGCCAGCGTCCGGCCAATGGCAACACGTTGCTGCTGACCGCCGGACAATTGCTCTGGGTAGCGCTGCAGCAAATCATCAAGCCCAAGTGTGCCCGCCAAATGCGCCTGCCATGCAGTATCGAACCGACCCGCTATCCGCGCCTGAAACGCCAGATTGTCCTGCACGTTCAGGCTGGGAACCAGATTGAATTGTTGAAACACAACGCCCAATTGGCCGCGTCTCAGCTCTGCCCGTCCGGCATCGGACAAGGTACCGACATCTGTCCCATCCAAAAGGATTTGCCCTTCATCAGGTGTATCCAGCCCGCCGATCAGATGCAGCAGGGTGCTTTTACCGCTGCCGGATTCGCCCATGAGCGCAAGGCTCTGACCGTTTGTCAGATCCAGACTGATCCCGTCGAGAACCTGGATTTTGCCTTGAGGTGTTTCATAGGATTTTTGCAGGTTTCGGACTTCAAGCATCTGGCAGCTTTCGGGCAATGAGATTCTGTTTGTTATCTAGGATTTAACTGCGCGCAGTCCAGCCTAGGGTCTGGACTCAATTGTGAGGTTGAATTGGTGAGTGTGGTTTTGGTCAGGGTTAGCAGCAAAGACGCAGGAAACCGTCTGGTTTTCAAGCCTTTGCGCCGACATCCTGCCCAAAAACACGCTCATCCCGAAGGGACGTTGTATAGACAGCCCAACTGCCGCTTCACAGATTTTGAAAAAGCAACCAGCCTTACCTACAATCTGTTCATAGCATTTGGGCTTTCCATACAACGCCAATTTAATCTCCCAATTGGGTTCAGACCCTAAGTTTTGGGGCTTGCAAAATGGAAAAGCCTGTGAGAGTTTCGCGTAAGTTTTTATACGATAAATGAGACATGACGTTGCTGGATTTACATAAATCAGCTTTGACAGCCGGACCATTTGCCCAGAATGATGCAAAATCTTCTGCGCAAACACTTGGTCGTGCGCTATCCGGTCTCCTCCTTATCAACCCCTGAGCGTAGGCTGTCCGGTCTGTCCGGCGCGCTCTCAGGGGACTTGCTAAATCACCACAACATAGAAATAACGCGCATAAGAGATCCCTGGATTTTGATAGGCGCAGATTGCAGCGTTTGACGCTGAGGAGAAGACATAATGAACAAGATGATTGCGGCACGAGCGAGCACCGCCAAAGCCGGAAATACTTCATCCGACAAGGATCAGGTTCTGATTTTTGACACCACCTTGCGCGATGGCGAGCAATCGCCGGGTGCCTCCATGACCCATGAAGAAAAGCTGATGGTTGCCAAACAGCTGGATGATATGGGTGTGGACATTATCGAAGCCGGTTTTCCAATTGCCTCCAATGGCGATTTTGAAGCGGTATCGGAAATCGCCCGCCGCGCCGAACATGCGGTGATTGCCGGTCTGGCGCGCGCTATTCCCGGTGATATCGAGCGGGCAGGCGAGGCGGTTAAACACGCCAGACGTGGCCGCATTCACACCTTTGTTTCAACCTCGCCCATTCATCTGGCCAATCAGATGAAGAAGACCCAGGAAGAGGTTCTGGAAATCATCACCAAAACGGTGACACAGGCCCGCAATCTGGTGGAAGATGTGGAATGGTCCGGAATGGATGCCACCCGCACGCCGATTGATTATCTGTGCAAGACGGTCGAAACGGCGATCAACGCCGGTGCCACAACCATCAACATTCCAGACACAGTCGGCTACATGGTGGGCGATGAATATTACAACATGATCGCTGTTCTGATGAACCGGGTTCCCAATGCGGACAAGGCGATCTTTTCCACCCATTGTCATGATGATTTGGGTTGTGCGGTCTCAAACTCGATCGCCGGCGTGCGAGCAGGTGCCCGTCAGGTCGAATGCACCATCAATGGTCTGGGCGAACGCGCAGGCAATGCGGCTTTGGAAGAAATTGTCATGGCCATCCGTACCCGTGGCGATGTTCTGCCCTATCGTACTGGCGTAGACACAACGGCCCTGTTGCGCACTTCCAAAATGGTATCCACCGTGTCTGGGTTCTCGGTTCAATTCAACAAGGCAATTGTGGGCGCAAATGCGTTTGCCCATGAATCCGGCATCCATCAAGATGGGATGCTGAAAAACGCCGAAACCTATGAAATCATGCGTCCCGAAGACGTCGGCGTGAAGGAAACCTCGCTGGTTATGGGCAAGCATTCCGGTCGACATGCGTTCAAGGAAAAGCTGTTGGAACTGGGTTTTGATCTGGGTGACAACGCGTTTCAGGATGCGTTCAACCGCTTCAAGACTTTGGCCGACAAGAAAAAGCACGTCTATGACGAAGATATTGAAGCACTGGTCAGTGATGAAGCCACCATTGCCGGTGAGAAAATTCGCGTCGTCGCTCTGACCGTCATCGCAGGCACAGGTGGTCCTCAGAAGGCTACGCTGACGCTGGATGTTGCCGGTCAACACGTTACCAAGGAAGCCACAGGTGACGGGCCAGTGGATGCGACCTTCAACGCCATTCACATGATTGTGCCTCATGAAGCCAAGCTGCAGCTCTATCAGGTAAGCGCAGTGACGGAAGGGACCGATGCTCAGGCTGAAGTTTCGGTGCGTCTGGAAAATGATGAGATCATGGTGACAGGACGCGGAGCGGAGACTGACACTATGGTAGCCTCTGCCAAAGCGTATGTATCAGCGTTGAACAAATTGCTGGCAAGGCGCGGTCGCACCCATGCACAGGCCATGCAGGCGGTCTGATTTCGTAAGAAATAAACGACAGAAAAGGCGCCCGATCAGTCGGACGCCTTTTTTCTTACCAGTAGATCTGTTCAAGCTGTTCGAAGTCGATCTGGCTACCATCATCAAAGTTGATTGTTCCAGCTGCGTCATCGGACAGATCCAGACTATCGCCATTCTGCCCTTCAATTTCGCCGCTGGTGATTGTAACTGTCCAGTCGGTTCCGTAGGAGCCGCTGTCAAAGCCACTTAGTTCAATGGCATCAGTCCAACCGGTTCCGCCGGATACTGTGTCGCTGCCATCGCCTGATTCGTAGATGAAGATGTCGTCCCCATCACCGCCAGCCAACTTGTCGTCACCCTGGCCACCGTCCAGCGTATTGGCTTCATCATTGCCGATCAGGACATCGCCATAGTCAGAACCAACCACGTTTTCGACGGAACTGAATGTATCACCTTCAGCTTCACCGGCATTGTTTTTATCTTCAGCAAGATTGACGGTAACGGAGCCCTCAGCCTCGGCATAGCTCACCGTGTCGGTTCCAAGTCCGCCATCTATGTGGTCGGCGCCGGATCCAACCACAATCAGGTCATCACCTGAGCCGGCATCAACTTTGTTCTCTGTGTCTGCATGTTCACCGGGGCCGCCTTCATACAGGGCTTCGATGTCGGATTCAGACAGCGATTTATCGAATATGGCGACTTCGTCAATGGTGCCGTTGAAGAAGTCCTTCTCGTCATGATCGGCGCCGACGAAGATATCGCCGGAATTGCCGTCCAGACCCTTTGAGGAGTCATCCGCGTCGACAAGCTTACCGTTGAGGTAAAGCGAAAGGTTTTCCCCATCCCATGTCAGTGTTACGTGGTTCCACTCACCTTCAGAAACTCCTGTTGCCTTAACGACGTCTGCGCCGCCACGGCTGCCAGTAGATATTTCACTGCCGAGTGAGCCTACCAGGACACCATCTTCGATATAAAGCTTCAACTCACCGCTTCTACCACCATCTTTGTTGAGCAACATGTTGGTGCCGGAAGTGCTGTCCGCATTGAACCAGAGCTGTACAGAGCCGGTACTGGATTGAAACGAACTGTCATTGCCTATCTGGACAAATTCGTCTTTCCCGTCAAATTCAGCAGCAGTATCTGTGTCTCCTTTGACCGCACCTTCTTCGCCGAGATCAACGCCTCCATTATATTTGCCATTGCTGGTTCCAGTTTCATCATTTGCAGTGCTGCCACTTGTCTCACCCAAACGCCAATAACCGGTTGGATCATTGTCGGCTATTGTGCTGGATCCGGCAGACGTTCCTGCATCGCCTATGTAAATGGTGTCATTGCCATCGCCCGCGCTGATCGAGTCGCTGCCGTCGAACCCGTAGATAATATCATTACCTTCGCTGCCGGATATGGTTTCTGATCCATTCGACCCGAATGAGATCGTGACCTCTTCCTCATAGGTCCGGCCGTTATTATCTTTCGCTTTCACGGTAACAGTGTGCGAGGAGCCCGGATCAACATCGCCATCTACTGTTATTTCACCCGTTGATGAGTTGATGTCGAAAGCGCCGTCGCTGTCATCAGCCAGCGAGAAGCTGTGCGATGAACTGCCTGGATGTGCGTCAAATGCAGCTGTGGCAACTACGTCTCCATCTGAAAGATCAGCAGACAGGGAAGGGTTCCCTGTGAAGTGCATATCGGCCTCGTACACATCAACCACATCCACTGTGAGGGTTTCTGTGTGGGAGCCGCCATCATCATCGGTCACACGGACGTTCAGATTGAAGACCGTATTTTCTTCATAATCGATATCCGCGTCGTCACGAATCTGGATTTCGTTGCCGACAATCATGAAGTTGGGGTCTGTAATTACATTTCCTGCACCATCCACGAACTCATATGAAAATTCCGTATCGTCGACATCACTTGCCGACAGAGTTGCCACGGTGCCGGATGTGCTGTTTTCCTTGATCGACAGCGTTTCCTCACCCTGGAAAGTGACGGCATTGACGTAATAATCACTCGAACCGTTGGTGCCTTCCTGACCGCCCGGGAATTCCGAGGCGGCAAAGACTATTCTGTCGAACCCGCCACCATCATTGGCGGTAACTTCAAGTGTGGCAGTCAATTCACCAGAATCATTGTCAACAATACCGCTTCCAACTTCAACACCATCGCGATAGGCCGTCCATGTTCCCTCTTCACCACCATTGCCCTCAGAACCGTACAAGCGGTCGACATCGACCGTCACTGAGGTCTGGTCGGCATCGAAGTCAAAAATCAACTCTTCGGATACTTCGTGTTCAGTGTCATATTCAATCTGATTGGCAACATCGCCTGCGGAGCCATTGGCACCAAAGCCGGTGCTTGTGTAAGAAACATTGTCTTCTGATTCAGAAGTCAGACTTCCGTCAGAATTAACATTTCGCGCTGTAACGGTGACGCCGGAAACACTTTCGTAATTGTCCGTTGTGATCGTCTGTGTGGTCAGGAACTGAATGTCAGTTGGCGCATCGTTGACTTCGGTGATGTCCAGCACCGCTGTTGCATCGTCTGTCGTCGTGCCGTCTGAGACCGTAAAGGCAAACGGGACATCGTCTGCATTGAGATCGGCTGTTGGTGCAAAGGTCCAGGTGCCATCACCATTATCAGTGAGGGCGCCATATTCGGCGTCAACACTGACATCGGTGACAGACAGATCATCGCCATCTATGTCGGATGCATTGGCCAGAAGGGCTTCTTCGGTGATGATGAAGCTGGTGTCTTCGGCGGTTGCGCCCAGATCCACATCATCGGCAACAGGACCATCATTGACTTCCGTGATGTCGAGCACGGCCGTTGCATCATCTGTCGTTGTGCCGTCTGAGACGGTAAAGGCAAAGGGGACATCATCTGCATTCAGGTCTGCTGTGGGCGCAAAGGTCCAGGTGCCATCCCCATTATCGGTGAGGGCGCCATATTCTGCATCGACGCTGACATCGGTAACTGACAGATCATCGCCATCAATGTCGGATGCATTGGCCAGCAGGTCTTCTTCGGTAATGATGAAGCTTGTGTCTTCAGCCGTTGCGCCCAGATCGACGTCATCCGCAACAGGACCATCATTGACTTCTGTGATATCCAGCACAGCGGTCGCATCGTCGGAAGTGGTTCCGTCGGAGACGGTAAAGGCAAACGGAACATCATCTGCATTCAGGTCTGCTGTGGGCGCAAAGGTCCAGGTGCCATCCCCATTATCGGTGAGGGACCCATATTCGGCGTCGACGCTGACATCCGTGACAGACAGATCGTCACCATCAATGTCGGATGCATTGGCGAGCAGCGCTGCTTCGGTGATGATGAAGCTCGTGTCTTCAGCCGTTGCGCCCAGATCCACATCATCGGCAACAGGTCCGTCATTGACTTCTGTGATATCCAGCACCGCCGTAGCATCATCACTTGTCGTGCCATCTGAGACGGTAAACGCAAACGGGACATCATCTGCATTGAGATCGGCTGTTGGTGCAAAGGTCCAGGTGCCATCACCATTATCAGTGAGGGCGCCATATTCTGCGTCAACACTGACATCTGTCACAGACAAATCATCGCCATCAATGTCAGATGCATTCGCCAG
This sequence comes from Alphaproteobacteria bacterium, assembly GCA_051251535.1. GTDB lineage: Bacteria > Pseudomonadota > Alphaproteobacteria > Rhizobiales. The sequence goes on from JBPOEV010000012.1 coordinate 112,601, forward strand.
AAGGGCTTCTTCGGTAATGATGAAGCTGGTGTCTTCGGCGGTTGCGCCCAGATCAACGTCATCCGCAACCGGTCCATCATTCACCTCGGTGATGTCGAGCACCGCTGTTGCATCGTCTGTCGTCGTGCCATCAGATACCGTAAAGGCAAACGGCACATCATCGGCATTGAGGTCTGCCGTCGGAGCAAAGGTCCAGGTTCCATCACCATTATCGGTGAGGGCGCCATATTCGGCGTCAACACTGACATCGGTAACTGACAGATCGTCACCATCTATGTCAGAGGCATTGGCCAGCAGTGCTTCTTCGGTAATGATAAAGCTGGTGTCTTCGGCGGTTGCGCCGAGATCCACATCATCGGCAACAGGACCATCATTGACTTCCGTGATGTCCAGCACCGCTGTTGCATCGTCACTTGTTGTGCCGTCTGAGACCGTAAAGGCAAACGGGACATCATCTGCGTTGAGATCGGCTGTGGGCGCAAAGGTCCATGTGCCATCGCCATTATCGGTGAGGGCACCATATTCGGCGTCAACACTGACATCCGTGACGGACAAATCATCGCCATCAATGTCAGAGGCATTGGCCAGCAGTGC
>JBPOEV010000013.1:0-109789 GCA_051251535.1 Alphaproteobacteria bacterium
GGCAATGGCGGCGGAAACGGCGGTAATGGCGGCGGAAACGGTGGCAATGGCGGCGGAAACGGCGGCAATGGCGGCGGAAACGGCGGTAATGGCGGCGGAAACGGTGGCAATGGCGGCGGAAACGGCGGCAATGGCGGCGGTGGAAACCGACGCTAATGAACGGAACAAATTTCGGGCAACAAATTCGAGTTGGCTGCCCGAAACTTTGAAATCCTGATCAATGTCATGCGGCACCATGCGATAATCGTGTGGTGCCGCATTATTTTCAGTCGGTGGTTAGAGAATTCTGCATTGATCGATTTTCATAGAGCCTCCGAAAATCCGTCCACAGTGCGACATGCAGTCCCATTTCCCACGAATTATCAGATTTCCCGTACTTAATGGTGACCTTTGGCTGATGATCTGGTAACAGACCATCCAATGTGATGCGAAAAGTCGGCTTACTGTGTCGGTGCGGGCATCTTAACGATATTTCTGAACGGTAAATCCAGTTCAGTCCTGTAAAATACTGTAGATAAGGAATCCTATGGCTAAGGAAGAAATCCTTGAGTTTCCCGGTGTGGTCACCGAGTTGCTGCCAAACGCGATGTTTCGTGTGAAGCTGGAAAACGACCATGAAATCATTGCCCATACAGCGGGCCGCATGCGCAAAAACCGTATCCGGGTTCTGGCAGGCGACAAAATTCTTGTGGAAATGACGCCTTACGATTTGACAAAAGGGCGCATTACCTACCGCTTTAAGTAATCAGAATGCCGCTTCCGGCGTCGCTGCTTACGGGTAAATTGTAAACATGGCTGCCAAATCCACTCCCAAATTGGTTCTTGCATCATCGTCACCAAGGCGGCTTGCTCTGCTACAACAGGTCGGGCTGCAGCCGGATCGGTTGCAGCCGGTAGATCTGGACGAAACACCACGTCGTCGTGAAAGCCCAAGAGCATTGGCAGCACGTCTTGCCACCGCAAAGGCGAAAACCGCGCGTGAGATGCTTGTGGCCATGGCTAAATCCATGGACGCCAAAGACAGCGAGTTTGCGGACCTTGCGCCAAAAACAGAACGCTATGATGATGCGTTTATTCTCGGCGCAGATACAGTTGTTGCTGTCGGTCAACGCATATTACCCAAAACCGAAACAGTGAATGAAGCTGTCGAGGCTTTGGAACGTCTGTCAGGCCGGGCCCATCGGGTTTACACAGGCGTTGCCTTTGTTACGCCAAGAGGTGGACTGCGCAAGCGGTTGGTTGAATCCAAAGTCCGCTTTAAAAAGCTGTCACGCATCGAAATTGACGCCTATCTGGCATCTGATGAGTGGCGCGGCAAAGCTGGCGGCTACGCTATTCAGGGTTTGGCCGCAGCCTTTGTGACCAATCTTCAGGGCTCCTACACCAGTGTGGTGGGCTTGCCCTTGTTTGAGACCGTTTCCCTGCTGCAGGGCGAGGGTTTCCCGGTTGTGCTAAACTGGTTGAACCACGAATAATCGCGGCAAGCCGCATGACACGACTGTTGACTGGGTCCAGGCGATCGCGATGATACACATCAAAAGCGAGCAGATATGACCAGCGGCACCATTACGCGCGTCAATTTCGATCATACGCGACACAAGCTCTTGACAGAACAGCAGATGCGCGACACCGAACAGCGCGCAATCGCGTCCGGTCATGTAACCGGCCTAACAATGATGGAGACCGCCGGGCGCGGTGTGGTGGATGCCCTGTTGCAATCCCATCTGTCATTTCAGGGAAAAGAGTACTCCGCCGCAGTGTTGTGCGGCCCGGGCAACAATGGCGGTGATGGTTATGTCATTGCCCGGCGCTTGCACCAGCTCGGGTGGAAAGTCACCGTCTTTCACTATGGCAATCCCGACAAGCTGCCCACTGACGCTGCAGAAAATGCACAATTGTGGGCACAGCTTGATCGCAGCCAACCTCTGTCTGAGCTAACCGCGTCGGATATTTCTGCTCAGGAAGTTGTGATCGATGCCTTGTTCGGCACCGGCCTTGCGCGTCCCCTTGGCACCGAAATTGTTACAAAACTGGATATGGTGGCACAGCACGCCACAACCATTATTGCCGTGGATATGCCATCCGGGATGAGCGCCGACAGCGGTCAGATGCTCAAAAGCATACAGGCCGAGATACCACCAGCAGCCAACGGGCCCCTATTATCCTGGCCAAGAGCGGACCATATTGTCACCTTCCAGCGCATGAAGCCCGGCCATCTCTTTTTGGTTGATGCAATGGCCAAAGAGACAAGTGCAGACAAAACCGGCCCTGTTCTTTCGATTGTCGATCTTGGTATCGAGGAATTTGAACCATCCAACGGGGGAAAATCCGATGATTCTGACCCCGATCACCCAATATACACCGGCGGAATTCCCACAGGGCTGAACAAGCCCAATCTCGTCCATAAATATCAGCACGGTCATGCGGTGGTGTTTGCAGGCGGAAGTGGCCATGGCGGGGCAGGGCGGTTGGCTGCAAGGGCCGCGTTACGCGTTGGGGCAGGCGCTGTCACTCTGACTTGTCCACCCGACGCCCTGATTGAAAACGCCGCGCAACTGAATGCAGTCATGTTGACACCGATTGCAAAGGTGGCCGAGCTGGAAGTCCTTCTCAAGGACAGCAGAAAAAACACCCTGTGCCTGGGGCCGGGCATGGGGCATGGTCAAAAGACCAGATCACTGGTCTGTGCCGCGCTCAAGAGCCAACGCCCAATTGTGTTGGATGCAGATGCCCTGACAAGCTTTGAAGAGGATCCGTCGAGCCTGTTTGCCCGCCTGCATGAAAATGCAGTTCTGACCCCGCATAGTGGAGAATTTGCCAGACTTTTCCCGGACCTTGTTGGAGCTGAAGAGGCTGTGGGAACCGCCAATAACGGGATTGGACTGTCTGGAATTGCGAAAGCCCGTCAAGCCGCAAAAATGGCTGGTTGCTGCATTTTGCTGAAAGGCGCTGTGACTATTATTGTCGCACCTGATGGCCGGACTGAACTCTCGGCAGCGCTGGGCCAAAGCCAGGTTCCCTGGCTTGCAACAGCAGGTGCAGGCGACGTTCTGGCCGGGTTTATCACAGGTCTGATGGCACGCGGTTTTGATCCATTTGAGGCTGCAAAGGCAGGAGCGTGGCTGCATGTGGAATGCGCCAGAAAGTTCGGCCCCGGCCTTATTGCCGAAGACCTGCCGGACATGCTACCCCGCGTTCTCCAACAGGTTGAAGCCGAAACGCAATAAAGTGACAAACCCATGAGCGATAACAAGATTACCCCTCTCAGAAAGCCCGTGCCGTGCCCCATCTGCAAGAAGCTGTCACACCGCGATAGCTATCCGTTTTGTTCCAAACATTGCGCTGATGTTGATCTGGGCCGCTGGTTCGACGGGAAATATGCAATTCCCGTGGTAGAGCAGGACCCCTCCAGCGACGAATTCGACATAGAAAACTAGAGTAATTCGACACTATTGGGTGCTTGAGAAACTTTTCCAAAAGGAACAAACATCGCCACTGGACAGGCGTTTGTGACTTGCCTATAACCCGTCAGCAACATGATCAGCCCTTACCTCGGGGCTACCGCACAATCACGCATCAGCGCTGGCGGACGATCAGTATGCCCGGGTAGCTCAGGGGTAGAGCAGCGGATTGAAAATCCGCGTGTCGGTGGTTCAAATCCGCCCCCGGGCACCATTTTCCCTGCATGGGGTCAAGCTACCACCTAACATATTGAAAGGTAAGGAAGTTTTGCAGTTCAAAAAGCCGTTTTCACGGTTATACTGCACAGGCTCTAGAAACGTCATTCTCAGTACCATTTTCTGTAGGTCTATTCGACCAGAATCCCATAATTTACAAGGGCTTGCGAGGAATCGCATAGATAGTTCAAACAAAGTGTCAAAGCTGTGTCTGGTTCTGCCCGGATTTGCTATTTTTTCCATCAATACTAGCTTCTCGTTTTCAAGAGATTCGATATTTTTCTCATAGGCTGCGATCACTTTGGAATTAGAGGCCTTGACCGCTCGCTGAACAAGCTGATCTATGTCCTTGTCGGCTTGCGATACGTTGCGTTTAAGAACTTGACTCAGCTCAGATGCCTGCGAGGCCAACTGCTTCCAGCAATCCTTAAACATCGCTGAAGCCATCTCCATGAGTTCATGTGAAGGCTGAATTTCAGATAGCAGTGTCGCAAATTCCGCTTCAATTTTCGCGCGTGGGATGCTCTTGCCGTAGTGCTGGCAATCCTTATCGCGAAAGTGATAGTAAGCATATTTCTTATACATACCTTTTGACCATCCAGCGGTGAGAAGCGTATTGCAGCAATCGCAGGCAACAGCACCCCGCAATGGGAAATCGTCACTTATGTCTTTGCGGGTGGGCGCATACACGCCAGCATCCAGTCTGTTTCGAATTTTCCTGTGGGTTTCAAAACTGATGATGCCGGGATGATTGCCTTTACGGGGAGAAATCCCCCACATTGGCGCTTCAACATAACCGGCATAGACGACTTTCCGAAGTAACCGTACGATTGTTTGAGATCTGATTTCCCCGTTGGGTTTGTCCTTGGGGTAATTTGGATCAGCTTCAAGAAATCGCCGAACCTCAGTTTGAGATGCGAACCGCCGGGTAGCATAGCCTTCAAGTGCCTCGCGAACAGTAGAGGCCAGCGGTTCGTTCAAGACGAGTTCCTTCCCGCCTCTGGGCGATTTATCGTAGCGATAACCTACAGGTGCACGAAAGACCCAATAACCTTGCTCAATTCGAGCAATACTTTTTTGACGGTTTTGCCGCGCCATGGACTCACGCTCATACGCGCCTGCTGCCGCTGTGACTGTCTCGTTGAGTTTGCCTTCAGGAGAATCTTCAAAATTGAAATTCAGGCATTCACGAATAGCGCCGCGTTCGTGCATCAGTCGCCGCAATTTGAGATGAAATTCCACATCGCGTGCGTATCGTTTGAGGTCGTCGAAAATTACGATGTACTGTTGATCGGAACGCTCGTCGAGATAGCGAAGCAGTGCAACCATGCCGGGACGGTTAATAAAGTCGCCACCACCTGATACGTCATCAGGAAAGACCTCTTCAACATCGTATCCTTTAGCTGCAGCATATTGGCGACAGCGATATTCCTGGCTACTCAGGCCGCTGCCTTCAGTCGTTTGTTTTTTCCCCGATACCCGGCAGTATATAACAGCTTTTGATCCTTGACTTACGGTCTCAGAGATTGCGTGCATTCTTAGCTCCTGTCCCACGCTTTTCTGCAAATTCTGGCGCGCGGTTTGCGAAATAGTTGAAAAATTGATTACGGAGAGTCTACCAAATCGTTCGAATCTGAGATTGGAATTTTCGACCTTTTTTCGAATTGTCCACAAATACCATCAACCTGCTGTAGCGGGTGAAGGTCGTATCCACGCGATGCAAAGTGGAACATCACACTCCAAATAGCTTGCGCATATTCACGTTTTTGTTCTGCCGACAAATCTGCCCGTTCCAGGTGGTGCGCGTACAGTTCATAATCCACCGTGATTGAGGGTTTTGACAGAATACGAACCGCTTGAATGTTCAATATATCTAATTCGCTGTTCGAATTGTTTTCTTCTTCAATGCTCATGGTGGACTTTCCTTACTTGTGGTTTCGGTTCCAATTAACGCAGGGCACCTAAAGGAGATGCCCCGCGTTTCAGACGGTTCACTTCACCGTTGCCTAGGGTTCACGATCTGGCTCGCGCTGTGGTTCAGACTGTTGTTCCGGCACCTGCGACATTGCCTCTTCCCGCGTTTGTTGCAGGTCATTGAAACCAAGCTCCGGCTCCGGTTGGGGCTGACCCGCTGATTGTCCGGGTGTTTCAGCCCCGTTAGAACGCTGAAAGTCCTTCAAAGCGCGGTCCTGGTCTTTCAGACGTTGGATAGCCTCATAGGCCTGATCTTCCAGTCTGCGGGCCTTGAGCATGTCGCGCTCCGAGATGAGCGGGGTTTTCTGCCATTTGTCATCCCTGTCTTTGTAGGATCGGGTCCGCTCGACTTCGTAGAACGTGCCTTTTGGACCCTGACGCGGCCAGACAGCGACCTGGATTGCTCCATCACGGAAATTCTCCACCGGGCGGTTAGTGTTTTGTGTTTCTGCTGTCATTTCTTTTCCTTTCTTAGAAATTTATTTCAATTAACGACAATAATAGGACTATTAACCTAATTTTGTCGTTTGACAAGAATAATGTTCTGTTTTTGTTCTCCTTTCCTCCATTCATACCTATCTGCTTGGCTCGCGGCCTCTGTGACGCTCCCGTTCAGGGGGATCAATTTGCTTTGCCCCCTCGTCATGTTTTCTGGCCTGTTCCATTGCCGCACCGCGCTGTTCTCTCAGCCATTCACGCGAGAATTGGCGGGCATCGATTGAGCGAGCGAATTGCTTAGGCGGTTTCAGATTGTGATGAGGACGGTCTTTGCGCACCATGCGGGATTGACGTGCAGCTTCTTCACGACGCTCAGCTTCAGTTTTTCCCAAATCATCCATTTGCTTTGCGATGAATGGATCGCGGGCATACGCGAAGTCATTGGCAACCGTTGGCAGTTCTTCCAGCACACGGTTAGACAACCATGAACGTTCAACTACGTCCGATGATCGAACACGCTTGTGATCAAAACGCTCGTTGAACTCGCGGTGGGTATGGTGGGCGTAGCTTCCCTTTGTTTGTTTCTCAGCCACACTCACCTCCAATGATCGGGATTGATGAGAGCAAAGAACGGGCATTGCGGCGGGAAGTCCGGCGTGATCAATCCACTGGCGCCGAGATAGGTGCAGCGGACGAAATGCTTTTCAGTGCCGTATAGAATGTACTGATAGGTCCAGCGGATATGTGGCGTCGCCGGCATCAGCAGAAGCAACGCGATGAGCATAAACGGCCACAACCGCATTAGGCTGCCAAACAACCTGAATATGTTGGAGAGAGCTTCGAAGAAAACAGCGAGCCTCATTTGCTGGCTCCCTTGCCGAATTGGAGCCAGCTAACAACGCGGCGCATTAAGACCTTAAGTAGGCTGCCACGCTTGAGATGTAGCTTGACCGGAAGCAGGAACGGTTTGCCGTGAAACGGGTTGATGTCGATCTGTTTGCGAAAAGGGGCGATCTCGGCAATCTTGATTGGCTCAAGCAACATTGGCTTGTTCTTACGCAAGAAGAAGATTGCTTTGTCAGTGCGCCTGATCTCGTCTTCCGTCATCAACGGCACCTCGCTTTCGCGGTAATCAATGCTCTCAATGTTGAAAAAGCCTTTTGCGCGGCTGCCACGACGACCGCGCGAGATCACCGCCCGTTCAGCCAGCTTGTCTTTCACAAACTTGATCGTTTCGGGATCACGCAGACCTGGCAGAAATATCTGACACTCGCATTCGCTTTGAAGCGTCTTCAAAGCTGCTTCGCTATAGGCTTCGCGGAAGGCGGGGAAATTCTGGAGATAGAGGCGCATCCGGATACCGAATCCGCGGAACCAGGTAAGGCCGGAAATTAGTCCCTGAATTTTGAAGTTCGTTATCTCATCGGCCAGGATATAGACGGGACTATGCTTGTCAGGATGGCGCTTAAGTTCCGTCAACATACCCCACATTGTAAGGCTAACCGCTGGTGTTTGAGCCGCGATACGGGACGCATCGATTACAATGAAAACCGTGGTTGGCTTCTTGCCTTCCTTCAATTGAGAAAAGCGGAATGTCGAGCTGGCAAGTTTCTTATGTGCACGCGTGCCTTTGCTGAACCGCTCGAGGGCTTGCTGCGCGCCTGTTAAAAATGATTCGGCAGTTTTGGATTCTTTATTGTCCAAAATACCCGCAACTTTAGATGCCTTATCACGGAACGCTTCGATGAAATTTTTGACATCTTCGGGATCGTGACGCTTCGCCCATGGAGCGTTTTCCAGCGGCATTTTACGATGTGCAACGTCATCGCTGGCCGTATTGAGTTTGCCGCTCGCCCATTGGGCATTTTTTAAAAGCGTGTCCCGATCACTCAACTCATGGGCAACATCCCCCAGTGCTGCGACATCACCGAAGATGAGTACGCAAAACACGACGGTAAAGCCTATCATCTCGCGACTGCCCTGCCGGAAGTACCCATCGTCATTGCCGCCACCTTCACCTTTAGGTTCGGGAAGCAACTGCATGTTCAGTTCGAAAACATCATCGAAGACATCGAGCAGACCGCCTGGGCGCTCAAAATTCTCCGCAATAGGAATGAGAATATTATAGGTGTCACTCTCACCGATAATGTCGGGAAAGAGATCACCCAAATTGATGACCCGGACATCTTCACCACGCTCGCGCAATGGCCCAGCCAGAACACAAGTGTTTTCTCCTTTAAAGCACAAGATAACTTTGCTTTCGCGGATGGTCATGGCGTTGACCTGAAGGTCTGTTACGCCTTTGCCGCTTCCCGAAGTCCCAACCACCAATGCATTTGACTCGTGATCCGCGATTACCTCTTTGCGGCGGCGGAAAACCAGAAAGTATCGTTCTTCAAACGCGCCCCAGAACGGCCCCCAATCATGCTGAATGAGATCGCGGCGCACTTCAGATAAGGATTTGACCCAATCGGAGGTGCCCTTAAGACGCTTTGGTGTATTGGCGGCAAACCATTCCGAGATTTGGCTGGCTGCCTTTAAGCAATCACCCAAGACTACGGAACCGGAGATAATCAACAGACCCCATATACCTGCGGTAACAAGATTGATCCCATTTCCGGTTTGAAGTGGTCCGGTATGGTCAAGCGCATACCAGGAAACCCCAGCCAGAAGGCAAGCCGGAATGAACCGGCTGCCCTTTGTGTTTTGATGCGCAGCCATCAGCCCGCGCCAAGGCCAAGTGGCGTCAGGCGGACGCTTTTGGCACCGTTGCCTTTCGCATAATCCACCCACCACTGTCTAAGTTCTGCCGTGGTACAGAATGGCAGTGTTTTGGTCGGCAGTGGGCCGAATTCAACCAGCAGAAATTCGACATCAACGCCGCTCAGGTCATTCGGTTTGACGAACTGATAGGATGAACTTTTTTCGAATTTTGAGAACATCGGAAGCTCGCCCTGTATCTGGCAAAATTTGCCGCTCGATGAATTATTTATGCCGTCACTGAAAACGACCAGCTTGCGCAAGGGGGCGTTAAAATCATATTCCGAAATCCCACGAATTTGCTCCAATATCGGGGACGAACGGGCCGCTTTTTCGGGGTTTTTAGAATCTTGAGCAAGGCTCTCCAATTCGCGTGCAAAGGCTTCATCGGCCTCCATGCTTTCCCGCTTGAGGACGGCGGGAGATTTATCCGGCGCACCGATCTTCTTTTGCTCGGGCGCGTTTTTGGCAGGCTTACACAACGTAAAAGCCGGATCGACTACAGTCGCGGCATTTTCCCGGGAGGTGGTAAAGATAGACACTTGACCGTTCGGCGGAAGCTGACGGAATGTTCGCGATAGCGCGTTTACAAGATCACTTTCCTGACTCGCGGTCGTTGATTGCGTATGCGAAAAATCAACAAAGATTGCGGACTGATATTGATCATCCCGCTCATAGCAAAAGGCGGTGTCGATCTGTTCCGTATTAAGATAGTTCCAGGCCATGTAACCGCCTGAGCCTAAGCCAGCGATGGGAATAAGGACGATGGCTGAGCTCATCAAAAGCGTGCTGATAAAACTTCGCTGTTGTCTGCGCCCCGGCCTGCGGCCACCGCGAACAGGTCTGGGTGACCGCCGTCTGCTGTTGCGTGAAGGATATCTTCGAGTTGCCATGGAAACCTCCTATTTGGTTGTTGGGTTATGGGGCGGGAGAAAACGGTTGTTTTGAACGCTCGCCAGATACTGCGCATGGGCTTCCAAAATGGCGGAGGCGGTTTCAGCGTGGACACGGCGCAAAGCATCAAGCGCCTCTTGATTGGGCGGTGTGAAAGACAGCGCATCAAGACCTGTCAACAGAACGTCAAACTCTTTGAAGTCAAGGACCGGCTTTTTGCCTGCTCTTCCCTCAACGAACCGGTTCCGTTCGTATTCGGCTTGCGCAAATACGCGCACGTCGTTTTTAGCGATTTGAACGTCTGCTTTGAAGTGGACGACTTGCTCGTTCAGATCGCTCTTGTCTTCGGGCAGCGCCCATGTGGCGACAATTTCATCCTCGGTATCTTCAAGAAGATACTTGAGTTCGGCCAGGGTGTTTTGGACGACTTCCTCGGCGTCATAATCAATGATTTCGCGAGACGTTCCGGCGTAATCACTGTATTCTGGACAACTATCAGAAAATCCAGTACGCGCTTTGAAAAAGGCCACGCCGCTTGAAAGTGCTGCAGCAACCATGATGACCAGGCCGAGGCCATCATTGAAGGTTTCGAATAAGCCAACCTCAGAGAACTTGAATATTCCTTCATGACCGCCTATCGCCCGCACGCGACCCGCGACCACGATCATCACCGCGTTGACGGCGAGAATTGATGTTAAAGCGGTCTTGGCCAGCAAGCGCGTTTTGGCATATTGCGGGCGTTGCTTCACGCTGTTGATCTTATAGTCGAGGTAACGCGAACACCCCCCGGTGGCCATCCCCAGTCCCGTATTGGTAAGGGCGAACATCGTGCCAAATCCGAGTGCAACAACCGGATCAACGTGACCATCTGCAAATAAGCTGACGGAAGTCAGCACGGACTCGATAACAGCACCCGTGGTAACCGCCAATGTCGAGAGCATCTTGTCCGGCTTCTTCGGCGGCCGCGTAATATCGTTTTCAACCTGAAACTGGCGCTTGGCTTGCTCCAAATCGTGTGCGGTTTCCGCGAAGACAGACAGCGTGTTTCTGACGCTGTTTTCCGTCAACTTCATCTGGTGCTTGACGTTAGCGACATGGTTTTCCGCGTTCTGCACCATCTCGCTATCACTACGTTGGGCGAGATCGAAAATATCAGATTCCAGTGCCGCACGGTCTAGGCGAAGTGTCTTGAGTTTTTCGGCGGTATAGGCGGTGATGTTTGAATCATACATCAAGGGTGTCCTCCGTTTCTGATGGGTTGGAAATGATGTCGGGCATGGAATGAGTAGGGTTATGCGCGAGCATCAGCAGCGTCGCACTGACAACTAGCGCAGCAGCGGTGAAGTGAACCCATGTAAGCTGTTCCCGAAAGTACACTCCGGCCATCGTATTCAGCACAATACCAACGGCAGTGCCCAAAACGATGGTGCGCGTAATCCCGCTCTCTTCAATAAGGAGCAAAAAGCACAGGTTACTTGCGCCATAGCTCAAGAACCCAGCGGCAAAAAACAAAATGTCTTTGGTTAGCACGTATTGTTTGAAGGAAATGCCGCCGCCGAATGAAAATGCCGACATGACTGCTACAAGGACGATGATCTGAATTATGGACATATCTTCTCCGCTCACCGAAATGCATACGGTGTCCCTCACTCGCTCAAGGTATTGATTTCAATTGAATTTAGGCTGAGTAAAATGGTTCAGCGAAAAATCCAGAATATGACTTCCGGACATCTTGCCAACTTCGCGAAAATTTGCAATTTCTGAGATTATCTTGGGAACATACAACAGATAAGGTATTGAAATTACAGAAATGCCGTACAACCGTTTCACAAAATCTCAAAAAATAGGAGAAACTGAATTTGTCGGCATCGTGTTCGATTTCGCCCTTGGTATGACACCAGCAGCTTGCGCCGAGCGGATCGGCATTTCAGAAAAAACAATCAGAAAGTATTTTAAGAAAATACAGGAAACTCTGTACACTTCTTTTATTGAACACGCAGATTCAAAGTTTAATTCGATATTTTTAACGCTTACAGACGCGGATTGGGAAAAAGTATATTTCTGTATGTTTGAATGCCCAAATAATGTGAATGAAGACTATTCCTTTGTTGAATTCGATATCAATCCGCTCCTGTCGACAAAACTTAGGTCTAAAAGATTTCGTGTTCCGAAAGGGAAGAGATTAGGTGCATGTACAAAGTGTGAACTACTACATCCTTTCGATATTGATGAAGAACTGGCTTTTCATATAGCATTTAGAATGAATACGGCACGAGGTTCAAATAAATCAAAATTTGGCGATGTTTTTTTGAATGAATTTCTGAGACATAGCTCTCTTACCCTCACACCTGATACGGATAGAAATGCCATTTTAGTGGTGAGATCAATTTTGATACAGTGCCAAAAGAAGCCCTTATAAACCATTTTCGAGAAGTTCGTCTAACTGCTTCTTTAGAAAATCATCAGGATCTTGTTTCAGTAAGAATTCATGATCTGAGAACTCAGTTTCATTTATGCGAGGATACGTATTAATATTTCTATCAAATGTTTGTCTTATTTTTTCTTTTTTCATAGTAAATAACTTATTTTTATTACTTACTATAACAGTATTTCTAATTTCTTCCAAATTTATCCAAATATTCGGGCAAATCTTTTTTAGGAAGTCGCTCTACGATTTTATGTATTCCAAACATTTCATCAGAAGTGACGTTGTAAAAATATCGATTCGGCTTGTCCGCTTCGATTTTTAAACACAAATAGATTGGTACCGGATAGGCGAATCCGAGACGAACCCTCCACACGCTACCGTTCACAAACAAGTTTGCATTCCTTTGAGTGTCACTCGCGATCTGATCCGGTTCTTTTTCTATTTGTTGCGCAAGCTTTAGGTATGTTTCGAGACGCCTTTGGGCAGCCTCTACAAATTTTCCATCGACCTTATTATTAGTGTTTTTAGTTTGTTTTGCTAAGTTCTGTGCAGCCAATTTTAGATGATCGGCGGCAATAAGATAAGCCGGAATGCCGTCTTTGTTTGCAAAATAAAAATCTGAATTTCTTATTGCAGAATAGGGTTCTTTGATAAGATAAGCGGATAAAATAAAGCAGTGCACAATAGCAATATTTCTTTTACGCGTAACGTCATCGCCGAGACTATCTGGTGAGGTCAAATAGATCTCTGACATCATCTCAAGCATACTAATTTGGATATAAAATGCCCCTAAATCTGACACGGTGAATTGGTGGTTATTGCCAAAAAGTTCAAAAGTTGAAACTCGAACGATTTCTATTTTTTCTTTGGAAGATAGGCTGCTCAAATCGCTGAGGTCCATTGTATGACCTAGCTGGCTTTTGCTAAGAATTGTTGGCTTTCGTCTTTTGGACATCAAGCGCGACCTTTGCAATTTCTTTATAAAATTGAGCTTATTGCACAACTTATGATATAATAGAAGCAATTGAAATCCAGACGCAATTTATTCTGGCAAGAACGTCAAACCTCGTATTTGCGCGAGTTTTTTAAGCGCAATTAGGTTTAGCGCTATTCGGCTAAATATGCCGACAAGAAAAATAACAACAATGGTGTGTTCGGTGGAACGGTATTTCGACCAATTCAATGAGGTTTCGAACGCGACTGCAGACAAGCAGGCGTTGGACAATGCCGCCGATCTCAATCATGAAATTGCAGGATTGGATACCGGAAGAAATCAACGCTTTCTCTCTGCGGATAATTCCGAGCGCGGCAACAGCGCGAAAAAAGAAGCCAAGCGCAGTATTCAAAGCTTGCTTGATCAGATGCTGCTCGATCCCGAATACGCAGCAGCATACCGGGCCGCAAGCGAAGCACTTGTGGACGCGGAAACCGATGCGGAAATTCAGATAGCTCTTGCCAAAGAAGCTCTTGCATCATCAACAGCTGACTTTGAATCCTTACGTGAACGCGCCGCCGAATTGCCAGACGGCACCAAAGTTTACCTTAACCCAGAAACAGGGCAGGTTTTCACAGAAGACGGACAAGTGCTTGACGCGGCGACAGCATCACGAATCGAATTCAGCGGCAACGAATCCACCCATACGGAATTTGTTGCGGCAAAAAAGAATATGGATGATGCACAGAGCCGCCTTGATGATTGGTATAACTACCAAGTCACACTCGGTGGCTACCGCAATGAATTCGAAGACCAAGACAATCCGCCGTCAAAGCAAAGACTGGGAGAGATTGAGCGTGAAATCGAAGAGCGACGGCCAGAAATGATCGAGCCTAAAACTGCTGTTGAACAAACGAATGGATTGGAAGCTACCCAATCCTCACTATCAACAGCAGTCCTTAAAGTTTAGTGATTTACTGTTGCGTGTAAGCAAAAGCACCACAGTGTTTTTCCAATACGCCGAGAATGACACCTCTTGGGTGATAATCCGGATATTGCCGCATCAGTTTTAGAATTGAATCTATCGATTCAATCTTATCTTTCAGATACCAGTCTTCCAGACAATCGGCGTGCTTCTTGTCGTTTTGTGCCGCGATCAGCCCCGCCATTCCGATGTTCGCATCGATGTAAAAATCCTGAGATTCCCTTTTCCACTGCAAAAACTCAGCGCTTTTGAATTTTTCGGCAGTGGCAGCATGTGGATAAAACACCATAAAAAACAAAAAGATAGTTGAAATGATCCGGTGGTTTCCGGCTAACATAAGGGAACCGTTATGAAGAAATACAGAACACTAATATCTTGTAAATTATGGAATCAAAAAACGGCAGATTTCTGCTGTTTTTATGAGAATCAGATTGGCCAGACACAACCAAGAAAGGTGCTTTCAAATGGGTTCCCTTATGAATCAGCAAGGAGGTGCGTCTGATGGTTTCATCACAATTGCAGGAGTCAAGCCGCAAGATAGGCTATGCGCGCGTCTCGACAGATGAACAAACGCTCTATCAGTACCAAGATGCTTTGGAACGTGCCGGATGCGTGGAGATATTTTATGATGATGCGATAAAGGCCACTACCAAAGACCGGCAGGGCTTAGAAGATGCAAGAGCAGCCCTTAGGCCTGGTGATATCTTCGTTGTCGTTGCCATAGACCGTGCTTTCCGTTCATCTCTGAATGGTCTCATCTTTCTCGACGGATTAGATAAGGAAGGCATCACATTTCGTTCGATCTACCAGCAAATCGATACCAGAACGCCCGAGGGCCGCAAATGGTTTGCCTACCAACTGGCCGATGCGGAATACGAACTGGCGGTTATTTCACGTCGTACGAAAGAAAAAATGGCTGCGGCCAAGGCGCGCGGTCAACATCTTGGCAGACCCTTTAAACTCACCAAACGCCGTATTTATCATGCGCATAAACTGATTGCCGACAAAGGCAGCGAATTGAAAAAAGTGGCCGCAGATTACCATGTTGCGCCGATAACACTTATTCGCAGTTTCAAGCGTGTCGGGTTGGAGGCTTTACACTGATATGCCGCGATTTACCGACAAAGACATAGATGAGCTGATCGGCGGACGCATCAGGCAGAGGCGCGATGATTTGGGCTTGACACAAAGCGACCTTGCCGAGGCTGTCAGAATGAGCTTCCAGCAAATCCAAAAATATGAGAGCGGCAAAAACAAGATTGCAGCGTCATTGCTGCTTGAAGTGAGCTGGCATCTATGCGTTCCGATTACCTACTTCTTTGCTGCTGCTGATGTATCCAATTAACCGGAATTGATTTCTCCGCAATGTCGTGACTGGAATGGGCGGCATGTTTCGACCCGATACAGCAATTTCCTCAAATCCGGTTAGCCCAGCGCAGACGTTCGTTCGTTTCTGTGGTTGACCATTGTCCTTGTTATCAAAGAATGGTTTACCCAAAAGGTGAGTGAGTTAATTATCCGCGCAAGGTGTGCATGGTAAACCATGCCCTTGCCGAACGCCATAAATGCCGTTCGTAGGGAGGCGTGCCGCCCCCCGTTTCACCCCCCTGCTGTTGGCGCGCGCGGGTATTGAACCCTGTGCGCACCATTTAGGTCAAAGTTCCCTTTGAAAATGGAATCAGGCAATATACCATTATGCTTATGTTTTTGGCTTCAGTTTTAGAACAATTAGATTTCGCATTCGAGCAAGTAGAAAAGCGTGATGTTCATAACGCACGGTTTAGCCTGATGCTCACTGACAATGCTTTGGAGCTCGTTCTTCACCAAATCGCTAAGGACAAGGCGGCCAAACTGAAAATATTCGGTTTCATGAATGACGTCTACAAAAATCAAACAACCTTGGACAAAGCACTTAAAAAGGACTTCAGACAAAAGGTTCGTTTTGCCCGCGTTGACGGATACCTAGACCACGAGATTTCCCAATCTATCAACATCATGCACGGAGTGCGCAATGAAGTTTATCATGCTGGGCTTCAACATGAGTCGGTTTTGCCAAATCTTGCCTTGTTTCATTTTGAATTTGCTTGTCATTTCATAGCCTCTTACAGACCGTCAGGAATTGGCTGGGGATCGAGCCAAGAACTACCGGGCCGCGCAAAGAAATATTTTACTGGGAAAGGCTTTTCCCCTGGAAGCCGTGAAGACTTTCAAGTGGGATGTGTTCAACTGGCGACGGCCTGTAAGCATGATTCTAAGGAAACACTGTCGGTCCTCGCAGGTCATATGGAACAGCTCGTTGAGCAACAGGATATTTGCATAGACATCATTTCTCAGGGTGCGTACGGAGGGCAGCAAAAAAGCCGCGATGAAGCGGTTGTCGACACACAAGCATGGCAACTGGCTTTTTCAAGCCGTGGTAAGCGCCTGTGCTCGGAGTTGTCTTTTGAGGGCAGTTTGTTTGATTGGATCAATTGGCTCACAAAAAATCAGCAGTTTCAGTTTGCCTCCGATCCAATTTCCTCTTGGAAAAGGCAAATCATCAAAATGCGCAGCCGAAACAATCTGCATGCCGCATTGGCGCACTACGCGTCGTTTATGAATGATACCGCATCTTTTCGTGAGGCAATTGAAGATTCGGCGAGACAAGTAGAAGCAGAAATTGACGATGCAATTGACCGGTATCGCGGAAAATAATCGCCTTCTGAGTCATCTCTTAATCTTCATGTGCTTTCACGCAACATAGGCACTGAAATTCTACTCCGTTATGTGGATACACTATTCTCTTCGAATGGTTGTCCTTGCTTGAATCTCTATTTTCGTTAACCTTGTAGCATTCGTTCGCTTGCAAGGGGCGGAGGGAAGGCTAGCGAATTTTTTAAGGGTTAGAATGACCGTAACTGATATCGTAAAACCAAAAAGCTCGGTTCCTGGGCAATATTTGGGGTATGGCCTGCAGCCGATCAGATTATGCTACCATTTGCTCAGCGTACCTGTCCGCTACAAGGTTTCCCTAGAGCATCTGGATGACATCGCCATTCACGCGCCAGATGGAAAGTTCATTTTAGAACAAACTAAAAGTGCTCTTTCCGGAAATCCGGCAGCGAACAGATCAGCAGAACTATGGAAAACTCTCGCCAATTGGGCTGATTTATGTGTAGCAAATACGGTGGAAGCAAACCGCACGTGTTTTCGTTACTACGTCGTACCACTTAAAGAAGGGGAGCTCGTTTCAGAACTCCATAACGCAAATAATACCGATCAATCTAACGAACTCTTGAATAAATTCCGCACTGAAAGCTTTATTGGTAAAAAGGGTGCTGGCATCGAGCCGCACATTATGCAGTTTCTTGCTGCCGGCGAAGAAATCTGTCTACAAATTATTCAGAACTTTGAATTTGTATCTGAAGTCGATCCCATTGAGCCGATCAGGTCAAAATTAATCGCACTTTTCTCAGATGACACACTTGATCAATTTTGTGCTGCCGCAATTGGGCTAGCGAAGGACCAAGTTGAAAAGCAAATCCGAGCCAAGCAACTTCCCGTTTTGGATGCCGGGAGTTTTCGCAAGACATTTCGGGCATTTATCAAAAAATACGACTTCTCAAATCTGCTGATCCCAACGATTGAAGAACCCGCCCCCCACGAAATCCACGGAGTGATAAGAAGTCTTCCCGTATTTGTACGTCAGCTTAACGCAATAGAGGCCTCTGAAAACCTCGTAAATGTTGCAGTCAGCGATTTTTTGAGATCTGCTGCAGACAAAACACATTGGGCTGCTGATGGCGACATCCTTGAAGGCAGTTTGGATGAGATGGATTCATCGCTACTCCGCCATTACGCTCTCACACGAGATGAGATAGTCGATACAAATGCCCGCCTTCAGCCAGAAGCAAAAGGACGTAAGATTTACCGGATGTGTACCGACTTGCAAATGCCATTGGAAGGACGTGCTCTACCCGCATACTTTATTGCCGGAGAATACAACTACTTGGCAGATGACTTGAGATTGGGCTGGCATGCCGACTACAAAAACATCTTTTCGAGCGATTGAGTGTTATGAAGAGAAATAGCAATCCATCCATAGTCGTGCTTGTACAAAATCCCGCATTCGGGGCGATGCTCCTCTGGAAATTCGGAAAAGCCTACCAAAAAGAAAAGATAAACGAGCTACCTGAGTTTCACTGCCTCTTTCTTATTTTACCACTGCTCTTGCATGCGGAAACGCTCGAATATATCCGATCAACAAATCAAAGTTCTGGCCTTCCGCAATTGATAAAAAAGCTAGGAGAGCAGCGTGAATTATTGCTTGCCATCCATAGCCGCGCTTTGAGAATGAGGGAACTAACACTTGAGTCAATTGGGGCTGGCATCGCGTCGAGAATGCTGCATCTGGATTATGAGACCGGCAGGTTTCGAAGTAACGATGCCCGTCTGCCAGTTGCTCCTCAACGCATAAAACATCATGTTATGGGAGCTGAAAAACTCGGTCGTTGGTTCGCGCGGTTAACACATGACCAAATTTTCGCGCTCTTGCGAGTGGAGGCTTAGCCCGTGCATTTCCAAATAATGAATCTCATTTTGTGGTCGAAGAAAGGGCACCCACCTAGAATTTTGCCCTTTGAGCCCGGAATGGCGAATGTCATCACTGGAGCATCCAAAACAGGCAAATCGGCCGTCATTCCAATTATCGATTACTGCCTTGGTTCGAGCAAATGCAGCATCCCAGTCGGCACTATTCGAGATGCGTGTTCCTGGTTTGGCATCGTTGTCGAAACATTGGAGGGGCAAAAGCTGCTGGCCAGGCGAGAGCCAGGAGATGCGAAACAGACTGGTGATATGTTTGTCCTAGAAGGTGACTCAATTGCAGTACCTGAGACAATATCGGAAAAAAATAGGACTTCCGATCAGGTCAAGCGTCAACTGGACCAACTTGCAGGTTTGTCTCAAATGCGCATCAATCCTGATGCGGACGTTGGATATCAGGCGCGCGTAAGTTTCCGCGATATGATGGCCTACAACTTCCAACCTCAATATATTGTCGCCAATCCGCTTGCGTTATATTTCAATGCGGATTCTTCGGAGCACCGTGAAAGACTAAAAGCAATATTCCCCTATGTACTTGGGGCGCTAACGCCAGAGATGCTGGCCGCGCGATGGGAAATTGATCGCTTGCAACGTTTGTTGCGTCAGGCAGAGGCTGCCTTGAAAGCGGTGCGAAATGCAGTGCATGCATGGCAAGTGGAAACGCATGGATGGTTGCGTCAGGCCATTGAGCTGGGGCTATTACCAACGGATGCGGATATCCCGAAGGAAGATGAGAATCGAACGATTGATCTGCTTCGCCAAGCGACGCAAGCAAACACGAGGGAATCCTTCGTAACAGTGGAATCCATTGAACCAGCACTGAAACAGCTTGAAGAACTTCAAGAAAAGGAGAGCGTCTCGGCGGCTGAGCTTTCTGTTCAACGGCAAAGACTTGGCGAAATTCAAAGGCTCGTAGAAAGCAGCGAAAAATTCGGCGATGCCATCAGGATTCAGCAAGACCGGCTCGACATTTCGCAATGGCTAAAGTCCAGAGCGGATAATATCGACGATCCTCTTGTAGCCGTGACCGAAGGAAGGGAAAAACTTGACGCTTTGGTAAAAGCCCTGACCGGTATTGAAATTCAGCTTCGTACCCAGCCAAGCCTCTCAGATTCATTTGATAGAGAACGTTTGCGCATGAGAGAGGAAGTTGAGAAAGCCACAAAACGACTTGCTGCAATTCGTCAAGAAATTACCTTGCTCGAACGTAAGTCCGAAGAAGTTCGGTCAGTGACTTACCGAAGAGATAAAATGGAGAGATTTCTCGGTCGTCTGGAACAGGCACTTGAGACTTTCGAGAGAGCGGATGATGGGGCTAATCAGGCAGTAGAAATCGCCAATTTGGAAGAAAAAATTAAAAGACAAAGAGAGGTCTATTCTGAGCAACAGGTGCGAAACCGCACAAAAAATGCCCTTCGCAATGTGGAACAAATTGCCGCTACTATTTTACCGGATCTTGATGGTGAGTGGCCCAGTACTCCCATTGAGATACTTGTTGAGGATCTGACTATTCGCGTCGTTCATTCCGACAGAAAAGACTATCTATGGGAAATAGGCAGCGGGGCAAACTGGCTCGCATATCACGTCACAGTTACTCTTGCGCTCCATCGTTTTTTTCTTGAAGTTCCGAATCATCCAGTTCCTGCTTTCCTGATTTATGATCAACCAAGCCAGGTTTATTTTCCAACAGGGTTTGAGCATCATGACGGTGACATCACCGGGCGTACGCGCGATCAGGATGTTTCTGCAGTGCGAGCGGTGTTCAAAGTTATTGGCGATGAAGTCGTTAATGCAAAGGGGCGTCTACAAGCAATTGTTCTTGATCACGCTGGTTCCGATGTTTGGGGTGAGCTCGAGGGGGTCACACATGCTGCTGATTGGCGAGATGGCCGAGCACTGGTTCCAGCAAACTGGTTAGATGGTGGCGATCCGTCTCCAGAGGACGAGGATTTGGGCCCAAGCGATCTCCTCAATTGATAGCTCTGCGAAAATTGCGTTTTGTGCATTATGCTCATGTTCGCGACAAGGTGCTCCTTTGCTTTGCCGTTTCGATGCTGGGATTGGTCCATTGCATTCTATCGAAATGAATTTAGGCGATTACGAAAAGGATGCGCCGCCCGTTGCTGCTTATGCCGCAACACTGGATTTTTGAAACAGAATCCTGATATAATGAGATTATGAGCGAAATTAACACCATAGACGTCTCGCATATCAAATTTACTTCATCAGCCTGTCCAAGTGATGAAGACTTGAGATTGTGGGATTCCCTAAGTGACGAACAGCAACACGCGATTATTGAGCGCGATCTTGATGCAGCCCAGGAATCCGGCATTGCACCACAGCGCAGCATGGCCGAAATCATAGCAGAAGCACGCGATGAAATGAGGCATGAAGGTTAGGCGTACCCGGCACGCCGAGGCCGATATCAAGGACATTTATCGCTACACTGTTACAAACCATGGTGAGATACAGGCCGAACTTTACCTGGGCGGGCTGGATTATACATTTGACCTTCTGAGCGATAATCCACGCATGGGAAAGGCGATCACCAAAAATCGCCACCGTTACCGCTACAAAGAACATTACGTTTTCTACCAGTTAGACCCGGGCTTCGTAACCATCCTGCAAATCCGCAGTGTGCGCATGCAATTACCGAAACAATGGCGGTAGAGACAGGGGCAACTTCGTGCATCTGTCCAGAGACTAAATAATCTTGCTTATCAAGCGGCCGCCCGTCTTGTTATTGGTACGAAGTTGCGGCATCCGGGCGGGTGCTATTGCGCTAGGCTCGTTCCTCACCAAGCTTCACCGAACCAGCCAAAGAGCTGTTTCGTCCCATGCGGGTAACGCCCCCAGATGCAAAAAAGAATGATGGAGGCGGCAGGGGCCGCCACTTTGTTTTTGCGCGTGAGGATCACGCGAGGAAACCTAAAATCAGCGTATATCAGAAGAAAAAATGCTTAAACCAGTTTTACCCGTAAGCAATTCCAACCAACCGCCAAGGCGTTTGGGGAACAACTAAACGGTCCCCCACAAAACAGGTTGAACCATTTTCCCTTCTGATCGACCGCCCGACAAGGTCGGCTCCCGCAAAAGCGGGTGCCGGCTTTTTTGTTTTTAAATTCGGACGCTCGCCGCTGGGCAAGGTTTCAGGCGCGAGGGGTAAAGGGCTTCTCCGCTGTCGAAACCCAAAAAGAAAAGAGAGGCAGTTATGACCCAGCTTCATGCACAACCTTACGACACAAGCGCAAAGGGCTTTTATTTTAGCAAGCCGAGCGAATACGCCATGAGAGCAATTAGCAATCTCAACAGCAGCGGTGGCACCATCGAAGAATACGAAATCCAGTTTATCGATGGCGAAGACATTGACTGCGCACTGGCAAAAGCGTGGGAACTCAATCAGGCGAACTTTACAGCATATCTGGAGGCGGTAGAGGAATGGGAAGAGAGTCATAAAATTCGTTACATCATCGCAGTGGGTGAATGTGGTTATTCCCATGAGCAAGTCGCTGATGATCCAGGCCAGATCGATATGACCCTTTATGAACTTTCAAGCATGAAGGAACTGGCAGAACACTTCGTTGACGAAGGTTTGTACGGTGAAATCCCAAAACCGCTTGAGCACTACATCGATACCGAGGCCATCGCCCGTGATCTTTCACATGACTATTCCGAGGTAACGATAGCCGGGACTGATTTCATTTTTCATTGCGCGTGATCCCACCCCAGAGGCCAAAGCCTTTCGTTGTGTGGGCTTTGGTTTCGCGGGTGCAATTCCGCGCCAAGCATTTAAAGGAGAAATCCAATGAAACTCGATTTTGTAAATATTGAAGACCTTAAAATCTCACCTCTCAACGTTCGCAAGAACGGCGAGAAATCAGGTGATGATCTCGTCCCGAGCATCAGGGCAATCGGTATTATTCAGCCGCTTCTGGTGCGTCCCAATTGCAAGGGGTATGAGATTATTGCAGGACAACGCCGCTTCAACGCGCTGCAGCAAATTGCCAAGGATGAACAGCTTGACCCCGTACCCTGTGTCATCATGGATGATGGAGATGATGCCGCAGCAATTGAAGCCTCACTTGCTGAGAATATTGCACGCTTGCCAATGGATGCCATCGACCAGTTCGAAGCCTTCCAAGCCCTCACAAAACAAGGGCGCAGCGTGGAGGATATCGCGCAGCATTTTGGCGTAACAGAAAAACTTGTGCAGCAAAGACTGGCAATTGCCAACCTTCACCCGCCAATTCGCAATGCCTTTCGCCGCGAGGAATTTAATGCTGCAACATTGCAGATTTTGACCATGGCAACAACGCGCCAGCAAAAGGAATGGTACAAGCTGTTCAAGTCCGATGACGGCTATGCGCCGCAAGGCTATCAGCTTAAAAACTGGCTCTTTGGCGGTGAGCAAATACCAACTTCAAACGCGATCTTTGATCTTGAAACCTACAAAGGTGTGATCATTTCAGACCTGTTTGGAGAAGATCAGTATTTTGCCGATCCCGCGTTGTTTTGGGAGCATCAAAGTCAGGCCATTGCCCGTTTGATCGAAGATTTCCGCGAGGATGGTTGGGCAGAAATCATTCTGCTCGATGTGGGTGAGCATTGGAATTCATGGGAGCATGTAGATACGGCAAAGGAAGACGGCGGGAAGGTTTATATTCGCGTCTCTGCAAGCGGCGAAGTAACACCCTATGAAGGGCAACTAACCCGCGCCGAAATCAAACGGCGGGAGAAAACCGAAGCTGGCGAGGATGTAAAGCCGCAGCGGCCCGAGATCACCAAGACCATGCAAAATTATCTTGCATTGCATCGTCATGCGGCAGTCAGGGCAGAGCTATTAAACCATCAGGGCATTGTCTTGAGGCTTTGCGTTGCACAGATCATTGCTGGCTCAGAGCTTTGGGATATCAGCGCCGACCCTCAAAAAGCCAATACGGATGCCATTTCAGACAGCCTGAAAGACAACAAAGCCGAAGACCTCTTTGCTGCTGAGCGTCAGGCAATTCGGGACATGTTCGAATTTGGCGTGCACAAGGGCGGCAGCATCGTCCCGCATAAACATGATTGGGATATTCGCCGCGATCTTGGTGCCATCTTCAGAAAACTGGTTACCATGGATGATGAGACGGTCAACCGTATTTTTGCTTTCATTGTCGCTGAAACCCTGACCAGTGGCAGCGCAATGATAGAAGACCTTGGCATGATGCTGTCCGTTGATATGTCCGATCGCTGGAAACCCGATGAAACTTACTTTGATCTGTTGCGCGATAAAGAAGCGATCAATGCCATGCTTGAAGAGGTGGGCGGCAAACAAATTGCCGAAGGCAATCTAGCTGCCACCGCTAAAGTGCAAAAGCAGATCATTCAGGGCTTCATAAGCGGTGAACGCACTCCACAAAAGAAGGACTGGCAACCCCGCTATATGGCGTTTCCAAAACGAAGCTATACCAAACGCGGTTAGCCGGATTTATTAACTCAAACGGCGTGAGTTCCAAAGTAGGAAGCGGCCCGTTTGAGACTGTAACTATCAGCGTTTGTTAAAAAAACCGCCCCGCCGAAAATTCGGCAGGGCGGCTCTTTTGTCGTTAGCAGGCATTTCAATCAGTCGCTCGTGAAAATTCGAGAACCTACAGCTAAGTGTATCTGTCTCCGTTCTCCACACAATGTTCTCTTACGTTGGTTATATCTCTCATGGCTAAGCGAGCGTGGCACTATTCCAGTCATTCCGCAGCGCTCAAACCGCAAAATCCAATATCACTACGACAGGAAACTCAAAACCTATATGGCTGCACTGTGCCTCATCGCATCCGTGGTATGGTGACTGTAAAGAGTCCGGACCCCAAGAATGATCGCCCCCCAACAGTTATAAGAATACGCTTTTCCTTCGACAGGCTCAACCCTGACAAATTCTATCAATACTAAACGAAAATTGTAATCAACGAGACGGTTTTGCCGCCTCTTCAACCAGCTTGTACTTGGCAATTTCTTTCATTCCCTCCAAGTCGGGGTAAACACGGAGAAAATCAATGCCCATGTAATTGAGATCTTTCAGAATCGCATCGCCTTCTGAAACAGGTATATCGAGGCGGTGTAGAACAGGGCGTGTTGGGTTACTAAAAAAGCGATCGGGCTTCTGGAACAGTTCGTTCATGTTGGGCAGGTTAGAGTCGTTCCGCGTGAAGCATCCCTTTTGAGAAATTAGCCGTGTATTTTCATAATAGTCTTCATCAACAATTTGGATATCCTTTTCGAGAATTTTCGCAGCGCCTTTCGTATCAAGACACCAAATTGAGATATAATCAGACTCGCAAACGCTATAATTCGATGCGGCGAAAAAGGCAGCGATATAGGGACTGGATGACCAATCAAGAAGCCTGGTAGGAAACCCGTGGTGCTGCGCGAAGGCCTCTGCCTTCACAAACGTTTCTTTCGATGTGATCATCGGATCGTCCGGAGAAAAAAGGAATTCATTATCGCGATCACCGAACGCCCTTATCTCTCTTCCAGCCTTTATATAATTTGCGATGGCGTCAATATATAAGGACTTGATGTCTTCTGGGGGCTGCAAAAATGATTGAATAAGGCGATCAAAGCTTGAAATAAGATTATGATTTGAGCAACCCATTCCTCTAAACACAAAACCGCTGAGGTAATCTTCGGAGTCTGGATCGATTATGCCTTCCTCGCCAGCCTCATGCTGACCTTGCAGGTAGCTTGCCCACTCGGCCTTGAAATCGTTCCAATTCGAAAGCTGATGTTTCTTGAATGCGTTTTCAGCCAATGTACCTATCCTTCGTGACCATACAGAGCTGGAACCAAGTCTGCCAGCGAACTATGAAACCGGTAGAGTAGTGCATCCTTTGGCAGTCTAGACCGATCTGAGTATGGTACTTGTTGCCATGTAGATATCCACTTGTAGTTCTCCCCCTCGAGAACCTGATAGGACACTAGCCCATGTCGAAAAAGAATGTTTTCGATCGCAAAGAATGAATTCTCCTCATCGTCAAATCTATTCAGAGGGCTTTTTTCCAGAGCTTTGACCAAAATCTCGCGGTCGAAAAACCTGTTCCCAATCTTTTCCATAACAGCGATTATTTCGTCAGCAATACTCGACTTTATCTGTAGGATCGTGCGATTGACCTCACTCTGCTCTGCATCCATCAATTCGTCTACGTCTTCCGAAGACAAGGCATCCGACATATAATCAAGCGACGCGATAAACTCGTTTGCGCACGAAAAAATACTCTCTCTCGCGAGCGATTGTGCAACGTTTGCAACCACCTGACGGAGTTTTCGTTCTGACATCTCCCTATTTTCTTGCTGCCTTTGACTAAGTGCGGCTTCAATAGCGTTCCCCATAACAACGATGTCTCGGGGAAGCAGTCTAGTGTGACGAAGTATATAATCCGCGACGCTTTCGGTCTTTCCGGTATGTCCGTTGCTAACCGAAGGAAACCCCAACCATTGCTCGCAGAGATTTGATAGGTGACTGCTCGCGTTTCCCTGCTCGAAGAGGCTCTTCTTCTTGTCAAGCAGCAGGTTTAGCTTTTGGCGGAAAAACTCTGCCGATGCGGCTTCGTTCCAGGTTATGTAAGCTACCTTGGGATCAAGCAGGTGTCTTGTGGCATGCTCAGTGTTAAGGATGGACGAGAACACTACCTCACGAAGCGAAACCATGATGTGAATTCTGTTTGCGAATCCATCCATTCTGGTTAGAAGTTCGAAGATACTCTTGAAAAGCCCGTGTTGGCACTCAAGCCAAGCATCAGGCGCGGCGTCAAAATTGTCATCAAGGCAATCAATGACGATTGCGATAAGCGGGACATGCCTGCTAGTGCTTGCCAGAAATGAGGCCATTGCACCCCATTCTGGCCTGCTTAAAAATCGCGAAAGCTTTGTGTAGTGGTGATCAGAATAGTGCGCAAAAGCTTCAATTGCGCCAATTGGAGAATTTGTTGGGATAGAGTAAAAGCCGTCAACGAAATCTTTCAAGCTGACTTCTAGTTCGAGTTCATCTTTGGATGCTGACCGCCGATACCCCTTGTGATTTGTAATGATCTGAAAGCAAGCAACGAATAGAGCTCTCTCCCAGCATTGTGTCCAAAAATCTCGCGATCTTGCTCTGGAGTCGACGTATACACCTTTCAACGCCAATGAAGCATAGCTTGCACGCGCTTGCCTGGTTAGGTCAGACACAAACTCGGCGGAAAGTTTGTTGTCTTCATTGAAAACAATCCACTCAGAGGAAGAACTTTCTGAAATACTCCGTACCAGCGCTCTTAGATAAAATGTCTTTCCCGCACCCTTCTTGCCGATGATGATGCGGCGTTCAAAAATTCTGTTGGCGTCGAGGTCAAGTGTTACACCAGGTACGCTGATATATTGTTCAGCGGTATCAGAGCGGGATGCATTCGCTTCGCCGAAAGGGCCATGGTTCCAGTCGGCGCTGTGAGTGTCTATTGGATTCATCAAGTGTATAACCTCCCGTGGTCATTTCACACTAATCCTAATCTCTAGTCTACTGATTTTAACTTCGACGCATCTATTGAGCAATCATCTTTCAGTCGAACTGGGGTCGTGGTTCAGAGCCCCAAAGGTTGCACCGGTTTTTCTCCGTTGCCACGTCAAACCGATACCTTGTAGATACGTACGGACTCTCGGGACACTTCCTGTAAATTCCCTGATTTGGGATGGAGGAAGTTTTCATGACGGACGAAGAACGCGATATCCAACGTAAACTGAGAGTGCTTCAACATGCCGAGAAGGTCGGCAATGCCCGTAAAGCATGCCGGTATTTTGGGATTGGCAGATCCAGCTTCTACAGATGGCGGGATGCCTATCAAAAGCTTGGCGAAGCCAGCTTGAAGAATGCAAAATCAATTCCAAAGAACCCGGCCAATCAAACGCCGACAGAAATCGTGGAGAAGGTTCTGTATCTGCGCCGCGTATCACCTAGGGCCGATCAGGATCGTCTGGTATTTGGCGCGCTACCACGGCATCAAAATCTCGGATGCAGGGGTTTACCCTCAAGCGCAATGGCCTCAACCGCCTGCCCAGAGGCACACGAATGCGTAAACTGCACACCAAGCGCTATCAAAAACAGGTGCCAGGACATCACATCCAAGTGGACGTCAAGTTTTTGACCTTCCAAGGAAAACGCGGCGAGAAAGTGCGCCGGTTCCAGTTCACCGCGATTGATGATGCGACCAGAGTTCGTGCCCTTAAGATCTATGAGAAACATACGCAGGCAAGCG
The DNA here is from genome assembly GCA_051251535.1 of Alphaproteobacteria bacterium. Lineage (GTDB taxonomy): Bacteria > Pseudomonadota > Alphaproteobacteria > Rhizobiales. The sequence continues at coordinate 27,932 of JBPOEV010000013.1, forward strand.
CGATCAACTTCATTGATCACATCATTGAAAAGTTCCCGTTCCGTATTCGGGAGGTTCGAACTGACAACGGCCACGAGTTCCAAGCCAAATTCCATTGGCATGTTGAAGATCTCGGGATCAGGCATGCCTACATTAAACGCGGAACGCCCCAGCTAAACGGAAAAGTGGAGCGATCCCACCGATCCGATCAGCAGGAGTTCTATCAGCTCTTGAGTTACAAAGGTGATGTCGATCTCGAGGCCAAGCTGGACGAGTGGGAACGGTTTTACAACTTCGCCAGGCCACACGGAGCGCACAACGGGCAGACCCCTTACGAAGCTCTCAGAGACAAGCTACAGTAACCACACGAGTGTCCCGCAGGTTCGTCTAGGCTACATGACGCGCTGCTAGAACACCTATCGAATATGCTAACATTGATGGATGATCAGCCCGAAGAAGCACGGGATAGCGATCACTGGAATCTGTGCATGTCTGCAGAAACCCTTGGTTTCCATCACAGTGTTGTTTAATATATTAATTACTCAAGCAGCGATATTGTAAGGACAATTGATGGTAAATTTCGAACATGGCATGCAGACACCTCCGACTCTAGAAGAACTGAAAGCGGAACTGGTGCGCGTAGAGAAGATCGGAGACGGAAAAATTGGGACGTGGGAAAAAACAGACATTCAAACGGGAATGGCAATCGCGTTATATTGGGCTGTAGGGATTAATACCTCCAAGCCTTCAGATCGCCTTTCCTGATCGGCGCAGCCCCTCTAAAACCTACATTTTCGGCAGAAATCCGCGCTCTAACGGTCATTCTCGTTGAGCTGATCATCAAGATTCGGATGATTGCACACCCGGCTCAACGCTACAGGCCGCAGTCTGCCTTGGTTTGGGGTTTCACCCCGATAACCAGGGCAACTGCTTTTTATTTCGGCTAAGGCTTCATTGCATTCGCCCTGGCTAAGATCAAAAGACCAGCCTTTCTTTCTTAGAACGTGGGAAGCCTGATTTATCAGCTCAAAGGGTCAGGCGACACAGCAGCCTAATACCGCCCCGCATGAGGTTGTGCCTTCAAGCGTTTAGGTGTGATAACAGTGATTGTGGAAAATCTAGTCAGTATGCCAACAAGCGGGAAGATCGCAGTCAACCTCAACAGGCAGTAAAGTGGCTTTGCCATTAATCTCTACGGCAAACGCGGATGCAGTCAACCACCACCGACCTGATCCGACATTTGGTTGGTAAGCATCACAATTTTTACCAAGGTATGTTTTTTGCCCCTGCGGATCAGTAATGATTGCGCCGTGTTTGTTGCAATCTATAATGATATTGGCGATGTCAGCATGGTTTTTATGCTCGTTTGCAAAGGCTGTGGCTGTAGACATGAATGCAAGGGCAGTTGCTATAATTCTGTATCGCTTCAATATATCTTTTCCCCCTAGTGGCCAGGAACCGCCTTGTAACAAATTGAAAACCTGTAATAATTATGTAGAATTCCAGTATCGAATGCAACGTTAGGGGATATTTTGCGATATATCATCGGGTCATTACTACTGGCATTGTCTGCCAGCCCTGCCGTTGCAGACGGATTTGGTTTTCAGACGCCTTCCGGCAACATTTATTGCAATGGGCATGTGACAGGTGGTGGCGGTATAGGCTGCACCATAGTTTCAAAGAGCGGCTCACCACCAAAAGCGAAACCGAGTTCGTGCTCGGGTTACTGGGGGCATGATTTCAATCTTGATGGCAATGGAAGTGCTTCACTGACTTGCGGCTCGCGCCCGTCTCGAGTTGATTACACGGATGTTGCGCCCTACGGAGTTTCGGCAGATTTCGGAAATATTACGTGCACCTCAAAACGCACTGGGCTTACCTGCAAAAATAAGCGTGGGCATGGCTTCACCTTGTCGCGACGTATTCAGAGTGTATTTTAGAGACCATGTGATGAATGGGCGTGGATCTCTATGCCTTTGTCCGTGTGATGGGCAAGAATGGTCGACTAACACATGTGCAGGTTCACGAGGGGGCAGGATGATCATACAGGCCGTGGATAGGAAGAAGTATCATGCCTCAACAAATTTCCAAAACAACATAATTACAAAGAATTATCCATGAAGTTATTACCTGTATACGCATTCGCATAACCTATCCATTCGGTCTGGATTATGATTCATTTGCCGCATGGAGGTGTTGTTATGAATCCCAGCAGTCTTTTCGGCCTTACCGATCATCTTGAGAAACTGAGCAAGGACGGTGATCCTCTTAAAGTTCTCGATGCCACTGTGGACTTTGAATATTTCCGAACCTGGCTCGTTGAGGGGCTTGGCTACGGGTATGGTTCGAAAGGTGGGCGTCCGCCGTTTGACCCTGTGTCGATGTTCAAGGCACTGATACTTCAGGCAGAGCTTCAACGGACGGATGCGCGACGAGCTGCTGAACGGTGAGGTCTTCTACTCGCTTCGTGAAGCCCAAATCATCATCGAAAGCTGGAGGTGCCATTACAACACCAAGCGACCACACAGTGCTTTGGGCTACCGCCCACCTGCGCCAGAGGCCATCATCCCGATGGACCAAAGGCCAACCATGCACTAACTTTCATATTGGACCACTCAAGTGGGGCTGCTCAAATTCAAAAATGCAACTGTAATGCTAACTACTGGAACCAATCAATGATTAACAAAAAATTAGCAAGCTTAATCGCCGCCCTTTTCATTGTGCTATCGTCACCTGTATTTGCTAAGGAAATTACAGTGATAGAACAAGATATTGATGGTTACATCTATCATGAGATCAACGATTGCCCGGACATTAGGGGTGCTGGTTTGGTCGTGTATGGTAGAATCAGCCAGGGTAATGCTACCGTGGAACTTTCCGACTTTTGTTTTGACCCTCAGACCGGGACTTTAATTGGTTCTGAAACTGTACCGGGTTTACAGCTAGTTGCCAAAAATGCTCACGGCGAAACCTATGAAAATCTTTCGCTCGGACTTGAGCAAGACGACCGCCCGAGTTTACATACAGGGCTTACATCTGACGGTAAGTCAGCTTGTAATGAGACGCCCGATGACAACAAGAGGTTTATCTTTGATCTTGGTAAAAATGAGACAATCTCCACGGGTGTAGATGGAGGATACTTCTACGATGAAGTTTCAAATCCGCAAACCAATGTAGAATACGATGAAGGATTCATAGCTGCCTATATTTATAAGATAGATGGACGCGCCCCTCGTAAGCTGAAGGACAGCAAATTTCATAATGTTTTCTTCTACACAAAGTTGGTTTTTACCGAAGACTCCGGAGAACTTACTCTTCTGCCCTCCGGAGACGCTGGAGTGCGAAACGAGTCAGGTTCAATAGATATCACAGTGGTCAATGGAGGGCATTTACGCGGAAGTGGATACGCCCATATCGAAAATGGGCGGCTCGCAGGACATACGGCCAATGAGTGGCTTTCCGCAGACGTGCAGTTTGTCCAGCTTCACGGGCATGTCACTGGCCCCGACAGTCGAATTGTTACTATGAGAGGGTGGGCTGTCGGAACTATGGTTGACGCTCAGAAAGTTACGCATGACATTAAGGGCTATGTTATTTTCGATGGCTGTATTTCAGTGGGAAGCGTTGGACAATAAAGCACACACTTCGCTGCCGTTAGGTGTGGTTCAACGAACGCTTACGATACAGCAGCCATAAACCGCCTCGCATGAGAATGTGCTTTCAAGCGTTTAAAAACCTCATTTTCCACTATTGGTAATAGTGGAAAATCACTATCTGGCGTAATAGCGGCTGACAGTGGATGCCTATCTATTATCCGCGCTAAAGCATGTATCAAGGCTGGCTAGTGCGCGAAATTGATGGGTTTGACCACTGGTATCAACAAAACTTCCCCTTGCGATTCCGAAAGCTCTCAATTCATTGCCTTTTGATCCGAGCAAGTGACCCCGCATGAAGGGAATCTCGGCTTTCATTGTTATCCATTCGCCCTCCGCGTGACCTGCCAGCCTTTGATTCTTGGCAGTTATTTTGCCCGACAATTCGACTTCTCCTGTTGCGTTAAGCTCGAATTCGATGACCCCGCTCGCTTCACCAACAGAAATTCCTGCGCCCTCGGTAATAGAAAAAACACCCCCGTTCTCAGTTATAGAGAGTTCCCCTAGAAGAGAGGCAATGTCAGGCATTTCTGATGTAGTTTTTTGCGAAATCTGGGCTTGAGAAAAGAATTGCAATCCTAATTCTGCATGTTCCGCCGTTCGTTTTGTCGGCAGGTTGGAAATCGGCGGTATTGTGTAACCCTGCACATTGGGGCCACCGTATGCGTTAGGATAATTCTTTTTGTCGACTAGCATACCGTGAAGAAAGGAAGATTCATCAATCGAGCTACAACTAAAATTATAATATCGCATATTTGTGCGAGATACTTGTGCCTCCGAAGAATCAATTATTTCCAGAACTCTTCCGTTCTTGCTTTTTTCTACCAAAGTGTAGCCACTTCGGGATTCGAAGGACTCGATGAGGCCACTTTCTTCATCGATGCAAAGGTCACTTAGTGCAAAAATAAGACCACTGTTTGTATGGTACCAATAGCTTCCATATCCTTTTGTTGCTTCACAATGGTCAATTCGCAAATCAATGATAGGTTCGTTTGGCAGTGGATGGGTTATCCTACCTCGGGGTTCTGAGAAAGCGGAACTGGTAAATATTGCGAGTAGGAAAATAGTTAAAATATATGTTTTCGTCATCTTGTCCTCCTAGCTACGAACTCAGAACGGATTTTCGCAAAAGGGAAGGCAATCGATTTCCTCTGTAACCATGTATGCTTGACCATCAATTTTGACACCCAAAAACGAAGCCGCATTCCACCATTTTCCCGTGCCGCCCCCTTTACGTGCTGCATCGCAGTTTTTACTCAAATATAAAACAGTTCCATCTGTCTGAGTGACAATGGCGCCATGTTCATTACATTTTGCGTTGGCATTAGCTTGGGTTGTCGTTGCGGCAAGTATGGCGCATATCACTATGAGTTTTTGCATGTGAAATTCTCTGGTAAAATTGTAAATGTGTATTTTAATTTTCCTCGATCATACACGAAATAAGAGTAATCGTGTAGTGTAATCAATGATGCAGTGAAGTGGGCCTTGGCGGCAATTTCTCAGCCGGCACACGATCCAAATTTTCCACTATGCAAGCGAAGTGTAAAACGCCTCACTGGTGCAAATATCATAACTTTTGCACCAAACTCCTGAACCCAAGAAAACCAAGGGTTTCAAGTGGTGCGTAATTCCGGTGCGAATTAACGCCCCAATTCCGGTCCATCCCGACTACGAGACCGGCGGCGCGGACGCTCTGATGCGGGTCTTCGGTTCGGTTTGGAACGCACCATATCCGGCGGTTCTTTCAGACGGTGCATATCGCTTCTCAGCTCCTTGATCGCTTCAAAATGCTTTAAGCGAGCAGCGCGCACCTGTTCTTGCTGTGATTTTATGGCCGCAAGCTGCCTGTCCCTGATTGCCCGCAGCTCCTGTCTTTGAAGCTTTTTGGAGCTATGTGCCTCTCGTTCATTAAGCGCTAAAGCACGTTTGCGTTTGCCTGTAAGCCAATCCCAAAGACCAGGTAGTCTTGAACGCAGCCGCGATTGCCTTTTCTGTTCCTCAATTTGAGCCTGACGTCCTTGTTTTTCACGGAAATTCGAAAGATCACGGCTGAGCTTGTTTTGCTGCCGTGCTTGTTCCGCCTTTTCATAGAAACGCTTAAGAGAAATCTCTGTATGCTGCTCGATGCGCAGTTCTTTAAGACGTTCGATCACACGCGCAGCGGCTTTTGCCTGTGCTGCTCCAACCGTTGGCAGATTATCGGGCGCGCCCAGCTTTGCCTGAATTTCCTTTGACTTCAAACCGGCATAGGTGCGAACGGCATAACATTCGCCCTTGTGGTCAACCGCAACATAGCCGCGATTGCCTTTGGCAAGAACGTAGCCTCTTTCTTCAAGCGCGTGCGCGAATGCGGCGCGCGCGTCTGAGATTGACCATGCATCACTAATGTCACTTTTGATCTCGCGAACGTCCTTCTTGGCGCGTTTGCATTGTTGCCATTGTTCTAGTGTGAAATTCCGGGGGGCACGGTCCTTGGAATTGATCAGGCCGGGGGGCATTTTTAGGCCGTGCTGCCTATGCAACTCTTTTGAGACTTCTCGCAGGCGCTTCTTTGTGAAGGGCAGATGCACCGCTCTCATATTGTCAATATCAATGCGGCACCACACAGCATGCGCGTGTTGGCGGAGCACCCCATCATCTCCGCATTTCCAGTGGCGGACGATGGCACGCGGTTGATTGGTTAGACCAAGCTCCTTTTCTACTCTATCAGCCGCATCGATATAATCAGGCGAGTCAATTGCTGCATCAGCGGGCGGGTTGATGCTCAAAGAGTACAGGTGCTGCGTGCATCGTGTTCCCTTGCTAATGGCATGGGATTCTATAAATGCGCCCATAAGATTGTCTGACGCGAATCCGCGCATTTCGATAATTTCAACACGCTCATTCTCCGGCTTCATTAAATGTATAGCCAGGTCTCGACCACCGCCGCGCTGATTGCCATGGAGAATCAACTTTGATCGCCCTCACGCAGTCCGAGAGCGCTAATCAGGTCGTTGCGCAATGACGTAATATCAGCGCAAGCTTTCCTCAAACCCTCTATTGTATCTGCATCAGCATCGAATTGCCCGTCGCTGGCCAATTGATGAATTGCGCAAAGGTAGGTTCCAAGCTCCGACTTTCCGAGCGCTCGGAGCACACGAGCAAGCGCTTGATGGTCTTTGACGGGATTTTGGCTGCGTTTCTTCCGCTCAAAACCATGGCCATCAATGACATAGTTGCGGATGTAGGGGCCAAGTGGCTGCCCCTTAGCACGCACCTCTAATTCGCTCCGCTGTGTATCAGAAAACCGGATAGAGACCGGAGGCTTGCGTTTTTGTGGCTTATTTGCTGCGCAGTTGAATTGGGGTTCTATATGGTTGGGAAGTGAGGAACGCATCATGGTTGTGGCTCCTCAGATGGGGCTTGCCCCGCATCCCATTCCTTAAAATCGCTTTGCTTGAGTTGCTCGTTCCAGTCCTCTAAAGTGTCAAACAGTATTTCCAAACTTTCAGGATCAAAGTGTTCAAAGTTTTTCTCCCCAGCAGCACCATTTTTTCAAGTTGTATTCCTACGACGAGCTAGCGTCGCTTCGCTTTGTTTGTTGTTCTCCATCCATAGACAGAACATGACCCAGCACCACGCCAACCGCGTTTTTTGCGTCCTTCAACAACTGGTCCCTGTCGTTTTCCGACGCTGCGATCCGTGCAAGTGATATCGTCCCGACAAGAAGACAGGCTGCTGTATTGGCTTTGCTCATGGCGGCAGGTTTGTTGCCGCCAATCGCATTTGCGATCAGCTGGGTTGTCGTTTTGAGTGCCTCGCTTGCCGATTGCCGTACCGCGCCATCAGTGCGTGCAGCCTCGCCGGACAGGGCTGCCAGTGGGCACCCATTTGATAGATCGTTGACATGCTCCACCGATAGATAGGTGTTGATATAGTCATCCAGCGCTTTCAAACGCTCGGTTTGCGTCTCTGCCACACGCAAGGCTCGGGTTACATCCTGCGTGGCGAAATGAAACGCAGCGCCAACCAATTCATCCTTTGATTTGAAATGACGATAGAATCCGCCATGGGTCAGCCCGGCAGAATTCATCACATCCGACACGCTTGTCGTCTCCAATCCACCGGACCGCAGAAGGCGTGAAGCCTCTTCAATGATCCGATTGTGACTGCGTTCCTTTTCTGCGGCCGAAACCCTTGGCATCATTTTCTCCGACATAAGCGCTTGACTCAATAGATGATGTATAACATCTAATATTAAGGATTACTATCATCATCTAAACGGAGCGACGCATGTCAAAGCCTCTTATTCTGGTTACATCTGCTTCTGGTAAGACAGGACTCCAGGTCTCACTTCAACTGCGCCAACAGGGCTTTCCAGTGCGTGCATTTGTCCGCAGGTATGATCACAGATCAAGATTGCTGGAAGAGGCAGGCGCGGAGCTGTTTGTCGGCAATCAATATTCCCTTTCAGACATGCGCCGGGCGATGCACGGCGTTCAACGGGCCTATCAATGCGCGCCAACCGCACCCAATGGCCTTCATTTCAATGCTGTGTTTGCGGCTGCAGCTTATGAAACCGGCATTGAACATGTGGTGACACTCAGCCAATGGCTGTCCAGCGTTGATCACCCGTCTCTGTTCACCCGTGAGGTCTTCATCAGCGATATTCTGATCGCGATGCGGCCTGAAATGACGGTCACTACGGTCAATGTTGGATGGTTTGCCGACAATTATCTGATGGTTTTGGATATGGCGGCGCATCTGGGTATCTTTGCAATGCCGCTTGGCGATGGAACCGTGAAAAAGAACGCGCCGCCCTCCAATGCAGATATTGCGAGCGTGGCAGTCGGCGCTCTCATGGATCCGGCCAGTCATGCTGGCAAAACCTATCGGCCCACCGGTCCGGACCTCTTGTCACCCAATGATATTGCAGCCGCGATGGGGCGTGTTCTTGGTCGAAAGGTCAAATACCAAAACATCTCGGAAAACATGATGCTCAAGGCTCTCAAAGCATTGCCGCCGGATAATTATTCCGAAGCCGCCGTATCGCAACTCAAAATCTATGCTGATGAATATCGCAGAGGCACCTTTGCGGTGAATGCACCAACACAGGATGTCCAAAAAATTGGTGGCCGTGTGCCAGAAGATTTTGAATCCATTTTACGCCGTGCGGTTTCAAAGCGCGCGGATTTGAAACCTGGTTTTATCCACACGTTGAAAGCTGTGACTGGATTCCTGAAAATCCTCATCACCTCATCACCCAATCCAAGTGCCATCGAAACCTCTAAGGATTTCGTCCAACTCGCGACGCCGGAATTCTGTCAGGAAAGTCAGTTTTGGCAGCACAGCCATCGGCCGGAAAGCCCGGTCCAAATTGCGGATGCTGCGGCCTGATGGTCAGGATCTTAGCCATTTTGATGTCGGTCAAACAGGAGAAACCACATGTCTGAAACAAAGACGCTACTTGATCGAAACCGCGCTTTTTCAAGCACTTTCGAGGCCCGTGATTTGCCGATACTGCCCAAAATGCGCACCGTTGTGTTGGCATGTGCTGATGCACGCGTGGACCCAGCGCATATTTTTGGCTTGGAATTGGGAGATGCGGTGATTATCCGCAACAATGGCGGGCGCGTTACGCCTTCTGTCATCGATGAAATTGCAACATTGGCCTTCATGGTTGCCATGATGGATGGCGAAAATCGCCAGCCTTTTGAATTGGTTCTGGTACAGCACACCCAATGTGGCGCTGAACGTTTTGCGGATCCCGGCTTTCAGAAAGCGCTGAAGGCCAAGGTCGGCGTCGACGTGTCTGCGGTGGCGATCACTGACCATGAACTCAGCCTGCAGGATGACATCGAAAGCCTGCGCAATGCACCCGGAATCCCCAACTATGTGGAAGTTTCCGGATACATTTATGATGTGCAGACTGGTCAGGTGCGCGAAATTGTTTCACCGGCACCATTGTCACAATAGGGATAAGGTTTCGGCCTGAAAATGGTAGGAGATCCGGTGTCATCAGTCTGGTTAACAACTACGATTTGGCGCCTCGGGGAAGTCCAGTCGGCGTACGATCCATGACAATTCGGTTTGAGATTTCTCGAAGCAGTATATCTTCGGGAAACTCAATTCCTTTATTGGCGGCTTTTCCATCAATCGTGAGCCACGAATGCCCGTGAACCATTGTCCAAAGCATATAGGCGCGCCGTTCAGCTTCGGGTTCATCTGCGCGGATACCCAGATAATTTGCGACAGCCTCAATCACAATCCCGAATACCCGGGCACCACAATCGCGCAATTCCGTATCATCGGCATGGCTTTCCGATACGCCGAAGACAAGTCGGAACATGCCAGGGTGTTGTCGCGCAAAGTCAACGTAGCACTGACCTATTGCATCAATGCGTTCGATCGCACCAAAATCAAATGGTTCCATGGCTGCCCGCATATTGACAGCCATCGTTTCCATGGCGTCCCTGACCAGCGCCTTCAGAAGTGCAGGCTTGTCTTTGAAATGACGATAAGGTGCGGCGCTGCTAACGCCTGCCTTCCTGGCCGCTTCTGCTATGGAAAAGTTTTCAGAACCCTTGTCTTCCACCAATTGACGAACGGCATTAAGCAACTGGGCACGCAGATCACCGTGATGATAGTTCGCTTTCGCCGTGACGTCGGCTGTGGGCGGTGCAGTTTTTTTGCTCATCAGGTGATCCGATTTCTGTCGAAGTAAGTATCGCTAACATCTATTGACAAAGTTAGTGGAACTTACATATGTTAGTGCCTATAACATAGCGGTGCATGCCCGCTATCACAATCAGGTGTTTACCAATGGCCGGTCCCGAAACAAACAAAAATTTCATTCAGCGTCTTTATCCCCGAGCCGCCACACTGGCGCTTACTGCAACAGTCATTGCGCTCGCTGGCGGTGCAGTTTGGCAGGGAAGTGGCTTGATTGCAAAACGGGCTGTTGCAGCCGAAACACCGGCTGAAACTCTGCCAATAATGATATCCACTTCAACCATTCAGATGCTGGATAACTATTCGGTAACCCGAAATTTTGTGGGACAGATTGAAGCGCCGCAGACGGTCCAGCTTGCATTTGAACAAGGCGGTACGTTGGAGGAAGCCTTCGTTGATGACGGAGACGAGATTGCTGAGGGCCAGATCCTGGCGCGTTTGGACGCCCGTCTGCTGCAAGCAGATGTTGATCGGCTGCGCGCTTCGAAAAGGATCGTGGAAGCACAGAAAGAACTGGCAGTGCTGACCGCTCAACGGCAGGCTGAGTTGAATCGGAAAGGTTTTGCCAGCAGCCAGACGACAGATGAGACCCGCCTTTCGGTCATAGGACTGGAGGCACGAATTGCTGAAACTGATGCAGCTATACTGGCTGCCCTTATACGTCTTGAAAAGACAGTGATACGCGCACCGTTTGACGGCAGTGTAAACTTGCGACTGATTGATCAGGGCAGCACGGTTGCCGGTGGCCAGGCTATCTTCTCCCTGTTGGAAAACAATACGCCCGTGTTCCGCGTTGGCATTGATCCCCAATTAGCTGACCAACTCTCAGTGAGCCAGACGATTGAAGTGATGGTTGCAGGCACTCTATATCCAGCTGAAATCATAGCCATATTGCCACAGATCGATCCCACGACTCGAACGAGGATCGTAAGAGCCGCCCTTGTATCGACCACTGATATTGCATTGGGTTTGACAGGAAAGTTTTCGCTCCGGGAAGATGTGCAGGCGCGAGGAGCCTGGCTGCCATTATCTGCGATTGAAGATGGGGTTCGCGGGCTCTGGATCATCAAAACGCTCGATGAAATTGATGAACGCGATGACCGCGCGGAAATCGCCATTGAAGCGATTGAAATCATTCATGCAGACAGCGACCGCGCTTATGTGCGCGGTACTTTTGAAAATGGTACCCAATTCGTTGAAAATGGTGTCCATCGTATTGTGGTTGGACAGACAGTGCGCCTGAAATAATGGCTCATTCAATCAACACACTGACATTCCGTCGGCCAAGGCTCGTCTTTCTGATTTTGATGGTTCTTATTGCCTCGGGCCTGTCTGCTCTTTTGTCGATTGGCCGTCAGGAAGACCCAACGATTACCAATCTTTTTGCCACCGTTACAACCGCGTTTCCCGGAGCCGAACCCGGGCGTGTAGAGACCCTCGTGACGGCCGAAATCGAAGAGCTGATCAAGGAAATACCAGAGGTGGACACAATCAATTCGGTGTCATCCACGGGCGTTTCCATTGTGTCCATAGAGCTGGTCGAAACAATGCCTGACGGCGAGATTGAGCAGGTGTGGTCTGAAGTGCGTGACGCACTTGAAGATGCGCAAGCGCAATTTCCGCCCGGCGCGCAGGCGCCTGAATTTGATGCCGATGGCGTAAATACCTATGCGGCCATCGCCGCTTTGCGAGTTGATCATAATCAGGTGCCGCTGACAATCGTCAAGCGTTACGCAGACGCAATGGCTGATGAAATCCGAAGCATACCAGGCACCAAACTGGTGGAAACGTTCGGCGCACCAGAGGATGAAATTCTCGTAACGCTGGACAGCGGACGCGCTGCTGCAGTCGGGCTGACCGCCGCGATGGTGTCAGGCGCAATACGTGCGGCTGACGCCAAGGTGCAGGCAGGCCGCTTGCGCGATGCCACAAATGATATCGTTCTGGAGGTCAGCGGTGAGATCGAAACGCTTGATCGTCTGCGCGACATAATTGTGCGGGAGGGCGCAGACAACAATGCAACCCGGCTGTCAGACATCGCCACCATAACACGCGGCCCCCGGATGCCAGTCGGTGAAATGGCTATTCACAATGGATCGTCGGCCATCCTTGTGGCAGCTGCCCTGGAAGACGGTTTGCAAGTTGATGTGTGGGCCGGATTTGTGCGTGAGGCAATCTCGTCATTTGATGAGCAGATGCCCGGCGGTATTTCTCTGGAACTCATCTTTGATCAATCAGAATACACTTCAGACCGGTTGCTTGAAGTCGGGACAAATATGGCGATAGGCATTGCCCTTGTCGTCGGGGTTCTGCTTGTAACCCTGGGTTTTCGTGCGGCGATGATTGTCGCGCTTATCCTTCCGGTGGTCAGCCTGGCAACTTTAGCGACGATGAACTTTCTGGGTCTTGCAATACATCAGATGTCGGTCACCGGGCTCATTGTCGCCCTTGGCCTTCTGGTGGATGCAGGAATTGTAATGACCGATGAAATAGCGCAGCGCATTCGCAAAGGTACCAGACGCATTGAAGCTGTGCGCGATGCAGTTATGCGGCTTTGGGGCCCCCTATTTGCATCCACTGTCACCACGGCTCTTTCCTTCACGCCGATGATCCTGCTGCCAGGGCCAGCCGGAGATTTTGTCGGCTCCATCGCGCTTGCAGTTGTTATCATGCTGTGCTGGTCATTTGTCATTGCAGTCACAGTCACGCCTGCCATTGCCGGCTGGCTGATGCCCGATCAGACACAGGCCAATCCCTTCAATTCCGGCATCCCTGGCGGTGCACCAGCAATAGCCTTTGCGTGGTCGTTGCGGCTTGCGGCCCGTAATCCTGCGCGTTCGGTTGCTCTGTCATTGATCCTCCCATTCATAGGCTTTGCGTCTATGTCATCCCTCACAGCCCAATTCTTCCCCGGCGTGGACCGTGACCAGTTCACCGTTGAACTCGATATGGCGCCTGGAACGGCCATTGACGAAACCCGCCGTCTGGTTGACCGAATGGATCAGTTGTTGAGAAACGAAGATGGCGTCGAACAGATATTTTGGTCAATCGGTCGCTCCGGCCCCGCATTTTACTACAACATCATAGGCGGACGTGATAACGCCGCAGGCTACGCTCAGGCGTTTGTGACCACAGCCTCACCCATGGCCACCGAGCTGTTGGTGGGAAAGTTGGAACGTACGCTGGGTGATGCCGCTCCAATGGCACAGGTTCTGGTACGCGGTCTGGTCCAGGGTCCACCAGTCGCTGCACCCGTTGAACTGCGCCTTGTTGGCCCGGACGTCGATACACTCCGCGAACTGGGTGGCGGCTTGATGGCAACCATGACAGCTCTTGATACGATTATGTTGGCACGAACAACATCTTCCGGAGGAGCGCCAAAGGTGGTTGTTGACGTTGATGAAGCCAAGGCACGGGCATTGGGGCTGGATCTATCCGCTATTGCAGGTCAGCTTCAAGCCAGTCTTGAAGGGGTAACCGGTGGATCGCTCATCGAAGAAACCGAGCAATTACCTGTCCGCGTGCGGCTCGGTGATGAGATGCGCGGCAATCTCAACACCATCAGAGATCTGCCAATCATTTCTCCGCAGGGTGCATCAGCATCAGCCTCCGGCCTGTTTGCAGCTGTGCCACTTTCGGCAATTGCCGATATTTCAATGCTGCCAAGCGACGCCTCGATTACGCGCCGCAATGGTGATCGTGTGAACACTGTCCAGGGGTTTACCTTACGCGCTGTACTTCCTGAGGAGGCGTTGAAGGAAGTGCAGGCTGATCTGGACGCAAGCGGATTTGAATTGCCGTCCGGCTATCGGCTGGAACTTGGCGGGGACAGCGATGCACGATCTAACACGCTTGGAAACCTGCTCGCATCCATCGGGATGATCGTTACACTGACCATTGCCACAATCGTAATGACATTCAACTCGGTCCGGCTCGCAGGTGTTGCACTGTTGGTGAGTGTGTTATCCGCAGGCTTGTCACTGCTCGCATTGGCGATCTTCCAATTTCCATTTGGCATAAATGCCATTATCGGGGTGATCGGATCAATCGGCGTGTCTATAAATGCCGCTATCATCATTATGACCGCGCTGCAGTCTGACGAAGCATCCGCTGCGGGTGAACCTGACGCAATGGCTCAGGTGATCATGAACTCGTCCCGGCATATTGTGTCCACTACGATCACGACAGTGGGTGGATTTCTGCCTCTGATCCTGGCCGGAGGCGGCTTCTGGCCACCCTTTGCAATGGCAATTGCAGGCGGGGTAGCCTTGTCGACAATTGTCAGTTTCTATTTCACACCTGCAGCCTTCAAACTGGTCTACGCACGCAAAAAGCGGGCGGAGACCAAAGTAATTGGATTGCAGGACTATACCAACTCAAAAATGCTTGAAGCTGCGCAATGAGGTCTGTTCACACACGCACCTGATCTGCGCTAACGGCCTGCCAAGACGCAGGAATTAAAGCTTTTGCTCTGCCAGTTTGGTTCCCGCGACACGCGCTTTGATTTTGGCAAAAGCTGTGGCACGCGCCATGGCGATATCATCGCCAAAGGGCGAAAAACCGCAATCATCAGTGGTGCCAAACCGCTCACCTTTGAGGTGCTCAGCAATTTCCAGAGTTGCATCACGCACCTGCTCAGCCGTTTCCGCTGTCGTGTCGCAGGGATCGATCACACCGACAAAGGCAATCTGGTGGGATTGGCGTTCACGTTGAATGATGTCGAGAACCCTTGGCTTGTCTGCTTCACTTGCCATTTGCAGATAGAACCGCCCGGCATTCATCTTAAAAAGGTCCGGTAGCAGTTCTGAATAATCGACATCGGCAGAGTGCGTGGAGTTATGGTCGCCGCCGGGGCAGGTGTGAACACCAATTTTGGCGCGCTCATCGTCTGAAAACTGAGCCAGAACCATATTGTTGAGATCAACGAACTGGCGCAACAGGCCTTTGCTTGGGTCAAGTTTGCATGCAAGACGTCCTTCGGTGAAATCAATCTGCACAATCTCGGCCCCGGCATCGAAAGCGGACCGGATATCCTTGACGCATTCGCCGACCAGATCTTCAACAAAGGTTTCGCGCGCATAGCCGTCAATGCCAGCCTCTGGGTAGAGAAGCGCCATGGCCGAAGGAGAAATCACAGCTTGCTTCAGGCGGCGCTGGGTCAGCGTTTTTGCCTTTGCAACATAGGCACCTGTGTAGGTTCCATAGCGAAAGGGACCTGCCGTCAGGCATGGCAATTGCCGCGTATGGCCATCTTCAAATGGAATGATCACGCCATCTGGAGCCAGATTGGAAAGGCCCGCCAAAGGATAGGTTGCAAAGCTGGGCTTTGATTGCTCACCATCGGTAATGATGGCGGAGCCGGTTGCTTCCATTTCTGCAATGGTTTCAGCCAGCGCCCGGTTTTGAACCGCTTCAAACTCATCTGCGTTTAGTGTTCCGGCCTGTAATGCACCCATGGCATCAATCAGATATTGAGGCCTTGGAACGCTGCCGCAGCCTTCTGTCGGGATGTTCATGCAAGTCACCTTTGGTTGTTCAATACCGGAGTTTCCGAATGTTGGATCTACCAGTGTTTTCGATTCTTAGTTTCAATTGCGTGTCTTCATAACATGATTGATATCTGAACGCCCAAGCTGCCAAAGAACGCCGGACGCCTGACAACCGGCCTTTCTCCTCAGTGTAGCTTTGTGACCCTTGCGTAAAACACAGTCCGTGCCACGACGATCAACATTATTATGATGGTGCAAGTCGTCGCGCCGGCTTTCATGATGGACGCTGCACTGGTGGCGCTGACAAGGCTAACAGGAACCTTTGGCCACAGAACCAGCATTGCAGTGACACCAGTGTTTTCAAGATAATCAGCTGCAGCGGCAAGCCAGCTAAGACCAATGCCTATACCGATCCATCGACCGGCGGTTATAATCGACCGGCACCAGAGAAAGGCATTTGTCAGGAACAGCGCGAAGGCTGCTGGGAACACCATATCCAGCGGAATCTGGTGCGTTAGGTAGTAGCGGCGACCTGCTTCACCAAGCGCCTCCAGCAGTAATTGAGCGTCTTCGTAGCTATACCCGGTTGGACGCATGTCGAAGGGTGGCACTCCAGACAAAGTCTCAAGTTCTTTCAGCGTGACCAGAACCATAATGGCGTAAAACACTGCGGTAATTGCAGAGAATACATATGTTCTCTGGCGAAAACGCTTCATATCATTCCTTGTACTCATGTGTCGTTCTCCTATGCTGAGCACGGCTTTAATGTGCATTGAAGACCACGGCATTATCATTTGTTAACGGAGGCAAAAATGAAAATTGCTTCGCTGCTGACGAAAACCGGACTGAGTGACACTTCCATAGATAAGCGCATTGCGACAATGCTCGCCCAGCGGTGGGTGCCTCGACATATCCCGAAAGGCGACTTTCTTGTTTGTCAGGGAGATGAAGATGCCTTTGAGTACATGATACTAAGCGGGAGCGCGCTCAGCCATATCAGCGATGCGGAAGGGCGCAATGTCTGTGTGGCATTTCACCTTGGACCCGCAATCATGACGCCGAATATCGCGCGCCAACGCTCGCAGGCATCTTTGGTAAATATCGAGATTATGTCTGACGCAGTTGTGGCCTCAATGCCGTCGAACGAATTGTTGGCTCTTATGATCGCCAATGCGGAAATCCGAGAATGGGCTAACGCGATCCTGAGAGACGAAATTGGGTCCAAAGCCGAAAGAGAATGGTGTCTTGCAGCACTCGGCGGCGCAGAACGACTGAACTGGTTTCGCGGTCGCTATCCGAATTTCGAAAACCTGTTTGGCCATGCCTATATTGCGTCGTTTCTAGGGTTGACGCCGGTCACGTTGAGCCGTCTTAGAAATAGAAATTAGAGATGCAATTCATTTGCCGAATTGAACCAGTCAACTGACTTGGGGCCGCGCTGCGAACAAAACCAGTTTTCAGACCGTTTCAAGTTTGGGGCCAATGGCGGTGCAGCGCTGTGGTCCCGGACCGGTGCCGGAATATTCGTGCCAGGCACCTTGATGCAGTGTCGGATTACGCCTGACACAGGCCGCTTGTATCGATCTCCGGTTCCAGCCCGGAAATGATATCAGCAACCACTTTTGAGGTGCCACAAGCCTGAGTCCAGCCATTGGAACCGTGCCCTGCATTCAGGAAAAGGTTGTTGTAGCGCGTTTTGCCAAGTCGGGGCGGCCCGTCGGGTGTCATGGGCCTGAAACCCGCCCAACGCTTGCACTCCGCCGGCTTTATTGCGCCGGGGAAAAGCGCTTCGGTGCGGTGCAGGACATTCTCGAAGGCAGACGGTCGCAGCGTGTCGTCAAACCAGGCAATCTCGGCAACGCCAGCCACACGCAACCGGTCACCAAGGCGGGTGAACATGATTTTCGAATGTTCATCCATCACCGATGACAGGGGCGCGTTGTCGCTATCCTGAATGGCTCCTGTGATGGAATATCCTTTGACTGGATAAACCGGCAAAGACAGCCCTAAGGGCCGCAACAGGCCAGCGACTTTTGCGCCCAGAGCAACCACATAGGCATCCGCATCAAAAGAGCCTGCGCTGGTGTCCACGCAATCGATTTGGCTGTCATCAGCAACAAGCCTTTGAATCTCAGTGTTGTAGTGGAAGATGACACCTTGGGCCTGCAGCAACGCTGTGAGTTCCCTGCAGAACATATGGCAGTCACCGGTTTCATCCTTTGGCAGATGCAAACCGCCCTTGAGGGGTACGCGGGAGTTTTTCAGTGCCGGTTCAATTTTGCTGGCCTCGGCAGAATCCACCAGACGGTTGGGGATACCTTCCTCGTCCAGCAATTGTGCGCAGTGCGCTCCATAGTCAAATTCTTCATCGGATTGAAAAAGCTGAAGCACACCCGCTGATTGATTGGCATATTGAATGCCTGTTTCAGCCCTCAGAGATTGCAGACACGCCAGACTATAATGGGCAATTCGCTGCATGGTCTGTTTGTTATGGTTGAATTTTTCGGTCTGGCAGTTGGACACAAATTGCAGCAACCAACGCCACTGCGCCGGATCAATTTTGGGCCTGACTTTCAAAGGGGCAGAGCGCTGGAACATCCATTTCAGAGCTTTCAGCGGCATGCCCGGCGCGGCCCATGGTCCGGCAAAACTGGGACAGACGCCACCCGCATTGCCAAAACTGGCCCCCAAAGCAGGTCCGGAATTCTGGTCCAGAACCACAACTTCATGTCCGGCTTTGTGCAGATACCAGGCACTTGTTACGCCAACAACACCGGCTCCCAGAACAACAACTTTCACCCGGTCTGCTCCTGATCTTCCAAGTAGCGCTCAAGCGTCACGAGACATGTTTGAGCGGCCGTTGCTTGTGACAAGGGCGAGGTTCCAATATCCAGCGTCACTGCATTGGGATTGCCGCCGTGATCCAGGCCGGCCGTATTGCCCTCATACCATGGACCTGTTTCCATGACGGCAATACCGCGACGACATTGTTCCATTCGCGCGACCTGGGCAAGACAGGCACCGCGCGGCGAAGACACCCGAACCAGTTCCTTTTCCCTGAAACCACGTTGATCAGCCTCAGATGGATGCATCCAGATTTTTGGTGGTTGATCCCCTGCAAGGTCGGTTTGGCCCAACTGGCTGTGCAGGAATTTTGCTGGCTGCCGGGAAAGAAGCGCCAGCGCATCAGGCGGCGCATCGCCAATCCACTCTGACGGTGCAAACCATGCTGGATGTTCGGCCACATCTTCATATTGGAAGGAGCCGATCCGTTCGCTTGCCAATTCAATTTTCCCGCTGTCTGTTGGTAGCGGGTTCTCAATCGGGTTTTGCCGAAAGCCGGATAGATAGACTTCCGGCTTGTCAGGCAGGGGCACCTGCCAAACACCCTTCTCAATGAGTTCTTCAAAACCTGGCGCCGACAGCCCTTGGGCGATCGCTCTGGTTTCCGTCCCGCTCCATAGATGCCGCAGCCATGCTGTTTCATCACGCCCTTCGGTGAAAATGTCCCCAAAGCCCGACCATTCGGACAGTTCGGAAAAGACATCAAAATCGTTCCGCGCCTGACCCACCGGATCAATCAGCTTTGGCATGTAGAACACGTTCGGATCACGCGAGGTGCCACCGATGTCTGACCGCTCCAGGGAGGTCGTCGCTGGCAACACGATATCGGCGCGGCTCGCAGTTGCGGTCCAGAATTGCTCATGCACAATAACAGTGTCAGGTCGGGCCCACAGGCGCTCCAGTCGAAACAGGTCCTGAGCATGATGAAACGGATTGCCGCCAGCCCAATAGATCAGTTTCGTGTCAGGATAGGTGATGTGTTGACCATTGAACGGAATGCTTTTGCCGGGGTGTTCCAGCATGTCAACAAACCGGGCAACCGGGATGGACATGCCAGCCTTGTTGCCCAGTGTCGGCAGGGCAGGCACAAGGCCTTTTCGGGCACTCTGCCCAACCGCATTCAGCGATCCATAGCCAAAGGTGAACCCGCCACCGGGCAATCCGATCTGTCCCAGCATGGCTGCAAGAGCAATCAGCGCCCAATAGGTCTGTTCGCCGTGATGCGCACGCTGCAGCGACCAGCTTGCCGTCAGCATAACCCGACCTGTTTCAATGATATCTGCAAGGTCTGTTAAAGACTGAACCGGCACATCTGCGATAGTGGCGGCCCACTCGAGCGTTTTGGGCTGCTGGTCAAGATCACCATTCAAATGAGCAATCAGGGTCTCGCTGCCACTACAGAACCTGTCCAGAAACGCGTGATCTGCCCGGCCACGGCGCAACATTTCGTGGCAGAGCCCAAGCATGATGGCTGTATCTGAACCTGGCCGCGGCGCTATCCAGTCAGCTTCCAACCCGGGTGGAATATCGTCGGCCACCGGGCTTATGACAACGAATTTCGTGCCCTGGTCGGCGGCCCGTTGAATGTGTGCAGGCATGTGATGAAACCCGGCCCCGCCCGATGTGACGCGCCAGTTCTTTGGGTTCAATCCCCCAAACGCTATGAAAGCGTCCGTATTACCGCAGATACTGTCCCAGCTTGTCGCTGCACTGGAGACGGCATCCTCGCTTCCAAGCACATGCTGCAAAATGATCTGTGCCGCGCCCCAGCTGTAATTCCCAGTCTGATCCGTGTATCCGCCAAAGGCCCCGAAGAACCGACGGATTTGACTGCGTGCGTGGTGAAACCGCCCGGCGCTGGACCAGCCGTAAGAGCCTGCGAAAAGCGCCTTGTGGCCATGGTCAGTCCGAACCCGGTCAAGTTCCTCAGACACCAGCTTCAGTGCCACTTCCCATGACACAGGCACCATGCGGTCATGACCGCGCATGGCACCGTCAGATAGGGCCCGGTTCCGCAGCCATCCTTCACGAATATGGGGTTGATCAATGCGCTTGTCAGAATAGACCAGTTGCGGCAATGCCCCGATCATATCCGGGTCGGCGCCGCTGCCCTGCATGGGCTTGGCTGCAATCAGCCGACCGGTGGAAGTTTCCGCTTCAAAAGCACCCCAGTGGCAGAGGCTGATCGGGTTTGTCATTGTTCCACGCCATCATGTTCGGCGTGATGAGGGCTCATCACGTTTCGCCGCGTTTTGCCTTACGTTCCGTAATGGTCTCGCCGCCCACAGTCCAGTCATCCGGCGGAATATCATCAAACACCACATAAACATGCTCGGCATGAGCACCGCAATGCTTCACAATCGTATCTGTGATTTCCAGCGCTGCCGCTTTCTTTTGCTGGGACGTGCGACCTGCTGCCATCGTAACTCGAATAATCGGCATTCTATCTCTCCGTTAAGTCAGGGATAATCCGCCATCGACGCGCAGAACCTGTCCGGTAATATGGGCAGCTTCATTGCTGAGAAAAAATGCGATGGCTGCTGCAATATCGGCAGGTTTTGCCAGACGTTGATTGGGTGTGAGTTCTGCAGCTGCCTGCCAGGAACTCTGGGACAACGCAGAATGCCCGGCGCTTTCTTTCTCGGTAAAACCGGGGGCAACACAATTTACGGTGACGCCTTCTGCAGCCACCTGCACTGCAAACGTTTTTGCCAAGGCTTCCATCGCACCCTTTGCCGCTGCGGTTGCTGGAAACATGCGCTTGATCGGCACTTGGTCGACCACAAAAGATGAAACGGCAACCACGCGGCCACACTTTGAAGCGGTCAGATGGGGCAGGGCAGCATCAATTAAATCAAAGAAAGCGCCGGTGATAATTGTATGAGAATACTCAAGATCATCCCGCGTGATTTCACCTACCACCTTGTTGAGAGCAAATCCGGCATTGGAAACTATCCGGTCCAGCTGGCCAAACTTTTCCACCGCCTCATTCACCAACGCGGCAGCTGTTCCCGGCTCACCCAGATCGCCGATTGAGATTTGAACTTCAGCACCTGCCGCACGCGCCTCATCGGCAACGGCTTCAAACAGCGGTATCTTGTTTCCATCAACCCCGCCTCTGGCATGCAGAAGCAGGCATTCACCCGGACCCGCTATCCGCCTTGCGGTGGCTGCTCCAATGCCGCTGGACGCGCCGGTGATCAGCGTTACGCGTTTGCTTTTTGACATTACGCCGCTTTCACCGCGCCATTGATTTTGTAGCCGTAAATCCGGTCAAGGTTCAGCTTGCTGACAATATCCAGACCCTTTTGCAACTGCGCTCCTTCAAAGGAAGTCAAAGGCTTGCGCAACGGACCGGAAGGCAGGCCAACGGCCTGCATCAGACTCTTGATTGCAACTGGATTTACAGCTGAATAAGCATAATGCAGCATGTCGAGATTATGCAGATAGGCCTGCTGGAAATTCGCAGCATCTTCAGCAGACTCCCAAGGCTTGGAAATGGTCGCGAACTCACGTGGAATAATATTGCCGGTCATATTGGCCGTACCATGCCCACCCAGGGACATGGTTGGCACGACCAGCCCCAAATTCGGTGAACAGCAGCACATGATCGACAGATCAGGTTTGGCTGCACACATCTGTGCCACCTGCCCAACGCGTGTGGTGCTTTCCTTCAGCACCACCATATTGGGATGCTTGGCCAATTTCAGCAGATTGTCCCAATGCAAATCCGTTTTGACCCGGGGCGGGTTGTTGTAAAATCCAATCGGAAAATCGACGGAATCACAGACCTCTTCTGCATAGTCGGTGATGTCATCATTGGACGCACAGATATAGGAAGGAGCGGCAATGATCGCCCCATCGCCACCTTCACCCCTGGCAAAGCGCACCATGTCGATGGTCGTCTGAGTATTGTTTCCCGAGCAGCCGTAAAATTTCTGGATGCGTCCGCTGTCCATCTTGGCAGTCTCGGTGATGATCAGCTTCTTCTCCTCAGGCGAAAGCATTGAAACCTCGCCCGTGGAGCCCATGATCAGCACCGCCTCGGTGCCGTTTTCGGCATGAAATTGCAGCAAGGACTGGAAGCCGCCAATATCAATTGAGCCGTCTGCGTTCATTGGGGTGACCAATGCAACGAAACTTCCTTTGGGTTTAATATGGGTCATGTTCAGGCTCCATGCTCTGATCTAGTTAGCAAAAATTATGGGGAAAGACAGTTTTGGCAGCGCCAGAACGATATCTGGAAAGAAGATCGATCCAATGGCGACCAGAATAGTGAGTCCAACAATTGGCGTGACCGCCAGCATAGCTTTGCCCAGAGGCACATCGCCAATCTGCGCTGCAATGAGAAGGCAGATCCCATAGGGCGGCGTTATCAGGCCGACCGACAAGACGATTGTTGTCAGGACCCCCATGTGAACCGGGTTCATACCGGCAGTATCTCCCAGCGCTTGTATGATGGGCAGGAAAATCAGCACCGCTGAAATGGGGTTCAAGACGGTCCCGATCAGCAATAGAAAGCCAATCAATAACAGCATGATCCCGACCGGGTCATTGGTCTGGGATGTTATGAAATTCACGACAATGTCGGCTGCACCCAGAAAGGCGATGAGCCAGCCAAAAATGCCTGCGCCTGCCACGGTGAACAGCGGCACCGCAAAATCCATTGTGGCATGGGACAAAAGGCCAGGCAGCTCGCGCAAAGGTACATCGCGATAAATGATAAAGGTCAGAATGAGCGCCCAGATCACGGCGCTGATGGCAGCTTCCGTTGGGGTGAATATGCCTGCAATCACACCACCCAGAACAAAGACCGGGATCAGCATTGCTGCCGCGCCGCGCCACAGTGCCTTTGCCAGGCCGAGCAGCCCCGGGAACGGGTTCGCCGGGTATCCTTCGCGCAGCGCCATGACGTAGGTGTAACCCATCATGAAAAGCCCAATCGTAATGCCCGGTACAATCCCACCCAGGAACAGGGCCCCAATCGATACATTTCCAAACGCGCCATAGACAATCAGAATGATGGAGGGTGGGATGATGACCCCCAGCGTTGAAGAGGCGGCAGTCAGGGCCACTGAAAATGCGGGGCTGTAGCCCGCTTTCTTCATGGCCGGGATCAAGATGGAGCCAACAGAGGCCGTATCTGCGGCTGCAGAGCCGGACAATGAGGCAAACACCATCGACACAAACACATTCACATGTCCCAGCCCGCCACGTACATGGCCAACTGATGCATCAGCGACTTTGAGCAGCCGGTCGGTAATGGAACCAGCGTTCAGGATGCGCCCCAAAAACATGAAGAAGGGCACCGCGAGTAGTGTGAAACTGTCGATGTTGGAATACATCTGATTGATCACTGATGTCAGCGGCAGATCTTCCCACAGAATGACAAAGACCGATGACAGGATCAGCGAAAAGCCGATATTGACCCGCAACGCAATGAGGACGAAAAATCCGCCAAGCAGCAGAACAAGCGGGTTCATTTGGAATTCCGGTCAAACAGGGTTTCAATCGTGAAGAGACCAATGAAAGCTCCACAAATCGGAATTGGCAGATAAAACCAGAATTCAGAGATGTTGAGCGCCAGGGAAACCCGGTTCAGGCCAATCTGGCTCATGACTATGCCATGCCAGACGAGCACAAATACAACGACCGCCGCAGCCAGATAGGTTGCGATTTGTGGAATGATATTGAGCGGGCTGTTTTTCGGCCACAGATTGACCAGATAATGCCCACCGCGTCGGTAGGCGAAGGCAGCGCCCAGAAATATGCACCATGAAAACAAAAGCTGCGCCAGATCCAGGGTCCAGGTCATCGGCACCATAAGAATGTTACGTGCAGCCACTTGAATGAAAACAACGGCGATCAGGCCTGCAAACAGGCATGCCAGCACCATTTGAAATATTCTGTCCAGAGTGTCGCCAAGAATTTTGAGCATGGTAAAATGACAGCTGTTTCAATGCATTGGAAAGAATGATAGTGGCGCCAATCGGGCGATTGCCCGATTGGCTTAGTAACTATTGCGCAGTGAGTGCAGCCATTGGGGCTTCGAGGCCCATTTCGGCAACCAGCTCGATCTTCAATTCTGCCAGTGCGTCCTGAAATTCGGAGATATCGGGACGGGTAACCGTGACATTGTGCGTAGCCTGCAACTCTTCAACGAGCGCACCTTCATATTCCTTGGCTTTCTCGATACCCAGAACGGAAGCTTCCTGTGCAACTTCGATGATCATATTCTGCTGATCTTCCGACAGTTTACCCCAGGCCCGCTCGCTCATGGAAACATGGTTGACCTGAATGGAATGAGCCGTCAGCGCAAGATATGGCGCAACCTCATACAATTTTGCACCGGAATAGCCGGGAATGGAGCTTTCCAGCGCATCTGCAACACCTGTCTGAACCGCTGCATACAACTCGCCCCAGGCGACTGAGACCGGCAGGGTGCCAAGCTGTTCCCAGGTTTTGGAAATCATCGGTGAAGGTGGTGTCCGCATTTTAAAGCCGGAAATATCAGCAAGGGCGTTTACAGGTCCCTTTGCATTGGACAGGTTCCGGGTGCCGGAGCCACCAAGGGCCAATAGGCGCATATTAAGGCTGCGATCTGCATAGACACCCTGATAAAACGCTTCGGATTTCGAGCCGGGTCCGACTTTGGCCATCAGATCGTCAAAACCGGAAAACAGATATGGCACTGAGAAAATCTGGAACTCAGGAACCTTCTTGGCCGCATTGTTGGTGGAACTGATCATGAGATCAATTGTGCCCAGACCCATTTCACCGATAACGGAATCATCCTTGCCCAACTGACCAGCATCAAAAACTTTGATTGCAATGGCACCATCAGACCGCTTCGCAACTTCCTCAGCCATGAAGTCGGCCATGTCATTATATGGGTGTGGCGATTTCACCAATGTGTGCAGCCGCATATTGATATCAGCTGCCAATGCACTGGTTGAAGCCAGAGCTGACGCTAGAATGACTGAACTTAAGAATTTCAATCCGCGCATGATATGTTCCTCTTTCGTTGTGGCATATGTGTTTTGGGTATTTCACCTGGAATTCTACTACCAAGGTTCAAAAAAAGACACATTCCGTCAAATGCTAAAAATATACCAATAGATGCAGAAAGGTTATGTGTCTATTTTATCAATGGATGCTTGCTCATAACATCAAGGGCAATATCTGCGAAATGCGATGCCAGTGCAGACGACTTGATACCAGAGGGCCGGATGAGCTTGAACTCAAATGGAATGCTTGGCCCAAATGGAACCACCGATATGCGATCAGACTGAAAAAACTCTGCCGTCAGCGAGTCAATGATCGCGATGCCAAGTCCCTCAGCGGCCATCAGGCAGGCCACATATGAAGGCTGTGCCTCTGCCAGAATTTTGGGACGGACCCGTGCGGCCTGAAAAACCTGACCCAGCCATTGTGCCGTATCGGTCTGATACGACAACGATACAAGCGCTTCCCCATCCATATCTTCGGGGCGCAAAACCTTGCGCTTTGCAAAAGGGTGATCGGATGCCATGACACAGACGCAGTCGACATGCCAGGTGCCAAGAACCTCGACTTCCGGCCGGTCGACAGACAGATGACAGAGACCAAGATCAAATTGTCCTGACCCGATGAGCTCACCAATGCGTGGTGACGTGTGAACGTCCAGAGTTGTCTTAACGGTGGGGTGCAATTTCACTGCCTGGCGCATGATGGACGGGGCAAGTGACAGTGATAATGCCGGCATGACAGTCATCCTCACGTGACCGCGCCTCAACTCACGTATTTCTTCAGCCGCACCGGCAATGCGATCAAGTCCAATGAAATACGTGTCGACTTCGCGTTTGAACTGACGGGCTTCGGGCGTTGGTTTCACTGTCCGTCCACTGCGTTCAAACAGGGTCAGCCCGGTATCGGCCTCCAGTCCGGAAATCATTCGGCTGACGGCAGGTTGCGAAATATTGAGCATTTCAGAGGCGCGGTTGATCCCGCCATAATTCATAACCGCACGAAAGACTTCCAGTTGGCGTTCTCTCATTGACTTGCTCTCAGGTTATGCATTTTGGGTAAAACATAACATCGAACAAAGTTGACCGATAGGCACTGGGGTTTTCACAGGGGCACATCAAACCGGCAGATCGCGCCCATCTGCAATGGATTCCATGGCAAGATACGACGTTACAGCATCCAGTTCGACCTGCCCGATCAGACGTTGATAAATGCGATCAAAGGCGTTCATGTCCTCAGCGACGATTTTGATGATGTAGTCATAATCACCGGCAACCCGGTAAAAGCCCATCACGTTGGGCACTGCCAGAACCACTTCGCGAAATTGCTTCAACCAGTCAGCAGAGTGATGGCGCGTGCGCACCAGAACGAAAACAGTCAGTCCCAAACCCAGCTGTTCAGAATCAAGCCGAACGGTCTCACCTTTCAGCAAACCGCTGTCGCGCAGGGCTTTCAACCGTCGCCAACACGCATTCTGGGACAGTCCCACCTTCTCCGCCAAATCACGCTGTGACAGCGAAGCATCATGTTGCAGAACCCGTAAAATCGAACGATCAATATTATCTATATTTGAAGCCATGAACGATCATTTGACCACATATTGAAAAGAATCAAGAGGAAATAGGTGGTATTTAAGCATGAATTGCGAATTAAACTGGTGGCAACACCCTATGGAGCAAATCATGCAAGCAGATCCCAACCCTCTCCAGACCTTTGCGGCCTCACTGAATTCAGATGACATCATCCAGGCGTTGAGAGACAGCTTGATCGGGGACGGGATGACATTGGAAGGGCCATTCGGGTCCAAGGAAATCTTGTATGCTGACTATGTTGCATCAGGGCGGGCGCTGCATCTGATCGAAGCATTCATCATGACGAAGGTTCTGCCCTATTACGCCAATTCGCACACAGAAGCGTCCTTTTGCGGTGCCTTCATGACCCGATTGCGCGCTGCGGCGCGAGCTGAAATTGCGCGATTGTGTGGTGCCACAGAAGATTTCTCAACCGTGTTCGCGGGCTCCGGCGCCACCGCTGGCATAAACCGCATCGTTGGGTTGCTGGGCGTTGCCGATGCCGTCCAGAGGGGCGAAAACCCGCTTGTTTTGATTGGCCCTTATGAACATCATTCAAATATTCTGCCCTGGCGTGAAAGCGGTGCGCAGATCATTGAAATTGAGGAAGACGCCAGCGGCGGTCCCTGTCTGGCATCACTGGAAAAGGCGCTGCGGGAAGCAGGTCCTGACCGGCTGAAAATCGGAGCGTTTTCGCTTGCGTCCAATGTCACAGGTATCGTGACGGACGCAGATAGAGTGACCAAATTACTGAAAGATCATGGCGCACTTTCCGTCTGGGATTGTGCCGGTGGTGGCCCCTATTTGTCACTGAACATGTGCCCGGGCACCCCTTACGAGAAAGACGCGATCATTGTGTCGCCTCATAAATTCATTGGTGGTCCCGGCGCATCCGGTGTGATGATCGTGCGCAATGCAGCGGTCACACGTCAGAAACCTGCCATTTCCGGCGGCGGTACGGTCAAATTCGTGTCTCCATGGGCACATGACTATTCTGACTGTATTGCTGTGCGTGAAGAAGCTGGCACGCCAAATGTCGTCGGCGATATTCGCGCCGCTCTATGTTTTCTGGTTAAGGAATCCATCGGTCAGACCGCGATGGATAAGCGCCACAAAGAGCTTCGGGATCGCGCGCTGAGTGTCTGGCAGGAAAATCCGAATATTGAGATCCTCGGCAACCCAGATGCGGATCACTGTCTGCCGATCTTTTCAATGCAGATACGCAATTCAAAGCAAGGCGGATTCATCCACCAGCAACTTTTCACAAGGCTTTTGTCAGACTGTTACGGCATTCAGGCCCGTGGTGGCTGCGCTTGCGCGGGACCCTATGCCCATCGCCTTTTGGGCATAGATCAGCAACACTCTGAATCCATTCGGGCTGCCATTCTGTCCGGCGCGGAATTTGAAAAACCGGGTTGGACCCGCCTGAATTTCAGCGTTCTTCTGACCAGTGAAAAAGCTGATTGTATCATTGATGCGGTTGATACGCTGGCACGCAATCCTTACCCCATGGTTGATGCCTATCGGTGTGACGATGCTACAGCGCGCTTCAGCCCTTTGCTGCAATCTGCATGATCGGTTCAATGGCTTTTGCAACGGACAGGATACGGTCATCCTGACCGGACGGAGCTGAGATCAAGGCTCCAATTGGCAGTCCCCTGCTATCGACACCAATGGGAAGGCTGACACCGGGCATGCCCAGATAGTTCCCAAGTATGGTGTTTCGCAGTGCTTTCAGGTTCGTTTCCGCAAAAAAATCATCGTCAGCTTCCAGCGGCGCAAGCGCAGGCGCCGTCATCGCAACTGTCGGGAACAACAGGCATTTATCGCCGAGCATATTGCCTGCAACTTCCTGAAGCCGTTCCCGTTCCCATTGCAAGCGAATGTAATCCTGCGCCGAAAAACCGCTGGCTGTCATCATGCGTGTGCGGACCCGCTGGTCCATTTCGTCCGCCCGTTCGCTGCTCAGCAAGGCTGCATGAAACGTCGCGGCTTCTGCAACCGTTGGCGTGCCGTGGGTGGCGAAGAGATTCATGATCTCCTCGAATATGGGAAAAGGGGCGCGGCTTATCCGAATGCCCGCCTTTTTGAGGCGATCAACGGTCTCGGCAAAAGAGGTGCGGATATCAGCTTCGATATCATCAAATACAATTGTTTCGGGGACCAGAAATTCCAGATTAGCCAAGTCTACATGGACAGCGGGAGCCGTAGCATGACCACGCATCAACGCATCCAGAACGATGAGATCATCAACGCAATGGGCAAGCGGCCCAAGTGAATCCAGACTGGATGACAATGGAAAAACGCCTTGTTTGTCATATCGGTTCTGGCTTGATTTGAAGCCCGCCAATCCACAAAAACTTGCCGGAACCCGCACCGACCCGGCTGTGTCTGTGCCAATGGCAACAGGTGCCAAGCCAGAGGCGACGGCAATGGCGGAGCCAGAAGAGGACCCACCGGGCGCGCGTGGCATCTCATCTGAATAGGGGTTTACAGGCGTGCCATAATGGGGATTGAGGCCAAGGCCGGAATAGGCAAATTCCGAAAGGTTGGTTTTGCCCAGGCAGACCAATCCCAGATCCCGGCACGCGGCAACAGTCGCTGCATCGCTCTCAGCCGGTTTCCCGTTGGCATAGACCTTTGATCCCGCAGTGGTCGTATCGCCCTTGGTATCAAACAAATCCTTCCAGGCAATGGGGATGCCATCCCAGGGGCTGAGAAGGGCGTCGTGCAGACGCCGTGCATCACTTGCTTTGGCTTCGGCGAGCGCACGGGCCTTGGTGACCGTGATGAAAACCGATTGATCATGGTATTGCGAGATCTCGTCCAGATAGCGCTCCGCAAGCTCCACGGCCGTCATTTCACCTGCCTGCAACATGCTGGCAAGTTGTGTGGCCGAGAGCCCGTTCAAACTGTTTTTCGACACGATCCGTCTCCGTGGTTCAGTCCCGTTATACAAAAAGCATTACGGCCGCCGGAAACAGGATAATCAGAATGAGCACTGCAATGTAAGCCGCAATATAGGGCAGGGCGCTCTTTGATATGGCCTCGATACTCGAACCTGACAGCCCGGCGGCAATGAAGAGGTTTAAACCGACGGGTGGTGTAAAGTTGCCGACCGCCAATGCGATCACGGTGAATACCCCAAAATAGATCGGATCAATGCCAATCGCGGCAATGAGTGTGCCCAGGGTTGGCACCAGAAGCACCAGCGCGGCTACATTGTCCAGAAACGTGCCGGCAATCAGCAACAGAACGAGCACCAGAAGCATGATGAGCATCGGCTCGCTGCTGATGTTCAGAATTTGTGCAGCGACAGCCTGCGGAATTTGTTCAGCCGTAATGATAAAGGAGAAGGCATTGGCCGTCCCCATCAGATACATCACAACAGCGGAACTGACCGCAGTCTGCATGAAGATCGGCCCCAGATCCTTCAGCGAAATGGAGCGGTAGATAAACAAACCGACAATCAGCCCGTACAGACATGCAACCGCTGCTGATTCCGTGGGGGTGAAGATTCCCCCGTAAATTCCGCCCAGAATGATGATGGGCATGATGAGCGCCAGACCGCTTTCGCCGACAATTTTTGCAGTCTCGGATTTGTCTGGCTGCGGTTCACGTTCAAGCTTATTTTTTCGAGCCATCATGTAATTGACGAGGCCGAGCACCAGAGCAATGACAAGGCCCGGAATTATGCCGGCAATGAAGAGATCTCCAATCGAGACATCAGCAATGGTGCCATACACCACCATCGTCAGGCTTGGCGGAATGATCAATCCCAGCGCACCGGAGGAAGCAATTACGGCGCCGGCATAGGGCGCCGGGTAACCCCGTTTGACCATGGACGGGATCAGAATTGAACCGATGGCCGAGGCCGTTGCAGGTGCCGAACCCGAGATGGCACCAAAAAAGGCAGACGCACCGGTGGACATTTGGGCAAGTCCACCTGGAAATCTGCCAAGCAGCAATCCGGCAAGTTTCACAAGGCGTTCGGAAATGTGAGCTGCCGCCATAATATTTCCGGCCAGCAAAAACAGGGGAATTGCCAGAAACGGAAAACTGTTCAGGCCATTAAACAGCTTTTGAGGCATGATGATGAGAGGAATGCTGCTGCCAAAATACAGCGCGGCAATCGAAGCAAGGCCCAGCGCAAAGGCAACAGGCGTTCCAATCAACAGCAATCCAAAAAGCGTCAGAAACAGGATTTCAGTCATGGTGTGGTGCCCTCCTGAATTGACCGACAAAGTTTTCAATCAGGAATACAAGCGCCAGAACCGAGCAGACCGGCATGGCCAGGGAGACATAACCAACGGGCAGTCCTGCCGCCGGAGACACCTGCCGCATTGCGCGCATGGATAGATCATAGCCATTCACAATAATGACTCCCAGAAACAGGGTCAGGCCGAGGAATATGACGATGTTGAAGACCCTCGCCAGACCGTCTGGAGCGAGTTTCTTCACAATATCCATCGCAATGTGCTGGTTGCTGCGAAAGGCAACGGCAGCACCCAGAAAGACCGACCAAACCATGGCATAAATGGATAATTCACTGGCGGCGGCAAAAGAAAACTCCAGAAGATAGCGGCTTGCGACCTGTGCAACGACCAATACAAAAACAGCGCCGAGAAACAGCGCCGCCAGACATTTTGTTATTTTTTCCAGGAGGTCTAATGGCTTCATGGTTTATCGTCTTTTGCAAAAGTGGTTGCACACGGATGTGCAGCCACTGAATTGTACCAGCCTAATTAGCCAGGGTGGTCTGGATTTCTTCAATGATGTCAGCGTCCAGCTTGCCCTTGAACTGTTCGATCACAGGCGTCAGAGCCGTTTTGAAAGGAGCCGTGTCAACGTCATTGATCTTGTTACCGAGCTTGGCAAGTTCTGCCCATTGTTCGTTTTCCAGATCATTGACCATTTTCAGATGAACGCCAGCCATTTCCTGTGCCGTATCCAGCAAAATCTTGCGGTATTCTTCTGGAATGGCCTCAAGCTTCGCCTTGTTCATGATCAGCGGAGAGCCAAGATAAATATGACCGGTCCTGGATGTGTAGGCCTGCACTTCGTAGAATTTCTTGGTCAGAATGTGCGCTGGCGGATTTTCCTGTGCATCGGCTGTCCCAAGCTGAAGCGCGGAATAAAGTTCGCCAAATGAGATGACGACGGGATTGGCACCCATGGCCTTGAACGTCTCGACAAAGACTTCACCTTCGGGAACGCGAATTTTCACGCCCGCCAGATCTTCAGGCTTGGTGATGGGTTGTTCATTGTTGGTGACATGGCGTAAGCCGCCCATCCACCAGCCGATAACCTCAGCACCAGTACCGTCCATCTTGGCTTCAAGCTTGTCGCCAACAGGTCCTTCCAGCACTTCATGCACATCATCCAGCGATGAAAACAGGAATGGCAGATTCAAGATACCCATATCGGGAACCCAGTTTGAAAGCACTGTATCCGACACCAGAAAAATATCCTGGGTTCCGATCATGGTGCCTTCCACAGCTTCCAATTGCTTGCCAAGCTGGTCTGCCGGGAACACCTGAATTTCTATGTTGCCGTCGGTGCGCTCTTTCACCAAATCAGCAAATTGCAGAGAAATGGTCTGGTAGTGATGCGATGGTGCGCCGGTGTGACCAAGTTTGAGCTGGATCGTTTCGGCCAATGCACTTCCTGTCATGGTAGCGACCAGCGCTATCGATGCTGCCGTAATTGTAAACTTCATTTGGTAGTGTCTCCGTGTTGGATTTGACTCAGAGGGTTCAACAATGGATGCGAGAACAGATGTGCAGATCCCGGTGTGGAAGCGGCCCCGACTGGGCTTAATGCCTGGAACTTAAAGGGTTTTCATCTCCTTCATACAAGCATTGTCCGCAGAACTTCCTGCTGTGAAAGAAGTATCGCACCAGACTATTCGGGGTTGGAAGCATCAACTTGCGATGGTCGCGTTGCCTTTTCGGCAACAACAACCTAGTGCTTGGAACCAGAAGTGTGCTTGAAAGGCAACGGTTTCCAATGAACATGAATGCGCTGCGATATTTTCTGGAAGTTGCGAAATGCAAGTCCATACGACGTGCCTCTGAACGCTTGCATGTGGCTGCCTCGGCGATAAGCCGTCAGATTTCAGCCCTGGAACATGAACTGGGCTGCACCTTGCTGGAGCGCAGGTCTGACGGTGTCAGTCTGACCGAGGCGGGTGAACGTCTCAAAACACACGGCATGAAAATCGACGCGCAAGTACAACTGGTCAAATCAGATATAGATCAACTGCGCTCGCTTCACCGCGGTACGATTAAGATCGGGTCTGTGGAAGGCGTGACAGAGAATTTCCTGCCCAAAACCCTGACGGAATTCTCAACCCGGTTTCCGGAAGTCCATTTCGAGGTGACGGTGTTGAGCCGTGACGAGGTTATCAATGCGCTGGACCGATATGAGTGCGATATTGGTTTTGTCTATGATTACATCCATCACCACGCTGTGGAGGTTTTGTCGAACTACCAACAACCCTTGCACGCCTTCGTCCCACCTGACCATGCGCTGGCGCAGGGGAAGCGGGTTACACTGGCAGAGCTTCTGGCATTTGATCATTTGTTGCCGGATTCCAGTTTTGGGATCAACCAATTGGTCACCCGCACGGCAAAAAAGGTAAAGGCTTGGGTCGCACCAAGGATGATCAGCAATCAGCTGCATTTTCTGCGCAACTATGCGCAATTAAATGGGGCGGTGGTGTTCATGCCGGTTCAGGCTGTTTATAGCGAAGTGCTGCAGGGAACTCTGGTGCCGGTTAATCTGGACTGTCCGGCATTTGATAATCGCAATTTATCACTTGCCGCACGCAGGAGCCGAAGCCTGTCACCGGCAGCGGTTTCATTCTCCAGATTTGCTCAGGAGCAATTTGGAACGTGGCAGGATTTGGATCAGTCAGCCATATCTGCGGCTCGGTCCCGATGGTGGGACGAGGCTGCAGAATAGATCTGTTCCTAAGCGTCTTTGAGCAAGACGTTCAACTCTGCCTCAACTGGCGCATCCAGTCCCAATTCATTTTGGAACAAGGCCGCCCGCGCATGTTTGCCGCGTTCTTCACCAAACAAGGCGACATACAGATCAGAGGCGCCATTCAACACCAGATGTGCTTCCGTGAAACCGGGAGCGGAATTGACATAGCCAACCATCTTGATGATGCGTTCAATGCGATCCAGACTACCGATAACCATTTTCATGAGCGCCAGATGATTGAGTGCCATGTAGCGAGCTGATTGATAACCCTCTTCAATCGTCAGATCGCTGCCCAGCTTGCCTTTGATTGGCATGATATCATTGTCATCCGCGTCACGGATGGTACCCAATGTCCCGGACACATATAGAATATTGCCGACCTGAACACCTGGGAGATAGTTCCCGATCGGTTTGGGCGGTTTTGGCAATTCGAGGCCCATTGCGTGCAGTTTCGTCTCGATCTCTCCAACAGGCTCTGACATTGCTTATCCTTTCAGTTTGGCGACTGCCTAAAAAATAGACAGTGCGAAGCTGAATGGGAATTGTCTTTACAGCAGGGATGCGTTGCCAGATAGGCAACAAGTCTCCGCAGATGCCGGCGGACTGTGGCTTTTTGAAATGTGATATGGACGGATGCTGTTGATCAGGTTGATTCCGGCGCGAAAGCTGATCACGACGCTACCGAATAAAAGAGCAAAGGGACTGACCCTTGGCTCGGGA
This sequence comes from Alphaproteobacteria bacterium, assembly GCA_051251535.1. Taxonomy (GTDB): domain Bacteria; phylum Pseudomonadota; class Alphaproteobacteria; order Rhizobiales. The sequence goes on from JBPOEV010000013.1 coordinate 62,894, forward strand.
AGAAAGACCGTATGACAATTGAATTGCCGGAACTGGGATTTGGCGGAGCGCCGATTGGTGGCTTGTTGGACAGTGTCGATGATGCCGCAGCGCTGGATGCACTTGCGGCTGCACTGAAAAGCGGAATTCGGTATTTTGACACTGCACCACTTTACGGCTTTGGCCTGTCGGAACGCAGAACCGGTGACATGGTGCGCGGGACCGAGGACATTGTCATTTCAACCAAGGTCGGACGTTTGCTGAAGCCGGGCAGGCCAGCAGATCCAAACAGGTTTGCCTGGTCGAACCCGCTGCCGTTCCATCCCGTGTATGATTATGGCTATGACGGTGTCATGCGATCCTTTGAAGACAGTCAGCAACGACTGGGGCGCGACAAGATAGATATGCTGTTTCTGCATGATATCGGCTCCGATACACATCGCGACCCGGCTGAGGAAGCGCGCCATTTCAAAGATGCAATGACAGGCGGATACAAGGCGCTGAATGAATTGCGAAGCGCAGGCGATGTGAAAGCCATCGGCATCGGCGTCAATGAAACGGATGTGTCCATGCGCACACTCGATCATGGAGACTGGGACGTCTTTTTGCTGGCTGGCCGTTACACTTTGCTGGAGCAGGGGGCATTGGACGCCTTGCTGCCCAAATGTGATGCGCAGTCTGTCAAAATCGTGATTGGTGGTCCCTTCAACTCGGGCATTCTGGTGGGCGGACCCACATGGAATTACAAGGCCGCACCAGCCGATATTTTAGAGCGCGTCGCCGGATTTAAAAGAGTTTGCGCGGCACATAATGTGCCGCTCCCTGCCGCCGCCCTGAAGTTCCCGCTCGCGCACGCATCCGTCATAAGCGTCATCCCAGGCGTGCGAACACCCGGCGAGTTTTCCCAGCTTATGGAGTGGTGGAATACGGAGATCCCGTCATCTTTCTGGTCAGACCTGAAGCATGAAGGCTATGTCCGTGAAGATGCGCCCGTTCCGGTTTCCTGAAACCTGAACGGGAAGCAACGTATTTTGGTCAGTCTTCCCGGTAGGGAACGACCAGCGTAGGAATGGTTGCTCTGCGCAAAACGCGCTTGGCAACGGATCCAAGGAACGTCTGGGAAAGCCCGTGATTGTGGGCCCCCAGAACAATCAGATCACACCCCAGTTCCTTTGCGCGACGCAGAATGACTTCAGCAGGGTATCCCTCGGTCACTTCAATCGACTGGACCTGATCTCGAATGCCACGGTCTTCCGGTGGCAATTCAGCCCAGAAAGTCTTTTGCCGCTCAGTCAGGATGGCTTTGATGTGTTCCGTCCTTGTTTTCATGGCGTTCTGCCGTGATGTCTTATCTTGCATGAACATCTGCAAGGTAACTTTTGCATCCTCGCTCATGGGTTCACTCACATGGAGAACATGAAGTTTGGCGCCGGTTGCCTTCGCCATGCTGGCAGCATGGCGAAGTGCAAAGGTTGAGTTCTTCGACAGATCTGTCGTGAACAGTATGTGTGTGACTGTTGGTTGCATGTTTTTTCTTTCTGTACTCAGGATCAGTAGCCAAAGAACCGTGGCAGCCACAACGATATTTCAGGGAAGAACGCAATCACGAAAATCGCAGCAGTGTTGATGGCTGCAAAGGGCAATGCCTTGAGTGATATTTCCTCAATGGATATCTTCGATATCCCCGAGGCAATGAAGAGATTTTCACCCAGCGGCGGCGTTTGAAAGCCAATACCCAATGTACAGATCATGACCACACCAAAATGGATCGGATCAATACCCACACTATAGGCAACAGGAAGCATCACCGGCACCAGGATCAAAATGGTCGCCAATGTTTCCATGAACATGCCCACAAACAGCAGGAAGAAGATGATCAGGAACCAGATCAGATAAATGTTGTCGGTAAACGATAACATCCCGTCTGCGATCACAGCCGGTATCTGGTTTTCCACCAACAGGCGTCCAAACACGGTCGCGGTAAACATGATCAGGAGCACGCGGCCGGTTAGCCATGTGGTTGTTTCAAGCGCAGTAAAGAGCTTTTCCCATGACATTTCCCGATAGATGAATGTACCGACAATCAATGTGTAGAAGATAGCTACGATGGCCGCTTCGGTTGGCGTGAAGAACCCGGAATAGATGCCGCCGAGAATGACAACCGGTGCCATCAGCGCCCAGAAACCACGATACAGTTCGCACCAGATCTGGCGGGCCGACCACCCTTCTGTGGTTCCGACGTAATTGTTCTTCTTGGCAATAAAATAGTTCACGATGAGCAGACTGCCTGCAATCAGGAACGCTGGCAGAAACCCTGCAATGAACAATTTTGGAATGGAAACAGTCTGGAAGTTTCCATGCAGTTCAACGGCGGCCGGGGGTGGCGGCATGCCGAGCGCCGCAATACCGAAAATAATCAGCGGAATAGATGGCGGAATGACAATTCCCAGACCGCCAGCAGACGCTGTCACGGCAGATGAAAAGCCTTTTCCGTACCCGCGCTGGATCATGGCCGGGATCATCAACATGCCGACCGCAGCAGTTGTGGCTGGGCCCGATCCGGAGATCGCACCAAAGAAGAGACAGGCCACCACTGTGGCAGCTGACATGCCGCCGGTGAACGGACCGGCGAAACTTTCTGCGACATTGATCAGTCTTCGGGACAGACCCGCCGCTTCCATCAGGGCACCTGCAAGGATGAAGGCCGGAAGGGCCATGAGCGGAAATGAACCGACAGAGGTGTAAGCAATCTGGACGAATTTGATCGGGTTTTCACCAAGATAGATGAATGAGATCAGCGTTGAAACGCCCAGTGCAACAGTGATCGGAGCGCCGATGAAAAGCAGCAGCAGGAACGATCCGAATAGTATTAAAATGATTTCGCTTGCCATTATGTATTCCTACCTGATCTTCAGCTTTTTGCGGCTTCGGTCTCGGACTTGATAGCGTCGAGATCGATTGAATCGGGATCACGCATCTCTTCTTTGAGAATGATCTTCCGATAATTCACCTGCAGAATACGTATGGTCATCAATGTGAAAGCGATGGGCAAAACGATGTAAACCCAGCTTAGATGGAAGCCCAATGTTTGCGAGGACTGAAAGCGGTTCATCTTGTTGAAGATGAAATCAATCGAGAGATAGACAAAGTAGACATTGAAAAACAGCCAGAATATATCGGCAAAGGCTTCGATGTATTTGATCGTGCCATCCGGCAAAAATTTGAACTGGAATGTCACCCTGTTGTGGGCACCCATCTTGGCGGCATAGCTGGCTCCGAAGAACACAAACCAGACGAACATATAGATGGACAGTTCTTCAACCCATGAAAACGAAAACGAAAACAGGGTTCGCACAATGACCTGCAGAAACAGCAGGCAGACAAAAATTACCAGCAATGTCCTGCAAATGTAACTTTCGATATTATCGATTATGTTCCAAAACTTACTCATCTCACCCTCGCTTGGTGTGGATGAAGAGCGCCGACGGCGCTCTTCAGGGTCAGTTTAAGCAGAAGGCTTATTCAGAAACCGGATCGCGGCCGATTGCCGTCAGCATCGCGTTGACTTTGTCAATTCCACCAACGCTGTCGTAAAATTTCGGCCATACGGCTTTGGTTGCCAGGTCGATGAATTCTTTTTCATCGTTTTCTGCGTCGACAATTTCCATGCCGTGATCATCAATCAGGGATTGTTGAATTTCCGATTCCTTGTCGCGCAAATATTGTGCTGACGCTTCGGTAGCTGCCTGAGCAGCTTCGAGAACGATTTTTTGATCGTCAGCAGACAGTTCTTGGAATACCTGTTCTGAAATGATCAGGGGCTCAATCAGAAAGAGGTAACGCAGATTGGTCGCGTATTTCTGGATTTCGTAAAATTTCATTGCATTGATGGTGATGTAGGGTGTGTCCTGGCCATCAACAACTTTGGTTTGCAGGCCGGCAAACGTTTCCGACCAAGCCATTGGAGTCGGGCTGATGCCCCAGGATTTGTAAGTGTCGATCATGATCTCGTTTTTTGGAACGCGGATCACCAGACCTTGGAGGTCAGCGACAGATCTAACTGGCTTTTTGGAGTTTGTAAGACGGCGGAAGCCAGCATAGGTCCAACCAACGATGCGAACACCTGCGTCTTCGATTGTGTTTTCAACCAGTTCCTGACCAATTGCGCCTTGCGTCAGCGTTTCTGCGTCTTCAAGGCTCAGCATGGCGTACGGCAAGGATAGAACGCCGACCCTTGGTGAGAAAGGCGTGATGTTGTTGATAGCCAGAATGGACATATCAAGCACGCCGATTGCTGCGTCATTGACAGTGTCCTGCTCGGAACCAAGCTGACCATTGAGGAAGAGTGTAGCGGTATGCTTGCCGCCAGACAGTTCTTCCAGTTTGGCTTTGAACGCCAGACCACCAACTTCCTGTGTGCTGCCGCCGCTATCGCCGACTGCAACCTTGAAATTTTTGGCTGAGACACCAGATACCGCAGCTACGGACAGTGCCGCCGTGATCATCAGAGCTTTCGAAATTTTGTTGAAATATTTCATATGAAGTTCCTGTGTTTGACAATGTAACCGGAGCCACAATCAAAGCGGAGGAAGGACAGAATGCCAGTCCGCTGGTTTGACTGTGAATAATCTTCCCATCTCCTCAAGAACGGATCATTTGGTCAATGAACAGAACTCTGCAGTGATGGCAGCCTTTGGAACTTGGGCTACCGACTACGCTAGCAACTGGACAATGTTTCAGAAATAAGAAACAATGAATTGGTAATTTCAGTTTTATGAAACCTTTTTCATGGCAAAAACAGCGCTTCTGCGGCGTCTCAGTGATACTGACCTCCGGCTGTTACGCGTATTTCGCGCGGTCGCTGATTGCGGGGGGGTATCGGCGGCAGAGCTTGAGCTGAACATAGGGCGTTCAACGATCAGCCGACATCTGACCGATCTGGAACTTCGCCTGGGAAGCAAGCTTTGCCATCGCGGGCCATCCGGATTTTCTCTCACAAATGAAGGTGTGCGGATTTATCAGGCGGCTCTTCAGCTGTTTTCCGCAATGCATGATTTTCAGTCAGAGGTGGACGAAACAAATCATTCAATTACTGGTCGACTGTCAATTGCCTTTTTTGACAAGAATATGACCAATGCTCATGCCGATGTTCCGCTCGCCATCCGCAAATTTGAGAAACTGGCACCCAAGGTTGAGGTGGAATTGCATGTTGAACCAATCAACGCGATTGAAACTGGTGTTCTCAATGGCACACACCAGCTTGGCATCGTCGCGATGCACAAGAAATCAGATAATCTGAATTACCATTTTCTGTATCACGAAGAGATGCACTTATACTGCAGCAAGCATCATGAGCTTTTTAACTACCCGGACGACACAATCACACGTACCGAGGTGCAAAAACACAAATATGCTGCCTTCGCATTTCACTCTCCAAACATGATGGCCAGTCATGACTGGAAGCTGCGGCGCAGCGGAACTGTGAACAATGAAGAAGCGCTGGCAATGCTGATACTGTCTGGAAGTTACATCGGCTTCTTGCCCACCCATTTCACCAGGCAGTTCACCGAACAGGGGTTAATGCGGGCTGTGCGACCCGATATTTACCACTACCGAAGCGATCATGCGGCCATTGTGCGCAAGATACCGCGCATGCCGCGGCGGGTCGAAAAGTTTCTGAACTGTCTGATCGAAGCCCACACGGTTTGAAGCGACGGTGACATGGGTCTTACGCCAGAGGGAAATCCACTGGATCCAAGTCAGCCGGAACTATTCAAGTCTGACTGTTTTTTTAAGAATTCATCCGCAATGATTTGCCCGATCTGCTGGCAGTCTTCCACACTAAAGCTGAGCGGAATGCGCATATCCATGATCCGCTTCAACACCAGTATTGTCTGATCAAGAGACTGGTTCTGGGCATAACGCCAACTGTCAAACCGGCTCGTGAAGCCAACAGGATTGGCATCGCCAAACCATTTCAATTCAACACCACGGGCAAGGCAGGCTGTCAAAAACTGCCGACATGCATCATCATCCCAGTTCGGAACCAAAAACTGAAATGATGAACCGACATAGAATTCCTGTTGTGGTCGAACGGGTATCGTCAATCCCTGAACGGCTTGCAGGGATTGTTCCATCACTTGATAGCGATGGTTCCAACGCTCAATATTCTGGTCCAGCAGTTTAAGCTGCGGTCGCAGAATGGCAGCCCGCAGATTGTCCATACGCGAAGAACAGTTCGGCATATCCAAACGGGCCTCGGCATGGGCGTCCATATCTGGCCGCGCGAGGTGTTTTTCATAGAGCATATAAGACCCGGAAAGGATGGACGCCTTTGCCATCAAGTCGGGATCATCTGATGTCAGCAATCCGCCTTCACCGCTATTGATGTGTTTGTAGGTCTGCGTGCTGAAGCAGGCGGCCAGGCCAAAATTTCCGCTTTTGGTACCGTTCCATTTGGCACCCATAGTGTGGGCACAATCTTCAATCATCTGCGCGCCATGCTGTTTCAGCAATGCGCAAAGTTTTTCCATGGGCGCGATATGCCCCCGCATATGCGACAGCATCAATGTCTTGGCGCCGGTAGAGGCCAGCTTGGCGGCCAGATCATCCAGATCAATTGTGAGATTGTCATTGGTCTCGACAAAGACCGGCTCAGCGCCTACGGCCGAAATGGCTCCGGGAACCGGCGCCAGTGTAAATGCATTGGTCAGAACCGGATCGCCAGCTTGAATGCCAGAGGCACGTAGCGCGATCTGCATGGCAGTTCCGCCAGATGCTGTCGCCAGACAGAATTCGCTATCCTGATAGGCTGCATATTCGCGTTCCCATTCAGCCGTTTCGCCAAATTCGCCAGGCAGTGTATTGTATCTGTGCAAGCGCCCGGATTGAAGAACTTTGACCGCCTCATCAATGGCATCGGCAGGAATTGGTTCCTGTTGGGTAAAAGGCTTGTTGAAAACGGCTTGTGGCATGAGGGGCTCGATTACTGTCTGCGGTATCTGGGCAGGGCTGAGACCCTAAAGGAAGTCGTCGCGGCGGGGGGTGAAAGTATCGATCAACTCTCCGGCTTCCTTACACTGGCAACCATGTACTGCATTGGCAGGAATAATCAGTGAATCGCCCTGGACGAGTTCGAAGTCTTCTCCCGCAATATGGAACAGAAATTTGCCGGAGTTCACATAAGTGGATTGTATATGTGGATGTTGGTGCAGCGCGCCTTCAGCACTTTTTTCGAAGCGAAAGATGACAGTCATCATTTCCGGTGCATCTGAAAGAACCTGACGTGTCACACCTTTGTCAGGGCTGATAACAGGAAACTCGGTGCGTTTGGATGCTTGCATTATAGTGGCCTCAAAATGTGGTAGGGCGTGACTAGGAAAACAGTGCGGATACGCGCTTGCAGCTTTACTGTCAGTTTAGACCATAATTTGCCAATGTTAAATCCGGTTTTCGGTCATCAGATCTGTGCACCTCAGTCCATAGTCATCTGGTCGGAAGCTCTCTGGGCTGTGTCGCCGACCGCGTTGGGCGAACAAATTTGGTCTATCAAATGGTTTAACATTGGCCAATTATGTTCTAGTATGGTAGTCAGAGTCATCTCAAGAGTGCACCATGAATAATTCTGCCAATCCAACAACAACCAGATTTTCCGGAACTTCCGGCCTGCGCCAGCGGTCCGAGCAAATTCGGCGTACCAATACGGATGACATTTTCGACAAGATCTACGCCGACATCACGACCCTTCGCCTGAAACCGGGAACAAAGGTGTCAGAGGTGGAAATTGCGCGTCAGTTTGATGTCTCGCGTCAGCCCGTTCGTGAAGCCTTTATTCGGTTGAGCAATATGGGGCTGTTACTGGTTCGGCCTCAGCGCGCCACGATCGTCAAGAAAATTTCGTTGAAGGATATTGCCGATTCCCGGTTTGTCCGAAAAGCGATCGAAGTTGAAGTCGTGAGTGTAGCCAGCCAAAAGTTTGATCAATCCCACGAAGCGGCGTTTGATGAAAATCTGGCGTTGCAGAGTGAGGCCGTTAAGAACAACGATTTTCAGTCGTTCAAGGAACTGGATTCTCAGTTTCATAAACTTCTGTGTCTGGTCGCCGACAGCGAGCTTGCTTATCGAACGATTTCGGAAAGCAAACTTCAGGTGGACCGCCTGTGCGCCTTTGCCTTGTCACGTCGCACCGAGTTCAAAGATGTGTATCAGGATCATATCAAGATGTATGATTTTCTGAAACAGGGTGAGGCAGATGCTCTTGTCGCTCTGATGCGTTTGCACCTGTCCCGACTGGATTCGACAATTGCTGAAGCGACAGCTTCCAATCAGGACTTTTTCGTCGACTGACGAAGAAGCCTGCGTAACGCTCCCACATGAGAAAATATGAAAAACCAGTTTGGAGTAAAAAACTGGTATACTAGTATAGCTTCCTATGATAGACCATGCAAAGGCAAGATTGAGTTTCCCTCAATCCTGCCGTTTTAATTTGCTGCTGACATAAATGACCGTTCTGGGAGGAACTTATGAGTATTTCGTCGAAATTCAGAAGACTGGCGCTTTGCAGCGCTCTGGCTCTTACATTTGCTGCTGGTGCCATTGGTACGCCAACTGCAGATGCAAAAGACATTCGTGGCTGGAACATCCATGTTGAGGACTATCCGGTATCCATCGCGATGGAATCGTTTCTGAAAGAAGTCGCAGAAAAGACAGAAGGCCGCATCAGCGGCAAGATTTTCCACAATGGCGTGCTGGGCTCACAGCCTGATGCAATTGAGCAGGTCCGCCTCGGCGCCATTGATTTTGGTGAATTCAGCCTCGGGCCAATGGGTCAGGTTATTCCTGAGACCAATGTTGTCTCGCTGCCATTCATCTTCAAAAGCATTCCGCAAATGTACCGTCTGATGGATGGTGAAGCAGGCGCGAAAATCGCTGAAGGCATGGAGAAAAAAGGCCTGATCGCTGTCGGTTGGTATGATGCTGGTGCGCGCTCCTTCTATACTTCCAAACGTGCCATCAACACGCCGGATGATGTAAAGGGCCTCAAAGTCCGCGTCATGAACAATGATCTGTTCGTTGGCATGATTGAATCCATGGGCGGCAACGCAACGCCAATGGCATTTGGTGAAGTCTTCCAGTCTTTGAAGACAGGCGTTGTGGATGGAGCGGAAAACAATCCGCCATCCTATGAGTCCACCAACCATTTTGAAGTAGCACAGTTCTATTCGCTGTCCGAGCATCTGATCATCCCAGAATGCCTGTGCATCAGCAAACGAACATGGGACAGCTGGTCTGCTGAAGATCAGGAAATCGTTCGTGCTGCAGGTCAGGCAAGTGCAGAGCTGCAGCGTGAGTTGTGGCAGGCACGTGAAATGAAAAGCATGGAAAAAGTTGCGGCCGGTGGCACAATGGTCAACAAAATCGACGACAAGGCACCATTCCAGGCTGCCATGACGCCGGTTTATGACAAATTCCTGGCTGCAAATCCTGACCTGACAGATCTGGTGAACTTGATCCGCAACGCGGACTAAGCCCACACTCTGACACCGACCCGCGCCTTCATGTCCGGTAAGGGACAAAAGGCGCGGGCTTTTCTTGGCAAAATGACAGGTGGCCCGTGCGCAGCATAGCCGGTTTTCTGAAAATGATTGATGGCCTGCTTCCCTTGATCAGCAGGGTCTGCATTTTTGTGTGCAGCATCGCAATCGTCACCTTGCTGGTCATTTTTGGCTGGTTGGTATTCGGTCGCTACGTGCTGAATGTCACGCCAACCTGGGTTGAGCAACTGGCGCTGCTGCTGGTGGTCTACATCACGTTTCTTGGCGCCGCAGCCGGTGTGCATGAAGAGACCCATCTGGGCGTGAGCTTCATTCGGGAATCATTTCCTGATTGGTTGAGAAAACCATTGCGCATCGTGGCTGATCTGGCACTGGCTTTCTTCGGTCTCATCATGCTGCTGGCCTGTATCGAGCTTGTGCAATTCGGTTGGAGTACAAATCTGGCAATGCTGAATATTCCAGAAGGCATTCGAACATTGCCAGCCGCAATTTGCGGTGGTCTGATTTTCATATTCGCATCAGCCCATGCCATGTCACGCACATATCGATATTATTTTGCTGATCAAACCACGCTTGAACAGGTCGCTGACTGATGGGTCTTGCTATTCTTCTTGGACTGTTTGCCGTAGGCGTCATTATCGGTGTGCCCGTCGCATTCGCAATGGGTTTGGCCGCTCTGGCAGCCTTCTTCTATGAAGGATTTCCGTTGCTGATCCCGTTCCAGAGGATTGTGTCTGGAACCACCATATTCTCACTTCTGGCAATTCCATTTTTCATCTTTGCGGGCGAGCTGATGCTCCATGGTGGTATCGCCAAGCGGCTCGTCCACTTTGCATCAGCTCTGGTTGGCCATGTGCGCGGCGGACTGGCATCGGTCAACATTTTTTCCAGCATGCTATTTGGCGGCATCTCGGGCTCGGCTGTCGCCGACATTTCTGCGCTGGGCTCCCTTCTTATCCCGATCATGAAGGAAAAGGGATATGACGGTGACTATGCTGTCAACGTGACGGTGACGTCGTCCATTGCCGGTGTCGTCATTCCACCAAGCCACAACATGATTATTTTTGCTGTGGCAGCCGGTGGGGGAATTTCCATTTCGAAACTGTTTCTGGCAGGCGTAGTTCCCGGAGTTTTGATGTGCGTTTGCCTTGCAATCGCAGCTTATGTCATTGCGATCAAAAAGAACTACCCCTCCGAGCCATTCCCCGGATGGCGCACTGTTGCAATTACGGCCGCCTCGGCTCTTCCGGGTTTTGTAACCGCCGTTATCATTGTGGGCGGCGTCTTGTCCGGCGTGTTTACGGTTACTGAATCAGGGGCATTCGGTGCAATCTATGCTTTGCTCCTGACCGCCTTTGTCTACCGTTCACTGTCCTGGAAACAGTTCAAGACCGCCGTTACCACATCTGTGCGCACGACCTCGATGGTCATGATCCTGATCGCTTGCGCGGGTGCCTTTGGCTATTTGCTGGCGCTTTATGAAGTGCCCGGATTGTTGTCCAGCTTCCTGCTCTCAATCTCAGACAATCCATTGATCATTCTCCTGATGATCAACATCATGCTGCTTCTGTTGGGCATGATCATGGACATGGCGGCTCTCATTCTGATCTGCACACCTATTTTCATGCCGATCGCGACAAGTCTTGGCATGGATCCAGTGCAGTTCGGCATCATGCTGATGATGAACCTTGGCCTTGGTCTGTGCACGCCGCCCGTCGGTGCCTGCCTGTTTGTCGGCTGTGCGGTTGGTAAAGTGCCGATTGAAGACGCGTTGAAAACAATCTGGCCCTTCTATCTGGCAATTCTGGCCGCCTTGTTGCTGGTCACTTATGTTCCGGCCATCTCGCTGACCCTGCCAGCCCTGATGGGGAACTAGGGAAGTTCGAGACTCCGATAGGCCTCGCATTTCTATCTTATCTCCAATACATTCCCGGTTAATTTCAATTGAGTAGATTGAAGTTAAACGCATGTCGTGTATGGCGTTTTCTGACAACCACGTTATGGTAAAATCTGAAAAACCTGCAACCCTTCGCTGAGGCGCGTTCCGTGTCTCAGAATACTGTATGTATGGAGTCTTTTTGAATGCGGCTGTCGCGGTTCACAGTCAGGTCACTACCTGCTTTTGCGTTAGCTCTGTTGGTGATGGTGCCAGCATTGCCTGCGCCCGCATATGCTCTGGAATTGTTCGGCAAATGTCTGTTCGGTGCCTGCAAGAGCGATGGTTCCGCGGACAGCGATCTGATCGACCCGAAGGAATACGAAGCCGAACTCACCATCCTGCCCACCGAAGACGAAATTATTGCCAGTGCTGTGCAAGGCGCGTCTGAACTGCTGCGTGGTAGCGGAACGCCAATCGGTGGCTCTGCAGGGTTGATTGCCCGCGCCAAGGGCGATTATCGCCGCATTCAGGCCGCGCTTTATAATGAGGCGCATTACGGCGGTGGCATATCGATCAAGGTGAATGGCCGTGAGGCCGCTGACATTCCCGCTGGCACCCAGATTCCGGATGTATCGACCGTAGATGTTGTGGTGACACCCGGCAATAAATTCAGCTTTAAAGACAGCATTGTCATGAACCCGGCGCCGGCACCTTCCGACCGGAAAGATGTTGTCGACCTGCCCGCAGATCGCGGCTTTGCAGATGGCGAACCAGCACGCGCAAAAGTGGTTCGCCTGGCGGGTGAGTTGTCGCGCGAAGCATGGCGTCAGCAGGGTTATCCAAAAGCGCGCGTTTCAAAACAAACGGTTACAGCCGTGCACCCGGAGGATTATCTGCGCGTCTATCTATGGATGGCTGAAGGTCCCTATGCCGTCTATGGCGATGTCACCGTTGAAGGCACCGAGCGCATGGATCCGGAATTCGTGCGCTACATGGCTAGCCTCATAAAGGGCAGGGAATTTGATCCTGATGATCTGGAAAAGGCGCGCAAGCGGCTGGAACGATTGGGGGTCTTTTCTTTGCAGAGAATTGAAGAAGCGCCAAAGGTTCTGTCAGATGGCAGCCTGCCGATCACCATCAGAACCAGTGAAAAGAAAACACGCCGCATTGGTATCGGCGCAACCCTGTCCACCATCGACGGGGCAGGGGTGCAAGCCTATTGGCTGCATCGCAATCTGTTTGGAAAGGCTGAACGTTTGCGGATTGACGCGCAAATTGCCGGCTTTGGCAACACGGTCAATTACGACGAAATTGACTACCTTCTTGGGGCCGAGTTTACAAAGCCCGGTATCTTCAATCCTGATACGGATCTGAAACTTGGTTTGACCGCCAAGCGGGAGGTCAACGAAACCTACACGGAGACGTCTGTCTCCGGCGAAGCAACGCTGACCCATTATTACTCCGACGAACTCACCTTTACCGGCGGATTGTTTGCCGAATTTGGCGAGTATACGGACACGTTCGGAACCCGCCAATTGTTCACAACGGGTATTCTCACAGAAGCCACTTTTGACAATCGTGACAACAAGTTGGAGCCAACCAATGGCTTTTATGCGGATTTGAAGGCGCGGCCCTTTTACGAATGGGAATTCGAAAGCGCGGGCCTGCATCTGGAATTGGAAGGCCGCACCTATCTGGCGCTTGGCAGCAAGAACACGGTGCTCGCCGGACGCATCAAGCTGGGGTCTCTGGCCGGCATTGCCGTGACCGAAGCCCCGCCCGATCTGCTGTTCTTTACCGGCGGCGGTGGTTCCGTGCGTGGTTATGGTTACAAGAATATCGGCGTAAACGAGCCCGACGGATCGATCTCCGGTGGTCGATCGCTGCTTGAAGGTTCGCTTGAACTGCGCCAGCGCATCACCGAAAGTTTTGGTGCGGTTGCGTTTGTCGATGTCGGCACAGTGGGCGCGGAAAGCACCATAGATTTTTCAGAAGACATCAAGGTCGGCATTGGTGCCGGGCTGCGCTACTACACGGGCCTCGGCGCAATTCGGCTGGATGTGGCAGTGCCCCTTGATCCGGATGAGGACGATCCGGACTTTGGCATTTATGTCGGCATTGGACAGGCATTTTGATTGTGAGACCGCTGCTTTCCCTCGTCACTGCTGTGTTCCTGATCGTTGGCCTTGTGTCGCAAGCTCTGGCGCAAGAAGAGCAGGAGAAATCGACTTTTATCGCATTTGTCGAAGGTCAGCTATCCACGCCAAACCGGCAGATCCGCCTCAATGGTCTGGAAGGGTCTTTGTCGTCGAACGTGTCGTTCGACAGCATTACAATTGCAGATCAGGCTGGCGTTTGGCTGGAGATCACCAAACCTGTCCTGATCTGGAACCGGACGGCTCTGTTTCGGGGGCGTCTGGAAGTTGAAAGCCTGGAAGCTGAGCGCATTGATTTCAAAAGAAAGGCGCTGGCCGACGAAAGCCTGCCGTCACCCGAAGCAGGCAGTTTTGCAATTCCCGATCTGCCAGTGGCCGTAGAACTTGAAAAACTCAGTGTACCAATCATTGCCTTTGGACCAACTGTGTTTGGTCTGGAAACAGAAGCCAGCCTGAATGGCTCTGTCACTTTGGATGGAGGGTCGCTGGATCTCAATCTGGATATCCAGCGGCTTGACGGTTCCGGCGGTAGCTTCATGATTGTCGCTGACTACAGCTCTGGTGACAGGACCCTTGCCCTTGATGTGGACTTGCAGGAGCCACAGAACGGCATCATCGCAACATTGTTGCGCCTTGAAAACAGACCACCTGTTGGGCTGAAAATTACGGGCGATGCACCGCTCGATGATCTGGTTGTTTCACTGGACTTCAATGTGGCCGCGCAGCCGATTTTGCAGGGCGAACTGACATTTGATGACACTGCGGCTGGTCTGCAGACAATCGCAACCCTGCAGGGACCATTGTCAGACATCTTGCCAGATACGACGCGACCGTTTTTTGGGGCGCGCAGCAATCTGATTTTCGATGCTTTGTTCGTGCCGGAAGGCAATGTTGTCATCAACCAGTTTGAGATCGACAGCGGCAGTGTCCAACTGGCTGCCAATGCCGCGACCTTGGCCGACGGTTTCTTGAGCCGCCTCAATGTGGATTTGTCTCTTGCACCAACCGGGAATGCAAGGCTGGAACTGCCCTTTGGTGACACACCCCAGACAATTGCCGGTGCCGCTCTCACGATCGCGTATGATGTCAGCAACAGCCCGGACTGGCGGTCCGATTTGCGCATGAGCGATCTGCAAAGTGCAGATTTCAATCTGGATGATGTGAATATGCAGGCCTCTGGCATGGTGCAAAATGCCAACGACCTGACCCGGCGTCTGGTCACGCATCAATTTGAAGGTGTGTTGGCAGGTATTGCGGCCACAAAGCCAGCTCTGGCACAGGCCATCGGCACGCAGATAAGCACCCGTGGCAGCGGTGAATGGTCTCCCGCAATTGGCATGAAAATCGATGAGTTTTCCGTAACCGGTGAAACGCTGAGCGTGAAGGCCAACGGTATTTTGTCACGCGGAACATTCGATGGAAATCTCGAACTGGAAACGGCTGACCTCAACGCGTTTTCATTCCTTGCGGCACGCAAGCTCGGCGGCGCAACCGCGCTTATGGCACAGGGCACAATCGGCTTGATTGGCGGTAGTTTCGATCTGACGCTGGAAGGCGCTGGCCGCTCCATGCAGGTGGATATTGAGCCGGTGGATAATCTGTTGCGCGGCACAACAAGCCTGTTCGGCGGTGTGGCACGCACCACCGAGGGACTAAGCTTTCGCAATTTTGAAGTCTCCAACGATCAGGCGGAACTGAATCTGAATGGCCGCTTTGCCACCGATGTGGCAGATCTCAGCGGAAAGGCCTTGATCCGGAACATTGCAAGCATCAGCCCGAATGGCTCGGGGCCTCTCATTCTGGACCTGAGCCTGAACGGCGAGCAATCCCCGTTTGATCTGATGGCAAAGCTTGGGCTTGAAGAGGGCATGCTGTCCGGCAGGCCGGTGCGCGATATCGCGCTTGTATTTGATGGCAAAACCGATGGCGAAACGCTGACAGGTGATCTGTCCGGCGATGGCTTCATCGACCGTCAGCGTCTGACGCTGGCCGGGCGTGTTGCTGCCAGCGAAGACACACGCAGCGTAACCGGGCTTCTCCTTAACATTGGCGCAACCGATATAGAAGGCGATCTGGCCATGAACGCCAGCGGAATGATAGATGCCGACCTTTCTATTCAGAGCCCTGACATTGGCCCGGTCGCAGCGCTGGGTCTGGTCCAGGCATCCGGCGTTGTAAACGGCACCATCCGCTTGCAGCCCGAGATAAATGAAAGCGAGGCAAGCGAAACCCAATCAGCAGATATCGATATGACAGCGCGCAATGTGCTGTTCAATGACATCCGCATCGGAAGCGCTGACATAAAGGCAAAAATCTCGGAACTGTTCCAACTTCCTGCAATTGATGGCGCAATTTCAGCACGTTCGGTGGTCGTGGGTGGCTTTGATGTCACAAGCGTTGACGGCACGGTTTCCACATCCGGTGATGTGACCAGCTTTAATCTCGATGCGGCTCTGGCCGACAACAACACGTCGTTTTCCACTGCCGGGCAGATGGCCCGCGGTGAGACTCTGTCCAGGATCACTATAAACAAATTCGATCTGACTTCTGACATTTCCAATGCCCGGTTGACTGCGCCAGCAGAGCTTCAATTGCGGGATGGGACAGTTCAAATTTCCAATGCCACCTTGCAGGTCGGCAATGGCAGCATCCAGATAGATGGCAGTTCTGGCAGCGAAATGGATATTCGCGTTGCGATCAAAGCTCTGCCTTTGAACATCGCCAATGCAGTTGTTCCTGACCTTGCTTTGCAGGGGCGCGTGAATGGGCAGGTGTTGATTACAGGAAGCCCGGACAATCCTAATGCCAGCTTTACAGTGGATGGCTCAGGCCTGTCCGCACGGCCTTTGGCAGATGCCGGAATATCGCCGCTGCAACTCAACGCAACCGGCACCTTCCAGAACAAGGTTCTGGTGTTGAACCGCGCTGCAGCGAATAATGATCAGGGCATGAATCTAAACGCAAATGGCGAGGTTTCTCTGGCCGCATCCAGTCTGGCGATCAACGTTGCCGGCAATGCGCCGCTGTCCCTGATTGATCCGGTGCTTCGTGATCGCGGTTCAAGGGCAACCGGGACTGCTACGCTGGACATGCAACTGCGGGGATCCTTCCAAGATCCACGGATTGGTGGTCGGCTGTCGGTTGCCAACGGCACTTTTTCCGACCCATTGGCCAATGCGCGGCTGAACAACATCAATCTGTCCGCGTCATTAAGTGGCAGTCAGGCCATGATCGACAATTTCAGCGCTGCACTGGCCACGGGTGGCACGGTATCGGCATCCGGTTCGGTGGGCATATTCGGTCAATCCACCAGCAATCTGACAATTCGTCTCAATGAGGCGCGGTATACGGACGCACAGACATTTTCCACGATCCTGAATGGCACATTGTCGCTGACCGGTGATTTGACCAGCAATCCGTTTTTGTCGGGCGAGATCAATTTGGATGAGACGGAAATCACGGTTCCGGAAAGCTTTGCGTCAAGCTCGGAATTGCTGGATGTGCGCCACGTCATGCCGCCTGGAATTGCGCGCCAGACTCTTGCCAGAATTGAGCGTGCAACACCCACACCAAAGCCGTCAGCACGCCCCTTCGTTCTGACCCTTGATGTAACGGTCAATGCGCCCAACCGCATTTTCGTGCGTGGTCGTGGACTGGACGCAGAATTGGGTGGCCGCATCCGTCTGACCGGCCCAACCTTCGATATCGTGCCTGTCGGTCAGTTTGACCTGATCCGGGGCAGATTATCTGTCGTTGGTCGGCGCATTGATCTGGATGAAGGCACAATCCTCATGCAGGGTGATCTCAACCCGCGGATCAATTTCCTGGCGCTTGTTGAAACCCAAGATGTGGACGCCTTCATTCGCATTGAAGGCCGTCTGGATGATATTGAAGTCACCTTCACATCGTCTCCGTCATTGCCACAGGATGAAGTCTTGTCAGAGATCATCTTTGGCCGTGGCGTTGGAGAATTGTCACCGATACAGATCGCCCGTCTGGCCTCTATCGCGCTGGAACTCACAGGTGGCAACAGCCCTGGGCTGGTTGGTGGTTTGCGCGATGGCCTTGGTCTGGATGATATTGATATTGTGAGCGACGGCAATGGAAACACCGCCGTGCGTGCAGGTAAATATATCAATGAAAATGTCTATCTGGGCGTAGAAGCCGGACAGGAAACAGAAGCTACCATCAATCTGGATATCACAGATGATCTGACTGCCAAGGGTTCAGTTTCTTCGGATGGCAATACCGGCATCGGCATCTTTTTCGAGAAAGACTACTAGAGCGTAAAAAAGAAGCGCTTCAACACCTGTCACAATGCTGGTCTGGACCGGCCTTGCTGATGTAGTGTCGCCGCTGAACAATCAAGATGTGAAGGCAGACACGTGGCAGGTGAACTAATCATTGGAATTGACGTCGGAACGACAGCTGTGAAGGTTGGCCTGTTGGATCAGGCGGGCGCCGTTCTTGATCATGTCAGCCAGTCATACCCCACGCAGCGCGGAGAAGCCGGAATTGTTGAGCAAGATGCTGAACATTGGCTACGGCCGGTTGAAACTGCCTTTGACAAATTCTCAAGCCAATTGAGCAATGTCGCCGCCATTGGCATGTGCTCGCAAGTCAGCACCCATCTCTTTGTTGACAAGGATGGCAATCCTTTGGCGCCTGCAATTCTGTGGCAGGATGGCAGAGCCGTTGCAGAGGCGAAAGAACTGGACGCCGCCGTGTCTCAGGAACAGCGCATCGCGTGGTGGGGCGCCCCGATGCCAATTGACGCAAGTCATGTTCTGTCGCGCATGCTCTGGATGGCCCGGCACAGACCGGATATTTGGGATAAAACGGCTTGGGTCATGCTTCCGAAAGACTATTGCATCCTCAAACTTACAGGTGAATTGGCGACAGACGGTCTGTCCAATATCGGCCTGGTTGATCAGAAACTGAAACTGATCCCGGAAGTTCTTGATCTTGTTCCCGGCGCTGCTGATCGCGTGGTCCCGGTGCGTGATGTGCTGTCTGTTGTCGGCCAGATCCGGTCTGGCCCTGCTGCCGGTATACCGGTTGCAAATGGAACCATGGATGGCTGGACCGGTCTGGTTGGGTGTGGGGCAACGGCTCCCGGAACCACCGCCTACTTAAGCGGCACAAGTGAAATCCTGGGCATTTCATCGCCAACCCTGACCCCGACTGAAGGGGTGATCGTTGTGCCTGAATGTGAAGGTATTCTCATTCATGCCGGTCCCACCCAATCGGGTGGTGCTGCCAAATTGTGGTATGGCGAACTGACAGATCAAAGCCCAACCGAAATGGCTGCGGCGGCCGCAGCCTCGGATTTTTCCAGACCCGCGCCGATTTTCATTCCGCATTTACAGGGCGAACGTGCACCGATCTGGAAAGCGCATACCAGAGGTGTTTTTCTTGGGCTCGACCAGACGACCAACAAAGCTGATATGGCCAGATCAATCTACGAGGGTGTGGCCTTTTCCGTGCGTATGGCGCTACAGGCCGTTGAACAGTCTGCCGGTGTGTCGAGCGGCTGCATCAATTGCGGCGGCGGTGGTTTTCAATCCGACATCTGGAACCAGATCAGGGCAAATATTCTGGGCCGCGAATTGCAAAGGGTGGCTGTCAGGGATACGGGTCTTCTGGGGGCCGCAGGTCTGGCCTCTACCGCTATCGGGTTGCACAATTCTGTGGCCTCAGCTTTTGAACAGATTGTGCGTTTCGACAAAACCTATCAGCCTGATATGGCATTAAACAAACGCTATGATGCACTTTTCGATATCTATGTCGAAGCCATTGCAGCCAATGAGATGTTGAACAGCAGGTTTCTCGATGTGGCCAATTTGTCGCTGACGGAGAAATAGCCCTACCCATTTTGGTAAAATTCTGGCTTCATGGGATGATCAATAGAACGGATGATTTGCGGGCCGGTCCCAAACAGTCATCACGAATAAATCGGGAGATAATATGTTGAATTTGAAATCTGTTGCAGGCGCCCTTGTCGCAACAGCCATGAGCTTGGCGCCTGCCTTGGCGCAGAATGTAACGGTGGTAACACCTTATCTGGCGCAGCCAGGCACCCAGATGTTTGTCGAGGGCTTCAAGGCCGAAGCCGATGGCATGGGCTGGAATGCCAATATTGTTGATACCGCTGGCGATGTCGCAGCTGTTATCAGCCGCATTGAAGATGCGGTCACCCAGAATGTGGACGCCATTGTCATCAATGTCGATCCAGAACAGATTGCTGCCGGGCTGGAAGTCGCCAAGGAAGCCGGTATACCGGTTATCGGCATGGACAGCGGCGCAAGCCCCCTTCTGCAGGCAAATGTCACATCCAATGGCTATGCCATGGCAGCAGAAACCTCGGTGTATGTGGCCAATCGCATTGCCGGTAAGGGCAGGGTGGTGATGTTTGTCTTTGACCCATTCCCACCGGTTCAGATTCGGGGCGTGATTGCTGATGCCGTGTTTGGCAACTTCCCGGATATTGAAGTGATCGACCGCATCACCCCTGATGTACAGGATGGTGGCATTGCCGACAGTCGTGCAAAAATGGAAGCCATTCTGGCTGCCAACCCGGAACCTGGCAGCATTTCCGCTGTTTGGGCTGCCTGGGATCAGCCAGGTCTTGGCGCATTGCAGGCAATTGAAGCTGCTGGCCGGGAAGGTGAAGGTATTGTTATCGTCGGGATTGATGCCAATCCGCAAGCCCGTGATGCTATCGCCGCAGGCGGCAATTTCGAAGCCTCCGTTGCACAGGATTTCGTCGGTATCGGCAAGGCCACTGCTGGTGTTGTATCGCGTGCTATCAAGGGCGAAGAGATCAAGGAAGACGTGGTTTACGTTCCCACCGTGTTAATCACCAAGGCCAATGTTGGCGAATAAATCGCTCTCATAAACACAAAACGGTCCATGGCTTCTTGAATTGATGATGCAGATGCTTTCAATCCGAAATGCTTCGAAATCATTTTCAGGAGCCATGGCCCTCTCTTCCGCGCAGTTGGATTTGACACCAGGCCGGGTTCACGCCTTGATGGGTGAAAATGGCGCCGGAAAAAGCACATTGATCAAACTCCTGGCTGGCGTGCAGCGTGCCGATACAATGGATGTCACGCAGGATGGGCAAGCCCTGACGCTGACCAATGCAGAGGATGCGCGCAACGCGGGCTTCCGCTTTATTCATCAGGAACTCAACATCGTTCCGCATCTGTCGGTTGCAGAAAACATCTTTCTGGGCTGGGCCTATCCAAAACGGCTCGGCATTGCCATTGATTGGAAACGGCTTGAGCAGCAGGCAGAAAATGCCCTGTTGCGTCTGGGCGTAGACCATATTGATGTGACGCTTCAGGCCGCCCGCCTGTCCACCGGAGACCGGATGCTTGTGAAAATCGCAGGCTCACTTGTCTCGCTGGATGGCGAGGAGGCGCAGCTCTATGTGTTGGACGAACCGACAGCAGCTCTGTCCGAGGATGAAGCGGAAAAACTGTTCCGTGTCATCGAACAGCTCAAATCAGCAGGCGTTGCGGTGCTCTATGTCTCTCATCGGATGAATGAGGTTATGCGGATTTGTGATGACGTTACAGTGCTTCGAGATGGCAAAACCGTTCTGTCATCACCAATTGCCGACACCAACAGACAACAGATCATCTTTGCGATGACGGGCCGTGATCTGGAGGAGGTCCATCCAAAACGCAAAACACCCATTGGCAAGACGATAGTCTGCACAGCCAAAGGGGCCGCAACCGCCGAAATTCGGAACATTGATTTTGAACTGCATGAAGGCGAAATCATTGGCATATGCGGCCTCACCAATGCGGGGCAAAGCGATGTGTTGCAGATGTTTATGGGCGTATCTGCATTGCTCGAAGGTGAAGCACTCGTGGCGGGGCAACCTGCGCCCAAATCACCTTCTGAAGCGTGGCAACGACACATCGCCTATGTCCCTCGGGAGCGGCGCAGCGAGGGGCTGATGCTACGCCGCAGTGCGCAGGACAATATTGTGCTGCCACATCTGGCATCTCTGTCCCGAAGCGCAGGCATAACGCACTCAAAAGCAGAAGAGGCAACCGCAAAGCGGTTCAGCAATGCTGTTCGGCTGAAAGCGGCCTCTCCCAGACAAAGCGTCTATGAATTATCCGGCGGCAATCAGCAGAAGGTGGTGTTCGCACGCGCCCTGGCTACTGCGCCAAAGCTCCTGCTGCTTGATGAGCCAACGCGCGGTGTGGATGTCGGCGCAAAATTTGATATTTATTCTCTGATGCGTCAGGCCAGCAGCGATGGCTGCAGCATTCTTTTAACGTCGTCAGATCTGCCGGAACTGTTGGGGATGTGTGACCGTATCATTATCATGCGCGATGGCGCACAAAGTGCACCCATACCGGCCAACGCCCTGACACCCGCAAAGCTTCTGGCACAATTTTATCATTCTGAAGCGGCATGAGTATCTCCCTATGATCCGAACTCTCAAGCTCTACGGCACCCTGATCGGGTTCGTCACCATTTTGGTGTTTTTCTCGGTGCAACTGCCGGACACATTTCTGACGGCAAGAAATCTCCTCAACATCACGCAGCAGGTCAGCATGCTGGCCGTGGTTGCCTGTTCCATGACCCTTGTCATGGTCATGGGGGATTTTGATCTGTCCGTTGGTTCAATGGCCAGTCTGGCAGGCATCGTGGCGGCGCTCCTGTTTTCAATGGGTTATCCAATTTCGGTCGGCATCGCAGCCGCGCTTCTGGTCGGTGTGCTGGGCGGTGTCTTCAATGGTATCCTCGTGTCCTTCTTTGGCATTCTGCCCTTTGTGGCGACCCTTGGCACGCTGACCATGTTCAGCGGCATGGCATTCTTCACCAGCGGCGGAAAAACCATTTTTGGTCGGGATATTCCGACTGAGTTTTCAGGCTTTGCGCGCAGCGGTCTTGAACTGGATCAGATCGGCCTGATCGGCCTGAAACTGCCTTATCTCAGCCTGGTGGCCTTGTTGGTGCTGGTGGTGGTCTGGTTCATTTTGGAGCAGACCATTTTCGGGCGGCGTCTTTACGCCATTGGCGGCAATCAGGAAGCGGCACGCCTGGCTGGATTGAAAGTACGCACTCTACGGCTTTGCGCTTTCGCCATGACCGGGTTTGGCGCTGCCATTGCCGGTCTGATGTATGCCAGCCGTGTTGCCTCTGCCAATCCGACCCAGGGCAGCGGCCTGATGCTGGACGCCATCGCCGCCGTGTTTCTGGGCATGACCATGAGCGAGGAGGGTGAGCCAAGGGTCCTGTATTCCCTTATTGGTGTTTTGATATTGGGAATTCTGGATAATGGCCTGACCCAGATGAGCGTAGACAGTTACATCAGGGAAATTCTGGTTGGCGCGATCATCGTAACCGCTGTCGCTTTTTCCAGCATTACCAAACAGAGCCGATAGAAACCGCGCAGCTTGTTCATCAGCTTTATTTCTCTGTCATCGCCAGTGAATTGAAGAACCAGCGCTGAAAAATCAGCAGCAGGAAAAACGGCGGGGTAATCGTCAGGACCACAAGGGCCATGCCCGGACCGGATTCCTGCCCAATCAGTCTTATGCCGCGTACCAGCGTGTAAAGACTGTCATCTGTGCTGATCATCAGTGGCCACAAAAACTGGTTCCAGCCGATCATGAAGGCAATAACGAAAATCGCCCCGGTGCGCGGCCATGACAGGGGAATGAGGATGTCGCGCAGAAACTTAATCGGACCAGCGCCATCCAGTTGGGCAGCTTCCATAAGCTCTTCCGGCAGGGTCAGGAAAAACTGGCGATAGAAAAACGTGCCCAATGCAGCCGCCAGAACTGGCAGAATGAGGCCGACATGGGTGTTGACCAGTCCGAGGCTGGAAGTCACTTCAAAGGTGTTGATGAACCGGGCTTCAAGGGGGAATAGCAAGGTTGTCAGCACGACCCAGAAAACAAAGCCCGACCATGGAAATCGGAAGAACACAATGGCATAGGCTGTCAGTATCGAAAAAACCGTGGTCAGAATGGCAACGCCGAGGCCCACAATCATCGAATTTTTCAGCATGGCAAGCGGCGTGACTTCGTCGGAGAATCCTGCCTCAAATCCCAGAAGGCTGGTATAATTGCGTTCAAATTGCCCGCCCCAGGTAAGCTGCAGGCTGTCGGTCTGCAGCGTTGCTGTGCTGTGGGTTGATGAGAAAAAGATCAACGCAATGGGCGCGACGAGGAATATCACACCCAGACAAAGTATCAGATGGTTGAAGACGTCTCTGAGCGCCACTTGATTGCCGTTAATTGAGAAGGGTGATGTGCATCAACCTTCTCTATTACGGCCAAGCGTCCCCTTAGACAATTCGTGCGCCGGTATCTTTTTCGAAAACCATCGTTCGAGATGTGTCAAAGCTAAGTCCCAGATTGCTGTCGATATCAGGAAGGATTTGCTGATCCACCTTGAGGCAAATCTCGGTTTCGTCGCCTTCGGTTGCAGCAGCCCCTTTCAGAACGCCATAGATAAGATTGTCGGCGCCGTGCTGCTCAACCAGATCGACCCGCATTTCAAATCGTGAATCACTGTTTTGACTCAGCGCATCGGGCCGCACGCCCAGGACAAGGTCTTTGTTTTCCGGCAGGTTTTCAAATCCGTCGAGTTGAATTGAGCCGCTGACCAACTTGCCGCCCTCAAAACGCGCGGGAATCAGATTGATCTGCGGTGATCCGATGAAAGAGGCCACAAACAGGGTTGACGGGTTGTTGTAGAGCTCAATGGGAGCTCCCATCTGCTCAATGCGACCGTCATTGATGACAGCCAGACGATCCGCCAAAGTCATGGCTTCGGTCTGATCATGGGTCACATAGATACTGGTAACACCCATACGGCGCTGCAAACGCTTGATCTCGATGCGCATCTGCACCCGCAGCTTGGCGTCCAGGTTCGACAATGGCTCGTCAAACAGAAAGACTTTTGGCTCACGCACAATGGCACGGCCCATGGCAACACGCTGCCGTTGACCGCCCGACAATTGGTTCGGTTGGCGGTCCAGAAAGTCCACAATGCGCAGCATCGTGGCGGTTTCTGTTACTTTCTTGTCTATTTCCTGTTTCGGAAGGCCGCGATTTTTCAGACCGTAGGACATGTTTCCGCGAACGGTCATATGCGGGTAGAGCGCATAATTCTGGAACACCATGGCCACATCCCGTTCGGACGGGGACACATCATTGATGACACGGCCATCGATGTTTATGTCGCCACTGGTGATGGATTCCAGACCTGCAACCATGCGCAACAAGGTGGATTTGCCACAGCCTGACGGTCCGACAAAGACGATAAATTCGCCATCATCGATTTTCATGTCAACGCCGCGCACGGCTTCCGCTCCGTTGGGGTAGACTTTTTTGACCCCGGAAAGTTCAACGCCAGCCATTATTTTTCACTCTCTACAAGGCCCTTAACGAACCAGTTTTGAAACACAAGCACAACCAGCACCGGCGGCAATGTCGCCAGAATGGTCAGTGCAAATGCCTTTTGATATTGCGGCAATTCACCGCCCTCAGACAGGATCTGGTAAATCTGCTTGATGCCGATAACCAGAGTATAGTTTTCTTCCTTGGTGGTCATGATCAATGGCCACAGATACTGGTTCCACCCCACCACAAACATGATGATGAGAATGGCAGCAATCATGGTTTTTGACAGCGGCACCAGAATGTCGATGAAGAACCGCCATGGTGTTGCCCCATCAAGCCGCGCAGCCTCGAGCAGTTCCTCCGGTACAGATTTGAAGAACTGACGGAAAAAGAACGTCCCGGTTGCAGAGGCAATCAAGGGAACTATGAGGCCGGTATGCGTATCCAGCAATCCCAAGCTGGAAACCACTTCATAAGAGGGGATGATGCGCACCTCCAGTGGCAGCAGCAGGGTCATGAAAATCACCCAGAACAGCGGCAGGGCCAGGCGAAAGCGGAAATAGACGATCGCGTAGGCCGCCAGCATGGAAATGATAACCTTACCAACCGCAAAGCCGATGCCCAGGATCATGCTATTTTTCAGCATGGTCGTCCCCAGGACCGATTTCATCACACCGCCTTCAACAAACAGCACTTCGCTGTAGGTCTCGAAGAAGTGTCCGCCGGGCCAAAATTTCAGTCCGTCACGTAAAATGGTCTCTGGCGCATGGGTGGATGTGGCAAAAGCCACCCAGACGGGCAGGCTCATGAAGATCACGCCAACAATCAGAATTGCGTGGGTGGAAATCAGACGCCAATTGATCGAATTCATAGTCGCGTCCCCCTAATAATGCACTTTGCGTTCGATGAAACGGAACTGAACAACAGTCAGTGCCAGAACAATGATCATCAGAACAACAGATTGAGCAGAAGACCCGCCAAGGTCGGCACCACGGAAACCATCCTGGAATACCTTGAACACCAGAGTATTGGTGGCCCCCCCCGGTGCACCCTGCGTGGTCGTATCGATAATGCCGAATGTTTCGAAAAAGGCGTAGGTGATGTTGATCACCATCAGGAAGAAGGTCGTGGGTGCCAGCAACGGGAATGTTATCGTCCAGAAACGACGTGTCGGACTGCGGCAATCCATGGTCGCGGCTTCCATCACCGATGTCGGAATACCCTGCAGGCCGGACAGGAAGAAGATGAAATTGACACTGACCTGTTTCCAGACCGAAATCAGAATAACCACGAAACTGGCATCAAACGCATCAAGCTTGTGATCGAAATCCCAGCCGATCGCGTTGAGGAATTTGTAAAGATCGCCAATGATCGGGTGGAACATCAAATTGCCCATCAACCCGGCCACAGGTGGCGCGATGGCATAGGCCCACATCAGTGTCGTCTTGTAAGTGCGTGCGCCGCGCAGGACCTCATTGGCTTTAACGGCCAAGAGAAGCGCTATGGCAAGCGACAGAAACGTTACCAGCACAGAAAAAACCATCGTGAACCAGGCGGCCTGCAACCAGGATCCGCTTAGAATCGTGTCTGAGTAGTTTTTGAACCAGACAAACTGTGAGGACAGCCCAAAAGCATCTTCCAGAAGAAATGATTGGTACATGGCCTGTGCGGCCGGCCACAGGAAAAACACGGCAATGATGATAATCTGCGGCGCAATGAACAGATATGGAATGGAACTGTGTTCAAATTGAACGCGCTTCATTGACGGCTCCCCCGAGGAAAATAGGTTTAAGCAGTTTGGTGGCAGGCAGAACCCGCCACCAAACCGGTTTTATAACAGGATCGCTTAGTTGTAAGTCGCGTTGAAACGCTCAAGAAGATCGTTGGATTCTTCTTCCATAGCCGCGAAAGCCTCATCAACTGTCGCGTTGCCGGAGAAGATGTTTTCGAAATTCTTGTACATCACTTCACGGATCTGAACGTAGTAACCAAGACGATAGCCTTTGGTCCATTCACCACCAGGCTGGCTCAACTGCAAGATGCCGATTTCAGCATCCGGTGTTGATTCATAATAGCCTTGTTCCTTGGCCATATCATACGCAGCAGTTGTGATTGGCACGTAGCCGGTTTCCTTGTGCCAGAAAACCTGGCTTTCAGGATTGGTCAGATAAGCAAAGAAATCCGCAACACCTTTGTATTCCTCATCGGTCTTGCCAGCCATTGCGAACAAAGCCGCGCCACCAATGAAGGTGCCAGTTGGCTCATCAACAATGCTCTTCCAATAAGGCAGGAAGGACGCGCCAAATTTGAAGTCTGCAGACTTTGTCAGACCACCAAAGGAGCCGGATGAACCAAGCCACATGGCCACTTTCTTTTGAACAAAAGCATCCTGATTGTCACCCCAGGCACGGCCATAGAAACCGTAATAGCCCGCATCCAGCCACTCTTTCATTTTTGACCAGTGCATTTTCATCTGGTCATTGTTGTAGAGCAGCTTCACGTCGGTTGTATCGTAGCCGTTGTTTCCTGTTGCCATCTGAATGTTATGACGGCTGTGGAAGTTTTCAGCCATGATCCATGGGCTGTGGCTCTGTGCCAGTGCAATGTAACCGGCTTCTTTCAGCTTCGGTGCCATTGCTTCAAGTTCTTCCCATGTTGCGGGAGGGTTCTCGATACCGGCTTCCGCAAAAGCATCCTTGTTGTAATACAGGAGCGGTGTGGATGAATTGAAAGGCATGCCAATCATCTGGCCGTCAGAATCGGCGAAGAAATAGCGAACACCTGAAATGTAGTCTTCGATGTCGAAGCCTGAACCGTGTTTCGTCATCAATTCTGCAACCGGAATGGTTGCGCCTTTGGCATTGATGATTGTCGCCGCACCAGCATCAAAAATCTGAATGATATTTGGCTGTTGCTTGGCCCGGAACGCCGCAATGCCTGCAGTCATTGTATCTTCATAGCCACCCTTATAGGTAGGAATGAGATTGTACTGATCCTGACTGGCATTGTAGTTCTCGGCAATTTCGTTCACGACTTCGCCAAGACGTCCGCCCATGGCGTGCCACCACTGGATATCAGTAGCGGACCATGCTGCTGTGGTCATCAACGACGATGCACCGAATACACCGGCGATCAAAATAGATTTTAAGTTCATAATATTCTCCCTGTTTGGGTCATGAAGTGCGCTCGCCCTTCAGATCATTGTTCCGTGACACTTGCGTGACACGGACATGATACCCCTCGTACAGACTTGTTATTGAATTTGCCTGCTGATGTAAGCTTATTCCGGTTCCCCCACAATTTGCAAACTCAATTAAGGCGGCTAATGAAAAACGTCTCAGTTATTTGTGCACAGATCGCAATTTCGAATTTGTTTTTGCCTGGTCCCACAATGTGCCCTATGTGCATATGACCCGCGGTTCAAAGGACTAAATTGATATGTTTCTCCGATTTACAACGCTCTGTATTGCTGCTTCAGTCTTGTGTACCAGTGCAATGGCTTTCGATCTTCAGGGCCATCGTGGCGCGCGCGGACTCATGCCGGAAAACACACTGCCGGCCTTTGCCGAGGCACTGTCTATCGGTGTTTCCACTCTGGAACTGGACGTTGGAATCACAGCCGACGGACATATCGTAGTTTCCCATGATCCTGCTCTTAACCCAAATCTGACAAGGACTGCTGATGGTGCATGGGTTGAGCCTGACATTTTGATCAAGGATCTGACATTGGAGGCGCTTCAGGCCTATCATGTAGGGCAGATCAAACCCGGTTCGCGTGCAGCGTCCCGCTTCCCAGATCAGCAGGCGTTTAGCGGAATTCAGATCCCGACACTGGGTCAGGTGTTCGATTTGGTGAAGAGGTCCGGTAATGAAATGGTACGGCTGAATATTGAAACCAAGATAAACCCTGAAAAGCCGGAAAACTCGGTTGTTCCTGAAGCATCTGTTGACGCTTTGCTGGCTCTGATCACCGAATACAGCTTTGAAGGTCGGGTCACCATTCAATCTTTTGACTGGCGCACATTGCAACTTGTTCAGGCAAAGACACCTGCAATCGAAACTGTCTATCTGACCGCACAACAGGACTGGCTGGACAATGTGAGGTCTGACGGTGGCAAGGCCTCCCCATGGTCAGCCGGTTTTATCCTGTCGCAATATGATGGCAATGTTCCGGCCATGGTGAAGGCTGCTGGCGGGGCCGTCTGGTCCCCTTTTTTCGGGGACGTGACAAATGAGCGCATACAGCAGGCACAGGCGCTTGGTCTCAAAGTCATACCCTGGACCGTCAATGATTCTGATGCGATGGAAAAGCTGATGGATGCGGGCGTTGATGGGATCATTTCCGATTATCCGGACCGCCTGCGCGCCGTGATGCAGGACAGAAACATGGACTTGCCCCTGGCCACGCCAGTTCAACCCTGATTGGCAAACTCTGATCAGTCGCTGCCGCGTGGCTGCCAGACGAAGCGCTTCTTGATGCGCATCGTCAATTCATCGCGCAAGCTGCGATAGGCGTGGAGAATTTGTGACCGAGACCCGGTGGCCAAAGAGGGGTCCATCGTTGGCCAATATTCAACGTCCATCGCATTGGTGCGCGTCAACTCCAGAGCCTTGTGATGGGCTTCCGGTGCCAAGGTCACCACGAGATCAAAATTGGTGTCCTCAAGCTCTTCGAAGGAATGGGGAATATGCGTGCTGATATCAATGCCGATTTCTTCCATGACAATCTGCACAAATGGATCAAGCGCGCCCGGTCGGACGCCGGCTGAGCGCGTATATATCTGATTGGGGAAGAGATGGCGGGTGATGGCTGCGGCCATGGGAGAGCGGATGACATTCATCCGGCAGGCAAACAGCAAGGCGCTGGGACGCTCGGCGGCGGGTGCGCGGTTTGGAAAGGGGACACCGGTTGGCGCGCTGTCAATCAACGCACTCTAGCCTTTCCAGTACAGAACACAGACCAGCGTAAACAAACGCCTGGCGGTGTTAAAATCCATGGCGATCTTTCCAGACAGCCGGTCCAACAGCAGTTGTGATCCTTCATTATGCAGGCCACGCCGGCCCATATCGATGGCCTCGATCTGGCTTGGCGTCGCGGTTTTAATGGCAGCATAATAGCTGTCGCAGATCATGTAGTAATCTTTGACGATCTTCCGAAATGGCGTCAAAGACAGGATATGCGTCGCCAGTTGTCCGCCATCTTCAAACAGCACTTCAAACACCAATCGGGCTTCCTGAAGCGACAAATTGAGACGGTATGGACCATGAAATTCGGTTACATCCGGTGTTGAAGGCGCAAGTGGCTGAAAAGAGTTCTCTTCGACCAGGTCGTAAATTGCAATCGCACGTTCATGCTCGATTTCGTTAGATGACCGACCAAAGGTGCTTTCATCCAGCACAACTGCGCACAACCGTTCCGTCGTGTCGCCCTGTGTGCCGCTGTCAGACATACCATGCGCCCCTTGCGCTACAGATTGAGCCGTATGGCCACAGACCGCCCATGAGCGTCAAGGCCTTCAACATCTGCCAGCTCAATTGCAGCTGGCCCCAGAACCCTAAGGTTATCAGGGTTACAGCGCAGAATCGATGTGCGTTTCATGTAATCCAGAACCGACAGTCCCGATGAGAACCGGGCAGAGCGTGCTGTCGGCAGAACATGGTTGGAACCGCCAACATAATCGCCAATGGCTTCTGGCGTATGGTGACCCAGAAACACAGCACCTGCATGGCTGATCTTGTCCAGAAGGGCATCGGGATCAGCCACACACAATTCAAGGTGCTCAGCCGCAATCGCGTCAATCAGCGGAGCCGCCTGCATCACATCAGCAACCTGAATGACCGCACCAAAATCGCGCCAACTGGCGCTTGCAATCTCTTCACGCGGAAGCGTTTTCAATTGTGTTTCGACCGCGTTTTCCACAGCTTCTGCCAAGGCGGCACTGTCGGTGATGAGAATGGATTGCGCCGAGGCATCATGTTCAGCCTGCGCCAACAGGTCAGCGGCAACCCAATCCGCATTGGCGGTTTCATCGGCCACGACCAGAACCTCGGACGGTCCGGCAATCATATCAATGCCCACTGTGCCGAAGACCTGCCGCTTGGCGGCAGCCACATAGGCGTTGCCTGGCCCAACAATTTTTGCAACCGGTGCAATGGTTTCGGTTCCATAGGCCAGTGCTGCAATGGCCTGCGCCCCGCCAATACGATAAATCTCGCTGACACCGGCCAGATGTGCTGCCACGAGCACAAGCGGATTGAGCGTGCCATCGGGCGTTGGTACGACCATGGCAATGCGCGCCACACCAGCAACACGCGCAGGCACAGCATTCATCAATACAGAGCTTGGATAATTGGCTGTGCCGCCGGGCACGTAAAGCCCGACTGCAGAGACCGCAGACCAGCGCGAGCCCAGCTCAACGCCCAACGCATCAGTGTAGTGCTGATCAACCGGCAACTGCTTCTCGTGGTGCGAGGTAATGCGGTCATGAGCTAGGGTCAGCGCCGCCATCGTTTTGGGCGCAACGGTTTCCACTGCCTGCATGATTTCGGCATCGGAAACGCGCAGCTCGTCAGCCGTGAGGCTCAACCGATCAAATTTTGCTGTCAATTCCAGGACGGCTGCATCGCCGCGTTTGCGCACATCCTGAACGATGTTTCGCACTGTGGCATCCACATCTTCGGAAACTTCTCGCTTGGCGGCCAGCAAGGTCTGGAATTCAGATGAGAAATTCGAGTCGGATTGGGACAGTCGGTACACCAATGCAGTATTCCTTAGGGCAGGGGCTCAAGCTTCAGGCCAGCATAAGATCGGCCTGGCATAGTATCAGCTAAGCGGATGCTTTGGCTTGTTGGTGGTTTCCCATGCTGCATCAAAATCAGCAAGCCGCACCTCAATACAATCAACATCCAGTCGAATGGAGTGTCCATCGGCCAACATCAGTTCAAGCTGGCCGGAGACACCGTCTTCACTGCCAAAAAATTCAATCGACAGAAGCGAGAACACGGTATCGGGATCAGACGGGCTGAGCCCCTTGGTTTGAACCTGTGAAACCTGCTCAAAATGCAAAACGGCTTTGTGCCGCTCATAGCTCTTGCGGCCCAGCAGGCCTTTAAGTCCGCCGGCCTTCAGCGCTTTTTCCCACACGAAACGGTTGAGGGAGATCAGAAACCGCTGCTCGGCTGCAAGCCATGTGACATCTGCGGCTTTGAACACAGCGTCCTGACAATGAGCGGAAAGAACCGTCAGGTCCTCTTCGTCCATCGCCATAATTTTCAATGCGGACATTGTGTAACCCTCAAATGTTAGACTGAAATACGTTCAATTTCGGCACCGCAATTGCGCAGCTTTTCTTCAAGCCGCTCAAATCCACGATCCAGATGATAGACACGGTTGACGAAGGTTTCCCCGTCGGCAACCAGACCGCCTATGACAAGCGAAACGGAGGCGCGCAGATCTGTCGCCATCACCTGCGCACCGGTCAGTTGTGGCACGCCCTCAACCATAGCCTTTTGACCATCAAGGCTGATTTGTGCGCCCAACCGTGCCAATTCCTGAACATGCATGAACCGGTTTTCGAAAATCGTCTCCACAATGTCAGAATTGCCTTCAGCGCGTGTCATCAGCGCCATAAACTGGGCCTGAAGATCTGTCGGGAACCCAGGATAAGGTTCCGTGGTGACATTGACCGCCTTGATAGGGCCACCATTGCGGTGCACGCGGACCCCGGAGTTGGTAGGCTCTATTTGAGTTCCTGAAGCCTTGATGGCATCCAGTGCCGCTTCCAGCAGGTCCGGGCGCGCGCCTTCCAGCATGACATCACCGCCAGTCATGGCCACAGCCATGGCGTAAGTGCCGGTCTCGATACGGTCCGGCAATACTGTGTGGGTTGCGCCGTGAAGCTTTTCAACACCTTCAATGGTGATCGTTTCAGTGCCCGCACCGGAGATGTTGGCCCCCATTGCAATCAGGCAATCGGCCAGATCAGTGACTTCCGGTTCACGCGCTGCATTTTCAATGCAGGTGGTGCCCTTGGCCAGTGTTGCGGCCATCATTACAACATGTGTTGCGCCAACAGAGACTTTCGGAAAGGTGACAGTACCGCCAACAAGACCATTCGGCGCCTTGGCAACCACATAGCCGCCATCCAGTTCAATTTCTGCACCCAGAGCGCGCAAACCATCCAGAAAGAAATCAACGGGACGGGTGCCAATAGCGCAGCCGCCGGGCAGTGATACGCGTGCTTCGTGCATGCGGGCGAGCAAGGGCCCTATAACCCAGAAACTGGCGCGCATCTTTGACACCAGTTCATAAGGTGAGGTCGTGTCGACAATTTCCTCAGCGCACAAATCCAGCGTCTGTCCAGCCATGCTTGGTTGCCCCGGACGCTTGCCCTTGATTGTACAATCAACGCCGTGATTGCCCAAAATGCGCTGCAGCAGTGCAACATCTGCAAGCCGGGGCACATTCAATAGGCGCAGGGTCTCGTCGCTCAGCAGGCTGGCGATCATCAGAGGTAATGCGGCGTTTTTGGCACCGGAAATCTGGATGGTGCCATTCAGCTTGTTGCCACCACGAATGCGGATCTTATCCATGTGATACTTTCATGAGTTGTGTTGGCGCTCTTTTTAACGGGATTTGAGGCTGCATCAAGGTCTGCAGCACCACAAGGTGCGGGAAAGCGGCCTATCATTCATCTTTTTGCAGCTTTTCGGCGCGTTGTTCCGAAATATCTTCGGGAATGTCATCGCGTTCCTGCTCAGCCGCATTGCGCCGCGCCCGCATCTGTGCTTTGCGCTTTTGCAGGTTTTCGCGCAGCATTGCAGAAAGACGCTCCTGCTTCTTATCCTGTTTTGATGTATCTTTTGTCACGCCCGCCCCGTCGTTATTCCCTGCAATGATCTGCAGATAGCGTTACAAATTGCGCTTTTCAATCCAAACCATCTTGCACCATTGCCTAGGATATGTCAGATGAGCGCGATCATCTATATCGCTGCATGAATAACGCCGCAGTAGCTCAGTGGTAGAGCGCGTCATTGGTAATGACGAGGTCGGGAGTTCAATCCTCCCCTGCGGCACCATTTTCCCACATAATACCAATACGTTGTGTGCAGCTGTGTTGCCGTCTCCAGATTAATTTGCGCAACGACAAGTCCGCAGGCAAAGCGACTAGTTGCTGATTTCGGTGTAAAGCGTCTCGAATTGCTTCAGATTTTCCGGGATACCGTCAATGCCCAGACCTGCTGCGGTGCTGCATTCCCACATGCCGTCCGACACCGGTTCCATATCACCAAAGAAACACGTTCGTAGCGGGTTGTCGTTAACGTCCACCTCCAGAATCCCGTCACCGCCAACGCCAGCCAGCAATTCTGCCGAAGCGGACATTCCGATCCCTGCGCCAAGAAAGTGGGGGAAATAGCGACGACCACTTACAAGAGCGTTTCTTGCCACGGCCAGGCATCCGGTAACGCCACCCCATTTTGCCACGTCGGGTTGAATGACTGACAGGTGGCCTGCTGTAATTGCCTGATCGAAATCTGCCTCTCCGAAAATGTTCTCTCCACCCGCAAGCGGGATCAT
The DNA here is from genome assembly GCA_051251535.1 of Alphaproteobacteria bacterium. GTDB lineage: Bacteria > Pseudomonadota > Alphaproteobacteria > Rhizobiales. The sequence continues at coordinate 97,420 of JBPOEV010000013.1, forward strand.
TGTATGCTCGGCAAGGGCCTGCCATTGCGAAAGATCAGTGAAGACCGGTAGCGGCTCCTCCAGCCAATGCAGCGGAACATCTGCGACGCCTGTCACAAACTCCCGCGCTTGCTCCAAAGACCATGCCTGGTTGGCATCGCAGGCGATCAAATCATGCTCGGCTAATCCAGCCTGTATGTGGTGGACGGCGGCGATGTCGGCCTCCATGTCGAAGCCCACTTTCAGCTTGAAGCGCTGGTGCCCATCTGCGCGCGCGCGTGGCATCAAGTCGCTTGCGGCTGCAATCTGGATGCCGCTGGCATAGGCTGGTACGTGGTCTGGCGCATCAGCACGTATCAGACGGCGCAACGGCAGATCCGCACGCCGCGCGGCCATGTCCCAAAGCGCGATATCCAACCCTGCGACGACCTGCGCAAAGGGGCCAACCTCGCCACATTGCACAGCGCGTATCCGTGTCTGAGAATCAAGCTTGTGAAAAAAATCGGTTGGCGACGCTGCCTGCGTGGAAAGAGCCAGATGTGCCACATCCATTTCAAGAAGACGCACGCGATGTTCGGCCCCTGCTGCAGGCCAGTTGGTCCAAATCTCGCCCCAACCGAAAGCGCCATCATGATCTTCGATCCGCACCAGGACAGCCGGGCGGTCGTGCATAACACCAAAAGACGTCGCAACGGGTTTTTGCGTCGGGCTACGAAAGGCCCATGCTTGAATGCGGGCAATGTCGATCATGGCAAAAGATCCATCTCCAGACAAACAAAGTCACTTCGGTATGTGACATCCGCAAGATAGATCACGCGATCGTCGCGGTCGCAGATAACGCGCCGCACCTCGACCACGGGGTCACCAACCTGGAGGTGGAGCAATCCAGCCAGATTGTAGTCGCATTTGCCTATCGTCATCGACTGACGCGCCCGAGCCACATCAATATCTTCGGAATCAACAAGCACCGGCAAGGCAAGCTGGGTTCTGAATTCAACTTCGTGACGGCTGAACACCTCCTTATCGAAGTAAATCGAGATGACGCAATAGGTGTCGCCTTCGTGTGAATGTGTTCGCTGCAAAAGATGATAACCGTTGTCCGATAGCTCGCCAATCAACGGCTGGCCTGGAATTTCGGCATCCCGGTCTTCCAGGAGATCAAGCGCGGGTTTGTCACCGCGATAATGATCGACCAGCGTGGAAAGGCGTGTGCCAAGATGTAATCGATCCCTCACGGGAGGTGGCGGCAAGACAGTTGTTCCGCGCCCACGTCGCGATTCCAGCAACCCCTCTTCCTCAAGTATCTTTACCGCCTGACGTATGGTGATTTTCCCGACCGAATATTCCGCGGAAAGCTCAGTAATCGTTGGCAGTAGATCACCTGTTTTCCAAACACCGCGATCCAGATTTTGGTGCAATATTTCGGCGATCTGCAAATAAAGAGGGGACCGGCTTTGTCGAAGCGTGTCTTTCATGGTTGAAACCATTCCTATAAGTCCTAAAGTCCTACATATAGAATTTTTTGTTGCGATGCTAGTGAGTTTCGATTAGTCTTATATATAGAACTTTTCACGAGGGCTATATGGCTGGCTTTGATTACATCATTATTGGATCGGGAACGGCCGGTGCCACTCTGGCCGCGCGTTTGTCCGAAGATGATGCAGCTCGGGTCCTGGTTCTTGAAGGTGGTGGCGCTGATGGGAACTTCTGGCTGAAGCTGCCTGTTGGTTACTATAAGTCGATCTATGGCAACCGAGCTTCGCACCTCTATCGTGGTGACCCGGACCCGGGCATCGCCGGGCGTCAGATGGACTGCCCGCGTGGACGGGTGGTCGGCGGATCGAGTTCGATCAATGGGCTGATTTATATCCGGGGACAGCAGGAAGACTACAATGGTTGGGAGGCGCTTGGGGCTGACGGCTGGTCGTTCAAAGACATATTGCCGCATTTTAGATCCCTTGAGACCTATGCCGGTCCGCCGTCGCAATTTCGCGGCGCGCATGGGCCGTTGCAGATTTCGGATCTCCGCAATGACAATGCTGCCTGCAATGATTGGTTGCAGGCAGCCATGGCTTATGGGCTGCCATCGAACGATGATTTTAACAGCGAGAGCACACATGGCGTCGGAGCTTATCAACTGACTTTGCGGGGGCGATGGCGTGATAGTGCGGCCACGGCCTTCTTGCGCCCGGCACTGCAGCGACCGAATCTGACGTTAAAGACCAACGCACATGTAACATCGATCATCTTCAAAGGTGCGCGGGCCACTGGCGTACACTATGTCAAAGATGGCGAAACACACGAGGTGCACGCCGATTGCGAGGTCATTCTTTGTGGTGGATCGGTTCAGTCGCCGCAACTGTTGCAATTGTCCGGGATCGGACCTGCTGATCTTTTGCGGGAACACGGCATAACGGTCCGTCACGATGCACCGGAGGTCGGAGAAAATCTTCAGGACCATCTGCAGATGCGTACGATTGTGGAGTTGAGTGAGCGCGGCGCGTCACTCAATGATCACATGCGTAATCCATTTGCCTTGGCGAAAATGGGGTTGGAGTGGTTGCTGCATTCACGCGGGCCCCTCACTGTGGGTGCCGGACAGGTGGGCGGTGCAGCCTGTACCAAATACGCTGAAGGCGGACGCCCAGACCTGCAATTATTCGTCATGCCGCTGTCCGTCGACAAGCCTGGTAAGCCCCTGCACCGTTACTCCGGTTTCACAACGTCCTTCTGGCAGTGCCATCCGGAAAGCCGCGGTTCGGTGCAGATAGCAAATACCGATCCCTTCGCCGACCCTTGCATAAGAACCAACTATCTGTCTGCTGAGAAGGATCAAAAGGTCATTGTCGAAGGTCTCCGCATGGTGCGTGAATTGTACAACCGGCCAGAATTCCGTCAGCGATGGCAGCGCGAGGCCGTGCCTGGTGCAGAGTATCAAAGCGATGCCGAGATGCTTTCAGCCGTGCGGCAGATGGCCGGAACGGTCTATCACCTGGTTGGTACCTGCCGCATGGGGTCGGACGCCCGCGCCGTAGTCGACCCGAAATTGCGGGTGAACGGTGTCGATGGGTTACGCGTCGTCGATGCCTCCATCATGCCTCGGATCACCTCGGCCAACACCAACGCGCCCACTTACATGATTGCGGAAAAAGCGGCTGCGATGATCCGTGCGGACGCGGACATAACGGAACAAACTCAGAAACCGGAAATTACAACCTATGCCAATTGAAATTCGAAATCCTGCCGCCCCAGACGACATCGTTGCAACTTACGACGAAACGCCCGCCAGTGCACTGGATGCCCACGTCGCCCATGCGCGCAAGACGCAGTTTGACTGGGCAGCAATTCCACAGCCAGAACGGGGTGCGATGGTTGCCAAATACGTTGATGCGTTGGAAGCTCGGGCCGAGAGTATCGCCATGTCCATCACCAGGGAAATGGGCAAGCCGCTGGCTGAGTCTCGCGGCGAAGTTGCCAAGGCGATCGGCGAAGCACGGGCATGCATCGGTCGGGCCAGCGCCCCAATTGGCGAGGTTTTCCCATCACAAGTTCCAGGAACCGTTGCGTATTCGACGCGTCGACCGCGCGGTGTGGTTCTAGGTATCAATCCGTGGAACTTCCCGTTTAGCACACCCATGCGCAAGGCCATTCCGGCACTTGTTTATGGGAACGCCATCATCCTTAAACCCGCCTCTCTGACACCGGGGGCAATTGTGCTGATGGCTGAAATCGCTGCTGAAATCTTGCCTGAAAATCTTGTGCAGGCAGTCATTGGTGGTGGAGCTTTGGGGCAGGCTCTGTCCGAACACATGGGCGTTGATGCGATCAGCTTCACCGGCTCAGTTGATGTCGGTAAGCGCGTCGCCAAGGCCGCCGCGGGCCATCTAGCCGAAGTATCGCTGGAACTGGGCGGAAAGAACCCAGCGATATTGAATGATGCCAGCGATATGGACAAAGCGCTTGATCAGATCATGGCGTCGGCTTTCGCAGTCTGCGGTCAGCGATGCACGGCTGTCAGCCGTGTCATCGTCCATCGCTCTCTTGAAGAAAGAGCCGTTTCTGGCTTGGCAGAGCGTGCAGATGCCATGCAGCCGATGGATGGCACAGCAGATGGCGCAAAAATTGGTCCGCTGTCCAGCATGCAACAGCTTGAAGATGTCTCTGGTTTTGTCTCGCGTGCAACGCAAGAAGGCGCGTTCATTGCGGCAGGTGGCAGAAAACTAGACACAGCTACAGGCGGATATTTTTATGCGCCAACGATCCTTTCCGGTGTCACCAGGGGCATGGAAGTCGCTCGTGATGAGGTCTTCGGCCCTGTCCTGTCGGTGATTGCCTATGACACGGTGGACGAGGCGTTGAGTATCGCCAATGACATCGCATTCGGGTTGTCGTCCTGCCTGTATTCTGAACGCACAGACATCGTCGAACGTTTCGTTGCCGAAAGCGAAAGCGGCATGTTGCATGTTAACTCTGGCAGTTTCCCGGAAAACCATCTGCCTTTTGTCGGCGTCAAAGACAGTGCCATGGGCGTTGGCGGGTCGAACGGTCCCTCAACCATCCAGTTCTACACCACCGAGCACACGGTCTATCGCCGGGCGACTGTCTGAGGAGGCGTTTATGACTGACAAACCAAACATCTTGATGATCATGGCAGACCAATTGGCCCCACAGGCGTTGCCATTCTATGGCAACACCGTGTGCAAAACGCCAAACCTCGACAGATTGGCGGCAGACAGCGTGCTCTTTGAAAACGCTTACTGCAATTATCCACTTTGTGTTCCCTCGCGCGCCTCGATGATGTCGGGTCGATTAACACCGTCAATCGACGTCTGGGACAATGCCTGCGAGTTGGCATCCAGTCAGCCAACCATGGCCCACCAGATGCGCCATCTCGGTTATCACACTGTTCTATCGGGCAAGATGCACTTCATTGGACCCGACCAGCTACACGGTTTTGACGAGCGAACGGTTACAGATGTGTACCCGTCGGAATTCGATTGGGTCGCAGATTGGCAAGCGGGTCCAGCTTTTGTGCCTTCGGCTACGGGTATGAACGGTGTGGTCGAGGCGGGTTCAGCGTCGCGTACTTTGCAAGAGGACTTTGACGAGGAAGTCGCCCATTCCACCGTACAGACAATCTATGATCTTGCGCGGCGCGGCGCAAATGCAGGACCTTGGTTTCAAGTCGCGTCGCTCACCTGTCCGCACACACCGTTTGTCGCGGATCAACAGTACTGGGACCGATATGATCCAGACGAGATCGATGCTCCAACGGTAGGTGGCATGGCCTTTCACGATCTCGACTATGCATCGCGTGCTCTGTTCTTTGCCCATGGGCGGCATCGACATCGAGTAACCGACGAGGACCTGCGTCGTGCGAGGCATGGGTACTATGCGATGATCTCGTTCGTCGACGACAAAGTGGGTGAAATCCTGGCGGCGCTTGAGGCCAGCGGACAAGCTGACAACACCGTGATAATTTTCTGTGCCGACCATGGCGAGATGCTGGGCGAGCGTGGCATGTGGTTTAAGCAAAGCTTCTATGAATGGTCGGCGCGTGTTCCGCTGTTGATCTCTGCACCCGAACGATATGCGCCACGGCGGGTCAAGGAGTGTGCGTCGCTGGTTGATCTGCTGCCGACGCTGGTCGGAATCGGTGGCGGAGAAGTGACATTACCGTGCGATGGCGAGAGCCTTGAGCCCGCGTTAACTGGTGGTTCGATCCGCGATCTGGTGGTCTCGGATTACTCTGGTATCGGGCCCTGCGTTCCCCACCGCATGGTCCGGCAGGGGCGGTTCAAGCTGATCTATACGCATGGTCATCCCGATCTGTTGTTTGATCTTGAGGCGGACCCTAACGAGTTAAAAGACCTCGCTGGCGATCCAGCCCATGGGGATATTCTCGCGCGTTTGAAATCCATCCTGATGGACGGTTGGGATCCGCAGGAAATAGACCAAAAAATTCGCATCAGTCAGGCTGAACGCCTGTTTCTCAAGACGACGCCAGGTGATCCTGCCAGCTGGGACTTTGTGGCGCGTAAGGGTGATGAAACGCGCTATGTGAGGCGTGGCACCGGTGGGGTGGACGGAACCAAGGCAGACCGAAGATTGCCTCGGATCAATCCTGTCGCCCCGCATTTCCCCGAGATTTCTCAAGAGGATGTAGCCCGAATTATCGAGGGGCAGGAGCCCCTGCCTGAATATTTGTCGGAGAGTGGGCGCAGTGATGTTGGATCTTGATTTAGCGCTCTCCGGCCAGCGTACCGCGATTGATCCGATGATGGCTTCATTTTTCGATGTCCACGATCCCCACATCGGTTCCCGACGGGTGAAAACCGCATCCTGCGCCAATGAAGGAACAGTCAATGCATAGCGTTCTTTCAAACCGCGTCCTGGGCGGGATCATCGGCATCGTATCAGTGTCATTGGTCTGTCTGACGCTCTATACCGCCTATTTCGGTGTGTTCCCTGACGGTTTACAGCGCAGCGGGCATCTGCTTTTGGTCATGACGCTGGTTTATGTCGGCGCGCTCAAGGCAATGATGGGAGCCGATGCTAAAACTGGTTTAGCTACGGCCCTGCGGCGGGGTTGGCTCTTGGTCGTCCTGATCGCGGGGATCACCGCCACCGGGCACCATTTGGTGAATTTTGATGCAATCAATGACCGGTGGGGCGAGATTACCGATACCGAGATTGTGTTGGCCGTCATTCTTGTGATTGCTCTGTTTGACGCCTGCCGCCGCACGATCGGTTGGCCCATCGTGATTCTTGCCTCACTCTTTCTCGCCTATGGGCTTTTGGGCGCCTATCTGCCTGATGGGCTTGCGCACCGGGGCTATTCCCTAAAGCGTGTAACCGCACAACTTTATCTGGGCGGTGGCGGAATATTTGGAACGCCACTTGGCGTAAGTGCAACGTTCGTCACGGGCGTTGTTGTTTTGGGGGCCCTTCTGGAAAAGACCGGTGCCGGGCAGGTCCTGATGGATTTCGCGACCGGGCTGACGGGGCGGATGCGTGGTGGACCTGCCAAGGCTGCCGTAGTCGGTTCCAGCCTAATGGGCATGATTTCCGGCACAGCCGTTGCCAATGTTCTTACCACAGGCCCAATCTCGATCCCTTTGATGCGTAAAAGCGGCTATCGCAAGGAAGCCGCCGGTGCGATCGAGGCGGTCGCTTCGACTGGCGGTCAATTGATGCCCCCCGTGATGGGCGCCGCTGCATTCATCATGGCCGAGTTTACATCGACATCTTACCTGACAATTGCCAAGGCGGCCTTCCTGCCCGCAGTCATATTCTATGCTGTCCTGCTGGCTATGGTACATTTCGAGGCGACTAAGCGAAACATTCCGCTTTTGCGGGACGCTGACTCTGTCGTTGATTGGGCCTCCATCGCAAAGCGGGCTTACCTTCTGGCACCTTTACCGGTCTTCATCAGCATGTTGCTGAACGGCTATTCAATCATGCTGTCCTCGTTCTGGGCAGTCGCGGCTTCTGTCATCGTCAGCTTCTTCAACCGGTCATCGGCACAGACACCGCGCCGCATGGTCGAGACCGCTGTCACGGCGGCCCACGCAGTCATCCCTGTGGCACTGGCCTGTGCAGCAGCAGGCGTTATCATCGGGATCATTACGCTGACGGGCATTGGGCTGAAGTTTTCAACCCTCGTAGTGCTGCTGTCTGGCGGCCACTTGCCACTCGCCCTTGTGCTGACCATGCTGACCTGCCTGATCCTTGGGATGGGGTTGCCGACGGCAGCGGCCTACATACTGGTGGCCACGCTTGTTGCACCTGCGCTTGTTGATCTTGGTGTTGGTCTTTTGGCAGCCCATCTGTTTGTGCTCTATTCCGCCATGTTGTCGTCGATTACGCCACCTGTGGCGCTGGCGGCCTACGCTGCGGCTTCGATTTCGCAAGGCAACCCGTTGAAGATTGCAGTGCTGGCGTGCCAGTTCGGCATGGGTGCCTTCGCAGTTCCCTATTTTTTCGTATATGACCCGGCCCTGCTCGGGATCGATGTGACCTGGATTCAAGTGGTCGTCTCGTTCCTGACCGCTATCGCCGGAGGCGTCGCCGCCAGTATTGCGATGATGGGATATTTTGCCAGCCGCCTGAACATTTTGGAACGGTTAGGCTTTGTCGTCGCGGCAGTCATGTTCATGAGCTCGGACTGGCACTTTGACCTGATCGCACTGCTTATCTCGTTGACCCTGATCCTGTGGAACAGACGCCGTGCCGTGGAAACCAAAGATAATAATCCAGAAATCAATGAACCAACCAAAGAGGAAAAGTCCAATGAAACAATCACTTAGATCAATACTGCTTGCTGCAGTCACACTTATACTGCCGGGTGCGTCACAGGCAGCAGACTTTCTGTCGATCGGCTCCTGTCCGGTCGGGTGCACGGCCTATACATGGTCTGCTGGCATCGCTGATGTGATTAACAAGAACGTTGAAGGCGTTGAGGCCACGGCCGAAGAAACCAAGGGCTATGTTGCCAACATCAAGTTGTTGCAGGACGGCGAAATCGAAGCCTCAATGGCGACGTCTTTGTCGTCTTATGAAGCTTATGCTGCAACCGGTCCCTATGAGGGAAGCGAACCCGGCAAAATCCTGTCATGGATGTCTATTGCGCCGGTTGGTATGCATGTCATCACGCTGGAAGGCGGCGGGATTGACTCGGTTGCAGACCTCAAAGGCAAGCGTATTGGCATGGGGCAACCTGGCGGGGTGTCGATGCTGGACGCCAATGTCATGATGGACATGATCGCAGGCGATGATTTCAAACCCTTCCGTGTTCGCCTGGGCGACATGGTGGATATGCTGAGCGACGGCAACATCGACGCTGCACTTTGGAACGGATCTTTCCCCTTGCCACCGGTGATTAAATTATCTGCGCAAAGAGACGTGAAATTGGTGCCGATTTCGGATGAGTTCTTTGCCGATCTCAGCGCCAAGTATCCACCATATTTCCGCCTCTCAATCCCTGGCGGCACCTATGAAGATGTGGCAGCTGACACGCCGACTTATGGCCTTGCAAATGGCTTGGTCATATCAGCTGATGTGTCCGAGGAACGCGTCTATGAGATGACCAAGGCGGTCTTCGAAAGTCTTGACGATCTAGCTGGCGTTCACCCTGCCTTTAGCCGTGTGAGCAAGGAAACTGTACTAAATGGCTTTGGTGCTCCTTTGCATCCTGGTGCTCTGAAGTACTACCGCGAGATCGGCGTGCCCGGCATCGAGGAATTCGTTACCCGCACCAGCAAGTAATCCACTACTCTCATATCTGCCCGGGGCTGGTACCCGGGCGGGTTATCTATAGCGGAAGGAAGTCCCATGAAACGTCCCAATATCCTCGTCATCCAGGCTGACCAGATGACGGCCCATTGTCTCTCTGCCTATGGCAAGCCTTATGCGATTACGCCAAACATCGACAAGATGGCCAAGAACGGGACGATCTTCACCAACAGTTACTGTAACAATCCGGTTTGCGGTCCCTCACGCGCATCGATGATGACGGGACGCCTGCCTTCGGACGTCGGTGTCTTTGACAATGGTGCCGAGTTTCTGCCGTCGGAACCGACCTACGCCCACTATCTACGGACCCTTGATTACAAGACCACGCTGTCGGGAAAGATGCACTTCGTAGGACCGGACCAACTTCACGGATTTGAAAACCGCCTGACAACTGACATCTATCCATCTGATTTCGCCTGGACCATGGACTGGGAAAAAACCGACGAGGCCTATGCACCCTCGGTCATGAGCCTTTTGAGCGTCGTTGAATCCGGCTATTGCGAACGTAATCTACAATTGGATTACGACGAGGAAGTCTTCATTGCCGCGCGGAAAGAACTCTACGATCACGCCCGCTCTGCAGATGACCGCCCGTTCATGCTTCACGTCTCGTTCACCCAGCCGCACAACCCCTTCGTCGCGGGACGAAAATACTGGGACATGTATGAAGGTCGCGACATCCCCGGACCCGAGGTTCCCTATATCCCATACGAAGAACGGGACCCGTGGTCACAACGCTACTTCATGACGATCCGCCAAGACGAATTCGATATCACGCCAGAACAGCTTTACAACTCCCGCCGCGCCTATTTCGCAATGGTTACCCATATCGATGAACTGGTTGGTGGATTGATTGAAACGCTGGAATCCATTGGCGAACTTGAGAACACATACGTTTTCCTGATTTCCGACCATGGCGAGATGTTGGGCGAACGGGGTATGTGGTTCAAGTTCAACCCTTATGAAGCCTCGCTGCGTGTGCCGATGATCATGCAGGGACCTGGCGTGAAGGCAGACCATCGCGAAGAGGCCCTTGCCTCACTGGTTGATCTGATGCCAACCTTTACTGATATTGCCAGCAGCGGGAAATTCGACGACTACGTCGCGCCCCATGATGGCCGAAGCCTGTTGGATCGACCGGAACGGAACAGTCCCGACGACCGGGTTTTCATTGAATCCACCGGAGAAAGCCTTTACGGCCCCGCGTTCATCATGATCGAGGGATCAAAAAAACTGGTGTATACGCGCACCGACCCAAAAATGTTCTTCGACACAGAAGCAGATCCGTTGGAGCTGACCGATCTTGCAGATGCCCCGGAACATCAGGCGCAGATTGAACGAATGTTTGCCGCAATGATGGACCGTTGGGACGAGGTGGACCTTGAAAAACGCATTCGCACGTCGCAGAAAAAGCGCCTCTTTGTCCACGAGGCCATGAAGCACGGACACTTCCCAACTTGGGATTTTGGTCCCGATTATGACCCTGGCAAGGTCTATGTCCGTGGTGGTACCGATCCCAGTACGACCGCCACCAAGCAACGCGGACGCTTCCCCTATGTGTCAGTGACCCCACCGCAGTTCCCGCGCGTCGACCAGAAGTGACGATTTAAAGGACCGTGTGGCATCAATCATCTCTAGTCGCGAGTTTTGAAATTATCCAGTTTTAGACCTCGAGAATTCAGTACGAAGGGATCGCCTAAACAACCAACTGGCGCGGTGGCCTCACCGATTTTGGTGAAGCTGCGGGAAATATCCCGGCTAATTCAAGGTCTGCGTAGTGCCGCCAGAGGTGGGCAGGCTTGCAAAGTGTCGTCGGGCGGACAGCAGCCGTCCGCTGTGCTTGCACCAACCTCCACTTTCGAATAACTCAAAAGCACACTTTCTGGAAAACCTTGCCGGAAAGTTTTTTCAGCCTGTTGGTCCTGCGGGTTAACGACATCGGCAGGCGTTCGCGTTAGCTCAAATGTGGAGATGCACATGACTGGAGCAATTGCCAACCCAATGGCAGATCGTTTGCGTGCTCTTATTGCGCAAGGCGATTTGATCAAAATGCCTTGCTGCTTTGATGCGCTTTCAGCAAAACTGATTGAACAAGCTGGCTTTGATCTGACCTTTTTATCGGGATTCGGTGCGTCGGCTTCTCGGCTGGGTGCGCCTGATACCGGGCTTATGAGTTATGGCGAAGTCCTTGATCAGGCGCGTAACGCCATGCACCCGCTGACAATCCCCATGATGGCAGATGGTGATACTGGTCACGGCAATCCGATGAATGTCATGCGCACGGTAACCGGGTTCGCGCGGGCAGGGTGCGCCGCTGTCATGATCGAGGATCAGATCGCCCCGAAGCGATGCGGTCACACCCAGGGAAAGAGCGTTGTCAGTCGTTCCGAGGCTGTCGAACGCATTCACGCTGCCATTGAAGCGCGGGCATGCCATGACATCTTGATCCTCGCCCGAACAGACGCGCGCCGGGAACACGGGCTTGACGAAGCTTTGGCCCGCGCAGAGGCGTTTGCCAAGATCGGCGCTGACATTCTTTTCGTTGAAGAGCCTTACTCGATGGAAGAAATGGCGACGATTTGCAACTCCGTCGACAGCGTTCACATGGCAAATATGCTTGAAGGGGGTCAGACGCCTATCCTGCCGCCAGCACAGCTTGCCGAACTGGGATTTTCAATCGCCGCATATCCGCTGACGCTGTTATCCGCGGCGATGAAGGCGATGAATGCCGCACTTGCGGATCTTGCAGCTGGACGATCCACGCAAGAGCACCTTTTGGATTTTGCAGACCTGCGCGAGCAGATCGGATTTAATGCCTATCACAGCAAGGCAAATGAGTTGAGTACCCGCGCAAAATAGCCTGTCCGCGATGACGACAGCGTTGCAACAGTCTTGCACACCCGAAACACCGAGCCTGCATCATCTGCAGAGCGACCTTTCGACAATCCCACTGTTGCTCCGTGTATCTAATGGCTACTGAGGGAAACTTCAGTGCAAAGCATGAGGATCGCTGAAGGTCCGCTAAGGGCCGATTTTGTTGAAAAAGTCCGAGTTGCAGTAGTTTCTCAGATCTGATTCAATCTCCCTATTGGCGGGA
>JBPOEV010000014.1:0-92936 GCA_051251535.1 Alphaproteobacteria bacterium
AAGCAGATCTCTGCTTCGTTCAGTGCGATTTCCTGATTGTCCGGCCATATCTGTTTGAGAGTATCCAATTTGCTGAGCGCATCATCGACCCTGTCCCACAGTTTCTGTTCACTGGCGCGATTGGCAATGTTGAAGCAGATCTCTGCTTCGTTCAGTGCGATTTCCTGATTGTCCGGCCATATCTGTTTGAGAGTATCCAATTTGCTGAGTGCATCATCTACCTGATCCCACATCGACTTTGCGCCGGCAAAAATGGAGAGGATCACGCAAGCGGTAGCCTCATAGATCGCTATTTGTTGACTGTCAGGCCATTTCTCTCTGATAAACCCCAATTCTTTGAACTCATGGAGAACCGAGCGCCATGAACCATCTTCAGCTGCACTACTGCAGTTATTGAGATATCTTTTGGCTTCGAGATCCGCAATCTCTTCGCTTCTTGGCGTTGCTCGTTTTAAGATGCTAGCTCTGCTGGATGCATCTTTAAATTTCATTTCGCGATGTTTCGTGGCCTCGATCTGCTTTTGAATTATATCGAACAATCGTTCATCGTTGAGAAATCGCGCTATTGATCTCTTGAGATACAAACGATTTTCCAATGCATCATAGTCTTGTAGCGTTAGTTCTCTCATTTGCTGAAAATCTGCGGCATGAGTTCGGCCAGTTGAGTCTCGGTAAGCGTAAATTGCCGGTCTACCAAGTCCGGTCTTTCTTACATGCTCAATTGAAGTGACCTCTGGTAGTGCATCTACATCCACTTTCAAAAAGGAGCGAACCAAGTGGAGTTCAATTTCCTGTACCCAAAATGAATTTGATTTATTAGTTTGGAACAACGGCGTCATAAAGGCTGGGCCATCGAGAGGGGCAACCGCACCATGAAGACGGAATGTCCAATTATTCACTACAGGTAGCCTCTACTTTTACAAAAACGTTTGGCTTCCGTCAGTATAGCCCGCGCGTCCTCGGACGGCCTTGCATGAGGACAAATGTAATCTAGAGCTTCGGCCTCAAGTTCATCTGTTATAAAGGACACAATATCTGTATCATCCAACAATTGTTCAGGAAGTATTATCGCCTGAACATTTTCAGAATTTAAAACAATGTTATGTTTAATTTGGACTTCTATTGCTGATCTTCTGTCATCTTCAGACGTCTGAGCCCTTGTTCCTGCAATTGATAGAAAAGCGGAAACCTCAATCTCACTAGCCGATGGTTTTAGGTCACCACGCAATGAACCTCTGAAGTAGTTTTCATTAGTTTCAAAAAAAGTTGCTACCGATTTTGCCGCCCCAATTGGTGTTGGCGTAATTGAGAAGTGATTAACTTCAATTCCTGGATGCAATGACGATTTGTAAAATCCATTTTTGAAAGCGCCGGTATCAAAGGGGTAAGCCCGCCAATACCTATTGAAGATCATTGGGTCAAAAACTATACCGATATTGTAAAATGCAGAAAGTGAATTAGGTTCAGAATTGATGTGACTTCGATAGCATGGCTTTCCGTAGAAAAGATATGTTAGTTCTTCATGAAATACTGGGCACATCTGTGGCCTAAGAATTCTGTCAGAGTCTTTCAAATCCCTGAAAACGAGCCAATCTGTCGTGTGTACAAGTGGAAGTGGCGTAAGAGATTGAATGCAGCAATCTACAAATTCTTTGAAACGTTGTGTCATCGCAATTAATTATTCTCACGTATGCTTACGAATATTATATTCGATAATTCTACATAATAATTCAACAAAATTAGTAGTCAAAACCGTCAAACAAAATTGATACGTCGAAAGAGGAATCGTAGCCGGGCGCTTGAACGCCTTCGAGGCCAAAAGTAAAAAAATGCTTTCTCGCAGCACGCCAGCCGCGAACCAAACTAGGGAAAACAACCTCCACGGCACTTTCAGCAGTATCATCTTCACGCCACGCAGATGGAGCAATCCAGTTTCCTAGAATTAGTTCTTGGTTTGATGGTGTTGGGCAGCTTCGTCGGTACCTGTTTCGCAAAATTCGCCTGCGCTGCACAGAAGCTCGCCGCACCATGTTTACTGTCCAGCCGTCAAGCGCCCTTAGAACAGACGGATCTTCAATCAGACAGTAGAAACCCATCAGACCGCGCATTTTCTTGAGCCGCCCACCATGATATAGAAACTCTTGAATATCCTGCTCCTTAAGACCACCGTAAAAACCCCTGCGCAGCTCATAGATTAGCCCCAACAAATCCCAATCGTAGCCGTGCCGTCTATTGGCTCTGCTCCGATCAAACCCATATTTCAGGGAATTTATCAAATAGATGTTGGCCAGCCGAGACATCTTTTGTTGAAGTTTTTTCTTGGTCTTTTCTGGTAACGTAAGCCCAGTGTCTTTGAATCCGTAGCCCAAATAAGTGAAGTCGTTTATTGTGCGAATTTCATGCTGGTAGTCTGAAATTACAGAAATCCCCGGCGACTTTTTTCGATTGACGATTAGGCCGCTTTCAGCGCAGTGGCGGTCGAAACATCGCTCAAGCCGCTGTGCGTCTTCATAACTTCCGCAGATCGCAACCACATCATCGGCAAATCTAACGAACTTGCCAGCCTCGACAGACAGTTTTCGGTCAAGGTCATGATTTGCAAGGTTAGCCAAAACCAAAGATGCTGAAGAACCTTGAGGCGTTCCCTTGACCTTGCGTTTAAACATCGAAAGCTTGTGTGCCTCTGTACCACCAAAGCGGTGATGGAGAAATGCTTCGAAAATATGTCGTTCATGAGGGGTAAGACTAACCGTCGAGCGATCGGAAATCTTCTTTTTCAAGTAATTTGCTGGTATGTTGTCAAAGTATTTTTCAAAGTCAATTTGAACAGCGAATAGTTTACCATCTTTATCGAATTCCCTTAGTGCCAAAATCGCATCAAATACGTTTTTGTCAGGATGATAGGCATACGAGTGTGGTGAGAGTCGCTTCTTATTTCTATTTAATGTTCTTCGAAAAACTACGTTTGCTAGTGCTGCATCAGGAATTCCAAAGGCGGTAATTTCCCGATTTGATCCATCGGGCTTAGGTATTAGAAATCTAAGCGCGGGTTCAGGATCATATCCGTAGCGAAGGACTTTGTGCCAAATTGCTGTAGCAATAACATTTGCATTTCGTTTGCAATGTCGTGGATCAAAGTGCCGATTCAAAGGCGTTCGAGATCTAACGGAAGGAAGCGCAGCGTCAATTCCCGTGCGTCGCTCGAATTTTTCGCGGTATTTTGCTTCTTTCTCAGCCTTAGTTCGTTCTTTTTGAAAGGCTTTTTTGCTCAAGCGTTTGATTTCTAGTCGTAATTCATTGCGCATAATATCTCATTCAAAACCGGTGGGGCGCATAGAGTAAGGGGACACGGCGACACAAGGCCACCGATACCATCCAGTAGGTCCATCGAACCACTGTCGCCAATTCAGTTTCCCAAAAAGAACGTCTTCAACCCCATAAGGGCCGGGTAGGTCGCGCCCCACCTAGGCTCCACGCCATAACTTATAAAAAGGCAAATTTGTTGACAAGAGTCAACTTAGAACTGTGAAGGTAAAGGACTTAGCGCCGTCTAGATGAGTTTCAGCTATTACCGGTCGATAGCTACAACCAGGTATCCGTGAGGATGGCCGGTCTCCAGTTTACTATTGTCAAAGTCCGACAGAGTTGAATTGATCTGCCATTCTTCAACCGTATATTTTTAAAGATCGATATGCTGACAGGCTAAGACTATCGCTTTTCAAAATCCACCGACCGCCAAACCGTAAAATGCTCATCGCAACGGGAACATTATTCGCCCATCGAATTATTCAGAATGAAATACCTACCAAAAACCAGTTTTTACCATCATCATCGACGGTGCGACATTCCCGTAATAATACTCAAATTTATTTATTTATTATTTTTAGCCAACTGCCAAAAATCAGGGTGGCTCGGATCTTTGTAAAATTAGTCTATGACAATAGGAGTCCAATCATGATCGCCGTCAGCAATGTAGTAGGAATTTTGTATTGCAGAAACCGGAATACTACCTATGCAGGCGGCCTCAATTTCCGCCATAAATCTTTTAGTGGACCCTAAACTTCTCCATAATTTTCTAATTTCTTTTCCCGATCGAAAGTTTTCTGCAATTATTTCCTTGTCGATTTTCAACCAAACAGAATGTCCCCAATTTTGCTTGAATGGCACGAATTCGCCCAACGAGTCGAAAGGAATTTGCCTGTAATATTCTGCGATATCGAATTCTGAAGGGAAGTCAAACAGGCTAACTCCGCCAAGCGACCGAACGAATGGCATTCCTCCATATCGCTCACGTTCTGGCAGGTCTGGTTCTACTAGGATACTTCCTTCAACTAGTATGGACTTAAAACGGTTTTTAGACGTGGTGTGCCAGACTCCACCGACAAGTTTGTCTGAAATAAAGTCAATAAGACCAATCATAGATAGATACTCACCCTAGAAACATCTTCATCCAATCAATTAAAAATATTGAATTGTTCGCAGTTAAGCTCAAAATAAAATGCTTGTGGCATACGAGTTCCCTTCTTCCTCGCAACCGGTGCACCAATCTCATTCATAACTTCAAAGACCTGCAGCCGGCGCGAAAATTCCGCTGCTCGTCAAGCTGGCATATGGGAGCAGAAAAATTCTCTCGATGATTCAACGCGGCAGAATGTTGTTCAAAAATCTTTGCTTTCAGGTGTCGAAGAAGGGATTAAGGGCATCCATGTCAGAAAAGCTCACCGCTGGTTTGATGCCCTCTTTTGAACAGCATATGGTGTCTGTGGTGATGTGTGGCCAATCCAATAGCCAGATTTGGAAGCGGCCGCCGTCAGCAGACGTCATTATCCACTGACGGCGCTCACATCCTAATCACCACATGGCGCTACACCATGATCACGTGTCATTGTGGGGAATGCGCAATGTCTGACCGACCAGGATCAGGTCCGGATCGCTGATGATATCTTGATTCGCTTGCAAGATTGGCTGAAAGTCATTGTTGCCGTATTCGCTTTGTGCAATTTTTGTCAAATTGTCTCCCGAAACCACCGTGTAGTTCCGGTATCCTGTGTAACCGGGCAGAATTTTGGGCCCGAACAGAACCGGGATTGTGACTGCTGGGCCATCTTCATTCCCTGTGTCATCTGCCAGCCGCACGAACAGGCGACTGAGTTGAAAGGAATTGGTTTCAGGAATGGAGATGTGGCCCTGAAATTGTTTCAGCGCGAGCGAGCCAACGGTGGTGAAAGACGCATATTCGTCATGCCCTTCGCTCACATTGATGGTCAACGTGCCCTCAAAGGCCACGGCAATCCCGGCGATCAATATGTCGCTTCCCACCAGATCGAAGGGTTGCGGTTGTTGAATAATGATATTTTGCGTACTCATCGAGACATCCTCTCATTGGAAGAGCCCCCCACAGCCTCGCCATATTAGCTTATTTCCACGCAATTTCCGCCATCTTTTGCACGCCGCTTCAAGCCAATGTTTTTTTGACCTAAAAACAGATTAATTTGCGCTCAGAACACTTGCTCAACAATTCAGGTTACCCAACAGCTCGCGAGTGAAGAAGCTGTGACGCAGGGGGTATCAACTTAGCCGCTTCGGACCTGCTTGTTGAGACAGACGAATGACAGAGTTCTGATGATAAGTGGCAACGACCCGACTGCCCGCATCAGGTATAAAATTTTCAATTCAGTGCAGACCGAATGGCCGATTTCATCGCAATTATGAGATCGGAGTTTTGCAAGTCACCTGTTGCCAGAACGAGCTTGGATGTTGGTGTCGGGTCAAAACCGAACGCAGAGGGCACCCTGGACAGGCCGGGCTTGATAGAGGATTGCCCGACAAGGCCAATCGCCACACCGGCCTCAACTGCGGCAATCACCCCGGACACGCTTTGGCTTGAGTAGACCACCCGATAGGGCCTGTCCCGGGCCTGCAATGATGCAATCGCTGCGTCGCGCCACCAACAAGCATGGTCAAACAACGCAACAGGAAGCGGGTCGACTGCGGAAAAGTCAGTGTGATCCGATGCAACCCAGCATGTCGGATCTTCAACAAGAAGCTCTTCGCCCTGTGCCGGGTGCTCGACCTCATAGACGGCCATATCAAGACGACCCGTTTCCAGCGCATCAGGAAATTCGGGACTCAAGGCGCAGGTGACCTCCAATTCGACCTGCGGGTGAGCACGGGTAAAGGTGGCTATGATCTGCGCCAGTTTGGCGCGCCCGTGATCGTCCGGAATACCAAGCCTCAATTTCCCGCGCACGGCCTGTTGGGACAGATCGCGAAGCGCGCCATCCAGACGAGCCGTCACGTCATGGGCAACCGGAAGCAGGTATCGCCCGGGTTCGGTCAATACGACACCGCGCCCGTGCCGCTCAAAGACCGCGCGTCCGATGATGGATTCCAAGCGCTTGATCTGAAGACTGGTGGCTGATTGTGAGCGATGGATTTGTGCAGCACCATCGGTGACGCTACCTGCTTTGGTGACCGCGATGAAGGTGCGCAGAAGTTCGCTGTCGAGGCATTCCATTTGTTTTTCCAATGGCAGGTATTTAAACTATTCGATTTATACATGTCATTCCTCGCTCTATCTTGCAAGTATTGAGGAGCCCACCATGCCCGACCAGACATCCCTTAAACCGCGAACATACCGCCCCCATATCCTTGGAGTGTTGGGCGCAGGTACGCTGTTGGCGATTGCAGCGATCTGGCCAACGCACATCGTTCCTGCCGTGAATTTTGTTGTCTGGGGTCTGGTATTTGTCGCGCCAATTGTCGTGCCCGGTATCGTGGTCGCGGCGTGGATCATTGCAAGCGGCGCAGATGCTCATATCTCCCGCGCCTTTGAAGGGCAAACCGCCCGGACGATTGTGGCTGCGTCGCTGATTGGAGCGCTTACGCCCGTTTGCGGGGTGACGGTACTGCCCTTGATGGCCGGCCTCTTGGCGGCGGGCATACCACTGGCTCCGATCATGGCTTTCTGGCTGTCATCTCCCGTCACCGATCCCGCCATGCTGGCCGCAACCATCGCCACCCTTGGCCTGTCTTTTGCCGTGGGCAAGACAGTGGCAGCGTTCGGTCTGGGCCTGTTCGGAGGCGCTGTGACAGCTCTGTTTGCGCGGCGGGCCTGGGCTCAAAATGCACTCCGCGACACCGGGCTTGCCCGCCAATTGAGCACGGCGCGCTGCGGTGCGGATTTGCCGTTCGACCCCTGGGTCTGGCGGACGCAAAGTCGATGGAGATCTTTTACCAACCAGGCCTGGGCCACAACCAGACTAATCCTCATCTGCCTGACCCCGGCATTTGCCGCAGAATATGCGCTGAATGCAACGCTGACACCCGGATCGCTTGCCAGTTACGTGGGACAGGACCAGTGGTGGGCAATCCCCGCTGCAGTTTTCGTCGGCGCACCCGCCTATATCGACGGCTATGCGGCATTGCCTCTGGCCAGAAGTCTGATCGAGAACGGTATGTCTTCAGGCGCGGCCATGGCATTTCTGGTATCCGGCGGTGTGGTCAGCATCTGGGGCGCAATGGCCATTGCTCCGATCCTGAAGCTGAAACCGTTCCTTCTGTATCTGGGCCTTGCGGTCGTTGGATCTCTGGCAGCGGGATATCTTTTCGAATGGGTCGTTTGATTTTTTGCAGGCACATGGTTCCGACCTTAATGAAAGGCAACTTTGTACGGCCTGAAGTCAGTGGTCACCGGTTCGACTCCAAAAGGGGTGCACCATTCCTTCGTTATTTAAATGAGATGCTCCTCGCTCGCTCGCGTCACATGAATCGGTCGTCTCGAAATGCCACTGACGCCCAATCGATGAACGCCCGCACACGCGACGCTAGTTGGCGACTTTGCGGATAAAGAATTGAAACGGGGACGCTGGGCGGCGGCCAGTCGTTTAGCACAGCCACGAGGCTACCGTTGTTGAGGTCATCCTCGATATGAAAACGTGGCATTTGTGCCAATCCAAGGCCTAGTAGCGTCGATGCTCGATAGCTCTCCGGGCCGGTCACCGACACCCGCATCGGCAGGGTTAGACTCTGGATATTTTCATCCACGACAAAGTCAAGCGGCCTTACTGCGCCGGTCGTAAGTGAACGCATTCCGACTAGATTGTGTCCCGCCAGGTCTTCCAGTCTTTCAGGGTAGCCCATCTGTGCCAGATATTCTGGTGACGCACAGGTTAGTCGCCTGGCCATCCCCACCTGTCTAACGATCAGATCGCTATCAGGAAGCTTGCCCCAGCGAAGGGCGCAATCGACGCCTTCCTCGATTAGATCGACCCAACGATCCCGCTCGCTCAAAGAGAGTTCGATCTCTGGGTATCTTGCAAGGAAGTCCAGCAGGCCTGGCATCAAGAAATGTCTGGCCAAGGTGCCCTGAACTTCGACACGTAACAGACCTTTAGGTGAAGCCCCGCTTAACGCTTCGTCCGCCTCTTCGACATCTCTTAGAATTGCAAGACAACGACGGTAATATGCCTCTCCATCCAACGTCGGGCGTACGACGCGGGTTGTGCGTTGTAGAAGCTGGACTCTGAGCCTGGCTTCCAATTGTTTGATTACCTGTGTGACGGTTGATCGTGGCACGTCCATGTCATGGGCTGCAGCCGTAAAACTACGCCGTTCGACAATCCGCACAAACAATTGCATCGCGTCAAACCGATCCATTTCTCCTCCATTGTTCGCTCTGGCGGAATAGTGAAGTCAAACTTTACCCCATTATCCATGAGCTGCGAAGAGATAAATAGCGCTCATCGCCAGCACCGGCTGGGAAACAGAAAGGAAACACCGTGACCGAAAATCAAAACAGAACAGCTATCATCACAGGTGCCTCACGCGGAATTGGCGCTGCCGTCGCGGAACGCCTTGCCGCAGAAGGCTTCAATGTTATCGTCAACTACTCCGGCAGCGAAGACGCCGCGGTTGCCATCGTGGACAAGATTGAGGCTGCGGGTGGCAAGGCCACTACAGCCAAGGCCGATGTATCTGATGCCGCCGCAGTAAAGCGGATGTTCGATGGCGCCGAGACAGCCTTTGGGGGTGTCGACGTATTGGTGAACAACGCAGGTATCATGAAACTGGCCAAGATCGTTGACAGTGACGATGCCCTGTTTGATGCGCATATTGCGGTAAATCTCAAGGGCACATTCAATACACTGCGCGAGGCGTCGAGCCGACTGCGGAATGGCGGGGCGATCATCAACTTCTCGACCAGTGTCGTCGGCACCAAGTTAGAGACTTACGGAGTCTATACGGCGACGAAAGCGGCAATCGAGACGCTGACAGCAATCCTCTCCAAGGAACTGCGAGGGCGCAACATCACCGTCAATGCCGTGGCCCCCGGACCAACGGCGACTGATTTGTTCCTAGACGGGAAGTCGCCGGAGCTGATCGACCGTTTCGCCAAGATGGTGCCGCTCGAACGGCTTGGGGAACCGCGCGATATCGCCAATGTCGTGGCGTTTTTGGCCGGACCTGACGGCGCTTGGGTCAACGGACAAACCCTGCGTGCAAATGGTGGGTTGGTCTGAATGGGCCAAGCCTTCATCCGAAACAAAGGAATGTTAAAATGAAACAAGGATCAGAACAACAGGTCGTCGTTGTTACCGGCGCATCAAGTGGATTTGGCGAGATGACAGCCTACGCCCTCGCCGATGCAGGGCACATCGTTTACGCATCCATGCGCGGCATCAGCGGCCATAATGCAAAGAAGGCTGACGCCGCAAGGGGCTACGCCAACAAGAAAAACGTCGATCTGCGCGTGGTCGAGATTGATGTGGTTGACGACGCATCCGTTGCCGCCGGAATTGATCACATCTTTGATGAGGCTGGCCGCCTTGACGTGATTGTCCACAATGCGGGCCACATGTCATTCGGCCCGGCAGAGGCGTTCACACCCGAACAACTCGCGCAACTCTACGATATCAATGTGCTGTCGACCCAACGTGTGATGAGATCAGCACTGCCAAGAATGCGAGCAAGAGGCCACGGGCTTGTGGTCTGGGTGTCGTCCAGCAGCGCACGCGGTGGCACGCCCCCCTTCCTGTCACCCTATTTTGCTGCGAAGGCGGGCATGGATTCGCTTGCCGTTTCCTACGCCTCCGAACTGGCCCGCTGGGGGATCGAGTCCTCGATCATGGTACCGGGTGCATTTACTGCCGGTACCAATCACTTCGCACATGCCGGGACACCTGACGACCAAGCGGTTTCCGATGCCTATATGACCGGCCCCTATGGGGACGTGCCGTCAAAGGCACTCGACGGGCTCCGGTCTCTTGAGCCTGTCGACGCAGACCCATCGACCGTAGCGCGTGGTATTGTTGACATTGTAAATACGCCGTTCGGAAAGCGACCATTCCGGGTTCATGTTGATCCATCACACGACGGATCCGAAGTTGTCAGCGGTGTAGCTGACCGGGTCCGTGCAGAGATGTTCCGGCGGATCGGTCTGGAAGATTTGCTTTCTCCGGTCAGACAGATCGTAAGCTGAATCATCAACAAGAGCAGTGGCATTGCCGGTAGAGGTTCCGGCGATGCCACATCATCGCGAAAACAAGTGCAGAAAACCAGAACCGCATGGGATGTGGCATAAAATGTTTGCCCGATTGCTGCTTTCGCTCCAGCATTGGCGTCTCATCGCGGCGCAGGGTCAAAACTTCGACGCCTTTTTTGGTAACGGCAACGGTATGCTCAAACTGCGCTGAGAGTTTCCGGTCTTTGGTTACAACTGTCCATCCGTCGCTCTCGATCGCGACCTTACGGCTACCTGTGTTGACCATCGGCTCGATTGTGAAGACCATGCCCTCGCACAACTTAATACCGGTTCCCCGTTTTCCGAAGTTGAGCACCTGCGGTTCCTCATGCATCTCTCGACCTATGCCATGCCCGCAATATTCCCGCACAACCGAGCAGCCGTTTTTCTTGGCGTGCCGTTCTATCGCGAAGCCGATATTCCCCAAATGGGCTCCAGGCCGCACCTGCCTTATGCCTTGCCACATCGCCTCCTGGGCGATCCGCACCAACCGTCTCGCAGCAGGCGCGGCATTGCCGACCAGATAGGTCTTGCTTGAATCCGTGATATAGCCGTTCTTTTCCAGTGTGATGTCGAAATTGACGATATCGCCATCATGGATGATTTCATTCGGATCTGGCACACCATGGCACACAACGTGATTGATCGAGCAGTTCAGGACATATTCGAAATCATACTGACCTTTGCTCGCGGGGCGGGCGTCTAGGTTCACTGTGATGAAGCGGTCGACCAGATCGTTGATCTGCAATGTTGACATGCCGTGGAGGTCCTGCGTGTCCAGCATCTCGAAAACCGACGCCAACAGTCTGCCGGATACACGCTTCAACTCAAGCTCGCCAAACGTCGTTACCATGTTAGGCCGCCGCTGCGTTTGCCACACGCACTTGTGCCGCTTGCAACTGTGTTTTGATAATCTCGTTGAAGGACAGAGTTGGATTGGCTTCGGCGCACTCAGTCTGGAAGGTGTCGCAAAGCGGGCTGGCGTTGGGAAGGCAGCGCTCTACCACCGCTGGCCCTCGAAGCAGACCATGACGATTGAATTGATCAAAACGATTGGCCTGAAGCTTACTTCCATCCCTGACAGCGGATCGTTATTGGAAGATCTGCGGTTGATCATGTTGTCGCTGCGCCGGACAATGCGCCACCCGCTGATCTGGTGCATTCTGCCCGACTTGCATGCCGAGATGGCCAGGACCAGCGCACTGAGTGCCGAGATAGGAAACACCCTGCAATATGAACGGCGGGAACGTGGCAAGATGATCGTTGATCGGGCTGTTGCACGTAGTGAGCTACCCGCGAACGCAGACCGCGACCTTGCCAATGATGCGCTTGCAAGCATCCTCTACTGGCGGATTGTTGTAACCGGAGGTCGTGTGAACAGAGCGGAAGTAGACAAGATCGCGCAATTTATCGCTGCTGGTTTGGGGCATCAATGAATCAAGTCTGCATTCTGTTTGATCTGCCGCACATACTCTGTCGGTGGCCGACCAACTATGCGAGTGAATGCCACGCTGAAAGCGCTTGGTGAGCCATAGCCGACGCTGTACGCGATCTTGGAAATTGAGTCCTTGCCCTCGCACAATCGGTTCTTGGCAAGCGACATCCGCCAATTTTGCAGGTATTCCATCGGAGCCATGCCAACCACGCGGCTGAACTTAGCGAAAAAGGCCGAGCGGGAAAGCGCTGCTTCACGCGATAGCTCATCGACCGTCCAACTGCGTGTGGGTTCTTCGTGCATGAGTCTGATGGCTTGCGCGATCTGATCATCAGCGAGCCCGCGCACAAGACCTGCGAAACCGCCTTCGTCAGGAAGGGCGCGAAAGGCTTCGATGCACAGGACTTCGAGCAGGCGGTCGAGAATTACATCGCGCGCGTTGCGCTGATTTCGAAACTCATCATCCACCAAACGCGCAAGCGCTGCCAAACGATCATTCTTTCTCACAATGACGATTTCGGGCAGCAGTGAGACCAGCAATGCGGCATCGGGTGAACCAAACAGGCAGTAACCAATCATCATCCTGACATCGATCGATGCATTCGGATCGCCGACCCGATACTCGCCACCTGACAGATCGACCGGAAGGACCGAATGGGCATCTCCAGTCACATCGACTTTGCTCGACACTGTGAAATCGGCAGCGGACGGAACCATCAAAAAGTCACCGGTCTCAAGGGTTACTTCGGATTGTCCGTCGGACTGAAACCGAAAGCCCCCATCCAGTGCCAGTCCATAGAACACGCGATCCGAAACATCACG
Source organism: Alphaproteobacteria bacterium (assembly GCA_051251535.1). Lineage (GTDB taxonomy): Bacteria > Pseudomonadota > Alphaproteobacteria > Rhizobiales. The sequence goes on from JBPOEV010000014.1 coordinate 12,780, forward strand.
GTGCACCTGCCATGCACCACCGCCATAGACCAATTTCATCGCAGCGGGCCTTGGCTGCAGCAGGGAAATCACTTCGGTAAGTGGGTCGACCATATCAGGACTATCACAAATGGATCACGGATTTTCAACTATCGAAAATACACATTCAGATCGCTAATTTGTCAACTGAAGATGCTCAATCAGTAGAAAGGAGTCCCCATGAAAACCGTACTTATTACAGGTTGTTCCTCTGGTTTCGGGCTGGAGGCGGCTTTGTTTTTCCTCGACAAAGGATGGTCCGTAATCGCAACGATGCGCACACCGCGCGCGGATCTGTTCCCGCCAAGCGAGCGCTTGCGGGTGCTCGCCCTGGACACAACAGATCAGGACAGTATCGCAACCGCCATCAACGCCGCCGGCCCCATCGATGTGCTGGTCAATAACGCAGGAATCGGGATGCTAAGCGCCGTAGAAGGCACCGATCTAGCGTCAATCCGTGCGATTTTCGAGACCAACACAATTGGCACGATCGCCATGACCAAAGCGGTTCTGCCGGCGTTTCGAGAACGCGGCTCGGGCGTGATCGTGAACGTCAATTCCAGCACAACACTGAAACCTTTGCCGCTCTTTTCGTTTTACACCGCCAGCAAGGCGGCGATCATCGCGTTCAGCGATTGCCTCGCGCTTGAACTCAAGGCCTTCGGCGTATCCGTAAAGGTTGTCATTCCGGGTCAGGCTGAAACGCGCTTTGCCGAGAACGCGCAGGCCCGAGCCTCCAATGGTATTCCCCCAGCCTACACAGATTTCGCAAAAGGGGCTGTTGCAAGCCTGGGCTCGTCTGCGGCCTCGACAAAGACTGAAGACGTGACCAAAGCGATCTGGCGGGCGGCAACAGATCCAGACTGCCCGGATCACCTGCCTGCGGGCGCGGATGCCATTGCTCTCACCAACGCGGCACCCCAGACCTTATCAACCAAAACCCAAACCAACTGATCGAAAGGAAAATCCCATGTATCTTGTATTCGGAGCAACTGGAAATATCGGCGAAGAAGTCGCTGTCCAACTCTTGCAAAAAAGCCATGCCGTGCGGGCTTTTGTCCGTGACGAAGCCCGTGCCAGGAAACAATTGCCGGAGGGTATTGAATTCGCGGTCGGCGAACTTGATGACGCGAAAAGCATTGCCGACGCCACAAAGGGCGTTGATGGTGTGTTCTTCATGCAGGCCGAACCATCGCCAAAGCAGGCGCAAAGCATGGTGGATGCGGCACATGCCGCCGATGTTAAGAAAATTGCATTGCTTTCATCCCTTGGGACCCGCCTCGAACCGCTTCCAATGATCGGCGCCATGATCGCCAAGCGTGACGAGATCTTTCACCAATCAGACCTGGACGTTACCTATTTGCGCGCAGGCGGACTTATGTCCAATGCCCTTTGGTGGTGTGACGCGATCCAGAAAGTGGGTCGCGTGGTTGACGCCACAGACCCAGGTCGCCTGCCTGTCATCGACCCCTATGATGTGGCGCGCGTTGCGGTACAGGTCCTGACCGAACCGGGTCATGCGGGGCACGGCTATATTCTGAACGGCCCCGAAGCCCTGACCGCCAGCGAACAAGTTGCAATACTCGCCGACGTGCTTGGGCAGCCCATTGAGTTTATGTCCGTAACTCCGGAGGAACTTGAACTTCAGAATATCGCGGAAGGCATGCCGGAACCCTTGGCAAAAGCAATGCGCAACCTCAATGAGTTGTTCCGTGCCGGTCGCGCATGCGTTCGTGCTGACGACGTCATGAACCTGACCGGCATAGCACCTCGGACCTTCCGTGCTTGGTGCGAAACCCATGTAGCGAAGTTCGCGTGATTTTGTCCTTGGTGAGGAGCAAAGCAGGTGGTGTTCCCATCCCTGCTTTGCTCCCCATTTGAATTCAAGATGCTGGGGCTGATGGCTTAAGAAATTGACTGCCTCCACAAACCCTTTTGTGAGCCTGGCAATAATCCTGATTTCTGCCGAACCCTCACTTCATGTAAGCACCACGTAAGCACGCCAGCGGAAATCGAGGCGTGTTCTCGTATTAATCCTTAAACCAGATCAGAAGACGAAGGCCTCAGGTTCGATCCCCGTCCGGTGCGCCGAAATTTGGATACATTTTCATTCAGATCCTATTGAACACTTTTGACGCCCAGCAGCCTGCTTCCACTTATTGATATGTAAAGAGCTTGAAGACAATCCGAAGGATCTCCGCTTCATTGGCGCTCGCCAAGACCCTCTTCGCATTTGCAAGAATTTCCAGTTTTCTGATGTAAATGTGACTGTTACATCCTAAAACTCAGATGCCTGCGCAGAACCGGATGGACGTGACAATCGCAAATTCCCTTGCCACCCTTTTACGCTATCTGGTGTCTATCGCAGTGGTTGCGGTTTTCATGTTTCCAATATTTTGGTGGGCGCTGAGTTCAATCAAACCAATGTCTGTTTGGTTTAACCGTCATGATGTCATCTGGTTCGATTTTGAGCCGACCTTTGACAATTATCTGATCACGGTATTGGGGCAGTTTGGCGGGTTTGAAATATTTGACGGACGCGCTTCCATTGCCTCATCCACCATCGTTGCGGTGGCATCAACTATTCTGACAACGTCAATTGCATTATGGGCAGCCTATGCTTTGTCGCGTTTGATAAATCGCGGTGTGCACAGACTGCAATATTGGCTTGTGACGCTGAGATGTCTGCCACCAATTGCCATCGTCATCCCGCTTGTATTGCTTTACCGCGATCTCGGCATTCTCAACACGCATTTCGGATTGATTGTCGCCCATACCGTTATCAATCTTCCCATTGCCATTTTACTGCTCAAGTCTTTCATTGATGATGTTCCGATTGAAATTGAGGACGCTGCCATGATTGATGGCGCGACCCGATTTCAATCTTTCAAACTGGTTCTGTTACCGATGATCAGAGGCGGCGTGGCAGCGACTGCACTCCTGTGTTTCATCTTTTCCTGGACCGAGTTTTTACTCGCTATTTTTCTGACAAACTCAATAACTACAATCCCGGTCAAGATGAGTATCCTGCCAGGTTGGGGCCTATCGGGATTCACCACTGCGCTCGGCACGTCTGCGCTGGTTCCGGCGTTTATTGTCATTTTATTGATGCAGAAACATCTCGTTCGCGGCCTCACAATGGGGGCCGTCAAGAAATGAATTTCAGACAGTCGCGTCATCCGTCAGGTATTTTATGCCGACATTCGGCGCACAATTTCAAACCCGAGATCGGAAACAGGCTGAGGGGTTTCTGTTCCCATAATCCTGGCGAGAATTGCATCGGCTGCCGTTCGTCCCAACAGTTCGCGATCAACACGAACGGTCGTGAGCGCGGGCTCCAGATCCTTGGCGAATTCCTGATCTCCAAAACCGACAATGGACAGATCGCCCGGCATCTTCAGGCCACGTGCATGGGCTTCAATCAGGAGCCCCTGGGCCAGAACATCTGAACTGCAAAACACCATTCCGGATTTCAGTCCCTGATTATCAATCAGATCCGCCAGTGCGGCACGCCCGGCCCCCATGCTGGCTGCACCGGGACAATCATGGGCAAACACAGATTGCCCTTCTTTCAGCAAAAATCTGTTTGTGAAAGAATCGCGTCGCAATTTTGCGCGCTCATCATTGGCGGTCACTGTCCCGGCGAGCGCAAAACCAGCGTCAATTGCAAAATCCGCAACAGCGCGACCGGCATCGGCATGGGAAAAACCTACGCACATGTCGATGGGAGAGGCCGTGATGTCCCAGACTTCGACGATCGGGATCCCTGCCCCAAGCAGCATTCGCCGTGTCTGCGCTGAATGTTGAATACCGGTCAGGAGAACAGCATCCGGCTGCCTCGACAAATGGCGAGAGACAAAAACCTCTTCTTCCGTCAGATCAAATCCTGTCTCGGAAAGCAGTATCTGGTATCCGAATTCCCGCATGCGCTGGCTGAAGGTTTTCACCACAGACGAATAAACGATATTGGTCAGCGAAGGAACGAGTGCAGATACAAGATGGCTTTGCTGCGATGCAAGGGCACCGGCGAGCGCATTGGGCACGAAGCCAGTTACCTTGATGGCATCCTCGATTTTCTTCAATGTCAGCGGCGAGACCTTCGAGGAATCGCTTAACGCGCGTGAGACTGTGACTTGAGAAACGCCTGCAATGCGCCCGACGGTCGCCATCGTCACGCGGCCAGTCGTCTGGCCTCCCCTCGCGCCTCCTGTCTTCAAATTTCCCAAAGCCGCTTACCCAATGAATTAGAGATGATGTGTATAATATCCGGGCCGGGAAAACCAGACCGGTGTTATTCCGCCTCCTTGGCCTTGCTGCTGATAAAGGCAGAGCCAGCAATTGATCCCAGGATCAAAATCCAGAGCAACACCGCGATCCAGCTTTTCGTGAAAAAGATCGACAGATCGCCAAAGGATTCCAGACTTTTCACGAAATAGATTTCTGCAGACGGGCCGAGAATGAAGCCAATGATAAAGGGCGCGATCTCCAGCCTGATCTTCAGCGCCAGCCAGCCAAACAACCCGAAGATCAGAAGCGTCCAGACATCAAACATGATGCCATAATTGATCGTATAGGCGCCAATCACGCACATCATCAGAATGATGGGAAACAGGATGTGCTTTGGAATGGTAACGATCAGCGCGACATAGCGGATTGCGTAGAACATCATCATGAACATGACGATGTTGGCGATGAGCATCGCGAAAATCATTGCAGTCCATGTCTCTGGATTATTGCCGATAAACAGTGGCCCAACCTGAATCCCCTGCAAGGTGAAAGCGCCGATCAGCAATGCAGTGGTCGAATCCCCGGGAATGCCGAGCGACAGAAGCGGCACGAGTGCACCGCCAGTTAGGCCGTTGTTCCCGGATTCCGAGGCAATGATGCCCGCAGGTTCACCCTTGCCAAAATTTTCAGGGTTTTTGGAGAAGGTTTTGGCGTTGGTGTAAGCCAGAATGGAGGCGGCAGAACCGCCAACACCGGGCAGAATCCCGACGAATGTTCCGATGCCCGATGACCGAATGACATTCAGGACCTGTCCTTTGAAGATGGAAAACGAGAACTTTGAGGACTTGCCGATCCTGACTTTATCGCGCGACAGGCCGGGCGGCATACCGGCCTCGGCCTGTTGCAAAATTGCGCTCAGGCCGAAGATGCCGATGAGAACCGGCAGAAGCGAAAATCCACTGTCCAGCCAGTATTCCAGGCCCGAGGGAATGAGCCGGTGTTTGCCGTTTCCGCCGGAGGAAATATCATAGGTTCCGATCAGGCTGATGAAGATGCCAAGAAAGCCGGAGAAGATACCGATGAGCATGTTGGTGGAAAGCGCACCCATGACGCTGAGCGCGAACAGGATGATCAGGAATTTCTCCACATAGGAAAACCGGATCGCAAAATCTGCCAGTGCGGGCGCAAACAGATACAGGGCGATCAGTGAAATGATGCCGCCAGCAAATGATGCACAAATGCCAATTTTGAGTGCTTTTTCGCCCTCACCTTTTTCGGTCATTGGATAGCCGTCAAAGGTAGTTGTGATCGAAGAGGGCGTGCCGGGAATATTGAGAAGAATTGCGGGCACAAGCCCGCCTGAAATTCCACCAACGTAAAGGCCGAGCAACAGGGCCAGGCCATTTTCCAGACCAAGCGGATAGGTCAGTGGCAGGCAGACTGCCACGGCCATGGTCGCCGTCATGCCGGGGATCGCCCCGAAAACAATACCTACGAATGTGCCGCCAACAATGAGCAGAAGGAATAGCGGCGTGATAAATTCGAAGAACGGCATCGGCACGCCTTTCAGGGTAATGTCAGGAAAAAGACTTCAGTGAACAACCACCAGATCAAAGACGGGACCAACACTGCAACTGTTGCAAGGATCAGCACCGAACGCGCAGTCCAAACGTGCATGAACAGCAGACCGGCAAGGAAGACGAAGGGAATGGAACAGAATAAAAAGCCAAGGCCAGTGTTGGGCCAAAAGTTGCCCACTGGGACCATCAAAGAGAAATAGGCCAATGTCAGTGCCAGGGTTCCGAAAAATCGAAACTTGTCCATCTGTGCAAAAATTCGGCGCCAATGGCTGCCCGATGTGGTGATCCGGCTGCGTTCCCTAACGACAATAGCAAGCCCCAGAACAGCCAGTACGCAGCCTATGATGATCGGAAACAGCAGGTGCGACGACTGAAAGTCTATGGTCACCTTGGTCAATTCACCCATTCGCGCCTCCATGCGACCGAGAGTGATAAACGCGGCCTGATCAGGCCGCGTTTATCGTCGTGAGATTATGCATCAATTCGAAGTGATGTCTTTGATAACCTGCTCGTATGTGGAGCGTTTGGCCTGGAGATGTGCAAGTGCTTCGCCTGACGGCAGGAAGTTTGGAATGAAGAAGGCTTCCTTCTGGCGTTTCTGTATGTCGCCAGCGGCGTATATTTCAGTCAACGCCGTATCAATCTGTTGAACGATCGCGTCATCCATACCCTGATTGTAGAGAAAGAAGAATTCCTTGTCGAAAGTGAAGTTTTCACTGCCATTGAGAGGAACATTCGTTTCCGGGTCTGCAAATTTCAACATCTGGTCACGGGTGGTGTTGCCCATGCCTTGCGCGGGGGCCTGAGCCAAGGTTGCCGGACGCGCGGTGATCCAGACAAACCGCATGGCCTTGCGATCATCATCCGGCAGTTGCGTGAACTGCTCATTGGCCTGAATGGAGCCGTTTATCACATCAGCAAGATCGTCCCACATGGTCTGGTTCTTGTCTGACTGCGAGCCTGTATTGACAGCAACAATATTCGCTTCAGATCCCGGTGAAAGTACCTTCGCGGCGTTCTTCATCGCGGAGAACCCAATTTCGGAAACACCGCCGGGCTGGATTGCGACACGCACTTTTTCACCGGCTTTGGCTGCCGCAAAGATGTCATCCATGGACTGGTATTTTGAACTTTTTGGAACGAGATAGGCGTTGCCAGGATTGATCGCGACCGTTGGCCCGATTTTGTAACCTTCAAACGGATTTGCGTATCCCTGCACCCCATACAGATTACCAAGATAGGACTGATCGTGGAAAATCATCAGCGTTGTGCCGCGGCTATCGCGGTTAAGCGCTTTGAAGGCTTCGGTCGCGCCAACTGCATCAACTTTCACATTGATACCCAACTTCTCGGCCAGAGCCTCGGCGACGATCGCCGAATTCTGATAGGTGTCACCACCGGTCGATTTGGAGCCAATCACGAGGCGCACATTGCGTGGCAATTCCTGCGCGACGGCAACATAGGATGATGCGGACAGCACCGTCGCAGCCGCGAAGGACAAAATTATTCTGCGTGTAAAAGTCATGGTATTCCTCCCGTTTGTGCCACACATTGGCGGCACCATTTGAAAAACAGCCCGAGATCCAGGTCACCCTATGAACTGTTTATGTATTCGCATTCATTGCATGGCACGGTTCATAATTACGTGTCAAGATCATGTATATAAGGGAATAATATGAAAATGGCCGTAGTTGACAATATTATATGTATGCGCATACATAAATCTCAATCTATTTAGGAGGGGCCATGCCAGACCACCCGACAAAGAAGGCTGCCGCAGAATTGCGCAGCGCGCGCTGGTTTGCGCCCGATGACCTCCGGTCATTCGGGCACCGATCACGGATGATGCAACTTGGCTATTCGGAAGCTGATTATCGCGACAGGCCAATCATTGGCATTTTGAATACGTGGTCCGAGCTCAACTCCTGTCACGGTCACTTTCCCGAACGGGTGGAAAATGTCCGACGCGGCGTCCTGCAAGCTGGCGGCCTTGCTGTCGAGATGCCTGCACTGTCAGTCGATGAGAGCTTCACAAAACCCACATCCATGCTTTATCGCAACATGCTGGCCATGGAGACCGAGGAGATGATCCGCTCTCACCCGCTTGATGGTGTGGTGTTGCTGGGGGGTTGTGACAAGACAACACCCGGCCTCGTCATGGGTGCAATTACGGCAGCCGTTCCTTTCATCTTCATGCCGGCCGGGCCCATGTTGCGCGGTCACTATGCCGGACGCATTCTGGGTTCAGGATCTGACGTATGGAAATACTGGGATGAACGCCGTGCCGGTAACATCACAGATGAGGAATGGGTCGGCATTCAGGGCGGTATAGCGCGCTCCGTCGGCACCTGCATGACAATGGGCACAGCGTCAACGATGACAGCCATCAGCGATTCTATGGGACTGACTTTACCGGGTGCCTCGTCCATTCCGGCAGCCGATGCAGGCCATCAACGGATGGCGAGCGACAGCGGTCGCCGCATCGTCGATATGGTCTGGGAAGATCTGACACCTGACAAGATCATCAATGATGCATCGGTTCGCAATGCAGCTATTGTCGCCATGGCAACCGGCTGCTCTACAAATGCTGTGGTGCATCTGATTGCCATGGCACGCCGCGCCGGTGTGGAATTCACCTTGGATGATCTGGACGAGCTTGGCCGCGTCACGCCGCTGATCGCAAACATTCGCCCATCAGGGAAAGACTATCTGATGGAGGATTTCTTCTATGCCGGTGGATTGCGTGCTCTCATGAAACAGATGGAAGAACGCCTTGATACTTCAGTGCTTACGGTGACGGGCAAGACCATGGGCGAAAATCTGGAAGGCGCGGTGGTCTATAATGATGACGTCATTCGTCCGCTGTCCAATCCGGTTTACGCCGAAGGTTCACTTGCTTTGCTGCGGGGCAATCTGTGTCCCGACGGGGCCGTCATCAAACCTGCGGCCTGTGATCCAAAGTACCATGTGCATGAAGGGCCAGCTCTTGTTTTTGACAGTTACCCGGAGATGAAAGAAGCGATCGATGACGAGGATCTCGACGTTTCACCTGATCATGTTCTGGTTCTGCGCAATGCCGGTCCACTGGGCGGCCCTGGCTTTCCCGAATGGGGCATGCTGCCAATCCCCAAGGCGCTTATCAAACAGGGCCACCGAGACATGCTCCGCATTTCTGACGCGCGCATGTCTGGCACGTCCTATGGTGCATGTGTTCTGCATGTCGCGCCAGAGAGCTTTATCGGCGGGCCGTTGGCGCTGCTCAAGACAGGCGACATTGTTCGGCTCGACTTGCCCAATCGTCGTCTCGACATGCTGGTGGATGAGGCTGAACTGGCGCAGCGAAAAGCGACCTGGAAAGTACCGGCCCCGCGTTTTGAACGCGGCTGGGGTTACATGTTCTCCAAACATGTAACCCAGGCTGACAAGGGCTGTGATTTTGATTTTCTTGAGCGCGGTTTCGGGGCAGCCGCTGGCGAACCGGATATACATTGATGGCACATGATCTCGACAAAGCTCTGACCGGAATTTCAGGCATTCTCGTCACGCCTTATGATGCTGATGGCAACGTCGCGCCACAACGGCTCAAGCCAATCATTGATCGCGCGTTGAACGCTGGCATGCACATTCCAGTCGTCAACGGAAATACCGGCGAGTTCTATGCGCTGACGACTGATGAAGCCTGCACGATGGTGAGATCTGTCACAGAAATGATCAACGGGCGGGCGCCGCTTCTGGCGGGCATCGGGCGTGGTATCCGCGACGCATGCCGTCTTGCAAAAGAATCTGCTGATGCAGGCGCTTCAGCGCTGATGATCCACCAACCACCCGACCCGTTTGTGGCGCCACGCGGCACTCTGGACTATCTCAAAGCGGTTAGTGATGCGAGTGGCGGCCTGCCGATGATGCTGTATCTGCGGAACGACACGATTGGCATCGACGCTATCAAAGCCATGTGCGACCTGCCGGGTGTCAAAGGCGTAAAGTGGGCAACACCAAATCCGTTGAAATTGAGTTCAGCCATTGCCGCTTGCGATCCATCCATTGTTTGGGTTTGCGGACTTGCTGAGGTTTGGGCTCCACCGCTTTATGCGGTTGGTGCACGCGGTTTCACCTCCGGCCTGATCAATGTGTGGCCGGAACGTTCCATCGCAATTCTCGGAGCGCTTGATGGCGGCGATTATGTCAAAGCCAATGAGTTTATCAAAGGCATGCGTGCGTTTGAGGACATACGTGCCGAAGAACTGAATGGCACCAATGTGACCGGCGTCAAAGCAGCTTTGCAAGCGCTCGGTCTTGATTGTGGACCTACACGTCCGCCCTCCGCCTGGCCGCTCACCGAAAAACAGCAAGCAAGCATGCTGGAGTTTCTAAAACAGAGCGCCCTTATCTGATACCGCTATTGAAGCGCCGCTATCGGTCTGTGTCGCCCCATTCCAGACAAGGGTGCGTTGGCCACACCCTTCTTGGTGGTCAACGCCGCCCAGCCTTCACTTGCTGTCAGAAACATCCGGCCATCACCGCAATCCAGTAATTTTCTTCTCGTTACCGGGTGAAATACAATGCAATTTCAGCCCTTTGTCCCGACGGCCAGAACAGGTTTTTGCCTGAATTGATTACGTTGTCGGGCCTTTGGCCGTTATGCGACGAAATTTGTCCGAAATGAGCGGGTGCGGCTGTACCGCATTTGGACTGAAATCAGATAGATGTATCGCATACACCGATTCAATAAGATGGGTGTCGTGATGAGTTTGCATTCGTACCGGCTTGCATATCTTCTGACTGCCTGGCTGTGCATAATGGCTATTTCATTGAACGCACAGGCCGATGGTGGATTGCCAGATTGTGCCGAAGATGACCGCGTTGCGCAGACGGGTAATACGCTTTCAGAAGAAGCGGGCGATCAGTTGCGCCGGCTGCATGCAGAATACTTTCTTGACCGTTCAGGGACAATCAGTTCCGACACAATAGGCTCACAAGTCTTCGACGCTGCACCTTGCGGCAGCGCATATGTGGCGCCTCTCCCAACAGAAGCGCTGTGGCTTCGCTTTACCATCCATAACAATCATGAGCGCGCGAAAACCTGGACGGTCACTTTTGCAGAAGTCATTTTTGATGAGATTGTTTTGTTCGGGCAGCACACAGATGGTCTTGTTGCTGTCGCCCGGGATGGCAGAACCGTGCCAGCTGCGCAAAGAGCCAACCATGCCCTCAAAACCGGTTTGCCACTCAGCGTTGAGCCCGGCACCGAACGTGAGTTCTATCTGCGTATTGGTGGAACTCTGGAGCCGACGATTACCCCGGTGATCACGTCGTCGACCCTGTTTACCGAATGGTCGGCTTTTGTGCTGATTTTGTCTGCTGCTTTCCTGGGATACATACTGACAATTGCCCTGTTCAGCATTGTGGTTTTTCGGCAGATAGAAGCCCGCTTCTACAAATTTTATACCCTCTATCTGGGATGTCTCTTTGGCTTCTCATTCATTTACGATGGCTGGCTCAGCCATTTCGCGGGCGTGACACTGCCCGTTTACATGCTGTCGCCGATTTCTGAATTTCTGGCCGGGCTTGGCGTCTTCGCGATCATTCAATATTGCCGCATCCTGCTGCGGGTTGATACTGGTCAGCGCCGGCTGGAATTGCTGTTCGGCCTGCTGTCTGTTGTCGCTGTTGTCACAACCAGCCTTGCTGTTCTCGATCCATGGACATTGTCTCTTCCGTTGCATCTGATCTTCTTCATAAACCCCCTCATTCTGTTCATTGTCTCTCTGATAAAGATCCGTGAAGGGTTGCCGCAGGCCAAACCCATAGCCTTGTCTTTGTTCATTTTTTCCATTGGCTTGTTTTTTGCGGTCTATTTCCGGATTTTTCCGATGACCATCAGACAGGCCGACTTCGCTTACGAGCTGATTCTGCTGCGCCCCATTGCATGGGGGTACTATCTCGCTGTTGCGGGGGAGACCATCTTCATGATGATCGCCATATCGACCATAGTGAATTCCATGCGCCTACAAAGCCAGACAGCCATAACGGATGCTGTGGCGTTGCGAAAAGATACAGCCGCGCTGGAGAGCGAACAAATCAAACTGCAGGAAATCACCAATGCCAGGATCGAAGCGCTGGAAGCCATCTTGATTGACAGTCCCGAAAACAATCTTTTGATACCTGCGGAACAGCGTTTTCTGGAACGGGCCACTGAGTCTGTTCTCGACCGTGTTGGCGATCATGATTTCGGTGTCAAGGAACTGGCTGCCGCGCTGGCTATGAGCGAGAGAACATTGGGCCGCCGGCTGAAAAAGTCGCACGGTCTGAATTCCACGAACTTCATTCGTTCCGTTCGTCTGAATTACGCAAGAGACCTTATTCTGCTGGGTCAAGACCAAACCGTCAGCGAAGTTGCCAAGGCCGCCGGTTTCTCCAACATCAGCCATTTTGCAAAAGTGTATCGGCAGAAATTTGAAGAAACACCAAGTGAAACACTCAGATCCGTGACGCCCGAGACATAAGGGTCATCAATGGATGATTTGTCTAAAGCTGTTCTGAGCCTATTCATCCACTGGTGGTGATTTAAGGGGCAGGTAAAAAATTGCTCCGTGAGAATCATCATCGCCTGACCAGCAAATGAATTTCTGGAACACCCATTCCTGCCGCAATGCGCCCACGGGCGCCGCGTTCAATTTGCATATGTCCGGCAAGGTCTCATATTCATCATCCGGATTGAACAGGCTGAAACTGTCTCCCAAATCATCATCTGTTTGCCAGGACAGGATTGATCTGGAGATTATGGTCATCTCTGCAGCTCGGGTTTTTATATCAGCCAGCGTCACCATCAACTGCCAGGGCCGTGGGTCGTCAAGGTCGGTTTTCCGCACCAAGAGCCCCTCAGCTGTCAGCCGAAACTCATAGTAATGCGGCCCCATTGCTTGAGGTTCAATATAGTTTGCGCCACGCATTGTCAGAACGTCGAAAACCTGGCACCCGGATTCCACCAGCTCGGCTTCTTCCCAGGTTTCCTGGCTGGCGTCAAAGTCGTACTCATAGGCGGTTTCCCGGACCAGGCATTGTTGCTCGATCGCACCTGATGCAATGGACAACTCGACCAGTTCAATGCGCTTTTTGTATTCATAGTAGCTGGGCGGGCGCAGCGTGGTGGTTCTGATGACGAAGAACGTTTGGGATGTGGTGCCAATGATCTGATCGGATATCACAATGCCGGAACCAGGCGTCGCATGACTGCCAGACAGCATGGAAAATGATAGAGCAAAAATCGGATAAATCGCGACGATCAATTTGCCGAACACTGCGCTGAGAACGGATTTTTGTGACATCATGTAAGCCTCCAGCTTAATTCATTGGCCTGACAGACAGGACCATCAATTGCCTTGGAATTCCTCCTCCAATCGGATGCGCTGAAATCCAGGCTGTGTCATAGGTCGGCCCCACCCGAACAAGGCCGTTCTTGTGGCAGTGCTGTTTCCCAATCAGTATTTTCACTTTAACACGCTTGAACAGCAACCAACCGCCCCTATTTCGCCGGGTTGGGAGCTTTCAAACTATGTTTGCATTTTGAACCGCCTGCAAGGCTGCCCATATCTGTACAGTCAAGGCTGCGGTGATCAGAGCCGTAACGAACATGCCCCCAAGGACCTATTGAGACCATGAAAGCCTATCTCGTATTAATTGCAGCCGTTGCATTTGCCATATCGCCGTTTCTGTCACCTGAGTTTGGTGGTTTTGACCCGGAGCGCTACCCTATACCTCAAAATGACCCACCCGTGCAGCCTGCGGGCTGGGCGTTTGCGATTTGGGGTCTCATCTATCTCGCCCTGATCATGCACGCCGGGCTTGGTGTTTTCAGACACAAGGATGATGCTGATTGGGATCGTGGTCGCATTGCGCTGTTTATTTCGCTGGCAGTGGGGGCCATCTGGTTGCCGGTTGCCCTGCTCTCGCCGATTTGGGCCACAGTTCTGATCTGGGTGATGCTTATCAGTGTGCTGATCTCCTTGTACCAGACACAATCTGCGCAACCCGCATGGTCAGCCAGTTGGCCTGTAGCGCTTTACGCCGGATGGCTTTCCGCTGCGTCCTTTGTGTCTATCGGCCTTCTTCTGGCAGGCTATGGAATAACATCCGAGGTAACGGCTGCCATAATTGCGCTGGTGCTGGCCGTGGTCTTTGCGGTGTACAGTTTTCACAAGCTTGGACACTGGAGCTACAGCGCTGCAGTTGCGTGGGGCTTTCTGGGAATCGCTTTTGCGAATGCAGGGACAAATACGCTTGTTGCGGTTCTGTCCGGCCTGGCCGTCATTCTTATGCTTGCAATGATCGGGTATCGCTGGCGCGTGTCTGGCGGGGTTACAGGTTAGGACACTTCTTGAATTTTGGCGTGGTCAGACCTCGCCAAAATTGACTGCAAATTCGGTGGCGCACATATTTGTTCCCATCCAACATATACGAAAAGCCAGACCTACTTGGCTGTGCGGAACCGTGCGATGGCGCTGCGTTCAATTGCAGCAACCGTGAGGCGGTCCAACCCCAGCCGGTTGCGGAGCATTTGCAGGAAGCGCAATTCTTCGCGTTCCAGCTGAACATCGGCGGCGGCGACTTCCACAGCCAAAGCATAGGCGGTGTCGTAGAGGTGACTGGGAAGGCTTTCGGCGATAATAGTCAGAACATCTGACAGGCCGTTTTCACCTTGTAGCTGCTCACCGCAGGAGGAGGCGGTCAGCAATAAAGCCTCAGGATCGTAATTGTGGAAGATCGGCAGGCCCTTGACCAGGTCGCCAATGGTTTTCAACTCGGCATCCGTCATGTTGCTGTCGGCCGCCGACACGGTGACCATGGCGTATATCAACGCTTCCTGGATTGCGATTGGTTCAGACATAAGGGCTTCTTTCCTGTCTTCGCGCCCCGCTCAAAATCGGATGACGCTATAATTCTTGCTGCTGTCGATTGACCGCTTGGCTGTTCGCGATACATATGGGCGCATAAATGGCGCAAAACAAATGACATGACCAGCTTTTTGCCATGAATTTCAGTCTGCTGGTCAACATCGTGAGAGATTTTACATGACTTCCCCGACGCTAGAGGCGATTCCAATGGACGAAACACTGGTTGCGGCGGCCCAGACTTCCAAAGCCTGGCCCTTTGAAGAAGCGCGTAAAATCGTCAAGCGTCTGAATGGCAAGATGCCCGACAGGCCGGTGTTGTTTGAAACCGGTTATGGCCCGTCTGGCCTGCCGCATATTGGCACTTTCGGCGAAGTGGCGCGCACCAGCATGGTGCGCAATGCCTTCCGTTTGTTGACGCAAGACAAGATTGCAACGCGCCTTCTGTCCTTCTCCGATGATATGGACGGGCTGCGCAAAGTGCCGGACAATGTTCCAAACAAGGAGCAAATGACAGCCTATCTCGGCCAACCATTGTCCGTTGTACCCGACCCGTTTGGCAGCGAGTATGGCTCATTTGGTGCTGCCAATAATGCGCGGCTGCGCGCGTTTCTGGATGGCTTCGGTTTTGACTATGAGTTTGCCAGTTCAACCGAGTATTACAAAAGCGGTGTGTTCGATGAAACACTGCTGAAAATGCTGGCGGTCTATGATGACATCATGAACATCATTCTGCCGACCCTTGGGCCAGACCGGCGTGCGACTTACTCACCGTTCCTGCCAATCTGCAAGCGCACCGGTGTGGTGCTGCAAGTGCCTATGGAAGCGCGCAATGTGGAAGCGGGTACGATTTCCTATCGCGATCCGGAAACCAATGAACTGGTGGAAACACCGGTTACCGGTGGCGCGGTGAAATGCCAGTGGAAAGCCGATTGGGCGATGCGCTGGGCAGCGCTTGATGTGAGCTATGAAATGGCTGGCAAGGATCTCATCGATTCCGTGCAGCTGTCCGGAAAAATCTGCCGGGCGCTTGGAAAACGGCCCCCGGAAGGGTTCAATTATGAGCTGTTTCTGGACGAGAGCGGTCAGAAAATTTCCAAATCAAAGGGCAATGGCCTGACGATTGAAGACTGGCTGTCTTACGCGACACCGGAAAGCCTGTCGCAATACATGTATGTCAAACCAAAGACCGCGAAACGGCTGCATTTCGATATTATTCCTAAAACGGTGGATGAGTATTTTTCACATCTGGCTTCGTTTGACGGCCTGGAAGCTGACAAGCAGCTTTCCAGCCCAATCTGGCACATTCACATGGGCAAGGCACCGGACGTGGAAATGCCTGTGTCATTTGCCATGCTGCTTAATCTGGTCAGTGCGTCAAACGCGTCTGACAAGGCTGTGCTGTGGGGATTCATTTCCCGCTATGCGCCGGGTACCAGTGCGCAAAGCCATCCCAAGCTGGATCAGATGGTGGACTATGCGGTGCGGTATTTTGAGGATTTCGTGAAGCCGGGCAAAGTGTTCCGCGCGGCAAGCGAGCAGGAGCGCGCTGCGCTGGCTGATCTGAAAGCCCGTTTTGATGCCCTGCCGCGTGATGCGGATGGCGAGACTATCCAGAATGAAGTTTACGCGGTCGGCAAAGCGCATGAATTTGAACCGCTGCGCGGTTGGTTTCAGGCGCTTTATCAGGTGCTGCTTGGGCAGGATCAGGGGCCGCGTTTTGGCTCCTTCACAGCTCTATACGGGCTGGATGAAACCTCACGGTTGATCGATGAGGCCCTCTCCGGGTCCCTGGTTACCAGCTAAGCCGTCTTCCAGCTCTTCGTCCGCGTCAAGCGGGCGCAAGGGCCCAACAATATCCGCGATTGGCAAATCCGGCGGTGGTGGCAGTTCAGCGCTGCTGCCCTGCCGGGTCAGTGCCTGATAATTCTGCCATCCACGCGGCGGCGCCTGGTGAATGCCGAGCGATTGCCGCTCGGCTTCCTCAGCCAGATCTTTGAGCGTGTCCGATGCATCTGCTGCGACACGCGCCCAACCTTTGGAGACCACCAGTTCTGCCAGATCGTCCCCGCGCAAGCTGCAGGATATCTTCAAAGGCTGGTCTGATGGCTGCCAGGCGAACGCGCAATTCAGTGCAGTCAATCTGATATGACGCTGCAAGCTGCGCGTTATGAACCCGCCGCAGGGCCAGTCACCCTCATCGGCTTGGCCAGATTCGCTTGCCTGGCCAGTTTGGTTGATTTTGCATGTCTCGTCCCGTGAGATGCCGACCACGCCAGGAAGTTCCAGTTGCCAGACACGCTTGAGATAGCGCCCCTCAAATGTCGCCGTATCCACCACCCGAATGCGATAAAGATTGCGCTCACGCACCTCCGGCGCTGGTGGTTCAACACCGGGAATACGTTTCAATGGCGCGGTGATTTTCGGTGCCGGTGTCATGCCCCTTGGTGTTACATCTCGGCTCACACCGGGATTGAGGACCTGTTGCGCAATTCCAGCTTCACTTGCCATTGCCCACAGGAAAACGGCAGTCGCGGTTTTGATGAACAACGCTTTCAAGTCGTAATCCCGACAGAGTTTTAAAATTGATCAAGCCGTCTTCTGACTGATCGTCCAACGCAAGATGGCTTATTCTATGGCACCCGTAAATGCGTCTGTAGATGCATTCGCGAACCGGCCATAAAATGTATCATTGCTGGCAGCCATATCGCGCAACAACTCGTTGGGCTGGAATCTCTGGCCATGTTTTTTAGTCAATTCATCACACAAATCAACAAAGGTCGCGACACCCATTGTGTCAATGAAGGACAAGGTCCCGCCAGTGAATGGGGCAAAACCAAAGCCGAGTATGGAACCCACATCTGCTTCGCGAACATCAGTAATGACGCCCTCATCAAAGCAGCGAGCCGCCTCCAGTGCCTGAATGATCAACAGCCGGCTCTTGATCTCCTGCCGGTCGATCTGATCAATCCGGTCCGGGTTTGTCAGTTGGGGCACCAGTTCGGACAGGCCCCGCCATAGGCGCTTGTTGCGCCCGTCATAATCATAAAACCCCTTGCCATTTTTGCGGCCAAAGCGCTCCTGCTCCACCACCATTTGCTGCAGCAGGTTTTCCTGCGCGGGATGAACCGCCTCAGCCCCCAAATCCGCCTTGGTGGCCTGCAGAATTTTCCAGGCAAGATCAACGGCCACTTCATCTGTCAGGGCCAGAGGGCCGACGGGCATTCCCGCCTGCAATGCGAGATTTTCAATCATGGCGGCCGGTACGCCTTCGGTCAGAAGCAAGTGTGCTTCCAGCAGATAGGCCATAACCGAACGGTTGGCATAAAAGCCCCGCGCATCATTGACAACAATCGGCGTTTTCTTGATCAGGCGCACAAAATCAAACGCATGTGCCAGCGCTTGATCGCTGGTCTTCTGGCCTAAGATAATCTCGACCAGCATCATCTTGTCGACCGGCGAGAAAAAATGAATACCGATGAAATTCTCGGGGCTTACATGGTGTTGCGCCAATGAGGTGATTGGCAAAGTTGATGTGTTTGAAGCCAGTGTCACATTTGCCGGCAAAGTTGCGCCGATGTTTGCGATCACATCCGCCTTGGTGGCACGATCTTCGAACACCGCTTCGATGACCAGATCGCACTTAGCCAGATCCGCATAGTCGTCGCTTGTGGCAATGCGTGCCAAAACAGCTTCATGCTCTGCTGGCGTCGCGTATCCGCGTTTCACAGCTTTTTCCATGAGCCCGTCAGAATGGGCTTTGCCTTTTTCTGCAGCGTCTCTGGTTCGGTCAAGTAACAGAACCTGCAATCCCGCCTTGGCGCTGACATGGGCGATGCCCGCGCCCATGAAACCGGCGCCGACAATGCCGATGGTTTTAAGCTGCGCTGTTGCGATGTTCTCCGGTCGCCGCGCGCCCTTGTTAAGCGCCTGCATGGAGATAAACAGCGACCGCAGCATGTTGCTGGCTTCCGGCGTTTGCAGGACAGATGCGAAATGACGGCTTTCAACGACCAGAGCCTGATCCATGGGCAATTGCAGCCCCTCATAGACCGCCTTCATGATGCCGCGTGCACCGGGATAATTATCGTGGGTTTCCTTACGATACAGCGCATTGGCTGCGGGCCAGAGTTGGAAGCCCGCTTTGGAATAGATGTTTGCCGCTCCCGAAGGCTTATAGCCCTTTTGGTCCCATGGTTTTTCGGCGGACAGGCCTTCTGCCAGCATTGTTTTTGCAGCGGGCACCAGGTCACCTGGCTGAGACACGAGATGATCCACCAAACCCATGGATTTGGCTTTTTTGCCTGTGAGGGTTTTGCCCTGAAGCAACATCTGCAAGCCCGATTGCGGGTCTGTCATGCGCATTACCCGCTGGGTGCCGCCAGCACCGGGGAAAATTCCAATCCGCACTTCGGGCAGCCCAATCTTCGCGTGTCCGTCATCCACCATGACCCGTCCATGAGCGGCCAGCGCCAGTTCGGTTCCGCCGCCAAGACAGGTTCCGTTGATGGCCACGACAAAGGGTTTGCCGCAGGTTTCCAGCTTGCGATAGAGCCGCGACAGGCTGGATGATTTTTCCAGAAGCTCTGCTGCGCCGTCCTTAGCAGCATCCGGGCTTTCAGTCCGGTTCAGCGACTGGATCATGGTGATGTCTGCACCACCCGTGAAGGAACCCTGTTTGGCGGACGTAATGATGGCGCCCTTGATGGCGTCAGTCTGCACGATATGATCAATGATCGCATCCAGCTCTTCCATCACCGTCTGGGTGATGACATTCATGGAGCGATCCGGCATATCCCAAGTGATCAGCGCGCAGCCATCCGCGTCGATATCCATTTTGAAGGCAGTGTAAGAGCCAGCCATATCTACACCCGCTCGATGATGGTTGCGGTGCCCATTCCGGCACCGATGCACAGGGTGACAATGGCGGTGGAGAGATCGCGCCGCTCCAGCTCATCCAGCACCGTGCCCAGGATCATGGCACCGGTCGCGCCCAATGGGTGGCCCATGGCAATGGCGCCGCCATTGACGTTGACTTTTTCAGGGTCAAGATCAAACGCCTGTTGATAGCGCAGGACCACGGAGGCGAAAGCTTCGTTGATTTCTATCAGGTCCAGATCATCAAAAGACAACCCGGTTCTGGCGAACAGCTTGCGCGTGACATCGACCGGTCCGGTCAACATCAATGCCGGTTCAGAACCGATGCTGGCGCAGGCCCTGATGCGGGCACGCGGCTTCAGCCCGGCACGTTCTCCAGCCTCTTTGGAGCCAAGCAGCACGGCAGCAGCACCATCGACAATCCCTGACGAATTGCCCGCATGGTGCATGTGGTTGATGTGTTCGATCTCGGGATGCGCTTCAATGGCGACGGCGTCAAAGCCGCCCATTTCACCCATCAGTGCAAAGGATGGCTGCAGGGCAGCCAGAGACTGCATATTGGTATCCGGTCGCATGTGCTCGTCACGGTCCAGCAGAATTTCACCATGCGGCGCATGGACCGGTACAATGGAGTTTGCAAAGCGACCGTCCTGCCAGGCCTTGTCTGCTCGCTGTTGGCTTTGCACAGCATAGGCGTCCACATCATCACGCGAAAACCCGTATTTTGTGGCGATCAGATCAGCAGAAACACCTTGCGGCATGAAATAGGATGGCACCGCTACGCTGGGATCGACCGGCCATGCACCGCCCGACGCGCCAATGCCAATGCGGCTCATGGACTCAACGCCACCAGCCACAACTAATTCGTTCTGGCCACTGGCAATCTGAGCGAAGGCAGTGTTTACCGCATCCAGACCTGATGCGCAGAAGCGGTTGATCTGCATACCCGGTACGGATTGGTCAAAGCCCGCCGCAAAAACGGCGGCGCGGGCAATGTTTCCACCGGCTTCACCAATGGGGTCAACACAGCCCAGAATCACATCGTCGATCTGATCGGTTGCCAAATCGTGGCGCTGACGCAAAGCACGCAATGGCGTGGCTGCCAGCTCCACAGCCGTCACGGTGTGAAGCCCGCCATCGGGCTTGCCCCGTCCGCGTGGTGTGCGGACTGCGTCATAGATGAAGGCATCATTCATTGCACATATCCTTCAAAACGCCTCGGCGGGCAGCGCCATCATACTGTCTGCACCGCTGCGAATGCGCGTCAGATGGGTTTGGGTTTCCGGCAGGCAGCGCTCCATGAAATAGCGCCCCGTGGTCAATTTCGCCTCGAAGAAGGCCCGATCGCCGTCTTCGCCTGTCAGGCGCTCATGGCTGACCTTCGCCATCAGTGCCCACATGTAGCCAATGGACACCAGACCAAGCAGATGCATGTAATCGGTGGCAGCGGCTCCGGCATTGTCAGGTTCTGCGAGACCTTTCTCCATCAGCCAGACTGTTGCCGATTGCAGATCATCGACTGCCGTCCCCAGGGATTCGACGTAGATCGCCAAAGCGTCATCCTCTTTCATATCAGTCAGAAACAAGGTCACTTCGGTCAAGAATGTCTTCAGGGCGCGCCCGCCATCTTTTGGCAATTTGCGACCCACCAGGTCCAGCGCCTGAATGCCATTTGCCCCTTCATAGATCATGGCAACGCGCGCATCGCGCACAAATTGTTCGATACCCAATTCGGTGATGTAACCATGGCCGCCAAAGATCTGCTGCGCCTGCACCGCATTGGCAAACCCGACATCTGTGAACACGCCTTTGATTACAGGTGTCATCAGACCCAGATGATAATCGGCTGCCTGCCGAATGGCGG
The DNA here is from genome assembly GCA_051251535.1 of Alphaproteobacteria bacterium. Taxonomy (GTDB): domain Bacteria; phylum Pseudomonadota; class Alphaproteobacteria; order Rhizobiales. Next base: position 34,235 of record JBPOEV010000014.1, read on the forward strand.
CATCTTCTGATTTGTGCAGCTCGTCTGCTTTGAGCGCTGTCCACACCATCAAAGCGCGCGCGCCCTCATTAAAGGCCTTCATGTTCATCAGCATACGTCTGACATCGGGATGCACAATCAACGGATCCGGCTTTGCATCACGGTCCTTGGGCTTGCCCAGAGCGCGGCCCTGCAGCCGATCCCTGGCGTAGCTGGCCGCATTTTGGTAGGCCACTTCCGAAATTCCCAGCCCCTGAATGCCGACAGAAAGACGCGCTTCATTCATCATTACGAACATGGCAGGCAGTCCGCGATGTTCTTCACCGATCAGCCAGCCCGTCGCGCCCTCATAATTCATGGCACAGGTGGCATTGCCATGAATGCCCATTTTCTTTTCCAGAGATCCGCATTGCAGCGCGTTGCGTTGACCAGGGTTGCCATCTTCATCGGGAATGAATTTTGGAACCACAAACAAGGACAGGCCTTTGACGCCGTCCGGCGCACCTTCGATGCGGGCCAGCACCAGATGCACTATGTTTTCTGCAAGATCATGCTCGCCGGAGGAGATGAAAATCTTCTGACCGGTGATGTTGTAGGATCCATCTGCCTGTGGCTGTGCCTTTGTTTTCAAAAGGCCCAGATCTGTCCCGGCATGAGGCTCTGTCATATTCATGGTGCCGGTCCATTTACCTGACGCCAGCGGCGGCAGGTAAATCTGTCGCAATTCTTCCGAAGCATGCACCTTCAAAGCGGCATAAGCGCCTTGCGACAGAACCGGATACAGCCCCCAGGAGAAATTGGCTGCGTAGATATATTCCTGAATGATGCTGCTCAAAGTGCCCGGCAGCCCCTGACCCCCATAGGTCGGATCGGCTGAGAGACCGGACCAGCCACCTTCCGCAAAGAGCCTGAACGCTTCCTTGAAACCCTCAGGCGTCGTGACGCTGCCATCATCATGGCGGCGGCAGCCCTCAAGATCCCCGATGCTGTTGAGCGGCTGCAGGGTCTGCTCGCAAAACCGAGCTGCCTCGCTCAAAATGACCTCAAGCAGATCCGGCGTCACATCTGCAAATCCGACCAAAGTGTTGAAGCGTTCCATCTGGAACACATCATTCAACAGAAACAGAGTGTCTTTCAGTGGCGCTTGATAGGTTGGCATCTTTAACCCCTTCACAGATGAAGATGTCTCTCAATGCATATATGACGTTAACGTCAACTTTAAAAGGCAGGTTGTGCGCACGTCTTTTCACATTTGGCTGATGAAGACGATCCTCACGGGCGGATCGGTCAACCGGTTGCTGTCTCTTTCTCGCGCAGCATACCGGCGACAACATCAACTGTGCGCTCAAGTTCCTCAATCGCCTGCTCGATGTCGCTGCGCTGGTCTTTCAGCACATCAACCTGTTCCTGAAATCGCTTCAACGCCACACGCAATTGTACAATCTGACCATCTTTCAAATCATACAGATCCAGCATTTCACGAATTTCCGTGAGCGAAAAACCGACCTTTTTGCCCATCAAGACAAGTTTGAGCCTGGCTCTGTCGCGCCGACTGTAAATCCGTGTCGTACCGTCGCGTTTGGGGCTAACCAGGCCGCGGTCCTCGTAAAAGCGGAGTGTGCGCAACGTGACCTGAAATTCACGCGCCAATTGTCCTATCGAGAAGGAGTTTTCTGTGGTGTCTTCATCCTGCCCTGCGCGTTGCGCTCTGGATGAGACGGTTTCTGTACCTTTGTTCACAGCATCACTTTCAGCCAATTTGGATGACAATATGTATTTTCCGGTCGGCAAATTGATCAAGCAATAGCGTCAGGATCTATACTCTATTAGCTACCATTTTCAGTGCCATTCATGACACCAATACGTTGTCCCAACCAGAATAAAGCCTGTGTCGATTAAAGGAAGACACGTTCAGAGTCCATACTACAAATTGTATTCTTATGATTAGCACTCTTTTAGCTATAGGTTTGAATTCCTGCGCCAGAACGCATTCAGCTGTGGTCCAGCGAACAGATAAGTTCACTGCCTGGATTTGGGCAATTGGCTGCGCTGGCCAGTCGATGAGCAATATCTTTCATTCAGTATTCCCGATGAAATTAACGACATGTTTACTATAATTGTTGACTTTTCGGTAATTGAAACTCTCATGAATCGCTCTGTTTGGCGGGCAATTCATGTGATCCGACGAGAAAGCGTGGAAGCAAGTGACCGTTTTACAGCGCAAAGCACCCTCAATATCCGGTCGTGTTGACAACAATCACAGTGACGAGCCCAGTGATGTTTTCAGCCGCGTCATAGAAGCCGCCCAACGCAATGGGATGAGCTTGGAAGCATGGCTTCAGGATGCCGTGCAGCAAAACGAGGTACAGGAAGACCATCTGTCGCCCGATGAGCTGACTTTGAAAAAGCTGCTGCAAACCCAGCGGCAAAGTCGCCAGGAGGCAGAACGCGCCGCTCAGTTCGCTGAACAGGCATTACTGGATGATCCCGCAGACCAGGAACCGGACGCAGAAAGTCAGGCCCTGATCCATGCAATCGATGAGTTGAGCCAACAATTGGGCGCCCTGAAAACGTCCGATCAACCAAAACCCGCTGACAGACCACAGGCGCGCCCGGCAAGACAGACCATCCTGGACAGTTTTGTCGAACCAGCCGCACCAGATACATCTGATACGTCAGGCACACCAGAAACCGCAGTTCAGGAAGATGCCCAAACCGTCGAAGAGTTGCGTGCTCGAATTCTGGCACTCAAGGAACGCATTGTTCCTTCTGATGCCACCCCACATGAAACGCAACTCAGGCAGCCAGTTGCACGACCAGTCGAGCCCAGCCCCGAATTGGCAGAAGAAGAATTCTATTCCGACGATGATCTGGAACAGGAGTTGGAACTTGCATTGCAACCGGCAGCGCCATCCGACGAGTTGGATGGCTTTGAAGATTATCAAGAAGATGATTTAGCCGAGAATGCAGACTTGGAATATCAGGAAGCCGATGAGCAGCCGAGCGATGCGGCACTTCAGGAAGCTGCCCTCAATGAAACCATGGAAGCCCATTTTGCTCAGTTGGGCGAAAAGATAAACACGCTCCTTGAGAAGGCGGACACTGAGACCAAATCTCAGAATGAAGAAATTCGCGAGCGACTGGACAGCAATCTGGCACTGCTGGAAAGCAAGATTTCCGAATTGCCGACCCGAAATGATGTCGCAATTCTGCAGCCGATGGCCAAAATGCAGGTCAAGCTACAAGAAGACCAGACCCGACTGGACCGCAACTTCAAGAAGCTGGCGGATGACCACATCCGTTTGCAGAATACTGCCACACAGCCAGAAACTGCGTCACAGATCCCTGCGCTGCAGGACCAGATCAGCAAACTGGAAGCATCGCTGAAATCGATGAAGCCTGCTTTGTCCAGAGATGTTGCAAGCCTGCTGGACCTGACGGTCCAGAAGTTGGAAAAATCAGCTCGCAGCAAGCCTGATGCTGTTACGAATACGGCACTTCAAACCCACCTTGCCCAGTTGGAAAAGACGCTGAAGGATCTGCCTGCGGAAATTGCGCAACAGCAGCCCAATGCACAAAGCCTGATCAGTTTCCTGCCGCCTCGCGAAACGCTTGAGTCCATCGAGCATACGGTGGGCCGACTTGAAGCCATCATGCTGGAACAACAGACCACGCTCAGCGAAATGGACATTGGCGATCAAACGCAGATGTTCAAAGAACGCTTTGACGGTTTGCTGTCGCGCCTCGACGACACAATGAAGCGGTTTGATTCCGCCTCGCTGCAAGCCGACCGTCGTGCCGACGAAAACCTTCAAGATCAAAAATCGCAGAACGCGTCATTTATCAAACAGCTCACGGCCCAGATTGAAAGTCTGGAACGCCGCATAGAGGAAACACCTAACGAGACCCGTGAGCAGGCTGCTGCTGCAGACGCTGCGCATCAGCAAATGCAAGACGACATGGCTCGGATTGAAGCCCAATTGTCCACTGTCATGGAGCAATTGGGTCAGCAACTGTCCAAACCAGACCCTGTCGCACCGGCTGGTCCTGATGCTTCGGTGATCACCAAAGCGGTTTCGGATGCCGTTGTTGTGCCGCTGAATGAAGCGCTGAACCGGGTCGAGCGCGGCCTGGATGCGCGCAGCCGTCAAACGCTGGATGATCTGTCAGCTCTGGTGAAATCAACCGCCAAAAAACCAAATTCAGATGATGCGCTGCATAACCAGCTGAGTTCGGTTCCCGACACGCTAACGATTTTGCTGAACAAGATTCATGACCTGGAAAGCGGCGTGGATCGCCTGGAAGCCAGGCAGCAAAAACAGACAACAGCAGCAGGCAAGGAAGAAAGTCGCCGCCCAAGATTCCGCAAGGCCGCACAGGCGAAAGCTGATGTTATTCCGCCAAAATCGGCTGAGCCGAAGCGGAATGCGCCAACGACCAAGACCGAAAAAGACGCTGATCTTGAAGTCGGCATGAATTACATTGCAGCTGCAAGACGTGCGACCAAAAAGGGCGGCCAGACTGCCACTCCTGTTGGCAATGCCGCTGCAATTGATAAAACGCCTGATGCCAAAAAGACTTCCGGCAAGACTCCTGTTGGTAAGACGGCCAGCAAAACCGCTTCAGCAGACCCAAAATCTGTTGAAGGTGTCAAGCATCGTGCCGAGGGCATTTTATCCCGGCAGCGTGAAGAGCTGAAACGCGAGCGCAACCCGGGTCGGCGGAAAAAAATTCTGGGCGTATGCCTGGGCCTGACGCTGATTGTCGCCGCTGTCGCTCTGGCGCTGAAAACCTACCAGTCGCAGCAGGAACCAGACGACAATCTGGCGACTGGCAGCATTTCCAAGCCGATTGACGCTGGCAAAGACAGAAAATTGACGACCAACAGCGCGATGGCTACTCCAAAACCAAGCCCGACCGTTCAGAAACTGCCGGATCGCTTGCCAGGCGGTATCGACCGGATCAAGGCTCTGGGTGACAGCGTTTTTGCCGAAAGAAATGCAGTGACAAAAATTGCCACACCCGTGGCAAAGCCCAAAATCACCAGAAAAGCGTCGACCACACCACTTGAGCGCACGTTTGTTGCGCCGGCGCCAGCGGTCAATATCGGCCCATTGCCGCTGCGCTACAAAGCGGTCATCGGCGATCCTGTCGCGCAGTTCGAAATCGGCAGCCGTTATGCCGATGGTTTTGGTACAACTCCCAACATGCCGAAAGCTGTTGAGTGGTACCGCCGTGCCGCTGATCAAGGTCTGGCACCGGCGCAATATCGCCTCGGCAGCCTGCTGGAACATGGCCGGGGAACGACCAAAAATCTGACTGCAGCCGCGGACCTTTACAAAAAAGCTGCGGAAAAAGGGAACACCAAGGCCATGTATAATCTGGGCGTTCTTCATGCTCAGGGCATGCTGGGCGAACCAAATTTCACCGAAGCCTCAAAATGGTTCAGAATGGCTGCCAATGCCGGTGTGAAAGACAGTCAGTTCAATCTGGCCATCCTGCATGCCAGAGGCATGGGCGTTGCCACCGATCTTGAGAAAGCTTATTTCTGGTTTGCTGTTGCTGCCAAGGATGGCGATCCGGATGCAAAAGCAAAACGGACCGCGCTGGCACAGGATCTACAGGCAGATATTGTTTCCAAAATTGATGGAACTGTTGCCAATTGGGGTCCGGACAGGCCTGCGAAAGCAGCCAACATGGTATCCATGCCCAATGAAGGTTGGATTGCCCTGAAGGTTCCCAAAGACGCCGAAGCGCAGCTCAAGAAGCATGCTGCGAAGATCAGCGACACCGGCGGGCCTATTGCCAGCAATCAAGGAGGGAATTTCCAAGCTCCGCTAGGCGGGCTCAGCGACATTCCTCTGGCAAAGTTTGACGAATCTGCAATTTAATCGACACTGTGTTGCCCTCTGGACATTGACAGCGCGCGAAAGCAGGCGTTTATCAGGGCCTTGGTTTCAAAACTGATTTGTGTTTGAAACCAGATTTCACACCGGGATTGATTGTAGTTTGCGCTTAACAGCGCCCAGCCAAAAAGACAGACCTCCGTGCAGATTTACCTGCCCATAGCCGAACTACCGGTCAGCATTTTGATGCTGTTGGGCATGGGTGCTGCGGTGGGCTTTATTTCGGGGCTTTTTGGTGTTGGTGGCGGGTTCCTGCTAACGCCACTTCTTATCTTTACAGGCATTCCGCCAGCAGTTGCCGTGGCCACTGTTACATCCCAGACCGTCGCTTCATCAACATCCGGTGCCTTGTCCTATTGGCGACGTCAGGCAATTGATCTGAAACTGGCCAGCGTGCTGATTTCGGGTGGTATTGTCGGCTCAGCCCTGGGTGTGTTTGTGTTTCGATTGTTGCGTGAAGTCGGACAATTGGACCTGATCATCTCGGTTTCCTATCTGACATTTCTGACATCGATCGGCGTATTGATGCTGCGCGAATCCATTCGCGCCATGCTGAAAAACCGTGACGGCAAACGGCCACCAGCCAGAATGCCGGGTCAGCACAGCTGGGTTCTTGGCCTGCCTTTGAAAATGAAGTTCCGGCGCTCCAAGCTGTATGTCAGTGTTCTACCGGTTCTGGGCCTTGGAATTTCTATCGGCTTCATGGGATCGGTGCTTGGCATTGGCGGCGGGTTTATTATGGTTCCTGCTCTGATTTACCTCCTGCGTGTGCCAACCGCGATGGTGATTGGCACGTCACTGTTCTACATTCTTGTCACCATGTCGGTCGCCACCGTGCTGCATGCCAGCACCAACCAGACAGTGGATGTTGTGTTGGCGCTTTGCCTGATGATTGGCGGCGTGTTCGGCGCTCAGTTTGGCGCGCAATTGGGCCAAAAGCTCCGGGGCGAACAAATCCGCGCCCTGCTTGGCCTTCTGGTGTTGGCCGTTGGCATGCGCTTTGCGGTCAATCTGGTGCTGAAGCCGGACGAGCTTTATTCCTTTTCCGTTTTGAAGCTGATGGTGGGGGGCTAATGGCACGTCTCATCACAATTTGCATCATGCTGGTCGTGACGGCATCTGCTGCTTTTGCAGAACGGGTGGTGCTGGCTGTTTCATCTGAACGGGTTGCCATCAACTCGAATTTTTCCGGAACAGATATCACCCTTTTCGGCAGTATCGAGCGAGATGGCGGCGTTGATATGGGCGAAGAGGGCTACGATGTTGTGGCTGTTGTCAAAGGTCCGCCTGTGGATGTGGTGACACGAAAGAAAGAGCGCATTTTCGGGGTCTGGATCAACCGGAATTCACGAACATTTCTCAATGTTCCTTCCTTTTATGCCCTGTCTTCCAATCGTCCACCGGATGATATTGCGCAATCCCAAGCCCTGCAAGCCAACCAGATCGGACTGGAAAACATCATTTTTCCAGTTGTGACCGACAGTATTGAAGCGCCTGCCAATTCGACCGAATTTGCACTCGCCTACCGGCGGCTGAAGGCGGATAATGATCTGTTTTCCATGGATGTGGAAGGGATGGAGTTGCTGACGCCAACCCTGTTCAAAACCACCATTCGCATCCCCGGGCGCGTTTCGGTCGGCACTTACAGCATTGAGGTCTTTGTCTTTGATGAGGGCGCATTGGTGGCTCATGATGAACAGACATTATGGATTTCCAAAGCCGGGCTGGAGCAGTTGATTTATGATTTCAGCCGTGAAAGAGGCCTGTGGTTTGGCGTGTTTGCTGTGGTTCTGGCGATTTTTGTCGGCTGGTTCGGTGGCGTTGTGTTCAGACGAGAATAGACCGGAGCGCCCATCCCATGACAATCATGTCTGACGAGCCAATCAGCTCTGATCCTTCCGGTAAATCGCCGCCAAAAGCCGCGTTTTGGCTGGGCTATGCCGGGCTGATTCCCTTTGTTGCCTGCGCGTTGGCAATCGTGGTGTTTCGGCAGGACCTGTTTTTGCAGGAAACAGCAGGCAAGGCACTGTTGGCCTATGGGGCGGTCATCCTGTCCTTTCTGGGTGGTGCCCATTGGGGGCGTGCCCTTTATGCGCCCAACACCAGCCTGCAAACTCGCGACTTTGTGCTCAGCGTGCTTCCTTCCATCTTCGGATGGAGCTGCCTGCTCTTGCCCATTATTTCTGCAGGTGTGCTGTTGCTCATATTGGGCTATATCTGGCAGGTCTATGTGGATCTGAATGCCATGCGGCAGAATATTCTGCCCAACTGGTTTGGTCGGCTCCGAGTACAATTGACAGCCGGTGCGACGCTGTTTCTTCTGATCGGTGGCGCGGCACTTCTCTAGCGTTCAGCCGCGTCTGTCAGGCCTGCAATGCGATGGGCTAACGGAGTAAATCTGACGATCCCCCAGCATGTGAATACAAATCGTATCAGGCTGTTCGAACAAGCCGGAGAAGGCATCATTGCAGATGTTCAGCCCACCGGTCAGTTCCCCAAAGGCTGGCAGGATGGCGCGCGTTCCGTCTTCGATGAAACATGGCCGCCGCACGGACCGGGCACGCCCCCTGACTTTGCTGCAGGGATGCAGATGTCCTGCAATCTCTCCTTTAGCGCCTGCCATGGGCTCATGCCGGAATGTGATCGGGCCGATGGACAATTCATCACAAGCGCGGCCACCCAGAGCTTCCGGCGGATAGGGATCGTGATTTCCAGAGACCCAGACCCAGTCACGGTCCTGCTGCATATGGCTGATCACAGCACATTCATCAGCGCCCAGACGGTTTGCGGCCGCCACATCATGGAAACTGTCTCCCAGCGCAATAATGCGTGCAGGCTGCAATGATTCGATCAGACGCTCTAGGCGCCCCAGCGTTGCCCGGCTGTCATAGGGTGGCAGAAATGTGCCTTTGCGGGCAAAGCTGGAACCTTTTTCCAAATGCAGATCGGCGACGATCAGTGTCGCCTCCTGCGGCCAGTAAAGAACGCCCTCAGGGAGCGCCACAAAGCTCTGGCCCATGAGTGTGAAACGCACTGAGCCGAGTGGCGCCTCATCCTGAATTATCTCTGCCAGAGCCATATTAGTTGACCAACTTATAACCGCATTGCTTCTTCGATCAGCTCATCCAACGGACTGACATTTCCTGCCACCTCCGCCAGAATCATTTCATCTGCACTGCCAAACACAGGCTCTTTGCCGATTTGCAGCATCACCGGAACCGCCAATGGCGAAATCCGATCCAACGACATGTGACGCAGATGATTCTTGACGCGTTTCAACATAGCGCCCAGACGCTCAATGTCCAAAAGACCTGTTGACGCATCGACCCAGGCGGCCTGCAGCAAAATGTGATCGGGCTCGTGTTCGTTCAGCACATCATAGATCAGATCCGATGACACGGTGACCTGCCGTCCGGACTTCTCCTTGCCCGGATGGCGCTTTTCAATCAGGCCCGAAATCAATGCCGCATTGCGAAAGGTGCGCTTCATCATGAAGCTTTCACGCAGCCAGGCTTCCAGATCATCGCCCAGCATGTCTTCATCAAACAGGGCATCAAGGCTCAACTCACCACGGCGGATCATGGAGGACAGATCACGCAGGCACCACACACCCAGCGCATAATCCGTTGCGACAAAGCCCAACGGCCGCGCCTTCATGCGCTCCAGCCGCCGCGTCAGCAACATGCCAAGAGTCTGGTGTGCCAGACGCCCTTCAAACGGATAGGCAATGAGATAATGCTTGTCGGCGCGCGGAAAGGTTTCCAGCAACAATTCGCGCTTGCCGGGCAGAACGGATCGGGCCTTCTGGATTTCCAGCCACTCGGCCACCTGATCGGGCAAAGAATTCCATGTCTTTGGATCAGACAAGATGTTTCGCACGCCTTGTGCCAGATAAGTCGACAGGGGAAACTTGCCCCCTGCAAAGCTTGGAATTTTGGGCGTGTCTGCTGCACTTTTGGTGACCAGCGCTTCGGTCTCGCGAATACCCTCAAAACGCACAATCTGACCTGCGAACAAAAATGTATCGCCGGGCTCCAGCGTTTCCAGAAAATACTCTTCCACCTTGCCAAGCACACGGCCACCGCGCCCAACCCGGCCATTCTTGCGACTGGTCATGCGGACCAGCAAAGTGGGGTTTTCAATGATGGTGCCGACATTGATGCGGTATTGCTGCGCCAGACGCGGATGGGTGAGCCGCCATGTGCCATCCTCCGTCTTGCGGATTTTGGCGTATCGTTCATAGCTTTTCAGCGCATAGCCGCCGGTGGCGACAAATTCCATGACTTTGTCAAATGTGGCGCGCGGCAGATCTGCATAGGGTGCGGCTGTCTTTATCTCGGCAAACAAATCGTCGGCCTGGAACGGTCCTGCGCAGGCCATACCCAACACATGCTGGCACAGCACATCCAGCGCGCCATTATGCAGGCGGGGCGTATCCTGCGCGCCGATGTAATTGGCGTCCAGCGCCGCTTTGCATTCCAGCACTTCAAAGCGGTTGGCGGGTACCAGAATGCCCTTGGACGGCACATCCATGCGGTGGTTTGAGCGACCAATGCGCTGCGCCAGTCTGCTGGCGCCCTTGGGCGCGCCGACATGGATGACCAATTCCACATCACCCCAGTCAATGCCCAGATCCAGAGTGGAGGTCGCGACAATGGCACGCAGACTGCCCGTGCCCATGGCAGCTTCCACCTTGCGGCGCTGCCCCACATCCAGCGAGCCGTGATGCATGGCAATGGGCAGCCCATCCTCATTGACACGCCATAGTTCCTGAAACAGCAATTCGGCCTGAAAGCGGGTGTTGACGAAGAGCAGCGTTGTCTTGTGCTCCTTGATCTGCCGGTAGATATTATCAATCGCATAGAGCGCTGTATGCCCGGCCCATGGCAGACGCTCTTCGGTCTCCAGAATGCTGATATCCGGCTTTGCGCCGCCGGTGATTTCAATCAGACCGGCTTCGCTAACCTCGCCATACTCGCGGTTCTGCGGCACCAGCCAGGCCTGCAAATCCTGTGGATTGGCGACGGTCGCAGACAGACCGATGGTCGTGATTTCTGGCGCGTGACGAAACAGCCGCGCCAGCCCCAGCGACAACAGATCACCGCGCTTGGATACTACCAGCGAATGCAACTCATCGAAGATGATGGTCTTGACCTGTTTGAAAAACCGTTCTGCATTTTTATCAGCCAGCAGCAATGCAATCTGCTCCGGCGTGGTCAGTAAAATGTCCGGCGGCCGCTCCTTTTGCCGTTGCCGCTTATGGGCTGGCGTATCTCCGGTGCGGGTTTCCACCGTAACAGGCAAATCCATCTCCCGGATAGGCGCTTCCAGATTGCGGGCAATATCCACCGCCAGCGCTTTCAATGGCGAGATGTAAAGCGTGTGCGGTCCGAAAAACGCCATGCCCGGCTTTCGGCGTAAACCATCTTCCCGGTACAAATCAATCAGGCTTGGCAGAAAGCCCGCCAGCGTCTTACCGGCACCGGTCGGTGCAATCAGCAGGGTCGACTGCCCACTATGCGCCCGCGCCAAGAGATCAAGCTGATGCGCCCGTGGCTTCCAGCCGCGATCGGCAAACCAGACCTGGAAAATCTGCGGGAGGTCGATCCCCTGTCCGGCAGTTTGGCTTTCGTCCACAGACCATCCGATTCCATTTGTGCAAGGCGTGCAGCATAGAAATCAAAAGGGGGTTTGCGAAGTGGGTTTGTTGGGAGATGAGATGTGGTTTGATTTTATACGCCTCATCATGAGGCACATGACAGACCTGCAAAGCGAGTCTTGAGCCTGGTTGATGACCAATTCGGCGGAGAGAACCGCATCCACCCTGCGCATTTACCCCATCTGGGGGATATCTAAAGTTGAGGAAAGTGACAGATTGTCTGAACGGGGGTTTGCCAGTCAAAAAGTCGGATCGAGCTCATAAAGCTTCACATCCAACTTTCATATGAAAGGTAAACGAGAATGCGTATTCCATCTAAAATCCTCATGGTATTTGGCTTCATCATGATGACTTCTTCCATAGCCCATGCGTCTGGCATGACAGCTCCAGGCAATCCGGTTAAGCAGACTCAGGCTGTATGCGGAGACCAGTGCGACACATCAATTATTCTGGTTGCCAAAAAGCTCTCGGTTTCGAAAACAATCCGAGTCGGGCCAAAAGGCAATCAAAAAAACATGACAAAGTCACAGCTGCGCAAACAAAATCCTGATGTCTATAGATTGTACCAGAAAACAGAAAAAGCGGCGATGGACTATCATGCCGGCGGCGGCGGTGCCGTGCCGTTATCCTGCTCGCTCAACCCTGGCTACATACACTGCTCTGGCTTTGGCTGGTATTGTACGGTTTGGACAAATGGAAGCGGAAACAGCACCTGCGGACGGCTTCCACCCTTTGTCCCAAAACCTCAATAAGCGAGCTAAAATCTTGGTTCAAACCTTGTAAAACTGCCGCAACTTTGCCAACCCCTTGGGCGCAATCAGCAACATGGATTGCGCCTAATGCAAGGTGAAATATGATTAGATTCGCTTTGCGAAATACGCCACTAAACGAATGCTAAGGCTGTTCCAGCTCTAGAATATTTCCTTCTGGATCGCGCACATACACTATAAGAAATGGTCTATTCACCGCTCCGAAGTCAGTGACTTCGCCAAGTGGCTGTCCGCCCGCCCTGATAATTTCAGCAAGCGTAGCTTTGATATTCTTCACCTCAAATGAAAGATGCCCAAAGCCAGGTTCATTGACTCTTGGCTGTGGTCGGTCATGGGTGTCCTTGTATTCCAGTATCTCTAGAAATGGCCCTTCGCCATCAGGAAGTGCAAGCCAAACCGAGTAAATCCGGGAGTTTGGCAGACCGTTGCCTCTTGATACCTTCTCGCCAGAAAGCGTTTTTGGTGGCCGGCGATCTACATAACCAAATACGGTTTTGTAGAATGCGGACAGATTATTGGCATCGCGCGCTACCACACTGACATGTAAGAGTTTCATGCTGGCTAATCTCCAGATTTTCGACTTCTGAGCGGACCTAAGGGGTTACTCTTTTCGAGTATAAAGCCGCGCACGCCCTTCCCGCGCATTTCTGCACCAGCCTGCAATACAAGATCTGACGGTATCCACAGGCGCTCTTGTGCGAATTGGTTGCACCCGCTGATAGTTGCATTATATTAAGGTTGCAACCTGAAGGAATTTTTTGACATGAAAACACACCTTGCTGCTTTCGCCGTTCCGATCAAGCAACGAGATATCCTGTGTCATGTCTGCATCTGTCATTCTCTCAAATCTGTATTTTTCCACCACTGATGGCAGCCCGCTTTTTGCCAATCTTAATGTGAGTTTTGCTGCCGAACGCACTGGCCTTGTCGGGCGCAATGGCGTGGGCAAGACCACCTTGTTGCGGCTGATCGCAGGTCAGCTTCCGCCGCATGACGGCCTGGTTCGGTTTGATGGAAGGCCGGGCTGGTTTAATCCCGATGCAGATGTGCGCTCCACTGAAACCATCTCCGATCTTTTTGGCACTTCGCAGGCCTTGAGACTGCTGGATGAGGCTGAAGCCGGGTTGGCGCGTGCAGAGGATCTCATCACTGCCGATTGGGGATTGCCCGCCCGCATTGATGCGGCGCTGCAACGACACGGCCTTGATGTGAGCGTGCAAACGCCGCTTGCTTCCCTTTCAGGCGGCCAAAGAACGCGCGCACGGCTGGCGGCATTGATGTTTGCCGAGCCTGACATCCTGTTGCTGGACGAACCCACCAACAATCTGGATCGCTCCGGGCGGCTTGCAGTGATCGAGCTTTTGAGACACTGGCGCGGCTGCGCCATCGTCGTCAGCCATGATCGCGAATTGCTGGAGGAGATGGATGCCATAGTGGACCTCACGCCATTGGGTGCCACACGATATGGCGGCAATTACAGTGCCTATCGTGTGCAAAAGAATGTGGAGATTGAGGCTTTGTCTCATGCGGTTGAGATTGCGGAAAGGCAGCGGGACGAGACCCTGCGCCGTGCGCGTAAAGCCGCCGAACGGAAGGCACGCAAAGACAGTGCGGGCCATAAATCACGCGCGCGAAGGGATCAGCCAAAAATCATTCTGGACGCTGCCAAAGAGCGGGCGGAAACTTCGGGCGGCGCAAATGCCCGGCTGCGCGAAGCCCGATACGAAGAGGCGGCTCACGCGGTCTCAAAAGCGCGGGCCAAGGTTGAGGTGTTGCAGCCCTTGTGCATGGACATTCCCTCAAGCCATCTGGCGCCCGGCAAACTCGTTTTGCAAATTGATGCCGTGACGGGTGGCTGGGATGCTGCACACAAGGTGATTACAGAGCTGTCCTTTGCGATCACCGGGCCAGAGCGCATAGCCATTACCGGCCCCAATGGCAGCGGAAAAACCACACTCCTGTCCCTGATCTCCGGTCAGATTGAGCCGCAGGCGGGATCGGTCCACATGCATGTGCCCTTTGCGCTGCTGGATCAGCATGTGACATTGCTCAAATCTGAACTCTCGCTGCGCGATAATTTTCTGCGACTGAATCCGGGGGCAAGTGAAAATCAATGTCGAGCCGCGTTGGCGCGCTTCCGGTTTCGGGCGGATGACGCGCTTCAAAAGGTCGGTCAACTCAGCGGGGGACAAAAACTGCGTGCCGGGTTGGCCTGCACTCTGGGCCGCCCGAACCCACCTGTCCTGCTTCTTCTCGACGAGCCAACGAACCATCTTGATCTGGAATCCATACTGGCTGTGGAGGCGGCATTGCTTGCCTATGACGGCGCGCTGATTGTCGTCAGTCATGATGAGGCGTTTCTGGACAGGCTGAAGCTGGACCGCCGGTTGTTTCTGGGCGCGGTGTCCTGACTTTAAGGCTGGAGCTGAGCTTGAAATTTCCACGCCTCACCCCAGGGTGAATTGGACGACTGCAAAACGTTGCCGACCTTGGGGTGCACAGTCGGCGTTAGAGGGGAACGTTGCTGCAATCGCCCAAACTGGAATCAACTGCTTTTTCGTTTTCGCTTTTGCTCGGGATGCATTGTTGTGCCAAGGATATGGTCGCTGCGACCAATGACATCCGAGCTGCGTCCGACAATCAAAGGGTCTTCGGATTTGACGATGCTTTGATCCTTGTCCGGATAGGGAATTGAATTCAGAAAATGCCGAAGGCAATTCAATCGGGCGCGCTTCTTGTCGTCGGATTTGATGATGGTCCAGGGGGCATCTGCCGTGTCGGTGTAGAAGAACATGGCCTCCTTGGCTTCGGTATAATCGTCCCATTTGTTGATGGAAAGCCGATCAATCGGCGACAATTTCCACTTCTTCAGCGGTTCCCTTTCGCGGGCTTTGAACCGTCTGATCTGCTCTTCCTGCGTCACCGAAAACCAGTATTTGAAAAGCCTGATCCCACTGCGCACCATCATGCGTTCAAATTCGGGGGCCTGGCGCATGAATTCCAGATATTCCATGGGCGTGCAGAACCCCATGACCCGCTCTACCCCTGCCCTGTTGTACCAGGACCGGTCGAAAAGAACGATATCACCGGCTGCGGGCAGATGTCTGACATAGCGCTGAAAATACCATTGTGTGCGCTCGCGATCTGTGGGCTTGTCCAGCGCGATGACCCGTGCGCCACGAGGGTTGAGATGTTCGGTGAAGCGTTTGATTGTGCCGCCCTTGCCAGCAGCATCACGCCCTTCAAACAGCAGCACAATTTTTTCGCCGCTGGTACGAACCCAATCCTGAACCTTTAGCAGTTCAGCCTGTAGCTCAGCCTTCTGTTTTTCATAGAAGACGCGTCGCAGTTTTCGCTTATAGGGGTAGCGACCAGTTTCAAATGGGCTGCCTTCGGGCGCGCGACCATTTGCAACAGAATCTGCGTTAGGTACAGAACCCGCTTCTGCATTGTTTGTGGGTGTTTCGAACATTGCGCCGTCGGACATGTTGCCTCCTCCGTTTCAAACTTTTGATATAATCTGGCGCAATTGTTCGTCGGATGTGTTGATTGAAATCAAACCGGAAAAACTTTACTGGCCTTTTTTGTCTGTTGCCCGCCACCCTGAAGAACATGCCTGCTCGGCAGCAGCGCTGTTTCATGGCTGGACAAATGCCACGACCCAAGATCGAATTGACCAAAGGGAATGCTTCCTGTTGGTCTCACATTCTCTGGCGGGCCAGCGCTGGGACTGTTTGGGAGACGTTCGACATACGCGCAAAGTGGCATATATGGACGAGGGCAACCGCCCTGCAGTTCATGCTGTCAGGAAAGTGGCCATCACTGTGTAAGATGGTCTGCAGAAGGATCTGAACCAAACATGCATTTTGACGATTGGCTGCATCCAACACCCAAAGGACTATATTGTCCGCCGGGTGATTTTTACATCGATCCCGTAAAGCCGGTTGCGCGCGCATTGATCACTCATGGCCATGCAGATCATGCCCGACCGGGTCACACATCTGTGCTGGCCAGCCAGCAGACGCTGGATATCATGGCTTTGCGCTATGGTGAGGGGCATGCCGAGCACACGCAGGACATTGCCTATGGCGTCCAGCAGACCATCGGTGATGTCAGCGTTTCGTTTCATCCGGCAGGACATGTTCTTGGATCGGCTCAAATTGCAGTCAATTACAAGGGCAAACGAATTGTGGCGTCAGGTGATTACAAGCGCGCCGATGATCCGACCTGCCTGTCGTTCGAGCCGGTGCCCTGTGATGTATTCATCACCGAAGCCACCTTTGCCCTGCCGGTGTTTCGCCATCCCGATGACCGGCAGGAAATCCAGAAACTGCTGACGTCAGTCGCCCAGTTTCCAGAGCGGGCGCATCTGGTGGGAGCCTATGCGCTGGGCAAGGCACAGCGGGTCATCGCGCTGTTGCGGGAAGCCGGTTATGACGAAACGATCTTCATCCATGGGGCCATGCAGAAGCTGTGCGATTATTATCAGTCTCAGGGTGTTGATCTTGGACCGCTGGCACCGGCGACACTGGAAAAAGGCAAGAAGGGGAATTTTGCCGGGGCTATTGTGGTGGGGCCACCCTCTGCCTTTGCCGATAAATGGGCGCGACGGTTTCCGGACCCGATTGCCGCCTTTGCGTCAGGCTGGATGCAGGTGCGGCAGCGCGCCAAGCAGCGCGGTGTGGAATTGCCATTGATCCTGTCAGATCATTGCGACTGGGATGAATTGCTGGCCACCATTCGCGAAATTGACCCAGAGGAAGTCTGGATTACCCATGGCCGCGAAGATGCGCTGACCCGTTGGTGCGAATTGAACAATTACACGGCCCGGCCCCTGTCGCTGGTGGGCTATGAAGAGGAGGCTGAATAATGCGCGCCTTTTCGCACTTGCTGGACCGGTTGATCCTGACGCCTCAGCGCAACGGAAAACTGAAGCTCCTCAAAGATTATTTTACAGCGACGCCCGACCCTGAACGGGGCCTTGCGCTGGCCGCGATCACAGGTCAACTGAACCTGCCCAGCGCCAAGCCAGCCATGTTGCGAGACCTGATCCAAAGCCGCATGGACCCTGTTCTGTTTGCCCTGTCCTATGATTATGTGGGTGATCTGGCGGAAACTATTTCGCTGGCATGGCCGGAAAAAGCGTCACCGGATCTGCCCAATTCAGACCTGCATCTCAGCGATATTGTGGAAACGCTTCTCAAGACGTCGCGCCGGGAAACGCCTGCGCTGGTGGAGGCCTGGCTGGACCGGTCCGACAGTTCCGTGCGCTACGCTTTGCTGAAACTCCTGACCGGTGGCTTGCGCGTGGGCGTATCGGCGCGGCTTGCCAAAACAGCACTGGCCCAATTGGGCGCACATGATGTGGATGAGATTGAGGAAATCTGGCACGGGCTGGAGCCACCCTATGAAACCCTGTTCGCCTGGGTGGAGGGCACAGGCCCACGGCCGGAAAACGACAATCCGGCACCTTTTCGCCCGGCCATGCTGGCGCATCCGATACAGGATGACGATTTTGCAAAGCTGGATGCGGGCGATTTCGGTGCTGAATTCAAGTGGGATGGGATCAGGGTGCAGGCCAGCGCCGGGCTGGCCCCGGACGGCACTTTGAAGCGTGCTCTTTATTCACGCACCGGAGAAGATATCGCGCGCGCCTTTCCAGACCTGATGAAAGCTCTGGACGCCGATATGACAATTGATGGCGAGTTGCTGGTTTTGATTGAAGGCCGGGTACAGCCTTTCAATGTGCTGCAGCAGCGGCTCAACCGAAAAACCGTTTCCGCCAAGATGATGCATGCATACCCTGCCCATATTCGCGCTTATGATCTGTTGGTTGAAAAGGGAACGGATTTGCGGGCCCAGCCGTTTTCAGAACGCCGCAAACGGCTGGAACAAGCTGTTGCCTCCCTTGCAACAAGCCGCATCGATATCTCACCTTTGGTGAATTTTGACACTTGGGACGCGGTTGCAGCAGCGCGCCAAACCCCAGCAGATCACGGGGCCGGTGTTGACGCCGATGCTGTTGAAGGCCTGATGCTGAAACGCTGGGACAGCGCCTATGTGCCGGGCCGCCCCAAGGGACCGTGGTTCAAATGGAAGCGTGATCCACTCAGCGTGGATGCGGTTTTAATGTATGCCCAGCGCGGCCATGGCAAACGCTCCTCCTTCTATTCGGATTACACATTCGGGGTCTGGCGCGGCGAAGAGCTTGTGCCTGTTGGCAAAGCCTATTTCGGCTTTACTGATGAGGAGTTGAAAGAGATCGATCGCTTTGTGCGCAACAATACGATCAACCGGTTTGGTCCCGTGCGTGAGGTGACCCACAGCCAGGAAGTGGGCCTGGTGCTTGAGGTGGCGTTTGAAGGGTTGAACCGGTCCACACGTCATAAATCAGGCGTCGCCATGCGGTTTCCACGCATTGCACGACTGCGTTGGGACAAGCCCCCGGCAGAGGCCGATCGGTTAGAAAGTCTGGAAGCGCTTTTGCCGCGCGAAGACCGTGTTTAGAACCATCCGAGAATTTGTGCTGAAAAATCCGCTATTTGCGGTTATGTAGGGTGTAATTCGACACCAAATTGTAATTTTCCCGAAAGAAACCCTATGGAAGACGCCTCACAAATCGCAATGTCACTCCTGTCAGATGTTCCACCCTTTTTGTTGAATGTTGCACAGGCCTGTCTGTTTTTGCTTCTCGGATTCTGGGTCGCCAGAATCGTGCGGAAGGTCATTCGCAGCCGTGTCATGGCAAGCGAGCGGATTGATAACACGCTGGGTGTCTTCATATCCTCCATTGCCTACTATCTGATACTGGTCTTTGTCTTTATTGCCGTTTTGCAACTCTTTGGGTTTGAGGCAACCAGTCTTATTGCGGTTCTGGGTGCGACGACACTGGCCATCGGCCTTGCGCTGCAGGGTACCTTGTCCCATGTAGCAGCGGGTGTGATGCTGGTTTTGTTCAGGCCATACAAACTAACTGAATTTGTATCCATTGGCGGAGAAAGCGGCACTGTGGAGGAAATCAATCTGTTCTTCACACAGCTTGTGACACCGCAAAATGTCGAGGTCATAGTTCCCAATGGCGATGCCTGGGGATCGACTATCATCAACTATTCCAGGAAACCGACCAGACGGCTAGATATCACGTTTGGCATTGATTATGGCGATGACATAGACAAAGCCATGGGCATCATCCTGGATGTTGCAAAAGCCGATGAGCGCTGCCTTGTGGAACCTGAGCCCTGGGTGCGTGTGACCACGCTCAACGACTCCTCGGTTGACCTGCAATTGCGGATTTGGTGCAATTCCGGTGACTACTGGGAACTCAATTTTTCTGTACTTAAAAAGGTCAAGGAAGCATTTGATGCTGGCGGAATCACAATTCCATACCCACATCAGGTGGAAATCCAAAAGGCTGCTGAATGAGCGATCCAAATTCGATGAATGAACGAAACACACTGAGCGACAGCCGATCCGGTCTGGAACGCTTTCTGGGCGACACCCCATTGCGCGTGGCGGTCAGGCTGATCATCCTGTCGCTGGTGGTGGGCTTTGTGCTGTCTGCTTTCCAGCTACATCCGCTGGAACTGGTGCGCACGATGATCAATTTCATCGAGCGAGCCTTTATCAGTGTGTTCAATTCGCTGGAAGACTTCATCAGCTATATCGTGCTGGGCGCGGTGATCGTGGTGCCGGTGTGGTTCCTGCTCAGGCTGATGAAGTCGCGGGATTAGGGTGCGAACCCTTTGCAGGTAATGAAACGATCCGCATTGACTGGTCTTCAGACTGGAGGCAATACCTTCGGAATTCAGGCCTGATGCGGATTCATGATCCTAAATGGAACCGGCATCCGGGTCCATCAATATCCTGGCTGTTTGTGTCCTGCTCGAAGTGATTTGAGCAGGTTTGAATATTCACTCAATGCAAGTTCATTAAGGGCCGCTGCAGCTTCGAGTGGATACCAACAGAGCGCCGAATGTTCATGATCAAGGATAGATGGATCGCCTTGCCATGCTGTTATGCAGAACATATGGAAAATTGCTTCATATCCGTTGGGGCTAGAAACAATTAAGTCGCTGTGATGGTCGTAATGAGTTGGCACAATGCCAATTTCTTCTTTCAGTTCACGAACCAGCGCCTGTTCATTTGTTTCCCCCGCCTCAACATGTCCGCCAGGGAAACTCCAGACATCGGGATATGATTTGCGATGCTTGCTTCGGCGAGCCATAAGCACTTCGCCGCCCTTCACCAGCATACCATTGACAATGTCACGCATGAATCATGTCCCGTTTTAGCTCAACTTCGGCAACAAGCCTGCCCAGCGCACTCTAAGACACCTTGGACCAGAATTTAGTCGCCACATGATGGATGATTGAATGGCGGCGACCCAGGGCCGTGATATCGCGGGAGTATCCGCCGCCAATGACGCAGGCCACCGGCCAGTTGCGAAGCCTGCAATGTGACAGCACAAGCGTGTCGCGTTGGCGCAATCCCTCATCGGTGAGGTTAAGTCGGCCAAGCCGATCCTCTGCATGGGGATCAACACCTGCATTATAAAACACGATATCGGGCTGAAGCCGGGGCGGCAACTCATCCAGCAATCGGCTTAACCGTGCAAGATAAGCTGCGTCTTCCGTGGCATCCGGCAGTGCAATATCCACGTCAGATACTGCTTTGAGATGCGGATAATTGCGCTCCGCATGCATGGAAACCGTCATGATTTCAGCATCATCGGCAAACATCAAAGCTGTTCCATCACCCTGATGCACATCCAGATCCAGAATCAAAGCTGACCCGATGCGGTGATCGGCCTGCAGTACCCTGATGGCAACGCCTACATCATTGAAGACGCAGAACCCGGCCCCCTGCTCATAACGGGCATGGTGGCTGCCACCTGCGGTGTTGCAGGCAATGCCATGTTCAAGCGCAAGCGTTGCGGTGAGCACTGTCCCTGCCGTGGCGCAGCGGCCACGAAACGCGACAGCCCGCCCGGCAGCCGCATTGTCCAGTGGAAAGCCGATTTCTTTTGCAACAGAGGCAGGCAAGGTACCATTGAGAACCTGATCCACATAGATGCGGCTATGAGCCAAGGCCAGCCAGCTTTCCGGCGCTGGTGCAGGTACGTGAAACCCACCGATGCCATGGGCGGCCACAAGACCATCAGCCACCAGAGTTTCGGCCAAAGCCCGAAATTTACGCATGGGGAAACGGTGCTGGTCCGGCAGATCCGCCGCGTCATAAGCCGGATGATGAATGATGGGGAGTAATTTGGCCTGTCGCATAGTGCAAATTGAAACTTCGAACTTTTTCTGCCTCAACAACAGACATAGAGTGTCTGTGCAAAAGAGAAAGCTCATTCGTGACAGCCGATTCGGAATCAAAACCCCTGACCAGTGAAAAAGCCACCTTCCCCGTTAACAGCCGGGTGGTTGTTGGTTTGGCTTTGCCAATGACACTGGCCTATATTTCAACACCACTATTGGGCATAGTCGACACAGCGGTGATTGGGCAATTATCCAATGCAGCCCTGATTGGTGGCATCGCGGTTGGCGCCATTATTTTTGACATCATATTCAGTGGTTTCAATTTTCTGCGCCTTGGCACAACAGGAATGACTGCCCAGGCTGTTGGGCGCAATGACAGCAAGGAACAACAGGCGGTTTACTACCGCGCTGTGATGCTCGCTGGCCTGTTGGGGTTGCTTACGATTGCACTTAGCAAACCATTTCTGGAGCTCGGACTCGCCTTTATGAAACCCAGCGCGGAGGTGGCTGAGGCGGTTCGGACCTATTATGCCATTCGTGTGCTTGCAACGCCCTTTTCGCTGATCAATTACGCGGTCCTGGGTTGGTTTCTGGGCCTTGGGAAATCCGGCACAGGATTACTGATCCAAACCGTTTTGAACGGCCTGAACATGATCTTCAACGTGACCCTTGTGCTGTATTATGATTTTGGCGTGGCGGGCATTGCCTGGGGAACCTTTCTGGCAGAGGCACTGATTGCAGTTGCCGGATGCCTGATGGTTCAAAGGCAGATCAGTAAGCGATTTGAGGCCGAGGAACGCCCAAGTCGAAAACGTGTCTTTGACCGCGCCTCATTGAAAAAAATGTTCTCACTGAACCGGGACATCATGATCCGGTCTGTGGTGTTGCTGTTCTCATTTGCCTTTTTCACCGCACAAGGTGCGCAACAGGGCGACCTGCTGTTGGCTGCCAATGCCATACTCTTTCATTTCTTCCTGACCGGTGGCTATTTTCTGGATGGTCTGGCCGTTGCGGCTGAACAATTGGGTGGCCGAGCGATGGGCGCGAATTATCGGAAGGGATTTGAACAATCAGTCCGTCTGACCACGCTTTGGGGAATTGTCCTGGCGGCTGGCCTGTCCCTGATTTTTCTCTTTTGGGGTGGCCATCTGATTGACCTGATGACCACCGAACCCACTGTTCGAGAACTGGCTCGCACTTATCTGCCTTTTGCTGCATTGACGCCCGTTTTGGGCGTGCTGGCTTTCATCATGGATGGTGTCTTCATTGGGGCAACATGGTCACGCGATGTGCGCAACATGATGTTGCTGTCGCTTGCACTGTTTCTAGCTTCCTGCTGGGTCCTGATGCCGCTTTATGGCAATACAGGCCTTTGGATTGCGCTTTGGATTTTCCTCGCAGCGCGAGGGTTTTCGCTTTGGTTTATTTGCAAAAAACGGATCAGCGAAAGCTTTGTCTGACAATCACCAAGCTGCCGTCACTCGGTCGCGACTAATAGGGTTTGGCAGCCCATTCGCGCATATTGCTGCCGGTCAGTACGGACACACGTGACACATTCTGCTTATCCAGCTCTGCCACCATTTGCGCTTTGATATCCTGTAGCAGCGGCAGGCCGTGATATACCATTCCGGTGTAAAGCTGAATGAGGTTGGCCCCGGCCTCCAGTTTCTGCAAGCCCTGCTTGCCAGTGGTGATGCCGCCCACACCAATAATGGGTAGCAGAGGCCCAACGCGCTCTCGCGTTTTGGCCAGCAAAATGGTGGTCCGGTCAAACAATGGTGCCCCTGACAAACCTCCGGCCTGCTTGGCATGACGTGAATCCGCGACCTTGCTGCGGTCCAGCGTAGTGTTGGACACAATCATGCCTTCCAACCGGTGTTTGGCGACAGAATGTACAATGGCGTCCAATTGCTGTTCGCTGACATCCGGCGCAATCTTCAACAATAATGGTTTGGGCTGATCGCCACGCACCGCATCATCGCGGGCCTCTACCACGCGCGCCAACAGATCATCCAATGCCTCGCCAACTTGCAATGCACGCAAACCGGGCGTGTTGGGAGATGAGATATTGACAGTGATGTAAGAGGCCAACGGCGCAAGCTTACGAATACAGGCTGCATAATCAGCCGCTTTGTCCTCGGTCAATTTGTTGGAACCAACATTAATTCCGACCACACCGGCAGGCGGCGTTTCCCGAAGCCTTTGTTCAAATACCTCCATGCCATCATTATTGAAGCCATAACGGTTGATGATGGCTTCATGATTGCGCAACCGAAATGCGCGGGGGCGAGCATTGCCGGACTGCGGCAGCGGCGTTACCGTACCCGATTCTGCAAAACCAAACCCCATTTGCAGCAACGGATTGTAGACCAGTGCGTTTTTGTCAAAACCTGCTGCCATGCCAATTGGGTTCGGGAAGCGCTGCCCAAGGACCTGAACGGCAAGCCGCGGATCATCCTGGCCACGGCTTTTGGGAAACAGCCCGGTACAGAGCGCCTTGGTGGTGATGTCATGGGCAAGTTCCGGGCTCAGCAATTGGAGTGCCCGTTGCGCAACATTTTGAAGAAAAGCGCTCATGCGGTTGCCTGCGCCCAGGATGGAAACTGAAAGCGGCCATCTGCATCGCGGTTCAAAACTGCGTGTCGGCCCACACTTGCCAATGGCAGATCTGTGTAGAGATGCGGAAAGAGCGCGCCCTTGCGTGCAGGTTCCCATTTCAACGGCTCTGGCAGAGTTTCAATTGCAATTTCCGCCACAAATACATCCGGCACATCAGCAAAATATTTTTGTGCCGTCTCTGCCACCTGCTCACGGGTGGAAAAATGGATATACCCATCTGCAAGGTCTACTGGCGCGCCTTTGAAGGTTTTTTCCGCCTGAAAAGACCGCCATTGATCCTGCGTCAATAATTTAAAGATAAATCTGTCATTCATGAAAAATGCTTCGCCCAAAATATGGTCCGAATTGACTGGACCCCAACACCCATATTTGTTGAACCAAAATACAACGCTGCCTGTCAATCACGACCTTGCCATCTTCACGGCTGATACTGAGTGGCAAAAAGCCCCTGTTTGAAGGAGACCACCATGAAAAGCTTCATAAAACGGCCAGCCGGCCGGTTAGTGGCCGCCACTGTAATTACCATTTCAGCACTTGGCGCTGCTGCGGCGCAGGCGGAACGATTTCAAATGATCGAGCTGAATGAGGAGGGTGGAAAGGCCTATTTGCGCGTAGATCTGGAAAACGGTGCCATAGCCCGCTGCGAGCAAGACAACAGCGTCTGGCAATGCACAGCCATTGAGGTCCGACCCTCCGGAGCAGATGCATCACTGGATGGCCGCATTGCCGATCTTGAAGATCGTGTCGCGCAATTGGAAGCACAGAAGCTCGACAGGCCGGATTTGACCGAACTTGAAGACGCGCTAGATATCAGTGAGCAGTTTATGCGCCGGTTTTTTGGAATGGTGCAGGACATGAAGAAGGACATGGCCGAATAGCGCCGTGATGCATGTATGAAAGTTTTAATCGGCGGCCTCGGTCTGCTCCTGACTGGCCTCATTTTCTGGGCCATGGCCGTAGGTGATTTTGGCGCTGCGGGCGACTTTCTTCTTGGCAAGCCATGGGGCATTGTTTCCATGGTGGATTTATATCTGGGTTTTCTGCTGTCCGCAGTGGTGATTTTCTACGCTGAACCCGACAAGAAAGTCGCGCTAATCTGGCTGCTGCCGATCTTCGTTCTTGGAAATGTTGTGACGGCATTGTGGTTTGTCTTGCGCGGCCTGACCCGCCTGCGCGCAGCCCTTGCAAACTAGAGCATGTTCGAGCCGAAAGTCAGACCTCGGATTGGCCGCTTAGTCTGGCGCTGATGATATCCGGCTTCCTGGCCGGCGCCACAACGCAAAGCACAAAACCTGTCACCAGACCGATTATTGCGCCTGGCAGGCCTGCTGCCGCAATGGGATAGGTTTCACCAATCAGCGGCACCAGACTGGCAGCGATGCTGTCGAATTGATCAAGCCCTATCAAAACACCCACCATTGCAATGGTGATGGCTGTTCCTACAATCATGGCACCCAATGCGGCAATCTGCCCGGCCCGGCCAACCCATATTCCAAGCAGAAAGGATGGGAACAGGCCGCCAGCTGCCAAAGCAAGACCAGCCAGTATCAGTGTTTCCGGTTGCTGTAAAAACGGCCCAAGCGGTGGCCAGGTTAGAAGCCAGTAAATGCCAAAGGCTACCAGAAGCACTGACAAACGCACCAGAAAAACGATGCGGCTCATAGGAGCGCTGGTGCCCAGAAACTTGGCATAAAGATCAAGTGCCACATGATGCGACAGGGAAATCAGGCAGGCGGATACAACAGCCACCAAGGCTGCAAGCGCACCGCAGGCCAGCATTGCCGCCATGGTTTGCGGAACAGGCCGCCCAAGGCTGGCAATGATGTCCGGCAAGGCCGTCATGAACGCCATGGGCGAAATCTGCAAATCTGACGCGGCCAATCTGTGGCCATCACCGCAGGCGGTGATGAAATCCTGCAGGTTTGATACCGCAGTGCCGCAAAGAGATACGCCTGATGTGATGGAAAACAGAAAGGGCGCTTCACGGCCCAGCGCAATCACCGACATGCCGGTGATGGATTGCGTGATCTGAAATTTCAGAAAGATTGCATAGACCGGCAAAGTGCAGACAAGCGCCAGAAGAAAAACCAGAGCCCAGCCGATACTGGCATCGCTTTCCTTGGCAGTTCGGGTGGTCTGAGCGCGCGCCAGAAGTGGTGGAAATGCGCTGACACCAAGCGCGACACCGACCATGCCAAGGCTAACCGCCCGCCAGTCGGTCGGCAGAATTTCAAGCCAACTGACATCCGATGGCTGTGCCAATTGCCTCGCCACGGCATCTTCCTGCAGCAAACGGGTTGCCGTCCAGGCATCACTGGCCGACAAATGG
The DNA here is from genome assembly GCA_051251535.1 of Alphaproteobacteria bacterium. Taxonomy (GTDB): domain Bacteria; phylum Pseudomonadota; class Alphaproteobacteria; order Rhizobiales. The sequence continues at coordinate 60,757 of JBPOEV010000014.1, forward strand.
GGCATCGGCAGGCCCGTCAGATCGAACGCAATCCAAGCCAAAAACAGCAAAAAGCCAAAGCCTACCAGCACAGCCATTGTCATTTGCAACCAGCTTGCAGCCCGCATACCACCCAGCACCAGTGGCAAAGAAACACCAATCAGAATGACAATCAGAGCTGAATTTGCGGGTACTGTTGTGAAACGGGCGCTGAGGCCGAACAGGAAAGAAATCTGCCCGATCAGGACGCAGATGATCGCTGCCGCTGAAATGAAGGTGGCCAATAACAATAAGGTGCGGGAATTGAACCGTTGCTGCAACAGCTCCATGGGAGTCAATACATCTGCACGCCGGAGAAACGGAACAAATAGAGCGCCCATCAGCGCCACGCCGCCAACAACACCCAGTGGAACTGTAAATCCGCTCAGTTGATTGGCGAACACGTCCCCGGGCCAGAAGCTGTAGCCCAGAGCGCCGGTTGCAATCATCGCCAGAGCAAGCCCGTTTGGCATGGGCGTCATGCGGTAACCATCGACAAACATATCGGTTGTGCGAACGCTGCGCGCCCGCACACCCGAAAACAATAAAGACACAAGGAGCAACGCAAACAGAAGGCGGGTTACAAGATCACTGGAAAGGCCAAGCCGCTCCAGAAGACCGAGAATTCCAAGCAGAATAATGGTGCCAACCAGAAAGGAGTTGAGAACCCGAAGCCGCATTATTCAGCCACCTGCGTTCGGTTGCTTTGATCAATCACGGTCATCTTTTTTGGCTCTGCAACGGCGTCAGACTGGATGCCTTGGGTCGCAGGGATATCAGGGTCCGGCACATCAATGGCTTTGACCGGAAAGGATTTGAGGCGCTTTGGCACGCGCCTGCGCAGCAACTGATCTTCCCTGTCCAGTTCATAATTACGATCCAGACCGTGTTGGAGACTGATCTTGAATATGGCCAGGATCAAAAAAAGCAGGGGCATACCAATGGCAAAAAACACCAGTGTTGCCGGCAGTCCCATGAACAAGTCTGACGGCAATCGGGCAGCCACAAGCGGCGCGCCAAAAAGTGCCGCCAGAATCAGCAGGGCCATAAGCCAGTTTCTTAATGTTGCTGAGCGCCAATAGGGTTTTGACATTCTGCTTTGCCGGTACTCTGTATCTGTGTTCTGGGACGGAATCACTTCACCAACCAACGCTCCGCGACGAATCATACCATCGCAGGTCCCGGCCAATATGGGTTTTCTAACGCAATTCCTGCCGTTTGTCTTCGCCTGCCAGTCCTATGGAGCCCATTACAGGGTGATTTGTGCGAACCGGATGTGCATTTTTTGCCTGTTGTGTTACAAAACAGTCTCAATGCTTGACATGCATATAACAAAATACGGGGGAGTGTGTCGGGGCTTACATCTGCAAGCTTAGGCACAGCATATGACAAATCTTCAGCATATTATTATTGCAGATGACCATCCACTGTTCCGCGGTGCTTTGCGGCAGGCAGTGGAAGGGTTATTCAGCGACGCAACTATTCATGAAGCTGGCACTCTGGATGAAGTGACTGCCAGCCTTGATGTACAACCTGATACTGACCTCATTCTGTTTGATCTATCGATGCCAGGTGCACGGGGATTTTCAGGCCTGATGTATTTGCGGGCGCAATATCCTGCTGTCCCGCTGATTGTTGTTTCCGGCAAGGAAGACCCGCTGACAGTGCGCCATTGCATGGAGTTGGGTGCCAGCGGCTTCATTCCCAAATCGATGGGCATTGACGTGATGCGAGAAGCCATTGATGCCGTATTGGGTGGCGCAATCTGGCTGCCTGAAGGCTATGATCCCGACGCTCCGATTGATGATGAAACTGCGAATATGGTGGCGCGCCTCTCCACGCTGACGCCTCAGCAAGTCAGGGTTCTGATGATGTTAAGTGAAGGCTTGCTGAACAAACAGATCGCTTACGAGCTCAGTGTTTCGGAAGCCACGATCAAGGCACATGTGTCCGCCATTTTGCAAAAGCTCAATGTCGACAGTCGGACTCAGGCCGTGATTGCAGCAGCCAGGATTGAAGCCGGTCAATGGCAGGGTACGGCTGCGGGGGGCGAGACCGCCAATTAAGCACAGCGGTTTGCAAGCCCCGCCGCTGCCGATGCTCTTGTCCGTCAGTTCTCGGCATTCTTCCAGGACGATGAGTTCAAGCAAACTCAACGCATGTTTTTATATAGCCTACTCCGCTGCAGGCGCGTTGGTTTTGTGATGACCGGTGCGCGCCAATTGCTGTAACAGACTGCGCAGCGCGGCTGGTTTCAGCGGCTTGTTCAGGATCGGCATATCTTTCCTGCCCGCTTCTTCTCTGACGAAAGCCGTCCGATCTGCCGTGATCAATACGGCAGGCAAGCCACTTTTAAAGCGCCAACGCAGTCTTGCCAGCACTTCCACCCCCCGAATTTCACCATCAAGATGATAATCCACCAGAATGACGTCAGGTAAGTCACCGGACCGTTTACGTTCCGCTTCAATGACCTGAGTTGCCTCGTCCTGATTTGAGGCAATCAACACCCTGCAACCCCATCCCTCCAGAAGATTGCGCATCCCATCCAGAATCTGGACTTCATTGTCGATGCACAGGATCAGCGTTCCTTCCAAGCGGGCCAAAGGCGCTGAAGGTTTTGATGCTGCTGTTTGCGGCAGTGCGATAGCCTGCGCAATCGGCATGGTCACCGAAAACCGCGTTCCCATACCAATGCGCGATTCAAGACTTATGGGGTGTTTCAAAATGTCAGAGAGACGCTCAACAATTGACAGTCCCAGCCCCAGACCCGGGCCTTCCTTCATCCCGGATTCCAGCCGCTGAAATTCTCCGAATATCTCTTTTTGTTTGGAAAGCGGAATCCCTATGCCTGTGTCATAGATATGCAGCGTTGTGGTTTGATCGTGTCGGCGGCAGCCCACGGTCACACGCCCATGCGGCGTATATTTGATGGCATTTGAAATGAGATTCTGCAGCAAACGGCGCAGCAAGCGTCTGTCAGAACGCACATGTAACCGGCTTTTGATCACATGAAATGTCAGGTCTTTGGCTTCGGCCATCGGCGAGAATTCAACCTGCAGCTTCTCGAGCAAATCATCCAGCGACACCACGGTGATCTCCGTGGTTGTGGCCCCTGCATCCAACCGGGAAATATCCAGCAAAGCACTTAAAATATCTTCAACCGATCCCAAAGCCGCCTCAATATTATGTGCGCTCTTCAGATGATTATCATCAGTCAGAAGCTCGCCCAACGCCGTTGTGTAAAGCCGGGCAGCGTTCAGCGGCTGGAGAATATCATGACCGGCCGCTGCGAGGAATTTTGTTTTGCCAACATTTGCTTCGTGGGCCATCTGGCTGGCATGTTCCAGTTGCGCGTTCAGCCGGGTCAGTTCTTCCGTTCGAACCTTAACCCTCTCTTCCAGAGCATGATTGACTTCTTCCAGCGTGCGCTTGTTGGCTGCCCGCTCGCTGACATCTGTATAGGTCACCACGATACCGCCATCTGGCATCCGGTTTGTGCGCACTTCCAGAATTTGGCCTGTTGGTTGAAACGTCTCCTCAAAGATACTCGGTGCTTCCACCAATTGCTTCAAACGGCTGTCAATCATGGTTGCCGGATTGCCTGTGCCGTAGTGGCCATTTTCAACGCCAAACCGCACAACATCGCCCAGAGAAGTTCCAACCTGGCCAAACTCGGTCGGCAGGTTCAAAAACCCTCTGAAATGCTGGTTCCAGCAGATCAGACGCAGATTGATGTCAAAAACGGCAATGCCCTGCCACACATGATCCAGCGCACTTTGCAGCAAGTCTCTGTTGTATTGGATGGCCTGAGAGGCATCATCCAGCAGCTCAATCGGGACCCGTCCTTTCCCGTCGGTCTTCTGCATGAGCAAGGAAAACACCAGCCGCGAGGAGGCGGCTCCAATGGCGGAGGCCAACAATTGCTCGGAGTGGCTGATCAGCGCGGAGTCGGCCAGAATGTAGGGCGTAAGATCAACGCGATTGTCTTTTGCATAGGCCTTGAAGGCACGTTCCGTGCGTTCTGACCCCAGATAGCGGGAAATCGTCTGCTGCAGTTCCTCCACTGTTACATTCCCGCGCCAGGATTTGCGCTGGGGCAGCAAGGTGCCTGTATTTGGCAGATTGTTGTGAACAAAGCTGTCCGCCTGCAGCCGTTCCAGCGGCAATGGTTCCCGCGTCAGGGACAAAGCCACATAGCCAAACACATTGGCGGTCAGAGACCATAGAACTCCATGAGTGAGCGGCGGCAGGTCGCTGCCGAACAAATGTTCCGGTCGCAACCACGATAATTGAAAAAGCCCCTCCGTCATCAGGGCCGCCAGGGCACCACTGCTATGGGCAAAGCTTGGTAGCAGCAGGGTGTAAAACCACACCGCAAACCCCATCACCATTGCGGCCACGGCACCGCGCGCCGTCGCACCGCGCCAGAACAAACCGCCCAGAAACGCCGGGGCCAATTGCGCAATGGCAGCAAATGACAACAATCCGATGGAAGCCAGTGCTGCACTGTCACCGGCCAGTTCGTAATACAGATAGCCCAGCGCCAGCACAAAGAAAATTGCGACCCGGCGCACCACAAGAACGGTTTGCGTCATGTCCCGACCGGCGAATTGTTCCGGAGAGCGACGCAGCAAAACCGGCAGGACAATCTGATTGGAAATCATGATCGACAAGGCGACAGCTGCAACAATGACCATGGCCGTGGCAGCAGAAAGACCGCCGATGAAGGCAATGATGACAAATCCCACTGACTGGGTGGACAGCGGCAAAGCGACCACAAACAGATCGCCGCTGACATCCGGCCCCAAGGTCAGCCGACCCGCAATTGCAATGGGGACCACGAAAAGGTTGATGGCGAGCAGATAAAGCGGAAACAGCCATACAGCCCGCTTCAACTCGCTGGCATTGTTGTTCTCCACGACTGTGACATGGAATTGACGTGGCAACAGCAAGACAGCAAAGCTGCTGAGCAAAGTGAAAATGGCCAGTTGTCCCCAATTCAGGGACCCATCATAAAGCGGCAGGATACCGCCAGCATCTACAGCGGACTGGAACAGGTCGGCAGGCCCATCATACAGGATGGTCAGGACAAACACGCCAACGCTGACAAAGGCAATCAGCTTGACCACACTTTCCGTGGCCACAGCCAACATCAGACCTTCCTGGTGCTCTGTCGCATCGCTGTGTCGGGTTCCGAACAAGACTGCAAAGAGTGCCATTGCAATGGCCACGAGCAATGCAACGTCACCGATAATCGGCAAGGACAGATCTGCCGCCTGACCGCTCTCTGGCCGAAGCACTGTTGCAGCCAGAGATGTTGAGACGGCTTTCAATTGCAGGGCAATATAGGGAACTGAGCCCACAACTGCGATCAGCGTTGCGACCATGGCCACTGTCTGGCTTTTGCCATAGCGCGCGGAAATGAAGTCGGCAACCGATGTGATACGTTGAGTTTTAGACACCGCGACAATATGGCGCACTAAAGGGTAGCCCACAGTGAAAACCAGAATGGGGCCGGTATAGATGCCTACGAAGTCCCATCCCGTGCGGGCAGCCAGACCAACTGAGCCAAAAAAAGTCCAGCTGGTGCAGTAAACGGCCAATGAGAGCGCATAAAGTGTTGGGCGCGCAGAGAAACGCTGAGCAAATCCAGGGTTGGAGCGCGACTTGCGTCGTGACGCGCGATCGCCATAGGTTGCAACCAGAAACAGAAGCACAATGTAAAATAGTGCCGCCGCAACGACGACCCAACCGGCCAGCATTCCCTTCTCCTCCCGAGGAGCATTCTTTGTTACCCCACTGTAGCCGCGGAACCGGAATGGCGAAAGTCATTACATAGTTGAGGGCATTACTTGCCTTTCACACCTGTTTCGGGGCATGTACCGTTTTCCTTACACAAGCAAAATCAAGGGGTGAACATGCTTAAGGAATTCAAAGAATTTGCCTTGAAGGGCAATGTCATGGATCTCGCCATCGGTGTGATCATTGGCGCTGCGTTCAGCGGTATCGTTAAATCATTGGTGGCTGATGTCATCATGCCTATCGTCGGCGCCATCACTGGTGGCGTTGATTTCACCAACTTCTTCGTTGGACTTGCCTCCACCGTTGATGCCACCACGCTGGATGCTGCCAAAGAGCAGGGCGCCGTGCTGGCCTATGGTAATTTCATTACCGCTACGGTCAACTTCGTGATCATTGCCTTCGTGCTGTTTTTGGCTGTTCGGGCTATCAATTCCATGAAACGCAAGGAAGAAGAAAAGCCGGCTGAAGCTCCAGCCAAGGCTGCTGACGTCGCACTTCTGGAAGAGATCCGCGATCTTTTGGCCAAAAAATAACTAGGCATACGCATAGCGCTCAGCATCACGGAGAAAACTGTGAGTGAAAATCCAATGCTGAGCGCCTTGCGAGCTGAAGCCGCTTTTGCGCCAGAAAGCGGCATCATCAGAGTTATGAACCATGCAAGAGCCAGCGGAAAACCCATAATTCCGCTGGTCGCCGGGGAAGGCCATCAGCCTACACCTCAGTTTATTTGCCAGGCCACCTCGGACTCTCTGCGAGCAGGCGAGACGTTTTACACTTATCAAAAGGGTCTGCCTGAACTAAGGCAGGCATTGTCAGACTACCATAAGCGGCATTTTGACCGCGACCTTGTGGCTGATCGGTTTATTGTGACCGGCTCAGGCATGCAGGCCATTCAGCTTTGCATTCAAGCTGTTGCCGGCGCGGGCAAAGAAGTCTTGGTGCCCACACCGGCCTGGCCAAATTTTGCGGCGGCGCTTGGTGTCATGGGGGCCAAACCAGTCAGCGTTCCGATGCAATTTGATGGCCAGTCATGGGCCTTGGATATGGATGCATTGGAAGCGGCCATCACTCCGAAAACGCGCGCGCTGTTCGTCAACTCGCCGTGTAATCCCACAGGCTGGGTTGCAGATGCCAACCTGTTGGATGCCCTGCTGAAATTTGCCCGCAAGCATGATCTGTGGATCATTGCTGATGAGGTTTATAACCGGTTTTTCTATACCGGCGCACGTGCGCCCTCTTTCTATGATCTTATGGAAGCAGACGACAAAATTCTATTCGTCAATACGTTTTCAAAAAACTGGGCCATGACAGGCTGGCGCGTCGGTTGGATTTCGGCGCCACCTGCGCTGCAACAGGTTTTCGAAAACCTGGTGCAATATTCGACCTCAGGCGTTGCCGCCTTCATGCAACGTGCTGCGATTGCAGCGCTCAATGATGGCGACAGTTTCGTCGATGCACAGGTCGCGTATTGCCACAAGGGACGCGACCTTGTTTGCGACGCCCTTGAGGCGACGGGAAATATCCGTCTTGAACGACCCCGTGGCGCCTTTTACCTGTTTTTTGGCCTCAAAGACTTTCCCGATACAATGGAACTTGGAACCAGGCTTGTTGATGAAGTGGGTGTTGCCATGTCGCCTGGCGAAGCCTTTGGGCCTGGTGGCGCGGGCTTCATGCGCATGTGCTTTGCGCGCGATCATGATGACCTGATTTCGGCAACCGATGGAATGACAAGCTGGCTTGCGTCAAGCATTTAAACCTTTGATTGCATTGCAGAATCAATATCCCCACACATAGAAAATTCGGCCCAAAAATATCGATTATCGCCCCTAATTGGCCATATATTTTGCGAAGTTTTAAGGCTTTCAATGCCACATGTGAGCCCTTCCTGTCTCAAGGGTTTTTATCTTGTACGACTTCTCGAATCTCAATGTGGCAATTGCGGATGACAGTGCGTTCTTCCGAACGGCACTCCGGTCCGTGCTTTTGGGGTTTGGCATTCGGGATGTTTTTGAAGTTGAAGACGGGCAGCAATGCCTGACCGTTGTAGAAAAGCAAAGACCTGATATCCTGTTTCTGGATTGGGAAATGCCGATCATGTCCGGCCCGGACGTCATGCGCAGGATTCGCAAAAAAGAAGCACCTCACCCCTTCATTCCGGTAATCATGGTGACCTCACATACCGAGTTCGAGCGTGTTGAACATGCGACCAAACTTGGCATCCATGAGTTGCTGTGCAAACCGATTGCAGCGAAACCGGTTTATCAACGGCTTCTATCGGTCGTCATGAACCCGCGCCCCTTCGTACGGACCGCATCCTATTTTGGCCCAATGCCAAGAAACGGAAAGCCACCGGAAGAAGAGACCAAGCCGGAATTAATTGACGAAGAAGACGCATTCATGATCTGAACGAATTTCAGAATGCTTTTGGGATGTCATTGATATCGACAGTGAAAAATGTCCCCAATCCCTCTGACTGCATAAACAATGCCGTGTTTGGGCAAGGCTGGCTCCCACTATCTTTTGCGCAAGCCATTGCAGCTGGTGTCAGACTCTATCAGCCAGAAAAGCTTCGATTTCGACCCGTGTCGGTGGATTGCACCCAACACTTTCGCAGTTAATGGCAGCGGCGCTGGTGGCAAATTCCAGCATGTCTTTCAGAGCATCCTCATTCAAACCACGTATCGCCTCAGCATCCGAAAGACCGCGGTCAAGAAGCCATGCCAGTGTCGACCCCATCAGCGTGTCGCCTGCGCCTACAGTATCAGCGAGCACAATTTTTGGTGTCTTCACATTAACGGTCGCAGCACCGGTATAACCCGTAGCGCCCTCACCACCATCCGTGACGACAACCAGCCCAGCCGATTTTGCCAGATGGTTTTTCGCAAACTGCTCTGGCGTCTGATGGGGTGCGATGATCTTCAAATCATCAACACTGAGCTTGATAAAGCTGGCGACTTCCAGCAGACGCGCAATGCGTTTGTGCCAGGCTGGCCAGTCTTCAATCATACCGGGACGCGCATTGGGATCGATTGAGATCATCATCCGATCACTCATGGCCACAGCAAAGTCAGTGATGTTGTCTGCGCCGGGAAGATCAATCAGTGAGATAGACCCGACATCCAGAATATCGCCAGGCCCGACGTCAACCATGGTTGGCTTTGGGGCCATATTGGCGGTGGATGTTTCATTGTTGTAAAAGGCGTAGCGCGGATCGCCGCTTGTCAGATCTACAAATGCCAGGGTGGTTGGGTGTTTGCAGCGCGGTAACGCGTCGCAATAAACACCGCTTTCCTCCAGATGGGATTTCAACTGATCGCCAAAAAAATCTGTTGATATGGCCCCTAGAAAGCTGACATCTGCACCTGCGCGAGCCGCCGCCTTTGCTGCGTTGTAAGGCGAGCCGCCGGGTTTGGGTGTATATCCAACCTGCCCCTCAGCACCTTCAAACGGTACAAAATCAATCAGTGCTTCACCGCAAATATGGAGTTTTGGCATAGGGCCCCCGTCAGATAGCGTTTTTTATGGCAGCCGTCATAATGTCATGGCTGGCTGCGGTTTCAGCCGGTGTAGCACAATGAAATGGTTGGTACATAGCCTTCTTGCCATTCACCAGTTCATCCAGAAACGCACACCACATTTGCAGGAAGCAGTCCGAGAAGCCAAATTCAAAAATACCGCCGGTGATCGTCGGATAGGCTGAATTGTAACCCAGATCAACATGCTGCCAAGCCTGCGCCGCTCCCGGCTGATAATCCATGACTTGCAGCGTCTTGGGATATTTGGTGGAGTAGGCCATGGATTTTTTTGTTCCCTCGACCTTGATGAACCAGGTGTTCATCTCGCCAGGCGCAATGCGTTTTGTCTCCATCGTCAAAGGGAATGGCTGACCAAACCCTTCCACCATGGTGTGGATGGCGCCATTGTCCCAGGTTTCACACGGAACAGTGTTGCCTTTGCCGTCCGGCCGCGTGGTCATGATATTTGTCAGTTGGGCCGCAATTCGTGTTGGCTTCCAGCCGAAACGCAACGGAATATGCATCACATGTAAGCCCAGATCACCCATGCAACCATAGGCACCATTAACCGCGACCATGCGCTTCCAGTTGATCACCTTGTTTGGATCCAGATCCGAAGCGTGATGAAACCCGGCATGAACGCCGACAATCTGTCCAAATGCATCCTCTTCGATAGCACGGGAAATGGCCAATGCACCGGGGAAGAACGGAAACTCCGAACTTGAGCGCACCAGAACATCCGGGTGTTCTTCAATGCAGGACATGATCGCCGCATTGGCAGCCTGATCTATCCCGAACGGTTTCTCACCCATCAAATGTTTGCCGGACCGAATGATATCGCAATAGATCTGTTGATGCAGATTGTGCGGAACCGCGCAGTAAATGGCATCAATCTGATCGCTGTCCAGCATCTCCTGATAATCACCCGTAGACAGAGTGCAGGACGGAATGTTGTCCGTGAACCATGATCTGGCATCCGGATTAACATCACAGATACCCGCGATGACAGGCCTTGCATCCTTAAACTCCAGATGCAGCCAACGGGCAGCGGCAGAGGCAAATTCCTTGCCCATCAAACCGCCGCCTATGACACCGAAGCGAATGTCCTTCATGACGACAGATCTTGCATCATGGCCAGCGCGTCCTCAGGTGACATGCCTTCGTGAACGATGGCCATCAGGGCTCGGGTAATGGCAGCCGGATGATCGTGCTGAATCACATTGCGACCATAGACAATGCCCATCGCCCCCTGCTCCATAAGGTCCGTTGTCCGCTGAAGAATTTCAGCATCGGACACTCTGCCACCACCGCGAACAAGAATGGGAATGCCAGAGGCCGCTTCCACGACCTTGTGGTATTCGGCCACATCATCAGTCGGGTCTGCCTTTATGACATCGGCACCCATTTCAACAGCCTGCCGCACCAGGGTTCGGATCAATGCCAAATCGCCATTCACCATGTATCCACCGGCTTTGGCATTGTCCTGCATGACCAATGGCTCGACCATCAAAGGCATGCCTGCCGCATCTGCCTCCGGCTTGAGGCGCGTAATATTGCTGACACACTGGGCGTGAACTTCAGGTTGGTTTGGCATCAAGAGCAGATTGACGCACAGGCATGCCGCATCCAGTTGTACAGCCTGTTCCACCGCGTTTTCCACGATCTGGGAGAACAGATATTGCGGCAGATCCTTGGCATAGATGTTGGCAACATCGGTGCGCAGAACCAATGACGGTTTGTCCTTCCCGGGAATGGCCTGCAAGTGCCTTGCCATGCCGGGGGACAACTGGACAGCATCCGGTTGTGCTTGTGCCACAGTGGCGACAGCGTCACGCATGTCCTCAATGCCAGACAAAAAACCCGGTTCGTTGAAGAACCCATGATCAATTGCAACATCAAAGCACTTTCCATCGGCTCCCAGAAAACGGTTTAGGCGATGCTTCGTCATTAAATGTCCCTCTTGATTCAGTGTTGTCCATTATGTGTCACGGCCGGATTTGGCAATCCAGCACGCCAGATATGGTAATCGGGTAGCAGAGTGTCCAAGAAGTGCGCCATCTCTTCCGCTTCCGTTGCCGAGGCGCCGCTTTTCATCCAGCCTTTGATCATGGAATCAGGCCCCTTTTCCCATGTCTCAAATGCTGCCAACGCTGCAAAACCATAACGTTTGGCAGAAATACCTTGGGACCGTACAAGACGGATAGTGCCGATGAGTCGGTCATCCCAACCCAATTTCCGGGACACATCGCGGCCAATGCGTTCGCATGTATCGCGCAGCCATGGATTGGCCATACGTGCCAGCAGATCATCCACATAAGAGCGGTAGCCTTCACTCGTGAAGAGCGGGTCCTTCCCGCCATGCAGCCGGATCAGAGCTGCGCCGGATTCTTCCAGAAAGGCATCGCGGAAAAAGCTGAAAACTTCGGGAATTGCGGCTACATCGGCCATCCATTTCAGGCCCAACACCTGGCCCACATAGGCAAAGCCAGCATGGGTGGCGTTATGGCCATGTATTTTGGCGTGTTCAAACGGCGTCAGATCGGCTTTTTCCACCAATTGGGAAATGGCGCGCCCGCTCGTGCGCGCCGAATCTACCTGGCTGACCAGAATGTTGTTGAAAGCTTCAACCAGAAAGGCCTCATTTCCCCCATCAAATGAGGGTGCCAGAGCCGCTTCCGCAATTTCGTCCTGATCACGGATAACGCGCGACATTTTTCCAATGACCGTATCAACCGTTTGAAACACATTGTTTGCGGTCGCTTGGTCTTCTTCGGGCATAGCAGACAGGATGGCCCGCTGAAGCAGAGAGGCCGCATCATTATGGTTTTCCGACGAATAGATCAGAACTTTTGGGCCTTCACCGCGCATTTTGCCAGCGACGGCATGGGCGATCAGCCGGTGCAGACTATTGGAGTGGTCGGACACGTAATCATCGACGCTGGAAACGGCGACGGAAATTTCGTGGGCCGCGAGCAAATCCTGCTCCAGCCGCACAACATCTTCCTCCACGGACAGACAGCGGGCTTCAATATGTGTGTAGGTTTCAACGACAATGCCATCGGGCATGGCGATATTGACAGTGACCGTTCCCCTGTCATTAAGCGCCTTTGCCAGGTTTGCTCTGCGCATCGCGACCACATAGCGATCAAAATTACCCGAACGCTGCGCTTCCCGCAAAAATAATCCGGTTTGTATGGCGCCAAAACCAATACCAACAAAGATGCGCCCCATAATTCAGTGTGCCCCCGTCAGGAGCGCTGTTTCATCCTGTGCCGTCCACTCGGGAACCTCAAAAGCAGCTTCGAGATGTTGATGCGGGTAGAGCACGGCCTTGCCGTCAAGGCGCTGTTCCCTGACATCGTTGATCATCTCAATGGCGTGCTGAAGGCCGCCAATCTTTGCAATGTGCCGGGACGGATCAAGCTGACCGTCAGATATCCAGGTCAGCGTCTGCGCAATGTCCCATGCCGTGCCGCCGGAGGAGCCCGTGATGACGGTTTCATCATAGTGGATGCGGTTGGCGTTCAGGCTGACAAACTCCTGACCGTGTTTCAAACCACCAAAGAAATTGGCAACACCGCCCTTGCCCAAAAGAGGCACGGAAGCCTCAATCACCTTGGGGTGGCCGACAGCAATGATCAGATCATCCGCGCCCCGACCGCCGGTGCTTATGTGGATTTCTGCGGCCAGATCATCTGGATGCACCACTTTCAACTGGCAATTATTGGCACTGGCCTTGGCTGCAAAATCGGACAAAGCACAGTCCCGGCGTGAGGCCATGGGATCGGACGCTACCAGATTGGCAATACCCTGTGCCAATGCCACATCCACATGCATGCGGCCCATGGACCCTAACCCGATGACGACGGTGGTTCCCCCGCGCTTCAGGCCCGCAACAGCCTTGCGCGGTTTGGTCAGAGCTTCCTGCTGCAAATGCATGTGATGAAACTGTCCCGAGACACAACAGGAGATCGGCTCAGCAATGGCCGCATGAGCCAGAGCCATGGTTTGATCCGGTATCGGGATCAGACATTTCGCGGCAAAAACCTCTTCAGGAACCAGCATATATTCTGCCAGATGGCCCGGTAGCGTATAGCCACAGGCGATCTTGCTGATCCCTGCGCCATTGTCGCGATAGCGCTCCAGATGATTGACGGGAATTGCATCAACTGCGGGCTGCACGACATAGCGCATCCCAACGGTATATTTGCTCTGTAGATTTTGGGCCTGTAGATTTTGGCCCAGTTCCATCAGGGTCACTGACCCTTCATCACCCAAAATGGACGGGAATTGCGACAGGTCCCAGCCATAAAGAAAGGTGTGGTCATTGCCCTGAGCAATCATTTTCACCAGCGAGGCGCAGATGCCAGCAGCATCGACACGCACCAATGCCTGATTTGGACCAGGTCTTGGCAAAGGCACGTCTTCCAGCGCCAGATTGTCGAAGCCTTGCCCTCGCAGAACGACAGCGCGCATGGTTTGCGGGAGATGTGCCAAAGACGTCTCCAGACTCTAGCTATCAACCACATTCGCTTTGAGACGGGCACCATCGCCTGTGCTGAACAGATAGCTCAACTCACTGTCAAACTGGATGCCCACATTCTGATTGTAGTCGACCATGAAATCCTTTGGCATTTTGATCGTCAGAATAGAAGAGCCATGCTTGACCGTAACCAGCGTCAAATCGCCGGTCATTTCAGCTGTATAGACCATGGCATCAAAACGCCCCTCACCGGCTTCCACCACACTTGCATCTTCCGGGCGGAAGCCAAGTGTAATGGCCATGCCGTCTTCAACACCTTTCAGGGGAATTTTGTCATTCCCAACCTGCAGGCCACTTTCCGATACGTTACCCTCAAGGAAGTTCATGGGCGGTGATCCCATGAAGCCTGCCACGAACAAATTGACCGGATTTGTGTAGACTTCGGCGGGCGTGCCGAGCTGTTGCAGTTCACCATCTTTCATGATCGCCACCCGGTGGGCCAGAGTCATGGCTTCAATCTGATCATGGGTCACATAAATGGTGGTGACACCAAGTTCGTGCTGCATGTGTTTCAATTCGGCGCGCATGAAACCGCGCAATTTGGCGTCCAGATTGGACAGAGGCTCATCCATCAAGAAGGCCGATGGTCGGCGGATGATTGCCCGTGCAAGGGCCACACGCTGGCGCTGACCACCCGACAATTCACGTGGAAACCGCTCCAGAAGCGTTTCCATTTGCACCTGAGCGGCGGCATCGAATACAGCTTTGTTGCGCTGCTCTTCGGGAACGCCCGTCACCTTCAGCGGAAAGCCGATATTCTCGGCCACTGTCTTGTGCGGATAAAGCGCATAGGACTGAAACACCATGGCAATGTCGCGGTATTTCGGCAGAACATGAGTGACATCGCGATCGCCCATGATGACCTCACCGGAGGTGATTTCCTCAAGACCGGCAATCATGCGAAGCGCGGTGGATTTTCCGCAACCGGAGGGTCCAAGCAGAACCAGAAATTCACCTGGCTCCACTTCGATGTCCAGATCCTTTACAGCGTGAAATTCGCCGTAATGCTTGTTCATCTTCCTGATTGAAAGCCGTTTGGCATCGGAAGATGGAGTGTCTGTTTCAGACGCTGAAGTCATGTCTGTATTCATCCTTTAACGGCTCCCAGCAATACGCCCTTGGAAATGTAGCGCTGCAAGACAATCGCCATAAACACCACCGGTATGATCATCACAATGATCACCACCGACATGGACCACCACAAAATTCCACGCTCACCTGCATTCATCGCGGCCACGAGAATGGGCATGGTCTGAGCCTTTGCTGTGGAAAGAAACAGGGCCAGAAGATATTCATTCCAGCACAGGATCATCACCAGCAATGTGGTTGCGGCCAGGCCTGCACGTGACAGGGGCAGCACAATTTCGCGGAAGGTCATGATCATGGTCGCGCCATCCAACTGAGCGCTTTCTTCCAGATCCTTGGGGATCGAATTGAAAAAATCATACATCAGCCAGATGACAATGGGCAGATTGACCACTGCATAGGTGAGAATGATAGCCAGATGAGTATCAAGCATACGCACCGACTGGAACATCATGTAAATCGGCACAACCACAACAATGGGTGCCAGAATGCGTTGGGAAATCATCCAGAACAGAATGTCCCCATTGCCCAAAGGTACATGGACACGCGAGGCAACTGCCTTGCTGAGAAAATAGAAAATACCCACACCGACCACCAGCACAAGGCGCCAGTCGACACCATAGCTACCAATGGCAAACAGTGCCGCCGCCATGACCAGGACGAACAGCAGGATGGTGATCAGATTGGGCTGATAGCGAATGCGCGCCAACGCATAGGCCGCCATTGATCCGATCAGAACAGCCAGCGCCGTTGCTGCGAGCGAAATAATGATTGAGTTGACGTAGGCTCGCAGCGTATCGGCGTAATCCACCACGAACAATTCACGCCAGGCGTGAAGGCTGGGCATGAAATCAACAAAGGGAATGTAAACCGGACCGCCATTGACGTCTGCCGCTGATTTTACCGAGGTGATCACCAACCAGTAGATTGGAAACAGCACAAAGGCGGACCAGGCCAGCAGAAGCGAATAGACGATAAACTTGGCACCGGGCGCCATGGCGCCAATTCTGGGCGGCTCAAAAAGCCGCGCAAGCAGGCCCCTTGGCGGCACGTTAGAGACATTACTCATATCCGCCTCATACGGTTGACAACAATAAGATTAAAGAACGACACGCAGATCACCACCGTCACAAACAGCAACAGATAGGCAATGGCCGCAGACTGGCCCAGATCAAGCGAGCGCCAGGCAAAGAGGGAATGCAGCGACATGGATTCGGTCGCGATCCCTGGCCCACCGGAGGTCATGATGTTCGGCAGATCCACAATCTTGAAGCCTTCGATAACGCGGATCAACATGACGGTCACAGCGACCGGCATGACTTGCGGCCAACTGATTTCGCGGAAAATCTGCCAATTGCTGGCGCCATCCACCTGACCGGCTTCCACATAATCCCGCGGGATGTTTTCAAACGCCGCCAGCAGGATGATGAAGATAAACGGAATCCACTGCCAGCTGTCCCCGATGATGATGAATACACGGGCCGTCCAGGGATTGGTGGCCCAGGCAAAATCACCAAGGCCGAACCATTGCCAGGCCAGAGAAAACGGGCCCTTGGTTGTATCGGCCATCATACGGAACACATATCCAACGCCAATAGGCGTAATCATCATCGGAATAAAAAATATGACACGGAAAAAGTTACGTCCGCGGATCGGCTGAGAACACAGAAACGCCAGTGCCAGGCCAATGATAAACTGAATGGCGCAACCAATGACCACGTAAAAGAGTGTCACGCCCAGTGTGCCAAAGTGATTGCCGCTGAAGAAGGTTGCCGCAAACATCCAGGCAATACCAAGGATGACAAGAGCCGTGATCATGCGCCCGATAAAGCCGACGACGGAAAAGCCGGTTGTGATGTAGCGATACATCCACCACAGAATTGCGCCAGTGGCTGACAGGGCAACGGCCCATCCCAGAAATGTCAGACTGGTGAACGTGCCCAGAAAGTGAAATTGCTCAGAGCCAAAAATCTGTTTGGAAAAATTCTGAAATCCGACAAATCGGACCTGATAGCCACCAGCCTTCAAGCGCACACGCGAAAACGCAATAATGAGCGAGGCCACCAGCGGAAAGATTGAAAAAATGAGGATCATCACCACTGCTGGGGTGATGAACAGCTGCCTTGCATGGCCATCAAGCCATTCATTGAAGCGGAATCTGCGTGACGGGGGTTGAGTGTTGTCAGCCGGGACATCTCCCGACTGACTGTTCACTTCCCGACTTGCTGTCGAGGTCATGCTCTTTGCACCCTAGTTGGTGATTCCAAGAGACAATCGATACATCCGCAACTGAGATTCACGATCGAAATCTTCGGTGATCTCTTCCCAAGCAGCTTCAATATTAGCCAATGCCTGCTCAGCAGTGATTTCATCTGCCATGAAGCGGGCAAGCTCGCGGTCTAAGATAACACCAGTGTACTGTTGCGAACCTGGGATCCGGATGTCGGACGCCATGTTTGGATGGTTCAGGCTGTCCTTGATCGCACCAAGATAATTGTCTGCGAACTCAGGAGAGAAGCCTGCTTTGATCCAGTTGGTGGTGTCATTCAACTGAGAGTTCCGGTACGGATTGTATCCAGTCCAGCCCAGCGTCACATCCACATTGGACTGCTCTGCCTGGTTCACATATGACAGGAATGCATATGCCGCATCCTTTACATTTTGTCCGGAATTTGCGTTGATCGCACCAGCCCAGCCGCCAAAGGCAGCATAAGGCGCATGGTTCACACCATCCGTCGCATGTGGACAAAGCTCTGCATCACATTTTTGCAGCTCACCGGTTGCCGGATTCACAACTTCGGGGGAACCGGGCATTATAACCGCGCCGATTTTACCTTTGATGGGTGCGCCAGCTTCATCAATTGAAAGGGGCCCAATATCGCCCCAATCAATTACCATTCCGCAACGACCAGCCTGAACCAACGCACGTGTATCGCCAATATCGTGGTTTAACTCGTCGGGCGGACCATATTTCCCGGTTTCCTTGTAAATGCGGAAGGCTTCTGCCCAACCCGCATTGTTGATTTTTGGCTTCATGGTTTCTTGATCAAACCACAGACCTTCAGAGGTTCCCTTAGTCTGCGTGAAACCAGCCCCGATCGAACCAATGGCAAAATAAGATTGCGCATTACGCTTTTTGAACATACAGGAGCCGTAATCTGCTTCGCCATCACCGTTCATATCCATGCCATGCATGGCTTCAGCAACTTTCATGTAGTCATCCCAAGTTTTGGGAGGCTCCATGCCAATTTTCTCCAGAATATCGGTACGATAATACATCATCTGGAAATCACCATCGACGGTGATCAGATAGGTGTCGCCACCAATCTTCTGATTGAACTCGCGGAAGTATGGCGCGATGTCATCAATATCGATCTTGTCATCTTTGGCGATATACGGATCAAGGTTTTCAAGCAATCCACCATCAACAAGCTCAACGGCCCAGCCAGACGCAAAGACACCCACATCAATTGAGTTTGTGCCTGTGGCCCAGTCAGTCAAAAGCTTCTGGAAGACTTCAGCGAATGGCACTTCGTTAACACGAATTTCAGCGCCGGTCATTTCTGTGAATTCTTTGCCACGGTCAACAAGACGGCCAGCAATCACCGGACCCGGACGGGTCAGGATGTTGATGGTTACGCCGTCGAACTCGCCAGCAAAAGTCGGAGTCGCAGTGCCTAGAACGGCAGCAGCGGCCACGCCCGCGAGGAGCGATTTAAAAGTAGATTTCATTATGTCCTCCCATTGGAACAGCAATTTTTATTGCTTGCTCCTATAGCCTGCTACAGCAAATCGTCATCGTCAATACTTTTGCGTAGTCAACTCAACAAATGTCAAAAAATTACAACATGTCATTGCGAAACCGGCTGGAGACCGCGATAGTGACAGGCAATTGAGGGTGCGGAAAAGCTGAAATAACAAGCAAAGCGCCGGGAGAAAAGAATGCGGCTTGGCGTCACATGCGCCAAAGACGCATATGAGCAGGTGAGGAAATTGTTGGATAAAAAGCCCCCGCTGAGGAGAAAATCCTTTGACAATTCCGACTCGCTGCGGTTGCGGGCGACATGGATGTATTACTCCCATGGACGCACCCAACGAGAAATCGCTGAACGATTGGGCGTCAGCCGAACGACCGTTATCCGGCTCCTTGAAGAAGCGCGTCAGCGCCATGAAATCAAGTTCTGGATCGAAGAAGCCGAAGAACGATGTGTTCAGTTGGGCATCCAACTGGAGGCCCAACTGGGTCTGGAGGAAGCCATCGTTATTCCCGCTGGCGATAATCATGACGAAATCTCGGATTCTGTTGGATTG
The DNA here is from genome assembly GCA_051251535.1 of Alphaproteobacteria bacterium. GTDB lineage: Bacteria > Pseudomonadota > Alphaproteobacteria > Rhizobiales. The sequence goes on from JBPOEV010000014.1 coordinate 80,032, forward strand.
GCACTCGGAAAATATCTGTCCAACGCTGTCAGCGATCATATGACCATCGGGGTGGGCTGGGGCCGAACACTCACGGCGTCTCTGGTCAGCTTCCGTTCCACCATGCGCCAGGGTGTTAAAATCATGTCGCTTCTGGGTGGTTCAGTAGAACCGATCCCGCCCAATCCGGTGGAATATTGCTGGCGGCTGGGCAGCACAATGGGAGCAGATTGCTACATGTTCCCGTCTCCACTGATCGTTGATTGTGCCGAAACCAAAAACAACCTCATCAATCATTGCGGCCTTGGCACCATTTTTGACATGGCCAAAAATCTTGATATGGCGGTTCTCAGTGTTGGGGATATCGGGCCGGATGGTACGTCACTGGCACGCCGATTGATGAGCCAAAGGGATCTGGATGAGTTGATCGCAGCGGGATGTGTTGCCGATGTCTTGTGCAATTTCATCAACGCTGCCGGGCAGGACATTATCCACCCAATCGACGATCGGGTGATGTCGGTGGATTTGCGGGAACTTGAAAATTGTCGGCACAAAATTCTGGCCACAGGCGGTCATCACCGAGATCGCGCCATTGTTGCTGCGGTCAAACGTCTTGGCATTCATACGCTGGTCACTGATCAAAGTGCCGCAGAAGCTATTCTTCAACGCCAAACAGGAGCGAAAGCAGACCTATGAACAGGGTGGATGCACATCATCATTTCTGGAAAATCGATCTGGGGATCTATGGCTGGATTTCAGACGATATCGCCGGCATTCGCCGAGACTATCAGCCCGATCATCTGGCTCCCTATCTCAAACATCTTGGTGTCAGCAAAACCGTTTTGGTTCAGGCTGGTGAAAGTCTGTTGGAAAACGACGCAATGCTGGCGATTGCCGATCATTCAGACTTTGTTGCCGGCGTCGTCGCATGGGTTGATCTGACCGCTCCTGATGCTAGTACCCAGCTGGAAGACCTGGCTGCACATGACAAGGTGAAGAGCATCCGACCTGTATTGCAGGGCATTGCTGATAGCGACTGGGTTTTACAGCCAAATGTGGTCAGCAATCTGCGCTTGTTACCCGAATTGAATCTGTGTTTCGATGCCCTGATCCAGCCTCGGCATCTGGCTGTTCTTGATCAGCTGACCGATCTGATACCCGAATTGAATGTCGTGATTGACCATGCAGCCAAACCTGTCATCGCCAATGGGCAAGCGGCAGGACCTGACTGGGAGTCCGGTATGGCGCGCCTGGCTGAAAAGCAACAGATTTTCTGCAAGCTTTCCGGCATGGCAACCGAGCAGGGCCCCGGCTGGCAAGCCAGCACTTTGCAACCGGTCTGCGATCATTTGCTCAGCACGTTTGGCCCTCGCCGCTTGATGTGGGGCAGCGATTGGCCCGTGCTGGAACTGGTTGGCTCCTATACCCAGTGGTTTGAAGCGGCCCAGCAAATGCTGAGCGGATTGAGCGACGAAGACCGTGACTGGGTCATGGGCAAAACGGCCATCCAGTTTTACAATCTATAGAGCGTTTCTGTAGAGAGAGCGTTTCGTATAGGCACAAGAGGCTCCAACGCCCTGCAATGTGGTTTATGCTGTCTTCCATGGCATCTGCTTCAGCCACATTCAGCGCACCCATACGCATTGTAATGCTCCAGGTGTCGCGCGCGGCCAGTTCCACATAGCAGCCTTTGGCCTTTTCCTTTTGATGACCTTCCACCCCACTGGTGGCCGGAAAGGCAATGCCAAGGCCCTGCTGGTCAGGCGTTCGGCACAGCCAACGGCCGGTCAACGGTGCTTGAGCTGGCTGATAGGAAATGAAATCGGCTCCGCCATCGGGCAGTTTCTGCATGGCATGGGTCCAGCCATCAAGACCGGCCATCATATCAATTGAGAACACCACTTCAGGATCAAAGGCCAGATCAGGGCGCAGCACATGGTGTAAAACCGGTTCCCGCTCCAGCGCCTCGATAAATTCCACATAGCCTTCCGCCGGTGAAATATGGGCCGGTATCGATGTTCTGACACGCACACTGGCGGGGTCATATTGCGCCGCATAGATCAGTTTACCAAAATCAACCGGCCGAAAATTGGCATGGCCGAGATACATGAGATCCATAGGGACATTGCGTTTGTTTTCAACCGACAGATCGACCGTCAACCAGGTCTCATCAAAGTCCAGACTGACCTTTGATGTCGCAAGGTAATTGCAGGAAAAGGCAATTGTGTGCTGATAGCTGCCGCAGATGGAGACGCGGTTTTTCGCTTCATCCACCTCCAGCCAAGCCGCCTGATAAGGCGCATTGGGCAGTTCACCGTGCAACGGATGCGTGTCCTGCGGGCCGGGCGCGCCGACCCCGGCCAGGCCGCAATGAATGAAGAAAGCCCCATAGGTACGCAAATAATCTGTCGTATCCACAGGCTCTTCAAACATGGAGCCCATGGTCAGGTCTCGGCCATCAAACTCCGCGCTCCAGATTTGTTGCCCCTTATAGGGCAGCACCACGATATTCGCGCGTGCTGTTTTCAATCGCAACGCCGCCACACCGGAGGCATAACGAAAGGTGCTGACCGCAACCTTTTCGTTACGAATGATGACGTGTTCATTCACGCCAAATTGCGCGTCAGCCAGATCAATATGAAGGGTCAATGAAACCTCCGGTTTGGATATTATCAGCCCGGTGTTGGCGCTTCTTCACGCATCAGGCCCTGATTTTTCAGATCAGCCCAAAGCGCGGTTGGAATGACAGCATCAGCGGCAGCCAGATTCAGGCCAACTTCCCGCGCATTTTGAGCGCCGGGAATAACAGACATCACATTGGGATGACCCAGCGGAAACTGAAATGCTGCATCGACCAGGGCCACGCCATGGTCACGGCAGACCGCTTCGATGCGGGATACCTTGTCCATGATGTCTGCCGGGGCGTCGTCGTAATTGTATTTGGCGCCGGGTACGGCACCCATGGCCAGAATGCCGGAATTGTAGGGTCCGCCCAGAATGATCCCGATATTGCGTTCCTCACACAGCGGCAGGAAGCTGTTCAGGGCCTCCTGCTCCAGCAAAGTGTAGCGACCGGCCAGCAGGAACATGTCAAAATCACCGCGTTCGGCCATATACTGGCAAATCTGCCATTCATTCACGCCAGCGCCAAAGCCTGCGATGACGCCCTGTTCGCGCATTTCCAGCAAAGCCTTGTAGCCACCGTTGAGAAACTCCTCCATCAGCGGATCGACCGCTTCCTGGCTGCCATGGGAGAAAATGTCGAGATCATGGGCCAGAAGAATATCGATGCGATCCATGCCCAGACGTTCAAGCGAGAACTCGACCGAGCGCATCACACCATCATAGGAGTAGTCGAAATGTTCCTTGCGGTTAGGCACATCGAAAAACTTGCCTATGGCATCGCGCGTCTCGGCGGTGGCGGGTTTCAGAATACGTCCGATTTTCGTGGAGAGCACGAAAGAGTCCCGGTCCTTGCCCCGCAGAAACCGATTGAGGCGCGTTTCCGCAAGGCCAAAGCCATAAAGCGGTGCGGTGTCAAAATAACGGATACCACCATCCCACGCCGCCTGCAGGGCTGCATCGCTGTCAGCATCACTGACCGCACGATATAGATTTCCAATCCCACCAGCGCCAAACCCCAGTTCGGTGAAGTTCAGCTTTGGAGACGTACCCCGTTGCAAAAAGCGTGATTTCAGTCCCATTTAAAGCCTCCCAGGCATTTTTGATGTTCGATTTGCGCGCAGCTTAGTGGCACTGGAAATTTATTTCCAGTGCCTGTGCCGGGATCATTCCGTTGGAGAAAATCTGTCGACTGATACGGTCTGCGTCTCCAATGTCATCGGCCCAAATGACGACAGGAAAGCGACTTCGGCAGCATCCATTCCCACTCCGATGCGGGCAATGTCGGTGGCATGCGCCATTTTGGTGGAATCCATCAAATGCCACGTGCCCTCCAGAAAGACTTCGACAACAGCATGGAAGTCCTGTGGCGTAACATCCGGTGCGTAGGCACTCACGAACCGCGCTGGAATGGCGGATGCACGGCAAAACGCGATGAGAACATGGGCATAATCCCGGCACACACCCTGCCGCTGCACGAACGAGTCCAGCGCCGTTGTCTGGCCGCTGCTTACGCCTGGAACATATTCGAACTTGTCGAAAATCCAATCCCTCATGGTTGCAACCCGCTGCCCACCAGGCAGGTCGCCAAATTCCGCCGTAACTACGCTTTGAAATTCGTCCGACGGACAATAGCGCGATGGCATCAGATAGCGCACTGTATCCCCCGGCAGCAAATGCGGCGGCACAGATTGCAATCTCGATATGTCAAGGGCCGGACGGTCAAGAGACACTGTGCAGGCATAGTCACAACGAAACCTGTCTTCCACGCGAATCCAGGTGCGAACGCCCATCCCGTTTTCGGCGGCAACATCTGCAGAATGCGTTGCATCCAGCACCGAAAAACTCTGCGATTTGACAGATTGATCAGCCAGATCCGGAACTTGAATCTGGGCCAGAATATCGGTTGGTCTGGGCAGCTTGTAATCGAGCTGCACTGCAATCTTGAGATTTACCATTGGGTTGTTCCCTGCTGGCCGTTTCAGATCTTGCCGAATTGTCAGCTGTGCCTCGCTCAAATGCGCATGACATGTTCTGAAATCAGGCCCGAAGGCGCTCGATCGGGAGCCTACCCATCAATGTGCTTAGTCATGATCCGGTCAGGCGTCAATTATCACTCGGTTTCTGCGGTGGCTGGATCACGTGATCGGCCACGTAAGCATTCCGCTCCCCTTTCGGCACATCCGGGCCGATTGTGGTGTCGGGGAGGATTTGCAATTCCAGCTCAGCGTTCAAAATGGCACCGCTGACAAAAACCAAGGCGGAAAAATACAGCCACAGCATGAGGATGGCAGCTGTGGCAATGGACCCGAAGGTTGCGCCGTAATTTGCAAAGTTTTCGATGTAGAAGGAAAAAGCAATCGAGCCACCGAGCCAGAGCAATGTGGCGACGAGGGCTCCTGGAAAAACCCAGCGTAATTTTGGATCCCGGCGATGAGGGGCGGTCTTGTAGAGATAGGCAATCGCAACCAAAACGATGAGTGCCACAATCGGCCAGCGAAGCCAGAGCGCCGATGTTTCCGCTTCTATTGGCATTGGCAGGAACGTCGTGATGGCCGGCAGAACGGCAACGGCTCCAAGCACCAGCATACCAATCAGAAATGCGGCAATGGTCAGGCCAATGGAAATTGCTGCGGCCAGAAAGAAGGCCCGCTGATTTTCTTCGCGATAGGCTTTGGTCAATGCGTAGACGAGCGCATTGATCCCACGCGATCCACTCCACAAAGCGAGCGCCAGACTGATAACAAGCCCCAGAGTCAGTGTTTCATCACTTTGTGTGATGATAGCCTGCAGCCGTTCTGTGAACAATTCGGTGACACTGGATGGCAAGAACTGATCCGCCAGATACATTTGCTGGTTCAAGGTATGAATGTCTGCAAACAGGCCATACAGGGCCACCCCTACCGCGACAGCAGGAAAGAGAGACAGAAACCCGAAGAAGGCAACACCGGCGCAACGCAAGGATACATCTGTTTCAAAAACACGGATGATGGCCCGTTTCAGAACCGCCCACAGGCTGGTCAAAGACAATTTCAACGGTGATCTGGCCATGCTGACCTTCTGCCGAATTGCCTCATCCTTCATCGCGTCAGTGTCTTGATGCTCTGACGTTCCAGACTCTGATTTCTTTGCGGCTTGTTCCACAGCAACTTCTTTTGATATCCAGGAATCACGATCTGACAGTCCGTCAGACTGTTACATTGCCTGACAGGCCGGATGCCTGACTGGTTGGCTCAATCCCAGATAATCGTGTGTGGCTGCCTTCTGTCAATCTCCGGGGAGTTCGACGTCTAAATTGACATCATCTGATGGCTCGCCGAAAATTGTGTCTCGGAAGACATAGCCGCCAACCAGCAGCAGACAGATTACAATCCCGGCCACAATCCAGCCGGTCCGCCCTCCAGTATCGACGATATTTGCTTCGCGCTTCGGATTTGGCATATCAAATCTCCTTACGTGCTTCGCCTGTCATTCACTATACAGGCCCACGCAGAGATTGGCATCGATCGACTATTACAACTTTTACGAAACAGTGTAACTAACTCAAGCCAGACCATTGTCTGGTCCGCGCCCACCCCCCTGGGAGAAAGGGGCGGGGCGCGATTCGCCCGGATATCATGACGGTGTCACAAAGTGGCACCCATCATCATCCGGACGATTTCTTCATCATTCGTTTCGGACGGCTTGCGCTCACCTGCGACAACCCCCCTTGCCAGAACGATGATGCGGTCTGCAGCGGCAAAGATGTCAGGAAGATTGTGCGAGATCAGAATGATACCTACGCCCTTCTTCTTCAATCGTTCGATCAGAGCCATGACTTCGCGCTGCTCTGGAACACCTAAAGCGGCCGTAGGTTCATCCATGATCACCAGCTTGGCTTGCCAGTGGATCGCACGTGCGATGGCAATGGCCTGACGTTGTCCGCCGGACATTTCGCGCACGGGAGCCGACGGATCAGGGACCACAATGCCAAGGCTTTTCATCACCTCGACAGCGTTGCGCTGCATTTCCTTACGGTCCAGAAACGAAATCCCCATGATCCGGCGCGTCTTTTCCCGCCCCAGATAAAGGTTCAGACCAGGATCAAGATTATCGGCCAATGCGAGATCCTGATAGATCGTTTCAATCCCCAGGCTGCGCACAGCTTCGGGGGATTTTCCTGTCAGGACCGTGTCGTTAAAATGCACTTGCCCGGCGGTTGGTTGATAAACGCCCGAGATCATTTTAATCACGGTCGATTTGCCAGCGCCATTGTCACCGGCCAGCACGACACATTCACCTTCATTGACATCGAAGGAAACGTTGCTGACTGCCTCGTTGCCACCAAAACGTTTTTTAAGACCGTCTACTTTGAGGATCGTCGTCATGTGCTTCCTCCGACAAGTCTGCCCTTGGACTGATCGACGAGAACGGCCACGATGATAACCAGCCCGACAGCAACGAATTGCCAATAGGGTGGCAGGCCACAAAAGACGAGACCAAACTGGATGACGGCAATGATGAATGCCCCGATCACAGTGCCGATGATGGTGCCCTGCCCACCGGTCAGAGATGCCCCGCCAATGAACACAGCCGCAACTGCATAGAGTAGTATCGGTTCGCCTGCATTGGCAGCACCCGCCGAGAAACGGCTGGTATAGATCAGGCCGCCAACACCTGCGGTGATCGCAGAGATGACGAACAGATAAACCAGGTGGCGTTTGACATCCACGCCAGCGCGCTCAACCGATGCCCGACTGGCACCAAGCGCATAGGTGTGAACACCGAACCGTGTATGCGTCAAAACATAGTGACAGATAACAGCCAGTACGACGGCCGCGACAACCGGTATGGGGATGCCAAGAATATGACCATTGCCCAGAACCCGCGCCTCATCGCTGCGGATTGACACAGTGGCCCCTCCGGCAACAATCAGTGCGGCGCCGCGCGCAATCCCGTAGGTGCCCAGTGTCCCGATGAAACTCGGAACATTCAACTGTGCCACGAGCCACCCATTGACCAATCCCACGATAATGGCCGCCAGCAATCCAACGCCCATGGCAAGGATTACCGTGAACCAACCGGCCTCAGGACCCACAAACCGAATGACCAAAGCCATGGCAACGGCAGCGAAACCAGTGGTGAACGCAATTGAAAGATCAATGTGCCCGGCAACGATGACCAGTGTCAGCCCCAGAGCAAGCAGCAGAATTTGTGACGCTGCAACCGAGATTGACTGAATATTGTAGATCCGGAACAGGAACGTATTGCCCGTCTGGGTTTGTGCATAGATTTCAAAAAAGCCGAGGATGAGCACAAGGAACAGCCACGACCAAGCGTTAAGTAGGGACTTCACGAATGAAGCCCCTCTTGTGTTTGACATGTCAGTATTCGTCATTCGGAATAGATGTATTTTGCAATATTTTCATCATTGACGTTTTCTGCATTGATCACGGTGAACCCGGTTCCGATTGTGGTTGGAACAGAATTGCCGGTCAGCACAGCATAAGCCGCCATTACACCGAAATATCCGATTTCAGCAGGATGCTGCGCAATAGCCGCATCGACAAGACCGGAGGAGATGTTGTTGACGATACTGGTCGGCGCATCAAATGCGATCACAGTAATCTCGTCAGCCTTGTTCGCACTTTCAACACCATTACCGGCACCCAAAGCGGAGAACAGGTTTGCACCAAAGACACCTGCAACATCGGAATGACGTGCATAAACCGCCTGGAATTGTGAGGCAGCAAGTGAGGCATCGTTCTCATTGTACTGAGTATCGAGAACTTCAACATCGGGGAAGTTTTCAGCCATTTCAGCTTTGAAGCCTTCTTCGCGCTGATCTGTTGTTGAAATGCCTGGACGAACGTTAGACACGTAGACCTTGCCCTTACCGCCGATTTCAGCAGCCATGAACTGAGCAGCCATACGACCACCACCGACATTGTCAGAAGCAACGTAAGAATATGGGAAATCGGCGTCGCCAAGCCCATCCTGATATTTGCCATCGTCGATGAAAGTATCAACGGTAATAACTGCAATGCCAGCTTCATGGGCGCGGCGCAGCGGCTCGATCATCTGTGTTGTATCGGTTGGCGCAATCAGGATTGCATCAGGTCCGCGACCAATGACAGCATCCAGAACCGGTGTTTGCAACACTGGATCGAATTCTTCGGCACCCTGGAAGTCAACAGTGATACCAAGAGCCTTGGCAGCTGCCTGTGCGCCACGATTCATGGTGATGTAAAAGGCGTCTGTGGTCAGACCGGGGATCAATGTGATCGTGATGTCTTCTTGCGCATGCGCCATTGATGAAACACTCAGCGTTGCCGCGAGTAGTGTGGATTTAATAAAATTCCGCATATAGATTCCTCCCTAGGAGTTACGGTCCATATTGGAGCCGCTACATTAGACGTCTGGGATTTACCCATGACGAGTCAAAATGGACTTTTGACGAAATGTAAGTTGCCCTGCAAAGTGAATTACTGCAAGAAGTAAATATCAGAAATATATTTCACAAAGGTGCCTGACGATGATTGGACGACCGAAAGGTACCAAACTCCTGAACCGAAGCCTCATGCACGCCGCAGCACGATTACATTATATCGAAAGACTGTCACAACTGGAAGTCTCCAAGCGCATGCAGGTTTCTACCGCGACAGTGTCGCGGCTGCTTTCTCATGCACGTGAGGAGGGTATCGTTCGCATTCAAGTTGCTGATCTTGATGAGACGGACGCACTGGGCGATAAATTGCAGATAGCTTTGGGGTTAAATGCGGTTCGCGTCCTGGAAAGCGGCAAGCCCGCCGCATTGTCGTCTCAGGTCGGCTCCTTGCTCAACGAGGCCAAGCTGGCACCGGGTTCCGTGATAGCAATTGGGTGGGGCCGCGCAGTTCAAAGTGTCATTGCAGCGGGTCTTCCCAGAATACCCAATGTTGTGGTTGTGCCAACATCAGGCGGAATGCACGAAACCGCATCGCATTTTCAGATCAATGAATTCGTCCGAAAAGGCGCTGAGCAAATGCAGGGCGAAGCGCATTTTCTGTATGCGCCCTCGATGGTTTCTCCTGAATTGCTTTCTGTTCTGTCGCGCGACCCTGATACGTTGCGGTTGCTGAATCTGTGGTCGAAAGTGGACGTGGCAATCATGGGGATTGGCGATTTCCAACGGTCATCCGGCAATCGGAACTTCGAGTTTGCACCCAAGGACGCCAAACGTGTGGTCGGCGACGTCGTGCGCAACTATTTCGACCAGAGCGGAGAAGAGGTGCACTGGTCCGGTCAAGAGAATTTGATGGCCCTCAGTCGCAAACAGCTTCAACGCGTTCCCCTCAGTATTGGTATTGCCACCGGCAAAGAGAAAGTTCCGGTCATCATTGGCGCGGCACGATCCGGGATGATCAATGCGCTGGTCACAGATACGCGCGTTGCCTCGCAAATCCTTGAACAATTGGATGAGCTAAAGGTTTCATGAAATATATTTCTGAAAAAAGTTGTTGATATGATTTTCTACTGCCGCTAATTCACAATAAGCCGCAGGTCAAACGAGAATCTCGACAAGAGAGCCACATGATATCTGCGGTTGGTGCAGCCAAGGGAGGTCTCAGCCGGTGGACGCGTGACATCGCCCCTGCATGCCAAACAGATCCCGGTCTTCAACGGTGATCATATGGCCAGGGGCAGTATCGCGAACCAGTTTCACCCCCTCATTGCATCTTTTGGATTTAATTCGACACGCTGCTCCAGCGGCGCGCACAACAACATTCTGATTTGAGGATCACCCGCATGAAATTAAATATGACAACGTCAGAGTGGCGCGGCTACCAGCAGATTTGTGGCGCTAATGGTTTGATGATGGTCGTCGCCTGCGATCAACGCGGCGGCATGCGCAAAGTGCTTGCAGATACGCCTGAAACTCAGGCGGCCATCGACGAAGCGACCCTTGGCGTGGTGAAGGCCGGCATCGTCAGCCACCTTGCCAACAAGGCGTCATGCGTGCTGCTTGATGCGGTCTGTGCAGTACCCGATGTTGTTGATGATAAAGTTTTGTCACGTGATACAGGGCTGCTGGTGGGGCTGGATGCGTCGGGCTGGGACACCGATGCCAATGGCTATCGCATTTCCAAACTGGTGCCCGGCACGACAGCCCGCCGCGTGCGGGAATTGGGCGGCACCGGCGCAAAACTGATGGTCTATTTACGCCCTGACCGCCCGGAAGCGAACGACGTCAACATTCAGATTATACGCGATTGCATTGCCGATTTCGCACAGGAAGACCTGCTTTTGGTGGTCGAAATTCTGACCTACAGCCTGGATGGCGAATCTGATGCCGACTACGCCGCAGCCTTCCCCGGCCTGATCGTGGAAAGCGCCCGGATATCACTGGAACTTGGTTCCAAAGTTCTCAAATTGCCATACCCTGGCAATGCCGAGGCCTGCAAAAAGATCACTGAACTGTGTGATGGTGTTCCCTGGGCAGTGTTGTCTGCAGGTGTTGATCACGAGACCTTTATTGGTCAGGTGGCGACAGCAATGGAAAATGGCGCATCTGGCGTGATTGCCGGACGTGCTTTATGGAAAGACTGTATCTCTTTGGATGCAGCGACCTGCGAGGACCGTTTGGAAAATATTGCCAGTAAGCGCCTGCGCGAAATTCAGGCGATTTTGGACGATCATGCTGCGCGTGGCTGACACCGCCATCGGCGTGGATGTGGGCGGAACCCGCATTCGCGTCGCACGCATTGCCCGAGGAGGCGCCTTGGGCGGCACCTTGCAGGATCGTGTTTCAGAACCGGTTCAACAGGACCGGGACGGATTTTCTGCACAAATCATCAGGCTGATCAACGCAGCCCGTAATGACAGTTGCAGGGCGGTCGGCATCGGCCTTCCCGGCCGGATCGACGGGACCGCACAAACCATTAAATCCGCTGGATATCTCGATATTGCGGGCATGGATCTGCCAACCATGATTGCCCGCGAAACAGGACTACATGCCCGCATCGAAAACGACGCAATGATGGCCCTTGTCGCCGAAGGCAATGCCCGTCCTGAAGGTGCGACCGGCTTGATCATGATGTTGACCGTCGGCACCGGGATCGGTGGTGCCACACTGGAAAACGGCACGCCCTGGTATGGCGGTGGCATATCGGGGCAATTCGGCCATATCGTGGTGTCTGCTGACGGACCGCTTTGCAATTGCGGCCGGGTTGGCTGTGTGGAAACACTGAGCTCCGGCACGGCACTGGGACAGCTGATCACAAAGGCAGGCCTTCCGGGTACAATTCGTGCTGAAGAGTTGCATGCACGTGCGTTGGCAGGCGACGATACTGCTACCAACCTTTTGAACGAATGGGCGCGCCCGTTTTTACGCGCCATTGAAACGCTGGTTTCAGTTGCCGATCCGCGGTTGGTAATCATCGGGGGCGGTCTGGGCGTTGACATGACCCGCGCTCTTGAGCGTTTGCCCAGACAGGACAAATGGTTCAATTTACCGATTGAGGCGGCCCTTCTGGGCGATGATGCAGGTGTGATTGGCGCAGGGCTCTGCGCCCTTTCGGCACACGCAGCCACACAAGCGGAGTAGATCGGGTGAAGCAAGCGATCATCGTGAACGGTGTTCCAGCCAGTGGAAAGTCAACCGTGGCGGCAGCGCTGGTTCGGGAGCTAACAGACCGGGGCGTTGCCGCTGTTCCGCTCACGCTTGATACGGTCAAGGAAGGTCTTTTCGTGCATGTTGGCACAGGGGATCGCGCGCATAATCGCATGCTTGGCCGGGCCAGCTATCACGCGATATTCAATACCATCGCAGCATTTCCGGCATCGCTTGTGCCCATTACCGATGCATGGCACGGGTTCGAACCCAAAGAAATCCTGCGCGACCATGTGGCGCGCGCCGGGATTGAGCGGGTCATCGAGGTTTGGTGTGCGGTCTCGCCCGCAACCGCAGCGGCGCGCTACCGCGACCGCGCCCAGACACGCCATGCCGGGCACTTGCCATCCTCCTACGCTGACGAATTGTTCGAGCTGGCCGGGCGTGCTCGCCCGATGTCTCTGGGTCCTGTGCTACACATAGACACAGAGAAACCCATTGACCCAAATCTGTTCAACGATATCCACGAACTGCTATAGGATCTAAGGCACCACCATTTCTGAAGCGTTGTCTGAGACCACGTCTCAGACATATTATTCCTCTTGGTATAATCATGGTGTGCCGATGGGACAGGCAGATATGACTGGGAGTTCGCTGTGCTGAAGAAAGCTGATAGCAGGCAGGCCGGGCGGCGCAACAATGCAAAGCCAAAGGGCCGTCAACTGGATGAGGC
>JBPOEV010000015.1:0-92219 GCA_051251535.1 Alphaproteobacteria bacterium
TGCAAGTTGCAGCAAAAGTATTTGCGGGCTCCCTGCAGCCCTTCGCTGCGGATGGCACAAACGGCAGGAACGGGCCGAAACCAATGCCCGTCTAGGATTGCCCACTCTCCGCATAAGGTGCAAGTTTCCGCATCAAAAACGACAACACCCTTCCGTCTGTCACTGCGAAGCCCAAGCCGATGATGGCAAAGCCGATCCATGCCTCTGGTCCCATCCGCTCACCCAGGAACAAGACTCCAAGGGTAATTGCGAAGGGGGGAACGAGCAATGTGACCAGCATCAAATTGGCCGCTCCGGCCCGTGCGAGAATGGCGAAATAGAGGACATAGGCCATCGCGGTCGACAAAGTTGCGAGGGCCAGCAATGCGCCCCAGACGCTTGCGGACAGCGCAAGGTTTGGCGGGCCGTCCACAACAAGTACAATCGGGATCATCAACACAGTGCTGCCGATCAACATGCCGAGTGCATTCATTAAAGGCGGGTGGCCAGCAAGGGCTGCTTTTCCCCAAACACTGGCGCATGCATACGACAATGTTGCGCCAAGGATGGCGAGCTGAGCCAGATTGGTGAGATTGAACTCAGTCAACGCATCAGGGCCCATGATGAAAGCGACACCGGCAAGACCCAGCACTGCGCCAATTATTTTCTTTGCCGTTAAGGGCTCATCCTTCAGCAGCAAGCCTGCGGCAACCGCTGCAAACATGGCTGTGGTGCCGTTCAGAATGGAGGCCAACCCGCTTTCAATCTGTGTCTGCCCCCACAAGATCAACGAAAATGGAATCGCATTATTAAGTGCGCCCATGACAAGATAAGCGCCCCAAACACCTTTGGAACGGGGAATGGCAACCCGCTTCAGATACACAATCACGGCCAGGATTGGCGCGGCCCAGATGATTCTGTGAAGGGTAATCGTGAGCGGTGGCACTTCACGCAGCGCTATTTCACCGAAGAAAAACGATCCGCCCCATATCGCTGCCAGCAATAACAGCAGGATCGTCGATTTCACATCCAATGTGGGCGATGTGGCGTTGGTCATGTCGAACGGCTCCAAGCGCATCAATTGCAGCGTTCCAGTACCGCGATCGATCTTGGAGTGACCACCCGTTTCTTGCGGGAAGCGGACTTATGCTGCGGGTGATATCAGTTCAGATTTTTTAATGAACCAGTCATGCAGTCTCAAGCCGGTATTTGAGAAATTGTGTTCCAGAAAAATCTATCTCACCCACAAATTTGGCCCCAAGCCTTTCCAACGCACCAAGGTTTTTGCGTGATGGCGGTAAAAGGAACGTTACGAAGGGTATGCGTTCATCGGAAATGGCAAACTCGATTGCTTTTCTTGAAATGCGTGGGCCCAGTCCAAAACAATCCGGTTTCAAAACCAGACCATAATCCCACTCATCGCCCTCCTTCTGGAAGCCACCCCAACCGACATATTCATTATCTGACAATATGGCCCAATGCCCAAGACCATCGCGGCGCCAACAGGCTTCCTTGGTCGAGATAAAGTTTGCTACCGCGTCCTCATCCCATTTGAATGTCAAAAGCGGCATGTGCTCTGCAACACGGGGATCGGACATGTGAGCCAAAATTTCGCCCGGCTCAATTTCGGGCAATCGGGCAAAGGTGATTTCGTGTTTCAGTCTGGCCTCCATCAGCAATGCAACCTCAATGCCCATTGCATCACTCTGCTTATATGACAAAAGGCGCAATCGAAATTGCACCCTTAATCAATTCCAACTCGGCTAAGTATTCAGTTCCAAATGTGGACATTACTTCTCGATCAGATTGCCGTCGAAGTAGGTCCAGTGGCCGGTTTTGTCGGTCTTTGCATCATCGGAATAGGTGGTGATATTCAGCACCTGTGAGCCCTCATCGTCGGCCAGATCGATTTGGTAGGTCTCGGTACAGGTTCCCAGATCCGGAGATTGGTAGAAGCCGTCTTCGGACAGGGAAAAAATGGTGAGGCTGCCCGCACACCCAACACCGCCATCCCAATGATGCAGAACAACAACATCTTCCAGCTTATCAAGCTTTGCCGCGTGGACAATCTGCAGTTTCTGTTTTTCGTTGAACTGGCGCAGGCGCGCACCGTTTATCGTCACATGTGGGTTTGAAATACCATCATCGGAGTAGGCTTGCTCAATTTCCAAACGCATTGTGCCATTTGATGTTGTTTCCCTGAACGCGTCTGCACTAGCCGTTCCGGCTGTTGCCAAAACTCCGATGACGGACACTGAACACCATAGCAATTTAATCGCTGACATTTTTAACTCCGGTTGTGATCACATGCTGGTCATTATGATCGAAATGACTTGAATGGAATGTGAATAAGATTGCAAACTGAATCCATGATGACCCCACCTCTTCAATAAGCCCGGCATAGCGGGCGTCCCGCCAATCGACAGAACGATCAACCCGACTATCAACATTAGCGAAGACTGGAATAAGAATGAAGCTGACAAGAATACTGACAATTGCATCCTGCGTGCTTTTCACCGCACCCTCTTTTGCAGCAGACACTGTGGATTTTGCCAGATACATGCAGTCGCCCGCCTCTATATCGGCCATAGCAAGTGCAGTTGCTTCAGTTGGGGCATGCAGTGTTCCGCTGGAATTTGATGAAACCAAATCAGAAGATGAAACTCGCCTGGGTATTCATTGTCGCGGAACCGAGGATGATGAGAGTTCCATATTTGTGCGCTTTGTCGATGATGGCTATTCAATCATCCCAAAAGGGTTCGACTACGCCGGATAATGGTGAATTCTGGCGTGTAGGCCGAATGATATAAGGTCATTCGATTCGCGACTGGCAATCGACAACTGGCTTCACGCTCGTTCATATTGACGCGGCTGCCTGGTTTAAACAATCGTTTGATTTGAGAGCCCTTGCCAGAAATGAAACAGGGCGCAACCCGGTTGCGCCCTGTTTCATTGTTTCGCGTTTTTGGCTTTCAGCCGGTCTCTAACCCTGCTGAGCTTTCAGCTCCAGCCGTCTGCGATGCAGGATGGGTTCTGTGTAACCCGAAGGCTGAACCCGGCCTTCAAACACCAGATCGCAGGCCGCCTTGAAGGCGATGCCATCGCAATCGGGGGCCATTGGGGTGTAATCCGGATCACCAGCATTCTGGCCATCAACCACGGCTGCCATACGTTTCATGGTTTCCATGACTTTTTCTTCCGTTACCACGCCATGATGCAGCCAGTTGGCGAGGTGTTGAGAAGAGATGCGGCAGGTGGCGCGGTCTTCCATGAGGCCGACATTGTTGATGTCGGGAACCTTTGAACAGCCAATGCCCTGATTTACCCAGCGCACAACATAGCCAAGAATGCCCTGGGCATTGTTGTCGATTTCGGCCTTCACTTCTTCTGTCGACCAGTTGGGTCGGTCCGCCAGCGGGATGGTCAGAATATCGTCCAGCTTTGCGCGTGGTCCGCCACTGGCAAGCTTCGCCTGAACTTCGCTGACATCAACCTTGTGGTAGTGGGTTGCGTGCAGTGTGGCAGCTGTTGGCGATGGCACCCAGGCGCAGTTGGCACCGGCTTTTGGATGGCCGATCTTTTGTTCCAGCATGTCCTGCATCAAATCGGGCATGGCCCACATGCCCTTGCCGATCTGGGCTTTGCCGCGCAGGCCGCAGGCCAGACCGACATCGACATTCCAGTCTTCATAAGCGGAAATCCATGGCTGTGCTTTCATATCGGCTTTGCGGATCATGGCACCTGCTTCCATGGAGGTGTGCATTTCATCGCCTGTGCGATCGAGGAAGCCGGTGTTGATGAAGACAACCCGGTTTTTTGCGACGCGAATACATTCTTTCAAATTCACCGTGGTGCGGCGCTCTTCATCCATGATGCCCATTTTGACCGTATTGGCTGGCAGGCCCAGGAAATTTTCAACAGTGGTGAAAATTTCATCGGCAAAGGCAACCTCTTCAGGGCCGTGCATTTTGGGTTTTACGATGTAGACGGAGCCAACTTCCGAGTTCTTGTTTTCGTCCCGGTTGCGATCATGAATGGCGATCAGCACTGTGATGGCTGCATCCAGCATGCCTTCGGGCGCTTCATTGCCGTCTTTGTCGAGGATTGCAGGGTTGGTCATCAGGTGACCCACATTGCGCACCAACATCAGTGAGCGGGCTTTGAGCGTGACCGAACCACCATCAGCGGCCTGATAGGTGACATCCGGGTTGAGCTTACGGGTAAAGCTTTTGCCGCCCTTGCTGACTTCCTCTGTCAGATTGCCCTTCATCAGGCCAAGCCAGTTTGTGTAAGCGATGACTTTGTCTTCCGCATCCACGGCCGCGACTGAATCTTCGCAATCCATGATGGTGGACATGGCTGATTCCAGACGCACATCAGAGATTTTTGCGCTGTCAGAGCTTCCAATGGGGCTGGAAGCATCCACCACGATTTCCACATGCAATCCATTGTTCTTCATAACCACCGATGATGGCGCGCTTGCATCGCCCAGAAAGCCAACCAACTGGTCGGAGGATTTCAGGCCAATATCGCCAGCGATGGTGGCAACGGACAATTTGCCATCCTTGATCGACAGGCCGGTGGCGTCTGTCCAATCGCCTTCCAATGGCACAGCGTCGTTCAGGAACGTGCGCGCCCAGGCGATGACACGGACACCGCGTTCTGCATCATAGCCCTTTGACGATGGTAAATCGCCCATGGCATCGGTGCCGTAAAGCGCATCATAGAGCGAACCCCAGCGCGCATTGGCAGCGTTCAGGGCATAGCGTGCATTCATAACCGGCACGACCAGCTGTGGCCCGGCAATATCGCAGATTTCCGGATCGGCAGCTTCGGTCCCGATTGCAAAGGCCGGGCCTTCTGGCACCAGATAGCCAATCTCGGTCAGGAACGCCTTATAGGCTTCCATATCCTGCGCCTGGCCTTTATGGGCCAGATGCCAATTGTCAATTTCGGTTTGAATGTCTTCACGCTTTGTCAGAAGAGCGGCGTTTTTTGGGCCGAGTTCGTGGATCAGCTTGCTCAAACCACCCCAGAAGGATTCGCTGCTGACGCCAGTGCCGGGCAACGCCTGTTCTTCAATGAATTGATGCAGTTTTTCGTCGATTTGCAGATCATGATCTGTGACGCGGTGAGCCATAGAATCTCTTCCCATAATTTCTTGTGTATTGCAGTGCCAGAAGCTGTGCTTTTTAAAGGGCGAAATGCGCCCTGACCAGACCCTATCTGAAAGCTGTGAATCCCGACCCGGTATCGGCTCCCCATTCACGGCAGAGACATGTATTGTGTCGCGATCAAAACAGATTCGTGAAAGCGCATAATTGTGAAGCAATATCTTGATCTCATGCAGCGTGTCCTGGACACGGGGCACAGCAAGGAAGATCGCACCGGAACCGGCACAAAATCGGTGTTCGGCCATCAGATGCGCTTTGATTTATCAAATGGGTTTCCGCTGGTTACCACCAAGAAGCTGCATCTGCGCTCCATCATTTATGAATTGCTGTGGTTTTTGAACGGCGACACCAATATTGCCTATCTCAATGAGAACCGTGTTTCGATCTGGAATGACTGGGCTGACGAAGCTGGTGATCTGGGGCCGGTTTATGGGCATCAATGGCGGTCATGGCCGGACAATAAGGGCGGCACGATTGATCAGATATCGCAGCTGATCGACATGATCCGCACCAATCCTGACAGCCGCCGGTTGATCGTCAGCGCCTGGAACCCGTCCGATGTGCCCAATATGGCTTTGCCGCCGTGCCATTGTCTGTTTCAGTTTTATGTGGCTGATGGGCGCTTGTCCTGCCAATTGTATCAACGGTCTGCCGATATTTTTCTGGGTGTTCCGTTCAACATCGCGTCTTACGCGTTGCTGACGCATATGGTTGCGAAAGTCTGCAATCTGCAGGTTGGTGATTTTGTCCACACGCTGGGCGATGCGCATTTGTATCTCAACCATCTGGAGCAGACCGAGTTGCAATTGAGCCGGGAACCAAGATCACTACCGAAACTGAATCTGTTGAACGATCGGGATTCGATCTTTGACTTCCAGTTCGAAGATTTTGAGATTACCGATTATGACCCTCACCCGCACATAAAGGCTCCGATAGCCGTATGATTTCAGCCAGCCCGAAAATCAGCATTGTTGTTGCCGCCGCCGAAAACAATGTGATCGGCCATCAAGGCGAGATGCCCTGGCATGTGTCGGGTGATCTGAAAAACTTTAAGGCCATCACAAGCGGAAAACCGATTGTCATGGGGCGCAAGACCTTTGAGTCGATTGGTCGCCCGCTTCCGGGACGTCACAATATTGTCGTGACACGGAATGCGGACTGGCAGGCGGATGGGGTGGATGCAGCGGCCACTTTGGACGCGGCACTGGAGCTTGCAGGCAACGCTGCTGAAATCATGATTATTGGTGGCGGGCAGATTTATGCACAGGCCCTGCCCCTTGCCTCTCGCGTTTACTTCACGCGCATTCATACTGAACCGGAGGGCGATACGTCTTTCCCGGCCCTTTCAGAACAGGACTGGACACAGAGCGACAGTCAAGAGCTGCCACAAGGCCCAAAAGATACAGCAATGGCCACGTTTCTGGTCTTTGACCGGAACCCGTAGCCACTACTGCTGATACGATCTTTGGAGGATCAGTTAGTCAGAACTCAATTGTTCAAAACTTTTGGCCAGTTGCCATTACCCTGTGCGATGTGGCCCGGAATGTCCTTTTCCCAACGGCGCTGAACGCCCCGGTTGAAGTTCAGATACAGGCGGTCATCCACAATTTTCCAGACATCAGGTTCACCCTTTGCGGTGTAGCCCTGAGAAACCGCATAGGCGCAATAACCGCCATATTGCGGGGCATATCTGGCCGGGTTGGCTTCGAACATTGCTTTGTTTTCTGCACTGGAAAAACGCCATTCAGCGCCCTCATGGACAAGGCTGTGGTCTGTGCTGCCTTCAACCGGCTTGCCTTGTGTGAAATAGGCGACCGGATCATGGCCGGCCACGGCGACACCTTTGACCAGGCCGGTAAAGATTTCAGGCTTGGAGGCAAAGGCGCTGCCAGAGATAAGGCCCAGCGATGCAGCCACGGCGGCAGAGGCTGTGAGGGTCAAGAAGTTGCGGCGGTTGAATGAGGGCATGTCGATTCCCGATCTGCTGAATTGATGACTGATTTCTGCAATAATAAAAGAAATCCACCGTTCACATGCAATGCACATTTCCGCGAGCAGCGCGTTAGGGGTTTTCACAGATGTTTTGCACTGTGCTGATGACAGGCCTTTAAAGAGTGCAGTTTAGTTGTTATATCTCTTTTTGTCGGTGCAAGCCGACTATGGCGATAAATGGCCTCTGTAATAAGCTACTCGGACCCGGGGGCGGTACCCGGCGCCTCCACCAAAGCGCATTTGGCGCACTGCATGTGAAACAGTGCAAGTGTGCTTCGGCGGGGGCGAAACAGCTTCGACGAGGGTGTAAAAATTGTGTTTTCGCTCGGCATGGTACCACCGATATCGGACCATTTTAGTAGTTGCAAATGACAACTATGCGGAGGTTCGTCTGGCTGCGTAATGCGGTTCGACAACTTCAACTGAAGCCCAGTTCATTCGCATGAACTGGCGGGGTTCGGAGGCACCTGGCAACAGAAGCCTCCACTTATCCGTGTCCGCATTTCCGGATCGGTCGTGCCGTAACTGCAATATCTCCATTAGGCTCTTGCCCTACCCCGCAGTGACGCTTTATCACCATGGTAACTGGGCGAATACCGGAGCTGCGATTCCTATGGCAAAAGACATGATCCGTTACGACGTGCTGGCGCAGGAAGCGCTGCGCGGAATGCTTCGGAAACTCCTTGTGGAAGTCTCCCAGACCGGCCTTCCCGGTGAACACCATTTTTTCATCACCTTCAGCACCACAGCAACCGGGGTTCGTATTTCCAACCGGCTCAAGTCTCAATACTCGGAAGAGATGACAATTGTGCTGCAGCACCAATTCTGGGATCTCATCGTGGGTGAGCAATCGTTTGAGATTGGCCTGTCCTTCAATGCCATTCCAGAACGTCTGCATGTGCCGTTTAACGCGATCAAGGCGTTTTACGATCCGTCAGTGCAATTCGGTCTTCAGTTTGATCCGGAAATGGCCAAATCGGCAGATGAAGAAGCCGAAACAAATGACGATGTTGCCGGCGAAGGCAACGATGGTATCGAACTGGCGTCAGTGCCAACGGCCCCGGCTCAGATAGAAGAATTGCATACCACCCGCCCAATGCTCCCTAGCGAGCGGGAAAAGCAGCGTGAAGAAGCGGCCCGAATCGCCGAAGAGGCCGCCAAGCGCGACAGCGAAGAAGCTGCCAAGGCAACGGCGGAAGCCGATAATGACGAAGATGCAGATGGTGAGCCGTCAGACATCCCCGAAGTTGAGGGCGATGATGTAACTGATGAGGATCCCAAAGGCGCTGATGTTGTTTCGCTCGACGCCTTCCGCAAAAAGAACTGATTTTTCACTGATTATATGACTGGATGGAACACGCCATGACCGCAACACGTACGGAATCTGATACGTTTGGCCCGATTGAAGTGCAGAGCGACCGGTATTGGGGCGCGCAGGCGCAGCGCTCTCTTGGTAATTTCAAAATCGGCTGGGAAAAACAGCCAGAACCGATCGTTCGGGCGCTGGGCATTGTCAAGCAGGCTGCAGCACGGGCCAATGTATCGCTCGATCGGCTTGATCCGAAACTTGGCGATGCCATTGTGACAGCAGCGCAGGAAGTTATCGAAGGCAAGCTGAACGCTCACTTTCCGCTTGTGGTCTGGCAGACCGGTTCCGGCACCCAATCCAATATGAATGCCAATGAAGTGATTTCCAACCGCGCCATTGAAATTCTGGGCGGGGAAATGGGGTCCAAAAAACCCGTGCACCCCAATGATCACTGCAACATGTCGCAATCCTCCAATGACACTTTCCCCACTGCAATGCATGTGGCCTGCGCTGAGGAAATCGAGCATCGTTTGCTCCCTGCCCTGCAGCAATTGCGCAACGCGCTGAATGACAAGGCAAAGGCCTGGGAAAAGATCATCAAGATTGGCCGCACGCATACGCAGGACGCAACGCCCCTGACACTGGGCCAGGAATTTTCCGCCTATGTGCAGCAGCTTGACAATGGCATTGAGCGCATCACAAGCGCCATGCCGAAGCTGATGGAACTGGCGCAAGGCGGCACTGCCGTTGGTACAGGGCTGAATGCTCCCATTGGTTTTGCGGAAAAAGTGGCCGACGAGATTGCCAGCATTACCGGCATGAAATTCACCACGGCCCCCAATAAATTTGAAGCTCTGGCCGCCCATGATGCGATGGTCTTCTCTCATGGCGCGATCAACACCGTTGCCGCTTCGCTGTTTAAAATGGCCAATGATATTCGCTTTTTGGGCTCCGGCCCGCGTGCAGGCCTTGGCGAGTTGTCACTTCCTGAAAATGAGCCCGGCTCATCCATCATGCCGGGCAAGGTCAATCCGACACAATGCGAAGCCTTGACGCAAGTCTGCGTGCAGATTTTCGGCAACAATGCAGCGCTGACCTTTGCCGGCAGTCAGGGCCATTTCGAATTGAATGTCTTCAACCCTGTGATGGCCTATAATTTCCTTCAATCCGTCCGCCTCATGTCCGATGCGGCTGTTTCCTTTGCTGACAATTGTGTTGTTGGCCTGGAGCCAAGGCTGGAAAACATTCAAAGCGGGCTGGAACGCTCACTGATGCTGGTGACGGCACTTGCGCCGAAAATTGGCTATGACAATGCGGCGAAAATCGCAAAGACAGCCCATAAGAACGGCACCACGCTGAAAGAGGAAACGCTGGCGACCGGGCTCGTGACGGAAGCGGAGTATGACGAGATTGTCGTGCCTTCGAAGATGATCTCGCCGGGATGATGTGTCTTGAAAAAGCACTCGATTTCCATTGAGGGTCATCGCACAAGCATTTCTCTTGAGGATGCTTTCTGGAATGGGCTTCAACACATTGCACGGCAACGCGATGTATCGCTGCAGTCCTTAATCCGCGAGATTGATGAAGCCCGCACAGCTGGACTCACTGATCTTCCGTCAGAAAATCTGTCCAGTGCCATTCGGGTAATGGTGTTGCGCTATTATCAGCAGGAAAGCGGCTCCGCGCCCTGATCATTCAAGCTGGCTATTGAACCGGGTTCTGCAACGCATCGCGAATCTGGTCTTCCAGATTGATCTGAGGCGCTGGCGGCACTGCATTTGCGGCCTCTCGCTTCAGGCGGCGTTCACGCAACATGCGCAATTGGCGTCCAAACCATTCCTTTTCCAGAATGTCTTCTTCCTGATTTTCGATACGCGCCACTTCGCGCTCGAATTCCCGCAGGGTTAGAAAACCTGTCAATGCGGAGACATCAAACTCGCGTTCGGGATTTTCCAAAGTACCGCCATAACTAATGCCGATCTGAGGTTCAGCGCCAATAACAGCTTCGGTGCCCGGATCCATTCGCAAGGTCCAGTCGCTTTCAAGCAGCAAGTTGATCAGATCAATTGTACCACCGCCAAGCGCCGATGCTTCCCCGGCATCGACTGAGACAGATCCTGCACGGACAGAACCGGAGACGATGGAGAAGACACCTTCCGCAGAATTAAAAGGCAGCACACCGTCGTTGATGTGCTTGAGAAACTCTTCGGTGATTTTCTCTTCTTCAAGTTCGAGCCCGGCATCCACTGCCCGCATGGTTTTTCGGAACGCCAAAGGATTGATGCTGCGGAACTCGCCATTTTCAACCAGCAGCGTGCCACCGCCTGTCAGGCTGGAGATAAGCTCCTTCATGGAATCGCCATTGCCTTCAAAATCGGCAGAGAAATTTAGTCCGCCTAAAGCCGATGCCCGGCCTTCGGGACGCCAGACCAGTTCTTCCAGAGCAGCTTCCTGCAACGTCAATCGACCATCCATGACGACCGAGCCAAGCGTGTTTCGGATATTGACGACGCTTGACAGAAGGCCACCTGCAAAGCCCGCATCAATGATTTCCACGCCCAGACTACCGGTGCGAGCGGTTAACGTTACGCCGCCATTGTCAGCAATCAGACGGTCCGACAATTCAAGCACGGTTGGGCGCAGTCCAACTGCCAATTCCAAATCACGAAGGGCTGTCACGTTGAACGGATTTTCGGACCAGATGGTTTCGTCAATTACAATTGCCAGAGGGTCTTCTCCAAGACCAAGTGATAGAAGCCACGGCAAACTCAGCCGGTTCACTGAAAAATCGCCCACAAGACTTGGCGTTTCGTCGGACAAATCCAGTGTCCCGCTTCCGGTGATATGTTCCCCATCAATGGTCGCGCTGGAAATTTCCGCATCCATCCGTGCACCATCCAGGCTGATCTGACCCGCAAGTTCCAGCGGCAGGTCCCTGACCAGTCCCACTTCAGTCTGCAAAGCGCCCGCGAATGTGATGCCAGCCATCTTCAACAACGGATTGACGGCATTCGTTTTCAGGGTCAATGACCCGTCAAATCCAAGCGCTGCGCCGTTGCCCGGGCGGATAAAACCTTCAGCATTTATGCGCGTGCCGGCAAGATCGGCAATCAGGCTGGAGAATATCCCAGCATCCAGCGATCCCTGCCCGGACATGCTGAGCGCGCCGAATACTGGCTCCAATGTTGGCTCTGCCGGAATTGAGAACTGGCGCAGCAATTGTGCAGAATCCTCGGAATCCGCAGCCAAGGTGAAAGTCACCTCTCCACTTTCCATCACGTCAGGACGACCGTTGAACTCGCCTTTGAAGGACAGCGGAGACCCGCCAGCAGTTCCTCCCAGTTGAAGGTTGGCCTGAATGCCTTCTGATTTTTTTTCGGAAGAAAAGCGAATGTCCAGATCAGCGGGCGCCAAAGCTGGCGCGGCAATGGTGATCGCATTGAAGATTGGCAGATCTTCCAGATAGGGTGTCATAAGCTGAAGCAGGCCGGACAAATCCGGCGCTTCAAGCTCAGAAGTCATTGTGCCAATGGGATTACTGAAAACATTTTCCAGCCGTCCAATGGCTGTGATGTTGGCGCCAGCGACCCCGTCAATCTGAAAACGTTTCAACTCCAGCACTTCATCTGCCAATGACGCTTCAACAATGACGTCACGTGCGTTCACGCCTTCGCTGACCAAACGGATTGCATGCAGGTTCAGTGACACATTGTCCGTAACAGCCGCAGCCGCAACAGCATCGCGACCGGACAAAAGCCGGGTCAGATCATTGATGGCGTCCAGATCCAGCAGTTCGGCGTCAATGGTCATATCCAATTGGCTGCGTGCGCCCAAAGGCGTTCTCAGATCCAGATCACCGGACAGGGCGTCATTTCCAAGCGTACCCGTGATTTCTTCCAGAACCAGATGCTCGCGGCCAAATTCGGCACGCGCTTCAAACTGCACCGCTGGCGGCGGTGTGCCTGGCACTGGCTGATCTGGCCGTGCCCAAACAGCAAAGCGTCCCGGCTCCAGAGAAGCAACGCGCATAAACCCATCAAATTGGGGGGTCCGGGTTTCCTCGTTTCGCGCAACACGCCCAGACGCTATGAAGGCCGTCCTGCCGGGAAACCGCGCTTCAAATTTATCAATCTGCCAGCCGCCCCGATCGTTTGAGGCGTCAAAGGCAAGTCGTTCCACAATGCCACCGCCCAGAACAATTGAGCCGACATCCATCCGCAAACGTCCAGCGACTCCCAATTCTGTGGGTGTTGCCAATGCCAGCTGACCGAGCAGTGCAGATACCTGAGATGGCCGTGCCGGCTCGGATGGGCCGCGCCCGATGGAGCGGTCCAGATCAATTTGATCCGTGCGCAGGCTCAAATCAAAGCTGGGCGTGTCACCAAACAGAATACGACCAGTCCCCTCCAGGGTGGAAGCAAGGCTTGGCGGGCCCATGGCAATGATGAATTCAGGTAACTCCAAATCGGCAGAGGTCAGCGAATAGCGACCTTGCGAGCGGATTGGGGGTTCTTCTCTTGGAGCATCATCCTCTTCCTCTGCGGCATAGGCGCTGAACGTATAGGTGCCCTCATAGACCGGGCCGCCTTCAGAGTTCGACAAGATTCCATCAAGCGCCAGAGACACGGGCGTTTCAAGAGGATTGACCTGCAAAGTAACACGCAAATTGCCCAGATCATCGGTTCGTCCGGTGGCGACGCGGAACGCATTGGGCTGTCCCTCATAAGTAAACCCGCCCTCAACACGGAAAGGGCCCAGCAAAGAGCGGGCATTGCCTTCAAAATTCACATTGTCCAACTGCCACAGATTATCACGTCGACCGTCAATCAACCGCAAGGTTCCATCTGATACCCGCACGCTGTTGAAGATCACCTTGTCGGGATCAATCGGTGTGCGGTTATCTGTGGTCAAAAGCCAGTCCAAACGGCCAGCATCGTCGATAGCAGCAGAAACGACAGGCCGTTCCGCAACCAAATCCGTGATCCGGAATTCGCCGCGCAGCAACGGCATCAGTTCCATTCTCACGCGAATTTCATCAATCCGCGCAAGCGCTTCACCTTCAGATTCGCCCACGCGCACATCGGTAAAGGTGATGGCTGGCATTGGCAGAAACCGGGCGTCAGCTGCGCCTGTTACACGCACCGGATGGCCGAGTGCCTTGGACGCCTCATCTTCAAAGATCTGCCGATAGGCAGTCCAGTCGATAAAAAACGGCCCTATCAACCCGCCCACAAGGATCAGAATGATAAAACTTCCAACGAAGATGTATAATTTATTCAGGGCAGCGCTCCAAAGGTGCCGGTGAAAGACGCTTGCACCACGTTAAGACGCCTCAAATCGAATTCAACCGATTTCTTTCCTTATCCGCATAGAAAAGGGCCCGTTTCGGCCTGCAACACCAAATGACGGCGCTAGTCTATATGAGGCACGATTTTCCCAGGGTTCATGATATTCTGTGGATCGATAGCGGCTTTAATTTGACGGATCAGATCTACACCATGTCCTATTTCGGCCTCAAGATAGGGCATCTTTCCCTGGCCTATGCCATGTTCGCCGGTGCAAGTGCCATCCATTGCGATTGCGCGCCTGTTCAGCTGTGAAACAAATGTGGAGGCGCGCGCCACTTCATCGGCATCATCCATATCCACCAAGACCAGCACGTGGAAATTTCCATCTCCCGCATGTCCAACCATGGGGGCCACAAATCCCATTTCCTCAATATCACGGAACGTTTCCGTGACGCATTCCGCGAGACGGGAAATAGGCACACAGACATCCGTTGAGATCCCCTCGCAGCCGGGACGCAATCCAATCGATGCCCAGTAAGCATCGTGACGCGCCTGCCAAAGCTTTGTCCGTTCCTCTGCATGCGCCGTCCAAACAAAAGCACCGCCATTGCATTCATTTGCAATTTCGCCAAACATTTCCGCCTGTTCCGCAACGCCTGCATCGCTCCCGTGAAATTCAAGAAACAGGGTTGGTTGTTCACTTAGCTGCAGGTTGGAATATGCATTGCAGGCCTTCACCTGAAGGGTGTCAAGAAACTCGATCCGGGCTACCGGAATGCCATATTGGATGGTCATAATAACAGCGTTACAAGCGTCCTCAATGGTCGGAAATGGACAGACGCCGCCTGAAATTGCCTGCGGGATACCTTGCAATTTCAAGGTTAGCTCCGTGATGATACCCAACGTACCTTCAGAGCCAATCAGCAATCTGGCAAGATCGTATCCCGCAGAGCTTTTGCGTGCCCGATTGCCAGTTTTCAAAATCCGCCCATCGGGCAGAACAGCTGTGAGATTGATGATATTATCGCGCATGGTGCCGTAGCGCACTGCATTGGTGCCAGATGCCCTTGTAGCCGCCATGCCGCCAAGGCTGGCATCTGCGCCCGGATCAATGGGGAAGAACAGCCCGGTGTCGCGAAGATAATCATTCAACTGTTTGCGGGTCACACCCGGTTCGACAACGCAGTCAAGATCTTCTGCATTCACCGTCAACACACGGTTCATTCTGGACATGTCCAGCGACACCCCGCCTTCCGGTGCATTCACATGGCCTTCAAGCGACGTGCCGGTTCCGTAAGGAATGATGGGAACGTTATGATCAGCACATATAGACACGACATCGGATACATCTTCAGTCGTTTCAACAAAGACCACCCCTTGAGGCGGCTGATTCTTGATCCAGCTTGTTGTATGCCCGTGCTGCTCGCGTACAGCTTGCGATGTTGAAAACCGCTCACCGAAGCGCTGCTTTAAAACAGCGCCGACAGTTTCGAAATCCCCGCGTTCGGCATGCGGCGCAACCACGTCAGCTGACATTCTCTTATCCTGTTATTTTCTGTAACCCTGTCTGGTTAGCAAAGCATCGGACGCAGACCAAGCCATTCTTGCCATATTGGGTTCATTGTCCCTTGACGCAGTCCGATTTCTCGTGGTTTCTGAATGTCCTAGAGGATCGAGCCAATGCTCGGATCCGCCTCATTGGTCAGAATCAACCCGTGTCTGCGCAGAACACACCCTTCCCTGAGCTTTTCAGATATGAAAACCATTACGGCTTTTTTGCAAGAAAATCCGGCGGCGCCGTCAATGTGAGACCGGTTTCATGATGCCTCATGTCAAGCGTCTTTACGGAATTGCTCATAGCTGGATAGAGCCGAATTGGCGGGTTTTTGCTGGCACAAGACAGCCAGAACTGTGGATTCTGGCAACTGTGATCGGTTTTGGTGTTGCCGTTGTCGCCATTCTGTTTCGTCTGGCAATTGGCGCTGTGCAATGGGTCTGGCTGGGCGACATGTCAGAACGCGTTGCGTCTGCAGCTGCAGCCATGCCCTGGTGGGTCATTCTGGCCGCGCCCACGACAGGCGGTCTGGTGGTCGGGCTGGCACTGCAATATCTTCATCCGGGCCGGCGCACTGGCGGTGTTGCAGATGTCATAGAAGCGCGCGTATCCGGCACAGAAAGCCTTGGGCTGTTATCCGGCATTCGCAGTGCGATTTTGACGGCAATTTCCCTTGGTTCCGGCGCGAGCGCCGGGCGTGAGGGCCCAATTGTTCATCTTGGTGCAACGCTTGCCACTGCAATAACCCGCAGCATGGGACTGCCCGAGACCAGCCGCCGTACGCTTTTGGCTTGCGGCGTTGCAAGTGCGGTTTCTGCCAGTTTCAATGCCCCCATTGCAGGCGTGCTGTTCGCGCTGGAAGTGATCCTTGGCCATTATGCCACTACGGCCTTTGTGCCCATCGTCATTGCTTCTGTTTGCGGCACGATTCTATCGCGGGTCTGGATTGGCGATGTCGCGGCTTTTGAGATTCCAATCTATCAGATTACCTCTTATCTGGAATTCCCCGCTTTCTTCATTCTGGGCATTGTCTGCGCTCTGGTTGCTGTGATTTTTCAGTTTTCCCTGATCGGTACAGATTATCTCGCCCGCCGACTGACCTTTCCGTTTTTTCTGCGACCGGTCATTGGCGGATTTCTGGTTGGGTTGATTGCGCTGTGGTTCCCGCAGGTTCTGGGTGTGGGGTATGAAGCCACAGATCAGGCACTGAGACAGCAATTGCCATTGACGTTAATGCTGGCTCTGATCGTTGCAAAGACCGCAGCAACTTCCATCACACTGGCGTCGCGCTTTGGCGGCGGCATCTTCTCCCCCGCCCTTTATGTGGGTGCTATGGCTGGGGGTGCCTTCGGCATTATCGCTGCCAGCGCTTTCCCGGAAATGGCCTCAAGTCAGGGGCTCTATGCAATTCTGGGTATGGGCGCTGTGTCGGCAGCGGTCATTGGCGCACCTATTTCCACCACCATGATCGTGTTTGAGCTCACTGGCGGCTACAGCCTCACCATTGCGCTTCTGTTGACCGTATCTGTGGCGGTTGGTCTGACCATGGCCATCCATGGGCGTTCCTATTTCCACTG
The DNA here is from genome assembly GCA_051251535.1 of Alphaproteobacteria bacterium. Classification (GTDB taxonomy): domain Bacteria; phylum Pseudomonadota; class Alphaproteobacteria; order Rhizobiales. The sequence goes on from JBPOEV010000015.1 coordinate 16,875, forward strand.
GCAGTTGGAGATGCGTGGACTCTTTGTGAATGTGGGACCGCATAAATATCTGGTTCAGAAAGTTCGTGTTGCCGAATTTCTTCAGCCGCCGAACCCGGAAGATGATGCAGAATTTCTGACAGACGGGTTCAGCTTTGGAGATGATGTGCGGGTTATGATTCTGACCGATACGTTGGAGACAGCCTTGCGGGCCTTTGACGAGACAGGTCTTGGCCGCATTCCGGTCGTTTCAAGCGGTAAAAACCGAACCTTTGTCGGTTGGGCCGTTCAGGTCAAGGCACTGGCCTATTTCAATGATGCGTTGATTGATGCGAACGTGGAAGAACATCGTTAGAACAACAATAGAACAGAATTAATTGGGTTCGCGCTTTAGCTGTCCTATCTTCATTGAATAACAACACAGCGAATCAATTCATCAATCATGGCTACACGTCACAATTCTTCTGTTACGCCGCACATACCCAAAGCGGGTGGTCTGGCGGACCGTGCCAGCAAACGGGCGGCGGCTTCGCTTATTATAGCGCCCTATATGGACGGTATGAATCAAGAGCAACTAGACGCAGTGAAAAGCATTGACGGACCACTGCTTGTATTGGCCGGCGCAGGCACCGGCAAAACCCGGGTTCTGACCACACGGATCACTCACATTCTTGCGACCGGATGCGCGCTTCCAGACCAGATTCTTTCTGTCACTTTTACCAACAAAGCAGCACGGGAAATGAAAGATCGGGTCGGGCAACTGATTGGCGGCAAAGCAGAGGGCATGCCTTGGCTTGGCACATTCCACTCCATCGGCGTCAAATTGCTGCGCAGACATGCAGAGCTGGTCGGGCTGAAATCAAATTTCACAATCCTCGACACAGATGACCAGATTCGCCTGATGAAACAGATCATCAAGGCAGAAAATATTGACGAGAAACGCTGGCCTGCGCGCCAATTGGCCAACATCATTGATAGCTGGAAAAACCGTGGCTGGTCCGCAGATCAGGTGCCCAAAGGGGACGTGGGCAGCTTTGCCAATGGTAAGGGAGGCGAGTTGTATCAGGCCTATCAAGACCGCCTGAAAGCTCTGAATGCCGTTGATTTTGGCGATTTGCTGCTGGAATGCCTCAACTTGTTTCGCAAGAATCCGGACGTGCTGAAAGAGTATCACGGCCGTTTCAAATACATTCTGGTGGACGAGTATCAGGATACCAATGTGGCCCAATATATGTGGCTACGTCTTTTGGCACAGGGCAACAGCAATATCTGCTGTGTGGGTGACGATGATCAGTCCATTTATGGCTGGCGCGGTGCCGAAGTGGACAACATTCTGCGTTTTGAGAAAGATTTTCCGGGCGCCAAAGTCATTCGACTGGAGCGTAATTACCGCTCAACCGGTCATATTCTAGGCGCTGCCGCCGGCCTGATTGAAAACAATGAAGACCGGCTTGGAAAAACCCTGTTCACTGATACGGCTGAAATGGGAGATCCAGTTATGATTTCCAAGGTCTGGGATTCAGAAGAAGAAGCCCGGGCCATTGGCGAAGATATTGAGCAGTTGCAACGTGGCGGCCATGCGCTGAACGATATGGCAATACTGGTGCGCGCATCTTTCCAGATGCGCTCATTTGAAGATCGTTTTGTTACATTAGGGCTGAATTACCGTGTGATTGGTGGCCCGCGCTTTTATGAACGCATGGAAATTCGCGATGCATTGGCCTATTTCCGCGCCATGCTGCAACCTGCTGATGATCTGGCCTTTGAGCGGATCGTCAACACGCCGCGCCGCGGCCTTGGTGATGCAACACTCAATTTGCTGCATGCATTTGCGCGTGCGCGGTCCATTCCACTGATACAGGCAGCACATGAGCTGTGCCACACTGAAGAGTTGAAGCCCAAACCACGCAAGGCCTTGTCTGATCTGGTCAACAGCCTGTCGCGCTGGCGCGAACAGGCTGACAATCTATCCCATACGGAAATTGCCGAAATCGTTCTGGATGAAAGCGGCTACACCGAGATGTGGCAGAATGATCGTAAGGCAGATGCGCCCGGCCGACTGGAAAACCTGAAAGAGCTGATCCGCTCCATGAAAGAGTATGAAAGCATGGGCGGCTTTCTGGAGCATATCTCTCTGGTTATGGATGTAGACACACAAGAAGATTATGATGCAGTCAGCATCATGACACTGCATTCTGCAAAAGGCCTGGAATTCGAGACAGTCTATTTGCCCGGGTGGGAAGAAGGACTGTTCCCCCATCAACGGGCAATGGATGAATCAGGGAACGCAGGGCTCGAGGAAGAACGGCGACTAGCCTATGTGGGCCTGACGCGTGCCAAGAAAGCAGCAAAAATCTGGTTTGTCTCGAACCGGTTCATTCGCGGGAAATGGCAAGAGGCCATTTCCTCGCGGTTTCTGGATGAATTGCCGGAAACACATGCCGAAATCAATGAAGGCAACAGCAGCTATGGCGGCTACGGGTCGTCCGGCGGTGGCGCCTATGGCGCCAGCCGGTTCGACACACAGGATACGTTTCGCAACACTTATTCCACACCCGGCTGGCAGCGTGCACAACAGCACAGCAAGAACGAAGGTACTAAACGCAATAGCGGTGGCCCGCGCACCATTGAAGGTGAGTTGGTGGCCAAAAGCGGTTCTGCTGCATCATCAAATTTTGCACTTGGCGAACGCGTGTTCCACATGAAGTTTGGCTATGGGCTGGTGGCTCAGATCGACGGCAACAAACTCACGGTGGATTTCGACAAGGCAGGACGCAAAAAAGTCGTCGACAGTTTTCTGGAAACCCACTGATCATGAACCAATCCCGAATTATGCTGCGCCTGGATACTCCGGAAGCCAGCGACCTCTTTTTATTGCTTGAAGCTGCCTTTGAAGAAGATGGCCATGCCATCTCGCATTTCGAGGTCGAGCCAGACAATCCTGATTCGTTGGAATGGACCATCGATATTTATGTTCCCAAAGAGGAACTGACAGAGGCTCTGGACCGAATCAAGGGTCTGCTTACTGCTGATATGTCAGGTCTGGAAATGACCCATGAAGACGTTGGCGATGAGGATTGGGTGGCCATGAGCCTCGAAGGCTTACGACCGGTTGCTGCCGGGCGGTTCTTTGTTCACGGCGCTCATGACAAGGCTCTTATTCCCGCTGGCGCTGATGGCGTTGAGATTGAGGCCGGACAAGCGTTTGGCACCGGCCATCATGGCACAACAGCCGGCTGCCTTGAAGCACTGGAATATGTTCTTAGGCGCAAGTCCTTTGAACGAATTTTCGATATGGGTACGGGAACAGGCCTTCTGGCCATCGCGATTGCCAAGGCCTGTCACCAACCTGTGCTTGCCAGCGATATTGATGTGGTTTCGGTGGACGTTGCACGCGAAAATGCCCAATTGAATCAAGTAGCAAACCGGATTCATGTAGTTGAAGCAAACGGGATGCATCATGCGGCAATCCGCGTAAACGCGCCATTTGATCTGATTGTTGCCAATATTCTTGCAGGACCATTGATGACAATGGCGGGAGAAATTGGTGGGCAACTGGCGGCAGGCGGAACGCTGATTCTGTCCGGAATTCTGGATGCGCAGGCAAACCGTGTAGTTGCCGCTTATGTGGCACATGGCTTGGCATTGCAGCGGCGCGCTTCTCGCGAGGGCTGGACAACGCTCACCTTCTGCGCAGTGCTTTAGAGCCCTGTCTCGCTCATCTAAAACCATGCTTCAGACAAAAAAACACCGGATGGTAAAACCATCCGGTGTTTTAAACTTCAGTCTAAGTAACTGACTTAGAACGGGTAAATGGCAGAACCTGCTTTTTCAAGCGATTTGCGGTTAAAACCGTTTTCAGCCAGTGTCTGGTCGTCAAGTGTCAAAAGGTAACCGTTTACATAGCGGGATACCTGACGTTCCCGTGCAGATACCATGCGATCCATCGCGCGACGAAATACGGAGTTCGAACCGGCAGCACGAGCGGGGACGTTTGTAAAAGAGGCAGTTGTAGCCATGATCTTTGTCCTTAGCTTTAAAAATTGGATTAGAGCGGCACACTTTGCGTTGTCAGCGTGGGAGGAGATCGCGTTCAACATCTGGGAGGGACTAAAGTGCGCCGCTCTGATGTTGTAGAATTTAGGGATCACAGCGCATAAGAAAAGGGACAATGCTGCATGTCAGCATTGCGTTTTTTGCATATGCGAACAATTCACCTTGCAATGCAGCATTGCTGTCTGTTTTGACATTCGACCGATGGCGCGTCATACGCGCATAAAAGGAGATCTTTATGTTTCAGTCTTTTGCTCAGCCACCGGTTGGAAAAAACCTGCTTGGAGAGAGATTTGCGCGCTTTGCAAAAGCTCTGAAAGGCAATGGTCTTGATGGCTACATCATCTCTCATGCAGATGCACATCAAAGCGAGTACCTTCCAGCTGATCAGGAGCGGCTTTCCTATCTGACCGGGTTCACCGGTTCTGCCGGATGGGCCATTGCCATGGCTGACCGGGGATATCTTTTCATTGACGGGCGGTATACAGAACAGGCCTCTCAACAGATTGACCCTGACACTTTTTCAACCGTTGATGTTGTGATGTCAGGTCCAACCAAATGGCTGAAGAGCAATCTTAAACCGGGTCATCGTGTGGGGTATCACCCCTTTTATCTAACCGTCTCACAGGTCCGCAACTTCAGAAAAACCTGCGAAACAGCCGGTGCAGAACTGGTTTCATGCCCTGTCGATCTGGTTGGTCAAATCTGGGAAGAGGATGGCCGGCCTGCCCCTGCCAAGGGGCGCATTGTTTTACAGGATATTGGATTTGCAGGCGAGAGCGCGCCCGCCAAGCTACTGCGCGTCTCAGACCACCTGGATGAAATGAACGCCGATGCGGCTCTGGTCACCCTGACGGATTCAATTGCCTGGACCTTCAATCTTCGCGGCAGTGATGTGGCTCACAATCCGGTTGCCCTTGCCTTTGCGCTGTTGCGGAAAAATGACAGTCCGATTCTTTGGGTCGATGGAGAAAAACTTTCAAATTCAGTGCGTGTTGCGCTGTCTGAGATTGCCGAGATTGAAGAAATATCGGATTTTGGCGCATCCATGGAGCGTATTTCCAACGGCAACCCTTCCATTTTGGTTGATCCAGACAGTTGTGCAGATGCTATGCGCATAGTCCTTGAAAAGGGCGGTGCAACACTGGTGGAAGGTAAAGACCCAGTGGTGGCAATGAAAGCCACAAAGAACTCCGTTGAACTGGATGGCATGCGCCGGGCGCATTTGCGTGACGGCGCGGCCATGGTGAAGTTTTTGTGCTGGCTTGATCAGCAACCGGCGGGAAATCTGACGGAAATTGATGCTGCCCGCCAACTTGAAGATATCAGGCGCGAAACAGCATTGGCCGATAGCTCACAGTTGCAGGAGATTTCGTTTGATACGATTTCAGCAGCCGGTAGTAACGCGGCGTTGCCGCATTACCGCGTGATGGAACATCACAACGCGGTCATTGAGGATAAGTCTCTCTATCTGGTTGATTCAGGTGGGCAATATCAGGATGGCACTACCGATATCACACGAACAATCGTCATCGGTTCTGTCGATGCGGAACGCAAACAGCGCTTCACGCAGGTCTTGCGTGGCCACATAGCTATTTCCACGGCACGTTTTCCATCGGGCACCAGTGGTGCGCAATTGGATACACTTGCGCGGTTGCCGCTTTGGCAATCGGGCTGTGATTTCGGCCATGGGACCGGCCATGGTGTTGGCGCCTATCTGAATGTGCATGAGGGGCCAGCAAGAATTGCCAAAACCGGCCATGTGCCGCTTGAACCGGGTATGATCCTGTCGAATGAGCCGGGCTACTACAAACCCGGCCATTTTGGCATTCGGCTGGAAAACCTTGTCATTGTTGAAGAACCGCAGCCAATCGAGGATGGCGACATGCCAATGATGGGGTTTGAGACCATCACATTCTGCCCTTTTGATCTGCGCAGTGTTGATGCTGATGGTCTCAGTGACGAAGAATTAGCGTGGCTCAATGAGTACCATCACGAAGTCTTTGAAAAACTGGTTCACACCGATCTGCTGACACCGGAAGAGACAGCCTGGCTGTCACGGGCGACATCACCAATGATGCGTAAATCTCACAGCAAATAGCGCAAAGCGGCCACAGTGGCAGTGGACAACACCAAAACACTCAGCATTGAGAGCCGGAAGCTCAAAGCAACTGCCATTGCGGCCCCGATGAATTCGGGGATGCCAGTCGTGAACGCAGCAGGGACCACAAGTGCCGTGATGACAGCAGCCGGGACGGCATCGAGAGCCGCTTCAAGCCGTGGGTTGATCCGCTTGAATCGCGACAGGATCACATGCCCACCAAATCGGGTGGCATAAGTTAGTACTGCCAAGGTGAGGATCAGCCAGATCATGTCAGACATTGGCACCCTCCCCGGATTGATTTGCGTTTGGTGACAACGCCATCAAATCCTTTGGCTTGCCGCGCCATGCGGCATACAGAATACCGGCAAAGGCGCCGCAGGCGACATGCCAGGGTGGGCCTATCATCCAGAAAGCCATCAACGCTGCACTGCCGGAAACAAGAACCACAGGGAGCCAGCCATATCGTTCCCGAAACCCCATTAGCAAAGCGATGAAATAGAGCGGCAGGATGAAATCAAACGCAATTGCTTCTGGGTTGGTGACCAGCTTTCCAAAAGCGGCGCCAATGGCGCTGGACAACAACCACACAATCCAAAGAGGCATGGCGAGGCCAAAGTAGAACCCAGTGGTGAGTGGCCGTGACATGGTTCGTTTTTCGCAAATCGCCCATTGCGGATCAATCAAGAGCATAAATGCCAGTGCTTTCTGGAATGGTCCAAAACGATGCATTTTGCGACCCAGCGAAGCGCTGTAGAGAATGTGCCTGAAATTGACTGCGAATACCGACAGAACAATTGTCCAGAATGGCAAGGGCGTTGCCAGCAGATCAACTGCAACCATTTGACTGGCACCGGCAAAGACAGTGCCGCTCATAAAAACGGTTTCAAAAAAACTCATGTCACTGGCAATCGCCGCTGCACCGTAAACAGCCCCGAAGGGACTGGCGGCAGCAACAATGGGGAGCGATGCCTTCACACCGTCTTTGAACTCTCGCCGTTCGTTGATCAGCGGTGTTTCGACCGACATGCACACCTCTTAAGTAAGTCAGCAAGACTGTCTTATACTGCCATACGGGTTCAAACACACACGCATAGTGTTGAAGGCTGTCATCATTGAATCGAATGAATCAGATGCTCGCTACCCGACGATGGCCAACCAACCATCCTCATCCGTAATTTCAATCTCCAGATCCTGAGCCTTTTTCAGCTTGGACCCTGCTCCGGGACCTGCCACCAGCAAGTCAGTTTTCTTGGAAACTGAGCCAGCGACTTTGGCACCTAACCGCTCAGCCATGGCTTTGGCTTCATCGCGGGAGAATTTTTCCAATGATCCTGTAAACACCACTGTTTTTCCGGCAACCGGGCTGTCGCTTGCGGTTTTTTCCATCGGCGTTGGTGTTACCTCTTCCAACAGGGCGTCCAGCGCTTCATCATTGTGTGGCTCGGTGAAGAACTCCACAAGAGCATGGGCTACAGTTTCGCCAATGCCGTCAATATTCACCAGATCCGTCCAGGCATCAGACGTCTCGTTTGCCGCAGCTTTGACAGCAGACCGCAAAACCTCAAAATCTTCATATTGCCGGGCCAGCAATTTGGCAGTGCCCTCCCCGATATGGCGAATGCCAAGCCCAAAGATAAACCTGTTCAGAACGACGTTTCGGCGCTCATCAATGGCCTCAAACAAATTGCGCGCGGAGGTGCCGCCCCAACCTTCTCTGTCTTTCAGACGCTTGAGAGAGCGCTTGTCACGAAGCTGAAGCGTAAAGATATCTGCCGGGCGTGTCACAAGGCCATCATGATAAAATGCTTCGGCTTGCTTATCACCAAAGCCATCAATGTCCAGCGCATTGCGAGACACAAAATGCTTCAGTTTTTCCACGGCCTGCGCCGGGCAAATCAGTCCGCCCGTGCAACGGCGTATCACATCAATCTTGCCGGACTTGGCGTTGACTTCACGCACGGCATGACTGCCACAGGCCGGACAAATCTCGGGGAATTCAAACGGCTTGGACGTATCAGCGCGCACTGAAATATCCACATCCACGATCTGAGGAATTACATCCCCGGCCCGCTGAACAGTGACCTGATCACCCTTGCGCAAATCCCGACCTTCGCGGATCGGCTCCCCATTGGCCCCAATTCCGGCAATATAATCACCATTGTGCAGGGTGGCATTGGAGACCACGACACCACCAACTGTGACCGGACGCAGCTTGGCAACAGGCGTCAGTGCGCCAGTGCGACCAACCTGAATTTCTATATCTTCAAGGATTGTGGTCGCCTGTTCGGCAGGAAATTTGTGGGCGATGGCCCAGCGTGGAAAACGGGACGCGAAACCCAACCGCGTCTGCAGGGCCAATTCATCAACTTTGTAGACCACGCCATCAATGTCGTAGCCCAAGCTTGCCCTTTGCGCCTCGATATCCTTGTATACGGCTATCAGTTCAGCGACGCTGTCGCCTCGCCGCATCAGCGGATTGATGTCAAAGCCCCAGGCTTTGAATTTCTCAATCATCTCAAGCTGACTTTTGGCAACAGGCGTACTGATTTCGCCCCACGCATAGGCAAAAAACCTCAGGGGGCGTTCAGCTGTGATCCGGGCGTCCAATTGTCGCAAAGACCCGGCAGCGGCATTTCTCGGATTGGCAAATTGCCGCCCGCTCTCCAGCATCCGCGCATTCAAAGCATTGAAATCCTCATGCGCCATATAGACTTCGCCGCGTATTTCGATGATGTCTGGCCAGCCAGCCCCCTTCAGGCGCTGCGGGATGGTTTCCACAGTGCGCAAATTCCCGGTAACGTTCTCGCCGACCTGCCCATCGCCACGGGTTGCACCATTGACCAGAATGCCGTTCTCATAGCGCAGGCTTGCAGAAAGACCATCGATCTTGGGTTCGGCTGTGATGGGAATTGGAACTTCGCCGTCGAGCCCCAGAAACCGCCGAATTCGCCCAACAAAATCCTGCACGTCCTCTTCTGAAAACGCGTTGTCCAGCGAAAGCATGGGAACCGAATGAGTGTATTTGGAAAACTTCTCTGAAGGGGCATAACCAACACGTTGGCTTGGAGAATCAGACCGGATCAATTCTGGAAAGCGCACTTCGATTTCCAGATTGCGACGTTTCAGAGCGTCATACTGTGCATCATCTATCTTAGGCGCATCATCCTGATGGTAGTGCTGATCATGCTCAGCGATGGTTGCCGCCAACTGTTCCAGTTCGACAGCGGCCTGATCCAAGGTCAGTTCATCAACCGGCGTTCCGCCCATTTCACCCATATATAATACCCGTCTCAGGATTCGCTTGTTCCGGCAATGAGCTTTTCCGCAGCCGCTCTTGCTTCATTGGTGATTGTGGCACCGGCCAGCATGCGCGCAATTTCTTCCTTGCGTGCATCACCACCAATTGGGTGGACAGCTGTTTCCACCCTGTTTTGCCCAGAGACGCCGGCCTTTTCAATAAGTAAATGTCCGGATGCACGGGCTGCAACCTGAGGCGCATGGGTGACAGAAAGCACTTGGACGCTCTCAGCCAGTCGCGCGAGCCGTCGACCGATTGCTTCAGCCACAGCGCCGCCAACACCGGTATCGATTTCGTCAAATATCAAGCAAGGTGCAGATCCCTTATCGGCCAGAGCAACCTTGAGCGCCAATAGAAAGCGCGACAATTCACCGCCAGAGGCGACTTTCAACATGGGTCCGGGCCGTGTGCCAGGATTGGTTTGAACCCAGAAGGCAGCCTGATCAATTCCGCGCTCATTGCGCTGGGTTTCATCGCTTTGGAAATCCACAAGAAAACGCGCATGTTCCAGTTTCAAAGACGGCAATTCTTTGGCAACAGCTTCTTCCAATGCGTGTGCTACATGCTGGCGCTGCTCAGACAAAGCACGAGCAGAGGAGACAAAATCGGCTTCAGCCGTTTTGGTTTCCCTCTCCAACGCAACAAGGCGCTCTGCGTTATTGTCCAACGCATCCAGCTCATCTGCCATCTTGATCGCAAGAAGATTGAGACTCTCCACAGGCACATTGTATTTGCGTGCTGCGGCCCGCAGCGCAAACAACCGCTCTTCGCAGCTTTCCAGAACAGTTGCATCAAACTCCGTTGCCCGCAGGGCCAGACCCAATGATGAAGCCCCTTCATCCAGCGCCAACAGAGCGCGATCAAGTGCCGCCAAAGCTTCATCCAGTAAACCGGGTGCCTGCTCTGCCTTGCGCTCAAGACGGCGCATCAGACTGGCAATGACGGGAACCGGCGATTGCGGTCCGGCAACAGCCTCATAGGCTTCATGGATGTCGCCCGCGACCTTTTCCGCCTGCATCATGGATTGGCGTTTGTCTGCAAGTTCCTCTTCTTCGCCCTCTTCAGGTGACAGGGTGCTCAATTGTTCAACACTGGCCCGCAGATAGTCCGCTTCGCGATTTGCTTCCTCTACCCTGCGACTGAGGTCTGCCAATTCGTCTTTCTTGTTGCGCCAGTCTTTGAACAAGGCAGCTACATCTGCACATGCGGCGTCCAGTCCACCAAAAGCATCCAACAGCAGTAAATGAGTTGCCGGGTCAACCAGCGCACGGTCATCATGTTGGCCGTGTATTTCAATGAGATTTTCGCCAATTTGCCGCAATAAGGTGGCACTGACCGGCTGATCGTTAATGAATGCCCGTGTCCTGCCATCGGCAGACTGAACCCGGCGCAGAATCAAATCCCCACTGCCATCCAGATCATGAGCCTTCATGATGGAAAACACCGGGTGAGCTGTTGGCAGGTCAAAGCTGGCAGTGATTGACCCTTTTTCCTGCCCCTCACGCACAAGGCTGCCGTCACCACGTGCACCAAGTGCCAAAGAGAGGGAGTCCAGCAATATGGATTTGCCTGCACCGGTCTCTCCGGTCAAAACAGTCAGGCCGGATTCAAAGCTGATTTGCAGTTGATCGATAAGAACGATGTCGCGGATCGACAGATTCGCCAGCATTTACGGTCGGCTCCCCCAGGCTCCATCAGGCTTCATAGCAGGCGACATCCCTATCCGGGAATAACAGCACCAAATGCCCGAGAAATCCAGGAGCCAGCGTTGCGCTCTGGTCTGTAACCACCAGTATCCAGCAAAGCGTAGGCATCCTTATACCATTCACTGTCAGGATAGTTATGGCCAAGAACGGCTGCCGCAGTCTGTGCTTCGCTTACAATGCCCATGGCCATATAGGTTTCGACCAAACGCATCAGCGCTTCTTCGATATGGCGTGTGGTCTGATATTTGTTAACGACCGTTTTGAATCGATTCAGGGCGCCTGCAAAATTCTTGCGTTCCAGATAATACCGACCGACCATCATTTCCTGACCGGCGATCTGATCCCGCGCGACCTGAGTCTTGCGGCGGGCATCATCAGCATATTCGCTTTCGGGATAATTCTTGACCACCCGATCCATGGCCCTGAGCGCGCGCGCCGACATTTCCTGGTCACGCGTGATATCCGGGATTTGTCGGAAGTAACTCTCGCCTATCAGATATTGCGCATAGGCCGCATCCGGGCTGGTCGGATACAGTGAAACAAAGCGTCTGGCCGATGTGACCGTTGTATCGTAGTCGCCAGACTTATAACTGGAATAAGCAGACATAATGAGTGAGCGGCGTGCCCAGTCTGAATAAGGGTGGGCCTTATCGACTTCCTGAAACTTGTCCGCAGCTTTACCAATCCGGCCTGCGTTCAGCAGAGACAGACCCTCATTATAGGTGGCATCAGCGGGGTCTGGCTCTTCAAAAGCAAGCTGTTCGTAATCGTCCGCCTTGGACGCACAAGCAGCCACTGCAAGGCCAAGCCCTGCCACCAAAAATAGGCGCGTAATCATGTTCATAGAATTGCGACTCATACCGGACACAAATGGAGACATATTGCTAAAGGCCATAATCAGACTGTCTTGTAAGCGCGACTTTAATTGTTCACCAGCGGTTTATACCGGAAAACTTCCTATGAAACCACCTCAATAAGGCAATCAGATTTCATGTGTGATCAGTTTCATCCACCGCAACCGAACCACGTTTTGACAAGCAAGAATGGCGAAACGGTGTCCAAGTGCGGTAAGCTATAGGTTACAAGGCCTTAAGCCCGGCTTAATCCGCATTCTCAAGTCCAGAACTCAGGCCCTAATTTAGGCCCAAAATTCAGCCCCTAATTTACGCCTTCGCAGCAGCAACCGGTTGACTGGCAGCTTCCAAACCAACAGGTGCTCCAACAGGCGTTGAATACATAGGCTGGTCTTCAACGGGAGCCGCATCTTCATAGCACCAGTTTTTCGAATCTGCGAAAAGAGCTTCCAAAATCATCGCATTGAGTTTGTGGCCGCCGCAGATAGATTTGTACTCGCCAAGTATTTGTGAACCCGCCAAAGCAAGATCTCCGATGGCATCTAGCAGCTTGTGACGGACAAACTCGTCTTCATAACGCAGACCATCTTCGTTCATCACGCGATCTTCATCATCAATCACAACCGAATTATCGAAGGAAGACCCCTGTGCCAAGCCCATGGCACGCAACTGCTTTGCTTCGGCCAGAAAGCCGAAGGTCCGGGCACGGGAAATGTCTTTAGCGAAAACTTCAGGCGTCAATTCAGCGATAAAACGTTGGCGACCAATCGCTTCTGATTCAAAGTCGATTTCCACGTCAAACCGTGTGCCATCATGTGGGCGCAACACAGCATGTGCGTTGCCGTGGGCTGCTTTTACTTCCCGCAACACACGAATGTAGCGCCGTGGTGCGGATTGTCTGATTGTTCCCACTTCACGAATGGCTTCGACAAACGGACGGGAACTGCCATCCATCACGGGCACTTCAGCGGCATCAATCTCGATAAGCACATTATCAACATTCATACCGCGCAGCGCAGCCAGAAGGTGCTCAACAGTCGCAACATATAATTCTTCGGGATTACCCAGAACAGTGCAAAGGCGTGTATCGCCAACATTGTTTACATGGGCGGGAATCAATTGGTCGATGGCATTCCCGTCAGCCTTGCGCAGGAATGTAATTCCGCTGCCACTCTTGGCGGGGTGCAGAACAATACTGGATGGTTTGCCGGAATGAACACCGATGCCCGAAATACCAATACTGTCTTTCAATGTGGTCTGACGTGCCGTCCTGGTGGACGCCTTTCCGGCAGTTTTATCCCGCGCGGTCGTCTTCACATCAAACATCGTCATATCAGCCCCAATAAACCTGCACGTAAACTCCAACGTGCATCTAAAATACGGTACCTGGCCCGCATCCCTGTCACCTGATCTCAAAAGCCCCGATCCTGATGGATTCTGTTGGCTTCCTCGATTTCAAGACCATGACGTCGTGTGATTAAACCAAATGGTGCATGTTATTACCAATTGGCAGATCGTAAGCGCGAGTCAATTTGCCTTGCTTTCGCCACAGATAATAGGGTTTTGCCATCGGAAACGAAAATCACGCTTTTTAACCTAATGTGTCACGTTTGTAATATTACGTAATATTCGCAGCGTTTTTGAATTCTTGTCGGTAAAACAAACAATTAACCCCGCTGCGTTGCTCACGCAGCGGGGTTAATTGTTACACAAATTGATCAAAGATCAGTTTGCCTGGCGTCTCAGAAAGGCTGGAATTTCCAGCTGATCATCTTCCTGCGGTGAATTCGCCGGATTGTGGCCATGATTCTGAGCCGGATTCTGACCGTAGTTTGGTGCAGGTGCCCGACCATGTGCATCAAGTTGACCCGCAGCTGGCTGCGGTGCAGCAGGGCGCGGAGCTGGCTGTTGCATCATTGGCTCAGGTGCTGCCTGACGTGGTTGGGCGGCTTGCGGCACCTGTGCTTGCTGAGGAGCAGGCGCATGTTGTGGTGCCGAAGGCTGCTGGGCTACAGGAACCTGTGGCTGACGCGGTTGCTGTGGCTGAGCAGGGTGGCCCTGCTCTTCCTCGGTGCGTCCCAGACCAACATTAGCCAGTCTGCGCAGCAAGCCCATTGGGCGACGATCATCGCCATCATGAGTCCGGTCTTCTGCGCCACCCTCATGTGCCCGCATCTGACGCTGAGCAACTTGCGGGAAGTCTTCCACTTTTGGCATCCGCGGTGTTGTGCTTTCCGGTACATGAGCTGCCGCTGGTACAAATCCGGCCGTACGCGGTGCTTCCTGAGGCGGTGCTTCATAGGCGTCATGTGGTGGATGCTGAGGAGCAGGCGCTCTCAGCGGAGCCAGTGTCACATTTGGATCAGATGCTGCAGGACGTGCCGTCGGTTGAGCCGCCTGTGGTGCTGGCCGAGCAATTCTCAACTCATCTTCCAGCTCATTTGACGCCTGTGCTGGTGCACGTGGCGCAAGTTCAGCCTGTTGAGGAGCCGGAGCCGCGATCTGCGGCTGTTGCCCTTCAGCAGTCTGGTTTGATGTTGTGATAGCAGCACCTGCTCCACCGCGAAGGCGCTGGGTCAGTTCTGCCATGCGAACATCAGCTGGCGCTGCATTTAATTCCGCAATGGAATCAATGCCAGTGGCAACCACGGAAACCCGAATGACGCCTTCCATGGACTCATCAAAAGTCGCACCCAGAATGATGTTTGCATCATCGTCAACTTCCTCGCGGATGCGGGACGCTGCTTCATCGACCTCAAACAGGGTCAGATCATTGCCACCAGTGATAGAGATCAGCAGACCTCTGGCACCGCGCATCGATACATCATCCAGAAGTGGATTGGCGATAGCGGCTTCTGCCGCCTGAACGGCACGGCCTTCGCCGCCCGCTTCGCCTGTTCCCATCATGGCTTTGCCCATTTCGCGCATTACGGAGCGCACATCGGCAAAATCAAGATTGATGAGGCCTTCCTTGACCATCAGATCGGTAATGCAGGCAACACCGGAGTAAAGCACCTGATCGGCCATGCCAAATGCATCGGCAAACGTGGTTTTCTCATTGGCAATGCGGAACAGATTCTGATTGGGAATGACAATCAGCGTGTCCACATGTTTTTGCAGCTCTTCAATGCCGGCTTCCGCCAGCGCCATGCGCCGCTTGCCTTCAAAGTGGAACGGCTTGGTTACGACACCAACCGTCAGAATGCCGGACTCGCGAGCCGCACGGGCAACGACAGGTGCAGCGCCAGTACCGGTGCCGCCGCCCATGCCAGCCGTGATGAATGCCATATGAACCTGGTTCAGATGGTCATTGATTTCGTCCATGACCTCTTCTGCTGCCGCACGACCGACTTCAGGCTGAGAACCAGCGCCAAGCCCTTCAGTTACGGCAACACCCATCTGAACAACCCGTTCAGCATGGGACATGGACAGCGCCTGGGAGTCGGTGTTGGCGACTACAAAGTCTACACCCTGCAGACCGGCTCGGATCATGTTGTTGACGGCGTTACCACCGGCTCCACCCACGCCGAACACGGTTATCCGTGGCTTCAATTCGGTAATTTCAGGCATTTGCAAGTTAATCGTCATTTTACCCTCGTTAATGTCTCGGTCGACCGGTTGCTATCGGGTCGCTCCATTTCTCTAAGCCGGTGGTGAAGGCATTCAGCGTTCCCGTCCGGCGACCTCGTCATCGTTATGCTCCTGAAATTACGCATCAAAAGCTCTCTTTGAACCACTGTCCGACACGGGAAAAATACCCGTCCGTGCCATTCAGCAGAACCTTGGTTGTTGCGCGGGGGCGAAGTTGCTCCAGTTGCGCAATCTGGGGATAGATCAGAAGACCTACCGCTGCCGAAAATGCCGGCCCTTTGGCCGCCTCCGGCAGTCCGACAACGCCCAATGGGCGTCCAAGCCTGACATTACGTCCGATAATTCGTCGGGCGGCTTCTGTCATGCCAGTCAGCTGTGACGCGCCGCCGGTCAGAACGATACGGCGACCCACATGGGGGGCATAGCCGGATGCGCTGAGGCGATCGCGAATGAGTTCAAGAATTTCTTCCACCCTGGGGCGGATAATGCGTGTCAACGTGGAACGCGGCACCTGATTGGGGACATCATCATCGCCATCTCCGACCTGCGGAATTGACAGGATGTCACGATCTTCAGAAACGCTTGGCAGAGCACTGCCATGAAGCGCTTTGATGCGTTCAGCATCGACCATGCGCGTCGACAGGCCGCGTGCAATGTCCATGGTCACGTGGTGCCCGCCAACGGCAATGGCATCGGCGTGGACAAAATGACCATCCATAAAGATCGACATTGTGGTGGTGCCACCGCCCATATCGACGCAGGTCACCCCAAGACCAGCTTCATCTTCCACCAGCGATGCAAGTCCGCTGGCATAAGGTGTCGCCACCATCGTCTCAACACTCAGATGGCAGCGATTGATGCAGAGTTCCAAATTGCGCAACGGCGCTGTATCAGCGGTCACCACATGCATGTCGACCCCAAGGTCCTTGCCAATCATACCGCGAGGATCATCAATGCCGCGATTGCCATCCAGCGCATAACCGATTGGCAATGAGTGGATAGCCCTGCGATCGTCACTGACCGAATGGGTGCTGCCAGCCTGAAGAACCTTTTGAATGTCGTAATCCGACACTTCGTGACCAGACAAACCAATATTGGCAGAATAGGATTCGCTTGAAACACGCCCACTGGTGACGCTGACAATCAGGCTCTCAACGGTGATGCCCGCCATGCGCTCAGCGGCGTCAACCGCCAGCCGAATGGATTGCTCAGCTCCGTCCAGATCAACCACGACGCCCGTCTTGATACCGCGAGATTGTTGATGACCAATGCCAAGCACTTCAACAGAATGCGTTCTGCCCGGCAGCACATCAAAACCTTCAAGGGGGCGCAGACGCGCAATCAGGCAACAGACTTTGCTGGAGCCGATATCGAGCACGGATACCACTGCCGATTTTTTCGGCGACAATGGCCGGAATGTGTTTGGTTTGGCAGAACCGAATTGCATCATCAGATTGCCCCTGCCTTTAGCTCTTTGACGCGCTTGTCAAAGGCCTTTTTGTGCTCTTCCATTGCAGTCTCTGGCAAACGCACAGCCATGCGGCCAGCAATGCGCAGATCAATGGTCTGGATGTCGCGGTCCAGCAGTTCATTGTCGGACTGCAGCATCGCCATTCTCGACAGCGCCTGCTCCATGTTGGATTCCGGTAGTTTCACTTCCAGACCATTATCCAAGACAAGGTTCCATCTGCGGCCTGCAACCAATACGGCTGCGCGAACACGTGATTCGACAATGGTGAAGTCTGATAATGTCTCCAAGAAGGCAGGGCCCGCCATGTCCGCACCTTCGCCGACCAGCAGTACCAATGAGGCGAATTTATTGTCCTCAAGACCGGTTATGATCTGGCCGTCAGCATCCAGAATGGATACGACTTTGCCGCTCTGCCAAAGAGCGAATGGCTGACGTTCCTTGATAACGATGTCAACGCTGCCAGGATAGGTCTTGCGAATGCTGACTTCTTCGATCCACGGCATGGATTGAATGCGACTGCGTGCAGCGGCTGCATCGAACAACACCATTGACGCATGTGTCTTCAGATCCAGCGAGCGAATGATATCGCCTTCTGATGCTTCGACCTGACCCTTGATACGAACTTCCTGAACTTTCAGGCCGGTCAGAGACGTTGCATGTCCAACCAGCGCGGTGGCATGGCCCCCGATGATCAATCCATAGACCGCAGTTGATGCCAGCAAACCAATCGCGGCTTTTTTCCCAATCCATTGTGGCACTTCAAATTGCAGACGCGACAGAATGCGAACAGGTTTCCGCAGCGCGCGCGGCAATATGGTTTTTTCTGCTGCCAGCATGCGATGGAGAAAGGAGAAGTCCAGCACGGTTACAGTTGGCTGAATAGCTGGACGGCCCATGGCGCGGCGGATCAACGATTGCATGACGCGTCCTCCACCATCCAGTTCATGAGAGCAGGAAAGTCATAGCCAGCATGTGCGGCCATTTCGGGAACCAATGATGTCGGCGTCATGCCTGGCTGGGTGTTAACCTCCAGACAGATCAATTCCTCTTTAGCTTCGTCATAGCGGAAGTCCGCTCGTGAAATGCCGCGACACCCAAGGGCATTATGCGCGGCAACTGCGTGGTTCTGAATTGCCCCATAAAGATCGCTCGGCAATTCAGCTGGCAAGATGTGCTGTGAACCGCCATCAGCATATTTGGCATCGAAATCATAGAAGGGGCTGCCCTGCGAAATAATGTCGGTAACGCCCAGCGCGGTGTCACCCATCACGCCACAAGTTAGTTCGCGCCCAGCAACATAGCTTTCAACCATAACGATATCGCCATAGGGCCACTCATCGGAATAAAGCTCTTGTGGCGGATGAGCGGCTTCAGCAGACACGATCAAAACACCAAAGCTGGAGCCTTCATTGACAGGCTTCACAACATAAGGCGGCTGCAGAACATGTTTTTTTGCGGCTTCCAGCCGGTGCAAAACTTTGGAATCAGCAACAGGAACACCGGCCGCTCCCATCACAAATTTTGCTTTTTCCTTGTTCATGGCCAGTGCCGAGCCCAAAACTCCCGAATGGGTGTAAGGAATGTTCAGTATCTCCAAAACGCCCTGAATGGTGCCATCTTCACCAAAGGGGCCGTGAAGCGCATTGAATGCCACGTCTGGTTGGACCTTCGTGAGTACAGAAGCGATATCGCGATCTACATCGATCTCGGTCACATTATAGCCGCATGTGCGCAGGGCCTCGGCGCAGGGTTTACCAGACGCAAGGCTTACCGGGCGCTCTGAAGACCACCCTCCCATCAAAACAGCAATATGTTTTGCCTGCGTCATGCAATTCCTAATCCGCGTTGGCCCAAATCAGATCGGGCCTATACTCTCTTTGGCGGTTCTGCCTCAGCGACGCACTTTCGGGCGCGCCACAAACTTTTATGAACCTCTGTTCCAACCCATCATGGTTAAGAACAGGTAAAAGTTTAGTTTACGAATTGCAGATTGCGTGACTGATTTACGATTTGTGTACCAAAAGCCACGAAATCAGACGGATTCCGTGACCAAAGAACTGACAAATATGATTAATGAAAGGTTACGACTGGCCCATTAAGGGAATCACAGATTCGTCAGGCCGGAATATGCCAAGCCGCTTGATTTCCCATTCCAGTTCAATACCGGAATGCGCCTTCACCCCGGCGCGGACAGTTTCACCCAATGTTTCCAGATCATGGCCAGTGGCGCCATCAACATTGATCATGAAATTGCAATGTTTTTCAGACATTTGCGCGCCGCCTACGCGGTGTCCTCGAAGCCCGGCTTCGTCGATGACCCGCCATGCGGAATGACCTGGCGGGTTCTTGAAGGTGGAGCCACCTGTGCGTTCTTTGACCGGCTGAACTTCTTCACGATAACGAGCAACTTCATCCATTTCCGTCAGCAAATCAGCCGGATCTCCGGCAGTCCCGCGATAAATGGCTTTGGTAAAAATATAATCCTTGGGTGCAGAACAATGGCGGTAAGCATAGCCCAGATCTGCATTTGAAAGGACGTGTTGATTGCCCTTGCGGTCAACCGCATGTGCCTCCATCAAAATATCCTTGGTCTCTCCACCATGCGCTCCGGCATTCATGCGCAAAGCACCGCCAACGCAGCCAGGAATGCCACGATAGAACGAAAAGCCGGCAATACCAGCTTCACCGGCAGCCTTTGCCAGCCGTACATCCGGCACGGCCGCGCCCACGTGAATGGTATGATCCCCGGTCACTTCAACCTGACCAAATCCCCTGCCCGACAGGCGGATGACCAAGCCCGGAATTCCGCCATCGCGCACCAGAAGATTAGAACCGAGGCCCAGAACCATAACCGGCACATCATCGCCCAAAGCAGCAAGGACATCTGCCAGATCAGCAGCATCCGCTGGCATGAACAAGGCTTCTGCCGGGCCGCCAACGCGGAACCAGGTGATTTTCGACAGGTCAGCGTTTTCTGTCAGCGAACCCCTGATATCAGGCACCGCATTGCGTATGCGCTCTACAAGGGATTGTGTCACGCCCGCGCCCCGATTTCTTCCAGCCCAACGGGCAAATCATAGGCCCATTTCGTAATGGATCCTGCACCAAGACAAATAACCAGATCGCCCGCTTCGGTGTTCTGGCTGACAAGTTCCGCCAATTGATCAGACGAAGAGAGCTCCAGAACATGGCGATGGCCGCGCATGCGCAGACCTTCTGCCAGTGCTTTTTCATCAGCGCCTTCAATATGCTCTTCTCCAGCGGCATAGACAGGCGCAACAATCACTGTGTCGGCATCATTGAAGCAGGCACAGAAGTCTTCGAAAAGGCTCTGCAGCCGCGTGTATCGATGTGGTTGAACCACCGCAACAACATTGCGCTTTGCGGCGGACCGCGCGGCCCTCAACACGGCTGAAATCTCAACCGGGTGATGCGCATAATCGTCAAAAACTTGCACATCCTCAACTGTACCGGTGTGAGTAAAACGTCGCTTTACGCCGGAAAACCGGCCAAGACCATTGCGAATTTCATCATCGGTCAATCCAAGTTCCAGGGCGACAGCGATGGCAGCTGTTGCATTGGAAACATTATGGACACCGGGCATTGGCAGGATGAGGTTTTCGATGCTGCGCACCGCTCCGGAACTGCTCCGTACATCGACCTGGAAATGAGATTTTCCGTCGATTACATCAATATCGAGAAAACGAACATCGGCCTGCTGGTTCTCGCCATAGGTTACAAAACGACGGTCTTCAACTCGGCCCACCAGCGCCTGCACTTCCGGATGGTCTGTGCACATAACGGCACATCCGTAGAAGGGAACGTTTTCTACAAACCTTTGGAAGGCATTTTTGACTTCCTGATAAGTTCCGTAATGGTCCAGGTGCTCTGGATCGATGTTGGTGACCACTGCAATCTCAGCAGGCAATTTAACAAAAGTCCCGTCCGATTCGTCTGCTTCTGCGACCAGCCATTCCCCATCCCCCAATCTTGCATTGGTGCCATAGGCATTGATGATGCCACCATTGATAACGGTTGGATCCAGGTGACCGGCTTCCAGAAGCGTTGCGACCAGCGATGTGGTTGTTGTCTTGCCATGGGTTCCGCCGATAGCAATAGAGGATTTCAATCGCATCAGTTCAGCCAGCATTTCTGCCCGGCGCACAACTGGCAAACGGTGCTCACGCGCCGATTTCAGTTCCGGATTGTCCCGTTTAATGGCCGAAGACACCACAACAACGGCAGCGTGATCAACATGAGCAGCTTCGTGACCAATCTTGACAATGATGCCCTTGTCACGCAGCCGCAGCACATTCGGGCTCTCTGCCATATCGGAGCCCTGAACCGTATAACCCAGATTGTGCAGCACCTCGGCAATACCGCTCATGCCAATACCGCCAATGCCCACAAAGTGGATTGGCCCGATGGTGAGTGGCAGCTTCATAGGAATACCCCGGCAGATTCGCGAATTTTGATTGCCGCGGCTTATGCCGCAATTATTGCGGCAAATCTAGGGTCTTGGGTGCTGACCTACGCCCTTGCGGTTTCGGCGACCAGGTCAGCAAGGCGGTCCGTGGCGTCAGGGCGGCCCATTGCGGCGGCAGCGGCGGCCATCATATCCAGCCGATCGGGCGTATTCGCAAACTCGGTCAGCCGTTTAGCAAGCTCTTCCGGCGTCAGTTGTTTTTGGACAATGACTTCTGCTCCGCCTGCTGCCGACAACACGGCAGCGTTGGCAGACTGATCGTGGTCCAATGCGTAGGGATAAGGCACGAGAAGCGAAGGACGCCCAAGCACCGCCAGCTCCGAAACAGTGGATGCTCCAGCCCTTGCGATCACCAGATGAGCATCTGCGATACGGCTCGGCAAGTCTTTGAAAAATGGCGCCAAATCAGCAACGATATTCAACCGAGCAAGCTCGGCTTCACAAGCAGGCTTGTCTTCATCACGCACCTGCAAGGTCAATTCGATACGGTCGCGTACGGCATCATCCAACAAGGACAGAGCTGCAGGCAAAAGCGTGGAAAAGACCTGTGCTCCCTGACTGCCACCAAAGACCAGGAGTTTTATGGGATCGCTCGGCCCTGGTGCAATAAAGGGGCTTCTGGCGTTCAGAACAGCATCACGCACCGGATTTCCCGTCTCAACATCCCGCGCCTTTTTGGCAAAGGCGGGTCCAGGAAGGCTGCGCGCGCCAGTCGTGGCGAAGCGCGCAAGAAATTTGTTTGCCCGGCCTGGCGTTGCGTTGGCTTCATGAAGCACCACCGGGACTTTCAAAATGGCAGCAGCAACACCTGGTGGTGCTGTTGGATACCCACCAAAGCCGACAAACACTGACGGCTTGATGCGGCGGATCAATTTCAACGCCGACACTGTGCCAAGCCCAAGTGAAGCAATTGCCTTGATGGCTTTGATCGGTGAGGAGACGGATGGTGTCGCCGAGCGGATTTCGTGGACTTCGATCCCCTCAAAACCGCTGAGGAAATGGCTTGCTCTGGTATCCGTTGCCAGATGCACCTGCCACCCACGCGCAATCAATTCGCGACCCAAAGCTTCTGCCGGGAACAGATGTCCTCCCGTACCGCCAGCTGATAACAGGGCAATCTTAGGCATGGCGCAACTCGAGGCCAGAGTGAAAGACCAACCGACTTGTATCAAGGCGTTTTCTGGTCAAAGCCAAGACCATGCCCATGCCAATCGCAACAGCCATCATGGACGAACCGCCATAGGACACAAACGGCAATGTCATGCCTTTGGACGGCATCAAATGCAGATTAACCGCCATATTGATTACCGACTGCACGCCGAACAAAGCGATCAGACCTGAGGTCGCAAGACGCGTAAACGCATCATGCTCTTTCAGCGCATGCGAAAAACCGCGCATGACCACAAAGGTGAAAAGCGCCAGCAAAACGAGACAAATGATAATACCGTATTCTTCCGCAGCTACCGCGAAAATGAAATCGGTGTGAGAGTCGGGCAGGATATTTTTCACAGTACCTTCCCCCGGCCCACGCCCAAACCAGCCGCCACGGGTAAAGGATTCCAGCGCTGTATCCACCTGGAATGTGTCGCCGCCTTCAGGGTTCAGGAACCGGTCAATACGACCCGCCACATGCGGTATCATCGTGTACGCCGTCAGGATTCCAGCGACACTGAGAAGTGCCAACCCAATGATAAACAACCACGGCATTCCAGCCAGAAAGAAGATACCGCACCAGACCATGGCAACCAGCATTGTTTGCCCGAAATCCGGCTGCAGAATAAGCAGCCCGCAGACCAGAACCAACAGGCCGACGGCGATGGCATGGCCGTGAATATCCGGGCGTTTGGAGCCTTCGGAAAACAGCCAGGCGCAAATCACGACGAACCCCGGCTTGACGAATTCTGAGGGCTGTATGGAGAAGCCTGCAATGGAAATCCAACGGCGTGCGCCCTTGGCTTCAAAGCCCACCAGCAGCGTTGCTGCCATCATTACCAGACCACCGGCCAAAAGCAGCATGGCAAGGCGGCGCACCTGCCGTTCGTTCAAAAACGAAATGCCGATCAACAACAACACTGCAGGCACGGCAAACATGATGTGGCGGAACACAAAGTGATAACTGTCCAGCCTCAAGCGCTCGGCAATGGGTGGGCTGGCGGCAAATGACAGGACAACGCCGGAAATCATGAGGGTCAACAAGGCCGCCAAGAGATAGCGATCTACGGTCCACCACCAATGGGCAAAGCTGCTTCTGTCAGCGCGTGAGACTTTCATGATTGACCCCCATGCATTTCGTTACTCGGAAGGTTACTGAACACTGCGGCGCGAAATACCTCGCCACGTTGTTCGAAATTGGAAAACTGATCAAAACTGGCGCAGGCAGGAGACAGCAAAACCGTGATGTCGGCGGCCGTGTCGCTGCGCGCATCTTTCATCGCGGAGGCTGTTGCTTCTTCAAGGCTGTCAAACAGTTCCGCTGGCACATGGCCCTTCAAAGTGGCCGCGAACCCATCACGTGCCTCGCCGATCAGATAGGCTTTGGCGATGCGCGGGAAATGGTCTGCCAGACCGGCAATTCCCCCCGATTTGGGAATACCGCCTGCAATCCAGTAAATGTGGTCGAAGCTCAACAGAGCGCGTTCTGCCGCATCGGCATTGGTCGCCTTTGTGTCATTGACCAGGCGAATTCTGCCCTCCTGGGCAATTGTCTCCATGCGGTGAACCAAGCCTGGAAATGTTTCCAGCCCTGATGCGATTTCTGCATCATTCAATCCGCAATAGCGGCAAGCGGCAAAGGCAGCGGCGGCATTTTGCGCATTATGCGCACCGCGCAAATTGGGCGCCTTGCTTAGCGCAAACAGCTTTTCTTCGGTTCCATCGACCGTTTCCATCAGCCAGCCATCCTGCAACATGATGCCCCGGGATACAGGATTGCGAATTCCAATGCGGGTCAGTTCGCGGGAAGACGCTTCCACATCGTCTGCAACTTTCGCGCTGAAACGATCATCCGTGCCCACAATAGCTGCGTCTGAGTTGGTGATCAGCCGGGCTTTGATGGCTGCGTAATTTTCAATTGTGCCATGGCGGTCGAGATGATCCGGGCTGATATTGAGCAAAACACCCACTGATGGTGCCAGGTTGGGGGCAAGGTCAATCTGGTAGCTTGAACATTCGACAACATGAATGCGGCCAGGAGCCGCGGGTTTCAGCGACAGAATGGCCGTTCCAATATTCCCGCCCATTTCGACAGACCGGTCAGCCTGTTTCAGGATATGGGCAATGAGGGCGGTGGTTGTGGATTTACCGTTGGTTCCGGTGATCGCCACAAAAGGACTGCCCGGAGCATGCGCGGCGCGCTCCCGGCAGAACAATTCTATGTCGCCAATGATCTCGACCCCGGCGGCATTCGCAAGATCCGCTGTCCAGTGCGGTTGCGGGTGCGTGAGCGGAACACCTGGCGCCAGGACCAATGCATCCAGCGTTGAAAAATCAACCTGGCGCAGATCCTGTGCGTTGAGGCCCGCGTCTTCGGCAGCCCTTACCCGGCCGTCATTATCATCCCACACCAGAACATCCGCACCACCAGTTGCAAGGGCGCTAGCGGTCGAGAGGCCTGAGCCGCCAAGACCGAAAACGGCAACCCGCTTGCCCGCTAGTGTGGTGATTGGAATCATGTGGCTATCTCAACTTCAATGTGGAGAGGCCAATCAACGCCAGAACCACAGCGATGATCCAGAACCGGATCACAACTTGCGGCTCAGTCCATCCCAATTGTTCAAAATGATGGTGGATCGGTGCCATTCGGAAAACGCGTTTGCCGGTCAATTTGAAGGACGCAACCTGAATGATCACCGACATCGCTTCCAGAACGAACAAGCCGCCAATGATGGCCAGAACAATTTCGTGTTTGGTGGAAACAGCAATGGCACCGATCATACCACCCATGGCCAATGACCCGGTATCGCCCATGAAAATCGCGGCAGGCGGCGCATTGAACCACAAAAAGCCGAGACCGGCCCCTATCAAGGCACCACATAAGACCGCCAACTCACCTGATCCCAAAACGTGATGGATTTGCAGATAGTCCGCAAACAGGGCGTTGCCTGACAGATAGGCAATAATGCCAAAACTGCCCGACGCAATCATCACGGGGACAATGGCCAGACCGTCCAACCCATCGGTCAAGTTCACTGCATTGCCAGCGCCGACAATGACGCAGATCGAAAACGGGATGAAAAACCAGCCAAGATTCCAGATCAGATCCTTGAAAAATGGAAAGGTCAGGGAGCTGGAGAACGGCTGTTCGCCAATCGTCATCACAGCATAGCCTGCAAGCGCGGCAATCATCGCCTCCAGTGTCAAACGCGCCTTTCCCGAAAACCCCTTATGGGAGGCCTGTGTGACTTTCAGGTAGTCATCGTAAAACCCAATGGCGCCAAAGGCGATCGTAACCAGAAGGACGATCCAGACATAAGGACTTGTCAGATTGGCCCAAAGAAGCGTGCTGCTGATCAAAGCCAACAGAATAATAAGCCCGCCCATGGTTGGAGTACCCTGCTTTACCATGTGTGTAACCGGACCATCGGAGCGGATCGGTTGGCCCTTGCCCTGACGGCTGCGCAACCAATTGATGATCAAAGGACCAAACAGAAATACCAGCAGCATCGCCGTCATCATGGCACCGCCAGTGCGAACCGTGATGTAGCGAAACAGATTGAAGACCGGGAGCACGTCCGCAGTCTGGCTCAGAAAATATAGCATAAGTCTTTACGCGCCCTCATATGTGTCAGAATGCGTCGCCTGTTCTTGAACGACATCAGGTTCTGCTGCCTGTATTGGCGCATGAATGCGCTTCAGTGTTTCTACCAGTGTACTCATGACCATGCCCAGCGACCCCTTCACCATGACAACATCGCCACTGGCAATCTCTGCCAGAAGCGGTGCCATGAGATCACGTGATGTCGCGGCATAAATGACTTTTCGCGGTTCCGGCAATAAATCCCACAATGTCTTCATCTGCGGACCACACAGAAGAACCCGGTCAATATCGGTGGCTTGAATTGCAGCGTTCAATTCGGCGTGGAGTTGCGGAGCATCGCTTCCTAGCTCCAGCATGTCGCCCATGACCACGATCTTGCGGCCATTGGTTTTCAAATCACCCAACATTCCGATGGAAGCGGACATGCTGGCAGGATTTGCATTGTAGCTCTCGTCAATCAAAGTGTAGGCGCCCGCCTGCAAAGGCAGCATCTCTCTGGCACCGCGCCCGCCCATCAGTTTGAAACCGGACAGAGCGTCTGCGACCCGTTCAATATTGGCGCCCAAAGCATGTGCCGTTGCCAGAACGGCCATGGTGTTTTCAGCCAGATATCGTCCGCTGGTGGGCATGGCAAACGTCAGTTCCTGACCTGCAATATCTGCAACGACAAGGGACCCGGCGTCTGAAAGCGCAAAGTCGACCAGTCTTGCTTCAGCAGCACTGCCGGAGCCAAAACTGATGACGCGCCCAGCCCATGCTTTCTCTGCTTCGCCTTTGAGGAAATCAAAATAGGAATTATCGCTGTTCAAAATGGCGGTTCCGCCAGATTCCAGCCCTGCGAAAATTTCAGCCTTGGCAGCTGCAATCCCATCTACACTGTCGAAGAATTCCAGGTGGACAGGTGCGATGGTGGTGATAATGGCCACATGCGGGCGCACCATTTTGACCAAGGGTTCAATTTCGCCGGCATGATTCATGCCGATTTCAAAAACACCAAATTCCGCATCCAGCGGCATTCTTGCCAATGACAGCGGCACGCCCCAATGATTGTTGAAGCTTTTGATAGAAGCGTGAACCCGCCCCTCGGCAGACAGGCCGGTCGCAAGCAATTCCTTCGTGCTTGTTTTACCAACACTGCCGGTTACGGCCACTATCCGGGCTTCTGAACGGGCGCGCGCAGCCATGCCAAGCTTCTGGAGTGCTTCCAACACATCTGCGACCACCAGGAACGGGCCAGCGGTGCGTCCAAGAGCTGGAAGCTTGTCTTCACTGACAATCGCCAGCGATGCCCCTTGCCGGAATGATTTTGTTACAAAATCATGGCCGTCAAAATTATCGCCCTTGATTGCAAAGAACAGATCACCCGGCTGGGTGGTGCGGCTGTCGATGGAAACGCCATAAACCGCTTTGGGCTGTGAGCCGAACAAACGGCCACCCATGGTCGCTTCCAGTTCTGCGAAGGTCCAAAGCGGCGGCCCTTGCGGCGCATGCCGTTCATAAGTGACTTTGCTTTGGCGAGCTTTGCGATCGGCAAGCGCCTGAGCAATTTCCTGATGATCTGAAAATGGCATCACTTCATCGCCAATGATCTGACCCTGCTCATGCCCTTTGCCTGCAACAACCAACACATCGTCGGCTGTCATAATGGAAACGGCTCTATGAATGGCCTCGCGCCGGTCTGCAATTTCAATTGCTCTTGGTGCAGTTGCCAGAACTTCACTGCGGATTTGCGCCGGGTTCTCGCTTCGAGGATTGTCATCGGTCACGATAACCAGATCTGCAACTTCATGGGCAGCTGCGCCCATAAGCGGGCGTTTCCCCTGATCCCGGTCACCGCCAGCCCCGACAATGACCATCAAAAGACGCTTCGGATAGGGCCGCAACGCCTCCAGGGTAGAACGCAATGCATCCGGCTTGTGGGCATAGTCGACAAAAATCTGGCCCGGCATGCCCTGCATGTTCACAGGCTCCAACCGGCCTGATACGCCTTTCAGTTTACCAAGCGAACTCAACACGGCATCTGGGTCGAGCTTACAGGAGATCGCGAGGCCAGCAGCCATCAGAGCGTTATCCACCTGAAAGGCGCCGGGCAATGGCAAAGTGACCTGCTTTTCCTGCCCAAAAAAACCAACTGTGAGGCTCTGCTCGGGACCCGATTTTCCATCCTGAACCGTGCGATTTGTCAAAGTGATGTCCTGGCCCAACCGCATGACGCGTAATTGCGCGCTGTCCGCCAGTTCTGCAGCCCTGTTGCCCCAAGGCGCATTGATATTCACAACAAAGGGGGCGCCCTTGGGCAAAAGTTCAGTTGTGAGACGGGCCTTGGCAGCAAAATAATCTTCTTCGGTCGCATGATAATCCATGTGATCCCGGCCAAGATTTGTAAATGCACCGGCGGTCAGCCGCACGCCATCCAGCCGATGCTGGTCAAGCCCATGGCTGGAAGCCTCCAGAGCCAGATGGTTGACGCCCTCACGTGCCAGACGATCAAGTGTCTTATGCAAGGAAACAGGATCAGGTGTCGTCAGGCCGCCATAATTGACCTGCCCGTCCACAATCACACCCAATGTGCCGATACTGGCCGAGCGCAGCCCGGCGCTCTGGAATATCTGTGCCGCGAAGTTTGCGACCGAGGTCTTTCCAGCTGTACCGGTAATGGCAACAATTGTGCTGGGCTGCCGCGGGAAAAACCGTGCCGCCAGAAGCGCCAACGCCCGACGCGGATTACTGGAATGAATATGGGGAACCGGCATGGTGGCCGGATCAATATCAACCGATTCATCGGTCAGTACAGCCACGGCCCCAGCCTGAATGGCATCAGCAATGAAGGCAGCGCCATTTGTATGCACACCAGCCATGGCGACAAACAGATTGCCGCGTTGGACTCTGCGACTATCGGCGCTAAGGCCTGTAATCCGCTGAGTTTCCATTTCTGGAGACAGATTGGCACGAATTAACGCATCACGGTCCTGTGCATCCAGTTTCAGCAAATCTCCAAGGCGCATCATAAGGGATAAATTCCTGTTAGCGGGCGGGGCTTGGGACGTCGTATTGCGGTATGCCAAGAGCAGCATCGTTTTCCATGCGCGGCATTACACCCAACATGGGCGCTGCGCGCTTCACGATTGCTGCCAAAGTTGGTGCCGCATTGCGTCCCGCCGTCGCTCCGATTCCTTTTTTCTCTGGTTTTGGCTCATCTATCACGACCAAAACCAAGTATTTCGGGTCATCCATGGGAAATGCGGCCAAAAAGGAGTTGAAACGAACGGAAGACGAATATTTTCCATCAACGACTTTTTCTGCGGTTCCGGTTTTACCACCCAAACGGTAGCCTTGAACCTCGGCACGACGACCAGACCCTTTCAGAACATTGAGGCGCATCAGATACCGCATTTTATCGCTGGTTTCCTGCGAAACCACACGTCTTGCGAGTTGATCAGCCTCTGCCTTGCTGCGTGGGAAGAAGGTCGGCGGAATAAGCTTGCCGCCATTTACCAGGGCTGCCGCTGCAACCGCTGTCTGCATAGGTGACACAGAGATGCCGTGACCAAACGAAATGGTCATGGCGCTGATCTGACTCCATTTGCTTGGGTGCTGAGGATCCGCTGATTCGGGCAGTTCCGTGCGCAGGCGGTCCATCAGACCAAGGCGCGACAGGAATTCCTTGTGGCCATCAATGCCAACTTCCAGCGCCATCTTTGCGGTGCCGATATTGGACGAATAGATATAGACTTCCGGAACCGACAGAACCCGGTGTTTGCCATGAAAATCATTGATCGTGTAGCGCGACACACGGATCGGACGGCGCGCATCAAAATTATCGTGAATGGCAACCTTGCCGCTATCCAGTGCCATGGCCGTGGTAAAAGTCTTGAAGATAGACCCCATCTCGAAGACACCGGCTGTGGCCCGGTTCATACGCTCTTTTTCCAACGCCTGTGCGGGGATGTTCGGATCATAATCGGGCTGTGATGACATGGCGATGACCTCACCCGTATGCACATCCAGCACGATACCCATGGCGGCAATGGCCCTGTAACGCTCCATGGCCTTTGTCAGTTCATCTCGCACAACATGTTGTACGCGCAGATCGGTTGACAGCCGCATCGGTTCAAGGTTGCGTTCCATCTGCAAACCCGCTTCTTGCAGATCAGCAAGTCCTTGGCCGTCAATGTGTTTTTCGATGCCGGCAATGCCTTCATTGTCGATGTTCACATGACCCAGAATATGAGAAGCTGTTTCGTGGCCGGGGTAGAACCGGCGATTTTCGTTGAGAAAACCAACTCCAGCCAGACCCATCCGATGGATGGCGCGCTGCTGTTCCTGTGTGATCTCACGCTTCAACCACATGAAGCCACGATCACTGGCCATGCGTGTGCGGATAGCGTCCGAATCCAGATCCGGGAAAATCGTCGCAAGCCCGTCCACAACTTCATCGGCATCCAGAACACGCCTTGGTTCGGCAAACATGGAAAAGGTTTTCACGTCGGTGGCCAGAACTTCGCCATTGCGGTCCAGAAGATCAGGCCTTGCTGCGGAAACACCACTTGAGCCGTAGGGATTTCCCGCATCCAACTCACCGAACATGGCAATGCCTGCCAAACGCAGGCCGATGACGGCATAGATGACAGCAAACAGCCCGACGGCCATTAGAAGCCGCAAGCGGGAATCATCTTTTTGATCGACTGCTGTGCCCTTGAAGCTGACATGCCGTCGCACAGACGTCAGAAGCGAGGCTTTTGCCTTTGCAGCGTCAAATGTATCGGAAAGTGCCATATCAGCGCGCCTCCGAACCAATCAAGTCAGCCAGACTTGGCTCACTGGTCTGATTTATCAGCTTTGCCAACGTATTGCTCTCATAAGCATATGAGAAGGGTTTGCGGCGGGGCACTATGAGTGACATTGGCGATCTTTCCGGAATGTTATCCAGCAAGGCGATCTGATGCGGTGCCAGTGGTGTCAGCGGCAACACTTCGGCATTGTTTTCAACCAGGGCCTGCAATCTTGAGGGCTGGTTCAACAGGCTCCATTGCGCCTTCAGACGGGAAATATCCTCTTCCAGCCCATTGATTTCGGACACCATGTCTCTGGCCTCCTCGGTTGCCAGCTCGGCCCGGTATTTTATCTGGTAGGTGACCGCAGCTCCGGCAACCATCATAAGGCAGAGAAACAAGGTCCAGGTATGGCGCAACATTATCTGCTCCTCATTGGTCTAGTCCCTGAAACCCGGGCAAGGACGGCACACCAAGCGCGGCCATATCCAGCGCAAATGCAGTGTGTTCCGTACGCTCGCCGACACGCAGTTTTGCAGAACGGGCGCGCGGGTTCTGTTGGCATTCCGCATCACTTGCGGCCAATGCCTTGCGGGATTTCAATTGAAAACTTGGTGGCGCAATTGCGGCCAATTCCGGCGCATGGCGCGATCCACCAAGGCGGGTTTCACTTCTTGTATTGAAGAATGTCTTGGCGATGCGGTCTTCCAGGGAATGGAATGTGACAATAACCAGCCGGCCGCCGACTTTGAGCTGATCTTCGGCAGCTGACAGCCCCATGGCCAATTCTTCGAGTTCCCGATTGACGAAAATCCGCAAAGCCTGAAATGTGCGCGTCGCCGGGTGAATGCGGTCTTTCGCCTTGCGTGGAATGATGGTGGTGACCGCTTCTGCCAGATCGCCTGTTGTTTCCAGTGGCTGCTTGGCCCGACGTTTCAAGATTGCGCTGGCAATACGTCCGGCCTGCCGCTCTTCACCCAAAAATTTCAGGACATGGGCGAGTTCGCCATGAGACATCTGATTGACAATTTCAGCGGCGGTTGGTCCCGAATTGCTCATGCGCATGTCCAGCGGGCCGTCTTTCTGAAACGAAAAGCCCCGCTCTGCATTGTCAATCTGCATGGATGACACGCCGATATCGAGCACGACCCCATCTGGTGCTGGTGCCTGGAGCGCCTGCAAATGCTCGGCAAGATTTGAGAACTGGCCTTCAATCAGCGTCAGCCGATCTGGAAATCTGGCAAGCAGTGCCTGGCCTGATGCAATGGCAGTTGGATCGCGATCAAATGCATAGACATGAGATGCGCCTGCTTCCAGCAAAGCGGTGGTATAACCACCTGCGCCAAACGTCCCGTCGACAAAATTGCCGCCTGCCACAGGCTGGAGCGCGGTCAACACCTCGGCCAACATTACTGGCAGATGTGGCTGTGAGCCAACAGTTCCAGCTTTGGAACCGTTTTTTGAATCACCTTGTGATAGGTCTGGCGCGCTCATCTGATTGCCGGTCTTGATCCAGGTTCAGTTTGTCATGACGCGCAATGGCTGATTTGTGGAAATGACGCATTCGCACTCCCTGTCCATCAACGCGCATGGAAACGGGTTTTCAGTGCTCGATAAATAGTCAGGTAACGTTAATAATCTGTTTGTTTCCCACAGATTGATACCGAGTTTTGTCGTTTCACTTGGGGAAAAAACCAGTTGGTCTATAAGCCGGGTTCTGTATCACATTGCGCTGTTCAAGGGTGTGATACCGCAAGACAAGCACAATGCGTGATGACCATTCATCTGGGACACCTGTTGCCAGGGGCCTCATGCAACCTACCCGAATGACTGGTTCGGAAACAAACCTGGTTCAAAAGTTGCCCTTTGACCCGCGCCATTCCTATTCGGTTTTGCTCCCGGTGGGGTTTACCATGCCAGGTCTGTTACCAGAGCCTGCGGTGAGCTCTTACCTCACCTTTTCACCCTTACCTTCAGTCCACATCAAATAAATCGACAGAGCTGCAGGCGGTCCGTTTTCTGTGGCACTTTCCCTAAGATTTCTCTCGCCGGACGTTATCCGGCACCGTGTTTCTGTGGAGCCCGGACTTTCCTCTCTGCAGAGCTTTCGCGGTATACAGAGCGGCCATCTGACCAACTGGTTACGCTCATGTGGTCGATGAAACCGGCAAGGTCAAGGCGAATATGGGAACAAGTTTGTCGGCAATTCAGGCATGTGATGCGTAAATTGCCGACTTAATGTTCTGATTCAGATTCAGGAAAATGTTTCAAACGCCAGATAAACCAGGGGTTTTCTATCTTCGATTCAGGCTGCCATCGCTCGAATTTCTTCACGAAAATCATCGATACAGATACGTTTTCCGTCGCGTTCCACATACCAATAGGTCCAGCCATTACAGGCTTCAAAGCCCTGCACCAGGGCTCCCACCTTATGAATGGAACCAACATGACTGCCACTGATCAGGGAGCCGTCCACGCGAATTGTGGCGGCATGACGGCCCTTGGCATCGGTCATTTTTTCACCGGCTGATAACAATCCACCTTCAAGAAGGCGACCGAATGGAATGCGCGGCGCTGCACGTTTTCCTTCGCTGACAACCAGAGCTTCTTCGCTGATTGGCACGACAGCTGCAATGCGGGCCAAGGCGGCTTTGCGATAGCTGGCATCACGTTCAATCCCAACAAAATTACGACCCAGCGATTTCGCGACAGCTCCAGTGGTGCCTGTGCCAAAGAACGGGTCCAGAACCACGTCACCGGGTTTGGTGCTGGTCAGCAAGACGCGCTGTAGAAGCGCTTCCGGTTTCTGGGTTGGATGAACTTTCTGGCCATCTTCATTCTTCAGACGTTCTGAGCCATTGCAAATCGGGATGTGCCAGTCGGATCGCATCTGCGTTCCGTCATTCAGCATTTTCATGGCGTCATAGTTGAACGTGTAGCTTTTGGCATCCTGGTCCCGCGATGCCCAGATCATTGTCTCATGAGCATTGGTAAAACGACGGCCTCTGAAATTCGGCATCGGGTTTGCCTTGCGCCAGATGACATCATTGAGCATCCAGAAGCGCAGATCCTGCATCAATGCCCCGACACGAAAAATATTGTGATACGAGCCGATAACCCAGATTGTGCCATTGGGTTTCAGCACGCGCCTTGCCGCAAGCAACCAGGCACGGGTAAAGGCATCATAGGCCTCAAACGAGGAAAACTGGTCCCAGGCATCATCAACGGCATCAACCTTGCTTTGATCAGGCCGGTGCAGATCGCCTTCCAACTGCAGATTATAGGGTGGGTCGGCAAAGATCACATCAATCGAAGCTGCGGGAAGCTTTTCCATTGCAGCCACACAATCACCAGCGATGATGGTGTTCAGCCATTCCGGCTGGGCTTCTGGATCAGATGATGATGACGGATCCGGGGTGATCTCCCGGGCAAGAGCAGATGAAAGGGTCAAAACGCAAAACTCCAATGACGCGTCCGGAGTCTGCGCTGAACAGGGTAAAGATCGAGTTAGGCTTTATGGTTAACAATTGGTTGATGGCTGTTTTGTGCAATCCTTACGAAGTGATTGGGCAAGTCACAATTTTTGGCCGCATCCTTTGGTCGAATTCTTTGGCTGATATCTTTGCCTGCGTCCTCGCCAAGCCACAATTCACCTGTTATAGAATGGCAAACCCGTTCATTTGTTGAGTTCATGCGGCCATTGTTGTGTATCAAAAACTGATTTTCCCTGTTCTTGCGCTTCTGGTGCTTTCCAGCTGCAATGCGGTCAGCAGCCTTAATCCGATCAGCAAAAAGCCGATCGTGGATTTGCGCGAGTTTTCCAAATCCGGTCCCGTCTACTGTCCAAAAATTGAACTGCGGCAGGGCACGGAAAGTTTCAACGTGTTTGAAGGGGATGCCAAGGGCGACCCCAAGAAACTCATTCACCAGGCCCGTATTGACGAGACTGCCCGTGAATGCAGTATCGCAAATGGCCAATTGCAAATTCGGGTTGGTATCAGCGGGCGCGTTCTGGCTGGCCCGCGCAGCTCAAGTTCCAATACTCTCACCGTTCCTGTTCGCGTTGCCGTCGTGAAATTCCAGGAAGCGGTACTCTATTCAGAAATCCAGCCAATTTCAGTGCAGATTTCCGACTTTGACAGAACACCAGATTTCGTAACCGTTGTGAATGTTGCCGTACCGGATCCGGGCGATGAACGCGACTATATCATTTATGTAGGCTTTGACCGTAAGGACGACGCCTGACACCACCCCCTTACTTAAAAGACCAATACATGCTCATCATCTTTGACTGTGACGGCGTCCTTGTGGATTCCGAGATCATCGCTTCAGAAGTAAATCTTGAACTCGTAAAAGACCTTGGAATGGACATTACGCTGGACGAACTGTCCCAGCGCTACAGTGGCCTGACGGCTGATGCTATTTTCGCGCAGGTGGCAGAGGAACTGGCAAAGCCACTTCCCGATGATCTTGCGCAACGGTCGGACGAAATGCTGGACACAGCTTTGCAACAATCTCTGCAAGCGGTCGCAGGCGTCCACGACATGTTGGATGCGATGGATGATGCGCGATGCATTTGTTCCAATTCTTCAACCATCAGACTTGAGCAAAATCTGAAACTGACCAATCTGTTTGATCGCTTTCGTCCGTACATATATTCCGCTTTGGAAGTTCGGCAGAATCTGCCCAAACCCTCGCCCGACGTCTTCTTACATGCGGCTGAAACTCTGGGATCCACCCCTGCTCAGACGATTGTGATTGAAGACAGCAGTCATGGTGTTGAAGGTGCCGTTGCCGCAGGTATGCGCGTCATTGGTTTCGTCGGCGCCTCGCACTCTTATGCCGGTCACGCCGAAAAACTGATGGATGCGGGCGCTGAAACAACCGTCCACAATCTGAGCGATTTGCCCGCCACCGTTGAGGCACTGAAAAGTTGGTCCGGCATCAGCGTTTAAACGGAAACTTGATAAAGCTCAGCCGCAGCGCAATAAGGAACCGTCAATTGCAGCCGCACATGGCAAGATCTAAAATACGACAGGACGTAATTTCGTGCGATATGTAAGTACCAGGGGTGAGGCTCCTGAACTTGGTTTTCTGGATGCCATTCTAACGGGTCTTGCCCGCGATGGCGGACTTTATATGCCCACCAGTTGGCCCAAACTGTCGCTAGCCGAGATCAAGGCGTTACGCGGCAAACCCTACGAAGATGTGGCATTTGCAATTATGTCGCCCTTTGTGGATGGAGAAATTCCTGACACTGTTTTGAAGAAAATTATAAAAGAAGCCTATGCTTCCTTTCGCCATCCTGCTGTGGCGCCTTTGGTGCAGGTTGGTCCGAATGATTTTGTGCTTGAACTGTTTCATGGACCGACCCTGGCGTTCAAGGATGTGGCCATGCAATGGCTTGCCCGCGTCATGGATTATGCTTTGGCCGAGCGTGGGCAACGGGCCACAATCATCGGCGCGACTTCGGGCGATACGGGTGGCGCTGCCATTGAAGCATTTCGAGGCCGGGATAACACTGACATTTTCATTCTGTTCCCCTATGGCCGTGTCTCTGACGTGCAGAGACGCCAGATGACCACCGTTGCAGATCCTAATGTTCATGCATTGGCCATCGAAGGTAATTTTGACGATTGCCAGGCTCTGGTTAAAGCCATGTTCAATGATTTGAAGTTCCGGGATCAGCTTGGTTTGTCGGGCGTTAACTCCATAAATTGGGGTCGGATTCTGGCGCAGGTGGTGTATTATTTCACGTCAGCGTTGTCGCTGGGCGGACCGGATCGCGCTGTTTCGTTTTCCGTGCCAACGGGCAATTTCGGTGACATTCTCGCCGGGTTTGTTGCCAAGAAAATGGGCCTTCCCATCGATCGGCTTCTGATTGCCACCAATGTGAATGACATTCTGGTCCGCACTCTGGAAACCGGGCGCTATGAAGTGACGGGCGTTACAGAGACAACAGCCCCTTCGATGGACATTCAGGTTTCCTCAAATTTCGAGCGGCTGCTGTTTGAAGCCAACGGTCAGGACGGAGCGACCGTAAGCCGATTGATGGCTGGCCTTAGTCAATCCGGATCATTCACACTTGCATCGGAAGCCAGAGATTTCATTGTAAAAGACTTTGATGCAGCACGCACAACACAGGCGGAGACTGCGCAAACCATCCATGATGTTCTGGAAGGAAGCAGCTATCTGCTTGATCCGCATACGGCCATTGGCCTGTTTGCGGCCCAACAAAGACACAAGACCAATACGCCAATGGTCACCTTAGGAACTGCGCATCCGGCTAAATTTCCAGATGCCGTTGAGGCTGCATGCGGGCAGCACCCTGCCCTGCCCGCATGGCAGGGTGATCTCATGTCACGTCCAGAACGCCAACAAGCTCTTGCTAATGACTTACAGAGCGTGGAAAACTTCATTTCGGCCCATGCAAGGGCATCTGAAAAACAATGAGCCTTGGGAGGGGTGCAGTGAATTTTAAATCAGGTGATCGATGAGCGTTGAGCATACGATCTTGAGTAACGGCATAATTGTGGTTACCCACGCCATGCCACATCTGGAGAGTGCATCCCTTGGGGTGTGGGTCCGATCAGGATCCCGCAATGAGACAAGCCAACAGCATGGCATTTCCCATTTGCTTGAACATATGGCGTTCAAGGGCACAAAAAAGCGAACTGCGCGCTCCATTGCCGAAGAGATTGAAGCCGTTGGCGGAGATCTCAATGCGGCCACGAGCGTGGAAAACACCTCCTATTATGCCAGGGTACTGAAGGAAGATGTGCCGCTGGCTCTCGATATTCTCAGTGACATTCTCCTCAATGCCCGGTTTGATGATGATGAGTTGCGGCGAGAGCAGCATGTCATTTTGCAGGAAATCGGGGCGACCCTCGACAATCCGGAAGATCTGGTCTTCGACGCCTTTCAGGACATTGCCTTTCAAGGCCAGTCCATCGGACGCACAATTCTGGGAACGGCAGAAACGGTTGAGGGGTTTTCAACAGGGGATCTGAGGCAATTCCTCCACTCTCAGTATCGACCGTCAGATATGGTCATTTCTGCAGCAGGCGCTGTTGATCATGATAAATTTGTGCGTCAGACAGAAGACGCATTCGGGGGCCTCACCAAACCAGATGTTTCTGTGAATGATCATCAACAAGCGAGTTATACGGGCGGCCAGTTCATTCAGTCAAAGGACCTGATGGAGGCACAGCTTCTGATAGGGTTTGAGGGCCACTCCTACCAGGATGAGCAGTTCTACGGCACTCAGCTTCTGGCCAGTGTGCTTGGCGGAGGCATGGCGTCTCGCCTGTTTCAGGAAGTGCGGGAGTCCAGAGGGCTTTGTTACTCAATCTATGCGTTTCACTGGGGCTTTTCCGATACGGGCCTGTTTGGCATTCATGCAGCCACAGGGCGGGAAGATATTCCTGAACTTGTGCCGGTGGTGTTGGATGAACTGCTGCGGGCCTGCGACGAAATTTCCGAAAGTGAAGTGAAACGCGCCCGCGCTCAGGTCCGGGCCAGCCTGTTGATGAGCCTTGAAAGCCCGTCAGCGCGTGCTGCGCAGATTGCACGCCAGATGCTTGTCTTTGGCAGGGTGATCGATCTGAACGAGCTGGTTGCCAAGGTTGATGCCATAACACCGACAGACCTTCGGGACCTTGGTCAGTCCATTTTCACAGATGCAGTGCCCACTCTGGCATCAATCGGACCGATTGATGGGGTGGAAACAGTGCTTTCAACGGAACGTATTTCCGGGCATCTTAAACGGAACTAGTTCTCAATCGGCGGCTCGGCATGACATTTGCCTTTTTGCACAATACCACGCGTGTCCAGACACAGGAGACAACTCGCGGTGGCACCAAGGCCGGCGAGGATATATTTCTACGTCCGCCGCAGGTTGCCGACTATGCCATGTGGGCAGAACTTCGTTCGGCCAGCCGCGATTTTCTCAAGCCTTGGGAGCCAAGTTGGGCATCCGATGATTTGACCCGCAATGCGTTTCGCCGCCGCATTCGCCGCTATCAACAGGAAAATCGCGATGGTCTGGCGCATGCCCTGTTTATTTTCCGTAAGCAGGACGAGCAGTTGGTCGGCGGTTTGAACCTGTCAAACATCCGGCGTGGGGTCACTCAGGCCGCGAGCCTGGGTTACTGGATGGGAGAATCATTTGCAGGCCAAGGCTATATGTCAGCCGCGGTCCGCTCCACTTTGCCTTTTGCGTTTAACTCATTGGGTTTGCACCGGGTGGAAGCGGCCTGTATTCCCGATAATCAGCGTTCGATTCTGCTTCTGCAGAGTCTCGGCTTTCAACGCGAAGGCTACGCAAGAGAGTATTTATGCATAGACGGTCGCTGGCAGGACCACGTACTTTTTGCGATTTTGAAGAAAGACCTTGTTAACGAGGCCTGACCGCCGCGCATGTTTTTTGTTTTCTGCCTGTTTCATTTGATTAAAAATGGACCATAATTGCCTCTTAACTAGACAAAACGGGCTTCTGACACCTTGTGTCCGAGGTTCGAACTCAATACTAAGAAGGCATTCAAGCCTGGCTGGTCCGATTTCGGGGCGGACGTTGCGTTCAGCATGTTCCAAAGCTTGACTGGTTTAGTATTGAGTATCCAACTGCTTTGGAGAAACACGAGTTGCGTTGCCTGGGTTCCATCCGTGACATAATACCGGGTCTGGTCGCCTTTTGGATGATTGTGCTTTCGGTGCTTTCGTTCGGTGCGCCCGCTTATGCAGTTGAAGCTGTCAGCGTTCCGCTGGATGGCCGCACCTTGGATTTGCGTGCAGCGCTGGAAATGTACACCGATGCGGGAGCACGGCTACAGGTTTCAACAGCCCCCGGCCCCGATGGTATCATCCGACGCATTGAAGTGCAGGCGCGTGATCCGGATATTGCATCCAACTGGGCCGTCTTTGCGTTGGCCAATACGGGAAACCAGCAGATTGATCGTCTGCTTGTGGCACCACATTACTGGCTGCCCGGATCGGGCCTGTTTACACCCGATCTTGGAAGAACGCGGATTACCAATATTACCCCCAGTGAAGGCTTTGCGCCTGAACGGGTGCCCAGCAAGGAATCTGATGTGTTTCTCATCACATTGGATCCTGGGGCCGTTGTCACTTTCATCGTGGAACTTCAGGATGAGCGACTGCCCAAGCTTGAGCTGTGGGAAGCAGATACCTATCGCGACAGTGTGAACAATTACACCCTCTACAGGGGCCTGGTGATTGGGATTGCGGGCCTTCTGGCCGTATTCCTGACGATCATTTTTGTCGTCAAGGGAACCGCCATGTTCCCGGCTGCTGCCGGACTGGCCTGGGGCGTTCTGATCTATGTTTGTATTGATTTTGGGTTCTGGAATGAATTTTTTGATCTGACCGCAAACCAGAATCAAATTCACCGAGCGGCATCCGAGATATTCCTCTCAGCCAGCCTTGTGGTGTTCATTTACACTTATCTCAACCTAGATCGCTGGAATACGACCTACCGCATAGCCGTGATGAGCGTGCTGCTTGTTATGGCGGTGGTTGTAGCCGTGGCCATGATCGAACCAAGCTTTGGTGCTGGCGTTGCCCGCATTGCATTTGGCCTCACTGTCATTGGCGGCATGGGACTGATTGGGTGGATGAGCTGGATGGGCTATGACCGCGCCGTGATGATCATCCCCACATGGATATTGCTGCTGTTCTGGCTGACAGCGGCCACTGTCTGCGTATTGGGTGCGTTGGACAATGACATTGTCCAACCAGCCTTGGCGGGTGGCATGGTGCTTATTGTGCTGCTGATCGGCTTTACCCTCATGCAACACGCCTTCTCAGGCGGAACCGTGATCACAGGTGACCTTGGCGACCAGCAGCGGCGCGCGCTTGCGCTGACCGGATCTGGCGATATGATCTGGGACTGGGATGTTATGCGGGATCGCATGATTGTCAGCCCCGAAGTGGAGCAGAAGCTTGGCCTACGCCGCGGCACTTTGGAAAGCCATGCGCGCGATTGGCTGGAATTTATTCACGAATCAGATCGAGACCGTTTCCGGTTGATGCTGGATACTGTTCTGGTGCAACG
The DNA here is from genome assembly GCA_051251535.1 of Alphaproteobacteria bacterium. Lineage (GTDB taxonomy): Bacteria > Pseudomonadota > Alphaproteobacteria > Rhizobiales. The sequence continues at coordinate 58,017 of JBPOEV010000015.1, forward strand.
GCGCGGGCGCATCGTGCAGGATTTCCGCCTGCGCTCCAAGAATGATGATTTTCACTGGTTCTCCCTGCGGGCACGTCCTGTCATCGGCTCCGATGGTGAGGTTGTCCGATGCGTCGGCACCTTGACAGATATCACTGAGCAAAAGATTGCGCAGGAACGTCTCATGCATGACGCTGTGCATGATAATCTGACGGGACTGCCGAACCGGGAATTGTTTATTGATCGGCTGCAAACAGCTCTCACCCGCTCAGAAGTGGATGATGCAGGCTACCCATCAGTGATCATCATCGACATCGATCAGTTCAGTGACATCAATGACAATTTCGGCCTGGCCATCGGCGATTCTGTTTTGCTGGCTGTCTCAAGGCGTCTGTCCCGTATGACGCGGCCTCAGGACACTGTGGCACGCATTGGCGGTGATCAATTTGCCATGATGCTGATTTCCGAAGAAGACACGGCAAAGGTCGAAAATATTGCCACTGCAATCCTGCGCACATTGAAGTCTGCCATCCCGATTGGTGATGAGGAGATTTTCCTGTCTGCATCCATTGGCATCGCCCATTTCGAAGAAGAGCAGATCAGTGCAGAGGATCTGCTGCGCCAGTCGGAAACAGCGCTTTATGATGCCAAGCGCAAGGGCGGCAACGAAATAAGCGTCTTTTCCGAAGTCAGCGGTGATGCGGCTGGCAGTCGACTGGAAATCGCCTCCCGTTTGCGTCAGGCACTGGAGCGAGAAGAACTCGTCCTCTACTATCAGCCGGTCATCAAGTTGGAAGATCGCTCGATTGCAGGGTTTGAAGCCTTGATGCGCTGGGAGCATCCAGAACTTGGTATGCTCGCACCAGCCGAATTCATACCCATTGCCGAGGAGAGCAATCTGATTGCTGATATCGGCTTGTTTGCCCTTGAAGAAGCGACCCAGCAATTGGCTGAGTGGCAACAATCACCGCGTATCCGCACGCCGTTGTTCATGAATGTCAATGTGTCCAGCCGCCAGATTTTCCGGCAGGACCTTATCAATGATGTGAAATCGGTCTTCCTGCGTTCACCGGTTCATCCGGGCAGTCTGAAGCTGGAGATCACTGAATCACTGGTCATGGAAAATCCGGAATATGCGGCTCAAGTTCTGGAGCGCCTTCGTGATTTGGGGACCGGTCTTGCACTGGATGATTTCGGCACGGGATATTCATCCCTCTCCTATCTGCAACGATTCCCGTTCGACACGCTGAAAATCGATAAATCCTTCGTGCGTCAGAACGGACAGGAAAGCCAATTGGTGATTCTGCGCTCGATCATTGCGCTCGCGCATGACCTTGATATGGATGTGATTGCAGAAGGCGCAGAGAATGAAAGCGACGTAGTGGAACTGACGGATCAGGAATGCGAATACGCGCAGGGCTTCCTGTTTGGCCAACCAATGAAAGCCAGTGAAGCTGAAGAAATGCTGTTCCGCAGCACCTCGTACACGACAAGCTAACCCATAAAAGGCCGATATACGTGAGATTAGCTCAGGCGCGACCTGTCGTGCTGACAAGGGCTCCCAGATCCACGCCAAGCCGTTTCAGCGCCATCGGGTAGATCTCTTCGGGCGGGGTTTTCAGTATCATCTGAACATCGGCATCGCAGACGAGCCAGGAATTTTCCCGTATTTCTTCTTCCAACTGGCCTGCGCCCCACCCTGCGTAGCCAAGCGCGATGCGCGCATCCAGCGGGCCGACACCTGCGGCCAAGCCCTGTATCGCTTCCATGGTTGCACAAAGTGCCAGATCATCAGCTATTTGAAGCGACCCGGAATAACCCTCTGTTATCCGGTGCAACACGAATCCACGTCCAATCTCCACCGGTCCACCTGCCAGGACTGGAATTTCGGCCAAATCAGGATCCAGTGATTCTTCTGGAATGGACAAATTGAGTTTCTCACACAATGTCTGGAAATCTATGTTCCGGTGTGGTCGGTTGACCACCAACCCCATGGCGCCTTCTTCATCGTGGCTGCACAAGAAAATGATGGTCCTATTGAAACGGGGGTCGGTCATTGCAGGCATTGCAATAAGACAGGAGCCAATGAGCCAGCCCTGACTGGCGCCAGCCATTCCAGGCTGTGCACTTAAATCCGTTTTTTTGGACACTATCTGGTTTCCTGTAAGCGAGTTTCGCCAACACTATGGCACATAGCGACCTACCCTTACCATGCAGGGCAAGCTGCTCACTTCACGTAGATATGATCGCTGGAAGCGCAGACAAGCATTCCCGAGACGATAATTAGAGGTTAAAAACGGCTATGAACAAAAAAACTAGAAACTTTGCCTTGTGTTTCGTGGCGGTCCTGACGACTAGCCTGGCCATGACCCTGCCCTCTCAAGCGTTTGAAGGGCAGTGGGTAGAGTTGCCGAATGCCAAAGCGCGCCTCCTAGCAACGGGAGATCCAATGAGCGGGCACATATTGGCTGGCTTGGAAATTGAGCTGGATGAGGATTGGAAGACCTATTGGCGTTTTCCGGGTGATTCCGGGATTCCGCCAAACTTTGACTGGTCAGGCGCTCAAAATGTTGCTGGAACGCAATTGCTGTTTCCGGCACCGCAGCGTTTTGCAGATGAGTATGGACAATCGGTCGGCTACAAGCATCGGGTCGTGTTCCCAATTAAGATAGAATTGGAAGGTGCTGGACGTCCCACAAATCTGGAACTGGATATCGTCCTGGGCATATGCAGGGAGGTCTGCATTCCTGTGATGGAACGTTTCTCCTTGAAGCTGCCACCGATTTTTGTGGCGACAGAGGCGGCGAAGATCATTCTTGATGCTGCAACGGATACTGTTCCGATGAAAGCTGTTGAGGCGCAACAACCACAGATCAAGATCACGGAACGCGCGGGCACAACTCCAATTGTGACCGTCTCCGTGCCATCGAACTTGCTGATCAAAGATGTTTTCATTGAAGGACCCGACACCTGGTTCCTGTCCCTACCGGAGAAGCTGCCCGCAAATGACACAGAGCAGCTTGATATTTGGCAACTTCCACTTGATGGCACACCGATCGGGAAAGAGCCCTGGGGCGCTGCGATGCGGTTGACCATGGTCGGTACCGACGGATCTTTTGAGCAGGAATTTACTCTTACCGCACCGGAATAACAGCACGCTGGATTGCAGGCGGACTGTTTGCGCCCTAGATAGTTTAGAAGTGCCTTTGATACCCTTCCATGAAAGATACGCATATGACAATTTCCATTGGCGATACACTTCCTTTTGCCCATTTTTTTGTAAAAGCTGGTAGTGAAATAGACAGACTTTCGACTGACGACATCCTTTCCAATCGCAAGGTTGTTCTGTTCGGTGTGCCGGGCGCCTTTACGCCGACCTGCCATGCCGATCATCTGCCGGGCTATCTGGAACATCTGGATACAATCAAATCCAAAGGCGTTGATGAAGTGGCCGTGGTCTCTGTCAATGATCCGCACGTCATGGAAGCGTGGGCCAAAGCAACTGGGGGCAAAGGAAAAATACTGTTCCTTTCCGATGGCAATGCGGATTTCACACGGGCAATCGGGCTGGATACGGATGGTGCGGTTGTTGGCATGGGAACACGATCACAACGCTATTCGATGATTATCGAAAACGGTGTGGTAACCCAATTCAATTTGGAAGAAGTTCGCGGTCAGGCTGTTCTTTCAGGTGCTGCTGCGATTATGGAGCAACTCTGACTTCGCGTTACCCAGAAAGCGGCAGTGCATCAGGTTGGCGACGTGCGTTCGGTTAAACGAGCACGATAAACCTGAACCCTCGGGACAGTTCCAAGGGTTTACATCATCCCAGAGACTGGCCTCGCTTGTATTCCCGAGCGGCGAAGGCGACAAATACACCTATTAGTGTCAGGGCAATCCCGTACCACGTAAGAACGTATCCGAAATGTCGGTTACTGAACGCAATTGTGGTTTCTCCTGCCTGCGGCAACGTGGGGCCATTACCAGCTTCCAGATCCACAAAGAAAGGGGCCACATCGTTGCTCTCGAGTGATGTTTGCTGTGTCATGGCCGCCGGATCGCGCACAAACCAAAGCGTGCCATCAAACCCGAATTCATTGCCGGGTGTTGCAAAGCCAGCTTTTTCAGGCGGCCGCATCAAGCCCTTTAGAGTGATGATTTCAGCTTGACCTGTCGTGATGTCCTGATCCGCGAGATGGAGCGGAACAAAGCCACGATTTATCCAGACCACGGCCCCTTCAGCTAACTCAAAGGGCGTCATGACCCAATGACCCTGCCCGCCCAATGGCCCGCCTTTGGGACTGCTGACGACCATGTAGGCGCGTTGCTCGTGCGCATGCAGATAACGCCCGGTCACTGCAATACGCCGATACTGATATGTGTCAGGATCAAGCGCAGACCACTCGACGGGCGGAGGCAAAGCAACGGGTTCTGCTTCCAGTCGGGCAGTCACACTGGAAATCAGATCTTCTTTCCAGTGCATGCGTTGCACCTGCCAGGTGCCAAATGACAGCAGAACCACGAGCGCAATGGCCGACAAGAGGCCCGGCCACAACAGGCGTCGCCAGAGAGGCGGTAACACGATCGCATCACTGGACATCTTTAGACCTGTCGCCATCCTGCAAGATGCCTTCAGCAGCCTTGCGTTTGTATTGTTGTGCAATCAGAAGGCCCTTTAACGGGCGCAGGAATATCAAACAGAGAAAGAGGGTTAGTGGCATCCAGATCATCATGTTGAGCCAGATGGGCGGCATGAACATCACTTCGGTCATCAGGACACCGACAACTGCCAGGAAACCAACAATGAATATGACGAAGACTGCAGGACCGTCGCCGCTATCGATGAATGCGAAATCCAGATCACAGCGTTCGCACTTATCAGCAGTTGTTAAAAAGCTGGAAAAAAGGCGACCCTGACCGCATCTGGGGCATTTACCCTTCATGCCTGTCTGACCAACAGTCAGAACAGGATAGCGCATCAGGTCATCCATATCGGTCAATGCAAAAACTCTCCGTAAGTGGAAGACACAAAAAAGGCGCACCCGGCTTGCCGGGCGCGCCAATATTCCAAACCGATTAAGGTTTTAGTGAATCGTCGCGCCGACTGATCCCCAGATGTAAATTGCGGCAAACAGGAACAGCCACACCACATCCACAAAATGCCAGTACCAGGCAGCAGCCTCAAAGCCGAAATGCTTCTCTGGTGTAAAGTCGCCCTGCAACGCACGCACCAGACAGACAATAAGGAAGATGGTCCCAATCAACACATGGAAACCGTGGAAGCCAGTTGTCATGTAGAAGGTTGCGCCATAGATGCTGTCCGCAAAAGCAAAGGCTGCATGTGAATACTCATACGCCTGAACCAAGGAAAACAGCGCGCCCAGAATCACGGTGAGGATCAAGCCCCATTTGAGACCATTGCGGTCATTGTGCAGCAACGCATGGTGCGCCCAGGTAACCGTTGTACCGGATGTCAACAGGATCAATGTGTTCAGCAACGGCAGATGCCAGGGATCAAACACTTCAATGCCAACTGGCGGCCAGATTCCACCGGTGTGCTCGACACGAGCAACCTGCTGCGCTTCGCCAGCAAACAGGCTTGCGTCAAAAAACGCCCAGAACCAGGCCACGAAGAACATCACTTCAGAGGCGATGAACAAAATCATGCCATAGCGCAAATGCAACTGAACCACTTTGGTATGATGACCTTCGTGACTTTCCTTGATGACATCGCGCCACCAGGCGATCATCGTGTAGATCACGCCCAAAAATCCTGGCAGCATCCACAAAGCCGAAGCCTCATGAAAATAGCCAACAGCTCCCAAAGCCAGTGCCAAAGCGGACGCTGAGCCAACAAACGGCCATGGGCTTGGGTCTACAAGGTGGTAGTCATGATTGTTGGCGTGTGTGTCAGCCATGTTGTTCCCCGGTCTTTCTCGTCTTTTACTAGCGCTTCAATAGCGCGATTTTCCATTCGCTCATAGAGCTTTTTAGTTTCTGCCCTAAAGCTTTTCAGGGGTATCGTCTTTGGTATCTTTATCCAGCTTTGCGACAGGTTCGACGCCGCCTTCAACCGGAAAAAAGGTGTAGGACAGAGTGATTGTGCTTACCGAGTTCAATTCCGGATCGTCTGCAATTGCCGGGTCAATAAAGAAGACAACCGGCATTTCAACACTTTCGCCGGCAGCGAGCACTTGTTCGGTAAAGCAGAAACACTCCAGCTTGTTGAAATAGGCCCCGGCAGATTGCGGCGTCACATTGAATGTGGAAGTGCCAATGGTTTCGGATTCTGCCAGATTGGAAAATCCATAGGCAGCATGTCCGGTTTCACCAACCTGCAAGACCATCTGGCGCTCGGTTGGCTTGAACTTCCACGGCAGACCTGCAGCAATATTTGCATCAAAGCGGATGGTGATCTGTCGATCAATTACCCGATCGGATTCAGCTTCAGCGACCTGTGTGGTGCCACCGTAACCTGTAACCCTGCAGAACAGCTCGTAAAGCGGAACAGCGGCATAGGACATGCCGATCATGGTTGATAAAAAAACAACACAGGCAGCAGCTGTAATGCGCTGCCGTTTCTGGCGTTTTTCTTCTGTATGCTCTGCTTGCGTGCTCTGCATCAATCAGGAACCTTTTTAAAGTGGCTTATTCATGAGGGCGGGGCCGAATTTGAAAATTGTCATGATGTAGAACAGAGCTACCAGAAAAATAAGTCCAAGGGCAATTGCGACGGATCGTCTGTTGCGCCGTTTTTTGTCTTCGGGAGACAATTCCAGGCCGTCATCTACCGTATTTGGTTCGTTCATGGTCGGTCTCACAATGCAAGTTTGATGACGGCTTCCAGAAGAAGCACGCCAAACAATGCAAACAGATACAGGATGGAATAGGCAAACAGCCGCTTGGCTGCACGGTTGCTACTATCTACATTTTTGTCGCGGTACACGCCAATGGCATAGAAGATAAAACCAAGGCTCAGCGCTGCAGTGGTTATGCCATAGACAAGTCCGCCAAAGCCAAGGAACCACGGTGCCATAGCAACTGGCGCCAACAGCACCGCATAAATCAGGATCTGTTTGCGGGTATAGGCATCCCCTGACACGACAGGCATCATAGGAATGCCGGCTCGGGCATAGTCCTGGCTGGCGAACAGCGCCAGCGCCCAGAAATGCGGTGGTGTCCACATGAAGATGATGAGAAACAGTGCAAAGGCCTCAATGCCTACAGAACCGGTCATCGCTGCCCAGGCGACAACAGGTGGCAACGCGCCCGCAGCACCACCAATGACGATGTTCTGCTGCGTGGAGCGTTTCAGCCAAACCGTGTAAACCACGGCATAGAAGAAGATTGTGAATGCCAGCAGCCCGGCAGCAAGCCAGTTCGACACCAGCCCCAGCACCATCACTGACAACACTGCCATGATAAGGCCAAAGGCCAGCGCTTCATCACTGGATACGCGGCCGGCGGGAATCGGGCGGTTGGCAGTCCGCTTCATCATCCGGTCGAGATCAGCCTCATACCACATGTTCAGCGCACCAGAGGCACCGCCACCAATGGCGATACAAAACAGCGCAATGGCGCCCGTGACCGGGCCCAAAAGCATGGTGCCAGACGTTGCCGCTGCGCTGACAAGCCCAACAAGAGCTGTGAAGACCACAAGCCGCATCACGCCAGGCTTCATCAGCGCAAAGAAATCACGCGGCTCTGCCTGAGAAATACGGTGCTCAGCAGCTGTGCCGGCGAGTGCCTGCAATTCTGTTCGTGCCTCGATATCCGCTGTCGACATGTTTGCCCGGTTCAGTTTGTTGGTTTGTTACGTTGGTCTTCTAAGCAAACTGCCAGCCTATTCTCACGAAAGGCCGGCAGCGCAGTTTCAGTCAATTGCCCGGCACTCTATTTGATGCGCGGCAATTTTTCCCACTGGTGGAAGGGCGGCGGAGACGGCAATTGCCATTCCAGCGTTGTTGCACCTTCACCCCAAGGATTTGCAGCTGCGACCCGCTTTTTCGAGAAGGCTTCATAGATGCCATAGATGAAAATCAACACCGCAAACGCTGAGATATAGGACCCGATGGAGGATACATAGTTCCAGCCAGCCATCGCGTCAGGATAATCAACATAACGGCGCGGCATGCCTGCCATTCCGAGGAAATGTTGCGGGAAGAAGATCAAATTCACCGAAATGAACGTGACGTAGAAATGCAATTTACCAATGCTTTCATTGTACATCAGGCCCGACATTTTCGGGAACCAGTAATACCACGCGGCAAAGATGGCAAACACCGCACCCAGCGACAGCACATAATGGAAATGTGCGACCACAAAATAGGTGTCATGCATGGACCGATCGAGGCCCGCATTGGCAAGCTGAACGCCAGTAACGCCGCCCACAGTGAACAGGAAGATAAATCCAACGGCCCACAGCATTGGTGTCTTGAATTCAATGGAGCCGCCCCACATGGTGGCAATCCAAGAGAAAATCTTGACGCCTGTCGGCACCGCAATCACCATTGTCGCAAACACGAAGTACGCTTGGGTGTCCACATCCAGGCCCACTGTAAACATGTGGTGAGCCCAGACGATGAACCCAACAACACCGATAGCAACCATCGCGTAGGCCATTCCAAGATATCCGAAGATCGGTTTTTTGGAGAAGGTCGAGATAATGTGGCTGACAATACCAAAGCCCGGCAAGATCAGGATATAAACTTCAGGATGGCCGAAAAACCAGAAAAGATGCTGGAAGAGGATCGGATCACCCCCGCCTTCAGGCGCAAAGAAGGATGTCCCAAAATTTCGATCTGTCAGCAGCATGGTGATGGCACCGGCCAGAACTGGCAGAGACAGCAACAGCAGGAATGCAGTGATCAATACGGACCAGGCAAACAGCGGCATCTTATGCAATGTCATGCCAGGGGCACGCATATTGAAGATTGTCGTGATGAAGTTGATTGCGCCCAGGATGGATGATGCGCCGGCAAGGTGCAGAGACAGAATTGCAAGGTCCATCGCAGGACCTGGCTGTCCAGAAGTGGACAATGGCGGATAAATTGTCCAACCGCCGCCAACACCATTAGAGCCTGGAGGTCCTTCAACAAACATTGAAATGATCAACAAAATCAGCGCCGGTGGCAGCAGCCAGAATGAAATATTGTTCATTCTTGGAAAGGCCATATCGGGCGCACCAATCATGATCGGCACAAACCAGTTGGCAAACCCGCCAATCAGTGCGGGCATCACCATGAAGAAAATCATGATAAGTCCGTGGCCGGTGGTGAACACATTATAGACATGTGCATCGCCGAAAATCTGCATACCCGGCTCTTGCAATTCCATGCGCATTGCAACGGAGAGCGCCCCGCCGAAAATGCCCGAGAAAATAGCAAAGATCAGATACAGCGTACCGATATCTTTGTGGTTTGTTGAATAGACGTAGCGGCGCCAACCTGTTGGGTGGCCGTGGGCGTCTGCATGTGCTGCGGTGCCTGCCATTTGTCCAAATCTCCTATCTGCATCTACCGGTTCTGAACTCTTGGTTCAAAATTCTCTATTCCGGCTGCCCTATCGGGCCCATTTCAATTTCGTCGGCGCTGACTGCCAGCGCCTTTAAGGCTTAGCGCTGAGCCAGTTTGCGTTGCTCATCCAGAAGGCCTGCCAGCATTTCATTGGCACCCTCCACGTCTTCAACGGCCATCTGGGCCCATTGCGCGAATTGTTCATCGCTGACAACACGGATCGCGATTGGCATGAAGGCATGAAGAACGCCACACAGCTCAGAGCACTGACCGTAATAAATGCCTTCACGCTCGGCTTCGAACCAGGTTTCATTCAACCGACCAGGAACTGCATCCATCTTCAGGCCCATGGAAGGCATGGCAAAGGAATGCAACACATCAGCTGCCGTTACCTGAACACGAATAACCTTGCCAACAGGCACAACGATCTCGTTGTCGACAGCCAGAAGCCTTGGATCATCCGGGCCAAGTTCATCTTCCTGCAGCATGTAGGAATCAAAGGAGATGTCATCATTGTCGGGATATTCATACCCCCAATACCACTGATAACCAGTTGCCTTGATCGTCATATGAGCTTCTGGAATTTCAAGCTGATTGTAGAGTAGACGGAAGGATGGAACAGCCATCACGACCAGAATCAATACCGGTACGACGGTCCAGGCAACCTCGATCATGGCGTTGTGAGTCGTCTTGGACGGGGTCGGGTTGGCTTTTGAGTTAAACCGAACCGCGCATATGATCAGAAGTGCCAAAACAAACAACACAATCGGGGTAACGATCCACAAAGTGAATGTGTTGAATGAGTTAATCTGCTCCATGACGGGAGCGGCGGCTTCCTGAAAACTTATCTGCCAAGGTGTAGGTTGGGCAGCAAAAGCGACACTACCGAGCCCAAGTGAGGCGGCTGTGCCACCAAAAAGGACAGTTGCGGACCGCTTTGAAAATTCCGAAAGCGCGGACGCACTGCGCTTCAACTTCATCATAATGACAACCTTTTGCCAGTTTGAATTTGTGTGTGGTGCCGCTGCAAAAGCGACTCCGTTTCAACTAAGTACCTCAGTGTCCGGCGATGATCCATCCTCAGGGGCACAAAAAGCAGAAATCTGTTCCATATTTCCGCCATCATATACGAGGCTTACCAAGCTGTGTCGAGAGGAACTTACGTCCAAACACTGCTACTTTTCGCCACCACACAGATAAACATTCAAAAACATGAATATTACATCTGCCCGGTCGGATCAAGCTCACCTCTTTCACAGCCGCCCTAGAAACAATAGGGCAATAGATTAAATTGTACCTGTGACAGATTATCGCCCGATTTCGGGAACATCCACACAGGGCAGCAGCGTCCGGCCCTGATTGCCCTTCCAGCGCATTAAATTCGTGTAAGAAACACTGGATTTTGCCTGAAATCGGGAGCGAACAACAAGCTTGACCGCTGCATTGCTTGACAGCGTGCCATGCTCTGCTAGGGACGTTACAACTTTGGTTAATCGAGATCGGGTCCCATGCAGATTTCTTTTCGAGCGTTTTCCGCTTTTGTGTTTTTAAGCGCCCTGTCGTTTGCGTCATTTCCAGCAAACGCTCAGCAGTCACAGACACCGTATGGTGACTGGAACATGCGTTGCGAGACGCCGCCGGGTGCTCAAGGACCTCAGTGTGCTCTCATGCAGTATGTGGTAGCGGAATCTCGGTCCAATGTCGGACTCAGCGTCATCATGCTGAAAACTGCTGATGGCAAAGCAAAACTGCTTCGTATCATTACACCGCTCGGGGTGCTCCTGCCATCCGGTCTTGGCCTGAAAATCGACGAGGAAGACATCGGTCGAGCTGGTTTTGTGCGTTGCGTTGCTGAGGGCTGTCTTGCAGAAGTCATTATGGAAGACGAGTTGCTGAATAAGTTGCGTCGCGGGCAACAGGCTACCTTCATCGTATTCGTATCGCCGGAAGACGGCATCGGCATTCCCATTTCCTTGTCCGGCTTCAGCGCTGGCTATGATGCCCTGCCGTAATGACAATTTCCAAACCAGATGATTTTTTTGAAGGGCTTGACCTTTCTTCCGCAAATACCAAGCAACGTGTTGCCGATGCGCTGGTAAATTCTGATGATGGCGAATTGTTTGCCGAATACCGTCAGCAGGAAAGTCTCAGCTTCGACAATGGTCGTTTGAAGAGCGCCACCTTCGATGTGGACCAGGGCTTTGGGCTGCGCAGTGTTTGTGGCGAGGCTGTCGGATATTCCCATTCCAGTGAATTGTCCGATGCCGCATTGGACCGCGCGGTCGACGCGGTCGGCGCCGTCGGCAAAGGCTATTCCGGCACCTATTCTGATGCGCCGATGGGGACAAATGCCAAACTTTACAGCGACGAAAACCCTCTGACATCACCTGAATACGGCCAGAAAATTGCGTTACTGGAAGCCGTTGATGCCTATGCCAGAGATACCGGCGCAGACATTGCACAGGTCTCAGCCAGCCTGGCGGCCAGTTGGCAGATCGTGAAAATTCTACGCGCTGATGGCCATCTGGTGGAAGATATTCGCCCCATGCTGCGGTTCAACGTTTCTGTCATTGCCAAGGACGGTGCACGGCAGGAAACCGGCTCCTACGGGTTTGGCGGGCGCGATGGGTTTGACGCATTCGTTACAGAAACCGCCTGGAAGGCCGGTGTCGATGAAGCTATTCGGCAGGCGCGCGTAAATCTGGGCGCCGAGGCCGCGCCTGCGGGCGAGATGGATGTTGTGTTGGGCCCAGGCTGGCCTGGAATTCTGCTTCATGAAGCTGTTGGCCATGGTTTGGAAGGTGATTTCAACCGCAAGGGTACATCCGCTTTTGCAAGTCTGATGGGTGAGCAAGTTGCATCCAAAGGCGTTACCATTGTTGATGATGGAACCATTGCCGCCAGACGTGGATCACTGACCGTGGATGATGAAGGAACGCCGACATCAAACACAGTTCTGATTGAGGATGGCAAGCTGGTTGGCTACATGCAGGATCGTCAGAATGCCCGGCTGATGGGCGTTGCGGCCACAGGTAATGGGCGTCGACAGTCCTATGCTCACGTGCCCATGCCCCGCATGACAAACACTTACATGCTGGGCGGCAATGATGCGCCGGAAGACATAATCGGCTCATTGAAAGACGGGATTTATGCGGTCTCTTTTGGTGGCGGACAGGTCGACATCACTTCAGGCAAATTTGTCTTTTCCTGCACTGAGGCCTACCGCGTCAAAAACGGCAAAATCGGCACACCGGTGAAGGGTGCCATGCTGATTGGCAATGGTCCTGATGCCATGCGGCGCGTGTCCATGATTGGCAATGATCTGCAGTTGGATCGGGGTATGGGCACATGTGGCAAGGCCGGACAATGGGTGCCAGTTGGCGTTGGTCAGCCGACCCTGCGCATTGACGGAATTACGGTTGGCGGAACGCAAACGGGCTAGAACATACTAAATATTGCCGAAAATGACCCCAACCAGCATCGCCACATAGGCGACAAGCAGCATTTCAAATGTATTCCCCGATATGACCGGTATCGCGATGCCGAGATATCTGACCGCAATGACCAGTGCGAACAGAACAACTGATATTATAAAGACGCCAAATGAGGGGCTACTGAGTTTCATGGCTTGGGGCTCCTGATGATTCGCTGGATTATGCCAGCGCGGACCTGAATTGATAACCGCCTTATTCAGGCGGGAATTCTGCCGAATAGGCCTTCAACCATTCATCGACCCTTTGAGCATTGACGCCGAAATCTTCGGTGCCCAACAAGCTCTGCGACAAGATGGCCGCGCTTGCAGTGCCATTTCCCAGATCGACAATCTCCAGATCAACAAAATCCGGAAACTTTAATCCGGATGATAAGATCTGAAAGCGTGCCTTTCTCTGCTCGTCATCGCGCGTCACGACGCTTGCTGCAGATCTGCTGTCTCCGGTCACATAGGTGATGAACCAGTCAAATAATTCGGCAGTGCCTGCGTTGACTGCAGAGCTCGTGTGAGTTCGTTCAGCGCCTTTGCAAAAGCGGCCACCATCGGGCGTATCCGGACAGGCCAAAGCCCAATTCGGGGTGGCGCGTCCGGGCCATGTCGACAGCTCGACAGGTTCAATCTGTTGCAAGCGATTCCATAATTTGTCAGGCCCCAGAATCATGAAAGCCAGCGAAACAACACCAAGCAGCAGCAAGAGCATAAGGAGCATTTTCACCGACAAGGCCTGACTTTGTTATGGATGAGTGGAAGTTATTGACCTTGCGGCGTGATTTTAAAGACACCGCCTTCATATTCATCGGTGAGGAACCAGATATTGCCTGCCGCATCAACATCCACGTCGCGAATGCGCCCCCATTTCGACATGTCCCACTGCTCTTCGTGAACAACTTGAGGCGAAGCACCGCTGATATCAACGTCCAGCCGTGCAATCAGCTGATCCTTCAATGCGCCAACAAAAGCATTGCCATTCCAGCTTTCCACACCGTTCGATCCGTAAAATGCAAGCCCGGACGGAGCGATTGACGGGTCCCAATAATGAACAGGCTGTTCAAAGCCCTCCCCTTCGTTCCCTTGACCTATTTTGAAGCCTGAATAGTGGCGGCCATATGAGATTTCCGGCCAACCATAGTTTTTACCAGCTATCGGGAGGTTCAACTCGTCACCGCCACGTGCGCCATGCTCGACAGTCCAGTGTTGACCTGTTTCAGGATGAATCGCCGCACCCTGCGGGTTACGATGGCCAATCGACCACAATTCAGGCAGCGTATTCGCTACCCCTACAAATGGGTTGTCATCAGGGATGGAGCCATCAGAATTGATCCGAATAACGGATCCGGCATGATCCTGCGGGTCCTGCGCCCTGTCCGGGTCACCACGCTCGCCAATCGTTGCAAACAATGTGCCGTCAGGTGCAAATGTCAGCCGTGAACCAAAATGACGCCCGCCGCCAGATTTGATATTCTGACGGAATATAACCTCTTGCTGATCAAGACGGCCCTCAAGGCCGTCTCTGGACAGGCGAGCGCGCAGGATGGCCGTTCCCGCGCCACCTTCACCTGGTTCTGAGAACGACAGGTAAATCAGTTGATTATCTGCAAAATTGGGATCAAGCGCGACATCCAGCAAACCACCCTGCCCGCCATCATAGAGGTCCGGCAGTCCGTCGATAGCAGGGCCTAACTGGCCGTCTTGTGCCAACCGCAAACGGCCAGGGCGCTCAGTTACCAAAACAGTTCCGTCGGGTAAAAAACTCATGCCCCATGGATTTTCCAGACCAAGGGCAATTGCGGTGACATCTAAAACTGTATCTTCCGCCGAAAACGTTCCAGACCATTGATCAAGGTCCTGTTTTTCAAAGACCGTCGTCGCTGCGGCCGCTTCGCCTGTCCAGCCAAGTTTAAAAGAGCCGCCCACAACAGAGAGGCAGATGAGACCCAGCGCCAATTTCCCGTAACGTTCCATGATACCGCTCCACAAACCAAATGAGATGAGATGAGTTTCAAATGGGGCATGTATGTGAGATCGCCAAGGTCCAGAGCTGATTTTGTTCTAGTGGTCGAATTTGGAACGTAGCTTGCGCCGAACACGCTGAACTTCCGACTTCTGATCCTTGTAGCTTTGTCGCAGCAGCGCTGCGACAGCAAATACCATGCAACAAAAGGCAATGGTCAGAAGCAATGACAGAAACCCAGCCTCACTCAAACCAAATCTCGTGCCGATGACGAGTAGCGATGATGACATGACACGTCCCTTCAACGTTTTCCAAGTTGAGGTCACGTTGAATTGTAAAATCGACTGCAGCACGGATAAATTGTGTCAAATGCGTGATTTTTTATTAACGTTCCTTGAATCAAAAAGGCCCGGTGTCAAAACGGCACGGGAACCGAAAAACTGAGGCGCGCGCCGCCATTGGGATGGAACAATGACAGGCTTTCGGCATGCAGTTGCAGGCGGTCAGCCTGTGCTAAAACGTCAGCTGGCGCATAAAACGGATCGCCCAATATTGGATGCCCGATGGCCAAACAATGGACCCTGAGTTGGTGGGAGCGGCCGGTCTTGGGATGAAGCGCCAGCCTTGTCGCGTTTTCTTCATGCGACAGGACTTCGAACCGCGTCTGTGCGGCCTTCCCGACGTCCCAGTCCACCTTTTGCAGCGGCCGGTTCGGCCAGTCACAGATCAATGGCAGGTCAATTTGGCCCATGTCTGTGACCAGCCTGCCAGCCACACGCGCAACATAACGCTTTTCAATGTGACGTCGCTCGAATTGTAATCCGAGATGTCGCTGCGCTGCCCGGTTCATGGCGAATACCATTATTCCCGATGTGTCCAGATCCAGCCTGTGAATCAACAGGGCATTGGGGAATGCCTCTTTCGCACGCGCTTCAAGGCAATCTGCGTGATGTTTTGCCTTGCCCGGCACGCTCAATAGCCCCGAAGGCTTGTCGACAATCAGAAGATCATCATCGTGATGCACCACATGCAATCCGGTATCCAATGGCGGTGAATAGATGAATTCGGGAAGCAAAATCGGGGCCGTTCTTCGTGGGTTGAATTGCAAGGCCTGTGATAGATAGGAATTCCAATGCGGGCAAGATGTGTGGCTCAAAGCAATCCGCATTTGCCATGAGCCAACACCATACAAACCTTCAACCTGCAATGCAGGCACCTATATAGAAGAACAGTGGATGGCAAATAAGAGAGAACAAATGGCAGAAAAATTGACGGATGAGGCCCGGGCCGCAGCAATGACGGAACTTGGCGGCTGGAGTCTGGATGACGACCGAGGTGCGATTTCACGACAATTTGTGTTCAAGAATTTCATCCAGGCTTTCGGCTTCATGAGCCAGTCTGCCCTGCTTGCGGAAAAGTTGAACCATCACCCTGAATGGTCAAATGTCTATAAAACCGTCAATGTGACACTGACCACCCATGATTGTAATGGCTTGAGCGAACTTGACATAAAACTGGCCAAAGCCATGGATAAGATCGCTGACGCGTAGAAGTTGCTGTGACCAGGGTCATAGAGGGGATAGCCATGTCGACAGAGAATCCGGACACTGAACCCAAAGATGTTCTTGAGGGAGAAATCATCCTTCCTGAGAAAGTGCGGGAGCATGTCAAAGGCAGTTTTGAAGGGCAGCAGAGCCGCGTCAGAAAGCGCTTCTGGCCGACCGTCCGCAAGGCGCTGCGGCACATACCGTTCATGGAAGATGTTGTTGCCGCGTATTACTGCGCTATGGATTCAGCCACACCATTTCGTGTTCGTGCGGCACTTGTAGGTGCTCTCGCGTATTTCGTGATGCCCATTGATGCCATTCCCGATGTTTTGACATTTGTCGGGTTTGCCGATGACGCGTCAGTGCTGTTGGCTGTTCTTGCGCTGGTTGGCCCGCATATCAAAGATACGCATAAGGAACAGGCCAGAACTGCTTTGCAGGATCACGACGAGACCTGAGACTGTCCAAATTTCGATAAAACCACTTCAGACAAAGTGGGTTTCCGAACAACGTCACTCAAGGTCAATGCCTGGCTCTGTTTCCAAGCCGCGGCGTAGCCTTGAAAACGCCAGCCGAATACGGGATTTCACCGTCCCAAGCGGAAGATTGGCTTCTTCTGCAATCTGGCTGTGGCTCAGACCTTTGAAAAACGCGAGGCGAACCAGAGAAAGCTGTTCCTCAGGCAAAGCCTTAAGGCATGCGCGCACACGCTCGTCGCGCCGGTCCGCATCCATCTGCTCCCCGGCATCCACTTCTCCCTGAGGCTGAAGATACGGGTCATTTTCATCCAGTTCGCCACGTTTTTCACGACGCAGGGAATCAATGTGCCGGTTTCTTGCAACCCGAAACAACCAGGTAGACAGGGATGATTTGGATGGATCAAACAGATTAGCCTTGTTCCAAAGAGTAATCATGACCTCTTGAACCAACTCCTCCGCCTGACCACCTTGCGCGCCAAGGCGCAAGAGATAGGCTTTCAGTCGCGGTGCAAAATAGTCAAATATTTCCTCAAAAGCAGCTTGATCCTGAGTTTCAGCAACGCGTCGGGCAAGTCGGGAAAATGCCTTTGCTCGACTGGTGGCGTCCGTGCTGGTGGCGCTCCCTTGCGCGGCGGGGTTGGCAGGCTTGCCTGACTGAATGGTTTTCGTCATATCGGCCTTGCCAGTTGGAGCATTTCGGCATGACATAAACAGATTGGCATAGTGTTTAAAGACAGTGGGATCGTGGCATGGGGCGTCACATGGCCCCGGCAGCAAAGCCACACGTCGTTTTGCACTAAACGATTCCTGCCCGTCTCAGCCGACATAACCGCCCATTCCCTACTCTGTCGCAGTCTTTTATCGTTGACGCTTGCTTCTTACTCGTGATGCCCGATTACTGCAGACGCCTGACATGTGCAACGCACATCAAAAGACCCAGTTTGATTTTGTATCAGCTGACCAAAAAAGCATGCGATGTTCGCGCTATTATTGCAAGCCAAGCATAGGTTAGGAAGTGTTAATGTAGCGCAGCCAAATTGTTGCGCTTGGATCCCACTTTACACATATTCTCGTCACAAATTGCGGTTTAAGACAGATCAAGGCTCGTTTCTGTGGATCACATCTCGCAGAATTGTGGCTGCGAAACGTATTTTTGGCGTCATATTCACGGTTTAGTAAGGATAATTCTGGCAGTTTAGAAGCGTTAAGCTGGTTTGCGCGCAATTGGCGTTGCACTTTCAATTAGCCACAGATCGCGATAAAAGAGCAGACAATAAAGAATCAGGTCTAATTCAGATAAAGTCTGAAACGGGTCGTTTGATGTGAAATAGACGTAGAAGCTTCGTAAAGACACACAAACTTAATTTAGGACACGACAGTTCATCATGATGGCAGCCATGACATTGACATCCGGATTTAAAAGACATTTCAAAGCCCTGATTGTAGCGGGTCTTGTTGCGTTGATGGCGGTTCCGACCGCATTCGCACAGTCACCTTCCCCAATTGGCCAATTCAGGGATTGGGCGGCTTATACCTACAATTCCAGTAATGGCCGTGTCTGCTACGCAATCACACAGCCGAAGGAAACTCAGCCAGCAGGCGTCAACAGAGATGAAATCTATTTCTTTGTGAGCCAACGCCCTGGCGAAGGCGTGCGTAATGAGATCAGCGTTATCACCGGCTATCCTTTCAAAGAAGGCTCGATGACAACGGTTGAGATCGGCACCGACACATTTAATCTTTTCACGCAGGATGATGGCGCATGGATACGCGACCAGGCCGAACAGGATCGCCTTGTGGCATCCATGCGGAGCGGTTCGAACATGATCGTCAAGGGAACCTCTGCAAGAGGTACTCTGACCACAGACACATATTCATTGCTCGGTGTTACAGCAGCCCTCAATGAGCTTATCAAAGTGTGCGGCGGCTAATCCTACCCACCTGACGTTTGAGATAATAAGGCGGGGCCAGTCCCCGCCTTTTTCTTTGGACTTTTTTTCTTTACTGCTTTTTCTTCCGCGCTTTTTCTTTGCCCCTTTTTCTTTCAGAGCACACCTGATAAGGAATGCCTCTCACTTAAGAGGCCCAAAAATGACTGTTTCTCTGGATATTGCAGCGAAAAACACCAACGCGCCTGCTGTTGTGGTTGCTGAACGCCCAAAACCGATTGCGGAAAAGCCAAATCTGGTTGGCCTGTCTCGTGATGAGATGATCCCTGCCTTGATTGCAGCGGGCGTTCCCGAGAGGCAGGCCAAAATGCGCGTTCAACAGATCTGGTATTGGATCTATGTGCGTGGCATTTCAGAATTCAGCGATATGACCAATCTGTCGAAAGCACTGCGCGCTGACCTTGCCGAGCGCTTTTCGCTGGATCGCCCAGAAATCATTGAAGAGCAGATTTCTGTAGATGGCACCCGCAAATGGTTGTTTCGCTTTCCACCACGCGGTGCCGGCGCACCAGTGGATATTGAGACGGTTTACATTCCCGAAGAAGGCCGCGGCACTTTGTGCGTGTCGTCACAAGTTGGCTGCACCTTAACCTGCACCTTCTGCCACACAGGCACACAAAGGCTGGTGCGCAACCTGACACCTGAAGAAATAGTGATGCAGGTGCTGGTTGCCCGCGAGCGCCTCGGTGACTTTCCAGACAAGGAAACACCACCTGGCACCTACGTCCCGAGCGAGGGGCGGCTTGTGACAAATGTGGTGATGATGGGCATGGGCGAACCGCTTTATAATTTTGAGAATGTCAAACAGGCATTGCTGATTGTCTCCGATGGTGAAGGCCTTGCTCTGTCCAAGCGGCGGATTACATTGTCCACATCGGGGCATGTACCGAATATTCAACGCACCGGCGACGAAATTGGCGTGAGCCTTGCCATTTCTCTTCATGCTGTGCGGGATGATCTGCGCGACGAATTGGTACCCATCAACAAAAAATGGAACCTTGAAGCGCTGCTGGATGCCTGTCGCAACTACCCTGGGGCGTCCAACTCCAGACGCATCACCTTTGAATATGTCATGCTGAAAGGCGTAAATGACAGTCTGGAAGATGCCGTCAAGCTGGTTAAACTGCTGAAGGGCATCCCGGCAAAACTCAACCTCATTCCATTCAACCCATGGCCGAATTCACCCTATGAATGTTCGGACTGGGAGCAGATTGAAACCTTTGCCGAGATCGTCAATCGCGCAGGCTATGCGTCTCCCATTCGCACGCCGCGCGGACGTGACATCTTTGCGGCCTGCGGTCAATTGAAGTCCGAAAGCGAACGGATGAAAAAGCGTGATCGTGAGGCTTTGGAAACTGTGCAGAGCGTCGACGGCTAGCACCCATGTCGGCTCTTTTTCGCCTGATATTTACCGTGCCCATCGCCTACATCTGCAGTTGTGCGGCTGCGGGCCTGACCATTTACGCTGCCTGGCAACACACAGGCTTTGTGCTTCAGGAAACCCAGTTTGAGTTGATTTTGGGCAGTGTCTTTGTGGCCATGGCGTTTGGCGCTGTTTCCTTACCTGTCAGCCTGATTGGCATTATCATCGCTGAGGCATTCACAATCCGATCCTTTGTATGGTTTGTTATTTTGGGCCTCTTGAATGGTTACATTCTGTCCTGGACACTTCCAGAATTTCCAACGGTGTTTTCTTATCAAGACATGTTTGAATACCCTGCATTGCAGGGTTTTCAGGCAAGCACCACAGCCTATCTGGCAGGCGGCAGTGCTTTCGGACTGGTCTATTGGTTGCTTGTAGGGCGGAATTCCGGTTTCGGGGATACCCGCATCAGCTAGCGCACGCCAGCAGCAGCAAAATTGTGGCAACAGAAAATGTAACCAGTACTGACAGTTCCGGGAAAAACTCCTTCGCCGAGGTCTCTCATTCAAAACTCCGCGCGAGGCTAACGCGTTTCTTGGTACAGAATAACAAGAATTCCTTGCGCCCACGCGTCTTATTTCTATAGTGCGCGACAAAGATCAGGCCGCGCCGAACACGGCCATAGATGTTATTCACTAGCGCGATAGCGTTCACATAAATTCAGGAGTTCTGCATGTCCCAGACAGGCGACATCAAAAAAGTTGTGCTGGCCTATTCCGGTGGATTGGATACATCCATCATCCTCAAATGGCTGCAGACCAATTATCAGTGCGAAGTCGTGACGTTTACCGCTGATCTTGGCCAGGGCGAAGAACTGGAGCCAGCGCGCAAAAAAGCAGAAATGCTGGGCATCAAAGAGATCTACATTGAAGATCTGCGCGAAGAATTTGTGCGGGACTTTGTTTTCCCCATGTTCCGCGCCAATGCCCTTTATGAGGGTGTCTATCTGCTCGGAACCTCTATTGCTCGTCCCTTGATTTCCAAACGATTGATTGAAATTGCGGCAGAAACCGGTGCCGATGCGATTTCCCATGGTGCCACTGGAAAAGGCAATGATCAGGTACGGTTCGAATTGGCAGCCTATGCCCTGAACCCGGATATCAAAGTGATTGCGCCCTGGCGGGAATGGGATTTGACCTCGCGGACACGCTTGATTGAATTTGCTGAAACCAATCAGATTCCAATTGCGAAAGACAAGCGCGGCGAAGCACCGTTTTCTGTGGATGCAAACCTGCTGCACACATCATCTGAAGGCAAAGTTCTGGAAGATCCGGCAGACGTCGCTCCGGAATATGTTTACTCACGCACAGTATCGCCTGAGGATGCGCCGGACAAAGCCACCATCATCGAGGTTGGATTTGAAAAAGGCGACGCGGTCTCCATCAATGGCGAAGCAATGTCTCCGGCCACCATACTGACCAAACTCAATGAACTGGGCGGTTCCAATGGCATTGGCCGGCTTGATCTGGTTGAAAACCGCTTTATCGGCATGAAGTCACGCGGCATTTACGAAACGCCAGGCGGCACAGTGTTGCTGGAAGCGCACCGCGGCATTGAATCCATCACGCTGGACCGAGGCGCGGCGCATCTCAAAGACGAACTGATGCCGAAATACGCCGAACTGATTTACAATGGCTTCTGGTTCTCACCTGAGCGCGAAATGATTCAGGCTCTGATTGATAAAAGTCAGGAACATGTCACCGGAACTGTGACGTTGAAGCTCTATAAGGGCAATGTGGATGTCATCGCTCGTTCATCGCCTTACTCGCTGTATGATGAGGATCTGGTGACCTTTGAAGAAGGCGCCGTTGCCTATGATCATAATGATGCGGCAGGCTTTATCCGCCTCAATGCGTTACGTTTGAGAACGCTGGCCAATCGCAAAAAACGCGGCTAAGGGCAATTTTTACGCTGTTGCGAAGCAGCAAAAGAAACCAAGAAAGCAATCCCTGACAAGACAGGGATTGCACATGGGCACCATGCGGGATATATCCCGCACTGCAACAGCGCACCGTGACGGCACGTGGCGTCTGATTTTTCCAAAGTTTGAAAGCCTCCTAATGTCCTTGCGAAATATCGCCATCATCGCGCACGTTGATCATGGTAAGACTACCCTTATTGATGTGTTGCTCAAAGCTTCTGGCGCGTTTCGCGATAACCAGCAGGTTGATGAGCGCGCGATGGATTCCAATGATCTGGAACGCGAACGCGGCATTACCATCCTTGCCAAAGTTACATCGCTGAACTGGAAGGACTCGCGGATCAACATCGTTGATACGCCAGGCCACGCCGATTTCGGCGGCGAAGTTGAGCGTATTTTGAATATGGTCGACGGTGCCATTTTGCTGGTTGATGCAGCTGAAGGCCCAATGCCACAGACCAAATTTGTACTGTCCAAAGCGCTCAAGATCGGCCTTCGACCCATCGTTGTCATCAATAAGATCGACAAGCATGATGCGCGTCCGGATGAAGTTCTTGATGAAGTATTTGACCTGTTTGCAAGCCTGGATGCTGATGAAGAGCAGTTGGACTTCTCTGTTCTTTATGGCTCAGCCAAACAGGGCTGGATGGCAGATGATGCCGAAGGCCCCAAAGACAGTATTGGCCCACTGCTTGAACTGGTGATGGAAAAAGTTCCCGAACCTGTTGTCGAAGAAGGCGCGTTTCAATTGCTGGCGACAACCATTGAAGCCAACCCTTATCTGGGCCGCATTCTGACCGGCCGTATTCGCGCAGGGTCCATTAAGCCCAATCAGAGCATCAAAGCTCTGGCCCGTGATGGGTCCATAGTCGAGACCGGACGCGTGAGCCGCGTGCTCGGCTTCCGTGGTCTTGAGCGCATTCCAGTGGAAGAAGCCTTTGCTGGCGATATCGTGGCCCTTTCGGGGCTGACAGTTGCTTCCGTTGCTGACACGCTGGTTGACCCTAGTGTTGATCAGCCCATTGAGGCACAACCAATTGATCCGCCAACCCTGTCAATGACATTCCGCATCAATGATGCACCGATTGCCGGCACCGAGGGTGACAAAGTACAAAGCCGTGTGATCCGTGACCGTCTTTTGAAAGAAGCCGAGGGCAATGTCGCGCTGCAGGTAACGCCTGGCACTGATGGTGACAGTTTTGAAGTGGCAGGCCGCGGCGAATTGCAATTGGCCGTTCTGATTGAAACCATGCGTCGTGAAGGGTTTGAACTTTCCATTGGCAAGCCCCGCGTTGTTTTCCAGGAAGACGAAAACGGCAACAGGCTGGAGCCTATCGAAGAGGTCATCATTGATGTTGATGACGAACATTCGGGCACAGTTGTACAGAAATTGTCTGAACGGCGCGCCGAACTGGTGGAAATGCGCCCTTCAACGGGTGGCCGCACACGAATTGTGCTGCATGCACCAACGCGCGGTCTTATCGGGTATCAGCCGGAATTGCTGTCTGATACCCGCGGCACCGGCATTATGAACCGTCTGTTCCATGAATATGCGCCATTCAAGGGCAGCATTCCTGGTCGTCGCACAGGTGCGCTGATTTCCAATGGTCAGGGTGAAGCCGTGGCGTTTGCTTTGTGGAACCTGGAAGATCGTGGCCCCATGATCATTGAGCCAGGCAATCGGGTCTATGAAGGCATGATTGTGGGTGAACACACCAAGGGCAATGACCTTGAGGTCAATGTACTAAAGGGTAAGCAGCTGACCAATATGCGCTCATCGGGCAAGGATGACGCCGTACGGCTGACACCGCCGACCAAGATGACGCTGGAAAAGGCTCTTTCCTATATTCAGGATGATGAGTTGGTGGAAGTTACACCTAAATCCATTCGCTTGCGCAAACGCTTGCTGTTGGCTCACGAGCGGAAAAAAGCGTCACGCATGGCATCTGCCAGCTAAAACACCTTCTTTTTTGCCTAACACTTAAGCCGCTCGATCTTCCATTCATGGCAGACCGGGCGGCTTTTTACATGGTCACCGATACAGCGCCATAATCCAATCTCTCTTTGCGTTCAGGCTCAGTTCAGACAACACATTGCATATAGCACGCAATATGTGTCTCAGCCGAGACCCATCAAGCGTGCGTGAATAAAGGAGACACCCTATGGAACGTTCCAGATCAACGACCAGAATACTCAGAAATGCAGGCATAGCATTTGTGTTAGGCGCAAGTCTGTTTGGAACCCCGTCATTTGCCCAAAAAGAAGGGCTGGCACGGGAAACCCTGGAGCAATTGGTCTCCGTCCCACCGGGTGACCTCAGTGATTCAGACCTTGCTTTGCGGATTCAGCTGAACAGACGTTTGCTGAATGACAATGTCTCTGAAATTGGCGGCATCAAGCTTCGGAATCTGCTGCGCGCTGATCGTCAGGAAATGCGCAAACGTGGCAAATCGGAAGACACGCAACAGGAAGCTGCTGCTGAAACCCCTGCCGAAGAGCCTCAGGCTGCTGAAGAGGAGCCAGCGGCGGAGCAGCAAAACGACCGTCAACGCAAACGCGCCGAACGCCGTGCTGCCAAAGAACAAGAAGCTCAAGAGAAAGCAGCTCAGGAACAAGCTGCACAAGACGCTGCTGCTGAAGCGGAACGCAAGCAACAGGAAGCAGCTGCTGCGAAAGCTGCCGCTGACAAAGCTGCTGCAGAACAGGCAGCTTCTGACAAGGCTGCTGCGGAACGCGCAGCTGCGGAACAGGCCGCTGCAGAAGCCGAAGCAAAGCGTGCTGCTGAACAACAACAGTCCAATCAGCAGCCGCGTCCAAATCGCAGCGCACGCAAGGCCCTTCAGGATAAACGAGCCTCTGCAGATTTGAATGTTGCAGAGTTGCGCCAGCGCATATCAGAAACCGAAGACCTTCTGCAAAATAACGGCATTCGGCGTGCCCTTCAGCGGTCGTTGAATGATCGTGTCAAGGCAGATCGTGCCGCTCTGGAGAGCAAGCTGGCGACCCGACAAGACCGACGCAATGACAGACAGGCAGAGCGCACGGAAACCCGGCAGGAACGCAGGGAAGCACGCCAAGCAGAACGCCAGGCAGCACGTCAGGCTGCGCGTGAGGCAGAACTTGAAGCCCAACGTCAGGCAGAACGCCAGGAGAACAGAAACAACCGTCAGGCCGGCAATCAACAGGCACGTCGTTTGCTGGAAGATCAACGCCCTGCTTCACAATTGGGTTTGCCAGAACTGCGTGAGCGGGTGCAAAGAACCCGCGATGCCCTGCAGGCTGAAAACATGCGGCAAAACCTGAACCAACGGCTTTTGGCGCGCTTGTCTGAGGACCGCGATGAGTTGCGTAACCGCGTTGCGCAACGAGAAGGCCGTTCCAGAGATGGACAAGCCCGCGAGCAAGTGCTGGAAAACCGGAATGCGCGCAATGAATTGCTGTCCGATCAACGCCCTTCCCGCCGATTGGGTGATCGCCAGTTGGATCGGCGCATCGAACAGACCAGTTCCCTTTTGGAGAGCGGACGGATACGTCCAGCCGTAAGAGCCAATCTTCAACAAATGCTACGCAGTGATCGTGCCGAGAAACGCGAACGTCTGCTTCAGGCCCGCGAAGATCGTCGTCGTAACCTGCGTCGTCAGGCCCGTCAGCCACGTGATTTCACAATCGAGCTGGGCCAGTCCGGAATTCGCTTCAATCTGGATATTGTTGCGGCGGAAGAAGACAATGATACCATTCAGCAGCAACTTCTGGCAGCGCCGCGCCGGGAAATCAGTCGGCAATATACGCTGAATGAATTCCGCCAACGTCCAGAACTGCGTGACGTCATGCCGGGCATTGAACTGGACACAATCCGGTTTGGTTCGAACGAAGCTTTCATCCGCGAAGAAGA
The DNA here is from genome assembly GCA_051251535.1 of Alphaproteobacteria bacterium. Taxonomy (GTDB): domain Bacteria; phylum Pseudomonadota; class Alphaproteobacteria; order Rhizobiales. Next base: position 84,166 of record JBPOEV010000015.1, read on the forward strand.
GATTTCCAATCTCGATGCCATTGGTGAGATCATCGAGGAGGTTGTCTACTCGCAACCCGGTGAGGTGTTTCTCATTGAAGGACATACAGATGCAGTCGGCTCCGATGGCTACAATTATGCCTTGTCCGAAGAACGCGCTTTGGCAGTCAGGGAAGCCTTGCTGGATTACTTCAACATTCCGGCCGAGAGTTTGGTGGCGATTGGGTATGGCGAGCGTTATTTGCGCATTCCGACCCCCTTTGCAGAGCAGGAAAACCGCCGCGTCAGTGTGCGCCGGATTACACCATTGCTCTCAAGCAACTAATCGGAACAATCACGCCAGGCTGACAATCCGCTTATCGTGATCAACCGACGACAACCATATGGCGGAGCCCTATCTGATCATTCAGAGGGGCTCCGTTTTGTATTTGGGTGTGGCTATGCGCACGTTCCCCTGTCCCATCAGCGCGATTGCGGTTCAGGGGCCTGATAAGGACCGACCTGCGTTCATTTCAGTCATGAAAAGAGCATTGCAATTACGTGCACTTTTGAAATTCTGCAATGTGTGATCTTTACTGGATGGAAGAGGAGATCACATGAGCATTTCAGATAAACAAACTAGAACACCGACCAACCGCACGATTGCCGGCCTTGGCGATGTGCCTGCCCTTGGCCTTGGCTGTTGGGCCATTGGCGGCCCCTTTCACGTGCCGGGTGAAGCAGGACAACCGGATATTCCGCTTGGATATGGCAATGCTGATGATGCTGAATCCATTCGCGCCATTCATGCAGGTCTGGACCATGGCATACGGCTGTTTGACACAGCCAATGTTTATGGTGCGGGGCATTCGGAGCATATATTGGGTCAAGCGTTGAAGGACAGACCGGATGTTCTGATCGCCACAAAACTTGGCGTTTTGTTTGACGAGAGCAGTCAACAAGTGCTCGGCGAAATAACAGATGCCTCTGAAGTTGAACCAGCGATTGATGCTTCTCTGGCACGTTTGCAGCGGGATCAGCTTGATTTGGTTCAACTCCATCTCAATGATGCGAATATCTCACTGGCAGTGGATATTTTCGAGGCTTTGCAATCCAGTCGCCAAAAAGGAAAAATCAGATCATTTGGCTGGAGTACGGATTTCTCCCAATCAGTGACAGAGCTCTTACAGAAAGAGCCGGGATTGCGGGATGGTTTCAGCTGTGTCCAACACGCCATGAACCTGTTTCGCGATGCGGGAGCGATGCTTGATGTGGTGGCTGAAAACAAGCTGATATCGCTCATTCGCTCCCCCCTCGCCATGGGTCTGCTGACCGGCAAGTTTTCGTCTTCAACCCGTTTGGATGACAATGATGTACGCAGCAATAATCTGGACTGGATGGCCTATTTCAAAGACGGTGTCGTGGTGCCTGAATTTCTCGAGACACTCGACTCGGTGCGCGACTGTCTGACAATCGAGGGACGCAGCCTGACACAGGGCGCCATTGGATGGATTTGGGGGCGTAGTGACCGCACGATCCCGCTTCCCGGTTTTCGCTCAACCAAACAGGTTGAAGACAGTGCAGGTGCCTTGCAGTTCGGAGCGCTTCCGGAGGCTGCAATGCGAGACATTGATGTTTTGCTGGGAGATAAATTCAAGCAGACCTTTGCACAGGCGAGCTAGGGGCGCAGACACTTTGAAGAATGGGGGTGTTCGCAAAGCGTGTTGCTCGGCTGTGCGAGACAAACCCGCCATTTGTTTCGCACCTCTCAATTTCAGGCTTTGGCGATGAAATTTACGCTCTGTAACTATGACCCCATCCCCATAGGGAATTTCTGCGCGTCGCCCCATTGTCGAGGTGACTGCCCATACATCCGCCTAAACTCTCGGCTGAATTGAGACGGGCTGGCGTATCCTACGTCCGTGGCGGCCTCGTTCACGGTCATGCCACCGGCAATCTTCATAGCAGCATTATTGAGGCGCATAGATTTCACGAACTGAATCGGAGCCATCGTTGTGACCTGCTTGAATTTGCGATGAAACACGGCGCGGCTCATGCCTGCACGGGTTGCCATATCGTCAATCGAAATCGGCGCGTCCAAGTGGGACGAAACATGCGCGATGGATCGCGCGATGGCATTGCCAGCGCCAAAGGCCTGCCGCGCGAAGATGCCCGCCTCGCCTTTCAAGATCGCGTAGTACAGTTCGCGCAACCGTGCGTCCCCGAGGACCGCCGTGTCTGTCTGACTGGCCCCAAGCTGTAGCAGCCTCAGCAGCGCATCGGTGAAAGCCTCATCCCACTGGGCCAGTCTGATGCCCTGCGCACGCAAACCGCCTTCGATCACCGGCAGGACGCCTCCAGCACTTTCCATCTCCATCGCCAGTTCAGTCATCACACGTTTATCCAGTGACACGATGACGCCGTAGAGAGGATTGTCGGTTGATGAGGCAGGTGTTCCGGCTTTCACTGGCATCGACATGGGGCAGCATAAGTATCGGCTTTCGTCATACACATATCTGTGACCGTCCAGAACAGCCTCCTTTGCCCCGCTCACAATGGCAACGACACTGGGTTCATATACCGCAGGAACACAAGGGGTCGCCTGTGTGGCCCGAAACAGACAAACGCCCTTGATGCCAGTCTCCGTCAGGCCATCTTGGTTCGTTCGGTCTTCGATAAGCTGTTTGATTTGTTCTTTGCTCATGTGGCCAATCTAATGCTTCAAATTCAGCCGTGGCAACCCGACTGATACAATCAGGCAAGTATTCGCGACGATGCCGTCTATTTCTGCCTGTGGGTGAGAGCTATCTATTATTTCAAGACGAAAACATGCATCGCAAGGCTGATGTGCTGACGCCATAAGGAGCAACACAATGACAGATACGACTTTCGGACCCAAAGGCTGGACGCCTGATCGCCTCGGCTCACTTGTGGGCAAAACTTATGTCATTACCGGCGGCAACGCTGGCGCCGGATTTCAAGCCTCGCGCGTCTTTCTGTCGAAAGGGGCAAAGGTGGTGATGTTGAACCGCAGCGCCGAGAAATCAACCGCCGCTGTCAAAGCGCTGACACAGGAGTTTGGTGAGGGGGCCGATGTGAGCTTTTTGCGCATGGACCTGTCCGACCTGGCAAGCGTGCGCAGGGCGGCGGATGAGGTGCTGCAATCCGTTCCTCGGATTGACGCCCTGATCTGCAACGCAGCCATCGCGCAAGTGCCGACACAGAAGTTGACCGTTGACGGTTTTGAAAGCCAGCTTGGCACAAACCATTACGGGCATTTCGTGCTGTGCGGGATGCTGTTTGACCGGATCGAAGACAGCAAAGGCCGGATCGTCGTCGTCGCCAGCCTTGGCTATAACATGGGGATCAAGACTATCCAGTTCGACGATATGAACTGGGACAAGAACTACAGCGCCAACCCAGTCTATAGCCAAAGCAAACTGGCGCAGATGATGTTTGCCTATGAGTTACAGGATCGTCTCAAGGGGACAGGCAAGGACGTTCAGGTTTACGTCTGCCACCCAGGCGCTTCTGCGACCTCACTGATCAGCACCAGCGGGGGACTGATGACGCGGTTCATTTGGTGGCTGATGAGCAAGACGCCGATGGTTCAAACTGCCGAAAAAGGTGCCTACCCAGAAATCATGTGCGCGACCGAGGACGGGCTTGAACAGCGCGCGCTTTATGGTCCCACGGGGTTGATGGAAACTGGCGGCGCGGTCGGTAAGGGCACGCTGAACCCCCATGCCTACGATAAATCCGTCATGGGGAAGCTTTGGGCAGTGTCAGAAGAGGCGACGGGTTTCAAATGGGATAACTAACCGAGATGCGAGCGAGAGCTGTTTCGCTTCTCGCTCGCAACAGCGGCCATTTGAACAAATCGCAGCATTTTCCAGTAAGGGCTCGAAACCTACATCTGACAGCAGCAGCACTGTACTACGAACCTTGAATCTTGGTCCGATTGCGTCTCCACTTTTGGGGCCTCTCATCTCCGAGAAACGAGCACTTAAATTCTTGGGTTGTCCGCGCATCGATCTCAGATATTGTATCCGTCTTTCGCCAGAGATCCCTGACCTTTGTCTGGGCGTCCTCAATTTGCGGACACACCTAAAGCAAAGGCCGACTTTACCCCGGCCATTGCAATGCTACCAATCAGCGTTTGTCAATGTTCACGTAGCGCAGATAGGGCTTTGCCTCTTTCCAGCCTTGTGGGAACAGGGTTTTGGCATCTTCGTTGGAGACAGCCGGCAGAATGATGGCATCATCGCCCGGCGTCCAGTTTGCAGGTGTGGCCAGTTTTTCTTTGGCCGTGAGTTGGATGCTGTCCAGGACCCGCAGAATTTCATTGAAATTACGGCCCGTGCTCATCGGATAGGTCAGCATCAGTTTGATGCGCTTGTCTGGCCCGATGATAAAGACAGAGCGAACCGTGGCATTTGTAGCAGCGGTACGGCCGTCTGACCCGCCTTCAGTCTCCGCTGGCAACATGCTGTAAAGTTTTGCAACCACCAGATCAGTATCGCCGATCATTGGATAATTCGGCGCTGTACCCATCACTTCAGCAATGTCCTTGGCCCACTCATGATGGTTTTCGACAGGATCCACACTCAGGCCGATAATCTTGGTCCCACGCTGGTCAAATTCGGGCTTCAATTGTGCCATCGTCCCCAATTCAGTGGTGCAAACTGGCGTAAAGTCCTTGGGATGAGAAAACAGCACGGCCCAACCATCACCGATCCAATTGTGAAAGCTAATCTTGCCCTCAGTCGTTTCCGCCTCAAAATCCGGGGCGATATCGTTAATTGCAAGAGACATGTCTTGTGTTCCTTTTTTGGGGAGTTGGAGATCCTGGATGCGTCACTCTGACACAGATAAGATCACCTGGTCAGCGTTCAAGCCATCAGCGTTGTTCATCACATCATCAATACAATGCGATGGTATGACGGTGGCAAGAAAGGCAATATTCTCCTAAAACACAGTGTCTTGAGAAAAAGGTTGCTGCAATGCTGCGATTATACGCCATGCCGGGATCAGGGAACTCGTACAAAATACAGTTGCTTGCTGCCTTTCTGGAAATTGAGATGGAGCAAATCAACATGTCGGCGCTGGATGGCTCGACACGCTCTGGAACCTATCTGGAGAAAAACCCAATTGGAAAGCTTCCCCTATTGGAGTTGGACGATGGACGTTTCCTGCCAGAATCAGGCGCCATATTGGTTTATCTGGCAGAAGGCAGTGATTTCCTGCCGGACGATCACTTTACGCGAGCCGAGATGCTGAGTTGGATGTTTTTTGAACAATACAGCCACGAACCTGCCTTGGCTGCCAAACGTTCAATAGAAGTCTATCCGGAACGTGCAAAAGGCGTCACCGAGGCCACAAAACAGACTTTGCTGGAAAAGGGATATGCTGCTCTGGATGTTATGGAGTCCCAATTGCAGAAAACAGCTTTCCTGATCGGCAGCAATCCGACAATCGCAGATATCGCCCTATACGCTTATACGCATGATTGTGACAAAGGTGGCTTTTCTCTGGAGAACCATCCGCACATTGCGCTTTGGCTAAAGCGGATCGAAGCTTTGCCGAACTTCATAAAAATGCCACTGCAATAGCTTGGGTCTGAGATCAATTGGGAGGTTGGATTCAGCCCCTAAATTGCGGGCACAAAAAAGGCTCCATACGGAGCCGAAGTTTCTTGAACAATGTGTCTGAGATTGCCCGGTTTGAAAGTCACCCCTCAGGTTGGGGGGCTGAAAGAATGGGGTTGTTTCAAACCGGGCTGTCTGAGGCAACAAGGACAATATGATCATCCAAGATGGCTGACGAAGGGCTGAAAGGGGGCAAAATTGTGATTATTTGCAATATTGCGTGATGAAAAAATGTGCAATCTTAGGTGGTCTTTCTGGTAAAAAACGCGCTAAACTACAGGAAACACACTGGAATCCATACTTGCATTGGCTCTAACTTCACGTCATCCTATTGTAACAAAATTCAAAAAAGTTCGGGCGGATTTTTATGACGGATATGAATGATAACTCCAGCGCTTCGAATCGCAGACATGCAAATTCAGCTTCCAGTGCTCAAATTCATTCCTTTCCATCCGGCAAATCCACTTCATCATCCAAAGCAAATCACAAACAGGTCACGTTCAACCGGACCGAACTGGATGCCATTTTACGAATTTACGGCTTTAAAGTCGCTAGCGGTGAATGGCGGGACTATGCGATCGATCATCTGAAAGACCGCGCGGTGTTTTCCATTTTCCGCCGGTCGAGCGAAATGCCCATGTTCTATGTGGAAAAGGACCCGGCGCTGAGCCGCAAGCAAGGCATGTACAAGGTGGTCGCTACCAGCGGCCACATAATGAAGCGCGGCCATGAATTGCAGCAAGTCTTGAAGGTTCTTGAAAAGCCGCTGAAGGTGGTTTCGAAGTAGGGCAGTACTTACCAGGCACGGTTCGCACTCGCACCCACACTCCAAATTAACTGCCGCTGTCTTCTTCCTCAGGAATGCTGTGTTTTGTGATCAACGGCATCTGAAACAAGGTGAATGCCAGCGTGATTGGCATAAACCCAAAGAGTTTGAAGGACACCCAGAAGTCGGTAGAAAAATTGCGCCAGACAATTTCATTGATCAAAGCCAGGACGAAAAAGAACACACCCCAACGGAATGTCAGCAAGCGCCAGCCTTCGTCCGTCAGTTTGAAAACACTGTCAAAAACATAGCCCAGCAACGATTTTCCGAAGTACAAGCCACCCAACAGGATAGATCCAAACAGGCAATTCACGATGGTTGGCTTCAGCTTGATGAACAGATCATTGTGCAGATAAATCGTCAACCCGCCGAATACCAAGACTACAATACCTGTTATAAGCGGCATGATGGCAAGTTTGCGCGTTAGCGCCCACGAAGCCGCCAGCGCAATCGTGATGGCCACCATGAACACAGCCGTTGCCGTAAAAATTCCAAACCGGCTATTGGCGAAGAAAAATATGGCCAGCGGTCCCAACTCCAATGCCAGTTTCAGCAGTGGATTAATCTCGGCGCGTTTCGGATCGTTTGGTTCGCGTTCAATCAGGTTCGTCACAGGGTTACTCCGGCAATTGCGCGGGCAAAGTCGCTTGCCGCAAAGCTTTCAAGATCATCAACGCCCTCTCCAACACCAATAAAATGCACAGGCATTTTGTGTCGGGCAGAAATGGCCACCAATATACCACCACGCGCTGTACCATCCAGCTTGGTCATGACAAGGCCGGTCACACCTGCGGTTTTGCCGAAGACTTCGACCTGGTTCATGGCGTTCTGACCGGTGGTCGCGTCCAGCGTCAACAGCACATGATGGGGCGCGGTTTCGTCGTGTTTTCTGATAACACGAATAACCTTTTCAAGTTCCGCCATCAATTCCACACGGTTCTGCAGTCGGCCGGCTGTGTCAATCATCAACACATCTGTGCCGGCTTGTTTCGCTTCCTGCATGGCATCAAAAGCCAGCCCGGCAGCGTCAGACCCTTGAGGCCTTGCCACAATTGACGATCCGGTGCGCTCTGCCCAGATTTTCAATTGCTCAATGGCAGCGGCCCGAAATGTATCGCCCGCAGCCAGCATGACTGTTTTACCTTCAGCACGCAGTTTTGCAGCCAGCTTGCCAATCGTTGTGGTTTTACCTGATCCGTTGACCCCAACCATGAGAATGACTTGGGGCTTGTCAGATGCCGACAAAACCAATGGCTGGGCAACAGGGTCCAGCACCTTTTCGACTTCCGCAGACAGAATGGACTTGACCTCTTCCGCTTCAATCATCTTGTCATAACGACCTTTGGCAAGGCTTTCCGTAATCGCCATAGCTGTTTCTATGCCGAGATCGGCCTGAATCAGAATATCTTCCAACTCCTCAATCGTTTCATCATCAAGCTTGCGCTTGGTGAAGATTGAGGTAATGCCGGTTGTCAGCGAGGTTGAAGACCGAGACAGGCCGGTTGTCAGCCGCTGAAACCAGCTTTTTTTGGGTTCAGGTGCTGCTTCTGGCTCTGGCTCTGGCTCTGGCTCTGGCTCTGGCTCTGGCTCTGGCTCTGGCTCTGGCTCTGGCTCTGGCTCTG
>JBPOEV010000016.1:0-85519 GCA_051251535.1 Alphaproteobacteria bacterium
GCCACTGTGAAAGCCATTCTCGATGATATTGAGGCTGGTGGCGACGAGGCAGCACGGCGCTATGCTGCCAAGTTCGATAAATATGATGGCAATGTCGTGCTGACCCGTGATGAGATTGATGCAGCTTCTGCGAAGGTCTCGCAGCAGCTGAAAGATGACATCCGGTTCGCATGGGACAATGTGCGAATTTTTGCAGAAGCTCAGAAAGAGACGATCAAGGATACGCAAGTTGAATTGCGCCCCGGCCTGATTGCCGGACAAAAGGCCATTCCCTGTCAGGCTGCTGGGTGCTACGCGCCGGGTGGCCGTTACAGCCACATAGCTTCCGCGTTGATGACAGTGACAACGGCCAAGGTTGCCGGCTGCGGGCACATCACAGCCTGTTCACCGCCACGGCCAGAGACAGGCATTGCACCTGCGATTATCTACACTGCGGATCTGTGCGGTGCTGACAGCATTCTGGCGCTTGGCGGCGTTCAGGGAATTGCTGCTATGGCATTTGGTCTGTTTGGTCTGCCGAAGTCCGATATTCTGGTCGGGCCGGGCAATCAGTTTGTTGCCGAAGCCAAGCGGATTCTGTTTGGCCGGGTCGGGATTGATATGTTTGCGGGCCCAACGGATAGCCTGATCCTGGCGGATGAAACCGCCGATCCGCATATCGTGGCATGGGATCTGGTCGGACAGGCAGAACATGGGTACAACTCGCCGGTTTGGTTGGCAACGACACACAGGCCTCTGGCCGAAAAAGTCATGGAATTGGTGCCGCAATATATTAGTGAGCTACCTGACTTAAACGCACAGAATGCAGCTGCAGCCTGGCGCGACATGGCGGAAGTAATGGTCGTTCCGGACCGTGAGGGCCTGGCTCAGGTTGCCGATATGATTGCACCAGAACATCTGCACGTGCAGACGGCAGACACAGATTGGTTCCTAGGCCGACTGCAATGTTACGGTTCGCTTTTCCTTGGCGAAGAGACAACTGTTGCTTTTGGTGACAAGGCTGCGGGCCCCAATCACGTTCTGCCAACCTCCGGTGCTGCACGCTATACGGGCGGTCTGTCGGTTCATAAATATATGAAGCTGGTTACATGGCAGAAAGTAACACGTGAAGGCTCCAAGGCTGTTGCAGAATCCACGGCCCGGATTTCACGGCTGGAAGGTATGGAAGGCCATGCGCGTACGGCTGACATTCGTTTGGAGAAGTATTTTCCTGATGAGAAATTCGACCTGACGGCAGGCTGACCTCATGCCTGATGTTTTCAATGTTGAGGGTAAGATTGCCTGCGTGACCGGGGCGAGTTCCGGCATCGGCCGGGCTTTGGCAAGCGTGTTGAGTGACGCAGGCGCCAATGTGGTTGGGCTTGCCCGGCGCGAAGACGCCTTGCGAGACTGGCAGTCGGAAACAACTGGAAACACTGCCATTGTGCCTTGCGATCTATCTGATCCAGCGCGCATGGCGGATGTGGCAGAACAGGCCAGCAGACCCTTTGGTGCGCCCGATATTCTGATCAATGCTGCCGGTATCAATACAAGGCAGCCAGCAGATGATGTGACATTGGATGGGTGGCAACAGACACTTGATCTCAATCTGTCGTCGCCATTCTTTCTGGCAAAGGCTTTGGTGCCTGCCATGCGGGAAAAAGGCTGGGGCCGCATTATCAACTTTGCGTCGCTGCAAACTGAACGGGCCTTTCCAGGCGGTATTGCCTATGGAGCCTCCAAGGGTGGTGTTGGTCAGATGACCCGCGCAATGGCTGAAGCCTGGTCAAGTGCTGGCATCACTGCCAATGCGCTGGCACCGGGTTTCTTCCCGACAGAACTTACAGGGCCGGTGTTTGATAATCCGGAACTGGCAGCGCGCAATGCGGCGCAGACCTGTATAGGCCGCAATGGAACAATGGCTGATCTGGTCGGGCCAACCCTGTTCCTAAGCTCCGATGCGAGCGCTTATGTGACGGGCCAAATTCTGTTTGTGGATGGAGGCTTTACCGCCAAATGAAGGCACTGGTTTACAACGGCCCGGAACAATTGGCTCTGCAGGATATGCCCGATCCCGTTCGCGCAAATGATGATTGTCTGATCAGAATTGAACATGTCGGCATTTGCGGATCGGATATGCATGCCTGGGCCGGGCATGATGAGCGCCGTCCGGCGCCGCTTATTCTGGGTCATGAAGCGGCGGGTCTTGTCATTGAAGGGCCTTTGAAGGGGCAACGCGTCACGGTCAATCCGCTTGTTGCGTGCGGCACTTGTGCTGTCTGTAAAGGCGGGCGGGAAAATCTTTGCGCCAAGCGCGAGATCATCTCTATGCCGCCACGACAGGGCGCTTTTGCTGAATTACTGACGATGCCCACCGGTAATCTCGTGATCATTCCAGACGGGTTCTCCAGCGAAAAGGCGTCGCTTGCGGAACCTTTGGCCTGTGGCTGGCATGCTGTACGGTTGGGAAGCCGGGTTCTTGACGGGCCTATATCACAGGCCAGTTGTCTGGTCCTTGGTGGCGGTGCGATTGGTCTTGGGGCTGCATTGGTGATGGCTGCCAAGGGTGCGCCAGACATTTGGGTTGCAGAGACGAACCCGGCGCGGCGCGCCATTGTTGCGCAAAGCGGTCCCTTCAAGGTGTATGATCCGACAACTGAGTCCGGACCGGATGCGGTTGATCTGGTGATCGATGGCGTTGGCTTTGAGGCGACGCGTAAAGCCGCCTTTGCCAAAGTGAAGCCGGGAGGCGTTATCAGCCATATTGGCCTTGGCTCTGCCAGTGGCGGTGTGGATGTGCGACGTGCGACGCTTCAGGAAATCACTTTCATCGGCACCTATACCTACACCCAGCAAGATTTTCGGGATACGGCACAAGCCATTTTTGACGGCGATCTGGGATCTCTCGACTGGCCTGATTCAAGACCCCTCAGTGATGGTCCTGCAGCGTTTGACGAAATTAAAACCGGGCAAGCTGCTGCGCCCAAGATCATATTGGTTCCTTAGGACATCAATGCGCTAGACGCCGCGCCGCAAGCCCAGAATGCTTTAGACGCCGCGCCGCAAGCGGCGGGCTTTCATGGCTTCATTGGCTTCCGGAGTACCGTCGTGGAATGATCCGAACCATTTATCCAATGGCACCATTCCATCTGAGTAGTTCACCTCGAAATATTTGTGATGCAGATAGTGTGCATAGTAGGACGCATCCACACTCGCCCCGTCGTCTGAAACGACAATGCGATCAAACCCGGTGTGTCCCTGTGCCGGAGCAACGCCCAAACGTGATGCCAGATTGATCATGTGAATCGGGTGGGAAGGGATGAAAAAGAACAGCAGGATCGTTGAAAAATACAACACATGCTCAATGGGGTGCATGGAAAGGCCTGACCACGGTCCGGGATTGGTGTTGCGGTGGTGAAGCTTGTGGGCAATCCGGTAAAGCGGTGGCCAATGCAGCAAACGGTGGGCGAAATAGAACCCGACCTCGTGAATAAGAGGCACCAGAAAGAAGAGCGCGATAAAGCCGACAGGGTGTTCGCCAAAGCTGACAAACGAAATCATGCCATTTGCATAGGCCCATAGCAGCAGCACTTCATAGGCTGTCCAGATTGGAACGCCACTGGCGAGGGACCAGAACATATTGTCAAGCGTTTGATTTTTAAACAGGAAGACCGAGGAATCTTCCTTTGGCCAGTTACGGTTATATTTGAAGGTCGTATTCTGCTTGCGCCACACATAAAGCCACAGGTGCCAGGCGCCATAAACTGCAAGTGCCAGCACATAGTTGCGGGCCAGGATCACAGCCACCCAGCCAAACGAAAAGGTCTTCATGGTTTCAAGGGGTGGTGTCAGAAACATCCAGATGAGAATGGCCGCGATGGCGTAGAAGACATTCCAGGGGAACAGATAACCCGGGAACCCGAAAAACCATTTCAGCAGGGCTTTTGGTTGTGGCGGCCAAGCAAAAGCCGGGCCATAGCTGACGGGCTTGTCCGGTGCCCAATTGCCACGGGCATCCACGCTTCCATATTTGGCCTCATCATCCATTGCACGTTCCCTCACCGTTTTGACTCATTTAGCATAGGGCGTGCGAGGCTCCAAGAGGGGCCGAATTGGTGATGTCTCGCGCCGGATTTATTTTGGCAAGGTCACTACCCGTGTCTTATGCTGCCAGTTCCGCCAACCCTCTTCTGATCCTGACTCTGATTGACCCAGCGGTTTCTACCTCTTTGGCTCGCTTCAGAAGTGTGTGGGCTTCTGCACGATACTCCTGGAACTGGCGCGCCAGGATGACAAAGCCGGTGTAGGACCAGGCGCGAATAAGTGTTCTTTTCGATGTCACATTTTTCGTCAGGAAGCTGTGAACCGCTTCTTTGTGGGCGGTATCGATGGGCAATGCGTGCATGGTTTGTAAGATGTGCAGGTGAGTGTCCCAATGGGTCAATTTATCGAGGCTGCTGTAGCAAATCTGCACGTCATTGCGGTCCATGACATGCCCGTTGTCGATATGATGCTTTAACAGCCAGGATGCACCGCGCTGATAGTCTTGTTCCGCCAGGAGTGCCGCCAGGGTGGAGGTGAAATTCGGGCGTTTGCAATTGGCATCATAGATTTGCTTCATCAATGCAGCGGATTTTCCGTCCCATTGTCTGATTGCATGGCGGAGATCAGAAATCGGCTTCACAGATTTCGAGCTTTCGATCGGGTTTAAAGGCTGGTCGCCTCCATTTTGGAACCGTCAATGTGTTCGCGCAAGGTTTGAGCGAAAAGCTGTGGCCTTTCACTGGACCAGCCATGGCCGACATCTGGTATCTGAAGAGCTTGTGCTTGCGGAATTCGCTTTGTGATGTCATCCAGCGCGTTGCGTATCAATGCATGTTCCTTGCTCCCGGCCGTGACGAGTAGGCGGGCGCGGATCTGGTCTGCGTTTTCCGGTAATTCATAGTCCACGACGTTGTTGGTAGCGCGCCGAAATGCTGCTGAATTCGTGCGCCCTGCTTCTGCCACAAAGCCTTCAATATCGGCATCGTCGCCGCCGAGCATGCGCGCAGTCTTACGCGCAAAGAACGGGCGCGCCGCCAAAGGAGCGGTGAGCAGCGTGATGAGTTTCATCTGCCATTTTTTGGGCATGTTGCCCGCATGCATACCGCTGAGCATGGCGGTTTTGTAGGCCTCGGGCCGCTGCGCCAGCAGGGTCATGCCAACATAAGACCCAAGAGACAGACCGACGACATGTATGTCTTCACCTTTATGATGACGGTCGATGGTTTCAGCCACCTGTTTTGCGGTGTCCTCAAGCGAGGTCCATGGAATGTGATTGCTGTCTCCATGGCCAGGAAGATCGATGAGCAAAACACGACTGTCTGGCAACTCCGCGATCACGGGTTTCCACATCCAGGAGGTGATGCCGACCGCGTGGAGGAAAACGGTGATCGGTCCGGTATCCTTACCAACAGTGGACGAACCAAGCATATGAATCTCCTATGGGTGTGCAAGAATGGCTGCAGATCATAATTCAAGGGTGATTGCGGATGATTCATGGCGCATGAGCAAGACGTAAAACATGCAGACAGACCGATTTCATCGCAACACGTAAATGCTGTATTTGAGTTGAAATTCAACTGCAAATTACAGCTTTGTAATGCGCCCGTATTGATGGATGAGCGTTGGAGTTTTGTTGTCCGGACTGTTTCATGTCAGTTTTGAGCTGTTGTGTAGTTTAACCAATTACTAGCTTTAAAGTGAAGTGTTGATTTGAGGTGTTACAGTTGCTTAACGCCGTCAACACATACTCCGCCTCTACTGTTGGGGAGCTATTCAAATGGATATCAAACATTGCATGCGTCATGCTTGTTGCAAAAGGGCCTGTTGCAACCGGTACAGACCACACTTGCGTCCCATGTGGGGCGCTATCAGATTAGCGACGGGCAAGTAGCCTGTCTGGTTTGGCCGGCTCGGCATGTCAGCACCCTCAACTGCAATGATGACTTATAAGCGTCCTCATCAATTGCCCACTTCAGTAGATCCGTTCGCATTGGCGAGGCGGTTGAAAACGCCTGTCTGGGTTTACGATACAGATAATAATTGTATTGCATTCGCGAATGAAGCTGCCTGCGCGATCTGGAAGGCGGAGAATGAGGAAGAACTGAGCGCGCGCAATCTGGCAGAAGGCATGTCATTATCTGTCGCCAAACGGCTCCGACAATTTCAGGCTGACTTTAGTGACAGTGATGCCGAGTTCTCTGAGTTCTGGACGCTCTATCCCAATGGAGAGCCTGTTACAGTCAAAATTCAATACACAGGCTACGTCCTGCCAGATGGCCGCATGGCCATGATGTGCGAGGTTACCGGGGAACGCGAGGAAGAACCTGAAACCTTGCGCAGTACGGAAGCTCTTCTGCACACCGATGTGATGATTACCCTTTACTCGATTGAAGGTGCTCCACTGTATATGAACCCGGCGGCACGCAATGCACTGCCCACCAATGTGTTCGGGTTCAGTGACCTCTTTTGTCAGCTTGGAGATTTTCTGCATATGCAGGCTGACTGGGAAGCGCGCGGCGCAAGTCAACGTGTCGCAAAAATGAGCACTTCATTTGGCACAAAATGGTTCGATCTCAGCGTCAAACGCTGCCTGGATGCTGCAACTGGTGAAAGCGCGCTTCTGGTCACTGCTGTTGATGTGAGCGAGTTGAAGACTGCGAGAGACAAGGCAAGTTATCTGGCAAGTCGTGACCAACTTACCGGATGCTATAATCGCTCATTCATGCAGCTTCAGCAGGAGAAAATCAGCGCGAATACGGAGTCAGAAGGTGCAAGCCATGCGCTGTTGTTTCTGGATGTTGACAGGTTCAAGCAGGTTAATGATTCCTTTGGGCATGAAGTGGGGGATACAATTTTGCGGACGTTTGCCCTGCGTGTGCAGGCGCAAATTGGGCACACAGATATTCTGGCCCGGATGGGTGGTGACGAATTTGTGGTACTGATCAAGGATTTGAAAGACCGGACCTCGCTTCACGAATTGCTTGAGGCAATTCGTTCAGAGTTGCTCAAGCCTGTCGATTGTGGATCTGTTCAATTGAATGTGACGGCAAGTATCGGGGTTTCAATATTTGAAGGCGGTGCCAAAGGGAGCTGGTCTGAAACAATGAAGCAGGCTGATGTTGCGCTTTATCACTCCAAACGGTCCGGTAGAAACCGCTATACAGTTTTCGGAAAGGCATTGGGGGCGGAAGTGCTTGAGCGCAGCTGGCTTGAAGTTGAGATTAAGAAAGCCATTGAGAAAAAGGCCTTCGCACTTCATTTCCAGCCGCGCCTTGATATCAGACAAGGAAAGGTTCTTTCAGCAGAAACCCTGTTGCGTTGGGATCATCCAGAGCGCGGTTTCATTCCACCTGATCAATTCATTCCTGTTTGCGAAGAAATGGGCGTTATTGATGAGCTTGGTGCCTTTGTGCTCAAGCGTGCCTGCAGGCAATTAGGCGTCTGGCATCGTCAGGGATTTGACATTGATCTGTCCGTGAATGTGTCTCCAAAACAGTTTCAGGATCCGGATTTTGTGTCCTTGTTTGAAGACATGGCTGCTGAAATTGACTTTCCGACCAGTCGTCTGGAACTGGAAATTACAGAAACATCCCTGTTTGGTGACGATGCGGAAGTATCTGAGAAGGTTCACAGAATCAACGAGCTTGGATTCCGCCTGGCGCTTGATGATTTTGGCACCGGATATTCAAATCTGGTTCATATTTCCCGGTTTCCGCTGAAATGCATCAAGATGGATAAAAGCTTTGTCCAAAAACTTCCCATGACGGGTCCGCTGCTGAAACTCATTCTCGCACTTGCCAATCAGATTGGTGCAACCACTGTTGCCGAAGGCGTTGAAACGTATGAGCAGCTCAACTGGTTGGAGTCTCAAGGCTGTGATCAGGTCCAGGGCTTTTTGTTCAGCGAGGCGGTGTCTGGCGATGCGTTGGCAAACAGATGCTTTGAAATTGAGCGTGGCCTTCGGAAAGTTGCCTGACGATTGTTGGCCGTGATTTGGGAATTGGTTACCAATTGAGGATGAATAGAGTTCATACACCGCGCCTGGTGCTGCTGCTACGTCTAAGCACTCGATTTTCCATCGAAAGTCAGGCCTGAAACCAGTCCCTATTGAGAACTGGAAAAACTGCAGTGTAATTTGCTGTCAGCAGGCACAACACGTTCAATAATCTGCTTCAATGACTGGGTGTTGTTCAGGATCTCCCATCCAGCAGGGCTGAAGGTGTTTTCGGTAAACACCGCATTCGACAGCAGCGGGTTGGTCAATGCGTGTGTGAACGCGTCGTGAGCAACCATTTGAAGCATGAGATCGCCCAAAATCTGGTTGGGCCCATGCTTTTCCGCACACATGCCCACATACCATTCCACATCTTCGATCTTGCCTTCGTACAACTCTTTCAGCTTCGCGGCTGTTTTCGGGTCATCATTGATGTCCTCAAACGATTTTGCTTCGGCAAGATCGAAGCGTTTTCGATAGGCATTGTAAGGCATCAATCGCGCTGCCCGCATGAGTCTCATAGTGTCCTGTTTTACGCCACGCAGAAACCAGGGTGTGTTGCCGATGATCATTTTGCCGGCTTTTTCTTTCGAAAAATGTGTGACCGCAGCTGCGACGCCGTGATCCATCAACCATTTGTTGTTGTGGCGAAAGGCTGCTGGATTGTCTGGCTCATCCATGAAGGAGAAACGCGTCGGCACAAGACCGTGCCACCGATACAGGATGTTGAATTCGATATGAATGCGGTTGGTGCGATACCATGTTTCGTTTTCGGCCAACCCTGGCTGGAATTCCAAAGGCAGGTCGAGTGGTGAAATGTGACGAATGTAATCTGAAATCACGATCTTCAACAATATGACAATCATCGTATTGCGTGTTTTCTGGAATATCTCCTCATCCTGAAACTCTGGATGTTTTTTTGCGATCTCACGTGCAATGCGATTGTGTTCTCGCAAAAAGATCACGTTCATCAGTGAATTGCCAATGGTCGCATTGGAGTGTTCCAGACCTGCTGCGAACAACGTTTCATAGCCACCTTCGTTGCCGCCCGCTTTCAGGAAGATGGAACGCAGAATTCGCTCATCAGGGTGAAGGCCCTCGAACTCCTCGTGAATTGAAAGCCTTTCAGTTTTTGACGCCGGTGGTTGGGCCAGAAGAAATGCCGGATATTCGCCATCTTTGCCTTCCTGTGATTTCAGGCATCCATCCTTGTGGGACCGCAGAAGGTGCGTCTGGTCCTCATTCATGCCGTAGATCTGGCAAAGATCAATTTCGTGATTTGAATCGTTCTTTTTCTCTCTGCCCTCCAGGCGAATTGGCGTTCCGTCTTTTTCCCGCTCTACGGTGCCATTCGTTTCGTTGAATTTGAATGCATGAGATGTGCGCAAAAAGCTGTCTGTGAACCATTGGGCGAAGGACGCAAAGAGAAGCGTTGAGCGCAGGTCGTCGATTTGTGTGCCAGGAGTGTCCGCATCCGGCCCGCGCATGAACATCTCAACAATGCGATTGGCATCAGGTCGTTTTCGGTGCCCAAATTCTGGATCGACACCCAGATGTCGGGCCGTGAAGCTGCGGTCCACCAAGCCGTTCCAGGTTGTGTAATCTGCAGCCATTGTGAAGGCATGGGGTCGCGGGGCTGTATTGCTTCCAAACCGTCGGAATGCGGCTCTGCTGATCGATTTTTTGATCAGATCAATGGAGATAAAATAGGCCCATGCCTTGGGAAATTTGGATTTGAACCACAATGCCAGACTGGTCAGTGGAACGAATTGGAAAAAGATGCTCAATACAAATTTGGCCGTCTCCGACACTATGCCCAGAATGTGTTGGAGAATGTCTTTTGCAAGCTTAGACAGTCTTTCCAAAATGCTCATTCTCCGTCTCCCAAATTCAGGCTGGTCCCGTAGGGACCTTCAGATTTCTCTGGCTGTCGTCAAAGAAAGCGCAGCACTGTTTGTCATTTTAGGTTGCATATTGGGATGGATGTCAACTCTGGCCCCTTACTAGCACTTTTGCTAGATGGGGGTCTGGGGCCGTTGCGCGCAAGCGGGAATTTGGTGCGTCGGAAATATGCACTGCTTGAAATTCTGGTATTGTCGTCTCGCGCACTGATATTGCAGCGCGTATCTATGATGGCCAGATCGTGCCAGCATTGAATTTGCATGCCTACGACTTTCTGAATTCGAAGATTTTCTTCGGATAGGTTACCTTGTAAGACCCGGCTGCCGTGGCTGTTTGCAACGGGAGCCGGTTAAACCATGTCGTGATCCCGGGATTTTTCGAGAAAACCATGTATATCGGCGTAAACCGGTTGCCGTGGGTGACATAAGCGTTATCTGAAGTGCAGTGTATTTTGCTGCTGAAGCTCAGGGCAGCCAACCTGCAAAGAAGAATGGCTATGACGCATACTTTCGAAAGCTGGACGGCTGCACATGTGCCAGATCAGTCTGGCAAGACGGTCTTGATTACGGGCGCTAATTCGGGAATTGGCTATTTCACCGCACGTGCTTTGGCCGAGGCAGGGGCACATGTGATCGTGGCCGGTCGTGACATCGACAAAGTTGCGCAAGCTATTGCCAAAATTGACCCACAAAGAGTCTCCGGTACGCTCGAAGCCGGTCTTGTGGATCTGGCAAGTCTTGCTTCCGTAAACACATTTGCCACTGATATTCTGGGGCGTCATTCAACGCTTGATATTCTTGTCAATAATGCTGGGGTCATGATGCCGCCTGCTGCTAAAACAGAAGACGGTTTCGAGCAGCAGATCGGGGTCAATTTCATAGGTCACTTTGCGTTGACAGGACTGCTCTATGACAGACTGAGCCAGACGCCGGATGCGCGGATTGTGACACTCAGCAGCATTGCCCACCGCGGCGGAATTATCGATTTCGATAATATGAAACTTGAAAAACCCTACGATCCAAAGCGCGAATATTACCAAAGCAAATTGGCGGACCTCATGTTTGCGCTTGAATTGGGCCGTCGGATAGATGCGAAAGGGCATAAGCTTCTATCACTCGCCTGCCATCCCGGTTTCACAACCACCGAGCTGCAAAGGCATCTTGATCCGAAATTTCTGGAGGGAATGAGCTTTATGGATACCTGGCAAGGCAGTTTGCCGACATTGATGGCGGCAACAATAGCTGCGCCAGAGCAGGGAAGCTATTACGGACCAGATGGACCGGGCGAATTCGGTGGATTTCCCGCAATTGGTGCGATTGATGATGCGGCGCTGGACGCTGATACCGCTCAGAAACTCTGGGATTTGGGTCAAAGCGCGACCGGGGTTCGTTTTCCATGAAACCCCAAGCAAAACATGATCTGACACAGCTCCAATCGCGGCGGCGTTTTTTGCGCAATTTGCTTGGAGCAAGCGCTGCAACAGGTGTTGTTGGTTCTGGTTTTCCCAGTACAGCGCTTGCGAATATCCTGCCGGAGAAAGATAGCAAAATGCCGCTCAGCATCCTCGTCCGCGCGCTGCGTGCCACTGATAAAGACATCTGCATAGCCGCTGCGGCCCGCCTGGAAAGTTTGAATGCAATGGCGTCCAGCTTTGATCTGCATTTGAGAAGCGCAGGATTGGATGCGGCTGATGCCACCAGCATTGCTGCGGCCATTCGTGGCAGTACGGCAGACGAACAATTGTCTCTGCGATCGTTCAGCAGCAGCTATAATCCGGGTATCGGAGAGTTGGGTGCAGTTGCACTCATCAACTCATTGCCGCCAACACTTTCTGAAATCGGAATGGTGGGATGCAGCCTGAGTGACGAAAGCGGCGGAGCATTGCTGGATTGGGTACAAAATGCCTCTTCAATTCGCATGATATGCGTTGAAGGAAACGCATATTCTCCACAGATGCGGCAGAGAATTTCGGACCTGCGCAAAGACCGCGCAGGACTGACTGTCATTGTCTAGGCTCGATTGAGCCTTGGGATAGCATCAGGACAGATCTGGCCAGGATAAGCTTCGACAGTGTGTATGGTCAGGAATTCAAGCTGACATAATCTCTTGGCGCACAGCCCTTGATGCGCAAAAACTCCCGATTGAAGTTGGACTTGGTGTTAAAACCGCTGTCATACATTGCGGTTGTCACCGACTTGCCATCAATCATCTGACCGCAGGCGTAATCAATGCGAAAGCGGTTTATATACCGGGAAATATTTTCGCCGGTCGATTTGTTGATCGCAGCAGAGAGCTGCTTTGAGGGAATGCCAAGCTTGCGCGACAAGCGGCCGATGGTCAGATCGGGATCGAGAAACAGTTTTTCCCGCATTATCAGATCCTGCAATCTGTTTGCAATTGCCACATCTTCGGCGCGTATTTCTGCCGGTTCCTGCACATCTGGACCATTGCTGTCGCTCACGCCATCAATGTCTTTTGAAAGGCTAAGCAACCCAAGAGCCAGCAATGTCAGAGATGAGAACACGGATATGATCCATGGTCTTAAAGTGCCGCTGCCAAACACCTGATCGGCAACAATCAGGATGTCACTGAATGCTGAAAGCATCAGCGCAATTGCGATTGCGCGCCATATGATCAGTGGTGTGTGATCTGCATCCAATTTGGTCAGCAGCAGGCTGTCGCGGCCGCGCCACATGCGCCAGATCATGTAGCCGCCATAGAAGATAAACAGAGCTGACACTGCAACATCCAGTGCCACAGGTGCTAGCCAGACGCAAAAGGCGACAAAGGCCGGCCCTAGTATATGTACTAAGTCGGTCGACCAACTAAGCTGCTTCAATGCGGAGCTTTTGAATGCAAGATAGGCAAGGGGTGGCACCAGGCTTGCAGTGACTGGCTGCACAAAATGGAAAGCCGTGAAGCCGTAATGCTGATTCAGTGAAATCACCAGACCCTGGATGGAACAGCTTACGATCAGGGCCAAAAACAACCATGATCTGTCACGCACGATCAGAGTACGGACGAAGAGAAACCCCAATATGAGAGCGACCACCAGCGGGATCGGCAGAACGGGCATAAAATCTCCAAAAGCTTTCCGTCACGCATAGACCGTAAACCGGTTTTACTCGACCTGAATCCGGATAGAGGACGTATTTTCCTTTGAGCAGTTTCAATTTCAGGGCGGCACATGAACCACTGAAAGGAACCGCCATGAAAACTCTCATCACTGCAACGCTTGGTCTTGTTTTAACAGCTTCTACTGGCTATCCGGACGATCTTGCCGGATATGATAAATTCACGTTTGACGCACCGCACCGCGCGGAAATAATAGCTGCTTCGATCTGGTATCCTGCGGGCCGGAAAACCTATCAGGGAATGGTGGGCGAAAATGCCATTTTCAAAGGCAGCAAGGCCTATGTTGGCGCTGCAATTGCCGATGGAACCTATCCGCTTCTGATCCTGTCGCATGGGTCGGGTGGCAATATGGATACGATCAGCTGGATCTCGTCTGGCCTTGCACAAAATGGCATGATGGTCCTAGCAATGAACCATCCTGGCAGTACCTCGGGCGACAGCTCGCCGCGCCGCTCGATTAAAGTGTGGGAGCGGGCCATGGATCTGACGGCATTGCTTGATGCTTTTCTGTCAGATGACCCGCTTGCGAGAAACGTTGATCAAGACCGCATTTACTCCTTGGACTTTTCGCTTGGTGGTTTGACAGCCCTTCATCTTGCCGGTCTGCGCACGGACAAGCAGGCCTATGTCAATTATTGCGATACATTCGGTGAGGCGGCACAAGACTGCCTTTTCTTTAGAAAGGGCGATGTTGAGTTTGACGCGCTTCCGGAGACTGAATTCAATTCTGTACTACGCGACGAACGCATTTCTGCTGCCATAGCGATTGAACCGGGCATGAGCTACGCGTTTCAACAAGAGACCGTTGAAGGCAATGAATTGCCCATACAATTGATCAATTTTGGCGACAAGAACAGTCGGTGGAAGGCAATCGATATGGGGCCGAATGGCAGTGACTTGGGTGCCAAACTCGCAAACGCCACCTATGTCGAAATCAAACCCGGAAGTCATTTCTCATTTCTGGCGGAGTGCAAGTCCGGTGCCGAAAAACTGCTGAAAGCTGAAGGGGAAGATCCAATTTGCAGCGATCCCGCAGGCACTGACCGTGCCGATCTTCACAAGGCAGTCATTGAAACCATAATTGGATTTGTAGAGTAGACATTTTTTCGTCTTGTCTGCGAAGGTGTCTTGTCCAGGTTGGATCTCATTATGGCATTGCGCTTGCCTTTGTAAAAACGACAGCAAGAGCCTTGATGTGCAATCATCAGGGCTCTTGTTGAAAGTGCATCCTCGACGTTTGGGTCGGTGAAGGAAAATCCGACTAGGCCTCAGATTTCCGTTCATTCTCAAAGGTTCTGTTGATTTCACCAAGGACGGTTTCTGCCGCAGGCGTCAGCTCCGTATCTGCGCTCATGACAAGCGCGTACGGTTCCACGGACACAGACATTTCGGTTGCCAGAATGACAATGTCAGCTTTCTGTCCAATGTCACCGGCAAAGCTTCGGGCCACACTGCTGGCAATGGGTGCAATCCCGTTTGTCTGGCGCACCAGCGCCAGCGTAAACAGATAGGATGATGTGGTCAGAGTGCGTTGGGGCAGGTCTCTTTTTTCATGGCGCAATGCGCGCTCTACCGTCGTTCGCAATATGGTTCCCGGTTTCGGTACAATCCAGTCATATAGAAGCAGAGCCTCGGTCGGGGCGACAAAATCCGGCTTGGCCAATGGGTGTCCCCTGCGGGCGACAAAACTGATTGGTTCATCCAGTTTCGGTATTTGCCTGAAACGACTGGCATCCACATCTGGTGGAATGCGGCACAGGGCGAAATCAAGGCGGCCTTCCTGCAATAAGGAAATCAGGACATCGCTGGCTGCGACCTCAATCCCGATTGAAATGTTCGGATAGCTCAGCCTGAGGCGCCGAATTGAGGGAATTGCGTAATCAATGGACGGCCCGGTGACCGAGCCAAATGTGACGTGTCCGCTCAGGCCCTGGCCGATTTCGTTTATCTCTCTGCCGGCATCCCCAATTTCGCGCAGGACGCGCGCACTGCGATGGGCAAAGCTTCTGCCAGCTTCGGTGAGTTCAATCCCGCGACCGGTGCGTGTGTAGACATTTGTTCCGCACAGGCGCTCCAGTTCGGAGGCAAGCCTTGATGCTGCAGGTTGTGTGATGCCCAATTTGTTGGCAGCCGCGGAAATTCCAACACCTTCACCCAAAGCGGCGGCCAAACGCAGATGCGACAGCTTCAATCCTTGTCTCAACAAATCTATTGGCAAGTGCGATGCTCTCACATTTCTTTTTTGGTATGTATACATAGCTTTAAATAATTTGACTGGTATGTAAAGCGCGTTCACTCTCCGCCCATCCGGACGCGCCGCAGAGCGTTGCCAGATGCTGTAATTAGCAATTATGTGGTCGCGTTGCGCTGACCACAGGAGGAAAAAATGAACCTATTTACAAAAAGCCTGGTGGCTGTCGCCGCCGTGGCAACCGCTGTTTCCGGACCTGTGGTCGGGTCAGCATTTGCTCAGGACAAAGGCACAATCGGCATTGCGATGCCCACCAAGTCTTCAGCGCGTTGGATTTCCGATGGCAATTCAATGGTCGAGCAGTTTGAGGCCGCCGGTTACGGAACCGATCTTCAATATGCAGAAGATGATATTCCAAATCAGCTTGCTCAAATCGAAAACATGATCACCAAGGGCGCCGATGTGCTCGTGATCGCTGCCATTGACGGTACGACCCTTTCAAATGCGCTTGAAAACGCTGCAGCTGCTGGCATCAAGGTTATTGCTTATGACCGACTGATCCGGGACAGCGGCAATGTTGATTATTACGCGACATTCGATAATTTCAAGGTTGGCGTTCAGCAGGCAACATCACTGGTTGACGGTCTGAAAGCACGCTTCGGCGATGGGCCTTACAATGTTGAACTGTTTGGCGGATCGCCGGACGATAACAACGCCTATTTCTTCTATGATGGCGGCATGAGTGTGCTCCAGCCTTTGATCGATGCAGGTACTGTCAACGTCGTTTCCGGCCAGATGGGCATGGATACAGTTGGTACGCTGCGTTGGGATGGTGCTGTTGCCCAGTCCCGGATGGATAATCTTCTGTCAGCTCATTATACCGACATGGAAATCCATGGTGTTCTGTCCCCGTATGATGGCCTTTCCATCGGTATCCTGTCTTCCCTGAAGGGTGTTGGCTACGGCTCCGGTGATCTGAAGATGCCAATCGTATCCGGCCAGGATGCGGAAGTGCCTTCCGTCAAATCAATCCTTGCAGGCGAGCAATATTCAACGGTTTTCAAAGATACCCGCGAACTTGCACGTGTCACTGTCGGCATGGTCGATGCGCTGCTGGGTGGTGGCGAGCCTGAGATCAACAACACCTCCACATACGATAATGGTGTGAAAGTTGTCCCGTCCTATCTGCTGGAGCCTGTTTCAGTCGATGGTTCCAATTGGGAAGAAATCCTGATTGGCAGCGGTTACTACACAATGGACCAGATCAAGTAATCTGTTTCCTCCCTGCGCCCGGCTGCGATAATCGTAGTCGGGCGTATCTCTGCTTTCAACAAAACATGTGGGCCAACCATGTCTTCGCTTCTTGAAATGCGTGACATTACCAAGACGTTTCCGGGCGTGAAGGCTCTTGATCAGGTCAATCTGACAGTGTCGAAGGGCGAAATTCACGCCGTTGTCGGTGAGAATGGTGCTGGTAAGTCTACCCTGATGAAAGTGCTGTCCGGTGTCTATCCGCACGGCCAGTATGAGGGGGAGATCATCTATGATGGCAAGCCCGCTCAGTTCCGGGATATCCGCGATTCAGAAGATCATGGCATCATCATCATTCATCAGGAACTTGCTCTGGTTCCTCAGCTCTCAATCGCCGAAAACATTTTTCTGGGCAATGAGCGTGCAAAACACGGTGTCATAAACTGGCACGAAACAAACAGACGCACCGAAGAACTTCTGGCCAAGGTTGGCCTTGTGGAAGCGCCAACAACCAAAGTGGATGGTATTGGCGTTGGCAAGCAGCAGCTTGTGGAAATCGCAAAGGCGCTTTCCAAGGATGTGAAGCTGCTCATTCTGGATGAGCCAACGGCAGCCTTGCAGGAAAACGACAGTCGCAAACTTCTGGACCTGATGCTTGAGTTGAAGACCCAGGGGGTCACCAGCATTATCATTTCCCATAAGCTGGGCGAAGTGCGCTATGTGGCCGACACGGTGACGGTCATTCGTGATGGATCGACGGTTTCCAAGCTCAATGCAAAGGCCGGTTTCAGTGAAGACGATATCGTGCGCGATATGGTCGGCCGGGATATGACACATCGGTTTCCCGAGCATAAACGCTCCCCTGGAAAAATGCTTCTGGAGGTGGAAAACTGGGACGTGTGGCATCCCGAGCACGTTGAACGCCAGGTTATCAGGAACGCTGCGTTTAATGTCAGGGCCGGAGAAGTTGTCGGTATTGCCGGACTGATGGGGTCGGGTCGCACTGAACTGGCCATGTCCATCTTCGGCCGATCCTATGGACGGAAAATTTCGGGCAGCGTCAAACTGAACGGGGCGGAAGTTGACGTGAGTTCCGTGGACCGCGCCATTGAAGCCGGAATTTCTTACGTTACCGAAGACCGAAAATCCCTTGGTCTCGTCCTGGATGAGACCATTCAGTTCAACACGACGCTGGCAAATCTTGAAGCTGTTGCGGTCGGGTCAATCCTGAAAAAGAACGAAGAAACGAAAGTCGCTGAGAAGTACCGCGAAGCGCTGGCTATCCGGACACCTTCAGTGTTCCAGAAAACGGTGAATCTGTCTGGTGGTAACCAGCAGAAAGTCGTTCTGGCAAAATGGCTGTTCACAGAGCCTGAGGTGCTGATTCTGGATGAGCCAACGCGCGGTATCGATGTGGGCGCGAAATACGAAATCTACACGATCATCAACGAATTGGCGGAGCAGGGGAAAGGTGTTGTGATGATTTCATCGGAGATGCCGGAACTGCTTGGTATGTGTGACCGGATTTATGTCATGAATGAAGGCGCGCTTGTCGGCCAATTGTCGGCCGCAGAAGCAAGTCAGGAGCGCATCATGTCGCTCATTGTCAACGAATAGAAAGACCCAGGATGAACGTGGCAAATAGCGAGCCAACCGCACCATCTTCTGCAAATGAAAAAAGCATCAGCCACTATCTGTCTGCCAATCTGAGGCAGTATGGATTGTTGCTGGCGCTGATTGCCGTGATGGTGTTTTTCCAGATCGTCACAGAAGGCACGTTGCTGCGTGCGATCAATGTCACCAATCTGCTGCTGCAGAATTCCTACATCATCATCATGGCGCTAGGCATGTTGATTGTCATTGTCGCTGGCCATATCGATCTGTCTGTCGGCTCGGTGATGGGATTTGTCGGGGCCCTTGCGGCTGTTTTGATCGTCAATTATGACATCAATATCTATTTGACGACGGTGATTTGTCTTGCAACGGGTGCCGCCATTGGCGCTGCCCAAGGCTATTGGGTTGCTTATTGGAGGATACCATCCTTCATCGTGACCCTTGCCGGTATGCTGGTGTTCAGGGGGCTTTCTCTATGGCTTCTTGAGGGACAATCAGTTGGTCCGTTTCCACGTGAATTTCAGATCATAGCCACAGGCTTTTTGCCTGATATCTTCCCTGCCGGTATTGGTACAAGCATTGCGGAGTTCTTCGACGTCCGCCAGATCAACACATTGGCAGTTGCCTCTGGTGTTGTTGCAGCTGGGTTGATTGTCTGGATGGGTGTTCGCACGCGTGCGCTGAACCAGTCCTATGGTATGAATGAAGAGCCGCAAATCATCTTTGTTGCCCGTACCTTTATTGTTGCCGCCGCCCTTGTGTTCGTGACCTACAAGCTGGCTCAATTTCGCGGTCTGCCAAATGTTCTTCTGACCATGGGCGTGCTGACCGTTATCTACACCTTCCTGACAGAAAGCACGGTTATCGGCCGCAGGATCTACGCGCTTGGTGGCAATGTGAAAGCTGCCAAACTGTCCGGTATCAAAACCGAGCGCCTGACGTTTCTGGCGTTCATGAATATGGGCTTTCTGGCGGCCGCCGCCGGTCTGGTTTTTGCCGCGCGTTTGAATACGGCAACACCCAAAGCGGGCTTTGCTCTGGAACTCGATGTGATTGCTGCGGTCTTCATTGGCGGCGCTTCCATGTCCGGCGGGGTTGGCACAATCATCGGCGCTGTTGTCGGCGCATTTTTGATGGGCGTCCTGAACAACGGCATGTCCATTATGGGGATTGGTATTGATTTTCAGCAGATGATCAAAGGTCTAGTGTTGCTCGCAGCGGTCATTTTCGACGTTTATAATAAAAACAAGCAAGGGTGACGCATGCTTCTTTCACAGATTCAAAACAGTTCAGGCGGCGTCAGTGTCGTTGTGCGAAATGGCACCGAGGCGTCGATTGTTGAAAATGTCGTCAGCACATATGCGCTGGCTCAAAAGGCGATCCGGGAGGGCATGTCGCTTTCCAATTGTGTGCGCTCTCACTCTTTGGGACCGTCCGTTGATCTTGAGGCGCTGGCTGCAGAAGGCAAAGTGCTGCTGCCAATCCATCATGATGATCCGGCCCATATGATTTTGACCGGAACCGGCCTGACGCATCTTGGGTCAGCCTCCACACGTGATGCCATGCATGCCGCCAATTCTGTGGAAGCGGAAAAAGTGACCGATTCCATGAAGATGTTCAAAATGGGTCTGGAAGCTGGAAAGCCGGAAGCCGGACAAGCTGGTGTGCAACCGGAGTGGTTCTACAAGGGGAATGGGACCACGGCGATTGCGCCGGGCGGAGCGCTGAAAGCGCTTCCGTTTGCTGATGATGGGGGTGAAGAACCTGAAATTGCCGGCATCTATGTTGTCGGCGATAGCGGAACGCCCTACAGGGTTGGCTTTGCACTTTCCAATGAATTTTCAGATCATGTGATGGAGCGGGTCAATTATCTGTATCTTGCCCATTCCAAATTGCGGGATGCATCCTTCGGTCCTGAAATACTGGTCGATGATCTGCCGAATGATATTCAAGGCACAAGTTCCATTTTGCGCAATGGCCAAGTCATGTGGTCCAAGCCATTCCTGTCGGGCGAGGGCAACATGTCTCACACCATTGCGAACCTTGAGCATCATCACTTCAAATACGAGCTTTTCCGTCATCCGGGCGATATTCACGTTCACATGTTCGGCACGGCAACCCTGTCTTTCGCGGATAATATCCGCTGCGAAGCAGGTGATGAATTCGAGATCACAGCACCTGGCTTTGGCCTGCCATTACGCAACCCGCTCGCTGTGGCCGAAAAAAGCGATGCGGCATTCCAAGTGAAAGCACTTTAGCCCCATGACATTCAAACCCGCCGAATGGCCCCGGAAATTGCGATCGCAGGAATGGTATGGTGGCACGTCGCGTGACACGATTTACCATCGTGGCTGGCTGAAGAACCAGGGCTACCCACACGATCTGTTCGATGGTCGACCGATCATTGGCATCATGAATACATGGTCGGATCTGACGCCCTGCAACGGCCATCTGCGCGAACTGGCTGAGAAGGTGAAAGCGGGTGTCTGGGAAGCGGGCGGGTTTCCGCTTGAAGTGCCAGTGTTCTCTGCGTCTGAAAACACGTTTCGCCCAACAGCCATGATGTATCGAAACCTGGCAGCCATGGCCGTTGAGGAGGCCATGCGTGGCCAGCCGATTGATGGCGCGGTGCTGCTTGTTGGATGCGACAAGACCACACCGTCTCTTCTTATGGGGGCGGCCTCGACGGATATTCCTTCAATTGTCGTCACTGGTGGGCCGATGCTGAACGGCTGGTTCCGAGGCGAGCGTGTGGGGTCAGGTACGCATCTTTGGAAATTCTCTGAAGCGGTGAAAGCCGGTGATATGAACCAGGAAGAATTTCTGGAAGCCGAGCAGTCCATGTCTCGCTCATCGGGCACCTGCAACACAATGGGAACAGCTTCCACGATGGCCTCCATGGCGGAGGCGCTTGGCATGGCGCTTTCCGGCAATGCAGCCATTCCAGCTGTGGATTCCCGCCGCCGTGTGATGGCGCAAATCACCGGGCGGCGCATCGTTCAAATGGTCAAGGATGATTTGAAGCCGTCTGACATCATGACCAAAGAAGCCTTTGAAAATGCCATTCGCACCAATGGTGCCATCGGTGGATCAACCAATGCTGTGGTGCATTTGCTCGCGCTTGCCGGGCGGGTCGGTATTGATCTGACCCTTGATGACTGGGACCGTTGCGGCAAGGATGTCCCCACGATTGTCAATCTCATGCCATCGGGCGAATATCTGATGGAGGAGTTCTTCTATGCAGGCGGTCTGCCGGTCGTCTTGAAAATGCTGGGTGAGGGCGGAAAGCTGCACAAGGATGCGCTGACCGTTTCGGGCGAAACCATTTGGGATGAAGTCAATGGTGCCAAAAACTGGGACGAGGATGTTATTCGCCCGGTTGAACAGGCGCTGACTGATCAGGGCGGTATTGCTGTTCTGCGTGGCAATCTGGCACCAAATGGCGCTGTACTGAAACCATCTGCCGCGACACCTTCTTTGCTGAAGCACCGTGGGCGAGCCGTCGTTTTTGAAGACATTGATGATTACAAGGCGAAGATCGATGATGATCAGCTCGACATCGATGAGACCTGCGTCATGGTGTTGAAGAATTGCGGACCGAAAGGCTATCCCGGCATGTCCGAGGTTGGCAATATGGGCTTGCCGCCCAAGGTTTTGAAAAAAGGCATTACGGATATGGTGCGGATTTCCGATGCGCGCATGTCCGGCACTGCCTATGGCACAGTGGTGCTTCACACAGCACCGGAAGCTGCCGCTGGTGGGCCGCTGGCTATTGTTCGCAATGGTGACATGATAGAACTTGATGTAGCTGCACGCCGCATTCATCTTGATATCAGCGATGAAGAGTTGACGGAACGTCTGGCTTCATGGACACCCATTCATGAATTGCCGGAAAGTGGATATGCAAAACTGTTTCATGACCACGTGGAAGGTGCAGATACCGGAGCCGATTTTGACTTCCTGAAGGGATGTCGTGGATCTGCCGTTGGAAAGGATTCACACTGATGAGCCGCAAAGTAGCCCTGGTTGGGATCGGGAAGATTGCCCGAGATCAGCATATTCCGTCCATAGCAGCTGATGATGCGTGGGAACTGGCTGCCACTGTCAGCCGAAATGCATCCGTAGAAGGCATAGAGCATTTTTCGACCATTGATGAATTGCTGGCCAAACGGCCGGACATTGAGGTTATTTCGCTTTCAATCCCGCCGCAGCCACGTTTTGATTACGCCCGCAAGGCGCTTGAAGCCGGCCGTCATGTGATACTGGAAAAGCCGCCAGGGCAGAGCCTTGCTGAATGCTATACGCTTGAGCGTCTCGCCAAGCAAAAGGGTGTCACCTTGTTTGCCACCTGGCATTCGCGCTATGCCGATGGTGTACCTGCAGCCAAGACCTGGCTCGCTACGCGCACCATCAAGCGTTTTCAAATTACCTGGAAAGAGGATGTCAGGCGTTGGCATCCAGGTCAGGAATGGATTTGGGAGCCGGGCGGGCTGGGTGTGTTTGACCCCGGTATCAACGCCCTGTCGATCATGACGGAAATTCTACCCTATTCGGTACATCTTGCGGACGCGGTTCTGGAGTATCCGGAAAATCGGGACACGCCAATTGCTGCTGATTTGAATTTTGCAAATCCGGATGCTGCGCCGATGAATGCGGTGTTTGACTGGCGGCAGGAGGGGCCTCAGACTTGGGATATCGACATAGAAACGAATGACGGTTCCATGAAGCTTTCGGCCGGTGGTGCGCAGGTTTCTATCGATGGGCAGATGGTTGTGGAAGGCTCAGACCACGAATATGCAAATCTTTACAACCGTATGACCAAGCTGCTTGAAACAGGTCAAAGTGATGTTGATCTGGCGCCGATGATCCATGTTTGTGATGCCTGTGCGCTTGGGAAGCGGAAGACTGTCGCGCCTTTCCAGTTCTGATGCTGATCGCGCACTGACAACTGGCGCCGTTGACAGGCAACATTGAGCTGGAAAAATCCCTTTTCAATGCTCGTTCCTAAGAACGGGAGCTCAAAAAGGCTCCAGTGATTGCAAGAAGCGCACCTGCAATGGTCGCTGCTGTGACTGCGCCCAATCCCAAGACCGCAAGCAGTGTTATCGCCACCAGAGGCGTCAGAAAAGCCAGACTTGATATTGTTGCAGCCGATCCCGTGCGGGTGGCCTTGTCCCAGAAAATGTTTGCGACGGTGAAAGGCCCAATGCCCATCAGCACGATTGCTGCCCATTGACCATTTGTTGGCCAATAGAGCGGTTCGAATACGATGTGAGCCATCAGCGCACCGATCCCGGCCAAAGCAAGTGAAGGTCCCACGACATTGGTCTCAACGCGTGCGAAGGATCTTCCGACAGAATAGATCGCGAATGTAAGCGCGCCCGAGGCACCAAGAAGGACCCCAAAAAGATCAAGGCTGGTGCCCATTTGTGGAGACAGGGCAACCGCAACGCCACAAAATCCCAGCGCAATTCCGATGGTTTGAAGCAGAGACGGTGAGCGGCGGTGGAGAATGGAGGCCAATGCAACAAGGAAGACAGGCCAAAGGTAGTGCACGACATTCGCTTCGGCAGGGCCTATTCGCGATATTGCAGCAAGATAGAACGCATTGTTCCCCATCAATCCAACCGCAACAAACACCATCGTTCTGAGACGAACAGAGAAAAATGTCTTCGTCTGGTTTTGCCGGACAGCCAAAAGATATGAAAAAAAGAAACCAACCAAAGCCGAACAACCCAAAACCAGAAATGGTGGTGCTGGAAAGGCCATTGTGGCGAGCGCAGGCCAACTTGCCCACAGCACGACTGCACCACCGACGAGCGTGTATGTTCTCCCACCTGGTCCCTGGAGGAATGTAGAGCGCACCCAAATTGCGAAATGATCAATCATCCGCGCGTGAGCGCGATTCCCAATTGCTTCAAAGCTCAAATGCCTGTCTCCTGTCATCATTGGTCAAACGGCACACGCAATGAGAGTGTGAAAAAGATCTCGTGATTACAATCAGAATTGACACTTGCTCAAGGCAGCTTTGTTCGCAAGGCGGCCACACATTCTAAACCAATATACTCTTCAGAAACGCTTTGGTGCGCTCGTTTTTCGGCGCGGAGAAAATGACATCCGGCGTGCCTTCTTCCAGCATTACGCCGGCATCCATAAAGCAGATCCGATCAGCGACATCGCGGGCAAAGCGCATTTCGTGGGTTGCCAAAATCATCGTCATGCCCTCCGCTTGCAGGGCACGCAGAACATCCAGAACCTCGCCTACCAGTTCCGGGTCGAGTGCTGAGGTGACTTCATCAAACAGCATGACTTCCGGTTTCATTGCCAGTGCGCGAATGATGGCCACCCGTTGCTGTTGACCGCCGGAAAGCTGATCGGGATATTTATGCATATGTGCGGCCAGGCCAAAGCGCGTGAACAGCGCCTCGGCTTCATCCATCATCTGGTCTCTGGTTTTGCCAAGCACCCGACGCGGAGCGAGCAGCACATTTTCCAGTGCGTTCATATGCGGAAACAAATTGAAGCTTTGAAATACAATGCCGATGCGTTGACGCACCGGGCCAAGATCAAGGCCGGGTTCTGCAATGTCGAGACTATCCAGGAAAATTTCGCCATCATCCACTGGTTCCAAACCGTTGAGACAGCGCAACAGTGTTGATTTCCCCGACCCCGATGCGCCAATCAGGCACACCATTTCGCCCTCGCTGACAGTGAGGTCAATGCCGCGCAACACCGCATGGTCTCCAAAGTTCTTGACCACTCCCCGCATACGTAATTTCGGTTCAGCTTCGAGCATCACGCTGCCTGTTCATCAAGTAATCCGCGTAACGCGTTGCCGGAATTGTTACGACGAGAAAGATTGCCGCAGCAACCACATAGGGTGTGAAATTTGCAAACAGGCTTTTGAAAATGCCGGCCTGGCGCAAAATTTCCACTGGCCCGATAAAGCTGAGCAGCGCCACGTCCTTTTGCATTGCGATCAGCATGTTCATATTGGCCGGGACCACGCGGCGGATCGCCTGTGGCAACACGATGTCACGCATGACGCTGCGCTCGCTCATTCCTAAGGAAAGGCCCGCGGCCCGTTGGCTTGCGTGCACACTTTCAATGCCAGAGCGTAAGATCTCCGCGACATAGGCTGAGTATGTCAGCACCAGCGCCACCGTGCCCCAGATGTAAGGGCTGTTATAGGGACGTGGCAGCCCAAGCCCGGGAATGCCAAATCCGATAAGATAAATGACAAGGACCACCGGAAGGCCGCGGAAGATATCCACATAGGCTGCGCCGAATATCCGCAATGGGAACAAAGCCGGCGACCGCACTGATCGCGCAAGAGCGATGAGCAAGCCAACGATTGCCACCAGCGGTGCCGACCACGCAAAGATTGCAATGTTGAGCAAAAATGCCTTCGCCATTTTTGGAAAGCTTTTGACAAAGATATCGCCGGAAAAGAAGCTCTTCCTCACCTGTTCCCAACCAGGCGCCATAGGTACGAAAATAACAAGTATTGCGACGACAAGCAGGGTGCTGATCGTTGCAAGAATTAAGGCCCGCTTCCGTTGGCGGGCCTCATATGCTTCACGTCTGTTCAAAGCAGCAGCTGCTATTTGACGAGCGGAACATTGGTCGCAGCCTGCAACCATTCCGCCTCAATTTCGGTCAAGGAGCCATCGGTTTTCAGTTCGGCCAGCGCAGCGTTAACGCATTCTTTGATTGGGTTACCTTCAGCCATCAACATGCCGAACCGGTCAGGGTTGTCTGACTGCGCTGCAGGAAACTGGCCCAGCACCACACCGTCATCCAGAACAACGGCAGACAGATAGAGCGCTGTCGGCAAATCGAAGATTGCTGCATCAATCTGGTCTGCCTGCATGGCAGCAACCGCATTTGCGGTATCATCGTAAAACAGAGGATCGCTTTCCGGCTGGATGGTTTGTGTGACAACCGGCAAGGCTGTGGTCGCTTGGGCGACACCCCATTTCAGAGCTTTGAGTGCTGCCATTTCCGGCTTCAAACCGGCATCTACGGTCTTTTGACGCACCAAAATCGCGGCGGGCGCGGCATAATAGGGATCAGAAAAATCAACAACTCTCTCGCGCTCTTCGGTGATTGAATATTGTTGCATATTGAAGTCGAAATTCTTAGCTCCGGGTTGAATTGCTTCGTCAAAGGATGTGCGCACCCAGACTACATCATCTTTGGCAAAGCCCATCTTGTCAGCCACCGCGTAGCCGACAGCCGCCTCAAACCCTTTGCCACTTTGCGGCGTATCATCATGCACCCACGGATAGTAAGCCGGATTACCGGTCGCAATTGTCAGCTTGCCTTCCGTAATCGTTTTGCCGGTTGCGCAGGTATCCATCGCATAGGTTGGTGTGCTCAGGGCCGCAATTGCTGCCAGCACGGTACCAAATC
This sequence comes from Alphaproteobacteria bacterium, assembly GCA_051251535.1. Taxonomy (GTDB): domain Bacteria; phylum Pseudomonadota; class Alphaproteobacteria; order Rhizobiales. The sequence goes on from JBPOEV010000016.1 coordinate 26,526, forward strand.
CAAAAGCCTTCAGCTGAAATGACGACATTTTGCTCTCCTTATTTAGACTGATTGTTCAAAGGGGAGTGTTGCCGAATTGGCGCGCCAGAGTCCAGTGTTCACAGAAACAAAGGCATCTGAAAGAACTGGGTAGGCAGAACAAATCAGCCGGGAGTTCTTTACGGCTGGTGGCTGCTTTGAGACATGGCAATGATGTTGCCCGTATCCCCGATTGCCGTTGGCATGACAGGTAGGAGAATGAAATTCCAGTGGGCCGCGATACAATGCACGGCCCACAAAGATTAGTGTCCCTGCGACAAAAGTTGCCCGCCATGGGGATTGTCGATGACCATTTTCCAACTGTCGTCGGACTGCCTGCGCAGCACCGCGACGGACAATCCGGATTGCGCAATACTCTGACCGTCTGGTGTCTTGCCGGTCATGCTCCAGGGAGCGATGTGCAGCGCGATGTCTTCGTTTACAATCACCTCATGGCCCGCCGGATATTCAAAAACCGGGTCAATCAGCGCCATTTCGCCAAAAATCTGTTTCATCTGGACCGGGTCCGCGACCGGAACGCCAGGTTCAAATACAATTGTTGCAGGACTTTCGTAACTGGCCATCACACTGGACAGGTCCTTGTTTTGAAAGGCAATGGTCATTGTTTCGATTGTGGCGAGCGCATTCTGCTCATCTTGTGACATCTTGACTCCTGTTGCGTTAGAGATTTGAGGCATGATCACGGCAAGCGCCATCAGCCACACGATTGTGTGTTTCATCGAAGTTTCCTTTTGAGTTGGTGTGGTTGTTTATGGGTCGGGAAGCGTGACGAGCTTTAAAACAGCTTCTGCATAGTCCTTTTGAGGTCTTAGCGGGCCTGTTGCCCGTTGAAGCTTCGCAGCAACCAACATGGTTTCGACCCTTTTTGCTTCAGCCCGAACGTCAGCAAAACTGGGCGCTTCCATCAGTTCCTTTGTTGGAAATTTGCCGATACGACCTTGTGCCACTGCGGCAGGTAGTCGCTTGCGGCAGGTGCACGCGGTTGACTGACCACCGAGCCCGCATGTTGCTGCGGTGAAGTCGTGAACGCGTAGGCGTGCCCGCGACAAACGCTTACGAAAGTTCGCTGGTGAGATCTCCAGAATATGCGCCGCTTCGCTGTGGTCAAATTCCAGAACTTCGCCAAGGATGTAGGCTGCGCGATGATTGCGGTCCAGGCAGAGAAGCATCGCCATTGTGCACCGGATGCGTAGCTCATTGAGCATGATGTGATCTTCGGGTGCTGCATTGTGCTCGTCGGCGAAGCCGTCCAGCAAATCATCGGAGAACATTTGGAAAGACAAGCCTGGATCGCTGGCACTTATTTTTTGGGCGGTGAGCAGGTAGTTTGTCGCGACCCTGTATGTCCAGGTTTCGAATTTGCTATCACCCTGAAATGTCGAGAGCTTGGTAATGATGCGTATGAGTATTTCTTGCGTGGCGTCCTGCGCTGCCATTGGATCAGCCAGCATGCGGATCGACAAATGATATACATGGCCCTGAACAGCACGGACAAGAGTTTCCAGCGCTTGGGCGTCTCCGTCCTTTGCCAGATCAATTGTGGTTGTTGAAATTGCTGTCATGGGCCACCTTCCGTTTTGCGTCGTCATAAGTATTAGACAATCGCGAGATCCAAAGTGTGACAAGAATTTTTGTAGCAACTTCGTCTTGAGGAGTTGTCAGCGAAACTACAACACTGTGAATGTCCCATCAGATGGCAGGTCCGTGTGTTGAGGGTGGTCACTGCCCATGTGCGCCCGCAATCTATCCCTCCAGCAGGGTTTCAGGTTGCGATCTTTGCCTCCTTTTCAACGAAAGGTCTATTTACTGAAGATGTCCTTTTGACGTGATCACGGCTAACGGATGTTGAATAATCCATCAGAAATACGCCTTCTTGCTGTGTCAATTTGATCTTGGGTACATTATTGCTGCCAATCTAGTTACGATGGACACCTTCATCCGTCAGGGTTGTTGAGATGCCATGGTGGGCTTGCCTGAAACCTATTAAAGTTGGGACCAGAGTTATGAACCAAACAAGAGACATTCTCATAAAGGCGGTGGAAGGTCTTAAGGATGACAATTTTGAAACAGGCCCCAATTGGAACTCATGTCATGACCTTTGCCAATCCAATGAGGGCGTTCCAGACTATGACTGGGTTCATGGATTGGTTCATCTGATCGAAGGCGATAAGTCCAACGCGTCTTACTGGTATCGCAGAGCGGGAAAGACGCAAGTCAGCCAGGAACTCGAGCGCGAATGGCAGAGTATTCTCAATACGCTGAAACAGGAATAGTTGACTTCTGAAACCTGAGAATTGAGACGCAGTTGCTCAACTCACAGGCCAACGCATTGGCATGCGCTGTTGACAACTCCAAGGATGCGACAGGCCTTTATTTTTGAACACCCTATGGCTGGCTTCCGCGATTTCCGTTTGGGCAATCGCGGTGAGCACGATGTCTCGATGTCTGTACAGGTTCGTCAGTCCCGAAGTACAGACATGCTGTCAGTGTCCCAACCGATCCACACAGGGTCTGCGCCAATTGACTGGCCGGTTTCGGCATCGACAAACGCCCGCAAAACTGCACCTTGTGCTTCCCCCACGGCGAGATCTACCGCCAGGCGACTTCCGAGAAATGTTTTTGCGATGACTTTGCCCTGCACCGCATTCGCCAAGGCGGGCCGGTCGTGAGAAAAGCCCAGTTTTTCGAGACGAACTGAAGCTGTAATGGCCTCTCCAACATCTGGAACACCCGCGGGCGCGCGGCCGCTCAATGTCTGACCGAACCAATCCATCATCACCGTGTCGCCATCCCTGCCACGCATTTCGCCTGATAACAGATTGGTTTCGCCAATGAATTCAGCAACAAACCGGGTTGCAGGGTGGAAATACAGTTCTTCTGGTGTGCCATCTTGCTCCACCCGACCATTGTTCATGACAACAATACGATCGGACATGGTCAGTGCCTCTTCCTGATCGTGGGTGACAAAGAAGAAGGTTTTATTGGTGCGGCGCTGGATTGACTTGAGTTCCAGTTGCACTTGTCCACGCAGCTTTGCGTCAAGCGCGCCCAAGGGTTCATCCAGCAACAACAGTGCCGGGTCCGGCGCCAGCGCCCGTGCGAGAGCTACCCTTTGGCGTTGCCCGCCCGACAACTGGCCGGGATAACGATCGCCATATGTATCGAGTTCGAGAAAGGCCATGATTTCATCCAGGCGGCGCCCGATACCCGCGCGGTCCATGCCCATCAGTTCAAGTCCGAACGAAATATTCTGCCGCACGGTCATGTGAGGGAACAATGCATAGTCCTGAAACACCATATTTACATGGCGTTTTTCCGGCGGCTGCATGGTCACATCTTCCCCGTCCAGAATGATGCGACCTGATGATGGACGTTCAAAACCGCCGAGTATTCTCAACGTCGTAGACTTGCCGCAGCCGGAGGGACCAAGAAAGGTCACAAACTCGCCACGTGCAATATCCAGGGTCAGATTGTCCAGTGCCAATACATCGCCGAAGTTTTTTGAAACGCCCTCGATACGGACAAGTGCAGTTGAGCCGGTCATGTTTTGGAATCCTTGTTCATACGGCGCGTAAATCTTTCAGCCCAGATGCCCAATGCGGCTGTCAGGACCAATGCGACGGTCGCAATTGCGTTGATTTCGGGCGACATGCCCGATCTCAGTTTGGCGAAGATCAAGACGGGCAGTGTCGGCTCGTACCCGCCAAGGAAGAACGAGCGGACAAAATCATCAAAGCTGAGAAGAAGGCAAAAGATGCTCGCCCCTAAAATGGCAGGTATCAGATAAGGCAGTGTGATGCGCATAAAGGTGATGATCGGATCAGCGCCCAGGTCGCGCGCTGCCTCGATCTGGCTTTTAGGCAAGGTTGAAAGCCGCGCCATGACGACAAGTGCGACAAAGGGGACATTGTGCACAGCGTGTGCCCAGACAATGGCCCCCATGCCGGGTTCTATCCCAAGCCAGCGTGCATAAATCCGAAATGCAATAGCAGAGATAATTCCCGGAATCAGAGCAGGGAGTATTGTCAGCCCAAAAACGGTTGTGCGCCCCAAAAATTTGCGACCTTCGAGCAGAACCGCAATCCAGGTTCCAACGGCTACGGAAATCAAGGTCGACAGCACTGCTATGGCCATAGAGTAGCCTAATGTCGAGACCACATCGCCATCGGAAAACACACCGGTGTACCAATCCAGTGTCCAGGATCGGATCGGGAATCCAATGAATTTGCTGTCCTTGAATCCCATCAGGATCATCAGCAGCAATGGGACAAATACATACAGAACAAATGCCCAATAGGAACACGCCAGCAGAATTCGGTTGCCACGATTCATTTTGTGTCTCCCTTACGCAGAGCCTGCATCAGTTTTTGGAATGTTCCGGTCAGGAATATTGCCGCGATGAACATGATGGTCGCAAAGGCTGCGCCCGTCGGCCATTCGTCCCCAGCATTGTGGAAGAAGCCGGCAATGGTTTCGGAAAACACGGTGGTTGATGGCCCGCCCAACAAAACTGGTGTGGCGTAAAAGCCCGTCGATATCAGGAAGACCAATGTACATCCCGAAGAAATTCCTTCGAGTGTCAAAGGCAATGTGACACGGCGGAACCGCGTCCAAGCGCCAGCTCCAAGATCGGCCGCCGCTTCATTATAACTCTTGGGAAGTTTTTCCAACGCTGAATAGAGCGGAAGAAGCATATAGAGCGCGGTAAGATAGACGATGCCAATGCCCATAGAAAAACTTGTGTACATAAACGGGATGGGTTCATCGATCAGCCCAAGCCATTTCAGCGCTTGATTCACTGCGCCTGTGTTTCCCAGAAGGATCATAATGGCATAGGTGCGAACGATTTCGCCGACCCAGAATGGGATCAGCAACAGCAGCAGCATCAACATCTGGTTCTTACGGCTGACATGGCGCGCCAAAAAATAGGCTACCGGATAGGTCAGGATTAAAGTGCAAAAAGTCAGAACCCCGGCAAAAGTCAGGGTTCGGAAAAATGGTTGCCAGAAAATACGTTCCCCGAAGAAACGCACGTAATTGTCAAATGTGAAGTGCTGTTCAACGCCCACCGCAACTGGATAGGCATCGGTCAGGCTCACACGCACCATCTGTAGCATTGGCCCCAAATGCTGGCTCAGAACCCACAGCAGCGGTAATGAAGCAAGGACCCAAAACTGGCGTCGTGGCGAAGCTGTCGCCAATTGAACGAGGGAGCGGTACGGTGTCCAATTCGCCAGACGACCCCAAAATGTGCGGTCTGTCTTCCTCCGTGGGACAGCAACGCGGTTCGCGCTCGCGTCATTTCTCATTCGGGAATTCCTTACGCAAATAAGTCGGGGTGCCTTGTCCGCCAGGATTGGCGAACAAGGACATGTTCAGGCTGTTTCGGTATTGTCGGCTTAGGCCGCTTTGATTGCTTCCACAGCCGGATCAACAAGGCTGTATTTCATCTCATTCGCTTCGGCGCGGAAGAACTGAAGATTGGCTATTTCCTCATCCGAGAACGATGTCGACTTCTTCTCAAGATCTGTCAGATATTGTGAGGAGTCTTTGTAAGTGGAGATAAACCCGGAAGCCTTGGTCATTGATGCGCCAATTTCGGGCGATGCCAGAATTGCATCCAGGAACGTATAGGCGTTGTCTGCGTTGGGCGCATTGTTGGCAATGTTGTACGTATAAACAAAGCCATACGAGCCTTCGCGCGGAATGGTCATGGCAAGTGGGAAGCCATCATTGATCAGCGCAGCGGCCGGACCGTTCCAGCTGTGACCAAGTGAAATATCCTGATTCACGAACATCTGCTGAATTTCAGCACCGCCATCGTAGTATTTGCGCACAAGCGGCTTCTTGTCGATCAGGAATTGTTTGGCTTCTTCAACAATTGCAGCTGCTTTCTCGGGGTCATCCATATAGGCGACCATGTTGCCGTCATAGCCAAGCTTGAGCATGACGATCGACATCATATCCTGAATGATATAGGCGGTTTTCTGTTTGTACTTCTCAGAGAAAAGCACGTCCCAGCTCTTGGCTTCTTCTGCATCTACAAGATCGGTGTTGTAAGACAGGACTTCCATTCCTGACAGGATTGGAGCACCCCATTTGTTTCCATTGATTGTAGACCAGTCGCTTTCGGAAAATGTTGGGTTGATGTTGCCCCAGTTGCTCAAGCGGTCGGTATCCAATGGTGCAAGAAGTTTGTTGTCGATGAACTGCAAAAAGCGGTGTCCTGCGACAGTCATGATGTCCACTGTGGGGTTCGGTGCTTCTGCAGCGAGCAAATTGAACTGTTTCCCCTGATCATCGACCAGACGCACATTCACCTTGATCCCAGTTTCGCTCTCGAACTGTTCTTTGAATGCGGTCGGGACGAAGTCATTATAGGTCCAGATGTTCACTTCACCGCCTGCGGCATAGGAGCGGCGCAGATACGCGGGGCTGGCAAGAGCGGCGCCCGTCACGGCGGCAGTGCTCAAGAAGCGACGACGGTTGAGAATTAGTTTGGTCATATCGGGTGTCTCCTAGTTGAGTCAGGTTAATTCCGTATCATTCAGTTTTGGAACACCGGTTCAGGTGTCACCTGCAATAAGCCGGTACGGGCTGCTTGCTGCAGGTCATTTAGGCCGAAGCGGTTGAGCTCTAGCGCATTCAAGATGCTGTTTTCCTTGGTAAAGTCTCGGCCATACATGGCAGAGAATATTTTAATTCCTGCCTCGTGCAGTGTGGCAGGTTGTCCCACCAGTCTTCCCAGAACTGCAGTCAATTGCAGCCCGTAGGGCACATCTTCCGTCACATAGCGGCTGTCAGCTGTCGCTGGGCCGACGCCTCCATTGCCTTGGGCATGCATCGCTTGGTTCATGTCTGAAATCGATGCGACAGGAACGTGAAAACTGAGATGAAAATGCTCGAAAATCGTTCTTACGTTCAAATTCAATGCATCGGCGATAGCAAGACGCTCCAGGTCCAGTTGCTCAAGCAACCGCCCGACTTTGGGGGTCACGTTTTGACCCTGGCTCCAGACTTCACCACGCTCCATTCGCGTGATGTTACCCAGGGCAATCCCCAAGTGGTTTTGTGGATTCAGGTTGGATAGCGAAATTGCCAGGAGACCGTCGCGTTCCTGAAAATGATTACCGAAAAGCTGCTGGCAATACGTCAGACCATTTACGTCGGCAGCGGCGTCCTGCACGGTACAAAGGTCGATCAGGCTGCGCACAGTGTTGACCTTTACTGTCGTATCGCTTTGCTTTCGCCCTGTGATAGCCGTGGTGCCCCAGGCGGTGATTGGCGCTCGGACATTGCGGGCTGCCAAAGCCTGAGTGAGGTAAACTGCGCCCAGGGACGCGTGAGATGAAATAATAGTGTGCTGCCCATTGCGCACATATGGTGCGAGCGCGTCCATAACCGATTTATGGCCATAAGCGGGAAGGGCAATGATCAATGCGTCGTTTTGCTCCGCCAGTTCTTTTGCAGATTGCGCAATCCCTACCTTGAACTCTGTTTTGATTGCGCCATCGGCACAAAGCGGTGCTGACAGCAATCCTGCAGTGCCGGCCCCCGAGGGAGACCAGAGCATTGGTGCATGCCCTTGCTGGTGCAAAAGTGCAGCAGTGCCAAATGCGATAGAACCCGCACCTGCTATGCCAATACGTTTGACGTCACTCATGGGTTGCCTTTCTGGCGCACGGGATCGCCAAGAACATGCATCAACCGGTTAGCCCAGCCAAAAAGTGCGGACGAAAGGATCAGATCAAGAATTTCTTCGTTCGACAGCCCTGCTTTTCGCAAAGCCTCCATATCTTCGGGACCAGCCGCTGGAGGAGCTTCAGCGGATTTTCGGGAAAAGTCAAAAATCGCCTTATCTCTGGGGCTCAGTTTTGCCTCGTCGCCGTAGGCAAAAAGCTGGTCGGTTATGGCTGTATCCTTTTTCAACTTTGCATGCCGATCCGCATGCACAGCTGCACAATATATACAGCGGTTTACCAAGGATGCGCCCAATGCACCCAGCTCACGCTCGGCGCGCGACATCCCGCCTGGATCATACATGATGGCATTGAACAGAGGCGTTCTGACGGTCAGACTTTCAACGTCGTGAGCCAAGGTCAGCACATATTCTGAAACCTTGGTGTTGGAGGGAGTGACCTGAAGCGCATCCAGTTGCTCCTGCGTCGCCTCTGCCAGTTTGACCGGCTCAACGCGGGGCTGCCAATGCGGCACGTTGCGGGTAAATTTGTGTATGATCTGGTTCATGCAGCACTCCCTTGCATAAGTCGCAGTCCTGCAATGACCCGAACCTGATAGGCCAGGAATGCAACGAGTTCGCAAAGACGCACGATATCTGCATCCGCCATTCCCGAAGCTTGCAACTGCGCGACGTCCTCAGCGTCAATGTCTCTGGTTTGATTTGCGACCTTGTCGACGAACGCCAACACTGTTTCCAGCTGATAGGCTTTTCCTGTCTCTGCCGGATCGGCCAGGATGGCCTTGTCACCTGCACTGGAAAGATAATGCGCTGCCAGCGTGTCATCTGCAGCCAGTCGGGCCACGCGCGCGGCCAGAGCAGCACGCAAATCGTGTTCAAAAGCTCCAAAATCCTTCGGTCGCAACACCGCTCCTTCAGCCGCCTGTGACATGCCAATGATATTGGCGCGACTCATTGCAGCTTCTGCAACATCCCCGTCCGGAAGAAGGTCCGCTTTGCTTAGAATAGTCATCTCTGTGGGGGTCATGCGATCTGGCCTTCTTGAGTCTGTTTGCTTTCATCCAAATCGGTTGCAACCCATTCGTCGCCCAATAATTCAGGGGAGTCGTAATCCTGCATTCTCTGCCAGTGGGTCTGCACGTCTTCAGCATAGAGCGTGGCAGCCAATGAACGCGACAACCATGCAGCGCCTGAACTGATTCCGGGGATATCTCCACTGACCTTGCCCAGACTTGCTGACGCTCCGTAGTTGAAACAATAGACATTGTTCAGCCAGGGGACAGTGCCGGGTCGCTTCTCCTGGAATGTGAAGTCCGTGTTCAGATATGGAAAACGTCCCAGATCCGCCGATTCTTCGCCTTGCGGCGGTGTATAGACATCTTTCCAAAGAAGGATTTCGCCGGCGACATCTCCGAACTCGGTCCGCGCCATGGGGTCGATGACAAAGCCCGTACCAAGGATCACGTAATCAGCCTCATAGGATGTGCCGTCTGCAAAATGGATGATTGCAGCATCGCCGGACTTTTCAATGCGTGTGGTGGCCTTTCCAAAATGAAAATATGCATTCGGATGCCGGCTGACACGCATCGTTGACCCGCGCGGTGAGGGCGTCTGTGTTGAAAAACTATATTGCATAAACCGCCAGCGCCATTCGTCCGGCAGGTCTGCAAATCCAGCGGTAAATCCAAAGCTGCCAATGCCCATCATTTTATTGATTCTGGGCATTTCCTTGCGGCGGATCAGGTGACGCACTTCTGTGGCTCCATGCTCCAGGGCTTCCGCTGAGTTGTCCACCGCAGAAGCGCCAACGCCAATGACTGCAACCCGTTTGCCTCGAAGCGCGGCGAAATTGATGTCGTCGGCGCTATGTGCCCAAAGATGGCGCGGCAATTCTTCTATGAATTTTGGAATGTTCGGGCCGCCTGTGCCGTCACGCCCTGTCGCAAACACCAATTTTCGAGTCAGAATCGTACCGTTTTCAGCGCCGGAAACTGTCAGGCGCAACATGTCGCCTTCGGGTTCCACATGGTCAACCGAGATGCCGTTTTCCACGGGTACATCAAGCGTGTCACGGTACCAGCAAAGATAGTCCATCCACATGGTGCGTGGAATCTTGTCCAGATTCTGCCAGGCGTCAGTGCCAAATTGCGCGCGATACCAAGCTTGAAAGGTCAATGCGCCATGCCCAAATGCAGGGCCCGTCAGCGCTTTGGGGGACCGAAGCGTCTCCATCCGCGCATAGCTGAGCCAGGGACCTTCACGGCCTTTGGCTGCACGGTCCAGTACGCGAATGTTTTTCATGCCCCCGGTGGAAAGTGCCAACCATGCAACCAACCCGCACATGCCGCCGCCAATAATGACAACATCTGTCACACCGTCCTTCTGCGGCACCCAATTTGTACCGGGATAACACAGAAATTCCAGATCCTCTTTGATCCGCTCTTCTAGAGCGGGCAGGCCCCGGGCATCAATGGGTGAAAGGTCCTTGTCTTGCATTCAAACCATCCTACAGAATGTTCGGGGAAAAGGTCAGCATCAGGCTGACCCCTGGCCCCAGGTCGGGTGTAAATCATCAATGCGAAATGCATGGACATGCCGGTGCTGCGCGCCCATCGCGGGCACCGTGATCAGGTGCGGGTGATTGCTGGGCAGTCCTGGATGGGAATGCGATCGTTCTTGCGGATCATTTGCGGGCCAGACCGCAAGCGCCGCAACGGCGACCGAAGCACACATCATCGATAATATGAGAAGAGACATTTCAAGTGATGTATGGCCTGCCAGCCACCCAGCAAAGGGATAGGCAATCATCCATCCGGCATGGCTCAACGAAAATTGTGCAGCAAACACAGCTGGCCGATCGCGCGATGTGGCGGATTTGGTTATCACAAGCCCTCCAGGGGTCAATGTCAAAGATGAGGCTGTGCCAAACGCAACCCAAATCAGACCCAATGCCGGAAGGCTTAAAGGCGGCAATAGCGCAAATGCCGCACCTGCAACCGCGAACCCAAACGTTCCTGTGAACATGGCTGTGCGCTCACTGCTTTTGCGCACCATTCCTGGAACAATAATCGCACCCAAAACAGCACCAGCGCCATAACACGCCATGAGGATTGGGAAAAATTCATCCGCATCGCCCAGGCGGGCCCCCGCATAGACGACGGAGTTTACCAACACCCAGGCCATTGCCAGCGATAGCGCAAATTTGAGAAGGACCAGACCGCGCAACCTTGGTGTATGCCAATGCACCCAAAGGCCGTACCCTGTCCGTTTCAGCAGCGTTCCTTTGCGGCTTGTGAAAATGACATTGGGTATCTTTGCCCAGACCAGCGCCAAAACCGACCCCAAAAATGCAAGTGCAGCTGCATAGAAGAGCGCCTCACCGGTCACCAAATTCAATAATACTGCGGCGATGACCGGACTTAGAACAGCTTCCAGAGTGTAGGCGATGCGTGACCAGGAGAGCGCCTGGGTGTAGTCATTTTCCTCTGGCAACACTTCAGGGACCACGGACTGAAACAACGGCGTGAAACCGGCTGACAATGCAAAAAACGCAAAGGTCAGCGCCACCATTTGCCAGATCTCGGTGGCAAACGCCATTGGCAACAGCAATAGCATCCTGCCGAAATCGAGAGAAACCATGACACGTTTTCGCGATATTCCTTCTGATAGTGTCTCTGCCAATGGTGCCAGAAATACGTAGGCGACCATTTTCAATGCCAGTACCAGCCCAAGCACCTGGCCGCCCGCGGCGCTGCCGCCGATACGGAACGCCAGCAAAGAAAGTGCAACTGTCAGCAAGCCGACGCCCAGCAATGAGCAAATTTGCGCCGCAAACAGACGTCGAAATGTCTTGTTTGCGAGCGGACCGGTCAACACGCCTGACACCAATCTAATCTTGTGACGCTTTGTGCACTCAATACATGCTTGGGTTTTGAGGCGAGCAGGAATGCTGCGCATACCGGGTTTGTCTGGCCGGTCTGATGCTTCAGCTCTTTTGCGCCAATTGCGTGCTCGAACGACACCGTCCTTACCCCTTACCCCTTACCCCTTATCAATCGTCCCTTGGTTAGCTATACGTATTACGTATAGTATCGCCTTAAGAATGACTCATTGTAATTTTGGGTTCGCAACTATGTCAATAAAGAATAATGAACGTCCGGATATACGAACGCTGGAAGCCTTCACAGCTGTGGTGAGCTGTGGCTCGATGACCGGAGCTGCACAAATGCTTGATATCAGCCAACCAGCCGTAACGCGAATGATCCGGGAACTTGAGAAACGGGTTGGCTTCAATCTGTTTGAACGCAACGGACCGAAAATATCGCCCACCGAGAAGGGAATGGTATTTTTTGAGGAATCCAGGCGTGTTATTGCCAATCTCACACATCTCACCAACCGCGCTCATGCAATACGAGATGGCAGAATGGCAGCGATCGACATTGTCGCCACACCGACCATGTCAGCAGGGCTGGTGGCCTCCATCCTGTCCCGGATCAAGAGCGTTCTGCCTGATTTCATCCATGTCGAAACGACCAATGCTGAACGGGTTGTGCATGCTCTTCGACAGCGGACAGCCGATCTGGGCTTCTCTGCATTTCCTTTGGAACATGAGCGTTTGGAGTGCCTTGAGCGTTTTGAATCAACATTGGTCGCTCTTGTTCAAGAGGGGGGGGCTCACGATACTCCAGAACCGCTGCCTATGACAGTTTTTGCCGATGAACGGCTCGCAACGGTTGGTAACAATTACCGGATTCGACGAGCCATAAACCGCTCCCTGGATGATCATAATGTGAAACCCGCGTCAGAATTCGTTACGAATTCTTCTCTCAACGCGGCGATGGCCGCACGTGCCGGATTGGGAATAGGTATCTGTGATCCGGTCACGGCCTTTGGTGTTCCTATTTCAGGCGTTTCCATCCGGCCTATCGCCCAACCCATCCCCTACAGCTGGGGATTATTTGCTGCCGATGGAAAAGTCATGGGTGATCAGCTGAATTTGGTGACCGAGGCTTTTGCCATCGAAAGCAAAGAGATCATACGCAAAGTTGCCAACATCTCATAGGCTCGAGTGCAGTGATGCATTTCTCCTGCATCAGCGCATGCCTGTGTCTCAAAGAGCTACCGCAGACGGTGTAAATGGGCTTTTTTGCAACTGTTACAAAAAAAGCGTTCTAATTCATGTTGCTCTCTTGACGTCTCCTTCACCAAACGCTTTAACAAGCTCACATTGAGGAGTCGTTTTTATGCCTAAGTCCCATTGGTTGCTATCATCAACAGCGCTTGCAAGTCTGATCGCACAGCCGCTTGTCGCTGCAGATCTTGACTATACGCCACCTGTGCCGGGACCAAAGCCGGCGGTTTCCGAACTTAACAGCAAATTTGATATCCGCTGGAATAATATGTTCGGCGTTGATTCAATCGCAGCCGTAGGCTCAGTTTCCATCCCGTTGTCCTTTTCCTGGGGCGCACAGTTTGACGGAATGATCGGAAGCGTCGACGGAGATCTTGCTGCCGCTGGCGGGGCACATCTCTTTTGGCGAGACCCTGATACAGCTTTGGTCGGTCTTTACGGAGAATTTGCTCACGCATCGGCCGATGGCGCAGGCAACCAGACAAAAGTGGGCTTAGAGACAGAGTTTTATCTTGATCAATTCATTTTGGCAGGTTTGGCCGGGTATCAGTTCGGAGACTTAGGCGAAGGTTTTTTCTCCAAGACCAGCCTATCCTATTTCCCTGATGATAATTTGCGGCTCTATGTGCAGCACAAATATGTGCCGGGCGATGTTGAACATATCGGAGCTGTCGGTGGTGAATGGCTGATGCCGGTTCATGACAACAGCGTTTCATTGTTCGGTGAAGCTTCCTTCACTGACGATGATGTTGGTGGTCAGGTTGGCGTGCGCATCTATTTCGGCCCTCAGAAACCATTGATCAATCGGGTGAAGGAAGACGATCCAACCGATCACTTCGATCTGTTTATGGCGGCAGCGGCAGATGGTGTCAGTAATAAAGATAATGATAAAGACGTCATAGAAGAATAAGTACTATTCTATCTTCTGCATATGCTGATGTTCAGGATTCAGTAAATTCACCCATATCAGGGTTGCGCGATGGCTGCTGCAGCCATCGAAATGCGCGTGGATCTGTGGTAGGGCGTTGTGATATGCTGCCAGTCTTTGAAACTGCTACACGACTCTGATTGTCTCAATCTTGAAGCATCCTTGACCAATAGGTTCTGACCCTAGGCATTTCCTTGTTCTAATCCAATGACGTCTTCAAACTTGCCGCCGTTTGAGCGTTTGAGTGCTTCCACTTGAATTGGTTGGAGCGTTATGTCCGGATGGATGAGTTCAGCAGCGCGGCGCGCGACAGTTTCCGGGTCAAAACCGATCGTGTCGCCATTGGCAACAAAGTGTAATTCAAAGCGCTCAGGTGTTCGCTGTACAAGCCGGGATTGCTCAGCATGCACCATCGATCCCAACTCGGCCAATATCGTGCCAGCCAACCATCGTTTTTCGCCATCTGGCAAGGTCACCATGTTGCGCCGTCTGCCCTCAATGGACGTTATGACAGGAAGCGAGCGGCCACACTTACAAGGCCCTGTCCCGAGGCGTGCATAGTCGCCAATATCATAACGGATGAATGGCGTGGCATAGTTGAACAGGCTGGTCAAAACGACGCGCCCACTTTCACCTGGTGCCACATGTCGTCCAGTCTCGTCGAGCACTTCAAACAGAACATTCGACAAGCACACGTGATAATGTTCAGACTGGTCACACTGGATAGCCAGCTTGCCCATCTCCTGACAGCCATATGAGTCGATCACCTTTGCGCCGAAAGCATCAGCGCAAAGCTGTCTGATTTCTGGCGTTAGCACTTCACCAACCGTGATGACCGCATCAAAACGCAGTGTGCTTTTGTGCTTTATGGCCGTTAAGGCAAGCTCACGTATCATGGTTGGATAGGACGTAAGATATGGTGCTTTCACAAGCGCCAGCCATGCAAGCTGGTCCTCCACTGGCGTACTGACCGAGAGCCTGTAGCGTGTTGCATCGGGTGATGACAGGCTCCATCCTTGCGGCCCCCGGCCACCGGGAAACTCGTAGCCCGCACCTCCGAAGCTTTTGATCTCGGCAATTGGTGCATCAATATCAAGATTGTGCCATCGATACATGCGCTCTGCAGCAGCACGTGTCGACACTGTTGCAACCCGGTTCCACGTGATATCAAGCGGGACACCGCTGGAGCCAGACGTTCGGGAAGAGAATGTTCGATTGCCATCCCGAAGCTCGAATGCACGACGACTGAGACGATGCTCCTGAGCTTCCTGGCGGGTCAGCAATGGCACATCCGTCCATGCTTCCGGGTTAAACTCACCGCCTTCAAACAAGCCATTCAGTCGACTGCGATAGAAGCTTGTATGTTGCCACGCGTGCCGCAACACCTGCTCCAATTGTTTGCCCTGGATCGTTGCCACTTCATGTGGCGATGCTCGCTCCATATGCTCCAACGCCCGAGAGATATTCTCCGACGGGTTTTCAACGGTGTCTGTCTGGACATCTGGTTCGGCTTTTTCAGCGTTGTTTCTTGCGATCAGCACCCGTTCCACATGGCGTAGCAAAGCCTTGCAACCATCAAGAACAGAATGCTTCTGGGATTGATGATACGCAATGACGTTTGCGGAGCTGTTGATTTCAAGAATCCAATGGTTTTCGGTTGTTGCAGGTTGCGTCGGATTTTTTACGATCATATCCATTGCACCGATTGCCAAACCATCAATCGCCTTGAAAGCCTTCCGCGCGTTGTCCAGATAAGATGGATGAAGATCAGAGGCAATTACCGCTCTTGACCCCGATGATGTGTGTGACGTGGCCCAAAAAACCAACTTCTCACCTGCAGGGACACCATCTGCCAAATCTATCCCGCGATGTGCCAAATCTGCCACCATGGCACGATTGACCAGGGCGGGTTTACGCTGACTTGCGTCGCGGTCTGCATTGCGTTGTTCAATCAGACTGAAGACAGTTGATTTTCCGTCTCCAACAACAGCAGGACGCGCTCGATATTCAGCAGAGCAGATCTCTGGTGCCATGTAGAACAGGCGCAGCACTTCACCTTCAACATTGCGTTCTACGATAACGTCTCCAAACGCATTCGCAACTTCACGGAAAGCCTTTGCAATCTCTGTGCTGGTTGTAAGGCCGGTGCTGACCAGTCGCCCCCGTGATCCAGAGACTGGTTTTACACAGATTGGGTAGCCGAGTTCATCGGCAAACTTGAGTGCTTCTGTCAATTCGGTTGATGCGAATTGCCGTCCTTCCGGACCAGACAGTCCAGTGGTCTCAAGTATTCCTTTTGTTGCCTGCTTATCGATCGTAATCTTTACAGCATCTCCGTTAATATGAGTGGTGCTGCCATTTTGATTGACAACCCGAATAGCACCGTTTCGGAATTGGACAGGTGTGGATGCGATCTCAATTTGAAGGGTGCGCCGAGTGCCACGCCCCCCTACGGAGGAGACCATTCGGGTGTCCATTCCCAATTCTCGAGCTGCTGGGATGAGGCGTTTGATGTCCAAATCATACCGGTCAATGCCATAGCCATGCGTCGTAAGTATTGGGTCGATCATGCCTTCGGGCTGCAGGCCCGACAGCATCCGGATAAGCGCTACAGCCAGTTTGACTTCTCGTTCATCAGCCGTCCAACAAGTTTCGGCAAAATCTACTGATGGATGGATAGCTGAAATTTGAAAACTTGATGAAGTGGCCGGCTGGTCCGGATCCGACAAATGCATGTCGATGGCCCCGTATTTCAGTGTCGGAAAAGCAGCAAGAACACGGTTCGCTTCCTGGAAATATGAAGGGTGAGGCCGGCACTTGCCCGCCAATAGCATCGATTTCTCCGGTACGTGTTTCGGTAACTCGCCAGCAAGGGGAACTTGCGGGTCTGAAACCTCTCTGGCGCCAATCACTTTTTGCGTTGTAAAAAAGAAACGAAACGCCCGACCTGGCGGCACATTTTCAATTGAGACTGTATCGCAAATGGCAGCCAACGTCCCGACGATATTCTTAAAGCTGCCTGCGGTATCGGAACAGAGCCAGGCCGATCCGAGCGCACGATCATCCGGCGCTATGAGCAGAGGCGATTGAAGGCTTCCAGCATATGCGAACACTGCATCAACAAAGGAGGAATGAAGAGCCCGGCCGGTGGCCACAGGCAAATCAGCCATTCCAAGCGCCGCCCTCGTTGCAGAACGGCTCATGACAGTCTCTGCATCAGCTCCGTTCAACGGATGACCGGTCCGCTTGGAGTGGGTTGGTGACTCTTCGTAAATGATACCGCCACGCACGACAAAACTACGAAACTCTGTTTCGATACGACCAAAAGTGGTCTCAACCTTATCTGATGCCAATTCAATTGCAGAGGTTTTCAAGCCAGCGCGTGCGGCCTCTTCCAGTAAAAGGTTGGAGCCTTCATCAAGTTTCATCAAGGGCATTTCCTTGTTCTAATCCAATGACGTCTTCAAACTTGCCGCCGTTTGAGCGTTTGAGTGCTTCCACTTGAATTGGTTGGAGCGTTATGTCCGGATGGATGAGTTCAGCAGCGCGGCGCGCGACAGTTTCCGGGTCAAAACCGATCGTGTCGCCATTGGCAACAAAGTGTAATTCAAAGCGCTCAGGTGTTCGCTGTACAAGCCGGGATTGCTCAGCATGCACCATCGATCCCAACTCGGCCAATATCGTGCCAGCCAACCATCGTTTTTCGCCATCTGGCAAGGTCACCATGTTGCGCCGTCTGCCCTCAATGGACGTTATGACAGGAAGCGAGCGGCCACACTTACAAGGCCCTGTCCCGAGGCGTGCATAGTCGCCAATATCATAACGGATGAATGGCGTGGCATAGTTGAACAGGCTGGTCAAAACGACGCGCCCACTTTCACCTGGTGCCACATGTCGTCCAGTCTCGTCGAGCACTTCAAACAGAACATTCGACAAGCACACGTGATAATGTTCAGACTGGTCACACTGGATAGCCAGCTTGCCCATCTCCTGACAGCCATATGAGTCGATCACCTTTGCGCCGAAAGCATCAGCGCAAAGCTGTCTGATTTCTGGCGTTAGCACTTCACCAACCGTGATGACCGCATCAAAACGCAGTGTGCTTTTGTGCTTTATGGCCGTTAAGGCAAGCTCACGTATCATGGTTGGATAGGACGTAAGATATGGTGCTTTCACAAGCGCCAGCCATGCAAGCTGGTCCTCCACTGGCGTACTGACCGAGAGCCTGTAGCGTGTTGCATCGGGTGATGACAGGCTCCATCCTTGCGGCCCCCGGCCACCGGGAAACTCGTAGCCCGCACCTCCGAAGCTTTTGATCTCGGCAATTGGTGCATCAATATCAAGATTGTGCCATCGATACATGCGCTCTGCAGCAGCACGTGTCGACACTGTTGCAACCCGGTTCCACGTGATATCAAGCGGGACACCGCTGGAGCCAGACGTTCGGGAAGAGAATGTTCGATTGCCATCCCGAAGCTCGAATGCACGACGACTGAGACGATGCTCCTGAGCTTCCTGGCGGGTCAGCAATGGCACATCCGTCCATGCTTCCGGGTTAAACTCACCGCCTTCAAACAAGCCATTCAGTCGACTGCGATAGAAGCTTGTATGTTGCCACGCGTGCCGCAACACCTGCTCCAATTGTTTGCCCTGGATCGTTGCCACTTCATGTGGCGATGCTCGCTCCATATGCTCCAACGCCCGAGAGATATTCTCCGACGGGTTTTCAACGGTGTCTGTCTGGACATCTGGTTCGGCTTTTTCAGCGTTGTTTCTTGCGATCAGCACCCGTTCCACATGGCGTAGCAAAGCCTTGCAACCATCAAGAACAGAATGCTTCTGGGATTGATGATACGCAATGACGTTTGCGGAGCTGTTGATTTCAAGAATCCAATGGTTTTCGGTTGTTGCAGGTTGCGTCGGATTTTTTACGATCATATCCATTGCACCGATTGCCAAACCATCAATCGCCTTGAAAGCCTTCCGCGCGTTGTCCAGATAAGATGGATGAAGATCAGAGGCAATTACCGCTCTTGACCCCGATGATGTGTGTGACGTGGCCCAAAAAACCAACTTCTCACCTGCAGGGACACCATCTGCCAAATCTATCCCGCGATGTGCCAAATCTGCCACCATGGCACGATTGACCAGGGCGGGTTTACGCTGACTTGCGTCGCGGTCTGCATTGCGTTGTTCAATCAGACTGAAGACAGTTGATTTTCCGTCTCCAACAACAGCAGGACGCGCTCGATATTCAGCAGAGCAGATCTCTGGTGCCATGTAGAACAGGCGCAGCACTTCACCTTCAACATTGCGTTCTACGATAACGTCTCCAAACGCATTCGCAACTTCACGGAAAGCCTTTGCAATCTCTGTGCTGGTTGTAAGGCCGGTGCTGACCAGTCGCCCCCGTGATCCAGAGACTGGTTTTACACAGATTGGGTAGCCGAGTTCATCGGCAAACTTGAGTGCTTCTGTCAATTCGGTTGATGCGAATTGCCGTCCTTCCGGACCAGACAGTCCAGTGGTCTCAAGTATTCCTTTTGTTGCCTGCTTATCGATCGTAATCTTTACAGCATCTCCGTTAATATGAGTGGTGCTGCCATTTTGATTGACAACCCGAATAGCACCGTTTCGGAATTGGACAGGTGTGGAAGCGATCTCAATTTGAAGGGTGCGCCGGGTACCACTCCCCCCTACGGAGGTGACCATTCGGGTGTCCATTCCCAATTCTCGAGCTGCAGGGATGAGGGAGTCTATGTCCGTATCATACCGGTCAATACCACGGTCGCGCTTTGCGAGAATTGGGTCTGTCATGCTTTCGGACTGAAGGCCTGTCAGCATACGAACAACGGCCGCAGCGAGTTGGACTTGCTGTCCGTCAACTGCCCAGCAGGTTTGGTCAAAATCCAGTGTTGGCTGAACAGCAGAGACTTGAAAATTGAATGAAGTGGCCGGCTGATCGGGGGTCGACAAATTCATGTCGATTGTCCCGTATCTCAGTGTTGGAAAAGCAGTAAGAACACGGTTCGCTTCCTGGAAATATGAAGGGTGAGGCTGGCGCTTGCCCGCCAATAGCACAGCATTTTCTGGAACGTGTATTGGCAACTCGCCAGGAAGAGGAATTTGCGGGTCTGAGACTTCCCGGACTCCAATCACTTGTTGCGCTGTGAAAAAGAAACGAAACGTGCGACCGGGCGTCAGGCTTTCAATTGAGACTGTATCGCAAATGCCTGCTAACGTCCCAACGACATTCTTAAAGCTGCCTGTCGTATCGGAACAGAGCCAGGCCGAGCCAAGCGCGCGATCATCTGGCGCTACGAGTAGAGGTGTTTGGATATTTCCGGCATAGGCGAACACTGCTTCAAGAACAGAGGAACGAAGAGCCCGTCCGGTGGCGACGGGTAAACCGGCCATGCCAAGGGCCACCCTCGTTGCAGAACGGCTCATGACAGTCTCTGTAGCCGTTCCGTTCAACGGATGGCCAGTTCGCTTGGAGTGGATCGGCGATTCTTCGTAAATGATACCGCCACGCACAACAAAGCCGCGAAACTCTGTTTCGATACGACCAAAAGTGGCCTTAACCTTATCTGATACCAACTCAATTGCCGAGGTTTTCAGGCCCGCGCGAGCGGCCTCTTCCAGTAAAATGTTAGCACCGTCATCAAGTACTTCCAAAGGCATCTCCTTTTGAAACGTCCAGATGTTTACCTTAGCTGACAATTAAACCCAGCGGCGATGTTTTCTGACCTTGTCGGGACTCACACATCAATTCTATTCTGATCGAAAATGGCAAAAAGGCCTCACGAACATGTTGTTCGTCGGAAGGGATAGAGCTGGAATCACGTATAATTTGAATCCTAGTACATTATTGGGGCGATCATGAAAAGAATCCCAAAATGATAAAAGAATGGGCCGGTCAATCCCTTGTCAGACATCCAGAAACTCGCCTGTCCGAAACTGTGCGTTTTTGGCTGGCAAAGCTTTCAAAATTCAATCCATGATGTTCGATCCGTAATTCTCAACAAACTGGTTCCAGGCTGGGCGCGCGGCTTCCTGGAATGCAGCGGAATTGACATTGTCGTTGATTTTCATATCGGCGCTGAGAGTCTTCAGCATTTCCTCTTCATCTGAGATCACCAGATTGCGTTGGTAATCGAATTCTTTCATTTGTGAAATCCAACGGAGGTTTGCTATAGGAGAGTTGGTTGAACCGTTCTGAATTGGAATGCAGGTGAGTGACATCGAGCCAGATGGTCTGACTGCAAGGCCCGCGCTTTCGCAGGACCCGCATAGTCAAAAAAAAGAGATTCGTGAAAAAAATCTTGAAGTGGCGATTGGCCGTGAGGTTCGGGGCTTTCGCCGCACGCATGGTATTACCGTGGCCGATCTGGCAAAGACCACCGGCCTATCCATCGGCATGTTGTCCAAAATTGAAAATGGCATGACATCGCCGTCTTTGACCACGCTTCAGGTTTTGGCCAATGCATTGAGTGTGCCGATCACATCCTTCTTTCACAGCTTTGAAGAAAAACGGGAATCAGTGTTTGTCAAAGCTGGCACCGGCGTTGCGGCCGACAGAAGTGGCACGCGGGCAGGGCACCAGTATAATCTGCTGGGGCATCTGGGTGCCAATTCATCTGGCGTTATTGTTGAGCCTTATCTGATTACGCTCAACGCAGAATCCGATACGTTTCCGGACTTTCAGCATGATGGCGCGGAGTTCATTTATATGCTGGAGGGCAAGGTTCAGTATTGCCATGGTGACAATGTGTATGAGTTGGAGGCCGGAGACAGCCTGTTTTTTGATGCAGATGCGCCCCATGGCCCGACCAAACTCGTGGAATTGCCCGCACGTTATCTGTCGATCATCTCCTATTCTGCCAGTTCCTAGGCAATAAACGTCAAAATTTTGCAATTGAAGACAGGCTTTTCGCATGAAGAGCCGGTGTTCGCTTGCCGGGCTGCCTATGCCGGCCACATTTCTCTCATCCAAAAAGGCAAATTAAATTTGCCTCAGGAGAAAATTTCATTCCTCACAGTTGAATACGCCAATTATTGGTGTTAGCGTTTTTCTAGATATTACGCGTGATCTAGGGAGTGTGCCCGTGTGCGGGATTGTTGGATTATTTCTTAAAGACACCAAGTTGCAACCGCAGCTTGGCGCCATGTTGACAGACATGCTCGTTACCATGACTGACCGGGGTCCTGACAGTGCTGGAATCGCCATTTATGGCGACGGTAAGGATGCTGGTTCAAAATTGACTGTCCAGTCCCATGACCCGGCGGCTGACTTCGCTGATCTGGATGTTTTTCTCAAGGATCTGACCGGATTATCTGTATCAGTCACTGTGAAGAACACACACGCTGTCGTGGAAAATTCAGCACAAGATCTGGAAGTGATCCGCACAGCTCTGGCTGAACACCGACCCTCCATTCGCGTGATGAGCGCAGGCAACATCATTGAAATCTACAAGGAAGTCGGTCTGCCAAAAGATGTGGCGCAGCGTTTCGATGTGGCCTCCATGAGCGGGTCTCATGGGATTGGCCACACGCGCATGGCCACTGAATCCGCCATTACCACCATGGGCGCACACCCGTTTTCCACCGGTGCTGACCAGTGTTTGGTGCATAATGGCTCTTTGTCGAACCACAACAGTTTGCGCCGCAGCTTGAAGCGCGAAGGCATGAGCTTTGAAACCGAGAATGATTCAGAAGTCGCCGCCGCCTATCTGACCGACAGAATGAACAAGGGCAGCAATCTGGGTGAGGCTCTGGAGTCGAGCCTTGATGTTCTGGATGGGTTCTTCACCTTTGTCGTTGGCACAAAGGACGGGTTTGGCGTCGTGCGCGATCCGATCGCCTGCAAACCAGCTGTTATGGCTGAAACCGATCAATATGTGGCCTTTGGGTCTGAATATCGCGCATTGGTGAATCTGCCTGGCATTGAAGATGCCCGGGTCTGGGAACCAGAGCCCGCTACCGTGTATTTCTGGGAGCATTAGGCCATGCAGACACTTGATATGAGCGAGCTTGATCTGCGCACGGTCAACGCCACTTTGCAGCAGCAAAAGGCTGACACAAATCAAACCGCCTGGGAGATCGTAAACCCCAAGGGCAGCCATGCAATTGCCGTTGGTCTGGACGGTCCCATTGAAGTCGCGGTGCGTGGCTCAACGGGCTACTACTGCGCCGGGATGAACAAGGAAGCCACGGTCCACATCACCGGATCTGCGGGCCCCGGCGTGGCGGAAAACATGATGTCCGGCACGGTCATCGTGGAAGGTGACGCCAGCCAATATGCCGGCGCGACCGGTCATGGCGGTCTGCTGGTCATCAAGGGCAACGCCTCGTCACGCTGCGGAATTTCCATGAAGGGCATTGATATTGTCGTGCATGGCAATATCGGACACATGTCCGCTTTCATGGCGCAATCCGGCAATCTGGTCGTGTTGGGCGATGCTGGTGATGCGTTGGGCGACTCGCTCTATGAAGCGCGGCTGTTCATACGCGGAACTGTCAAAAGTCTGGGTGCCGACTGCATTGAAAAGGAAATGCGCGCCGAGCATCTGGAAATTCTTGGCGATCTGCTTGAGCGCTCTGGCACAGATGCCAAGCCCGAAGATTTCAAACGCTATGGCTCAGCCCGTCAGCTTTACAATTTCAATGTCGACAATGCGTCGGCCTATTAAGGAAGTCCGATCATGGACAAGTTAACCGATGTTCGGAACGGGATTCCGCAGACTGCCCCCCGAAAATCCGAAACATTTACAGATTCGATCAATTCGGAAATCCGGCGCGCAGCCGCCACCGGCATTTACGACATTCGCGGCGGTGGCGCCAAACGCAAGCTGCCGCATTTTGATGATTTGCTGTTTTTGGGCGCCTCCATTTCGCGCTATCCATTGGAAGGTTACCGCGAGAAATGCGAAACGAAGGTCACGCTTGGAACACGCTTTGCCAAAAAGCCGATTGAGCTGGATATTCCCATTACCATTGCCGGCATGAGTTTCGGCGCATTGTCAGGCCAGGCCAAGGAAGCGCTTGGGCGCGGGGCCACAATGGCCGGCACGTCCACCACAACAGGTGATGGCGGCATGACCGAAGAAGAACGCGGGCATTCGCAGAAACTGGTTTATCAGTATCTGCCCTCACGCTACGGCATGAATCCGGATGATCTGCGCCGGGCTGATGCGATTGAAGTGGTTGTCGGACAGGGTGCAAAACCCGGCGGCGGCGGCATGCTCCTGGGTCAGAAAATTTCTGATCGGGTTGCCGAAATGCGCAATTTGCCAAAAGGCATTGATCAACGCTCAGCCTGTCGACATCCCGATTGGACCGGCCCGGATGACCTTGAAATCAAGATCATGGAATTGCGCGAAATCACCGGCTGGGAAAAGCCCATCTATGTAAAGATTGGTGGCGCGAGACCCTATTTTGACACCACGCTGGCCATCAAAGCTGGCGCTGATGTTGTCGTGCTGGATGGCATGCAGGGCGGTACAGCGGCAACGCAGGACGTCTTTATTGAACATGTCGGGCAACCCACACTTGCCTGTATCAGACCGGCGGTGAAGGCGCTGCAGGACATGGGCATGCACCGCGAAGTGCAACTCGTTGTTTCGGGCGGAATTCGCACCGGTGCGGATGTTGCCAAAGCCTTGGCTCTGGGCGCAGACGCCGTCTCCATCGGAACCGCAGCCATGGTCGCCATCGGCGACAATGACCCGAAATGGGAAAGTGAATATAACGCCCTTGGCACAACGGCAGGTGCCTATGATGACTGGCATGAGGGCCTGGACCCTGCCGGTATCACCACACAGGACCCGCATCTGGCCTCAAGGCTTGATCCCATTGCCGCCGGTCGTCGACTGTCCAACTATCTGAAGGTCATGACGCTGGAAGCGCAGACCATCGCGCGCGCCTGCGGCAAGAGCCACGTTCACAATCTGGAACCTGAAGATTTGTGCGCCCTGACTGTCGAGGCGTCGGCCATGTCCGGCGTTCCTTTGGCGGGCACCAATTGGGTGCCGGGCGGCGACGGAAACTACTGACATTTTATTAAAACATGATCCACTACCACGACATTGTTGAGGACTGAAAATGGCAATCGATCTGGCCAAATACGCCAAAGAAAATGGCATCAAATACTTCATGATTTCCTTCACCGATCTGTTCGGTGGGCAGCGGGCAAAGCTCGTCCCGGCGCAAGCCATTGCAGATATGCAGGAAGATGGTGCTGGCTTCGCTGGCTTTGCAACATGGCTGGATATGACTCCCGCACATCCGGACATGCTGGCAGTGCCGGACCCTGTTTCCGTTATCCAGCTCCCTTGGAAAAAGGAAGTCGCCTGGGTTGCCGGCAATTGTGTGATGGAAGATGAAGATGTCGCCCAGGCCCCGCGCAATGTGTTGCGCAAGCTGGTGGCTGAAGCGGCTTCTGAAGGCATGCATGTCAAAACCGGTATTGAAGCGGAGTATTTTCTGCTGACGCCTGATGGCAATCAGATTTCAGATCCTTTCGATACGGCGGAAAAGCCCTGCTACGATCAGCAGGCCGTGATGCGTCGCTATGATGTGGTGCGCGAAATTTGCGATTACATGCTGGAGCTGGGCTGGGGCCCTTACCAGAACGATCATGAAGACGCCAATGGCCAGTTCGAAATGAATTGGGACTTTGATGATGCGTTGATCACGGCAGACAAGCACTCCTTTTTTAAATTCATGACCAAATCAGTTGCCGAAAAGCATGGCTTCCGCGCAACCTTTATGCCGAAGCCCATTGAGGGCCTGACCGGCAATGGCTGTCATGCGCATATCTCGGTTTGGGATGCGCCCGGTGACAAGGCCAAAATTAACGTCTTTGCCACAGAGAAAGGCGAAGGACCGACAGCCGAGCTTGGGCTTTCTGAAAAGGGAAAGCACTTCCTGGGCGGTATCATGAAGCACGCCTCTGCTCTGGCCGCCATTACAAACCCGACGGTAAACAGCTACAAACGCATCAATGCGCCGCGCACCATGTCAGGCGCGACCTGGGCTCCCAATACGGTCACCTGGACGGGCAATAACCGCACCCACATGGTGCGTGTTCCTGGCCCCGGCCGCTTTGAACTGCGCCTGCCCGATGGCGCAGCAAATCCGTATCTGCTGCAGGCTGTCATCATTGCTGCCGGCCTAGATGGTGTGCGCACGAAAGCTGACCCCGGCAAGCGTCATGACATTGATATGTACGCCGAAGGTCACACAATCACCGACGCGCCGCGCCTGCCGCTGAATCTGCTGGATGCGTTACGGGACTATGACAAGGACGATAGCCTCAAATCAGCCATGGGCCAGGAATTCTCAGCGGCCTATCTGAAAATGAAGCTCCAGGAATGGAACTCCTATGCGTCCCATTTTTCCCAATGGGAAAAAGACAATACGCTGGATATCTAGAACACGCCTGGCCCCTGGGTTCCCGGATTTATTCCGTGGACCCGGGCAGCATTCCTGACACGATAATAATGATGCCAGCGCACTGTCTTAAGATACACGGTGACTCAGTATGGTCTGCAGCCATGCGTAGCTTGCGATGGGCTCACTGCGTTTGGATGGCAGCGGTCTCCATTGCGTGGCAAAGGCTGCCCGCATAGGACGTAGCTGCCAGCAGCCAGAAACAGTCCTCGGATTGTTTCGAGATTGTGACGCCAATATGCTCCATGGAGGTCTGCAATGTGCAGCCAACGGGAAAGGCTTGGGACGACAAATCCAGCGGGCAAATGCGTTCCAGCGCGTCTGTCACACCTGAACCGGCCACTGCCAGGACGACAAAAGCATCAGACTGATCGGTGACGTAGCAATCGGCGCCCAACTGATCCTGAATGGATACTTCTGCTCTTCCGCCCGGATGGGCAAACACCGCAAAGATCATATCCGCCTGCAAGCCGAGCAAGCGATGGCCGTGGGGCGTCAGCGTCGAGGTGCCTATGCTGGGCCATTTCGCACCCAGTTTTTTGTCAACAACCTTGTGCAAGGCCGCTTCACCATCAAGGGGCGCTGCGATGGACACAATTGCCAGATCGGACACTTCCTCCAGCGTAACGGACCCAATGGTTCGTTGATACAAGTCGAGCGGGGAGCGGGCCTCAAGAGAGAATTTGAAACTAGACACGAAGGCGTTCCCCTTCCGGATCGATAAAGTGGGGAGACACGATCTCTACATCCAGTGTGCGCCCCTGCAATGGATTGGCAGCGCAGACTGTTTCTCCAATGCGCGTGTCGCCGTTTTTGATGAAGCCGAGACCAATGGAATATCCCAGATTGGGCGAGTAGCAGACCGACGTCATCCAGCCTTCGTCATTCGCCATAACCGCATCATTCTCTTTGCTCACGAAATGCGCGCCGGCGCTTAAAGCCTGTTCTTCATCAACCGGTTTGAAGCCAACCAGTGCAAAGCCATCTTCACGGTTCATATCGGCTCGCTCCGACATTGTATTGCCGATGCAGTCCTTCTTTTTGGAAACCATACGACCAAGACCAAGGTCACGCGCCGTTGTTGTGCCGCACAGTTCATTGCCCGCAGCATGGCCTTTTTCAATGCGCATAACGCTCAAGGCTTCCGTGCCATAGGCCACTGCGTCGAATTCTTCACCCGCTGCCATGAGTGCTTCCATCAAAGAGTTGCCGAACCTTGTGGGCACGGCAATTTCATAGGCCAGTTCACCAGAGAACGAGATGCGGAAAAGCCGCGCCGGTGTGCCGTCACAAACACTGATTTCACCACAAGCCATAAACGGAAATGCCTCATTGGAAATATCGGTATCTTCATCGACCAGCTTCTGCAGCAATTTGCGTGCATTGGGACCGGCAACAGCAAATTGGGCCCATTGCTCGGTGGTCGATATCAGATGGACGTCCATGTCTGGCCAAAGACATTGACGACAAAACTCCATATGGCGAAAGACTGTAACGGCATTGGCGGTGGTCGTGGTCACAACAAAATGCGTATCAGAGAACCGGGCCGCTGTGCCGTCATCCATGGCCACGCCATCTTCGCGCAGCATCAACCCGTAGCGCACTTTACCGACGGCAAGTTTGCCGAATGCATTGGCGTATATTTTATTCAAAAATGCAGCTGCATCACGCCCTTGCACATCGATCTTGCCCAATGTGGTCACATCGCACACGCCGACAGATGCACGCGTTTGAAGGACTTCGCGATTAACGCTTTCCCGCCAATGCGTTTCACCCGGTTTCGGGTACCATTGGGCGCGGAGCCAATTGCCAACTTCGGTAAAAACGGCACCTTGTTCCTGTGCCCATCTATGGCTGGGCGTGTTGCGGGTCGGCCGGAATTCCTTGCCACGTGAACTGCCCGCAAAAGCGCCAATCGGCACCGGCGTATAGGGCGGGCGAAAGATGGTCGTACCTGTTTCGGGTATCGTCTTGCCAGAGGCTTCGGCCATCACGGCCAGACCCAGAATATTCGCCGTCTTGCCCTGATCCGTTGCCATTCCCAGCGTTGTGTAGCGTTTCAGATGCTCAACCGAGCGAAAACCTTCCGTGTGCGATTGGAAAATATCCTTTACCGTCACATCATTCTGCAAATCGACCCAGGCCCGTTTATAGGCACTTGTCGTTTCGCCAGTGTGCCAGAATGGGGAGATTTCGCAGGCTTCATCTTCAGCGCGTGGTGCCGGACCGTTTTTTGCCTGAATGCCAAGATCAGCAAGCGCAGTTGTCGCAAAGTCTTGCCCCTCCTGCAGCGCCTTGGCCAATGTTAGTGCGCCATTGGCAGCACCGGCGACGCGCATGCCAACGGGCAGACCGGCGCCTGGTGCAAAACTGGCAATATCTTCGCGCCATTCAGGCCGGGACCGTTGATGGCAGGTCAAATGCACATTCGGGTTCCAGCCACCTGTGACAGCCAGACAATCAGCGTTCAAAACCTGTTGGTTGGAAAGCGTGATTGATGTTAGGCCGTGACGGCCCCGCGTATTCACCACATGCTTGCCATGAAAGACGTCAACACCTGCAGGCGTAACATTATCAGTGCTGGCCCGCGTATCGATTATGCTGACATTCCGGGCACCAGCCTCAGTGAGGTCATGTGCTGTGCGCCAGCCATCATCATTGTTGGTCAGCACGGCCACTTGCTTTCCGGCAAGCGCATCAAAGCGATTGGCATAGGCACGCACGGCGCCTGCCATCATGATGCCGGGCCGGTCATTATTGGCAAAAGCCATTGAGCGTTCGGTGGCGCCTGCGCACAGGATTGACTGTTTTGAATAGACCCGCCAAAGCACTTGCCGTGGTTTGCCCTCGCTTGAGGCCAGATGGTCTGTCTTTCGCTCCAGCGCGCCGAAAATACCGTTGTCGAACACACCGTAAATCGTTGTGCGCGGCATCAGCCGCACATTTGGCATTGAACCCAACTCGTCGATGGCCTTCGCAACCCAATCGGTTCCGGACATGTCATCGACGCCGAATGTTTCCATTGTCAGCCGACCGCCAAAGCGGAAATCTTCATCGGCCAATATGACCTCAGCACCAGCGCGACCTGCCGTGAGTGCCGCCGCCAGACCGGAGGGACCGGCACCGATGATCAGCACGTCACAATGCAGAAAGCCCTTTGCATAACAATCTGGATCTTCCTGCAGCGACAATTTGCCAAGGCCTGCAGCCCGCCTGATCATGGGCTCGTAGAGTTTTTCCCAAAAGGCCGCCGGCCACATGAATGTCTTGTAGTAGAACCCGGCAGAAAAGAACGGTGCCATGAGATCATTGACCGCGAGCAGATCATGTTTCAACGGGCCAAGGTGGTTCTGGCTGGTCGCGTCCAATCCATCAAACAATTCAATGGAAGTGGCGCGTGTATTTGGCTCAGCATAGGCGCCCTTTCTCAGGGTCACCAAAGCGTTCGGCTCTTCTGAACCACTGGTCAAAATACCCCGTGGACGATGATATTTGAACGAACGTCCAACAAGCTTCACGCCATTGGCAACAAGCGCAGAGGCCAGCGTATCGCCTTCATATCCCTGATAGGTATCTCCGTTATACGTGAATGTAAGAGGCCGTTGGCGGTCGATCAGACCTTTGCCATCAAACCGGTGGGACTGGCTCACACTGTGGTCCTCCCTTTTTGCGCTGCGCGGACGACATCGCATGCCAATTCAACTTTGGTGATTTCGTGGGTCAGGGTGTTGCGCGTGATAACCAGCCAGGACCGATCTCCCCGCTCGTGGTACCAAAGCTCACGCATCTCTCCTGCAGGATTTTCACGCATATATAGATAATCATGAAACTGCCGCTGTGCGTCGTCGGCCTGCCAATCAGGACGGTTCAGCAAGGCGGAGTCTCCAAGATAAACGAATTCCGCAGCATCACGCGGGCCAAGCAGTGGGTGATCGATAATCATTGCCTCATCCTCAGTGCAGGTTCGCTTGGGCGCCCTGGCCCTTTTCATCAATCATGTGACCGTTCAGGAACCGGTCGAGGCGAAAGGAGGTTGCAACTTCATGTGGTTCGCCGGTTGCCAGAAGATGGGCATAGCAATAGCCGCTGGCAGGTGTTGCCTTGAAGCCGCCGTAACACCAGCCACCATTGAAATAGAGACCGCCAATATGGGTCTTGTCGATAAAAGGTGAGCCATCCAGCGACATGTCCATGATGCCACCCCACATACGTAGCAGACGGGCGCGGCCAATCATCGGCATGAGCGCCATGCCGCCTTCACAGACATCCTCGACAACCGGCAGATTGCCGCGTTGTGCGTAGGAATTATAGCCATCGATATCACCGCCAAAGACCAGACCACCCTTGTCTGACTGGGAAACGTAGAAGTGCCCGGCACCAAATGTGACCACGCCTGAAAGTGTTGGTTTCAGACCTTCGCTGACAAAGGCCTGCAAAACATGACTTTCAATCGGCAACCGCATATCGGCCTTTGCCATGACGCGGCTGGACGAACCGGCCACGCAGACCGCCACTTTCTTGGCACCAATCGGCCCGCGACTGGTTTCAACACCGATACACACGCCATCTGAAATCTGAAAGCCGGTGACTTCACAGTTTTGAAGTATGTCGACACCATTACGGTCCGCGCCACGGGCATATCCCCACGCGACAGCATCATGACGCACCGTTCCGCCGCGCGGCTGAACCAGCCCGCCCTTGATCGGAAAGCGCGCATTGTCAAAGTCGAGAAAGGGATACATCCCGCGAACGCCGTCCTGATCCAGCAAAACAGCATCGGCACCGGACATGATCATCGCATTGCCGCGCCGAATAAAGGCATCTCGTTGATTGTCCGAGTGAAACAGGTTCAGGATTCCGCGCTGGGACACCATTGCATTGTAGTTGAATTCCTGTTCCAGGCCTTCCCACAATTGCATGGAAAATTCGTAGAAGGGCTGGTTTTCGGGAAGCATGTAATTTGAGCGGATAATGGTTGTGTTGCGGCCAACATTGCCGCCGCCAATCCAGCCTTTTTCCAAAACGGCGATTTTGCTCTGCCCGAATGTCTTGGCCAGATAATAAGCCGTCGCTAATCCGTGTCCGCCGCCGCCAACAATGATGAAATCATAATTCTTTTGAGGTTCAGGATCACGCCAAGCGGGCTTCCAGCCCTTGTTTCCAGTCAGGCCTTCCTTCAACACCCGTAGGGCTGAGTAACGCATTTCGGACCCCGTCTAACAATTCCCAAGTGGACAGAATATCGGTAAACCTGCAATTGTGCTTTCTGTTGAAAGACGGTAATTATCGAAATATGGACAAAACTCACCAAGATCACGACAAGCCTTATTCGGTCGGCCTTCTGCTCATCGATGATTTTGCCATGATGTCCTATGCTTCGACTGTCGAGCCGTTGCGGGCTGCCAATCTGTTAAGCGGCAAAAACCTTTATGACATCCGGCATTTGGCGGTTGATGACAGGCGGGCAACCAGCTCTGGCGGAATTGAACTGAAAGCAAGCCTCAACATCAAGGATGCGAGCGCGCTGGATTTGCTTCTGGTCATTGCCGGCGGCAACCCTGCTTCCTTTCAAAACACGCAAATATTCACCGCACTGCGCCAACTATCCGCAAAGGGCGTAATTCTGGGCGGCGTATCCGGTGGCCCTTTCATTTTGGCAAATGCCGCTGTTATGAGCGGACGGCGCATGACCATCCATTGGGAACACGCCCCGGCTTTGGTGGAAAAGTGGCCTGATCTTTTACTGACCCGCTC
This sequence comes from Alphaproteobacteria bacterium, assembly GCA_051251535.1. Taxonomy (GTDB): domain Bacteria; phylum Pseudomonadota; class Alphaproteobacteria; order Rhizobiales. The sequence goes on from JBPOEV010000016.1 coordinate 58,530, forward strand.
GCTTTATGTCATGGATCGCAACCGTGTGAGTTGTGCTGGTGGCACTGCGCCGTTGGACATGATGCACGCACTGATCACAAGCCACCATGGTGCCCAATTTGCGCGGCAGGTCAGTGACTGGTTCATGCATACAGAGGTGCGGCCCGCAGGAGGTCAACAACGTGCTGGTCTTGTCGAGCGCTACAACACGGCAAATGCTGCCGTTGTCGAGACGATCGAAGTCATGGAAAATCATGTCGCGGATCCGCTAAGCCTGCCGCAATTGGCCGCCCTGTGTGACCTCTCACCAAGGCAGCTCAACCGTCTGTTCCGCGACCAGTTGGAACAGGGAACCATGCAGTTTTATCGTGAACTCAGGCTGAAGATTGCGCTTAACCTGTGTCAGCAATCAACCTTGTCTATCGCCGAAATTGCCGTTGCCACAGGATTTGCAAATTTGTCGCGCTTTTCGGCAGCTTTTCGGGAGAATTTTGACATGGCTCCCACCGAAGCAAGACGCGCTTTCTATAAGGTGTAACGAGAGAAGCTTAGCCGGCTTTATTCCGTTTATTTTCGCCGCAAAGCCGGACTTGCGCCCAAGGCAGATTCTGCGCAGATGCAGAGCAATTGATCGCAAACGCTGCGCGAAGCTGTCGCTGATTTGGCCAGGCATCGCACACCCCAGCCAGCTCCGTTCGGCAATGAGGAAACACCAAGGATGGCACCCTCGGTTTGGCCGATATCGTTCAAACTGGCGGGCGTGGGCAGGCGGCTAAAATCTCCCAAAATCAGACCATTGGTGACAATGCGCCACGGGCCTGCAGGGGATGATTGTGAAACCAAATCGGCCCCTTTCACTGCAAATCGGTCACGCAACAAAAGTTTTCCCGCCTCATCGCGCACGTCCATGTGTGAGCTGATCTGGTCAAAGATCTTGTTGCTGGCTGTGGGGTCATGTCTGTCAAAGCTTTCGGTCACCAACATCGCAGCCTTGTCGGACATGTTTATGTGCGTCCTGGTTTGGCTGGCGGCACCGGGAAACAGAACCATGGGGTCGGGCGTGAAAGCGAAAAAACTGTCTTCGCCCGCATCAATCTCCAGAGTTTGAAGCGCCGGTTCCCCATAACAATTATGCACCATGGTCGCAGCTTGGGTTGTGATATGCGCCGCCGCTTGCTTTCCGATCGTATATTTTGAAGACAGATTGTCGGCGCGATAAAGCCCACCGGAAGAGGATTGTTGATAGACGGTCAGAAGGTGCGGAATGTCCCTGTCCAGATCAAAGGGCCGGGTCATGTGAAACGGGTAAGACACGAACTGCCGGCCAATGCGTGTGCGATGGCCGTTGCGCCTGAATTCCAGATGAAAGGAACCAAGGCGTCCATTCATAGCGCTGACTGCAGATGTGGCCTCTGTTGTCTTGGGGTCCAGATGCTGATTCACCGCAACAAAACTTCTCTGGAGATCAGTTTGACAATATCACTGATATTCTGTTGGATTTTGCAATTGGTGATGATCACAGGCCTGCCGCCACGCAGTGATTGTGCATCCTTCAGCATCTGATCCAGATTGACGCCGACATAGGGTGCCAGATCAGATTTGTTCACCACCAAAAGATCGCTTTTCAGGACACCCGGGCCCTTCTTGCGGGGAATGTCATCCCCCCCGGCCACATCAATGACAAAGATCCACCAATCCACCAGATCCAGCGAGAAGGTCGATGCCAGATTGTCACCGCCGCTTTCAATCAGGATCAGGTCCAGATCAGGAAACCGCGCCTCAAGATCATCTGCCGCTGCAATGTTCAAGGTCGGGTCTTCACGTATGACCGTATGTGGACATGCCCCGGCTTCAACAGCTGAAACGCGCTCAGGATCGATCAATCCCGAGCGCCGGATGCGCTCGGCATCCTCTGCGGTTACCAGATCATTTGTAACGATGGCCAGCGAGACATCACGTGCTGCAAAAAGCGGGATCAATTGCTCAATGAGAGCGGTTTTTCCCGATCCCACAGGGCCGCCGATACCCACTCGTGCAGCACCAACGCTGGAGATGCCTGATTTTTCGTTTGAAGCATGAACATTCATTGGATCATCTCAACATGTAGCGTTGTGCCAGCGGCAATTCGGACGCCGGCTCACAAGTCGCCAACTCATCATCGACAAAGACATCAAAGGTCTGCGGATCGACCCGGATATCCGGACATACATCATTGTGCAGCATGTCTTTCTTCGTCAGCGAACGGGTTCCATATGACGGCAGCAGTGTCTTCTTCAAATCCAGCTGATCGGCCAGTTCGGCTTCAAGCGCGAGCGGATTGACAAAGCAGGCTGAAAGCGCCTGTTTTGCGCGGCCAAAGGCACCCCATTGCGGACGCAGCATCAGTGGCTCACAAGTCATCAGCGATGCCGCGCTGTCGCCCATGGCCCCCCAGGCAATGAACCCGCCCTTGATGACCAATTCCGGTTTGATGCCAAAGAAGGCGGGTCGCCATATGACGATATCAGCCATTTTTCCGTCTTCAAGGGACCCCACATGATCCTGAATGCCAAAGGTGCGCGCTGCATTTATGGTGTATTTGGCGATGTAGCGCTTGATCCGCTCATTGTCGCCGATTTTGGTTTCTTCGCTTGGCAACCGGCCCCGCTGCTTCTTCATCTTGTCAGCCAATTGCCAGGTCCGGCAGATGACTTCACCAATGCGCCCCATGCCCTGGCTGTCGGAGCCCAGCATGGAAATGGCGCCCATATCATGCAGAATGTCTTCCGCTGCGATGGTTTGCGCGCGAATGCGACTTTCAGCAAAAGCAACATCTTCGGGAATGGACGGGCTGAGATGGTGGCAGACCATCGTCATATCCAAATGCTCGTCAAATGTATTGACCGTATAGGGGTTGGTTGGATTGGTGGAGGAGGGAAGGCACCACTCCACACCGGCGACTGAAATGATATCGGGTGCATGGCCGCCGCCCGCACCTTCCGTGTGATACATATGGATGGTACGACCATCAATGGCCGCCAGCGTATCTTCCAGAAAACCGGATTCATTGAGCGTGTCGGTGTGTATTTGCACCGGGAAATCCAACTCGTCTGCAACGGTCAGGCACATGTCAATCGAAGCGGGCATTGTACCCCAGTCTTCGTGCAGTTTCAGACCCAGACATCCCGCATGCATCTGCTCGACGAGAGAGGCAGGCTTGTGGGAGTTTCCACGGCCCAGAAAGCCAAAATTGATCGGCCATTCCTCTGCGGCCTGCAGCATTTTCCCGACATTGAACGCACCACCGCAATCAATACCAACCGTGATAGGGCCCAATGAGCCACCCAACATGGTGGTAATGCCGGATGAGATGGCATGATCACAGAGTTGAGCGCTGTCAAAATGGACGTGAACATCAATCGCACCCGCTGTTGCAATCAAGCCTTCGCAATCACGAACAGTGGTTGCGGCGGAGACGATCAGGCGTGGATCAACACCGTCCATGGTTGCGGGGTTTCCAGCTTTTCCAACGCCGACAATCTTGCCGTCCTTGATGCCAAGATCGCCCTTCACAATGCCGAGCACCGCATCAATGACAACCACATTGCAAAGCAGAAAATCCAACGCACCTTCTTCGCTGGTTACACCTGCTGCCATGCCGGCGCCGTCGCGCAGCGTTTTGCCGCCGCCATGCAGACATTCATCACCGTAAACGGCATAGTCCTTTCCAACCACGGCCACGAGAGAGGTGTCGCCCAAAACAACGCCGTCCCCTGTTGTTGGCCCATACATGGCCGCATATTCCTGACGAGATATTTTGGTCACTTTGTTCGTCCTTTATTTGATTCCACAGCCATGGGTTCAAAGGCCCTTGAATTGGCGCTCACGGGCGCGCTCTATAGCGTTTTTCTTCACCGTCTCATCTTTGGCGGAACCATCGGTCAGACCATTCAGCCCTGATAATATCTGGTCGCCACCAAAGGCTGTCAGCGTGACCGATTTTTCCTGACCTGGCTCAAAGCGAACAGCTGTTCCGGCAGGAATATCCAGCCGCGTGCCGAAGGCTGCTTCGCGGTCAAAATCGAGGGCCTTGTTCACCTCAAAGAAGTGATAGTGGCTGCCTATCTGTACGGGCCGGTCTCCGGTGTTGACCACAACAAGGTCAACCGTCGGCCGTCCTGCGTTAAGTTCGATATCGCCCTCTTCGCAGATGAATCTGCCGGGTTCAGTTGCATCAATCTCGGCACCTTCAGCAGGCCGGATTGGATCGTGCACGGTGACCAGTTTGGTCCCGTCTGCAAAGGTCCCTTCGACCTGCAGTATCGGCATCATTGCAGCCACACCTGGCATCACATCATTCTGGGTCAGAATTTGTGATCCAAAAGACATCATTTCAGCAACGGAACGCCCTTCGCGCGCACCTTCCAGAATTTCATCTGCGATCAGAGCCACCGTTTCGGGATGGTTCAGTCGAAGACCTTTGGCACGGCGTTTTCGCGCAAGCTCTGCCGCCATGAATATCGTCAGGCGTTCCATTTCAGTTGGTGTCAAAAGCATTTACAGCCTCATCATTTGTTGGTTCGTGACAGTGAATTCACGCACGTTTGAAAATCTCTAATTCGAAAAGAGGCGCTGGCCCCCTGTGTCCTTCCAGGACACGGCAATCTCGGAAAGCGGCACGAAGGATGACAGCGGGTCATCATGGCTGACAGGCCCGGAGGATAAATCCCCGACCAGTTGCAACACGTCGCGAATAACCGCCTGAACTTCCAGCGCACCAATCAGCCCGAGCCTGACAGCAGCTGTCGATAGCGACATAACCGCCTGGTAGCCACTCATGGCAATCGCGGCCTCCTGAGAAAGTCCAAGCTGCTGCCAGATCAGGCCCTGCATGACGGCCAGATGGCCGGGCGCGGTTTGCTGCCGCACCTGCTGGCGGTATAGTTTTGCGCGCTCCATACCCATGCGCTCGTGTGCAATCAGCATTGCCGATCCATTGCGCCGAGAGCCGGTCCGCAGCGCTTCTACAAGCGTGCTTGCCTCGACTTCATGATCCAGCTCGATAATCTGTTGCAGCTCGCCTTCCAGGCGATGGGCGCGGATGAGGGCTACGCGGTCGGAGCACGCCCAGCGGTGCTGAATTTGCGAGCGCATCATGGCTTCCAGATCAAACGAGCCCAATTGCTCTTCGTGTTCCGAGGCTGCTTCCAGTCCTTGCGAAAATGCAAACCCGCCTGAAGGAAATGCGCTGTCAGTAAACTGAAATGCGCTCAGGAGTTCATGATAATCAGGAGGTGTTTGGTCCACATTCATTCTGTAATCTCGCTCGCAGAAACCCGGCCGCTTGAGATCAGATCAGGTATGCGGTTCAAATACGCTTCCGCAGAACCATTTTGGGCAACCAGCAGATCGGCCCCGTCAAAACGAACGCGCCAGTGTAAATTTCCTGCGCAATAGCCCAGCTCGACAGCATCGCTGGCCGTTCTGGGTGACAGACGCAGCCATTTTTGCTCGGCTGCACGCACAATCACAGCCCGGCTCTTATCCAGATACAGCACCGCCCCATCTGTGAGCTTTGTGTCGCGGGGTATGGCAATGGCCACATCATTTCCCTGATCTGTCCTGGCCATCAACCGATGCCGGTCCAGATCATCGGTCGGCAGTGTGATGGTCTCCACCGCACCATGGTGCTCAAGATCGTGGATCAGATCAAAGATCGCGGGATCAGACGTATCCCCTATAATTTTCTCCACACGCAACATTCAGCCGACTCCGGTTTATTTGTCAGAATTGAAGGTCAGTATTTCATAGGCCTTTACGATGTCGCCCGAGATATCAGCCATCGATAGGCGCTTCGCCATGGCTTGCTTTCGGATGCTTTCATGGGCACCCTTTTCGTCCAGGCCCTGAGTTTCCCAAAGAATGCTTTTGGCGCGCGAAATCATGTGGTTTCCATCAAGCCTGCGCTCAAGTTTTTTGACCTTCTTGCGCAGCTTGTGCCGTTCCATCCAAAGCGAACGGGCAATGGTCAGGTTGGTCAGCAGACCGAACAGACGAACGGGCCGCTCGATAACTGAAAGCGCCTCGCATTCCAGAATGATCTGCAGCGTGCCTGGATCCTCGTAGGAGGCGACAGCCAAAATCGTTGGCGGGACTTCTTTGGTTTGGCGGCAAAGCTTTAGAATGCGTTCCCGGTTTTCCTGTTCGATCGAGATCAGAACCACATCGGCATCCGGGTCCAGCTCGTTTGGCAGGGGCCAGCTTGTCTCGCTCTTGCAGCCCATTCGGCCAAGATGCTCCACAATGGTCAAGCCTTCTGAATCAGGTGCATGGATCACCTGGATTTTCAGACCTTTCAAATCGCGGAGGAGCTGGATTGCCAAGGTTACGCTCCGCTATTCTATCTGCAGAAGAACGTTGGCAGCAGACCATTCATCAAACAACGGAGCTACGAAATACGGGTCTGGCTTCACGCTCTTTTTGGACTCCCAGACGATGTCAAATTTGTTCTGGCTGTTTACGCGGCCGATGCGTGGCCATAGCTCTGTGTGATGCGTAAGGGGATCAATCCGGATCTGTCCTTGTGGCGCATTGAATGAGAGCTGGGGCAGCTGCAGCGCAATTTTTTCCGGAGAATCGCTAGCCGCCTTTTCCAGTGCGTTTGCATAAAGATGTATTTGGAAATACGCGGCTTCAGCGCAGGCCGTAACTGGCGCGTCAGGGCCAAAACGAGCCTTGTAGGCTTTAACGAAACGTATGGCCTCGGGCGTCTGCAATGTTTCAAAAAACGGTGTTGATGAAAGATGCCCTGTCGCAACACCAAGATCCACTTGGGCGAGCTCTGCCTCGCTTGTTGCCACCGAAGCAATAGGCATCCGCTCGGAATCAAATCCGGCATTTTTAAAGGCCTCATAAAACAGACCGATCCCATCGCCAACCAGCGTGGAGATAATGGCATCAGGTTTTAATTTGGCTATCTGCTTAATCGTCCGCTTGAAATCACTGCTTTTTGCTTCGATTGGAATATAGAGCTCGTCCAGGATTTTTCCATTGGACTGTATCACCAAATCAGTAATCACACGGTTGTACTGGTACGGAAACACGTAGTTGGAGCCGACCAGGATCAGGTTGTTTCCATAATTTTTGGTGAGATACTGAACCAGTTCAGGTGCGCCCTGATTGGAAGTGGTGCCGGTGTAAAAACAACGTGATGAATATTCAAACCCCTCATAAACGGTGGGATAGAACAGCAGGCCGTGATGCGTTTCAATCTCGGGCAATACGGCTTTTCGGCATGAGGACATGTAACAGCCAAAGATGATTTTCACATTGTCTTCTATGAGGAGACGGCGGGCATATTCCTGGTACTTCTTTGGGGATGAGCCAGGATCATAATGAGTATAGCTCAGCGGACGCCCCAGGACGCCACCAGCCTGATTGATTTCCTCCATGGCGAGAATGCTTCCGTTGATCATCGTCTGTTCAACAGCTGCAGTGGCACCACTTTGAGAAAATAGGACGCCGATGCGCCAATTGTCTTTTTTCATAAGGAACACTTTCAAAACCTGTGTTCGCAAGCAGAGGCATTTTATGCTCTCAACTTGCTCTCATACGCTTCGCTCCTTGGGATTCAGGTTTGCCATTTTCTATCCAATTATGGGCGCGCGGTATCGCGTTCGATGAACATATGCACCCAGTTTTTGTCCGGGCTGACAACAAAGTCATCCGCTTTTCTGGTTCCAAAACGGGTTACGAAATACTCCGCAACCAATCTGGCAGCGTTTGCGCTTAAAGCCGGTTTGCAGATCCAGATCAGATCAGCCTTTTGGGGGGTGTCGGATGAAGCGATTTTTGCCTGTTCAGCTTCATTCAGCAGACCAATGGTCCATTCCGACCCGTTGCCACCAAACTCTTTGATATAGCTCAGAAATTCAAATTTTATCTGTTGAACGCTGTAAGATGTGTCCATGAAGCTAACCTATTGTGCAACCGGGTCGATGACCGCCATGCTGGAAACAGATGCAGTTTTATTGCGCCAGGACTGCACCATGCCAGCCCCTTGTCTTTTTTCTTCGGCTGACATGTCATTCACAAGACGCTCAACAGCTGTCAGGGCCGTCCCGACGCCATGCTGCGCTGCCAATGCAAACCAGACATAGGCGTCAACGCGGCTTTGCGGCACACCATTGCCATGTTGGTAGCAAAATCCGAGGCGTGCCTGAGACGGATAATGCCCTTTTTCGGCTGCTCGGTGATACCATTTCGCAGCGGTTTCCCAATCCAGTGCAACTTCCTTGTCGGACGACAAAATGGTGGCCAGATTGAATTGCGCACCGGTGTCATCCTGCTCGGCGGCTTTGGCCAACCAGGCAACACCTGCATCAATATCTTTTTCGCAGCCCTGGCCGCCAAAAAGCATGGCACCCACATTGGTTTGTGCCTGCGCATGGCCTGCTTCCGCAGCCTTCATGAAATAACCGAAGGCCTGATCCGGTGAATTCGGAACACCATCGCCATTGGCATAACAAGAGCCAAGCCACATGGTGGCTTCGGCATCTCCGGTTTCGGCGAGATCAGAAAAGATTGCAACAGCTGCATCAAACTCACCTTTTATGTAAAGCTGAGCGCCGTCTTCAACGGTCGGGCGTGTGGCAAGTGCATTCATGGCGTTGCTCCTTTTCTAAATGAGATAGTGCTGAACTGGCTGAAACATAGGCTCAGCTACCTCGTTACGCGGCATTTTTAACAATCGTTCGATGAGGGACGTTTGCGACCAGTGCGAAGCTGCTTCATGCTGAACGCCTGGCACGGCATCTGAACTCAATGTGGCCTGCCGAGTTTCTGCGGCTCGTCCTATAGATTTCAGCGCGTCTTTCATCACTGACAGCTCGTCTGTGCTCCGAGCGCTTGTTTCGTCTCCATAAAACTGAACGCGGCAGATCATTTTCTCCAGCGCGGTTTGTTGCAAGACTATCCAGCAGGAAACCGTTTCGGTTCTGACAAGCATCATGTTTGGAAAGCTCCAGACGACAGGGCCGATGAGACGGCTGTCCTGACCCTTTAAGGGCAGCATATGTCCGATGAAAGAATTGGCTTTGGAGGCCATTGTCATTTCCGGCACCACATTCAGTTCCTGAAGCAGGGTCTCGGCAAATAACTTCCAGTTACATTTGAATTCTGACCATTCCTTTTCGATCCTTTCTGGATGAGTTTGGAAGGCGGTGTTGATCTGGCTTTCAAGCTCGGGCTCCGGCGTCATGATGTGGTCTGGACCGTCAATATTGACAAAAATCAGGCCCTGAACGGTCGCAACTGAAATCTGCAGAAGGCGCTCTGGTCGCAGCCCGGTATATTGGTGCATGGCCGGCACTGATTGGCCGCCTTCTGACGCCGCGATGGCATCGCGGTCTCGGCTATAGCCGCAGGATGTGAAAGAGCATTTGGTTTTGGTGCCGTTCTGACATTGAACCGGCACAAAGCGGCAGCCACCGTGCTGCGCATTGTTGAAGCGACCTTCAAGGTCACCATCAGCCATCCGTTGAACATGAATGCCGTGATTTCCCACAGTGTAAGGCAGAATGTCGCCCTCATTGGGAATGTCATCCACGGTGCCGATACAGATCCAGTCTCTGGTCCAGATCGCCTCATCTTCCAGATAGGCAAAGGACAGGGATTTATAGACAAGCGGGTTTATGGTTTGGGCTTTTCCGAACGCCCCATAGGCATGGTCCCATGTCTGCGGGTCCAGAAGGTCCAGATCACTTTCGAAATAGCCAATGTCTGGGCGCCTAGCCATGCGCTTCTCCCTCCGACTTTATGCGGACATTTGTCGTAAATGGCCGCTGGTACTGATACAGGTGCCGCCAGCTCTTAATTGAGCTGGCGGCTTTTGTTTTGTCGGCTTAATAGTCTGCACGTCCGCGATATTTGATCGCGTCCGCAGGTGCCGCAGGCAAAGGTCCTGGTACCGCAAAGCGGTCCAACACGTTCTGCACAAGTTTGGAGATGTTGTTGTCGCAATTGTTCCATGGAAGCGATCCACAGAAGGCAATCGATGAGAAGGCGAAACACGCACCACCATTGGGCGTCTCGTGATAGGCAATATCACCGCGAACACGCGGATGCGTTGTGCCATCCAGACCCTGCTGGTTAAATCCGAAATCTTCCATCACCAGAAGATAGGCCTCTGTGTGGCGTCCAGCGGATGTTGCAACCGTCAACGTGTGTGGGGGTGAGCCCAGCATGGTGTCAACGATATCCAGTTCAAGACCGGCAGCACCGCCACCGACCAGACCGAAATTGCCCAGCATTTCGTCATACTCAATGCCCTCAAAGGCCCATGAAACACGGTCATCATTACTTTCTGGCGTCCGCGAGAAGTAGGATGAAATGTCAAAACCTTCAGAAGACATGCCAACACCTGCAACAGAATGCAGATATCGCCCTCTGAAGCGCCACATGCCACCCAGTTCTCCGGTGCCCTGATGGTAATATTCACCCGGGTCTGCACGCCAGGTCCGAATACCTGACTCACAACGACGCATCTCAGTCATCACACCGCGACCAAGCTCGTCATAGGCCGGGTGGAAGGAGTGGACCCAATACCATGCATCAGCACCCATATACATGATGCGACCACCGCGCTGCGTGTAGTTGTGCAGGGCGTCCAACTGGGTTCCCGTATTATGTTCCGGGTGAGAGCCGGTGATGATCACACTGTAGTTTTCAATCCGTGCCAGACCATCATAGCTGAGGTCCTCATCGGTGAAGACATCATACTCATAGCCCATGGTTTCCAGCCAGTAGATCAGATGCAGATCGGCTGGATATTGCCATGGTGCCTGGGCCAGGAAGTGATCGTATTTTGGTCTGATACTCAGGATCGGGCGCAGTCTTGACGACAGGCAGATACCGGAACCATCGGTGTGGGTATCGTAGATCGATCCGCCATACTCTCTGTGCTCGGCAAGGAACATGTTCTGATGCTGCATGATCGGCACACGATAGATGAACAGCTCAGCACCACCTGCATTACAGGCCACATGCTCATTGGCGTAGGCCATGTAGCTGATTGTCGGAACCATGACCGCGATTTTCGACTGCTCATCGCCAATTTCCGGGACCACCCAGAATGGAATGTAGTCTTCATCGCCTTCTGGTGTTGTCAGCTTCGCGGCATAGAACCGGCTTTTGCAATCGTCTGGAACGGTCCATTCAAAATCGACGTCCCAGCGGGCATTGTCGACATCATCATCATGGAAATGGATGGCACCATATTCACCCGGTGACTGTTTCCAGTCAAAGGTTGTTCCAGACCAGTTATGGCCTGTCAGGCCGCGTGTCGGGCAGTTGACCAGTGTTGCATCGAGACGATAAGGGCCGAAATCCGTACCCACCAGCGTGCTGATGCCTTCAGAAAATTCCCAGGCGCCAACAATGACTTCGGACAAGGGGCCAGTTGGGCCGCTGTTGCGTCTTTCTGTCAGACCAGGCTGAGCGCCCAGTTTCATCATCTCGATTTCAGCGCGTGACAAAGCTTTTGCACACAGCCTTGGTGTGTCCAGTTTGCCATTATATTTGCCGGCAAAAGTGATGCCTGCTGGCAGGGAAGAAGCTGCAAGCGGATCTTCGCTCACACCATCCACATAGGCTGCCATGGCCAACGGGGTGGACGTGTTTTTCAGTTTGCCGGAAATCGTCATTTCGACAGGCTCAATCACCGGATCCAGAGCATATTGGATTTGAGGCTCATGGATCAGTATCAGCTTGCCGGTTTTGGCATCGAAGGTCGCTGCCAGGAAATGCCACGCATGGTCCCGAAGCGGGGTTGTGGATTCCAGCTTTTCACCATTGATGCGGACTTCTGCATGGCCCTTCTCGTTGATGAACAGGCCATAACCTGTGTCGTCCGACCATTTTGTGACCAGACCCTGCGCGCCATGTTTCCAGTATTTCGGATGGGTAATGGGTGTTGTCGGCCAGACCCAGCATTGTAGGGTAAAGCTTTCCACATTGAGGGCGTTACAATCGGGAACAAACCCGTAAGACCCGCCATGGATGATCTGTTTGCGGCCGGAAACGGTTTCTTCCAACGAACCGGGGACAGCCTTTTCAATGAAGCCGGGACCGCGCGGGTTCGTGTCTCCATTGATCATCTGAACGATTTCGGCCTTGTACTCCGAGGGTCCATCGCAATTGACATAAAACTTGATGCTCTCGCCTGGGTGCACGCCGAATTTATCGGCATATCCAGTCAACCTCATTGAACTCATTTCAGTTCTCCTTAGACATAGCGGCAGGCAAAGCGCTGCCAATCACACCGAAGCGTGTTTTTTAATTCCAGTTATTTCCGTCACTTAATCAGCTGGTTACAGCATCCACGACTGTGGAAGGCCGCTCAGGTCACCGGCCAATTGTCACTTCTGCGCTTCCAGCCTTCATGGTAATCTTCAGGCATTCCTGCAGATTCCGGCAGTTCATCCAGACGCATCAGGAAAATCTCGTGCTGAATTTCCTGTTCGCAATCATAGACTTTGTCATCAATAAATTCGGGTGGAACACCGCGGATGCCGGACAAGCGCGCTATGCGCCACTCGGCTTCGACTTTCGTACAGATAACAATAAGTTTTCCGGCAGGAGACTCGCCACGCATACGCAGCAACACACGCTTCAAAAGCGGGGATTCATGAACACCACCGGACACCACAGTCGTGTCTCCCGGTGTTTCACATTTCAAGATCGAAAACCCAGCGACACCCTTCATGGAATCGACGCATGCTTTGTGTTCTGCGATCAAGGCCTCTCTCTCCGGAGAGCCAGCAGGCGGTATACTAATCATCTTGGTTTTCCTTTCCCTGTTGAATTGCGTAGTTGGTTTCGACGATTATTTTTATGTTTGCTCATACCGTCATGTGCCTTTCCACGACGTCGTCGGTGAGGTTTTCTATCGGTCCGCTGTCAACGACGCGGCCATTGTCCATCATCACAAAATCATCGCCGAGCTTGCGCGCGACTTTGATGTGCTGCTCGGTCAGCACAAGCGTGATGCCCAGCTTCTTGTTCAGCATCTTGAGCGTCTCGCCGATTTCAGCAACGATGTTCGGTTGAATACCCTCGGTTGGTTCATCCAACAGCAAAATTTGCGGGTTGACCGCCAGCGCTCTGGCAATGGCCAGTTGCTGTTGCTGACCGCCGGACAAAAGACCCGCTCTGCGGTTCAGATTTTCTTTCAGGTAAGGGAACAGCTCCAGGCAGATATCTGGGATAGTCGTGCTTGAATCCGCCCTTGCAAATGTACCGAGCAGAATATTTTCCCGAACGGTGAATTTTCCGAGTATCTGTCGACCCTGAGGGATGTAACCAATACCGCATTTGGCGCGCTCATCTGTCCGGCTTGCACTCAAATCAGCGCCATCGAGATGTATTTCACCCTCGATCTTGTCGGTCAGGCCCATAATGGTTTTGACGAGCGTGGTTTTCCCGACCCCGTTTCGTCCCAGAACGCAAAGACAGGTGCCCTTTGCCACGCCCAGTGTCACATTTCGCAGAATGCGGGTGTTGCCATAAAATGATGATACGTCCTGAAGGTTAAGCAGCATCAGTGATCCTCCGTTCCAAGATAAACGTCACGGACCTGCTGATTGGTTTCGATCTCCTGGATCGTCCCCTGCGCAAGGAGTGATCCCATATGCATAACGGTCACAATGTCCGCAATCTCGCGAACAAAACCCATGTCATGCTCAACAACGATCAGGGTTTTTGTTTTCTTCATCGTGTTCAGAATATCGGCCGTCTTCTCAATTTCCTGCTCGGTCATTCCCGCAACAGGCTCATCCAGAAGCAGCAGGGCGGGGTCCTGCATGAGAACCATCCCGATTTCGAGCCACTGTGTTTCGCCATGGGACAGCGTGCCGGCAACCACTGCAAGTCGCTCTTGTAAGCCAACCTGTTCGGCCACCTCATCTATGCGCGCGTCGCATTGCTTGGACGTGAAGCTGAAGATATTCTTGAGCGCGTTGACCTCATGGCTGTAAGCCACTTCCAGGTTTTGCCGGACGGTCAATTCGCGAAACACTGCGGGGATCTGGAATTTCCGTCCCAGTCCGCGTCGGGCAATCATTTGTTCATTCTCGCCCGTGATCACATGGCCGCGAAAAGTCACGCTGCCGGAGGTTGGCTTTTGCCGACCGGTAATCAGATCCATCGTGGTAGTCTTGCCCGCACCATTGGGGCCGACCAGGCAGCACAGGGTCAGCTCAATAACTTCCATACTGAAATCATTGATGACTTTGACGGCGTCAAAATTCTTCTGGAGGTTTTGTATTTCAAGAACACCAGTCATGAATCAAGCCTCCTTCAGGGATGCTTTGTCCACGGCTTTTTCACCGGGATTTTTCTGCTGTTTGGACATGTTTGGCAGCTTGCCAAGAACGAGTTCGACCAGCCCTGCAAGACCACCTGGCAGGAACCTGACCACCAGAATGAAGAAGAACCCCAGGATCAAAATCCATGTGTTGAGGAATTCATCACCAAGATAGCTCTGCGCGCCCTGAACAATGAAGGCCCCCATAATGGCCCACAACAGGGATCCGCGTCCGCCAATGGCTGCCCAGATAACGATCGAGATACTGAACCCGACATCAAACTGGCTTGGCGAGACATATTGGGTGAGGAATGTAAAACACATCCCGGCCAACGCGGCCATGCAGCCAGATATTGCGTAAATCAGGGTTTCATAAACAGCGACATTGTAGCCGAGGAACCGAACGCGCTCCGGATCGTTGTTCTGGGCGCGAACGATCAGCCCGAATTTGCTTTGCGTCAATAATTTGGCAACGACCGTTGACAGCAACAGGACCGCATAAACGATCCAGTAGGATGTTGTGGAATATGGATCAACGACCAGTGAGCCAACTTCCAAAGGCATTGGCGGCGAAATGCCGTTCACGCCATTTGTGTAGGGCTGCAGATCGATGAAAACCGTATAAAATGCGCTCAACATTGCAAGCGTCATGATCGCAAAGAAGGGCCCTGAAACACGTGCCTGAAACATAAGCGCGCCGAATATGAGGCAGTACAGAGTGGGTATCGCTACCGCGAGGAAAATGCCTGTTCCGGTGTTCCAGAATGGCTCCCAGATCCATGGCAGACTCTCAAGTGCATTGTTGAGCATAAAGGGTGGAATGCGATCGCTTACGATATCCTGCGACTGCAGTTGCATCGTCATGGCCATGCCATAAGCACCAAGACCAAACGCAATGCCCTGACCAAGATTCAGAATACCGCCAAATCCCCAGCACAGGCTCAAAGACAGAGCCAGGATGCCATACACCCCAAAAGTTGAAAGTTGATTCAACAGGAAAGCATCATCGAGCAGGATCGGAACCAGCGCCAACAGCGCAAAGAAAATTGCGTAGGCAACCCATTGAAGACGCTTATCGTGATAGGGGTTGGTGTTCATTGTCGGATTTGCTCCAAAGCTACTCTAGATGTCTGATATCTGTTTTGGTTACCGGCGCGTATCGCCCGAGCCGATCAAGCCCTGAGGACGGAACCGCAGGAAGATCACAACCATTAAAAAGATCAGGAAACGCGCGAACGTATCGTTAAAGATAAAGGCGAAGATGGATTGCATTTGGCCAGTAAAGCCGCTGGCCAGAATGGTGCCCAACAGGCTTCCGCCTCCAGAAACAACCATCAGGAATGCCTCGACGACATAGCTCATGCCCATGGTCGGCAGCACAATATTGAGCCCGCCAAACATAGCCCCGGCAACGCCGGCCAGGCCGGCCCCAATGGCAAATGTCAGCATGTAGGTTTTGCCGGAGTTGATACCAAAGGATGCCGCCATCTCTTTGTTTTGTGTCACGGCGCGCACCATTATGCCGAACCGCGTCCGGTAGAATGTGTACCAGGTGGCAAAGACCAGCAGGGCAGCGACGAGAACCACGAAAATCCGGAAAACCGATACGTTGACGATGCCGAGATCAAGATTGGTGGACAGAAATGCAGGCAGCTGAACATATTTCGGATCGCTGCCAAAGATCAGCCTGACACCTTGCATCAGCACCAGAGAGACACCCCAGGTCGCCAGAAGCGTGTCCAGTGGCCGATTATAGAGATGCTGGATCAAGAGGCGCTCGATTGCGATACCAACCAGGGCCACGATAAAAAATGACAAGGGGAGACAAAGAAAGAAGGGGACGCCCAAAAACGTCTGAAGTGTGTATGTGGTGTAGGCCCCGAGCATGATCAGCTCACCATGGGCCATGTTGATAACGCCAGCGGTGCCGTAAATAATGGCGAGCCCTAAAGCCGCAACCAGAAAAATACTGCCGATGCTGACTCCCAGCACCAATGCACTCAATACGACGCTCGGATCCATAACTCACTCTCAGTCAAATGTTTAAAACGTCTGCCAGAAGGCCTGTTGGCTCATTGGCAGGGAGGGTTTCGGGCGCTCTGAAACGATGTCAGGCGTCCGAAACCCGAAGTCACCTAGATGACATTCATTTTGAGAGTTCCATCAGGTGCCAGCAGGCCTTCAGCCGTGCACTTGCCGATATCCGGGTAGATTGAATAGGGATCCGGAGCGACGTGTTCTGGAGCTTCTTTTACGATCTTGAAGCTGCCATCTGCCTGACACTGACCAATTTTTGGAACCAGCCATGTGTTGAAGTTCTCACCGTCAATCCAGACTTCACCTTCTGGAGAAACGTCTGCACTGAGCTTGATACCGGCCGCCGCATCACGAATTTTGCGTGGTGTGACATCTTCAATACCATGGTCAGCGATGGCTTTTTCAAGCGCGCCTTTAAAGACATAAGCGGATGTATATGTCTCTTCCATATTGTAGTGAGTTGTGCCGTTTTTGCCGTATGGGCTGCCCAGAAAGTTCTCTACGAACTTCTCATTGGTCGGGTTTTCCAGAGCCTGGAAATAAGGAGCGGACAGGAAGTGACCTGCACCAAACTCAGCACCCATAGCTTTGGTTTCGATCTCTCCGGTGGTCAATGATGCGATAGGCATTGAATCCACTTTAAGACCGGCCTGCTTGAACTGACGGTGGAAGGCGATATCGGAAGCGCCCACGACAGTCGAGAAAATGAAGTCCGGCTTAGCCGCTCTGATTTTTTCAATAACAGGTCCGAACTCGGAAGAGCCGAGCGGTATATATTCTTCGCCAAGCAGTTCGCCATTGGCCTGCTCAAGCCAAACCTTGGCGTTTTTGTTGGATTCTTTCGGCCATACATAGTTCGAACCGACAAAGAAGACCCGTGGTCCAAATTGATCGACCATGTAGGGGATCAAATCCTTGGAATGCTGGTTTGCAAGAGGGCCGGTGCAAATGGTGTTCTGAGTGCACTCAGCGCCTTCATAGCAAGTTGGGTAGAACAGCAGATTGTCCTGCTGCATGACGATTGGCAAAATCGCTTTGCGGCTCGCCGATGTGTAGCAACCAAAGATCGATGTCACCTTGTCACGCAGGATCAGTTCACGGGTCTTGGATGAGTAGACTTTGAAATCTGATTTCGCATCCACAATCACAGGCTCAATAGGTGAGCCGTTGATGCCGCCAGCAGCATTGATTTCATCAATTGCGTACTGCATGACAAGTGTTGAATCTTCTTCTGGAACGGCAAGACCGCCTGTCAGGGAGAACAGCAGGCCGACCTTGATCGGCTCGCCAGCTGTCAGCGTAGCACCCCAGGCTTCGCGGTTTCCGGGAAGCCACACATGTGGGGCCGCCAGAGCGAGCGCTCCAACGGAAGCAGTTTTTAGAAGTTTTCTTCTGGTAATACTCATTTTCGAAATTTTCCCTCAAAGATGATTTCTAATTGTGTTTCGTTTAGGCGGGTAGTTATTTGAACTGTTTCGGCAGATATTTGCGTAATCTGTTAGTTTGGCAGACTTAAAAGAGTTATCGGAATTGGTCGGACGTTCAGTTGAGGCTGACCATCGATAATCAGACGATAAATGTCTGAAAAAAGACGTAAAAATGCCGCATAGCGGTCTGACGCTGAATTTTCCAATCATTAATGGAGTGTTTAAATCCGACGGCCCTGTCGGCGGCACAGAGAAGCGTTAAACGCCTTCACGTGCTCGAGTTTTCATCGTGTAAGCGGCGAAACTACCCTGTCCTTGCCACTAACAACCCGGTAAACCGCTTGGATTATTGGTACCGAAGTTTATCTCATTTTTGATTTTAAGGAAAAAAATATTCATTACAAGAGAAAAATTGAATTATTCATTTCTGACTGGAATCTGATGAATCTTGCTATAACATTAGGCTAATGCACAAAAAATAGTCTCCCTATCATCGGAATTTGCAATAAATGCAGGCTCGTCACGCAAATGTCGATGGAGGCGTGTTTTTTGAGAAATACGCCTACAAATCGAACTCGGGCATTTTGACAGATTGCTGTTTCTAATATTGCGTTTTCAAAAAAAAGCTGTAACGGTAAATTGCACATTGGGCAGAAAATCTGTGACCCTGACACTGTGGTCAGGGCGCGCCCGAAGGTAGTAGTCAGATTCCAATTGGGAATTTGAGTATTTATTGCCCGACAGAGTTGTCGGGCACCATATTTCAAATATTGAATTCATCTGAATAAGTTTTTTCGAGCTTCCTGATTTTCGGCGCTTGTTTGAAAAAACGACCGGCCCGAACGTGAAGAAACGCTTCAAATGCGTTGACCCTTTGCGTTGGTCCTGCCCTGCGCTTGTGTTTCTGCAGAGCTTGGGTGCGCTGGTCAACGTTCAGTTCCGCTTTACATCAATTGAAAGGAACGATCATGCAACATGGTGATATCACCTCCACCAAAGACTCCGTTGGAGTGGCCGTGGTGAACTACAAGATGCCGCGTCTGCACACGAAGGCGGACGTCATCGAAAATGCCAAAAAAATTGCCGATATGCTGGTCGGAATGAAGCAGGGACTGCCGGGTATGGACCTGGTCATTTTCCCCGAATATTCCACCCACGGCATTATGTATGACGCGGACGAAATGTATGCGACGGCGTCAACAATACCGGGTGCTGAGACTGAAATTTTTGCCGAAGCCTGTCGCAAGGCAAAATGTTGGGGTGTATTTTCGCTTACAGGTGAGCAGCATGAAGAACATCCCAACAAAGCGCCTTACAACACTCTTATCTTGATGAATGATCAGGGTGAGATTGTTCAAAAATATCGGAAAATCATGCCATGGGTCCCGATCGAGGGCTGGTATCCTGGAGACTGCACTTACGTGTCGGAAGGCCCCAAGGGTTTGAAGATCAGCCTTATCATCTGCGACGATGGCAATTATCCGGAAATTTGGCGGGACTGTGCCATGCGCGGGGCCGAATTGGTGGTACGCTGCCAGGGCTACATGTATCCGGCCAAAGAGCAGCAGATCGTTATGTCAAAGGCCATGGCGTGGTCCAACAACACTTATGTGGCTGTCGCAAATGCTACTGGTTTTGATGGGGTTTACACCTATTTCGGTCACTCATCGATCATCGGCTTTGACGGGCGTACGCTGGGCGAATGTGGAACCGAGGAAATGGGCATTCAATATGCGCAGCTCTCGGTGCCATTGATCAGAGAACATCGGGCCAAAAGTCAGAGTCAAAACCATCTCTACAAGCTGCTGCACCGTGGATATACCGGAACAACCAACTCCGGCGACGATCCGCGCGGCACGTGCGCCATGCCGTTCGAGTTCTACAAAAAATGGGTGGAGGATCCCGAAGGAACCAGAGATATGGTTGAAGGCTTTACGCGTGATGCGCCAGGAGTTGAGGATTGTCCAATCGAAGGCATCCCGACCAAAATTTCTTCAGGTCATCGATAAATAAGCGTCGTTCCACTTAATACTGCCAGCCTGATGTCGGGCTGATGTCGGGCTGGCAGTTTAACATTTTCAAAAGATAATCTGATGTCCCTACAGCAATTTACCATTGACGCAGAACCATTTTACGCTCCGGCCGCAAATGAGGTGGACTATTTTCAAGCCGCCTATGAGGAACGGGTTCCGATCTTGTTGAAGGGGCCAACAGGATGTGGAAAAACGCGTTTCGTTGAGCATATGGCCTGGCGGATGAAACGACCGCTCATTTCCGTGTCCTGCCATGATGATATGACGGCTGCTGATCTGGTGGGACGTTACTTGTTGGAAGGTGGCGAGACCGTGTGGAAAGATGGGCCGCTGACACAAGCCGTCCGCGAAGGCGCTATTTGTTATCTGGATGAAATCGTCGAGGCTCGGCAGGACACAACCGTCGTTATTCATCCTCTCACTGATGACAGGCGGGCCCTGCATTTGGAGAAAAAGAACGAACTTGTCGCTGCGCACCCGGACTTCTTTTTGGTGATTTCCTATAATCCTGGATATCAAAGCGTCGTGAAAGATCTCAAGGAATCCACCAAGCAGCGCTTCGCTGCTTTGGATTTTGCACATGCAGATCCGGAGCTTGAAACAAAGATTGTCGTCAGGGAAGCAGGTGTTTCGGCCGACATTGCCGCTCAACTTGTTCGCATTGCGACGGCCTCTCGCAATCTCAGCAACAATGGCCTGGAGGAAGGTGCTTCAACACGCACATTGATACGAGCCGGAAAACTGATCTCGCGGGGCATACCGGTAGCGGATGCCTGCGATATGGCGATCATCGTGCCGTTGACCGATGATGTCCACGTCAGGATGGCATTGCGGTCAGCTGTTGTCGCCTGCATCTGACGCTGGTGGCCCAAAACGGTGTTTCAGAGAAAACATGATTTTGAAGAACTTCTAACCAGCCGCTTTGGCGGTGGATCATTTATTGTCAAGGATTTCAAATCAACCCGTACGCTACTCACAATGCTTTCCGGCAATGGACAATTGGAAAACTGGGAGCGTGAGAACATCAGGCTTTATGAGGCCAATGCCGGGCCAGATGTTCTGACAGCGCTTTGGGCACTTCACCGCACTGCGGTCAGGGCATCGCAAAAAATCGATCTCGAGGCGCTCACAAAATCAATTCATGAAATCTGCCTGGCTGTGGGCACGCGCAATACCATCATCGCCATTCGCGCAGGCAAAAATTTTCTCCAGAACAGCGTGCATCTCGACCATGCTCCCAGCCTGCTTGAGAGGATTGTAACGCTTGCCCGCAACGCGCCTGAATCCATCCCGGCCTTCGCGAAGCAGTCTCAGAACCTGTATCAAAGGCTGGAACCTGACGACATATCCAGATGGCTCACTGACGGCATCAATCTTTATCCGGACAGCAAACAGAACAGACTGGCCTATTTCAGCCTGAATGATCCCAAAAGCTTGTCTCAGTTGGCGTATTATGAGGGGCGGGGGCAGTTCTCCCGGCATGAGGCTCATTTGAAATATCTGGTTCGATGCTTGTGGCAGACGGACATAAAGCTCCAGAACGAGCAAGTCGAAATCATTGATCCATCAGCGGCAAGGTTGAAAATCCGCGGCAATATTGTGCTGGTGCCCTCAACGGTTCCACGTCGCCATAAGGACAACCAGGGAGCCTATTTTAAGGCGGCTATCCTTCATGCGGCAGCTCACAACCGCTTCACCAAAAACCGGTTTGCGATCCGGGGCATGAAACCCATGCAGATTGCGCTTACATCCTTGATTGAAGATGCCCGGGTTGAGCGTCTGGCAGTGCAGGAGTATCCTGGTTTGGAGCAAATGTGGTTGCCTTTTCATAGCGCCGAGCCATCAGCATCCGCGCCTGTCGCGCGCACAATTCATTCACTATTCGCGACCCTGGCGCGCGGCTTGAGTGATCCTGCGTTCCAATGCTCGGATAGTTGGATCAGGAAAGGGCAACGTCTGTTTGACGCTGCCTTCAGCTCTGCGCCTCAGGATCAGTTTATGGCTGAACGCATCGCACGGATTCTCGGTAATGATCTGGGGCAGATGCGGATACCATTTGATCCCAAATCCTACGCGGTCGAGCCAGACTATCGTGATGATGGGCTGGGCCTGTTTGAATTCGATGAGGCTGACAATCCCGATCAGCCGCCCTCAGAAATCTTTCTAGATGCTGCCAAAATGGATCGTAAGGAAGATGTGGAGGACCCGGTTCAGAACGAAGATGATCAGGATGTTGAAGGCTCGGAACGTGCCCGGAAAAAAACCACCTCGCAGGAAGAGGAACTGGGCGCTGTTCTTGGCCTCTACCCGGAATGGAATGAAGTCTTGCAGCGCGACCAGAATGAGTTTGTCACGGTGCGTGAAAAATCTCTGACGCCCCGACCGTCGCCAAACTGGTTGACCGAAAAACTCTCGCATCATGCCGGGACGGCTGCCCGAATTGAGACACTGGCAAGGAACGCACAATTCGGAAATTATGAAACCACCGGCCGCGCCCTTGAGGGGGACATCATTGATATGGATGCCGCCAATGATGTTATCATCGCCTTGCGGCAGGGTACGAGCCCCGACCCAAGGATCTATGTTCGACAAAAGCGTGCGAAAAACGATGTCACTTTGGGACTTTTGATTGATATGTCTCAATCCACCGGAGATATTCCGCAAGGTGGACAGGAGACAATTCTCCAGATGGCCGTGATTTCGACGGCTTTGCTGGTGGACGGATTGAACGCCGCTGGAGACGCCTATGGCGTCTTCGCATTTTCTTCAAACGGGAAAGATGATGTTCAATTGGCATCCATCAAATCATTTGAAGAAGATGATGCTCCGGTGCAGGACCGTTTGGCTGATCTGACACCCGGCCTGTCGACGCGGCTGGGCTCAGCCCTCAGGTATTTATCCGACGCGCTTCAAAAACAGAAAACACGCAGGAAAATCATAATCGTGCTGACCGATGGAGAACCTTCCGACATCGACATGGAAGATCCAAATCATCTGGTAGAAGATGCCCGCAGGGCAATTGCATTGTCGCGTGCCAAGGGTCTGGATCTGTTTTGCATTCCGCTTGGTCAGGCAGCCCATAAATCCGCCGCAACCATTTTTGGCAAAAAGAACACCTTCCCGCTGGAGCGGATTGAGGATCTGCCATCGCGCTTGTCAGCGCTTTATTTCAAGGTGACGGGATAAGGTTTTAGAAAAGACCTTCGATCAGGCCATCCTCGTTCATCATGATGACTTCAGCGCTCGGTTTTCTTGGCAGACCCGGCATTGTCATGATTTCACCGCAGACGACGACAATGAACCCGGCACCTGCTGACAGACGCACTTCGCGCACTGGCACAGAGTGACCGCTTGGTGCCCCCCGCAGATTGGGATCGGTCGAGAAGGAATATTGCGTTTTCGCCATGCAAATTGGCAGATTGCCAAAACCCTGTTTTTCCCACATGCGCAATTGATCCCTGATTTTCTTGTCAGCCAGAACTTCATTGGCGCGATAGATACGTTTGGCGATGGTCTCGATTTTCTCCATCAAAGGCATCTCATCAGGGTAGAGCGTCTGGAACTGGGCACCGCCGGCATCGGCGATCTGCGCAATGCGCGTGGCCAGTTCTTCAGTACCTTTGGACCCTTCTGCCCAGTGTTTGCACAAAATGGCTTCCGAACCCAGGCCTTGCACGTAAGCCTTGCAGGCCTTAATTTCTGCGTCTGTATCTCCATGAAAATGATTGATTGCCACGACAGCTGGCACACCGAAACCCTTGATGTTCTCGATGTGTCGACCCAGGTTTGCGCACCCATCTTTAACGGCGCCGACATTTTCAGCGCCCAAATCCGCCTTGGCCACGCCACCATTCATCTTCATCGCGCGGATGGTCGCAACAATAACAACTGCGGACGGAGCAATGCCGGCTTTTCTGCATTTGATGTTCATGAATTTCTCGGCGCCCAGATCTGCGCCGAAGCCAGCTTCGGTGACCACATAATCAGCAAGCTTAAGGGCCGTCTTGGTGGCAACAATCGAGTTGCAACCATGAGCAATATTGGCAAAGGGACCGCCATGAACAAAGGCCGGATTGTTCTCCAATGTCTGCACGAGATTTGGCTGCATCGCATCCTTCAGCAATACCGTCATGGCCCCATCAGCCTTCAACTCACGACAGGTGATTGGCTCACGCTCACGGGTATAGGCAACGATAATATCACCCAGACGGGCCTGCAGATCTTCCAGATCATTGGACAGGCAAAGGATCGCCATGACTTCTGAGGCTACGGTGATGTCGAATCCCGATTGGCGCGGGAACCCGTTTGGAACACCGCCAAGAGACGTCACGACATCCCGCAGGGCGCGGTCATTCATATCGACGACACGCTTCCAGACGACACGGCGATTATCGATGCCCAGTTCATTGCCCCAATAAATGTGGTTGTCGATCATGGCAGACAGCAGATTATGGGCAGAGGTAATGGCATGGAAGTCACCGGTGAAATGAAGGTTCATATCCTCCATCGGCACCACCTGCGCGTAACCGCCCCCGGCAGCGCCACCTTTCATGCCGAAGCAGGGACCAAGTGACGCCTCGCGAATACAGATCGCAGCCTTCTTACCAATCGCATTCAATCCGTCACCCAACCCGACAGTTGTGGTTGTTTTGCCTTCTCCGGCGGGGGTTGGGTTTATGGCTGTGACCAGAATGAGCTTGCCATCCGGTTTGCCAGATTGTGCAGCAATGAAGTCGGCGCTCACTTTGGCCTTGTCATGACCATAGGGCACGAGGTCTGCAGACGGTATTCCCAGCCTTTCACCGATTTCCTGAATGGGCCGTTTGTGGGCTTCGCGCGCGATTTCGATGTCTGTCTTGAATGCCATGATGTGTCTCGAATTGAGGTGATGAATGCGTTTAAAATTTCGCCGCAAGCTCTCATAATTATTCATTAAAGTAAATAATTATTCTTCTTGTTACACTTTTGAACACGCAGAACAGAGCAAAATGGCCAGCTACTCTGCCGCTTCCAGCGCATCCTTGCGTTTGATCTTGGCGGCACAGAATTTGAATTCGGGGATTTTGCCGAAGGGGTCAAGCTGCGGGTTGGTCAACACATTGGCGGGGCTTTCATTGAAGCAGAAGGGCATGAAGATCATGCCATCGGCCACTTCACGATCCGCGCGCAACATGGCTGAGACCGTGCCACGCCGGGTTTCCACATTGACCCTGTCGCCAATGCTCAAGCCCTGGCGCTCGATCTCACGCGGGTTCATGGCCGCAATTCCCTCCGGTTCAATCGCGTCCAGCACGCTGGCGCGGCGGGTCATGGCACCGGTGTGCCAGTGCTCCAGCAATCTGCCCGTTGTCAGCACCAGTGGGTATTCTGCATCAGGCACTTCGTCCGGGGCCAGCAGATCTGCGGGCACCAGTTTGCCGCGCCCGTCAGGGGTTGGAAAACCGTCGACGAAAATCACCGCATTGCCGGGCTTATCTTCGCTGTCTGCCGGGTAGGTGACGCAATCTTCCCTGATGAGGCGTGACCAGGGAATGTTGGTCAAGGACGGCATCACGCGCATCATCTCGGTGTAAACCTCGCTGACATCTGCATAGTGCCAGTCAAGACCCATGCGATCAGCAAGATCGACAATGATCTTCCAGTCCTGGCGGGCCTCGCCCGGCGGGTTCAGCGCTGGTCGGCCAAGCTGGACCTGACGGTTGGTATTTGTAAAGGTGCCGAGTTTTTCCGCATGGGCGGACGCGGGCAACACCACATCTGCATGCCATGCGGTTTCGGTCAGGAAGATATCCTGCACCACAAGATGCGTCAGCTTTGCCAGTGCGGCCCGTGCGTGATGTTGATCCGGGTCAGACATGGCCGGGTTTTCACCCATAATATACATGCCGTGAATTTTATCGGCGTGAACCGCATCCATAATTTCAACAACAGTCAGACCGCGTTTCTGGTCAATCGTGCGGCCCCAGACATCTTCGAACTGCGCGCGGATGGGCGCGCTTTCAACGCTCTGATAATCGGGCAGGAACATGGGAATGAGCCCGGCATCCGAAGCGCCCTGCACATTGTTCTGGCCCCGCAGCGGATGCAGCCCTGTGCCCTCGCGCCCAATCTGGCCTGTGATGAGCGCCATGGCAATCAGGCACCGCGCATTGTCCGTGCCATGGGTGTGCTGTGAAATACCCATGCCCCAGAAAATGAGAGATCGGTTGGACGTTGCATAAAGCCGTGCGACAGCGCGCAGCGTATCAGCGGGAATGCCACAGACTTCTGCCATTGCCTCCGGTGCAAAATCCCTGACCTTGTCTTTCAGCGCATTGAAGCCGGACACATTGGCCTGAATATATTGCTGGTCGTAGAGTTCCTCTTCGATGATCACATGCAGAAAAGCGTTCAGCATGGCCACATCAGTGCCGGGCTTGAACTGCAGGGAATGTTCCGCAAAGCGCATCAGATCCTGCTGGCGCGGATCTATGACCACAAGCTTGGTACCATTCTTCGCCGCTTGTTTGAAATAGGTGGCAGCCACCGGATGGTTGGTTGTGGGCCGCGCGCCAATCACAATGATGCAGTCTGCAACCATTGCATCTGTAAAGGGGGCAGACACGGCTCCGGAGGAAACGCCCTCCATCAGTGCGGCCACGGACGAGGCATGGCAAAGCCGTGTGCAATGATCGACATTGTTGGTTCCAAACCCCTGGCGGACCAGTTTCTGGAACAGATACGCCTCTTCATTGGAGCCCTTGGCAGAGCCAAACCCCGACAGGGCATCGCCGCCATGTTCTTGTTCAATCGCCATCAGCCCTTCGGCGGACTTGGCCATGGCTTCTTCCCATGTGGCTTCTCTAAAAATGTCTGACACCTTCATGAAACGCATATCGATGTCGCCGCGTTTTGGCGCGTCATCGCGGCGGATCAGCGGCCTGGTCAGGCGCTCTTCGCTCATCACATAATCAAACCCAAAACGGCCTTTAACGCAGAGCCGGTTTTCATTGGCAGGTCCGTCACGTCCATCCACCTGGACGATCTTGTTGTCTTTGACATTCACAGTGGTCTGACAGCCAACACCACAGAACGGGCAGACGCTATCAACGGATGCGTCAAAGTCAGTGATCACCCGTTTTTTGCCAGCGGCGTCCATGAGTGATTTTTCAAACAGGGCGCCGGTCGGGCAGG
>JBPOEV010000017.1:0-84124 GCA_051251535.1 Alphaproteobacteria bacterium
ATAATAAAATGACATTTCGTAAAATCGCAGCTCCAATCCTGATCCTCGGCTCCATCGCACTGGGCGCATCTGCAGCTACTGCAAATGTCTACAACCCAGCCAATGACAGCTCACCTGATGCCATGACCCCAGGTTACACTGGTCTGGCCAAAGATCTGTCCGGCAAATAATAGCCGGAAGAACGCAACAGATACGCTTTGTTGCGGCAAAGATTCCGTCGCCTGACGCGCCCCCTAAGCAGGGCGGCGGGATCTGAGCTTAACGCTCACAGACACTACCGACCTCACGGCCGCCAATAACAATAATAAAATGGCCAATGGTTCGGTGATGAGAGCCATAAAGCTCCACCTTCAAAGCCTACCGATACCCATCGGCGGGCTTTCTTCTTTTGGGGCAAGGCTTCAGTATAAAAGCCGGACGAGCGCCAGCGTAATAATTGGAAAGCTCAGCAAAATTCCAACCCGCACAATATCGGTCAGTACGAAGGGCAAAACGCCGCGATAGGTCACAGACATCGGCGTTCCCTTATCCATGGAATTGATGACAAACAGATTCATGCCCACGGGCGGCGTGATCAATCCGACCTCCACCACAATCAGCACCAGAATGCCGAACCACAGGGCAAACTCCTCGGTGGTCATGCCGAAATCCAGCCCCGACACAATCGGGAAGAAAATCGGGACCGTGAGCAGGATCATCGACAGGGAATCCATCACGCAGCCAAACAACAGATAAAGCACCAATATGCTCAGCAAGATGGCCCAGGCATTGATGTCCTGTTCCAGCACATAATTTGCCAATTCCTGTGGCACCTGAGACAGGGCCAGAAACCCGTTAAACACGGCTGCACCCAGAATGATGAAGAATACCATGCCAGTTGCAGAAGCCGTCGCCAGAATGGCTCCCTTGAGTGTCTTGAAGCTCAACCCGCCGTTAAAGAACGCAATCAAACCCGTGCCAAAAGCGCCGACAGCTGCAGCCTCCGTCGGCGTGAAGACGCCTAGATAAATACCACCCACCACAGCCAGAAAGACCAGCAGGGCGGGCCAGACAGGCACGAGCGCCTTGAAACGGGCGCCATAGGCCATCCGGTCCCGCACACCACCGGATTTCGGATCAACACGCACATAAATCGCAATGGCAATCATATAGCTCAGCGCAGCCAGAATGCCGGGGATGAAGGCTGCGACAAAGAGCTTGGCGATGTTCTGCTCGGTCAAAATGGCATAGATCACCAAAATGACAGAAGGCGGAATGAGAATGCCCAGCGTGCCACCGGCAGCCAGGGCTCCAGTCGACAGCGCGGGCGAATAGCCATAGCGTTTCAGTTCAGGCAGAGCGACCTGCCCCATCGTGGCAGCCGTTGCCAGAGATGACCCACAAATGGCACCAAACCCGGCACAAGCGCCAATCGCAGCCATAGCCACACCGCCCTTACGATGCCCAAGCCAGGCTTCTGCAGCCTTGAACAGGGCCGTAGACAGCCCGCCCAGCGTTGCAAATTGTCCCATCAGCAAAAACAGCGGAATGATGGACAGGGAGTAGCTGGAAAACGTGCCATAGGTCTGATTCTTCAGCTGGGCAAACGCCATCAGCGTGGTGCCGTTGATGGCATAGCTGCCACCCAGCCCCACCAGCAGCATGGACAAGCCGATGGGCACACGCAAAAATATGAGGCCCAGCAGCACCGGAAATGACCACAATCCAATTTCAAAACTGCTCACACTGGTGCCTCCGAACGCACCATCTGCCTGAGACTGCGCAACAGACAAAACCCGGCAATAAGCACAAAGACCAGCGCACCCGCCAGCGATGCGGCATAGGCCCACCACAGCGGAAACTGAAGAATGAAAGTGGTCTCTCCATAACGGGTTTTGTCGAGCGTACCCAGATAATGCTGCCGAAACAGCAGCACGGCCACACCAAACATCAGCAATTCAATCGTCACATCCAGCACCTGGTTGATGCGCGTTGGCAAAAACTGGGTCAGTATTTCCACACTGGCGTGCCCGCGATTAAGCTGACACCAGGGCAAGAAGGTAAATATGGCAAAGGCCACACCGGCTTCCACCAACTCAAAATCACCCGGGACCGGGCCAAGTCCAAAAGGAATCAGGGCGCGGCCGCTGACGCTGGCAACGGTCAGAAGGGTCAGCAGAATAAGCACAAGACCACCCAAGAGGGCAAAGACGAAACTCAGAGTGTGAGCTGCTCGGTTCACAGCAGAATACATTGTCAGATCACTTCTGCTAGAGCAGGATCAATTATCGGCGGTCTGGCATTCAACGCGTCAATGCTGAGACCCGTGAGGGTTTTGTAATGCGCCGCGTGATCTTGCAACTCCGCATTGGATATAACAAGTTCGGGCTTTACATTCTTACCCTCACTGCGCTGCTCCACCAACTCCATGATCTGGTCTGGACCATTGCCACGATTGGCAAGCACGATGGCGTTGGTTGCCGCGCGTCGCGCCCTTTCATAGGCGACCAGCGCATCTTCACACGCCCCACGCTGTTTCAGCATCAACCCAAGAACACGTGCATCAATGATGGCCTGCGAGGCACCATTGGAGCCGATTGGATACATGGCATGGGCCGCATCCCCCATCAGCGTTGCCCGGCCAAAGGTCCATGTCGGCAGCGGATCACGGTCGACCATGGGATATTCCAGAATTTCTTGAGCGCCACGGATCAAGGCCGGAGCATCAAGCCAGTCAAAGGCCCAGCTCTCAAAGGCCGGTAGGAAATCCGCCGGATTGCCGGCCCGGTTCCAATCCTCCTTGCGCCAGGCCTGATCCGGCGCAAATTTCAACTCGGCGATCCAGTTTATCAGCGCCATTCCGGTTGCCGGATCAGCTTTGCTGATGGGATAGGTGACAAATTTCTGATGTTCATGACCAGCCATGGCCATTGTCGCGCCATCCAGAAATGGCCGCGCGATGCTGGTGCCGCGCCACAGCACAGCACCGCCCCAGATTGGCGGGCCTTCGCCGGGATAGAATTGACCACGCAAAGCAGAATGAATGCCATCAGCGCCAATCAGAACGCTGCCACGCTCCTGCCATTGCGCGCCATCTGCTGACCGGAAATGGGCTGTCACACCACCCTCTTCCTGATCGCATCCTGTCAGAGTGGCATCGGTGACGATGGTCTCGGTGCCCACTCGCTCCAGCACGGTATCGAAAAGCAAGCGCTGCAAATGGCCACGATGAATGGAGTATTGCGGCCAGTTATTGCCTGCCGCCATGCCGCGTGGTTCAGCCCAGATCAGCTGCCCGTATTTGGTGAAATAAGCCACCTGCGAGGTGCGCAAGCCAAGCGCATCCAGGTCTGGCTCAAGGCCAAGATCAAACAACTCGCGTACGCAATTGGGTTGCAGATTGATGCCAACACCCAGCGCCTGGATGGATTGGCTGCGTTCAAAAATGCGAATTGGCAGCCCAAGCTGATGGCAGGTCAGGGCTAGCGACAGCCCGGCAATACCAGCACCGGCAATCAGAATTGTCATAGCAGGGCCATCATAGCAGGACGGGTATCAATGCACCCGCCCTGACAAAAGAGTGACTACATGGAATTTTTTTCAATAAGTCCCTTGGCCTTGTCCAACAGAGCCTGACCATCAATGCCTTTTTCATCCATTTCGGAAATCCAGCGCGCAACAACAGCTTCTGCCGCTGTATGCCAGCCTGCAAGCGCATCACCGTCAATCACAACAATCGCATTGTCAGAATCTTCCGCAATTTTACGACCGGGTGCATCATATTCCTGCATGAGGCGGCCAGCCATTGCTGAAAATTCCAGACCCGTATTCTCATCGAGAATAGCCTTCAGATCATCCGGCAGGGCCTCATAACGCTGCTTGTTCATGGCCAGAACGAATGTGGCTGTGTAAAGCGCATGATCGCCGCCAAACTCTGTGTGCGTATCAACAAGTTCAGCAATTTTGAGTGCAGGCGCCACTTCCCAGGGAATCACCGCACCGTCAATCACGCCCTTGGACAGCGCTTCAGGAATGGCAGGAACCGGCATACCGACTGGCGTTGCTCCAGCCTCTTTCAGCATATCATTAATAACCCGTGTCGGGCCGCGCAGCTTCTTGCCGCTCATATCTGCCAGGCTGCGTACACCATCGCCCTTGGAATGAATAACGCCGGGACCGTGGACCCAGGCACCCAGGATTTTGAAATCCTTGAAATCCGCGTCTTTCATCTCGTCATCAAATAGCTGCCAATAGGCACGCGAGGCAGCTTCCGCATTTGTCATCATGAAAGGCAGTTCAAAAACCTCTGCGCGCGGAAAGCGGCCTGGCGAATAACCCGGCAGGGTCCAGACAATATCCACCACACCATCTCGCGCCTGATCGATCAGTTGAGGCGGTGTACCACCCAGCGCCATTGCGGAAAAAATATCAATTTTGATACGCCCCTCAGAGGCCTTCTCCACACGCTCGGCCCATGGAAACAAAATCTGCTTCGGCACATTGGCCTGCGGTGGCAAAAACTGATGCATCCGCAACGTTACATCCTGCGCAAAGCTGGCAGATGAAACGACACCAAGGCCTGCAACAGCCATGGCTGCGGCACCCAGAGAATTAATCAAAAATCGGCGGTTCAACATTAAGTGTCCTCCTCAGTATTGTCTGACTTTGGGGCAGTTGGAGAATCTCCGATCCACCCGTTATTTTTACATCCCAATTCCGGCAATCCAGTTTCAGAAATTTGATTCGCATTTTCAGGACAATGCGTCTCAAGACATTGATTCACGGTAACATGGCAGCAGTTTATGTAACTATCCAGCGCTTTGTATTCCGCCTTGCATGTCCAGCTTACGGGCAAAAA
The DNA here is from genome assembly GCA_051251535.1 of Alphaproteobacteria bacterium. GTDB lineage: Bacteria > Pseudomonadota > Alphaproteobacteria > Rhizobiales. The sequence goes on from JBPOEV010000017.1 coordinate 4,838, forward strand.
CTCATGAAGACAAAAACGCACGAAGTCTGTATCACAATGGCAATCCACCGCCTTCCTTGATGGTCTCAAGCACAATCGCCGTTTTGACATTTTGCACGCTCTCATGCGGCAGCAGATACTCATTCACGAAGATTGACAGGCCCTTGAGATCCTTGGTGATGACTTTCAGCATATAGTCCATTTCGCCGGTCAGCGCATAGGCATCCATAACCTCCGGCAATTCCCTGATCAATTTGGTAAATTGCCTGGCGTTGTCGCGGTTATGGGTTGATAGCGTAACAGAAATCAGATTGACCAGACCAAAGCCCAACCGTTCCCGGTCAAGCGCTGCATGATAGGCCCTGATCCAGCCGCCCTCCTCCAGCCGCACCCGTCGGCGTGCGCATTGAGACGCCGAAAGATTTACCGTATCCGACAATTCGGCATTGGACATACGCCCATCATCCTGCAGCGCTGACAGTATTTTTCGGTCAAATTCGTCGATGCTTGTTTCCTGCATATTTCTCCAGGATTTGCGTTGATTTAGCCACATACTATCCAATAGTGGCGCAAATTGCGACATTTACGCGCAAGAAATGCGTTATTATTGGCGTCACAAACAGGAGAAGATTTATGGGACCCTTTCCGCACGATGTTGTCGCCGAAATCAGCGTAGACAATCCCGCAGGAACCGACGGTTTTGAATTCGTCGAATTCGCGCATGAAGATCCGACCGTTCTGGAAGAGCTGTTCGCGAAAATGGGCTATGCCAAAGTCGCGCGCCACAAAACAAAAGCAATCAGTCTGTGGCGGCAGGGCGACATCAATTACCTGGTGAATGGCGAACCGGGTTCATTCGCTCAGGAATTTGTTGAAAAGCATGGTCCCTGCGCGCCTTCCATGGCGTGGCGTGTGGTCGATGCAGCCCATGCCTTGCAGCACGCCCTGGCCAATGGCGCTGAAGAATACACCGGCAATGGCAAGGTGCTGAACGCACCGGCCATCATCGGCATTGGTGGGTCGCTTTTATACTTCATCGAAACCTATGGTGAAAAAGGATCAGCCTATGACGCAGAGTTTGAATGGCTGGGCGCCCGTGACCCAAAGCCGGAAGGGGTTGGTTTTTACTATCTCGACCATCTGACCCACAATGTGTTCCGCGGTAACATGGACACCTGGTGGGATTTCTACCGAACCCTCTTCAACTTCAAACAAATCCACTTCTTTGACATTGAGGGCAAGCTGACGGGTCTGGTCTCCAGGGCCATCACATCACCTTGCGGCAAAATCCGCATTCCATTGAATGAATCCACTGACGACAAAAGCCAGATTGAGGAATATCTCAAGAAATACAATGGCGAGGGCATACAGCACATCGCCGTTGGCACTGAAGGCATTTACGACGCCACCGACGCGCTCTCAGCCAATGGACTGCGGTTCATGCCGAAACCACCTGCCACCTATTACGATCAGTCCATGGAACGGGTGCATGATCACACGGAGCCGCTCGATCGAATGAGCAGACATGGCATCCTGATTGATGGCGAAGGTGTCATTGATGGCGGCACGACCAAGATTCTTCTCCAGATATTTTCAAAAGCGGTTATCGGGCCCATTTTCTTCGAATTCATTCAGCGCAAGGGCGATGAAGGCTTCGGCGAAGGCAACTTTAGAGCTTTGTTTGAGTCAATCGAAGAGGATCAGATCCGGCGCGGAGTCCTGACGTAAAAACAATAACTTGACTTTCATGGCACCTAAGGTGCAACAAATACACACGATTACTTCAGGTTGAAAACCTCCCGGGAATGGCGGAAACCTTGTCTTTTCGAGGTATTTATGCCAGTTATTAACACCTGTTAATATCTTTTCAGGTGGGGAATTCATGAAAGATACGATTTTTCGGGCTGTCATTGGCATAGGAATTGCCTCTGCCAGCCTAATGAGTGTTTCTGGCACAGCGGCTTATGCACAGCCAGTCTCTCAGGCAGAATTGAATGAATTTGCCGACCTTAGCTTCAAGAGCAATAAAACGGCCGGGGAACGACTCAAGTATGAAATTCTGCGGGCCAGAATAAAGGCGAACCCGCCGATAGAAGCTCTGGAAAATGAAGATGAAGTGGACATTGCGTCAACTCAGTCACTGAAACTGCCTTACTTGGAAGTCGCTCCGGATTTCGGCATTACGCGCCTGAGCGCCGGCATCAGATACAAGGATACCTTTTACCCGGAAGCAGATAAGGCCGATGTTAGCGGAACAGCCGCACGCGTAGGTATCGATGTGCGATACAATGTACCGATTAATGACAATCTGGAAGTTTTTGTCGGTGGGTGGAGCTTCGCGAATTTCGGCGGCAACGCTGGACTTCATAATCAAGAAGAAGAAGAGCTTGTCACGACCGACGGCGGTAGCAGCCACTTCGGTGTTCTGGGATACAGCGTGAACAACTACTTCACTGCCTATACTGGTGTGTCAGTCCCGATTGGCGAGCACTTTTGCGATTGTTTTGGTCCAACACAAATCTCGCTCAATGGCTATGTCGGTGCACGCCTTGGGCAAATTGATCTCGAACTGGACTACACGAACAATGGTGGAGCCGGAAACGACAAGGCTTCTGAGACAAAAACCTATCTGTCACCTCTCGTGGGCGCAGAGATCAAACTGCGATCCGGCAGATTGTTTGGCAGCGGATTTAGCCTTGGCGCAGCCCTCGGCTATCAATATCAGGCTGGGACAGAGGCAACGATCAAAGGGGAAGCATCTGGTCAAACAGGAACGTTCGACTTTGACATTGATAGTCAGCAGCACATCTATGGAAGTCTGAGATTTGTCAGACCCTTCTGAGCTCAGACAAGACAATACCTAAACAAAAACCCGGCTGATACAGCCGGGTTTTTTATTATGCAAATTGCCCGTGGCAATGTTTGTATTTCTTTCCAGAACCACAAGGGCAGGCTTCATTCCGCCCTACCTTGCCCCAGCTTGAAGGATCCTCCGGATCGCCCGCTGCTGCATCACCAACTGTGTCCTCGCCGGTGACAGGATCAGGCCGGGATTCAAACATCTCGCTCTCATCCGGGTCTTCCGGCATTTGTGGCAATTCGCGGGATAATTCAATGTGCGCCAATTGCATGGTCACAGACTCGCGCAGACTGAGCAGCAAGGTCTCAAACAGTTCAAAGCTTTCCGCCTTGTATTCATTCAGCGGATCGCGCTGACCATAGCCGCGGAAGCCAACAACCTGGCGCAGATGATCAAGGTGTACCAGATGCTCCCGCCACAAATGATCCAGTGTCTGCAGCAGAACCGCCTTTTCAACCTGACGCATGATCTCAGGTGAAAAACGTGCCGCCTTGGCGGCAAAAAACTCGTCTGCCTTGCGCATCAGGCGCTCACGGATTTCCTCGTCCGCAATGCCGTCCTCATCCACCCATTCCAAAACAGGCAGATCCAGATTCAGCTTGGTTTTAACGTCTTCCTGAAGGCCAGCACCGTCCCATTGCTCAGCATAGGCCTTTTCAGGGATGTGCTTTGCAACCATGGCCTCGACCATATCATGGCGCATATCGGAAGCCGCCTCAGACAAATCCTCATCGCGCATGAGTTCCATACGCTGCTCGAAAATCACGCGGCGCTGATCATTCATCACATCATCGAATTTCAGAATATTCTTACGAATATCGAAGTTCCGGGCTTCAACCTTTTGCTGCGCCTTTTCCAGCGCGCGGTTGATCCAGGGATGGACAATGCTTTCATCTTCTTTCAGGCCAAGCTTCTGCAGCATGCCATCCATACGATCAGAGCCAAAGATGCGCATCAGATCATCCTGCAGAGACAGGAAGAACTTTGAACGGCCAGGGTCACCCTGACGGCCCGCGCGACCACGCAACTGATTATCGATGCGTCGGCTTTCATGGCGCTCAGTGCCGATGACGTAAAGACCACCCGCAGCCAGCGCTCCTTGCTTCTTCTCTTCGATCTCGGCCGTGATTTTCGCAACCGCGGCGTCGCGTGCGTCACCTTCGGGAAGATCAGATAATTCCTGATCAATGCGCATATCCAGATTGCCGCCGAGCTGAATGTCAGTTCCACGACCTGCCATATTGGTGGCGATGGTAATGGCCCCGGGTACACCGGCCTGCGATATGATGGCAGCTTCCTGCTCGTGATAACGGGCGTTCAGAACCTGCACATCCTTGATTTTTTCCGTTGTCAGAAATTCGGCAAGCAGTTCGGATTTCTCAATGGATGTGGTGCCAACCAGAACGGGTTGGCCCTTTTCACGCGCTTCAATAATGTCGCGGACAACGGCGCGGTACTTTTCTTCAACAGTCCGGTAAACTTCGTCATCTTCATCGATACGTGTGATATCCCGATTGGTGGGCATATCAACCACGCCCAACCCGTAAATATCACCAAACTCTTCCGCTTCGGTCGACGCCGTACCGGTCATCCCGGCCAGCTTTTCATACATGCGGAAATAGTTCTGGAAGGTAATCGACGCCAGCGTCTGGTTTTCCGGCTGGATCGCTACATGTTCCTTGGCTTCCAGCGCCTGATGCAGGCCTTCCGAGAATCGACGGCCCGGCATCATACGTCCGGTGAATTCATCGATGATCACAACTTCATCGTTGCGAACAATGTAATCCTTGTCGCGCTGGAACAGCTTATGGGCTTTAAGCGCCTGATTGAGGTGATGCACCAGAGTGACATTCTCCACGTCAAACAGAGAGTCACCCTTCATGACACCGGCTTCAGTCAGAATTCTTTCAAGCTTTTCGGTCCCATCTTCCGTGAAGTTGGCACTGCGCGCTTTCTCGTCAATTTCAAAATCGGCATCATCCAGATCCGGAACATACGCATCCATCTGAACATACAGGTCGGATTTATCTTCCAAAGGTCCGGAGATAATCAGCGGTGTACGCGCCTCATCGATGAGAATGGAATCCACCTCATCGACGATCGCAAAATAATGTCCGCGCTGAACCATATGATCGATCTGCGACTTCATGTTGTCGCGCAGATAATCAAAGCCGAACTCATTATTGGTGCCGTAAGTCACATCGGCGGCATAGGCGTCTTTGCGGCCCGCATCATCAACACCGTGGACAATCGTTCCTGTGGTCAGGCCAAGAAACTCATAAATTTCACCCATCCAGGCAGCATCACGCGAGGCAAGATAATCATTTACGGTAATAACGTGAACGCCGCGCTCGGTCAGCGCATTGAGATAGACCGGCAAAGTCGCAACCAGTGTTTTACCTTCACCGGTTTTCATTTCGGCGATCGAATTTGCGTGCAGCACCATGCCGCCAATCAGCTGAACATCAAAGTGCCGCTGTCCAAGCGTTCGCTTTGCCGCTTCGCGAACCGTCGCAAAGGCAGGTACCAAGAGGTCATCCAGCTTGGCGCCGTCTTTGAATTGCTGACGGAATTCGTCAGTACGCGCACGCAACTGCTCATCACTCAGAGCTTCCATTTCCGGCTCAAGTGCGTTGATCGCATCCACTTTGGGCTGAAAAGACTTTACGAGTCGATCATTGGCGGAGCCAAACATTTTCCGGGCAAGGGAGCCAAGGCCAACCATGTGCCATTCCTTAAATTTCTATGTGGTCGCAAATACGGGAGAGCATTGCGGCTTCCAATTGTAATAACGGCTGACAGATAAGAGGGGCCATGGGGCATGTCAACGCGCTAAGCTATCTTCATGCGCCCGGTAACCATGATATCACGCGATTCTGATCTGTTTTTCACCAATTCGCCATGAAGATTGCAAAAAATGACGAAATGATAAGGATGCGCGTCACCAAAAAATGGTTTATGGCTGGCGCCCAATATTGATCCACAAAGACAAATCTGACCTCTTCTGAGTTATAAGGAACACATTATGCTGGCCATTCGCCATTCATTCGCAACCCTTCTGCTGACAGGCGTTCTTGCTGTCGGTTTTGGCCAAAACGGATTTGCGCAAGACGCCTCCGCCGAAAAGCCGATGGAAGAAAAACCAATGGAAGCCATGGCTGACCCCGCGTCAGTGGTTCTGACCATTGGAGACACAGAAGTCACTGAACTGGACCTGACGATTGCAGGACAGGATTTTGCGGAAGTGCTGGCAGACATTCCCGAAAATCAGAAGCGCGAGAAATTGGTCGAGCTGATGATTGATCTGCACACCTTTGCACAGGAAGCCAAGGCAAAGAACCTGGATGAGTCCGAGACCTTTGCGCGCCGCATCAAGCTGATGGAGGCCCGGGCCCTGCGCAATGCGTTCTTCGAACAGGAAATCATGGAAAATGTGACAGATGCGGATGTCAAATCCCGCTTTGATGTGGAAATGGCAAAAATTACGCCTGAAGTCACCGTCAGCGCCCGTCACATTCTGGTGGCTGAGGAAGACGAAGCTAAGAAAATCATCGAAGAACTGCAGGGCGGTGCGGATTTTGAAGCCCTCGCCAAAGAACGTTCCACCGGCCCGAGCGGCCCTAATGGTGGCGATCTTGGCCAGTTCTCAAAGGGTCAGATGGTACCGCCATTCGAGGCAGCAGCCTTTGCGCTGGACGCCGGAACTTTTACCGTTGAGCCCGTACAGACCCAGTTTGGATGGCACATCATTCAGGTTTATGAAAAAGGCAGCGCACCCCTTCCGGAATTTGCACAGGTTGAAGAACAGGTTCGTAATCTTGTCATCAGCGAGCGCTTCACCGAGCAGTTGGATATTTTGCGCGGAAAATACGAAGTGAAACGCGCAGCGGAATAAATCATCCAATCAGTCATCTGGCCCGACCCACAGGACGGGCCGGATGACACGCCGCCTTACGCGCTGGCTTCTGCGCGAATGGCCAGTGCATGTACCGGGCCGGCAAGTTCATCGGCAAGGCATTCATTGATCGCCCGATGACGTCCGACACGGCTCATATCAGCAAATGAAGGTGCCGTGATTTCGACACGAAAATGTGTTTCACCGCCCTCTTTCCAGCCGGAATGACCAGCATGAAGATGCGATTCATCCACAACTTGGAGGGCAGTGGGCTGAAATAACTGCGTCAGTTTTTCTTCTATTTTTGTTTTGACGGACATTCCGTATGCTCCAGTATGGCTTCAGTGATTCATTCTTTATGCGTCAACTTTGCTGGAAGGTCTTGAAACACAAGCCGCAAAGCGGCACAACATTGCGTCGGTATTTTCCGACCCAGAAAATATTCGATTCGCCATTGTCATTCAGTCTATAAGAGCATTATGAGCGCTAACGATAATTTGTTCGATAAAATACGCATTTCGCCGGCGAAAGCACGCAAGCGGAAGAAAATGGCGGCTGAAGAAAAGCCAGCCAAGGATACTCTGTGTTCGCATCCGGATTGTTCTGAAACCGCAACCCACAAGGCCCCGAAAGGCCGCGGCAAGGACAATGACTATCTGTGGTTCTGCCTGCAGCACGTGCGCGACTACAACAAGACATACAATTATTTTTCTGGAATGGAAGATGGCGATATCGCCAAATATCAGAAGGATGCGTCCTTCGGTCATCGCCCGACCTGGAAAATGGGTGTCAACGGCAAGGACGGCCCGAACACCCCCAAGCCGCATGATCCATATGCTTTCATGGCCCATCGGGCCCGCCAGAAGGCAAAGGCTTCCGAACAGGAAAGCCCCAATCAGCGTGGCCGAAAGCTGCTAAATGTGGAAAAACAGTCACTGGAAACGCTGGAACTGGATGGCACTGCGACTAAAGATGCCATCAAAAAACGCTTCAAAGAACTTGCCAAGAAGCACCATCCTGATGTGAATGGGGGTGACAAGGGATCGGAAGATCGCTTGCGCGAGATTATTCAGGCCTATAATTACCTCAAGGCCGCAGGATTCTGCTAGTCCCGATCCCGCTTCCATGGGGTCTGTACTCAACGAACGACACTAACCTATGAGCCGGCCTTACCGGTCGCGCTGGAGACATTCATGACTGAAGCCGCATTTTCCACGTCCCCTGCAACGCCAGATTCCGGCATGCCGGACATTCAGGTTTCCGTGCGCGATACGTTTGGCATAGACAGCGATCTGATGGTCCCCGCCTATAGCGAGCCAAACGAATATGTGCCGGATCTGGACCCCGACTACCTGTTCGACAAAAACACCACGCTCGCGATTCTGGCGGGCTTTGCCCATAATCGCCGCGTTATGGTAACTGGCTATCACGGCACCGGAAAATCCACCCATATTGAACAGGTTGCAGCCCGCATTAACTGGCCGACCGTTCGGGTTAATCTGGACAGCCATATCAGCCGTATCGATCTCATCGGCAAGGACGCTATTGTCATTCGCGATGGCCAGCAGGTCACTGAATTCCGTGACGGCATTCTGCCATGGGCGCTGAAGCACAATATCGCACTCGTCTTTGATGAATATGATGCAGGTCGTCCTGATGTGATGTTCGTTATTCAGCGTATTCTGGAACTTCAGGGCAAATTGACGCTACTGGATCAGAATCAGGTTATTCGCCCGCATCCCTGTTTCCGCCTGTTCTCTACAACCAACACCATTGGCCTTGGAGATACATCCGGGCTGTATCACGGCACCCAACAGATCAATCAGGGCCAGATGGACCGCTGGTCGATTGTGACGACGCTCAATTATCTGCCCCATGATCAGGAAACCGCGATCATTCTTGCCAAGGCACCACAATACAGAAATGAAGAAGGCCGTGAGACGGTCTCCAACATGGTACGTCTGGCTGATATGACCCGCAGCGCATTCATCAATGGCGATCTGTCGACTGTGATGAGCCCGCGGACGGTGATTACATGGGCAGAAAATGCGAACATCTTTGGCGAATTGGCATTTGCCTTTCAGGTTACCTTCCTCAACAAATGCGACGAGTTGGAGCGGCCATTGGTTGCTGAATTCTATCAGCGTTGTTTCGGTGAGGAACTGCCTGAATCATCTGCCAATCTGGTCTTAAGCACCAACTGACCTCTATGGCTCATCCTCAGCGTAAAACCGGACAGGGTGCCGCAGCCAACAAGGAAGCGGCGGAAGCAACCGAGGCGTTCAAACGCAGCGTTGCAACAACCATGCGTGCCATGTCCGGTGAAGCTGAACTGGAAGTCACCTTTGCCGCAAACCGGCCCAGCCTTGCGCCAGGGCGCGCACGCCTGCCGGAACCACCACGCGGTGCCAAGGCTCAGGATCTTGCCACCGCCCGAGGCATGGCCGACAGCATGGCACTGCGCATCGCAGCCCACGATCCCGAATTGCATGCAAAACGCGCACCGAGCAGCGACACTGCGCGCGTCATTTTCGACACATTGGAACAGGCCAGATGTGAGTCCCTTGGGGCACAACGCATGTCCGGCGTTGCCCAGAATCTGACAGCCATGCTGGAAGACAAATTCGCCAAAGCGGATTTCGGGACCATAGAATCCACGCAGGATGCGCCGTTGGAGCACGCTCTGGCTCTGCTGATGCGCGAAAAAATCTCCGGACAGAAACCGCCGGAAAGCGCCAATGATCTTGTCGAGGTCTGGCGCACAATCATTGATGAGAAAACCGGTGATCGCCTGTCCGGACTGGGTGATGTTCTGGACGACCAGACCGCCTTTGCTGATGCTGTGCGTGATGTGCTGACCGACTTCGGCATGGGTGATGATTTTGACGGCAGCGCCGACAATGATGACCAGAATGACGATGACGGTGATGATGGCGACAGCGGCGATGATTCAGCCCAGGGTGAAGCCAACGAAAGTGACGGCGATAACGCTGAGACAGACAGCCAAAGTGAATCCACCGGAGACGATCAGGAAGCTGGCGAATCGGAAGCCGGAGAAGCAGATTTCTCCGATTCCGAAGATGATGCCTCTGCCGAAATGGACGATTCCGGCGAGACCACACGCCCCAATTCACCGCGCTCCATGCGCGAAGATGAGGATGCCTACAAGGTTTACTCCCGCGAGTTTGATGAAACCATTGCGGCAGAAGATCTGTGCGATGCTGCCGAGTTGGAGCGCTTGCGCGCTTATCTCGACAAGCAGCTGACGAGCTTGCAGGGGGTCGTCGCCCGTCTTGCCAACCGCCTGCAACGCAAATTGATGGCCAAGCAGAACCGGTACTGGGAATTTGATCTGGAAGAAGGTGTTCTCGACAGTTCCCGTCTGACACGGATCGTAATTGATCCCACAGCCCCTCTGTCCTTCAAACACGAACAGGACACCGATTTCCGCGATACGGTGGTTACCCTGTTGCTGGACAATTCTGGCTCCATGCGCGGACGGCCCATCACGGTTGCTGCCACCTGCGCCGATATTCTGGCGCGCACGCTGGAACGCTGCGGCGTCAAAGTCGAAATTCTGGGCTTCACCACCCGCGCCTGGAAAGGCGGACAAGTACGGGAAAAATGGCTGAAAGACGGAAAACCCGCAATGCCGGGCCGCCTCAATGATCTACGTCATATTATTTATAAATCGGCTGATGCACCATGGCGCCGTGCCCGCCGTAATTTGGGCCTGATGATGCGCGAAGGCCTGCTCAAGGAAAACATCGACGGTGAAGCGCTGGATTGGGCGCATAAGCGCCTGTTGGGCAGACCAGAAAGCCGCCGTATTCTGATGGTCATTTCCGACGGTGCACCGGTGGATGATACAACCCTGTCTGTCAATCCCGGCAATTACCTGGAAAAGCATTTCCATCAGGTGATTGAAGAGATTGAAACCCGTTCGCCGGTACAGCTGGTGGCCATTGGTATTGGACATGACGTCACAAGGCACTATCGACGCGCTGTGACCATTGTCGATGCAGAGGAACTGGCCGGAGCAATGACCGATAAGTTAGTGGAGCTGTTTGACGAAGATGCAAACAAGCGCGGATCAAAATACAGGTAAGCATGGCAGGCGCTCGCGCGCTCCTTTGTGGATTGCTGTGCTTGGTCTTGGCTGCCTGTTATCCGGCGTCCACCAGCCTGCACATGCCCAAACCCTTCCCTGGTCCATAAACGGCAGTACGGCTGCTGAAATCAAAACTATGCCCGTTGAGCAATTCATCGTCGGCAGCGATAAAACCGAATTCGGCGCATTGCGGTTTATCGGCGGCATCATGCTGTCGGGCGGATCAGAATTTGGCGGCTTTTCCGGTCTCATCGTAACCGAAGATGGCAATGGCCTGCTGGCAGTCAGCGATGTTGGCCAATGGTTCAGCGCGGAAATCAATCGGGAAAACGGCCGGATTTCCGGACTTGAGAATACGGTCATCGGCCCCATACGCGATGCAAATGGGGACGCCATGAACAAGGGCCGCAAATGGTATGCTGACGCTGAAGGCCTGGCCTGGTCGGATGGTCAGGTGATCATGTCCTTTGAACGCCAGAGCGGCAAAGTTCGAACCGCTGACCTTGCTAAAAAGGGTTTTCTGGCCCCAGCTTCCATTCTGCCGGAAAGCAAGCCGCTCAATTCAATCAAGGGAAATCGCGGCATTGAAGCCATTGCTGCCCCGCCAGCTGGCTCAGCTTTTGGCAGCTCGCTGATTGCAATCGGGGAGCGTATTCTGTCCAGTGGCCATCATTCCGGCTGGGTTCTGACCGGCGATAAATCTCGCCGATTCAAAATTCGTCGGCGTGGTGATTTCGACATCACGGATGCAGATTTTTTGCCCAATGGTGATTTGCTGATTCTGGAGCGTCGTTTCTCACTCAGCCTTGGCAGCGCGATGCGCATTCGCCGTATTTCTGCCGCTGATTTCACACCGGAACGGCTGGCCACAGGCATCATACTTGACGGTCTTGATCTCATGACCGCCGATCTCACCCATCAAATCGATAATATGGAAGGCATGGCTGTGCGCATCGCTCCCGACGGCACACCCATCATTCTTTTGATTTCAGATGATAATCTGAATTTCTTCCAGCGCACGCTGTTGCTGGAATTCGCTCTGCGTCCCGAAGAATTCGGTGTTATACCGCTGCCTCGTCCGGCCGTAGCGAACCTGCCTCGCGGATAAAACCCATCAGCAGGCGATAGGGCAGCAGCAGCAATGCAACCGCCAGAACCTTCACCGCCAGATCACCCAACGCCCAGGACATCCAACGCGGCGCTTCCACACCAAACCCAAACAAGGGTGCCGCTTCGATGGCGAATTCATCATTGGCGCCCAGCATCACCAAGCCTGCAGCAAAAGCCAGCGTGAAAAACAGGGCCGTATCCAGAACAGACGCTGAAATCGAAGAAATCACCGGCGCTTTCCACCAGGTCTTGCTGTGACGCAGACGGTTGAACAGCGACACGTCAAGCAATTGTGCAATCAGGAATGCTGTTCCTGATGCAATCGCAATCCGCGGCGTGGCCAACCAGAGCGACAGGATAACGGCCAGTGCAAAACCGGCAAGCACCACAATACGTGCCCGGTTCGGCCCATACCGGCGATTGGTAATATCAGTCACCAGGAACGCAATTGGATAGGTAAAGGCACCCCAGGTGAACAAATCCGCCATGTTGAACCCAGCCACCACAAAACCGACCGGAAACTGCACCAGATAGTTTGAGGCAAGAACAACACAAACCATCGCAACAATGGCCAGGGGAAGTTTGGAAGGGATGCTTGATGATGCGGACATGGGGAAGCGCTCTCACTAAATAGACAACAACAGAAAACGCGCTGCATCAGAAGATGAAGCGCGTCTGTCAAACTAACAATAATCCCAATTGGAATTATCTAACCGAATTAAGCGGCAGCAAGCTGTTTCTTGGCAACGAGTTTCTTGACCCGCAGAGCCTCGGATGACAATTCTTCATCTTTTGCTTTGGCCAGAAACGCATCCAGACCACCACGGTGTTCGACCGTGCGCAGTGCAGCTGCTGAAACGCGCAATTTGATCTGTTGGCCAAGCGTTTCACTTGTCAAAGACACATCGCACAGATTCGGCAAAAAGCGCCGGCGCGAACGATTCTTCGCGTGGCTTACATTATTTCCTGTCAGGACCGCTTTACCGGTCAATTCGCAGCGTCGTGCCATGGCACAAACCTTTCGAAACATTTTAAACGACGATCCACCCCATATGGTCAAATCCGGTTCGAATGAAACCGACGCGGGCAAAGGTTCATTGGAAACCACCAATGTGGAGCCTGACGTAAGGCCCCGCTCCGTATACCCGAACGCGTAGGGAGGTAATTCGCAGCGGTCATAAGGCAGAATGCAGCCACGCGTCAAGGTTTTCCTTGGGAAGAGATCGATTCTCTTGCGCTTTGTGAGAACACGCAATGACAGGGAAATCCAATAGCTGCGCTTTTACAGATTTTGAGTCTCCGGAGCCACCTGAAAACAGGTGAAGATGTTCCGTTCCATTTTGAAACGATTTCGTTAACACATCCTGGCGTGAGCACGACCAATTCCACATCACCGCCGCAATGCGCCTCTAGATGATGCAAGGCAGAAACATGAACACCCATTATATAGTGAGAACAAAAGAGCAACCGGTTGGTGTCAGTGATTCGTCGCCAATCTGTTCTCGATCCGATCCACTTCTTAACAAAAGCCGGAACCATGTGGCTTCAGGCAGATAGCAGACTGGGTCCTGTGTTCCATTTTGAAACACAATCCTAAACAGAAGGCAGGCCAAACCTCTTTGAACGAGCCCTGCAAAACCGGCACTTGTGGCCCTTGTGGCCTCAAACCACAATTTGTTGTGGTGAACAAAGGATGAACACAATAGAATCAGCGATTCGGGCACGGTTTGTTCCGCTATGGTTCCTTTTCTTAATGGACAGCCGACAAAAGTCTGGCAGGCCAGCGAATAACAGGCATCAGCCAATCAAATCGTACCAGCAAACCGCATCAATTCGCCGTACTTCAAGACTCTGACTAGCAAACGAGCCTTGTGAGTGCTATCAACCCGCCCGATACTGCAGATTGATGCAGCTTCGACCTTACAATCCGGCTGAACGCGCAGAGCTTGCTTTTAAGAATTGTGCGTTTGTCCCGCATGACAGAAAGTGGCACCTCATTGGCCCTGTTTGATGCCCTCCCCGGCGGTTCCACTCAAAATGGTTCCCAACTGAACGCTTCGTTACAGCCAGAAGCACCGACACGTCTGAAAAACCGCAATGTAACGGCGGTCCTTGGTCCGACCAACACCGGCAAAACCTACCTCGCCATCGAGCGTATGCTGGGCCATGAGAGCGGCATTATCGGGCTGCCCCTGCGCCTGCTTGCCCGCGAGGTTTACACCAAGCTGGTCATGCGCGCTGGCGAAGAAAATGTTGCACTGGTCACTGGCGAAGAAAAAATCATGCCCAAAGCGGCACGGTATTTTGTCTGTACCGTAGAAGCGCTGCCCAATTACACCCAATGCGCCTTCGCTGCCATCGATGAGATACAATTGGCGTCGGACCTGGATCGGGGTCACATCTTCACCGACCGGTTGCTCAATCTGCGCGGCACCCAGGAAACCCTGCTGCTGGGCGCTGAAACCATGCGTCCCATTATCGAAAAGCTTCTACCAGGCGTGAATGTCGTGACCCGGCCGCGCATGTCGGTGCTGGCCTATACCGGATCGAAAAAGCTGACACGACTGCCGACCCGCTCTGCCATTGTCACATTTTCTGCCAATGAAGTGTATGCCATCGCCGAACTGATCCGCCGCCAGCGTGGCGGCGCCGCGGTCGTTCTTGGTTCGCTCAGCCCACGCACACGCAACAAGCAGGTAGAGCTGTATCAAAACGGTGATGTGGATTTTCTCATCGCCACGGATGCCATTGGCATGGGGCTCAATCTGGATGTCGACCATGTCGCCTTTGCCGCTGACAGCAAATATGATGGGTTTCAGTTCCGCAAGTTGAACGCGGCTGAAATTGGACAGATTGCCGGGCGCGCCGGGCGTCATTTGCGCGACGGAACCTTTGGCGTCTCTCATGCTGTCCAGCCCCTGGATGAAGAAATGGTAAGAGCGATTGAAAGCCACCGCTTTCAGCCCGTAAAAATCCTGCAATGGCGCAATCGCACGCTGGATTTTTCAACCATTGACGATTTGCGCAGAAGCCTGGAGGTTACCCCGGATATGCCGGGCCTGACCCGCGCACCGCCATCGGATGACTGGGAAGCTTTGGACCGGTTATCACGCGATCCCGAAATCACCGACCTGGTGACCAGTTCAGACCGGGTTGAGTTATTATGGAATGCCTGCCGCATTCCTGATTTTCAGAACGTCTCACCGGCCCAGCATTCAGATCTGGTCAATCATATTTTCCGTTTTATCGCCAAGGATGGCAAAATAGACGAAAACTGGTTTGGCAAACAGGTAGAACGGGCAGATAAACCCGTCGGTGATATTGACACTCTGGCCGGACGGATTGCAGAAATTCGTACTTGGACCTTTGTAGCCAACAGGGCCGACTGGCTGGAAGATGCCTGGACCTGGCAGGAAGCAACCCGCGCTGTTGAAGACCGTTTGTCGGACGCCCTTCATGATCAGTTGACCCAACGATTTGTCGACCGCCGCACAAGTGTGCTGATGCGGCAATTGAAAGAGAAGACTATGCTTGATGCAGAGATTACAGCAACCGGAGATGTACTGGTTGAAGGCCACCATGTTGGCCAATTATCCGGCTTCCGTTTCCAGCCTGATCCATCAGCCGAAGGTGTTGATGCAAAGGCGGTTCGCGCAGCAGCGGACAAAACACTGGCAGACGCAATTGCCAAGAAGGCAAGCAAGGCTTCAATAAGTCCGAACGAGGATTTCACGCTGGCCGCCGAGGGATCTATTCGTTGGCGTGGCGAGGTGATCGCCCGCGCGCTGGCCACCGAACAGATGCTGCAGCCCCGCACATTGCTGCTGGCAGATGAACAATTGAATGGCGCGCCACGTGACCAGATCCAGGCGCGGCTTGATCTGTGGCTGGATACGCACATCAAGACATTGCTGAAACCGTTGTTTGATTTGAAAGACGCTGAAAACCTGTCGGGCATTGCACGCGGCATGGCCTTTCGTCTCTCGGAAAACAATGGTGTCATGCCACGTGCCGATATTGCGGATGACGTGAAGGCACTGGATCAGGAAACCCGCGCCGGCCTGCGGCAATTGGGTGTGCGGTTTGGTGCATTCCATATTTTCGTTCCGCAATTGCTGAAGCCCGCTCCCAGCAAATTGCTGGTAGATCTGTTTGCGCTTCACAAAGGTGAAGCTGAGCTGCCGGGCCGGGAAGAAATCCCTGCCATGTCTGCGGCCGGACGCACATCGGTTCCCGTCGATCCTGCTTTTCAGGCAGAAATCTATCAGATGGTCGGCTTCAAGATATGCGGCAAGCGTGCCGTACGGATTGATATTCTGGAACGACTGGCAGATCTCATCCGGCCATTAATGGCGTGGAAACCGAGCGGTGAGACCGCAAAGCCGCAGGGCGCTGTCGATGGACCCGGCTTTACCATTACTGTTGATATGACGTCCCTGTTGGGCTGTGCTGGTGAAGACTTCAATGAAGTTCTGAAATCTCTTGGCTATCGCATGGAGCGCAAGCCGGTTGAAAAGCCAGTTGAACCAAAGCCTGCCGAAGAGGCTGCACCCGCAGAAACGGCATCAGATGCTGTTTCGGAAAGTCCTGCAGTAGTACCTGAAACAGCCTCAGCAGAGCCAACATCAGTTGAGCTGGCTCCTGCAGAACCACCGAAAGAGGATCCAGCACCGGTCGAAATCATTGTGCAAGCCGAGGCACCCTCAACGGAGGAGCCTGTAGTTGGTGACGCAACTCCAGAAGCGGCTCCAGAAGCGACTCCTGAGGAGACCGTTGGAACGACATCAGAAACAATTGCAGAAGAAGAAGCCTTTATTGAAGTCTGGCGGCCAAAGCCGCGCTTTCACAATGACCGGGCTGGCGGCAGACGCGATAACAAACGCAATCAGAATCAGAAGCCTGGTAACACCAAGGGCGAGAAGCAGAGCAAGGGCAAACGTCCACCTGGCAAACGCGATCAGGATCGCAATGCCAAAAACAAGGGCGCACAGGGCAGCCGGCCACCAAGACCGGAAAAGAAAATTGATCCTGATTCCCCATTTGCAGCGCTGGCAGCCCTGAAACAGGATCTGATCAAAAAGAATTAGGGTGCAGTCTTTATGGGGGATGATGCCCGTCAGCGACTCGATAAATGGCTCTGGTTCACCAGGACTGTCAAAACCCGCAGCCTTGCACAGAAACTGGTGAAGGGTGGGAAGGTCCGCGTCAATAATGAGCGTGTTTCCGCACCCAGCCACACGCTGAAAACGGATGATGTGTTGACGATAACTTTGGCGCGGCAGGTCAAAGTCCTGAAATTTGTCGATGCTGGCGCGCGGCGCGGACCGGCAGTGGAAGCCGTTACGCTCTATGAGGATTTAACGCCGCCGCCCGTTCCACTGACAACTGAGGAACGGGCGACAAAGGGGCGGGCGCCAGCCCCGGAAAAACGACCCGATAAGCGCGCTCGTCGCGATCTGATCCGCCTGAAAGGAACAGATGACTAAATTCCGGCCATTAGCCGCATTGCTTTTGCTTGAGCTTTGCCGGAAAACCGGATAGCAAAATTGAAAATTCAGAATGCCCGCTTCAGGAGCCGACACTTGACCTACATCGTCAACGACAATTGCATTAAATGCAAATACATGGATTGTGTTGAAGTCTGTCCCGTAGATTGTTTCTACGAGGGTGAAAACATGCTCGTGATCCATCCCGACGAATGTATTGATTGCGGTGTTTGCGAGCCTGAATGCCCGGCAGAGGCCATCAAACCGGACACAGAGCCCGGCTTGGAAAAATGGCTGCGGATCAACACGGAATACGCCGACAAATGGCCAAATATTACAATCAAACGTGAATCGCCCGAGGACGCCAAGAAATTTGATGGCGAAGAAGGCAAGTTTGAAAAGTATTTTTCGGAAGCACCCGGCGAGGGCGACTGATCGATCTTTTTCGCATATGCGAAATAATTGACTGCTGAGCGATCGCGCTCCCAGAAATCGGCGGCGAATATGTCAGCAATATTTACCCTTATTTTGTGCAGTGCCAGAAATCGTTGATTTTTCCGGTTTTTTTTGCTATATAAAGATTGACATCAAATTTTATCGAGTAGGTCTCAGGTCGATTTTCGAATCTTCCGACGGCAAAGTGTCTCAGGATGCTTTGCATTGGGCAGATTTTTGGTCAGCCTGGAATGCACGATTTGAGTTTGAAACCAGCCTTGCGCCTGTCAATCATCCGAGAGGGTCCACAAACGGATCATCTCTTGAAGAATGACTGAGTGTAAAGTTGGTCTTAATCGCGGTCACGCGGGTTTTAGGGACCTTTCGATATTATGATTTGGTTGACGGAAAATTACAAAAAGTCTGACAGTGCAATCATCGGGAGTGATGATGTCATTTGTGCGGATACCGTGAACACGACGAACATCGGAACACCGTCAATCCTCAAACGAACCACCTAACAAGCAGGCATAGCACCAGAAGATAAGGCAGAGTTTCATCTGTCTTTTTGCAGTGTGCATAAAACCGTCCGGTCTGACGGAACTGATCAGTGACCGGACAGAGGAGTAGAAAGCGTATGGCAGTCAAGAAAACAACACAGCGTCACGGCTTCAAAGTAAGCGAGTACATTGTCTATCCGGCCCATGGTGTCGGCCAGATTACCGCTATCGAGAAGCAGGAAATCGCTGGCATGGAACTGGAACTCATTGTTATTGATTTTCTCAATGACAAGATGACCTTGCGTGTTCCAGTTGCGAAAATCGACAGTGTCGGCATGCGTAAATTGGCAGACGAAGCAACCGTCGCCAAAGCATTGAAGACCGTCGAAGGCCGCGCCCGCATCAAGCGGACCATGTGGAGCCGTCGCGCACAGGAATATGAAGCGAAAATCAATTCAGGCGATCTGATTTCAATTTCCGAAGTCGTGCGTGACCTGTTCCGGTCCGAAAATCAGCCGGAGCAGTCCTATAGTGAGCGTCAATTGTACGAAGCAGCTTTGGAACGCATGTCCCGCGAATTGTCTGCGGTGAACAAGCAGACTGAAACCGAGTCCGTCCGTCTCATTGAATCGCATCTGGCAAAAAGCCCACGCCGTGGACCAAAAACCACGGAAGAAGATGCTGCCGAAGAAACAACAACTGCGGAACCCAGCGCAGTGGCTGCCGCATAGGCAATACGCTTCGGTGTTGCCATTCTCTGGCACGCACCAGCAAAACAATTTGAACCGGGGCTGTTATCCAGCTCCGGTTTTTTTGTGCCCTGGTTTTTTGTGTCCCGTTTTTCTGTACCCCTTTTTTCGTGTGCCCAGTTGACTCATACGTGATCCAGTTTCGAATTTTATGCGTAATTAAGACAAAGAACCGGTAGTGGAGTGTCTTATGAGCGACGATCATTCAGCACGCAGAAAGTTCGTGCGAAGCGCCATGAAAGCGCCTTATCTGGAACGGGATGAAGAACACCAATTGGCGGTTCGCTGGAAAGAAGCGGGCGACCAGGAGGCTTTGCACAAACTCACATCAGCCCACATGCGGCTGGTTATTTCCGTCGCCGGTAAGTTTCGTTATTTTGGTCTGTCCATGAGCGATCTCATCCAGGAAGGCCATGTCGGGTTGCTGGAGGCGGCTGCGCGGTTTGATCCCGCACGCGAAGTACGTTTTTCAACATATGCAACTTGGTGGATCAGAGCCTCCATTCAGGATCATATCCTGCGCAACTGGTCTATTGTGCGGGGCGGAACCAGCTCTGCTCAAAAATCTCTGTTTTTCAATCTGCGGCGGCTGCGCGCAAAACTGACACAGGCCAATGGTGGCGTGCCAACCCATGAGACTTTCACTGAGATTGCCAGCGCTATTGGCGTGTCGGTGAAAGATGTCGCCAATATGAATTCCCGGCTTTCCGGACCGGATATGTCGTTGAACGCACCGCTCATTGAAAGCGATGGCGAAAGCGCTGATCGTCAGGATTTTCTGGTCGATGAAACGCCAAATCAAGGCGTAACTGTTCCTGAAGCCATGGACCGGGAACGCCGCTCATCATGGCTGAAATCTGCCATGACCGTATTGTCCGAGCGTGAATTGCGCATCGTCCGCGAGCGCCGTCTCAGTGAAGATGGCGCAACGCTTGAATCACTTGGAAATTCACTTGGTATATCCAAGGAGCGCGTTCGCCAGATCGAGTGCCGCGCTCTTGAAAAGCTGAAAACCGCTTTGGTTGAAAGCCAGCCCAACGACGCAGCCTTTGTCTGATCAGGATGACGGGCTCCGGTTTGAACCGGACCCCACGATTCCCCGGAAAAGGGTGATGCCGGATGGCGCGTTGACGCAACAGCTTGCATTTTGGAGAAAAATCTTTTTCATGTCGGCATGAAAAAACCAAATACACCCTCCTTCCTTCAAAAGACCCGCACGCAGCTTCCCAATTTTCATCCTACGGAACGCAGGCTGGCAGATTTCCTGCTGAATTTCCCCGGTGAAATTGCCAGCTACACAGCTTCGGAACTGGCAAATCTGGCAAATGTCTCCAATGCCACCGTAACCCGCTTCATTCGCAAGCTCGGCTACGCCAATTATGACGAGGCACGCCGGGAAGTTCGCGCCGAGCAAAAGACCGGTGCGGCCTTGCTGATGGTCACGTCTACTGAAACCACACCCGACGAGAATTTACGTGTCCAGTTCGAGCAGGCGCAGCAGAATTTGCAGAATACGGTGGCCGGCATCAGTTCAACGGAAGTCGATGAGCTTGCAACTGAAATCATCAAGGCCAAAAAGGTCTGGGTGATTGGGTTCAGAACAAGTCATTCATTTGCCACCTATTTCCACTGGCAGATTTTCCAAGTTGTGGACAATATCTCGGTCCTACCAAGGTCCGGCCAGACGCTGGCTGAACATATCGCTGCGATGGATAAAGACCATTGCGTGGTCTTCATCGGATTGCCCAGACGTATTCGCCAGTCCGACACATTGCTGGACCTGATTGCGCGCACGGGTGCAAAGATCGCCTATATCAGCGATGAGGCCGCAGAACGGCAACGACAATTCCACTGGCATTTCAAGTGCCAGACAGCAGCACCCGGCCCCTTGTTTGGACATGTATCGGTGATGGCTGTCATCCACTTCATAGCCACACGCGTTGTCCAGCTTGGTGGTTCAGCGGCACGTAAACGCCTGTCCAGCATTGAAATGCTGCACGACGCGCTGGATGAATTATAGGCAAAACCTGTTCATTAAATGCGCAATGGCCGCTGATTTTGCTCAATGCTTAGGCGACTTCAAATTTTTAATGCGTGAAGCAAATTTTTCTCTTGTTTCTTTTGTGAAAATTCTTTTTCATGTAATTTATGGAAGAGAATTCGTCAAAACTGATCAAAAGGAAGCTCAAAATGCCCACAGGATATGACTTCAAATCAGGTGCTCTTGCAGCGCTGGGACACACGGCGCGCAAACTGTCTTCATGGCAGGTATTGCGCCCGGCAAAACATCTGGCCTGTGCAACAGCCCTGGGTCTGGTAATGGCCCATGGTGCAATGGCAGAGGGAACACTGCGTGTTGCCTTGACCGCCTCTGACATTCCCCTTCCAAACGGGCAGACTGATCAGGGTGCCGAAGGCATGCGGTTCATGGGCTATACAGTCTTTGAAGCGCTGATCAATTATGATCTGTCATCGGCCGACAAGCCGGTAACACTTGTGCCCGGCCTTGCCAGCGAATGGTCAGTCAACCCGGATGACAAGACAAAATGGACGTTCAAACTGCGCGAAGGTGTAACCTTCCATGATGGGTCCCCCTTCAATGCCGACGCTGTGATCTTCAACTTCGACAAGATCAAGGACGAATCGGCACCACAATATGATAAAAAGCAGTCCGGACAGGGCCGCGGCCGTATCCCGACTGTGACCGGATACACCAAGATCGACGACATGACCGTTGAGATCACCACCAGCGCACCAGATGCGCTGATCCCCTATCAGATTGCCTGGATCGTAATGTCCTCACCTGCAGCCTGGGAAGCGGCTGGTTCATGGGACGCATTTTTGAATGCACCAGCAGGAACCGGTCCTTTCAAAGTCAGTGAGTATGTCCCGCGTGAGCGCGCAGTCCTGACCAGGAACGATGCCTATTGGGACCCGGAGCGCGTGCCGGAGCTGGATGAACTTGTGCTTCTTCCAGTACCGGATGCCTCTGCTCGTGTGGCCGCATTGCGGTCCGGTCAGGTTGACTGGATTGAAGCCCCCCCTGCTGATGCAATGGCATCTCTGGAAGCTGCTGGCTTTGAAATCGTCTCCAACGTCTATCCCCATGTCTGGCCTTGGCATTTCTCCATGCTCGAAGGATCTCCCTGGACTGATGAGCGCATTCGCAAAGCCGCAAATCTGGCCATTGACCGCGAAGGCATGAAGTCTTTGTTGGGTGGTATGATGCTGCCTGCACAAGGCATGGTTCCCCCCACCAGCGACTGGTTTGGCGAACCTGAATTCAAGGTTGGCTATGACGTGGAAGCCGCCAAGGCTTTGATGGCCGAAGCCGGTATTTCCAAGGAAAATCCGATCTCCGTAAAAGCCATCATCTCCCCGTCCGGTGGCGGACAGATGCAGCCCATATTGATGAACGAATACATCCAGCAGAATCTGGCTGAGATCGGCATCAATGTGGAATTCGACGTGCGGGACTGGAATGCACTCATTTCCAATTGGCGCGCAGGTGCCAAAGACCCGACCACAAATGGTGCCATGTCCACCAACAGCTCTTATTTCTCACAGGATCCGTTCACCTCGCTGATGCGCCACATCGACAGTCGTCTGGTGGCTCCAAAGGGCACCAATTGGGGCTATTATGAAAGTGCAGAGGCAGACGCTCTCATCGATCAGATCCGCAGTGAATTCGATACGACCATCCAATTGGAAGCCATCCAGTCGCTGCATGAACATTATGTCGATAACGCACTCTTCTTGTTCGTGGCTCACGATGTTCAGCCACGTGCCATTTCCGCGAAGGTGAAGGGCTTTATTCCAGCCCAGAACTGGTTCCAGGATCTGACCCCGGTTAGCGTCGAGGAATAATACAGGCCCTATAGGAGTAAGATGATGCTGGGTTACATACTGAAACGTCTGCTACATGCGGTCCCGGTGGCCCTGGCAGTCAGCGTCATCTGCTTCTCACTGGTTCAACTCGCTCCTGGTGATCCGCTGGCAGTCGTGCTGCCTGCGGATGCCAGTCAGGAAACCGTCGATGCAGTCAAGGCCCAATACGGCCTTGACCGCCCATTGGTCGTCCAATATTTCATCTGGCTTGGCAATGTCGTAACCGGCGATTTTGGCAAATCGATTGCCACCGGACGCCCGGTACTGTCGGAGATTTCCAATGCAATCGGTTATTCTCTGAGTCTCGCATTTCTGGCGTCGCTGATGGCACTCATCGTCGGCCTCTCGCTCGGCATGCTTGCAGGCTACACAATCGGGTCGCCCGTCGATAAAGTCGCCTCAGCCTTCGCCATATCCGGTGTTTCGATTCCTCATTATTGGCTTGGCATCGTCCTGGTCGTCATTTTCTCAGTTCAACTCAACGCCCTGCCAGCCATGGGAGCTGGAACAAATCCGGATGCAGGAATTCTGGAGCGCCTGCGTTTCATGATCCTGCCTGCAGTGACACTCGCCGCCATGCCAGCTGGCATCGTCACACGCTCTGTCCGCGCCCTGGTTGCGGAAACTCTGGCACGCGATTTTGTCACCGCCTTGCGCGCCAAGGGCCTGACGGAAGTTCAGATTTTCTGGCACGTGGTCAAGAATTCAGCACCGACAGCACTGGCTGTCATCGGCGTACAGATGGGCTATCTGATGGCCGGGTCAATTCTGGTTGAAACAGTGTTTTCCTGGCCCGGCACCGGCCTGCTGCTGAACAGCGCCATTCTCACCCGCGACATTCCACTGCTTCAGGGGACAATTCTGGTCCTGGCCCTCTTCTTTGTCGCCATGAACCTCATTGTGGATATCCTCCAGCCGCTGTTTGATCCAAGGATTAAGCGCATATGAGTATCGTCAATTCCGAGGGACCTCAAACAGCTACCCCAATTTCCTCACTGCCGGTGACGGTCATGCCACGCTCCGTCGGTTACTGGCAGTCCGTCTGGCGACGTCTTTGCAAAGACAAGGTATCGATGATCTGCCTCATCTCGCTGATTCTTATCATCTGTGCGTCTTTCGCTGCCCCCCTGCTGACCAGCTACGACCCGGCGATTGGCAGCGTGATCAAACGTCTTAAACCAGTGGGAACCGAGGGACATATTCTGGGTACCGATGAGCTGGGACGGGACATGCTGACACGTCTTCTTTATGGTGGACGCACCTCCCTCATCATGGGCTTCGTGCCGGTCTTTCTGGCATTGCTGATCGGTGGTTCTCTCGGCACTCTTGCGGGCTTTGTCGGTGGACGCGTCAACGCGATCATCATGCGCACTGCTGACGTTCTGTTCGCCTTCCCCTCGGTGCTGCTGGCGGTTGCCATTGCCGGTGCTCTTGGTGCAGGCGTGGGAAATGCGCTCGTGGCTCTGACCATTGTTCTGGTGCCCCCCATGATCCGCATTACCGAAAGTGCCACGACACAGGTACGCGGGCTGGATTTCGTCGAAGCCGCCCGTGCCAGCGGCGCTGGAAATCTGACCATTATCCGGGTTCATGTTCTTGGCAATATTCTGGGACCTGTTCTGGTCTATGCGACCAGCCTTCTGTCTGTCGCCATCATCATGGCTGCAGGCCTGTCATTCATTGGGCTGGGTGCAAAACCACCAACCGCTGAATGGGGCCTCATGCTCAACACATTGCGCGCTGCAATCTACAGCCAACCCCTTATCGCCGCCTTGCCAGGCGTGTTCATCTTCATTGTCTCCCTGTCCTTCAACATGCTCTCTGATGGCTTGCGCAGCGCCATGGAGGTGTCATGAAACCTGCTGAAAAAGTCAGAATTGAACCGGCGCTGGAGGCCATCAGCCTCGAAAAGACATTCACCGTGCGTGGCGGGCTGCCCGGCAGTGCCGCAAAAAAAGTCCACGCTGTGTCGGATGTATCCTTTCAACTTCAACCGGGAACGACACTTGGCATTGTCGGTGAATCGGGTTGCGGCAAATCGACATTGGCCCGCCTGTTGCTGCAACTGATCGAACCCGATGCCGGTGATGTCTTGCTGGACGGGTCACAAATCCTGCAAACCCGCGCCGGTCTGAAAGCTTACCGGCGGCAGGTCCAGATGGTGTTTCAGGACAGTTCCGCTTCCCTGAACCCGCGCCTGACAATCGAACAATCCATCATTTTCGGGCCGCTCATTCATGGCGTCGACAAGGAAAGTGCCCGCACAGACGCACATGAGCTTCTGACTCAGGTCGGCCTTGAACCGACCTTATATGCAGGGCGCTATCCGCACGAATTATCCGGCGGACAAAGGCAACGCGTCAACATTGCCAGAGCCTTGGCGCTAAGGCCGAAGATCGTCATTTTTGACGAAGCTGTGTCGGCGCTCGACAAGTCGGTCGAGGCTCAGGTTCTGAATTTGCTGAATGAGCTAAAAGCTAAACTTGACTTGAGCTTCATATTTATCTCCCATGATTTGAACGTGGTGCGTTACATCGCTGATAACCTGATCGTCATGTATCTGGGTGAAGTGGTGGAATCCGGCTCGGTTGATCGAATCTATGAAAATCCGCGCCATCCCTACACAAAGGCTCTACTGGCCTCGATGCCAAGCACCGACCCTGAGAAGCGCACCCATGAAGCCCCCATTGTCGGAGATCCACCCAGCCCGATTGATCTGCCCGAGGGATGCCGCTTTGCGCCACGCTGTCCAAGTGCAGAGACAGTCTGCACCGCCAATGCACCGGCACACGATCGAGTTGGTGCTGAGGTAGTGCGCTGCCACATGGCAGACCCAAAATCAGGGCACTCACTTGCGGGGCAATCCTCATGAGCGCCCCCCTTCTCAAAGTCGAGGATCTGACCGTCCGGTTCCGAAGCGAAAAAGGAACAATTGCCGCCGTCAATGGCATCAATCTGGAACTGCAACGCGGTCAGGTTCTGGGCGTCATCGGTGAATCCGGGAGTGGCAAAAGCGTAACCCTGCGTGCGTTGCTTGGCATCCTCCCGCCTCGCAAAACACAAATTTCCGGCGGCATCACGCTGGATGGGCGCAACGTTCTGTCACTCACCAGACGGGAATTATCCAATTATCGCGGTGGCGAGGTCTCGATGATTTTTCAGGAGCCTGCCACAGCCCTTGATCCGGTTTTCACCATCGGCCAACAAATCACAGAAACTGTCATGCGACACGGCGCAACCAGCAAAGCGAGGGCACGGGCGCGGGCCCTTGAAATGCTCGATCTGGTAAAAATCCCGGACGCAAAATCGCGCATCGACAATTATCCCCACGAATTATCCGGCGGCATGCGCCAGCGCGCCATGATCGCCCTTGCCCTGTCTACAGGGCCAAAGCTCTTGCTGGCGGATGAGCCGACAACTGCGCTGGACGCAACCGTCCAGATTCAGGTCATTTTATTGCTGCGCGAGTTACAGCGTGAACTGGGTATGGCGACCATATTCGTGACCCATGATGTTGGCGTAGCCGCAGAAATCTCGGATCGGATTGCGGTGATGTATGCCGGGCGAATTGTCGAGACAGGCACAGCCAGCGATGTGCTGAAAACACCCCATCATCCCTATACCAATGGTCTGCTGACATCGACTGTGATTGGTGCCAGACGCGGCGAGACAATTGACTGTATCGCCGGCATGCCACCCGACCTTGCTGCCATGCCGCAAGGCTGCGCTTTTGCGCCAAGATGCCCCCTTGCCACTACGGAGTGCACCGTCGCTGTTCCGATGCTTGAAAAATCGGGAGCCGATCAGTTCGTTGCCTGCATCAGGCAAGAAGCGGACGGACGCCATGCAGCCTAAAATTGCCCTTCTCAACCCCAATACCAACAAGCGCACAACCGATTTCATGACGGGAATCGCAAACGGCATCTACCCCCATCAACCGTCATTTGAAGGGCACACGATGCTGCTTGGCCCTTCCATTGTCACCGATGAGCCAGCGCTTGCAAGCGCTGCCAATCAGATCGTCACCATTGGCGAAAATCTGGCGCGGCATGGCGTCGGTGGAATTTTGATTTCAGGTTTTGGGGATCCAGGATTGGCTGAGTTACGACAACTCGTGGGCATACCGGTTACAGGCATTGCAGAGGCGGGCATGCGTGCCGCCGCCGCAGATGGACGACGCTTCTCCATCATCACCACAACACCTGCATTACACAGCTCGATAGAACGCACAGCCGCACACTATGGCTACGGGAGTGAACTGGCATCAATACGCATTACAGATGGAGAACCGATGCAAACCATGAGCGACCCGAACAACATGACCCAATTGCTTCTGGAAGTGGCCCGCAACTGCATTCAGCGTGATGGCGCGCAGGCCCTCCTGATTGGAGGCGGGCCGCTGGCCATCGCCGCCAAAACCATTGAACAGGCTATTGATGTGCCGATTATCGAACCTGTTACCGAGGGCGCAAAGCTGGCGATTGAGCGTTACAATTCACGCAACACCGGTGCAGCTTTCTGACCAAGCAGCCGCCATGTGCCTGCCAGGCCAAAGCCCACCGTCAACACAAGGGCAGTCAAAAGGGCAGAGAAGGCCACAGAAGGCAGGAAGGTGAAATCAGCGCCCATGATACGCTCCAGCACAAACCATGATGCCACTGAACCGGCAATCAGACCAAACACCGCTGTAACAGTGCCCAGCAACAGATATTCAAGGCCAAAGGCCTGAATCAGCTGTCGCCGCGTTGCACCCAGAGTTTTCAAAATAACAGCATCATAGACCCGGTGGTGCTGACCCGCTGCCAGAGCACCGCCCAGCACCAGAATACTGGCCACCAGCGCAATGCTGGC
The DNA here is from genome assembly GCA_051251535.1 of Alphaproteobacteria bacterium. Taxonomy (GTDB): domain Bacteria; phylum Pseudomonadota; class Alphaproteobacteria; order Rhizobiales. The sequence continues at coordinate 32,702 of JBPOEV010000017.1, forward strand.
TGCCACGCGCACAGCCAGCGCCAACTGGCCGATTACCTGATTGGCCTGATCCAGCGCATCTTTCACCCGCACACTCGTTACGGCCGGAAACGCTGATGTGATAGATTTCAACACGGCAAACTCGGCATCTTCGGTCGAGCCTTCCGGATAGGTCAATGTGGCCAGATGCGTGTGCGGCGCACCGGCAAACGTATTGGGCGAAAACACCAGCACAAAATTGATCGCCAGCGATTCCCATTCCACTTCACGCAGATTGGCAATCTCGGCTGTGATTTCGCGGCCAAGCACATTCACGGACACTTCGTCGCCGATCTTGAGGCCAAATTCACCGGCCAGTTCTGAATCGTAGGACACCAATGGCTTGCCCTGATAATCAGCAGGCCACCATTCACCCTCCGTCAGCTTGGAATTATCCGGTATGGTTGCAGAATAGGTAATGCCGCGGTCGCCCCGAAGTGCCCATGCGGACCCGGGGGGCGGCTCGATTTCCGACACCGGCACACCAGCCAGCGACATCATCCGTCCACGCAACATCGGCACACTTTGAACGTCGCCAGTTGGCGCCACGGCGCGAACGCCTTCTTTGAAGGTTTCCAGATCATTGTTCTGAATATCCACAAAGAAAAAGCTTGGCGCCTGCTCCGCAATTGTGGAGCTAAGTTGGCGTCGCAAATTGCTGTCGATCAGCGTCAGACAAACCAGAAGCGCAAGTCCCAGACCCAGTGACAGAACCACACTTGGCGTCAACGCACCCTTGCGATGCAGATTGCCAATGGCCAGACGCCACGGGGTGGATTTGGGGCGTGGCACTCGTTTGGCAACAGCCATGATGATCTCGGCAACCACCCGCAGCAAAATAAACGCACCCGCACAGGCACCCACAAACACGCTTGCAATAAAGGGGTCATAGGACAGAAAAATGGCAGCGCTTGCCAGCGCTACAGCCGATGCCAGAAAGGCAATCAGATAAGGCCAGCCCGGCAGCCGGGACCCCGCATCTGCGCCATCACGGAACAAGGCTGTCGGTGAGATATCCTGAATTTTTCCAAGTGGCCACAGAGCAAAAACAAGCGTTGTCAGAACACCATACAAAACCGCCAGCGCCAGTTCCTGCGGATAAATGCCCATGGCCGTTTCCACCGGCAGCACATTGCGCAAAAATCCGCTGGCCAAAAACGGTATGGCAGCCCCGGCAACCAAGCCTATGGCGATACCAATAATGGCCAGCACCATGATTTGAAACAGATAGATGCGGAACACAAATCCACCTGATGCACCCACAGATTTGAAGGTCGCAATGACTTTCTGCTTGGTGTCCAGATAGGCGCGCACAGCATTGGCAATTCCAACGCCGCCTACAACCAGCGCCGTCAGCCCGACCAATGTCAGGAACTGGGCAAAGCGCTCAATATTGCGGCGCAGACCCGGCGAGGCGTTATTGCGTGTATCAATGTCCCAACCCGCCAGAGGAAACTTCTCTTCAGCATCGGTCTCAATGCGTTTCAAGTCAGCGTCGGAATTACCATTTGCGGGCAAATTCACCCGATAAACCCAGTCCATCAGACTTCCCGGTTGAATCAATCCACTGGCCCGCAGCGCAGGCTCCGAGAGCATCAATCGCGGCCCGAAACCAAACCCGGTGGACAACCGATCCGGCTCCAGCGTCAACGTATCTGTAATGAGAACTGTCAGTTCACCGATTTGCAGAGTATCACCCACAGCCAGATCAAGCCGTGCCAGCAATTCGGGAGCGGCCAACGCGCCCCACTGGTCATCAGCTGTTGATTGTGGCGCCAACAGACTGGCAAAATCCGCACCAGAGGCTGTTTCAACCGTCCCGGTCAGAGGATACAACCCATCAACCGCTTTCAGCTCAACAAGGGTCTGATCAGCCCCGTCAGAGCGCCGCGCCATGGCACGCGTTGTTGCAATCTGAGACACCTCGCCCAGAGCCTCGATATAGGCCAGTTCTTCGGCAACCGCTTCACGGTGCACAAGCTCAAAGGAAATATCACCGCCCAGAATGGTGTTACCACCCTGCGAAATGCCTTCGCTGAGCGAGCGTGACACAGAGCCAACACCGGCAATGGCCGTCACACCAAGTGCCAGACAGGCCAGGAAAATGTAAAACCCTTTCAGGCCACCGCGCAATTCCCGCAGGGCAAAGCGCAGAGACAGGCCTGCAGGGCGCGATCCAGCAATCGGTTGAGACATGGCGGGCGCACTCATGCGGTTTGCAGCAGCGCATCGCCCGCTGCGCGATCTTCAAAAATCTCGCCGGAACGAATGGCAACAACGCGCTCGCAGGAATTCGCAAGACCGCCATCATGGGTCACCAAGACAAGTGTCATGCCGCGCTCTTTTTGAATTCTGAACATCAGATTGGCAATTTCCTGACCCGTTTCATCGTCCAGATTGCCGGTTGGCTCATCAGCGATCAAAATGGCTGGTCTGGGGGCAAGCGCTCTGGCGATGGCCACGCGCTGCTGCTCCCCGCCCGACAATTCAGACGGGTAGTGGGTAACACGCTCTCCAAGGCCGACACTTTCCAACTCGCTGCGCGCCCGGTCAAAAGCGTCCGGCACACCCGCCAGTTCCAGCGGTACGGCAACATTTTCAAGCGCCGTCATATTGGCGATCAGATGGAAGGACTGGAAGACGATCCCGATATGCCGTCCGCGAAACACAGCCAGTTGGTCTTCACTGAGTTTTTCAAAGGATTGCCCGGCGATTTCCACGACACCGCTATCAGCCCGCTCCAAACCGCCAATCACCATCAAAAGGGTCGATTTGCCGGATCCACTGGGGCCAATCAGCCCCAGCGAGGTGCCACGTTCCACTTCAAACGAAAACCCTTTCAGAATATGAACCCGGCCCGCACCGGAACCAAGGCTGAGATGCACATCATCAAGACGGATTGCAGGTCCGGTGGATTGGGAAGAAGGTGTTTCGTTCACAGATTAAAGCCCTATATAGTTCGGAAGCGGCACGAAAAGACTGTTGGTCATATGGGACACTTCTGATGCATTACAAAATAATACCTGTTGCGTTTCTGCTTACGTGGATAACGGCCTTTTGGACCGGCCCGGCCATGGCAGAGGAGAAGATCATTCTGGCAGCCTTCGGCGACAGCCTGTCCGCCGGCTACCAATTGCCGCCCGATGCAGCCTTTCCTGTGCAGTTACAAAAGGCACTTATTGCAAAAGGTCTGGATGTGGAAGTGCGCAATGTCGCCGTTTCTGGAGATACCACAAGCGGTGGCCTGGCGCGGCTCGACTGGTCAATTGGCGAAGATGTCGACGGTGTGATTTATGAACTGGGCGCCAATGATGCGCTGCGCGGCGTGAACCCCACGATTACGCGCGATGCGGTGGAGGCGTCCCTTGCCCGGTTTATGGAGCGCGATATTGAAGTGCTGGTCGCCGGAATGCTTGCCCCACCCAATCTGGGCACCGAGTATGGCAACGCCTTCAACACAATCTTTCCTGATCTTGCCAAAAAATATGACACTGTGTTCTACCCCTTCTTTTTGGACGGTGTAGCCGGTGAGGAAGCGCTGAATCTGCCCGACAGAATTCACCCAACCGCAGAAGGCGTCGCCATCATTGTGGAACGCATCCTGCCGGATGTAGAAGCCCTGCTGGCACGAATCGAACTGGACAGAACTGAAAACCCCTCGTAAATTTCAATCCACCCGAATTTTCCTTCAAAAATCTCAGGACATCACCTCATGGACATGCGCAGGCTTGGCCGCACTGATATGACTGTTTCTTCCCTCTGCCTTGGCACCATGACCTTTGGCGAGCAGAACACAAGAGCCGAAGGCTTTGCCCAGATGGACCGCGCCCTTGAAGGTGGCATCAATTTCTTCGACACCGCAGAATTATATGCCGTGCCGCCCAAAGCTGCCACGGTCGGGCGCACGGAAGAAATCATCGGCGACTGGTTTGAAGCACGTAACAACCGCGATCAGGTGATTCTCGCCACCAAAGTTGTTGGCCGCAGCAGCAACAATTGGTTTCGCGAAGATGGCTCGCTGCCAAAACTCGACCGCCGCAACATAATGGAAGCAGTCGACAGAAGTCTGGCCCGTCTCAAGACCGACTACATCGATCTTTATCAGATTCACTGGCCCGACCGGAACATGCCAAGCTTCGGTGCCAGCCCCATGCGGTTCAAGGACCCGGGACTGCATGAGGACGAAGTTCCAATTGAAGAAACACTGGAAGTGATGAGCGAGTTGGTCACGGCCGGGAAAATCCGCGCCATCGGCCTGTCCAATGAAAGCAGTTGGGGCGCCATGAAATATTTGGAGGCCCATCGCCATAAGGGTCTGGAACGCGTCCATTCCATCCAGAACACCTACAATCTGGTCAACCGCACTTTTGAGGCCAATCTGGCAGAACTGGCAATCCGGGAAGATGTCCGGCTGCTGGCCTATTCCAGCCTCGGCCAGGGCTATCTCACTGGTAAATATCTCAACGGAGCGCGGCCCAAGGGCGCAAGAAGCACTCTGTTCGCCCGTCAGGCCCGCTATGAAGGTCCCGGCGCCGATGAGGCCTACACCGCCTATGTTGCACTGGCAAAAGAGTTTGGCATCGATGCAGCTCAGATGGCCATTGCCTTCACCGCATCCCGTCCTTTCACCACCTCAAACATTATCGGCGCAAGAACGCTGGAGCAGTTGGACAATGCGCTTGAAGCTGGCGATCTGATCATCACCGAAGAACTGGAAGACCGGATCAATGAATTGCACGTCATACACGGCAATCCCTGTCCTTGATGTCAGCGGTGACTAACGCCGCTTCGTCGCCTTCGCTGGCAATGTAGCGGCGTAGGCGGTGCTTTTTTCAAACCAGTCCCGCAGCGAGTCCGGGTCGGAGGCAATATCCTCCGGCACGGCGACATACTCTTTCATGATCGCGCCATATTGCTCCACTGGTGCGGTTCCATAAGCCTCGACAAAGTCCGCCCGCTCCGCCTTGGACAACCGCAAACACAGCACACCGGTCTTGTCGAGAAAGCTGAACATATTGCCATTCATAGACGTGTAAGGATTGGCTTTTCCCTTGACGACAATGTCTGGAAAAGCGTCCATCATGGCCCGATAACGCGCCAAAGCCGCCGCATAATCTGTATCGGACATCTCTATACACCCTCACCTGAAATAGTTTGCCGGCCCACTCATGCTGGTGCCAACTCCAGCCCAACCTGAAGCCCACCCCGCCTCAGAACAAGCCATTGTCATTTGCAGACCCATCCGTAATCACCTGCAACACATCCCAATGCTCAACAATTTTTCCATTCTCATCAAAACGAAAGATATCGATACCGGCGTAATCATCACTGCCCGGCCATAATTGATGGCAGTGCAGCACCACCATATTGTCTTCCGCGATTGCTCGTTTGAAAATGGTTTTCTTGCCGGGATAGTCCCGTGCCATACGTTCGAAATACGCAATAAAGGCTTCTTTGCCATCAGCAACATGCGGATTGTGCTGGATGTAGACGTCGCCCACATAGGCTTCGATTGCTGCGCGCGGCTGACATTGGTTGAACATCAGATCATAAAAAGCCTGCGCATTGATCTTGTTCTGTCCCGGGTCTGACGCCATGCAAACTTCCTTTTCAGCCCTGCAACTCATGCATTTCCAATCAGACGCGAAAGTGCGTCGGCATCTGTTGTCTGTTCCCGCAAAAGCCCTTCCTGAACCCCGGCCCTGTCGCCCATGTCGCGGTTCTGGCTTACTTTCCAGACGCCCTCAAGGCTCTCAATCGTCAGTTCCACGCCGACAATTCCGCGCAATTGCCGCGACAAATAGTCGGCGGGCGCATCGGAAACGGCCCATGGCTCGGCTCTGTCTTGCTCATGTTGACGGGTCAACTCACCAAGATGAACCATCAGCCAATCAGCATCATCAACAAACCGAAATGCACCGCGCGCGTGAACCACCACATAATTCCACGTCGGCACGACCTTACCGTGCTCCTGCTTTGATGGATACCAGGAGGGCGTGACATAGCTCTGCGGGCCCTGAAAGATGGCCATCACAGACTCCAGCTCAGCCCGACTGCGCCATAACCCATTGCCTTTGGCAACATGCCCGCGCAGCAGGCCCTTTTCAGACTGGTCTGCATGCAAAACCAACGGCACATGGTCCGCCTGTATCTGGCCTGCCGCGGCCGACACCAATGTCGCCAGAGGCTGCGCAGATATCAATTCCTGCATGACATCAAGACGGTCTTCGCGGAACAATGGTTGATACATGTTTCACCACACTTTCTGGTGGTTGGTTTTTCGGTTTTGAATCCATAATCCGGGAAAGTTCATTTGCCAACCATCTGAATTCAGGTGTGTATTGCTGCAAGAGTTGTTGATCCGCCCATCCATACCGCCAAAACCAGTGAGGCCTTTCACATGAAACCAAGAATTAGCATGATCGCACTCGCCGTTGAAGATTTGCAGCGGTCCGTCGCATTTTACCATGATGGTCTGGGATTTCCCAAAATGGATTCACCACCGGGCGTCGCTTTCTTCAATCTAAACGGCACATGGCTTGGTCTGTCTGAACGAGAGGCACTGGCCAAAGACGCCGCCGTTTCGGCCAAGGGCAGCGGCTACAACAATTTCAATCTGGCGCACAATGTCGCCTCCAAAGAGGATGTGGACGCGGTTTTCGCACAAGCCCTGCAGGCGGGCGCAAAAGCGGTCAAACCTGTGCAGGAGGCCTCCTGGGGCGGATATCACGGCTATTTCAGCGATCCTGACGGGCATCTTTGGGAAGTGGCATATAATCCCTATGGCTGGATCGGCCCGGAGGACTGAACCCACAGTCTCATTCTGGCAATCTGTAGATGTGCCGATCAATGCCATCTGGAAAGGTTTCACGGCCAATTGGTGTGCCGCCCAAAGACAGAACCAGTGTTTTGGCTGCCAAATTCTCGTCTTTCATATGAGTTTGGACCAGATCCCAGTTCAGCTGCTGGTAGCCAAAGCGAATGGCTGCACGAGAGGCCTCTTTGGCATATCCTTTTCGTCTTGAATGGCTGGCAATCCACCAGGTTAATTCGGACCTTGGCCATCCCTTTGGCCACACAAGACCGCACGCACCGACAATCTGGCCGTCCTGTTGTCGCTCAAGCACCCAGAGCCCGAAGCCTCGCAAGTACCAGTGACCAAGATCACTCGCCAACCTGTTCCAGGTTTCAAGCTCGTTTTTGGGGCCGCCATAGAATTTTGAGGCCTCCGCATCCTTGTAAAAATCCCGGTAAACCGAGAAATCTGCGTCACGGGGGGCACGCAATATCAATCTGTCTGTCTCAAGTGTCGGGATATCATGCATGAGTGTCTCTTAATCCTGATCAGTTTCCAGAACCAGCGGGCAGTGATCGGAGACCTCTGGATCTCTCACAATATCGAATGACGAAACTGTCACGGCCGCATTCACAAGCATGTAATCTGCAAAACGGCCCGGCTTGGTATAATGCGATGTTCTGGTGCCACCACCGCCAGCGCTTTGAACAAGGTCGGTCAAACCCAGTTCGCCCAGAATGGAAAATGTTTCACTGTCGGGCAGAACATTGAAATCGCCGCACACAATTATGGGATCGCCCAGCTGGGCAACAGACTGGGTCAATTCTGCCAGTTTGCGCGCTTGCACCAACCGCTCTGGCGTATCGTGTTTGCCGGCAAGATCGCGCAAACCATGCATATGTGCGATGACAACTGGCACTTGCTGTTCGAAATCAAACAGCCGCACAGCATGCGCGCTTCTGGAGCGCGGATGCGGGCCATATCCATTTGCAGAAAATGTGCCGTGAACAAAGCCCTGATGCTGGGCGATAACGGGCATGGTGTCGCGGATGAAGGTCGCCAGGCCCCATTGTGAAGGAATGCGCTCTGGACCATCCCACAAATCACCTTGCGCCGCTGGACAGAAAATCGCCCTGTGATTCGGAAGTGATTTTGAAACTTCAGCAAAGAAACTCGCTCTTTGCGGCAATTCCAGGCCCTGATCACGATAGCTCAGCCAGTCCTTTTGCGTGCCCGGCGTATGCACCACTTCCTGAAGGCATAAAACATCCGGGTCAGCCTGAGTGACATAGGCAAGCAATTCGGCGCCCAGCCGACCGCCCCAACCATTTAATGACATGATTTTCATTTCAGGAGCTTATCAGTCACCGATCCGCACCATCAAGGCCAGATGCAACTAACGGTCGAGAAACTCGAACCCGACAAAGCTTCACGGCAGGGGATGCAAATCCCCTGCACAACAATCATTCAGCAACTTCTATTTGCCACGTTTTGCCACGTGGCACATCCGGCTTCGGACCCTCAGGGTTTGATATAAGTATAACCCATCTGTTGCAGCCGTGAGAGTTCTGCGACACCGCTTGGCACGATATCTTCTTCGAACACATCGAACAGATCATCCTCATACGAGATCTTGCGCCCCTTAAGCGTATTATTGCAGACATGGACGTCGACGTTCTGTCCCTTCAACTCCAGCACCTGACCCTGCAGACGCTCGTTGGACTTCGCTTGCGCCAGAAGGCCAAGACCGTTGCCATGAAGAACCACCTTGATCTCCATGTTTTCTGCACCAACGGCGTTAATATGGTTCTGAATGTTGCGCATGGCGCCACGGTACAATTTATCGTCTTCACCACCATTATAGTTGATGTGGTACACGACCTTTTGTTTGCCATATCGTTCATTGGCTTGGGCTTGCGTTGCCGGCACCACCAGAGTTGCAGCCAATAGCGCCACAGCGGCGCAAAGTGATAGCAGATGTTTCATAATGTCCTCCCTCGATTAGCCTGCTTTGTGCGGGCTCCCATGAATCCTACCATCCAAGGCAAGGGCGGGAACCTCGGACAACCCACTGTTTCAAGGGCTTTGGCCCCGGGGAATACCCTAGGTTGCCAGCGCTACAAGTTGGCTCGACGTTCGGGCACCAAACTTCCTGAGAAGGTTTGCGCGATGAAATTCAACCGTTTTCGGGCTGATTCCAAGGTCGATAGCAATCTCCTTGGTCGACAATCCCTGTGCCACCAAATCCAGTATCTGATGTTCGCGCCTGGTCAGATTTACGCCATCTACCTTGTCGGTGGCGGGCATTGCATCGATTGGCCGGACAGGAGAAGAAATGGTCCGACGCCACAGGATGATAACCCCCGAAAACAATACGATCACCAACCCTATCCAAATGAGGGCCGGAACGGCGATGCGCTTCCCCGCATCCAGCTCATGAAGGCGCGCCTGAAATGCGTCCGTTACCTCAATTGCCGCATGATAGGAAATCGGTGCAGACCACATATCAGTCATTCCCAGACCAGGTGCAATCGGGCTGTGACGGGCAGACAAGAGCGCAACGGTGACGCGATCCTTCAGCTCTGAGGCGGTTGTCATCAACGCTGCGAACGGCCATTCGGGATAAAGCGGTGTGCTGACCCGGTCGGGATGGGTGTAGGTAACATTTGAGTTCAAAAAGACCAGTGCATCGGGGTTAATCTGGCCCTCTTGCGCCATAGCCTCTACCAGACCGCTGCGCACAATGCCGACATCAACATCGCCAGCCAGAACAGCGGTCACGATGTGATCCATTGGAAACCCAACGAAACTCAACTTCGATGTGTCTGTAAAGAGATCGACCTTAACACTGTTGCATTCACGCCATGCAAGCTGGAATCCGCCAAAAGCATTTTGGTCAATCGCCATAACGGACTTACCTGCAATATCCTGCAGCCCATTTATGTCTCTGCCCTTCCGGGCAATGATCGCGCTTCCAAATTCGCCTGAATAAGTTCCATCCGATTTCTTTTGTGATCGCGAAGCCAGAACACTCATTCTGTGTGTTCGGCTCAGTTCCACAAAATGGCCCGGATTGGTGATGACAAATTCCAGCTGTCCGGTCTCGATCTGCTTACTGGCCGAGCCCAGCGTCATCGGGACAATCTGAAACGACCACTCTGGAAGCACCGCGTTCAGATAATCTTGCAGACTGGTCCAGTTCTGCTGCAGGTTTTCTGACCCCCTATAGGCCAGCACGCCGATGCGCACGGCAATGCGCATGTCCGGGCGCAAGTCCGTTTGTGTAACTGCGCCTTGGTCTTGCGCATACAGAGCGCCGAGGCAGCTTAGCCACGCAAGGCAAGACATCAAAAAAAGCCTGATCATGTCCCCCTCCTCATCCTGAGTATAGGACGATGAGGGCAGATCAGGCAATTGGTGCCCGGAAGTGGAGCCCGGAAGCTCAACCCAACTTCCCGGTATGTTTCAACGGTTGCTCGCGCAATTGAGACAGTCAGGTGTGGAAATGAACGCGTCTAGCGGTCGAGAAATTCGATCTCCACAAAGGCACACTCGAAATCATTGCCGTTGATCACATCATGCTCCACGCCCAACGCGCGGAAATAGGGGACGCCGTTTTGCATGGCAGCGATAGTCCGCTCCCCGCCTGCTGTTTCAATCTCCAGATTTCCATCAAACAGCGGCACAACCACGTAATCATATTCATGCCTGTGCCAACCTGTATTGTCGCCCCGTTTTGGGAAGCGCCATTCGGTGACCCGTGTTTTGGCATTTTCAATCTGGATGGTCGCTCTGGCCGTCCCGGCGTTTTTATCGCTGCACATGAATATGTATCCTCCAGTTTTCAGCTTATGGAAAACTGACTGCCTTATCTGACACAAGATAGGGCCAGTTTAGCTCAGACTTGAAGCCAGAAGGATCAGCTGCAACAGGAATCACCGTCCTGAATTGGCGGACAGGCCACGGTTCCATAGGAGCAATAAACACAACAATCGCCTTCTTTTGGCTTCAGCAAGGTGCCGCATCCTTTGCAATCATAAAACCACTGACAGGCATCCGTCGGCATGGTTTCGGTTTCAACATGATTGCATTTTGGGCAGGTGATGGCTGATTCAGCAATGCTCATGCGCTGCGCCTCTTCCACAGAGCATAAAGCGTGATGAGGATAAAAATGCCCAGCGCGGGCAGCAGAACCACATCGAGATAACCGACCATTGCTGACAGACCCAGCGCGCCCAGCAGAATAACCAGCAGCGGCGTAAAGCAGCACAGAGCAGCGATGATCGTTCCAACTATGCCGATCTTTAACAGACGAGTATTTGACACTTTCAGCCTCCCATTTGCGCAATCATAGCGCATCGGGGCCGCTGCCGAAGTCACTTATCGGTGACGGCCTGGAAAGCGTGCAAAGACAAACAATACCAGATGCGCCTTTAGCTCTTGTCCCATGGCTGGCGTGAAGCTTCGTAAATTTTGGTCTCGGTGGAAAACAAACCTGGATCATCCAATGAGCCTGCCATCACGAAAACCTTGTCGGGCAGTTTTGAATTGATATTGCAAATGGGCGAGGCGCAGTCTCCACAAAACGTCAATTCCAGATCATTGCCGGTCTCGGATTTCCGCGAATGGGTTTTCACCGGACCAGTCACTGAAAAACAATCACGCGGAACCACATAGAGCGGCAGATTGCCCGCCCCCGAAATGCGCTGACAATCCCGGCAATAACACTGGATCGTGAAGGCCGGTTCGCCGGTGATTTCATAACGCGTTGCGCCGCAAAGGCACCCGCCAGTGTGTGATAACGACATGGTTTGCTTTCCTGATACGCGACTGATTCAAACGCCAAGACTAACATTTACATTGGCTTTCAAACAAACCTTACGCTCCATCAGCAGCCAGATTTTCTGTTAATTCACCAAGTGTGGCGACCAGCGCTTCCAGTTGCTCAAGCGAATGAATATTGGCGGGAGTAAACTCAACCAACAGAACATCACCTTTGCTGAAGGCCACAAAAACAGCATCCCCATGCACAGACGCGCATTGGGAAAGATGCCGATTTCGAATTGAACTTGCCTGTGCAGTGCTAAGGTTTCCAGGTTTGTGTTGCTGGAGGTTCATGGGTTATCACGAACTGGCCATTCCTGAAGGAAACAGCCTCTACTGTCTGAATTTTGACAAGATTCAACACCTTTGCCCGGATTTGCTCTGAAATAACCTTTTGGATGTTTCCTCTCATGAGTTCGGTCTTCAGTGCTGATCGGATACTGCCGGTGATCATACTGCGGTAGCCAAAAGCCGCATCACATATATCATATCCCAAAACACCTACGGTCCCCGCGCAGACGCCCTGAAACTTTGGCGTGCCACCAAGTGTAATGACGGGATCCTGAAGGAAGACTTCCCCCGATTTCGCAACCGGTTTCAAGTCGATGGTCACTGTCAGATTATCCCATTGGATATCGGGGGCCGTGTTGTCATCCCCTATAATATCGCACCAGGCCTCGTGAAAGCACCGTCCAATGATTTCACTACCTGAACTTTCAAAGCCAATGATAAGACGTAGCTTGTCTCCTGCAGATGCAAACTCCCATCGGTTGGATTGGACGTTATTGATATTATAAAAGAACGGAGGCATTTTATATTCCGGCAGCGGGATGGGAATGACCTTATCATTCTGAAAATCGTTAAGCTGTTTCGGGAGCGTGAGTTTTGAGAATCGCTCTGCCCAACCGCGCCCGTCATTGTAATTATCAAGATAAAGCGATGTTCCGTTAAAGACGGAATTTAGCCCGGTCACCAACGCCTTTGCATCAATGCGTTCTTCTTTTTTGACAAGCTTCTTTAAGCCATCAATGAGCGGCGATCTGTTTAGCCTCAATCTCCAAGTCTGGTTCGACCGTGGGTAACCCTTATCCAGCTTTGTATCGGTCAATCGCACATATCTGTCGTTTGTGAAAAAGTAGTTGTTTTTCCATACAGGGTGATTGATAGCGGCGTCGATTTCACCGACGAATCCAGCGGGCAATCCCCATCCGCCGGGGAGGTTTTTTGGATAGCCCGGGTCCATTTTGGTCCCCGTCAATCTAACATATTCGCCATTCTTAAAGAAATAGGTGTGGCCGGCTCTGTACAGTGCGGCATCCAAATTGGAGTGAAACCTTGCAGGCAATCCGTGCCAGTTCAATCTGATTTTCTTGGGATAATCATTTTCCGTGACCGTGCCCTGCAAGCGCACATATTCGTCACCTTTAAAGAAATAGAGCTTTTTATTATCGGCCAGATGCAGCGCGGCGTCGATACCCTGCATGAATGTGTTGGGAAGACCGCCCCACTGGTTCATTGCCTTGGGATAACCATCATCCAGAAATTCACCAGAAAACCGATAATAGCCATGACCTTTAAAAAAATAGGCCTTGCCATTGGTAAAGACGGCAGCATCAAACATTGTCTCGGCCTGGACCGGTGCAGCATTTGCCAAGATTGTCGCCGCTAACAGTCCAACTTGAATCGCTAGCGTCCGAATTGAGGTTGGAATTTCAACAGCAGATCTTATCATGATATCACGTCCCTTCTCTTTCTCGGTGCAACCAGGCTCAGGAATATTGCGAATTCATCTGACGGTTTATCGGCAACGCGCTGGGGGAGAAAAAATATGTGAATCAGGCTCTTTCAACACGGCGTGGATTTCTGGCCCATGCGCCCTCAGTATCATCGCCGGTCATGTGCTGAGAATGGACCTTGCCGTTGCTGGCCATCAATATGGCAAAAATGCCATAGTTCTGTGGTGCAGATAAAGGCAATAGGTGGTTCGCTTGTTTCTGGGAGAGTGGTGTGGTTCTGAGTGTTGAACAGTTTGCAGATACGCTCCGGTCTTGTTCAGGCGTCGATGACGTTTGGGAACACATGTCCAGATTTTCAAAAGATCGCGGCTTTTCCAAATGCTCGCTAACGCTCGCCTCCAAATCGACTCATGGACTGGTTTCAGATCTGTTGGTGACAGACCTCCCAGATGAATTTTGTAATTTGTATCAGGATGCAGGCCTGGTGAAACAAGACCCATTCCTGCTATGTTGCTGTGGCACTTTGTCGGCAAAAAGGGTGTCGACAAATGATTTTTCTACGTTTGCAGGCGCTGCTCCGGAACATCAGGCCTTTCTGGATTTCACCGCAGATGCCGGGGCTAAAAATGGGCTGGGCATCCCGGTGCGCACCGTGGGGCACTCTCCGTTCGGTGGTTGGTTACTTACATCAACCGAAAGCAATCGAGTCTTTGCCACCCAGCAAGCAGATTATGCGACAGACATTCATCTCGCAGGAATGCTGGCATATGAGCAATTGTCTTCACTGCTTTCAGTTGGAAACGCCAGAAATCCAGTCCTGAGCATGAGAGAGCGTGAATGCCTGCTTTGGCTAAGCCGGGGATTGAGACCAGCACTCATCGCGGAAAAACTATCGGTCAGCGAATCCGCAATAAATCTCTATGTTTCAAACGCCAAACGCAAACTTGATGCCAAAACCAGAGAACAAGCCATCGCGCGCGCGATCTACAATGGCGAAATCAGGCTCTAGGCCGCAATACTTACGCTGGTGCAGGCCCTGTTTGATCCGATCCAAAAATGACGGCAGAGGTGTCAGTTTGAAAAGTGCAGACGGTCAGAGCTGTCCACATCATCACAAGGCGCGCTGGTCAATCAGCATCACTCAGACGCTACAGTATAGCTAACATAGGCTGAGACTGATCCGTATGGTGGTGGATCACCCGTCATTCTCCGCTCCACAGATGGTAGACGTTTGTCATCCGCTGATGGATCTTGGCGCTATGACCGGCAATAATACTGCATCATAAAGGCCGCTTCGCCTGTGATCTTATAACGCATTGCGCAGCAAAGGCACCCGCCAGTGTGTGGTAATGACATGATTTGCTTTGTGATATGGGACTGACTTAAGCGCAAAGCCTAACAATTACATTGGCTTTCAGACAAACCTTACGCTCCATCAGCTGCCAGGTTTTCTGTCAATTCACCAAGTGTAGCGACCAGCGCCTCCAACCGCTCCATATCCAGCCCCGTTGCGGAAATCAGACATTCCGTGATCCGGGGCGCATGTTCTTGCAGCGCCTTGCCGCTTTCGGTCAAAAAGACAAAAACCTGCCGCTCATCCTCAACACCCCGTTTGCGGGTCACAGAACCAAGCTTTTCCAACCGCTTGAGAAGCGGCGTCAGGGTGCTGGATTCCATCTTCAGACGTTTGGCCAACTGCCCCACGCTCTGCCCATCCTCTTCCCACAAAAGGGTGAGCGTAATGTATTGCGGATAAGTCAGCCCCAACGGCTTTAGCAGTGGCGTATAGGCACGGTTGATCACATGCGCGGCGCTATAGACAGAAAAGCAGAACAACTCATCTGCTTTGGCCAGCACTTTGGTTGGAACATCAGTCATGTGGGAGGCTCCTGCATCAAACCGTTTTACATCGTGTACGATATAATAATGTTGACAATCAATCACAATGCCATTTATTTACTCATCATAATAAATCGTTCACGATATAAAAAGAGGAAACGCCATGTCCTGGTTGCCAACACTCATCACCAAAACGCCTGAAGAAGGCTACGAGCTCGCCATAAAACTGTCCCGCATGGCCGTCAAAAAAACCCAGCCGGACGATGCAGCCCGCGGCCGCATGCGCCCCGACTACGCCAACAAAGCCGACAGCCTGACCATGGCCTCCCATGTGGTAGCGACAAATTTCCAGACAGTGGCACAGGCGAATGATTATTGGCGGGAGTAAAACTCTATCCCAACTTCCTTCCTGCGCAGCTAGCGGCAGCGTGATGAACAGTCTATGGAGAGGCAACAATTCGATCTGTTGATCATTGTCTTTATGCCAAGTCGATCAAAACCGACTGATCATTCAAACGGGCTGATGGCCCATATTTTCTAGAAGGAAGAACAATGTCTATTTTGAAACAGGGAATGTCCGGTGCTCCGGTCAAACGTCTGCAGGAAAAGCTGGCTATCGGCGCTGACGGTATTTTCGGTGGCGGCACTAAAAAGGCCGTGATGGAATATCAAAAGGCCAATGGCCTGGCCGTTGATGGCATTGCCGGACCGGATACATTCACAGCCATGGGCTTGCAGGAACTGGTTCTGTTGCGCGTTGGGTCCCGCGGCGCAGCAGTAAAGCAACTGCAGGAAGCACTTGGCATTGGCGCTGACGGCGTTTTCGGCAAGGGCACCCGGCAGGCGGTCATGGACTATCAGAAGGCTAACAATCTTGGTGCAGACGGCATGGCCGGTCCCTCGACCTTGGCCAGCATGGATTCCTTTGCCGACTTCACAACCGAGACAGTTGCACGCGCTGAAGTTAAGCCCGACGAAGAACATTTCGACAGCGAAGATTTGCCAGAAATCAAAGGCAGCGACCCAGTCCAGGGATCTGCAGCCGAATCCGCACCAGATAAATCACTCTGGGGCAAAGTTACCGGTTGGTTCGGTTAAAGGCTTTCTTGTGCCGGGAATCTGATCCGCCAGTTTCCCGGCAAACACCTCGAACGAAGGCAATCATTCTACGGCAAAGCTTGCCGCTGTTAACCTGTCGAAGAAACTTGGCCTGAACCGCAATTGCAAAATTATTCATTTCTGCAGCCAAATTCCTACAGATTTACTCACCATAGATCTTACAATCAAAAAACCCTCGACAAGAACTTCGCAGAAACTGTTATAACAAAAAGAACATTCAAAATATTTAAAGTAATAAATGAGAAATAAAAATATGCGCGCCTAGTATGAAAAACCATCAGGTACTTTTCTAAAACCTTGTCAGTCTCGGATGGTTCAGGCCGTTCGCCATATCGCGATGAAGTCATAGAATTTGTCACGAAAGTTATTGACAGAACTGGAATTGTCAACGCTGAGTACGCTGCCAGTTCGACAGTTAAAAAAATCCCAAAAATATCCAATGGAGTGCCTTTGGGATACGCCATGGACAGCATAAATGCTGTTACTGCAATCATGATCGAAATATGAGAAAGCAGTGAACTCGTGCGTCCCGAAAGAACATCGAAATGCCTGTAAACTTGGCCTGTTGGGTCCGCGTCACCTACAGCCTTCATTTCCTCGAAATAGCACTTTTCTCTAGCCACATTAGGTGCACCTACGTGACTATAAGCTTCTCTTATTTGTCTGAATATTAACATAGCATTGAGATGGTACTCATAATTTCACAATGCAAGTCTAATGAAAATATTTTATTCTTTGTATGAATTAAATGGACAAACGAAAACAATCACTTGGCTGTAAAAATATTCATTTCCATGCAAATAAACGGATCGCGAAATATGAATCAGTCAAAGTTACAATGTGAAAAGAGTGCCACCAAGTAAATGCTATTTTCTTAGCTTAAGAAGCTGAATTTAAAAACGTATTTTGCCAAAAACATTGTTCAAAAGGCATATGTCAATATTAGATATCTCGTTGACTGGTTTACAATGGCTCTAGATTAGAAAATGTTAGAGCCTATATATTATTGAGTCATAGTCCATGGATATCAACGAGGATTTTATGTCAGTATACAATCTTTTGCGTGGCGAAGATTATATTAATTTGCCTGATAATAATGAAATGATTTTTGCGCACTTAGAAGAAATTGCGCGATACAGGCTAAATGAAATTATAGAAAAAACAGATGATCAAAACTATTACAATTCAAGTGTTAGGAATCAATACGTAGGTGAGGTTGAAGGTCTAATTGGCGGTTTGGGAATTGATTTTCATACGGATACCTTCGATGTCGAAAACTCGAACCAATTTGAAAATTTCGTACGGGAAATTGGGAAACTTTCTGTTCGACTCAGGTTGAAGTCAACGCTTCCAAGAGGTCAAAAGGAACTGCAACTTTCCCTCCCTACAATGATGCGTATAAAACAGCTTCTAGAGAAACTCAGAGGTGAAATATCTGCAAGCGATATCGATGAAAAGAAGAAAAACCGACTTTATTCAAAGGTAAAAAACCTAGAAGGTGACTTATCTTCCAACCGAACAAATCTATCAGCGGTAATGATTGCAGTAGCTTCTGTAGCTGTAGCTGTTGGTGGTGGGACAGAGTTTCTGGCAAATGCACCTGACGCTCTCAAAACAATTAGCCGAATAATTGCGCATGTTGGAGACGAAGCCGAAAAAGCAGACGATTTCAACGAATCTCTAAAAGCAGAACAAAAACGCTTAGCTAGACCTTTGCATCATCCTGCTCTTCCTGCACCCACCAAAGTTGCGATACAACCAACATTCAGAGATGATGATGAAATTCCTTTTTAGCGCATAACAGCTAGTGCAAAGACAGCCCCCAATCTGTTTTAAATCGGCGACGTAGATGGTCTTGAAAGAGTGACTTTCCGTTACCGATGGAAAGTCAATAGTAGCGTTCCACAAGGCAATTTTTACGCGAAATAGAGCGTTTGAATTGATCAATAAATGTAACGCATAATTGCTCCTCGCTACGATTAGATCTCTGCTAATCCGCCAGCTTCCCAGCAAACTCTTCAAACGACCCGCCGCCACCTCTGCGATGGAAATACAGCCGCTGCGCCAATGCCCGCAGGGGCGGGGTGCCGATGAGCAAATTATACATCCAGTTGGGTGGGCCATAGCTCAGAGCGCTGCGCAGCTTGGATTTGATGCGGAAACGGGGCAGATCGCTGTCGATGATGTGTTCGGGCGGCGGACCTGCATTCAGCAGATGGTCAGCGATGGCGTGGGCGGAGCGGCGGCCGAATTCGAAGGAGAGTTTGATGCCGCCGGCTGTGAGCGGTGAGACCAGACCGGCGGAATCGCCCATCAGCATCACCCCATCAGTGGCGTAAGGGCGCACCAGCCCGCCGCAGGGGATGACACCTGAGCGGCGTTCGACAATCTCGGCCTTTGAATATTTGAAGCGCGCTTCCGTCTGGTCGATGAAACGCTGCAGAGCGGGTTTGGCGTCGCCTTTGGTGGCCAGGCCAATCTGTGTGACTTTCGGTCCAGGCGCGGCCCAGGCGATGTAGCCCGGCGCAATGTTGGAATCCAGAAAGCAGTGCAGAAAGCGCGGATCGAAACTGTCGAGGCCAGCATATTCCGCCTCGACCCCGATTAGAAATTTGGTGTTTTTGGCAAGGCCAAAGGCGTCTGCCACCTGGGATTTGGCACCATCACAGCCCAAAAGATAACGCGCCGTGATAGCTGGCTGATCCATATGCACAAGGCCAGCTTCATAGCGCCCTGTCGTAAAGCGGGTATCGCAGAGAATTTTAACGCCAGCACGGGTGGCTTCATCTGCCAGCCAGCGCATCAAGGCCGCCGTATCGGTGGTCAGAAATGCATAGCCGGGGGCAAACAGATCCATATGTTTGGTCGAGGGCGCATAGAGCCGTATGCCATGCACACGCCGCGTCACCGTGTGCGGAATATCCACCGCTTCAGCCGCTTCACGCACCACAATTCCGGTGGTGTGAATACGCGCGCCAGGGTCTTTCTTGGCTTCAATCACCACCACTTTCAGCCCGCGCAAAGCGGCTGAGCGGGCGGCTGTCAGCCCGGCAAAACTGGCACCCACAATGGCCAGATCATAATCGGCTGTCTTAATCATTTGACTGCTTGCAAGGCCGCGACATCTTTGGAGAGCGGCGTGATTCTAAGTGAGGTTATGCGGTTTCTTTGCCGGCGTAATATACGGAAGCGGAAGCCATAAAACGTAAAGGCCTGCCCCGGTTCCGGAATGGTTTGAACCGCATGAATGACAAGACCGGCAATGGTGGTTGCCTCTTCATCAGGCAGCGACCAGTCCATGGCGCGGTTCAAATCGCGCACCGGCACCGTGCCCTCTACATTCACCGAGCCATCAGGTTGCGGCACAACACCCTGAATTTCCACATCATGCTCGTCGGCAATTTCTCCGACAATTTCTTCCAGAATATCTTCCAGCGTTACCAGACCCTGCACTTCGCCATACTCATCCACCACAAGTGCAAAATGCACCTTGCGTTTCAGAAAGGCATTGAGCTGTGCTTTCAGGCTGGTCGTATCCGGTACGAACCAGGGCTTTGTGGCAATCTCCATGATATCCAGTTTTTCCACATCGCCACTTTGCGCCTGCAACGAGCGCAGCAGATCCTTGGCATGCAGCACGCCGACAATATTGTCCGGATCACCGCGCCAGATTGGAATACGCGTATAGGGGCTGGCCAGCGCCATATCCACCAGAGCGGAGGGACTTTCATCCGCGTTCAGCACCATCATGCCGGTACGGTGAACCATAATGTCGGACACTTCCAGCTCATTCAGATCCAGCAGACCGCCAATACGGTCGCGATCATCCTTCACCAATCCGCCTTCTGAATGCTGCAAATCAACAGTGCCACGCAGTTCTTCATGGGCGGACAGAATGTCCTGATCGCCAATATTGGCGCCAAATCTGTTGAGAACCAGTTTCACAAACGCTTCAATGGCAATCACCACCGGGCTGAAAACAGCGACAATGATGCGAAGAATGGGAGAGACCGTCAGGGCAAATCGGTCAGGGTTGGAAATCGCCAGCGTCTTGGGCATGACCTCGGCAAACACCAGCACAACGGCGGTCATGACCAATGTGGCATAGACCACACCCGTATCGCCAAACAGGGTGATGAACAGGCTGGTTGCCAGAGCGGAGGCCAGAATATTGACCAGATTATTGCCCAGCAGCAGCGCGCCAATCAGCCGCTCCCGCGTCTGAATCAAACGTTGAACAATTGCGGCCCGTTCATCGCCAGCTTTTTCGAAAGCATGCATCCGCGCCCGCGAAGCAGCGGTCAATGCCGTTTCAGAGCCTGAAAAGAACGCCGAGACAATGATCAGCACCATGATGGCAAGAATTGTCAACCAAAGGGCAGAGGTCATATGGGTTCGGGTCTCCAGTAAAAAAGCAATTGGCAAAAATTTGTGTCGCAAGAAAGCGTGCGCATGTCAGACATATAGAGCGTTTCCAGCGCATATTGAAGGCGTTCCGCTATGGGTGGTTATCACCATGCAGAATTAACCATCAAGCGTCTGGCGCAGAAAATCCTCAACGGCGCTGGGTGGCACATCATTGGACACAAATGCTTCACCAATGCCGCGTGTCAGAATAAAGGTCAAAGCGCCTCTTTGCACCTTCTTGTCCTGACCAATGAAACGCAGCAGCGTTGGTGCATCCAACTTGTCTCCGGCAATTTCAGCAACAGATGTCGGCAAGCCAACGGCCTTCAGATGCGCCACAACCCGGGCACCATCATCAGGTGAGCACACATTCATATAGGCTGAAAACTGATGGGCCAGCACCATGCCGATCGCCACGCCTTCACCATGAACCAACCGATCAGAATAGCCGGTGGCCCCTTCCAGCGCATGACCGAATGTATGGCCAAGATTGAGCAAAGCACGCTTGCCATGCTCCTGCTCATCTTCACTGACAATGCGCGCCTTGGCGCGGCAGGAACTGGCAATGGCGTGAATGCGGGCTGATACATCGCCCTGCGTCAGCATCGCCGCATGATTCTGCTCCAGCCAGACAAAGAAATCCGGATCATCAATCAGCCCGTATTTGGCCACTTCCGCATAGCCTGCCCGCAATTCGCGCGGCGACAAGGTGTTCAGCGTATCGGTATCGGCCAGCACCAGACCGGGCTGATAAAAAGCTCCAATCAGATTCTTGCCATGGGAAGAATTGATACCGGTCTTGCCACCGACCGAACTATCGACCTGTGCCAGCAATGATGTCGGCACTTGAACAAAGCCGATGCCGCGGCGCACGGATGCGGCCACATAGCCAGTCAGATCACCGACAACACCGCCGCCAAGCGCAATCAGCACATCGCCGCGTTCCAGTCGTTCACCCACCACATCTTCCACCAGCTCTTCAAATACTGTCAGACATTTGGAGGCTTCACCGGCTGCAATTTCAAAAAACACCGGCTCGATTCCAGCCTGTTTCAGGCTGGCTTCAACCCGGGCGCGATAGAGCGGCGCAACTGTGCTATCAGATACAATTCCAGCCCGCACAGAACCATAGCGCGCAACAATCTCTTCGCCCAGACTATCCATAAGTTTGGACCCGATGAGGATATCATACGAGCGCTCGCCCAGTTCCACCCGAACCTGTGTCGGGTCTGTTTCAACAAGTTCACTCATGTTTTGTCCCCATGGCCTGTTCGCCATTGTCAGTCATATAGGCATTCAAAGCAGCCAGAATGTCATCCACAACAACCTCATGAGGCACATCGCGAGAGGTGATGGTAATGTCGGACAGCGCATAGATCGGATTGCGTGCTTCCAGCAAATCCGCCAGCACCTTTTCAGGGTTGGGTTGCTGCAACAAAGGCCGTGTTGGCTTGCGTTTGACCCGCCCGATCAGAACCGACAGTTCCGCATTCAGCCAGATGGAGATACCTTTGTCGGCAATGTCGGCCCGCGTCTCATCATTCATGAATGCGCCGCCGCCCGTGGCCAGAACCTGCGGCCCTTCGGTCAATAGGCGCTGGATGACACGCTTTTCGCCATCGCGGAAATGGGCTTCGCCATAGGTCTCGAAAATTTCCACTATGCTGCGATTGGCAGCTTCCTCGATTTGTTTGTCAGCATCGACAAAGGGAAGATCCAACGCGTTCGCCAGGCGGCGACCAACGCTGCTTTTTCCAACGCCCATCATCCCCACCAGGACCAGACTTCTGGACCCTAAAAACTGTTTCAGTTGAGCGCGATCCGCAAAAGTCTGGTACTGTGAAACGGCCATGTCAGGCAAACATCCGAATATAAAAATTGCACGCGGACAGGTGCTTGCGCTTGCCAAACCCGCTTTGGGTGATGAATAAACCTGTTTATCGGATCAACGCAACGCCGTTTGCGGCAAATATCTGAAGTTTTGGGAGCCGAACCAGCCTATGCGAAGCCTGATTATCCTGTTGATTTGTGTCGGCCTCATTGGAGCAGCAGGTTATGGCACGCTGTATTATCTGGCCAATCTGGAACCGCGCACACGGGTCATCGAAGAACCGGTTGATCCTGACCTGCTGAACCGCTGACACTGCGCCCGTGTCGATGCAGACCGACCCCGTTCTGATCGATTTCTTCCTGGAGATGATGGTTGGAGAGCGCAACGCCGCCGACAACACAATCCAGTCCTATCGGCGCGATCTGGAAAACGCAGCCATGCAATTGCGGCGCAAAAAGCGCACATTGGGCAGCGCCAACATTGATGATGTCGAACATTATCTGGAAAGCCTATCGCTGGACGGGTTGGCTGCCACTACAATTGCCCGACATTTGTCAGCGCTGAAACAGTTTTTCCGCTTTCTCAACACCGAAAGCCTGCGGGAAGATAATCCGACGCTCAACATCGAGACACCCAAAACCAGAAAACCGCTCCCCAAAACGCTGGAAGGGTTCGAAGTGGATCGCATGCTGTCCACCGCCCTTGCTGAAGCGCAACAAGCCGATGAAGCCGCACAAAACGATCCAAAGGTTGATGGAAAACCGCCACGCCGGGACGCGCCGCTGTTGGGCTGGCGGCTCTATGCGCAACTGGAAGTGCTTTATGCCACCGGGCTGCGCGTGTCTGAACTGGTGTCCCTGCCCAAAACCGCAGCCAATACCAAGGGTCCTTTCATCATGGTCCGTGGCAAGGGCAACAAGGAACGGCTTGTGCCGCTCACCCCTCAGGCCAAAACAGCAATGGAAACCTATCTGCAGCGGCTGGTCGCCTATCAAAAGACCATGGGGCGCGACAGCAAAAGCCCGTATCTGTTTCCTGCCGGCAGCAAGACCGGGCACATGACCCGACAGAATTTTGCGGTGGATTTGAAACAATTGGCACATAGGGCCGGGATCAAAAATACAGTTTCGCCGCACATTATGCGTCACGCCTTTGCCAGTCATCTGCTGCAGAACGGTGCTGATTTACGCGCCCTGCAAACCCTTTTGGGCCACAGTGATATTTCAACGACGCAAATCTATACCCATATACAGACCGATCATCTGCGCGAAACACTGGAAGCCCTGCACCCATTGTCAAAACAAAGCAGGCAATCTGATCCGGACACGGAAAATTAAACGACATTGCTTGCAATGCACAACGGCCGATGAAATAAGCTGAGAACAACCATTGAGGCACTGATGTACAGCTATCTGGAATTTGAAAAACCCGTCGCGGACCTGGAAGGCAAAATACAGGAATTGCGTGCAATGTCGTCTGAAGAAGACGGCGTTGGCATTGCCGATGAAGTGTCGCGGCTTGAAAAACGTGCATCTGATGCCCTGCGGGAGATTTATGCCGATCTGACCCCATGGCAGAAGACTCAGGTCGCGCGCCATCCTGACCGGCCCCATTGCCTGCAATATGTCTCCAAATTGATTGAAGACTTTACGCCTTTGGCAGGCGACCGCTCTTTTGGTGAAGATCACGCCATCATTGCCGGTCTTGGCCGCTTCCAGGGCGAAGCTGTTGCTTTTATCGGCCAGGAAAAGGGCGAAGATACGCAGGACCGTATCAAGCGTAATTTCGGCATGGCCCGTCCGGAAGGCTACCGCAAGGCTGTCCGCATTGTGGAAATGGCTGATCGTTTTGGCCTGCCCATTATCTCTTTGGTCGACACTGCCGGTGCCTATCCCGGCATTGGCGCAGAAGAGCGCGGACAGGCCGAGGCCATTGCCCGCTCGACAGATGCCTTTCTTGGCGTTGGCGTTCCCACTGTATCAGTGGTGATCGGCGAGGGTGGCTCCGGCGGAGCGATTGCCATTGCTGCCGCCAGCAAGGTGTTCATGCTGGAACACGCCATTTACAGCGTTATTTCGCCGGAAGGCGCAGCGTCCATCCTGTGGCGTGATTCCGCACGCGCCAAAGAAGCCGCGACAGCCATGAAAATTACGGCTCAGGACCTCCTGAGATTTGGTGTGATCGAAGGCATTATCAAAGAACCGATGGGCGGCGCTCACCGGGCTATCGATGATGTCATCAACATGACTGGCCAACGCATCGACGCAGCCATGCAAGAAATGGCCGGTCAGGATGCAGACACTTTGCGCACTGCCCGCCGCGAGAAATTTCTTGAAATTGGACGCTCGCTGTAAGAGCAGCCGACTTGCCTCAAGCAGCCGGAATGCGGGACATCGCCCCGCGATGATGGGCGTGGCAGATGGCGATGGCCAGCGCGTCAGCTGCATCATCTGAATCAAACACGGCTTTCGGCAGTAGAATTTTCACCATCATGCGGATTTGGCCCTTGTCACCATGGCCTGCCCCGACAACGGTTTTCTTCACCTGATTGGGTGCATATTCGGCAACATTCAGCCCGGCCAGCGCGGGAACCACCATGGCAATTCCCCTTGCCTGGCCCAGCTTCAGGGTCGACTTGGGATCCTTGTTGACGAAAGTTGCTTCCACTGCTGCTTCGTCCGGCGCGTGAGTGCTGAGAATACCATCGAGCCCGCGATAGAGTTGTTCCAGTCGCACGGCCAAATCTGCCTTGTCGGCAGATTTGATTGTCCCGGAAGCGATAAACCGCAACGAACTGCCCTCGCTCTCAATCACGCCCCAACCGGTGCGGCGCAGCCCCGGGTCAATGCCAATAATACGAACACAATGGGTCAAGCTATTGCCTTTGGCATCAATTGGCAGGTGTCAAAAGCCGCAACGGGCCGTTTATTCAGCCGCCAGTTTTTCCATGATTTCATCGTCAATTTCGAAATTCGAATAAACGTTCTGCACGTCATCATCATCTTCCAGAATATTGATGAGCTTCATCAATGTTCCAGCCTTGTCTTCCTCAACCGGTGTGCCGGTTTGCGGCTTGAAGGTTGGATTGACCGAAGCGCCTTCGCCAAGTGAGGCTTCAAGAGCAGTGGACACTTCGTTGATGTCTTCAAA
Source organism: Alphaproteobacteria bacterium (assembly GCA_051251535.1). Taxonomy (GTDB): domain Bacteria; phylum Pseudomonadota; class Alphaproteobacteria; order Rhizobiales. The sequence goes on from JBPOEV010000017.1 coordinate 58,422, forward strand.
ACCGCACAGAATTGTGTGGCCATCCTCATCTGACTGCACATCTTCCGCACCCGCTTCGATAGCAGCGTCCATGACTGTATCTGCATCACCCGCCTCGACCGGGAATATGATCTCGCCAACGCGGTCAAACATGAAGCCAACGGAGCCGGTTTCACCCAGTGATCCACCGAATTTGGTAAAGGCTGCACGCACATTACTGGCGGTCCGGTTGCGATTATCAGTCAGCGCTTCCACAATGATTGCCACACCGCCGGGGCCGTAGCCCTCATAGCGAATCTCATCATAGGTTTCCGCGTCTCCGCCTTCCGCTTTTTTGATGGCGCGCTCGATATTATCTTTCGGCATCGACAGAGCTTTGGCGTTCTGAATGGCCAGCCGCAGACGTGGATTGCCATCTGGATCGCCGCCGCCCATTTTGGCCGCAACCGTGACTTCCTTGGATAGTTTTGAGAAAGCCTTGGAACGCTTTTTATCCTGCGCACCCTTGCGGTGCATGATGTTCTTGAATTTGGAATGGCCTGCCATGAGATTACCTGAATGCGATTATCTGGTTGGAACGAGGGTCTGAACTCAAATCAAAGATCAAACTGTTGCGGGGCTTATAAGCTTGCTTGTGCGGAAAATCCAGCACCGCCACCGCTTGACCCGCTTCTTGCATCAATCCTGCTCAATCCAGAATGATGGAATATGCTCCTGCAAACGTCCACCAAGCCGCACTGGCTCGATCTTCTGCGCCAGACCGGTATTATCATCCACCAGCACGGCAACACCGCTCAGGGTCGCCTCACCCAAGGCAGGTTGGAACCGACCAGTGGAAATTGCATTCGTCATACGCTGCAATGGTTCGGCATGATCCATCCCAATGATGGAATTGTAATCACCGCTCATGCCCGCATCGGTCATGAAGCCGGTGCCACCATCCAGAATCTGATGATCTGCCGTTGGCGCGTGAGTGTGGGTGCCGACCACCAATGAGGCCTGACCATCTACAAAATGGCCCATAATCTGTTTTTCACTGGTAGCCTCTGCGTGAAAATCAATCAGCACAGCATCAGAAACCTTGCCCAAGGGTGCTGCATCCAGCTCACGCTGAACCGCTTGAAACGGATCATCCAGCGGGTTCATGAAAACCCGGCCCATGGCATTCATCACCAACACCTGCGCCCCGTTTCGGGCGGTGAACAGCCCGGCACCCTTGCCAGGTGTGCCTACTGGATAGTTCAGCGGCCGCAGAAAATTATCGTAGCGGGTGCAAAACACCAGTGCTTCACGCTGATCCCAGACATGATTACCGGTCGTGACCACATCGGCTCCCGCATCGATCAGATCAATAAAAATCTGTTCGGAAATGCCAAATCCACCAGCGGCATTCTCGCCATTGACGACCACAAAATCCAACGCATAGTCAGATACCAGATCTGGCAGTTTTTCCTGTACAACAGCGCGACCCGCACGACCCACGACATCTCCTACGAATAGAAGTCTCATGCGTTCACATCCATCACATTCATGAATCCATTTTCTGTAACAATTGCCGCCAGCGGCATATCATGCGGTTCAGCTGGCACACGCGGCACATTTTGTGCTGCAAAGCCGATCCCGATGGTGATGGGTGTCAGAAACTTTTCCAACATACGCTCTATCGCCCGATCGTAGTGACCGGCTCCATAACCGATGCGCGCACCCTTTGCATCAAATCCCGCAAGCGGCATCAGCAATAGCGCTGGATCAACAGTTTCAGCATCTGCCGCTGGCCCAGTTGTTCCAAATCCGGCCTCCTGCAAAACATCTCCGGAGCGAAAGCGCCGAAATACTATTTCAGTTCGGCTCAAAACCACGGGCAATGAAACGAGGGCTCCGGCGCTTTCCAGTTGCGGTATCAAGTCTGACACATCAACTTCGGAACGGATGGGAAGATAGGCGGAAATCTCAAGACCCTTTATCTCGGAGCCCTTTAACAGCGCGCGATCTGACAGAAGGTCCATCACATGATGGCATATCTGCCGCGATGCCTTTTCACGAAATTCTGGTGACAGAGCGTTGCGCCGATCCAGACACATGGCGCGCATGGCGGGTTTGTCGAGAGCCTGAGGTTTGTCCAAGAAATCCGTCCATGGGTAACAAGCGAAGCCGCGGCGACCGTGATACGGTGAACAATCCTGGGAACCTACTACGTAGGTGGGCGCCGTATGTCCCGGCCCACGAGCCAGGTCAGGAACAGCTCCCGTTTGGATTGATAAGGCCCCAAGAATAAGTCGTGCATCACGAGAAGCGCAGCTTCTGAGCTTATATAGGCTGGAAGGTGGGCAAGATAAAGCCCGCCCAGCCCTAACAGGGTAAATTAGACCCCGAGGATGGAGTCTGGAGGTGGGCTTTGGAGACTGGTTTGGCAGGACTGGCTTTCTGACAATATCAATCCTAAGCTTCGGGCGATACAAACACGATCACGGAAAATGAACCCGATTTCAGATCTGATCAGCAGTTCCTTGCCCGCAACACTGTCCCGAATTGCCAGATTTACGGGCCGCTTTGCTCTGGATATTGCCATTCCACCAGCCTGCCTGTCCTGCGACGAAAGGGTGCTGGAGCCCGGGGCATTGTGTCCATCCTGCTGGAACCGATTGCGCTTCATTGCCAAACCATGTTGTGCGGTTCTGGGCACGCCATTTTCATATGATCTGGGACCTGGGATTGTCAGCGCACAGGCCATTGCCAGCCCGCCGCCCTATAAAATGGCCCGTGCCGCAGTTCTTTATGATGATGTTGCCCGCAAGCTGGTGGCCAGGCTGAAATACGAGGACCGGCCGGACCTTGCCTCGGTGCTGGGGCGTTGGATGGTCCGCGCTGCAAGGGAGGCAGATGCAGACTTTCTCTCGGGCAACCCGATCATCGTTCCCGTTCCGCTGCACCGCTGGCGTTTACTGCGCAGACGCTACAATCAGGCAGCCTTGCTGGCACGAGATGTTTCAAACCGGCTGCAAGTGGACTTTCAGCCATTGGCACTTGACCGCATCCGCAAAACAAAGCGGCAGGTTGGATTGACCCGCAACGAACGCGCCAACAATGTGCGCGGCGCTTTTCGGGCAACGCCCATCGGCGCCATGCAGATGTCCGGTCGTACAATTCTGCTGATTGACGATGTCCTGACAACCGGGGCCACTGTGGAAGCCGCCGCACGCGCCTGCTTGCGAGCAGGCGCTGCACATGTGCGCGTTTTGACATTCGCGCTAGTGTCAGATCCACGTGGATCTGAGGCGGAAGGTCTTTTGTCAGATACAGACCCGATTGATCTCTAAGGTCCATATGCCTACCTGTTGCAACACGGCTTGTGAAAAAGCCCGGCACGCGCCTATATAACAAGTGCGCGCCTATATAGAACTGCACCTGCTGCACAAAGGACTGCCATGACGAATGTGATTATCTACACCCGCGCCATGTGCGGTTATTGCTCTGCCGCCAAATCCTTGCTGGACCGCAAAAGCGTTGCCTACAAGGAGCATGATGCGACCTTTGATCAGGCCTTGCGCAGGGAAATGATGCAACGTGCCAATGGCGCGTCCACATTCCCGCAGATTTTCATTGGGGATATCCATATTGGTGGCTTCGATCAGATGAACGCTCTGGAACGTGCTGGAAAACTTGATCAACTTCTGAACGCTGCATAAAGGTGAAAACCGTGTCGCAGAACAGCTTCAAGGCAGCCTGCATCCAGATGAACTCCGGTACGTCTGTCGCAGACAATATGGCAACCGCCAAAGAGCTGATACGCGCGGCTGCGGCGCAAGGCGCGCATTATGTCCAGACACCGGAAATGACGACAATTGTGCAGCAGAAGCGCTCTGCACTTGTGGAGGCCATCGCACCTGAACAGAATAATCCATCTGTCAGTGCATTTGCCAAACTGGCTGGTGCATTGAAAATCTGGCTCCACATCGGCTCCATGGCAGTTGCCCTGCCGAAAACCGATGGCGGGCCATCCATTGCCAATCGAGCCTTCCTGTTTCGGCCCGATGGCAGCATTGCGGCCAGCTATGACAAAATCCACATGTTCGATGTGGATCTCGACAGTGGCGAAAGCTGGCGTGAATCCAAAGCCTATCGCCCCGGTAACGAAGCCGTTCTTGTGGAGATCACACCAGGCCAGATGCGGGATCAGATACAAGATCAGCCACCGGTCAAACTCGGCCTGTCGATCTGCTATGATCTGCGCTTTGCAGCGCTCTTTCGCACTTACGCCCAGGCCGGTGCGATTGTTCTGGGAGCCCCGTCAGCATTCACCCGGCAAACCGGCGCGGCCCATTGGCATGTCCTTCAGCGCGCGCGCGCCATTGAAAACGGCGCGTTCATGATTTCGGCCGCACAGGTCGGAGCACATCAGGATGGCCGCGAAACCTTCGGCCATTCTCTGATTGTAGATCCCTGGGGCACAATTCTGGCTGAAGCTGATGGTGAAAACCCTTCAGTCATTACAGCCGATATTGACCCGGAACTGGCAAAAGCGGCGCGCCGCAAAATCCCGGCCTTGACCAATGATCAGCCCGCAATATTGCGCCTGACAACTCAAAGCGTTGCAGCATGATCCGTTTTTCACTCCAATGCAGCCAAACCCATCGCTTCGACGGGTGGTTTCGGTCGGGCGATGATTTTCTGACACAACAGAAGCGCGGCTTGTTGGCTTGCCCGGAATGCGGATCGACCACCGTCGAAAAAGCCCTGATGACGCCATCGGTTCCAAAGAAATCCAACCAGAAAATGGGTGTGGCCGAGCAACCTGACAGCGAGCCACAAGCCACGGCTGCACCGGCGGCGCAGTCGGCACCCGGATCGGCGCCCGGATCGGCGTCAGACCCTGTCGCTCAGCCCCCTGCGCCCTCGCAAAACGCGCACCAGGCGCCTCAATCGCAAGCGACGCCTCCCAATCCGCTCTCCAATCTGCCCCCTGAAATAAGGGGCAAGGTAATGACAGCTGTGAAGGAATGGCGCGACTCTGTGATTGCAAATTCAGAAAATGTCGGCCCGCGCTTTGCCGACGAAGCCCGCAAAATCCACTTCAAGGAAGCAGATGAACGGCCCATTTATGGGCAAGCTTCTGCCGATGACGTTCAGGAATTGCTGGAAGAAGGCATCCCTTGCGCGCCCTTGCCGGTGCTGCCAGAGGACCACAATTAGGGTTTGCAGCCCGCAACGCGTCGAATATCAGTGCCTCACAGTTAAGAAGCATTCTCATATACCCCTGATTTGACCATTTATCCGGCCAAAATCAGGACAATTTCGAAATCTGCTTTTGCTTGGCCACAAATTCGCGCTATTCCTTGGGGATTGACGAAGTTCGTCCAATGTAAGATTCGCAAATCACGGCCTGGAATCAGGTCGACCCGGCCAGGGCGAACGGAACAGACTGGTGGTCGGGCAGTGTCTGACGGAGTACGATCGATTTATGGCGCGCGACTACGATCCTTATCGGCTTTCATCGCCGCAGGTATTTCTTTGGCGCATGATCATATTTCTGATCATCGTCGGTTTTATTGCCCTGGTCCTCTATCAACAGATCATCACTGCTTTTGTTAGCAATCCCGGGCTGAATGGCCTCATCCTTGCGGTTCTCATTATCGGAATTCTTCTGTCGCTGCGACAGGTCCTACTGCTGTTTCGCGAAGTGCAATGGGTCAATGGGTTTCGGCGATCTGATCCCAACATTGAATATGCAAGGCCCCCCATTTTGTTGGCACCAATGGCTGCCATGCTGGGAGACCGTTTGGGAGCGATGGCTATCAGCCAGCAAACCATGCGGTCAGTGCTGGAATCAATTGGCGTCCGTCTCGACGAATCGCGCGAGATTTTACGGTATCTCACAGGTCTTCTGGTGTTCCTTGGTCTGCTTGGTACGTTTTGGGGCCTCCTGCGCACCGTTGGCTCGGTGGGCGATACAATCCAGTCGCTGAATGTAGGCTCCGGTGATGCCGGCGTTATTTTTGAAGATCTGAAAACCGGCCTGGAAGCGCCACTGTCCGGCATGGGCACGGCCTTTTCATCATCCTTGTTCGGTCTGGCCGGGTCCCTTATTCTGGGCTTTCTGGATTTGCAGGCTGGTCAGGCGCAAACGCGCTTTTACACCGATCTGGAAGATTGGCTGTCAACTGTCGCCGAACTTGAAGATTCAATTGTAGAAGGCGAAGGCACCAATTCTCTGGTGCTGGATGATTTGCGCCTTGCAATCGACAAGCTGAGCCGGTCCATGGCTCAGAACAATGGCGGTGCCAACACTGCGCAGCCGACGGGCGCGGCAATGGCGAGCCTGGCTGAGGGCATTCAGGGTCTGGTGCAGCACATGCGATCTGAACAGCAGGTGGTGCGCAGTTGGGTAGAGTCCCAGTCTGAACAACAAAATCAGGTCAGGCGTCTGCTCGAGGCACTTGTACAACGAGACCGCAATACAGGCGGCAATTAGGGTTTAAACCAGAATGGCGCTGGCACGAGCAAGACGGCGGGAAACACGCGGAGATTATTGGCCAGGCTTTGTGGATGCCATGGCTTCGCTTTTGCTTGTCATGATTTTCCTGCTGTCGCTGTTCATGCTGGCACAGTTTTTCCTCAGTCAGGAGATTTCGGGCCGCGATACCTTGCTCAGCCGCCTGCAGTCCCAGATTTCCGAACTGACCGAATTGCTGGCACTGGAACGCACTGGCCAAAACGATCTGCGGGCAAGTCTGACTTTGTTGGAATCCAACCTGTCTGAGGCAGAAGAAGAACGGCGACGTTTGCAGCAATTGCTCAGCAGCCAGTCCGGAGCGACCGCTGAACGGGATTCAGCGCTGGATCAGGCCACTGCAGATCTGGATGAGGAACGCAGGCTCAGCGCCCGGGCTCAGTCTCAGGTCGATCTCCTCAACCAGCAGCTTGCAGCTTTGCGCCGCCAGATTGCGTCTCTGGAAACGGCCCTTGATGCTTCCGAAGATCGCGACCGGGAAAGCCAGACAAGAATCACCGATCTTGGCAGCCGCCTGAATGTCGCCCTTGCCCAACGGGTGCAGGAATTGTCGCGTTATCGGTCCGACTTTTTTGGTCGCTTGCGTGAAATTCTCAGCGACCGGTCTGATATCCGTGTTGTTGGTGACCGGTTTGTATTCCAGTCAGAAGTTCTGTTTGCCTCCGGTGCCAATGAATTGTCACCTGAGGGAGTGGAAGAAATGCGCAAGCTGGCAGATGCCATCATCCAGTTGCGCGCTCAAATCCCCGATGAGATCAACTGGGTCCTTCGGGTTGACGGCCATACCGATGCAAGACCGGTCAGCGGCGAGCGCTTTAACAGCAACTGGGAGCTTTCATCGGCCCGGTCCATTTCGGTCGTTGAATTTCTGGCGTCGCAAGGTGTCCCGCCCGACAGGCTGCTGGCAGCTGGTTTTGGCGAGTTCCAGCCCATCGATCCTGGCGACTCGCCAGAGGCATTGGCAAGAAACCGTCGTATTGAGCTGAAACTGACGGAGCGCTGATGTGTCTCAGTCACCCGTGTCACACGACGCCGGGCGCAGGGCCGGACCGGTAATCCTTCGATTTGTCCTGATGCTTGCCGTTTTAAGCCCTGCCATATTGTTCGGCACGGCCACTTATGTGCTTTATCAGGCTGAGCAGGTGGCCGATGGAAAACCTTTCTGCGTGCAATATGCAAATCAGACAGGTGGCGGTCGCTACACGCCGGTCCGATCTTTGTGGCAACTTACTTTCGTTGCCATGCATGCACGCTATCTTGGTCTTGGCGGATCCGATTCAGATCAATTTTCGCTGCCCGGCGTTCTGGTGATCGATCAGGCCGAACGTGCAGATTTGTGGCGTTGGTCCTGGAGCAGTCTTGGCTGGCACAGGCTCACCGAAGGTGTCCGCAAGGGCCTGCGTCTGGAGCCCGTCTGTGCACCGCATGTCAATTACGGCGACGATCTGCCAGTCGTCTGAAATCAGATTCTATTCCGCAGCTGTACGAACCTGAAATTGTAAATCAGCAAGACGTGCATACAGCCCGCCCTGCTTTTGCAGAGATTCATGTGTGCCGCTCTCCACAATACGTCCCGCTTCCATAACCAGAATGCGATCCGCTTTCAGAATTGTGGCCAGGCGATGCGCGATCACCAGCGTTGTGCGTCCTTCCATCAACTGCTCCAGCGCATGCTGAACCAGTGTCTCGCTTTCCGCATCCAGTGAACTGGTGGCCTCATCCAGCAACAGCACCGGAGCGTCCTTCAGGATCGCGCGCGCAATTGCAATACGCTGGCGCTGGCCGCCCGACAGGGTAATGCCGCGCTCACCCACCACCGCATCATAGCCACCAGCGATCTTGATGATAAATTCATCGGCGCGTGCAGCTTTGGCAGCTGCCTCGATGGCATCCCGCCCGGCTTGTGGATTGCCAAGGCCGATATTCTCGGCGATGGAAGCACCAAATATCACGGTTTCCTGCGGGACGATCGACAGATGTTTCCGCAATTCCTCCGGTTCAAGCGTTCGGATTTCCGTTCCATCCAACAACACGCGACCGCCGGTCACATCATAAGCTCGGGTCAGCAGGGAAAACAGGGTCGACTTGCCCGCACCAGACGGACCGACAAGCGCCACCGTTTCACCAGGGGCAATATCAATCGTGACATTGTGCAAAATCGGCGCATCTGGTGCACCAGGATAGGAAAATGAGACATCCTGAAAAGAGACAGCGCCCGTCACCTTGTCCAGAATGGCTGGATTGGCAGGTGCGGCAATGACCCGGTCAATGGCCAACAATTCTCCAAGCCGCTCGGCTGCACCGGCAGCCTGAGCCACCTCGCCCCATACTTGGGACAGGGCCCCCAAAGACCCCGCAGCAAACACCGAATAGAGCACGAATTGCGACAAGGATCCCGGTGAAATATTGCCGGCCAGCATATCAAGCGAGCCATACCACAACACCGCAACCACACTGGCAAATACTGTAAAGATCGCAAATGCTGTCAAGGCCGCTCGTGCGCCTACAGCTGCGCGGGCCGCATCAAAAGCTTCATCCACGGCACCGGCAAAGCGGGCAGATGCGCTCTTTTCAGCGGTAAAATTCTGCAATGTGCGCACCGCGCCAATGGCTTCGGATGCATAAGCTGTTGCATCGGCCAATGTATCTTGTGCAGCACGAGACCGTTTGCGTACGTTTCGTCCGAAAGCCACCATTGGCAGCACCACCAGCGGAATGGCAGCCAGCACAAGAAGAGACAGTTTCGGGCTGGTGATAACCATCATCACCACCGCGCCGATAAACAAAAACAGATTGCGCAAGGCAATGGATATGCTCGACCCCACAACAGATTTGATCTGTGTTGTGTCGGCGGTTAGTCGTGAAATGATTTCCCCGGATTTAGCCCCGTCAAAAAACGCTGCGTGCAAACGCATGACATGGGCAAACACGTCGCGCCTGATATCACTGACAACCCGTTCACCAAGCCAGGACACAAAGTAGAAACGGGCCGCACTGGCAGCAGCCAGAAATCCGACCAGAACAACCAACATACCGAAATATTGATCAATCAACGTGTTGTTTTCCGGGTCAAACCCGAAATCGATCATGCGCCGCACAGCCATGGGAACGGCCAGCGTCGCGGCAGCAGCTGCCGTCAGGGCCACCACAGCCAGGGCCACACGCTTGCGATAGGTTTTCAGATAGGGCCAAACCATAGCAAGAGAGCCGACACGGCCCTTGGCCTCAGCCTCTAATTCAAGCGTATTGGAGCCCCGATCTGGAACCTGTGCCCCTTGGGCAATCGTATGCGTTGTCTGGTCGTTCATCGCGGCTCATTCAACAGGTGGAATATGTAATGCCTTTTCCAACGAATGGCATTCAATGGCAAGCACAACCCACATGTGAGTATGATTTGGACCACATATAAGAGCCAAAATCCGCAATCGCGGGCTTTAAAAGGATGAACTGCGTCGATTCTCGTCATTTCAGCTTGCGAAAGACCACCACATTGGCCTATAGGAACGGCGAGTTTACACGGATCGGGCGTCATGCCCGGTTTTTTGTTTGCGGTATGCTGTGAAAGCAGCAATGCCTGCCCTTAAGACACGTTTTCGGGACACCCCGGGACACACCATTGGAGTTTGAAGCTCATGAAAGCTGATATACATCCCGATTACCACACGATTAACGTTGTGATGACTGACGGAACTGAATACACGACCCGCTCGACCTGGGGCGCAGAAGGCGACACGATGCGCCTCGATATCGACCCGACTTCCCATCCGGCCTGGACCGGTGGTGGTCAGCAACTGCTTGACCGTGGCGGACGTCTGTCCCGCTTCAACAACAAGTTTGCCGGTTTCATCGGAAAATAAGAACTGCCAATTCTGGTTTCAGAATTTAAGAACCCGCTGCGGACTTTTGGTCCCGGCGGGTTTTTTCATGGCTTGAACTTTTCATGGCCTGAACATCAGCTATGCGTAAGTCCTGAGCGCAACATTTGAAGTCAGCGATCGTCCTGCGTGCTGAAAGCGGCGCTTAGGCGGGCCATCTGGTCGGCCAGTGCGTCTTTGGTGCCGGACTGCGATGCAGGTGTTGTAACGCCAAACGATTCGCCGCCCAGACCAACATCCAGATGTCGAACCCGTTCCTCCAACCGTGCGGAGCGATCAATCAGATCCTTCAATTGATCCGGCAGTTCTTCCCAGCCAGATCCCGCGCGAGACGGCTGAAGACCGCCAAGGCGCACTTTTGCTTTTTCATCCCGGCCTTGCCCGTCCGTCATTTCACCATCATTGACGGCGCGCTGCAGCAGCAGCCAGGACGCAATTTGCATCAGCCGGGTCGTCAGACGCATGGATTCGCTGGCATAGGCAACCGAGCCAAGCCGCGACAGGGCCTTTGACTCATCACGTCCAGGACCATCCAGATAAGAGGCCGTCTCTTCAATCAGGCGCATGCCATTGTTGAACAGGGCCAAAAAGCCCTCCCGTTCCGCTAAGCGGGACGCAATGGCAATAGCATTGCCCCCATGTGGCGTCTGGTTCTTGCGCGTCATGATCTGTTGCTCACGTGTGGTGGATTCGACCCGGAACCCACTATCATGATCATGATAGCCAGATAAGTGTCAAAAAGGAACTATGAGTTGACCGGGCCCGCCGTGCAAGCTGCCGGTCTGATTGAGTTGGTTCTTCGTTAATATCCACATGCACGCTTGAAGTGGTTGCATTTCAACACCCGGATTTTGACCCGATTCCAAATTGAGCACAAAAAAAGAGCCGCAGGAGGAAGCGGCTCTGTAAGTCTAACAGGGAGGCGTCCAATCAGATGGGGGAGTGACCATCTGACAGTCCGGAACGTACCGAACACACTCTAAGGTAGAGATTAAAGGTTAATGCTTACTTAACGCAACATATTTTATGGAATGAGCCTGTTAAGAAACTGTTAACCATAGGCGAGTGCCAGATGAAACTGGCCCTTATCAGGCCCAACATTTCTGCGGTGTTCCGGTTTAAAAGGGCAGACCGACATAGTTTTCGGCAATGGCAGTCTGTTGCGCTTTGGAACGGCTCATATAGTCAAGCTGTGCATCTTGCAGGCGATCATCGAAACTGTCAGGCCCTTCAAAATTATGCAGCATCCTTGTCATGAACCAGGAAAAGCGCGAGGCTTTCCAGACCCGAGCCAAGGCCTTTTGGGAATAGGCGTCAAGCCCGGTTTCCGACCCTGACTTATAGAACTCAATCACAGCATTGCTGAGATAGAAAATATCCGAGGCTGCCAGATTCAGACCCTTTGCGCCTGTCGGGGGCACTATATGAGCAGCATCCCCGGCCAGAAACAGACGTCCATAACGCATCGGCTCTGAAATGAAGGCCCGCAGGGGCGCCATGTTTTTTTGAATGGACGGCCCGGTGTCCAGTTGATCTGCAATCGAAGCAGGCAGACGGGCGCTTAACGCACTCCAAAACCGGTCGTCTGACCACGCTTCCAACGTATCCGTGACCGGGCACTGAATGTAATAGCGGCTGAGCGTATCAGAGCGCATCGAGCAAAGCGCAAAGCCGGCCTGAGATCTGGAATAGATGATTTCTTTGCCAGCCGGGCGGGTTTCCGACAGGACGCCTATCCAGGCAAAAGGACAGATTTTTTCATATTCATTGCGAACCGAATTCGGGATCGAGCGACGACTGACACCGTGAAACCCGTCACATCCAGCGACAAAATCACAGTCGATGCGCTGCGTTTCACCATTGTGCGAAAACGTGACAAACGGCGTTTCACCGGTCAAATCATTCAACTCAACATCATCAACTTCGTGAAGTATTGCGCCATTCAACTGATCGCGCGCTTCATAAAGATCCCGCGTCAATTCGGTCTGGCCATAGACCAGAACCGTCTTGCCGCCTGTCAGACCTTCCAGATCAATCCGCGCAGTCCGGCCACCAAAGGCGGTCAGAAATCCGGTATGGACTTTCCCTTGCCGATCCATTCGCGCGCCAGCTTTTGCGGCACGCATCAGATCGCAAGTCCCTTGCTCAAGCACGCCCGCGCGAATTCTGGACAGGACATAAGCCCTGCTTTTGCGCTCAAGGACAATGCTGTCCACACCCGCCAGATGCAACAGCTGCGACAGCAACAAACCCGAAGGCCCACCGCCAATGATGACGACCTGCGTCTTCACATCTTCCCCCTTGCAGCTTGTTGTGTGTCGTCGACTGCAAAACTGGATGCGACCAGTATTGCAAACCTTAAACGCTATCAGTCAGATGGGGAAGTCTACTAGGATCTGGACTCAGAACAGGTCTTCGGCGGTAGAGAGAAAGCACCCTGATTTAAAACCCATAGCCGGATTGAAGACTGCAACTCTGGATGTATTATCCAGCAACATGGCGCGCAGCGTCAGTGGTGGCGGACCAGCCTGAGCGCACCAGGCCCTGTCGACCCGGCCTTCGGCAATATGCGCTGGCGAACACACCACAGGGTCAATCGACACGCCATTCATCAAAGACAGGTTCGGATGGTTTGCAAAGCGGCGCGCATAGACAGGCAACCATCCAAAACCGTAGGTGAACTTCTCTATCGCCGCACTGCTGGGCGTCATCGGTGCATCTGCATTTTTGCTGGCATATTTCAGCACATGCTTGCCCCAATTGGACCAGCCACGAAGCATATAGGTGATGGCCCTGTGCAAATCCTGCCCCTTTGGCCACTGTACTTCATAAAGATCGAAATCCTGAGATTTTGCGATTTCGGCGATGGCAAACAGATAGGACAATTGTAACCCGGAATAATGCAGCGCAAGAGAGCCGCGTTTGGTCGCTGTAGGAAAGCTGCCATCTGGCCTTTGGCTCAACAAAGCGGCCTCAAATTGCGGGAAGCCGCGCTCAAACAGCTCAACATCGCCAATGAACGCACCCAGCGTCATGCTTGGCAAAACAGCTGCAAGCGCCTCGTGCCGCGCCAGTGTATTGTCCGTATCCCCCACCAGCGTGTTTTTGTCAGAGATAAAATAGTACTGATTGACCCGCCCATACAACCAGTCAAGAAAAGGGGCGAGTTCTTCCAGTGGAGGGTTCTGCGTTTCAACCACAACAGCGGTGGCCAACACCATTGGCTGCAGAACCGTATTGGCAAGATAGGCAGTGCGGTTGAACTTTTCAGAGTTTTCAACCTTCTTGGCAGCGGTGCTGAGACCATTCGCCCTCGGCCACTTCTTCAAATAGGACCACAAAACATCGCATTGGGCTGTGTCGCCAGCAATACAATTCGCTGAAGCGACCGACAAGCCTTCGGCAATCGTCCAGGACCAATTTTCGGCACCGAAGGGTGACGGCGCCGCGAATGAGACATCGGTTTCGGAAAAACGCGTAACAGGGGTCCAATTTGCCCCAATCGAGCGCAGATTCAGCCTGTTGTTGCAGTGTCGCTCGCGAACGATGCCACGTTGCTGAAGATAGGTTGCGCGGCCACCCAGCCCTTCCAGAACGCGCCCGGGATGCGGCAAAGTCTGTCCGGCGGCAACCGAACGGTGAAGGCTGTAGAGCGATGAGCCCGTCACATCTTCCATTTCAGGAAGGTTGAGCGTGGCGCGATATTCGTTCAGCGCCTTACGGGTTCTCCGACCCCAGGATCCATCTGCGGTTCCCGGATCATACCCTAATTCCTGAAGAGCTTCCTGCACATAGGCAACAGTCTCATTGGACTGGGCATGGACACCAGAAACACAAAAATAGAACGCTACCAGAAAAAGAGTAATTTTACGCAAACTGACACCCTTGCCAATGCACCCCCTGCACCGCCTGTTAACCATAGATTAACACTAATCCATGACGTATGGTCAACCGGCTGCACGACATATCCAGACAATTCAGCCAATTGTGCTGCGACATTTGGAAACAGACACCAATTCGGATTCCATGCGGCAGATTTTACGTGGTTTTTCTGGACATTTGTCCCCGACTGATTTCAACATGGATTTGAATCGATAACGATCAAATCCCCAAAGCAAGTTGAACGCCCAGAGCTATAAAGAGACATATACAGACATCATGGCACCAGAACCAGTACAGCAAGCACGGAAGCCGCAAGACCCTTGCATCATCTGTGTTGCAATTACCGGTTCAGTAACGGGCAAACACCACAATCCAGCCGTACCGCTATCGATATCCGAACAGGTTGAAAGCACACATGAAGCCTTTGAAGCGGGCGCATCAATCGTCCATTGTCATGTGCGGGATGATAAGGGCGTGCCGACATCCGATCCCCAGAGATTTGCCCGTTTGCAACAGGGCTTGCTGAAACATTGCCCCGGCCTGATCATCCAGTTTTCCACAGGCGGTCGATCCGGTGCCGGGCGTGAGCGGGGCGGCATGCTGCCGCTGCGGCCCGACATGGCGTCCCTCACAGTGGGTTCGAATAATTTCCCCACCCGCATCTATGAAAACAGCCCGGATCTGGTGGACTGGCTAAGCCTTGAAATGCTGGCTCACGATATTCGCCCCGAGGTCGAGATCTTTGATCTTTCTCACATATTCAAAGCGGCTGAAATGCGGGCTGCGGGACGGTTTAACGGCCCGCCCCATGTGCAATTCGTTATGGGTGTGAAAAACGCCATGCCGTTGGACCGGGACGTGTTTGACTTTTACCTTGAAACCACCAGACGATTATTGCCCGATGCCACCTGGTGCGGAGCGGGCATTGGCCGGGACCAGATTGTCATGAATGAATGGTGCGTTTCCGAAGGCGGCCACGCTCGCACCGGTCTTGAAGACAATGTTCGTATGGACAAAACCACATTAGCCCCATCCAACGCGGCACTGGTTCGCCGACTTGTTGAGATCTGCCACGCCCATGATCGCGAGCCGGCAACACCTGCCGAAGCCCGTGCCTTGTTGCATTTGCCGGAGAGAAAAGCTGCATGATCGACCAAACCAAGCCACCAGTATTCGATGGTCACAACGATGTTCTGACAAAGCTTCTGCGCAAGGGAGAGGCTGATCCCGAGCGTCATTTCATCAAAGGCGACAGCGGCCATATCGATCTGCCCAGAGCAAAGCTTGGTGGTTTTTCCGGCGGCTTTTTTGCCATCTGGGTGCCCTCTCCGGCCGACAAGGCATTCCGTTATGAACAAATGGCCAAGCCAAGCTATGATATTGAATTGCCACCGGCTTTGGGGCAGCCTGAGGCCCTCAAAATCGCACTTGCAGAAGCTGCCAGCCTGTTGCGTCTGGAGCAACTTGGCGCGCTTAAAATCTGCAAAACCGCTGCCGAATTGCGGCAGACCATCGAAGCGGGAAAGATTGCCGCAATCTTTCATCTGGAAGGTGCCGAGGCCATTGACCCGGACTTTACAGCGCTCGATGTGTTTTACGCTGCGGGGCTCCGGTCTCTGGGGCCGGTCTGGAGCCGTCCGACCATCTTCGCCCATGGCGTTCCGTTTCGCTACCCAAGTGATCCGGACATTGGAGACGGCCTGACGGATATCGGCAAAGACCTGATCCGCGCCTGCAACGCCAAAAAGATCATGATTGATCTGTCGCACCTCAACGAAAAGGGTTTTTGGGATGTCGCCAGGCTGAGCGATGCCCCATTGGTGGCCACCCATTCCAACGCCCACGCAATCTGCCCGACAGCACGCAATCTGACCGACCGGCAATTGGCAGCCATTCGCGAAAGCGATGGCATGGTCGGCCTCAATTTTGCGGTTGCCTTTCTGCGTGAAGACGGCCAGATGTCAGCCGATACGCCTATTGAGATCATGCTGCGCCATATCGATCACCTGATGCAAGAACTGGGCGAAGACCGGGTTGGATTTGGTTCTGATTTCGATGGCGCCATTGTCCCCAGATCCATCGGTGATGTGACCGGACTACCTGTTTTGCGCAAGGCCATGCGAACCCATGGCTATGGCGAAGAGCTGATGGAAAAACTGTGCTACAAAAACTGGCTGCGTGTGCTGGAGAAAACCTGGGGTTCCTGAAGCAGATCGGCCACCTTCGTGGTTGAATTCTGTTGCCTGAGACCTTCAAAAATCCGCCCCGCGGCATATGGATTCTCGGAACAAGTCCGAGAAAGACCGCGGTGGGCTATTTTTCGTAGGAGTGGTGGGCTGTCATCCGTTGGAGAATTGTCTACTCAATGTGGGAGTACTTTTTCGACCCACCACCAGCAAACCCCGTCTTTCTCGGACTTGTTCCGAGAATCCACGCTTTAATAAGCCGCAGACTATCAAAGACAAGCTAATGCGCTGTCGCTGCAAAGGCCTGAACACCTGTATCAGCAT
The DNA here is from genome assembly GCA_051251535.1 of Alphaproteobacteria bacterium. Classification (GTDB taxonomy): domain Bacteria; phylum Pseudomonadota; class Alphaproteobacteria; order Rhizobiales. The sequence continues at coordinate 75,176 of JBPOEV010000017.1, forward strand.
AGCCAGAATTCCGGATCAGTTGCTGTCTAATCTCGCATGCCGCCTGACCCACTCTAAAATCCCGAATTTGCATTCAGAAAAACCACGCCAATAGGTTGCACAACCACTGATATATCAATACAAGAAATTACTCGAATTTTGATCAATGTTTGTGAGGGGTGCAATGGGGCGCTTGGTGTTGACGACTGAGAAAGCAGTGATGCGGTCATTGAAGGCGCAGCTTGCGGTCAGTACAGCTATGGCCTCAGTGGTCTTGTTGGGGTACGGCGGACGCAATGCCTTTGCGGATTGCGCCGGAGGTGGCGGCACCTATCTGTGCTCCGCTTATACCAACACAACACAAACCCTGACCGGCGCGCCCTTGACGGTCACCACAGCGTCTGATTTTGAAATCATCACCGCAACAGGCGATGCGCTCAACCTGACCGGTACCGGAGGGTTGAGCTTTACCGACAGCAACGCTTCCACCATCACCGGATACGACAGTGGAATTCGTTCGGCAAACCTCGCCTCAGGCGCGCTGTCAATCACCACGACGGGCGTTGTCACCGGCCAGAATAATGACGGTATTTTTGCGCGAAACTCTGGCACAGACCTCACAATTGAGGCGACTGAAGTCGACGGCAATCGCCACGGAATCCTTGCCCGAAATAATGGCAGTGGCGCCCTGTCGATTACTGCTACAGGGCTTGTAACCGGCCTGACTGAATACGGAATTTATGCGCAGAACTATGGCACGGACCTCACTATTAAAGCCGCTGAAGTCGACGGCAATCGCTACGGAATCCTTGCCCGAAATAATGGCAGTGGTGCCCTGTCGATTACCGCGACCGGTCCTGTAACCGGTCAGATTTACTCTGGCATTTATGCGCGGAACTCCAATCTGGGCACTGACCTCACTTTTGAAGCCGCTTCGGTTGAAGGTCAGTTGAATGGAATTGCAGCCCGAAATTTTGGCAGTGGCGCGCTATCAATTACAGCGACAGGATCCGTCATTGGCCGAGATCGTGACGGCATTAATACGCGGAACTATGGCACGGACCTCATAGTTGAAGTCGCTTCGGTCGAAGGCGAATATAGAGGAATCTATGCCCGAAACGGTGGCAGCGGTGCCCTGTCGATTACCGCGACTGGCACTGTCACTAGTCAGGATAAATCTGGCATTCTCGCGGATAACCTTAGTACGGGAACAGATCTGACCATTGAGACAGCGGCGGTGGATGGTAATTCCTTGGGAATACTCGCCCAAAACAATGGCAGCGGCGCCCTGTCAATCACCTCGACAGGGCATGTCATCGGTCGCGAACAAGATGGGATCAATGCATTTAATTATTACGGCAGCACAGACTTAACGATTGTTGCTGTTTCTGCCGAAGGGTTTGACGTTGGAATCCGTGCCTCCAATAATGGCAGCGGGGCGCTGTCAATCACAGCAACTGGAACTGTTGCAGGCAATAATTGGGGAATCATTGGGAGTAATTTTGTCAATGGAACGGATTTGACGATCAACGTCAACTCGGTATCCGGCGGTGTTGCTGGCGGAATTATTGCGCGGAACCATGGTTCAGGCCTCACATCAATCACCACCAATGGTACGGTCACCGGTGGTGGTACCTACGCAGCAATCGTTACCGAAACTGATCTTGGAATGTTGACCAATATCACGCTGAACAGCGGTGCTGCCGTCAGCGCCACCTCCGGTGTTGCCATTACCAATGATAATGGAGATTCCAACACCATCGTCAGATTGGGCGCATCTGTCGCCGGTGACGTCACTCTGGGCAATGGCAGTGATGATCTGACCTTTGATGGTGGCGATTTTTCCGCTGTCACCCTGTTTGATGGCGGTGATGACGGCAGTTCTGCGGATGGCTTTGTCGATCGGCTGACCTTTGCCAATAGCGGCGCCTATGGTCCTGTGGACACAAGCGCCATGACAAATTGGGAAGAGATCTTTCTGTCCAATTCGGTTCTGGAGTTCACAGGCGATTTTACTGCACCCGAAATACTGAGCCTGACCGATGGCAGTGATCTGACCATAACGGGCAATTTCACCGGCACAGACGGTCAGTTGCAGATGGATGTGGATCTTGAAACTGATGCTGCCAGCACGCTGACCATCACAGGCACGTCCACCGGCACCACCACCATATCCGTAAATGCAGGCAAAAGCGGACCGGCCACTGGCAATGACATCACGCTGGTTACGGTGCAGGGCGGCGGTGGCGCAAGCGACTTTATGCTGGATGGCAATCCCATCGGAGCCTATCTGTTTGATCTGGGCACGAATGGCAATGAATTCTTCCTGACCAATGCATCGCTGTCACCCGAAACAGCAGTGTTTGAATCCTATCTGCAAATTCTAACCGGTTTGAACAGCCTGCCTGATTTCAATGCCCGCTTTGGCGGCCAGGGTGCGGGAGTTACCGGCGGCGCTCCTCTTGGTTATGCGCCCCTTGCCTATACACCACAGAGTGTGGCGCTGGAAACACAATCCGTCTCTCGCCACAACGCCATCTGGGCGCGGATAGAGGGCACGCACAGCCATCTGGACCCGGCGCAATCCACTACCGGAGCTGACTATGATGTCAATCAGGGCAAAATGCGGATTGGTATGGATGGCCAGATTGCAGAAGCCGACAGTGGCCTTCTGATTGCTGGCGTGAATGCATCCTACGGCCAGGCCCATGCTGATATTGGCGCGGCCAGCGACAATGGCACGATTGAGGCCACAGGCACATCAATTGGCGTGTCACTGACCTGGCTTGGGTCCACCGGGTTTTATGCCGATGCGCAAGCGCAATATAGCTGGTTCAGCAGTAATCTGGACTCTGACATTCTCGGCGCACTGGAAAGCGGCAATGATGGCACCGGCCATGCGCTGAGCCTGGAACTGGGACAGCGCTTTGAAAACAGCCATGGCTTTGCCATCACCCCGCAAGCACAGCTGACTTATGCCCAAGTCGACTTTGAAAGTTTTACAAGCGCGTTTGGCACCGCTGTAACAGCGGAAGAAGCCGACAGTCTGAAATTGCGCACCGGTGTTGCCTTTGAGCAGGGCTACAGTTTTATCGATGATGCAGGCAAAGGTGGCTATGGCACTGTTCAGGCGCTGGTCAATATCGTCCACGAGTTTCGCGGTGACACATCGGTGGCTGTTGCCGGCACGCCGCTGGACAGCGAGGCCGATGACTGGACCGCAGAACTTGGCCTGGCTGCCAGCTTCGCTGGTGCCAATGGGGTCTATGCGGTTTACGGCGATGCACAGGTCTCCACCGGCCTCGACGATTTCGCTGACGGCTATGTGCTCAAGGGCGCAACCGGCGTAAAAATGATGTTCTAGGCGTTTTCAGATCCGACCGAGGCGCGTTCTGAAACAAAACCAACGCCTGCTCCATCTTGAACCTGAGGTCTTCGAACAGGTCCGGGAATGCCGGGCAGATATCGACAACAGGGCGTCTGTTCCCATATCCACAAAGCGCCTTCATGTTGTTTTCGGGCGATTGATGAAAACCCATCAATCCATTAAATCATCAATGCGCAATCTGGTTCTAGTTTAGCCTTGCATAATGGTACAAATTAGCGTGGGATGATCGCTTGGGCGGGCATCACTCGCTCACCCCATTTCTGTAAGGAGAGTTCTATGAACCTGATTAAAACACTGGTTGCCGGTGTTGCGCTTGGCGCAGTTGCGTCAACAGCAGTGATACCGGCTTTTGCCGATACGCCGCCGAACATGCTGATTATCGCCAACCGGATTGATGATATCACCACGCTCGACCCACAAGAGAGCTTCGAGTTTGCCGGATCAGACGTGCTGCGCAATATCTATGGCCGTCTCGTCAATTTCGACCCTGCAGATCTTGCAGCGGGCTATCAGCCTGATCTGGCCGAAAGCTGGGAAGTTTCTGAAGACGGTAAGACAATTACCTTCACGATGCGCGATGGCGTGACTTTCCATTCTGGAAATGCTGTCACAGCAAAGGATGCTGAATTCAGCCTGCGTCGTGCGGTTACGCTCAACAAGACACCAAGCTTCATCCTCACTCAGTTTGGCTTCACACCGGAAAACGTCGGCGAAACAATCGTCGCAACCGATGACAAGACTCTGACAATCACAACTGACAAGCGCTATGCAACGTCATTTGTCCTCAACTGCCTGACCGCTACAATCGGTGGCATTGTCGACAGTAAGACTGTCATGGAAAATGAAGTTGATGGCGATCTGGGCAATGAATGGCTGAAAACCAACACAGCTGGTTCCGGCCCTTACAAGGATGTTGCCTGGAAGGCCAATGAGTCGGTCACCATGCTGGCAAATGCTGACTATTATGGCGGCGCGCCAGCCATGGCCCGCGTCATTGTCCGCCACGTTCAGGAAAGCGCGACACAGCGCCTGTTGCTGGAACGCGGTGATATCGATGTTGCCCGTAACCTGAACCCGGAAGATGTTGCTGGCATTTCAGACGCTGAAGGCATTACCGTCGACAGTGAATTGCGTGGCCGGTTGATGTATTTCTCACTCAACCAGAAGAATGAAGCGCTCTCCAACCCGAAAGTCATCGAAGCCACCAAATATCTGGTGGATTACGAAGGCATGCGCGACAGCTTCCTGAAAGGTCAGTATACTATTCAGCAGGCATTCCTGCCGCAAACCTATCTTGGTTCCATCGATGACCTGCCTTACAGCCTGGACATCGAAAAAGCCAAAGCCCTGATGATGGAAGCCGGTTATGGCGACGGCATCGAAATCGAAGTGGGTGTTCGTGAAGCACAAGAGCGTATCGAAATCGCTCAGGCCCTTCAGAACAATTTTGCACAGGCTGGCATCAAGCTGAACATTACGGTCGGAACTGCCAAGCAGATCCTGGCCCGTTATCGTGCACGCGAGCTGGACATGTATCTGGGTGCCTGGGGACCGGATTATCCCGATCCACATACAAATGCAGCCACTTTTGCAATGAACCCGGATAATTCTGACGAAGCAGGCAATACTGGTTTCCTGGCTTGGCGGAACGCATGGGATATTCCGGCAATGACTGAGCAAACTGCTGCAGCTGTTGTTGAGAATGATCGCGAAAAACGCGCTGAAATGTATCAGGCGATCCAGCGCGAACATCAAGCCACATCACCTTTTGGCGTTATGTTCCAGAAAATCGAGCAGACTGCACGTAAAGACAGCGTTCAGGGCTTCTCAATCGGCGCCGCTATTACAGCTGCCGCCTACTGGAAAGTATCCAAGTAAGGGTTCGCCAAAATGGCAGTTAACGACACAGGGAAAGGGCGCCAGATGGTGCCCTTTCCACCCGTTCTCATCAGCATCGCCAAAATAGTGCTGACCATTCTGGTCACCATGCTTGGCCTCATTTTCATTACATTCATCATTGGCCGGATCATGCCGGTAGACCCGGTGCTGTCCATTGTCGGCGAACGCGCTGCCAAGGATGTGTATGACGCGGCCTACATCAAGCTTGGCCTTGATAAACCCTTGCTGGTTCAATTCTGGTATTACCTCAGGGATGTTCTGACCGGGGATTTTGGTAAATCCCTGCTGACCGCCAGACCTGTTGCAGAAGATATCATCCGCGTCTTTCCAGCGACCCTCGAACTGGCGACAATTGGAACGATTTTCGGCGTTGTGCTGGGTGTTCCATTGGGTGTCGTCGCCGCCGTTCGTCGTGGCACCTGGATCGACCAGGTTGCCCGCGTCGTGGCGCTGGTCGGTTACTCCATGCCCATCTTCTGGCTTGGCCTGATGGGTCTTTTGATCTTTTACGGCATTCTGGGCTGGGTCGGTGGACCGGGACGGCTGGATTTCTTCTATGATGGCGTTGTCCCGACCAGAACAGGCATGATCCTGATCGACAGTGCCATTGCCGGTGACATGAACATATTCTGGAATGCGGTTTCCCACATTATTCTACCCGCTTCGCTGCTGGGCTATTATTCGCTGGCCTATATCAGCCGTATGACCCGCAGTTTCATGCTGGAACAACTCTCAGCCGAATATGTCACCACTGCACGGGTCAAGGGCATGTCGGAACGACAAGTCATTTGGGGCCATGCCTTCAAGAATATTCGCGTTCAGCTGATTACGGTGATTGCCCTGTCTTATGCGGGCCTCCTGGAAGGCTCGGTGCTGACCGAAATCATTTTCTCCTGGCCGGGCATCGGATCCTACATCACCACCGCCCTTTTATCGGCAGATATGAACGCCGTCATTGGCGGCACCGTTGTCGTCGGACTTGTATTCGTGCTGTTCAATGTTTTGTCGGACCTGCTTTATCAGGTCTTTGACCCAAGAGCGAAATAGGGGCGCGCAATGTCACAAACAGAACTTGCCACCCCCCCGCAAAGCAATGGCTGGCGGGCCTGGCTTCTCAGCGATACACCCACATCAAGACGCCATGCAAAACTGGCATCCCTGTATCAGAGCTGGCTGCAGTTTCGCGGCAATCCAATGGCCATGTTCGGCCTGATGATTCTTGTCGGCCTTGTCCTGATGGCGGCCTTCGCGCCTCTGATTTCGCCTTATGATCCATTCGTTCAGGAATTGGGCAACCGGCTGCAACCGCCGGGTGCTGAAGGCCATATTCTGGGCACAGATTCCCTTGGACGGGATCTGCTGAGCCGCATCATCTATGGTGCACGCATCACCCTTTACATCGTGACGCTGGTGGCCATCATCGCGCCTTTGGTGGGCCTTTTGGTCGGCACTGTTGCCGGTTATACAGGCGGGTTTATTGACGTTGTGCTGATGCGCATTACCGATATTTTTCTGGCCTTTCCCCGTCTGGTTCTGGCACTGGCCTTTGTCGCCGCGCTTGGCGCAGGAATTGAAAACGCCGTTCTTGCCATCTCCCTGACCGCATGGCCGCCCTATGCGCGTATTGCTCGGGCAGAGACTCTGACCATTCGCAATTCCGATTATATCCACGCTGTGCGCCTGCAAGGTGCAGGTCCTATGCGGATCATCACCAAACATATCTGGCCGCTTTGCATTTCATCGCTGATCATCCGCGTGACGCTGGACATGGCCGGCATCATTCTGGTGGCAGCCGGGCTCGGCTTTCTCGGCCTCGGGGCACAGCCGCCTTCCCCCGAATGGGGCGCTATGGTGTCTGACGGACGCAAATTCATTCTCGATCACTGGTGGGTGGCAACCATCCCCGGTCTCGCCATCTTCATCGTCAGTCTGGCCTTCAACCTTCTGGGTGATGGTCTGCGTGATGTTCTGGATCCCAAGGAGAGCGGCGAATGAGCGACCCGTCCAAGCCGAACCTTCTGGAAGTCGAGGATCTTTGGGTTCGCTTTCCAACCCGCAGCGGCGTCTTTGATGCTGTGCGTGGCATCTCCTTTTCGCTCGGCAAAGAACGTCTGGGCATTGTCGGGGAAAGCGGCTCTGGCAAATCCATGACCGGTCGCGCCATTCTGCGGCTTATCCGCAAGCCGGGCCGTGTTGAGGCCAAGCGCATTGCACTGGAAGGACAGGACCTCATGTCCCTGTCTGAAAAGGAAATGCGCGCTGTGCGTGGCTATCAGATTTCCATGATCATGCAGGACCCCAAATTCTCGCTGAACCCAGTGCTGAAAGTGGGAAAGCAAATCATGGAAGCCTATCAGGTCCACACAAAGGGCAGCGCCGCTGAAGCACGTCAAAAGACATTGGATATGCTGGAAGCTGTCGCCATTCGTGATCCCGAGCGCGTCTTCAATGCCTATCCGCATGAAATGTCCGGCGGCATGGGTCAGCGCGTCATGATCGCCATGATGATGATCCCCGATCCCAAAATCCTGATTGCCGATGAACCAACCTCAGCGCTCGATGTTTCGGTGCAGTCACAGGTTCTGGACATTATGGACAAGCTGGTCCGGGACCGCGGCATGGGCCTTATCTTCATCAGCCACGATCTCAATCTGGTTGCCTCTTTCTGTGACAGGGTTCTGATCATGTATGGCGGGCGCGTTGTGGAAGTCTGTGATGCGGACAAATTGCACGAAGCAAAACACCCTTATACGCGCGGCCTTTTGAATTCTCTGCCCCAGCTGGATAAGCCCCGTGAAAAACTGGAAGTCCTGAAACGTGATCCGGCCTGGCGGGATGAACCAAGCGTCAGTGGTGTGCTATGAGCGGGATCATTCTGAAAAATGTGGATGTCTGGTTCGGTCAGGGCGCAAACCGCGTTGATGCCGTAAAGAACGCCAATTTCGCGGTACCGCTTGGCGAAAGCTTTGGGTTGGTTGGCGAATCCGGTTCCGGTAAATCCACAATTCTGCGTGCCATAACCGGTCTTGCGGAAACCTGGAGCGGCACCATCACCATTGATGGCACGGCACTGGGCCCGACGCGTGACAGCGAGTTTTACAAAACCGTGCAGATGGTGTTCCAGGACCCCTATGCTTCTCTGCATCCGCGCCACACCGTCGATCAGGTATTGAGCGAAACCCTGTCACTGCATGGCTTCGACAATGTTGAAGAGCGAATTGAAAAACTGCTGCTTGATGTCGGACTTGGCCCCTCATTCCGCTTTCGCTATCCACATCAATTGTCAGGTGGTCAGCGCCAACGCGTGGCCATCGCCCGTGCGTTAGCACCGGAACCACGCATTTTGCTTTTGGACGAACCAACATCTGCATTGGATGTGTCAGTTCAGGCTGAAATTCTCAATCTGCTCACCGATCTGCGGGCCAAGCGCGGCCTGACCTTTCTGATGGTCAGCCACGATTTGTCCGTTGTCAGCCATATGTGCAGTCGCATGGCCGTCATGCAAAATGGTCACATTGTTGAAATTCTATCGGTGGAAGATATGCGAGCGCAAAATGCGAGCCATGAATACACCCAGCATCTGTTGGCAAGCTCGCTGGGTTTCACACCGTCTGAGGCAGCGCAGTAATCATGCAAAAGGCTGAGGTTCTGGTCCTGGGTGCCGGTATTGTCGGCGTTTCAAC
>JBPOEV010000018.1:0-69275 GCA_051251535.1 Alphaproteobacteria bacterium
CCTGCCCGACCGGCGCCCTGTTTGAAAAATCACTCATGGACGCCGCTGGCAAAAAACGGGTGATCACTGACTTTGACACATCCGTTGATAGCGTGTGCCCGTTCTGCGGTGTTGGCTGTCAGACCACTGTGAATGTCAAAGACAACAAGATCGTCCAGGTGGATGGACGTGACGGCCCGGCCAATGAAAACCGGCTCTGCGTTAAAGGCCGTTTTGGGTTTGATTATGTGATGAGCGAAGAGCGTTTGACCAGGCCGCTGATCCGCCGCGATGACGTGCCAAAACGTGGCGACATCGATATGCGCTTCATGAAGGTGTCAGACATTTTTAGAGAAGCCACATGGGAAGAAGCCATGGCCAAATCAGCCGAAGGCCTGATGGCGATTGAACGAGCCCATGGCGGCGATGCTCTGTCGGGTTTTGGCTCTGCCAAGGGCTCCAATGAAGAGGCCTATCTGTTCCAGAAACTGGTCCGCCAGGGGTTTGGAACCAACAATGTCGATCATTGTACACGGCTTTGCCATGCCTCATCCGTTGCTGCACTGATGGAGGGTGTTTCCTCCGGAGCCGTGTCTGCCCCCTTTACAGATGCAATGGTTGCAGACTGCATTATTGTGATTGGCGCGCGGCCCACAACAAACCATCCGGTCGCTGCCACCTATTTCAAACAAGCGGCGAAGAACGGTGCAAAGCTAGTGGTCATAGATCCGCGCCAGCAGGACCTGATGCGCTTTGCGGAGCATTCCCTGCAGTTCAAGCCCGGCACTGATGTGGCCATGCTGAACGCTTTTCTGCATGTGATCATCGAAGAGCAGCTCTACGACCAGCAATATATTCAGGCCAATGTGTCCGGCTTCAATGCGCTGAAAGACAAGGTCAGGGATTTTGCACCCGAGGCGATGGCAGAGGTTTGCGGCATTCCCGCTGATACGCTGCGCGCTGTGGCGCGGCTTTATGCAACGTCCAACCGATCTCTCATCTTCTGGGGCATGGGTATTTCACAGCACACCCATGGCACGGACAATGCGCGGTGCCTGATTGCCATGGCATTGATCACAGGCCAGATTGGCCGCCAGGGCACAGGGCTGCATCCGCTGCGGGGCCAGAACAATGTGCAGGGCGCGTCGGATGCCGGGCTCATTCCCATGTTCCTGCCGGATTATCAGAGCGTTGAAAGTGCCCCCATCCGCGAACAATTCGAAGATGTCTGGGGCCGCACCATTGACCAGAAGCGCGGTCTGACGGTCGTTGAAATTATGGATGCGGTTCACGCCGATAAAATTCACGGCATGTATATTATGGGTGAAAACCCGGCCATGTCTGACCCGGATCAACATCACGCACGGGCCGCACTGGCAAAGCTGACGCATCTTGTGGTGCAGGATATCTTCCTGACCGAAACCGCATGGCATGCAGATGTGGTGTTGCCCGCGTCCGCCCATGCGGAAAAACTCGGCACCTTTACAAATACCAACCGTCAGGTCCAGCTTGGCCGACCAGCGCTGAACCCGCCGGGCGAGGCCCGCCAGGACTGGAAGATCATTGTCGATCTTGCTGATCGCATGGGTCTTGACTGGCACTATGCAGATGTCAGCGAGGTTTACACCGAGATGATGCGCGTAATGCCGTCCTTGACCAACATTCCATGGTCACGCCTCATCAAGGAAGATTGCGTCACCTACCCGGCAGACAGCGAAGATGAGCCCGGCAATGCCGTGATTTTCGTCGACGGTTTTCCAACCCCTGACGGGCGTGGCAAATTGGTGCCCGCTGATCTGCTGGCCCCGGACGAAGTGCCTGATGCAGAATACCCACTGGTGCTGACAACCGGCAGATTGCTGGAGCACTGGCACACCGGTGCCATGACCCGCCGCGCCAGCGTGCTTGACGCGATTGAACCGGAGGGAATTGCGGCCATGAACCCGCGTGAGATCGAGCGCCAGGGCTTGAGCATTGGCGACAGGGTCAATGTGGAAACCCGGCGTGGCACGGTCTCAGCCATGTTGCGCGCGGATCGTGAAGTGGCCGATGGCATGATCTTCATGCCCTTCTGCTTCAATGAAAGCCCCGCCAATGTATTGACCAATCCACAGCTTGATCCCTTCGGTAAAATCCCCGAATTCAAATTCTGTGCTGCAAAGATCAAACGTCAGGATGCGCTGGAAGCGGCAGAATAGGCGACATCGCCAAAACTGGTTTGGGTGAGCTGACTATTGTGGCAATAAATCTTCTTGGTCGTTTGGGCTAAAAATCCACGATCATCTGGCCTTGATTACTAAGCGTTCGATCACCCGGCAAAGACCTATGCATCAAGAGCGCCTTTGAGCGCCGGATAAAGGGCCTGATATTTTTTGTAGATTTCGTCATAGGCCTGCGTGGCTTTTGGGTCCGGTTCGATCAGCCGTCCGGGTTTGACCATGGCCTCGATGCCTTCATCGATGGTTGCAAAATGTCCAGCGCCGTGTGCGGCCAATATGGCCGAGCCAAGAGATGGGCCGTCGGTTGAAGCTGGAATACGCAGCGGAATGCCGGCCACATCGGCATGGATCTGCATCCACAAATCAGAGCCGGTTGCGCCGCCGCCGACAACCATTTCCGTGCCCTGATAGCCGCCCTTGGCGAAAGCATCCAAAATGGCACGGGTGCCAAATGAAATGCCCTCAATAATGGCACGGAACACGTGGTGCGGCTCATGCACAAGCGTCAGCCCGGTGATGGCACCACGTGACAAGGCATCCGTATGTGGTGTCCGGTTGCCCTGGAAGTGATCCTGCACAACAAGACCTTCTGAACCGGGCGGCAACAGCGCCGCCTTCCGGTTCATCTCCTCAAAGTCCATCTCACCGCCGACAAAGCGCTTCAGCCAATTGATGATCGACCCTGTTGATGTCTGACCGCCCTCAATGATGAAACGGTCCGGATAAACGATATCGGGGTAGGCACCCCACATGCCATGGGCGTTGAACGACTGTTCGGTGACACCGAATTGCAGATGAGAGGACCCTGTAATCATGCATAATTGACCAGGCTGGTAGACGCCAAGGCCGATCATGCCGATCAGCGCATCCGCGCCGCCTTGCACCAGTTTTGTTTGTGTGGTCAGGCCGAGTGCCTCAGCTGCTTGTGCCGTCAAATTGCCAATCACTTCACCAGGTGCAGCAACGCGTGACGGCCATTTTTCAACAAGGTCAGCCATCCCCAGCTTCGTGACCAGTGTTTCTGCCCAGCCTCCGTCCCGGTTATCATAGTGCCAGCGCAGACCGACATTGTTCAGCGACGCACAGCGCTCACCTGTCAGCCGCAGCGTCAGAAAATCCTGATATTCGCAAATGGTCACGGCCTTATCATATATGTCCGGCTCGTTGCGCTTGATCCACAAGGCCTTTGGAATCATCCACTCCGCAGAGACCGGCCCGCTGCCATTACCATTGAATTTCAGGCGCTCATCGCCGGTCGCCAGAACCGCTGCGGCCTCATCGGACGCGCGCACATCCATCCACATCAAAGCCGGACGCAGCGGATTGCCCGCGCCATCCAGCGCGACAACCGTGCAGCATGTTGTGGCATAGGCCATCGATTCGATTTGATCTGGCTTCAATCCGGTCTCCGCCAAACAGGCGCGGGTTGCCTTGCAAAGGCAGTCCCACCAGTCTTCAGGCTGCTGTTCAGCACGTGCACCGGGTAGAAAATTGGTTTCGTAAGGCTCTGCATGAGACGCAAGGCAATGACCTTCCAAGTCATAAATGCGCGTGCGCAGACTCTCGGTGCCGCCATCGGCTGTCAGAAAATATGCCATCTGTTTTCCTCCCAATAGATAGCGGCCTCGTCAGTTAGCCAGTCATTTACTTAGCCAGTCAGTTGGTCTGCAAGATCAATTTTTCCAGCAAGGCTGGTGAATCCCACTGCGGCATGTGTCCCGTGCGAACGATATGCGAGCTGACCCGTGGTGGCATATTGAACATATGCTCTTTCGGAATAATCATGTCGGCGGCCCCAAAGATGGCCGTGACCGGTATGTCCTGGCTCAGCGCAGCGGCTGCGGAAATGGTATCAATGCACTGCATATTGCCGCGCGCGACCGCATCGGCCAGCGTGATCAGACGGCCCCTGGACAGTTCATTGGACATGGTCTCCATGGCATCAGACGGCAATTTCGAGGCTTTTGGACCGAGCAGGCGAAGCAAATGCGCCAATTCGCCTGCCGAATGGGCATGCGCCATCCCCTGCAAGAAGTCGCCATTGATTTCATGGCCGCAACCGGCCGGTGCCACTAGCGTCAAACGGCCAGTTTTTGAACGCGCACGGTCTGCGGCAAGAGCGGCAACATGTGCGCCAAGCGAATGTCCGACAAGATGCACCGGCCCGTCTTGCTCGTTCAGCAAGGCTTCAAGCCACGAGATACAATCCTCGACGCCATTTGCCTCCGCACTGTTTTGCCCGTGGCCCGGCATATCGGGTGCCATAGTTTTCAGGCCGGTTTTTTGCAGATTTGAGCGCAAGGCGGCCCAGTTGGAGCCAAGTCCGGCAAAACCGTGGATGAATATCACCGTGCTCAGATCGTTTGCACCAACGCGGTTGATCCGGCCAGACGACAACAAAGACGTGCCTGCTTCAAGGCGGGATTGAACATCCCGCGCTTCGACGCGCCCACGTCGACCTGTCCCATTGAGGGCGGACAGATCAATGCCGCCCTGGCGCGCCAGGCGCCGGGCCAGCGGCGTTGCCCGCAGCTTGTCAACTTCGGCCTGAGGGTTCGAAATCACGGTGTCAGGCACTGTGCTGACCGCGGGCAAATCCTCTATCGGGGCATCAGCTTCTGGCGCATCAGCAACGCTGTCCCACACATCCTGTGTTTCTATAATGGCGATCGGTGCACCCACATCCACCACATCGCCCGGCTCGACCAGTGTTTCGATCAGTTTGCCGGAGCCGAGCGCTGGATATTCGACAAGCGTCTTGTCGGTTTCCAATTCCAGCAACGGGTCACCCCGCGCGAAATCATCGCCGGGTTTGACCAGCCAATTTGAAATTGTGCCCTGTTCCATCGTCTCACCGAGGCGAGGCATCGGCAATTTGACCTGTGTCACTGCGTTCATTTCAGCATCATCCGCACGGCGTCGGTGATAAATTCAGGCGTCGGCACCGAATGTTTTTCCAAAAGCGGCGACACGGATATCGGAATGTCTTCACCAGCCACCCGCACAACCGGGTCTTCCAGGAAGTCGAAACATTCTTCGGTGATGCGCGCAGCAAGCTCAGCGGCAACGCCGGAGGTCATCGCACCTTCGGACACGACCATCGCGCGCCCCGCCTGTTCCACAAGCGGACGGATGGTATCGAAGTCCAACGGATTAAGTGTGCGCAGATCAACGACCGCCGCCTGAATACCATTTTCCCTGGCAAGGATTTCGGCTGCCGCGAGTGCATGATGGAGCTGTCGCGAATAGCTGACGATAACGATATCCGCACCTTCGCGCATCACCCGCGCCTTGCCCCAAGCAGCTGGCTCGGCATCGGTGTCCAAAGTCCCTTTCATTGTGTAGAGCCCCTTGTGTTCAATAAACACAACCGGGTCTGGCTGTTTCAGGGCCTGGCGCAGCAAATGATAGGCATCGTCGACGGTTGACGGCATGGCAAGCCGAAGTCCCGGCGTGTGCATGACATAGGCTTCAAGGCTCTGGCTGTGCTGCGCACCGGCGGAACGTCCTGTGCCGCCCTGGGTGCGCAGAACCATGGGAACACCGATTTGCCCGCCAAACATGTAGCGGATTTTGGCCGCCTGGTTGGCAAGTTGATCCATCGTCATGCCGATGAAATCGACATACATGAGCTCAGCCACAGGGCGCAGCCCGGCCATTGCAGCGCCGACCGCCGCGCCGACAATCGCGGCCTCGGAGATGGGCGTATCGATGACCCTGTCCTCGCCAAATTCGTCTATCAGCCCTTTGGTAACCCCGTAGGCACCGCCATAGCGGCCAACCTCTTCACCCATGATGATGACATTGTCATCCGCTTGCATGGCTTCTGTCAGGGCAAGACGCAGAGCGTCGCGGTAAGTGGTTTCAATCTTTGCCATAGGCCCTACTCCCGCGCCAAAACACGTTCGAGCCGCGTGCGCACCGGTTCAGGCTCCGGTTCTCCCGGCGCATAAACATCGCGGTACATTGAGCTCAGTTGAGGCTCTTTTTCAGCAATGGAGAAGTCGATGGTTGCGTCCATTTCCGTTGCGATTTCAGCATCCAATGCGTCGAGATCGGCTTCACTCATCATGCCTGATGAAATGAGCTTGTCACGTGCACGTACAACCGGATCCTTCATGCGTCCTTCGGCTTCCTCGGTCTCGTCGCGATACGGCGATTTGTCCTTGCGGGCATGGCCGTAGAATCGATAACAATCGATGACCAAAAACGCCGGTTGACCGGCCCGCGCACCTGCAATCAATTCGGCTGCGGCCTCGTTCACATCTTCAACATCCAGTCCGTCAACGGTGCGTGCGGCCAGTCCGAATGCCTCGGCGCGTTCGTGAAGATTGGGGTTTGCAGTTGCCTGATCGATGCGCGTGCCCATGCCATATTGATTGTTGATACAGACAAACATCACTGGCAGCTTCCAAAGGGCGGCCATGTTCATGCTCTCATAGAGGATTCCCTGACCGGTCGCGCCATCGCCGAAAAAGGCAAATGAAACCGCATCTGTTTTGCGGTTACGCGCCGCAAGGCCCGCACCAACCACCGCCGGAATACCACCACCGACAATCGCGTTGGCACCCAGATGGCCAAGTCCCATATCTGCGATGTGCATTGAGCCACCCTTGCCGTGGCAATAACCGGCTTCCTTGCCAGCGATTTCCGCCATCATGCGCGCTGGATCCGCCCCGCGCGCCAGAAAAATGCCATGGCCGCGATGGTGGGTTGTGAACGTGTCGCCATCGCGCATATTTGCGCAAATACCGACCGCTGCACTTTCCTCACCAATCGACAAATGCAGCATCGAGCCGGCTGATTGTCCGCGCACAAACAATTCGCCGACACGTTCTTCAAAGGTACGCACGCGGCGCATTTCACGATAAAAATCAGCCAACAAAGAATTTTTGCCCGCAGCGTCATTATTGGCATCTATCATATCAATCCGTATTGCCTTGCTTTGTTGCGTAGAAACGGCAGACCGTTTTCCATTACTTCCGCTTCGCCAGATGCGACCGGTCGCCAAACCGAAAGCCCGAAAGCCATTTCCGGCGGCATGTCGATGAAGCTCTCCATCGCCAGTCCGCCCTTGAAGTCGATTGCGCGCAGTGCCGCGAAAATCTCATCCCAGCCAATCGTTCCGGCACCCGGTGTTCCGCGGTCAGATTCCGAAAGATGGATATATTTCAGATGCTCGCGCGCATCGATAACGCCCTGCCCGATGCCTTTTTCCTCGATGTTCATGTGGTAGGTATCCAGATGCACGAACATGTTGTCCGCACCGATGCGCTCGATCATGTCGACCGCCTGCCAACCGGTGTTTATGAGATGCGTTTCGTAGCGATTGACCGGCTCAATGCCGAACAGGAGACCGTGGGTTTTGGCGTAGGCTGCAGCACGCGTCAGCGCATCGGCAACATTGTCCAGCTCTTGCAGGGTTGGTGGCTTTCCACTGCGTTCACCAATGCCGCCATAGACAACACCGGACAAGGCTTCGCAGCCCATCGCCGCGCATTTATCAAGTGCGAGCTTGAGGAAATCGACGGCCCCGTCGGGATTGTGAGACGCCCATACTTCTTGTGGAAGACCTAGAGAGCAGACCGAGCGCATATGATGCGCCTCAAGCGTCTTGCGACTGTGTTCGGCATCCACCGATGGGGGATCAAGAAGGGCAATTTCCAAAAAATCCATGCCGTAGGATACCGCCTTCGCGACCGCCCTTTCGCATCCTGGACGGTCCCACGACATCGTCCACATGCTGGTATGCACGCCAAAGCCTTCCATCAATTCATTCCTGCTTCAACGTTTTCCAATAACAACACCGCCAGCGCTTCATCCACCATCAAGCGGTTTACAAATCCACCGCGCAACACCGCCAGTGTTGCAGCACATTTGCCTTTACCGCTGGCCAGGATGACGGCATCCATGCCGGCGAATTCCTGTGGTTTCACGCAAGGCGTGCTGCGGTTCAATTCAATATCAGCAACAGATCCGTCGGCCTTGAAAAAGACGCCACAGCAATCACCAACAACATCAGCGTCCAGCAATTGCTGGAGTTGCTCTTCACTGAAAATTCCACTCTCGAACAGGATCGCACCTTCACGGCATTCGCCAATACTCATCAGCGCATGATCTGCCTTGCGCGCAACGGTGAGTGCTTCGGCCACCAGCCGCTGTGACATGACCATTTCGCAGGCGCTGGCACTGTCGGTTACGAAGGGCGCTGGCAACAACAGAGCCCGCCCGCCTGTTTGCGCGGCGAGGCGCACACAAACGTCGCCAGGGGCCGTATGAGTTGCGTGGGTAACCGACCCCATGAGCGAGACAAATGTAAGATTCTGGTTTGTGACCGCCGTCACATTATCGGCCATCGAAGACAGCGTGCGGCCCCACCCAACGCCAACAGTTATCGGCGTTTCGGTTGCAGCAATGCGCGCCAGATAGCCTGCTGCCAACATGCCCACGGCGGCGCGGCTATAGCTGTCACCCAGAACATCACTGGGTACAGGTGCAACCTGCACCTCACTCAGGTCAAAGGCCTCAGCCAGCCGGTCGGCCAATGCAAGTGTGCGTGACGTGCGGTGTTCCACCGATATGCGCACCAGTCCCTGCTCGCGCGCATCGGCCAGCATACGCAAGACCTTAAAACGTGAAATGCCAAGATGTTCGCTGACTTCCTGCTGGCTCAAATTTCCAACATAGTAGAGCCACGCCGCCTGCGCGATTTCGTTATCTGCCTGACGCTTGCCTACATACATGTTGGATTTTTACCTCCCCGCCCGATCCTCACAAATGGCTTGACCGCACCTTTCTTCGTTATATAGTCACATGTGTGCAGTCAATGCACAAGTGTTGCAAAGCGGCGTTTCAGCACCGCACGCAGATATGGTAAGAGATACGCAATGCTATTGCTGACGAAGGTGAGGCACCGTATTTTCGGGTCCTGAGGAATTCAGTCCGCTGCGGCGGATTAAGGGAGAAACTATTATGAAAAAACGTACATTACTGCTGGCCAGTGCGCTGGTAGCTGGAACGGCATTGTCAGGCTATGCCGCAAGCCACAGCGGCAAGGACATTGCCACAGTTGTGAAGATTGCTGGTATCCAATGGTTCAACCGGATGGAAGAAGGCGTTAAGAAGTTTGCCGAAGAATCTGGCAACAACGCATTCCAGGTTGGGCCTGCACAGGCCGATCCACAGCAGCAGGCTGCCCTGATCGAGGATATGATTGCACAGGGCGTTAATGCCCTTGCGGTGGTTCCCATGTCACCAGAAGCGCTTGAGCCTGTGCTCAAACGTGCAATGGATGCAGGCATCGTTGTAATCACTCACGAAGCTGCGGCTCAGCAGAATACAAATTACGATCTTGAAGCCTTCGTAAATGAAGACTTCGGCGCCAATTTGATGGAGCAGCTGGCAACATGCATGGGCGGCGAAGGCGAATATGCCGTGTTTGTTGGTTCATTGACCTCGCAGACGCATAATCAGTGGGTCGATGGTGGCATTGCACACCAGAAGGCAAACTATCCAAACATGACACTCGTCGGTGACAAGAACGAAACAGCTGACGATGCTGAAAAAGCCTACACCAAGGCGCAGGAAGTTCTGCGTGCCTATCCCAACATCAAGGGCATGCAGGGTTCTGCTTCCACCGATGTGGCAGGTATTGGCCGTGCAATCGAAGAGCGCGGCAAAGAAGATGATACATGCATCTTCGGCACCTCACTGCCATCAATCGCTGGTCAATATCTTGATACAGGTGCTGTCGACGGCATCGGTTTCTGGGATCCTGCAGTTGCCGGTGAAGCCATGAACAAACTTGCGGTTATGGTTATGGATGGCGGAACCGTCACTGACGGTATGGATCTTGGATTGCCTGGCTACGAGAACATTACGCTCGATGGCAAGGTTATCTATGGCTCAGCCTGGGTGAACGTGAACAAGGCAAACATGGCAGACTATCCTTTCTGATCATGTATAATGCGCGGGGCGGCCGTCAGGCTGCCCCGACCGCATTTCACTATTACTCCTCAAAAAAAAGTTACGGGCCAGCATGTCTGATGTAAGTCCAGATGCGTTTATTGACCTTGCCGGGATCACAAAACGCTACGCGGGTGTCACCGCCCTGGATGGTGTGGATTTCACTGTTAATCACGGAGAAGCTGTTTGCCTTGCTGGCGAAAATGGCTCCGGTAAGTCGACACTGATCAAAATCATTTCCGGCGTTGAACAAGCGACAGAAGGTACGATCCGCATAGGCGGTGATGCGCAACCAGTGCTCAATCCGCGCATATCAGCTGCTGCGGGTGTGATGGTTATCTTTCAGGACTTTTCGCTTTTTCCCAATTTGACCATTTATGAAAACATTGCCTTTTCCACCCAATTGACCGGAGGCAAGCGGCTCTTTGAGCGCGGCAAGGCGCGCAAGGTGGCGCAAGAAGCACTTGATCGTGTTGGCGTGAAAATTGATCTGGATGCCCGGGTGGAAGACCTGCCTGTTGCCCACAAGCAACTGGTTGCCATCTGTCGCGCGCTGGCGTCAAAAGCGCGCCTGATCATTATGGATGAGCCAACAACCGCGCTCACCGAGAAAGAAGTCAGTGCCCTTTTGGGCATCATTCGCCGCCTCAAGGAGGACGGTGTTGCCGTTATCTTTGTCAGTCACAAATTGGCTGAAGTGCTTGAAGTCAGCGAAAAGGTTGTTGTCCTGCGCAATGGTAAGAAGGTTGCAGAAGGTCCGGCCTCAGAATTCGATACCAAATCCCTGACCCGCCACATGACAGGGCGTGATGTTGCCGAAGCACGACCAAGCCCGGTCATCGCCGATGCGCAAACGCTGATGAGCGTTCGCGATCTGAGCAAGGGCGGCTCCTTCGATAACATCAATTTTGAACTTATGTCGGGCGAGGTGCTCGGGATCACGGGGCTTCTGGGCAGCGGCCGAACATCCTTGGCAAAGGCGCTGTTTGGACTGATCGCGCCCGATCAGGGAACCATTACGGTTGATGGAGATGCAGTGCCGATTGGCGATCCTGTCGCAGCTTCCCACGCGCGGATCGGGTATGTGCCTGAAGATCGTTTGACCGAAGGCCTATTCCTGAGCCAATCCATTGTGCGCAATGTGGCCATTGGTCGTCTGGATGAACATACGAGTTCTGCCGGGTTCCTGAACATGGGCGGATTAGTGGCGGAGGCTGCGGATTGGCTGAAGCGCCTGAAGGTCAAGGCACCGGATATTGAAGCGCCGGTCCAGTCATTGTCCGGCGGCAACCAGCAACGTGTTGCGCTGGCGCGCTGGCTATCGCGAACACCCCGCGTACTGATTTTGAATGGACCAAGTGTTGGCGTTGATGTTGGCTCCAAAGCTGATATTCACGACATTATACGAGAGCTGGCAAATGAAGGGATCGGGATCATTGTCATCTCTGATGATTTGCCGGAACTCCTGGCGACCTGTCATCGTATCCTGGTCATGCGAGAGGGTAAAATTACAGATGAGCTGGCTGGCGGAGTGGCGACCGAAGAAAAGCTAGCCCATAGTTTGGCATCATGAGCAGCTTGTTTTCCAAAGATTTCTGGACCCGAAACGAAACGCTGGTCGCAGGCGTGATCGTGCTGTTTTGCATTATCGCAACGCTGTCAGACCCGCAGTTCCTGTCCGTCACAACCTTGTCCGATCTGTTGCGGGCATCGATCGTCATCGGCATTCTGGCCGTTGGTGCGATGCTGGTGCTTGTTTCGGGCGGTATTGATGTCAGTTTTACCGCAATTGCTGTTTTTGCGATGTACTCAGCTTCAGTGCTTGCGCTGGCGATCTGGCCGGATATGCCTTGGCCGCTGATCTTTGCGATATCGATTTGCATCGGCGCTGCACTGGGTGCAATCAATGGCGTGTTTATTGCCGTGTTCGGGCTGCCAACATTGATTGTCACGCTGGGCACTCTATCCATGTTTCGCGGCTTTCTGCTGACCTTTATTGGCTCGCAGCGCATCTCTGCCTTACCGCCGGAAATGCGAGACTTCTCGCGTGGTGTTATTGCACGCGGGACGACGGAAGCCGGAAGCTTCTATTCGTTCCCCTGGGCGCTTGTGGCACTCATTGCCGTGATCCTGCTGACCTGGTTCATCTTGCACAAGACAATGCTGGGACGGTCCATTTATGCCATTGGCGGATCGCTGGAAAGCGCCCGGCGACTTGGTATCAATGTCAAAGGCACTCAGTTTTTTGTCTATGTCTATGTTGGTGCACTGGCAGGTCTTGCAGGAATTATTCATGGTTCGGTGGGCCGCATGGCTGATCCGTTCTCGCTGGTTGGCCTTGAATTATCAGTGATTGCCGCTGTGGTGCTGGGCGGTGCGCGCCTGATCGGGGGCTACGGCACTTTGACCGGTACATTGCTCGGTGTTGCTCTGATTGTGATTGTGCAAAACAGCCTGATCGTCGTCGGCATTCCAACCACGTGGCAATCGGTAACCATCGGGCTGTTGATCCTGATCGGAACAGGTGTCCCTGCCTATCGTGCCAAACGCGCCGCTGCGCGCGCCGGATGAGGTTTTCATGACAACGCCAAACCAGAAAAAAGACTTCACCCGAGCCCCTGAGTTCCGCCTGCTTATTATCGCCATTGCGGTGTTTGCTTTCATGGCGGTGCTGTCACCAGACCGGTTCCTGTCACCGCAAAACCTGACCTCAATGGCCTTCCAGTTTCCGGAATTTGCCATTCTGGCCCTTGCCATGACGATCACCATGATGACCGGCG
The DNA here is from genome assembly GCA_051251535.1 of Alphaproteobacteria bacterium. Classification (GTDB taxonomy): domain Bacteria; phylum Pseudomonadota; class Alphaproteobacteria; order Rhizobiales. Next base: position 12,944 of record JBPOEV010000018.1, read on the forward strand.
GTATTGATCTGTCGGTGGTGGGCGTCTCAAATCTTTCGGCGGTCATCGCAGCTATTATCTTGACCCAGTTTGCCGACCCGACCATGGCGGCTGGCCAATCTTTGATGTGGCTTGGCCTGGCCATGGTCGCGGCCCTTTGCATTGGCGCAATTGCAGGTTTGATCAACGGATCACTGATTGCGTTCTTTGGCTTACCGCCTATTTTAGCAACGCTCGGCTCCGGCCTTGTCTTTACCGGATTTGCAATTGCGATGACCGGCGGCAGTGCGGTGATGGGCTTTCCAGAGGCTGCTGCCTGGATTGGCAATGAGCGTCTGCTTGGCATACCGGTGCCGTTAATCGTCTTTGCAGTGCTGGCATTCGGGTTGCACCTGCTGTTGACGCGCACAGCTTTTGGCCTGCGGGTGACCATGTTTGGTGCAAACCCGTTGGCAGCGCTCTATGCCGCTGTCGATATCAACCGAATGCTTTTGAAAGTTTATGTGATTGCTGGCATGCTGGCCTCTGTCGCTGGGCTTGTCATCATGAGCCGCGCAAACTCGGCCAAAGCAGATTATGGCTCCAGCTATCTGCTGCTTGCCGTTCTGATCGCGGTGCTTGGCGGTGTAAACCCATATGGCGGATACGGGCGCGTTGTTGGCGTGGTCCTGGCCGTGCTGTCGATGCAGTTTTTGTCGAGTGGCCTCAACATGCTCCAGGTGTCCAATTTTGCCAGAGAATTGATCTGGGGCGCGCTGCTGATATTTGTGATGGTCATCAACACCAACGGACTGGCCGTTTTCCGTGCGGCCCTGTCCAAACCAACAAAATCCAGTTGAACCGAGGGGACGGCATGAAAAAGATACTCAACAATCCGGAGAACTATGTCGATGAAATGCTGGAAGGCTTCGTCGCAGCACACCCTGAATTCTACCGGATGCACGGTGACAGCGGCAAAGTTGTAACGCGCGCCAAACAGGCAAAATCCGGCAAGGTGGGAATCGTCACCGGAGGAGGCTCGGGCCATTTGCCGGTGTTTACCGGCTATGTCGGTGAAGGGCTGCTTGATGCCTGCGCCGTTGGCGAGGTATTTGCCTCCCCGTCCGCCGAGCAGATGGCAGATGCCATTCGCGTTGCCGACCAAGGCGCGGGCGTGCTGCGGCTTTACGGCAATTATGGCGGCGATGTCATGAATTTTGATATGGCCGGAGAGCTGGTCGAGTTTGAAGATATTAACTGCACCACGGTGCTTCTGGCGGATGATGTGGCTTCCGCACCGCCAGCAGAACATGAAAAACGCCGCGGCGTTGCCGGTATGGTCTACGGGTTCAAACTGGCCGGCGCTGCCGCAGAAGAAGGCCGCGACCTTGAAGCCGTGACAGCAGTGGCACAAAAGGCTGCTGATGCCTGCCGTTCCATTGGTGCTGCGCTCTCATCGTGTACGGTTCCGCAAGCAGGCAAGCCGACATTTGACATCGCAGATGATGAGATGGAAATGGGCATGGGCATTCACGGTGAGCCGGGCGTGTGGCGCGGCAAACTGCGGACCGCCGATGAAATCGCGGATGAAATGATGGACCGCCTGCTTGCTGATATGCCGCTGGCCTCCGGCGATCGCGTTTCAATTCTGGTCAACAGCCTTGGTGCGACACCGCCCGAGGAACTTTATATCCTCTACAGAATTGTCAAACAGCGGCTTGATAAAGCCGGTGCAACAATTGTCATGCCGCTTGTCGGACGCTACGCAACATCCATGGAAATGTCGGGCGTCTCCTTCACGCTGTGTAAGCTTGATGATGAGTTGGAAGCCCTTTTGAAAGCGCCGTGCGACTGTGCTTTCTGGAGGGTCGGATGACACTTGCGAAAGCGGATCTGATAGAGGCAATCGATCGTGTGACGGCCGCGATGGAACGCGACTTTGATGAATTGAACGCGGCTGACGGTGCGCTGGGTGACGGCGATCTGGGCGTGACCCTGACCCGTGGCATGCGTGCCATTTCCGATATGAAGGACGATCTTCCCGATGATTTCGGCATGGCCTTGTTTCAATGCGCTCAGGCCTTTACCAAATCATCTGGCTCATCCTACGGGACATTGATGGCAACCGGTCTGATGACGGCAGCAAAGACGCTGAAAGGTCAGACGGAATTTGATGCCGCCCAGATCTCAAATCTCGTTGCCGCGGCCCGCGATAAAATGCAGGAACGTGGCAAAGCGGAACTGGGTGGCAAAACGGTCCTCGACAGTCTCGATGCGGTGGCTCAGGCGACCGCCGGGCTTGACGCACCAGATGCCCTGGCTGATGCAGCCGCCCAGGCAGTTGATCAAGCGCTGGATGATATCCGCGACAAACCGGCAACCATTGGCCGCGCCCGCATTTTCGGAGAAAAAAGCATCGGCATGGATGATCCGGGGATGCTTGCCATGCAACGCATTGTGAAAGCTGCAGCTGCACGTTAACGAACTCGCTAACGTGCAGTGAGCTGATTGGGCTTTAGATCAAATTATCTTCGCCGCCATAGTGGCGGTCTGGATAGTCGGCATGCAGCGCCTGATCGGCCTCTGTGAAACGAGGCCGGGCGAAATTATGCTGGTGCCAATACGGGTAATGCAGCGGCAAACGGCTCACATCATTGAGGCGTTTGAGCTGATCGTCAGTGAGCGTAATATCGACGGCTTTGAAGTTCTGTTCGAACTGCTCTTCGGTCCGCCCTCCGACAACCAGTGAAGAAACCGCAGGCCGTGTCAAAAGCCATGCCAAGGCGATCTGCGCGGCGGTCACATCATGCTCCTCGCCGATCTCCACAAGCACATCGACAATATCCCACAAACGCGACATATCTCGGATCGGTGGCTCGTTCCATCCGGCCGCCTGGCGCGACCCTGCTGGCGCATCCTGACCGCGCCGGTGCTTGCCGGTCAGCAAGCCACCGGCCAGCGGCGACCAGACCAGCACGCCCAGGCCCTGATCGACTGACAAAGGCAGCAACTCGAATTCCGCTTCGCGGGCTTCCAAAGTGTAGTGAATCTGTTGGGTGACAAAGCGCGATGCAAAACTTGGCGCTGCAGCCAGCGACTTCATGACATGCCAGCCCGAATAATTGGAGCAACCGACATAACGCACCTTGCCCTGCTGAACGAGCGTGTCGAGCGCCGCCATTTTCTCTTCAACAGGCGTTATGCCGTCCCATTCATGCATGTAGTAAACATCGATATGATCGGTGCGCAAACGCTTTAAAGACCGCTCACATTCCCGAATGAGGTGCCAACGGGATACGCCTTCATCATTCGGCCCGTCGCCAATGGGCATGCGCGCCTTGGATGTGACGAGAATATCATCGTAACGGCCTTCAAGGACTTCGCCGAGGATCTCCTCAGACAATCCGGTTGAGTACATGTTGGCGGTATCAAACAGATTGACGCCATTGTCGATGCACAGATCCACAAGCTTGCTGGCCTCGGCAACGCCATGACTGGCCACCATCCCGAATGGTCCGCTCCCCCCAAAGGTGAATGTGCCCATCGTGATTTCAGAAATCTTTAGCCCGGTTTTTCCAAGGGTCCGATATTTCATTCCAGTTCCTCCCGACAGTCTGCACAATGGTTCCGCGCAAACGGCTCACATTGGTCGCCCACGTTTCTTTATTTCATGTCAGTTTAGTATGGTTTTGCGTAATCAATCCAGCGGTTTGTCACATAGTCAACCACCGTTTTCAAGGATCGACAAGACGGAGGGACAATGCGCTATGCCGTTCGGCCTTATTCAATTTTACAACCGTATGTGCCAACGGTTGGCGGGAGATGTTTTGGCGTCCTTTGCAACTAAGTGAACACGCAACGTGCGTTTAGTGAGTTGGTGCAAAACTTGTGACGATTTGCACCAAACACGATTTAACACTTCTCCAGAGTAGTGTTAAAATTGGAGCGTGCGCCGACTGGAAAGTTGAACGCGTAGCCGGCTAAATTGGGCCGCCGATTTTACGGCTTTGGGTAAAGTGTTAAATCAAGAGCCGTCAGACTGGCAAAAAGTATCGAGAGCCGACCTTCATGCACAATGCAGCCAATGGCGGTTCGGAGCCCATACTTACAAATGTTGCAGAGAGGTCGAATGGCAGCTATGTGGCAAAGAAGCCTGCGTGATCATGGTAGATCATACAGCCCGAGAGCGTTGCCGTCGGGATCAACAAACTCCGAAAAAGCGACTACACTCGGTATCTCTATAACCTCACCTGTATTGATTCCAACATCAGCAGATTGGCTTTGAGTTGTCTCTATATCGTCCACCAGGAACCTAATGATTGCGCCTGATAATTGTTGGCCATCCGCCTCGAAAATTTGCAGCCAAACGCCGGGCGCGATTTTGAATCCTACGACACCGGCGAAAGGTCTTAGTACTTCAACACCTGAACCGAACAGATTGAGATACCATGCTTCCGCTTCGACAATTGAAGCCACTGGGAAACCGACGGTTACTTCTTGGGATGGTTCCGCTGAGGCAGAACCTGTCATCGCAAGAGTGGCCATAGATATACCTCATAAGGTACGCACCATCACGATTCTCCCGTTAAATCTTCGGCGAGCATGAGAGCGTTGCCATCAGGATCGTAAAAAGTTGCCGTTTTGACCATACCTTCCACCACGTCTGTCTCACCGTCAAACCTCACTTTGGCCTGCTCTAACTTTTGCCGAGCAGCGTCCAGATCAGCGATTCCAAAAACAGGAACACAGTTTCCGGGTGCAGGCCTGGTATGTTCGCCCAGGCCAATTGTCACGCCAACGGTGTTCGTTTGAATTTCCGACCAGCCTGCTTCGTCTGCATGATAGATCGTCTCAAACCCCAACATACGTTCATACCACTTGGCGCTTGCATGGCGATCTGTGACCGACATCGAGATATTGATTGTTTCATCCAACGCAATGAGTGCCATGGGCTTTCCTTTTGATCTAAAATATACTAACTATACTTTATGTACATTAATTCATTTGTCAACATCACATCAAAGGCTTGGGCTTTGCCCATATTATCGAGCCTGCATATGGGCGTTGCTGGGCGACAGGCGACATTGCTGGCAGCCACCGGCGCGAGCAGGACTGCATTCACTCAAAGCATGGACCATCTCATCAAGAATGGATTGCTGGAAAGAAATCCCGGTTACGGCCACCCGTTGCGACCAGAGTTTCGTCTCACTCAGCTTGGAAAGGAAGCGGCTGCAATCGCGGATAAAGTTCAACGTGTATCTTCTGAGGATGATCAGAGCTTGCTTCGTAAGTCCTGGACTTTACCGGTGTTGGCGTCACTTCAAACATCGAGCCACTTCAATGATATCAAGCGAAACTTACAAACGATCACTGATCGCGCATTGTCACAGTCATTGAAATCTATGGAAGTTAGAGATTGGGTGCATCGCAGCGTTGACGAAACAGCTCGTCCGCCAAGATCAATCTATAGTGCCGTAAATACTGGAGGAATGATCAGTAAAATCACTGGATCGGAAATTAGCTTTATCCAATAATGATTTTAAATGGCATGCTGATGGTCATCTGAAAGCCGGGTAAGACGGCATTCGGTATCAAAACGCGGACCACGCGAAAACTCACGAACGCTGCAAGCGCGGTTGGCCGCGAACTCAGTTTTCCACATGAATTAACTGCCAGCCGACTTGGCGTTCACATAAGCGGATGGCGATTGTCCTGTAACGCGGGCGAACTCACGATTGAAGTTTGACTTGGTGTTGAACCCGCTACTCAACATTGCTTCGGTCACGTTGTCACCGTCGTCCAGTTGTTGGCAGGCATGGCGAATGCGGAACCCGTTGACATAGCGCGACACATTTTCACCTTTTGCCCGATTGATCGCCGCCGAGAGTTGCTTGATCGGCACATGCAGACGGCGTGCGAGCCGAGTGAGCGTCAGATCTGTATCAAGGTAAGGACGATCCATTTGCATTAGCGCATCAAGGCGCGCGATGAGCGCTGCGTCGTTCACCATAGGGTCCGGTTGGGGCTCGGTTTGGTTAGAGGCAACTTCCAAAGTGCCTTCAGCGTCGCGTGACAAGCTGAGAAGGCCGATGCCGAGGAGCGTGAAGGATGTGAATATGCTGATGATCAAAGGGCGCAAGCCAACGTGGCCCAGACCAACAGCAACAGCGATCAAGATGTCGGAAAGGGCTGACAGGATCAGCAGCATGCCCACCGTTTTCCAGATACGCGCAGGTAGTGGGCCTGCCTCGAGCCGAGCCAATGGCAGTGTGTTATCGCGCCGCAATCGGATCAAGATGGCCAGCCCGTAGCCGGCAAACAATGCGGGCAACACCATATCGAGGGCAACAGGAGCAAAAAACGTGCAGAAGGCCGTAAATGCAGGACCGAGCGTATGGAGAACATCGCGCTTCGGATCGAGCGGGCGCAGCGCGGCGGATTGAAATGTGAGCCAGGCCAGCGGTGGGGCCGCTACGGCGGTGATCGGTTGAATCACACTTAGCTGCGACAGCCCATAGTGCTGCGTTAGAGAAATCAACAGCGCCTGGACCGCGCAGGCGGCGAGCAGGGCCAAGAACAGAACCGACCGATCCTGCAACACCGCGTGGCGCAGCGCCAAAAAACCCAGAATCAGAGCAACAGCGAGAGTGATTGGAAGCGTCAACATATAGATCGATTAGACCTATATCCGGTTCTGCGCGACCTCAAACCGGTTCGAGGTCGCATAACAAGACCAAGCGGCAGCAAATTGGATCATCCTTCTGCACTCACCCTATGGAGATCCGCGATGAAACCTACGCTTCTGACAATAGTCCTCTATCTTACCATGGCCTGTCCCGTAATGGCCGAACCCAATGTCGGGTTCGATCGTTTTGATATTCAAGCCGAGCATCCCGGCACCACGTCAGGTGACAGTTCCTCTCAGGCGATCGCCGTTGAGCTTGATGCGGGCGTACAGCAGATCGTGGTTCGCTCGCAAGAGCGCGGGACCGATCTTGATGTGACCGTCTGGTACCCGGCATCGCCGGGCGGCGAGGCTGTCCTGTTTGGCGAAAGTATTTTCTTTGAGGGAACGGAAGCGATGCGAAATGCGCCGATTTCGACTGGACGGTTCCCACTCATCCTCTTGTCGCATGGTGCGGGTCTGGCGGGACGCGCAGAGGCGTTGAGTTGGATTGCAACAGCGCTGGCCAAAAAAGGTTTTTTCGTGGCTGCTCCCACGCACCCAGGCAATACCGGTCCTGACCGTTCGGCGGCAGAAACAATGAAACTTTGGCTGAGACCGCCAGACCTATCGGAAACGCTTGATGCCATCGCAAAAAATGAGGCTTTCCAGCCCCATGTCAACGCCGATAGGATCGGCGCTTTGGGGCTGTCTATGGGTGGCAGCACCGCCCTGTCTATCGCGGGCGGGCGGCTCGATCCTGAGCTTCTGGCAAACTACTGCGACACGAATGATCTCAATGCGTCGCTGTGCGATTGGGTGCGCCTGAGTGGCGTCGATCTGCACGCGATGAACAAGGCGTTCGCCAGTCGGGACAACCGAGACGAACGGATCAGGTTTGTCATGGCGATCGATCCGGTTCCCGTCGATGTTTTTGCAGTCGGGTCATTTTCTAAAATTTCGATCCCCGTCGCATTGATAAACCTAGGAAAAGAAGGCGAGATTCCTTCGACCGCGCAGGCGGCGAACATCGCGAATGCTATTCCCGATGCCAGTTACGAGGTGATCGAAGAAGCCAGCCACTTTTCCATGTTTGCAGAATGTAAGCCGGGTGCAGCGGAAATCGCCGCGCAGGAAGGGATCGAAGAGCCGATCTGTACAGATGGGAACGGGTCTTCGCGGCACACGATCCACGCGCAGTTGATCAACATGATTGCGGCGGCCTTTAACCGTGCATTGAAATAGGGGCCTTGAACCTCGCACGTGCATCGGGACGCATGACTGGCAAGAGTCCTCGTTGACCGATGCAGCACGCGCACGATTATGCTGAAACCTTCATTTCAGCGCAACAATCACCGCGTCACGACCTGGAATACGCGCCGCATCCGCATCGCCCCAAAGGGCATCCTTGACGGCAAGCGGCGCACCGTCGATCGTCACTGCTATTGGCTGCGCCTCGGGGGTCGGATTGATGAGCCACAGATAAAGCTGATCCCCATCCTGTTGCAAACGCCCTTGCACGGCCTTGTTCCCGGTTTGAACGGCCGGGGTGATCGCGGCCCAGTCTACACAGGTTTGAAACCATGCCACCGCGCCCGCGCCAGAAGTTTCCAGATCGCGGAAATGCCCGGCAGACATGTGCGTGCCCACAAGAAGCGTGCGCCCTTTGCCGTGGGTTGAGCTGGTGACCGCCACACGCCCTCCCTCGAAATGCCCCAGAATTTCGGCACCCTTGGGAGAATAGGATTGCAGGAACCCCGCACCGCGCAACGCCGCATCGGCGTCGGAAACCAGCGAAAGACGGATCCGGTCGCCAATGTCGGGCATGAATTCCACTTCGTCCTCGACCACGCCGAACACGGCATCCAGTCCGTTGTTCGGTTGCTGCACGCCAACGCGGCCATCATCGCCAAAATATCCCGGACAGGCTTCCGAGATCAGCCGCCCGCCATCCGCCACCCATTTGGCCAGTCGACCAGCGAGCTCGGCAGGCATCATGATCGGGTAAGGCGCATAGATCACATCGTATTTTTCAATATCCTGATCATGAACCCAATCGGCCTGCACACCCATGTCAAAAAATGCGCGATAGGCGCCCCACATGGCCTCCTGATAGGTCTTGAACCCACCTTGGCTGGACAATAACAGGTCAAACCGCTGCGCCTCGGGGATCATCAACAGGCCAATGTCGCCGCGCACCGGCTTGGCAGCCATGCATGCGGTCTGTTCGGGCGCATTGACCCAGCGGCCAATTTTGGCCTGCATTTCAGAGCGGGGTGTACGACTGCCGTCCATGCCATAGGCACCAAAGGCTCCAAAGAGCGGCCCGTTCAGCAGCGGACGATACCGCAAATTCATCATGCCGCGCGCGCCCGCAGCAAAAGAGGCCAGCGACCACAGCCGGATATCTTCAGGCGTGGCAACGCGTGCGTCTTCCTTGTCACGCCCCAGAACCTGCGGCTGCATCCAAAGCGGGCCGCCCTGCCGTTCGGCATGCCAAAACGGTTTGCCCCGCGCCGCACCCCGGATCAGATCACCAGCAAAAAAGTTGCGCCACGGCTGGTTGCCCTTGCGCGCGCCGATCCAGGTATAACCATAAATCTCGACCTGTTCGGCCGCGCGCCAATCATTACAGCCATGCCCGGCCAGTGCCGTAACGGCGCCCGCAATACCATGCGAAATGATCTTGGCATCGGGATCCACGGCGCGGATCGTGTTAATTTTATCCTGTACATGGCCATAGAAATTATCCTCACGGAATCTCAGCCAGTCCAGACATTCGGAATAGGGCTGAATTTGCCGGGGTGGCATGATGTCGTCCCACTCGGCGTAGGAATAGCGATGCCAGACCTTTGCCAACGCATCGAGCGTGCCGTATTTTTCACGCAGCCAGACGCGAAACGCGGCCGCAGTCGGCTTTGAGAAATCATAATCAGGGCTGTAGTTCACCTCGTTGTTCACGTCATAACCCAACAGGCCAGGATGTCCGCGATAGCGGCCCGACAGCTCGGACAGAAATCCCATTACCGCCTCATGCACTTCAGGTGCATTCAACGTCAGTGGCCCCGCGCCGCCCAAGCCATCGCCAAAGCCACCAACAGCAACCGAGGGGCTGTGCTGCGACGCCATCAGCGTGCCGTCCGCCTTGCACATCCGCGCAAAGTCCAGTTTGCGTTGCAGCCAGTCGGGCGAGGCCATGGTGAATTCCGCGATCACCGTCGCCATGCCATTTTCTGCCGCCAAATCCAGTTGCCGGTCGCAATCATCCCAGTCGTATTTGCCGGGCGCGCGTTCAATTGCCGACCACATGAACCAGTGGCGAAACGTGTTCAGGCCATCACTTGACGCGATGCCATAGTCACGGGTCCAGTCCTCTCGCGGGGGATTGGATTTGCGAAAGTAAACAGCCCCGTAGGGCACCTGTGGCAGTTTAGCGGGCATGGATTTGTCCTTTTGGCGGAATGAAGCCGGTCCCTGGTCAGGGGCCGAAGTGTCAGATTGCACGGGAGCAGAGCGATTATCGGCCCCGCTCCTGCGATGGTTCAGGGCTTATTCACCAGAAGCGAGCACCTGCAAATTGCGGATCAGGGCGGAGTGATCGAGGTCCCCGTCACCGCGCCCAATGGCGGCACCCATCAGTTGATGCACCATGGCGGTGTTGGGCAGCGCAACATCCAAAGCGCGGGCGGCATCTATCGCCAGACCCAGGTCTTTTCGATGCAGCGCGATGCGAAAACCTGGCGCAAACGCCTCGTCAATCATCCGCTCGCCATGCACCTTGAGAATGGCGCTATCGGCAAAACCACCCGTCAGCGCCTCGCGCACACGCGCCGGATCGGCACCGGCACGCGCGGCCAAAAACAGCCCCTCGGCCACGGCTTCAATCGTCAGACCGACAATGACCTGATTACAGACCTTGGCCACCTGTCCGTCGCCTGCAGGCCCAATATGGGTGATGCGTTTGCCCATCACTTCCAGAATTGGCTTGGCGCGGGCGAAAGCCGCCACGGTGCCACCGGCCATAATCGTCAGGGCAGCATTCTTGGCCCCCGCCTCGCCGCCAGACACCGGCGCGTCAACCCAATCGGCGCCCTGCACAGTAATCCGGTTCGCAAACTCTCTGGTTGCAACCGGTGAGATCGAGCTCATATCGATCACCAACGCCCCATCTTGCAGGCCGCTTGCCACGCCATTGTCGCCAAACAGAACGTCTTCAACGTCCGGCGTGTCCGGCAGCATCAGAACGACGACCTCGGATGCTGCAGCAACAGCAGCGGCACTGTCCAATGCAGTGCCCCCCGCTGCCACCAGATCCTGGCTGGTCTCTTTCACCCGGTGCAGAAACACATTGTGCCCCGCTGCGATCAGGTGTCCCGCCATTGGCCGCCCCATGACGCCTAGCCCAATAAACCCGATTTTCATGGCTTTACTCCCATATCCTTCATCCAGGCCAGCCCTTCAGACGTGCCAGCGCGGGGTTTGTATTCGCAGCCCACCCAGCCGTCATATCCAAGACGATCCAGGCTTTGCATCAGGTAGGAATGGTGGATTTCGCCCGTGCCCGGCTCATGCCGGCCAGGATGATCGGCAATCTGGATGTGTGCGATACGATTTTGATTGCGCTCAAACGTCGGCACCAAATCGCCCTGCATGATCTGCGCATGATAGAAATCATATTGCAGCCAAAGGTTTGCATGCTGGACCTGCTCGATGATCCGCAGCGCGTGATCAACGCGGGACAGGTGAAAACCCGGAATGTCGCGATTGTTTACCGGTTCAAGCAAAAGCCGTATCCCCGCAGCCTCCATCCGCGGCGCGGCATAGGCGAGGTTTTCGATCATCGTCGCATCCAGTTCGGCGGCAGGTACCCCCTCAGGCGCGATGCCGGCCAGACAGTTAATCTGCTTGCAATCCAACGCAGCCGCATAGCGCAAAGCCGTATCCACTCCGGCGCGGAATTCCTCGACCCGGTCGGGCAAGCACAACAGGCCACGCTCGCCACCTGCCCAGTCACCCGAAGGCACATTGAACAGGACCTGCGTCAGCCCCACCCCGTTTAACGCTGCGGCAACTTCCGTCTCTGAATGATCGTAGGGACCCAGGTATTCCACCCCGGAAAACCCGTCCGCCGCCGCAGCGGCAAAGCGGTCAAGAAAATCGTACTCAATATAGAGCATCGACAGGTTGGCGCAGAATTTGGGCATCATATCCTCTATAGTCTTCTCTTGCGAAACGGGTTTGGCTCAGGCGTTAAATCGCGTGCGGTGAAGCATCCGCCGATTACGGGGATCAGGGTTTGGCACTGCGGAAATCAGGCTCTGGGTATAAAGCTCAGCAGGAGCGGTGCAGATTTTCTCGGCGGACCCCGTCTCAACGATCCGGCCCTGATGCATCACGGCAACCCGGTCACAGAAATACCGCACCACCGAAATGTCATGCGCGATAAAGATAAAGCTGAGGTCGAGCCGCTTTTGCAGGTCAAGGAGCAGATCCAGCACCTGCGCCCGGATCGACACATCCAGCGCCGATGTTGCCTCATCCGCGATGATCACACGGGGGTTCGAAGCAAGAGCGCGGGCAATGCTGATCCGCTGGCGCTGACCACCGGAAAAGGCATGCGGATAGCGTTCCATCGCGGATTGCTCCAGACCAACCAGTTCCAGCAATTCCGCCACACGCGCATTGAGCGCAGCATCGCTCATGCCGCCGCCCACAATAAGCGGATCGGCGATCACTTGCTTGACCGTCATCCGAGGATTGAGCGACGCAAAGGGATCCTGAAAAACCAGGCGTACAGCCGAGCGATAGCGCGCCAGATCGGGTCGCGGCATCTGCGTGACTTCCTCGGCACCTTCGTCGCCATGCCACAAAATGCTGCCCTCAGACGGCTCGACAATCCGTAACAGCATCCGCCCAAGCGTCGTTTTTCCTGAACCGCTCTCGCCTACAATTCCCAGGTTTTCACCCGGCCAGAGATCCAGGCTGACATCGTCAACAGCTTTGATTTCATAAGTTTTTTTGCCGCGCCAATTTGTGGCACCAAACCCCTTGGTCAACCCCCGCGCCTGCAACAGTGGCTGCCCCGCCCTATTCGGCGCAATGCGCTTTACCGCTGTATCAAGGCGCACAGTCGCAGCCAGCAGCGCCTTGGTGTAGGGGTGCTGAGCACCGTAAAAAATGTCGTCCACCGGCCCTTGTTCGACGATCTTTCCCCAGCGCATCACTGCGACATGATCGGCGACCTCGGCGACAAGGCCAAGGTCGTGGGTGATCATCAGCATGGCCATGCCACGCTCAGCCTGAAGGCGCGCGATCAGATCCATGATCTCGGCCTGCGTGGTGACATCAAGTGCGGTGGTCGGCTCATCTGCAATCAGGATGTCGGGATCACAGGCCAACGCCATGGCGATCATCGCGCGCTGCCGCATGCCGCCTGAAAATTCGAATGTATAGCGGTCCGCCATATGTTCTGGCTGAGCGATCTCGACCTGCCGCAGCAGGTTGACGGTTTCGGCCTTGGCCTCTGCCTTGGTCATCTTGCGGTGCAAAAGCAGCGCCTCGACGATCTGCGTGCCGATCGTCCTTACCGGCGACAGTGAGGACATCGGCTCCTGAAAGATCAGGCCAATCCGACCGCCGCGCACTGCGCGTATTTCACGGCTGTTGGGGGTCAGGGCATGAAGGGCTAACGGCCCCTTGGGCCCGCGCAATGTGATCTCGCCGCCCGACACCTTCGCCTGTGCATCAATCAACCGTAAAAGCGCCCGCGCCGTTACCGATTTTCCCGAGCCGCTCTCACCGACAAGGCACAGGGTTTTGCCAGGATAGAGATCAAAGCTCACATCCCGCACTGCATGCAGAATATGGGTCCGCAAGTGGAAATCCAGACTGAGATTGCGCACGGTCAGAACCGGCTGTTGCGCCCTATCAGGCTGGATCATGTCTGGCTGGGTCATCTCAAGCTGGGTCATCTGGGCGCTCATGTCGCGTAAGGGTCTGCGGCATCACGCATCCCGTCGCCCAGGAAATTGAATGACAGGACGGTCAGAACCACCGCTCCTGCGGGCCAGACCAGCAACCATGGTGCAGTCGCCACCGTGCGAATATTCTGCGCGTCCTGAAGCAGCACACCCCAACTGACCACCGGTGACTTCAACCCGATTCCAAGAAATGACAGCGCCGTTTCCGCAACGATCATCGTCGGAATCGCCAACGTCACCACGGCCAGAATATGCGAGGTCAGCGAGGGTAGTATGTGCCGAAAAATGACACGCGCCTGCCCGGATCCATCCAATATGGCTGCCGTTACAAAATCCTCGTCGCGCAGTGCCAGAAACCGCCCCCGCACTTCACGCGCAAGGCTGGTCCAGGCCAAGAGCGACACGATCAGCGTCACCATGAAATAGACGGTCAGCGGAGACCATGTGATGGGCACGGCAGCGGCAAGACCGAGCCAAAGCGGGATTGTCGGCATCGCGCTTGTCACTTCGATCAGACGCTGGATGACGATATCGGTCCAGCCGCCATAATACCCCGAAAGGGCACCCAGAACGACGCCAATGAACAGGCTGGAGATGACGCCGATCAGGCCAATCGACATCGAGACCCGTGTTCCATAGATGAGGCGGCTCATCAGATCCCGACCAAGGCTGTCGGTGCCCAGCAGGTTCATCGGTTTACTAGCGTCCAGCGGCCCAATCAGATGGGTATTCATCTCAAACAGACCCCAGAGCCGATACGGCGTCCCTTCAACAAAGAATCCAATCGGGATCACCGCAGTTTCGTCGATCGCAAATGATCGCCGCAGAGACTCCTGGTTCACCGTCATGGTGTAACCTTTGACGTGTGGCTGCCAGTGCCGATCGCCGCTTTCATCTGTTACAAAGAAATCAATGCTTTGCGGCGGCGCATAGGTGAAACGCGGCTGTGCCAGCGTGGGCGATGTGGGCGCAAGAAACTCGGCGAACAGCCCGACGAGGTAAAACAGGATCACGACGATCCCAGCAAAGACCGCCACCTTATTGGCGAAAAACTTCTGCCGGATCAGGGTCCATTGACCCGACACAGCAATCTTGCTTGCATCCTCACCGGGGCGCAGGGGACTGATCGCAGGGCCGGTTTCCTCTGGTATCTGTGATATTTTTTCCATCAGGTGAACCTTATGCGCGGGTCAAGCAGGGCCAGCAGCAGATCGGACACCAGCATCCCGATCAGAGTCAGCACCCCCATAAGCAGAATGAAACTGCCGGCCAGATACATGTCCTGACTGACCAGCGCCCGCAGCAAAAGCGGTCCAGCTGTCGGCAAGTTCAGGACAATCGCGGTGATGGTGACGCCAGAGATCAATTGCGGCAGCACCCAGCCAATCGCCGAGACAAAGGGGTTGAGCGCAATGCGGACCGGATAACGCATGATCACCTTGTATTCCGACAGACCTTTGGCCCGTGCGGTCACAACATAGGGCTTCGACAACTCATCGGTCAGATTGGCCCTTAGAATGCGGATCAGAGCAGCGGTGCCCGAGGTGCCAATTACAATCACGGGAATCCAGAGATGTTTCATCAGGTCCCAGACCCGGCCCCATGACCAATCAGCCCCGACATATTCCGGCGAAAACAGCCCGCCGACGCTCTGACCGAAATATTTGTAGCTGATATACATCAGTGTGAGCGCGAGAATGAAATTCGGAATCGCTAGTCCCAGAAAACCAAAAAACGTTGCCACGTGATCGCCAATGGAATGACGGCGCACGGCGGAATAGATGCCAATGGGCAGCGACACTGCCCAGACAAAGACCAATGCGGCCATCGAGACCGACAGGGTCGCTCCCATGCGATCCCAGATCAGCTCGCTGACCGGGCGCCCCCATTCAAACGAATAGCCAAAATCGCCCCGAAGCACGATACCGCTGATCCATTTGAAATATTGCAACGCCATCGGGTCATCGAGGCCGTAGGTCGCCCGCATCCGGGCAAGCTCGGCCGGATCAACCGTCTGACCGCTGTCGGCCATCGACGCCAGAAGCGACGTCAGATAATCACCCGGCGGCAGTTGGATGATGAAAAACGAAATCACCGAGATGCCGAACATCGTCGGCACCATCAACAATATTCGTTTGAGAAAATAACCCCACATCAGGCAGGCACCTCCCACGTCACATGAACTGCCTCAACGATATCAATATGCGGTACGGTTACAATGGCGCGGCCATCGCGCAGAGACACAACTGCTGCTTTATCGGAAATCGGCAAATGCGCCGCCACACCACTTGCACCCGCGGGAAGAGCAATCGACACCTCCAGCGGCCCCACGGGATAAATCTCGTGGATCGGCGCCTTCCACATCATCGGGTTGGTGAGATTCACGAGTGTGGCAAGCGCCGCCCCTTTCCCCTGTCGCACACCAATATCCAGAACGCCTTTGCCGGTCACTTCAACCATTGCAGGCCCGGATAATGCCCAACGGACTGCGTTCTCCATCAAACGCTGATGATCCTTGGCCTGCACGTCCCAAAAGGTGGCACCGATATTCCATGATATATGTACCGTACGCCCCCCGGATGGTGTCTGGCGCGTCACAACGGCCGGCGCGGTGGCCGCATCGCGGGGATAGACCTCCTCCATCGGCAGATCGGGAAAATCGGGGACGTAAAGAAACGGCGCCTCGGTGTCTTCGTCCGCCGCAATCCCGACAAGACGAATGCCGCCGATGATCCGTTCAGCGCCGTCATAACCGGCGTTTACCGGATGGTCACCCGACAGTTCGACATAGGTATTCTTGACCGGTCCGCGTGGCGCAGCCGTGACCCGCGTGCCCAAAACCCTGGCCAACCCACATTCTGCGCGCGGCACACCGTCTTCGCTGGCCATGGCGCTCTCGCCCGCAACGATCAGATTGCCACCGCGTTCGACCCAATTGGTAATCAACTCGCATTGCGCGTCGGACAAACACCGCGCATTGGGCAGGATCAGCACACGGAACCGGTCCAGCATCTCGTCTGTCATCGCGTGATCGGAGACGAACTCGAACGACAAACCGGCCTCGACCAATGCATGACAGAAGCCCTTTTCATCTGCCTCGGCCTGATCGCGGTCGGTCCAATCAAACAGACGCAAGGTCGTGGTCGCATCCAGAATGGCAATTTCGCAGGCGGGCTTTGTCGCTTCCAGCGCGGGTTCCAATTTTGCGTGCAGATCAAAACCTTCGGCCACTGGTGCAATCCAGCGCGGATCGGGGATGACCCCGTTAAACTTGGTAAACCATGGCAGCATTCCATGCGCCACTCCGTCACCTATCCAGGTGGTTATTTCTGGTCCGGTGGTAACAGAATCCTTCCAGCGGTGCACCGGCTCTTCCGGTCCGACAGATGTGATCAGCACCACAGACCGGTCACGGAACGTGGCGCGGATTCGTTTGGCGTTGCGTCCCGCCATCCAGACCGGCTCAAGGCCATGGCGGCCCTGATGATCAACCACCAGAAACGGGCAATGAGCCTCGATCGTTTCCAGATCAAATTCCATGAGCGAGGCTCCCCCCATATTGGGGATAAAGCTTGCATTGGGTCGGATCGCCTGCACCGCGCGGTCCCAATCGACAACCAGTTTCGTCAACCGGTCACGCCGCCACACCACCCAGGCCCGCCATGCGGCGTCATCGGGATTGCTGCCTTGCGGCAAATCATGGCTAGATGCATCTCGGAACCGCTTGGCGCAGCCCTGGCAATAGCAGATGCCATGCCCCTGCCAGCGATTGGCGAAAACCGCATCAATGTCGTATTCGCGCACAATTTCACGCACGATCTCGGGCATGTATTCCATGTTGTAGTCGCCATAGGCGCAGGTGACCCAGACATCGGGAAACGCCCAGTGCCGCCGGGGATTGCCCGCTGCATCAACGGCCACCCATTCGGGATGCGCTTCAGCGGCGTCGTCATGAATGGCATGCGGATCAACCCGCGCCATTACATGCATGGACCGCGCCCGCGCGCCATCAACCAACGCGCCAAACGGGTCGGTATCGCCCAGCCATTTGCTGCGATAATGGTAAGGCACCTTTGTCGGATAATAAGCGATATACCCGCCTGCACTTATGCAAGTGGCGTTTGATCCTGTCTGCCGAAACACGTCTATCCACTCATTCACATCGAACTTTACCGGATCGTCCTCAGCCAGCGTCAACTGCGTCCAGCGAGTCGCCCCGCGATGCCATTCAGAACTCCGCAAAAGACGTGCAGCATCATGTGCCGTGTCGGGCATGTCATACTCTCAATTCCAGGGAAAAGGCGTGCGGCCCGTCGGGATGAAACCGGGCCGCACATTGGCGTCAAAGGATCAGTTCTTGAAGAACTGCTCCGGCCTTGACGGCGCCGGTGTTGGCCACCCAAAGCTGTTGGCCATGACCGGCATGGTGTTGACCATATCATTCTTGACCACACCATATCCGTTCGGCGGCAGTGAGACACCAAAGACAAGGAACTGATCTGCAGCGGCCTCGAGTATCTCGGCCATCTTGGCCTGCTGGGCCGCCAGATCACCCGTGGCCAGCAGATCGCGATAGCGCTGTTGCTGATCCTTGATCTCCTGCGGCGGCTCGATCGCATCGGGATTGTCGGGCGAGCTGAAGTAGAGCGACCAGCCCGGCGCATAGATCGAGTTGCTGTTATAGGGCACGAAATACCGTGGATCGAGCATCGCCGCTATGCCACCATTGGCGCCAAACTGGTGCGCCGAGGCATCAAAGTCGCGACCATTGCGCACCCGTGTTTCCCAAAGGGAGCGGTCCATGGTGCGAATTTGCGCATCAATACCCACAGCCTGGAACATAGGGATTGCCAATTCGAACATGTCGATAAATGTCGACCGCACCTGATCAATCTCAAACAGTATTGACAGACGCCGCCCTGATGGATCGAGGCGATAACCGTCCCCATCCCGCTCAGGCACGATGGCATCGAGCATCTCATTGGCCAGATCAGGATCGTACTGCGTAAATTGCGTCGCCAGCCGTTCATTATAGAGCGGATCGCTGTCATTGATCGAAGGCTGCGCCGGCTTGCCCTGCCCTACGAACACCGCGTCGATCAGATCCTGCCGGTTAATGGCAACCGATAGCGCCTGACGGAACTCGATATTGTTGTAGAGCTCGTTCTTGACCGCATCAGTGTGGTTCAGGTTCAACTGGAACACCATGACATTTGCAGCGGTTTCTTTCAGAGAATAGAAATCAAAGTCCCCGTCCTGCTTACCGTCGAACAACACCGGCTTGTTTGCCGGCGTGGCGATGTACTGGTCCATCATGTCGATTTCACCCTGAAGGGTTTTCAACAGCAGAACCTCCGGGTCAGCGACCATCTGATAAACCACCTGATCGAAATAGGGCAGTTGTGTCCCCTCGGTATCGACCTTGTGGTAATAGGGGTTGCGTTTGGCAATGGCGCGTTCTGTGTCTTCGCCTGGTGCTGATGTGAACTTCCATGCATTCAAGGTCGGACGGGCCGAGTTCTGGAAATGGACATTGTCCTCATCCAGACCATGCTCACGTGCAAACAGCGCAACCCAGCTTTCAAACCCGCGCTCCTGCGCCAGTTCATTGGCTTTAGGATTATACTTTATATGAAACTGCTTGAGGTAATGGGCAGGCGCCTTTGTCAGCTGATCCTGATTGGCCCAGGCAAGACCCTGGGCAAAAAAGCCATTGGGCGAGGCAAAGATAACGCGGAACGTTGTTTCATCGACAATCTCTATCGTCGCAACTTTGCCGTTGGCCTGCCAATAACTCTGACCTTTGGTCGATGGAGCCTCTGGATCCTGAAAAATGTCTTCATACCAAAAACGGATGTCTTCAGTCGTATAGGGTTCGCCGTCTGACCATTTATGCCCCTTGCGCAAGTGGAAAGTATAGACCGTTGAATCCTCGTTGACTTCATAACTTTCTGCAACGTTAGGCTCAATACCAGACCAATCCGGGGTAAAACGCACAAGCGGCTCATAACCCTGATAACGGATCAGCATCGACAAGGATCCACCGCCAACAAGCGCGTGGTTCCAGGTGCCGCCCTGCGAGCCCGGCCTGTCCGTTGGCGTTATAACCAGCGGATTCTCAGGCAATCTTTCGTCTTGGGGTGGTAAATCACCCTCTTGTGCAAATGCCGGAATGCCGCTCAATGCGACCCCGGCAAGGGCAGTAGTCGAAATAATGAAGCTACGTCTGCCGATCCTGTTCATGCTGTCCCTCCCAGAACAAAAAATATTTTGGTTCCCCCATAGCATCATACATGGAATATCGTTAGGTAAAGCGTTATGTAAAAGAAAAGTTTCTGCGTTAGCAAACACGGTGCGACCGTTGGGACTCAAATTATTGACCAGAACCCGCCGCATTGCGGCAAAATCATGAGGCCCGGATGAGTAAAGTCACGCTCCGAATCATTGCCGAACAAACCGGTCTGTCCAAGTTCGCTGTCTCCCGCGCGCTGTCCGGGAAGCAGGGTGTCAGCGAGGCCACCCGTGCCCGTGTAGTCGAAGTAGCTACAAATCTTGGGTACAATCGCCCGACCCGAAGCACCTTCACCATTGGTGCGGTGTTCGATGTCGAAGATCACGCCAACGGCGAAATGAACGTCCAGATTCAAAACGGTCTGCAAAGCGAGGCGGCGCGCCTTGGCTACACGATCCGTGCCCATTGGACCGCAGGAGACGGCGATCTCAAGAAATTCCTTGACGGCTGCGACGCCATTTTCTCCGTCAATGTGCAGCACAAGCCCTCGCTGGCGCAGATCATGAACAGCGCCAAACCTGTGGTACGGTCGGGTTGGGCTGATCCGTTGGAACAAGTTGATCTCGTCGGCGGCACAGACCGCGAGGCCGGCGTCGCCATCGGTACCTATCTTTATGATCTGGGTCACCGCGAGATTGTCTTCGTCCATGGCGACATTGATTTGCGCGGTCGACGAGAACGCCTGCTGGGCCTGCAAGAGGTTGTGGAGGCGACACCGGGCATGACCTGCTATGATATTAGTTGGGGCGGCACTACGACGTTTACTCAGGGGCTCGACCAGGTTCTGGCCGAGGGTGGTCATCCAACAGCATTTTTCTGCGGTCACGACGGGCTGGCCATAACCGCCTATTCTGACATTCTGTCACGCGGCTGGCGCATTCCGCGCGATGTTTCAGTTGTGGGTTTTGGAGATTTCAGCCCCGCCCTTCAGGTGACCCCGACCCTGACCACCGTCAAAATCAAGGCACAGGAATTTGGCCGTGCAGCTGTGCGACGGCTCGACACCCGCTTGAGACACCCCTCGCAAAAGCTTGCGCCGATGCGCCTGCTGATCCCGAACGTGCTGATTGAGCGAGGTTCAACTGCGCCCCTGACGATGGATTGGCGCGCGCCGATCTAGTGTATTTAGCCCTGAAAAACATCCCTGCAGTCGCCAAAGTGCTTTGGTCTGCTACTCTCTTTGAAAGGATCCGATCAGTTCAACCCGCGACTTCTGTGGCGCGCGCGTAGGCAAGCTCATGCGCTTCGATCACCATCTTTTCTATTTCAGGAATATTGTCGATGACATTGCCATGCGATGGCGCGATCAGCTTTGGCGGATAATCTTCAAAGAGCTTCCTCACATCCCCGAAAAGCAGGTCCGGCTTCACAAAACGGCTCCAATATAGCGCACGTTCGATAATAAGAGAGGCTGACTTGATATTGACCGAGGGAAGTTCTGATGTGAGCATGGCGCATTCGCCTTCGAAATGTACTGGCTCATCATCTTCCAGATCCCGCAACTCGCGTCCCACGTCAACTGGATCGATGTTCTCATCACCATCATGAGTCAAAGAGAAACCATCGCAGACAAACATAGTCTGAGTTACATCCTCATAGGCCCAAAGTGTCCCAGGCAGGTCTTTGATCGCAGCATCGATGAATGTGATAGATCGATCACCCAGCGATAGTTTTTCGCCCGGCACAACGTTCTGCGAACGGCCCATATATTCCGGAAAAAACAAATGGTAGTCCCGCATATCGCCAATTAGCGTCGCCTCGGGAAATTGCTCCATGAGATTGGGAAGCCCAGCCGAGTGCGGGAGCTCTGGATGCGTTACGAAGATATAGTCCAGTTTACGCCCGGCAAGCGCTTCGCGCAGCTGCGGCTCGATCCCGCGCCACATGGTCGGCAAGGAGGTATCGATCAGGAACGTCTTTTCGCTCCCAACAACGAGGAAAATGGACAGATGCAGGTGTAATTCCGGGGTCTTTGGACTCGTACCCATACAATAATTGAGCCAGAAGACACCAGGCGAAATCTCGCGTGGAAACTGTGGCACGTCTGTTGTTTCGTTCATCGGTTTATCCATTCTTCCGCCCCAGTTTCAGCAACATTTCCATCGCCAGCTCATAGTGTTTTTCAACCAGATTTTGATCAGACAGGATGCAGCCAACGGTCGGTGCTATGATCTGGACATCGAGGTCCTCAAAAACCTTTTTCAACCAGACCCGCAACGGGTCGGTGTTGGCCTGGGACAGCCAATAATATTTGCACTGAACATGTTCGATTGCAGATTCGTAGGTTGTTTCATCCATGGCTGAGTCAGTCAGGATGGATGATTGAGCATCTGCTGCCAGATCCGTATGACAGAACCAGTCCGAGGTGAACAAGGTCCGCTGTGACTTGCTATATACCCAGTTGGTTCCAAGTATTCGGATCATGGCGGGAAAGACGACCAGGTCATCTGAGGCTGCCAGCGGTTTGTACCCGCCAAACCCAGGGGTCAACAAGGTTTCGCGCACGTTCTGGAGGTTGCGTTTCACATCGTCGAAAGCCGAAAACGGACTGCGAATATCAAAGGCAAGCTCTTCCAGCGGATGTTGATCGTTCAAGGCTTCCAGATTGCCAAGACATTGATAATCAGCACGCGTCAGGAATGCAGTCACAGGTTGGTCTTTTTTCAAGAGACCCGAGAACTGTTGCATCACCGTTGCGCGATGGGCCGCAACACCTGTGTCCAGCAAATATGCACGGTCGTCATTCTGGACGACATAGCCGCTAATTGGCTGAATTCGTCCGGGGCGCTTGGCTGACCAACTGAGTCGGCCATCCAATGGCACAAACCCGCCCAGGCGATAAATTCGGCCATCAACGACATGTTCCGCAGATGAGTTTCCCTCGCGGATTGTATCTGAAGACGTGGATGGTTTGGTGTCATCAGGGGTGAGCACGTACGTTCTCCAGTTCAATGAATGCTTCTCACTCAGCAAACATTCAATTTGCCGGTTCGATCTTTTGGGTCGTTACTGTTGTGATCCTGGAAGTCAGCCCTCGGCTGTGAGTGGACACCTCACAGCCGGGGGCTTGAGTGGCTAGCGTCCGATCAGCGCGTCGAACCTCTTGGCAACACGGGCCTGATCATTCAACTGCCATTCCGTCGTTGGCGTGATTCCGCGCCCATCACTGCCCATCTCATAGGCTTCAGAACCCGGCGTGTTGAAGAACGCTGATCCAGTGTTCTCAAGCAAAGCAGACCGGCCCTCTTCCGTGCAACACAAGAAATACGAAAGAAGTGCCCCTGCATTGGGGTGGGCCGCATCTGCGGCAACAAAAATGTAGTATGGTTGCCCACCAACCTTCTCGAGCGGAGCGTTTGCAACGGGCGCACCTTTTGTTACGAGTCCTGCATAGTTCGCAGGTACACCCATACCGATCGCCATCTCGCCGTTAGCAACCTTGTTCGTGATATCCGTCATCGAGCGAACAATGGAGAGTGCCTGGTCTTCATACAGGGCTTCAACCCATTCTGCCGCCTTCTCTTCACCCAGCACCGGAGCACTGATCATTCCATAGGCGTCGCCAAATCCGGGGCCAGCAATTTTGCCTTTCCACTGTGGGTCAAGTAAGTCCTCAAGCTTGGTCGGGATATCATCGCCTGTTACGAGTTCGGTATTGTAGACCACTGCGCGCGGGATCGTATAAATCCAGACAGCATTGCCATTCGGGCCGATCAGCTCAGGATCAACACCAATTCCCGCCCAGTCGATCTTCTCAATGGCATTGGCCTCACCGATTGCCTTGGTGAACGACAGTGGCAGCGGGAAAACATCATAGCTGGGCTTAACCCCTGCTTTACTCTCAGCAATCAGTTGCCCGGCGCCAACAGGCGCAGGCGCGGTGTTGATCAATTCGATGTTCAGATCAATGCCGAATTTTTCAGAGATGGCCTTGGATAAGGCCGGTGCGGTTGTAGCAGGATATCGCGTTGTCGAAAGGTTGACTACGACAGCCCCTTCCTCACCTGCTTTTTTGACAATACCGTCCAAATTGGACTGCGCCATTGCGGGCTGACCTGCAACGAGCGAAACGCCCAGTATAGCCAAGACCACCCCCACCAGTTTTGGTAACTGTACCATTTCGTTCTTCCTCCCTATCGATTTTCTGATTAAATTCGCATTTTCGATCTTCGCGAGATTGACTCCCATCCTCCCACGTCGATCCGATTCAATGTTCCTCGCAGCCGCTCAAATTAGCTGAAAGCGCAGGCACATTAAGCCTTGCTGAATTCAACTCGATTGAATTGAATTCAACAAGCTGGGGAATTTCACATAGTGGAATTGTACCGGCCCGAAGTACTGCGCATTCCGCGCGATGTTTCGATCGTTGGTGTTGGAGATTTCAGCCCCGCCCTTCAGGTGATCCCGAACGTGCTGATTAAGGGAGGCTCAACTGCGCCCCTGAAAACGGATCGGCGCGCGCCGTTCCAGTATTTTTGACCCTGAAAGATGTCACTGCATCTGCCAAAGTACTTTCGTCCGCGACTCTCTTTGAAAGGATTCGATCAATTCAGCCGGTCAGATACTCGAAGAGACTGACGTTTCTTCAATCGCTTTATGCCAATGTGAAACATCCTTCTCAATACAGATACAGGAAAACAAATGACCGTCTATCTAATCCGGCACGGCCAATCGGAATTCAATGCTGCGCATACAGAGGGTGAGGCAGACCCGATGATTTTTGATGCACCACTGACAGAGAAAGGGCGCAGACAGGCAGAACAAGCGAGGGTCGCAATCAAGGAGCTTGGAATTCAGCAGGTCATCACGTCACCATTGAGCCGCGCCATCCAGACAGCCCTTACAATTTTCCAGGATATTGCGCCAATCAGCGTGCAGGCAGGTCACCGTGAACTTCTAAGCCACAGTTGCGACATGGGCCGTGCGCCAAGCGCTTTACAGATGGAATTCTCCAGCCTGTCTTTTGACCATCTGGATGAGATATGGTGGCATCAGGGACCAACGAACGAGCATGGTGTGCCGGTCGAACCAAGGTATGTTTTCCAACAACGCATTCGAAAATTTGCGCTGGAACTCAACCAGATGGCAGACATTCAACTGGCAGTGGTTGGCCATGGAGACGCCTTCAGGGAACTGGCGGGATTCTCGATGGACAATTGTGAAATCCGCGAATACCCCAATTAAATCGCGACCAAGAGGGACATATGGACGAATTCCTGGGCAAAGGTGATTACTCATACGAACCCCTGCCGGACTGGGCGCATTTGCCACCGGAGGTGGTTTTGGGTGATGTCGCCGGGATCGCTGTGGACGACAATGACAGAGTTTATCTGTTCAACCGGGGCAGCCACCCGGTCGTTGTCATGAGTCAAAACGGAGATGTGTTGTCGAGTTGGGGGCATGGGGCCTTTGCCAACCCGCACGGGGCCAGCATCGGGCCTGACCAATGTATCTATCTAACGGATAATTTCGACCACACGGTTCGGAAGTTCAGCCTCGATGGTAAGCTTCTTTTAGAAATTGGAACGGCTGGTTTGAGCTCTGGTTTCATGAGCGGCAAACCGTTTTGCAAATGCACCCATTCGGCAGTCTCGCCTTCTGGCGATATCTTCGTGTCCGACGGCTATCACAACGCGTGCATTCACAAGTTCGACGCCAGTGGCAGGCTGCTTAAAAGTTGGGGTACGCCCGGAACGGGTCCCGGAGAGTTCAATCTTCCTCACAATATCTGCTGCGATGCTGACGGCTGGATCTATGTCGCTGACAGGGAAAATTCTCGCATTCAGGTTTTCGATCAAGAGGGTCGCTTTGAAACGCAAATCAACAACATGCACCGTCCCAGCGGATTGGCCATAACGCCCGGCAGTTGTCCGGACTGCATTGTAGGTGAGTTGGCTTCGTATCTGAAAGTGAACCGAGAATTTCCGAATATTGGCCCGTTTGTTAGTGTTTTTGACCAACAGAGCAATGTTCTGTCGCGCCTCGACGCCAAGAAAGGCCCGGGCCTGGAACCAGGCCAGTTTCTTTCTCCTCATAGCATCGCTTATGACAGCAAGGGAGATCTCTACGTTGGCGATGTCGTCGATGCGGATTGGAGCCAGGTCTTTCCAGATCGCGAGATGCCCGCGCCAGCTCGAAGGTTTCAGAAGCTGAGGCGTGTCAGCCCGGCAGCATCTTGAGCCAAATTGCCGACAAGCATGGCCTGTTTGAAGTCAAGACATTACAGCGCGCTCAATACGACCCTATATAGGCTCTGACCAATCATGGAGTCTGGTGTTGCACAAATTCTCTCTACTCGACTTGTCGCCGATCCCCGAAGACGGAACAGCCGCTGACGCTTTGCGCAATACACTCGACCTTGCGCGCCATGCCGAAGCAAACGGGTATCACCGGTATTGGCTTGCGGAGCATCACAACATGCCAGGCATCGCAAGTGCGGCAACGTCGATTGTAATCGGACATGTCGCTGCAGGCACAAAGACAATTCGCGTCGGTGCTGGAGGCATCATGTTACCCAACCATGCGCCTTTAGTGATTGCCGAGCAGTTTGGAACCCTTGCCACGCTCCATCCCGGGCGTATTGATCTGGGCCTCGGCCGGGCTCCTGGAACTGACAGAGAAACCGCGCACGCACTCCGTCGGCACATGGAAGCAAATGATAGTTTTCCGCAGGACGTGGTGGAATTACTGTCCTATTTTGATGAAGCGTCCGAAGGCGCACGGATATGTGCAATCCCGGGTCAAGGCACCCATGTGCCGGTTTGGGTGCTCGGCTCCAGCCTGTATGGCGCGCAACTGGCAGCCCACCTTGGGTTGCCCTATGCATTTGCCTCGCATTTCGCGCCTGCAATGCTGGAGGACGCGATTACGACCTATCGGACAACATTCCGTCCATCACGGTGGCTTTCCAAGCCCTACTTGATGATGGCTGCAGGTGTTTGTGCAGCGGAAACCGACGAGGAAGCAACTTATTTGCGCTCGTCCCAACTTCTGGCGTTCGCTCGCTTGCGCACCGGGCGACCGGGCCAGCTCCCGCGTCCTGTTGCGGAGCTATCAGCAGAGGTTCCCGCGCCTGTGATGGCGCAAGTCAAACAGGCGCTTTCCTGCTCGGCAACCGGGAGCCCCGAAACCGTGCGCCGAGAACTTGGCGCTTTGACTGCCAAGTACCAGCCAGACGAGATAATGGTGACGGGTATGATCTACGATCACGCCGCGAGGCTAAAATCCTTTGAAATATCGGCCGAGGCACTGAGAGATATTGCGGGTGAATCCGAAGCGGCCTAGCTATTCAGCACGCTCTCAGACAATCTTGACCTCGTTTTGCCAAGTACCAAAGACCGCTTACCGCCTCAAAACCCGCTCTATTGAAATCGACCCATCCAATAGCACTCTTGAAAAAACAGCGGGGCGTACAAATCTGTGCGAACTGCACGTCATAATCCAAGACACGATCCAGAAGTGACATTGGTATGACTATCCGTTTGCGCGAAGGACTTAATTTGTGACGAATTCCGTTTACCCGAAACATCCGACGCGACATGGGTATATGTCCGAAAAGATACAACGCGACTACATATCGACAGCTATCATAAAAAAGCTGCTTCCAAGAGATGCTCACAGGATGGAGCAAATTGTTTCGCTTAACGCTTCAAACGACCTGACCAAGCCTGTTCAGTTTTGGCAACTTTATTCGGTGCTCGGGCAGGACCCCATCGTTAAAATCGTCACGAATTTTTACGAACGGGTCTTTGCTGATGAAGACTGGTTTACGTCCGTATTTGCTCGTGTTGGGGGTATTGGCCACCATGTAAATACACAAGCTTCGATGTGGATCGATGTGATGGGTGGCGGCCCCTATTACCACGGCGCAGAATTCAGGTTGAACTTTCACCACACACACAACGCAATTCAGTTGATGAATGAAAAGGGCGCAGAGCGTTGGTCGAAGTTGATGGTCGACACGCTTGATGACTCAACACGGCACATGACCGAAGACCCGCGAATTCGTCCCAGCATCAATACGTTCCTGACCCACTTTATGGGCAAATATTCTCAGGAATTTGGGTTCGAAAACAGCAGTGTGTTCGGTGCAACCAATCCGCCGATAAATCGCAAGATCAATTTTCTGAAAATGACCACAGAGGCCATTGAGGCTCTGACGGAAACTGAACTCAGCGAGGCCCTTGAAGAGCAGGGTGTCGATGTATCGAAATATAATGGCAAAGCGGCCCTCGTGAACAAAGCGCTCATGATGTGACGTGGAACTGAACAAAGCGAAGCTTGAATCTGCAACTCTTTTGGTCCCATCTCACATATGGCCATTCAAGCGCTTGTGTGGCGCCGAAATTGTGACCGACACCGTCTGGATCGTTAATCGTCTACAGGCCTTGGATGGGCCGGACCTTTCCGGGGATGCGACGACACAAGCCTGGCTGAAAGACATTGAAGCGAAAGAGACTTGTGAATTGTGCAACTGGCAGGCCAAACGCGTCGCCCAAACTGCACTGGTCACGCAAGTCGGCTCTCGTCATGCTTGTCGCTGGGGAATGGCACGGCTCGAACCAGCTTTGACCCAATCTCCATACTTGTCCCGCAGCAGGTCTAGTTTTGGATCAATGTAGCGCTCGCAAAAAGGTCCATCGGCGTTTTTTTCCTGATAGTTCGCAAACTGCTCATCCGACGCCCTGAACGCAACATGCTGCAACACCTGCGTCACCAGCTTCAAATCAAATGCGCCTTGAAGTGTGGCAAGCGCGTCCTGGGTTGCTTCCGACTGCTCGTTTGAAAATACATAGACTGCGCTTCGATATTTTCCGCGCATCTGGTGGTTCAAGGTGCTTGCATGTGTGCGTAAATGGATCTCGATCAGAACTTCCAACGGAATTTCGGCAGGCTTATAATCAACCAAAACCGCTTCAGAGAAGCTGTCATGGGGCGGGTCTGATTTTATGAAACCCTGTGACACCTGTTCGACACCGCGCAGAGCATTGAACACAGCTTCAGTGCACCAGTGACACCCGCCACCAAACCCAATGCGCGCATGGTTCAAGATATAGCTCCAATCATCAGATTGCCGCCGTTAGGCGAGCAGGGTTTACCTAAGACCTTACGTTTCATGGCAGCCATGGTGCTGTGTCATGTTTCAGACCCTCATGTTCCGCAATAGGTTTTATAGGGGCCAAAATCGTTTGGGGCCGGACCTTCATAGGCCTCCAGATTGGCGCGTTGGTCGTAGGGTGAGGACAGCACGTCGAGCAACCGCTTGAACGGCTCCAGATCACCCTGTGTCGCCGCATCCAAAGCTTCTTCAACTTTGTGGTTGCGAGGGATGTAGATTGGGTTTGTGCGATTCATGGCAGCACGGCGTTCGCTCGGCGATTGTGGGTCGCGCAAACATCTGTCCTGCCATTTCGACAGCCAGGCCGTTATGTGCGCGGGATCGCTGAACAGCCCCAGAACCAAATCCGTTTTGCCGCCAGCAGCATCCGCCAAACCACGGAAGAACCGGGTGTAGTCAACGTCTTCCCCTTCCATTGTCTGGAACATGTTATTGACCAGATCAGCGTCTTCGCCCTCTTCCGACAACAGCCCGATCTTGTGGCGCATCCCATCAAGCCATATGGCTGTATAGCGCGCAGGTATGCCGTTCACCTCATTTGTGGCCAATCGGATCGCATTGTCATTGTCTTCCGGATCGATCAGCGGCAGCAATGTTTCAGCAAATCGCGCAAGGTTCCACTGTGCGATAATTGGTTGGTTGCCGAAGGCATAGCGTCCGCCGGTATCGATGGAACTGAAGACCGCTGCGGGGTCGTAGCTGTCTATAAATGCACATGGCCCGTAATCGATTGTCTCGCCAGAGATTGTCACATTATCCGTGTTCATGACCCCATGCACGAAGCCGACATGCACCCACTTTGCCACAAGCGCGATCTGGGCGTCGATGACGGCAGACAAGAACGCAAGATACTTGTCATCTGCATCCACCAGATGTGGATAGTGGCGGGCAATTGCATAATCTGCCAGTTTCCGAACTTTTTCATCCTCGCCACGCGCGGCGAAAAACTGAAATGTGCCGACGCGCAAATGGCTTGCAGCCACGCGCGTCAAAACCGCACCGGGCTGTGTTCCCTCGCGCTGAATATCTTCACCTGTCGTGACCACGGCCAAGCCGCGCGTGGTGGGAATGGAAAGAGCGTGCATGGCCTCGCCCATCAAATATTCGCGCAAGACCGGACCCAGCACTGCCTTGCCATCACCGCCGCGCGAAAATGGGGTGCGTCCTGAGCCTTTGAGTTGGATATCACGGCGCTCACCATGGACATTTTTCACTTCGCCCAGCATCAGCGCACGACCATCGCCAAGCTGCGCCGAGAAGCCACCAAATTGGTGCCCGGCATAGACCTGCGCTATCAAAGCCGCGCCATCGGGAACCTGATTTCCAGAAAAGAGCGCGGCCCCTGCCTCACCCTTCAAAGTTTCAGGTTTAAGGCCGAGTTCCTCGGCCAATTCATCATTCAGGAACATGAGTTCAGGCTGTGGCGCGGTCGCTGCCTGCCACGGTACAAAAAACCCTTCCAACTCGTTTGCGTAAGTGTTTTCAAATCCGAATTCGGGGACGTGAAGGTTCATTTGCGTACCTTTCTGCTACAGAAGTTTAGCGGGCGGTCACTCAACCACCCGCTCTTAGATCAGGCGGCCTCAAACGCGATGTCTTCCGCGCCCAAAGCCTTGAGGAACCGCTCGGGGTCGATGCGGAAATCTGCGTAGATCACATGTCCATCCGGGTCGATCACGGTGAACCAGGGCGTGCCACCGCTGCGATAGTCCTCCATGAAGGTCGGATAATGCTCGTTGTTGGGCGGGGTGTCGTGGCCAAAGGGTACTTTCAGACTGTATTGCTCCTGATTGACCCGCAGCTTGTCCTGAGTATTGACCTTTGCCCCTTCAAAAACGGTTTGAATGACGGCAAAGCCAAATCCCTTGTCCTTGAGGTTGTCGTGCAAATATTTCAGCGTTGGAAACCCGCGGGAATGGCAACCCGGGCACCAGTGCTGGAAACAATAGATGATCTTGTAGCCTTCACCGAGATCGGCCAGTTTCAACGGCGCCATGTCTTGTCCGTTAGCGTCGATCCATTTGGAGACCCGCAGGTCAGGTGCTTTGGCGTTGAGTGTTCCAAATTGCATAGCGTTTCCCTTCGATTTTGATGGCGACAGCGCCCCCCCTCGACTGGACCGTCGCGCTGGGATGCGCGACGGGAAATTAGCGATGTGTCGGGCTTCGCCTTATTCAGCGGCTTCGCGTTTTGGCAAAACCCAATCGGGCCGCACAAAGTGGCAGGTGTAGCCGTTTGGAATCCGCTCCAGATAATCCTGATGTTCTGGCTCAGCCTCCCAGAAATCACTGACAGGCACGACCTCGGTCACGACCTTGCCCGGCCACAGACCTGAGGCTTCGACATCGGCGATGGCATTCAACGCCTCAGCCCTTTGGGCCTCGTCAACATGGTAGATGGCCGATCGATACGAAGTGCCTCTGTCATTGCCCTGCCGCATCGGCGTGGTTGGATCGTGGATCTGGAAGAAAAACTCAAGCAGTGCACGATAACTGGTAGCGGCAGGATCGAAAATGATCTCGATCCCCTCAGCGTGGGTTCCATGATTGCGATAGGTGGCATCGGGCACGTCGCCACCGGTGTAGCCGACCCGTGTCGACAACACCCCAGGCAGTCTGCGGATCAAATCCTGCATGCCCCAAAAACAGCCACCTGCAAAAACAGCGCGTTGATTGTCCATCAGATATCCTCCACTTGGTTTATGTAATCGTCATAGCCTTCAGCCTGCATTTCATCACGCGGCACGAACCGAAGTGATGCCGAGTTGATGCAGTATCTCAGTCCACCGCGATCTTGCGGTCCATCAGAGAACACATGGCCCAGATGGCTGTCGCCGTGGCTAGATCGGACTTCTGTCCGGATCATGCCATGCGCATCATCGCGTAACTCGTTGACATAGGCAGGCTCAATCGGTTTGGTAAAGCTGGGCCAGCCGCAGCCGCTGTCAAATTTATCAGACGATGCAAAAAGCGGCTCGCCGGATACGATATCAACGTAGATCCCGATCTCTTTGTTCTCAAGATATTCGCCGGTTCCGGGCCGTTCTGTGCCACTTTGCTGGGTGACGTGAAATTGTTCTGGCGTCAGCTTGGCAATGGCGGCGTCGGTTTTCACATAGGATTTCATATCTTCCCTCTCGGCTTTACTGCGTTGAGATAAAGATGGGGTCGCGGAAACTGCATTACCAATAGCAGGAGGCTATAGATTCCATTCGCGTCAGTCCCAGTTGAATTTCGAAGACATCTCAAACAACTGGCGCAATTCCATCGGGTTTCCTGATCCGGAAACCACCACAAAAACCACTTCGCGCACCAAATCGAGCCCATCAACGGGACGCGTGACGATCCCCGGCAAATAGGCCGAACGTTCTGGCATGATGCAAACGGCATTCCCCGACTGAACCATCTGCTGGACCCAATCCTCACGCTCTGAGCTAAAGCGGGGGTGCATCAGTATGTCCCGGTCCATGAAATACGCAACGATCTGGCTATGAAATTCGCAGTTCAGCCGATCCATATAAGGTTGCTCGGCCATTTGCTGCGGGCTCACCAAATTTTGGGCAGCCAATGGATGCGTTTCAGCGAAGGCCAGCATCAGGCGCTCAGAATAAAGAGACTGAACGGCGAGTTTGAAATTCTGCTTTGGCGCCTGGGGCAGGAAGCATCCATCGTATTTTCCGGATAAGACTTCGTTCGCACCCTCGCCGGGCTGAAGCGCGTGGACATTGATCTCAATGGTCGGAAGTTCCCGCATAGCATGTGTCAGGAACCCTGAAATCGCGGCCGGTGCGATTGTCGATGCCACCCCCAGATTAAGGACACGTCGACGCCCACGGACCGAATTTTCAGCC
The DNA here is from genome assembly GCA_051251535.1 of Alphaproteobacteria bacterium. GTDB lineage: Bacteria > Pseudomonadota > Alphaproteobacteria > Rhizobiales. The sequence continues at coordinate 45,806 of JBPOEV010000018.1, forward strand.
AGTTCACGAACGTTTTGCACGCCTTTTTCAAGACGCATGAACTCAATTTGGACTTCACGGCCCAAAGTTGTCAGCCGCGTGTCTTTTCCGTCGCGGTAAAGCAGCGGGCCTCCAAGTTCGTCTTCAAGCTTTCGGATCGCTTTGGTCAGGCTCGGTTGCGAAACACCGCACCGGCGTGCCGCCTCCGTGAAGTTCAATGCATCTGCCAGGTGCAGGAAGTAATTGATCTGATTGAGGTCCATAGCTGCTTTTGCCTGCTGTCCGTCATCCGGGTTTTGGAACAGATTGCAGCTTAGACTAAGCGAGATTTTGGCTCATCCGTTTTGTGATATTATGCGGCCTGTCGGCCGCTTTGCAAGCGCCGTTATTGCTTCGGCATGGTTGACTCTTCTGCCGCAGGACCAAGAATTTGCAACCCGATCACATCACCATAACTGGAACAGAGCTAGCTGGAATCTGGACATATTCTGGGGAGCACGCCACAATCACAGAAAGGACAAGGAGATATCGTCTTTTCTCGGAATATTGAGTGCTCTGGCACGGAAAGATCAGAGCGCGCCCAAATGCCCCTTGAAAAAAACCACCAGAAACGATCTGATCGGTGCAGATTCAGCGATAAAGCTAACGGTCAACAGCGCGCATTGCCGAAACTTTGGCCCAAGCTTGTTATCAAGACCGCCTCGTCAACATAAACAAAACAAATAAGAAACTTGATTTTGAGGAATAATTGACCGTGCTGATCCGAACTCTGATGTCACTCATATTCAGCTTTGCGTCGGCTGGATATGTTGCTGCCGAAACGCCTCAGATACGCGCCGCAATTCTCAAAACCGGAACCGTGAACTGGGAACTTGATACCATCAAGCGAAACGGTTTCGACACGGCCAACGAATTTGAACTGATTGTCCAGCCATATGCGGACAATGGCGCCACGCGCGTTGCGCTGGCCGGTGGCGAGGCTGATGTGGCCGTGGCTGATTGGATTTGGGTCGCGCGCCAGCGTGCCGCCGGAAAGGATTATGTCTTTATTCCATATTCCAAGGCCGTTGGAGGCCTGGTCGTGCCCGCTGACAGCCCGGCACAAAGCTTGACGGACATGGTAGGGCAGAAAATCGGTATCGCTGGCGGACCACTCGACAAGAGTTGGCTTATCCTGCAAGCCTATGCGCAGCAGGAATATGATATGCAGCTTGCGGCAAGCACTGAGCAGGTGTTTGGCGCGCCGCCGCTTATCTTCAAGACGGCGCTACAGGGTAAATTGGGAGGCGCCATCAACTTCTGGCACTTTCTGGCCAAGATGAAAGCAGCCGGAATGCGTGAACTGGTGTCCGTTGCCGACGCGTCCAAAGCGCTGGGACTGAACCCTGATACGCCGCTTCTGGGGTATGTTATGAAAGACAGCTTTATTCTGGAAAATCCTGACATTGCCCAAAAATTCTACAATGCATCGCGTGCGGCGAAGGCTCTGCTCGCAATTGATGATAGCGCGTGGGAGCCGCTGCGTAAGCAGATGAATGTCACAACTGACAGGCAATATGAAACGCTGCGGGCTGATTTTCGCGCCGGGATACCAAAGGAGGGGGCAATTGACAAAGCCGGTGCCGATAGGTTTCTTCAATTGATGGCTGAACTTGGCGGCAAAAAACTGGTCGGCGCGGCGACAACATTGCCCGCTGGTCTGTTCGCGAAGATCGAATGACCGCAGTTTATACCCCGTGACGATCCGGATATTATCCCTGTTCGCGCTGCTTGCGGTTTGGGTGGTTGCAGCGAGCCTGACGGCCGACCCCCAAATCCTGCCCTTGCCAACTGCGTTGGCGAGACCTTTCTGGTCGGAACTCATATCCGGCGACCTGCCATACCATCTCGCAATGACAGCTCTGCGGGTCGCCTGGGCTTTTTCGCTCGCAATGTCGATCGGGCTCATACTTGGTCTGGTAATGGGAATTTTCCCCAGCATCGACAAATGGCTGGACCCATGGCTGGTGGTTTTTCTGAATCTTCCGGCGCTGGTCCTCATTGTGTTGTGTTATCTATGGATTGGTCTGAATGAGACCGCCGCGATTATCGCTGTGACGCTCAACAAAATCCCCAACGTGACAACCATCATCCGTGAAGGCGGCCGTGCGCTTGACCCGAATCTGGCAGCGATGGGTCAGGTCTTTGCCATGCGGCGCAGGACCTATCTGCGTCATGTCATTCTGCCCCAAATTGCGCCGTTTATTGCCGCCGCTGCCCGGTCTGGCATTGCGGTCATTTGGAAGATCGTCCTTGTGGTTGAATTTCTTGGGCGTTCCGATGGAATCGGCTTTCAGATCCACTTGTATTTTCAGCTTTTCGATGTCGCGATGGTGTTGGTCTATTCGCTATCTTTTATCGCGGTCATGTTGCTCGTTGAGTGGCTGGTTCTGCAACCCTGGGAACGCCACACACGGCGCTGGAGGGACGCATGATCAAAGTCAAGATCACCTCCAAGAACTTTGGGGAAACTGCAGTACTGCGGGACATTCAGTTCGAGGTTTCTGCCGGGGAAACGGTTGCCATTGTCGGACGCTCCGGCATCGGAAAATCCACCTTGCTGAAGCTGATTGCCGGAACGGACACAAATTTTACGGGCACCATCAACTGCTCCAAATCCAGATCTATTGTCTTTCAGGAACCAACCCTCCTGCCATGGCGCACCACCTTGCAAAACATTACTCTGGTCCACGAGAAATTGAGCATCTCAGCAGCGCGAGATGCGCTGGCGCGCGTTGGTCTTGCTGGCAAAGACGATATGTTTCCGGGGCAGCTATCGCTTGGGCAGCAAAGAAGGCTATCGTTGGCCCGCGCGTTTGCAGGACGTCCCGAAGTGCTGATCATGGATGAACCGTTCGTGTCGCTCGATTCAGAAACCGCCATTGAGATGATATCTTTGACCGAGACATTGATCCGCGACACACGCCCTGCAACAGTTTTTGTGACGCATTCTGAAGATGAAGCGCATCGCTTGGGCGACAGGATATTGAAACTGAGCGGGTCGCCAGCAACACTGGTTTGACGCAACGCCTTGAGGAGGCGCTTGAGATTGTGGCTGTACATCCAGAATCCGGACAGCGTCGACTTATCTGACTTGTCCGCACTAACTTGATAAAGCGCGGTTCCAAGCCGAGCCCTCATAGGCTAGCCTGCGCAAAAATCTGACGGAGATCAAAATGAGCATATCTGGAATTTTCGCACAAATCGTCGCCTGGGTCGGCGCGGCAATGATACTGATGCGGAGATGGGGCAAGGAAACTGATCCTCCCGCGGTCGGTGGCTCTCCCATGATTCCAGAGGCCAAGGCACAAGGCATTCCGACCCTGAAAATGCCGACCGCCAAAGGCTGGGTTGGTGATCACACACCAACTGCGGCGCCGGGTCTGAAAGTGAATGCGTTCGCGCGTGATCTGATACATCCTCGGTGGATTTACGTGCTCCCAAACAATGATGTTCTGGTGGCCGAGGCCCTGGGATTGCCGTGGGACAAAGCCAAGACACCATTTGAATATGCCATTTTCAGCACCATGAAACGCGCAAAGGCAGTTGGCGAAAGCGCCAACAGGATTTCAATATTCAGGGATGCTGATGGCGACGGCGTTGGCGACGTGCGGGACACCTTCTTGGAGAACCTTTACCACCCATTTGGCATGACGCTGCTGGATGGCACTTTTTATGTCGGCAACACGGACGGTATCGTTGCATTCCCATATTCGGACGGCCAGACCAAAATCACCGCTGCGGGACAGAAGCTGGTGGATTTCAAACCCGGAGGGCATTGGACGCGCAGCTTGCTGGCCAGCCCTGATGGCGCAAAAATTTATGCTGGTGTCGGGTCTGAAACGAATATCGCTGACAACGGCATGGAAGCCGAAGAAGGCCGCGCCGCCATCCACGAGTTCGATGTCAAAACCGGTGAAAGCAGAGTTTTCGCATCGGGTTTGCGCAACGCTGTCGGCATGGCCTGGGAACCATCCAGCGAAACCCTTTGGACCGTGGTGAATGAACGCGACGGTCTTGGTGACGAAGTCCCACCAGATTACCTGACATCTGTGCAAGAGGGCGGATTTTACGGTTGGCCATTTTGCTACTGGGGACAAACCATCGATGACCGGGTTCCACAGGATTCTGCAATGGTGGCAACGGCAACGCGGCCAGATTACGCTTTGGGCGGGCACACGGCCTCATTGGGCCTATGCTGGATGCCTGCGGGCACACTGCCCGGCTTTCCCGATGGCATGGTGATTGGGCAGCACGGCTCATGGAATCGCAGCAATTTAAGTGGGTACAAAGTCATTTTCGTTCCCTTCGAAGATGGAAAGCCGTCCGGACCAGCACGGGACATACTGTCCGGGTTTCTGGCACCGGATGAAAAGGTCGCCTATGGGCGGCCTGTTGGCGTGACCATTGGACCCGGCAATTCCTTGTTGGTCGCAGATGATGTTGGCAATGTTATTTGGCGCGTGACTGCAGCTTGAACACCAGATTCCAAATGCAATTCCCGCATCGCCAGTTATTTTGTTACGGCTGGCGATGCGTGACAGACACGCCCCTCACTCTGCAGGAACCAAATCAGTTCATCCGAATCGGGCTGAGAACACAGCATCAAAGCGTCCTGATCAGCACTCTGTGTTCGAGTAATTCAACAGCCAACTGGAAAGGCAAGACAGAAAACTTTCATCACGTTTGACGAGCGCCACCCAGAAGATCACTCTTGCCGATGAAAAAATGAAACGGTCTTACCGTGACTGTTAGCATCTTGGCAGAGGGGCATCGGGCGCCTAGGCACACGTCAATGGCCAGCTTCTTCGGTCTATCTAAATTTTTGAGAGATTTTCTGGACGCTCTGAAACGAGCCGATGGTGCCCCCTCCCGGAATCGAACCGGGACTCCCGAAGGAACGGGATTTTGAATCCCGCGCGTCTACCAGTTCCGCCAAGGGGGCACTTGAGCAGTTACTTGCAACTGGTGCGCACTGATTAACCGAAAGTGCGGGTGCTGCACAAGTCCCTTTCTTTGGGTCGTGACGTTTGATAAAGGAGCGGCATGACAGATGAAAATTTTTCCCAATCTCCCTCACAGGCCCCCTCACCGGCTCCAGCCCGTTCTCCACTGCGTCGTCTTTATGACTGGACGCTGGAACTGGCGGCGAAGAAGCATGCAGCCTGGGCTTTGTCCTTTGTGTCCTTCATCGAAAGCTCGGTGTTTCCCATTCCGCCGGATGTGCTGCTGATTCCCATGGTGCTGTCCAACCGGGCGAAAGCCTGGTGGTATGCGTTTTTGTGTACGGTGGCGTCAGTACTTGGCGCGTTGCTGGGCTATGCCATTGGCGCGCTGCTGTTTGAAACCGTAGCGCAGCCGATTCTTGGCTTTTATGGCTATGCGGACAAGTTTGATGAATTTGCCGAGCGCTACAATGAATGGGGGGTCTGGGTGGTTCTGATGGCCGGTCTGACGCCGTTCCCGTTCAAGGTGATCACCATTGCCTCCGGCGCAACCGGGCTTGGCCTTCCCGTGTTCATACTTGCCAGCATCGTGGCCCGCGGCATTCGGTTTTTTGCCGTCGCCGGCCTGATCTATGTCTTTGGACCGCCGGTACGAACTTTCATAGAAAAGCGGCTTGGTCTTGTTTTTGCCGTATCGCTGGCAATTCTGGTGGGGGGCTTTGTGGTCGCCCGCTACATGATTTGAGGAATTTGGACACGTGAGTGACAAGCCGCTTCGAAAAGACAACAGTGCAGGCGCGCGTATGGGCTTCGGCCTTCTGGGTCTGCTGCTGGCATTGGCCGCCATAGGCGGAGCCTGGAGCTTTCAGCTGATCGGCGGTTACATTCCCTGCGCCCTGTGCCTGGAACAACGGATTCCTTACTACATCGGCATTCCACTGCTGATGGCTGCGCTGATTGTAACCAAACTCAATTCGCGGTCAAAGCTGGGTCGGCTGCTGTTCTTCAACTTTGCGATCTGCATGGCATGGGGCCTTTATCTGGCGATCTATCATGCTGGTGCGGAATGGGCGTTCTGGCCGGGACCGACCGATTGTGGCGGCAGTGCCGTTCTGTCAGATGACACCAGCACGCTGCTGGCCCAGTTGGAAACTGTGAAACTGATCAGCTGCACGGAAGCCGCCGGGCGTTTCCTTGGTCTGTCCTTTGCCGGATGGAATGCTGTGTCCACCATGATTCTGGGCGCATTTGGCCTGCTGGCGGCTTTCCTGCCACCCAAAATGGAAGTGCTTGATCCGGACGCCTTTTGAACACTTTGGTCAAAACACTGGTCTAAAAACCTGGTCGGGTTACTTGATCGGGCAACTGGCGCTTAAGGCTCCAGTTCTGCATCCCAATACAGATAATCCATCCAGCTATCATGCAGATAGTTGGGTGGAAAATAGCGACCATTGTTGTGCAATTGGTGCACGGTGGGCTGAATGGCCCTGCTGCGGGCACTCATGCCAACCTGTTTCAGCGTCTTGTTGGCCTTGCGCAGATTACAGGGCGCGCAAGCGGTGATGACGTTTTCCCAGCTTGTGATGCCACCCTTGGAGCGCGGAATCACATGGTCAAAGGTCAGATCCTTGTCGAACCCGCAATACTGGCATTGAAACTTGTCACGCAGAAACACATTGAACCGTGTGAAGGCCGGATAGCGCGAGGGCTGAACGTAATCCTTCAGGCTGACAACGCTTGGAACCCGCATTTTGGTTGATGGACTATGCACATAGACATCGTATTCGGAAACGATGTTTACCCGCTCCAAAAATACGGCTTTTATGGAATCCTGCCAGCACCATAGCGACAGCGGATAATAACTCAACGGACGAAAATCCGCATTCAGCACCAATGCCGGATGGGCATCGAGTGACACATGTTCAGTCACACTACGCTCCTCTACATCGCGGCAGCACAGTGCCCACGCTCTGCAATTCACGGACATAATGTATAATCACTATGTCAGTCTTGTGAAGCGCTTTTACGTCGCACACAAGATATAGTGGCGATCGCACAACTTAGGGCCCGGACCCTAGTTGCTTTTGAGAACACTCTGGCAATGAGCCAGCCCCGTGGCCAGGCCGATGCCGTCAATCCCATGGCCCATACCCTGTGCCGCATGGCTGATGACCGGAACATCTGCCGCTTTCAGTGCTGATTCGGCGGCGCCCATCAAGGCAAAGGGCACCACTTCATCATGGGTGCCATGGGCCAGAAACACCGGCGGTTGGCCCGTCAGTTCCGCCTGAAGATGTTCAGGGCCCGCCAACAGGCCGGAATAGGCAACAATGCCGGCCAGAGGGTTTTTGCGGCGCAAACCTGTGTGCATGGCCATCATTGATCCCTGGCTGAAACCGACCAGAACCATGTCCTTGTCGGCCAGGCCAAGCCTGGCCAGCTCCGCATCCAGAAATGCGTCCAGGGCTGGACGGGCAGCCACAACACCGCGCCAATATTCTGATGGATCGCGCAATGTGAGGTGAAACCATTGCCGCCCCACAGGGGCCATGGCGCAGGCTTCGGGCGCATGAGGCGAGACAAAAGCGGCATCCGGCATTTGTTCGGCCCATTGATCGCCAATCCCGATCAGATCATTGCCATCAGCTCCATAGCCATGAAGGAAGACAATCAACTGCTTTGCTGCGCCTCCGGATTTGGGGGCAAGGCGTGGTCCGTCAAGAAGCGGTGCGGTCATCGTGTATATTCCTAGGGTGCGGACCCATTATGGGTGGTGAAATAGTCGGGATCGGTTTGTTTGCAGACCAGGAGCAAAGAAGCAGGAAGTCTGAAGACTTTCAAGTCTTTGCGACGCTGGCTGCGGGCAAACAGGCCCGATCCTTGATGGACAGAACAAATGGCTGCGGCCTGCGGCGTCAAAGCGCTTGACCGGGCAGAAAGCCCGCTCTGCGCGCATTTCCTTGCATCTCATTGCCATTTGTTCTGCTATTTCATCACCCATAAAGGGTCCGCACCCTAGATTGGGAGGCGGCTTGTGGCAGCGTTGTCTTTTGAGGTGGACTTCTGAAGTCCGTAATAAGCCCACAACAGGCGCGCTGCAACAGAGCGATGCGGTAACCAGCGCCGCACCAGAACCGTCAAGTGTTTTTCGCTGGGGCGTTTTTTCAAATTCAACACCTCCTGGGCAATGGCCTGAAGCGCGACATCCTTGACGGGGAAAATATCCGGGTGGCCGGCACAGAACATCAAAAAAATATCGGCCGTCCAGGGGCCGATGCCATGAATGGCAGTGAGCGCAGCGCGTGCGTCCTTGGCCGGGCGTTGGGCCAGCAGCTCCACATCGAGCCCGGCCAAACAGGTTTGGGACAGCGCCCGCATGGTTTTCAGTTTTGGTCGTGAAAGCCCCGCGCCCAATAACGCCTCATCAGACAAATCGTGCAGCACCTGCGGCGTAAAGGGATCAATCAAGGCGCTGAGTCGCTGCCAAATGGCATTGGCGCTGGCGACAGAAATCTGTTGCGAGTTGACGATGCGGGCGAGGCCCTCAAAGCCCGGCTCACGCAAACGCAGCGGCACAGTTCCAATTCTTTCTGCCAGTATCTGCAGGGACGGATCTTTCGCCAGCAGCGCTTCCAGCCCCTTATTCACATCTTCCTGGCAACGAATGGGTTGCATGTCGCATAACACCTTGGCGTTTATCGGGAAGTGCGCCATGTTGGCGGCCCAATTGAGAGGCTCCTGTTTTGTCCCAGAACGTACCCGACCTGCAACCCGTTTTCCGCTTTGCGCCCAGCCCTAATGGCGAGTTGCATATTGGCCATGCCCTATCGGCCCTCACCAACCGTCGCATGGCAGAGCAGCTGGGTGGCGTGTTTCTGCTGCGGTTTGACGATACGGATCGTGGCCGGGTGCGCCCACAATTTGAATCACAGATACTGGATGATCTGGCTTGGCTTGGCATCACCTGGTCTGGCGATCCGCTGCGCTTTACCGACGTGCGCGGCGAAATTGATGCCTGTCTGAAAACACTGCGCCTCAAGGGGCTGACCTTTCAGGCGCGTCTATCGCGCAAGCAGATCAAGGATGCAGCGACGGCACATGAACGCGAGACCGGAACGCCCTGGCCAAAGGACCCGGATGGGGCGCCTTTCTATCCCAAAAGTTCGCAGGATACGGCCAGTAATGGCGATGCTGCCGAGCGGTTGCGGATGAGTGCGGCGGCCGAGACTTTGGGTCGGGAATCTGTCAGTTGGACGGAATTTGACAATGCCGACACGACCTCACAGCAAGAGCGGGCTATTGCCGATTGGGGAGATGTGATCTTGCGGGCCAAATCCGGTGATGATGTCTATACTTTTGCAACTGTGGTGCATGATAATCTGATCGGTATCAGCCACATTGTGCGCGGCATGGATATGCAGGAAAATACAACCGTCCAGCGCGTGCTTCAGGAACTTCTGGGCCTTCCAGCACCCATCTATCACCACCACCGTCTGGTGCTGGACGATGCTGGCAAGAAGCTGTCAAAGTCTGACAGGTCGATTTCACTGAGGGCCTTGCGCGCCGAAGGCATGACGCGTGAACAATTGTTTGAGCAAATCGGGTGGGTGGATGGCTAGAACCATCCCTGGCCGGGGGCGCAAGGACACGCGTTAGGTGGAAGCCCAAAAGAAACAGATATCATTTCTTTTCGCGGCCGCCACCATTTTGCTGGCGATCATGCTTTATGATGTGATGGGCGCGATCATAAAACATCTCAGCCAATCATATCCGACGCCACAGCTTTCGATGTTTCGCAATTTGTTTGGGTTCATTCCAACCCTTCTCATTCTTCTGTGGTCTCAAAAGTGGATTCAGGCAGGCAGACCATTTGTCATAAAGCAATGGAAGCTGGCATTTGCGCGTGGCGGGATCGGTGCCTTTGCCCAGGTGAGTTTTTACCTTGCGGTGTTTCATCTGGAATTTGCCACGGCCACAACGATCCTGTTTGCCGGTCCCCTGTTCGTGACAGCGCTATCCATTCCTGTGCTGGGTCACAAGGTTGGTCTGGCGCGCTGGCTGGCTGTGTTGATCGGGTTTGTCGGCGTATTGCTGGTGATGCAGCCAACGGCTCCCGATTTTACCTGGTATGCGGTTCTTCCACTCTGTGCAGCCGCCGGATTTGCCAGCATCAGCGTCTCCGCTCATTTGTTTGACGAGGCCGTACCGACAGCTTTGATCAATCTATATTACAACACCGGTGCGCTGATCGGCGCTGTTGCTCTGGTCATTTTCACAGATAGTTTTGTCCCAATCGGAAGACTGGAAGATTGGTTATGGTTGGGCGTCATGGGCATAGCTGGAAGCATTGCTGCCTTTTGCATGATTTCCGCCTATAGATCAGCAGAGCCCAGCAGCCTCTCCCCGTTTGAATATTTCGCCATACCCTTTTCATTTTGTCTGGGATGGCTTTTCTTTTCAGAAACCCCATTTGACCGATTGTTCCCAGAGGTCCTGCTGATCGTGGGCGGCGGGCTTTTTATTATTTTGCGTGAGCGGTCGCTGAAAAAAAGTGCCGAAAAACTGTCAATTTTTTAGATCGAACTACGGGTCACATGCAGCCCGTGAATACAGTCTTCCGGCACAAATGGCGCAAGAAGACCCGGCAGGGGCCATCGATGCGCTCGCGCGCCAGTTGCCGACGCGTTGTGGTACCTGCGCCAATGCTCTGCAACGAAACTCGCACCTGACTGGCGAGCCTGAGTGCGTTTTGCGATTTGTTTTCAAGTGGCGCGCAAAACGGAAGGGCCAAAGTGGGATTCTTTAAAAACCAAATACTATGTGGCATCAACGGGCAGAGAAACTATAAGTAGAGTCAAATACTTCCTGACCGCGCCCCTAATTTTTATCGTAACTGCTTTAAGGATTAATCTCTTGCGTCACTATATGCTCGCGGCCCTGCCCGCGCTTCTCATCGCCGCCACGGCTCAGGCGGCCAGCTTCACCGAAACCAAGCTTACCGCCAGCGATGCCGCAGCCGGGGGCTATTTTGGGTCGTCCGTCGCAATCTCCGGCACGACGGCCATCATCTCAGCTCCGGGGAGCGGCAACGGCACGGTCTATCTGTTCGATACCATCACTGGGAAACAAACGGTGAAACTCACCACCAGCGATACCGCCAAGGATGACGAATTTGGCACTTCTGTCGCGATCTCCGGCACAACTGCCCTCGTTGGGACCTTTGTGAACAACTCCTCCGTTGGCGGCGGGGCCTATCTGTACAACACCATCACCGGGAAACAGACGGCTAAGCTTGTCCCCGGCGACAGTTTCAAAAATGATATGTTCGGCACGTCCGTCGCAATCTTTGGCACCACTGCCATCGTCGGGGCTACAGGGACCGGTTCCGGCGCAGCTTATCTGTTCGACACCGCCACGGGGAAACAGACAGCCAAGCTGACCGGCAAGGATAGCTCCAAGTATGATTTTGGCACTTCTGTCGCGATCTCAGGCACCACTGTAATTGTTGGGGCACCGGGGGGCGCCGACAGCGGCGCGGCGTATCTGTTCGACACCACCACAGGGAAACAGACAGCCAAGCTCATCCCCAGTGATCTTGAAGAGAATGACTTTTTTGGGTTTTCCGTCGGGATTTCCGGAACCACTGCCATCGTCGCGGCCAAAGGGAGCGATAACAATCACGGCGCAGTCTACCTGTTCGATACCAGCACGGGGGCTCAGACAGCCAAACTCACCGGCGGCGATCCCGCCAAGAAGGATTTTTTCGGTGCTTCCGTTGCGATCTCAGGCACCACTGCCATCGTCTCGACCTTTGAAAAAAGCTCGGTGAGCGGTTCAGCCTATCTGTTTGACACCACCACCGGGGCGCAGCTTGCCAAGCTCACCCCCAGCATACCCGCCAAGAAAGATTATTTTGGCACTTCTGTCGCGATTTCAGGCACCACCGCTATCATCGGGGCTTTGGGAGCCGGAGAAGGCGATCTCCTCAATAGCGGCGCGGCTTATCTCGTACATCGACAATAAACCAGACCATTATCCAACCGGTGTTTGGCCACAGAGTCTGTGGCACGCGCCCTGATTGAGTATATTCGCTGCCATTGGCGCTCTTGCGCTGACAATCTGCAATGTCCGCAAGCAGACGTTCGACCAAGTAACTATAGTGAGCCCTGACCTTGGTCTGAAACAGTCTGCAGATATCCAAGCGGTGGCAGACCGTTTGGACAGTCAATGAAATAGCCCCAACCACCATTGGCGAGTTGTTTGGCAACCTCAATGGATTGACCTATTCTTATGCGGCACATTTACAGCGCCTGATTGAGTCTGATCAGGTCACATGTCTGCAGGGGGTCTGGTCTTACTGGCTACATAATTTCGTGAATGTTTCCAGATAGTCAGCCATCGCCCGCCTGTTCTGTGGCAATTGAAGAACATCCACAATCTCCTCAGGTGACCGCTTCATGAGGTCGAACCGCAGAAAGACGTCAGCAGAAAAGCGTGTGCTGACCGTGGACAAAACCAATCGGAGTTGTTGGAGCATATCATCGCCCCGATGAGAGGCATGCATCAGAGCCATTGGTTTTTCAATGATTTCATCGCGCGACACCAACCAGTCGATGGCGTTTTTCAGCCCGCCCGGAATGGCTCTGACATATTCAGGACTCGCTATGATTATGCCATCGCTGTCACGAATGAGATCTGCAAAATTCTGGACCGGGTGCGGCAAAGCCAAGGCTTCCAAATCCGGGGAAAAGACCGGCAAATCGCTGATACGATCAAACACAACAATCTCAACGCCGGGCAGCGCCGTAGCCGACAAAGCCTGCAGCATGGAGGTGTTGGTCGAGGCCGCTCGCCCACTGCCGGAAATCGCTAGAATTTTCATGTCTCAGAGATATGTCAGCCGGAGATTCGGTGCAATGTTTTGCATGGACGCAACAGATCCTTTTCCAACTGCGCAGATTTTGTCCAAGAAAGCCACATAGGGCAACCCATCAAATTTTGTTTCACTTGGAGTTTACAACTTCTCTAATTAGTGAAATATTCGCTAAATAGCGAATCATTGAAAAGGAGTGCACTTATGACCCCTGAACAGAAATCGACACTGGATCAATTTTATGCTGGTGCAACTGCACAGGACGCTGCAATGATCCGGCCATTGCTGGCCGATAATTTCTCATTCAAAAGTCCGATGATGAACTTTGACAATCCCGACGACTACGTCGCACATCTGGTTGGATTTTGTGGCCATGTCACCAATTCCCGGCATATCGCACAGGATAATCAGGTTGTTCACATATTTACGCTGATTGCCAAAATGCCTGAAGGTGATGCTGAGATGAAAATGTGCGACATTTTCACATTTGATGATGGAAAGATCAGGCTTCAGGAACTCTATACCGATTCCAGACAATTCCCCGAGGAAGCTGCCTAAGGCCGCAGGCCCAATGGCTGATCTGTAACCTCAATCCCACGGCTGGAGACCAAGCTGATGCAAGAGATTTCCCCTGAACTGATACGCACCTTCGCTGCACTCAGTGACCCTGTCCGTATGGCGACAATTGCAAAACTGGCAGAGGGGCCGGCTGCAGTCGGGGAACTCGCAATGCCGTTCCCCCTCTCTCCGGCCGGGTTCTCAAAGCACCTTCAGGTGCTGCAGACTGCAGGATTGGTCGCCAAGGAACTTGATGGTCGGCGCCACATTTGCAGCCTGCAAACCGAGCCATTGAGAGCCGCCATCGATTGGCTTTCCTTCTATGAAAAATTCTGGTCAAGCAGTCTGGATCGGCTGGAGGGCTTCCTTGAACACGGCCCCGCAGACAAGACAACACGCAAATGAGCAAATCTCATTCGGTCGTACAAAAGCGTATGCTTAAGGCATCACCTGAGAGTATCTGGGATGCCTTGACCAAGCCGGCCCTTATGCAGCACTGGTTCTGTCCTCTCGGCATGACAGCCATTGAGGTTGAGGCCGATTTGCAGCTTGGCGGCGCATTTCGAATTGTGATGGATGCAAGAGCTGCAGCAATGAAGCCGCCACCTGAAATGGGTGATTTTGTGACGGCTTACGGACGCTATCTGCGTGTTGAGCCACCACATAGGCTGGAATTCTCCTGGGCCTGGCAGGGAGGTGACGAAACCAGCCGAGTCTCCGTCTCGCTAACACCGAATGGCGAATTTACTGAGTTAGTGCTTGTGCATGATCAATTGAAAGATGAAACAAGCCGCATCTTCCATGAAGATGGCTGGACGCCCACGCTGGACAATCTTTGCAAGTATCTGGGCAATCAGAACGCGCTAACAGACAGACAATAAATCGTCTCATCATTCATGCGCATATGTGGCCACCCAATCCTATCTAAGACCTCAAACCACAAGCTCAACAATATAGAGCCACAGCGCCATGGTTCCCACACTGAGGCCCGTCGAAATCGTGATCGTGTTGGAGGCCAGCGCCTGACCTGTCTTGAAGTAATCTGCGATCAATAAGGTGTTGACCCCGACGGGGCACGCGGCGGTTACGACCATGGCTTTTACCCACAGCGGCGGCAGCGGGAAGATGTAAAGCGCGGTCACCAGAACGATGGCAGGCATCACGCTCAATTTGATGATCGACAGATAAATGGCTGGCAGCACGTTACCAGAAACCTCGTAACGCCGGAGTTGCATGCCCATGGCAAACAGGGCCAACGCGCCGGCCACATCGGCCAGATAACCGATCAGGGTTTTGGGCAGGCCGGTCAGCGGCAAGCCGAGCAGATACCACAATCCTCCAACAACAATACCCACGATGATTGGGTTTTTGACAAGACCCAGCACCACGACTTTCAAGGTCTCGACAATGCCCGTCTCTGTGTCCAACAGACCATCCAGCCGCATGGCGCGCTGCTGCAACAAAGTACAGGTCAGCATCATCAACGGCAGATGAATTGAGATCAGAAGGAAAATCGCGGCGGCACCTTCATCGTCATAAGCCCGCAATATCAGGGGAATGCCGATGAGAACCGTGTTGGAAAAGGCCGACGAAACACCGCCGACAACACCTGCACGCGCATCACGCTTAAACACCCGACGAATGACCAGTGTCCCAAGCACCCATGCAATTAGAACGCCCGAAAAATAACTTGCCCAAAGGCTCCAGGGTTGCACGCCGGTAAAATCTGCAGAGGCAATGGTGCGAAAGATCAGCAGGGGAATGCCAATGCGAAAGACAAAATCAATCAATCCATCGCCGGTTGCCATTTTCAGATAGCCGCTGTGAGCCGACAGCCAGCCAAGACCGATCAGACCAAAGACCGGCAATACGATTGAGATGACGAGTTCCAAGAGAGACTTTCTAATGTTGGTTGGTCTACTTATCCCCTTCCGCATTGCTGTGACAAGGCGGACTGACAAGCTGTCGGGCGGCACACAGTCTAAAATTGCATAATTTGCCACACAGGCATGCTATTGAGCTTTCTGTTCTCATCTGAGCTTGCAAACACTCGCGTTCACTCATCTTTCACGATAGGCTGTTTACAAAACAATGCGAGGTAATCGCAGACATTGCATTACACAGTCCGTTCTGAGATGCATTTCAGATGGACTCCGGGAAGCGCAAATTGGGGAGCCATGATGACACTGGCCAAAGACAAGACTCGTGACAGCATCATTCGAACTGTCAAATCCGCCTTCACGAAAAGCAAAGAAAAGCCGCTCGCGGATTTTGCCGGACTGTTGTTTGAAAATGCCGCTTCGGAAGATATTGCAGCTTTCCCCAACGAGGCGCTTGGTGCGATCGCCCGTGATGCGCATGATAGATTATTGCGCCGAAAGCCAGAAACGGAAATTGTCTCGATTCATCCGTCCAAGGCACGGCCAGAAGGCCTGAGCGTTCAGGTCGTCAATGACAATATGCCGTTTCTGTTCGACAGCGTGATGTCGGAGTTGCAAAAGGCGGGCGCTGATATTGCGCTTGTTCTGCACCCGGTCATGTCTGTCACCCGCGACAAAAAGGGCGCGTTGGAAGGGCTGAAAGCCCATCACAAGAAAAGTCCGCAGGCCCGTGCCATTCGCGAAAGTGTGATTCATATCGAGATCGATGCTTTTGCCGATCCCGATGCAAAGGACGCGCTGGAGAAAAACCTTCATTTGATGCTGAAAGATGTGCGCATGGCGGTGCGGGACTGGAAGTCCATGCTGCTGCGTCTCGAAGAAACCATCCTGAATTACAAAACCAATCCGCCACCGCTCCCGACAGAAGAAATCAATGAGGCGGTTGCCTTTCTGCAGTGGTTGGTTGATCAGAATTTCACCTTCCTTGGCATGCGTAATTATTCATTTTCCGGTGGCCCGAAACGCGGCACATTGAAACGCAACAATGATGGCGGCCTTGGCATCTTGCGTGACCCCAATGTGCACGTGCTGCGCCGTGGCCGTGAGCTTGTGACGATGACGCCGGAAATCCGCGAATTCTTCATGGCACCGGAACCGCTGATCATTACCAAAGCCAACGTTAAATCCCGGGTCCATCGCTCCACCTATATGGATTATGTGGGTGTCAAAACCTTTGACGATAATGGCAAATTGTCGGGCGAGTTGCGCATTGTCGGCCTGTTCACTTCCACCGCCTATACGCGCTCCGTGAAGCAAATTCCGATGTTGCGTACAAAAGTTGAAATGCTGCTGGAAAACTCTGAATTCGACAAGGATAGCCATGCTGGCAAGGCCCTGTTGAACGTAGCAGAAAGCTATCCACGCGATGAATTGTTCCAGGTTGATCTGGATACCCTGTCCGAATTTGCTGATAAAATTCGCCAGTTGGATGAACGGCCGCGCCTGCGTGTCCTGTCCCGACTCGACAAGTTTGACCGCTTTGTTTCGGTTCTGGTCTATGTACCGCGTGATCGCTACAATTCCACAGTGCGCACACGCATCGGCGATTATCTGAAAACGGTCTATCAGGGCCGCCTCTCCGCCTATTACCCAGCCTTCCCGGAAGGCAATATGGCCCGCGTCCACTTCATTATCGGACGCTCTGATGGCGAAACACCGAAACTCGATCAGGCTGAACTTGAAGCCCAGATCAGCGATATTGTGCGCACCTGGGATGATGGTCTGAGCGCCGCTCTTGGCTCCTCAAGCGCTGGCATTTATGAAGGGGCCTTCCCGGTTGCCTATCAGGATGCGTTTTCCGGTGCGCAGGCTGTTGACGATATCAGACGGCTGGACGCCATGGGCGAGGGAGAGGACATCTCAATTTCCTTCGGCCGACATGCGGACATGCCAGCTGATCGTGTCAGCCTCAAAGTCTATGCGGCCGGGCAAGCCCTGCCATTGTCGAAGCGCGTTCCCCTGCTGGAAAACATGGGCTTTGCCGCGCTCAATGAACGGACCTATCAGATCACACCAACGGACAACCCATCCGTCTTTCTTTATGACATGACGCTGCAGGCCAATTCCGGTGCAGTGGACATATCGGAATTGGGCGCGAAGCTGACCGATTGCTTTCTGGCCATCTGGCAAGGCCGAGCAGAAAATGACGGCTATAATGCGCTGATTTTGAATGGTGGGCTGGCGTGGCGCGACATTGCGTTGTTACGCGCTGTCTCACGCTATCTGCGCCAGGCAGGCATTCCGTTCTCGCAGGATTACATGTGGTCCACCCTGAACCGCTACAGTGCGATTGCCAGTGAGTTGGTGACACTGTTTCATGCGCGCTTTGACCCGGCCAATGCCGATCCGTCAGCGGAGGAGGCCTGTTTTGAACGGTTTGTCACCGCGCTGGATGATGTGGTCAGCCTGGATGATGACCGGATTTTACGGCGTTTTGCCAATGTCATCAAAAGCAGCGTACGAACGAATTTTTATCAAGTGGATGAAGACGGTCAGCCCGGGCGCGTCATCTCGCTGAAAATCGACTCTCGACAGGTGGAAGAGCTGCCTGCGCCGCGTCCTTTCCGGGAAATTTTCGTCTATAGCCCCGATGTCGAAGGCGTGCATTTGCGCTTTGGCAAAGTTGCGCGCGGCGGGTTGCGCTGGTCAGACCGGGCACAGGATTTCCGCACAGAGGTTCTGGGGCTGGTGAAAGCACAACAGGTCAAGAACGCGGTTATCGTGCCCGTTGGCTCCAAAGGTGGTTTCTATCCAAAACAACTGCCTGATCCGGCAGTTGGACGCGAGGCCTGGTTTGAAGCAGGCCGCGATGCCTACAAGATTTTCATCAGCAGCCTTCTGGATATCACCGACAATCTGGATGGCGACAAGGTGGTGCCGCCCAAGAATGTACTGCGCCTTGAGCCGGATGATCCCTATCTGGTTGTGGCAGCTGATAAGGGAACAGCCACGTTTTCCGATACAGCCAATGGCATTTCCGAAGGGCATGATTTCTGGCTTGGCGATGCTTTCGCATCCGGCGGATCAGTCGGCTATGACCACAAGAAAATGGGCATTACCGCCCGTGGTGGCTGGGAAGCGGTCAAGCGCCATTTCCGCGAATTGAACCGGGATATTCAATCAGAACCCTTCACCGCCTGCGGTGTCGGCGATATGTCGGGTGATGTGTTCGGCAACGGCATGCTGCTGTCCAAGGCGACGAAACTGGTGGCGGCTTTCGATCACAGGGACATTTTCATTGATCCCGACCCCGATCCAGCCAGCACCTGGGAAGAGCGCAAACGGCTGTTTGATATGGGCCGGTCCTCGTGGCAAGACTACAATACAAAACTCATTTCCAAGGGCGGTGGTGTGTTCTCGCGCAGCGCCAAATCCATTCCCCTGTCAGCCCCGATCAAGAAGCTTCTGGGCCTGTCTGCCGACAAGGCAGCACCCAATGACATTCTGACAGCCATTTTGAAACTGGATGCCGACCTTTTGTGGTTCGGCGGCATTGGTACTTATATCCGCGCAACGACAGAAACCGATGCGGATGCCGGTGACAAAGCCAATGATGCCATTCGCATTACGGCACCTGAGGTCCGCGCGAAATCCATTGGGGAAGGCGCAAATCTGGGCGTGACCCAAAGAGCCCGCATTGAATATGATCGGTGCGGCGGCCGGGTCAACACAGATGCGATTGACAATTCGGCCGGTGTGAATTCCTCCGATATGGAGGTGAATATCAAGATCGCGCTGGGCGCCGCCGTGCGCAGCGAAAAGATTGATCTGAAAAAGCGCAATCGCTTTCTTGCCTCCATGACTGATGAAGTGGCCGATCTGGTGCTGCGTAACAATTACTTCCAGACCCTGTCGCTGTCTTTGACCGAACGTGAAGGCATGGATGATTTTGGCTTCCAGGCGCGGTTGATGGACCAGCTTGAAGATCGCGGGCTGCTTGACCGGGTGGTGGAACTGCTGCCCGATGATGCTGCCATGAACGAAAAACTATCGAGTGGCGAGCCCCTGTCGCGGCCTGAAATTGCCGTGCTGTTGGCCTATGCCAAAATTGTGCTGTTTGATGATCTTCTGGCCTCCGATGTGCCGGATGATCCGTATCTTGCCAAAGAGTTGTTCCGCTATTTTCCAAAGAAAATGGCCAAGTCCTATGTGGACGAGATTTCAGCGCACAGGTTGCGGCGGGAAATCATCGCTACGATGCTGGCCAACTCTCTCATCAATCGGGGCGGTGCAACGATTTTGACACGGGTGGCCGATCAGAGTGGTGCCGCCCCTGCTGAAATCACCCGCGCCTTCGCCATCGTTCGCGACAGTTTCGGACTGACAGAATTGAATGCAGCGATCGATGGTCTGGACACAAAAGTTGACGGTCAATTGCAGCTCGAACTCTATGCGCAAGTGCGCGAGTTGCTGATCGGACGGATCATCTGGTTCCTGAAAAACGCGGATATGAGCCAGGGCATTGCTGGTGTGGTGGAGAATTTCGCAACTGGCATCAGCACGTTGCGCGGTGCGCTTACGCCATATCTGCCGGATTACCTGAAAAATCGGGTGGCCGACGCCACGGCGCGCTTTGTGGAAGGCGGTGTTCCGGCCGCTCTTGCCGAACGCATTGCAGGCTTGTCGCTGGAAGCCATGTTGCCAGACATCGTGCTGATTGCGCAAAACAGCAAACGCTCCCTGCAGGAAGCAGCAGAAGCCTATCTGGAGGTTGCCGGTCTGTTCAAACTGGGACGTCTGGACGCTTTGGCACAAGGTATTTCGATCACTGATTATTTCGATGGTCTTGCTGTGCAGCGTGCGCGACAGGTTCTGGGAGAAGCCCACCGGGCCATTACATCCGATGTGCTGACAGCCAGCCCCGCCAACAAGGTTGACATTGCTGTCTGGATTGCAGATCAGGGAGCTGGAGTCGAACGGACCAGCCAGGCCGTCGAAGGCGTTGTTGAAAGCGGCACACTGACCGTTTCCAAACTCGCTGTTGCGGCCGGGCTGCTATCGGATCTGGCAGGAAGCTGATCAACCCTTTGGGCTAACCGGCCAAACCGGCCAAACCGGCCAGACCGGCCAGACCGGCCAGACCGGCCGGGCGCCTATCAGGAGATTTTTATGACCGTGTCCAGGCGGGGAATTTTCGGCTGGCTGATGTTTGACTGGGCAACGCAGCCGGTCTTTACATTGATCACCACCTTTATCTTCGCGCCCTACTTTGCCGGCAGGTTCATGGAGGATGGTGTCGCCGGTCAGGCCTATTGGGGATATGCCACCGCAACCGCCGGGATTCTGATTGCGGTTCTCTCGCCTTTGCTGGGATCGATTGCAGACATAACGGGTCGCCGTAAACCCTGGATTGCCAGCTTTTCAGTGCTGCTGATGGTCGGCGCTCTATTGCTGTGGTTCTCTGGGCCTTTGGCACCCGGCGGCTCTCACACGGCCGCTATCTTGCTGGTGCTGGGGGCCTATATTCTGGTGACCATCGGCGCGGAATTTTCCACCGTTTTTACCAACGCCATGATGCCGGATCTGGTGCCGCCAGAACGCCTTGGGCGTCTGTCCGGAACCGGATGGGCCATTGGCTATGCAGGTGGCCTTGTGTCTCTTGTCATCATGCTGGGCTTTCTGGTGGCCTCGCCTGAAAGTGGCAAAACACTGTTGGGCATGGTGCCGCTGTTCGGCCTCGACCCGGTTGAAGCCGAAGGCACCCGCGCGACAGGTCCGTTGACGGCGCTGTGGTATCTGGTGTTCGTATTGCCCTTGTTTCTGTTCACGCCGGACAGTGCCAAGCGGCAAAGCATATCCTTTGCCAAAGCCGCCCGGCAGGGCGTCAGCGATCTCATCACTCGGGTAAAACGCGCGCGACAGGACAGGCCGCTGTTTCTCTATCTTCTGGCCCATATGCTGTATGTGGACGGATTGATTGCCCTCTTCGCTTTTGGCGGTATTTATGCCCAAAGCGTGTTTGGCTGGGATACGACCAAGCTTGGCATTTTCGGCATTTTCCTGACCATTACCGGCGTTGTCGGCGCATTGATCGGTGGACGTCTGAATGACCGCCTTGGCTCCATTGCGGTCATCAAGGGCAGTATCATCCTTCTCATCCTGTCCTCAATTGCCATTCTGTCCGTTGAAAAAACTGCCATTTTGTTTGTGGTGCCGGTGTCCACCAGCATTGCCGAATTGAGCTACTATCTGATCGGCGGTGTCATTGGCGCGGCGGCAGGTCCGCTGCAATCAGCAAGCCGCACCTATCTTGCGGAGATAACGCAACCGCATGAGCGCACGGGCGCCTATGGGCTGTATGCGATGGTCGGCAAAGTCACCAGTTTTGCCGGGCCGCTGGCCGTTGGATTGCTGACCTTCATCTCGCAATCCCAGCGCATCGGCATCAGCGCCCTGATTGTGTTTCTGGTTGCGGGTTTCATCGTTTTATCGTTTGCCGCAAAAAGCGCTCGGCGGACATAGGTTCGGCCATGGCATTCGTCAGCCGACTCTCGATTTGGATCCATCCAAGGCTGCTGGTGAATTTTTGGGATGGACAATCAAAGGCCGGCAATGGCAGCTTTATCCTACGAAATATGGCGGATCCCACAGGATTGCATGACATGATCATACCAAAACTGAAGCGGATAAAGATTTCATCAGAGCAGGAGCTTCGGAACTGGCTCGCCAGGAATTCCGGGCACAAGCAGGAAGTGATGATCGTTACCTGCAACAAGAAGTCTCGTGACAAACACATCAGCAGCAATCAGGTGCGGGAAGCTCTTGACGAAAATGGTTGGACATCCGGTCAAAACTATACGCTCGACGGCAACCTTGTCGGACATGTTGTGAGCAACACCCGGTAAAGCCCGGTGTCCCTGTGCGACTCAGGTTCATCCATAGGGAGGATATCGATCAGCGCCGCCGCATGCGAAACTTTGGGCTTAAAGTGTGAATTCACCGGGCCGTATCACTTGTGCAACCTCAGCTTCATTCAGCCCACCGCTGACCTTCAGCGATCACAATTGATTTCCGCGAAGCAGTCATTCATAGCTGCGCTCTTACTCACCGCCTGGCGTCGCAAAGAGAACGGTGCGTGTTGGGTGATACATTTACGATGGAATCATGAACAAAGCCACCTCTTCCACGGACCACATTCTAGCCGGTGTCGCGCTGATGCTAGGGTTTTGCTTGACCGCCCCCATTCTTGATGTGGCGGCCAAGCTGGCGTCAGCCACCGTGCCAGTGGGGCAGATAACGACGGCACGCTTTGTCGTGCAGTGCGTGCTGATGGGGCCGTTTATCTGGATCATGGGGTTGTCGTTGCGGGTCGCGCCAGGACAATGGTTGGCGCTGGTGGTTCGCGCGGCGCTTTTACTTGTCGCGACGTTTTGTTTTATCGCCGCAATCCGCGTGATGCCTCTAGCAGATGCACTGGCGATTGTGTTTGTGGCCCCGTTCATTGTGTTGCTTGTAGGCAAGTTCTACCTCGGCGAAGATGTGGGCCCGCGCCGCGTGGGGGCAGCAATCGTGGGATTTGTAGGTGTCATATTCGTGATCCAACCCAGTTTTGCAGCCTTTGGTACGGTAGCGCTGTTTCCGCTTGGTACGGCAGTGGGGTTCGCGTTCTATATACTTGTGACACGCGGGCTTTCGCGCCGGGTTCATCCTGTGACCCTGCAATTCTACACCGGCCTGATCGCCAGCCTATTTTGCATGCCAGTGATGATACTGGCCCAAGGCTCGGGGTCTGAGTTGCTTGATCCGGTTTGGCCTACAGGCATCGCGTGGTTATGGCTGTTGGGAGTTGGGTTTTTCGCCACGTTGAGCCATATGTTGATGACCTATGCACTGTCGTTGGCGCCCTCGGCCACGTTGGCCCCATTGCAGTATCTGGAATTGCCAGTGGCAACCCTATTTGGCTATTTGGTGTTCCACGATTTTCCGAACGCTTTAACCCTGACCGGCATCGCCATCATTATCGGCGCAGGGCTGTATATGATACACCGGGAAAGGGTAACTGCCAGACAGTTGATCACCGAGCGCGCAGCTCCACCGATTTGAGACGGCAGCCAATCACGGCCCGTTCCTGCCGTTTGTGCCATCCGCAGCGAAGGGCTGCAGGGAGCCCGCAAATACTTTTGCTGCAACTTGCA
>JBPOEV010000019.1:0-64986 GCA_051251535.1 Alphaproteobacteria bacterium
CATAGAAGACCCTTAAGAGGTGGAACAACCCTATTCAATAGATGTCAAAAAATCCGACTTTTTCAACAAAATCGGCCTATAGCCGACCTTGAGCACCGTCTCTGAATGCTGCAGACGCAGCTCGCATTGCAGACATTCGTGCAGGTCGCAGCATTTAATGTGAGGCGGATGACCAGACGCGGACAAAGCACCATTTCGCTGCAATTTTGCCAATGGCTGATTCCCAAAAAATAACGCCTGAAACGTGTGGGTCAGCGAGACTGCTTTTGGTATTTGGGCAAAACCCCAAACATATTGAACACGTACATCTCAAAGAAAGGTATGGCGGCTCGTTCGATCCAACCACACCACCGGCCGACGAAATGCGCTTTGAAGTACTCAAGCTGGCAAAACGCTGGAAGCCGAAAAAGACGGTCAACTGATCAACGTGAAATAAACGCACCGCTTACGGATGAACGCTTTTCCCAAAAGCGTCTGCGATTCTGGGGTTGAACCCTTGCTCAGAGCGGCTTTCGCCGTGCCCTCAGAATCTGGACTCCGATCAAGCTACATGAAGATTACGTTAAGAAACAGTCGCTTACGATGAACACTTTTGAAAAATCAAGCCAAAGCCACATCCCGCCGACCACAAAGCACTATGCTACTATATTGATTTTGACTGGCGCAATAGGCTCAATCATATCGACGATAAAGGTCAGTAGACTTATGCCATCGCAACGAAGTTTCCGCCGCCCACAACCGTGTCAACTGTGGGGTTTCTTAGGCGGGGTTTGCTTGCCCTCCATTGATCAATTGAATTGAATGAAGGCCGTGCGGTGCATTTCAGATATTCAAAGAGCTTCTCGTGATTTACAAGTTGTACGCTGTAACCTAGAGGCGCGGCGTCGTTTGAAGCGGCCTTGGCTCCCATGGTGTAGTCAGATGTGGTTACAAAAATCCCATTTGGTTGCTCCGCTAGAAGCAACGCCCCCAGAAAAGCTCTAATCTCCTCAACACCGATCTTGTTTTTGTAGCGCTTGACTTGCACGCAAAACGTTTTGCCTGCCTTTTCTAAAATGACGTCGACTCCACCATCGTTGTGGTAGGATGTTAGTTCAACATCGTAGCCGAAATCGGAAAAAACTGACGCTACCGTTTCTTCAAAAAGTCTTGGGTGCAAATTGTTTCGTGCCTCAAATTTCGCAAGCAGGAACCGACGAACCTCGTCAACAGGAGCCTTATCGTCAGTCTTATCAAAGACTCTAAGTGCACCGTAATGAACAGTTCTTTCGTAGTCGAAACCTCCTTCACACCAATCATCGTATCCACCGCCTCTGCCGCCAACATCTTCGAATTGAACATCATCTTGGTCAAGATGAACCCACCATCCGCAATAGCGACATAACTGCAAGACCTCGACGTTTAGCCTGTGGAAAAAGCCATCGCTTGGGCCTTCGCGGAACTCCCAAAAAGCATGCATCCTCTCTCCGCAGAAAAAACATGAACATCGGTCATCATTGAGTTTGACACCTGAGAAATCAGAACTGAAATTCGCACTTAGTTCATTGGGTATCATGTCGTTGATAGACTTGCGGTATTCCACATAGTCGAATGAGGAGATACTATCAGGATAGAAGAGTTTTGGTGCCGTGGATGTATCGCCTAGAGAGTCACCAAAGCCAACTCGCTTCACAGCGACCTGCTCAGCGTTCGCCCGGAACAGTCCTCGCTCCCCCATTCGTGTGCTTAAGATTCGTGCTTTGATCGCTCTTACAAGTTTCATAGCTAGTTCATACTTTGACGTCGCCATGAGCGTATGGCATGTGGAGTATCGGATTTTGACTCATTCTCATTCCATCGGTCCCAGAATGCTACTGTCTGGCTATCGGGCTTCATCTTTGGTTCGGCAATTCGGATCCGGGCGGGTAACAAGCTCGCATCGCCCACAACAAGGGCTTCGCCAACATCCAAGACTGGCAACAAGTCTCCGAAACTTCCAAGGCTATCCGGCAGTAGCCGTTTGATAACGCTTTGGTCGTCACCATTGGTCAACCGCATGGCGACAACGTTGTTGCATTGGCTTAGCACCGTTCGGTTCACTTCAGACGGCCGTTGGCTGATAACTACAAGACCGATCCCATACTTTCGGCCCTCTTTGGCTATCCGCTCGAAAATCTCAACGGCAACTGCATCGGAGCTGTCGGCATGTATGCGTTCGGGGATGTAGAGATGTGCCTCGTCGCACATGATAGCAATCGGATGACGCTTTTCAGTTCCGGTCCAGAGGCTGCTTGAGAACACTATCTGGGCTAGTAGACTGACTATCAAAGGAAGAATGTCTGACGGAACCTCAGAGAAGTCTATTACTTTGATTCCGCCGGTCCTGCCGTCTTGTGCGCCCCGACCCGCTGAAACTGAATGGACCATCTTTTCCAGCCAAGCCATATCCATACATTCTTCGGGTGGTTGGAACAAAAAGGCCAGGCGTCTATCGTTCCGCTTTGCCTCTAACCGGGCGATCAACCGACTGAGTTTGCCGTTGAAATCCCCGGCCTTCCCATCTGGCTTGCCGCGCGCATCTGGAACTCTCTCTGTATCCAGCCGATTTAGTTCCGTGAGCACGTCAGCTAGTCTGAATGGTACTGGGCTGTCTATTGTAAAATTGTCCAAGATGTCTTTGTGCTGCTCTGGGTCTAGTGCCGCTTTCTTGGTATTGATTATGGTTCGGGTCATGATCATTGACTGGTTGGGAGCATTCTGGTCGCTCCGATCTACGAACATCGACACCAGTGCTTCATAACCTAACAACCAATACGGCAGATGCAGTACCCCATCGTCCAAACCACGTTTGCTTTCATAGTCTGACGGCCCCGCGATCCTCAAATGCTGGAACGCTTCACTCTTCAGGGGGCGATACTCGCCGTGGACATCGAATAAGATCACGTTCGCCTGTGGTAATTCCGCGATCTGATCCAACAACCGAGCCGTTGTCCAAGATTTTCCGGACCCGGTGCTCCCGACGATCATTGCATGTCGCTGAAAAAGCTTATTTCCGTTGAGATACGCTACGGCATCATCGTCTAGAGTAAAATTTCCAAGCGACAGTTTTGGCCCTTCCGTTTCTACATCAGATATGACTTGCATGAATCTGGTGAGGCGTTCTCCTTCCAGAGAAAAGCAGTTGGCGTCGATTTCTGGGACAGTCTCAAGTGTACGTCGGAATACGTTTTGATCGCCGCCCACGCGATCAAGCAGTGTTCCAATAAGCGTGATTTTGACAAGGTTGTTCTCGTTTGGAACAAGCTCTTGATCGGCCAAATCAACTTCTTCCAATTCCCGATTGTCAGGCTTTCGGGTGATCCTCACAACCACGCCAATCAAGTGCTGCCCGGGCTTGCTGCTCTGAAGAACGACCAAGCGATTGACCTGTAGGCGTTTTAGCCGGTCAAGATCATCTACGCGGATAGTCGCCGCCGCGGTGTCAACCGAGATCACGCTTCCAAGCGCTTCTTTGTCATCGAAATCGAAAATAGACATATGCAATACCTATAAGACTAAATTGTTGAAACCGGGGAGCGACCATAGATCGGCGACGGCAACTTCGACACCATCTGGGCTGCCAGGCGAGAAAGCTCTACTGCCATCACCGGCGAGCTCGATCCCCAAATATTTCGTTCCCGCCTTGTTTTTCAGGAAGTCTTTCGCCTCTTCCGTCAACGTACGGGCCAGAACAACGATGGGGACGTTTTTCTCCCGACACCTTTCGATGATCTTCGGGTGGATATGCTGATCACGAAACCCAAACCCGACACAAAGGAATGCAGAAGCACTCTTGAGCGCAGTATCCGCTCCATTGATGGTCGTCCGAAACGGATCTTCGTACGTTTTCTCGTACTTATTGAGTCCCGGCGTCACGATCAGGGGGGCGTACTCGGCAGGCGGTAATTCGAAGACAGGCAGTCCTACGGTTCTCTCATCAGCGGTACGAAACCAATCCAGAGAACCGTGAACCTTCCAAATCTTCACAACACGAGACGATTTGACTCCATGAGAAAATCTGACCCGCCCAGTACTTTCCCACTTTTGGACGTATCCTGGCGCAAATCCAGTCTGGAACAAGACACCTAATGAATTGCAGGCATACTCTGCAACACGGTCATAGTTGGTCGTAACAACGTGAACCTCGTTTTGAGTACTGTTGAACATCCCCGCCAGCAATTGGCCAAGCGAAAAGTCGCCTCCATTCGATGCGGCAAGGTTTAGGAGCGCCATATCCTTCTCATTGACGCATTGCCAAGTAAGCCCTACGATTTTGGCAAGAAGGGTGTTCGGTAGGGTCTTGCCTTCTAGTGCGCCTTCGAGGTGATCGCCATGTGCAAGTGCGGCCCGGACTAGTGTCCACGCTTCTTCCTCGGCGTCTCCCTCCGCCTCAATGTTGTCCCTAAGGTAGTCGCTCAAAGCGCCCATGCTCGGCAGACCGTGAGGCATGGATGCGCCGCTCCCAAGGACGATAGTGGGGCATCCTTGGAAGCAGGTCTGTGCAAACTTGGAGATATCTTCTGTTTTCATTGTGCGTAGCTCAAAACTAATTGCCTGTTTGAATTTGCTCACTTTTCAGCTTTGGGTTGATCCTATGAAAACAGCGGCCATTTGCCAACTTTATTGACCGTACCTGATTGAAGTCATCAACCCCAATATGTGCACCACCGGATAAAATTGAGGAAGAAGTTTGGAAGTATCGATGTAGAGCTGCCAAATGTAGCTAGGGGCCCATGAGATCAACCCTGGAGCAGTGGGTTTTCAGTGCGCGTCATGGTGAGTTAAGTCACTGGAATTGTTGGTGCCAATTCACAGTGTGCTAGGCCAGTGCTAGGTTTACCTCCTCAACAGGTGGCAACATAACAAAAGCCGCTCTCCGGCAGGAGTTTGTTATGTTTCCGGCAGTTGGCGGAGAACAGATGAAACAAGCCAGAGTGCTATGTGCTTGCCGCAAAACGAAACGGAATGCCCGTCAAATTGGTCAATACAAGTCGAAGTAACCCTTCGATTCCATCTCCCCCAGCCGCTTTGAGCGACAACAACCCAATTTTTACTGTTTCAAGATTCTCTTGGACACTCATAATCATGGCCTATGACTTGTTTTTTCGGCGGACCTCCAAAAGCTTGAAACGCCAACACTGTGGGGAGTCTTGCGATTGAGTACATTCTCTGAAGAAGAACTTCAAACGCTCGGCTTTTTGGGAAAGAAACAATGATGACAGTGTCCGCTTTGAATGAAGCCACATATTGCTTTCGCGCCCGCAGCGAATGGCTGCATTCCGCCCATTTTTACCAAATTGCTGCATAAGCATATTCCTTCATAAACTCATGTGGTTGCGACTGCAGACACTGGATTAGCAAATACGGCTACGCAGCATTTCACTTGTTAATCGGGGAAGCCAAGCGGCTTTGCCTCTTTCTCCCCACAAGTAAAATAGACACGGACCGTGGCTCGCTTTGCTGCGCCCGCACCACCCGCATCGATTTTCCTTGTCCCCTCCCATCTCCATCCTCGCCGGAAACAGGGTTGCATGTGCAACCCATTTCTAATTTGAAGGAGAGAAGAAAATGACACTTACACTTTACGCCCAACCATACGACACCTCAGCTGTAGGCTTCCATTTTGAGACCGTTGAAGATTATTCCACTCGCGCCGAAACAAACCGCAATGCCAGCGGTCAAGCCATCGAAGAATACGAAATCCAGATTGTCGACGCTGAGAACATTGATTGCGATCTAGCGAAGGCTTGGGGCATCAATCAGGGTAATTTTGGTGGCTTTATTGAGGCGGTTGAGGGTTGGAACGAGCGGCAGAAACTCCACTATATTATTGCCGTTGGTGAATGTGATTATTCGCATGATCAAGCGGTTGATGATCCAGAAGATATCGACATTATTATTTATCGTCTGCGTTCCATGCGCGAACTGGCCGAGGAATTGGTGGAGGAAGGCGTTTTTGGTGACATACCGAAGCCCCTGGAATGTTACATTGATTATGACCGTATCGCCCGTGATCTGGAGCATGACTACGCCTCTACAACCATTGCAGGCGAATTCCTGCTGTATCAGCGCGTGTAGGGGGAATAATCATGACACAATTACAAAATTCCCCTTCCCATCAAAATCCATCTATTCAAACTACAGAATGGCGCGGGATTGTGATTGAAGTTACACACGCCAAGAACTGGCACGGATGTATTGATCATATTGAAGTGCGTGCGAAGGACAAAGCCGCCCTTTCAATTACGGAAACTGGCTATAAGTCACAATTCATCCCACAAGATCGCCTTAGCAAATATGATGATGCAATGGCTTATGTTCTAGCGTGGCTGGATCATGAAGCGCAAAGCGCGACTTGGAAAAATGCCGAAGCCGGGGCGGCTCAGCTCTCATTATTCTGAAGGGAGCAGTATTATGTTAAGTTATTCAAATATATTGACAAAACACGATAAGTCTGATAGGCTTAGGACAGAATACCTACAAACTCGTCCAGATTTTAGCCCGCCTTTGGCCTTTAAAACGCCCACGCGGATGATGGCGATTGGTTTCACTCCTACATTCCATCAACCGCATAACGCGCGACCTAGCAACAGCACTGGGTTGCGCGGGGAAGGCCTACTCATGACTTTTGACCGTGACAAATATCGCGACCATATTGCACCGCTAAATCTACCCCAAGAACAGGAAGACCAGCTACTCGATGATCTTTGGGCTCTATCGGAGGCTTTGGTCGATCAGTCACTATCCTCGCCATTTTACCCACTGCAATTAGCATTCACATGTGAGGCTTTTGATGCAGTGGAGAAAGCAATTGTATTAGAATCTCAGCACACACCAACGAAAAAGGAGGAAACATGCCCTTAGCCATCATTTACTCCCGCGTATCCAGCAAAAGCCAAGTTACCAAGGGCGACGGCCTGGCTTCTCAAGAAAGAAGGTGTCGGGACTTCGCAGCTTATAAAAACTACGAGGTCGCAGAGATCTTCAGTGATGAGGGCGTGTCTGGTGGTCTTGTTGATCGCCCTGGCATCAAAGAGATGCTGACATGGATACGCAAGAACCGAGCAGCAGAGCCTGTGGTGTTGATTGATGATGTATCCCGTCTTGCCCGTGATACAGACGTTCACCGCAAACTACGCAATGCACTCGGCTCTGTGGGTGCTACGCTGGAAAGCCCATCCATCGAGTTTGGAGAAGATGCGGATAGCATCCTGTTCGAGAACATCGTTGCCAGCATGGCACAGCACCACCGCCAAAAAAATGGCGAACAAGTTGTGCACCGCATGAAGGCACGATTGCTCAATGGATATTATACATTCTGGCTGTCGACAGGGTACAAATATGCCAGCGTTAAGGGGCATAGCGGCAGGGTTCTGGTGAGAGACGAACCTCATGCCAGTCTCATGCAAGAAGCCCTTGAAGGTTTTGCAACGGGACGTTTCCAGACACAGGCGGAAGTGAAGCGCTTCCTTGAGCCACATTCTATTTTTGCCCGCGATGGAAATGGACACATTCATCCACAGCGGATCAAGGACCTTCTCACCCAAAAGCTCTATGCAGGTTACTACGATTACAAGCCGTGGGATGTGCCCTTGACCAAGGGACGCCATGAAGCCCTTATCTCATGGGAGACGTTCCAGACCATTCAGAAGCGGCTTAATGAGAAGGCTTATGCGCATACACGTGTGGACACCGCAAAAGAGTTTCCGCTCAGAGGTTTTGTGACCTGTGACTGCTGTGGCAATCCTTTAACAGCCTACTGGGCTAAAGGGCGCAGCAAGCGTTACCCATATTATGAATGCTACAACAAGGAATGCGGCGAATACCGTAAATCCATCCGCAAGACCGTGCTGGAAGACGAGTTCGAAGATATCATCAAGCGCATGCGGCCATCCGCAGGCATCATGTCTTCCGTCGCAGCCATGTTCCGAGATATCTGGGATAGTCGCGTCTTAACACTTGAGGACAAGTGGAAGGAACAGAAGAATTCCCTCAAAGGCATCAATACAACAATTGGCAAGCTGACAGATCGCCTTATTGATACGACAAGCCCCTCAGCCATTCAGGCCTACGAGACAAAGCTGGAAAAACTGGAAGCACAAAAAATCTTGATCAACGAAAATATTGCTCGAAAACCCGATCTTAATCAGGACTTTGACAAAAGTTTTCGAACCGCTCTTTTATTTCTTTCAAACCCTTGGAATCTCTGGAGTTCTGGCAACGTTGATTACCGCAAAACCCTTATAAAACTGGTCTTTGCAGCCCCATTGCCTTATGCACGAAATCGAGGGTTCCGAACCGCTAAAACCACCTTGCCATTCAAGGTGTTAGCAGACTTAACAAGCGATGAAAGTGGAGTGGTGCACCCGACAGGATTCGAACCTGTGACCTCTGCCTTCGGAGGGCAGCGCTCTATCCAGCTGAGCTACGGGTGCTTTGGATATGAAGTCTGTTTAGCGGATGCGGTGGCTGGTCGCAACGGGGAAATCGGGCTGACGTAAAAAAGGTCGGCATCTACGCCGACCTTTGTCACATTGCTCTACCAGGTGCGCCGTGGTCCCACATCTATGTGGTAGTGGCCGCCGCGATAGTATTTGTAACCGCCAACGCCGGGGTGGCTTTTGAGGAAGCGGACGACGGCTTCCGGGTTGGCGCGCACGCCAAAATCAGCCGCCTTGCATTTGCGATGCCACGATTTGCGGGCGCCACCTTTGCGCAGATTTTCCAGCCACCAGCGTTTGGTCGACGTCACCGACACCGGGCCGAATTGATGAGCCACATCCTGCAGGACATTTTTAAGGCGCCGTGGCAGGCACCATTTCGTGTCGGAATAGGTCACCTCCGCATGGGGGTAGGGCACACCGGATTTACGCGTGCTGCCACAGCCGGCAAGGGCAAAGGCCAGCAGCATGATGGCCAGAACCAGTGCCATGCGTTGCAGGTTGATCGGCTGCGGGTCAAACGGTTTGCGCGGCTGAACCGGTCGGCTAAAACGGCGACCAAAGCGAGTGTGCCCCGGAGCGTGAGAACCGGGAATATCCGGCACGCTGAAGGTGGCGTTCAGGGCGTCTGTGCCCGAGTGTTTTTGAGTGCGATGTTCCATGGCCGCACCCTACCCACGCAGGGTTAATTTCGTGATGAGAAAGCTGGTTGATAAAGTGTTACCAACCGCCCCCGCCGGAGCTGCCACCGCCGCCGCCCGCGAACCCGCCGGAACTGCGTCCGCCGCTGCTGCGCCTGCTGCTTTTGGGCGCAGGAATGGCTGAGCGCATATCCTGCTCCAATGTGCGCGAGAGCCGTCCAAGATCCCGGCCCAAATGGTTGAAGCCGCGCCCGTGATGCCCATACCAGTTGGAGGAACGCATGGAAGCAGCCTCTGCCACAGTGGCACTTTCCAGCCAGCGGTCAAATGCGCTGGACCAAGGCTTTTCAAGCTCAAGGGCGATGGCGAAAGGCAGCAGGGTTTCAAAATGCTGAGGCGACATTTTGGGCGCACCTTGCAAGTTCAATCGGTCTTGCTCTGCCAGTTGCAGATAGGTTTTCAGCCCTTCAATCTTGGCCAGCACCTGCTGGCCCAGAGGCGTTGGGGCCTGCATCAGTTTGAAGAACAGGGCATTCACAGCGACAACCGCACTCAGCACCAGAAGAACCAGCGGATTGTCGATCTGAAAACCGTCAATAATCAACGGCACGACGCTCACTGCGCCCATAATAATGCCAGCCAGTGGGATCAGCGAAATTATCAGCTGCCACCACCTGCGGCGATGAGCCTGCAAGGACCGAATAACGCGCAGCAAAAACACGCCGACAAATATGAGAAAAATAACTGAGGCCATCAGCGGCGGGATGAGATTGACAAGACTGCCTTGTGACAGCACCAGCAGCGCAATGACGCCCAGCACCGACAGGGCGACGCCGACAATGCAATAGCCGCGATTGATCCGGAAAAAGACCTGGCCATGCTCGCGCTCAATAGCACCCCGAAATTTGCTCACCATGCTCTTGATGGCCTTGCCCTTGGCTTTTGAGAATTGCAGGGTTTCACCCTGATCCAGTCTGGACAGCAAAGCGGCCTCGCCGGTGGCCGGTGTCATGCGATTCTTTGGGTCTTGTGTTTTCGCGGTGCGGGTGATTGAAGGCGTTTTGTCAAAGCCGGAAATGGTCAGAAAGCCGCCCACGGCCAGATTGACGAGCGAGGAAGAAAGCGCGCGAAACGGATTGCCTCCGAAACCGCGATTTTGAACATAATTGGCAAGTGCAGGCGAGATGCCATCTGGTGGTGTCCAGTCAGGTACGACCACGCCGCTTGGCGGATCGCGCCCCACACGCAGCCAAACCGCCAGATAATAAAGACTCACCAAAAGCAGAATCAGGATAGAGCCGACAATCTCCAGATGGTCGCGCAAATACCACCAGACCAGCTGTCTGAAATCCGGCTCACGAACGGCCCCTTTTTCAAACTCGGCCCGTACAGTGATGATCTCGCCTGGCGGAAGTACGTCCTGCCGCGCATAAAACGCGATGTTTTTATCCTCTGACAGATAATGATTTGACTGGCTGTTCTCATCGCCAAAGGCACCGGCATAAAAGTCTGCCGAGATCAGTTTCTTTCTCTTGCGCACACGTATAGATGCTGTGACGCTATCAATGGGAAGGTTTTCAAAGTCACCGGCGACGTTCCAGATCAGGAAATCCATGTCCGCGCCAAACTGCACCTGCCGGTCAACCCTGTAGCGAATTGAATACACATGTTCGCCAATGGGAAGAAGCACATTCTCATCACCGATGATCAGGCGCACATTGCCCGGAAAATACTCAATTCTGAATTTTTCCGGCACGCCATTGCGCGTTACCTCACGAAATTTGTAGGAGATTTTTTGCAGACTGCCATCCGCTTCCTCCCGGACGGTGCTGAAGTCGCGATAAATTCCGCGCCTGATCTCCTTCCGCTCCGCGCGCACGGTGATGTTGTCGCGAACACTGAGCCGACCACCTTTCGGGATGGAAATCGTGGTGTCGAAGGACACAATGCTCTCTCTTGCCTGAACCTGCTGTGGCAGCGCCAAAAGCGCGAAGATCAGAAAAAATGCATAGGCAAAAGGCAGCAAGGTGCGAGCAATCGCAGCAAAACCGGCTGTTATGAGGCGCGTCACCCTGTGCTCAGAACTTGACGTCTGGCACGGCTCTGTCAGAGGCATTTTCAATTTCAAAATAATCCATCTGGGAGAAGCCGAAATTATTGGCAATCAGATTGGATGGAAAGCTCTCCACTTTCACATTCAAAGCACGGGCTGCCCCATTATAATAGCGCCGTGACATCTGGATTTCTCCTTCAATATCACTCAGTTGCTCTTGCAAATCCTGAAAGTTCTCATTGGCTTTCAATTCCGGATACGCTTCAGCAACAGCCATCAGCTTGATCAGTGCATCGCCAAGCATGCTTTCGCTTTGGGCACGTCCGGCCACATCATCATCAGCCACCGCTCCCGCATTTGCGCGCAATTCGGTGACCCAGGAAAAGGTCTCCATTTCATGGGTCGCGTAGCCCTTGACTGTTTCGACCAGATTGGGGATCAGATTGGCCCGGCGCTTGAGCTGAACATCAATACCGCTCCAGGCTTCCTTGGCCATTTGGCGGGCCTTGACCAGACCATTATAGGCGAAGATCAGATAAACGCCGATTACAATAATCAGTGCAATCACAATCAGTTCCATGATATTCTCCTATCGGTCGGCGCTCGACTGCCGATGTGAAACCCAGACTTTCGCAATGGGCTTTGACAACAGCTCATTGCGGCTTGTCCTTACAACGAGTATTTGCAAGGAAAGGGCTTTAAAACCGTTTTGCGCCCAGCTTGTACTTGCTGGCCAGTGCAATCGCTATATATTGCCGTTCTTAAAGCGTGTTTAACTGAAAGACAATTACATGCATCTTCTGCCAGGACTGAATGACCGGCTCTCATTGCGGGCAGCAGGCGGTATTCTGATCGCTTGCCTCATCACAAGTCTTCCCATGAGCGCCAGTGCCCAGGGTGGCCCTGCGGGCGTGGTCGTGGAAACCATCGAGACGCGTTCCTTTACCGAAACAGCACCTGTGTTGGGCGAGTTCGTGGCGCCAACCAGCAGCGTGGTTGCCAGCCGCATTCCAGGCCTCATTGTCGAGGTCTCGGTTCAGGTGGGCGACCGTGTCAATGAAGGTGATCCGCTGGTTCGGCTGGACACAGAGCTTCTGGGCATTGAATTGGGGGCGGCAGAAGCTGCGCGCAATGAAGCCTCAGCTGGTCTGACCGTCGCCGAGGCCGATCTGGCTCTGGCGCAGCAGGCGTTTGAGCGCATAGAGCGTCTTAAAACATCACCCGCCTTCTCGCAGGGGCAGTTTAATGATCTGGGACAGCAATTGCAGCGGGCTCAGGGGCAGATCGCGCAGGCACAAGCGCGTATCAAAAGCGCCGATGTGAGCATCGCGCGCAGCCGCTACAATCTGGCAAATGCGGAAATAACGGCGCCGTTTTCCGGCACGATTCTGGAACGTCAGGCGCAGCCGGGTGAATACATCACAACCGGTAGCGCGGTGGCAACCCTTCTGGATGGCGCACATCTGGAGATTGTTGCCGATGTGCCGGCTGCCTATGTTGCAGGACTGGCACAAGGGCGCGAAGTCAATGTCAGATTGGCCGGTGGCAGCGAATATCAGGCCCAGGTTCGTGCGGTTCTGCCACGGGAGACCGTGTCCACCCGCACCCGGCCTGTGCGGTTGATCGCACCCTTCACCGCAGCGGACGCCGCCGATGGCGGCGCACCCTTTGCGGAAGGCCAGTCTGTAACGGTTCTTGTACCTGTTTCGGAAGAAAAGTCGGTGCTCACGGTCCCCAAGGATGCTTTGGTGCAGGCGCGGGGCGGTTGGATTGTTTACATAGCGGAAGAGGGCAAAGCGCAACCACGCCCTGTGCAGATTGGCGCGGCCGTCGCCGACCGTTTTGAAGTGCTGAGCGGCCTTCAGGAAGGTCAGCAGGTTGTCGTGCGCGGCAATGAAAGGCTGCGTCCTGGACAAGATATCATGACCGGACCACCCGGTGGTGCCCCTGGTGGTGGTGCCCCCGGTGGAGCTGCACCAGATGCCATAAAGGCACCCGATGGGGCCGCGCCCAAAGCAGCGCAGTCAGAAGCCGGCGACGCATCGTCCGATGAGAAAAGTGGCGGATAGCTCATGAACATCATCAAATATGCCATTGAACGCCCGATTGCCGTTATCGCAGCGGTGCTGATGGCTGTGCTGTTTGGTCTGGTGGCATTAAGCACCATTCCAATCCAGCTTGCACCGGATGTGCGCAAGCCCATTATCATCATCGGCACTGACTGGGGTGGTGCGGCGCCTGCAGAAGTAGAGCGCGAGATTGTCAATCCGCAGGAAGACGTATTGCGCGGCCTTGACGGTCTGGAGACCATGCTGTCCCGGTCCCAGACAGGGCGCGCCGAAGTCACGCTGGAATTTGCCATCGGCACCAATATGGACCGCGCCTTGTTGCTGGTCTCAAACCGGCTGGACCGGGTGGATTCCTATCCCGATGAAGCAGGCCAACCAACGCTGAATACGTCTGGCGCGGAAGACAGTCCCATTGCCTGGTTCATTCTGACCCGGGCAGAGGGCAATACGCGCGAAATCGCTGAATATGGCGACTTCATTGAAGATGTCGTCAAAGAGCAATTGGAACGCGTTGAAGGTGTTGCCAATGTCAATGTCTTTGGTGGCGTCTCTCGTGAGTTGCAAGTTGTCATCAATCCGGAACGGCTGGCGCGCTTTCGCCTGACCATCCCGCAGGTCATTGCAAAAATGCGGTCGGAAAACATTTCGGTCTCTGCGGGCGATGTGGAAGAAGGCAAACGCCGCTATATTGTGCGCGCGCAAGGTGAGTTGAACACTCTGGAATCTGTCAATGCGGTGGTTCTGCGCAGCGAAACGGATCTGGGCACAGAACGTCTGGGCCGCGTGCTGGTCAGTGACGTTGCCACCGTCAGGTTCGACTATAAGGAGCCCGGCGCACGCATTCGCTACAAGGGCCAGCCTGCCATTGCCATCAACGCGGTCCGGGACGCCGGGGCGAATGTCATTGAAACCATGGAAGGCGTGCGGCAAACGCTGCTGTCGCTTGAGGAACGTGACATTCAGCCTGCAGGCCTTGAACTCAATCAGGTCTATGATGAAACGCTTTATATCAACAGCGCCATCGATCTGGTGACTCAGAACATCTGGGTGGGCGGCATTCTGGCGGCCTTCATTCTGATGCTGTTTTTGCGCTCGCCGCGCGCAACTCTGGTTATTTCTCTGGCCATTCCGGTGTCCGTTGTCGCCTCCTTTGTGGCGATGGCCGCCATGGGCCGAACGCTGAACGTCATCTCGCTGGCTGGCATTGCCTTTGCTGTCGGCATGGTGGTGGATGCCGCAATTGTGGTGTTGGAAAACATTTTTCGTTTCCGGCAGATGGGCTATTCATCCCGGCAGGCAGCCTATGAGGGCGCACGGCAGGTTTGGGGGGCCATTCTGGTTTCAGCCCTGACCACTGTCATGGTGTTCATTCCCATTCTCGTCATGGAACTGGAAGCAGGGCAATTGTTCCGCGACATTGCGGTCGCGATATCGGTCTCTGTGGTGTTGTCACTGATTGTGGCGGTGACCGTCATACCGGCTTTGTCCAGTCGCCTTCTGGGCAGTAAAGGCAAGCTGGAGCCAATCCGCCTGCCAATCATCGATCATCTGGCGGGGTTCTTCTCCAGAGGCATCATGGCCTATGTGAAAGTCACAATTGCCAGCCGTATTCTTGGCCTTGTCATGGTCGCACTGATTGGTGGCAGTGCGATTTCTGCGGCCTGGTATTATCTGCCAGAGCTGGAATATCTGCCCGAGGGCAATCGCAATTTGATCTTTGGAATTGTCATTCCACCGCCCGGTTACAATCTGGAAACCACGACCAGCATCGCCAAGCGCATCGAAGATGTTGCGGAACCGATATGGAACAAGGATCTGGATGATCTTGAAGGGCCGCCAGCCATTGAGAGCTTCTTTTTTGTGGCAACACCCAGCAATTCCTTTGTTGGGGCCGATGCCAAGGACGGAACGCGCGTGGGCGAACTGATCCCGGTTCTGTCGCGACCCATCTTCTCCGAGCCCGGTACATTTGGCTTCATCACCCAGCCGTCCCTGTTTGGTCGCGGCATTGGTGGCGGGCGTGCCATCGAACTGAACGTCTCGGGACCTGATCTTGAAGATATTCTGGGCGTTGCACAGCAGGCCGCCGGCATCATTGCCGGCCGATTACCGCGCTCGGAGGGGCACCAGTTCCGCCCCATACCGGGGCTGGAATTGGGCGCGCCGGAAGTTCGGCTGACACCCGACCGCCTGAGGCTGGCCGATGCAGGCGTGGGCGCTGCCAATCTGGCAACCACTGTGGATGCTTATAATGACGGTGTACGCATTGCCGAAATTACAGTCGGAGGGCAGCGAATTGACCTGACCCTGAAGGGCGATGACAGCAATTCTGACGTTCAGCGAACGCAGGATATTGGTGCTTTTCCCGTTGTGACACAATCCGGGCAGATTGTGCCGGTTGAGGCGCTTGCCAGCGTCACAGTGACGGCGGGTCCAACCGAAATCCGGCATCGTGAACGTCTGAGAACCGTCACGCTGGAGGTGCGCCCCTCCAACGAACTGCCGTTGGAAACAGCGTTGAAGATACTGGAAACCGACGTGGTCGCCGTGCTTGAACAGGGTGGCCTTCCGCCCGGTGTGCGCTTCACCTTGTCGGGAACGGCGGATCAGTTGACGCAAACCTGGAATGCGATCTCCATTAATCTGGTGATTGCGCTGCTGATTGTCTTTCTGGTCATGGCTGTGCTGTTTGAAAGCTTCATTCTGCCAATGGTCATCATGATTTCCGTGCCGGTGGCAGCAGCTGGCGGGGTTGGCGGATTGGCCGCATTGAACCTCATCCAGACCCAGCCGCTGGATATGCTGACCTTGCTGGGGTTTGTCATTCTGGTGGGGATTGTGGTCAACAATGCCATTCTCATCGTGCACCAATCGCTGCATCATTTGCGTGAAGATGGTATGGCGCCGAAAGCGGCCATTACAGAGGCTACCAGAAACCGTATCCGCCCGATTTTCATGAGCACACTGACCAGCGTCTTCGGCATGTTGCCGCTGGTGCTGTTCCCGGGCGAAGGTTCAGAACTCTATCGCGGCCTTGGCTCTGTCGTCGTCGGTGGTTTGGCAACGTCTGCGTTGCTGACCCTGCTGACCGTGCCACCTTTGCTGGGCATCGTTCTGCGCAGTTTGCCCGCCATTGCTGATGAAACGCCGCCGTTGAAAGTTGATGGCGAGGGGAATGCTCCGCAGCCAGCGGAGTGATTGAGTGCGTTGTTGGTGAAATGGGCGGAGAAGAGACATTCGCTGCACTTGCACAGAGGTCTGCTGCGCGGACATTTTTACCGTTCGAACCTGCGAGCTTTATGTCCGCTTAGCCATGTCGCAAGAATATAGGGATGATGACTTCCTCTTCATCCCAGATATGGCGATTGAGGATATTCTCCAATGCTTCACTACCTGTATGCAACTCTGCCAACTGGTCTCGGGTAACCATCGCGCCATCCAATTTATTCAATGCTAATTGAGTTTCATCCAGTGCTGCATCCAATATCTTGTGGTCACCATCCAACAGAGAAAACCCACGATTTAGCTCAGGGTACATTAATCCCAATTGGGGGAAGTAGCCGTGGTCTTCTATCTCGTGATGGTGGTGTGCAAATCCAATCAAATTCTTGCTGAAGGGCAGTAGATTCATTCGCTCTACCGCCTCTCCCATGTCGTCAGGAGGTACGTCAAGAAGCTTTTCGATTCCGCTTGATAGCTGGGCTGCACCATTCAGCAGATCGCGATGGATCGTCATGAAGAAATTGGCTTTGCCACCAAATCGAGGATGGTTTTGCCATTCGGACCTGGTGCTCTCCAAAAGTGTTTCCTGGACAGACGATGGAAGCCCATCCCGCTTGCTGACATGATACTCGGGCAGGTCATAGTCGAGGAGCATTTTCATAACCCTTTGGAGTTATTTGGCCGAGAGCCAATGGTGCAGCAATTTGCTGAGCCAAGGCATGATTGGCCAAGTCAAAAGTGCGGATAGAACAATCACGATGATCAATACTTGGATGGATTGGGGCAGCCCTCCGATTATTGGAACACTTAGAGCCATCAACAACATCAACATCGGATAGACCGCAACAACACTCATTGCGATACGTTTCCAAGCTGGAGGAAGGCCCGGAGCTACACCTTCGGCGTGATCAATCCACATGCCCAACCCCATGGCTTGCACATGTTGAGCTGGACCTCCGGTAATGCTCTCTATTTCGGAGAGCCTTTTACGAAATACTTCGTTATTCCGCCATTGCTTGATCGCTGCTTCATCAGACCAACGGGACAATATTGTATATTCGATCTGATGTTGACGGTTGTGACGTACAATATCGACAGAGAGAAAGCCGTCTTGTGTTTGAAAAAGTTGATGAAGTTCTTCAACCATCTCCTCGTAACGGACTTTTGCTGAAGTTGGAACATGGTCGGTTACTGCCAGTGTCACCGGATTGCTCATAGTACCAGCTCCGGTCCAGCTGGAACTATCCCGCTTGGATTAACGCCCCGTAGGCTTGTCCAATAGTGGGTCTTGATCTGATCGAATTTTACTGTGTCTGCGACATTCAAATGCTCGTAGAGCTTCTTACGCAAGGCTGATAGGTTTGGATAATCTGCAATCCGCCGAATGTTGCATTTGAACAAAGCGACATAGACCTGATCGAAGCGGATGAGCGTTGTGAACAGACGCCAGTCTGCCTCTGTCAATTGACCACCAACCAGGTAACCATCGTTCGCCAGTCGAGCTTCAACTGTGTCTAGGGCTGAGAACAGATCCGTTGCCGCTTCTTCATATGCGGCTTGTGTTCCAGCAAATCCACAACGATACACACCGTTGTTGATCTAGCTGTAGACGAGATCATTCACTTCGTCGATTTCCGCCAAGAGTGCTTGAGGAGCAAAATCGGTGTCATTTCCTGCTATACCAACGAATGCTGAATTCAGCATTCTCGCGATCTCAGCAGATTCATTGCTAACAATGGTGTTCAGCTTTTTGTCCCAAAGGATTGGCACGCTAACGCGGCCCGTATAGTTAGAATCGGCTAGGGTATAAAGTTCGTGCAGGTGTCTTTTGCTAGACAGATGGTCTGGAAACTCTCCGTCTGCATCTGTAAATTCCCATCCGTCTTCGTTGACGATGGGAGCCACGGCAGATACGGAGATTGCATCTTCCAAACCCTTGATGCTGCGCATGATCAAAGTCCGGTGCGCCCAAGGGCAGGCATAACAGACATAGAGATGATATCTTCCAACCTCTGGTGCAAATTTTGCACCAGGTTCCTGCGATATCCAATTACGGAAGTCTGTTTCTTGACGGTGATAATGTCCGTCTTCTGAGGCCAAGATGTCGCCTTCGCGAGTCCAAATGCCGTCTATCAATCTGCCTGCCATTTCTTACTCCTGATCTGTTGCTCCGATGACTTAACCATCGGAGCAGGTTTTGATCGTTATTCGGCGGTTTCAGTTTGTGCTTGCTGCGCAAGATAGCTCTCATAGACCAAGCCATAGGCAGTGTGACTGCCAAGAACACCACCAAGTGGATAACCCTGGTTGGAGCGCCAGTCGTTCATAATCTCAGCCAACACAGAGGCCCATGTTGTGACTTTCACGCCAGCTTGACTCATGCGCAACATGGCCGCGTCACGGGTGACCTCGTCCCATGTTCCTGAGGCATCGACGACTGCATAGACGTCGTAGCCTTCCGCGACAGCAGACAACGCAGGGAACAACAAACAGACATCAGTAACGATACCCGCCATGATGACCTTCTTGCGACCCGTCGCCTCAATAGCAGCTTTAAATTCAGGCGAATCCCAAGCGTTAATTTCGCCGGAACGATTGATGACTGTGTCGCCAAGCACATTAGTGATGTCTGACAAAATTGGACCGTTGGGACCTTCTGACAAAGATGCTGTGACAACCGATGGGATACCTGCTGTTTTTGCCATGTTTGTCAGGCCATTGATGTTCTTGCGCAAAGTCTCCGGCTGAATATCGCGCACACTGGCAAGCAAGCCTGTTTGGTGATCGATCATTGCTAGAACCGCATTGTCGGGTGTCAGGAATTCTGAGAATTTGTTGGACATTGTATTTCCTTTCTTGGGGGAGAGTTGGCTACGCAAGCGTGCCGATTACTACGAGTTGAACATTCGTTGTGGCGTTGAACGAGCCATCCGCTCCTCTGATCAGATCACCACCTGATAGATCAGTTTCATCAAACCGCCCGTCTCCTTTGGCGACATATGCCAAATAGGGTGCCGTCAGCTTGATGCTTTGGCCGGAGGAAAGCATGGCCAAGTCGATTGTAGTTTGTGCTGCGAAGGACTGCGTGCCTTCAGGTGTCCCACCATAGATACGGATTGTCTCACCCCACTCTGGGCTGAATTTTTTGTATCCGGCAGGCTCGCCTTTGACTTCGGGCATGACCCAAAGTTGCAACATCCGATTTACTGTATCATCTGGATTTACCTCATTGTGTTTGAACCCTTCACCGCCAGCACGCTGTACCTGTGCTTCATTCGTATCCAATGACCCGCCGTGTTCGAGAGAGCCTTGATGAGCAACGCGGCCTTCCACCATAACGGAGATCACATCGATCTCTTTATGGGGATGCATTGTCGTTTCACCCTTGGGGTTAAACTGAGCGTCTGCCAGATAAACGAAGTTCCCGATG
This sequence comes from Alphaproteobacteria bacterium, assembly GCA_051251535.1. Classification (GTDB taxonomy): domain Bacteria; phylum Pseudomonadota; class Alphaproteobacteria; order Rhizobiales. Next base: position 19,875 of record JBPOEV010000019.1, read on the forward strand.
CCATCCCAAGCCTCTGAATTGGCACGATCACCCCAAAGCTTTTTGTCGGTTACCAAGCGATGCTCTTTCAAGCCAGCAAAGCCACCTTCTGTGAGCGCGTCACGGCGTAGAATTTCCAGATTTTGCTGTGTCATATCGTTTCCAATCGAGCGAGTTGCCTTGCCTGTTGGAAATATGAGACTATCTCGTTTATGGATCAATTATGCAAAATATCAAAAGAGAGTTCTATATATGGAACATAGAGATTTGAATGATCTTGCGATTTTCGCTGCTATCGCTCAGGAGAAAAGCATTACCGGTGCGGCCCAGAAACTGAAGCTTCCAAAATCGAACGTCAGCCGCAGATTAGCGCGACTAGAAGATCGTCTGGGTGTTCAATTGATGGAGCGAAATACGCGCAATCGTAGGCTGACATCCATTGGTGTTTGTTATGCCGACTATTGTAGATTGATGGTTGAGGAAGCGAATGCAGCTGACGCCGTTGTTGAAACAAGCATTGCAGAACCAGCTGGAGAACTGCGAGTTTCGGCCTCAGTGTTGGTTGGGCAGCAGATAATAGCTCCGGCAATTGCCGCCTATGTTCAACAATTTCCAAAGGTGCAGGTGATCTTGGAGCTAACAAATGTGCGTGCCAATCTCATTGAGGATGGCTTTGATTTGGCATTCCGCATTGGCGAGAACGAGGATTCCACGATGATGTCCCAAACCGTAGGGACGTTTCCGCTCGGCTTATATGCCAGCCCGAACTACCTGCTGAAATCTGGTGCGCCTAAATCTCCAATGGACCTGAAAGACCATTGTTGTCTGATAATGGGCAGCGGGATTAGGACCTCACAATGGAAACTGAAACGGGATGGAGAGGTGACCAATGTGACGGCCAAAGGCTCAGTCGTCGTCAACGATTTCATAACACTTCGAAACCTTGCTATCGCAGGAGGAGGTGTCGCGATGATACCTGCATACGCAGTACACGCGGAGTGCGCTTCCGAACAACTCGCAGCAGTCCTACCAGATTGGGATGCCTCCAGTGCGAAACTGTCTGCAATCTATCCAAGCCGGCGCGGAGCAACAGCTAAACAAAGGGCATTCATCGATCATGTCAAAGACGTTGCCCATGACCTTGCATGAAACAAGGGTTTGCCGGAAAGCGGTCATTGGTTGAATAACATGGCTTGGTAAGAAAGGGCTCCTTGCAGCTTTTCGCTGCGGATAACACGAAGGTCCGCTTTAGGCCGAAGTCACCACCCAATTCCGATTTTCCGGTAGCGGGAACACCGGTCCCGCCTCGCACCTTTGTAGTGGTGAGCATCGAACTTGAGGAAGGGCTTTGTGGTCAACAAACATTTGCCGCCTCTGCCGTTGATGCAATTGATTGCAGCCCAACTTCAAATGAATCTGGTGACGACAATGGCGGTTGGAAAAAGGCCTGGAGGAGATTGGCTTTTGAGTTCACGTGAAGAAAGTGCCAATTATGGAAATTCGACAGGTGCACGGTTTGGCCGCGCAAGAAACAACGGATTTGAAGCGATAATCCAGTTCTGGGTTGTCACCAAATCATGGTTGTGAACCGTTAGCCCATTTCCTGAGGCGCATCCTCTTTCAGCAGATCCTGATCCCCCAATTGCGCGCGCTCTTCCTCGACGATTTCCGCAATGCCTTCGTCGGCAGAGATGTCTGCCTCTTCAACCGGGGGCAGTTTTTTCTTGGCCGCCGGAGCTGGTTTGGAAGGCGGCGCTGATTTTGCATCGGTGAGCGTGACGCGATAGCCCGGTTCAGGAAGTTCAAATCCGGCATTTTCCAGGGCGCGCATGATCAGCCGTATGGCCTGACCGCGCGCCAGTGGCATGCTGGTTTCGCGTTGATCCACCCAGCCCGCATAGCGCAGCTGAACGGTCGAGTCCCCAAGCTTTTCAATACGGGCTTCAGGCTGGGGTTTCGTCAAAATGAAATCCAGACCCTTCAGCACGTCATGTCCGATATCAACCGCTTTCTGCAAATCACCATTGGGTGCAATACCCAGTTCAACCACAAACATGCGTTCAGGATGGCGGGTGTAATTTGTGATCACGCTTTTGAACACGGTGGCATTGGGAATGCGGATATGATTTCCATCCAGACTAAGCAACACGGTCGCACGTGACGTCAACATGATGACGTGGCCTTGATGCCCGTCAATCTCCACATAATCCTTTGGCCGGAACGGTTGGCGCAGGCTGAGCAGGATACTGGCAATATAGTTTTCAACGGTGTCACGCACCGCAAAGCCAACCGCAAGTCCGACGATGCCTGCCGCCCCCAGAACCGTTCCAATGACGGCGCTAGCCCCCAGAATATCCAGAGCCAGAACAAGGCCAAGCCCCAAAAACACCAGACGCAGGATCTGGCGCAAGAGATCGGAGATAAAGGCGTTTGGTGCAATTTTTTCAAACGGCCATCGACGCGCAGCAAGCCACCAGCCAAAGATGCTGACGATTGCGAAAACAAGAAGCGCCACTGTCAGCAGGGGAATGTAGTTGAGCGCCTGTAGCAGGCGGGTTGAGAGCCGTTCCATGACGGGGACAATGCGCTCGGATACCGAGGTCTCTTCCTGCAACTGATTTGAAACAGTCACGACCCCTTCAACGCGGGCCGCCAGAGCTTCGGCCTGATCTATGGCAACCTGATCCGGCAACGCACCTTGCAGCAAAACCACGCCGGAGCGGACGGATACCCTGACCGCTTTCAAGGCATCGATCTCTGCAAAAATCCCGGAAATCCGGCTTGCAATAGCGCTGTCGGAGGGGATGTCCCGTCCGGCAGCAATGGTCTCGCCGCTCATCACATCCATCGTCACTGGCGCATTATCGTCACCCGTTAGCTCTTCAACAGATGTTTGCGCCAAGGCGCCAGTGGCAATGCTTGTAATGATCAGTAGAAGAGCCAGAATAAACCGCATGGCTGACCTTGTATGGATGTTGATTGAGTTTGGACTTTAGCCAGATACCACAAAGCGCTGTGCAAGGCGATCTTGGGCGGTGTGGCCAGGAATTCTAATTCAAAACCACTCTACTGAAAGGTGCAGTTTGTGATTGTGTGCTGCTTTCACTCAAGCTATCGTTACCTCAGGGTTCAATGTGTTCCAAGACTAACATATTGTTTTAATTAAATTTTTGGAAAAAAGGAGACCTTCAAAATGTATCACGGCTTCTTGAAATCGATAGCAGCATTTGCTGTTTCGGCAGTTCTGATTTCCCCATTGTCGGCAGCAACATTGAATATTCACAATGGCGGCGATCCAACGTCACTGGATCCGCATAAGGTTTCCGGCGACTGGGAAAACCGGATCGTCGGGGATATATTTGAAGGCCTTTTGACCGAAGACCGCGGTGCTCAGCCAATTCCCGGACAGGCGGAAAGCTGGACCATTTCGGAAGACGGTCTGACCTACACGTTCAACCTGCGCGAAGGCATCGTATGGAGCGATGGAACACCTGTTACGGCTGGTGATTTTGAATTTGCACTCCAGCGGCTCATGGACCCGGCAACAGCGGCGGATTACGCTTATCTGCAATACCCGATCATGAATGCCGAAGAGATCAATGGCGGTACAATCGCTGATCTGGGCGAGCTGGGTGTCAAAGCTCTGGACGACAGGACTCTGGAAATCACGCTGAAACAGCCGACGCCTTATTTTCTGGGCGCGCTGACCCACTACACCGCCTATCCGGTGCCAAGGCATGTTGTTGAGGAGAAGGGTGCCGACTGGGTCAAACTCGAGAACATCGTGACCAATGGCCCTTACCGGCCCACCGAATGGGTTCCGGGTTCTCACGTGACAACGATCAAGAATGACACCCATTACGATGCAGCCAATCTGAAAATCGAAAGCGCAAAATTTTTCGTTCTGGAAGATGAATCCGCAGCTCTGAAGCGCTATCGCGCCGGTGATTTCGATATCATGACCGAGTTTCCAACCGATCAGTATGAATGGATGCAGACCAACATGCCGGGCGAGCCTCAGGTCGCGGCGTTTGCCGGGCTGTATTACTACGTGGTCAACCACAACAAGCCACCTTTCGACAATGCAGATGTGCGGCAGGCATTGGCGATGTCGATCAATCGGGAAGTGATTGGCCCTCAGATTCTGGGCACGGGCGAATTGCCAGCCTATTCCTGGGTGCCGCCAGGCATGGCAAATTACGGCGAGCCTGCCTATTTCAGCTGGAAAGAATTGCCCTACGGCGAGAAAGTCGCCGAAGCCAAGGCTTTACTGGAAAAAGCCGGGTTTGATGCCGCCAATCCACTGGCGCTTCAATTGCGCTACAACACCAATGAAAACCACAAGCGGATTGCGGTTGCAGTTGCAGCCATGTGGAAGCAACTGGGCATTGAAGTGAGCCTCTATAACACCGAGGTGAAGGTGCATTATGATGAATTGCAGCGCAATATTGTCGATATTGGGCGCGCTGGCTGGCTGGCCGATTACAATGACGCACATAATTTCCTCAACCTGCTGGAATCGGGCATTCCGAACAATTACGGCCGTTTCAGCAATGCGGAGTTCGATGCGTTGATGACACAGTCCAACGGAATCGTTGATCTGGAAAAACGGGCAGATCTGATGAAACAGGCGGAGCAAATTGCCTTGGATCAGACAGCAGCCATTCCAATCTACTACTATCTGTCACGCAATGTTGTGTCGTCGAAGGTCAAGGGCTTTGAAAACAACGTCTTCGACATCCACCGCACAAGATGGCTGGAGCTTGCCGAATAAGCTATTTGGATTTGTCCCTGCCAGACTTTGCAACAGCGCATAGTCGACCTGTTCTGAAGTCCGGCAGGGACCATACCAACCATGTTGCTTTACGCACTCAAGCGGTTCCTCACCACAATCCCGGTTCTCTGGATTGCAATTACGGTCTGTTTCTTCATTCTGCGGTTGGCTCCGGGCGGACCGTTTGATGGCGAGCGTCCCCTGCCGCCAGCGGTGAAACAAAATCTGGAAGCGCATTACAATCTCGACAAACCACTGATCCAACAATATGCGATCTATGTTGGCAATGTGCTGCAAGGCGATTTGGGCCCCTCTTTCGTAAACGAGGATTTTAGCGTTGCAGAGCAGCTGAAACTGGGCTTGCCTTACACCATCATCATTGGCGGCACAGCATTCATTGTGGCTGTTTTCTTTGGTATTCTTGCTGGCATCTATGGAGCATTGTGGCGAAATTCCGTGCCTGATTATGCTCTTGCCAGCATCATATTGCTCGGCCTCATCCTGCCCAGTTTCCTGCTTGCGCCAATTTTTCAACTGACATTCGGTGTGGAGCTTGGCTGGCTTCCTGTGGGCGGCTGGGGCGATGGTGAGTTGCGCTATATTGTTCTGCCAGTTGCCGTATTGGCCTTGCCGCATATTGCCCGCATTTCCCGCCTGATGCGCGGCGCCATGATTGAAGTCCTGCATTCCAATTTCATTCGCACCGCGCGCTCCAAGGGGTTGAACACAGCGCCCATTGTCTTGCGCCATGCTCTGAAACCGGCATTGATGCCGGTTGTGTCCTATTTGGGACCGGCCGCTGGTTACCTGCTGACCGGCTCCATTGTGGTGGAAACCATTTTCGGATTGCCGGGGATCGGGCGCTATTTCATCAATGCGGCGCTTAACCGGGATTACGGCATGGTGCTTGGAACCGTGATTTTTTACATGGTTCTGATTGTCATGCTCAACCTTATAGTCGACATTCTCTATGCCTGGCTTGATCCGAAAGTGACAAGCCAATGATCGGGCGCTCCTATCGCGAAGAGGCAGCCGATGTTGCCCAAACGGTCTTGACTGCTCCAAAGGGACGCAGCCTGACGCAGGATGCACTGAGGCGCTTTCGCAGCAATAAAGCGGCCATGACGGGTGTGGTTCTGTTGGTCCTGCTGATTATGGCAGCTTTTATCGGACCATCACTGCTGCCTTACAATTATGAAGACCCCGACTGGAACGCCTTTCGCGCACCGCCATCATTTGAAAGCGGGCATTATTTCGGAACCGATCAGAACGGACGCGATCTTCTGGCGCGCACGTTGTTCGGTACGCGCATTTCCCTGGCCGTCGCTCTGGTTGCAACTCTGGTATCGGTGGTGATCGGTGTCACTTATGGCGCGTTTGCCGGATATCTCGGCGGACGGATTGATCAGGCGATGATGCGCTTTGTCGATATCATCTATGCGCTGCCTTACATCTTGTTTGTCATTTTGCTGATGGTGATTTTCGGGCGCAATGTGTTTTTGCTGTTCGCCGCCATCGGCGCGCTGGAATGGTTGACGATGGCGCGCATTGTCCGAGGGCAGACCTTGTCGATCCGTCGGCGCGAATACATTGAAGCTGCGCGCGCCTCGGGACAAAGCACACCAGCCATCATCTTTAGACACATCGTGCCCAATCTGGTGGGGCCGGTGGTTATTTATGCCGCTCTCACTGTGCCGGAAATCGTCGCGACCGAAAGCTTCCTGTCCTATCTTGGCTTCGGCGTTCAGGAGCCATTGACCTCGCTTGGTACCCTGATTGCTGCGGGAGCAAATGTGTTTGAAGTCATGCCCTGGCTGCTCTGGTTCCCGGCAGGCTTTCTGGTGACATTGCTGCTCAGTCTGCTGTTCATCGGTGATGGGCTGCGCGATGCATTTGATCCAAAGGATCATTAGATGGTGACCCGTCATCCATTGCTCAGCATTCGTGATCTCCATGTGGATTTCAAGACCCACGATGGTCTTGTGGAAGCTGTCCAGGGCGTCAATTGTGATATTCTGCCAGGTGAGTGTTTGGGCATTGTCGGTGAATCCGGGTCCGGCAAAAGCCAGACCTTTCTGGCCGCAATGGGCTTGCTGCACAGAAATGGTATCGCGCGCGGTACGGTGGATTTTCAGGGCGCTGATCTGCTCGCCATGGACAGCAAGGCTCTGAACCAAATCCGTGGTCGCGCCATATCCATGATTTTTCAGGACCCGCTCACGTCGCTGACGCCGCATCTGAAAATCGGCATGCAGATGCGTGAAGTTCTGAAAACCCATCAGCAGATGAGTGGCGCTGACGCCGACGCCAAATGCCTTGAATGGTTGCAACGTGTACACATCCCGCTCGCCAGCCAGCGTTTGCGGCAATACCCGCATGAATTGTCGGGGGGTATGCGTCAGCGGGTTATGATCGCAATGGCCATGTTATGTGATCCCAAATTGCTGATCGCAGATGAACCAACCACCGCTCTGGATGTGACCATTCAGGCTGAGATCCTGGATCTGATGGATGAGTTGCGCCGGGATCACGGCACAGCCATTGCCCTCATCACCCATGATATGGGCGTCGTGGCACGCATGTGCGACCGCATTCAGGTGATGCGCCACGGGCGTTATGTCGAGGAAGGCTCGGCAGATGACATCTTCTACGCGCCGCAAAATGACTACACAAAAATGCTGTTGGAGGCCATGCCACGTCTCGACGGCAAGTCAGGGTCGGATCGGCAAATCAAACCGTATCAACCGCGCTTGGAGCAGACAGACTTTCTGAACGTCGATGATCTGAAGGTTCATTTCCAGATCAGCAACGGCTTCTTCGCAAAACCCGCCTTGTTGCGTGCCGTTGATGGTGTGAGTTTCGCGTTAAGACCCGGGGAAACGATCGGCATTGTTGGTGAATCCGGATCAGGAAAATCCACTCTCGCACGCGCTGTCCTGCAATTGATCCCCCCAACCTTTGGCGCAGTGACCTGGCTTGGTTCCAACCTGACCGCGCTGGACCGACAGGCCATGAAGCAGAAGCGGAAAGATTTGCAGATTGTGTTTCAGGACCCGATGGCAAGTCTCAACCCGGCCATGACCATCGGCGATTCCATTATGGAGCCACTGCGCATCTTTCAACGTGACGCCACAAAGGCTGATCGCAAGGCCCTCATTGCAGCACAGATGGAACGGGTCGGGCTGGAACCGGCCATGATCAACCGGTATCCGCACGAACTATCTGGCGGCCAAAACCAGCGTGTTGGCATTGCCCGGGCCACTATTCTAAAGCCCAAACTGGTTATTTGTGACGAGGCAGTGTCAGCGCTGGATGTCTCCATACAGGCGCAGATACTGGATTTGCTCGGCGGATTGCAGGCTGAATCCGATTTGTCTTACCTGTTTATTTCTCACGATCTGTCTGTGGTTCGGGAGATATCCCATCGCATTCTTGTCATGTATCTGGGCAGTGTGGTGGAAATGGCCAATCGCGATGATTTATTCAAAAACCCTCAGCATCCTTACACAAGGCAACTCATTTCAGCGGTTCCGATTCCTGATCCCCAAATCGAAAAAAGTCGCAAACGCCTGCGGTTGAAGGGCGAACTGACCTCGCCGATTGATCCCTTGGCGCGGCTGCGGTTTTTGCCATCTCGAATGGGCGACCAAAAACCCTATCTGCCAAAGCTGCTGGAACGCTTGCCAGACCACTTTGTGGCCGAACATGACCCGCTTGAAGATCTGTTGCTGGAGTAGCTGTATCAGGCGACTTGACACCGTCCTGAGTGGGCACCAACATTGAGGCGTTTCCGGCCTTGGGAGGATTTATGGAAATCGACGGAACAACAATCGCCTGGTATGCTGTGGTTTGCGGCATTCTTTCGGGCCTGGCCCCAAGTCTGGGCGGACTGGGATTGCGATTGGCAATTGGCGGCGGGGTTGGCATTTTTGCGGCCAGTGTGCTCCCGGCCATTCGCGGCATGATGGGTTACTAGAGTATTTTTGGTTCATGCAGTGGGATTTGTGCGGGCGCTGGATATCGTTCCGATCTACTTGTAGTAGAGAGAATTGCGGCGTAAGCTGTGACTCACCAGCAACGTCCCAATTCGGTCAAATGATCCCGTATAACAATTAACCTTCTAGTGGGTGCATTCATGCATCCTTACGCATGCCAAAGGACTGGTGTTACAAGCATTGGAACAAGCCGTGCATCAAACAAAAATGGTCTGTCATCGGGGCGCACGTCTGAGTGCGCCTGAAAACACATTTGCTTCCGCCGAAATGGCGCTCAAGCTGGGCGGTTCGATTATTGAACTGGATATCCATCAGTCGGCAGATGGAGTGCTTTACGTCTTGCATGACGACACTGTCGACCGCACGACCAATGGTTCGGGTCCCATTTCCGAGCTAAGCAGCACTGAGATTGATGGACTGGATGCGGGACGCTGGTTTGCGCCGCGCTTTGAAGGCGAGGTTATACCGCGTCTTGAACCCTATCTTGCGGCCTTTGCCGACCGGGCTGGCTTCTATCTGGAAATCAAACGGGCGGATTGCGAGCAGGTCGCACGCGTGGTGCGCAAGCTTGACATTGCAGACCGCTGCTTCACCTTTTCCTTTGATCCACAGATGCGCCAACAGATGTATCAGCACTGTTCCGACGTGCGCCGCATGGTACATTGGAGCGATGCAGGCAGCCCGGAAGCTGCCATAGAAGAACACCACGCCAGCATAGTGGAGTTCAACACAGATTCGTTTGACGCATCCCGGGTTTATGAATGTCAGGCTGCCGGTCTTGAAGTGATGTTCTACACCGACAAGCCTGATGAAGAGCGCTTTCACGAGGCGCTGGAAATGCGTATGAATTACGTCAATATCGACTATATTGCGCTTTTCCAGCAGCTCAGATCAGACTATGAGAGCAGCATCGGAACAGCGCCTTAGAGCCGCATCTCCCAATTGGGTCCAGGCCCTGACTTCCCACAAGGTTTCAGCATTGGAAATTCTGCAAGTCCTGATGGACCCCATTCTGCCGGTCTTTGCAATTATGGCCTTCGGGTTTGGCATGGGCCGGGCTGGCAAAACCAGCGTTGACGATGCACGTCTGCTGAACCGGTTTGCCATGTCTGTTTTGCTGCCGATCTATATTTTTGGGTTGATTGCAAATTCGTCAATCCAGAGCTTCAGCCTTGCGCCTATTCTGGTCTATTTGCTGGTTCAGATCATCATATTCAGCTGCGGCTTCTGGGTGGCGCATCGTCTGTTCCGGCGCACGCGAAAAGAGTCGCTTCTATTGGGGTTTTGCGGGGTATTTGGCAACAATGCGCTGTATGTACTGCCCATGTCAGTTCTGCTCTACGGTGAAACCAACGTGCTGCCGATCAGCAGCATTGTGACCCTGGATGCGATTGTGGCCTTTGGCGGGGCCATGCTGGCGCTTCAGATCATCAGTCTTGGCAAGGTCAGTCCTGGCTCTGTTGCCCTCGGCATTGCCAAAGTTCCCATGCTTCAGGCCATTGTGGTTGGCCTTGTGTTCAATCTGGCCGGTTTCACAGTCCCGGCACCAGTGAATACCTTTGTCGGTTTTTCCGGGGCAGGCGCGGCACCGGTTGCTCTTTATGCTTTGGGCGTTGTGCTTTCCCAGACAAGGTTCCGGCCGGACAAGGTGGTCATGACATTCACCCTGCTCAAACTCATCATGTTTCCCGCATCCATGTGGCTTGGCCTTACGCTATCTGTGGGCACGGATAATGTCAGCAACCAGTTTATGCTGGCGGCTGCAGCGCCGGCAGGTGCCATGTCGTTCAGTCTGGCCATGCTCTATGATGTGCGTACAGATGATATTGCGCAGGTCATTATCATTACCTGTGTTCTGTCTCTGATCACGCTTGCCGCATTTGCTTGACATGCCGATGGCTGCAAGACAGCATAGATTGCAAGCAAAGATACACACTGGGCAAACAAGCTAAATTCGGGGATGGCACCATGACACAGGATGACGATCAGATTGAAAAACAGATTGATGATTGGATGTCAGCAGGCCCGAACAATGTGCGGCTGGTTTACATCCTCTATCTGGTTAGCTTTGTGGTTGGCATAACCTGCATTGTCGGTCTTGTTTTTGCTTACATGAACCGCAGCAAAGCAGCGCCGTGGCTCCAGACACATTATACCTTTCTGATCCGCACCTTCTGGATCGGATTGCTGATGTTTTTCGTATCCCTCGTCCTGACATTGGTTGGGATAGGATTTGTGTTGATTCTGGCCATCGCGGTTTGGGTTATCGTGCGCTGTGTGATCGGATTGCAAAAGGTCTCACGCAATGAGCCAGTTGAAAATCCCGAAACATGGATGATTTAAACTAGAGATTGATAATATGGGTTTTACAACCTTGACTTTTGTTGTCTGCATATGACACTTCGCAGGCAGGTGGGAAAAGGCTGGGCAATTTCATGATTATTGTATTTGGGTCCATCAATTTGGATATCGTCACACGCACAGCCCGTATTCCGGGTCCTGGTGAGACGGTCAAAGGCGAATCCTATCAGCTTATTCCCGGTGGCAAAGGCGCCAATCAGGCATTGGCGGCGCGCCGTGCTGGCAGCGAAACGCTGATGATTGGAGCCGTTGGCAAAGATGCTTTCGCCGATCTGGCACTGGAAAATCTGAAGCGTAATGATGTGGATTTGTCTCAGATCATGATGGTAGATGCGCCAACAGGCATTGCCAACATCACGGTTGACGAGAATGGCGAGAACGCAATTGCTGTTGCCAGTGGCACGAATGCCAGTGCGTCTGCTTCACAATTAGATGTATTGAAACAGGCCGATGGATATCTGCTCACCCAGAATGAGGTGCCGGAAAAAGAAACACATCTGGCCCATTTGAAGGCGCGTGAGCTTGGCCTGAAGATCATCCACAACGTGGCCCCGGCATACAAGCTGTCCAATGAAGAGCTGGCTGTGATTGACTGGTTGGTGGTGAACGAGACTGAGGCGTTGATTGTGGCCTTTGGGGCGGGCATTTCAGCAGGGTTTGATTCAGTGAAGGCGGCCGAGGCCTTGGCACAGCAGACCGGAAATAATGTGATCGTGACATTGGGCAACAAGGGTGCCTTCAGTTTTGGACCTGCGGGCAACCATCATGGCAAGGCGCTGGCGGTTGAGGTTAAAGACACGACCGCAGCAGGTGACACCTTTACAGGTGCCTTTGCGGCAGCGCTGGATCAGGGGTTTTCGGTAGAAGATGCTCTGTCACGTGCATCCGTTGCGGGCAGCCTGGCCTGCACGGTTTTTGGGGCGCAGCCCAGTATCCCTGATAAGGCGGCCATCGAAAAATCGCTCTGATTGAGGGCAATACGTCAATTCTCCACCTCATGATGCGTCTAAATTGACTTATGAGAGATTGTTCCCAAACACCCGTCACAATTGGTTCCTATATGAACAGTCGGGCTTTGGCACAAACATGGAGTACAGGGTGTGACCCTTCCTCTCACAAGCAGTGATGGCAGCGGCACAAATGCGGCTGTGACGCGCACTTATGATGAGCGCGTGGTGATGAGCCTGCTCCGGCAGCACGGCTCGCTGCAGGAGACCGACATTGTCCAACGCAGTGGGTTACCTGCGCAGACTGTGTCCCGCGTGCTGGATGATCTGGAAAAAGACGCTTTGCTGCTGCTGCGGGACCCGCCGCGCGGCGCTTCCAATCAGCAGGATCCTGCTGCAATCCTGAATTCTGATGGCGCGTTTTCGATTGGTCTGAAAATCGGGCGGCGCACATCCGAGTTGGTGTTGATGGATTTTGCCGGTGCAATCCGGGCCTCTGCCAGCAGGGCCTACGCCTATCCGCTTCCCGATGCCATTCTGGACTTCGTGCAATCGGAATTGCCGGACATTCTGGACGTTATACCTGCAGATCTGCACAACAGAATGAGCGGAATCGGTGTGGCGATGCCCTTCGAGCTTTGGAACTGGGCGCAAGCCGTGGGGCAGGGTGGCTCTGCTGATGCCGGCCTTGCTGACTGGAAGCAAATTGATGTGGCCAGCAGAATAGCTGAGCTGACAAAACTTCCTGTCCATGTACAAAACGATGCAACAACGGCCTGTCGCGCAGAATTGACGCAGCGCCACGCGCCGGAGTTGAGTAATTTTGCCTATTTCTTTATCGGCTATTTTATTGGCGGCGGTATTGTGGTTGACCATGCGGTCTATTCCGGACCCACCGGCAATGCCGGGGCGCTGGGTTCTCTGCCCATAGCCGTTGGCAGACATGGCAGTGGACAACTGCTCGACAAGGTGTCTCTGGCCAGTCTGGAATTTGCGCTGACACAGCAAAGCATTGACCCGTCACCCATCTGGGTCTCTCCCAACGCCTGGACGACCTTTGGGCCGGTTCTGGATCAATGGATTGAGGACAGTGCTAATTACTTGGCTCAGGCAGCGTTGACCTGTTGCTCGGTCATCGATTTTCAGGCCATTATCATTGATGGCGCATTTCCGCAGGACGTGCGCAGCGCTTTGGTGGAAAAAACCGCTTCTGTGCTTGAGACTTTAAACACACAGGGCCTTGCACGCCCAGATATTCTGGCCGGATCCATCGGCCACGAAGCCCGCAGTCTGGGGGCTGCGACGCTGCCGATATCCTATCGGTATTTCATAGACCAAAATGTGCTGTCTGCGACAGCAAACCAAATGGATTGAGGACCAACATGAAACGTTCAACCGTCAACCACATCATGGAAGAAGCGGATGATTTTATCCGGTCATTTGGTTTCCTGTTGCCACCTTTTGCCTATTTCAAACCTGATGAAATGCGCGCGCGACGCAGCGACATACAGGCCATTATCGATGCCCGTCTTGGGTGGGATATTACCGATTACGGCGCCGGGAAATTCGACGAGATGGGCCTGTTTCTGTTCACCGTGCGCAATGGTGATCCAGAACACCTCAAGCGCGGCGGCGGCATGTGCTACGCCGAAAAAATCATGATTTCACGTCAGGACCAGCTATCCCCCACGCACCGCCATGTGGTCAAGGCCGAAGACATCATCAATCGCGGTGGTGCTAATCTGGCGCTGAAACTGTTCAATTCTCTGGAAAACGGTGACATTGACCACGATAGTGATGTCACCGTCTATTGCGACGGCATACCTCGCACCCAGAAGGCAGGTGACGTGCTGCGTCTGTCACCGGGCGAAAGTGTCACCCTGCTGCAGGGCAATTGGCACAGTTTCTGGGGGGATGGCGGCGACGTTTTGATCGGCGAAGTTTCCACGGTCAATGATGATATGACCGATAATATCTTCGCCGAAGACATTGGTCGGTTTTCAGACATCGATGAAGACGTCGCACCAAAGCATTTGCTGGTCTCCGACTATGACAAATGGCTGGTCCCGGGCTGACAACTTGTCAGCTGCATATTGTGCGTATGTGGCAAAGTGTCTAATACCAACCCACACTGTTAACAGTGCCCTGTGAATTTCTGCTGGCAACCGGACGGATGACAGCAGACCTGTTTTGAAGGACTGAATCTTTGCGTCTGGCAGCATGGAGTTTTGCCGCCCTCTGTCTGCTTCCCATTATTGCTGTGGTCATAACAGCAATTGGCGCAGATGGCAGTCGCTGGGCCGCATTGATAGATACGGTTCTTCCCGGTTACATCTGGAATACAGTCCAGCTTGTGTTCTGGGTGGCGCTGGGCACGGCTATTCTAGGCACGGGTAGCGCTTGGCTGGTCACAAACTGTCGCTTCCCCGGCCAGCGCTTCTTCGAATTCGCTCTGGCCATGCCTCTGGCCTTTCCAGCCTATGTGCTGGCCTATGCCTACACCAATTTGCTGGATCATCCAGGCCCGGTCCAGTCTGCTTTGCGAGCGACATTTGATCTTGGTCCGCGGGATTACTGGTTTCCGGAAATAAGATCTCTGGGCGGTGCAGCGGCCATGCTGACCTTTGTGCTGTATCCTTACGTTTATCTTCTGGCACGCACGGCGTTTTTGCAGCAATCCGCCAGTGCCTATCAGGCGGCCCGCATGTTGGGCCGCACGCCTTGGGGCGCATTCCGTGCGGTCAGTCTGCCCATGGCCCGCCCAGCCATTGCCGCCGGCATTACACTGGCACTTATGGAAACCATTGCCGATTTTGGCACCGTGGCACATTTCAATGTGCAAACCTTCGCCACAGGTATCTACCGCGCGTGGTTTTCCATGGGCGACCGGGGCATGGCAACGCAACTGGCGCTTTGCTTGTTGGGCGCCGCCCTGCTGCTTGCCGTCATTGAACGTATGGAACGGGGCGCGGCCCAGCGTTTTCCTGCTGGCAAGAAGAATGAGGGCATGTTGCCGCAACGTCTGACGGGCGGCCGCGCTCTGGGGGCCATCCTGTTTTGTGCTTTTCCAGTTCTACTCGGCTTTGTGGTTCCAGCAGTCATGCTGCTGATCATGGCCCATGGTTCTGGCCAAAGCCTTCTGACTTCCCGCTATCTTGGCTTCATTGGCAATTCCATTACGCTTGCAAGCCTGGCAGCTTTTGCCACCGTCCTGGGCGCTTTGCTGATTTCCTATTGCGCGCGCATGTCACCTGGTATTGCTGCCAGCAGTGCCAAGGTTTTGGCGGGGATTGGCTACGCCATTCCAGGTGGGGTGATTGCGGTGGGTCTGCTGGTGCCGTTCGCCGGTTTTGATAATTGGCTGGATGCCTTTTTCCGCAGCCAGTTTGGTATCTCGACCGGCCTTTTGTTCACCGGCTCGATCGGCTTGCTGATCGTTGCCTATTTGGTGCGTTTTATGGCAGCGGCGTTGGGGTCAGTGGAGGCAGGGCTTGCCAACATCAAACCGAGCCTTGACGACGCAGCCCGGTCTTTGGGGCGTACCGAGGCCGGCATGCTGAAGAGCATTCACATACCGTTGATATCCGGCAGCCTGTTGACCGCGTTGCTGATTGTCTTTGTGGATGTGATGAAGGAACTACCCGCCACCTTGATCATGCGCCCGTTTAACTTTGATACATTGGCTGTACAGGCCTACCGTTTGGCGTCTGATGAACGGCTGGAACAGGCGGCTGTGCCATCTCTGGTAATTGTTGCGCTTGGCCTTGTGCCGGTGCTTTTGTTGTGTCGCGCAATCGCAAAAGACAGCTCCCGCCCTTCGCGCAGCCCGGCTATCGGCGCAACGGTCACACAACCACGTTGATCAAAAAACCTATGCTGGCCGTCGCTTCTTGGCGTTGCATATTGCTGATGTCTTCTGGCGGTGCGGCTCATATGGCAATTGGAGAGTTTTGGGCAACCGAGTTGTCTGCGACCGCAGTCAATCGTTGCTCGAAGCATCATGAAATTTTGCAACTTGGCGTGTCTTTCTCATGAATGATGCAGGCATGAGATATTTGGGTTCGCGCTTGGCGGGGTCGTCTGCGTCGCAAATCCGAACGGTTTTGCGACGCAGATAATTCAGAAAGGCACCTTATTCGGCAGGCACTGTTTCTACATGGGTTGTTGGCAACCCATGTTTTGCCCGCTGTCCATCACGGTAGATCGCTTTGATAAGTGAAAGACCCATCAGGACCATAACGAAGCTGAATGGCAGAGCGCCAATCACCATGGCTGTCTGAATGGCTCCCAGTCCACCTGCGATAATCAGACCACCGACCACAAAAGCCAATGCTGCACCCCAGAACAGGATATGTGGGCGGGCTTTAGGGCCTTCATCGCCAGCAGCGTTGATCGTATTGATGATCAGAACAGCACTATCAGCCGATGTAACGAGATAGGTCAGCAACAGGATGACGACAACAATTGACATCAAATACGTCATGGTTTCGCTCAGCATCACGGCCAACATTGCGAACAGCTGATCAGCCTGACCTGCACCAGCAATAGCACCTTGGGCTTCTCCAGTAAGCTCCAGATCGATGGCAGTTCCGCCAACCAGAGCGAACCAGACAAAGCACATGATTGCAGGGATGATCAGCGCGCCCAGAACGTATTCGCGAATGGTCCGGCCTTTGGAAATTCGTGCCAGGAAAACGCCAACGAAGGGTGCAAAAGCAATCCACCAGGCCCAATAGAAGATGGTCCAACCACCTTGCCAGCCGGCCAAAGCATCGCCTGTTTCCGTGCCGTCCTTCGCCCAGACGGTCAAGATATTGCCTGGGATCGACAACAGATAGTCCCAGATGCCCAGGAAGAGCGTTTGCATTCCAAAGAAGGTGGAACCGAACAGCAGGAAGAAGGCCAATATAAAGAAACTGAGGCCCATATTGATGTTGGAGAGCCATTTGATGCCCTTGCCAACGCCGGACATTGCCGACAAGGTTGAGGCACCCATAATGACGATCAACGCCACGATGATACCAATGGTAGATGAAGACTTTGTCCCATCTGCAGCTGTTGTATAAAGCCAGTCGCCTACGCCAATCCGGGACAATCCAGAGATGAATTGTTCAACACCAAAGCCCAGCGTCTGCGATACGCCCAACACAGTGGCCACAACGGCAACCACATCAACCGTATGGCCGATCGGTCCAGACAGTTTGTTGCCAAAAATAGGTGTCAGGGCAGAGCGGATCGTCAATGGCAAGCCGCGACGATACGAGAAGTAACCAAGTGCAAGGCCTACGATGGCATAGGCTGCCCAAGCTGCAAGTCCCCAATGGGTGAAGGACCAGATATAGGCGTCCCGCACGTTTCCGGCGGTACTGCCTTCCGTAAGTCCCATAATGGTCGATGGGTTCTTGGCAAAGTGATACATCGGCTCAGCCGTTGCAAACGTCAGCATGCCGATGCCAATCCCGGCACCGAACATCATCGAGAACCAGGAAAAATTGGAAAATTCGGGCCTGTCATCATCCAGCCCCAGCCGCAGCCTGCCTGCCGCTGGCCACAGTGCCAATGCAAAACAGAGCACGACAAAAAAGGCCATGGAATAAACATACCAATAGTTGAATGTTGCCAGGAGGATGGTGTTTACCGAACCCAGAACAGCAGCTGCCTGATCCGGAAAAGCAATCGCCCAAAGGATCAATGCGCCTACCAGTATTTTGGCAGATATGGTCACATCTTTTGTGAAGCCACGATAGAACCCAGAGTTCGAAACGCGAATTGGCAAACTTGTAATAGGTGGTTTTACAGGCATTATTTCTCCCTCGGTCGATAAGTCGCCGATGTTCATGAATATGTCTTTGTGTGGCAGGTTTATTAACCGAAACGCCCCAGATAGCAACGCTTTGGGGGCCAAGCATTGCTTGCACGCTCCCTTTTGTCGAAATTGCCGAGGCCTTGGTGAGCAGCAATGAATAGCTGTCTTCAGGATGAAAAAAACACCTGAATGGCAGCATGTAGCCATTCCAGCGCATTGAATTGGATGCATTGAGTTGTGAACCAGTGTGATATCTGGTTGTGCAAATGCATCGGCTCTCCATGCTCAACTTTGCTGGTATTCAGAGTAAGATTGGGTGGTGGTGGTGTTGTCTGGCAACCTGAGGTAAGTAGTTTTAGGAGAATTAGCTCAATGTCTGGTTTCGTTATCCACCATTACAATATAATTGACCGCTCACGCGTGGATGAACTGGGCCCTTTAACCCTTCCAATCGCCGAGAAATATGGCGCTGAAATTATGATCGCAAGCCCCGTTAAGGCATCGGTCGGTCAAACCTACTCTCATATGGTTGTCTATCAGCTTGAAAGTTTTGAAGCCGCGCTGAGTTTCTTTCACTCTCCAGAGATGAAGGGGCTCGCAGAGACGCGAAATCAGATCATTGAAGGCTTTGCGGCCGTAGTGCCAGGGCACACGGAAACCGCAGATGTGGTGCAATCTGGGTATTTCGATTGAGTTGCACTTCAGTCGGCTCGGCGCTCACTGTCATGGGTAAACAGGAGTTTAGCCGCGTCCAACAGGAACTCATCTTCATAATGTCTGGCAATCAGTGATACGCCGACGGGGAGCCCATCGACCGTTGCAGCGGGAATCGATATCTCAGGCAGTCGGCCTACGCCGGAAAAGGATGTGAGGGCCATCGTCCTGTCATAGAAATTCTGGAACTGGGTGGCGCTGGTCATCGATGCTTTGAGGGGAGCTGGCGTAGGTGTTGTTGGCGTGCAAACCAGATCATTTGGACCCATGAAGTCCAGGATTCTGGAAAACAGATATTCGCATAGATCAAGCGCTTCATTCACGGCGGTGCGATCCTGATGCTGTACGTTCTGATATGCCAATGCAAAGCCCGGACTTACTTCAGCCCCGACGGTATCGATCCAGCTACCAACGGTGCTTGCAAATTCCGCCGTTTGCAGAATTCTGAGCGCGCGTTCATTGGCTGCGATCAGATCATAATCATTACCAAACACATCGTTGGCCTTGATCCTCGATACCGTAACTCCGTGCGCGCGGGATAATTCGGTAATGCTGTGCTCCACCGCTGCTTGAACTGAATTGTCGGCAAGATCAAATGCATCTTCCATCAAAAAGATGTTCCGGATGCCGTCGAATGGTTTTGGGCGGCTTCGCAACAGAACGCGCATCACCTGTTCCAGCACATCAATTCTATTCGCAAACGCGCCCACGGTGCTGACACTGGGCATGAAGGGAAGAACCCCAGCCTCGGAAATACGGTGCAGTGTCGGCCTCATGCCCCAAACGCCACAGAAGCTGGCCGGGACCCTGATTGATCCGGCTGAATCCGTTCCGATGGCAAAGTCGCAAATCCCGCAAGCAACAGCAGACGCGGACCCACTGGATGATCCACCTGGTACCCGATCGGGCGCTCTGGGGTTCAAAGGTGTTCCGAAAAACGGGTTTTCGCCGGTCAGGCTGTAAGTGAATTCATCTGCCAGGTTCTTGCCGACACAGCTTGCTCCCGCCCCCAGCAATTGCTCAACGCAGAGTGCGTTATGAACCGCATCCGGGTGGGCGTCCTGCCAGGATTTGCTTCCGTATGAGGTACGTGTTCCGGCAATGTCGATGTTATCCTTGACCGCGAAAGTCATGCCGTCCAGCGGCCCGGTCCCATAGGGATCTCGTGTGAGCGTATCAACAAATGCACGGCTGTCTTTGACGCTGTATGCTTTTAATTTCATCACAGGCTCCTGCAAGTATTCTTAAAATTAAAACTGGCCAGGCAAAGCCCACCTCATCGCAAAGATGTCCCATGGGTCAGACCACTAACGAATAAGCGAGACAATGCCCGCTCATCTCAATCTTCTGCCCGGTAGGGCTCCTCCTGCACGGCATGTCCGAGCACCATTTTGATATACAGACAGGGAATGAACCATTCCAGGCCTGCACCCAGTGGCAGGATTAATTGACTTCCAAGCAACGCCAATACCGTAATGGCCGTTGCTGCTGCGCGTCGCAGATAGAGCGGCAGCGCCAATATCACAGCCACACTGAATTGAAGCAAGACGTACCATGCAAATGCATTCAGGACGCTACCTTGAAAGACGTACGCGGCAATGATTGGGTGAATGTGAATTGCGGTGAATATTGTCGGGTTCTTGGCCAGGCGCGCGCCACGGCCTTCGCCGGCTTGCAAAGTTCCATGATAGAAACGTTTGCAGGAATTCAGCATATTGGCGACCGCGCCGCCGATAATGTCAAAGGCAAAAAAGGCCAGCAGCGCGATGCTCCACCCTTTGGCAATGGAGTCATCCCGATAAAAATTCGCGACCAGCACAAGGCCCGTGAACAGCGTCGCCATACCATACGCAAGCAAACGTTCAGCCGGCGTCGCTCCCGTGCCGCACAGTGGGTCGGCACTGCCGGTGTAATTCCATTCAATGGGAACAATCTGCATGTCTCAATCCTTCTGTGTTCACGAACGGCCTGCTCATCGGGAAGTTCAGCTTACCCGGTGGGACGTTAATATGACCGATCGGTCATTAATCCATTCATACTTATTATGGCCATATGGTCATTTAAAGGGGGGGATAATAAAAATGACCACTTGGTCATATTAAAAACACTGTTATGGCTGCGCATAGATCAGATCGGACCGCCAGAGCAAAGTAGGGACCAATGCCAAAGATCGTAAACAAGGAGGAAATGCGGAATGACATTCTGGATGCCGCGATGCGTGTCTTCGTCGAAAAAGGCTATCACGCGACCACCGTCAGCAACGTGGCGGAGACAGCCAGCCTGGCAAAAGGCACGCTCTACATCTACTTCAAAAGCAAGGATGCAATGACGACTGCCATTGTCGACCGTCACCTTGCAGGAATCACGGAACAAATTGCGGCCGAAACACTATGCCAAACGCTTGACGCATTTTTGGAAGACTTGCAGCAGACCATGGATGTGCCAGCTGAGCAGGCAGCTTTCCACCGCGTGTTTTTTGAGGTTTTCGGGCCAAGCTTTGCATCGGATGAATTCACCGACCACGTGGCACAGTTTTTTGACAAACTCGGATCGTATTACGCAAAGCAGATCGCGCATCTTCAAAAGAAGGGGGAAATTGCTGAACACCACAATGCAGCGTCTCTTGGTCGCGTCTTGGCCAGCATGTTGGATGGCGTGGTTCTGCACAAGGGTCTGTTCGGCATTTCGGAGCGGCGACATCGCAGCATGATCAAAGATGCTGTCACAATGTTTGGCAAGGGGCTGCAGTCTCCAACATCATCTGAATGAAGGTCTGTCCATCTGATGGCCGATGGATCGAGACCATCGACCTGATGGATAGGTCAATCATTCGATTTTGCGCATTTTCTGGCATCAGACGAGGAAAAGTCTCAATGAATATCTGGGTATTAAGCGTTGCCTGCATCACTTTGATTGCATTCATCGCACATGTTTTTGTGGGCACAAAAGAAACGGCCACGATCGCACCCACGTCACAAGACAAAAATCTGACGGCGAATTGGGTCCAGGCGATGTGCGCATTTCAAATGCTGTCCGTCGATCTTCTGGCCGTGGCGGCAGCGCTGTTTGCCGTTGCCTTTTTTGATTTCGGGCCGGCCGAGCATCCAATCGTGCTATTGCTTTGTCTGCTCTTTTTCCTTTGGGGACTGGTCTGGGTCATTCAACTGTTATGGATAAAAAGCCCCGCAGCCACCCTCTTGCGATTGCCACATTGGGTGATCTGGTTTTTCTGCTCCGGGCTTCTCTATTTGGGGAGTTGAGAAGACGAATCTGGTCGCTATGCCGATGTTGACCCTGTCCTGACTGCTCCACGGGTACAGGGTTGCCCTGCATCATTCCATTTTGAACCGGAAACAGTCAGAAGATGACTTTGACTAATTTTCGGGAGAGGCGGTAAACACCGCCAAACCGAAAAGGAGAAAATGATGGGCAAATTTGTGTGTCTCGCGGGAGCTGTTTTGATGGCACTCTCGCTCCCCGCGACTGCGGAGCAGCGTGTGGTTTGCACCCTGGCAGTCGATGTTGGAACTGGTGAAACACTGATAGAAGACGGAAGCTGCAACGAACGCATTTCTTCTGCATCTACTTTCAAGATTGCGATCAGTCTCATGGCATTTGACAGCGGCATTTTCACCGCATCAGATCAACCTGAATGGCCGTTTCGGGAAGGTTATGCCGACTGGAATCCAAAATGGCGCCAGTCCACCACACCTGAAACCTGGATGCGGGATTCAGTCGTTTGGTTCTCCCAGCGTGCTACCGAAAAAATGGGGCAGGATCAGTTTGCATCCTACGTTCAAGCCTTCGAATATGGAAATCAGGATATCTCTGGTGACCCTGACAAGCAAAACGGATTGACCACCGCCTGGCTCAGCTCTTCCTTGCAGATTTCGCCTGCCGAGCAAGTTGCATTTCTAATACGAATGATCGAAGGAAAACTGCCGGTGAATGCAATGGCGGTTGAACAAACAAAGACATTGCTGGAGTTTGACGAGCACCCGAATGAGTGGCGCATATACGGCAAAATGGGTGCCGGGCTGCCGTTTGGAGAGGATGGCAAGCTGCTGAAGGGGCAACCCTTTGGCTGGTACGTCGGCTGGGCTGAGAAAGAGAATCGCACAGTCGCATTTGCCCGGCTCATTCGCTTCAGCGAACGCCCGGACATGACCCCCGGCTTTCTGGCCCGAAAAGGGTTGGTCGATGCGCTCTTCAAATCCTCAGGAGCGCTTGACTGACATTGACTTGGTAATGGCATCTCGTAAAAGTGCCCTTCAATCGGGAACCTGAATCCTGAAACTGGTGACGGCAGCAAGCCCATGAACATCGATCATCTGCGGGATTTTCTTTGCGTGGCGGAAACGCTCAACCTCACGCTGGCCGCAGACAGGCGGAATACGACCCAGTCAAACTTCAGCAAACGCCTGCGCAAGCTGGAAGATTTCCTGGGTAGGGCGCTGATTGATCGCGGCAGTCGTCCCCTCTGCCTGACCGCAGCAGGGGAGGAGTTTGTGCCGAAGGCCCGGCAGATTCTGGCTGACATTGACAGTTTTCGAGGGCAGACAGTGCCGTGGAGCCAGCGCGAGGGGGGCCTATCCATCGTCATGCCGCATAACGCGACTGTCGCCGTCTTCCCGCAATTCAAGGAATGGTTGTCGCATCGAATGGCGGATGTGCACTTTGCACCACTGATTGCCAATTACGATACGGCGGCCCGTCTGGTCGCGGGGTCTAAAGTCGATCTGGCGCTTGTCACGCGGCATCCGCGTGTTCCGCTCGACGAAAATCACTCGGTCTTTCGTTACGCTGATATCGGGCGGGACAGGCTTGTGGTGGTAGAAACGCCGGGCGCGTCCACACATGAGGAGTTGCCGCTGCATCTGTCGCATCCACTGACCTATATCGGCCAGATCTGGCAAACATGCCGCTGCGATCTGCCAGTGTCCAGGACGGTGCTTCATGGCATGGCGGCGGATGTAAGGGCACATTGTCTTGCAGGCAGAGGCAGGGGCGTATTGCCCGAAAGCCTTGTCGAGGCAGATAGCGCAGCTGGCAGGCTGGTTATTCGGGAAACCGGCGCAAAGCTCGACTACGCCATATCATTATATTGCGCACCACAAGCCTCGCGCCGGGCAAAGCAGGTGTGGACACTCGCCGCTGAATATCTTGCAAATGAAAGCCCCAAGGAACCTTGAGACCTGAATCCCGCACTCAGGGAGCAACGGAGCTTAGCCACCAAGAGAACTCTCCAGGTGGTGGCGCATAGCGGCCCATGATCGATCATCGGCTTTGCGGTCGTAGAGGATACCGCGCTCTGGAAATTTCGCGTCTTCGAAAGTGAACGCGTGTTGCGCGTGGCCGTAAACATGAAGCTGCCAATCAGCCCCAGCGGCCGTGAGTTCGTTTGTGATGCCCAGAACGTCTTCGGGTGGCGCCATTGGATCATCCCATCCATGCAGCAAAAGTATACTGGTCGGAATTGGACTGCCTTCCTCAATGCCTGGTGATTTCAGACCGCCGTGGAAGCTGACCGCCGCCTTGAGGTGCGGCGGTTTTGCACGTGCCAGATCAAGTGCGCAGGTTCCACCAAAGCAATACCCGACAGCCGCCATACGCTCTGCGTCGACGCCGGAAAATTGTCGCGCTGCCTCGTAGCCGGCAAGAAGTCTGCGCTGCAGAAGGGCTCGATCCTCAATAAGTGGGTTCATCAGATGTGAATTGTCACCAACCGGATCACCACGGACACCCTTGCCATAGACGTCAAGTGCAAAGCAGACATAGCCTAGAGCGGCGTACTGCGTTGCAAGACCTTGGGTTGGGGCGGTCAAACCGCTCCAATCATGTGTAAGCGCCACGCAGGCCCGATTTACAGCAGCTTTGTCCGGAACAACCACATAGCCTTCAAAGTTGGTCTCACCATCGGAGTATTCGATCTTCTGTCCCGGTTGCTCGTTCATATTTTTTTGTTCCATGAATGGGTTCTTCTGCTTGGTCTTGCCCGATCATGGCGTTCTGAAAGCGTTCGGTATTGAACAAATGGGACACTTTTGATGTGTCAAAGATAGAAGGCCGGTTCAGCACGTGATGCGTCTGTCTTGAAATGGTCCGCAACCGAAGATGGTCCTGTTTTCTCGTATCTGCCGGGTGTGGTTCCCAGTCTGCGTTGCCAACTCCGAATCTTGTGCGCCTGATCGCTGAAACCAAGGTCGGCGTCACCTCGCTTCCTCTGACAGCTCCGTAAACTGTTTTGGAGACGTTCCAGATCAGCCAATTCTTTTGGGCCGATGCCTGTATGACGCACAAACCAACGGTGAAGTTGACGCCGGTTGACGCTCGCCGCCTCGGCGGCATCAAAAACGGATCCATTGCCTCGCAGAACAGTGTGCGCGGCGCTGAGGCGATGAAGCTCCAAGACAGCTTGGGACGAGGCCAGTCTGGCGATCAGCCAGTGATCCAGCAGCTTTGCGATTTTCGTGGGTTCGAATGCCGCAGACACACTCCTTGATAAAGCGTCGGCCAGTGCATCTCCAGCAATCGCTCCGAGATCTAAAATCCTGTCAGTTGAGTCCGGACCTGTATGCGGAAACAGGCGAACAAGGCCGGGAATGGTCAACATCACCATGACGAAATAGGTGTCCGGGCAAGATCTCCAAAACCGCGCCCGCGATTGCAGTCCAAGCAGGGAGGCGCGCGGGAGGACAGACCCGTCTTCGCCGGTGTTTGGCCGACCGATGTTAATCGACAGAACGGCCATGGGAATTGGACTTGTTTGGATAGTCTGTCCTGCAAACGCTCCTTCGATATCCTCGATGAACCAATATGCGGCGACCATCGGGGCGAGGTGCGGATCGGGGGGAAGCGTAACGAACATATTGAAGAAGGGTATAGATCAACCGATACTTTGCAAGATCAGCTTCGGTACGATCACGGCCAATCAGATGCGGCCAAGCAGACGCGGCCAAGCAGATCAGGGTTGCCGGCAAGTGCGGATGCTTGTGTGCAGGCAATAATGGTCAAGATAGGATTCTGACCAACATTTGCATAAAAGGAGCCCCGCCTGCGCGTGCAGCCGGGGCTCGGTGTTAAACCTCAGAACTGGCAGAATTATTCCCAGCCAACCGCGTTGAAAATTTCTGTTGCTTTCGCGGCATTCTTGGCAACCATTGACAGGTTGATTGCATCCTGACGGAACAGTCCCAACTTTGCCACTGACGGGCTGAGCGCCACGCCCGAGACAGCTGGATACTCGTCATTGCCAGCAGAGAAATATTGCTGGGCTGCATCGCTGGTCAGATATTCCAGGAATTTGACAGCGTTTTCACGATTGGGCGCGTTGGCAGCAACTGCACCTGCAGAGATATTCATGTGAGCGCCATTGCCGGACTGGTCGGGGAAAACCCAACCGATTTTATCGATTGAGTCCGACAGGCCGTTCACATCTGTGCGAATGGCACGGGCAAAGTAGTAGGTGTTGGAAATGGCAATTGCACATTCGCCTGATGCGATACCACGCAACTGGTCGGTGTCGCCACCTTGGGGAGCGCGCGCCATGTTTTCGCGTACAGCTTTCGCCCACTTGGTTGCAGCTTCTTCGCCTTCATGAGCGATGATCGAAGACAGCAGCGATATCTGATAAGTGTTGGTGCTGGAGCGGGCGCAAATCATGCCCTTATATTCCGGCTTCATCAGATCTGCATAGGTTGCAGGCGGTGTTTCAACACGTTCCTTGTCATAGAAGAAAATGCGTGACCGCTGTGAAAAGCCGAACCATGTACCATCGGGATGGCGCAGATGTTCTGGCAAGCGCGCATCAAGAACCGCACTATCCACATCGGACAGAAGGTTTTTTTCTTCTGCGCGGACGACACGGGAAATATCAACAGTCAGCAAGACGTCGGCAGGGCTGTTGGCCCCTTCAGCTTCCATGCGTGCAATCAACTCGTCAGCATTGCCTTCAATGCGGTTGATTGTGATGCCGGTCTGCTCTTCAAAATCGGAATAGAGCCGCTCATCTGTATCGTAGTGGCGGGAAGAATACAGATTGACCTCACCCTCTGCCAAAACAGCGCTGGTGCTGGCCATCAGGCTGAGTGTAAGAAGTGCTGCACCAAAAACTGCCTTGTGGCGACGTATATTGTGGCTCATATGAGTTTTCATCCTCGTGTTCAACTTTAAACTTGACTATATAGGTCATGTTTATGGGAGGAATGCCTGAGCGTCAACAACCTGAAACAAAAAACTTGAATTACTCACTCATGTTTCTTAGAATAGTTCTAGACTGGATACAACGCCCGTACCGATTCACCCCGGTACTGATTTAACGGAGCGACAATATGCGGCTGACACGCCAGACTAATTATGCCATCCGCATGCTCATGTATTGCTCGGCAAATGATGGCCAGCTCAGCCGTGTTGCGACCATTGCGACTGCTTATGGCGTTTCGGATCTGTTTCTCTTTAAAATTTTGCAGCCATTGGTCCAGGCGGGTTTCATGGAAACCGTCCGTGGGCGCAATGGTGGCATTCGTCTTGCGGTGCCCGCCAACTCGATTTCGCTGCTTGATGTTGTGAAAACGACTGAAGACAATTTTGCCATGGCTGAATGCTTCGAAGATGAAGGCTCTGATTGTCCGCTGATCGGCAGCTGCGCACTGAATGGTGCCCTTCGCGAAGCGCTCAACGCTTTTTTCGCGGTTCTTGGCGGCTACACGATTGCCGATCTGGTGGAGCCCAATCCCATGTTGGCTCCCTTGCTGGGCCTGGATTTGGCAGCCGTTCCTCCGGCTGCCTAAACAGGTTGCCTAAGCCTGAAAAGCAGTTTCCAACCGGCTGATAGCGTCTTCCAAAGTGGCCCGCGGGCAGGCAATGTTGAAGCGTAGCCAATGATCGCCACCAATGCCAAAGATCGGGCCCTTGTTGACGGCAATGCGCGCAACATCCTGTACCCGGTGAACGACTTCGTCTGCACTGTAGCCCGTTTCGGAAAAATCGCACCAGGCCAGATAGGTCGCCTCCAGCTTCATCGGCCGCACACCCGGAATGATGCGGGATACAGCTTCATCAAACCGGTCACGATTGGCTTTCAGATATGGCAGCAGAGCTTCCAGCCAGGGCGCGCCATGTGTATAGGCCGCTGTCACCATTTCAATCCCAACCCGGTTTGGGCTGTATGATCCCGTTCCCTTTACTGTAGTCATGAAGGTCTCGCGCAATTGCGCGTTGGAGATCATGACATTGCCTGTCATCGATGCGGCAAGATTGAAGGTTTTGCTGGCAGCTGTCAGCGTGATCAGCCGGTCCGCAATGTCCGGATAGGCGTTGGCCGTAACACAATGGCGATGCCCCTCATACACAAGATCAAGGTGAATCTCATCAGAGATCAGCAGAAGATCATGGGCCTCACAGAACTTACACAGATCAATGAGTTCCTGCCGGGACCAGACACGACCGCCCGGATTGTGCGGTGAACATAGAATGACCAGTTTTGTCTTGGCATCAATCTGTGTGGCCAGGCCCTCCAGATCCATCTCGTATCGGCCCTGAACAAGGCTTAGTGGACTTTCGATCACCTCCCGTCCCGCCGCGCGAATGGTGTTGCCAAAGACATGATAAACCGGTGAGAAGATCACAACGCCATCACCAGGTTGGCTGAAGCTGTGCAAGGCGGTCCCGATGGCGGCCACAACCCCATGGCTTGTCGTAATCCAGTCCGGGTCAACGTCAAACTGGTGCCGCGATGCCATCCAGTCGCAGACAGCCCGCTTGTAATCCCGGTCATCACCGAAATAACCAAAGACGCCCCTGTCAGCGATAAGGCGCAACATGTCTGCAACTTCTGGCGGCGCAGCAAAGTCCATGTCGGCAACCCACATCGGCAACATGTCCGGATGACTGAGCCCAAGCCGGCTGTCCATAGCATCCCATTTCAGCGAATGTGTATTGCGCTGGTTAATGACGCGATCAAAATCAAATGACATGAAGTATTGGTTCCGCTTGCTCAATGATTGACGCTCTATGTCACACAATGTTGCGATCTGTCACTCACAGTTCATTCACAAAATGACCTTTGGCTCGTCACTGAATCACAAAATTGCGAACACAGCAGCCTGTCAGTCTCTGTCTTGTTCAATCAGAACATTCCAACAATGGAGACTGACCATGACAAATGCGATGAAACTCAAATCCACCCTGTTTGCAACTTTGTTTGCCGGTGCATCTACCGTGGCGATGGCCCAAGGGGTCGAATTTGCAACGGTTGATACCGATGGTGATGGTATGCTGTCCATGGACGAAATCAAAACGCTTCTGCCGGATGTTCCCGATGATCAGCTGGTAGCTGCCGACGCAAATGGTGATGGCATGCTTGATGAATCTGAATATCAGGTCCTTACCGGCGGATAACCGACTCGTCGAGCGAATGGAGCAGCGCCTTTCACAAGGGGCTGCTCCACCGCGTTCGCATGTATGCTCTAAAACCTGTCTTATGCTGTCTCATCAACAAAGCCGAAGGGCGAAATGCCCCGGCGATGCTCATCCACATCCAGCTCTTTCGTCAAAGGCGGTGCAGCCCGCTGACGGCAATCCGGCCTTTCGCATAATTGGCAGTTGATGCCGATTGGTGTGGGGTTGGGCGTGTCAAGATTTTGCCCCTTTGCATAGACAAGTCTGTGCGCGTAACGCAATTCGCAGCCAAGGCCGATGGCCAATTGTGGTTCGGGTTCCGAAAACGGTGTAATTGCGCGCCGCACGGTGCGCGCCAGACTGAAATATTGCACCCCATCCGGCATCTCCACAATCTGGGTCAGAATTTTCCCCGGCGCGCTGAACGTGGAGTGGACATTCCAAAGCGGGCAAGTGCCGCCAAATTTGGAAAAATGAAATTTCCCTGACGAAAACCGTTTTGAAATGTTGCCTGCATTGTCGAGGCGTATGAAGAAGAATGGAATGCCCCGCGCCGTTTGCCGCTGCAGTGTGGTCAGACGATGCGCCACCTGTTCATAGCTTGCACCAAAACGCTGGCATAAAATGTCTATGTCATAGCCAAGTGTTTCAGCAGCATCCAGAAAACGCGCATAAGGCATCATCAAGGCACCGGCAAAGTAATTGCCAAAGGCGACGCGGGCCAGACGTTTGGTTACAGGGTCCTTCAAGGCCGCTCGATCCACCAGATCGTCAATGATTTTCCCAGCTTCCGTAAAAGCCAGATGATAGGCAACCTGAAAGGCGCGCCCGGCGGGCTCCATCAATTCCGATAACATCAGACGTTTGCGATGGCGGTCAAAGCGCCGCAACTCACCGCGCATGACATCCTCCGGCATGACGCGCACATCGATGCTGCGTGCCTCCCGCAAATGTCGGCGCATGGGCGCGTAGATTTCGTCATCCTCCTGACGAAACCGCGCATACAGATCTTCAGCAACCTGATCCAGTTCCGGATAGTAATTATTGGCATCGCGGATCATATCGCGAATCTGATCCATTGGGCTGTGCAAGGCGGGCGTGCTTGCGTGAGCATGGCCATCATCTCCCGCACCTACGGCGCCAGCCAGCCGGTCACCGGACAGTTTTGCGCCATTATAGGCCCGATAAAGCCGCAACACGGCATCTGCGACACTCGGGCTGTGTTCCGTCAGATCCCGCAATTCCTGCTGCGGCACCTGACCGCTACCACCGGCAAAAACCGGGTCTGAAAAAATCTCGCGTAGTTCGCCAAGCGCCTGATGCTCGGTGTCCGAGGCAAGTGCACGAATATCCACATCATAAGTGCCCGCCAGTTTGATCAGAAATTGGGCTGTCGCCGGACGCTGCCCACGCTCGATCAGGTTGAGATAGCTGGGCGAGATATCCAGCTCTTCGGCCATGCGTGCCTGTGTCAGTCCGAAGTCACGGCGCAACCGCCGCAGGCGCGGTCCTATGAAAAGCTTTTTTTCAACTGTGTCGGCCACGGGAAGTTCCTTTCAAATGCATTGCAGTCACTGAAAACTGTGCAGTGCAAAAAGTCCAGAATAATCGATCAAAAATTTACAAAATTTACAAATTTACAAAATTTACAAAGAAAAATTTACAGGCTGACATCATTCTGATGCTCGAAATTCGAATAGTTATTGTAATTAAATTTCAAAAATGAAAGTTTAGACGCAAGAAAGCAAAATACAGGTCTTTCACGGTTTGATTTGAAAATTTTTTGTAAATTAATGCAAGTCTCAAATTTAATGCCTGATTGGAAGTGTTTTTCTTTCTGCCGTGTCGCAAGAGCTTCGTTTCTTTTGCGGCGCAATAGAAACCCCGAGACCGTCTCAAAGGCGGCATGTTGACTTAAGGAATGAGAACAATGTCACAGAACACATTCAGCACTTTGGTTCCGAATACGACTGAAGATCGGTTTCAGTATATCGAGCGTCCCTATAGCGCTGACGATGTGGCGCGGTTGCGCGGATCGGTGAAGATCGAGCACACTCTGGCCGACAAGGGTGCCCGTAAATTGTGGGACCTGTTGAAATCAGAAGATTATGTCAATGCACTGGGTGCCATGTCCGGCAATCAGGCCATGCAGATGGCGCGTGCGGGCCTCAAAGCCATTTACCTGTCTGGCTGGCAGGTAGCGGCAGACGCCAATGTGGCCGGAGCCATGTATCCTGATCAAAGTCTCTATCCTGCAAACTCCGGTCCCGAGCTGGCACGCAAGATCAACCGCACTCTGCAACGTGCCGATCAGATCGAGCACAGTGAAGGCGGCGCGGATCGGGATTGGTTCGTGCCAATTGTCGCCGACGCGGAAGCCGGTTTCGGTGGCCCGTTGAACTGCTTTGAAATCATGAAAGCCTATATTGAAGCGGGCGCTGCTGGCGTTCACTTTGAGGATCAGCTGGCTTCTGAAAAGAAATGCGGCCATCTGGGCGGCAAGGTTCTGATCCCGACACAGGCCCACATCCGCAATCTGGATGCGGCCCGCCTGGCAGCAGATACTTGCGGAACACCAACGCTAGTAGTGGCGCGAACGGACGCGGAATCAGCCCGGTTAATCACATCGGATGTGGACGAGCGGGATCACGAATTCCTGACAGGTGAGCGCACTCCGGAAGGCTTCTTCCGCCTCAAGGAAGGCACAGGTGTGGACCATTGCATCAAACGCGGACTGGCCTTTGCGCGTCATGCTGATCTGATCTGGTGGGAGACATCCAAGCCAAATCTTGACGATGCCCGACGCTTTGCAGAAGCCATCCAGAAAGAATTCCCCGGCAAGATGATGGCCTATAATTGCTCGCCATCCTTCAACTGGGAAGCCAATCTGGATAAGGAAACCATCGCCATTTACCAGCGCGAGTTGGGGGCCATGGGCTACAAGTTCCAGTTTGTCACTCTGGCTGGCTTCCATCAATTGAACCACGGCATGTTCGAACTGGCCCGTGGCTACAAGGATCGCGGCATGGCAGCCTATTCCGAACTGCAGCAGGCCGAGTTTGCGTCCGAAGCAGATGGTTACACGGCCACCCGCCATCAGCGCGAAGTCGGCACCGGTTATTTCGACGCGGTCAGCGTTGCCATTGCCGGCGGCCAATCATCAACCACAGCCATGGGCGAATCCACCGAGACCGCCCAATTCACCAAAGCAGCTTGAAGCTGAACCCTGAAAGGATAGTACCCATGCAAAATTCACGTTTCTGGATTGTTGGAGGCGAATTCACCTCAACGGATTTCAGCCAGGTCGTTGAAGGAACCGAGCAGGTTATCGGCCCGATGGAATGCCGCAAGAAAGCTGAACAATTGTGGCGCAACATGTCCGAGCAGGACCGCTCCCAGTGCAACATTCGCTACTCGATCGTGAGCGAACCAGCTTTCGCGTAAGCGTCTGGACATGAAAATGTCAGGACCTCCCGGTGTCTGCGCCGGGAGGTTTTTCTGTGATTAAAGCTGATCTGCGCGCTGTGAACTCCGTCGGGCCATGCCCAGCATGATCGGCGCAAGGAATGTCAAAATGAATAGTCGCATCACATGATGGGCGGCAACAAAGGCCGGGTCGGCATTCAACGATACCGCCATAGCTGACATGGTTTCCACCCCGCCAGGTGCAAAAGCAATCAACAGATGGCTGAATGGTGCGTTGATGAACAAAGACACACACCAGGCAGCAAATGCCGAAATACTGAAGGCTGCCAAAGTCACCACAGCCCCGGCTGCAAATGCGCGCTTTAACTGAGCCAGTGTTACCCCGAAAAACCGGGTGCCGATCAAAGCACCCAGTGTAATAAAGGCAGGTATGGCGACATAGGGAGATACGGTCCCGTCAATGGCGCCGGTAATGTGGCTTCCCGTTGACCAGATCAACCCACCCAGAAGATAGGCTGCCGGAAGGCGGAGCCGGTTGAAAACAAAGCCAATGGCAAAGGACATGACGAGGCTCAGCCCAAACATGGTCAGCGGCATGATGGCCGCTTGAGCAGCGACGGCTTCAGCTTCAAATCCGATCAGCACCACCACAAAAGGCACCAATATGGTCAGAGCCAGAAGGCGCAGACTTTGAATGACACTGATGGATGTCAGGTCGCCACTGGTCTGAGCAGACAGGCCAAGAACGTAGCTTAAATGGCCCGGAACGACAGACAGCAGAGCCGTCATCGGGTCAAAATGCCAGATTTTTTGCAACAACCAGCGACATCCCACAATGATCGCAATCAGCGACAACCCCAGGATCAGAAAACTCAGCGGCCACTGCTTTGCCGTCTCAACCACATCCGGCGTCACACCGGCACCCATGGTGAGGCCAATGATGACAAAGCACATGTCTCTTAGAACCAATGGTACACCAATGGTGAATCCGGCAAGACCCAGACACGTAACAGCCAAAGACGATCCCACAAGAAATGGGGCAGGCACACCCAGTAGATGCGCGACAGTTGCACCAAGTGCTGCGATAGCCAGGGTTATTGCAGTTGGTCTGACAGTATCGAGCCAGGAGGGCTTGGATTTTGGAGAGGGGTCGGTTGTCATGAGCCGCTTTTCACATGCAGATCATAGGAAGGCAAGACAGCCTCGTGTGAAAAAACTTCGACCCATTTGGGTTTCAAGATTGCGGGATCGCATTGAATGATCAAATGGTTCAATCTATAAAAATGTGCTTTAAGCGACGCCGGACAGCCTATCGCAAAGGACATCAATGTCGGTACTCCATCCCCGTCAGAGTGACATTATTGAGCGCGCGCGTCAGGAAGGGCGTGTCGAGGTGGATTCCTTGGCAAAGGCTTTTGATGTCAGCCCACAAACCATTCGCAAGGATTTGAATGATTTGTGTGCCATGAGTCTGTTGCAGCGCATTCATGGCGGCGCGATTTACCCCTCGACCGTCAGCAATATTGCCTATTTGTCCCGCCGCAGCATGGCGTCGGATGCCAAACAGGCGATCGCCAGAAAAGCGGCGTCCCTGATCAATGATGAGACCTCAATCATTTTGAATATCGGCACAACCACCGAGCAGGTTGCGCAGGCATTGAAGCGTCACAATGACCTGATGGTGATCACCAACAATCTGAATGTTGCCAATATTCTGGCAGATGCGAGCGGGGTTAATCTGACCATTGCCGGTGGCACATTGCGCAAGTCAGATGGCGGCATTGTTGGCGCAACAGCCATGGATATGTTTCGTCAGTTCAAAGTCGATTTTGCGGTCATTGGCGTGTCCGCCATAGACGAAGATGGCGCCTTGCTGGATTTTGATCATCGGGAAGTGCAGGTGACGAAAACCATTCTGGCTCAGGCCCGCACCCGAATTCTGGTCGCTGATGCCATGAAGTTCAGCCGCCGGGCACCAGCATTGGTGGCCACCCTGGCAGACCTGGATATCTTCGTGACGGATTTGATGCCACCCCAGAATATCGTCGATCTGTGTGGTGCAAATGACGTTGAACTCCATGTCACCTCTGAAGGCTCTGCAGATTCTGTAAAACGCAGCTGAGATCCAGCCGATTGCTGTATTCCGCCATGCGGAACCCGCTTACTTGTCGGCGATCGGATGCCTCCACTATGTCTAATGCCAATGAAGGCATCACAATTGTGGTGTGACAGTTTTTGACCGGACTGCCCTTCCTGGAGGAAAATAGATGGCTGTTTCAGATCAGACTGACGACGGAGTTGACGCACAGTTTCGGATGGCAATGCGCAAATTTCCCGCCACTGTCACCGTTGTAACCGCAAATGACGGCATTCGTGATCACGGCATGACCGTGACGGCTGTCACATCCGTATCCATGTCTCCCCCATCCTTGATGGTCTGTCTCAACAACCGGACACTCCTGCACGAAATGCTGCTCAATCAGGCACGATTTTCAGTGAATGTGCTCAATCAGGAGCACACGGAAACCTCAGATGCCTTCAGTGGTGTTGTGCCAGCTGAAGAACGCTTCAATACGGGGGATTGGGTGCGGGACGCGTCAGGCATGATGGTTCTGAAGTCTGCCTTGTCCAACATCATTTGTCGCCGCACAGTGGCTTTGCCTTATGGCACCCACACGATCTTTGTGGGGGAAGTCACCCATGTGCGGGTTGATGAAATTACCCACCCGCTGCTTTATGCTGAAGCTGCCTATTGCGTTTCACATCCGGCTTGATTGCCCGCCTGACGAATTGGCATGAGCAAACCGGTTTGAAAAAGGGTTTGCGATGGCAGCGTGCGTGCTATGCTTGCAACATTGGCAAAGCTGCCCGAAATGCGCAGTCAAATTCCGGTGGTCTGGTAATGAGTCATAGCGTTCAATGAGTCTTGGCCTTCATAGTGTCCGTAAGGCCGCGCTGGTATTGCGCATTCTGGCGACATTCAGTCCCAGGGGGGCCTCGCTTGCAGAGGTTTGTGACAGTTCTGACTTTCCCAAAGCAACAGCGCACCGGATATTGGCAGCCCTTGTGGCCGAACGTCTGGTAGAACGCCCGGAGGGCACCAGACTGTATCGGCTGGGTCCGGAACTGTTTGCCTTCGGGACCGGCATATCCATGATGTTCGACTTCCGTGATCTGGCTGCCTCATCGCTTCAGCGGATCTCGGCAGAAACCGGAGAACTCGCTTTGCTGGGCATCCGCAGTGGTTACGATGCCTTGTGTCTGGACCGACGTGAGGGCATCAATACGCCGCCAGATGTGCTGATCCAGCTAATGGATCGCTGGCCGCTGGGCGTTGGCGTGTTCAGCCTGGCATTGCTGGCCTTTCTGCCGGATGATGAAATCAGCGAAGTGCTTGCCTATAATGAAAGGCGCTTGCGCCCCAAATCGCAATTCTCGGCAGATCAGATAGCGCAATCTTTGCGCAAGGTGCGCACGGATGGTTACGCCTATCTGACTTTCCCCGCATTACCTGGCTCGGAACCGAAGGCGGGCGTTGCGTTGCCCATTTTTGACACCCGACATCGGCCCATTGCGTCCCTGTGTATCATTGTCCATGAACGCCGTATGCGCGGTGATGCATTGCAGCGCAGTGTTGCGCTATTGAAGCGGGAAGCAGAATTGATTGCCGATCAACATGCCACGCGGCAGCTGGACGGCAGCGAGGAAGAAAGCTGGCAGCGGGCCATCGACAATGCGAGCGGAAAACGGTTGCAGCACTAAGCCCTCTTGCTTCCGGTGCAGTGTTGACCATTCATCAGATTACATGATGGGGCGTGTTTTGGGTGTCTCCAATGTCGTCAGTCCAATTTTGGCAAGGGCTTTCAGATCATGGATCTGAATGTTGTCATCACCCCACCCGACCAGTTGGCGCGACTTCAATGTCCGAATTGTCTTGTTGGTGTGCACCAATGACAATCCCAGCGCGTCGGCAAGATCCTGCTGTCGGAACGGAAACCGCATCTTGCCATCGCTGGCGATGCCGCTGGCGTGAGCGCGTAGATAAATGCGGACAAATGCCCAGGCAATGGACTGCAATGCAGTGCGCTGGCCAACCGTCGTCAGGGCCTCGCCCAAAAAGTGCTCTTCGACTGCTGCAAGCCACGCCAGTTCGAACCCGCGTTCCGGATCAGCCTTGATGAAGGCCCACAATTCGCTGCGGTCAAACACACAAAGGGTCAGTTTGGTGGTCGCTTCGACAGAGTGGCCCATCTCACCCATGACGCCAGCCTGAAGGCCAAGAAAGTCGCCTGGAAATACAAAATTCACAACCTGTCGCTGTCCTTCTGACAGCAGCCGAGAGCGCAATCCCATACCATGCAGCACCGTATAGAGTTGCGGGCTGTTGGACCCCTCCAGCAGAATCGGCGTTCCGGGGTCTACGACCAGTTCCCCAACCTTGAAACGCTGCATATTGCTCACATCTTCTTTTGACATCGGTGCGAAAAGCGATTTGCGGCGCAGCGGGCAGAATTTACATTTTGTGGCCATATCAGTGCTCTTTCGATGAATGGGAAGTTCGCGAACATGTTGTCAGTTCAGTTCTGCCAACACTTTAGACCCGCCGGACACATATGCCCTACCTGAATTGACTTATGGCAGCGCAGTCAGACGAATTGACCTTTGCTATGTCATAGAATGGTGCCGCCATTTTTGCCGTGCGTTAGAGGACGCTTGGCCCTGCAATTGAGCCAGTTCTTCTCTGGTCACTCGCTCATTTGCCACATCTCCCGGTCTCTCATGCAAAGGGACAAATCTCACAGGGCTCAACATTGAATGACAAGATGTGCGTCACGCGGTGACGTCACTAATCAAAAGGAATAAAACATGAAGAATATCATGATGACAACGGCCCTCTGTCTTACAATGGCGACATCGGCATTTGCTGCGGGCCATTCGAGCAGTTTCCTGGATTACACTGTGTCCAGCAATGACCTGCTGGCATCAGAACTGCTGGGTATGCGGGTTTACAGCGCAGAAGCCGATGTAGATGTTTCAGCAAATATGGTTGCTGATGCGCAGGCAGAATGGG
Organism: Alphaproteobacteria bacterium; assembly: GCA_051251535.1. Lineage (GTDB taxonomy): Bacteria > Pseudomonadota > Alphaproteobacteria > Rhizobiales. The sequence goes on from JBPOEV010000019.1 coordinate 57,346, forward strand.
ACGATATTGGCGAAATCAATGAACTCATCCTATCCCGCGACGGCACAGTTGTTGCTGTGATCATTGGTGTCGGCGGTTTCCTTGGTATGGGTGAAAAAGACGTGGCCGTGGGGATGGATCAAATCAGCATCATGCGCGAAGCAGACGATGCAGATGACATCTTTCTGGTCGTCAAATCATCTTCCGATGCATTGGAAGCTGCACCAACATTTGAAGGCCGGGTGGCTATGTACGCCAAAACTGACATGGTCGGCTCTACCGAGCGTGACATGTTCACCGCGCCAAAAGTCGAGCGTGACGGCTATGCCATGATGGTGCGCACTGATCTCACAGCTGAAATGCTGACCGGAGCCCGTGTCTACAGCGTAAACGATGAAGATATTGGCGAAGTACATTCGCTGTTGGTGGATGACAATGGCACCATCGACCGCGCCATCATCGACGTTGGTGGTTTTCTCGGCATGGGTGAAAAGCAAGTTGCGGTCACATTCGATGAGTTGACCATCTTGCGCCAGGATGGTGGCAATGATGTTCAGGTCTACATCGACGCGACCCAGGCCGCTCTGGAAGCACAGCCTACTTACGAAAAATGAAACTTGTGCGGGGGCGCAGTCGACCTCCGCACACCCATGTGCAGCCATGAGAGTCAGGGCACACCATTCTTCATGGGAATGTCCGATCCTCTCTGGCTTCAACTGTGATGATAGCCGCTTCCAGGCGGGATATGATGGAGCCATACAATGACAGGAATAAGTTGGATAGGTGCACTCATAATTGGTGCGCTGGCAGGCTTGATTGCTGAAATGATCATGAAAACACAGCAGGGCCTGTTGATGAATATTGTGTTCGGCATCTTAGGTGCCGTGGTGCTGAATGCGCTGCTGTTTGCAGTATTTGGCACGACACTTGGTGGTTGGATAGGCCAACTTATCGTAGCTGCTGCTGGCGCCTGTTTGCTGATAGCTGCAATGCGCATGATCCGCCGCTAGGCATACAGCCTGATGATTTGCAGGCGCAGCAGCTGCGCCTGCATGAACTGAACGTTCAAAGCGTTGAGGGCAACATGGTGGCATTGGTGATCCGGGGTAAAAATAAACCACAGGTATCAGTCAATTCCACAAATCGATCACTAATTGACCGCGTCGGCGATTTGCCTGACGTTGTCTCAACCCAAAGGAAAAACCAATGAACTGGGATCAAGTCGAAGGAAAATGGAAAGAGCTGGCCGGCAACGTCAAAGCCAAATGGGGCGATTTGACGGATGACGAGATTGCTGAGATCAACGGAAATCGTGAGGCGCTGGAAGGTAAGATTCAGGCACGATACGGTAAAACAAAAGAGCAAGCCAATCAGGAAGTCGACGACTTCTTGAACGACCACTGAGTTGGCTTGGGGCCGCTTTTGGCAGCGGTCCCAATCTCTATGCTGGTATGCAAACCCTACGGCTGCATGCACTGGCGCTAGCACACAAATTGGAGAAAATTGTCATGAACCGAATTATCTATATTATTGGCCTTATCGTCGTTGTTTTGGTTGTTCTGAGTTTCCTTGGTTTGCGATGAAAAGGATCATTTGCATGGTCAGATTTAAGCTACCTCTCATTTTTCTTGTTTTGAGTACCGCATTGCTGGCGGGGTCAGCAGCCCATGCCGAGCAGGTTGGAAATGTTGATGTGGACTGGCTGGGAAACGACATAATTATCGAGGCATTTTCTGACCCAAAAATTGAAGGGGTCACGTGTCATGTTGCCTATTTCGAGCGCGGCCTCATAGATCGCCTGCAAAAGGGGGATTGGTTCGAAGACCCGTCAAATTCGTCGATCTCATGCCGACAGACCGGTGTGATAGAGATTGGGGACATTGATCTTTCCGACGAGGGGGAAAGCGTCTTTTCAGAACGGCGGTCGATTATATGGAAGTCACTGAATGTTAAACGCATTTTTGACAAAAAGAACCAGACCCTGATCTACATCGCCCACGCACGGCAAGTTCAGGATGGATCAGCAAAGATGTCAATCTCGACCATACCCCTGTTTCAACACAAATAGTGCGCTGACCCCCACGCGCAGACCAGAAGCCGTATTCGGCTTTGGGTACAATCATCTGATTTACCTCATCATGCGTAACCCATCCAGAAGCCCAAGCCCTTCATGATCGCCATCCTCGGCTTAGATATACCCCTGTGAAGATATCAAATAAGGAGCTGGCCAGAATTCGCCATGGCACATGACAGATTTCCCGAATCTAATAGGTTGAATGTTTGAATTCCGGCATGCGGAACGCGGCCACTTGTTGGCGCCTTGAACCCTCCTGTACTGAAAATCGAAGTGCTGCATCGGGCTGCTGATCTGACCGCCCGAAGGAAAGACAGACGTCGTGGGAGGACAGAATATATGTCGGTGACTGACAGTAACACTCTGATAAAGGACGGTTTTGTTGCTACCAAAACCGGCAGGATTCATTATCTGGAAGCTGGCGCGGGCGAACCGCTGCTTCTGTTGCACAGCAATGGTTGCTCAGCCCATGAATATGAAGAAGTCATCGCCGGACTGGCAAAGAACCGGCGCGTGCTTGCATGGGATATGCCCGGCCATGGGGATTCCGATCCCACACCCCGACATCTGAGCATTGAGGATTATTCCGACGCTGTCATAGCATTTCTGGATGCGCTTGACATCAAGCGTGCCAGCGTTGCCGGTTCATCGGTTGGCGGCACAATCTGCGTCGATCTGGGTGTGCGTTACGCAGACCGCTTCGACTGGCTGTTCCTTGTCGAAACGCCCATTCGATCGCTGCAGGATTGGTTGGATGGTTGGGCAGGCATCGATATCAATTTCGGTATTCCAACCCAGAATTTTGAACTGATAGCCCCCCGTTTCCGCAAGTTGACACCGGCCAAGCTGACCCGCTGGAATTGCGACCGTAACAAAGCTGGAGCCAAGACCATGGTGGGCGTTATGTGGGCGCTGCGCGACTACGACGTTCTGGAAAATCTTGGCAAGATCAAAGGCAATGCTGCGGTGATTTATGGCGACGTTGGTCCGACCATTGCTGGGGCCAGCCATTTTGAAAAAATGTTGCCAGATGCACCATCAATCACGCTGGAAGACTGCGGTCATTTCCCGATGAGTGACGATCCGGCTGCCTTCGTCGATGCTCTTGAAAGCATCCTGAAATAAGCGCGCAAGCGCGCCACTTTCCAATCACTTCACAGGTATCATACTATGCGACTTGGATATTTTACGATGCCGATGCATCCAATGCATCGCAACTGGACTGAAACACTGCAGGAAGATCGCGAAGGCATTATCCTGGCCGATCAGGTTGGTTTTTATGATTGTTTCGTTGGCGAGCATCTTGCCGACAAGGTGGAAACAATCACCAACAGCATGCTGTTTCTGTCGTCTCTGATTTCTGACACCAAAACAATCAAGCTGGCCACCGGCACATCCAACTTGTCGCAAAGTCACCCGGCGCTCATTGCATCCCATGCAGCCATGCTCGACCATCTTGCAAAAGGGCGTTTCATTTTCGGTATCAGCCCCGGCTCCCTCCCGACCGACGCTGAAATTCTTGGAACATTGGACCAGGACCGTCAGAAGATGTTTGTCGAGGCCATTGATGTCATTCTGGCCATTTGGCAGGGCGAGCCACCCTACGATATAAATCTGCCGGACAATCGCTACAAGATTTCTACCATGCGAACCGGAGAATTGTCACTGGGCCTTGGATATCTGGCAAAGCCTTATCAGCAACCGCTTCCCGAAATTGTCGGCACTGTCGTTGCACCATTTTCAAAGGGTGTGATTGAGATGGGCAAGAAAGACTTCCATCCCATGTCCGCCAACTTTCTGCTGTCAAAATGGTTGAAAAGCCACTGGGATAATTACTGCGTGGGTAAAGAGGCCGTTGGCGCCAAAGCTGATCGGTCCGACTGGCGGATTGCGCGCACCATTTTTGTCGCCGATGATGAGGCAACTGCAAAACGCTACGCAAGGGAAGATCCAAACGGACCTTACCATTTTTACTACAATCAGATTCTGACCAAGTTCAAACGCGCCGGCATTCATGGTGGTTTCAAGGAGCACCGCGAACAGCCCGATGACGAGATCACCTTGGATTATGTCATGGATAATCTGGTGATGTACGGAACGGTCAATTCGGTTGTCGACCAGATTTTGGAACTCAACGAAGAGGTCGGTGGCTGTGGCGAACTGGTCTATGCGGGCATGGACTGGGTGGACCCGGCGTTGGGCAAACGCTCCCTGGAATTGATGGGAACGGAAGTGATGCCGCGTGTGCGTAAGGCAACCGGCACGCCGGATGGAATTTCCTGAGATAAAATTTCGCAAAACACAATCAGGGGAGGGATCAGAATGTCGAGACCCGTCATTATAACATGCGCCGTGACAGGCGGTGATCACGGGATCGCCTTGCGCAATCCGCATGTGCCGGTGACACCGGAAGAAATCGCCAATGAATGCGTCGCTGCGGCAAAGGCGGGTGCAGCTGTCGCGCATATTCATGTGCGTGATGTGGTGACCAAAGCTGCGTCGATGGATCTGGCGCAGTACCGGGAAGTGGTTGAACGCATACGCGCAAGCGATACGGATATTGTGATCAATCTGACCACCGGTCCGGGCGCTTTCTTCACGCCCTCAGAGGACGATCCTCAAATCGCTGCAGAAGGCAGCGATCTGGCATCTCCTGAAGAGCGCGTGGCTCATATCAAGGAATTGAAACCGGAAATCTGCAGCGTGGATGTGGTGACATTCAATCATGGCGGACGTGTTTTCATGAACACCCCAGCCCATGTGGAAGCCATGCTGGAAGTCATCAAATCCGTTGGTACAAAGCCAGAGCTTGAAGCCTTCGATGTTGGCAATGTTTTGCATGGTGCAGATCTGGTGAAACGCAGTTTTGCCAAAGCGCCGGGCCTGTTTCAGTTCTGTCTTGGAATACCCTGGGGCGCGCCTGCAACTGTGGAAGCCATGACCTTCATGCGCTCGCATCTGCCACCCGATGCCGTTTGGGCCGGGTTTGGTGTTGCAAAAACCGAATTCCCGATGGCCGCCGCTGCCGTGTTGCTGGGTGGGCATGTCCGAGTTGGTCTGGAAGACAATATCTTCATCGAACGCGGCGTACTGGCCGAAGGAAACACGCCGCTTGTGTCTCGTGCCGTGGAAATCATCGAAAGCGTTGGTGAGCGACCGGCGACACCAGATGAAGCGCGCGAAATACTGGGTCTTGGATTGGGTTAGGTTCGGCACCATTGATCCAGCCCGTTTCGCTCATGGCTACCATGCTGAATTCCATACTGTTTTTGATATGGATCGCTTCCTCATTGTGTGAAAATCTGTCGGCACATGGAAGGGCCTGTTGCAAACGGGCCGGGATGCGCGCGGAGGCAGGACATGCTCAATCGATTTGATCGGCTCAAATTCAAACAACTCAGCCACTTTATAGCAGTGACCGAAGCGGGCAGTATCAGCGAGGCTGCGGACAATCTTTTCATGCCGCAACCAGCACTCAGCCGCAGCATCCGGGACCTGGAAGAAATTCTCGGTGGCGTGCGCCTGTTTGAGCGCGCCCGCAAGGGTGTGACGCTCACCAGCAATGGCAAAAAATTTCTCGCATATGCCACTCTTGTTCAGTCAAATTTTGAAACGCTGAGCAGCGGGTTTGTGAGAGATGAGGGCCATACAGGTGGGCTGGTACGGATCGGCATGGGCGCCTATGAAGGCTACACTTTCCTGCCGGAAATCATTGGCCGCATCCTCAATCGCCGACCCAACGCCCAGTTCAATTTCATGAGCGGTCGCTTCAATGATCTGATCGGTCCCTTGTTGCACGGCAAGCTGGATATCATTTTTGGGCCGGTCAATTCCGGCGCGTTGCCCAAAGGCGTGCGTTCGCACATCGTTGCGCAGTCCAAGCCATCCATTCTGGTGCGATCGGAACATCCCCTGGCCCGTCAGAAAAAGGTCACGTTGAAGACGCTGGCCAGTCAGGAATGGCTGGTTCCAGTTGCCGATACCTTGCCGCGCAGAAAGTTTGATCAGGTTTTTCTGAAAGAAAAGCTGCAGCCACCCACCGGCCCGGTAGAAATTTCGCCGTCCGTCCTGATGATTGCGATCCTGCGCCAGAGAAATCTCATTGGTCTTGTTCATCCTCAATTATTGTCACTGGCGGCCGACTCTGGCGAATTGGCAGAGCTGAAGATGACCACAAATCCGTTCAGTTGGCCGGTTCAGTTGACGACCGTTGACCGACGGCATCCTTCGCCAGCCGTAGACGAAACAATCAGTCTGATCAAAACCATGTTCAAAGATCAGCCATAGGGAGCCGAGGGATACTCGCAGACAAAAGTGCATGCCTGAGAATGCATGTATTTGCCCAGGAAATGGGCTGGGTCTTGGAGCAAGTTCCATGCAAGCCTTCATCAACACGGGCGGGAAATGGCGGAATTCCGCTTGCCCGCTTAGCGCCAATGCAAACGTAAAATGGAATCAGCCAATGCTAAATCTCGCAGTCATAGGTCTTGGAAAATGGGGGCAGAGGCATGCCCAGTCTGCTTCTGCCAGCGGACGCTTCAATGTGGTAATGGGTGTGGACACGGCTTCTGTGCCGATGGACTTTCCAGTTGTGCCATCGCTTGATGAAGTGCTGGATGATCCGGACATTGACGCGGTCTCCATTGCAACACCACACACGCTTCACGCAGAGCAGATCCGCCTTGCGGCAGAGGCCGGAAAACATATTTTGACGGAGAAACCATTTGCTCTGTCCTACGCAAATGCGCAGCAGAATGTGCAGGTAACGGGCGATAATAATGTTGTTCTGGCGCTTGGCCATGATCACCGCTTTTATCCCTCAATTGCCGCGATGAAAAAGCTCATTGCGGACGAGGCTTTGGGCCAGATCACAACCATTCAGTCTGTGTTGTCACACGATTTTACAAAGGCAGCGATTGAAAAGCTCAACAAGGCTGCGGCTGGTGATAAAGGATCCAGGGATGACGGTACCTGGTGGCGTTTGAACCTCGCTGAAGCACCTGTTGGTCCGATGGTCCATTTGGGCATTCATCATCTTGATCTTTTCATTCATCTGATTGGTGAGATTGACTGGGTGCTGGCCAGCAGTCCGGCGCGGACAATCGACACACCGTTTCCCGATACCATGCTGGTGACGCTTGGGTTTGTCAGCGGAAAAATCGGCACTATCAGCAGCTCGCTCGCATCGCCCCTTAATTCAAGATTGCTCATATCCGGATCAGAAGGCTGGGCGGAGGCAATTGGCCCTGACGATATAGAATCCTACACGCTCTCCAGCCTGAACAGCGTCAAAAGCCGGATTGGCAGCGCCCAGCCCGAACTGACGGAGTTCGCGCTGATTGATTCAGTGGCAGCAAACTTCGCAGCCTTTGCTGATGCTATTGAAGGCGTTGCACCCTATCCGGTTGCGGCTGCTGACATGCTGCACAACGCGGCCGCGCTTGAAGCCATTATCAAATCATCGCAATCTTCAGAGATTGTAAAAGTGGAGCGTTAGGAAGCGCTCACACGAGAGGGGGGGGGGGGGGGGGGGGGGGGGGGGGGGGGGGGGGGGGGGGGGGGGGGGGGGGGGGGGGGGGGGGGGGGGG
>JBPOEV010000002.1:0-696632 GCA_051251535.1 Alphaproteobacteria bacterium
TTCCGCCGCCATTGCCGCCGTTTCCGCCGCCATTGCCGCCGTTTCCGCCGCCATTGCCGCCGTTTCCGCCGCCATTGCCGCCGTTTCCGCCGCCATTGCCGCCGTTTCCGCCGCCATTGCCGCCGTTTCCGCCGCCATTGTGCCCATGACCGTCTTTACGACCCTTGCGCCCTTTGCGGTTCTTGTCGCGCTTACGATCGCGCTTCTTGGCATGCTTCTTATGCTTGCGGTCGTGCTTCTTTGCGTGCTTCTTATGCTTGCGCTTCTTATGCCACTTTTTCTTCTTGTGCTTGTGTGGCTTCATCTTTTCAAGCTTGCGGCTAGGCTCTGTAACAGCCGCGACAACCGCGTTTTCTTCCGCGTTGGATTCAACCAAGAAGGCCGATCCTGAACAGGAATATTCTACACGAATGTGCTGAGGAAGCTGGTTGCAGACTTCCTGGCTTGGTCCTTGCTGAGCTTGAACGGGGGTTACTGTCATGGCAGCTGCCACGACGGCACCGGCGATCAAGCCTGAGGATACTCTCCAAATATACTTAATCATAGTGTTTCTCCGATTTACGCAATACTTTTAATCGGAAGCACTTTGTTTTCTTAAAACGTCTTTTTGGAAAATGCTTTCCGCAATTCCATTATAAATACTTATTACTTGTAGTTTTCAACAGAAATTTAACAACTTTTTAATTATATCGAACTTATAATTAATTGATATTGTTAATTTTTTTGCTTAATTGGTTAATTTATTTACTTTAAACAGCACAAGACAAAAAGCCCGTTGCTAAGCAACGCGGCTTAATTTTCATCAATGATTTGTGGAAGTGTGCCTGGTTCTTCGTTTCAACCAGGAAAAACGAAATCGCTCTCGGCACCCTGCAAGAGGCAATTCGTTAGGCAAGCAGTTGGGCAAGCCTCAAAATGGAAGCAGCTCTCGGGGCGAACGATTGCAACCTTCATTAAAAATGCAAGAAACTTGCCCAACCGATGCCACCATGGGCGAATGGTGGCAACTTTATTTCTCTAATTCCGAATTAACTACTCAGAAAAATCTGCATCTCTTAATATAAAATTCTTTTTCGCATCTTTATTCAATTCAATTTCGCCCCTAAATCCTATGTCTACACTTATCTTCCATTCCTAATTTGTAATCAACAGTTTCGTATATTCATAATAAAAAATTAACACTAATATAGAAACATTTATTAAAATTCTATACATTTCAAAACCTTTGAAAAACCCCTTGGCCAAGGGCAATGCGCTCTGTACAGCACCACGAGACACACTGTTCACGACACTTCCTGGATGATCTGTGTCAAACTAAATTGGTGAACAATACAGGAGCACTGTTATGTCTGTCCGCCCGGTCAACCAAATTCTGCAAGCCCAACCCACAATGGAAGGGGCTGGCGTTAAGCTACATCGTGCATTTGGATTTGGTGATCCGGATATGGCAGACCCGTTTCTGCTGTTTGACGATTTTCGCAATGACCGGCCGCAAGATTTTGAACGCGGGTTCCCCTGGCATCCGCATCGGGGCATTGAGACAATCACCTATGTGCTTTCAGGCTCAGTGGAACATGCTGACAGTCTCGGCAATACAGGCGCTCTGGGTGCTGGTGATGTCCAATGGATGACAGCAGGCAGTGGCATCCTGCATCAGGAAATGCCGGAAGGTGACGCAAAGGGGCAGATGCATGGCTTTCAGTTGTGGGCGAATTTACCCCGTGATCTGAAGATGACAGACCCACGCTATCAGGATGTGAATGCCAGCGAAATTCCACTTTTGCAGGAAGACGATGGCACAGAAGTCAAAATCATTTGCGGCGAATTCTGGGACCGCAAAGGCCCGGTTGATGGTATTGCTGCCGACCCGCGCTATCTGGATGTTTTTGTACCCGCCGGGAAAAAACGCACCCTGCCCGTCAGCACCTATCAAAAGGCATTTGCCTATATTTTTGAAGGCTCAGGCACCTTTCGCGATGCCTCGAAACCCATTGGGGTTTTGACTGAGAAAGAAGCCAATGGAGAAGAACTGCTGATCCGGGACCAGAGCGGCAACCGATCCCTGGTGCTGTTCGGGACAGGTGATGAAATCACAGTCCAGGCAGGTGATGAGGGCATCCGCTTTCTGCTGGTGTCGGGGACACCCATTCAGGAGCCGGTTGCCTGGCACGGCCCAATCGTCATGAACACACGCCAGGAATTGCAACAGGCTATCAGTGAATTGAACGCGGGAACCTTTATCAAGAAGTCCGCATGACGTCCTGCATGCAAGCCTATAGACGCAGCAATGTCTTGGCGTTCTGGTAACACACCATGGTGCGTTCCTCTTCGGACAGGCGTGCGCTGTCTATCCACGCGCCAGCCTCGTCTATCTTCTCAAATGGATAGTCGACCGAAAACATCACACGCTCAGGGCCCATGGCGTCCATGGCACAACGCAGCGGCTCATCCGAGCAGACACCTGCAGTGGTCGCGTAAATATTGCGCTTGAAATAGTCAGACGGCTTCATGTCCAGGGTCATGTCACCGCGATTGCTGATCAACCAACGGCTGTCAAAACGCCAAAGCTGGTAAGGCAGGGTCTCACCCATGTGGCCCAAAATGAGTTTGGCCTTCGGGTAGCGGTCAAACACCCCGCTGAACAAAATCCGCAATGCGTGATTTCCGGTTTCCACTGTCCATGACCAAACCGGGCCAAACAGCTCGGGATGATTGTTGTACATATAAGGGACATCCGCTGGATTGTTGGGGTGGATGTAGATCGGGACATCAAGATCTGATGCCCGTTCCCAGACAACTGAAAAGCGATCATCATCCAGATAGGCCCCGTTGGTCTGGCCATTGATCATGGCGCCGCAAAAGCCAAGCTGCTTGATGCAGCGTTCCAACTCATCTGCTGCTGCAAGCGGGTCCTGAAGGGCCAAATGAGCGAAACCGGCATAGCGGTCTGGTTGGGTGCTGATCTGTTCTGCCAGATACTCGTTACAGATCTTTGCCATTTTCACCGCGGTGGCAGTGTTCGTCTCAGCTTGGACACCTGGGCCTGCAAGCGACAGAACAGCTTTTTCAATGTTGTTTCGCTCCATGCCCGTGAGCCGCAATTCACCAAAATCCTCCAGTGTATTCCGCACCTTGCCGAACAATCCCGGGCTGATATTGATCGCCGTCTTGGACCAATAGTCGACAAATTCCGGCATCATGAAATGCTCTTCCAGAGCTATCTTACGGTGTCCCGGTGACTGGTCCATTTGGGCTTCCTTTATAAAATCTGTAGCTTTTGTCGGGCGTGCCGATCAGAGCTGGAAAATCTTCTTTTCAGTCTTGTGCAAACATGCGCCCACACCACCTTCTTCGATCATGTAATTATCACAGATCACAGCAAAGACTTCGCCATCATCAAATCCGGGATGAACCGCAAAGCACATATTGGCAGCCAATGGCATGGTTTCATCCTTCCGGATCATCGGGCGTTCCACCATATCGACGCCCTGACCATGCGCGTAAAGGCGTGTCTCGGGCGGCAGACCATGATCGATCATCCAGGCATCATGCGCCGCTGCAATTTCAGCAGGGCTGGCGCCGGGTTTCATCAGGGAAAGCGTGTAGTCCTGCGCCTTCTTCATGTGTTCAAATGATTGCAGCAGATGGTCACTTGGCGTGCCAAGCACCATGGTACGGGCGATTTCCAGATAAACGCCGCCCGGCCCATTAATCTCAATCAGCAGCGAGAAATGATCACCCTTTTCAATTGTACGGGCTTGAAGCGGCCGGCTTGCAAACCGCGATGAACGCCCCAGCGGTGAAGATGTGCCAAGGAAAATTCCCTGATCACTGCCAAGCCTTTGGGCCACGGCCTGTGCATGATTGGCAACATCAATGTCTTGCACGCCCGGACGCAGGAAATCGCACACTTCGGCGAACACCTTATCCTGCAGGTCAGCGGTCTGGATGATGAGTTCGATTTCTTCCGGGCTTTTGATGGCTTTGATCGTATCAACCAGATCCGTCGCATCGACCTGCTGGGGTGCGTCGGGCATTTTCTGCACCGCATCCACCAGCGAATAAGGCAGTGTGTCGGGTGTCAGCCATCCGATTTTTGCCGGTTTGGTAGTCTGGAATTCTTTCACCAGCAATTCAGCATCATATCTGTTCGTGTAGCCAATTGAGGTAAAGGACGGCGTGTGGACCATGCGGCCAACACCCCGATGGATATCATCTGTGCCACCGAGATCCCGCACTGTATCAAACGGTCCCATTTCGATGATGGTCATCGGCTGATCACGGTAGAAGACAAGAGTTCTGGGATAGCCATTGCCGGCCGGAATGTCGCTGAACCAGCGCACATAACCGCCAACCCAATCGCTGGTGTTCTGCATAACCAAGGCATCGATACCATCTGCCTCCATAGCCGTGGCAACAGCCTTCCAGCGGCGCTGCAGTTCTGCATCGGTAATGGGAGAGCGCATTTTCATGGGAGAGATCCTTACAGATTTTTCAAAAATTCAGCGGTCAAATTTTCCGGTCAAACCGTCAACACCGGAACGGGCGTATTTGTTGAGATTTTCAGCGACAAGCGGCAGAGCCTGTTGATGATAAATGTCAGCCATTCCGCCGATATGGGGCGTAACAATGATTTTGGGATGGTGCCAAAGCGGGCTGTCTTTCGGCAGCGGCTCAGTTGCAAACACATCCATGCCGGCTCCGGCAATGCGGCCCGCATCCAGAGCATCAACCAAGGCTTCTTCATCGACGCAGCCGCCGCGAGAAATGTTGATCAAGAAGGCTGATTGTTTCATGACGCTGAGGGTTTTAGCGTTGACGATATTATGTGTTTCTTCAGAGTAAGGCACAATCACAATGAGGAAATCCGCGTCACTGGCAGCGCTTTCAATGTCAGATCGCTTGTAAATCCGGTCGAAACCTTCAAGTTCCGCGCGCCCATTGGAAACGCCGGTCACGCGCATCTCCATTGCCAGACAGCGCTTTGCCAGTGTTTCTGCTATGGCACCCAAACCAACAAGACAGGCGGTTTTTCCAGCCAGCAGTGGCTGCGGCCATCTTTGCCAGGATGCTGATTTCTGATTTTTCAGCATCGTTGGAAAATCACGTGCCAGCGACAGCATCAACAGCAGCGTCAGTTCCGACATCTGGGGACCGTGGAAGCCATTGCAATTCGTGACCACCACTTCTTTAGGCAGCGCGTCCATGGCCAAAAGATTATCAACACCTGTGGTCAGAGCCTGCACCCATTCAAGATTGGGCATGGCGGCAATCAAATCCGGTTTGATGTAGGGCGCAAGGCAGACCAGTATGTCCACATCAGCAGCGCGCGACACAGCCTCTTCGTGTGTGGAAGCTGCAACAAACTGATAATTCTGACACAAGCCGCCAAGTTCGCGGGCGTACCAGTCCGCCTTTTGATCGAAAATAAGGGCTGTTTTTGTGTGCATCGGGTCCTTCTCAATAAAGAATGGATGGCAACCAAAGCGTGAGCTGAGGAAGCAGGAATAGCAGCAGAATGAGGATCAACGGCGCGATCAGAAAAGGGACAATGCCCCGGTAGAGGGTGGCAATATTCGTCCCGGGTATCTGCGCCTGAATGATAAACAAATTCATGCCAACGGGCGGTGTTATCAGGCCCAGTTCAACAACAACCACGACCAGAACGCCAAACCAGATCGGATCATAGCCGTACCCAATTATGATTGGCAGGAACACAGGCACCGTGATCAGCATCATGCCGATCCCCTCCAGAAAACAGCCCATCACAATGTAAAGCAGGATAATGATGGAGACCACTGCGAAGGGGCCAAGTCCAAATTCCTGGGCTGAGGACAACAGCAATTCCGGCAATCTTGTCTGCACGACAAAGTTTGCAAAGATGGTTGCGCCGATCACAATAAGAAAGAGGACGCAGGACGTGATGACCGATGCACGCACGGCTTCCGTCAATCGGATCATGGTCAGATTGCCCGTGGCAAAGCCCAGCACAATTGCGCCGAATGCGCCGACTGCCGCAGCCTCGTTGGGGCTGAATACTCCCAGATAGATACCGCCGATTGTAGCGCTGAAAAGAATGATGAACTGCCATGGCTCACTCAGCGCCTTCAGGCGCTCCACCAAACTGGCCGATGCGTCCAAAGGGGCCTTTTCCGGAGACCTGGCCGCAATGATCATGGCAATGACCGAATAGAGGACCAGCAAAACCAATCCGGGGATGAGGGATGCTGCGAATAATTTGGGTACGGAGACTTCCGCAATTGATCCGTAGATAACGAGGATTATTGAGGGCGGGATAAGAATTCCCAGTGTGCCACCTGTTGCCACAGAAGAGGCCGCGAAGCCTTCTTCATAGCCTGCACGACGCATCTCCGGCATTGCGATACGGGTCATCGTAGCGGCGGTAGCAATAGACGAGCCGCAAATGGCACCAAAGGCACCAGATGCCCCGATGGTGGCTACAGAAAGCCCGCCACGCATACCTGAAAGGACAATGCGGGCAGCTTTGAACAAGTCAGCTGACAATCTTGATTTAGAGGCTATTTCACCCATCAAAATGAAAAGCGGTATGACTGACAGACCATATCCTGACGCAATGTCGAAGGCGTTGGTGCCGGTCACCAGTTTTGCCACGCTCACATTGGACAGAAGCGCATTGCCAATAATACCGCATAGGGCCAAAGCCAGCCAGACAGGCTGGCGCAACAGTAACAGGCTGAATAGCACAGCAATGGACAGCAGACCCATGATTGGCATGCTCATATGTCCGTGCCCCGCTCGTCAGAAACTTCTGATTTTCCTGACGAAAATACAGTCATGACAGCAGCCAGAATAGCCCCTGCCAAACCCACCAGAGACAAGGCCCAGGTCAGCCAGACCGGCAGGTTGAGTTCCAGCGAACGGTCACCATAACGTTGGGCGCTGATCATCGGGCCAATCATTGACCAGAAAATGAAAAGGAGAACGCCCAATGCAATGAGACTTGCAATCATTATCAACAGACGCACGACAACTGGCGGTACGAGATTGTCCACAATGTCGATGGTGATTTCCGCACGTTCAGAAATCACTTTTGCCAGACCGAAAAAGACCATAATGGCAAGCAATATGCCAACCAGATCATACGTACCGGGGATCGGTGCGTTAAATGTATATCTCATGAAAACATCTGCGACGATGATGATCATCATCGCGACTAACGCAAGCATTGACAGCTTCAACTGCAGTTCGAAAATGGAATGTAAAACTCGTCGAACTTGGCCGTTATGCGGCATATGGCTATCCCTGCTTGCAGCCAGGGCGTGAACGCCGATGGCAAGGGTAAAGGCAAAAGCCGGACATCCAGTTCATGAAAGCCCGGCCTTGCTTCATTTCTATTTCGTGTAAGCTGCTACAAAGTCACTGCCGGGTTTTCCGGACTCATTCACAGCACCAATGAAGCTGTCGCTGATTGGTGCAACAACGCTTTCCAGAGTGGCCCGTTCAGCGTCCGACAATTGAACGATGCTCACGCCGCCATCTGCCATGTATTGACGCGCTTCGGCTTCACCATCATCCCACATTTTGCCAAATGCTTCGCCCCGGTCAGGACCGGTGGTGTCGTCAATGATCTTTTTCATTTCCGGGCTGAGGCTGTTGTAGGTGTTTTCGTTCATCACCACTGCAAAGGTTGCCGAGGCGATGCCTGGCTCCAGAGAGTATTTGATGAGGGGCGCCATATCGAACGCCTTTGTTGCTTCAAATGGGAATGAAGCTGCATCGGCAACGCCCTTTGAAATGCTGTCCGCAGACTGTGCCGGCGGAATTCTCAATGGAACGGCCTCAAGTTTCTCGACAACCTGCTGCCAGATGGCACCGGCATACCGAATACGTTGGCCCTTGATGTTTTCCAGTTTGCTCAGATCGGCTTTGGCCGAGTGGATTTTCAAAGGTGGCGTGACGGCCATCCACATAATCTTGGTTCCAGCGTGTTCCTCCGCCAGATATTCTGGCGCAAGCTCGGTCAAGCGCCGCGATGTGATGGCGCTCAAATCACCAGCAGAGGGATAGCTGAGCGGCAACCCGGCCAGTTCTGTCATTGGGAAGCGACCAGGCGTTGCGCCGTGCAGGATGATCGACAGATCAGCAGCACCCGCGGCAACCAGTTCAAACTGGCGTGGAGGTGGGCCAAGCTGGCCAGATGTAAAGACTTCCAAAGACATTTCGCCATTGGATTTTTCGCTCATTTCATCTGACCACAATTTTAGCATTTTGTGGAATGTGTGGTTCGGCGGCAGAAAGCTGGACACTTTCAGTTTCTGCGCCGAAACAGCAGAAATGGATGCGGCGCTGATGGCCACAGCCAAAGCAATTTTCACGACCGGATTTTGCAACATGTTTCTCCTCCATTGTACCGCAGCATCGGTTTCCTCCCCATGTTCCCCTGACCATGAGTGACCTGCTTGGCGGTACACTTGTATCGTATCGTGGCTTTTCCCCAAATGTCAATTGTGCTAGGCACGGCACAGATTGCAAATGGAGGACCGAGCAATGAAACTTTATCACAATAATAATAGTGTCTGTTCGCAAAAGGTACGCGTTACGCTGGCAGAAAAAGAATTGGCGTGGGAAAGCGTGCATCTTGACCTTGCCAAGGGTGAGCAATCTAATGCCGAATACATGAAGCTCAATCCGGAAGGTGTCGTTCCGACTTTGGTTGATGGCGATATCGTATTGCGAGAATCCAGTGTGATCGCCGAATATCTGGATCAACTGTCCGATCACAATCCATTGGCCCCGACAGCCCCAAAAGATCAGGCGGCTATGCATCTGTGGCTGACACGTGCGATTGATATTCATGCCGCTATCAACTCTGTAACATTTGCAACATTGATGCGCCAAAACCAGTTGCGTGACAGCACGCCTGAACAGGTGAAAGCGCGAATTGCGAAATTCCCGAACCCGCAAATCCGGTCAAAGCGCATTGACCTGTACACCAATGGCGTGAACTCACCTTACGTTGCAGGTGCCCTTTTCACGTTCAAGCGTATGTTCGATGATATGTCGGCTATTCTGGAAAGCGCTGACTGGTTGACTGCCGGCCAATATGGCCTGTCAGACATCGCGGTTATCGCCTATGTGGACCGTCTGGATCGGCTTAGCCTGTCCGGCTTGTGGACCGAGCGCTACCCTGCGATTGATCCATGGCTGCGTGCCAATCAGGCACGGCCAAGCTACAAGACGGCAATTGGTGATCTCATTCCATCTGCAGCGGCGGAACGATCCCTCCAGGTGGGCAGCGAAGCCTGGCCAGAAATCAAGACAATCTGGGCGGGAATTTAGGGTGCGGACCCTAAGCAAAAAGCTGGCGCGGCGATGGCAGAACACCCCTCACCCGCCGCTTAAACCTGCTTTACCAATTCGCAATAGCGAGCTGTTAAACACAGAATTGCCGGATTTTGGCCCTCTTTTGCCCGAAAGCGACTTAGCGCATTTATGATGCTGATGCGTTCAATTGTAAAATCCGACAATCGGATCAATGTTTTAACGAGGCTTGTATGCGCAGAAATTTTGGAATTATCGTTGGCGCAGTTACATTTGCGCTTGTCTCCGGCTCCGCCATGGCAGCTAAATGCAGCAATAACGGATCAGGATTTGACGCTTTCAAACGTGATTTCACCAAGGAAGCAAAGGCTGCTGGTATTGGGCGGCGCGGCCTGGCAGCTTTGGCTGCAACTCAGTATTCGCCCGGAGTTATCAAGTATGACCGCAGCGTCAACCGAAGCTTCAAGCGTGCGAAAACAAATTTTCCAAGCTTCTATGCCAAGAAGACCAAAGGCCTGCTGAGCCCAACACGCAAACGGTTGAAAAGCTATGCAAGGCTGTTGAACCAGGTTGAAAAAAAATACGGCGTGCAAAAAGAAGTGCTTGTCACCATCTGGGGCATGGAAACAGGCTTTGGCGGCTTTACCGGAAAGCATGACATTGTCACATCATTGGCCTCGCTCACCCATGACTGCCGAAGGTCTGGCTTTTTCAAGCCCAATCTGATGGCTGCACTGGTGATTATCGACAAGGGTTGGATTGACAAAAAGCAAATGCGCGGCGCGCGTCATGGCGAGATTGGTCAGACCCAGTTCATGGCCAAGAACTACATAAAATTTGGCGTGGATTTTGATCGCGATGGACGACGGGATCTCATCCGTTCGATTCCAGATGTGATGGCGTCAACAGCGAACTACCTGCGCGCTCATGGATGGCGTGCTGGCCAGCCCTTCGGCCAGGGAACACATAATTTCAGAGTGCTGAAAGAATGGAATGCATCCTCGGCCTACCAGCAGGCGATTGCCAAATTTGCGGCCACGCTTTGATGCACAACAAGTCTGGGAAGTCAGTCCGGCGCTAATCTAATCCCTACAAGCGCATTCGCATCAGAAAACCATAAGGACTTAGCCGTGAAAACGGCTAAGTCCTTATCACAGGCTACAAAGCCCCAAAATCACCGATACAGCAATGATTTGCCATTGCTGAAGATGTGCAGCTTTGATGGGTCGGCGGTCATACGCAGCAAGTTGCCACGCACATTGCGGTGAATGCCAGGTAGTTTTGCTATGACTGGATCATGCGAGGGATTGGTCTTTGCAAAATAGACCTGAGTCACTTCGCCAAGCGCTTCGCTGATTTCCACCTTGGCTTCAAAGGCATAATTCTCACCATCGGTGAGCGTCATATCTTCCGGCCTGATCCCGACATTGACTTTCAGCCCTATATCGGTGGCCTGGGTCGGAATATCCGCCATGATAGTGCCTTTGCCGTCCGACAGTTTGACGCCGGTTTTTTCGCCAGTGGAGACAACTTCGCCAGCAAACAGATTCATGGCCGGAGACCCTATAAACTGGGCCACAAATTCATTTTCGGGGCGTTCATAAAGATCAAGCGGGCTACCAACTTGTGCAATGCCCTTATTGGCCAGGACCACGATGCGGGTGGCGAGAGTCATCGCCTCCACCTGATCGTGGGTCACATAGACCATTGTGGAATTAGGCATGGATTCCTTCAACTGGGCAATCTCAATGCGTGTGGCCACCCTCAGTGCAGCATCCAGATTGGAGAGCGGCTCATCAAACAAATAGACCTTTGGATCGCGCACGATTGATCGGCCAATGGCAACACGCTGGCGCTGACCGCCAGACAGGGCTTTGGGCAGCCGGTCCAGATACTCTGTCAATTGCAGCGTATCAGCAGCCTTATCCACCGCAGCTTTGATTTCTTCGGGAGATTTCTTGGCCAGTTTCAGGGCAAAGGACATGTTGTCGCGAACCGTCATATGCGGATACAGCGCATAAGACTGGAACACCATGGCAATGCCGCGCTGGGCGGGCGGCACGTCATTCATCAACTCACCGTCAATGTAGAATTCGCCACCACTGATTTTCTCCAACCCGGCGATCATCCGCAGCAGGGTGGATTTGCCGCAACCCGACGGGCCGACAAAAACAATCAATTCACCGGTCTTGATATCAAGATCGATGTGTTTCAGGACTTCCACAGTCCCACCATATGTCTTTGCAACGTCTATCAGTTTCAGGTCGGCCATATGTTCTCTCCCCGTTTATGCTTTTGTCTTGAGTGCCAGACATGGTTGCCACGGCCCCAAATGTAATTTCCCATCTACCGATACATTGGCACTGCCGAGTTCGGCACCGGTCTGAAGCCATGTACCCGATGGCATATCCAGAGCTGATGGCGAGTCACTCAGGTTGAATGCACAGAACATCTGCTCGCCGCCAAAACTGCGAACAAAATAGACAATATCGCCTTCGCAATGGACGCCATTATCGGCTCCCTTTGTCAGAGAAAGATGCGCCTGACGAAAGGAGATGGCCTTGCGGTAGTGATGCAGCAATGATGTTGGATCTTCTTCTTGTCGCTCTACGCAAAGAGCCAGATGTGCGGAGGCAACAGGCAGCCAGGTTTTGCCGTCTGAGGCGCCTGCATTCAGATTGGACTTGTCCCAGGTCATCGGTGTCCTGCAACCGTCCCGCCCTTTATATTCGGGCCAGAACTCAATGCCATACGGATCCTGCAAATCTTCAAAGGCGACATCAGCTTCCGGAAAGCCCAATTCTTCTCCCTGATAGAGACAGACAGATCCGCGCAGACACATCATCATGGTGGCGTAAATGCGCAGTGCCGCCGGTGGCAAATCCCAGCGCGAGCTATGACGCTTCACGTCGTGATTGGAAAATGCCCAGCAGGCCCAGCCGTCTTTTGCCACGTCATCGAGCTTGGCAAACACCTCGGCTATACGCGCAGCCGTCAGCCTCTCCTGGGCCAAAAATTCAAAGGCGTAGCACATGTGAACATGTTCATCGCCGCTGGTATACTGACCCAATATATCGAGCCCCAATTGCGCATCCCCCACTTCCCCCAACGATGTGGTGGACGGATATTCATCCAGTACAGAGCGGAAGCGTTCCAGAAACGCCAAATTTTCCGGCTGATTCTTGGAATAGATATGTTCCTGATGATTATAGGGGTTCACAGATGGTGCAATATTCGAATTGCGTTGATCCGGCGGCAAAGGCGGGTTCGAGCGCAATTCCTTGTCAGCGAAGTAGAAATTGATGGTGTCCAGACGAAAGCCGTCCACCTTACGCTCCAACCAGAAGCGGGTCACATCCAGAAGCGCGTCCTGAACATCGGCATTGTGGAAGTTCAAATCCGGCTGAGATATCAGAAAATTATGCAGATAATATTGCTCGCGGCGTGCATCCCAATGCCAGGCCGAGCCGCCAAAAATCGACAACCAATTGTTTGGTGGCGTGCCATCCGGCTGTGGGTCAGCCCACACAAACCAGTCAGCTTTGTGGTTGGTCCGATCAGCACGGCTTTCCACGAACCATGGATGCTGATCTGACGCATGGCTGAGGACCAGATCGATCATGACCCGAACGCCCAGCCTGTGCGCTTCATCAACCACGGCATCAAAATCTGCCAGTGATCCAAACAGCGGATCAACATCGCAGTAATCACTGACGTCGTAGCCAAAATCCTTCATGGGCGAGGTGAAGAATGGCGATATCCAGATGGCATCGACACCCAGCGAGGCGATGTAGGGCAGACGCTGCAGGATGCCCAGCAAATCGCCGATACCATCGCCATTGCTGTCCTGGAAGCTGCGCGGATAGATCTGGTAGACCACCGCGCCGCGCCACCAGTCCTTATCAACAGCCGGGAGCTGATTGGGCACCAAATTGACCAATGCGTTCATGATTATGAGCCCTACTTTACCGACCCGGCCAACAGGCCGCGAACGAGATATTTCTGCATGGCAAAGAAAACCAACAAAGGCACCGCAATTGAGACGAAGGCGGATGTCGCCAGAATTTCCCAATTACCACCACGTGTGCCGAGCAATTCAACAATCTGCTTGGTCATCACGGTCGTTTCGCCGGTTGAGTCGATCAGGAACACCAGAGCCACCAACAAATCATTCCATGTCCAAAGGAACTGGAATATGGCGAAGGAGGCCAAGGCCGGGAAGCTGAGCGGCAAGATGATTTTTACGAAAATCTGGAAATCCGTCGCACCGTCAACCTTGGCATTTTCGATGATGTCCCGAGGCAGCCCCACCATGTAATTTCGCAATAGATAAATTGCCAATGGGAGTCCGAAGCCGGTATGGGCCATCCAGGCACCCAGATACCCCTTTCCGATACCAATCTCATTGTGAAATTTGAGAAGCGGTATCAGCGCCAGTTGCAAGGGTACCACCAGCAAGCCAACCACGACGGCAATGAGTAGAGCACGACCCGGAAAATCCATCCATGCCAAGGCATAGGCAGCAAAGGCGGCAACCAGAATGGGTATAATGGTGGCTGGAATTGTCACCGTAAGCGTGTTGAAGAACGCCTTTGCCATACCCTCCCTGTTTGACGGATCAAACAGGACGTTCTGATAGTTTCTCAGGGTGAATTCAGGCGGCGTTGTCGCCGTCACAAAAATTCGACTGCCACGGCTGCCGGTCAGCTCTTCTGCGCTTTCCTGACGATAGTCGCCATTGCTCTGCACGGTTACTGTCGAACCGTTTCTCAGTTCCGCCGTATCCCCAGCATTATAGGTTCCGATTTCGCGGGACGAGATGCCGAAAACCGAAATCTCAGCGGCACCCGGTTCACCAAACAGGTTGCCTTCGATGACAAAGACATCTCCATCCTGCACCTGCGTATCAGGATCCCCTGTTCTCAGTGTCAGGTTCTGTTCAGAAGGGAAGCCTGCTTTCCACCAGCCGCTTGTGGCAATCTGGTCAGACGTTCTGAAAGACGAAACCAGAAGCCCGAGTGTTGGAAAGAGCCACAAAGCAACCAGCAACGCCACCGAGATGTGTACAGCCCAGGTGAGACTGGATTTTGTTCCTGCAATATTATCCATTGTCGTCTCCCTCAGCGCATTTCTTTGCGGGCGTTGTAGACATTCCAAACGAGGATCGGTGTCACCAGAAGCATGATCACCATGGCGCTGGCAGAGCCGACGCCCCAATCATTGGCGCGGAACAATTTGTCATACATGTAGTTGGCCAGAACCTGCGTCTCCCACTGACCGTTGGTCATGGCGAACACGATGTCGAAGACCTTCAAAACCACGATGGTAATGGTCGTCCAGACCACAACAATGGTTCCCATGATCTGTGGCGCCTTGATCTTGAAGAAGACCTGGAACGGATTGGCCCCATCCAGAATGGCAGCCTCAATGGTTTCTTCAGGGATGCCGCGCAATGCGGCTGAGAGGATAACCATGGCAAATCCGGTTTGAATCCAGATCAGGACTGCCATCAGGAAAAAATTATTCCAGAACGGCATGGTCAACCAGGTATTGGGCTCCGCGCCACCGAACCAGAGATACAGTGCGTTCAGAACGCCGATCTGCTCCTGATCCACAGGGCGGGTGTCATAGACCAGTTTCCAGATCACGGCAGCACCAACGAAGGAGATGGCCATGGGCATGAAAATCAGGGATTTTGCAATGTTGCCCCAGGAAATACGGTCGGTCAGTTGCGCCGCCAACAAGCCAAAGGCCGTCGACATCGCCGGGACGACCAGAAGCCAGAAGAAATTGTTCTGCAAGGCCTCCCAGAACTTCGGCTCGCTCATCATCTGCCCGTAATTATCGAGGCCGACAAACTGAGAGCCACCGCCCGGCAGACGCTCGGACAAGGACATGCGCAATGTCTCAACAACGGGATAGGCCAGATACAGCCCAAGTGCCAAAAGAGCTGGGAACAGAAACAGCCACGGTCGAACCATATTGGCCCGATTGATGTTCCGTCCAATATTCGCCCCTTTGGCAGGGAACAGAACCTTGTCCAAAAACTGGTTGGAAAAATAATAATAGCCGACACAACCGCCAACGCCGATGATAATCGTCAGCAACCCCTGGAATGCAGGATGCATAGTCCCCTCCCCGATGTCTTTTAAGTATGGGTGGGAACCCGGCAGCTTGGGCCGGGTTCCTCAATAGCCGTTACGGCCTGCTGATTATTTCAGCGAGTCCCAGGAGGCCTGGATTTCTGCAGCAACTTCTGCCGCAGGCTTGCCACCTGCATAGTCCACCATTCCGGTCCAGAACGAACCAGCGCCAACGCCACCTGGCATCAGATCGGATCCGTCAAAGCGGAAGGTTGTTGCACCCAGGAGAACATCTCCAAGTGCACGTTGTGTATCGTCAGCATAAATTCCTGTGTCGACACCTTTGTGCGGTGTCAGGAAACCGGACTGTGCCATCCACAATTCGTGGGCGATCGGCGATTTCAGGAATTCGACCAGTGCCTGAGAACCCGGGCTGTCGCTTGTAATAGCCCAAAGTGTACCCGCACCCAGAACCGGATTTCCAAGATCCTTGCCGGAATAGGCTGGGAAGTAGAAGAAGTCCGCATCTTCACCAACACTTGTTCCTTCAGGGAAGAAAGCCGGAATGAAAGAAGCCTGACGATGCATGTAACACTGAGGAGGCGATGAGAAGAGGCCTTTGGGACTATCGCGGAAGTCTGTTGAAGCAACGGCTCCAGCACCACCGGCAACAAAATCATTGTTGCGTGCAAATGCACCAAACTCATCAATAGCAGCGACAACACGTTCGTCTGTGAACGGAATCTCGTTTGTGACCCATTGGTCATAGACATCCGGTGTCTGCGTGCGCAGCATCATGTCTTCAACCCAGTCGGTTGCAGGCCAGCCTGTTGCGCCGCCTGATCCCAGACCGATACACCATGGTGTTCCGCCATCAGCCACAATCTGCTCTGACAAGGCCTTCAGATCTTCCATGCTTGTTGGAATTTCATAACCAGCATCTTCAAAGTTTTCAGGCGAATACCAAACCAGCGATTTTACATCGACTTTGTAGAAGAAGCCGAAGAGTTCATCTTCGCCGCTTGCATTTGCATAGGTGCCAAGATCGACCCAAGACTGTCCGGCCGCGTAGTTTTCACGAATCCAGTCACCGGTACCGCTTGCCAGAGGCGACAGAAACCCGCGTGCAGCCATATCAGCCGCAAGGCCTGGCTGAGGGAATACGGCAACATTTGGTGCAGAGCCGGCTTCGGCATCAATCATGATCTGCTGCTCGAAACTATCGGAACCAACATATTTGACGTCAGCACCCGTTGCTGCCCCGAAATAGGCCAACACGCTTTCAACCACTTTCTGATCGGGTCCGAGCCAAGGGCCAAAGACTGTGACCTGCTCGCCGTTCAGTTGTGTGGATTTTAGAGCCTCGTAGCTCTCCCAGTTAAAATCACCGGAGCCAGGCTCAAACATAAGCGCAGTCTGCGCTTGTGCGGAACCAGCAGCGAGCACCAAAGCCATGGCTGTTGAGTAGAGTATTTTCTTCATAAATTTTCCTCCCAGAAAAAACATGCATAACATGAAAATCTTGTCCGAGCACTCATCATTTGAAAAATTCAAAGCGCTTTGGAAACAAATATACCGCTTTTTTCGCTCTGCTTGTCAAGCCGTTTTCATATTCATTTGGCAATTCCCGCTGTTTTCAGCCGTTTCAAAAACAATTTTGTTAACAGTGCACAGATCTGGCCATGCAACCATGCTTTCACATACGCCTCTAAATTCAAGGCGCTTTGGTATTTTTGAAACGGAATTTGAAAGCCGGTTTGAAACGTTCAGTTTTTACTTATGCCGGATTTATCGAGCGACATAAAACCAGCCAATCCAAGGAGTCTGGCCTGGAATCCCAACAAACACACCCAAAATGGTGGCGGTATTTTGAGATCAAAAGACAGGGCTTATTGAGGATGAAAATCAACCTTAGGCTGACGACACCTTTGAAAAACAAACCAAACTGGCAACGACACGGTTGTTCGCGTCAGGAAAGGTTTTCATGACAGGGGATTCTGTTCAATTGAAACGCGCGCCAAGCTGTGGCCAGGCGGCTCTTCCGGAAGCCGCAAAATTGGCGATTGCGCTGGCGGGAACAACCGTCCCGATTGCCGTTTGAAAGCTGGGACGCTGCATCATGTCGCCATGCCAGCGGGACAGGCTTCCCGCTTCCCATAATTGGTCAAATCCCAACAGATGCAGCCGATGCACAAACGGAAACATCGCAAAATCAGCCAGCGTTGCACGATCGCCCGTCAACCATCTGTAGCTTCGGGTCGCCTTTTGAAGCTTTGGCAAGATATCATTGAGTGTCTCCAGTGCAGCCAGAACCGGAGCGGAATGGAATCCATCGTCTACAATCTGACGCAGCTTGGCGGAGCGGAGCGGGTCCGGGATGTTTTGGTAGCGTTGCTCTCGTTGCTCTGGCGACAAGGCCAGCAGCTTTTCGCGATTTACGCTGGCGTAGGTAATTGCGTGAATTGCAACGTGAAACCGGTCAGCGCGTTCAAACCATTCAGAGCAAAGCTCCTTACAATTTGCCGTCGCATTACTGAGTGGGTGCGCTGGGTTGTGCACGCATAAATGCTGCATGATGGTATTGGATTGCAAAACCACCTGGGTTCCGTCAATCAATGTTGGGACAACAGCATTGGGGTTCAAATGCAGATAATCAGGGGCAAACTGGTCGCCCTTCTTCAGGTCCATGACCCGGCTGTCAAAACCAAGGCCCAATTCTGCCAAAGTCAGCCGCACTTTTTGAGAGCACACTGAGGTCAGCGAATGATAGAGCGTGATTCCAGGTTCTGACATGAGAGACTTTAGGGCCCTGGCAAGCGTGCGTTACGATGCCAGAGCCATATCTGATTTTGATTAAGCTGCCTTGCGGGAGCGGATCGCTTCGACGATGGCCTTGAACTCATCATCGTTCAGAATGTCGCGTTTTTTGATACCGGCCTGTTTGACGTGATCGAGCATTTCGGCTGTTTCAGCCTCATCTGATTCACCCAGACCCAAATCTTCCAGCTTGTAAGCGATGGAAGCTTTGCCGCTCTTCTTGCCAAGCACAACTTCGCCTGCCCGGCCCGTGAGCGCCGGATGCGTTCCAAACATAACCAGCGGATCATGCATGACATAATTGATGCCGATGCCGGATTCGCGGGTGAAGTTTCCAGATCCCAAAATCGGCTTGTTGCGGGCAATCGGCACATTGGCCAAACGGGACAGCAACTCGCCGAGCTCCGGCAATTTATCAAGCTTGTAGCCCGTGTCATAACCATAAAGCAGGTCAAGACCGAGCATAAGCTCTTCCATCGCCGCGTTACCTGTGCGCTCACCCAAACCGTTTCCACAGGAATGCACAACTTCGGCACCAGCAGTCACCGCTGCCAGTTCAGTGGCTACACCCATGCCGAAATCATTATGCGTATGAATCTCGATCGGAAGGCCGGTCATACGCTTGACCCAACGCACCATATATTTGATGGCTTCAGGCGTGGCGCAGCCCATTGTATCAACAATGCCAATGGAATCGGGTGGGGATTCAGCCATGATACCTTTGCACAAATTCTCAAGGTCATCTGCGCGGGCACGGGTTGTGTCATACGGGAAAAACACAGCATAGAGACCATTTTCACGGGCGTAATTGATGACCGGCGCGCTGCGCGCCAGAACATCCTGCCAGGTCCAGCCAAACTGGGTTTTCAGCTTGGGATAACCGATAGGCACTTCGATGATGACGCCCTGCGCGCCGCATTCCAGCGCCATGTCGATGTCTTTTTTCATGGCGCGGGCAAAGGTGAAAATACGGGAGTTCAGGCCTAATTTTGAAATCTGCTTGATGGCCTCTGCATCCTGCGGGGAAACCGCGGGCATACCAGCTTCAATGCGCTCTACACCAACTTCGGAAAGCTTTTGCGCAATCGCAATTTTATCATCAACGGAAAAAACAACACCAGGTGTCTGCTCGCCATCACGCAGTGTCGCGTCATGGATTTCGACCTTGGGAGGCAAGTCCATGGCATCACGCACTTCGGGTACAAAATTATATGGGCTGACCCACCATTTATCCTCTTCAAAATGGTTTTCGCGCATGTTGTCTCTCCAAAGCTATCGTGAAAGGGCATCTATTTACGCCTGCAAAAGCAGGAACCAAACCCAACTTGTCTATATTTTATATTTTTAACAAGAAATATCAATATTATTCTTCATTAAAACCGATGAATTTTTTGTGCACGCAAATTACCGCAAGCGCGATAAAAATGATTTAATACATTGAAATAATTATATATTTTTAAACCAACAATTGAATCAACGCCTAGCTGAAATTCACTTTGCCGCAAATCACCAAATTTGCTAAGCTTAAAAAAATCGATATTATTCCCAACATCCCCGTTTTCCAAGGTACGAATAATTAAATTTTGGGCTACGTTATGAAGACAGGGACTTGAGAAACAGGATAGACTAACGGTTCTGAACACACATCGTCAGGCTTGGAAATACATGTTTTCCACTGAAGATTGGACTTTTGATGAAACAGGAAGACACCGAGCTTATGATGCCTGAATCAGTCGACGATTTCGGTCTGTCTGATACCTCGGACAAAGAGACATCAGGCCGGGCTTCGATGACCAGTCGCGCCTATGCCAGGTTAAGGGCCGATATCATTGCCGGTGTCTTGATCCCGGGACAGAAACTCAAGATTGAAGAATTACGGCAGCTCTATGATGTCGGCACTAGCCCGATTCGCGAGGCGCTGAGCCTACTAACATCGGATCATTTCGTAGAACGCATTGATCAGCGCGGCTTTCGTGTCGCAACTGTCAGCGCAAAAGAGTTCGACGAATTGCTGAAAACCCGGTGCTGGCTTGAAGAACGTGCTTTGCGCGAGTCCATTGCCCATGGCAATGCCAGTTGGGAAGAGCAGGTTGTACTGGCGGCCTATCGGCTATCCCGTGTCCCGCGTTCTGCGGCGGATGATCATTTTGTTGCCAATGCGGAATGGGAAGTGCGTCACAAGCACTTTCATGTGACGCTGATTTCGGCTTGCGATTCAACCATGCTGATGAAATTTTGCGACCAACTCTATGATCAGAACATCCGGTACCGCCAATTATCTGGCATACAGGCCTATCCCACACGAGATGTAACGGCAGAACATGGCGCCATTTGCGATGCTGTGCTGGCGCGTGATGCTGATCTGGCTGCACAATTGCTGGTCAGCCACTACGTCAACACTGGCGATTTCCTGAAAGATCAGCTGGACGCTTACTAAACCGTCCAGCTGATAGAAGTGAGTCGACCTGTTTACGCTTCTTTGGCCAGAACAAAGTCAAAATCTACTGTGAAGAATGGTGCCTGTAAACGCTCAGCGATCTCCATCCCATCAGGGATGGCAGCCACGTCGTTTTGTTCAACATATTCCATCACAAGCTGCTCGCGCACGCCGAACACAGCATCTTCATCCAGATACTCGTCATCGCTTGGGAACACTTCTGTCACAAGGCTGCGGTAACCTGGGGCCGTGATGATGAAATGCAGGTGAGACGGGCGCCATGGATGACGCCCTGTTGCACGCAGCAATTCGCCAACCGGACCATCACCAGGAACCGTGTAAGGTGCAGGCCGAATTGTGGAAAACTGATACAGACCATCATCGCCGACCATAATGTGACCGCGCAGATTGTACTCTGTTTGTTGGTTATCCTGATTGGAGTAAAGGCCATTATCGGCGGTTTGCCATATCTCGATTTCGGCACCCTTGATCGGCTCACCATCCGGGTTGCGCACATGGCCTTTCACAATAACGGCTGCACCGTCATTGTCCTGTTTCATGTCACCACCGACAGGCAGGTCTGGTGCGCCCAGAATATGGAACGGCCCAAGCACACTTGAAGGTGTGCCTTCATCTGGCGAATTGACCATATCAACCAAAGAAGACAAGCCGAGCACGTCTGACATGAGAACGAATTCATTGCGTTCCGGATCGGTCATGTCACCGGTTTTTTCAAGCAGTTCCAGACCCTTGCGCCACTCGGCGTGTGTGAGGTTCGTCTCGCGCACGAAATCGTGCAGATGGCTGACCAGCTTTTCCAAAACGAAACGCACCCGCGGTTCCGTATCGTCACTGCAATAATCCAGAAACGCCTGTGTGATGTTGTCTTTTGTAACTGTACGCATTTGTTAGCCCTCGTATCTGAAGTTTTGATCAGCCGAGCAATCCGGTTGAGAGGATCGGATAGCGGATGAGAAGGATGAGCACCAACAGCATGATAACTGCGAAGGGGAACGCCCCCATGAACACATCTTTCAGACTGATCTTTGGATTGTTTAGTGTGGCTTTGATCACAAAGCAGGAAATGCCCAAAGGTGGTGTCAGCAGACCGATTTCCGCGCCAATCACCGTTACGATGCCGAACCAGATGAGGCTCAGCCCCATCGATTCCATCAAGGTGATGAACAGCGGAACCACGATCAGGATAATGGAAGCAGTATCCAGGAGCGTACCCAAAAAGAGCATCAGGATCACATAGATGATCATGATTTCGGCAAAGCCCAGATCATAAGTCTGCAGCAGATTGTCGAGCTCATTTGGCAGACCGGCATAACCAAGCATGCGGCTGTAAAGTGATGCCATTGTAATCAGGAACAGAATGGAAGCTGTGATGTGGCCTGTTTCGATGGCCGTTGCCCAAAGGGATTTCCACGTCATTCTGCGGCGGACCACAGCAATCAACAGCGCCACCAGAGCGCCGGCAGCGCCAGCTTCAACAGGCGTCAACCACCCAGTATAGATACCGCCCAACACGATGACGATCAGGCTGACAATAGGTACTGTTTTTTCCAGAAGTTCATAGGTGCTCAGAGGAATATCTTCTGTAACACCTGCTCCGACACCCAGAAATTTGGGCCAAAAACGCCCGGCTGCCAAAATACCGGCAATATAGGCTGCGGTCAGAATCAAGCCTGGAATAATGCCCGCAATGAACATTTCGCCAACCGATTGCTCAGCAACAAATGAATAGATGATCAACATCGCGCTGGGCGGGATGATCATGCCAAGCACAGATGACCCTGCAACAACGCCAACAGCGAAACGCGGATTGTAATTCAGTCTCAGCATTTCTGGGACGGATATCTTCGTAAAGACCGAGGCAGAGGCAATCGAAGATCCGGTGACGGCAGCGAACACGGCATTTGCGCCTACCGTCGCCATGCCGATACCGCCGGTAACGCGCCTGAAGCCACGGTTCATAACCGTGTAAATATCGGTCCCCAAACCTGCTCGAGACACCAAAAGTCCCATGACGGTGAACAGCGGAATGGTAGCGAACTCATATTCTGCAACACCATCGCCAACGGCAATTTTCAGGAAGTTGAAAGCCAGAATGGATTTTCCGCTGATCAGCCAGATGGAGACAAATGATACCAACCCGAGCGCAACCGGAATATACATGCCCATATACACAAGCACGACAATGGCCAGAACTGAAAGTGAGCCGATTTCAACAGGAGACATATTGATCCGCCAGATGGGTTGGGTTCGTCATGCCGGGCGATCTCCAATGTTAAACAGATCATCACCCTTGCTTCCAATCAACGCCTTCATGAAGAAGATGATCGTGCACAGCGTAACGCTAAAACAAATTGCGAGTTTAATTGGCCACCAGGGCGCAGTGAAAATGCCCGGTGTTCCGGAATATTCACATCGTCCGAATGCAGCAGACAAGTCGGCCAGAAATTCACCTGTCGGCTCTGGTCCAAATTCCGGGGCTGTGAAGAAATGACAGGTCTCGAAGGACTCGATGAACTCGGGCCACATGGTCCATGCGATCAGCGCCATGAAAATTCCGGCGACAAGATCAATGACACGGGTCAGAATTCGAGCAGCCTCAGGCCGGGATTCAAAGAGCATCAGCAGCATGCCATCTGACCGGGTCAGTCTGTTGCTGCGTACCACGTCCGGCAATTGCATGAAGACAATCAAGGCCAGTGAGAAAATAACCATTTCCACGACGCCGCGAATTGGGTCGTGAAAAACGCCTCGCGCAACAACATCAGCGTTCAGGATGGCGACGAGAACAAAAATAATGCCCGTACCCACCATATTGGCAATTGTCGCTACCGAGACAGACGCACTGTAGAAACGGCGAAGCGCATTGTTAGACATGATTTTCTGCTCCGCCGTTTCAAATGATATTAGTTTGTCAGTTCTGCTGCCCAGTCACGGATCGGCTCTTGGCCAGCAGCTTTCAGCTTCGCCATATAGGCTTTCAGCATGTCGGAGCCTGGCGCGCCCGCGGTATCGAGCTTCTGAGCCCAATCCACGGCAATGTTCGGCATGGAGTTAGCCCAGGCTGCACGCGCATCAGCGGACATTTCAACCACTGCGCCACCGCCAGCCTTATAGGCATCAAGTGATTCAGTTGCCCGGTCCATAGCAACACCGGCAACATGGTCGCGATACTCCACGGCCACTTTCTGCAGAGCTGTCTTCACTTCGTCAGGCAGCTTGTTCCAAACATCCTTGTTGACTGTAACAGTTTTGGAATTCACAGCACCAAGGTCGGCTTTCAACATGTAAGGCGCAACTTCAGCAATCTTGAATGTTTTTGCAGCTTCCGGCCACAACATGGCAGCATCAACAACACCTGTTTGAATCATGTTGTAGAAATTCGGCAGGCCACCGCGCACACCGGCAGCACCTTCAATGCCTTCCAGATATCGCAGATTATAGCCAGCGCCAGCCACTTTCATGCCACCCAAATCGGACAATTCGTTGATGGGTGTCTTTGAGAAGATCTGATAGGTATCCAGCACCACACCGGTTGCCAGATATACCTGGTTCTCTGCATCCAGCTCAGCGGCCATTTGCGGGAATTCCTTAGCGATCTCATCAACCGCTTTTGCGACCACACGGGCATCGGCGGAGACAAATGGTGTAACCGCTGAAATACCCTGACTTGGCAGTGCAGAATTGTGGAAAATGGTGGTCACGATGCCAATGTCACCAAGGCCAAGCTTGATGCCTTCCAGCACACCGCGTGGCTTGACGATTGTGCCGCCATAAGCTTCCTGCCACTCAATCTTGTAATTGCCTGTGGCAGCCAGTTCTTCATTCACCCGTGGAATAAAGAATCCGGAGAATTCCTTGACCCACATGGATCGATCTGGATACCCATCAATTGCAATCATGTTGATGGTTTCTGTTGCGCTTGCCGGTTGCGCATGCAGTCCGGCAAACAGCCCTGCAGATACAACCGCCGACAGCATGGCACGGCGTAAAGTCATTGTACTCATTGTGCTTCCTCCAAAGTGTGCTGAGCTTTTTCCTAAGATCAGCTGTGTGTTGACTTCCAGTTTTCTTCAATAATTGTTCCACCTTGCCGGAACAATTTTGCCAAAGGGCAATATTTCCCAACTTCTGCTGAAACAAGATCCAGTTCCGATTGCGTGGCCGGGCCATCGGATTCCACAGTCAGAAGTATTTTGACGAAAGGGACATCAACTTCCTGCTGCAAAGTAACGCCCAAGCGGTCAAAATCGCAAATTGCAGAGATCGTCAGATGGCCTATATCGACGCCCAGGGCATCGGCACATTTGTGTCCAATTACATTTGTGCAGCCCACCAGGGCGCTTAATGCGGTATCTGTTGGTGTCGGGCCAAGATTTGTGCCGCCACGTTCAACGGGCTCATCAATTGCAAAACGTACGTCCCGCACTGAGATGTTTGACAATGAATGAGACGGACTGACGGCCGAAGCGCGCAGTTTTACTGTGGTTTTTGATTGCATTGTCGTATCACCTCCCAGTTGACACGTTCCTATTTATCAGGCGAATTCACAGACATCCCCGAAGTCAAAACGTGGCAAACGCTGGAACAAAGCCGACTCGTCCGCGTAACCCAAATTACACAGAAAGTTCGAGACGATTGTTGTGCCGGCAAAAAACTCTGCATCCACAATCTCATTGGAAAAACCCGAGATTGGACCGGTGTCCAGACCAATAGCTCTTGCAGCCATCATGAAGTAACCGCCCTGAAGCGTGGAATTGCGGAACGCAGTGTCAAATGAGTGCTTTTCCTTGTCACGGAAGTGACCCCGGCGATCTTCATGGGGAAACAGTCGTGGCAGTTCGGTCCAGAATTCCTTGTCGAAAGCGATGATCGCAGTGACCGGTGCCTTCATGACTTTTGGCACGTTGGTTGGCTTCAGCGCCTTTGCCAAACGTTCCTTACCTTCAGCGGATCTTACGAAGACAAAACGAGCTGGACAGCAATTCATGCTGGTCGATCCCATTTTCGTAATGTCGTAAATCTGTTTCAGCTGCTCATCGGATACCGGTTTGTCCTGCCATGCATAGTGAGAACGCGCACGGGTCAACATCAACCCTATTTCGTCTTCACCCAAATGGCTGATTTTGGATCGCAGATCGCGCACATCTTCCTGCGCGTGTGTCCGCGCTTGTTCCAGATCCTGTCCCTGAGGCGCATTAGCATTCATGCATGGCTGTCCTTATAGCGAAAGGCGCGTGGTTTCACTGTGAAAACAGGCTTTACCCGATTGAGGCAAAGTTGGCTGTTCGATCCGCACCAAATTTTCTAGAAAATACCCACATTTTTTTCGAAACGTCAATTAATATCGATATTTTGTTTTTCTAAAAACTCTGTATGCTGGCCGACATACCCAGTTGGGAAAACAGGTTTTGAGGAGTGTTGAATATGCCATTATGGTCAGAATATCGGGAAACCGCGCGGGCGCGGGGTTCATTGGCGTTTGAACTTTACATTGTTGAATCAACGCCTGCCATGGCACCACCGCAAATGCTTGAAATCCTGCCTGAGCACCTTGCCTACCAAAAACAAATGGAATCAGAAGGCAAGCTGTTTATGGCTGGCCCTTTGTCTGATGCCAGCGGAGAGCAAATGAGTGGTGGCGGAATGATCATCTATCGTGCGGCCTCACTGGAAGACGCAAAATTGCTGACCGAGAACGATCCGATGCATGCAAAAGGTGGCCGCACCTTTACCTTACGCAAATGGCTTGTGAATGAGGGTTCTTTGTCCATCTCAGTTGGCTTCGCAAACCAAACGGCGTCGCTCAGTTAGAGTTTTCTGAGGGTTCACCCCAGCTCAAAGCTTGCCAATCCAAAGGTGCGATGGGTCTGCGGATCCGGCTTATCGCCCTTCCACATGCGCGCGGTTTGGAAAACGGGCTGCAGCCCCGAACTGTGCGCCAGGTCCATCGCGGCCTGATTGCCCTCAGGCACATCAAGCGAGATTTCCGCATCGTTCGGTGTGGTCATGCACAAGGAGCGGAAGAGTGCGGCCCCTACATGGTCGTCATCAGCAAAAAGTGGGCCTATTTTGTAGCCGCTTCGGCATGCGCGGATCGTTCCGAACCCGATTAGGTTTTCGCCCTCAAAGGCCGCCAGACTTTGACGTGAAGGCGGGTTTGCACCAACAGCTGCCGGGAGCGCCCAGCGAGCAATGAAATCATCACGATCTGCCGGGAAAAACGGTTTTTGGTAGTTGAGTATTTCAAGCTTGTTGATGTGTTCGACAGGCCGGATGTCTGAATGTTCCAAGTAGGGGACATGGCGTTCCGGCACGCCAGTAAAGCGAATATTTGTTCCGGCAAACTGAAACCCGCTCCTGGCATAATTCTGTTGCTGCTCAACCACGCCATCAAGCCCGACAATGCGATCTTTCAAATGCGCCATACCGGCGTTCCAGGTGGCCATTCCAACACCGGAACCGCGCCAATCGGGATGGACGATGTAGAAGCCCAGAAAGCCATGTGTTTTCCCATAGCGTACGACTGAAACACAGGACACTGGCTTGTCATCTTTCCACCCCATCAAAAACCCGTCCGGATCGGTCTGGTGGAAGGCGGCCAAATCATCCAATCCTGGGTTCCAGCCTTCGTCAGCCGCCCAGTTGATGGCGGTTGCGAACTCGTTCTGACTTGCCGGTCTTATGTGAATGTCTGTCATATCCTGGTCGGCTCTTCATATTTGCGCATGCTGTTTCACCGGCGGTGCGGATTTCCTGAGATTCAATAAATTGCCGCACAGGATCAAGACTGCGCCCATGACAGTGTAGACATCAATCGCTTCACTATATACCAGCCAGCCCACCAGGGCTGTCAAAGGTACACGCAGAAAATCCATGGGCACCACAATCGTGGCATCGGCAAAGGTCATGGCGCGCGCCATGCAGTAATGGGAAAATGTCCCGCAAATCGAAACCAGAAGAATCCAGCCCCAAAGGTTGTTGGGTATGGGCTGCCAGAAAAGCAGGGCCGGTATGAGACCTATGATGCCCTGGATCACCAGCATCCAGAAGATAATGCGAACGACACTTTCGGTGCGCGTCAGGGCTTTGACAAAAATCACCGAGATGCTGAAGCCGACGGCTGCTACCAATGAGATCAACTGGCCGGGCTCCACCCCTTCGGCACTTGGCCTGACAATGATCCAGACGCCGACCAGCCCGAGCACCACAGCAGCAATTTTCCAGCTGTTCATTTTCTCCCCCAAAAGGAAAACGGCCAGAAGAGCTGTCCAGATTGGCATGGTGAACTCAATTGAAATGACCTGAGCCAATGGGATCATCGTGATGGCCACCAACCATCCGAATTGCGCTCCATAATGCACCGTGTTGCGCCAGATATGACGCCAGGGATGCGCGGTCTTCATCCCGGCAAAGCCACCATTGATACGCACCAGCGGGTAAAGCAAAAACATGCCGATTATGGCGCGCAGCTCCATGACCTGAAATGCGCCAATCTGACTGACCGCCTCACGCCCTGCGACGGCCATGGTCAGCATGGCTGTCAGCCAACCTGCCATCCAAATGGCAGCCTTAGAATTGGAAGGTTCTACCGTGGTCATTGGAAAGAGCTTTTCTAAAAATTCGTCGCCACGTGCGATTCACAACGCCCGTTTATAGGCCCACCCTTCATCGGATGAAAGCCCACACGATCACGGTGACGTGACAAGAGTTTGTTTGATGTGCAGGCTTCTATTGCGGTTCAATGTTCTGCCACACATGGGAGAACAGATATGCTCAAAACATTGCTTCTGGCGGTTGCTCTTGCAACCCCTTTTCAGGTTTCAGCGCAGGACCGGTCAGGAAATGACACAGCCTCCGACTGGGTGGCAAAGCACTATGCTTCTTTCGGACTGTGGGACAGTGTGTGTGATGAACGTATGGAGGCCGGAAAGCTACAACAGCGGTGCTACTTGCGTTACGTCGAAGTGTTCTCACCGCGGCCGTTGTTTATGGCCAGCTTTGTATTTGCCTATACGCAGGACAAGCAGACACAAATCGAACTCGGCTTTGAACGCGGCGTTCGCTATAGCGAAAACGGATTGCGTGTCGAACGGCAGGGAGAGATGGTCTGGAGCGCCGAGGACCGGTGTCTGGACACATCACCCTGCACGCTCTCCAGTGTGGCTGCACAAGACATGCTGGCTCATATGGCAGGAGGTGATGTGCTTATTCAAGAGTTTGCTGACCGCAGTGGCCAGATGCGCCTATTGGAATGGGACCTTTCCAAATTTGCAGATGCTGTCGGCGACTATCGCAGGGAGGCTTCCGCGCGCGATTTACTCTGACGGCGGATAAGCTTTCGAACCGTTCATGAGTTCATCAAATTTATTTGCTTTCTCCCCTGCCCCTAAACCTCTAAGCCCACGTGATGAAGCGCGACTTTCACCATTATGTGGATGGCTGCTGGGTTGCCCCTGAAGCAGCGAAAACACTTGAACTGCGTGATCCGGCAACGGAGCTTGTGCGCTGCCGCGTGCCGCTTGCCAGCGCTAAGGATGTTACGCAGGCGGTCGAGGCCGCTCATTCTGCGTTGGCGCGGGGTTGGCTGGAGACATCAGTATCGGAACGGTTGATCTATCTTCACCGGCTGATTGGCGAAATCGAAGACCGACGGGATCAGTTTGCACACATCATTTCCGAGGAGATGGGTGCGCCGATTGATTTTTGCAAAGCCCATCAGGTGGAAGCTTCGCTTGGGCACCTGCACGGTTTTGTGGAAGCAATGAATGTGCAGGGTGAGATCGATACGCCCATTGCTGATGACCCCATGCATCGTGTGCGCTACGAGCCAATTGGTGTTGCAGCGCTGATTACGCCATGGAACTGGCCGCTCAACCAGATTGCGCTGAAGGTCGGCGCGGCGCTGATGGCTGGCTGTAGCATGGTTTTAAAACCATCCGAGCTGACACCCCTGACCGGCCGCGTGTTTGCGCAATGTATGGAGGCCACGGAGCTGCCCCCGGGCGTTTTCAACTTTCTCATCGGAGGAGCGGAAACTGGAGAACTGTTGACGGCCCATGAACAGGTCTCGGCCATTTCTTTCACCGGCTCGACGCGCGCCGGACAATCGGTGGCAGCGGCAGCTTCTGAGGGTTTTCGCAGGCTAACCCTGGAACTTGGTGGAAAATCGCCCAACCTTTTGTTTGCCGATTGCGACAGCGCGACGGCTGTCCGACAAGGTGTTGCCCATTGTTTTCGCAATGCTGGCCAATCCTGTAATGCAGCCTCACTGATGCTGGTAGAGCAAGGAATTTACGATGAAGTCGTGACCCTGGCTGCCGAAGTGGCAGATACTTACTATGTCGACGCGCCACATAAACCAGGCCCACATATGGGCCCGTTGATCAACCAGGCGCAGTTTGTGCGGGTTCAAAACTCTATCGAAAAAGCCATTGAGCAAGGTGCCAGATGCGTCTCCGGCGGACCCGGCAGACCGGATGGCCTCAACAAAGGTTATTTCGTCCGGCCAACCATTCTGGTCGATGTCACACCGCAGATGGATGTTGCGCGCGAAGAGGTTTTTGGCCCGGTGCTGGCCATCATGCCATTTCAGGATCTGGATGATGCGGTCCTGAAAGCCAATCATTCCACCTATGGGCTAGCGGCCTATATCCAGACCAGCGATGTGTATATGGCCAATGAGGCCGCACGGCGTATCAAGACCGGAATGGTGCAAGTGAACGGTAACAGCCGGGCTTTGGGAGCCCCCTTTGGTGGCACAAAATCATCCGGCCTAGGGCGTGAGGCTGGCATTTGGGGAATCCGGGCGTTTCAGGAATTGAAGTCTATCAGCGGCCTTCATTCCATTGAGACCGGGAAATTGTGACAATCGCCAGATCGGCTGCCGTCCAGGCAAAATCCATTCTCTATTGCCTCTGAAGCAGGCTTGCGCTGGTTTTGCCAGTTTCGCCAGTTTCCACAATTGCTTTCATATCGTCCCAAAGCCTGTTCAAGGTTGGCTTTGTGTTTTCCCGGGCGCGATACAGGCGCACTTCCAGCTGGCTGACATAGTTCTCGTCACCAACAATCTGGAGTCGGCCGCTCGACAGTTCGTCCTTGCACATTTCCCGCGGCAGCCAGCCCATTCCAAAACCTTCCATGATCATCGCCTTTACAGATATCGCCAATGCATTCTGGTTAACCACCAGGATCTTGGGACCATCAATATTCTGTCGAAGCGTGAAGTCCAGAACAGCCCGCAGCGCGGAGGCGGTACCATAGGACAGCAGGGAAACAGGTTTCTTATCGTTTTTTTCAAAGCTGTGTATCGGACCGGTCGCATCTGTTTTGGACACCGGTAAAAAATCATCCCGTGACAGAACCAAATAGTCACATTTTCCAACCTCAAGGGGCGCCAGAAAATCCATCGCCGGATGCCAATAGGTCAAAATCACATCGCAATAGCGCTGCTGCAATGCGGTTACGAACTGGTCTGCAGACCAACTCGTGGAGTTCAGATCAATGTCCAACCCTCCCTCTTCAACCAGAGGCGCGATATGGGTTTTGTAATGCGTCATATAGAGCGACTGGGATGTGGCAAACCGGATGACATGTTCAGCAGCTGCATCAACCGTCTGACAGCGCTCTAATGTCTCATGATAGGTCCGCAACATGCTGCGCGCCTGCGGCAGAAAGACTTCACCGGCAGAGGTCAACGACAGAGGGAGTGTCTGGCGGTCAATCAGCTTGACACCAACGTCCTCTTCCAATGCACGGATACGGCGGGAGAAAGCTGGTTGGCTGACATTACGCTCTTCGGCCGCACGGGAAAAATTTCTTTGAGCGACCAAAGCTTCAAAATCTTTCAGCCAGGCTATGTCCAATTTTGTAGTCCGTTCAGCGAATTACGGGATTCAGCTTTCCAACCGATCTTCTTCAACCGCATGACAGGCCACAATGGAACCATCAGCTTGTTGTAGCGGTCTGGGCTGCTCAACCCTACAACGATCATTGGCATATGCACAACGGCTTTCAAATGGGCACCCTGACGGTAAATTAATCGGCGTTGGAATTTCGCCCTTGAGCCGAATGTGGTTCGGATGATCATCTTTCAGTTGAGGCACAGCCGACAATAAAGCTTTTGTGTAGGGGTGTTTGGGGTTCTCAAACAGCGTGGCGGTATCAGCCAATTCACAGACGGACCCGAGATAGAGAACAGCAACACGTGTGCCAAAGTGCTGAACCACGCTCAGATCATGGGTGATGAACAGGTAGGTTAGCCCGCGCTGGTTTTTAGCCTCCAGCATCAAGTTGAGAACCTGAGCCTGAATAGAAACGTCCAGCGCAGAAATTGGTTCATCGGCAATGATGAATTCAGGATCGACAGTTAAAGCGCGGGCAATCGCTATGCGTTGGCGCTGACCGCCTGAGAATTCATGCGGGTAGCGTTTCGCCCAACTGGGATCGACGCCAACCGAGCGCATGACTGTTGCAACCTTTTCCACCACGTCACTTTTGGACATTTCAGGGTTGTGGTAGCGCACAGGTTCTTCAAGCGCCTGCTGAATGGTCATCCGCGGATTGAGTGATGCATAGGGGTTTTGAAAAATCATCTGCATCTTCTTGCGAAGGGGCATCATCGCATGGCGTGAGCGATTGTCGATACGCTCACCTTCATAATGGATTTCACCACCGCTTGGTGTCAGGAGACCAGCGATCAATCGGGCAACGGTGGACTTTCCACAGCCGCTTTCTCCCACCACACACAACGCCTCGCCACGTTCCACATTCAGCGAGATATTGTTGACCGCATGAACCTCGCGGCGTTCGCGAACGATCTTGCCGCTGCGGAACTTGATGGTTTCAAGAAAACCACGATCCAGTTCAAATCGTTTTTCAAGGCCTTTAAGTTCCAGCAGAGGTTGGGCGTGGTTCATATCATTCATGCACTGCGCTCCTCAGATTTGTCGCTGTGCAGGCGACTGACTTCGTGACAAGCGACTTCAACATGGGCGTATTGCACGATTTCCGGAGCCGTGGTGCGGCAGTGGTCCAAGGCGTATTCACACCGGGGATTGAAAGCACACCCGTTTGGAATGGCCGTCAGAGATGGCATGTTGCCCGGAATTTGCTTGAGCGGATTACCGGGCTGGGTCTGTTGTGGCAAGGCGTTGATCAGACCCTGCGTATAGGGATGTTGTGGATCGTTGATGATCTCGCGTGTGCGTCCAGCTTCAATGATCTTGCCCGCATACATGACCAAAGTGCGTTCGGTCATCTGGCTGACGACCCCAAGGTCATGGGTGATCAGAATGAGGCCAACCTTGTTTGACTGGCATAGTTCCAACAGCAGTTCCATGATGTCGGCCTGGATCGTTACATCAAGCGCTGTTGTTGGTTCATCGGCAATAATCAATTGCGGATCCAGCAAGAGTGCGATCGCGATAACAATGCGTTGTCGCATCCCTCCGGACAATTCATGCGGGTACTGGCCCAGACGATCTTCTGGCGAGGGAATATAGACCTCGCGCAATTTGACAATCGCAATCTGCTCCGCTTCTTTTTGACTGAGCTTACGATGGGCCCTCAGAGTTTCAACCATCTGCTGTCCGATCGTAAGCACCGGATTGAGCGTGACCATGGGATCTTGGAAAATCATCGCCATCTGATTGCCGCGAATAGAGCGCATCTGAGATTCCGACATTTTAACGATATCGTCGCCTTGGAACAGAATTGTGCCATTGTCGATGAAACCCGGACGACTGAGCAAATTCATCAAGGAAAATCCAGTGATGGATTTACCTGCACCCGACTCCCCCACAATCCCAAGACGTTCACCTTTCGCCAGATCAAAGCTGATCTGGTTCAGTGCGGTCACCGAACTATCACGCGTGGCGAATTTAACTGTCAGATCGCGCACTGAAAGCAATGTCATTGCGCTTATCCTTTAAACGATTTGGGGTTCAGAACATCACGCATCCAGTCCCCCAACAAATTGATGACGAGCACCAGAACCACGAGCACCACACCGGGGATTGCGGTAATCCACCAGCTGCCGGAGAAGATGTAGTCAAACCCGGAGGAAATCAGTGACCCAAGGGAGGGCTGGCTTGGCGGCATGCCCAATCCGAGGAAGGAAAGCGACGCTTCTGAAATAATGGCGTTTGCCACCTGGACCGTAGAAATCACGAAGATGGGTGACATTGAGTTTGGCAGGATGTGCCGCACCATAATGCGCAATGGGCCAAACCCAAGAACCCGGGCGCCGTCCACATATTCCTTTTTCTTCTCGGCAAGCACCGTTGCGCGCACTGTTCGCGCATATTGCGGCCACTCGGCTACGCCAATGACCACGATCAGGAAATAGATGGCGTATTGGTTGAACGTCTCTGACCCGAACATGGCTTGTGTGACAGCCAGAAAGATGATCGCAACCATCAAGGTAGAGAAGGACAATTGGATATCTGCCAGCCGCATCAGCAGACTGTCCAGCCGCCCGCCAACATAGCCGGCTATCAGACCGATGGTGATGCCGAGGAACGCCTGCAAGGCGACTGCGCATAGTCCAATCAAAAGTGAAAGACGCGTGCCATACAGGATCGTGGACCACAGATCCCGGCCCTGATCATCGGTCCCGAACAGGAAATTCGGATCGGCACCCTCGATCCAGATAGGTGGATACTCGCTGTTCATGATGTCAATCTGCGCTGGATCATATGGGTCAAACGGCGCGACCAGCGGTGCGAAAATGGCCATCAATGCAACAGCAACGAATATGATGAGCGAGACGACAGCAACCGGGTTGCGCCGGAAGCTATAGCCCATATTGGAGTCCCATAAGCGGGTCCAAAGTGAGGGCGGCGGGATTGTTTCCAAAGTGCTCATGCCCCCATCCTTGCAAGATTGACCATGGGATTTACCAACCCATAGATCAGATCAACGATGGTATTCGTAACAACAAAAATGAAACCGACGACAATCAAGTAAGCCACGATCAGCGGCGTATCGACTCTGTTTACAGCTTCCAGAAACATGAACCCCATTCCCGGCCACTGAAATACAGTTTCCGTGAGAATTGTGTAAGCCACCATGGTTCCGATCTGCACACCGCCAACGGTAATCACCGGCAAGAGCGTGTTTTTGAGCGCATGGACAAAATAGATGCGCCACGGCCAAATCCCCTTGGCTCTGGCGTATTTGACATACTCGCTTTGCAGTACTTCCATCATCTCTGACCGGATCAGGCGGATGAACAAAGGCAGCATGATTGAGGCCAGGGCGAGCGAGGGCAGGAAGATATGGGACCAGCCATCAAGCGTCGCGAAATTGGTTTCCCAGTAGCCAAAGACATGAACCAAATCGCCACGGCCGAATGATGGAAACCAACCATAGCCGACAGCAAATACATAAATCATCAGAATTGCTGTCAGAAAGACCGGCACTGATATGCCGACAATTGACAGGCCCATGATGATACGGCTGAGAATCGTGTTGGGTCGGATCGCGGTATAAACACCCAGCGGCACCGAAAAACCAACGATTATGAAAGTTGCACCGAGCACCAATTCCAAGGTGGCCGGAAGCTTCTTCAAAATGACATCAAGTGCCGGTTCCTTGAAAAAATAGCTGGTGCCCAAATCGCCCTGAAGCGCTTTGCCAAGAAAACGGGTGTATTGAATCACGAAACTATCGTTCAGGCCCAATTCCTCGCGCAGCTCTTGCCGCACTTCTTCAGAGACTGACTGCCCGAGCAATTCGCGCAGTGGATCTCCGAGATTATCCTGAATAGCGAAGCCAATGAGTGAGATTACGAACATCACGGCAACGGCCTGGAAAACACGTTTCACGAGGTAGGCGAGCATACTCTCTTAACCTGTTATCCCACTTGTCGTTGCCCCTTCGTAGCGTCGCGAAGAATGCTGGTGAAAAGCGGTGGTTGCAAACGGTCTTCCGGGGCGAGGATTATGGCTCGCCCCGGA
Source organism: Alphaproteobacteria bacterium (assembly GCA_051251535.1). Lineage (GTDB taxonomy): Bacteria > Pseudomonadota > Alphaproteobacteria > Rhizobiales. Next base: position 35,619 of record JBPOEV010000002.1, read on the forward strand.
AGATGATCAAACGAACTGAGACTTACTTGTCGACTACAAGATCGCCAAAGTATGGGAAGTTCAGTGCATTCACGATTTTCTCAGCGTGGATGCCTTCGCGGGCGCCCCAAGCCAGATTCTGCCAATGCAGCGGAATAAAAGCCGCTTCATCATACAGAATTCCTTCCAGCTTCTGCAGCATTTCCCCACGCTTCGCCATGTCGGTTTCGCTGTTGGAAGCATTCATCAATGCGTCAGCTTCTGCATTGCAATAGGCACCGGAATTGTACTGACCATTTCCTGTAGCGTCGTCCTGGCAAGCAGACAGGAACTGATGGAAATTCGCACTATCTTCCGTATCTGCATGCCAACCAATCATCATCATGTCAGCTGCGCGCTCGTCGAATTTAGGCCAATATTGAGCCTTCGGCATCGTTTGCAGGTCAACTTTGATGTTGATTTTTGACAGCATCGACGCAACTGCCTGAGCAATCTTGTCATCGTTCACATAACGGTTGTTTGGCGCCATCATGGTGATCGAGAAGCCATCTGCATATCCGGCTTCCTTCATCAGGGACTGAGCCATTTCCACATCGAAACGCGGTGTCAGTTCAGCATTGTAACCCAGATAACCAGCAGGGCTGGCCTGTGCACCAACGGTACCAAAGCCACGCATGATGCGATCAACGATACCAGCATTGTTCACGGCATAGTCGATTGCTTTACGTACGCGAGCATCCTTGAACGCTTCTACGCGATCCTGGTTCATCTGGAATGTGATGATCCGGGTGCCGGGCATAGTGATCAGGTTTGTGCCGGCATTTTCTTCAACACGCTTCAGATCTGTTGGTGGAACCGGAGCGATGAAATCAACATCTCCGGCGAGAAGTGCGGCTACCCGGGTAGGATCTTCCTTAATCGGGGTCAGAACAATCTTGTCCACATTGCCTTCGGATGCCGTATCCCAGTAATCGGCGAAGCGATCAAAAACAACTTTAACGCCTTGTTCCCGCTCGGAAACCACATAGGGGCCCGTGCCAGACACGTTACGCGAAGCAAAGCTGTCTCCGTGTTTCACCAGTTCGGCCTTGTCTTTGCCGTCTGCTGTTGTTCCTGAGTAGAACTTGCTGTCCATCGGGAAAATGTAAGTCGCAGTGTGCAGAACCAACGGATAGGGTTCGGACGTGACAAGATCAATGGTGAGGTCGTCAATGACGTTAACAGCGGTGAAAAGGCTGAAAATGCCTTTGAAATCATCGCTTTCTTTCAACCGGTCAAATGTCCATTTGACATCAGCTGCAGTCAACGCGTTGCCGGAATGAAATTTAACACCGTCACGCAGCTTGAACCGTGTGGTGGTCGCATCAATCTGCTCCCAGCTTTCGGCAATGCGTGCTTCAAATTCCAGATCCTGAGTCCAGCGCACCAATGGATCAAATACCATGTGTGACAGCTGAAGAGTGCCTCCAGAAAGCTGCTCATGTGGATCCAGTGAAACAGGGTCGGCATCATAGGCCACATTGACTGTGGTCTGAGCCTGAACAGCAGTTGCAAATGCGAGAGACATCACGCAAATCGCAACCGTGCGGATAATATTTTTCATCTTTCTCTCCTTCTAGGAAGTCAGATACAGACCTCCAGATTTAGTCAGCCTCAATTAACGCACTGTTTGATCACACGAGCCAATGCAAAATTCAAATTGCCCATGCAAATCATGAATGATGTGGCGTAATTTGGTCTTCATCATGGTCGAAGCGTGGCGAAATTACGAGCGATTGGTACCAGCACAGAAACAATTTGGGGCCGTTCGCCGCGTCCATCAATTCCCGTAAAACCTGCCTGACAAACTAAAAAAGGCCCGAACCAAACTGGCACGGGCCTCTTTTTTAGTGTTGTGAATTGAACTTAAACAGTGCCGCCCAGAGAGCCTTCCAGGGTAGCCAGTTCCTGTCCGCCAGCCATCAGGTCCTGTAGCTCTTCGGGTGTGATTTCACCTTTCAGGGCCGTTCCCAATGTCTTGCCACGATTCAGCACTGTGAACCGGTCACCCACAGCCATGGCATGGCGTACATTGTGCGTGATGAAAACAACGGCAATACCGCTTTTGCGCACCTTGTCGATGGTCGCCAGAACATTGGATGTCTGACGCACACCAAGGGCTGATGTCGGCTCATCCAGGATCAGAACCTTGGCGCCGAAATGGACAGCTCTGGCAATCGCCACTGTCTGGCGTTCCCCGCCGGACAGTGTCCCCACTGCCTGATCGGGACCACGCAAATTAATGCCCATCTTCTTCATTTCAGTCATGGTCACTTCATTGGCGTATTCATGATCAAAGACCGACACACCGAACTTTTTCTTCGTGGGTTCATTGCCCATGAAGAAGTTACGGCTGACAGACATGAGCGGGATCATAGCCAGATCCTGGTACACTGTTGCGATGCCTGCCGAGATCGCATCACGGGGATCTTCGAAGGACAAGGGTTTGCCTTCGAAATAAATCTCGCCGCTGGTCGGTTTGTGAACACCGGACATGGTTTTGATGAAGGTGGATTTACCAGCTCCATTATCGCCCAGAAGGCAATGGCACTCACCTGGATTGACCTCAACAGTCACACCAGCCAGCGCGATCACACTGCCAAAGTGCTTTTCGATGTTGCTCATACGAATGATTGGATCAGCCATCTTATCGCTCCCCTGTAATCATGCGACGAATATAGGTGTTCAAAATCACCGCCATCAAAAGAATGACTCCGAGGAACACCCGGAACAGCGAACTTTCAACACCGGCAAAGAACAGTCCCTGCTGGACCACGCCAAAGATAAGCGCGCCAAGAGCTGCACCAATAACCGAGCCATAACCGCCGGTGAGCAATGCACCACCGATCACCACAGCAATAATGGCCTCAAACTCTTTCAGCAAACCGCGATCCGCGCCAGCCGAGCCAAATTCCATGACCTGACAAGTTGCAAACACAGTGGCACAGAAGGCCGTGAACATGAACATCAGGATTTTCACCCTGTTGACAGGAACACCGACATAACGCGCCGCCTGAGCATCGCCACCTGAAGCGAAAATCCAGTTACCGAAGCGGGTACGGGTCAGAAGGAAATGTCCGAAAGCAACCAGAACAAGCGCCCAGATGATCAGCATCGGAATACCATCGACAACAGGCTGCCCTGCACGATTACCTCGTTCGAAAACAGCAATCAGGCCGACCTCCCCCATCCACTGGAAAATTGGTCCGCCGATTTTTCCACCGAATAGCGGTGCAAGCCAATCACCTTCTGCCACATCGCGAATACCGCCAATAATGGTTTTGCGCTCAACGGTCTGAGGAAGAAAGATGGTGAAACCACGCAGGATGAACAAAAACGCCAGCGTGACAATAAAACTGGGCAAACCGGTTCGCACGACGATGTAACCGTTCAGTCCACCAATTGCGATGCACAGCGCAAAGGTTACCAGAATTGCCATCCAGACCGGCCAGCCCAGTGTAACACTGAATATGGCAATCATCATGCCGGCAAAGCCGATCATGGAACCGACACTGAGATCGAACTCACCGGCAATCATCAACAGACATGCGCCAACGGCGATAATCATGAATTGCGCGGATACGATTGACCAGTTCAACACGCCTTGACTGTTGAACATTCCGCTATCGTGAGCGAAGAGGATGAAGAACGTAAAGACGGCAATTGCTCCAACAATTCCGCCTAATTCGGGCCGGATAAGCGATTTTCGGAAACCTGAGATTTCCTTAATACGCTCGTCACCTTGCGCAGCGTCTGACATTTTCTGTGTCCCTAATATGAATATGGGCCAAGACCCTTGAGCCCGACCCTAATTGGAATCTGAACGGAAAAAACTGCGGCGCTCCCAAATTCTGGCAGCGCCGCCGAAGACAGGGGTGCTAGCGGTATTCGCCAGCCCACTTTTCAACTTGTGCCAAAGCGTCTTTTGTGACGAAGCCAGGACCGGAGTTGATGTTGTTGCCTGGCAACACACCGTAGCGGTCATAGTTTGTGAGAATCACAACCGGCAGATAGGCCTGCAGGAATGGCTGTTGATCGATGCCCCACTGGATGATGCCATCTTTGATGCCTTTTACGATCTCTGTTCCAAGATCGAATGTACCAAAGTAGATATCACCGGCCAGACCCATTTCCTGCAGAGCAAGAATGGTTGGATCAGCAGATGTTGGTCCAAGTGTCAGAACCGCATCTGTGTCAGGATTGGCTGTCAAATAGGCTTGAACACGATTTTTGATTTCAGACGGATCCTGTCCGCTATCGATCATCTGGCTGCCAAGATCAACACCCAAACCATCAGCAAAGCCGCGGCAACGTTCTGCCACAACAGTGTTGGAAATCACGTGGTTCACGCAAACAAACGAACCAATTCCGTCGCCCTTGGCGCGAATACCAGCCGCAAGGCCTGCATCATATTCAGGCTGACCGACAAACATCAAAGCACCAACTTCGCGTGTCTGTTCAGGCGTACCTGAGTTCATGATGATAACATTGATGCCCTGATCAACAGCTGCCTTGATCGGGCCACTGAGCACATCGAAATCAGCCAGCGTTGTGATGATGCCGTCAGGACCAGATGCTGCGGCCTGCTCCAGAATGCGGGCCATATCGGCCAGATCACCAGTTGGTGGGTTGCGGTATTCAACTTCCACGCCCATCTGCTCACCAGCAAGTGCGATGCCGTTTTTGATGGTGTTCCACCAGCTATCGGAATCCGGTGCATGGCTGACCAGAATATATTTTTCGCCTTCCGCCTGAGCGGTGGTTGCGAATCCTGTCACTGCAACAGCGGCTCCAAGAACGGCGCCCATCAGGTGTTTTGTAATTCTTTTCACTTTGGTTCCTCCCAAAAAATTCAAACAGATCTTACCGGGTCAGATAAGCATCTCCCGCCAATAGGTAATCATGGAATTTTGGTTTTTGCAACCGGTTGCAAAAAAAATGTTTGGACATTCCCGCTTTCCACTGGAAACATTGGCCTTATTAGCGTGCAACCGCAAACAGCCAGAAAGAGAGACGCAGCATAAAATGGTCGTAACCCTGAAAGATGTGGCTGAACGCGCAGGCGTCTCCCGCTCTGCTGTTTCCCGAGCTTATACAGAAGGGGCAAGTGTCTCTGAAAAGACCCGCAAAAAGGTAGAAAAAGCATCCCGTGAGTTGGGCTATAGCCCAAGCATGATCGCCCGGAGTCTGGCAACAAACCGCACCAAACTTATTGGTCTGGTGGCAAATAATTTTCAGAACCCCATTTTTCTGGAGGTGTTTGATCTTTACACACGCGCCCTTCAGGAGCGAGGGCTGCGTCCCCTGCTCGTCAATCTGACCAACGAAACCAATCCGGAACACTCGGTTCAGATGCTACGGCAATACAATGTGGATGGTGTAATTGTTGCCACATCAACACTGCAGCCCCGATTCTCACGTGCTTTCAAAAACGCCAATATGCCCGTGGTCCATGCCTTTGGCCGATTCGAACAAGGGTCACCCGTGCATGTTGTTGGCATTGATAATCTGGCCTGTGGACGCATGGCCGCAGATACGCTGATGCGACACGGCTATAAGAAGATTGCATTTCTCGGCGGGCCGCAAATGGCGACATCCACCCAGGACAGAGCCAGCGGTTTCCTCAGCCAGTTGAAAGCTTCGAATATTGAAATTGCAGACGTCGTCTATGCGACGGCCTACAATTATGATGCCGGTCAGGAAGCGATGCTGGAATTGTTGGGAAACCAACAGGTGGATGCGATATTCTGCGGCGATGATCTGATCTGTATGGGAGCCATGGATGCAGCCCGCGATAACGGGCTGTCGATCCCGGGTGACATAGGGTTTCTGGGCTTCAATGACATGCATATGTCGGCCTGGTCGGCCTATAATCTATCGACCATTCGCCAGCCAACACCTGATATCATTTTAAGTTCGATCGAACTGGTTGTTTCGCTGGTTGATGATCCGAGACGCGCCATGGAGACACGGATTTTTCCGTGCTCCGTGGTTGAACGCGGCACATTGAAGCCACTTAAACCCTGATCAATTGAAGCCAATGGATTCCAGATAGGTGCGGTTGGCGATGGCGTCGTTTATAGGTGATGTATTGCCTTCGGGATCGCAATCCTGCTCGACGGTGCACCAACCTTCATAGCCATTGTCCAACAGCAATTGCCGCACCGCAGGGAAGTCAGTCTCTCCGTCGCCGAGATTGCAGAAAATGCCCTGGCCGCAGGCGTCGTAAAAGTTGATCCTGTTGGCAACCACATTGGCCTTTACCTTCGGATCAATATCCTTGAAATGCACATAGGTGATGCGGTCCATGTGACGTTTCATAAAGGCAACCGGGTCAAATCCGGCATAGTGGCTGTGACCAGTGTCGAGGCAGATTTTCAGCAGATCAGCATCTACGTCCTGCAGAAGACGCTCAACTTCCGGCTCGAAATCCATAAAGCCCCCTGCATGGGGATGGATACTGACATCAAGACCATATTCCTGTGTGCCGATTTTGCAGATGGTTTCAAAGCGAGAGGCATACTCAGCCCATTCCACTTTATCCATTTGCTCGGCTTCCGCAGGTCGACCAGCGGTTGGCGCGCGGCGCGGAGAAATGGAATCAATCAAAACAAGATGCTTTGCGCCATGGGCTACCAGGGATTTGCAAGTGCGTACTGCACCGTCCATCACGTCGTCCCATTTGTCCTTGTCATGAAAAGCGCGGAATACGACGCCGCCGATCAAGGTCAGGTCCCGTTGCCCTAACGCATCCGCCAGTTCCGACGGGTCTTCCGGCAAAAAGCCGACAGGACCCAGTTCAATGCCCTTGTAACCGGCGGATTTGCAATCGTCCAAAACTGATTGCCAGGCCGGATTACGCGGATCATCTGCAAACTCGACACCCCATGAACAGGGTGCATTTCCAATTCGTATCGTCACTGGAGTCTCTTTCTTATACCTGAAGTGTTGTCTTAAAATTCGTTGGTTGATACCCAACGGCGGTCGTCGGAGGAAGCCCAGGCCGCCTCGATAATCTGGTTGACCTCCATGCCATTGCGGAAGTCGGGCCAGATGCTGGTGCCAGCTTCAATGGCCTTCAGGAAATCATGAGCTTCAATAATGATCTGGTCCTGATAGCCTGTGCCATGACCGGGCCCCTGACAGAAAGGCAGATAGTCTGGATGTTCCGGACCTGTAAGGATTTTGGTAAAGCCCTGACGGTCTGATGCAGAATCACCCTTGTAGAGCCATAGCGCATTCTGATCTTCCTGATCGAAGCGGATCGAACCCTTTGTGCCAAATATTTCATAGGCATAGCCCATTTTTCGCCCGGTCGCCACACGGCTGAAATACAGCATCCCCATGGCCCCGTTTTCAAAGCGACACATGAACTGGCCATGATCATCGTTTGTGACGGTCTCCGCGCCTTTTCCATCTGCAGCGGGACGGGTTTTGTGAACGGTTTCAATGTCGGCACACAGACTTGTCATGGGGCCGGCCAAGGCCAGCGCTCCGTTGATCATGTGCGGTGCCAGATCGCCCATGGTCCCGTTTGAGCGGCCCTGGGTGCGCCACGTGCCAGGCATATCGGGATCACAGAAAAAATCTTCCGTATGTTCGCCGCGGAAATAGGTGATCGCGCCAATTTCACCGGAAGCGATAATGTTACGGGCCAATTGCGAAGCGGGCGTGCGGATGTAGTTGAAGCCGACCATGTTGGGCAGCCCGCTCTCTTCTGCAGCTTTCACCATCAGGCGGCTGTCGGCCAGACTGGCCCCCAATGGCTTTTCGCAGAAAACCGGTTTGCCAAGATCGAAGGCAGCCAGCGCGATTTCACGATGGGTTTCCTGTGGCGAGGCGATGACGATGGCCTCCACGGCCGGATCGTTGACCAGCGCCTTCCAGTCAGCGGTTGCACGGTTAAAACCGAACGCCTTCGCCTTTTGCTCTGCGCCAGCCTGGGACGTCGTGCAGATCATTTCGCAAACCGGTCTCAAGCTGGTTTCAAAAACAGATCCCACAGCCTGCATGGCCACTGAATGTGCCTTGCCCATATAGCCGCCACCAACGATACCAATTCCGATATTTCTCATAGCCAAGATCATTTCCATGGATTATTTTTGCAACCGGTTGCAAAAAAGCTAAACTCTAATTAGGATCGCCCGTCAAGAACCGAATTGCAGTTTGCGCCCAAATGCGCTTTGCATCAATTTCTGACAACAAAATTCGGAAACAAGACCAGGCGAGGGAAAACGGATGTCGGCGCCCACAAAGACAATCAGACTAACCATGGCGCAAGCCATTGTTCGATATCTTGCCAATCAATATGTAGAGATTGATGGCGAGCGGGTGCGCTTGTGCGCCGGAGGCTTTGGTATTTTTGGCCATGGCAATGTCACCTGCCTTGGTGAAGCCTTGTACCAGCACCGCGAAGAATTACCGCTGTACCGGGGCCAGAATGAGCAATCCATGGCTATGGCTGCAGTTGGCTATGCCAAACAGAAACTGCGCCAGCGTTTCATGTTTGCCACCAGTTCGGCAGGTCCAGGCACCACCAACATTCTGACGGCTGCCGGCATTGCTCATACAAACAGATTGCCCCTGCTGCTGCTGTGTGGTGACACCTTCATCACGCGCCTGCCCGATCCGGTTTTGCAGCAGGTGGAGCATTTCAACAATCCGACGATCTCGGTGAATGATGCCTTTAAATGTGTGTCGCGTTACTGGGATCGGATCACGCATCCTGCTCAGATCATGCAATCCTTGCCTGCTGCCATCAATACATTGATCGACCCGGCAGATTGCGGTCCGGCCTTTCTGGGCCTACCGCAGGATGTGCAGGGTTGGGCCTATGATTATCCAGAAACCTTCTTTGCGGAAAAGACGCACCGTATGCGCCGGGTTACGCCGGATGAGCGGGAAGTTTCTGACGCCGTTGATGTGCTCAAATCTGCAAAACGCCCGCTGATTATCGCCGGTGGCGGTGTTCAATATTCGGGAGCAGAAGCTGAGCTAATCGCATTGGCGGAAAGACACAACATTCCCGTGGTGGAAACCATTGCAGGGCGTGCCAACCTTTTGTTTGACCATGCGCTCAATTGCGGCCCGATTGGTGTGACCGGCTCAAACTCCGCCAACACACTGGCGGAACAGGCCGATGTGGTTTTTGCTGTCGGCACAAGATTGCAGGATTTCACCACCGGATCATGGACCGTGTTTTCGCATGACGCGAAAATTGTGTCGCTCAATGTGGCCCGGCACGATGCCAGCAAGCACCTTTCAACACCTGTTGTTGGTGATGCGCGCAAAGGGCTGGCGCTGCTTGATGATGCTTTGGGCGACTATCGCGCAGAAAAAAGCTGGAGTGATCTGGCAGCCAGCGAACGCACCGCATGGAATGCCTATGTGGATGACAATATCAACCCAACTGACAAGGCCGGAAACAATCGTCCAGCTTCCTATGCGCAGGTTATCGGCAAGGTGAACGAACTTTGCGATCCAAATGACCGTGTTGTAGCCGCTGCCGGTGGCCTGCCAGCAGAAGTGACAGCCAATTGGCGCACGAAGAGCCTTGGCTCTGTTGATGTGGAATTCGGCTTTTCCTGCATGGGTTACGAGATTGCTGGCGGCTGGGGCGCACGTATTGCTCAGGCCGAAAAACAGAAGGATCAGGATACAATCGTCTTTACCGGCGATGGATCCTATCTGATGCTTAATTCAGATATCTACTCGTCGGTTTTGACGGGCATGAAAATGATTGTTCTGGTGTGTGACAATGGTGGTTTTGCCGTTATCAACAAACTGCAGAAAAACACAGGAAACCAATCATTTAACAATCTGATTGCGGATTGCAATCTGGCGGTCGAGCCATTTGCGGTAGACTTTGAAGCTCATGCCAAATCCATGGGTGCAGCTGGCGAAACTGTCCATTCCATTGCGGAACTGGGCGAAGCGTTTGGCCGGGCGAAAGCTTCCAGCAAAACCTATGTGATTTGCATTCAGGTAGACGCCCATGATGGCTGGACACAGGAAGGCCATTCCTGGTGGGAGGTCGGCACACCATCTGTGTCAGAAGATCCATCCGTGGTGCAGGCTCATGAAGATTGGGAATCCGATCGCGGTCGCCAGAGAAAAGGCGTGTGATGCATTTGCTGAATCAGATCAGGCAAAACAAGTTTGTCATCATTGGCCGTGCCGGTGTTGATTTCTATGCGGATCCGCCAGGAACCAAAACAGAGGAAGCGACGCAATTCTTCTCCTGTCTTGGCGGCTCATCAGCCAATATCGGTGTTGCCATCGTCAAACTTGGTGGGCAGGCGTCTCTGGTCACCTGCGTGTCTGATGATGCGCTGGGCCGACTGGCTGTGAATGAACTGGCCAAATACGGCATCGATTCAACTCATGTGCGGTCGGTAAGCGGTGAAGTACGCACATCATTGGCCGTGGTGGAAACACGGATTGAAGACCATCAATCTGTGATCTACCGCAACAATGCCGCAGATTTTCAGATGAATGATGCTGATGTCGACCAGATTGACTTCAGTGCATTCGGCGCGCTGATTACGACCGGAACCGTTCTGGCAGCACAACCCTCACGCGATGCAACGCTGAGAGCTTTTCAAGCTGCGAAAGACGCAGGCGTACCCATTATTTTTGACGTTGACTACCGCCCCTATTCCTGGACATCCGCTGAAGAAGCGGCAAGCGTCTATTCAACCGCCGCAGAATATTGCGATATCATAATTGGCAATGATGACGAATTTGGCGTCATGGCCGGGCGCAAGGCCGACGGTTTTCCGCTTGCACAGCAACTGGCGCAGGAATCTGGCCGCATCATCGTTTATAAAAAAGGCGAGTTTGGATCGACCACCTTTTACAACGGGCAGTCTTTTGACACAGGCATTTTCCGTGTCGAAGCTTTAAAGCCAACCGGTGCGGGCGATTCCTTTCTTGGTGCCTTCATTGCTTCACTTGCAGATGGACAATCCGTCGAAGACAGCGTTGCGCGCGGCTCGGCGGCTGCAGCAATCGTTGTCTCGCGTGTCGGCTGCGCCCCTGCCATGCCGACTCCGGATGAGCTGAACAGCTTCATCAAAACCCATTCCGGGCTCAGCCCGGTTCATGCCTGATCACAAGGACCACCACGATGCATATTCCACCGTTTGACAATCAGAATAAACCCATCGTGGATATTGACGACGCCAGCGTACCACTGAACTATTTCAACATTGTCAAACTGACCAAGGGTCAGGCTTTCAGCTATGCTGTTCCCGGTTACGAGACCTGCATTGCACCTGCCACTGGCAGCGTAAATGTAGATGTTGAAGGCGAAACCTACGATTCCATCGGCAACCGAACTGTTGACGTCTGGGATGGGGAGCCGGAAGGCGTCTATGTGCCCAGCGGCGCAAAGGCTACATTTGAATGCCTCACCGATACGGCAGAAGTGTTCATTGCCGGCGCACGCTATGACAAAGTGCTTGATCCGTTTGCGGTACGCACAGCCGACATCGACAAGGTTCAATACGGCTCTGACGAGACCAAGACCCATCGCAAGATCAAGCATATTCTTGGCACTAAATATCACGACAAGGTTGGCCGTCTTCTGGTCTCCGAATTGTTTACCGTTGGTCAGGGTGGCTGGTCAGGTTTCCCGCCACATAAACACGACACGGATCGCCTGCCGGATGAGACCCGCCACGACGAAACCTACAATTTCAGATTCCGTCCCAATCATGGCTTTGGCATCCAGTTGGTGCAGCGTGAGGACGGCAAGGTCGGCGATGCGTATCATCTGGTGGACGGGTCTACGATCACGCTGGAAAAAGGCTATCATCCCTGTGTCACCGGGCCTGGCTATGAGATGTATTATTTTACCATTTTGGGCGGCCTTTCGCAGCGCTCGCTGGTCCAGTATTTCCAGCCGGACCATGCCTATCAGATTGAAACCATTCCAGGCATCAAGGACATGATCGCGAAATTCAAATGACAATCGCGACGCTTACCGATGTTCTGCAACCGGCCATGGCGAACGGGTACGCAATTGCCGGGCTTGTGGTTCTGGGCTGGGAAGATGCAAACGCTTATGTAGAAGCTGCGGAAGAAACCGGAATGCCGGTCATTCTTCAGGCCGGGCCCGGTTGTCGCGCTTATACGCCGCTTCCGATTCTGGGGAAAATGTTCCGTCATCTGGCGGAACAAGCGACTGTTCCAGTGGTGTGTCATCTGGACCATGGTTATGAGCGCGAAGAATGTTTTGAAGCGATCGACTGCGGCTTTACGTCTGTGATGTTTGACGGTTCAAAACTGCCACTGTCGGAGAATATTGATAAAACCGCGAGCATTGCTGAAAAGGCGCATGCTGCGGGCGTTTCTCTTGAGGGCGAAGTTGGCTATGTTGGTTATGCTGACGGCCCCGCATCTGCAGGCACAACGCCTGAGGAAGCCGCACGGTTTGACCGGGAAAGCGGTGCGGATGCGATGGCAATTTCCATCGGCAATGTCCATCTTCAAACCGAAAAGAGTGCTGGAATTGATTTTGCAGCATTGCGTGCCATTGAAGCGGTCACTCGCTTGCCATTGGTTCTGCATGGCGGCAGTGGGATTCCAACTGACATCCGCCGCAAACTGGCTTCAGAAACACGCGTTTCAAAATTCAATATTGGCACTGAACTGCGCATGGCTTTTGGTTCAGCGTTGCGCGAAAGCCTGGCGGCCAACCCGGACAGCTATGACCGCGTTGCCCTGCTCAAACCAACCATCGCGCCTGTCAGACAGGTTGCTGCAAAAGTTCTGACGGGGATCGGGCCGCTAGGCTAGAGCTTTTTTGCTTAAAGATTTGTTGCTTATGCAGTAAGAGACTGGCCCGGAATATCGGGCCAGTCCTTAGTATCAAAAAGCCGGTTCTACGGACTCTACATTTTCTTTCGTTACGACGGTCAACGGGATTGGAAGCCGGATATTGACTTCCTTGCCATCGAGAATTTCCGCCATCGTGTCGATGGCAAGCTTGCCATCTTCGATCGGAGACTGAACGATAGTCGCGTGCATCTCGCCGGTGCGGATTGATTCAAACGCATCCTTCTGGCCATTAATGCCGACGATGGGAGGGGTGGACTCAGACGGGTTTGCTTCTTTCCAGGCATCAATGAAGCCACGAGCCATCGTGTCATCATTGGCGTAGACGCCTTGTATCTTGTCACCAAACCGAGTGATCAGATCGCGACTGACAACAAGTGCTTTTTGTTGATCGAAATCAGCGTTGACCGTGTCGAGAACCTCGATCTGTGCATTGGTTTCCTTGAGGCGATCCACAAAACCGGCAACGCGTCCAATGGTGGTACCATTGCCAGCCTGTCCGGCGATAACGACGACAGTCCCTTTAGCGCCCATTGCCTCGCTGAGAGCATCAGCTGCCATTTCACCTTCCTCATAGACATCGGGACCGGTGAAAGACTTGATAAACTGGTTGGCTGCGTCATCCATTGGGGAGTTGATCAAGATGGATGGAATGTCGGCCTGTTGAGCGCGTGCCAAACCCGGGATGTAGGCTTGTGGGTCCAACGGCCAAAGAATGATGCCGTCAACACCGCGAGCAACACAGGTGTTAAGCTGTTCAGTACCCTTCTGCACATCAAATTCCTGGCTAAGGCTCAGGATTTCGATACCGAGTTCTGCGGCACGTTCCTGCAACGCCAGATTGGCCGGCGTGACGTAGGCGTGGGAATCAGCCGCCGTCACATAGCAAACGGTTTTCGCGTAAGCCATGCTTGTGGATGCCAGCATCGCAGCGGTCACTGCAACATAAATCATACTCTTCTTGCCAATCATGTTTTTCCTCCTGTGGTGATTGGATTCTGCGTTACGAGAAGGGGGATTGCGCCTGCAGTCCTCCCTCTTGTGTGTACGGTTCGGTCGAGCACCACCAACAGGATCAGGATAAGTCCTGAAACGACCTGCTGGATGTACGCGGGAACCGATTGAAACTCCATGGCCATGGTCAGCGCAGCCATGATCAGCACGCCGCCAAGGGTGCCGAGCGCTGAACCGCGCCCGCCCTCTAATCTGGTACCGCCAACAACCACTGCTGCGATGACAGCTACGGTTAATTCCGATCCAAAAACAGGCGACCCTGTATTGGTGACAAGGCTTTGCAAAACGCCAGCGACACCCGCCAGGGAGCCAGCGAACACGAAGCCGAAGAAGATGATCCGACCAGCCGGGATGCCGCTTTCCTCTGCGGCAGTGGGATTCGATCCGACAGCAAACACGTTTCTGCCCGGAATGGTGCGTGTCAGCCACACATGCAAAAGCACGATCAAGACGATGAAAAGAGTGCTGCGTATGGAGAAGATATCAAGATAGATCTGCGCCATTGCGAGCGAGAACATTATATCAATGCCACTCACCGGCTGACTGTTTGTGATCCAGTGCGCCACAGCTCGGAAAATCAGCATTGTCGCCAATGTCAGGACCAGGGAATTGACCTTCAAGCCAACCACCAGCAACCCATTGATGGCCCCGGACAGGCCACCGACCAGAACACCTACAAAGGCTGCAGGCAAAATGCCAATGCTTGGTTGCAGAATAACTGAGACAATGCCCGCAAGCGCAAAAATGGCGCCACCGGACAGATCAATCTGACCAGCAATCAGCAAAACCGTCAATCCGGTCGCAATCAGGCCAATTGCGGCGGCCCGATCAAGGCCCAGGCTCAGTGTCGTTCCACTGAGATACCCTGGAACGATCAGCCCGGATATTGTGAGAGTCAGGGCCAGAATAATGGCAACCCTATGCTTTAGGATAAGCGCGATCATGCGGGGCATCAGGCAATTCCCCGCTTGCGTAGGGCTGAATCCATTCCCACTGCGCCAGCGATCAATATGCCAAGCACAAACCCCTGGACCGGCGTTCGCACACCTTCAAGCACCATCACATTGGTCAGCAATTGCACGAAGATCAGTCCGGCGATTGCGCGCGGTACTGAGCCAAAACCACCCATGATGGATACGCCACCAACCACGACGGCGGTAATTGCGCTGAACTCATACCCCTGACCGATGAGTGGCCGGGCGCTCTGGAGCGTAAGACCAAGCAGGCCACCACTGATGCCCGCTGCCAATGCGGTAATCACGAAGGCTCCGGCCTTGACCGCCTTCACGGGCACTGCACTTGCTTCTGCCGCGCTGTAATTGCCACCGGTTGCGAGTGTCCATCGCCCCCAGAATGAGCGCGAAAGAATGAAGTGACCGATCAGCGCTATGATCAGAAAAATGAGAACCACAACGGGAATGCCAAACAGGCGACCTTTGACGAACTCTGCAGAGCTTGGATTTGCGCCATAGACGATGACACCGCCAACAGCGGCCTGGACAATGCCCAAAGCAACCGTGCCTATGCCAAGGGTCGCGATGATGGGATTAACACCCAGATACCCGACCAGAGCCCCGTTTACAGACCCGATCAGACCAGCTAGCGCAACCGCCACGATGAAGGCCGGGACAGGCCCTATAATCGGTTGCAATCCAAGAGAAAGAATGGCTCCGCAAGCAATTGTGGCCGGCACAGAGAGATCAGCCAGCCCGCCAACGACAAGAACAAATGTCATGCCAACAACCACAATGCCGATGATTGACATTGACGTCAGGATATTGAGGAAATTGCCGGTTGTGAAAAATACCGGGCTTGAGAACGAACCATAAAGAATGACCGTTACAATTGCCAGGGACAATCCAGTTTTCGACAGCAGATCAACGAGCCGACTCCCCCGCGCAAAACGCTCACTGGAGCTGTCGCGGTCTATTTCTGATGCAATCTCGCTCACGCGACCTCCTCGCCGGTGGCCAAAGCCATAATTCGTTCTTCCGTCAAATCCTGTCGATCAATTGGCGGCGATGCCCGCCCGTCACGCATCACCACAATCCGGTCGCAGACTCCGAGGACTTCAGGTAATTCTGACGAGATCATCACAACAGCCATTCCGTCTGCGACGAGTTGCCCGATGATGTGATGAATTTCAGCCTTGGCGCCCACATCCACGCCGCGTGTGGGCTCATCAAGGATGAGTACGGAAGGTGTTGCAGCGAGCCATTTGGCAATCACCGTCTTTTGCTGATTGCCTCCGGAGAGGAGATTGACGCGTCTTTCCGGATCCGGAGGCGAAATTGAAAACTTCTTCACATACTGGTCCGCCAGAGATCGGTCCGCATTTTTTCTTATCCGGCCCAAAGTGGTTAGCCGTTTCAAAACAGGAAGGCTGATATTCTCCCGGATCGACATAGCTGGAATAATTCCATCACCTTTTCGATCTTCCGGCACGTAAGCGATGCCAGCTTTAACTGCCTCGGCCGGTGAATTGATGACGACATTTTTGCCCTTGAGGGTGAGCGCGCCCTGCACCACATTTGCAAGGCCAAATATGGCCCGCGCCACTTCTGTGCGTCCGGCGCCCACCAGGCCAATCAAGCCCAGTATCTCCCCTTCCCGCACATCAAAGCTGACATCGCGAAAATTCACTCCGTCGCTGATCGCGTTGACACGCAGAACAGGCTCGCCGATTTTGGCAGGGCTTTTGGGGAAAACGTTGCTGACTTCTCGGCCAACCATCAACTGGATCATGTCACTTGCAGAAACGCCTGCGATCGGCCGCGTCTCGATCATGCTTCCATCACGAAGCACCGTCACCTCATCAGCGATTTCGAGCACTTCCTTCAATCGATGGCTGATATATACGATGGCAATGCCGGCATCGCGCATCTTGCGCAGAATCCTGAAAAGCGCTGCGGTTTCATGCTCACTCAGACTCGAGGTTGGCTCGTCGAGAACGATGATCCTGGGGTCGGCAGCATAGGCTTTTGCAATCTCGACCAATTGCTGCTGACTAATCGAAAGATTTCCAAGGCGTTCCTGAGGGTCTATGGCTGTCCCCTGTTCCTTGAGAACTGCGGTGGCCTTCTGCAACATCTCGTTCTTGTCGAGGAAGCCCCATTTGCCCGGCATACGACCCAGATAGACATTTTCTGCCACGGTCAGATCAGGAACCAGATTCAGCTCCTGATGAACCATCCGAATTCCAAGCGCTTGTGCATCAGCAGGTCGACGCAAACGGGCTTCAACGCCCCCCACTTCAATGGTCCCGGATGTGGGTTGATATGATCCGCTGAGGACCTTCATCAATGTGGACTTACCCGCGCCATTCTCACCGACCACAGCATGAACGGTGCCAAACTTTACTGAAAAGTTGACATCGGAAAGCGCCTTGACCCCCGGAAATGTTTTGCTGATGCCCCTCATATTCAAGGCGTAATCTGCTGAGTTCATTTCAGGTTTCGGCTCCTACCCCACCAGGCCTTGGTCCATCCCACCAAGCTTTCAAGTTTCACGTTATACTAATATAATAGTGGTTTCAAGTGCGGTTGAACTGCCGCCCTTTGTCACTGCGCCAGCTTTTTGAAATTGATCGCATTGCTGGCAAAACCTGTCTTTTGTGGCTTCTCATCAGGGATTGGAGTCTGGCTGAACGATGCCATGTTCAATTGTGTGTTGATCAGGAGAGGCACCGAAAGAGTTGAGCACGCAGGCCCTGAAGCGCAAGGCACATGTCAAAGCAAGGAAAGCCTCAATCAGTCTGATGAGGCCTACCGAAAAACCGGAAAGGTTAGAGAGGGGCCAGTGACGCTCACTAAAATTCGCCTGCCAAAGATGCTGATGTGAGATCACGATCAACGACCCTCCAGACCTGAGTGATACCGGTTTTCGACTGCAACCCTCAAGCCAGCTTTCGGTTGCAGCACCATTCACAATGTGTATATTGTTTATTATTACACTAATATAACAGACCCGACAAGACATTCCCCGATGCATCGTGAATAAGCATCAAGGATGGGAACACCCAGGGATTTTGCGACGTAAATGATAGCTTCTGCGTTTGACATTCTATTATGATAGTGATCCTTTCGGAGCCAAATAAAAAAAGTGAGGGGCGGGATGGAACTTGATCCCAGTACTTTGAACCGGGCACTGCCGCTTCGCGATCAAATCTATCAAAAAATTCGAACGATGATTGTCAGTGGCTCGATGCAGCCCGGAGAGACCATCAACGAAGTAGCGATTGCTGCAGCTCTCGGTGTTTCCCGAACGCCTGTACGCGAAGCCGTAAAACGCATCAGCGATGAAGGGCTCGTCAAAGTGCTGGCGCAGACAGGGACGTATGTTGCTCCTATCCTTCGTGATGATCTGGAGGAAGCCTATGTCATCCGCCGGGCATTGGAGATGGACAGCGCCCGACGCGCTGCCGAGAAGTTTACGCCTGCTGCAGGCGAAACGCTTGAGGATAATATTGCGGCCCACCGCCTGGCGATTTCCCGCGGGAAGTTTGCCAACGCCATTCAGCTCGACGATGACTTTCACCGTACGATTGCAGAAATCTGTGGTTTTCCGATGATCTGGCGAGCCGTAGATATTTCGAAAGCGCAAATGGATCGCGGGCGCTATCTGGCGATTCCCAAACCCGGCTATGGCGAACAAACCCTACAACAACATCAGGCTATTCTTGATGCGTTGCAACGACATGATGCTGAAGGTGCTGCCGAAGCTATGCGGGATCATCTGGAAACTTCGTTCCACAACACGCTTGAAGTCGCGGCCGACCTGCTTGGTTGAAATCAAAAAAGACCTGTAAAATTATCGTGGAAACCTTTCATCACGACTGACGATTGTCGAATAACTTTGTCGCAGACCGTTTCCTGAAGTCGGCAAGCATGCTTGACCACAATCATTCTGTTATATTAGTATACACTTTGAAATTCACACGATTACCCACGTGATCGTAAAACCTTCAGTGTTTGGAATTAATGGCTCGTTTCATAAAGCTCTCTCCCACCGACAACATTCTTCTTGCAATCGATCCGCTGAAGGTTGGTGATTCTGCCGGGGACCTAATTGCCAAAGCCAGAATCCCCAGTGGACACAAAATGGCAGTTCGCGATATCGGTGCAGATGAAGCAATTACGAAATACGGTCAGACCATCGGCTTTGCACGAGAACCAATTTCCGCTGGTGACTGGGTGCATGAACACAATGTCTATGTGCGCGAATTCAAGCGCAATTATGCTTTTGGCACTGAAGCCAGGGATACGCCTATCGTTCCAGAGGCAGACCGCGCCACGTTCATGGGATATAGCCGGGCGAACGGCAAGGTCGGCACACGCAACTATATAGCTGTACTGACATCTGTGAATTGCTCGGCCAGTGCCGCCCGTTTTATCGCCTCTGAAGTCAACAATTCGGGTGTGTTGCAGGATTACCCCAACATTGATGGTGTGATCTCGCTTGTTCATGGCACCGGTTGCGGGATTGATGTGAAGGGGTCGGCCTACGACGTTCTCAAGCGAACGCAATGGGGATTTGCCACGAACCCGAATGTCGGGGGCGTACTGATGGTTGGTCTGGGTTGTGAAGCGTTCCAGATTCCACGCTGGATGAAGACCTACAACATAAAAGAAAGCACCCTCTTTCGCACATTGACCATTCAGGAAGTCGGTGGCACGCGAAAAACTGTAGAAGCCGGTGTAAAGGCTATCATCGAGATGTTGCCAACGGTCAACGCAGCTCAAAGAACTCCTCAACCTGCATCAGAACTTCTTTTGGCGCTCCAATGTGGTGGATCGGACGGGTATTCTGGAATTAGTGCCAATCCAGCTCTGGGCGCAGCTGTTGATCTGCTCGTGGCTCAAGGCGGCACGGCTGTGCTTTCAGAAACGCCAGAAATCTATGGGGCTGAGCATCTGCTTACTCTAAGGGCCGAAACGCGCGATGTTGGGGAAAAACTCATCAACCGTATTCGCTGGTGGGAGGATTACACCGCCAGGCACGATATGGAGATGAACAACAATCCTTCGCCGGGCAATAAGCTGGGCGGGCTGACGACCATTCTGGAAAAATCTCTGGGCGCCGCTGCCAAAGGTGGCAGTACAAATTTGCGTGCCGTCTTTGAATATGCCGAATCCATCACGGAACGTGGCCTCGTCTTCATGGATACACCGGGCTATGATCCGGTCTCCGCTACCGGACAAGTTGCGGGCGGTGCAAACGTCCTTTGCTTCACCACCGGACGCGGGTCTGCATTTGGGTGCAAGCCTACTCCTTCCATCAAGCTGGCTTCCAATTCCTACATTTACGAGCAGATGAATGAAGACATGGACATAAACTGCGGAGATATTCTTGACGGTGTAACTTTGACTGAAAAGGCCGAAGAAATTTTTGCAGAAATTCTGCGCGTCGCGTCCGGTGGACAAACCAAATCAGAAGCGATTGGCTACGGAGACAATGAATTCGTGCCCTGGAACCTGGGCGCCACGATGTAGTTGCCCCTGTGCCAAAGTCGCACTCTGCCAAGTCAAGCAGTCACACCTGGCAGCCCCTTGTGTCTGCCTCCCAATATATACATGTTGAAATACGCTCGGATTCTGCACTACAGAAAACCAAGATTTTTAATCGGAGGATAAATACCCAGCATGAACAAGATTGATCTAAATCATCAGCACGCCGTTGTAACCGGTGGAGCTCAGGGTCTGGGATTTGCAATGGCCAAGCGTTTCGTCGCCTCTGGAGCCACTGTTACTCTGTGGGATATGGATGAAGAACGTCTTGCGAGTGCAAAACAGGAACTGGGTGAGGCTGCGACCACAATCTTTGTCGATGTTTCCGATTGGGACGCCGTCAACGCAGCGCGCTCTGAAACTGACGGATATGGCGACATCTCGATCCTGGTTAATTCGGCAGGGATCGCAGGGCCAGCAGAGCCACTTGATGTCTACGATATCGACATGTGGAAAAAGGTCATGGACATCAATGTGAACGGCACTTTTTACGTCAACAGAGCGATCGTGCCGGGCATGAAGACGCGAAATTACGGACGCATTGTCA
Source organism: Alphaproteobacteria bacterium (assembly GCA_051251535.1). GTDB lineage: Bacteria > Pseudomonadota > Alphaproteobacteria > Rhizobiales. The sequence goes on from JBPOEV010000002.1 coordinate 56,544, forward strand.
ATATCGCCTCCGTCGCCGGTAAGGAAGGCAACCCGAATGCTGCGGCCTATTCTGCATCAAAGGCCGCAGTGATTGGACTGACCAAATCGCTTGGCAAGGAATTAGCCGAATATGACATTGCGGTAAACTGTATCTCTCCGGCCACGGCGCCAACCCGCATTCTTGAGCAGATATCAGCGGAGCAAATCGAATATATGCGCTCGCGAATTCCGCGCGGCCGCCTTCTCGAGGTTGAAGAAGCCGCCGCTATGGTGGCATGGCTTGTCAGCAAGGAAAACAGCTTCACCACAGCGGCAACATTCGATCTTTCAGGTGGCCGGACGACGTATTAATTCCAAGCGGCGACATGGTCTGCTCGGACTAATCTGTGAAACAGCGCAAAAGAGATGATCATTTCCATCGTCAAGTTGCGTGTTTTAACCTGAAAGAGTGCTGCAATTGATTTTGCAGCACTGCGGGCCTGAGAAGGAATTGCAGGCTCACCGCTGGTTTTGCATCGCAGCTACCATTTTCCAGCCAATTCCTACCAAAACCTGTTTCAGAGAAGCGCAATTCAAGAATCGACATTGGCACTGAACTGCGCATGGCATTTAGCTCTGCGTTGCGCGAATCCGTGCCTGCCCGGTTGTTCTCCCAGGTCGTTCTGCCATACCACCCGGCCAAAGTGCCAAGCAGGACTCGATGAAAATTGGCCTTGAAAACAGCTCTTGTGGCATCGGCACTAGCCGAAAGTCGTGTTGCGCATTTCCTTGGAGTTCTAGAAATTGTGGAGATCGCGGACAAAAACAAAAATAAAAACAAAACACGCGAGGGGTTCGCAATCGCTTCATGCGGTTGCCGGGAAACGTTAGAGGATAGCTAATATGATTGATCTTAAAATGAATCGTCGTGGCCTGATGAAGGGTGCGGCTGCTGTTGGCGTAGGCCTATCAGCACCACAGTTTTTCGTTCGTGGCGCAAATGCATTTACGAATGAGCCAACAGGCAGCAGTGTAACACTTGGCTTCAACGTGCCACAGACTGGCCCATATGCAGATGAGGGCGCCGATGAGTTGCGCGCTTATGAGCTTGCGGTGGAGCATCTGAATGGCGGCGGAGATGGCGGCATGCTCGCCACGTTCAGCTCCAAGACGCTCGAGGGTAACGGTATTTTCGGCAAAAAAGTCGAATATGTGACCGGAGATACGCAGACCAAATCTGACGCTGCCCGAGCATCGGCTCGCTCGATGATCGAAAAAGACGGCGCTGTCATGATCACAGGTGGTTCATCCTCCGGTGTGGCTGTGGCTGTGCAGGCTTTGTGTCAGGAAGCTGGCGTTATCTTCATGGCAGGTTTGACACACTCAAACGACACCACTGGCAAAGACCGCAAAGCAAACGGCTTCCGCCACTTCTTTAACTCCTACATGTCCGGTGCAGCACTCGCACCTGTGCTGTCAAAAGCTTATGGTACAGACCGCAAGGCCTATCACCTGACAGCTGATTACAACTGGGGTTACACCACAGAGCAGGCTGTTCGCGAATCTACCGAAGCCATGGGCTGGGAAACTGTCAACGCCGTTAAAACACCGCTGACACAGACCGACTTCTCGTCCTATATCGCTCCGGTTCTGCAGTCTGGTGCCGATGTTCTGGTTCTGAACCACTACGGCGGGAACATGGTGAACTCGCTGACCAATGCTGTTCAGTTCGGGCTGCGTGCAGCGCAAGCCAACGGAAAGAACTTCGAAATCGTTGTACCGCTCTATTCGCGCCTGATGGCCCGAGGTGCTGGTTCCAACGTTGCTGGTATTTACGGATCCACCAACTGGCATTGGTCGTTGCAGGATGAAGCCTCCAAGGCTTTCGTGAAATCCTTCGGCACCAAATACGGGTTCCCCCCCAGCCAGGCAGCTCATACCTGCTACGTGCAGACCCTTCTTTATGCTGATGCAGTGAACCGTGCAGGTTCCTTCAACCCATGTGCGGTTGGCGAAGCTCTTGAAGGTTTTGAGTTTGATGGTCTTGGCAATGGTCCGACACTCTACCGTGCAGAAGATCACCAGTGCTTCAAGGACGTCCTTGTTGTGCGCGGTAAAGAAAACCCGGAAAACGAGTTCGATCTTCTTGAAGTTGTGGAAGTGACACCTGTCAGCCAGGTTATGTACTCCCCTGACCACCCACAGATGGGCGGCGCAGAAGCTACACTCGGGACTTGCAACCCAGGCGCATAAGCCAGAGTTGATTCATGTGGCCGGTCGCGCAATGTTAGTGCGGCCGGCCTTCTCGTAAACGGTTCGGTTTCAAAGGGGTGGAATCAAAATGGAAGTCTACATTCAGCAGATGGTGAACGGGCTCGACAAAGGGTCCGCCTATGCGTTGATTGCACTCGGTCTGACGCTCATTTTCGGCACCCTTGGCGTGGTGAACTTCGCGCATGGCGCCTTGTTCATGATCGGTGCATTTTGTGCTGTGACACTCAGCCGCATTCTGACTTTCAGTCACGAAGTGGTTGATGAGACACGCACGGATTTTCTAGGCAATCCGCTAAAGGTGGACGTGCCCTACATTTACGATATTTTCGGTGAAGCCACGGGATCGGTCATAATCGACTGGGCCGTGCCGCTTTCCATTTTGTTTGCCATTCCCGTCATGATCGCCATTGGGGTGATCATGGAACGCGGCCTGATCCGCCATTTCTACAAACGTGCCCATGCGGACCAGATTCTTGTCACCTTTGGTCTTGCCATCGTGTTGCAGGAAATTATCAAATATTTCTACGGTGCCAATCCCATCCAGACGCCCATGCCGGATGCATTTGAAGGTGTGTTCGACATTGGTGCGATTATTGGATTTGGCGCGGGTGAAATCCTCTATCCATACTGGCGCCTGATCTACTTCGGCTTTGCCATGGTGATCGTGGCAGCCGTGTTTGCCTTCCTGCAATTCACGACCTTTGGCATGGTGGTTCGAGCTGGCATGGCCGACAGGGAAACGGTTGGTCTGCTTGGGATCGATATCGATAAGCGATTCACGCTCATGTTCGGTATTGCCGCCGCCGTGGCTGGTCTGGCCGGAGTGATGTATGCGCCCATTGTATCGCCCAATTACCATATGGGGATGGATTTTCTTGTCCTCTCCTTCGTGGTCGTCGTTGTGGGGGGTATGGGCTCGCTGCCTGGCGCTGTACTGGCGGGTTTCTTACTCGGCATTCTGGAGAGTCTTGCCTCTCTTCAAGAAGTCGTGGCGCTCGTGCCCGGCATCAATCAGGTCATCATCTATCTGGTGGCAATCATTATTTTGCTCACTCGCCCGCGTGGTCTTATGGGCCGCAAGGGCGTGATGGAGGATTAGGCCATGCTTGGATTGAACAAGAAAGATTTTTTGCTTCTGCTGATCGTCACCATGCTCACCATGCTGGCACCTTTTGTGCTGAACCCTTTTCCGGAAGGGTCGGCGCTGGCACAGTTCAACGCTGGCTATCCCGATCTCATGCAGCGCTTTGTGATCTTTGGCATTTTTGCCATTGGCTTCAACATTCTGTTTGGTCTGACTGGCTATTTGAGCTTCGGCCACGCTGCCTTCCTCGGGGTGGGGTCTTATGCTGCAATCTGGATGATGAAACTGCTGACCATGAATGTGATCCCGGCGATCATCGTGGCTGTGGTGGTTGCCGGTCTGTTCAGCGTCGTGGTCGGATTTATTTCGCTGCGCCGATCAGGCATCTATTTCTCCATTCTCACCCTCGCCTTTGCCATGATGTCCTATCAGCTTGCCTATTCCGTGCTGACCCCCATCACAGGTGGCGAGACTGGTCTACAGCCAAAAGTGAATGATCCGCGACTGCTGGATAGTGCATTGGTGGATGGAGCTACACCCACTGCCAATCTGTTTGGGCTGTCGATGCGTTCAAGCTATGAGCTGGAAATCGGCAGTTGGCTCTTCACCTTCAACGCTGGCTATTATGTAGCGGCCGTGGTGATGCTGTTGAGTTTCTACCTTGCCATCCGCATCTTCCGTTCCCCTTTCGGCATGATGCTGCGTGCCGTCAAATCGAACCAGAACCGCATGAAATACACGGGGCTCAACCCAAAACCCTACACATTGGCAGCCTTTGTCATTTCGGGAATGTATGCCGGTCTGGCGGGCGGCCTGATGGTGGCCATGGATAGCCAAGTGGGTCCTGAACGCATGTTCTGGACAGCCTCAGGTGAAGTGGTCTTGATGACTATTTTGGGTGGTGTTGGAACATTGATTGGGCCCGTACTTGGTGCAGGTGCCATCAAATACATGGAAAACATCATTTCCAAGATCAACACGGAAATTCTACATTCCTGGTTTTCTTTCCTACCTGATGGATTGGAAGATTTGATTGTAAATCTCACCTATCCATTCATCGGTAAGGGCTGGCATTTGACCCTGGGCATTGTGTTCATGCTGGTCGTCATCTTCCTGCCAGGTGGTCTGGTAGAAGGGGCCCAACGCATTGCAGGGATGATCCGCCGCAAGGATAAATCCAGCGGTATGCCTCCGGCATCCGCCAAAGCCGAACCAGCAGAGTAGGGACAAGCGCTATGGGTATTTTGGAAGTCAGCGGTGTCAACAAGCGCTTTGGTGGATTACAGGCACTTGGTGATGTCAATCTTGATATCGTGGAAAACACCATCCACGCGATCATCGGGCCAAATGGAGCCGGTAAATCTACCTTGCTGAATTGCCTCATCGGAAAACTTGATCCTGATACAGGCTCGGTGATGTTTGATGGTAAGCCAGTGCTTGGTCTTGCCCCGCACCAGATTAATCAGATGGGTATTTCCCGGGTTTTTCAGACGCCCGAGATTTTTGCCGAATTGACGGTTCTTGAAAATGTGGTGATCCCATGTTTTGCCAAACGCGATGGCCCTTTCCGCATGCATGCCTACGAATCCGTGCTCCATGAAAATGAACTTATGGAAAAGGCGGAAAGCATTTTGCGTGACTTGAACATGCACATGAAGAAAGAGATGCATGCAGGCGCGCTGTCACGCGGCGACAAGCGTCGACTGGAAATGGCGATGTGTCTGGTGCAGGAGCCAAAGCTGCTGCTTCTTGACGAACCAACCGCTGGCATGGCACGCGCCGACACCAACAACACCATCGATCTGCTGAAAGAAATCAAGGAAAAACGCGACATCACCATGGTCGTCATTGAACATGACATGCATGTGGTGTTCTCGCTTGCTGAAAAAATTTCAGTACTGGCACAAGGCACTGTCATTGCGGAGGGCTTGCCAGAAGAAATCAAGGGGAACCCAAAGGTTCAGGAAGCCTATCTGGGAGGAGCACAATTATGAACGATACATTAGCCCAAGGCTCCAGCCCTGCAACTGGCATTGCCCCCAGCAAGGCAGTCGGCGGGCAACCGGCGTATTTCTCCGTTTGGGACATTCACGCCTATTATGGTGAGAGCTATATCGTGCAAGGCGTCAGCTTTAATGTGCGCGAAGGCGAAATTGTCGCGCTTTTGGGCCGCAATGGTGCTGGTAAAACATCCACCTTGCGCGCGATTGCACGCATGGACGACCCGGCCCTGAAACACGGAGAGATCTGGCTTGATCATCAGCCTCTTCACGAGATGAAATCATACCAGGCAGCTCAAAATGGTATCGGCCTCGTGCCGGAAGACCGACGGATCATTCAAGGTCTTACCGTTGAGGAAAACCTGAAGCTGTCCCAGATTGCACCGCCACATGGCTGGTCACTGGAACGTATCTACGAGTTGTTCCCGCGCCTTGCGGAGCGTCGTAATCAAGAAGGAACAACGCTTTCTGGTGGTGAGCAACAGATGCTCGCGCTGGCCCGTATTCTTGCGCGCGACATCAAATTATTGCTGCTGGATGAGCCTTATGAAGGCTTGGCTCCGGTGATTGTTCAGGAAATTGAGCGCACGCTCGAAGAAATCAAATCCCTGGGCATGACCACCATTATTGTGGAGCAAAATGCTATTGCCGCTCTGCATCTGGCAGACCGCGCAATTATTCTGGATATGGGCCACATCGTTTTTGATGGCACTGCCCAGGACGTTTTGGACAACGAAGAATTGCGTCAGGAATATCTGGCGATTTAGAAAGCTCAGACAGGCGCAGCACTGATTTTCAAATATCTGTGCCTGTCGAACTAATTGTTGAAAGACAATGGGCCCGCGCCTGAACCCCAATTCATTTGCCAATTTCCTTTGCTGACCGGCAAATGCTGGAACCTTAGGATTTATAGAAGCTGAAGCAGTCGCTGTGTTTTCATGGTGGGAGACATGCTGCCATTTGTTGGCAGCGTCACCGTGTATCTGTGCAGAGATACACACAAGGATTGCTCCCATGATTTCTCCCAACCTCATCATTCTGTATGTTGCCGACCCCATCCAGAGCAGCCGCTTTTATGAAAAACTGCTCGGGCGCCCTGCCGAGGGTTTCCCGACATATCAATGTTTTGAGCTTGATGGCGGAATGTCGCTCGGTCTCTGGTCCAAAAGCGCGCAGAATTTTGTTTCAGGTGGCAGCGGTCATTTGTCGGAAATCGCGTTTCAGGTCGAAAATGAAGCTTTGGTCAAAGAGCTCTATGAAAAATGGAAAGCGCAAGACGTGACCATCGAGCAGGACCTTCATATGGCGGCTTTCGGGCTGACCTTCGTTGCCCTGGACCCGGATGGGCACCGCCTTCGGGTAAACCTTCCCGATGGATAGACCGTAAACCGGCGTCATTTGTCGACGCCGCACAAGCGCCAATCCTGTCAAATGATTCCCTATAGAGAAAACCTGCTCTATGGTGTCAAACAGCCGAGACGATTCACTTCAGGGAATGACCAATGCTTGACGATCTGCTTGACCATAATCTCCGCTGGGCCACCGAGCGGTCCAAAGAGGATCCTGAGTATTTCAGTCGTCTGTCATCGCTTCAACGCCCGGACTTTCTGTGGATCGGGTGTTCTGACAGTCGCGTTCCTGCCAATGTGATCACGGGTCTGGAGCCCGGCGAAGTGTTCGTTCATCGGAATGTTGCCAATCTGGTCCATCGCGGCGATATGAATCTCTTGTCAGTCCTGGAATACGCCGTTGAGAGCCTTGAGGTGAAGCGGATCATCATTTGCGGGCATTATGGCTGTGGCGGCGTCAAGGCCGCCATTGATGGGCAGAGGCATGGCCTGATCGATCATTGGCTCCAGCCTGTCCGCGATGTCGCGACAAAGGCGCATGAAGAACTCTCGGCCATCACTAATGATGAAGAGCGTTTCAACAGACTTTGTGAACTATCGATTGAGACACAGGTTGAAACACTATCGCGCACGCCGACCATGCAATCGGCATGGCGTGATGGAAAAGACATTGAAATCCATGGCTGGGTTTACGGCCTGAATGATGGCTTGTTGCGTGATCTGGATTGCACTTGTGGACTACACCCAGATCCAGCCTAGAGCATCAACCGATGCTCATCGCCAGAACCCGGCTGACTTCCTTGAGCGACCTGCCGGATTGCTCGGTCCAGATATTGAACGCGTCCTGAACAGCCCGCATGGACTTTTGTGAGCCCGGTGTCTTGTCAACCACGCCTTCTGCGATGAGGCGTGCTGTCACGTCGCGAGACAGAATAAAGCTATCACACCCCATGAAACGCAAACAATATTGCGCGGTCATACCGCCCAATCGGGAACCGCGCTTTTTCAAAAGTGCCAACAGGCCGATGAAATCGTCTGATGGCCAATCCGCAAATGCGGAAGCGGCGCTGCCATGTTCGTTGGCCAGATCAATCAGAAAAACGGCGTTCGCCTGAACTGAGCGGATTTTGGTTCCATGGCGGACAATCCGTTTGTCGGAAACCAGATCCGCAAGGTCCTCATCGGTCAGCATAGCGCAGCGCCCCAGATCAAAGCCATGAAACGCAGCTTCAAAACCGGGCCACATTGATTCAACAACTTTCCAGTTGAAACCTGCCTGAAAGACAGATTTCGACATGCCGGAAAGCCAACGATCATCACTGATCAGCGCTATGTCTTTTCGACTTAAGGGAGGTTGCAACTCCGCATTTAGCGCATCGGCGCCGCCCTTTCGAGCCGCTGCGATTTCAAATATGGCATCAAATGAACGCATAGTGTTCAAGCCTCCCCTGGCATTTAACCTAAGCCATCTGGCCGATTTCCTCTACCACGACCTGATCAGGATAAAATGCAATCAGCCCTTTCAAAATGTCTGTTGCAGCAAGAGGTCTGTCATAGGTCCAGGCAATCGGCTCATTGCCTCTATGTGCGAAATAGCTGGCATCGCCTTTTAGCGGGCAATGGGTGCTTTTTCCGATGATGGGCACAAGATCCACCTGCATGTCAGCCTGGGGAATGTAGAAGACAGGGTCATAAATATCCCTGCCCACTTCAGTCAGTCGAAGTGCCGCTTCTGTATCTGCCAAAACCTGACTGTCTTTGAGAACGCGAATGCGCCTTGGCACCGGCTTCAGGCGCATGAAATGCCGTGGTTCATCCTCACGGTGGATGGTTTGGGTTGCTAATGTCACCTGGTCGCGCTGCATAATGAACCTTCCTTTTTGAAAGGATATGGGCGTTTGGGTAGCGGAACACAACAATGCCTGTGGCAATGCCCAATCAGGAACCGCTTTGTGCCGCGCGGAACCAATTGATGATGACACGGCGCTCATCATCTTCCATCCAACTGACATTGGCTGGCGGCATGGCATGAGTTACGCCCGCTTGCAGAAAAATGGATCTGGCGTGTTGGGCGACCTGCTGCGGCGTTTCCAGACGCACACCTTTTGGTGGCCATAAAATGCCTTCCCAAACAGGTTCGTTTGCGTGGCACATGGAACAACGGGTTGAAACAATACTGCTGACTTCCTCAAAAGACGCGGCATCAACATATTTCTGCTGAGTGGGGGTGATTACCGCCGCCGCCGCATCCTCTGCCTGATCCGCCTGATAGAGCGGTGCCAGAGACAACAGCATGATCACCGAAAAAATCAGAGCGGTTGCAAGCCATGTCCATGTGGGATCGCCGGTCCGGGCATGACGACAGTTGAAGTAATGGCGGATGGTCACGCCCATCAGAAACACCAGACTTGCGATGATCCAGTTGTATTCCGTCGCGAAGGCCAGCGGATAGTGGTTGGACAGCATGAAGAAGATCACTGGCAGGGTCAGATAATTATTATGCGTTGAGCGCTGCTTGGCGATGATGCCGTATTTCGGATCCGGCTTGCGTCCAGCCATCAGATCAGCCACCACGATTTTCTGATTGGGAATAATGATGAAGGCCACATTGGCAGACATGATGGTTGCAGTGAATACGCCCAGATGCAACAGCGCCGCGCGCCCGGAAAACACCTGTGTGAACCCCCAGGACATGGCCACCAGAACGCCAAACAGTAACACCATCAAAAACGTGCTGTTCTGCCCCAAGCGGCTTTTGCAAAGCTGGTCATACGCCAGCCAACCGAACACGATTGAGGCAAGTGAGATAGCAATGGCAGTCATGACGGAAATGTCAGCAACAGCAGGATCGATCAGATACAAATCTGCGCCCAGATAATAAACCAGACATAACAGGGCAAAACCGGAAACCCACGTCATGTAGCTTTCCCATTTGAACCAGGTCAGGTGCTCCGGCATTTCAGCAGGTGCGACCAGATATTTACGCAAATGGTAGAAGCCGCCACCGTGAACCTGCCACTCTTCCCCCGAAACGCCCTCTGGCATGTTGGCAGCTTTGGTCAAGCCCAAATCCAGCGCTATGAAATAGAAAGAAGACCCAATCCAGGCGATTGCGGTGATGACATGCACCCAGCGCACTGCAAAGTGCAGCCACTCGGTGAAAATTGCCAGATCATACATGCCCTGTCTCCTGTCGACTGCTCTTTGAAAACACTATGGATGGTTCATATTATTTTGAATAGCACTCAAATTCTCCAAGACTTTCAAATTTTTCCAAAAGATCGTAGTTTCGAGGCATGAGCTATGTTGTCAATGTACGCATGTTTGTGCGGGTTTTTGAACTGGGAAACATGTCGGCCGCTGCACGGGATCTGCGTGTGTCTGCCGCTGTTGCCTCAAGCCGCATAGCGGAACTGGAAAAACATCTTGGTGTGCGGCTGTTTAACCGCACCACGCGCCGACTGCAACCAACCGAGCATGGCAAGGTGTTTTACAGCGGTGCCACCAAAGTTCTGGAGACTATTGAAGACGCAGAAGCAGCGGTGATGGAAATCACACGAAATCCGCGCGGGTCCATTTTTGTGGCTGCCCCACTTGGCGTTGGGCGGCAATTCATCGCGCCTCACGTACCGCCCTTCAAGGATCAATACCCGGAAATTGATGTGCGTCTGCGTCTGTCAGACCGAAAAATCAACATGGCAGAGGAAGGGCTGGATGTTGCTTTTGTTCTGGGACATCTGAAAGATTCCAACCTCAAAGCCCGGATGATTGCCGAGTGCGACCGGGTGTTGTGTGCTTCGCCGGACTATATCAAGGCACGGGGGCATCCCGCCCATGGCAGAGATTTGGCAAACCGACAGCATGATTGTCTGCAGTTGCGCTTTCCCGGGGCGCCGGAATTTCGCTGGCTGCTACAGACCGAGGATGGCCCCAACGGTTTTGATGTCGCGGGCCCTTTTGAATCTGATGATGGTGATGTTCTCACCCAATGGGCGTTGGAAGGACGTGGTATTGTCAACAAACCGGTCTTTGAAGTGGTCGAACATCTGAAGTCCGGCGCATTGGTTGAAGTTGCCAAGGCCACACCACCGGTAGCGGTGCAATTGGCGTGCCTGTATCCGCACAGAACTTTTCAGGATCCCAAAATTCGCCTGTTCATTGACTTCATGATTGCAAAATGTCGTATGGAGTTGGACAAGCGGAAGCTGGTTTGAGAGTTATGCTCGTAACCTGCCGGCTTATTCAGCTTCAAAAACTGACCCTGTAAGCGCGAAACTCTTATTTGGTTTTTTTGAAAATCACCCTCATTGTTTTGCTATACAATTAAATATCGACTGGTCGTGTTTCGGAGGAATTAATGTGAGTCGCTATCCGCGTGATATGCAAGGCTATGGTTCCAGAACACCAGACCCAAAATGGCCTGGTGGCGCCAACATTGCTGTGCAATTTGTCATCAATTACGAAGAAGGCGGGGAGAATAACATTCTCCACGGCGATGCGGCGTCCGAAGCCTTCTTGTCGGAAATTGTCGGTGCCGCAGCATGGCAGGGCCAGCGGCATTGGAATATGGAAAGCATCTACGAATATGGCGCGCGCGCCGGGTTCTGGCGTCTCCATCGCCTCTTCACCGAGTTGGATATCCCGGTCACCGTTTATGGTGTGGCAACGGCCCTTGCCCGTTCTCCCGCTCAGGTCGCGGCCATGCAGGAAGCGGAATGGGAAATCGCAAGTCACGGCCTCAAATGGATCGAATACAAGGACTATACGCCTGAGGATGAGCGCGCAGATCTGATGGAAGCCATCCGCGTGCACACGGACGTCACAGGCGAACGCCCCCAAGGCCTGTATGTCGGGCGCTGCTCGATGAATTCAATTGATCTGGCGACAGAAGAAGGTGGTTTTGACTACCTCTCGGACAGCTATGCTGATGATCTGCCTTATTGGCACCAGAGCGAAGACCGCGACCAACTGATCGTTCCTTACACGCTTGATGCCAATGATATGCGCTTTGCCACTCCGCAGGGCTTTAATTCCGGCGACCAGTTTTTTGCCTATCTGAAAGACAGCTTTGATGCGCTCTATGCTGAAGGCTCGGCTGGTCAGGCAAAAATGATGAATATCGGACTGCATTGCCGACTGATCGGCCGGCCAGGCCGTGTCATGGCCCTGCGGCGTTTCATGGAATATGCAAAGTCTCACGAGAAAGTATGGTTTGCCCGGCGCATAGACATTGCCCGGCACTGGCAGAAAACCCATCCTGCTCCGGCAAGAACACTCGCCCCTTCACAGATGGAGAAGCGTGCTTTCGTTGACACATATGGCGGGGTTTATGAGCATTCACCCTGGATTGCCGAACGCGCCTTCGATGATGAATTGGGGCCGGCGCACGATACAGCCCTTGGCTTGTCCAATGCGCTTGCACGTAAATTCCGCTTTGCCAGTGACGATGAGCGGCTGGCCGTTCTGAAAGCGCATCCGGATCTTGCTGGAAAGCTGGCAGCGGCAAAGCGGCTGACGGCTGAATCCACATCCGAACAGGCATCTGCCGGACTGGATGCGTTGAGCGATACAGAGCGGGCCGTATTTCAGAAGCTGAATACTGACTATACGGACAAATTTGGTTTTCCATTTATCATTGCGGTGAAGGGCCTCACCAAGGACGCGATCCTGTCAGCCTTCCAGACCCGCATCAATCATGATCGCGAAACAGAATTCACCGGGGCCTGCCGACAGGTTGAGCGCATAGCTCTTCTGCGCCTGAGCGATATGCTGCCATGACAACAGAATGGAATGATCTTGGCTAACCCCACCTACTACGCGCCTCATGGCGGCCTGCCCGAGCAGACCCAATTGCTGACAGACAGGGCGGTGTTTACCGATGCCTATGCGGTGATTCCGAAGGGCGTTCAGCAGGATATCGTCACCAGCTTTCTACCGTTCTGGGAGAAAACCCGTCTATGGGTTCTGTCACGGCCCTTGTCAGGCTTTGCGGAAACCTTCTCTCAATACATTATGGAAGTTCAACCCGGCGGCGGCAGTCAGAAACCCGAACTCGACCCCGATGCGGAGGGCGTGTTGTTTGTCGTTGAAGGCGCGTTGTCGCTGACCATAGAGGGCGACGCGCATGAAATGACCCCGGGTGGTTATGCGTTCCTGCCACCTGGAACGGCCTGGACCGTTCTGAACTCTGGTACAGAGGCAGTGCGGTTCCATTGGGTTCGCAAAGCCTATGAATTTGTTGAAGGCATTGATGTCCCTCCGCCCTTCGTGACCCGTGAGCAAGATGTGGCACCCATTCCCATGGCCAAAACCAATGGCACATGGGCGACAACCCGCTTTGTCGAACCTGACGATATCCGCCATGACATGCATGTAAACATTGTGACCCTTGAACCCGGTGCGGTCATTCCGTTTGCGGAAACTCATGTCATGGAGCACGGGCTTTATGTGCTGCAAGGCAAAGCGGTCTACCGGCTCAATCAGGACTGGGTGGAGGTCGAAGCTGGCGATTACATGTGGTTGCGCGCCTTTTGCCCGCAGGCCTGCTATGCGGGCGGTCCCGGACAATTCCGCTATCTGCTTTACAAGGACGTCAACCGCCATATGAAGCTGACAAGCAGCGGATCGGGAACCGGGAGGCGTTTGGGATGAGCCTCACTCTTCAGACACAACCACTGAGCCAGGATGCATTTGCTCCGTTTGGTGATGTTCTGGAGCTTGGCGATAAGCCTGACATGATCATCAATCAGGGCCTGTGCGGCCGTTTTCATGATCTTGCAAAAATTGACTTTGTCGGGGACGACGCCACAGCCGGTATCAGTCTTTTCAAATCTGAAGCGCGCAGCCTGCCCTACAGACTGGATATGATGGAGCGTCATCCGCTGGGCAGTCAGGCCTTCATTCCCATGACCGCCCATTCGTTTCTGACCATTGTAGCGCCGGATCTGGACGGGAAACCCGGCACACCACTTGCGTTCATCACCGCGCCCGGACAGGGCGTGAATTACCACCGCAATACCTGGCATGGCGTACTGACACCATTGTCCGAGCCGGGCTTGTTTGCCGTTGTTGATCGCATTGGCGATGGCAAAAATCTGGAAGAGCATTGGTTTGAAGCCCCGTATGTGATTGCGGGCGACTGACCAATGTTGAACTGACCCAATCGGGTTTTATTGCTCGTCATAGGAGGCAATCATGGCAGCAGACACATCTATCGGAACCCCGGAGCAACTCCGCGATCCGAACTACACACCCCCACTGCACAAAGCAGTGCCATTGGGCATTCAGCATGTTCTGGCCATGTTTGTGTCAAACGTAACACCAGCCATCATCATTGCAGGCGCAGCGGGATTTGGATTTGGATCCAATTCCCCGGATTTCCCTGAACTGATCTATCTGATCCAGATGTCCATGTTCTTTGCAGGCATCGCCACCCTGTTGCAAACAATCGGATTGGGACCGGTTGGCGCAAGGCTGCCGATTGTACAGGGCACGAGTTTTGCATTTGTACCCATCATGATTCCGCTGGTGGCCGGCAAGGGTGTTGATGCACTTCCTGCCCTGTTCTGTGGCGTGATCGTGGGTGGTATGTTCCATGCTCTGATCGGCACATTCATCGGTCGTATCCGCTTTGCCTTGCCTCCGCTGGTCACGGGCCTGATCGTGACCATGATCGGTCTGGCACTGGTGAAAGTGGGCATTCAATATGCTGCAGGCGGCGTTCCTGCCATCGGCACACCGGAATATGGCAGCCTGCTGAACTGGTCGGTGGCACTTGTGGTCATTGTGGTCACACTGGGTCTGAAATTCTTCACCAAAGGCATGCTCTCAGTATCAGCCGTGCTTCTGGGGCTGATCGCGGGCTATATTGTTGCTTATGCACTTGGCATGGTGAGTTTTGATAATGTGGGTCGCGCAGCAGATTTCGCTGTTCCCGATCCGCTTCGTTACGGTTTTGAGTTCAGTATGGCTGCTATTATCGGCTTCTGCCTGATGGCTTTCGTGTCAGCTGTGGAAACTGTTGGCGATGTCTCTGGTATCACCAAGGGTGGTGCTGGCCGTGAAGCAACCGACAAAGAAATCACCGGCGCGACTTATGCCGATGGTATCGGGTCAGCCTTGGCTGGCATCTTTGGCGGCCTGCCAAACACCTCTTTCAGCCAGAATGTCGGTCTGATTGCAATGACCGGCGTCATGAGCCGTCATGTGGTGACCATCGGTGCACTGTTCCTGATTGCTGCCGGTCTGGTGCCGAAAGTTGGCGCTGCGATCTCCACCATCCCCATTGAAGTTCTGGGTGGCGGCGTCATTGTGATGTTCGGAATGGTCGTGGCAGCTGGTGTGTCCATGCTGTCTGATGTGAACTGGAACCGACGCAACATGGTCATCTTTGCTGTGGCCCTGTCCATTGGTCTTGGTCTGCAATTGGAGCCAGGTGCCCTGCAGCATCTGCCCGACACGATCAGGCTTCTGGCCACCACAGGCCTGCTGCCTGCGGCGGTTATTGCGATTGTTCTCAACCTGGTACTTCCAGAAGAATTGTCCGATGAGCAAACGGATGAAATCTCCGGCGGGCATGCTTCACAGGACTAAATTTTTAAAGTTCTGAACTGAGTTAAAAAGAAGGGCCCCGCTTTGGCGGGGCCCTTTTGCGTTATAGGACAAGCGTCCTTCCAACCTGTCGGCTGAAGGACCGTGTGCTATTTGTTTTTCTTCTAAATCTCATATTAGTTTTCGCCGTCAAAGGGAATTTGGCGGGAGGTTCGAAACTCCCATGGCGGACTCTCACTTGAGCCCGTCAGGTTTCGTCGTCGGCCCTTACGGCCAAAACCCTACTCATACCACAGCCCGCCTCTGCGCCAGCGTCCGCTCGGTGATCGGCCAGTTTAGTACCGCCGCGATCAGGCTGAGAGCAATGGCGATGGCCCAGGCCAAGTCGTAGCTGCGCGTTTGGTCATAGAGCCAGCCGCCCATCCAGCCTCCGGCAAAGGACCCCAACTGGTGCGCGAAGAATACGATTCCGCCCAGCATCGACATATGCTTGACGCCCCAGACGGCGGCGATGGTGCCGTTGGTTAACGGCACAGTCGATAGCCAGAACAAACCCATCAATGCGCCAAAGATATAGGCGGTTGTGGAAGTTACCGGCAGAAGAACGAAGGCCGCGATCACCACTGCTCGTCCAAGGTAAATCCAAGACAGCAACATCGGTTTGCGGTGCCGTCCACCCCACAGACCCGCATAGTAGGTGCCCGCGATGTTTACGAGGCCGATCAGGGCCAGCACAGTCGTGGCCACCCCATTGCCAATACCTTCATCCGCCAAGAACGCAGGTAAGTGAACGGCGATGAACACGACTTGAAACCCGCAGGCAAAAAATCCCAGTGATAGTAGCCAAAAATCACGCGTCCCGAAGGCGTCGCGCAGGGCGCGAGAGAAAGTGACATCTTCCTCAACGGAGGCGGGCTTGGCCGGCATGTTGCGGATGCCCAAAGCGAGCGGCAGCATGGCTAGAGTCAGGCCGGCAAGGATAATCAATGCTGTTTGCCACTCGAACACAGTGATCAGTCCGAGGCTTAGCGGCAGCATCGCGAATTGCCCGAAAGAGCCAACCGACATCGTGATACCCATGGCGAGCGAACGTTGTTGCGGTGCGACCAATCTGCTGATCGCGCCGAATATCACCGGAAACGTAGTGCCTGATAGACCCAACCCAATGAGTACACCCGCACCTAGTATGAACACCGTCTCGCCTGCAACCTGCGACATGGTATAAAGGCCAAGACCATAGAGAACCGCACCGGCGGCGACCACGGGCTTAGCTCCATAGCGGTCGGCGATCACGCCGGTGAAGGGCTGGCTGGCACCCCAGACAAGGTTTTGCAGCGCAATGGCAAAAGCGAACGTCTCGCGCCCCCAGCCCTGATCCATGGTGACAGGTTGCAGGAACAGCCCGAAGGTATGGCGCACACCCAGCGAGACGAGCAGGATGAGCGATCCGCAGACAAGGGCCACCAATGCGCCGTGCCATGCGCCAACAGGTTTTGTCATGGGGATGTGTCCTTGCTTTTGGTATCTAATTCAAAAACACGCTCCAGCGTGCCTAGAAGGTTATCGAGCCCCATACCGAGTGATGCCTTCATCTCCGACTGCGCCTGTGTCCAAAGCGGAACCGCTTTCACAAGCGCCGCGCAGCCCGCTGGGGTCAGCACCACTTTGCGCGCCCGCGCATCCGCGCAAGTCGGCAAAACCAGCAGACCTTGACGCTCCAGCACCTTAAGGTTTCGCCCAAGCGTGCTGCGGTCCAACCCCACAATTTCAGCCAACTCGCTGATCGTTGCGTCGGGGTTGGCTTCGATCTGGCGCAAGAGGCGAAACATTGTCACCTTCAGGCCGGACGGTGCTAGCACCCTGTCATAGAGAGCGGTGCTGGCCTGAGCGGCCTGACGCAGGGACGTGCAAATACATTTGTCACTCATAAGTTACGGGTATATACCCGTAACTTCACGTCGGCAAGAAAATGGATCAGGTTGTGGTGACGTTTGGAAAACCAACCTGCAAGCCGTTAAAAAACTCTCGCTCTTGGAACAGGCAAAACCACATCGTTGAATGCAGCCACAGACCCCGTTCAAAAGCTAATCGATTGTAGAAGGTTTTTGCCTCTATGGTGATAGCGGACATTAGCCGCCTTGCAGATCTTTGAGAGGAAGCAGAAGGAACTGGCGAAGCGAAACTGAAAAAGCGGGATTATCGGAGAGACGACCGTCCTCACCTGCCTGATCTATCAAGAATTCTATACCAACCGTGGTTGCTCTTCCGCACGCCGATGTGGGCGAAAATTGAGGGCTGCTGAAACGCCTCACACGGAAGGAGGCACTACAAACCGTGTGGGTCCGCTGTGCGAACAAATTACCGTTTGGGAACTTGATGGACGTTCAGCTTTCGACACCCCTGTCGGCGTTGCGAACTACCCAAAACCCGTCATTCGGCTACCGTCGCAGGCGGGATGATTTTAAAGCTGCATTTTCACTATTGAACCTTTTAGACACTAAATATTTAACACGCTTCTTTTTTTACGAGAGTACGTCCCTTCGAAAAGAGTTCCGTAGCACGGGTCTGATCTTTGGCAACACCCCGTCCATGGTGGTAACGAAAACCTGCATTGTAACAGCCTGGGGCTGTGCCGCCGTTGCAGGCCTTCATGTAGAGCTCTGTCGCACGGGTTTGATCTTCAGCAACACCCTGTCCATTGGCATATTGAATACTGGCATTGAAACATGCCTCACCACTATCCTTGTTACTTTCGCATGCCATCTCTTCGGGCAGTGGAGTCTGACCGAGCGCTGGAATTGTCGAAATTAAGGAAATTCCTCCGAGAACAATAAATGACCAAAAAATCTGCATGACAATCTCCCAACACTGGAAATTTTTCTAAGTATATTTGCTATAATAAGTGTTCCCACCAAGAAGGCCACCTCAGATTGTGTAATTTAAAGTCCGCTATGAACAACAGCGCCGCTGCATTGATAGAAGGAGACTCGAAGCAGACTAGCGGTTTGCAGATGTAACAGTTTGCTAGACCGGAGATATGCTCGGCTCAGATCGGTCAAGTTTATGGCGCATGGCGCGTGCCGAAAGCACCACCGCCAGAACAACGATGCCCGCACCAAGAATATTCAAAGGCAGGTTTAGCGGCCAGAACGAACCAATCCCGCCGACGATCAGCAGACTTCCTGTCAGCCAATTCAAGGGACCTTCTGCGTGCAGCTGGATCAAAGCATTCACTGCATACATGCCGAACAGCCCAAACAAGCCAATTTGCATGATCTGCAGCCAGTCGCCTGATATCAGCGGCGTGTAGGCAAACATTAACGGAACAATGTAGAGGCCTTTGGCGATTTTCCATGACTGGAACCCGGTTTCCATCGGTTTCGAACCGGCTATTCCCGCGGCTGCAAATGCGGCCAGGCAGACAGGCGGTGTGACGTTGCTGTCCTGGCTGAGCCAAAAGATAATCAGATGTGCGGTCAGAAGAAAGACCATCTGCTGTGCTGGATCCACCAGAAGTGGACGCACGGTAATGGCAAGTTCAAATGGCATTGCGCCAAGAAGAGCAACGGCATCTTCACGCGTCATGCCTTCGGCCACCTTGGCAACATGCGGGCTATCAACCAATGCAAAAATGGCTGACTTGGCCGGATCGGCAATCCCCGCGATCAGTTGCTCGACAATAATTGTATCGGCCAAAATTCCTGCCAGAGCAGGCGCTGTCAGGATGGCCAGGATGATATAGGCTGCTGTTACAGGCAGGCCCATGCCAAGCACCAGCGATGCCAAACCGATCAGCAATATCGCCAACACAATTGAGCCTTGTGACCATTGCGCGATCATCAATGAAAACCCATTGCCGATGCCACTTGTGACAATGGCATTGTTCATGATGCCAATGGCCACCAGAAGAATGCCAGTCATGATGGCTGTGCGCATACCGATCAACAATGCGTCAGCAATCTGTCGCGGACCCATGACCACCGGTTCAAACCCACGCTGCTTTATGATTGCTGCGAGCAGGCTTGTGCCCCATGAGACGACAATGAGCGAGGCAATAGCCCAGGAAGCTGCATAGGCCGGCGTGACACCGCTCATCAGAAGCCAGATCATCACCGTAAGAGGTATGACAAAGACAAGACCGCCAGAGAACAGCTTGCCCTTGTTCACGACCAGATCGATATCCTGACCGACCTGATGCTTGACAGCTTCTATGCGGACAATGAACGCGACAGACAGAAAATACAGAATGGCAGGCATTACCGATACGGACACGATGGTCGAGTAGGGTATAGACGTATAGCTTGCCATCACGAAAGCTCCTGCTCCCATGATAGGCGGCATGAGTTGCCCGCCGGTCGATGCGGCGGCCTCAACACCTGCTGCAAATTTTGGGCGGAACCCGTTGGCCTTCATCAAAGGAATCGTGATCACCCCGGTAGAGGCCGTGTTGGCAATCGCAGACCCGCTGATGGTTCCGGTAAGGGCCGAGGATAGAACCGCAACAAAAGCAGCACCGCCACGAATGCGACCAGCAACCACTTTCGATACTTCGATCACGAAATTGCTGGCACCGGAGGCAACAAGGAATCCGCCAAAAATCATGAACAGGGTAATGTTGACAGATGAAATGCTGGCAAGAATGCCGAACATGCCCTCGTCATTATAAAGCGTTCGGAACAGCACATCGTTTGCGGGCAAGCTTGCGGCGCGGAAAACGCCGGGCAGATGCGAGCCGAGAAACAGAATGTAGGACAGTGACAGCATGATCAAAATGGGAATGACCCACCCTGATACGCGGCGGGACAGATCAAGCGCTGCAAAAATGAGCAGGCCACCGGCCAACCAGTCGATGAGGTTAAATTGCCACGCCTGTCCGGTGACTGCCAGAGACCGCTCGTAAAGTGAACTCTCGGAAGCGGCAACCCAAAGCGCTGCAGCGGCGACCAACAATCCATATACGACGTTCAAAGTGGTCGTGAGTTTTGTGGCTTTCTGCCTTGAAACGAGCGGCACTGTGACTGCGGCAAGGAAGGCGAAGCCTGCAAAATGGATCGCATTTTGCCAAAGACCGGGTTCGTTCAGATAGACATTCGTGACGACATGCCAAATCCCAAAGACAATCGCGAAAATACAGACAAAGCCGCGTAATGGACTGCCATCAATGTCTCTCAAAGACAGCCAGACAGACTGATCAGTCGTTTCGGTTGTTGTAGAATCGCTCATGATGCCCTCGCAACGTCACAAAAAAGGGGAGCGGAACCAAATTCCAGCTCCCCCAGACCGTCCTGTTTCAGGACTCTATTTGGCCATCAGCCGATCCGGAACATCCAGACCGATTTCTGTGTAGTAACGTGCCGCACCCGGGTGCAGTGCAACGGGCAAACCAGCCATAGCCTTTTCGACCGACATGGCTTTGGTTGCCGGGTGAATGGCAGTCAGGAAGCCAAGATTTTCAAACATGGTCTTGGTGAGCTGATAGACGTGCTCTTCGTCAACATTAGCATTTACTGCCAGGAAGTTTGGTTGAGCAATTGTGTTCACATCCTTGTCCTGGCCAGGATAGGTGCCAGCTTCAATGACGAAACGCGTCCACAGATTGCGGTCACCATCCATCATCTTTGCCTGTTCATCAGTTACATCAAGAATGACAAATTTGCCTTCCTTGGCTGCCATCAACTTTGTAATTGCGCCGGTCGGCGGGCCAGATGGAATGCCAGCGGCAACCGCTTGACCATTCGCCATGGCATCGACTGTCGGGCCATAACCTGCATGAACCAGCGTAAAGTCCGTTTCGACATCGAGACCAAGGCCCGATAACAGGACAGTGTTGGAGCCAATGGTGCCAGAATTCTGTTTGCCCATCCCAACTGATTTGCCTTTCAGCGCAACAAGATCGTCGACAGTGCCGCTTTTGACCATGTCAGCAGCAATGACGAACTGTTCGACATTCTGCCAGAGCATGCTCACTGAGCGGATATTCTGTTGTGGTTCCGAAACCGGGCCGGTACCGGTGGCCGCATAGGAGCCGTAAAGGCCTTGCAGAATTGCAAAATCAGCAGTACCTGCGCCCATGGCCTGAACATTGGCTCCTGAGCCTGCTGAGTTCACAGCAGTCAGGCTGAATTTCTGGCTTGGCAGCAGCTTCACTTTCGACAAAGTCGAAATGGCTGTGCCAACAGGATGATAGGTTCCGCCAGTTGAAGCGGTGTTCAAAATATAATCTTTGGATTCGGCAAAAGCAGCCGTAGTGGACAGCGCAAGCATTGCACAAGCCACAAAAGTGGTGAGTTTTTTCATCGGGTAATCCTCCATGATGCGCCGCCTCCACGGCACGTTTGGGCAAAGTAGAGGACAGCGCCAAGCGGTCGCTATGAAGGAATTTGCGCAAATCACAAAAAAGGATCTGCGGATTTCCGCAGGCTCAGGACTCCAGAAGTGTGGACTTCTCGATGCCGAGTTTTACGATCTTCTCATTCAGTGTTCGGCGGCCAATTCCCAATGCATCGGCGACATCGTCCATTCGCCCGCCCTGTGACGTCAGTGCTTTTCCAATAAGCTCCCGCTCGAAGGCTGCCACGGCTTCACGCAGAGTTTCCGGCGCGGAAACTTCATTGGCCGGATACAACAACAACTCGCGCACAGACACATCACCGCGCCGCACAGCCAAAACATGGCGTTCACAAAGACTACGCAGTTCACGCACATTGCCAGGCCAGTCATGGGCAAGAAGAATTGCGGTATCGTCTGATGTCTGATGCGGAATGCCGGTTTCATAGATAGCTGCAAAAACCCCAAGATAATGGCGGTACAGCAATGGAACGTCGTCGAGCCGCTCACGCAGCGGAGGCAAATTGAGAATAATTGTATTGAGGCGAAAGAACAGATCTTCCCGAAACTCGCCTGCGTCTACCGCCATTAGCAATTTGTCGTTCGCTGCTGACACGATGCGAATATCGGCTTGCCGCATTGTGGCAGACCCCAAGGGAGCAAACTCTTTGGTTTCAATAACCCGCAGCAACTTGGCCTGCGCTTCCAGCGGAATAGCGCCAAGTTCATCAATAAACAATGTGCCACCCTCAGCCTGTGCAAACACGCCCGAAGACTGACCTTCGATTCCAAAAACCATTTCCTCAAACCGCAACACAGGAATTGCTGCGCAATTGATGGCAATGAAAGGCTCGGCAGCACGCGGACCAAGGTCATGCAAAGCCCGCGCAACAAGCTCTTTTCCCGTACCGGTCTCGCCTAGCAGCATGACGTTTGGTTGCGTGGCGGCCAGATCAACGATTTCGGTGCGCAGCGCTATGATTTGATCGGTGTCACCGATCATGATCCGATCAAGACCAGACAATTCAGTAAGTCTTTCGGTCAGTCTTGCCGTCTTTTGAGACAATCGATGCCTCTGCGCAGCATTTTCCAGCAGTTTCAGCAATCGTCGCGGATCAAACGGTTTCTCCAGAAAGCTGTAAGCGCCATTGTGAATTGCCTCGACTGCCATTGTGATATCGCCATGGGCTGTCATGAGCACCAATGGGATGTCGTTTGTGCCCTGAAGTTGCGCCTGCAACTCGATGCCCGTCATGCCTGGCATACGCACATCGCAAAGCAGTACGTCAGTGTTCTGAGCCAATAATTGCGCTTCAACATTCTGGGCGCGTGACAGGCTGGCCACTTCGAACCCGGCTTTGGTCAGCAGATGCGTCAGCGACTCTCGCATTGCCCGGTCGTCATCAATTACTAAGATGCGGTAGTCATTGGCCATTGATGATCTCGCTCTCATATGTTGCCAGAGGCAGGCTAATTCTGAATTTCGCGCCCCCTTCTGGAATATTTTCAGCTGTCAGAGTGCCATCATGCTCGCTGATAATCGCTGAGGAGATCGAAAGGCCCAAGCCCATACCATCGCCGGATGCGCGTGTCGTATGAAATGGCTCCTGCATAATCTCCAAATTTCGCGCACCAAAACCAGAGCCATTGTCGGCGACCTCGATGTGCGCGCGATCGTCACTTTCAAATGCGGTGATTGAAAGTTTTGTTGCCGTGGATTCCTGCAATGATGCGAGACTGTTTTTAACCAGGTTTACCAGGACCTGCTCAAGCCTCAGCCTGTTACCTTTGACGCGCATATTGTCGGTTTGAACATCAATGGTCAGGTCAACATTTTGAAAGTCGATGTCATGTTGTGTGAGCTCCAGACAATCGGAAATCACATCTTCGACCGTGACAACATCAAATGCTTCATCGCCCGGTCTTGTAAAAAACCGCAACTGCCGAGTGATGTTCTCCATTCGGCTGACGACACCGACCAGCTTATTGAGCGTCGGCAGGCTGGTGGCATCAGTGCTGATTTCTTCTGCCGTCAGATAGTTTCGCAATGCTGAGATTGGCTGACCCAATTCATGCACCACAGACGCTGATAATTGTCCCAAGGCTGCCAGTTTACTGGCGCGGGCCAATTCTGCCTGTGCACTTTCAAGCTGGCGGTTTGCGTGCACCAGTTCCTGGCGATCTGACTGCGAGGCAATCAGCGCTGCCTGAATCCGTTTTGAACGCAAATAGGCAGCAAATCCCATCAGCAAAGCGATCAGTGAACCGAATATCGAGGTCGCCAAGATTGTCCGCTCATAAGCGCGCGCGCCATTCAGCAAATAGTGGATTTTCCAATCCAGAAAGGCTGCATCAGTGCTTGCCAATGTATAGGTATTTCCAAGCAACTCGACGGAGGCGGGTCCCTCTTCCTTCCAGGGCAGGGGCACCACGTTCACATTTCCAAACTGCTTGCTGGCCCGGATTGCTTCCAGCTGTTGCGGCTCGAGATGATTGATCGTCCTGTAGAGCCATGTCCGATCAGATGCGAGTACCACTATTCCATCAGTGTTAGTTGCCAGAACGGCTTCATCCCCCTCCTCCCAACTCTTTTGCAGTTCGCTGGCATCCAGCTTGATCGCAATAATACCAATCGTGCTGCCATCCGCCGCCCGCACTGGTTCTGAAACGAAGTAACCGGGCCTGCCTGTTGTGGCACCAACACCAAAGTAATTGCCGCGCCCACCGGCAGCTGCAGCTTTGAAGTAGGGCCGGAAGCCATAATTCTTTCCAAGGAAGGATGGGGTCTTGTCATAATTGGAGGCTGAGATAACCAGGCCGCTCAGGTCCATCAGATAGATGGCTTCCAATTCAGCCTCTCTGGCGAAGGCCGATAGTCTGCGGTTCAGCCGCGTATTGGGTTTTCCACCCAAAACCTCCTGAACCGTTGCATCACGTGCAAGCACAAAAGGCAGATGCTGAAAGCGACTGAGGGTTTCGTTCAATGAGCGTCCAAAAAGGCTCAGCCTGCTTTGGGCCGTCTCTTGATCCAATGAGCGGAAATATGTCTGGGATACGAAGAACACCAATGCAATAGCGCCCAACGCCATTGCAATGAGTATGATCGCAATGCTTTTGCGGCCAAAGAGGCGGGAATCAGGAGCCAGAGCGATCTTGTTTTGGGCGGACATGTCTTTCCCAGCTTGTTGCCCGGCAGGTATACCGGATTATCGCTCACCTGTTCAAACACAAGCCGCTGTTGATCTCACATTGCTCTGCGGATATCCGCAGGAAGGCAAGTGCCCAGTGGTTTGATATGATCATCACCATTGAAAACGAACTATATGGCTGCCGGTGCGATCGCCCGCCACTTCTTGCGATATGCAGAAGCGGAAATGCCAACACGCTTGCGAAATGCCGAGCGGAAACTGGAAGGTTCCGTATAGCCAACGTCGCCAGAGATATCGTCGATCGGCATCTCAGTGGTTTCAAGCAATTGTTTGGCTTCTTCGATACGCAATGTCTGAACATAGTCGGCGGGTGCCTGACCGGTTGCACGTTTGAACCTGCGGTGGAAGCCGCGATCGGTCAATTGGCTGCTTCGCGCCATTGCGGCAACAGGGCTGGAAACGTTGTAATGCTGAGCAGCCCAAATCTGGGTCGCGGCTATAAGTTGGTCCTCATGTTGACGACACGCTGTCAGCGACGCATAAGTTAGCTGGTCATGCCCATGTGGCTCGATCAGATAGATTTTTGCGATCCGCCGGGCCACATCGGCCCCTGAGAAGCGCCCGATCAGATAGAGCATGAGGTCAGCCCAGGCTGAAGCTCCTCCGGCTGTGACGACGCGGTGGCCCTCACCTGTCGGGACTAGAATTCGTTCTCGGCACACTCTGACTTCGGGGAAATTCCGCCCGAGCATGTCGGCGTATCCCCAATGAGTTGTGGCCTCGTTTCCATCAAGAATGCCAGCTGCACCGAGCAGAACGGAACCGGAGCAAACGGATGTAACCATAGCGCCACGCGCATGTGCATCGCGAACCCAGTCTACCACCGGATTGAACTCCTCGGGCAGCCCACCCGTGGGATCAAGATGCAAGTCGGGTACAATAATCAGGTCAGGTATCGGAGTTTCATCAAGGGCAGCATCCGGCGTGATTTTGCGCCCGTTGATATCCCAGTATGGCGCTGCGTCAGGCGTTCTCAAACTGACGGTAAAGTCCGGTTCCAGCGATGGGAGCCCGTGTAGAACTTCCCAATCCCGTCCGACAGATGCCAGTATGTCAAGGATGGAAAACAGCGTCGACGTCCCCGACAGACGGCTTCCGATTACAGCCGTTTGAATACTCATTTTCTCTCCAATAGATCCACTACGGTCCGATAATCACCGATTTATTCCAATCTCATCATATTTATACACGTCTGAATAGTCCATTTCCTCCGCGCACACGGCAGGAGAGTCCTCCAGCCATGAACACAAGGACATGACAATGAACGTTCAGCATCACAAACCCATCTTTGACGACGCGAAAGCGGAAGCTTTCGCTCATCGATTTGTCGGGACGCTTTCAGAAGCGGCTCTGGCGATCATGACGTCGCTCGGTCACCGCGTTGGTCTATTTGACGCGCTTGCCGCCAATCCCGGGCTCACATCCGATGCTCTTGCCAAAGCGGTTGATGTAAATGCGCGTTACTTGCGCGAATGGCTTGGCGTCATGGTGACCTCAGGAGTGGTCGAGTACGCACCATCCGATCGCAGCTTCACATTGCCGCCAGAGCATGCGGCCTTCCTGACCCGCGCGGCAGCGCCCAACAACATGGCGACCACGGCCCAGTTCATCGGCGTTGCAGCCTTGGTCGAAGATGCCATGATCGAAAGGTTTCAGGCCGGTGGTGGGCTCTGCTACGAACATTTTGACCGGTTTCACGAAGTGATGGCAGAAGACAGCGCACAGTTGGTCGTGGCGAACCTCACCAATGCTATTCTGCCAATTGTCCCTGAGCTGATCGATCGCCTGAAGACAGGTATTGATGTAGCTGATGTCGGGTGTGGTGCCGGCTTGGCCATGCTGCACCTTGCCGAAGCGTTTCCGAACAGCCGCTTCGTCGGGTTTGATCTCTGCCCGGATGCCTTTGCTGCTGCCAAGGCTGAGGCACGAGGCAAGAAATTGCTGAACCTGCAATTTGTAGAGCGCAATCTTTCGACTGGTCAGTCCATCGGCAGTTTTGATCTCGTAACTGCATTCGATGCGGTACATGACCAGAAAGATCCTCAGGGCCTGCTCAATCTCGTCCGTGGTTCCCTGAAAGATGGAGGCGTCTTCCTGATGCAGGATATTGGCGGCTCACGCGATCTTGAGAATAATATCGGCAACCCGTTTGCACCGCTGCTCTACACGATCTCCAGCATGCATTGCACACCGATTTCAATCGGACAGGGGGGGCCAGGCCTTGGTGCCATGTGGGGTGTTGAGACTGCTCAGGAATTTCTGGCCCTGGCCGGGTTCGGGCAAATCGATACACACCGCCTGCCGCACGACCCGATCAACGCCTATTTCGTTGCCCGCGACTGAACCACTTTCAACAAAGGATAGATCCCATGGGTCTGATATTGAATCACGACCAAATGTCGAGCCCTGCGCGCAGGCGTGTCGGTGGTTTCATGACTTGGCTAATGGCCCGACACCATTTTTGGAAAAAGCAGCGGCAAGACAAACGCGCCGTGTCACACCTTTCTGAACAGACACTCAAGGACATTGGACTGGAAGAGCACGCATCTGTGCGGCTCAAAAGCGGCCTTTGGCCCAAGCTCTGACGCATGACCTTGAAAACAATATCACGGACCTTAGCAGAACCAACCGTGACGGCTGAAGCAACAACACCAATCTGAAAACATCACAAAAGGATTCTTGCAAATGCAACTCAATAAATATCTCGCTGTCGCACTTCTCGCATGCACGCCTTTCACGGTTTATGCCGAAGATCTGCGCTCAGAATTCGACGTGGCAGAGGATATCTCGCGCTTCGTCTTTGCTCCCGCGCCTGTTTTCGACGATGGCATGCCTGCCTATGGCAACCCATTCGTCACGCAGGGCTACATTTATCCTGCAGGCACGCTGAATGGCGGTGTCGAAGGCACTTTGCCTAATGGTGATCCCGCCTTTCCTGACCTCGTCATCGGCGAATGGACGTGTGACGGGTTCTTTGTGGGAGATGGCATGCGAACTGAAACCGGCGCCATCGTGATGACCCGGCAAATTTACCGCTTTGATGATGGGGATCTGCTGATAAGCCATGGCCCCGAGCTGGCAGATATTGGCGCGACCATCACACGGGCTGTTACCGGCGGAACGGGCGACTATACGGATGCCCCGCACGCGCTGAACCAAACGCTCCTCGGCATGAGTGAAGGCTACGGCGTGCGGCTGCAGATCGAACTCGGGCAGGAAGACGCCACCACAGACGGCTAGTCTGCCACTGAGGTAACCCGCAATGGAATCTCACACCTGATAATGCGATCCGGTGCAACACGCCTGAGTTCGCTTGGCTGTTGAGCTGATTTAAGACAAAGGCCCTGCATGTGCGGGGCCTTTTCCATTTCAGTGGAAGCTCACTGTGAAAGACAAACTCAACACACTCAAAATTATAGTTTCTGGAAATTGCCCCTATTGGAAATCAATTTCGGCCGCACAAGAATCGGGTGGCTCGGATCTGCAATGCTCGTCAAAACGTCTCCAGCAAATTCATGCAAGGAGACAAAATGCTGTTGGAAAACAAGACTGTTATTATCACTGGTGCAAGCAGTGGAATCGGAGCTGCTGCGGCTCAATTATTTGCGAATGAAGGGGCAAAACTGGTGCTCGGTGCGCGTCGCTCGGAGCTTCTTGAAAAGGTCACGAATGATATTTGCGGCCAGGGCGGCGAGGCTGTCTTTCTTGCAGGTGATGTGGAAGATGGTCCCTATGCCGCTGAACTGGTGTTGCTTGCCGAGACAAGCTTCGGACGGCTTGATGGCGCTTTCAACAATGCCGGGACAACAGGTGATATGGGGTCCATTCCGGACATGGCGGACGACAATTGGCATAAGGTGATATCCGTCAATCTGACCAGCGGATTTCATGCAGCCAAGCACCAAATCCCGGCCATGCAAAAACATGGCGGTGGCTCCATTGTTTTCACTTCATCATTTGTTGGCCATACGATTGGCCTGCCGGGCATGGGGGCCTATGCTGCAGCCAAAGCGGGGCTGATCGGATTAACCCAGGTTCTCGCGGTTGAGCACGGAACAGACAAAATTCGCGTCAACGCATTGTTGCCGGGCGGAACCAAAACCCAGATGGCTGGCGATGATCCCGGCACCCATGACTGGATCAGCGGGCTGCATGCGCTGAAACGAATGGCAGGCCCGTCCGAAATCGCACAGGCTGCATTGTTTCTGATCTCTGATCAGGCGTCTTTTGTTACCGGCAGCGCAATGATTGTGGATGGTGGAAACTCGATCAACAAAACCTGATCGATACGGAGGAGGAACAGGGCCCTTGCTGCTGGAAACATCAGCAAGAGCGCAGCCACGCATGACAGCCCCATCGTGTGGTTTGTTACCCAGTTTTATAAAGTTCAGGCCTGCTGATGAACCGCTCTACCAGCAACCCACGTTGTAGAAATGTTGGCACGGGTTGCGCCATTTATGATCTTTTGCAGAATGTCGTCCTGACTATCCATTGTTTCATCAATGGAGATAGGGGCGGCTTGATTGTCTGCATCGACCAGAATGGCGTCCAGCTTGCAGCCCTTTGCAAAGCGGCCAACCGGAATGTCCAGAACATCTGCGCCGCCTGCCGTTGCCAGGTGAAAGGCCTCACGGAAGCTGATGCGGCTGTCAGGTGTGCCGCGCTGATCGCCGCTTTGGCTTGGGTCTACGCCCTCTTCCAGATTGCGGGAGGCAGAGATAGCGTGGCGGCAGGAATCCAGCATGGAGGCGCTGGGACCGCCCGAAATATCTGTGCCCAAACCGACACGCACGGATTTTTCCAACGCCCGTCGCAGGGGGAAGACGGCATTTGAGAAGTAGACGTTGGAAAGCGGGCAATGGGCAACACCGGAGCCGCGACTGTGGATCAAATCCATGTCGTCATCACTCAGAAAATTACTGTGAGCCAACACAGTATGACGACCAAGAAGGCCGAAATTATCAAGCGCCTCGGTATCCGTCTTGCCCGTGCGTTCCAGCACATAAGCATGTTCCCAATCGCTTTCAGAGCAATGGGTTTGTACATGGCAGCCATAATCTGCAGCCATCTGACCAAGGCCTGACAGCACAGCATCGGTGCAGCTTGGAATGAAGCGCGGCGTGATGACCGGACGGATCAATCTGGCATCATTGCCTGGCATGGACAGAACATAATCGACAAAGGCGCGGGTGCCATCCAGCGCTGCAGCCGCATCCGCGTCGCGGTAGAAATCCGGACATTGATCTTCATTGTCCATGGCCACTTTGCCAATGAAGGCGCGCTGCCCCAAATTCAGACAGATGTCAGCCAGCGTTCGTGTTGCGTCCTGATGAATGGTGGCGAAATAGACCGCACTGGTGGTGCCATGGGCAAGCAGAGATGATACCAGATCGCCATAGACCCGCTCGGCAAAGACGCTGTCTTCATAGCGTGCTTCCAGCGGGAATGTGTGTTTCTGCAGCCAGACTTCCAGTGGCACATCAAGCGCCTTGCCAAGTTGCGGCCATTGCGGTGCGTGAATGTGCAAATCGACAAAGCCCGGCAACAGATATTGTCGCTTCGCCGTTTTAACCAGATTGTCGGTCGCTAATGCGGTTTCATAATATGGGTCACCAGGCTTCAGCACAGAACTGATCGTACCATCATGATCAATGGTAATCAGGGCATCTTTGATGATCTCCACAGAGCCAAGCTCAGGCGCGTGCATCAAAGTGGTTTGCAGGGTCTTGCCCTTCAAAGTCGCGTTGGAAGTCCGGTCATCCATTTACATGATGCCTTTTCAAAGAGACACCGCGCACACAGCGTGCGCGGTGTATTCTGATATCGTCTAGTTCGGCAGTTTGGTCTCAACACCGGCAACCAGCCAGTCGATACCGCGCATGGCGCCATCATCGATGCTCTCACCGGCAGCAATTTTTTCGCTTCCATCCTGGGCAATAATCGGCCCGGACATGGGATGGAATGAACCGGCAGCGATTTCATCCATCACACTTTGAATGTCGGCTTTCTGCTCAGCAGACAAATCATCACTCAGTGAAGCAAGGCCTACGGCGTCATCGGCCATGCCGCCCCAATAGGCAGTGCCTTCGAATGTTCCATCAAGGGCCGCTTTTACCTGCGTAACAAAGTGCGGGCCCCAATCGATGGTCATGGAAGCCAGCAGCTTTGTGGGCGCGTATTTCTTCATGTCAGACGATGTGTTGACCACATAGACGCCCTCTTCCTCGGCAACGGACACGACCGATGGTGTATCCTGATAAAGCGAGAAGATCACATCGGCGGACTGAGCGATCAGTGATTTGGCTGACTCCTGAGCCTTGGATGGGTTGAACCAAGAATTCAACCAGACAACTTTCACCGTGATGTCAGGATTGGTTTTCTGTGCGCCCAGCGTAAAGGTGTTGATGATGCCAACCACTTCGGGAATGGCATAAGCGGCGACAACACCCAGCGTGTTGGATTCACTTGCATAGCCTGCCGCCATGCCAGCGACATAGGCACTTTCATAATTGCGCGTCTGGAAGTTACCGAAATTCGCAGCTGTCTTGTAACCACTGGCGTGAATGAAGTTGATATCCGGCTTTTGCGAAGCCAGCTTCAGACCGTCATTCATATAGCCAAACGATCCGATCATGATCATACCGGCACCGGTAGACGCCATCTGGTTCATGATGCGTGCGGCATCAGGACCTTCGGGAACATTTTCCACCACAACGGTTTCAATCTGATCGCCAAACATGGCTTCGAGCTTCTTGCGGCCTTCATCCAATTGATAGGCCCAGCCCACATCGCCAACCGGGGATGGATAGACGAAGCCGATTTTCAGCTTGTCGGCTGCACTTGCAGCCCCTGCAATCATGGCTGTAGCAATCGTGGCCGCAGCCAAGTGCTTTATGGTTTTTCTGATTAATTTCATGCCTGTCTCCTGTTTTAAATCTCTGTGGTTTTGCTTTTTCAACTTGGAATCATCCGTTTGGTCGGTAGGTCTGGCCAAGGCTCATTGGGCTGTTGAGCTGGATGAGTACCGGGTTTCTGGAAATCACCACCAGAACGATAATGGTGACGATATAGGGTGATGCGGACAGCAATTGCGATGGGACATTCAGCCCCAGTCCCTGAATGGATAGTTCCAGAAGGGAAATCGCGCCGAACAAATAGGCGCCGAGTGTCACACGCGGCACAATCCAGGTTCCAAACACCACCAGGGCGACCACAATCCATCCGCGTCCGGCCACCATGCCATCGGCCCATAAAGGCGTATAAGCGATGGACAGATAGGCACCGCCTATGCCTGCCATCGCGCCGCCAAACAAAACACACGCTGTACGGATTAGCGCGACCGGATAGCCCAGTGAATGCGCAGATTGTGGAGATTCGCCAACAGCGCGGATGATAAGACCCAGCTTGGTCCGTTGCAGCACAAACCAGACGGCAAAGGCCGCTGCGATGGCCAGATAGACCATGATATCATGGGAAAACAATGCGGGGCCAATGACGGGAACGTCGCCCAAAGCACCGAAAGAAAGCTTCGGCATGGGTGTAACCGTTGTGCCTTCATAATTCTTTCCGATACCCGCAGAAACACCAAGGCCCAGAATGCCGATAGCCAGACCCGCTGCCACCTGATTGGCAAGAAAAACGATGCTGAGCGTGGCGAAAACGCCCGATAGCAAAAGCGCCGCCACCCCTCCGACAAGCAGGCCCAGAGCATGGGACCCGGTTACCGCAACCGTGACAAAACCCGCCGCAGCGCCGACGGCCATCATGCCCTCAACGCCCAGATTGAGCATGCCGGATTTCTCGGCAACCAGTTCTCCCATGGCGGCCAGTAAAAGCGGAACCGTTGCGGCCAGCGTACCAGCCAGAATGAAGATGATTGTTGCGGTCATTCTGCCGCCTCCGCTGTCAGGACAGCATCGGGTTTGCGCAAACGCAGTCGATGGGTCAACAAAAGAGAACTTGCCAGATAGAAAGTGAGCAACAGGCCCTGAAAAATGTCTGTCACAGCACTTGGCAGGCCAACTGAGAGGCGGGCAAAATCTCCGCCGACATGGATCAACGCCATCAACAGGCTGGAAAACACAATGCCGATGGGATGCAGGCCACCCAGAAAGGCAACAATGATTGCGCTAAATCCATATCCCGGCGAAACAGTTCGTTGCAGCATGCCAAGGGGGCCGGCCACTTCTCCAACACCGGCAATCCCCGCTGCCGCGCCACCGATCAGAAGCGCCAGCCAGATGGCGCGCTTTTCGCCAAAACCGGCATAGCGGGCCGCTTGGGGAGCCAGACCACCAACGACCAGTTTGTAGCCCATCAGGCTTCGCTGCATGAAGACCCAGGCGAGGACCGTCACCACCAGCGCAATGATGAGAGACGCATTGACGCGTGTGTTTTCGATGAGAATTGGGAATGTCGCGGCTGCCGAAAAGGTTATCGACTGCGGAAAGTTGAAGCCCTGCGGATCACGCAACGGGCCAGTGACAAGATAATACAGGATCTGTAGCGCAATGCTGGACAGCATGAAGGTGACCAGAATCTCATTGGCGTTGTAACGCGTGCGCAACCAGGCCGCGATGCCTGCCCAGCCCATGCCGCCAAGAGCGCCTGCCAGAACCATGCCCGGCAGCAACAGGGATGAAGTTGAACCGTCGAAGCGGATGGCGACGACAGAGGCGAGAATAGCCCCGATGATCAACTGACCTTCAGCGCCAATATTCCAGACACGGGCGCGAAAGCCGATTGCGAGCCCCTGCGCAATCAACAGGAAAGGTCCTAATTTGAGAAGGATTTCGCCAATGCCATAGCTGCTCTGCAGCGGCTCAATGAAAATCGCGTGAAAGCCCGCAATGGGCGATTTTCCGTAGATGAGGAACAGGCCCGAGCCAGCAATGATGGTAAGGCATACAGCCAGCATGGACACCAGAAACGGTGCGAAGGCAGAGCGCTCGGTGCGCGGCTCCAGATAAATGTTACGCATGTTCAACCACGCTGGGTTCCGCAGGTGTTTCAAGACGCTCGAAGTCACCGGTCATGGCAAGGCCAATATCTTCCACATTGGTGCTTTGCGTTTTGATCGCCGGTGACAGGCGTCCCCGAAACATGACATGCAGCCGGTCGCTGATTTCGAACAGCTCTTCCAGTTCTTCCGACACGACCAGAATGGCAACGCCTTCATCGCGCAGATCAATGAGCTTTTGACGGATGGCTGCCGCTGCGCCAACATCAACGCCCCATGTGGGTTGCGAGACAATCAGTACTTTAGGCTTTAGCGAAATTTCCCGGCCAACAATGAATTTCTGCAGATTACCGCCGGACAGGCTTTGCGCCGCCGCATTTGGCCCGCCGCAACGCACATCAAAAGCGTCAATTGTGTCGGAGGAGAATTGTTTCATGCCGCCCAAATTCAGAAATCCGTATTTGGCAAGGCCCGACCCGAAGCCGGTCAGTAAACTGTTTTCGCTCAGATCGTGCTCTGGAACTGCGCCGCGACCCAGCCGTTCTTCCGGAACGAAATGCAGGCCAAGCTCGCGCCGGTCCATCGGACCTGTTGTGCCCAGTTCGGCACCATTGAGACGAATGTTTGCGGCCATCGCATCGGGCAGCCTGGTCTCGCCTGACAACAAGCCAACGAGCGTGTTCTGGCCATTGCCCGAGACACCCGCAATGCCAAGAATTTCACCTTCACGCAGCGTCAGTGCGACATTTTCGAGCGGCGTTGCGAATATGTCATCGGGCACATAGCTGAGCTCGGAAACGGTAAGGCGAACCTCACCTTCTGCTTTGCTGCCGCGGTTTTCAGCGTGTGGCAGGTCGCGGCCAATCATCATACGCGCCAGGGATTTACTGGTTTCCTCGCGAGGCACCGCAGTTCCGGTTACCTTACCGTGACGCAGCACTGTGGCGACATCACATAATTCTCGAATCTCATCCAGCTTGTGGGAAATGAACAGAATGCCGATGCCTTCGCTCGCCAGTTTCTTCAGGGTCTTGAAGAGATCGCTGACGCCTTGCGGTGGCAGGACAGATGTGGGCTCGTCCATGATGATGAGTTTTGGCTCCTGCAACATGCAGCGCAGAATTTCAACGCGCTGACGCTCTCCCACAGAAAGAGACTGCACCCGCATTTCAGGCTCAACATCCAGACCAAACCGCTCACTGGCGGCCTTGATGCGCGGCGTAATGCTTTTGACCGAGCCCTTCATGGCCAGCGCAATATTTTCTGCAACTGTCAGCGTATCAAATAAGGAAAAATGCTGGAAAACCATGCCTATGCCCAACGCCCTTGCGTGGGCAGGGCTTTTGATCCGGGTGGCGGTTCCCAGCCATTCAAGCGTTCCGGCATCAGGTGCTGTGACGCCATAGATGATTTTCATCAAGGTCGATTTACCAGCGCCATTCTCTCCCAGAACGGCGTGAATCTCTCCGGGCATGACGGTCAGATCTATCGCATCATTGGCGACCACGGCAGGGTAGATTTTGGAAATGCCTGTGAGTTTCAACAGCGCTGTCATCCGGCATCCTCGTCGCGCATATCGTGAAGACGATGAATGCCTGGCATCTCTATGAAACCAGGCAACCGCCGAATGGCAATCAGCCATTTGCGGATCGCAGGATAATCATCATGTTCAATGCCGCCATCCGGTGCCAGTGCTGTATATGGAAAGCAAGCAATGTCGGCGATGGTCGGCTTGGAGCCGATCAGAAAAGCGTGGTCCCGAAAGCCCTGCTCCGTCAGACGAGCTTCCAATTCGCGCAAGGCTTTGTGGGCCCCCTTGCGCGCGGCATCAATGTCAAGCGATCGGCCCAGCATGTCGTGCAATCGGGCAGCACCGGCTGTATCTGTCAGCCGTCCGGCAAAGGCGAGCCACTGCAAGATGCGGCCTGTCGCGACTGGATCGTCGTTTGGATACCACTGATTGGTGGTATCAAATTTATGTGCAAGATAAGCGAGAATGGCTTGCGTATCACAAAGGGTCAGATCACCATCAACCAGTACTGGCAGGGTTCCTGCTGGATTGATTTGCAGAAAATCCGGTTTTTTGTGCTCGCCACCTGGATGAAAATCGATGGAGATGGGCTGATAGTCAATTCCCAACAAAGCCATGAAAAGCCGCGCCTTATAGGCACTGCCGGACAGAACATAATCGTAAAGCTGCAATCCCATCAGCGTGCCACCAATTGCGCGCCATAGGTCATGCCCTTGCGCTTTAGCCAGCGGCGATAGGCAATCGAAGTTGTGTCAGCGCGTGTGGGGACTTCCATTTTGGGGTCCAACGGCAACAGACGCGGAATCTGGTTTTCCAAAATAGAGCGATCCTGCAGAAAGATCATCTGCTGAAACTGCACAAGGTCCGATTGTTTGCTCGTCTCGTCATAAAGCGCCATCCAGGCATAGGCGTCGCACAAATCTTCCGAGATCGGACGAACAAACAAAGCGATCACATCCCATGAACCTGGACGTGGCGGACAGGTTTTATACAGAATCGATGTACAGGGCGCCGGCACCCGATACATGTAATCGGTCATCTGCCCTTCTTCGGCGGATTTGGCTGCCTGAGGCTGAAAGAACCGAACCTTGGTGGCCCAAACCTCATCGACCGTATCCCGGATCTCCACCTTATAGGGCTCGACCTCAGTGTGTGGTTCTGCGCCCAGAATATCGGTGTGAACAAATGGGAAATGCGCAATGTCGAGGAAGTTTTCCACGACCCGCAATGGCGAGGCTTTAACCCGCACCGGCCCGCAATCCACCATTCGACGCCCATCTTCATGGGCTTCCGGAATGTCGAACAGCGCATGGTCCGGCTGTCCGATGGAAGACCAGACATGGCCATAGTTTATGCTGACAGGACAGGTGCGCCCATCTTGTGCGGTTACGTTGATCACGCCATCATTGCCACGGCTGATTGTGAGTTCTTCCTGCATCAAAACAGCAATTTCCGGCTGTCCATTGGTCAAAAGATTGTCGATAGCGACCGGATACCAATCATTGCGCGCAACATCTGAGGTCGTCATGGGTGTATCTCCTGCGCCGTGGCATCCCATGAATTGATCATTGTGCCTAAATTTTCAGCAGACCACCTGAACCGCTCCGCCCAACGAGACAGAGAAATCCGCAATTCCATAGGTAATTCCGGGCTTGTCTGAATATGCAGCATGGTTCTGTCCGGGGTGATTTTCTGAAAATGCACCATCAAGCGCAGATTTTCAGCGTCAGACCCCGCTTCGAGAACGATGCTTGTCCGGGTTTGTGTCACGATTGACGCTTCGGCCATCTGCATGTCACTAGTGAGCGAAACCGGTAAATGGGTTTCTGA
Organism: Alphaproteobacteria bacterium; assembly: GCA_051251535.1. Taxonomy (GTDB): domain Bacteria; phylum Pseudomonadota; class Alphaproteobacteria; order Rhizobiales. Next base: position 93,617 of record JBPOEV010000002.1, read on the forward strand.
CAACATTTCTCTCAAGACCGCTTCGCCTCTTTCGACAGACAGGCTGCGCAGGCCCTGCCCGCCAAAGCTCGGCAGAGAGACAGTATTGTCAGCGTCCTGCGAAACCCAGACCACACCATCATGGTTCTGGCAGGCATAAGTATTGGCGCAAATGGACGTGGGCGGGGTCATGTCGGGATGAGCGGGAATATGACGGCAGCCACCATCTTCGCCATATTGCCAGCCATGATAAATGCAGGACAGACGCTCGCCTCTGACGAAGCCGAACGACAGTCGCATGCCGCGATGCGGGCAACGATTATCAAAGGCGCTCACCTGACCGGAGCGGGATCGCCAGACAACCAGGTCAAGCGGTTGAGCGCCAGCAATGACTGCGCGCATAACGCCAGCTTCTGGCAGGTCCACCGACAATGCGACCGGAATCCAACCGTCAGGGCCTTCAACGAATTCAGAATGATCGGCGTTCATTATCTGACCCAAATACCCAACTCACACAAAGTGCCCGGCTACAATCCGAGTGTCACATCAATCCGGGTCATTCATGCAACTTACATGCCATGCACTGGTCCAATCAGTTCCAGCAGACACTTATGTCTGCCACGCATTCAGTCCACCGGGTTGAGGATATTGAACCCATTGGGCACAGGGCTGTCAGTTTTGTGTGGATAACGCTCAACATCTTCTACCCAAACGGTTATCGGCCCCAAACTACACCCCAATTCCATTGCATCCAGCAATTCTTCCGGACCGCTCGCCAGCACCTCGATCGATTTTGCGGACACATCTTCCCGGACCCAGCCGTTCAGACCAAGTCGGTTTGCACGGTGGCAAATCCAGTGGAGGAAATCCGGCTTGTTTACATCACCAGAAAACCTGAACAATTCAGTTTGTTTGTTCATATCTTGTGCCATCGGTTCTCCGGCTATTTGAATTTGCGGAACAGGCGGGTGCGATCAAACAGGTTTTCCAGATCCTCCATCCGCTCCCCTGTTGTATCCCAGGTCGTCTTTTGGATATCGGCGATCATGGTTTCCAACAACACCAGAAGAGCTGCGTTGGAATCCCAGGCCGAAGGCACTTCAATACGGCTGTTAAAGGTCAGTTTTGCATGAAGCGCAATGGGCGAGCGCCACTGATCTGTGAGCAGTATGATGTTCACGCCCCGTTCGCTGGCCGTCTCGGCAAGCTTCAACAGATCGTTCTGGTAACGGCGCACATCCAGCATGACGAGCACGTCTTGCGGCTTCATATCCATTGCATAATGTGGCCAGGCAGCACTGCTGGATGGAATGAGCGTTGTGCCTGAGCGGATCATCTGCAGATGCAGAAACAGATATTCCGCCAATGTATGTGTTATGCGACCACCAGCGATGAAGATGGCGCTGTCCCGATTGGCCAGCATCTGGCAGGCCTGATCAAACGCATCAGGATCGATGTGTGAAAAGGTCTGACGCAGATTTTGCAGAATCGCATCGGCAAAACGATTGAGAATATGCGTATCCGGGACTTCCGCGGACCAACGCTCGTGCTTTTCCAGCGGATTTGAAATTTTTGCTTCCAGTTCATCCCGCAAAGCAGCCTGAAACGAGGGAAAGCCGGAAAAGCCGAGCTTTTGGATCATCCGGGCAACAGTGGGTGTCGAGACACCAGCATTTTCAGCAACTTTGGTGATGCTGGAGAGACCTGATACGGGCCAGTTTTCCATCAGATACAAGGCCAATTGTCGTTCAGCCCGTGTGAGATCATCAAAACCGGTCTGCAATCGCTCATAAACCGTGGTGACATCATGGTCAGGATTGCGGTCTTTCAATTCAGTCCTCCAGGCATGGCGGGATGCTGGACTTTGTTACAGTCCAAGGCCTGTTCAAAACCTGCATCCAATTTAGAAAAGATATTGACAGTTTAATCCAGTCTGTACAATCCTCTTCAAAATGGGCTTCTTCTACGCTGGCCTCTTCAAGATAGACTTCTTAATAATTGTTGCAGCAGGATTTGACTTGCAGTCCACACAAACCCTTATCAATGCATCAGATGGTCCGGCTTTGCAGACCATCAATGCTGATGGAACAAGCAACATCGTGCTTGTGTGTGAGCACGCGAGCAATCGCATTCCAAGCGCACTTGAAACACTCGGCCTGTCTGAGGACGTCCTTCAAAGTCACGCTGCCTGGGATCCCGGGGCCGAGGCAATTGCCCTTTTGCTGTCAAAATCTCTGGATGCCGTGTTGGTGACAGCCGGCTTTTCTCGGCTTGTCTATGACCTCAACCGCCCACCCGAGCATCCGGACGCCATGCGTGCGGTCAGCGAAGTTTATCAGATTCCAGGCAATTCAAATCTGTCCCAGCGGGATCAGCAGGCCCGCACAGAGCGCCTCTACCTTCCGTTTCATGATGCGGTCGATGTGGTTCTGGACCGGTATCAGGCGGAAGGCCGGATGCCTGTGCTTGTCACAATTCATACATTCACGCCGGTCTATCTTGGTAACAAGCGCGAAGTTGAACTTGGCATCCTGCATGATGCTGATGCGCGACTGGCTGATGAATTATTGCGTGTGGCGCCCGGCATCACGGAGTTTACAACCTTGCGAAATGCGCCATATGGCCCGGAAGATGGCGTTGCGCATTCCCTTGAGATACACGCATTGCCACGTGGCATTTTGAATGTGATGCTTGAAATTCGAAACGATCTTGTCGCAACTGCGGAGCAGCAGATTGAAGTGGCGCAGATCATTGAGACACTGTTGCTGTCAGCGCTGTCTGAACTCTCGCATCCATCCATCCAGCATCCGGTTTCAGCGGGGGCACAAGCTTAAGATCATGCCACAATCGATTAAAACCCTTGTCAGATATATTGATGCCTTCAACTACCGTGTTGGCCGGTTCGCCATGTATCTGCTGTTTGTGATGATGGGCATTCTGCTGTGGTCTTCCTTTTCAAAGACCTTCCTGTTGCCATCGCTGTGGACGCTTGAAATGGCGCAGTTCACGCTAACTGCCTATTACATTCTGGGCGGAGCCTATTCGATGCAAATGGGCGAGCATGTGCGCATGGATCTGTTTTACGGATCTTGGTCTGAGCGGACCAAAGCCTGGGTTGATGCCTTCACCATTTTCTTCCTGATTTTCTATCTGGTGATCCTTCTGTATGGCGGCATCGAAAGCACCAGCTATGCTTTGCAATATAATGAGCGCAGTCCCACTGCCTGGCGCCCTCAAATGTCACCGATCAAGATCATCATGTGCTTTGGCATTCTTCTGATGCTGCTTCAGGCCATATCGACCTTCTTCAAGGATATCGCGAAACTGCGCGGGGAAGAGATCTAGATGTCCTATGAAGCCATCGCCATTATCATGTTTGCCTGCATGATGCTTATGATGATGACGGGCCAGCGCATCTTTGCAGCTATTGGCTTTGTTGCGGTCATCGTTGCCTTGCCGCTGTGGGGAACCGGAGGGTTCAACATTGCTTTCTCGGCTTCCATGAAGCTGATGAAATGGTACCCGTTGCTGACACTGCCTCTGTTCATTTTCATGGGCTATGTGCTGTCAGAATCCCGTATGGCAGATGATCTGTACAAGATGTTCCATGTCTGGATGGGGCCACTGAATGGCGGCCTGGCCATTGGTACAATTCTGCTGATGGTGCTGATTTCAGCCATGAATGGCCTGTCGGTGGCCGGTATGGCGATCGGGGCTACCATTGCCTTGCCAGAGTTGCTGAAGCGGGGTTACGACAAACAGATGGTGACGGGGGTGATCCAGGCAGGGTCTTCCCTTGGCATTTTGGTGCCGCCCTCAGTTGTGCTTGTGCTCTATGCCATGATTGCGCGCCAACCCGTGGGTCAATTGTGGCTGGCGGGCGTGTTCCCCGGCCTGATGATGGCAACGCTCTTCATTTTGTATGTCGTGATCCGGTGCAAATTTCAGCCGCATCTGGGACCTGCGCTCAATGATGATGAGCGCAATGTTCCGATGTCTGAAAAGCTGCGCCTGTTGCGTGCCGGTGCGCTGCCCTTCATTATTTTCGCGGCCATGATGGTGCCCTTTGTGAATGGCTGGACAAGCCTGGTGGAAAGCTCCGCAATCGGCGCGCTGACAGCTGTGGTTGCCGCTGTTGCCAAAGGACGTTTCACACGGGAAGTGTTTGAAAACTCAACCCGCAAAACCCTCGCCATATCCTGCATGTTCATGTGGATCATTCTGGCAGCGCTTTGCTTTGGCGCTGTGTTTGACGGGCTGGGCGCAGTGAAGGCGATTGAAAGCTTCTTTATCGGGCAGCTGGGCCTCACCCCTTGGGAAATCCTGATCCTGATGCAATTGTCATATCTGATTTTGGGCACGTTTCTGGATGACACGGCAATGCTGGTGATCGTGGCGCCGCTTTATGTGCCGCTGGTGAAAATGCTTGGATTCGATCTTATCTGGTATGGAATTCTGTACACCATCACCTGCCAGATCGCTTATATGACACCGCCTTTCGGCTACAACCTCTTCCTGATGCGCGCGATGGCGCCCAAGGAGGTGAGTCTGAAGGACATCTATATTTCCATAATTCCATTTGTATTTGTAATGCTGATTGGTCTGGCTCTTGTAACAGCCTTTCCGCAGATCGCGCTTTGGCTTCCCGAATATGTGTATGGCAAATGACCGACACATCGGTAGGCGAAAACCTGGCCCGGTATCATCCGTGGTCTTAAACTGAGGAGAATGAGATGACAAAAAATACCAACAGGCGAGACTTTCTGAAAAAAGCCGGTGTGGTTGGTGTGGGAGCTGGTGCTTCTACTCTTGCAGCCCCAGCTGTTCACGGTCAGTCCATGATCAAGTGGCGTTTGCAGACTTACGCTGGCGCAGCGCTGGGTGAACATGTGATCAAGCCAGCTGTTGATGATTTCAACAAAGCGGCCAATGGCGAAATGGAAATCGAGCTGTTCTATGCTGATCAGCTGGTTCCGACGGGCGAATTGTTCCGTGCAGTTCAGAACGGCACGATCGATGCGGTTCAGTCTGATGATGATTCCATGGCTTCGCCAACAGAAGTCACGGTCTTTGGCGGCTACTTCCCATTTGCGTCACGCTATTCACTGGATATTCCGGTCCTGTTCAACCAATGGGGTCTGGGCGATATCTGGGAAGCGGAATATGACAAGGTTGGCGTGAAATGGCTGTCAGCGGGTTCCTGGGATCCATGCCACTTTGCAACCAAAGACCCGATCAACTCTCTGGAAGACCTTAAAGGCAAACGCGTCTTTACCTTCCCGACAGCCGGTCGTTTCCTGACCCGCTTTGGTGTTGTTCCTGTCACCCTGCCATGGGAAGACATTGAAGTCGCGGTTCAGACCGGTGAGCTGGACGGCATTGCATGGTCCGGCATTACCGAAGATTATACAGTTGGCTGGGCTGACGTGACTGACTACTTCCTGACCAACAACATTTCCGGCGCATGGTGTGGCTCTTTCTTTGCCAATATGGATCGCTGGAATGAGTTGCCAGAGCATCTGAAAACCCTCTTCAAACTGACGATGGATTCTTCACACTATTATCGTCAGCATTGGTATTGGGGCGGAGAAGCGAAACTGCGTGTCGATGGCACGAAGATGAAGCTGACCAGCATTCCCGATGCAGAATGGGCAACTGTTGAAGCCGAAGCACGCGTATTCTGGGACGAAATTGCCCAGGAGAGCGAGTTGAAAGCCAAAATCGTTCAGATTCTGAAAGACTACAATGCTGCCATGGATAAGGCTGGACGGCCTTACCGCTACAGCTAAGACAATTAGAAGCGGCCCCTCTTTACCTTGTGTGAGCGGGGCCGCTTTCCTTTAATGACCTGTTGGAATGGACCTTTTTGATGTCTGGGAATTTGACTTTTGATGCGCTGAAGAAAGCCTTCGCGGCTGGTGAGATTGATACGGTTCTGGCGGTTCAGGTGGACATGCAGGGCCGGCTGATGGGCAAACGTTTCCACGCGTCCAATTTCATTGAAAGTGCGCACACCGAAACCCATTCCTGCAACTATCTGATTGCCACAGATTTCGAGATGGAAGCCGTTGAAGGCTATAAATCTACATCCTGGGCAGCGGGTTATGGTGACTATGTGATGCGCCCTGATATGACGACCCTGCGCCACATTCCCTGGCTTGAAGGAACGGCCATGGTGATGTGCGATGTGGAAGACCATCACAGCCACAAGGATGTGCCCCATGGGCCGCGCGCGGTGCTGAAAAAGCAACTGGCGCGTCTGGAAGCCATGGGCATGAAGGCCATGATGGCCTCTGAGCTCGAATTCTTCCTGTTTCACGAAAGCTATCACGAAGCCCATCAGAGCGGCTATCGAGGCATGAATTTGATCGGGCCTTATAATGAGGATTACCACATCTTCCAGACCACCAAGGAAGAAGATGTGATGCGGGCCATCCGCAACGGGCTCTATGGTGCCGGTATACCGGTTGAATGTTCCAAGGGTGAGGCCTCTGCCGGTCAGGAAGAGATCAATGTCAAATATGCGGACGCGCTGATCGCTGCCGACAATCATGCGATTGTCAAAAATGGCTGCAAGGAAATTGCCTGGTCCAAAGGCAAGGCGCTGACTTTCATGGCGAAATGGGACAATGATTCCGCCGGATCATCCTCCCATGTGCATCAATCACTGTGGAGCGATGACGGCAAGCCCCTGTTTCTGGACGAAAGTGCCAAACACGGCATGTCGAAGCTGATGCGGCATTATGTTGCCGGTCTGCTGGCCCATGCCAATGCAACGACCTACTTTTTGGCACCCAACATCAATTCCTATAAGCGCTTCGTAGCTGGAACCTTTGCGCCGACCAAAGCAATCTGGAGCCCGGACAACCGCACTGCGGGCTATCGTCTTTGCGCAGAGAAAACCAAGGGCATTCGCATCGAGTGCCGTGTGGGCGGGTCTGATCTCAATCCGCATCTTGCCTTTGCCGCACAATTGGCTGCCGGCCTGGACGGTATTGAGAAAGAAATGGAACTGGAACCAGCTTTTGAAGGCGATGCATATGGCGGCGAAGGCATTCGCGAAATTCCCAACACCCTGCGCGCAGCTGCCGATGCATTGGACAGTTCAGATATGTTGCGCGCCGCTATGGGCGATGACGTGATTGATCACTATGTACACGCCGCGCGCTGGGAGCAGGACGTTTTTGACACCCGCGTAACCGACTGGGAAGTCGCCCGCGGTTTTGAACGCTCATAGAGCATTTTTAGGGATAATACTGATGACAACGCTCACCTGCACATCACCCATCGATGGCAGTGTTTTCGCAACGCGTGAGACACACAGTTTTGCCGATGTGCAAACCATGCTGACCGCAGCCAAAAAAGCTCAGAAAAGCTGGGCCGACCGCAGCATCAATGAACGCAGTGCCATTGTGCTGAAAGCCATTGATGCGCTGGCTGCTGTGAATGATGAGGTTACCATTGAGATTGCCCATATGATGGGCCGTCCGACACGCTATGGCGGCGAAATCGGCGGCGTCCGCGAACGGGCCGGTTATATGGCGACCATCGCCGAAGATGCTCTGGCACCGACCATCATTGAAGACAGTGACGCGTTTCACCGCTTTATTGCCCGCGAGCCGGTTGGCGTTGTGTTTGTCGTCGCGCCCTGGAACTATCCGTATCTGACGGCAGTCAATTCCATTGCCCCTGCCCTGATTGCCGGTAATGCGGTGATGCTGAAACACGCGACACAGACAATCCTTGCCGGTGAGCGCTTTGCCGTCGCCTTGCAGGAAGCCGGTCTGCCGGACGGCCTGTTCAACAATCTGTTTCTCAGCCATGGCGCCACCAGCGAACTGATTGCTGCCAAAAGTTTCGACTTCATCAATTTCACCGGCTCGGTGAATGGTGGCCGTGAAATGGAGCGCGCCGCTGCCGGAACCTTTACCGGTATGGGTCTGGAGTTGGGTGGCAAAGACCCCGGCTATGTGCGCGCTGATGCTGATCTGGATGCCGCCGTCGATACGCTGATGGATGGTGCAATGTTCAATTCCGGTCAGTGCTGCTGCGGAATTGAGCGCATTTATGTGCATGAAAGCCTGTTTGATGCCTTTGTTGAAAAGGCAAAGGCGCTGGTGGAAACCTACAAGCTTGGCAATCCGCTGGACGCGGAAACGACGCTGGGACCGATGGCGCATATCCGCTTTGCAGATGAAGTGCGTGCGCAAATCAGCGAGGCAGTCGCGGCCGGTGCCACCGCCCTGATCGACCCTGCCCTGTTTCCAAAAGACACGGGCGACACCGCCTATCTGGCACCGCAAATTCTGGTCGATGTCGATCACTCCATGCGTGTCATGCTTGATGAAAGCTTTGGTCCTGTTGTCGGCATCATGAAAGTGTCATCCGACGAAGAAGCCATCAAATTGATGAATGATTCCGTGTTCGGCCTGACCGCATCTGTCTGGACGGCTGATGCGGACGCTGCGGAGACGATTGGCCGTGCCATCGAAACCGGCACCATTTTCATGAACCGTTGCGATTATCTTGATCCGGCCCTTTGCTGGACCGGCTGCAAGGAAACCGGGCGCGGCGCATCACTGTCCACGCTTGGCTATCAAAGCGTCACCAGACCCAAATCCTACCACTTGAAGAAGGCCTGACCATCATGGTCCCAACTGCAAACTGGAGCTACCCGACCGCCATTCGCTTTGGTGCCGGGCGCATTACCGAACTTGCCGATGCCTGTGCAGCTTCTGGCATTCAAAAACCTCTGCTGGTGACAGATAAGGGCCTTGCAAACCTGCCCATAACGTCTGCCACGCTGGATATTCTGGAACAGGCAGGCCTGGGTCGCGGGCTGTTCAGTGATGTTGATCCGAATCCGAATGAGCAAAACCTGACCGACGGCGTGAAAGCTTTCAAGGCTGGCAATCATGATGGCGTCATTGCCTTTGGTGGCGGCTCCGGCCTCGACCTTGGCAAGCTGATTGCGCTGATGGCCGACCAGACCATTTCGGTTTGGGACCTGGAAGATGTTGGCGATTGGTGGACCCGCGCCAATGCGGATGCCGTTCATCCGATCATTGCGGTTCCAACCACGGCTGGCACCGGATCGGAAGTGGGCCGTGCCGGTGTTCTGACCAATTCAGACACCCATGTGAAGAAGATCATTTTTCACCCAAAAACCCTTCCGGCCATTGTCATCTGTGATCCGGAACTGACCGTTGGCATGCCGAAGATGATTACGGCCGGCACCGGCATGGATGCCTTTGCCCATTGTCTGGAAGCCTATTGCTCACCGCATTACCACCCCATGTCCCAGGGCATTGCGCTGGAAGGCATGAAGCTGGTGAAGGACAATCTGCTGCGCGCCTATGAAGACGGAACGGATCTGGAGGCACGCGCAAACATGATGAGTGCCGCCGCCATGGGCGCAACGGCCTTCCAAAAAGGGCTCGGTGCCATCCATGCCCTGTCCCACCCCATTGGCGCGATGCATCACACCCATCATGGCACCACAAATGCGGTCGTCATGCAGCCCGTGCTGATGTTCAACCGACCCGCCATCGAAGAGCGACTTGCTCAGGCCGCTGCCTATCTTGGCATCGGCACCAGCTTTGACGAATTCTACGCCTATGTGGGAGAGTTGAACGCCGCGCTGGGCATCCCGAAAGATTTGACAGCCCTTGGCATCATCAATCCTGATCTGGACCGTCTGACGGCGGAAGCGCTGAAAGACCCAAGTGTTGGCGGCAATCCGGTTGAGATGACTGCGGAGAATACAAGGGCGTTGTTTGAGGCGTGTTTTTAGGCGCTGGCTTCGTAGCAAAAGCAAGGCCATCGCCATGAGGCCGATGGCCTGGTGAACAGGACACTGGTCGCCGTTGGCCGCGCCCTTGCGCCAATCCTTCGACACCTTTCCTTTGTGTGGGACGAAGCATCCGGCAATTTTTTAGCAGGGAGCAGTCTCTGTCGAAGACACATCAAGGCGACGGTAGCGTTCAGGTTGGCCACCATGTGTGTCTCCAGCCGTTACCACCACTCTGGTGGCGACAGGTTCACTGTGCGCAATGCCGCGATTGCCCCGGCATCACCTTCCCTGGCCTGCTGCTTGAGAACGTCGACCATTTGCTTATAGCCGTAAGAATCGCCAGACAGTCGAAACAAGTTGAACGCTTTCGCATAGTCTACCGGTACACAGCCGTCCGGTTTGTAGCCAAGTTTTTTCGTGCGCACCCCGCCCCAAAAGTAGACTCCGCCAGCAACATCGTATGACAGGCTGCGACCGGCCAACGATTTCATCAATGAAGGGCAAGAGTCCTTCAGTCTTTGAAGGTCCCGACGGGTCGTACGATCAATTTTGTTTGGTTTTGCGAAACGTTTGGAGCCGACAGGCCGCCCGGCAAGCGTCGAGAGAGTCGTGCGAGCCTTTGGCAGCACAAAGGGAACGACACTGCGTTTTGAGAGCCCAAATACATCTCCCTTGGCGGTTTCCACCGTTGATTGTTTGGAGGTTGAGATCGGCTGACACTCCCATTTGCCGCCAGGCTCCCTGGTCACAGGATTGTAGGTTTGCTTCCCGTATCGGTAGCAAATCTGATTTTTTTGGTATTTCCAGGGAGCAGGAAGAACCACACGATTGCCAGGGTACCACAAGTAAGACATACCGTTGGATCCGAGATACTCGACCTGAGTACCGTGACCTCGGCTGTAGGACATTACAGTAACGTCGGACAGCCGTTGAGATGCAGAGAGATTGGAGACTATAATCGAGAAAACGAAAGCCAACAGAAACATAGTGTAAGTTGATGAGCGCAGGCTCCTTACAATCAACATTCAAAAATCTCTCATCAGATTGGGCATTGCTTCCAAAACAGTAACAGCGGCTATCTCGCCATTTGTTAAGTCAGGGTTGGCTGTTGACGGGAATTTACCGTTTACTTGTACCGCTCCCCAATTCAGCTGTCGAGTCTGTGCGGGTCGCAGGCCATTTAAGAGGCATTGCCATCCGGGGCTGCCGTCGAACAGGCTGGCGAACATTTCACACCGAAATATGCAATCACGATCCCGGTTTCCTGGCCTTCGCGATCCGCGCCCGGTCGCACCCCATTGGCGCGATGCACCACACCCATCATGGCACCACAAATGCAATGGCAATGCACCCCGTGCCGATGTTCAACCGACCCGCCTTCGAAGAGCGACTTGCTCAGGCCGCAGCCTATCTTGGCATCGGCTCCAGTTTCGATGAATTCTATGCCTATGTGGGAGAGTTGAACGCCGCGCTGGGAATCTCGAAAGACCTGACAGACTTTGGCATCATCAATCCTGATCTGGACCGTCTGACGGCAGAAGCGCTGAAAGACCCAAGTGTTGGCGGTCAGGAATAGAGTAGGCCAAAACCGCTTGGGTCCTGGTTCAATTCAGATCACCAAGAGGCACCGTCATAACCTTGTCTGAACTCAGCAGCGGAACGATCAGAGCGTTCTCGGTAACAATGAAATCGGCTGGTCCCGTTACCTGGTCGAAAGTCATCAGTGATGTTGTGGTGCCATCTAATGTGAGCCGAAAAACACGTGCGTCCATTTGGTCCGCGCGCCCACGCCAGGTTCCGACAAGCAACGTTTCATCGTCCAGCACAGCGAGGCCTTCTGGGTTTCCGAACCCTCCTGTCACCGAGGCGAGTTGCCACGTATCCTGGTCATTACTCAACACTTGCACCGTGCCGCTGAAATCTTCGCCACCACCCCATGTCGTCAGGAATATCCGGTCACCCAAGGCCGCGAGACGTGCCAGACCGGGTATTCGAGTATCGTAGGCGAAATCCGTCATTGCACCGGTGTTTGGGTCAAGTTCAAACAGCCGACCCGTACCGAAATCCGTTATCATCACCATCCCGTTGGGCATGGCGGCAAGATCATACAAAAATGCGTTTTCATGTGCAGCAGCGATCCGCCAAAGCAACTCTCCGGCATGGTCCACGGCAACGACCTCGGCCCCGTCTGCAATGATCCATCGATCGTCAAAAGTCACTATTGCCGTTGGATTGCGTAAACCCACTGTACCGGACAATATGACCGGTGCCGGGCTGCCATCAGCGCCAATGCGATAGATCGCACCGTCTTGGGAGGGGTTGCTGAAATCGGAATCCACACCAGTGCTGAGAACCAGTATTTCCTCGCCGTCAACGGCCACACTTTCGGGGTTCGGGATGTCGATGGATTGAGCGTAAAGAGCCTGCGACGACAGTAGCCACAAACACATCGCTGGAATTTTCAGGGTCATGCAGACTTCCTTCCAGATTGGCGCGTAAACCACAAAATTGCGCGGCCAGCGCTATTTGTAAAATGCGCATTCCGGATAAACAGCATTCACAATTTGAATGCTGCAATCAGGCAAACTATAGGAAGTCTGAGATCTCGTGACCGTCGCCGCCGCGGGCGAGAGCCCTACTTCATCGCGACCAAAAACTGCTCGGTAAGCCATTGGGTCGCTGGATTATGCAGTGCGCGTTCATGCCAGATCAGATGATATGGAAAACCTCGGTCAATCCGGTATGGCACCGCTTTGACGCCGCTGAATGCGGTCAGAAGCGCGGCAAACCGCGCGGGAATTGCCGCAACAGCATCCGTACCAGAAATTAAGAACGGCATCGCGGAAAAGAATGGCACCGAGAGGACCGAGTTTGAATGCCCAAGCTCTGCACGTAACACCGGGTCAATGCGCAAATGTTCCTGGGTTGGGTATGAAAACTCTATCTGAGGGTACTCGGCCAAGTCGCTGGCCTCTATCCCATCGCTTTCAGAGCACTGTTCCAGCAGCGGATGGTCGTCACGCAGAACAACCGCGTATTTTTCATCAAAGAGTTTGCGGGCGATAAAATCGCCTTTCACATTCAAGGTCGCATACAGCACAAAATCGACTTCGCCGTTTTCAAGCATGGCAAAACTGTCAGGCACGAGCGGAGATATTTCCATCCTCACGCCGGGAGCGATCTTTGCCAGTTGTCGTACCGTGGGTCCAATCACGCAGGCGACTGCGTAATCAGTACACGCCAGGCGGAAAGTCATGTTCGCTTGCGCAGGATCAAACTCTGGTCTTTGGAATACCGCTTGCAGGGCGTCGATTGCTTCCATAACCGGCTTTTGCAGAGACGTCGCGTGATCCGTCAACTGATACCCATTTTGGGTCCGGATCAGCAGCGGGTCTCCAATCAGATCGCGTATTCTTGCAAGTGTACGGCTTGCCGAGGGCTGGCTCATCCCCAGCAATTCACCTGTGCGGGTCACGCTTGCTGTTTGCAGCAAGATTTGCAGGAAATTCAAAACACGGATGTCCAGAGCTGCAATTTCTGTATTCACTTTATGCATACCCAAAATCCATTCTTTGTCATTCAAAACATGTCAAAGCTGCCTTAGATTTATCTTTATCGCAACCTGAAGACAGAGGAACACTATGAAACGGATACTTTTAGCTCTCTCGATCCCTGCGCTTTGCGCCGCAACTGTGGCCAGTGCAGACGTCAATGTGGCAACCCAAGACGCCAATGGAGACGGCATGGTCACTTTCGAAGAATTTCTCGAAAGCCATGATGCCGGCATCGCCCGAAATCAAGCCTTCATCGACCGCCACCGGCCCATTTTTGACGGCGCGGATGTCAATAGTGACGGGTTTGTCGATGCCAGCGAAAGTCAGGGCACCGGCGGCAAAGTGAAGTCTGGCAATGCAGACAAAAAAGCCTGATCCATTGCAAAGAACCAAGCTGGTTGGCGCATTCGCGCCAACCAGTTCGCGTCGACATCATGGTGAGCGAAATCAAATCAGGAGTGCTGTAAGTGTCTTACACCATCGAGAAAATCGATATCGCATGCCATGGTGAGACTATTTCGGCTGAACTGTTTCGGCCTATCGCGCCGGGACCGCATCCGGCGGTGACGCTCATCGGGCCGGTGGCATTTGTAAAGGAACAGTCACCGCTGCAATATGCGACCCGGTTAGCACAAAACGGCATTGCGGCTCTCATCTTTGACCCACGATATTATGGAGCCAGCACCGGACAGCCCAGACAGTTGGAATCCGGTACAGCGAAAATCGAAGACATCTGCGCCACGCTGGATTATCTGGTTCAGCAGGACGGGTTTGACCCAGAGAGACTGGGCATTTTAGGCATATGCCAAGGCGTGAATTGGGCGATAGAAGCGGCATTGGAAGATCAGCGGGTCGCCGCTTTGGCACTGGTGGCCGGACACTATTTAACGCCGCAAACCGCGCTGAAATATTTGGATAACCCCGGAAACATTGCATCCCGGATGCTTCGGTCAGCCCAGGCAAAAGCGGTTTTCGATGAAACGCGCGAAGTTCACTATATTGCCATCGCCGGATCAGAAAATGCGCTGTTGCCCCCTCAACCAGTCATGGACTGGTACGCGCCGTGGTCCAATCATGCGCCCTGGTTCGCTCATCGAGGAAAATGGGAAAACCGGATTGCAGCAATGAGCGAGGCAAACATCTGGAACTGGCGTACAGATGAAACGATGGCCCGGCTGAAAACGCCATTGATGATGGTGCATAGTGACCAGGCCGCAAGCGGCAGCGCTATTCCGCAGCACTTGTTTGCGACCGTGCCAGCCAAAGACAAACAGTTGAACTGGATCGAAAACGCGAACCAGTTTCAATTCTATGAGTATCCACCGGTGATTGACGCTGCTGTCGTGCCGTTGATCCAACATTTCAAGGTTCAAAGAAGGCACACATAAAACCATTGTCATCATTGGCGCAACAGGGTTCATTAGGCTGCGTGTGCCGTCCGGAAACTATTAGAAAACAAACACAATTGCGTCCGTATCAGCATCGGACCTGTTCACTAAGGAGATCCAGATGAAACTTGCACTAGGGCAAAAAGGGCGGATCGTGCCTCCACCGGTTCTGGACGATCCGTTTCAAAGAGTCGCGCAGACTGTGGCGTCATGGCCGGGCGTTATTGCCGCCACTCACTGGCATTTAAGTCGAAATGGCGTCGTTGACGGTGCCGACTTTTACGCGGGCGAACATGAGATCGGCCACATTCACTTGAATGGCGACGTGCATCTTGCGACTGACGAAAAACTCCAAACAAAATTTCTGAGCGAAGGTCGCGCCCAACCTTTCATGTATGGTGGCAGCTACGCAGTTTGGACCCAATTTAGCATCAGGACTGAATCCGATGCAGATTATGCCATTCTCTTGTTTCAACAAATCTACGAACAGCTTCAAATTGAGGACTAAAACACATCTGGATTGATCGCCGGAGCATCCGGTAGCTCACGTTCTTCCAATGTAGATGCTACAGGACCCTCTCCTCATCGGTTTTGGAGATCTTTGGCGCAGGCATTTTGTGCAATGTCGATGGCGACAGATAGCAAAAATTGCTCTCCGGCTTCATCGTTCGTTGTGACGGCGATGGATGCCTGCTGATCAGGAAAAAATACCAAGATTGCAGCGTATCCGGGGAGTGACCCAGCGTGCCCATAAGCGGTGCCGACTTTGGTATCAAATATCTCGACGCCCAGCCCATAGCGTTGGTCGCTTTCATTCGCCAGCGCGGTCGAACAGGCTGGCGAACCATTCCAACCGGAATAAGCAATCACAATCCCGGCTTCCTGGCCTTCGCCATCCATGCCCTCTCACACCCCATCGGCGCGATGCATCACACCCATCATGGCACCACAAATGCGGTCGTCATGCAGCCCGTACTGATGTTCAACCGCCCCGCCATCGAAGAGCGTCTTGCTCAGGCCGCCGCCTATCTTGGCATCGGCTCAAGCTTTGATGAATTCTATGCCTATGTGGGAGAGTTGAACGCCGCGCTGGGCATCCCGAAAGACCTGACAGCACTTGGCATCATCAACCCTGATCTGGACCGTCTGACCGCCGAGGCCCTCAAAGACCCAAGTGTTGGTGGCAATCCGGTTGCTATGAATGCGGAGAATACGCGGGCGTTGTTTGAGGCTTGTTTTTAGCTGTGGTTTCCAAGAGGACTGTTGATTCGTTTTGAATTCCCGAGACTGGTTGGTGCGCCTCACAGCAACGACACGCGCGTGAGCGTCGCACAGGCCGCCAGAGATTTGGATGCCCATGCTTAATTGCATGGGCACATTTTTCTGGAGGCTAAGCTATGCGAGATGCCAGTTTAGTATTGAGGCACTTCATGGTTGAGTGCTGCCGAGACGATGGCAGTGTCGCAATAATGCTTGTAGGTGGTGAGGTATCCGTCCTTTGCAGTCCAAAGGTGCACGGTTTCCATTTCAAAGGCCTTGCCGGTTGAAACCGCTTGCGAGCGATATTTGCCTGTCACCACAATGCTGTCATCATCAACCGGGATGAAACGATCAGTGTCCACTGCCCAGAATTCAAAATGGGCTCCAAAGTCGGCAAAGAATTTCTCGGTGGCTGCAAGACTGTTATGGGTCCCACCATAAGGAAAGCCAGTCATGATACCGAGTTCGAAGTCATCGGTGAAAATCTCGGAAAAGCTGCCTTCACCGGTGTTGACGATTTCATAGAATCTGTCGACGAGTTGGCGGATGTTGCGTGTCATTGATGTTTCCTCTCATAGGCAAATAGAGTTCGTCGCCATTGTCAGGCGTATTGGCTGAAATTGCGCTGAATTGCCCCGCGCCCGACGGCAGTCGCATCGGCTTGCCCCTATTCCGTCAGTTGCGAATCCATCCCGCTTCTGCCACGAAAAATCAGTGATTATTACGGCCTAAAAAAACCGGTAAATCGCTTGTATGGCTGCTGCGTAGGCGCTTCCAATTTTTAACCCTAATGAAAATATTATTCATTACAAGAGAAAATTTGAAATTTAAATTCTTATCGGAAATTCGCTGCTTCTCGCAAAACATCTTGCAAAAGCTTGGCATGGCTTCGCACAAGCTTCGATGTGTTTAATACCTATGTCGGAGAATTGAATGACGCGCTGGGCATCCCAAAAGGCCTGATCGCGCTTGGCCTCATCTACCCTGATCTGGATCGTCTGACGGCAGAAGCGCTGAAGGACCCCAGCGTTGGTGGCAATCCGGTTGCGATGACAGCGGAGAATACGCGGGCGTTGTTTGAGGCGTGTCTTTAGGGGCTCGAATTCACAATCAAAACCAAACCGTTGCCGCCGGTGTGAGGTTTGGATGGAATAGAGTGGGATGCTGGTCGCGGCGGGTGTGACCCTGCGCCATTCCTTCAACCGGCATTTGCTGCGTTCAGCGGAGATGTCTGCTAGTGGAGATAGTGTAGAACAAGTCCACAAGCCGAATTCCAGGTTAGAAATTTTGAATTCGAATCTGCTAGCAAACGCTACGCGGAATTGGATTTCAGAAAGAGCAAACTCCTAAAATCATATGCTACAACAACAGCGGGCAAATGCCACACACCGACTTTTTAATACTATCCGGATCTAACCGACCTTGGAAACGCGCGTTGTTCTCTTTGCTTGTCGAACTGAGTCGTGGCTGTTAGCTTTTTGAAAAACTAAGGAAACGATAGTGAGCAGCACTGAATTTAGTGTCATTTTCGAGGGCGATCCATTTGAAAACGGCGAAATTGACGTCAACGATCTCGCACCGGCGCTGCTAGCTCTTGGCAATGTAGTTCAAACAGCGAATTCGGTGCTGAATGGTGATCGAGCTGACGCAAGGCTAAAGGTACGCGCCACGCAAAAGGGCTCTTTCGACGCTGTTTTGATGCTCGATGTCAGTTGGATAGCGGATTTACTAGATGTTGCCAGTGCTCACCCATCTCGCATGGTCGCGGCAGACAAGTTGACCGATCTATTGATGAAGGGTGGGAAAATTGTTGGTGGAACAGCAATAGGCCTTTTTGCGGTGCTTCGCATATTAAAGGGCAAAAAGCCGGATCAATTGCAAAGGACACCCAATGGAACTGAAATAACGATAAATCAAACAACAATCTTGGTTGAACCTGAGACGCTACGCCTTCTTGAGGATCGCAACACAAGAGAAGCGGTGCAAAAATTTGGAAATGAGGCCCTCAATATCAAAGGCCTAAAGCAGCTTCGCATTGGACGGGGTGACGATGCTGAGATGTTGCTAAATCCAAATGATGCAACAGCATTCAACATGCCATCGCCTGATGAAGAAGAACCGGAGTCAGTTGTCTCACGGCGAGATGTTTGGTTAAAAATAGTCACCTCGCAGTTCAAAGACGGTTATAAGTGGCGATTTACAGATGGGGGAGAGAGACCTTTCATGGCCGATATGGAAGACGAAGCTTTCCTGGGTAGTGTGTTAAGCGGCGATACAACTTTGAGCGCTAGCGACGCTTTGCATTGCAGAGTACGGGAAGAACAGGAGATGAGATCAACTGGCCTACAAAAATCAATTTTTGTAGAAAATGTGATCGAGCATCGACAAGGCCCAACACAACTCAAACTTGTTTAGAGTCCGCATCTCTTAAGGGCCAGAGTCCGTCATTCGATGCAATCTATCGGAAATCTTGAACATAATGCTGGCAGTATGGGATCGGTGGCGTAAAATCGAACTACATAGAGATACGCTGGCGGTGTTTGGAAGCCGATCTTCGGAAGACAATAGCCAACCGGCTTCAGCAGTCCAAAGCATCAGTTCAAATCAATAAATAGAATTCAAAACATAAGCAACCGAGATTCTCCAGTGACCATTGTACTTAATTTCCGATTACCATTTGGATTTGTCATCTTTCTTGCGTTGAAACAATTTAGGCACAATGGGTAGTGATTGTTGACCGACCAAATCGAGTACACGAATTCGGAGACAGAATTCTGGTTCCGCCGAAGCCATTCACGGTCTCTTGGGAGTGGATTCCTGAAAACGTGCGCGTTTCACTTATTCCGATTGATGGAATACAACCAGTAACGCGTGCAATGATTGATGCGGCCAATGGTGCAATCTCGACTGCACCGACCTCGGGAGAGATAGAGCACTTTAGTGAAGCCGGTACGCAGTTCCAGCTAGTTCAATTGGTACTAAGCTTAGCATGGTGGGAGAGTGAGCGAGACGGTATCACAGCCGTGCCATTTGCGATCTCAGCCCTTCCAGCCTCAAAACGTGGTGAAGTAACACATTGTGGTATAGAACTTGTTTCCGCTCCACACGGGGCGCCATTTAAACCATCAACCGAAGAGATATATGCAGGCTTTGATCCGTTCGTCGGTGAGTGGGGCATGGGAATTATTGGTGGTGATTATATAGCGTTCAGCGCCGGGAGGGCGCCGATTGATGAATTAGGCATTGTAGTTGGACGATATTTCTTGGCGCTGGACGTTGATCGCGATGAAGTACTCGAAGCAGACACATTTGTTCCAAATGAACAATCGCAAAATGCCTATAAACGGAACCGTTTTAAGAAGCTTTATACGCCATTTAAAGAGGTTCAGGCACGTCGCATCTGGGGACTTGAGTCGCCGATAGAACTATTTCTTTTGCAGGAGCTGACTTCGCGCGGTTTACGCCCAAATTGCCAATGCCTGATCTACCCTGACGGGAGTGTCCATCAGTCTCTTTATGACGTGTACGCGGATATAGAATTTCGGCGAGGACAAAAGCTTGTGACAGAGGCTGATTTATATTTTCCGGAAAAGAAGGTAGCCGTATTTTGTGATGGCTCACATCACGAAAGGCGGAAGCAGAAGGAAAAGGACGCGAAGATCGATGAAAAGCTGAAAACTCTGGGAATTCAGTCTGTAAGAATTCCCGGCAAGCTAATTATTAAGGATTTGTCGGCAGCAGGAGACTGTGTCAGTGCGACGCTCGCCCAACTGTATAGCACATGAGTGTCTGGGTTATTGCGCCGTGCATCGAAGGCACTATGCTCACGCAAGCATCATGTTGGGCTCATAAGTACTAGAGACTGTTTTTGTTCCTTCAAAGAAATCTCAATTTTTTTATCTCAGTGATGTATTAGCGCGTGAAGTACGCCAATAGCACGCTACTATAAAAACACGACCCTTGTTTCATATTTGGACTGCGGGTTTAAATGACGTCACCGAAAGCTGGCAACACTTATGCGCAAGAACGCCTTGGCATTGCAGCTGTTCAACGATACTCAGGCACGCAACAGCAAATTTTGCGCGAGACAGGTACGGTATGAACAACTATTGCGTGATTTCTCGACTGCGATCATAATTGTCACACTCTCTTTAGATTAATTCGAAAAAAACAGACCGGTGTAAAATCTCAAAATTTTAATTGTGTAAACAGAGAATTTCAATTAAAATTGAAAGCCATTTGTTTCAGTATAAATTCTAATTTATTTGAATTTATACAAAAAATGGGTTCTCCAAATTTTATAATTATGTCGTGATATTTTGACAGTCCGAATTTCTGTAGATCACATATTAAATTAAGAAATTTATTGCCTTTTTTCAAATTTCAATAATAAATACTGAATGCCCAACTTGGAGAATAATCATGAGAATTTTATTCAGCTTTATGTTTGTTGTTATATTCCCAGCAAATGCATTTGCAGGATGCTGTGGTTATGGATGTTGTGACTGTAGCTGTGTAGCTGTTCATATCCAACGTGCAGACTTGATCGAGCGGTTCATGGAGATAAAGAATGGATACGGTTATAAAGAGGAGGAAATTGTGATCTCTTTTCCAGCCACCGAAGATAAATATGCAAACGAACTGATAGCGTTAAACAGTGCTGTAAATCACCTCAATATTAAATGCGATGTCATGACCAACGGGAATGATAAATTGATTTCATGTACAATAGATTAGGATATTGGTCTCTATCAAACAGGTGACTAATGTTTTTTGAAAAAATTGCGCCATACCTGCAAGACCCCTTAGTTTTGATGGGATTTGTATTAATGCTATTTTTTGGTTTGGCGAGAGTGGTAGTCAAATCTGGCCTCATCCCTGTTTTAACGCGAAATTCAGGATATCTCATCTTAAGTCGACTACTCCTATTTGGCTTCATACTTGCTGCTTTAATTATTGCATTGGGTTTTGGATTAAAATACCGAGAAATTAGCCGATCGGAGCAACAAAGCTTATTAAAATCACTAAAGGTTGAGTTGGCGGATAATTTGAAGACCGTTGATGAATTACGGAAAAATATAGAAAGCATAAACGGAAATACAAAATTGATCGCGAAAATTCTGCGAAACCCCAAAAACAAGATTACATTTATCTTGTTTCCTCCTGAAAACATTGATCCTGACATTGAAGTGCCTGCCTCTTTGGATTTTTCACGACAGCAGTTCAAATATTTGACAGAACAAAATTTACTTAACGACGATTTGGAACGTGCGAAGTTTAATGCAACAGCTTTAGTCGTTTCAAAGACAATTGAACGAACGAAAACAGCAATGGATTCATTGTCTGATACGGGTGAGAAGCGTTATCGGATCAGCGACGAAATTTGGAATGCCAACCTTCCGATACTGAGGAAAATCAATCTGTTTGAAGTGGACAAATTTCAATCCACATATCACGAAATGCGGTCTCTACGGCAAAA
This sequence comes from Alphaproteobacteria bacterium, assembly GCA_051251535.1. GTDB lineage: Bacteria > Pseudomonadota > Alphaproteobacteria > Rhizobiales. The sequence continues at coordinate 115,070 of JBPOEV010000002.1, forward strand.
CTACAATGTGACTGTAAATTATGCCGCTTCTTACAGAGACACTCTTCTTAATTTTTTCAATGGAAATAGTGGGCCAATATCAGAACAAAACTTGGCGTCGCTTCTAGCTGCTGAAAGAATATACATCACTACTAGCACGGCATTTCATCAGTCCGCGTTAAAAAATATAGCCTCAATTGAGGGTATCATTCTGAAAATTTAGACAATCGTCTTATGCCGACTGTTCATCCGCGACGGCAGCGTCATCTGCGTATCCTGCCGGTCGCGCCTGGCGATCATCTTCCCTTTCGCCATGACCAGCGGGCGCTCCAGGCGGAGGCGGATGGCCTCCCTGGGATTTCTGGCATCCAGCACCACGAGGCTGGCTTTTTGCCGACTTTTAGTCGGTAATCCGGCAGATTCATGATGGCTGCGTTTTGTTTGGTGACCAGTTCGTAGCAGTGGGTCATATCTGCGGGGCTGGTCATCCGAGCCACCGCCCAGCGGCACTCCTTCAACTGGCGAATTGAGAGAGGCGCTGCTTACGGGGCCTACAATGCCAATAGCGTTTGCCGAAGCATTCGACCATATGGGCTGAAAGCAGCGTTTTGCCACATCTTGTACAAGGCAAGTTGAACAGGCTAAGCAGTCCCAACCCTCCCAAAACCCTATTCACCCGGCATTCCAGGCGTCAAGGACAGCAACTCGCGGGAGTAGGCCGCACTTGGGTTGGTGAAGAAGTCTTCTGACGGGCCGGTTTCCACGATAGTGCCGCCTTTTAGGACCGTTACATCATCCGACATTTGGCGCACCACGGCCAGATTGTGGCTGATGAACAGGATGGTCAGGCCAAAACGTGCCTGCAAATCCTTGAGCAGGTTCAGCACTTGTGCCTGTATCGAGACATCGAGCGCAGAGGTTGGCTCATCGCAGATCAAGACATTGGGCCGCGCCAAAAGCGAGCGGGCAACGGCGATGCGCTGGCGTTGTCCGCCGGAGAATTGATGCGGAAACCGGTCGATGGCGTCTGCCGAGAGGCCGACGAGGTCGAGTATGGCTGCAGCAATGTCGCGGCGTTTGTCGGCATCTGCTTCCAGACCGTAATGCCACAGTGGTTCGGCCAGAATGTCCCCGATCCTGTGGCGGCCATTGAGGCTTGAATAGGGGTCCTGGAAAACCATTTGTATCTGGCGGCGTGACGGGTCTTTACGACTGCGCGAGCGTGCAGGTGGCAAGTCATTATCGCCGAGATACAATTGTCCAGCGCTGGGTTGCACGAGGCCGGTCAGCACTTTTGCGATGGTCGATTTGCCGGACCCGCTTTCTCCAACCAGCCCCATGACGGAACCGGGACGCACGGACAGGGACACAGCATCGAGCGCCGTGAAAGCAGCAGGTTTGGAAAACAGGCTGGTTCGGTTGCCGGAAAATTTAACCGTTACATCCTTCATCCCAAGACCTTCGCCAAAGATTTGCGTCCCGGCGGTGAGCCATTGCTCGGCATCAGCGGCGGAGCGTCCCGCAGGTGCTGACAAATCAGGCGTGTCACTGTCGGGAACAAGAAAACGGTCGAGCTTTCGATCCAGCGGCGGAACGGCGGCCATCAGGGATTGGGTGTAGGAATTCTCTGGCGTGCGAAGCACTTTTTGGGTTGGTCCGGTTTCCATCAACAGGCCACCACGCAGAACGGTGACGTTATCGGTTATCTGGGCGATCACCCCGATATCGTGCGTGATCAGAAGAAAGCCAATGCCACGGGTTTTGGCCAATCTGCGTATCAGATCCAGAACCTGGCTTTGAACCGCCACATCCAGCGCGGTTGTTGGCTCATCGGCGATGATCAGTTCCGGGTTGGTGCAAAGCGCCAGTGCAATGACCACCCGCTGGCGCATGCCGCCGGAGAATTGATGCGGATAGGCTTTTATGCGCTCGGCTGCGTTTCCGATGCCAATTTCTTCAAGCAGGGCGATAGAGCGATCCCGTGCCTCAGAGGTGCTGACATCCTCATGCGCCTGAATGGTTTCGATCAGTTGGTCCGCAATGGTCATCAAGGGGTTCAGGCTGGTTTGCGGGTCCTGAAATATCATCGATATCCGCTTGCCACGCAGGTGATGCGCCTCCACTGGGCTGAGACTGCGCAAATCTGTCTCGCCCAGTGTCATCTTGCCCCTGGCAACAAGTCCGGGCGGTTGCAGAAGGCCAATGATGGCCGCACCGATGGTGGATTTGCCAGCGCCGCTTTCGCCCACCAGCCCATGAATTTCACCGGCTGCGACCGACAGACTGACATCATCAATCGCGGTGAAAACGCCAAAGCGACCGGGGAATTGCACCGTGAGGCCTTCAATCTCCAACATCAGCGCAGCCTTGGATTAAAAACATCGCGCAGGAAATCGCCCAGCACGTTGATGGAGACGACAAGCGCCACAAGGAACAGCGTCGGCACCCAGAGAATCCACCACTCACCCGACAGCAAAAACTGCATGCCGATGCGGATCAGAGTGCCCAGCGACGGGCTGTCGGCAGGCAGGCCAATGCCCAGGAAAGACAATGTTGCCTCCAGCAGGATGGCAGAGGCCAGATCGACCGTCATGATGACCAGCAGAGGCCCCATAATGTTGGGCAGGATGTGCCGCAGCATCACGCGTACGGGGTGTTGGCCCATGATCATGGCCGCCTGCACATAATCCTTGTTGCGCTCGACAAACACGCTGGCCCGCGCTGTGCGCGCGAAATTGACCCAGAGCGACAGCGCGATGGCCAGGGTCAGCACTGCAACGCGCAAATCCTGATGGACTGCCGGCGGCAGAACCCCGCGCGAGATACCGTCGATCAGCAGAGCTGTGAGGATGGCCGGCAGTGCCAGTTGTATATCCGCGATCCGCATGACGATGGCATCGAAGCGCCCGCCGAAATACCCGGCGGCCAGACCCAGACCGACGCCAAGCACCGATGCAATTGCCATCGCCATCAGGCCGATGGTCAGCGAAAGCCGCGCGCCATAAAGGATGGCAGAGATCATGTCGCGCCCCTGATCATCGGTCCCCAGCAGAAAACGCGGATTGCCACCCTCCCAGAGCGGGGGCAAAAGGCCGTCCATCAGCGAAAATGAGGACAGATCATACGGGTCCGTGCTGGCTAGCAGCGGCGCAAAAATCGCTCCGCCAAGAACAAGGATCGCGATAATCGCGGCCAGCATCGCCGCCGGGCTGCGGAAAAACAGATAGACCGGCTCTGATTTGAACAGGCGGGCCAGCATCAACCATCCTCCCGGACACGCAGACGCGGGTCGATGGCGACATATAACAGATCCACGATCATGTTCACCAAGACGAAGAAGAAGGCGATCACCACCAGATAGACGCCCATAACGGGGATATCGACAAAGCGGATGGATTCAAGAAACAACAATCCCATGCCGGGCCATTGAAATACGCTTTCCGTGACAATGGAAAACGCAATGACCCCACCAAACTGGAGACCGATAATGGTGATGACGGGCACCATTGTATTGGCCAGCGCGTGGCGGAAATAGAGCGAGCGATAGGGAATGCCCCGCGCTGTGGCAAAGCGGATGAAGTCGGAGCGCAGAACCTCCATCATCTCGGCCCGCACCAGCCGCATGGTCAGCGTTAGCTGGTATACGCCCAGAGTGAGCGCTGGCAGGATCAGCGCGCGCCAGCCATCAAATGTGAACAGGGACGAGGTCCACCCGCCGATTTGCACGGTGCCGCCGCGCCCGAAAGTGGGCAGCCAGCCAAGCTGAACGCCGAACAGGAAGATCAGCATGATGCCGATGACAAAGGTCGGTATGGAGACGCCGACAAGGGTGGTCAGCAAAATGCTTTGGGTCACAAACCCCCGTGGGCGCAACGCCGTAAATATGCCGGTGGGTATCCCGACCAGCAACGAGATCAGCAAGGCAACCGTGCCCAGTTCCAGCGTGGCCGGAATGCGCGAAGCAATCATGTCGGCAACAGGCTGACGGGTCCGATAGGAATAGCCGAAATCGCCCTGAAGCATATTGCTGGTGAACCGGCCGAACTGGACGATGAAAGCATCGTTCAGTCCCAGTTCCTCACGCAGGCGCGCACTGTCTTCTGCAGAGGTTTCAACGCCCGTCATCTGACTGACGGGATCGCCGACGAAACGGAACAGAGAAAAGGCGAGAAATGCGACGGCGATCATCACAAAAATCGACTGGACCAGTCGTTTGAGAATGAAGAACGCCATCGCCGGGTTTTACCTGCCGTCGATCAGTTAACCGTGACCCAGCGCAGCATGAAGAAATTATCCGCACGTTGTGTGAGGTCAATATTGTCTTTTGCGGCCCAGATCAGCGGCTGGGTGTAAAGCGGAATATATGCCACTTCATCCTGCGTGATACCGACCAGTTCATCGATCAGAGCCTGGCGGGCTGCCGGGTCGATCTCTTGCTGAATAAGTGGCAACAATTCATCCACACGTGCGTTGGAATAATTGCCAAAATTCCAGGAGCCCAGTTTCTTTTCGTCGTTCTGCGTGTGCAGCAGGAACCGAATGGGATGTTCGGCATCGAACGTGCCTGGCGACCAGCCGAGCAGATACATGTCGAAATCATCGGCGCGCAACTGGGTCCAGTAATCGCGCACTGGCCCTGTTGTCAGGTCTGCCTTTAGCCCAACGGCCGCAAACATGGAAGCAGCGGCGCGGCACAGCGCCTCATCATTGATGTAGCGATCATTGGTGCATTTGAGGCCAAAGGAAAAACCGTCCGGATAACCCGCCTCGGCCAGCAGAGCCTTGGCGCGCTCGGGGTCATATCCGGGGCGGTCTGCATTGGCTTCGGAAAAACCCGAAATACCTGCTGGCACCAATTGCGATGCAGCTTCAATCTTGCCGCGCATGATCACGCGATCGATGGCCGCAATATCAATGGCATGAGCCGCTGCCAGACGTACTTTCGGGTCCTGGAATGGGTTTGTGTCGGTGATATCGCTGGAATAAAGCAGTTTGTCATGCTCATGGCCAAAGCCGAACATGATGACGCGGGTCTCCTCACCTTCCAGCACCTTGAAGCCATCCCGCGTTTCCACCTGCGCCACATCTTGCAAGGGGATCGGCTGGATAAAGTCGATCTCGCCCGACAGCAGCGCCGCAAGGCCCGTGGCCGAGTTGCCAATAGGTGTGAAGATTGCTTCTGTCACATTGTGATTGGCGGTATCCCACCAGCCGGTGTTCGGCGCAAGACGGGTTTCCACCCCGGGATCGCGACTGGCCAGCATGAAGGGTCCGGTTCCGTTCACATTCATCGTTGCAAAATTCTCGGCATCCCGTGCCGGAAGGGCAGCGTCATTGCTCTCGGCCCAATCCTTGTCGAGGATCATGAAATTCGCAATGCTGTCGGGAAATAGCGGGTTTGGCGCGTTTGTGACGAAGTCAATCGTGAAGTCATCCACAACGCGCACTTCTGATACAGGTGCAAACCAAGAGCGCACATCTGCCGCTTCATCAGAGGCACGCTGATACGAGAACATGACATCTTCAGCCGTAAACGCTGAACCGTCTTGAAAGCTTACGCCCTGCCGCAGATTGAAGCGCCAGCCATTTTCGCCTTCAAGCGGCTCCCAGGATGTCGCAAGAGATGGCTCAATAGCCATGGTCTCGCTTCTGCGCACAAGGCCCTCATACACATTATTGAGGAAGGACAGCACAGGGGCCGCGTTCACCGCATGCGGGTCCATGGTCTGTGGGTCCGTGGTCGAGGCCCAGCGGAATGTCTCGGCATAAGCGCTCTGGGCGCCCAGCAAAAGCACACCTGCAAGGGCGCTGCTCTGCATTAACTTTGAAAAAGTCATGTTGATTTCCCCATGTTTTGTTTTCTTGATTATTCGTTCTGACACTAGGCAGAGCAAAACGCACTTCTCAGGTCAAGAAAACAATTTTGGTCCTTGAGCGAGCCAGGTCAAGCTTGGACTTTGATTGAATGGGGAGTCTGAGGTGTATTTCCAAGGTCTTGGACAGACTGCCGAAGCCCAACAACATGCAAGGCTTCAGCTCGGTCCTTCTTATCCGCTTGCAAACACGCTGCCAGCAGCACTTTCCGTCATCGACATGGGAAGCTCATCAGTTGCCTTTGCCCGAATTTCGACAATACGGGCCTGCGCGTTCTGAGCTGCAGCTTCATCGGCATAATCTGTGACAACTGTGAATGTCAGCTCGCCTGTCCTGATCATCTGAACACGCTGCGCGCCCACAGACATGATCAACGGCACAAATTTTTCGCGCGCGATGGCCTCCATTTCATCCGTCCATTCGGTCGCCTGCCAGTGAGAAATCGTAGAGTAAGCCATGTTTTATTCCCTCCCCCATTTTAAATTAAGGCGGCAATAATTGCATGGATTTACAAGTTTTCCCAAGAAACTCCTGCGCGATAGTGCACGATTGGTGGGTGCGCTGACGATGACAGTGGAGGATACAAGGGAACCTTTTGGGCGTGTTTTCAAAGCCCTGGACGCATAGCCAAACCAATTTCATTACAAAAAGTGCAATGGCAAACAGAACCGGAAGGGGGAAGAATTGCAGCGGGTCGCGTGCCTACACTGGTTTTCTATCCGACAAAAGATCCAAAAAACCGATTTTCGCTGTGGATTGAAGTTTCGCAAACAGCCCGTCCTCTCAACAGGTTTGCCCGATATTCAACTCAAACCCCAAATCAACCAGTTGCGGCGCGGCGTTCGGACGGATTTCGCTTTGGCTTGCCAGAAGCTGCCCAGCCTTCAAACCAATATCATAGCGCGGGGTCTTTATCGTCGTCAGCTGAATTGGCAACGCATCAAGGTAGGGCAGCCCATTGAAGCCAGCCATCGCGATCTCATCAGGAATGCTTACCCCTTCGGCCAGGCAATGCATGATCCCACCTGCCGCCAAATCATCATTTGAATAGTAAATTGCGTCCGGACGCTGTGGGCCTGACAGTATCTCTGCTGTCATCCGACGCCCTTCGATCATTGAAGATGGCAGAGCACTGATGAGCTCGGACATCATTGTTCCACCTGCCTCGCGCACTGTCTGACGGAACCCTGCAAGGCGTTTTCCTGCCCGCAGATCGGCCCCGCTTTGACTGCCGACATAGATAAACCGGCGGTGGCCTTTATCCAACATATGCTGAGCTGTGACCTGCCCTGCGGCCTTCTGGGACAGGCCAAACGCCGTCGAGATTGGTTCCCCGTCAATGTCCATGATTTCCGCAACGCGCACACCAGAGGCAGCAATCGCTTTTCTGGTCTGGTCGGAATGTTCAAGCCCGGCCAGCACGATGCCCGAAGGGCGCCACGAGAGTAAATCACGTACCAATTCGTATTCTCGATCTTCGGAATACTCGGTCAGACCAAACACCGGACGAAAGCTTTGCGCTGTAAGGGCGTCAGTTATTCCGCTTAATGCCTCTGTAAAAACGGTGTTGCCAAGGGTGGGAAGAACGACAGCGATCAGAGATGATTGTTCAGAGCGCAGCCCACGCGCCAATCGGTTTTGAACATAGCCAATCTCCAAAGCCGCGACATTGACCCGATCACGCACTTCGCTTGAGATGTAGCCCTTGCCGCTCATCACGCGCGAGACTGTCATCTGACTTACGCCAGCCAGGTCAGCGACGTCATCCATTGTGGGGCGCGCTGTTTTTCTGTCGGTCAAATCCGGTCTCCATTCTCAAAAAAATCAAGTCGAATCAACAGAATCACTTGACATATGTTTACGTAAACATGTTTGATGTGCCATATGTTTACGTAAACATATAACAGATTATGGACTTTTAGGAGGAAATCAAATGAAGAAACTTATGCTTGGAACCGCGTTGGCGACCCTGATTGCTTCGCATGCATCTGCCGAAACCCATCGTGCAGAGTGCTTTGCGCCCGCGCCAGACAGCACAACAATTCAAGGTGAGGCCAAGGAAGGCCCCTACAAAATGGCGTTTGTGAACGGCTTTGCCGGAAACGATTGGCGTATCGCAGCCATTCAGGCTTCAAAAGCGTGGGCTGCACGTCCCGAAAACGCAGCAAATATTGACGAGTTCACAGTTGTGTCTGTCGGCAATGACAGCGCGGCCCAAATTGCGGCAATCGACAACTTCATTGCCGCCGGTTACGACGCCATAACATTCATTGCTGTAAACCCGAGCGCTTTTGAACCGGTTATCCGCCGGGCACAACGCCAGGGAACTGTCCTGGTACCATTCGACAATGTTCTGGACACTGACAAGGTCGTGCAGATCAATGAAAGCCAGTTGGAGCTTGGCCGTCTTAAAGCTCAGACCGTAATGGACGAACTTGGCGGCATGGCCAAAAAGATCCTCATGGTCAATGGTTTGCCAGGAAATGCTACAGATCGTGATCGCCGTCTGGGCATGATGAGCGTGTTCTAGAAAGTCGATGGCCTTGAAATTGTCGAGGTTGTTGGCAACTGGGACACCGGCACAAGCCAGAAAGTTGTCGCCGATGCTCTCGCAACGCATGGCCAATTTGATGCTGTCGTCTCTCAGCATGGAGCCGCTGGCACCATCAATGCGATGCAGGCTGCAAACCATCCGATTGTGCCGATGGGCGTTGACGGAGAAAATGGCGTGCGCATGCTGATGGACGAACTGGACATTCCAGGCATCTCTGCAGCGCAGGCACCGGCTATGTCCGCCGTTGCACTTGAGGCCGCTGTCGCATTGCTTCAGGGCAACGCACTGCCGCAAACAGTATTCCTGCCCATTCCGCAGGTGAAGGCCGAAGATCTCAAATCTGGTGTAAATTATTTCCCAGATCTTCCAAAGTCCTTCAATACAGGTACTGGGTTCCCGGATTGCTTTGCACCCTTCACACCTGAAGAATTGCTGGGCCAATCCGCAGACAATACCTGATATTGGCATACTTGGTTCCGGCGACCCTGCGTCGCCGGAACTCTACATTCATGGCGGACGGTCTATCATGTCTCGATCTGAACATCCCATTGTACGCCTTTGCGGCGTGTCCAAAACCTATGGCGCCACCCATGCGTTGTCGGATGTCGATTTTTCCTGTTTTGGTGGAGAGATCCACGCCGTGCTGGGCGAGAACGGTGCTGGCAAATCGACACTGATGAAGCTGGTGTCTGGAGTTATTCAGCCAACATCCGGAAGCATCGAGGTCGACAACACTGTTACTCGTTTGAAAGGTCCGGCTGATGCGATATCGCGCGGGCTTGTTTGCATGTTTCAGGAACTGTCGCTGGTGCCCGATTTGAGCGTGCGTGAAAATCTGATGCTGGGCGCAGTGGGCTCCGGGTTGGGGCGGCTCGACACGGGTGTGGTGCAGCGCGCACAGAACACACTGGCCCAGATAGACGGTGGTGGGATCGGGATGAGAACCCGAGTGGCCGATCTGACATTGGCAGAGCGGCAACAAGTTGAAATTGCCAAGGCCCTGACCCGCGATCCAAAACTTTTGATCCTTGATGAGGCGACCTCCGCCCTCAACGCATCTGTCGTGGAAAAGGTATTTCGTCTGATCCGTGAAGAGCGAGACCAAGGTGTCGGCGTCCTCTTCATTTCGCATCGGTTTCATGAAATCGAAACCCTTGCCGACCGCGTGTCGATCTTTCGTAACGGCACGCATGTCGAAACTTTCGACAATGGTGCCCACGATTATGGCGCGATCATCAGCAAAATGGTCGGCCAACGCATTGATGACCTTTTCCCTACAAAGCCAAGCACAGCCCCAGATGCAGAAGAGGTTCTGCGCCTTGACGGCTTCGGTTGGGCCAATAGCCTTAAAGACGTCTCCATCGTTTTGCGCAAAGGGCAAATCACCGGGCTTGGTGGGCTGGATGGCCAGGGGCAAGGCGATGTATTGCAAGGCTTGTTCGGTTTGCTCAAGGGAACGGAAGGCCGCTGCATTGTGGCTGGCACACCAGTGTCGATCACCCATCCCAAGCAGGCCAAGAACCCCAAGCTGGGCATTGCCCTGGTGCCGGAAGACCGCAAAACCGAAGGTCTCATTCTTGATCAGAGCATTGCCCGCAATCTGGAACTGGCCGCTCTTGGCACTGATGGGATCAATGCGTCTGACCCTGCAATCTATCAGCCATTTCTGGACGCTCTTGAGCTGAAATGCGACAGTCTGGACCAACCGGTCACCGAGTTGTCCGGTGGCAATCAGCAAAAGGTCGCGTTAACAAAATGGCTTGCCCTGGGGCCACGCTGCATGCTGCTTGCCGATCCGACCCGAGGTATCGACGTTAAAACCAAGACACAGATTTACGCTTTGCTGCGGCGGCTGGCCGATAGTGGCGTTGCGATCTTGCTGGTGTCCACCGACTATGAAGAACTGATCCACCTGTGCGATGAGACACATATTTTCTATCAAGGCCGCGTTGCGCGCCATCTGACCGGGCGTGACGTTACGGCTGAAGCGATTATTGGCGCTTCCTTGAATATTCCTTCTTCTGCAGAAACCTCAGAGGTCGCCAATGCGTAATCTGCTTCGAAACAATCAACGGGAAGTGATCGCCATTCTGGTGCTTGCTGTCCTGCTCACGCTGTATCTGGCAACCCATCCCACTGGCCCCAATACCTATGTCATTACCATCTGGGCCAATCAATGCCTGATCCTTGGGTTGGCGGCGGTCGCCCAGTTTTTCGCGGTGATTGTGCGCGGCATTGATCTGTCTGTCGGGGCGGTCATGGCGCTGACGAACTGCGTTGCTTCCTATCTGGTCATCGGCTCCGGTTTCGATATGACCTTGGGGATTGTGGTGGTGCTGGGCGTTGGAATTGCCTGCGGACTTGTCAACGGAGCCCTTGTTGTTTTTGGCCGCATTCAACCGATTGTGGCGACACTGGCCACGGCGTCCTTGTTCGTCGGCCTGGCATTGCTGCTGCGGCCCACACCGGGCGGGCAGATCGACTATGATCTGGCGGATGCATTTACACTGGATGTCTTTGGCCTTCCGACAGCTCTAATCATTGCGGCCATGGTCATCGGTCTTTTCTGGGTGCCATTGCGCCGGACGGGACTGGGCCTTGGACTTTATGCGGTCGGTTCCTCTGAACACGCGGCGTTTCAGTCAGGTATGCCGGTGCCTGTGATCCGGCTGGCCTCCTTTGCCCTGGGTGGCTTGTTTGCCGGACTGGCGGGACTTTATTTCAGCTTTGTGACAACCACCGGGGACGCCGGCATCGGCCCCAATTACACGCTGAACTCCATCGCCGCTGTTGTGTTGGGCGGTGTCGCCCTGCGCGGCGGCGTTGGCACCTTGACTGGTGCGTTGGCCGGCGCCTTCATTTTGAAGACAATCGGTTCATTGATGTTCTTTTCCGGCCTGCCGCCACTGGCACAACCTTTCATCGAAGGTTTGATTCTGGCCAGCGCCATCGCAATAGGTGGCGCAGGTGTGTTGCGTGTCAAAAACCGGCTGGAGGTGTTCGGGAAATGAATACACTCAAACAAAATCTGCCCAGCATTGATGCCATCTTCCCCTATATCGGCACGGTTCTGTTAATCCTGGGCGGCAGTTACTTTTTTCCTCAGATCCTGGGATTCGACTACCTCGCGCAACAATTGCAGATCGCGGCGTTTCTTGGGTTCCTGGCCCTTGGCGCGACTTTGGTCATCCTTTTGGGCCACATTGACCTTTCAGTGCCGTGGGTGCTGGGTGGTGCGGCCATTGTTTCAACGTCGCTGGTGGGTTCCGGCAATCCGGCCTTGGCCACCCTGGCAATTCCAGCGGCATTGATTTTTGGGGGGCTCGTAGGGATCATCAACGGCGTTGGCGTTGCGATTCTGCGCATCCCCTCAATGGTCTGGACCCTGGCAGTCAACTCCATGCTGCTTGGCGTTGCGGTTCTGAATACCGGTGGGTTCAATCCAAAGGGTGAGGCAAGCGGAACAATGATCTGGCTTGCCACCGGAAATTTGGCGGGGCTTCCTGTTGCGTTTATGGTCTGGGTAGGGGCAACAGGCATTATAGCTTTGCTGTTGAAAAAATCTGCCTTCGGGCGCTACCTGTCCTCTATCGGATACAATGAAAAGGCGACATTTTTGTCCGGCGTATCAACCCCTTCAGTCATCTTTGCGGCTTTCGCAATCGCCGGGCTGTGTTCCGCATTGGGCGGGGTCATGCTGGCGGGCTATGCAAATCAGGCTTATCAGTCCATGGGCGATCCGTTCCTGTTGCCGACAATCGCTGCTGTCGTCATTGGGGGCACCTCGATTTTGGGTGGGCGGGGAAGCCTGATCGGGACTGTAGGCGGCGTGCTGTTCATCACGCTTCTGACCTCCATCCTGTCGGTCATGCAAATGTCCGACGCGTGGCGCAACATCATTTTTGGTCTGATCATCATAATCATGCTGTTGCTTCAGACCCTGCGCAGAAAGGGGCCTTGATATGGATGCCACCTATGAGAGCTTTGATCCCTCTTTCGAGACGTTGATCGACACCAATCATCCGCCCGAACTTCTCGGAGACGGGATGACATGGACCGAAGGCCCCGTTTGGATTGGGGAGACCTTGTATTTTAACGACATTCCCGCCAAACGCATGATGATGTGGCGCGAGGGCCAGGGGGTCAGCACCGCCCTGCCCAACAGCGAGTTTGCCAATGGCAACACCCGCGACCTTCAAGGCCGGATGGTATCCTGCGAGCATGGCGGGCGGCGGGTGATCCGTCGGCGCAACCCGGAAGATGCCGCAGCCATTGACGTGATCGCCGACAGCTATGAAGGCAAACGCTTGAATTCCCCGAATGACGTTGTCGTGCGCTCGGACGGGTCTGTTTGGTTCACGGACCCGCCATACGGCATCAACTCTGATGCTGAGGGCTATCCGGCCGACAGCGAAATTGGCGGATGCTATGTGTTTTGCGCAAGCCCCGACGGCACATTGACAGCGGTCGCCACCGACTTTGACAAACCCAATGGGCTTGCCTTTTCACCTGATGAAACGCAGCTTTTTGTGGCCGATTCCGGTGCCATTCGCGGGGCGAGCTTTCCCGGCATAGACTACAATCTGCCCCACCATATCCGCGTGTTTGATGTGGACGGGACAACCTTGTCCAATGGACGGGTTTTTGCTGAAATCATGCCGGGCGTGCCCGACGGCTTGCGGATAGATCACGGCGGCCTTGTGTGGACCAGCGCTTTGGATGGCATTCATTGTCTTGATCATGCAGGCAATTGTCTGGGCAAAATCCGCCTGCCCGCGCAAACGTCCAACCTGTGTTTTGGCGGGCCATCGGGAACTGACATGTTCATTACATGTTCGGGGATGGTCTGGCGCGTCAGATCACACCGGACAGATGCCGCCCACACTGATATCCACACACCCAACACTCCAGAAAGATCCCTATGATGTCCATGCAAATTGCTGTTATCGGACTTGGGTCCATGGGCCTTGGGATGGCGCAATCGATATTGCGCGCGGGGCACAAAACCCATGGCTATGACCTGAACCCGACACAAGTTGCCGCGTTCCAAAACATCGGTGGGGCCGACGGCACATTGGACCGGGTCGCGGACACTCTTGATGCTGTGGTTGTGGTCGTTCTGAATGCGGCGCAAACCGAGGATATCCTGTTTGGTCCACAAGGGATCGCCGCGTCGCTCAAGTCTGGTGCGGTTGTGGTTGCCTGTGCAACTGTAGCGCCTGAATTTGCCCGCAGGATGGAAGCAAAATGCGCAGCTTTAGGGCTGTTATATCTGGACGCACCGATTTCCGGCGGCGCGAAAAAAGCGGCAGATGGCGCACTGAGCATCATGGCCGCAGGAACCGCTGATGCGTTCAAGGCCGCGAACCCCATTCTGGATGCAACGGCTGACAGCGTGTTCAGACTGGGCGATGCTGCAGGCGCCGGTTCGGCGATGAAGGCTGTCAACCAATTGCTGGCAGGCGTGCATATTGCGGCCATGGCAGAAGCGCTGACCTTTGGCATGACGCAGGGCGTATCTCCGCAAACCTTTGTGGACGTCATCAGCAAATGCGCGGGCACGTCGTGGATGCTGGAAAATCGCGCGCCCCACATCGTTGACGGGGACTACACGCCCCATTCCTCCGTGAACATCTGGCCCAAGGATCTGGGGATCGTGCTGGATGTTGCAAAGTCCGCAGGCTTTGGCGCGCCCCTGACCGCCGCTGCAATGCAACAGTTTCTGGCGGCAGCCGGATCAGGCCTGGGCGCTGAGGATGATGCAGCTGTTGCCAAAGTGTATGCCCGCAATGCCGGGCTGGTTTTACCGGAGGGTGTGTAATGCTGCTAGGTTGTATAGGCGATGACTTCACAGGTTCCTCAGATTTGGCCAATACCTTGTCCAAGCAGGGTATGGCCTGCGTTCAATATGTGGGCGTGCCGGACGGTCCTGCCTCTGATGATGTAGAAGCGGGCGTTGTTGCACTCAAATCGCGTTCGATTGATCCTCAAGAGGCTGTGCGCCAGTCTCTGGAAGCTCTGCGCTGGCTTCAGGCTCAGGGATGTACGCAATTCTTTTTCAAATATTGCTCTACCTTTGACTCCACCCCTGACGGCAATATCGGTCCCGTCGCCGATGCGCTGGCCGAAGCTCTGGATGCGCATCAAATTGTCATCTGCCCTGCATTTCCCGGAACGGGGAGATCCATTTACAATGGCCATTTGTTCGTGAACGACACATTGCTGAATGAAAGCGGGATGCAAAATCATCCGCTGACCCCGATGACCGACCCCGATATCCGGCGCTGGCTTGCACCGCAGACAAGACATGCGGTCGGGCATGTTGCGGCACGTGTTGTCTTTGAAGGCGCAACGGCAATCCGAAACGCGCTTGAGGGTGAGCATGATGCTGGAAAGCGTTTGATTGTTGTCGATGCCCTGCGCGATGCTGACCTGTTTGAAATTGGCAGAGCCGTCGATCAATTGCCTTTGATCACAGGTGGCTCGGGTGTGGCGCTTGGTCTGCCTGCCAATTTCGCACGCCGCGGTCAGATTTCGCAAACGGGCACGTCCTGGCGCGGACAGGCAGGCAAATGTGTTGCCTTGTCGGGTTCATGCTCCACGGCCACACGACAGCAGATTGCCGTACATCGCCAGACCAACCCCACTTACGAGATTGATGCAAGCGACGTGATCGCTGGCACGCTCTTGCCGCAAACTGTCACAGACTGGCTTTTGCAGGCCGATGGCATTCCGCTGGCCTATAGCTCAGCGGACCCGGATGTTGTTGCTGCCGTGCAGGCACAGTTTGGACGTGCAAAAGGGTCTGAAGCGCTGGAATCATTCTTTGCGACGCTGGCACAGCAACTGGTCAAGGCCGGTATTGAAAAAATCCTGACCGCTGGCGGCGAAACATCGGGTGCCATTGTTGAAGGCCTGAAGCTGCAAACGCTTGAAATCGGGCCGGAGATTGACCCGGGCGTACCGGCCTTGCGGGGCGGAGACAATTTGGTCCTCGCGCTGAAATCCGGTAATTTTGGTGCAGAGACCTATTTTGCCAAAGCGGCAAAGATCTTGGGAGATGGCCATGTCTGACACAGCTTTACGCGAACACATATGCCTGCTGGCAAAGTCGATGTTTGATCGTGGGCTGACGGGCGGATCAACAGGCAATATCTCTGCCAAAACCGCAGATGGTGGCCTTCTTGTGTCCCCCACCGGCACGAGTTTTGGGCGTTTGGACCCTGGCCGCCTGTCGCGTTTCGACCAATCCGGCCAGTTCCTGGACGGCGATCCCCCAACCAAGGAAATGCCCCTCCACACCGCCTTTTATGACACCCGCAGCGCTGCGGGTGCCGTGGTGCATCTTCATTCCTGCCATTCCGTGGCATTGTCGATGATGCCTGATGCGGATCCCGACAACTTCCTGCCCCCGCTTACGCCCTACGGCATCATGAAACTGGGCAAGGTCCAGCTGCTGCCATTCTTCCTGCCTGGTGATGCGGCCATGGGACAGGCCGTGCGCGGTTTGGCGGGCAAACGCAGCGCTGTGATGCTGGCCAATCATGGGCCTGTCGTTGCGGCCAAGGATGTCGAGGCCGCCTGCAATGCGATTGAAGAACTGGAAGACACCGCGCGCCTGGCCATGATGACACGCGGATTGCAGCCAAAGGGCCTGACGCCTGTGCAGGTCAAAGAGGTGGTGACACGGTTTGATGTGGAGTGGGACGATTGACAAAATTTTCAGCAAATCTTGGGTTCTTGTGGTCGGATCTGGCCCTGACTGACGCAATTCATGCGGCCAAAGCCGCTGGTTTTGACGCAGTTGAGTGCCATTGGCCCTATGATGTGCCCTCAGGTGACGTGTTATCCGCTTTACAGGCCACAGGCTTGAAAATGCTGGGTCTGAACACGCGCCGCGGCAATCCTGATCAAGGCGATAATGGCCTGGCTGCCCTGCCCGACCGTGTTGATGAAGCCCGCGCCGCCATTGACGAAGCGGTTGCCTATGCGGTGGCGGTGAAAGCTGCCAACGTCCATGTCATGGCAGGGTTCAGTGACGGGCAAGCCGCCCACACGACATTCGTGGCCAATCTGCGCTACGCCACAAAGCTGGCCGCCGCACATGACATCACGATCCTGATCGAGCCGCTGAACCCCTATGATGCACCGGGCTACTTCCTGAAAACAACGCAACAGGCGAAGGCCATCATCGAGGAAGTCGCAGCGTCAAATCTCAAATTGATGTTCGATTGCTATCATGTCCAACTGACCGAAGGCGATCTGACACATCGGCTGCATGACCTGCGGCCCTTGATCGGGCATATCCAATTCGCCTCAGTCCCCGACAGGGGCGCGCCGGATCATGGCGAAGTAAATTACGGCCATGTTTTTGAAGTGATCTCAAAGCTGCCCTTCACCGGGCCGCTCGGGGCTGAATATAAACCGGTTGGCCCGACCGGCCAGTCTCTCGGCTGGCTCAAAACATTCGGATAGATCGCGTAAGTGGCAAAGACTTTTTTTGGTGCCCGCCAGTACCCATCGCACAAAGCTGGCGCTGGTTTTTTAGACCCGACCGTTGATGGTAAACCTGTTGCTATAACGGTGTTTGAAGTTTGGTTTTAAGGCTCTGGACTCATTGCCAAAACAAACCCGTTGCCGCGTGGGCAATGGCAGACAGGGCTGGAAGTCGGCTCCCATCGCACGCCTACGCTATTCTTTCAATGGACAAAAAGAGACAGATGCCGCCTTCGAGGCTTTTAAAAGCTCTCGCATTGGCCGAAGCTTTCGACAACATGGGCGAAAACCGGACCTTCGCTGCGCTACGCTTATAGTTGACGGGCTAAACGGAAAAACCGTGGAAGCGGACGCTCAACCATCCTCCTCTACAGTATTGATGCCCAAAACATCGTTGGTGAGAAAGCCGTATGAGCGTGGGCAGACTGTGTTTGGTATGATCTCGACATCAAAAAGCGCGCCGATCAAATCGGCCCGTGAGGCGCATATCCTACAAAATTGAGACTCTCGTCTGATATCTTCGCGGGTGCGTGAAGGGTATGATTCGACGTGCGACGGCCTCGCAGGGACAACGTTACGCACGCGCCACCATCCATGAGATTTCCATGCTGACACATTGCGTTCTACCAGGTTTTGAACCGTCACTAAGGCAGGCCGGGGCGCGTTTCCCGGCTGATCAATCGACCCTGCTGTCACGCGCAATGCTGCTTGGGTCAGTAGCGGCAACAGCGCTGTTTATCATTGCGCCACAACAAAGTGCACAAGCCGGCCCCGCTGTTTGCACACTATCAGGCACCACGGTGACCTGCACCGGTGATCAATCTGGTGGCATTGTCAGTGGAACTGATTTTACCGCCCCACCCGTCGACACGCTCATTGTCGAAGACCTGACAGGTGCCATTGCACCCGATCCAGGCGATGATGGCATATATTTCGAAGTTCCAGACGGTAACAACATCACCGTCAGTTCAGATACTGGTGGTTTTGGCATCTCAACTACAGGTGACGATGCGCAAGGCATTTTTGGATATGTTCATGGCGATGGCAATGTGGCTATTACCAGCACAGGCAACATCTCCACCACAGGTGACAACGCAGAAGGCATTTTTGGATATGTCTTTAACGATGGCAATGTAAACATCACCAGCACGGGCAAAATCTCTGCAACGGGCACCGATTCAGAAGGCATTTACGGTCGCGTTGACGGCATAGGCGACGTGACGATTACCAGCACAGGCGACGTCTCCACCCAAAAAGACCATGCGGAAGGCATTTACGGTGCTATTGCCAACAATGGCGATGTGACCATCAACAGCACAGGTGAAATCTCAACTGCAGGAGATGATTCACAAGGCATTTCGGGCCGTGTTGGTGCTGATGGAAATGTGACGATTTCCAATACGGGCAATATCTCCATTCTGGTTTCTTCTTCAGAAGGCATTTATGGTCTCATTGGTGGCGATGGTGATCTGACCATCACCAATACGGGCGATATCTCCACCACAGGTGATTTTGCAGACGGTATATATGGCCGTGTTGGCGATAACGGCAATGTGGTGATCACCAGCACCGGAGACATCTCAACCAAAGGTAATTTTACAGACGGTATTTTGGGTCGCGTTGGCGGCGATGGCGATGTGACCATCACCAGCATGGGCAATATCTCCACACAAGGCAGTTTCTCATACGGCATTAATGGCAAGGTCATTGGCAATGGTGATGTATCCATCACTAATTTGGGCGATATCTCCAACATAGATGGTTTTGCAGTCGGCATTTATGGTCACATTACCGGCAATGGTGATGTGACCATCATCAGCTCGGGCGATATCTCCACCGCAAACGGTTCTTCAGAAGGCATATACGGCGACATTTCCGGCAATGGCGATTTGGTCATTTCACACAAAGGCAATATTACAGCGGCGAACTCCGCAGGCATCCAAGCTAATGTGGATGGAACCGGCGGCATATCTATTACCCATTCTGGTGGGTCCATCAGCGGCACGACGGGCATAGATGTTGATAATCGCATATCGAACGCGCCAGCAACACTTAATCTGTTTGGCACAGTCACCGGCACAAATGGCGAGGCGATTGATTTTCAGGGCGATGGCCATGATGTGGTCAATCTGCATGCTGGTGCCGTGATCAATGGCACGATTGATTTTGGTAATGGCAATGATGGGAAGGGCGGCACAAATCCCGATGATATTGATACGCTCAATGCCGGACTTGGTTTTAATGGTGTTGTCGACTTTAAAGACTTTGAAAGTGCACCTGAGAATATCAACGGCAAGTTTGTGCTCACCAATGGCGGCATTCAAGCGGTATTTGCCGATATCTCATCAGGAGTGGCGGCCAATGCCGTATTGTTGGACGATTTGGTCGGCTCTATTCTTGGTGGTATCGACAGCCAAAATGCCGATGTCTTCGAGGCCCAAGGGTCGGCTAGCGGTGATCAAGCACTGGGATATGCGCCTTTGAAAAAAACCGCCAATATGGACCGGTTTGACGTTTTTGATGCGATCAAATCAAGCTATCGGGTTTGGGGCACTGGCTTTGGTGCATTGACCGGGCAAAAGGGCACAACCTCTACCCTGAATTCTGATATCGGATTTGCGGGCGGCATGGTCGGCGTTGAAACCGCTGTGCGAGCAGACTTTGTTGCAGGCTTCTTTTTGGGCCGGTCCATGTCGCGGATTGATGTTGCGTTCAACTCAATGGATATGGAAACCGGATCAACCTTTGCCGGGGTTTACACCAGGCATAATTGGGATGAGACCTGGCTTAACTTCACCATGCTTGGGGGCTGGGCAGTCCATGATGACGTTAGATATGTGGGCGTAACGCGGGCGCGCGCTGACTATAACAGCTTCTTTGTTGCGCCAGCAGTGACGCTGGGCACACGGCTTTCCGGCATTCTGCCAGACCATGATGTGCTTCCATCCCTGCGGGTCAATTATACAGGTCAGTTCATTGAAGGCTACACCGAGACGGGTGTTGCCCTGCCGCTCAGCGTCAATAGCCGCAATGTGCATCTGTTATCCAGCCGGGCCCAGATTGCGGTGCCGTATAATTGGACGCAAAGTAATGGTACAGCCCTCAAAATTGAGGGTGTTGTTGGTGTTGATGGAACTCTCAATCTGGGCGATGACAGTGTGCAGACAACCATCGCCGGTTCTCCGCTAGGCTTTTCAACCAAGTTCGCCAACGCATCAGCTTCGGGCTTTGTTGGCGCGTCATTCAACCTTCTCAGTGCAGATAACAGATATGCCTTCAACACTTCGGCAGAAGGCCACCTTGACATCGACGGGTCATTGGCCCTGCGCGGCAATGTATCAGTCTCTGGGCGGTTTTAAGCTGGAGCTCAACGCCAGACAAAAGCGGCAACTTCACGTCATCATCATTTTGCATATCTGTTCAATGCAGAGATCTGCAATTGCAGGGACCGACGAGAACATTGCGATGACATTGATTGGTGGCGTCCTCCCTATTTGACCCAAAGGGTGTTTTTGGTGAGCGTTTCAAAAGAGTGCTCTGTCATTTTGGGAAGCAAAACAATGACTCTCAATCTCAATGGCTGCATTTAAGATTTGTATCACTATATTTTAGATTGTGTCAGAGGTCGGCTTTGGGCCGGTTGCTGCACCCGCACCGTGTCAAACAGTATCGTACTACCACAGGAAGCTTTGCATCGCGCAGACATGCGCATGCTGAGGAGCCTACCGGGTAGATAAAGCGCCCAAATCTCTCCTTAACCGGGCCAGAGTTCGGTTTGAGGATGGAATTGGGACCAGGCAAACCAGAAAGCCTGATGGCTCCCAAGATCAGACCCATCGACATCTACAGCTTGAATGCCACCGGCATTCAGTTCCAGGCGAATGTTTTCAAAGACGATCTCCTGGCCATCTTTCAGCGCCAAAACTGCCCTGCTGCGCTGAAACGCCACCGGCTTGCCGGATGCCGTGACAACACCAATGACGTCCTCATGAACCGGCAAGCGGGGATCAACATCACCCACTGGAAAAATCGGACCATCGGCATCCCGGCCATTGCGGAAATCCGGATCACGGCCAAGCGCCAGGGATTCAACCAGCACTGTTGTCTCGGGGTGCGCCTGCTTCCAGGTACCCCAGTCCGTTGTCACGACACTGGCCTGTTTCAGTTGCAGCTTCTTGTCCGCAAGAGGCCCTGTCACCGCATGGCCCAGAAATGTATCAAAGACCGAATATGTATTGATGTCGTACATGACTTTGTTTGAGCGTATGAGCAGACCCGATGTGCGCAGGACTGGCCGCTCGATGCCGTCTGGCAGTTGGTCGGTGTAATAGGCTTGCGCTGAGCCGCATAAGGTACAGTACGGTATGCCAAGATGCCGTCCGCCCAGCGTATCGTTGACCATCTCGCGAACTTCCATGATGCGTCGCGGATAGGCTCGATATTCTCCTTCCACGCCAATGCCAAAGACAATGTCATCGTCTTTGAGCCAGGTGGCATTTTCTGCACTGGTCACTTCGGGGTTGTCTGCGGCGGGGATGCAGTTGCACGGCTCATCTGTGGTGTCATATGCGCGATCGTCGATCAGCACGCCGCCCCAGGAAACCAGCCTCCAGTCGATGTCGCCTTCAACGAAAATTTTGTCCCAGCCAGGTACAATGCCGGTGAAGATGGCACGCTTTACCTTCAAATATTCGGGGGGCGCGGGGACTCTCCACGCGATGAGATGATCGGTAACAGCGCCCCACGGGTTGCGACTTTGCAAATCCTTACCCAGCAATTCCGAGGCAGCTCCTGCGAGGAGCTGGCTCATCTGGGCGCCATTGGAGAAACGCATCAAATCGCTGATGAGCCAGGCAATGCGCGGATCCTTTGAAGCGGCGATTTCGACCAGAGCCAATGTCTGCTCGTTCCCCCAACCTCCTTGGCTGACAAGATCGATAAAAGCGACCTGTACGGCTGACTGCAGCTCCTCGGACAACGGGCCTTGGGGTATGGACGGAGGGTTTCCGAATTGCTCAATCACATAATCTGGCAAGGGTGCTGCCTCTTGCGCCCGCAGGGTATGGGGCCACAACAGGCAAAGCATGGCCAACGACACCATTAGAAAAAGTCGGGATTGAAAGCTGATTACCGATGCCATGGAAGGCCCTTTCGCGTGCGTGTTTCATCCTTGTTCACACCGGCCATCAAAGATGATGCCTGTGCAAATCTCAGCGCGAAACAGAAAGACCTTGTCATTGACGAGAAACTGCGCGCGGCTCCCAATAGGTATGCCCTCGTTTCAGCGGGCCGCAAATCACGATTACATCAGCATTTCGTGAACTTTGGCCGCCCGCAGAGCCTTTTTTGGCGCAAAAGCCGGGCGGTGCTGAGAGGAATCATCGCTTTTTTGGACCTGCGCTGCAACAGGCGGATTGGCCAATGACGGGCAGGAATGCGCCGGTATTGGCAAGGTAGAATGGACCAGATGTCAGGAACTTCGGTCCAGAGAGTCGCGCCAGTCATTCCAATTTTCCGTAGATGAAGGCGCATCAAGCCAATGATGCAGGGCCTCACCACTCACCGGATCCTTATCGGGAATTGGCAACGCCATGATCCGCTTGCACGCTTGTTGGTACAGATCCTGCGACAAGAATTCAGGTTGGATATTGTCCCAGTCGCGTCCACCCGGATAGCCTTCCGCACATGATGTTATCGTCCGAATGCCCGACATCTTCATGGCTGACACCGGCTGGCATGACGATTACATCGCCAGCGGTTACGCCCAGTCGCATCCAACACCACAAGGTTGGCTTTTTTGCCCCCAGCCAACGCAAATGCCATGAGCCAGCATTTCCGGAACCCGGGTCATTCCTCTCCGTTTGCCAGCCTGTTCTGCGACCAGCAAATGCATCCATTTTGAAGCAGACTTCCCTAAATCCTCATAATTCGGTAAGTTCTTGTTAACTTTTGACGCTGGTCTGTGCGTTTTTTTGAATAAAGTTGGGGAAATCAGATGTTGCTGCGCGCTATCTTTGTCATAGCATTTGGGCTGTCTTCCATGATGGCGACTTTGGCTGCAGAACCGCCGGGTTTTGATATTCTATCTCGTATCGAAGACCTGCAGAATGACCGCACGTGCCGAAATGCTGCAGAAAATGCCTTCAACGGTGTATATGATTCCGCGCAACTTGCTCTTGATGCACGCAGTTGTAGTTCCCGGTATGGTCGCGGGAGTGCCAAAACCTTTGTGGGGCTTCCAACCAAAAACTCTCAACTGTTGGGTTCATTCACCGGGCCAATCAGCACAGCCATTAATGGATGCAAAATTGAGACCGTACTAAGAGAGCTTTCCGCAATTGAAGATACGGTCAAACAAGAATTGTGGCACAGGTGGTCATATCTCCACGGTATCGTTGAAAAAACGTCCAGACTGGCAACCGATCTGGAATCAGGCATTGAGCCTATTACGAATGAGGCACTGTCAGCCGAAGATCGTGCAGCGGCCACCGACTATTTGAAACGCACGGGGTTGATTGAGATTGAAGGTCCATCCGACAAGGCGTTGCTACTCGTCCGCGAAAAGGTTTTGGCAGACTACAGATTCTATATCGAGCTGCTTTTGGAAAAAGAGGTCGTCTATAGTTCGCAAGTCAGAACTGTCGCAAATGACTGGACCGTAAGCACTAATCGGCCGAATTGTCCTCCAATAACAACATCCGGTGTTGCGAGAAAAGATCCAAAACCGCCTGCCCGCTCCAAGCCACCTGCCGGGTCTGATCAACCGCCGACACCGCTGCCGGAAAAAGCTGAAAAACCGGGGGGAGAACCGGGGAAAAAGCCGGAGGGGGATGTTACGGAAGAAGTTGTGTCCAGACCGGATGTTACGCTCGAGTTTATCATCGGTGGGCGGTACTTGCGGCTTCCTGATTTGTCTCTTGGTATTAAAAGCCTGAATACAAACCGGACCCCTCTTCATAATCTTTCTGCCGACCTTTATGGGCCTGTCGTGACGGCTGGCATCAAATTTGGCCCGGCGGGGCCATTCAACCAAAATGAAGGTTGGCATGGCGGCATTGACGGCGAGTACGCCAGACTGTTTGGAGGAGACAGAGACAAGATTGCCTCATTCCCGGGCGGTCAGCTACCAACTTACATCGACATTACCGGGACCGGCGGCTTCGGGTTTAACGATAATAGCCGGATTGATGCCGATTTTGACAGGACGACTTTCAAGATCTCAGGGGAGCTTGGATTCCAGCGAAGACTGTCTGATCGCCTTTTCGTAAGGCCTTATGGCGGGCTGCTCTATCGTTTCAATGACACAGGTACGAATGTCAGTCTTGAAACGGATTCTCTCGGTGGTACGTTCGTCAATACGCTGACTGAGGACATACGTGAAAATCAGTTTGGTTTTGATGCAGGGCTGGACCTGACGCATTTGATAAATGCCAATTTATCAATGACAGTTGGCGGCCATGTCGGCGGGATTTTTACCAATGCCAAGTATCGAGGCAGCGATTGTGGAGACGGGTCCACTGCGACACCGGGATGTGATGGTACTCTTTTCCAGAATTCGGGAATTACGACCGGTAACAACAGCTTTGATGTTTTTGGCGGTTTGAAAGCTGCCCTGGGGTTCTATGTTTTCTGCAGGGATCGAAAAACAGAGATACTGGCCGGTGTTATTTCCGCAGCTGTTGATCAATTGAAAAATCGTTGCGTCGAGATGGTTGCCAGCGCCGAAGTTGAAGCTGTTCCGACCACGGAGGTCAATCGGCCATCATCCATTGGCGCAGGTCAACAGATGCAGCTTGGTACGGCCTATAGCGTAAACAGCACGGTTCGGGTCGGCGTCAAAATCAAATACTGACCCCATGTCTGCATGGAGCATGGCTTGATTTCCGTGCAGTTGATGCCGAAAAGCAGCATTCGAGTATCCGTCCTGGTCAGCCTGCATTCGTGCCGCTCGAAGAGGTCAGGAACTACGGTCCAGAGAGTCTCGCCAGTCATTCCAACCTTCCGTAGATGAAGGCGCATCAAGCCAGTGATGCATGGCCTCACCACTCACCGGATCCTTGTCGGGAATTGGCAATGCCATAATCCGCTTGCACGCTTGCAGGTAGAGAGCCTGCGACAAGAATTCCGGTTGGATATTGTCCCAGTCGCGTCCACCCGGATAGCCTCCGCACATAATGTTATCGTCCGAATGCCCGACATCTTCATGGCTGACACCGGCTGGCATGACGATCACATCGCCAGCGGCTACGCGCAGCCGCGTCCAGCCATCTGGCCCGATGGACAATTTGAATTCCATCCAGCCACGCGCGCAGCCAAGGCACTCATGTGTTGTCGAATGAAAATGTGCGTAAGTATACACGCCCGGATATTCCCAATTATTGCTCCATCCATTGTTCTTGAAGCATGTCTTGACCGCCTCGACGCCGCCTCCTGGAATTGCGTTACGGTGAACCAGCAGCGGAAGACGATTGTTGGGAATTCTCTTCCCAGGTGTGCTTGCATAGCTTTCTGTTGTCATCTTGATGTCCTGTGTTGATCTGTCCGTGGCCCATGCGTTTCTGAATTCCGAGGCCCTGATGGTTGCTGATTATCATAGACTGTTTTAGCAGGAATTATTGCCAACCGCATGTCCGGTAAGCGGACTATCAGCGGCCACCCTCCCCTGCGGATCCAGCGTGTGCATCAACGCTTTCTCAATCATTTAGTGCAAGCTTACATGATCTGCTGACACATTGTCATTCTTGCAGGATCAAATGTGGCGCGCATAACCACAGGTCATTCGTCCTTTCGCAAATAGAATTGCGTCACCATTGTTGTTGTGCTCATGGGGCAAACATGGGCAGGACGGCGTTACGGAACAACGCATTATTGTATAAACAGAACCTTGTCAGTCGCGCCAAGATTTGACGCATTATCAGAACACGCCATTGAAGGTATTTTGCTAAAACTGCCGTAATCTATTCAGGAGTTGGTCCAATGAAAATCATCGCAGGGAGCCTATTGAGATCGCTTGCAGTGTGTTCAACGCTTTTGATTACGACAGCCACAGCACAGGCGGATACGATAGTGCTCAAATCCGATCTTTGGTGCCCCTATAATTGTGAACCGGATTCTGAATTGCCTGGGTACATGATTGAGGTCGCGCAAGAAGCGCTGGGAATGTTTGGCCATACTGTCGTTTACGAGAAATTGAATTGGCTTCGCAGTGTGGAAAAAGCCCGCCATGGCGAAATTGACGGGGTCATAGGGGCGGTAGAGGAAGAGGTCGAGGGCTTCGTTCTGGGGCCGCCCTTGGGGCCTTTGGTTGATGGCATTGTCACCCGCGTTGGCGAAGAGCTTGATCTTTCACAAGCAGAGCCTCTGGAAGGTCTGACTTTGGGTGGGATCAACGGATACGAATATGTTGGCCCCCTTGGAGACTACATCAAGAAATACAGAGACAACCACAATCTGGTGCAATTTGTCTCCGGAGACAACGCGCTGGACATGAACCTTCAAAAGCTCATTGCAGGCCGTATCGATGTTGTTGCAGAGGATTATCAGGTGATCCTGTATCGACTGAGGGCTGGCGATCTTGCTGACAAGTTTACCGTTGTTCATAATGAACAACCAGACCCTGGTTACATTGCATTTTCACCCAAAAACCCGAATTCCGAGCTTTATGCGAAACAATTGGACGAAGGTTTGAAAGAGCTGCGCGCATCAGGACGATTAGCAGAAATCATGGCCAAATATTCGCTGCCGGTCTGGAACTGACCTTGAGCGGGAGGTGGGCCTTGACGGGTTTGAAGTATTTCGTGCCGCGCAGCGTCAAGTGGCGCACTGCTGTACTCGTCATCTGCGGCGTTTCCACTATCATGATCAGTTATGGCATCTGGTTAAGCGATAATCTGCGGCGTGCGAGCATTTCCGATCGTGTTGAACAGGCCAATGTGCTGCTTGCTGCCAGTGCCAACGCTATCAGCGCACCTTTGTGGAATTTTGATATTGCTCATGTAGAGCACGCGCTGACAGCCTTGAACTTTGACCCCGATTTTGTCGCCGCATGGGTTACCGATCCTGTGGGGGACGAGGTGGCTTCCTTTGGCCTTCGAACAGAAGTCGATAGTCCTGAGGTCATCTATCTGAGCGCCATTATTGAACACAATTCCTCAAATGGAACTGAAGAACTTGGGCAGCTCCATTACATCATATCCAAGGCGCGGTTAGACCTGGTGGTGTGGCAATCGACCGTCACTCACAGCCTGGTTTCAGGCGGTGTCTTACTATTGATTTTGGGCATTCTGTACGTAATTTTGCTCGGCATTGCGCGACCACTTCGACTGCTGCGAGATGGCATCATTCAATTGAGTAATGGCGATCTGGAAAAGCCTGTACTTGTTCCGCATAATTTGCTGGAAATTGACATGATGGCAGACGCCATTGAAGGGTTCAGGCAAAATGCACTTGAAGTCCAAAACCTGCGGCGCATTAAGGACAAAGCCGCGGGTGAAGAAAGCGCACGTGTACATGCCGCTGTCGAGAGCACCCAGGATGCAGTGGTCATTCTGGACGAAAGTGGCACTCTTGTGTTCTCAAATGCGGCTGCACAGGAGTTGGTGCCTAATCTTGAAGAGGATGGCATTCACGGCATTATCTGCAATTTGAGCGCATCTAATTCAGACCAGATATTGGAGGCCATCGAACATTCTGAAGCTCTGGAAATTGAAGGGCAGGATGAACACAATGACAAAACCTTTGCGTTTCGGCTGTCCCCAATTACCGCCAGAAACGGCAAATCCTTGGGCACAACAATTCTGTTTGCAGATGTCAGCGAGCGCATACTTGAGCAAGAGCGCATTGCAAGGACGGCAAAAGAAGACACGTTAACCCAACTTCCAAATCGCCGAACTTTCGAGGAGCAGCTATCGACCGCTGTGGAAGAAGGCAGCAATTTTGCCGTCATGATGTTGGACCTTGATCACTTCAAGAATGTGAATGACACGATGGGACATCCTGTTGGTGACAAGCTTCTGATCGAAGTGGCATCGCGGCTCAACAATTGTGCCAAACCCGACGATCTGGTTGCCAGACTGGGCGGTGATGAGTTTGCGATCATCATCAAGGGTGAAGATTATACAAGAGAAGCGGTAAGGGTTGCGCAATGTGCCATCGAGAGCATCTCACTTCCCTTTTTGCTCAATGATCGCCGGATTCGCACTGGTACCAGCATAGGCATTGTTCTGCACAATGGGGACCAAACCACTGCAGAGGAGTTGATCAGGAAGGCCGATCTGGCTCTGTATCAGGTGAAGGGAACTGGACGCGGTCAATATCGTTTGTTTGAAGAGAGCTTCGACATCGTTGTTCGCAATCGACAGAGTCTTGAAGACAATCTGCGAGCAGCGATTGAAACCGGCGAACTCTTTCTCGACTTCCAACCCCAACGCGAGGTCAGAACAGGCAAGATCGTTGGGTTTGAAGCGCTTGCTCGCTGGGACCCGGTGGGCGAAAATTCCATTGGTCCAGATCAGTTCATTCCTATTGCGGAAGAAAGCGGTCTGATCGAACCATTGACGGAACAGCTGTTTCTGAAAGCCGGGCACGTTGCCCGACAATTGGCAGATGAAGGCCACGATCAGAGGATCGCACTCAATCTATCACCAACTTTGCTGAATCTGGACCCCGTTGGACTGTTGCGGCGCGTCATGGCCGAAACTGGCTGTACTGCGGATATGCTGGAAATTGAAGTTACGGAAGAGGTCTTCTTGTCGGGCAGTGATACCAACAAACGAGCCTTGGGAGAAATTCGAAAACTGGGCATACCGGTTGCTCTTGATGATTTTGGAACGGGATACTCATCACTTGGCACTCTTCAGGAATTTCAGATGGACCGATTGAAAATCGATAAATGTTTCGTCTGTAAACTGGATCATTCCGATGAGGCCCAAAGCGCGCTGCCCATCGTCCGCGCGATTGTCGAACTGGGTCACGCGCTCGGAATGAAGGTGACCGCCGAAGGCGTTGAAACACAGATGCAACTGGCAAAGTTACAGCTTGCAGGGTGTGACACCGTTCAAGGCTATCTGGTTGGACGACCGTCACCCGAGGCCTACAAAAATCAGGCCAATCCAGCTTTGAAGGCGGACCAAAAACGTCTGATGGCCTGATGAACTTGCCTTATGAATTTCCGCTGCTGGGATCGCGAGCGGACAAACCGAAATTCACGCAACGGCAGTCGCGCCGATTGCATGCAAGGCTCTCAGCCTAAGGCGTCTTGTGACGTCGGTTCACCTGTGATGGCCGCCCTGGCAAGGACATTTGCGTGTCCTGCCGCTCGCGCCTGGCAATGACTTTGCCTTTGGCCATGACCAGCAGGCGCTCCGGGCGGAGGCGGATGGCCTCGATCGGGTTTCCAGCATCCAGCACGACAAGGCTGGCTTTTTTACCCACTTGCAGACCGTAGTCTTGCAGATTCATGATGGCTGCGTTCTGATTAGTAACCATGTCATAGCAGCGGGACATATCTGCGGGGCTGGTCATCTGTGCCACATGCAGGCCCATAAAGGCGACATCCAGCATGTCGGCATTGCCCAGTGGATACCAGGGATCGAGCACGCAATCCTGCCCCCAGCCAACGCGGATACCGTGGGCCAGCATTTCCGGTACACGGGTCATGCCCCTTCTCTTGGGATACGTGTCGTGTCGACCCTGAATGGTGATGTTGATCAGAGGATTGGGAATAGCCGCGACCTCTGCTTCCGCCATCAGCGGCAGCAGTTTCGAAACATAGTAATTGTCCATGGAATGCATGGAGGTCAGATGCGATCCGGCAACGCGTCCCTGAAGACCGAGCCGCTGGGTCTCGAAGATCAGTTGTTCGATGTGGCGCGAATGGGGATCGTCGGTTTCATCACAATGCATATCCACCGGCAGGCCACGCTTTTCGGCAATTTCGCACAGTTCCGTCACCGAACGGCGACCATCATCCATGGTGCGTTCAAAATGGGGAATGCCGCCGACCACATCCACACCCAATTCCAGCGCGCGCAGCGTGTTCTGCATGGCGTTGGGGCTGCGATAGACACCGTCTTGCGGAAAGGCAACGAGTTGCAGGTCGATATAGTCCGCGACTTCCTTTTGAACTTCCAGCAGGGCTTCAACCGCCAGCAAGCGGTCATCGCACACATCGACATGGGTGCGAATGGCCAGCAGGCCCTGTGTGACCGCCCAGTCGCAATAATCAAGCGCGCGTTGTTTAACCGCCTCATGGGTCAGTTGCGGTTTCAACTCCCCCCAAAGGCCGATGCCTTCCAGCAGCGTGCCGGATTTGTTGATGCGCGGAATGCCATAGGACAAGGTCGCGTCCATGTGGAAATGCGGATCGACAAAAGGCGCGCTGACCAGATTGCCAGAGATGTCGATGGTCTCAATCGCGGCAGCTTCAATCTTCGGAGCTATTGCGGCGATTTTTTCGTCGGTAATCGCGATATCAGCACGTGATCCATCCGGAAGAATGCCGCCGGTCAGTAAAACGTCAAAACTCATCTTTCGCCTTTCTGATACGGCACCATCAGTGCTTTTGGATAGCTTGCGCGCCGCGCCACGACAATGAGCGCCACGATAGAGAGAACATATGGCAACATCAGGAAGATCTGATAGGGAATGACGCCGCCGGTGACCTGTTGCAGCCGCACCTGGTAAGCGTCAAAGGCTGCGAACAGAATGGCGCCAATCAGCGCCTTGCCTGGTCGCCATGAGCCAAAGACGACCAAAGCAATACAAATCCAGCCGCGCCCGTTGATCATTTCAAAGAAGAAGGAATTGAATGCGGACATGGTGAGGAACGCCCCGCCAATGGCCATCAAAGCAGACCCGACCATGACAGCGCCCACGCGAATAGCGGTGACGCTGATGCCCTGCGCCTCTACCGCCACCGGGTTTTCACCCGCAGCACGCACCGCAAGCCCCAACGGTGTGCGGTACAAAACCCAAGCCACCATGGCGACCACAATGAAGGCCAGATAGGTGAGCGGCGTTTGCATGAAGAGGATTTCGCCGAGGAACGGAATTTCAGACAGACCCGGTACCGGATAGGGCTGGAAAGGCTCGATCTTGGGCGGTGAGGTGGATTCTGACAAAGCCACACGATAGGTGAAATAGGTCAGACTGGTGGCCAGCAGTGTAATGCCAATACCCGTCACATGTTGCGACAAGCCAAGTGGAACCGTCAGGAAGCCGTGCAAAAGCCCGAACAGGGCACCGGATAGTGCTGCCACCATCACGCCAGTCCATAAATCACCACCGGCATAGACGGTGAACCAGCCCGTAAAGGCTCCGACCGTCATAATGCCTTCAATGCCCAGATTGAGCACCCCTGCCCGCTCGCAGATCAATTCACCCATGGTGGCGAAAATCAACGGCGAAGCAATGCGGATAGCTGCGACCCAGAAACCCGTTGTCAGAAAAATGTCAAAAGCATCAAGCAGCATGATCACCTCCACCTGATGCGAAAGCGGGTCAGCATGATCGCGGTCACCATGCTCAACAAGGCGGTGGCCACCATCACATCCGAGATGTAGCTGGGAACGCCCGCGCTGCGGCTCATGGCATCTGCGCCGACGAAGATGCCAGCAACGAAGATGGCCGAGACGACAACACCCAGCGGATTCAACAGCGCCAGCATGGCCACTACGATGCCCGTATAGCCAAAGCCAGGCGATATATCGAGTGTCAGACTGCCCTTCAAGCCAGCGACTTCAGACACGCCTGCCAGCGCGGCCAGGCCACCCGACAAAAGCGCCGTTTTGACCAACACGCGATTGACCGGAATGCCGGCAAAACGGGCCGCTTGCGGATTGTGCCCGACTGCCCGCATTTCATAACCAAGCACGGATTTTGCCATGATCAGCCAGACCGCAAAAGCACTGAAAATGGCCAGAATGAACCCGAAATGCAGGCGCTTGCCTTGAATGATGCGTGGCAAACGACCCTCAGACACCACGCGCTCCGACTGGGGCCAGCCAAGACCCATCGGGTCTTTCAGCGGGCCTTCCAACAGCAACGACACAAAGAGCAGAAAGATGAAATTGAGCAGAAGGGTGGTCACCACTTCATCCACCCCGAAACGGGTTTTTAGAATGGCTGGTCCGAGCAAGAGCAAAGCCCCGGCCGTCATTGCGCCCATAATGATGATCGGGATCAGCACAAAAGCTGGTGCGGCAATAGCACCGGTGCCCAGCAGAATGGTCATGACAGCACCGGCATAAAGCTGCGCCTCGGCACCAATGTTCCAGAGTTTTGCTCTGAAAGCGACCGCGATGGCCAGCCCTGTAAAGATCAGCGGAGTTGCCCGTGTCAGTGTTTCGACAAGTGCAAATTGTGAGCCAACGGCCCCTTTGATGACAAGGCCAAACACCTGCAAAGGTGCAGCGCCTGCAATCATGACCAAAATGGCGGCGATCACAAAAGTCGCTAAAATGGCCATGGCCGGATAGAGCAACGTCACCGCCATGGACGGTGCGGGCTTGGGTTCAAGCCGCATGATCAGGCTCCTTCGACGAAATATTGGAAGCGCCTTCAAAACCATGTCCGGCCATTAAGGTGCCAAGATCGGCAATCGTGCGTGCGCCGCGCTTGGAGGGGGATGACAGACGGCCTTTGGACATGACGATGATCTGATCAGACAGCGTCATCACCTCATCCAGATCTTCAGAGATCAGCAATATCGCCGCGCCGCGCGCGCGGGCCTTCAACAATTGCGCATGGACGTAGGACACTGCGCCCACATCCAGTCCACGGGTTGGCTGGCTGGCAAGGATCATCTGCGGATCGCCATCAAAGGCGCGGCCAAGAATGAGTTTTTGCATATTGCCGCCGGAGAGCAGCCGGACACGGGCTTCCGGCGATGGGCATTTAACGTCAAAATCGCGGATGATGCTTTCGGCAAAACGCCGGGCTGCACCCCAATTGAGAAAGCCCATCTTGCTGAAACGACTGCCGAGATAGCGCTCAGACACCACATTTTCCGTAACGCTCATATCGCCGATCATGCCGACGGCCTGGCGGTCTTCAGGAATGCGGCCGATCCGGTGCGCCAATGCGGACCGCGGAGACCAACTGCGGATCGCCTCGCCATTGATATCTATGCTGCCTTTGGACGGCGATAAAGTGCCGGAGATGAGCGCGGCCAATGCGGCCTGGCCATTGCCGGAGACGCCAGCCAGACCCGTAATTTCTCCGGCCTTCAATTCCAGAAAAATATCGCGCAAATCTGCGCCGGTGCCGACGCCTTTTGCGCTCACACCTTCCAACTTGAACACTGTCTTACCGGTTTGGGGTTCGGAAATTTTGGGTGGCTCGATGTCTTCTCCAACCATCAGGCCAGCCAGCGCCTTGCGGTCCGTGTTGGCTGTCAGTTCTTCGCCAACCATCTTGCCACCGCGCAGCACAAGCACACGGTCACTAACGGCCATGACTTCCTGCAGCTTGTGGGAAATGAAGATGATCGACAGGCCCTTTGCCACCAGCATTTTCAGGGTGCGGAACAAGGCATCGGTTTCAAGCGGGGTCAAAACCGCTGTGGGTTCATCAAGAATAAGAATGCGGGCATCGCGATACAGCGCTTTTAAAATTTCAACACGCTGGCGCTCTCCCACCGACAGATCAGCGATCAACGCATCGGGATCAACTGACAGGCCAAAATCCTCGGCATGGCTGACAATGCGTTGTTTGGCCTTGGCGCGGTCAAAACTTGGCCGAAACAGGCTTTGTGTGCCAAGCGCGATATTGTCGAGCACAGTCATGTTGTCCGCCAGCGTAAAATGCTGGTGGACCATGCCGATTTTTGCATCAAGCGCTGCCTGCGGATCACCTTTCGGCAGTTCATGACCGAATGCGGTCACGGTTCCAGCATCGGCCACATAATGGCCAAACAGGATATTCATGAGGGTCGTTTTGCCAGCGCCATTTTCACCCAGAAGGGCAATCACCTCTCCCTGTTTCAGGGAAAAACTGATGGAATCATTGGCGACGAGCGGACCGAATGTCTTGGTGATACCGGAGAGGTTGAGAACAACCTCTCCGCTCTGTTGTGCAGTCACTAGCTGGATTTCGGCTCTTCATCATTGATGGTAACCGTGAAGCTTCCATCCTTGATGGCGGCTTCTTTTGCAGTGACCATGGCAAGAGCTTCTTCCGGAATCTTGCCTTCAAATGTGCCATAAGGCGCAAGAGAACAACCGCCCTCTTTCATGAAGGAATAAACGCCGTAATCCTCGGCTTTGAATTCGCCAGCCTTGGCCTTTTCAATGGCTGCA
Source organism: Alphaproteobacteria bacterium (assembly GCA_051251535.1). GTDB lineage: Bacteria > Pseudomonadota > Alphaproteobacteria > Rhizobiales. The sequence goes on from JBPOEV010000002.1 coordinate 149,270, forward strand.
GCCAGTGTTGGTTCGAAATGCCAGATAGCTGATGCAACCACCGTGTCAGGATAGTCTGCCTGAGTATCAATTACATTGCCAATGGCGAGAACATTCTTCTCCTTGGCTGCATCTGAGACACCAAAACGTTCCGCATACATGATGTCAGCGCCGCCATCGATCTGAGCAAAGGCCGTTTCCTTTGCCTTAGCCGGATCAAACCAGGAGCCGATGAAAGCGACCTGGAATTTGATGTCCGACTGCATTTCCAGAGCGCCCGCCATGAATGCATGCATGAGGCGATTCACTTCCGGAATTGGGAAGCCGCCAACCATGCCGATATTCTTGGTTTTGGTCATGGCACCGGCAATGATGCCGGAAAGATAGGCCGCGTCCTGAATATAGTTGTCAAACACCGCAAAATTCGGCGCATCATCCATCGGCTTGAAGCTGGAACCCATGAGATAGGCTTTGTCCGGATAGTCACGGGCCACGTCACGAGCGGCGTCTTCAACAGCAAAGGTTTCACCGATGATCAGATCATGGCCAGCCTCAGAATATTCGCGCATGACACGCTCATAATCATTGTTGGATGTGCTTTCTGAATAGACATATTCAATTTCACCGCGTTCTGCGGCTGCAACAGCTGCTTTATGAATGCGGCTGATCCATTGCTGCTCCACAGGAAGCGTGTAAATGGCTGCAACTTTGAGCGGCGCATGGCTGGCAGCATTGACTGCGCCCATGAGGCCCGGCATGGCCAGCGCGGAGGCACCCAGGCCTGCACTTTTCAACACCGAACGGCGTGAAATCGCTGCACTAATCAGCGATTTGATTGGATCTGTCATAGAAAGGCTCCTTGTTGAAACATGGCAGGAGGGATTGCCACAATCCGTCACGGTAGTGCGATTTCAAGAGCCTGACAAGCGCTGCCACATTGTCCACAGGACTTTATTGCAACAGGCGGAAACCCTCAGGATTTCCATACTCGCGGAGGGTGCAGAAAGCTCTGTTTTGGGATCGCTGATATGGTATGCTGTGAGGCAAGACTGGTGGCATTTGCATCCAGACCGAAACCTGCAAGGAGTCTCCTCGTGCGCTTCATATCAACCGGCCTCGGTTACCTTTCCGCGTTCTGCTTTCTGGTCAACACGGCCACAGCACAAGAAGCGATTTCCAATTGTGACTGGCCTGCCAGCTTACGCAATATTGTAGAACCTTGGGAGAGTCACACACGGACCTTTGCCAATGGCAAAATCAGAATTGCCCATGTGGATACGGGCGGAGAGCCGGTCTGCTGCAGCTCATACCTTGCCATTCTTGCGCCAAACAATTCAGAAGTGGAACTGGAAAGCCGGCAGTGCAAATTGCTGACCGATGGCCCGGAATTGAGCGGCTTTAACTGGATCCACTTTGACAGCATCACTGCCAGCTATGATCCCGGCCTTGGCCTTTTGTTGAGTGTGCCGCTGGAACGCTATGATTTCGGCGGAACCGGAGCCACGACACCTGCGACAATTGGCATTCGCATCAATCAGGCCACTGGCGAAATTTACACCGAATAGGCCGCTCAAACCATCAAATGCTGGCGCACATCGTCTCGGTCCAGGCTTTCGGCATCGCCGTTGTGGACCACTTCGCCACGATCCATAATATAGATGTCATCGGCCAGTTCGCGGCAGAAATCGAGATATTGTTCGACCAGCAGGATGGCCATGCCTTCTTCATCGCGCAGAAAGCGGATGGCGCGACCGATATCCTTGATGATGGATGGTTGAATGCCTTCGGTCGGTTCATCCAGGACCAGAAGCTTTGGCCGTGTCACCAAAGCCCGACTGATGGCCAGTTGCTGTTGCTGCCCGCCTGACAAATCGCCACCGCGCCGGTGCAGCATGTCTTTCAAAACCGGAAACAGTTCAAACACATAGGTCGGGATTGTGCGCGATGCGCGTTTGACAGCGGCATATCCGGTTTCCAGATTTTCTTCGACACTGAGCAGGGGAAAGATCTCGCGCCCCTGTGGCACAAATCCGATGCCGGATCGGGCGCGGTCATAGGAGGCCGATTTGCCGAGCACCTTGCCTTCCATGCTGATTTTACCCGATGTGAGCGGATGATGCCCCACAACAGCGCGCATCAGGCTGGTCTTGCCAACACCATTGCGGCCCAGAACACAGGTGATGCGGCCAGAAGCCGCTTCCATGGACACACCCCGCAGCGCTTCTGCTGCTCCATAGTGCAGAACGGCATTATCAACAGTCAGCATCATCAACGTCCTAAATAAACTTCTATGACCCTGGGGTCGGCTGACACATGGTCCAATGAACCTTCCGAGAGCACCGAGCCTTCGTGAAGACAGGTCACCTTGACGCCCAATTCGCGCACAAAGCCCATATCGTGCTCTACGACAATGATCGAATGATCCTCTGCAATGTCGCGCAGCAAGGATGCTGTTGCTTCGGTTTCGGAATCTGTCATGCCCGCAACCGGCTCGTCCACCAGCAGAAGTTTCGGATCCTGCGCCAGCAACATGCCGATTTCGAGCCATTGCTTTTGACCGTGGCTGAGATTGCCCGCGGTATTTCCGCGCAAGTGAGACAAGCGGATCGTATCCAGAATCTGCCGGATGCGCCCTTCCCCGGTTTCACTGCGACGGTGAAACAGTGTGGCAATGACGCCCCGGGTTCCAGCCAGCGCCAGAGCGATATTATCCTCGACCGTATGGCCTTCAAAGACCGTAGGCTTTTGAAATTTTCGGCCAATGCCCATCGTGGCAATATCGGCTTCATCATGCTTGGTCAGATCGACATCGCCTGCGAAAATCACATCGCCAGCGTCGGGACGTGTCTTGCCGGTCATGATGTCCATCATGGTGGTTTTGCCAGCCCCGTTGGGGCCTATTATGGCACGCATTTCGCCCTGCTTCAGCACCAGCGACAGACTGTTGATGGCTTTAAAGCCATCAAATGAAACGGAAACACCGTCCAGATACAGCAATGAATTGGTTTTCTCGGTCATGACCTACTCCGCTGCCTGAGGCTGGCTGGCTGATTTACTTGCAGCCGTCTTGTTTTGGTCATCCTGGGCCGGTGGTTGTTTGGCGGGGCGCAGTTTTGCCCAGCCATCCCGCACAGTGCCCACAATGCCCTTTGGCAACAAAAGCGTTACCAGAATAAACAGGCCGCCCAATGCAAACAGCCAATATTCCGGGAATGCCCCGGTAAACCAGCTCTTGCCGCCATTTACCACCAGGGCACCAATGATGGGCCCGATAATGGTTCCACGTCCGCCGACAGCGGTCCAGACAACGACTTCGATGGAATTGGCCGGGGCAAATTCTCCCGGGTTGATGATACCGACCTGCGGCACATATAGCGCACCGGCAATGCCTGCCATAATGGCGGACACCACAAAGGCGAACAGTTTGACCATTTCAGGACGGTATCCCAAAAACCGCGTCCGGCTTTCCGCATCCCGCACAGCAATCATCAACTTGCCGAATTGCGAACTGGTAATCGCCGCCGTGATCAGAACCCCGAGTGCCAATGCAATGGCGCTTGCGGAAAACAGTCCGGCGCGGGTTGCGCTGGCCTGAATGTCATAGCCCAGAATATCCTTGAAATCGGTCAGGCCATTATTGCCGCCAAAACCCATATCATTGCGGAAGAATGCCAGCAGCAGGGCGTAGGTCATGGCCTGTGTGATGATCGACAGATAAACGCCCGTGACGCGGCTGCGGAAGGCAAACCAGCCAAAGACAAAAGCCAATGCGCCTGGCACCAAAACAATCATCAGTGCCGCAAACCAGAAATTATCAAATCCGTACCAGAACCAGGGCAGTTCCTGCCAATTCAGAAAGACCATGAAATCGGGCAGGATCGGATCACCATAGACGCCGCGCGGACCGATTTGACGCATGAGATACATGCCCATGGCATAACCGCCCAGCGCGAAGAAAGCGCCATGACCGAGTGAGAGAATGCCGCAATAGCCCCAGACCAGATCCAATGCCAGGGCCAGAAGAGCATAAGTGAGATACTTGCCGTACAGGCCAACCAGATGGTTGGGGATGTGCAACGGATGTGCTGTATCCAGGTAGAGGTTCATGAACGGGACCGCAAAGGCGGCCGCCAGAATGACCAAAATGGTCAGCGTGATGGGCCAGGTGAGACCCTTTTTGAGAAAGTGCGTTAAAATCATGTCTCGATTGCCCGTCCCTTAAGTGCAAACAGGCCGCGTGGTTTTTTCTGAATGAACAGAATGATGAAAACCAGCACCAGGATCTTGGCAAGAACCGCGCCTGCGAAGGGCTCCAGGAATTTGTTGAAGACACCGAGTGACAAGGCCCCCACAAGCGTTCCCCACAAATTGCCAACCCCGCCAAACACCACGACCATGAAGCTGTCGATGATGTAGCTTTGGCCCAGATTGGGCGACACATTGTCGATCTGGCTGAGAGCCACGCCGGCAATCCCCGCAATGCCGGAGCCGAGCATGAAGGTCAGGGCATCAACCCATGGAGTGCGAATGCCCATGGCAGATGCCATGCGCCTGTTTTGCGTAACAGCGCGCATTTGCAATCCCAGCGACGTTTTTTTGAAGGCCCAGAGCAATATGGCAAAAACACAGAGCGCAAAAATGAGAATGTACAGACGGTTCCAGGTGATTGTTATCAGACCCACCTCAAAGGCACCGGACATCCAGGAGGGGTTTGAAACCTCCTGATTGCTGGGGCCAAACAAAGTTCGTACCGCCTGTTGCAGAATGAGAGAGACACCCCATGTTGCCAGCAATGTTTCCAGTGGCCGACCATATAGGAAGCGGATGACACCGCGTTCCAGAACCAGCCCAACCAGAGCCGACACCATAAAAGCCAGTGGCAGCGCGATCAGCAGCGACCAGTCCATGAGTTCCGGCATCGCATTGCGGATGATTTCCTGAACAAGATACGTTGTATAGGCCCCCAGCATGACCATTTCGCCATGGGCCATGTTGATGACACCCATAACACCAAATGTGATGGCAAGACCAATGGCTGCCAACAGAAGCACAGAGCCAAGTGAGACGCCGTACCAGATATTCTGCCCCATGCCCCAAAGCTTGAGCGATTTCTCAATCTTGGTGATACCGTTGGCTGCAAGGGTCTTCAACTCGCCCTCGGCCTGCGCTTCAAAGCGGGTCAGGAAAGCCAAAGCCTCCCGATTGCCGAGCGAGGTCATGACATTGACGGCGGTCGTCTTTTCTTCCAGTGAACGATCGGAAATCAGGGTTGCGGCCGCCTGAGCCTGACGCAGACGCATGGCAACCTTTTCATCGGTTTCCTTTTCCAACGCTGCTTCAATGGCCGGAAGCGCATCCACATCCGGGTTTGCCGCCAGTGTGTTTGCAGCGGTCAGTCGGACCGTCGGATCTTCAGACGCCAGTGTTAGGCCACCGATGGCGTCTCTGATGCTGCGCCGAAGTGAATTATTGACCCTGACCTTTTTGAGCTCGCGTTTTCCAGCCTCACCGGCTGCCGCCCCTGTCAAAGGGTCGAACAGTTCCAGCGTATTCCCGCTGCCCGGAACCACAAACACCTGCCCGTCAGATTTTCGGAAATACACCGCACCCTCTGACAGGGCGTTCAGGACACCGGCAACCGACGCATCACCGGTCGCGGCAAGTTCCGCCACAATGGCTTTGGTCTGGTTGAAATTTTTGGATGTTGCGAGTTTTTGAATAATTTCCTGGAGATCAGGCTCTTGTGCGTTTGCGACAGGCGCAAAGAGCGACAGACACCATACCGTCAGCAGTGCCAGAATTGAATTGCGATACACGCTTTTAAGACCTTCAACATGGGAGGTTTTGGGGTGTTTCATTTTGAAGTGTTTCCGGGCGAAGTGGGAGGGAGCGCCGCCCGGAAACCTATTGCAGGAAAATGCCAAGTCCGGTCAGGACTTAGTTGACACCTTTACCGCCGCACTGGCCGGTAGCCGTGTTGAAGTTGCCGCAAGACATTGGCGCGCGCCAATCGGAAATCAGATCCTTGGAGTCTGGCAGATAGTCCGACCATGCATCGCCAACAACGAGACCGGAGGTTTCCCAAACAGTTTCGAACTGACCGTCTTCCTGGATTTCGCCAATGAGGACAGGCTTGGTGATGTGGTGGTTTGGCATCATGGCTGAGAAGCCACCGGTCAGGTTTGGTACGGAAACACCAATGATGGCATCGATAACGGCATCCGCATCAGTTGTACCGGCTTTTTCGACCGCTTTGACCCACATGTTGAAGCCAATGTAGTGAGCTTCCATTGGATCGTTGGTTACGCGGTTTTCATCACCAATGAAGGCTTTCCATTTTTCGATGAATTCAGCGTTTTCTTCAGTGTCTGCAGACTGGAAGTAGTTCCAGGCAGCAAGGTGACCGACAAGCGGTGTTGTATCGAGACCAGCCAGTTCTTCCTCACCAACGGAGAAAGCAACAACCGGAATGTCTTCCGCTTTGATGCCCTGATTGCCGAGTTCCTTGTAGAAGGGAACATTGGCATCACCATTGATGGTGGAGACAACAGCTGTCTTTTTACCAGCTGAGCCAAATGCGCTGATGTCAGCAACAATCGTCTGCCAGTCTGAATGACCAAACGGCGTGTAGTTGATCATGATGTCTTCAGCAGCCACACCTTTGGATTGCAGGTAGGCTTCAAGAATTTTGTTGGTTGTGCGCGGATAGACATAGTCAGTTCCCGCCAGAACCCAGCGCTCAACACTTTCGTTTTCCATCAGATAATCGACCGCTGGAATAGCCTGCTGGTTTGGTGCAGCGCCCGTGTAGAATACGTTGCGCTGGCTTTCTTCACCTTCGTACTGAACAGGGTAGAACAGCAGGCTGTTCAACTCTTCAAATACTGGCAGAACAGATTTACGAGACACAGATGTCCAGGCGCCAAATACGGACGCAACCCCTTCGCCTTCGATCAGTTCACGTGCTTTTTCAGCAAAGAGCGGCCAGTCAGAGGCCGGATCAACAACCACAGCTTCCAGCTGCATGCCCAGAAGACCACCTTTTTTGTTCTGCTCGTCAATGAGCATCAACATTGCGTCTTTGAGGGTTGTCTCGGAAATCGCCATTGTACCGGACAGTGAATGCAGGACGCCGACCTTAATCGTTTCCTGAGCACTGGCAGTGAAGGACGCCGTTGCCATTACAGTTGACGCCAGGGACGCCAAAGCGAGAGTTTTAAGTTTACCAGTCATGATACCTCCGACAGGTTTGTTTACACCGCACAAAAGATTGCAAGTGCCATGCCAAACACAGGTCAAAAATATCGGTTTTAATTTTTTGTTAATAAAATCATAGACTTAAACAGGCCTCACTCAGGAAACACTCCCTGGTTTGCATATGTAAGGCTGTTCAAAAAGCCCTATGAACGAGCACAAGACCGCACATTTAGTGAGCAATATTTAAAATTGCCCATTTTTTTGGCAGTTGATGAAATTTTCAGCGAATTCTTTGGCTAAATTTCTGCAACGACTCTATTATGAGCAGGCTGCATTTTTTTGCGGCAGGTTGTTTGCACCAAAATGACCTTGCGCTCCCTGCTTCTCGCGGGGAGCGCAGCAGTCCTTCAAACCGGCCAATACCCGGTCTAAAGCCCGCCGGAATCCTGTAGGAAACCGATCACCGCATCCAGTCCTTTGCCACTGCGCAGATCTGTCATGGCCGTCGGGCGACCACTGCGCGATTTATGGGCATCTGCTTCCAGTTGGGTCAGATCAACACCAACATAAGGTGCCAGTTCCGTTTTATTGATGATCAGCAAATCTGAACGCGTGATCGCAGGACCGCCCTTGCGCGGGATATCGCCGCCCTGACAGACAGAAATGACATAGAGCGTCAGATCGGCCAGTTCCGGCGAAAAGGTGGCGGCCAGATTATCGCCGCCAGACTCAATAAAAATGACATCAAGATCAGGATGGCGCTCGTTCATCTCACGGATGGCATGTAGATTGATGGAGGCATCTTCACGAATGGCCGTATGCGGACAGCCGCCGGTTTCCACGCCCATAATGCGGTCCGCAGACAGCGCCTGAAGCTGCACCAATGCTTCTGCATCTTCACTTGTGTAAATGTCATTGGTGATGACACCGATGGACCATTTATCACGCATGGCCTTGCATAATTCGGCGGTCAGTGTGGTTTTGCCGGTGCCCACCGGCCCGCCAATACCAACGCGCAACGGACCATTTTGAGAATTGCTCATTCTGTTTCGTCCTCGAATACTTCCAATGCAGCGTTGAGCGCGTTCACAGCGGCTGGAAAACCGCCATACAGCGCCATCTGCCAGATCACTTCGCCAATTTCTCGCTGGCTAGCTCCGGCTTTCAGAGCGCCTGCAATATTGACTTTCAATTGGGGTTTGGTCTGACTTCCAAGTGCCGTTAGCGCTGCAATGGTTGCCAGATAGCGCGTCTTGAGATCCAGACCTTCGCGGGCATATTGTTGGCCATAGGCAAAATCCACAACCGATTCCGCCATGCCAGGCACAAGGTGGCCATAACGCTGGCGCAACGCGTCTTCCATGCCCGGGTTTAGGCTTTCGGACAATTCCTTGCCGATTTTATAGGTGTCATCACTCATGAGCGGAACAATCTAACCGTTTGTGTTTCGTGGTTCATGGAGGCGATCTCGGCATTGATGGTCGCAGTTCCAAGATCATCCAATGTCGTTTCAGCGGCTGCGGCTGACAAACGAGCCATATCTGGCTCCAGTGCGGCCAGAATGCGCGCCGCACCCGACTGTCCCAGGACAGATAAGCGAATGGCCGCTTGCAATTGATTGGATATCGTCGCCTGCAAATAACCGATCAAGGCAGTTTTCAGGTCTACGCCTCCCACGGCGCAATAAGCACCGACAACCACCGGCAGAGGACACAACTCCGCGAAATCAGGGCGCGTTTCAAACGCCCAGTTATCGACAGCCAGCACGAAGGCTTCACCCTGTGCGGTCAGTTCCAGATGCCGTTCTTTGCTGCCAGCCAGCGCAATTGCCAGTTCAGCGACGGGTTGGCAGGTCTGCTTGGTTGCAGCCTGTCGCCAGCTCTCCGCCAGGAATATCTGATCATTCTTTGCAGATCCGTGGGTGATGATACTGCGCAGCCAGTCGCATAATTCCGGTTCACTACTGACATGGCCATCATGGACCGCCCGTTCCAGCCCGTTGCTATAGGCAAAGCCGCCTGTTGGAAAAACTGGCGACAGCCAGCTTAACAGGCGGATCAACCCAATGCCTTCAACGGACATTACAAGTTCCTCAATCGTGACTGTGGGCGTGATGCCCGTGACTGTGAGCGTGCGTGTTGTCGGCCTGACCATAAGCGCCGCCTTCTGGATCAAACGGCGCATTTATCTCAGTAACCTTCGCGCCGAGGCCGATCAGCATGGATTTGATGACATGATCAGCGCGGATGCGAATACTGCCCGCAGTGATCTGCGCTGGCAGGTGCCGGTTGCCCAATTGCCAGGCGAGTTGCAGGAGGTGCTTTTCGTCGTTCGCCCTTACCTCATACAGTTGTTCCGGCTCGGCCTGCACTTCAATCACCCTTCCATCTTCCAGCACCAGCCCCTCACTATGGCGCAACAGTCGTGCCTCCGGCAGATCGAGCAGAAATTCAATTCCATTGTCGGACCGCATTTTGACACGGCGCCTGTGCCGGGCGGTTTCATCCAATGTAATCGTATCTGCTGCATCGTGAACATGATCGATGTGACGGTTGGCTCGGATCACCAGAGTTGTTCTCCCGTAATGCGTTGAAGAGCCTGTTTTGCAATAGCCATGCGGGAATCCAGATGAATTTTGGAATCCAGCATGTCGATGTTCAATGCAAAAACATAAGTGTCAGATTGAAGCTCCAGCCACCCCACATACCAGCCAATGGACGGTTTGGTGTTTATGGCCCAGCCCGTCTTGGCCCGCAGGACCCAATTTTCACCGCGGTCGACTTCAAGAATGTCGATTGTGGCTTCCAGATTGTCTCGCGCAAACGGCAGAGCGCGCGCATGCAACCGCTTCAAAAAATCAATTTGCTCATAGGCCGAAATCTGCAAAGGGCCCCGCAGCCAGAACATATCAACCACATCGCCGATTTGCTGATTGCCATAGCCTGCTTTCGCAACAAAAGTCGCCATCTGGTCAAGACCAATGCGCCGCGCCAGTTCCTGATAAGTCGGCACCGAAGACACGATGATACCGCTGCGCAGACTGTGAGGCTTGTTCCAGGCTTTGATGCGCCGCTTTGTGCCATCCCATGGCACAAGCTCATCCACATTGGCGACCGCTCCGGCTTCCAGTGCAAACAGGCTGTTTGGAATTTTAAACGTTGAGGCAGGTGTTTTGGGCTGGGTCGCACGCGCTTCATTGTGGACCCAGATCTTTTGCTGACCAAGGCGCTCCACAACCAGTGTACCGGTTGTTTTCTCCGCCTTGAATATGTCGTCAAACTGCAGTTCGGCAGCCTGCACCATCGCTGATGGCAACACCAGAACAAGGAGCAACAGGCATAAACGCCCAAGCAAGCGGCTCAACGGGGACCTGACAAGGTTCCATGCAGACATCAAGGTTACCTCACCTCTACATCAGCAGGGTCGATGATTTCGATCTTCCGGCCCACAAAAAACGGTTCGCCAGCTTCACGCCAGGCAATCAGATGTGGCTCCTGAAAATGCGCATCCAGTGCCGCCTTGTCTTTCCAGCGCTCGACAAACATCAATGTGTTTTCATCTGTCAGGCTTTGAACCAGATCATAGGAAATACAACCGGCTTCCTGCCGTGTAGCTTTTATGCAAGGCGTAACGGCTTCCATGATTTTTGGCAGGGAACCAGGTTTGATTTCCAGTGTGGCGATAAGATAGATCATTTTTATCCGTCAATTCAGTTGGTTACATTTACATGGGTGATATTCAATATCACCCCGCAATGCCAGACTACAATCTGTTTACACAATCAGGGCCAATGCCAATTCCGCCACGTGCCTAAAACAGGAAGTATTTCTGCGCCATTGGCAGCACGTCCGCAGGCTCGCAGGTCAGCAACTCGCCATTGGCGCGTACTTCATAGGTCTCCGGGTCAACTTCAACATCCGGGGTGGCATCATTATGGATCATCGACGCCTTTGAAACGCCGCCTCTGGTGTTGATCACCGGCAGCAATTGCTTGGCAATGCCCAATTTGCCTGCAAGTCCATCGTCAATAGCCGCCTGCGAGACAAAAGTTGCCGAAGAGTTGGTGAGTGATTTTCCAAATGCGCCAAACATGGGCCGGAAATGCACCGGTTGCGGGGTTGGGATGGAAGCATTCGGATCACCCATGATCGAGGCAGCTATTGTGCCACCGATGAGGATCATATCCGGCTTGACCCCGAAGAAGGCCGGGTCCCACATTACCAGATCAGCGCGTTTGCCAACTTCCAGAGAGCCAATTTCGGTGGACATGCCATGGGCGATGGCCGGATTGATGGTGTATTTGGCGATGTAACGGCGCACGCGCACATTGTCATTGTCACCGGTTTCTTCCGGCAAGGCACCGCGCTGGCGCTTCATTTTGTCAGCGGTCTGCCAAGTGCGGATGATAACCTCACCGACACGGCCCATGGCCTGGCTGTCAGATGCGATGATGGAGAACGCGCCCATATCGTGCAGAATATCTTCTGCAGCGATGGTTTCCTTGCGGATACGGCTTTCCGCAAAAGCCACATCTTCCGGAATATTTGAATCCAGATGGTGGCACACCATCAGCATGTCGAGATGCTCAGCAATGGTATTGACGGTATATGGCCGGGTCGGGTTGGTGGAGGATGGGATGACATTGGGCAGTCCGCATATCTTGATAATGTCCGGCGCATGACCGCCGCCTGCACCTTCTGTATGGAAAGCGTGGATGGTGCGGCCCTTGAAGGCATCAACTGTATTTTCAACAAAGCCGGATTCATTCAGCGTATCGGTATGGATCATGACCTGAACATCAAATTCATCGGCCACTGACAGACAGCAATCAATCGCGCCAGGTGTCGTGCCCCAGTCTTCATGCAGTTTCAGAGCGGCGGCACCACCTAGCAACATTTCCTCCAGCGCACCGGGTTGAGAGGCATTGCCTTTGCCGGCAAAGGCCAGATTCATTGGAAATGCATCGGCGGATTCAATCATCCGCGCAATGTGCCATGGGCCCGGTGTGCAGGTGGTTGCCAGGGTGCCATGGGCGGGACCGGTTCCGCCACCAAGCATGGTGGTGAGGCCGGACATCAGAGCTTCATCGATTTGCTGTGGGCAGATGAAATGGATATGGCTGTCAAAGCCGCCAGCTGTAATGATCTTGCCTTCACCGGCAATGGCCTCAGTGCCAGGGCCAATAATGATATCGACACCTGCTTGCGTGTCCGGATTGCCAGCTTTGCCGATAGCGGAAATGCGTCCGTCTCGCAGGCCGATATCGGCTTTGTAAATGCCGCTGTGATCCACAATCAGTGCATTGGTGATGACCGTGTCCACCGCGCCATTGGCGCGCGTCACCTGGGATTGACCCATGCCATCACGGATGACCTTGCCGCCGCCGAATTTGACCTCTTCACCGTAAGTGGTCAGATCTTTTTCGACTTCGATAAACAATTCTGTATCTGCCAACCGCACCTTGTCGCCGGTGGTGGGGCCGAACATATCCGCATAGGCAGCACGGGAAATTTTTGCGGGCATCAGAGTGCTCCCATAATTTTTTGATTGAAGCCATAGACCGTTCGGGTTCCGGCGAGCGGCACCAGCGTCACTTCCCGCGTCTGTCCGGGCTCAAAGCGCACCGCTGAGCCAGGCGCAATATCCAGCCGCATACCGCGCGCTGTTTCCCGATCAAATGACAGGCTCTCATTGGTTTCAAAAAAATGATAGTGGCTGCCAACCTGAACCGGACGATCTCCGGTATTGGAAACCGTAATGGTTTGAGTTGGTTGACCAGCATTCAACTCAATCTCACCAGCGGCGGTAATGACTTCTCCGGGGATCATGGCGTTTCCTTTTTACTATGCGTGTTGTCTGCGGGTCCCGAGAGCAGATCCGAGGATAATGGCTCCGATGGGCGCCTCACTGAATTCGACATGTGTTTTGCAGTTCCAAATGGGAGGACGGTTGCACCGTGGACCCTCGGAACAAGTCCGAGGGTGACGGAGAGGTGGAAGTCTTGTCAGGAGAAGTCAGGAAAGTAGCTGGGCAAATGCGAAACATGCAGCCAAACCACCCGTCATCCTCGGACTTGTTCCGAGGATCCATCAGCGTCCCATCATCCGTTAAGCGTCTCATACAAATCATCCCAATTCGGGTTCAATTCTTCTATCAGGTTCAATTTCCACTGGCGGACATAGTGCTTGATGGTCTTCTCGCGCTGAATAGCCGCGAGCATCGTGTCATGTGCTTCATACCAGACCAGCATTTTGCAGGCATATGTGCGGGTAAACCCAGGTGCCAGACCTTCCCGGTGCTCGTATGCGCGTCTTGGCAAGTCGGATGTTACGCCAGTGTAGAGAGTGCCCTTTCGTTTTGACGCCATCATATAGACACATGGGGTCATGGGTTATTCTGCTGTTGTGGACCCTCGGAACAAGTCCGAGGGAGACGGAAGGGCCAGGCGTTCAAAGTTGTTTACATCACACACCAACCGTAATCCTCTGACTGGTTCTGACGCTCTATAGCGTCTAGCGGATTGGCTCATGAACGGTGACCAGCTTGGTGCCGTCGGGGAAAGTTGCCTCCACCTGAATGTCGTGGATCATTTCAGGAATGCCTTCCATGACCTGTGCGCGGGTGAGAACGTGGGCGCCCTCTTCCATAAGCTCGGCAACGCTTCGGCCGTCTCGCGCGCCCTCCACGACAAAATCTGTGATCAGGGCAATAGCTTCGGGGTGGTTCAAGACCACGCCGCGCGCCAAGCGCTTTCGGGCAACTTCAGCGGCCATGGAAATGAGCAGCTTGTCTTTTTCACGGGGGGTTAAATTCATTCCAGATCCCTTACAAGTTCACGTCTGGCTCTTAAAGTGACCAAACTTTAGGCAGGTCCGCCTCAAAATTCATCAAGGTGACCAGCGGCAACAATATTTTGCGCAGTTGAAAACTGTCTTCAGCCATGACCCTAGCAAGAAGCTTGCCATTCCAGCAGGAGATACCACCATTGGGTCCAATCAACTGACGGGCCTCGTTCAAAAAACCGTCCGCGCGGGGTGATACAAACAGGAGTGTGGCAAAGGCGGTCTGGCCAGCAGTGACTGCTTGCTGCGACAGAATGGAGGCTATTTCCCCGTTGAGGCGGAAATCTTCGGCGTGGATCAGTTGGCCGCCTTGCGAAATGCGCCATCTGTCCCGAAGATCGGCACTTTCAACGCGCTCCCCCATGGAACGGCGACCCAAAACGATTGGCTCCAGAAACAGCGCCTCGGCCCCTTCGGCAAGGTCAGCCGTGATGGTTCGGGAAAAACCGGCGCGGTCGAAGACAATGCTTTCCTGTGGAAGCCAGGCGAGACGCGCGCCCTGCTCAGCTTTCAGCGTCACTGTGTTTGCGGCAACACCACCAGAGGATTTATAGATTTTCTCGCTGGCCTGTGTGGTCACCATCAAATGGGTATTCTGGCCAGCCTCAAAAGACCAAGCCATGCGGTCACCGCCAGTTACGCCACCAGATGTGTTGATGATGACGGCTTCCAGAGCGGTTCCGTGATAGGTTTTGGGGATGCGGATTCTCGCGCAGCCTTCCTGATAGAGCCGGTTGATACGGGTTCGGCCATCCAGTTGTTTGACCGACAGCCGGCCGACGCCGACGGCGCGCTGCATTGCTGGCTGAATTTCATTTGAAAGGGTCACGTGCTGGGCCATTGCTGTATTTGTATGAAGGCAATGTGGAAAGTGATACTGATCACAATTGATGCGACTCCTATTGCCGGTTTCAAGCATAAACAGACAGGTTTTTTGCACCATGTCAAAACCCCTATGAAGATTGGGCCAAGGAGAAAATAAGTGGTCAAGACCCTGATTGTTCTGGCTCACCCGGACAAGGCGTCCTTCAACGGCCAATGGGCCGAGGCTTCCCGTGCAGCAAGTGCGGCGCTTGGTCACGATGTCGAACTGTCTGATCTCGTTGCCATGGGGTTTGACCCGGTGGAGCGGGCAGATCACTATCAGCTGCCTGATATGGACCCCTTTGATGTTCTGCGTGCGCAGGAAGCCGCCGCAGCGGCCAAGTCCCTGCCGCAAGATGTCGTGGCTGAAATTGCAAAAATTGAAGCGGCTGACCGCATTATTTTCCATTTTCCAATGTGGTGGTTCGGGCCACCTGCCATTCTGAAAGGCTGGTTTGACCGGGTACTGGCCAATGGCGCGATGCACAATACCGATGAGCGCTTTGACACAGGTCGGTGTCGCCACAAGACGGCATTGTTTTGCGTGACCACTGGTTCATCAGCTGTGCAAAGCGCGCCGGATGGCAAGGAAGGCAATGCACAGATGCTGCTCTGGCCGCTTTCTCAGGCACTGCGCTATCTGGGCTTTTCTGTATTACGCCCCATTACGGTCAGTGGCGTGCATAGTTATCACAAGGATGTCGCGGCAGACGCATTGGCTCAGCGGCTCAGTAAGACGCTGGCAGATCAGCCCAAAATCATTGCAGATTACGACAATTTACCGCGTCTTCACTTCAACAGTGATGATGATTTCACAAAAGAAGGCCAGTTGAAACCAGATGCGCCGAGCCATTCAGAATTCATCCGCCATGTTGTGCGATAGGAAGTTTGCATGAAAACGCGCTATATGAATCGCCAGCCCAAATATCAGCAGACAGGATACATATTATGAGTACTTCGAACGAAACGATTGGCTTTGTCGGCGTTGGCCTGATGGGGCATGGCATGGCGAAGAATATCGCCGAAAGCGGTTATGCCTTGACCGTTATCGGCCACCGCAATCGGGAGCCGGTCGAGGATCTTGTCAAACGCGGAGCGGCAGAGGCCGGATCGCTGAAAGAACTTGGCGAAAAATCCTCAATCGTTTTCATCTGTGCGCCCGGCTCGCCTCAGGTCGAGGCCATTGTGCGTGAATTGAAAGAAGGTTTGAAACCAGGCTCCGTCATTGTCGATTGCTCGACCTCGGACCCGACATCCACTGCGAGTCTTTCCGAACAATTGGCGGAATTGGATATCGCTTTGGCTGATGCGCCCCTGGGCGGCACGCCAGTGCAGGCGGAAGCCGGTGAATTGGGTGCGATGATCGGCGCAGCGGATGAGGTGTTTGCCCGCATAAAGCCCGTGGTGGAAGCCTGGGCCGGAACAATTGTGCATATTGGCGGCGTGGGCGACGGTCACCGCATGAAATTGCTGAATAATTTCCTGTCGCTGGGTTATGGCGCGATTTACTCTGAAGCCTTGGCTCTGGCCAGCAAGGTGGGTCTGTCACCAGCGAAGTTCGACAGTGTTATTCGCGGCAGCCGCATGGATTGCGGCTTCTATCAGACCTTCATGGGTTACATCATGGAGGGCAATCGCGAGGCGCATAAATTCACCCTGTCCAATGCATTCAAGGATATGCGCTATCTGGAATCCATGGCTGATAATGCCGGCATGGTGAACCCCGTTGGCAATGCGGTGAAGAACCTTTATGCAGCCGCACATGCAGCCGGTGGCGATGGCCCGGAGGACTATGTGCCGATGTTGCCTGAATATGTCGGGCGGCTCAGCGGCACAGAGGTCAGACCGGAAAAACCCGTCGAGTAAGACCGATCTCAGCCATCGTTCTTTTCAGCCTCTGCTTCAACATCGCTCAATGTGGGCGGAACCCAGCCGCGATCAGCGCGGCTGGCAAATGCCTTTGATTTGCCGCGCATAAAGGCTTCCTGTTCTGCACCAATTTCCTTGGCGCGCGCCACATAGGCCTCGTTTTGGTGAATTGGAATGTCCGGGTCATAAACCTGCGCCAACTGGCGTAATGCTTCTCTGTCACCATCAACAAAATTACGCACCTGACGCTCGGCATCATAAGGATGAAACCCGAGCGCTTCGAGCGCGGAGCGCCCGGCACGGACAGAGCTGTCAAATGTCTCGCGAATAATATCACGGGCACCAGCAGCGTAGAGTTCATAAACGTGATTGCGGTCACGGGCGCGGACCACGATGTGAATGTGGGGATGCGTTTGGGAAATGTAGTGCACCAGTGCCGTTGCCTGTTCTTTGTCATCGATGGCAATAACCAGCATCTTGGCCTCATCAATGCCTGCGGCATGCAGCAGATCAGGGCGTGTGCCATCGCCGAAAAACACCTCGAAGCCAAACATGCGCAGCATGTCCAATTGCGCAGAACTATGATCCAGAACCACTGTATTGAAGCCCGCGCCCATGAGAATGCGGTTGATGATGCCACCAAATCGGCCATGACCAACCACAATGACGGTGCCCTTCTCGTCGATATCATCCGGCTCTTTAGTCTGTGCAACGGCATAGCGCGGCGCGATAACTTTGTCGTAGAGGATGAACAATGCTGGTGTCAGCAGCATTGACAAGGCAACGATCAGAAGCAGTTGATCTGCAATGTCTGTCGGGATGACGTTGTTGGCCACTGTGAAAGACAGCAGTACAAAGCCAAACTCGCCCGCCTGCGCAAGGCCAAGCGCAAACAACCAGCGATCGGAACTGCCTATTTTGAAGATATAGGACAGGGCCAAAAGCACGCCTGCCTTCAGCGCCATCAGGGCGATTGTCAGGCCGATGATCGCGCCAAGATTGGCAAAAAGCAGGCCGAAATTGATGCCTGCACCGACCGTCATGAAAAACAGGCCAAGCAACAATCCCTTGAAGGGATCGATGTCACTTTCCAACTCATGACGATATTCGCTGTTCGCCAATACGACACCCGCCAGGAAGGTACCAAGGGCCGGCGACAGACCAACCAATGTCATCAACAGCGCAATGCCGATGACGATCATCAAAGCGGTCGCAGTGAACAATTCCCGCAGCTTTGCCATGGCTATGAAGCGGAAGATCGGACGGGTCAGGAAGGAACCGCCGACAATGACGGCTGCAATGGCGGCTATGGTGACAAATGCGCGTTGCCAGCCCGGTAACCCCTCCACCAGATTGATACCAGACCCGTGATCGCCATCATCTGCGTGGCTGTCAGCGCCATGATCTCCGCCTGCAGCTTCGGTCCCGTGACCAGCTACGTCGACGCTTTGAGCAAGGTCTGCCAGCTCAGGCAGGGCCAGCAAAGGAATGAAGGCCAGCATGGGGATAACGGCGATATCCTGAAACAGCAGCACGGCAAAGCTGGACTGTCCGCCATCGGATTTCATAAGGCCCTTTTCGTTGAGCGTCTGCAAAACGATGGCCGTTGATGACAAGGCAAACACCAGACCAATGGCAAGGGATATGCTCCAGGACAGATCAAACAGCATGGCGATGGCCATCACACACAGGGTCGTCAAACCCACTTGAAGACCGCCAAGACCGAGCAGTTTGGATTTCATCTGCCAAAGCAGGCGTGGCTCCAGTTCCAATCCCACCAGAAACAGCATCATCACCACACCGAACTCGGCGAAATGCTGGAGACTGATGACATCAACACCCAGATTTTGCAGCAAGGGTGCAATGACAATGCCGGCGATGAGATAGCCCAGAACCGAACCAAGACCGAGACGGGAGGCAATCGGTACAGCGATGACGCCGGCAATGAGAAAAACGAAGGAGAGAACCAGAAAGCTTTCCATGTTCTATGCCCCTTCCATTATCGGCAGTGTTTCAAAGGACAGCACATCCTTTGAGGCAGCATTTGCATAATCAAGCCGGTCATCACGGACCGCCTCCAACAATGCGCGATAGCCTTTGGCATGAGGATCAACCAGACCTTCTTTCGGCGCACGCAGGGACGCAAACAACACGTAGGGTGGCGTAAATTCCATTTTGCAGAGCCCGGCGGTTTGTTCCAGAGGCGTCAGAAAGGTGCGCAGCGGAAACTGCTGGTAGCCGGTTTTGGAATAAGCGTCTTCGGGGCCAGCTGCCGTGATGGCAAGCATCATGCGTTTGCCATCCAGCTTGTCACCACCTTTGCCATAGGCAAAACCGTGTTCGAGCACCAAATCCTGCCATTCCTTGATCAAGGACGGAGTGGAATACCAGAACAATGGAAACTGAAACAGGATTACATCATGGTCGAGCAGACGTTGCTGCTCTTTATCAATGTCGATGTTGCTGCGCGGATATTCCGCATACAAATCCACAAAGGTAATGCCGTCCACATCCCGCGCAACTTTTGCCATCTCCCGATTTGTGTGGGAATGCCGCTGTCCAGGATGGGCATAATATACGATCAGTTTTGCCAAAATTCGCCCCTTTGCTTTTTTCAAACAAAGGGGAATAACTTTGCAGAATCAAGCCAAAACTTATTTCCGGATGCATGGCAAAAAGTGTTTGGCGATTGTCTTCCCTTCAATCAGGCCAAACCAAACTGACGTTCTGCATCTGAAAGCGCTTCGTCGACAATGTTCAGCGCGTGATCCAGTTCATCACGCTTCAGGATTAAAGGCGGGGTTAGGGTCATAGTGTTGCCCATGGAGAGTTTGAACGACAGGCCTTTGTCCAGACAGCGATAAAGCACGTCTTCTGCAAGCTCATTGGCGGGTTCCTTGCTATCACGCCCCAGCACAAGCTCTGCACCGAACAAAAAACCACGGCCACGTACATCACCTATGGTCGGGTGTTTTTGCTGCATCTCCCGCAAACGTTCCAGCGCATAAGCACCCAAAGTGGCTGCGGATTCGACCAGACCCTCATCCTCGATAATCTCGATTGTCGTCAGCGCTGCGCGTGTTGTGACCGGGTTTTTCTCATGGGTGTAATGGCCAAAGGCATATCCTCCGGCGACTTCCAGATGCGGTCGCGCCATGACGGCAGCGATAGGTAAAATTCCACCGCCCAATGCCTTGCCCATGACCAGAAGATCCGGCACCACCTCATCATGATCACAGGCGAACATTTTGCCGGTTTTGCCAAGGCCGGTCGGGATTTCATCAAAGATCAGCAAAGCGCCCGCTTCATTGCAGGCTTTGCGGACTTCGGCCCAAAAACCGGGAGGCGGAATGTAGGGCACAGCACGGGCCGGTTCTGCAATCACAGCGGCAACATCGCCTTCTTTTTCCAGCACGTAGCGGACAAAATTTGCACAGGTCAATTTGCAAAGGTCCAGCTGTGGCGCACCATTATTGTCCGGATAGCCATAGGGGCAGCGATAGCAGGCAAAGGGAGCAACATGTTCTGTGCCGGTCAAGAGCGGACCGGCGACTGCAGTGCGAAACAATTGCTCACCGCCTACAGATGATGCACCAAAGCCAGCGCCGTGAAAGGAATCCCAGAATGAAATTGTCTTGTGGCGCCCGGTGGCAGCACGGGCGATTTTCAACGCCACTTCCACCGCATCAGAGCCGCCGGTTGTGAACAGCACCTTTGACAAATCACCCGGTGCAATGTCAGCCAGTTTTTTGGCAAGTGCTGTTGCAGGCTCGCAAGCAAATCGCCTTGGCGCGAAGGGCAATTCATCCATCTGCTTTGCAATGGCTGCCTTCAGACGCGGATGGCCATAGCCGATGTGATGGACATTGTTGCCGTGAAAATCCAGATAACGCCGTCCTTGCGCATCCTTGATGTAAGGCCCTTCTGCTGCAGTGATGACGGAAAGACAAGGCGTCGACACTGCTTGATGCAGGAAATAGTGCGCATCTTCATCCAGCAGTTTTTGGGTTTCGGCATCATGATTGGCCGCGGCCCAGCGGGCGCGGCGGGAGGACGTATTGACCTCACCCTCGGATTGGGCAGGCGCGGCTTTGCTGGGAGATTTCATGTATGGATCCAAGCTTGTTGTGACGTCACTCTGGCACCGGCTCAAGGTCAATGGCAAGCCGGGGTTTGATTTTCTCAAAGGCCCTTGCGTTTGAATAAAAGGTCTTTTGCTGCCAACACTGCGCCAGCCGTAATGAGCGCGCAGGCAGTGGCAATAATCCAGTTTGCCTGCTGGAACCCGGCGACGACCAGAACAAGCGTCGACAGCAAAGGCGCTGCATAGCTGGATGCGCCAAGCACCTGAATGTCGCCGTGCTTCACGCCATGGTCCCACGCGAAAAATGCCAACCCGACAGGACCCAGACCAAGCCCAAGCACCGCCAGCCATTGCAACAGATCAGCCGGCCATACGGTCTCTTCCAGAGCCAGGTGGCAGAGGGCAGACAGAATGGCAGTCGCCAGACAAAAGCCGGTGACAATGTCGGTGGGAACATGGCCAAACCGGCGCGATAAAACCGAATAGGCGGACCATATCAGCGCGCAGACAATGGCTGCCAGATAACCCGGCACATAATCCGTTTTGATCTGCAGGGAGCCGCCATTGGTGATGATCGATGCCGCGCCCAGAAAACCGAGCAGCGCGCCGAAAACATGATGGGTGCGGAGTTTTTCTCCGGGCAGAAACCCGGAAAAGACGACAATCAGCAAAGGCCAGAGATAGGCGATCAGACTGGCTTCGGCAGCAGGTGCAGACCGCAATGCCGTAAAGTAAAGGAAATGATAGCCAAACAGGGACGTCACTCCGAGCAACCAAACTGCCACTGGTTGTCTGAAGACAGATCTATCTCCGCCGCGCAGGAACCAGCTCGCGACACCGATCATGCCACCAATCGCAAATGCCATGGCGGTCAATTGAAACGGCGGCACCAATCCGCTGGCAGCCGTAAACAGAGCCAGCAAAGCCCAACTGAGAATGGCCGTAAAGCCGATGAGTGTAGAGGAGCGCCGTGTCACAAGTAACTGTTCTGCCTAAATGTCCTGAGCCTGCGGCAAAACCACAAGTTCCCTGATCGTCACATTTGCTGGCTGCTGCAGCATGAAGGCAGCGATTTCGGCTATGTCTTCAGGCCGTAACACCTCTCCCTCAGCAACCTGCTGGTCAATGCGAGCGGGATCTATGTCGCCCCACAATTCGGTGGCCACGGTTCCCGGTAGAATTGACCCGACCCGAATGCCATCCGATGCCACTTGTCGGCGCAGTGAGCGGACAAAGGCGTTGGCCGCGTGTTTGGTGGCAGAATAAACAGCCTCATCACGCATGTCGGCAACCCCGGCAATTGAGCCGATAACCATGATCTCACCCGATTGCTGCTGCTTCATATAGGGCAGCACCGCATGGGACAGCACCATGATACTGGTCAGGTTGACATCAATCATCTTTTGCATGGCTTCTGGCGTCATATCCGAAAAAGCGTCACTGGTATAAATGCCAGCATTTTCGATCAGAATATCAAGTGAGCCAAATTTTTTGACCGCCTCTTTAACCAGCGCTTCCACCTGAGTGCGATCGGCAAGATCTGTTGGAACACAGATGCTTTCGCCCTCCAATTCATGCGCCACCAGTTCAAGGGTCTTGCGCTCCCGAGCGGCCAGTACCAGCTTGCAGCCCATTTTGGACAGTTTGCGCGCAATGGCCCGGCCAATGCCCGAACTTGCGCCTGTTACCAGCGCTGTTTTACCTTCCAGAGACTTGCTCATGTCATTCCTTTAAATTGTTCGTTCTGCGCCAGCCAAGTTGCCCCAATACATGGATCGCATCATCCATAGGGGTTTTTGGGCCCGCGATCTGTTGAATGTGAGCGTTGTAGCCTGTGAGACAGACGCTCGATTGCTTCGGCTACATGGGTGTCTGCAATACTATTGTCGCCCGCTTCAGTGCGCACAAGATGTGCTTCAAACAACACATCAGCATGCGTCGCGCCGCTTGGTGGTTCGAAGCGATAGGAGGCAAGTTCGATCAGCAATCCTAAAGGATCTTCGAAGTAGATCGAATTCATGAAGCCGCGATCCTTCTCGCCGGAATGTTTGATGCCGCGCGCATCAAGTCGACCGACCAATTGCGAATAGGTTGCCTGGCTCACCGCAAATGCAACATGATGGACACAGCCCGGCTCTGTTGGCGTCCGGCTTGGATTACGCTCCCGTTTTTCGTTGGTGAAAACAGTAATGAGCCGCCCGTCACCGGGATCAAAATAAAGGTGACCTTCGTCTGGATCATCCAGATTGGGCTGCTCAAAGACAAAGGGCATGCCAAGAACGCCTTCCCAAAAATCAATGGATGTCTGCCTGTCGGCACCGACCAGTGTGATGTGATGGACGCCCTGAGACTGGAGCTTTTGCATTATGGCTCTCCTGATGCTGCGCTTGATAAATGACATTGCCCTATTTGGCAGAAGCAGACCAGACATTCAGATGGCGGTGAGACCTGCCGGTTCAGCACCCAACGAATTATCGATTCCGCATAAATTGATAGAAAAGTGCGATGTCACGGGCGTCACAATTTGGAAGCCTTAACTGTTGTCACGATAACCTTCTGTTTTAAAATAGCTTTACGTCTTTTCTCGCTTGGCTATGTCAGAGAAAAAAATACTTCTTGGTCACAAAAAACGATTTAGGGTTTCTCACCAGTGACGGGAGCGCAAGCCTTGAGAGCCGAGCAAAAAAAGATCCTGAGGATTTCGGAAAATGATGATGTCGGCGTTGCCTTGGTCGCGCTTGAGATCGGTGATGTCCTTACAAGTGACGGCCTTCAAGCCAACCAGAAAACCATGCGCGGCCACAAAATAGCGCTTCGCGATATTGCTGAAGGCGAGCTGGTTCACAAATACGCTCAGGCGATCGGCGTCGCGAAAGAAGCGATTAAAGCGGGTGATCATGTTCACACCCATAATTTGTCCGGGGATGTTCTGGACCGACGTGGCGGGTCAGACAAAATTGAGATCACCACGCTGAATGACAATGATCTGCCAGATAGTTTTGCCGGCTACGCACGTGCCAACGGAGCCGTTGGCACGCGAAACTATGTGGCGCTTTTGTCCACCGTAAACTGTTCTGCCACGGTTTGCAGAGCCGTCGCAGACCATTTCAACAAAAGCGATGCGTTGGACAAATACCCCAATGTGGATGGGGTGGTTGCCTTTGTTCACGGGCTTGGTTGCGCAGTTGATCCTGACGGATTTGGCATTGACTTGCTGCAACGAACACTTGTGGGCGCAGCCTTTAATCCCAATGTGGCAGCGACGGTGATAATTGGCCTTGGCTGCGAAACCAACCAGGCCGCATTCATGCTGCGGCGGCATGGCATCACAGAAACAGATACGCTGAAAAGCTTTTCGATTCAGGAAGCTGGCGGGACGGTCAAGTCCATTGAGCGTGCCATCCGTTTTATTGAAGACATGCTGCCGGAGGTGAACGCACTTACCCGGACACAGCAACCTGTCAGCGCCCTGCGGCTTGCGCTGCAATGCGGCGGCTCCGATTCCTATTCCGGCCTCACGGCTAATCCTGCCCTTGGCGTTGCGGCTGATATTCTGATCGCAAAAGGTGGTACGGCAATCCTGTCTGAAACGCCGGAGATTTATGGCGCGGAACACTTGCTTGCCGCACGGGCCGCATCACCTGACATTGCGCAAAAACTGATGGGTCTGATTGACTGGTGGCTGGACTACACGGCCAAAAGTGGTGCCAGCATTGAAAACAACCCCTCCTACGGAAACAAGATGGGCGGGCTGACCACCATCGCCGAAAAGTCTCTTGGTGCCTTGGCTAAATCGGGCCAGAGCCCTCTTAAAGCCGTTTACAATTATGGTGAGCCAGTGACCGAGCACGGGCTCGTTTTTGTCGACACGCCGGGCTATGATCCAATCTGTTCAACCGGCCAGATTGCCTCCGGTGCCACGATCATGTGTTTTACAACAGGGCGTGGCTCGGTGTCCGGTTTCAAGCCGGTTCCCACCATGAAGCTTTCAACCAATACTCAAATGTTTGACCGCATGCGCGATGATATGGATTTCAATTGCGGGACAATCATTACCGGCGACACGCTGGAAGACATGGGCCGTCAGATCTTTCTCCAGATCGTGGAAACCGCCTCAGGCAAAGAAACGCAAAGCGAACGTAATGGCTTTGGCGACAATGAATTTGTGCCCTGGCAATTGGGCGCCATTCTATAAACAAGAATCAAAAGGACTGAATGATTTCATGCATTATGAAGATATGACCGACCTGCTTAAACCCGGCTATTCCAAGCTGGAAACCGGTTATGAGATGTTGGATACCGGTGAATTGATGGTTGCTGTTTACAACCGGATGATGGGTTGTCAGCACGAGTGGCTGGATCGCTGGTTCGGGCATTTTGAAACCGAGGCTGATTTCATTGAATGGCACCCGGAAGAGCACTTTACCCATGTGTGGAATGACAAGTGGCGCAAAGGCCATTATATCGGCGCAGCGCACACGGCGAAGCAACAGATTGGTGGGCGGCAACCACAATTCTCAACCATCCATTTTGAAGATCCGGCGCTGATGTTCGACATGGATGCCGTGAAGGCCGCAAATGCCACTGTGGTGCTGGCCTATGGCACGCCCGGTGAATATGGCGACAGCACGGAGAAGATGACACGCTTTGTACATGTGTCCCGCAACACGCGGTTTGGCTGTGAAGTGCGCAGCCGGTTCTGGGTCAACACAACCGAGGAGTTCGGGCCGCTTCTGATCGACCACTGCTTTGGTGAATTTGGCTACGCGCAGGCGATCTGGAAACGCGAATTTTCCTGAGGTCAAACGAACAAGGCTACAGGTCGATTTTCGTTGCAAAATCGACCTTGTCTGTAATGGCAATCGATCGGAAAACCTTCAATCGGTTGCTGACCTTTTCACGGCTTTTGAGCAAATGGGCCAGCAGGCGCAATTTGCTTTCCTCCGACCGTCGCCTTTTCAAGGCACCCAGAACAGCAATGTGTTCTTCAATGAACGGATCTTCCTCCCCCACCGGAATTTCATAAGTTGCCAGTATGTGTTTCGACAGGATGAGACCTGCATTGACGGTTTTCAGCGCCGCTATGCCTGCCGGATTACCGGCATATTCCAACAGATTGCGATGCAGGCACAGTTCCAGATTATCCAGTTCAGCACCGGTTACATCCGGCAGCTTTTCCAGAGCGCACTCGTGAGCAGCCAGCGTCTTGTCGAGTATCTCCATTGGAATGTAGACCGTGGCCTGCTGCAGCAAATTGGGCTCAAGCCAGGAGCGAATGTCATAAAGTCCTTCGAGCCGAGCTTCATCCAATTGATAGATGATCCACTGACCGCCTTTGCGATGGGTGAGAAGTCCATTGAACTCCAGACGCTTCAGCGTGTCTTCAATGCTTTTTTTGCTGGCAGAATAGCGCTGCTGCAAAGCGCGCACGCTGAGGCGCCATGACCCAAGAACGGAGAGCCTGGTGACAACACCTTCAACATCATCGAGCAGCAGTGACGCTTCTGTTGCCAGCAAATCTGTATCCCCAGCCTCGCTGATCAGATCGGCATAATCGGACAGCCGGCCCTTTGTGGCCCATGGCGTGGAGCCGGTGGCAAATCCACGCGTTGATAACCGGCTGATGAGTTTCTCAGAAGCCAGCCATTCCAGAGCCTGACGGGCAGGCGTGCGGCTGACTTTGAAGAGTTTTGCCACCATGGTTTCGCTCAGGCGCACGCCATCGGGTATGTCGCCTGCATCCAGTCTTTCAGCAATGACGGAGGCAATGGCGCGGTAGAGCGAAATGTCAGACGTTTCAGCACCCTCAAAGTTCGTGTGGGTCATGTCAGTTTCAGAATTCTGGGGCACCTCATTGTCTCCCGATTCCTGATGATCAAACTTTGCCATGCCGTTACCAGCCGACTGCAGCGGGCGGATGTGAGATTTCCCTGCTGAACATCACCTTACACACGGTCTTTCACCCTTGGTTCGCGGCCATAAACGCCCACAGCCACAAGGATCAGCAATCCAAATGTGATCTGCTTGTCAGCTTCGGTAAAACCGCCGGCAACCAGCAACGTGCTGAGCACTGTAAAAATCATGGCACCCAGCATGGTGCGCCAATAATCGACGGCCCCGGTCAATGGCGCTGCGCCCCCCAAAATCACGGCTGCCAGACCCTGAAAGAGGTAAGGATCGCCTAACGTGGCATTTGCGGTTCCGGCAAACCCGACCACCAGCAGGCCGGTCATGGCAGATGCGATTGCGCTGATGGCAAAGACTGAAACCCAGATGAACCGTGTTCGGACCAAAGCAAGATCGGCAGCACGTGGGTTAAGCGCGGTTGCGTAGAGCTGACGGCCAAATACGGTGCGCTTCAAGACCACTGCCATGACCACGCCCACGGCCAGCCAGATAATTACAACCGGCGGCACAGGTAGGCCGAATGTCGATGCGAACGGCCTTGTCAGTGCGCCCAGAAACGGCGGAGCCACGCCCGTAATATTGGCATTTGTCCAACCCAGCAGAACGCCTGAAACCAGCGACCCCATGGCAAGGGTCACGATCAGAGGATGAATGGAATATTTGTGTGCAATCCAACCACTGAGACCACCGCACAAACCAGCCAGAACAATGATCACAAGAATGGCAATGCCCAGCGGCACACCTTCGGGCCCGGTCATCTGTGTGATGAGTGTGGAACCCAGAACGATAAAAGCCGGTATGGACACATCAATGCCACCCACAAGAATGGCCAATGTCTGGCCCAGAGCTGCCAGCCCAAGCAGAGATGCCAGGATCAGCATTGTGCGCACGCTGAATGGATTGAGAAAGCTGTCCATTGTCAGCGTTCCATAGGCAAGGGCCGCAATCAGAACCAGAATTTGCAGCAATGGAAATTGCCGCTGAAGCAGCACAATGCTCTGCCACAGGGTTCTTTGTGGAAGCTGCTGCCCTTCCATATCGCGAGCAGCGGTGGACTGGCTGTCAGGTTGGTTCATCATCCATGCGCCTCGCTTGATCCGGAGCGGCGCATGATGGCTCGCGCTCCAACAATCACACCTGCCAGCAATGCCGCGCCATAAGCGCTGCGCAACCAGGTTGATGGCACGTCCAATGCGGTCAGCACGTCCTGCAGCAGGAAGATTGCGGCGGCACCAAAAACTGCGCCGCGCAATGTGCCGCGCCCGCCATTCAATGTCGTGCCGCCCAGCGCCACGGCAGCAATGGCCAAAAGGGTGTATTGACCGCCCTGTGTGGCATCAGCTGATTGAAGCAAAGCTGTCAGCGCAATGGCGCCAATCCCTGCAAACAGGCCGCCCAGCCCATATGCAACGATCCGGGTGCGCACCACATCAATGCCCGCTGAAAACGCCGTTGCATCATCTGCACCAACTGCAAACAGGGTACGATTGAACGCGGTTTTCTTAAGTCCAACCCAGATCAGAACTGGCAGGCCGATGGTCAGCAGGCTGCCAGGTATCGGGCCGATCCAGTGCGCCAGTTGCGATGTCCAGTTTGGTATTGCAGCAATGGGAATGGGTGCAACAGCCAGCGAGATGCCCGTGAGGACAAAATTGACCGACATGGTTGTGATAACGGGCGGATAGCGGAACTGCGCAATCACGATGCCATTAAACATGCCGACCGCTGTCCCCATCGCCAACATGATGGGAATGGAAAACCACGGCGCGCCCAGACCGTTGGGCAGCAACACTTTGACAAAAACAATGCCGATCAAAGCCATCAGTGGCCCGATGGAAATATCAATGCCACCACCGCCACTGACAATGGCTGGCGTGCTGGCCATGGCCGCTATTGCGAAAGGTGCAAATGTACCGAGCAGGATGGCCCAACTGGCCGGCGCCAGAATCCATGGATTGAGAAATGCGGTGATCAGCAGCAGGAACACGGTCAGCAATACGGCAAACACACTGCTCCTGAACCATATCTGAAGTTGAGAACGGATTGTCTCGACAGAACCCATGCGCCTATTGCTCCACTTTTCCAAAGAATGCCGAGACGATGGAGGTGCGCGACATTTCGGACCGGTTCAATTCGCGAAAAATCTCCTGATCACGCATCACCAAAACACGATCCATCAGGGCCAGGTGCTCATCCACTTCGCTTGAAATCATGATGACGGCCAGGCCGATATCTGTGAGTTCCTGCAGCAGGTGATACAAATCCTGCTTGGTGTGCGCATCGACACCGCGGGTCGGATCGTTCAGCAAAAGAACTTTTGGATCTGCGGCCAGCCAGCGTGCCATTACAATTTTTTGCTGGTTTCCGCCGCTTAAAGTAGAGACCGGCGCATCAGCATCATTGTAGCGAATGCCCAATCTTTTCGCTAAACCGAAGAAGCGTTTTCGGGATTGCGCAGGCCAAAGCAACCCGGCCTTGGTGTCCTGTTTCAAAGTCGGCAAAGCAAAATTGTCCAGCACTGACAATGGCAGGAACAGAGCTTCGGTTTTGCGCTCTCTTGGCACATAGGCAATGCCGCGTTTTGAGGCTTCTGTCTCGTTGCGAACGACCGCAGCGTCGCTCTGGCTGTGCATCATGATTTCGCCGCTGCTCGTCATGCCGCCACCCAGCGCGCGCAGCAACGCTTCCTGTCCATGCCCTTCCAGTCCGGCAAGGCCAATCATTTCACCGGCCTGAACCGTCAGGTTGATGGGTTGCCGACCCGGAAGGAGGGCAATTGACCGGGCTTCCAGCAAAACTCGTTGTGCTTTTGATTTCGGCGCAGCGCGTTTTCGTGGCTCAGAGGAAACATCCGATCCGGTCATCAATTGCACAAGACGCGCCGGGGTTGCCTCTGCGCGGTTCAGTGTTCCTACGGTCTCCCCCAGACGCATGACGGTGACACGATCTGAAATCTCTGTGACTTCATCCATCCGGTGTGAAATGAAAAGGACACTTTTGCCCCGCTCTGCGCGGGTTCGTAATATATCAAACAGGCGGTCCCGCGTGGCGACGTCCAGAGCAGATGTTGCCTCGTCAAGGATCAATACGGCGGGATCACGCAACAGCGCACGGGCAATGGAGCAGGCCTGCCGGTCGCTCAGCGACAGTGTTTCAACAGGTGCTTCCAGATCGGGAACCAGGCCCAGCAGATCATTGAGGACTGCGGTCGCTTTCGCAACGCGTTCTTCATGTCCGTAACGCACCTTGAAAAGACCGTCTGACCCAAGCCAGACATTTTGCAGAACCGATTGCGGTCCAACAACCAGCACCTCCTGAAAGACAGTTCCAATTCCGTTTTGCAACGACTGGAGAGGCGATGACATTTGTTTGAGCAAATGGCCGTCAATTTCAATCGTCCCGCTGTCGGGCGTATGCACACCTGCCAGAACCTTGACCAGTGTGCTTTTGCCAGAGCCGTTCTCACCCTGAATGGTGTGAACCTCGCCAGAGCGCAGATCAAACGAGAAATCCCTTAGCGCTTTTGTTGCGCCAAAGGACTTTGCCAAACCCTGCCCACGCAGGACGAGCCTTTCGCGGTCACTTGCGGGTTTGTCTGTTTTGCCAGTCGTAGAGATGCGCGGTTCTGAAGACCGCGCATCTGCAACATTCATTGTCATTTGGGCATGCTGCCGGTGTTGAAGAGACCATCAAGATAGGCCTCACTCAGGAAGGGATTGCTTTCAGGTCCTGGTGCAGAGCCGGGCGTGTTCAGATCCCATGATGGATCAGCCCAATCTGCCAACTCGGCTTCTGTGATAACCGGCAACGTATCGACGATGCTGCTGATTTTAAGGCCCTGACCTTGAAGAATACGCAACGCCACACTGGCAGAAGCGCGCGCCAACGAGCCTTGTGTCAGTTCTGCTCCGACCGTCTCGTAGGTATCGCGGTTCTGATTCCAGTATCCAAGATGCGCTTTTGAAGCCCCCAATTCGCCAACGGGCGGTACGGGCAATTGCGCGTCATTGAAGGCACTGATGATACCACCAGCCATGCCGCCGCCAGCCTGAAAGACGCCACTGATTTTTGTTCCACCATGGGTGGCCAGAAACTTCAACGTTTCACCCTTAGCGACAGGCGGCGCGAAGAAGCCGGTCAGATCACCAACCGTTGTGATATCAGGGCAGTTCGAAAGTACCGCCTCCATACCGGCGAATTCATCCTTGTCGAGTTGAATGCCGGGAATGGCATGTACGGTGAGCATATTGCCGGTGCCGTTCATGATTTTCACCAGGCCCGAGGTAACATCAGCACCGGCCATGAAGTTGTTGGCACTGACATTGACCGCGCTCAGGGATGAGACTGGCGAGAGCAGGACAATTGTTGGAATTCCGGCTTCTTTTGCGGCTTCAATGGGTGCAACCAGCGCCTCACTGGACAATGGCTGTGTGATGATGGCATCAACCTTTTCAGCAATCAGCGCATTGAATTGCTGTACCTGTTGGGCCACGGCATCATTGGCACTGGCTGTGCGCACAACAACATCAGCAACGGACTCAAATTTGCCAAGTTCTGCTTTGGCCGTTTCGACAAAAGCCACCTGCGTGTCATTGTCCAGTGGACCCCACAGGATGGCAATCGTGTAGTCACCATCTTTGGAGGATTTGAAATCTGCCCAGGGGCTGGCGCCAATCGGGGAAGAATATCCATTATAGGCTGGCGCATAAGATGCCGCCACGGATGACAACACACCCTCACTATCTTGCGGCGCTATTGTTGGTATGTCTCCACAGGTTGCGGCGATGGCCGAAGATGTGACCAGGCTCGACGTCAGCAGCAGGGCAACTGCCATTGTCATTTTTCTGAAACGCCCCTGTTTCGTGAATTTTGTCATCTTGTGCTCCTCTACACTTTAATTTCGTTGAATTTGATAAGTGTCTGTCAGCGCTTCCCGCTCTTATTGTCCGCCGCTTGCACGGCGTATCTGACTGATTTGGTTCGTCAGTTTTTCAAGATAAATTCGTGACCGTTCCAGACCGCCAATGCGGTCTCCCCAATAGGATTCCACAACGATCGGTCCGGAAAATCCGCATGTCAGAAGGGTTTGCAGCGCAACTCGGTAATCAATGACACCGTCTTCCATGGCGCTTGGATGCGTGACGATAAAACCGTCAGGATGCTCCATCCGAAGATTGTTTTTAACGTGCCAATATTGCGTATGCGGTGCGAGGGCATTCAACGTTTCGTACCAGGTTTCAATCATCGGTACGGTGACCCGGGTCAGGTTTCCAAGATCAGGATTGACGCCCAGATTGTCAGTATCAACCATATCAAGAAGCCGCAGAACATGAGCCGACCGATCGATGATCGCATTTTCATTCATTTCCATGACAACCCGGATGCCCGCATTCCCGGCCCGCTTGCAAAGTGGCTGCAAGGATGCCGCCAGAGCTTCAAAGTCGGCGTCATCGGCTGGCGCAATTGCTGGCGGGTTCGCCCAGAAGGAAACGTTCTTTCGCCCTGCACTTGGCGGCTTGTGCAGACCGATACAGAAGGTCTGCGCACCCAATTCCTGCGTGACATCAAGCGCGTGCCCTGCATCTTTCAAACCCAGCGTGCTCAGACCGATGATCGACAGGCCAGCATCCGCCACCATGCGTGCCAGTTTCTTAGCCTGGGAGAGAGGCATTGTTCGAGAATCCAGCCAGATATCGCTCAACTCAACAGCGCTGAAACCGGCTATGGCAAGCGATTGGAGACCTTCTTCGATGACCGCGTCGGTCATATCACTCGCTCGCAGGCCCTGCCCGGGCGCGGGCACCAAAGCCCCGGTTGATGCAGCAATCGTGAGTGTGTTCTGGCTCATGGCAACTACACAATCGCTACAGGTCTGATCATGGAGGCGGTCGCGCCCTTGATCTTCAGCGGCAGTGCGATGAAGCAGAATTCGTAAATGCCCTTTCGGGCAAGCTCGATGGTATCAACCATTTCCAGAATGAAAATTCCGCGCTCTATCAGCAATTCAATATGCACCGGGTGCGGATTGCCTTCCGTGGAGGACGGCAGGTTTTCGACACAGGGGCCATCGCTACCAATGGCCACCACACCCTGGTCTGCCAGATAGACAGCAGCACCATGGTCGATGCCGGAGAGTTCATGCTCGGCAATGAATTTTTCATTGGGCCACCCGTCCAGCTGTCCTGTCCGAATGAGCGCAATGTCACCAGGTTGCAGCGCAGTGTTCTGGCGCGCCAAAGCTGCCTTCACATCTCCTGCCGTGATGGCCGCATGGGCTGGCAAGGCGTCAATACCCTTCAGGGCCGGAATATCAATCAGAACACCTTTGGTAATAACAGGCGGAATTTGCGAAGCGTCATGGGTGAGCGGGCCAAAATCCCCCAGATCCTTGTCTGCAGTGCTGCCGCCAAACCAGTGATTATCCGGGCCGGCTGTTGCGTGAGCGAGCGAGTCGATATGAGCGCCGCAATGCGCACTGCTATTGATGACTTCACTCATCCAATTGAAGTTGACGTTGTTCTCGCCCATCCATTTCTGGTCATCCTGAACCTGAATGCCTCTGGGTGTGCGGTAGGCCGTAACTTGCAATGGCACATGGGCGGGCCCCTGTGCCGGCATGTGGGGGTAACGAACACGTTCCAGATCGAACAAACGCCCTTCGCGAACAAGCGCGAATGCCCTGAGCATGTCTTGGGAACCACGCAAAGCAAGCAGACTTTGAGGACCCTGATTTAAGTCAGTAACCCGATCCATTTCGCCTCCCCTATTGCTGTTCTACGGAAAACCGTAAATTGTTTCTTTAGTGCGTGCGATGCTTTCTTGAAGGCTTCGAGTAAATCTCGTGTTCTTATTTTTATTGAATAACTTCAGCTAATTAGCTTTTAATCTGGCACAACACTGAAAAAATATCCTGGCGGATTAACGTACTTATCTGCGAACATGTACGCATGGACGATAACGAAGACCGGGTTCAAAACAGGGGCCATGCCCATGCGAACTCAGCGCCGAGAAAACTCTATTGTCGCCATCTGGAAAAATGGGTTTCCGCTTTGCGCAAAATCTCATTCAAAACAATCGCTGCAGCTGCAATCAGGATAACCAGAGCAAATAGGTTTTGCGGCTCAAAGGAGTCAGAAAAGTGCCGGGTGTAGTAACCAATACCGCCCTGACTGGCGTAAAGTTCGGCCAGAATAACGCCTATGAGTGTCGCAGACATGCCAAGACGCATGCCGGTGAACAGGCTTGGGATGACAAAAGGGAATACGATGCGCCGAAAGATCTGACCTCTGGACGCACCCATTGAGCGGGCAGCCGTCATCAGGACAGGATTGATGTTCTGCGTGCCTGCAATCACGCAGACAATGATCGGGAAAAACCCATGTGTGAAACCGTAGACAATCTTGACCGCAGTCCCAATGCCAAAGGTCAGGACAAACAGCGGCAGAAGCGTGACTTGCGGGATTGCATAGATCAAAACAATGATCGGAAAGAACGTGCGGTAGGACAATTTGTTGACGCCGATCAGCATGCCCAAAATGCCACCCGATAACAGCGCCATTGAGAACCCGGAAATCAGCGCAACGATCATGTAGCCAAGCGCAGAAAGGACCTTTGGATCCTGTATCAATGGGATCAGTGATGCGGCTGTCTGGGTAGCTGTGGCGAGGAAATCCGGGTCGTCATACAGGCGCGCACCAAATTCCCAGATCAGGATGAATACAAGGATGACACCGAGACGTGCCACAAGGGGGGATCGAAACAGTGCGGGCATGTTGGCCGCGCTGGGAGCTGGAGATGTCTGGCTCATCGGTAGTGCGCCCCTTTTCGTTCAAGGCGCAGCACCAGAGTGTTCAATATGAAGGCGATGATGATCACGAAAATAATGTAAGTGAACATTCCCGCCGTGTTCATTGATTCAGCGTGGAATACGATTTTGTGGCCCAGACCGTTCAGCGAACCAAGCGTTTCACCACCGATGATCGACAGGAAACACAAGACAAAACCGATCCGCAGACCAGTCAGGATAACCGGAAGGGCAGCCGGCAGGAGCACACGCCTGAAAAGCAGAAAACCGGACGCGCCCATGGAACTTGCCGCGCGTGTGTAAACCGGGTTCACATTGCTGAACCCGCTGATCGTATTCAGCACGATCGGAAAGAAACTCACGGTTGCCCCAAGAGCGATTTTCGATCCCACGCCCAGTCCGAAAAACAACATGGCCAGAGGATAGAAGATAATCAGCGGGATCGCGAAAATTGAGGAGAAAAGTGGTTCGAATATGCGCGTTGAAAATTTGGAACGGCTGACGAGAAACCCGATAAA
Source organism: Alphaproteobacteria bacterium (assembly GCA_051251535.1). GTDB lineage: Bacteria > Pseudomonadota > Alphaproteobacteria > Rhizobiales. Next base: position 184,334 of record JBPOEV010000002.1, read on the forward strand.
TGTGCCAGCGGTGATGGAAATCGCATAGGCGCAACCGACTTCATAGAGTGTAACCTGAAGTGGTGAGATCCAGTCTCCCGATATGATCAGCTTGACAAATGCTCGTGCCAGAACCGGCAATTCGGGCAGAAAAATACTGCTGACATAGCCAGTGGATGTAACGCCATACCAAAGCCCGAAAATAGCTGCGAAAAAAGTAAATTGGAACAGCCTTACAAGGCCCCGGTTGTCCATGGTCACCTGCTCCCGGTTTTTTGAGAGAGCTTGCTTTCCCGTTCCACCGCCTTGCGTATTTCATCGTGCAGCATGGAATAAAGGTGATTGCGCAATTTGTTGAATTTGTCCGAGGTGATGAAATCCGGATTGCGCGGATGAGGCTCATCAATCTCGATGATTTCTTTGATGGTTCCCGGCAATGAGGTCATGATCGCGACCCGGTCAGCCAGAAAAACCGCTTCGACCAGACTGTGGGTTACAAATACAATTGTCTTTTCAGTTTGTGACAGCATGACCGACAAATCTTCGCCGAGCACCATTCTGGTCTGCTCATCAAGCGCCCCAAAGGGTTCATCCATCAAAATGATGTCGGTTTGCAGGCTGAGAGCACGTGCCAGTTGCGCGCGCTGCTTCATGCCGCCTGAAATCTGTCCCGGATAATGATTGCCGAAGGAGCCAAGCCCAACGGCCTCTATCGCTTCGCGAGCGCGGGTCCCCCGCTCTTCTTTTGGAACACCGCGGAATTCCAGCCCAACTTCGATGTTTTCAATGATGGTATTCCAGGGAAAGAGCGCACTTTCCTGAAAAACAAACGCAACTTCGTCCGGTCGCGGCCCGATTACAGGCCCACCATTCACCAAGAGTTCGCCGGATGATTGGCTCGCCAGTCCGCCCATAAGGTTCAGCAATGTGCTCTTGCCGCATCCGCTGGGGCCGATGAGGCAGAGAAGCTCGCCACGCCGTGCTTCAATCGACACATTGTCCAAAGCAACCACGCTGGTTTCATCGCCAGGCGTGCCGAAAACCTGCGTGATATTTCTGGCCTCTATGGCAAGGTCAGCATCAGAATTCGGCAGTTGGGAATTGGCAACATCAGGTGTGGGTCCGTTTGTATTCACCATTATAAATCAAGCAGACCAGATGCTGCCAACTCCCTTATTTTTATCAGTCACGATCCAACTTTCAGCAGGTCAATTTGCTGGAAGATATTCTTCGGTATACAGCTTTGTCATGTCTGGTTTTTCGTCCAGAATTTTGGTGACGAGCAGACCTTCTGCAATTACATCAAGAGCTTCAGCATCGAAGCGGCCATCGTCGGACAACATGCCGATCTGCCTGTCATACCCCATTTCAAGAACTGCTGGCGGCAGATTGGTGAGGGGTTCAGCAACGGAAATCCATGCCTGTTTGTCGGCCTTGACCAAAGCAACTGTTTCGTAAAAAGCTGCCAGAAAGCGGCGAACAGTTTCGGGGTTTTCTTCACGGAATTTGTTGGTCGCAAAAATCAGATGCGTATGGAATTTCGGCAGATAATCGCCTGCTGCGACCAGCGTGCGGCCGGTGCCACGATTTTGCAGATTGTTGCCAATATCAACCGAGTTCATGAACCCGTCGATATTTTTGGTTTTCATCGCCGCCATTTGCGCCGGCACACCGCCCAGTGGCACGGTCACAATACCGTCCGGACCCCAGCCTTGCGCCAATGAAATTGTCCGGGTCAGGAAGTAGGTCAAAGATGAAGGATTGGCGATTCCAACTTTCATTCCCTTGAGATCATCGACCGTCTTGCTGGAATCAAAAAGAGGTGAATCCTCAGTGACCACAATACCAAGGTTCATGGGCGCACCATGTGTGGCAGCAATCGCTATTTGAGGTGCGCCTCTGGCAATAAAGCCCAGTTCAGGACCTGTACCAATTCCGATATCAGCGGCGTTAGCAGCCAGAGCCTGCTGTAGCTTAGCGCCACCACCGGCTCCTGCGATCTCCAGTTCAAGATCATATTTTGCGAAGATGCCTTCCTCGACGCCCACATCGACGATCGATAGTTGAAATGCATGCGGCACGGCTTTCAGCACGCGAACCTTATCTGCGGCCTGCGCAATCAGTGATGATGTCACCAGCGTCGCGGATGCAATCAGTATGTTTGCAAGGCTCTTTGAAATTCTATTCATGGTCTTCCTCCCTAGAGTGTTTCGTAGGTCTTCCGTCAGTATGCGAGGAGCCGCCAGCGATGGATTTCGCTGGCGGTCCTGTCTTTCAATGCCAATCAGGTTCGTTCCAAAATGTGCATGCCGCGATGGCGGTCGAGCAGGTAGATCAGTCCATTGTCATCGACCGTCACATCATTGCTCGACACCCGCTTGGAACCGGGCGGGACATCTGGAACGTAGCTTGCGACTTCCACCGGGGATTGCGGGTTCTTGATATCGATTACGCGCAGCCCGTTAGAAAACCAGGCCATGGGTATTTCCGTGCCAAAGAATTTTTCCGACGGCTGATGAAGCCCTGTGCACATGGGCACTTCGTTGCCCGCGAGGCCTTCCACCTGATAGCTGGAAATGGGAACCGGATTGGTTTCATCGGTGATATCGATCATCCACATGAAGGCAGCCGGTTCATGTGCTTCCCGCATAACGTCTTCATCGGCAACCAGCAGATACTGGCGACCATTTATCTCATATGGAATTGGCAATGCTGTGTGCGTGGGACAGGCAAATGGTGGTGCCCAATCCATACCGGATACCCGCGTCGGGTTTGACATATCCTCAATGTCGAGAATGACAAACCCGCCCTTCCAGTAACTTGTGTAGAGGCGGTTTCCCTGGCGCAGTGGATGATGGCACCGGTGGGCAGTCCCTTCCCAACTAGGTTCTTCGCCACCTGCAATCCATTGACCGGGCATCCACCAGCGACCAACTTCCTGCGGCTTTTCCGGATCAATGAGATCCAGAATCATGACGATGTTGCCCACATAGCCCTCAACGGTCGGTGACATGTAGAGGTAGCGCCCATCAAAATCATAGCGATGAACGCCCTTGCCTGCCGTCGTCCAACGCGAAATTTCACGTGGTCTGGCGGGGGTAGAGACGTCATAAATCACCACGCCACCGGCAAAATCATCGGGAACGGGCGAGTTGTCGGCGTCGTTCAATTCGTGGTTCACAATCATGAGATTGTTCGCCACGCGCACTTTGTGTGAATGGGTCGCGGGCGCCATGCCGATTGAGGCCAGCTCTTTCGCATTTTTCGGATCTCTTACATCAATAATGGACGTACCATCAGGGGCGTTCACGTGGCCGATATAGGCAATTCCATCCACAACAACGACTTGTCCTCCACCGACACAATCAACGTAACCGACCTCTTTAATATTATACGCCTCTGGCATTTCACTCCCTTTCACGATGGGTCCCAATATTGGTCCATCCAAAACACTGTGCTGATCTTTGATCCCGCATCGCCGCTGAAGACCCTTGAAGGGCGCGCTCAATAACTGCCCGCAACAACTCCATGGCCCTCAACAAGGCCAACCCAACCAGCCGCTCGAAGCAGCTTCTCAGTGCCGTTTCAAAACTGCTGGTTACCTCCAACCGACGTGCAAATTCTCTGCACGCCTAAACGTGGCCGTGAAATGCTGTTTTGGTCCAATAGTAATGACTCACGCGACTATAACTTCGGGTTATAATGCTTTGTGCTGGGATGGTCGTTTGGAGCCAGTCCAAAATCTTTGCTTGATAGGTGCTTCACCTCCTGCTTTGCCGGAAATGCAAGGATGCAGGCCTCCTCAGGCATCGGTTTTTCTACCTTTTGGCATAGCCAACAGGTTGCAGGCAGGGCCTGATGATAATCCGTTTTCTTATATAATCAGGTCCGTGAAGCCTGCTCATGCGCGTTCCGCAGAGCGCGCGCTGATTGGCCTATCAATTCGGACAAGCGCAATAATTGAGCGGCCAGTGGACTGGTTTTGCGCCAGATCATGCCGATGGTTCGTGACGGTTGCGGTTCTTTAAAGCTTGCAACAGAAACAGAGGCAGAGCGCGTTTCCACGGCCACTGCCATTTCTGGAAGCAGAGTAACGCCAAGGCCGACACCGACCATCTGAACCAGAGTTGAGAGAGAACTGCCATCAAGCCCCTCCCACGGACGGGCCGACGGCACACCGCAAAAGGAAAGAGCCTGATCGCGAAAGCAGTGGCCCTCCTCCAGAAGCAGCAATCGCATTTCATGCAGCAATTCGCTTTCCGGCACCGGCTTGTTGGAATCTTTGCTGGAACGAACCAGCATGAAGTTTTCTTCAAATAATGCGACTTCCGTGAAAGATGGCTCCGATACAGGCAACGCAACTATGGCCGTGTCTATGCGGCCATCGGACAGTTCCTGAATCAATTTGGGCGTCAGGGTCTCGCGCACATGAATGTCGAGGTCTTTATAAGCAACGTTCAGCTTGCCAATGATTGTTGGCAGTAAATAGGGCGCAATGGTCGGGATGATTCCAATTCGCAATCGGCCGACCAGCCCATCCTGAGACGCGCGGGCCAGTTCGCCCAATTCATCGACCGAACGCAAAATGTCCCGAACCCGCAATGCGAAGGCTTCTCCGAAATTTGTCAGCCGGATTTGCCGCGCGCCGCGCTCTATGAGGGTTGTTCCCAGTTCATCCTCCAACTCTTTGATCTGCATAGACAATGCCGGCTGAGAGATGGCGCAGGCGTCAGCTGCGCGCCCAAAATGGGTGTGGCGGGCCAATGATTCAAAATAGCGAAGCTGCTTGAATGTGATATTTGTCATAAGCTGCACTTATCCCTGCGATCAGAATATTCAACTTAAACTAATGAGTGGGATTTGCTAGAGTATGCGCAGCGAGGAAAGGCTGTTCGGTTTTACAGCCACCTGATGATGAAATTTCCACAAGGCTTGAGCTCAAGGGAAACTTCACTCAGGAGCCATTCAAGCAACCCAGCAATAACAGGAGACTGAAATGGATATAGATACGGCTGACAATGCGGGCAAATGCCCGATGATGGGTGCAGGCCACAGGCGCACCATCAGCGGTGCCAGATCAAACAAAGACTGGTGGCCAAACCAGCTGAACCTGAAGATGCTTCATCAGAATTCTTCCTTGTCCGATCCTATGGCTCCCGACTTCAACTATGCCGAGGAATTCAGGAAGCTTGACCTGGATGCGCTGCGGAAAGACCTAGTTGCGCTGATGACAGATTCCCAGGAATGGTGGCCTGCTGATTACGGCCATTACGGGCCATTCTTCGTTCGTATGGCCTGGCATAGTGCGGGAACTTACAGAACCGCAGATGGTCGCGGTGGCGCGACGTCTGGCTCACAACGGTTTGCTCCGCTGAACAGCTGGCCGGACAATGTGAATCTGGACAAGGCGCGCAGGCTTCTTTGGCCGATCAAGCAGAAATACGGCAACAAGATTTCATGGGCCGACCTGATGATTTTGGCTGGCAATTGCGCCTTGGATTCCATGAACTTCAAAACATTCGGATTTGCCGGTGGCCGCGAGGATATCTGGGAACCTGAAGAGGATATCTATTGGGGTCATGAAGATGTGTGGCTCGACGACAAGCGCTATACAGGTGATCGTGAGCTGGAAAACCCGCTTGCTGCCGTACAGATGGGTCTGATTTACGTTAATCCTGAAGGTCCGAACGGCACGCCTGACCCCCTGGCGTCAGCCTTTGATATTCGCGATACATTTGGCCGCATGGCGATGAATGATGAAGAAACTGTCGCTTTGATTGCCGGTGGCCATACGTTCGGCAAGGCACATGGCGCTGGCGACGCGGCGCTGGTGGGTGCAGACCCTGAGGCCGCTGCGATTGAAGACCAGGGCCTTGGCTGGAAAAACAGCTTTGAAAGCGGCGTTGGCGTACATGCCACTGGCAGTGGGCTGGAAGGTGCATGGACCACAGATCCGATCTCTTGGGACAACAATTACTTCGACAATCTGCTTGGCTATGATTGGGAGCAGACCAAAAGCCCGGCGGGTGCCATCCAATGGACACCAAAAGAGTTGTCTGCAGCTGGAACCGTGCCTGATGCACATGATCCTTCCAGATCACATGCTCCGGTAATGTTCACGTCAGACCTTGCCCTGAAAGAAGACCCAATCTACGCGAAAATCTCAAAACGGTTCCATGAAAACCCGGATGAATTTGCCGATGCGTTTGCACGCGCATGGTACAAGCTGACACACCGCGATATGGGGCCGCGTAATCTGTATCTGGGGCCACTTGTTCCTGATGAAGAGCTGATTTGGCAAGATCCAATTCCAGAAGCCACCCACCCATTGGTTGATGACGCGGATATTGCTGAACTGAAAGCAAAGGTTCTGGCCTCAGAGCTTTCCATCTCTAAACTTGTGTCCACAGCCTGGGCATCTGCTGCAACCTTCCGTGGGTCTGACCGACGCGGTGGCGCCAATGGTGCACGCATTCGTCTGGCCCCTCAGAAAGATTGGGAAGTGAACCAGCCTGAGCAGTTGGCCAAAGTCCTTGGTGTTCTGGAAAGCATTCAGGCCGACTTCAACAATGGCCAGTCAAACGGCAAGCAGATTTCGCTGGCCGATCTGATTGTGCTTGCAGGCTCTGCAGCAATTGAAAAAGCGGCAGCCAATGCAGGGCATGACATTGTGGTTCCATTTGCGGCGGGACGCGGCGATGCCTCACAAGAGCAAACTGATGTGGAATCCGTTGATATGCTGGAGCCAACTGCGGATGGTTTCCGTAACTATCTGAAGATGGATTATTCGGTATCAGCTGAAGAACTGCTTATTGACCGTGCACAATTGCTGACACTGACAGCACCTGAAATGACGGTTCTGGTTGGTGGCATGCGTGCCCTCAACGCCAATTTCGGACAGTCGCAGCAGGGTGTGTTCACCGATACTCCTGAAACCTTGACCAATGATTTCTTCGTCAATCTGCTTGATATGGGCACCGTATGGAGCGGCAAGGACGGGTCGGACAAAGTGTTTGAGGGCCGTGACCGCACGTCCGGGGATCTGAAATGGACAGCCACTCGCGTTGATCTCGTGTTCGGTTCGAACTCCCAATTGCGTGCTCTGGCAGAAGTCTATGCACAGGACGATACGAAAGAGACCTTTGTGGAAAACTTCGTTGCGGCCTGGGTGAAAGTCATGAACGCAGACCGGTTTGATCTGGCCTGATTTTACCAGTTAAACCGATGCGCTTCCTGAACAGGATTTGCATGGGCTTCAATTCTCACAAGAATGCAGGACGGCGTTTCAAGTCAAATTGAAGCGCCGTTTTCTTGTTAAGGTGAAATTGGCATCCCATAACGAACGGCCATTTTCTCACTGCTGCAGTTCGCTCGGTATAAATTCTGATCAGATTATCGTTTCTGCAGACGCTGTTTTGAAGACACACACATCCCTGGCCGCTGTCTGAGAAGCGATCTCTCGGCAAATCGGCATGGTCATATTGTGTTTGGTATCAGGGGCCGTTTCAGCCAATTAAATACTTTTTTGGACCTTCCATTGAACCTGTCATTGATCGGGTGACACCTGATAAAGGGTCTATCTTAGGCCGCGCAAACAAATACGGCACAAACTTCTCAGGTGAACGACATGGATATTGGAAAGATTTCTGAACGGGTTATGACCATGAGTGATGCAGACTGGCAACGCCATATGAACCCATGGAGCGGCTGGTCTCGCGTTACTGTTCTTCCGTTACTGGCGCTATCAATCTGGAGCCATGTCTGGATCGGGTGGGCATCCATTTTCCCGATAATTCTTGTTCTGGTCTGGACGTGGCTTAATCCAAGGCTTTTCGGCGTGCCGCAATCTACCGACAATTGGATGTCGCAGGGTATTATGGGTGAACGTTTGTGGCTTGCAAAAAAAGACCATCCAATTCCGCAACATCACGCGGACACCACATTTGTATTGAACATCGCCAGTGGCATTGGCCTCCTTCTGCTTGTCCTTGGTCTTTGGTTTCTAGATGCCGGCCTGACCCTGGCAGGACTGATCATGTCCATGGGTGCGAAATTGTGGTTCCTGGACCGCATGGTTTGGCTTAAGGCTGACATGTCAGAAAGTCTGACAAAGATCGATCAGGCATGGACCGAGGCCTGAACTCCATGGGCCTGCCACCAATACGCTATCCCGTAAGGCTGTTTTTCAGATAATCGAGAAAGGTTCGCCGGGCGAGCGTGCTGTAGTCATCGACCCGATGAACAGAGGCAATTTTAACATTTGGGAACAGGTGAGAGACATCGCGGGCGACCAGAGGTCTGTCCCGCTCCGGGTCAAATGTCGGGGTGGCGACAATGGCGACGCCAAGCCCGTTGGCGGCATAGGTTTTCATCACATCGGGATTGCTGGTGGTCAACGCATAATTCGGGCTGAGGCCATGTCTGTCGAAGGTTTCACGCAGGGAAACCGTTGGCGTTTCAAACGCGATAATCGGCTCAGTTGAGATCATCTCAAGCGTAATTTCCTTGGCGCTGAATAAAGAGCAATCAGCAGTCCCTATCAACAAGCGCGTCCATTCCAGCAGGACATCCGTTGCAAGATTTCCGCGCGGCTCTGAGCCAATTGGTGCAATTGCAAAATCGCATTGTCCAAGGCGCACAGCTTCGACCGCCTTGTCCGATTCCTCGACCTGCATGCGCAGATGCACGTTCGGGTGTTTGAGCGTGAATTTCTTTACCGTTGGCGTGAGCAGATAATGTGCCAGAGTTGGTGTTGTTGCCAACGACAGTGTTTCGCGTTCCAGCGTGCTGGCTTCCAATCCGATCTTTTCAATACTGCCGATGTCCTGCAGAACACGCTCTGCATGGTGCAGGATCTTCTCGCCCTCTGGTGTCAGACCAGACAGGCGTTTTCCGGTTCGAATGAAGATTTTGCGCGTGAGCGTATCTTCCAGTGATTTCAGATGCTTGCTGATCACGGACTGGGATGTATTCAGCTTTTTTGCAGCCTTCGACACATGAAACCCGTGCCTGCTTATTTCAACAATGGCCTGAATCTGATTCAGTGAAAATCGCATCTTAATAGTCCAAAATAGAATATAATATGATAATTATATATTTGAAATGGAATAAAGCAATTGCCAAGCTGCAAGAGATATTTGGCCGGATGGGGAGTTCGGCAGGTGAGGAAACATGGCAATTGCAACACAACCGGACAGCGCGTCACAGGATAGCTCGTCCGCTGTTTCAAATCTTGAAGCGATAAACAATCCCACCGGGCGTAACGGTCTTATCGGCATTGATAAGGTTGGCGACGCCATTTTGTTTTTTGATCCCATCAGCCTTGAGACACAAAAGATCATTCCCCAGAAGAACCACCATGAACTGGCTGTCACGCCAGATCATAAATTTGCCTTCGTCTCTGAACTGGGCAAATTTTTTGCCGGAAACTTCATCGAATCCGGAGCGCATATCAGTCTGGTCGACCTGGAAGCCCAAACTGTTGTTCGCCGCATTCACACATCAAAATTCAAGGGACCACACGCCATGCGCTTTGATGCAAATGGCGACCTTTGGGTCATCTTTGAAGAAACCGGTGAATTGGGTCGGGTTGATACCGGAACCATGGAGCTGGCTGAAACGTGTATCATAGGCGCTGCTGGAAAACGTGCACCCTTCATTGAAGTTACACCGGATGGCAAGCGCATTTATGTCTCGTGTAAGCTTGGCAATATTCTGGTTTTTGATATCGCATCAAGACAGGTGGTGGCGGAAATTCAGGTACCTAAGGGAACCGAGGGCATCGCAATTTCACCCGGCGGCGAGCGGCTGTATGCGGCGGAAAACAGCAAGCAGGATCTGCTGGAAATCGACATTGCAACCAACAAGATCATTCGGGTGATTGCATTGAAGGGCGCTGTCCTCAGCAGCCCCAAGACGAGCCGGTTGATCCGTTTGCGTTTCTCTCCGGATGGCAAATATCTGGTGAGCACAAATTACGTCTCAGGCGTTATGCATATCCATGACGCGCAGGACCCGGAAGATCACGTCCTGCTGCCGATCGCCAAGGGTCCACAAGGCATTGCCTTTGATCCAGATGGTGAGCACACGCTGATATCAAATCATGATTGCGGGCTGTTTACGCGCGTCCATCTGGCCAGCCAGAAGGCCGTGGCCTGTGTGGCCGCAGGCAAGGGTATCGAGACACTTACATATTTCTAGAACAGAACAGATAATTGGTATAACGGGAGGAAATTGCCATGACATTTTTGAAACTGAGCAGACGCGCTTTTGGTGCTCTGACATTTGGTGGCCTGACATTTAGTGGGTTGGCCATTGGCGCGGTTGGTTTGTCACTGACAGTCATGCCAACGCCTGCGGCGGCTCAATCCTATCCGGAAAAGCCCATCAACATTATTGTGCCAACAGGCCCTGGAAGCCTGGTTGATATTCTGGCGCGCCTTGTTGGCGATGGCATGACGGAGAATTGGGGCCAGCAGGTCATCGTCAAGAATATTGGCGGTGCCGGCGGCTCTATCGGAGCTGCCAAGATTGCAGAAGCAGAGGCTGATGGCTACACGCTTGGTTTTGTGCCAGCGAACCTCACCACGCACCCGTATCTCTACAAGATCAAATATGATGTGCAGGCGGATTTTGATCCGGTGATCCGGGTCGCAGGTGCGTCCATGGTGCATTACGTGAACAATGACCTTGGCGTTTCCAGCGTTCAGGAATTCATCGATTATGCCAAAGCCAATCCCGACAAGGTGACATTTGCAACAGCGGGCCTTGGCAGTGCCGCCAATCTGGCATCGGAGCTGTTCCAGACCAAAACCGGCGTGAGCATGAAAGCCGTTCCATACAAGAAGCTCAATCTTGGTGTTCTGGATGTTGTCGCTGGTCGCGTCTCCACCGTATTTGTATCGGCTGCACAGGGCATGCAATTTGTCCGCGATGGCAAGCTGACCGCATTGGGCATCACCGGTCTGACACCCAACCCTGGCGCACCCGAGTTGAAACCCATCGCGGAACTTGGCGTTCCCGGATATGAGTTCAAATCCTGGTTCGGCTTTATTACACCATCGGGTGTTCCATCGGACATCATTGCCAAGCTGAATGCGGAAGTCGTTCGCCAGACAAAGACAGAGGCATTCCAACAGGCACTTGCAAAGGCCGGGCTGGAACTGATTGCTGGCACGCCTGAAGAATTTGCCGACGTGATTGATGCTGAGCTTGCGAACTGGAAAGGTATTCTTTCCAAGTAATCAAGCTGTATTATGGTGCAAGGGCCTGCGTTTGGGTGCAGGTCTTTGCTACGGTCTGGACTCAATTGGGAGATTGATCGCAGACCCTGACTTTCACCAACACTGGGGGGCTTGCGGTGAAGTTATTGACTGACAAGGATTTTGGATCGGGTTTGCTGTTCGCCCTGGCTGGCATCATGGGTCTGGTCCTGACATCCAGCTTTGAATTTGGATCCACTGCAGAGCCCGGCCCCGGCTTTTTTCCAGTTATACTGTCTACGCTTCTCATTCTGATTGGCATAGCAGTGGGGCTTGGTGTTTTGCTGCGTGACACTGATCCGATTTCGGCAATAGCGATCCGGCCCTTCTTGTTGATTACCTGCGCAGTCATCGTTTTTGCTATGTGCATTGAGCCCTTTGGTCTGATGCCGTCGGTGTTTGTCACGGCCATTGTTGCCAGCTTTGCCCGAGCCAATTATGGCTGGGTTCACCGCATTCTGGCTGCAACTGGCCTCGCCTTTTTCAGCGCGCTTTTATTTATTGGTGCCTTGAAACTGCCTGTCGCCCTCTGGTCATTTTGAGGGGCATGCCATGGAGCTGATCAACAATCTCAGCCTCGGTTTCAGCACAGTCTTAACCGGCCAGAATCTACTCTTTTCCTTTTTCGGCGTCTTGCTGGGAACGCTTATCGGTGTGCTTCCCGGCCTTGGGCCATTGGTGGCCATCGCTGTCTTGTTGCCTTTTACCTTTGGGCTTGATCCCGTGTCCTCCATGATCATGCTGGCTGGGATTTTCTACGGCGCACAATATGGTGGCTCGACGACAGCCATTCTGATCAATTTGCCAGGAGAAGCCTCTTCCATTGTTACGACGCTGGATGGCCACGAAATGGCGAAGCGCGGACATGCCGGAAAGGCACTGGCGACTGCAGCCATCGGGTCTTTCTTTGCCGGATGTGTGGCCACGGTTCTGATTGGCGTCTTCGCACCGCCCCTTGCAGAGCTTGCCTTTCAGTTTGGCCCAGCCGAATATTTTTCCCTTATGGTTTGCGGACTGATTGTCTCTGTCGTGCTTGCAAATGGTTCCGTTCTGAAAGCCATCGGCATGATGGTCTTTGGTCTGTTACTCGGCCTGATCGGCACCGATGAAATGACGGGCCTTCAGCGCATGACACTGGACATTCCCGAACTATCAGACGGGTTGAGCGTTGCCGCCATTGCCATGGGTATTTTCGGCCTTGGCGAGATCATGCGCAATCTGGAAGACACCACCAAACGCGAATTCAGCGTGTCAAAAATTACAAGCCTGATGCCGACACGGCATGATCTGAAACTCATTTTTGCACCCATGGTCCGAGGCACGTTTCTGGGCTCATTTCTGGGCGTGTTGCCCGGCGGCGGAGCGCTGCTGGCTTCCTTTTCGGCTTATGCGCTGGAAAAGAAAATCGCCAGGGATCCCAGCGCATTCGGAAAAGGTGCGATTCAAGGTGTAGCAGCGCCTGAATCGGCCAACAATGCCGGTGCGCAAACCTCCTTCATTCCAATGCTGACCCTTGGCATTCCCTCCAATCCGGTGATGGCGCTGATGATCAGCGCTCTGATTATTCAGGGAATTGAGCCTGGCCCTGCCGTGATTACCGATTACCCGGAGTTATTCTGGGGTATTATTGCTTCCATGTGGATCGGCAATCTGATGCTTCTGGTTCTCAATCTGCCGCTGGTGGGACTGTGGGTGAAACTGGTGTCCATCCCCTATAAATTCCTGTTTCCGATTGTGATCGTGTTTGCCTGTGTGGGTGTCTTCAGCGTCAACAACACGGCGTTTGCCGTGCTGACCATGGCAGTCTTCGGAGTGCTTGGCTATGTGCTGAAAAAGCTGGAATGCGAGGCAGCTCCCATGATCCTCGGTTTCATTCTGGGGCCCATGATGGAAGGGCATATGCAACGGGCATTGCTGATCTCGGGCGGTGAGGTTTCTGTCTTTGTGCGCGAGCCAATCAGCGCCGGGCTTCTGATCGTTGCTGCCATTGCATTAGTCGCGGCAGTTCTGCCGTCTGTACGGAAAACAAGGACAATTGCGCTGGTGGATGAGGACTAGCCCTGAAATCAGAATTCTTGCGTCATTCCGCTCATCTGTCAGCAATTTTTTGAAATCTGCGCTTACCTCATCCACTCCAAGCGGTCCGTTTGCCGGCAATGGCGCGCCACTTTAGAATATGTTTTATGAATGCCGGACCCATACCCTCATCGGAGCGTTTCCCGTTCAATGACCAATTCCCGTCCATTGCCAAATATTATGGTGGCACCCAATGGTGCGCGCAGAACCAAAGCAGATCATCCTGCCATTCCCCTGACGCTGCCAGAATTGGTTGAAACAGCGATTGCCTGCCACAAGGCAGGTGCCAACGGGATACATCTTCACATCAGGAACCAACAAGGGCTGCATCTGCTGGATGCAGCGGGCTATGCGCAATTGCTTGAGGCGCTCTTTGTTACTGTTCCGGAAATGTATCTTCAAGTGACATCGGAAGCGGCCGGTCGCTACGAAACCGCCGACCAGATTGCCATTGTGCGCGCCCTGAAGCCGGATCATGTTTCTGTTGCACTGAGAGAAATGGCCCCCTCATCTGAGGCCTGGCCCGCTGCCCGGGATTTTTATCATTGGGCAGCAGAATCCAACGTTGCGATCCAGCACATTCTCTATACCCCGAAGGAAGTCGCAATGTTTCTTGGCGCATTGGACGAGGGCAAAATTCCCGGTACGCATCATTTGCTGCAATTTGTACTGGGCGACTATCAGGGCACGCGTATCAGCCGCCCCGATAATATACAGCCCCTGCTTGATCTGTTGGGCGGCTCCGGCACCGCCCATACATTCGACTGGATGCTGTGTGCCTTTGGACGCGAAGAGACAGACTGTCTGACCGAAGCAGTCAGACTGGGCGGGAAGGTCCGCGTCGGCTTTGAAAACTCACTCTGGAATCAAGATGGTTCACTGGCTGCTGACAATGCCGAGCGGGTTCGTGAAATTTTGCGATCCATTCGGGCCTTGTGATTCAGGCGCTGGGAGCTACTCGATTGTCTTGCGCAAAAGCACAAGATTGTCGAGCACCAGATTGGTTGACCAGATAAAGTCTGCATCCGCATCGGGCGTATCAAAAACATCAACAAAATTTGTGAAGCTTTTTTTGTTGTCGACGCCAACAATTTCATTTGTGTAGGTCGAGGCATAAGGCCAGATACTATCGTCAAAATTGGGCATCATCCAGGTTTCGGGAATGGCCCAGTGAGCCGCGGAAAAGCCTGTTGCATCGTCGACACCTTCCAGATCACAGGTCGAACTGTCACGCAATGGACCGCTTACAACAAGGCAAGTGCGGTCCTTAAGTGGTGCTGTGTAAAAGGTCTGAGCGCGCCAGCTGGAATCCGTCAGGGCAACGGTTTCACCGGATGAACCCTGAATATGGGCCACGAGGCCGCCATCGCCCGGATGATGGCTCGCACTGCGGTTGGCTTCAGAGCCAAGGCCCGGATTTTCTTCCCAATCAACCATCATCACCGCAATAGTCACCGGACGGTCTGCAGAAAAACGAATTACATTTGAGTTGAATGGCGTGAACGGAATCGGATCGACCGCCAGCAATTTGCCATTTACATAGAATTCAAAATAGTTGTCTGCGAAGATATAGGCTGTGAATTCCTCATCGCCGCCCGCATCCATCAGCGGAACATCTGCCAGGTTAAGTTCTGAAAGAGACCCAAGCTGGGTGCCGCCACACTCATTGAACAGATCTGTTGCCTTTGGAGCCGTTTCAAAATTGGTCGCTGCCGGAACGGTCCAAATTGTACCGTCATCGGCCGTAATCTCTCCGACCGGGCTGATGCGAGACCTGCTCCCACAATCAATGAGGCCAGGATTGATGGTTTCCGCCGGACCGGTTGTGAAGGTTGGTTCCTGTGCATAAGCAGCAGGCGCGAGCGTGCAGAGAAAGACAATTGGGAGGGCGTAATTGAACATGCTTTCAGGCCGCCTGTGTGAGGTGGGGTGCCAAAGCGCGACACATAACGGGCACAGTTATTATTGAAATATGGACTGAGTATGAATTCGGCAGGAATGGCGCAGGGTAAGGTATTGGCAGGACATCATCATCACATAGGCCCCGATGCAGGCGATGCGCGTGTATTCTGGGCTGTGGTCGTCAATCTGGGCCTTACAATGGCTCAGATCATTGGCGGGATTCTGTCTGGTAGCCTGGCTTTGCTGGCTGATGCGCTACATAATTTTTCCGACGCCATTTCACTGATCATCGCATTTGCCGCGCGCAAGATCGGGCGCCGCCCGGCAGATGATTCCATGACTTTTGGATATGAGGCGGCCGGTCAAGCCGACAAACCCCATCACGATGTGGATCACGAACAGACTTGAACCGGTTAAGCCGTTGAAGGCCTTCAGCTAAACCTATTTATCCTGAAGGATGCCCCACCGGCGCACGGTCATGGTTTCCAATTTGCGAAACAGGAAACGGTCCATCACGAGCCAGATGACGCCCACGATAATCATACCCAATATGACCGTCTCGGTCTGATACCATTGCACGGCATCCAGGGTCATGTAGCCAAGCCCCGTGGTTCCGGCGATGAGTTCTGCACCGATCAGCGCGCGCCAGCCAAAAGCCATGGATGAGCGAAAGCCGACAATCAACTGCACAAAGGCACCGGGTATGATGACTGTTTTCAGAATGTCAAACCGGCTTGCCCCCAGGGAGAGGACGGCTCGGTAATAGGCCTGCGGTATGGATTCAACGCCGATCACCGTGTTGTAGAGATTTGAAAAGAAAATAATGTTGGCAATCACGAAGATGATGGCCCCGTCGCCAATGCCAAACCATAAAACGGCCAGCGGAATCCAGGCGATGCCTGCAATCGACTGCAGGAATGTCAGCAAGGGCAACAGAAAATCAGACGCATGTCTGTTGACGCCAATGGCGATGCCAATTGGGACTGCCAGCAGATTTCCCACAATAAATCCAAGCGCCAGCCGATAAAGACTGACCAGAATATGTTGTAACAGCGATCCATCGCCTGTGAGTTCAATTGCTTTGGTCCAGACAAGCTGCGGTGATGGCAGTTTGTAAGCTGGCACAGACAGCAGTGAAGGCAGCACTGTCCACAATATCAAAATGCCGATAAAGGGCGTCGCGGCGAGCAAATATGGCCTGAGTTTGAGAGTTTTCATCATTGGACCTCGCGCTGCTCGGCCGTTGTGACCAAGCCCCATTTTTGAATGGTGGCGCGCTCAAAGGGGCGCAGATAGGCCAGTTCGATAATCAGCCACAACAGCCCCATGATAATCATGCCTACAATGGTTCTGTCGGTCTGCTTGTTGGCCGCACCATCGAAAATCAGAAAGCCGATACCTGATGTGGCGGCAATGGCTTCAGCAATGATGAGGCCACGGAACGCAAAGCCGGCACCAATGCGAAAACCGGTTACAATGCTTGGCAAAACACCGGGCAGAATAACTTCTCTGAGGATCTGCCAGCGGGTAGCGCCAAGTGATCGGGCCGCATTTACATAGACGATTGGCAGCGTCTGAATACCGGCCAGAACATTGTAGAGAATGGGAAATGCGACCACGAAGATCAGCAACGTCAATATGGTCGTGATGCCGTAACCAAACCAGATGACAAAGACGGGCAGCCAGGCCGATTCAACAATTGCATAAAAGAACCCGACCAAGGGTGCAAACACTGCAGCGATGGCCTTGTTGAGACCCAGAGCCAGCGCAACACCAATACCCACAAGTGAGCCAAGAAAGACGCCGACCACATAGCGGTAGAGACTGTCCAGAAGATAGACCTCCAGAATGCCCTTATGCATCATATCCAGAAACGCGTTGTAGACATTGACTGGCGCAGGGAAGAAATAGGAGCTGACTCCGGACACGCTGGCACCGATCTGCCAGGCAATGAACAACACAGCAATACCTGTAATCCCTTTGGCGGCCTTGATGCCACGCTTGGCGAATTGCCCATGAAAGAATGGCTTATTCACTGGCGTCACCCTGCTCTTCTTCCCAGGGGGAAATGGACGAGATCCATGGTTTATTGGCCAGAGCTTTCAAATTATCCGTTGAGACATCGCGAAGATATACATTCATATCGTCTACCCGCATCAATCTGCCGGTCGCTTGCAAACGGGTCATGTGAAAGGATTCCGGTTCAAAGTCGAGGCTTGCGATGATGGCGTATTTTCCATCTGGTTCTGTCTTGAGACCATCGAGTTTCTGATCGCCCATTGACGCGCGATGTTGTGAAATGATGAGCACGCCAAGCAGGATCAATGACGTTGTCAGGATTGGCGGTTTCAGCAGCAGTCGCATCCTGCTCATCAAGCTGCATCCTGTCGGACCAGTCGCGTGATTTCGTCACGCAATGCCTGGAAACGTGGGTTTGAATTCAGTGACGACAGATCGCGATCTTTGCGTTCAATATCGATATCGACCATTGCCTTGATCTCGCCCGGCCCAGATGACAGAACCATAACCCGGTCGCCGAGGAATATGGCTTCTTCCACACTGTGGGTAACGAAGAAAACGGTTACTTCGGTCTGCTGCCAGATGCGGACCAGTTCTTCCTGCAGTGTCATGCGGGTTTGCGCATCTACTGCCGCAAAGGGCTCATCCATCAGCATCACTTCCGGTTGGTTGGCCAATGTGCGGGCGACGGCTGCACGCTGACGCATGCCGCCGGAGAGTTGATGGGGATATTTGGCTTCCGCGTCGGCCAGACCGCACAGAGCCAGATGCTCGCGGGCAATCTTGTCGCGCTCTGCTTTTGACATGCCTCTGAATTTCAGGCCCAGACCGACATTGTCCAATACGGTTTTCCACGGCAGCAATGCGTAGTCCTGAAACACCACTCCACGGTCAGCACCCGGTCCTTCGATCTCCTTGCCATTCAGCTTTATAGAGCCGCCCTGCGGGGTCAGAAATCCGGCAATAGCTGCCAATAGCGAAGATTTTCCGCAGCCGCTGGGTCCCACGACAACCAGAAACTCATTGGCGCTCACCTCCAATGTAACATCCTTGACGGCCAGATGCGGCTCGGCAAAATCCTGATTGGTGTAAGCGATGGACGCGTTATCGACCGATATTTTGGGGAGTTCTTTGTTCACAATCACATGTCTTTGCTGTGGCAGATGAAAGCCGGGCCGTCATATGTAACGGCCCGGCCTTTCTGCTAGTTTTTCAAATCGTCGGTGATTGGCTTCAGATCATCAAAGAATTCCGGAGCCTGCTCCATGGCAAAATTGATAAACTGATGATCGACCACTTCGTCCAGATCAATTTCATCACGAAGCTTGCCGGCAGCTTTCAGACCGGGAATGGTTTTTTCCCGATACATGTCAACAGTGTAACGAGACATGCGCGGGTCATTCAGACCATTACGCATGGCAGACTTCATGACATTGGCATCCTTGATGTTGATCCAACGCAGGCTAACTTCGGCGGCTTCATCAAGGTTCAGGCGAACCCATTGTGAGGCTTCCGAGAATGCCAGCATGAACCGGCGGAGCTGTTCAGCCTTTTCGTCGACAACGGCTCTGGTTGTCAGAACAGTGCCCGGATCGTAACAGGACTCGCATTGACCAGCGATCAGCTGCTTGGCGCCTTCAACATTGACGACGCTTGTTGACAGCCAAGGCTCCCACACAGAAATCGCATCAACATCACCGTTCAGAAGCGCGGTTGGCAGTTCAGGTGGTTTGACGTTGATCAACTCAACATCATCACCGGTCAGGCCGGATTGAGCGAGCAAGCCCAAGACGTAGCCTTCAGCCCCAGTGCCACGCGGCAATCCGATGCGCTTGCCCTTCAAATCCTCGATGGAATTAATACCGGCTGCAGAGGCAATGCCGACATTGTCGACATAATTGTCCTTCAGCGCATCACCATGAAGATGCCCGATCAGCACCAGCGGAAAACCGTTTGATGCGCCTGACAGGAACGGGATTGATCCCATTGTGTTTACATCATGCGCCCCGGCCAGCAGGCCGTTGATCATTTCAACACCGGTTTGAAACATCACGATTTCTGCATCAAGGCCATGTTTTTCAAACAGGCCCTGTTCTACCGCCACAAAAATTGGCGCATGCAGTGTTCCACCTGCAGCTGCAATTTTCAGCTTCAGGGTATCCTGCGCAGTTGCAGCTCCCCCGCCCAGCAACAACGCCACCATGGCGAAGCGCATTAATTTGAGTATCATATTCATAGTTTCCTCCTCTTTATTTGGGTATCAGTCTGTCTGTGCCAGCCACGCCCCGGATCTTCTGTTCGGTAGGACATCCATGGCCAGCAATGCTATTTTCAGGGATAGGTTGCGTTCATCAGGCCAGCCCCGGTTCTTTTCCAAGCGCTCTGGCTTCGGAGATACAAAGATGCTCATTCAGGGCAGCTGCCGCAGCCGCGCGGTCATCCGCAATCAGCGCATCCAGTATTTTCAAATGCTCTTGCATGGCCGGTAATACGCGCGAGGCTATAAAGCGGCGGTTCAGGCGAACCATGCGGACCTTGTCGCTGTTCCGGCCATGTATCTGGGTCAGCAGATCATTCTCGATGGCGGCTATCAGTCCGTCATGGAATGCCCAATCGGCCTTGTAGGCATCGTGCAGCAGGTTCTCGTCAATATTGGTTTCTGCCCTGACGGCAACGCTTTTTGTCCAATTGCGGATTTCCTGCAATTCCGGCCAGCCATTGTCTTTAAGTTCATAACAAGCCTGCACTTCCAGGAACCGGCGCACCTGAAATGCGTTGGTGATAAAACCCCGGTCGACCTTGGCGATGCGAACACCCTTTTTGGGAAGCAACTCGACCAGACCTTCGCTTTCAAGCTGCCGCAAGGCGTCGCGCAAGGGACTGATCGAGACGTTCAATCCATCACATAATTCCTGAATCGATAGAAACTGTCCGGGATGCAATTGCTCGGCAAACAGTGATTCCTTGAAGGCTGCATAGGCGTTTTCGCGAAGCAAATTCAGGTCCTCTCCCAGTAAAATTTCTTGTAAAATTTTACATGAAATATCAAAGCGTATGGAATGAGTCAATGCCCGACCCAGCGACTTGCACCGGTCTGCCCGCCAGTGTATGCGCGGGTATTTTTTTACGTTGCAGCCCTTGGTTTATCTGCATGGACCTAAGCCATGTTTTAAAACTGCTGTTGAAATCTTCCGCTTGACTCATTTGTCGGCCCTCCTGTTAAATAGAACAAAATAGGAACATAGAGTGAGGGCGATTTTGCGTAACGCAACTGCAACAGCGTTGATTGATCATTTGCATGCGCAGGATCAAATGCGCATTCAGGACGGTTTTCGGACAAAAGTTGGGACCAGATTACCCGCTGCGCTGAATGCACAGCTGATCCCTGCCAGCCGCTTGCTGCCCAACAGCCAGACTGTTGCAGAAGATGAATTGTCAGCCTTTTTTGACGCCGGTCTGCCGCCCGGCAGCCTGCATGAAATACGCTGCGCGCACAGCCGTGACGCGGGGGCTTTGACGGGGTTTGCAATGGCCTTGTTGAGCCGGATGAACCAACACGCGGCGAAACCGGTTTTATGGATATCAGCGCCTTTTGCCGATACCAGCAATATGAGCCTGTTCCCGCAGGGTCTTGCCAATCTGGGCTTTGATCCTGATCGCCTTGTCATTGTCACGCCACTCAGTGTGAAACACGCTCTATGGGCGGCGGATGAAGCTGCCAAATGCACCGATCTGGCGGCTGTCATCCTGCATATTCAGGGCCATCCCAGAACACTTGATATGACCGCTACGCGGCGTTTGAACCTGCGGGCCAGTGAAAGCGGAACCAGCGTTCTTATTCTGCGACAGAGCAGCGAAGAGGAAGCCAATGCAGTCATAACACGGTGGCGCATCAAGCCACGCCTGTCCTGCCAGTTAGACATGCATGGCAGCCTGAAGCCCGATGCAGGCATTGGTCATACCGCATTTTTCGCTCATCTGGAGCGTAACCGACAAGGGGCAACCGGTGCTGCCTCTGCCACATGGAACCACCAAATTCGAGGCTTTTGCCATGTCCGACACAAAGATCACATCCACGAACAATCAGGGACACAATCCGGGGCCCAATCAGAGAAAGGGGCAGCGCTTCCTCAGCATCGCCTTCCCCTATCTGCCAACAGATCGGATCAGCCGTCAGATATGGGGAAAATCGTGGCGCTTCCAACAAAACTGGAACGGGCAGGCTGACTGCCCGCCTCTTGCCGTCATCGCTTCCATTAAAAGTGCCTTGCGCCTGTCCGCGTTAAACCAGACGGCCAGACAAGCCGGATTGCATAAAGATCAGACCCTGACAGATGCACGGGCCATTTTGCCAAAGCTGGACTGTCATGAATCCGATGATGCGGCCGATGCCGCGCTTCTGGAAGCCATTGCCG
Source organism: Alphaproteobacteria bacterium (assembly GCA_051251535.1). Lineage (GTDB taxonomy): Bacteria > Pseudomonadota > Alphaproteobacteria > Rhizobiales. The sequence continues at coordinate 205,986 of JBPOEV010000002.1, forward strand.
ACTGGTGCGAGCGCTATACACCGCTGTTGTCCATCGACACCATCAATGGCCTGCCCGGCCTGATGCTGGACATCACCGGCTGTGCGCATCTGTTCAAAGGCGAGGAGACGTTGCGTCTGGATATGATCTCCAGCCTGAATGCCCAGGGTTTTGTCACCAACATTGCCATTGCCTCCACACCGGGGGCTGCCTGGGGCATTGCCCGCTACGGGAACGTAGGCGATAGCCGTATTGCGGCCCCAGGTGCAGAGCGGGACCATGTCGCGCCCCTACCCCTTGAAGCCCTGCGCATGGACCCGAAAACTGTTGAGGAATTGAAGCAGGTCGGGTTAAAAACCGTTGGCTGCATCATGGATTTGCCACGCGGGCCGCTATCGCTGCGGTTTGGCAGGCAGTTGTTGCGCAGGCTTGATCAGGCACTTGGCCGCGAAGAGGAAACCATTTCACCGCGCATGGCTGTGGCGGAACTTGCATCTGAACGGCAATTCGTTGATCCGATCTCACTGCAGGATGATATCAGCCGCAGCATTTTATCGCTTGCGGGTAATCTGAAACCTGTTCTGGAAAAGCGCGCGCTTGGCGCACGGGTTCTGGTCTTGAAACTGTTCCGGGTGGATGGAGAGCGCCGCATGCTCAGCGTTGTCACGGCCAATCCGGAACGCGAACCGGCCCATATTGAACAATTATTTCAGGACCGGCTTGTCAGTTTGCACAGCCCGTTGGAAGCCGGTTTCGGGTTTGATCTGGTCCGTCTGGAAATTGCAACATCGGAGCCCATGCTTGATCAGCAGTCTGATTTTGTTGCTAAAGTGCCGATGGAAGACAGCTATAACGCACTCATCAACCGGCTTGGCGCGCGCCTTGGCACAGACCGGGTCCAGCATTTCACCATGAATGACAGCCATATTCCGGAGCGCAGCTTTGGGGTGCAGCCGTCCATTCGCAGGCCCAATCAGAAGGGTCAGCAAAGACATAGACATCAGAACATGCAGGCACAGGCGGCCCTTTCCCTGACTGATGCTGAGGATATGGAAGAGTTGGATACGCAACTGACGCGGCCAATCCTGCTGCTGAACCAACCTGAACCTGTGGATGTGATTGCCGAGATACCTGAAGGTCTGCCGCAACGCTTTCGCTGGCGCAAAGTGCTGTATGAGGTTGCCGCCAGCGAAGGGCCGGAACGGATTGCGTGCGAGTGGTGGCGCGATGGCCGTCAGGCGCTGACGCGGGATTACTTCAAGACCGAAGACCGTGAAGGACGGCGGTTCTGGCTGTTCCGTCAGGGATTGTATGAGCGGGAAGCCGGGCGCCCGCATTGGTATATGCACGGGCTGTTCCCGTGACCCAGCAGCATTTTGCCCTGCCTTATGTGGAATTGGCCGCAGCCAGTAATTTCTCCTTTCTGCGCGGAGCCTCTCATGGCGAGGAAATGGTTCTTCAGGCCAAAAAACTGGAGCTCACCGGTCTTGCTATTGCCGATCGCAATTCTGTGGCCGGTGTGGTGCGCGCTCATATGGCAGCCAAAGAGGCAGAGCTGCCCTTTGCACCTGGCTGCCGGCTGGTGTTCACCGATGCCACACCGGATATTCTTGTCTGGCCAAAAAGCCGACAGGGCTGGGGCAATCTGTGTGAATTGCTGACACGGGGCAAACGACGCGCGCCGAAAGCTGCCTGTTATCTGCAGCTTGATGATTTTCTGGAATTGGGAGAACAGATGGTCATGGCCCCTGTTCTGCCCGCACTATTTTCAGAAAAGACAGGCGCTTTTCTACCAAAATTGAAAAGCCGGTTTGGCCGCAACGTCTATCTTGCCCTGTCGCGCAGCTATGGCACGCATGATGACAGGCGGTTGCAACGCCTGTCACGCATGGCCAACACGTACAAATTGCCGCTTCTGGCCATTGGCGACGTGCTTTACCACGCGGCGGACAGGCGGCCTTTGCAGGATGTCTTGAGCTGTGTGCGCGAAGGCAAGACACTGGCCACCATTGGCAAGGCACTGGAGCCGAATGCCGAACGTCATTTGAAATCAGGTGTTGAAATGACACAGCTTTTCAAAGGTTATGAATCGGCTGTCAGCGCTTCTGTATCCGTCTTTGAACAGTTGCAGTTTTCCCTGGATGAATTGCGCTATCAATATCCTGAAGACCCGGTTTTTGAAGAACTGGGCGGACATCCCGTTCCCTCCCAGATTGCGCTGGAACAATTAACCGCACGCGGTGCAAAGGAGCGCTTTCCAGAAGGTGTGCCCGCCAAGGTGCAGGCTGCTATTCGCCATGAGATGGATTTGATCAAGAAACTGAATTATGCCTCCTATTTTCTGACCGTTTACGACATTGTGCGCTTTGCCCGCAGTCAGGGCATTTTATGTCAGGGGCGCGGCTCTGCTGCCAATTCAAGCATCTGCTATTGCCTGCGCATTACCGAAGTTGACCCCGTCAAAGTTGATTTGCTGTTTGAACGTTTCATCTCCGAAGAGCGCGGCGAACCACCGGATATTGATGTGGATTTCGAGCATGAGCGGCGCGAAGAAGTCATCCAGTATATCTACGCAAAATACGGGCGGGAGAAAGCCGGTCTGGCAGCCACGGTCATCACCTATCGCGCCCGCTCGGCCATACGCGAAGTGGGTAAGGTTTTTGGCCTGTCGGATGATGCCATCAGCGCCATTTCCGGCACGAGATGGGGCAGCGGATCAAGCGCCATCAGCGATGAGGAAACCAAACGGGCCGGTTTGGATCCACAGGACAAGCATCTGAAACAATTGCTTGATCTGGCCAATCAGATCATCGGCTTTCCGCGTCATCTCTCCCAGCATGTCGGCGGCTTTGTCATTACGCGCGACCGGCTGTCATCGCTGATCCCGATTGAAAATGCCGCCATGGATGATCGTACCATTGTGGAGTGGGACAAGGATGACCTTGAAAGCCTGGGCATGCTGAAAATCGATGTGCTGGCGCTGGGCATGCTGACCTGCATTCGCAAGGCCTTTGATCTGCTCAAAACCCATTATGGCCGCGATGAAACTCTGGCGTCCCTGCCGCAGGAAGACACCGCCACCTATGACATGATCTGCCGGGCCGACACGCTGGGTGTGTTTCAGATTGAAAGCCGTGCGCAGATGTCGATGCTGCCGCGCTTGCAGCCCAGAACCTATTATGACCTTGTCATTGAGGTTGCCATTGTCCGGCCCGGACCCATTCAGGGGGATATGGTGCATCCCTATTTGCGCCGCCGCCAGGGCAAGGAAAAGGTCAGCTATCCTAAAGCTGAACTGGAAAGGGTACTTAAAAAGACGTTGGGTGTTCCACTGTTTCAGGAACAGGCCATGAATATTGCCATTGTCGCTGCCCATTTCACACCGTCCGAGGCCGATAAATTACGCCGCGCCATGGCTACGTTTCGCCGGGTTGGCACCATTGGTAATTTTGAACGGAAAATGGTGGAAGGCATGGTGGCCAACGGGTATGAGCGCGACTTTGCCAAACATTGCTTCAAGCAGATCGAAGGGTTTGGCGATTATGGTTTTCCCGAAAGCCATGCAGCCAGTTTTGCCCTGCTGGTCTATGTGTCCTGCTGGCTGAAATGCTATTATCCGGATGTGTTCTGCGCCGCGATCCTGAACTCGCAGCCCATGGGCTTCTACGCCCCGGCTCAGCTTGTGCGCGATGCCAGGGAACATGGTGTGGAACTGCGCCCGCCCGACATCAATCATTCAAACTGGGACACAAGTCTGGAGGCTGGTTCACATGCGCAGAGAATTGCACCACAACACCGGGATATGGATGGCGTGATGCAAAACAACCATGCGGTTCGCCTTGGCCTTAACCGGGTCAAAGGCCTGCACAAAGATCATGCGGACCAACTGGTTGCCCATCGCGGGCGCGGTTATGACAGTATGCGCGATCTGTGGCTGCGCTCCGGCCTTGCAAAATCCACTCTGGAACGTCTGGCAGAGGCCGACTGTCTGCGCTCTCTTGGTCTGGACCGTCGCACGGCCCTGTGGGCCGCCAAGGCTCTGGACCCGCTGACCAGTGAAGAGCGTCTGCCGCTGTTTGCAATCGGGGCCGATACAGATCGTCGTAACGAGCCGGATGTTACACTGCCGACCATGCCACTGGGCGAGCATGTGATCCATGATTACCGCTCCTTGTCCCTGTCGCTGAAGGCGCATCCTGTGTCCTTCGTCAGGCAAACATTGAGCCAAATGCATTATCGCCAGACAGAGGCTCTCAACACAGCACGGTCAAACTCATTCATTCGTATTGCCGGGCTGGTGCTTGTGCGCCAGCGACCTGGCACGGCCAAAGGCGTGATCTTTGAAACCATCGAGGATGAAACAGGGGTTGCCAATATTATTGTCTGGCCAAAAACCTTTGAAAAATATCGACCAGTTGTTCTGGGTGCACGGTTTGTCGGCATTCATGGCAAGGTTCAAACGTCAGATGGCGTGACACATGTGATTGCAAACCATCTTGAAGATCTGACGCATCTTCTGTCTGCCATCTCTGATGCAACGGACCATCTGGAGCCGCTGGCCAATGCAGATGAGGTTAAAAGCCCGCAGCAGGATATCAGGCAAAAACGCGCACGCCCTGAACGAATTGAAAAATTTGAAGAGGACCTCGATACAATGCGTCACAAAAACCGCCCGCCGTCACGCGCCAGTGCGGTTTTGCCAAAAGGGCGGAATTTTCACTAGAGCATCTTTTGTTCCAGCAGGCCGCGCCCGTCAGTTGTTTTGAAGGCGCATATCTGGCACACGGCTTTTCCGATAAACCAAAAGACCGTTCGGCAAATCATTGTCAAAAACCTTGCGTTCAATATCTGCCTCTGACAGCCCCAGCTTTACCCATCGCTCCCGCAAGCGCCGCTCCAATTCGGCTTCGCCTACCTCGACCATCACCGTTCGGTCAAACTGCTCCGCCAATTGCTGCCAGGGCGCTTCATCCAACAGCAGATAATTCCCTTCGACCACAATCACACGGGTTGCCTGTTCAATGAGAGCGGCACCTGCGCGGGCAATTTCTAGGGATCTGTCAAACACTGGCACAGCAATGGAAGGCTCAATATTGGCCCGAAGCCGCTTGAGCATGGCAGCAAGCCCACCAACATCAAATGTATGGGGCGCACCCTTTTGCGCCTGCCATCCTTTCGGTGTCAGCACATGGTCATCATAGTGATAGCCATCCATGGGCAGTAAGGCGGCCTGCCCTGCACGAACCTCGTTCAGTTGATCCACCAACCATTCAGCAAGGGTGGATTTACCAGAAGCCGGAGCACCTGCAATACCAATGATGAGCCTGTTGCCAGCCAAACCGGCATTGCCGAGTTTTACGAGCTCCGACAAAAGTTCCTGCTGATTCAAGGATTCAGGCATACAGACTCCCATGTGTGTGGCCAATTATCAGCCGCGCTTCAATAACCGCGTGTCATATCCACCAGATACTCAAGCGATCTGCCGTCTCTATGCGCACGCACTTGTCTGGCAATCAGCTTTGACAGGGTCCTTGGATCGCTGACCGCCGCAACATGAGGCGTGATGATGATATTGTCCAATTCCCAAAGCGGGCTGTTCTGCGGCAAGGGCTCCACTTCAAACACATCCAGACTGGCCGCTTTCAGCACGCCGCTTTGCAAGGCGGCCACAACATCTGTTTCCACATGAATGCGCCCGCGCCCGGCATTGATGAAGACCGGCCCGCCCAGTGGTCCGCTTTGGTTCAGCTTTTCAAACACCGACCTGCCGATCAGCCCATTCGTCTCCGGTGTCAGTGGTAGCAAGCATACCAGAATGTCCGTAGCCGACAAAAATTCATCCAGCCCATCGGCACCGTAAAAGCAGGTAACATTATCCAGTTCTTTTGGGGTTCGGCTCCAGCCGCACAAGCCAAAACCAAGCTTGTGTAACAGGCCTGCCGCATCGCGCCCCAATTCGCCCAGGCCCATCAAGCCGACTTGCACTTCCCTGGCTAAAGGTTGAGGCAAAACCTGCCAGTTTCGATGGCGCTGCTGTTGAGAATACTGCAATTGCTGGCGATGGTGCAGCAAGACCTGCGCCACCACCCACTCCGTCATCCAGGCTGTCAGATCAGGGTCGACAACGCGCGCCAGAGGCACAGGAGGCAATGTGTTGCCACCAAACAGATGGTCTACACCTGCGCCCAAAGAAAAAAGGGCTTTCAAATTGGGGAATGCATCCAAGGATTCGCCCTGGGCTGCCCATACCAAGGCATACTCAACGGCTTCCGAATCTTCTACATCTGGATAGGCTTCAATCCGCTCATCCGGCATCGCTGCCTTAAGGGCATGCACCCAAGGCGCCGGCTCCCAGCCATCGACCAATACAAGAATGCTCATGACAGCATTTTAGACCGCAACCTCATCAGAATCGACGGCAGCAAGATCAAAGGCTGCAGCCATCAAGGCCTTTGTATAATCCTGCTCGGGCGCATCAAAAATCTTTGCTGATGGTCCCTGCTCCACAACTTTGCCAAGCCGCATAACGATGACTTCATTGGCAAGTGCCCGTACGACTTTCAAATCGTGACTGATGAACAGATAAGCCAGATTGCGCCGCTTCTGAACTGCTCGCAGCAAATCCACGACCTGCGCCTGCACGCTCATATCCAGCGCCGAAGTCGGTTCATCCAGCATCAGGAATTTGGGTTCCAGAACCAGCGCACGGGCAATGGCAAAGCGCTGGCGCTGACCACCGGAGAATTCATGCGGATAACGGTGCCGCATTTCCGGATCCAGCCCAACCTCGCGCAATACATCAGATACGCGCTGCTCGCGTTCCTGCACAGACAGTTTGGGAAAATGGATCGTCAGGCCTTCTTCAATAATTGCGGCGATTGACATACGCGGGCTGAGAGATCCGAATGGATCCTGAAAGACGATCTGCATATCCTTGCGCAACGGGCGCAATTCCTTTGACGACTTGCCCTGAAGACCCGTTCCTAAAAGATTGATATCACCTCTCGACGAAATAAGCCGCATTAAGGCCAAACCAAGCGTCGTCTTGCCTGACCCGCTTTCGCCAACAATACCCAGTGTCTGGCCTTCGCGCACGGTCACATCAATGCCATCGACGGCTTTGATGTTGTCTACCGTCTTGCGCATAAAGCCGCGTTTGATCGGGAACCAGACCTTGATGTCCTTCCCGGTCATGACGGGCGCTGCGTTGACATCCAGCTCGGGTGGATCACCCTTTGGCTCTGCAGAGAGCAGATGCTGGGTATAGCTGTGCTGCGGATTGCGGAAAATATCTTCCGTTGGCCCATGCTCCACAATCTCGCCATTGGTCATGACGCAGACCCTGTCGGCAATCTTGCGCACAATGCCCAGATCATGGGTGATGAACAGCATGCCCATACCCATGCGGGTTTTCATATCGGCCAGCAATTCCAGTATCTGCGCCTGCACAGTTACATCAAGTGCGGTGGTTGGCTCATCTGCAATCAACAGCTTCGGGCTGTTGGCAAGAGCCATGGCAATCATCACACGCTGGCGCTGTCCGCCGGATAATTGGTGTGGGTAGGAATCCAGCCGTTTCTCAGGATCTCGAATTCCAACCTGATTGAGCAATTCCAGAACACGCGCCCGCACTTTGGTGTCGGATGCGCCCTGATGCAATTTCAAGGTTTCGCCAATCTGACGCTCCACCGAATGCAGCGGATTGAGCGAGGTCATGGGTTCCTGAAAAATCATGGAAATGTTGTTGCCGCGCACATGCTGCAAGTCTGTTTCCTTGGTCTGCATCAGGTCTTCGCCATCAAACAGAATACTGCCTGCCGGATGCGAAGCCGGAGGATAGGGCAGCAATTTCAAAATAGACAAAGCGGTGACCGACTTGCCTGATCCGGACTCACCCACCAAAGCAACAGTCTCGCCCTGATCGATGTGGAATGACACATCTCGCACCGCATGGGTGGTTTTACCATCGGCGGTAAAGTCCACATGCAGATTGTCAACTTTCAAGAGTGGCGCAACCGCCTTATCTGTCGCCATCAGGAAAATGTCTTTCGTGGATCAAATGCATCGCGGACGGCTTCACCGACAAAAATCAGAAGGCTGAGCATCAGCGAGATGACAAAGAAGCCGGTCAGTGCCAGCCATGGTGCCTGAAGGTTATTCTTGCCCTGTGCCAACAGTTCGCCAAGTGAAGGCGACCCTGGCGGCAGACCGAAGCCCAGAAAGTCCAGCGACGTCAAAGTTGTGATCGAGCCATTGAGGATAAACGGCATAAAGGTAAGCGTTGCGACCATTGCATTTGGCAACAAATGCCGCCACATGATCGTCATGTTACCAACACCCAAAGCACGGGCTGCGTTGACATATTCAAAGTTTCGGGCGCGCAGGAATTCGGCCCGCACGACGGCCACCAGACTGACCCATGAAAACAGCAGCAGAATGCCGAGCAAAATCCAGAAATTCGGTGTGATGATGGCCGCCAGTATCAACAACAGATAGAGTGTTGGAACCGAGGTCCAGATTTCAATGAAACGCTGAAACAGTAGATCTGTCCAACCACCGAAATAACCCTGCGTCGCGCCAGCAGCAATGCCAATGATGGACGAGAAAATTGTCAGCGTCAGACCAAACAGAACCGATATCCGGAAGCCATATATCAGGCGGGCCATGACATCACGAGCCTGATCATCTGTCCCGAACCAGTTCCAGTTGCCGATGGAGCAATTGGGATCATCCACCCCGCCCGGATAACGCTGACAGCGTTCTTCCTTGTCCAGCATCCATGAGGGAGCTGAAGGCGCAGGCGTTGGAATTTCATTGTTCACAGTGCGGTAGGAATAACGGATTGGCGCCCACAGAATCCAGCCATTCGCCTCGATTTCTTCCAGCACAAATGGATCACGATAATCTGTCACTGGCAGGAAACCGCCAAACTTTTCTTCAGGATAGTCGACAAAGACCGGTGTCAGCAGTTCGCCCTGATAGGAGATGAGCAAAGGTTTGTCATTGGCAATGAATTCGGCAAACAGGGTGACAAAAAACAATACCAGAAAAATCTGCAGGCTCCAGTAACCGCGGCCATTGCCTTTGAAGTTCTGCCAGCGCCTCTGATTGATTGGCGAAAACCGGCTGCGTTTCTGTGGAACTGCTGCCGCGTCTGATGTCTGAGTTGGTGTAATTTGTGCGTCCATGATCTACACCTCCCGCGATTCAAAATCGATACGCGGATCAATCCACGTATAGGTCAGATCCGATATCAGACTGACCAGGAGCCCCATGATCGAAAAGATGTAGAGTGTTGCGAAGACCACCGCATAGTCCCTGTTGAGAACGGATTCAAAGCTCAAAAGCCCCAGACCATCCAACGAGAAGATCGTTTCAATCAACAATGACCCGGAGAAAAATGCTCCGATAAAGGCGCCCGGAAATCCGGCGATTACAATCAACATCGCATTTCGGAACACGTGGCCGTACAAAACCTGACGATTGGACACGCCTTTTGCCTTGGCTGTGACCACATATTGTTTGCGAATTTCATCCAGAAACGAGTTTTTCGTAAGCAGTGTGGAAGTCGCGAAGGCAGCCAACGCCATAGCTGTCAAAGGCAAGACCAGATGCCAGAAGTAATCCAGCACTTTTTCAAACAGATTCAGTTGGTCGAAATTCTCTGACGTCAGGCCGCGCAAGGGGAAAATATCCCAGAAGCTACCACCGGCAAACACGACAATCAGCAAGATCGCAATCAAAAACCCCGGAACCGCGTAGCCGACAATGATGATTGATGAGGTCCATACATCAAAACGACTTCCATCACGCACAGCTTTGGAAATGCCGAGAGGGATTGAGATGCCGTAAGAAATCAGTGTCATCCAGAGGCCGAGTGAAATCGAGACAGGCATTTTTTCCTTGATGAGATCAATGACACTCACATCGCGAAAGTAGCTGTTGCCGAAATCAAAGCGCACATAATTCCAGAGCATGGAGAAAAAGCGCTCAATCGGCGGTTTGTCAAAGCCAAAGTCTTTTTCCAGCTGACGGATAAACTCCGGGTCAAGGCCCTGTGCGCCGCGATAGCGTGAGTTGATCGGGTCGGCCTGACCGGATTGTTCCAGATTGTTTTCACCAACAGACCCAAAATCACCGCCTGACCCGCTGATGCGTTCGGTGGCTGAAATGGAATTGCCGGATAGTTTTGCAATCACCTGTTCAACCGGCCCACCGGGCGCGAACTGGATGATGACAAAGGTAATGGCCATAATCCCGAACAAGGTTGGGATCATGAGCAAAAAGCGTTTCAGAATATAAGCGGCCATAATTCTATCGACTCAAACTGTTATTGCGTCAGATTGGTTTGGACCACCACGTGGTTTCCACAGGGAAATAGTAATCCGGTTTTGTGTCTGGCCATTCATATTTATCCCATACTGCTATTCGATGATTTGCCGAATACCACCCTGGAAGCCAGTAATGGCCAGCACGGACCACCCGGTCAAGAGCCCGCCATGCAGCTTGATGGGTTTCGCGGTCTTTTGCAGCTTCCACTATTTCTGTCAGCGCATCTACAACCGGGTCTTTGATGCCGGCCCAATTGTTGCTTCCCTCCAGATCAGCAGAGCGTGAAGAGAACAATTGATCAGCAGATGTAAACGGCGTGGCTGCCAGTGATAGCGCAGTGCCGACCATGTCGTAGTCAAAGACGGAGGAGCGGGCCTGGAACTGTGCTGGGTCCACAACGCGTATTGTTGCCTCAATGCCCACAGCGCGAAGCGAGTCTACATACTTGCCATAGACGCGTTCAAATATTGGCGAGCGCACCATAATTTCCAACGTCAGTTTCTGACCATTTGCACTATACAGTCCGCCATCCCGGCGCTGCCAGCCAGCTTCAGACAGGAGTTCCGATGCGCGCCGCAGCAAGCTGCGATCCCGGCCGCTGCCATCTGAGACGGGCGGAAGATAGGCTTCGCCAAATACGGCTTCGGGCAATTGGTCGCGGAAAGGCTCCAACAGCGCAAGCTCCATGCCGCTCGCTACGCCTTCTGCCTTGTAAATTGACCCTTCGACATAGGAGGAAACGCGGGAATAAGCGTTGAAGAACAGGTTTTCATTGACCCATTCATAATCGAAGCAAAGCACAAGCGCTTCCCGGGTTCGCGGATCCGCGAATTTCTGACGTCTGGTGTTCAGAAAGGACCCCTGAAATCTCGGACGCATCTCAGCTGGAAACAGCACTTTCTTGACCCGCCCATCCAGAGCGGCCGGAAAGTTGTATTCCGTTTCCCAGGTCTTGGATGTGAATTCCTGCCGGAAAGTCATATTGCCTTTTTTGAAGGCTTCAAAAGCGGTCTGCCGCTCGCGGTAGAACTCAACACGCACCACGTCGAAATTTGCCAGACCGCGCGTAACGGGCAAATCCTTTGCCCAATAATCCTCAACGCGCTCATACTCCAGATAGGCTCCGGCATCGAAGCGGCCAATTCTGTATGGGCCAGACGCAAGGGGCGGGTCCATGGTGGATGCGGTAAAGTCCCGATCAGCGTAATAGGCTTTTGAGAAAATCGGTGCGTCAGCAATCTCAAATATCAGGCCGCGGGACTGAGTGCCATCCAGTGTGACCAGAAGGTGCCCTGCATCAAGCGCTTCGATGGTCGTAATTTTGCGAAAGCTCTGGGTGAAATCAGGGTGCCCCTTCTCCTTCAGTATCGTCAGAGAAAATGCCACATCTTCTGCTGTCAATGGCGTCCCATCGTGGAACCGGGCTTCTGGGCGTAGGCTGAACAAAAAGCTGTTGCCGTCTTCGGAAACCGTAATGCTGTCTGCGACCAACCCATAGACCGCATCTGGTTCATCATAGGCACGAGCCATCAGCGTATCAAAGATCAGTTCAAGCCGTGGCGGGGCATCCCCCTTGGTGACGTGGCCATTCAAGGTGTTGAAGGTTTGTGGATTCTGATTGTGGAACCAACTGCCAGGCGCAAGGACAAAACGTCCGCCTTTGGGCGCCGCTGGATTGGCATAGTCAAAGTGGGAGAAGTCAGCGGGATATTTCAGATCACCAAAGATAGACAGGCCGTGACGTGCAGGCTGATCTGCAAAGCCTTCAACCTGCTTGACCAGTGTTTGGGCAAGTACAGGGCCTGCCGCAAGGCTCAGCAAAGTCCCACCGGCAAAGATCAATCCTTCACGCCGGGTTACGCCTGTCGGGGTGCGCTTTGTCATTCGGCAGCCTCAACACGGGCGGCCTTTTCATCATCATACCACCAGATAGTCGGGAAACCCGGTTCAGCGAAGGCTGGCAGTATCTCTGGATGGGAAAACCGATCCCAACGAGCGGTGCGTGTCGACAATAACGTCCAGCCCGGGATGATGTAATGATTGGCCAGCAGAACCCTGTCCATGGCCTTCGTCGCAGCGATCAGTTCATCGCGATCCTTGGCAAAGATTATGCGTTGAATGAGTTTGTCAACGGCGGGGTTTTTAACCCCTGCCCAATTGCGTGCACTTTCCTGGTCTGCGGCAGCAGAACCAAAATATTCCAATTGCTCATTTCCCGGAGACAGTGACTGCGCCCAACCTGAGTAGATGAAGTCAAAGTCACGGCTTCGTACGCGGTTTACCCACTGGGAACTGTCAACAATACGCACCGAGAGATCCACGCCAATTCGTTCGAAATTCGACTTCAGGCGCAATGCGACCTTCTCAAAACGGTTGCTGTTGAGAAGGTACTCAATGGTAAAGGGCTCACCTGTTTCAGCATTCACCATTTTCCCATCTTTCAATTTATAACCTGCTTCGCGAAACAGTTTTATGGCCTCACGCAAATTGGTACGGTATGCGCGCGTGTCACCAGACACCGGATTTTCGTAAGATGTTGTGAAAACCTCCTCTGGAACCATGTCACGCATGTCTTCGAGCAACTCGAGTTCCAGACCTGTTGGCAAGCCAGAAGAAGCCAATTCGTCGCCATAAAAATAGGAGTTAATGCGTTCGTATTGGTCGAAGAAAAGGGCCTGATTCATTTCATTGAAATTGAAAGCGTAATTCAGAGCCTTACGAACACGAGGGTCCTGAAACTTCTCACGGCGCAAATTGGGGATGAACCCAACCATCAGTCCACGCCCGCGCTCGGCGAAACTCTCTTTAATAACCCGCCCGTCAGCCACTGCGGGAAAATCATATCCGGTGGCCCAGACACGCGCGGTGCTTTCAACCCGATAATCATAATCATCCGATTTAAAGGCTTCCATCTGGACAACGGAGTCCCGGAAATATTCGTATCGGACCCGATCGAAATTGTGCTGGCCAACATTGACCGGCAAATCCCGGCCCCAATAATCTCCAACGCGTTCATATTCAACGGTACGCCCCGGAACGACCCTTGAAACGCGGTAAGCGCTGCTTCCAAGCGGGATTTCCAAAGTACCCTTCGTTATATCCCGTTGTTCGCCCTTTTTATCCGTGCCTTCCCACCAATGCTTGGGCATGACCAACAGTTGGCCAACAATGTGCGGCAGTTCACGGTTTCCAGTCTGGTCGAAGGTGAACATGACCTCATGCTCATTGATGATTTCCACACCACTGACATGCTTGTAGTAATTCTGGTAAACACGGTTGTTCTCGATCAGCGTGTTGAACGACCAGGCCACATCATCGGCTGTCAGAGGTTCTCCATCGTGCCAACGTGCATCGGGATGCAATTGAAATGTGACGCTGGAGTAGTCGTCAGGATAGCGCATCTGCGTGGCAATCATGGGATACATAGCTGAGACTTCGTCCAGAGAAGACGTCAACAGAGTGTCGTAAATCAGGCCAAGGCCTATCGCCAGATTGCCGCGTTGCGGCACGGAATTAAGTGTATCAAATGTGCCGTCAGTTGCCAGACGCACGATTCCACCCTTTGGGGCATCTGGATTGACGTAGTTAAAATGAGCGAAATCATCAGCGTATTGCGGCTCGCCAACCAGGGCAGTGGACTTTTTCCACTCGCTCATCGTCTGTGCGCTCGCCGGACTCACGACCCACAAGGCCGCCAGCATTGTTAGGATCAGCGTTCCCGCCATGATCAAACTGTGCTGAAACTTATCGTCTGCACATGCTCTTATTTGCTCACTCTTTATTGCCAAGACCAGCCTCCTGAAAATGCACCTAAATTCTGAACGATGCCGGAACATCGTCCACCCGTCCTTATTTCTATAGGTTATAAGCCGGACTGGACTAGGGCAAAGGTGCCTTTATGACCAAAATTTAAGCGACAAAGGAGGTAATTCGGGTCACAAACGCAGGATTTCGGCACGAAGCTCGGGAAGGCCGGTGCCTTTTTCTGAAGATGTCAGCAAAATCTCGGGATGTGCTGCTGGACGTTTGGCAATGGCGGCGCGTGTTTTGTCCAGGGCTTCCTGAAGTTCTGGCGGACGTGGCTTGTCGACCTTTGTCATGACAATCTGATAGGAAACGGCGCTTTTATCCATCAGATCCAGCGCTTTCAGATCAGTTTCCTTGATACCATGGCGACTGTCGACCAGCACATAGGCACGCCGCAGATTTGGCCGCCCGCGCAGATATGAATAGACAAGACGCGTCCATGCCTCGACTTGCCCCTTGGGCGCTTTGGCATAGCCATAGCCCGGCATGTCGACGATGGTGATATCGTCGTTTGTGAAAAAATTCAGTTCCTGAGTACGACCGGGTGTGTTGGACGTTCGCGCCAAACCATTTTGACCGGTCAGCGCGTTGATCAGACTGGATTTCCCAACATTTGACCGACCGGCAAAGGCAATCTCGATACCGTCATTTTCCGGGAGCTGAACGAGCTTTGCAACACCCAGAACAAACCGCCATGGACGGGCGAAAGCCAGTCGACCGGCTTCCAATTGCTCAGGTGTGAACGCTTTTTCAGCCGAGTCTGATTCCGTGTTATCTATGCTCATTGTGGCGCCGCCCGTTCCATCGCTTCCAGATCCGTCCCGCGAATGACATTCAGATTGCGGGTAATTGTCGCTATATCCCAGTTCCACCATGCAATGCGGCACAGACGATCGATTACGTCCTGATCAAAACGTTGTTTCACAGTTCGTGCCGGATTGCCTGCTACAATCGTGTAAGCGGGCACATCACGCGTAACAACCGCTCGTGCCGCAACAATGGCGCCGTCGCCGATCGTCACACCTGGCATGACCATGGCTTCCCGACCAATCCATACATCATTTCCAATATGTGTGTTGCCACGCGCGTTTTTGGGCCATTCATATCCGGCTTCCCAGCCACGGCGCATGGCGGCAAAGGGATAGGTAGAAAATCCGTCCATCGCATGATTTGCGCCGTTCATAATAAATTGCACCCCAGTCGCAAATGCGCAAAAGCGGCCAATAATCAATTCATCGCCAATAAAGTCGAAATGATATTTGACGCATTTTTCCAGAAAGTGTTCTGGCCCATCCGGGTCATCATAATAGCTGTAATCGCCAATCGTCACATGCGGATGATCAACCAGGCAATTGAGAAAGCCCAATTGCGGGAATTCCGACAAGGGAAATGCCAATTCTGGGTCTGGCCCCATCCCAGACACACCATCGGACTGGCCGACGCTTTGCTCAGGAATATCTGCAGGCATTTCTGTCTCGAATCAAATGGGTTGGTCTGTCTGTTGCGCCAGTAAATCAGGTCTGAATCGAACGATCAAACAGATCGCCCGGTCCAGAACATGATTCAAAGCCAATCTCAGCACAGCGAATGGTTGCTATGCCTTCTCGTCTTTCTCTTTACCACCCAGGCCAAAGGCTTCGAGAGTGTTTTTCCATATTTCCACAGGCACACCCTGACGGCGCATAATGACAGACTGCTGTGCAATAGACAGGGTGTTGTTCCAAGCCCAGTAGATCACCAGACCTGCCGGGAATGATGCCAACATGAAGGTGAAAATAACCGGCATCCAGGTGAAAATCATGGCCTGTGTCTTATCGGGCGGCAATGGGTTCAGACGCATCTGAACGAACATCGTTACGCCCATGATCAACGGCCATATGCCAAGCATCAGGATTTGCGGCGGGTCCCAGGGAATAAGGCCAAACAGGTTGAAAATCGATGTGGGGTCTGGTGCAGCCAAATCCTGAATCCAGCCAAAGAAGGGCGCGTGGCGCATTTCAATGGTAACAAACAGAACCTTGTACAACGCAAAGAACACGGGAATCTGCAACAAGACCGGAAGACAGCCCGCCAAGGGATTGATCTTCTCCTTCTTGTACAATTCCATCATTGCCTTTTGCTGTTGGGCACGATCATCCTTGTAACGCTCCCGCAATTCCGTCAGTTGCGGCTGAACCTTTTTCATATTGGCCATGGAGGCGTATGATTTATTGGCAAGCGGGAAAAAGAATATTTTCAAAACAACGGTCACGGCCAGAATGGCAAGACCGAAATTGCCGATCAGATTGAAGAGCCAATCCAGAGCCACAAAAAGCGGTTTGGTGATGAAATAGAACCAACCCCAATCGATCATCAGATCGAAGCGCTCGATGCCCGGTGCTTCACGGTAGCTGTTAATGACGTTGACTTCCTTGGCACCTGCAAACAGTCGGGAGATGTGTTCTCCGCTGCTGCTGGGTGCAACTTCCACCAACTCACCCAGAAAGTCTGCCTGGAATGCGGAGCGGTTGTTGACCGTATGGTGGAAGAAACGCGGTGTGTAGGTCTCTCCCGGTGTCGGTACAATGGCAGACGCCCAGTATTTGTCCGTGATGCCAAGCCAGCCCTGGGTCTGTGTGCCGAATTTCAGCTCGCCCTCTTCTTCCAGGTCATCATAATCGACTTCCTGCAAACCTTCTTCGCCAACAAAGCCAATCATGCCTTCGTGCAGAATAAAGAAGTTCTGGAGGTCAGGAATGCCGTGGCGCGTTACCAGCGCATAGGGGAACAGTGACACCGACGCATCTGTGTTGTTCTCCACACTGTCCGTGATTGTCACCAGATAATGTTCGTCTATCTCATAAACCCGCGAGAATATCAGACCCTCGCCATTGTCCCAGGAAACGGTAATCGGCGTTTCCGCGGTCAGACGATTTCCCTGGGTCAGGGTCCATGAGGTCTGACTGTCGGGTAGTGCGGCAGTTACGCCCTGCCCCTTCACCCAACCAAATTCCGCATAATACGGGTTTGCGCTGCCAGATGGTGAAAACAGCTGAATGATCGGGCTTTCCGGGTCAATCTCTTCGCGGTAATTCTTCAAAGACAGATCATCAACCCGGCCACCGGTGAGATTGATGGATCCGGTCAAATCCGGCGTGTCGATCATAACACGTTGGCTGGACTGTAAAACAGCTTCGCGTGGCGCGCCGGACGGCGGCGCCACTGTGCCTGTTGCAGTGCTGCCGGGTATTGCGCCGGGAGTTGGTACAACGCTGGCACCAGCATCAGGTGCTGTTGATCCAGATGTCCCGGCACCCGTTGTTTGGGCAATTTCCGCCTGGCGTTGTTCCGCCTGAAGCCGGGCTTCTTCCTGCTGAGGGCCCCAGATAAAGAACTGGGCCGCCATCAAAACGACAGCAGACAACGCAACGGCAAGTATGAGATTCTTAGTGTCCTGCATGAAGGGTCCAGCTTTTAGGCAATGTCAGAGGGCTTTATGCCCTGCTCTTTAAGGGGATTTTGATCGATTGGCGAGTGGTCAGGCTGAGGATTCTCAGCTTTTTTATCAAGTTTACGAGAGCGGCGCCTGATTTGTGCTGCAATTTTGTCAAATGCGCTGGCCAGATCCTGCTGAATTTCTGAAAACGACATCGTAAGCGCCGACAGTCTGCCGACGACAACATAATCAGTGTTTGGAAGAAATAGATCCGTTTGTCCGCTTTCACCGCCGGATTTTTCAAAAAGGCGAACGGCTTCTTTAAGGCGACGGCGGACACGGTTGCGTATGACCGCGTTGCCAACTTTTTTGGTAACAGTGAATCCAATGCGGGTCGCGCCATTGGTGGGTTGCTCGCGGTCCGGTTGCTCGTGTTCCTGTATCTGGTGTTGCCATGCCTGTAGCACAAGGGCGCGGCGCACCTGTTTGTGCCCCCGCGCCGCACGCAGAAAATCAGAACGTTTTTTGAGCCGATCCATCAAAGCGCTTCTGGTCTGTGTCGAATCAGAAACGCTCTAACCCGGTGCCGACCGTCTTAGGCCGACAACCTGTCTTAAGCCGAAAGGCTCTTACGACCTTTTGCGCGGCGAGCAGCGATAACGCGGCGGCCACCGCTTGTTGCCATGCGTGCGCGAAAACCGTGGCGGCGTTTACGAACCAGACGGCTCGGTTGGTAGGTACGTTTCATCGTATCTCTGCCGCAAAGAATGCGGCCCTCTTAAAAAGTCTATCACAACGTCGCAAGACGGGAAATCATACTGGCAAATCCAAATCAGCACAAAGTTCAGCCGAGGATTGCCAAAGTCAGCGGGCTTATAGGCAAGAATGTCAGCAAAAGTCAATTGATAGCGGGCCAGAATTCCGTAATTCGATCTTTCTTGGCTGATCACATTCAACATCGCAATAGTCACAGCCGCGTGAGGCCGGTTTGACCCTTCTCTCACTTATGGGTGAGACTCGCGAATTGTGCTTTCGTTTTGCCATCAGACATCTATTTAGGGGCTGTTCCCGGTCGAACACACAAGATCGCGACCAATACAGACCGGACGCAAAAGCCGCAATCGACCTGAAGCAACACTTGATGATTTTAAAGAGGGGCACCTATGATGCTGTCCGAGCAACTTGAAGAGCAAACACAAATGGAAAATGCCGAGAAGCAAGACAAATCCGGTTCCAGCCTCAAACGCTGGCTACCGCTGGTCGCTATTGCCGGCTTCATGGCATTTGCCTTTTTCATGGGATGGCATGAAGCCCTGTCCATCAGCGCCTTGATAGAAAACAGAGAACGCCTTGGCGCTTTCGTGGAAAATAATTTTGCACTGACATTGCTGGCCTATGTCGGCATTTACATTGCCGTGGTGGTGCTTTCGCTGCCGGGTGCGGGCATCCTGAGCATCGGCGGCGGGTTCCTGTTTGGCTGGCTGGTAAGCGCGCCAGCGACCATTGTTGCCGCAACAATAGGGGCCACACTCTTGTTCCTGGCCGTCACGACATCTTTTGGGGATGCCTTGCGCGCAAAAGCCGGGCCCTGGGTCGCCAAGCTGAAAGAGGGTTTTGAAAAAGACGCGTTCAACTATCTTCTGTTTCTCCGCCTTGTACCGGCCTTCCCGTTCTGGCTCGTCAATCTTGCCCCGGCCATGCTTGGTATCAAGCTGTCCACATACGTATCTGCAACGCTTATCGGCATCATTCCCGGCTCGTTTGCCTTTGCCTTTGTTGGCGCGGGACTGGGGAGTGTTATCGAGGCGCAGCGCGCGGCTAATGCCGATTGCATTGGCAACAGCGAATGTGCCATCGAAATCAGCACCGGCGATCTGATTACACCTGAAATTCTTGCAGCTCTTGCAGCCCTCAGCGTGGTTGCCCTGATCCCTGTTGTTCTGAAGCGGTTGCGCAACCGCAAACCTGCTTAACCCGACCTATTTGGAAAGACACTTATTATGGCCGAAATTCTCACACCTGACATTTGCGTCATTGGCGCCGGTTCCGGCGGGTTGTCCGTTGCAGCCATCGCGGCAGCCTTCGGTGTTTCCGTTGTTTTGATCGAAAAAGGTAAAATGGGCGGTGATTGCCTGAATTATGGCTGCGTGCCTTCAAAAGCCATGATCGCAACGGCCAAAACCGCAGATGCAATTCGGCATGCTGATAAATACGGAATTCACGTGCCTGAGCCTGTCGTCGACTTTCAGCAGGTCCATGATTATGTGCATTCAGTGATTGGCGCAATCGCGCCCAATGACAGTGTAGAGCGCTTCACCTCCATGGGCGTTCATGTCATTGAAGGCGCCGGAAAGTTCATCAACCCCCGGGTTGTCGAGGTCAATGGCATCCGCATTCGTGCCAGACGCTTTGTGATCTCAACCGGATCCAGCGCCGCCGTCCCGCCGATCAAGGGACTGGACAGCGTTCCCTACCTGACCAATGAGACCATCTTTGAACGCACCGAAGCGCCTGATCATCTGATCATCATTGGCGGCGGTCCCATCGGTATGGAGATGGCTCAGGCCCATCGGCGTCTTGGAGCTCAAGTCACAGTGGTTGAAGCGTTCAAGGCGCTTGCCAAGGATGATCCTGAACTGACAGAGATCGTTCTCGACAAGCTGAAAGAAGACGGCATTGTCATTCGTGAAGAAGTAAAAATTGCACGGGTTGAAAAATCCGGTAGCGGCGTGGCCGTTGTGCTGGACAGCGGTAATGGTGAAGAAGAAATCATCGCAGGAAGCCATCTTCTGGTCGCAGCCGGTCGCAAGCCGAATGTTGATGGGCTTGGCCTGAAAGAAGGGCGCATTCGGTTTGATCGCGCCATCAAGGTATCCAAAAGCATGCGCACCTCCAACCGGCGCGCCTATGCGATTGGCGATGTGTCCGGCAGCCTGCAATTCACCCACATGGCGAACTACCACGCAGGTCTTGTGATCCGCGCCATTCTGTTCCGTATGCCCGTGAAGGAAAACCGGAACATCATCCCCTGGGCCACTTATACAGACCCGGAAATGGCACATGTCGGCTTTACTGAAGAATCTGCCCGCAAAAAATATCGCGGCATCAAAGTTCTGCGCTGGCCCTATGCGGAAAATGACCGGGCGCAGGCTGAAGGCAAGACCAGCGGCCTGATCAAGGTTATTGTAAATCGAAAAGGCAAGATTCTTGGCGCATCCATTGTCGGCTATCAGGCCGGTGAGATGATCAATATGTGGTCGCTGGCAATTTCACAAAAGATGAATATCAGCGCGATTTCCGGCTACATTTCGCCATACCCGACGATAACCGAAATCAGCAAACGTGCTGCTATCACCAATCTTTCGGGCGCTGCGCAGAACAAATGGGTTCAGCGGGTCATCAAATTCCTGCGCCGATTTGATTGATCGGATTTTCAAATACAGTCAGCAGAGTTACCAATTACAGCTCTGCTGACACCGCGTAAGCCCTGTCGATTGCCCTGGCCCTGCTAAGCTGATTTGTGTGGTATCGACATGGCCAACACGAGAACATCATTCGAATCCATCCGTGTCAGTTCAGAGTTATTTGTTTTACCTATTGCGATATTCAGGTTCGTAACCACACACCACGCTTGATGCCCCTACCCTGTGCGGAAACGAACGTCCCAAGCACCAACAAATAATAGTAAAAACGTATTTTGGCAGGGACCTCAAATTTTTCCCTTGCAGGTAATATATTCAAATCCCGTGCATTTCCCTGTACAAAAACTATCTGATCCCATCCACCAAGTAGTTGGTAGATCACCATCCATATTGGATCCGTTGTTATAGTTTTTCTTGGGAGAATCTATAGCCTTTGCATAGCCTTTGAAATTGCAGAAAGCGTCTGCAATATTTGCGCCGCATTCAATCAGACCTTCTGCACTTTTTGGAAAGCTGTGCGGACACACATCAACAGGTAGGAACCCACGGACCCTGTCATGTTTACGTCCGGAATGGGGAAACGTAATCGTTGCGGCGGCTTTCTTGTCTGATTTGCATGTCAAAATCTCTACGCTACGTCTTGTGTTCCTGAAATTGGCATTTCCAATGTTGCTGTTCATGCACCACTCTACATGGGCGTTCACTTCCTGCGGCCACGCATCGCTTGAAGGACATACATCGCGGATTTCAGCATCAAGCTTTACGGCTTCTTGCGCATAGGCCAAGCAATCCTTTTGTTTTATTTCCTCATACTTCGCATTGGTGTCAATTTTAGCCTGGCATTGAGCTATTGCTTTTTCGGCGCTCTCCATTTCAGCCGCAACAATTGCCTTGGTGTTGCTGGGTTCATAACACCAATTGTAGTGACCGGTGGGGTTGTCATCAAAACGCCCACCCGTATATCCGCATTTCATTTTGATATTTTCTTTGGCAAACTTGGACATTGCATTTTTGTAGTTTTCACACTGTTGAGCTGTGAGAGCTGTTGCAGGCCTAGGCGCAGATCCAGTATTTTGCGCATTGGCCATGCAAACACTCAGATCGTTTTTTCTCGCCTGATCCTCGCCAGAAATCATCCCAATTGTCGTGCCCGGCTGGATACACCAGAAATGATGTGCGGCTTCGTTATTGGCCCAACGTGGGCCGGAAAATCCGCAATTTTCATCATAGTTCTTCTGAATCTGTTGGATCGCATCTTTTGCATATTTGGTACATTGATGTTGCGGACCTGCCACAGCAGATGAATTTCCAAGGGCAGCAGCGATTGCCATCGATACCAGAAAACAAATGTGCTTCGCATTCATAGGATTAATCCTTCTGTGATGCGCCCCTCAGTCCTTTTTACATTTGAATCTGAATGTATCTCCAGGGGTGTTCATCAATCGTTTTTTACCTGGGCACGATCAATTCAAAGATACCCCAACGGTCATGAATGGCTCAATATGGCAAAAATGCCATATAAGGCTGGAACAACTGCAATTGGAGGCAAGCTTAACTTATCAACGGAGAATGTTATGGTTTCATCCTTCGAAAGTTTTGCAGACAAACTCTCTATCAGCTCGTCCGCCGTAAATCTTTACATTGCAAATGCGAAGCACAAGCTGGGTGCAAAAACACGAGAACAGGCAATTGCACGGGCCATATTTAGCGGTGAAATTACGCTGTAACCAATAGGGACCACACTTTCGTTTCTGGCCGCTGCGCCATCTTTTGGGGATGCCTTGCGTGCAAAAGCCGGACCCTGGGTCACCAAGCTGAAAGAGGGCTTTGAAAAAGACGCTTTCAACCACCTTCTGTTTCTCCGCCTGGCACCAGTCTTTCCGTTCTGGCTGGTCAATCTTGTCCCGGCCATGTCTGGTAGCAGGCCGTTGACCTACGCAACTGCGACACTCAAATGCCCAACCAAGCGGTTTTGGCAAGTGATCTGATTGACGATCCGTCAGACATGCAGATGTCGTTGCAAGTCTTCACTGACAGCAAACCGCAATTCTATGAAATTGCAAACAAGACCAAGATGATGACAGGAGCGGAGGTCTACGCCGAATTTGCACCTCCTCCTACGCCAGACTGAGTGATCATTGATCACGGTTTGAAGCGCCTGCTTGCGCGCGCAAGCCAGACAAAAACGGATTCAAGGACATTGAGGCTGCGGCCAACGAAGTGTCTGAGATGCTAGCATTTGAGGAGAGCTACCAGACCGCCAAGGCAGAATGTTGTCGTT
Organism: Alphaproteobacteria bacterium; assembly: GCA_051251535.1. Classification (GTDB taxonomy): domain Bacteria; phylum Pseudomonadota; class Alphaproteobacteria; order Rhizobiales. The sequence continues at coordinate 229,222 of JBPOEV010000002.1, forward strand.
CGCTATTGTGCGCCAATGTCAGCTATGTGATCGACTCTGCAAAATATGCTCATCCAGATTTTTTCCGACAACTTCGTGGGGCGAAAAAGGATGTGAACGTCATGCTCTGTAGAATCGGTGATGTTGAGCTTTAGAGAACCCTTGAAATCCACGCCCCATTTTTGACGCCAGAGGAACTCAGGCTGAATGCCGGCCCCGATGTCAGAGCCGTAGTAGAATGACGTGTACCCGGTGGTCTTTGTCCTCAATCTGGCCGGCTGATTTTGCCAATACAGGGATATCTACTCAAGACCACCAAACCAGCCATTCGCTGCTTTGCAGAAGAATTACATTGAGGGCTCGAAGCAGTCCTTTGCCTCGCACAGAACCGACGACCGCTCTGCGGTTTAGCAGGTCATATTGATTGTGCTTCGTGACCTTCTGGGTTGGCACCGATAGCACATGGCCAGGTTGACCCCAGGGAAAGGCAGATGAGTTGCGAGCATTCTGTCAACAGGTTGGCGGATTGGAGCCATATCTTCTTCTCACCCGTTTCGCCCAGTACACCGCACGGCAATACCTGCGTTGAGGATCATTTGATTGCGGGCATCCAATGGCAGTTGCAATGCGTCGCCAAGCTTGGCCACCATCTCACCGTTCGGCTGGGCGCGTCCTGTCTTTCAGAATGACAGATAGTAGCCGGAGATATCAGCCTCATACGCCAAACCTAACAGACTGAAGCGTCGTATAGTGCGCCATGTTTTCAGAGTTTGCGGAAGGTCACTCATGCTTCTGATTTACCACAAAAGTAAGTTCGATTCACTTACCTGTGAGGTAATTGCCAGCATGTTCCACAACACGATAAGGCTAAAAACCGGTGAGTTTATCCTGACTATGTGGTGTCACGTACGAGACTGAAACAATTCATAACAGAGACATATCATGAAGATTTTTCGAGTTATTTTGATTTCAATGACGGTTATCATCGGTCTCATGACGATCGCTGCCATCGCCAATGGTGGCGTAGACCTCATAACTCCTTACTTCTCAGAAATCCTTGCGCTTACATGGCAGGGTCAATTCAATGTGGACTTTGCCACTTATCTCATTCTTTCCGGTCTATGGATGGCTTGGCGCGGCGGTTTTTCTAAGGGCAGCATAGCACTTGGCGTCTTTGCGCCGCCCCTTGGCATCTTATTTTTCGCGCCTTACCTGCTCTATTTAACAAGCAAAAATTCGGGTGATGTTCGCAAGTTGTTACTTGGCGTCCAGGCATAGGGTGTATCGATAAAATAGCTTTGCTCACAAATTGCATCGGTAGAATTTCTGACATTCAAATGCAAAATGACATCGAGCATATTGGACTCGAACCGGCCATTGCGTTTTCCCGGTTTGGTGGATCCTGGCCCTGGTGATTTTGGAACTCAGCTGACACTGGCTGAACCAGAGGGGCTCGGATTGGCCAAGCTGACATTACACAGGCCCACCGTAATGATATCCAATAAGAGTCGGTGCATATTGCGGATCGATTATTCGAAAGGTCATCAGCGCAGCGCCCAATCGTGTCGGGGGCGACGCATCGGGCAAGCTGGCTAACGCTGCTGGTGGGCTGTTCCGAGTCACCGAAGGCCGGACTTGCGCGGTCTCTGGTCATCGTTACAGCCCACTTGTGGTCGTAAACTGCTGCCCGATTACTGACTTTGCGTGTCGGCGAAACGGTCGGACAGATAGGCGATGATCTGGCCCAGTTCCGCGTCGCCAGCGGTCAAGCCATTTCCGACCATCCGTGTCACCAGCGCTACAGAATCTTCGCGGCTGCTCAGTATGGTGCCCTCGACCAAACTCGGCGAATGACACTGAGAACACTTGGTCTGGAACAAACCTTCGGCCGCTGCCGCGTCATAATTCTGGGGCACTTCTATCTGGGATTGTCTGACCGCGTCCTGACTGGCTGCGGCCTCTCTGGATTCCAGGCGCCTCTCGCTGACGCCCTCACGCAAGGTTGGCGATATGGCGATCAGGTAAGCCGTGACACTCCATTGTTCGCTTTCGCTGATGGGGCTAAGCGTTGTCGACCGTGTGGCCATCCGCGTGACGGTGCTGCGCCAGGTCTCAGGCGTACGGGGTATCACCAGTATTGTCCGGAGATCATGGCACTGCGTGCATTTCCTTGTGAGCACGCTGCGACCCTCCGCAAGGCCCTCAGATGACGCCAGTTCCAGTAATGCGGCCTCATCTTCAAAGCCGATGAGTGGGAGGAACTTCGTGACCCGGTCAATCCGCTCTTGCGCGAAGTTCTCACCGTCCTGGGCCGTTGCGCGCAAATAGGCTTCGCGCGCGGCGTAAGGGAGCGCCAATCCGGTGAGCAGCAATGTACAAATCAGGAGCGATGTTCCAAGAATAGGCGCGAGCGTCGACTCCATGTGTTTGAAGAATCGAACGACCATGATTTTGATGATGAGGAGCGCACCTACGCAAAGTCCCAGCGTCAAATGTACCACCGTCCGCGCTGGCAATTCGACTTGGTAGGACCAAAGGCGGGGCACCATGTCCCACATCAAAAGAACATAAATGCCCACAAAGACGTAGCCTAACAGCCGATGCAGGTTCATCAAGGGCCTTGGCGCCGAACTCCTGTGCTTTTTTTTGTCAAACGGAAACCCCCAGAGATAGTACATCAAAAAGGTCAGAAATAGCGCCAAGAGAAGGAACGCTCCTCCGAAGATGGCATTGAGGGACGCTCCCATTCGTTCTCCAATTCTCTACTTGCTTGATTGCTTCAATATTCTGACCGGTCATGATTTCCGACTTCGCCGAAAACCCGCTCCTTCAGGTCCTTCAGGGCGTAAAATTGTAAAAGATAGACACTGGCTCGAAGAAGAAGTTTGGCACAACACAGCGCGTCGTCAACACTTTCTGCGTTCACGGCCGTTTGCTTCCATTCGGCGAATGGCAATTTGGGCCCTGTTGAGACCGGTCGCCAATACCCCACAACTCGCCCGTCTCCCGCGCCGGCCAGATCACAAGGCGGGTTTCATATTCCTCCACCGTCACGCCGATTTCTGTGGCGTTCTGACGATTGGCATCGGCTTCAATCAGGCTGGCATCAACGGCTAGACGTTGGTCACTGACCAGACCCCCAGAAATATAGCGAGCAATCACTGGAGCCTCGATTGCACTGCGATGGTCAACGCAATCGGTGGAAGCGCGATATGGCCAGGGTCCGCACCCTAGGGCTGATAATCATTGATGTACTGACTTCTGATGCTTGCGTCCCGGATTCGCCGCCGCTCATCCCGCCATCAGAACGCCATACCCATAGTCAGGCGGCCATCAAAGCCTTGGGCGGTGTCGCCGACAAAATAGTTGGCGTCGAGTTCCAGGAAGCCCGTTTCACCAATGTCGCTGAGAAGGGTGGCTGAGACTGTGACTGCATTCAGGTCCTGATGGCCGGAGGCCACGCTCTGGGTCACACCGTTGAGGGTGATGCTGGCATCATCATCCCCGCCACCCCAGCGACCCAGATAGCCGATCCCGCCTGTCACGGTGCCCGTCCGCCCGCGAACGTCGAAGCTGCGTGTGATGTCCAGACCGGCCCGCGCTTCCACGGTGCCGACAAAGCGATTCTCGACAATGGCATTGGCGGCAGCGCTGACAGCACCGCTTTCGGAATAACCACCCAGCCATTGCGCCGCGTAGCGCAGGCCCGCATTGGGGGTCAGGGTCATACCGTTTTGCAGAAGGATATCGGTGGAAACGCCAAGTTCTGGACTGACAAAGAAGCCGCCATAGTCAGCGCTGACCCAGCTTTCGCCGAGCGGTGCCAGATTGTCGTTGACCAAGCGGTTGTGATCAATCCAGCTATGGCCCGCCGTCAGCCCGAATTGCACGGCAGCCCGATTAAGCTGGTGTTCGCCATGCAGGCCAGCAAACAGTGTGTGCGTGTCATGATCGAAGGACGGTGCCCACACAGCATTGGCTTCCGCATTGCCCGCCACATAACCGGCCATGGCATTGAGGATCATGTCTGGCGTGTGCTGCCAGATGTAGCCACCGGCAAAACCAAAATGCCCAATGGTGCTGTCGAGCGTTGTTGCGCCGCCATCATGGTCCATCTGGCCGCCAAGGGCTGTGACCCAGGCCCGGCCCAAGCGCTGGGACACCGCATCGCCATCATCATTCACGGGCAAATAGGCAAGCGCACCAAGATCGACCGATGACAAACCTGTTCCCAGACCTGATCCAAAGCCTTGCACTGCGCCAAGTCCTGCGCGCGACAGCAGCGCGGTCAGATCGCCCAGCGCATCCGTTTCAGAGGCTAGAAGTGTCGGGTCGAACGTCGCCACCGTCTGCGTCGCCGCATTGTAGAACCACGGCACCGGGCCGAAAAAGTTGGGCGCTCCGCCCATCGTATCGCCTTCCAACGTCCAGAAGATCGAGTGCGACGGCCCGCTTGTCACATTGATCACCGTGGGAGTGCCTGCTGCTTGGTCAAATAATATCCCACCACCGATGAATCCCGGCGCCAGGAAATTGAGTGTGTGGCCGGAGCGCCTGTCATCAAATCTGATAGCCAGGCCGTTTACGCTCACCAACCGTCCCGAATTGGTAAGGGTGCCATCTGTGCCGCCAAGAATCTGCCCGATGGAAGTGTCTCCAAAGTGCGTGATCGAACCGGTATTGATGATTTCGCCGTCTGCGTATTGCCCAACTGAGGCATCGCCCCATGTTGTGATGGTACCAGCGTTGATGGTTACACCGGTGCCGTCGCTACGGGTGGCGTCCTGCGCCCAGGCGCTGGGTCCCGAGGTCGTGATGGTGCCTGTATTGACTATCCTTCCACCATCGCCATCGATCGATTGCCCGCGACCTGCACGGCCAAGGATCGTTATTGCACCGCTGTTCATGAGGGTACCGAAGTCGCCTTCAAGGCGCTGCGCAAAGCCATCTTCACTATGGGTCGTGATCGAGCCGGAGTTCGAGATGAAGCCGTCATCGCCGTCGATGAACTGCCCGTAGGCTCTGTCGTCCGCGGTCGTGATCGAGCCCGTCTCGGTGAGGATCATAACGGCGCTATCGCCCACGAAATAAATGCCGTTGCCGCCTTCGAAAGTATTGTTGCCAAGTGTCGCCAGCGCTCCGCGCACCTCGATGGTAATGTTGTCGCCTGTGGCCTGAATAGCATTCTCGCCTGCGGCATCCGACACGTCGATGGAACTGCCCTCGGTCATCAGCACGCTGGTGCCGTCGATATCGAACGCGGTGTCGGCGAACGGACCATTGGTGGCGTCGGGGTTGACGAACGTGCCGTCGATCACGAAATCCTGCGCCAGTGCCGGCGCGGTCGCGAAAACCAGCGCGGTCGATGCGGCGAGGATGGCGTTGCGTGCGGTAATGATCATGATCTCGCCATCAGTACGCCATCAGAACGCCATACCCACGGTGAAACGGCCATCGAAGCCATGGGCGGTGTCGCCGACCAGATAGTTGGCGTCGAGTTCCAGGAAACCTGTCTCACCGAGGTCGCTGCGCAGGGTGGCGCTGACTGTGACCGCGTTCAGGTCCTGATGGCCGGAAGCCACGCTCTGGGTCACACCGTTCAGGGTGATGTTCGCATCATCGTCCCCACCACCCCAGCGGCCCAGATAGCCGATCCCGCCTGTCACGGTGCCCGTCCGCCCGCGAATGTCGAAGCTGCGTGTGACATCCAGACCGGCCCGCGCTTCCACGGTGCCGACAAAGCGATCCTCGACAATGGCATTGGCAGCGGGGCTGACAGCACCGGTTTCTGCATAACCACCCAGCCATTGCGCGGCGTAGCGCACGCCCGCATTGGGGGTCAGGGTCATACCGTTTTGCAGAAGGATATCGGTGGAAAGGCCAAGTTCTGGGCTGACAAAAAATCCGCCATAATCAGCACTGACCCAGCTTTCGCCAAGCGGTGCCAGATTGTCGTTGACGAAGCGGTTGTGATCGACCCAGCTATGGCCCGCTGTCAGCCCGAATTGCACGGCAGCCCGGTTAAGCTGGTGTTCGCCATGCAGACCAGCAAACAGTGTATGCGTGTCATGATCGAAGGACGGTGCCCAATTCGCATCGGCTTCATTGTTGCCCGCCACATACCCGGCCATGGCATTGACGATGAGATCAGGTGCCTGCTGCCAGGTGTAGCCTGCGGCAAATCCAAAATGGCCAATCGTGCTGTCGAGCGTCATTCCGCCGCCATCATGGTCCATTTGCCCGCCCAGCGCAGTGGCCCAGGCCCGGCCCACGCGCTGCGTGGCGGTATCAGTTTTACCGTCAGCCACAGGCATGTAACCGAGCGCGCTAAAGCCAGTATCTGGTCCAGAACCGGGTTCAAAACCCTCCAACGCGCCCAGCCCAACATGCGACAGCATGGATGTCAGATCACCCAGTGCAGCGGTTTCTGAGGCCAGCAGTGTCGGGTCGAACGTCGCAACGCTCTGTGTCGCTGCATTGTAGAACCACGGCACCGAACCGGATATGTCGGGCGCACCACTCACCATATCGCCCTCTAACGTCCACAGGATCGACTGCGACGTCCCGGTGACGATGTTGACGGTGGTGTTGGTGGGAGGGCCGACCCCGTTGCCGGGTTCGTCGCCAAAATCGATCGCACCGCCGATGAAACCCGGCGCCAGCAGGTTGATCGTGTTGTTGTCCATGGTGTCCTCGACGCGAATGGCGGCCGCCTGCCGGCTCACCAACCGGCCCGAATTGGTTGCGGTGCTGGTATTGCCGTTCAGGAACTGCCCGAACGCGCCGATGCCGCCGGTTTCGATCACGCCCGAATTGGTCATGGTGCCGTTGAAGTCGCGCAGGGACTGCCCGCTGGCGTCGTCGCCCCCGGTGGTAATCGTGCCGGTATTGGTGATCGTGCCGTTGTCGCCCCGGTGCACTTGTCCATCGGCGTACTGGCTGCCGGTGGTGATTGTGCCGGTATTGGTGATCGTGCCGGTGTCGCCCCAGTGCAGTTGTCCATCGGAGAACTCGCCGCCCGTCGTGATCGTGCCGGTGTTGGTGATGGTTCCGAAGTCCCCCCGGTGCCGTTGACCGTAGGCGTCGTCGCCTCCGGTGGTGATCGTGCCGGTGTTGGTGATAGTGCCGGTGTCGCCCCGATACAATTGCCCGGGGGCGGCGTCGCCCACGGTGGTGATCGTGCCGGAGTTGGTGATGAAGCCGTCATCGCCGAAGATGTATTGCCCACGGGCGTCTTCGCCCCCGGTGGTGATCGTGCCGGAGTTGGTCAACATCCCGCCAACCCCACTGATGAATTGTCCTTCGGAGTCGTCAGCCGTGGTCACGATCGTGCCGGCATTGGTGATGCGGCCGTTGCCACCTTCGATGTACTGCCCGTGGGCGTCGTCGCCCCCGGTGGTGATCGAACCCGTCTCGGTGAGAAGGACCGTGGCGTTGTCGCCGACGAGATAAATGCCGTTGCCGCCTGGGTCTGTATCGTCGCCCTGCGTCGACAGCGCGCCGCGCACCTCGATGGTGATGTTGTCGCCTGTAGCCTGAATAGCATTCTCGCCTGCGGCATCCGACACGTCGATGGAACTGCCCTCGGTCATCAGCACGCTGGTGCCGTCGACATCGAACGCGGTGTCAGCGAACGGACCATTGATGGCGTCGGGGTTGACGAATGTGCCGTCGATCACGAAATCCTGCGCCAGTGCCGGCGCGGTCGCGAAAACCAGCGCGATCGATGCGGCGAGGATGGCGTTGCGTGCGGTGATGATCATGATCCGGTCCTTATTTGCATTCGCGCCCGCCATCAGAACGCCATACCCACGGTGAAACGCCCATCGAAGCCCTGGGCGGTGTCACCGACCAGATAGTTGGCGTCGAGTTCCAGGAAGCCCGTCTCGCCGATGTCACTGAGAAGCGTGGCGCTGACCATGACCGCGTTCAGGTCCTGATGGCCGGAGGCCAGGCTCTGGGTCACACCGTTCAGAGTGATGCTCGTATCATCGTCACCACCACCCCAGCGACCCAGATAGCCAATCCCACCTGTCAGGGTGCCCGTCCGCCCGCGAATGTCGAAGCTGCGTGTGACATCCAGACCGGCCCGTGCTTCCACGGTGCCGACAAAGCGATCCTCGACGGTGGCGTTGGCAGCCGGGCTGACAGCACCGGTTTCTGCATAACCACCCAGCCATTGCGCGGCGTAGCGCAGGCCCGCATTGGGGGTCAGGGTCATACCGTTTTGCAGAAGGATATCGGTGGAAAGACCAAGTTCTGGGCTGACAAAAAAACCGCCATAATCAGCACTGACCCAGCTTTCGCCAAGCGGTGCCAGATTGTCGTTGACGAAGCGGTTGTGATCGACCCAGCTATGGCCCGCTGTCAGCCCGAATTGCACGGCAGCCCGGTTAAGCTGGTGTTCGCCATGCAGGCCAGCAAACAGTGTATGCGTGTCATGATCGAAGGACGGTGCCCAGTTTGCATCAGCTTCATTGTTGCCCGCCACATACCCGGCCATGGCATTGACGATGAGATCAGGTGCCTGCTGCCAGGTGTAGCCTGCGGCAAATCCAAAATGGCCAATCGTGCTGTCGAGCGTCATTCCGCCGCCATCATGGTCCATTTGCCCGCCCAGCGCAGTGGCCCAGGCCCGGCCCACGCGCTGCGTGGCGGTATCAGCTTCACCGTCAGCCACAGGCATGTAGCCAAGCGCACTGAAGCCGGTATCTGGTCCAGGGCCGGGTTCAAAACCCTCCAACGCGCCCAGCCCAACATGCGACAGCATGGACGTCAGACCGCCCAACGCATCCGATTCAGAGGCCAGAAGCGTGGGATCGAACGTCGCCACACTCTGCGTCGCTGCATTGTAGAACCACGGCACCGAACCGGATATGTCGGGCGCACCGCCGGTCCAATCGGTTGTATCACCTTCCAGCGTCCAGAAGATCGAGTGCGATTGACCAGTCATGATGTTGATGGCCGTTTCCGTGCCAGCTTCGTCTCTGCTCCCGAAATCGATGTTACCACCAATGAATCCGGGCGCCAGCAGGTTGAAGGTATCGTTGGCGTCGCTGTTGTTTGAAAGTTCGATGGCAGGACCCCGGTGCGAGATCAGGCGTCCCGAATTGATCACGATCACGCCGTCACCCAAGCTCAAACCCTCAGCACCCAACCCCGTGGCCAGAATGGTGCCTGTATTTTCCAAAACCCCGCCGGTACCCAAATCGACAGCCTCAAACCCGCTACTGTTCGACATGATCAAGCCAGAGTTTATGAGTGTTCCAAGCGAATCAAAATCAACGCCCTGGCTGCCGGTATCCTTGGCCATGATCGTGCCGGTGTTGATCAGAGTGCTGCCCGAAGCGGCACTGGCAACCGACACGCCTTGACTGCCATTGGATGTGATGCTGCCATTGTTCACGACTGTCGTATTGGCACCGCGGATTTCGACAGCCTGCCCGCTGAGGGTGCCTTGGACAACAGAGCCATTGATGGTGATCCGTGCATTGGCGCCGCTTGACCTAATTGCAGATAAATTGCCGGCGCCTTGCGTGCGCACCGTTCCATCGACCTGGATGACGTTGTTGTCGCCATCGGCGGAGATGCCACGCTGGCCTGCGACGGAGATGGTGATCGAACCGCTTTCGGTGACGGTTATCTGATCGTTGCCATCCAGAACGTTGGTCGCATCGCCATTGGTGACAGTCGTGTCGGTGTCGACAATGAACACCGCCTGAGCCGCAACAGGGCTGGACGCCAGAGCCAGCACGATGGCCGTTGACGCCGCCAACGCTCGCCCTAGCGACGGATTGAACCTTGGCAGAATAAAATGTGTCAGCATCGAAACCTCATAAATGGTGGCCGTCTGTCTCATGACGGCGAATCGGCGGATCGGTCACAACCGTGGCTGTGCTTTGCTCTGCTCCACATCCCGCCATCAGAACGCCATACCCATAGTCAGGCGGCCATCGAAGCCCTGGGCGGTGTCGCCGACCAGATAGTTGGCGTCGAGTTCCAGGAAACCTGTCTCACCGAGGTCGCTGCGCAGGGTGGCGCTGACTGTGACCGCGTTCAGGTCCTGATGGCCGGAAGCCACGCTCTGGGTCACACCGTTCAGGGTGATGTTCGCATCATCGTCCCCACCACCCCAGCGGCCCAGATAGCCGATCCCGCCTGTCACGGTGCCCGTCCGCCCGCGAATGTCGAAGCTGCGTGTGACATCCAGACCGGCCCGCGCTTCCACGGTGCCGACAAAGCGATCCGCGACGGTGGCGTTGGCTGCCGGGCTGACAGCACCGGTTTCCGCATAACCACCCAGCCATTGTGCGGCGTAGCGCAGGCCCGCATTGGGGGTCAGTGTCAGGCCGTTTTGCAGAAGGATATCGGTGGAAAGGCCAAGTTCTGGGCTGACAAAGAAGCCGCCATAATCAGCACTGACCCAGCTTTCGCCAAGTGGGGCCAGATTGTCGTTGACGAAGCGGTTGTGATCGACCCAGCTATGGCCCGCCGTCAGCCCGAATTGCACGGCAGCCCGATTAAGCTGGTGTTCGCCATGCAGACCAGCAAACAGTGTATGCGTGTCATGATCGAAGGACGGTGCCCAATTCGCATCGGCTTCATTGTTGCCCGCCACATACCCGGCCATGGCATTGACGATGAGATCAGGTGCCTGCTGCCAGGTGTAGCCTGCGGCAACGCCGATATGGCCAATTGTGTTGTCGAGCGTCGTTCCACCGCCCTCATGGTCCATTTGCCCACCCAGCGCGGTGGCCCAGGCCCGGCCCACGCGCTGCGTGGCGGTATCAGTTTTACCGTCAGCCGCAGGCATGTAACCAAGCGCACTGAAGCCGGTATCCGGTCCGGGGCCGGGTTCAAAACCCTCCAACGCGCCCAGCCCAACATGCGACAGCATGGATGTCAGGTCACCCAGTGCAGCGGTTTCTGAGGCCAAAAGTGTCGGATCGAAGGTTGCCACGGTCTGTGTGGCTGCATCGTAGAACCACGGCACCGAACCGGATATGTCGGGCGCACCGCCGGCCCAATCGGCTGTATCACCTTCCAGTGTCCAGAAGATCGAGTGCGACTGACCAGTCATAATGTTGATGGCCGTTTCTGTGCCGCCAACGCTTCTGTCCTGGAAATTGAGGTTACCGCCGATGAAACCAGGCGCAAGCAGATTGATGGTATCATCGGCATCGCTGACAAATACGACGTCGATGGCAATACTCTGCTCCGAGACAATACGCCCTGAGTTGGTGACAACTGCGCCGCCTTGAACTGACACGGCCTGAGAATTCAGCCCTGTGGCCAAAATGGTGCCTGTATTTTCAACAACCCCTCCCTCCCTCAGACTGACGGTCTCGAATGGACCTCGGCTGGCCTTGATGAGACCAGAGTTGATAAGGGTCACATCGCTGGCTAAGAAATCAACAGCCTGGGCGGCGGTATCTGTGGCGATGATCGTGCCGGTGTTGATCAGTGTGCTGCCCGTCGCGGTGGAATTAATATCGACGCCTTGACCCACATTCGATGAAACGATGCTGCCATTATTCACAATTATCGTATTAGCGCCGATGATAGCGACGGCCGTCGAGGCAGGGGCCGAAACTGAGCCATTGATTGTGATCTGTGCGCTGTCGCCTAACGATCCGATACCAAATGAGGTTCCGGTCCCGTGTGCGCGCACGGTTCCATCGACCTGGATGATATTGTCAGGTCCGTCTGCGGAGATGCCGTTCTCACTTACGCCGGAAGTGGTGATCGAGCCGCTTTCGGTGACGGTGATCTGATCGTTGCCATCCAGAACGTTGGCCGCATCGCCATTGGTGACAGTCGTGTCGGTGTCGACAATGAACACCGCCTGAGCCGCAACAGGGCTGGACGCCAGAGCCAGCACGATGGCCGTTGACGCCGCCAGCGCGCGCCCTAGCGACGGATTGAACCTTGGCAGAACGCAATGTGTCAGCATCGAAACCTCATAAATGGTGGCGCGTGCGTGACGTTACCCCGTTGCCACGGGCCAAAGCATACAAGGCCAAGCAACGCGATGATATTCCATCAGAATCTCAAGTTTGTTGGCTGTCTGTCTCACCGGACAGATTACCTGGCCATTTGTCTCAAAGATCTTGGCTATTTGTCTCAAGGCGGCGAATCGACGGATCGGTCACAATTGGGGCTGAGCTGTGCTCTGCCCGCGCGGCCACCTCTGCGATTTGTGAATCTCTGAGGTGGCGACATGGCGCTCTTGTTCCATTCAAGGTTAGACGCGCCGGAACAGGTCAAGGCAGTGTTCAACAATGCGAATTTGATCCCACGGTGCACCGGTAAGTTCAAAAAGCAGCGCAAGGGGGAGGTCACGATCGTCCGTCGCTGCATGGCCAGGTTTTGGCCCCAACATGAGCTGGGGCTCCAGCCCGACAAAGGTCCGCGCTATGAGCGCAGTGTCCTGTGCAGTTCTGTCTGCCTGCGTGTTCAGAAATTCGGCATGCGCAGCTTACAAACGGCCCTTGGGCTAATCTATCTCGACGGAGGTGAAGACTGGACGGTGCGTTGGTAACCGAGCAATGCGTGCGGAATGCAGATGCCACGGCTGAGGCTGCGCTCCTTCATTGACACGTAACGCAGCGACATGTCGATGAGGTGAAGACGCGACGGTTCAACCTGGAATCCGATGTCGCCGATTTCGGCCTGCCCGCCACCCTCAAAAAATCGCTCGAACAGACGCCTAGGGCATCTCGACAACCCAACCAAGCGGTTTTGGCAGTTGATCTGAGGAATAATCGACTCGTAATGCCCGCCGATTGTTCTTGGATACCGACGGGGTGGATCTGTGTAATGTCAGCATTGCCAGCACAAGCACGTCGCCCGGTTCAGCCAGTGTCAGCTCAGTTTCAAAATTGCCAGCCACCTCAGCGGCGGTCTCTGATGGTACTTTTCCGGCACGATGACTGCCCAACGCAATTTCCATTGCTCCGTTTTCGGCAGTATTGCAATCAATGTGGACACGCACAAAGAGCATGCGTTCCAGAAGAGTGACGGGTGGCTCACAGTGCCAGCCCCCTGACTTTCTAGTCCAGTTGGTGAAGCCGGGAGCTTCAATCCGTTCATTGACTGCAATGACACGGTCCTGATGCCATGGGACGCCCCAATTCGCAGTTGGATTCTTGTCAAAGGAGACCAAACGGACAGATTGCATACCTGGCCAAATCGTAGCGATTTGTTCCGCAAATGACGCTTTCCGAACAAAGTGAAAAAGCGGATCACTTTTAGAAATTCTCGCCCCTGGCCTATTGCCCATATCTGACAATTTTTCCAACTCGGAAAGTTCTTCTGGCGAGACTGCGCCCCGCAACCAAACGCGACCATCCTTTTCAAATTGAGTTCTGATGGTGCCCATACTCACAGACCCCTTCGCCAAAACTTAAACGGTCCCAACGGTCTTCAGCTTGCATTGCGAATGCACTTCGGCCTGCGACATGACCACCGTCTGCGTGCGGAAGCGTTCGACGATAGAGCGAACATGGGGTCTGATGCTTGGAGACGTCAGCAGCACTGGCACTTCACCCAGTTTTGCAGCGCTCTCAAAGCGTTCCTGGAGCGTGGTGACGAATTCCTGGAGTTTGGATGGGGCCATCGCCAATTGGCGCGCCTCGCCATCGCCGATCATGGCCTCGGCAAAGGATTGCTCCCATTGCGGTGACATGGGCAAAATGGGCAGGTAACCGCCGGGCGCCTTGTTTACGTTGCACAATTGACGGGCCAATCTGGCGCGTACCTGCTCTGACAGCCATTGCGGATTGCGGTTGCTGCCGGCAGCTTCCGCCACGCCTTCCAGAATGGCGGGCAAATCGCGGATGGAAATGCGTTCAGCCAGCAGCATCTGCAGAACGCGCTGCAACCCGCTCATGGAAATCTGGGACGGGATGATGTCTTCAGCGAGTTTCTTATGCTCGCTTGGCAATTCGTCCACCAGTTTTTGAACATGCGCATAGCTGAACAATTCGGCAATGTTGCTTTTGATGATCTCAGTCAGATGGGTGACGAGAACCGTGGCCGGATCAACCACCGTCAAACCACGGGCTTCCGCTTCATCATGCAAAGCCCCTTCGACCCAGGTTGCAGGAATGCCGAATGTCGGCTCGGTCGTGTGATGTCCGGGCAGGCTTATCTTGCCACCTGCAGGGTCCATTACCATCAGATGATCCGGGTACAATGTTCCGCTGCCCGCATCGATTTCGCGGATCTTTATTACGTAGTCCCCGCCTGTCAGCTGGATGTTATCCAGAATGCGTACCGACGGCATGATGAAGCCCAGATCAAGAGCCATCTGACGGCGCAGGGCCTTGATCTGTTCACTCAGCATGTCCTGTCCGGCAGGGCCATTGATGAGGGGAACAAGACCATAGCCAAGCTCGACACGCAGTTCATCCATCTTCAGAGCATCTGTTATGGGTTCTTCTTTGGGGCCCGTGTCGGCTGTCGCAGCGATCTGGATGGCAGCGGCATTTTCAACCTCTTCATCCTGTTTTCGCGAAGATCGATGGGCAAAGAATGCCGCACCCAGGCCCAGCGCCATAAACGGTATGAAAGGCAGGCCAGGCAGAAAGGCCATGGCGATCATCACGAAGGCCGACAGGCCCATGGCTTTTGGATAGCCGGATAATTGTCTGATCAACGCCTGATCAGCGGCACCTTTGACACCAGCTTTGGAAACCAGCAAGCCGGCCGCAATGGACACAATCAGCGAGGGTATCTGACTGACCAGACCATCACCGACCGTCAGCAGCGTATAGGCACGGGCCGCATCGCCGGCGGACATATCCATCTGGGCCACACCGATGATCATGCCGCCAATGACATTGATGAAGGTGATCAGCAGACCGGCAATGGCATCGCCACGTACGAATTTGGAAGCACCATCCATGGCGCCGAAAAAGGAACTTTCATCTTCCAGTTCGCGGCGGCGCGCCTTGGCTTCACTCTCGTCGATGAGGCCAGCTGACAAATCCGCGTCAATGGCCATCTGCTTGCCGGGCATCGCATCCAGATTAAAGCGGGCGGCCACTTCGGCAATACGGCCAGAACCCTTGGTGATGACGACAAAGTTCACAATCACCAGAATGCCAAAGACAATAATCCCGATGACGAAATTGCCCTGCATGACAAAGTTGCCGAAGGCTTCAATCACCTTACCGGCAGCCCCGGGTCCCTCGTGTCCATTCGATAGGATCAGCCGTGTTGATGCCAGATTGAGCGATAATCGCAACATGGTCGCGATTAGCAAAATGGCCGGAAAAGACGAGAACTCAGTCGGCGATTGAATGAACAAGGCCGTCATCAAAATCAGGACAGAGAAGATGATTGACAGTGCAAGCAAAAAATCCAGTGCCCCGGAGGGCAAAGGCATGATCAAAACCAGAATGATGAAGATCACACAAAGGGCAAGCCCAAGATCAGCCCGTTTTGCAATCTGATCGAGACCGGGAAACTTGAAACCAGTCCCCTGATTGGGTCCGGTTGCCGGTGTGTTTTGAGTGGTATCGCTCACTGATCAGCTTTCACGACAGATAGGCTGGCGCGGTGCGCTGACCGCCAGGGGCCGTCACATCCAGCCCCTCATCAGTATATTGGTTCAGCTTGTTGCGCAGTGTGCGAATGGAAATACCCAGAATGTTTGAGGCATGGGTGCGGTTGCCAAGACAATGGTCCAGAGTTTCAAGGATCAGTTCGCGCTCTACATCGGCCACCGTGCGACCCACCATGTTCTGTGTGGTGGCTGCCGCCATGTGTGCCGCGTGGCTGCTGGCTGTGAGACCGGGCGCAGATGTCGCGCCATTCAACGGCAGGTTCAACACGGCCTCCGAAATCGGGTTCTCGCCGGACAGGAGGACAGCGCGGTGCATTGCGTTTTCCAATTCGCGCACATTGCCCTGCCATGGCGCTGTCATCAGCACCTCTTCAAGCTGTGGTGACAGCGCCTGCGCGCTGAACCCATTGACCTGAGCGTATTTCTTGGCGAAATGCCTGGCCAGAACAACAATGTCCAACGGCCGGTCACGCAAAGGCGGAATAGCAAGGTTCACCACGTTCAGCCGGTAGTACAAATCTTCACGAAAGCGGTTTTCGCCAACGGCTTTCATCAAATCCAGATTGCTGGTGGCCAGAATGCGAATGTCGACCGGGATTGGTTTATTGCCACCGACACGGTCGATGACGCGCTCTTGCAAAGCGCGCAGCAGTTTGGCCTGAAGCCGCAAATCCATCTCGCTGATTTCATCCAGCAGCAGCGTACCGCCATCCGCCTCTTCAAATTTTCCAATGCGCCGCGACCCGGCGCCCGTAAACGCGCCTTTCTCATGGCCGAATAATTCTGATTCCAACAATTGTTCGGGAATAGCCGCACAGTTCAGTGAGATGAAGGGCGCTTTTGCGCGGCGGGATTTGGCGTGAATGTGTTTGGCGAACACTTCCTTGCCAACGCCGGATTCACCTGTAATCAGAACAGTCGCCTCAGAAGGCGCAATCTGCTCAGCCAGAGCAATCAGTGCCTGTGATTTGGGATCGGCATAGATAACGTCTGCACTTTCCTGAGATACAGCCTTCAAAATGGCTGCAATCAGTTCCGGCTCTGGCGGCAGTGGAATATATTCCTTTGCGCCAGCCTTGATAGCTGCAACGGCCACATCGGCATCGGGATCAATGCCACAGGCCACAACATCCAGATGAATACGTGCGCGCGTGATGCCGTTCACCAGATCGGCCACCTGGAGCGTGACATCCACCATCACCAGATCAAAGCTTGTGCCAGCGTTCAGAACCTGCAGGGCTTGTACAACCGTGTCAGCATGAACAACTTTGGCACCCTCTGCCATCGCCATTTTTGTGGCAAGGGTCAGTTGTCCATTCAGACTGCCGATGATCAATAAACGCATGACGCTTCCTAGTTATCTGTCTTGATTATTTCTGTCATCGTAACGCCGAGCTTGCTGTCGACCAGCACAACTTCCCCACGCGCTACAAGGCGATCATTGACATAGATATCAATGGCTTCGCCCACTTTTCGATCCAGTTCGATGACCGCACCTTCATCAAGCTTCAGCAATTCGGCCACGGGCATACGTGCCCGGCCAAGAATGGCAGAGACCTTGACGGGCACATCGAACAACTTCTCAAGATCAGCTGCCGTTTTGGGTGTATCCGGGTCATTCAGTTCTGCTTTACCGCTGGATGGTCCGTGGTCATCCAGTGGTAAAGCACCAGCTGCATTGTCTGTGGTGTCACTCATCAGGTGGCCTCAAAATATTGATTTATCTTTTCGCGCAGAGCAGCTTTCGCTGCTTCCAGGTCGCGCACCAATTGTCCTTCTGACCATTCCAGGCGTACATCAGAGCTGGCAAATTCACGCTCGGCCTTGATGATCAGGCGTCCGGAAAATCCACTTTCATCCAAAAGCCGGGTCAATTGCGGCTTGATGTCATCTGCTGTCTGCAACGGCAGATACAGAACGAGATGTGGTGTATCTGACAACACATCCATTGTTTCTTTCAGCATTGCTTCGATTTCCGCAAACGGTGCCTTGGCCAGAGCGGTTTCGGCCAAATGCGTGCCAATCGTGAAGGCCAGTTCGCAGGCTTCGCGTTCCATCTTTTGTGCGGAGGCGTCTCTTGCGCTCAAAAGTGCAGTCGCGCTTTTGACAAGCGCTGCCACGTCATCAGCAGATTTCTTTGCTGCAATAGCTTCGGCGGATTCGCGCCCTTTTGCTTCACTGTCCTTTATGGCGTCAGCCAGTTCGGTGCTGTGCTTGTTCTCAAGAGCCACACGTTCGGTTTCGAGCGCATTCAAACGCTCCTGAAGTGTCATGGCGTTTTGTGACAGATCCAGATCAAATCGGAATGGTGTTGAGGCAACAATTGTATCGTCCATGATGCGCAGCGGTTGGCTTAGTAAACCAACTCGTCCTCTCCCTGGTTACTGGAGATTGCAATTTCACCACGGTCGGCCATTTCCTTGGCTTTGTTGACCATCCCGCTTTGGGCTTCATCAACGTCTTTCAGCCTGACAGGGCCTAATGCTTCCATGTCATCCTTGAGCAGTTTGGCAGCCCGTTGAGACATGTTTTCAAAGAACATGTCCCGAATTCCATCACCAGCGCCTTTCAGCGCCAACGCCAGTTGAGGGCGCTCGATGAAGCGCAGCATGCTCTGGATTGCCATGCCATCCAGTTTCGCCAGATCATCGAATGTGAACATCAGATTCTTGATCTTCTCAGCCGAATCCTCGTTCTCTTCTTCGAGCGATGACATAAAGCGTGTTTCTGTCTGGCGGTCGAAACTATTGAAGATGTCCGCCATGTGTTCATGCGGATCACGCTTGCTGCCGCGAGACAGATTGGCCATGAATTCCACGCGCAAGGTCTGTTCAATCTTGTCCAGAATTTCGGTCTGAACAGATTCCATGCGCAGCATCCGGTTGACAACTTCCAGAGAAAACTCTTCCGGCAACAGGCTGAGAACGCGGGAGGCATGGTCGGACTTGATTTTGGACAGCACCACGGCAACGGTTTGCGGATATTCATTCTTCAGATAATTGGCCAGCAGGGTTTCCTGCACATTGGACAGTTTTTCCCACATGGTTCGGCCAGCAGGTCCGCGAATCTCTTCCATGATAGATTTGACCTGGTCGTCAGGCAGGAAACATCCCAGCAATCTTTCGGTCGATTCAAAATTGCCCATCACCGCACCCTTGGCGGATAATTTGGCAACAAAATCAACCAACAGATCTTCCATCATGCCTGGGGATACGGGTCCCAGGCGGGCCATGGCCAATGAGATTTCCTTGATTTCAATCTCGTCAAGGCGTTCCCAAACGCCGACGCCATTGTCACCACCCAGTGACAACAGCAGAACAGCGGCCCTGTCGGCCCCGGTCAGTTTCCGGTTCTGGACACTTTCTGAAATTTGTAGCTCACCAATGGCTGCAAGATCATTCATCACGCAGCCTCCTGGAGCCAATTGCGCAGAATGGTCGCCGCATCATCTGGATTGGTTTTTACCAGTTCACTGACCTGACGCACCATGTCGGCACGGGCAGCACCTGCGGCCTGTGCCTGTTCAAGCCTTTGATCCGGTTCGCCAACGGCAACCCCTTCAGCACCCTCCTGGGTCATGATCGGGCTGATCGGCGCTGGCGCTTCAACCGGCTCCGGCGTCAGAACTTTTCGGACCAGCGGACGCATGACAAACAACACCAGCAGCAATGTCATCAAAAGCATCACACCCAATTCGGCAACCTGCATGATGTCATCCATGGTGAAATCAAACAGACCGGGTTCCACCAATGCATTTGCATCAGGTGCAGCGCTGGCCACAAACCGCATATTCACCACTTCGACCTGATCACCACGGCCTTCTTCAAAGCCAACAGCAGAACGAACAAGTGTTGCAATTTGCGCCAGTTGCTCTTCGGTGCGGGGCGCATAGATGAGTTCACCACCTGCTTCCTGAGTGTAAACCCCGTCAACCAGGACCGCGACAGACAATTTGCGAAGGCGTCCGGCCTCGGTCACCTCGGTGGTTGTGGTGCGGGAAATCTCGTAATTCACGACCTCTTCAGAGGTTTCACGTTGAGAATTTGAGCCTGTATCTCCGCCCTCTTCATCAGCGCCCGGCAATTGGTTGCCAACGGTGACACCACCGGCCGCAAGATCTTCTGATGCGTTGCTGGCCTCGGAGCGGGATTGGGAAGATCTGACAACTTGACCATCCGGGTCAAAGACATCGGCCGTCTGGGTAATGCGATTGCGCTCCAGCTCCGCAGTGACCTGTACCCGCGCCCGGCCATCACCAACGACCTGGAAAACAATCTCTTCAACGGCACGGCGCAAACGGGCTTCCTGCGCTTTGCGCTTTTCATCCAGCGCGCCCATCATGGCACCGCCTGAGGCGCTGTCTTCGCCATTTGCCAGCAATTGGCCGGCTTCATCAACTATCGAAACGCGTGACGGCTTAAGTCCTGGAACAGCTGATGCTACCAGATGTCTGATTGCCTGAATCTGTCCATTGGTGAGTTCACCACGAACTTTCACCGCTATGGAGGCCGTGGGTGATTCAGAGTCTCGCTGAAACAATTGCCGCTCGGGTATGACCAGATGAACCCTGGCCTGCACGACACGCTGCAGGGCACGAATTGTGCGCGATAATTCGCCTTCCAGCGCGCGTAAGCGATTGATATTCTGAACAAAACTTGTGGCACCTAACGTGTCACCACGGTCAAATATCTCATAACCGACGCTGCCGCCCGATGGCAGACCGCTTTCGGCCATGGACATGCGTAACCGCAAGACATTTTCCTTGGGCACCAGAATAACTGCACCCTCGCCGCGCACGTCATATGGAACAGCCTGACTTTCAAGTTGCTCGATAATTGCGGATGAATCTTCAAAGGTGAGATCGGTGAATAGCGGCACCATGTAAGGCGACGTGACACGCGATACGATCAAAACAAAAAAGCCGATAAGGACAGCGGCGACGACGCCCATGGCAGCCAAACGCGCAACGCCTATTGATTTGAAAAAACGTGTCAATTCCAGCACGAAGGAACTCTATTCTCGAAATTGGTTGTGGTGTTGTTGGCTCAGATATTTGTGTTGCTAGGAAAAAATTACCTACCTATTGGTAAACAAGTCCTTAACAAGCCTTAAGATTTAGTGAATCAGCACGTGCAGCGCTTGCAGGAAGCGCGCCGTAATGGGCACGACTTTCAGCCCGTTTTGGGACCGTATTCAGAGATCGGCCGCACCGCAAAATCTGGAATTTAGGCATAAAAAAACCGGCGTTTCCGCCGGTTTTTTAGTTTTGTATCATTCAGCGATACTGCTGAATGCGCGTCGTTCGTAAACCAGCCAACCCATGGCTTTCTATTGACAATTGCCAGGATAAAAATTCTTCAACCGTTAACGTATAACGACTGCAGGCTTCTTCCAGGCTCAACAGACCACCACGAACAGCAGCTACAACTTCTGCTTTGCGGCGAATGACCCAACGACGAGTTGTCGCTGGAGGCAAATCAGCAATAGTTAGTGGCGACCCGTCAGGGCCGATCACGTATTTGACACGCGGCTTTATGCGATCGGTCATCAGTACTCTCACACTCAAATCTGATGTGACCAGACTTGGAGACAATACCGCCGACGCCTTAAATTTTGCCTAAGGTGACTGTAAGGATTTGCTAAGAATTTGAACGGATGCGAATGGCCCAGGGCATATTCTGATTAAACAGAATCAATTGACCGGATTCAGGCGTTTGCCAACTGGCACAATCCATGCAGCAGTCATTTACCACCACAGGTAGCCAGACGCTGTCCGGCAGGCCTCCACTCCGAGGCCAGGCAGATCAATTCATAAAATGATTTTGGGTCAACAAAGAGTCGCTAGGATCCGAGTTCCACAGCCGTCAAAGACGTGATCGGAACACGGGTATCGCCTACCAACAGCGCCGAAGGGAAGGTCTTGAAATCCACCCCGGTCACCTGCCCGGAAATGGCAGTTGAAACATCAACGACGTTGCCATCTCCATCTCTGGCTTCAACGGTAATGCCATACAGCCCATCCGGGGCGGTGCCTCCATCATTTGTTGTGCCATCCCAGACATAGTTGGTTTCACCCGGCTCCAGAGTGCCCTCGTCTGTGTAGACAATCGACCCGGCTGCATTTCGAATCGTTACCTGAGTGTCACTTGCATAGTCGGAAGCACTCAGCTGCCAGGTAGCTGCCCCATTTTGCAATGTGGTGGCCGCACCTTCCGCTGTAATATTCTGTCCCAGATATCCAACCAGGCTGGTTGCCTCATTGGAAGCACTGAGTGCAATCAGGGATTCAAGCGAATCATTGGTCTTGATGGCCTGTTCCACGGATGAGAATTGCACCAGTTGATTGGTGAATTCATTTGCATCCATAGGTTCCAGCGGACTCTGGTTTTGCAATTGCGCCGTCAGAATCTGTAAAAATTGATCATAACTCTGAATCAGATCCGACTGATCCGTGCTGGCTACGCTGGCTGTGCTGGTAATAGCGCTGAGTGCGGTCAGGTCCATGTCATGTCTCCAAAAGTCATACGGACAGATCCAACTGGGTGGACATTCCGATTAGTAAACTGTTGCCGTGATAGGCATTTGCAATGAGGTCTGCGTGTTCCAACAAACCCAAATCCTGTTCGTCGGGCTCCGGCTGGCCCTGTCCATTCGGGTTTTGCTCAAACCCTTCATGACCATGGGCACCTTGCTCATGATGAGACTGCTGGAAGCCCATATCACCAGACGACAACATGCCAGGAGCCGGGCGATCCATACCGCCTGTTGGGGTCGGGTTAGACGGCGCTTGTTGTGCAGCCGTGCTTGATCCCTGATTTTGCGCATTGGTTTGACCCTGCGCCTGACTTTGATTTTGGCCTGTGTTCTGGTTGTGGCTAAAACGTTGGTCGGCGCCAGAATTCATCGCTGCTTCGCCGCCACGCACGCCAAGGCTGGACGGCTTCAACGCGATCGTCAGATCTCCGTCGCCGGTTGAAAACCCTTGCGCTTTCAAAGCTTTTTCCAGGCCGGCCATATCTTTTTGCAAAAGCGCAAGCGTTTCGGGTTTTTCAACCATCAACTGCGCTGTCAGATTCGCATTGTTGGCGATGTTCAGCTTGACCGTGATGGTGCCCATGGATTCCGGTGTCAGCCGGATGGTGAACTGATTGTTGCCATCCGCCTTATTGCGCGCCATCTGCACTGCAATGTCCGGTGTATTTATCGTCGGATTGGGTCTGCCGGTGCCATCCTGACCCTGAGCTTGGGATTGCGTCAGACCACCTTGCGAAAGCTGTGACCGGAGCCCGCTATCTGTTGATTGCGGCAAAGTTGCCAATTGTGTCTGGCTCTGCGGCAAACCATCGGAACTGACGCGTTGTGCGTTGCTGAATGGTTCTGCCGATGTGGATGAGAAAGCGGCAGCGCGTTTGGCCAATGGGTCTGTCAGCTCTTTTGCAACAGCGGGAACACCCAGCCGATTCAGCACAGTCTCGGCGGTTTCAGCATCGGACTGAGTTGTTGCTGCCGCTGCAGTTCCAGATTTTGATCCTGATAGGAGATTAAGTTCTGCACCCTGTTGCGCAGAACCCTGTTGACCCGCCAAGGGGTTGGCGCTCTGGTTTGCCTTTGCGTCACCCAGAGTCTGCGCAGCAGTATGCAGCAGCATGTTGGCTTGTGTGCCAGCGCCTTTTTGAAAGCCGGTAGAAGCCGAAGCTTCAGTATTTGCCTGATTGGGTTGACCAAGCATACCCGCTGCCACTTCCAGCCCAAATGGCGAGAACTGCGGTGGGGGCGTGGTCCCTTCTGCGCCTTGAAGAGGGGCTGCGCCTGTCGGCATTTCGCCGCCTGGCTGCACACCACCAGGTAACCACGCAGCAAAGCCCCCGCCAGTTCCGGCTTCTGCCGGGGCTGACGGACCGTTAGATCCGGTCTGGGCTGCATCCGCAGATATTTGCGGAGGCGTAGAAACAAACATGGCTTACTCCAAAGCGTCGACGCACGCCGACACTCCCTCCATGCAAGCAAGAGGCCAGTTTACTGCCTCTGTTTTATCCATATTTATCAGAGGCTTGGTATCAGCCGTGTGTTTTCGTCTATTTAAAGGCGGCAAATTTTTCCGCCCAAAGCGGCAAATGCGACCGCATCTTCGCCATATTGGAGGTGTCGGTAAGGCGCGAAACCTTGCATGGGCCGCGCGTTCTGACCGTAGCGCGATTAGATGAACGCCGAGGTGCCCGATACCACCTTGTAGTTCACCTGCACGGCATGAACACAGCCCGATGCCTCACGACTTCCTCACCTCAAATACCCTAGTTTTCGTAAGCCCTGTCTTTAACGTAAACTCTCATACTGGTCGATTGTGGCTTTCGAAGCGAAAGACCTGAGTGCAGATTCTGGGTCCGCTTCGATCATTTCGCGCAATTTCTGAATGCCTGCTCTAGTGTAGTAAACACGATTCACTTTGCCGTCCTGAATGCAATACCGTTGGTCAGAATCTCCCTGACCTCGAATGCCTGAAAACTTGGCTAATCTGGCTACATGCTGTCCATTGAATGGCATCCCGTCCAGATAGAATTCATGTATAAAAGGACGAAGGCTATTTGCCGCATCAGTTGGTAAATTCTGATCGGCAGGATCTAGCGGTCCTGCCACCACCTGATTTAGATGAACATTGCCAACTACAACGTATGCTGGATCACCATCATCTGGCGATTCCACGAAGCGACCACGCTCTATGAAATTCAGATTTCGAGCCGTTTCCCTAGACAAGTACAGTCGCGTTGCATCACCTTCAGACGCGCGTTCCGACATATCCAAGATGCCTATTTTGTCCGGCCCCACATCAGAAATTATCTTTAGGTTCTGCAAGAACGCTTGAAGGCGCTCTTCATCTCGTTTTTCGAGAATTGCCTTCAATTCAGCGTAATAGATCGGGCGAGTTTGACCTGCTCGCCTGTAGTAAATACTACCTTTTTGCGACAAAGTTTGTTGTTGGACTACGCCACGCACTTCTCGCTGAAAATTGTTGTCACGCAAACAAACAATTGGGAGATCTTTCGCACGATCTACGCCAATCGCAATAACGGTGTGATTGGCAATCTCATATTCTCGTATGGTGTAATCAATCTCCGGCGCGTAATCACGGTTCAAGCAGTCCGACCACTGTGCTTCATCAGGGAATTCGGCCGGGTCCACACCGACAATATGCCTCGGCGTGTCAGTCACCCCAAAAATTAGTACCCCACCGTCTGTGTTGGAGAATGCGGCTAGCGCTTTTGTATAACGACTAATCTGGCGTTGATTGATTTGTTGCTTGAATTCACGATGTTTGCCTTCTCGGCTGGTGACACGGAGAGTATGAGGCTCAAACTCGATGAGTTCGAAGAGGTCTTCAGGCAAATTTTTCATAGCTACACTGCAGTAATTGAGTTCCGATCTCGACGCTAACGGATGTAGTGGTTCCGCCATTTATTCGTAAGAGTGTTGGTTGTCAGCTTCAATACGGCTCAATTTTAACGCGGTACCAACCGCTCTACGAGCGTCTTGCATAGATTCGAAATAATTATCCGCTGCCAAACTCAGACTCTCTGGCTCGAGCGCTTTCCCCATCGCCTCATCGTCCCATTCCTTGTTGAGGCGTTTTGCAAGCGCAAAAACGACCGCGTAGCCTACCCGCTGGATCATGGAGTTTCTCGCGTATCCCCTTGCCATGGCTTGCATCACTTCGGGATCGGGAGCATGTGAGTATTCAAGAACAAGCTTATCGAACATTTGCGCCACAGTGGGGTAACGCATATTGATGAAAAGTTCGCCAGTCTTAGGATAATATCGAGCAGAACGTCCCACAATCTGCTTTTGTTCAATCTCTTCAACATCGTCCAGAGGGATAAGCTTCGGCGCCCTCTCGAGATTTTGGGAAAGGCGTGCCATATGGGCTCCTGAAGGCACCACCATCAGGTCATCCGGCGTTTGTATGACATTATTGTTGTCGTGCCCTTCACCGCCGTCTTTGGGCGCGGCTCCCTTGCCGGTTCCGAAATCAACATCCAAATCGCCTTCTTTGTCAATGCGGGGCGATGAAGCCCGAACTCTCAGACGGTTAAGAAATTCTTGAAGCTTACTCCTAATCTTATCGCTAGAATCCGCAGTGTTGGGCGCCATCGTGTGTATCAAATCGACGAGCCAATCAGGTCTATGCTCGAGGATTTTAACCGCAAAATCACTACTCCCAACTTGGGTCTGCTCACCATCTGTATAACGTAGGAATTGTCGGTAACCTTCCGGTAGAACCGAAAAATCATCAGGTAGTTCGATATGGATCGAGATATGTTTGGCACCGAATGTGATGCCAAATGTTGGCGCCTCTATTGTCCAAGACCTACCTGAGAGCACACCGTACATCTCCCCTTGAAACACGATCGCACAGGTGCTCAGTACAGAGGTTATTGAACCGCTTATCGAGCGATTGTGCGAAGTTTCACCAAGAGGTTCGTCGTAAATATAATGAATTTTCACGCCTTCGGGCAGTTCCACGGTCTCGTGTTGCGTGAACGCTCCGTCCTTACGGCGGTCGTCAATTGTGCGAAATTTGCGCGAACCCGTCTTCCGTGAATGCGTACCCTCAAGATGACGGACTTCAATAGTATCAGGTAGGTAATAGAAACGATGATACAGATAATTTGCCAACCAAAAGCGTTTCTGAGGGGGATCGCCGCAATACGGATCCTCTACAGTATTCTGATTTAGGCTATTTCCAAGCAAGGTCACTTCTGTCCAATCACTATCAAGCTTCCTAGTTTCCTCGTTCTTGATGATATCCGTGACTTCAATAACATCGCCGAGATCGTTTTGGTCGGAATCAAGCCTGCGAAGTCGACCATAAACGCCATTGCGTTCGCAAAGAATGGTCTCGTGCACCCGCCCCTCTTTACACGACCGGTAGCGCAGTCCTCGCTTGTTTGAGGGCAGCGAAGCGACCTTGGCGCCCATCCCGAAGTTTTTGTCTAGTCCCTTCTCCTTGCGGATGGACGCAGCCAAATTAGTCATGCGAGAAAGTTCTTCTTCGTCCATTCCGGGTCCGTTGTTCCAGATGGTGAGCTTTGGAATTCCTGATATTTCGCAAACTCGAAATTCCACTTTCCCGCCTTCTTCCGCCTCCGAAGCAGCTTCAATGGCATTCTTGAAAAGTTCACGTATCATCATGATCTTTGGGCACCGCTCAATCGTGCTGGTCACAAGGAAGTCTTGATCGTCCACCCGAATTGCGGAAACTTGGCTTTCTACGTTAATCATTGCTTCCCCTAAAGCTTGAAACTGCTGCGACGTCGAGCGCTTGGTACATTGAATCGAGCCTCAATTTTGCCAATTTCGTCACGAAGCGCCTTCAGAATCTTTCGAACTTCAGACTCCTCCCATTCGTAAAGCTGCGTATTGGACAAGTTGCCGATACGATCAATCGCTTCTATCGCCTTATCCGTCCGCTTCTCTGCAAGCGTGCGAAATTTCTCTCTCTTTGTCACGAGGTCTGACATGGCATCTCACCTACTCAATTTCCAAATTCATAAAACACTTAACAAATGCGACCTATTTAGCAATACTGTGATAAATATTGATGTAAAAAAATCTGTTGTTTGCATTTTTATTCTTCTTATATCACTAATAAATGTGTCTTTCGACCTAGTATTGACTCAAAAATGATTTCAGGGATGCATTTATTGGATAAATTCCTGGATATTTCATGCGGCTTTCGATTGAAAAACTAAACTGATGGTCACAAAGATCGGGTGTTCGCTCATCAAGGCCAGGCTGTAGCTCCTGATCCATCTGCAGGTAATAACCGGTATATTCGGGTGGCACACTGAGATCACCAGCGTACCCAGTGTACCTATGCAAAACTACTTTGAATATCCGGCTGGACACTCTAAGTGCCTGATTTACGATGGATGGGATGCACATAGCGCGCCTCGACAACGGCTCCATCTATGAGGTCAAATGACTCGACATTCATAATACGTGCTGTAAAACGCCGCGAAATGATTGGAACCGCTTGGGTTTTGTCATTGTCGGACTATATGCAAGCCTTGCGATTGCTTTTACTGCAAACCATCTGATGAACTATCTGGACCACTGTCATGCTGAACAGCCTTGATTTACCGGAAAAGCCGGAGGACACGCGCATTGTCGTTGCGATGTCTGGCGGCGTCGATTCCTCTGTGACCGCCGCTATTTTAAAGCGCGAAGGCTATCAGGTCATTGGTATGACCCTGCAGCTTTATGATCACGGCGAAGCGACCCACAAAAAGGGTGCCTGTTGTGCCGGTCAGGACATTCATGATGCCCGCCGTGTGGCTGACATGCTGGATATGCCGCATTATGTGCTGGATTATGAGCAGAAATTCCGCGAGCAGGTGATCAACCCGTTCATGGAAAGCTATGTAGCTGGTGAAACACCAATCCCGTGCGTGGCCTGTAACCAGACCGTCAAATTTTCCGATCTTCTGGAAACCGCCAAAAGCCTGGGTGCGGCGGCGCTTGCGACCGGCCATTACATCGGCAGCCGGATGCGCGAAAATGGACACCGCGAGCTGTATCGCCCGGTCGACCATGACCGGGACCAGAGCTATTTTCTATTTGCCACCACGCAGGAACAGCTCGACTTTATCCGCTTTCCGCTTGGCGGCCTCAGCAAAGCGGAAACCCGCCAGATTGCAGAGGATCTGAACCTGCATATTGCGCAAAAGCCAGACAGCCAGGACATCTGTTTCGTGCCGTCCGGCCGCTATGCTGATGTGATCTCGCGGCTGAAGCCAGACGCGGCAACCGGCGGCGATATTGTGCATGTGGATGGCACGGTGCTTGGCACCCATAAGGGCATTATTCACTACACTGTTGGCCAGCGCCGCGGCCTTGGCATATCGGCTGCCGACCCGCTTTATGTTGTGGATCTGGATGCAAAAACCCAGCAGGTTATCGTCGGCCCGCGTGAAGCGCTGGCAACTGCCATTGTGCATCTGCGTGACGTCAATTGGCTTGGCGCGACAGCGCTGACAGAGTTGCCTGAAGAGGGTCTGCCGATTTTTGCCCGCCTGCGCAGTACCCGCGCACCAATGCCTGCAACACTCTATGCATCAGGAGATGATGTCTGGTGCGAGTTGGCAAATCCGGAAGATGGCATTTCGCCCGGACAGGCCTGTGTGATCTATGAAGATGACACTGCAAGCACCCGCGTTCTGGGCGGCGGCTGGATCGGCTCGACCGAACGTCCGCAGATCAGTTCTGCAACTGCAACAGATGCGGCATCAGCACCAAAAACCGTCTCAGACTTCCTGATTGCCTGACCCATTTCAGGCGGTCAGCCCATGCGAGTGCCATTCATCTGAAAACGCGACACGACAGTGCTTGACACGACTGCGCCGCGCCCTTTATATGCGCGTCATTCGTTGATTATATAACGATTTCCAGACATCCCATGACTTCGTTCAATGTGGATGTCCCTTACGGGGCGGAGTAGCTCAGCTGGTTAGAGCAGCGGAATCATAATCCGCGTGTCGGGGGTTCGAGTCCCTCTTCCGCTACCAATCCCCACATTGTCCGACCCGGAGACATAGGTAACTGCCGCGCGATCATCGAAACGGTCGGCTGGTGCACTACGCTGCGTAGTCATGTGCGTGGGGTTGATCGCAGGCGCGCGCCGCCAAGTATAGGAGCCGCAGATCAAGGGCTTGTTCTGGGAGGAACGAAACCATTGGCAGCCTGTCTCCTCCGACCCGATCTTTCCTAAAAAAACTGTTTGTGTTGGATAACTTCCGCGCAATCAGTTACTGGGTACAACTTACAGTCAACGCTGCAAATTTGGCCGCATCGACTGTAAAAATTTTTCAATGACAAGTCAGGGTTGCCAGGCGGACTGTCCTTAGACATTTCCCCCTGCTGTTGGCTCAAACTGCGATCAAAAAACATCGACGTAGACCTCAGGGGCAAGCCCCGGAAATGGAACTAGAATGAGCAAGCTAACCTTCGGAGTCATTGGGACATCCAAGAAGAAATATGAACGACGCGTTCCAATTCATCCCGAACACTTGCCCAGACTGACCGAAGAATATCGCAAAAAACTGATCTTTGAAGAGGGCTATGGAGAGCCGTTTGGGTTCACAGATGCTGAAATCGCCGCACAAACCGGAGGCGTTGCGCCGCGAAGTTCGCTTCTGTCTGAACTTGGAAATGTGATTGTCGCCAAACCCATGTTGTCCGATCTTATGGAGCTTCAAGAGGGCGGCATTCTTTGGGGCTACCCGCATTGCGCTCAACAGCGCGCCATCACTCAGGCTGCGATCGACCGCAAGCTGACCCTTGTCGCCTTTGAGGACATGTTTGTCTGGAGTCCGTCCGGGCAGGTCGGGCGTCATACATTTTACAAGAACAATGAAATGGCAGGATATTGCGCCATCTTGCATGCCATGCGGGTCAAGGGCATTGATGGGCATTATGGTAACCAGCGCAAGACGATCATATTCAGTTTTGGGGCGGTGAGCCGTGGGGCGATCTACGCGCTCAAGGCACATGGGTTCCGAGACATTACCATTTGCATCCAGCGCCCGGATCATGAAGTCCGCGAAGAGGTTCTGGATTGTCACTATGTTCGCTTGCGCGAAGGCGGTGAAGGTGAAGCGCGCATGCTGGTCGTCGAGCATGATGGCAGCGAACGCCCCCTGTCCGATCTGATTTCCGAGTCCGACATTATCGTCAATGGGACCTATCAGGACCCGGATCATCCCATGGACTTCATAACGGAAGCCGAAAAGTCCTGCCTGAAACCGGGCAGCCTGATCGTTGACGTGAGTTGCGACGAGGGTATGGGGTTCTATTTCGCCAAACCAACAACCTTCAAAGACCCAATGTTCAAGGTTGAAAAGACCGATTATTATGCCGTGGATCATACCCCGAATTATCTTTGGGAAAGCGCGTCGCGCTCCATTTCTGCAGCGCTCCTTGTTCACTTGCCAACAATTGTCGATGGACGTGCCGCCTGGCAGGAAAACGAAACCATTCGCCGGGCTATCAATCTTGATGCAGGTGTTATCGTAAACCCGGTCGTTTTGTCCTTCCAAAAACGCCAGAAGGCCTATCCGCACCTTCCACTTGACTGAGTTGAGTTTCGAGAAGCCAACCAGATAGATCAAATTGTTAGCGGGGGTATGTTTTGGTGTAACCTGCCTTCCGCTACCAACAATTCAAATAACGAACCAAATTCGCTTATACCGGGTGAGACAATCCATTTGTCACATTGCTCGGCCGTACCCCAAACTCCTTCATGAAAGCCCGTGAAAACGCGTCTGGCGCTGTGTAGCCGTAGCGGTGAGCAACGCGTTCTACGCGGTCGCCTTTTTGCAAATCCATGCGTGCCAACACCATGCGCCAGCGGCGCAGATAGCTGCCTGGCGTTGTGCCGACGGCGCTGGCGAAGAGTTCCTTGAAGCGGCTTTGGGACAGGCCTGCAACGCCGGCCAGCGCTGCATTGCTCCATGTTTTTTCCGGATTGTCATGTATGGCGACAATCACCGGGCTGATGCGGGGATGGGCAAGACCGGCCAACAGGCCGGAATTTGTGGCGCCGCGCTCCAATTGCAGACGCAGCATGCGGACCACCAGAACTTCTCCCAGACGGCCAAGTACCGCAGGCGCGCCACAGCGGGCATTTTGCTGCTCGGACGCCAGCAACGAGACCAGGCTGGACAGATCACTGCCGGGCTCCGCAATCTCGACAACCATTTCTGGCAGAGCGGTTTGCAGCGGGTTGGTCAGATTGTCAAAATCGACATGCAGCGCGAACAAAAGCGCGCCCTCATGGCCTGAAATACCGATTTGCCGAGGTTGAAACACAAGATGATCCTGCCCTGTTTCAACATTTCGAAAGGCGGCCAGATTTGCGCCCTCCAGCGTAGTGGGCTGTACAATCAGGCGAAAGCGGTTCAACAGGGCCGTCAGGCGATCAATTTTCATTTTCGTCTTTTAAGTTGGTTATTCAGGATTTATCCAATCATAGAGACTGCTACTTCCTTTGCAACAGAAATTCCAAAGGAGATTTATTCATGTTGATGCCACGTCGTAAGACCCCTGACCTTGCCGTTCCCACCCTTGATCATGGGGCGTTCAATCTGTCAGACGAACAATCTGAACGCGGCACCGTTGTGTGTTTTTATCGGGGGTTGCACTGCCCGATCTGCGCAAATTATCTGTCCGAACTCGACAAGCGCGTCAGCGAATTTGCAGAGCGTGGTGTGACGGTCATTGCGCTCAGTGCCGACACTGAGGAACGCACGCGGGCCATGGCCGACAAGATCGAGAACAAGAATATCCGCTTCGGTCACAGCCTGCCGCTGTCTGTCGCGCGCGAATGGGGCCTTTATATTTCAACCTCACGCGGCAAGACATCCATTGGCATAGAGGAGCCTGCCCTGTTTTCGGAGCCTGGCCTCTTCATGGTTTCACCGGATCAGAGCCTTTATTATGGCTCGACGCAGACCATGCCATTTGTGCGTCCGCATTTCTCCGAGCTTGTCGGCGCGCTGGATTTCGCAATCAAAAACAACTACCCGGCACGCGGCGAATATGATGGTGAGGTCTGATCAGTCGGACCGATATGGGGGCGCAGACTGCGCTCCCTTTGCTATGAACTGAATGCTTTTGCCTTAGAGCTTTTCTTGTTTATACGGAAACGTTTGACCGGATTTGCGCGTTTGCTGGCAAGGCACAGGCCACGTGGTGGTCTTCACGACCACAAGTGGGCTGTAACGATGTCCAGCGATCTCGCAAATCCAGCCTTCGGTGCCCCAGAACAGCCCACCAGCAGCGTTAGCCAGCTTGCCCGATGCGCCGCATCGCGCTGCGCTGACTGCCTTGCGGGATGACCTGTTTTGGGTCATCAAATGATTCCGTATAAACAAGAAAGGCTCTAGGCCGTACTTGACTGGTCTGGGGCCTCAGTTGCTGCCGTGATCTGCATGAGCGACGCTTTGCGGGTAATGGCAAGCCGGCGCGCAAAGGCAACGATAAAGACAGCGGTTTGGACCAGCACAATGGTGGGCGCGGAAGCGCTGTCCAGGAAGAAGCTTGCATACGTGCCGACCAGCATGGTGACCATGTTGACCAGAACCGCGACCCAGAGCATGGCTGAAAATTTCCGCACCAGCAGGAAGGCGGTGGCACCGGGCGCAATCAGCAAGCCGATTGCCAGTATCAGCCCAGCAGCACTGAGGGTCGCGACAATCGTCAAGGACAGGGCTGCCAGCAATCCGTAATGCAACCAGCCGACATGCAGGCCTGACCCGCGCGCCTGTGTTGGATCGAAGGCGTGGAGCAGCAAATCTTTCCACTTCAGTAAAATGGCCAGTGAAACGAACAGCGAAATCAGCCCTGATGTCAGCAATTCATGAGGCTCAACACCCAGCATATTGCCAAAGAGAATGTGATCCAGATGCATATTGGTGTCGATGGACACATACATTACAATGCCAACCGCAAACATGCCGGAAAACACGACGCCCATTACCGTGTCCTGCTTGACCCTGGAATTGTTTGACAGATAACCGGTCGCCACCGCGCAAAACATACCTGCAGCAAATGCGCCAATGAGCAATGGAATGCCCAGAACATAGGCCATCACAATGCCCGGCAATACGGCATGGCTGACGGCGTCACCCATCAGGGCCCAGCCTTTCAACACAAGAAAACAGGACAACAAAGCCGTCGGGATTGCCACTATCATGCAGATGAAAAACGCATTCTGCATGAAGGGAAACTGAAAGGGCAGCAGCAGGTTTTCCATTATGCCGCTTCCCTGATGACTGCGGCGTCAGGGGTTTCCTGATCAAACTGTTCCATTGCCATGCGCGATTTGCGGCGGGAGGCCAAAATGCCGTGTTTGGGCGCAAGCACGAAGGCAATCAGAAAGACCAGCGTTTGCAGCGTCACGATAATGCCGCCTGTGGCGCCATCGAGGAAGTAGCTGACATAAGCACCGACAAAACTTGTGACGCTGCCAATGGCAACTGATGTGGCGATCAACCGGGGAAACCGGTCACACAGAAGATAGGCCGTAGCGCCCGGCGTAACGACCATGGCAATCACCAGCAAGGCACCGACGGTTTGCATGGCTGCCACCACTGATGCTGCCAGAAGAGCGAAGAAAACAGCTTTTAGAAGACCCGGCCGCAGACCGATGGACCGGGCGTGATTTTCATCAAAGAAGGTGACCATCAAATCTTTCCATTTGGCCAACAACACGACCAGTGACACCAAACCAATGATCACGAGTTGCAGCGTGTCTTCCGGCGTGATGGCCAGAATATTGCCCATGGTGATGGTCTGGATGCTGACCGACACCGGGCTGATTGAGACGATGAAAAGGCCAAGGCCAAAAAATGACGTGAAGATCAAACCGATAATGACATCGACCTTGAGACCGGACCGCTCGGACAGGAACAGCATTGCTCCGGCTGCCAAACCGCCGGCGACAAAGGCACCCAGCGCAAATGGCAAGCCCAGCATGTACGCCACGGCAACGCCGGGCACGACCGAATGGGACAGCGCATCGCCGATCAGAGACCAGCCCTTGAGCATCAGAAAGGCCGACAGGAATGCGCAAACACCGCCAACGAGAGCCGAAACCCACATGGCGTTGGTCATGTAGTTGTACCCAAATGGCTCCAGCAGATAACTGATCATTCCTCGGTGTCCTGCTCGCCGCGCACGGTGACATCGCCATATTGCACGAAGGGGCGCTCATCATCTGTCATGATCGTAACTTGTCTGGCGTCAGCATCATCATGCAGCGCATCGCCACCAATGGTGACATGGCGCAGCACACCGCCAAAGGCGCGTTCCAGATTGTCGCGGGTGAAAACATTTTCGGTCCGACCGTGTGCCAGCACAGTGCCCTTTACCAGAATGGTCCTGTCGCAAAATTCGGGCACGGACCCCAGATTGTGTGTCGAGACCAGCATGACACGGCCTTCATCACGCAATTCTCGTAGCAGCGCTACAATCTGATCTTCTGTTTTGACATCGACACCGGTGAATGGCTCATCCAACAGGATGATCTGGCCTTCCTGTGCCAGGGCGCGCGCCAGGAAGACACGTTTGCGCTGCCCGCCGGATAATTCACCAATCTGACGGTCGCGAAATTCGCTCATGCTGACGCGGGCCAGCGCTTCGGTGACGGCCTCGTGGTCTTTTGCCGAGGGTCGGCGCAACCAACCCATATGGCCATATCGGCCCATCATGACGACATCTTCCACCAAAACCGGAAAGGCCCAATCAACCTCTTCGGATTGCGGGACGTAAGCGACAAGATTGCTGCGCAGTGCCTCAGAAATTGATTTTCCAAGCAGGCGGATTTCACCCTTGGCTACTGGAACAAACCCCATAATGGCTTTGAAGATGGTCGATTTCCCAGCCCCGTTCACGCCCACCAATGCGGTCACCGTGCCGCGTGGAATTTCAAAACTGGCGTTATAAAGCGCTGTGTTACCATTACGATATGTAACGGTCACATCTTTTGCAGAGATGCCATCGGCAGCGGCGTGATCGCCGGGGCCGGAATTGGTCTGTGTTACTGTATCGAGCATCTGTGCATCACATTTCAGCTTCTGTTTTCATATGCGGGACCCGCACCCTTATGTCGTGAGACAATCAGTTAGTTCCCGCCAAACCGTTGGCAACTGTCTGTGAGGTCACCCTCAGCAGATCGAGATAGGTCGGCACGGGCCCGTTTGCCTCTGACAGGGAATCCACAAAAAGCTCACCGCCATAGGCAGCACCTGTTTCCCGAGCAACCTGTTTTGCGGGCGCGGTATTGACTGTCGACTCGCAAAATACGACCGGAATATCATTATCCCGCACGCCATCAATGACAGCGCGAACCTGCTGTGGTGTGCCAACCTGATCGGCGTTCATTGGCCACAGATACAATTCCTTCATGCCAAAATCCCGAGCGAGATAACTGAACGCGCCCTCACAGGTTACGAGCCAGCGCTCCGCCTCCGGAATTTTAGCGACCTGTTCGCGCAAGGGCTCAATCGTTGCGCGCAGTTGATCCTTGTAGGCAGCCGCGTTCTTGGCGTAGATCGCGGCATTGTCGGGATCATGTTCTGCAAATGCTTCAACAATGTTGTCGATATAGATCAGCGCATTGTCGAGGCCCATCCAGGCATGGGGATTGGGCTGGCCTTCGTAAGATCCGGCGCCAATCGGGATTGGGTTGATACCGTCGGTCAATGTGGCTGCTGGAATGTCTTTCAGGTTGGAGAGAAACTGCTCAAACCACAGTTCCAGATTCATCCCATTCCAAAGGATAAGGTCTGCATCTGAGGCACGCACAATGTCTTGCGGAGTGGGCTCATAGCCGTGAATTTCTGCACCCGGCTTGGTCACCGAAACAACTTCTGCTGCATCGCCTGCAACATTTGCTGCCATATCGGCAATGACTGTGAAGGTGGTCACAACTTTCATCTTGTCATCAGCAAGGGCACCGGATGCAGTGATTGCAATAGCCGCAATTGCCAAGAGGACTCGTTTAGCGAAATGCATTTTTTGCTCCATGTTCAAATTGATAATCTACCGATTGCGCGCTTTCTGCAAATGATTATGACAATAATTCGCAACTAGTCAATGCACTTGCGAATTATTTGCAACAAGGTTTGAACAAATGAATCTATCGTGCTAATGATTTGGCATGAGCGAAACAGACACCCCCATGGTCGAAAACCTAGAACATGAATTGCGCGCCGAGGGCGTGCGTATCACGCGCCAGCGTGTTGCCATTCTATCGGCGCTAGCCAATTCCAGCGACCATCCCAGTGCTGAAGAAGTTCTGGAGCGGTCTCGAAAGCAGGATTCTTCGGTGTCGCTGGCAACGGTTTACCGCACCCTTTCAATTCTTGAAGGACGTGGGACGATCCTGCGCAATGAGTTTGATGGCACGGGCGCGAGATTTGAATTGGCGAACAAACCGCATCACGATCACCTCATTGATGTCGATACAGGCGATGTGATTGAATTCACCTCCCCCCGGATTGAAGAACTGCAAGGGGAAATTGCCCGTGAACTGGGATATGACATTGTTCATCACCGTCTGGAACTCTACGGCAAAGTGAGAAAACAGGATTGAGCTAAAAGCCCCCTATTGTCCTACCGCCTATCCCTTGACCGCGCCTCCGGTCAGACCGGATATGATGTATTTCTGAGCTGCCAGGAAAAACGCAACAGCCGGAATAATGGTGAGCGTCAGATAGGCCAGGATTTTTGTCCAGTCAGTGCCGTATTCGCCCCGATACTGCATGATACCAAGTGGCCAGGTGTATTTTTCTGGTGTGTTGAGCATGACCAGCGGCAACAGGAAATTGTTCCAACTCGTGACAAATGCAAAAACGCTGACCGTTGCGATAATGGGCAGAGATAGCGGCAATGTAATATGCCAGTAAATCTGGATGTAACCGCAATTGTCCATTCGTGCGGCATCGATCAGTTCTTTTGGCAAATCCTTGAAAAAATTATGGAACAGCAGAATAGAAAAACTCAGGCTGAAGGCTGTTTGTGCCAGAATAATGCCGAGATGAGAATCCAGAAGCCCCAGATCTCGCAACGTAATGAACAATGGCAAAACGGCCGTGGCGGCCGGAAACAGCAAACCCACCATGAGAAAACTGGTCAACATGCGCTGACCAAAGAACCTTATGTGAGCCAGCGCAAATGCTGTCATGGAAGACAGGACGACGGTCAACGCAACCGTTGCCACGGACACATACAGGGAATTCCAAAGTGACCTGAAAAATGTGCTTTCAGTTATAATGCCAATGAAATTCTGCGGGTTCCAGCTTTGTGGCAAATCAAACGGGCTGCTGCGCAACTCTCCAAGAGTTTTAAAGCCACCCAATGCTGTTGCGTAAAGAGGGACAATGACAAACAGCGCGATGATACAAAGACCTACGCATTGTCCGATCGACAGTCCCGAAGGCCGATAAAACCGTCTTTTTCCGATAGCTGCCATCAGTCCCATTTCCGTGCCAATAAAAAGTGCCGATAAGCCAATGTGATGATCACACAGACTGCAAACAAGATCATGCTGACAGCTCCGCCAAAGCCAAATTTCGTGCGGGTAATTCCAAATTGATACAGAAAGCTGACGATGGTGTTGCTGGAATTACTCGGGCCCCCACCGCTAAGCGGAATGATCAGATCAAACAATTGCAGAGCTCCGATTATTGCGAAAAACACAGAGATCAGGATAGCGGAGCGGATCATCGGAATTCTGATATGACGGGTGATTTTCCACCGGCTTACGCCATCAAGTCGGGCCGCTTCGATGACTTCACGCGGTATGGACTGCAGCGCGGCAATATATATCATCATGTGAAAACCGAAATATTTCCAGACAATCACCAGCATGATTGCAGGCATAACCCAGAACTTGTCACCAAGGACAAAAGGTGTGTCGATGCCCAGCGTATCCCCGACCGCAGGAACCAGACCATAATCTCCGTCATAGACAAACCGCCACATGAGACCTGCCGCGATTTCCGCAAGCATATAT
Source organism: Alphaproteobacteria bacterium (assembly GCA_051251535.1). GTDB lineage: Bacteria > Pseudomonadota > Alphaproteobacteria > Rhizobiales. Next base: position 267,342 of record JBPOEV010000002.1, read on the forward strand.
GGCAGGAAGAACAATGTGCGGATCATGCTGATGCCCCAATTGTTCGCAACCAGAGCAAGAGCGGCCCAAAGGGCCAGCGGCAGTTGTACCAGGAGTGAAACAGCAATTACGAAAAAGCTGTTTTTAACTGCGGTGAAGAAGTGCCGATGGGTCAGAACATCATCATAGTTGCGCAGCCCGACAAAGTCAGTTGGCGGACCAAAGCCGTTCCATTTGTAAAACGAAAAGTTTGCCGCTTCGAACATTGGCATGACGACCAGCAGGGTGAACAATCCCAACGTCAGTGGAAGAAACAACATCAAAGCGACCCAACGTCTGGTCAGCAAACGACGCTTTAGCATTGCAGCATTCCTATCGACAACATTGTGGCATCTTCATAGGTCCGATACGGCTTGAAATGGCAGTACAAAACCAGCGGTCCGGCTGCAAATCTGATTGCAGCCGGTATGTAAGGCAAACCACTAGAGGGAGTCGTCAACAGCCTCTTTTACCAATTCTGCGGCTTCTTCTGCTGAAATCGCATTGTCGGACAGTTCGGCGGAAATGTCATTCACGACACCGCCAACGTCTTTACCCAATTCCTGATCAAAGAAGATGGCGTGCCATTTCGCCTGGTTGATATTGTCGGAGATCTCCTTGAAATAAGGATTGGCAAGGCTGTCTGCGGAACCTGCCACAATCGGAATATAAACACTGGCAGCGGCAAATCGGGATTGCACTTCGTTCGACGTATACCATTCCATGAATTTCACAGCTTCATCCGGCGCGTCGCGATGGAATATCCAGCCATTGATCCCGCCAAGCGTGTCTGCAGGGTCGCCTGCGCCACCTTCGACCGTTGGAAATGGAAAGATCGCAAGCTGATCGTCAGACAAGCCATTACCGCTCGCCGAATTGTCACGTTGAACCGCATAATCCCAGTTTCCCATCAGGTGCAATGCTGCCTTTCCGTCACCAAAACTTCCCGAAGCCGAACTAAAATTGGCTGCCAGGAAGCCATCCTGAAAGGGCTCCATAGCCACGAGGTCCAGGAACATCTGGCCTGCCTTAACAAAGGGAGCACCTGCAAAGCCGTCGCCCTCGCCGGCACGTGCCGCGTCGAACGCTGCCTGGCCAGCCTGCCGCACAACAAGATATGACCAGTAAAAATGCGCAGGCCATTTGTCCTGTGCGCCCACGGTAATGGGCGTGATGCCTGCATCCTTGATCTTTTTGACAGAGGCCAGGAATCCATCCCAGGTCTTCATGTCATCGGCACCAACACCGGCCTGATCGAGCAAGTCCTTGTTGCCCCAGAAGACAACCTGGCTGACATTTTGCGCCAAACCATAAAGATTATTGTCGCGGGTAAAGGCACTGATACCGGCTTCACCAATGGCGGTACTCGCTTCTGCAGACAGCACATCACCAATCGGACGCAGGACACCTGCTTCCACCTGCTCACTCATGACACCACCGCCCCAACTGTAAAAAATGTCCGGAGCAGCGTCCGACTGCAGCAGGGTCGTCAATTTTGCCTTGTATGCTTCGTTCTCCAGAAACTGCACATTGATTTTTACATCAGGATGAGCCGCTTCATATTCCTTGGCTGCTGCTTCCATGATGGCAGCGGTGCCTTCCACAGCCTCAATATGAAGCCAGTCAACCGTCGTTTCGGCCTGTGCGGGAACCGCAGCGAATGCGAGAAGTCCTGCACCTATAGCTAGTCTAATCATTGTCTTCCTCCCAAAAAATCCCTGTTTCCAGATCGCCATGCACCTGGATTCGCCTCGCAGCCTTTACCAGAGCAAGGTATTCTTTATTTAATAAACAATCCGGTTTTAATTGGCAAGCCACGCTCTGAACGTTGCATAAAACCATTTAATTTATTGAAAATAAACAAAAAAACTAGAAACTCCTCGATTGCATCCCATAATTTTGGCCCCGTGACTCTGCGAAAAACGATCCTCTAGTGTTTGAGCAAGCTCAACAAGAAGCTTCGTGACGGCGCCACAATTCCGTAAGTTAGAGCCGGATCGAAGCGCGTTTCACCGACAGGATAGTTGCGGCCTTCATGTACGAAACAATGTCAGGTCGCAGTGGCTGCATACTCTCCGAGTGAGGACAACCACCGGACACTAATGAAACACTCAAGTCATCACCTGACACAAGGCTAATTAAGTTATATATATCAATTATCTAGTAAATTTCTTTCCCGTTCCAGCACAATTCTGCCTGTCTCTGGCCACCCGATTTCACCGGCTCGCCAATTCAGTTTGACTACTTCAATCCGCATATTCCATCCACTTTTTCCACCTGCCAGAGGCCTTGCAGCGGCCCTGTGCGGAGGGGACAAGCCCTGGTGAGACAGATTGACCCAATATGAATTTTCGCGAAAAAACGGGTTTCGCGCGGGCTCAACTTGATTTACATAAAGAACACGAATTAAATACGAAGACGAATTTGGGAGCCTGCCGTTTGGCCGTTAAAATTGCCGATCCACTGCTGATGCGGGAGATCAATAAGTATCATGTTCTTGAGACAATCCGTTGTAACAGCCGCATCTCCCGCGTTGAGATATCGGAGCGGACATTGCTGAGCGGAACAACTGTATCGGCGATTACCGGGGCGTTGATTGAGGAAGGCCTTGTCCAGGCTATCCACATGAAACATCCCGAGGATGGAAGACGCGGCCGCCCGCGCGTTTTGCTCGACCTTATCCCGGATGCAGCCCATGTCATCGGTGTAAAGATTTCATCCGAGCAAATCACAACGACAATTGCGAACTTCAAAGGTGAAGCCGTTTACTCAATGCAGATGCCGGTGAAAGTTGCCAGCAGGAGTACCGACGCGATTGTCGATGTGATTGAAAACAGCATTCACGTCTGCGTTGCCGCACATGGCATTGACCGAAGCAAAATCAAGGGCATCGGGATTGGTGTCCCTGACCGGTTTGACCTGGAAGCCAGCCAAAAACATTCCAGATCGATCTTTGCCGATGATGACTTTCCGCTTGCGCAATTGCTGGAAGAGCGACTGGGACTGCGGACCAGAATGGCCAAGCCAGCAGATCTTGTTGCGCTGGCTGAGAGCTGGTTTGGCTACGCTCAGAACAATCATTCATTTGCCGCGATCACAGTAGATCAGGCCGTTGGTTTAGCGTTGTGGATCGACGATGACCTCCATAAGGGTGCTACAACTTTCGGATCCGCTTTCGGCCATATCAAGACAGGTCAGGAGGGCCGACACTGCCGCTGCGGTCAGCGGGATTGCCTCGACGCTTACATGGAAGTTGATGTGGTGCAGTTGCGCAAGGAACAGGCTGAGGCCGTTCAATCGGAGCATCACAAGTCCGCTAACACCACATCGCAATTGATCACACTTGCCGCAGCGGAAAATCCGTGGGCGCTTGAGCAGATCGGAATGCAGGGCAAGATGCTTGGAGTTGGCGTTTCTCACATCATCAATCTTATAAATCCGGAAAAAATCGTGATGGTTACGGAAGACGACAGATATGAAAGCGTGATCAGAAAATCCTTTCATGAAAGCGTGCGGGACAACAGTTTTTCCGCCCACTTCGAAGCCACCGAAATCATCTTCCACACCATCAACGAACAATTATGGGCACGCGGTGCGGCAGCATTGATGCTGCGCGATATCTACAGAGCGCCGTGGAACGACGTTGCAAAGGATACATAGATTATGCGCTCACTGGGTATAGGACTGGTCGGATGTGGTGTCATTTCGGATGCCTATTTAAGCAGAGCCGAGCAATTTCCATACATCAACATGATTGCCTGCTCTGATATCAATGAGGCGGCGGCAAAGGAGAAGGCTGACAAATACGGATTGGACGCGATGACCGTCGAAGCACTGCTTGCTGATGACCGGATTGATATCGTTCTGAACCTGACAACGCCGCAACATCATGTGGATGTAAATCTTGCCGCACTCAACGCGGGCAAGCATGCCTATTGCGAAAAGCCACTTGGCACCTCATTGGCAGAAGCTGAAAAACTACTGGAAGCCACGTCACGCACCGGGCTGCGAATTGGCTGTGCGCCGGATACATTTCTTGGTGGAGCGCACCAGACCGCGCGCCGGATCATTGATTCCGGCGCGATTGGAGACGCGGTAGCGGGAACGGGTTTCATGATGGTTCCCGGCCATGAACGCTGGCATCCAAATCCGGATTTTTACTACCAGGATGGCGGCGGTCCTTTGATGGATATGGGGCCATATTACATCACCAGTCTGATCAATATGCTGGGTCCGGTCTCATCTGTTTACGGCACGGCTAAAGTTACAAGACCGACACGCACCATTGGCTCCGGTCCACGCGAAGGTGAGACCATTGCAGTGGATGTCGCGACCCATATCTCGGCTATTCTATCTTTTGTAAATGGCGCTTCCATTACACTGGTCACCAGCTTCGACGTGCACAAGCACGATCACAGCCCAATTGAAATCTACGGCAGCAAAGGCTCCATGGTCGTTGCTGACCCTAACAATTTTGACGGCGACATTCTTGTTTCCGTCGGGTCTGGCGACTGGAGCAAAGCCGAGCAGACCCATCTATATGGTGACGGCAATTACAGGGTCATAGGCCTGGCCGATATGGCCGAAGCCATCATCAAAGACCACAGCCATCGCGCCAGTCTGGACCTGTCATTGCATGTTCTGGAAATCATGGAATCCATTCTGATCTCGGCGGACACCGGACAAGCCATCACGCTGAAACACCAATGTAAGCAAGCTCTGCCATTGCAGAGCACCCTGCCCGCCGGGCAGCTTTACAATTAAAGGGACACCAAATCATGAGTAACAAGAAAGCGATTATCGTGTGGGGCGGATGGGAAGGTCACACTCCGGAGGCCAGTGCCAATGTTGTCAAAGACATGTTGGAAGCTCAGAATTTTGACGTTGTTCTGGACAGTTCAACAGAAGCATTCGCCGACCCCAAACTTGGCGAATTTGATTTGATCATTCCTGCCGTCACCATGTCGCGCATTGAGAAGGAGGAACTGCAAAACCTTCTGGCCTGCATTCGCGCTGGAAGCGGCATTGCCGGGTTCCACGGGCTGATGTGCGACTCCTTTCGCAACGAGCCGGACTATCAGTTCATGACCGGAGGCCAATGGGTGGCGCATCCCGGCGATATTATCGATTACCGGGTTGAGATCACAAAGTCGGAGGATCCCATTGTCGCCGGTATCGGCGACTTCGATTATCGATCCGAACAGTATTACATGCACTTCGACCCCAGCATTGAGGTGCTGGCAACAACGCGGTTTGATGGTACCTATTTTGAGGAGATCGACAATGTTGTCATGCCTGTTGTCTGGAAACGAACTTACGGCAAAGGCCGCGTTTTCTACAGCTCACTTGGCCACGTGGCCGACGAGTTCAAGGTGCCACAGATGCGGACAATTTTTGAGCGCGGTGCCTTGTGGGCCGTACGGTGACAACCGGGTGCAATAACTGACAGACACTGACCAGGTCTAGTAATCATCCCAACGACATTGGGATGATTTACAGCAAAACCAGCGACAAATAGGGCACGAATGTCAGCAATAAAAGCACGGCCACGAGTGCCACTACAAAGGGGGCCACTCCGATGGAGACTTCTTTCATCGTAGTGCCCGAAATCCCCGTAATCACGAACAGATTCAAGCCGATGGGTGGTGTGACCGCTGCGATTTCGATGTTGAGAACAAGCACAATGGCGAAGTGAATCGGATCAATTCCAAGCGCGCTGACCGTGGGTAGCAACAAAGGCCCAACAACGGTCAGCAATGTGAACCCGTCCAGAAAGCAGCCAAGCAGGATGAGGACCACATTGGCCAACAGCAGAAATGCAATTGGAGAGAGATTCAGTGCCTCGATTGTTGCAACAATGGATTGCGGAATGCCAACCAGAGTCGCAAGCATACCAATGAATAATGCGCCTGACAGGATAAAGAGTATGGATCCGGTTCCGCGTGCACTTTCGACAAAGATGGCTGGCAGATCCGGCAGACCGATTGAACGATAGACAAATATTCCGATGAACATACCGTAGACAACAGACAGTGCCGCGGCCTCTGTGGGGGTTGTGAAGCCGGAATAGATGCCGCCCAGAACGATGGCTGGCATGGCAAGGGCGGGCCCGGCTTTTACAAAGCAATTCCATACTGCACGCAAGGAAAAAGCTTCCGTACGCAAACCATAGCCGTGCCGAAACGCGATGGTGAAAGCGACGATACCAATTGCTGTTGCTGATATGAGACCAGGAACGACGCCCGCCAGAAACAGGCTTTTGACGGATTGCTGAGACAGTTCAGCAAAAATAACCATGGCTACGCTGGGCGGGATCAAAATGCCAAGCGTACCACCAGCCGCCATCAGACCAGCCGTGTATTGGCGTGGGTAACCAAGCGCTTCCATTGTCGGGATCATCGTCCGCCCAAGGGCTGCTGCTGATGCAACGGAAGACCCAGTCATGGCTCCGAAGATTGCTGACGCGCCACTTGCCCCGATAGAGGCGCCGCCGGGAACGCTGCCAACGAGGCTTTGCATGAAAGCAAACAAATGCCTGGCAAAGCCTGATCGCAGCATGATGTTTCCGGCCAGTATGAAAAATGGCACAGCCAGAAGCACAAAACTGTCCAATGATGAGTAAATCGATTGGGCGACCTGCGTGAGAGATGTTGCACCGGTTATCAGAACAAACACCAGCCCGGAAATCCACAAAGCAAAACCGACAGGAACACCAAAGGCAAGTAGAAACAGGATGAGGCCCACTAGGAGAAGAGACATGGCGCGCTGGATACTCTTTTAGCTGGATGTGGCGCGGTTTGCGTCGATCAAACGCAACGCAAGTCGCAGGCTGATCAATGAAAAGCCGACCGGAACGATCAACTGCGCAACCCACACAGGGAACGGCAAATTCGAATGAGCAAAGCTCAGATTGAAGCGAATGGACTCCTGCACAAAAATAACACCCAGCCATGTGGCAGCCAGGGAAAATGCGAGGCAGAGGAGGTCAGACATGCGGACCAGCAGCATCTGTGCCCGCTCGCCAAACATACCAACCACAAATTCAATGCGGATGTGACCATCCGTTCGGGTCAGACCAATTGCGCTGAAATAGACCAGTGTAATCAGCAAGACTCTGGAGAACTCTTCGGCCCAGGGAAGTGATGTTCCAAACAATGATCGGGCCGTCATCTCGTAAGTAACGAGCAGGAATACAATCGCCAGATTGAGGGCGGCAATGCCGTCCTCAATCCTTGCCAGAAAATGACTGAATCTACGCAGCATTATTCGCTGTAGGTTTTAAGTTCTGCGATCAGGTCAGACCCGATCTGAGCTTCAAATTGTTGCCACACCGGCTGAGTTGCCTCCATCCACACTTTGCGTTCTTCGGCTGTCTGGATGTGTACATCGACACCGGCGTTTTTGAGATCTTCGATCGCTTGATCTGAAGCATCTTCAGCGCGCTTACGATGGCTCTTTGCAACTTCGGTTGCGGTATCCTGAAGGATTTGGCGAAGTTCAGGATCAAGGCCTTCCCACCATTTTGTATTCACCGTCCACGGATAGAACGCAATGTAGTACGGCGCATAGGTGATATTGCGAATGCTCTCCTGCCACTTGTAGACCATGTAGCTGTCTGTCGGGACATTCAGGGCATCAATCACACCCTGCTGAATGGCGGGTGAGATTTCACCGAAATTTATCGACACTGGTGTCGCGTTCAGCAATTGAAGCATCGCCAGATTTACCTTGCCGAGGCCTCGAAATTTCAAACCCGAAAGATCTTCGGGCTTGCGGATCGCCGTCTCCCGGCTGCCGGGAATCAGATAATCAAACGGAAGAACCGCAATGACGGTTGCGCCCTTTTCTGCCGTTTCTGAATAGACCCTTTCAAAGAAACCATCGTCGATTGCATTGTAGAAGGCCTGTTTGGTGGGAAAGGCATAGGGCAGTTCGGAGACAGCGCTTTTGGGTGTCAGTGCGCTCCAATAGGCAGAAATCAGTGTTGTCATCTCCGCATCGCCACGCAAAACAGCCTGAACGAGATCAAGACCACGATAGAGACTGCCACTTGGAAAGAACGTCACTTCAATGCGGCCATCGGAACGTTCCTCAACAAGTTTCTTGAACTCCTTGTTTGCCGCGCCCGGTGTGATTTCCAGTGAGTATTCAACCGGGAATCTGACTTTAACTTCCTGTGCAAACGCAGTTGTTGCCAACAATGCAAACCCTGCGGCAATTGATACCAATAGGCGTTTCATATGTCCTCCATCCAATTTGTTGTTGCATAATTGAGTCCAAGACTGTCATGATTTTCAATAAAGCGCAATATTTTCGAAAATAATATGGATTGTAGATAATGAGCAGAAGTGAACAAGCCTGGCAGATTATGCGGGACGCCATTCTGTCCGGTCGTCTGGGTCCGGGCACGGCGTTAAAAACATCCGATCTTCAGGATCTGTGTGGCATGAGTGTTTCACCGGTCAGGGAAGCTCTGGCGCGGTTGGTTGCAACAGGGTTGGTCACCGCTGAACACAACCGTGGCTATCAGGTTGCATCACTCAGTGCGGATGATCTGAATGATCTTGTCGCAACACGTATCAGAGAAGAATCGTGGGCATTGCAGCGTTCGATCGAGCTTGGAGATGAAATGTGGGAGGCACGCATAATATCAAGCCTGCATATAGTACAACGTCTTCCCAGAGAAAAACCGACCGACCCAATTCTGTATGACAGGCAATGGGAATTGCGCCATGCGGACTTTCACCAGGCATTGATTTCAGAATGTGGTTCAAAAGTTACATTGGCATTCTGCCATACATTGCGCGATCAGAATGACCACTATCGCCGGCTGTCGCTAACCGTCGAAAATGGGCGGCGCAATGCTGGAGAGGAACACAATGATATCGCCCAGGCAGCGATCAACCGAGATGCAAAAAAAGCTGTGGATGCATTGGCGCAGCACTACAATGAAACAGCACGGTATCTTCTGGAGACAGCCAATGAAGGCTTGTTGCGGTAAGGCTTGGCAAGCGATCAATGTCACCGCCAGTTTTTGTTCATGCAGGATCTTCTTGCTTGCTGTCAGGTGATCTGATTTTACGAATTGTGCTCCAGGCAACCCACGATAAAAGAAGCACATTGACTACCAGCAGAACAGCAGAGACCGGTCGATCAAGGAATATCCAATAGCCTTCATCTGACAAGAGCAGAGAGCGTCGGAGATTGTTTTCCAGCAATGGCCCAAGAATGGTTCCAATAACAATGGGCGCCAAAGGATAGTTGGCGATGCGTAGTATGATCCCGACCAGCCCAAACCCCAGCATTGCCCACAGATCAAAGATTGAGGATTGAAGAGCAAATGTGCCAACAACGCACAACACCAGGATTGCGGGGATCAATCTGGATTTGCGAATTCTCAACGCATAAACAAAAAGCGGGGTCAGCAAGACACCCAATATCAGCAAAGCGACATTCGACGCCAGATAGACAATAAAGATGGCTCCAACGATTTCGGGCTGATCCTCGAAAAGTGTTGGCCCGGGATAAAAACCGAATATGAGAAGCGTTGCGACCAATAAGGCCGCGATGGGGTCACCTGGGATGCCCAACGCCAAAGACGGTACCAGTGCACCTCCGCAGGTGGCATTGTTGGCGCTTTCGGTTGCAATTACACCACCAACTTCACCTTCTCCATATTTTTCGTGAGGTTTGGCGGAATTCTTGGCAACTGCATATGCTGCAAATGAACTGATGACGCCGCCCGCCCCGGGCAGGATGCCAAAGAATGTTCCGATCAAGGATGATCTGATCAGATTTTTCCAGTTTTTGAGAACCGACAGGACCGATTTGAACTCGGCGCGCACAATTGGAATGTTCGGTTTGGCGGTCAGATTTTTGCCCATCATCTGAAAAACCATCTCCGAGATGGCGAACATCCCGACAACGATGGAAACCAGATGAAAACCGTTGAGCATGTGATGGCTGTCAAATGTAAAGCGATAGCCCATCGAAATCTGATCGGTTCCGATGGTTGCCAGTATCAAGCCCAAACACCCAGACAGAATGCCTTTGAGGAATGAGCCCTCGGAAACGGATGCAATCGCGACCAGCCCGGTAATCGCAAGCATTGTGAACTCAGGTGGACTGAACTGCCGTGCAAAAATCGCAAGGATTGGTGCCGACGTAATCAGAATGACACCGCCAATAAGGCCACCGAGGGCAGAAGAAGAAATGGCAACGCCAACTGCTTCGGCGGCGCGCCCTTTTTGCGCAAGCGGATAACCATCGAACAAGGTGGCTGCCGCGAGGGGGGTTCCAGGAATTCTAAGCAAAATTGCAGAAATCGAACCTCCGCAGGAGCCGCCGACATAAATACCCAGCAAAAGAGCCATGGCGGTAATGGGCTGCAGGTTGATTGCAACAGGCAATATCAGAACAATTCCCATGAGCGGGCCCAAGCCCGGAACCGCCCCCACCAGCAATCCAAATACTATGCCGAGTATGATGAGTATGAAAACGAGCGGCGTTGCGAATAGCGCAAAGCCTTGGGTGATAGATTCAATCAGCATGAAACGTCACCACGGTATATTGATAGCGAACATGCCGCCGGGCAGCACGATCTTCAGATATTTTTCAAACAGAAACGCTATGAGCAACGCAACGGCAATAGAATAGAGGATTGTCGGGATCGGCTTCTTATCCCCGCAAATGATCATGGCAATGGCAATGAACGGCGCGGTTGCCAGATGGTAGCCCAGCAAGTCCAGAAACAATAAATACAAACCGAACAGGCAGACCAGCATAAAGGGCCAGCGCAAATCTTTCGCAGCAACGGAATCGCCGACAATTGTCTCTTGTCTCAATTGCAGCGTTAGCGTCACCACATGGATCAGGACAGCTGCGATTATAAGGATGCAAACCGCACGCGGAAAGAAGGCCGCGTTGTGGAAAGGGTCGCCTTCAGCAATGCCCTGTTTCACCAGGTCTGTACTGATCTGTTGGAAGACGATTGCTACAATTGCCAGGAACAGGATCAGGGAAAGCCATTCCACGTGTTGCCGGGTGAATGTCATCTTGTGCTGCCTGTCGCCTGCCTCAAAAGTGTGTCGTCTGCAGAAGTGGAGTTTTCTGCCGCACGATGGGAAATGGCTTGATCAAGCTCTAAAAAAGCCATCTCCCAGAGAACAGCAACGCTATTGGGCGCGCAGCTTTTTGATCTGTTCTTCTTCCCAAAGCAAACCGTCGCCCATACCGGAAATCTGGGTCGATACTGAACCAACGATTTCAGCATATTGCTGATGATCCCATTCAAGCGGTGTCCAGCCAATGGCGCTCAGTTTTTCTTTGACTGCATCGTTTTCCATGGCTTTGTTCATGGCACTTTGCAGCACCTCAACCTGTTCAGTTGGTGTGTCTTTATGGACCAACCACCATGTCCAACCCAGTGGGCCGAGCCCCGTCAATCCGATGTCTATGCCCATGTCTTCAACGGTATCTGCCCCATCGAACAATGCTTTGACAGCAGGTAATTCTGACAGAACAAGGCCAATTGTGTAGCCATCCTTGTCAGCCATATAGGCTCCCGGATTGACAAAAACAAAGTCCAACACACCAGACTGGAGATCCTTGCGGGCTTCGCCGTCGGTCTTGTAAGGCACGACCTGTGCAACAACACCGAAGGCCTTCAGAGCCTTGGCCATGACTTTGTGCGGCAGGTTCCCTGCAGTCCCAGATGAATAACGCAGTTTTCCAGGGTTTGCTTTTCCATAGTCCATCATTTCCTGGAAATTGGCGAAACGGTCGTCATCAACCCGCGTGGCGATGGCAAATGCAGCTGCCACGCCAGAGTGAAGCGGCGTAAAGTCCCTGTAAGTCCAATCGGCCTTGCCACTTGCTGGCGCACTGACCAATGGAGCAACCCAGCCTGAAATCATCGTGTATCCGTCTGCGGGGCGTGCCATTGCGGTTTTGAACGCTTTTGTGCCCCCAGCGCCAGGTGTGGAAACAAGTGTCACTGCGACGCCCAGTTCATTGCCAATTGCATCGGCAATAATCTGATCCGCAGCCATTGCTGTTCCCGGTCCCCATGGAAATATTGTCTGCACGGGCCGTTGCGGAAAATCCGCAGCGATAGCCGCTGTTTGGACTGACATTACACCCGTCAGCAGAGCCATGGCCGTTAATATTGATGCAAATTTCATTTCTTCCTCCTTGATGGAACTGATGCGTTCCCGAGCCGCAAATTCTTATAAATTTTTCTTACATTTTACATATATATAACAGAATTTGACCGGCAATCAACGGAAATGAAATCGAGCTTGTCGCCTGAAATCCCACTGTCTTGGGAATCCAACGCCATCGGGAAATCACAATGGGTTAAGGCAGTCAGAGCTTATTCGGAGTTTAGGGGGCTAGCAGCCGTCTAATGCACGGCGTTGGGAAAGCTGCAGGTGGCGTTCCAGAAGCGCCGTTGCCAGCGAGATATCACGCTCACTACAGGCGGTCAGAATGTCGACGTGCTCCCGCATGGCAGGTATCTTCCGATCACCTGTACTTTGATTGCCCATACGGATCAGGCGAATACGCGCCTGATTTATCTGGTATGTCTGCGACAGAATTTCATTATCCAGATATTCGACGATGGTGTTGTGGAACGAGTCATCTACTGTGTCAATTTCAAGGACTTCGTCTGCTGTCAGTTCTCTCTTTTCCAGTCGGCTCAGCACTTCTTTGGATCTCTCCAGCATCGCTTCAATGTCGGCAATCGGAGCTTTTTCGAGATAGATCCGCAGTCCTTCTTTCTCCATCAGCACACGAACTTGGTAAGCGTTTCGGATGAGCTTTGGACTGACACCGGATATCTGAATCCCGCGCTTTGGATACACTTTTAACAGTGTTTCATGCTCAAGACGCTGGATAGCCTCTCTGGCGGGCGCAATTGGAACATCAATCAACTCACAAAGCTCTTTTTGCGTCACAAACTGCCCTGGTCGAAGTTGACCGGATAGAATGCAGTCTTTGAATTTGATGTAGGCATCTATTTTTTTCATAAAGATGGCGGCGCGGCCTTTGCTGGAGGCAGGTTCTGGCGTTCCCGTTATATAGGACATATAGATTACGTAGCAACGGCTGTTCCAGGACCGGCTGTTCCAGGAACGGCCCGACGGTGTGGGTGAGCATGTCGGCCAAATTCAGTGTGTTAAAGTTGGGATCAACCCTAAGCCGGTAAGGGCGCCCGCTCTGAATCGGCGAATGTGGCCGGTGTCAGCCAGGCCTGGATATTTCGGGTTAAGGCCACATCACCCTGAACAGACAGATCACCGCTTTTCAAGGCGTCTTTATAGGTGCGGTCTCCCATCCAGACATCATGCATGGTGCGAACCGAGCAGTCGAAATAGACATTAATATCCTTGCCCGGATCTTTCAGACAGACTTGCGTGTTGTCGCTTTCAATCAGAAGCCACCAGTCGCGCTGTTCCGTCAGATCGGAAAAGCGGAATTTGATCACCGTTTCGGTTCCAATGAGTTTTGACGCGTCAACTGAGCGCTCCAGATAGAACATCAAAAACTCGACATCGAAATCTGCGTCCAGGATGGTGTGGCGGGCCCAGACCAGCCCCCATTCGCCCAGAGAGATCAGGAGTGGCAAAAGCGCCTTGCAGGCTTCTGTCGGGAAATATTCATACCCCTTCTGGCCAGGGATCTTGCGCCTGACGACCATGCCCTGTTGTTCAAGTGACTTCAGACGGTTTGTCAGCAGCGCCGGAGAAATATCTCCCAGACCACGCTGTAATTCGTTGAACCGACATCCACCCATCAGAATTTCACGGACGATAAGAATGGTCCACTTTTCGCCGAGAATCTCGGTTGCCTTGGCAATGGGGCAAAACTGATTGTATCGCATTTCGGGCCTCCCAAAGGGATTTTAACACGGTAACTTCATTTCGTGTAGTGCGTAACTTTCATTTCTGTAGTGGGTTACTTCATTCCGCGAAGTATCTGCACAGCTTCTCTCCGTCTATTGGTCTGTTCATCGGCAAGCAACAAAACGCATTTGCCATAAACAACTGAAACCATTGATAAAACGGAGAAACATCATGAACATTCACAACACGATCATCGAAACAGATTTTGAGGCCATCAAGTCGAAACAGAACGCTGCATGGGCGTCTGGCAACTATGCAGTCGTTGGAACAACACTGCAGATCGTCGGCGAAACGCTGGCAGAAACAATGGACAACAAAGCCGGTGCGCAAATCCTTGATGTGGCTGCAGGCAATGGCAATGCCACCCTCGCCTTTGCCCGTCGGTGGCACAATGTAACCTCAACCGATTATGTGGCGTCACTGTTGGAAAGCGGCAAGGCCCGCGCCAAGGCTGAAGGTCACGAGGTAGATTTCAAGGTCGCTGATGCCGAAGCATTGCCCTTTGATGACAATTCATACGATGCGGTTGTTTCTACATTCGGCGTGATGTTTACGCCAAATCAGGAACAGGCAGCCCGTGAATTGGTTCGGGTCTGCAAGCCCCGTGGACAGATCGGCATGGCCAACTGGACGCCGTCCAGCTTCATCGGACGCTTGTTCAAAACCCTTGGCAGGCATGTCGCGCCGCCAGCGGGTGTTCAATCCCCTGCCCTGTGGGGTGATCAGGCCTGGTTGGATGAGACATTTGCCCCGACGGCATCAATCATCCGGGTCACAAAGCGGCATTTCAATTTCCGTTACCGCTCACCCGCGCATTTTGTCGATGTGTTCCGGACACTCTACGGCCCCGTGCACAAAGCGTTTCTGGCGCTGGATGCAAACGGTCAGACAGCTTTGGAAGCGGACATTCTGGCTCTGATAGCAGAATTCAATGTCGCCACGGACGGATCGATGAATGCGCCGGCTGAATATGCCGAAATCATCATCACCAAAGCCTGATTGCCCTCACTGAGGTGATCGGAAGGGAGACAAGAAAATGAATGCACACACACCAAACATGGCGGCGCTTGAAGCGTCGCCTCTCGTGGAGTTCTGGAACGAAATTCTGGCCCCCAAATTCGTCCGCTATCGCCACATTCTGGTAGGCGGGCTGTCCCGGCACAGTGCCGAAACCCTTCCCACGCTCGATGTAAGGCACGGCGATCGGATTCTGGATGTCGGCTGCGGCTTTGGCGATACAGCAGTCGCGCTGGCCAAACGGGTTGCACCATCCGGTGACGTTATCGGTGTTGATTGTTGCCAGGCCTTTCTGGACCATGCCGTAGTACACGCTGCACATAACCTTTCAAGCAATGTCCGGTTTGTCTCTGGCGATGTGGAAGCGGGACTGGATGAGGGTCAGTTTGACTTCGTGTTTGCCCGCTTTGGCACCATGTTCTTTGCCAATCCAGTCGGCGGATTACGCACCATGCGGAACGCCATGAAACCCGACGGTCGGATGGCCCATATCGTGTGGCGGCAACGGGCTGATAACCCCTGGCTGATTGCGGCTCGTGATGTCGTGCAAAGCATCTTGCCAAAACCTGGTGAAGACGCTCGGACCTGCGGACCCGGCCCATTTTCCATGGCCGATGAAGAAACCACCCGGGCACAGATGAAATCTGCAGGCTTTACCGATGTCGCCTTTCAACGCATTGACGCCAAAGTCATGGTGGGCCGCACAATTGAGGAGGCCATTGCCTTTCAATTAGCGATCGGTCCTGCCGGGGAAACCTTTCGCGAGGCCGGTGCGCTTGGCGAAGAACGACGTGCAGATGTCGAAGCTGCACTCACCGAACTGTTCCGAACAGTTGAAACCAATGCGGAAGGGCTGTGGATGGACAGTTCTTCATGGCTGATCACGGCTCGCAACCCAGTGGCTGAATAAGCTGCCATCCAAACGAAACCAAATGACAAAACAAACCAACCCCAAAAAGGAAACGATAACATGACACACGCAAACACAAATGAAGGCGTCATCGACAATGGCGTAAACACAGAAGCTCTCATTGGCGCACGGGGCGCCTTTGCCGAGGCACCAGAGGCTGCAGCCTTTACGTTCCGCAGCACCTGCGACTGGGTGGATGGGACCGAAAGCATCAACAGCATCAATGGTTATTTCGGCCTTGGCCAGGATCATGAGCGCAAGCACACATTCAAAATTGCCTCTGACCACCCAGAGGTTTTTGCCGCCAAAGACAGTGCGCCAACCCCGCCAGAAATCGTGCTTGCAGCACTGGCAAGCTGCCTGACCGGTGGTGTCGCAGCCATTGCTCAGCATCGCGGTATTCAACTGCGCGGCGTCAAGGCCATTGTTGAAGGGGATGTGGATGTTCGCGGCATTCTGGGAATGGACCCGGACATTCGCAATGGTTTTGGTGCTGTCCGTGTGCGCTTTGAGATCGATGCGGATGCCAGCGAAGCCGATATCCGCGCTCTGGTTGCCCAGTCGCAAAAGCGTTCGGCTGTGTTCGACCTCATCACCAACCCAACCAATGTCCATGTGGACGTAGCCTGATCCGGGCTGCCTGAAGGAGCGAGTGTCGTGAAACAGATTTCGACCGTCATTGTTGGCGCCGGTCAAGCCGGGCTCGCCATGAGCAAATGCCTCACCGACCGCTCGATTGCCCATGTGGTGATCGAGCGGGGCGAAGTGGCGAATTCCTGGGCCCATGAACGCTGGGACAGCCTCAAACTACTAACACTCAACTGGCAAAACCGCCTCCCCGGCTTTGCCTATGCCGGGCCAGATCCAGATGGCTTTATGTCAATGCCGGAGATCGTCAGTCATTTGCAATTCTATGCACAGAAGATCACGGCCCCCATAGAAGACCGCACCACAGTGCTGTCCGCTGCCGCGCATGGCACCGGCTATTGCGTGCAGACATCACGAGGCAATTGGTATTGCGACAATCTGGTGGTTGCGAGCGGAGCATGTGCGCAGGTTCGCCTGCCACAATTTGCGCAGAGCATTCCCAACCATATTACGCAGCTGACCCCGCTCAATTATCGCAATCCCAGCCAGCTTGGACCCGGCGGCGTATTGGTGGTTGGCGCATCAGCAACGGGTGTCCAACTGGCGTCGGAAATGAACGCAGCGGGCCATGAGGTCATACTGGCCGCCGGGCAACACATCCGAGTGCCACGCCGGTATCGCGGATTCGACATTCAATGGTGGATGGACCGAACCGGCGTTCTGGATATGAGCCTGGATGAAGTGGATGATCCTGACCGCGCAAGACGGGTGCCTTCCCTTCAACTGATCGGCTCCAAAACGCGTCCGATCATGGATTTGAATGCGCTTCAAGCTGACGGTGTGGAGATTGTCGGCAGGCTTGCCGGCATTCGGGATGGACGTGCCCTGTTTTCCGGGTCACTGGCAAATCACTGTGCGCTTTCTGATTTGAAAATGAACCGCCTTCTCGATGGGTTTGATGATTGGGCGGCCGCTCACAAGCTTGAAAGTATTGCCGCGCCTCATCGCCATGCAGCGACCAGCGTCAGCAGCAATCCAAGACTGCAATATGACCTCAACACAGGATCGATTGGCACCATTGTCTGGGCCACAGGATATCAGCCGGATTTCAGTTGGCTGCAGCTTCCGGTGTTCGGTTCAAAAGGCCGGTTGCACCATGACGGCGGTGTGATCGCTCCAGGCCTCTATGTGCTTGGCCTGCCATTTTTGAGACGCAGAAAATCCGCGTTGATTGATGGTGTGGGCGGGGACGCAGAGGCATTGGCCGATCACCTGACCCTACGCGCCACAAAACACGCAGCCTGAAAGGACAGATAATTATGAATACCCACACGACTCAAGAAGCAGATAACGCGGTCCAACAGGCCCAAAGGAAAGTTATCAAACGCATGCTTTCAGACCCTTCTGCTGCCACCAGCAAAATAACAACACAGGGCCGGGTGGAATCCGGGCTGGCATGCACCGTGCGGGAAGGAAAATTTACCGCTGTAACTGATTTGGGCTATGGCATGGGCGGCGCAGCCGCAGGACCTTCACCCGGATTTTACGCCAGAACGGCCATAGCGGGCTGTGTGGCCATAGGCGTAAAGATGGCCGCCGCGCGTGATGGCATTTCATTGCGCATAGTCGATGTAACAGTTACGACGGATTTCGACGATCTCGCCATTTTTGGTTTAGGAGATTCAACGGCAGCGCCTGTCGAAACACAGATACTCATTCGCGTTGATACAGACGCCAGCCGTCAGATCGTGTCAGATTTGGTTGAACGCGTGCTGGAAATGGATCCATGGTTTTTGGCTTTGCGAGATCCGCAATCTGTCGTGACTCGGCTTGAACTTAGCTGATCAAGCAGATGGCCGATCAACACTCGTCAGTTCACGGTCAGATTGCCCCAGCCGCCATCCAGCAATTCGGCATCCATGCGCAGTTCTTCGTCTTTAAAGCGGCAAACGGATGTGATGAAGTCAATGATGTATTTTGGATGGTGACCTGCTGGCGTTGCCTTTCCATTGCCATAGTGTCGTTCAAAAAATGCTTCGAACATGGCGCTGTCATAAGGAAGGCCGGCTTTTTCTGCGACATCGCGGAAGATTGTCCGGAAGTCATCCGCCGAGGGTGTGGGAATTTTGATCTTGTAATGTAACCGCCTCAAAGCACCTGCATCTGCCAGTTCTTCTGGGGGCAAATTGGTTGAAAACACTGCCAACTGATCAAAAGGAACCGCGAATTTCTTGCCCGTATGCAGGGTCAAAAAGTCATAACGGCGTTCCAACGGCACAATCCACCGATTCAAAACCGCTTGCGGGTCAGTGCGCTGCCGCCCGAAATCATCGACCACAAATACGCCACCAATCGCTTTAAGATGGATCGGGGCTTCATAGTAGCGTGATACCGGATTGTAGGACAAATCCAGCATATCAAGTGTGAGCTCGCCACCAGTTAGTGCAAATGGCCTGCGGCAAAGACGCCAGCGGCGGTCAAATGTCGGACGGGCTTTTGGCTGATACTCATCATCTTCTGGCGTATGCAATGTCGGATCAAAGACATTGATAATCTGGCCGCCCACTTCCACGCAGTAGGGAACATAAATCAGATCCTTGAATGCTTTTCCCATTGCCTCGGCAATACTGGTTTTACCATTTCCTGGCTCACCATAAAGCAGAACCGATTTGGTTGAGTTGATGGCTGGCCCAATGACCGAAACAATGTTTTCTGGCAGAACCAGATGAGACAATGCATCTTGCAAAACCTCCTGCGTGACACGTTCATTTTCAATGGACTGTTGGCGAATTTGAGCAATCCAGGCCTCCAGGCTAACCGGAGCCGGACCTATATATTGTGACAATGCATTGGCGCGATTGGCATAATGCACTCCGCCACCGCCCAGAGAAAAGCGAACCTCAGAGCGCATTTCAAAACCTTCAAGACCTCGAGATTCCACATATTGCAACCTTTGCAGTTCTTTAAGCACTTCAACCACAACGCCTGGTGACAGGCGCGTCTCCGCAGCAATCTGCGACGGGGCCAGGGCTCCGTGCGCCTGCAGGGTTTTGGCAATGAGCTTCATTAATGAATCTCTATTGATCCCCGTATCTCGAACGGTGGTCGGCACTACTGGCTCAGTTATTGCCATAGTCAATACTCCTGCAAGGTCTCGCACGGCTGGTTGTACCGAATTATTCCTTAAGCCTAAGTAAGCCTGCAGTTTAGGGACTGTTAAGGACTATCGTGCATTATGAAGGGGTTAGAGGCGTTTCTTGTATTTTGTACCCTCGTAATCTGTAGGCCAGTGGGGTTGTTCCCACCCATACTTGTATGGAATGGGCCTTATGAGAAT
Source organism: Alphaproteobacteria bacterium (assembly GCA_051251535.1). Taxonomy (GTDB): domain Bacteria; phylum Pseudomonadota; class Alphaproteobacteria; order Rhizobiales. The sequence continues at coordinate 287,119 of JBPOEV010000002.1, forward strand.
GGTACAAGACATGGTTGCGAAATTTTTCATTACAGTCTCAATTGTCAGCCTGCTTGCGGGATGCGCGTCAGTGACCCGTGAATTATCATCATTCGGCGACAGCTCTGTCTCCTCTGATGATCTCGCCTATGCGTCCTATTACTCAAATGATCAGTTGGTAAGAGAAGGCAAGGTGCAGTTCCGGGAACGCAATTACGGAAAATCCTACTCTCTTTTCAAGAAAGCCGCTTCGGTTTACCCGAATGATCCAATGGCATGGCTTGGATATGCAGCGTCTTCAGATCATCTGGCCCGCTTTGACAATTCAGACCAGGCCTATCAGCGCTTGTCTTCCATGATTCCGAACCGGCCGGAATACCTCAACAATGTTGGCTATTCGTATTTGCTGCGCGGCAATCTGGTGCAGGCGCGGCGATATTTTCTGAAAGCCTATGAGATTGATCCCGCCAATGAAACAACCGCAAACAATCTGGAGTTGTTGCGCAACAGTACTACGTCCATTCAACGCGGTTGATACAAGTGTTCTGAACACATTTTTTTTAAATTGTAAGTTTATAGTTAACATACAGTATAGCGAAAAACGCGGCCACCATCACGACGCCGTATGGCACTTTGCCGGTCCTTCTGATTTCATTCAAACGCATGCCCGGCCAGGTTTTGGAAATTCCATAAGGCAAGGGCATGCGCAGCAACAGCATTGTCAGCAGCGCAAAGCCGATCAGAAACAGGGCGTAAGTCATCAGATTGCTCCACCCCAAAAACAGACCTATGGGGAACATCAATTTTGCGTCACCCGCTCCTAACAATTTGAATTGCCACAATAAAAACCCTGTCACGAACAACAACGTTCCAGCACCCAACGCTGTGGGCAGGTGGACCGGCGGGAACCAGTTCAGGGCTATGTGCGGCTCGCAGGCAGCGTATATTGCGAAGAGCAAAATAAGTGCAAGAACCGTCTGATTGTGTATTTTCCAGGATCGAAAATCGGTGAATGCTGCGTATAGAAAACACAGTCCGGTCGCTACCAGAACCAGGGTCGCAAGTGCTTCAATCATGAGATAGCTAAAACTTTATCTAACTGGATCACGACTAATATACCTCTCCTGATTATCGTTTTGGCGATGGAAACAACGTCCATGCCCAATGGCATAAATGAATTCTTATGTCTTTGGAAATAATCGATCCTTAGGGTTCGAACCTGAAGGGATACTAGTCGAATAGGTAGAAACCGACAAAATACGTTCTCAGGGGGTTGGTTTTCAGCGTTTCGCGTTGTGAGCCATCTCGGGCAGAAAGCACTGAACAAAGACGTATCCAGTCGCCCTAATGTTTGAGTACAACAGAAATATAAGGTGTAACATGAATATCATTTTGAAAAACCTCCGTGCATTTGCTGCTGACGAAGAAGGCATTGCATTGACCGAATATCTGATCCTGCTGGGTCTGTTGGTTGGTGGTGTCATCGCGACCGTTGGTCTTGCCGGGACAAGCCTTGATGGTGCATGGACGGCGTGGTCAACATTCTGGGACGGCATGGGTCCAGATGGTGGCGGCGAAGAAGAAGAAGAAGAAGGTTAAGCCTTCAAAGCATCCGTAATATTGTGGCTGCAGATGCACATAGTGGCGTCTGCAGCCGCAGCTTCTTAAATATCATGGCAGCCGGTTCCATCGGCTGCTCTTCGGATAGGCGTCATGAACAGATCTTCTTTGGTTAGTCTACTGGTCGCATTTGTATTGGCTGTTCTGGCAGTCGTGGGCGTGCAATCCTATCTGCGCGGTCAGCAAGCAGCGCTGATTGCTGAAAATGCTGTTGAGCCTGAGGCTCCCGACAACACGATCGTTGTAGCTGCTGTCCCATTGCGGTTTGGGATGACTGTTGATTCCGGCAGTTTGCGCAGTATCGCATGGCAATCCGACGACATTCCCGAAGGTGCTTTTCGCACGGTCGAAGAAGTTATCGGTGAAACCGGCAAACTCCGCCATGTCATGTCGGCCATCGAAATTGGCGAACCTTTGCTTGCAAACAAGATTACCGGACCTGGCCAACGTGCGACTTTGTCTGCGGCCCTTGCGCCCGGCATGAAAGCAGTTTCCATCCGCATTAATGACGTACTTGGCGTGGCCGGATTTGTGCTACCCGGCGACCGGGTGGACGTCATGCTGACACGCAGCAGTGGCAGTTCCAATATTTCAGCGTCCAATGCGTCAACCGATGTATTGCTGCAGGGCATTAAAGTGCTGGCGATTGACCAAATGGCCGATGAGCGTGCCAACAAAGCGGCTGTCGTTAAGACGATAACATTTGAAGTTTCAACGGCTGAGGCGCAAAAACTGACGCTTGCGCAGTCTATCGGAACTCTGTCCCTCACTTTGCGCAATGTCGCATCTTCTGAATTTGAGACAATTGAACCGGTGAATGTGGGTGACCTGGGCGGTGGCTTTGGACAGCAACCGGTTGCAGCAACAGGCTATGCCCCTCAGCCCGAAGTCGTTATCAAGCGGCCATCGACAGCCAAAGTAGCTGTCTATCGGGACTCAAAGAAAACCGAATACAACGTCCTCAATGAGGTTAAGTGATTATTAACCATGAAATGCGAATTGTTTAACAGCGTGTAAAGGATTCGGAGCTGTTAGAACAAGATGCCGTGGATGGGGAAAGATTGCGTCTTTGGATGCCATATAGGCAAACGTGTTCGCAAAATTTTTATTGCTGGTGGGCTTGGCCTGCTGCTGTCCGGTGCTGTTACAACTATTCCCGCTTTTGCGCAGGATTTGCGCATTACACTTAATGACCGGGAACGCTCGACAACAAGCGCCACAATCCAGCCCGGCTCTTCGACAACCGTAAATACAAACAAGAGCTTTTCGGATCTGGTCATTGGCGATTCCTCGATTGCCGATGCTGTTCCGTTGTCGAATGTGTCCTTTTACATTCAGGGCAAGAAGACCGGATTCACCAACGTATCCATCTACGACAGCAACAAAAACCTTCTTGGCGTCGTTGATGTGCGGGTCGAGCGCGATGCCGGCAATATCGAAAGTGCTGTCAGGGCTGTTGTGCCTTACTCAGATATACGCGTTATAAATCTCGGCAATCAGGTCCAATTGTCCGGCGTTGTTGCCAACGTTACTGATATGAAACAGGCTTTGGCGGCCGCGCAACAATTCTCAGATAAACCCATTCTCAACGCTCTCAGCATTTCCGATGTTCAACAGGTCTCTCTGGAAGTGCGGGTGCTGGAAGCAAAACGCTCAGTCGGACGTGATCTGGGTGTCAAAGTTTCCGGGAGCAAGGGCAACAGCACACTCTTCGGCAGCGGGACCGGACTTGCGGTGAACGCGACTGACGAAGGGGGCGTTGCAAGTTTTCTGTCTGACAATTCCTCTGGTTCCAATCGAATTCTTTCCGGCAATTCGGCCTTCGGTACTCTGGTTGCAAATGTGCTGGGAACCGCAGGCGTGCGGGTAGATGTCATCATTGATGCGCTTGAACAAAAAGGGCTGGTCCGCCGTCTTGCGCAACCGAACATCACGACCGTAAGCGGAGAATCTGCCAGTTTTCATGCAGGCGGAGAGATTCCTGTTCCCACCAGCATTAATGATGGCGATGTATCTTACAGCTACCACCCCTATGGTGTGGTCCTGAAGTTTGTGCCAACTGTTCTGGAAGACCAGAAAATCAATATTCGCGTCATGACGCAGGTCAGCGAACTGGACGGCACACTGGAAGTGAATGGCTTCCCTGCCTTTACGTCTCGCAAGGCTGAAGCTGTAATGGAACTGCGCAGTGGCCAGAGTTTTGCAATGGCGGGCCTTCTGCAAGTTGTCAATCAAAGAGACATTGAGCAGCTTCCCTGGCTTGGAAATATTCCGGTTCTGGGCGCTTTGTTTCGCTCTACAAGTTATCAGAAGCAAGAGACAGATCTTGTAATTGTGGTCACACCGCGTCTTGTCCGCCCGGCGGCCTCGAACGAACAATTGTTTTCACCCCTCGATCAGACCCGCCCATCGAATGATCCGGAGCTGTTCCTGTTGGGACTTATGGAAGTGGACAAGGACATGATCCGGCAATTCAGATCCGGCGCTGGTGTTGTCGGACCCTATGGCCATCGCCTCGACCTTGAATTTGAGGACACATATGTTCTCAGAAAGTAAAACATTCCGTGCGGTGGCACTGATCAGTCTGTTCAGTCTGTCGGCCTGTGCCGATCACATGAACAATCGCGACAGCATTACACTTGGTGCCGGGAACGCGACTGAAGCCAATATGGGCATTCACACTGTGGACCCTTTTCCAGCGACGGCACTGGACACGACTATTTACTCATCTCCGGAAAAAGTTGCACAGGCACATGCACGTTACGTAGAGCCGTGTGATGAAGACGTGGTGACCTGTGGTGGTGGTGGCAGCGAAGATAGTGACAGTTCGGTAACCAAAACCGAATAATTTCGGCTGTTTTTCCCAAAAAACCAGCTTGTATTGGGACACATTAAGCAATCCAAGACGACCTGCCTCTATTTTTAGAGAACCGGCAAAGGAGCCGGAAACAGGAATTTACGTGATGGATATTGCAACAAAACCCAAAACTCAAAACACCAAGAACCCGTTCTCGAAATTTACTCGGGAACAGGATGGCTACGCCCTAGCGATGACACTTATTGCCCTTCCCCTTGTGGTGGGCCTGTCAGCTTTTGTTATTGATGGCTCGCGCGTCGCCAATCTTCACACAGATGTTCAAAACGCAGTGGACGCCATGGCACTGGCCGGGGCTCGCGAGCTGGACGGAGAAGATGACGCAATCGAGCGCGCCGAAGCCGCCATCAGTGCGATGGGCGGCAATGAAGTCTGGTTTGGCGATAATGGAAACGCCATGGGAATGGGATCAAAGACCAGAATTACCTACACAACAGCCGATGGCGCGCAAAGTGATGTGACGGTTACCTTTCTTGGTGCCATTCCGGACTCTGATGACACCGCTATAGGTGACGGTGCCTGCGATCCAAGTTCCATCAATGAGAGCAATTGTGAGGTCAAAGGCAATACCCTCGCTCAGCGGTCAAACAATGCGGGCTATGTTCGTGTTAAGGCAGTGCCACGCGATCTTCGCACAATCTTCAGGCTTCCCGGGCTTGGCAATGACACGGTATCGGTGAGCGCCGAAGCCGTTGCCACCTATTCGGCCACTGTGTGTGATGTGACGCCCATTTTCATTTGCAATCCCTTTGAAAGTTTCAGTGGAAATCCATTGGCCAATGGGTTCAGCTTTGCCAAAAACTTTGGCTTGGGGCAATTATATGGACGCCAGTTGCTGTTGAAATTCAACAAAACCTGGAAAGCCGGTCCCGGCAATTATGGCTATTTGAAAGTCGAGAATGCCGGTTATGACGGTCTGGCAAAGGCCGTGGGATCAACGGCGGGCTCTTGTGTTCGCAAAAGCGGCATGAAAGTGGAGACCACCTATAATGTTGGGTCGGTAAATACAGCGCTGAATACCCGATTTGGTTTTTACTCAAGTTGGGGTACGTTTTCCGCCTCTAATACCGACTATCCGTCGGACGAGAATGTCCGCTCCGGTCAATCACAGGGTTATGGTGAAAGCAGAGGCCGATACAGCCGTTGTACACCTGACTGCGCCTACTACAGCCCGGAAGATAACTGGTATTATTACGACGCGCTTGGATTCCCCGATGGGGAGTACAACTACTACTTTAACGGTGGCAAGATAGCGTCCTCCAGCAGTTGGGATATTGATACCTATTGGGATATCACGCATAGCGACTATTCATATGCGCCCCGCAGATCAAGGTACAGAGCCCCTAACCTGCCTGTCACGATCCCGAAAAGCTTCCCGGGTCTGTCGGATGGGGTGACCCCTTCCCGCTATGACGTCTACAAGTATGAGATCGCCAACAACCTGGTTGGCAATGCCTCGCCCAATGGCGAGACAGGGCACTCCCTGTGCGTAGTTCCGTCAAACCCGCCAGTGCCGAATCGGCGCAAGATTTTTACCGCAGTCATCAATTGCGTTGAGCATAAGGACGACATCAAATACGGCAACGAAGTTCCAGCTGAAGCCTTTGCCAGCGTGTTTCTGACACGTCCGGCAACCGGGTCCGGTTACTCCCGGAAAATCTCTCTGGAAGTCACTGATGTGGCTGGGTCTGAAGGTTTGGGCACTGCGGATACCAATTTCCGGGAAGAAGCGGAGTTAGTACGATGAGACCATCAAATTTTCTGCAAACTCAATTTGCGCGTTTTCGCAAGGAAAACGAGGGCGGAGCCATGGTCGAGGCCCTTCTGGCCCTGCCGGTCCTGACAATGCTTGCATTCGGCATGCTGGAATTCGGCTCCATGTTCTGGCAGCGCGAACAAATTGAAACCGGTCTGCGCGATGCAGCCCGCTATATGGCGCGCTGTCGGCACGAGAGCGACACGTGCGAAGCGACAGCCAGAAACCTTGCCTATTACGGGTCCGTGGCTGCGCAACCGCAACCACGCGTACCCAATTGGGTGCCAGCTGAATCGCCAATTACCTTTCAGGAAAGATCTGGAGAGATACAGACGGTTGTGACAGCAACAACAACACATCAATTGGTGCATTCACCATTGTTCGGTTTCCTGGGAATTGACGAAATCACAATCACTTCCTGGCATGATCAACGCGTGATCGGGTGGTAGACATGTTAAATTTGAAGAAGTTCTGGCAACAGCAAAACGGAAGTGCCCTGACCGAAGGTCTGATGGTTTTTCCAATTATGGTTTTGGCAGTCGCAGCCTGCGTTGAGTTTGGCTTTCTGCTTCACCAGTGGAATTCCGGTGCCAAGGCCATGCAGATGGGTGTTCGAAAATTAATCGTCACGGAGCCTGTTACATCTGATTTTTACGATGTCTTTCAGTTCAATGGCAACGAAACCGGTGAGCTTATCAATGCCAGTGCCGGCGTTGCGTCCACATGTGGTGCCGGCACCGGCAATGTCTGCAATGCAACGATCATGGAACGTATTGTGGAAGGCAATGGCTCATGGAAGGGCTTGCAGGCCTATTTCCCCGCCCTTGCGATAGAAGATATTCGCGTGACCTACGAGCGCAACGGTCTTGGCTATGAAGGGCGACCGGATGGCCCGGTGGTCAGTGTCCGCATGGAGTTGATCCGGGGATCCATCAATCTGCCGATCACAAGCACCGTGCTCCATCTGCTGGATATTGAATTTCCTCCCTTTGCAGTAACAGCCACCTCTGAAGATCTTCGGAGCTAAGCCAATGAACGAGCTTCAACCACCAAGCTCCTTGGGAATCTGCATATGAATGCCGAAGCAACCAAACTCGGTCGCTCGCATGTTCTGATGTTCTCTCAGGACCCGCAAGCCAGCCGGATGATGGAGACCGTCTTTTCATCCTTGACCTCCTATCAACTGACCAGTTGTTCATTGGAGGAGTTGGGAAACAGCGAAGAGATTGACCCCGAAGCATTTGATATTGCGATATTGGATGTCGGGGATGGATCGGTGCTGGATGATCCCGAATTTCTGCGATCCCGCCAAAGCCTTGGCAAATTGTCGGTTCTGTTCATCTCTGACGAGTTGAATCAACAGCATATAAGACAGTTGATGAAGCTGGATGGAGCAGACTGGCTGTCCAAACCTCTTGTGCAGCGTGCTTTGACTGACACCGTCAGTTCCATCACACAACGGCAGAAATCGAACGGCAACAAAGTACATGCTGTCGTGTCATGCGGTGGAGGATCAGGTGGCAGCAGCGTTGCGATCATGATGGCTTATTACATGAGCCGCAAACGCAAGCGTTCCCACCCAACAGCGGCCCTTTTCGACCTTGATTTTTCGAAAGCCGATATTGGCGCCTATTTGAATATTGAAAATTCCTACAGGCTTGAAAACGTTATCGGGAAATCTGAACGCGTTGATCTGGAATTCATCGATGTTATCAAGAAGGTACATGATTCCGGCTTCTCCCTGTTTTCATTTGAGAGCCCGAAGCTGACCTATTCGGAAATGGGTCCTGAACTTGTTCTCAAAATGCTTGATCTTGTCAGTTACCGGCATGATCATACGGTCCTTGATCTGTCATCCTACATGACACGCTGGCAGTCCACGATCTTGTCTGCCGTTGACACAGTTACGATCGTGTCAGGACCTTCGCTGCCATCGTTGCAGCGGGCCAAACACAGATTCAAGGAGATATCGACCCTGCGCAACAGCGAAGCGGGAATTCGTGTGGTGACCAACAGGATCAAAACGGGCTTTTTCGGGTCCCAATTTGGGAAAAAAGAACTGGGAAAGCTATTCGATCCGTCAATCTTAACCATTTTGCCAGATGAACAGCACATCATGCTGGAAGCCGTGAACAGAGGGATTCTTCCCAGCGAGGTGAATCAACGCTCCAATTTCTGTTCAAACGTACAGAATATGTCGGACGCCATTCTTGAAGAGGTCACGTGATGAAATACGCTCCAAAGCTGTTAAAGAGCGTCGCATGTATTCTCGCCTGCCTGATTTTGGCTCTTGGATTGCTGAGTCTGCCGCCAAGTCCGGCTGAGGCTGCCTCAAACAAAATTCCGCGCACGCTTGGCCCAACCACAAAAGCCCATATGCAGGTCCGAACCGGTGAGACACCCGGAACGATCATCATTTCCAATGCAGCCAGAACGCTGGATGTGGTGCTGGATGGGAATACTGTTGCCCGATATAAAATAGGCATCGGGCGAGAAGGCTTTACCTGGACAGGGACTGCCGTGATTGGCCGCAAGGCAGAATGGCCTTCATGGCATCCCCCTGCCGAGATGCGGGCAAGACAACCCGGCTTGCCAGAAATGGTCGTTCCAGGACCGCATAATCCGCTCGGAGCCCGCGCGCTCTATCTGTTTCAGAACGGTAAAGACACCCTTTACCGAATCCATGGCACAAATGATGCCAGCTCAGTTGGTGGCGGTGTGACATCTGGATGCTTTCGCCTGACCAATTCTGATGTTCTGGACTTGTATGCCGCTACCCGGACGGGAACCAAGGTCATTGTGCGCAATTGATCGCAATTGCTTGCAGTTGATCCTGGTTTTGCCCTGGCGCTGTCGGAGAGGATTCTAATATGAACGATACCGTTCTGGGGCGTTTTTTCAGCCCAGCAAAACCGGCAGAAACGCTCAGGAATCCGTTTGATGATGCTCGGGAGCAAAACCCGGACACGTCCTTTGGTTCATCAACAATTTCTGAGCTCGAACCTGATTCATCTGCGCATGTGTCGCCAGACCTGGAGATAGACCAGGATCAGCAGAAGATGGTTGCAATGCGTGTGGCTTTGCATCGCTATCTTCTCGATGAGATCAATCTCAGTGTCCTCGACACAATGTATACGGAAGAGCTTGTTGATGAAATCCGACCTCTGGTCAGGGGCTTCATCAAAAAGAACCAATTCCCGCTCAGCGCGCCTGAGTTGGATTCGCTCATTCTTGATACGACCAATGAAATGCTGGGCCTTGGCCCATTGGAACCGCTTCTGAAAGACGACACGATCGCGGATATTCTGGTCAACAGTCACGAACAGGTCTTTATCGAACGTTTCGGTCAACTTGAACTGACGGATATCCGCTTCAAGGACGAAGATCACCTGTTGCGCATCGTCAACAAGATCGTCTCGGCGGTTGGGCGCAGGGTCGACGAATCCTCGCCGCTGGTTGATGCCCGCCTTCCCGATGGTTCACGCGTGAATGTGGCCGTCAGGCCGGTCGCCGTTGACGGCCCCATGGTGTCGATCCGCAAATTTTCGCGGCGCCCTTACACACTGGAGCGGCTGGTCGAAGGCGGATCAATGGCTGACGCGATGCGCGTCTTGCTGTCTGCTGCGGTAAAGGGACGGAAATCCATTATCATTTCCGGCGGTACCGGCTCCGGTAAAACGACCATGCTGAACGCGCTGTCTTCGCAGATATCAAATTCAGAGCGGCTGTTGACCATTGAAGATGCTGCCGAATTGCAATTGCAACAGATTCATGTTTGCCGACTGGAAACCAAGCCAGCCACGCTTGACGGGCGCAATGAAGTCCGTCAGCGCGAATTGCTGAAAAATGCACTTCGGATGAGACCCGACCGCATCATAGTCGGTGAGGTTCGCAGCGAAGAAGCCTTCGACATGCTGCAGGCCATGAATACGGGCCATGAAGGCTCCATGTGTACAGTTCACGCCAACACGCCACGTGATTCCATTTCCCGTCTTGAGCAAATGATCGGCATGGCCGGAATGCCGATGACAATCAAAAGCGTTCGCCAGCAGATTGCCTCCGCGATTGATCTGGTTGTTCAGGTCGAGCGTTTGCACGATGGAACACGTAAGCTGACCTCGATTGCCGAGGTCACCGGCATGGAAAATGATGTGATCCAGATGCAGGAAATCATGGCTTTCAAGAAACAGGGCCTAGATGACAAGGGCAAGATCAAAGGCATCTACTATGCCACCGGCATTCGGCCACGTTTCCTGGAACAAATCGCTGAAATTGGACTATCGGTTCCCGAAGATCTGTTTGATCCAAGCCGGGAGCTGATCTAGTTCAATGTCGATATATCTCATCTACATCGCCGTATTTATATGCGTTCTGGTTGCGACAGACACGCTTTTGCGTACGGTACGCGACCGGTTTCAGCGCCGCAGCTATCTGAACCATCGTCTGAGCCTTATCGAGCAGGACGCAGATCGCAACGTTGTCTATCGAAATTTGCTGAAAGAACGTGGGATCGATGCTGAGGCGCAGCAATCCGTTACCAATTATCTCAAAAAACTATACATACAATCGGGTCTGCGGCTGAGCTTCGCCAGGATCGCTACCTATCTCGCTTTCGTGGCTGCCTTCAGTTATCTGTCGCTGGCCTTTTTCGATTATGGCGGATTGCTCGGCGCCCTGATTTCGATCATCCTCACCGGTGTTGTTGGCTTCCTGTTCCTGTATCGCGCCCAAGCCAAACGGGTCAAAAAATTTACCGAACAACTCCCTGAAGCCATCGACATTATGGTCCGAAGCCTGTCCGCTGGACACCCGCTGCCGATATCCATCTCACTGGTTGCCAGAGAAACCAAAGATCCGATTGGTACTGAGTTTGGAATTCTGACCGATGAGCTGACTTATGGCGTGGACATTGATGTCGGCATCCGCAACATGGGGGCCAGGGTCGGTGCCGAAGAGCTCAATCTTCTGGCTATTTCCCTCAGTGTGCAAAAGGGCTCCGGCGGCAATCTGGGTGAAATACTGACCAACCTTGCTGATATGATCCGCAAGCGTGTGATGATGAAGTCGAAGATCAAAGCGATCTCCGCAGAAGGTCGGATGACCGCCTGGTTCATGCTTGGTTTTCCATTCTTTCTCTATGGAATCATACGTTTGCTGAATGCAGAGTATTTCTTGCCTTTGTGGGAAAGCGGATATGGCACACATTTCCTGGTGGTGTCCGGAATTTTGTTGACTGTCGGTATGCTCGTCATCCGAAAAATCATCAATTTTGATTATTGAGCATCACCATGTCCGAAAATCTGATCCTTCTAGCAACCTTCGTTTCCGTCCTGATTGTGACAGCGGTCCTCTTCAGCTTTTTCAGTTCTCGCCGTGAGATAAGCGCACGGTTTGATGCCGAGACAGAGGTCGAGGAAAAGAAGGATGATGCAATTGAAATACCTCAGGACATCCGTGGTCTGAGCATCAATGAGGCAACGCTTGTAAAAAATTATTATGCAGTGGTGCGTGCCGACAAGGACCCGAACTCAATCAACAACCGCTTGATCCGCGCCGGGTATTTCCATCCCAGTGCTCCGCGCACCTATCAACTTGTCAGAGTGGCTGCTGCGCTGGCGGCAATCAGCCTCATCATGTTTGGCATCCCGCTTTTCGCACCGAACCTGGAGCAGTCATCACTGATAATGCTCGCGATGATCTTTGGGGCGTTGGTGTTTTTCATCTGCAACATCGTGCTGGAAAAAGTTGGCGATTCCCGCGAGACCGATTACCGGCGTCTGTTTCCTGATTTTATGGATACGCTGATTGTCTGCGTGGATGCCGGCCTAAGTGTCGAGGCAGCGGTTGACCGCGTTTCAAAGGAATTTCTTAAATCCAGCAGCAAGAATTTCGGGCTTCATCTGGCCATGATGATGCTGGAAGTGCGGGGTGGCAGACGTTTGCGGGATGCTTTGTCAAATCTGGCCGACCGCCTGGGCATTGATGAAGCGAAATCACTTTCGGTCTTGTTCAGGCAGTCTGAGGAATTGGGTGCCAGTGTCACAAAAACCTTACGTGTATTCAGCCAGGAGATGCGTGAAAAGCGTATGATCTCGGCCGAAGAAAAGGCCAATGCTCTGCCGCTTAAAATGCTGTTTCCGCTGGCCCTGTTTCTGTTCCCGATCAGCATTCTGATTGTCGCGGTACCAATTATCATGAAGGTTGTGGGTGTGTTGCAGAGCCTTGGTACTAGCTGACGGTCCCCTGTTCTGCCGATCGACTTTGCGTCCACTTGTTCAACCAGATTGCGTATGCGCCTGCACAGCCAAGCGTCATGAAAATGGCTTCGCCGCCATCTTCGGCAATTATCAATACGCCGTAGAGTGCTTTTGAAACCGCAGTCCCGGCATCCGTATCCTGAAAATAGGTTGCCGAAGACACCAGATCTATGCCCACACCGCAGACTACAAGGCCCAAAATAACAACCAGGAAAAACCCGCTTCCTGCAACGACATTTGCAGCTGTGCGCTGCACGCCAAAGATCAGAAGAGCAAGGCCCGCAGTGCCAAGCATTGCATAAATCGACAGTTCACCAATGTGGTGTGCCTCGACACCGCCAATGGAGTGGAAGGGCAAAAACGCAGCGACCCACTCGCCGCCATATTCATGCAGCTGCAACATGTCATCGGCCCATAGCAAGACAAAAATGGTAGCCCAACTCCACCATATAAGCTGCCCTGTTCGTTTAAATGTAACGAATAAGAATGCCGCAGCCAGAGCTAATTTGGCGTAACCAAAAAATTCCGGAATGCTGTAATCCGCAGCAAGGCTCCACATTTGCGGGAACTTTGCTGGATTATCGCTGATGACCTGTTGGAGGCCATAGAAGACGAACACTCCGATGAACAGAAGGTCTATGATCAAAAGACCAATCAACAGCCTCACGGCCAGGGATGAGCTTGGAATCAAACCAATCCATGTTTGCAAGCTCCTCCGTGAAAACAGAGTGCGTCGATAGTCTGACAAGAATTCGGACGATGGTGCTGAATATGACATGGCGTAACAATTACACCATTTCTGGTTGCGCTTGTTAACTTTTGTGAAACCATAGTTAATTTGGCTCATTTTTCCACAGACAGAATGGGCAAAAGATTTTTGCCACAAATTCCAAAATTTGGCTGGGGTCAGATGGGCAAGGTGGATCAAAATCACACACCTGCAACGGATTGAAGCTTTGCAAAGAGCGTGCTTCAATCATGGAAAATAAACTGAGAATCCATCGGGAGGCGTGTATGGACGAAGAGATCAAAGCCTATATCAGGACAACAAAACAACGGCTGAGGTCGCTGCAGGATGTTACAGCCGCTTTCCAGGATGTGCGGGATCATATTTGCCGAGATGTGGATGCGATCAGCAAGCGTGCTGCAGCCGGACAATCCACAATTCCGGAACTGAGCTATGATCATATCCGTGATGGCAAAGTTTCTGACACGCTGCGCCACGATATTCGCCAAAGTGGAGCCGCTATTGTCCGCGGTGTGTTTCCGCGCCAGCAGGCGGAAGACTGGAACGCGGAACTGGGCGCCTATATCGAAGACAATGATTATGTGAACAAGGCCAAGGAAAAGGCGGGGCTGGACAGCTACTTCAGCGCACTGGATGCGGGTTCTCCGCAAATCTTCGGGCTTTATTGGTCAAAGCCGCAGGTCATGGCGCGGCAAGCTGAAAGCATGGCCCGAACGAAACAATTTCTCAATCGGCTGTGGGATGTCAGTGGGCCAATGGGACAGGAATTCGACCCTGACCAGGATTATGCCTATGCTGATCGAACGCGGCGTCGGCGTCCTGGTGATACAACACTTGGCTTGTCTCCACACATGGATTCAGGCTCATATGAACGATGGGTGGACCCTGCATACCAGCGCATTTACGGACCAGTTTTTGAAGGCGCCTGGCAGGATTACGACCCTTGGAAAGCAACATTCAGAACGCAGACACGCGAATTTTCTTCGCCCTCAGTGTGCTCCATGTTCCGGACTTTTCAGGGTTGGACGGGTTTGACAAGTCAGGGTCCCGGCGATGGCACGCTGAGCCTGATCCCATCAGCCAGAGGCATTGCTTACTTTCTGCTGCGCGCGCTGCAGGATGATGTGCCGGACGATGATTTGTGTGGTGCAACGCCGGGTCGGGCGCTCTCTGCCGATCCCAAATGGCATGCGGACATTCTTGAAGGACTGGTTTCCATTCCGGTCGTAGAACCCGGCGATACGGTCTGGTGGCATCCCGACCTGATCCATTCTGTCGCAAACGCGCATACGGGCACTGATTTTGCCAATGTGATCTACATTGGCGCATCGCCAAAATGTGCAAAAAACGAAGCCTATGCGCGCAGACAGGCAGAACACTTCATGGCTGGTAAAAGCGCTCCGGATTTTGCCGCTGAGGATTATGAAGTTGATTTCAAGGGACGTGCCACGATTGATGATCTGACCGAGCTTGGACGACGTCAAATGGGCTTGTGATGATTTGCTTTCCATGCATGTTCAGGCCTGACTGACTGGCTGGTTTTTAAGCTTTTCCTCAATCCGGAACGAATTCCGTTCAATTGGCTTTGCGAAAGCAGAGCTTCTCGTGTAGCAACACTTCGTATCTCTTGCTGCAATGCGGCATTCAATCGGGAGCAGATAATGCAAAAAGTTTTCAATTCAGCGGAAGAGGCCCTGGATGGGCTTCTGTCCGACGGCATGTTTATCGCGGCAGGAGGCTTCGGTCTGTGCGGCATTCCAGAATTGCTGATCGCAGCCATTCGTGAAGCCGGTGTCAAAGAACTGACAGTTGCCTCCAACAATGCCGGTGTTGATGATTTCGGTCTTGGTTTGTTGCTGCAAACGCGCCAGGTCAAAAAAATGATCTCGTCCTATGTGGGTGAGAATGACACCTTCATGCAGCAATATTTGTCCGGCGAATTGGAATTGGAATTCAATCCACAGGGAACACTGGCTGAGCGGATGCGCGCCGGTGGTGCTGGCATTCCGGGCTTTTATACAAAAACCGGCGTTGGCACAGTCATTGCCGATGGCAAAGACCACAAGGATTTTGACGGCCAAACCTATATTCTGGAACGCGGAATTGTGGCTGATATCTCCATCGTCAAAGCCTGGAAGGGTGATGCTCAGGGCAATCTGATCTATCGAAAAACTGCCCGCAACTTCAATCCGAATGCGGCGACCTGCGGTAAGGTCTGCATTGCCGAAGTTGAAGAGATTGTGCCGGTTGGCAGCCTCGACCCGGATATGATCCATACGCCCGGCATTTTCGTGAACCGTCTGATTGTCGGCCAGCATGAAAAACGGATTGAACAGAAAACCGTTCGCGCGGCTTAAGGAGAGCAATTATGTGGGATCGCAATCAAATGGCTGCCTGCGCGGCTCGTGAACTGGAAGACGGGATGTATGTCAATCTGGGTATTGGCATTCCAACCCTGGTTTCAAACTACATTCCAGACGGTGTGGACGTGACGCTGCAGTCGGAAAACGGCATGCTTGGCATGGGCCCGTTTCCAACTGAGGAAAACCTTGATCCGGATCTGATCAATGCGGGTAAACAGACCATTACGCAGTTGGACCGGACCAGCTATTTTTCCTCAGCGGACAGTTTCGGCATGATCCGGGGTGGCAAAATCGACATGGCCATTCTTGGTGCCATGGAAGTTGCTGAAAACGGCGACCTTGCGAACTGGATGATTCCCGGCAAGCTGGTGAAGGGCATGGGCGGCGCCATGGACCTTGTTGCTGGTGTGAAACGGGTGATTGTCGTCATGGACCACACCAACAAGAAGGGCGAAACCAAGCTCCTGAAAGAATGCACCCTTCCCCTGACGGGTCAGGCAGTGGTTGACCGCATCATCACCAATTTTGGTGTGTTTGATGTGGTTGAGGGCGGCTTGAAAATTGTCGAGCTGGCCGATGGTGTTTCCGAGCAGGATGTTCGGGATAAAACCGAAGCTGCTCTTGTTGGCTAAAATCTGATAGGGGCGCCGGGTTCCTGTTGAGCCCGACGCCTTTTTTACGACTTATCCGCGTGGCTCCAATTTTCGAATTGCGGCTATCACCGCTTCCGGCAAAGCTGTGTCAACGCCGTGCGGGGCTGCATCCAGCGCGCTGAAAACGTCTTTTTCCAAAATTTCAATTGTGTTGTCTTGTGCATATCCGTCCCGGGCAAACTCAATTGCGTCAAACGCACTGGCAAACCAATTCTGGCCAGAACTCTTGTCGATGAGTTGCAAAAGCCTCTGTTCATCAAGATCCAGCTTATCTGCCCAATCCAGAACGAGGCGGGTCATGGCCGTGGATGAAGCCGCGAGCAAATTGTTCAATACTTTTGCGCTCATGCCAGCTCCAAAGCTGCCCATTTTGTGGAACGAGGTTCCCATTGCTTCAAAGAGCGGCATCAATGGCTGCAGATCAGCCTCGCTGCCACCCAACATAAAGGACAGCCGGCGTTCCTGTGCGGCAATTGCAGCCCCCGACATGGGTGCATCGACAAGGTTTATATGCGCGGGAACCTGGTCGCGAAGCGCGCGCACATAAGTTGGTGACAGCGTGGAGGCAATGATAATTGTGTTGAGGTTCTTCGCAGTTTTAACAAGAGCCTGATCGCTAAACAGCAAGGCATCCGTCTGGTCAATATTTCGGACGACTGAGACAAGAATTTCAGTGTGATCGGCAAAGTAGTGTGGATCATCCGTCATGGCCGGCGCAAAATGTCCGTAGCTTTGCGGCGACCGGATATCAAAACCCAACGCATCGAATTCTGCTGTGCGCAAAGCGGCTAACATTGGTTCGCCCATGCGCCCGCAACCAGCCAAGCCAATTTTCCATTTTGTCACTGTCATTTCCAGGTCTCTACAGGTCAGTCTAACGTGTGACCGAGACTTATCATCAATCGCAGTGCAGCGTTATGCCAAAGTAGACACAGATCTGCTCAGGAAAAACTGTTCTGGAAACTGAGGCGGTCTTGACAGAGATCGAGCGCTCAATGTGGCGGGTTTGCTGTTCCGCACTGATGCCTGCGTGGCCCACATCGCCCTCGGACTTATCCGATGGGCCCGTTACAAAGTTAACTTTGTGGGCACTGCCAGGTCGCGTTTGCGGGCTGACGGCAAAACACGTTGGATGATGTATTTGTGGTCACAGCTGCCAGATCTATTTCAACATTCTGCTGATCCATACCGGCAAGGTTATGGGCCAAGCGATTGGAAAGATCCAGAATTGTGTACTGTCCCAGCATAAGCGCCAGAACCATCCCGAATATGGGAAATTTCATCTCAACCCCCGACAAAATGAGCATGTCCGCAAAACACTTTGCAGACCATGATCGACTGTTACAGGAAACTACTGACGATTCGGCTAAAGGTTGTATTTGTATTTACTACAACATCTTAGGGTTTTATTAATCTTTTGTAAACCACAGGATGTAAAGCGGCGTTTTCACACCTGGTTCTTGCGCGTTTGAGCTGCTGGCAGATAGAGCGAAATGGAGAGCAACGACTCCAAAGTAAAATAGGACCTAAGTGCCCGGAACAACACATATTCCGGGAGGTACATAAGCGCTTTAACACGTCGATTGAGCAGGCAAGCAATCAATGCCATGAGCGCTGGCATGCCAATAATCACGGCCAGAATAGCCTGCCAGACCAGCGCACTGGAACTGTCGAAAGCTGTGATATATTCAATCAGGCCAAAACACACCAGAGGTAGCATCATTGCGCGTCGGGCGGAGTTGATCAGCATGAAGGGCAGCATCAGTTTGCCGCGCACAGAGGGCCACCAGCGCTCCAGATAATCCGCATTGCGCGCTGTGACATGGTAGACAGAGCGAAACCAGCGCATACGCTGCTCACGCAGATGCTTGAAGGTGGCAGGTACTTCGGACACGAATTGGACCGCAGGATCGATCTTCACCCGATATCCAGATTCTCCGATTGCCAGAGACATATCCGTATCTTCACCATTCATGCCAGAGGCGAAGCCACCCATACGCCTGGGCAGTTCGGTGCGGTAAACCGCGAACATTCCAGCGACACCAACCACAGCTCGGATCGGGTACAATGCAACCTGATAAAAGCCGTGTTTGAGAAGTGTCTCCATCTGCCGCGCGCGGTCAAACTGGCCCGTGCCAGGCACCAAGGGCAATCCGCCAACGACGCCCATATCGGGGTCTTTGAAATGGCGCAGGGCGCGCAGCAATGAGGTTGGTTCCACCTGTGTATCGGCATCAATGCGGACAAAGAACTCGGTTCCAACCAGCTCCAGTCCCCGATTGAGTGCGTGGGCTTTTCCCGGGGTTGGCACATCCACCACACGCCCAGATACAAATTTGCAAGACGACAGCGCGAGTCGCGCAATGGAAGGTGTGGCATCGGTTGAATTGTTGTTCAGGATCAGGATCGTGACCGGGGAACCGTAAACCTCAACCGCCTTGTCGATGTTCCCGATGGTCTGGCGCAGAATATGCGCTTCATTATGTGCGGGAATGATGATGGTTAGCGGCGGCCTGAAATCAACCCGATTAAGCGCAAGCTCCTTAAGCCGGTTCAAGGCATAGAGTGAGCCAAAAAACAGCGGAAAAAACAGAAAAACCCCGGGCCCAATTCCGCCCATAAGAGCCAGCAGTCGGAACTGCATGATGGGTTCCGGCGTGACGATGGAAATCCAGGATGCCAAAACGGCCGATGTCAAAAAGACCAGGAAAAACAGCAGAAATGGGAGGATGACAGACTGCCGAACATACGCCCTCTCGCGCTTTGGTGGCATGTTTCCAAGCCGCAAAAGAGCATTGGAGAAAACGTAGAAACCGGCTACTCCGCTGATGATCGCAATGAGCGACAAGGGGTAGAGAAATCCGAACAGGCTGTGATTGACGATGTTGAAAATATCAAACAAAGCGCAATAGACGACGAATTGCGCGATGACATAGAGCCCGAAGCGCAGTCGCTGCAGCCAACCGCCTGCTGCAAAGACCGAAAATGCCACCATGAAGCACAGGATAAATACGCGCACCGGAATTGCATGCGTGCCTGTATAGGGAGAAAAATTGAGATCATCATTGGGAAAGTGCTCGTTTAGAAAAGGCACTTCGTTGATGATGAAAAGGCTTCCATAACTCAACGCACAGAACAGCAGAATGACGCCGGGCGTTCTCCAGAGTGACACGCGCGCAGACAAGCCAGCCGGTGCGCTGTCTGTGGACCAGAAGTCACTGTGTAAAAAGGCGTCGGTTAATCGCGTGGCCAAGTGTCAGTCCGCCTGTGCGTCGCTAGTCGCCCCCTCAGACGTTTCTATGAACAGAAAGACTGCGCTGTCATATATCGGAAGCCGGCTGGTCGTCAGTTGCCCGGCACCCACTGGAACGATCTGATACGGCGCCTGTGCGGCCGATTCACCATCGGCTTCCGTTACGACCCAGTATTGCTTGCTGGTGTCGCTCAGATCCACAGCTTCCAATCGTTCCTGAAGCCCTGCTCTATCCGTAACAGCCAATCTGGTCGGTATCGCGGCAAGCTCTTGTGCACCGGTTTCCACCAACGTGTCTTGTGGCAGAACATATGCAACAAGGCTGCTTGCAAGGGCTGCCTGGGCGCTGCTGAGTTGAGGCTGAGCAGTCATGGAAACGCGGCCTGGCTCACCCAGCGCGTTAACGGCATGAATAGGAATTTGGGCGTTTGTAACCGCCTCACCGGACAATCTCGTCTCCGGCAAAACCTGGGCGGCAACTTCAAGGCCGGGATCACAGATTGAGTTTGTAATATCTGTCGTCAGCAGATCAACGGCAATCTCATTGTCCGGCAATTGTAATTCTGCGGGCAGACGAATTTGTCTTTCAAAGACATCTGACCCCGTTTCCAACTGATAGCTGGCCAGCAGATTATTGTTCAACAAAACCCGCACCAGCCAGTCTGCGCCCTCCAACTGGTTGCTGGTCTTCAAAGCCAGACGCATTTGTGACGGTGCGCGACCAGCGTGGCGCTCAGTCAGATCATAATTCAAACGCCAACGATGGCTGCGGAAAAAGGTGCGCGTGCTGTCATCTTCCAAAATCGTGTTTTCATCTTCCGGAACAGCGCTCAAAGGTCCGGACAAAAGATCAGCCAGAGACAGGGTCGTATCACTGGCAAAGCTGGTCACGGCCAGGTTTGGATCTTTGATGGTCAACCGGCCGGTTTGATTGTCATAGACCAAGTCCTCAGACTGGTTTCGATCCACTGACAGGATTTGGACTGGCGCATTCTCTGCATCCGTTTGCGGGAAAAACTCAACATTGTGTTGCAATTGTTTCAAACGCGCTGCCAACAAAAGACTGTCGGCGCGCTGAGCGGAATCATCGCCTGCATGCATGTAAAATCGCGCAGGTTTCGTATCTGCGAGCCAGATGTCCAGTGGATCGGAGAGCGCCGTAGAGTGCGCCAGTTCTACACCGCTTTCGGGCAACACATCGACGACAACGCCGCGACTTGGCCGGCTCGGGCAAACGCCCGAAAACGCATCCCCCTGCACTGTCAACGAAACCACCAAGCGTGGCCTTGCCAAATCTTCCGGGGTCAGTCCCAGCAACAGGCTTCGCCGGTCTTCGCCGGTTTTCAGGACCAAATCGGCTCGCCTTGTGTTGTTGATGGATACACGCAAGGTTCCAACGCCACTTTCGGCCATCTGTGTTGAAAGGCTCAACCGCAAACGACCATCGGTCAAAGTTACCTTACGTGGCAGCGGAATAATGATTTTGGCAAAAGAAGGAAATCCGGACAATGCCTGCCAGCCATCGTCCTGCATCCCGACGAAACTGGTGTGCTCAAATAAATCGGACCATGAATTGGTAGGCGTTTCCGTCAAGCTTGCAGCCGGCGTGGCTTCTTCCGATCCGCTTACAAATTGCTGGGTTTGTCTCAAAAACTCAGGATTCTGAGACACGACAAGCGAAATGCTTATCAACGCAAAGGCCAGTGCAAGGAGCAGAAAAAGACGCATCAAACAAAAATCCTTGTCGGTGCCCGGACCAGCTACACATGTCCGTTGGCATCAAGTTTGTTTATAAAGTTTACGGTGCTGACGAATCCTCGGTTAGCTGAAGAGCATCTCCACGGCGCGTCACCCACTCTGATGTGCTGGGAATTGTGTTGATGTCACAGCGGTGCCGATAGGCCTGACAAATCTCTATGGTTTCGTTCAGAATTCCATCCTTCAGAAGAATTGGCTCAAATCCCAGTTCTACGAAAGATTCATTGCTCGCACGCAGTTCGTTTTCCGCCATCTCAAGGCGTGGGTTTTCCAACTGCGCAATCTCTGCACCGGTAATTTCACCCACGATTTCCGCAAGGTCCCTTACCCTATGGCACTCCGCTATCTGGTTCCTGATCTGGACCCTTTCTCCAGCAACTGGAGGATGTTTGACCGCCAGTTCAACGCAATGCACCGTGTCTTCAATATGGATAAAGGCCCGTGTCTGGCCACCAGTGCCATACACGCTGAGAGGATAGCCAATGGCAGCCTGCACGAGAAAACGATTCAGAACGGTTCCATAGTCACCATCATAATCGAAGCGATTGATCAGACGTTCATCAAGGCGGGTTTCGCTGGTCTGCGTGCCCCATACAATACCCTGATGCAAATCAGTGATGCGCAGTCGGTCATTCTTGGCGTAAAACTGGAATAGCAACTGATCCATTGATTTTGTCAGGTGATACACACTGCCTGGACTGGTTGGATAAAGAATGTCGCGTTTGTGCATTCCGCCATCGTCTGTTGGAATACCAACCGTCAGATAGCCCTCTGGAAGCGCTGCTTCAGCAGTGTCGTAACCATACACACCCATCGTCCCCAAATGAACGATATGCGTTTCAAGACCAGCCTCAACAACAGCAACCAGCAGGTTGTGCGTGGCCTGGATATTATTATCCACGGTGTAGCGTTTCTGCGAGGGACCTTTCATGGAATAGGGTGCAGCCCGTTGCTCGGCGAAATGGACAATCGATTCCGGCTTATATTGCATCAGCAATGTGAGCAGTGCCTCGTGATCGTTTGCTATGTCGATGTTTTCGAACTGGATAACCTTGCCGGTTACATCCTTCCAGGCGCGCAAACGGGTTTGCATATCCGCAATTGGCGTCAGGCTTTGTGTCCCAAGCTCGACGTCAATCTTACGCCGCGAGAGGTTGTCCACAATCGTTACATTGTATCCTTGGTTCGACAAATGCAGGGCCGTCGGCCACCCACAAAATCCATCACCCCCAAGCACGAATATTGAAGGCCAAGCCGTCATACCCACTACCCTGATTATTACTTAAGGTTTAATAGGCAGCAATTAGGGCAGAGCTGTGTCCAAGGCAAGGCAAATCTGGGCATAACATGTCAAGTTATTGAATTTAAAATAGAAAAACTGTTATACTAAAATTTAAGGATTGATTAATTAGTAATTCAAACAATTTAGAATAGAAAAAATTACAGCCAATTCAAACAGGAAATTGATCGTCGAGAGAATAGCCAGCACCGCGGACTGTCCGAATTGGATCTTTCGCACGGCCCTTATTTATAGCCTTGCGGAGACGCCCGACATGTACATCCACCGTGCGTTCGTCAACATAGACGTCATGGCCCCAAACACCATCCAGCAATTGTTCGCGTGAGAAAACGCGCCCGGGGCTTTGCAGGAAGAATTCCAGAAGTTTGTATTCTGTGGGTCCGAGATGAATTTCACGCGTCGCGCGATGAACCCTGTGGGTTTCCCGGTCCATCTCCAGATCACCCGCCTGTAACAGCCGTGAGACCACCTGCGGTTTGGCTCGCCGGAGCATGGCTTTCACGCGTGCCATCAGTTCAGGCACCGAGAACGGTTTGACGACATAGTCGTCAGCGCCAGTGGACAGGCCACGAATGCGCTCGGTTTCCTCGCCCCGCGCTGTCAACATGATGACGGGCAGATTACGGGTCTCATCCCGCGCCCTCACCCTGCGGCAAAGCTCAATCCCCGAAAGACCCGGCAACATCCAGTCCAGCAGCAACAGGTCAGGCACGGTTTCGCGCAGTTTCAGTTCCGCATCGTCACCACGCTCAGAGACATCAACCTGATAGCCTTCACTTTCAAGATTGTAACGCAAAAGCAGACTGAGGGCTTCTTCATCCTCGACGACTAAGATGTGTGGCGCTGCCATTGCTGCGTCTCCGTGATGTGCTTACAGATTTTCATGGTTTGCGTCTCAGGATTTGGGCTGGGGCTGGTCTGGCACCTGAATTGCGCTGTTGTCACCCTTTGGCCGGTCATCTTCCAACTGGACGCCGGTCTCCTTGAAAATAACCGTTTCCGCAATGTTGGTTGCATGATCACCAATGCGTTCCACGTTTTTCGCGCAGAACAGCAGATGGGTACAGAATGAAATATTGCGCGGATCTTCCATCATATAAGTCAGAAGTTCGCGGAACAATGAGGTGTACATAGCGTCAATTTCATTGTCATTCTGCCAGACGAGCTCGGCCTCATCCACATCTCCTGCCACATAGGCATTCAGCACTTTGGTTAGCTGGGCTTGCGCAAGCTCGGCCATATGCTCGATGCCGTGGATGAGTTTTGACGGCTGTACCATGCCTTCAATAGCAATCGCCCGCTTGGCAATATTCTTGGCCAGATCGCCACAACGTTCCAGGTCATTCGATATGCGCAGGGCTGCAATGATTTCGCGCAAATCCGAGGCCATAGGCTGGCGTTTGGCGATTGTCAGGATTGCATCTTCTTCAACCTGGCGCTGAAGCTTGTCCAGATCCTTGTCGTCAGCAATCACCTTGCGGGCCAAAACGGCATCTGCGCGCAACAGCGCATGCAGCGCATCCACAATCATACCCTCCGCAATACCACCCATTTCGGCGATATACCTTGCAAGCGTCTGAAGTTCCTCATCATAGGCGGTAACTGTATGATCAGCCATTGTTCTATCCTTGCTTGGGTTCGAGTTAACCGAACCGGCCGGTAATGTAATCCTGGGTCCGTTTGTCCGTCGGATTGGTAAAAATCTCATCGGTTACGCCCTCTTCCACCAGCGTACCAAGATGGAAAAAAGCGGTGCGCTGAGAAACGCGCGCGGCCTGCTGCATGGAGTGGGTGACAATCACGATGGTATAATTCTGACGCAACTCATCAATCAACTCTTCCACTTTGGCTGTGGCTATCGGATCAAGCGCCGAGCAGGGCTCATCCATGAGGATGACCTCGGGACTGACCGCAATGGCCCTCGCAATGCAAAGCCGCTGCTGTTGCCCGCCGGACAACCCGGTTCCTGGCTCTTCAAGACGATCTTTGACCTCTTCAAAAAGGCCAGCCTTTTGCAGACTTTCAACAACGATTTCCTCAAGCTCCGATTTATTGCGCGCAAGCCCATGAATTTTTGGACCATAGGCAACATTTTCGAAGATGGATTTTGGAAACGGATTGGGTTTTTGAAACACCATGCCCACACGAGCCCGCAGTTCCACAACATCTACTGACGAGTCATAAATGTCGGTCTTGTCCAACGTGATATTGCCTTTGACCCGACAGATATCAATTATATCGTTCATGCGATTCAAACAGCGCAGAAAGGTGGACTTACCGCAGCCTGAAGGTCCGATCAGTGCCGTAACCTGATGTTCAAGCACCTCCAGATCCACATCGAAAAGCGCCTGTTTCTCTCCATAAAATACATTGACCTTCTCACCCTTCATCTTGATGTGAGGCGCGTTGGTCAAAACAGTGCTTTCACTATTGGTGGTCATGGTCTGAGCGGAAGCGTCCATATCATGGATTCCTTTTATACGAGTTACCAGCGCTGTTCGAAGCGCCTACGCAAGAAGACGGCCAAGGCATTCATACAAATCAGGAATACCAGCAGTATGATGATTGCCGCAGAGGTGCGCTCAACAAAGGCACGTTCGGCTGAGTTTGCCCATAGGAAAATCTGAACCGGAACAGCGGTAGCAGGGCTCCAGGGGGATGTTGGAAAGTCATTTACGAATGCCACCATACCGATCATCAGCAAGGGTGCGGTTTCGCCCAATGCCTGAGCAAGACCAATGATGGTGCCGGTCATGACGCCCGGTGCTGCCAATGGCAGCACGTGGTGAAAAACGGCCTGATTTTTGGACGCTCCAACACCAAGCGCTGCCTCGCGAATGGAAGGTGGAACCGCACGCAGCGCTGCTCTTGTCGCAATGATAATTGTCGGCAGTGTCATCAATGTCAGAACCAGTCCACCCACGATGGCAGAGGAGCGCGGCAGGCCGGCGTAGTTGATGAAGACAGCAAGACCCAGAATTCCGTACACAATGGACGGGACCGCTGCCAGATTATTGATGTTGACTTCAATCAGGTCAGTCCAGCGATTTTTCGGCGCGAATTCTTCCAGATAAATTGAGGCTGCAACGCCGATTGGCAACGCCAGCAAAAGCACCACACCCATCATGAAAGCTGACCCCATTACAGCGACAGCAATACCGGAGGATTCTGCCCGGCTGGAGGGGCCTTCAGTGAAGATAAAGGTGTTGAACCGTTTTTCCAGACGCCCTTCTTCAATGAGTTGATCAATCCAGACCAGTTGCTGGTCGTCCAGTTGACGTCGGCTCTCATCCACGTCACGTTTGATCTGCCCTTTCATCAGGGAATCCACATCACCGCGCGCCAAAACAGGAATGATCTGTGTGGAGCCAATCGCATCTGGATTTTCAGCGACAAAGTTGCGAATTTGATTGCTTGCTTCACGGGATACGAGTTCCAGAACCTTACGAACTTCCCCTCTGTTTGACAGATCCGCGCCCACGGTTTTGACGATGGATTCGCGCACTATTTTTGAGTAATTGGCTTTGGCAATCGCTTCATCGGTGATCTGGTCGTCTACAGAAAACTCAGCCCGTGACAGATCAACCGGCAAGTCAATAATGGTTTGCTCGAATGCCGTGTAGCCGCGTGAGATGATTGAGTAAAACAGCAGGCCAAGGAAAATCAATCCAAGCGCAATTGCGATAATACCATAGGCCTGAAATCGTTTCTCGGCGGCGTAGCGAGACTTCAACGATGATTTCATCGCCTCGCCAATTGTCTTGCGGCCTGATGTCGGTCGGGAAGGCTGGGTGCTGTCAGTCATTAGTCATACTGCTCCCGATATTTGCGCACAATATACAGCGCGTAGATGTTCAAAATCAAAGTCATGGTGAACAGCGTCAGGCCCAGGGCAAAAGCCACCAGGGTCTGAGGGCTGGTGAACTCCGTATCGCCGGTCAACTGGCTGACAATTTTCACGGTAACGGTTGTGACCGCCTCAAGCGGGTTGGCCGTTAGATTGGGAGCGACCCCTGCGGCCAGAACCACGATCATGGTTTCGCCAATGGCGCGCGAAGCTGCCAACAAAATGGCACCGACAATACCGGGCAAAGCTGCCGGGAGCACGACCCGCCGAATGGTCTCCGACTTGGTTGCGCCAAGCCCGAGAGATCCTTCGCGCATCGCGCGGGGCACTGAGGTGATGATATCATCTGACAGGGAGGAAATGAATGGAATGATCATGATTCCCATCACCACGCCAGCGGTCAGTGCGCTTCGGGCGGAGACATCCAGACCCAGTGTTGCACCAAAATCCCTGAAAAACGGCCCGACGGTTACAAGAGCAAAGAAGCCATAAACGATGGTCGGGATGCCCGCGAGAATTTCCAGCAACGGTTTGGCAGTGTTCCGGACCCGATTAGACGCATATTCTGCCATGTAAATGGCCGCGAATAACCCGATTGGCACGGCAACCATCAGCGCGATCAAGGAGATCAGGACTGTGCCCCACAGCAACGGGATCAGACCATACTGGCCGACTTCCGTTCCAGACCCGACATTTGCAAAGCGTGGATCCCAGACAGTGCCAAGGAAGAAATTGGACAGCGGCACCATATTGAAGAAGCGAATGGTCTCGGACATCATTGACAGCACAATGCCAATGGTTGTGAGAATTGCGATACTGGAGGCTGTTATAAGCGCAATACGAACCGCAAGTTCCACCAGGTTTCTGGCCCGTAACTCCGGCGTCAGGGTTCTCACCAAATAAAAACCGGCCAGCAGCGCAACCAGTACCAGCACACCGACCCGCATTGTGCGGCTGACGCCCTGACGCTCCAGATATGCATCTGCTGCGGTCACCATATAGCGCTGAACATCCGACCCCAGTGGGACGCCCTTTTCCGCCAGCAGCGCCCGCGTATCCACAAGACCTTCGCTGACTTCACGGCGTTCTGGAGCATCCAGCAAGGTCAACCCATTAGCAATTGAGCGAACCTGACTTTCGATAAGTCCGCGCTCTGAGTCTGTCAGAGCATTGACCGTATCAGGCATTTGACCATGGACGACCTTGTTCAGGTAGATCGGCTCTGCGATCATCCAGAAGAGCATCACCACCACAAGCGGCAAACCGATCAAAAGCGCTCCGAAGCTGCCGTGATAAGTTGGGCGCGAATGCAGTTTCTTGACATCGCCTGCGACCAGTTGGACAGCGCGTGCGCGGCTGTACAAGAATGCAGCGACCATCAGAACAATGATGACGCTCAGAAGGAGCCCGGTTGTCATGTCTGACCCTCGTTTTCTGCGTGTCACCTGAAGGCAAGACGCAGCCTGAGATACCTACTAATACTAGGGGAAAAGGGCGGCCAGATAATCTGACCGCCCTTTTCAATTACATGGCTTCTTTGTTCTCGAACTGAGCAAGCTCAGCCTGGCGTTCTTCTTCCGGAAGAGCGACCAGACCATATTCGGCCAATGGACCGTAAGGACCGGCAATCTCTTCAGACAGGAAGAACTCAACATAATCCGCCAATCCCGGGATCACGCCGATATGTGCCTGTTTGACGTAGAAGAACAGGGGACGCGACACAGGATATTCACCGCTTGAGATTGTTTCAACAGAAGGCGAGATACCGCCCATCGTGGAAACCTGCAGTTTGTCGGTGTTGTTTTCGTAGAAAGCCAGACCAAACACGCCAATACCGGTTTTGTTGGATTCTATGCGTGCAAGTGTTTCTGTGTAATCGCCATCAATGTCGACAGATTTGCCATCTGTACGAACTTTGATGCACGCATCTTCAGCAGCATCTTCGTCCATGCCGGAAGCGATCATTGCTTCCAGAGCACCAACATGCTCGCACCCGGAGGCCAGCACTTTTTCTTCAAACACTTCACGGGTGCCATGTTTTTCGCCAGGAATGTAAGCAGCGATTTCCCAGTTCGGAAAGCTGGCATTTACTTCATTCCAGGTGGTGTGTGGATTGTCGACAAGCTTGCCATCCACGACAATTTGTGCAGCCAGAGCCTTGTACCAATCGTCAGGCTCGAACGCCATGACAGGCGCATCAATGTCGTAAGCGAAGACAATTCCGTCATAGCCGAACTTGACTTCGTGGATGCCTTCAACCCCTGCAGCCTTACAGGCCGC
Organism: Alphaproteobacteria bacterium; assembly: GCA_051251535.1. Classification (GTDB taxonomy): domain Bacteria; phylum Pseudomonadota; class Alphaproteobacteria; order Rhizobiales. The sequence goes on from JBPOEV010000002.1 coordinate 315,808, forward strand.
GATTTCTTTTTCGCGGATTGCGCGCGACGCATTTGCAACGTCGATGGTGTTTTCACCGACGCCCTGGCAAAACTGTTTCAGACCAGCGGAGGAACCGCCGGATGCAATGATTGGCGCTGGGAAATCAGAAGAATTTCCGAACTCTTCGGAAACGATGGTGGCGTAAGGAAGCACGGTGGAAGACCCGGCAACCTGAACGTGATCACGTGCTTCAGCTGCACCGACAATTGCGAAGACAGATACGCTGACAGCAAGCGCGCTTGTTGCGGAAATAATTTTCAATGGACTTCTCCCTGGAAAGGTCCGGGCCTACTGCCCATGTTGCAGCAGTACCCACTGTTCAATTTAAAGCCCACGACCCTCCTCAAAACAGGACGGTTCGGGCGACGAATAAAGAGCGAGCGCATTTTGCGCTACGCAAAAGGCAGGAAGTATTCCCGTCCTTCACGATGCAAACTAGCTAGACGCAGTGATGCTTCTATGACGTTTATGTATCAGTTCAATGACAGTCTAAGCGACTGTTATTCATGGATTTTCACCAACGGAAACGACGTTCGATCCGTTTTCAACAGAAGGAACATCAATCTTTTTGGGGAATCCCACAGAGAAGGTTGCCCCTTTTCCGGATTCTGTTGTGATGTCCAATGCTGCGCTGTGTCTGTTGAGTATGTGCTTGACGATCGCAAGCCCAAGGCCGGTACCCTGTTTCTGGCGGCTTGTTTCCACATCGGCTCGATAGAACCGTTCTGTCAGGCGCGGGACGTGTTCAGGCGCAATTCCGGGCCCATAATCGCGAATAGCGACAGACGGACCCTTTTCTGTTGACCCCGCCGCGAGCACAATCTCAACCAGGCCTCCAGATGCGCCATATTTGATCGCATTCTCAACCAGGTTGCTGAACACCTGAACCAGCTCATCTTGTGCACCGGACACAGTGACGGGTTGAGAGGAAATATCGATTTCGAGCTTCACTTTGTTTTCGCGTGCCAAGGGGGCCAGCGTATCGCTTACGTGACCGATCAGCGCGCCGAGCTCGATTGGATCAGTTGGCCGCAAATGGGCTTTCATTTCGATGCGACTGAGAGACAACAGATCGTCAATGAGGCGCGACATGCGCTGCGACTGCTCTCGCATAATGGTCAAAAACCGCGCGCGCGCAGTCTCGTCGTCCTTTGCCGGACCCAATAGGGTCTCGACAAACCCGGACAGAGACGCAAGCGGTGTCCTCAATTCGTGGCTGGCGTTTGCGATGAAATCAACGCGCATGCGCTCTGTTCGCTTCTGCTCACTCAAATCCTGAAACTGGACCAGCAGAAAACGTGAAGGTTCGCTGTTTTCCGTATCGAAGCGCAACGGACTTAAGGCTACATTGAACCAGCGCTCAACTGGAAAGCGCTCGATATATTCAAGTTGCTCGGGCTGATCAGTAGCCAAAACCCGGTTCAGAGCTCCGACCAGATCACGTTGTCGAAAATGCAAGGACATGGCCTGACCAGGTTTGATGTCTCCCAACACCGACTTTGTTGCCGCATTGCTGAAGCGAACAATCCCTTCGCGGTCCACCAATATGCTTGGCATTGATAAGGAAGCCACCACCCGTTTGGTGGACGTGTTGGGCCATATCGACTGCCTTGCCACTGCGCGGGCTGTCTGCAGCACAGCCAATTGCCTGCGCCGCTGGCTGGCCACAGGCTCTACCATGGCTGCTGCCCAAAGCGCCAAAAGGAACAGAATGCCGGCAGCGGGTGTCACGTCGCCGCGCAACCAGAAAGCCGATACGCCCCCAAGAGATACGATTAACACCCAGCGCTGGTCCAGCAGCCGCTTTATTGGCGCAACATTTTCCGTTTCCGCATCCGAAAGTGCGGGGTCGACTGGCATGATGGCCCGTCCTCCATTCATTGGCATCTGTCATTGAACATGACCGAAAACCCTTATGCGGCAAAGTTATTTCAGTTTTTTGACAGTCCGCGAAACTCATCACCAAAAATCTGCTGGATTGTGAGCGACGCTACAATCCGATACCGTGGGGTAACAGTACAGTGTTTGGGAGCCTTTATGACGAAAAGCAAATCATCCGCCAGCGATGCACTTCTTGAAAAGTTTGATCTTGATGATGCGAAACTGGCATCTCGGATCAAGGATGCGGCCATGCAGAGCGGCCATTACCCTTATGATGAAAAACTGTCGCGCAAAACCTATGAGAAAGAGTTGCGGATTTTGCAAATTGAACTGGTGAAAGTTCAGGCATGGGCAAAGGATAATGGCGCGCGACTGGTGCTGGTGTTTGAAGGTCGGGACGCGGCCGGCAAGGGCGGCAGCATCAATGCCATCCGGGCCTATATGAATCCACGTTCGGTCAAAATTGCAGCCCTTCCCAAACCGACGGAGCGGGAAAGAGGGCAATGGTATTTCCAGCGCTATATCCAGCATCTGCCAACAGATGGTGAAACAGTTCTGTTTGACCGCTCCTGGTACAACCGTGCTGGCGTTGAACCGGTTATGGGTTTTTGTACACCTGAACAGCACCAGACCTTTTTGCAGGAAGCACCAAAATTTGAGCAAATGCTTGTGGATGAAGGCATTCACCTGTTCAAATTCTGGCTGAATATCGGGCGCGAAATGCAGATGAAGCGGTTTCATGATCGCAGGCATGACGAGTTGAAACAGTGGAAACTGTCGCCCATGGATATCGCTTCTTTGGACAAGTGGGGTGACTATACGGACAAGCGTAATTTAATGCTGAAGAAGACCCACGCGGTCACTACGCCATGGACCATTGTGCGCTCAAACGACAAACGTCGTGCCCGCCTGAACACAATCCGCCATGTGCTCAGCAATCTGGATTATGACGGTAAGAACAAGGATGCCATCGGCAAAGTTGATCCACTTATTCTTGGTCAGGGACCTGAATTCCTGAGGCTGCACGAAGCTATGGATTTCGATGATTAGTTGAACCGTTGATCAGCTTTGGAGCGCAGACCGGTAGAGGTCCATAACGCGTTGTTCCATGACTTTGATGGAAAACTCGTTTGAAACACGTTGATGGAGATAGTCGGTGTCCGCCGACTTGAACCCGGCTTGTTTCATCGCGTGCATTGCGTTGGTGATGTCTTGCGGATCCGGATTTACCAGCGCGTCTGAGCGGTCGCCATAAATCTCTCCAACGCCGCCGACCTGTGTACAGATCATGGGCATGGCGGCACCGGCCGCCTCCAGGACAATATAGGGCAAGGATTCTGCCCGTGAGGGCACCACAATTGCTTTTGCCAAGGCGAAGGCTTTGCGCGCCGGCGTCGAGGGTTTGAAAGCAACGACCTCTTCCAGGCCAAGTTGCGCCACCATGTCGCGATAACGCGCCTTATCCTCTTCAGCGCCATCTCCGACGATCCAGGCTGTTGTTGGACTTTCTCGGTTCAGTTGCTCCATGGCATTGATGAACAAATCAACGCCCTTCAGATCACGCAACATGCCAATGAACAGAAAATCGCGGGCGGCCTCATCAGGCTCCACATGTACCAATTCGGCGCTGGTGATCCCGTTGTGGACGACAGAAGCCTTGGTTTTCGGCACACCAACCTTTTCAACATAGGTCCGCTGTTCGTAAGCACTGACATGGATCAGACCGCTGGTCCAACGCTCCAGAAACCGCTCCATGGTAAAATAGATGCGGCCTTCCTTGCTGGATTTGGAGTAGTGCAGACTTCCGCCATGCGGGGCGTAGAAAACGGCCGTTCCCTTGTCCAGACCACCAAGGCCTTTGGCAAAGCGGCCATAAACGCCACCCTTGGAGCCGTGACAATGTACAATGTCCGGCTTCACTGACTGGAGCACTTTTTTGACCCGCATGAAGGCAGCTATGTCCGACGGGCCAACCGCTCGTGGCATTACCAGCCGTCTTACGCCGAGCGGTAATAATGGACGTAATCGCTCAATATGAGCGGCCTCAAAGGGACCACCCGTAACCTCATCGCAGATGATGCCAACCCTATGGCCCTGCTCGGCTTGCGCCACAGCCAAATCCGCAAGGTGTCTGAAGATTCCGCCAATTGGCGAACGGACGAGATGTATGATTGTGAGGGGGCTTTGCTGCGTCATTCTGCATCAACTGAAAAGATTAGGTTTGTCATTCTTATATAAGACAGGTTAATAGGTTCTTCAGGTCCATATCTGGACTCACATTTTTCCAAGATCATTTGCTCATTTTTGAGACTGATAGTCTTGATAGTCGACAGTTTCTATTGATAATCCGCCTGTGTGCAGATATCACATGGGTACGGAGGATGAAATATATGAGCATGAGCGAGACGTCTCCACAGCATCTGGTGGGTGGTGTTGGTGATAGAACCATTAGCACAAATGGGCCGGTTGGCGACGATATGCGTCAAACGACCTGTTATATGTGTGCGTGCCGCTGTGGGATTAACGTTCATCTGCGCGATGGCAAGGTCCGCTATATTGAAGGCAATCGCGATCATCCCGTCAATAAGGGCGTGTTATGCGCCAAGGGATCTGCTGGCATCATGCAGCACATGTCCCCTGCCCGACTGAAAAAGCCTTTGCTGCGGACAGGTCCGCGCGGCTCAAATGAATTCAAGGAAATCTCCTGGGAAGAAGCGTTGGACAAAGCCGCTGAATGGCTTGGGCCGCTGCGCAATGATCCGCAAAAACTGGCATTCTTCACTGGCCGGGATCAGTCTCAGGCCCTGACCAGTTTCTGGGCACAGAATTTCGGAACACCCAATTATGCCGCTCATGGTGGCTTTTGCTCGGTCAATATGGCCGCAGGTGGCATCTACACAATTGGCAGCGCCTTCTGGGAGTTTGGCTCTGCGGACTGGGACCGGACCAAACTGTTCTTGCTGTTTGGTGTAGCCGAAGATCATGACAGCAATCCCATCAAAATGGGTCTGTCAAAACTGAAAAAGCGTGGGGCGCGTTTTGTGTCGGTCAATCCGGTGCGCACCGGCTATTCCTCCATTGCCGACAATTGGCTGGGCGTAAAACCGGGCACGGACGGGCTGCTGATCCTGTCGCTCATTCATGAGCTGTTCCGGATGCGCAAAATCGATCTGGACTATTTGAACCGTTACACCAATGCCTCCTGGCTTGTGGTTCAGGCACCGGGTGACAAGGATCACGGCCTGATTGCCCGCGACAGCAATGGGACGCCTTTGGTGCTGGCTGAAGACGGCTCCGTCCAGCCCACCAAGACCAAGGGCGTTTCTCCGCGCATGGGCGGCTCGGTTACCCTGCCGGCAGATTGCCTGACCGGCGCGGGCAAAACTGCGGTGCCAGTGCTGGAGTTGATGGCGGAGAAATATCTCGTGCCTGACTACGCACCAGAGGCCGTTGCCGGAAAGACCGGTATTTCTGTAGAGACCATTCGCAATCTGGCTGCAGAAATTGCCCGGGTGGCCTTTGAAGAAGAAATCGTGATCGATCAGCCCTGGACTGATATGACGGGTGAGCGCCATGACAAGATCATTGGCCGCCCCGTTTCCATGCATGCCATGCGCGGCATCTCCGCCCATTCCAACGGATTTCAGACGACGCGGGCATTGCACGTATTGCAGGTGCTGATCGGCTCAATCGATTGTCCCGGCGGCTTCCGAACAAAACCGCCCTACCCGAAACCAGTTGCTGCGCATCCCAAACCACATGGCAAGCCTGAGCACATCAATCCAGGCAAACCACTGGCAGGCCCGCATCTTGGTTATGTACGCGGCCCGGAAGATTTGCTGATTGACGGTGAAGGCAAGCCAACGCGTATCGACAAGGCGTTTTCATGGGAAGCCCCCATGTCGGCCCATGGCATGATGCATATGGCGATCGCCAATGCCCATGCAGGTGATCCCTATAAAATCGATACGCTGTTCATGTATATGGCCAATATGGCCTGGAACTCGTCGATGAACACCAAGTCAGTGATTGATATGCTGACTGACAAGGATGAGACGGGCGAATACAAAATCCCGAAAATCATCTACTCCGACGCTTATTCCAGTGAAATGGTGGCTTATTCCGATCTTATCTTGCCAGACACCACCTTTCTGGAACGCCATGATTGTATCTCGCTGCTGGACAGGCCGATTTCGGAACCGGATTCCGTCAATGATAGCATTCGCTGGCCAGTGGTCGAGCCCGACCGTGATGTGCGTGGCTTCCAGTCTGCCCTGATAGAACTGGGCGGAAAGCTGAAACTGCCAGGCTTTGTGAATGATGAGGGTGAACAGCTCTACAAGGATTACGCAGACTACATCGTCAACCATCAGCGCCGGCCGGGCATTGGCCCTCTTGCCGGTTTCCGCGGTGAGAAAGGCGATCAGGAAGGGCGCGGAGCACCCAACCCGGACCAGATCAACGCCTATATCAAAAACGGCGCCTTCTGGTCAAAAGAACTGCCGGAAGAGGCACGGTTCTTCAAACATGCCAATAAGGCCTATCAGGATTTTGCTGTTGAAATGGGCTTCTTCGACGCACCACAGCCGGTGACGTTCCAACTATATGTGGAGGAATTGCAGAAGTTCCGCCTTTGCGCCGATGGCCTGCGCCAACCCATTGCACCGGCACATCAGAAAGAGCGGATCAAAACCTGCTTTGACCCACTGCCGGTCTGGTATGCACCATTTGAGGAAGATGGCGTCGATCTGGAAGCTTATCCCTATCACGCCATCACCCAACGGCCCGCCGCCATGTACCATTCCTGGGGCTCGCAAAATGCATGGTTGCGCCAGATTCACACCAAAAATGTGCTGTATGTACCCGGCCCCATTTGCGATTCAGAAGGGCTGAAAGATGGCGACTGGGCGAAGGTTTCGTCCTGGCATTCATCCATTCGCGTGCCGATTGCGCGTATGGAAGCGGTGAATGATTCCACGATGTGGACATGGAATGCGATCGGTAAGCGTAAAGGCGCGTGGAACCTGTCGCCCAAGGCGCCTGAAGCAACCGAAGGGTTTCTGCTCAATCATCTGATACATGAATTGCTGCCACCAAAAGGTGACGGTCTGCGCTGGGCCAATAGCGACCCGATTACCGGGCAGGCCGCCTGGTATGATCTGCGCGTTTCCATCACCAAGGATGCAGATCAAACCAGCCCCGAAAGCACACCCGGTTTTGCTGATGTAGGCGCACGTAAGGTTCTGGGTAATCCGCCCGATGATCTGCGCTACGGCGAGGAATGGACCAAGGAGACCTCTTCATGACCAGCCTGCCAACAGAAGTTACCGGCAAGAAACTTGGTCTTGTCATCGATCTGGATGTCTGTGTGGGCTGCCATGCCTGCGCCGTTATCTGCAAGGAGTGGAACACTGGCGGTTATGGCTCTGCATTATCCGATCAGGACCCCTATGGTGAAGACGTTACCGGCGCTTGGCTCAACCGTATTCATACCTTTGAAGTAACGCCTGGCGACATGATTCCCGGCTATGGCAAGAAGCCAAAAGGTCAGGGTGTCGGTGAAGTCATTGCGCAGACAGAAGAAGCGCGCGTTGTTCATTTCCCCAAATCATGCCTGCATTGCGATGACGCACCCTGCGTGACCGTTTGTCCGACTGGGGCCAGCTACAAACGCGGCGAAGACGGTATTGTACTGGTTGATGAAGACAAGTGCATTGGTTGCGGCCTGTGTGCCTGGTCCTGTCCTTATGGGGCACGCGAGATGGATCAGGATGCAGGTGTCATGAAGAAATGTACCCTGTGCGTTGACCGCATTTACAATGAAGACATTCCGGAAATTGACCGTCAGCCTGCCTGCGTGCGCACCTGCCCTGCCAATGCGCGGCATTTTGGCGATCTGGGAGACCCGAATTCCGATGTCTCAAAGATGGTGGAAGAGCGTGGCGGAATTGATCTGATGCCGGAACAGGGCACCCGGCCGGTCAATAAATATCTGCCACCACGTGCCCGCCAGACCCTGCCAAGCGCCGAAGTGCCGTCCGCTGCTGCAATAGCAGAGACCACAGATGGCGCGCAGGGTTTCATGAAATGGATCGACACTGCGCTGTCCAAAATCTAAGGCCCTATTATGCACCCCGCTTTATCCGTTATTATTTTCACCACCTTGTCTGGCTTTGGTTATGGCCTTGCCGCCATTTTGGGACTGTTTCAGCCAGACCCGTCTCTGCTGGCAGTAAAATTCGGTCATGTGCTGGCGTTTCTGGCAATTGCGGGCGGGCTTTTGGCATCCACGCTTCATCTTGGCAATCCACAGCGGGCGTGGCGGGCCTTTTCGCAATGGCGCTCAAGCTGGTTGTCGCGAGAGGGTGTATTGGCAGTTCTGACCTTTGTGCCGCTGACAGCCCAGACCGGCCTTGCGGTCGTGTTTGATACCAGCATCGGCTGGTTGGGCTTTGTCGTTGCGGTTATGTCGGGGATTACAGTTTACGCGACAAGCATGATTTACGCGTCCCTGAAAACCGTGAATGCCTGGCACAATCCAATGACCAATACCTGTTACATGCTGTTCGCAGCATCGGGTGGCCTGCTGGCAGTCGCAACGCTGAGTGCCTTCAACGATACTCAAAGCACACTGATTGTCCTGGCCATCATTGCCCTGGCTGCCGCCTTTTTTGCGAAAACCATTTGGTTTCGTGCGCTCGACAATGAAAGCGGTCCTTCCACGCCGGAAAGCGCGACGGGGCTTGGCTTTCTTGGCAAGGTTCGCCTGCTTGAGCGCCCTCACATGGGCGAGAACTACCTGACCCGCGAAATGGGTTTCCGTGTGGCGCGCAAGCACGCACAGAAACTGCGCCTGATCAGTTATGGTCTGGGCCTTGTCCTACCCGTGCTCTTGCTGCTCATTATGGGTGCGACCGGCATGGTCTTTTTCGGCGTAATTGCGCTTCTCAGTCATTTGACAGGTATCCTTGCAGAACGCTGGTTGTTCTTCGCCGAGGCGAAACACGCGGTCTCTGTTTATTACGGATCCGAAAGCGCCTAGCACACCTTTCCGAACCCCTTCTGGCAAAGCGTTCTCTCAGCGCGCCAGGCTTCGTGAGCTCTCCGATTAAATCCGGGAATGGCTGAGTGGGCTGTGGCCGCTTGACCCGTCTTGCCGACACAATTTTATAATTGTCCTTTGATTTATTCCATGGACCCAACAACAGCCCGTGACAGCCCGTCTGCGTGCATGGACCTAACGGGCCTGCGCAAACATTTTCAAATACCTCGTGCGCTTGATCAAACTCCATATCTGTAAAAATCTGTTGCATTTAGTTTTATGTCAAACTATATAGTTCGATATCAAACTAATGGAGATTGTGATGAACAGACGGAAATTTATAGCATTGATGGGTGGTGGTATTGTTCTGGCAGCGGGCGGCGCTGCCGGTTACGCTGTAACCCGACAACCAAAAGACGCACTGAAACCGTGGGCCAATGCGGGCGTCAGCTACAGTGACCCCCGGAAAAAAGCTTTGTCCCATGCCATTCTGGCGCCAAACCCGCATAATCGACAACCTTGGCTGATCGATCTGTCACGCCCGGACCAGATGGTTCTCTTTGTCGATACGGATCGTCTTTTGCCACACACCGATCCATTCAACAGGCAGATTACCATTGGCCTTGGCTGTTTTTTGGAACTGTTGCGGATGGCTGCTGCCGATGATGGATTTAATGTGGTTTTCGACCTGTTTCCAGAAGGCGAAGATGCAGCGCGACTGGATCAAAGACCCGTTGCAATTGCGACCTTCATCAAAGACCCAGCCGTTATGCGTGCCCCCCTGTTTGCGCATGTCTTTGATCGTCGGTCCTTGAAAGAGCCTTATGATATGACACGCCCGGTTGGCTCAGCGGCCCTTGCCCGTATTCAAGAGAACATTCAAGAAGGCGTTGGCAGCACCAATGATCCGGCTCGTGTCGACGAATTGCGCAAGTTGACCCATGAAGCTATGCGCATAGAGGTCGAAACACCACACACATTCAAGGAAAGTGTCGATCTGTTTCGTATCGGCCACGCTGAAATTGAAGCCAACCCGGACGGCATTGATTTCTCCGGGCCCTTGTTTGAAGGCATGCATCTGACCGGCCTGTTCACCCGCGAGCAAACACTGGATACCAGTTCCAGCGCCTATGCTCAGGGTATGGATGCAGTTCTGGAAAGTGCTGATACAGCCATGGCTCACATCTGGCTGGTGACACCGGGCAATACGCGCATTGACCAGATTCATGCAGGCCAAGACTGGCTGCGCATAAATCTGGCAACCACCGCCGAAGGTCTGGGCACTCAACCCATGAGCCAGGCCCTTCAGGAATATTCTGAAATGGCGGGACTGTATGAAAAAACCCATGCTATGCTGGCGCCAGAAGGTGGCACTGTGCAGATGCTTGCGCGTCTTGGTTATGCAGCACCGGTGCCGCCAAGCCCACGCTGGCCATTGGATGCCAAGATTATCAGGAATACAGTTTGAACAGTGACGAAAAGCGAAAGTTGACCTTCCAGTTCTTTAATGAAATCGGGATCATTCAGCAGCTCAGCACAACGGCTTTCAACCGGAAGATGCCGGATGGTCTTCACGTGTCGCATTTTGCCATCCTCAACCACCTTATGCGGTTGGGTGATGGCAAGACACCACAGTCCATTTCTGATGCATTTCAGGTGACCAAGGGCACAATGACCCATACGCTGGGGGCCTTGTTGAAGCGGAACCTGATTGCCATCCAGCCACATCCGTCAGATGGGCGCAGCAAGCTGGTTTTCCTGACAGATGCGGGCCGCAGCTTTCACAAAGATGCCATTGAAAGCCTGATCCCGTTGATCGACTTGCTGTCACGCAATGTGGATCTCGACACAATTACCCGGATGCTGCCGGACCTTCAGGCAATACGCGAAACATTGGATAACAATCGGGACGCCTGAAGGCCACTCACAGTTTTGGGTGGGTACATGCTTGACGGCACCATGCGACCCAATTTGTCGAAACCGCGCAGTTCGCTCAAACGGCGCTCATCAACGATACAGAAGCACGGGAATTTTCACGGTCTGAATCATCGCCGTTGTTGTGGACCCAATGATGAGGCTCCTGATACGGCTATGGCCGTAAGCGCCCATGACAAGCAGATTGAAGTTTTCTTCAGCGACCAATTTGCCGAGAACCTCTTCCGGTTCGCCGGAAGCGACACGAAATGATACTTCCAGATTGGCACTGCGCAGAATAGCCACGGCTTCTTCGGCGGTTGCCTGCGCATTTGCACTGCTATCGTCTATGCAAAGCACGCAGATATCGAGATCGCTGAAAACCGGGCTGGTCGAAATACGATTGATGGCAACCTTGGCGCTGGCGCTGCCATCATAGGCAACCAGAACCCTGGAGATTGGCTTGAACTCCCGGGACGCGACAAAAACAGGCACTTTCGACGTGCGGACAATCCGTTCCAGATTCGAGCCCAGATGCCCTGTGGCAAAATCTGCGCCCTCGCCCCGCTTGCCGATGATGATTGCGCGGATATCATCCTCGATCTCTCGGACAGCATCCAGGAGATCTCCCTTGCGCAATCGCAGGTTCACAAGCGGAACCCCATCCTGGTCCAGGATGTTTTTCGCATCTTCCAGAATGGCATGCCCTTTTGCCTGTGCAAGCTTGGCGCGCTGTTCATCGAGAGATGACAGCTCTTCCAACAATGCTGATCGGGCACCAAGGCGCAAGGCACCGGACAGATCGGTGGAGACAGCACCCTCACGGCGACCAAGCACATGCATGGCTTCAACGCTGGCATTCAGTTTTTTCGCGATCCATGCCGTGTGATGGCAAACGCTCTCAGAGTAAGCCGAACCATCCAGCAACGTCAGTATCTTGTCCATCGTGTTCCTCCTTCAGTGCCCCATCAACGTGTCCATTGCGCCGGGCTTGTCATGGATGGCAAGCTTATCGACCAACGTTTCGGACGCATCATTCATACCGATGACCTGAACATCCGCACCCTCCCGGCGGAACTTCAGAATCGCCATATCCAACGCCTGGACCGAGCTGATATCCCAGATATGAGCGCGGCTGACATCAATGATGACACGGTCGGGTGCCTCACGGAAATCGAAGGCATCCACAAAGTCTTCAGTTGACCCGTAAAAGAGTTGCCCCTCAAGCACATAAGTGCGCTCACGACCATCTGCAGAAAGGCTGGAATTGATATGGAAGAGTTGTGCAATCTTCCTGGCAAAGAAGATACCAGACAGCAGCACGCCAACCAATACGCCGATGGCTAGGTTGTGGGTATAGACCACCGTTACCACAGTCGCGATCATGACGATGGAAGAGGAACGAGGATGGAGCCTCAGATTCTTGATTGATGACCAGGAGAAGGTTCCGATGGATACCATGATCATGATGGCGACCAGTGCCGGCATCGGAATACGGGACACGAGATCACCAAGTCCGACCACGAGAATCAACAGCACGGTCCCCGCCGTGAACGCAGACAGACGCCCGCGCCCGCCGGATTTCACGTTGATGATCGATTGCCCGATCATGGCGCAACCGGCCATGCCACCGATGAACCCCGTCGCGGTGTTGGCAATGCCTTGACCGATGCACTCCTGATTTCGGTTGGATTTGGTATCGGTAAGGTCATCCACGATGTTCTGCGTCATCAGGCTTTCCAAAAGCCCCACAACCGCAACAGCGACAGAATAGGGAAATATGATGATCAGTGTCTCAAGCGTCAGCGGTACTTCCGGGATCAGGAAGATTGGCAGGGTGTCAGGCAATGCGCCGATATCCCCAACAGTGCGCACATCCCAGCCCATGAAAAAGACGGCAGCCGTCAGCACAATAATGGTCACAAGTGGCGATGGAATCGCCGTGGTGATGCGCGGAAAGAGATAGATGATGGCCAGGCTCACAGCGACCAGAACATAGGTCAGCCAGGATACACCAGCGTTGGCCAGGTTCAACTCCGGGAGTTGTGCCATGAAGATCAGGATAGCCAAAGCGTTCACGAAGCCTGTCATCACCGACTTTGATACATAACGCATGTAACGCCCAAGCTTGAGCAAGCCTGCACCAATCTGTATCAATCCAGCCAGGACGGTAGCCGCCAGCAGATATTCAAGGCCGTGCTCCTTCACGAGCGTAATCATCAGGACAGCGGTGGCCGCAGTCGCCGCTGAAATCATGCCGGGACGTCCGCCTGTAAAGGCGATCAGAACGGCAATCGAAAATGAGGCATAAAGCCCCACTTTCGGGTCCACGCCTGCAATGATGGAAAATGCGATGGCTTCAGGGATCAGCGCCAGCGCGACAACGATTCCGGCGAGAACGTCGCCGCGAATGTTGCCGAACCATTGCTGTCGATAGTCGGAAATTGAGATCATAAACAGTCCAATACCCTTGATGGGAAATCCTTCGCAAGAAGGTCCCGCAGCATGGCTTGGGTATTCTTGGAATTGTCCGGCGGATTAGCGGCCGGAAGAGCCACCCGGATTTTCACCGGGTCCATACGTTATTAACAGGGCATAGACATGGTTTTTCAGTCAAACTCAAGACCCAAAAACATATTTTGTGAGACGCTGCTGGCTCTGGGGGATTTCCATCAAAACCCCAAGGATTGAATAAAACAAATGTCCGGGAACACCGCTCAACGCGAATTTCAACGCAAACCACGTGTTTTTCTGCAAACCGACCGGAATGGCAGATGAAATTCACAGGCGCAGTCAGGCCGCCCGGGGAACAGCGGGAAGCGCAGCCGCAATTCGGACGCTTTGGTCAGCACTTCAGCGCAATCGAGACCCGTTACTTACCGTTCCGGTATCAGGCCTCTTGGTGCAAAGCGCAGGGCCAGTATCAGGATGAGGCCCATGAGAACCGGACGGAGATGGGGTGCTGCTTCCGTGAGGTTGCCGCGGATGGGGCTGTCTTCTGCCAATAGGCCGGACAGGGCATCCATGAGCGCAAAGCCTGCGGATTCAGATTGGACCCAAACGAACCAGATGAGGAAGCCGCCTAATACCGAACCCATATTGTTGCCCGACCCGCCGACAATCACCATGACCCAGACAAGGAATGTGAAGCGCAGCGGCTGATAGGAGCCCGGCGTGAATTGCCCATCCAGCGTTACGAGCATAGCGCCCGCAATTCCGCAAATGGCTGAGCCCAGAACAAAGACCTGCAAATGTCTGCGCTTTACATCCTTGCCCATCGCTTCTGCCGCGTCAGGCCGGTCGCGGATGGCGCGCATCATGCGGCCCCAGGGCGAATAGAGCGCTTTTTCCGACAGGTAGACCAGTGCAATCAGAACGATTGCAAACAGAGAGATATAGGCAAGCTTGACCGCAATGCTGGATAACGCAATGGGTTCCATGCCCAAATTCTGTGCAAGTGAGATGAATGCAGGATCTGTCTGCAGGTCAACCTCATAAGGAACCGGGCGCGGCAGTCCAGTGACGTTTTTCACGCCGCGGGTCAGCCAATCCTCATTCTTGATAACGGCAAGAATGATTTCAGCGATGCCCAGTGTCGCGATTGCCAGATAATCCGAGCGCAGGCCTATTGCAATCTTGCCAATGATCCAGGCAGCACCAGCGGCCAACAAGCCACCGACCAGCCAACCAAACAGAATAGAAATGCCCATACCGCCGAGATAGCCGGTCCGTGAAGGGTTTACAGCTTCAATAGCCGATGTCGCTGGCCCAAAGTAACGCGTGAACAGCAGATACCCGATGATCAGAACCAAAGCGGTCGCGATCAATCGAACCAGACCACCAAGCTTGGCGCGCACCACAATAACAGACGCAATGGTTGCGCCAATAACAAGTGCCGACAGACCAATGCCCGCTCCACCAGCGGACCATGCTTCGGGGACAGGATCAGCGGCGACCAGTATAGCCGCCACACCGCCTAGGGCTGCAAAACCCATGGTTCCAGCGTTGAACAGTCCAGCGTAACCCCATTGCACGTTCACACCCAAGGCCATGATGGCGGAGATCATGCAGAGCTGCACAATCGTAAGTGCAAACAACCAACTTTGTGCAAAGCCGGTAAAGGCAAGCAGTGCCACCATGACTGCGAACAGAAACCATGGCTGATGCAGGAGTGAAGTATTGGTCTGTGAAATGCGTGTTGAACCGCTCATAACACGCGCCCCTTGAAGATGCCGGTGGGTCGTACAAGCAGGACAATGACCAGAAGCATAAAGGAGATCGCAAACTTGTATTCAGTCTGAATCAATTGCGCGAGGCCCTCAATTTCGAAGCCCTCTGGCCCCAGATATTCGAACACGCGCCGGTAGGCATAGGTGAGCGAAACCTCTGAAAAGGCAATCACAAACCCGCCGACAACCGCTCCAATGGGTTGACCAATGCCGCCCAGAATAGCGGCCGCGAACATGGGCAGCAGCAATTGGAAATAGGTGAACGGGCGGAAGCCCTTGTCCAGCCCATAGAGCACGCCTGCTATGGTGGCCAGCGTCGCTGCTATGATCCACGTAATTTGGACCACACGCTCCGGCTTGATGCCAGACAGCAATGCCAAATCTTCATTATCAGAAAAGGCGCGCAGGCTCTTGCCAGTGCGGGTTTTCTGCAAGAACCAGAACAGGGCGCCCATGACGACAACCGCAACCACGACTGTAATCACTTGTGTTGTGCGCAAGGCCAAACCTTCATCGAGGCCGGTCATCTCGCGGAATTCACGGGCCCGGATGATGAAGCGGGAGCCATCGGCAAAGGAAACCTCACCTACGCCGATGAAAATCCGTACCAGACCGTTCATCATGAACATCACACCCACCGATGCCATGACAAGAATAATCGGATCGACCTTCTTGTCGCGGTAGAACCGGTAGATGATTTTGTCGGTACCGAGCACCAGACCAATCGTGACGGCAATCGCAACGGGCAGGGCAACCAGCGCAACTGGCAATGGCCCAAGTGAGAAACCCACGGCCTGTAAACCCCAGGTGCAGAAAATGGCAATCATCGTGCCGAACGCCATTGTATCGCCATGGGCGAAATTGGCAAAGCGCAGGATGGAAAACACCAAGGTAATGCCCAGAGCCCCAATTGCGAGCTGTGAGCCATAGGTGATGGACGGGATGAGAACAAAATTCGAAAACAATACAAAAGCGTTGGCAAATTCGTGCATCAGCTTTGATCCCCACCGAGGAATGTGGCGCGCACTTCCTTGTCTGCCAAGAGTGCGGCCCCGGTATCTGTAAAGCGGTTCCGACCTTCCACCAGCACATAGCCTGTGTCAGCGATTTCCAGTGCTTGGCGGGCATTCTGCTCAACCATCAAAATCGCAACGCCGGTTTTGGCAATCTCCAATATCCGGTCGAACAACTCGTCCATCACAATGGGCGAGACGCCTGCGGTTGGTTCATCCAGAATCAGCAATGTCGGTTCAGTCATCATGGCCCTGCCCACGGCAACCTGCTGACGTTGACCGCCAGACAGCTCGCCCGCCTGCTGGTAGCGTTTATCTTTGACGGCGGGGAAAAGCTCATAGACCTTATCGATCACGCCCGCGCCGTTATCATCACGAAGAAAAGCGCCCATCTGCAGGTTTTCTTCTACTGTCATACCGGGAAAGACATTGTCGGTTTGCGGTACCATGCCCATACCGGCTTCCACACGCGCCTGAGGTGCAAGGTCCTTGATGGACTTACCTTCAAAGGTCACATCGCCTTCGCGCAAATTCATCATGCCAAAAATGGCCTTGATGGCGGTGGATTTGCCAGCGCCGTTCGGTCCGACGATTACAGCGACCTCACCCTTGTCGCAGGTTATGGTACAGCCCTGCAGAATGTCGGCTGCGCCATACCCGCCGCGCATGTCAGTGGCCTGGAGTAGGCTCATGGTGCCACTCCTTCATGGTTTGATGCTGCGCTGGGCGCTTCATTTTCGTGTTTGGCAGCCTGTTTGCGGCCAACGCCCAAATAGGCTTCGATCACGCGCTCGTCCTTGCGGACTTCCAGAGCAGTGCCCTCCACCAGTACCTTGCCCTCTGCCATCACAATGACGGGATCGCAAAGGCGAGAGATGAAAGCCATATCGTGCTCGATCATGCAGAACGTGTAGCCGCGTTCCTTGTTGAGGCGGATGATTGCATCGCCAATCGTGTTCAGAAGCGTGCGGTTAACACCAGCCCCGACCTCATCAAGGAAGACGATTTTCGCATCCACCATCATGGTGCGCCCAAGTTCCAGTAGTTTCTTTTGACCGCCTGACAAATTGCCTGCACGCTCATCAGCTATGTGGGTGAGATTGAGGAAGGCCAGAACTTCGTCGGCCTTCTTGCGAAGCTCGGCTTCTCTGGCCTTGACCTCGGTTGGTTTGAACCAGGCGCTTATCAGCGATTCACCGGGTTGACCCGGTGGCACCATCATCAAATTATCCCGCACAGTGAGGGAAGAAAACTCATGGGCAATCTGAAACGTTCGCAGTAAGCCCTTGCCAAACAGATCGTGTGCTGCAAGCCCGGTAATGTCTTCGCCGTCCAGCTCAACCTTGCCCGAAGTAGGAGGAAACGCTCCAGCTATGACATTGAAAAGGGTGGTTTTCCCGGCCCCGTTTGGCCCGATCAGTCCGGTAATGGTTCCGGTCTTGATCTCTATGGAAGCGCCATCGACAGCATGCACGCCGCCGAACCGTTTGTGCAGATCCGTAACGCGGATCATCGCATCTCCAGTTTCTTTGGTATTTTGGGGTGTAGCATCTGGATCGAGGAAGGTGGCCGTCCGGAGTGATGGACGGCCACCGTCAACTCATGCAAGCGTAATGAGCTTAATGCATCTTGACGTCTTTAAGGGCGCCGTCAACGAGCTCATACTCACGATATACGCCAGAAGACTCGCCTGGCTCAATCAGTTCAACGCCCGAAGCACCGACATAGTCAATGTCCGTCCCAGCGGCCACCAGTTCCAGACCCCGAGCCAGTTCTCCAGCAGCAATTTTCTCGCCAGGAGCGTTCGCGATCGCCATTACATGTTCTGCAGCAGCAGCGGTGGCTTCACCAGCGGCCTGCATGGACAGCAGCATTAGCGCGGCTGCATCGTAGCTCTCGCGTACATAAGGACCGTCAATACCAATGCCCGCAGCTTCGGAAATCGCCACGAACGGATCGTCGCCTTCAATGGCAGAACCGGGCAATGTGCCAAACCAGACTTCCAGATCATCGCCAAGGGTCTCCAGCAGGCTGGCACCATACATGCCATCACCGCCAGCGAATACATCGAAGGCGCCGGTATCAATCGCCGAGCGCATTACACCCAGTCCACCCTGGTCAATGTAACCGAGGACCACAAGTGCGTCGCCGCCTGCTGCGGACAATGCGCCAACTTCAGCAGAATAGTCGGCACGGCCATCTTCGTGAGCAGCTGACAGAGTTACCTTGCCACCAATTCCCTCATAGGCAGCAACAAATGCGTCAGCAAAGCCCTTGCCATAGTCGTTGTTGGTGAAGGTCACTGCAACTTCATCATAGCCACGGTCCATCACTACCTGGGCTAGAATTGCACCCTGACGCGCATCGGACGGTGACGTGCGGAAGAACAGGCCATTGTCTTCGATGGATGACAAAGCCGGTGATGTGGCAGATGGCGAAATGTTCATGACACCTTGCGGAACAGTCACGTTGTTCACCACAGCAGTGGTCACGCCGGAACAATCAGGACCAAAAATGGCCGCAACACCTTCCGCGGAGAGGAGACGCTCAGCAGCGGATGTAGAAGCGGCTGCATCAATGCAGGTTGAATCGGCGCGAACCGGTGTCACGGTCTTGCCGCCCAGGAAGGCACCAGAATCTGAGACTTCCTTCATGGCAAGCTCTCCGGAAGCTCCCATGGCTGGTGTGATGGATTCCAGTGGACCAGAGAAGCCCAGGATCACACCAATCTTGACTTCGTGATCATCTGCCAAGGCAGCAGTAGCGGTCATCAGAGCAGCAGTGCTCAATCCGGCGAGAAAGATTTTTTTCATTTTTAGTTCCCCCTATTAATACGACATGTCCTGTCGAGTTGGATACGTATGAAATACTTTGTTTGTGACACCAGCAGCCATGAAACAGACCAGCGCGCACATTTTTTCGTCAGTTCTCAGATAAACATCATTTCGTCTCAATTCATATGAGAGTTTAGTCATCAAGGGAATAAAATCAACTTGATGCGTAGCCAATAGCTGATATCTGGTGATCTGGCAGCCATTGGCACCGGTAGTCATGCGGCAAGGTGCGCCATATTAGAGCCATTCTAAACTATACAATTTGACTCCACTTATGCACACCGCTAAACATGACTCACGCTATCATGTTAAAAGATATTGGCAATGAACGTCTCCAGTTGTCCGTCATGTGAGAACAATCTCTTCAACACCCCGGAACGGCTGGTGCTTGAAGGATATCGTCATTGGGTCGCCGGCCTGGCAATTTCTCAGCGACCTGATCTGGCGAGCATACAAAGCCTTTACAGTGACCATTTGCCCTCTGCTCAAGTTCGGCCTGCCTTGACTGCATTGATGGGCTTCATCAATGCACTTGGCATCTGTTCAACGTGTCCTTTGAAAACCTTTCACGTCGGATCGGGGCATTTGTGTAAAGATGAAGCCATGGTGCTTGCGCTGATTGCTGCTCTCCAGCATGGCGATGAGGAAGCGGCTGAGTTAAGTCTGGTCAGCCTTTCCTGCAAAAACCGTTGTGCTGAGGTGGCTGTCGCAGCGGGCGAGCTAGCCATCATTCTCAAGAGCGCAAATCATGTCCTTCTGCCAATTTCGATTTCTGTAATGGCGAACATCCTGGCGATCAGCCGTGCTAACGGGCATGCCAAGGATGCACAATCTCATCCTGCATCCCCGACGCTTCACTGAAGGCCAGCGGTATCATGCCTCTTTTGGATTGTGTCAAAAACGAATTGGGAAACAGCATATTTTTTGAGCGGGTTTCAATTTAACAATGATTGTTTGCAGCTGTAATTTCATCACGTCACAGGAGATCGAAGAGGTCATAACAGGCTTTCTTGATCTGGATGAATGGCAACTCATAACGCCTGGCAAGGTTTATCACGCCATGAAAATGCGCGGCAAATGCTGTGGCTGTTTTCCTGGCGTCATAGATATCATCATTCGCACCAGCCAAGCTTATCATGCGAAAAAGCAATCACCAGACGACAAAGTCATACCGTTCATTCAGCGGATACGCGACGAACATCAGCGTTGCGAGACTGCCCGGCGCCTGGCAATCCTCAGAAAAATGCGAAAAGCCGCTTGATTTTTTCCGGAATTGGCTGACATGAACTCCTGATCCACACACAAGGAGTTTGTCATGAAGGGCAATGCGAAAGTTATTGAACGACTGAACGAGGCACTGTTTCTGGAACTGAGTGCGGTCAACCAGTATTGGCTTCATTATCGCCTTCTGGACGATTGGGGTTTCACCAAGCTTGCGGCGAAAGAACGTGCCGAAAGCATCGAAGAAATGGAACACGCTGACAAACTGATCGAGCGGATCATTTTTCTGGAAGGCCATCCCAACCTTCAGACACTCGCTCCCTTGCGCATCGGACAATCTGTGAAAGAAGTGCTTGAGTGCGACCTTCTGGGCGAAAAAGACGCCTGGAATTCCTACACCAAGTCGCGCAACATCTGTGAAGCGGAAGGCGACTATGTCTCCAAGAACCTCTTTGAAGCGCTGATTGCTGATGAGGAAGGACACATCGACTTCCTGGAAACCCAGCTTGAACTGCTCGCCAAGATTGGCGAAGAAAAATATGGCCAGTTGAATGCGGGCACAGCCGACGAAAGCTAAGCGGCTTTTCAAGGATATGAAATCAAGAGCGATATTGGCACAGCGCAATCTTGAAAACACCCAGGGTCCAAACCCTATTTGAACGGAATAGCCAGTTGCGCCGCCTTGCAGGTCTCTGTTTTGGGCGGCGCGATGCCCCAGTGGTCAATCCGGCCCGGTGGCCAGGTCCAGTCTGCAGGGCCGCCGACGCGGTATGTCTCATCGATTTGCAACATGTCTGCCGTGTGTTCTACGACAATGCCAAATGGATCAACAAAATAGGCGAAAACATTGTCGCCGGGACCATGTCGTCCGGGGCCCCAGCCCAATGGAAGTTCTTCGTCCACCATGCGGCCGGAGGCTTTCATCACATCTTCCCAGTCGCGGTGATTGAAGGCGATGTGGTTGAGCGTTTCAGCGGGCGCCGTGGCCAGAACAATTGTGTGGTGGTCACTGTTGGTGCGCACGAACCCCATGATCTTGCTGCGGTCCGAAACTGTGAATCCAAGGCCATCCACATAAAAGGCAATATCACGCTCAAGGTCGGTGGTGTTGATGTTGATGTGTGACAGGCGGTCCGGACGGCTGAGTTCAGTGAAATCTGCTGCAACGCGATCATCACCCTGCACAATGCGCAAACGCCTTCCGACTGTATCAAACATCGAGAACCCGGTTCCGCCACCGAAGTCCGATAACGGCGCAATGCCGCCTTCAACCTTGCCACCGGCAGCTTCAGCGCTTGCAAGAAGAGCCGTCAGATCTGTGTCGTCTGCAGCCCTCAGCGTGTAGGAGAGCATTGCCGGTGCATTGCCCTGGCTCAAACGCACTGTATAGGGATCATCTCCCTCACACCGAAAATAGACGTGGCCATGCGAACGCGCCACTTCTGCCAGCCCCCATATTCTGGTGTAGAACGCGGTTGCCTGATCCAAATCCGGCACTTCCAGTTCCACACTGCGAAGGCCACTTATGGGAAATCTATCGGTCATTGCAGTCTCCCTTTGACAGATCAGGTTTCATCCACAATCCGGCTGCTTATCGAACCCACACCGGACACGTGCACTTCAATCGTATCACCGGCTTTCATCCAAACCGGCGGCGTGCGTTTTGCGCCCACACCACCGGGTGTTCCCGTGGCAATCACATCGCCGGGTGACAACGGTGTGAAGGTTGAAATATAGGCAATGATGGTGGGTATTGGAAATAGCATGTGATCCAGCGTCGCGCTCTGCATCACCTCACCATTCAAAACCGCTTTCACTTCGATGCGATCCAGATCGTCAATCTCGTCCAGTGTGACCAGTTCAGGCCCGAATGGCGCAGTGCCGGGAAAGTTTTTGCCCGGAATGAACTGGCGCGTATGCCATTGCCAGTCCCGCAGGGAAGCATCGTTGAAACAGGCAAAACCGGCCAGATGGTCCATGGCTTCAGATTCAGGAATGTTGCGGCCGCCTTTGCCGATCACAACGGCAAGTTCTGCTTCAAAGTCCAGATCAGAAGACACTTTCGGCCTCACGATCGGATCATCGGCACTGATAAGCGTATCGGCAAAGCGGGTGAAAATGGACGGATGCTTGGTTTTGTCGCGGCCAGTTTCAACCCGATGGGATTCGTAATTATGCCCTACGCACAAAATCTTGGATGGACTTGGGATCACCGGCAGCAACCGGACCGAAGCCCGCTTCAGACGTGGTGCATCGCTTGTTCCATCGAGCTTGCCCGCGGCAATCGCTGCTTTCAAATCTCCAGACGCCCCATTCAAGGCTCCCAGATCAACAATATCGTCGCCCTCGACCCGACCCCATGACGCGCGGCCATCGCTCTCAAAACTAATAAATCGCATTTGTTTTCTCCTGATCTCTTGTCCGGTTTTGGCTGAGTGTCGAGGGTGTTCTCGCCCTGTCAGTCTTGTTCATTATCTTGCCTTGCCTCATTCAGTCGGGCCCTGACGATCGCGCAGTGCCACAGCCCGCACCACAGTTGCAAGGGCACCTGCGAGCGCCAGTATTCCAGCGATATTCATGGCGCTCAGAGCGCCGGAAGCTGGTATTGAGGCAAGTGTGAAAGCTGCTATGGCAGTCCCCAGAGCACGTCCAAACTGCCGGGCCAGTGAAATCATCCCGCTTGCAGCACCACTGCGGTCTCTGGGCGCACTGAGCATCACCAGCCGATTGTTGGGCGTCTGGAACGCGGCAAAGCCAATGCCACAAACAGCCAGTCGCGCTGCAATGCCAAGCGTCGTTACATCCTCGGGCATGGCCGCCAGCAGAAAGAAACCAGTTGCAAAAATGAGCAGTCCGACGGCCCCTAATGGCCCGGCTGGAATCCGGTCGGATGCCCAGCCCAGGATAGGTGCAAGGATCGCCGTTGAGGCGGGCCAAACACTCAGAACCAAAGCCATTTCTACCGGGCTGAATCCGACACCCAGCAGCAAATAGAACGGCAGCAGAACAAACCCAAGAAATTGAGCAGAAAAAGCGCAGACCGATGCAATGACTGACAGGCTGAACACCGGCAAGGCAAGTAAATCCAGCGGAAAGACAGCACCTTCTTTACCCTTGGATGTGCGGGTCAGCACTATGAAACCAAGCACGGACGCGCCCCCGGCAGCCGTGATTGACCAAAGCGACCAGTCATTTGCAAACCCATTGAGAACGTACAAGACGCATGCCAATGTCAGCGCCACAAGAACTGAACTTTTGATGTCAAAGCGACGATCAGATGGCTTGTTTGGCGGCAGCAGAAGCGAGCCCCCTACGAATCCCAACGTGCTGCATGCCAGCATCAGGCCGAAGACGCCGCGCCATCCGCTGAATTCCAACAGAAACCCTGCAATGGCCGGCCCGCCGGACGAGGCGACTGCAACCGCCGTTGCCAATATGCCGATAGCTGCGCCCAAATTCCTGTCTGCATAAATGGTGCGTGCCATGGCGAAACTCAAACTCATCGTCGCGGCGGTTCCCACTGCCTGAACAGCTCTGGCTGCCACCAACGCATTGAAACTTGGTGCCAGAATGCAGCCGACAGAGGCGATCGAGAACAACAACATTCCGGATAGAAACAGGCGGCGATATCCTATCGTCTCGCCGAGCGAGGCCATGGGAAGCAGCAACGCCACAATGATGAACTGTGACATACCCACGATCCATGTCGCTGTTGCAGCCGAGACATCAAAATCCGCGGCAATGAACGGCAAGGCAACATTCACCGCCGTGCTTTCCAGAACAATGGCCCAAACAGCAATCAGGACTGTGACAAAGGCAAAATGTGTGCTCAAGGGTGTCCCCGAAGGCCCGGGGACAGTTTCCGGACTTTCGGGGGATTCAAGGTCACTCTTTGAGCTGTTTGAGGCCATTTTACCCGCCTGCCCTGACCTCAGATGAGGCCAAGGTCACGCCGCTAATATCGCGACATCATTTGGTTTTACGATAATGCCAACACTGTCACCCACCGCAACTTCACTGCTTGGGTGCAAGCGCGTGATGAGGTTGGAATCACCCAGAGTCACACGGCATTCCAGAGACTCCCCAAGGAAGATGATCTCTGACACTTCGCCTGTAATTGACGTGGCTGCATCGTCAATTCCCTTCCCGGCTAGCCAGACATTTTCTGGCCGAACTGCGATTGTGACTTTGTCACCGATTGTGTGATCCAGGCCTTCGGAGAAGGACAATCGGCCCCATTCCGTGTTCATTTGGCCCGGCTTATCAGCTGTCGGAACGGAGAGAACTTCGCCATCGGCGAAATTGCACTGGCCGATAAAACTGGCGACGAAGCGCGAGACTGGCCGTTTATATATTTCAGTTGGTGTTGCTTCCTGGGCAATCTCGCCATCCCGCATGATCGCCACGCGATCTGCCATTGTCAGGGCTTCTGTCTGATCATGGGTCACATAAAGTGCCGTCATGCCAAGGCGCTTGACCAGACGCCGCAATTCCAACCGTGTTTCGGCTCTCAGCTTTGCATCCAGATTGGACAGTGGTTCATCAAACAGAACAACGGTGGCTTCGCGCACAATGGCCCGCGCCAGAGCCAGCCTTTGCTGCTGACCGCCACTCAGAAAAGGCGCTGGACGAGATTCGTAGCCGCTGAGTTGAACCAGTTCCAAAGCGTTTTTGACGCGCCTTTCAATCTCCGATTCCTTGAGTTTCGGCTTCATCTCGCGCAGCGGGAAGGCCACATTTTCAAAGACAGTCAGATGCGGCCAGATGGCATAGGACTGAAAGACCATACCAATGTCGCGGCGGTATGTGGGAATGGAGATGTTCCGGTCCGTGTCATGAACCACCACATCGCCAATGCTGATGCTGCCGCCGGATGGTGTTTCCAGACCGGCCAGACAGCGCAATGTTGTCGTCTTGCCGCAACCACTTGGTCCCAGCAGAGTATAGAATTCGCCGGGTGCGACACTTATGGTAACGCCGCGCACGGCATGAACTATGCCTTTATCTGAGTCAAACCGGACGTGAAGGTTATCAATCTCGATCATATCGCGCCGCCTCCCTTGTTCTGGCCAAATCCGAAGATGCGGAGTGACAGAGCCAGGGCGAACATTACACTCATCAGCATTATTCCAATTGCTCCTACAGAGTTGATATTTCCATTGTCCCAAAGGGACCAGATCATGACGCCAAGCACTTCATTATTGCCGCCTTGCGACAGGATCAAAGGCAGGCTGATGAAGCGCACGCTCAGCATCGCCACGTAAATCCAGATACCCACAAGCGTTGGCATCAGCAGCGGCGCAAAAATGCGGATTGCCACGCGCCATGGCGGCGCTCCGCACAACTTGGCTGCATCCTCCAAATCCGAGTGGACCTGGATCATCGCCACACTCATGGCCCGCACGGAATAAGACAGAAAGAGAATGGTGAAGCCAATCACCAGGGAATAGAGCGAGCCAAAAGTGCTTGCACCTGTGAGCGAGTCAAACTGGATCAACAACCAGAACAGGGCCAGACCCAGAACGATGCCCGGTATTGAATGTGGCATGAAGGACAGCACGTCCAATGTGTAACGTGCTGCAAACCGGGTGCGCACAATAATGTAGGCAACAATGAAGGACAGGATTGTCACCGTAGTTGCTGTCATAAGTGTCAGTGAAATCGTGTTCCACATGACCCGACCAACACGTGGTTGCCGGAAGACGGCTTCATAGTGCTTCCATGAGAAGGACTGGAAGGCATCAATGGATGGTTGGCGCAGATACCCGACGAGCGACACGTAAAGCAGCACCAGAAACGGCAGCACGATGGTGACAAACAGGAAGAACAGAGCCAGGCCAATGGCCGGATAACGCCATTTGCCAAGACGAACTGCACGCGGTGTGTAGCCTTTGCCGGTAATGATGGAATAGCGTTCTGAATGGCGCACAAGTCGCAGATAGAAAAAAGAAATGATCAGCGCGATGAACAGATAAAAGACCGCAGCGGCATTCGCCTGCCCAAAGGCGGGGATGGTTCCAATATTTTCAATCAGGTTGAAGACCCGTGTGCTGAAGACGTGCAGGTTGACCGGCATGCCAAGAATGCCCGGCACCTCAAAGTTTTCGATAGCGGTGATGGCCTGAAAAATGCTGATGGCAAGGACGCCGGGCAGCAGCAAGGCAAACGTGACCCGCCGTATTGTGCGCATGGGGCTTGCCCCACTTGCGGCAGCGGCTTCTTCCAGGCTGGGATCCATACTGCGCATCAGCGGCACCAGCATCAAGAACGCGACCGGGACCAGCCGAAGCCCCTCGGCGAAAATCAACCCTGCCATGGAGTAGACGTTAAAAAGCGGCTCTTCAGAACCGGTCATGAACATCCAGCCACGATTCAGGAACCCAGATCGCGGGCTGAGCAACAGAACCCAGGCAATGGCATGCAGAATGCCTGGAACGGCAATGCCGAGGGGAACACCTGCATAGACCCACATCTTTCCAGGCATATCTGACCGCTCAACCAACCACGCCAGAACGGCTGCGGTGGTAATGCCAAAGATTGTTGAGCCAATGACATAGATGGCTGTGTTCCACAGCACGAGATCGATCCGCTGTTCAACCCAGACAGCATAGAAATTACCGAGCCCCATATTGTCGATAGAGAACTCATTGGGCAGACGTGATTGGCTGAACGCTCCGACAACAAGTGAGAAGACGGGCGCTGCAACCATGGCAGCGATCAGTATCAAAATGGCCCAGGGAAAGAAGCGCCCCGCAAGATTTCGAATGTTTGCGGGGCGTTTTTTGGCCACGGTCTGGCCGGCATCCAAAGCAGTGTTGCTCATGCTATTGCCTGTAATTGGAAGACAATTGATTGGCCGGTGCCAGTGTTGGCGCCGACCGGCTTAGCTTATCTTTCTGGACCACCAGAATTGGACCACAGTGGATTCCAGACCTTGTAAAGCTCTGGCAAACCAACTGTCAGGCCCTCAATCGTCCGCAGGGCAATGTCTTTGCCGGCAAACTCTGCACCCAATGCAGCAGCACCGTCGATCTGCAGGTCTTTGTGAACGGGACCGTCGCCACCAGCCACGTAGCGGACCATCTGGCCTTCCTGGCTTAGAATCCAGTTGATGAAGACCTTGGATGAGTAGTGGGTTGGCGAGTCACGGAACATGCCAATGAGGTTGAAATATTGTGGAACAGGCTCAGGGCAATGCCAGCCAACCGGCGCGCCGGTTTCCATCAATTCTTCCGTCTCGTCATTTGGTGCAGGCAGAGCCACATCAAACTCTCCGACCAGCATCAGATTGGAAATTCCAGAGATGCCTTCCTTGCGCAATTGCGGCTTCAGATTATCGAAGAACGCTGGCAGCAATTCATTGGTCATGCGTTCGGGACCATAATCAGCATGAGTCCACAAATTCAGCGTCCACAATTGTGCACGGTTGGCGGCACCGACGCGACCACCGGCCAGCGGTCCGTCCTCAGCCATCAGATCCCACCAGGTCGCAGGCAGTTCATCTGCAGAAACCTCGTCCTTGTTATAGGCCAAACACCAGGTGGTGTTCTGCATTCCGGCATAGGTGCCGTTTGCGGCACGCCTGTCTTCAGGAACACCATCCCAGGCTGGCAAATCATCAAGTTCCGCCAATGCGTCAGCCTCGATGAAATCAGGCAGGGAACCCTCAAAGCTCACCAGAATATGGCGCACAAGGCTGCCGGATTTGTAGCCCAGCAGAGGTTGAATAGCGCGGGCAGCGCCCGAGGTTTCTGTCGCCACAATATCAATGTTTGGATAGCGCGCCTGGAAAACCGGCAACCAGGCAGCAACATGATCCGGCGTGTCGTTGGTGCTGAAATCAATTGCACCTTCTTCTGCCGCCTTGTCGATCCATTCCTGAGGAACATTCAGATCTGTTGCAGCTGCAGTGCTGGCCTGTTCGATGATGGCGGCATCAATGCCGCCTTCTGTCAGAAATGCGCGTGCCTCATCAGTCATTTCAGCCGAAGCGACCCCGGCGCAAACCATGAGCGCTGCTGTGGAGCAGCTTGCCAGTTTCGACATTTTTTTGATCAAAGTCATATTTTTCCTCCCTATTTTTTCAAATACACCTTTGCGGTGCTTTCGAATGCCGCGTGTGGCCCAGACCGTCAGCGACTATTCCTGATCGTAAATCAATGAAAGCGGCCCCGCAATATTTTATCGATCATTTACTCCTGAATCACAGATAATCCATCAATTGAGCTATTCTGCACGAATATACCGAGTTCACCAACTATTTTTGTCACCAGACCTCAAAAGCGGATTCCCTGGATGTCTCAGTGCGGATGCAGCCAAAGGCCAAAACCGGGCAATCGCTACCCTGCGGCAGAGAATCTTTCGCCACTGTACAAGCAAAAAATTTCCTCAAAACCCTCATGTGATAACCAAGCAAGTTCCCGGAACTATCAGCTTGATGCATTTTCTAAATGTATGGTATCATTCAATTATCAAATGAATAATCGATACAAACCGACACTTCATAGATGGCATCCGAAGGAAATTCTCAGAGGGATTTTGGGCGGGTTTTGGGCAGATTATTGACCTAAAAATTGCTCGGGAACTGGGTGCGGGGTTTGTTTGAGAGTGTAACATGCGCGAGAGCGGCAAACGGAATATTGGACCTGGAGAAATAATCGATCATTTTGACTGACCTGGAAATGCGGGTTATTGATGGCAATGAAGGCGATCAATCTTGAGGGTCAAATGGGATCAATTCTGACAGACCAGCCTTCCAAATGAGGCATGAAAGACATGGTGAACGAAGCCATAGAGCAAAGACCAACGCGCGCGTCATCTATCTACCTGCTTCTGCGCAACGAAATTCTTGCGGGAAAGCTGCTTCCCGGCGCGAAGCTGAACATCCGCGATCTCAGCAAAACTTATGCGTCCGGTCTCAGCCCCGTGCGCGAGGCGCTGAACCGACTATCGGCCGAAGGCCTGGCACTTCAGGCAGACAATCGCGGTTTCAAAGTTCAGCCGGTCAGCGTACCGGAGCTTGCGGATTTAACGCAGGCCAGATGCTGGGTGAATGAAATTGGCGTCCGGGAATCGATTGAAAAAGGCAATACCGACTGGGAAGAGGCAGTCATTCTGAGCTGTCACCGGCTCAAGAGAACACCGCGCTTTCTCCCCGAGCAAGAGATGATCCCCAATCCAAAATGGGCCGCAGTCCATAAGGATTTTCACCAGTCACTGATATCAGCCTGCGGCTCAAACTGGATGATTGATACCTGCAGCCGCCTGTTTGATGCCGCAGAGCGCTATCGTAACCTGGCCCGCGTCGCCGGTGTTTCGCGCAGCGACCCGCGTGATGAACATCAGGAAATCATGTCTGCCGCCGTTGATCGGGAGACCGACCTTGTGATCGAATTGCTCAACGCGCATTTCATGCGGACGGCACAATTGGTGCAGACGGTTGTTGGCGAAGCCGAAGAGAATACGGCCTAGGCTTTGCCTCAGCCGACTGAGTAGGCCGTATCCTCTGACAGTTAATCGCATAGTTGTGCAGCCAGGTTACACCAGTGCAAATCAGGGTAAGGTCTCGTTGGTCAAATCCTCGCAAGCATAGTCCTCATAGGCCGCATCGGTCAGATTGACGCTGTCTTGCCCCTCATACTGCCCCACCAGATTTACCGGATCCTCACCCGCATAGGTGCGGTTCAGCGTCAAACCATCATCGCTCAATGAAAATCGCTCGACCACATGAAACTCGCCAGAGTTCATAACTGCGCCCTGCCCTGTCACCGGAGGTGCGATGAGGTAGCCGGGTTCGAAACCGATTGTGTCAACAACGAGAACGCCGTCCTCCCAAAGTCCAATGGAATGTCCGGAAATGCTCGGCTCTATGTCGTTCGGGTGATCCTCCAGATCAAGATGGATTTCGCGGACGATATCCATGAACCCATAATTGATGTAGATAGTGTCGTCTGTCTGGACAATCCTGTTGACCATCTGGTCAAACGTCCAGTCGTCAAAGATGTTTACGGATTCGCAGTTGAAACGGGGATGATCTTCGCGGACATATCCAGCGGCAATTGCGCTGCCAGCTTCGGTCAATTCAAAGTCAATTCTTCTACCACCGCCAGGAGGGGGACCAGGCGGCCGGACACCGGCCTGTGCCGTCCCCTCTTCCGGAGGCCCGCCGGGAGGTGGGCCAGGCCGGTTGCGAGCAGGTGCAACCCAGTTGCCATCTATATTTGGCATTCCATCGGATCGGATAGTTTGCCGCTCTTCCTTGATCACAGCTCCTTCGGAATCAATGGAGGAATTGCGTTGCAGAACTGTACCGTCTGAAAAGGTAATGGTTTCGGTGTGACAGGCATGGGGCTCATCCCGGGCAGGAGAGCCAGAAATGGTGATTTTTGCACCGTCTGGGAACAGGTCTCGGCTCCAGCCGAGGCGTCTTAGAATGCTCCCGGATCTGAGCTCGCAGCGCCATTCATCAACCCCACCCTCTTCGTTTTGCACATTAAAATAGACATAGCTGTGAGGGTTAACGAGCCGGATATTCGTAACAGTACCACTAACCTCAAGCGCCTGACTGAGGTCAAACTGCCCGTTGACTCCGTGGTGGGCGCTGCTTGGCCCGACCAAAACTGCAGCACTGCAGATAAGGGTGAGGATACCTAAACTCATGTGCTTTTTCATGTCGGTTCCTTGGCTGGGCCGATGGATCGCATGCGGTCGTGGCCTAAATCCGCACCCTGTAGAGACCTCGGCGCTATTCGGATGGGATGGCTTCAACTGCCAATAGTTAGTATGTTAACTATTGGCAGTCAAGCGGCAGGTTCGCTGCTTGACCGGAGGTTAAAACGGATCATGCCCCGTTGAGCGGCAAGCAGCTAACCTGCTAAACCACAGCTTCAGAAATTTAAGTATAACTATCTATGATTGATTCTATATTGAACAAGATTGAAATTCAGGTGAAATAATCAAGGAAATTACGACGCGGTCTGCTTTTAAAATAGACACCTAAATTGACCTATTTTATGATCCATTTTTAAACACCACATAGAATATGTGAATTCGCGCACCATGAGCCTGCCAGATAGTCTTAATGCACTATTTATAACCATCCTTGTTCTGCTGGGTGGCTATCAGGTTTATTTACTACCGCAAAAGTATCAACTACGAAAATATTTCAACCTAAACACTGCGCTAGATGATTTGATCCCGTTCAGGCCTCGGTGGGTTTGGGCGTATTGTTTTTTGTATTACCCGTTTCTCGCTTCGGTCATTCTCACCATGACTGATCTGCGGCACTTTTCATTCGTGATTACGAGTTTCATTCTGCTGCTTGTGCTGCAGGTTTTGCTGGCGTTTCTCATTCCTGTGAAAACACCGGATTCCTGGCGCAGCTATGATCCGGACAATTCCCGATCAGAAAAGTTTCTATCCAATTTGCAAATCGTTGATCAGGGTGGAAACTGTTTTCCTTCAATGCATGTCAGTGCAGTTTTCCTGACATTGTTCCATATTCTGGCCAATAGTTCTGACTGGCTGACACCCTGGACTGGTGTGATGTTTGTGGCCGCATTTCTGATTTCAGCCAGTACCGTATTCACCAAGCAGCACTTTGTGCTGGATATTCCCGGCGGCATTGTTTTGGCCGGCTTTGTGTTTTGGCTGTTTCAACAAGTCTATTAGCTATGGAACATTTGCGCATTCAAGGCTGATCTGCCAATTCGCCAAGGTCTAACGAGAAAATTCCATCACGCTCAGTTCTGAATATTTTCCTGTGTCCGGATTTTTTACGCTTCCAACCAGACGCAGTTTCGACTTGCTGATGGTCCAGATGCTGCGGTGTGCCAGATATTCGGAGGTGGTTTCTTCCCTGGCGCGAAATGCAAATGTAATTTTGCTCCCGGATTGCTGTCCAACCAATGAAATGGTGCCGGGCCCCCTTGGGTTGCTCCAGTCTCCGGTGAAGCGCCCACCACTTCCGGAGAAGTTGATCGTTCCCGTGGTTTTGAATGTCCTGCCTCCGGCTGAGCATTTTCCGCTGATTGTCAGTTCATTGCCAGAGGCACTGACTTTGTTTTTATAACGACAGCGTGCAGCCTCTTTGGGCGTATCAATGCCGTTCCTGAACCATCCGCTGCCAGACCAACTGCCATCGGCCCTGGACAGGAGTGTGTCTGCAGACCCAAATCCCATTGTCGAGAAGACAAGAACAAACGCCAAGACTGTTCCCGCACAAATTCTGCTAAATGTCATTCTGAAATCTCATGCTGTTTTCTTGCGTTACCGAATACTTCCAACCATGCGGGCAGAACAGTGAGCACTGCAAACAGTGCCAAAATGAAAATGGCAATTGTCAGCGCCCCAAAATATGCGATTGCCGGTGTGCTGCTCCACTGAGACCCAAGCGTACCAAAGCCCAGAACTGCGGTGGTGGTGACAAGGACTGGAGATACGTCCTCAAATGCTTTTTCAACCAGAGCCTTGTCATAGCCCTTCTCGATCGGCGCGTCGAATTTCAACCTGTTGAGAACATGGATGGTGTCATCAACGGCAATGCCAAAAGCAATCGTCAAGGCCACCGCCGACGGCATTTCCAATGGCCAGCCCATCAAAAACAGCCAACCGCCAACCATGGCAATGGGCAGAACATTTGGCGCAATACAAAAGAATCCGTATCGCCAATGACCAAACCAGACCGCGATCAGAATCCCAGAAAAAATCACAGCCAGCAGAAAGCTGATGTTCAAATGGCGGATCATGTTGCTTCCCACAATTGCGGACATCGGCAACAGGCCTGTTGGCTGCAAAATGCGTATATGCTCAAAAACAAGTGCGCTGTATGCTTCCTTGATTTCGGCAATCCGTTGCTTTGTTCCAGTCGCGCCATGGTCCGCGACCTGAACTCGCATAAGCGCAACATTTCTGTCGCTGTTCAACAATCGCTTTTGCGTCGTTTCAGACAATTGGTCAAAAATGTCGGTCACAATTGCCTCCCTATCCAGCCCCAGGCTGTCGGGCGCAATCCACTGCGCAAGCAATGAAATCGAAAATACGGGATTGTCGGGCAACGCCGTCTCAATGGCGGCCTGGACAGTTTGTATTTCCTGCAGAACCTGCGGCGTAAAAGGTCTGCCGGCTATTATCTCAATTGGCAGGTCGATTGACATGGTGGGTGCAAGGGTCTCTTCAATCTGTCTCAGCGTCAGAACTTCCGGCTGCGATTTGTGGACCAGTGTGATGAAGCTGTAATTTGATTTATTGATCGAATGGCCGGCGATGGCCAAAAACAGTACAATGATTGAAAGATAAGTGATGGTTTTTGCATGGCGCGTGCCAAACCGAACAAGATGCATGCCATCAAAATAAGAGCTCAGCGGAACCGTTTTTTTCGGCGCAGCCTTGGGGACAATTTTCAGCTTCAGGGCTAATAGAAACACCAGAGGATGGACCAGCAGCACCGCGATAACGGCAACGAGCACAGACATCAGGCCAGCAAGACCCAGATTTCTGACCAGTTCTGATTGAGAAATGAGCAGGGTTGAAAAGGCAATCGCTGTTGTGATTGAGGTCAACACACAGGCGGGGGCGATTTTCTGAAGCGTAGCTGCAATGGCCTTCTTCTCAGAAGTCTTGCCCAGATTACGGCGCAGCTCAAAAGTCAGATGCAGGCTGTCTGCCAACGACAAAACCAAAATCAGAACCGGAATGACATTGGTCAGCGTATCAACCGCGATGCCGGAAAGCCCCATGCTTCCCAAGGACCAGAAGAGTGCAATGTTCGATGGGACCGACGTCAGAAACGCCAGAACGACTGAGCGTAAAGCGACCAATGCGATCAGGAATCCCAATGTCATGCCAATCAGATTCAGCCGCATCAAATCCCCCAAAAGGGAATCAATCAGTATCTGCCTGATAGAGGCCAAGCCAGTGACTTCAAAAGTCACATCCGAACCTTCAACAACCATCTGAGCGGCCTCATGGACTTCCGACAAGATACGGCGGGAGGCTTCCAGGCCGTCACGATCGAAATTCTGGTGATACAGGACCAGTGTGGATTTCAGATCGTCTGATAGAAATTGCCCACGCTCCAACGGATGCGATTGCAAATCCTTTAGAGCCTCAGTCAGGCCGATTCCAAGCTCGGAGAGATCGACCGGCAAAGCGGGATCGAATGATCCGCCACCTGTATCCGTGCGCAAGGAAAAAATGGAAAAGACATCTTCCACACCATCAATCAGAGAAATCTCCAGCGCGAAATTGCGCACTCTCTCAAGATTTTCCGGCTCATCAAAACCAGAGGAGTGGAACAGAATTGCCTGATCATTTTCAGACGGCGTAAAACGCTCCTTGTTCTCGCTGTAAAGGCGATAGATGTCGTCCTTGCTTCTGAACGCAGTGGCCACACCATCATCAAATTTGAGTGTGCTGATCCCGAAAATCGACAGTGCAGTGACCAGCGCCACAATCACCAAAGCCCATTTGGGATAGTGCAGTGACATTTGTCCAAGACGATGGGCCTGATGAAAACTCCCCTGCATAAGCTCTCAATCCAGAACCGCAGTTCGGCCTGCAGCAGCACGCCCATGGGGATCTGAATTCAGATAGTCCTGGATGAAGTCTCGCTCCTCAACACTGGCAAGACTGTTATCCCAGCGCTTCAACTCGGCAGAAACCACTTTTCTGAAAAGGGGCGGAACCAGCACAATGACAAGCATCAGAATTGGACTGAAGGGGTAGGAAACCGTGTCATCGGTTTTGTCCAGTTCGCCATATTCCTTTCGGGCAGACAAATGGTGGTCGCTGTGTCGTGTCTGATTGAACATGAAGCTGTTCGACCCCAGCCTGGAAAAATCCCAGGAATGATGAACCTGCATCGGTGTCCCTGGAAGGCGTGTCAGCCCGTAATGGCTGATATATTGAAACTGCTCCAGAATGACGAGGCTCAGCACCACGGCGCCCAAAAAGCAAAGAACCCCGGCGACCCCACCTATCAGAAAGCTGATAGCGAACAGACCAAGCTGCATCAGATAACCAACAAACACTTTGTTCTTAAGACTGATGAGGGACCTGCCATTGCGCTCCTGGCGTTGTTTCTCGATGTTGAATGCGTTGCGATAGGTGCCCGTAAAAGACCGGATCAGAAACAGCCAGAAACCCTCCCCCCGGTGAGCACTGACAGGATCATCATAGAAGCCTGCATTTTTGTGGTGCCCGAAGACATGCTCAATTGGCATGCTGGTGTGGAACGCAAAGCCGAGCAGCCATTGCCCGATGAACATCCGCGGCGGGCTGCCAAGCCGGTGGGCGAATTCATGAGCAATGTTGCAAACCGCTATCCCCAGCATGCCCATCGTCCAGGTTGCGCCAATGAGTGCCCAAAGCGGCTGCGGCTCTAACACGCGATCAACCCCAGACAGATTGAGTGGCACGTAGCCACCCCAGTTCTGATAGGTGTGTCCGACGACAATCAGGAAAAAAAGCCAGACGATCAGGAACAGGCCAATGGTCAAAAACAACGGCACATCCGACGACAATTTATCTTCCCTGTCATCCTTCTCCTCAAAAATCTCATCGATGAAAGAGAGACAGAAAAAGATCAGGGCCGGGCTGACCCACATCCAGATGCCGCCCTTCAACAGACAAATGGCCGAGAAAACAAGAATGAGCGGCTGAAAGTAGAATCTCATCTGAGTCATTGATGTTTCTGGAAACCTCATACCCATGTTGACAGACGTTCAACGATCACGGCCAAATCTGCCTGCGTGTTGGCACCGGTCTTCTTGAAAACACGCTGCAAATGCACCCGAGCTGTATTGTGCGCGATCCCGAGCGTGGCGGCGGCTTCTGCGATGGTGCCATTTTCTCTGAGCATCATGACCAACTCAGCTTCACGACCAGTGAGGCCGAATGTCTCCACCAGAAGATTTTTGATTTCGCCATCATTTCCCATGGTCGTTTGCACGAACAGACAGATGGAACTCCACTTGTTACCCGGCCCCCTCAACACGTGAGGCAGGCGCATAAACCGGACTAACATCGTAAATTTTGGATTGGCCGATGGGACAAAGATTGGGCGAAACAGCTGTGTGATCAACCCGGTTTCATCATCTTGTACGGATTGGTAAATCGCAGCCAGCTTCTCCTGCGATTCCTTGTGTAACAGTGTCAGGAACCCATCAGCCAATGCGAGCAGCCGGCCTTTGGACAGCAGTGATTCACCGGCCGGATTGGCGAAGAAAAATCTGCATTTGTTGTCGAGGAAAAAGAGCGCCGTTGATGACTTTTGAGCCAAAAAACTGTCCAGATCGGCCAATGGTTTTTCTGCATTTCTGGTCATTGCAAGACGCTTGGCATTGGCACAATGGGTGCTGATGACCTTGAAGTCTTCCAGACTTTGCCGGTGCGGTGATGCTTCACCCGCTTCAAATTCGACAGACATGAATGTGGACGTATCCCCCGTGTCCATCAGTCTGGTTCCAATGAAGTACTGCATGTGGCAACGGGTTTCCAGCCAGCGATAAAACTCGTGGCGGGCCATCTCTTCCCTGCTGATGCAGTCCAGGTCTGTGATAATGTGTGGCGCATTGTTTGCCAAAGAGTGATGCATGCGCGGATTGATGGCATTCATCTCTTCAATGTATTCTTCTTTGTCGTTGAGATTGACGGAATGCCACTCTGAAATCTGAAGAGTCTTTCTGTTCATTTGAAACAGCGCGCCACCGGCACCATTGTGCAGCTCCACCATGTCACGCACAGCATTCGTCCACGAGCTCTGGCCAACTCCAGCCTCAAACACCGACTGAGCCACAGACTCAATTTTTGACAGCCGTCCCCCGGTCACTTTGGCCTCCCCAAACCATGATCCAGAGCCCGAAACCCAGCTCCCAACCGGGTTCAGACCCTGGCAGTTGTTGCCAGAACTTCCAGCATCATCTGAGAGTTTTAGGTGCTTGCCAATAGTCTGTTTGCGCTATCGGGGGTTTCAGGCGCGCTTGGGTTACCGGTTTACGCCTGCGGAAACAGATGATCACGAAATTTTGATCATGCTGAGATGTGGAAATTTGGGCGAAAAGAGCAAGGGAATGCGGCACTCGCATTCCCTTTTTTTATCTCGCTTAACCCGCGAAACCTCAGCGATTGAAGCCCGATCTGTGGGCCCAACCGGTCATTCTGACTTCCACCCAGGACATGATGGCGTACATGCCGATGCCTTCTATGGCGAGCGCAATGAGGCAGGCGAAGACCAAAGGCACTTCGAAATTGGACTGGGCTGTCAGCATCATGTGGCCAACGCCGGAATTGGCGGCGATGGTTTCCGACAGGACAGAGCCGATGAAGGCCAGAGTGATGGCGACTTTCAGAGAACCGAAAAAATAGGGCATGGACCGAGGAATTCCGACCTTGGTCATGATGTCCAGCTTCTTGGCACCCAGCGCGCGCAACACATCTTCCATTTCCGGTTCAATGGTGGCCAGGCCGGTGGCAACGTTGACGACAATCGGAAAGAAGGAAATCAGAAATGCGGTGAGGACAGCTGGAATCCAGCCCGTGCCGAACCACAGCACGAGAATGGGCACCACGGCCACTTTGGGGATGGAGTTGAAGCCGATCATCAAAGGATAAAGGGCGGCATAAATGCGTCGGTCCCAGCCAATGAACAGGCCCAGAAACAAGCCGAACACAATGGCCAGAGCGAAGCCTGACAAGGTGGTCCACAGAGTTTGCAGAGAGTTGTTCCACAGGGCCGGTCCGAATTCCCATGCGGCATAGGCAACGCGCGTGGGCGCCGGTAAAATGAACCACGGGATCTGGAAAACCAGGCAGGCCAGTTCCCAGATGACGAACAGTCCGATGGTTGCCAGCCACGGCGCGGCCTTGATCCAATCAATTGATCTTGTTTTGGTCATTCCCGCGCCTTCGCAATGTGAGAACGCAATTCCTGCACGATGTCTCCAAAACTCTTTTCGTAGGTCAAATCAATATCCCTTGGGCGGGGCAAATCGACATCCCGCTCAACAATCACGCGCCCGGGGCGTGCACTCATGACAAAAACCTTGTCAGCCAGAAACACCGCTTCGCGCAAATCATGCGTGACCAAAATGGTCGTGAATTTCCGCTCTGCGTGCAGATCGCGGATGACTTGCCAAAGCTCTTCGCGGGTAAACGCGTCAAGCGCGCCGAACGGCTCGTCCAGCATCAGCAGTTCCGGCTCGTGGATCAATGCACGGCACAGGGAAGCGCGCTGCTGCATGCCTCCGGAAAGCTGCCATGGATATTTGCTGCCCTGACCTTCCAGCCCCACAGAGGCCAGTAACGCATCGACACGCTCACGATTGGCAGCCTTGTCTCGGCGGAAGGTGCGTCGGTGCGGCTCGACCACTTCCAACGGCAGCATGATGTTGTCACGGGTCAAGCGCCAGGGCAGCATGACCGGATTTTGAAACGCCATGCCGGTAATGGATACAGGACCATGAACATCCTGGCCTGCGACTGTTACCTTGCCTGATGTCGGGAAGTTTAGCCCAGTCGCCAGTTTCATGAGCGAAGACTTGCCGCAGCCGGACGGGCCGACAACGGCCACAAAAGATCCCTTTTCGACCGAAAGGTTCAAGTCCTCAACGGCCAGAGTACCCTCTTCGTCTCCCTGCGGCTTATAGCGCAGAGAGACGTTTTCAATTTCAACGAAGGACATTTAAACCAATTCTATTCTACAGCGCGCATATCTGCAGCAGGCAGAAATGATGCATCAAAAATATCGTCGGCAGATGGCCTGTTCTCGAAGTCGTAAGTTTCAGCAATCTGGTCCATTGATTTGGTCAAGCGGTCCATATCCACACCACCCAGGCCGTTTGCACGCACTTCATCGGTGATCATGTTCTGGCTGATCGCCATTTTCAAACGCTCCAGTTCAACGGGTTCACGGGCCACATCATTGTATTTCAGGACAGCTTTTACAGCCGTCTCAGGATCAGCAAATGTGTCCTTGAACCCCTTGATCGTGGCTTCGAGGAAGGCTTTGACTGCATCGGGATTTTCCGCTGCAAAGTCCGGATTGACGATGATGACATTGCCGTAAAGGTCCAGACCATAATCAGACATCAGCATGACATTGATATCGTCTTCCGGCACTTGATTGGACTTCAGATTAATGAAGGAAGAAAAGGAAAAGCCGGTGATGGCATCTACACTGCCCTGCGCCAGCATTGGCTCGCGAACCGGGAAGCCGACATTTTCAATCGTTACCTTGCTGGCATCAATATCATTTGCGCTGACAAAGGCTTTCCACTGTGCGTAAGCACCATCGGGCGCGGGCGCACCCAGTGTTTTGCCTTCCAGATCTTTCGGAGACATTATGCCAAGTGATTTGCGGCCGATAATTGCAAAGGGCGGCGCATTGTAGATCATGAAGATCGCTTTGACCGGCAAATCAGGGTTCTGATCACGGAATTTGATCAGTGAATTGATGTCGGCAGAGCCAATCTGATAAGTTCCGGTTGCGACTTTTGGAATGGCATCCAGAGAGCCGGAGCCGGTGTCCATGGTAACTGACAGATCGGCATCCGTGTAATACCCTTTTTCCAAAGCATGCAGGAATGGCGCAGCAGGCCCCTCCCATTTCCAGTCATTTGCATATTTTATGGTGGTTTCGGCAAAGGCCGAACCTGTCATGAATATAGTGGCAGCTGCCAGGGCCAACAGTCTCTTCATATGATCATTCCCTTTTGTCGGTAACCCGCGCGACCAAAAATGCGCAGGGTTCTGGATTGTGGTCAAACCAAAGCATCTCCGATGCCCTGCTCAAAAGTTAGGCACCCCCTTATGGAACCTAATTTTTAAGCAAATGATCACACCTCACCACCAATTTCAAGCTCTTCCAACCATTTCTGATAGGCAATTAGGGGTGCGTCACCGGGACGCAGGGGCATCTCGATCTGAGTCCAGAAGGGCGGTAAAAGCCAGGGACGCTGGCTTTCAATGATCGGTTTATCCTGCATGCGCACATGGGTGGAGAACTCCTGGTAAACCGCATCCCGGTCCGGATCGAGGTCGTAATCGCGCGCGAAAGTCCAGAAATTCCGGCAAGTCTTGTGATCAATTGGACAGGTTGCCAGCCATACCACATAACGCCCGGACGGGGTGTTTTTGCCAAGGCGAATGACATTGGGCATGTGAACTTCATTGCGGTATTCAACCGACACATCACCGCCGTCAGTGGCACCCGATGAAAGTGATGCAGGTTGGATGATGTCGTAATTGACCGTCAGAACCGAGCCGTTGCGCGCAACCTCATGGTCGGGTGGCTCCGGCTTGTCCCGCTCCCCCAGAATACCTTCATGCACCCAGGGAAAATGAGTGTCATCCAGCGTGCCCATGATCATGCGTGTGGATGCTGTTCTGGTAGGGATGTTTTCGTCGAGCGTCACAATTCGAAACTTTGGATCATCAAATTCGGGAAAATCAGCCATGCCGAATATTGGCTCTCCTGCGAGACAAACCCAGATCAGCCCAAGCGCTTCCGTCACGCGAAAGGATGGCACTGCAGCCGTCACTGGAATCTTGCGCCCTTCGGGAAATTGCGGAATGCGCACACAGGCCCCGCCTTCACCATAGGCCCAGCCATGATAAGGGCACTGGATGGCCTGTTTACCGTCCACCACAGCAATTTCACCAAGGCTCAACTGCGCCTGATAATGACGGCACACATCCAGAACGGCCGTCAGCTTTCCATCAAGCCGTGCCAGAGCAATGGGCCTGTTGAGCAACCGCACCGCCAAAATCTCACCCGATTTCAAACCATCGCTGCGGGCAACCGGCTGCCAGAATCTGGACATGCCGTCCAAAAAGGCCTTGATGGCCTTCGGGCTTGGCCCATCCAACGGGTCGACGGGTTCGGTTTCTGGCGTCATAGGTGTGTTTTCCGGTGTTTCAGGACTGGACCGTGCGCGTTGATTCCAAGGCGCAATTATTCCCGGGCAAGCCCTTGTTCAACCATCAACATAAGAGAAAGAGGAATGTCTCGTCCATCTTCGATACAAGCATCCAATATTACCAATTCAGGAAATCAAGCTTCTCAAGCAAAAGGAGCATGCGGCCGGAGGCATTTTGCTTGCATCCCCAGGATATGTCTTCATCAACATTTGGGATCTGGATTTTCCTAGACCCGCGCACCACTGTCATCAAAATAGTGGACCTGAGAGGTGTCGACCTTCAGTCCAACACTTTGCCCATCTTTCAGATCGAGTTTCCCGTCGGCACGAATATTCAGATTGCCGAGGCCCGGAACATCGACAAATACATTATTGTCGGCACCATGAAACTCATAAATCGCAACCTTGGCCCTTAGTTCAGAAGCTTCTGGATCACATAATGTGATGTCTTCCGGCCTTACTCCCAGAACCGTTGGCTTGCCCTGAACAGAACCAACTGTGATTTTTACATTTTCGTTGAATTGCATTGCCTGCCCGTCATAGCTTCCATTCGGCAAAAGGTTCATTTTCGGACTGCCGATGAACTGTGCCACGAAAGTGCTGTTGGGCCGGGCATACAATTCTTTTGGCGAACCAATCTGCATCACCTGACCGTCTTTCAGGACCACAATCTTGTCAGCAAGGGTCATCGCTTCGATCTGGTCATGGGTCACATAAATCATCGTTGACCCGAGTTGTTTATGTAATTTGGCTATCTCAATCCTGGTTTGCGTGCGCAAAGCTGCATCCAGGTTGGACAGAGGTTCATCAAACAAAAAACCCTTTGGCTCGCGGACAATGGCACGGCCGATCGCAACTCTCTGGCGTTGCCCACCAGACAAATCCTTGGGTTTTCGGTCGAGATAGGAAGTCAGCTTCAATGTCTCGGCGGCCTCTCGAACCTTGCGGTCAATTTCGGGCTTCGGCACGCGGGCCGTCCTGAGAGCAAAGGCAATATTCTCGTAGACGCTCATATGCGGATAGAGCGCATAAGACTGGAAAACCATCGAAAGATTGCGGTCATATGGATCTAATTTTGTAACATCTGCTCCATCAATATGAATGGTTCCGCCATCCGTCTCTTCAAGGCCAGAAATCAACCGCAACAACGTTGACTTACCGCAACCGGATGGGCCGACGAAAACAACGAATTCCCCTTCTTCTGCGATGAGGCTGACGTCTTTTATGACATCAGTCGTGCCGAAGCTCTTTTTTACGTTTTTCAGCTCAATAGTGCCCACCGAGACCTCCATATTTTTCCGTGAGGGGTGATGCAACAGACACCTCCTCTGTTTCGAAGAACACGCCATCGACCATCACACCTTGCGCCGATAGTTCCTGGTCCAGCAGCGTAAAACTTGCTCTGTAGCCGGGCAGGATCTTGCCCAGTTCCGCCTGCAACCCAAGAGCCGCGGCAGGCGCCGAACTTGCCATTTTAATCGCATCAGAGATCGGCACACCAAGAATGTTGACGACGTATTGTACTGCCTGGTCAATGGCCAGATGTG
The DNA here is from genome assembly GCA_051251535.1 of Alphaproteobacteria bacterium. Lineage (GTDB taxonomy): Bacteria > Pseudomonadota > Alphaproteobacteria > Rhizobiales. The sequence continues at coordinate 358,425 of JBPOEV010000002.1, forward strand.
CGCCCGCCAATGTCCCATTTGCATCGACCAACTTGCCGTTTTGCAGCGTAATTCTATTTCCTGCCATATGAAATTCCTTGCTCCGACCAGCAAGAGTTTGCATCGCATCGGAAACAAGAAGCAGTCGGTCCGGCCCCATCAAATCATAAGCCATCCTGGCATTGAGTGGATGAACATGATGCCCATCAGCAATGATCCCGGCAAACATGTCCGGGTTGGTCATGATGAATCCGGCAACGCCAGGTTCGCGAACTGTAATCTGAGACATTGCGTTGAAAAGATGCGTCGCACCGGACAGCCCCTGGCGTTGAGCCTGCTGCATGTCTTGTGCAGTGGCATTGCTGTGTCCTGCAAACACAATCCAACCTGCATCCGATAATGCTTTGAGCGCACCGGGCGTTTGTCTTTCCGGTGCGAGCGTAATCAGCTTCACACCGGGCATCGGTCTCAGCAGTGCTGCAATGTCGTTGTCAGTTATAGGGCGGATGCAATTTAAGGGGTGAATGCCCGGTTTTTCCGGACTCAGGAATGGCCCCTCAAGGTGAACCCCCAAAACTCCGGGTAAATTGGCTTCCAAGGCGGAGCGAACTGCGTCCAATGCCTGCATAAAACATTGATCGGGCGCAGTCGTGAATGTTGGCAAAATGTAGGCCGTGCCACCTTGCCGCGCAGCTCGGCATATTGTTTCAAGAGAATGAATTTGCGGGACATCATTGAACATGACATCGCCAGCGCCGTTGATCTGGATATCAATAAAACCAGGTGCAAGGATGGTTGCGCGAAGCACCTCATCGCCATATTCAGCGTTTGGCTCGGCCTTCTCGACCTTGGCAATACGGCCATGTTGAATCTCGACAAGCCGGTCATGCAAAACAGACGTGCTTTCACCATCGTAAAGACGTTCGGCAAAAATATGGCTTAAATGCCCCATCAAGATTCAACCTTTCCATTGGGATGAACCGCTTCGTAATAGTCTCGCAAGGTCAATTGGGATGCAGCCGCCTTATCGAGATAGACTTCGGCATGGGGATGCAGCTGAAGAGCACTGGCCGGGCATCTTGCTGATAAGGGTCCCTCGATCATCTCCAGGACCGCTTTGGATTTGTTGTCTCCGGTCGCGATTAAAACAATCTCACGCGCGCACAATATTGTTCCGATTCCCATGGTAATCGACAGGCGCGGAACATCCTCAATACGCTGAAAATACCGGCTGTTCGCCTGCACGGTTTCGGGGGCAAGTGTCTTAATTCTGACTGTCGAGGACAGACTGGATGTCGGCTCGTTAAAGCCAATATGTCCGTTTTCACCGATCCCCAACAGCTGACAATCAATTCCACCGCATCGCTTAATTGCCGCCTCGTAGCGCCTGGCCTCTTCAGCGGGATTTACCGCATTTCCAAACGGTATACTGGTATTCGATGCGCTGATGTCCGTGCGTCCGAAAAGGTGTTTTTCCATAAAATGGTGGTAGGACATGGGGTGATCGGGCGAGAGACCAACATACTCATCCAGATTGCAGGTCTGGATTCTGGAATAGCTGACTTTCTGTTGCTCATACTTTTGCACCATCGCGTCATAGACGGGCTCTACGGTTCCGCCCGTGGCAAGACCAAGGACGCAAGTTGGCTTCGCGATTACCTTTTCAACAATTCTGTTTGCAATGGCGGCAACTGCAGCTTCCGCTGAATCATGGATCAGGACTTTCATCACTCAACCCTTCACAGCGCCGGCGGTCATTGATCGGCTGATGTGTTTGTACATCAGGATTCCGAGCACCACAGGGGGCAGTGAGGCAACCACGATTACCGCCGCCGCCACACCCCATTGCACACCGCCACCACCGGAGGAAAAGAAGAAAGAGGCGCCGACCGTCATGGGCACAGCTTTTGTTGTGGTCAACATCAGGCCAAACAGGAATTCATTCCAGGCCGTGATAAAGCTGAAAATGAACACCGTCGCCAATGCAGGCAGGCAAATGGGAAACACAATTTTGATCAGGATCGTGAAAATGCGCGCGCCATCCATGCGCGCAGCCTCATCCAATTCGTAAGGTACATCATTGATCGCGTTGACAAGAAGCAGAAGCGCCAATGGCAGGTTTACAACAGCTAAAACAAGGCCCAGTCCAAGCGGAGTGTCAAGCAATCCAAGTGTTTGATACATCATGTAAAGAGGGATTGCGAAGATGATCAAAGGCATCGCACGCAGGTTCACGACAGTGGGAAAGATTACATTTGTGCCATACCCACGCCGCGCCACAGCATAAGAGAGCGGAAAGCACAGCATGATGGGCAGAATTGAACCGATCAGCGAAGCGATCAGGCTGTTTTGCAGATAGGCAAATATATTCAATCGCTCAGTCACCTCAAGAATGACCGCAAAGTTTTGAAGCGTTGGCGCGCTTACAAAAAGGCCCGGAGAGCGGCTGATCTCGGCCGCTGACTTGAGGGAGGCGGAAATGGTCGAGATGACCGGAAAATTGATGATGAAGGCCACAATGATGAACACGACCCAGCGAAAGATATTTGATTTCCGGTTTTTCATGCGCGTTTCCTCCGAAGGAAGCGGCCTGCAAAGAACAAAATGACAAAGGCAACACAGAACAGCACCACCGATGCAGCGAGCGCTTTTCCGATGTCGCCCGACCTGAAGAAAGACAAATAGATATAGATGGAGAGAGAGGTTGTTGACCCGCCTGCTCCAGAGCCGGTCAAGACAAAAATATTATCGAAAACTCTGAATCCGTCGATAAATCTGATGAAAAACCCGACCGCAATTGTGGGTGCCATTTGTGGCAACTCAATGTACCAGAACATGCGCCAGGGACGCGTTCCATCAACTGCTGCCGCCTCACGCATGTCACTGGGAATTGCTTGATACGCCATATAAAACAGCAGAAATGCAAAGGGTGTCCACTGAAGGGTTTCAATTGTGAATACGGTCAGGAACACATTTTCTCGGCTCAGAAACGCCGGGCTCCAACTAAACCAAGTGTATAGATAATGTGGCAATGACCCCACGAATTCATGAAGAACGAGGCGGTACATAAGCCCCATCATCACCGGAGCAATAATCATTGGCATGATCAAAACGGCGATCATCCAGTTGTTCGTTCGAATGATCGGTGCCAGATAAACAGCCAGGATCAGGCCAAGGGCACATTCCGCAAATGCGGTTGTCACACCAAATTTCAAAGAAAACCACGAGGCAGACCAAAACTCAGCGTCGTTGAAAACCGTGACAAAATTCTGTCCCCCGTTGAAACTGGGGGATCTGAGGTTTTCAAATGAAACTTCGGAAAGACTGTAGATGATATCGATTATGGTCGGAAACCCGAGCATTGCCAGCAGGAACAGCACGACTGGCGCAGCTAAAACGCGGTTCTCTTGTCTCGTTGTCATGTTTCCATCCACTTAACAAGCAGCCGGCCAAGGAGAAGGCCGGCTGCTTCACAGGATTACTTCAAGAGTTCAGCCATGCCTTCTGAGGTTGCGGACAGCGCCTCATCCAACGATTTACCACCAGACAGGAACCCGGTGAATTCCTTGGCCTGAAGTTCGTAGACCGACAAAGCTTTTGCGGACGTGCCACCATTCATGACGAACCCATAATTGGATGCATATTCACCCAATGGAACCAGATCAGGACGTTGCTCGGCTATCTCGGCCACGACATCTGAGGTCAGGCCCGGTGCCCCACCACTGAGCGCATAGGTCCGTGCAGCTTCCGCTGTTGATAACCAACGAACAAAGGCTTCTGCGCCTTCGGTGTTCTTACCGCTGGCATTCACACCAATTCCCAGACCATGCACGTGTGTAAACCTGCCTTCAGGACCCGTCGGCGGCGCAATAGTCGATGTTACTTCGGCCGTTACGGGCGTTTTGTCGGGATCCTTCAGATCAGCAGCAGCAGCGTTCCATTGTACCATCGCGGCAACCTGTCCAGCACCAAAAGCTGCATTTGCCTCTGCGTATTCATAGGAAAATGAATCGTTGGGGGTCGCGCCAGCGTCAACCAGGATCTTGAATAAACCAAGAGCTTCCCGGTAGGCATCAGAGTCGACCGTGATATTGCCATCAGCATCCATCCAGTCCGCGCCGTATGACCGTGGCAGCGAGTGGAACACCATCATGTTGAACAACAGATTCTTGAGCTGCAACACGGTTCCATAACGTGTCGGACTATCGGAATTGATTGATTTGGTGAAGTACAGCGCGTTCGCAGCAAAGTCTTGCCAGGTCCAGGAATCCGGATCCTTGGGTGCCAGGCGGGTTCCCAGATATTTCTCAGAAATGTCGCCATATTTTGCGTGCTGGCTTTCATCCGCCAGAAGCGCTTCGTTCAGGTCTGAACGATAATACAGAAAATGCAATGACAGGTCTGTTGGGACACCATATTGCTTGCCCTCAAACTGCATTGTACTCAGCACGGACTCGCCAAACACATCAGCGGCATCGTCCGCTAGGGTTACGGTATTCATATAGGGTGCATATCGACCGATGGAGTAAGTAGCCAGCAGATTAGCATCAAACGCGTCGGTACCCGCAGCCAGGTCAGCCTGCAGCTTGTCAAAGAAACCTTCTCGGCTGAAGAAGATGAGTTTAACCTTGTTTTCTTCTGAAACCGCTGGATCGCTGTTATACAATTCTGCTGCTGCCGTAAGCGCAACTTCTTCAGGGCCACCAGGCCAGCCTAGAACAGTAACCTCGGCATTCGAGGCAGTGGCGGTGCATAGTGCCGCGGCGGCAACGGCACCCAATAAGTATCTTTTCACTGTCATTGCATATTCCTTCCTTGGTGTATGTGAGATTGCGCCGCTATTGCGGCTATGCCCACGATTCCCGCTTTTTCTCTAAGCACAGACGTGAGAATATCGATGTTGTGGTTTGGTATGAGCTCATTCAGGTGACGCTCGATTTCGGCGACGAACCCTTCTGCAAGTCCCACGCCCCCTCCGATAACAATCATTGGGGGATCTATTACGAAGGAAATGTCCCTGCAGAGCTTCGCCACGCGTAGCGCCGAGGTCGACATGATCCTTTGTGCCCACGCCTTGCCCTCATGGGCATTTTCAAAGACCGACTTCGGCGAATGCTCAATACCGGTCTCCGCCATGGCCTGGGAGGCAATCCAACGGCCGGTGGCCAGGTTTTCAAAGGGTTCGGCACCACCATCTGATGCACTCAGATTTTGAGAGACCAGGCCAAAATGCCCGGCCAGGCCCCGCTGCCCTTGCAACAATTTTCCATTGCAGACAATCCCGCCACCCAATCCCGTGGATACAGTGAGGTAAACAAGATCCGACCTCTGTCCTGCACCATAGATGTGTTCGCCCCAGGCGGCAGATTGCGCGTCGTTCAAAACTTCAAATTGAGACCCGATCCTGGACAGTGAAGCTGCTATATCAAATGGTTTTCCGACAGATAAGGTTGCTGGATTGACACTTTTCCAAACCCCGTTTTTCACCTGCCCTGTGACGGTAACACCAACACATTCGAATTCACCCTTCCACTGGGTAGCCACATCATGAAGAGCTGACATCCATTCATCAGGACCAGCATCGCGCAATGTTGGCAGAAGGCGGGAAGTCAGCACTTTGCTGCCACGTACCAAGGCAACCAGGGTTTTGGTACCGCCAATATCAGCTGCTAAAACCGGGATCTCTTGCAAATCAGCGGAATGCGTCATGACACGGTCCCATCGAATGAAATTGCATCGCGAAACCATCCGGTGACAACCTCTGTGCGCGTGATGGCCGAGCCGACGACAACAGAGTCAGCACCTGCCAAAATGGCTGACGCTGCAACGTCGGGCGAATTGTAGCGACCTTCCGCGATTACAAAACTGCCGAGCTTGGCCAATTCTGACACCAACTCCAGATCGGGCGATTCAGGCACTTCCTCAGTCGTGTATCCGGACATTGTTGTGCCCAGAATATCAGCACCCAGTTTTCGTGCATTGATCCCATCTTCCAGGCAGGAACAGTCTGCCATCGATAGAACGCCAAGGGATCTTATGATCTCCATTGCAGCAGCGACCGTCTCTGGACGCGGGCGGTTGGTAGCATCGACGGCCACAATATCTGCACCAGCAGACACCAGATCATTTATGTTTTGAATGAAGGGCGTTATGCGAACCGGGCTTTCGACCAGATCAACTTTCACTATTCCAATAATGGGGCGGTCGACAACGGCACGTACTGTTTGAACGTTGACGACACCTTCGATCCGGACACCTGCGGCACCGCCGGCAATAGAAGCCTGTGCCATAGCAGCGATAATGGACGGAGTATCCATTGGTCCGCCCACACAAGGCTGACATGAAACAATAAGTCGCTTGTTAAGTTTTTGCAGCACAAACGTCCCCCCACAATTCTCAAGGTGGAGAGTACCAGTTAAGTACCAGATGTCAACTGGTACTTAACAGTTTCTATCTTTGAAGGTCGGTGACGAAGTCAAAGACCTCAGCGTTGTAACAGGTCACAGTGAACTCAATCGGTTTTCCCAGGGCGGTTCCGCAACACCTTTCGACAATCAGCGCTGGCGCACCGACTTCTGTCTCCAGCAATTCCGCCTCTTCCGCGCTCATGGTTTTCGCCGTAATTCGCTGAACCCCTCGCTCCGGCAATGCACCCAAAGCATCCAGCGTGGCATATAGTGAAAGCCCAATTGCCTCCGGGGACTTGACGATAATGCTGGGCACAACAGCAGTTTCCAGTGCTATTGGGCGCTCATTGCCAAGCCTTACCCGACGCAACCTTACGACCGTTTCTCCGTCGGCCAGCTTAAGCATTTGGCGCTCCTGCTCCGTCGGATTTGTCGTTTCGGCGCTCAGCAACCTCATACCCGGTTCTATCCCGCGTGAGCGCATATCCTCTGAGAATCCCAGCAGATTCGAAATCTGCTTCCCGACTTTTGCGGCAACGCTTGTCCTGGCTCCATGGCGCCGAACAAGCTGCCCATCAGACACCAGAGCATCAATGGCATGGCGGACAGTTATGCGAGAAATACCAAGCAATTCAGCCAACTTGCGCTCACCTGGCAAACTTGCCCCGGGAAGCAGCACTTCATCGTCGATGGCAACCTTGAAAGCATTGGCAAGGTTTTCATATTTGATTTCGGAAACGGCACGAGCTTCAAACACAGACCTGAGATATTCAATGGTCTTGTTGTTGTTGATATTCATCATGAGCTCTTTTGCTGTGCTTCAGTCAAAACCGGACCTAACACATTTGTGTGCCGCTTTGATTTCTTATTTAAGCGACCATGTACCCGAAGGCCAAGACGCTATTCCAATCCAGAACCAAGCGTTAGCGGGTGTTACGCGAGCGAGCTTTCCAGGCCCTTTGCCCTATTTTTCATACCTCAGCTAACGAGGCCATACCAGATCAATACTCTTTTGTCCGCCACAGCAATTTCACCGAGGCTCAGCTGCGCCTGAATCCACGCCACTGCAAGCGCGCAAAACATCGTGTGAAGCATGTTGTTGGGATACACGATCCAAAGCCACCACAAACAAGGGCCACAAATCTCACAATGAGGACTTGCTCCAGAACAGTGATTTTGATGTATCGCCCCCGTCCGAAGACGGAGGCGTGGGCGGTGTTGGTCAACTTACCTGGCGGTCGGGCTTATAATCATCGGTTCTTCGCCCGGTAGTCTGGCCATGACAGAGACAGCTTCCAGCATATAACCGTCTGGAAGCATCGCAGCTTTCGAACCGAAATTAGCAATCAACACAGATCCATCTGCGAATCGCGTTTCCTGCACCAAATAATTGTCGGACAGAAAGCGGAATTCCGTCATCGCCTGTGTCATCAGACGTTTGTGCAAAGGTGCAAATGCGGCCACCTGGCTGGTGATCTCAGGCATATCGCGCGCCATGGTCTTGTGGCTCACATGATAAAGCGGTGGCACCATGTATAGCAGTTCAAACAGTTGATTCACCGATTGCTGCTCTTTTGGTTTCAGCGATCCAAAATGCCAATGGTGGGTCGTTACCACCGCATCATGAAGCGCGATCTGGAACAGAGGTAAGCGGAAGACCGGATCATAAATGACGCGTTCCATTGATGGCGGCACGTGTGTGGGCTCGAAGAACCTGTCCGGCGCTTCTATGGGCCAATAATTCCCTATGTAGAATTTTGGTGCGGGGTTTCTGCGCATGCGAGGGTCCATCCAATCAAAGACGGGCGTCGTGATGCCGTGCGAAAAATCGAGTTTCGCAGCAAAGGCCGCCGTGCCTGTTTCTGAGCCAAGCACCAGGCCAAGACCCTGAGACGCAAAAGCCAATCGGCGCTTGGTCGCCTCATAAACACCTCTTCGGTCGGTTACACGGCCTTCAGTGTAATCCTCGAACACCAACCCCGTGCCATCCACATCAAGAAAGTAACTATTCAACCCAGCGGTGGATGAAACTGCTTTGATGCGGCTTTCGGCGTAGTTTTCGACTGCCACTGGATTAACGTATACTCCTTTGCCATGAAATCCGGTGACCGGTTTTCCAGTCTTGTCCTGATAGCGCCCGGCTTCAAAAATATCTGTTCCCATTTGCGCCGTTTGCCACGTAAATGTCTCAGCCTCTGCGTGAGCACTTGCGTAGCTGTCATAGGTGCCAATCAGATATCCTTTCTCTATGGCCAAGGCCACGGCTTCGGGATGCCAGATTGCGTCCAGCCAATTTTCAACACCTAGCCAAGCGGTTTGAATGCCTGCTGCTGACAGACCTGCGATGACGCTTTTTGACATGCCTGAACCCCAGATTTCCGCCAAGTTCAGACTGTCCTTGAACTCTGTCGAGAGCGCTTCCCGCACAGCCAGGATGTAGCCGGGTCCAGCTTCGGGATCATGGCCACCGGGCAACGGATTTACGGGTATTCTCAGAACCGAATCTGGCAAGGCGGCATTGATGGCATGGATCAGGACGCCCCGGCTGTATTTGGAAACCCAACCGTCCGGCCCCTGGGCTTCCGTCACAGCCAAATCCACAGCGTCAAGAAAGCCATCTGGCATAGCTGACCAAAGTGAATGGGACAGTGTTCCCGGGTCTTTCCGGCGGTTGCCAAAAATCCGCACGAACCGGCGCCAGGATTTCACATCTTCAGGCTTTAGCGGGCCCTTCTCCCAAAGATAGATATGCGGTGCGCCGGCGAGTTTGGCGACATCTGGACGCTCTGATATCTTTTCCCGAAGTGTCTTGAAACCACCCGTATTCTTCAGATGCTCTCTGTTTATCAACGCACCATCAATCCAATTTGCCGGTCCAAACTGGACGCTCACCTGATAGGGGCGGTCAAGGTTTAGACGCGTGAACTCGTGTTGGAAGCCAACCGACAACAAACCCTTTGGAGTTGTATAGGTAACATTGACGTCCCAAGGCGTTTTGAGCAGCCACGTGGTCGAGTATTCCTGGTTCTGCTCGGTGAAGAAGTTTTGGGTCTGATGCTCTGCTGCGGGTAAACCGTTCAGCACATTGTGAAGGAAGTTGCCCCAGTCTTCATCATCGGCGGGAACACGTCGCCCTTCTCCCAGGATAGGCAACGCATATTGCACATCTGTCAGCGGAGCCGAAACGGGCCAATTCAGCTGACCGGACCGCAACGACAGAAAGGACATCTCCAACGCATCTTTGGCAATAGCTGCCTTTACCCGAAACATGCCGTCTTCTGTGATGGCGATCCAGTTTGCGTCAATGGCTGAGGCGACCAGTTGGCTGGTCTCAGCGTTGATTGCAGGACCTGACAGAACGCGGGAATCATATCCTTCAGGTGCCCCGGACAAGGCCAACGTGTCAGTATCGATCCGAAACAGGATACCGTCTGCACCGAGAGTAAGCATCTCGGCATTTGCTTGGGTGGCCAAAAAGCAAAACGCTGCGCCGGTAAGGCTGAGATGTGTGATGAACTGAACAATGGCTATCTTGATGCCGAAGTTGGTCTGCTTGGCTCTAATTTGCATAATTGATCCTGCTGTTTCCTGGCGTGTTCGATGGTGATTTGGTAAATCCATGTCACTGCAAACGGTGAAGCGTTGCGCAACTCCACCCCTGTCAATTCATGGAAGGGTATCAACGGCATCTGTTTAGGTAGCCGCCATGTGGCGTGTTCATTTGCGGATTCATCTCGAGGATTGCACCAACTTGTCGCCGGGCCGTAACGAGCCATTTTCCAAGAATCGTCCGCTCCAATCGGGACGGACACGGTATTGATCAACATCGTGCGCTGGATGTGGCCGCCAGGGATTGATCCCCGCTCGGATTCAGATCCTGCCGCGCAAAGTGTTGTTGATCACTCGGTGCAATTGGACTGGGTTGTCTACATGGAGGATATGTCCGCCACCGATCAGAATCAGCTCGGCTTGTGGAATGCGCTCAGCGAAAAGCCGTGCACCACGATGGGTCGACCGGCTTTGTCGCCCGATGACGATCAGAGTCGGCACATCAATCTGCTCAAGCAATGCACGACCATCATAGCGGGCTGCAGCCTCAAGTGCCGCCGCGAGACTTGTGTTGGTGTGTTGTGCCATCTGAACACGCAGTTCTTCTCGCGTCTCAGGCAAATGGCCAAGTTGGGCCAACCAGCTTAACCAATGCATGGGCAACCATCTTACCATTGATCTGCTGATAAGTGCCAACATGGGACCACTGACTTTGTCGCGAACTGTTGGCACCGTTTCAATCAGCACCAATGCTGAGATCCGGCCTTTCATCCTCATGGCGAGTTCGAGTGCAACCATGCCGCCAAGCGAATGACCGATCAAAATGGCACCATCGGGAACCTCTGGCGTTAGAGCTTCTGCAAAACGCTCCACTCGGGGTGGGCTAACAGGGTTGGCGGCCCCGTGCCCGGGCAGATCAGGTGTCTGAGACAGCGGCAGCGTTTCCACCATTTTACGCCAGGTTGAACCAGACATGCCCGCTCCATGAATCCAAAAGCTGGGACGCGTTCGAAGCGGTGATTGCGGCTCGACATTCGGAAAATTTGAATGGGTCGATACCCCGGATTGCATGGTCATTTGTTGCCATCTCCTGCCAGACACAATTGTGCTTCAGCCTTCTGAGTGATTGCACTGCGCACCACATATCATTACAGAAAGCCCAACGGGCATCGTCCGACTGGACATGAGATTTGTCCGCGCCTATCCGCTTGGACATGGGTGCGTTGAGGCGCATCTGATATGCTGTTATGGAGCCCCGGTCTCTCAGCAACCCAACGGTGTGGAACGCCCGGAGATTGATTGAGAAAATTACGGTGACAGTTGCGGTATGTTCGTTGATTCCGATTTGCTTTTCGCCGCAACGCAGTTTGCCTGGGTTGCCATAGCCTCCATTGCCGCTTTGCTGAGCTTTTCACTGAATGGAGAGCGGAGGGCGAGAAGAATGCTTGCCCTGTTCTTCATTGCAATGGTGCTAAGCGAAGTGGCTTCCGTTACCGAAATCGTGGTCGGGCAGATGCCGCAGCTTCTGAGAGATTTGCTGCGTATGATCAGTTTCGCAGTAACGTTTTTCATTGCGCCGCTGTTCCTGTTTCATATTCGGCTTATGATCCGCATCCACCATGTTACGCAATCCAGATGGGGCCTCTGGGGCCATTTGGCATTGCCCTGCCTGGCCGTGTTGGTGGGCCTGATTTTTCTGTTTTTGCCAGATCTGCAACGCGAAGAGATTTTTCGTGGCGCGCGATTTGACGAACTTCCCTTGCGGGTCCAAAGCGTCGCCATTGGGCTCGCGCTTCTGGAGTTCATGATCTACCTTCAATGGCTGATCTATGTTGCCTGGTTCTTTCATGAGCAGCGCCAATATCTCACACGGGTCAAGCAATATTTTGCAAGTACAGAGGGGCTTGAAATGCGATGGCTGATCGTACTTGCCACAGCTCTGGGGGCCTATGCCCTGCTTTGTCTGGGCAATTTCCTTTTAGGCCTTTTTGGAAAAGTCAGCCCGATTGACCGCGCGTTGGATGGCTCGTTGATGCTGATTATTGTTATTGTGCTTGCGCTGTGGGGCCTGCGCCCCTCCATCGAGTTCAAGGAGGCATCGCAGACTCTTGCCAGATCGACAGAGGATAGGCCTTCCAAATATGAAAAAAGCGCCCTTGCACCTGATCACGCCAGCCGTATTGCCAAGAAGCTCATTGCAGCGATGCAAAAGGACCGCCTTTACCGAGATCCAAACCTGACATTGGGTTCCGTATCCAAACACATCGGGGTCACAACCAACTATGTTTCGCAGACGCTCAACGAGCATATGCAACAATCCTTTTTTGAATTCGTCAACAGTTGGCGGGTTGATGAAGCAATCCCATTGTTGGAACACAGTGATCAGACCGTTCTGGCCATCGCCTACGAAGTTGGTTTCAATTCCAGATCGTCATTCTACACAGCTTTCAAGAAGAAGACTGATCTGACACCCTCTGCCTATAAAGCGAAACAAGCGACCGCACGCTCAGTTTCGCTTTAGGGGCCTGCCTCTTACCTTTGAACACGGTTAATTCCACCTTTGGCATATTCCGCGATGGCGGGTCAGCCAAAATCCTGCGGAGGGGAGGAGCTGGCTATCTTTGCCGATAGGCCGAGGCGACGAAGCGGTAGATTGAACTATTCTCGGGAGCAGTTTTCAATACCGAGAAGGAATTACCGCGTGCTTACCTCCCAAGTTCTTTGCCAGACAATGTGGTCCGACCAGAAACGCAGGTCGGATCAGAAACCCTGGTTTGCAGTGTCGATGCTTATTGCCGTGTTTGTTTTGGGAGGGTGTGCCGCACGCGTCCCTTATGAATATGATAGCGCCGAACGGATTGAGTTTCGTTACAGTCTACCGGGACAGTATGATGTGGTTCGCATCGAACTATCGGATAAAAGCTCGCAAGCACAATATGCAGCATACCTGCCCACCGAAAATAAGGGCCAGCACCCTCTTGTCATTTGGCAGAACGGCACTGGCGTCGATATCGAGACCTATGACGCAATTGCCCGCCATTTGGCTACTTGGGGAATCGTGGTTCTCGGCAGCTATGACAAGCAAATGGCATCAGGGCAATCAGCCATAGCCTCACTGCACCATGTGGAACGATGGACAACAGATCGGCGGCACCCCCTTTATCAGCGTATCGATCAAAGCCGTATTGCAATGGCGGGATCATCGCAGGGCGCGGTTGGGGCGATCAACGCTCATACCAGATTTCGCAAAGGGCGCTCCATTCGCACCTTGGCAATCCATGGGACACCAACAGCGCAGGCAATCAAATTCTTCGGACTGGATTTCGACTATGATGCCAGCACCGTTTCGGTTCCGATTTTTATCATGACAGGTACAGAAGACGAGTTCATTTCACCAATTGCTTGGAATGAAGCAATCTTCGATAGTTTGAAAGGCTCTGCATTACGCGTCATGGGGGTTTCCACCGATGCCGATCATATCGAATTCGCCGATGACGCGGGACGCATGCGCGGGTACATGACAGCCTGGCTCACGTTCCAGCTGTTGGGCGATGCTGTTGCCGCGAAAGCCTTTATCGGACCTGCAGAAATCACGACCAACCCGGATTGGGCGCCTGTGCATATCAAAAACTGAGCCTATCTGCGGCTCTAATTCTACGTCATGTTGATATTCGGCCTCTTCTTGATTCTCTTTGTCAGGCGGGTGCTGGAATAATGGCAGATTCAATCTGTTGCCGGGCCTTGAGCCCGGCCAGAAAGCAAGCCGAAATCATGCAAACAGGCAATGTTCGCGAGCCACATAATGCTGCCGAGGCGCTGAAATCAAGCCTCGGCGGCGACCCAATGCGGCGATTGATTGGGACGGTTCCAAACAGATGACTATTTGTTCGGAAAACAGATCATTCATTTGAGGAATGGTGCACCGGGAAGGATTCGAACCCTCGGCCCCCAGATTCGTAGTCTGGTGCTCTATCCAGCTGAGCTACCGGTGCATTGCAGGCCCAACGGGCGGCAAGGTGGGTATCCCTAATGCGATGGCGGGCAGAATGCAAGCGGTATTTGGGGACAAAACTGAAGGAATTACTGTGGGTGCTCAGGCGCGGTGGTTGCTGTCGGATTTGACTACGCGCAAGGTCGCCTGACCACTGGATTCCGGGCTTGCTAGATCCGGCGTTTCACTGAGAACGGGCAGGCGAATCGTGAAGCTGGCGCCCTGCCCTGTTTCATCCAGCGTGAGGCTGCCATTATGGGCACGAACCAATTCCGAGGCGATGGCCAGACCAAGGCCGGTGCCGCCGGGGCCTGATGAGGACTGGAAGGCTTTGAACAAAGTGCCGTGCAGTTCCGGCGGGATGCCCGGCCCCGTATCGGAGACGGTGATGCAATTGTGGCCTTCTTCGTGCCAGGACCTGATCGTAAGGCAATTAATGACACTTTCGGCCATTTCTGCGCCGTTGGATTGCATGGCCTGAAGGGCGTTACGGCTGAGATTCAGCAGCACGCGAAACAATTGGTCGGGATCGGCATCAATTGTCACATCATGTGGCACCAGGTTTTCAAACCGGACAGTCTTTTCACTGTCCAGACCCAGCACTTCGCAGACCTCCAGTACAAGAGCCTGCAATTGAACCACTCTGATGGTGGGCGGTGCTTCACGTGCCCGGCCGTAGGAAAGCGTTGACTGGCAATAGTCGATAGCACGATCCAGCGCACGCACGAGCTTGGGCGTGAAGCGCTGCACCACCGGATCATCGATGGATTGAAGACGGTCAGAAAACAGCACAGCAGATGCCAGGATGTTGCGCAGATCATGATTGATCTTTGAAACAGCAAGACCAAGGTCCGCCAGCGTGCGTTGTTCACCCAGCATGGTCTGCAGATCGGTCTGCATGTCTGCCAATTGATTTTGCACAATGCCGAGTTCATCACTGCGCCTGGTGGTGTTGATAACACGCGCCGGGTCTTCCGGATCTTCGGCAAAATGCACCATGTTCTGCGTCACCCGTCTGAAGGGGCGCACGAACAGCGCGCGCAGTGCCAGAAAGACGAGCGAGGCTGTGATGATGGAAATCATCAGTGACAATTGCAAAATGTTAAAGGAGTGAGCCAGCAACGCATCGTGCAACTGATCTTCCTTCAGGACAACCTCAACTTCTGCCGGTTGTCCCTCTGCATCATTCAAACCACGCACAAAACCAACCACGCGTGTGGTTCTGTTCTGGCCATTCAGCAATGATTGAACAGCCTCCATAATGGCGTTGGCCGGCTGCATGACCGAGGTGTTGAATTCCGATGTCACCATTGAGGGCATGTTGGACATGGCAATCAACTGACGGCGTCCGTCGCGCTGAACCGCAATGGTCTGAACACCCAGTTCTTCCATGATCTCGCTTGCGGCGCTATCGGACAACATGTCGAAATTGCCCGATTCCTCAGCAACCCGAAGAGCAATGGCAGCCCGCTCAAGGCGATCCACCAGCCAAGTATTTCTGAAATTCGCCAGTGAGGGAACATAGATCAGCACTTCGCTGATCATGACAAAGACAATTGTCAGCAACAGAAGTTTTGTCGACAAGCCACCCATCCTGCTTTTACGAGGCTGAACAGCGCGACGAATCTTGCCGGGCTTTCCGGGCTCCGCAGCGCTGGAAGTGTTTTCAAGGCGGTTGGTCATTCAACTTGTCCAACAAAATCAGTGATCCGACAAAGGTAAGTCGATCACGCATCTAAGCAGATTGTGGGGGCTTTATCCGTCGGCTGGCCGAAATTTGCAAATAAACCAACAGTGAACAGGCTGTGAAGCGATCATGGCCAGCTACAGCCACCAGCTAAGAAGGAGTAACAAAAAACCTCCCGGAGGGTCCGGGAGGTTGATCCGTATTTCAGGCAAAGTGAAATTGCCGTGGAGCGGTTGCTTAGTTTGCAGGTGTTTCGCTGCTCTCTTCTGCTGCCGGCGCGGCTTCTTCAGCTTCAGGTGCTGCTTCTTCCATCGTCTCTGTGCCGTCTGCCGCAGGCGCTTCCATATTCGTTTCGGGCATCTCAGCTTCTGGCTCAGCAGATTCCGCGGTAGCAGGCGCTTCTTCAGGCGTGGCTTCCTCTGCTGGCATTTCAGGAGCAGCAGGCTCCACAACCGGCAAGGCAGCCGGAGCGTTGGATAGCGAACGCAGATATGCGATCATATCCGCCCGCTCATCAGGCTTTTTCAAGCCAACAAAGCCCATGGATGTGCCTTTGAGATATTTCTTCGGGGCTGCCAGAAAGGCGTTGAGATTCTCATACGCCCAAACATTTTCAGCACCATAGGTCTGCAACGCTGATGAGTATTTGAACCCATCCCTTGCAGCAGGCGTGGCATTGACGATGTTCCACAAATTCGGACCAACCTTGTTGGCGCCGCCTTCGTCGAAGGAGTGGCAGGCTGCGCATTTCTTGGCGACAGATTCACCTGAATCTGCAGTGGCACTTGCCAAAAGAACGGCAATAGGTTCTTCAGTTGGTGCAGCGGCCGTCTGTGTGGCAGAGCCGTCTTCGGGAACATCAACCACGTAACCAGGGGTTTCCATTTCTCCGCTATGAAAAATGGTTTCTGCTACGATTCCCAGTCCCATCACCAGGAGCAGGGTACCCAGAATAGCACCTGCGATCTTGTTAAACTCAAAGGAGTCCATTCGCTTCTCTCTCTTGCAAGCCGGTGTTGCATTGTTTCGCCAGTGGCGATACGCCATCTTAGATATGATCGCAAACTAAAAACTTTCACCTCGTCATGCAACACGTATAAGCATAGTTCTTTGTGACGAAGTGTCCTGAAATCAGGATATTTTACAAAGAACTGCGAAAAACAGGGCAACAGAGATCAATTTCATGGCTTCCCCAACGCCATTGGTGCTTATTCCATCCAGACTGGCTGCAACCAGACTCCCCGACAAACCGCTAGCAGTTATTGCCGGTGAGCCGATGATTGTTCATGTCTGGCGCAGAGCGATGGATGCCAATATCGGCGATGTGGTGGTGGCGACCGATTCTGATCGTGTAGCAGATGCCATTTCACATGTGGGTGGCCGAGCCGTCCTGACTCGAGCTGATCACCCTTCCGGGTCGGACCGGATATTTGAAGCGCTGCAAATCTGTGACCCGGATCAGACCCATCAGATTATTGTCAATCTTCAGGGTGATCTGCCAACACTGGACCCAGCTTCCATCAAAGCCTGTTTGATACCGCTTGAGGATAATCAGGTGGACATTGCCACATTGGGCGCAGTTATTTCTGATGAAGCCGAAAAGACCAATCCGAATATCGTAAAAATTATTGGCAGCCCCATAACAGACAGACGCCTGCGGGGCCTGTATTTTACAAGAGCAACGGCACCTTACGGTGACGGACCGCTCTACCACCATATTGGCATCTATGCCTATCGGCGCTCGGCGCTGGAGCGCTTTGTGTCGTTGTCGCCGTCCGCTCTGGAGGGGCGTGAAAAGCTGGAACAATTGCGCGCAATTGAAGATGGCATGCGCATTGATGCCATGATTGTTGACACTGTGCCGCTGGGGGTGGATACGCCTCATGATCTGGCGCTTGCCCGGCAGGCTTTATCTTAGGGTGCGGCCCATGTATGGGTGATGAAATAGCAGAACAAATGGCAAAGAGATGCAAGGAAACGCGCGCAGAGCGGGCTTTTCGCCCGGTCAAGCGCTTTGACGCTGCAGGTCGCAGCCATTTTTCTGTCCATCAAGGATCGGGCCTGTTTGCCCGCAACCCGCATCGCGAAGACTTGAAAGTCTTCAGACTTCCTGCTTCTTTGCTCCTGGTCTGCAAACAAACCGATCTCGACTATTTCACCACCCATACTGGGTCTGCACCCTAAGGATGTAACATGACCGCAGAGACCGCCGCGCTTCTGGCCAATACAATCAATCCCACCAAGGTGGTGTTTCAGGGAGAGCCCGGCGCCAATTCGCATATTGCCTGCAGCGAGGTATTCCCGCACGCCGAGGCTGTAGCGATGGCAACATTTGAGGATTGTTTTGCAGCGCTTGAATCAGGCGACGCTGAACTTGGCATGATTCCCATCGAAAACTCGGTCGCCGGGCGGGTCGCAGATATTCATCATCTTCTGCCAATGTCCTCGCTCAGCATTATTGGTGAGTATTTTCTGCCGATCCATCATCAATTGATGGGGTTGGCAGGAGCCGACACCAGTTCAATCACATCCGTGCAAAGCCATGTCATGGCTCTTGGCCAATGCCGCAAGGTTATACGCAAGCTCGGTCTGTCACCGGTGATCGGGGCAGATACTGCTGGCTCCGCCCGACAGATTGCAGAACGGGGTGATGCATCTGTTGCAGCCATTGCATCAAATATGGCAGCTGATATTTATGGACTTGATGTCCTGGCCTCAGATATCGAGGATGAAGATCACAACACGACACGCTTCATCATTCTGGCAAAACAGGCTTTGCAGGCAAAGGCAGATAATGGGCCGGTAATGACCAGTTTTGTTTTTCGCGTGCGCAATGTGGCAGCGGCGCTTTACAAGGCGATGGGTGGCTTTGCAACCAACGGCGTGAACATGACCAAGCTGGAATCCTACCAGTTGGAAGGCACGTTCTTTGCCTCGCAATTCTATGCGGAAATTGAGGGCCATCTGGATGATGCGCCGGTCCGGCTGGCTTTGGAAGAACTTGGCTTTTTCTGTGCGGAATTAAAGATTCTGGGCGTCTATCCAGCCAGTCCCTTCCGCGCCAATATCAAAGAGCCGGAAGTCAATCGCGCGTTGCGCCCTGCTCAGCCAGAAACATCATAAAACATCTTGATCAATTGGTGCGCAATCGCCATTGGCGGCGGCGTTTTCAATTCCTGCTCGCGTGTCAGCATTTGTCCAACCTCGTCACGGCCGAACCAGCGGCAGTCTTCCAGTTCGGTGACGTCCATCGTTATGTCGGTTGATGCAGCTTGGGCAAAGCAACCGATCATCAATGTGTGGGGGAATGGCCATGGTTGGGTGGAATGGTAGCGCACCGCTGAGACTTGTATGCCCGCCTCTTCCAGGACCTCCCGCCGCACAGCGCCTTCCAGTGTTTCACCCGGCTCAATGAAGCCGGCCAGACAGGAATACATGCCAGGCTGAAAATGTGGCTGGCGCCCCATCAAGCAGCGGTCGCCATCGATCACCAGCATAATGGAAACCGGGTCGAGCCTTGGGAAATGTTCGCGCTCGCAGGCTGGACATTTGCGACGGTATCCAGCTTGAATCTTCTCACTCTTTTGACCGCAATTGGTGCAGAATTGATTGTTTGCATGCCAACTCAGAAGTGACCAGCCATGACCAAGTGTCGCGACTTCCTCGGCCACCACGGCACCCGAGACAACCATGGAGCGTATGTCCAGGCTGGTGTAACCGGATGGCAATTCTTCAACAGGTGCAATTTTGGCAGCCAGGACAGGTACATTGTTCCGGACCCCAAGATAGATGCCACTTTCCGCCTCAAAACCAAGGGCTGCAGCCTCTTGCAGGGTGAACAAGGCATGCGCCCGATTGCCCTCATATTTCAGAACTGGCTCGCCCTTATTGTAAAGGTGCAAGCGCGCATTCGGGTTGTCCCAAGCCTTTGCCAGATCATGCGCGCTCAGATGCTCGCTGTTGCGTACCAGCCTGTTGGCGGAAAAAGCATTCCTCTCAGAGGCGTCATCAACGCCAGCATCCAGAAAGGGAGTTTCCTTAAAAAATGAACTCACGCAGTTGTCCTTAAAATTTTGATCTGAAATTGTTCACGACGGCTTTCGCGGCAATATCCTCATAGGACACTGCAGTTCCGCTGCCCCAGACCGGTCCTGGCCAGGCTGCGTCACCTGCATATCGGCCAATGACATGAATGTGTAACTGGCGCACCATATTGCCCAGCGCGCCGATGTTCAGCTTGTCGCAGGATGTCAATGCGCGCAGCTCTCGCGAGGCTTGGTCGACTTCTTGCCAGAGCGTGGATTTTTGTGCCTCATCCAGATCCACAATTTCGGTGGCTTCTTCCAAGCGCGGCACCAGTATAAGCCATGGGAACCGGTTGTCATTCATCAACAACACATCGCAAAGCGACAATGACGCCACGAAATGCGTGTCAGCTTCCAGACGGGGATCAAGTTGGAATTCGGCGGGTGGGTGCAGTTTCATGCCCCACGCCTAATCCGGTTTTCCGCCCATTGCAAGATCAACCTCTTGCCCCTATTGTCCGCCTCGATTTTCCAGACCCTTTTACATCTTGGAGCCAAAATGACTGACCTTGCAGCCTTGGAAACTATTATCGAAGCCGCTTTTGAAGATAGCGGGTCAATTGACATCCACACCACAGGCGAAATTCGGGATGCTGTGGAGACTTCTCTGAACATGCTGGATCGGGGTGAAGCCCGTGTCGCCGAACGACAGGCTGATGGAGAATGGACCGTCAATCAATGGCTGAAAAAAGCGGTTCTGTTGTCCTTTAAACTGAACAGCATGAAAATCATTGAAGGTGGTCCAGGCGACTCCGTTTGGTGGGATAAGGTGCCCTCAAAGTTTGACGGCTGGGGTGCTTTGGATTTTGAAAAAGCCGGTTTCCGCGCTGTCCCCAACTGTACTGTGCGCAAATCAGCCTATATCGCCCCCGGCGTGGTTTTGATGCCGTCTTTTGTAAACCTTGGTGCCTATGTGGATGAAGGCTCCATGGTCGATGGCTGGGCAACCGTCGGATCCTGCGCCCAGATTGGTAAAAATGTGCATCTGTCCGGCGGTGTCGGGATTGGCGGCGTGTTGGAACCGCTTCAGGCAGGCCCAACCATCATTGAAGATAACTGCTTCATTGGTGCACGGTCCGAAGTGGTGGAAGGCTGTATTGTGCGCGAAGGCTCGGTACTGGGTATGGGGGTCTATATCGGCAAATCAACCAAGATCGTAGATCGTGCCACCGGCGAAATTCATATGGGTGAAGTGCCACCTTATTCGGTGGTCGTGGCCGGCGCGCTGCCCGGTAAAGCCATTCCCGGACAAAACTGGGGACCGAGCCTTTACTGTGCTGTCATTGTGAAAAAAGTAGATGCCCAGACGCGGTCGAAAACTTCGATTAACGATCTGCTGCGCGACTGATTTTAAATCCAAAAAAAATAGCCTGACGCACCAGGGCGTCAGGCCAAATAATCACAAAACCTTTAGAAAATCAGGCTGCTGACTGGGCTGTCAGCAGTCGGCGATTGACCAGCAATTCAGCAATCTGAACTGTATTGAGCGCTGCACCCTTGCGCAGATTATCGGACACAACCCATAGATTGAGACCATTTTCGATGGTGCTGTCTTCACGGATGCGTGAAATGAACGTGGCGTCTTCGCCAGCCGATTCATACGGTGTGACGTAGCCACCATCTTCGCGCTTGTCGACCACCAGACAACCCGGTGCCTCACGCAATATCTCGCGTGCTTCATCGGCGGTAATCTCGTTTTCAAACTCGATATTGACGGCTTCTGCATGTCCCACAAAAACCGGAACGCGCACTGCAGTTGCCGTCAGTTTGATGGATTTGTCGAGCATCTTCTTGGTCTCGGCAACCATCTTCCATTCTTCCTTGGTGGAGCCATCGTCCAGAAACACATCAATGTGCGGAATCACGTTGAAGGCAATTCGCTTTGTGAATTTGTTGGTCTCAAGCGGATCGGACACGAATACGGCACGGGTCTGCGTAAACAATTCGTCTGCGCCCTCTTTGCCGGCACCCGATACAGATTGATAGGTTGAGACAACAACGCGCTTGATCTTCGCTTTGTCATGCAGCGGCTTCAGCGCCACAACCAGTTGAGCCGTCGAGCAGTTGGGATTTGCAATGATGTTCTTTTTCGAAAAGCCGCTGATGGCATCAGGATTTACCTCAGGAACAATCAGGGGCACGTCCGGGTCATAACGCCAGGCTGACGAGTTATCGATGACAACACAGCCCTTGGCAGCAATTTTCGGTGCCATGGATTTCGATATGTCACCACCGGCAGACATGATTGCAATGTCGGTGCCAGCAAAATCATAATTGTCGAGGGCCTGCACGCGCAGGGTCTTGTCGCCATAGGAGACTTCCGTTCCCTGACTGCGACGTGAGGCAAGCGCCACCACTTCGTCTGCAGGAAATCCGCGCTCATCGAGAATTGACAGGACCTCACGGCCGACATTGCCGGTGGCCCCGACAACCGCTATTTTGTAACCCATTTCATATCCTTTCATCGCTCTCCCGCCTGCTCGGCCCGGACACGCATGACCGGGACTTTTCTCCCCCACAATACCGGCGGAAGAGAATGCGGCTTATGAGGGAAATCAGGTGGTTTTGACTGATGTGGTGGTCGTGAAGGTCGTCAGTGTGCTAACCCTCGCGCCATTGCGGCACGTGGTTGATTTAAGTTTCTGCACTGGCTTCAAACCGTTTGACATTTGACCTTATCGAAAGCTTGCTTTCTGCATTTGCGCGTTCTATGCGGGCAAACTGCAAAAGAGTCAATGGACGACCATTTGCCATATTGCAATCATACTTCGCTGTCATCAAAGTGAGTTCTTGAGTCCTTTAAGAGATTCGCGGTAAATCCGCTTCTCATCAGTGAAAGTTCGCCGTTCCATGATCGCCCATTCTGTCAGATTTGCTACCGCGCTGATTGTTGCATTCGGGGCCAGTCAAGTCTGTTTTGCAAATGATCCCGTGGCGGCAGATGAGGTGATCCGACAAGCACGTATTCTGGACCTGCCGAATGGCGAAAGCCGGATGCATATGGAAACGAATTCGGCTGGTATCATTACACTTGGTCCGGATCTGTCTCTGGCTCTGACCCGAAAGGGTGATCGTGTTATTGCCTCTGTCCAGAACCGCAATATGGTTCACGCTGACCAGTTGTTTGACCTTGATGTGAAGACCTTGCCCCATCGTACTGTTGAGGTGCGACTGCTGGATGTTAACTTTGATGGTGTTCGAGATTTACTGATAGAAACACAGATTGGCTATGGCGGGGTCAATGTGTTTTTCGATCTTTATCTGGGAACCGAAACGGGCTTTGAGCCTCAAGCTGCCGGTCGGGATTTGTCCAATCCGGAAATCGATCTGAAACAAAAGCAAATCTCAACCATGCAGCGCAGCGGCCCAACCTGGTACCGAAGCGTCTACTTGATTTCAGATGACAGGCCCTATCACTTCATGACGACCACAGCCGCCGGTGACGGCATGGAGTATGTGCGTTTTCTGACGAATGATGGAAAGCTTGATCAGGAAATGGTTACCGACGCGCTGGCGGAAGACCCGCGAGACTGGAAGCCGCTTCGCATAGAATTGCCCGAAGGCGCGCCCTTCCCGCTACGCGGCGAACCCGATGATGCCAGTGCAACGTCCGGCGCTCTGCCAGATGGCAGTACGATTTTTGTGCGCCGCCTGAGTGAGGACCACAAATTTGTTCTGGTCGAACACTCAAAGGGCAAGATCAAGGGTTGGCTAAAAACCGAATGGCTGCCCAAGCCCGACAGCGCGCGCTTCTGAATTACGCCTATGAGTTCGGCACTTGGTTGCCGTTGAACTGACCGCAATTTTAGGTCGACCTGTTACTTATTGGTGACAGACATGTTTCACAAGATTCGATATTCTAACTGGCTTTGCTGCAACTCACGGTAGCAGAATCATTGAGCCAAATCCGGAATTTTAAAATGATTACCGCCCTTTACGACTGGTTCGAAAAACGGATTGAGCCGTTTCCATCCGAAGAGCCAACACGTCCGCCCAAAACGCTGATGGCGTTTCTGTGGCACTATTCAAAACCTGTGTTGCCAGTCCTGCTGGTGATGTCCACCATCACTGCGGCCGTCGCCATCATGGAAGTTCTGATGTTCGGTTTTTTGGGCTCCCTGGTCGACCGTTTGAACGCGTCGAGCCCGGAAACATTCTGGGCGGATAATGGTGTGTCGCTGTCGCTGATGGCCCTGATGATTGTTGTGTTGTTGCCATTGACTGTCTTTTTGGGCGGACTGCTGATTCATCAATCATTGCTGGGCAATTTTCCGATGATCATCCGCTGGCAGGCACATCGCTATCTGCTGGGTCAATCCATGAGCTTTTATCAGGATGATTTTGCAGGCCGCATCGCCACAAAAGTCATGCAGACCTCGCTGGCAGTCCGCGAAGCCGTGATGAAGGTTCTGGATGTTCTGGTGTTCGTCACGGTCTATTTCATTGGGGCCGTTGTTCTGGTAGCTGTGGCAGATTGGCGTCTGGCAGTGCCTTTGCTGGTCTGGCTTGTGTGTTACGTATTTCTGTTGCGTCATTTCATTCCCCGCCTGCGTCGCATCGCTGAGCGTCAGGCCGATGCACGCTCACTGATGACGGGCCAGATAGTCGACAGCTACACCAATATTCTTACGGTAAAACTGTTTTCCCATCGGTCGCGGGAAGAGGATTATGCGCGGGAAGGCCTGGACGGATTTTTGCAAACCGTGCACGCGCAAATGCGGCAGGTGACAGGTCTGCAAGCCCTGCTCTACGTAATCAACTGCTTGCTGATTTTCTCTACCAGTGCTGCTGCGATCGGCTTGTGGCTTGCTTCCGATGTATCAACCGGGGCCATTGCCGTGGCCATTGGACTGGCCCTGAGACTCAATGGCATGTCGCAATGGATCATGTGGGAATTGTCAGCCCTGTTTGAAAATATCGGCACCGTGGAAGATGGTATCACCACATTGTCCAATGACCGCGACATTACCGACGCTTCGGCAGCGCCAACTCTGTCGCGAGTCGATGGTGCAGTGTCGTTTGACCATGTCGGATTTCACTATGGCAAGCTGGACGATCAGCAGGACGCCGCTGACAACGATGATGACGGCGAACCTGCCAAGGGTGTGCTGCATGACATTACGCTGGATATTGCACCGGGCGAGAAAATCGGTCTGGTCGGGCGGTCCGGTGCGGGTAAATCCACCTTGGTGAACCTTTTGCTGCGGCTCTACGATGTTGAAAGCGGGCGCATCACCATTGATGGCCACAACATCGCGGACGTCACCCAAAACTCCCTGCGCGGCCAGATTTCCATGGTGACGCAGGATACCTCCCTGTTGCACCGGTCGGTGCGGGAAAACATTCTCTATGGCAGGCCCGATGCCAGTGAAGCCGATATGATCCAGGCAGCGACTCAGGCGGAAGCCATGGAGTTCATTGCTGATCTGGTGGACCCCAAAGGCCGCACTGGCTTTGATGCCCATGTGGGTGAGCGCGGTGTCAAACTCTCCGGCGGTCAGCGCCAGCGTATAGCGATTGCACGGGTTCTGCTGAAAGACGCGCCTATCCTCATTCTGGATGAGGCAACATCAGCGTTGGATTCAGAAGTTGAGGCCGCCATTCAGGAGCAATTGTTCAATCTGATGAAGGGCAAGACCGTGATTGCCATTGCTCACCGCCTGTCGACCATTGCCACCATGGATCGTCTGGTCGTTATGGATGGCGGACACATTGCTGAGACCGGCACCCATGAGGCACTGATTGCCAATGACGGGCTTTATGCCAGCCTGTGGCAACGCCAGTCCGGTGGCTTTCTGGGCGGTGTCGATCAGACTGAGGCCGCCGAGTAGTTGAGATAAAAGCAGGCCCCGATTTACGCGGGGCCTGCTTTACAAAACGCGCCATCTTAGGCGTTGGTTTTATTCGGTGATTTTTGCGTCTTCCAGAATAACAAAACCGTCCGCACTCCATTGCAGATCACTGACGGATGTTGGTGCGACATAGAGGAAAATGCTTGGAATGATCGGCAGGATAAACCGGTCATCGCGGAAAATCCGGGCTACTTCCTTATAGGCTGCACGGCGCTCTTCAAGCACGGGCGTTGAACCACCGGCTTTGACAGCTTCCGCATAAGCTGCATTCTCATAGGACGTGATGTTGCCATCTGGACGGAACACAACTGTGGTCTCCAGAAGTGAGGACGGGTCTTTGCCGGCTCGGCCAAAGGCGTGGGAGGCTATCTCATAGTCCCGTTTGTCGACATAGGTCGACCGGTAGCCAACAGCATCTGCATTTTCAATGCTCAGATTGATGCCGATCTTGGCAAGATCTGCCTGCAGGATTTCTGAAATCGTTGTGTATTGTGTACGGATTTCAGAGGAGGTCAGGATTTTGATGTCCAGCGGGAGATCAACCCCTGCGCCTTCCAGAACCGTCTTTGCCTTGTCCAGATCATATTCGCAATTGTCATATTCTTCGAAATAGGCCAGCGAGTTGGACGAATATGGCAGGCACCAGGTCTTGCCCTGAGGACCAAACAGCAGATTGGCAATGCGTTTCCTGTCCAGTGACAGATCAATCGCCTCACGAACGGCCTTGTTCTGCAAGGCAGGTATTTTCAGGTTAAGTGACAGATCATAACCAACGCCGGATGGTGCCGTGCCCGTTACAAAATCACCGTCACGGCTGAAAGGAGCTACATCCACCCAGCCAAGTTCAGTCATGAGATCCAAATCACCACTTTTCAGCGACAGAATGCCAGCCTGCTGGTTTGGTGCAACAACAATCTCAAACCCATCCAGGTTCGGCGCGCCATTCCAGTAGCCGTCGTTTTTCTCAAACGCCGTTACAGTGCCAGGACTGTGCGAGGTCACCTTGAAAGGTCCGGTGCCGACGGCGGTCTGGCTGAAGTCTGAAGCGCTTTCAGAATCGACGATGTAGAACAGTTCCAGAAGATCAAACACGCCCGGAAAAGCCGTCTCGAAGTTCATGATGACAGTCAGATCATCCGGTGTTTCCAGCGAGACAATGCGTTTTGCAAAACCGGAAATCAAAGCTCCATTGTCCGGATTGGTGACGTAATCCATGCTGAATTTCACATCCGCCGACGTGAAGGCACGACCGGAATGGAAGGTCACGCCGCTGCGCAATTTCATGGTCAGCGTTTTGCCGTCCTCTGAAAATTCCCAGCTTTCCGACAAGCGTGGTTGCGGCGTCAGGTTTTCATCATAACGTGTCAGGCTGTCGAAGACATTGTTGACCAATGGCCCGTAAGCCGGTGCCAATGTGTAAGGGTTGAGATTTGGCAGTGTCGCGGTTTGGCCAAAACGCAGAATGTTGTCTGCAAAAGCCGTCGATGACATCAGTGAGAATGCTGTCACAGCAATCCCGGCGATGAGTTTGGTTTTGAAAGTCGTCATGCTTTCCTCCCGTATGTTGTGAACCGTCACAACTGTTTGCTTTCCTGTGGTTGAAGCTCTGCCGTCTGCAAAGTAGACAGGGCGTCAAGACTGGTCAGATCATCTCCAAAATGGCAGGCGACCTGATGCCCGCGCCCTGAAACCGTCTGTAACTCCGGACGTTTCTGTGCGCAGATTTCTGTGGCAAGCGGGCACCGCAATCGGAACCCACAGCCGGATGGAATGTTTGCCGGATCAGGCGGCGAACCGCTGACGACAAATTTGTCTTTATGTCTCTGGTCTGGATGCGCAGCTGGCGTTGAGGCCAGCAATGCACGAGTGTAGGGGTGGCGCGGTGTTTCAAACAGCTCGTCGCCCTCGCCTATCTCGACAATTCTGCCGAGATACATAATTGCAACGCGGTCTGAGACATGCCGCAGAACACCCAGATCATGGGCTATGAAAATATAGCCCGCAGACCGGGCGGCGCGCAGTTCATCCAGCAGATTGACAATCTGTGCCTGAACCGACACGTCCAATGCTGAGGTCGGTTCATCCAGAATGATGACATCGGGGTTGAGCGCCAATGCGCGGGCAATGCCTACCCGTTGACGCTGACCGCCGGACAATTCATTCGGATAGCGGTCGAGATAGTGCTCAGCCAAACCAACTGCGTCCATCAACTCGGCTGTGCGTTCTGAAATGCTGGCCTTGTCGAAACCGGCGATGCCCATCGGTTCGGCAATAATCCGACGGATCGTCATGCGGCGATCCAGCGATGACGTGGGATCCTGAAACACCATCTGAATTTCACGGCGGGCCGTTCTGAGAGCACGCCCTTTCAGCGAGGATATTTCCCGATTATTGACCAGAACCTTGCCACTCGTCGGCGGCACAAGCCCCATTGCCAGGCGGGCCAAAGTGGATTTTCCGCAGCCGGATTCCCCGGCGATTCCAAGCGTTTCTCCGCGTTTGAGCGTGAGCGACACTTCGTTCAGAGCTTTGACTGGCCCATAGGCCTTGCTGACCTTCTGCAGGTTCAGGACCACCTCGCCGGCGGTCTCTGCCTGTTGTGCAATGGTTGCTTTTTTCAGGTCCTGCGTGTCTTCGGCCGACACGACTTCTTCGACAAAATGGCAGGCAGCGGTTCGGCCGGGTGCCACTTCTTTCAGAACCGGCCGTTGCGTGCGGCAAATACTACGGTCAATGCTGCTGTCCATGCTGCGGTCCGTGGCAAACTCACAGCGCGGGTGGAATGGGCAACCTGGTACTGCATCAGCAGATTGTGGCGGCAAGCCGGGTATGGCATCCAGACGTCGTTTGCTATCTTCAGTCGCTGTTGGCCGGCTGCGCAGCAAAGCGCGGGTGTAAGGGTGAGCTGGCTCATTGAAGAGATCAGCGACCGGCGTTTCTTCAACTATGCGCCCGGCATACATAACCATAACCCGGTCAACGAGTTCTGCGACCAGCCCCAGATCATGAGTGATGACAATGGAAGCGACATTGCGCTTGCGGCTCAACTCCCGCAACACACTGACGATCTGCGCCTGCACGGTGACATCCAGAGCCGTTGTCGGTTCATCAGCCACCAGAACCGATGGTTCACCCGACAAGGCCATGGCGATCACTGCGCGCTGACGCATACCGCCAGAAAATTCGTGCGGATATTGAGTGGTCCGAAGTGGTGGATTGGGAATGCCCACCTCTTCCAGCATTTTGATCGCCAACGCGTCCAAATCTGTCTGGCTGACGCTCTTGTCGTGCACCGCAACCGGTTCCTGTACCTGACGACCAATCCGCATGGATGGGTTGAGCGATGTCATCGGGTTCTGAAAGACCATGCTGATTTCAGCGCCGCGCAATTCCGCCAAACGACTTTCCGGCGCAGATTTGATGTCCTCGCCATTCAGGCGAATATGGTCGGCTACAATGCGTGCGGAGTTCGGCAACAGCCCCATGGCGGCCAGCATGGTGACAGATTTTCCGGAGCCGGATTCTCCAACAACACCTACCTGTTCGCCAGGCTTGATGTCGAAACTGACACCGTCCACCACCTGACGCACGCCAGAGCTTGTCCGAAAAGCGATCTTCAGATTTTTGACAGAAAGGCTGGATTGCTGACTGGAACCGGTCATTCGCCGCCTCCCAGATTCTGATGCTGGGGATCGACGCGATCGCGCATGGCATCTGCCAGCAAATTTACGCCGACCAGCACAACGGTCAATGCAAGCCCCGGGAAAATGGCATAGGCCGGAATGAAGTCGATAAAGCGCAGCGAGTCAGCCAGCATCTGTCCCCAACTCGGGGTTGGTGGCTGCACGCCCAAACCCAGAAAGGACAGACCGGCTTCAAGCAGAATGGCAATGCCAACCGAAAGACTGGCCTGCACGGCCAAAGGTCCCGCAGCATTGGGCAGGATATGACGCAAAATGATGGAGGCCTTGCTGGCCCCCATGGATTCTGCCGCTTCAATATATTCTAGCCGCGCCTCGGAAATGGCGAGCGCACGCGCCAATCGGGCAAAGAGCGGGCTTTGCGCAATAGCGATGGCAATAGCAACCTGAACAAAGCCGGGGCCAAGCACGGCGACAATTGCAGCGCCTAACAGGATAGCAGGGAAAGCACTGATGGCATCGCTGAGCCGCATCATGGTGGAATCTACCCAACCGCCCATATAGCCAGCCGTGATGCCCATGAAGATGCCAAGCGCTGCGCCAAGGATAACAGCCAGCGCCCCGGCGAACAAAGAGACCCGAGCGCCATAGATGGTGCGGCTGAGAATATCCCGGCCCAGAAAATCTGTCCCGAACCAATGGGTGATGCTCATGCCCTGAAGTTCCGAACCGGATATTTGTGCGTTTGGTTCGTAAGGCGCAATGAGAGGGGCAAAGACCGCCACAAATACCATTGCAAGCAGCAGCAGAACGCCGACGCGTCCTCCGCGATGGTGCCACAGATAGAGTGATGTTTCCTTCATACAGCACCTCCAGTGGAAGCGCGGATGCGGGGATTGAACCATCCATAGGACAGATCGATCAGCAGATTGATCGCCATATAGATGATCACGAAATACATCAGTGTGCCCTGAACCAGAACAATGTCCCGGCTTCTGATGGCCTCAATGGTCAAACGACCAAGGCCGGGCCAGTTGAAGACGGATTCAATCAGCACTGCGCCGCCAAGCATTTGACCGAAGCGCATCCCCAGCACGGTCAACACCGGTATTGCGGCATTGCGACTTATGTGGAGCCGCATCAAACGACTTGCCTGAACACCCTTGGCACGAGCGACTGTCACATAATCACGGCTCAATTCGTCCAGCACACTGGCGCGGACCAGACGGGCGATCATGGCAATGGAGTCCAATGCCAGCGCGATGGCGGGCAGCAACAGATATTGCATTGCTTTAATGGGATCATCACTGAAGAGCTTGCGGCCACCGGAGGGCAACCAGCCAAGCCAGACCGCAAAAACAATGATGCCGACAATCCCGAACCAGAAATTCGGTATGGAGAGGATAAATGAATTGGCCGTTGTAATCAGCGTATCCACCCAGTTGCCCTGACGCAGGGCCGCAATGACACCGACCAGAATGCCAAAGACTGCAGCGATAATGATGGCAGCGATAGCCAGTTCCAAAGTGGCCGGCAGCCTGCGAGCGATCAGTTCTGTTACAGGTCGTCCAATATAGGGAGAGGTCCCAAGATCGCCCTGTAGCGCTGCAAACGCCCAGCGGAAATACTGAACGGGCAGCGGATCATCCAAACCCAGCTTGGCCCGCAATGCTGCGACCACCGCTGGCTCAGGGTCAGGACCCGCAAGCACAGTGACCACATCACCCGGCACCAGATGCATCAGCAGGAACACAACAACCGAAACGATGACCACCACGATGAAGGCCTGAACCACACGGCCGAAGACGTATTTCAACATCGCGGCCCCACTTTGGCGCACGCAGCCCAACGATCCGAAAACCGCTGAGATACCCCATCGGCTTCTGGAGAAGAATAATGCCCCGAAATGCTGCTTTCCTTGCAGTTATGCATCATAATTACCAATTGGAGACTCGCGGCTGAGACCGGTCTTCGGTGTGATCCATGACATTGAGAAGCTGATCTTTCAGACGCTCTCGCACTGTGCTGTGGTCAGGGTCGTGATACAGGTTCACAAGCTCCTGTGGATCAACATTCAAGTCATACAATTCCCCATCCATGAGGCGGTCGGTGGCTGGCGCGCCATGCCATATGACCAATTTGAGGTTCTCATGGCGCAGCATGGTGGTGTGAACGGGAGGGCGGGCCTCATGGCCGGAATCGCGGTATTCACAGAGCGCCCAGTTGCGCCAGCCTGACGCATTCCCCTGGGCAAGGGGTATAAGGGATGCACCTTGAGCGGTGTTAAATCCAGCGACGCCTGCAACGTCGATATAGGTTGCTGTCAGGTCGATCCATTGCACCAGTTCCTTGACACGGGCCCCAGCGGGGATCTGCCCCGGCCAGCGCATGATCAGCGGCACGCGGGTGCAGCTGTCATACATCATCGGCCCCTTGAGCATGATGTCATGATCGCCCAGCATTTCACCGTGATCGCTGGTAAAGATGACCAAAGTATCCTCGGCCTGACCGGACGCTTCAAGAGCATCAAGAATCCGGCCAACTTCATGATCCACCAAGGCAATCATGGCTGCATAGGCGGCCCGGACTTCCTTGATCTCATCTGCTGAGTAATCCTGAAAACCCGGAGCCGCGCCACCATAGGATGCTTTTGAATAGGCAGCCTGAACGTCCGGCTTGCTGGCCAATTCGCCATCTGCACGTATCGGCGGCGGAATGTCATCTGCATTAATCAGATCCCGAAACTCCTGCGGCGCGCCAAATGGATGATGCGGGTCAAAAAAGTTGGCGATCAGGAAGAATGGCTGATCGTCTTCACGTCTATCATCCTGCAGAAAATTGATCGCGGTTTCAGACACCCATCGGCTGAAATGCGCCTCAGAAGGAACCGTATTCATGGGTGTTGCGCCACGGGATTTGTTGCCTGATTCCGCCGTGGACGGATCACCCTCAACCGGGAAAATCTCTTTGTAAGTGTCGGGGAACTGGCGTTTCAACCAACTGAGATAGGCGTTTTGCGGAGACCGGTGGATCGGGTCATGAGCCCATTCAAACATCCGATAGCCATCATCATAACGCGGCTCAGTCTGCCAGCCTTCGCAGGCTGACAAATGCTGCTTGCCGATCATGCCGCAATCATACCCGACATCTGCAAGTGAGCGCGTGAACATCTTGCGGTGTGCAGGCAGGGAAACACCATTCGCCCACAAACCGTGATTGCGCGCATACATGCCAGTGAACAGCGATGCGCGCGACGGGCTGCAAATGGGGTTTTGCACATAGCATTGCTCAAACAGGGTTCCCTGCTCAGCCAGCCTGTCAAGGTTCGGCGTGTGGGCATGGGCAGCGCCCCAGCACTTCAGTGTGTCGAAGCGTTGCTGATCTGTACACAACATCAGAATATTCGGCTGACTTTTAGTCGGCACCTGGCACCCTCCCCTGCGTGCTGCTGCTCTTTATGGCAGCCACACAAACAAGGTAAACGCAGGCACGGGATAAATTCAAATAATGAAATTTATTATATCAATACGTTTTAGTTATGATAATTTCATTCAAGAACATGTTCTGGGGAGGACCTCATATGAATTTGAACCAGTTGAGGTTCTTTCTATCCATCGCGGAAACCGGCTCTGTTACCCGCTCAGCCGAGTTGCTGCATCTCAGTCAACCGGCGTTGACGCGCGGCATCAGGCAGTTGGAGGAAGAGCTTGGGGTATCTCTGTTTCAGCGGCTGCCACGGGCCATGCGTCTGACCCGCTTTGGGACCAGCTTTCTTCGTCATGCTCAATCGGTGTTTGTGCAGTTGGAAAATGCGCAGGCAGAACTGCAACACTTAAGCGAGCGGACTGAGGACGAAATTGTGATTGGCTCCGGTCCGACCTGGACCATGGGGGGCCTGGCTGAAATTGTCGGATCTGTTCTGCGCACCTATCCCAACCTTTCGATCAAGGTTCGAACCGGCTACGACCAACAACTCGCGGATATGCTGCGCAGCGGTGAAGTTGATTTTGCGCTGACCGATATCTCCCGCGACCCGGATAAGGATGATCTCAGTCAGGAACCGCTAATTCATTGCCAATATGTGGTTGCCTGTCGCAATGACCACCCATTGGCGGGCGAGAAAAATGTATCCCTTGAACGCCTGCTCGCCTTCCCCTGGGCTATGCCGGATCGGGCGCTGAGCGCTTACGATCGACTGGCCGGGCTGTTTCGCGCCGAAAGTTTGCCGGTGCCGGTGCCGCTTTTGCAATCAACGTCTTTCAACTTCATCCTGCGGCTGCTGGAAACATCTGATGCCCTATCATTTGTGGTCGAATCGTCACTGCAAACCCCTTATCAAAACCCAATTGTTGCTGTGGATATGGAAGTCCCGCTGCCCATACGGCATGCAGGTATTGTGATGCGGCCTGACAGCTGGATCAGCCCGGCGACAGAGGCGTTGATTGATCAGTTACGCGCCCACTGTAAACAGAATCCCATTCAGTAAGCCCGTCGGGATCGATACTCTGGCTGCATGGCAACGAACGTTATTATTATTGGTGATGATGCAATCTGTCGCGATAGAGAGAGTGTGACGCGGGCTCATATTGGTGATGACATGACGCAACAACCGAACATTGTTTTCATTCTGACCGATCAGCAACGGCTTGATACAATTGCAGCCAATGGTTTTGAGCATATGGACACACCCAATCTGGACCTGTTGGTTCAGCGCGGTGCCGTATTTGAAAACATGTATGTGCCCGCACCATCATGTTCACCGTCACGAGCCGCTCTTTTCAGTGGCACATACCCGCACACTAATGGCGTTTTTCGCAATGAGGAACCGTGGAGCTATTGCTGGGTGGAAGAGCTTGCAAAGGTCGGATATCGCTGCGTCAATGTGGGCAAAATGCACACCAATCCGGTTGAAGGCGCATTCGGGTTTCATGAACGGCATGTTGTTGAAAACAAGGATCGTGACCACCCCAATTTGCCATTTTACTTGGATAATTGGGACAAGGCGCTGAAGGCGCGCAAAGCTCAAAAGCCCTCTCGCGTGTCCTATCGCAAACGGCCGGACTATAATGAAAGTCTGGGAGCCTTTGTCTGGGAACTGGACGAAGATCTGCACTCCGATGTGTTCGTAGGTGAGACCGCCTGCTGGTGGCTTGACCGGTATAGTGGTGAGGAGCCGTTCTTTCTTCAGATTGGATTTCCGGGGCCACATCCGCCCTATGACCCGACGCAGGACTATCTGGACACATATCTGGACCGGGACTTGCCGGAGGCCATTCTGGATTATGATCTGGCCAGCCAGCCAGCGCCGCTGAGAGCCATACGCCAGAATCAATTGGACAATGACCGCGATGCGATTGTGCATCTGGAGGCACCCAGCCAGGAACAATTGCACCGGCAGCGGGCTTGCTACTATGCCAATGTGTCCATGATAGATGCGCAGATTGGCGAAATTGTCGATGCGCTCGACAGGCGCGGCGTGCTGGATGATACCGTCATCATCTTCACCTCGGACCATGGCGACTGCCTGAATGATCACGGCCATTCGCAGAAGTGGACCATGTATGAGCAAAGTGTCCATGTCCCGGCGATCCTGTGCTGGCCGGGGAAAGTTGAAAAAGCCAGCCGCCATGCCGATTTGGTGTCTTTGATGGATTTCGGCCCGACCATTCTTGAAATCGCCGGCGCTGATATACCGCCATGGATGGAAGCCCAATCTCTGGGTGATCTGTTGTTTGGAAACTCAAGGGCCGACCGCGATTGCGTGTTTTCAGAGCATGCCAATGACCGGGTTGTCATGGAAACAAATTTTATGACCATGGTTCGCAGTGGCCCATGGAAACTGGTTCACTTTGTGGACAGTGAAGAAGGCCAATTGTTCAATCTGGAGAATGATCCGGGAGAGCGCGTCAATTTGTGGGACAGTGCGGCTCATGCCGACACATGCCGCGAGTTGATTGGTAAAATCCTGACATGGCGCATAGAGAGTGCCCGCAAGACACAGGGCTTTGTTCAAATGCTCGCAAATCGTAAAAGGGAAGTGCGCTCTTAACTCTGGTCAGAACCCGGCAATGCAAATGCTGGCGTTTGAATCCTTAGCCTGATAAAAGGCCAGCGCATTGGCAGAAAAGCAAAAGAGTTCGCCTTATGAGCAACCGCATTGGCAGCCGGTCCAGACAGACCAGTGAAACAGACATAGACGTGTCTGTCACGGTGGATGGAACCGGGCAGTATGACATTGAAACCGGCGTCGGATTTTTCGATCATATGCTGGAGCAATTGGCACGTCACAGTGGCATGGATTTTAAAATCCGGGCCAACGGCGATCTGCATATTGATGACCACCACACGGTGGAAGATGTCGGCATTGCGCTGGGTATGGCGCTGAATGATGCGCTGGGCGACCGTGCCGGGATTACCCGCTATGGCTCGGCCGATCTGCCCATGGATGAAGCCATGTCACGGGCAGCGATCGATGTGTCCGGCAGACCGTTTCTGGTTTGGAACCTTGCCTTCAATGCTGCAAAAATCGGCAATTTCGATACCGAACTGGTGCGCGAGTTTTTCCAGGCATTTGCCATGAATGGACGGCTGACGCTGCATGTTGAGGGTGTCTATGGTGAGAATAATCACCATATTGCGGAAAGCGCCTTTAAAGCGGTCGCACGAGCCTTGCGGGTTGCGATTGCCATGGATAGCCGTGAAAGCGGCAAGATACCTTCCACCAAAGGCACCCTTTAAAGAGGTTCCGGATGCAGTCTTATACTGTTCACACACCGCCTTCGCCATCGCAGGACGAGCGCTTGTCAAAAGCTGTTTTCGTGCGCGACGGGTTTCATCTTGTGGCTCTGATTGCGCCGCCGCTCTGGCTGCTTTGGTACCGCCAATGGCTGGGCTTGGTGCTGTATATTGCTGCGCTGGTCTTGTTGGATTTTGCGACTGAAATTGCTCCTTTTTGGGCCCTTTCCATCGTCAATTTTCTATTTGGTCTTGGCATTGCGCTGGAGGCCAGCACATTGCGGCGCTGGCGGCTGAATGCCAAAGGGTGGCGTCTGGCAGGTGTGGTGTCGGCGTATGATCTTGAGGATGCGGAAGAGCGGTTTTTTGCCCGTCTTGCCGAAGAGCGTAAATCGGCGAACACACCTGTGCGCGTGACTTCGGGAATTCCCTCTATTCGTGCAAAATCTGCGACACCTAATATTATCGGATATCAGTCATGAGCCAATCGATGCGTGTCGCGATTATTGACTACGGGTCCGGCAATTTGCGCTCTGCGGAAAAATCCTTCCAGCGGGCTGCGCGGGAACGCGACATTGCCGCAGACATTGTGGTGACCGATGATCCCGATTTTGTTGCAAAGGCTGATCGGATCGTATTGCCCGGGGTTGGTGCATTTGCCGATTGCCGTGCTGGCTTGTTTGCGATCGATGGTCTGGTAGAGGCTTTGCGCGACAGTGTGGAACAGCGCGCAGTGCCGTTTTTCGGCATTTGTGTTGGCATGCAACTCATGGCCAGCCGCGGTCTGGAAAAGGAAGTCTGTGATGGTCTGGGATGGATTGCGGGAGATGTGGTTCCCATCAAGCCCAGTGATCCGGAGCTGAAAATTCCGCAAATGGGATGGAACACGCTTCTTGAGCAGCGCGCACATCCGGTCTGTGACGGCATCCAATTGGGCCCCGACGGGCTCAACGCCTATTTTGTCCATTCCTATCACATGGTGCCAGAGAATCCGGATCATATTGTTGCCTTGACGGATCATGGTGGTCCGGTCACGGCCATTGTGGCGCGTGACAATCTGATCGGCACACAATTTCACCCGGAAAAGAGCCAGCAGCTTGGCCTGTCGCTGATTGGCAATTTCCTGAACTGGTGGCCAGCGAAAAGCCGGGCACAAATCGATGCTGTGGCTGCCACTGCCTGACATGATTGCTTTGAGAGAAACGAATTGAACCGATGATCCTTTTTCCAGCCATTGATTTGAAAGACGGCCAGTGTGTGCGCCTGAAACTGGGTGACATGAATCAGGCGACCGTCTTCAATGACAGTCCCGGCGCTCAGGCCAAAGCCTTTGAAGATCAGGGTTTTGAATGGTTGCATGTGGTTGATCTGGATGGTGCCTTTGCCGGTGAAAGCCGCAATGGCGCAGCTGTGGATGCGATTTTGGCCGCCACAAGCAATCCGGTGCAGTTAGGAGGCGGCATTCGCACTCTGGATCACATTGAAGCCTGGCTTTCAAAAGGGCTTGCCCGGGTCATTTTGGGCACAATTGCTGTGCGGGACCCTTCTCTTGTGCGACAGGCCTGCGCTGAATTTCCGGGAAAAGTTGCCGTTGGCATAGATGCCCGCTCCGGCCATGTGGCCGTGGAAGGTTGGGCCGAAACATCTGATCTGACGGTTCTGGATATGGCCAAGCGGTTTGAAGATGCAGGCGTTGCAGCCATCATCTACACCGATATTGACCGGGATGGCGTTCTGGCTGGCATCAACTGGGACAGCACATTGGAGCTTGCCAATCATGTGTCCATTCCAGTGATTGCATCGGGCGGGCTTGCTTCCATGGCTGACATTCAAAGAATGATGCAAGGCGACGCGCAGATTCTGGAAGGTGCCATTTCCGGACGGGCGCTTTATGACGGGCGGATCGATCCTGCCGAAGCCCTATCCTTGTTGAAGAAAGCTGCCTGATGCTGAAAATCCGTGTCATTCCATGCCTTGATGTCAAAGAAGGCCGCGTCGTCAAAGGCGTCAATTTTGTCGACCTGATTGATGCAGGTGACCCGGTTCAGGCGGCAATCGCCTATGATGCTGCCGGTGCCGACGAGCTGTGTTTTCTGGATATTACGGCCAGCCATGAAGACCGTGGCATTTTGCTGGATGTCGTGCGAGAGACAGCGGAACATTGCTTCATGCCGCTGACCGTTGGCGGCGGCGTCAGGGAAGTTGCAGATATTCGCAGCCTGCTGCTGGCCGGTGCCGACAAGGTATCGATCAACACGGCTGCAGTGAAAAACCCGGACTTCGTACGCGAGGCGGCAGACAAATTCGGCAATCAATGCATTGTCGTCGCGATTGATGCAAAACGCGTTTCTGCACCCGATGAGCCGGAACAGTTCGAGATTTTTACCCATGGCGGGCGCGAGGCAACCGGCATTGATGCGGTCGCTTTTGCCAAACAGGTGGTTGCCTTGGGAGCCGGGGAAATTCTTCTGACCAGTATGGACCGGGATGGCACCAAGATCGGTTACAATCTGCCACTCACCAAAGCCATTGCGGACGCTGTTCACGTGCCGGTGATTGCCTCCGGCGGTGTTGGCAATCTGGATCACCTTGTGGAAGGTGTAACCGGCGGCCATGCTAGCGCCGTTCTCGCAGCCTCAATTTTTCATTTTGGCACCTACACGATTGCTGAAGCCAAGGCGCATATGGCCAAAGCCGGCCTGCCGATGCGGCTTGTCTAACAACGGATATTGTTATGAGCACATTTTCTCTGAACGATCTGGAAGCCATTGTCGAGCAACGCAGCTCTGCTGGCGCGGAGACATCCTATACGGCGCGCCTGCTTGAAAAGGGCCCGTTGAAATGCGCCGAAAAATTTGGCGAAGAGGCTGTTGAACTGGCGTTGGCAACCGCGGCGCAAGAGCAGGAAGACGTGGCGAATGAAGCTGCTGATGTATTGTATCATCTGATGGTTTTGCTGCGCGCACGCAGCGTTGGCCTGGACCAGGTAATGGAGATTCTTAACCAGCGTACTGCACAATCCGGTCTTGCGGAAAAAGCCGCACGCAGTGCGCCTAAATAAGAAGCCTGATATGAGCTTGCCAAAACCATCTGACAGCAGCCTGCATGAAGGCTCCCTTTCGCCCTATCGCATCTATGATGTGGAGCATTGGTCAAAACTGCGCGCCGATACCCCGATGACGCTGTCCATCAATGAAATCCGCAGACTGCAAAGTCTGAACGACCCGATATCAGTCGAGGAGGTTGAGCGGGTCTATCTGCCCCTTGCCCGTCTGCTGTTCCACTATGTAAAGGCAACACAAAGCCTGTTTCAGGCGACCGCCCAGTTTCTCGATATGAAAGACAGCAAAGTGCCGTTTATCATCGGGTTGGCCGGGTCCGTCTCGGCAGGCAAATCCACCACAGCCCGTGTCTTGCAGGCTCTGCTGTCACGCTGGCCCTCCATGCCCAAGGTGGATCTGATTACCACAGACGGTTTTTTGTATCCCAATGCTGTATTGAAAGCTGAGGGTTTGATGGAGCGCAAAGGCTTTCCGGAAAGCTACGATGTCACCGCATTGCTGCGCTTCCTGACCGACATCAAGGCGGGAAAGCAATTTGCATCCGCGCCGCTCTATTCCCACCTGATTTACGATGTGGTGCCAAACGAAACGGTAACGATCTCCAATCCGGATATTCTGATCCTTGAAGGGTTGAATGTGTTGCAGGTCCGTGACCTGCCACCGGGTGGTGACAGTGTTCCGTTCGTGTCGGATTTTTTTGATTTTTCCATCTATCTGGATGCAGATGAAGTCTTTGTTCAGCAATGGTACCGTGAGCGGTTTTTGCGCCTGCGGGAAACCGCATTCCGCGATCCGAAAAGTTTCTTCAGGACCTTTGCCGAATTGACGGAAGAGGAAGCGGTGGCCACTGCCGATGATATCTGGGCACGGATCAACCGGCCCAATCTGCTGGAGAACATTTTGCCGACACGGCAACGCGCTGATCTGATACTGCGCAAGGGCGGAGATCACAAAATTGATCAGGTGGCTTTGCGCCGATTATAAGCTCTAAACCATGCTTGGCAGAATACGGTCCGGCACGGCATGGCCATCCAACAGTGATTTGATGTTCACAATCACCTTGTCGCCCATATCAATGCGCCCTTCGATGGTCGCGGATCCCATATGTGGCAACAGCACGACCTTGTTGGATTGTGCCAGTTTCAGCAATTTGGGATTGATGGCCGGCTCATGTTCAAACACATCCAGACCGGCCCCTGCCAACTGACCCTCTTCCAGCATTTTCAGCAGCGCATTTTCATCAATGATCTCGCCGCGCGCCGTGTTCACCACATAGGCTTCAGGCCGCATCAATTGCAGCCGCCGGGCTGACAGGAGATGATAGGTGCCGGGCGTATGTGGGCAATTGACCGAAATGATATCCATCCGTGCCAGCATCTGATCAAGACTGTCCCAGTAGGTTGCCTCAAGATCATCTTCAATTTCGGCAGGCAAAGGTCTGCGATTGTGGTAGTGAATTGCCAGACCAAATGCCTTGGCGCGTCGCGCTACCGCCTGTCCAATACGGCCCATGCCGACAATACCAAGGCGCTTTCCGGAAATACGACGCCCGGTCATCCATGTGGGTGACCAGCCAGACCAATGCGCACCATCTGGAAGTATCGCAGCGCCTTCGGCCAGCCTGCGTGGCACCGCAAGAATCAGCGCCATTGTCATGTCAGCGGTGTCTTCAGTAAGCACATTTGGTGTGTTGGTAATGACAATTCCCTTGTCATGGGCAGCACCCACATCAATGTTATCCACACCATTTCCGAAGTTGGCAATCAGCTTCAATTGCGGCCCGGCCTGATTGATGATGGCGGCATCGATCCGATCGGTAACTGTGGGCACAAGCACGTCCGCAGTCTTCACAGCATCCACCAATTCCGCCTGTGTCATGGCGTGATCGTCCAAATTGAGCCTCGCATTGAACAGCTCACGCATGCGCGTTTCCACCTGTTCCGGCAGTTTCCGCGTTACCACAACCAGAGTTTTTGATCTCGGCATTTAGCGCTAGCCCCTTCTCTTTGAGAGCTCTTTAACCATATCTGTTCAAAACATGTATATGGTATCAACAGATATCGCCCGATCCGGACAAGGCTCATTTTTGCAGACCCTAACAGATAGAACTGCAAACACAATTTGAATGACTTTGTATAATGTGTCAGGAGAGCAGATGCCAAGCCTCCTATTGCGTGGACGGCGAGTTTGCAACGTAGGGTGCGCTGATAAGGTGTATGAGTGCGCAGGACATGAGTTTTAAAGTGATGCAATTTGGGTCGGCAGTGCGAAAGCAGTACCGAAAGATACGCCTTGGCAAGGTTTTATCCATCGCCTGTCTGAGCTTGCTCGCGTTTACATTTTCGATGTCTGGTCCGGGCCCAGGCTCTGCCTTTGCTCAATCAGCCGATGAGCGTGGTATTCGCGTCGGGACATCTGGTCTGCCCCTGCCCCGCTTTGTCAGCCTGAAGTCCAATCAGGTGAATGTGCGCGTTGGACCTGGACGGGACTACGACATTGCCTGGATTTTCGTCAAAGGCGGATTGCCGGTTGAAGTTTTTCAGGAATCCGACAATTGGCGGCGCATTCGTGATGCGGCCGGAAATTCCGGTTGGGTGTTCCACAGCCTTCTATCGGGACGCAGAACCGCGCTGGTTACCCCATGGACCAGTGATGCCGAACCCTTACCGCTCTATCGCGAACGCAGTATAGGCGCAAAACTCAATGCAAGACTGGAAACAGGCTTGCTGGTGAGTATTGAAGAATGCGATGGCGAATGGTGCCGTGCATTCCTGAGAGACGCGGATGACCAGAGCTATCGCGGGTTTGTCCAGCAGAACAAATTGTGGGGTGTCTACCCCAACGAAGAATTTGAGGACTAGCCGTACCACAAAGGTGACGTTTGGTTTCCTCAGCTTCTAACCAAGAAATCCTCGATCAGTTCAAGCGAAGAATTGCCCTCCATTGGCCCCCGTTTTGTGACAGAAAGCGCGCCTGCTGCATTGGCGTATTCTCCAGCAGTTTCCATGGAATATCCCTGTATCAGAAGCGCCAGAAACGTTCCGCAAAAACAATCACCTGCTCCAGTTGGGTCCACTTCCGATACATGATGAGGTGCAATGGCAAATTCGCTTTTTCCGTCCAGAATCAGCGCGCCTTTTGATCCGCGCTTCAAGGCGATGATGTCGGCGCCGCCTGACTTCAAACGATCGATCGCAGCCTCTTCTGTCATACCAGGATAGAGGTGGGTCAGATCATCTGCGCTTGGCAAAAGGTAAGTACATTTGCTGATGATGTCATCCAGGGCTACACGCACTTTAGTGTCGCGCATCAACTCGGGACGAATATTGGGATCGCAGCTCACTTTTCCGCCTGCGGCAATCGTTTGGTCAAAAACCTTTAACACCATGTTTCGCAGGTTCGGATTTCCAAGAGATGAGGCTGAGATGTGGAACAGCGTATTGTGCAATTGCAAACCGTCCGCAGGAACCTGGAAAGAGTCCGCTGCCGTGCCTGCCAAATGGAAAATGAATACTCTTTGGCCATCGTTGAAATAGGAGACGAAGGCAACGCCGGTCGGACGTTCGGGATCGATAAAAATATGTTCCACACCCACACCATCATCTTTGAGACGCTGGAGTAGTGCTCTGCCGAACCCGTCGGCCCCAACACCGCCCAAAATTGAGGTCTGTGCACCCAGACGAGCTGCCTGATCTATGAAAATGGCTGGTGCGCCACTCGGAAAAGGGCCTGAATAATTGGAAATCTGCTCCAATGCACAATCTTTTGTGTGCGACACGAACTCAACGAGCAGTTCACCAACGGTGATTATGTTTGTGGGCATTTCGATTTTCCAAAGCTCCTGAAGCTAACTGACCTTGAACTGTTGTAGCCAGAAATCTGTCAGCTTGCGAATGGCAAGGTTGGTGTCATTTGCCCCATTGTAAATTCTCATATGATGGTTGGGTAGTGTCGGCAGTTTTTTGGCCTGAGCCAGTTTTGGCCGTCTTCCATTGAGAATTTCATTCGTGCGCACTGCCACGCCCAGACCGGCTTCAGCGGCAGCTGCCACGCAGGCAAGGCTGGGGCTTGTCAAAGTCACTTCCCAGGGAATGCCAGCCTGCCCTAACGCATTCAATGCCGCTGTGCGGAAGCTGCAAGGCCCTTCCACCAAAACCAGCGGAAGCGGACGCTTGCTTGAAATATCCGAACCTGCTTTTTCCAGCCAGATCATCTGCGGCGAGTTGATTTCAATTTCGGTCGCATCGGTGTCCTGCTTGTAGGAAATCACCTGATCCAGTTCGCCCCGCTTCAACCCTTCCACAAGCACCGGGCTGCGATCGACCAGCACTTGAATGCGGATATTGGGAAACTGCTCGGAGAACTCGGATAGAGCGGTTGGAAAGAAGCTTTCCGCGATGTCCTGGACAACGCCCATTCTGACAAGGCCGGAAATCTGACTGCTGCGCGTGATCTTCAGGACAGCATCGTTTTGCGTAAGAATTGCGCGGGCGTGCTCCAGCACCTCCCGGCCCGTAGATGTGAGAACCTGATTGCGACCTTCCTTCTTGAAGAGTGCGGTCCCAATCTGACTTTCCAGTCGGTTCATCTGCAAGCTGATGGCCGGAGATGTTCGCCCTGCACGCTCAGCAGCCTTTGAAAAATTCCCAAGCTCCACCACAGCCACGAAGGAGCGCAGGCAGTCCATGTTGAGGTTTGTCATCATAGTTTAATTTTATTAGCGTTTTCGGTAAAATATGTAAACTTTATTTATATGTTGGGGTGTGTACATTTTCGCTATCGACGTGCCCTTCCGCCAGAAGAGCTTCTTGTTTTACCTGTTCTGAAAAATTGCACGCGCGGTCGTCGCGGTTTCAGACATGAGTATTGGCCGGAAGTTTCCCTCGGAAAGGGCCGCGTTCAGAAAAGACTAATTTGAATGGGAGGAACAGAAATGAACCTGAAAAAAATGGGCCTGAAAACACAACAATTTCTGGCGGCAATTGCCATGTCCGCAGTTGTTTATACCGCTCCTGCGGTTGCCGATGACTTTTACGACGGCAAAACACTGGATGTCATCGTCAATTATGACGCCGGTGGAAACACTGACATTACAGCACGCACTTTGATGCAGTTCATGCAGAAGCACATCCCCGGCGAACCGCGTATCGTGGTGAAAAACCGGGCCGGTGCCGGTGGCATTGTCGGCACAAATTACTTTGGCCAGGCAGTCAGGAATGATGGTCTTACCGTTGGAGTGTTCTCCGTTGCGCTGATGCCGGAAATGATGGGCAATGACGCGCTCACTGTCTCTCATGGTGACTTTGTGTTTATCGGCGGAATTCCGGAAGACACAATCTTCCACCTGCGCAAAGGCGTTGGCGTGGAAAAGGCGACCGATATTTTTGAGCTTGATGCGCCAATCAAAACTGCGGGCCATGGCCCCGTAAACATGAAAGATCTCATTTTGCGTGCTGCCATGGATCTGCTGGAAGTCGATTATCAGCACGTCACGGGCTTTCAGTCATCCGGTAAAATTCGAGGAGCCATCCTGAAGA
Source organism: Alphaproteobacteria bacterium (assembly GCA_051251535.1). Taxonomy (GTDB): domain Bacteria; phylum Pseudomonadota; class Alphaproteobacteria; order Rhizobiales. The sequence continues at coordinate 402,950 of JBPOEV010000002.1, forward strand.
GTGATGTGGACATGTCCGCCGATTCCATGACCGGTTACGCATCGCGCGTGAAACCCAATCTGGTGGATGAAGGTCATTCCATTCCTCTGTTCTCCCTTGGCACTCCGACCGAAGACGGTCATTTGGCGGCATCGCCCGGCACACTTGATGGCGTTCCAACTTTTGATGAATTCTATGAAACCAAATTTGGCAAGAAGCCGTCGGGTCCGACCTATGATGTGTTGCGGACGGTGGCTCAGGTTCGTTCAACATCACTGCGGGCCGTATTCCTGCCCAAAGGCTCCCCGCAAGAAGCTGTCGATGCTCTGCGCGCCGCTTTCCAAGCGACAACCGAAGATCCTGAATATCGTGCCGAGTTCATGAAGATCAGTGGCTTTGATCTGGTGGCCTTGCCGGGTGAGGAAGCTGAAGTGCGCCTGGCGACACTGCTGAATACCGATCAGAAAATCATCGATATACTCAAATCTTATGCCGCTGAAGGCGCCAGGTAAGAGACCGGTCTGATTGTTCCTTTGAGGATATGAAACACTGACGGGCGGCGCACGCTGCCCGTCATCGACTTTATCAGGCATTGTGCGCGCCCAATGCGATACAAGCACAGCGCTTATACACTGTTTCCAAACCCTAAGGGATCTGCCTGTCTGGCAGCACATGTGAATGTATTTTGAAAGTGCCCTTGCCGGACTAGCCATGGTGGCAGTCTGGCCCGCCATTGGTTATCTGGGTCTGGGAATTGTTCTGGGCATGTTTTTCGGGGCCGTGCCGGGATTGTCCGGATTGGTGGGGATGGCCATTCTCCTGCCCTTTACCATCGGCATGGACACAGCCTCGGCCTTTGCTTTTCTGATTGGCATGTACGCAGTGACCACAACCAGCGACACGCTGGCCTCGGTTCTGCTGGGTGTGCCGGGAACGGCTGCCTCCCAGGCCACTATTCTGGATGGTTATCCATTGGCCCAAAAAGGCGAAGCTGCACGTGCATTGGGTGCTGCATTTACCGTGTCCGGAATTGGTGGGCTTTTGGGTGCTATCATGCTGGCCCTGTCCATTCCCATCGTGGAACCTTTGATACTGGCTGTTTCGGACCCGGAGTTCTTTGTGCTTGGTATCCTGGGACTGACCATGGTCGGTGCCCTGTCGGGTCATTCCATTCTGAAGGGACTGACTGCAGCATGCTTGGGACTATTGCTGGCCACCATCGGTTTTGCAGAATTCAGCGGTCAGCCCCGCTATACATTTGATTTTATCTATCTGCTGGACGGCGTGCCCATTCTTCCGCTGGTTCTGGGCCTGTTTGCCATTCCGGAAATTCTCGATCTTGCCATCAGTGACGGCTCCATCTCGCGTGTGAAGCGCGCCGAGGTAAAGGGCGGCATGATGAAAGGCGTGCGCGATGCGTTCAAACATTGGTGGCTTGGTCTGCGCTGCACTGTGATCGGCGTCTATATCGGCATGCTGCCCGGCTTGGGTGGTGCCATTGTGGATTGGGTTGCCTACGGCCATGCCGTGCAAAGCAGCAAGGATAAAAGCCAGTTTGGAAAAGGAGACATTCGCGGCGTGATTGCGCCGGAAGCTGCCAATAATGCCATGAAGGGCGGCGCACTTTTGCCGACCATTGCCTTTGCCATCCCCGGCAGCGCTTCCATGGCTATTCTGCTGGGTGCCTTTACCATTCAGGGGCTGCAGCCCGGCCCGCAAATGCTGATCAGCGAGCTGGATGTGACCTTCAGCCTGATCTGGTCATTGGCTATCGCCAATGTGGCCGGTGCGCTGGCACTTCTGGTCTGGGGCAATCAGCTTGCAAAACTGACTTTTGTGAAAGGTCATATTCTGGTTCCAGCCGTGATGCTGTTCATTTTCATGGGCTCGTGGATTGAGCGCAGCGACATGGGTGACTGGATCTTGTTGTTGGGCTTTGGTGCGCTTGGGTATCTGATGAAGAAGGGCGGTTGGTCACGCCCGCCTCTGGTCCTTGGCTACATTTTGGGAAAAATCATGGAATCTGCGCTGCATATCAGCATCCAGACCCACGGCATGGGGTCGATTTCACGGCCCATTGTTCTGGCAATGATCGCATTGCTGATCCTGACCCTTTATGTGGCTTACCGGCGGCACAAAACCAACCAACAGAACATTGATCCGCTTGAGGATTCAGAATCAGAAGGTGGCTCGGTTCATCACCCCAGCCTTTCCGTTCCTGTATCAATGGGCGCTTTACTGGTGTTTCTGGCTGCCGGTGCCACGGCCTTGGGATGGTCTTATGGCTCGAAACTGTTTCCCTTGACCGTCATTGCAGTCGGCACTGTTTTGGCATTGTCCGTGGTTCTGTCGGATGTCCGGAATCTGGCCTTGATGAAACGCGGGGCGAATACGGCTTTGCGTCCCATTGTCGCCTCGGAGATGAGCAACGCCATGAAGTTTGTCCTGCTGTTATTGGGTGTTCTGCTGGCTGCTTTGGTGGTGGGACAATATCTTGCCCTGATTGCTTTTGTCGCAATCTATCTTTGGTTTTGGGGGCGCTACAGCCCTCGTATCATCGCGCTTTACTGCGCCCTTTCCGCCATTGGCCTTTACGGCCTTTTTGAAGTGGTTGTACCTGTCATCTGGTATCAGCCGCTTTTCTTCGCCCTGTTCTGATTGAAACCGAATGTTCACCACCCAGGAGGTCAAAATGAAAATCACTTTGTATTATGCGCCCATCGCCTGCTCGCTTGTTCCCTTTGTAAGCTTGAATGAAGCACAGGCGGACTTTGAGGTCAGCCCGATCAATATTCGCGGCAAGGAACAAATGTCGCCGGATTATCTCAAGCTGAACCCGAAACACAAAGTTCCTCTTCTGATCGTAGACGGAGAGCCACTGACCGAAAACGTGGCCATCCAATACTGGATATCCAAGACATTTCCTGATGCCAATTTGCTACCATCAGGCACCTGGCAGGAAGCCCAGGGCCTTTCGCTTTTGTCCTGGTTTGCTTCAGGTTTTCATCCTCATATCAGCCGCTGCAATGCACCATCGGGGTTTTGTGATGTCCCCGGCACGGAAGACAATGTGCGAAATCTGGCCAAGAAGACGCTTATGAGCAGTTTTCAAATTGCCGATGACATGCTGGCTGGTCAGGATTTCTTCTTCGATCATTTCACAACGGCAGATGCCTATTTCTTCTGGTGCTTCCGCCGAACCGGAATGTTCGATGTAGACCTGTCGGGCTTCAAGAATTGTCAGGCCCATTTCGAGCGTCTTTCAGGGCGCCCCAGCGTTCAAAAAGTTCTGGCTTTTGAAAAAGAAACTCTGGCGAAATTCAAGGCGCGGAGCTGAGTTGACACAAAGTGCTGTGTGAAAACCATTCGGTTCTGTTCGTCTCAACCAAACAGGACCGAATGCATGATGCGACCCGGCCAGAATGTAAAACCGCCTGCCAACAGCAAACTGAACACATAAAGCTGGATCATGGCACTGCGGTGCGCGGCAATGTCGTGCTTTCGAGCAAGGCCAACACCGCGCCAAAGTGCCCAAAGAACAAAGACGGACAATATGTGAATGGGTCCAAATGGCCCGACCGTGCGAAACTCGTTGATGAAGAAACTGGAGGCAGCAACGACAAACATTGCGCTGACCCATATATAGCCGATGCATCGATGCACAATTGTGCCTTTGGGCAGCGCAAATTGCAGGCCACCGGATACAACGGCAAAAATGGCCAGAATGGCATGGGTCGGGACCGGCTGTGCAGCCGATAGAAGCGGTTCAAAATTCATGTTGGGTTTGTGCCACAGGCACGCCACGCCTTCCACGCAAAATTGGGACTTGAGTTCCATTGGAAGGTTTGAAAAACACCCGACTTCGTGCAAGGTCTTCCCACATTCAATAGCCAAGCTGGAAGATCCCATGTCGGTTGAATTTCTCATCACGTCCATGATTGTCATTTTATTGCCGGGAACTGGCGTTCTATACACGCTGGCCGTGGGGCTTGGGCGAGGTTTCAAAGCCAGTATTGCCACTGCGTTGGGCTGCACATTCGGCATTGTTCCTGCTGCCATTGCCAGCATTATCGGACTGGCTGCCATCTTCCACACAAGCGCGTTGGCGTTTCAGACCGTCAAATATCTGGGCGCTGCTTATCTGCTGTTCATGGCCTGGCGCATTCTTCGGGACAGCGGCGCTCTTGACGTCGATGAAGACAGTAAGCCGGTCTCCTTGTTTCAGACCGCACTGAACGGAACACTTATCAATGTTCTGAACCCGAAATTATCGCTTTTCTTTTTGGCGTTCCTGCCTCAATTCGTTGACACGAACCAGGTAAATGCCATGCCGACCATGTTCTTTCTGGCCGGTATTTTCATGCTGCTGACCTTTCTGGTCTTCGTCCTTTATGGCGGCTGTGCCGCACTGGCCCGAGACTATTTTGTCAGGCGGCCAGGTGTCATGGTCTGGATGAAGCGATCATTTGCTGGCGCGTTCGGTTTCCTTGGGCTGCGTTTGGCGCTGTCGGACAGGTAAAGTTTTCCAGCAGGGTCGGAATGACCACCTCCATTTGGCCCGCAAAGACTTCAGATATGCCGCATTTGATTGACTTGCTGATCGCGGAAGCGGAATGGCGGCGAGTGATAGATTCGGCTGTGCGATTGCATTGCCGCACTCATCGCTTTGACGGGCGCATTTTCCGGGCTCGCTGATCCCCCATCTTGCGTGCTGTGGTGACCTTCAACAGCCGCTTGAAAGTCGGGCATTCCATGTGAGATGGAGCGGGACATTCGGCCACATGGCGCAGCGCATTGCGCAACAGTGTCAAATCACGAATTTGCCGATCAAGCTGATCGGCCCGGGTCAACAAATCATCTCTTGGCAGGTCCGGTTGACCGTCACTGCCAAACATCCCAGCAATTTCATCCAGCGAAAATCCAGCGGACTTACCCATGGTGATGAGTGAAAGCTGCAACAGGGTTTCCGGCCCGTATTGCCGCCGAAGCCCATGTCGGCCCGTGGAGTCAATCAGGCCGATTTCTTCATAATAACGCAATGTCGATGGCGGCAGACCGGAGCGTTCGGCTACATCTGCAATATCCAGAACTTTCATGCTTGACCTCAAGTTGACTTGAATTCGTAGAGTGCCCTTACACAATGATTCAAGCAAGGAAAACAAGACATGGACCAGACCTTAAGAGACGAAAAATCATCCCTTTGGCGCGACCAGCGAGCCATTGCTCTGTTGCTGGCGGCCAGTTTGACGACCATGGCAAATGCCACTATCAGCCCTGCATTGGCTGGCCTGCAGGCCTTGTTTGCGGATCATCCTCACAGCGAATTACTGATACCACTTTTGGTGTCCGCGCCTTCTTTGACCGTTGTCCTGTTTGCGCCTCTTGCCGGATTTTTGACGGATAGGCTGGGACGGCGCTGGATGCTGCTGGCGGGTGTTTTGCTATTTGCCCTCAGCGGGACGGCCGGTTCATTCCTGACAGACCTTGATATGATCTTTGGCAGCCGGTTGGTGTTGGGTATTGCTGTGGCAATGATCATGACATCACAGACTGCGCTTGTCGGCGACTATTTCACTGGTGACAAGCGCGTGGCCCTTACCGGGCTTCAGATATCAGCTCGAAATTTTGGCGGGTTTCTCTTTATCTCGCTGGCCGGTTGGTTGGCTGTCTTCTCACCCAAACTCCCATTTGCGATCTATGGTTTGGCCGCTCTTTTTCTGCCCATCATGTGGATTGCAATCCATGAACCCACAAAATCCCGAAGTAATGCAGACCCTTCAAACCCGGCAGCAAATGGCGGCGCATCGAATTGGGTGTTTCCGATTGCCCTGCTGACACTTTTGCAGATGTCCACAAACATGTTGTTCTTCATCATGCCGACCCAGCTTCCCTTCTTTCTGGATATGCTTGGATACGAAAGCGCTGTCATGACGGGTGTGACACTGGGCGCGCTGACGCTTTCGGGCGGATTTATGGCTCTCGCTTACGGGCGCATCAAAAAAGCGTTCAGATTCAGAGCCACCTATGCGGTGGCTTACGGATTGATGGCTCTTGGTTTCATCTCCGTGTCTCAAGGACAGGTGTTCACTTTGCTGATTGCAGGGGCGGTTGCTATTGGAGCTGGCTTTGCTCTGGCAATGCCAGGCTTCGTCGCGATTGCGCTTCAGCTAGCGCCGCAAAACCGTCGCGGAATTGTCGGTGGCGCGCTGACAACGGCGATTTTTCTGGGGCAATTTCTGTCGCCGCTTATCACCACTCCGTCCATTTCAGCTCTGGGTTATGAAAGCACTTTCCTTGGAGCGGCCCTTATAGTAGCTGTCTTGGCAGTTGCAGCGGCGGTCAATCATGAGTTCGATCGTTACCGCCAGATCCGGAAGGCAAGCTGAAACGGTCTGATATGGGTTGAACCGACTAGTCCGCTTCGTTCCAATTATTTGCGTTCTGCTCGGCCCGTTCGAGCAGGCTGAACAACATGTCGGATTCCGCCTTAGAGAAACCATTCAGCAGCACTGCGTTGATGTCTTCGAAAAAGTTTGCGAGGTGGCTGAGCTCCTTCGCTGCTTTGGTTGCGTCAATTCTGATCGTGCGTCTGTCATGCGCGTCAGGCGTTCTGAGCAGAAGCCCCTTATCAACCATGCGATCTACAATGCGTGAGGTTGCAGGTGCGTTGTTACCGCTATAGGTGGCCAGGTCGCCAAGGGTCAGGCCGCTGTTACGCCAAACGGCGGACAGAATGACCCATTGCGGCAACGACAGATCATACCGCTCCAAAATTTTCTGGCACACAGCATTGCACGCACCTGTTGTGTAATTGAGTTGTCTGCCCATGGATCGTGGTGGTGCCAATTTTTTATTTGCCATGTAAATATTTTACCTGTAATAAATATGCTTGTAAATATAATCTAGTCCATGACAACAGGGGATGTAAAATGAAGTTTCCGGGAATATCAGCACTCACCATCGCGATTGGCACAATGACATGCGCATTGGCACCCATCGCCAATGCGGCCGACAAACCAGCGGGCCGGTTCACGGCTGAACTGACATTCGATGCCATTGATACAGCTGGCAAAGGGTACATTCATCAAGGAGATCTGGAAGAATTCCGCTCCAATGTGTTTTCAAGCATGGATTATGATGACAGCGGAAAGCTGACCTATCAGGAATTCACTGCATGGGACCCTGGCTTCTCGAGCATTGCTGAGGAAGACGGGAAATCCGAGGCCTACACCACAGCGACAAAAATTGTATTCGCGTTCTGGGATCGCGATGGCAATGGCGAAATCAATGAAGCGGAAATGCGCTTTGCCATGAATGCCGATTTTCGCCGTGCCGATCTCGACGATAATGGTACGCTATCGCAATCTGAATTCATCGGCGGTTTCGCGGTAATTGTTGCCATGCGTGCTGCGATCCGGCCTGACCTTTAAACTTCTGAAGCCGAATGGAGGCGGTTATGAAAAGCACAAAACAATCCTATGGACGCTTTGCAGTCAGCATTCACTGGTTAAGCGCCATCCTAATTCTGGTGCTGTTGGGGTCTGGTCTCAGGTCAGACATGACCCTGGATCCAGCCGTAAAAATCATGATCCTCCGGGTTCATATTCCTGTCGCGATTCTGGTGCTGGTCCTCACAGTGGTGCGGCTGGTCTGGTGGTGGCGTTTTGATAAAAAACCAGCCCCGCTTGACGGGACACCTTCATGGCAGGAAAGCATCGCTGTATGGACGCATCGGCTGCTTTATGTGTTGCTGTTCGTGATGCTGGGTAGCGGTATTGGACTGTCCATCCTGTCCGGTGCACCGGATGCCGTGTTTGGCAATGCCGAACTACCGGATTTTTCACAATACCCACCGCGCATTGCCCACGGAATAGCGGCCAAGATACTGGCTGGGCTGATTGTACTTCATGCAGGTGCTGCGCTGTTTCATCATTTCATGAAACGGGATGTGACCTTGAAACGGATGTGGTTTCAGAAGAGTTCGAGTTAATCCACAACCACGAAAACACCTTCACGGCGCGGGTCCCCTGCGCCGTTAAAGCGACCACGAGGGGTCCGCTCTACAGCGTGAACACCGCCGAAATAAAGGCTTTGCTCCTGCCAGAATTCTGTCTCGGGAAACACACCTTCCAGCGCCTTTGCTTCCGGCTGGTTGCTATAATCCTCGATATCCAGTCGCCGCCTTTCTCCGTGAATGCGCGGCCGATGCACGGCCTCGCGAATGCCCATGCCAGTTAAAAAACGATTGGCCAAAACCTGATAAAGGGCGGTGCGAATGCGATTTGAGCCGCCAGATCCCAAGGCCAACAAGGTCCCGTCTGCACCATCGGCAATAGTGGGTGCCATCATTGATGACAGGCGTCGCTGCCCCTTGAGTTGCGGTCGCCAGCGGGTCGGCCCTGCCGGATTGACATCCTCTTCCCCAAGCATGTTGTTCAGCATGTAGCCACGACCGGGAACGATCTGGCCATTGCCCTCGCCATTGGTGACGGTCACGGCAACCGCATTGCCATGGCGATCTATGACGCTGATATGCGTGGTTCCGTTAAATCCGTCCTTTGTACCTGCCTGCTCCGGCTGTTTTGCCTGCACTTTGAATTTTTCAGCTATGTCCGAGCCTGAACGACCAGAGCGCCAAAAACGATCCACTTGTGCAATTGCATCCGCCCGGCCGGACAGCGGCGAGGAGGGGATGCTGTCTGCGCTCAGCATGGCAAGCGACAGCACGCCGCCCATTGCTGGCAACGCATTGCTGAACACCCGGCAGGCTGAGTTTTCCCAGCGTGTCGGATCACGCAATTGGGCGACATAGTCTGAAAAGTCATCGGCCTTTATGTGGCCGCCCTCATCCATCTGCTGCTGCAACACCCGCTCTGGCTCGCACAGGCCGTTGAAAGAGGCGTCGCGACGCTCTGCGAACTCATTGAACAGACGCCGTAATTCTGCATTGTCGAATGCATCCCCTTCTGCCAGCAGTTTTTTATCCGGCGCATATAATAATCTCGCGGGGGCCGATGCCTTCAGAATGGGTGAAACTATTTCAAACAATCTGGCCTGAAGCGGGCTGATCGTCAGACCCTCTGCGCTTGCCAGAGCTGTTTGGAAAAGCCGTTGAATTGTCATGCCACTATGAACTGTCCGGCCATTGTGAACTGTATGGGCATTCGCTGTATTGCCAAGGTCGAAGAGGGCAGTCAGACCAGCCTCCATTCCTGGCACGGCACTGGTTCCAGCGCCAATGTGAAACAATTGCCGGACACTGCCAAAATCGGCTTCCACTTCCATTGTTTGGGCATCGGTCTGCTTCTGCCCCGGCAGATCAACAAAGAAATCAAGAACTTCCGTTTTTCCGCTACGATGCCGAGCAGTCATGAAACCCCCTCCGCCGGGGCTGGCAAAAACCGGTTCGGCAAGACAGGCCGCAATCAATCCGGCAGCGGCGGCCTGAAAGGCATTGCCACCATCATTCAGCGTTCGAGCGGCCGCATCAGCCGTAACCTTATGCCCGGCCGCAACAGCCCCGGCCTGCAAATCTCGCGCCTTGTGAAGGAAAGACATTTAGGGGACCTTTGTGAAAATTCGGAGGCTTGGAAGAATTCAGCCGCACCGTAATGGATGTGTGTTCAGCTTCAAACCAGATTTTCAGCCGTTTGAACAACGCAAAAAGGTGTCAGCCATAATTTGCGCGCAATTTTGCTGCGAAAGCGCTAAAGACACTCAAAAAGCCGTTGGAGCTGACTTTATGCCGACAATCGCTCTTGTTGACGATGACCGTAACATCCTGACCTCCGTCGCCATGGCGCTGGAATCAGAAGGTTACAGGGTTCAGACCTACACAGATGGAGCCTCTGCGCTTGACGGGCTGATGGATAATCCACCCGACATGGCCATTCTGGATATCAAAATGCCACGGATGGATGGCATGGAACTGCTGCGCCGACTGCGCCATAGCAGCGATATGCCGGTGATCTTTCTGACATCGAAGGATGATGAGATTGATGAATTGTTCGGCCTGAAAATGGGCGCGGACGATTTTATCCACAAACCCTTTTCTCAGCGCCTGCTGGTGGAACGTGTCAAGGCCGTGATGCGTCGTGTCGCGCCACGTGACGGCAGTGTCATCAAGGAACCCGAAGCCAGCAAAGCCCTGGAGCGCGGTGCGCTGTCCATGGATCAGGAGCGGCATACCTGCACCTGGAACGGTAAAAACGTGGTTCTGACCGTAACAGAATTCCTGATCCTGTTTGCTCTGGCCCAACGACCGGGTGTGGTAAAAAGCCGAAATGCCTTGATGGATGCAGCTTATGATGATCAGGTCTATGTGGATGACCGCACCATCGACAGCCACATCAAAAGGCTGCGTAAAAAGTTCAAGGCAACCGATGATGATTTCGATATGATCGAAACATTGTATGGTGTCGGTTACCGCTTTCGCGAAGGATAGGGACTCCAGCAAACCGCCATGTCGGCTTCTGACGCCACAAAAGAGGATGATCTGCCCCAGTCTGAGGATAAGATTGCCAAACCGGCATCTGCCTTGCGGCGGGTTGCCGAAAAGGCCAAAAAGGGTGCGCGCAGGCGCGTGCGTTTGTCCCGGCTGACGCCCCGACGGGTTTTGGCGGCTGTCAGTCTGCAGGTTTTCTCATCCCTCACACGACGGATCGTCTTTCTCAATCTTGCGGCGCTTCTTGTGCTCCTGTCCGGAATCCTGTTTCTCAACCAGTTTCGGGCTGGACTGACAGAAGCCCGGATTGAAAGCCTTTTGACACAGGGCGAGATCATTTCGGGGGCCATTGCGGCCTCTGCCAGTGTGCAAACCAATACTATTACAATTGACCCTGATCGGCTTCTGGAACTGCGCAGTGGTGAGAGCATTGCTGCATTTGAAGATGACGAAGACGCACTTGAGTTCCCCATCAATCCGGAACTTGTCGCCCCCGTTCTGCGTCGGCTGATCTCGCCAACCCGAACGAGGGCGCGGATATATGATCAGGAAGGCACACTTATCCTGGACAGCCGCGCGCTTTATGCTTCTGGCCAGATCTTGCGGTTTGATCTGCCGCCGGTTGAAGCGGAACCTGCCTGGTATGAGTTGCTGTGGCAGAGAGCCAAATTATGGCTGCGGCGCGGCGACCTGCCGCTCTACAGTGAAGTTGATGGCGGCAATGGTCGCAATTATCCTGAGGTGGTGCGCGCGCTGTCGGGGACACCGGCCAGTGAAGTACGTGTGACCGATCAGGGCGAATTAACCGTCGCGGTTGCAGTGCCAATCCAGCGTTTTCGCGCCGTGCTGGGCTCGTTGCTGCTCTCGACACAAGGCGGCGATATTGATGCCATTGTGCAAGCGGAACGCCTGGCTATTTTCAGGGTCTTTCTGGTTGCAGCCATTGTTACAATCTTACTGTCCATTCTTTTGGCCAGCACAATTGCGGGACCCATGCGCCGTCTGGCGGCGGCAGCAGACCGGGTGCGCCGAGGTGTGAAAACCCGTGGTGAAATTCCGGACTTTACCAAACGACGGGATGAAATCGGGCATTTGTCTCAGGCATTGCGCGACATGACCGACGCGCTTTTTACACGCATGGCCGCAATTGAAAGCTTTGCTGCGGATGTTTCTCACGAGTTGAAAAACCCACTCACCTCTTTGCGCAGCGCAGTGGAAACCCTGCCGCTTGCCAAGAATGAGGAGCAACGCGAACGACTGTTGAGCGTAATCCTGCATGACATCCGACGGCTGGACCGCCTGATCAGCGACATTTCAGATGCGTCCCGTCTGGATGCTGAACTGGCTCGCCAATCCTCAGAACCAGTTGACCTGTGGTTGCTGCTGGATACAGTTGTCGCAATTGCGCGCGAGACCGCAACAGCTACATCTCCAACCATCGAACTGAGCATTGATGACGCTTTGAAGGATCAGTTATTCGTCTTGGGAGATGATGGACGTCTGGGACAGGTCATCAACAACCTTCTGGACAATGCGTGTTCGTTTACAGGCTCAAAGGGCAGTGTGCGCATTTCAGCTGTGTGTGAAAATGATAACGCGGTAATTACCATTGAAGATGACGGGCCCGGCATCAGACCAGACGTTCAGACACGGATTTTTGAGCGGTTCTATACAGACCGTCCCGAACGCGAAGATTTTGGGCAGAACTCCGGTCTTGGCCTGTCGATCAGCAAACAGATTGTAGAAGCCCATCGCGGGACAATTGAAGCCCAGAACTGGTATGATACCGATGAAGACGTGCCAGCAGGTGCCCGCTTCATCGTTCATCTGCCATTGGTGGGAGTCTGATCTCCGTGCCAGATGCCCACATGAAAGGTTCCGCGATTCATGGCACAGTTGTTGTTTGGCAAAACTCAGGCATTCTGATTATCGGCCGCTCCGGCAGCGGAAAATCTCAATTGGCTCTGGCACTGATGAGCGACGCCACGCGCCCCTGCTCTCTTGTCGCAGATGATGGCGTGCTGTTGCGTGCAGATGGCGCAGATCTATGGGCGTCGGTGCCCGCAAGGCTGCGTGGCAAAATCGAACGTTACGGCATGGGCATTGAAACCCATGAATTCGTGGAAACCTGTCGTCTTGCTTTGGTGGTTGAACTGACGCCAAGAGACCGGATTGAGCGCATGCCGGAACCCGATGTGTTGATCTGGGCGCATGAGGCTGTTTCATTGCCCAAGTTGATACTTCCGGAGCAGCCCAGAAATGGTGCCTCGGCTATTTATGCAACCTTGAGGCGCATCAACACATAGCTGCTTTGAAAAAGCGTTAAAATCAAAAATTGGGCCTTGCCTTCGCACGGTCAATGCACAAGATAAAGACTGTGTTGTTACTGGGTCTGCATTTAAGCTGGGTTGTTCAATGATCGGATTGGTGCTCGTCACCCACGGTAAGCTTGCGGATGAATTTCGCTCCGCTCTGGAACATGTTGTCGGCGTTCAGGAAGCGATTGCTACTATCTGCATTGGTCCCGATGACAATATGGAAACCAGACGTGACGATATTGTCGCCGCCATTCGCTCAGTTGAGACCGGCTCCGGTGTGATTGTACTGACCGACATGTTTGGTGGCACACCTTCAAATCTCGCGATCTCTGCCATGGAACCTGGCACCATTGAGGTGATTGCTGGTCTGAACCTGCCGATGCTGGTGAAGCTGGCCAGCGTGCGGCGCGATTTGGGCGTGGTCGATGCTGCGCTCGAAGGGCAGGATGCTGGCCGCAAATACATCAATGTTGCCAGCGCGCTTCTGGGCGCAGCACCTCAAAAGACAACAGCTGGATGACCGGCGACACGTCGGCGCGCACTCTTACCATCTTGAACGCAAAGGGTTTGCACGCGCGCGCGTCAGCCAAATTTGTCAAATGCGCTGGTGCCTTTGATGCGTCCGTATCGGTGTCCAAAGACGGACAGACGGTTGGTGGAACATCCATTATGGGTTTGATGATGCTGGGCGCAACACCCGGAAGCACGGTGGCACTTTCGGCGACCGGGCCGGACTCCACTGCGGTTCTGAACGCTCTTGAGGCCTTGATCAAAGGTCGCTTCGGCGAGGAATAAAGCCCGCCAAAACGTATAAAGAAATCTTTATATTTAGTTTGCTTTATGGCCTTCTCCATGATAGCAAATTTTCAAAATCACCCGCTTTGGGCGGGGCTTCCATTTCACTTATTTATCAAGGGCTATTCTTCATGGCTGACTATATTGTCAAAGATCTTTCGCTGGCCGATTGGGGCCGCAAGGAAATTGCGATTGCCGAAACCGAAATGCCGGGCCTGATGGCTCTGCGTGACGAATTTGGCAAAGACAAACCGCTGAAAGGCGCGCGGATTGCCGGGTCTTTGCATATGACCATTCAGACCGCTGTTCTGATTGAAACGCTTGTTGCTCTGGGCGCCGAAGTCCGTTGGGCGTCGTGCAATATTTTCTCCACTCAGGATCATGCCGCATCTGCCATTGCAGCATCTGGTGTTCCGGTTTTCGCTGTCAAAGGCGAAACCCTTGAAGAGTATTGGGACTATGCGGACCGCATCTTCAATTGGGGCAATGGTGAAACTGCCAACCTCATTCTTGATGATGGCGGCGATGCAACGATGCTGATCCTGTTGGGTGCGCGCGCTGAAAAGGACATCTCGGTTCTCGACAAACCGGAAAACGAAGAAGAAGAAGCCCTTTTCGCGACCATCAAAAAGCGTATCGCCGAAACACCAGGCTGGTTCTCCAAAGTTCGAGAGAACCTTCAAGGTGTGTCAGAAGAGACCACCACAGGTGTTCACCGTCTTTATCAGATGCAACAGCGCGGTGAGCTGCCGTTCCCAGCCATCAATGTGAATGACAGTGTTACCAAATCTAAATTCGACAATCTTTATGGTTGCCGTGAAAGCCTTGTTGACGGCCTGCGCCGTGCAACCGATGTGATGATGGCAGGTAAAGTGGCCGTCGTGTGTGGCTATGGTGATGTTGGCAAAGGATCTGCTGAATCTCTGCGCTCTTCCGGAGCGCGCGTTATTGTCACCGAAATCGATCCTATTTGTGCGCTTCAGGCAGCCATGGAGGGGTTTGAAGTTGATATACTGGATGATGTTGCCTCAAAGGGCGATATTTTCGTCACAACAACCGGCAATAAGGATGTCATCACCGTCGATCATATGCGTGCCATGAAAGACCGGGCCATCGTGTCCAATATTGGTCACTTTGACAGTGAAATTCAGATTGGTGGGCTGCGGAATTTCAAATGGCACAATGTAAAACCTCAGGTTGACGAAGTTGAATTCCCGGATGGAAAGCGCATCATTGTTTTGGCCGAAGGTCGGTTGGTGAATCTTGGCTGTGCAACAGGGCATCCAAGCTTCGTGATGTCAGCCAGCTTTACCAATCAGGTACTCGCACAGATGGAATTGTGGAACAGAGGCGACCAGTACAAAAATGAGGTCTATGTCCTGCCCAAGCACCTTGATGAAAAGGTAGCCTTGCTGCATTTGGCCAAGCTTGGCGTTAAATTGACCCGCCTGACAGACGATCAATCCAATTATATTGATGTACCGGCAGACGGCCCATACAAGCCTGACCACTACAGGTATTAATACAAAATTAACCATACACTATATGTAGGGGGCGGTGAAAAAAGTGATTCACCGCCCCCTTTTTTATGCCCTTAAGCGCTTCCCCCCGATTCGCGAAGCAGGTAATTTCGACTGATTCGTTTTGGTTGATGCGGATCTTTTAGTCCCAACAACCGTATCGCCCTGGTGGCGACCAACGAATTTTGTGAGTAGCCGATGTGGCCATTGTATGGGTCATACTCTGGCGCGTTGAGTTTGGTTCTTGAGGATTACGTATGCACCGCATTGTGCGGGCTGTTGAAAAATACAGCCGCAAATCATTCGGGATTCCCGGTCGCCGCTCTTTGCGGCGACGCATTGCATTTTTGTCAACCAGCGCCATTGCCGCTCTTGGAACCTCTGCCCACGTCCTGGCTCAGGATGCCGCAGCTAAACCCGAAGTCACAATTCAACCGCAAACCCTTTTATTGTTGGTGGCCGCCTTGGCCGGGTTGGTCGCTGCAGGTGTCAGCAGTCTGTTTCTCCTCAAAAACCGACATCGCCACGCGGCTGAAAGGCGCGCTCTGGAAAGCGCACTGGCCGAAGCGCGGCGGGAAGCCGACAGTGCCGAGCGCCTCTTGCATGCTGATGAGCAACTGACCCTAACCATTCAGCGTGGGCCCGTTGGCACAATTGTTGGGACCAAATTGTTTGGCGCCCTGTCTCTTGGCGATCAGGTCCTGGAAGAAGCATTGGCCACTGACAGCATACGGTTGCTGCAGTTTGACGACTGGCTTGAACCGGAAGCAGCTGCAGAACTGACTGACGCTGTGCTGGAACTGGTCCAGACCGGCAAGGCCTTCAGCCAGGCAGCCCACACACTCAGCGGCGGCATGGTGGAAGTTGTTGGCCGCATTGCCGGCCATGAGCCGATGTTGCGCTTCCGCACCTTGAGCGATCATTCCATGGAACTGGCGGAGTTAAAGGCCCATCACAAGCTGATGACACGTGATACGGCCGTATTACGCGCCCTGTTGCAGGCAACACCGATGCCGGTGTGGATGCGCGATGATGTGGGCCGTCTGATCTGGGTCAACCAGGCCTATGCAAGCGCTGTGGATGCATCGGATCCTGAAACAGCAGTAGCGCAGGATCTTGAATTGCTGGACAGCGATGAGCGCGCCGACATCATCAAGGCACAGCAGGGTGAAAGCGTGACCAGCGGCCGGATGAGCGCAACCATGGCCGGACAACGGCGCGTTCTTGAAGTTCTGGATGTGCGGGCAAACCGTGGATCAGCTGGCATCGCCACTGACGTCACGGCAGTGGTGGATGCAGAAACAGAACTCAGCCGGATGCTGCAATTTCATGCCCGGACACTGGATCAACTGGCCACACCAGTTGTTGTTTTCGGAACCGATCAGCGTCTGCGGTTTTGCAACAGTGCCTATCAAAAACTTTGGGGGCTCGAAGAATCATTCCTTCAGACCTCACCATTGGAAAGCGAAATTCTGGATAGATTGCGCGAACTGCGCCTGTTGCAGGAACAATCCGATTTCGGATCCTGGCGGAAGTCCTTCCTGGAACATTACAAATCCATGGAGCCAATCAGCGACTGGTGGCATCTGCCAGACGGGCGCTCCCTTCATGTCATAACCACACCACATCCGCAGGGCGGTATCACCCAGATATTCGAAAACGTCACTGAAGAGCTGGATTTGCGCAGCCGTCTGAAACGCGTTTCGCAAGTTCAGGGGGAAACGCTGGACCATCTTTCCGAAGGAGTTGCCGTGTTCGCTTCGGATGGACGTCTGCAATTGTCCAATCCGGCCTTCGGCTCCATCTGGCTTTTGGAAGAAGAAGCCGTTGAGCCGGGCCGTCACATCAGCGAGATCGTGGACGCTGCTTTCCTGCACTCTCAGGACTGGACGCAGAATGTGACGCAGGACTGGCAGAACATTGCCAATGCGATCACAGGTCTGGAAGACCGGCGCAGCGGGATTTCGGGACAGATATCCTGTGCTCCCGACAAAACTGTTGAATATGCTCTGGTGCCCCTGCCCGATGGGCTCTCCATGCTGACCTTTGTCGATGTCACCTATTCTGTTCAGGTCAAACAAGCGCTGATCGATCGCAACCAGGCGCTCGAAGCTGCTGACGCAATCAAGTCCACTTTCATCAAGCATGTTTCCTATGCCCTGCGCGCGCCGCTGACCAATATCATTGGATTTGCCC
Organism: Alphaproteobacteria bacterium; assembly: GCA_051251535.1. Taxonomy (GTDB): domain Bacteria; phylum Pseudomonadota; class Alphaproteobacteria; order Rhizobiales. Next base: position 420,202 of record JBPOEV010000002.1, read on the forward strand.
AACTGCTGGCGGAACCAAAAATTGGATCTTTGAATGAGAAGCAGGACGATTATGTCGATCACATTCTAACCTCGTCATCATCCCTGATGGCGATCATCAACGACGTTCTGGATCTGGCGACCGTGGAAGCCGGTATTGTTGAGTTGGAGTTGGGTGAAGTCGATGTCGCGGAAACAGTAGCGGCTGTGATTGAAGCTTCGAAAGACCGGGTCAATGAAACCAAGATTCGTCTGATCAAGGAAATCGACAAGAACGCCTCCAGCTTCGTTGGCGACGCAAAACGTGTGCGACAGGTTTTGTTCAATGTGCTTAGCAACGCCATCCGATTCTCTGATCCAGGCTCCGAGGTCAAACTGGTCTGCCGTCTGGAAAAGAACGAGATTGTCTTTGCAATTTCAGATCAGGGCCCTGGCATCCCGGACAAATATCGCTCGACAGCGTTTGAACCCTTTGAAAGCACAGCGCCGTCCGATGGACGTCGCAATGTCGGTCTTGGGCTCTCCATCGTTGAAAAATTCATGGGACTGCACAATGGAACCGTGGAACTTGAATCAGAAGAAGGTCAGGGCACAATTGTAACCTGCCGCTTCCCTATTGAGCCGCAGCCGATTACCCAGGCCGCCGAGTAGTCGGCCGTCAGCATGCTGCAGCAAAACCTCATCAAGGTCTTTGACGAAACCCTCTCCAATGAAGCTGCGACCCGTCGCTTTGCGCAGGATATTGCAGCAGCCATTCTACCCGGTGATCTGATTGCCCTATATGGCGATCTGGGCGCCGGAAAAACCGCATTCTGCCGGGCACTGATCCGCAATCTGGCGGGCGACGAACAGTTGGAAGTTCCAAGCCCGACCTTCTCTCTGCTACAGCCATATGAGTTGCGCATTCCGGTTCGGCATTTCGATCTGTATCGGCTGGCCGACCCGGAAGAACTGGAGGAAATCGGTTTCTTCGATGAGCCTGAAACGGCTCTTACACTTGTTGAATGGCCCATTCGGGCTGGCGATATGCTGCCAGAGCAGCACATCATCTTATCCATGGACATAGAGGCTGGAGATGCCAGATCTGTTCAGCTCTCTGTGCCTGAGCCTCACAAAGCCCGGTTCGAGCGCACATTTGCGGCGCGCAAATTCTTGGCATCTGCTGGTTACGGAACCGCGATGCGTCGCCATGTTCAGGGGGATGCTTCACATCGCTCCTATGAACGTATTTCCACGCCAGGACAGCCAACAACAATCTTCATGAATGCACCGGAAACGCCTCCGGGGGACATTATAGAAGATGGCAAGTCCTATGCCGACCTTGTGCACCGCGCCGCTGATACCAAGCCCTTTTCTGCAATGGCTGACGCTCTTCTGAAACACGGTTTCAGCGCACCTTCAATCCTGTCTTCGGATCATGTGTCAGGCTTTCTGTTGCTTGAAGATTTTGGCAAGGAAGGCATTGTGGACGCCCATGCCCAGCCAATCGAGGCGCGTTATCTTGCAGCGATCGATGTTCTGGCAGCGTTGCATGACAAAGGCCCTGCCCTGTCGCAAATGGTTGATGGCCCGTATGAAATCCCGGCTTTTGATCGCACAGCATTTTTGACGGAAGTCGCCCTGTTTGCCGAATGGTACGCACCTTATTGCGACAAACAATTGCGGGCGCAAGAACAGCGGGATTTCGCGGCCCTCTGGTCTGGCTTGTTTGATGAATTGAAAACGGCCGAAACCGGGTACATCTTGCGCGATGTGCATTCTCCCAACCTGATATGGTTGGCTGAGCGCGAACCTTTGCAACAAATCGGACTGCTCGATTTTCAGGACGCCCTTTGGGGGCCTCAGCTCTATGATCTCGCGTCTTTGGTCTATGATGCGCGCATCACCATTTCACCCAACTTCCGACAACAGATGCTGGATCGATACCAGTCCATGCGGAAGACCCCATTTGAGCGCGCTGACATGGACAGGCATCTTGCGATACTTGGTGCACAGCGCACGATGAAAATACTCGGTATTTTTGCGCGCCTGGCGTCTCATGACGCAAAAATGTCATACGTTGCCCATATGCCTCGCAATGAAGAATATTTGCGCGAAATGCTGGCACATGAGGCAATGAGCGCAGTCAGACACTGGTATGAGACTCATCTTGGTAACGGGCAGCACAATTGATGCCACGCCAAGATCGTGGCAAACTCATCTGCAAATCAGGATTAGCAGACATATGAAAAAGACCAAGGCGATTAACGTCATATCATTGGCAAATACCAAGGCACGGCGCGCCGGCGAAATGGCACGCATTCGCCCTGAAACAGCAATGGTTCTGACTGCCGGACTTGGCAAACGCATGCGCCCGCTTACGGCTGTCACGCCCAAACCACTGATCGAAGTGTGCGGCAGGCCGATTGTTGACTATGGTCTGGACCGGCTGAAAGCAGCGGGTCTTCGCAAAGCCGTCCTGAATGCCCATTATCTTCCGGACCAGATTCACCAATTCGCGGCTCACTATCCGGGATTGGATATTGCGATATCAGACGAAACCGACGCGCTGTTGGACACTGGCGGCGGCACCAAAAAGGCCTTGCCGTTGCTCGGCGACAAACCATTTTTTGTGCTCAATGGCGACAGTTTCTGGATAGAGGGAGCACGGCCCAATCTTTCCTGGCTGTGTGAAAGTTGGGACGATGATGCCATGGATATGCTGCTGCTCCTGTCCCCAACAGTGGGTGCTGTGGGCTATGAAGGGCCCGGCGATTTTCTGTTCGGGCCGGAAGGGCAACTGGAACGCCGCCCCGAAAAACGCATTGCGCCTTATGTCTATGCAGGCGGGGCCATTGTTCATCCCCGCGTATTTGACAAGTCTCCTGATGGGGCCTTCTCCTTCAATGTGCTGTTTGATTCCCTGATCGAAGAAGGCCGATTGCATGGGGTTCGCATGGATGGGACATGGCTCCATGTCGGCACGCCACAAGCTGTGCGGGACGCCGAATACGCCATTGGTGAAAGTGCCGCGTGAGTGATCAGGGCCACACACAGTCCATTCGCAAATCATCTCGCGTTGCAACCATTGCCCCACAATATTCGTTTCTGGATACGCTTGTAGAAGCCCTGTTTGACGGCGAACTGGTTTCCGGCTTCGCTCTTGAGGCAAAAGCACTTGCCGAAAACCCTTTCTGTCTTGCCGATGTGACCCTGTTCCTGCCCACCCGGCGGGCAGTGCGTGCCGCCGAAGATGTGATCGTGCAAGCGGTTGCCCGGCGCAGTGGTGGTGCATCGGCAGCATTGTTGCCACAAATCCGCGCCATCGGCGATACGGATGAAGCCGATCTGATGCTGCAGGAAAGCGCAATTGATCCGCTATCCGCACTATCCGATTTGCCGCCCGCAATGCCGGAGTTGGAACGCCATGTCGCCCTGACCGAAATGGTCTGGGGCTGGAGCGGCGCCCTGGTCAAACAGGTGGCCAATATGGAACCTTATGAGGCTGTCATTGTTCCGGCCAATCCGGCAGATGCTGCCCGGCTCGCTTCCGACCTTGCGGCCCTTCTGGATGAAGCGGAAAATCACAAAGTTGACTGGAGCCAGCTGAAGACTCTGGTTCCAGATGATTTTGCCCGTTATTGGCAATTGAGCCTGTCTTTTCTGGAAATCGTAACCAAGGCCTGGCCTCAACATTTGGCAGACCTTGGCCGCGTTGATGCGATGGCGAGGCGTAACAGACTGATTGAAGCCAAGGCCGATGCGCTGTCACGAAGTTCCGGTGGAACAGGGCCAACCATTGCGGCGGGCTCAACCGGTTCGGTTCCAGCCACTGCACGCTTGCTGAAAGCGATTGCGCAAATGCCAAATGGCTGTGTGGTTTTGCCGGGTCTGGATTTGGAATTGCACGCCACCGCATGGGCCGCAATTGGTGCAGACGCGGAAGATGGGTTCGATCCTGCTGCCCTTGGGCATCCGCAGGCGGCGCTGAAACATACGCTTTCGCATCTTGAAGTGACGCGCGCCGATGTCCAGAACTTGCAACCAAAACGGCAAAAGGGAAATGACACGCTGTTCCGTTTGGTGAATGAGGCCCTGCGGCCTGCAGCAACGACGGATCAGTGGTCGCACATCATCAGTGATTTTCCACCATCATCTGTCTCTCAAACCCTTTCAGACCTCACTGTCATCGAAGCCCGCACCCCACAGGAAGAGGCGCTTGCCATAGCCGTTTCCATTCGTGAAGCGCTGGAAGCCGATGGGCAGAGCAGCATTGCATTGGTAACGCCGGACCGATCTCTGGCGCGGCGGGTTTCAGTGGAACTGGAACGATTTGGCATCAATGCAGACGATTCCGCCGGGCAGCCATTATTTGCCACCCCTGCCGGAACCCTTGCACGGCTGATTGCCGAGTCCGCACGCGATGGCACTGCCATTTCAATGCTGGCACTGCTGAAGCACCCGCTTTGCGGTTTGGGATTGGCGCGCGCTGAAATTCGCACTGGCGTGCGCGCTTTGGAGCGGGCCATTCTGCGCGGCCCGGCATTGCCCTCCGGCAGCGCAAACCTGTCTCACGCAATATCTGAATTGCGGGAAAAATTGTTGGCTGAACCGAAGCAGAGATTACGTGCTTCGCAGACCAGTCTGTCTGGTGATGATTGGGAGAGAGCTGAACAGATTGCCCACGCCTCGCAAAAAGCCATGGAGGATTTTGAACGCCTCTTCACTGACAAAGACAATCGGTTTGCGTTGGGTGATCTGATTGATGCACATCTGCAAACACTTCAGGCCATCACTGCCGGTGATGATACGGCACCGCAGTTTGCAACGTCCGAAGATGGCACCGCCCTTATTGGCGCCATGGCGGAATTGCGCGATTTGGGGCCGGACGCCCGTACACTGGAAATCGCAGCGTCCGACTATAGTGATCTGCTGCAGGCATTGCTGGGTGCGCGCCCCGTGCGGCGTCATCGCCCCAATCTGGAAGAAGACACACGCATCCAGATATTGGGAACCCTGGAAGCGCGCCTGCTGACCGCGGATCATCTGGTTCTGGGCGGTCTCAATGAAGGAGGCTGGCCATCTGATGGCAAGCTGGACCCTTGGCTTTCGCGCAATATGCGGGCGCAATTGGGTCTTAACCCACCAGAACAGACCATTGGATTATCAGCGCATGATTTTGTGCAGCTTGCTTCCAAGCCGAAGGTTGTTTTGACACGATCGCTGCTGCAAGATGGCGCGCCCACAAAGGCGTCTCGCTGGTTGCAGCGCATAGATGCCATGATCGGTTCCGCCGAAAAAGATGCCCTTTCGAGCCGGGGAACGCGCATTTTGCATCTGGCGCGCAAGCTTGATGCGCCTGCTGATCCAACCGGTCGACCCGTATTGCGCCCCTCCCCCAGACCTGCGGTGGAACTGCGTCCCAAACGACTGTCGGTCACCGAGATTGAAACACTCATCCGCGACCCTTACGCGATCTATGCAAAGCATGTTCTGAAACTGCCGCCATTTGATGGCATTGGCGAAGTGCCCAACTATGCCAATCGCGGCAGTCTGCTGCATGACATTCTGCAACAGTTTCTAGAGGCCCGGACATCAGATTTCGGTACGCCGGAAGCGGCTGAGGATTTGAAGCGGATTGCCCAAGGAGAATTTGAAAAGATCAAGGATTACCCGGACCTTTATGCGCGCTGGCAGACCCGCTTTCAGCGCATTTCAGACTGGTTCCTGAAGTTTGAAACCGACCGGTCCGACAGGGTTCGTCAGCGACTTACCGAATTATCCGGGTCGCTGGAACTGACCATGCTGCAGTTTCGACTGACAGGCCGGGCCGACCGTATTGATCTTCTCGAAAATGGTCTGGTTGAAGTCATCGATTACAAGACCGGTCAGGTGCCGTCAAAAGCGCAGGTGGAATCCAGCCTGGCACCACAATTGCCGCTGGAAGCTGCCATGATTGCTGCCGGGGCATTTGAAGGTGTCTCGGCTCTGCCATCACAGACCCTGTCTTATGTTCGCCTGTCAGGAAATCGCATTCCCGGCGTTTATGCGCCCGTGTGCCAGGATGAAACGGCCGTTGCCGCTTTGGCCGATGCAGCCCTTGCAAAGCTCAAAGAATTGATTTCGCATTATGCCCAGCCTGACATCGGTTATCTGTCACAGGCCCAACCGCAAACAGTGCGTTATGAGGGTGCTTATGACCATTTGGCGCGGGTTGCCGAATGGCGCGGCCAAGATACTGCAGGGCCGGGCAGCGAAGAGGATGCTGCAGAATGAGCGCATTGCCCATCCCGCAAGACACACGCCAGCGGCAGCGGCAGGCTTCGGATCCAAGCATTTCGGCGTGGGTCAGCGCCAATGCAGGATCCGGCAAAACCTATGTGTTGTCGCGGCGGGTCATCCGGCTGCTGCTGGCGGGCAATGATCCTTCCACCATTCTGTGTCTGACCTTCACAAAAGCCGCTGCCAGTGAGATGTCCAATCGCGTGTTTGCTGAATTGGCGCGCTGGACAGTTTTGGATGACGCGGCGCTCACGCAGGTTTTGGCCGATTTGGGTGAAGAGCGCGTTCAGGCGCGAACACTCAGCTTTGCCCGGCAATTATTTGCACGCGCGCTGGAAACGCCGGGAGGCCTGAAAGTCCAGACCATTCACGCATTTTGCGAGCGGCTGTTGCAGCAATTTCCGCTTGAGGCCAATGTGCCGGGCCATTTTGAAGTGGCCGATGATGATCGACAAAAAGACCTGTTGGACCGAGCCAAGAACATCGTCATGCAGCGCGCAATTGACGCTGCGGACAGCGCCCCCAACAGCGCGCTTAGACATGCGCTGGTTGCACTGATCGACGCCAGCGATGATGAGACCATTGATACAGCCGTTGGGGAGCTGTTGCGCAAACGGGACGTGTATATTCGCTACATTGCCAGCCGGGAAAACGGGCTTGCCGAGCACAGCGAACGATTGAGCTCGGTACTGGGCCTGTCGCAGGGTGACACAATTGAGCGTCTCGCGAATGACATTGCTGATGGAACGCTCGGCGCTTTTAACCGTGAACGATTGGCAGATTTGCAAGAAGCTGCACAAAACAGCGACAAAAAGTCAGATCTGGATTTGGCGAACCGTGTCAGTACGGCTCTGGCAACCGAAGGGGGCGCGGCTCAGATTGAAACATGGCTTGCCGTCTTTACGACCAATGCCGGGGAACCGCGCAGTGAAACACGGTTTCTGACGAAGAATGTGCGCCAAGATTTCCCTGATCTTTATGACGAAGTTGTTGCAGTTCTGAGATTTGGCGTGCCCGAAGTGCGCAACAGGCTTAATGCGTTGAAGACCTTTGCGGACACATCGGCACTTCTGACTTTGGCCGGTGCGATCATCGAGGCCTATCTTGGGTTCAAAAACCAGCTAGGCCTGCTGGATTATGACGATCTGATTGCCAAAACCGAGCGGCTTCTGGCTGGCTCGGAGGCAGCGATGTGGGTGCAATACAAGCTGGATCGGGGTCTGTCCCACATTCTGGTTGATGAAGCGCAGGACACAAGTCCGGCGCAATGGCGCGTTGTCACGGCATTGAGTGAAGCCTTCTTCCATGATGCGGGAAGCGATCATCGCGCCCGTGGCGGACCTGTGCGCACCCTGTTTGCCGTCGGTGATGAAAAACAATCCATCTATTCGTTTCAGGGAGCCGCTCCCGATGCGTTTGACTATCAAAGGCGATTTTTTGAGCGAAAGGCAGAAGAGGCACAACTGCCCTGGCACAACATCACCTTGAATCTGTCATTTCGGTCAACCAATGACATTCTTTCAGCAGTGGATGCCGTGTTTGCGCCGGTGGAAATGGCAACCAGTGTCAGCCGTATGGGGGTTGATCCACATCAGGCCTATCGCGCCAATGCTGCCGGCGAAGTGCGTTTGTGGCCCCTTCTGGAAGAAAGCGACACAGAACCGGCGGACGACTGGCGGCGGCCAGTGGACCGCCCGGCCAATGCACTGGAGCAACTTGCTGCAAGAATTGCTGCAGATATCGCGTCGTCCATCCGGAATGAAGGTTTGCGTGCCGGCAATTTTCTGATCCTTCTGAAAAAGCGCGGCCAGATTATGGGCCTTGTGAACAAAGCGCTTAAAAGTGCGGGACTGCCCGTTGCCGGGATGGATCGACTTGCACTCACAGACCACATTGCCGTGCGGGATTTGCTGTGTCTGGCCGATGTCATGCTGCTGCCTGAAGATGATTTGTCGCTCGCCAGCTTGCTCAAGAGCCCGTTCTTCGATTTTTCAGATGATGATTTGATGGCGTTGGCAACAGCGCGCAGCGGATCGCTGCTTGAAGCCATGCGTGGATCCGGAGAGGCCCGTTATCGTGCGGCGTATGATCAGATTGTTCTGTGGTTGAACCGGGTAGATTTTGAAACACCCTATCGGTTCTTCGCCCGTATATTGGCAGCCGATGGCGGGCGCAGAAAGCTGCTGACGCGGCTTGGCAGTGAAGCGGAAGATCTGATCGACGAGTTTCTGGCTCAGGCGCTGGACTATGAAACCACAATGACAGCGGGGCGCGGCGGCTCGGGCCTGCAGGGTTTCAGCCATTGGATCAAACAGAAAAGCGGCGATATCAAACGCCAGATGGATGCTGCCCGCGACGAAGTGCGCGTGATGACAGTCCATGGCGCCAAAGGTCTGGAAGCACCGATTGTTTATCTGGTTGACGATGGCAGCCAACCGCGCGCCCATGTCCACAGACCCCATATTTTTACCCATTGGCCCGAAGGTGCGAAAGGAATGCCTGCGCTCTTCTGGGGGGCACGGGCGAAAAAGGACCAGACCGATTTACAGCGCCAATTGCTGGAGGCAAGCGATATGGACGCGATGGCCGAGTATCGCAGACTGCTTTATGTCGGCATGACCCGCGCTGAAGACCGATTGATCGTCTGTGGCAAGCAAGGCAAACGGGCGATGTCGGATGATAATTGGTATCGTCTTGCTGAAGCCACCTTGAAACCGAACATGCGAACGGTTGAAACCGAGGATGGTCAAGTTGACCACTTTCTCTGGCGCACCTCTGAACCTCAAGCGTCAGAACGCCTGGAACCTGCCGAAATGCAGGCTGATGATTTGGGGCCCCTTCCAGATTGGCTTTTGACCCCACCGCCTCCGCCGCCCCCCGTCGCCAAAGCCATGTCACCGTCACGTCTGGATGCAGAACAGGAGCGGGCTGAAGAATTGTCCTGGGAGGAACGCTTTGACGCGCTTGGAAACCAGGACAGTTCATTCGCCTTGAAGCGAGGACAGGCCGTCCATACATTGTTGCAGCATTTACCAGCCCTGGCAGACGAAGACCGTGATGCAGCAGCGCAGTCTTATCTGGCACATGCCTTACCGTCCGGCTGTCCACCCCACATGGTTGAACAGATCACTGCATCCGTATTTGGTATTCTGACAGATCCAAAATTCTCTGTTCTGTTCGGCCCTGAATCCAGAGCGGAAGTCGGCATTGCCGGACACCTTCAGTCAACCGAGGGTCTTTATTCTGTCAGCGGAAAAATTGATCGCCTATGCCATTTGGAAAAGGGTCTGCTGATTGTCGATTTCAAAACAAATGCCCGTGTCCCTGACACGGTTGCCGGAATGCCAACCAACTACATCAATCAGTTGGCGGCCTATCGTGCGCTGCTCCGACGCAGTTTTCCAGATACCGACATTCATGCCGCTATCCTTTGGGTAAGCGCCGCTCGGCTGGATCAGCTATCGAAAGATGTACTGGATGCGGCAGAGGCCCGAATTCTGGGCGGGCCTCGCCAAATAGAAGACGACGATTAGACGACCAGATCAGGAAGCTCTACGGCGGCGATCACTGGCAGGTTGATAGGCCACTTTGCAGTGATAGTTGCAGTATGGCGCGCCTTCCTTGGAATCATGTCCGCAGAAGTGAAAATCATTTCCGCCTGGATCACCAATCGGCCATTTGCAGGTCTGTTCAGTGATCGTCAGGATGCTGGCGCGCTTTGAAATTGGCACCACAACATCATCATGAGCCTGTGGCGCAATGGCAGCCTCAGCTTGAACGTCTGCTTCAAATTTAAGCGCTGTTGCGCCCATTGTCTGTGGTCGCCGCGGTGCAGAGGATGCACTTTCAGACTTACCAGATGGTTTGGACGCTGTATTTGCACGCGGCTTACGAGGACGAGCGGCCGTACTGGCTGATTTTGCGCGGCCGGAAAGGCCAAGGCGGTGAACCTTGCCAATAACGGCATTACGCGTCACACCACCCAATTGGGTTGCAATCTGACTGGCACTCAGGCCATCAGCCCAAAGTTTGCTTAAAAGGGCTACGCGTTCTTCGGTCCAGGACATGCTTGTCTCCACAATTATTCATGTTACTTTCCGGACGAGCTTGAACAAAAGCGTTCAAACGACCGGAATCCAACTCCCCGTTCAAAACCGATTATGTTTTAAACGCGCGAACACCGCATATAGGGGGTATTGGAAACGCGACACGATATGTCGTACTTAACTAAATTGAAACTACAATATGCGGTGAGTCTGTGACAAGAGTCGGAGACCAATTAAATTGGTTTTCCCCGTTTTTTTTGCCGCAGCCAGAGTCCGCGATTCCGGTAAAATTTAATGCGATTAAATGGGCTCTGATAAAGGGTCTTTGAATTCAGACCTTTAGGCTGTATGTAAGGTCCATAAAACGATGTGACGCCGCCAACCGACAGAGTCGGAAGGGCGGCATTTTTTATTGGAATTTCTTCCACATCAGGACTGACGGAGACAGGATTATGGTATCGCAGGCGCAAGAATCCGCGCTTTACAGCACGTATGCACGGTCGGAGCTGAGCTTTGAACGCGGAGAAGGTGCGCGACTATATACTGCCGACAATCAGGAATATCTGGATTTTGCCGGTGGCGTTGCAGTGTCTTCGGTCGGTCATGGCCACCCTCATATTGTCTCTGCCCTCAAAGAGCAGGCCGACAAGGTGTGGCATGTCTCCAATATTTACAAGATTCCAGGTCAGGAGAAGCTGGCACAGCGTTTTGCCGACGTCACTTTTGCTGACAAGGTGTTCTTCGCCAATTCAGGTGCCGAGGCCATGGAATGCGCTATCAAGACTGCGCGGCGCTATCACTTCGTCAAGGGCGCGCCGGAACGGACCCGCATTCTGACGTTTGAAGGGGCATTTCACGGCCGGACTCTGGCGACATTGGCTGCCGGTGGTCAGGAAAAATATCTGGAAGGTTTCGGTCCGAAAGCCGGTGGTTTTGATCAGGTCCCCTTCGGCGATCATGATGCCATGAAGGCAGCGATCACAGATGAAACGGCTGCCATCCTGATTGAACCCATTCAGGGTGAAGGCGGGGTGAACGTTGTTCCACATCAATGCCTGCGTGGCTTGCGCGAATTGTGTGATGAGCATGGTATATTGCTTGTGATGGACGAAGTTCAGACGGGCGTGGGCCGAACCGGCAAACTGTTTGCTCATGAATGGGCCGGCATCACCCCTGATATCATGGCGATTGCCAAAGGGATTGGAGCCGGGTTTCCAATTGGCGCCTGCCTTGCGACTGAAGAAGCTGCTTCTGGCATGACTGCCGGAACTCATGGCTCCACTTTCGGCGGCAATCCTTTGGGCATGGCCGTCAGCAATGCCGTTCTGGATGTTGTTCTGGCTCCGGGATTTCTGGAAGAGGTTCAGCAGAAAGGCCTGCGGATCAAGCAGCGCCTTGCAGAGCTGGCCGACACTTATCCGGACCAGATTGAAAGCATTCGTGGTGAAGGACTGTTGCTTGGCCTGCAGCTGAAAGCTGATGCGTATCCAAATGGTGTTGGACCTGTGGTGGAAGCGGCTCGCAAGCACCATCTGCTTACGGTTGGTGCCGGCAACAACGTCGTACGCTTTTTGCCACCACTGACAATCACCCTGGAAGAAGCCAATGCCGCCATTGACCGAATGGACGCTGCATTTGCAGATCTGAAATCAGCAAACTGATCGATAGCCAATAAACAATTTAAACGAGGTCGTTCCGTGGCCAACACGAACACAAGACATTTCCTGCAGATTGCAGATCATTCCACCGAGGCGCTGCGCGCCATGCTGGATGAGGCAGTACGCCTGAAATCGATCCGCCGAACTGCGCCCGAAAAACCACTTGCTGGCAAGGTGCTTGCTTTGGTGTTTGAGCAGCCTTCAACCCGCACGCGCATTTCATTTGATGTCGGCATGCGTGAGTTGGGCGGTGAGACGATCATGCTCAATGGCAGCGAATTGCAGATTGGCCGCGGAGAAAGCATTGCTGATACGGCGCGTGTGATGTCGCGGTTTGTGGACGCAATCATGATCCGGATGCTCAGCCATGAGGATGTTACGCAACTTGCAGAATATGCCACCATTCCGGTCATCAACGGTCTGACGCAGCGGGCACACCCGACGCAGATCATGGCCGATATCCAGACGATTGAAGAACATCGCGGTTCGCTTGAAGGTAAAATCATCACCTATTGTGGTGACGGCAACAACATGCTGGCCAGTTGGGTGGAAGCTGCGACCAAGTTTCCGTTCCAATTGCGGATGGCTTGCCCGCCGGAACTTTCGCTGGACCCGGCGCTGATAGAGGACGCGCGCGCGAAGGGTGCAGACCTTGTTGTCACGACAGATCCAGAGGAAGCGGTTGCTGGCTGTGATGTGGTGATGACAGATACATTTGTGTCCATGGGCGATGACGATGCGGGACGGCGTCACAATCTGCTGATGCCTTATCAGGTCAATGACCGCCTGATGAGCCGGGCAGACGAGAATGCCATTTTCCTGCATTGTCTGCCTGCACACCGTAATGAGGAAGTGACGGATTCCGTTATGGACGGGCCTCAGTCTGTTGTGTTCGATCAGGCGGAAAATCGGTTGCACGCCCATAAGGGAATTCTGGTATGGGCGTTTGACGCTCTTTAAATCCTGAGATCAGTTCTTAAATAGCTGCTTTGCTCACATGATGCTTTGGAAAGGTCTGCCATGACAGATCAAACAACTCTGGATGTTCTCACAAAGGCTCCGGGACACGATGAGGTGCTGCCATTTTCGGTTGACGCGCTGGATGTGCGCGGCCGCATGGTCAATTTGAACCAAAGCCTCAACAGCATTTTGGAACGCCATGATTATCCAAAGGCGGTGTCCCGTCTGCTGGGGCAGGCTGCCGCATTGACGGTGATGCTTGCAGCATCCGTCAAGCTGGAAGGCCGAATGATTGTGCAGGCACAAACAGATGGTCCGGTCTCGTTGCTTGTGGTCGATATGCAGGCCCCCGGTGACTATCGCGCAACAGCCAAATTTGATGCAGATCGCGTGGCCGCCCTGGAAGCTGCCGACAATGCCGATTCAGGCTCATTGCTTGGAACCGGAACGCTGGCTCTGACCATCGATCAGGGACAATACATGAACCGGTATCAGGGCTATGTGGAATTGAAAGGCGGCTCGTTGGAAGATGCTGCCCATGATTATTTTGAGCGCTCTGAACAGATACCAACACGTATTCGCCTGGCCGTTTCGGAACTGATCACCCGGTCTGACTCCGGTGAAACCAGTCATTCCTGGCAAGCCAGTGGTATGATGGTTCAGTTTCTGCCGCACGCCTCGGACCGACTTGTTCAAAAGGACCTGCCTGGGGGCGGTGTTGCCGATGAGGAGTATCACGCCGGGCTGCCGGATGATGATGACGCCTGGCTCGAAGCTCTGGCGCTTGTCGACACATTGCAGGAAAACGAACTGGCCGACCCGGATTTATCTGCAGAACGGCTTCTGTTCCGCCTTTTTCATGAACGCGGTGTCCGGGTTTACGACGTGCTGGAAGTGCACGACAAATGCTCCTGCACTGCAGAGAAGGTCGGTGGAGTTTTAAGCCAGCTCAGCCGGGAAGAAGTGGTCGAAAGCATTGCCGACAGCGGACAGATTGAAGTGACCTGTGAGTTTTGCGCCCGCAGATATGACTTTGATCCGAACACGCTTTTGAAGCCGTCCTGATTATCAGGACGGTGGCTTCTTAGGTGAGCTTTTCATAGGTGATTGCAGAGACACCAACAATTTGTGGACCCTTGGAACAAGTCCGAGGGTGACGGCGGAGAAAGTAAGTCGAGGCCTGCAGGGGACGGCGCAAATGCCCAACCCCGTCGTTCTCGGACTAATTCCGAGAACCCATTGCGTTCAATGACTTGGCACAAATCCGCCAACTGCTATCAGCCAGAAATGCCATAAGCCGCGATGGCGGCCATGTTGACGATATCGCTGTCGCGTGAGCCCATCGGCATGATCTGCACCGATTTATCGAAACCAACCAGAAGCGGGCCAATCACTGTCGAACCGCCCAGTTCCTGCAGCATTTTGGTGGAGATGGATGCCGAATGGAACGCTGGCATGACCAGTACGTTGGCCGGGCCGGTCAGACGGCAGAACGGATAGGAACTCATCACATCCGCATTCAAGGCAACGTCTGCAGCCATTTCGCCATCATATTCGAAATCAACGCGGCGTTTGTCGAGGATTTTCACGGCTTCCTGAACACGCTCAGAGCGTTCGCCCTGTGGATGACCGAAGGTGGAATAAGCCAACATGGCGACTTGAGGCTCATAGCCCAAACGCCGGGCAACACCAGCGGCTTCCTCCGCAATATCCGCCAGTTCAACGGCATTTGGCATATCGTGAACGGCGGTATCGGCCACCAACACTGTACGGCCACGGCAAATGGCCATTGACATGCCGATGACGCGGTGCCCCGGTTTTGGGTCAATCATCAACCGCACATCTTCCAGCACAGTGGAATAGTTTCGTGTGATGCCGGTGACCATACAGTCCGCATCTCCCAGAGCGACCATCGCGCTGCCGAAATAATTGCGGTCGGTGTTCATCAGGCGCACGCAATCACGATAGAGATAGCCCTTGCGCTGCATGCGGGCATACAGAAAGTCTGCATAATCCTTGTTGCGATTGGAGCTTCTGGCGCTGACAACTTCGATCTGTCCGCCCAGTTCCACACCAACGGATTTGGCCGTGCTGTAGATTTCATCCTCACGCCCCACCAGAATGGCAGTCCCCAGGCCCTGCGCAACAAAGCTGACCGCAGCACGGATCACCTGCTCCTCTTCACCTTCGGCAAAGACAACCCGTTTTGGATTGCGTTTGACCTTGGCAATAATGCGTTGCAAGGCGTTGGCTGTCGGGTCACGGCGTGCGGATAATTCGGCCTGATACGCATCCATGTCGACGATGGGCTTGCCGGCTGCGCCCGATTCCATGGCGGCTTTGGCCACGGCCATTGGCACGGCCGAAATCAACCTTGGATCAAATGGCACCGGAATGATGTATTCCGTGCCGAATTTGGGCCGGTTCCCACGATAGGCCGCGGCCACTTCATCAGGCACGTCAGCGCGTGCCAGATCAGCAAGCGCCCGCGCGGCTGCAATTTTCATATCATCATTGATTGTCGAAGCGCGCACATCCAGCGCACCGCGGAAAATGTAAGGGAAGCCAAGGACATTATTGACCTGATTGGGGTAATCCGAACGACCGGTTGCAACAATCGCATCGTCGCGAATTTCGGCAACTTCCTCAGGTGTCATTTCAGGGTCAGGATTGGCCATGGCAAAGATGATCGGCTGATCAGCCATGGCACGGACCATGTCAGCGGTCAGAGCGCCTTTGGCGGACAGGCCAAAGAACACGTCCGCACCTTCCATCGCTTCCAGCAAAGTGCGCGCCTCAGTTGGCACCGCATGGGCAGATTTCCACTGATTCATTCCTTCCTGGCGGCCCTGATAGATCGGGCCCTTGGTGTCGCATAGGATGATGTTCTCATGGGGCATGCCCATGGATTTGATCAATTCAATACAGGCAATCCCGGCAGACCCTGCCCCGTTGCAAATCAGTTTTGTGGTATTGATGTCACGTCCGGTAAGATGCAGGGCATTGATCAATCCCGCAGCCGAGATGATTGCGGTGCCGTGCTGATCATCATGGAACACCGGAATGTCCATCAATTCGCGTAAACGCTGCTCGATGATGAAACAATCCGGAGCCTTGATGTCTTCCAGATTTATGCCCCCGAAGGAAGGCCCGAGATAGCGTACGGCATTGATGAATTCGTCGACGTCTTCGGTGTCAATTTCAAGATCAATACTGTCGACATCAGCAAACCGTTTGAACAGGACAGCCTTTCCTTCCATCACCGGCTTGGAGGCCAGCGCACCAAGATTGCCAAGGCCCAGAATGGCGGTGCCATTCGTGATGACGGCGACCATGTTACCACGTGTCGTATAGTCGAAAGCGCGTGAAGGATCTTCTGCAATGGCCAGCACCGGCACCGCCACACCTGGTGAATAGGCCAACGACAAGTCACGCTGTGTTGCCATAGGTTTTGTTGGTGTGATTTCCAGCTTGCCAGGTCGGCCCTGCTGGTGAAATTGCAACGCTTCCTGATCGGTCATCGGGATCTTGCTTTTGCCGGACTTATCCGTTGCTGGCATGGCGTTTCCTGTTTTTAATTTGTTGATTTTTAAATTGGACCAAGAACTTAGCGAGACGGGGCGTTATCCACAAGGTGTGGTTTGGTGATGACGACAATCCCTCGTGAATTACGTTGGTTTATTTGCTATTGAAGGTCCATGCGCAGCGACGATTCCACCAGTGATGACCACCAAACAGAAAACGGTTCTGCAATGAAAACTGCAGTTGATGCGCCTGCGGAGTCAAAACTGACGCCGATGATGGCCCAATTCATCGAGATCAAGGCGGCAAATCCCGGGTCGCTTTTATTCTATCGCATGGGCGACTTCTACGAAATGTTCTTCCACGATGCGGAAATCGCGAGCAAGGCGCTCGGCATCACACTCACGAAGCGCGGCAAGCATCAGGGGGAGGATATCCCCATGTGCGGCGTTCCGTATCATGCAGCCGATGATTATCTGCAGAAGCTGATTTCACTTGGCCACAAAGTGGCCGTGTGCGAGCAGATGGAAGACCCGGCAGAGGCAAAAAAGCGTGGTGCCAAATCGGTGGTGAGGCGTGATGTGGTGCGCCTTGTCACACCGGGTACAATCACCGAGGAACGCTTGCTCGATGCGGCGCAGAACAGTTTTCTGGCTGCATTGGCGCGGGCAAAATCCGGTCCTTTCCCCTTCGCGCTTGCCTGGATTGACATGTCGACCGGTGCATTTTTCGTCAGAGCGCTGGACACGATGCAGGTGCCTGCTGCCCTTGCCCGCATTGATCCAAAAGAACTGATCCTTTCGGATGCGCTGCTGGATGATGACGAGATCAAAACCCTTCTGGAGGGCAGCGGCACAACTGTCAGCCCGGTTCCAAAAGTATTTTTCGACGGTGCGACTGCAGACAATCGTTTGTGCCGTTTTTTTGACCTGCAGACGTTGGAAGGTCACGGCAGTTTTGAGCGGGTTGAGTTATCTGCAGCCGCCGCAATTCTTTCCTATGTCGAAAAAACCCAGATCGGCGTACGTCCCCCATTATCCGTACCGGAGCGGGAGGCTGCGCGCAGTGGCATGTCAATTGATGCAGCCACACGCGCCAATCTGGAACTGATGCAGACCTTGTCTGGCAAGCGTTCCGGCAGTGTGTTTGATGCCATAGACCGCACAGTTACCGGAGCCGGGGCCCGGTTGCTGGCCATGCGTCTGGCCGCACCCTCAACCGATGTAGCAACCATTCAGGCCCGACAAGATGCCTTGGCATGGGCCATAAAGAACCCGGCTGGTCTGTCAGACCTGCGCAAACAATTGAAACGTCTGCCAGATATGGCGCGGGCTCTGTCGCGGCTGATGCTGGATCGTGGCGGCCCACGCGATTTGGCTGCCATCCGTGATGGTTTGTCCGGAGCGCAGTCCCTGTCTGGTGATCTGAACGGTTCTGATGGTCTCGTTGCTGCCATCCAGCGGGCTCTCAGTGAGGCTGGCACAGGAGAATTGGCAGCACTGGCGGATGAGTTGACCAACGCCCTTGCCGATGATCTGCCATTGCTCAAGCGAGATGGCGGTTTTGTGCGCACCGGATATACCGGAGAGCTGGATGAGCATCGTGGGCTGCGCGATGAAAGCCGCAAGATTATTGCCGGGCTGCAGAACCAGTATGCCAGTGAAACCGGTGTCAAAGCGCTTAAGGTCCGGCACAATAATGTGCTGGGTTACTTTATCGAGGTAACTGCACAAAATGCGCCAGCGCTGCAGGATGATGCTGACCAGCGTTTCATCCATCGGCAGACCATGGCCAATGCCATGCGTTTTACCACAACCGAACTCAGTGCCCTGCAAAGCCGGATTGCCGGTGCCGCCGACGCGGCGACCAGGCTGGAACTGGATTTGTTTGACCGGTTTTTAGGCCAGGCCAGCGCCGCGGCCGAACCGATACAGTCCCTATCCCGCAATTTGGCAGAGCTGGATGTAATTTGCGCGTTGGCCACGCTTGCGGACAGTGAGAATTACTGCCGTCCGGATGTGGATGACAGTCTGGCCTTTGCCATAGAAGGCGGTCGACACCCGGTTGTGGAACAGGCGCTTCGGCAGGCGGGCGATGTTTTTGTTGCGAATGATTGCACGCTTACAGGCGATAAAGCCGGGCAGATATGGCTTCTGACCGGACCGAATATGGCTGGTAAATCAACCTTTCTCAGGCAAAATGCGCTGATTACCATTCTGGCCCAAATCGGCTCCTATGTGCCAGCGACACAGGCCCATATCGGCATTGTTGATGCGCTGTACAGCCGGGTTGGTGCGTCTGATGATCTGGCGCGCGGCCGCTCTACCTTTATGGTCGAGATGGTGGAAACGGCAGCAATCCTCAATCAGGCCGGACCGAAGGCGCTGGTCATACTAGATGAAATTGGTCGGGGCACGGCCACTTATGACGGGTTGGCCATTGCCTGGTCAGCCGTTGAACATCTGCATGCCATCAACAGTTCACGCGCTTTGTTTGCCACGCATTACCATGAGTTGACTGCGCTGTCGCAAACGTTGGATCGCCTGTCCAACGCCACAGTTCGCGTCAAGGAATGGGATGGCAATGTTGTCTTCCTGCATGAAATTGTGCCGGGTGCTGCCACAAGTTCCTATGGCATTCAGGTGGCAAAGCTGGCAGGACTTCCAGAAGCTGCGCTGAGCCGGGCACGGGATGTTTTAAAGCAGCTTGAAGCGCAGGAACGGGAACGCTCGAAGACCACACTGGTGGATGATCTGCCACTGTTCTCTGTGTCTCCTGAGCGCAAGCCTTCCAAGGCCATGGCGTCGCAGGATGAAAAGGCACTAGCAGAGCTGGATGCAACTGACCCGGATGATTTGACGCCCCGCGAGGCGCTTGAGGCCTTGTACCAGTTGAAGAAACTGAGACAGACCAAATGAGCAGCGCACCACTCTCCCCGGAAGAAATACAGCGCTATGCGCGCCATCTGGTTTTGCCGGAAATCGGTGGCTCCGGTCAGCAGAAACTGAAGGCCGCGCGCGTTCTGGTCGTCGGTGCAGGAGGCCTTGGTGCCCCTGTGCTGATGTATCTGGCCGCAGCCGGTGTGGGCCATCTCGGTCTGGTTGATGATGATCATGTCAGCCTCTCCAATCTGCAGCGACAGATTGTGCATACGAGCCAAAATGTTGGCAGAAGCAAAGTGGAAAGCGCGGCGGAACTCCTGACGGCCATCAACCCGCATCCGGTTCTGGACCTGCACAACACACGCATTGATGACAGCAACGCTTCTGAACTCATTTCCCGGTATGAAATTGTGGTGGATGGCAGCGATAATTTCGCAACTCGTTTTCTGGTTGCTGATACTTGCGAGCAATTGGAAAAAACGCTGGTCACCGGTGCGGTCAACCGGTTTGACGGTTCGATCACGACCCTTCAGCCCTTTCTGACAGGGGCAGATGGCACACTCAACCCGCGTTATCGGGATCTGTTTCCGCAAGCGCCTGATGACAGCACGGTGCTGACCTGTGAAGAAGCTGGCATCATGGGCGCACTGACCGGTGTCATCGGCTCACTGCAGGCACTGGAGGTGATCAAGGCGATCACCGGCGCTGGAGAATTGCTGATTGGCCGTCATTTACTGTTTGATGCGGGGTCCATGCTGTTTTATCCGGTGAAATACGGACGCAAAACCGGTTAAAGCTGGCGGTCAGCGACGTAGATCCTCGGAACAAGTCCGAGGATGACGAGCGGAAATGTTTTCGAACAACTCAATCAAACGCGCTGACTGCCAAGCTCAATCCGGTCATCCTCGGACTTGTTCCGAGGATCCATAAGATTCATCACACAACAAATTCAGAATTTTGTCCGGCTCCGCATCGCTGCGCTGAGCGTGCCTTCGTCCAGATAGTCCAACTCGCCACCCACAGGCACGCCGTGGGCAAGGCGTGTGATTGAAACATCCAGGCCCTGGATCTGATCTGTGATGTAGTGTGCCGTTGTCACGCCATCGACCGTCGCGTTGACGGCCAGAATGACCTCGCTGACATCGGGCGATGCTGCCCGCTCCACCAGCTTGGCGATAAACAGGTCCTCCGGACCAATGCCATCCAGCGGTGACAGGGTTCCGCCGAGCACGTGGTAACGTCCCCGTGTTGCGGTTGCGCGCTCCAACGCCCAAAGATCAGCCACATCTTCCACCACCACCAGCACTGTGTCATCGCGGCGCGGATCGGTGCAGATGGTGCAGGGATTAATTGTATCCACATTGCCGCAATTGCTGCAAAGCTGAATCTTGTCGACAGCAACACCCATTGCCTGTGCCAATGGCACCAGCAACTCATCCTTCTTCTTGATCAGGTGCAAAGCTGCGCGGCGGGCCGAGCGGGGGCCGAGCCCCGGAAGCCTTGCCAGAAGCTGGATCAGCCGCTCAATTTCAGAACCGGTCATCAAACGAGCCTAGAAAGGAAGTTTCAGACCTTCCGGCAGGTTGAGGCCCCCGGTCACGCTTTGCATTTTTTCAGCAATGACGGCTTCAGATTTTGATTTGGCGTCGTTGTGAGCAGCCATAATCAGATCTTCCAGCATTTCCGGGTCTTCAGGATTGATCAGCGATGGATCAATTGAAATGCCTTTGATGTCGCCCTTGCCGGATAGTTTGATGGTCACCAGACCTGCCCCGGACGTGCCTTCAATTTCCAGCTCGCCAATTTCGGCCTGTGCATCCTGCATTTTCTGTTGCAGCTGCTGTGCCTGTTTCATCATGCCCATGATGTCTTTCATGATTTATCCCTGTTCACTCTAATTTATGTCTGGCTAATTTATGTCTGGCTAATCTGTGCTTGGCTTGTCTGTGTCTTTGTTTTCTGTGTCTTGTCTGAGATCGCGATCGACCACATCCACAATGCGCGCGCCGGGAAAGGTTTCCAGTGCTGCTGCAACCAATGGATGGGCACGAATTTCAGCCATTTTTTGTGCCTTGTCGGCTTCGGCCTGTTCATGCAAAGTGGCAGCGCCCTCAGCCTGCACCACTGAAACCATCCAGCGCTGGCCGGTCCAGTCGGACAATTTTTTACCCAGATCACCAGCAATTCCTGCGGGGGCACCGGGCGTCATGGCAACTTCAATTCGACCCGCTTCAAACCGGACCGGACGCATATAGCGCTCTACCGCCATCTTCAGCATCAAATCCCGTTTCTCAGAAGCCATTTCTGCAATATCGGCCAGAGAGTTCAGCTGTTGCTCAGGTTCGCCGTTCAAGTTGGGATCGGAAACCGGTTCTGCAATCGTTTCTGGCAGTACAATGCTCTCGTCAGCCAAGGCCACAGCCTCATGCTCGGGCTCTGTCACAACGGCACGCAGTTGCGGACCACCGGATAAGATGGCCTGCACAGGCCGTGAGCCTTGTGCATTCACACTGCCACCAGATGATGGAGCCGTAGTACCACCTGTGCTGGCTGGTGCGTTTTGCGCCCCGCCTGTCTGGTCTTTCAATTGCCGCAGTGCTTCGTCAGGGCTTGGCAGATCAGCCGCATAGGCCAACCGTACCAGCACCATGTCTGCAGCCGCCAGTGGCTTGGGCGCGTTGGCGACTTCCTGAAGGCCGCGCAGCAATATCTGCCATGTTGAAGATAAAACCCGCATGGACAATTGCGCTGCCAATTCGGCACCACGTTCTTTTTCACGCGGAGACAATGCACCCTGATCTGCCACATCAGGTGCCGCTTTGAGGCGGGTCAGCAAATGACAGAACTCAGACAGATCGGTCAGAACCACCGCTGGATCAGCACCGGAATTATATTGCTCATTGAATTCCGCCAGAGCTTCCGCAATTTTGCCCGACATCAAAAGTTCAAACAGGTCGATGACGCGCGCCCGGTCGGCCAGACCCAGCATATCGCGCAAATCTTCTTCGCCAATGTCACCGCTCCCCTTCACGGCACCATGAGCAATGGCCTGATCCATCAAGGACAGAGCGTCACGTGCAGAGCCTTCGCTGGCGCGGGCCAGAAGCTGAAAAGCTTCATCCGCAATCGACACGTTTTCCTTGCCCGCAATGCCTTTCAGATAGGTGGTCATGGTGTCAGCATCGATGCGGCGCAAATCAAAACGCTGACAGCGGGACAGAACCGTAACAGGAACCTTTCGGATTTCCGTGGTGGCAAAGATGAATTTGACGTGTGCCGGCGGCTCTTCCAGTGTTTTCAGCAGGCCATTAAAGGCCGCTGTGGAGAGCATGTGCACCTCATCGATAATGTAAACCTTATAGCGTGCGCTCGCCGGCTTGTAGCGTGAAGCCTCTATGATTTCACGAATGTCGTTGATGGATGTGTGCGAGGCCGCATCCATTTCAATGACATCGACATGACGGCTTTCAATAATAGCGGAGCAATGCTCGCCAAGTTCGGGCATGTCGATGGTTGGTGCGTTTATCGCTTCCTGACCATCCGTTGCCGATACTTCGTAATTCAGGGCGCGTGCCAGAATTCTGGCCGTTGTGGTTTTGCCCACTCCGCGCACGCCGGTCAGCATGTAAGCCTGCGCAATGCGCCCCAGCTTGAATGCGTTGGTCAAGGTCTGCACCATGGGTGCCTGACCAATCAGATCGTCAAATG
This sequence comes from Alphaproteobacteria bacterium, assembly GCA_051251535.1. Lineage (GTDB taxonomy): Bacteria > Pseudomonadota > Alphaproteobacteria > Rhizobiales. The sequence goes on from JBPOEV010000002.1 coordinate 443,217, forward strand.
TGGAAGGGCGGTACTTTCTGGCAAGAACGCGATAGGCGGTGTTTTCCTGATCGCTCATGTTTCTTTGCCAATAACCCGCTTCATAAGACCGCCGCAAAATCCCGCCGGGATCAGCAGCGCTGTTTGAAAAGTGGGAGGCTGAACAAAGACCCGAACCGGAATCTCGTTAGGGCTGCTTCCTTCCGGATCTGACCCGGTTGGCGAGTGGTCCGTCCTACGCCAACCTCCCACACTTCATATCGTCCGAAATGCAGGAGATTGCAAGGTGCCGTTTAAAGCAATTTATTCAGACGATGATCGGCTTGCCATGAACTTGTCGAACTCTTTCTTATCTTTGGCATGACGCAGATTGTCGACGAACTCGTCAAACTCGGCGCGCATTTCATCGATTTTCCGGCGTTCTTCTTCAAGACGTGCCAATTCGGCAGAGCGATATTCGTCAAAAGCAGCGTTGCCAGTTGCCTGCGCACGGTAGTGCGGACGGCGGCCACGGCTGAACTTTGCGCCAAATCCATCCATTTTATCGCGTGCTGTTGCAAGATTTCCAGTCATTCTATCACCCCATACAATGTAAGCCAGCATCGCCAGGCCAAGCGGCCAGAACAGGACAAATCCCAAAATCATGACGACGGTATTAAAAGGCGTCCAACGGCGGCTGCGAAACGGCCCTGAACAATTTCTTTGGTCTGCAGTAGTTGCGTTCATCATTTTCACCCTCTCGTTCAGTTGATGAGTTTCAGGTGGTGAGTTTTACGCCCCGTTCAAGGTAAAATTGAATGATTTTTCCGCATTCCCCGAAAAATCCGGGTCCATTTTCAGCTCGCAAGCTCTTGTTTTTAATGCAGTATTTTTACATTTCAAAAAAAACGCTGTTTTTGATGGATTTTGGAATGAAAATTTTGGAAGTGAGGAAATCGCCTCCGAGAAATGACTTGATCATCGTTCGCAGCGGCGCGCGGAACATATAAGGAATGTCAAATTCGAATTGCACAAAGTGTCCGTAAATTGCCTTTCAGTGGCATTGACCTTTGTGTGCCCAAGGCATAAATTATCTGTGATCTGTAGAAGGAATTTAATGCACAGAAGTTGAAATTTTGCCGCTTGATTGCGGCCTGGTGACCGCTCCTTTCGGGGCGCGTTTTTCTGTGCTTATTCAACACTACGGAATTACAATGAAAAATCTGGAACTTCAGATCCGTGCCTATGAGGCGTCGGATCTGCCTTGGCTATCTTCGATCTGGCATGATGCGTCTCAGCAGGCGCACTCGTTTCTGGGAGCACCTCGCTTGCGAGAACAAAGGGCTTTGATTGAGACTGTGTATCTGCCCAATTCAGAAACCTGGGTCGCGTGTCAAACCGGTAAACCTGTTGGTTTCATTGGTCTGCTCGACAATTTGATTGGCGGTCTGTTTGTCGATCCGAAGCGACAGGGCAGCGGCGTGGGGCGTGCATTGGTCGCTCACGCGTTGAAGCTGAAAGGTGAGCTGCGCCTTGAGGTATATGCAGACAATGAAAAGGCTGTTGCATTCTATCAAAAGCTTGGTTTCGAAGAAACGACACGGCGAGCTGAGGACGATGATGGCTTACCATTCGAGAACATTCAAATGCGTCTGGTCCCATAAATATCCGGCAGGGCGAGCAATCGCTCTGCCGGCAGAACATGCAAAATTCGAAGATAGAAAAAATTTCGGCCGAACATAATTTGAATGGATTGGCATCTTATTTCGTTCGGCCATCTTCTAATGACAATCGGTATTAGGGAGAAGCCAGTTTTGAAATCAGACAAAGTGGATGATCCAGTCAAATATTATACGGCAATGGGCCTAGCACTTGGTGTCGCTTTTGGCTCCGCGTTCGGCGCGCTCTTTTCCAATCCTGGAACCGGATTGGGCCTGGGTCTGTGTCTGGGCCTTATCATAGGGGCCCATATCGGGGCGAAAAAGAAAGCGCAGAATGCTGAGAAAGAGCGGCAAGATGCCGTTGACCCAAAAAACTGATTTTGTGATCTACTCCAATTGCCAAATCAGAACTCAGTGCCTGTTGCTAAAAACATGGCCCGTAGCGACAAACAACTCAAATTGAATTCAGTTGAGACCCAGTGATACCGACACCCCAAATCAGCGGCGACACTGTCGAAAGTGTCTTCAAAATGTTCTGATATGCCCAATCGATCAGCCACGGCTTCGGCATGCTTGCGCGACCCGTTGGTGTAAATCAGTTTACGTCCCGGCAAAGCCTTGATGGCCTTGCTGGGCGTGCGGACCAGACCAATGAGTTTGTGGCCGCCATAGTGTCTCTGGAGGGCGCGGATTGTCGCCTGCCCCAATTGCCACCCTCACGGCCTAAGGGAAAGCCTGCAAGTTCAGGCCCAGAAAAAACCACGCGGATCATATTCGGCGTCAAGAACCACGCTTCTTTGACCGTCAATGGCCTTGAGCGGGGCGACCAACAGCTTTGCGCGCAACCTGCGAGGCTTCCGACAATATTGTCTTGTCTGCGTGCCCCTCATATTTGAGTTAAAATTTGCCGGAATTCCTCCACGCTTCGCGTGGGCTAATTTCTTCTGCATTCATCCAGTGTTCAACAATCTTGCCGTCCGACACTCGGTAGAGATCGAAGACAGCAATGTCTTTTCCGGCTGCATGGCGCTTGCCGTAGGTCACTACGAAGTCGCCTTGGCCGAGCAGATGGAACAGCATTTCGTATGATCCTGCCGCATCAGACACCAACCACTCTTTAAGCCCGTTCAAGCCCATACCTATTGGGGGCACGTGTTGAACAATTCGGTCGGCGACAAAGTCAGCGACTTTCTCATGCTGGCCTTCTTGCAGCACCTGTTTGGTGTATTCCAAAACCAATGCCTTGCTTGCAGCCCCATCCACGCTGACATCAATATCCCGTGTGCCGGATACCATGTCTTCGCCAGATTTGCTTTCCGTGGTGTAGGGCGCAATTGTGTCCCAATGTTCAAGAATAAGACCGGCGGGATCGGTGTAGAACATATCCATCGTGACCCACTGCGATTCACCATCATTGAGCGATTGGTAGGCACTGCAGAAGACCCATGGGCCATCCTCAAAGATGCGGATGATCTCGATATCCCGCTTGGGGTTGCGTGCGACGAAGGGTTCGAAGAACGCCAGAAATCCCTCGGCCCCATCGGCAACACCTGTCGAATGTTGCGTGTAGCGGTGACCGGTGTTGCGCAGGACGGCGGCGCGAGCATTGCCTCCCGCGATCCCGTCGAGATAGATGTCACGTACGTTTTCAAGACCTTTGCCCATCGTTTATTATCCTTCTATTCGGTTGCTGGTTTGCGCCACACAAGCACGATTGCCACTGCGGCAATGACCGCAAACGCTAAGCCTGCAATGGCTGCTTCAGTTGGCCCGCCCACCAGACCCATAAAGATCGCATCGTGGCCATTCATGAACATCATGGCAAAGACGGCATAAAATCCGAAGGGTTTTGTTGGTTCAGCCGTGCGCACGACTACAGTTCTGATTAGAAATTCACCTTAAGTGATCCGCCGTTTTCACTGATCTTGGTCAGATCTGTGCCTTCACCAACGGTGATCAGGATGCCGCCGTTTTCAAACGTGAAGCTGGTCGGAAGGCCGTCGACAAACGCCCCCATCGAGGACACCGTTGTACCAGGCTGAATCATTTCGACTGTGGCGCTGAAGTTCTCATCAGTGCTGTCTGACAATTCAGCTGAGGTTACTTCTTCATCAAATGCGAAGTAGTACCGGTCAAATGTCGTGTCGTCGTAAAGCGTGATTTGAAGCTTTTCTAACTCTGCGATCAGCGTCATCGTCAGGCTGTCGCGGGTCACATCCACATCGTAGACGGCAAAAGCGAAGCCGGGCAGTTCGACGGCGTCTGTGATCTCAACCGGGCCCTTGGCATCCACGGTCATGGGCTTGCCACCCGTGGCTTGGCCGTTCTCAAAGAAGTTGACCGCTTGGGCGACGGTGCTGACGGTGTCCGCTGCGGCAGGCATTGCGGCAAAAGATAGGGCTGTGCTTGCAAAAAGCGCAGTGGCCAATATGCTTTTGAAATGTGTCATCGAAGTTATCTCCTGTTGAGTCAAAAGTTAAGTCTGTGCTTCTCAGACGTATTAGCTCCGCCCGTGATAGGCTTGGCTGACCGCAAAGCTGTCTTCGAACCAATGCCATAGGATGATCTGGCCATCGCGGACTTTGGCGCGCAGAGCGAATGAAAACTCGCCGATTTCCTGACCAGAATGAGGTGTGATGCCGTTCATCACACCAAAGACGGCGACAGTATCGCCTGATGCGAAAGCGTCGGTGTTTTCCCATTTGGTGGTCTGTAGATTGGCACCAAAGACGCCAAGAAATTCGAAGATTGCGTCTTTACCCTTTGTCTCGCCAATCCACGGCAGGGTCGTGTCGCCTTCGTTATGCCAGACCATATTGTCGGCCATCAGAGGCGACATTGCGTCTGGGCCTTCGTTCATCGCGGCCATAAACGCCATCACAGTGTCAAAGCTTGCTTGGCTTGTTTCGTCCATCTCTTGTGCTCCTACTTGGGTTGTGAGGATCAGCGCCAATGCGGCGCCGATTGAAGTTTTCATGAGAGTTCTGCGGTTCATTTGAATTGCTCCTTTAGTGATGTTTTAAGGGCTGATCTGAGTGGTCAATTTGGCGGTTCCTGCCAATCAAGAAGGGGGTTTTCACGAAAGGCGAACCGGTCCAGATGGTTGGTGACGACTTGCACCACCTGATTGAGTCGCGTCTGATCTTCAGCCGAGGCAAGCATTTCAAGCTGGCTGTCATCAGCTGTCATCTCGCAACGTCCAAATGGGAACTGAACCCATCCTTCGCTTGCGTCGCACTGAGACTTGACCCGCCTGCCAAAGTGATTGCAAAGCATCGCGAGATAGCGATTTGCGCTACTGGTTTGGAAAGAAGCGAAGGCTTTCAATTACATGTTCTCCAGTTGTTATGGAGAACGTATTGGGGGTCGATTGCTTTGCCTATTGGCTCATTTCAGAAGATATAGTTCGGCTCAGCGGATCAATTGTCGAGATGTCAGGGTTTGGGGTCAGATCGACATCAATCATTTGCTGATCAATGGCTTGGGCATCTGTACCGACAGAATGATCCAGAAGGTCCCTGAAGTTGTTGCCCGCTATATCCTCAAGACGTGCATCCACCACGATCCGAATTGTCGGTGTCGCCCACGGCTCGTCCGGCTGAAAACGCCAGGTTTGTTCATTATTTTTGACCGAGACAGCGCCTGGAATCCTCCGTCCCTGTTCGTCGCGAACCGTGATCGCAGTTTGGACAAGTTGTTGATCAAATGGACGGTCAAATGTGATTACCAATGGCTTGCCGGTAGTCATTTTCGGCGCCTGAATTTGCCAAAGATCAATATCAGGTAAGTGTCGCAGCGCCGCGGACACCGTGAACGGTTTTTCAAACCGTGGCGTTTCTTGACCACCTCTGGCACCTGGCCAACCTTTTTCGATCACGATTGAATAGTGATTGCCCTCAAGCAGTGCCGGTCCAAGCGCAACGTTTTGCGCGACACCGCGTTTGATGCGACCGGGATCCATCAACAAGGTTAGCCGCGTGCGGTCTTCGTTCCAAAGTTCTTGGGTAAACGACATGAAAGCGGCCGTGTCTGATATGCCATTTGCATCCACCAGTTTGATGAAATTATCAGCCATATGCGGCGTCATCGGCGTTGAGAATTGGATGTAAAATCGAAGTGTATTTGCAGGAATTTCTTTCCCGCTTGGATAAATCGCAACGACCTCAGGGTCTGGAACGTCGCCATCCATCGCAATCGTAAAATCAGCCAGACCGATCGTCTCATCGTACGATTGCACCGTGTAAATCTGACCTGAGACGAAATCGAAAGCTGGATCAAATGTGACCGTCCGGCCGTCTACGTTATATTTGCCAGCAATGGGAGATTTTCCTGTGCAGCAATTTTCCGGTGACCCCACAAAGACTTGCAAGATGCCCGGTGCATCTAAATCTAGAGATGCGTCTTGCAGCGACAGTTCCACGTTGTCACCAGGCTTCTCTGGAAGGATCAAGCTGCCCTCTTCCGCGAGGACAGCTGACCAAGATTGTCCGATGAAACAAACGGCAAGCGGGAGCAGTATATGCTTCATGTAGGAAGCCATAACTTACTCTGCCTTGTCTTCCCAATATTGTGGGAAGTCGAACTCTGCCATCAGATTGTGCAGCCTGTTGGGAAACCCGTTGAAGTTGGAATCCATGTTCAAGCTGCCGGTGTACATATCGCGGGTGAGCGACACGAAAAGACTCTCGCCAAGATTGTCGACGTGCATGGACATCCCATCAAACATGACCGCTTTGCCTGTATCGCCGACAGGCATGATGGGCATCATGTCGGATTTGCCCCCATCCGGCAGGTCGCCTGCAGTATATGTGGTCGCATTACTCAGACTAGAGACAGGGATGACGTGGGGGGACCGGCTGTTGCTGGTCAAAAACAGCATCTCTTGACCTTGCATCGAGTAAGACACCATATCCAATGGCTGCCCGTTGCCATAGTCCATCACAGTGCGCGCTGAAATCTTCGCCCCATCTACGATCTCATCCAGATCAATCAACACAATCGGGCTGCAGGTATAGGCCGCGACAAGTTGGGTTTTGCCATCAACCTCTTGAATGGACATTGCCCGGATGGGAGCGCGTGTCTCAAACTGGTCGTGAGAGATATGGTACATCTCAACATTTGCGGCACTTTGCGCGCCGTCGAACGGGTATGGCATACGGCGCAGAGTCGAAAGGAAATTATCGAACGCAACACCAGCGATGAAAAGTTCACCATCGTGGAACTCCATATCCATAATGGCGAGTGAACTGAGCGTAATGTCGCCCTTGGCAACATCACGAACCAGCGGAGCGCTTTTGCCAAGCCCGCGCGGTCTGAAAGTCGTCTCTTGATCTGGATAATGATCAAGTGTTTGTTTCTCAAACGGGACTACGGACAGGTCCAGCATTGCTATGCTCGCATCCTGCGACACCTTCATGATCGCTGGCGCTGATTCAAAATTGCCGATCCTTGAAACCGAAATATAAATCTCGGCTGTCACCGGGTGGACAGCCATATCGTTGATCGCCAGCGCACTCGAGGGCACGCCCAATGTGTCCGCGATCTTCACATCAATGTCGCCGATATTGACCGGGGTCACCTGAGCCGGTGCAGCACCACCCGTCATGTCAAAGGCATAGATGGCACCGTTGTAATTATCACCTACAAACAAGGTGCCTGTGTCCGAGAACTCAAGCGCTCCCGCGAATTTCAGATCAAGTTGGGTGTTTTGGGCAAGTGCGGCAGTGGCGAAAACCGTCGCGCACATAAATGACGCTAGCGCTGTCTTCTTTGATTCAAACATTGGTCGTCCTCCTTGAAGTTTCATGCAGGCGACTTCGGAAATTGGCAGTGCAGAATGGAAAACCTTCCGCGCAGTGCAGACGTATTTCCCTGTCGCACTGAAAGGCTATGCTTATTGGATTAGTTCGACTATTCACTAAATACAGAAGTAATTAGTCTGCGAGGCAGAACAGTGATCGATCATCTAAGGCAAATGGCCATCTTCGCGCGCGTCGTGGATGAAGGATCGTTCCGCGCTGCTGCACAAGATATCGGTCTTGCTCCGTCGCGGATCAGCGAAACAGTGTCTGAGCTTGAGGCGTATCTTGGCGTGACCCTGCTATACCGCACCACGCGCAAGATCACGTTGACGAACGAAGGGCGCATTTTCTACGCCCGTGTGGTCGATATGATACGAAGTGCCGAGGCCGGTTTGAACGAGTTGAACGCACTATCTTTGGAACCTGTGGGTGCCTTGCGGATTTCGCTACCGGCCTTCTTGGCTGCCGGCCCACTTTCCACAGCAATTGCAACATTTGCGCGCCAGCATCCGCATGTTGCGTTCTCGGTTGCGTATACAGATCACCCCTTGGGTCTCGTCGAGGACGGGTTTGATCTCAATGTACGCGTGGGTTGGCTCAACGATAGCGCAATGATGTCGCGCAAATTGGCGTCTGGACAACGGTATCTGGTTGCCGGGACTGATTATGCACGGGTCCGCAAGACACCCAAACGGCCATCTGACTTAGAAGATTGGGACTGGATCCGCTACCAGCAAAGAGCCGACGCGACCGAGTTTACGTCACCCAAAGGAAAGACCGAAAAGGTCACCGGCAATGCGCAAATTGAAGTCGACAGCGTGGATGCGGTGTATCACTTTGCCACGCAAAACATGGGGGTCACGATCCTACCGTCTTTCCTCGCAGAGCGCGGTATCGCGTCAGGTGCATTGGTACGCCTCATCCCTGATTGGACGTTGCGCCCCTTGGGCATTTATGCCGTCTGGCCGGATAAATCGCGTCGCGAAAGTCTGACACTGTTGTTTGTCCGGTACTTGGCCGACCAAGGTCTTTGCCAACCCGAAGAAGATGATGTCAGGCTGGCATCGGAAAATTAATCCTTCTGTCTGGGTCGATCATCATCTGTCTGGGTCAATCATCAAATGAACGACCGTGAACTTGTCGCCCCATGTCTTATGTGGGTGGTCACTGGCAAATGGAACTTATGCAGCTGATTGGGGCATTTCTTGATTGTACCCAAACAAGATACAAGGTGCGTTTTGACGCCAAACAAGTACGGTTCTTGCAAAGCGGACAACCTCATTCAATCGATACCTCGCCCAAGCAAGGCCCTAAATCAGCGGATAACGGCCAGAATTTCCTGCAGAAATTCTGTCATATCATCAGTGACGAAATCCACCGGATCACCATCCTGCTTTTCCAACTCCCACTCCTCGTGGAACACTTCACGCGTTCCTTGTGGGACGAGCAGAGTTGTTACCATGCCTTCATTCTTGGGAACACGCAGGTTTTTCGGCAAGTCCTCGAACATCGCCGCCCGTGTTGGATCAACACCCATCACTGAAAAAAACTTATCATATGGCGCGGGATCCGGCTTTGGCTCCAGATCAGCGGCGACAATGTCGAAAATGTCTTCAAAATGTTCTGATATGCCCAATCGGTCGGCCACAGCCTCGGCGTGCTTGCGCGACCCGTTGGTGTAAATCAGTTTACGACCGGGCAAAGCCTTGATGGCCTGGGCAAGCTCGGGATTGGGTTCAATGGGCGTGTGGTCGATATCATGGACAAATTCCAGAAACTCATCCGTGTCGATCTGTTGTTCCAGCATCAGGCCACGCAAGGTCGTACCGTGGCGATGATAAAAATCTTTCTGAATTATTCTTGCTTCATCGCGCCCAAGGTTCATCAGGCGCGCCACATAGGTGGTCATGCGCTTGTCGATCTGATCGAACAGATTAGAATGTTGTGGATAAAGCGTATTGTCGAGATCAAAGACCCATTCGCTGACATGGTCAAAAGCAATCAAATCGTCCGCATTATGCGGCTCAAGTTTTTCAACGGTCATTATGTCTCGATCTGTTTTGGGGGAGAGTCAGCCCGGCACGAATAAAGTGCCTGCACCATGTTCTGTGAAGAGTTCCAGCAAAACCGCATGTCTGGTTTTGCCATTCAGGATAACGACACCGGATACGCCCTGTTCCAATGCCTCGATACAGGTTTCGACCTTTGGAATCATGCCGCCGGAAATCGTTCCATCGGCAATCAGCGCTTCGGCTTCCGAGACGGTGAGTTGTTTGATCAGATTTCCATCCTTGTCCAGAACACCTGGAACGTCGGTCAGAAACAGCAGTCGCCGTGCAGAAAGCGCGCCAGCAATTGCACCGGCACACGTGTCTGCATTGACGTTGTAAGTCTCACCATCCTTGCCCGGAGCAACCGGCGCGATGACAGGGATGAGTTTGCTCTGCGCCAGCATCTGCAACACTGTGCTGTCCACACTCACCGGCTCACCGACAAAGCCAAGATCAATGATCCGTTCAATATTGCTGTCAGGGTCCATCATGCTGCGGGCCAGTTTTCGGGCCGTCAGCAGATTGCCGTCTTTGCCGCACAGGCCAACGGCGCGACCGCCCTCGCTGTTGATGGATGCGACAATATCCTTGTTGATAGACCCGGCCAGAACCATTTCCACGACTTCAACCGTCGCTTCATCGGTAACGCGCAATCCACCTTCAAATTTGCTCTCAATGCCAAGACGCTGAAGCATCTGACCGATCTGTGGGCCGCCGCCATGGACGACAACAGGCAAGACGCCGGATTGATGCAGCAGCGTGATATCGCGCGCAAAAGCACGGGACAGTGAGGCGTCGCCCATGGCGTGACCGCCGTATTTTACAACAACGGTCTGACCATCATAGCGCTGCATAAAGGGAAGCGCTTTGGACAGAAGCTGCGCCTGAGCGCTGGGTGAAGAAAGAAGTTGGTCGTTATCGGTCATGAACTCTTGGCGGGAATTGTGAATACGAAACGTCAGCTATAGGCGTTTTCCCGATTTCGTGCCAGTGGACTTTCCAGCGTTTTGACATGATGGTTTAAACAAACCTCAGTGAAACCACAGATGACTGTCTGATGTGCGAAGTCGATCTGTCTGACCGGAGTTATGAAAATGCAATCTGACTTGCCTGTCGCCAAACGTTTTGTCAGCAATGCCGATGGCAGGCCGACCCCGGAAATGCTGGCCTTTTATGAAGAGAACGGTTTTCTGATTCTGGAAGGCTTTGCCAGCGATGCTGCCTGTGACGCTTTGAAAGCCAGGATTGCCGGACTGGTGGATGCGTTTGATCCGGAAAGTGTGCGCAGCACCTTTTCAACAGATGATCAGGCCCATGCACGGGATCTCTATTTCAAAGAGTCCGGCGACAAAATCCGCTTCTTCTTCGAGACTGGGGCATTTGATGCCGAAGGCGAGCTGGTAAAGCCAAAGCATCAGGCGCTCAACAAGATCGGCCATGCATTGCATGATCTTGATCCGGAATTTGACCGGTTTTCACGATCTGAAAAACTGTCCAATCTTGCAGAGGCGCTGGGATTGCAGGATCCCGGTCTGGTGCAATCCATGGTGATCATGAAGCAGCCCTTCATTGGCGGCGAGGTTGGCATGCATCAGGATTCCACTTTTCTCTATACAAGCCCCATGACCACAACCGGTTTCTGGTTTGCGCTGGAAGATGCAGATCAGAGCAATGGCTGCCTGATTGGACAGGCCGGGGGCCACAAAGCCGGGCTGCTGGAGCGGTTCCACTATGATGGCGATGACCTGATCATGGAAAAAACATCAGATGCCACACCACGAGGTCCCCAGGAAGCTTTGGAAGCGCCCAAAGGCACGCTGGTTGTGATCCATGGGCTTGTTCCCCACAGCTCTGCATCCAATACAAGTGCGCGCTCTCGAGAGGCCTACGCACTTCATATGTTTGACCGCAAGGCGGACTGGGCCGATGACAATTGGCTCAAACGTGCATCTGATATGCCGGTCAGAGGGTTTGCATAATGGTCTTGAAAGCAGAATTGCATTGCCACATTGAAGGCGCCGCCTCCCCTGCCCTTGTGCGCAAGAAAGCCCAGCAAAACGGGATTTCAATCGACGGGTTGATCGACGCAAACGGGCATTACATCTGGAATGACTTCACCAGTTTCCTGAATGCGTATGACCGGGCAGCGGCCGTGTTTATCACTGAGCAGGACTACAGTGATCTGTCCCATGATTACTTCAGTAGTGCAGCGGCACAAGGCATGATCTATGGAGAAATCTTTGCATCTCCAGATCATGCGGAATTGGCCGGGCTCAGCTACACCGCTTACATTGAGGCGCTGGCAGATGGCATAAAGCGGGCGGGCAATGAAACCGGCATTGAAGGCCGGATCATTGTCACTTGCGTGCGCCATTTCGGGCCGGAACGGGCTGAGCCCGTTGCGCGCCTTTTGCACACGCATCCCCATCCCATGGTCACCGGATTTGGTATTGGCGGCGATGAGCGCATGTTCCATCCGGCGGATTTTGCCAAAGCGTTTCAGACGGCGGCAGATGCGGGAATGGGTCTGACGGCCCATGCCGGTGAATTTGCCGGGCCGGAAAGTGTGCGCGCCGTTCTTGATGAGCTTGATGTCAAACGGATTGGTCATGGTGTGCGTTCTGTTGAGGACGCAGACCTGCTGCACCGGTTGCGGGAAGAAGACATCGTTCTGGAAGTCTGTCCCGGCTCAAATGTATCGCTTGGCTTGTGCAGCGGTCGTGACACACATCCGTTTACGGCACTTCGAACCGCTGGCGTGCGCATGACACTCAACTCCGATGATCCACCCTTCTTCCAAACCAGTATCGGTCAGGAATATGAAGAGGGTGCGTTGGCATTCCGGCTTGCCGCAGTCGATTTGGTGGCGATCACCCATCAGGCGATTGAAGCTGCCTTTGTGGATGAACCGACGCGGCAGCGCCTGTTTCAACGCTTGTTTGACGATTAACGGTGCAAAACCTGATTGAATCCCCTCAGGCCTGTAGTTTCGGGTGGCCAAAGGCTTTTTCCGCTAGCTGTGCGCTGCTAAGAAATCTGCAGTACGTTTTGCTCAGGGAAGTTTCCAATGGTTACCGACGCCAATAATCTGCCAGCTCCGTTTACGATTGTTGATCATCCGCTGATCAAGCACAAACTGACCATCATGCGGGACAAGGAAACCTCAACAGCCGGGTTTCGCCGATTGCTGCGCGAGATTTCATTGTTGCTTTGCTATGAGGTGACGCGCGATCTGACGCTGACCACCAAGCGCATTGAAACTCCGATGCAGGAAATGGATGCGCCAATTCTGGAAGGCAAGAAACTGGTATTCGCGTCCATCTTGCGCGCTGGCAACGGCTTGCTGGAAGGCATGCTTGATCTGGTGCCTGCAGCTCGGGTCGCTCATGTTGGTCTTTACCGCGACCACGACACGCTGGAGCCGGTGGAGTATTACTTCAAGGCCCCGGAGAAGCTGGAAGACCGGCTGGTGATTGTGGTGGACCCGATGCTGGCGACATCCAACTCGGCGACCGCGGCCATTGAAAAGCTGAAAGAGCGCGGCGCGAAACAAATCCGCTTTCTGTGCCTGCTGGCCGCGCCCGAAGGCGTTGAGAAATTCCGCGCAAGCCATCCAGATGTGCCGATCTATACTGCGGCGCTGGATGAGCGACTAAACGAGAAGGGCTACATCATGCCGGGCCTCGGCGATGCCGGTGACCGCATGTATGGAACCAAGTAATGAGTTCCGCCCGTTTTCCCGACCTTGAAGGCAAAGTCGTTCTGATCTCTGGTGGTGGCAGTGGTATTGGCGCGCATCTGGTGCGTGGCTTTGCCGAGCAAGGGGCGTTGGTTGCGTTTTTCGATATTGCTGATGCGCCCAGTAAGGCACTGGAACAAGAGTTGACTAATGCCGGGCATTCGGTTGCGTTTCTGCATTGTGATCTGACAGATATTCCAGCGCTTCAGGCAAGCATTGGTCAAGTGCGCAATCGCTTCGGACCGATTGGTGTTCTGGTCAACAATGCAGCGCATGATCAGCGCCATGACATGAAAGATGTGACATCAGAGTATTGGGATGAACGCTTCGCCGTCAATTTAAAGCATCAGTTCTTCAGCGCACAGGCTGTGCAGGACGATATGAAAAAATTGGGCGGTGGCTCCATCATCAATATGGGATCGACTTCCTGGGTTATGGGGACTGGATCCATGCCCTGTTACACCACGGCAAAATCGGCGGTGGAAGGTCTGACACGTTCGCTGGCACGCATCATGGGTCCGGACAATATTCGCGTCAACACGGTACTGCCAGGCTGGATTATCACGAAGCGGCAGGAAGAGTTGTGGCTGGATGATGAGGGCGAGAAATCGATCCTGGAAAACCAGTGTCTGCAACGCAAACTGGTGCCTGATGACATGGTCGGTCCCATTTTGTTTTTAGCTTCTGATGCTGCAGCGGCCTGCACCAATCAGCGCTTCATCGTGGATGGCGGCTGGGTCTAGGCGCCGTTGTATCGGCAGCTTGGAAACGCCTGCCCCGTTTCCTAAGATGATGATCTGCGCTAACACTGAAGGCAGGCATACAGTCATTGATTCGATTGAAGGTGGGGTTCATGAATTTCAAGCGACCATTTGGCAAATTGGAAGATCGCACTGAAATCAACGAAGTTGAAATTGGTGCTGGAGCGTTGCGCGCAAAAATTCTGACCTGGGGAACCGTCCTGCGGGATTTGCGGCTGGATGGATTCGATCATCCCCTTGTGCTGGGTTTTGACCGCCTTGAGGATTACGCCAATCACTCGCCTTTCTTTGGCGCAACTGCGGGGCGCTATGCCAACCGCATCGCTTATGGCCGATTTCCGCTCGATGGCCGCATGCATCAACTCAGTCAGAACACGGAGCCGCACCATCTGCATGGTGGGCATGCCAGTTTTGGCAAGCGTCTATGGACGGTCGGATCAATTGCGCCAGATTCCATTCGCCTGACACTCGTGTCGCCCGATGGCGAAGATGGGTATCCGGGCCGGGTCATGGTCAGCTGTACCTACAAGATCGTTCCGCCTGCCTCACTTCACGTGATTTACGAAGCCACCACCAACGCGCCAACGCTGATGAATCTGGCGCATCATTCCTATTTCAATCTGGATGGTTCACCGGACATTCTGGATCACACACTGCAGATCGAGGCAGATGCCTATACGCCCGTGACACAGGATATGATTCCAACCGGCGCCGTGTTGCCTGTTCAGAATACCTTGTTTGACTTTCGCGAAGCGCGGCCTGTGCGCACTCTGCATGAAGGCCGCCGCATTGCCTTTGACACCAATTATGTACTGGCACTTGCGCCGCGCCCAAGACCCGTCCCTGCTGCGCGGCTGAGCAGTTCCCGCAACGGATTGTCGATGGATGTTCTGTCCACAGAACCTGGCCTGCAATTTTACGATGGTTACAAGTTGAATGTGCCGGTTCCAGGCCTGGATGGTCGCAATTACGGTGTCAGTGCCGGGCTGTGTCTGGAGCCGCAGCGCTGGCCGGACAGTCCAAACCACCGTCACTTTACCGATTCCACCTTGCGGCCAGGCGAGACCTATTTTCAGGAAACGATCTACCGTTTCAACATGGCTTGATCCGGTTGCCTGAGATCCCAGGGCGCGGCAAACCAGACCGCGAGTGGTCGCATATTCATGGTTGCTCGGAACTTTAATCCCTTGTCCATGTCAGCCACATCATAAGCTGCAGGCGTGCGGGCAAACATACCGCGCTGATAAAGGTTACGGTAAAGTGCCTTGCGGATTTCCTGTCCCTCATGCCTGAGCCCCCAGCATTCCAGTTGAGCCGCAAAGCTGAAATTGAATCCGACAATGCATTCCGAAGTCTGGAAAGCGATGTGGTGATCATCCTGCACAGCCTGAACTGCAGCTGGAAGCATATTTGCAAGCGTAATTGCGCCCTCACTACGTCCTGCTTTTTGAAAATTTTCGCGATAGAGCGTCTTAAGGGCCAGAATGGCATGTGTGTCTGGAACGACGTCTGCGAACCCATAGCGCCGCCCCAGAAAGGCACCAAACAGCTGTTCAATCAGCAAACACTCAGAAAACGGACCATCCCGGTCCAGCCGATAATGCGAGCCCGTCCACAACGCAACTCCGAAGGCTTCACGTGCAGATTTGGCCTGATCGTTGTAGATTTTACCAGCACTGGTATCTCCGACCCGATTTGCGGCCTCTGCCATCGCAAACAGGGCGGCAATCCACAAGCCACCACAATAGGCGCTGGGTCCCTGCATCGGAATATTGTCAAAAGTCTGATCGGGAAAACCGTCATTTTCGATCAGCCCATCGCCATCCCGGTCGTATTGATTGAGATGCGAACAAGCCGCTCGGGCCTCATCCCAATGTGCTGCCAACCAATGTGAGCCAAACTTACGCCCGTCGCGCACAAAGCCAATCAGGAACTGTGAATTGAGATCCTTCCATTGTGTTGAATCCTGCCAGGCGTACCCATTGTTGACATAAAACGGGTCCTCATCCGGGCAGCCCTGGTCATGCGGCAAGGCGCCAGCACGTTTCACAGGAAAGCTGACTTGTGAGCGCATGTGCCGACGCCGTCGGTCATCTTTTCGCAACACGCTGCGCGCAAAATCCTCCATGACCAAACGAGCGGCCTGTGGCCATAAACTCAGCACGGCCTCCGATGCATAAACCCACAAATCAAGGGTGTTGTAATAGGGATAGTCAGGGCATTCGATAATGCCAAAATGGCCATTTTCAGTTTTGGAATCGGCGGTATAGACGGTCATGCCATCCACAAGAAGATACAGCTCGTTCAGCATCATGCCTGTGACCGATGGGCTATCGCCGAGCTGGGCAATCATACGGTCATGCCAAGCGTCAATGCGTTGCGACCAATCCGGAGCACAGGATAATGCCTGCTCGACCATCGCCAGTGCATTGTTGCCCTCACAGCCCCAATACTGGGTGTATTTTCGGGCGTGATGACGGCCCGAACCGAAGCGAATAGTTGGCAGATCCCAACTCAGTGCAAAAGTGATGGTTCTGCTTTCACCGGGCGCCAGTTCGCATTTGGCTGCCAGTGCACCAGCGGGGCGGTTTGTCTCAACCTCCTGAAAACCTGCATCTGCAATCCAGTCGACTGACGGATCGAGAGTGCCGTTTTTCGAAAAACCGGGCCAAAAATCACTGCCATCAGAAGCGGCGTCGAAGGTTGCGCAGTCGGTCAGCAACAAGCTGCCATCATTGACGATGGAAATTGCCATCTGTCCTTCCCCCATATCCGGGGGTGAATCTGGAGATGACGTGACAGCTTGTCTCTCAAAGACAATGCTGTGCGCTGTATCGCTGTGAACCGCAGTGTTGAAACAGCCGGCATGACGTCGGTAAGGCTTTCCACTTTCGCGAAACGCACCAACCAAATTGGGGAAATGAAACATCAGGGCAGCAGATATGGGTGCTTTGGACGTGTTCTCCAAAGTCCATTTGAATATGGCAACCGGCAATGTGCTGGTTTCCAAATTATCTGGCACAAGTGGTGAGAAGCTCTCGCAGCTCGCCTTCACAGGGCCTGGACATCCGGCAAAGTCGTGCCAGGCTTTTGGAAACAATGCAGCATATTGATTTTCGGAATTTTCTTCCCGCCATTGTGCTGCGGATAATGAACCGTCATTCGGATTGGGTTGCAGCATGAAGGATTTCGGTTCCAGCCCGGCTTCCTGTTGCCAAAGGGCGAATCCGGCTGCGACTTCACGATGATGCAAAACCTGCTGGGGGTTTATGGTCCAGCGTGTAAACCGGCCTGATCTGGAAAACACCATGCCGCCGGTTCCAAGACCGCCGAGCGGCAGGCCGGAATCCGACGTGCCGCCGGTTTGCGCAGGAATTTTTCGTCGTGGTTCCGGACCATCCCAGTCCATTGCAATCTCGAAGGCGGCATCTGGCAAGATCACCGATATCTCCTGCGATAGAGGGAATAGGCATGTGGCAGCATGACACCGGCGATGATAACCATCATGCCTGCCCAGTCAAACAGGCGTGGGATGTCGCCCAGAATGACAATTGCGGCCAGTGATCCCAAGACGGGATTTAAAGCAACGTAAATTGACACCCAGGCCACTTGCAGATGCCGAAGTGCGAAGTTGAAGATTGCGTAATTCAACACCGTCATGCCCAGCACAAGATACAGCATTGCGAAAATCTGCAGCGGAGAGCCAAGGGCGATAAATGACAAGGCGTTGGTAGCAAGTGCCAGACAGAAAACGGCAATCAGAGCTCCGGTCACCTGCAGGGTTGCTATCTGGAACCAGGGCACGTCGCCGCTGTTCATACGCCGCCCAACAATCTGGCTGAAACTGGCACACAGAACAGCAACAAACACCAATACATTGCCGATCAGATCACCAACCCCGGCGGCTTCCCGGCTGAGGCTGACGATCAGGAGCCCACCAAAACCGACACAGCTGCCAACAGCCAGTGACCAATGGGCATTTTCTCGAAGCATCAGATAGCCAAGCGCGGAGACAATCAACGGCAAAAGTCCCCACATAAGGGCAAGTGAAACCCCGTCAGTTCGTGCACCGCCATGAATGCTGAAGATTAAAACCGCGCCTGGTGCCATGAAACCCCATAGCAAAGTTTTCCCAAAGCGCAGGTTCAGCGGCGGCAGCTGATGCCTTGCAAAACAGATGATCCACATGATGATCGCGGCGCCCAAAAACTGCCAAAGCAGAACGGTGGTGGGTGCGAATTCTACGGCCAAAGCCTGCTGTACCATGAAGCCGCAAGAAAAAATCGCCACTGAGGAAAGCTGCGCCAGATGTGCCAGCAAGGTGGACCTTTTGGTCGTCCGTTCTTTCAAGATTAGTCCACCATTTGTTGAGTCTTGTAAAAGATATAAGACCTGTTAGGATTGAAGAAGGGAAGAATTGAATTGACCGCCGCAGCGGTATCGTCTTGCATAAAAAGGTCCGTTAAGGATCGGGTGGGCGATGCAGGGGGAGACATCATGGCAGCTTTAGCTGGCTTTATAACACTTCTAACACGTATCAATGATGCGGTCTTCTGGGTTGGTCGACAACTCTCCTGGATCGCAATTGGAGTGATGGTCCTCATCATTCTTGCGCAAGTATTCGCGCGTTACATCCTGAATGACGCCTTGCCCTGGTCCGAAGAACTTGCACGGGTTTTGATGTTGTGGCTGACCGGATTGATGGCGCCATCCGCCTATCGCTGGGGCTCCTTCGTTGCCATTGACATGTTCCGCGATCTTCTGCCGCGCTGGCCGCGCGCTATTTTGACCCTTTGCCTGTTTGGTATTTCACTGATCGTTCTGATCGTGATGACACAGTATGGCTGGAAACACATCAACAGTGGTTGGTTGTTCGGGTCCGCTACACTGAAAATCAAACTTGCCTGGGTCTATATGGCACTTCCGGTAGGATTCCTGATGATGATTTCAGCCTGTGTTGAGCTGATTGCCAAGGAACTCCACGAAGCACTTGATCCGAGTGTCAATTATAAATCCGGCGACAACGCGCCAGAATTTATCGCGGAGTAAAGCCCATGCTTGTCTGGTTCCTGCCTCTCTTTCTAGTCCTCCTGATGATCAGCCTGCCGGTGTTTTTCGGCTTGTTGTTTGCACCCGGCGTTCTTCTCTGGCTGAACGGCCAGGAGCGTGATCTGGCGCTTTTGTACCGTAACGTTTTCAACGGCATCGACTCCTTTCCATTGATGGCCATTCCGTTCTTTATGCTGGCGGGTGAAATGATGAACCGGGGCGGCATCACCATGCGTCTGGTTGAATTCAGCCAGTCCATGATGGGCCACTTTCGCGGTGGGCTTGCCCATGTGAACATTCTGTCGTCCATGCTGTTTGCGGGCCTTTCTGGTTCGGCCGTTGCTGACACATCGGCACTTGGATCAATGCTTATTCCTGCCATGGAAAAGCAAGGCTATACGCGCCGTTTTGCGGCTGCCATTACAGCGGCCTCATCTGTCATCGGGCCGATCATTCCGCCTTCAGGGATCATGATTATCTATGCCTATGTGATGGGCGAATCGGTTGCCGCTCTGTTTCTAGCTGGCATCGTTCCCGGCGTTCTGGTGGGTGTTGGCCTGATGGTCGTTACCGGCATGATGGCCCAACGTTATAATTACCCTGTCGCCAGAGAGCGTGCGAATTGGGGTGAACGCTGGCAGGCACTGGTGAAGGCGTTTTTCCCGCTCCTGACACCCGTCATCATTCTTGGCGGCATTCTGGGTGGCGTCATGACGCCAACAGAAGCTTCCGCCGTCGCCGCGGCCTATGCATTCTTTGTCGGTATGTTTCTTCTAAAAACCATTGGCTTCAAAGACCTGCCATCGATCCTGACAAAAGCCGCGCTGACGTCTTCGGTCGTGCTGCTGTTGGTCGGGGCGGCGATGGCTTTCAAAACAGTGGTCAGCCTGTCTCGCGCGCCTGAAGCGCTTGCGGAAATGATTTTGACACTGTCCAGCGATCCTTTGATGCTGCTGTTCCTCATCAATATCCTGCTGTTCATTGTCGGCATGTTCCTGGATGCAGGCCCCGCGATCATCATTCTGGGGCCAATCCTTGGACCCATATTTATCAATATGGGCGTAGACCCGGTCCATTTCGCCATCATCATGAGTGTCAATCTGACAGTTGGTCTGGCAACGCCGCCGATGGGACTGGTGTTATTTGTCGCCTCGAGCGTCTCGGGTGAGAAGGTGGAGGCCATTTCAAAAGCCATTCTGCCATTCCTGGCCGTCGAAGTTTTCGTGATTTTCCTGATCACCTATTTCCCGGTCATCTCTATGGGCGTGCCATGGCTGACCGGTTTCGTTTCACCGGATTCCGATCTTATGGGACCGGTTTTAAGACTGATTTTCGGGGGCTAAACCCGGAAATCATATAAATGACATTTGCTTGTTACACCGTAGCGAATAAACTGAGATTCATTGTAAAGGGAGGACTTCCATGAAACTCAAATCCTTACTATCAACCATCGCGGCTTTTGCCGTTGGAGCAGCCTTTATGGGCACCGGAGTTATTTCCGATGCGCAGGCCGCTTCGCATGCTGAGAAAATCACTCTGCGTGCAACTGCCAACTCCAATGAAAATGATGAAGACTATGATGGTCTGGTTGTTTTCAAGAATTATGTCGAAAACGCATCCAATGGTGCCATTGCCGTTGATTTGTTCATCGGTACACAATTGTGCTCCAAAGGCGCTGAATGTCTTCAGGGCATCGCTGACGGATCAATTGATATCTACATCTCTACATCAGGCGGTGCCGCTGGCATTTTCCCATATGTGCAGGTGCTTGATCTGCCTTATCTGCTGCGCGATGACCGCATTGCCGAAGAAGTTCTGCAAAGCGACTTTGTCCGCACAATGCGTGCCCAGATGCTGGCTGATTCCGGTGATACGATCCGCCTGATGACAATTGGCAATACTGGTGGCTGGCGGAACTTTGCCAACACACAGCGTCCGATTCAGAAGCCTTCCGACATGGAAGGTCTGAAAATCCGGACCGTGGTGGCAGATCTTCCACAGGAACTTGTAAAAGCACTTGGTGCCAGCCCGACCCCGATTCCCTGGCCTGAGCTTTTCACTTCATTCCAGACGGGTGTTGTTGAAGGTTCCAAAAACGGCATTACCGATGTCATGGGCATGAAGTTCCCAGACGCCGGTCTGCAGTACATGACCCTTGATGGCCATGCCTACATGGGCGCTTTGTGGTTCATGAGCAATGATCGCTTCATGGCTATGGATGAAGGCATGCGCCGCGTAGTCGTCGATGGTTTTTCTGCTCTTCAGCAGGCAACCTTCGCGTCACCAAAACGCAAATCCATTGCAGCCTATGAAGAGTTTGTCGCCGGTGGCGGTAACCTTTATGTGCCAACTCCTGAAGAAAAAGCCATGTTCCGCGAAGCAGCTGCGCCTGTGTTCGACTGGTTCAAGGAAAACATTCGTGAAGGTGAAACCTTCTATCAGGCACTTGTTGATGCAGCCGCTGCAGCGGAAGAGAAAATCGACGGCGGCGCTATGATGGATGTGAAGTAATCCAGTCGCCCTAACCTGACGGCCTCACTTCAGGTCTGTCAGACATAAATCAGGCCGCTTCAGCATCATGTTGAAGCGGCCTTTTGTTTGAGCATCTGCAAGGTCAGAACCTCAATATTCCGGATAAAGATGATCCTTGTAATCATCAATCAGCAATTCAGCTTTTGCGATCTGTTCCGGTGTCATTTTCTTGACCACTTCGTTCATGGAAATTGCTGCATCGGGATCGCCGCCAATGGCGGACAGGGTGTACCAGGTATAGGCGCGTGGCAGATCCGGGGCTGGTATGCCGCGACCGACTTCATAATACCATCCAATGCCTGATTGTGCGCCGGGATGCCCCTTCAACGAGGCCCTCAGATACCAGTCAAACGCGCGTTCGTCATCACGCTCGACGCCAAGGCCCATGGCATACATGACACCAATCAGCTCCTCTGCATCTGCGTTTCCGCCCTGTGCCAATGGCAGAAAAATTTCTCTGGCTTCCTCAAATCGGCTGGCTTTCATGGCCGTTAAGCCATCAAACAAATCCGCCCCAGCAGCGCTTTGCGTTGCCAGACCCGCCAGCACAAACAGGCCGATGGCACCATTGCGCAAATTGCGTCTGAAACTGGTTTTTCTGATCATTTTCGCCTCCGTAAAAATCTCAGCCTACAATAGGAAGGCGACAGGGAAACGCAATGCGACGAAGACGTGATTTCCGACATTGAGAGTCTTGTAAAAGACATAAGACTTGATTAGGGTCAAAAGTGAGCAAATTTGTGCTCTACCTACACCCAGAAATTCGGGATCGGCTCATGGCCACGGTCATTTCTCTTGGCGTTGCAGTGCAGGATTTCGTCTTTTCCATAGATGAAATCCCGACAGAGGCACGCAAATACAGAGCAAAAGATTTTACGGCAGTCGGCGGCGGTTGCGCGGCCACTGCAGCTGTTGCTGTGACACGCCTTGGCGGCGACTGCCGCCTGATTTCACGGCTTGGAAATGACATGACGGCTGACATAATTGTTGGCGATCTGGAGTCAGATAACGTCAACTGCGCAGGCGTGAAACGCTTTGAAGGTTACAAATCTCCCCTGTCTTCCATCATGGTAGACCAGACCGGTGAACGCCTGGTAGTCGGTTTCCGTGACGAAAAAATGCCGACGGATCCGGGGTTTGTGGCAGATTACTTTGGCGCGCCTGATGCGGTGCTTGCAGACAGCCGCTGGGCAGAAGGTGCGGTGCGTCTGTTTGAATTGGCTGCGGAGAAACACATTCCTGCCGTTCTGGATGGAGAAATGCCCTTTGGTGAGATTGAGCGCAAAGCAGCGCATCTGGCAACCCACCCGGTTTTCTCGGCTCAGGGCCTGCGGGACTATGCAAAAGAGCCTGATGTTCGAACCGGCGTTCTGGCTGCCAGTGCCTTGCGCAAAGGACGATGGACAGCGGTGACTGACGGGCCAAATGGCGTCTATGTCGCTCACAATGGACTGCTCAACCGCTTGCCCGGACACCAGATGGATGTGGTCGACACATTAGGCGCAGGTGATGTCTGGCACGGCGCATTTGCCCTAGCTCTGGCCGAAGGCAAAAATGACGAGCAGGCAATGATATTTGCTACAGGCGCAGCAGCTTTGAAATGCACTCAGTTCGGTGGGCGTAAAGGCACACCGTCGCGCGAGATTCTAAACAATTTTCTTGAAACACACCCACTCCAGATGGAGCCTATTTCCCTATGACACATTCACTTTCTCACGGTAAATTATGGGGCCTTCGCAGAATGGCGGACGCCAATGGTCGCTACAAAATGCTTGCCGTTGATCAACGCCCGCCGATCAAGAACCCGATTGCCAAGTTCCATGGCACCGCGGAAGCTCCTTACAAGGATGTGACGCAATTCAAGCTGATGTTGCTGGAAGAATTGCAGGCCAGTTCAACAGCCATGCTTCTGGACCCCCATTTTGCGCTGCCAAAAGGCCTGCGCATGATCGATCCAACAAACGGTCTGATCGTAACTCTGGAAGACTCCCTGTTTGAAGAATCTGATGGCGGACGTGTTTCAGCGGAAATCGACAATTGGAGTGTTGAGAAAATCAAGCGGGTTGGCGGCGATGCGGTCAAGGTTCTCGCCTGGTACCGCCCTGATGCCTCTCCACAAGTCTGCCAGGCGCAGAAGGATTTCACAAAACGGATTGGCGATGCTTGCGCTCGTTTCGACATTCCGTTTCTGTTTGAGTTGCTTGTTTATCCGCTGCCCCATGATGCGCATCAAACGAAAGATTACGTGGAAATGCAGGGTAAGGATTCTGCTCATGTACTGGAAAGCGTTGCCGAATTTGCTCATGCCGATTACGGCGTCGACGTTTTCAAGTTGGAAAGCCCTGTCAGTGCTGCCGTTGCAGCCGGTAACGGGTCCATGGGCTCTGATGCCATTCAAGGCCTGTTTGATGAAATGGGGCGTCTGTCTGCCCGGCCATGGGTGATGCTGTCAGCCGGGGCTGACAAAGCAGCTTTCACGAACATTCTGGACCATGCTTATAAAGCTGGCGCGTCTGGCTATCTGGCGGGACGGGCAATCTGGCTGGATGCGTTTGGTGCATATCCAGACTGGGACGCGGTGCGGGCCGGACTGCAAGCCGATGCAGTGCCATATATGAAATCGATCAATGAATTGACCGATGCACATGCACTGCCCTGGTTTGATCATGACCGCTTCGGTGGGACAACCGGACCGGATTTTGCTATTGATGATGACGATGCCGGTTTCCGCAATTCCTACACCGGGTTTTAAAGGTTTATCGCATGTCCAGCATTGGTGTTCTGGCCCTTGGCCGCCCCACATTTGATGTCGAATTCGCGCAGGAGCTGCTTGGCGAAGCGCGCGAAGCTCTGACAGCCAGTGGACATGAGATCATTGGCGGCGAAACATTGTTGTTCGACGCTGATGCCACTGTGTCTGCACTGGACATGTTGAAATCCCGGGATCTGGACCTTGTTCTGATCCTTCAGGTGACCTTTACCGATGCAAGCATGACCGTGCGGATTGCCAGTGAGTTGAATGCGCCTTTGGCGTTGTGGGCGTTTCCAGAACCACGCCTTGGCGGGCGATTGCGGTTGAACGCCTTTTGCGGCCTGAACCTGGCCGCACATGCTCTTGGCCTTAATGACACGGCGTTTTCCTATGCTTATTCCGCGCCCGGTGAAACAGATGTAAAAGCTTTGCTGGCTGATTTTCTATCCGGCAACCGGCAGGCTTCCCCTCGCCTTGGTGAGGAGGTCACGGTTGATACCAGCGCAGTGAACGCGGCCATTGAGCGTCTCAAGGGCAAGCGCATTGGCCGTATTGGTGAACGTCCGGACGGGTTTGATACGTGTCGCTATAATGCCAACACCGTAGAGCATCTCACCGGCGTTAAGATTGATGAAATCGAGCTTGATGATCTGTTCCAGACGGCCCGCACAGTGCCTGCTGAAGCGATTTCGGCCAGTCGGAATATGGTATCTGATCTGGGCGGACTTGCAGAAGTGGATCAGCCGCAACTGGATCGCTCATTGGCGTTGCATGGCGCTTTGCAAGATATGCAAAAGGGTAAGGATTACAGTGCTTTTGCCATTCGCTGCTGGCCGGAAACCTTCACCGAATATGGCGGTGCGGTCTGCGGCCCGGTTGGCATGATGGGCGAATCCAAGATTCCCTGTGCCTGCGAAGCTGATGTCTATGGTGCGCTTACCAATCTGCTGGTGCAGGAACTGACCGGATTGCCTCCGTTTCTGGTGGATCTGGTCGATTTGGATGAGGCCAGTGAAACCGGCGTTGTCTGGCATTGTGGACAGGCCCCCATATCCATGTGTGATCCGGAGTTTGAGCCTCAAGCGAGCATCCACTCCAATCGTAAAATGCCGCTTCTGTTTGAATTTCCATTGAAGCCAGGGCGAGTGACCCTTGCGCGTATCAGCCAGGCGCGCGGCAAACAAAGCCTGTTTCTGGCGACCGGAAACATGCAAACGGCACCGCTGGCTTTTTCCGGCACCGCTGGCGTGATGCAGTTTGATGCAGGCATCAAGAAGACGCTGAAAGCAGTGATGGATGCCGGGCTGGAACATCACACGACCCTCGCCTATGGCGATCATGCGGAAACGCTGACGGCAGCTGCCAGCGCCCTCGGCCTTCCCGTGATTATGGCTTGAAAGAGAACAAGATGAGCGCCCTTCCCCAAACGACCAAAATTGATGAAACCGTTCCCTTTGATATTCTTAATCCCAATTGGAGTGCGTGTCGCCAGACAGAAGTTCTGGGCGCAGCAAAAATTATCTCCCCCGGCCAATTGATCTTCGACACGACGGATGGCCCGTTTCACATCACAACGCTGGAGAATGGCGTCAGGCTTAATCTGGGGCCACACGACAAGCCGGATTATGGCATTCTGGATGGAGACCCGGCTCCCATACCGGCAGACGTAGAACAAGCCGACGGCGAAACTAAAATCAGCTGGGGCTGGTTTACCTTGACCGTCCGCCACCAACCAATGGCAATTGATTTTCACAGATGGGACGGCCCGATTCTGGAGTCGGCCCGTGACGGCCATTTCGTGCGTGAATTTCGCCTGCCACCATTTGCCCGCGTCGACAAGGGCTGGCTTGTCAATTTCGATCTGACCAGCCAGGAGCCGGTCTATGGACTTGGTGAAAAATGGGGCCCGCTGGACAAGCGTGGACAGCTTGTCCATTCCTTTACACATGACGCGCTGGGCGTTAATTCGGAGCGGTCTTACAAAAACTGTCCATTTGCGTGGTCCCCGGCAGGTTGGGGCATTTTTGTGCATACGCCAGCGCCGGTGCTGCATGCAATTGGATTTTCGCAATGGTCACACAGGGCTTATGGCTTGCTGGTGGAAGACGAAGCGCTTGATTTGTTTCTGATTTGCGGCAAGACCCCTGAGCGTATTCTTGAACGCTATACGCGGCTCACTGGCCGGCCCGCCATGCCACCGCTCTGGAGCCTTGGGGCTATCCTTTCAAAAGCCTATTATCAGACACCCGCAGAGTTTCTGGAAGCTGCCCGGACCGTGCGCAGTTACGGCATGCCATGCGATACAATTACCTTTGATGGCCGCGCCTGGCAGGACACTGATACGCGGTTCCATTTTGACTTCGACCCAAAGCGGTTCGACGACCCCAAAGCAATTATCGACCAGGTCAAGGAGATGGGCTTCCATGTGTGTTGCTGGGAGTATCCGCTCGTCTCGGTCAATAGCCCGATCTATGATGAGTTGAGCGAGAAGGGTTATTTTCTCACCGACAGACGTACTGATTTACCCTATCGTTATGAATGGGATATGGAACCATTTGGTCACGTCCTGACACCCTTGCCGGATTCAAGCCTCATAGATTTCACCAACCCAGCTGCCTATGACTGGTGGCGCGATCAGCACAAGGATCTGTTTGCGCTTGGCGTCGATATGATCAAGAGCGACTTTGGCGAACAGGTTGAGCTGGATTGCAAGGCCTTCAATGGCGATACCGGTCACAGACTGCATAATGTGTATCCGCTGCTCTACAATCGATGCGTTTACGAAGCCTCCGAAATGTATTCTCCTGACGGCGCATGCCTTTTGGCACGGGCTGGCTGGGCCGGTTCCCAGCGTTATCCGGCCCAGTGGGGCGGCGATCCGCAAGCCGATTGGGAAGGATTGGCTGCTTCTCTGCGCGGCGGCCTGTCATGGGCCAATACCGGCGCGGCCTGCTATGCAACAGACATCGGCGGATTCTACGGTGACACACGGGATTCGGAATTATTCGTGCGCTGGACGCAGGCCGCTGTCTTTTCTTCTCATATGCGCTTCCATGGTATTGGTGACCGGGCTCCCTGGTCTTATGGGGAACGGGCGGCAAATGCTGTTATGGCGGCCTTGAAGCTGCGCTACAGATTGTTGCCTTATCTTTGGCGGGCCCTTCAGACAGCCTGCGAAACCGGCCTCCCCGTTCAGCGCCCCATGGCGGTCGCTTTTCCCGATGATCCCGCAGCCTGGAGCTTTGAGCTGCAATTCATGTTCGGTCCCGACATTCTGGTGTCTCCGATTGTGCGTTCGCAGGGTATTGGCAAGACTTATCTGCCTGCTGGCAATTGGCGCCATCTTGTGACGCATGAGCTTGTTGCGGGTGGGCGGGTGATCAATCAGCAGCTTGATCTGGAAAGCATGGCCGTTTATGTGAAAGAAGGAGCCACAATTCCGTTTGGTCCTTCCGTGCAGCATACGGGCCAAATCGGAGATACTCCGCTGATTGAGGAAAGCTGCAAATATTGATACGCGCCAAGCGCTAACGAGGCCTGGAATGAGATTTGCCGCCCATAGTCATCGTTTCGGCGCGGCAATTCTGGTTTTATTGTTCCTCACCATGTCTGTCTGGGCACAGGGAACGCGCCCGATTTCCACATTGCGCATTGGCGTGGTGGTGGGCGACAATCTGAATCACACATTGCGGCGGATGGAACCGTTTCGTCTCTATCTGGAAGACAGGCTGAATCGTCGGGTGACCATTGAGGGAACCCACAGTTTCCAAAACCTGATGGAAGTGCATGCACGAGGGCGCATTCACTATGCCATATATTCAGCATCAGCCTATGCCAGAGCATGGGCCTCTTGCCGCTGTCTGGAACCTTTGGCTGCTCCAAAATCCATCGGAGGTGGATCCGGTATCTATTCGGTATTGCTGGTGGCTGCTGATACGCGCTTTCAGTCGCTTGATGATCTGAACAATCAGCGTGTTCTGTATACCTCGCCCTCAACGTTGGCGGGACATTTGATACCAGCCAGAGCCATGTCACTGCTCAGCGGCAAAGACCGTTTTGTCTTCGCCGATGCAGATATGGCCCGCAATGCCGCGATCGGATTGGAAGCCCTCAAGTCTGGAAGCGCCAACGGTGTATTTGCTTGGGAAGGTGCTGAAGGCCCCCTGCGCGGCACGGCCGCTTCTGCAGAAAAACGCGGCGTCATCGAACCAGGATTTGCAAGATCTGTCTGGCGATCAGACCTTTTGCCGCATGGGCCACATGCAATTTTGAGCGATCTTCCTGCCGCCCTTATTGCCGATCTGCGATCAGCTTTGATCAATCTGGATCCAGAGGATGATTCAGTGCAGCTGCGTGTTCGCAATGCACAGGCATCCAATGATGGCCAAGAAGCATCAGAGACCAGTTACACGGCCTCGGATATTCTGGATTCCATCGACAATTTATTCGGAGGGGGATTTTCTCCGGTCGACCATTATGACTATTTGCCCGTGCTGAATGTGCTAGGTTGGGGAACCGAGAACACAGTGCCTGCCTGGCCCTGAAATTACTTGAATCCCCTGCACTTTTGCATTGCCATATTTTTTTGAACGCGGTGGAGTCTATCCAGCCTTGCGCATGGAAGGTCCGGCTGGCGGCGATGATGCGCCACCATAGCTTGCAGCTCTGAAGGCAGGCAATTGCATGACTATTTTGCCATTAAGAGCATTCGGGTCAAAAGACACCAGTTTCCCGCCAGCTTCTCCAAGAGCTTTCTGGAAGGCATTGAAATTATGCGTCCAGCCCATAATCTCATCTTGTTGCTGTATTTGGGGCGCGCCTGGTTGTGGAATCTGCTCAATGCTGAACTCTGCCATTCGACCGCCTACAAGCCTTGATGCAATTTCAATCCTGGGTGATATCTCACCACTTTTGGAGAACAGGGCATTATAGGCCTGCCGGATAACGATCCGGATAATTTCCGGATCCCCGCTCACAGCCTCCAGAGCGGTGTCATCGAAGTCTTCGGGTCGCTCGCCCATATCCTCGTTTTCCTGATACCACTCGTTGATCAGTCGTTCCATGCTGATAAAGACTGACTTTTCACCTTCGGCTTTCTTTTTGTCCGCCAGTGGCGTGGACATGCTGGCCAGAGCTTCCAACTGTCGTTGTAACTGCAAATTATGCCGCTTTGCGTCCTGATTGGCAGATTCCAGCGTGTCAGCTTGCTGTTCCTTCGTCACAAGGCGTGTGAAAAATGTCGTTGCATCAGCAAGCACCACCTGGATGGCAGCATTCTTTCGCGCTTCCGTTGAAGCCATTGTGGTGATGTCAGCGAAGCAAATCTTACTGTTCCCCTTGTCAGTCTGCACCAGGATTTGTCCCTGATAGCTGCCATCTTCACTGGCCTGACTGAGCGCTAAGGGCGTGCCTTGCGTGTGTTCGGCGATGGTGGTGAACAGAAAATCAAAGTCTTTCAATTGAGCGGGATTTTCCCGTTCAAAGAAAAATGCTGCGGCCTCATTGGCTTCGCTAAGGCGCCCATTGGCATTGAATTTCAGAATTGGAAAACCGGATTTATGAAAAGCATGCCTCAGCGGCGCCAATTCACTTTCACGCAGGTAATGCAACCGGGCGATCAGCGTATCAATGGCTTTGGCCGTCATTCCGATTGTATCGCCCCGTCGCCATTTCAGGCGCGTAGCCGCGACATTCTTTGAAGTGGAAGCAGCTCTTATCGCTGCCCGTTGAAGATGCCTGTGCGGGCCCACTATCAATATAAGAAAGAGCAAGGCAACGGCTGTTGCAGCACAGGCTGCAATAACCACATCCCGGGTCAAATGATTGGAAAGAGCGATTGTCTCATCCTGCTTCGAAAAAGCATGACCGGGACCAGGAATACGCAGAATGAGCTGATAAATAAATCCGGTGTCGAATTGTTCGAAGGATACATCTACGGTCTTGTCATCCGAATTATGGCGAAACTTTTCGCCATTCAGTTGAACGTCTTGCCAGGTCAGAGCCGGCTGGTAGCCAAAACTGGCCAGAATATCACCGGTCGGGCTGAGCACTTTCCCGCCCAGGATAATGTCATGCACGATGAACTGCTTTCCGAGCGCTGAAATCTGTTCAGCATTCAGAAAATCCTGAACCGACGCGCCGGCCTGCACACCCAGCAGAACACGCTCGATCGACGCATCAACAGTTGCTTTTGTCTTCTGTTCCTGAGTCAGGAAGTGCCATCCGGCAAGACCACAGAAGGACACCAGCGCGACGACAATCCAAACCCTCAGGAACAAACGAATTGCGGGAAGAAATTGATGCACTTTAGGCGCAAAAGACTTGGGATCTGCAGACTGAACCAGCCTTTCAGTCCTTAGCTTTGGCTCACTAATTGAGGCGTTTAACGCCATGATGTACCAGTGGTGTTGTTGTTAATAATCTACCAATGGTACCCATAATGTGTTGATAAACTATTTCATAAGTAGTTGGGGACACTGACTTCTGGGCTTTAGGAATTTCAGGCCAGATGCTAGAGCCAATTCAAGATTTAACTCAGTGGACGCATTTATGACCGATAGATTTGCCTTTCAGACATTTGACCCCGGATTTACAGACACCACGCCTCCGGCACATTGCATACCGATTTATCTGCTGACTGCAGACAATGTCATGTTCGAAGATGATCCATTCGAGGCCATAAGTCTGCGCGCAAAAAACTGGATCAAGGCATCCAATTTCGGCGCAGCGAGTGGCGCAATACTTCTTGTCCCGGATGATGAAGGGTTCCTGTCTTGCATTGTACTTGGTGTTGGACCGACGGATGTCGGGGATCAGGATCCTCTGATTGTCGGCGCGTTGCCACAGGCCCTGCCAGGCGGTGACTACCGGATTGCCTATGGAGAGAACATCACCCGTGATCGCGCCCGCGACGCGTTAGCATGGGCATTAGGGTCCTATAAATTCGACCGCTACAAGAAAATGAGCTCTGCTGAACCGAAATTATGCCTCGATCAGGATATCACGAACCTGGACGAGGTGCGGGCACTTGCCCGTGCCACGGCTTTTGGCCGCGATCTGGTGAGCACCCCGGCCAATGATATGGGGCCGAAAGACATAGCGGATGCAGCCCAAGCGCTTGCCAGCGCCTATGATGTTCCCTGCAAAATCACTGTTGGTAAAGACCTGCTGACGGAAAACTTTCCGATGATCCACGCTGTTGGCCGTGCCAGTGAAGAAGCGCCAAGGCTGGTCGATTTTTCCTGGGGTGCAACACGCAATCCAAAGGTGACGCTTGTCGGGAAGGGTGTGGCTTTCGACTCGGGCGGCCTCGACATCAAGTCGGCCGCGGGCATGTTGTTGATGAAGAAAGACATGGGCGGCGCGGCCAATGTTCTGGCACTGGCTTCGGCCATTATGGCAACGGATCTCCCGGTTCGATTGCGCGTCATCATTCCCTGTGTGGAAAATGCCATTTCCGGCTCTGCCTTCCGACCGGGTGATGTTCTGACCAGCCGGTCTGGCCGTACGGTTGAAATTGGCAACACGGATGCGGAAGGTCGCCTGATCCTGGCCGATGCATTGACCCTGGCAAGTGAAGACGAACCTGATCTGATTGTTGATATGGCAACGCTGACCGGTGCTTCCCGGGTTGCGCTTGGCACTGATATTCCAAGCATGTTTTCGAACAATGATGCGTTCGCAACCGATTTGCAGGCAACCTCGCTGGCGGAAGCGGACCCGCTGTGGCAACTGCCCTTGTGGCAGCCCTACAAAAAGTCACTCGACAGCAAGATCGCTGATATCAACCATATCTCCTCCGGTGGATATGGTGGTGCCATTACGGCTGCTCTGTTTCTGTCGAGCTTCGTTGCCGCCGAAACAAAGTGGGCTCATATTGATCTGATGGCTTATAATCTGACGACAAGGCCCGGTAAGCCTGCTGGTGGCGAGACACAGGGAATGCGCGCATTATACGCATGTCTGAAAAATCTTTACGCACAGGATCAATAAAGATACGGTTCCGAAACGAAACCCAATTACGGACTGTATTTTAACCAATGCCGGTCAATCTGCGCC
This sequence comes from Alphaproteobacteria bacterium, assembly GCA_051251535.1. Taxonomy (GTDB): domain Bacteria; phylum Pseudomonadota; class Alphaproteobacteria; order Rhizobiales. The sequence continues at coordinate 475,579 of JBPOEV010000002.1, forward strand.
CAGCCCAAGCGCTCTATCTGTGGCACAAGGCCAATCTGGCCATGGTGCTGGATGACGAGCCCGATCTGTCTCAACGGCAATGGGCTGTGCTGTTGTCGATTTATCTGGAGTCACCGCCCCATACGGTGCGCGGTTTGGCGCAGAAGCTGGGCGTGACCAAGCCTGTGATCACGCGGGCCCTTGATACAATGGGCGGCTGGGGTCTTGTATCAAGGCGCAGGGACCCGGAAGACCGACGCAATGTGGTGATCCAACGCACAGTCGAGGGATCACTGTTTCTGGAACGTGCCGGCGATGTTATCGCCCGAATGGCAGAAGAGGTGCCCCGATGAGTGATATGTCTACACTGGATCGCAGGCTGCACGCCTTTCGCGATGATTTGGCCGATGAGCGGCTGAAGGATCGCGTCGATGCAGCCAATTATGTGGCAGGTACAGCATTCATTGTCAGGACGCCGACGGCGCCGATCCACAGAACACCTAATTCCGCATCAACCATGGAAACCGAAGCTGTGATGGGGGAAACCTTCACTGTCTTCGATCAAAGCGGTGATTGGTGTTGGGGGCAGTTACAGAGCGACAATTATGTTGGCTACATGCCGGCTGGCAATCTTGTAAGCAAAGACCGCGCCGTTTCAGCCAATGTGCAAATTGTGGTGCAACGCAGCTTTGTCTATCCGAAAGCCGAACTGCGTGATCCGCCCCTGATGCAGCTGTCCATGGGCGCTCAGCTGCGCACGACCGGAACTGCCGAAACACGCGGCACGCCATATCACTTGGTCACCTTGCCGGACGGAATTGAGGGCGCTGTAATTGCGCGCCATGTTCAGCCACTGGACAAGCGTAACGCGGACTGGGTTTCCTATGCCGAACAGTTTCTCTACGTGCCTTACCTTTGGGGTGGACGGTCCAGCATCGGCCTTGATTGCTCTGCCCTTGTGCAAATAGCGCGGCAAACCGCAGGGAAATCCACCTTACGGGATTCCGATATGCAAGGCAAAATGGGGCGTGAGCTGGAGCTCACAGCAGATTTTTCGGGTCTGCAGCGCGGTGATCTGATTTTCTGGCCCGGCCATGTTGCCATCATGGTGGACGCAACCAATATCATTCATACCAACGGATTTCATATGGCAACCGCCATTGAGCCGCTTGCGCAGGCAGAAGCGCGGATCGCGGCCCATTACGGAAAAATCAGCCATGCAATGCGGCCGGATTAAACCTGGAAACCTGCTGGTTTTGTCAGATAGGTTTGCAGCCTCGACCGAAATGACTACATAGGGCACCTACGAACATGTGGTAGCGGATGCGATGCGCCTGTCCGCGCCCGGATAGGCTCAGTAAAATGGAGCATTTATGAGTAAATCAGACGCCATGCCTTTGTGGCATGGGACAACCATTCTGACCGTTCGCAAGGGCGGCAAGGTTGTGATTGCCGGTGATGGTCAGGTCAGTCTTGGTCAAACGGTGATCAAGCACAATGCCAAAAAGGTCCGCCCACTTGGTCGCGGTCAGGTTATTGCCGGTTTCGCAGGTGCAACAGCAGATGCGTTCACGCTGTTTGAACGGCTGGAAGCCAAGCTGGAGCAGTATCCTGATCAATTGACCCGCGCCTGTGTTGATCTGGCTAAGGATTGGCGGACAGATCGCTATCTGCGTCGGCTGGAAGCCATGATGCTGGTGGCTGACAAGTCCGTTTCTCTGGTTCTGACCGGAACCGGCGATGTGCTGGAACCACCGGCGGGCGTGATGGGCATCGGCTCCGGCGGAAATTATGCACTGTCTGCTGCAAAAGCTTTGATTGATATGGATTTGTCGGCCGAAGAAATTGCTCGCAAATCCATGGCAATTGCGGCTGACATCTGCGTTTACACCAATGATCAGGTCGTCGTGGAAAGCCTGGACAGCGAGTAAACCCGGCCAAGATGACCCATCAGATTGATCTTCCAGCAGCGGTGAAAGCCGGCATCATCAGCCCCGATCAGGCGGCTGATCTGGTTGCGTTCACCAATCGCGACCTGCTGAGAACCGTAGCGGATACCAGCCGGGCGACCGATGACCGTGAAACGTTTCGGCTGATCGGCGGCTTCAACGATATCTTCGTGACCATCGGAATCGTTCTGCTGCTGACAGGTCTGGCGTTTTCACTCGGCTCCGTCATGAACCAGTCCATGGTGGCCCAATTCGCCATTATGGGCGCTGTGATCTGGTTGCTGGCTGAATATATCAGCCGCATCAAGCGCATGAAGCTGCCCAGCACGGTGCTGGCCCTTGGCTTTCTTGTTTGCATTGGTGGCCTGCTGCAGATCTGGCTGGATCAAAGGTTCGACTTTGCCGAACCTGACAACGCGTTGGCAGCATTGGTGCTTCTGGATCAGGGTCAGACTGCCGGTCTTATGGGATTTTCGGTAATTCTGGCGGTATCTGCCATCTATTTCTGGCGGTTTCGTGTGCCTGTTGAAGCGGCCATCATAGCGCTGGCCGCAACTGGTCTTGTCACTGTGGGCGCCAGCGAATTGTTCATGGATGAAGTTGCACAAGGTCAGGTTCGGCTCTCCAGTGCTTCAGATGTATTGCAACTGCTCCAGCGTTTGCTGGTCTTGCCACTGATCTGTGGTTTGGTGATTTTTGCCACGGGCATCTATCTGGATTTCAAGGACCGTAACCGCCTTACAACCATGTCTGATGCAGCCTTTTGGCTTCATCTGATTTCTGCACCGATGATTGTGCATCCCCTGTTTATTCTGTCCAGCGGTCAGGATGTCGGCTTTGGTTCCATTGAGCCCGGTACAGCAGCGACGGTTGGTCTTGTTGCCCTGATGGTGGTCATTGTGCTGATTTCACTGGCCATTGATCGTCGCGCCTTGCTGATCCCCACACTCACCTATTTCGGCGCCCTTGGCATTTATCGCATCGTTGAAAATGCGTCAGACAATACGGGCATCCCCCCATTTGCCCTGGTGCTGCTGGTGATTGGCGCACTGATCATCATATTCGGCATGGGTTGGCAACGCATTCGGCATATGGTCATTGGCACGTTGTTGCCCAATCGATGGTTGGCTGCATTGCCACCGATCAAGATTTAAGGCGCTGAAAATTGTCATCTGCTGTGCCATCAATCACGTTCCAGCCTTTGACTGAATCTGCATTTCCCATGTTGCAGAAATGGTTGAAAACACCACATGTTCGCTTGTGGTGGGGGGAGCCTGAGCATGAAATTGAATTGATGCGGCAATCCATGACGCATCTGTTTGAACAGGGATTTGTCGCGTCGGCAGATCAACAGGAATTTGGCTATATTCAGCAATGGCGGCCAACAGACTATCCAGACGAGGAACCCTGGGCTGCGGATTTGCCAACGGATGCCGTTGGAATTGATACGTTTATTGGTGACACCACTATGATAGGCAAAGGGCTCGGCACCGCAATGGTACATGCCTTTTGTGCAAAGCTCTTTGATGAGGGTGCAGACTATCTGGTGATCGACCCCGATGCCAAAAACATGAATGCTGTAAAAGCGTATGGAAAAGCAGGTTTTGAACACCTGATGGATTACACGACGCCAACAGGCGTGACACATTTGATGGACCTAACAAGAAGCCGTTTTCAGAGGACTTTATGACTAATTTTTCTCCACGTGAGATCGTTTCCGAACTTGATCGCCACATCATCGGGCAACAAGATGCCAAGCGTGCTGTGGCCGTTGCGCTGCGCAATCGCTGGCGCCGCATGCAATTGGAAGGGGTCATGCGCGAAGAAGTGCTGCCCAAGAACATTTTGATGATCGGGCCTACAGGCGTCGGTAAAACCGAAATTGCCCGCCGTCTGGCGAAGCTCGCCAATGCGCCCTTCATCAAGATCGAAGCTACCAAATTCACAGAAGTCGGCTATGTGGGCCGTGATGTGGAACAGATCATCCGCGATCTGATTGAAGTTGCGATTGCGCAAACGCGGGAAAAGAGCCGCAAAACGGTTGAAGCCAAAGCGCATCTGCAGGCTGAAGAACGTGTGCTGGACGCATTGGTGGGCGATACGGCCAGCCCGTCAACGCGTGAATCCTTCCGCAAGAAATTGCGTGATGGCAGCATGGATGACAAGGAAATCGAGATTGAGCTGCGTGACACGTCCAGCCCACTTGGTGGCATGGACATTCCAGGCATGCCCGGCGGCAGTGTCGGTGTCATGAACCTCAATGATCTGTTCGGCAAAGCCATGGGCGGGCGCACAAAGAAGCGCCGGGTGAACGTGCGGGACAGTTACGGTCTGCTGCTGAGCGAAGAAGCCGACAAGATGCTCGATGAAGAGAAGGTCGTGACAGATGCCATTTCGACGGTTGAAAATGACGGCATCGTGTTTCTCGACGAGATTGACAAAATCTGTGCGCGGGCAGATCGCGGCGGTGCAGACGTCTCCCGTGAAGGCGTTCAGCGTGACCTGCTGCCCCTGATTGAAGGCACAACAGTTGCGACCAAGCACGGACCGATCAAGACAGACCATATTCTGTTCATTGCATCAGGTGCCTTTCATGTAGCCAAACCGTCAGACCTTTTGCCGGAACTACAGGGACGTCTGCCCATTCGCGTTGAATTGCGCGCTCTGGAACAGAATGACTTTGAGCGTATTCTGACCGAAACCGAAGCCAGCCTGATAAAACAGTATAAAGCGCTGCTGGCGACAGAAGATGTCACGCTCGAATTTACCGATGATTCCATAACCGAAATTGCCCGTTTGGCCGTACAGATCAACGCTTCGGTGGAGAATATCGGAGCCAGACGATTGCAGACCATTTTGGAGAAGCTGCTTGAAGACATCAGTTTCACGGCAACAGACCGGGGCGGTGAAACCATCGAGATCAACGCTGAACTGGTGCGCGAAAACGTGGCCGAACTGGCAAAAGATACCGATCTCAGCCGATTCATTCTCTAATTGGCTATCGCCTGCAAATTTTTTCGGGTGCGCGTGCTGCCGCTGAGGCTTTGCCAATAAGGGCCTGTCGTTCAGGGTGTCTCCTTGACAGACAGGCCCTTTAATCTGAAAAGCGACACCATGGCTACACAAGTAAAACAGCTTCCGCTGATTGACATCAATGCGCTGAGCGAACAGCTGGACAGCATTGTCGCTAAAAATGGCGGTACCGGTGACGCACCGGTCGTGCGCAACAAGGTGCTTGCAACCTTGAAGGAGGCCTATAAGGCCGGTTGCGCAATCGCCAAAGACGAGTTGAATGAGAATGGCAGTGGCACGGCCTGTGCCAAACGTCTGTCAGACATGCAGGATCTGTTGATGCGCTGCATTCTGGAGTTTGCTCTGGCTCATGTTTTCCCGACCGGCACGCCTTCCATGGCGGAAAAACTGTCTGTTGTGGCAGTCGGTGGTTATGGGCGCGGCACCTTAGCGCCGGGGTCTGATATCGATCTGCTGTTCGTGTTGCCCTACAAGCAGACACCCTGGGGCGAAAGTGTTGTTGAATATCTGCTATATCTGTTGTGGGACATGGGCTTCAAGGTTGGCCATGCCACCCGCAACATTGATGAATGTGTCCGCCTTTCCAAAACCGATATTACAATCCGCACCTCCATACTGGAAGCCCGCCATGTGTGCGGCGACCGCGACCTGTTTGACGAATTGGAACAGCGGTTTGAAAAGGATGTGGTGCGCGGCACCGCACGAGAATTTATTGCGGCCAAGCTCGAAGAGCGAGATGATCGCCACAAACGATCTGGCGCGTCACGTTACCGGGTTGAGCCGAATATCAAGGAGGGCAAGGGCGGCCTTCGTGATTTGCACACCCTGTTCTGGATCGCAAAGTATTTCTACGGCGTTTCCAAAACGGATGAGTTGATCAAGCTCGGTGTTTTTACCCGCAAGGAGCACAATCGTTTTCTGAAATGTGAAGACTTCCTGTGGGCTGTGCGATGCCATTTGCATTTCCTGACCGGTCGGCCCGAAGAACGCCTGTCCTTTGATGTTCAGGCAGAGCTGGCGCGGCGGCTTGGTTATCAGGAACATGGCGGTCTGGTAGCCGTCGAGCGCTTCATGAAACACTACTTCCTGATTGCCAAGGATGTGGGCGATCTGACCCGAATTTTCTGCGCACAGCTGGAAGAGGCTGATGCAAAGGATACACCGGATCTCAACCGGCTGTTTCTCAACCTCACCGGCCGCCGCAGGCGTAAAATTCGCGGCACGACAGATTTTGTTCTGGAGACAAAGCGCATTGCTGCGGCAGATGATACGATCTTCGAGCGCGATCCAGTCAATCTGATACGTCTGTTCTGGCTGGCTGATAAACACAATCTGGCATTTCATCCAGATACGATCCAACTGGTGCGCAGGTCCCTGAAATTCATCACCAAGCGGGTGCGTGAAGACCCGGATGCCAATCGCTTGTTTCTGGACATTCTGACAAGCAAAAATCAACCTGAGACCGTTTTGCGACGTATGAATGAGGCCGGAGTTCTGGGCCGCTTCATCCCTGATTTCGGGCGCGTCGTGGCGATGATGCAATTCAATATGTATCATCACTTTACGGTTGATGAGCATTTGTTACGATCCATCGGCATTCTGGCCGAAATCGAGCGTGGTGATTTGGAAGCGGAACATCCGCTGGCCAATGAGATTTTCCCGGAAATCAAGGATCGCGTCATCCTCTATGTCGCTCTCTTCCTGCATGACATTGCCAAGGGACGTAAGGAAGACCATTCAATTGCCGGGGCCAAAGTTGCCCGTAAACTGTGCCCCCGCTTTGGCTTGACCCCAGCGCAGACCGAACTGGTGGCCTGGCTGATTGAAGAACATCTCACGATGTCTTCCATAGCCCAGTCGCGCGATCTGGCCGACCGCAAGACCATTCAGGATTTTCATGCTCGTGTTCAAACCACTGAGCGCATGAAAATGCTGCTTATCCTGACCGTCTGCGATATCAAAGCTGTGGGTCCTGGCGTGTGGAATGGTTGGAAAGGGCAGCTTCTGCGCACGCTGTATTATGAAACCGAGCCGCTGCTCACCGGTGGCTTCACTCAGGTTGCCCAAAGCGAACGCGTCAATCGCGCCAAACAGCAATTGTCCCATGTGCTGATGGAAGAAACGCGCGACGGCGAAAAAGCCTGGAGCCAACGCCAGGTCAAAACCTATCAGAAACTCCATTATTCGGCTTACTGGATGCGGGTAGATCCAGATGCAATGGCGCGCCATGCGCGTTTTATCAATGATGCAGAATCGGAAAAGCGGACTTTTGCGACCACTGTTCATACGAAATCATTTGAAGAAATTACAGAAATTACCGTCTATGCGCCGGACCATCCCAGACTGCTGGCCTATGTGACCGGAGCCTGCGCTGTTGCCGGCGCAAACATTGTTGACGCACAGATTTTCACGACCACCAATGGCAAGGCGCTGGATTCCATTTTCATCAACAGGGAATTCAATGATGATGCCGATGAATTGCGCCGTGGTGCGCGCATTGGCGATCTCATTCAAGACGTGTTGAATGGGTCGTTGCATCTGCCAGGCGTGCTGGCCACCAAAAGCAAAAAGACACGCCGTCAGAAGGCGTTTTCGCTGGACCCTGAGGTCTCGATTGACAACACCGTTTCCAATTTGTTTTCGGTTATCGAAGTCTCGGGTCTCGACCGGCTTGGTCTGCTGTATGATCTGACCACAGCATTGGCTGATCTTAATCTGGACATTGCCTCAGCTCATATTGCGACTTTTGGAGAGCGGGCACTGGATGGATTTTACGTGACCGATCTGATGGGCGAGAAGATTACTGCCCCTGCCAAACACAAAGCGATCAAGGATCGGCTGATGCGGATTTTCACGACAAAGCCCGGCACCGCCGGCCATGTGCCAAATAAAAGCAAACGCAACACAACGCCGATGAACAAAAAGAGCCTGACCGTGTGAAACTCTTTTCCAATTTCTTCACTGTCGGTTTTGCAACGCTTTTAAGCCGTATACTTGGCTATGTGCGCGATCTTCTTATGGCAGCTTTTGTCGGCACCGGCCCGGTTGCAGATGCCTTTCTGGTGGCTTTTCGGCTGCCAAACCTGTTTCGCAGATTGTTTGCTGAAGGCGCGTTCAATGCAGCCTTTGTGCCGTTGTTTGCGCGCTCTCTGGAAGAGGGCGAGGCGGAGAAGAACCCCAACAAGGCCAGTAATTTCGCCAGTGAAATTCTGGCCGTATTTCTGTTCACCTTGCTGCTGCTGACTGCGCTTGCCGAAATTGCGACACCGTTTTTCGTATCAGTTCTTGCGCCCGGTTTCCTGGATGACGCCGTCAAATTTGAACTGGCGGTTTGGCTGACACGCATCACCTTCCCCTATCTGTTGTGCATGTCATTGATTGCGATGCTGAGCGGTATGCTCAACACGTTCGGTCATTTTCGTGCAGCAGCCTATGGCCCCATCCTTTTGAATGTCATCATGGTTGGCGTGCTGGCTGTCATTGGTTTGCGGGGTTTTGGCGACACGCCCATTTCCGGTTACTGGCTGGCATGGGGAGTTTTCGTGGCCGGGTTTGTACAGTTGGGCGTGCTGTATTGGATGTTTCGGAGAACCAAATTCAATCTTCGGCTCAAACGGCCGCGCCTGACAAAATCCGTCAAGCGCCTGCTGGCGCTGGGTGTTCCAGGTGTGATTGCCGGGGGTATTACCCAGATCAACATTCTTGTTGGCACCATCATCGCCTCCACCCAGGACAGTGCGGTTTCGTTTCTGTATTACGCTGATCGGCTTTATCAGTTTCCGTTGGGCATCGTCGGTATTGCCATGGGCGTGGTTCTGCTGCCGGTCTTATCACGGCATATAAGACGCGATGAACTACAGATCGCCAGCGACACCCAGAACCGTGCAATGGAACTGGCGCTGGCTTTGACCCTGCCTGCAGCGATGGCTCTGTTTCTGGTGCCGGATGCGGTCATCCGGTTAATGTTCGAGCGCGGAAATTTCACGCCAGAAGCAACCATTCAAACCGGCGCTGCCCTGGCTGCTTTTGCCTGGGGCCTGCCAGCCTTTGTTCTGATCAAAGTCTTTTCTCCAGGTTATTTTGCCCGCGAAGATACCAAGACGCCAATGTATTTTGCAGGCATTGGTGTGGTCGTGAATGTTGCCTTTTCCCTGGCACTGTTCCCTCTGTTTCAGCATGTTGGCATTGCCATTGCCACCTCTCTCGCCGGTTGGGCCAATGCCGGCTGCCTTGGGTTTATTCTGTGGAAACGCGGTCACTTCGTATGGGATGACAGTCTGCACCGCCGGGTACCGCGTCTGGTGCTGGCAACGCTTCTGACTGGCGTTTGGATCTACTATGGTGCCAATTGGCTAAGCCCGTTTCTGACCGATGCTGCCTTCCTGGTGAAATTCTTTGGCATGGGTGTTCTGGGCACGGTCAGCCTCGCCATTTTCGGCCTGGTGTGCCAGTTGACGGGGGTCTTCAACGCATTGACCATTGCACAACGGATACGAAGCCGCTCCAAAGGTTGAGTCTTGCCAGCACCGCCTCGCTTCGTCATAAGAGCGCAGCATTCAACTCCAGTCACAAGAGTGAAACATGACTACGGCAGCTTCCGGTTTTGAACCACGGGTGTTTTCCGGCATCCAGCCTAGCGGCAATGTACATCTTGGCAATTATCTGGGCGCGATCAAGCGCTTCGTGGCCATGCAGGAAAGCCACAATTGCGTTTATTGCGTGGTTGATCTGCATGCCGTCACCGTGTGGCAGGACCCCATTGTACTACGGCAGAAAACACGGGAAGTGACGGCGGCGTTTCTGGCTGCGGGCATTGATCCATCGAAACACATTGTTTTCAATCAAAGCCAGGTAAAAGAACATGCCGAACTGGCATGGCTCTTCAATTGCGTTGCCCGTATGGGGTGGCTCAGCCGTATGACCCAATTCAAGGACAAGGCTGGCAAGAACCGCGAAAATGCATCTGTTGGCCTGTTTGCCTATCCCAGCCTGATGGCCGCTGACATTCTGGCTTACCGCGCCACCCATGTGCCGGTGGGCGAGGATCAGAAGCAGCATTTGGAACTGACGCGCGACATTGCGCAGAAATTCAATATGGACTTTGCTGGTGAAATTGATCGTCTCGGATTGGGCATTGGGCCGGAAAAGACTTATTTTCCGCTGCCGGAGCCGTTGATTACGGGAGCGGCGACACGGGTCATGTCCTTGCGCGACGGTTCGAAGAAAATGTCGAGTTCCGATGTTTCCGATCTGTCGCGGCTGAATCTGACGGATGATGCTGACGATTTGGCGAAGAAGGTTCGTAAAGCAAAGACGGACCCCAATCCGCTGCCGGATAATCTCGATGATCTGGCTGATCGGCCGGAAGCACGCAATCTCATCAACATCTATTCCGGCCTGTCTGACAAGGCCCCGCAGGATGTGCTGACAGAATATGCCGGGGCCGAGTTTTCAAAGTTCAAACCGGCTCTAGCCGATTTGGCTGTGGAAACTCTGTCACCGATCACATTGGAGATGCGCCGTTTGATGGATGATACGGATCATGTGGACGCAGTGCTGCGTAACGGCGCTGAACAGGCGCGCGTGCTGGCACAACCGGTTCTGCGGGATGTCAAAGCCATATTCGGGTTCGTCTCCTAGTGCACTTATCATGATTGTTGCATCGGAATGAGTGCGCTAACAAAATACTTGCCGCAACGCGCAACCAATGGCAGCATCCGCACATGATGAAGCAACGAAAAAGTAAGGAAGAGGGTCACCGCCGCAAGTTTCTGGTGGTGATCGATGACACGCCCGAGTGTCATCGAGCCCTGATATATGCCGCACGGCGCGCAGAGAGCACAGGCGGTGGGCTGGTGCTGCTCTATGTGATTTCCACTGGTGAGTTTCAACACTGGATTGGTGTGGAAGACATCATGCGGGCCGAAGCGCGCGAAGAGGCCGAAGGCATTCTTGCGCGCTACGAAAATGAGGTCAATTCGGTCTCCACGATGCGCCCGGACCTGGTTATTCTGGAAGGCCAACGCGCACCGCAGATATTGGAACTGATCGAGGAAGATGAAGACATCGCCATCCTCGTTCTGGCTGCGGCCTCCGGTACAGAAGGGCCCGGTCCTCTCATTGCCTCGCTTGCAACAAAGACCGATGCCTTTCCAATTCCAGTGACCATCGTTCCAGGTGATCTGACAGACGAAGACATGGACGCGATCGTCTGAACCTGAAAACTTAGCTCATTTCGGCACGCAGACGCGCCAAGTGATCGTCCCAGCCCTTGTCGAGCGCCAGTATCAGGCCCATTGCAGCTTCGCCCGCAGCCTGGCCGATGCCTTCATGGGTCAGTGACAGTTTCGTGCCCCCCTCAAGGGCTTCCAACTCCCAGATCACGCTTGTGCTGGCCCCATTCAACGGTTTGATGGTGAATGAGTATTTCAGGCGGCTCGGTGGATCCATCTCCAGCACTGTGCCCCAGCAAATTTTGTTTACAGAGCCATCATCCCCGGTCGAAATAAGCGCATAATCCTGCTTGTCCGCAAGATCGGCCTCAGCGGGTTGAAACCACAATTTGAGCTTGTCTTTCTCAGTCAGAAAGGACCAGACGGTTTCGCGTGAAGCGGGCAGGAAGATGGATTTGTTCAATGTGTCATTGCTCATGATTTTTTGTCGCTTTCATTGCGTTGTTCGTTTTCGATTGCAGTTTGCAGTGCGCTCAGTTTTTCATCCCAGAAGCGGTTGAAATAGTTGAGCCAGTCAGCAGCGGCCCTTATGCCTTCCGGCGCCAGCCGGTTAATTCGCTCTCGCCCCTTGGGATGCACCGAGATCAGATTACCTTCTTCCAGAATGGTCAGATGTTTCCGGACCGCGCCTCTGGTCATGTCGAAGTGATCGGATACCTGGGCAATGGTCATGTCCGATGACCCAAGATGCATGAGTATCTGTCGACGTGTTGGATCTGCGAGGGCACGGAAAGCCCCCTGCTCTGCCGACATCATTGGTCAATTGGCAGGAAATCAAACCCGCCATCCTGATAAAGAAAGGTGACGCAATCGACGTCTGATACACATTTGCTGACATGGGCGAGACCCGCTGGAATTTTGTAGTAAGAGCCGGCAGGAAGCGCGACCTCATCATCCGGCCCGAGTTCCACCGCGTGGTGCGTGATCGTGCCGCTGACAACCAGGCCATACATGTTGGCTGATTTGATATGCGCCGGGCTGATCAGGCCGGCAGGCAGTCTCACCATCGCCATATAGGCTTCTGAGAAACGATCTCCCTGTAGTGCGGCGAACTGAACGCCCTCACCGGTCACCTCCCACTTCATCTGCGCGGCTGGCGTGTTGATAATCTGGCCCCCGCTTTCCCCAATTTCGACGCTGGCACCGGCGGCGGCAGCAGAGCTTGCGATAAAGGCGGCGGACGCAAAAATTGTGAGACGCATCGCCAATTTGTAAAACACCTCGTGAACTCCTTTAATAACACCAAAAGGTATTATTTATATATGATACCAATTGGTATCATGTCAAGCTGTATGAGAAATTGTGTCCTGATCTGCTAAAATCCGAGATTGCGAACTATCGCATTCCAGTCTAGAATAATTCTAAATTAGGCCTTTTACATTGTCGAAATATGCTTATATCGGTGTTCAACGATGATGTTTTCTTCAGTGCACTCAGGCACTGTTTCGGGAGTTCGTTTCCATGTTTATTCAGACAGAAGCTACGCCAAATCCAGCCACACTGAAGTTCCTTCCGGGACAGACGGTCCTGGCAAAGGAAACACGCGATTATCGCAGTGCTGCAGATGCTGAAGATTCTCCGCTTGCGCAGAAACTGTTTTCTGTCGAGGGCGTGGACGGCGTGTTTTTTGGTCAGGAATTCATCTCGGTTACCAAATCGGATGTGGAATGGGCCCATATCAAACCAGCCATTCTGGGTGCGATTATGGAGCATTTCCTGTCCGGACTGCCAGTGCTTGATGGCACAGGTGATGCCGATGGCGAGACCAGTGGTGAGTTTTTTGAAGAAAGTGATGCGGAAACAGTGAAGGTCATCAAGGAATTGCTGGAGACACGTGTGCGCCCGGCAGTGGCCAATGATGGTGGCGATATCACGTTCCAGGGCTTCAAGGACGGCGTTGTCTTCCTTCATATGCGCGGTGCCTGTGCAGGCTGCCCATCATCAACAGCGACACTGAAGCACGGTATCGAAAACCTGCTGCGCCATTTTGTGCCCGATGTGCAGGAAGTACGCCCGGTCACCTGATCGCTTGCGAAACACCCGCGATCACAAAATCAGCAATTTATAATGCCGGGCAAATTCGCTCGGCATTTTTGTTGAAACTGCGATCTAAGACTTGGCAGCGCCACAAAAGCCTTTTAACGAACGGTCCATGGTTCAACTCAGTATAGACACCTGTAATGCACTTTGTGCGGTCGCGGTTTCCAAATGGGAAGACGGCCGTGTTCAGCCTATTGCGCAGAACACACAGGATCTGGGGCGGGGCCATGCGGAAGTTCTGACAGGGCAGATTGCCAAACTGCTCTCATCAAGCGGTCTCGTACCTGCTGATATTGACCGAATTGCTGTCACAAAAGGCCCCGGCTCATTCACTGGCCAGCGGGTTGGGCTTTCAGCAGCCAGGGTTCTGGCTGCAACACTTAAAATTGATGCCATAGGAGTTGGCGTGCTGGACGCCTTGCTGCTGGAAGCACGTGCACTCAATCGTGATTCGCTGGCCTTTTGCGCCATCAATGATGCCCGACGGGGAGCCGCCTATGTCAAAGCTGTGGATAATTCTGGAACTGTGCTGATAGATGACAGCCTGATCCCGGTTGACGCACTTCCAGACGCAGTGGCAGCGTTACCCGTGCCACTCTGCCTGATTGGCTCAGGTCTTTCCTTGCTGCCAGCTGAAAACGCAGAAGACCAGATGATCATCGAGACTGCTTTGCCGAATATTCTCAGTATAGCCGAGCTTGGCCACACGCTGGCCGTTGAAACCAACCCGGCAGCGCCACTTTACCTGCGCGGTGCTGATGCAAAACCCCAATCTGCAAAACATGTGCTGCGGCCCGCTGCGCAAGACAGTGGCAGAGCGACAGGGGCTGCGCTGTGATCTCATTCCTCAATCCGGCACGCCTTATAAACCGTGAAATTCTGTTGCGTCCTTTGGAAGAACAGGATTGCGTGGCCATGTCCGACATTCACGCCACCGGCTTTGATCCTGCCTGGGGACCTGAGGACATGATGGGCCTGCTGCGCCAGAACAATGTGTTCGGTTATCTGGCGCTTGAAACCGGCCCGCTGACGCGGAACCGGCCGGTTGGATTTGTGTTGTTGCGCCACGCCGCAGATGAGGCGGAAATTCTGACAATTGCGGTCGCCGCGCAAACCAGAGGCCGGGGTGTGGGTCGCAAGCTGATGGCTGAGTCGCTCAGAAAACTCTATGCTGACCGCATCAGCAGACTGATCCTGGAAGTTGACGAGAACAATCAGTCCGCATTGCATCTCTACCGACAGCTCGGCTTTGAGCAGGTCGGGGTGCGCAAGGGATATTATACCCACGCTGAAAAGCGCAAAGGCGTATCTGGCGGGACAGCGCTTGTCATGGCCTGCAATGTTCGGTAATCGACATCGAACGATTCCTGTCTTTGGCGGACGGCTGACATGGCACAAAAACTGATTGAGGCCGACAAGAAATCCCTGCTTGAGCAGCAATGCAGCGAAAAGGGCTTGCGATTGACGGAACAACGCCGGGTCATTGCCCGCGTTCTGGAACAATCGGATGATCATCCTGATGTGGAAGAACTTCACAAACGCGCATCAGCCATTGATGCAAACATCTCTGTTTCAACCGGGTACCGCACCACACGGCTGTTTGAAGAACAGGGCATTGTTGAACGCCATGAGTTTCGCGATGGCCGCTCTCGTTATGAAACGGTCCCTGATGAGCATCATGATCATCTGATTGATGTGAAAAGCGGACGCGTTATCGAATTTCGCAATGAACGCATCGAGCAATTGCAGGAGTTGATTGCAAAAGAACTTGGCTATCGGCTTGTCGACCACCGGCTGGAACTTTACGCAGTTCCGCTGCCCAATCTCGACAAAGATACCGACCAAGATCAGCCGGACTGATTCACATTATGTCCTCCTTTCTAGCTGGCATCCGGATTGTTCTGCTGACGCTGTTCACATTGCTGCTGTTGCCGTTTCATCTGGTGTTTCTGGCCATTGCACCCAAACGCGCCAATCAGTCAGCCTATCTGTGGCATTTCGTATCCAGATGGGTGGCGGGTGTGCGCGTCACCATAAAGGGCACGCCGCAACCCGGCCCGGTGCTGTATCTTTGTAATCACGTGTCCTGGATGGACATTCTTATTCTGTCGCAGGCTGCACCCCTGTCATTTGTTGCCAAGGCGGATGTGGCCAAGTGGCCGGTGTTTTCCTGGCTGGCGAAATGGCAACGCACCATCTTTGTAGAACGCGACAAGCGCAGCAAAACCGGCATTGCCGTTGGCACCATGACAGAACGGCTTGAAAGCCGTGATGCACTGGTGCTCTTCCCCGAAGGCACCAGCAGCGAGGGATGGGGCGTTCTGCCCTTCAAAAGCGCCTTGATTGGCGCTGTTGTGGCCACAGCAACCCGCATGGAGGATCATAATGTCGATCTGTTCGTGCAGCCGGTCGCTCTGGCTTATACAAGCCTGCGCGGTATTGCCCTTGGCCGCATGGAGGCGGATCGTACGGCCTGGATCGGCGATATCGATCTGCTGCCGCATTTATGGTCGGTCATCACCACCGGCGGTTTTGAAGCCAAAATCGTCTTTGGCGCGCCGGTTGAGGTGAACCCGGATACAAACCGCAAAACTTTGACAAAGATGATGGAATTGGAAGTGCTGACCTTGTTGGAAGAGGCGCGATCTTAACTCCGGCCTTTGCCCGCGCCACAAAACGCGCTAGAACGCCCGCAAACAGCATCCAGACATGATTTAGAGGCGCAGCGGCGCCGCACTGCAGGACATTCGCATGGTTGATACCAGCACTGAGCAGACACAAATGATCCCGACGCCGGAACAGGGCGCAGAAGAGGGCGGAGACGGCAGTTCCAAAAAGGTTTTTGTCAAAACCTATGGCTGCCAGATGAATGTCTATGATTCCACGCGCATGACCGATGCGCTGGCGCCGGAAGGCTATGCCGAAACCAAAATCATTGAGGATGCCGATCTGGTCATTCTCAACACCTGTCACATTCGTGAAAAGGCCGCGGAAAAGGTCTATTCGGAGATTGGCCGTATCCGGAAAATACGCGATGCCCGTGGGGAAAATGCCAAGCCGATGAAGATTGGCGTTGCGGGCTGCGTAGCGCAGGCCGAAGGCGAAGAGATCATGCGCCGCGCGCCGGTTGTCGATCTGGTGTTTGGTCCGCAAAGCTATCACCGTCTGCCGGGTCTGTTGAAAAGCGTTGAAGCCGGGGAGCAGGTGGTCGAAACCGAATTTCCCGAAGAAGACAAGTTCCAGCATCTGCCCGCCGCGAAACCAGCCATCACCAAAGCCCGTGGTTACACATCCTTTTTGACCGTGCAGGAAGGCTGCGACAAGTTCTGCACCTTCTGCGTGGTGCCTTATACACGCGGCGCAGAGGTCTCGCGGCCGGTGCGCGATATTGTGGCAGAAGCCCGCTCTCTGGTGGCTGCCGGTGTGAAGGAAATCACGCTGTTGGGACAAAACGTCAATGCCTATCATGGCAAGGGCGAGGATCAGACCAGTTGGGGACTGGGCCGCTTGCTGGAAGAATTGTCCTGCATCTCAGGATTGGCACGACTGCGTTACACCACAAGCCATCCAAGAGATATGGATGACCGGCTGATTGCGGCCCATCGCGATATTCCATCGGTAATGCCGTATCTTCATCTGCCGATCCAGTCCGGCTCTGACAGGATTCTGGCAGCGATGAACCGGCGGCATACACGGCGCGACTATGTGGAACTGATTGAGAAAATCCGCGCCGGCCGCCCCGATCTGGCGCTTTCCGGCGACTTCATTGTTGGCTTTCCCGGCGAAACCGAGGCCGACTTTGAGGACACCATGTCGGTGATACGGGAAGTTGGTTATGCACAGGCCTATTCGTTCAAATACAGCCCTCGGCCCGGAACACCCGCTGCGTCCCATGAAGAACAAGTGCCGGAAGAGGTAAAGTCCGAGCGGTTGCAACGGCTCCAGACCTTGCTGAATGAACAGCAGATTGCCTTTAATGCGTCAAAAGTCGGAACCACGATGGACGTGCTTCTGGAGCGCAAAGGGCGGGAACCGGGTCAATTGGGTGGTCGTTCGCCATGGCTTCAACCGGTGCATCTGATGGCATCTGATGATCTGATCGGAACATTGCAGAGCGTCCTGATAACAGGTATCACAAAATTCAGCTTGTCTGCGGAGCTGATCGCGCCTTCTAATGCAGATGCGGCCTGAATGCCGGTCTGTGAGTCGCCCACAAACAGCGAGATTTTGATTTGATTCCAAAGCCTCTCTTCGCCCCAGCAGATATGCGTGGCGATGCGATTAGTGATCTGACAATTCCGGAGACGGAACTCGATCAGATTGTTCTGGTATTTGACGACAACCGTTTGGTCGGAGATCTGTTCGGCCAGTTTGATCAAAACCTTGCCATGCTTGAGCAGCTGTTAAGTGTGGAAGCACTTGCACGCGGTAATCAGGTGACTTTGCGCGGCAGCAAGGATGCCTGTGCTGAGGCACGTGACGTGCTTGAGACCCTGTATCAGCGCCTGGCCGCCGGTGACGAATTGTCGCCGGGCGATGTGGATGGTGTGATCCGGATGGTTCGTGCGGAAGCTGCGCAGCCTTCCCTGCCAACGTTGGAAGAAGACAAGAACGGCAAGGGCAGCCGCGTGGCAATGTCGCAAATCTCGACACGCCGCAAAACCGTGATTGCCCGCACGCCGACACAGGATGCCTATATCCGTGCCATGCAGCGCAATGAGCTTGTGTTTGGCCTTGGGCCAGCAGGTACCGGTAAAACCTATCTCGCTGTTGCCTATGCGGCAGCTTTGCTGGAGCGCGGTGAGGCTTCCCGGCTGATCCTGTCACGTCCTGCTGTGGAAGCTGGCGAACGGCTTGGCTTTCTGCCCGGTGACATGCGCGAAAAGGTCGATCCTTATCTGCGTCCGCTTTACGATGCGCTCTACGACATGATGCCGCCGGAGCGAGTGGAGCGAGGCTTGCAATCGGGCATGATTGAGGTCGCACCACTCGCATTCATGCGTGGGCGGACTTTAGCCGATGCGATTGTCATTCTGGATGAAGCTCAGAATACCACATCCATGCAGATGAAAATGTTTCTTACCCGCCTTGGTGAAAATTCGCAGATGATCGTGACCGGTGATGCCAGCCAGGTTGATTTGCCGTCCGGGCAGGTTTCAGGTCTGGTGGAAGCCACAAAATTGCTCGACGGTGTTGAGGGTGTCTCCATGATCCGCTTTAATGATCGGGATGTGGTGCGCCACCAACTCGTTGCCCGCATCGTGCGCGCCTATGACAAGGCCGGCGCCGCTGCGGCGGCACGCCGTTAGACCGGTGGCAGGAACATCATCGCCAGAGTTTGCGCTGAATTGTATCGTTGAGGATGCACGCTGGGACGCCGTTCCAGATACGAGCCAGCTTTGCACCAGAATTGCCGCAGCCTGCCTGCCGACCATCAATCATGATACGGCACTCGCAGCGACGGTTTTGCTGACCGATGACACACATCTTCAGGATTTGAATGCGCGGTTTCGGGGCCAGAACAAGCCGACCAATGTGTTGTCATTTCCCAATGATGATGAAGAACCGGACCCGGAGACCGGCGCGCTTTATCTTGGCGATATTGCGGTCAGTTACGAGACAGTGCTGCGGGAAGCTGCGGAGACTGATAAATCACTGCAGAACCATTTGTCCCATATGATTGTCCACGGAATTTTACATCTGGCTGGATTTGATCATGAAGATGATGCGGAGGCTGAAGAAATGGAGGGTCTGGAGACAGACATTCTGGCAGGACTTGGAATTTCTGATCCGTATACCCAAATTTGAACCCGGAAACAGAAAACTGCCATAAAGCACGTGTCAAAAGGCCTGAAACAGGCTATAATAAGTTGAACAATTTACATTGAGAACCGCAGAAATGCCCGCCTCTTCCAATACTGCCAATCCGACTGCCAGTTCAGCTGACAGTCAATCTGACAGTCAATCTGACAGCTCTTCTGAGAATTCCTCAGATCAATCCAGCGAAAATTCTGGTGATGAATCCGGCGATGAGTCCGGTGATTCCGGGCCCAGTCTGGGCACATCGTCGCATGCTCTCCAGCACAATGATGCCCCACAGGACCCCGTGAACGGCACAAACCGGGACGGATTCATCAACCGGCTGAAGAAAATTCTGGGCATCAAGAATGGCAGTATCCGTCAGGATTTGCAGTTTGCGCTGTCTGAGGACAGTTTTGATGCAGGGCACTTCAGTGCTGATGAACGCATCTTCCTTGGCAATATTCTGGCCTTGCGTGATGTGCGTGTTGAGCATGTCATGGTGCCGCGCGCCGATGTTGACGCGGTCTCGATCACGACAAACCTTGCGGAATTGCTGCATTTGTTTCGCAATGCAGGTCATTCACGCATGCCGGTCTTCGGCGATACGCTGGATGATCCGCGTGGCATGATCCACATCAAGGATGTGTTGGTCTATATGACCAAAACCGCACAATACAGTCCTGGGCCTGAGGTCAAGCGGCGGCGAAAAATGGCTGGCGATCTGGATTTACGTCAGATTGATCTTGGTATGTCACTGGAAGACACCTCACTCATTCGCCCGGTGCTGTTTGTGCCGCCTTCCATGAAAGCGTCTGCGCTTCTGGCCAAAATGCAGGTTGCCCGTATTCAGATGGCACTGGTCATTGATGAATATGGCGGAACGGATGGTCTGGTATCGCTGGAAGATCTGGTGGAAACCATTGTCGGCGACATTGAAGATGAGCATGACGAGGACGAAAAACCGACCATTGTTGCAGAAAGCGAGACGAGTTTTGTTGCGGATGCAAAAACGGATCTGGATGAGGTTGTGGGTGTTATCGGCCCTGAATTCACGCTTGGTGAGTATTCTGAAGATGCCGATACGCTTGGCGGTCTGGTCTATGGTCTGGTTGGACGAATTCCCATTCGTGGTGAGCTTATTCCAGCGCCGGGACCTTTTGAAATTGAAGTTCTGGAGGCCGATCCAAGACGTATCAAGCGGTTGCGCATTCACCGCAGACGCCGGAAGGCCGGCAGCAAGATTGCAGCCAATCGCAGCCGTGATCAAACCGGATTTGAGCAGATCGCAACGGATGGGACCCTGTCTGATCCTGTCAGCCAGACCTCTGCTGACACTCAGAACCAACCTTAGTCATTCGGGTTTGGCAGCGTGATGCGCTCAACCCTTGATTTCGTGCTTGGGCTGCGTGGTAAATCACGTGCGGCCTTTGTATTCTTGTTGGGTGCTTTGGCAGCTCTTGCCATGGCGCCCATTCATTTTTCACCGATCCTGTTTATCTCGTTTTCCGGCTTCTTTCTAATTTTGAACGAAAGCCTGGTTGGCAAGACTTCGCGTCAGCAAAGCTGGATGGCCGTCTGGCTTGGCTGGTGTTTTGGGTTTGGCTATTTTCTGGCGGGGCTGTGGTGGATTGGTGCTGCGGTTCTGGTTGATGGACCGACCTTTGCCTGGGCCCTTCCCTTTGCCGTCGCCGGGCTTCCGGCCGTGCTTGCTCTTTTTTGGGGGCTTGCCTGCGCAATTGCCTTGATGTTCTGGCGGTCTAACCCGCTGAAGATTGTCAGCCTCGTCTTCTTTCTCACCTTTGCTGAGTATTTCCGTGGGTTCATTCTGACCGGGTTTCCCTGGAATGCGATTGGCTACGGCGCCATGCCCAATGCGCTGTTCATGCAAAGCGCCAGTGTCCTTGGCTTGTGGGGCGTGACCGCTTTTACATTTCTGGCGGCCTTCAGCCCTGCTCTTTTGATACTGCCCCGACCTGACAATGAACGCACTGGCAAGGAGCGTGTCCACAGAAAGGCACTGCTCATATGCGTGGGTCTCAGCCTGGCAGCTCATACCGGCTTTGGTGCGCTCCGATTGTTACAGGCAGAGCCCGACATTGCCTCTGACGATCCGATAATGCTGCGCTTGCTTCAGCCGAATATCAGCCAGCAGGACAAATGGCGCCAGGGCAATGAGGAGGCCGTCTTCCAGACCTATCTGGATCTCAGTTCTGCGCCGGGCCTTGATGACGTTGACGCATTGATCTGGCCGGAGTCGGCCTTTCCGTTCCTCGTGATGCAGAGGCCAGATGCCCTGTCACGCATTGATGCCCTGTTGCCCGATGGTGTGAGGCTGCTGAGCGGTGCGGTGCGGGTCAAGCCACCGGAGATGACCTTTTCGAACACACCGCCCAAGCTTAAATTCTACAATGCCCTGATAGATTTCAATGATCGCGCCATGCCAGTGGGGTTTTACGACAAGCAACACCTTGTGCCATTCGGAGAGTTTATCCCGTTTGGTGGACTTGTTGAGCGTTTTGGCATTTCCAATCTGGTGAATATGCCTGGGGGTTTTGCCCCGGGTGTTGGCGGTAACATGATGCGGTTTGATGTGCCTGATGAGGCAGAGAGCAAACTGCCCCCTGCGCAAGTCCTGATCTGTTATGAAGTCATTTTTCCGAACTTTTCATCACGCGGCCCCCGTCCAGAAGATGAGCCGAGCCAGTCAGACAGTCCTGCACAATGGATTTTGAACATCACCAATGATGCCTGGTTTGGCAGCCTTACCGGGCCCTATCAGCATTTTCATCAGGCACGCGTGCGAGCTGTCGAAGAAGGCCTGCCCCTGATCAGGGTGGCCAATACAGGCATCAGCGCTTCGGTGGATCCGTTTGGCCGTATTGAGAAAAGCCTGCCACTGGGCATAGCTGGCATCATTGATACTGTGTTGCCATCAGCACTGCCATCCACTTTCCAAAAACGTTTTCCCGACATCTCTTTTGCCATCGTCATGGCCATTTTGGGGCTCATGCTTCTATTCGGCCAGATTTTCATCAAGCCAGATGATGCAGTTTAGAGTGATGAGCGCAGATCAAGTCTGAGCTACTTTTTTTAAAACGAATCACTTTCTTTGAGACTCTGTGTCTCGCTGCAGGGACATTCAGAGAACATCACACTTAAAAGGTGCAATTTTGGCACGTTCGTATCAAAAGATGCATATTAGAGGTTGATAATTGCCAAAATCGCAGTTTTTTAATTGATCGTGCGAAATTCGCACGATAGACATATATCTCAAGGTCAGAACTTTCCTCTTAGTCCTAAGAGTTTCGCCTCAGCGAAACCTTTGCGCAGGACCTCGGGGGGCCGTTTTGACATCACGGACCTGAGAAGTGTGTGCCAGATGGAAACCAAGCCAAAACCGATAAACAAGAAACGCCCAAACCCAATTGATGCTCATGTGGGCAGCCGTGTGCGGTTGCGCCGAATGATGCTTAATATGAGTCAGGAAAAACTTGGCGAGCAGCTTGGTATTACCTTTCAGCAGGTCCAGAAATACGAAAAGGGGACCAACCGGATCGGGGCCAGCCGTCTTCAGGCAATTGCCAATATTCTTCAGGTGCCCGTTGCGTTTTTCTTTGAAGATGCGCCTGACGTTTCGCCCATAGCCAAAGAAGGCTTTGTTGAGTCCGGAGCCACAAGTCATGTGATGGAGTTTCTGTCGACCAATGAAGGGCTTCAGTTGAACCGGGCTTTTGTAAAAATCAAAGATGCAAAACTGCGCAAGAGTGTTGTCGATCTGGTGCGCTCAATGGCCGGCGATATTGACGAGTAGCAGCGTATGGTTGAATTCTCTCAATCGGATCAAACATAGCAGTTACTAAGGCTTATCTGGCCTTGACGATTCATGTAAAAACCTCCACATAAGGAATTCCTTATATGGCCTCGTATGTCCTGTGCGAGGCTGAATTCTTATGTGCGCGCCAATTCGGCTGCGAGGAACGCAAAGGCAGCGATTTCGTATCTCTGGTTTCTGAGAAATTATGAAAAACTATCTTTTCACAAGTGAATCCGTGTCCGAGGGCCATCCTGACAAAGTCTGCGATCGCATTTCTGATGAGATCGTCGATGCCTATCTGGGAGCTTATGACCAGTCCCGCGTGGCTGTGGAAACACTTGCGACCACGAACAAGGTTGTCATTGCTGGAGAATCGCGTGGCCCTGAAGAAGTCAACAGCGAGATGATGTCAGCGCTCGCGCGCAAGGCAATCCGCGATATCGGTTATGAGCAGGACGGATTTCACTGGGAAACCTGTGACATTGAGGTTCTGGTTCACAAGCAGTCTGACCATATTGCCCAAGGTGTTGATGCCGGGGACAATAAGGAAGAAGGCGCGGGCGATCAGGGCATCATGTTCGGTTATGCCTGCACTGAAACACCCGATTTGATGCCAGCACCCATCTACTATTCCCACCGTGTTCTGCAAAACCTGGCTCATGCACGCAAAAGCGGCGCTGCTTCGGTGTTGGGACCAGATGCAAAGACTCAAATTACACTGGCCTATGAAGACCATCGTCCGGTTCGAGCAACCTCGCTGGTTCTCTCGACACAGCATCTGGATGAAAGCCTGTCATCACAGGATGTGCGCAGCATTGTGGAGCCTTACATCCGCGATACACTGCCAGAAGGCTGGATTACCGATGCAACCGAATGGCATGTGAACCCGACGGGCAAATTCGTTATTGGCGGTCCCGATGGTGATTGTGGACTGACAGGTCGCAAGATCATCGTCGATACCTATGGTGGCGCGGCTCCCCATGGTGGCGGCGCATTCTCCGGCAAGGATCCCACAAAAGTTGACCGTTCGGCGGCCTATGCTGCCCGCTATCTGGCAAAAAATGTGGTTGCCGCTGGTATGGCTGAACGCTGCACCTTGCAGGTTGCCTACGCCATCGGCGTGTCCCATCCGCTGTCACTTTACGTCAATCTGCACAATACCGGGGAAGTGGATGAACAAAAGCTGGCAGATGTCCTGCGTGAATTGATGGATTTGACGCCACGTGGCATTCGCGAACATCTGGCCCTCAACCGCCCGATCTACGCCCGGTCTGCTGCCTATGGTCACTTTGGCCGCACACCGGACAGCGATGGCGGCTTCTCCTGGGAGCAGACCAATCTCGTGGACGCCTTGAAATCTGCCTTTTGACACTGAAATGACCCGCCGGACAAAGAAGAGTGACTTTATTGGGCGGCGTAAAACCAAGCCGCTCAAGCCTGGCCCTGCTGCATTGGTCAAAAATCTGCTGCCTGACTTGAGGCTTGATACGTCCCAGCCGGCGCCAGATGATCTTCGGCTCCTCTTCAATGAAGTCGAAGACGTCTGTCTGGAAATCGGTTTTGGCGGCGGCAAACATCTTGTGCACCGCGCCGCATCGAATGCAGAGACTGGGTTCATCGGGGTGGAACCCTTTATCAATGGCCTTGCCCAGGCTCTTATGCAGGTCAAAGCCGCTCAACTCACCAATATCCGCTTCCATGATGATGATGCAGGTGCGTTGCTCGACTGGTTACCGGCAGCATCCATTGAGCGTGTGTTTCTGCTCTATCCTGACCCCTGGCCCAAATTCAAACATTGGAAACGGCGTTTTGTATCGCCGCGCAATCTGGATCGCATTGCACGGGTTCTGAAGCCCGGCGGGCTGTTTCTGTTTGCCAGCGACATTGAGCACTATGTTGGCTGGACGCTTGAGCACTGCCACAAGCATGCTGCTTTTTCATGGACAGCGACATGCTCTGACGACTGGATCAGGACGGAAGGTGGCGCATTTTCCGACTGGCCTGGAACCCGTTATGAGGCCAAGGCGCAGGAGGCCGGGCGCCTTCCCACATACCTGACTTTTCAACGGATTTGACGAAAGAAGTCCTGCGGCACAAAAACCTTTGCTGATATCATTAGCCGGTGCTAATTAGCGCCCATGACAACACCTATCGAAACCATTAGAAACTTCTCAATCGTTGCCCATATTGATCACGGCAAATCGACCCTTGCTGACCGGCTGATTCAGCTCACCGGCGGGTTGGAAAACCGTGAGATGAAGGCGCAAGTTCTCGACAGTATGGATATTGAGCGCGAGCGCGGTATTACCATCAAGGCGCAGACAGTCCGGCTGACATACAAGGCCGATGATGGCATCACCTACATCCTCAATCTAATTGATACACCAGGGCATGTGGATTTTGGCTACGAGGTCAGTCGTTCACTGGCTGCGTGCGAAGGCTCGCTTTTGGTCGTTGATGCCAGTCAGGGTGTGGAAGCGCAAACTCTGGCCAATGTCTATCAGGCGATTGAAAATGACCATGAAATTGTTCCCGTACTCAACAAAGTCGATCTGCCGGCAGCAGATGTAGATCGGGTCAAAGAGCAGATTGAAGAAGTCATCGGCCTTGATGCGTCTGACGCCATCGAGATTTCAGCCAAGACGGGTATCGGCATCGACAAGGTTCTGGAAGCCATTGTCAAACGTTTGCCCTCACCGGCAAAGGGCAAGCTTGCAGGCAATCCGGATGCCACACTGAAAGCCATGCTGGTGGACAGTTATTATGATGCCTATCTGGGCGTTATCGTGCTTGTGCGTATTGTCGATGGAAAGCTGAAAAAGGGCCAGAAGGTCCGAATGATGGGCACCGGTGCTTCCTATGATGTGGACCGTGTGGGCGTATTCACGCCCAAGCTCGTGACTGTGGATGAGTTGGGCCCGGGCGAAATCGGATTTCTGACAGCGTCCATCAAGGAAGTCGCTGATACCCGTGTTGGCGACACGATTACGGAAGAGCGCCGACCAACCGCAAAGGCACTTGATGGCTTCAAGCCCGCTCAGCCAGTGGTTTTCTGTGGCCTGTTTCCGATTGATGCCGGTGACTTTGAAGATCTTCGGGCGGCCATGGGTAAATTGCGCCTGAATGACGCAAGTTTCTCCTTCGAAATGGAAACCTCGGCAGCGCTCGGGTTTGGCTTTCGTTGCGGCTTTCTTGGCCTGTTGCATCTTGAAATCATTCAGGAGCGTCTTGAGCGCGAATTCAATCTGGATCTCATCGCAACCGCGCCAAGCGTGGTGTATGAGCTGACCATGATTGATGGCACGGAAACCCATTTGCACAATCCGGCAGATTTACCCGATGTCATGAAGATTGAAGAAATTCGTGAGCCGTGGATTCATGCCACAATCATGACGCCAGACGAGCATCTCGGCCCTATCCTGAAGCTCTGTCAGGACCGTCGCGGAATACAGACTGATCTGTCCTATGTGGGCAGTCGGGCCATGGTTCAATATGATCTGCCCCTTAACGAGGTGGTATTCGATTTCTATGATCGGCTGAAATCCATATCCAAGGGCTATGCCAGCTTTGATTATCAGATCACCGATTACCGCGCAGGAGATCTGGTCAAACTGTCCCTGTTGGTCAATGCAGAACCGGTTGATGCTCTGGCCATGCTGGTTCACCGAACGCAGTCTGAACGACGCGGCCGGGATATGTGCGAGACACTGAAAGAACTGATCCCGCGCCACATGTTCAAGATTCCCATTCAAGCGGCTATCGGCGGCAAAATCATCGCCCGTGAGACAATTGCCGCCCTGCGCAAAGATGTTACAGCCAAATGCTATGGCGGTGATGTGACCCGGAAACGCAAGCTTCTGGAGAAGCAGAAAGCGGGTAAGAAGAAAATGCGCCAGTTCGGAAAAGTGGATATTCCACAAGATGCGTTCATCGCTGCGCTCAAGATGGGCGACTGACACCACACTCTGATCTCCGGGACAAACCCGGAGATCAGTATTTTCAGATCCAAAATCCGCAAAAATCAGCCATTTTGACACTTTTACTGCGCTGTATTGTCGCAGTACGAGGTAGATAAATTGCCGTCGTCGGTTTGCGCCATATAACAAGTTATAGTGTCGCATTTCGCGACGTGGTTTGGCGCAACCAGGATGAGACCAGTGGACTTTACGAAAGAAGAAATAACCTTGAACAAGCAGTCACTCGGCAATCTGTTGCTGGTGGATGATGATACAATTTTTACAAGCCGCGTTGCACGCGCGCTTGAAGGTAATGGCTTTGCCGTAAAACCGCTCGAGACCCTGGCGCAAGCCATGGTAAGCGTTGAGAAGAATGCGCCCGATTTTGCAGTGATCGATATCAGACTGCCAGACGGCAATGGTCTGGATTTGGTTGAACGGCTGATTACGTTGAACCCAGAGGCCCGTGTCATCATCCTCACCGGGTATGGTAATATCGCTACTGCAGTTGCGGCGATAAAGATGGGCGCCTTTGACTACCTGGAAAAACCGGCCACCGCAGAGCAACTCTTCGACACGCTGACCCGAACCCAAGATCAGAAGCCGCAACCACCTGCAAACCCAATGTCTGCGGACAGGGTGCGCTGGGAACATATTCAGCGCATATTTGAAACCTGCGACAGGAACGTGTCAGAAACTGCGCGCCGACTGTCCATGCACCGCCGCACGCTACAACGCATTCTGGCAAAGCGCGCGCCGCGGTAATTTTCGCTAGATTCCGCTCAACCCCGGATCATTGAGATGATGAAGTCGGTTTGCGGCCAACGACGCAAATCGTAACATGACCGCCTTGCGCCGGGCTGCAGACAAACGATGCTCCGGCGCATCACGCAGAATATCTGCACCAAATGAATCCGCCATAATCAGACCCTGCTCTGCGGGAAACAAATCTGCCGGAACCTCTTCATGGCTGGCAAAAAACATGCGGTCGCAATAATCCTTGTAGTCAGGCCATTTATTGTCCGACTTAAAGTCTGCCACCGAGGACTTGATCTCGATAATCCAGAAATCACCCTTGGGTGACAACGCTATGAGATCGGCCCTGCGGCCGGAGGCAAGCGTCAATTCGCTCAAGACAGAGAAGCGTTGAGTGAACAGCATACGCCCAACACCGCGCTGTATCATCAGCGCAGTCTCACTTTGGCGGCCATCGGCAAGTTGCCGTGCCAGCGAATCTTCTCCCCGGACAAGCATCTGCCAAGTCTAAGGCAGCTAGGCTGTGCTTTGAAGACCCCGTTTTTCCAGCAATGCGTCAATGGCAGGCATACGGCCCCGGAACCGGGTGTACAACTCAGCTGGATCAGCACTGTTTCCGGCGCTGTAAATGTGCTGCTTCAGCTTGCCCGCCAATTCAGGATCAAAGGCATCACCGGTCTCCTCAAATGCAACAAATGCATCTGCATCCATCACTTCCGACCACAGATAGGAATAATAACCGGATGAGTAGCCATCGCCGGAAAACACATGCATGAAATGCGGACTGGCGTGGCGCATGGTGATCTGTTTGGGCATGCCGATATTCGCCAAGGTTCTGGCCTGGAATGCCAATGGGTCCTTTGCAGCTTCCGGCGCCCTCAAATGCATTTCAAGATCGACCAGAGCAGATGACACATATTCGACGGTGGCAAACCCCTGGTTGAAGGTGCTGGCCGCAAGCAGCCGTTCCATCAAATCCTGCGGCAGGGGCTCACCTGTTCGGGCGTGGATGGCATACTTGGTCAGAATTTCCGGTGTCGTCAGCCAATGCTCAAACAGCTGGCTCGGCAGTTCTACGAAGTCGCGGGCTACACTGGTGCCTGATACAAGCGGATAGGTGACGTTTGACAGAAGGCCATGAAGCGCGTGTCCAAATTCGTGAAACAGTGTGTGCGCATCATCAAATGTCAGAAGGCTGGGTTCGCCAGCCGGAGCCTTGGCGAAATTCATGACGTTGACAATAATCGGACGAATATCACCAGCCAGCTTCTCTTGTGACCTGAACGCACTCATCCAGGCCCCAGAGCGTTTGGAGGGACGCGCAAAGTAATCACCCAGGAAAAGGCCGACATGGTGACCTGCAGCATCCTTTACTTCCCAGGCCCGCACGTCCGGATGATATAATTTCAGATCAGTCACTTCCCGGAACCACACACCAAACAGGCGGTTGGCTGCGGCAAAGGCCGCTTCAATCATGTTTTCCAGTTGGAAATATGGTTTGATTTCAGACTCATCCAGCGCATGGTCCCGCATGCGCAGCTTCTCTGAAAAGTAACGCCAGTCCCACGGCGCAATTTCTGAATTGTCTCCCAGATCGCGTGCCAGTTCCGACAGGGATTGCGCCTCACGCTCCGCACGATTTTTTGCAGGCGCCCAGACATTTTCCAGCAACTCGCGAACAGCGTCTGGCGTTTTCGCCATCTGATTGTCCAGTTTGAAATGGGCAAATCCGTCAAATCCCAACAGCTTTGCACGTTCATCACGCAACGTCAGAGTTTCGGTGATGATGTCTCTATTGTCGTTTTCATCTCCGTTTTCACCACGAGCTATCCAGGCCTTGAAAGCCGTTTCCCGCAAGTCGCGACGGCTGGAAAATTGCAGAAAAGGCTCAATCAAAGAGCGTGACAGCGTAATGACATGCTTGCCTTCATGCCCGCGCTCCTCGGCCGCAGAACGGGCAGCAGACACCAGAAAATCGGGCAATCCCGCAAGATCGGACTCATCGTCCAGAACCAGTTGAAACGCCTTTTCATCTGCCAGAACATTTTGCGAGAATTGCGTCCCCAATTCCGACAGTCGTGCAGAAATTTCTGCCATGCGCTCACGTGCGTCCCCAGACAGGGCTGCTCCGGCACGCACAAAATTCTCATAATATTTGGTCAGGACCCGACTTTGTTCGGTGTCCAGATCAAGACTGTCAATTTGCTCGAACAAGGTCTTGATGCGCGCGAACAGTTTTGCATTCATAACTGTTGCGCTGGAGTGCCGTGACAGTTTGGGAGCAATCTCGCGTTCGATTTTCTGCAGTTCATCATTTGTATTTGAACCGGACAGATTAAAGAAGGTGCTGGCAACTTTGCTCAGATCATCACCGGACCCTTCCAATGCTCCAATCGTATTGTCAAAGGTCGGCGCGTCCGGATTTTCCGCTATGGCGTCAATCTCTGCCCGGTTGGTGGCCATGGATTTTTTAAAACCGTCGCTGAAATGCGCCATTTCAACGCGATCAAAAGGCGGGATCTCAAAAGGCGTTGTCCATTTGGCGAGAAGCGGATTGTTGGACATTTTTTGTTCCTGAAACTGTTGAAGTATCAATGTAGGTCAGGCGTTGGCCTGTGCAAGGAATTCTACAGCGCCCTGCCCGGCACGGCGACCGGACGCAAGCGCAGCCTGCAACAGGTAACCACCTGTAGGCGCGTCGAAATTGAGCATCTCACCGGCTGCAAAGAGGCCGGGCTGCCTGGAGAACATAAAATTCTCCGTAAGGTCATTTTCATTGATGCCCCCAGCGGTTGATATGGCGCGCTCCAATCCCTGAAAACCATCGACCCTGAGCGGCAATTGTTTGATGCGGGATGCAAGGTTTTCCAGGTCTTTCGGCAACGGCCCTGACTCATGCAACAAAGCGCGCTCGGCTGGGGAGAATTTCAACGCGCGACGCAGCCGGTTTGCAACAGACTGTTTCGCCGGCACGTGTGACAAGCGGTCCACAATGGCTTTGTGTGACAATGCCGGGCGCAGATCCATATGTATCGTCGTCAATCCCTGAGCCAGCGACTGTCGCAGGCGCGCGCTGAGCGCATAAACAGCGGTGCCCTCAAGTCCGTAGCGGGTAATCAGGGCCTCTCCGGCGACTTTTGTGCCATCAAGGTGCAGTTGAATTGCCTTTAACGGCGCGCCTGCAAAGCCGGATTTGATGAAATCCGTCCAACCAATATTGATGCCCATATTGGAGGGCAGCATTGGCTCGATCTGTGCCAAGGCTCCAAGATGATCTGCCCAGGCACCATCGCTGCCAAGGCGGGGCCAGCTTGCACCACCCATGGCAAACACTGTTGCGGCACTTGGGACAACAATCTGCTCACCATTTTCATTTTGCATCAGCAAAGCGCCACTGTCGTCAAACCCTACCCAGACATGCCGCGTCAGGAGCCTGACATTCTTACTTTCCAACCGGCGCAGCCATGCGCGCAAAAGCGGGGACGTCTTGAAACTGTGTGGAAAGATCTTGCCGCTGGACCCTGTGAAAGCCGGCTCACCCAGGCCAGCCATCCAATTCACAACGGCATCTGGCGGGAATGCATCAATTGCATCGCACAGAGCCGGGGATGCGTGAAAATAGGCTTCTTTCAGCGCCTCCACCGACCCGGAATGGGTGATGTTCAAGCCACCCAGACCAGCCATGAGAAATTTTCGTGCCGGACTGGGCATTTTTTCATAAATGGTGACCTGATGGCTGGCCGAAGCCAAGACCTCGGCGGCCATCAATCCGGCAGGGCCTGCGCCAATAATGGCAATCCCGGGCACGCGGTCTAGCGATCAAGAATTGAGCGTAGTTCAACCAGATTGGACCGAACGCGCAAAATGTAGAAGCCGATGGTGGTCAAATGGGTTGGCATCAGCCAGCCATCTTCCTTGCCGTTGGACACAATAAAGGGATTCAGGTTGATAGCGCTCAGCGTCTGAGCTTCCATCTCCGTCCATAAGGTGCCCAGCCCGCGAGAATCAATAATATCTGAAAAGTCAGCACGGGCGCCTTTCAAGATGCCGTAATAGGCATAAAGCTGTCCTTTTGCATTCCAGAAAATATCATCGGCACGGGTGTCAAACCAACCGGCATTGTAGGCTTCCGCACGCGTCTTGAGACTTGCAGAGGTTGAACCGATATCATTGGCAATGCGGTCGATGAACTGCATCAGATTGTCGGCACGAGCATCGAATGTGGCGTCGCAGGCAATCAGATCATCCTGATAGGCTTGCAAAGACTTTATGCCATTGCGGTAATAGGTCTGGCTTCTGGTAGTGGGACCAAAAGGCTGGTCACCGAACGGGTTGATGAACCATGTATATTGATTGAATTGCAGCGATCCGCGTGCTGACTTCAAATTGGGATCAATCTGCGACGTCCCGCGAACCCGCCCCAGCCGATCAGACATCTCAATGGCAGTACGGCCAATTGCCTGATGAATGCCGCGCTGGAATGCCGCCTTATTGTCCATAATCCAGGTACGATCCCAGTCGATACCAAAGAAGCCAAGCTTGTAGAGCGGATTGCTGGACATCCAATTGTTGGTATTGACATTGAAATCAATCAGATAGCTTACCGCATCAAGGGTATAGGAACGGCCACAGGTCAATGTCGTGTCGCTTGCGCCCTCCACTGTAACCTGATCTCCGGCCGGAACCGAGTTGGTGCTCGTTGCGAAACTGTCGGGATAGGCTGTGTCATAGCCCCGGATCCAGGCTGCATTCCAGATAAGAAGCGCATAGCCAATCAGAATGGGGAACACAAACAAACCCAGCGCAATGCGCAGCCAGAGCTTGCGCCGCATGACGAATTGATGGGCCGAACGAAACGGCCACAAAAATGCCAACCACAAGCCTTTGGCCAATGCCACAAGACTGGCAATCAAGCCCTTAAACCCTTCAATCAATGGGTCCAGCATCGGTCTGTCTTCCTTTTTCGATCAATGGCAAAGCCACGTGCGGCGTCCCTACAGGTTCCGCATATATGAGTGTCGTTGAAGACATAGGATTTTTGCCAGAGATACACAAGAAAAGCCAACAAGCCCCCGCACCATTCCTTCCAGCGCAGATAGGCTTGACTATAAGCTCACAGATTTAAACATAGTCGATCATAAATGACGATTTATCGTTATTCTTGATCGTAAAAAGCGCAAAATGACTGGATGAGGCGTGCGAAATCAGTTTTGTATTGCGTCAATTTCTGTCAAATTCCAGGGAGTTTGTTTTTGAATGCCCATCACATGTATGAAAAACCCAACGCCGTCATTGACGCAAACCTTCTGAAACCGAGCGAGCCCGGCACGCATTTGCGGCAGAGCAGGCGCGCCTGCTTTCATAATATAATAAGCCCCATTCCGGCAATCGTCTGGGTCACAAGCGGCACAAAGCGGGTTTCTGGTGCTTGCGCCAAGCGTGACATCCCATGCGGATCTTTAACATTGCTACCAGAACACCAACCAATCACGGTCGAGAATATTCCTCATGGCAACAAACCCTATGAAGCTCAGGTTCTAGCCATTGAGCGCAGAATTTTTGAAGCCGCCTATGAGCGGGTGATCGCTTCAGAAGGGGCACGCCAGCAAACCTTCCAGAGCGTGATTGTGAAAGACCGGATTGAAGAGGCTTTTGTGGGCGCGCGTCTGGCTCTTGCCCAGCGCCACATTTTACCTGACGGCATTGTGCAAAACCGCTGCGAGGAGTTAATCCTGTGGTTGGCAGACAGTGGAGTGTTTCTGTCTTCGCCAACGGCCATTTCCTTTGCTGATCGTATCCGAAGTCTTATTGCAACCGATCCCGGGCGCAGGTGGACATCCGCCGACGCCGGGTATGCCATGTCACTGAGTGAGGCAAGTTTGCGCCGTAAATTGCGCGCAGAAGGAACCTCCTTCAAAGTGGTTCTGCTTGAAATCCGAATGCTCATCGCGCTGTCGCTGCTTCAAACCACAAATCACAAGGTTGCAACGATTGCGGACCAAGTGGGCTACCAATCCCAGTCGAGATTTTCCCATCGTTTCAAACAAAGGTTTGGGCTAAATCCTGGCCTGTTGCGCCAACCCGTTTCGACAACACCGATCCACAACACATTTTCAACCAAGGAACCCAAATCATGAGCCAGCCAGATACAAAACCAGCGATTGCGGCACTGGATGTGGCCGTTCGGTCGAAACCGTCGGTCTATCCCGACCCATTTGGTGCGCGTGTGGCAGGCCGTATCAAACGGCAATTAGGGGACTTCTTTGGACTGCAGAATTTTGGCGTCAATCTGACAGAATTATCGCCAGGTGCGCAGTCCGCATTGCTGCACCGCCATTCGCGTCAGGATGAGCTGATCTATATCCTCGAAGGCACACCGACTTTGCGCATGGAGGATGGCGAACAGCTTTTGCAGCCTGGCATGTGCGCGGGCTTTCCAGCTGGTGGCACGGCACATCATCTGATCAACAGAACAAAGACCACTGTGCGCTATCTTGAAATTGGCGACCGGAGACCGGGGGATGAAGGGTCTTATCCTGAAGATGATCTGCAGGCCGTCATGGAAGAGGGCAAATGGGTGTTCAGGCACAAGGATGGCAGCGCATACGACTAGGAGGTCGAACGGGCTTCAAACACCAAACAATCTCTGCCAATGCACTTCCTTGTCCCGGAAATAGGTGCTTTCGATCAGCGCCACGACGTAGTCACGCAGATTTTCCGGATAAGTTTCATAGTCACGGTAAAAGGCTTCCTTGTTGACCATGAAGCGCAGCACAAAATCAAACGGGATAAATTCTGCTATAAGACGATTGATCAACCCGGCATCATCATGATCCGGGTTGGCCCGTTGCAGCAGGAAGCGCAGATCGGGCGCAACCTTGTACAGATCGACGCTCTCTTTCGCCAAGAGTGCTTTTTTTGTGCGGTTGAGGAAAGACAAAACCCGGTCATTTGCCATGTCACTGGCATGAGCATGCACCCACTTTCGCACATTGGCAGGGGTCAATTTGCCCAAATCCGCACCATTGCCAGACAGAGCCATGACAGCCCTCATATGCTGGTCAATACGGCCTTCCAATACGCCTGAGTCCAGCAGCCAGTCCGGGTTCAAGGGTTCCAAACGGTCTGTCGCTGTCAGATAGGCGTGGAGCGTCTTGGGGTCCGCGAGAGACAGATACCAACTCACCGCGCGCTTTTTGCTTGGGAACGGCGGCTCTTCAGGCTCGCCCAGAACCATGTGGCCATCCTCGTCGCGCAGAATGTAGACACCACCAAAGTGGTCTGCCCAAAAGGCGTTTTTGGTAAAACGCACATTGCGCGGCACCGGATCATTCTTGCGAATATCACCTGTCAGCGCAGCCAGATCGATGATCTGGTCCATGAGCTTTTCATTGTTCCAGGACGTGGTTTCCCGCTCAAATCGAGCAATCAGACCTTCCAGTTTGTTGGCCGCTTCCAACACGCCATTGGCACTGTTCAGGTCAAACACAACATGGCGAATGGACAGCAGATCATCGATGCTCGTGACCGTATAGGTATCGTCCTCGATTTCTCCGAACACCACATCCTTCAAAGTCAGAATATCAAGCGCAACCCGGTTGGTCTGGAAAAATGACCGCATAAACTCCGGCGTTGAAGAAAAGGAAACCTGCGTATAAGGCAAATCATGCTGTTTGGGGGACAATATGATAAAACGCGGATTGACCCGGTGCGGGTTGAGGTAATGCTGGTCGTCCAGAATATCCGCAACCTGTGGTGAGAACCCCATGGCATCAATGAAGAACGTGTCCGGCGCGACCGGCTTGAAGCCAAACTGGGTCAGCGCAGTGTTGTAATTCTTCACCAGATGAGGCTGGGAGACTTCCATCAGCCCGCCATAAATCATCTTGCTGGCAATCAGGCGCTCCATTTGCCGTCCCGCTTCAATTGCTCCATTTCACGCTGCGCCCGTTCGCGCACACGTTGCTCACGCAGAATCTTCTCAGTTGCCGCTTCATCCGATTTATCGGAATAGCGGAATTCAGACGATGCATAACGGTTGATCTCCTGCATCACCATTTCCATGGTGATGGGGCTTTGCAACTCCTTGATCATGGCCAGCTTTTCATCATAGGGGCGGTGCATGAAGCCATCCGGCGCTTCAAACCACTCATCAGGGAGTTCCACATCAAAAGCCCGCATCTTGATGGCGTCAGTGACGTTCTTGATGGCGCGTCCGGTGAAGCGCGGTTGTGCTTCCTTGATGGCGTGGAGATAGCGCCCGATATCAGCCATGGTATCAGGCGTTCCACTGACCGAAATGATGTGGTCAAACACCTGCTTCAGCCCCTCTTCCTGAGGCACCATCAGATCGCCATAGGCTTCTTTGGCGGCGCGCTGAATGTTCTGATTGGCATACAGCTCATGGTCACCCAATTCCAGCGCGTGGTTTTTGCCCAGAAGCAGCGTGAAGATATCGACATAATCTTCACGGGTTTGCGGTCCATCCACCAGCCAACGCGCACCGGCCCGCTGGCGCAGGGCATCATCCACCATTTCAGGATAGTTGGAAAACATGCCGAACGAGCAATTGCCGCGCACCACCGTATTTGCGCCTGAAAAGGCATCCATCAGAACAGCGGTAATTTCCTGCTGTCCGGCAGAAGTATTATTGGCGTCTGAGCGTTTTGCTGCCACCTGATCAATATCATCAACCGTTCCAAACCCGATGCTGCGCGGGTCCAAAACCGCTTCCACAAAAGCGCGGCAGTTCTGGCCGGATTTGCCCTGATAGGAGGAAATCTGGTCGACGCCAAAATTCTGGTAGTGGAACCGGTAGCCGCCAATTTGAGCATAATCATTCATCAGACCGGCAATCATTTGAATAAGGGTCGTCTTGCCGGTGCCCGGAAAGCCATCACCGATAAAGGTGAAGATGAAGCCGCCCAGTTCGACAAACGGATTCATCTGTTTATCGAAATCATAAGCCATCAGCATCTTTGACAGCTTCACGGCCTGATACTTCGCGATGTGATTGCCCACCACCTCATGGGTTTTCTTGAAGCTCATGGTCAGTGGTTTGCTGGCCTTGGGCGGGCCGGTTTCCAGACCATCCAGTGTGAAATCATCCGCGTCGAGGCGGATATGCATTGCCTCGAAAACACCGATTTCATCAAAGCGTTGTGCGCGTTCCGACAGGGCTTCCAGAAAGTTCTGGGCACTGGCTCTTGCGTTGGATGTCATGACGACATCGCTGTCTGCCCCATCCAGCGCTTCGTCCAGTGTCGCGACCAGGCCTTTGAGGGCATCGCGAACTGTATCGAATTGCAGGATTGGCTCGGGCTGATCGCTCTGGTTTTCGCCATTGGCAGGCAAGGCATCCAGCAAAAAGCGCGCAGCTGTGAACGCGGCAACAAAGGAAGCGGTGTTTTGCAGATTATGGAAGTGCTGGGCGGCCTCGCCGCTCAAGGCACCTGCGCGATTTTGCTGTTGCAGCTTTTCCAACTCGGTCTGCCGGGCAAAGACGTCGGCGACCGCCTGGCCAACGGCCATTCCACGGCGCAATTTATACACCAGCGCATGTTCTTCAGGCGTCAGCAGCGTATCATCTGGGTGAATGGCCTGCAGTCGTTGCAAAAAACGGATGTCCCGCGCCTGTCGCTGCGGCGCTGTTGAGACCGTGCTGACAAAACGGCGCCGTGTGCCTGCAATTTCAGTCTTGGATCGGCTGCGGTCCTCCGTCACCAATACACTGGTGCGTTCCAGCAATGCCTGCATGTTGCCGACATGTTTGGTGATGTCCTTTTCGGACAAGGTGGTTAAGCCGATATCCATGATACTTATTCCTTTTATTCTGTCGCTCAGACCTGCCGGATTATATCGTCTTCACTGACAATGGAGCACTGATAGCGCCCAAACACCTCAGCTGCCATGCCGCTGGCATAGACCGCCTGGTAGGCTGCATGCGGGACCAGCGCATGATATTCCACCGCACTGACGCCCTGTTGTACGCAATCAATGTCATCGGTGTTGATGTGAAAAATCTGTTCCGGCGGGCTCTGGCTCCAGAACCGGCGCTGGCCAGGTTTTTCGCTTTCCGAAAACAACTCCTGCATGGTCCAGGTCAAAAGCCAGCTGTCGCCTGTGGCATCCACCTTATCCAAAAGGCCCTGCACCAGTTCATTGTGTTTGGTAATGCCACCGGCGTAAAATGGACCCAGCACAAAGCGGCGCAATTGTTTGGGGTGCAGATTGTCAAAGGCATTATCCAGCGCCGTGCCGATGGTGGTCAGCGTCAGGCTGTAAGAGGAATTGGCTTCCAAAAACTGTGTGAACTCCCCCGAGATCTCCCTGTTTGGCAGCCCATCCATGCCTTGCTCCGCCTTGCTGCGCGATGGTTTGCCCGAAGGTGGACGAATGGCTTCGTTGAAGATGAGCGCAGCCTTGCCCTCAGCCACTTCCCTGGAGGAATCTTCCACCACCATTGTGTAGAGCAACGGCATGTTGGCGGTGCCGTCATAGGTGGACCAATAGACTACATAGTAGGGTCGATCATTTTTCGGGTTTTTGGAAATGCGGATGGTTTTGGGCGGTGTGAATGCGGGGAAAATACCATCAACCGCCGCCACGCGGCGCAGTTCCTGATAAAACAGCCGTTCGGCCATTTGCTTTTGCAACGCTTCCGGCTTCTTGCGGGCCGACAACATCTGATCGACCATTTTGCGTTTGATCGTGGTTGGGTTTGGCAGGGCTTTCAGTCGTTCCTGGGCCTGATTTTCGGCTTCGGAAAGTGCCATGATTTCCTGCAAGACAGGAAACCCGCTTTCATTGAGATCGATGCGAAACCGATCCTGATAGCGGGCCTGCAACGCAAAGGCGTTGGTGGAATTTTCCAGTCGTGTCAGATTGGCGGTCATGACCGCGCCCAGAATGTCATGAGGCCGTGCGCCCCATGGCCCCTGATCGCGCGCCACGACAGCGCGCTCCAGAAAGACAATGGCCGATTTCAAAGCATTGAAATAGCGCACCAGAACCGATTGCGAACTCACAGAGAACTCCTAAAAGTCTCGACTAGGACGCGTTGTATTCTGCGGCCTGATGCTTGTCCATAACGTCGGAGAAGCGCCGTGTAAACGCATCATCAGCCAGTTGCTTGCGGCGCTGGATTTCAGCGGAATTGACCATGGACTGCTCATGCATCTCCAAAAGGTCGGCAATGTGAGACTGCGCCGCAGCTCCAATGCCAGCCATGGTCTGCTCTGCGGCCAGATCGACCTTGGACCCCAGCGTGTTGATCTTGTGGGCAACATCCTGCTGGGCAGCCGTTTTCAACGAGTCTTCGAGCGATTTGTACAATACGATGCGCTGTTCAGTATCAATTTTCAGCTTGTTGATCAGCGTATTCTGCGCGGCAATCTGGTTGTTCAGACTGTCAATGAAAGTCTGGAACATCGACGTATAACGCTCCAATGTCTGGGACGCGGCCAGCAATTCCTGCTCCTTGGCCTGTGCCTGATTGTAATCGGTCGCCATTTCAGAGCGTTTTGTTTCCAGCTCTGTACGCTCCTGCTGGTCGGTGGTGGCCGCAATCTGGTTCTCAAGATCCATCAGCGCCGGGTTCAGATCTTCAATCTTCTGCTGGGTTTCCTGCAGAGCATCGGTGGTTGCCTGACGGCGATCCAGCACTGTACGCAGGCTGGATTCAGACGTCGCATAGCGGGTTTCCAGAACCGTTTTCTGGTTGGTCAGAATGCCGACAATCGTATCTGATTTTGACAGAAGGTCCTGCAGATTGCCGCCCAGCGACGTGGTGCGCACCCGCTCATTGCGCATGGATTTGGCTTTGTTCTGCGAGAACATGCCAATGAATTTTTCCATGCCGGTAAATGTCTGCATGTTCTTGAATTCAGCGCCGAAGGAATTGGTAACGTCTTCGAGACTCAGAATAAGGTCGGCAATATTGCCTTCCATCACCTTCTGCTGGCCCAACACATCCTGAATGCGGGCATTCTCGATGTCGAAATCGACTTCCATGACGCTGTCACTGGCTGCCATGGTGTCAAGCACTTCAGAAGATTGATCAATCTTCGAGCGCATCTCCTCCACCATCTCACGTGTTTTTTCGATTTCCTGATCAAACTGCTGAATACCGGCCATATAGTCCCCCTGAAACGCGGATAGATTTGTCAATATCTGTATGTGTTGGGTTCAATATAGCGGTTCACGCCAAAAACGCACGCAGAAGATAGTAAACAGGCCGAATGGGCCGAGACTGTGCGTCTATTCGGCTTACCCTGGCGTTGAGACAGAAGTTGCAAAACAGATGCACAACCAGTGGCCTTGAGCTTTAGAGGCGCTGACCGCTCTGACTGTCAAATACATGAAGACGGCCTTCACGCACTGTGAATGACGCATCATTTGCCAGCTTCATATCCCGATAGATTTCATGATCTACCACCGCCTTGAACGCAGAACCGTTTTCCGTTTGCAAATGTATAATGGCGCGCACACCCAGAAGTTCGGACAGTTGCACCTGTCCCGTGATCGCGCTGTCGCTTGGCGCAGTTGGAAGCAAATCGTCTGGCCTGATGCCAATTTCAACCTGCTGTCCCGTCTTGACTTGCGGAAAACCTTTGAAGGTTCCGACCGGCGTTTCAATGTTTCCATTCGCAGTGCCGACACCATCGAAAAAGTTCATCACCGGGCTACCGATAAACGCAGCAACCATGCGACTGGCCGGGTGAAAGAAAACATCTTCCGGTGTACCCTCTTGTTCGATCACACCCTGATTCATGATCACAATCCTGTCAGCCATGGTCATGGCCTCTTCCTGATCGTGGGTGACATAGATAGTCGTGGCATTGAGACGCCTGTGAAGGTTTAGAATCTCCGCCCGGGTTTCCACACGCAGTTTCGCATCCAGGTTTGAAAGCGGCTCGTCAAAGAGAAACAGCTTTGGCTGACGGACAATCGCACGTCCGATCGCCACGCGTTGCTGCTGTCCGCCAGAAAGAGCGCCCGGTTTGCGCGCAAGCAACGGGGTTATGTCGAGCAACTCTGCGGCCTTGTGAACGGCTGTGCGAATTTCAGATGCGGGCACATTCTTGGCCTTCAGACCGAAGCCCATATTCTGCTCGACAGTCATTGTCGGATAAAGCGCATAGTTCTGAAAGACCATCGCAATATCGCGCTCGCGTGGCTCCAGCATCGTAACGTCCTGCCCGTCAATGAAGATCTGTCCATCGCTGACTGGCTCCAACCCTGCCACCAGCCGTAGCGTTGTGGATTTACCGCAGCCTGAAGGCCCAAGCAAAACTGTAAATTGATGACGCCCAATATCAAGATCAACGCCTTTGAGAACCTCAACAGCGCCAAATTTCTTTCTTACGGACTTCAGTGAAACGTAGCTCATGTAAAACCCTAATATTTGACAGCACCACCGCCAATGCCGCGGACCAGATGTTTTTGAATGAAGAAGGACAGGATCAGTACAGGGATAACTGCGATCAGGATGGCGACAGCCATCTTGCCCATGTCCACACCTCGAAAGGTCCAATAGCCTGCAATAGCAACAGGCAGTGTGCGGCTTTCGCCACCCGTCAGAAGCAATGCGTAAAACAAATCGTTCCAGGACAGGACAAAGCCGAAGACGCCAGCCGCACCGATTCCGGGCCTGATAGCTGGCAGGATAACTTTATAGAACGCCTGAAAGCGTGTGTATCCGTCGACCATTGCCTGATGTTCAAGGTCTCTCGGCACTTCATCAAAAAAGCCGATCATGAACCACGTCACCACAGGCACCACGAACGACAGATGCGCCGCGATGACGCCTGCAAGCGAGTCGATCATCTGCAAGTGATACAGCACCAGAAAGAACGGCAGGATGAGGATTGCCGGTGGCATCATCTCTGCTGCCAGTATGGTGTAACGCGCGCCATGATAGCCACGGAAACGGGAAAAGGCATAAGCCGCCGGACATCCCACCAACAGCGCAATGGCCACTGTTGCAAACGCCACAAAAAATGAATTCAGGATGTTGCTGGGGACATCGGACTGAAACAGAACGTTGTTCCAATTGTCACCTGTAGGCGGGAATACCCATACATCAGGTCTTCCGCCCAAGGAGGGCGGCTTGATGGATTCCAGAAAAACCCAGACAAACGGGAATAGAACGACCACAAGCGCCAGAGCAATGGCGAAGAACGCGGCAATCCGGGCTGGGCGAGTTGAAAAACTAAACATCGTTTGGCGCTTCGGTGTTGCTCTTGGTTGCTTTCACAAGGGCGATGACAAGAACGAGAATAACAACGATCAGCAGGAAGGCGGCGGCGGCTGCCTCCCCCATCCGGAAGAACCGAAAACCGGCCTGATAAATATAATACATTATGGTTTCTGTGGCGTCGCCGGGCCCTCCACGGGTAATCGCAAACACATATTCAAACACTTTGAAAGCATCAAGCGCGCGAATAATGATTGCAACGGTGATCACTGGCCGCAGCATCGGCAAGGTGAC
The DNA here is from genome assembly GCA_051251535.1 of Alphaproteobacteria bacterium. Taxonomy (GTDB): domain Bacteria; phylum Pseudomonadota; class Alphaproteobacteria; order Rhizobiales. Next base: position 517,632 of record JBPOEV010000002.1, read on the forward strand.
TGACCGAAAAGTCAGCCAAGCGCTTGCGCCATCGATCCGGGCTGCCTCGAATGGGGCTTTCGGCAATGATTCCAGACCAGCCAGAAACATCAGCACCATGAATGGCGTCCACTGCCACACATCAATCAGAATGATCGAAAACAACGCCAGTTGCGGGCCAAACCAGTCAATACTGATCCCGATTTCGCCAAGGTAATGTGAGATCACGCCGAGTTCCGAATTCAACAGAAATCGAAACATCAGACCAACGGCGATTGGAGTAATGAACATGGGGGCGAGCAATGTTGACCGGATGAAGTTTTGAAAACGCACCAGTCGTTGCAGCAAAATCGCCAGGCCCAGACCCAGTATCAGCTCCAGAGTCACAGCCCCAATCACAAATGTGATTGTGTTGCCCATGGCATTCAGAAAACCAGGATCTGTGGCGATGAAGGTGTAATTATCCAGCCCAACCCAGCGCACGTCATTGAGGCGTGTGAGGCGGTAATCATGCAGTGAAATCCAGGCCGAAAAAGCAACGGGATAAAGCATCACAGCCGAAAGCACGAGAGCGAGCGGCAGGACGAATTTGTGTTTCAACTGCATCAGGCCCTCTCAGGAACGGCTGGAACTGCCGCGGCGCTCGAAGATTTGCGCGCCGCGGCTGTTTTTAACTTAGCGGTTAGCCCGTTTTACCGCAGTTGCGGCATCATCAAGCGCCTCTTGAGGTGATTTTTGCTCCGAGACGGCAGCGCTTAGTTCTGTACCAATGATTTCGATCAGCTCTTCAGCATTGGTGCCAGATGTCAGTGGCGCGGCATCCTCAAGTATGCCCGAGAGCGCTTTGTAGTAAGCTTCACCATAGCCGTCTTTCCAGACAGTTTCATCATTGAGCACACTGGTGCGAACCGGCGCCCCGCCCATGATTGCGCGACGCTTGGCAATTTCAGGGCTGGATATCCAGGAAACAAAGTCCCAGGCCGCATCCTTGTCTTCAGCGTTTGCCGGAACACCCCATGACCAAGTGCCCAACACGGCCTTGCCACCTGGAACTTCATGCAGGGTGAAGTTTCCGGCAAGATCTCCGGACATGCCACCCTCGGCGTTCAGGGCTGGAAGCATCCAGTTATAGGAAAGCATGGTCGCCGCTGTGCCTGAAGACACGGCGCGCAATGCTTCATCAAAACCCCAATTGAGCGAGTTTGCCGGTGCAGCAGATTTGTAGGTTTCAATGTATTGGTTGAGTGCCTTTACCGCCGCTTCATTGTTGATAATGATGTTGCCGTCTGTATCGAACACATCACCACCATTTGCATAAAGCCAGTTCTTCCACTCTTCCATGATCTTGTAGCCCTTCTGGGGCTGCATCGCCGCACCGAACATGTCGTCAGTCGTCAGCGACTTGACCGTTTCCATGTAGTCTTCGATCGTCGTCGGGATTTCCAGGCCTTCCTTGTCAAAGATATCCTGACGTATGATCAGGCCAAGTGCGTAATTGTAGTACGGCACACCATAGGTTTTGCCATCTACGACACCAATCGAGCTGACGGCACCAACGAAATCATCAAAATCATAGCCGTCACTGGATGCGATGTAATCATCCAACGGTGCCAAGTAGCCAGCTTTTGCAAACTCCTCCATCCAGGGATTATCGATGATGATCACATCGTAAGTCGCTGATGGCGCAAGGGAGGACGTCAGGATTTTATCGCGCATTGCATCAAAAGGCATGGCGTCAAACGTAACGGTCACATCCGGGTTGGCTGCCTTGTATTCTTCGGTCAGCTTCTTGATGATTTCGTAGTCGGGCACTTCTTCGATGATAATGTTCAAATCTGCGGCACTTACAAATGCCGTGCTCAAAAAAGTCGCTGACAAAAAGGCGGCGACAGCCGGTAGAGAGTTGAATTTTTTCATGTCATTGCACTCCTGCTTCAGTTGATTTTCTGATGGTTCAAGTCATGTAAACGCCGCCGGTCACATTTACGGCCTGGCCGGTCATGAACCGGGCGCTCTCCGAGGCAAGGAAAACCACAACGTCGGCAACATCCTCTGGCTCCTCAAGTCGCCCGAGTGGCGTCTGGTCAATGTAGGATTGAAGCACCTTCTCAGGCGTCGTCCCCAGCAGTTCAGCTTCCCAGGCAATTTCACGATTCTGCATGGGCGTTCGTACAAAACCGGGGCAAACCGCATTGACGCGAATTCCGTCCTTGGCGTGCTCACGCGCCAACGCCTGCGTCCAGCCAACAACTGCAAATTTGCTGGCCGAATAATGAGCCAGCAGCGGTGCACCCACTTTTGCGGCGAGCGATGCGGTGTTGACGATCACGCCTTGTCGACCATGATCCAGAAAGTGCTGAACAGCGCACTGATTGGTGAAGAAGACGCCCTTCGCGTTCACATCCAGATTGAAATTCCAATCCGCCTCGGACAAATCCAAGGCGCGCTTCATGTTTGATACACCCGCATTGGCATGGACAATATCCACTGGGCCAAACACAGACCGAGCCTTGTCGAACACGGCTTCGATTTCCGCCTTGTTCCGCACATCCACCTGACAGCCGACGGCACGTTCACCCAAGGATGCAGCGGCTTCCTGCGCCAGATTTTCATCCAGATCCGCAATCAAAACGGCATGCCCAAGTTTGTGAAAGGCACGCGCCGAAGCCAAGCCTATGCCGCCTGCAGCCCCCGTGATCAAAACTGTCTTCATTATAAATCCCACGAAACCACAATTTATAACAATAAAACACGAAAAAAACATCATTACAACGGAAAATTGTTCTTTTATGTTCGATATAATTCCGATATAAACATATTATAACAATATGAACATGCGCTTTGGCGAAATTGGGAGGCGAATTAAATGAAGGCAGCGGCAAAATTGCATGCAGCGCAGCGGCATTCACTCATTCTCCAGACGCTGGATGAAACTGGTTTTGTGACCGTCCCCGAGATGGCGGAGGCGTGCAATGTGTCAGAGATGACAATGCGTCGTGATCTTGATCTTCTTTCGGAAAAAAAGAGGCTTGAGAGAACTCATGGGGGCGCCAGCAAACTGGAATCCTCGGGAGCTGTCATTGTCGATTTGGTGGAACCGAACATCGCCGCGCGATCTGTCGTCAACAGCGAAGGCAAAAGTGCCATTGCACGCTGCGCAGTCGGGCTCATTCAACCCAACCAGACAATTGCGCTTGATATCGGAACCACGGCTCTCTGCCTTGCCGATCTTCTACTCGACCACGACGTCAATATCTATACGAGCAGTCTGAAGATCGCCGGGGTGCTTTCAGGCCAAAAGCCAAGTGTTTTTGTCCCAGGCGGTCGCATATTCGGGTCTGAGCCTTCAGTTGTCGGGCCACAGGCCGTCAAAGGTCTGAGCGATCTTTGCTTTGATGTCGTGTTCATCGGCGCGTCCGGAATCACGGATGCGGGCTTTTACGATTATTCGCTCGAGGACACGCACATCAAACGCGCCCTGATCGAAGGATCTCAGAAGGTTGTTGCGCTCATCGACAGTACGAAATTCAACCGCATGTCAGTCGCCAAAGTATGCGCACTGAAAGACGTTGACATGCTGGTGACGGATGCCGAGCCGCCAGAACAATTGTTGGAAATGCTCAAAGCTGCCGGTGTCACTGTTCAAATCGCTGAATAGCTCCCAACTGCAAAAGGAATACCCCATGATATTCGACTTTCTTGGTGACAAGCAAAAGGCCGTTATTTCCATGGCCCATATCGGCGCGATGCCGGGCTCACCGCTTTACGATGCTGATGGCGGCATGGAGAAACTCGTTGAAGGTGTCCTTACGGATATTGAAAAGCTGCAGGCCGGTGGTGTCGATGCGATTATGTTCGGCAATGAAAATGACCGGCCATATCTGATGAAAGCGACCACCGAAAGCGTTGCTGCCATGACGAATATCGTCGCTGCCGCAAAGCCTGTTTTGAAAGTCCCTTTTGGGATCAATTATCTGTGGGACCCTGCAGCGAGCGTGGCGATTGCGGCCGCGACCGGTGCCTCCTTTGTGCGCGAGATTTTCACCGGCGTATTTGCTTCCGATATGGGCGTCTGGGCTCCTGATTGTGCAACACCTTTGCGCATGCGCCGCAATCTGGGCTGTGACAACATGAAGCTGCTGTTCAACATCAATGCGGAATTCGCCCACTCTCTGGATCAGCGCCCCATCGGCCTTCGCGCCAAGTCAGCTGTTTTCTCGTCACTGGCAGATGCAATTCTGGTCTCCGGCCCCATTACCGGCCAGCCTGCAGAAGGGTCTGACCTGCGCGATGTTGTTGATGCGATTGACGGCGCCGTTCCTGTATTGGCAAATACCGGTGTCAACATCGACAATGTGGATGATGTGATGTCGATCGCTTCCGGCTGCATCATCGGCACGCATTTCAAAGTTGACGGGGATACATGGAACCCGGTTGATAGTGACCGCGTCAAACGCTTCATGGATAAAGTCAACGGAATGCGTTGAGACAACTGGCATGAACGAGCACATCGATTGCGTCCTGGGTCTGGACATCGGCACCACGTCGACGATTGGCATTCTGATCGAATTGCCTGACAAGGTGCTTGCGAAAGCCTCACGCCCGGTCAGTCTTTCCTCACCAAAGGTTGGATGGGCAGAGGAAAATCCGGAAGACTGGTGGACCAACGTCACCGAGATTGTTCCCGAGCTTCTCAAGCGCTCAGGCGTTGATGCAGATGCGATCAAGGCCATCGGCATCACAGGCATGCTCCCGGCCCTCGTAATCCTTGATCAGAACGACACGGTCATTCGGCCCGCCATCCAGCAAAGCGATGGCCGCTGTGGTGCGCAAGTCGCTGAGATTGCGTCTGAAATTGACGAGGCAGAATTTACACAGATCGCCGGCAATGGCATAAACCAACAACTCATCGCCGCGAAACTGCGCTGGCTGGAACAGAACGAGCCTGACAATTTCAAGCGCATCGCCACTGTGTTCGGGTCTTATGATTTCATCAATTGGAAGCTGACCGGCAAAAAGGCGATTGAGCAGAACTGGGCTCTTGAGGCGGGGTTTGTGGATCTTGAAACCCATGAGCTTTCCGACGACCTCATTGCATTGGGCCATGTTTCGCGCGCATGCATTCCGGACAAAATCCGTTCGGAGCAAATTCTCGGGCAAGTCACACACTCTGCAATGCAAGCAACAGGCTTGCGCATTGGTACACCTGTCGTGGGCGGCGCAGCAGATCACATCGCCTCGGGACTGGCCGCAGGCGTTACGCAAGCTGGCGACATGCTTCTGAAATTCGGCGGCTCTATAGATGTGCTCATTGCCACTGAGACCGCATCGCCGGACCCCAGGATGTTCCTAGACTACCATTTGATACCCGGATTGTTCATGCCCAATGGATGCATGGCGTCGGGCGGGTCATCTTTAAACTGGTTTGCAGACAAATTTGCAGCCGGTGAAGCCGATGCTGCTCGCGAAGCAGGCATCACCTTGCATCAACATCTCGACATAATGGCCGCTACCACGCCTCCCGGCGCAGACGGTGTTCAGATAATTCCGTATTTTCTTGGAGAGAAAACACCGATCCACGATACCGACGCCAGAGGCATCATTCATGGCCTGAGCCTCAATCACGATGTGCGCCATGTGTGGCGTGCGATGCTGGAGGGATATGCCTATGCGCTGCGTCATCATGTGGACGTGTTTGAAGAGATGGGCCACCCTTCGCGCAGATTTCTTGCGTCCGATGGTGGCGCAAATTCGCTGTTGTGGATGCAAATTTGTGCCGATGTTCTGCAACAACCAGTGCAGTTGCTAAAAGGGCATCCCGGTTCATGTCTGGCTGCAGCCTGGGTTGCAGCTATTGGCGTTGGTCTGAGTGATGATTGGGCTGGTATCAACAGCTATGTCTCTTACGGCGAGCTGATACAACCCGCGTCCGAAACAGCCGGATTATACGATGAGGGATATCGGCAGTTTCGTGAAACCTACAACGCCCATCGCGCGATCAGGGATGCAATCCGTGAGCATTAAGGCGGTTCTTTGGGATATCGATGGAACGCTGGTCGACAGTGAGCCTCTGCATTTACGAGCACTGATTTCGGTTTGCATGCAGTACAATGTTGATATTTCAGATCTGCCGGATGACACATTCATAGGTGTAAACCTGAACGGAGTCTGGGACGCGCTGAAGCGTCGCTTCCCGTCACATTTAACCCGAGACATATGGACAGCATCTATAGACGAACACTACGTGCGCAAGTCTGAAACGCTCCGTGCCATGCCGGGCGCTGTTGAAACCATCCAAAGCCTGCATGGGCAGGGAATTCGGCAAGCGGCGGTTTCAAACTCGGGACGCAGGGTTGTTGATACCAACCTTGATTTCCTTCGCGCCAATGGCATTTTCGAGTTCAGCATAAGCCTTGATGATGTCAGTGAGGCGAAGCCGTCTCCTGAGCCCTATGTGCAAGCATTGAACAGAATGGGGATCCAGCCTTCTCAAGCTCTGGCGATCGAGGACAGCCATTCTGGTGCAAAAAGCGTACGGGCAGCCGGGCTTGCGCTTGTTGCCTATAACAATCCCGGATTGCCTGCCGATGCGTGGATAGACGATCTCAAGGATTTGCCGTCGCATTTGTCAAATTTTCCGAAGGCCTGAAGCTGAGTTCAGACCCTAGTCGGTAAATTTCTGTGCGAGCGCTTCAGCGCCATTCAGCAACAGACCCATATCACTGCCAACGGCCGTAAAGCGCGTTCCAAGATCCATGCAACGCTGCGCGAATTCCACATTGGGTGTCAGAATGCCGGCAGGTTTTCCCGCCGCTGTGATACGACCGATTGCCGCTTCAATGGTTTGCACGACCTCCGGGTGAAACGGCTCGCCCCTATGGCCAAGGCTGGCGGCCAGATCCGACGGACCGATAAAAATACCATCAACCCCATCCACATCCGCAATTGCCTCAATCTGCACCACGGCCTCCTTGGATTCCACCTGAACCAACAGGCACAATTCTTCTTCGGCGCGCTGCAGATAGTTTTCGGCGCGGCCAAACCGGGAGGCACGGGTCATGGTGGCAACGCCGCGTATACCAGCAGGCGGATACCGCATCGCAGATACGGCGGCTCTGGCTTCGTCGGCTGACTGGATCATGGGCAATAACAGCGTTTGCGCGCCGATATCCAGATATTGCTTGATCAGGACCGGGTCATTGACCTGCGGGCGCACAATCAGCGTGCTGGGACCAGCGCGTCCGGCCTGAAGCTGCAGCATCATCAATCTTATGTCAGTTGGCGAATGTTCTGAATCCAGCAACAGCCAGTCAAAGCCTGCACCAGATAGAATTTCGGTCAGATATGGGTCGGGTATCGTAGACCAAAAGCCGATTTGCTGACGCCCCTCGCGCAGCGCCTTCTTGAAGGCATTCTTTGGAATCTCGACCATCATCAACCTCTTCCCTTGATCAATTGCCGCATCATGTCGTCCTCTTCCGCAGTCAGGTCTATCAAGGGTGTTCGCACAGGGCCAGCAGCAAAACCACGCATGCGCACACCCGCCTTGATCGCGGCGACTTCATATCCCGTCTTGCGGTCCCGAATGGCAGTGAAGGGATAGTAGAACTCGGTCAGAAGCTTGTTGCAGGTCGCATCATCCCCCGCGATAAATGCTTTATGGAAAGCCAGTGCTGTTTCGGGGACGAAATTGAATACAGCGGAGGAATATGTCGCCATCCCGGCACCGCGATAGGCCTGAGCGAATAATTCATGTGTCGGCATTCCGCCAATATAGGCCAGACGGTCGCCCATTGTCAGGGTCACCCGACGCACCGTGTTGATATCACCAGTGCCGTCCTTGAAGCCGATCAAATTGGGACATTCCTCGGAAAGCCGTGCCAGCGTATCGACTGATACGCGGCTTGTGCCGCGATTATAGACAATGACCGCCATGTTGGTGGATTTGCAGACTGCACGGATATGCGCCTCAATACCGTCCTGGGGTGCCCCGATCAGGTAATGCGGTAATAGCAGGATACCGTCACCGCCCGCCGCCTCGATCCCCTGCGCCATTTCACAAGCCAGTCTTGTGCCATAACCACAGCCGGAGATGATTGGTGCATCGCCTGAAACGGCCTTGGCAGCCCGCGCGATTTCCACAACCTCGGTCGGGGTCAGCGAGAACATCTCTCCGGTCCCACCAGCCACAATCAGCCCGGCGACCGGATATCCAGACAACCACTCCAGATGTGAGCTGAAGGCCGCAGTGTCCACATTGTTGTCGGCATCGAATGGGGTTACCGGAAACGACAGGAGGCCGGTACGGATGATGGATTTCAGATCATTTGGGGCTATCATTTCAGGTCCAACTTATTGTTCTGATGCCGCCGGAAATGGCACGCTTTGCTTCTATCAACGACCTTTTGCGGCGCGCCATTCTGCAAACAGTTTCAGGTTCTTTTCCTGAGTGGCCGGATAAAGCCCGATGATTGTTGCGCCCGCCAAAACCATCTCGGAAACAAAGTCCTCATAGACCGTCATCTCAACCGCCTCATCGGCGACTTCGTCAACGATGTTTGCCGGGATCACAATGATGCTGTCATCATCACCAACCAGAGTATCACCGGGAAAGACAGCCACGTCGCCGCAGCCAATCGGACCATTGATCTCAATTGCCTCGTGCAGCGTCAGATTGGTCGGGCTGGACGGGCGCGAATGATAGGCCGGAATGTCGAGTTCGCCGACCACCATGCTGTCACGGAAACCACCATCGGTGACGACACCGGCGGCACCACGCACCATCAGCCGCTTAATCAGAATATCCCCCGACGAGGCAGCGCGGGCATCCTTGCGACAATCCATGATCAACACAGATCCTGGCGGACATTGCTCAACAGCCTGGCGCTGCATGTGCATCGGGTTGCGAAATTCGGCCAGCGTGTTGCGATCTTCACGAGCTGGCATATATCGAAGGGTAAAGGCTGGACCGACCATATTGCGGCCTTTGCGAGCCACCGGGCGGACTTCCTGAATGACCTGATTGCGCAAGCCTCTTTTGTAGAGCGCCGTTGCAAGTGTCGCGACCGATACGTGCATCAGTTTTTCTTTCGTCTCGTCAGACAAATTTTCAGCCATTTCGGTCCTCGTTTTTCTTTCTGATGTTTGGGTCTGCTCTCAATTCATCACCAACTCAGGCACAGGATGCCCGGTTTCCGAAGTGAGAAAATCGAAGTCACAGCCCTTGCCGGTTTGCGCCACATGCAGAGCACTGGCCCCGTAAGACGTTCCAGACATGTGTGTTTCGTATAATTTGGTCATGTTGTGCTTCACCCAGTCTGTTCCGTTGCTGTCTGCCCTGTCACTGTGCGCCGTGTCACATAATTCTTCTCGTGCGAACCACGTGCAGACCGCAGTTTTTGATAGGTTTCTCGTGCCATGGAGTTTTTCCGAATGGGGTCGCAATAAATCGTGATAAGTTGCTATTGTGTTTCTACCGCGTAGAGCACTAATATATTAGTGCTTTAGTAAAAACAACAAAAAACCGGTCTGACGTTGATTTGTTTCGGGAGATTGCTGTATGGGGCAAACAAAAGGAATTGGTATGAATTTCCCGACCTTGGATATGCAGGGCTCCCCCTTTTCAGCATCAGTTGGGGGTTCAGCTGCAACCCGGATTTATCTGGACCTTCGGCAAAGGATCATTGATCTTCATTTGCCACCGGACACAACGCTTTCCCGTGCCGACCTGACCGACCGATATAAGGTCAGTCAGACACCGGTGCGCGAAGCATTGCAGCGGCTAGAACAGGACGGATTGGTCAAGATTTTTCCGCAATCGCGGACACTGGTTACGCGCATTGATGAAAACCAGATGTTTGAAGCTTATTTTCTGCGTATTGCCGTTGAAACCGAAGTGGTTCGCCGTCTGGCTAATGATTGCGATCCATCAGTGCTGTCCAAAGCCAAGTCTATCCTGCGCATGAAGCACGCAATCGTTCACGACGCAGAACAAGTCGATATGTTCTATGATTTTGATGAGGCCTTCCACAAGACACTTTTCGACGGTGTGAGACAAAGCGGACTTCACCAATTGCTGCAATCCAAATCAGGCCATCTGGGCCGCATAAGGCGCCTTGGCCCACCACCGGAAGGCAAATTCGATCTCATTCTCGAGGGGCATGCCAATATCATTGCCGGGATTGAATCCGGCGATGAAAACCAGGCAATTGCCGCCATCAGGGATCACCTGAAAGACACCGTATCAATCTCACGCGTCGAAGCGCTCCGCAGTCAGTTCCCCGACTACTTCAACGTTGTGTGAGCAAACTCTTTCAACACCCCATTTGGCAAGCCGGTGATCAGCCGCTGATCAGGTGCTTCTTGTAGCGGATCGACGAGTAAAGCGATGCGCCAATCAACCCTGCTCCCAGCGCGCCTGTGACAAACTCTGAAATGTGAAACAATGATTGTGCGAACATGATCACAGATAGCGCCAGTATCGAATAAAACGCCCCGTGCTCCAGATACCGGAATTGTGCCAGTGTCTCGCGCTCGACCAGCATAATGGTCATTGAGCGCACATACATCGCCCCGATCCCCAGACCGATGGCAACCAGAAACAGGTTCTGCGTCAACGCGAAGGCGCCAATCACGCCGTCAAAACTGAAGCTGGCATCAAGCACCTCAAGATACATGAATGCACCCAATCCGCCGACACGCGCTACATCGCGTGCTTCCTGGGAAGCATCCAGTACGTGACCAAGCAGATCAACCGCCACAAATGTCAGCAATCCCAACAGGGCAGAAAACAAGAACGTTGTGCCGTCTTCCTTTGACAGGCAGCTGGCGAAAACCATAACCAGAGCAAGAACAAGCCCCACCTGCAGCCCGCGCACCGCCGCGCATTTGCGCAATTGACATTCCAGCGCGCAAAACCAGTCCACTTCCTTGCTGTCATCAATGAAGTAGGTGAGCCCAACCATCATCAGGAATGTGCCGCCGAACGCTGAAATCGACATATGCGCCTCTCCAATCAGGCGGGCATATTCGGCAGGTTCCGTTGCTGCCAAATGGATGGCTGCGAATGGCCCGATTTGGGCCGCGATTGCAACAATGGCGAGGGGAAAGACAATGCGCATTCCGAAAACCGCAATCAGAATACCCCAGGTCAAAAACCGTTTCTGCCAAACAGGTGACATATCCTTCAGCTTGTTCGCATTCACAATGGCATTGTCGAAACTCAGCGATATCTCCAACACAGCCAGGACGGCACCAATCAGAAAGAAGGTCAATGCGCCAGATCTTGTTCCGGTGGTGTGCCAACCCAGCCAGGTGGCCAGAATGAGCCCCAGGGCAGTCACGAGAAAAGGCCAGCGAAAAAACCAGAGTGACGATGCCATAATTTACTCTCCGTCAGCTTCTCAGTTGACCGGTGTCAGGAGCGGCTGACCCTGGAAAAAAGCAGCGAGATTATCGACAACCAATTGTGCCATGGGACCGCGGGTTTCAAAGGTGCCGGAAGCAAGGTGCGGATCGAGCACGGCGTTTTCCAACTGCCAAAGCTCCGAGTTGATGTTCGGATCGTTCCAATAGAAGTCCAGTCCTGCGGACCCCAGATCCCCCGACTTCAGCGCGGCAGTCACAGCCTCTTCATCATCCAGGCTTCCGCGCGCAATGTTGATCAAGGTACCCTGTGGCCCAGGTGCAGAAATGATATCGGGCTTCATGGACGCAAGACCTCCAGTTCAAGACGGGCAGCACGGCGTTTCGCCTGAACTGCGGGGTCCGGGTCCAGGCTGGCGGCCAGCAATGCACGCGTATAGTCATTGCGCGGAGCCTCAAATATCTGACGCACAGTTCCTTCTTCGACGATCCGCCCGCCCTGCATCACCACAACCCGGTCCGCAAAGTCTCGGACCACAGGCAGGTCATGGGCAATGAATATGTAGGAAAGCCCAAAGTCACGCCGCAACCCGTCAAGCAGGTCAATCACCTGCGCCTGAATGGATACATCAAGCGCCGAAACGGCTTCATCGCAAACCACCAGTTTGGGTTCCAGCGCCAAGACCCTGGCAATAGCGATGCGCTGCCGCTGGCCGCCGGAGAACTGATGCGGATAACGACGTGCATGATCCGGCGACAGACCGACCAGGCCCAACAATTCGGCCACCCGCTCACGCCATTTCGGCTTGGGCAAAATTTCAGGATGGATGACCCAGGCCTCGGAAATCAGATCATAGACCGACATGCGCGGGTTGAGCGATTGCGTGGGATCCTGAAACACCATCTGGATATCGCGGCGCATGCCAAACAGCTCTTTCGGCGACATCTTGAACAAATCACGACCCTTGTAGAAGGCTTCGCCGCTGGTCGGCTCTTCCAATCGCAAGAGGGTTTTCGCCAGGGTGGATTTGCCAGATCCGCTTTCCCCGACAATCGCAACAATCTCGCCGGGCATGACAGTCAGGCTTGCATCCTTGAGTGCTTCGAATTTCCCGAAACTCTTGCTAAGACCTTCCAGCCGCAACAGGGGCTCACCGGGCGCTTTGACAGGTTCTGCCATCTCGCCGCGACCAGGCGCTGACGCGATAAGGCGTTTGGTATAGGGGTGCTGCGGATTAGCATAAACTTCGCCAGCCGGACCGGATTCAACGATCTCGCCAGCATTCATGACGACGACATTGTCAGCCACTTCAGCCACGACACCAAGATCGTGTGTGATCAACAGCAATCCCATGCCGGTTTCGGCCTGCAATTCCTTCAGCAACGCCAGAATCTGGGCCTGAACCGTGACATCAAGCGCCGTTGTCGGTTCATCCGCTATCAGGATATCGGGTTTCAGGGCCAGTGCCATTGCAATCATCAGACGCTGACGTTGGCCACCGGAAAACTGATGCGGATAGGCCCGCATTCTGGTTTCCGGATCCGGAATTCCAACACGCAGCAACAATTCAATCGCACGCTGCTTTGCCTGATCTGATGGCATTCCGTGGGTCGTCATCATTTCAATGATCTGCCAGCCCACGCTGTAGACCGGATTGAGGTGGGCCAGCGGGTCCTGAAAGATCATCGCGATCTTGGCACCATTTATGGCGCGCCGCTCTTCGCCGGTCATATCCAGCAGGCTCTTGCCCCGATACAGAACCTCGCCACTGGTTATTTCACCCGGTGGCATGTCAATCAGGTTCATCACCGCCGAAGCCGAGACTGATTTTCCCGATCCGCTTTCGCCCAAAATGACCAGCGTTTCGCCGGGATCGAGGTGGAAACTGACGCTCTGAACCGCTTTCACTTGGCCATGTAATGTATGGAACTCAACTGACAGGTCCCGAACTTCCAGCAGATGCGCGCTCATTGCTTTTTGCCTTTTATTTCCAGGCGCCAGCGTTGAACCGGGTCAAGCGCAATACGCATCCAGTTCGACACAAGGTTCAGGCTGAGCGTGGTCAGGATGATGGCAAGGCCGGGCCAGAAAGACAGCCACCAGGCATTTGTCAGATACGGCCTGCCCTGCGACACCATCAGGCCCCAGGTGATCTCGGGTGGCTGGATGCCGATACCCAGAAATGACAGCGCGCTTTCAGCCAGCATGACAAAGGCAAAATCCAGTGTCGCGATGGTCAGCAGGGTTGGAACGACGACCGGCAGGATGTGGCGGAAGATGATCCTCATATCTGAAGCGCCCATCACGCGGGCGGCCTGAACGAACATGCGTTCACGAATTTCCAGCACTTCGGCGCGGGTCGTTCGCAGATAGATCGGGATTCTGGTGATCGCCAGAACAATGATGATGTTGGTGACCGACGGGGACAGCATGTAGAGCACGATGACCGCCAGCAGCAGCGAGGGGAATGACATGATGACATCGGCCAGCCGCAGGATAATCTGACTTGCCCTTGTCTTGGTGTAACCGGCAATGAGACCAAGGGTGCTGCCAATCACCAAGGAACACAACACTGCGCCGGTTGCCACCATGATTGTGTTGCTCGCGGCGACAATGATACGCGCAAATAATGGACGCCCCAAAGCATCGCCGCCCAGCACAAACAGCCAGCCCTTGGCCATATCAAAAGGCAGTGAATTACGGCCACGCAAATTTTGTTTCGTTGCAGCGGCATCCAGAAGCCACGGCCCGAAAATTGCGCAGAATGCCACAATGATCAGGAAAATCACGGCCACCAGCGCAACCTTGTCATGCCACAGCATGCGCATCATCTGCGCAAAGGCATTGGGCTCTTTTTCGAGCGCTTTGTCGGGAATCTGATCGGTATCGGTCATCATAGCCCCTTAATACCGAATGCGCGGATCAAGCACCGAATAGGCGATGTCGATCAGAAGATTCATAAGAAAGATGGCCATGGCCGACACCATGATCGCCGCCAGGACAACCGTGAAATCGCGTTGCAGAATGGAATCGATCATCAGCTTGCCAACACCGGGAAAGCCGAAAATCGTTTCAACCACTACGGCACCGTTCAACATGCCTGCAGCCAGATCGCCGATCACCGTAATCACGGGAAGCAAGGCATTGCGCAGCGCGTGGACAAATATGATTGGACTGGCCCGGACGCCCTTGGCACGGGCGGTCTTTACATAGGCGGAAGACAATGCGGTGATCATTGAGCCGCGTACGACTTGCAGAGCCAGACCGAATGGACGGATGAACAGAACCGCAATTGGCATAACCCAATGCCAGATTGTCCCGGTTCCCGATGTGGGCAGCCAGCCGAGATTTACGGAGAACAGAACGATGGCCACAATGGCAATCCAGAAATCCGGTGCGCTGGCGCCAATCAGCGACAGGAAAGTTGCGATGCGATCAAACACGCCGCCAGCATAAAATGCAGCCAGTGAGCCTATGATGATGGCAGCGACTGTGACCAGAAAAACGGTGGTCAGTGCCAGAATCAGCGTCCATTGGAAGGCGCTCAGAACCACTTCAAGCGCCGGTCGCGCCTTGCGAATGGAATCGCCGAAATCAAGATTCAGGACATCCCAGACATAATGGCCAAACTGAACTATTATCGGATCGTTCAGACCGTGCAATTCGCGGAATCGTTCGCGGCTTTCAAGCGAAGCGTCAAGCGGCAGAAACAGTGCCGTCGGATCGCCCGTCAGGCGAGATAGAAAGAAGACCAGTACGATGAGGCCAATAAGCGAAAGAGCGCTTGCAAAGGCTCGTTTCCCAATGAAATGCCGCATTGCCGCCCCTCCCGTCATAGTGCGTGATGCAAAAAGGGGGCAGACACGCCGCCCCCTTCTCTATTGAAAGCTTATTTAAAGCCAATTTGCGAGAGTTGAATTTCGCTGTTGGTCGCAATGGTCGGGGTAAAGTCAAGCCGTTCGCTGACCCGGCTGAAGCCAACCATGTGGAACAATTGAACATCTGCAGTGATTTCATCGTGCAGATATGCGAACAGATCAGACCATTTGGATGTACGGTCATCACCGGTTGCAGCAGTTGCATCCGCGATCATCTTGTCGACAGCAGGATCACGCAGAGCTGACTGCAGCCCTTCAGAAGCGTATTTGAAGTACATCGAGAAAACCGGATCACCTTTGGCGTTGTCATGCATCGCCTCGATGACTTGTGGTCCACGATCTTCAGCAAAAGGTTGTGAATAGAAATCCAACCATTCTGCCACTTCATACATTTCCAATTTCATGTTGAAACCAGCATCCTGATACATGGCCAGCAATGCTTCCATCACTTCAGTGACATTTGCAAAGTTGCTGGTTCTGCCGATCAGTGTGATTTCAGCATCGACAGGCACGCCATCGGCTTTGGCCTCGGCCAAAAGCGCACGGGCTTTTTCCAAATCATAAGCCGGCACTTTCAGATCAGCGTTCCAGCCGATTGTTGATGGCGGTACAATTGCGGTGGCCAGGATTGCTTCAGCGGGAATAATTGTCCCGATAAAGGCTTCGCGATCAATCGCAAGGTTCATGGCCTCACGAACACGAATGTCATCAAGCGGCGCTGTCAGTGTGTCGAGACGCAGATACACAGTTTCGGAGTTTGGATAGGCAAAATCCGTTGCCGCATTGGTTGCATCCAGTTCCGAGATTTTTGGCGCGAAATCAGCTTCGCCAGTGGCGACCATTGCTGCGCGCACAGAATCGTCTGAACGGAACACATAGGTCGCTTTGGTGACAGCCGGGGTTTCACCCCAATAGTCGTCACGGCGCGTCAGAATGACATTCTGACCGACATTCCATTCGGACAGAACATATGGGCCTGTTCCAATGGGTTCGCGTGTGTATTCCATCAATGTTTCAGATGGAACGATTGTCAGGCCGGATAATTGCAGCGGCATAATTGGCTGCGCCGGATCAGACGTGATTTCGATTGTGTGATCGTCGATGATTTCCGTGGTGATGGTTGAACCACCAAAGTACTTCGCGCCGATTTCGCAAACCAGTTCTTCAGCAACGACGCGCTTCAGAGAGTGCGCAACATCCTCAGCGCCAAAGCTTGTACCGTCAGAGAACACGACGCCCTTGCGCAAATTGAAGCGCCACGTATCGCCATCAACCGTTTCCCAGCTCTCGGCAAGACGCGGCATCAATCCGCCACCGCTGCCGTCAAGTTCGGTCATTGTTTCGGAAATATTTTGCAGAACGACGCGGCCAATATTGGACTGCGATGCCATGCAGGGATCAATCAGATCCAGCTCTTCACTTAGCACGATGGTCACGTCGGTGTCCTCTGCCAAGGCAGGTGACATCATCGTCATTGCGAGCGACGCACCCAGCAAACCTACAGACAGTTTACGCATGAATTCCTCCTTTACGGTGCAGCTTTTTTTATGAGAAGGCGCGCTGCTGCAAACGCGCCGCCTGATCCACTTGAGGGGTTTCGAGTAATTTCCTCAAAGTGATCCTCTAATATATTAGTGTATTTGTCAATCAAGAATATGTGATCGACTGCTGTCGTGCAGACTTAGTTCACGGGTACAATTCCACGGGTTCAAAACGCCTGAAATGCCTCATTATTTACTGCGTTTCCAGCTTGCACCGCCGGCCACTATCAGGGTCGATAAAAAGATCACGCTGGCTCCAATCCAGGTTTCAATGCTGGCCAATTCACCGAAAAACAGAAAGGCGAGGACCGCCACGATGGGCAACCGAACAAAATCAATCGGCGCCAGCAAGGATGCATCAGCCATGCTGAGCGCCCGGGTGATCAGCGACATGTTCAGGGCGCCCACAATGCCTTGCACCGCCAGCAGTCCCAGTTGAGGAAGGGTTGGAGTCGCCCAAAAATACAGCGCCGGTATAAACGCCAATGGTGCCATAAGAACCAGATTCCATGACACCAGAGTTTGCGTGCTGTCATGCTTTGCCATCTTCTTCAGCATCAGCTGGATGGCTGCGGTCAGCGCCGAGCCGATCAGCGCATAGCTCAGCGCCCAGCTCATATCCCCTCCGGCCGGACGGATGACAATGATGACACCGACAAATCCTGCCAACACCGCGATTAATCGACCGGCTGAATAGGTTTCGCCGAAGATCATCCACCCCCCAAGCGTCAGGAAGATAGGGGCCGTAAACATGATGGCGGTCACATCCGCCAATGGCGCCAGGGCGAAGGCGAAAAAGAAGCAGACCAGCGCAGCGATCTTCATCGCCGCACGCAGAAAGTGCATCAGGCGATAGTGGGAAACCATCTGCTGGCGCCGCGCCAGAATCCACGGCAGCACAACCATCAGCCCAAAAACACTTCGGAAAAACACGATTACGAATGGATGAACTTCGTCTGCCAGCAACCGGACAAGCACTGCGTCGAGTGCGGTCAAGACAGCTGCGGCCAGCATAAGTGCCGCTGCCACCATCGCATTGACATTGCGCACATTGGCACCGGGACTGCCCACCGACATCAGGGTCTGAACTCCATTGGGGGATTAAATTGGCGTTGTCTGCACAGAGTGCCTGCTCATCTGATATTTTAATACATCAATATGACATCTGAGGCGATACATATTTGTCGCAATGCGATCGAGGCTGACGCCGGCCTTCAATTTATCAAACTCCCGAGCACCTGTTTGAAGACCAATTTGGCTCAACTCGATTGGATATCGCCTAGCTTGCATTCATATCTCCACAGAAGGCGGAAAACTCCCGATTATTCAAATGATTGGCAAATGTTGATTCCTTTCTTAACTGTCTCTAAGCTTTGTAATGATGCGTGAACTAATTTCTGAACTCCGAACCAACGCTTTCTGTGTGGGTTCGGACAAAACATTATTGGGAGACTAATTTGTCATTTTTTAATCGTAGTCTGAAAGCGGCTGCAATTTCTGCCGCCTTGATAGCAAGTTCGGGTATGGCAGCCTCTGCACAAGACATTCAATTCTTTACCATTGGCACCGGTGGTACGGCCTATACCTATTATCCGGTTGGTGGTGTGATTGCGAATGCGATTTCCAAACCACCCGGATCTCGTGAATGCGGCGAAGGTGGTTCCTGCGGCGTTGAGGGTTTGATTGCGTCGGCGGTTTCTTCACGTGGCTCAGTTGACAATGTGAACGCCATCATTTCCGGTTTGCGTAATTCCGGTTTTGCTCAGTCGGACGTTGCCTATTGGGCTTATACCGGCACTGGCACTATGGAAGGCAAAGAGCCGGCAGCTGATCTGCGTACCATCGCAGCGCTGTTTGAAGAACATATCCATTTGGTTGCCCTGGCCGACAGCGGCATCAACTCGGTGGCAGACCTCACAGGCAAGCGGGTCTCGCTCGATGAGCCAGGCTCTGGAACTTATGTGGACGCCAAGTTGATCCTGGAAGCCAATAATGTTGCATTGGATGACGTGACGGCTGAAGCACTTAAGGGTGGTGCCGCAGCAGAAGCTCTGCGCAACGGCAAAATCGACGCCTTCTTTGTGGTGGCCGGATATCCGACCGGCGCGCTGGTTGAGCTTGCCTCGGCTGCTGAAATTAAACTGGTCCCAATTGATGGAGACGGCGCCGCTGCACTGACCGAGAAATATGGTTTCTTTGCTGCGTCCGATATCCCTGAGGGGGCCTATGAAGGTGTCGCCACAACTCCGACCGTAGCTGTTGGCGCCCAATGGTTTACGTCGGCCAAGGAAGACGAAGAGCTCATCTACAACATCACAAAGGCGCTTTGGAACGAGCAGTCCCGCAAGCTTCTGGATGTTGGCCATGCCAAAGGTAGAACCATCACGACAGAGACTGCACTGAGCGGCGTAGGCGTTCCCCTGCATGCTGGCGCTGAACGTTTCTACAAAGAAGCAGGCTTGATGGAATAAACTTACCGCAAGCTGCACAACCCCCGGACGCTTCAACGCGGCCGGGGGTTTTTTGTTATTGGCACGGGACTTTTGAACATGTCGTCAGACACGCAACCAGAACTTACGCCGGAAGAACTGGCTGCGATTGAACGCAAATACGACCCGGAAACCGCCTTTCGACCCATGGGCAAGCAAATCAGCTTTGCGATTGCCACAGCCCTTGTTGCGATGTCGGTCTATCATTTCTATGCATCAGGATTTGGCCTGATACGTGAGCTCCTGCATCGCGGCATTCACCTGTCCTTCGTATTAGGGCTTGTCTTTCTGTTTTTTGGTTGGCGTCGGGAAGATGGGCGCGTACCGCTCACCGATTTGCTGCGGCTTCAGGGTATACCCTGGCTCGATATCGTATTTTCGGTCCTGGCGGTTGGGGCTGCACTTTACTTGCCTTTGCTGCCACCTGAAATATTGGCAGAGCGCGTTGGAAACCCCTCACAATCCGATGTTCTGATGGGCACTGCGCTGTTGGTGTTGACACTTGAAGCGGCTCGCAGATCAATCGGACCGACCTTGCCAATCATCGCACTTTTCTTCATTGGTTTCGCCATCTTCGGACCGATAATGCCAGGTGCTCTAAAACATGGCGGCACCTCCTGGTTGGGCTTGATCAACCACATTTATATGACGAACCAGGGCATTTACGGTGTGGCTATCGGTGTGATGGCGCAATATGTGTTTCTGTTCATCCTGTTTGGCGTTTTGGCCACACGTATCGGTCTGGGGCAGTTGTTTATTGACCTCGCCATGGTCATCGCAGGACGATATGCTGGAGGGCCGGCCAAGGTTGCTATTTTCTCAAGCGCATTTATGGGCACAATCTCTGGCTCCTCCATCGCCAACACCGTGACAACCGGCGCGCTGACAATCCCCGCGATGAAGCGTGTTGGTTACCCGGCTCACTTCGCAGGCGCCACTGAAGCCACAGCCTCGACCGGTGGGCAGATCACGCCCCCTATCCTTGGCGCGGCGGCCTTCATTATGGTGGAGTATCTTGAAATTCCGCTTCGCGACATTGTCGCGGCGGCTCTTTTTCCGGCACTGCTGCATTATTTCGGTATTTTCATCATGGTGCATCTTGAGGCCAAAAAACTGGGGCTTCGTGGCCTGCGGGCCGAGGAACTGCCAAAGACCGCCGTCGTTCTGAAACAACACTGGCTCAGTATCATCCCGCTGGCCATCCTCGTTTACTTTATCCTATCGGGCAGAACCCCCGACTTTGCCGCTGTATACGGCATCATCGCCTGTGTTGTTGTTGGGTTCCTCAATCCGGTAAACCGCCTGACCATTCCCGATTTGTGGAACAGCCTTGCAGCAGGAGCCAGAAGCACTCTGGCGGTCGGAGCAGCCGCAGCCACAGTGGGTGTCATTGTGGGGGTTGTCACATTGACTGGTGTTGGTTTTCGACTGGGATATGTGGTGGTACAAACCGCCACTGATATTGGAGCAATCGTCGGCAGTATCTGGCCACTCAGCTATTTTGCGATTGAGCAATGGGCGCTGTTTTTCTCGCTGGTACTCATTGCCATCGCCTGCATTGTCATGGGCGCGGGCATTCCAACAACTGCGACTTACATTATCCTTGTTGCGGTGGCAGCCCCGGCGCTTGCCCAGTTGCAGGTGCAGCCATTGGTCGCGCATTTCTTCGTGTTTTATTACGGCGTGTTGGCGGATATCACCCCGCCTGTTGCCCTTGCAGCCTATGCGGCAGCCGGTATTGCCGGATCGAATCCGTTCAAGACAGGCAACACAGCCTTTCGGCTTGGAATTGCCAAGGCTTTGGTTCCCTTTGTATTCGTATATTCACCAGCATTGTTGCTGGTTGCAGACGGGTTCACCTGGTGGGCCTTTTCCATCACTCTGGCTGGAGCCATGATGGGTATCGGGTCTCTTGGCGTCGCATTTTCCGGCTATTTTCTGACCAATCTCCCACAGGCCCAGCGATGGTGGGTGGGAATCGCATCCTTTCTGTTCATTGCACCGGGCCTTGCCACGATGGGTATTGGAATATTGGCTATGATGCCAATTCTCATCCTTCAACTCAGAGCAGTAAGCAAGGCTCGCAAAGAAGCTGTTCAAACAAGCTAACAGCGGCCAGAATGTTAGCGCTCTTCACAAGACCACCCGTCTTGCTGAACCCGTGCCATGTCGTCATCCTGCTCAAAAAACGCATCTACTGCTTTACAGGACAGGGCCAATTGTGGCGATGACGTTGTTCCATATCCGTTTGTGGTATGGCCAGGTCAGGACCTGTTCAAGATCGACAGCATCGGATTGCGACCTGTAGTTTTCTTGCCGGGCGCGGACGGCCTTTGTTGTAGCCGCATCTTGCAAAAGGATGTTGTTTTCGTAGTTCAGATCAAAACTTCGCAGATCGAGATTGGAGGACCCGACCAGGGTGATTTTCCCGTCGATGGTCAGAGTTTTGGCATGAAGAAGACCGCCCACGAACTCATGTATTTCGCACCCTGCGGTCAGGAGTGTGCGGTAGTAACTGTGGCTTGTCGCGGCCACAATCCAACTGTCATTGACCTTGGGAAAGATCAGCGTGACTTTCACGCCGCGATGCGCTGCAGAGCAAAGCGCCCCTAAGACAGTGGCATCTGGCACGAAATACGGCGTTGTGAGCGTCAACTCATGCTGGGCGCAGGCCATGAGATTTGAAAATAACTGCGGGGTTGCACCGCGGCGCTCAGTTGGCCCATCGCCCATGACCTGAGCAGAAAATCCGCCCTTAACTGGCTTTGCTTGCAGCTCAAATGCGTCGAATGGCTCATCAGTCGCCTGCATCCAGTCACTGATGAATAAAAGTTCATTCTGCGCAACGATCGGACCCTCAAATCGCAACATGATATCGACCCAAGGTGCAAATTTTGCTTTGACAAGAAATTCAGGATCGGCCGAGTTTCGACTGCCGCAATAGGTGATCTTGCCATCGATGACAGTGATCTTGCGATGGTTGCGCAGGTCAATTCTACTGGTCAGAATGGTTCGGATCAAATTGTTGAGAGGCAAAGCAACGGCGAGTTTGACGCCGGCATCCTTCATTTGTTTCCAAAGTCCCGATTTGATGAGAGCACGAGATCCCAGGCCATCAGCCATGGCACGGCATACAACGCCTCGCTTGGCGGCGCGCACCAGCGCCTCAGCGATTGCTGTACCCGTGTGATCGTTGTGCCAGATGTAATACAACACGTGTACATGACTGGTGGCGGCATCAATATCTTCAACAAGATGCTTATTCGTGGCGGCCCCATTTGCCATCAGTTTGGCACTATTGCCATCAACCGGATGAAACCCATTGATCGAACCGGCATATCGGAATGCCGGGCGATAGAGCGGATCAATCAATCTGTCGGAGTTGCCGGTTTCTCCCATAGAGGCATTGGCTTTTGCACGGATTTCATCAAAGATTTTCTCGTGCCGTTTGTTAGCGCGGTGTCCCAAATCGATCTCGCCAAACAAAAAATACCCGGCGCTGCCGACATAGGGCAGAACATTTATCACAACGAACCATGCCAGCCTTGCAGGAGGTGACAGGTCGTCACGCAATAGAATGCGTAAGGTAAAGCCAATGACGATGAAGACATGAAAGACCAGAATTGTTGTCATTGGCCGCGCTCCGTGAACTCAATATCAATAACAATTGGCAAGTGATCTGAGGCGCGCTCGGCAAGATTGGAGGTATGCACATGTGATGAAACGGCATGCAAAGGTCCGGTCAGGACAAACCAATCAAGCGCTGTTGTAGGACGGGCTGCATGGAAACTTGGGCCGGGTGCAATGACTTTTGACGCTGGATCGAACAAAAGTCTGGACGGATTCCATTCGTTGAAATCACCAGCCAAAATGACTGGATGATCTCGCTTGTCGACCAATTGCCGCAGCGCTTCAATTTGCTTCCTGCGCATGCCCGGCGTCAGGCCCAGATGCACGCCCACGACTTCGACCATGGGGTCAGAAAGGAGCATGGAAACGGCCCCGCGCGGCTCAACCGTCGGAATTTCAATACGCGTTGAAGACCAACTCACAAAGCTGCTGCGCACCAGGATCGCGTTGCCGTGCCAGCCATGACTTTGAGGGCGCACAGAAACGTCGACGAGTTCATAGCCAAGCTCTCGCTTAAGGCGGTCGAGTGGCAGAACGCCCGCCCGGGAACCGGCACGCTTGTCCGCCTCTTGTAAAACCACAATGTCAGCATCAATTTCTGCCAGGACATCGACAACCCTATCCGGGTCCCGTCGCCAGTCCAGACCGACAGCTTTGCGGATATTGTAGCTAGCGATGCGCACACATCAGCCTTTTATGACATCGTCATAGTCATCGACCCGCAGATAGGCTGCTTCTCGAAACAGTTTAATGGTTGGCCGCAGCCCAAAGAGAATCGAGCCAATCAAAAACAACCATGTACCGAAATAAGTCGTTTGCTCGCTGAAAAAGAGAATGCTTCCCACTACGAATAGTGCTGCTGCGGAAAAATCGACGATCGTGTAAGCCAACTCACAATAGGCGTAGATTCTCTTGTGTTCTGCGCTTCTCGTGTGATTGGCTGGATTGAATATTTTCATTTCGGCGATCCCATATCTAGCTTTCAGGCCAGGCCCGGCAACACAGCCTTTGCTCCCGCCACAATCATCTCCATAGCAATCGCCAACAAAATCATGCCCATCAGACGGGTCATGATCACACGCATCGTGTCGCTCAAGACTTTACCAAAAAAGGCCGCAAAAAAGAGCACAACGAACAGCATTGCCAGAATGGCACCAACGACGCCACCGACGGCGATCAATCCCTCAATTCCCTTTGCGTGTCCAGCGTAGATAATCAGCGTTGCGATGGTTCCAGGACCAACGATCATGGGAAAAGTAATAGGATAGAAGGCAAGGCCGGACAGGTCCTGCATGTGGTCCTGCTCTTTTTCAGTGCCGTGATGCGATGTAATACTGTTGCCGTTCAACATCGACCAGGCGATATGTGCCAGAACCACGCCACCTGCGATGCGAAACTGATCAACCGTGATGCCAAAGAAGTCAATGATATTTTGTCCTGCGAAAAGGATCACGGCGCACATGATGGCAGAGAAAATTGTGATTTTCACAGCCAGTGTGCGCTGTTGAGCCACTGTGAAACCGGCCGTAAGTGCCAGAAAGATAGGCAAATTCACAAAGGGGTTCATGATCGCAAAGAATGCCCCAAAGGCTTTCGTCAGTTCTGCGTAGTCCATGTCGATTCCTTGACCCATTACGTCCTTTGACCCTAGCTCAGGTTTGGCGCTTGCGAAAGACTATGACCTGCCTGAGTTGACAGAATAAGCAAAGCGCATTCTCCTCAAATATGCCGATGCCCGGCACCCATTCTGGCGTGGCCGAAGATGCCATTTCATCGAAGCATACTTGCGGGTGAATGCGCGTTGGTGCTACTTATGGTGCGTAGGCGATCAACGCAGCCAGTTGATTGATTACCGTCTGACCGCAGCGAAGAACGCTCTATCAATAAGGGCCACATCCAAAACAACCAATCGGGAGTGTTCAACGAAATAAAGTTCGTGGCCAGCCTGTTCCAGGACGCAACTCAAACCTAACCCAGCAAGCCCCGCCTCTTACGCCTAAATCAAATTGACGCAACAAATTCCAAGCATCGTGCTTCGACTATCGCTCAAAAGTTTTGTAGCCCTATCTATTGGCGATGTTTTTGAGCAAAAATTCACTGCCCCGCTCCGTAAAACTTACGGAAAACGCGTTTACCAAAATACCGTGAATGATACGAACCCTCGAATTATTCAAACATCCGATGATTCCAAGCAAGGATAACTCCAATGACATCTAAGCAGATCAAAACACACTGGATCTTGCGTATTATCGGCATCGTATTCCTTATAGCGGGCCTCTATCTGCTTGTGGGTGGGGCCTATTTGATATCTCTCGGGGGGTCCTGGTATTATTCAATCGCGGGATTGGGAATTCTGGCGAGTGGCGTTCTGGTGTTTTTTGGCAGAATTCTGGGCGTGAGCATCTACCTTGCTGTCTTTGCCTTCACGGTAGTGTGGGCTTACTACGACACCGGATTGAACTTCTGGGGCTGGGTGCCACGGATCGCTGCGCCACTGGTGATTGCCATTGCAGTCCTTCTGACAGTGCCGCTTTACCGCAACCCGACGATCACACCGCTGCGATCGCGCCTGTCGGTCATCAGTGGCCTGGCGCTCCTCATTGTCTTCGGCGTATTCTTTGCCCAGATGTTTAAACCGCACGGAGTTATTCGGAACGACATTGCGATAACGTCAGGTAAAGAAACCACAACCACTGCAGATATGGGTGGCGATTGGCGTGAATGGGGTCGAACGGGCGAGGGCGTACGATATTCTCCGCTTGAACAAATCAACAAGAGCAATGTGAGCGACCTGGAAGTTATCTGGACGGCTCGCCATGGGCAAATTCCAGACACCAAGCTGGCGAACGAGGATCAGAACACCCCACTTTACGCCGATGGAACGCTGTTTCACTGCGCATATAACAATGTCGTCACGGCCTTTGACGGGACGACGGGTAAAGAAAAATGGGTTTTCAATCCACATGCCTCTGCGCCCTTGTGGTTGCGCTGCCGCTCTATCGCTTATGTCGATCCCGCCACGATCAAAGGCACAATGGTTGATGCAAGCTCAGCAGATACTTCTCCTGCCGCACCGACTGAAACCGATGGCTCAAATACCACAGCGCTTGATGCCAATTTGGCTGCCAATGTCGGTGACAGTGTTGCCGAACAGTCAATCGAAGCAGGCAATCGTGACAATGGTGACGAGGAAACTGCTGACGCGAATGCCAGCACCACAAATGCAGCAGTGACTGACGACAATGAAACTGCCGATGCTGGCACGGACTGCGGTCCCAGAATTGTCGTCGCCACGGTTGATGGACGCCTGATGAGCATTCGTACCAGCGACGGCAAGCTCTGCACCAGTTTTGGTATTGATGGCGTTGTCGATCTGCATACTGGTATGGGCAGTTACTTTGCCGGTGAATACATGCCGACCACAGGCGCCATCCTTGCCGGCAACAAGATCGTGATTGGCGGATGGGTGATGGACAATCGCGCTATCGGCGAAGCCCCCGGCGTCGTGCGGGCTTATAATGCAATCACTGGCGATCTGGAATGGGCCTGGGATTCAGGAAACCCGAAGATCGACAAATATCCACCGGAAGGTGAAGCCTATACGCGTGGAACGCCAAATGTCTGGGCGCCGATGTCCTATGATCTGGACCTGAATATGGTTTATCTGCCGACAGGCAACGCAACACCGGACTATTGGGGCGGCGCGCGGAGTGACAGCGATAACAAATATTCGTCGTCGGTTGTTGCGCTCAATTTGGATACTGGCAAAGTGGTTTGGAACTTCCAGACGACGCATCATGACCTTTGGGATTATGACGTACCGGCGCAACCGGCACTGGTGGATTTTCCGAAAGGCGACGGGACCACTGTTCCAGCAGTCGTTCAGCTAACCAAGCGCGGTGAAATCTTCGTGCTTGACCGGCGTGACGGGACCCCCTTGACCGAAGTCACAGAAAAGCCTGTTCCGCAGGGAAATGCCCGGGGCGAATACTATTCGCCGACGCAGCCATTCTCGACCGGCATGCCGTCGATTGGATCAGACGATTCCATTCTCAGCGAAAAGAAGACCTGGGGCATGACGCCATTTGATCATCTTTACTGCCGTATCCGCACGCTGAAGACGCGTTGGGATGGACCGATGACTCCACCTTCAACCGATGTCTATTTCGAATTTCCCGGCAATGGTGGTGGTTTCAACTGGGGCAGCGCGTCATTCGATCAATCGCGCAACCTTTTGGTTGTGAACAATATGATCTGGCCGAACCGGACGCATCTGATCGAGAGCGACACAACCGGTGGCGTGGATATGAGCGGGGGTAGCGAGGGTGGTCCAATGGAAGGAACACCCTATCAGGTCTTCATCAGCTACAATATTCTGGAATATCTTGCGACGCCCTGTTTTGAGCCACCATACGGCACCGTAACGGCGATTGATCTGGCGACGCAAAAGATCAAATGGCAAATCCCGATGGGAACGACCGAAGACACGGGCCCCTTGGGCATGAGGACCTATCTGCCGATCAATACCGGCATGCCCACGCTGGGTGGATTGTTGACGACCAAGCCGGGGATCAGTTTCTTCGCGGGTACGCAGGACTTTTATTTGCGCGCGATCGACACCGAGACTGGAGACATTCTATGGAAAAGTCGCCTGCCTGTCGGCAGCCAATCTGTTCCTGTTACCTATACGGACGAAAAAGGCCGACAATTGATCGTTGTACAGGCTGCCGGTGCTCGTCACAGCCCTGATCGGGGCGACTACCTGATCGCCTATGCGCTGAAGGGAAAGTGAGGGACTGTTTTGAACGGTCTTTCATGGTTGGAGACCTGACCCGCTTTCAGTGTGGGGGCCAGATGAAAGCCTTCCGGTGACAGACACTGGCGCGCCCATATACCGCAACTACGGCATATGGGCGCGCCCTACATCATCCGCATGCCAAGATTGCCAACAATCCAGATCGTTCCTCCGGCCATGATGACAAGAAGGAGGATGGAAAACAGAATGAGCTGCAAGTCTTCGCGTTTCTGGCGGCGCAGGTCGATATGCAAAAAGAACCGAAGTTGGACGACAAATTGTGCAAGGGCACAGCCCCCCAGAACAACAAAGGTCGTAACGGAGCCAAAGCCTCCCCACACGATCAGGGCAAACGGCACCAGCGTCAGCAAAAGCGCCAGTCCAAATCCTGTGAGATACCCACGCACTTCATGTTGATAGTTGAGTTCACTCATCACGCCAGCGCTCCCAGATAGACGATTGTAAAAATCCCGATCCAGATCAAATCGAGAAAGTGCCAGAACAGACCCAGACGTAAAATCCGTGTCTTGACCAGCGGAACCATTCCGAAGGTGCGCATCTGAATCATCATGATCATGATCCAAAGACATCCAGCTGCAACATGCAAAGCATGAAGCGGCACCAGTCCCCAGAATGCAGACAGAAATCCGCTGCGCGATGGAACGGCGCCGATCTCGATCATATGAGCGAAATCCCGCACTTCGAGCGACAGAAATGCAAGACCAAGCAGGAGTGTCACGGAAAGCCAGAACGTAATGGGGCCCCTGCCCCGCTCGAACCGCATCGCCAGCGATGCCATGCCGAATGTCAGGCTGCTGGCTAGCAAGATCATCGTTTGAACGAAAACGCTGGTCAGATCATAAGCGTCTTTTGGCCCGGGACCACCAGCCAGCCCCATGGGGTTGGCCATCGTCACATAGGTCGCGAACATCAAGCCGAATATGATGAGATCGCTCATCAGGAAAACCCAGAAACCGAAGGCCAGTGTTTCTGCGTCTTCGTGCGCCTCGCCGTGATGCGGCCCAAGGTTCAGACCAGGGTGGAGGGTCGGGTGTTTCATCTTTCAGCTCCCGCAAAGGTCGGCAATTCAAGGCTGGCAAGCCCATGATTTGCACTGCGCGTCTCAGCATCGCGTGTGATCGACCCTGCAGCGTGAACCTGCGCAAGCCAGGCCCGATGCTCGGCGGCTATCTCGTCCGCCGGGATGACATGGGTGGTCGACAAGACGAATGTGCGTGCGATGAAGGCGACTGCGATGACGCCCGTAGCCAGAATGGCGAGCCACCAGATGTAGAACACCAGCGCCAGCCCCAAAAGCGTCGAGGAGACGCATATGATCATGCCCAGTGAGGTGTTGTTGGGCATCACGATGTCCTCATAGGCGTCAGGCTCCATGTATGCGCGACCCTTGGCTTTGGCATCGGCGAAATCATCCCGGTCCTCGACTTGAGGCAGAACGGCAAAATTGTAATGCGGTGGCGGCGAGGACGTTGCCCATTCCAGAGTGCGCCCGTTCCATGGGTCACCCAACGGCACTGCCAGGCTTTCCCTTTCGCGGACGCTGACCCAAAGCTGGATCACGATCGACCCAAGAGCCGACACAATCAACGCCGCCCCGAATAATGCGACAAGCATCAGCGGCTCGAAGGCTGGATCCGTGTAACTCGCCGATCTGCGAGGCATGCCCATGAACCCCAGGACATAGAGTGGGAAGAATGTGAAGGAGAAGCCGAAGATCCAGAACAAAGCGGTCACCTGTCCCCAACCCTCGTGCAGGCGGAACCCGAACGCTTTGGGGAACCAGTAATGATAACCCGACAACAGACCAAAGACGACGCCAGGAATAATGACGTTGTGGAAATGAGCCACGAGAAACAGGGTGTTGTGGACCTGATAGCTGATCGTCGGATTGGCAAGCATGACGCCGGTCAATCCTCCGATCACGAACAGGTAGAAAAAGCCGAGAGCATAGATCATCGGCACAGTCATCCTGATACGACCGCGGAAAATGGTCGCCATCCAGTCGTAGATCTTAACACCGGTGGGCACTGCGATGCACATTGAAGCAATGCCAAAGACGATGTTCACATTTGCGCTTTGCCCCATGGTAAAGAAGTGATGCAGCCAGACGGTGAAGCTCAACACAGCGATTGCCATCGTCGCATAGACCAGCGAGGCGTAGCCGTAGAGCCGCTTGCCTGAAAACGTCGAGATGGTCTCTGAAAAAACGCCATAGGCGGGTATCACCAGCAGATAGACTTCTGGATGGCCGAACAACCAGAACAGATTGACGTAATTCATCATGTTGCCACCAAGATCATTGGTGAAGAAGTGGAAATCAAGATAGCGGTCGGCAGCCAGCATCAGCGTTGCAACGGTCAGCGGCGGCAATGCAAAAACCATAATGATCGCGGCGCACAGCACAGTCCAGGTAAACAGCGGCATCCGGAACAAGGTCATGCCCGGCGCACGTTCCTTGAAGATGGTGACGGCAAAGTTGATCCCCGACATCGTGGTCCCAAGTCCGGCAAGGGCCACCGACCATATCCAGTAATCGGGCCCCGGACCGGGGTTGAAGTCATAGCCCGTATAGGGCGGATATGCAGTCCAGCCTCCGGTCGAAAACTTACCGAGAAGAAGGCTGATCATTACCAGAGCCGCGCCAGTCGCAGTCAACCCCAGAGAGATCTGGTTCATCACAGGAAATGACATGTCACGTGCGCCGATCTGCAGCGGCACGATATAGTTGGCAAGACCGATGATCAGCGGCATCGCCACGAAAAAGATCATGATCGTGCCATGGGTGCTGAAGAGTTCGGAGAAATGTTCCGGCGTCAGGAAACCGCCATTCAGTCCAAAAGCCTGTTGGGTTCGCATCACCGCGCCTTCAAGCACGCCGCGCGCCATCATCACCAGGGCCAGCACCACATACATGATGCCAATGCGCTTATGGTCGGTGCTGGTCAGCCAGTCACGCCACAGTGTGCGCCAGGCACCCAGCCAGGTGATAAATGCAATTCCGCCAATTGCGCCCAAAATGACAGCCAGCGCAGCGCCTGCCGCGACCAGTTCGCTGGTTGTTGGGTTCTCAATTGCCGGCAAAATCGGCAATGAAGAAACGCCAAACCGGCCTAGAAGCCAGTGTGTGAGCTGATCGGGGATCATTGGTTTGCTCCTGCTGCTGCTGGCGGGACATATCCCACGGCGCCGGGTTGTAAGGTGGACGGTATGGCGGTGCCTTGGGTGTATCGGCCAAGCACGTTGGCAAAGAGCGCAGGTTCGACTGTATTGAAGTAAAGCACGCCCTCGGGCATTTGCGGCGACCCAAGCGTTTCATGCACCTGCGCGCCTGTCGACGCTGCAGCCAGACGGCCATAACTCGTTGCATCCAGCGGAATGCCATTGGCCTTCACCTTCGCCACCCAGGCTGTGAAATCCTGGGACGTCATCGATATGGCCTCGAACTTCTGCTCGGTGAACCCAGCGCCGCTGAATTGTGTGTTCTCGCCCTCGAAACTGCCCGTTTCATCAGCCAGAACATGCAGTTTCGTTCGCATGCCCGGCATGGCATAAATCTGCCCCGCCAGAGCTGGGATCATTATGGATTGCATGACTGTATCAGTGGTCACGTCCATCGCCACGGACGCGCCGACCGGGAATGCCAGTTCGTTGACCGTAGCGATGCCAAGGTCGGGGTAAATGAACAGCCATTTCCAGTCGAGCCCCACCACCTGCACGTTTACCGGTGCCTCGGTCGATGCGATGGGCTTATAAGGATCAAGCGCGTGCGTACTTTTCCAAAGCTGTGTCGACAACACGCCGACAATTATAAACGGAACACCCCACATCAACAGGTCAAGCCAGCCAGAGAATGCCCAATCCGGCGTATAGCGCGCTTTGCGGTTGCGATATCGATAGCGCCAGAACATCAACGGCACCAGAATGAAGACCGGCAGAATTGCAATCATTGTCCAGGCGAAAACTTCGATCAAATGCGCGCGCTGTGCGGCGGCAATCGGCCCGGCGGGGTCGAGGAAACTGTTGCGTTGCTCGCTGCATGCAGACAGCAGAAGAAACGACAGGCTGCAAAAAACCAGGCGGTGCCGTATTGGGGAAATCAATTGGGACATAATCGCTTTCATTGTTCCGTCACCTTTTCGGTTTCCACGTCGGGTCCATTGTCAACGAATGCCGTGCTTTTTGCTGTCGTCTGATGCAGAATAACATTTTGATATGCATAAGGAATTTCGACCTCTTCATGGTCAAATGACTTTTTAATGCGTTCGAGCAAATCAAATTTCACCCCAGCAGCCGTTCCAGCATCCCTGCACCATGCCGTCATGGAGAAATCGACACTTGAGGCACTCAAAGCCACGACCCGGCAGGCGACAATTTCTTCCACATCGACATGATGTGTTGCCAAATCGAGCGCGATTGTCCGGGCTTTGTCGATGTCCGCGCCATAGCCAATTGAAAAGGGAACGACAGCCATGACGCGTGGGTTCGTCTTGGTATAATTGATCATTGTCGCATTGGCGATGGATGAATTCGAGAGCACTATTCGACGGTTGTCATAGGTCTGCAAAACTGTGTAGCCGAGTGAAACCGTTTCAACAGTACCGGTCTCAACCCCACCCGGCACGGCAATTTTCAAACGATCACCTAGTTGAAACGGCTTGTAGAGAACCAGGCTCAACCCGGCGACCAGATTGGCAAGCGTTGACTGGGCTGCCAGGCCGATAACCACAGAGGCGACAGACACACTGGCCAGCAATGCCGTTGCCAATTGATTGAGCTCCGGCACGGTGTGCGCGTAGAGCATGGCAACAAATACCCAGAGAAACACCTGAGAGAAACGAGATAGGTAACCCGCCCCAAGGCGATTAATACGTCCGTCCGTATCGCGTTCGATGATCAGTTGCACGCCACGGCGCAAGACTGAAGACAGCAACAAGCCAAAAAGCACGAAGACGACAAGCAAGAGGAGCGCGCCGGCCCACCCGCTGGTGTTTATCCATGCCATGGCGCGTTCAAAATCTGATTCCAAACCTGCCATCACCCAAGCTTCCTTTCAGATCTTGCTCTCGTCGTATCCGCGTGTGCAACTTTCGGAAACATGTCCAGATCGTACGACAGGAATGTCCGTTCATTTGAGGCATGGTCGACATAGTTTTCAATCATGGGGCCCTACTTCATCAATCCTTTTATGCCGCCTGAGATCAGCACATTGACCTCATAAAAGATGCGAGGCACCGTCATGCCTCCCGGACTGGCCAGGTAATTGGGCGTCCAGGTCGGATTGAACTTTTGCTTGAAGCTGCGCAGTCCTTCAAAGTGATAGAGGTGTTCGCCGTGGGTGTACAAAAAGCCGCCAACCCTGTTCCAAAGTGAGGCCAATTGGCGGTCCTCCAGACCGGAGAGCGGCGCGGCTCCAAGCGAAAACCAATGATAGTCTTGCGCAGCGCCCCAGAGCATAAGCTCGGCAAACAAAGCATCCATTGCAAAACTCGGCCCTTGGGGATCGTAGCGCATCAAATCCAGCGAAAGCTCATATTTGTCTGCCCCCTGAAACAGGTTTGCGAATGCAACAATGCGCCCGGTGTCTTTCTCTTTCAGAACAGCATGATCGAAATTGGATACATATTCTTCGTCAAAGCCGCCAAGCGCGAAGCCCTTTTCTTCGCCCTGTTTTGACGCCAGCCACCGATCTGAAATTTGCCGAAGCTCCGGTAAGATTGCTGTCAGGTTGCTTCGCGAAATAATCGCGAATTCATACCTGTCGCGGGCCGCGCGGTTGCGTGCCTGGCGGAAGTCCTTTTTGGAGGACCCCTCCAGACTGAACCCTTGTAGATTTACGCGTGCAACCTCTCCGATCTTCAGGATGGAGAAGCCCAAATCCAGAAATGTGGGCACGTATTTTGGCGAGACAGCGTAAAATGCGCATCTTTTTCCCGCCTTGTCGGCTTTTTCGCGGAACTGCCAGAGCAGTTGCCTGCCTGCATCTTCTGCCCCAACTGGTTCGCCCTTGGAAATCAAAGAGGTGCCAGTATCGCCATAGGCGAGGAACGCACGGCTATCAGAGGACACCAGAAAATGCTTGTCTCCGGTCAATGAGATACAGGCTTCTGTATCTTCGCTTTCGCGGACCAATTGACGCACGACATCGGGGATGGGCGCGACCGTTTTTGGTTTTGCACTGACATTCAAAATCGAGTTCAGCGCGACGCCAGCCAAAATCAGGGCGGCGACAAGGCTGGAGCGCAAGAACCGCGATGCGTCACCCTGCCATGCGAATTCCCACCATAAAGCATCGCGATAGCCCACATGCGAATATGCAAACATCCCGATCCAGATGATGGCAGCGACCAGCGCAACAATGCTGACAATCCAAGTGGTATTCAATCGGAACACCGAAGCACCTTCAACCCGATAAAACGCGCCTCGAAACGCCCCCAGGACTGCAATCGACGCCAAGAGGGTAAGTGCTTCTTCCCAATCCAGCCCTTTCAACAGAGAGGCAAACAGACCCACTCCCATCATCAGCATTGACATGAACCAGGCCCGATAGAGCTTGCGATAGAGCGCCCGTGAGATCACGATCAGAAGCAGTCCGGCAACACTTCCTGCAAGATGTGATGCCTCGACAAAAGGAAGAGGCAGAATATCTCGCAACACGCCGAGACGCGCTGTGTCTGCTGGCAAATTCCCGGAAATCAAAAGGATCGAACCTGCCAGGAGTGAAACGCCAGCTGCGGCCATCGGGATGATCGGACTGATCAGCCGGTACACCATCGAGGTCGAGCCTGTGATCGCCTGTTTCTGGCTCAAGGACCAGGCGACAGCCAGCCCAATGCTCGCGATTACGAAAGGCAAAACGGTATAGATCAGCCGGTATAGAAGAATTGCAGCCAAAACATCCGAGCGGCCTGCCGCGCCCAGACCAGCGATCAATGTGGCCTCAAAGACACCCAAACCGCCGGGCGAATGACTGAGGATACCAAGCGCAATTGCACCAATGTAGATTGTAAAGAAGTACGGATAGCTTTGGATGAAGTCAGCCGGCATCAGGACATACAACGTCATCGCTGAACCGGTAATGTCGACGACTGCCACCAATGTCAGCGCAGCGGCCAGTTTAAAACTGGGCAGGTCAAAACCGAAACCTCCCACTGCCAGACGCTTTGAGCCGCGTGAGAACCAATAAAACAAGGCTGCCAACGCCAAAAGCAGCCCGGCACCAATCATGGTTTCAATTCTGCCATCAAGCGGCAGAACGGTCGACAATCCCTTGGGATGCAGCGAAAAAAGTACGCCAAGAACCAGGATTAACCCCAACCAGAAAGCAACCCATGATGTCGCAATGACGCCTGCAACGCGGCTCAGGTCCAGGCCCAAAGAGGCGTAAATCCGGTATCTGACGGCGGTCCCGGTCAGGTAAGAGAACCCAAGCAAGTTCGAAACCGCAGATCCGCTGGCACCGGCAAAGCCTGCAACCTGCGCTGGCACCTGCCCTTTTGCGACGCTGCGAACAGCGAGGACATCATAAAATGACAACGCAAAAAAACTGATGGAAGTCCAAACCACGGCGATTGCCAGTACGCTCCACGAACTGGAAGCAATGTCCGCTTTCACGTCCACCCAGCTGACATGCGCTGCGAGCTTGTGCAGCACGTAGATGGCGATGGTGACGATCAGCAAAGGCACACCAATCTTGACGATCGGGTGTTCAAGGATCCGTGTCGCCCGCGAGGGTTGCACTATCGGTTCAGTGGCGCTCATGAACGGGCTACTCTTGGGATACGCGCCTCCAGGTTTCGACACAGTCGCCCCTAAACCTGGTAAGACCGCCGCGACAATTGTATTTCCCGGCCTCCCGAATAGGACAGGCCTGATTTACCAGATCGGATATGCCCGGATGCACTGAAACCCACGCCCTCATTCTAGATACTTAAAAACAGCGCCTACAGCAGCGGCACCAAATATTGTCGTCTTTCCTTAACTTAGTGGTCCGGACGCCGAATTTTGGTCCCACGCGGCGCGGTGAGCCTTGAAACATCCGTAGGTAGAAAACTTGACCCAACCAAAAATCCCCAGACAGACAGTAGAGAAGCTAGCGACTGCTTAGTGGCAAAAGTTGCAATGCGGGGTGCCGCAACCAGTAGAAGCTGAAACCAGAAATACGATGCCGATTGTCCGAAGTCCAGTCGTAAGACGATTTGCAATTTCTGCTGCCGGCCGCGACCAGTCCGCAGAAGTCACTTTGCAGCGCAAATAGAATGGGATCAGGTCAGCATATTCGGGCGCGTGCGGGCATCAACTCATGATTTGCAATAATGACTTCTAGTAGTAGACAAATCACTTGCACCATAGGTAATCTTGCTCAGACGTAAGTTGCTGAAATGTTTGACGCCAGTTTTGTGAGTCACTTTATGCCATAGAAGACGCGACAGGCCAAAATCGTCAAAACAAGAAAAAGGAGCCTATTCAATGGCACATGTTTTTAAATGTATTGCAGTCTCAGTTGCACTCTTCTCGCCAGTTGCACTCATCTCACCAGTTGCCGCTGCCGCCCAATCTCTGACCTGTCCTGACGTCGCATCGGTTTTCGCAAGAGACAATGCAACGTCCAGCCCGCATTCCATCAACGACCTGTCAGAACTGGTCGGCAAGGCAGAAATTGATGGAACGAGCCTGCGCTCCGTGGCTACAAAACTTCGGGCAGACTTCCCAAAAGCAAGCGATGCGGAGATCGCCGACATCATGATAACGGTCTACTGCAATTATCTCCGCGATGATGCTCCTGCCAGCCACCGGACTGAAGCGAATATGACCGCATTCGAAAAACAGGCCTATGACGCAACCTTCGGTGAAGCTCCTCCAAAGGAACGGAAGAGAGGCTGGTTGTTCGAGTAGATCCGCCGCCCTTCAGACTTTTGAAAAATGTCAGTGGTTGTCGCGCGGAAGACCCCGTTGCTGCGCGATACGCTGAAACTCGGGGGCATTGCTCAGCACCGCGCCACGATCGAATTGGCTGACCAGACCCCTCTGGATTTGCTGCCATGGCGTCTGATCTTGCGTAAAAGTAAACCGAAGAAACTGAGAGGTTCGGCTGCCAAATTTGGCAGCCGTTCCCAGCAGCGGATGAAAGGGCCATTCTACCGATCGCAGCCAAGCCTCATATTATCGCAATTTGGGCCTGATAAACATCTGTTCGGTAACAGGCGTACCCCACTGCGACCCAAGGCTTTCTTCTGCCAGATGAAATCCGAAAAACTCATAAAGGTGGCGTGCGGCATCCAGCCCCTGGAAAGTCCATAATCTGCTCTCGCTGAACTCTTGGCTGTCAATAAAATCAACGGCGCATTGCATGAGCCGTTTGCCGACACCCAAGCCTTGCGCATCCGGGTCCACTATGAAC
Source organism: Alphaproteobacteria bacterium (assembly GCA_051251535.1). Lineage (GTDB taxonomy): Bacteria > Pseudomonadota > Alphaproteobacteria > Rhizobiales. The sequence goes on from JBPOEV010000002.1 coordinate 554,727, forward strand.
CAACGAAGATGGGCCGTGTTGTCACCAAGGTCTTCACCGTCAATGGAAACAGAGCCAAGAAACCGGCCTGCTTGCCAGGCTGAAAAAACAATATTCATCGGTTTATCAATGCGGCCCAGGAAGTCTGACATTTCTGTCGCAACTTTCCGTTCAAACACAGAGCCAAAACCATAGTTTTCCGAGTAAAAGGATGCATGCAGACCCGTAATACGGGCAATGATGCAGGGCTGGTATCCTTGGAGAATATCCACCGCTTTGAGCGACCTGTCTGAAACCTCACCGCGCAGCGCGCCACTAAACGCAGATAGCCCATCTTCGATGATCTGCAATTCAGCCTTGGAGCCAGCGCTGAGTGCGGACAAAAGCTGCGCCCTGGCGAATGTTTCAATCTGGCCAAGAAGCGCTTTTCCTGACGGGGACAATCCAAGCACTTGAACTCTTCTATCTGACACATCCGGCTCAACCGTCAACAGACCCTCAGCTTCCAGCTTCTTCAGCATTCTGCTGATGCTGGATTTTTCAAGATGCAAAAGGCTTCCCAACTCACTGGCAGTCGACACGGTTCCGTAGCCAACTTCGATAATGGTATGAACGGCAGACGGTGGAAGCTGTGTGCCTGCCAGCTTGCTATCCATGAAACCAAGGTCCCGAACGATGTTCCTCGCGGATGTTCGAATGCGGTCTAGGCGGGGTTGTGAGAGGTGCTTTTCCATTAGTTGTATCATACAACTAAATTCAATAACGTCCAGCAAAAATTGGCATATTCAACTTTGCAGCAATTCCGCATTTTTGGCTCTGATCGGCTGCCAGTTCACACCGGTTGATGCTCTTTTCTGCGCAGCTGACAAAAAACAAACATTCCTGATTATTCATATGGAAAAAATGGTGCCGCTTATAGGATTCGAACCTACGACCCCATCATTACGAATGATGTGCTCTACCAACTGAGCTAAAGCGGCAATGGCCGGGGAAATAGCGCATTGGGGTTCGATCCGTCAAACTCTTGCTTTTAAGTTGGTATGCTGTGATTCTTAACTCAGGCGATTCAGGCCTGTGGACGCAATTGTGGTGAGGTGAGTGATAGAATGAGCGTTTTTCGGCGTATGAAACTGATTTCTGCCACCGGCATTTCACTGCTTGTGACCGGATTGATGGCGGGCGCGGCCTATGGGCAAAGCTGCCAACCCAGCGGTAGTTTTGAAAGTTTCAAGGCGGGCATTGCGCAAGAAGCTGCGGCGGCAGGTGTCGATGCGTCGATCATTCGCCGCATTGTGCCATCGCTCAGCTATTCCAACAGTGTGATTGCAGCTGATCGCAAGCAAGGTGTGTTTGCGCAAAGCTTTCTGCAATTTTCCGACCGCATGGTGGCACCCTATCGTATCAGTGGCGGGCGTGATCGGTTGAAGCGTCATGCGAGAATTTTTCAGGATATTGAGGCGGAGTATGGCGTACCGGGTGCGGTGATTTCCGCCTTCTGGGCACTGGAGACGGATTTTGGCGCTGTGTTGGGCAATTTCAACACGCTGAATGCACTGGCCACCCTGTCCTATGATTGTCGCAGACCGGAGCTGTTTCGCCCGCAATTGATTGCGGCGCTGAAATTGCTGGACCGGGGCGATTTGTCGGCGGCGCAAATGCAGGGCGCGTGGGCTGGCGAATTGGGGCAATTGCAGATTCTACCATCCGATTATCTGGACAATGGCGTGGATTATGATCGCGATGGCCGGGTTGATTTGCTGAAAAACACGGGCGACGTACTGGCCACCGGTGCCAAATTTCTCAATCATCTGGGCTGGCGGCGGGGGGAACCGTGGCTGCAGGAGGTTTCGGTTCCAGCCAATCTGGCGTGGGATCAGGCCGGGATTTACAACAAGCGACCCACGACCGACTGGGCGGCCATGGGGGTTAAGGCCCGCAACGGCCCGGCGCTGGACAGCAATAATTTGCCGTCATCCTTGATCCTGCCGATGGGACGCAAGGGCCCGGCCTTTCTGGCCTATCCGAATTTCAGCATCTTTCTGGAATGGAACAAGTCGCTGGTTTACACCACCAGTGCTGGCTATCTGGCGACGCGCATCAATGGCGCGCCAACGCTGAACCGGGGTAAACCGGAAGATATTCTGCCGATTGATCAGGCCAAGCAGTTGCAAACCCTTTTGCAGGACCGCGGCTATGATGTGGGCAAGATTGACGGTATTATCGGCTCCGGCACACGTGCGGCTGTGCGAGACGTGCAAATGAAGCTTGGCGAACCTGCTGATGCATGGCCCACCCGTGCCCTGCTGAGCGAATTGCAACGCAACAGGGGCAGCGCTTTAACGCCACCGCCACCGCCACCATTGCCAAAAGCGCGGCCATGATTGTCACGGCCTTGCTTGCCGATGGGCGCTAATTCAGCACGCGCCTTGTGTAGGGACTGTCCAGAGAAAAGGCTGGAATATCGGCCAGGAACTCGTCTCCGCCAGGCGTGCGCATGGTATAAGCGCCAACCATGAGGCCGTCTGGTGTTACCAATGGACAGCCGCTCATATAAGAATAGCTGTCGCCGGGGTTCAGCACCGGCTGCTCCCCCAACACGCCATTGCCGTCGATGAATTGCTGCAAACCATTGCCGTCGGTAATGGTCCAGTGCCGGGCTTCAAGCTGAACGGTTTCAGGTCCGTTATTGACGATTTCGATGGCGTAGGACCACATATAACGCCCCTCCAGCGGATCGGACTGATCCTCCAGAAACCGCGGCGCGACCGACACTTCAACGCCGTTGGTCACAGATTGATAGGGATGGGTCATAGACATGCTCACACGTGCGTGTTCGTTTCTTCTTTGTAAAAGCAAAGCGTTTGACATGCAAAGGTTGACTGTACCGGTCCCGCTTTAAATGGCTGATCGCGCTGCTATCAAGAAAATGTTAGTTGACCAAAAGGGCAACAGCGCGCCATTTCCTAGGTGAACAGAGCCATGGGGCGACTGAACTTCCAAAATCTTTTGGGGAGAAGACATATGTTAAAAATTCTGACACGGGCCATGCTTGCCGGTTGCCTAATGATGGGTGCTGCCAAGGCGGTGGATGCGCCGGATCCGACCAACTGGCCAAATCTTCTGACGCAGGCCAAAGGACAGACAGTTTACTGGCATGCCTGGGGCGGTGAACCGCGTATCAATGATTACATTGCCTGGGCGGGGCGCGAAATTGAAGAGCGTTACGGCGTTGAGCTGGTTCATGTCAAAGTCCAGGATACCGGGTCTGTGGTCTCGCAGGTTCTGGCGGAAAAGACGGCGGGAACACTGGATGGCGGATCGGTTGATCTGATCTGGATCAATGGCGAGAATTTTGCTGCCATGAAACGGGAAGGCCTGCTGCTGAGCGAAGGCTGGGCGAACAAGCTGCCGAATTTCCAATATGTTGATGTGAGCGGAAAACCAACCGTGATCAATGACTTTACGGTGCCGACTGACGGTCTGGAAGCCCCCTGGGGCATGGCGCAACTGGTGTTCTTTAATGACACCGCCATCAGCACAGAAGTGCCCACCAGTATGGAAGCCCTGCTGGAATGGTCAGTCGCTAATCCGGGTCGGTTCTCCTACCCGCAGCCGCCCGATTATGTTGGCTCAACCTTCCTGAAACAGGCGCTGTATGAATTGGTGACTGATCCAACCGTTCTGCAGCAGCCTGCAGATGAGGCTGATTTTGCCGCTGTTACCGAGCCATTGCTGGCCTATCTGGACAAGCTGCATCCGCATATGTGGCGCTCCGGGCGTGCCTTCCCGCAAAACACCGCAAGCTTGCGTCAATTGATGGCAGATGGTGAATTGGAAATTGGCTTTGCCTTCAACCCGGCGGCTGCTTCCAATGCAATAGCCAATAATGAATTGCCAGATAGTGTGCGCTCCTTCGTTTTGGAAAAAGGCACCATTGGCAATACGCATTTTGTCGCCATTCCCTTCAATGCAAATGCCAAGGCAGGTGCAATGGTGCTGGCTGATTTCCTGATGTCACCAGAAGCGCAATTGCGCAAGCAGGATCCAAATGTCTGGGGTGACCCAACCGTGCTGGATGTGACGGCTCTTCCTGCCGCTGCACGCAAATCCTTTGCGGAGCTGGATCTGGGTGTTGCGACCTTGAGCCCAAGCGAGCTTGGCATCGTATTGCCGGAGCCGCATCCATCCTGGATGGTGGAATTGGAAAAAGTCTGGCTGGCGCGTTACGGCGTTTGACCCATTCGGCTTCAACCATGCTGACAAGACGTGATTTCAAGGGCGGGAAACAGTGCTAAAACACATTCCCGCCCTGACTCTTTTCTTTCTGATTGGCCCGGTTCTGGCCGGTCTGATGGGCGTGTTGTTGCCAGCCTTTGGCGTGCTGCCAAGTCTTGGCGGCACCAGCCTGACGCTCGACTATTTTCAAAATATTCTGTCGACACCCGGTGTCATTCGCTCTTCGTTTCTCAGCCTTGCGGTTGGTCTGATTACAACGGCCATTTCCCTTGGCATCGTCATGTTGCTGATTGCAGGTTGGCACGGCACGAAATTCTTCAAGCTTCTGCAAAATCTGCTGTCACCGCTTCTCTCTGTGCCCCATGCAGCTGCAGCCTTCGGTCTGGCATTTCTGATTGCGCCCTCCGGTTGGTTGATGCGCCTTGTGTCGCCCTGGGCGACAGGCGTCACGCGTCCGCCTGACTGGCTGATTGTGAATGATCCGCTGGCCCTGTCGATGATGGCAGGCCTGATCGCCAAGGAAGTGCCATTTCTGCTGCTGGTGTCGCTGGCGGCTCTGCCGCAAAGCGACCTGCGGCGCAAAACAGTACTTGCAGCCACACTTGGTTATGGCCCGGTCAGCGGCTTTTTCAAGACAAGTTTTCCGCTCATCTACCGCCAAATCCGCCTGCCTGTTCTGGCGGTGCTAGCCTATGCCACATCAGTTGTAGATGTTGCGATCATTCTGGGGCCGTCCACACCGGCGCCATTGTCCGTGCGCCTGCTGCAATGGATGAATGATCCTGAAATTACCGAACGGTTCCGCGCTTCTGCCGGGGCCATGATGCAATTGGGCGTGACAGCGCTTGCGCTGTTGGTCTGGTTTGCAGCCGAGCAACTGGCGCGTCGGACCGGCATGCGCGCCATCAATCGCGGCCACCGAACTTTCGCTGACCAATCGCTGCGGCGCATAATTGCCGTTTTGGCGGTCATTTCATCGGCCATGGTTCTGGCCGGGATTATTGTTTTGGGCATCTGGTCAATCGCCGGTTTCTGGCGCTTCCCCGATGCCTTGCCCGTTAGCTTTACCCTCGCCAATTGGAGCCGACAGGCAATGGGGCTGGAAACACCGCTGCAAAACACACTGACAATTGGTGTTGCGGCAACCGCCATTGCTGTTTTGCTGACACTGGCCTGTCTGGAGCAGGAAGCGCGCTCGGGCAAAACCGCAACCAGCCGAGCTTTGGTTTTGCTGTATATCCCGCTGATTGTGCCACAAGTCAGCTTTCTGTTCGGGCTGAATATATTGGTGCTGCAAATGGGTGGCCGGGCCAATGTGTTGCTGGTCATCTTTACCCATGTGATTTTTGTCTTGCCTTACGTCTATCTGTCATTGGCCGACCCGTGGCGCGCATGGGACACCCGCTATGCAGCTGTTGCTCAAGGCATGGGTCACAGCGCCAACCGCGTGTTCTGGTCGGTTCGGCTGCCCATGCTGCTGACCCCTGTTCTGACAGCAGCGGCGGTTGGGTTTGCAGTTTCCATTGGTCAGTATCTGGCTACCTTATTGATTGGCAGCGGACGGTTCCCCACAATCACGACCGAGGCCGTTGCACTGGCTTCCGGGGGTGACAGACGGGTGATCGGTGTATATGCGCTGATACAGGCCCTGCTGCCCTTTATCGGATTTGCAGCCGCGCTGTCCCTGCCCGCACTGCTGTATCGCAATCGCCGGGCCATGCGTGCCAATGGCTGATGCGAAAAGGAAGTCTATGAGTGTGCCAAATGAAGGCCTGACCCTGAAGGATGTCTGCATTTTGCTAGATGGCCGGCCGCTGGTTCATGTCAGTGCACATGTGGCACCGGGTGACGTGCTGACCATTATGGGCGCGTCAGGCTCTGGCAAATCTACCTTTTTGGCCTATGTCGGCGGTTTTCTGGACCGGGTCTTTGCGGGTATGGGCGAGGTTTATCTGAATGGCGTGGCGATCCATGACCAACCGGCAGAAAGCCGCCGTGTCGGCATTCTGTTTCAGGATGCGCTGCTGTTTCCCCATATGAGTGTTGGTCAAAACCTGCTGTTTGCCATTCCACCCAATATTAAAGCCAAATCAGAGCGGCAATCCATGGCCGAGGACGCCCTGAAAGAGGTTGGCCTTGAAGGTCTGTTTGATCGTGACCCGGCAACATTATCGGGTGGACAGGCTGCGCGCGTTGCGCTGATCCGCGTTTTGCTGTCCGCGCCCAAAGCGTTGCTCCTGGATGAGCCTTTTTCCAAACTGGATGCAGACCGCCGGTTGAGCATTCGGCGCATTGTGTTTGATCTGGCCAAAGCCCGGAACCTGCCTGTGTTGCTGGTTACCCACGATGCGGATGATGCCAAGGCCGCCGGTGGCCGCGTGATCATGCCCCTTGAAATGGCACCAGTTTCAAAACCATGACGCTGCCGATTGAAGCTGTCAAAGCGGAGCTACTGGACCGGTTTCGCAATCACCCCAATCTGGTTCTGGTAGCCGAGCCGGGTGCCGGTAAAACCACGCAAGTTCCGCTTTGGCTGCTGAAGGAAACCTTGCTGGATGGCCGGAAAATCATCCTGTTGGAACCGCGCCGCATTGCTGCGCGCGCAGCGGCCCAACGCATGGCCAGCCTGCTTGGTGAGGAGCTTGGGCAAACAATTGGTCTGCGTATGCGGGCTGAAACCAAAGTCAGTGCCAAAACGCGGCTGGAAGTCGTGACCGAGGGCGTTTTCTCCCGGATGATCCTGGATAACGCTGAATTGCCCGGCGTGGGTGCAGTTCTGTTCGATGAATTTCATGAACGCTCCCTTGACGCGGATCTGGGGCTTGCGCTGGCGTTGGATGTGCAGGCAGCACTGCGTCCGGATTTAAAGCTGATGGTGTTGTCGGCCACCATTGATGCAGACGCTGTTTCTGCCCTGATGCAGAATGCGCCGACGATCACCTCAAAAGGGCGCAGCTTTCCCATTGAGTTTCATTATCTGCCGGGCAAGCCAAGGCAGCGGATCGCACCGCAAGTGGTTGAGGCCGTTAAACTGGCCATCAAACAGGACAGTGGCAGTCTGTTGGTGTTTCTGCCGGGTCGCAGCGAGATTGAAACAACCCGGCGGATGCTCAACGAACTCTATGGCCATGACGGCACAGTCCTGATTGCGCCGCTCTATGCAGGATTGCCACAACAAGCACAGATCGCAGCGCTGCAGCCCGCGCCAAAGGGCAAACGCAAGATTGTTCTGTCAACCAATCTTGCCCAGACATCCATGACCATCGAGGGCGTTCGTATTGTGGTGGATGGTGGCCTTTCCCGCCGCCCCCGCTTTAACCCGCAAACCAGTGTCTCGCGGCTGGAAACGGTGTCTGTCAGCCGAGCTGCTGCTGATCAACGGGCCGGGCGTGCCGGGCGGACGGAACCAGGCATCTGCTACCGGCTCTGGCCGGAGCAATGGATGCGTACACTGGAGGCCCAGGATCGGCCCGAAATTCTGGAAGCTGATCTGTCCCGTTTCGCGCTTGATCTGGCAGAATGGGGCGTCAACGCACCGGAACAATTGGCGTTTCTGGACTACCCGGCCAAAGGCAAATTTGCGGCTGCTCAAAATCAGCTCCGATCGTTCGGTGCACTGGACAAGGATGGGCATGTCACCGAAATCGGACGCAAGCTGCAGGCGCTGCCGCTCGATCCGCATTTGGGTGCCATGGCGCTGTCCGCAGCGAAACAAGGTGCTGATGCCCTGCGCTCAGCCCTTCTGCTGGCTGCGCTGCTAAGCGATACCCAAGCACAAAGGGAATTGGATCTTGGCGTCCTTTACGGTCAGTCACGGGCGCGTCCTGAAGGCATGATAAGGCAATCTTTTGAACGGCTCTGTCGGCACTTTTCCATTCCGGCCAAAGGGCCGACATGGTCACGCGAAGCCGTTGGACCCTTGTTGCTGATCGCATTTCCAATGTGGGTTGCCATCAATCGGGGGCCGGGCCGGTTTCAACTGGCGGCAGGACAGCGCGTCACCTGCCCTGCCGAACATGCTTTGGCCGGTGAGCCATATCTGGTTGTGACAGACATGATGGGGGATGCCGGAAATCTGCGTCTGCTGTCTGCCGGTTCACTGACCGCCGATGATTATCAAGCGCACGCGGAACGCCACGCAACATCTGAAGAGTTCCTGGAATTCAATGAAGCGGAAGGCCGTGTCAAAGCCGAACAAATCACTCGGTTGGGTGCGATTGCCCTGGTGCGAAAGCAGGCGGCAAAATTTGATCAAGACGCCGCGGAAGTTGTGTTTTGGCGCGCCATTGCAGCCCGTGGGCTTGATCTTGTTCCCTTTTCTCAGAATACCAACGCATTGCTGGATCGTCTCCAATTTCTTCATACCGCAATCGGTGACCCATGGCCCGATATGAGCCGCGCAACACTCGCTGAAACTCTGGAAAGCTGGCTGCGCCCATTTGTGCCGGGAGCCGTCACGCTCAAGGCGCTTTCGCATACCGCTATCATGGATGCGCTCAAGTTTCGCGCGCCGCAAATCCATGATCTGGACCGGCTGGCACCCGAGCGGTTTTCCTTATCCAACGGCCGTGCGATGACCATCGACTACAGCAACGAAAACGGCCCTGCATTGCGGGCTCGCGCACAGGATTTTTTCGGTGTGAATGAACATCCGATGATTGCAGGACATGTTCCGCTGATTATTGATCTTCTGTCGCCTGCACGTCGCAGCATTCAGATCACCCGTAATCTGCCGACGTTCTGGACCGGATCCTGGCGAGATGTTCGGGCTGATATGCGCGGTCGTTATCCCAAACATAACTGGCCGGAAAACCCGTCTGCATCCTAGACCGAACCTTCCTTATGTTGACACATAAGTCATAAGTACGTACTTAATTCCATGCTTCGTTTAGCGATAGATATTGGTGGTACATTTACAGACGTGGTGGCGGAAACGCCGGCCGGGCTGTTTTCTGTAAAAGTTCTGACAACCCCGCAATCACCGGAACTGGGTGCATTGGACGGGGTTGGCTGTCTTTTGGAGGAGCTGAAGCTCACCTATAGCGATATTACCACAATCATTCATGGGACCACACTTGCAACAAATGCGCTGATTGAGCGCAAAGGCGCCAGGACAGCATTTGTCACCACAGCTGGTTTTCGTGATGTGCTGGAAATGCGTTACGAAAAGCGGTTCGATCAATATGCGCTGGATATCCAGATGCCAGAGCCGTTGGTACCACGGCCCCTGCGCCTTGGCTTGAACGAGCGCATTCTCGCGGATGGCTCTGTCTTCGCAGCCCCACAGGACGATGAAATCGACCAATTGGCTGCGCGTTTAAAGACGGAAAAAATTGAAGCCGTCGCGGTTGGATTTCTTCATTCCTATCGCAATGCATCTCATGAAACCTATGTGGCCGAACGCCTGCGTGCCCTGCTCGGCGACGATGTCACAATCTGTCAAAGTGCTGAAGTAGCTGGTGAAATTCGCGAATATGAGCGTTTCTCCACGGTCTGTGCCAATGCCTATGTGCGGCCTGTCATGGCGCGCTATCTGCAAGAGTTGCAAACACAGCTGCAAAACCGTGGATTTGGCGGGCCTTTGCTGATGATGCTGTCAGGTGGTGGGCTGACAACTCTTGAACAGGCCGTTCGATTTCCAATCCGGCTGCTCGAAAGCGGTCCCGCTGGCGGGGTTGCATTGGCGGCACATGTTGCGCGTGAAGTCGCGTCAGACAAAACCCTGTCGCTCGACATTGGTGGAACAACAGCGAAAATCTGCTTCATTGAAAATGGCCTGCCAAAAACCACACGCAAGTTTGAAGTTGCCCGCGCCTGGCGGGATGTGAAAGGCAGCGGCTTGCCCGTGCGCATTCCAACCGTGGAGCTGGTGGAAATAGGCGCAGGCGGTGGCTCCATCGCCAGTATCGATGGTTTGGGACGCTTGAAAGTTGGCCCGAAAAGCGCAAGCTCGGACCCGGGACCAGCGGCCTATAATCGCGGTGGCACCGAGGCCACGATCACAGACAGTCATCTGACCGTTGGAAACATTTCAGCCAATGGATTTGCTGGTGGCATGATTGAGCTCGCGCCTGAGCGCGCGCCGGTTGCGATAGCGAAACACGTGCAACACCCCATGGGCCTCGACAAGGTTGAACCCGCAGCTGCCGGTATTATCGAACTTGCTGACGAGACCATGGCGAATGCCGCGCGCGTCCACGGCATTGAACTGGGATTGGATGTTGCCAGCTTTGATCTTCTGGTCTCTGGCGGTGGCGGAGCGTTGCACGCGGCACGCATTGCGGAAAAGCTTGGCATTCTCCGGGTCATTGTTCCTCAAAATGCCGGCGTTGGTTCCGCTGTTGGTTTCCTGCGCTCTCCCGTGGCTTTTGAAAGCGCCATCTCCGTCATAAGCACACTGGATGCCATCAACACAGAAGCGCTAACAGAACGGGTCCATCAACAGATCGCCTATGTCAGGAGCATTGTCGCAAAGGCCGTTCGCTCAGAGCGCATCACGACCGCAATACAGGCCGAAATGCGCTATCAGGGACAGGGGCTGGAACTCTTTATTGATCTGCCCAACGGTGAAGATTTTGCGGCAAGCCTGTCTCAACTGGAGGCCGTTTTTGTGAAACGCTATAAGGCTCTGGTTGGCTTCGATCTCCAGAACATTCCCATTGAATTGGTCTCGATCAGTGTGAGCGCCCGCGAGGCTTTGCAACCAACCTCCATGATCGATCAACAAACCGTGACGCCACAAGAAGCGCAGACGCGCGACATCTATGATCTCAAAGCCAAAGACCATCTCAATTATGCTGTCATGGATCGTTCCGCATTGAATGGCAGCTTTATTGACGGCCCGACCGTTATCAGCGAGCCGCAAACAACCACGCTGGTGCGTCCAGGTTGGAATGTGCATCGCTCTGAGATCGGACATCTGGTTCTTGAGCGGAGCCTGTCATGACCGGACAATTGGATATTGTGGCTCAGAACGTCCTGTGGAACCGCCTGATTTCGGTTTGCGAAGAACAGGCCAATGCCCTGATGCGGGCAGCGTTTGGTGCGATCGTGCGTGAAGCAGGCGATCTTTCAGCCGGTGTGTTTGATGCCAATGGGGATATGCTTGCACAGGCCGTGACCGGAACACCGGGCCACGTGAACACGATGGCCGCTTCCGTGCGTGCCATGTTGGAAATTGTGCCCCCAGGCGGCCTGGCCGCAGGAGATGCCCTCGTCACCAATGATCCATGGTTGGGTGCCGGGCATGTGTTTGATTTTGTCGTGATTACACCCGCTTTTCTCGATGGTGAAATCATCGGCTATCTGGCGTCGACCAGCCACATTGTGGATGTTGGCGGGCGCGGTTGGTCGGCGGAATCCTCCTCTGTGTTCGAAGAAGGGGTCATCATACCCGTCATGCATCTGCGGCGCGGCGATACCCTGAACGAAGATATGTTGCGGATTGTCACCACAAATTCGCGTGTGCCGCATGAAGCTCGGGGCGATATTCTGTCTCTTCTGACCTCCAATGATACGGGCGTTGCCCGTCTGCTTGAACTCATGCGTGAATATCAGCTCACGGATCTGAAAGAGGTTTCAGAGTTCATTTTTGAGCATTCCGCGACCGGCACAAAAAATGCACTGAGCCGCGCTCCGCAAGGCATTTATGAAAGTGTCATGCAGCTCGACGGCTATGACGCGCCGATTGAGCTGCGGGCAAGGATGATCATCGGTGATGGCCGCATTGATGTCGATCTCACCGGCTCATCCAAGGCTGTGAATCGCGGCATCAATTGCCCGCTGAATTATAGCGCCGCTTACGCTGCCTTTGGCATCCGTGCGCTGCTTGCCCCTGACATTCCAAACAATCAGGCCTCGTTGAATGCAATCCGTGTGGTGGCTCAACCCGGCCTTGTGGTCAGCGCAGAGCACCCAAGCCCGGTGACCGCGCGGCATGTCATTGGTCAGGCTTTGCCAGATCTGATGCTGGGCTGTCTGGAACAGGCCTTGCCGGGTGAAGTGCTGGCAGAAAGCTCGGGGGCGCTTTGGACATTGTCATTGTCGGGCGCAGGACCCACGCAGTTTACATCGCTCAATGTGGCACTGGGCGGCATGGGCGCACGGCCTACTCTGGATGGCCTGTCGACGACCGCATTTCCGTCCGGCGTTGGCGCAGTGCCGATTGAAGCTGCTGAGGTCGCCGCCCCCTTGATCTATCATTCAAAAGAGTTTGCACCCGATACTGGCGGCGCTGGCACCTATCGTGGTGGGCTGGCCCAACGCATGGAAGTGAGTTCGCGCATCGGGGAGCCCATGAGCATGTCGGCTGCGGCCTTTGAACGCCTGACCTCAGGCCCGGCAGGACGTCAGGGCGGTGGGAACGGCACAGAAGGACGCGTGTCGATATCTGATGGCACAGTGATCAAGGACAAAGGCATTTATGAAATTCCGGCAGGTGAGCGGTTGATCCTTCAAACGCCGGGTGGTGGCGGGTTCGCAGATCCCGCTGATCGTGACAGGGCTGCCGTAAAGCGGGATCTGTCTCATGGTTTGATAACGGCTGATGCAGCCCAAACCGATTATAAATTGGATGAAACTCAGTCGTAATATTTAAAGGTAGGAGATCTTGATGACTTTCATGAAAACAGTTCTGGCGGCTTCAACGGCCATCGCACTCAGCGCTTCAAGCGTATGGGCGGACACCAAATGGGACCTGAGCACAGCTTGGGGCGCCAATAATTTCCATGCACAAAGCGCCATTGCATTCGCAGATGCCGTGCGTGAGGAAACCAACGGGTCGGTCGACATTACAGTCCATCTGTCAGGTGAAATCGGTGTGAAGATCACTGAAAAACTGTCATCTGTTGAAAATGGCGTGATCCAGATGGCAGATATGCTGTTGTTCCTGCAAGCAGGCGAAGCGCCCTTTCTGGGCATCGATACATTGCCATATCTCATTCAGGGACAGGATGAGATGAAAGTCTGGCTTGAAGTGGCGGGTCCGAAATATGACGAAATCTTCGCCTCAAAAAACCAGAAGGCGCTTTACTATGTGCCTTGGCCTTCGCCCGGCATTTATACCAAACAAGCTGTTGTAAGTGCAGATGATATGGCTGGCCAACGCATCCGCGCGTTCAATGCAACGTCGTTCACATTCCTGGAAAAAATGGGCGCTGCACCAGTTGAGCTTCCCTTTGGCGAATTGGCTGCAGCGGTTGCAGCCGGCACGGTTGATGGGGCTGCGACGTCCACATCGACGGGTGCCAATTCAAAACTGTATCAATTCACGCAGCACTTCAATCCGCTGAACTGGTCCATGTCGCCAGATGCTGTGACAGTCAATCTTGATGCCTGGAATGCGCTGAGCGATGAAGAACGCGAGATCATTCAAGGTATAGCTGACAGAATGGAAGCTGATTTCTGGGCGGCCTCAGCTGCAGAAGACACCAGCAAAACAACCATCCTGACGGAAAACGGCATGACCGTGTCCATGGCTGATGACAGTCTGAAAGCCAAAATGGCTGAAGCTGGCAAATCCATGTGGGCAGACTTCTTCAAGACTGTTCCTGAGGCGGAAGCTATTGTTGACGCTTATTCTGCCAAAGTCGGCAAATAAGCTATAAGTGCCGGGGCGTAATCCCCGGCACATTTTTTATGATTCAGTTTCTAACCCTAAATGACCGATTATCGCGCTTTGCCGAAACCTGTGCGGTGGTGCTGATTTTTGGCTATTGCGCGTTGATGCTGACTGAAGTTGTTGCGCGCAGCCAGGCCAGCAGTCTCTCTTTTACATGGGAGTTCAGCCAATACTCGATGGCGGCAATTTTTGCACTGGCCTCAGGTCCCGCCATTCGAGCCGGTGTCCATGTGCGCATTTCTCTGTTGTCAGAGATACTTCCCATGGGCGCGCGCAAATGGCTGGATGTTCTGGCAAACATCGTGGCTCTTGCCATTGTTGCGCTGATCGTGTCCGCGCTCTGGACCAAGGTTTCAACGTCGTTTGAACGAAATATTCTTGCAACATCAGTTACAAAAAGCCCGCTCTGGATTCCGCAGGCCATCGTGCTTTGGGGCTTCGTTCAGCTTTGGCTGGACCTGCTGGCTCGGCTGATCCGCCGTGCAACAGATCGCCCTTATGAGTGGCGCAAGGCAGATGCAGATTTGGACAGCGCTGATGTTTGAGATCACGCTCGTCACACTCTTGCTCTTCGTAGCGCTGCTGGCAGGCTCCGTCTGGATCGGCCTGTCGCTGTTTGCAACCGGCTACATATTGCTGGCAATCTTCAAGCCGAATATTCCAATGGATATTTTTGCCAGCGGCGTTGTCTGGGGATCGATGATCCCCACGCCATTGCTATCCTTGCCACTGTTCATTCTGATGAGTGAAGTTCTGGTCGCGGCCGGTTTGGGGCGGTCCCTGTTTTCCGGTCTTGCGCCATGGCTCGGTCGGCTGCCCGGCGGGCTTTTGCACGTCAATGTTGTTGGCTCAACCCTGTTTGCCGCCGTGTCCGGTTCCTCCGCGGCTACCACTGCAATTGTTGGCAAGGTCAGTCTGCCTGAATTGCAAAAACGTGGGTATGACAGAAAACTTGCCATGGGTTCGCTGGCTGGTGCAGGCACACTTGGATTTTTGATCCCGCCCTCCATCATCATGATCATTTACGGTGTGGTGGCAGAACAATCCATTCTGGAATTGTTCATTGCCGGTGTTGTTCCGGGCATCACGCTGGCCTTGCTTTACATGGCATATATCGCGCTCCACCAGACCCTGACCGGAACGCAGCCCAAACAGGAAAAACCCACCGCGAAAGACCGGCTGAAGGGCCTGCGTGATATCGGTCCGGTGGCGGCGCTGATTATTGCGATCATGAGCTCACTTTACCTTGGGCTGGCCAGCGTCAGCGAACTGGCCGCCATTGGTGTGCTGGGCTCCGTGATCATCTCAATCGCGATGGGCCGGTTCAGTCTGGTTTCCATGATTGCAGCAGGCCGGCGTGCAGTGCGCACATCAGCCATGATCGGCTTGATCATCATCGGCGCGGCTTTGTTGAATTCCGCTTTTGGATTTCTCGGCATTCCCAAAGCCATTGCGGCGCAGATTGCCAGCTTTGGCCTGTCTCCCTTTGCTCTGATCGCAGTCTTGCTTGTCTTCTATGTGATCCTGGGCATGTTTCTGGATGGCACCTCCATCATTGTCATGACCCTGCCGATTACATTGCCCCTGGTGACGGCCTCTGGCTTTGACCCCATATGGTTCGGTATCTTTGTTGTGGTGGCGGTCGAAATCAGCCAAATAACACCGCCGATTGGTTTCAATTTATTTGTGATACAATCACAGACAGGCGAAGCAATCGGCGCGATAGCCAGAGCTGCAGCACCATTTTTTCTGATTTTGACAGGATTTGCGTTGTTGCTGGCTGTTTTCCCTGAATTGGCACTCTGGCTCCCAAGGACATTGAAATGACCGCGCTTTATCAACAGGTCTCCCAGAACATACTGGATCAGGTGCAGACTGGCGTCCTGCAGATTGGCGATAAATTCCCCCCGGAAGAACAATACGCCGAAGAGCTTGGCATCAGCCGATCAACGCTGCGTCTTGCCTTTGCCGAATTGGAACGTGTCGGCGTTCTGGAACGGCGCAAGCGGGCGGGAACGCAAATCGTTGCAGACCGGCCCAAACCCAAATTCACGATGAGCACAACCGGCATCTACGAGCTGTTGAGCCTTGGACGAGACACTGAACTGACAGTAACCGGGACGCGCACTGTCCAGACGGCAGACATCCCATTGCTGAAAGGCAATGACAGTGAAACGGGGCATTGGCTTGAGGTTTCCGGCACCAGAGCACTGGCAGGCGAAACGCGGCCATTTAATGTCAATCATGTCTATGTCCCGGCGCGATACGCCGGAATTGAGCCCCTGCTTGGTGACACGGAAACGTCGGTCTTTAACGCCATTGAGGTGAATTTCGGTGTTTCCGTCGGGCGTGTCAGTCAGGCGGCCAAGGCAATATCGTGTTCGCCCGCAGAAGCGAAGATTTTGGGATTGAGCAGCGGCGCGCCGGTTCTGCAAATCGTTGCGCAACTTTACGAGCGCAATGGCGGCCTCATGGAAGTCTCTATCGCGACGTTTGACCCGGACAGATTTCAGGTGCGCACTGACGTTGAAATTGAATAGGCGCGAAGCCGCTTTAAATTGGCGCGGCAGAAAAACCCGTGAACAGCGCGTTTAATCGCTCCGTATCAGCTTGGGTCCAGTTTTTTGGCTGAGTCACTTCGATCCACCCTTCAATATAATCAAGCGCATCATAAGTATGACCGTATCCCGACGGTGTTGAAGTGGCCATTGGCACGTCAAACCCGACCTGCAGGAATGTGACCAGCGGATACCAGTTGAAATATTCTGACAGATCAGCACCGCGGTCTTCTCCCAGCCAATCCGGGCGTTGAAGGGCAAGGTCGGTTGAGAAAAATACCATCGGATCGCTGGCATATTGCAAATACAACAGTCGCATCGGGCCCCAATTTGCACCCGCCGGTGTGGCGATTTTGTTCTGATTCATGAAGCGGACCAAACTGCCATCTCTGAACTCAGGCAGTTGTGCCGGGCTATTCTCGTTTCTGCCAGCAACAAGTTGCGGCCAGATTGTGCTGGCAAAAGGCGGGCCGCTCCACAACGCCCCGTCAATAGGGTCAGAAAACAAGGTCATCAAGTCAGCTGAAGCCTCTGATCCCAATGCGCCAAGGCTCAGGCCGAAGAGGTAGAGTTTCGGTCGGCTATCTTCAGGAAGGTCGGTCCAATAGGTGAAAACCGCATCGAAAAGCGCACGCGCTGCAAGTCGCGATCTATCGGGCTCGACTATAATGGACAACCAACTGGGCACATAGGTGTATTGGGTCGACACAATGGCCAAATCGCCGCCGTGCAGATAGGCGATCGGCCGGATTGCGGCCGGGTCGAGCCAGCCGGTACCGGTTGGTGTGGCGACAATCAGCACGGAACGATCAAAACCGCCCATTTCAATCAGATCCTGCAAGGCAATTGCCGCACGTTCCTCAGAATTGTCCCCCGAACTATAGCCGGCATAAACACGGATGGGTTCCAACGCATCACGGCCTGTAAATGCAGCAATTTCGGCCTGATCCGGTCCCTCAACCAGAAAGTCCTTGCCGTTGATCCCAATGTCATCCCAATCGACCAGTGAATTGGGACCGCCTGAGGCAAAATCATGTGTTGGCGCCTCGACACCATCGTTGACCGCACGGTCGAACGTGGCAAACAGTGTGTCCGCAGCCAGCAAGGCGCGCTGGATAACAAAACTGTTCACCAGCGAGAAAACAAGTAGCACCGCAAGGATTGATCCAAGGCCAATGGCTGTGCGGCGCGGCACCAGGCGCATCAGCAAGGCAATGGCCAATTTCACCAGACGGAGCATTCCGCGCACGATCAGGATCAACAGCAAAGCCACAGCCAGCGCAATGCCAGCCACCAACCACACATAGGCGCTTTCGACGTCGGGCATCTCCATTTTTTGACGAACTGAATTCTGCCAAACGACGCTTCGGTTGAATGTAAAAACTGTCAAAAGGCCCAAAGCGATCGTCGAAATCCAAATCGGTATTCGCTTAAACGGGCCGGAAACTTCCTTGAATTCCAATAGCCACCAAGTGAAATAGACCGCCTTGCCAACGCCATATCCAACGGCCAGAGCAACGCCGCTCAGTACGCCCTGAACCTGGGGCACACGGGGTAACAGTGACGGGGTCAGAGAGCCACACAGAAACAACAAGCCGAACAAAACGCCCAGGACTGAAAAAGACTGCAGCAGCTTTTTAGCCATTTATTGTCTCCCGTAGCCGCAACACAATTCGATTCCCGGACTATCCTGGGATAGCTAACCCAAAGCTATCTACAGGCAATACTGCAAGATTGAAAACGCGTTCGCCCAAATGAAAGTCCGACCCATTATTGCAAACCGATATGATGGTTGCACATACATATGTCAGCATTTTGCGCGACAGTAAGCGCAATCTTAAGAGAAAACCCGAGTGGAAAGACCAATTACTCAGGCCCCTGATGCTTGCCGGTAAGCGTGCAATAGTATAGGCCGCTCCCATGTAATCTAAGCGGAAAATCCAGGCTGTTATGACATATCTTGTGACCGGCGTTGCCGGCTTTATCGGCTTTCATGTTGCCCGGCAATTGTTGCAACAGGGCGAGCGGGTGATTGGCTTTGACAACCTCAATGACTATTACGCTGTTGCGCTCAAGAAGGCGCGCCTTGAGGCACTGAAGCCGCACCATAATTCATTTCAGTTTGTCGACTGCGATATTGCAGATGCGGCAGCAATCCGCGCGGCGGTGTCGGGCGAAAACATCACAAAGATTGTGCATCTGGCCGCCCAGGCTGGTGTGCGATATTCGATTGATCACCCGGAGCCCTATGCGGCTACAAACCTGACCGGTCATTTGAATATGCTTGAACTGGCTCGTCACACGGACACGCTGGAGCGTATGGTCTATGCCTCTTCCAGTTCCGTGTATGGCGGCAACACGAAACTGCCATTTTCGGAAGATGACCCGGTTGAAAAGCCAGTATCTCTTTATGCGGCCACCAAACGGGCTGATGAACTGATGAGCATTTCCTACAGCCATCTGTATGACTTGCCGCTGGTGGGGCTCAGGTTCTTTACCGTCTATGGCCCATGGGGTCGGCCCGATATGGCGCTTTGGAAATTCGCCAAGGCGATTATGGAAAACCGCCCCATCCCGGTTTTCAACCACGGCAAAATGCAGCGGGACTTTACCTATATTGACGACATTGTTGCGGGCGTTCTGGCGACCGCTGACGATGTGCCAAATGTATCGGCTGATGCAGGTCACCGGCTCTACAATATTGGCAACAACCAGCCAGAAGAGCTGATGCATCTGATCGAATGTCTTGAGCGTGAGCTCGGCCAGGAGGCCATCAAGGAGATGCTGCCCATGCAGCCAGGTGACGTCCACGCAACCTATGCAGATATTACGCGCATATCGGATGATCACGGTTTTGCCCCGACAACCAGTCTGGATTTGGGTATTGCCAAATTTGTGCGCTGGTTCAAAGACACGAACGCGGTGCGATACTAAGCTCTGGACCGAAGCCTTACTCTGGCGCGTAGAATCGCCGTCCGTTCAAATCCACCCCGAAGAGTTGAGGCGTGCGGGCAAAAGCGGCCAATCCCAGCAGCGCAGGTTTGTCGTGAATGATGACGGCCGTTGCCATGGTGTTCATCAATGCTTCATGAGGCGCTTTGGCGTTAAAGGCTGCGCGAAATTCGGACTGTGCCAGAAAGCCCGCAATTTTTTGCGAAATGCCACCGGCCAGATACACGCCGCCCTTTGCCATGAAGGCGATGGCCAGATTTCCAGCAACGCGCCCCAACAGCCGACAAAATATGTTCAGCGATTCCTCGGCAATTCCATCTGATCCGGCAAGAGCCGCTGATGTGATGGCGCTTGGATCGCTCAGTTCGGCGGGTTTACCGCGCCAACTGGCGACGCCATTATAGAGCCGCACAAGACCGCGACCGCAAAGAAGAGCCTCAGCAGAAATGCGCCCATGTTCTTTTTCAAAATGAGGCCACAGATCGAATTCCGCATCTGTAACCGGCCCCAGATCAATATGGCCACCTTCGCCAGGAACAGGCACCCATAACGCTCCAGTATGCACCATACCGGCAGCGCCCAACCCGGTGCCAGGCCCAACCACGACTTTGGTTCCGTTCTCTGCCATTTCAACATCGCCAATGAGCTGGAGATCCGTGTCCTTCAGAGACGGAAGCGCCAATGACTGCGCTTCGAAATCATTGACCAGAACAACTTCATCCAACCGCAATGCCTGCATCAGCGCGTTGGGGCGAATAACCCAGTCGCAGTTCGTCAGAGGAACTTCTTCACCATCGATCGGGCCAGCTATGGCAAGAACAGCAGACCGCGGCGTGATGGCGGTGCGTGACAGCACCATGGCCTCGGCGGCGTCTTCAAGCCCTTCGAAATCTGCCGTTTTTGCAGTGTCAAATTCTTTCAGTTCAGCATGGGCGTCTGTCAGAACACCGAAACGGGCATTGGTTCCACCAATATCTGCAACCAGTACCGGGTAGGGAAGGTTTTCGTGACTTTGAACGGACAGGGTCATGTTTCTGGAACGCTTCCAATTTCGATTACAAATGTGCACACCACAAAACAAAAAGCAGCGGGACCGTCAACTACAAGGCGCTCTGGCAGGCGCGATGATTTTGAGGGATGCCCATCATTGGCACTGCAAAGAACCGGGATTTGGCACCGCGCTACAAGATTGCTTTCGGTTCCCGCTCCCGCCGATCAATTGGGTGGGGATCAGACAGGCGTGCCGGGTCTACAATCAACAATTCCGCTGTTGCTTCATTGAGAGCCATGGCGACATCGTAAACGACAGCGAGGCGCATCAGTGCCTTTACATCGACATCATGTGGCATTGGTGTCAGAGGATCGATGAAGAAAATCAGCCCGTTGATGGCTCCCTCAGCAATCATGGCGCCGATTTGCTGATCGCCACCCAGTGGACCACTGCGCATGAGAGTGATCGACAAATTTGGGCAGGCAGCCTTCAGTCGCCCGCCTGTGGTGCCCGTGGCGACAATGTCGAAATTCATTAATGCTGCGCGATGGCGCATGGCAAATTCCACCAGCTCTGTTTTCTTTTCATCATGAGCTATCAAAGCCAACCTTGCCCTGCCTGATTTTTTTGGCACCGCTGCTTCCATCGTTTTTCCCCACATCCTTATTACCGGCGCTTTACAGCGTCACGACAGGTAGCCGCAGCAGACTGCTGACTGCCAGTTTGTTTTCCCCAAATGACCATGGCTTTGCAAAAAAAGCGATGCAAATTTTTGAAAGCCGTGCAAAGCTGATCGCGTTTTTACTGGAGAAACCAAGCGCTGGCAGCCCCTTGAGATGTATCAAATAGTGCATCCTTTGGACCGACAGACAAAACAAGAGCGGTATAATTATGAAACTTAAACTTTTTGCGGCCGTAGCTGCCGCCGCCATGATGGCGACATCTGCCTTCGCGGCGGACTTCAAACCTGCGCTGATTTTCGATATGGGCGGCAAGTTTGATAAATCATTCAACGAATCTGCCTATAATGGAGCGGAGAAATTCAAGGCTGACACCGGCATTGAATACGCCGAGTTTGAAGTGACCAACGCGTCCCAGCGTGAGCAGGCAATCCGGAACTTTGCAAGGCGTGGCCACAGTCCGATCATTGTCATGGGCTTCCAGAATGCAGAACCTTTGGGCACGGTAGCTCCGCAATTTCCGGAAACCGAATTCGCCATCATAGATATGGTTGTCGACCTGCCAAATGTGCGTTCCGTTGTTTTCAACGAACATGAGGGGTCTTACCTCGTGGGCCTGCTGGCTGGTATGAAATCTGAAACCGGCACAGTTGGCTTTGTAGGTGGCATGGACGTTCCGTTGATCCGCAAATTTGCCTGCGGTTACGTTCAGGGTGTCAAGGCTGCCGATGCCGAAGCAAAAGTCATCCAGAATATGACCGGTGAAACACCGGCTGCCTGGAATGATCCGGTGAAAGGTGGTGAAATCACCAAAGCGCAGATTGATGGCGGAGCAGACGTTGTCTATGCAGCAGCTGGTGGTACCGGTGTTGGCGTGCTGCAGAAAGCGGCTGACGAAGGTAAATTCTCAATCGGTGTCGACAGCAATCAAAACTACCTGCATCCGGGCAGCGTTCTGACATCTATGGTCAAGCGTGTCGATGTGGCCGTTTACAACGCCTTCCTTGATGCCAAGGAAGGCAAGTTTGAAACCGGTTTCAATGCACTGGGTCTGGAAGCAGACGGCGTTGGCTGGGCTTTGGATGACAACAATGCCGATTTGGTCTCAGACGAGATGAAAGCAGCCGTTGAAAAGGCCAAAGCTGAAATCATCGCCGGCGACATTGCTGTGCATGACTACATGTCCAGCGATTCTTGTCCGGTCATGTAAACACATATCCTTACCCCCGCGCTTTGCGCGGGGGTTTTGTTCATCTGCAAAAGATTGAGCTTTTATGTCTGAGACCAACAGCAGCGCTGCAACCGCTCCATCACACACATCACCGCGTGCAATCGAACTGATCGGAATCAATAAACGTTTCGGACCTGTTCATGCCAACAAGGACATCAATCTGTCTGTCGGGCAAGGTTCCATCCACGGCATTATTGGTGAGAATGGTGCAGGCAAATCGACTTTGATGTCGATTATCTACGGATTTTATCAGGCCGATTCAGGTGAAATTCGGATCAAGGGCCAACCCATCACCATCAAAGACAGCCAGGCAGCAATTTCCGCCGGTATTGGCATGGTGCATCAGCATTTCATGCTGGTGGAAAACTTTTCAGTTCTGGAAAATATTATTCTGGGGGCCGAGGGCGGCGCTGTCCTTGCCGGAGCTCTGGCCAAAGCGCGCAAGGATCTGAAACATCTGGAGGAAGAGTATCAGCTGGATGTTGATCCAGATGCCATTATTGAAGACCTGCCTGTTGGCCTTCAACAACGCGTTGAAATCCTGAAGGCGCTTTATCGCGGCGCTGACATTCTAATTCTTGATGAGCCGACCGGCGTGCTGACCCCCGCAGAGGCTGATCACCTGTTCCGCATTCTTGAGCAGTTGAAGGCGCAGGGCAAAACCATAATTCTGATTACCCACAAATTGCGCGAGATCATGGCGATTACCGACACAGTGTCTGTCATGCGCCGCGGCGAAATGGTGGCCACGGTCACAACGGCAGAGACCAGTCTGGCAGAGCTTGCCGAATTGATGGTTGGTCGCAATGTGCTTTTGAATGTTGAAAAGACAACAGCGACACCCGGCGACGTATTGCTGGAAGTTGAGGACCTGACGGTTCGCGATGATCGCGGTGTGATTATGGTGGACCAGGTGTCGCTCAATGTTCGTGCGGGCGAAATTGTTGGCATTGCCGGAGTTGCAGGCAATGGCCAATCTGAATTGCTGGAAGCCATATCAGGCATCTATCCGGCCCTGAGTGGACGGGTATTGCTGAAGGGTGAGCCGATCCATGTCACAGGCGATGCCGACCCGGCACTGTTGCGCGAAAAAGGCATGGCGCATGTTCCCGAAGACCGGCACCATATGGGTCTGGTGCTGCCATTTGAGGAAAATGAAAACGCCATATTGGGCTATCAGGTGCGCGAACCTTTTGTGAAAGGCCCGTTCCTTGATCTTGGTGCCATGCGCAGAGATGCTGCGGAAAAAATTGAAAAATACGATATTCGTCCACCCAATCCCAGATTGAAGACCGGAAATTTTTCCGGTGGCAATCAGCAGAAGATCGTTCTGGCCCGTGAAATGGAGCAGAACCCGGATGTGCTGATCATTGGCCAACCAACACGAGGTGTGGACATTGGCGCCATTGAGTTCATCCACAAACGTATTGTGGAAATGCGTGATGCGGGAAAAGCAATCCTGTTGGTCTCTGTGGAACTCGATGAAATCAGATCACTGGCTGACCGTGTTCTGGTGATGTTTGCAGGCCGTGTTGTCGGCGAATGTACACCTGACACACCGGAAGGTGAAATCGGCATGTTGATGGCGGGCATTGAACGCGCGGAGGCCGCAGAATGAAAAATGAACTACCGCGCTGGGTGGATATGGGGCTGATCCCATTGCTCAATGTCACTGCCGCATTTCTTGTGTCCGGACTGGTTGTCCTGTTCATCGGAGAAAATCCGATACTGGCCATTCAGGAAATGATTTTCGGGGCACTTGGCTACGGCGAAGGCTTTGGTTTTACGCTCTACTACACCACCAATTTCATCTTTACCGGCCTTGCCGTTGCCGTGGCTTTTCATGCAGGTCTCTTCAACATTGGCGGCGAAGGTCAGGCCTATATTGCGGGCCTCGGGGTTGCCTTGGTGTGCCTGTCATTGGGAGCAACTTTCCCCTGGTGGCTGACATTTCCAGTTGCGATTGTGGGTGCAGGCGTGTTTGGGGCAGCCTGGGCACTGATACCGGCCTGGCTTCAAGCCAAACGCGGCAGCCACATCGTCATTACCACCATCATGTTCAATTTCATTGCGGCCTCGCTGATGGTTTATCTGCTGGTGAATGTGCTGAAGGTTCCAGGTTCCATGGAGCCAGCGACCGCACGGTTTGCGGCAGGCGGTACCCTGCCCTACCTGCGGGATATCATCCCCGCCTTCGGTTTTTCACCGGCTAATGTTTCCATCTTCTGGGCGCTGGGCTGCTGCGTATTTGTGTATATTCTGATCTGGCGCACACGGCTGGGCTACGAGATGCGCACCTTCGGCTTCAGCCAGTCAGCCGCTGTCTACGCTGGCATTTCCCCAACGAAAATCATCGTGGTGACCATGATGATTTCCGGTGCCCTGGCGGGCATGATGGCGCTTAATGAAGTGATGGGACAAGCCCAGAAACTTCAGGATAATTTCGTTGCCGGCTATGGTTTTGTCGGCATTGCGGTTGCGTTGATGGGACGGTCACATCCGGTTGGCATTGTATTGGCAGCTCTGCTGTTCGGCATTCTCTATCAGGGTGGCGCGGAACTGGCCTTCGCCATGCCAGCCATTTCACGGGATATGATCGTCGTCATTCAGGGACTGGTAATCCTGTTTGCAGGTGCGCTGGAGCATATGTTCCGGCCCAGCCTGATAAAACTGTTCACACGGCGCGAACCAGCGCTTGCACCGGCTGAATAGGGGGCTGTTATGGAAGACTTTCTCATCAAGCTGCCTTTGTTGCTGGACTCCATGATCCGGCTTAGCGTGCCCTTGTTATTTGCCGCCCTTGCCGGGCTTTTCTCGGAACGGTCGGGTATCTTTGACATCAGTCTGGAAGGCAAAATGCTGGGCGCGGCCTTTGCTGCGGCTGCTGCTGCAGCTGTCATGGATTCTGCACTGGCGGGATTGCTGGCCGGTATACTGGTCTCGGTTGCCCTGGCGCTGGTGCATGGCTTTGCGTCCATCAGCCAGCGCGGGAATCAGATTGTCTCCGGGGTGGCGATCAATTTTGTGGCGCTTGGCCTTACGGTTTTACTGGGGCAAGCCTGGTTTTCACAAGGCGGCCGCACGCCGCAACTCAGCCCCGATGGCCGATTTGGCGAATTGACCCTTCCCTTTGCCGACCAATTGGCAGATGTGCCATTCTTGGGCCCGCTCTATGAAGGTATCATTTCCGGTCACAATATTCTGGTTTATGCTGCGTTTTTGATGGTTCCCCTATCCTGGTGGGTGTTGTTCCGCACCCGGTTTGGCCTGCGCCTGCGGGCGGTTGGTGAAAACCCAGCAGCGGTGGACACAGCAGGCGTTTCGGTGATTTGGCTGCGCTACCGTGCAGTAATCGTCTGTGGTTTGCTGTGCGGGTTTGCCGGCGCCTATTTATCCATTGCACAGGCTTCGGGCTTTACGAAAGACATGACAGCAGGCCGTGGTTTTATTGCGCTGGCAGCGCTGATTTTTGCCAAGTGGAAGCCTGTCCCGGTCATGATGGCATGCCTGTTGTTCGGCCTGTTACAAGCCATTCCGATCCAGTATCCACAAATTTCGCTTCCGGGCATTGGTATTGTTCCAGGTCAAGTCATGCAGGCTTTGCCTTATGTACTAACTGTGGTGCTGCTGGCTGGCTTTATCGGCAAGGCGATACCGCCGAAAGCCGGAGGCGTGCCATACGTTAAGGAACGGTGAACCATGTCTCAGGATTTGTTTGAAGCAGCGCTGGCGGCTCGAGCCATGGCCTATGCGCCCGCCTCAAAATTTCTGGTGGGCGCAGCGATCCGTGGAAAAAACGGGAAGATCTACGCCGGGTGCAATATTGAAAATGCGTCCTATCCCGAAGGCTGGTGCGCAGAAACATCTGCCCTTTCCCATATGATTATGGATGGAGAGCAAAGCCTTACAGAAGTGTGTGTCGTCGGCAGCGATGATGTGTTTTGTACACCTTGCGGAGGATGCCGCCAAAGACTGAACGAGTTTGGATCCGAGCAGGTGCCAATACACGTTGCCAGAGACAGCGGCATAATCGACACCTTATTGCTGGGTGATCTGTTACCCAATGCTTTCAAATTGGACCGAGCATGAGTGATACATTCGATCTTGCCAGTGCTGAGGCTGAAGATGCATTAAGACTGGTGCGGCAGACAACCGGGCGGCGCTTTTCCGCCGGGCTTATTCTGGGGTCAGGCCTTGGCGCGCTGGCCGATATGGTGGAGAACCGGATTGAAATTCCATTCACCGATCTGCCCGGATTTCCAGCTTCTGGCGTTTCGGGCCACGCTGGCACTTTGATCGCGGGCGATCTGTCGGGCTTGCCGGTGGTGCTTTATTCCGGTCGGTCGCATTTTTACGAACAGGAAGATGCCTCGGTCATGCGCCGCCCGATTGCCCTGATGAAAGCTTTGGGTTGCGAAACACTGGTGCTGACCAATTCGGCTGGATCACTGCATCCGGACATGGGTCCCGGTTCAGCCATGCTGATCACCGACCACATTAACTTCTCCGGGTCCAACCCGTTGTTTCGGGAACCGACTGACCGGCGTTTTGTGGGTCTGACGGAAGCCTATGACAAAAACCTGCGTGACCTGTTTGAAGAAATCGCCAAACGCGAGGCCATTACATTGCACGGAGGGGTGTATATGTGGTTTTCTGGACCGTCATTTGAGACACCTGCGGAAATCAACATGGCGCGCATTGTCGGAGCAGATGCGGTTGGCATGTCTACCGTACCAGAAACCATTCTGGCCCGCTTTTTCGATATGCGTGTGGTGGCGCTGTCTGCTATTACCAATCTTGCTGCCGGTATGACCGGTCAGGAACTGTCCCATGACGAAACCAAAGAGAACGCACCCAAGGCGGCAGACAAGCTGAAAAAGCTGATTGCCGGTGTGTTGGAGGAACTTGCGAAAACATGAGCGATACCGATTTGCTAAAGGGCCTGATTGGCTGCCTTGATCTGACAAATCTCAACGATGATTGCGACTCAGCTGCAATTGCTGCGCTGTGCGCCAAAGCGCAAACGCCGCATGGCAATGTTGCAGCTATCTGCATCTGGCCACGCTTTGTGGCAGAAGCGAAAGATCTGTTGAGCGGTACCGGCATCAAAGTCGTGACCGTGGTGAATTTTCCCGATGGCGGTGAAGACACACTGGCCGTGGAAGCCGATACCCGACAGGCGCTTGCCGATGGTGCCGACGAGATTGATCTCGTCATGGCCTATAAGGCTCTGGCGGAAGGTCGGCCCGGATTTGCAGAAACGCAGATTGTGCGCATCAAACGCGTTTGCGGCGATGCGGTGCTGAAAGTCATTCTGGAAACAGGTGCGTTGCAGGACGCTGAGACCATTCGCAAAGCTGCCGATGTCGCCCTGGCCGCAGGCGCTGACTTCCTGAAAACCTCAACTGGCAAAGTCGCCACCAACGCCACTTTGGAAGCCGCTGAAATTCTCCTGACAGCGATTGCTGAAACGGACAAAACCATTGGCTTCAAACCAGCCGGCGGAATTAAGACATCATCCGATGCTATTGCCTATTTTGATGTGGCAAAACGCATCAGGGGTGACGCTGCTCCCAACCCGGCTTTGTTCCGCCTTGGTGCCAGCAGCGTTCTGGATGCGATGATCGCTTCTATTGAGGGGCGCGAGGAAACAAAAGGCGCAGGCTATTGAGCTATCTTCCACAGGAACTCATCCGGAAAAAGCGCGACGGAAAAGCGCTCGATCCGGACGAGATCAAATTTCTGATCAAGGGACTGGCCGACGAAAGCGTCAAGGCAGAGCAGATTTCCGCTTTTGCCATGGCCGTGTTCTTCAATGATATGACCATGGTTGAACGCGTT
This sequence comes from Alphaproteobacteria bacterium, assembly GCA_051251535.1. Taxonomy (GTDB): domain Bacteria; phylum Pseudomonadota; class Alphaproteobacteria; order Rhizobiales. The sequence continues at coordinate 582,814 of JBPOEV010000002.1, forward strand.
GCGCTGACCCAAGCCATGCGCGACAGCGGCGATGTGCTGGACTGGTCGGATTTGCCGGGTCCGGCGCTGGACAAACACTCCTCTGGCGGCGTGGGAGATAATGTCTCGCTGATGCTGGCACCGTTGATTGCCGCTTGTGGCGGCTTCGTTCCGATGATTTCCGGTCGGGGCCTTGGCCATACCGGTGGCACATTAGACAAGTTTGATGCCATTCCCGGTTATCAGACCAGCCCGGACAATGCATTGTTCCGCAAGACCGTTCTGGAAGTTGGCTGCGCCATAATAGGCCAGACGGCGAACCTCGCACCGGCAGACAAGACAATCTATGGCATTCGCGATGTTACCGCGACTGTGGAATCGGAAGCCATGATTACCGCTTCCATCCTGTCAAAGAAGCTGGCTGCGGGTCTCTCGGCCCTTGTGCTGGACGTGAAATGTGGAAACGGGGCCTTCATGGCCACCGAAGAAGAAGCCCTTGGTCTGGCGAATTCCCTTGGCTCTGTGGCCAATGGCGCGGGCATGCCGACCCTGGCGCTGGTTACTGATATGAACCAGCCGCTGGCAGATGCCGCTGGCAATGCGGTTGAAGTTCAAAATGCTGTGGATTTCCTGACCCGTGCCCGTGCCATGCCCCGACTGGAAGAGGTCGTGCTGTCCCTGTGTGCAGAAATGCTGGTGCTTGGTAATTTGTATAGTGGCCTTGATGCTGCCCGTGCTGCGCTGCAGACAGTTTGGGAAAGCGGAAAGGCTGCGGAGCAGTTTGACCGTATGGTTGCCGCTTTGGGCGGCCCAACTGACTTTATTGACAATGCCAGCAAGCATCTGCCGGTGGCGCCAATCATTATGGATGTGTTTGCGGCAAATGCCGGGACCATCCATGCAATTCAGACCCGTAATGTAGGCCTTGCCGTCATTGGACTTGGTGGCGGACGGACCACGCCCGAAGATCAACTGGATTATTCGGTCGGCTTTTCTGATCTGGCTAGCATCGGTGATACCGCCGATAATGAGACACCGATTGGCCGTGTCCATGCCGCCACTCAGGACAGCGCAGATGCAGCGGCAAAGGCGCTGCAGACCTGTTATGCAACAGGTGAGAGCGCGCCCCAGAAACATGTGATCCTGCATCGTCTTGCACCTGATGATTTTGCCAAAACGCGGGAGACGTCCTGATGGCACGGGCATTTTTATTGATCATGGACAGTTTTGGCATTGGCGGCGCGCCGGATGCTGCCATCTTTGGCGATGAAGGATCCAACACGCTTGGACATATTGCCCAGGAATGTGCCTCTGGCGGCGGTGATCGCGCCGGTCTGCGTAAAGGCCCATTATCATTGCCAGTTCTGGACAGGCTGGGATTGGGCGCGGCAGCAGAACTTTCTGATGGGCTGCGCCCTGCCGGGCTAAATTACTCCGGCGCAGTCAAAAATGCGTGGGGCGTTGGTCGCGAGATTTCCAATGGCAAGGACACACCGTCCGGCCATTGGGAAATTGCCGGATTGCCGGTGCCATTTGACTGGGGCTATTTCCCTGAAACCGAACCCTGCTTTCCAGATGAGCTGATTGCTCAAATTGTTGAGAAAGCTGGCCTGCCCGGGATATTGGGCAACAAACACGCGTCCGGTACCGTCATCATCGAAGAATTGGGCGCAGAACACATCGCCAGCGGAAAACCGATCTTCTACACATCGGCGGATTCGGTGATGCAGATCGCAGCCCATGAAGCCCATTTCGGTCTGGAACGGCTTTACGAGCTTTGTGAAATTGCGCGTGAGCTGACATTCGACATGATGATTGGCCGGATCATTGCAAGGCCATTTATCGGCGAGAATGCAAAAGACTTCAAACGCACGGGCAACCGACACGACTACGCAATTGAACCGACACAGGATACGGTTCTGGACCGGCTGAAGGCGGCAGGTCGACAAATCATTGCTGTTGGCAAGATATCAGACATTTTTGCCGCCAAGGGCATTACAAAATCCATCAAGGCCAGCGGCAATTCCGCGATTTTCGATGCTATGATGGAAGCCGAGACACTGGCCGGTGACGGTGATCTGGTGTTTGTGAATTTTGTCGATTTCGACATGTTGTTCGGACACCGCCGTGATGTGCCAGGTTATGCCGAGGCATTGGAAACCTTTGACGCCATGCTGCCGCGCTTTATCAATCAGATGAAGGATGGTGATCTGGCGATCATTACGGCTGATCATGGCTGTGATCCAACCTGGGTTGGCACTGACCACACGCGCGAACAGGTCCCGATACTGGCCTTCGGACCGGGCATTGGTGCAAAGGAAATTGGTGTGCGTCCAAGCTTTTCCGATATCGGAGAAACCATTGCGGCACACCTTGGTATCGGGCCCGGTAAACACGGATCGAATTTTCTGTAGAGCCCCAGAGAACGCCAGTTCAGATAATGGGTTTGCAAGACCAACAGAATTGCAAATCACCCCTTGCCCTTCCTGGTACACCCCGTTATAAGCTGCGGCTTCATTGGACTGGCCGGCAGGGCATGCCGAGTCCGTTCAAAAAATGCTCAAGCCCACATACTGATTGGCCAAAATGCGTTTCGCGCAACAGACCAGTCCGGGCTTACAAGACAAATTAAGGAGAGCAAAATGCCCAAGATGAAGACCAAATCGGGTGCGAAAAAGCGCTTCAAGGTCACTTCGAGTGGAAAGATCAAGGTTGCGCAGGCCGGCAAACGCCATGGCATGATTAAACGCAGCAAGAAATTCATCCGTCAGGCGCGGGGCACCACGGTGCTGTGTGCTCAGGATGCACGTATCGTGAAGAAGTTCCTTCCTTACGCTTAATTGATCTTTACCGGAGAATACGAAAATGGCCCGAGTTAAACGGGGCGTCACGTCCCACGCCCGACACAAAAAAGTTATCAAAGCTGCAAAAGGCTATTATGGCCGCCGCAAAAATACCATCCGCGTTGCCAAACAGGCCGTGGAGAAGGCAGGCCAATACGCCTATCGTGACCGCAAGACCAGAAAGCGTAACTTCCGCGCTTTGTGGATCCAGCGGATCAATGCTGCCGTACGTGAACATGGCATGACCTATGGTCGATTTATCAATGGCCTCAACAAGGCCGAGATTGCTGTGGATCGCAAAGTACTTTCAGACATTGCCATTCATGAGCCTGCTACTTTCAAAGTTCTGGTCGAAAAAGCGCAATCCGCGCTCGCCTAAACCAAAGTAGCTGCTTTCGGCCCGGTTGGGGTCAGATTATGAACCCACGTTGGCGGCGCCAGCGTGGGTTTTGTCATATTGATGCGCCATTATCTGAATTGAAATTTTAAATACTGGAATCTCCAATGAGTGATCTGGACACATTAAAACAATCCGTACTGTCAGATATTGCGGCAGCGACTGATGAGGCAAATCTTGAGGCGGTGCGCGTTGCCAGCCTTGGCAAAAAAGGCTCCATCTCAGACGCCATGAAATCGCTTGGCAAAATGGATGTCGAAGAGCGCAAGATCATGGGCCCGGCGCTGAATGCGCTGAAAAACGAAGTGGCAAATGCGATTGCTGCCCGCAAAGCTATTCTGGAAAATGAAGCTCTGGAGCAGCGGCTTGCAACGGAACGCATCGATGTCACGCTGCCTGTGGCCGCAGGCCCGGCTGACCGTGGTCGTATTCACCCTGTGTCTCAGGTCGTGGACGAAATCACTGCTATCTTCGCTGATATGGGATTTGCCATTGCCGAAGGGCCGGATATTGAAACCGACTACTATAATTTCACGGCGCTGAATTTCCCCGAAGGCCACCCGGCACGGGAAATGCACGACACCTTCTTCTTCAATCCGAAGGAAGACGGCGAACGGCTATTGCTGCGCACACATACATCGCCAGTGCAAATCCACACAATGAAGGCTGAAGAGCCGCCCATTCGTGTTGTGATACCCGGACGGACCTATCGCTGCGACAGCGATCAGACCCATACGCCGATGTTCCACCAGATCGAAGGTCTGGTTGTGGACAAGACCTCAACCGTTGGCACCATGAAGTGGGTCCTCGCTGAATTCTGCAAAGCGTTCTTTGAAGTGCCTGAAGTCGACATGCGCTTCCGCCCCAGCTTCTTCCCGTTCACCGAGCCCTCGCTGGAAGTGGATATTCGCTGCGACCGCTCCGGCGACAATGTGAAAATTGGACAGGGCGATGACTGGCTGGAAATTCTGGGCTGCGGCATGCTGCATCCCAATGTCCTGAGATCCGGAGGGTTGGACCCCGACGAATATCAGGGCTTTGCCTGGGGCATGGGGATCGACCGCATTGCCATGCTGAAATATGGCATGCCCGATCTGCGCGCCTTCTTCGATGCGGATGCCCGCTGGATTGAACATTACGGCTTCCGCCCGCTCGACCTGCCGACATTGTTCGGCGGGCTGAGCCGCGTATAGGGAGACAGGAACATGAAATTCACACTCTCCTGGTTGAAAGACCATCTCGATACAAATGCTTCTCTCGATGAAATCGTCGAAGCGCTGACCATGGTTGGACTGGAAGTGGAAGAGGTCGATGACCGCTCCAAATTCAAGCCCTTCACCATTGCAAAAGTTCTGACCGCCGAACAGCATCCGGATGCAGATAAATTGCGCGTTCTGTCCGTAGACACCGGGTCCGGCACGCCGGTGCAAGTTGTCTGTGGTGCACCCAATGCCCGCGCAGGGCTGATTGGTGCCTTTGCTGGCCCTGGCACCTATGTGCCCGGCATTGACGTGACCCTTGGCACCTCCAGCATTCGCGGCGTGGAAAGCTTCGGCATGATGTGCTCTGAGCGAGAGCTGGAAGTGTCTGAAGAGCATGATGGCATTATCGACCTGTCCGAGGATGTCCTTGCCAATGCGCCTGTAGGCTCGTCTTTTGCCGCCTATGCGGGACTGGACGATCCGATGATCGAGATTGCTGTCACACCCAACCGCCCGGATTGTCTGGGCGTCTATGGCGTGGCACGCGATTTGGCGGCAGCGGGTCTTGGCACTTTGAAAGATGGCAGCATTGCCACAGCAGAGGGACAAGGCGATTGCCCGATCTCGGTCAGCCTTGACTTCGGTGATACGGAATCCTTGTGCCCGGCCTTTGGCCTGCGCCTAATCAGCGGCATTGAAAATGGCCCCTCGCCTGTTTGGCTGCAGCAGCGGTTGAAAGCCATTGGCTTGCGACCCATCAATGCGCTGGTCGACATCACCAACTACATCACGTTTGACCGTGGTCGCCCGCTCCATGTGTTTGATGCTGACAAAGTATCGGGCAATCTGGTCGTGCGACGTGGCAAGGCTGGTGAGGAGATGGTCGCGCTGGATGGCAAGACCTATCAGGTCAACTCGGATATCTGCGTGATTGCCGATGATAATGGGCTGGAATCGCTCGCCGGTGTCATGGGCGGTGAAGAAAGTGGCTGCTCGGAAACCACCACCAATGTGCTGATTGAATCTGCGCTTTGGGAACCACTGAACATTGCCCGCACGGGTCGTGATCTTGGCGTGCACTCTGATGCACGCTTCCGCTTTGAGCGGGGCGTAGACCCGGCCATGATGTTGCCCGGTCTTGACCTGGCCACCCACATGGTGCTGGAGCTGTGTGGCGGTTCTGCCGGCAAGGTAAGTGTCTCCGGTGCTGTGCCAGAGCCGCAAAAGCTGGTGGATTTCCCCTATTCCGACATTAAGCGCCTGACCGGGCTGGATGTGCCGCATGATCGGGCCAACAGCATTCTGGAAAGCCTTGGCTTTCCCGTTTCTGGCAATGGTGATGTCGTTCAGGTTTCCGTGCCAAGCTGGCGCCCAGATGTGGATGGCAAGGCGGATATTGTTGAAGAAGTCATGCGCATTGTCGGCGTCAATGAAATTGCCCATCGTCCGATTGAACGGGGCGACCATGTGCAGGGACCAATTCTGACCATCCGTCAGACACGGGAACGGCGCGCACGGCGTGCGCTGGCCTCACGCGGTATGATGGAAGCGGTCACATGGTCATTCCTGCCCAAAGATCAGGCGGAAGCGTTTGGTGGCGGTCAACCCGAACTGGCGCTGGCCAATCCGATTTCAAATGATCTTTCGGATATGAGGCCCAGTCTGCTGCCCAATCTTTTGAGCGCTCTGCAGCGCAATGGCGATCGCGGCATCAATGATCTTGCCCTGTTTGAAGTTGGCCAGATATTCACAGGTGACCAACCAAATGACCAGAAAACCGGTGCAACCGGTGTGCGTCGTGGCGCGGTTCAAATCACCCATGAAGGACGAGACTGGCGTGGGGCTGCAAGCAATGTGGATGCATTTGACGCCAAGGCAGATGCCTTTGGGGTCTTGGCAGAACTGGGTGTTCCGGTTGCCAATCTCCAGGTCGTTGCGGACGCACCGTCATGGTACCACCCGGGCCGTTCCGGACGCATCCAATTGGGGCCCAAGCAGATTTTTGGGACCTTTGGTGAAATACACCCGGCCATCCTGAAGCAATTTGATGTGGATGGGCCTGTGGTTGGTTTTGAGATCATCCTTGAAAACCTGCCAAAACCCAGGAACAAGACATCGCGGACCAAGCCTGCGCTTGATCTTCCGGAATTGCTGCCGGTATCGCGGGACTTTGCGTTTGTGATGGGCTCGGATGTGAGTGCTGACAAGGTGCTGAAAGCTGCAAGGTCTGCCGACAAGAAGCTGATCCAGAGTGTCTCGATTTTCGATGTCTATGAAGGCGAGCGTATGGAAGCTGGTCAAAAATCGGTAGCGATTGAGGTGACCCTGCAACCGCGCGACAAGACGCTGACAGATGAGGAAATCTCTGCTGTCAGTTCTGCCATTGTCGCATCGGTGGAAAAGGCAACCGGCGGGCAATTGCGCGGGTAAGCCTTCTGTGCGCGTTTGCTTGCGTGAGTTGGGGGGCTGAAAGATGTGGATTCCCGGAACAAGTCCGAGAATGACGCTGGGGTTTAATTTGGTTGGCTAAGGGCCAACGCCGCCCAACCTTTCATACGTGTCGTCCTCGGACTTGTTCCGAGGACTCACATGCACGCGCTACCGCTTCAGGGTTAACCACTTAACCCATACCGCCAAAGCCGGGTTCCCTCTGTCCGCAGCCATTGCTGATGCATTTTATATTGTGGACACAGCGTGGCCACATGCGCCCAGAACTGAACGCCGTGGTTCATTTCCCTCAAATGCGCCACTTCGTGAGCGACGAGATAATCCAGCACTTCTGGTGGCGCCAGGATCAAGCGCCAGGAGAAGCTGAGGGTCTTGTTGGACGAGCATGATCCCCAACGGCTTTTGCCGTCACGCAGCCTTATGGCGCTGGCCTGCACCCCAAGCGCTTTGCCATGAAGCGCGACCAGACGACGATAATCCTTCAGCGCCTCACTTTTGAGGTAATCCTGGACACGGCGGCCAAAATGATCTGGTGCACCTGCTACATGCAGTTCGTGGAAAGGGTCCGCTGCAACTACTTTGACCAGGCCACGGCTTGCACCCGTCGCCACGAGACGATGCTCGACGCCCCTCAGCGGCAACAAAACATCAGGGGCAAAGGGAAGTGGTTCTTCCAGTTTTTCCAGCCGCTCTACAATCCAGTCCGCCTGTTCGCGGGCAAACCGTTCCGCCTGCTTGCGACTGCCCCCTTTGGGGACGGTCACAATGGCTTTTCTGTTCTTGGCATCAAGCTTTAGAATGTAGCGCCGTGCACGCGGATTGGGACGCAATTCAACCGCAATGGTCTGGTCCCCGTGACGCAGCGAAATCTCGACCGGCTCCGATTTTTTCTGTTTGCGGGCAAACAGCATTTTCAGCCGACGGTTTCATCTTTCGCAGAAGCACCGCTCAGGGCTTTTGCCTGCTCAACCCATTTATCTCGCGCAACCCGGCCTTTGAATGCCAGCTTGTCGTCCAATTCATCGATTGCTTTTTGACTGAGACGGGCAATCTGGGCGAAATGGAAGATACCTGTCTGGTTCAACGTGTTTTCCAGCTTCGGCCCCACACCTGAAATCTTCTTCAGATCATCAGCTGCCCCTTGCGGTTTTGAAAGCAGCAAGCTCCCCAGATCATTTTTTGGTTTTGCCGCAACTTTCTTTGGTGCCGCTTTGCGGGCTTTAGCAGCAATAGGCGCGCTTTTTGCCGCTGCGACCGGTGTTTTAGCCGGTGCTGGTGCTTTTTGAGCAACCGCAGGCGGCTTTTTGGCAGTTGCGGTCGGATTAGCCGCTGCTGTCATCTTTGGTGCGGGTTTGGCCGCTGCTGTCGCCTTTGGTGCAGGTATAGCCGCTGCTGTAACCTTTGGTGAAGGTTTAGCCGCTGCTGTCGCCTTCGGTGCGGGTTTAGCCGCTGCTGTCGCCTTCGGTGCGGGTTTGGCTGCTGCTGTCACCTTTGGTGCAGGTTTAGCTGCTGCTGTCGCCTTTGGTGCAGGTTTAGCCGCTGCTGTAACCTTTGGTGAAGGTTTAGCCGCTGCTGTCGCCTTTGGTGCAGGTTTAGCCGCTGCTGTCACCTTTGGTGCGGGCGGCGCAGCGTTCACTGAGGACAGGCGTTCGCTATGGGTGGCGGTAAAATCACGAATGCGCGGTGCAATTTCCGAACGGAAGCGGGAGCCGTTGAAAACACCAAAGTGACCGACTTTCGGCTGCATGTAATGCGCACGCATATCTTCGGGCAGATTGGTGCACAACGTGTGCGCCGCTTCTGTCTGACCAACGCCGGAAATGTCATCGTTTTCGCCTTCGATGGTCATCAGGGCGATGCGATGAATGGCTGACGGATCGACCAGGTGACCACGATAGGTCAACTCACCTTTCGGCAAGGAATGCTTGATGAAGACAGCATCAACCGTCTGAAGATAGAATTCCGAGGTCAGATCCATGACCGCCATATATTCATCGTAAAACTCGGTGTGCTTATCTGCAGAATCCCCATCACCATCCACAAGGTGGTTGAAGAACTCCTTATGGGCATCGAGATGCCGGTCGAGATTCATGGACATGAAACCGGTCAATTGCAGGAAACCGGGATAGACTGTTCGCATGAAACCAGGATGCGGAAATGGGACTGTCATCACCACATTCTGTTCAAACCAGGACAAATCCTTCTCTTCCGCCATCTCGTTGACAGCGGTCGGGTTGATTCTGGTGTCAATTGGACCGCCCATCAAGACCATTGAAGCTGGCAAGGCGGGGTGATCGGCTTCATCCATAAGAGCGGCAGCTGCCAGAACGGGCACAGATGGCTGACAAACAGCCATGACATGTGCGCCTTTCCCCAGAACGCCAAAAATCTGAATGAGATAATCAATATAATCATCCAGATCGAAACTGCCGTCCGCGACGGGAACAGAGCGCGCGTCGATCCAGTCAGTCACATAGACATCATAATGGGGCAGCATGGTCTCAACAGTGCCGCGCAACAAAGTTGCATAGTGACCGGACATGGGGGCCACGATCAACAGCTTCGGTTCTGGCGCTGCTGTTTTGCGGCGGGTTGGGTTGGGGCGCTCAAAGCGCACCAGATTGCAAAACGGTCGGGACCATACGGTTTTCTCGATAACCGGAACTTCAATGCCGTCAATCTCAGTTGTTTCAAGACCAAATTCGGGCTTTCCATAACGCCGGGTGGAGCGCTCAAACAGCTCACAGCCAGCGGAAATATTCTTTCCAAATGCGCTGTGTGACAGGGGATTGAGAGGATTGTCGTAATAGAGCTTTGTTGCGTCAGCGACTGCGCGCAAAGGTGCGAAGGCAGCGTGACTCATTTCATACCAGTGATAGAAGGGCACGTGTTACAGCCTTTGTGTTCCGGGACAGATCAATACTCATAGTGCAGTGCAATATGGGCTTGATTCCCGTAACGGGCAAGACTTTTGCGCACAAAACCCGACCAAAGTCGCAACACAAGCGTTGTTACCCGGCTTTTTAAGCTGACATGGTGCTGGAATGCCGCAGATTCGTTGTGTTCTAGGACTTCATGGCTTTCAATTCTTCAAGTCTGGGCATAGACAGAATGTTGTAGCCGCTATCCGCAAAATGAATCTCACCGGTGACACCACGCGATAAATCCGAGAGCAAATAGAGCGCACTGCCACCGACATCTTCAATGGTTACATTGCGCTGCAGCGGGCAGTTCTTTTCCTGAAAATCATACATCAATCGCGCATCCGCAATACCGGCACCCGCCAATGTGCGCACCGGTCCTGCAGAAATTGCATTCACGCGTACACCCTGCGATCCAAAATCTCCGGCCAGATACCGCACAGAGGCTTCCAGAGCTGCCTTGGCGACACCCATGACATTGTAATTCGGCATGACACGGCTTGCCCCACCATAGGTGAGCGTCAGAAGCGCCCCGCCATCCGGCATGATATCGGCTGCGCGTTTTGCAATCTCTGTGAAGGAGAAGCAGGAAACCACCATGGTTTTGGAAAAATTGTCCCGGCTGGTATCAGCGTATTTGCCCTTCAACTCATTCTTGTCGGAAAAGGCAATGGCATGCACGAGAAAATCAATGGTGCCCCATTTATCCTTCAATGTGTCAAACACACTGTCCACACTGTCCAGATCTTCCACATCACACGGGATCAGCATGTCTGATCCAACGCTTTCCACCAGCGGTTTGACGCGACGCCCGAAGGCCTCTCCCTGATAGGTAAAGGCGAGCTCTGCGCCTTCGGCATGCAAAGCCTTTGCAATCCCCCAGGCAATCGAATGATCGTTCGCGACACCCATAATGAGGCCACGTTTGCCACGCATCAGGCCTGCGGCCGACCGCGGCATTTCCGTTGTTGTCTCAGTCACTTTAGCCCCTCTTACACATCACGGCGGAAAACGAGCGTTGCGTTGGTACCGCCAAAGCCAAATGAATTGGTCAGTGCAATCTGGACTTCCGTGTCCTTGCGCTCGCGCAGAATTGGAACACCCTCAAACTCGGGATCAAGCTCGGTGATGTGTGCGCTTTCTGCCATGAAGCTGTTTTCCATCATCATCAGGCAGTAGATTGATTCCTGCACGCCAGTCGCCCCAAGCGAATGGCCCGTCAGTGATTTTGTTGCAGAAATGAACGGAATGTTTTCTCCGAAGACTTCCTTGATAGCGCCGATTTCCTTTCGGTCGCCAACCGGCGTGGATGTGCCATGGGTATTGATGTAATCAACTGTGCCCTCAACGGTCGCCAGCGCCTGTTGCATGCATCGCACAGCGCCTTCACCGGATGGTGCGACCATGTCGTGGCCGTCAGACGTTGCCCCATAGCCGACAATCTCGCCATAGATTTTGGCGCCGCGTGCCTTGGCATGTTCCAGTTCTTCCAGAACCAGCACACCCGCACCACCGGCAATTACAAATCCATCGCGTGTCGCATCATAGGCGCGGGAAGCCGTTTGCGGCGTATCATTGTGCTTGCTGGTCATCGCGCCCATGGCGTCGAAAAGGTTGGACATGGACCAGTGCAAATCTTCGCTGCCGCCAGCAAAGACGATATCCTGTTTGCCAACCTGGATCGTCTCATAGGCATTGCCGATACAATGATTGGACGTGGCACAGGCAGATGAAATCGAATAGTTGACACCCAAAATCTTGTAAGGTGTCGCCAGAGTTGCCGACGCAGTAGACGACATGGCTTTGGGCACAGTAAATGGCCCAATGCGCTTGGGCGATTTGTTCTCAACCGTTAGTTGAGCGGCCTCAATAACTGACTTCGTGGAGGGTCCGCCCGATCCCATGATGATGCCAGTGCGTGGATTTGAGATATCGCCTTGTTCCAGCCCGGAATCCTCGATGGCTTCCTGCATGGCAACCCAGTTCCAGGCGGAACCCAGCCCCATGAAACGGGCAGCACGCCGGTCCACCATTGTAAATGGATCAAGGGTTGGCTTGCCGTGAACATGGCAGCGAAAGCCCAGTTCGGCGTATTCTTCTGAATGGGTAATGCCGGAGCGAGCGTTTTTAAGACTGTCCAGAACTTCTGCTTTATTATTGCCAATTGAGGACACAATGCCCATGCCGGTAACGACGACGCGTTTCATGGTTCGGCTCCTTGTAACGATCAAAAATTACGACTTACGCTTCGGTCTGGAACAGAGCGACCCGCAAATCCTTTGCATGAAAGATAGTCTCACCATCGGCTTTTAACCAGCCGTCAGCGATGCCTAATTTCAGGCGAGAGCGCATGACGCGTTTAATTTCGATCCCATATTCAATGAGCTTTACGTCCGGTGTTACCATACCGGAAAATCTTACTTCGCCAACCGAAATGGCGCGACCGCGACCTGGCTCGCCGAGCCAGCCAAGATAGAAGCCCAAAAGCTGCCACATGGCATCCAGTCCAAGACAACCCGGCATAACAGGGTCACCTTCAAAGTGGCAGCCAAAAAACCAGAGTTCAGGATTTATATCGAATTCAGCTCGAATGAAGCCTTTGTCATTCGCGCCACCTTCTTCAGATAGGGCCGTGATGCGATCGAACATCAGCATAGGCGGCAGCGGAAGCTGGGCGTTGCCTGGTCCATAAAGGCGGCCATGACCGCATTCCAGCAAGGCAGCCTTATCAAATGAAGTTGGCCGCGTGATCGGCGTGTCGCCTGACGTTTGATTATCGCTCACTTAAACTCTTTCTCTGGCATTAAGACGTGTCGATGATGTGAAGGCACCACCTAAATATAGCTGTCGTTAACACAAGCATGTGCCAACGAAAAGAGTAGTTCTGGCCCAAATGGCTGAAGAAATGCCATTTCGCGGATGCAGCAAATCCTTGCGGTTTGACGCCAAAATGCCTATTGTTCAGGCAGGTTAATTGAAAAGGTACGTGGCCGATGGCCGGTTTTGAAACACAAGGCGAAGCTGACATCCAGGAAGAGATGGTTGAAACGGGTGTTGTAAACCTGTTGCGCGACCATGATCTGCGCCCCACCCGCCAACGTGTAGCATTGGCGGAACTGCTGTTTTCCAAGGGTCACCGCCATATCAGCGCTGAAGCACTGCACGAGGAAGCGGAACACCAGAGCATCAAGGTGTCTCTGGCAACCATCTACAATACGCTGCATCAATTCACCAATGCGGGTCTGCTGCGGGCAGTGCCGGTTGATGGGTCAAAAACCTATTTCGACACCAATGTCGACAATCATCACCATTTCTATGTGGAAGATGATCAAAAGGTCATTGATATCCCCGCACAAAATTTCACTGTGGGCATGCTGCCGGAACCACCGGAAGGCATGGAAATCACCCGTGTTGAGGTCGTGGTACGGGTTCGCCGTAAAAGCTGATTCTCTCATATTTGGCTGATTACCAAATCATGCCACTTAATTCAGAAAACTAAATACAGTGGCAGGCGCGAAAACGATTGCGCCTGGCGCGTTCAGCTGAACCCGACCGTCAAAACCAGCAATCAGTCAATAGATCCAGATCCGCTGTCTTCCGCATCAGGTGTCACGTCCAGAATGCGTGCGCGGCTGGTCACGGTGACCTCTGGCTTGCAATCGGTCATGCAGGGATCATCAGCTCTAAAAATTGGCGTGTCCGGCCTTGGGTCAAAGAAGAAATTGTCCTCATTGGGCATACGCACCGAGGCAAAATTCTGTTTGGACAGCTCGAATTCCTCATCCGTCACGATATCGTTCATATAGAGCAGATAGGCCGTGATGCCGTAGATCTCGTCCGGTGTCAGTGACTGGGATTCGCCAAATGGCATCGCCCGGTTGATGTAGTCATAAACCGTCGACAGATAGGGCCAGTAGGAGCCGATTGTCTTGACAGGCCGATCATCGGTCAGGCTGTCCTGCCCACCCGACAGAACCGGCCAGCGGTCCACGCCTTCGCCAAAATCCCCGTGACAGGCGGCGCAGCGTTCCGCGAACACTTCTTCGCCTTCGGTGACCGTGCCGGAGCCTTGCGGAAGTCCCATTCCATCCGGCCGCACATCAATGTCCCACGCGGCAATTTCGTCCTCGCTGGCGACGCGGCCAAGGCCCAGACCTTCAGCAAAAGCCGGCAGGGTGAGAGCGCTCAGCAGCAGGGCTGCAATCGATGCCTTAAGAAACTTCGACATTTTCCACCTCCCCCGGGGCTTTGACATGCCAGGTCTGGATGCCGTTATTGTGGTAAATCGAGTTTTCACCACGTACGGATCGCAAGGCCGATTTGGTGGGCTGCACATAACCTGTGGAATCAATGGCTCGCGACTGCAGCAAAAGCGGCTGTCCGTCCCAGTTGAAATCGAAATAAAAGCGGTGCAGCGATTTATCAAGGCTTGGACCGTCCAGCCGCGCCGTGTGCCAGTTTTTGCCGCCGTCCAGACTGACGTCAACGCGGGCAATGGTTCCCCTTCCCGACCAGGCAAGCCCGGTCAAAACGGTCTGGCCCTTGTCATGCATCAGCGGTGCCTGTGGCGAGGGATTGGTGATGACGGATTTTGCATCCATGACCCAAGTAAAGCGTCTTGCCCGCCCATCAGCCATCAGATCGGTGTATTTTGAGGTTTCCTCGCGATGCTGCCAGGGCGCATCGCCAATTTCGAGACGGCGGAGCCATTTGACCCACATATTGCCTTCCCAACCGGGAACCACCAGCCGAACCGGATAACCCTGCTCCGGTCGCAAGGCTTCACCATTCATGGCGAAAGCGACCAGACAATCCTCCAGAGCTTTTTCCATGGGGATGGAGCGTGTCATTGTGGAGCTGTCAGCGCCCTCTGCCAGCAGCCAATTGCCTTTTGGCTTAACGCCTGCTTCTGCCAGCAAATGGCTCAACCGGACGCCGGTATACATGACATTGTGAACCATGCCGTGGGTGAACTGGCAGCCATTCAATTGAGCGCCGCGCCACTCCATCCCGGAATTGGCCGCACACTCCAGAAAATAGGCATGATTTTCTCTGGGGAAGCGCTTCAGATCTTCCATGGTGAAGACCAGCGGCTTGTCCACCATGCCATGGATCATCAGACGGTGCTGTGCCGGATCCACCTCGGCAATGCCCGCATGGTGGCGCTCGAAGCAAAGCCCGTTTGGCGTGATGATCCCATCCAGATCATGCAATGGCGTGAAATTCACCGAAGAAACCGGATCAGCCGTCAGCCATGGGACATTGCGTCGCACAACCTGCTCTTCAAATGGTGAGGGCGTGCCGTATGGGCGCGCGTCAACGCCCTCACCAAGATACTGGTTCCAGTCCTGGAGTTCCAGTATAGCAGGGTCACCGGCACCGGCAGCGACAGCCTTTTGTCCGGTCAGAAGGCCTGCGCCCATAGCCAGCGAAGAGGCAGCGCCAGCACGCAGAAAACTGCGGCGGGACGTCCCTTTTATGGGGTCCGACCCTGAGCCATCCTGCGGCACATCCTTGCCTGCATTCTGCCGGTTTTTCTGATCGCTCACATCAGGTCCTCCCCTGTGTCACAAACATTGTTCAGCGTTTTTCAACACTAAATTTCGTGCACACATCATTACATTCTTTTTTTTGAATGTAAAGAATTCCGGGTGTGAAAATGTAGCCGAGCACAGCAGGGTCCTGTGCGTTCTGTGTGGGAATTCGTCAGTCTTTGTTGTGGTATCCAACCTGCATCGCAGGCCAGGCGTGCCGGTCATTCGATGGTATTTATGTCAACTGGTGCGCGGTTGAGTGCACCATTTCGAAACTTGTCGTATCGAATGAAAACCACTGCCATTCATCGAACGGATTTGACGGTGTTGCCAAACACTTCAATGGGAGCCGTCAGAATTTCGTCGGGCCGGGTCAGCACAGTTTGCGGTGTGTGGATGACGATATCACCAGTGGTGGCGACAACCTGACCAATATTGCGCGTCAGGGTTTGCAGGCGATGAGAAAACCGCACATCATTTTTGGAAAACTGATTTCCTTCATTCAACCGACCGCCCAGAAGCTGCACGATTTCCGGGGCCTGGGCGAACTTGCCATGGCGCAGGGAATCATCCGATTTCACGCTGGTCAGATCATAGACGATGATACCAAGATCCGCGATTTCCGTATCCTGAGCATAATTGCCGATGCGTGGCTGATTGCCGGACAGTCTTTGCGACAGACTAAGCGCGCGATCATCTTTGGAAACCAGAAGATTATAAGGCTTTTCCGGACGGCCGAGCCGTTGCATCTGCGCCTTGAACACCCCGACATCAATATCGGGCGAGGCCAGCACCACTTCGCCCATTTTACCGCCAAGGGTCGGATTGCCGGCGATCTGCAATTGTCGCAGGCTTTCCATTGCAACCCAATTGCCCATGGAATGAGCCATGATATGGACTTTGCGCGCATTGGTGCCAGCCAGAAGCGTCAGGGTTTTTTCCAACCCGTCACGCGCGATTGTCGCGCTTTCACGGTCATAGAAATATTCCAGCGGACTTCCGCGAGAAGCCCATGTGAACAGAACCAGCGTTCCCTGAAAGCCGGAATCATGCGCGAATTGGGCGAATCTCATGACGCTGTCGGAAAAGCCGGTATTGTAGCCATGCACGAACAGCAAAACATCGCGGTCGCTGTTGTCCCGTGTTGCAATCTCGGCATTGACCGCTTGTGAGAATATCTCACTGCTGTTCAGATAGGTGCGGTCGCGAATGACAAAATGCCGGTCCGCTGAGGGCTGACCATAACGCGGGCGCTCCAAAGCGCCTGCCTGATGACCTGGCGGTATGGAAACAAAGACAGCAGCATGATCAAGGCCGGCACGTTCCCCGGAGAAAAACTGGTCACCTTCGGACGAACGGGCGCGCGTGGTCGCCACAAGAATGTGTTCCGTTTCAATACTGCCGGTCACCTGTGTGCTGGTGTCGGTTGACCCGAGCGAGGCGCACCCCACCAGTGGCAACAGCAGCGTCAGGCAGATATATTTTTTCATCAATTGCATAACTGCCAACGGGACTTCCTTTGCCGGAACCTAGCGACTGAATTGCGGCGGATTGCAGGCACAAACATCAAGATTCGGGTATGTGTGATGCGGGTTTCTTGTTTTGATTCAGGTTTGGGTTTAGCAAGGGACAAACACACGAAAGCAGATTTAGTTCGCCTCGTATACAGGCACGCTTCAACGGGAACAATTAGCCAATGGCAGACCAGCAGACTCCAGAGCGCAGCAACCAGACACATCATGTTCTTTGGGCCATGCTGAAGTTTTCCGGACGCATGAACCGGGAAGAATATTGGTGGGCCAATGCGTTTTTGCTGGGTATCTCGCTTGTGGCCTTTCGCATGTTGTTTGCTGGTTCAATTGAATTGTCCAGCGACGGAGAGATTCTCCTGCCCGATGCATTGATGGCACCGTTTTTCATGATCATGATAGCGTCGCTCTATGTGACTTTTGCCATTTCGGTAAAACGACTGCATGATCTGGGTTGGCCTGGCATTGTTGCCTGCGTGTTTCTGTTTCCGGCTATTGGCCTGCTGGCCTTTCTTCTGCTTGGACTGTTGAAGGGTAACAACGAGCCAAACAAATACGGTATGGTTCCGCCACGATAAAAGACGCCTCTTTCATCCGGTTTCATTTGAGTTCCATCAATTATGCCCCACAAATCTGCCACCAACATTCTTCAGGACCTGATTAAATGTCCCTCTGTCACACCTGATGAGGGGGGGGCACTAACGGCTCTGCAAGCGCTGCTGGAACCTGCCGGATTTGCCGTTGCCCGCCCAAGGTTTGAAGACGTGGACACGCCCACCATTGAAAACCTCTATGCGACCATTGGCAGCGGCGGGCCTCACTTCGTGTTTGCCGGACACACCGATGTGGTGCCGCCAGGTGACTTGTCCGCCTGGACCCATGGGCCTTTTGAAGGCGAGATCAAGGACAATGTTCTGTATGGGCGCGGCGCCGTTGATATGAAGGGCGGAATTGCCTGTTTTGCTGCAGCGGCCCTTGGCTTTCTGGAAGATACGCCCGATTTCAAAGGCAAAATATCGTTTCTCATCACCGGCGATGAAGAAGGTCCGGCGGTGAATGGTACCGTCAAGCTACTGCAATGGTGCGCGGATAAGGGCGAACATTTCGACCACTGCATTGTGGGCGAGCCAACCAATCCATCGGTTCTGGGTGACGCCATCAAGATCGGTCGACGTGGCTCCATTACCGGACGCCTGACGGTGACCGGCATACAGGGGCATGTGGCCTATCCGCATTTGTCGGATAACCCAGTGCGCAGCATTGTCGGGCTGTTGGGTGCCTTGATGGACCCACCGCTTGATAGCGGCAATGAGCGCTTCCAGCCAACCAATCTGGAAGTCACCAGCATTGATGCTGGCAACGAAACCTCCAATGTGACCCCGGCCAGTATTTCCGCTCTGTTCAATGTGCGCTTCAATGATGAATGGACGCCGGAAACAATTGCAGTGGAGTTGAAGAAGAGATTGGATCAAGCGGTGTTGGACAACCGCTTCCGCAGCACAGACAAAAGCCCGATTTCCTATGATCTAAAATTCATTGGCAATCTGTCAGACAGTTTTCTGACCCGGTCTGATACGTTGATCAATGCTCTGTCGGATGCTGTTCATTCAGTAACCGGCCGCAAGCCGGACCTGTCTACCGGCGGCGGCACATCTGATGCCCGATTCGTCAAAAATTATTGTCCGGTGGTGGAGTTTGGCCTGGTGGGCCAGACCATGCATCAGGTTGACGAATGCGTTGATCTTGATGATGTGGAACAGTTGACGCGGATTTATCGCAGCTTTCTGGACACCTATTTTTCCTGAGATTCGAAATTGCCCGAGAAAGGCAAACCCATGAGCCTTTCCTTTGAAGAACTTGCCTTTCAGCCGACCCCCATCGGCGAATTGAGTCTGCGCCGCCGCCGCGACCCGGTGCTCAAAGCAGATGTGATTGAGATTAAACTGGGCGAAGAGTTTCTGATGTCGGATCGCTTTACTGCATCGGAAATTGCGCTGGCCGATCTGGGATTGGCACTTTTGGATGGCGATAATCTGGACGTTGTGGTGGGCGGCCTTGGCCTTGGGTACACAGCGCAGGCCGTGCTGAAAGATAAGCGTGTCAGTTCGTTGATTGTGGTCGATGCCATGCAGGCCATTATTGACTGGCATCAGGACGGGTTGCTGCCGCTGGGACCGGAACTGACGGCAGATGCGCGCAACCGGTTTGAACTGGGCGACTTCTTTGCCATGGCAGCGTCAAAAGAAGGGTTTGACCCTGCGGTGCCTGCGCGAAAGTTTGATGCTGTCCTTGTTGATATCGACCATTCACCGGAGTTTCTGCTCGATCCGCAAAATGCCTCTTTTTATGAACCGCAAGGTTTGCAAAAGCTGAGCACGCATCTGAAACCCGGCGGCGTGTTTGGCTTGTGGTCGAATGATCTGCCCGATGATTCCTTTACCGCAAGACTGGCCAGTATTTTTGACAGTGCGAGCGCTGAAACTGTGACTTTTTTCAATCCGCTGCAGAACAAGGATTTTGTTCAGACGGTCTATCTGGCGCGGACCAGCACCTGACGGCGCGACTTTCTTGTTATGAACGTATTGCCCAATCGATCATGTCGCCTGTGGCGACACATCAGCGTCTTTTTTGTCATAATCAACGCCTTCCAGATACAGCCCCCAAGGCGGTGCGACCGGGCCGCAGGCGCGCCGGTTTTTGGCATCAAGCGCCGCTTGCAGATCATCTGCTGTCCACCCCCCCTCACCCACCAGCCTTAGTGAGCCGGCGAAAGAACGTATCTGATTGTGCAGAAAGGACAGAGCGGAGACGCGAATGTGAATTTCGCCACCAGCCGCTCGAACATCGATCAGATCGACAGTTTTATTCGGGCTTTTAGCCTGACATTTGGTTGCGCGAAATGTTGTGAAATCATGGTGGCCCACAAGCAATTGGGCTGCAGCATGCATGGCCTCAGCATCCAGTTGTTTGGGCACCCACCAGACGCGCCCCTCTTTCAGAATGCTCCGTGCGCGACGGCTTTGGATGCGGTACAGATAATGGCGTTTTGTCGCGGAAAACCGGGCGTCGAATGTATCATCCACCAGATCAACGCCCAATATCACAATCGGCTCGCGCTTCAGATGAAAGTTCAGGGCATCACGCACAGTGTCGGTCGTATGGGGTTCTGACAGATCGAGATGGGCAATCTGGCCTGCCGCATGCACCCCTGCATCCGTGCGCCCCGCACCGCGAACAGTGACTTCCTGGGAGCAGAATTTCAGAACAGCCTGTTCCAGAGTAGCCTGAACGGACGGCCTGTTCGGTTGACGCTGCCAACCGAAATAGGTCGCGCCATCATATTCAATTGTGAGTTTGTAGCGTGGCATTGCATGGGTCCAGGTTCTAGAGTCCAGGCCCTAGAGCCTTTCTTGTTTATACGGAATCATTTGATGACCCAAAACAGTTCATCCCGCAAGGCAGTCAGCGCAGCGCCCAATCGTGCTGGGGCGGGCGCATCGGGCAAGCTGGCTAACGCTGCTGGTGGGCTGTTCTGGGTCACCGAAGGCCGGATTTGCGAGATCGCTGGACATCGTTACAGCCCACTTGTGGTCGTAAAGACCACCACGTGACCTGTGCCTTGCCAGCAAACGCACAAATCCGGTCAAATGTTTCCGTATAAACAAGAAAAGCTCTAAAGGAGAACCGCGCCCTTGCTGATTGGTGCGCCGTTCAGGAATTCTTCCGCGCTCATAGGTCTTTTGCCTGCCCGTTGGACTTCCTCCAGTCGGACCGCACCCTTGCCGCAAGCAATGGTCATTTGATCGTCAAGGATTTCACCGGGAACGCCTTCGCCTTCCATTTTAACGCAACGCAGAACCTTCAACCGTTCTTTCTGTCCACCTGATTCAAATTCACACCACGCGCCAGGGAACGGCGAAATGCCCCGAATATGGTTGTGAACATCCTTGGCGTTACGACTCCATTTGATGCGGGTTTCATATTTTGAGATCTTGTTGGCGTAAGTCACGCCGGTTTTCTTCTGTTCCCGCAAGGTCAGCGCTTTTGTTTCAAGCTGCTCAAGTGCTTCCAGAATAATATCGCTGCCGATAATCGACAATTGATCATGCAAATCGCCAGCCGTCATATTCGGATCAATGGCAACGATCTCTTCCATCGCAATCTGGCCTGTGTCCAGACCCTCATCCATTTTCATCACCGCGATTGCGGTTTCTGTGTCACCGGTCATCAGGGAGCGCTGGATGGGCGCTGCGCCGCGCCAGCGCGGCAGTTTGGAGGCATGAAGGTTGAGGCAACCATGTTTGGGCGCCAGCAAAATGTGCTTTGGCAATAATTGGCCATAGGCCACAACCACGGCCACATCGGCCTTGTGGCTTTTAAAAATCGTCTGGGCAATGCTGTCTTTCAATGTTGTTGGTGTCTCAACCGGAATATTGAAAGATTCTGCCATTTTCTGAACCGGAGACTTTCGCGATTCCATACCACGATCCGCTTTGCGCGGGGGCTGGCTGTAGCAGGCAACCACATTGTGCCCGGCTCCCACGATCTGCATGAGAGGGCCGACCGCAAAATCCGGCGTGCCCATAAAAACAACGCGCAATGGCATGGTGAATAGTCCCTGGTTTCCAGCCCGTCAGGCGGATTTCTGTTTCAGCGCCTTGGTGAATTTTTTCACCACCCGGTCCCGCTTCAGTTTTGATATATAGTCGATAAACAGCACGCCGTTAAGGTGGTCCACTTCGTGCTGCAAACAGGTGGCCAGCAATCCATCGGCTTCCAGCTCCTGCTGTTTGCCGGTGCGATCATAATACTGAACCTTGCATGCAGTTGGCCGCGTCACTTCCTCGAAATACTCTGGAATGGACAGGCACCCCTCCTCATAGATCGAGGTTTCCTCCGACGTCCAGATAACTTCGGGGTTGATCAGGAAGATCGGGTTTTTGGGCTCGTCTTCTTCACGGGAGCAATCAACCGTTACAGCCCGTTTTGGCACACCAATCTGGATCGCGGCCAGGCCAATGCCCGGCGCGTCATACATGGTTTCCAGCATGTTATCCAAAAGCGTCTGCAGATCATCGCCAAAATCATCAACCGGCTTCGAGATTTTGCGCAGTTGATCATCCGGCAAGATGACCAGATTCTGAACTGCCATCGTCTTGTCCTTCTTTATTCAAGGACGAGATAAGGAATTGCGGCAGGCTGGTCAATGCAGTTTGCCACAAGCGGCGGCGAATCAGATATGAAAGGCCATGCTTGAGCCCATTTTTCAATTTGGTGACACCATTATCATTGGCCGCGATCTGCTGATCGCCGGTGCGTTGGCGCTTGTCCTGTTTGCCTGGCTGCTGCTGCGTTCACAAAGCAAGACGCGGGCGGCGCAGGCAAGGGTAGTGGAAGACGCCCAGCGCCGAGCGCAGGAGCTGGAGTCCCGATTGCTCGATATGTCGCGCACCCAGAGCGAGATTACCGGCCAGGTACGCACCATGTCGGATGTGCTGTCAAACCGGCAAAGCGAGTTGATGCGCGGCGTGAATGAGCGGCTTGATGGCATGGGCCAGCGCCTTAACAGCTCTGTCAGCGAAAGCAGCAAGGGCACACAGGAGAGCCTTTCCAAATTGCAGGAACGGCTGGCCGTCATCGACCGGGCGCAAACCAATATTACCGAGTTGTCCGGCCAGGTGGTGCAATTGCAGCAAATTCTCGCCAACAAGCAGACCCGCGGTGCCTTTGGCCAGATGCGGATGGAAACGATTGTTGCGGACGGGCTGCCGAATGGCGCCTATTCCTTCCAGTCCACCCTGACCAACAACACGCGACCCGACTGTATTGTATTCATGCCAAATGATGCACCCAGCCTTGTGATCGACGCCAAATTTCCGTTGGAAGCCTATAATCTGTTGCAGGATGCACCTGATTTACAAGCGCAGAAACACGCCACGAGCCGTTTCAAGCAAGATGTGGATGTGCATATCAAAGCGATCGCGGACAAGTATTTCATCAAGGGTGAAACCCAGGACACAGCGTTCATGTTCGTGCCCTCGGAATCGGTCTTTGCGGCCATTCACGAACAATTTGAAGACCTTGTCAAAAAGGCGCAACGGTCCCGCATCGTGATTGTTTCACCATCGCTGCTGATGCTGTCGATTCAGGTGGTACAGGCCATTTTGAAAGATGCCCGCATGCGGGAACTGGCCCATGTCATTCAGGCGGAAGTTGCCGCGCTGCGCGATGATACGCTTCGGCTTGATGACCGCGTCAACAAGCTGCAGACCCACTTCCGTCAGGCCAATAAGGACATTGACGATATTCTGATTTCCACCAACAAGGTGGTCCGGCGCAGCCAACGCATTGAAGATCTGGAAGTTGGTGAAATAGAAGTTCAACCCGTGGTCAAACAGCCAGATCAGCCAACGCCGGTCATTCCCCTCAAGCAGTCAGTGCGTGGATCAGACAGCGGTTAACGCTGACAGGACGGACACCAATAGGTGGATCGGCCATTCTGGGTGAATTTTTCAATCACACCGTCACAGCCATCGCGTTGGCACGCCACTGCTTCGCGATCATAGACTGAAAACCGGTGTTGAAAATAACCCAGGCTTCCATCGGTCTGGGCATGATCGCGCAAAGAAGAACCACCAGCTTCAATGGCCTCGCTCAGGACGGCCTGAATGATCTCAATCAACGGTTCCAGATGTTTTGTCGGTCGTCCGGCCTTGGTCACCAGACTGCCAGCGCTGCGTTTGGGCGACAAGCCAGCCCGCCACAGCGCCTCCGCAACATAAATGTTGCCAAGACCGACCACATTGCTCTGATCCAGCAAGGCCGCTTTCAGGTTCGTGGTTCGGCCCTTGAACCTGTCTGCCAGATAGGCAGGCGTCAAAGAATTGCCCAACGGCTCAATGCCCATTTTTAAAAACAGCTTATGTTCGGCAATTTCGGCGCGCGGTATCAACAGCATGAAACCAAAGCGGCGTGGATCATTATAGGTGATCGTGGTGCCATCCTCCATGTGGATCACAACATGATCATGAGCACTGATTTTTGAACGTTCATGATGAAATGCCTCTGGAACATCCATGCCTTCCGGCACTTCAATGCGAAATGAACCGGACATGCCCAGATGCATCACCAGAACATCGCCGCCCGTCAGGTCTGCCAAAAGATATTTGGCACGCCGTCCAAGGGAGGTAATGCGCCGGCCTTCAACACGCTCTGCAAAGCTCTCCGGGAACGGAAAGCGCAGATTTGGGCGGCGCTGTTCCAGACGCTTTATGCTTTTATGTTCCAGAACCGGCTGCAGACCGCGCCGAACCGTTTCAACTTCTGGCAATTCGGGCAAGATGTCCCCTTAAGTTTGTTGTCAGTTTTGCATGGTGATGCGTTAAATTTGCTATATATGAACCATGAGATGAATACACACCCACACAGACATGAAACAGACCTATCATGCCAATAGATGCGAAATCGCCAGAATCGCCTGAGACTGTAGTTGATCCGGCCGGAATGGAAACGTCCTTCGGCTATGAAGCCGTTGCGCGCGGGTACAAGCAAGAGCGTGTGAATGATGTATTTCACAAGGTTGCTTCACGCTATGATTTGATGAATGACTTCATGTCAGCCGGCCTGCACCGTGTGTGGAAAGATGCCATGATTTCCATGCTGGCACCGCCCAAAACACGGCCCTATCGTGTGCTGGATGTGGCAGGCGGCACCGGCGATGTTGCCTTCCGGATTGCGCGGCGCGCAGGCGCGGAAGCGCGGATCACCGTTTGCGATATCAACACGTCCATGCTGGGTGTTGGCGAAGACCGTGCGATTAAGGAAAAGCTGGCTGATCAGGTGGATTTTGTGGAAGGCAATGCTGAGGAATTGCCGTTTGAAGACAAATCCTTCGACGCCTATACCATCGCCTTCGGCATTCGTAATGTGCCCCGCCTGGCGCAGGCGGTGAAAGAAGCACACCGGGTGCTGAAACGCGGCGGACGCTTCCTCTGCCTGGAGTTTTCAAAAGTCGACATTCCAGTGATGGACAAGGTGTATGATACCTATTCTTTCAACGCCATTCCGCTGATGGGCCAATTGGTGGCCAATGATCGCGACAGCTATCAATATCTGGTGGAATCCATTCGGAAATTCCCCAATCAGGCACGCTTTGAACAGATCATTGCCGATGAGGGTTTTTCCAGAGTTACTCATCGCAATCTGACCGGTGGCGTCGCTGCTATTCATTCCGGTTGGAAATTGTAGGACCTGCAGTCTGTGTCAGCCCCCCTTGCCTATCTGCGCCTTGTAAAAGCCGGCTTCGTGCTGGCGCGTGAAGGCGTGTTCAGCCTGCTGCCGCGAGACGATGCGCCGCTTGCCGTGCGCTTTGGCCTGTGGTGTGCGGATCGTATTGCCCAAAAAGGTATTGATCAAAAGAGCAAGGGCGACCGGCTGAACGCGGCGTTGAACCGGCTTGGCCCATCCTACATCAAACTCGGCCAGTTTCTGGCCACTAGGCCGGATATTGTCGGCCCTGATATTTCCGAGGGCCTTGGCAAATTGCGCGATGATGTGCCGCCCTTCCCCGACGCGACAGCACGCCAGATCATTACATCCAATCTGAACCGCGCAGTGGATGTGCTTTACACCACCTTCAGTGCACCGGTCGCAGCGGCTTCCATTGCGCAAGTGCATAAAGCGACCATTGTCGATGGCGAGGTCGAAAAGACAGTTGCCGTAAAGGTGCTGCGCCCCGATGTGCGCGTGCGTTTTCAGAAGGATCTGGAAAGCTTTTATGCAGCAGCGCGACTGGTGCAGACACTCGACCCATCCACCAAACGTCTGCGCCCCGTTGCCGTGGTTGACACGCTGGCCCGCAGCGTAACCATGGAAATGGATTTGCGCATCGAGGCTGCAGCCCTGTCGGAAATGTCCGAGATTGCGCTGGATGACCCTTTGTTCGTTGTTCCGTCCATTGACTGGGACCGGACCGGGCGCGATGTGCTGACGATTGACTGGATTGATGGTCTGAAAATGGCCGATCTGGACGGGCTGGAAAAAGCTGGGCATGACAAATCTGTGCTGGCGACAAATCTCATCCAGATCTTTCTGCGCCATGCGCTGAATCACGGCTTCTTCCATGCAGATATGCATCAGGGCAACATGTTCGTTGATGCACAAAGCCGCATCGTTGCGATTGATTTCGGGATTATGGGGCGCATCGGTCCCAAGGAGCGCAAGTTTCTGGCCGAGATTCTCTATGGCTTTATCAAACGGGATTATCTGCGCATTGCAGAAGTGCATTTTGAAGCCGGTTATGTGCCTGCCACCCAATCGGTGGCTGATTTTGCCCAGGCCCTGCGCGCTGTCGGCGAGCCGATCCATGGCCAGTCCGCCCAAGATATTTCCATGGCCAAGCTGCTGGGTTTGTTGTTTGAAATCACCGAATTATTTGACATGGAGACGCGCACCGAATTGCTGATGCTGCAGAAAACCATGGTCGTGGTGGAAGGCGTCTCACGCTCACTGGACAGCAATTTTGACATGTGGAGCGCTGCTGAACCGGTGCTGCGGGACTGGCTGACTGATAATCTGGGACCGGGTGCCAAGCTGGAACAGGCAGCCAATGGCCTGTCTTCCATCGGGCGGTTGCTGAATGAGCTGCCACAATTGGCAGATCGGGCGGCCCATGCCTCAAAATCTCTGGATGACATGTCTCAGGCGGGATTGCGGCTTGATGATGCAAGTCTTGCGCGACTGGCACATTATCAGGCGCGCGAAAACCGCACGTCGCGGATTGCGCTTGTTGTGATGGCGCTGTCGGCAGCGGCGGTTGCACTGGCCTATGTGTTCTGATTGACTGAAACTCCACCGGAAAACCAAGCTTCGCGTCATGACAAAACATAAAATTCTGCTCATCATCGGAGGTGGCATTGCCGCCTATAAGGCGCTGGAACTGATCCGGCGGGCGCAGGATCGTGGCTACGAAGTGACCGTGGTCATGACAAAAGCGGCAGAACAATTTGTGACTCCGCTCAGCGTCTCAACCCTTGCTAAAGGCAAGCTCTACGCCAATCTGTTTGATGCCCATGAAGAAATGGATGTGGGTCACATTCGCCTGTCACGGCAGGCTGATATTGTGGTGATTGCACCGGCAACAGCCGATCTGATGGCGAAAATGGCCCATGGTCTGGCAGATGATCTGGCCACAGCCACACTTCTGGCAAATGACAGGCCGGTGTTGATTGCACCGGGCATGAACCCGAAAATGTGGGATCATCCGGCGACAAAACGCAACCGCGCACAACTGGCCGAAGATGGTGTGCATTTTGTCGGACCAATGTCCGGTGAAATGGCAGAAGCCAATGAAGCCGGGACCGGGCGCATGGCAGAACCTGCTTCAATTCTGGATGCTGTTGACCGACTTTTGAGACCATCACAGCATGGCCCTTTGTCTGGAAAACACCTCCTCATTACCGCCGGGCCGACCCATGAACCCATTGATCCGGTGCGCTATATTGCAAACCGGTCATCCGGCAAACAGGGTTATGCCATTGCCGCAGCCGCACATGCTGCCGGAGCCAATGTAACGCTTGTGACAGGGCCAGTTCATCTGAATGCACCACACGGCGTGCATGTTGTGTCCGTCGAGACAGCACGCCAGATGAAGCAGGCTGTTGTCGAGGCTTTGCCAGCAGATATTGCTATCATGTGTGCAGCTGTTGCCGATTGGCGGACAGCCAATGAAGCGGATCAAAAGCAAAAGAAAGATGGCAGCGGTACACCACCCGTGCTGGAACTAGCCGAAAACCCGGATATTCTGCGCCATGTTGCTCGTGAGGTTGATCCACGCCCTGCTCTGGTCGTTGGCTTTGCTGCTGAGACTGATCATCTGATCGAGCATGCAACTGCCAAGCGGCTGCGCAAGGGCTGCGACTGGCTCGTCGCCAATGATGTGTCTCAAGAAGGCGTTATGGGTGGTGATACCAACAGCGTGCACCTGATACGCGACCAGGGGATTGATGCCTGGCCGAAGGCGGATAAACAGGCTGTGGCTGACCGTCTCGTGTCGGAGATTATTCAGCACTTTCAATAAAAGCATTGCAACAAGGCACTTTTTCAATGAGCGTTCAGGTTAACATCATGCGTCTGCCCCATGGAGCGGATCTGCCCTTGCCCTCATATCAAAGCCCACAGGCAGCTGGCGTTGATCTGCTATGCGCAGCGCCCCAGGAAGCTTTAATGGTTCTGGAACCGGGTGCGGTGGCCAGCATACCCACCGGCATTGCCATTGCTCTGCCTGCCGGATTTGAAGCGCAGGTGCGGCCAAGGTCGGGTCTGGCTGCCAAACACATGGTCACGGTTCTGAACGCACCTGGAACGATAGATGCTGATTATCGTGGTGAAATACATGTGCTGCTGATCAATCACGGTCGGGAAGCATTTGAAATCAGCCGTGGCATGCGCATTGCGCAAATGGTGATTGCACTGGCTGAGCAGGCGGACTTTGTGAGCGTTCCCACGCTGGATGAGACCCAGCGTGGTTCAGGTGGTTTCGGCAGTACAGGGCTCTAAAAGCTGCCTTATAACAGGCCCACCTGCTGTGCCAGTTGATAGAGATTGCGTTGTGGTCTCGGGCCGATATGGCCCAACACTTCACCGGCTGCCAGATTGCCAATGGACGCTGCCGTCTCATTGGGCAAGCCCAGAGCATGACCATAAAGAAAGCCAGCGGCGAACATGTCTCCAGCACCTGTTGTGTCGATCAGGCGCTCCACAGGTGTGGTCGGAACCGATACAATGCCGCCAAGGCTATCAGGACTGATAACAAAGCAGCCCTGCTCGCCATGGGTTACCGCGGTCAGAGGACAATCTTTCTGAATAAGCTTCAGCGCCGTGTCCAGATCTGATGTCTGATAGAGCGCTTTGATCTCGGCTTCATTGGCCAGAAGAATATCAACCGTTCCATCCTTGATCAGCCCAAGGAATTCCTCGCGCCAGCGATCCACGCAAAAGGAATCCGAAAGGGTGATTGATACTTTGCGCTCATGTGCGTGAGAAATATCTGCCGCCTTGCGGAACGCATCTTTCGCCATGGGCGGGTCCCAAAGATAGCCTTCGAAATACGCAATGGCGCTGTTGGCCACAATGTGTTCGTCAATATCGTCCGGGCCCAGTTCAACACAGGCACCCAGAAACGTATTCATGGTGCGCTCACCATCCGGCGTGATCAAAATCATGGACCGCGCTGTGGGCGTGCCGCCATTTGGCAGCGGTTCTGTATCGAATGTCATGCCAAGAGCACGCATGTCGTGGCGGTAAAACTGGCCCAGCGTATCGTCACAGACCTTGCCGAAAAACGCGCCCTTGCCACCCAGACTGCCAACTGCTGCAACCGTGTTGCCGGCCGAGCCGCCGGATGCTTCGGTCGCAGCCCCCATAAGGGCATATAATTCTTCTGCCCGCGCGGTGTCGATAAGGTTCATACTGCCCTTGGCGAGACCTTCTCGCAGCAGAAAGTCATCTTCGGTCAGAGACAGCACATCAACAATGGCATTGCCGATGCCGAGCACATGGTGGTCAAAACGGTCGGTCATAAGTAGGTCCAGGATTTTGGCGATTTTGATTTGTGAACTGGACATGGGATGCCTATGTCCTTCCCGTATGTAGCAGGAAATGCTCCAAACACCAGCCATTGCCACCAACGGAACGCCAAAATCTTATGCTTTTTTCCGCCGCCAGCCGCGCTTTCTCGCAGATTCTCTCTCCCCGCTTCCGGGGTGTGTTCTGGAAATCCATGGGACTGACCGTCCTCTTGCTGATCGCATTGGTGGTGTTGCTGCAAAATATTGCAGATGTTCTTATCACCGTCAGTTCTCCGTGGGTGGATACTGCCATTGCATTTCTGACCGGTTTTGGCCTGTTCATCGGGGCCGGTTTCCTGATCGCCCCTGTTATGAGCGTGTTTGCCGGCCTGTTTCTGGATGAGATCTCCGAAGTTGTCGAGGAGCGTGACTATCCGCAGGATGAGCCGGGCGCGCCGATGCCGCTTGGACGATCGCTTGTGCTCTCGGCGCGTTTTCTATTGCTGGTGGTCGGCGTCAATCTGGTTGCGCTGTTTTTGCTGTTTGTGCCGGGCATCAACCTGATTATTTTCTTCCTCGCCAATGGCTATCTGCTTGGCCGGGAGTATTTTCAATTTGTTGCCATGCGATTCTATTCCGAGGCTGATGCCAGCGCATTGCGCAGTCGCCATTCCACAACAATTATGTTTGCAGGTCTCATGATAGCCGGGCTTCTGGCCGTGCCCATTCTCAATCTTTTGACGCCCCTATTTGCAACCGCCTTTATGGTGCATGTGTTCAAGGGGCTGGATGGAAAACATCAGGCTACTGTCTTGCCGTCATAGCGGCATAAATCTGCAATCAGGCATTTTTCGCAGTCAGGCTTGCGCGCCTTACAGATATAACGCCCATGCAGGATGAGCCAGTGATGGGCGTGTAGCAAATGCTCTTTCGGTATCGCCTTTTCCAGCAGCAATTCTACATCCAACGGCGTTTTCCCCGGCGCAAGGCCGGTGCGGTTTGACACGCGGAACAAATGTGTGTCCACCGCAATTGTGGGTTCGCCAAAGGCGATGTTCATGACTACATTTGCAGTTTTTCGGCCAACACCGGGCAGAGTTTCCAGAAAGTCCCGATTGGCGGGTACCACACCATCAAATTCAGCAATCAGCTTGTCACACAGGGCCATCACATTTTTGGCTTTGTTGCGATAAAGGCCGATTGTCTTGATGTAATTGCGTACTTTCTCCTCGCCCAACGCAAGCATTTTTGCTGGTGTGTCTGCGATCTTGAACAGGTCTTTGGTTGCGCGATTTACGCCGACATCCGTTGCCTGCGCCGACAGGACAACCGCGACCAGCAGCGTAAAATCATTGACATAATCCAGCTCGCCTTTTGGCTCGGGATTGGCTTGCGAAAACCGGTCAAACATGTCCTGACGATCGGCCACAGACAAGCGCGAGCGTTTTTGGGGTTTCTTTTTAGCCTGGGTCTTCACGGCTGGACTCCTTTGAATTGGGCCTCAACGCGCCGCAAGCTCAGGTCGATATCCCAGATCATGGGACAGTGTTTTCGTAAAGTCGAGTAACTGACTTACAACGCGTGTTCCTGGCGCGACTTCAATCAAGTCGCTTGGCCCAACGGCTGCGACACATAATTGTATTTTTCCCAGATGATCGAATACCGGAGCCGACACAGCGGTGATGCCGGGAATTGGCATATCCTGCGTGGTGGCAAATCCCAGTTTCCTGGCCTGTTCCACACTGTCATTGAAAGCGGCCTTGTCAATTTTGAAAAAATCCCGACGCCTGCTTTCATTGTCAGCAAATTCCGCTTCGACAAGACGGCTGGTTTTTGATTCTTGCAGGAAGGCACAAAATACGAGACCGGTTGCGGTCATGGGCAATGAGTAAACACCACCCACCCTGATATTGACGTGAAGCGAGCGTGCATATTCCTGGATGTAAGTGATGGTCGGACCATGGGGCCCCCACACCGCAACAGAAATCATCAGGCTCAATTGCTCTGACAATGCTGCGACACGCGAAATTGCCATGCGATGAGCATTTTGCATCCGCAACCGCATCAAGCCCAGATGCAGCGCATGCGGCCCCAATTGATAGAGGCCATCATCGTTCTTCTCGATCATGCCCACATTGCGGAAACTGACCAGATAAGGATGCAATTGACCGGCAGCAATCCCTGTTCGCTCGGCAAGATCACGCAGCTTTATGGGCTTACCGTCAACAGCAAATTCGTTCAGAATTCCAAAGCCAACCTCGATTGACGAAATACCCCGTTGGTTTTTGTTTTTCGTCTCAGGTGTGGTCATCTATCGGATTTCAAGAACTCTCAGTTTTGTTTTAAGGGATTTGCTGCACAAGGCGTGAAGAAAGCAAGCCTGTTCTGCAAGGTCAAGCATTTCCTGCGCAAGTTGATCACTCTCCGATGTGCTCAGTCTAAGGTGGGTCTCAACCGCGCCCGCATCTCCTGCAGTCTCTGTCCCGCCTGATGCGCCGCCCAAGCTGAAATGGGTGTCCTGATAGATTGAGTAAGTCGGCAGATCCAGCTTCGATGTTTGCGCCAGAATTCCCAATTGGGTCATGAAGCAAAAGCCGATTCCTGCGGAAATCAATGTGTTGGCGTCCGGCGCACGCCCCATGCCACCATTGGCCGGGGCTTCTTCGGACAGATAGCGCCATTGGGAACTGTGGGGGAAATGAAGTTGCTGAAAAATCTCCTTGATTCCATCGTCTCGTAGCGTGGCAGTTGCCGCCACATGCAGAGGGCGTGGTGGTGGATTGGCTGTTGAATAATTCTCAGCACTGTCTTTGACCACGTGGGTCTTTGAAGGCGGGGACATGCCGGCGGATTGCAGCAGCATACCGGTGACAGGATCTGTTTTGACAGCCGTGCTGGGTATCGAACCTTCTGCGGCATCAGCTGTAAAAGTGTCGGCTGGCGGCTCCAAATCCATCTCCTGAACGCGGGACGGGGCCAGACGCTGGCCATTTTTGGTCAATGTAAAAAGGCTTTTGAGAGAATTGCGCACAAGCCCGTTTTGTGGCGCGGCATGGATGGCATCGGCCAGAAACTGTTGAAGCGCCGCACCGGTCAAATCGCAATTGATTTCCACTGTCAATTCAACAGATTGCGCGCCTCCGACCATTGTGCGCCGTGGCATGGAGCCTTTCATTGTATAGAAATTATCAAGGGTCAGATTCAGTGTCCGAATGCTGATATTCAGACGCTTGGCGAGCGCTGTGATTTCTTCCATGTAACCTGCGAGAAGGCCGGCTGCGAAATAGCCAAGCGGCGGGGGCGCGGCATCGTGACCATTGAGGTTCTCACCCTCATCGCTGACCAATCGCCATGTCATGCCCGTGCGGGCGGATTTCACCAGTGCTTCTTTCTGATAGCCCGATAATGACGTGGCAAAAACACGCATCGCCTCTGCCCTGCGCGGCATCACTGCAGGCACAATTGCAGCATCCGGCCTTCCCAATTGAAACACCAGAGGCAGTCCGCAGGTTTCGATGACATTTTCGGGTTTCTGCATGCAGCGCCCTTCCCTTGTTTTTCTCCAACGCGTCTGCGGCAAGACCAGATGCCGAAAAGCGAATGCGTTCAATATTGGACTTGCATTTTATTCACAACTAAGTAATTTGTCATTATCTAATCCGTTAGAAACTTGGGAGGTCTCTATGAAAAAACCAATTCTTACCTGTAGCACCGCCGTGGCAGCACTCATGCTGGCGGCAACAACAGCGCCGAGCTTTGCGGCAGAAACAATCAAACTGACAACTGTGTCCGGCTATCCGAAAACAGCCGCATGGGTCGAAGTTTTCGAAACCACCTATGTACCTGAGGTCAATAAGCGCCTTGCCGAAAAAGGCGATTACGAAATTGAGTGGAGCTATGGCTGGGGCGGCGCAATTGTTGGCCCCAAAGGAGAGCTTGAAGCCATTGAAACCGGCCTTGCTGACATTGGCATCGTGCAGACTGTGTTCCATCCGGACAAATTGCGGGTCTATGATATTGCCTTTGCAACACCCTTTGTGACAACCGATCTGGATCTGGTAACGAAGACCGTCAACGATCTTACAGAACAGTTCCCGGCCATGAAGGCCGTTTGGGCCCAGAACGGTTTGGAATTCCTGACCACTCTGGCGGCGGTCGATAATTATCAGATCCTGCTGGATGGCGAATATGCTGGCCCCGAGAGCCTCAAAGGCCTCAAGATCGGTGGTGCGGGTACGAATTTGCGCTATGTGGAAAGTGTTGGCGCAACGGGTGTTTCTTCCACGCTTGCAGATTTTTACAATGGTGTTGCCAGCGGCCTCTTTGATGGCGTGATTGCCTGGGCGACAGCCGCTGAGGCTTTCAAGCTTTATGAAGCTGCACCAACCTATGTGAAAGTTGATTTTGGTGGCGTGAATTCCATGGCGCTCAGCGTCAATGAATCGGTCTGGGCTGGCTTGCCTGAGGATGTGCAGGTTGTTCTGCGTGATTCTGCAGAAGTCTACCGCGAAGCCCTGGCCAATTATGCCATGGACGAAGCCGCTCAGTCTGTCGAGGACATGGTAGCTGCGGGTGCGACTGTTGTTCAGGTCAGCCAGGAAGATCGTGTCATTTGGGCCAATGGCATTGATAATATTGCCGGTGAATGGGCCGCTGAGGTTGAAGCAACCGGTGCGCCAGGAACTGAAATCCTGAAAGCCTATATCGACGCCATGAAGGCTGCCGGACAGACCGTCCTGCGCGACTGGTCCGCCGAATAATCGACAAGGGTCTCCTCCCGAATTGCCTGGATGGGGTCCTTGTGACCCTGTCCAGGTAATTATTCATCATTCAGGAACGCTCCGATGCAAGGCATTTTGGTCCTAGCAAACAGAATTCTAGCCAGTATCGGGACCATCCTCATACTGCTCCAGATGATTCTGATCTGCTGCGATATCGGGGGCCGTTTTTTCTTCGATCATCCGATTCCAGGCGTGTTTGAGATTATCGAACTGACAATCGTTGCGATTGTCTTTCTGCAAATTCCCAACGCCATTGGCACGGGCAATTTCATCCGCTCCGACGCCATTTTCACCGCAATCATCAGCTCGCGCCCCGGTCTCGGGCGCATCATGGACATCGCATTCAATCTGGTTGGGGTGTTTGTCATGTGCGCCATCGCCTATGGCGTCTGGTTCAAGCTTGTTCAGGCTTTCGAGCGCAATCTGTTCACCGGCAATCCGGGTATCTTTACAGCACCTATCTGGCCTGCCTTGCTGTGCATTGTCATCGGCGCAGTGTTTGCGGCGCTCAATTATCTATCGCAAGTGATGCAGGTACTGGCTGATGGCTCAGTGCTTGCCGAGGAGAGTTCCGTTGACGGGCATTGAAATCGGAATCGCCTCACTGGTCATCATGGTGCTGCTGATCTATCTCGGCATGCATGTGGCCATTGCACTGGCCTCAGTCTCCTTTGTCGGTATCTGGATCTTCAAGGGCAATATCAACATCGCGGTCAGCCTGCTGACGATTGCTGCCAAAGACACGGTGGCGAGCTATTCTTTTGGTGTCGTGCCGCTGTTTGTGCTGATGGGACTGTTTGTGACCCAGTCAAATCTGGGGCGCGATATTTACATCGTCGCCAATGCCATTTTCCGCAAATTGAATGGTGGCCTTGGCATTGCAACGGTTGCCGCCAATGCCATTTTTGCCGCCATCACAGGCATTTCGATTGCCTCAGCGGCCATTTTCACGCGTATCGCTGTGCCGGAGATGATCCGCTACGGTCATACGCCGCGCTTTGCGGTGGGCGTTGTTGCGGGCAGTTCTGTCCTGGGAATGCTGATACCGCCCTCCGTTCTGTTGATTGTGTATGCGCTGATTGCTGAAGTGTCGGTGGCGCATATGTTTACCGCAGGCATTCTGCCAGGAATTCTACTGGCCATTCTGTTCTGTCTCCTGATCCTGTTCATGGCCAAATTCATGCCCAAATTCACCGGCACGGCTTCTCAGCCGCAAGGAGAAGAAGCTGAACGGCTTGGGTTCTTCAACGGCGTAAAACTGATCTCACCGACAGTGTTTCTGATCGGGGTAGTACTCGGTGGCATTTATGGTGGTGTGTTCACCCCGACCGAGGCCGGTGCTGCCGGAGCCTTTTGTGCCATGCTCATCGCTTTTGCCAAGCGTCGGCTGAACGTCAGCAGCTTCTGGAATATACTGACCGATACGGGGCGCATTACAGCGTCCATCCTGTTTCTGATCATTGCCGCCAGCATGTATAGTCGCATGCTCGGAGTCTCTGGCATTCCCAGTCAGTTGTCGGCCTTTATTACCAGTCTGGATGCCGGCTTCACGCTGATCCTGATCGTCTACATATTGCTGATGGTGTTTTTGGGTACGATACTGGATTCCACGTCCATCATACTGGTTCTGGTGCCGCTGTTCCTGCCGATTTTTGCAACATATGATGTTGATCTGATCTGGCTTGGCATCATCACGGTTCTGGGAACCGAGATTGGACTTTTAACGCCGCCATTGGGCATTGCGTGTTTCGTTATCAAAGGGTCGTTGAACGATCCGAATATTTCGTTGACCGATATTTTTATCGGGGCGTTTCCGTTTGCCCTGACCATGGTGGTTGGCTTGCTGTTTGTTATTTTCATGCCCTGGCTCACGCTCAACTGACCCAATTCCGCCAGCCATCTGACCAAGGTTGGCTGGTGCAGTGCAACGCGCCAATTCTTTCATGCGAAGGCCGCATTCATGCTTTCTGTCAAAAACGCCGTCACTATTGAAGATTTGCAGAAGCTGGCACGCAGACGCCTGCCGAAATTCATCATTTCCTATGCAGAACGCGGCGCAGGGTCCGGGGCATGCTCATCTGGAAATGTAGAGGCATTTCTGGACTATCACTTCAGTCCGAAAGCGCTGGTCGGCAATGCGCCTATCGACATGTCGACGGACTTGTTCGGTCGGACTTACGCACAGCCATTCGGCATTTCCGCTATCGGTCTGGCTGGCATCTACCGTCAACATGCTGACGAGATTCTGGCCGAGACAGCACGCAATGCCAATGTGCCCTTCATTTTGTCCGGGTCTGGAACAGCGGATATTGAAACCATCGCAAAACTCGCGCCGGAGCATAGCTGGTATCAGCTCTATCCGGCCAAGGACCCTGCAATCACGGAAAACATGATCAGCCGCGCCAGGGATGCAGGTGTGCAGGTTCTGGTCATTACGGTGGATTATCCTGAACCCAATCGCAGCGAAGTGAAAGAGCGCACGGGTATTTCCGTTGGCCGCGGACCAACCCTGAAAACCTTGCCCTCTCTTGCACTGGATGCCGCGCGCCATCCCCGGTGGCTGATTGAGTTTCTCGCCTCCGGCGGCACGCCCAAACTGGAAAGCTGGCAGCCCTACGCACCAAAGGGCGCAAAGCAATCAGACCTGTTTGAGATATTCAACGAGAATTGGTGCGGGCCTTTTGACTGGCTGGAAGTCGAGCGCATTCGCAAATTGTGGCCCGGGAAAATGGTCATCAAGGGCATCTCGAGAGCTGAAGATGTTCGGCGTGCCGTGGCTGTGGGCGCAGATGCTGTGACCATCTCCAATCATGGTGGGAACAAGCTGGATCGTGTGCTACCGAGCCTGCGTGCGTTGTCCCAAACCTGCAAAGAGCAAAAGGCGGCTTACGGCATTCCTCTGTTCTTTGATGGTGGCATTCGCAGGGGCACTGATGTGCTGACGGCATTGGCGGTTGGTGCCAGTTTTTGTTTTCTGGGCAGGGCAGCCCTGTTTGGTGTCGCCGCTGGCGGAGCAGCTGGCGCACAGCGTGCAATGGACATCATGAAAGTTGAATCAGCTCATGCGCTGGCCATGATCGGCTGCCGAGCGGCACGAGATCTGGATGAGAGTTTTCTGGCATAAATCGGCTCAGTCTTTGTGGATGCATCCATGATGATGATAATTTGTGCTCCTTGCACTTTGCCATGTGATTTTTCCGCGCTAATTATGAGTTTATGGAAAATCAGACTTCATCCCCGACAGCACAACCCGGCTCAGACAGCGAACCGATTTTTGCCGCTCGCCTGACGCCCTATCGTTCGCTCGGGCAAAAAGGGTT
The DNA here is from genome assembly GCA_051251535.1 of Alphaproteobacteria bacterium. Lineage (GTDB taxonomy): Bacteria > Pseudomonadota > Alphaproteobacteria > Rhizobiales. The sequence continues at coordinate 620,334 of JBPOEV010000002.1, forward strand.
TTTGGTTCTGATGACCTGCCTGTCGATCGTCTGCTTTGTCGCGGGGATTTTGTTTTATGCCATTGGCGCGTGGCCTGTCTTCGGCTTTTTCGGGCTGGATGTACTGATCATCTTCATTGCCTTCAAACTGAATTACCGCTCTGCCCGGGCTTATGAAGAAGTGGTCCTTTCTGAAGACCTTCTGCACATCAAAAAAGTCAGTCCAAAAGGCGCGACGCAGGAATTCAGTTTCAATCCGTTCTGGGTGCGCCTGGCCATTGACCGGGAAGAAGATGAAGGGGTGACTGCCCTGACACTGACAAGCCATGGCCAGTCACTGGGGATTGGTGGCTTTCTGAACCCGGGAGACCGGGAGACCTTTGGCGCTGCCTTGCGTGACGCGCTGCAAAAAGCGCGGCAGCCAGTCTTTTCTTAACGGCAATTCGTCGAAACTGTGAAAATCAGCACATCATCAGGCCAATGACTGCTTATCTGATATTTCGGGAAAATTATTCAGCCAAGACCGGCGTTGGCTCGGGGGTGGGCAATTTACGCGGCAAAAGGGCAGCGGCTGTGACAACCACCAGCCCCACGCCAGCCATAATACGGAACAGGGTGTCAAATCCCCAATTCTCGTAGACGAATGCAATCAACGGCAATGACAATGCCAACACCGTAAAGGCGACGACGTAGCGAACGGCGTAGATCCGAGCCCGGTAGGCCCCGCTGGCCATTTTGCCAATCATATAGTCGTTGATCGGTATTTGACCGAAGACGCCCAGCATAAACCCCAGCGCCACCGCCAGGGCGGCACCATCAGTCAGGCCTGGCATCCACGCAAAGAAGATCAACTGCACCGCACCCACGACCATCAGAACGGGACGCGGGCCGTAACGATCCAGCAGTCTGCCCACCAATAATTGCGCCATGGAGGCGACGGCAAACACCATAAAGGCTAGCCCCCCGACCGTTGTCGCAAAGTCTGTCTGCCCAGTTCCAGAAACTGTGGCAGCTATCCCGGATATTTGCGCGACAAGACCCTGCAGACGTTCATCAAAAATCTTTGGCAGCGCAAACGTGGTCGACTGGAAACTGATCGAGGCAACGGCAGTGGTCAGAAATACAATCGCGGAAACCCGCATCACTAGGGCGCGATGTACCAATGAGGTGTCAGTTGCCGTGTTCCGGGTGTCTGCATTTGGTGCTGCATGGGCCGTTGCCGCAATCTTGCGCCACAAAAATACATACACCAGCCCCACCGCAATTGAGAAAAGGCCCGGCAGAATGAAGGCCATGCGCCAGCCGCCATGGTCAATCAGATAACCGGTGACAAGCGCGGCGCAGGCAACGCCCAGATTGCCCCAAACGCCATTGGCAGCAATGCGCATGCCAGTATTGCGCCATTTCATGGTTACAATGGCCAGTCCGACCGGATGATAGATCGCGGCAAACAGGCCGATGACAAACAGGCCGAGGCCTATTTGAAAGGGCGTTGTTGCAAAGCCAGTCGCAATTGAGGAGACGCCAATACCAATGAAAAACACGCACATCATGCCGTCACGGCTCCACTTGTCCGCCAGCCAACCGGACGGAAGCGAGAACAGGCCAAAGGCAAAGAAACCGGGCGTTGCATAGGCCAACAGATCTGCATATCCGATGCCCCACTCCCGATGCAGCGCCAGGGCTGCTACCGTTGCGAAGATCAGCATGAACAGATGATCGAGGAAGTGACCAATGTTGAGCAGCAGAAAATGCAACTGATCCCGGGTCATATGTATAATCATCCTGTGATGGGCATTCTGCGGGTGGCTCGGCAAACTACCAAAGAATTTGGAGTGTAGCTTAATCTGGAAAAATTTGCATTCATCGGCACAAGAATCGGGTGGCAACTGGCAGACCCTTATGGTCCTGTAGCCTTAAAACTGACCTGAGAGTCTGAACATCATGAACTTCCAATTGAGCGCTACTGATCTGAAACACGCCATGCCGATTCCGGCTGCTGACCTGACTGCTGCACGGGATTATGATGTTGTGCGCCGGGTCATTGAGCACATATCAGAAAATTATCAGGATCAGCCAAGTCTGGAAACGCTGTCTGATCTGGTAGGCCTCTCCCCGTTTCACCTGCAGAAATTATTCACGCGCTGGGCTGGTCTTTCGCCAAAGGGCTTTTTGCAATGTGTGACGCTGGACCATGCTCGCCGGCTGCTGGAGGGCGGAGACAGTATTCTGGATGTGTCCTATGATCTGGGATTGTCGGGACCCGGACGGCTGCATGATCTGATGGTCAATGCGGAAGCCATGTCGCCGGGCAGTTACAAATCCAAAGGCGACGGTCTGACCATCTATTACGGGTTTCATGACAGCCCGTTTGGCATTGCACTGGTCATGGCCACAGACCGGGGCCTGTCCGGCCTTGCCTTTGCTGATGCGGATGGTGAGGAGGCCGCTTTTGCGGATATGGCGCGGCGCTGGCCACAGGCCAATTTTGTTGCAGCACCCGACAAAACCGCGCCCTTCCTTGCCAAGGTCTTTGCTGGCAAAGACACAGACCAACCGCTTCGGGTGGTGCTGATCGGGACGGATTTTGAAGTGCGTGTCTGGGATGCGCTGCTGAGCATTCCCATGGGCACAGCCACCACCTATTCATCGGTGGCAGACAGGATAGGAAAGCCCAAGGCCGCACGCGCTGTAGGCGCGGCTGTGGGGCGCAACCCAATTTCCTTTGTGGTGCCGTGCCATCGGGTTATCGGCAAAAGCGGTGGCCTCACCGGCTACCACTGGGGAATCACCCGCAAAAGGGCAATTTTGGGCTGGGAGGCCGGGCAGACTGCCCGACCCGAATAAAAGTCCTTAGCCGGTCAGCATTTCGCTGCTTTCAACCGTCGTGTCAGCTTTCAGACGGAAGATCATGGGCTGACCGGTCGCGATTTCGCGTTTCAGGATTTGGACTGTGTCGAGCTTTTCCAAAATCATGACCAATGAGCGCAGTGAGTTACCATGAGCTGCCACCAGCACTTTTTCGCCAGACATGACACGCGGCAGAATATCGGTCATGTAATAAGGCAGAACGCGCGCGCCGGTGTCTTTCAGGCTTTCACCGCCCGGAGGTGGGACATCAAAGGACCGGCGCCAGATATGGACCTGCTCATCGCCCCATTTCTTGCGAGCATCATCCTTGTTGAGGCCCGCCAGATCACCATAGTCACGCTCGTTCAAAGCCTGATCGCGAATGGTGGGAAGGTCTGGTTGGCCCAATTCCTCCAACAAAAGATCGCATGTGTGCTGGGCACGGATCAGATCAGAGGTATAAGCCACATCGAATGTAATGCCCTTTGCCTTCAGCGCCCTGCCACCGGCCTTGGCTTCCTCGATACCCTTTTCCGTCAAATCCGGATTTTTCCAGCCGGTGAACAGGTTTTTGAGGTTCCATTCGCTTTGACCGTGACGGACCAGTACCAGTAAACGTTCCATACAATTCTCCCGGGACATGCCCTTAGGTTTTGGAAAGGCCCAACACATCCAGCATGTTGTAAAGGCCGGGTTTCTGTGGGAATGCCCAAAGCGCTGCTTTGACAGCCCCTTGTGCAAAAATCGTTCTGTCTTCTGCAATATGAGATAGCTCTACCCGTTCGCCATCCCCTGAAAAAATCACGCTATGGGTGCCAACGACCGATCCACCGCGTAACGCGGCAAAGCCAATGCTGCCCGACTCGCGCGCGCCGGTGATGCCGTCACGTCCGCGTTCGGAATTCTCGGCCAGATCAATACCGCGCCCGGTGGCAGCTGCATCGCCCAGCAGAAGCGCTGTGCCTGACGGTGCATCCACCTTGTTGCGATGATGCATTTCCAGCACCTCGATATCCCATTCAAGACCCAGCGCTTTTGCGCCCTGCTCGACCAGAACCGACAGCAGATTGACCCCAAGGCTCATATTGCCGGATTTGACAATCCGGGCATGACGCGATGCGGCAACAACTTTGGCATCATCCTCAACCGACATACCAGTGGTGCCAATGACATGCACAATACGTGCTTGAGCGGCATATTCTGCAAAGGTCAGCGTGGCTTCCGGCCTGGTGAAATCGAGCACCGCATCAGCTGCGGCAAACGCCACCAGCGCATCATCCGTGACGGGAACGCCCGAGGGTTCCAAACCAGCCAGCGTACCGGCATCCTGTCCGATGCAATCCGCCTCCGGGCGCTCAATGGCGGCGACGAGCTGTGCGCCGGCAATACCATGTATGGCCGTGATCAAGGCCCGCCCCATGCGCCCGCCGGCGCCCACAACAACAATTCTCAAATCGGCCATAAAAGTCTCCTGTTGGAAAACGATCTAGCACACAGCGCAGCCATGGCCAACCAGCCGTTATTACCAAGAAAAAAGGCCGGGTGTTTCCACCCGGCCTTTTTTGCGAACAAACTAAAATTTAGTCTTGTTCGATTTCTTTGCCGGTTTCCTGATCGACGACTTTCATCGACAAACGAACCTTGCCGCGATCGTCGAAGCCCATCAGTTTAACCCAGACCTTGTCGCCTTCCTTGACCACATCTGTGGTTTTGGCAACGCGCTCATTGGCCAGTTGGGAAATGTGAACCAGACCGTCCTTGGCACCGAAGAAGTTGACGAAAGCGCCAAAATCAACAGCTTTCACAACAGTACCCTGATAGATGTGACCAACTTCAGGATCGTCCGTGATGGAGCGGATCCAGGCGATGGCAGCTTCAATGGATTTGCCATCGGAAGAGGCAATCTTGATTGTGCCATCGTCTTCGATGTTCACTTTGGCGCCGGTTTTTTCCACGATCTCGCGGATGACCTTGCCACCAGTGCCGATAACTTCACGGATTTTATCAACCGGAATTTTCAGCTGTTCGATGCGTGGTGCAAATTCACCAAGTTCAGGACGGGACTCAGTCAGAGCCTTCGACATTTCGCGCAGAATATGCTCACGACCATCCTTGGCCTGAGCCAAAGCGATTTTCATGATTTCTTCGGTGATGCCATCAATCTTGATATCCATCTGCAGAGCAGTGATGCCCTCTTCAGAACCAGCAACCTTGAAATCCATATCGCCAAGATGATCTTCATCACCCAGAATATCGGACAGGACAGCGAACTCGTCGCCTTCCTTGATGAGGCCCATTGCGATACCGGCAACCGGACGGCGCAGAGGAACACCCGCATCCATCAGAGCCAGTGATGTGCCGCAAACCGTCGCCATGGAAGATGATCCATTGGACTCGGTGATTTCGGACACAAGACGCAGTGTGTATGGGAATTCATGATGCGGAGGACGCACAGGGTTCACAGCGCGCCATGCAAGCTTGCCGTGACCGATTTCGCGGCGCCCTGGTGTGCCCATACGACCAGCTTCACCGACAGAATATGGCGGGAAGTTATAATGCAGCATGAACTGTTCTTTGTAGGTGCCGGTCAGAGCGTCGATGAACTGCTCATCGTCTGCTGTACCCAGTGTGGCAACGACAAGCGCCTGTGTTTCACCACGAGTGAACAGGGATGAACCGTGTGCGCGTGGCAATGTGCCAACTTCAGCAACAATCTGACGAACGGTTTTGGTATCACGTCCATCGATGCGGCTGCCGTCTTTCAGAATGCGACCACGAACAATGTTGCTTTCCAGTTTCTTGACCTGGTCGCCAAGAATATTCTTGTCGTCCGGGCTGGCACCCTCAGCCAGAAGCGCTTCCATGACTTTCGACTTGGCGTCGGAAATAGCATCGCGGCGCGGCTCTTTTTCCTGAATGTCGTATGCAGCGTTCAGATCGGCTTCGACCAGATCTTTCACTTTTGCGTATAATTCAGAATGATCCGTAGCCGTGTGGTTACGAGGTGCTTTTGCAGCTTTTTCGGCCAACTGAATAATGGCTTCGATAACAGGCTGGAATTCGCGGTGGCCGAACATAACGGCACCCAGCATAATCTCTTCAGACAATTCCTGAGCTTCTGACTCAACCATCAGAACCGCATCATTTGTGCCGGCAACAACCAGATCAAGCTTGCTGTCTTCCATGACATCCAGTGGCGGGTTGAGCATGTATTCGCCATCAATATAGCCAACGCGCGCACCGCCGATTGGGCCCATGAAAGGCACACCGGAAATTGTCAGGGCAGCAGACGCGCCAACCAGCGCGACGATGTCCGGATCATTTTCCAGATCGTGAGACAAAACTGTCAGAACAATCTGGGTTTCGTTTTTGTAGCCATCAGCGAACAGAGGACGAATCGGGCGATCAATCAGCCGCGATGTCAGTGTCTCTTTTTCAGCCGGACGGCCTTCACGCTTGAAGAAGCCACCTGGAATTTTACCAGCGGCATAGGTTTTTTCCTGATAGTTCACGGTCAGTGGGAAAAAATCCTGGCCCGGCTTTGCAGAGCGGGCCGAAACTGCGGTTGCGAGAATTGTTGTCTCGCCATAGGTGATCATGACGGCCCCATCGGCCTGACGAGCTACGCGGCCCGTTTCCATGATCAAAGGGCGTCCGCCCCATTCAATTTCTACACGTTGTGTATCAAACATTTTTTGTGTCTTACCTTCTTGTCAATGGACAGGATGAAAACGGCCTTCCGTCCTCATCGATAGTTTGGCGCGACCATCGCGCTTTGTGTCAGAATGGCGTGAAAATCACGCCGGGTATCTGAGCCATCGCAAGACAACAAGATGCTCTTTCGTTCCAAAGCATCTGATAATCCTGCCATGGCTCTGTTTGGCTCATGGATTCGAGAAATACCAAAAAGGGCGCCGCACAGCGACGCCCGTTTTGTGTCGCATCAGCGACGCAAACCAAGCTTCTTGATGATGTCCGTATAACGGCTTTCGTCATTCGCTTTCAGATAATCGAGCTGACGGCGCCGTTGAGAGACCATTTTCAAAAGACCACGGCGGGAATGATTATCCTTGCCGTGTGCTCTGAAGTGTTCGGTCAGATTGCTGATACGCTCGCTGAGAATGGCAACCTGTACTTCTGGTGAACCGGTGTCATTTTCTACGCGGGCATACTCGGTAATGAGTTCCTGCTTGCGTTCTGCAGTAATCGACATCGGGTATCCTTTCTATGTAACGCATACCGGTTTTACCCGGCATTCTTAAAAACACGCTTGGGGATGAACTGGCCTTGATCCACTGAGCCAATGGCCACCAAAGTGTTTTTGGTGGTGACATAGGCTTCGGCAAGAGCTAGGGGGGCATCCCGTCCGCGCAACAATATGGCCTGGCCGTTTAACAGCCGGACCGCTTCTGCTTCCGTGACGGCCAACGCCGGGATGTCGTCCAGCGCGGTCTCAACAGGATGCAGTACCGAAGCCATATCAGCTTCAGCGGGGTCTCTATGGCGCATTTCCTGCAAAACTTCCAGTGAAATCATCTGCGATTCGTGAAACGGCCCGACTTGGGTGCGCCGCAACGCGCTGACATGGCCTTCCGTTCCCAAAGACCGGGCCATATCGCGGGCCAGCGACCTGACATAGGTCCCTTTTCCGCACAGAACTTCAAACTCGGCATGATCCGGATCCGGACAACCCACCAGGGTCAGTTCGTCAATCTGAACGTCACGTGGCTCCAGTTCGACCTTCACACCGGCACGGGCCAGATCATAAGCGCGTTCGCCGTTGATTTTCAAAGCGCTGAAGGCGGGGGGGAGTTGTGAAAGACATCCTTTGTATTGTGGAAGAATTGCCTCAATCGCACTCTGGTCCGGCCGGTACTGCGATGTTGCAACAACATCGCCCTCACCATCATCGGTACTGGTCGCCTCACCCCATTTAACGGTGAAGCGATAGGTTTTCTGACCATCCTGCGCAAAGGGAACCGTTTTGGTGGCGTGGCCCAATGCAATCGGCAACATGCCGGATGCCAGCGGATCAAGCGTTCCGGCATGGCCTGCTTTTTTGGCATCGAACAGCCAACGCACTTTGGAAACGGCCTGTGTAGACCCCAGTCCCAAGGGTTTGTCGAGCAGGACCCAACCGTGGATATCCTGCCCTTTTTTACGGCGCCCCATTTTGTTCAGGTTCCGCCGTCATCGTCCGTTTCAGGGGGATCATCAGGTGCGGCCAGATCTACCAGAACTTTAGGCTGGCGCAACAAGTTCTCAATCCGGCTGGCTTCATCATAGCGGTTGTCGGCAAAGAATTTGATTTCCGGCATGTATTTCAGCGTCATGTCTTTGGCGATGCGACCCCGGATGAATTTGGCGTGACCATTCAACAATTTGGCAAGTTCTTCGCCATCACCGCCACCAAGCGGCGCAACATAGACGCTGGCCAGTTTCAGGTCAGTCGACATGCGGGCTTCCGGTATCGTGACCATAATGCGCTCCAACTCAGGCTCGCGCACTTCGCCCCGGCGCAGACATTCATCAATCGCACGACGCACAACCTCGCCCACGCGCAGCATGCGCTGGGTTGGCTCTTTGCTGATACTTTTATGCCCGGAACGGCCCATTATCTTATCCAGAAAAAATAACGCCATGCCTCGCTTAGCCAAGGTGGCTTAGCCAAAGCATGGCGTTGATTGGAAATCAGTTAGAGCGAACGGATAATTGTTTCGACCCGATAACACTCAATGACATCGCCCTTGCGCATGTCCTGATAATTTTCAAATGCCATGCCACATTCCTGACCGGCATTCACTTCTTTCACTTCATCCTTGAAGCGTTTCAGTGTGGACAGCTTGCCTTCATGGATCACCACATCGTCGCGGATGAGGCGCACGTGTTGGCCACGCTCCACCTTACCATCTGTGATGAGACAACCGGCAACCTTGCCAACCTTGGACACATTGAATGTATCCAGAATTTCAGCATTGCCCAGCATATGCTCGCGCAGTTCAGGCGACAGCATACCGGACATCGCCGCTTTCACATCGTCAATCAGATCATAGATGACATTGTAATAGCGAATTTCGATGCCGTTTGCTTCCGCCGCTTCCCGCGCCTGTTTGTTGGCACGCACGTTGAAGCCCACAACCGGAGCATTTGAAGCTGCGGCCAGCGTGATATCGGTTTCGGTGATACCACCGGCCCCTGAATGGATCACACGTGTTGCGACTTCGTCGGTGTTGAGCTTCTCCAGAGCGCCGACAATGGCTTCCAGAGAGCCCTGCACATCTGCTTTGATGAGCAATGGCGATTCCTGCGCATTGTCTGTCTGAAGCTGGTTCATCATAGCTTCCAGAGAGCCACGTGCTCCCCGTGCCATAACAGCTTCCTGCTTCACACGTCGGCGGTATTCAGTGATTTCACGCGCCTGCGCTTCATTTTCAACAACGGCGAACTGATCCCCGGCCTCAGGCGTTCCCTGCAGGCCAAGCACTTCAACCGGCATGGATGGTGGCGCAGATTTGACCTGTTTGCCATGATCATCAATCAAAGCCCGCACCTTGCCCCATTCAGAGCCAAGCACAAGAATGTCGCCAACTTTAAGCGTTCCGTTCTGGACAAGAACAGTCGCAACAGGACCGCGGCCCTTATCCAGTTGTGCTTCCACAACCGTGCCACGGCCATTGCGTTCCGGATTGGCTTTCAACTCCAGCAATTCAGACTGCAGAATAATTGCTTCCAGAACCTTATCCAGATTTGTGCCTTTCAGGGCAGAGACTTCCACATCAAGAATGTCGCCGCCCATGCCTTCTACCTGAACTTCATACTGCAGAAGTTCGGTGCGTACACGGTTCGGATCAGCTCCTTCGACGTCGATCTTGTTGATCGCGATGATCATCGGAACACCAGCGGCTTTTGCATGCGCAATCGCCTCTGCCGTCTGCGGCATCACGCCATCATCAGCCGCGACCACCAGAATGACGATATCAGTTGATTTGGCACCGCGTGCACGCATGGCTGTAAACGCCGCGTGGCCCGGTGTATCGATGAAGGTGATCTTCTGGCCAGACTGCTCAACCTGATAAGCCCCGATGTGCTGAGTGATGCCACCGGCTTCACCAGACACGATATTGGTTTTGCGGAAGGCATCCAGCAACGACGTCTTACCGTGGTCAACATGCCCCATGATGGTAACGATCGGTGGACGAGGAATACCTGTTCCATCATCGTCGGCTTCAATCACTTCATCAAACAGGCCGCCTTCAACGTCAGATTCGGAAACACGGCGCACTTTGTGGCCCATTTCCTCAGTGATCAATTCAGCTGTATCAGCATCGATCACATCATTGATTTTCAGCATCTGACCCTGCTGCATCAGCAGCTTGATCACATCGACCGCGCGTTCCGCCATGCGGTTGGCCAGTTCCTGAATGGTAATTGTTTCAGGAATGATGACCTCGCGCGAAATCTTCTCACGTGGCGACATTTGCGCAGCACGCTGTTTTTCACGCTCACGACGGCGTTTGATCGATGCCAGTGACCGAGCGCGGTCGCCGGTGTTGTCTTCCAGCGCATTGGACAGTGTCAGCTTGCCCTTGCGACGATCGTCATTTTTGCGAGCGGTTTTGGAATCATCCTGTTCCTGCTCGCGCCCGGGCCGTTTGACCGCACGCAACACCTTGGTGTTTTTGGCATCCGGTTCACGGGTCTTGGCTGGGCGAGCCGTATCACCAGCTTCTTCAGCTGCAGCCAGATTGACCGCCTCTTCACGCATGCGGGCGTGCTCGGCCTCTTCCTCGGCCTTCTTCTTGGCCGCGGCTTCAGCTTCTTCCCTGGCTTTGGTTTCCCGACGGGTGCGTTCGGTCGCCTCACGTTGGGTACGCTCAGCCTCTTCTGCCGTGCGTCGGGCAATATCTTCTGCTTCACGCGCCTTTGCGCCGGCCAATGCCATTGCGCGGGCATCGCGTTCGCCGCTGGTCAGTGTGCGCAGCAATGTTTTGTTGCCGCCGCGCTGACCACCACCGGACCTGTTTTGTGCAGGTCGACTTTGTACAGGTGGGCGTGCAATGCGGCTGGCTGGGCCTGTAACAGCAGGCGCTGCAGGCGTAGGAGCCTTTGCCGCCGGTGCGGCTGGCCTTGGCACTGGCGCTGCTGGTGTGGCTGCTGGTGCCGCTGGTGCAGCTGGTGTCGCTGCAGCACTGCGAGGCGCTTCAACTGGCGCACGTGGTGCGGCCTCAGCGGCTGGGGCTGCCGCTGGTGTCGATCCCGGCATATTGATTTTGCGTTTGCGTTTTTCCACGACCACGGCTTTTGACCGGCCATGAGAAAAGCTCTGGCGCACAGTGCCCTGCTGCTCCACACCGCGTTTCAGCGAGAGAGTTGGACGTCCGCTTTGCTTGTCGTCTGTGTTATCCGTATCGCTCATTCTTATCCTGATCCTGCTGCCGCGTTTAAACTGCCGCGCGGCGCGTCTGTCAAATTATCTTCGCTACAGTCAGGCAGTTTTCTGCCCGATTTTGGCTGCTAATTTTAAACTACTGGGGACCCGCACCTCAATCCAGGCGCGTATCCTTGTCTTATTTCTCGGTCTCTGCCCGCGCTCCAATATATGTTTGGAGCCGCTCGGCTGCGTTCAAAAAGCCACCATCTCCCCGGTCCGTCTTCTTTTCTGCTTTCGTTAGCGCGGCATGTATTACATTTGTGCGACCAAATGCCAAATCCAATTCCACGCCATTAAAACTTCGGTACAACTGCAAGGCGTCCGCAGAGCCAAATCGCCGTGTGATGGCTTGCTTCAGTTTGCGCAAACTGTCTTCAGCTCCGTCACTGGCTACAATCAATGCTTCTACATTATCGCCACCAATTGCAGATTCCACCTTGGCGAAGCCTGTAATGATCCGCCCGGATTTCTGCGCAAGTGCCAAAGCACCCATGGCTCGATCCAACAACAATTTTCCAACTCTGTCTGCCAGACCTGCATCGACAATGATCGTTTGATCACTTTTCTTGCCCAGCAGACGCGCAAACAGCTTGCGTTGCTCCGCCAATGCCACATGTCTCGCATCTGCTCTGACCCAGACACCGCGCCCAGGCAGAACAGCTTTCAGATCCGGTACAATATGCCCTTCCGGATCGGCCACAAAGCGGATTAATTCCGCTTTGGACAGAACGTCGCGGCTGACGGCACATTGCCGTTTCGGTTCTCTGCGAGCCCGAGGACTTCCATCATCCGGCTCTATATCCTGCTCGGCACCTGTATCAATGGCAGCTTCACAGCTGGATTCACTACTAGCTTCACCACTAGCTTTGGGACCATCTGGTGTGTTCGACATGTTCATAAACCCTGCCGAAACCAGACGCCTTACTGCGCCACCTCTTCTGCAGCAGGCTCAGCACCTTCTTCAGTGCCAGCCTCAGCCTCGTCGTCACTTGCCAAATCTTCTTCCGTAATCAGGCCGGATTTCAGACGCGCTGTCATGATCAGGGCCTCTGCTTCAGCACGGGACATGTCCGCTGGCGGGAAGATACCCTCAAACCGTTGGGTTTCACCATCCTTGCGTTCTGTCCAGCCGATCAGATCGTCAGCAGCACAATACCCTAAATCTTCAACAGTTTTAACCTCATTCTTGCCGAATGCGACCATCATGCCGGTTGTAACACCCTCAATCTCTCGCAATTCATCAGAAACGCCCAGCTCGATTCGCTCTGCATCCTGCTCAGCTTCCAGCTTTTCAAGATATTCGCGGGCGCGGGTTTGAATTTCAGTCGCCGTATCATCATCGAATCCTTCGATGAAGGCAATCTCATCCAGTTCCACATAGGCCACTTCCTCAACAGAGGTAAAGCCTTCCGTGGACAGAAGCTGACCAACCATTTCATCGACATCCAAGGCTTTGGTGAAGAGTTCCGTACGTTCGGCAAACTCTTTCTGACGACGCTGTGATTCCTCTTCTTCCGTCAGAATATCAATATCCCAACCAGTCAGTTGCGAGGCAAGACGCACGTTCTGGCCGCGACGACCAATGGCCAGTGACAATTGCTCATCCGGCACCACCACTTCGATTTTTGCCTGATCTTCATCCAGAACAACCTTGGCCACTTCAGCCGGCTGCAACGCATTCACAATAAAGGTCGCAGCATCAGGAGACCAAGGAATGATATCGATCTTCTCGCCCTGCAATTCACCAACCACGGCCTGTACACGACTGCCGCGCATACCCACACAGGCGCCTACGGGATCAATGGAACTGTCATTGGAGATGACGGCAATCTTGGCACGGGAGCCAGGATCACGCGCAACGGAGCGCAGCTCGATAATGCCGTCATAGATTTCAGGTACTTCCATTTCAAACAATTTGGCCATGAACGCAGGATGGCTGCGGGACAGAAAAATCTGTGGTCCGCGCTGCTCGCGGCGCACATCATGAATGAAGGCACGCACACGATCACCATAACGGAAGGTTTCGCGCGGGATCAGCTCATCACGGCGGATGATGGCTTCGCCACGGCCCAGATCAACAATGACATTGCCGTATTCGACACGTTTGACAGTGCCGTTGACGACAGTTCCGATGCGATCCTGATATTCTTCAAACTGACGGTCACGTTCGGCCTCGCGCACTTTCTGCACGATAACCTGCTTGGCAGACTGGGCAGCGATGCGACCGAAATCCATCGGTGGCAGAGGCTCAGACAATGCATCGCCAATCTTGGCTTCCGGATTGCGCGCCATTGCATCCGCCAGAGAGACCTCCGACATCGAGTTTTCGACTTCTTCAACCACGTGCAGCAAGCGAGCCAGACGAATTTCACCAGTCTTGTCGTTGATTTCCGCGCGGACATCGGTTTCCGATCCATAGCGCGCCTTGGCTGCCTTCTGGATCGCGTCTTCCATCGCCGCAATCACAATGGTGCGGTCGATTACTTTTTCGCGGGCAACTGCCTCGGCAATTTGCAACAACTCAAGTCTGTTGGCACTTACAGCCATGTCTTTATCTCCCTAAACGGAGCCACCGGAACGATCCCGGCAGGTCTGTTGGTCAGTCAGTATTGGGTTCAGGTTCTGTATCAATTTCAAGTTCAGTGTCACCATCAAGTTCAGGCATTGCGCCATCTTCGGTGGTGGAATCAAAGTCAGGATTTTCTGCTTTCAGCATAATGCGGGCAGCATCAATCAATTCATCAGTCATGATCAGACTGGCGTCAGCCACATCCGCCAATGGCAACCAGATATCTGCCTCGGGCGAGGCCAATGATTTCTCAGTTGACTTGGCTTTGGTTTTCTTGCTGCGCTTTTCCATTGGGCGCAGGCCAAACTCCAGCCCGTCACCTTCTTCGCGCAGGCCCAGTAGCTGGCCGCGAAAGCGGCGTTGCCCACCAATGGTAACAGCCATCTCAACTCTTGCAAGATGCCCTGCCCAGCGCTCAAAATCAGACTTGCGTACGAGTGGGCGGTCAACACCGGCCGTGGACACTTCAAGATGGTAAGCGCCGGAAATCGGATCATGCACATCCAGCTCCGGAGACATGGCCTTCGAAATTGCCTCGCAATCGGCGATCGTCATCAAACCGGTTGGACGTTCCGCCATGATTTGCACAGTCACACCGCTCTGTCCGGAGACGCGCACACGCACAAGCCTGAAGCCCAGATCCTGTATGACAGGCTCGGCAATCATCGCTATGCGGGCATCCAACCCGGTTTCAGTTACAATGCGCGGATCATCCGCCATATCTATTGTTCCCTATCAGAAAACGTCGGCCTTATCAGAAAGTTACGGCACAATCAGAAAATGTCCGGGTGCCAGCGCGTCGATTCGACTGTTTATCAGCGGGCAATCGGCAACAAAAAAGAGCGGGTCCGGTAGGGCCCACTCTCAAACAGTGTTCAAGATTTGTCCTGTATATAATTCGAGGCGTCGAGATTTGCAAGCGATTGGTTTGAAGCAACCGGATATGAACTCGAATATGTCGGTATAAAGCCCCGAGCGGTCATCGGCTGCCTATTGCGCCTCAGGCAAGTGCCAGCAATTCACTTGTGGTCTTTCGCCGGCAATGTTTCTTTTTGCCGGCGAAAGTTGGTCAATTGTATTTGATCAATTGTCTTTGGTCAGTGCAATCTGACAAGATTCTGCCAGGGCTCTGTCTGGTTTTTCGGCTCCAAGGGGCGTCGCCCATCCAGCCTTTTCAACAATACCACGACGCTGATAAGTACTGGCTTTCTCGATTTCCGCCATGATGTCGCCTGATTTAGGGTCGCTTTTAGAGTTCTGAATACAATAAGGCGTAAGCGCTGCAGCCACGGCTGCCATTGATTGCTTGCCGGACATTTCGGAAGCTGAAGCACTGGTTACCCAACCGCTCCAGTTGAATCCAACAACAGCCAAAGCGATGGCGCCCACTGCCGCGCCCATGAGTGCGGGTTTCGTCCATTCAGGAATTTGCATGTTTGAGACCGATCTGTAGGTGGGAAAGTGCGCATGATTGCGCAATGGACAACTCAGTAGCACACAACCCGGCATAGCTTGCATGCTTAATGATTTATTGAGAATGGCGGAAGCGCGCCGTTTAACCGGGACTTGCCCCCTTCCAGGTTCTCTCTTGTCAATTTCGCAATCCATAGAGGTGAAATTCAAGCAGGGCTTTGCACTTTGCCAAAGCTGCACAAGTCACCAACGGCCACGGTCACAAGCCTCAGCATCCGGTCAACAAAAAACCGGCGCAGGAATCCTGCGCCGGTTTTAAAATGTATCTCGATCCGAATTCGCAATCCGGATCAGTCAGAGACGATTTTATTCGTCGTCCTGACCTTTCAGAGCTGCGCCCAGAATATCGCCAAGCGATGCTCCGGAAGCGGTGGAGCCGTATTGTGCCACGGCTTCTTTCTCTTCTGCGATTTCCAGAGCCTTGATCGACAGGGCAACCTTGCGTGCTTTCTTGTCGAAGTTCGTGATCCGGGCGTCGAACTTTTCGCCAACGGCGAAACGGTCCGGACGCTGCTCAGAGCGCTCGCGAGACAGATCGGAGCGGCGGATGAAGGCTGACAGATCGGTGTCTGCAATCTTCACTTCCAGTCCGTTTTCCTGAACTTCGGAAACTTCACAGGTTACAACCGCACCCTTGCGCAATTCACCGGAAGCCGCAGCATCAGCGAACGGATCGCCATCAAGCTGCTTGATGCCAAGAGAGATGCGTTCCTTGTCTGTGTCCACGTCCAGCACAATGGCTTTCACCATGTCGCCTTTTTTGAACTCTTCGATCATCTCTTCGCCGGAACGTTTCCAATCCAGATCGGACAGGTGAACCATGCCGTCGACATCGCCATCCAGACCAACGAACAGACCGAACTCAGTCTTGTTCTTCACTTCGCCTTCGACAATGGTTCCAATCGGGAACTTGTCAGCAAACGATGTCCAAGGATTGTCCATAGCCTGTTTCAGACCCAGCGAAATACGACGCTTGGATGGATCAACTTCCAGAACAAGAACTTCCACTTCCTGAGATGTGGAGACGATTTTGCCAGGATGGACGTTTTTCTTGGTCCAGGACATTTCGGAAACGTGGATCAGACCTTCAATGCCTGGCTCCAGTTCAACGAATGCACCATAGTCAGTGATATTGGTCACGCGGCCAGTGAATTTAGCTTCGAGCGGATATTTCGCATCGATGCCTTCCCATGGATCGCTTTCCAGCTGTTTCATACCAAGCGAGATACGCTGCGTTTCGTGGTTCACCCGGATGATCTGAACATTGACCGTCTGGCCGATTGTCAGAACTTCGCTTGGGTGGTTGATACGGCGCCAAGCCATATCTGTCACGTGAAGCAGGCCATCGATGCCGCCAAGATCTACGAATGCGCCATAATCTGTGATGTTTTTGACAACACCTTCCATGACCTGACCTTCTTGAAGGTTCTGGACGATCTCGGAACGCTGTTCGGCGCGGGTTTCTTCCAGAATGGCACGACGGGAAACAACGATGTTGCCGCGACGCTTGTCCATTTTCAGAATCTGGAATGGCTGCGGATTGTTCATCAGCGGGCCTACATCGCGCACTGGGCGGATATCCACCTGGCTGCGCGGAAGGAAGGCAACAGCCCCTTCAAGATCGACTGTGAAGCCACCCTTGACGGAATTGAAAATCTGGCCAGTAACTTTTTCGCCCTTTTCGAAGGACACTTCGAGGCGAACCCAGCTTTCTTCACGACGGGCTTTTTCTCGGGACAGAACAGCTTCACCGAGTGCGTTTTCAATACGCTCGAGGTAAACTTCAACTTCGTCGCCGATGGACAGGCCGCCGGTTTTGTCCTGATGACCAAATTCCCGAACGGAAATACGGCCTTCAACTTTCAGGCCCACATCAATGACGGCCAGATCTTTTTCAAAAGCAATGACTGTACCTTTGATCACGCTGCCTTCTTGCTGCGTTTCAGATCCAAAGGTTTCGTCAAGAAGAGCTGCGAAATCTTCGCGGCTTGGTGTTTCGATATTCATGAATTCTCCTAGAGTGCGATAGCCGGTCTCGGGGCACTTTATGCCGGTTGAATATGGCCAGTCGCAGTGCGCCAGGTTTGTGTTGATAAAAGCCGGTTTGGACCTGTTGGTGCCTCAAAGCACTCCAACAAACTGTGGCGCATGGTCCAAATTCGGCAACTGATATGTGTTTCTAACGCTCGATTGCCTGCAAAACCAGGGTTTTCGCTGAAAGAAACGCGGTTTCTATATCCATATTAGTGGTATCAATCAAGTGCGCGTCGGCAGCTTTCTCCAAAGGAGAGACAGATCTTGAGCTGTCGCGCTCGTCCCTTTGCCTGATATCTCGCAGAATATCTGCATAGCTGGAGGCATCACCCTTAGCTTCAACTTCCTTGAAACGCCGCTCCGCACGCGCTTCCGCGCTGGCTGTCACAAAGAGTTTTACCTGAGCATTCGGACACACGACGGTGCCTATATCGCGTCCGTCCATCACCGCGCCCTTTGCCGCAAATCCGCGCTGCAGGGTGACCAGTTCAGCGCGCAGCTTTGGCATGACCGCCACTTTTGACGCTGCCGCGCCAATCTGGTGGTCTGACAGAAAAACCCGATCCAGCGCGGCCAGATCAAGGCTTTGAGCTGCTTTGATGGCGGCCCCTTCATCATCGAGAGACTGGTTTTCGGACTGCATTTTGGCGGCAACTGCACGGTAGGTCAGTCCGGTATCCAGATAAGGCAGATCGAATTCTGCTGCCAGGCGGCGTGCCAACGTGCCCTTCCCGGATGCAGCAGGGCCGTCAATGGCAACTGTCAGCGGTGGTTCTTGCACAGCCATTCTAACGCTCAGGATGCCATTGCATCAGCGTCAAACGGTGTGATCTCGGCACCCAGATCGGCCATGAATTTAGTAAATGTCGGGAAGCTTGTGGCGATATGCCCGGCGTCATCGACCGCGACACCCTTTTGCGAACCGAGGCCCATAACCAGAAATGCCATGGCAATACGGTGATCCATATGGGTTGGCACCGTGCCACCACCCGGTACAACTCCGCCGGATACTGTCAATGTATCCTTGCCTTCGACGCAGGTCACGCCATTGGCTTTCAAGCCGAAGGCTGTGGCGGACAGACGGTCACATTCCTTGACACGAAGTTCTGCCAAACCTTCCATATGGGTGTCACCCGCGGCAAAAGCTGCAGCGACAGCCAGCACCGGATATTCATCAATCATGGACGCAGCGCGCGCTTCAGGAACGGTCGCGCCTTTCAGCTCGCTGGCCTTCACATGCAGATCGGCAATGGCTTCACCGCCCGATTCCCGCTCATTCTGGATGGTGATATCCGCGCCCATCTCCAAAAGCGTCTTGATAAGACCTGTCCGGCTTTCATTCATCAATACGCCCTGAATGGTGACATCGGAGCCCGGCACAATCAGCGCTGCAACCATCGGAAAGCCGGCTGAGCTTGGGTCACCTGGTACGATGATGGATTGTGGCTTGAATTCCGGCTGGCCCTTCAGAACAATTGTGCGGGTGCCGTCATTGGCCGTATCGACGGTCAAATCCGCACCAAAGCCGACCAGCATTTTCTCCGTGTGATCGCGCGTGAAGACCCGCTCGACAATTGTGGTTTCACCGGGGGCGTTCAAGCCTGCCAATAGGACAGCGGATTTAACCTGCGCAGATGGCACCGGCGTTTCATAACGCATCGGTGCGGGCCGTGCCGGGCCGCGCACAGCCAGCGGAAGCCGGTCATCATTGCTTTCCAGCACTTCCAGGCCCATCAGTCGCAAAGGGTCAAGGACCCGCCCCATGGGGCGGGACCGTAATGAGGCGTCCCCCGTAAACCGGGTGACGAAATCACCATGGGCTGCCAGACCCAGAGCCAGCCGCACGCCTGTGCCCGCATTGCCGTAATCAATTATCTCTTCCGGTTCCAGAAAGCCGCCAATACCGACACCATGAATGTGCCAGATGCTGTCGCCATCCTTGTCGATGGTTGCGCCAAAGGCGCGCATGGCATTTGCGGTTGCCAGAACATCGTCCGATTCCAACAAGCCCTCAACACGGCTTTCACCAACAGCCATGGCAGAGAACATCAGCGAGCGATGTGAGATGGATTTGTCGCCAGGCACGCGCAGGGTACCCGAGAGATTGCGCGCCGGGTGCGCCATCAGGCCTGCTTTATGAGCTGTCATGTCCGAATGTCCTTTTAATACGCTGTCATCTGTGGCCTTTCACCTATGGCCACAAACCTGTTGTGGGCGCAGCCGTTAGCATGTTGCGATGCCGGTTTGAAGGGCGAAACAGGGCTGTTGTTTTGTTTCTTGCGCATTTCATCAATGTTTTGCTTTGACAGTCCGGGTCCGGGTCGCTATCTGCAGGTCCAATTTCCGGCAATGACAGACGGGCTGGGCACGGGCGCGACAGATCTCTCTAGAAGGTAGCGCTGCGACAGCCAAAAACCTGCGACAGAAAAGACAAAGGCAAGAATATGGCTAAAGAAGAACTTGGCACCAAGCGGACCTGCGGCAGTTGCGCCGCCCGGTTTTACGATCTGAAACGCGACCCGATCCTCTGCCCCAAATGTGCAACACCTTTCGTTTTGGCTGCTGTTTCCAGATCCAAGCCTGAAAAGGCTGCGCCGGCGAAAGCCAAGCCCAAGGTTGAGGAAGAAGAAGAAGAAGAATTGGAAAATGCTGAACTCGTCACCCTGGAAGATGCAGATGATGAGGATGGTGCAACCGGCGCCGTGAAGGTTGCCGGCCTCGATGATGATGATGACGACGATGATGATGATGCCGAAGAAAACATCGACATTGATGTCGGCATCGACATTGATGATGATGATGACGACGCGGAAGATGATGACACCTTCCTGGAAGACGATGATGATGACAGCGCAGTGATCGTTGTGCCATCAAGCGGCAAAGACGAAGATAATTGATCATCCTGACATGACGGACCGGTGACGACATTACTCGCCACCGGTTCGGGCAAATGGAAATGAGCGAAAATACCGCTTGATCTTTTGCCAAGGCCTTCCTAAAACCGCGCGGCAATTTGACGGTTGTTCACAACACGAATTGCATTGGGGCCATAGCTCAGTTGGTAGAGCGCTTGCATGGCATGCAAGAGGTCGCCGGTTCGACTCCGGCTGGCTCCACCATTCCCCAATTTCTGCCAGATGAAGCCCCTTGGTCAGCAGTGCAATACGTGCACCTTCCTTATCGCTCCGTATAGGCCGATTTCCAGATTTACCGTAGAAGCTGGATTCCGGTTGCCCGGGCTTCGGTGGTCATCATATTGGGGCAGCAAACATGTATTCGCGTATTTCTTCGAGCATTCTCAACCTCGGTTTTGCAGTCATGCTGATTTTTGCTGGCGTCACCAGCAGCTTTGCACAACAAAACAAACACAGATGATGATCTGTCTGCGCCGGAGGCTATAGCGCTTGGAATTCTGGCTCTGGGTGCCGGAATTGTTGCCAGTGAAATTGACAAGAAGTTTTTCACAGAGGCTCCGGCTCCCACAGCGCAAAGCAATGGCCAACGCATCCCTTCAGACCCCAATAATGCACGCGATATTAATGCCGGAGAGGAATGGAATCCTCGTCAGGAAACCTGACAGCGCTCGCCCATTGCCACCCAAAACGCACGTCTCTCTTGAAGCTTCCATTGGTTCGTACCATATTCTCACCAACGGTGATTGCCTTACGGGATCGCTGGTTGGCCGCTTTTAGGGCCGAAGGAAAGGACTAATCATGACGCGCGTATCGGCGTTTTCCAGCCCTTTTATGTTGGGCTTTGACGAAATTGAACGTGTTTTGGACCGTGTGGCCAAAACCTCTGACGGCTATCCCCCGTACAATATTGAACGGATCAGATCGGAACAAAGCACCAAGAGTGATGTGTTGCGCATTACACTTGCAGTGGCTGGCTTCTCACGTCAGGAACTGGACGTTGCGGTTGAGGAACGCCAATTGGTGATCCGTGGGCGTCAACAGGAGGATGACAGCCGGGAATATCTGCATCGCGGCATTGCTGCGCGCCAGTTCCAGCGGGCTTTCCTGCTGGCAGACGGTATGGAGATACTCGGGGCGGATCTGAAAGACGGTTTGTTGAATATCGATCTTGTTCGGCCTCAGCCGGAACGCATCGTCCGCAAAATTGACATCAAGATCCATGATGATGACACAACGCGGAGCAATCCTGCGCAAAAAAATCATCTGGAAACTGTCGAACATCTGAAAACGGCCCAATCAAACAAGGAGCCTGCGTCATGAGAAACCATAACAAAACCAATAAGATAATGAGCGCACATGACTTCGCCCTGCTTGGCGAAGGCAAGGTGGCCTATATCCGCTCCATGACATCTGACCAGTTCCACGCAGCCTTTCCAGATGTGGAGGAACTGCCAGCAGGCATGAAATTATGGGCTTTGCTGAATGCCGATGGTGCGCCTATTGTCATCGGCGACAGCCGCGAAGCGCTGATTGCAAATGCATGGGAACATGAATTGCAGCCAGTTAGCGTTCACTGATTTTATAAAACTCACACAATAGCAGGACTGCAGATGGCCGAGCCTAGCAACCCGGACTACATTCTCGACCGTCGGCGTCTGCGCCGGAAACTGACCTTCTGGCGGGTCGCTGGACTTGTTCTGCTGGGCTTAGTCCTGATCGCAGGCATTGCGCGGCTGACAGGGCTGGATCCGTTGTCCGCGTCGCGCGGGGAACACATTGCAGAGATCGCCATTGACGGTGTGATTACGGGTGCCAGAGAACGGCTGGACCTGATTGAAGAACTTGGCAGCCAAGATAATGTGCAGGCCGTTATCGTCAAAATTAACTCGCCGGGTGGAACAACATCCGGCGGCGAAGCATTGTATGATGCGCTGCTGACACTGAGCGCCAAAAAGCCAGTCGTCGCCACCATTGATGGTGTTGGCGCGTCCGCTGCCTATATGGCCGCACTGGCTACGGACCGAATCTTTGCCCGGCGCGCCAGCATTACCGGATCCATAGGTGTCGTTTATCAAAGCCCGAATATAAGCGAGATGATGGGCAAGCTCGGCATTCGTATGGAGCAGATCAAAAGCGCTCCGTTGAAAGCCTCTCCAAACCCGTTTTCTCCGACCTCACC
Source organism: Alphaproteobacteria bacterium (assembly GCA_051251535.1). Classification (GTDB taxonomy): domain Bacteria; phylum Pseudomonadota; class Alphaproteobacteria; order Rhizobiales. The sequence continues at coordinate 642,764 of JBPOEV010000002.1, forward strand.
AGAGGCTCGGCAAGCCATTCAAAATCTGATTGACGACTCGTATGAGTGGTTCCTGGATCTGGTCAAGGAGCGCCGGAACTTTGATGATGCCACAGCGCGAGATCTGGCAGATGGACGCGTCTATTCTGGCGATCGGGCGCTGTCGACCAAGCTTATTGACGCAATTGGAAGCAAGGAACAGGCCAAGGAGTGGTTGATTTCAGAGCATGGTCTGGACGCTGATATCAAGGTGATACGCAGGGATTTCGACGAGTCCGATGCGCCTCTGACACTGGCCATGCGTGCCTTATTTGTCACCTTTGCAACAACAATCGGCCTTTCAGGGGGTGATTCTGGCTTTTTGAGCGCTGTTTCCGCCCCTGCACAGCTTGACGGCCTGATTTCAGTTTGGCACCCTATTCTCGATTAGGGAGTAATTCCAACAACATAGATTCAATTTGAGTCTTCACCCCAAGTTGGTCCGCAGAATTACGCTCTGGGGGGCATTTTGGTTGCAAGGGGCGATACGGTGATAAAGTCGGAACTGGTGCAAAAGATAGCTGATCGAAATCCGCATCTTTTTCAAAGAGACGTCGAGATGATTGTGAATGCAATCCTCGATGAGATTACAGCAGCGCTTTCCAAAGGGGACAGGGTAGAGCTGCGTGGATTCGGTGCCTTCTCGGTTAAAACAAGAAATCCGCGGACGGGCCGTAATCCAAGAACCGGAGAATCGGTTCAGGTGGAATCCAAAGTTGTGCCGTTTTTCAAAACCGGCAAAGAAATGCGTGAGCGGTTGAACAGCGACTGATGCATCGCATATAATACGAGATCGCAGAATAATTGCGATCCGAACGAGACCCGAATGGGCTCAAACAGGCATAAGCAGGTGCTTTTCAAATGATGCGGTTCATCAAATACCTTATTCTGATACCGCTCGGTATCATTGTGGTGGTTCTGTCAATTGCCAATCGTGGCGCAGTCACTGTGTCACTAAATCCATTTCCGGATGCGGCGACAGGCACAGATCTGGCCGTGCTCAGCTATTCTGTGCCACTGTATCTGCTGCTGTTTGGTTTTTTGCTGCTGGGCGTCGTTCTGGGCGGTCTTGGCTCTTGGTTTTCTCAGGGAAAATGGCGACGCAAAGCGCGTGAGAATGAGCATCAGGCCAGCCGTCAGCAACAACGCGCGGAAGAGGCTGAACAGAAAGCCCGGGATATGGCGCCCGATCACAACAATAACCACCCTCTTTTGCCGGTTGCAAAAGCCTAGGTTTTTCTATCAGATCGCTTGTCGAACCCGATAGCTCAGCCCCGATCGTCCGGGCCTGAATTCACGTATGTTCACGATAATCAGGCGCTCATCAGTTCTTACCGTTTCACGCGCTCCCGTTTCACAAAATGGCCAGTTTTCATGACCGCACAATCAGCCTTCGACATAAAAATCTGTGGCCTTTCCACCAAAGCGGATGTGACGGCCGCCCTTGATGGCGGCGCATCCATGATCGGGCTGGTGTTTTTTGGAAAAAGCCCACGCAATGTTACGCCTGAAGCTGCTGCTGAACTTGCCGGGTTTGCTCGGGACAAGGCAGATGGCAACGTTCAGATTGTGGCATTGACCGTAGATGCTGACTACGCTGAACTGGAGGCTATCTGCGCAAACGTCCGGCCGGATATCCTTCAATTGCATGGCAGCGAAACTGCGGACCACGTTCGGCACATCAGAGCCCTCACCGCTACGACAATCATGAAAGCCATAGGGGTTTCGGAGGCTGCGGATTTTGACCGATTGAGACCCTATAACCGCGTTGCGGACAGGCTGCTGATTGATGCCAAGCCGCCCAAGGGCAGTGTCTTGCCTGGCGGGAATGGCCTGACCTTTGACTGGAACATTCTTGACGCCCTGACGCTGGACATCGGTGGAGGGCTCCCGGTGATGCTTTCAGGCGGTCTGACGCCGGAAAACATCACCGCCGCAGTTCATTTGTCGCAGGCGCATCCGGTTATTTCCGGGATTGATGTGTCATCCGGCGTTGAAACTTCGCCCGGGATCAAAGATAAAGGCCTGATAGAGACATTTTTGCAGCGCGCGCAAGCAGCAGCTGCATCACCAAATCCCTGAGAGAGTATCTGCATGACTCAACATCCTAGTCCAAACTCCTTGCGCAACGGCCCTGACGATAAGGGCATGTTCGGTATTTTTGGCGGCCAGTTTGTCGCTGAAACCTTGATGCCCCTGATTCTGGAACTGCAGGAAAAATGGACTGAGGCGAAACAGGATCCAGCCTTTCACGCAGAATTGCAGAATCTGAACACCCATTACACCGGTCGCCCCTCTCCGCTGTATTTCGCTGAGCGGCTGACAGAGCATCTGGGCGGCGCGAAAATCTATTTCAAGCGCGATGAGCTGAACCACACTGGCTCTCACAAGATCAATAATTGCCTGGGCCAGATTCTACTGGCAAAGCGCATGGGCAAAACGCGCATCATAGCAGAAACCGGTGCAGGCCAGCACGGTGTTGCAACAGCAACTGTCGCGGCCCGATTTGGCTATCCTTGCGAAGTCTATATGGGTGCCACCGATGTGGAACGTCAAGCACCCAATGTATTCCGCATGAAATTGTTGGGCGCTAAGGTCCACCCGGTGAGTTCCGGCCATGGCACATTGAAAGACGCGATGAATGAAGCCCTGCGCGATTGGGTGACCAATGTGGATGACACCTATTATCTGATCGGCACAGCTGCCGGACCACACCCTTACCCGGAAATGGTGCGGGATTTCCAATCCGTAATCGGTGCGGAAACCAAAGAGCAAATGATGGTCGTTGAAGGCAGATTGCCCGATATGCTGGTGGCCGCTGTTGGTGGTGGGTCCAATGCTATTGGCCTGTTCCACCCGTTCCTCGATGATAAGGATGTTCAGATCGTCGGCGTTGAAGCCGGCGGCAAGGGACTGCAGAGCGAAGAGCATTGTGCCTCTTTGACCGCTGGCAGTCCGGGTGTGCTTCATGGCAACCGGACGTATCTGCTGCAAGATGAAGATGGGCAGATCAAAGACGGTCACTCAATTTCCGCTGGTCTGGACTATCCCGGTATTGGACCTGAGCATTCCTGGCTGAAAGAGACCAAGCGTGTTGAATATGTGCCGATTATGGATACAGAAGCTCTGGAAGCATTTCAGTTGCTGACACGTCTTGAAGGCATTATTCCGGCCCTTGAGCCTGCCCATGCCCTTGCAGAGGTTATGAAGCGCGCCCCGAAAATGGACAAAGACCAGATTATCGTGATGAATTTGTGCGGACGCGGTGACAAGGATGTCTTCACGGTCGGCAAAATCATGGGCGTGGAGCTATAATCATGACAACACGCATTGACCGCAAGTTTGAAGCTTTGAAGGCTGAAGGCCGCCCTGCCCTCGTCACCTATTTTATGGGTGGCGATCCGGATTTTGATACCTCTGTGCGCATCATGAAAGCGTTGCCAGGCGCTGGCAGCGATGTGATTGAGCTCGGCATGCCATTTTCCGATCCAATGGCTGACGGGCCGACCATTCAAATGGCCGGGCAACGGGCGCTGAAAGGCGGACAGACCTTGGTGCGAACCCTGCAGATGGCCCGTGCTTTCCGCGAAGCGGATGACACAACGCCGATTGTCATGATGGGTTACTACAATCCGATCTATATTTATGGCGTGGACCGGTTCCTGACCGATGCAAAGAAAGCTGGAATTGATGGTCTGATTATTGTGGATCTGCCACCCGAGATGGATGAGGAATTGTGCCTGCCAACTCTGGACGCGGGTCTTAACTTTATTCGCCTTGCCACACCGACAACCGATGACAAGCGCCTGCCAAAAGTCCTGACCAACACATCCGGGTTTGTGTATTACGTGTCCAAGACCGGTATTACCGGCTCGGCCGTTGCAAGCACAGGGCCTGTGGCGGAAGCTGTTGCTCGAATCAAAGCCCATACTGATTTGCCCGTCTGTATCGGTTTTGGCATCAAGACCGCAGAACAAGCGCAGACTTTCGGTCAAGCCGCAGATGGTGTGGTTGTCGGCAGTGCCATTGTGGATGCTGTTGCAAATTCCCTGTCCGCCGATGGCAGTGTGTCTTCCGACCCTGTGGAAGCCGTTGCTGAACTGGTTCGTCAGCTTGCCAATGGTGTTCGCAAATTGCGTCTTGCAGAAGTCAGTTAAACTGCCCACATTGAGACGAATATCTTATCTCTACAACTCGCTCTTCATCTTGTGAGCAAGGAAAGCCAATGAATTGGATTAACAGTGTTGTCCGGCCCAAAATCCAGAATCTCTGGAGCACCAAGCGGGAAGTTCCGGAAAATCTATGGATCAAATGCCCTGAGTCCGGTGAAATGGTGTTCCACCGCGATCTGGAAGCCAATGACTTCGTCATTCCAAATTCCGGCTTCCATATGCGGATCAACGCCGAACGGCGGCTGACCAGACTGTTCGATGAAGGAGAGTTCGAAAAACTGGACCTGCCAACGGCTCCGGTCGATCCACTCAAATTTCGTGATGAGCGACGCTACACCGACCGGCTGAAAGATGCCAAAGCCAAAACCGGCTATGAAGACGCCATCATGCTTGGCAAGGGCTTGCTGGAAGAACGGACCGTTGTTGTTGCGGTTCAGGATTTCAATTTCATGGGCGGATCGCTTGGCATGGCCGCTGGCGAAGCCATTATTGCCGGCTTTCAGGCCGCGACCAAAGCCAAAGTCCCGTTCATTCTGTTTGCAGCTTCCGGCGGTGCGCGCATGCAGGAAGGTATTTTGTCGCTGATGCAATTGCCGCGCACGACGGTTGCGTTGCAACAGCATCGCGAAGCGGGCCTGCCTTACATCGTGGTGCTGACCAACCCGACCACGGGTGGTGTCACCGCGTCCTATGCCATGCTGGGCGATGTTCACATTGCTGAGCCCGGCGCGCTTATCGGTTTTGCCGGGCAGCGGGTTATAGAACAAACCATACGCGAGAAACTGCCGGAAGGCTTTCAGCGCTCTGAATATCTGCTGGAACATGGCATGGTTGATATGGTGATCCATCGCCATAAAATGCGCGAAACGCTGGCTAATGTGTGCCGCTTGCTGATGAAGCAACCAGCTGTGCTCAGCAAGGATGCTCCATTGGACGCTGTTGAGCCGGAGCTTGCCGACGAAGCCAAGGCTGAAGTGGAAGGCGAACCGGAAGTCATTGAACTGGAGCCGGTCGATGGTGAGCTGAACCCTGCCCCGGAATCCATTGATGCAACGGAAGCAGAACCGTCCGATAGTCCTGCCAAAACAGCATAAACTTCCAGGCTGACATCTTGGCAAAGGCTTGCTAAGAGCCATTTACTGGATTTCAATTCTCCTGTCCGCAGCAAATGAAGACACCTGATGGACCACACGACAGCAATATTGGAGCGGCTGACACAGCTGCATCCCCGCCTGATGGACCTTTCGCTGGGTCGATTGGAGGATTTGCTCGCAAAGTTGGGCAACCCGGAAAAGTCCCTGCCTCCGACAATTCATGTTGCCGGAACCAATGGAAAGGGCTCGACCACTGCCTATATGCGCAGCCTGCTGGAGGCTGATGGCAAGCGGGTTCATGTTTACACCTCGCCCCATCTGGTGCGGTTCAACGAGCGCATCCGTCTGGGACAGCATGGCGGCGGCAAGCTGGTGGATGACGCCACGCTGATTTCGACCATGCTGGACGTGGAACGCATCAATGATGGTGCTGAAATCACGCAATTTGAAATCACCACAGCCATTGCCTTCAAATTGTTTTCTGAACATCCTGCAGATGTATTGTTGCTGGAAGTGGGTCTTGGCGGTCGTCTGGATGCCACCAATGTTATTGAAAAACCTCTGGCCTCGGTGATCACGCCGGTCTCCATGGATCATGAGAGCTTTCTGGGCGACACGCTGGCCAGTATTGCCTATGAAAAAGCTGGTATTCTGAAGCCTGGTGTTCCAGCGATCATCGCCAGACAGGTTCCTGAAGCGATGTCTGTGATTGCTGAAGTGGCAGGGCGCATCGGCTCCCCCATGCATTTGCTGGGTCAGGATTTTGATGCCTATGCCGAGCATGGCCGCATGATTTATCAGACCGAGCAACGTGTGCTGGACCTGACCTTGCCCAATCTTGTCGGCCAACATCAAATCGGCAATGCGGCCCTGGCCCTTGCCACACTGGAAGCAACCGGGTTCATGCCATCGGCAGATGCACGCGACTATGGGTTGGGTCATGCGATCTGGCCTGCGCGTCTGCAGCGCTTACAGGGCGGCACTCTTACCAAACTAGCGCATCCGGATACTGAAATCTGGCTCGATGGCGGGCACAATCCCGGCGCGGGCGCTGTGGTTGCCAGCGCCATGGCCGCTTTGGAGGAACGTGTTGAACGGCCGCTCTTCCTGATTGCCGGTATGTTGAGCACGAAAGACCCAATCGGATTTTTTGAACCCTTTGAAAGTCTGGCCCGGCACGTCTTCACGGTTACTATTCCGGGTGCGGATTCGTCCCGCGATGCTGAGGAACTGGCCCATTTGGCAATTTCAGCGGGTCTGAGTGCCGAGCCGGCGGACTCTGTTGAAGCAGCTCTGGCTGCCATGTCGGAAAACTGGCGCTATGAAAACAGCCCGCGCGTTCTTATCTGCGGATCGCTGTATTTGGCCGGTGAAGTTCTAAAGGCAAATGGAACGCTGCCAGAATAATTGAATAGTCGGCAATAAAAAGCCCCGGACGTGCCGGGGCTTTTTATACATTCTTTGATGAGTTCAGGCTGCGCCTGAAATCCATTTGTCCAGATCACCCTTTGGGGCGGCTCCGACCTTCATATCAACCGGCTCACCATTTTTGAACATGATGAGTGTCGGGATCGAGCGCACACCATATTTGATGGCGGTATTCTGGTTCTCGTCAATGTTCAGCTTGACGATTTTGACTTTGTCACCAACAGATTCCGAGATTTCCTCAAGTGCCGGGGCAATCATCTTACAAGGCCCGCACCATTCAGCCCAGAAATCCACCACAACGGGCGTATCTGATTGCAACACTGAGGCATCAAAATCTGCGTCCGTAACCGTATGAGTCGTCATCTTTTCATTTCTCCAGTAGAGCGCATCGAAACAGTCGATTCGCGCCTCAATAGCATGTCCTCAAAGTAGGAACCCGGTGGCAGCAGGTCAAGGAGTGGGGCGCAGCGTACGATCACAAGTCTTTGACCTACAGCGGCCCTCCGAATGCGCTATATAGAGGAGATACACTCAAAATAATTGGCGTAATTCGATGGATTCACCGTTTTCATTTTCAGAAGGTCTCGTTCGGCTCAGCGTATTCTTCGGCATTTTTGCTGCCATGGCCGTGTTCGAGATCATTGCGCCACGGCGTCACCTGATCCACGGTCGCGGCGGGCGATGGTTCACGAATTTCTCGATTATTGTGCTGGATTCGTTGATCATACGCGTGCTTTTTCCGGCGGCAGCGGTCGGCATCGCCGTGTGGGCCAGTGACAATCAGATCGGACTTTACCCCTGGGCCGTTTCACAAGGCGTAGCCCCACCAGCTTGGCTTTTCGGGCTCCTGGTGTTCATTTTCATGGATTTTGCAATTTGGGCGCAGCATCTCGTGTTCCACAAAATTCCGATATTCTGGCGGTTTCACAAGGTTCACCATTCTGATCCGGATATTGATGTCACCACAGCAATTCGTTTTCATCCGGTCGAGATTGTTCTCAGCATGCTGATCAAGGCTGCCCTGATTATCATATTGGGCGCACCGGCCTTCGCCGTTTTTCTGTTTGAAGTGGTCCTGAATGGGTGCGCCATGTTCAACCATAGCAATGTAAAACTGCCGACCTGGCTTGAAGGACCTCTGCGCAAGTTTATTGTTACGCCGGATATGCACCGAGTTCACCACTCGATCCGCCACAAGGAAACAGACAGTAATTACGGCTTCAATTTCTCAATCTGGGACCGGGTCTTTGGCACCTATCGGGATCAGCCCGAAGACGGCCATGAAGGCATGACAATCGGCTTGAAGGAATATCAGCACGGAGAGCCGGTGCGGCTGACCTGGAGCCTGTGGCTACCCTTCATCAGAAAGAGCTGAGGCTTCTTTCAAAAAAAGCTGACAATCTTAAAAAATCTGCCGATCTCAAAAAAAACTAACTGGAAAATATCGCAGATACAATTCAGCGAACTTGCCGGATTTGAAAATTTCGCGAATGGCATAGTCAAATCCCTGCTTCAGCTCCGGGCGTGTTGGCGAGAAGGCCATGGTGAAACCATTGCCAAAAAAACGTGGTTCCAGATAGGGACCGCCAACAAACTGACAACAGCCCTTCGACTGTTCGCCATTCAGCCACAGGGAGAGCGACAGGCCATCACCAAAGGTGAAATCAACATCGCCCTCCCGGAGGGCGCGGCGGGCAGCAAACCGGCTGTCAAAGGGGCGCAAATCCGCCTGCTCGAAAAAGCCCCGGAGAAACGCTTCATGAGATGTACCGGTGACAAAGCTGATGCTGCGTCCGGCCATGTCTTCCACTTTCGGCAAATCTTCACTGCCCGCTTTGGCAGCAAACCTGGCCGGTGTCGTGAGATAAACATCCGATAGCAAAAGCCCCTGATCAAGCGCTGTGGTCACAGCAATACCAGACAAGATCGCATCGCCCTTGCCATCCCCAAGCGTGCCAACGAGATCGACATAAGGCCGCACCAGAATCTGACAGGAAATCTGCAGCTCGTCACACAAAACGCGGGCAAAATCGACATGGAAACCTGCCAATTGGCCATCACGGGCGAGATAGCTGAAGGGCGGGAAATCATCAGTCATCAAAAATCGAACTGACCCTAGATCCTCTGCGGAGGGCCGGTCACCAACCGTTTTGAAATCCCAATAATTTGGCACATGGCCAAGCGTTGCCTGTTGCTGCCTGTCCAGAGCTTCATCTGTGTCCTGGGCAAAGCCGGACACGGGAACAAGCATCGCAACGACAGCTGCACACATGGCAAAGACCTTGGAGACAGAGGATGATCCCTGCGGCTTTATCCGTGCCGTCAAACTATCCTCGTATCGAGCCATTCAACCAGTTTCCCTGCAGATCGTGTTCAAAACGTTCATGACGTTTTTCTGAATGACATACTTCAGATTGAAAATCCATTTTCCGCTTCGTCTTTGACGGGGAAACACGAATTGTGAAAGGATCTATAGCCCCTGCAAGCGTTACGCCACCGCAAAATACCGCAAAAAAGGCGTCATTGGAGTTGTTCGCACCAAAAAAATCTCCACATCCGATTTGCTTCAGTTAAAGACTGAGGCATTACCCCCAAATACCTATGGCTGGATACATGGATCAGAAGCTCCGCGATTTTTACGAAAACAAAAAAACCGAATATGTGATCGCTGGACTGGTGATTTTGAATGCCATCACACTCGGGCTGGAAACCAGCGACGGGGCCATGGCTGTTGCCGGGCCGTTGCTGATGCTGGCCGACAGGGTTCTGTTGGGTATTTTTACCGTTGAGCTGATCGGTCGGATGTTTGCCTATCGCGGTGCGTTTTTCCGTGATGGTTGGCGCATATTCGATTTCGTCATTGTTACCATTGCCTTGCTGCCATCCAGTGGCGCGCTGTCGGTTCTGCGGGCTCTGCGCATTCTCAGAATCCTGCGCCTCATCAGCCTGGTGCCGTCGTTGCGGCGGGTGGTCGGGGCCATGATAACCGCATTGCCCGGCATGGGGTCTGTGATGATGCTTCTGGGACTGGTGTTTTACGTCGCCTCCGTCATTGCCACAAAACTGTATGGCGACAGCTTTCCGCAATGGTTCGGCTCGATTGGCGAATCCGCCTATTCACTGTTTCAGATCATGACACTGGAAAGCTGGTCGATGGGCATTGTGCGGCCGGTCATGGAGGAATTCCCCTTTGCCTGGATGTTCTTCGTGGTTTTCATTTTGTTTTCAAGCTTCATGGTCATCAACCTGCTGATCGGCATTATTGTCGGTGCCATGCAGGAAGAACACGAGGCCGCGCTTCAGGAAGAAGAAGCGGGCAGCGACGCTGCCGTCCGCCAGCGCAATGATCACAAAGCGGTTTTGGCAGAATTAAAAAGCGTGAGAACCGAACTTGCGCAATTGCGCAACGAAATCAAAGCCGGTCCTGCCCCTAAGACTTAAAGTGCTTGGAGAGTTTCAGGCCCTGGCCCTGATAATTTGATTTCAAATCGACGCCGTAAAGCGCATCGGGGCGGTCCAGCATCGGTTCGTAAACCAGGCGGCCAATGGTCTGGCCGTGTTCCAGAATGAACGGCACTTCGTGGCTGCGCACTTCCAGCACGGCCCGGCTGCCCATCAGATTGCCTGCCTCATCTTTGGTGTGGCCGAAACCAGGGTCAAAGAAGCCAGCATAATGCACCCGGAATTCGCCCACCAGCGGATCGAACGGCACCATTTCCGCCGCGTAGTCGGGTGGCACCTGAACGGCTTCGCGTGACACCAGAATATAAAACTGGTCCGGGTCCAGAATAAGTTCGGCAGGACCGCGCGGATAGATCGGCTCCCAGAAATCCAGAATTTCATAGGCGCCCGGTCGATCTACATCGACAACAGCGGAATGGGGTTTGCCGCGATAGCCAATCGGTGCGCCTTCGCCCTTGCCTTCCAGATCGATCGAGAAAGCCAGCCCGTCTGCAATATGGGGCTCGCTGCCAATGACCAGCGGCGTTGTATTGTGGAGCGCCGTCAATTCGGCATCATCAAGATGCGGGTGCCCGCTGCGGAAGCGGATCTGCGACAGACGCGATCCGGGGCGCACCACAATGGGGAAGGTTCGCGGGCTGATTTCCAGATAGAGCGGTCCGGAATAGCCCTGAGGTATCTGATCAAATTCGCGGGCCTTGTCGACAATGACCCGTGTGAAAATATCCAGACGCCCGGTCGAGCTTTTTGGATTGGCCGATGCGGACAGGCCTTCCGGCAGGTTGAGGTGCTCCTGTATAGGCACCAGATAGACGCATCCGGTTTCCAATACGGCACCCTGTGTCAGATCAATCTGGTGCAGCTTGTAACGGGCCAGCTTGTCCGCCACCGATAATTCGGGGCCGGGGAGAAAACTGGCGCGAATGCGATAGGCGACACTGCCAAGGCGCAGATCCAGACTGGCTGGCTGTATCTGACCGTCAACCGGTGCCAGCTCTGCTGCTATGCCTCCGGTCGCGAACAGGTCCTTGATCATGCGGTCCGGCAGAATTCCTGCTGCCTGATCTTCCGACTTGCCTGTCACAATAGAACCCCGTTTTACCATTTTGTCGGCCTTCCATAGCTGATTGCAGGATTGACGCCAAGCGGCAAGGCCGTTATTGCTGCCCCACGTGGTCATTTGAGCCGGCCGGCTTGCCGCCACGTTAAACAAGGCGCTAAAAGGTCGGAGAGTGTGCAAGCCCGCTCCGACAGTCAGCGTCGGAACGGGTTTTTTTTTGGTCTTTTGATGGAGCTAGCAATGGGAAATGATCAATCCAAGCAGTACCGCCCCGCCACGCAACTGGTGCATGGCGGAACCGTGCGCTCTCAATTTGGTGAGACGTCGGAAGCAATTTATCTGACACAGGGCTATGTTTATGACAGTGCGGAAGCCGCTGAGGCGCGCTTTGATGGCAGCGATCCGGGCTTTGTCTATTCGCGCTATGCCAACCCGACCGTGAAAATGTTCGAAGACCGGATGATTGCGCTTGAAGGTGCTGCCGGCGCACGGGCCACGGCCAGCGGCATGGCGGCGATTTATGCCGCGATTGTGTGCGATCTGCAGGCTGGTGATCATGTGGTGGCAGCAAAAGCTCTGTTTGGCTCATGTCTCTACATCGTCGACGATATTCTGCCGCGCTACGGCATTGAAACCACTTTGGTGGATGGCACGGATCTGTCGGCCTGGCAGGCGGCCATGCGCCCAAACACCAAAACCCTGTTTCTGGAAAGCCCAACCAATCCCCGCCTTGAGGTTCTGGATATTGCTGCGATTGCCGACATTGCCCATGCAGGCGGCGCACGGCTGTTGGTGGATAATGTGTTCGCCACGCCTCTTTGGCAAAAACCTATGGAGCTTGGCGCTGATGTGGTGGCCTATTCGGCGACCAAACATATTGATGGCCAAGGCAGATGCCTGGGCGGTGTGGTGCTGTCTGATGAGGAATGGGTGGAAGACAAGCTGGCCCCATTCCTGAAACACACAGGGCCAAGCCTGAGCCCATTCAATGCCTGGACACTGCTAAAGGGTCTGGAAACATTACGGCTGCGGGTCGCTGAACAGACGCGTTCGGCGGCGACTTTGGCGGATTTTCTGACCGATCATGCGGCAATTGAAACTCTGCTTTACCCCGGACGGACAGACCACCCGCAATATGACATCGCCACGCGGCAGATGGAAAAGGGCGGGACCATGATTGCCTTTGAAGTCAAGGGTGGCAAGGAAGCCGCATTCCGCTTTTCCAACGCGCTTAGCCTTATCCGGCTGTCCAATAATCTTGGCGATGCCAAAAGCCTGATCACTCATCCGGCAACAACAACGCATCAGCGTCTGTCCGATGAGGACAAGGTGGAACTTGGCATTGCACCCGGCCTGCTGCGTTTCTCAGTTGGGCTGGAGGATGTTGAAGACCTCAAGGAAGATCTGGATCAGGCGCTTCAGGCTTAGAGGGCGGCCTGGAATTTATACCTAGTCTGACTTCAGGGATACCCAGCCAATAATCACACGGTTTGCAGCGGTCACAAAACAGATGGCTGCAAACGCATAGGCGATCCAGGCAAACCAGCCTGGAAACAGGCAAAAGGCAACAAAGATGGCAATGGTTTCCGTGCCTTCCGCCAGGCCGCCAATGTAAAAGAGCGATTTGATGCCCTGTGATGTGGTGGTGATTTTGCGCTTTTCCGCCATGATGGCGAAGGCCAGGAAGCTGGAGCCGGTGGCATAGAATCCGGTCAGCAAAACTGCTGCGGCCAGCGCATTGGCCTCCGGATCTGCAAGTGCGAATGCCAATGGAATGGCCCCGTAGAAAAAGAAATCGAGCGTTATGTCCAGAAAGCCCCCCAGATCACTGGGCGCGGTCGCGCGCGCCACCGCTCCGTCCAGCCCATCAGCAAGGCGGCTGAGCAGCAGCAAAACCAGACCCAGCAGATAGAACTGAAAGGCAATAGCGAGCGCCGCCAGCAAGCCAATTGCAAAGCCCGTTATGGTAACCCCATTGGCGGTGATGTTTTTCGATGCCAGCCAGATCCCGATACGGTTCAGCGGTGGATCGATCAGTTTACGCATTTGGCTATCGAGCATGGCAGGTCATCAGTTCCGGCAGGTTTCACAAGACATGCTCTAAACCATTCCTGATTTTTGTGCATTCACTCTTGCTTGATCGCTGCCTCGCGCAGTTCCGCTTCAAGAGCCTCAATCAGCCGTTCCAGCGCCTCCGGCGGCAGATCGGCAATGTTTGCGGCCAGCAGATTTGCAAGTCTCGTTGCTTCCGGACTGAGGCCGGATGTGTCGACCGTGACACGTGGATCAGAGCTGCGGGCCAATGCCACCAGATCTTCTGCATCATCCCAGATGAGATTGAAATAGGCGATGATACGCTGCAGCATCAGCCAGCCCGGTTTGCCACGATGGCCATGCTCCAATGCCGACAGATAGGCTGATGATACGCCCAATTCGTCGGCCATATGTTTTAAGGTCACACCCTTTTGGGACCGCAACTCCCGCAATCGTTCGCCTAGTGGTGTCATTATTTTTGAAATCCCTGCCGCTTGCGCCGCAGTCTGACATATAATGCACCGGAACCGCCATGGGGCGTGGCAGCTTCGTCATAGCTGGCTACCAATGATCCAAGGTCTGGGCCGGACAGCCAGGCGGGCACCATGCGGCGCAGAATGCCACGCTCACCCGTATCCGGGTTTGCAGCCTTGCCCTTACCTGTGATGACAAGCACGTAGCGCGCACCACCGGCCTGAGCCTGATGCAGGAACTGGATGAGCCTGTTATGCGCAGCAGCCTGCGTCATGCCATGCAGATCGAGCGTGGCGTCCAGCGCATCCTGACCGCGTTTCAGCCGTCGCCTGCTTTTGTTGTCCAGTGGGGACAGTAATAAGGGTTGTGGCCGTTTCGGTGTGGAGACCGGTGGATGATAGGCGGGCAGCACGATGCGGCGTGCAACAGACTTGGCCGGCTTTGGCGCGTCATCGCCCTTCTTCGGCTCTGGTTCACTGGCGATTTTCTTGTAATGCGACTCTGGACGCGCAGGCATGACGCTTTCGGTCACGCGGTTCCAGAGCCTGCGTTCTTCGGGAGATAATTCCCGTGACTTGCGCCGCTTCATGTCGGCAAGTCCTGCTGCGCGTGCGGCATCAAGACAACAAATCGACAGGGGGCCGCAAAGCCGCCAGCGGTCTCACCTGCTTCCGATCCGCTGCCCGCAAAATAGTCACCACGATGCGGGCCAACAATAGCAGAACCGGTATCCTGCGCGATCATCAGGCGATTATGTATCGCGCCATCACGGCTGTAACTAACAAAGACCGGCGTATGAAATGTGTGCAAGACGCGGTCAACAGCCAGCGAGCGACCCTTCGTCAGTTGCGCGCCCGCGGCTGCCCGAGGGCCCGAATCCGGTTTAAGATTCTTTTCTTCCTGAAAGAAAATGAAAGACCGGTTCTTGTGCAAAACCTCCAATTGCCGGTCCGGGTTTTCCAAAAGCCAGGCTTTGATGGTCTGCATGGTGATGTTACCCGGTGCCAACGCCCCCATGTCCTTCAACACTTTGCCAATGGCCGTGTAGTCATGGCCGGATTTACCATCATAGCTGACCCGCAATGTTCCGCCCTGCTGCAGGCGGATAGAGGCAGATCCCTGAATATGGATAAAGAAGGCCTCGACATGGTTGGCCAACCAGACCATTTCCAGCCCCTGCCCTGCCAAAGCACCGTCCGAAAAGGCACGGCCTTCAATTTCACCGCGATCGAAGTAAGGCACCAGTCCCTGCGCTGTCTTTTTTGCAAAGCGCAAACCTTCCGGCCAGTCGTCGGGTAATTCGTCCGATGTGACGGTTTTGGTTTCAACCAGATCAGCAGGTCGTCGTAACAGGGGAATGGGAAAAGCTTCGGAGCGGGTGAGAGAGCCTTCTACGACCGGTTCAAAATAGGCCGTCAACAGGCCCGGAAACCCCGCATTTGGCGTGTCAGTGGTAAAGATGATTGGCGTAAAATGGGCTTCGAAAAACGCTTTTGCCGCGGCAGCATTCTGGATATGGGCAGCTTGCCTGCGCGCTTCTGCCAAAACCCGGCCCAATGCCGCGCCATCGATGCCAAGAGCGCCAGTCTTGGGGCCGTCCACCCCTTCAAAAATATCAGCGCTTTTCAGAAAACAGTTAAACGCGGCCAAGTGATCATCGTCCGCCCAGCCGGGCAGATCAACATAGCTCAGAGCCTGAAGGGCCGTTTGCATTCTGTCTGCCCCGGCCCAAATGCAAGGATCAGTCTGCGGCTTCCGTAGCCACCAGACGCCAGTTCGGATCGCCTTCGCGTGGATCGCGCGCAAACGTCCAAATGTCTGTTACTTCAGTTACCTTGCTGGCGCTACCGTCAATGATATCCCCACCCAGATTGCGGGTGGCCGAAATCAATTCGCTGACAAAGCGCACCGTGACACGCAATTCAGAATTGTCGCCATGAGCATCCACGATGTTGGCTTTCTCGATGCCGACAAATGTGAAATCCACGTTTTCCGAACGGCTTTCGCGTTCGGCGATTGCTTCGTCAAATCCGGCATAGACCTCTTCTGACAGAAGCGGTTTCAACTGGTCGCGATTGCCCGCAGCATAAGCCGTTACAATCATCTCGTAAGCAACACGGGCACCTGTCACAAATTCCTTTGCATCAAAGTCCGGATCGCGCGCCACGACCGGCGCGACAAGATTTTTGAGGGCCAGTTTCTTTGGATCAATATCTTCATCCTCGTCCTGCCCATCAACAGGTTCTTCATCTGAACCATCAGCACGCTTGGGCAGATTTATGACATTGTCATTGGATGATTTCTGGCCGGTTTTGGGTTTCTCCGCATAGGGATCATACGGACGTCGTTCATGACCCGTCCGTTTTCCCAAAACGCCGCGAAGGCGAAGGAAGAAAAATACCGCGATTGCGATAAAAACAAGAGTGTAGAAATCGAAAAATTGCATGGATATTCCGCTCGTGCCTTTTCATAGCCGTCACCCGAGACAATACGGGCCGCATCTCAGCGCTTTCTTAGTCTTGTTTTACAGATAGCGCTAGGCCTGTCACACACAAGTGTTGAACAGGCTGCAAACCCATTTTGACACATCTTTGTCGATAAAACTTCAGAAAAGTCTCGTTTTTCAGGTAAAATCACCTATCTGCCGATCATTGGAGACACTTAATGCGCTTTTCCCTAATTCCCATTGTGCTGCTCATTGTGCCCTTGATGGAAATTGCCGCCTTCGTTCTGATCGGTGGACAGATCGGTGTTTGGGCAACTTTGGCCATGGTGGTTGTAACCGCCATTATCGGTTCGTTCCTGTTGCGCTGGCAGGGAGTTTCGCTGCTGCGCCGCATACAAGGTGAAATGGCAGCACAACGTCTACCGGCCAAAGATCTGGTACGTGGAGCGATGCTGGTTATCGCCGGTATCCTGCTGCTGACACCCGGCTTTGTGACCGACGCGATCGGATTTCTGCTTTTTGTTCCGCCGATTCAAGACATTGTCTGGAACTTTCTGAAATCCAAGGTAAATGTGGTCGGTCCTGGCATGCCGGGCGGCCCGAATGGCGCAACGACGCAAAATGCCGGAGGTTCCATGCACAACCCGCAGGGCCAGCATAGCGCAGGCCAAAGCCGAGGGGCCCAGAGCCCATCTTCCAGCCAATCAAAAACCGGGGAGACCATTGTCGATCTGGATCCCGATGATTATCGAGACAACAATCCGGAGAGCCCTTGGGCGGATGGGCGCAATGAGAATGACAAAGTCTGAGACAATAGCAAAAGCGTAAATGCCCACTTCACAAGGAGACACAGCGCATAAAAAGCGCTGAATGGTTGTTTCTGCGCCGGGCACATGTTAGCCACCCACCAACTTTTCTTGAACGATAACAGGATTAACAATGAGCGATACTTCTTCATCAGATCAGGCCGCATCTGACCAGGACGCACCGTCCACGAATGGCGATGGGCCCGCAAAGCCGCCGCAAATCAATATCGTTGCGCAATACATCAAGGATTTTTCATTTGAAAATCCAAAGGCACCGGATTCCCTGCGCCCGCGTGAAGGTGGACCGAACATTTCCATCAACGTCAATGTGAATGCGACACCGCTGTCGGAAAATGATTTTGAAGTTGATCTGAAGCTGGAGTCAAAAGCGACTCATGAAGATGATGTCCTGTTCAATATTGAACTGGACTATGCTGGTATCTTCCGGCTTGCCAATGTTCCCAAAGAGCATCTGCATCCGTTGATCATGATCGAATGCCCGCGTTTGCTGTTCCCATTTGCACGTCAGATTGTAGCCTCTGCCACACGCGATGGCGGCTTCCCGCCACTGTTGATCGATCCGGTGGATTTTGCCGCTCTTTACCGCCAGCGTCTGGAGCAGATTCAGGCCAAGCAGCAGGCCGAAGGTCAGCCTAACTAAGCCTTTTGACAAACCATTGAATATAAAAAAGCCGGTGAAAGCCGGCTTTTTTGTGCGCTACCTATGACATCCTGTAATGTCATAAGTGGTATGGATGGTTTCCCGGCTGGAGTTTGCGCCGCCCCAGACCATCGTACAGGTAAAGCGCCTGCCAGCCATTCGTGCCAGATCCTTATAGCCTGCTTTGTCTTTGCTCTCCCACACGGTGGTGCGTATCTTGTAATTCCCGGGCTCACTGACTTTGTGGCATTTCAGGGTCGCGTATTTTTGCCCGCCATTTGTACCTGACGTCACAGCGCATTTTGCCTGAAAACTGGATTGTTGAGCTGTTGCGACAGACGCTGGAAAACTGAGTGCGGATATTGTGAAAACAGCTGCCAGCAGCGGCGGCATGGTGATCTTCTTAAACATGGCTTATCCCAACCGATTGTAATCAGAAGTGGTAATTACCACTTCCACATTACAGTGTCGAGTTGCGGCCAGATGCGCGCCAGTTTCTTATTTCATATGCGGCTTGCCAGATCTGGTTCATTTGGCGAATGGGTCTACCCGCCAAACAGACGCTGCAGAAACCCGCGCTCTTCGTTGCGACGGCGTTGTGGTTGAGCTGCAATCTGATCCGCTGATCTTGCGAAAGGCTGCAACTCCGATGCTTCGGTCTGGGCCAGAATTTCACGCGATTCAGAGGCGCCGATAAGTGGGGATGCTGGAATGCCCTCATGGGCAGGCTGCATGAAATCATGCCAGATTACGGCAGGCAGATTGCCGCCAGAGGCCCGCTTTGTGGGACTGTTATCATCATTGCCGAGCCAGATGCCAGTTACAAGATTGGCCGTGTAACCAATAAACCAGGCATCCCGGAAATCCTGACTGGTTCCGGTTTTACCACCAGCAGGCCGGTTGTCCAGCCGTGCCTTCGTGGCTGTGCCGGAGACCAGAGTTGTCTGCATCATGCTGTTCATCAGCCCCAATGCGAAGGGCGCAATGACCGGTAGATTACCGCTGGACTGGCGTTCATAAAGCACGTCTCCATCAGCTGTTGATATCCGCTCGATGGCGTGTTCGATGACGCTGTATCCGCCATTGGCAAAGGGCACATAGGCGGATGTCATTTCCAGCGGCGTTGCTTCGCTGGTGCCAAGGGATAAGCTTGGAATGCGCTGCAAATCACTGTTGATGCCAAGACGGTTGGCAACTTCTGCCACGGCATCAATGCCCACCTCATCACCAAGACGGGCCGCAACAGTGTTCAATGACAGGGACAGCGCCTGTTCCAACGTCACCGGACCACGATATTTCTTGTTGTAGTTCTGAGGTTCCCAGCCATTGATCTGGACCGGGCCATCAATGCGCACCGTATCAGGTGTGAGGCCCAGTTCCATGGCCGCCAGATAAACAAAGGGTTTGAAAGAGGAGCCGGGCTGACGGCGTGCATCGGTCGCACGGTTGAACTGGCTCTCGCCATAATCACGTCCACCTACCAGGGCGCGCACAGCACCGGTTGGATCAATCGACACGATTGCGCCCTGGGTGACACCATAAGTCCCGCCATCGCGGTCCAGACCTTCTCTCAGCGCGCCTTCAGCAAGTTTCTGCAAACGATGATCAATGGTGGTTTGAACCACCACATCTTCATCAATCGTGCCAAGAAAACCTTTCACCCGATCATACAGCCAGTCTGCTACGTAATTATCGGCACCTGCCAAATGACGGCTTGTGGCAGAGGCCGGATTTGCAATGGCAAATTCGCGCTCTGAACTGGTGATGTAACCAACATCTTCCATGGCAGCCAAAACCAGTTTGGCACGAGCCTGAGCTGCTTCCGGATTGCGGTTGGGTGCCAGACGTGATGGCGCTTTCAACAAGCCTGCAATCACGGCGGATTCCGCCAATGTCAGATAGCGTGCTGATTTCTGGTAGTAGGTGCGCGCAGCCGCATCAACGCCTGTCGCGCCACCGCCCAGATAGACACGGTTGAGATACATCTCCATGATTTCATCTTTGGAGAATTTATACTCAAGCCAAATGGCAATCGGCACTTCTTTCAACTTGCGGCGCCAGTCCCGCTCGGGGCCAAGATAGAGGTTTTTCGCAAGCTGCTGAGTAATAGACGAGCCCCCCTGCACCACACGCCCGGCCTGAAAATTGGCAATCATGGCACGTGCGATGCCTGGAATATCAACGCCAAAATGGCTGTAAAAGCGGCGATCCTCAATGGCCATAACGGCCTGCGGAAGATAGGGCGGCAATTGCTCAAAGCGAACGGTTTCACCCCCGGTTTCGCCACGATTTGCAATCAGGGAACCGTCGCGCGCCAGAAGCTGGACGTTGGGTGAGCGAACCGGGATTTTCAGTTCGGCAAAATCAGGAAGCTCCGAGGAAAAATAGATCGCCAGACCACCAAGACCAATGGCGCCCCAAAGCATGAGCACAAAGCTCCAGTAAAACAGGAAGCCGAAAAAACCACGTTTCTTCTTCGGACGACGTTCCTTTGAAGGGTGTTTTCCACCGCGCTGAGGTGGCTTGGGCCCGCCACCACCGCCCCGCTTTACGGCGCCAGACCGTGCGTCGGGTCGCGCTGCGCGTGCGCGCGGCTGTGCCGCTCCGCGCGCAGGCGCGCTGCCAAATACCGGTTCTTTTCTGTTCTGCTGTCTGGGGCCACTCATGGGTGTTCCACACGCTCTCAAGTCAGGAATATTGCGACATGCGGAATGGAGTTTAAATGAGGCAATTTAAGGGGCAGTTAAGCATATCCACTTTTCCAAACCTGCCAATTCCGCCAATTGAATGATCAAAACATTGATAAAGCGCCAAAAATGTTAACTGTAACTCCACAAAGTCCCGCTGTTGCGGGCCTCATTAACCCCTGGCCGGGCGTGCTGTTGTATTCTCCCAGCCATATTTAACGCGCTTGAGAAAAGATAAGATGGCACAGCAACGTGTGGATTGGGTGGATGCGGCCAAAGGCATCTGCATTATTTTTGTGGTTATGATGCATTCAACGCTGGGGGTGGAAAAAGCCGCTGGCGAGACAAGCTGGATGCATCTGGTTGTTGCATTTGCCGCACCTTTCCGCATGCCGGATTTCTTCTTGATTTCCGGGCTGTTTCTGGCGCTGGTGCTGGATCGAAACTGGCGGAAATATTTCGATCTGAAAGTTGTTCACTTCTTCTATTTTTATGCTCTCTGGGTCACGATCCAGTTTTTGTTCAAAGCGCCGGGACTGGCATCAGAATACGGTATTGGCGGCACGGCGCTGCTGTATCTGAAAAGCTATATCGAGCCCTTCGGAACGCTATGGTTCATCTATATTCTGCCGATCTTCTTTGTTGTGACAAAGGCGGCCCATGATTTGCACATACCGGTCTGGATGACAGGCATTGTGGCCGCGCTGTTGCATTTGACCGGGCTTCATACCGGCTGGCTGCTGGTGGATGAGTTTGCCTCCCGTTATGTCTTCTTCTTTGCTGGCTACGCGCTGGCACCATTGATCTTCCGCATTGCTGAATGGGTGCGGCATGACCTGCCCAAGACAGCGGCCTTCCTTCTGGTCTGGGCGCTGGTCAATGGCGGGCTGGTGTGGGCTGGTGTTGCCGGCATGCCGGTCTTCTCACTGCCGCTGGGGTTTGCAGGTGCCGTTGCGCTGATCTGCGTTGCATCAATCATAGTTCAAAGCCGTTTCTCGGGGCCTATTGCCTGGCTCGGGGCCCATTCCATTGTGATTTATCTGGCATTTTTCCTGCCAATGGCGATCTCGCGCATCATTTTGCTGAAAACGGGCCTCATTCCCGATCTTGGGACTGTATCTGTGCTGGTCACCATGGCAGGTGTTTTGGCACCAGCCATTTTCTACCTCATCCTGCAACGGCTGAATATCGGGCGGTTCCTGTTTGAAAGACCTTCATGGGCGCGGATGTCACACACATCGCCGCCCCAGAACCGCAAGGTCGCGATGGAGCCGGGCGAATAAGCCAACACCAATCGTATCTGATTGGCGATTTCCGCTTTTGTATGGGTGGCGGCAATGGCATAGTCCGGCCATGTCACATGAAACAGATTCTCAGACCAAACCCATGAAATCCGGCGATCATTTAATGCTCGTGGATGGCTCGGCCTATATCTTCCGCGCCTATCACGCTTTGCCCCCCCTCACCCGCAAATCTGATGGACTGCCTGTTGGCGCAGTTGCCGGGTTCTGCAACATGTTGTGGAAACTCCTGGCCGTGGCCGAGGACACATCGCTTGGCGAGAAACCAACGCATTTTGCGGTGATTTTCGATGCCAGCAGCAAAACGTTCCGCAATGATATCTACGGCGAGTACAAGGCCAACCGCAGTGAAACACCGGAAGACCTGATCCCGCAATTTGCTGTCATCCGCGATGCCACACGCGCCTTCAATGTCGCCAGTATCGAAAAGGACGGTTTTGAAGCGGACGATCTGATAGCGACCTATGCCCGTCAGGCTGAAGAAATGGGGGCCCATGTCACCATCGTCTCGTCAGACAAGGATCTGATGCAACTGGTCACCGAAAAGATCATCATGTTTGACCAGATGAAAGACAAGATTATCCGAACGGCGGAAGTGATTGAGAAATTCGGTGTCGGACCGGAAAAGATGATTGATCTGCAGGCGCTGGCCGGTGACAGCACCGACAATGTGCCAGGGGTTCCGGGCATTGGGGCTAAAACCGCTGCACAATTGCTGTTGGAATATGGTGACCTTGAAACGCTTTTGGGGCGCGCTGGTGAAATCAAACAGAACAAGCGCCGGGAAAACCTCATCGAATTTGCTGACCAGGCCAGACTGTCGAAACGTCTGGTGGAGTTAGAACAGAATGTTCCCGTGGATGCGACGCTGGATGATATGGCGGTTGAAGGCGTTGACGGTCCCAAGCTGGTTGCATTCTTGAAAGGCATGGAATTCACGACCCTGACAAAGCGGGTTGCAGAGTCCACTGAAACGGTAGCCGACGCAATCGATGCGACCAAGGTCTCTGTCGATCATTGGGAAGGGAATGCCGCGCTCGATGCAGCCTCGGCCAAGAGCAATGCAGAGAATTCTCCAACCGCAATGACCGAAGCCCTGAAGGCTGCGGCTTTCGGGCAAAAGATTGACCATGCTCAGTATGAACGCATCACTGATCTGAACACATTGTCCGCCTGGTGTGATGCAGCACGGGATCAGGGCTTTGTCAGTTTCGACACGGAAGCAACATCTCTGGATGCGATGCAGGCCGATCTGGTTGGCGTTTCGCTGGCGCTGGCACCCGGCAAAGCTGCCTATATACCGCTTCAACACAAAAGCGGTGTGGATGATCTGTTGGGCGGCGGCATGGTTGAAGGGCAAATTCCCCTGCGCGACGCAGTGTCGGTTCTGAAGCCGCTGCTGGAAGATTCCGCTGTGTTGAAAATTGCTCAAAATCTGAAATATGACGCTCTTTTGCTGTCACGCTACGATATCAATGTGGTGAGTTTCGACGATACCATGCTGCTGTCCTATGCCCTTGATACCGGGCGCGGTGGACATGGCATGGACGAACTGTCGCAACGCTGGCTTGATCACACGCCTATTCCGTTCAAGGAAGTTGCGGGCTCCGGCAAGAACATGATCACCTTTGATCAGGTGCCGCTGGAAGCCGCCACGGCCTATGCCGCTGAGGATGCCGATGTAACATTGCGCCTCTGGCAGGTTTTGAAGCCGCGCCTTGCCGCCGACGGCATGACCCGCGTTTATGAAAGCCTGGAACGCCCCATGGTGCCAATGCTGATGCGTATGGAGAAGCGCGGCATATCGGTGGACCGGCAAATGCTGTCGCGCCTTTCCGGAGAATTTGCGCAAGGGATGGCGGGCCTTGAGGCCGAGATTACAGAGCTTGCCGGAGAGCGATTCAATATCGGCTCTCCCAAACAATTGGGCGATATTCTGTTTGGCAAAATGAGCCTGCCCGGCGGCAAGAAAACCAAAACCGGCGCGTGGTCCACATCAGCCTCGGTATTGGAAGAATTGGCTGCTGAGGGCCATGAACTACCGCGCAAGATTGTTGATTGGCGTCAGCTATCGAAACTGAAATCCACCTATTCGGATGCCCTGCCCGGCTTTATTAATCCAGATACGAAGCGTGTTCACACATCCTACTCGCTGGCATCGACCACCACCGGGCGGCTATCATCTTCTGATCCCAATTTGCAAAACATTCCGGTCCGCACTGAATCCGGGCGTAAAATTCGGCAAGCTTTTATAGCCGAAGCCGGTAACAAACTGATTTCGGCGGATTACAGCCAAATCGAATTGCGGGTATTGGCCCATATCGCCGACATTCCGCAATTGAAGCAGGCGTTTGCAGATGGTCTGGACATTCATGCCATGACAGCCAGTGAAATGTTCGGTGTGCCAATTGAAGGTATGGACCCAATGGTGCGCCGTCAGGCAAAAGCAATCAATTTCGGCATCATCTATGGCATTTCGGCCTTTGGTCTGGCCAATCAGCTGAGCATCTCCCGGTCAGATGCCAAGAGCTATATCGACACCTATTTTGAGCGTTTTCCAGGCATTCGCACTTATATGGAGGACACCAAGGCCTTTGCCCGTACCCATGGCTATGTGGAAACCATATTCGGGCGGCGGGCGCATTATCCGGAGATCAATTCCAAGAACCCGAATATGCGCGCTTTCAATGAACGCGCCGCCATCAATGCCCCCATACAGGGATCAGCAGCCGATATCATCCGCCGTGCCATGGTGCGCATGGAAGAAGCACTGGCGAAGTCAACCTTATCAGCACAGATGCTGCTGCAAGTGCATGATGAGTTGATATTCGAGGTTCCTGAAGAAGAAGTGGACGCAACCATTCCGGTGGTCAGAGATATCATGGTACAGGCCTGCCTGCCTCTGATTGATCTGTCAGTGCCACTGCAGGTGGACGCGCGCGCCGCCGATAATTGGGATGAAGCCCATTAACCCGGTTTTGCTTGAAGTCTTGGCGGCTTGTGCCGAAACAGGTTACAAATGCCTGAATTTCGAAAACAGCCAGAAACCGGCCATGGAATTGTCCCATTTACGCCGCAATGGCCAGTATCGAAACAACGCGCCCGCATCATCGAGTTATTGACTATGACACCTTCACGTATCATCGCATTTGTGTTCTCAAGCCTGTTTGTGCTGGCCCTATCCGTCAGTTCCTGGGCTGCCACCGCTGTTCCGGCCGGCAACCGCAACGCAACTCAGCCCGAAATTCCCCGTGATGCGGTAATCCGGACGCAGCAGACCAATGATACGTTTGAAGGCAAGTTCCAAAAGGTGCTGCGCCTGTTCGAAAATGACAGGAAGCTGATTTCCAAAATACAGAAAACCGCAAAACGCTATGATATCGACCCGGTTCACATAATCGGGGCCATTGTTGGTGAGCATACCTACAATGTTGATGCTGTGGATCAGCTGCAGGCCTATTATGTGAAGGCACTGGCCTATGCGGAAACCCGCATCCGGTTTGAGCATAATGGCGAAAGCGTTTCCAAATTTGTGCGTCGGCCCGAGTTCGCTGCGTGTGACGGGTTGCGTGATTCCTATACATTGTGGACTTGCCGGGAAGATGTGTACAATGCCGTGTTTCGTGGCAAGTCCCATCCGGATCAATCATTTGGCAAGACCTTCTTCCAACCACTGTTTGCAGGACAGACTTTTGGTCTGGGACAACTCAACCCTCTGACCGCCTTGATGATGAGTGACATGGCGAAAAAGCAGGGCCGCCAGCGTAAACTGGATGTGCGCAAACCCAGTGTGATTTATCAAACCATCATGGACCCTGATAAGTCTCTGCATTACATGGCTGCTGTGCTGCGCACCGCGATTGATGATTACCAGAGCATCGCTGGTTTCGATATTTCCAACAATCCGGGCATTACGGCGACGCTGTATAATCTGGGCGGCACGAAAGCACGTGCAACTGCACTGGCGCAGGAAAATCAGAAGCGCAGCGCCTCTGGAAAAAGCCTCAAACTGCCGGAAGAAAACTACTATGGCTGGTTGGTCAATGACCGCATCACCACGCTGCGTGGTTTGCTGAACTAAGGCCTCTAAAGCCCCAAGCCTACTCGGAAACAATAGTCCCCGGATCAAAGGGCAGATCAGCAAGCTCACGTTCCGACATGGCTTGCAGATCAGGGTGAGACAGAGGGTCTCGCGACCAATCGTCTTTTGAACACGCCATATTCTTCAAAGCTTTGCCTGGCATCAGCCGGGTCGTCAATGCGTTGAATCTTGTAAAATAGGTCATGCGCAAGAGATAGTGTTTTGTGAAGAATTGGGTATTGAATCTTCAAGCCTCAGGTTTTAGATTTTCTAAATGCGAGATTTGAACAAAGTTCCCCTATCCGGCCTGCGCGCGGTGGAAGCTGCGGGGCGTCTTGGGACTGTTGTCAAAGCGGCAGAAGAATTGGGCGTGACATCGGGCGCGGTCAGTCAACGCATCCAGAAGGCGGAAGAGGCATTGGGCCAACTCCTCTTCAAACGCACATCCAAAGGCTTGCAACTTACGCCATCTGGCTCGGATATCATGCCATTGCTGACACGCGGCATGTCTGATCTTGCATCCGCTGTATCGCTGTTGGATCCGTCGCGGGATGATTGCCTGACCATCTCGGTCGCGCCCATCTTTGCCAGCAGATGGCTGGTCTGGCGGTTGCGAAAATTCAATGATCTTTATCCGCATATTCGCATCCGAATTGATCCAAACGTAAAGCTGCTGAACCCGGATCATGATGATGTGGATGCCTGTGTGCGTGTGGGCTGCGGCGGATGGACGAATGTCACAAGTGAGTTGTTGCTGGAGCAGCGGGTCTTTCCTGTCTGCACAAGTGAGATGGCGGCTCGGCTCTCAAGCCCGGATGACCTCGCCAGCGTGCCAATCATACGTGAAAATGAATCCCTGCATGGCTGGTCTGAATGGCTGGCCGCTTTTGATCTGACGCCGGACCTGCTGAATGATGGCCCAACCTATGCGGATGGGTCGCTGTGCCTTGATGCGGCGATGACCGGGCAAGGTGTGTTCATGGCCTGGGAGACGCTGGCCTGCGATGCCGTGCATGCAGAGCGCATCGCAGCACCGTTTCCTCAGCGCATGGAAACAGGTGCCAAATACTGGTTTGTAACAGGCAGAGAAAGATCCCGGAAAAAGGTCGTCAGTCTGTTTCGGTCCTGGCTGAAAAGTGAGTTGTCCGACTCAATCCGTGATTGGACCAATGGCTGATACCCAGCTCAGATTTCTGAAGGGTGCCATTCATAGTGGTTATCAAAAGCCTCTTCAGCGACAAGGGCAAAACTAAGCGATCTGTAAAACTCATTGGCTGCGCTATGTCTCAAGGCCATAAGCTTGATCGGTTTTTCGATCTTTTCTGCGATGCCCTGAACATGCCTCACAACCCGCCGACCGAGTCCCAGGCGTTGCGCCTCAGCCTTTAGATAGAGATGATCCAACCCAAGATGATCTTGTTTGATCCGAACAACGAAAAACCCAACCACATCAGAGCCGTGTAGAATCAGTTGTGTGTCCTCAGGGATAAATGTCGACAGAAACCGTTCCCGCACGCGGACCGGATCGAAGCGGCCAATGGCTTCAAGGCTTGGCTGCATGGCTTCGGTGCGGATATCTGCAAGCGTTTCTGCGTCAGTTGGTTTGGCCGGCAGAAAACTTGCCACTTCCATATCCTATCAGCCTTCGGCACGTATTGGGCATTGCATGGCGTCGACATACACATAGACCTGTTTGCAATTCAACATCGGGATTGTGGAACATCAAGATGACAAACCAGCAGGCCGGAGCACATCTTTCTGCGGCCAAATGTGGTATTATCCTTGATGTAACTTCAGTTTGGAGGAGTGGTTATGAGCTACGTTCAGGGATTTCTAATTCCAGTGCCCCGGAAAAACAAAGAGGCCTATCGCGAGATGGCTGAACTGTCCGGAACGGTTTTCAAGGAATATGGCGCACTTCGGATCGTGGAATGCTGGGGTGACAGCGTGCCGGATGGAAAGGTGACCGACTTCAAACGCGCGGTCAAAGCGCAAGATGATGAAGCTGTTGTCTTTTCCTGGATCGAGTGGCCCGACAAAGCGACCTGCGATGCGGCCGCACAAAAGATGGAAAGCGACCCACGCTGGAAAGAAATGCCCGAAATGCCGTTCGATGGCATGCGCATGATGTGGGCCGGCTTCGAGCCGATTTTTGAAAGCTAATCCCGGAGCGGCTTTGCATCTGTGACGACTTGCGGGCGCACAAGTGTTCCCGTGCGGCTTCCACAAATATCTGATGTTCAACGGCAGATCAGCAATGGCTTGGTGAAGCTGTTCATTCTCTTATCTGCAATGACGCACTACGCCGGTTACTGGACCGTGGTGCTTTTTCCGGGGGAAGCTTGTGGAACTGGTAAAACGGCGCGTCAAAGACGAGGTTCAGGCTGTCTGAGTGGCCATCTGCAGGCTGGCTCTGTCACTGCGTGGCGCAATTCCAAACTTTCTGGAATATTCGCGGCTGAACTGGGTCGGGCTTTCATAGCCCACAGCAAACGCAGCGGATGAGATTGTGCAATCCCCCTCCTGTATCAACCGCCTGGCCTGCAGCAATCTCAAATCCTTTTGATACTGCAAGGGGGTGGAGGATGTGACGGCCTTGAAATGCTCATGAAACGAGGACGTGCTCATACCCGCAATATGTGCCAGCTCTGACACAGAAAACGGCGCGGCGAAGTCCTGTCTGATACGGTCAATGGCCTTGCCAACGCGGCTGGCATGGCTGTCGCGCATCAGCAATTGCCGCAACATGCCGCCATTCTTGGCCAGAACAGTGCGAAAATGGATTTCCCGCAGAACCAGCGGCACCATGACTTTCGCCTCTAACGGATTGTCCACCAACTCGAAAAGCCTGCCAAATGCGCCCACCAACTCATTGTCGGCCTTTGCAGCATCCATGGCGCAGAATTGACTTTGCAGATCGCCCAAATCATCAATCTGATCATAAAGGCTGCGAATGATCTGCAGATCAATTGACATGGCAATGGCAATGTAGGGCGTTGTCTGGCTGGCTTCGGTGATCTGCGCCATAACCGGAAGGTCATGGGAGACAATCAGCGACTCTCCTTGCCCAAAACTCAGTTTGCGATCGCCAATGTAGGCTTCCTTGCGACCTTGTAGAATCAGGCAGATAACCGGATTGTACAGATTACCTTCCAATCTGGTTGGTTTCCGATTGGACAAAACGGCCAAACCCGGCACATCGGTCAGGCAAGGCTCAGCTTCTGAGCCATTTTTATCAAAATATTTCAGAACGCTCTGGGCAAAGTGATCCAGCATGAAACGTCTCTCCAATTCAGCCTCACTTATAGAGCGTTGAATCTAAAATTGTACGGAAAATCCTGTGGTTTGGAGAAACAGGCATGTTTTGTGGAGAAACGGGCAGGCATGGGAGACCTGCGAGGCCTAAATCTGCTTCATCACAAAAACGGAGCATATGATGACACGCAAAATTGCATTGATTACCGGCGGCAGCCGCGGTCTTGGGCGCAGCGCAGCCCTTCATCTGGCCGCCAAGAATGTCGACATCATCCTGACCTATCTTTCCAACAGCGAAGCAGCTGATGCGGTGGTCTCCGAGATTCAGGCCCAAGGCGGCCAGGCTGTTGCCCTGCAATTGGACACTGGAAACACCGCTCAATTTGCCAATTTCACCGAAAGCCTGACGGCTGCATTGACACAGATTTGGCAACGCGAAACGTTTGATTTTCTGGTCAACAATGCCGGTATCGGCATCAACAAGCCCTTTGCAGACACCAGTGAAGACGACTTCGACACGTTGATGAACATGCATTTCAAAGGGGTCTACTTCCTCACCCAGCGGCTGCTTCCCCTGATTGAAGATGGCGGGCGCATTGTGAATCTGTCCACCGGCCTTGCCCGTTTCACCATGCCCGGTTACTCGGCCTATGGTGCCATGAAGGGCGCCGTGGAAGTGCTGACCCGCTACATGGCAAGCGAACTTGGTGCACGCAGCATCACCGTCAATGCCATTGCGCCGGGAGCCATCGAGACAGATTTCGGCGGCGGCATGGTGCGGGATAATCCTGAAATCAATCAATTTGTTGCGTCCACAACAGCCATGGGCCGCGTTGGCCTTCCAGACGATATTGGCGGAGCCATTACCAGTCTTCTGGTGGGAGACAATCAATGGATGACCGGGCAGCGCATTGAGATTTCTGGCGGCCAGAACCTGTGAGCGCACAATCAATCGGCAAAAAAACACCAAGGAAATACACTATGACACAGACCATACTCATCACCGGCGCGTCTTCGGGAATTGGAAAGACAACTGCCAAACTGTTTCAGGCCAATGGCTGGAATGTCATCGCAACCATGCGGTCACCTGATAATGAAGAGGACCTGACACAACTCGACAATGTTCTGGTGACACGACTGGATGTGACGGATGAAGCGTCTATTGCGCAAGCTGTCGAACAGGGCATTGCAAGGTTTGGCAACATCGACGTCTTGCTGAACAATGCAGGTTATGGCGCCTACGGGCCTCTGGAAGCCTTTCCGATGGACCGCATCCGGCGTCAGTTCGAAACCAATGTCATCGGTCTTTTGGCAACCACCAAAGCGCTGCTACCGCATTTTCGCGCCAATGCGTCCGGCACCATCATCAATATCTCGTCTATTGGCGGGCAGATGACCTTCCCGCTTGGAACGCTTTATCACGGCACCAAATTCGCGGTCGAAGGACTGTCCGAATCCCTGCATTACGAATTGGAACCCTTCGGCGTGAGGGTAAAACTTGTTGAACCGGGTCTCATTAAAACTGATTTCGGGGGGCGGTCGTTCGACTTCGTCAATGATGAAACCATGGCTGAATATCAGCCAACCGTCCAAAAGCTGTTTGAAAGTTGGGGCAGCAATACCGAAGCGTCCGAGCCATCTGTGGTTGCCGACATCATCTTGTCAGCGGCAACTGATGGAACAGACACGCTGCGATATCGCGCTGGCCCAGATGCGGAGGCTCTGCTGGATGCGCGCAAACAGCAGGATGATGCGACCTTCATCGGCAACATGAAGGCCATGATCGGGCTCTGACAATTCAAATACATCTGGCCGGGAACTCATCCCGGCCAGATTGCCCAAGACAATTGATGATCTGTCAGAAATGGACTGGATCAGCTTCCGACAATTTCCCATCAACAAGCAGTTGACCAATACGAAAGGCGAGATGCCACGGATCAATCCAGAGGTATCAATTGAAGTCGATGGTGTTGTTGCTATGTGCCAAATGGCCAAAAGCGGATTGGGACTTGCAGCAGTACCAAAAGTCGTTATCCAGGATGATCTGGACAGGGGAGACCTCATCGCTCTCAATCCAAATTGGCCCCTTAAGTCAATTTCTCTTTATGCGGTGTGGCCGAACAATGTCTCAGAGGAAAGTCTGACACTTCTGTTTGTACGTTTCCTGGCGGACAGGATGAGCAGCGAAAAATAGTGGCGGCACGGCTCAAGCATGAGACCAATTTGTGAATGCGCATTTGAGGGCTGTGGCACAGATCAAACGACGGCTCAGATAGGGTCGTGTGGATTATTTGAGCGCGGTCAAGATGATAGTGGAATACAGAAATGGGTGGAATGCGGACATTCGCTGCGCCTAGCACCAAGGTCTGCAGTGCGGACAAAGCAGATTTTGGGGCCCGCGCAACCTACAGCCGCTTTTGATCAGTTGCATGGCATTGACGCGGGCTACATCTGTCCAGATCACGACCTGTGTGGGGTCTGCGAAAAGCGACATCATATGGTGGTATTGGCCAATGCCGAGGTGTTCAAGCGCCATACGCGTCGACATTGTGCCAGTGCGGCTGAGGCCTGTACCGATTACCTTGAGGGTCACTTTGTGTCTCCTCCTGGGTTCAAATTGGTGCGAAGTCCAACGTCAGACCGCAGGGGAGCTTTCCTCCAAACGGGTCATTCCCGTTCAGTCGTTGTGTCCAGTTTGGCATTTTAGTTGGGTCGCTATTGCGATGGCATATGTCTACTCCAGACCGCAATTTGCGTCGATTAGGGGCTGCGCAAGCGCGACTTGCAGAATTGCAGCGCGCCCCCCCAGGCAACTGCTTCAGATCAGATTTTTAGTCCAAGGAAAATCACCGCAAGGGGCACCGGCGACACAGCCAAAGAAATAGTCAGAAAAGTTGCAATTGGTGAAAAAATTCCGCTCAATCCCGCCATCATCATAATGCCACCGCCGCCGCCAATGATGGAATTACCCGGCGTGTTCACAGCCAGCGCGACGGCAATATAGCGGTAACGCAGGCCAAGCTTTATCGAGCGCGGGGATTGTCCATCCAGCAACATCGCCAGCCGGTCTTCTGGCGACAAAAGGGCTGCGCGGGCAACCAAAGCCGCAGCGCGGCGCATGCGCAGAAAAAACAACAGCCGTTCCAGCGCGCTGATCGGAAGAAACCGGCCGACAGTATAGGCCACCATCATCGAAGCGACAGTCACCACATAGATCAGTGGCGCGATACTGGGGCCAAACGCCGCCAGCATCGCAAGCCCGATTTCGGCACCCGGCACGAATGGCAGCGCCAAAAGCCCGACGTAGGCAACCGATCCAAGCATGATCGCGCTATGCACCTGCTGTTCGTTGTCAGGTCTGATCTGAAGGTCCAACGCGTCACGGATAAGGTGGACCCCCCATGTGGCAAGCGCAAGGAATGCAACAAGAAGGATCAGTCGGAAAACCACAGATCCAAGGCTCAGGCCATTTGGGGTCACTTTAGATCATCAACCCGAAATGGTCTGTTCTACGGTATCCACCAAGACGCCGCTTGTGGAAATTGCGATCTGGTTGGTCCAATACCAGCGCCGGGTGGTCCAAGTCACTTGGAACTCTATCGCGTCACCCGTCACGGTGCCGTACCAGACGACTGTATGCGGCGCATCCGGGCATATCGCCTTTGCAGTAACGTGGATCACATCGTCGATCACCTTGGTCTGGTAGTCGGACCAGCCGAAATTGCAGTATTCTTCACAGTCCAGTGATTGGAATGTTCCATCGCGAAAGACAACCTTGCCATCAAGAACTGCGCCGCTGCCCTCCTCAGTGCCAACGATTTCAAACGTCTTGCCATCGAACAGGCTGCCTGCAACCCAATCTCCTTCTGGCACAACAAGATCTGGGATGTCTACGTTCATCACCGTCATCGTTGCCGCACCGGTTCCAAGCGTGGCCAAGGCAATGGCTGCGACTTGCAAAATCTGCGTCATAACAGTCTCCGAAATATATTTTGACAATTGGTCAGAAATGACATCGGCGGTGGCATAACGAAGGGCCTCGTGCCACCGCGTGCAAGAAAAATTATGCCTCTAAGCCGGCCATCAAGACCCGGAACGTCGCCCCGATCCGAAAGCTGCCGTCCGCCTGTCGAAATGGGGTGAGCGTCGCTGCATGAGCGGCATCAAGGGCATCTTGGCCGCTGGTTTCGGAGGCTTTAAAGGCGACACCTGACGATCCGAGGCCTTTCAATGCGGTTGCAAGATCCGGGTAACGCCACGGGGAGTTTACGTCGAAGACCTCGAGCGGCATCAGACCTGCGGAACGCGCAAGGTCTTCCAGCTTGCCGGACTCTGACAACGCGAACGGCCCGCCCGCACCCGCAGGCGGAGGCGGTAGCAAAGGTTTCAGGGCAGCGACCAGAGCAGCCGCCTCCATGCCCGCAGGATCGCCCCATGTCATGACAAACACACGGCCGCCAGGTTTGGCCACACGCCGCGCCTCTTGCAGAGCGGCGATGGGGTTGGCCGCATATTGGAAAGAGTTGAAGCCGGTGACGACATCAAAGGCATCATCTTGATACGGCAACTCCTCCAGATCTCCTTGAGCAAGCAAGGCGCTGGGCAAACGGGTGCGGGCCACCTCCAAAAGCGGCTCTGACGCATCGATGCCCGATACGGAGGCACCAAGGTCCGCGGCAAGGCGGAGCGCCATACCGGCGCCGCACCCGGCGTCAAGAACGCGGGTCTTGGAGCCGACAACGGCCTTGTCAAAAACCGCGTGGTAAGCCGGGGCGCATTGCGGTTCCTGAATGTCGGCCCAATCGGCGGCGCGGGCGCCCCAGATGCGGCCATTGGCTTCGCCGCTGCGTTGTTGCGCGGCGTCGGGTGTTTTTTCAATCACGGTCATGGCTTATTCCTTATGCTTTTCAGTCGCACCCGCCCCGTCGGGTCGCGGGGGCGGCCCATTCGGACATGTTTGTCGCGAACAATTTCTGTTTTGAATTCAGGTGCCGTGCCCGGTAATCGTGCACTGCGTCTTCAGTTGTGCCCAATTTACCAGCGGCAAGTATCTCAGCGCGCTCATTTTGTGTCGCTGCGGTTTGTGTCGCGTTTCATTGGACTTGCAGCCAACATCCACGTCATGCTCAAATCAGTCCAGCGAAACGATTTCAGGCCCGCATGAGCGAAATTCAGTTACACAAGATCGACCTTAATTTATTGGCGACTTTTGAGGCATTGATCGAAGAAGGCAGCGTTGCGGCGGCAGCAGATCGGCTTGCGCTGACGCCCTCTGCAGTCAGCCACGCGCTTGGGCGATTGCGCGTGCAATTCGACAATCC
Organism: Alphaproteobacteria bacterium; assembly: GCA_051251535.1. Lineage (GTDB taxonomy): Bacteria > Pseudomonadota > Alphaproteobacteria > Rhizobiales. The sequence goes on from JBPOEV010000002.1 coordinate 677,064, forward strand.
GCTTTTCGTGCGGGTCGGTGGAAAAATGCAGCCGACGCCACAGGCGCTGCTGCTCGCCGCAGAGGTCGCACCTGTTTTACGGGGCCTGCGCCGTGCACTAAAACCCGCAGAGCCGTTCGATCCCGCAACCAGCGACCGGGTGTTTCGGATCGGACTGCATTCGTCTCCGACCTTCATGGCCCAGACGACCGCTTTGATACAATCCACAGCACCCAACGCGATGGTCGATTGGGTTGCGATCAGGCAAAGCGGTCAGAACGATTTGGTGGATGGGCTGATCGACCTTTTGCATGTTGGCGGCCGAACCCATCTGTTCGACGGGATTCAATCGGTAGATCTGGAGCCGGCGACCTTCTTCAGCTTCGTTCGAAAAGGGCATCCGGCCGCCAAGAACTGGAGTGTCGAGACCGCGTCGCAGTATCGCTATCTTCAGGTCGCCGTCGAGGACAATGGCGGCGGCGCACCTATCGAGAAAGAGCACCGGCTGCTGAACCGGCCACGAACCCTTGGTGGCAAGGTGCCAGATTTTGCCCTTATCGGCGTCATGCTAGCCGCGACCGATTTCATCGCAACACAGCCGAGTTTTGTAATCGAAGAGATGTGGAAACGCTATGATCTGGAGGTGCTGGAACCGGTCGCCGCACCCGAGGATTTCCCGATGCGCTTTGCCTGGTCGGCCCGCAATGCGTCGGACCCCGCCAATAGCTGGCTGCGCAACACGGTGATCGGGGCCTATACAGAGCATCAGGCCGACATCAATCGACAACTGCACGCGGTGGCTATCCCCCTTAAGGGTTAAAGGCAAAGCTTTGGCGCGGTGTAGGTGTCTGAGACAATTCTCCTCGCTCTGCGGATGCGGTCATCGGTCTCGGGGTCATGGTTGATTGTAAGATGACGATCAATTTGGACCGGAGCGCAGCCGTTCACTGACAAAACCTCCGCCACCGCATGGGCTGCGCGATAGGCTTCCATGACATGCGTGCTTAGCTTCTTACCGGGCCGCGCTGCAGCGATGTAGAAAGGAGGTCATTGCTCGGAATGGGCCAAGAACTTACGGATCATATAACAATATCCCGATATCCCACATTCGCTGCAATACAGAAAATCGGTAAAGTGTGCTCCTTGCAGCCTTTCGCCGCAGATCACATGAAGGTCCGCATTGGGCCGGGTTCGCATGCCACCAACAAATGTCGTTCGGTAATTTTTTTGGGGGAGGACAGGTTTTCGAGATTATGCGCTGGGAATCCCAAATCCTGGTAAATCAGACCCCAAGTTCTGCGGCCAAGAATTGTTGTATTCAGATATACGGAAACGTTCGTGCATTTTAGATGTCAAAACTGGCTTTTAGCCATTGATGTCTGCCTTCGAATAACGATGTATCTTCAAGCAAGAGGTGGATTAGTATTATCAATTTGATGAATGCTCAGCGCATCAAATGGTTTATGTTCATATGTGCACCCCTTCTCCTATTGCTGTCGCAGACAGAAATAACCGCAAATGTTTCTGCCAAAGAAGTCTGCGAATTGCACCAATTTTCCTACCCACAAACAACACTAAAAATGGGTCGTCAGACACTAAAGTATGAGTTTTCGGTTGGCTTTCGACTGCATACATCGCCGGATTCCCTAACCCCAGGCAAAAATTGGTTTTGTTGACTTCGCGTCATTGCTACGGTCAAGAGATGACAGATATCGACATCAAATTACCAGTGACTTTAGACGCTAACGCCGTCGTCGCAATTGTCGAAGAGACCTGCACAAACGAGACGCTTCAGATCACAATGAAGAGTACCCTCAAGAAGTATCCGGGATGCGTTCATTGGCACTTAAAGAAACACGATGAACGAGGGATTCTTGAGGTGACCTGGTGGCCGCGTATGCAGGAAAAGAAACCTTCTCGCCTCTGGCTGTCAGTTCACGGCAATCGAAGTGCCGATTGGATACTGCAGCTCATGCCTCGAATGAAAACATTGATCGAAGAGCAAATGGCTGTCTGACGTAAGCGTCTATTGGTTCAGATAGACCAGTTTAACAGAAGAGTGCCTCTTGTTGACTTGCAACAATGAGGACCTTCGTTCTGCTTTCAGCATCCGACACCATAGGCTCGAAGCGGAATTTCTCAGTACCATGATTGATCGCCGGATTTGGGCCATTCGTGACGACTGGCTGCGCGTTGTGGACAGGTAGCAGCCTCGGTCAATTATCGCTCAAGTTGTGCTTGACTGACCATGTAATCGCCAATTAGGATACTCCAATGATTCACCTTGCTAGGAGGACGCACATGACTATCGCTTATTGCTTCCTCCCGGGACGCACCCGTTTTGGAGCCGTCCTGATCTGACAATTCTGCGGCGTATCTCGCCCAAAGTTGCAGATTTACTGGTCCAAGCTGGACCTACTTTCCAAATAATCAGCAAGGTGCAGCCGACCTGGTTGCAAGACTTTCATGTTCCATTATTCAACCGACGGCGCGTTCGCACGTGTTTTCTCGTTCACATTCCGTCTTTGGATGCGCCAAAGCGGAAAAGTTGCAGTCATCTTGGCACTTGTCCTGATCTCAACGGCCGCAGATATTGCGGTGCCTGTCATTACTGGCCGCCTTATCGACGCTGTTGCCGGTGCGGGCGCGCCTTGGCATGCCTTCAGTGCGCTATTGGGCTTTGGAGCCTTGTCCATTGCAGCCAAGATCCTGAGCTACTTTTTCATCATTGATCTTACCATTCCCTCCATGCGGGCAGCAGAATCCGAGGCCTTTGCACATGTTCAACGTCTTCCCGCCGATTGGCATGCGAACGCCTTTGCCGGATCGACCGTGCGCAAGATCACACGCGGGGCCTGGGCTTTGGATGAGATGGGGGATCTGCTTCTGCTGGCTCTTTTGCCCTCTGTGCTGATCCTTTTGGGCACCATCGGAACGCTTACCGCTTTTCGCTGGGAGGTTGGGCTTGTCGCCGCTGTGGGCGCCCTTGTGTTTCTGGGGCTTTCCCTGTCGTTGACGCTGTTCTGGGTGGCTCCAGCGGCCCGTCTGGCCAACGCGCAGGACAGCCGCGTCTCGGGCGCGCTGGCCGATGCAATCACATCAAATGGAGTCGTGCGCGCCCATGCGGGAGAGCAGCGCGAGGACGCGCGGCTGGAACTTGTTCTGGCCAAGTGGGCGCACCGCACACGACGCACATGGCGGCGCGGCACATGGTCTGGCCTGTCTCAGGACATAACGATCTGGGGTCTGCGGGCTGCAGTCCTGGGTGGGGCACTCTTCGCTTATACCCGTAATCTGGCTGATGCAGGTGAGATCGCATTCGTGGTCTCGGCGCTTGGCATGCTCGACGGGTATCTGCGCCAGATGGGAAACCATGTGCGCGGGTTGCAAAAGGCCGTCAACGATGCCGAGGAACTGGTCGAGCTGATGTCGGCAACTCCCGAACACTCTGTCGCCAGACAGCCCGAATCGACCTTGCCGCCCCGTGCGGCAGCGCTGGCGTTTAACCATGTCGACTACGGATATGCAGGGGCCGCGACGCCGCTCTTTACAAATTTGGACGTAGCCATACCTGCAGGTCAGAAAGTAGGGTTGGTTGGTCGGTCAGGGTCAGGCAAGACAACGTTCGTAAAACTGATCCAGCGGATTCATGAAATCAACGACGGTGTGGTCACACTGGGCGGTGTCGACATTGCGCGCGTTCCCTTGCATGAGTTGCGTCAGCACATAGCGCTTGTCCCACAGGAGCCAGTTCTGTTTCATCGCTCCCTTGCCGAAAACATCGCCTATGCGCGCCCCAGTGCCACGATGCAGGACATCCATGACGCTGCGGCGCGCGCGGGGGCTGCTGATTTCATCAAGCGGCTGCCCAAAGGCTTTGGCACGGAGGTGGGCGAAAGGGGCGTCAAGCTGTCGGGCGGAGAGCGCCAACGGGTGGCCATCGCAAGGGCATTCCTGTCGGATGCGCCTGTCTTAGTCATGGATGAGGCGACATCTTCGCTTGATTCAGAGGCCGAGGCGCAAGTTGCTCAAGCGGCGGAGAGACTCATGGAGGGGCGCACAACACTTGTTATCGCGCACCGGCTGTCCACTGTGGAGCGAATGGACCGCATTCTCGTCTTTGATCGCGGACGGATTGTCGAAGACGGCACTCCGGTGGAGCTTGTGGCACGCAAGGATGGCCTTTACCGCGCCCTGCGCGCGCGCCAGACTCTGGTTGGATAAGATGCCGGTAAGCCTGAACGTTCAAAATCAGGCTTACCGATCCCTTGGGTGGTTAAGTTCAATAGAGCAACCATTCGGCAACCGCAGCGAAAGTTCACGATGTGGAGATGCACTGCAGCGTCTCAGGTGATGGTTGAAAGGCGGCCTGGGTCAAAATTTCAAGTCCTAAGGTCGCTTATTGCACCAACATTGCGCTGCATCACATGCCCGTAATGGACCGAAAATGACACCAAGCATGAAAAATTCAAAGCCAAAGGAGGCCCACGGCCATTTGACTTCGACCACGGTTTAGAAGTCTACGCCCCAAGACCCGAACCCGGCAAAAACTAACTCTCTGGAAAATCGACTGCCTTGAGCGCCTGCTCAAAACGTTTGCTATGCTCGGCATCCGGATACGGAAACATTCTCAGGGCGTTTTTAAGGCTGTAGCGCGGGGCCAGTTTGCGGATGGATGTGACCGTCTCGCCTGCCTCACCCAGCCTGCCGGTTTCGGCGTAGAGCCGGGCCAATTGAACACGCGCCGGGATAAAGCCCGGAACACGATCCAGAACGGGTAACAAATACTCCAGTGCCTGGTCATAATCCTGAAGCAGAATTCTGGAATGGCCGCGTGCAAATTCCCAACTTGGTGGTGCGTAACTGTCTATGCCAAAGGCTGTTTCCAGACGGCGCAAAGCTTCCACCGGAAGAGCCAGCCGGTTGAGGGTTTCGCCATAGGAATGCCAGACCTCAGCATTGGACGGGTCCAGATCCAGAGCCTTTTCAAAGGCTTCAATGGTTCGCTCGCGATCTGCCAGAAAGCCGAGCGTCCAGCCCAGACGAGCAAAGGCAATGGCAGAGCTTTCATCCAGTTTGATGGCCTTTCGTGCCAATTCTTCTGCAACACTGAGATCATCATCGCCACCAGGCCACGTGAAAACATAGTTCGATGTTCGGCAATAGGCCTGATACGCGAAGGCCTCTGCATATGTCTGATCTGCTGCCGTCGCCGCTTCAAAATGCGTGAGCGCCTTGGCAAGGCTTGCCGGCTTATACTGGTAGTATTCAGCCCGGCCTTTCATGCAATGCTCATAGGCGTCTTTGTTGCGCGTGCCGCTACGGCCTGACAAGGCTGAAAACTGCACTTTCAGATTGCGCGCAATTTTCGCACAAATCGTGTCCTGAAAATCAAAAATATCCCCCATCGTGCCATCATATCTGTCAGACCAAATCTGGGTTTCTGTTTCGGTTTCCAACAATTGCAGATTGATCCGAAACCGGTTTTCACTTCTGCGGATCGAGCCTTCCAGCACATGGCTGATGCCCATCTTATCCCGCAGCCCCCCGGGAGCAGCCTCCTCGCCTTGCAGTCTGAAAGATGCATTGCGGGATGCAACACACAGATTTTTGGCGCTTCCCAAATCATTGATCAGATCTTCTGTGATTCCATCTGCCAGATACTGATTCTGCTTGCGCTCGCTAAAATCGGAGAGCGGCAGGATGATCAGGTGCAGGCCTTTATCTGACACCAGCTTTGCTTTGGGCACACCCGCACCCCTTGGCACTTCGTTGACGTGGGCGACAAACCGTACGCCCTTGCCGTGAATGGTACGAATATAGCGCCGAGGCGTGTCGACGTCACCAAGAGCAATCCGCGCGGCTTTGATAGAAGCAGATACCGCCCAATCAGAGACTGTCCGGCCAGACCAGATCGTCTCGATCATATCTGCTCTGGAAATCAGCTGGTCCCGGTTTTGGATAAGAAAATGCAACAATGTCAGGGTTTGCGGCTCGACATGAATCTGTTCGCCCGCATGTTTCAGCTCGAACTTTGTGTAATCCAATTCAAATTCGTCAAACTGATAAATCACAACGCCAACCCGGATCGTTTGAAGGAACCTCCAAAATTCCTCCAAAAATACTCAAACCGGACTCAAGCACCAATTTCCGTTCGTTGGTAGCCCTTTGTTGGAACAACAGGGAAAGGAAACCCAATGAAACTCTCACACATCCGAAACATAGGCCTGTCAGCTCTGTTTGCACTTCTGACATTTTCATCTGCACAGGGCGCCACGATCAATGTAAAAAGCGAATTGCCCGTCGGCGACGTGACTGCCAGACTGGAAGCCGCCATAGAAAAAGCAGGTGCGCGCGTCTTCACAAAGGTAGATTTTCAACAAGGCGTCAAAAGCGTTGGAAAAGACATTCGCCCCACGACTGTCCTGATTTTTGGCAGTCCAAAGATTGGCGCAGACGCCTTCGCAATCGGTCAAACAATCGGGCTTTATCTGCCACTTCGTGTTCTGGCCTATGAAGATGCATCAGGACAGGTCTGGCTGAGCTATCCTGACCCAGCCGATGCTGCGGTGGAACATGGCATCCCAGTGGACCATCCTGCCATCCAGGCCATGCAGGGGGCTCTGAAAAAGCTCACGATGGCCGCCAGCGGCAATTCCAAGGGGAACTAGGGTCTAAATCTGCAAATGATCCACAGGCGGTCAATTGAGCACACAGCCAATTGGCCGTCTGTCCGCGGGTGTTGTCAATCGTTTGATGCAGCAGACAAAGCTGTGAATGCAAAGATATTTTAAGCCGCGTTAGACGCCATATCCTGGGTCAGAACCGCATAGATGGCGTCTGCATCGCGTGTTTCGCGCAATTTCGATGTGATTTGGTTGTTGCGGAACACTCTGGCAATGCGCGCCAGAGCCTTCAAATGATCTGCCCCGGCCCCTTCGGAGGCCAGCAAGAGGAAAATCAGGTCGACGGGCTCTCCGTCAAGCGATTCAAACTCGATCGGTGTTTCCAAACGAGCAAAAACGCCAATGATTGCGTCAAAGGTCACCAATTTTCCGTGAGGAATGGCAATGCCATGCCCCACACCAGTGGACCCAAGCCGTTCACGTTGCAGAAGCGTGTCAAAAATTTCGCGCTCCGGAACACCAGTTAAAGACGCAGCCTTTTCAGCCAGTGCCTGTATGGCCTGCTTTTTGGATTGCACCTTCAGGGTGGGTATTACGGCATCGGGCGAAACCAGATCACTCAGATCCATCGCAAACATCCATTATTGTATTTGTCATTGTCGCGGCACATATTTCTGTTTCAAAGACAAGCTGGTAACCGTTGACTGGTGGCTACCAGCTTGGCTTACAGATTAAAAATGCTGTCATGCCTACTCTCAAGACCTAGCCGTTCCCGGCTGCCCGTCAAGTCTGCAATGATGGATCAACCCAGCCAATATTGCCGTCGGCGCGACGGTAGACCACGTTTACACCACCATGTCCAGCGTTTCGAAACACCAGCAGCGGCACATCCGTCATGTCCATCTCCATGACCGCGTTTCCAACCGTGAATGTTGGCAAACTGGAAGCCGTTTCAGCAATAATGACGGGATTGAAATCCTCTGGCACTTCTTCATCTTCAGCGGGCGCTGCAAGAATGTAACTTGCTGCCATCATTGCGTTTTCACGGTTGGCACGCTGATGATGGTCTTTCAACTTGCGCTTGTAGCGACGCAACTGCTTTTCTACCCGCTCTGCGGATTTCTCAAAGCTTGCGCGTGGTTCTGGCGCCTTACCGGATGCAGCCAAACTTGCACCCGTACTCAAATGAATCGAACATTCTGAGGAAAACCCGTTCGGCTCCTTGGTCATGGTGACCTGTCCGGAATAGGTTCCTGAAAAGTATTTGTTTAAAGCCTCGCCAATCCTGTTTTCTATTTCGCCACGCAGAGTTTCCCCCACATCCATATTTTTTCCGGATATGCGAAGTTCCATAATCTACCTCTCGCTTGAGCCCCGGCATGGGACCGTTTTTCAACTCGCCCACCGGTTCACAAGCCGGTTTTGGACGCTTAGCCACTGAATATGAGCCGGTTACCCAATTCAAAGTCAGTGCAACACTCAATGCCATAGTCGGCATCGTAGCCATGTTCACTGCCGGCCAGGCAGCTCATATGGCCTATCTGGTTTGCCCGCCAACCGTCCGCTTTTGGCGCCGACGTGCCACACTGGAGGGTATGCCAAGTGCTTCGCGGTATTTTGCCACGGTTCTGCGCGCAATGTCGATGCCAGAGGCCTTCAATTTTTCCACAAGGGCGTCATCACTGAGAATGGAACCGGCCGCTTCCTGATCAATCAACTGTTTGATTCTGTGCCTTACAGCCTCTCCAGAATGAACTTCTCCGTTCACACCTGCGATGGAGGAGGAGAAGAAAAACTTCAATTCAAAAATGCCGCGCGGCGTCGAAATATATTTGTTCGATGTCACGCGGCTGACTGTCGATTCATGCATTTCAATGGCGTCTGCCACCTGCTTCAGGGTCATGGGTTTTAGATATTCAATTCCATAGAGGAAGAAAGCGTCTTGCATTCGGACAATTTCCGTTGCCACTTTCAAAATACTTCGGGCTCTTTGATCGAGTGCCTTGATCAGACCGCTTGCCGATTGCAGGCTGGTGTTCAGGAAGGTCTTTTCATCCTCTTTGGCGTGTTTTGAGACGGTCTGGTAGTAAACCTCATTCACCAGAAGACGTGGCAGAACTTCACTGTTGAGTTCAATATGCCAGGCGCTGTCACTTCCCTCGGCGCTGTTTGGTCTGACCAGCACATCCGGTACCAGACTTTCAGGCTCCAAGGCTTCAAACATCTCACCCGGTTTGGGGTTGAGCGACCGGATGCAGGCAATTTTTCGGCTGATGTCTTTATCGGACAGGCCTGTAAGGCTTTGCAGAGCGTCGACATCCTGCTGTCCCAGCAACGCCAGATTATCCAGTATGAGACGCATGGAAGCATCCAGTTCACCCTGATCCTTGAGTTGCAATTCAAGGCATTCCTTCAGGCTGCGCGCGCCAATGCCAGCCGGCTCGCAAGCGTGAATCAAAGAAACCGCCGCTTCCAGCGTTGCTTCATCAATTGAAAACTGCTTGCAAATGGCAGCACTGTCGAGTTGGAGATAGCCAGCGCCATCCAACTGACTGACCAGATACTGACATAATGCCCGCATCACCTGATTGGTCGTCATCAGGAAAAGCTGATCTTCCAGGCGCGCGCGCAAGCTGGTTGTGCCAGCCAGTGTCGCGTCAAAGGCCATATCCTCGCCAACGGCGGCCCCAAGCATGGAAGGGCCTTCAAGGGCCTGATCGTAAGGGCTTTCCTGCGAAGGTGTCAGCGCCTTTTCATTATCATCCTGATAAAGATTGCTGTAGTCGGAATCCGGCGGGCCGCTGAGATCGGTATTGGTTTCTGTCAGTTCCCGTTCGTGCCAGTCATCTGTTTCGACTTGAGGGGCCGGATCGTCAGCATCGCTTTCGGATTCGCGTTCCAGCAGGGGATTTTTTTCCAACTCATCTTCAACATGTCCCGACAATTCCAGATGCGACATCTGCAAAAGTTTGATCGCCTGCACCAATTGGGGCGTCATGACCAGAGACTGAGTCAGATTCTGACGCAATCCGGGGGCGAGCTTCTGACTCATCCCGCCTGCAAAAGAAAATGAACTTGGCCCTGACATAGGCGGTCTGATCCCTACGATCCTAGAAGTATTGACGCGTTATTCTGAAGTGTTAGCAATGATGTATCGTCTTGTATGATCCAGCATTCTTCCGGACCCGCTTTCCATCTAGCATTATACCAGATGTCGGGTTAATTCGACTTTAGCCGAGCAGGCCATTGTATTCAAAGAGTAAATTGATCGCCAAGGTAAACGCGCCTTACATCCTCATTCTGGACGATGTCGTCAGGCGTACCTTCCATCAGAACTTCCCCGGAATGGATGATGTAAGCCCGGTCAATCAGTCCCAGTGTCTCGCGTACATTATGGTCGGTAATCAGGACGCCAATTCCGCGCGCCGTTAACTGCCGGACCAGTTTCTGAATATCCCCCACCGCAATGGGATCGATCCCGGCAAATGGCTCATCCAGCAACATGAAAGCCGGGCGACTGGCCAAAGCACGCGCGATTTCGCAGCGGCGGCGCTCACCTCCCGACAAGGCAATACTGGGCGAGTTGCGCAAGTGATCGATACCAAATTCCTCTAACAGGCGCTCGAGGTCCTGTTTGCGCTGGCGCCGATCCGGCTCGACAATCTCCAACACCGCTTTGATGTTATCTTCCACCGTGAGGCCCCGAAAAATTGACGCCTCTTGCGGCAGATAGCCGATTCCAAGCCGCGCCCGACTGTACATGGGCAGCGATGTCACATCCAATCCGTCAATGCGAATTGCGCCCCGATCCGGGCGGATCAGGCCGGTAATCATATAGAAAACCGTGGTTTTACCCGCACCATTTGGACCCAAAAGTCCAACAGCTTCACCTTGGCGCACAGCCAATGTGACATCACGAACCACTGGGCGTCGACGAAAACTCTTTGCCAGATTCTGCGCAACCAGCCAGCCATCTTCATCGCTGAATTGACGGCTCTTTTGTTTGGCGGCCTTTCGAATTGCGGGCTTGCTGGGTGACAATGCCGCGACTGGTGCGGATGCCGGAGTGGATTCCAGGACCGGTGTGGGTTCGACAAATGTCTCAGAACCGGTTTCTGAACGCGGCGCATTTTCGGTTCTCAATGGGGCTGTCCGGGGCGCTGTCCGAGGTGGTTTCGGGACTGTTTTTGGCTTCCGTTTAAAGCGCAGCGCTTTCAAGGGGCTCAGGGCAGCACTTACTGTTTCGCGAATTTGGAACGTACCGCGATCACTGCTTCTGGGCCCGCTTGGCGGCACCAATTCATCATGATCATCATCATAAATCGAACGCAATTGGCGACGCTGGGAAACTTCGTTCTCTATCTGCGCATCGTCCCATTTTTCGGGGCCGGAATTCCCGGTCTCGGCGAATTCAGGCTCAACAGGAGCGGGCCTTGAATCAGGTGCCGCATCGCGCGCACGGTTTTCCGGCCTGGATAGTCTGAATTTCTTCACTGATGCGGACACCCTGAAACGTGATCGGCCCTGCATTTAGCAGGTGTTGTTTTCAATAGCCTGCTTCAAAAGCCATGTCGATGTGCAAGCGTGCTGTTTCCTGCCGCATGGTTTCTCGGCCGACAGCCCTTTATGCCTATTGTTTTCCTGGCAGGAAGACGCCCCGCACCCGACCGCCGGACTGACTGTTGGGCGCCTCAACACGGCTTTCGCCGGTTTTCAGGTTCACGATCAGGCGTTGGCCACGCAATTCATTGCCGCCTTTGGTGAGGATGACATTGCCTGTGAGGGTCAATATTTGACTCGCCATCTGAAACGTTGCCCGATCACCGCGCGCTGTCTGATCTTCACTGGTGACGCGAATGGGTCCCCGCGCCTCAACTTTCGAAATCTGCTGATTGGCTCCGGTCGCACGGCCATCGTAATACACAGTTATACTGCTCGCCCGCAGAGTTGTCGGCCCCTGCACAAGCCGCACATTGCCTCGGAATACAGCCGTTTTTTCACGGTCCTGAACTTCCAACTCATCTGCTTCAATTTCAATTGGGTCTCTTGATGAGGCAGACAAGCCAGAAAAGGCATCTGAAACATCCTGCGCATGAACAGCAGGCGTCATAAGCAAGCAAGCCATCGCAAAGGCACCTACCCATTGCAGAATCCTGTTCATGCCAAGCGCATTGCTATCTCGCGCAACAATATTCATGTCTGGAACCAAATCCCTCATCATCTTGCTAACCATCATTCTTGCACAATCAGCTTTCCATCAGAGTCCGGCGGCACGATCGTGACGCGTATGCCATTTGTGAACCGGATTCGTTTGCCATTATTGTCAATGATCAGTTGGTTTGCCTGCATAAAGCCAGTTTCACTGCGTACTTCAACAGGTGACTGGCTGGTCAGCTTTCCGCTTTTCAAATCGACCTCGGCATTTTGCAACGTCACCTTGTAACCTTCACTTGAGTCCACCTGGATCGGCGACTGAATGGTAAGCTCCGAAGACTCGTTGTTATACAACCCCTCTTGCGAACGCACATTCGCCCAGGTTCCGTCTTCAAGCGTGATCTTGGCAAACAGGCCATTCAAATTGATCAGACCAGGATTGAGAATCGACTGGGTCGCGCTGTCCGCTTTCACTTCATAGGATTGGCCATCATCGCCGAACCCACTGAGTTTGGGATTGTTCATCAAGATCGAAGAGCCGTTAAATGAGAGCGTCATACCCGGATCAAGCTCAAGTCCGCCGATGCCAATTTTGGGAACAAAAGTGGTGATGAAAACCAGAGCCCCTATCGTTCCAATACCCAGCACAGGCAGGAGCAGCCTCAATATGCGAACCAGAATGGAATGTCGGCGCACTTTTTTGAAATGCTTTGCCCTGTCAAAGGACATCAGATCATTGGGCGCAGGCAAGTGAGCACGGGCCGGCACTACCGCACCTGCCGTCACACCACCTGATCCATTTGAAAGCGTCTCACTCAACAATCAGCAAACCCGAATATCTATCATTTTCAACATCAGCCAAACGGCCGCATTGCGACCATACAGGCTAAACTTCACAATTTCTATAAACGGGAAAGTTTTGGTGAGATTGTGTCAGGCAAACACCAAGTTGCGAGTGGGTTGGTCTCATGCTCCTCGGTTTGGCCCCGTTGGATTTCGGTTGTTTGGATTCAGGAGTGAGCGAATATGTCGGTTTCCGGCCAGCCCATCAGATCAAGCCGCGCTCTTGTCGGCAGAAAATCAAAGCAGGTCTGTGCAATTTCCAAGCGGCCTTCACGCGCAAGGCGTTCGTCCAGTTGTTCTTTCAGGGCATGAAGATACAGAACATCGCTGGCAGCATATTCCTGCTGTGCCTTGGACAGTTCATCCGCGCCCCAATTGGAGCTTTGCTGCTGCTTCGACAGTTCCACGCCAATCAGTTCGCGACACAATTCCTTGAGGCCATGGCGGTCTGTATAGGTGCGCACCAGTCGAGAGGCAATTTTAGTGCAATAAATGGGCGAGGTCAGTGCGCCAAACCGGTGCAGCAACACCGCCACATCAAAACGGGCGAAATGAAACAGTTTCAATACTGCGCGGTCATTCAGAACCCTTGTGAGATTTGGGGCTGTCTCCTGATCCTGAGAGATCTGAACCAGATCTGCGTTGCCGTCACCCGTAGAAATCTGCACCAGACAAAGCCGGTCCCGATGCGGGTTCAACCCCATGGTTTCTGTATCAATGGCGACAGAGCCGCCCGGATCATAGCCATCTGGCAGATCATTTTTATGCAAGCGGATGGTCATATGGATCATTCTTTCTTGAAACAGGCCCTGAGGCTTCGCCTCTTTATCCCGATACGTCTATGAAAGCCCCAATTGATGCAAGGAAATCTGTAAAAACCATTATTTTTCTCGAAATGCATGCCGAAGTTGGTCGGAAAACGGTTTGAGAAAGTAATTGAGCGGACTGCGTTCCGATGTTTGCAGGAAGGCCTCAACCGGCATGCCCGGCCTCAACACCAGCGGACCCAATTTGGTTTCCTCAGCCTCAGCCAGACGTAGCCGAACCGTGTAGAATGGGGCTGCATCTCCACCCGGCTGATTCAAATCGGCAGAAATGCGAATGACCTCACCATTGATCTGCGGCGTCAGCCTTGAATCGGCGTTTGGAAATTGCAGCAAGGCACTTTGACCGGTGCTGATCTGATCAATATCCTGAGGACGCACCCTTGCTTCCACCACCAAAGGGTCCCCCTCCGGCACCAATTGCATAACCGTTTCGCCCGGGGCCAGAACAGCGCCGATGGTGGTGACCAACAGTTCATGCACCAGTCCGGACCGCGGCGCGACAATTTCAGTGCGGCGCAAGCGGGCGGAAACTGCGAGGCGGCGCTCGCGATATTCACTTAATTGAGCTTCTGCGTCGCGCAACTCATCCAATGCGCGGGCGCGAAAATCATCCGTGATCTGAATAGCCTGAAGCCGGGTTTCACTGATGCGCCCTGAAATACGCGCCATTTCCGAGCTCAATTGGCCAGATTCACCGCCAAGACGGGCCTGTTCGCGCTGCAGCGATAGAACACGGGTTTTGGGAACCAGGCCGCGGCTTTCGAGGGACTCGATATCGGTCAGTTCTTCCGTGATGAATGCAGTCTGCGCATCTTTTGCAGCCTGTTGGGCCACTAGCCCCTTTATTTCATCATCATATTGCGCGATGCGCTCTTCCAGCTGATCGAGCCGACCCTGAATGGCCGCGTTCTGAGTTTGCAGCAGGCGCCGCTGCCCCAGCAGCAAAGCGGCCACCTCCGGGTCGCTCTGGCGAGACAGAAGATCTTTGTCAAACACGATTTCTTTTGAAAAATCGCGCTCGGCCCGCAGGCGCGCAATCTTTGCCAGTAATTCCACACGCGCCGCATCGAGAATGGACAATTCTGCCTGGGCATCTGTGCTGTCAATCCGAAGCAGTGGATCACCGGCAGCAACCGTATCGCCCTCCTCCACCAGAATTTCAGCGACAATGCCGCCTTCCAGATGTTGAATACGCTTGGTGTTGCTTTCAACAACAATCGTTCCTGAGGCAATGACCGCGCCGCTGATGCTGCTGAGCGTGGCCCACGCCCCGAGACTGCCCAGCACAAGCAGGATTGCCAACCCACCGGCGCGCTGATAGCGCTTCATGGACTGTTCCGAAGAGAGCATCATGTAGTCGTCTCCTTCACAGGTTTGCCAATCACCTTCAGCGTCTGTGCCCCATCAGTTTTGTCTGGTGTGGCCTCTTCGGTCTCGGAAGATTGCCGGGTTGCGATAACTTTGCCCAATACCTCTTCCTTATCGCCAAATGCCATCATTCGGCCATTACGCAGCATCATCAGCTTGTCCAGCGCAGCGATGGCGCTGGGACGGTGGGCCACCAGGATCACTGTTCCGCCCCGGGCACGCACCGACAGCACAGCTTTGATCAGCGCAGCCTCGCCTTCCGCATCCAGATTTGCATTTGGCTCGTCCAGAATAACCAATGCGGGTTGACCGTAAAGAGCGCGTGCCAAACCAATGCGCTGGCATTGGCCGGCAGACAAGGTGCCGCCGCGAGGACCAAGATTGGTGTTGTATCCATCCGGCAATTGCTGAATCATGTCATGGACCGCTGCCTGTTTTGCGGCCGCTACAATGCCATCGGGCCGGGCAGAGGGTTGGAAACGGGCAATATTCTGGCTGATGGTTCCCTCGAACAGATCGACACGTTGCGGCAAGTATCCCAGATATGGCCCCAGTTCTACCGGATCCCAATGGTCAAGATCTGCACCATCCAACCGCACAACGCCCTGTTTCAGAGGCCAATTTCCGGTCAAAGCGCGGGCAAGTGTGGTTTTTCCAGCACCGGTTGGCCCGATAATGCCCAAACCGCTTCCCGGCTCCAACTGGAAAGTTACCCCCTGCAGCAAGGGCCGTCGGTCTGATTGTGAAAAGATTGTCATCCCCTCAACGGAAACGCGGCCTTCAGGGGCTGGAAGAGACAGTCTGGATACAGGGTCCGGCAAATCAGCCATCAAGGCTGAAAATCGTTTCCAGGCCTGTCGGAATGAAACGAAGGCCTGCCAGTGCGTCACCGATTGTTCCACCGGCGCGAGCGCACGGGACATGATGATCGAAGCCGCGATCATGGTGCCAGGTGATATTTGCTGACGCACGGCCAGATACGCGCCCAGCGCCAGAATGGCTGACTGAAAGACCAGCCGCAAAGTGCGTGACGTTGCCGTTATCGCACCGCCCCTATCAGATGCGTTTGTCTGGGCCTCAAGCGCGTCCATTTGCAACAGGGTCCAGCGATCCCGCATGACAGTCGTCATGCCAAGCACAGAGCTGGTCTCCACATTGCGGCGGCTCTCCGCGCCCAGATTCTGCGCGGCAGCCTGTGCTCTTTGGGATAACTCGGTTGGCTCAGTAATCAGCCGATTGTTCAAGATGGCCAGCCCGGCCAACAGCAAAACAGCGCCAAGGGATGCAAGCCCCAACAATGGGTGCATGAGATAAATCACAAATAGATAAATCGGAGCCCAGGGCATGTCGAGAAATGCAAGGGGACCAGGCCCTGACACAAAATTCCGTATAGTCACCAGGTCCTGCAACGGCGCCAGGTTCACACGTTCCAGGCCTAGTTTTGCGTAGTGGGACACCATATTGAATGCAGTATGGCGGTAGCGCTCATCTATTTGCTGCCCGACACGGGCCATGATGCGTCCGCGGACAAATTCCAGGAAACCGTAAAGTGCATACAGTATCGCAACCAAAATACACAGAGCTACGAGCGTTGAGACGCTGCCGCTGGACAGAACGCGATCATAGACCTGAAGCATGAAGAGAGGCCCGGTCAACATCAAAATATTGGTGACCAGACTGAACGCCATGACAGAACCGGGCACCAATCGCAGCAAAGAAAACTCGGGCGGTACGGGCGATTCATTTCGAGAACGTGCCGGGCTGCCGGTATCAGATTGTTTTTGGTCTGTCATAGCCGGTCTTTTCAGTCATTGGTTTGGGAATACTGTAAGAGATCGGACCCAATGAGCAGATTGGTTCCAGACGCCAAGCCTGCCGCAATTTACGACCCATTGTTTAACATGCTGATGCACTAATTAACAATTTATGTATTCATTTGCCCTATAGAAAATAGTTCAAGCTGGGGCTGAATTAGCGTGCAATTCAAACAAAGACTTATAGCTATCTCTCTCTGTCTGTGTGTCGGATCTTTTGCGGCCGCATCAGGTCAGCCTGCTCTTGCATCCAAGGCCGAAACGCTCTCAGGCGTTGTGATTGCAGGCGGAATCACGTGTCCCATGCTCAAACTGCACACCGGGGAAAGCGTTTCTCTGATGGGTGTATCGAAGCAGCAAGCACCTGCGGGACAGGCGCTCACGGCCTCCGGCACTTTTGTACGACACTCAAGCTGTCAGCAGGCAGCACGCACCTTTCGGGTGGATGAGGTTCTTAACACCTCTCCGGTCCCGCAATGAAGTCTTGATGAATGAAACGTAAACCCCAGCCAGCATTGACCATAAGAAATTGAGGCGCCAGTGATCCCCGAATATTCTCCCGACGATCCGCTTTACGGCAATCAATGGCATCTGGCCCTTATCGGTCGGCTGGGCTTTACTCTTGGTCAGAATTTTGCCGGGCTGGAGCGTATTTGGGCAGACCATACCGGCGAAGGCATCACCGTCGGGATATGGGATGACGGCGTTGAGTCTGATCATTGGGATCTGGATGGCAACTATGATGACAATATGCATGTTGTCATCAATGGCACGCTCAATAACGGCCAACCGCTGACACCCACCGATGGACACGGCACCTCTGTTGCCGGTCTGATTGCGGCTGAGAACAATGGAGTCGGTGGCGTCGGCGTCGCCTTTAACGCAAGTGTGACCGGCATCCGCATCTTTGGTGGTGCGGATGACATCAACAGCAACTGGTCGCGTTACCTGCAAACGCTGAATTCCCTGAGTGAATTTGACGTAACAAATCACAGCTACGGCGCCTCACCCGGTTTTTACAATTATGGCGATGAAGCAAAATTTGAAAATGCTGCCGAAGTTGGGCGTGGCGGGCTTGGCACCGTCAATGTCAAATCCGCAGGCAACAGCGATATTGATGGCAATGGTGAGGGGCTGGATGCCAGCCGGTTTACCGTTACTGTGGGGGCCGTTGATTCCGGTGGTCAGGTTACGTATTACTCCACCTATGGAGCCCATTTACTGGTTTCAGCGCCGGCTGGATCCGTAACGACCGACCGTCTGGATAATGGCAATGGCTATGATGGCCTATTGGGCGGTGACTATACCAATCAGTTCGGTGGCACGTCGGCTGCCAGCCCCATAACTGCCGGGCTTGTATCACTTATTCTGGATGCCAATCCAGGGCTTGGTTGGCGTGATGTCCAGAATATTCTCAGCTATTCATCTGTCGGAACAGGCAGCCTTTACTCAGGCTCCACCGCATATGAAAATCACAGCTGGAAATGGAACGGTGCCGACAATTGGAATGGCGGCGGGCTGCATTTCAGCGAGGATTACGGCTATGGCATGATCAATGCCTTCAATGCTGTGCGGATGGCGGAAGTCTGGAGTGCGTTCACTCCAACGCCAGAGACCTCATCCAACGAACAAAGCGTCACAACTGGAACCGTGACTGCGAACAAATCGATTATCGATCTGGCGACCATGAGCTTTTCCTTCATGGTCAGCCAGAGCATTGCGCTGGAACATGTTGCGCTGACGATCTCTCTGACCCATTCCTATTTTACAGATCTGCGCATGGACCTGATTTCCCCCGATGGAACTCAGATGTCGTTTTACAATGGTTCCAGTGGAAACAGTTCAACTTCCGATGGTGGATTTTCCTACACATTCGGATTGGATGGTTACCGCGGGGAATCCAGCTACGGGCAGTGGACGGTTCAAATCGAGGATACCTACAACGCCGATGAGGGCACCCTGAATTCAGTGCGCTTCACCGGCTATGGAACCGAACTCACCGAAGATGATGTCTATCATTACACCGATGAAGTTCTGGCAGCCCAGGCCGCGCAGAGCGGCCGTGAGACACTGACAGATAGCGATGGCGGCGTGGATTGGATTGACGCTTCGACAATGTATCGCAATCTGGTCTTGAACCTGTCGGAGGGCAGCACGTCCACATTGGCCGGAACTGCATTCCTGACAATCGCCCTTGGCACCACCATTGAGCACGCGATTGCAGGTGATGGCGACGATCAGATAATCGGCAATGCGGAAGACAACACCCTTTACGGGATGCGTGGCGATGATGATATGGATGGCGGAGATGGCACGGATACAGCCGTCTTCTTCGGTAATCTTGATGACTACACAATCACCAGCGAAGACGGTGTAACTACGGTGGTTGGTACCCACGGTACGGATACGCTGACGAATTTCGAGTTTTTGAAATTTGATGATCAAACCATTGAAGCACCAGCAGCGGAGCCGGATGAAACAGCCCCACAACTGACATCCAGCACACCTTCAGACGATGCGGACAATACTCAGACAGATGCCACATTGGTTCTGACCTTTGATGAGGCTGTGAAAGCCGGAACTGGTTTTGTGACAATCCACAATGCAGACGGGTCCGTCTGGAGCAGCATTGATGTGACGGATAGCACACAGATCAGCATTACTGACTCTTCACTCAGTATCAATCCGATTGATGATCTGTCGTATGAAAGTTCCTACTATGTGACGGTCGATGCCGGAGCAATACTGGACAGTTCTGACAATGCATTTGGTGGTATTGGTGATGCGGAAACACTGAATTTTACAACCCGGTCCCAGTACAACATCATCAATGGCACGGATGGAAAAGACCGGCTCAATGGCACTGATGAGTCTGATCTGATTTTCGGGCTGGGCGGCAATGATCGCCTCAATGGCAAGGATGGCGATGATATTCTCAATGGCGGCGCTGGGAATGAC
>JBPOEV010000020.1:0-53895 GCA_051251535.1 Alphaproteobacteria bacterium
GGCAATCGTTCTGAATATACAATCGGCTTTGCAAATGGCGTCTTTACCATCGATGGTCCAGATGGCAGCGACACACTTGAAAGCATTGAAAACCTCCAGTTTGATGATGGTGTCTTTGACCTGCCCTCCATCGCGACAATCTCCACGCTGCAATCAAGCGCGGAAGAAGGCGATGCGGGCAGTGTTGAGCTGACCTTTGAGGTCACGCTCGACAAAGCGGCCTCCAGCGAACAGACCATCAGCTTTGTTGTCAGCGGCAGCGGCTTGGACCAGGCTGACGCAGATGATTTTGCTGCATCTGTCCTGCCATCCGGAACAATTGTGTTTGCGATTGGCGAAACCAGTCAGATCATTACCATAGACATAGCCGGTGATCTTGATGCCGAAAATGATGAAACCTTCTCTGTCACACTCAGCAATCCGAGCGATGCTCTGGTGATCGATACGGACACAGCGACCGGCACCATTCTCAGCGATGACATTACGCCGGTTTATCTGAGCGAAGGCCGTGATCGTTACAATGGCACCGACGACGCTGACCTGGTTTTCGGGCTGGGCGGCAATGATCGCCTCAATGGCAAGGATGGCGATGATATTCTCAATGGCGGCGCTGGGAATGACCAGCTGAATGGCGGCGACGGGAATGACACGGCCTCTTATGAGGGCGCCGACAGCGGTGTCACAGTCTCATTGGCAACGACACGCGGACAACAGACCGGCGGAAGTGGCAGTGACAGACTGCGCGATATTGAGAACCTCAGCGGCAGCGCACATGCTGATGACCTGACTGGCGATTCCGGGGTTAACATCCTGTCCGGCGCAGCTGGCGATGACACTTTGTTTGGCGGCGGGAATGCTGACACATTTGTGTTCAAGACCGGAGACGGCGACGATACGATCGGTGATTTTTCGTCTGCCGATGGCGACCTCGTTGATGTTTCCGACTATGGCTTTTCCTCTACTGCGGATTTCAGTGATTTCCGTTTTGAGGACGGTGATACCATTGTTCAACTGGATGCAGATAACAGCATCACAATCAGCAACATCAATTTGACCAGCGGTCTTAGCCCGGACGATTCCTTCCAGTTCGTATAGACTGACACGCTCACATTTTCAGATATATTCGCCAGTATCCTGCTGTTGTACAGGAGACTGGATTGGATGAACTCACCCAATCTGTAAATTAGCTGTTGACCCTCACGCATCGTGAGGCCCGATGAGAGTGTCATGACGAAACAAATCGAGGAATATTCAGTGGGTCAAATGGCCCGGCTTTCGGGTGTGTCCATTCGCACATTGCATCACTATGACGATATTGGGTTGTTGAAACCTGCCTATACCAGCGGCAATGGATACCGTCTCTATCATCGCCCCCAGATGATGCGCCTTCAGGAAATTCTGTTTTATCGCGACGTTGGCCTGTCTTTAGCCGAAATTGCGGTTCTTCTGAATAGCCCGCCCGACGCGGTCCAGCGGTTGGAGATGCATCGGGGGCGACTGGAGCAGCAACACCGCAGAACTGCCGGGATCATTGAAACACTGGATGCCACGATTGAACATCTCAAAGGGAAACGAGATATGGCTATCAGTGATTTATACATTCCATTTACAGCTGGTGAGCAGGCCAATTATGAGGCCTGGCTTATCCAGAGATATGGTACTGACATGGCGGCGCAAATCGCAATTTCGCAAGCAGCAGTCAGCGTCTTGCCCGGCGGCATGGAGAGAGCCATGCAGGAGTTGAAAACCGTCGAAACTGACCTTGTCAGCGCCTATGAATCAGGAATCGATACCGCAGCGGAAAGTCTTCATACGCTTTTCGAACAGCACCGGGCATGGGTTGCCAGGATGTGGGGAGATAAGTGCGGTGCAGACGGGTATGAAGGTCTGGCCGATATGTATATGTCGCATCCGGATTTCATTTCGCGTTATGAAACGCTAAGCCCCAGATTTTCCAATTGGCTGTTCAGTGCAATGAAACATCATGCAGGCCGACTTCGCAACGAAAGCTGACAACGTCGGCCCTTATGGTGTCTTTCAAGCCCGCAGCAAGTGGCTTTCCGGGTTGCCGTTTTTGTCAAAACCGGGATGCTGCCACTTCAGCAGATCAGCAATTGCCATCGGCCCGCTGAAGTAAAATCCCTGAATTTGATTGCAGCCCGCCAAATGGGCCAAATTGGCTTGTTCGGCGGTCTCCACACCTTCAGCAACCACCGTCAGGTCCAGCGCACGGCCAAGACTTGCGATTGATTTCATCAGGTTGAGAGCTTCCACATTCGTCTCAACGCCACTGATAAAGCTTCTGTCGATCTTCAGCTTGTCAAAGGGCAACTGCCGCAGATAGCCAATTGAAGAGAAACCGGTACCAAAATCATCGAGAACGATACTGAAACCTGCGCCTTTAAGGGCGGTGAGCTTTTCTCGGGCCAGAGCTGGATGGCTGACAACAATGCCTTCTGTCAATTCAAGTTCAATGCGGGCGGTGTCCACACCAGTCTGCTCGATAATGGAGAGCAGATTTTCCACCAGCAAAGGATCGAGCAATTGAACCGGCGACATGTTGATACTCGCAAGCATTTCTGGATTCTTGACCAGATCCTCGCAAACCTTTCGGAACACATAGGTTCCCAACGCGCCTATCAGACCGGATTCTTCGGCGATCGGAATGAATTCTGCCGGTGACATGGAGCCAAGGTTTTTGGAGTCCCAATGGACCAGCGCCTCAACCATTTCCATTTTACCGGACTGGGCGTTTACGATTGGCTGGTAGTACACTTCAACTTCACCTGCATTCAGTGCAGCGCGCAAGGCATCATCGATCTGCTTGTTCTTGAACAGATTCGATTCATACTCTTTGTCATAGGCAACAGGCTCACCTGTCTTCTGGCCCTTGGCCTGATACATGGCCACATCGGCACGACGGACCACTTCTTCACAGCTTGTTTGACCTTCATCGGCAATTGCATAGCCAACTGAGACTGACACCCTGAAAATACGCCCTTTAACCCGGAAGTCTTTCTGGATTTCTTCTATGCATTTCTGCGCAATAGCATTTACCTCAGAAGCAATCTCTTTGCCCGTGAGCAGAATGTTGAACTCATCGCCGCCGACGCGGGCGAGAAACGCTTTGTCGGGAATGATGGCTTCCAGACGTTGGGCAACTTGGCAGATAAGATCGTCACCTCCGGCATGGCCAATCGTGTCATTGACATTTTTGAAGCCATCCACATCCAGGAAGATGACACCCATTTCGCCCTTTTCATTTGCGGTTCGCACCGATCGACGCCCAAGAGCTTCGACAAAGTGGAACCGGTTTGGCAACAATGTCATGCTGTCGGTTCGCGCATTCTCGTAGGATTCTGCTTCCTTACGGCCCAGTTCTTCGGCAAATTTGTTGGCGCCATAAGCGACCAGAAATCCAATTGCAGCGAATGAAATGAGTGCCGCTGACAGAGGCAACAGTGTTTTTTGCAGCAACTCGGCGCCTGGTGCCGGAGCGGTCCAGACAAGATAGCCCAATACTTCGCCAACAGGCCCAAGTAGGGCAATGTGTTCCTTGTCGGGTTCAATGACGCTGGACAGCTTCAAATCATCTGTCAGGAAGGTTTCACCAAGCTTGGAAATGCGCTCTTCATCAAAAATGAAGCCAAAGATATTTGTCGCCAGCGTATCGAACTCAAGGCCCGATGGATCGTCTGATGTAATGTGTGCAGCAGCGAGCAAAACCAAATGATTGCCGACCATATCGAATTGGGTAAGGGCAACAACTTCATCGGTAGGCGTGTTGTCAATCAGCTTGCGCATTCTCAGAATCTGCTCAGGTGTCAGCAAATCGGCCTGAGGGCCTTCAACTTCCTGGCCTTTGATCCAGCCATATTTGGCAGGACCAGACGGTGGGGCAACGACGGCCAAATCCAGCGCGGAGGAATCAACAACGCCTGAACCGATATTGGATCTGACCCAATCCGCATTGTCTTCTTTGATGTTGTCGTAAGCGTCCTGCCACCAGGAATAATCTACGGTGACCAATCTGAGTGTGTTATCAATGGCTTCCAGGCCACCCTGGATCATTACCTGGGAATCGTCTTGGGATTTCTGGTTAAATTCTCCAGCCATCCAAACGAGCACCGCGCTGATCGTGAAGATTGTCGCTGCAACCGCTCCGAAGAGAAGCATTGTTATACGTCTGGTCAATTTCGTATTCATGTAACTTCCTCATTGGTCGGCGGACAAGACGCCCAGAGACTGAGATTCCATGAAACGAACAATAGGCGCGGAAGTTACATATTCCGTAAAGGGCAAGCAGAGATCGCAAGTTCCTGCGTTTATCGTGAAAATTGAGTAAATGTTAATTGGTGTTCAACACCGAAGATTTGGAAGAAGCATTCAGGAGTTGGCGACTTCGTCCTTGTTCTGTTGAACGATGTCCTGTGTTTCCGCATCCAGGCCTTCCACATTTTCGGCTCCGCGCTCCATAGCGGCCATGGCCAGGTAGCCGTATTTGACGCGCTCACGTGCACGTTTTGCTGCCACCTCCGGCGGAAGTGGCTCGATTCCGTGCCCCATCATAAGCCGATTCATAAAGCTGAATTCACAACACACTGCAATGGCATCATGCAATGCCTGCTCGCTCCAACCCGCTTCAAAAACAGCATCTGCGTCGGCCTGAACCAAACGTGTTGGCGTCAGCGTCAGTTTCTTGATGAAACGCAAAATGGGTTTCAGCTTTTCTGCAATCGGAGCTGTATCCACATTTTCCACCATAGCTTCCAATATGGTCGGATCCATACCATGTTCCGTAGCAACGGCCTTATGCGCGCCGAAGCAATAGCCACAGGCATTCAGGCCAGATACGTAAGCTGCAATGGTTTCCCTTTCAGCAAGAGAAAGTGGCGATTCACCACGCATGATGCCTTCGGCCAGTTTCGGCCAGTATTTGTAGCGTTGCGGGTTGAAGCCCCATGCGTGAATGTTGCGGGCATCATCAGGCATTGACGGGAAAAACGGCATAGAACCTCGCAAAAAAGATAAGGCATGGGTTTATTTGTATTATTGTTCATACAATAAAATATAGATAACCTCAACCAAACTTCCATGGTAAATGCGTAGCAGAAATTGCGATTGCGCGCCCTGACTGGAGATCTATACCAATGCCAAATTACCTTGTTCCTGAAACCTTCCGTCACTATCGAGACGATTGGCATTTCACGCCGGTCGTGGACACTGG
Source organism: Alphaproteobacteria bacterium (assembly GCA_051251535.1). Lineage (GTDB taxonomy): Bacteria > Pseudomonadota > Alphaproteobacteria > Rhizobiales. The sequence goes on from JBPOEV010000020.1 coordinate 5,228, forward strand.
CCATCTGGTATTTCTGTCTGGCGTGACCGCAGCCCATCCGGGCCGGGAGATTTCTGAAGATCCCGAACAGCAGTTTCATGATGCGTTTGCGAAACTGAAAACCTATCTGAACGAAGCAAAACTGGAATATGGCAACATTGTTGAACTGACATCATTTCATGTTGAACTGAAACAGCACATCGAGATTTTCAGCGCCGTGAAAGACATCTATATCAAAGCACCCTATCCAGCCTGGACAGCGATTGGCGTCTCAGATTTCATACCGAAGAACGCGCTTGTGGAAATGCGGGTGGTAGCCTGTCGTTAGACCACAAGTCGGCGGTGCTTACTTTCGAGGATATTGCAGCTCAGGGCTGAAAAACGATCGCGGACTGCGGCTCCCAGCTCAGAAACACTGCGTCCCCTTTTGCCCAGTCACGACTGCCGCTGTCATGGGGGACACGGGTGGTCAGCGCGTTGTTCAGATCTGCCCCGAACACCAGGCGCACATGATCGCCATAATAAATTGTATCTGTGACCTTGCATGCAAAGGCTCCTGCCTGCCTTCCAGCATCAACCTCTTCCACAAGACGCACACGTTCCGGGCGCACCATCAGTTTCACGGTGTCACCGATCTGGTGATGTTCCTTTGAGACCGCCTGCATATCTGCATCGAAATCTGTCAGATGGACTGACACCAGGCCGTCCTCGCCTGTGCTGGAAATCCGCCCATTCAAGGCGTTGTTCTCGCCCATAAAGCCGGCGACAAATTTATTCTGTGGCGAACCGTACATTTGCGACGGAGTTCCGATTTGCTGAATCTTTCCATCATTGAACACCGCGATGCGGTCGGACATGGTCAGGGCTTCAGTCTGATCGTGGGTGACATAGAGCATCGTGATATCAAGCTCGTGATGCAGACGCTTGATCTCCAATTGCATATGCTCGCGCAATTGCTTGTCGAGCGCGCCGAGCGGCTCATCCATCAATACCATTTTTGGATCAAAAACGATGGATCGGGCCAGCGCCACACGCTGTGCCTGACCGCCGGACAACTGTCCGGGTTTGCGGTCTGCCAAATGACCAAGCTGCACAATATCCAGCGTTTTCTTCACTTTGGCCGCGATATCAGGTTTGGAGACCTTGCGCATGCGCAGAGGAAAGGCCAGGTTTTCAGCCACACTCATATGCGGAAACAAAGCGTAGTTCTGAAACACCATTCCGAAATCGCGCTTATAGGTAGGCACATCGGTAATCGGCTTGCCGTCGAATTGAATTGTCCCGGCAGACGGGGCTTCAAATCCGGCCAGCATCATCAATGTCGTTGTCTTGCCGGACCCGGACGGGCCAAGCAGCGTCAGAAACTCACCCTTCGCAATATCCAGATCAAGCCCATCGACGACATTGATCTTGCCGTCGTAGCTTTTATCCACATTGCGAAACATGACAAAAGGCTCAACTGGATTGCTCATGAGGACTTCCTAATGTTCAGCTGGGCTGGATTTAAGACGTTCACCCCGGCGCCGTACAGCTTCGGTGATGAACAGAAATACGAATGACAGAACGACCATAATGACCGCAGCGGCACTGATGGTCGGGCTCATGAATTCCCTGAGACCGGCAAACATCTGGCGCGGCAAGGTAAACTGCCCGGGGCCGGTGATGAAAATGGCAATGACAAGCTCATCAAAAGAGGTAGCAAAAGCGAAGATTGCACCAGCGATCACGCCAGGCATGATCATGGGCAATACAATTTCACGAAAGGCCGTGACAGGCGGTGCGCCCAGAGACAGCGCTGCACGCAGAAGATTCATGTCAAAGGTTTGCAGTGAAGCCAGAACGGTGATCACCACATAAGGGGCGGCAATGATTGTGTGCGCAACAATCAGACCCCAAAGGGAGTTGGCGATGCCCACGATTGAAAAGGCGAGAAACATGGATGTGGCAGTGACAATCAGCGGCACGACCATCGGCAGGGACATAGCGCCCAGCACCAGCTTCTTGCCGCGAAACTCCGAGGCGTGCAGCCCGAAAGCCGCCATGGTGCCCAAAAGTCCGGCAATGAACATGGTTGCAAAGCCGACGATAAAACTGTTTCGCGTGGCCAGCAACCAGCGCTCACTGAAGAAAAAATCCTCATACCATTGCAGCGAATAGCCCGGCACAGGCAATGTTAGAACGGAACTTGATGACAGCGACAGGGGAAAAATCACAAAAATCGGCGACACCAGAAAAAACAGCACCAGTCCGGAAAAGATGGGTAATCCAAAACGCATCATGGTTTGATCACCTCCTAAGCCCGGATGCCGCTGCCCGTTTCAGGCAGTAGCTTTTTGGCAATGGCAATCGTTGCCGCCGTAAACAGCAGCAGCAGGACGGCCAGTGAGGATGCCATGCCAAGATTGATGGTCTGGTTGGCATAAAAGGCGATGTAGTAGCTGACCATCTGATCCTGCAAACCGCCGACCAGCGCCGGGGTGATGTAGAAGCCAACCGACAGCATGAACACAATCACCGCACCGGCAGCAACGCCGGGCATGGAGAGCGGCAGATAGACGGTCACAAACTGTCGCCATGGCGGCGCACCAAGAGAGGCTGCGGCTTTGACATATTCCATGCCCAACCGCTTCATCACACTGTAAATCGGCAGAATGAAGAATGGCAGCAGCACGTGGACCATGGCGATGTAAACTGCAAAGCGGGTGAAAATCATGCGCAAGGGCTCATCCACCAGACCGGTGCCCAGAAGCGCCGCATTGATCGGCCCCTCTCGCTGCAGAAGAATGAACCAGGCCGTCGTTCGCACCAGAATGGAAGTCCAGAAGGGAATGAGGACCAGCAGCATGACGTAACCTGCGGCCCGGTCGGACAGGGTGCTCATCCAGAAGGCAGTTGGATAGCCCAGAAACACACACAGCACTGTTACCCAGATGCTGATAACAAAGGTGCGTTTGAACAGATCGACAAAGATCGCCTGATCACTGGTAACTCTTTCAATGGATCCGTCTAAGGTGACGGTCAGGTCCATCGCCCGCAAGAGGTATCGTGCGGTATAGGGATTGGAATTCTGTTTGATCAATTGCCAGATATCACCGTCGCCAAATTCAGGAACCGCCTCGGGCAGCGACACGGCATAGGGCGCTTCAATCTTGTCGGCAATACGCCGGGCTTTCATCATGATGGAGCGGCTGCCGCTTTGTTCAAAATTGAGGCGCCGTGTCATGGAGCCGTAATTTCGGCCCCGGTCTCCTTGCTCAATATCAGCAATGAGCGCTTCATAAACAGCTTCGGGCGGTGGGCTTTTTCCGTCCCATTCCCAGTTTTCCAGGGCAGACGTTGTGCGTGGAAGAGCAGCGGTAATTTCGGGATTCTTGATGGCTTTAATCAGCGTGTATCCGATTGGAATGATAAAACCAACGCAAACCAAAATCAGCAAAGGTGCAACCAGCAGCCAGGACATTTTTGATTTGCCATTCATGGACTGGATGCCACCTTTTGGGGATGTCAGCACCCGGCGTACCGGGTGCTGACTGTTTCAGATCTTAAAGTCTATTACTGAGCGGCCCAGGATGTAAATCGGGCTTCCAGATCATCACCATTTGCAATCCAGAATTCCGTGTTCAGGAACAGGCCTTTGTCTGAGTGATTCAGCACCATACCTGGATTTTTCGCCTGAATTTCCGGATCCATGTTGATCTCCTTATTGGCAGGAGAAGATGGCCAAACATTCGTCTGATTTCTCAGCGGCCCGGCATCTGTGATGTATTCAACCATCTGCATTGCCTGTTCAGTCATTGGGGAACCTTCGACAACAGCCCAATAATCAACAGAGTAAAGCAGTGTGTTCCAGTTCATGTCGTAGTCTGCACCTTCACCCATAGCCCGGATAATGCGGCCCGTGTAGCCAAAGGCATAGTCAACCTCACCACTGCCAACGAATTGCAGCGGCTGAGCGCCGGATTTCCACCAGACAATATCGTCCTTGATTTCATCCAGCTTTGCAAAAGCACGATCGACACCTTCTGGCGTGGACAGAACGTCATAAACATCCGCACTTGCTACACCATCGGCCATCAATGCCACTTCAAGCGTGATCTTTGGACCTGTGCGCAAAGAACGCTTGCCCGGGAATTTTTCAGTGTCCCAGAATTCCTGAAGGTTGGTAGGGCCCTCTGCGTGACGTGCCTTGTCATAAAAAACAACAACACCCCAGCCAGCACCGCCGACACCGCATTCGTGAACCGCAGTTTCGATGATTTTGGTTTTGTCGATGACATCGTAGTCAAGCTTTGCAAACACACCATCTTCACAACCGCGCACCAGCTCAGGCGCCTCAACCATGATGATGTCATAGGTTACATCGCCAGCCTCGACCATGCCATAAACCTTGGCCATTTCACCATTATAGACATCATCGCTGACCGCGATTCCGCTGCTGGCTTCAAATGGTTCAAAGAGGTGTTCGCGTGCACTATCCTGATAGCCGCCACCAAATCCCACAATTGTGAGATCACGTGCATCTGCTACGGTCGGCAGAAAGGCTGTTGCCGAAAGACCGGCTGCAACCAGAGCAGCTGCCGTAAAGCGAGTTCCGAATTTCATAGTCACTCTCCTGTTGTTAACATTTGGGCTGAAAATGCATAGATTGGATTAAATGTATTATAAACGCTACCTTAATACAACTGGATTCTTCAAGCGCCGGTTTACGGGCTTTTCGGCGGTGGTTTTTTCCCCACATCTCTTGCGCAGCAAGGTCAAAAAGTATTAATGTTAGCATAACATGACATTAAGGAATTCCAATGTTAAATTCTGTGCTCAAGACTCCTGTCAATAACGGCATCTTACCGACACAAATCGATGAGGCCGGACTGCGGGTCTATGGACATTATATTGATGGAGCCTTCTCTGCGTCAGACTCCGGTGCCTACATTGAAAGCACAGACCCCGTCTCAGGTGAAGTGTGGTCAAAAATCGCACGCGGTACCGATGCGGATGTCGAGCGGGCCTGCGCGTCAGCACAGGCCGCCTTTGAGCACCCTGAATGGCGCAGCATCTCCGCCAGCGCACGCGGCAAGCTTTTGCGGCAGTTGGGTGATCTGATTCTGGAGAATGCTGACTGGCTGGCATCTGTGGAAATGAAGGACAATGGCAAACTGATCGCCGAACTGGGCAATCAGATGCGCTACATGTCGAACTACTATTATTATTATGGTGGTCTGGCAGACAAGATTGAAGGCTCGACCATACCCAGCGACAAACCCGGCGTTTTCAACTTCACACGCTACGAGCCTCTGGGTGTGGTTGCCTGTATCATGCCCTGGAATTCCCCGCTGCCGCTCACCAGTCTGAAACTGGCCCCCGCTCTGGCGGCAGGCAATACGGTTGTGTTGAAACCATCGGAGTTTACTTCCGCTTCCCTGCTTGAGTTTGTCAAACTGGTGGAACTGGCAGGCTTTCCCAAAGGCGTTGTAAATGTTGTTACTGGTATTGGGCATGAAATGGGAGAGGCGCTTGTGTCTCATCCCCATGTGGAACGTGTCGCCTTTACCGGAGGGCCAGAGGCTGGCCGGATCATCAATGAGCAGGCTGCCCGATCCATGAAGCGCGTCACAATGGAGCTCGGCGGCAAATCACCGAACATCATTTTTGAAGATGCGGATCTCGACCAAGCGCTGAAAGGTGCAGTGGCGGGAATCTTTGCTGCTTCCGGGCAGACCTGTGTTGCCGGGTCTCGTCTTTTGGTACAACGCTCCATCCACGATGCCTTTCTGGAGCGACTGGTCGGATTTCTGGAGGACATCAAGTTTGGCCATCCGTCAGATCCCGGCACCCAGATTGCGCCTATTTCGACAGCGCCGCAGCTCCAAAAAATCGAAGATTATGTGCGCATAGCCACCGAAGAAGGCGCGCGGCTTGTGCGCGGTGGCAAACGCGCCAGCGTTGATGGCTATCCCAATGGTCTGTTTTACGAACCAACCATTTTTGCAGATGTCGACAATTCCATGCGCATCGCGCAGGAAGAGGTGTTTGGGCCAGTCTTGTCAGTCATTCCCTTCGATACGGAAGATGATGCGGTGCGCATTGCCAATGACATCAATTTCGGACTGGCTGCCGGTATCTGGACAGAAAACCTGGCGCGTGGCATCCGCATGACCGAGAAGGTTCGGGCGGGAACCATCTGGGTGAACAATTACCGGTCCACCAGCGTCACATCCCCCTTTGGCGGCTTCAAAATGAGCGGCATTGGCCGTGAAGGCGGCATTCCCGGCATGATGGAATATCTGGAACTGAAAAGCGTCTGGATTTCGACAAATGTCGATATCCCGAACCCATTTATCCGAAGATAGAAGGCGCTCAGAGATCGGGCGAGCGCGCCGGTTGCTCTACTTGTTGGCAGCGACCCATTGCGGCGCACCACCGAAGCGTTTCTCGCGGGACAGCTCGACCCGATATTCGAAAAACTCGGGATTGTAGGTCGCCTCGACACATTGAACGGGCCGATTATCTGCATCGAACAGAACGCGCCTGACCCGGATGAGCGGATGTCCTTCAGACAAGCCCAGATGCCTGGCCTCTGCCGGGTCAGCAGCAATGGCTGTCAGTCTCTGGTCCATGTGAATGATGGTAATGCCCGCGTCTTCCAGCGCTGTTGTTACGGTTCGGTTACCCAATTCGTCGATATTCAGTTTGCTGGCTTCCGGCTCCGGCACGTAAACACGGATGTGGGAAAAGGGTTGGTGGCTTTCCCGTCGGGTGTATTCGATTTCCAGAACCGGGCCGATGTCGCCAATGATCTCATGCGCCCATTCCGGCAAAGTGACCGTTTGGGAGTTGATCAATTCAACCTTGGTGGTTTCTTCAAAATCTTTGATGTTCTGGTCAAAGCCGCTGTAATTTGTCGCATCATCGGTTTTGATTGCGGCAGGATTGGCGAAGGTGCCACGTCCGCGAAAGCGCGTGATGAGATCCGCCTCTTCCAGCAACAGCATGGTCCGGCGAATTGTCACGCGGGAAACTTCAAACCGGACGGCAATTTCCTGCTCGCCGGGAAGCGGTGTGTTTTCAGGAAAATCTCCGCGCTCGATTTCCTTGCGCAGAATTTCATAGACACGATAATAAAGCGGTATGACGTCTTGTACAGAATGGTCGATCTTGGATCGCCCCTTCGGCTTCTTCTTAGTTTCTTTCAACATCACTCACCTGATTGAGAATTCAGAACGCATCCCGGACAATCGAAGGCACTGATAACATCAAGAGGCGACTGTTTAAAGAGCAAGTGTCGCCAGGGTTGCATTGAGGCTGGGCGCAGTCTTTACACCAATTGTACGCAACAGCCACCAGGCACTGCAAATATTGGATGACAAAAGTGGCATTTCGGTTTCAGCAGAAGCCATCTGAATGGCCGGCACCGTTATCATGCCCGTTCCGCTTAAAACAACCGCATCCGCACTGGCTTTGCCAATACCCGCAAGCGCCTCAGCCACCTCTTCAGTTGTCAGTTCATAGGCACGAAATTCCTCAGACATTTTTCTGGTCTCGCGCACCTCAACTCCGCGCGCTTCCCAATAGGCGACAGAGAGTTGTGTCAGCCAGTCAGGATAGGGCGAGACGAGCACGATGGATTTCGCGCCCAAATGCGTCAGAGCGCCTGAAATTGCCAGGCTTGCCGTTCCGACCGATTTGCCAAGCTTTTCAGACAATCGATGACAGGCCTCGATATCTGCGTCCGGGCCGTTGCGATAGGATGGACCCGTCAGCCCGATCATCAGAGCGCCCAGATCAATGGCGCCAAAGTCACTGATCTTCTGTTCGTATTTGTCCAGGTAAATGTGGTTCCGCTCTTCCAGTGTTGTGTCTGGCATGGGACTGAAGCGTGAGAAATGGACGCCGACATTGGAAGGCAGCAGGTAGCGTGTCTCCGGTTCCACAGTGGGGTTGGATGGCGGCACCAGGACACCCACACGATGGTCCGGGGTCAGGCTTGTCATGTCATTAGCGGTCATGTCATTCACACTTTGTTGGAAAGGCGATCCGGGTGGGTCAGGCGTTCAGGCGCCATATCGAGCATGGAACTTGTCAGCAGATAAGCGCGGGCTGTACCCGGGTCAGCAGCGGCGTCTGCAATAAATGTCAGCCAGTCATCCTTGCCTGTGACGTTTTTGTCGGTGCGCGGCAGCAACACATCGCGCGCAATCCTGAGCCGCTCCTGCAGCTCTTGATGAAATCTCTCAGGCTTGCCAAGCTTCACGGCGTCAATGATGGCGCTGGCGACCGCATAGGCATCGTGGAAACCACAATTCATATTCATGCCGCCGCGCGTATTGGTCAGATGAACGGCATCTCCGAGCAAGCCGATCCGGCCGACCGCATTGGTGTCGCAGAGCATCTTGCTGGCTCCGTAAACATCCGTGCCCAGAATTTTCAGGTCGGTGCTGCATTGAGGCAGAAACTCATCGACAATCGGGCCGTACCAAGCCGGGTCTTTCACCTCGTCGTCAGAGGCCCCTGGCGGAATTCGAATGATAATGCGCCAGCAATCGGGCATCTCCAGCAGGCTGACAGACCGTTTATCCTGTGAAAAAATGTAGGAAACCGGCGCCATATCAGGCATCAATTCACCGAAGGATTTCGCAACCATCAATCGCAGAACCCGTCCGGGATAGACATGCCCGGTCTGCTTCAGCCCCAAAGACTGCCTGACAGCGCTGCGCGCGCCATCCGTCCCCAGCAGATAGGTGCCAGACACGGTCTTCCCGTTGGTTGTTCTGGCCCAGACATGATTGTCGTCCTGACCGGTTTCGATCACATCTGCATCAAAGCTGATCCTGACAAGATCAGTTGCCAGCGCCTTTTCCAGAAGATGAGGCGTAATTGCGGATTGTTCCAAATGGATGCGGTAAGGCGCAATGGTGTCGCCTTGCAGCACAGACTGATCGAATTCGGCCAATATGTTGCCGCCAGTCTCACGATATTGGATGCGCTCCGCCTTGCAGCCCTGCGACAGCATCACATCCAACAGGTCAAATTCCGCCAGTATTTCCAGCGTCGGGGGATGAAAGGTCGAGGCCTTTGAAACCTGACTCAGAGTAGATCGCTTTTCAAGAATATGGCTGCTTATGCCATGATTGGCCAGCTTCAGGGCAGCTGTCAGGCCCACAGGCCCGGCCCCGCAAATGACGATATCCGGCTTTGAAAAGTCAGCGCCCATTTAATTCTCTTGCCAATTTCACGTACAATCATATGTATTATGTTAGATACATACTACATATCAATCCGAGTCAGCAACTTGTTTCAGTGACAGGCGTCGCAAAAATGCCGAAAAAGCGGCATAGGCTGGTGCCTACATGTTGGCCTGTATGCCGCCGTGACCACGGGTCGCACTTGCTGTATACTGCATGCCGGATAAGCTCTATCCTGACAATGAAATAGCCGCTTTTGACGTTCGAAGGAGATTCAAAGTGAACCCGCCGGCCCCGTATGAATTGGATTTCTCTGAAATCCTGATCGAATCAACCGCGTCGCAAGGCGAAGAGGTCGTCATTCACTTTGAGGGCCAAAATGGCAAACAGACTGTCAGGCGTGCCATAAAAAGCCACGACTTTCAGGATATTTTTGAATGCTGCCAAGGTCTTGCCAGTGATGTGTTCGCGGCTGAATTTCGCATGAATTCTGCAGTCAGTCTCAGCTTTGAGATCATGAGCGACAGTGATGTCACAGTCTGGCATACACAGCCCTCCTCCTTCCTGAAAATGCAATTGTCTATGACGATGCACTGGTCCTGCATCCATTTGCAGAAGAACTATAAATCCTTCACCTCTCTCGGCCTTATTGAAATGCCGGAAAAATATCAGCTTGTGGATGGCAGGCTGCCGCTTGGCGACACCGTCAAGCTGATCATGGATTCCATGAAATCGGGGATTGAGTTCATGGGCATGCTGATCCTCAAGCGGGATGAGATCGACCACCAACGGGAAGTCGAACGCGCCCTTTAATATCTCGATAAGTCCCACCGCTCTCGCTTTTCCATTGCTTTAATGTACTAATGTTAATACATTAAAGGCATCTTCAGATTGCGAGAGCCAGAATGCACCCTGCCGACAAAGCCTTTGACTATGGACGCGCCTACCGGGAACGTGCGCTCAAAAGCGTCGCTTTCGGCGTATCCTCTACACCGCGCGGTCGCCAGTTACCTGCACCCATTGTAGCCAAGCGTGCGGAAGAAGCACATATTTATGATGAAACCGGCGCGCGCTTTGTCGATTATGCGCTGGGTTACGGCCCGCTGATTTTGGGTCATTCGCCTGCATGTGTTGTGGACGCCATCCAAAACGCTGTCCAGATGGGCCTGCGTACCGCCTCTGTGCATTCAGGTGAAGCAGAATTGGGAGAGCTGATAGCCGACACGCTGCCCTGTGCAGAACAGTCAGCCTTTGTCAGCTCAGGGTCCGAAGCGGCCCATTTGGCGTTGCGCACTGCGCGGGCGGTTACCGGCAAATTGCCTGTCATCAAATTTCGCTGCAATTACCATGGCTGGTTTGACAACATCCATTTCGCCAATGATGCGCAGAATGACGGCCCCGCCACCATTGGTCAGAATCCGGACTCAACGTCTCATATGACCATTCTGGATTGGGGTGATACAGCCGGGTTCGAGGCAGCCATCTCTTCAGATTATGCAGCTGTAATCCTCGAGCCAATTGCGGTGAATGGCGGGTGTCTATATCCACCTGCAGGGTTTCTGGAGGCCATCCGCCAGAAAACACAGGAACTTGGCGTCGTTTTGATTTTTGATGAAGTCATCACCGGCTACCGGCTGTCTCTTGGTGGTGCTCAGCAAGTGTTGAACGTCTGTCCCGACATTGCTGTCATCGGCAAAGCCCTGGGATCCGGCATGCCGATTGGTGCCATATCCGGCACGAAAGAAGCTATGGAGCCGATCGCATCAGGCCGCATGTTGCATCGGGGGACCTTTAACGGAAACCCCATCAGCCTTGCCGCCTCCATTGCCTGTATCAATCATCTGCGCAGCCATGCGCCGACCATTTTCAACGGCATTGATACAATGGCTGCCGATCTTGAAGATCATGCCACTGCCTGTGCCAGTGCATCAGGCATCACAGCCAGCATCACCAGGGTCGGTTCGGCATTGCAGATTTTTCTGGGTCTGCCGAAAATCGCCACCCTCTCGGACACGGCCCATATTGACAAGCAACTGACCGCACGGTTCGCTGCGGAAATGTTGAAACGCAATGTGCAGATCATTGCGCGCGGGCTGATGTATCTGTCCAGCGCCCATACACAACAGGATATAGACCTGACCAAAGACGCCATGACAGACGCCTTTGCCGTGCTCGGACGATAGACCCGAAGCAGCAGGTCCTGAACAAAAGGATTTTTTGATGCCGACAAAAGCGAGACAATATCGCGAGTTCATGGCGGGCGATGATCTCATCGTTTCCTGTGGTGCCTATGATGGCTACAGCGCCCGGCTGATCGAAAAAGCCGGCTACAAGACGGTTGCGACCAGTGGAGCTGCCATTTCAAATTCACGCATGGGCATCGCCGATATGGGCGTCATGGGCCTTGCGGAAAATCTGGACCAGTGCCGCGCCATTGTGCGAGCGGTCAATCTGCCCGTCACGTGTGACGCAGATACGGGCTATGGCAATCCGGTCAATGTCTATCACACTGTCCAGGAATTTGAGGCTATTGGCGCGGTCGGCGTGAATATTGAAGATCAGGTCAGCCCGAAACGATGCGGCCATATGAGCGGCAAAGAGGTGGTCGACAGCACAGAAATGCAGAAGAAAATTGAAGCGGCCTGCCTGGCGCGGCGTGATGATGATTTTGTCATTGTGGCGCGCACCGATGCGCTGGCTGTTGAAGGGCTGGAAAAAACACTGGCCCGCATCAAAGCCTATGTTGAGGCCGGTGCTGACATGATTTTCGCCGATGCAGTCAATTCTGAAGAGACTATTGCCCATGTGGTTGCGGCAGCGGCCGTTCCGGTTTCCGTCAATATGGGCTTTGGCATACGTGCGCGGCCAACAACGCCGCTTATTCCCCTGCCTCGCCTGAAAGAACTGGGTGTGCGCCGCATCAGCCTGCCGCGCATGTTGCCGGCTGCGGCCATACGGGCCATGGAGACAGCCCTCAGCGTGATGCGAGAGGTCATTGAAACCGGTATACCGGTCGACCGGACAGATTTACTGGCTGGGATTGAAGAAATCATGGACCTTATGGACTATGATTCCGCACGCGCCCTTGAAGCAAAACTCCTGACAACAGAAGCCATTGAGACGAAATACAACCGCTGAAACGAGCCCTATCGATGATGCCAGCAGATACGGACAGATTGGAGGTGAAGCGGTTTGATGTAACCGGCCCTGGCTCACATGCCTGTCTGGATTTGCAGCGCGTATTAGGTGCACGCAAGCGGCCCCTGCCCAAATGCCTGATGGTGGTTCTGGAAAATCTGTTGCGCCAGCAGCTGAAAGGCTCCGATGTGTCAACGCAGATCGATGCATTGGTGAATTGGGGGGCGGATAGTGGTGAACTGATCTGCTCGCTCAAAGCCAACCGGGTTCTGTTTCCAGATAGCAGCGGCCTGCCCGCATTGATGGATCTGGCTGCTGCGCGCGATGCAATGGCAGCATCAGGTCTTGCGCCCGCGCTGATTGAACCGGTGGTGCCTGTTACTCTTGTTGTCGATCATTCGCTGATCGTCGACCATTCGGGGCGCATTGATGCGCCTGCGCTGAATGAAGCGAAGGAGATGGAGCGCAATGCAGAACGCTATGCGTTTTTCAAATGGGCCGAAGGGGCGTTTGACAATCTGACAATCGTGCCGCCTGGCTCAGGCATTATCCATCAGGTGCATCTGGAAAAGCTGGCCCATCTTGTGGCGCTGGATGACCAGGTGCCCGGGGGAGCTCTGACCTTTCCGGAATTCGTGCTTGGCTGCGATTCCCATACGACCATGATCAACGCCATTGGCCTTCTGGGCTGGGGTGTTGGCGGCATTGATGGTGAAATGACCATGCTCGGCAATGCCTATAGCGTGCGTATTCCGCGTGTCATTGGTGTGCGCCTGACCGGAGCCCTGCAAGCGGGCATCATGCCGACCGATCTGGTTCTGACCATCACCAACCAATTTCGGGACTATGGTGTGGTGGGGGCCTTTGTCGAGTTTTTCGGCAGTGGGCTTGAGGCGCTGTCAGTCGCGGACCGGGCGACCATTGCCAATATGGCTCCGGAATATGGCGCGACCATTGGCTTCTTTCCCATTGACGACAATACGATTGACTATCTGCAACAATCCGGTCGCAGCAAAGAGCACATCGCATTGGTCGAAGCCTACGCCAAAGCATCCGGCCTGTTTGGCGATACTGACCAAGAGGCTGACTATTCGGACATCATTGAAATTGATCTATCCTCGGTCCGGCCAAGCGTTGCGGGTCCGAAACGACCCCAGGATCTTGTGGCGCTGGACGCGCTTGCGCACTCATTCCGACAGGCGCTGACTGCTGACACACAGGATGGCGGCTTCGGCCTGCCGCTGCAGGCTTTGGAGAACAAAGCGCCAATTACCCTTGCCGGTAAGGACCACAAGCTGACCCATGGCAGCATCGTCATCGCCGCCATAACCTCCTGCACCAACACCTCGAACCCAACTGTGATGATCGGGGCTGGCCTGCTGGCGCGCAATGCAAGGCGTCTGGGGTTGACCGTTCCCGCCTTTGTCAAAACTTCCATGGCGCCGGGATCGAAACTGGTCCGCGACTATTTGCAGGATGCCGAGTTGATGGGTCCATTGCAGGAGCTTGGGTTTCATATTGTCGGCTATGGCTGCACGACCTGTTCAGGTAAATCCGGTCCCATCAATTCCCAAGTTGCAGATGCCATAGCTGATCAGGATTTGGTTGCGGCGGCCGTATTGTCCGGGAACCGCAATTTTGAAGGGCGCATACATAAAAGCTGCCGGGCAAGCTACCTTGCCTCTCCTGTCCTCATCGTTGCCTTCGCTCTGGCAGGCCGGGTCGACATTAACTTTAACACCGAACCACTTGGGTTGGACACGGACAACAAGCCGGTCTTTTTGAAAGATATCTGGCCGGATCGGGAAGAAATTCTGTCTTTGGTTGGCACGAGCCAGACGCCAGCGCGCTTCAATGCCAGCTATGCCAGCCTCTATCAGGGATCGAAGCTATGGCGCGATCTGGATAGCCCGTCGGGCCAACAATTTTCCTGGGATACACACTCCAGCTATATCAAACGCCCTCCGTTCTTCGACTTGCCTGTAACAGATCTACCGGATGAATTTTCGGGCGCACGTGTGCTGGTCATGGCGGGGGATTCGCTCACCACAGATCACGTCACCCCCAGCGGTGAAATCCTGAGCGACAGTCTGGCCGGGCGCTACCTGATGGATAGCGGCGTTGCGCCATCCGACTTTAACGCCGTCACGCAGCGGCGCGGCAATCATGACTTCATGACGCGCATTACCTTTGGCAATCAGCGGATGAAAAACCGGCTTGTGCCGGGCGTTGAAGGCGGGTTTACCCGGCTGGCGGCAGACGGTGATGTCCTGCCGATCTTCGAAGCGGCCCAATGGCTGACGGACAATGACAAGAACCCCATTGTGCTGGCTGGGCGTGATTACGGCATGGGATCGAGCCGGGACTGGGCGGCGAAGGGACCAAAACTTCTGGGCGTTCGGCTTGTGCTGGCGCAATCCTTTGAACGCATTCACCGGGCCAATCTGATCGGAATGGGCATCATTCCGCTGGTGTTTACTGACGGTCAATCCATAGACAGTCTTGGCCTTTCCGGATTTGAAACCTTCAGCTTTTCCGGTTTGAGCCATGCCTTGGAAAACGGCCAACCTGTCAGCGTCACAGCGCGGGATGCATCAGACAACAGCATTGTCTTTGACGCACAACTGGATGTCAGCGGCGCGCAGGAAACGGAATTGCTGCGACAGGGCGGAATTTTTCAATCCCTTATCGCAAATGCCAAGGGTAAGAACCGCAACAGGGAGATGACCGAATGAGCTTTGATCTGTGTCTTTTGAACGGAACCATCATCTTCCCCGGGCAAGGGGTCCGATTCGGCACGATTGGCATCAAGGATGGCAAGATCGCGGCCATACTGGCTGCAGATCAACGTCCTGATTCACTCCGGGTGATCGACTGCCGGGACAAATGGATATTTCCCGGCCTGATCGACCCGCACACACATATCGGCTTTGGCGACAAGGAGAACGACTGGGCAAGTGAAACACAGGCTGCCGCTTTGGGCGGTGTCACCGGCCTGATGAGTTTCTGGCGCAGCCAGGAGTTGATGCAGTCAGCAGCGGATTGGCGCGACGAGGCCCTGAAGCGCAGTGTTGTCGATTTCGGGTTCCACTTTGGCATCACATCGCAGGCCCATGTTTTGGAACTGGCTGCGGCCACCAAGACCCACGGTGTGACCTCTATCAAAGTCTATCTCATGTACAAAGGCGCGACCGGCGCGGCCAAGGGCTTTACTGAAGTGGATGATCATTTGCTGTTTGCAGCGCTTGATGCCGGGTCAAAGGTCAAGGGCGGCGTGGTCGGTGTGCATTGTGAAAACACCGAGGTCATTCCGTTTTTCCGTGCTCCGCTCCAAGCATCCGGGCGCGATGATCTGAAAGTATGGGACGAGCAGTCTCCGGGGTTTCTGGAGACAGAAAATGTGTTTCGCGTTGCGTTCTTTGGCGAGAAAGCCAACTGCCCGGTGAATATTGTTCACATGTCGGCGGCCGAGAGCCTTGATCTGGTGCGCCGCATGCGTCACAGCAACCGACCGCCCATTCATGTGGAAACCTGCATTCACTACCTGACCCTGCCCCATGATTCCGATCTGGGAGCCATCGGCAAGGTCAATCCACCGCTGCGGTCGCAGGCTGATATTGATGGCTTGTGGGACGGCGTCGCGGCAGGCGACATTACCACCATTGGTTCCGATCATGTGCCGCGAAAACGATCTACGAAGGGGCCGGATATCTGGCAGGCCAGTGCTGGGTTCCCAGGCGTTGGCCAAATCCTTCCGGTGCTGCTGGAAGAAGGTTTTCACAAGCGGGATATTCCATTGGAAAAACTGGCGGAGGTGACCAGCCGCAATGTGGCCGCGCTCTACAGCCTGCCAAACAAGGGCTCCATTGCGCCAGGCTATGATGCCGATTTCGCCATTATTGACCCGGCTAAGGAAACACTGATTGACGTTGCGCAATCGCCTTCCTTTTCTGACTATTCGGCCTATGAAGGCAAACGGTGCCGGGGTGCAATCACGCATACCATATTGCGGGGACAGATTATTGCCGAGGGCGGCAGCCTGGTCACTGCGTTGTCACCCCATGGACAATATCTGCACCGCGCGTGCTGAAAGGACGAGACATGACAGAACGAGTTTGGGACAAGTTTCTGACCGAGAAAGACAAGCGGATTTATCAGCTTGCGGGCTATGGCAAACGCGGTGGCTTTGGCACGCGACCAGCTTTGTTCATTATCGATGTGCAGTATAATTTCTGCGGCGATGAGCCCGGCGAGGCCCATGAAGATGGCCTGAAGCAATACCGCACCCATTGTGGTGAGGTCGGGTGGAAAGCTGTGCCGCATATTGAACGGCTGTTGAAGCTGGCGCGCGCGAAAAACCTGCCGGTTTTCTATACCCAGTCAGAACGCCGCCCGGATATGATCGACAGTGGTGTGCAAATTGGCAAAAATCATCGGGGCAGCGAGAAAACCAGTCAGGAGGGCACCCACGCCACCCAGACAGTTGCGCCTTTGAAGCCGGAGCCGCAGGATATCCTGATCGGCAAACGCAAACCCTCGGCCTTTTTCGGGACGCTCTTCATGAGCCATCTGAATTTTCTGGATGTTGACACGCTGATCATGACCGGCTGCACCACTTCTGGCTGTTTGCGGGCGACAAGTGTGGATGCCTATTCGTTCAATTTCAAAGTGGTGATACCGGAAGAAACCGCCTTTGACCGGTTTGAAGCCAGCCACGCCATGAACCTGTTCGATCTCAATTGCAAATACGCCGATGTCATTCCGGTGGATGACGTAGCGGATTATCTGCAACAATTGCCGAAGCGGGTAAGCGGTGAAACGGCGTGAGACTGTTGCCCTGGGACAATTTTACCTAAGACAGTTGAAACTCTTCGCCGGTTCTGTCCATGAACTTTCCCGCGTTTTCGGGAGTTACGGCTGCGAGCACTTTGCGCATTTTGCGCACGGAATCGTCTGCCTCATACATGGCTCCGACAGGCAGCATATCTGTCTTTGTCGGGCCAGGCCTCAGGGATACGTAAGTGATACCCTCTTCCTTCAGCGCAAGTCCAAGCGAGATTGTGACAGCATGCGCCGCCGCTTTGGTCGAGGCGTAAACACAGTTGCGGGCAGCAGTCATGTTGCTGAAAGTGCCAGCCTGGCTGCCCAACGTGGCTCCGACAGGGTTGTCAGACAGTTTCAGGTTCGGCACCAGCAAATTTGTCAGCAGAGCAGGGGCAAGAACATTGATGTTGAAGGCATCAGTCCATTCTGACCGGTCAGCATCAAGGGCAGTTTTCGTGTTGTCCCCCATGATGCCTGCATTGTTGATCAGAAGGTCAACTTTTTGACCCTCCAACTGGCTGGCGAAGGCCTTGCAGGACACGGGATCAGCGACATCAAGCTGCATGATTTTTACATTGAGAGCATGCAACTCATCCGCGCGGTCCAAATTGCGGCAGGTCGCGATCACGTACCAATCGTCTATTGAATATTGCCGCGCGAATTCAAGGCCAAGGCCGCGATTAGCGCCGGTGATAATGACTGTATTCATGTAACTGTCTCCCATATCCTACAGGATAGAGGCATAGTGGCCGCATGACCAGAATTGTCAGAGGGATGCCCTGTCAGGCCAGGCTTTCATCAACCCTGGCAGGTTCGGGAGTAAAACCGGCGTCACGGATGGCATGAATTGCGCAAAACTCATCCTTTGCGGAAATATCTCCACTGATGCCCACAGACCCGACGGCGGCACCGTCTTCATCCAAAATCAGCACCCCGCCGGGAACCGGGATAAAGCGGCCATCAGATGCGGCGCTCAGGGCATTTGAGAAATTGGGTCGGGCGGCCATACGGTCGCCAAGGTCGCGGCTGGAAGTTCCCATGCCCAAAGGACCATAGGCTTTGCCGAGCGCTACATTGTAGCGCAGAATGCCGCAACCATCTTCACTTTTAAAGGCAATCGGAATGCCGCCGCTGTCCAGCACGACAACGGTCAGGGGATCAAAACCCTGTTGCCGGGCAATAGCCAAAGCACCATCAACAATGGCGCTGGCAGCAGAAAGAGAAAGGCTGCGTTTCACTTTCATGTGTCAGACTTTTGGATTGCCTGATCCACCTGTTCAACCGTCGTTGTAAAGTGTTTGTTCAACAGGCTGATAGCCAATTCCGGATCACGGGCAACAGCTGCATCTGCTATGGCGCGATGTTCATCGGCCACATTGCTGCGAGCCTTGCCCAGCGTCAGGCCGATACGCCGGTAGCGCTCGATTTCGTCGAACAGTTTTTCGCAATATTCGACAAGGCGCTTTGATCGGCAGGCACTGACCAGGCTGCTGTGAAAAGCGCGGTGCAATTTGTTCCAATGCTCAGCTTCGGCAGTGATTTGCAGATCTGCCGGGCGCTGCAGCCGTGAGATGCGAATGCAGCTGAGAAGGACATTTTCCTCCCATTCCGCATCGCCATATTCGATGGATTCACGCAGGCCTGCTTCATTCAGCATGCAGCGTGCGCGGTGCAAATCCCACAATTCTTCAACGCTGGCGGATACAACGGAAAAGCCCCGGCGGTCACTTTGCACAACCCAGCCTTCAGACGACAACCGGCTGAGCGCCTCGCGAATGGGGCTCAGGCCAACATCAAAGCGCTCAGCCAGATTTCTGGTCTTGAGCTTTGACTCTGCCGGAAGCATGCCATTCATAATATCAGCTCTGATCTGTTCATACACGTTTGAAGTATGAGTCCGCTCGTTCTTCAAGTTCGACCAACCTTTTTCAATTCAGCTCTTCACCTGCGTTTTATCACACAGACGTGTCGCAGACTACGCCATATTGGCGCGGGATGAGCGTCCATTCCCTGTTCTGCCCCTGCTCTACCTGTCAGAAACACTTTATTGGCTTGCACAAAAATGGCAAGATTTTTTATCGATAGAATGTGCTTGACAGCATTATTTACCGATCATATGGTTTTGAACAGTGCGGTCAGGGAGGAGACATTGCATGTGTGCGACGCCTGTAATGGCTGTCTGCATCGTGCAGAATTATTCAATGAAACTGGTTTCGTTTTCACAATTTGATCGAACGGGTAATGGCGTTGCGCCAACCTCTGGTTCCGCTCCAGAACACCTTGGATGGGTTCAGGAGGATCAGACCACTGTCCTGATTGTTGACCCCGATCTGGCTGGTATGCCTGCATCCATGATGGAGGTGATTGCCGGTGGTGACGCAGCGGTGCGAAAAATCGCGTCAGCAGCGGATCAGTTTCAATCCGTCGCACTGGATGCCATCAACCTGCTGCCGCCACTGACGGATCCAAAGGGCATTTTTTGTGTCGGCCTCAACTATGCAGAACATGAGCGGGAAGCGCCGGTGGCAGGGACTGATTTTCCAACCATCTTCCTGAGACTGGCCCGCAACCAGATTGCGCATGGGCAAGCCATGGTCGCGCCCGATTGCAGCCCGACGCTGGATTGGGAAGGCGAATTGGCTGCCATCATCGGCAAGCCGGGCCGACATATTGCGCCTGAAAATGCGTTCGAGCATATTTTTGGCTACTCTATCTACAATGAAGCATCAGTGCGCGAATATCAGCACCATTCTTCGCAATTTGGTCTTGGCAAAAATTTTGAAGGTACGGGTGCTTTCGGCCCCTGTATTGTAACGGCAGATGAATTTGGTGATCCATACACCCATCATATCAAGACGCTGTTGGACGAGGAGACCGTTCAATCGGCACAAATCAACACGATGCTGCACAGGATTGAGGATGTGATTGCGTATCTGTCATCCGCCACAACCCTGCAGCCGGGTGATATTATCTGCACTGGAACGCCAAGCGGCGTAGGTGCTGCCAGAAAACCACAACGTTTTATGACCGATGGCGAAACGGTCACGGTAGAAATATCGGGCATCGGATCCCTGACGAATCCGGTACACGCTGAATCGCGCCTTCAAGGCGCCTGAAATTACTGAAAAAGGACTGATACATGAGCGATGAAAGCGATCTGCTGGAACTTGAAGCGGCCCGATGTGCAGCCATTTCCGCGGGTGATGTTGCAACATTGTCAAAAATGCTGCGTGACGATTACATCCATGTTTATGGCGGCGGCCTGTCCAGCGGCAAGGAAGACTGGATCGAGCATATTTCCGAAGTTCCCCGCCTGCCGATCCGTCAGGACCTGAAGGTACGCCTCTATGGCGATACAGCTGTTCTGACCGGCAAGATGATCAACCGGATCCGCCCGGCAGAGAACGCCAAACCCAGTGATGCCATCGGAAAGCGGGTTCCTGTCAAAGAAGATGTTCAGGCCTTTGCCACTCAGGTCGCCGTGCGTGAAGATGGCGTCTGGCAGTTCTGTTCCTTCCAGATGACACGCTGTGTCGACTGATTGAAGGGAGAGCTGAGGTGTCGCAGGCAAATACCGGCGTGATCAATGAAGCCAGCCCCAAGGGCCGGTTCCTGCCGCGCGATCCGCTTTTGTCAACGGTGAAGATTATTGTCATCGTGGCAATGCTGCTGCTTGCGATTCCGATCTGCTCACTGGTCTATACAAGCCTCGTTGGCGAAGACGGTGTCACGTTTTCGAATTTTGCTCTGGTGGCCGAACACCCTCAATTCTGGCCGGCAATGGTCAACACATTATATGTTGGTGTCGGCACCGTTGTGGTGATGATTTTCTTCACCGTGCCGCTGGCCTGGATTTACACTCGCACCGATCTGCCGCGCAAAAATGTGATGCTTGCGCTTATCACCATCAATGTTGCGATCCCCAGCTTTCTGGTCGCGATGGGCTATATCTTCATCTTCAATCCGAGCAACGGCCTGGTGAATGAAATCTGGCGCGTTATCGTGGGCGCGCGCCAGACCCCGTTCAATGTGTACAGCCTGGGCTGGGTCATATTTCTGCAAGGCGTAGCACTCAGCGCACCGGCCTTTTTCATGATGGTGCCAACCTTCCAGGGCATCGATACATCGCTGGAAGAAGCGGCCTCTGCCAATGGTGTCAAACGCTGGACAGCAGCGCTCTACATCGTGTTGCCTCTGGCTTCGCCTGCGATCCTGGCTGTCGCTGCCTATTACTTCATCATTGCGGTCGAGATGTTCGACTATGCCGGTATGCTGGCAACCCCGGCACGCACCTATGTGGCCGCCACCCTGCTCTATGCATTCATTCATGATGGCAGCGGTCTTCCGCGCTATGCCGAAGGTGCGTCTTTGGGGCTTATCATGGCTGCAGCGGCGATGGTCCTGGCCATTGCCTATCTTTGGTCCGTGCGCCATGCCGACCGCTATGTGGTGCTGACCGGCAAGCGGAAAGCACAGGCTTCGCTGAAGCTGGGCCGGAAAGGACGGCGCTGGGGCTGGGGCTTTGTGGGGACCTATTTTTTCCTGGGCACCGGTATACCGCTGCTGATGCTGCTTTGGGCGTCCGGCATGCCGTTTCTGCGCGTGCCCTCCTGGGCTGCTTTGCAAAACTGGAATTTGCAAGCCTATGCCAATGTCATGCCGATGCTGCCGGGCCTTTTGAAGAACAATTTGCTGCTGATGATTACAGTGCCAACCATTGGTGTCACCCTGGCAGCGTGCATGGCCTGGGTTGGCACGCGCTTCAAGAACCGCATGCGCAAAGGCATCGACATTGCAGTGATGGTTGCTGTCGCCGTGCCATCCATTGTCGGTGCGCTTGGTTTCCTGTTTTTCGGCCTGAGCGTTAACAGCTACGTTGCAATTTATGGAACCATCTGGCTCATCGCGATTGCCATGGCGGCCCGCTACCTGACATGGGCCAACCGCACGGTCTCCGGCGCCATGATGCAGCTTCATCCGGAAATCGAAGAGGCCTGTCAGGTCTCCGGCGTGCGGCGTGGGCGCAGCTTTGTATCGGTGGTTCTGCCCAATGTGGCGCGCTCTCTGTTCATTTCCTGGTTCTGGCTTGCGCTTCTGTCAATGCGCGAACTGACCATTCCAATCATGCTGTCACGCCGGGGAACGGATGTGTTTTCAACCGCAATCTGGGGCCTGAATTCATCGGGCATAACTGATGAGGCGGCCGCTCTCAGCGTCATTCTGGCCTGCATTATTCTGGTGCTCGTCATTCTGTTTCACTTCACCACGACCAAATGGATTGTCCGCACATGATTACCGGCACGTCCTTGAAAAAACACTTCATCACCGACAAGGGACAGGTTGTGGATGCGCTCAACGATGTGTCCTTCACGGTCGCATCAGGCGAGTTCTATGTGCTGCTGGGGCCGTCCGGGTCCGGCAAAACCACTACCCTGCGCAGCGTGGCCGGTATTGAAACCGTTGATTCCGGCGAGATCCGGATTGACTCGCAAACCGTGTTTTCTTCATCCGCCGGGCTGAACATTCCGCCAGAAGAACGTCCGGTTGCGATGATGTTTCAGTCCTATGCGCTGTGGCCACATATGGATGTCTACAACAACATCGTATTTCCGCTGCGCAAAGGCGTGCGCCGGGTTGCCGCGCCGGAGATTGAACGCCGTGTGAAGGCTATTACCGAGACGCTGCAACTGGAGCCCTATCTGCGCCGCCCCATTTCGCAATTATCCGGCGGCCAGCAGCAGCGTGTTGCGCTGGCACGGGCACTGGCGCTTGAGCCTGCCGTTCTGCTGATGGATGAGCCGCTTTCCAACCTTGATGCAAAATTGCGAATCCAGTTGCGGATTGAAATCAAGAAAATCACCCGGACACTTGGTATCACCACGCTCTATGTGACCCATGATCAGGTCGAAGCCATGGTGATGGGAGATCGGATTGCCGTGATGGATGGCGGTCAGATTGTCGAAGAAGGCACGCCGGAGCAGCTTTACAAAAGGCCCTCCAGTGAATTCGTTGGAAGGTTTCTGGGGGAGATGAATTTCATTCCCGGCTCTTTGCAACACGAGAGCTCTGGGGCGCAGAAAACCTCTGGCGACACACTATCTGCCCAGACACCATTTGGAACAATTCCGATAGATGCGGCAGATGCAGCCGGTCTTGGCAAGACAATCAAGCTGGGATTCAGGCCGGAAGACGTGCAGGTAGGCGCGCGGCCTGATGGCGTGTCATTCAAAACCCGGGTGACGCAGAGCTACTACATTGGTGATGCATTGCTGTGCGACATGATGGTTGGAGATCATGGATTCACCGCCCGGCTTCCCAACACATTTCATTTCAAGGAAGGGGACGAAACGGAGGTGAGTCTGAAGCATTCGGACTTCAACGTTTTTCCCAATTCTGAATCCTGACTGCATATCAGACTACCAACGGAGGAAAGACCATGAGACTGACTTTGAAGACATTGCTGCCTCTGGCAGCAGCAGCCGCGATGAGCATGACATTGCCCGCAGCGGCCCAAAGCACACTGGATGAAATTGTCAAAAAGGCAGGCGAAGAAGGCACTGTTGCCATCAATGTCAGCACGACCCGGTTTCCGGCAACCGCGGGGCCCGGCCTCGGGAAAGCCCTGTCAGAGAAATTTGGCGTCGATATTGACGTTGAATTGATCAACAATTCCCCAGTGCCCGTAATGGCAGGCCAGGTGATTGAAGAAACCAAGGCGGGCATTACGCCAAGCTTTGATCTGTTCCCACTGCCCCTGTCTTTCACAAAGGCCATCGGTGAGGGCGGTGCCATTGAAAAAATCGACTGGGCCGGCATTGGCGTTGATGCGGACTTCATTGATCCCAATGGCAATGCGGTCTGGATCGATACTGTTCCACGCGCAGTGTTTTACAACACCGATCTCGTCACGGGTGATGACATTCCGACAAAACTGGAAGATCTGCTGGATCCGAAATGGAAGGGCAAGATTGCCGGACCAGGCTTCGGTGATGCTTATGGCATGGTCAGCGCGCCTGTTCTGGGTGAGGAAAAAGCCGCTGAATGGCTGAAAGCGATCTATGACGATCAGGGGCTGACCGTTATCCGCTCCATGAGTGAAGTGCCAAACCGCGTGGCCAATGGTGAGTTTTCCATCGGCATGGGTGTGCCAGCCAATCGCACGGGTCTGGTGACCAAGGGTGCGCCAATTGCCAATGCGCCGCTGGAGAAGGTTGGCGGACAGCCTTACTACATGTTCGTCATGAAGGATGCGCCAAACCCGAACGCTGCAGCCCTTCTGACCTACTTCTTCTGCTGCACGCAGGAAGGCAAAGACGCCCTGTTCGAGAATATGGGTTGGGCGAAATTCGACTATCCCGGTTCCGAGCAAAACGCCATTGGCGGCGAAGGCCGTGGCCAGGTTCCAACAGCTGAATGGCAGTTGAATGAACAGGCGCGTGTTGCAAAATCCTTTGACAAGCTGATCGGCCGCTAGACCAGCCTTGACGACACCGTAAAACTTTGGGGAGGGGCGGTTTGCAGACTGCCCTTTCCTGCGATGTGTGACCCTCTTTCAAGGAAAAATCTGATGAAATACCCCGATCCCAAAGGTTGGCCAGAAGGAAAAACACTTGCTGTTTGCGTCAATGTGATTTGCGAACAGTGGGGTGATAATGCGGCCCCCGGTGCTGGCCCCTTCGCCAATCCCATAAAGCCCGGCTATGAGGATCTTGCCAGCAAGTCCTGGGCCGAATATGCCAAAACCACTGGCCTGTTCCGCCTGTTGGACATTTGCGAAAAGCTGGATGTAACGGCCACGGTTGCGCTGAGCGGCATACTGGCGGCACGCAATCCGGAACTGTTTGAACGTGCCGCGCTCGGTCGCCACTCATTTCTGGCCCATAGCTGGAGCCAGGACCGGTATCATGTCTATTTGAGCCCTGAGGAAGAAGATGCAGAGATCAAGCGCTGCATTGACGCCTTCCAGAGCGCTGCGGGCGAGCGGCCCTTCGGCTATGGTTGCCCGCGTGGTGCCCTCAGCCCGATCACGGCTGAATTGCTGAAACGCAATGGCTTTACCTGGATGCAGGATTTCCTGGATGCAGATGTACCCTACGATGTGGAAACGCCAGCGGGGCCTATTGTCAACATCCCCTATAATATGGCGGTCAATGATCTGCCGATCTATGTGCGCCATGGCAACCCGCCCAACACCTTCCTGGACAGCCTGAAGGTGGTCCTGGATGGATGGGATTCCATCGGCGCTCCGCATTACGTGCTGGATATCAGTGCCCATTCGCATGTTCTGGGACGCCCCACTGCTGCAGTTCAATTTTACGCAGCGCTGGAACTGGCAAAAAGCCATGATGCTGTCTGGCTGACAACACGGGATGAGATTGCCAAACGCTGGTATGCGCATGGCGCGGCGGCCACCGGATAAACATCAGACCAACAGGGATTTTTGAGATGTCGCAGGAAAATCAAACCGATTTTAAAAAAGCTCAACTGCCGGATCCGGTCTTCTACCCGCCTTTCAACATTACCCGTGCAAGCCACACCCTTTTATCTGTTCGGGATCTGGAAGAAAGTGTGCGGTTTTACACCGGTGTGATTGGACTGCTGGTCACAGAGCAAAGCGACGCCACCGCGTATTTGCGCGGTGCCGAAGAAGCCTGTCACCACTCTCTCGTGCTGCGGACCTGCGCCGTTGGAGAAGAACCACAATGCGATGCGATTGGATTTCGTGTCCTGACAGACAGCGAGCTTGATAAGGCTTATGAATGGGCGGCCGGGCGCACAATCAATGCGCAATGGGTTGATCGCCCCTTCCAAAGCCGAACCCTGCGCCTCATCGACCCGGCTGGCACGCCCATTGAACTGTGCGCGCACATGCCTGTGGTTGGTCGACAAATGGGACACAAGGAAGCAAGTCTGGCCTTTGCCAAACGGCTGGACCATTTTCAGGTTCTCAACCCGAATGTTGATCGTTCCACACCGTTTTATGTCGATCTGGGATTTCGCATTTCCGATGCCATTGTCATTGGCGGTGAATTGGAAGCCTGTTTCTTCTGGCGCAAGGGCAGCGTGTCCGATCTGGTCTTGATGGAAGGGGCCGGACCACGTTTGCATCACACCGCTTTTCTCGTGCGAAAACCGGACGATATTCTGCGTGCCTGTGACATGATTGGTGAGCTTGGATTTTCAGCACTGATGACCGAAGAAGGGCCTGGCCGTCACGGCATGGATGGTGCTTACTACATCTATTTCCGGGATCCTGACGGGCATCGGGTGGAATTGTTTGATGGCCATTACCAGACCATTGATACCGAATTGGAACCCAAGCAATATCCGCCCAATGTGGCCGCGCCGCCCTGGGGCCTGCCAACGCTGGAAAGCTGGTTTGAGGAAGGGTCTGCATTTACAGACACGGAACAGAACCCACCACGCAACCCCAGATTTGCTCCGACGATGGAAAGCTACATCGCGGAAAAATCCGGGAAGAGCTGATCAGCTCTAATGGTTGATGATGGCCTGTCTGGCATGCTCGCTGTCCTGAAGCATCTGCATGAAGGTTTTCATGTGATCCGGCACCTTTGCTGATGCCCGATAGGCGTAGCCGGCAGTGGTTTCCCAGATGGGCTGTTTCAGTTTGATTTCCTGCAGGCCAATAGCATGGGCGAGCGGCAGCATCTGCGCCGGAACATGCGCAATATAACGACCACTTTTCAGACCTTGTAGCAGGCTGTGGATGGATGTTGTTTCAAATGCAATATGGGGCGGTTCCAGCCTGTTAGCGGCAAAGAAGGAGGAGATGCGTTCTGTTCCCACATAATCGCTTTTCAGCACCATCCATGGATAATTGTGAATCATCAGGGCATCGACCTCGCTCTCTCTGGCCAGCGGATGGCTTGGATCAGCGATGAGCACATGATGGATGTCGAACAGCTTCTGTTTGATGACTTCAGACCGGTTGGGGAAATCCAACGACACACAGATCAGATCAAGCTCACCATTGATCAGCTCCGGCACCAATGTGTCGATCACACCACCGATCAGCGAAATGTTGACGCCGGGCTGCTGTTCCTGAAACCGTGCCACAATGGGTGGTAATATGCTAACCAGCCAAACCGGACCGGCACCAATGCGCAACACGCTGGACTGGCCTCCGCGCAGCCGGTCAATCCGCGAGACTGCATGGCGGTATTCATTCTCCATCACTTTGGCATGCTGAAACAGGATTTCACCAAAATTGGTCAGCCGCACGCCAGTAGACACGCGATCAAATAATTTTACGTCAAATTCCTCTTCAAGCTTCTGCATGCTCTTTGTCAGCGCTGGCTGACTGATATGCAGGATTTCAGCAGCTTTTGTGATGCTGTTGTTTTCTGCAACGGCCAGAAAACTGCGTAGAAGCCGTGACTGCATGATGACCTTTCCAAAGCGTCTCTCAATGTTCTTTTGCCGGATGTGCAATTCCCGGCAGTTATGAACATCGGTGTTGTGCTGTGCCCTGATTTACCAATCAGAGCCTATGACTACCAGCGAATATAGGCGATTTACCATCTCAAAAAACATATGGGAAGCAGATGGAAATAACCAAGCGTTATGGACGCGGCATAACAATGTATTGGACGCCTCCCGGTCCGTCACGCACCATTGCCGCAAAGGCCAAACGGCAAACACACATATGGGAGGAGAGCCATGTCCGGCTATACAGAGGCCGCAAGCGGTCTTGTTTTTCATGAATTGAGCCACGAATGGGGCCATGGCGCACCATCACTTCCAGGGTTTGATGACGTAGTGATGTATCGCAGCGTGAAGCATGGTCAGCATGGTGTCATGGCACATCGTATGCGCATGGTCATGCATTCAGGCACGCATCTGAACTCCCCACTTCACATGATCCAGCAAGGTATTGGCGTTGGCGACATTGCCATGGAGCGCCTGTTTGGCAATGGCGTAATTCTGGATATTCCCAAAGGGCAATGGGAATTGGTTACAGCGGCTGATCTGGAAGCTGTCTCAGATCGCGTCAACGAAGGCGATCTGGTGGTGATTGTTACCGGCTGGCACCGCAAATATTCCGACAGTCTAGAGTATTTTGGCGACTCGCCGGGCCTCTCCATCGAGGCCGCTGAGTGGCTTGTGGCAAAGAAAATTGGCCTTGTGGCGATAGACACGCCGCAGGTGGACCACCCTCTGGCAACATCACTTGGGCCACATCGCGGCGGACCGCTGATGAACCGACTGGTGGCAAAATATCAGGACGGGACAGGTAAAGACCCCAAGGTCGAGCATCCTGTGTGGAACGGCGCGCACAAGGTTCTGCTGAGTGCCGGTATTCCAACCATCGAGAATGTCGGCGGTGATGTGGATGACATGCTGGGCAAAACAGCCCTGATGCATGCCCTGCCCTGGAACTGGAAAGAAGGCGATGCCTGTCCTGTTCGTCTGGTGGCAATCACAGACCCCAATGGAAACTATCGCATTGACGCAGGCGCTGCAGCATAGCGCCGGGAGGATATCATGGCTGAAACAGAGACAAAAAACGGACTTCGCTACTACAACCTCTCGCACCGTTGGGGGCATGGCATGCCAGAATGGCCTTCCAGCCCCGGCATCAATGTGGGCGTGAAGAAATTTCATGCCAAGGACGGTGTCTATGTCACCGAATTTGAGGGCATCATGCATCGCGGCACCCATGTGGATGCCCCGCTTCATGTCACTGAGAATACGCCGACGCTGACAGGTTATCCGGTCAGCACGTTTTTCGGCACCGGCGTTGCGGTTTCCATTCCAAAAGGGAAATGGGAAGTGATCACGGCCGAGGATCTGGAAAACGCGACGCCCAAAATTCAAAAGGGCGATATCGTGATGATCAACACCGGCATGCATCACAAAATGGCTGATACGGATGAGTATTATGCCTACTCGCCCGGCCTTTATGCCGAGGGTGCTGAATGGCTTGTTGAAAAAGGCGTCAAGATGGTGGGCGTTGATGTGCAGGCCAATGATCACCCGATGGCCACCAAATTGGTGGATCATGGCCTTGGCCCCACACATCCGCATCTGATTGAGGAATACAAGGATTATACTGGCCGCGATGTGAAGGAAGATTTCCCAAACTGGGAAGCTGCACATAAAATTCTGATGGTGAAGGGTGGCATTCCCGGCATCGAGAATGTGGGCGGTGAGCTGGATATGGTTACCGGCAAACGCTGCACCTTCATGTCGTTCCCATGGCGTTGGCCTGAAGGCGAAGGCTGCGGCGTGCGCGTCATGGCCGTGATTGATCCGGACCAGTCCTTCCGCATTCCAACAGGAGCCTGATATGAGCGAGATCACCCCGAGCCTGCGTGACCCGCTTTCCCTGTTTGACGTGAAAGACAAGGTCGCGATCATCACAGGTGCATCCGGCGCCTTTGGCCGCGCCTGTGCCCTGACCCTTGGCTCACTGGGCGCCAAGCTTGTGCTGGTGTCCGGCTCTGAAGCGGAACTGGCAGACGTGTTGGCTGAAGTGAAAGATGTCGGCGGCCAAGCCGTCACGATCAAACGTCGGCCCAATTCACTGGAAGACGCAGAAGCCATTCGTGATTTTGCTCTGGAAACTTATGGCCGCATTGACCAGTTGGTGATTGCCTCGGGCTACAACAAGGCCGGTTTTATCCAGGACATGGATTATGAAGACTGGCAGGCCGTCATGGATGCCAATGTGCGCGGTGCCTGGTTTATGGCCAAGGCGGTCGGCAGCTACTGGATTGAAAACGAGATCAAAGGCAAAATGCTGATGATGTCGTCGGTTCGCGGACGCCATGGCAATGTCTCCGGTTACACCGCCTATTGCACGTCCAAAGGTGGGTCGGATGCGCTGACCCGCGTGCTGGCCACTGAATGGGGCCAATATGGCATCACTGTCAATTCCATTGCACCAACCGTCTTCCGTTCCAAACTGACGGCATGGATGTGGAGCGATGACCCGGTGGGACAGGCAACACGCAAACGTTCACTGGCACGTATTCCACTTGGCCGGTTGGGTGAAGCGGAAGATTTGATGGGTATGGCGCTGTATCTGCTCTCGCCTGCCTCCGATTTCTGTACCGGCCAGATCATGTATGTGGACGGTGGTTTCACGGCGGGATAGAGCCATGACAAAAACCTCAAACATTACCATCATTGGTGCCGGTCTGATGGGCCATGGCATCGCCCATGTCTTGGCGGCAGCCGGCCATCGCGTCAAAGTGTTTGACCGGTCAGAGGAGGCTCTGGCGAGCCTTCCCGGTCGTCTTGCCAAATTGTGCGATCTGCTGAGCGTTGACCCCGCAATCAATGATCGCATCTCCGCGCATGGCAATCTGGCAGATGCGGCAACAGGCGCGGATTTTGTGATTGAGGCTGCAGCGGAAAATCTGGAAATCAAGCAGTTCATTGTTGCCGAACTGGAAGCGTTGGTTGAGCCCAGTTCCATTATTGCATCGAATACATCAGCCCTGCCCATCACCAAAATTGCGGCCAGGGCAAGCAATCCTGAGCGCATTGTCGGCACCCATTTCTGGAACCCGCCTCATCTGGTCAAGCTTGTGGAAGTGGTGCAGGCGGAGAAAACCAGTCTGAAAACCATCAAGCGGACTTTGGCGCTTTTGTCTGATGCGGGTCATCGCGCTGTGCATGTGCGCAAGGACATTCCCGGCTTCATCGGCAATCGTCTTCAGCACGCGCTTAAACGCGAAGCCATTGCGCTTGTTTCCAACGGTATTTGCGATGCGGAGACGGTTGATGATGTGGTGAAGCACGGCTTTGGAAAACGGCTGGCCGTGCTTGGGCCTCTGGAACAATCTGATCTTGTCGGCCTGCCGCTGACAAAGGCCATTCATGAAACGCTGATGCCCGATCTGGACCGCACCGACACTGTGCACCCCTATCTGGAGCAGCGGATTGCCGATGGGCATATCGGCATGGCCAGCGGAGAAGGTTTTCGCACCTGGACAGAAGATGAAGCCAATGCGTTGCGTGAGCGGCTGAACAACTTTCTCGTCGCACAAGCCAACACAAAGGCGACGACCAACAAAAAGGACTGACGTATCACCTGATTTTTCGGGCGCGCATTCAGACAATAAGGAACAAAATATGTTGCAGGTCACACGGTTCGATACGGCCAAACCCTATGATGCCAAGAAGCATTTCGGCATGTCGGCCATGCGTCTGCAAGGACAGGGTGTTTCTGGTCTGGAAAATTATTGGGTTGGATTTTCAACCTTTCTGCCCGGCGGCGGTGCTGAACAAGGATCTGCACCAACGGCGAAGGTTTATGTTGTTCTGGAAGGGAAAATTACGGTGACCACGGCTGAGGGTGACACGGTGCTGGGGAAATATGATTCCTGCTACCTGCCGCCCAATCTGGAACGCTCAATCGAGAACAAGACCAATCATGTGGTCCAGATGCTGGTGATATCCCCAAACTGATAAAAGCTGAAAAGTCTGTGGTGATCCTGTTTTATGGATCAACCGGGAGCAAATTGAAGACGAATAACGGAGGAGACTGAAATGAAGAAAACATTCTTGAGACATGCGGTTCCAACGGCGCTCACTGGAGCGCTGGCCGCCTTGATGGCCCTCAGCGGGCCTGCAACAGCGCAAACTGTGGAATTGAAGCTTGCGCATTTTCTGCCAACGGCCAATGGCATGCATTCAGATTTCATGGAGCCATGGGCCCGGGATCTGGAATCCTGCAGCGAAGGCGCGGTGAAAGTCACGATCTTTCCCGGTGGCACCCAATTGGGCAACCCCGGCAAGATCTATGATGCCGTGCGCGCCGGTGCCGTGGATATTGCCCAAGGCCTGAGCGGCATTCCAGGCGGGCGTTTTGAACGTACCCGGATTGCGGAACTGCCATTTATTTTTGACAATGCTGACCAGGCAACACGAGCGATTTGGTCTGTCTTTCCCGAGCATCTGGAAGCGGAGTTTCCGGATGTCAAAATTCTGGCGATCCATGCCCATAATCCAGGTCAGGTTCACACCACAGAAAAGCAGGTGAAAACCACCGATGATCTGCAGGGACTGCGCTTGCGCTTTCCAACGGCAGCGGCCTCGGCCATGATTTCTGCTCTTGGCGGCAATCCGGTTGGTCTGCCACCTGGCGCGGTTTATGAAAACGCCGAAAAAGGTGTGATCGATGGTGCCGTATTCACCTGGGATACAATGGCCTCCTTCAATCTGGCTGAAGTGATGAAACATCATCTGGATGCCAAGGCCTATGTCACCACTTTCTGGTTCGGTATGAACCAACGCACCTATGATGGGCTGTCAGACAAGGTCAAAGCCTGTGTTGATGGGCAATCCGGTGAGGCGTTGATTGCCAAATTCGGTGACTGGTGGAATGCCTGGGACAAGGCAGGCTATGACCGCGTTGTTGCTGAAGGCCATGATATCACTGTTTTGTCTGATGAAGAACGTGCCAAATGGGCTTCCACACTGGAGCCAATGGTCACCGCATTCATTGCTGATCTGGAAAGCAAGGGCATCGATGATGCGCAAGCGATCTATGACAAGCTGAAAGCCTTTGCAGATGCGCAATAAAAACATAACGGAACACAGTATCTGTGTCTGACCACATAGCTGACACGCGCGCGCTGGATGGAAATCCTGCCGGGCGCGTGTTCACAAAACTGATCATCTTTTTGTCCTTCGCTGCCATCTCCATCTCCATGGTGATGACAGTGGGGGATATTCTCGTGCGTCTGGCCGCCTCGATTGCCGAGATGCTGTCCGGCCAGCGCCCTAAATGGGGCCTGTTTGGTCTGGTCGACCTCACTCAACTTGCCATGATGAGCGCGGTTCCGCTTGCTATTGCAGCCGCTTTCTTTCTGAACGCCCATATCCGCATCGATCTGATTTTCAATCTGTTGTCCCGCAAGGGGCGTCGCTTGTCTGCTGCGCTGTCAGCCCTTATTGGCGGCACTGTGTGCGGCCTGTGCTTGTGGACAGCCTGGGGGGAGATGCGGGGTCAACTGGATTTCACAACCACATCAGCAACGCTTGGCATTCCCTACACCTGGTATTGGGCTCCCCTTATCCTTGGCTTTGCCGTGTCTTTGCTGGCCTGTGTCCTGGGTCTCTACCAGGCGTTTCGGCCAGGCCGCCCGAAAGAAGCTGTGCCTCGTGATGAGTGATCCAATCATTGGCCTTCTCGGCTTTCTACTCTCGCTGGCTCTGATTGCTTTGGGAGTGCCCGTTGCCCTGTCGCTGAGTTTTGTTGGTATTGCCGGTTATGCCTTTACCAATGGGATGTATGGCGCGTTGTTCATTATCGGCTCCGGCCCGTTTGAAGCGATTTTCCCCTATTCCCTGTCCGTCATTCCGCTGTTTTTGATGATGGGCGTGTTTTCGTCACGGTGTGGCCTGTCGACAGATTTGTTTCAGGCAGCCAATGCCCTTGTGGGCCGCTTTCGCGGCGGGCTTGCCATTGCCACCATCTGTGCCTGTGCCGGGTTCGGCGCCATTTGCGGCTCGTCACTGGCAACTGTTGCGACCATTGGCCGGGTGGCGCTGCCGGAAATGCGCAAGGCGGGCTATGATGATCGCCTTTCCTCTGCAAGCATTGCAGCCGGCGGAACACTTGGGGTGATGATCCCGCCAAGCATTCTTTTGATCATTTATGGATTGTTGACGGAGCAGTCGATCGGCAAGCTGTTTTCAGCGGCCATATTGCCCGGTCTTTTGGCAACAGCGCTCTATGCACTCAGCGTCGTTCTTTCAGTCAAGCTCAATCCCAGCCTCATTGGCACCCTGCCGCCAGCGACTGCCACGTCACGCTGGAAGGCGGTTCGCAAGGCCTGGCCGGTTGCAGCCATGTTTGCAGTTGTCATTGGCGGCATTCAGGCCGGTGTGTTTTCGCCGACAGAGGCGGCAGCTGTGGGTGCAGCAGGCGCTGTTTTGCTGGCCGTTGCGCGACGGTCTTTGAACCGCTCCTCCCTTGCATCCGCCATGCAGGAAACTGTCGAGCTGACCGGCATGATCTTCTTCATCATTATCGGCGCGGCGCTGTTCAATTTCTTCATCGAGACAACCGGCCTGCCGCAATATCTGATTGCCTCAGTGGAAGCCAGTGGCCTGCCAGCCTTCGGCATTTTGCTGATGATCATTCTGTTCTATCTGGTGCTGGGCTGCTTCATGGATTCCATGTCCATGATCATGCTGACCATTCCCTTTGTCTTCCCTTTGATATCAGCGCTCGGGTTTGACCCGATCTGGTTTGGCATTCTGGTGGTAACCGTTGCTGAGCTTGGTCTGATTACGCCGCCTGTGGGCATGAATCTGTTTGTCATGCAGGGCGTTTCCCGCGATCTCTCCTCGGCCACTGTCATGCGAGGGATTATCCCCTTTATCATTGCTGATACAGTGCGGTTGGCGCTCTTGATCTTTGTGCCCGCCATCACGCTCTATCTGCCTTCTCTTGGTTAGAGAACCGGATGCCTGTTGACCTGAAATATTATATATGAATACTTGATCCATATACAAATGACAGCAATCGGGGTGAGGATATGGATCTGGGATTACGCGACAAGGTATTTCTCATTACGGGCGGTGCTTCCGGTATAGGCGCTGCGATCAGCAATTGTATTGCACGCGAGGGCGGTATCGCTGTGGTCCTGGCCCGCTCTGATCCGGCTGACGGATTTTTGGAAGGGCTGCAAAGCAACAGCCCGCAATCACGTGTGATCCGGTGTGAACTGACTGATGACAGCCAGTGTGCGGCGGCTATTTCGCAGACGCTTGAAGCCTTCGGGCAAATTGACGGACTGGTGAACAATGCAGGCGCCAATGACGGGATCGGCCTTGATGCCGGGCCGGATGCCTTCCGCGCCTCCATTGAGCGCAATCTGACCCACTACTACACGATGGCGCATCTCTGCCTGCCGCATCTGAAAGCCAGCAAGGGAGCCATCGTCAACATTTCCTCCAAAACAGCGATCACCGGTCAAGGTGGCACATCTGCCTATTGTGCCGCCAAGGGCGCGCAATTGAGCCTGACCCGCGAATGGGCAGCGGATCTGGCGCAGCATGGCATACGGGTTAATGCTGTCATTCCTGCTGAGTGCATGACGCCGCTTTATGAACGCTATCTTCAGTCCCTGGGTGATCCGGAGGCCGAATTGCAGAAGATCACACAGCGCATTCCATTGGGCAACCGCATGACAGAGGCGGATGAGCTGGCAAATATGGTGGCGTTTGCACTGTCAGACAAAGCAGGCCATACAACAGGCCAATGGTTGTTTGTGGATGGTGGTTACACCCATCTCGATCGGGCCATCACCGGATCATAGATATCTGCACATTGCGGCCAATTTCCAAAGGATAAACACATGCTGAAAAATATCGATCCTCTGCTCAATCCAGATATCCTTTATGCGCTGGCCTCGATGGGGCATGGCGATACAGTGACCATATGCGATTCAAATTTCCCGGCAACTTCTGTGGCTGCTGATACGATTACAGGTGAAGCTCTGCCCTTGGCGGTTGATCTGACAACTGCGCTTGCAAGCATTCTTTCCGTCTTTCCCATCGACACATTTGATCCTGAGATTCCCCCGGTTCAGGGCATGCAGGTCGTTGGTGCGCCGGACGAAGTGCCACCCTGCATGCAGGAATGCGCACCACTGGTTGAAGCCGAAGGCAGCAAAATCAGCCTTGTTGAACGCTATGCCTTTTATGAGATCACCAAAAAATCATTTGTCATCATCCATACGCTCGAAACACGACCTTACGGCAATCTGGTTCTCCGCAAGGGTATCATCATTTAGAGGGCTGACAGGCTCTCCAAACCGCACTCGACATATGTTAAGGCATCGTAGAACAGTCACCAAAACGGGATAAGTACGATGCTGGCTACCCGCACCCTTTTGCCAAGTGATCTTGACCTGATTTGCCACCACCGGGTTGCCATGTTCACCGATGGAGGCAGACGTGCGCCCTCTGATCTGGCCGAAATGGACAGAGCATTTCGGCTATGGCTGGAACCACGTCTGGCGGACGGGCGCTATTTTGGATTTATGGTCGAAGACGGCCCAAACCCGATTGCGGGTATCGGCCTGATGGAACTGGACTGGCCTCCTCACCCGTCACATCAGGATGATGGTCGTCGCGGTTATGTGCTGAACATGTTTGTTGAGCCGCCCTATCGCAAGCAAGGCATTGCACAAATGCTTCTGGACCGGACTGATCAAGAGTTTGAAAGACGCGGTCTAAAATACGCGATCCTGCACACCACATCTGCCGGTCGCTCGCTTTACGAGCAGGCTGGGTGGCAGCCGACAACCGAGATGAGCAAGCTTCTTTAGACTATGCGTGCAGCGGTTGGCCGGAAAAGCCTTTGGCGTATAACTTAACTTGAAGTCTCGTCTTTCTGCGCCCAGCGCGCGGGTGTTGGCGGATAATGGATTCCCCTGAAAGTCGGGAAATCCTGATAGCTCGCTTGCCTTTCTTCCAGTGATTCCTCGGGCGCCTGCCCCGCTTTCAGCAGTTTGCCTTTTGGCTTGGCATAGGATGAAATCTCCCGTTTGGGGTTTTCGCGCCAACCCAAATTGAAGGCCGCACGCACCGGAAAGAAACACATATAGGAATAGGGCAGATGATCGTGGACCCACCAGGCAAGGTCCTGCCAGTTGCGACCCTGTTCAAACTGGTCTGCAAACCAGGGCACAACAATGCTGGTCGAGGCGCCCATATTGCCATCCGCGTCGCGCCTGTCCCAGATATGGGCGGCAAAATTGGCTTCGTTGGACGCACAATTCAGATTATTGGCATTGCCAAAGCCGTTCACAGCGCAAGACCGGAAGGCTGAACGGATGATCACATTGCCAAACGTTTCAAACAGCGGGTCCAGTAATTCCTGGCAAAGCCGCTCGCCTGCCGCCACCGCCAAATCCACATCGCTCGGCATGTTTGGAATTGCATGAAAATTGCCGATTTCCGAATAAAGGAAATCCCGCATGAAAAAATGTTTTGAGAGGCGCACACGCCCCAACGTTTCAAGGCTTTTGAGACTTTTCATGGCACCAGCCTGCTTGTGAATAACAATACACTTTTCAAATTAGCAGGTCTGCAAGTGTGGTGCCGGGTTTTTCAAAAACTCAATCCACCTGCTCCAGATCTTCTTCCAATGCTGCCATGTCTTCGCCGCCGGCCATCAGGTTCAGCACCTCTTCGCGGGTTTTTTCACCTCTGTTGAATTGGGCCGCGACTTCGCCTTGAATCAGCACGCAGAAGCTGTCGCCTACGGCCATGGCGTGGCGGGCATTGTGGGTGATGAAGACAATGCCCGCGCCATTCTCGCGGGCAATGCGCATCATCTTCAGAACGAAGGCGGCTTCCTTGACGCCAAGGGCTGATGTGGGCTCATCGAGGATCAGCATTTTTGCGCCGAAATACATGGCCCGGCCGATGGCCAGAACCTGTCGCTCGCCGCCGGACATGGTGCCGACCAACTGGTTGCCGTCCTTTACGCGCGTGATGCCAAAACGTTCCATCTGCTCAACCGCAATCTCATTCGCCTTTGACGTGTCGATACGCTTGAACGGCCAGTTGCCGGTGGTCGGCTCTGCGCCGAGAAAGAAGTTTCTGCCGACGCTCATCAAGGGGATGGAGCCCACATCCTGGTGCACGGTGGCCACACCTTTCTGGCGCGCTTCGCGTGGGCCGGAGAAGCTTGTGTCAGCGCCTTCAAACTGCAACGTGCCACTGGAAGGGCCGTGATAGCCCGACAGGATTTTGATGAGAGTTGATTTACCCGCGCCATTGTCGCCCAGCAAACACAGGATTTTACCCGGCTGAACAGCCATGGAAACGTTTTTTAGCGCGTGGGTGCTGCCAAAGGATTTGGAGACGTTGATGAGTTCCATAAGGGGGTTTGTCATGATTTTCCCTCCTATCGCGATGTAAGCGCAAGGCGGCGCACATAATTATTGGCAAGAACCGCTGCACCCAGCAAGGCACCCAGAAATAATTGTATCCAGTCCGTGTTCCAGCCGGTGTAGAAAATTCCGGTGGAAATGACGCCGAACAAGGCTGTTCCGATGACAACACCCAACACGCTGCCATAACCGCCGGTCAGCAGAATTCCGCCAATTACCACCACGATGGGGGCCTGAAATACATAGCCCATGCCATAGGTGGAATTACCTGAGTTCCATTGAATGCCTTGCAAAATACCAACAAAGGCTGCGGCAAAACCCGTGGCAATGAAGAGGACAATCTTGACCCGCTCAACCGGAACGCCTGCCCCGCGAGCGGCCTGCAGATTGCCCCCTGTGGCGTAAATCCAATTGCCGAAGACCGTGCGCGACAGGACCCAGAAGCCAAGCAAGGCGGCCAGAATCCACCAGGCGATTGAAATGTTTGCCTGCCCCCAGCGCGCTGCAAATACGAATTTTGAACTGTCAGACACAATAATGGAACTTGAGGTGACATTTGCAATGAGGCGCGAGAAGCCCATGGTTGCGCCAATGACGATGAAGTTTGTTGCCAGCGTCACAATGAATGACGGCAGATTGGTTTTAACAACGGCCAGCCCGTTGCAAAGACCAATGATCATGCCTGCGATGAGCGCTATAAAAATCATGGGCCAGATCGGCATGCCAAACTGATTTGTACCAATGGCAACAATCATGGAGGCTGCCCCCACAGTAGACCCGATTGAGAGATCAAACTCTCCGGAGATCATCAACAGCCCGATCGGAATGGCAATGATGCCCAGCTCCGATGCCAGATTGAGCCAGCCTGCCGTTCCGTTTACCGACACAAAGCCTGCATCTGCCGTAAAGATGGCAAAGAACACATAGGTCAGAAGGAAGGCTGCGGCGGCGCCTGTTTCGGGTCTGTGTAGGAATGACCTCATGAGGGATGTACTCCATGCTGTATTGAGGCAAATAGCCCTGTCACGAAGGCAGGGCTATGATGATGACGAAACGATTTCAGTTCAATTGGGAGATTCAGGAAGCGCCGCGCACACCGGCATGTTCCTTGTTCACCTCAAGCGTTTTGTCGACATTGGATTGATCAATGACCAGCGGCCCGGTTTTCACATGCCCGATCGGGTGGAGGCCGAAATTGAGATACTGATATGCAATCTGGATTGACATGAAGCCCTGCAGATAGGGTTGCTGATCCATGGCAAATGCCAGATCACCGGATTTGATTGCCAGCAATACCTCGTTGGACAAATCCGCTGTGCCGATCATCACCTCGCCCTTGCGTCCAATTTCGTCCACAGCGCGCAAGGCACTCATGGCAGGAACAGCATTCAGCGTGTAGATGCCATCAATATCTGCATTGACCTGCAAAGTACCCTTGATGGCTTGGGTCATGGCCTGGGGGTTGGTTGCATCCCCCGTGCCGATGGTCTGATAGATTGTTTCAGCGCCCGCTTCTTTCATGGCGGCGACATAACCATTGCAGCGCTCTTCGACAGTTGGGTTACCCGGCACCTGGTTGAAGCAAAGGCCTTTTTTTACGCCTGCATCGGCCTGAATTTCACCGGCCTTGTAGCCCATCTGATACGGATCTTCACCAACGAAGCCGATGGAGCCGTTCTGCTCCCACAGGGTTTGACCTGAATTGTGAATCAGCACCGGAATGTCAGCCGCTGTCGCTTCCTTGATCAACGGGTCCATGCCATCGGGGAAGAATTCACCCACAAGCAGCATGCGCGGATTGCGGCTGATGGCCTGCTGCAGCAGACGCGGATAATCGCTGGTCATATTGGCTGTGTCAGTGACCGCGATGTATTGGTAATCGACGCCATATAATTCTGCCGCATCATCAAAGCCTTGTTTTACGGCTGCGAAGAACGGCCATGACAGCGGGCCGCTGACGACAATAATTGGCCCTTCATCCTGCGCGGCGAGCGGTGTTACGACTGCGCTACATGCAATTGCTGCAGCTGCAATCAGCTTGCCAGTGGCGGCCTTCCTGCTGGAAAGGGCGCGTGTGGCACTTTTGAAAAAACTTGGTTTCATCCTGTGATCCTCCCGGGATTTTGAGCGCACAATCCGTCCCTGCTATGTGCGCTGATGTTGCCATTTCCAACACACAATTTTACGTCCGTCAATACTTATTCATTTTGAATTACTATTGACCTTCCTCCGGTTTGAACGCTAAGTCTGTGGAAATTTCGCGCCTTTATGCGTTCAACCTATGCCACTATCTGCGGAGATCGCTTCATTATGAGATCTGTATTATGTTACGGAGATTCAAACACTTACGGGCAAACCACGGCCAATCGCCCGGATGATCGCTACTCCCATGACATCAGATGGCCGGGGATTATTCGCGCTGCGCTTGCCGGCCATTGGCTGGTGATTGAAGAAGGGCTTAGCGGCCGCACCACAGTCAGCGATGATCCGATTGAGGGCAGTGAAAAAAACGGCCGAACCTATCTGCGTCCCTGCATTATGAGCCACAAGCCACTTGACCTTGTCATCATCATGCTGGGCACAAATGATCTGAAAATCCGCTTCAACAAAACCGCCGGTGAAATTGCCATGGGTGTCGGGGCTTTGGTCTCTGACGTCAAATCCATGCCCGCCGGTGTTGATGGACGGACGCCGGAAATTCTCGTCGTCGCACCACCACCTGTTGCCCAGGAGTTGAACGAATGGGCTGGGGTGTTCCAGGGCGCTTTAGAAAAATCCCGAGCCCTTGCTCAGGAACTGGAAAACATTGCCGAAGCGCATGAAGTGCACTTTTTCGATGCAGGCCTTGTTGTGCAATCGAGCGATGCCGACGGGTTTCATCTGGATATCGATGCCCATCTCGCTCTTGGCATGGCCATTGTCGAAGAAATTCAGTCCATTGGCTGGAGCGAGGACCCTGTTTAGGGTACCTCACTTCAGTTCAGCTCTACAACGATACAGCATCACGGGAATTGCTTAATGCCTGACATGAGATTTGCTCCGCCGCCGAGCCTGCGTGTTGCAGATCGAAGTGCAGGTATGAACCAGGTGATCGCGCGCAGCCTCAATGAGCGATTGATCATGTCGATGCTGTTCCAGCATGACGGTCTGACCCGCATGCAGATGGGCCAGCGCAGCGGATTGTCCGCTCAAACCATTTCGGTACTGGTGCGCGCATTAGAGCGCGACGGATTGGTTTTGCGCGGAGAAGCGGTCAAGGGGCGTATCGGCCCGCCAACCATTCCGGTCTCGCTTAATCCCGATGGCGCGTTTTCTGTTGGCGTCAATCTTGGTGCGCGTAATATGGACATTGTCCTGATCAATTTCGTCGGTGACATTCTTCATAAATCTTCGCGCCGCTACGACAATCCTCAGCTTCAGGACATCACAAAAAACATTCGTGACGGGGTGGCTGAGGCGATTGCTGCGATTGTGCCGGAACGGTCAAACCGTCTTGCCGGGATTGGTGTTTCCCTGCCTGCCGATATCGACCACTTCGCAGGCGCGGGCGATCAGATTTCCAGCTTTGATTTTGAGGCTCTGCTTCAGGATGCCTTCAACGTGAATGTGTTTATCCAGAACGACATTACGGCTGCTGCAAGTGCGGAAAGCATGTTTGGCGTTGCGCGTAACCAGCACAGTTACCTCTTCTGCCATCTAGGCCCAAGGTTGACGACACGGCTGATTCTGGATGACCGGATTTACTCCGGCGAAACCCTGAACCAACAGCTGGAAGATGCCACCAATCTGCTTGACGACTTGCTGAACCAGCGGGATGGGCCAGACGACACAAGCCCAAGCGACCTTGCCAGTTGGATCAACCAGAGCGCAGAGGAACTACAGATGAGTTTTGCGGCCGTCAGGCGTTTTGTGGAGGTCGATACGCTGATCATCACTGGGCTTTGTTCGGCTGGCACCACACAGGAAATCGCGACAAAGCTGCAGTCGAATCTGGATCAGTTCAATGCCAAGGACACATCAACCAATGTGCTCTTCAGCACTCTGGGCCCATGGATTCTTGCCAAGGGCGCCGCGTCCCTCTCCTTCCACAATCGCTTCATGGCAGACAGCGAAAGCTAGAACTCCCAAAGACAAAGGGCGGCTCACGCTTGCGCGAAACCGCCCCTTTTCATCTGTCATTGTCAGGCTGCGTGCCATTAACGGCCGATCAGCGCATCCATTTCCCTGGCAACACGGCCCTGATCGTTGAGCTGCCATTCGGGCGTTGGTACCTGACCACGATCACCTCCGCCAACAGCGTTATGCTCAGAGCCTGCAACATCAAACATGGCGGCGCCCATATGCTTTAGCTGGGCCTGCCGTCCTTCTTCCGTACAGCAAAAGAAATAGGCCAGAAGCGCGCCTGCATTGGGATGGTTCGCGTTTTCCAAAACGAACATGTAGTAAGGCTGTCCGCCTACTTTTTCCAAAGGCGCATTTGCAATGGGAGCGCCCTTGGTTACCAGTCCGGAGTAGTTGGCCGGAACGCCCATACCGATGGCAAATTCGCCATTGGCCACGCGGTTTGGCACATCTGTCATGGAGCGAATGACGGCCAGATCCTGATCTTCATACAGGGCCTTGACCCACGCCTTGCCTTTTTCCTCGCCAAGAACCGGGACACTTATCATGCCATAGGCGTCGCCAAATCCGGGCCCGGCAATTTTGCCTTTCCACTTTGGATCCAGCAGATCATCCAGCTTGGTCGGAATGTCATCCCCGGTCACGATGTTCGAATTGTAAACAACCGCACGCGCAATGGTGTGAATCCAGACGGCATTGCCATTTGGATCGATCAAATCAGGCGCGACGCCAATACCGGCCC
This sequence comes from Alphaproteobacteria bacterium, assembly GCA_051251535.1. Taxonomy (GTDB): domain Bacteria; phylum Pseudomonadota; class Alphaproteobacteria; order Rhizobiales. The sequence continues at coordinate 48,100 of JBPOEV010000020.1, forward strand.
AGTCAATTTTCTGAATGGCACCGGCCTCGCCAATGCGTTTGGTAAAGGACAATGGCAGCGGGAACACGTCAAAGCTTGGCTTGACGCCCGCCTTGTGCTCTTCAATTACCTGACCCGCGATAACGGGCACAGGGGAGCTGTTGACGAATTCAATTTCCAGATCGATGCCGAATTTTTCGGAGATCGCCTTGGACAGACCGGGTGCAGCAGTTGCTGCATAGCGCGTCGTCGATGTGTTCATATCGACTTTGCCTTCCTCACCGGCCTTCTTGACCAATTCGTCCAGCGTCATTTGTGCGTTTGCAGGCAGTGCAGCAGCGAACACCACCGCAGCCATCGCCGCCACAGAATTGATTAGTTTTCCTGAAATATGCATTTATGTCCTCCTTTGGTTTTTGAATTCTTGCCTCTAGCGTCCGATTAATTTGTCCAGCGCCTCTGCGACACGTCTCTGCTCGGTCAACTGCCAATCCCTGGTCGGGGCAACGCCGCGGCCATCACCGCCAACCTCGTTCTGCTCCGAACCGGGCGTGTCAAACATGGCTGTGTTCATATGCTCAAGCTGCGCCTTTTTGCCTTCCGGCGTGCAGCAGAAAAAATAGGTCAGCAGCGCGCCCGCATGGGGGCTCTCCGCATTTTTGAGAACAAACATGTAGTAGGGTTGGCTGCCCACTTTCTCCAGCGGAGCGTTTGCAATTGGTGCACCCTTTGTGACCAGGCCGGAGTAATTTGCCGGGACGCCCATACCAATGGAAAACTCTCCATTTGCAACGCGGGTGGGAACATCCGTCATCGATCGGATGACCGCCAAATCCTGATCTTCATAAAGCGTTTTGAGCCAATCAGAGGCTTTTTCCTCACCCAGAACAGGAACGCTGATCATGCCGTAGGCACCGCCAAATCCGGGGCCAGCAATCTTGCCTTTCCACTTGGGATCAAGCAGATCTTCCAGCCTGGTTGGAATGTCATCGGCTTCAACAAGATCCGTGTTGTAGGTGACCGCGCGCGGTATGGTGTGAATCCAGACCGCGTTGCCATTGGGGTCGATCAGTTCCGGATCAACACCAATGCCGGCCCAATCGATTGTCTCAACTGCGCCCGCTTCGCTGAGAGGTACCGTCAGAAACAGTGGCAGCGGAAACACATCGAAGCTTGGCTTTACACCGGCAAGTGTTTCCTTGATCACCTGCCCGGTGATAACGGGTACGGGTGAGCTGTTGACGAATTCAACTTCAAGATCGATCCCGAATTTTTCGGAGATCGCTTTTGAGAGGCCAGGCGCTGCGCTGCTCGGGTAGCGCGTCGTCGATGTGTTCATCGCGACAATGCCTTCTTCTCCTGCCTTGTTGACCAGTTCATCCAGGGTCATCTGCGCGTTTGCAGGCAGTGCGGCCATAACGGCCATTGCAGCCATAGCCGCGACAGATGAGATCAGCTTTCTTGACATATGCATCACTATTCCTCTGTTGAATTTCGTGCGCCTCAGACCTTAAATCCCGGCACTTCCTCCAGGAAAAATGGAAAAGTCGACGAGTTTTGCACTTACAATTGTTTCGTCACCCGGATTGAAATCTGTGGTGTTTGGCAACCGAGCACTGAAGGCGTGTTCGCCGATTTTCATGTCGCAAAGCACCGCGTCGCCAATGTAATATCTGTTGGCAATTTGGGCTGTGAATATGGCGGCATCCGGCTGTTCGCCAATGTGGATATCCTCAGGCCGGAAGCCAAGTTTCACCCTGTCATTGACGATGCGATCGGGAACATTTGCAAACGGCACATTGCCCAGCGGCGTCGACACAACATGTGTGCCATTGCCATTTCTGGACAAAGCGCCCGGAATGAAATTCATTTCGCCCAAAAACCTGGCAACAAATTCATTGACCGGATGTTTGTATAGATCGGCAGGCGATCCCTCTTCCGCAATTTCGCCATTTTGCATGACGGCAATCCGGTCACCCATGACCATGGCCTCGACCTGATCGTGGGTCACGTAAAGCGTTGTAATGCCCAGTTTCCGTGTCAGGTTTTTAATCTCGACCCGCAATTGGGTCCGCAATTTTGCATCCAGATTGGACAGGGGCTCATCCATCAGCAGCACGGCAGGTTCCAGCGCCAAAGCACGCGCCAGGGCAACACGCTGTTGCTGTCCGCCTGATAATTGGCTGATGGGACGGTTGATGTAAGGCGTCAGTTCCAGCGTCTCGACCACAGCGTCGACGCGGCGCTTGATTTCCTCCGGTGCGACACGGCGCACGCCCTTGCGCAGAGGAAACACAATATTGTTGTAAACATCCATATGCGGCCACAGAGCATAGGATTGAAAAACCATGGCAACCGGACGTTCCTCGGGCGGAATATTCAGATCTTCATCGGATGAAAACACCGTTTGCCCGGCAATGCTGAAATAGCCGGTATCAGCCGTTTCAATACCGGCCACGGCGCGCAAGGTTGTTGTCTTGCCGGAACCCGAGGGACCGAGGAGAACATAAAACTCACCGGCATCCACATTGAAAGATACATCGCGCAAGGCGTCTACGACCTGCCCTTTATCCGTAATGAAACGCTTGTTAAGTGACTTTGCGACGATCATTTTTGCACGACCCATTTGGTGGAAATTAAGTGGAAGACTACGACCAGCAGAAGGATCAGACAGGCCAGAATGACACTCAGAGCGGCGGCTTCATCGGTAATGCCTGATGTATTCAACCCCCAGATTGCGGTGGCGAAAACGTCGGTGCCACGGCGTGACAACATGATTGGAATGGTCAATTCACGCAGGGATAACAGCGCCAGCCAAAACCACGATATCAGCAGCGACCGCGCCACATTGGGCAGCACAATGGAGACAAATGAGCGGCCTTTGCGCACGCCTGATACAAGGCCAGCTTCTTCAATTTCGGGATGAAGTTGCATCATCGCACCTGTCACCGTGCGGTTAGCCCAGGTCAGATAGCGCGCTGCCATGGCAATTGCGATCAACCAGATGGTGCCATAGATCGCGACGTGGCTGTTTACGCTGAGACCGAAAAACAGAAAGCCCAGAGCGCCCACAATTGAGGGCACAGCAACCGCAACCATGACGGTGATATCAATGCCTTTGCGCAGCCGCGTCTTAAAGCGGGTGCCGACCCAGGCCATGCAAGCAGCCAGTGTGACGCCGATGGTAGGAACAACCAGCATCAGGATGAAATTGTTCTTGAGCAGTTCGGGAACCATGGGCAGCACATTGATGTAGGCCTGCAAATTCCAGTCTTGCAATGCATTCCATGATGGGACCTGCAGGAAGGGAAGCCCGGAGGCCCAGATCAACATAAGCAGCGGCACGCCTGTGCCGATGAGAAAATAAGTCCCGACAAACCCCCAGGCCAGCCGACGACCTGATCTGGTTAGCTTGATGGGTGTTTGTTCCTTGCGCTTACCGGTCAAAACCACGAACCGATCGGCTTTGCGTATGGACCAAAGATAGGCAAGCGCCAGCAGAAAGGCAGCCACTGCCATCATCAGACCCAGTGACGCGCCCTCTGCGTAACGCGGCAAACCGCTGCCATCATGAATAAAGGCATAGAGCAATGTGGCTGCCACATAGGTGCGTACCGGCGTGCCCAACATGCCCGCATAATCAAATATCTCAATGGCAATGATGAAGTAGTAGCAAGCGACTGCCAGAATGGCCGGAGAGGCCAATGGCAGCACGATATAAAGCGCAGCCTTCCAGCGGTTCACACCATTGGCGGCGGCGGCTTCTTCCAGAGAGCTGTCGATGCCCTGAAATGTTGGCACCATCATGAAAAATGCGGGAGAGCTGAGCGCGACGCCCTGCAGAAAGAAAATCCAGCCGATGCTGTAGACATTGAAGGGGGTCTGACGCTCCCCAACGACCAGGCGCCATAACTCGTTGAAGACACCATTGGTGGGATTGAATATGAAGATGTAACCCATCGCGACCAGAAAACTGGGGATGGCCACATTGATTGTAATGAACGCCAGCATCAGGTTTTTGACCGGCAGATCTGTCCGTGAATAAATCCACGCAAGTGGCACTGTGAAGAAAATCATCACGATGACCGTGCCAAACCCGACAATGGCTGTGTTTCCCATTGCAGGCCAGAATTGGGGATGCTCGGTAACCAGTGCAAAGTTGGATAGGGTAAATCCATCTTCACCGGAAAGGCTGGTATAGACCAGCGATAGAATGGGAACTGCGAGCATAAGCATCGCCAAGAGGACGATGATTTTGACCACAGCCAAAATTGGGTCGCGGGGCAAGAATGATTGCCCGGATGCCACTCGTGACACTTTCCATCTCCTCCTGCTGCCTGCAGCAGCCTGATGCCTGCAGCAACTTGATGCCTCCCGGCACCGGTCGATTGATCAGCCGTTCAGATCCGCTCTCCGGCGGATTTTCCCCAAAAGACCACGTGCTTTTACTGCGCTAAACTATGCTGTCTCCCTGGCATCGTTCCCAGTGTCGTTCCCAGTGTCGTTCTGGGCATCGTTTTGGCACATCATTTCTGCAACCCAGCACGCACCTCGGCGGCTGAAAATGTAAAAACCAATCCCTCAACCAATACCGGACCCAAACGACCACCGACAACCAACAGGATTCCACATCGTGGAATTTAGGTAATTCGACCACAGGTAGAAACAACTTGAAGCTTGCTGTAACCAACTGTTTAAAATACGATTTTTCTTGGTCGCTTCGTTGGACGGTCTCCGGGGAAAGCAAGCCCGCTTGCCGTTACGCCGTAATCGACTTGAATCTTGGCCAGTTCAATGGCAGCGCCATAGCCTTCGATAACAGGCACTTCCCAGCCCTCATCATGCAAACGCTTTTCGACAAAGGGCTTGAGCCAGAAGGAGCCTGAACAACCGAACATGATGACGTCTGCGCCATCTTCTTCAATGGCATTGATCGCCTCGCTGACGGCGCGTTCCACAGCTTCCGAGTGCTCACCCGCCATCGCCTTGCGACGCTCGGCACTGAAGGATTCGGCATCCTTGTAGTGCGGCTTGGAGTGATAATAACCAATGTTGCGAATGGAAGCGCACCGGTCTGTCATGCGGTGCTGAACCACCAGATTGTGGAAGAACATCGTATGCACGTCGGAGAAATCGATGATTGCGAATTTGTTGCCGAGCATGGAGGCAAAATGCATCTGTGAATGCCCGCATGACGTAACCGGAATTCCATAGCGCCGCGTCAACTCGCGCGCTTCCATGAAACCGGGTTCCCCGCCACCTTCCAGGATGATCGCATTGTATTTTCCGCTTTCACAGGCTTCCTGCACAATCGGAATACGGCCTGCTGCTGCGTAAAGAAATTCCTGGCGGTTTTCCACCGTCCAATTGCCATAAGTTGTCATGGCACCGGGATGCATATCCCATTCAACATCTGCCAGAAGATGTTTCACATTCTGGTAGTTTTGAAGACGCTCTTCCTTGGGAATACCTTCGCCGCGCTTCGGCCCGGAAAACGGACTGTCATCGGGCAGGCAAAACGCTGAAATGAACAAGAATTTGTACTTACTTTCGGACATTGCCGATCTCCCAAACCAATCTCAGTTCCCCTGTAAACCTTCATTCAGATTGCCTCTGATCCCGGTTTACTCCCTGAGATATTGCTACCAGTCGACCAACACTGGAACAATGTGTTCTGGCATGTTTAAGTATGCTGTTTCTGGTATGGTTAGTGGCGCGGGGGGGGGGGGGGGGGGGGGGGTGGACTTTTTTGCCCTAAAAAACCCCCCCAATTTAAAAAAAATGAAAATTTCGATAATTTAATAATTGATAAAAACC
>JBPOEV010000021.1:0-38837 GCA_051251535.1 Alphaproteobacteria bacterium
TCGAACTTGGCAGCATAGCGCCGTGCTGCCTCGTCGCCACCAGCCTCAATATCATCGAGAATGGCTTTCACAGTGGCGTTCACATCGCCAGCATCGTCAGTGGATTTCCGATCGGCTCTCTTCAGATAATCAATTGTCATATTGGGTCTCATTTATAAATATCGGGCAGCATCATGGTGGACACCGCAGGAACATATGCGATCAATAGCACGACCAGAAGCATGAAGAATACGAAAGGAATTGCTCGAGCTGCAATCTTCAGAATCGACTCACCTGTGAGTCCAGATACGACAAACAGGTTTAGACCCAGTGGCGGTGTAATGAAACCAACACCCAGAGCCGTAATCATCATGATACAGAACTGAATTTCGTTCATGCCAATCTGATCAGCCAAAGGCTTCAGAATAGGTGCCAAAATCACGATGTTTGGCGTTGTCTCCATAACACAGCCGGCAGCAATCAGAATGCCGATCATCAGCAGGATCAGTACATAAGGGTTTTCGGTGATTGATGTCACTGCAAACACAAATCCCTGCGGGACACCCAGTGCCGCCATAGCTTGCGCCAACGGCAGAGACATGGCCACGATTGGCAAAATAATGCCATTCACCTTGGCTGAACTCACCATCATCTTGGGAAAGTCAGACAGCTTCAAAGTGCCCAGAATAAAGCCGAGAATAATGGTGACCATCACCGCAGTTGCACCGGCCTCGGTAGGTGTAAGCCGCCCGGAGAAAATGCCCCAGAAAATCACACCGGGAACCAGAAAAGCATACCAGCCGCGTGCCAGCGCACTTCCGACATTAGTCAACCATTCGCTAAATGTGATCATCCCGCCGCCTTCGTAAGCGTATTTCCGATTGACCACGATATTTGTGATCAAAATGGAGAGCAGGATCAGGACGCCCGGAATGAGCGCAGCCTGGAACAAGGTGGATGCCGAAATACCCAGCACGAGACCAATAACAATATAGGCGATGGAGGGTGGGATCAAAATGCCGGTACAGGCCCCGGCTGCAACCAGTGCGCAGGCATAGGGGCGTGGATAGCCAGACTCCACCAATCGGGCAATCGTCATGCGCCCAACGGCAGCAGCACCAGCTGCATCCGATCCGGAAATGGCCGAGAACATGCCGCAGACCAACACCGTCGCCGATCCGAAACCGCCGCGCGCCCAACACGTCAGCGCTTCCGCGACATCCAGAAACTTTCGACTGAGTTTGGTGCGCACCAGCACATCACCAGTCAGAATGAAAAGCGGCACTGCGGTCAGTGCAAAATGGTCAATGCCGTCAAACAGGCTTTCGCCCAGAAGTGACAGGGGCAGGACTTCAGAGAAGACCAGCATGGTTACGGCGCCAGCACCGATGGAGGCCCAGACAGGCACGCCAAGCGCGATCAAAGCGACAAAGATCAGAATCGGACCATAAAAGTCCCAGCCAATGACAGTTGCTTCCTGTTGAATTTGGTTCCAGAGCATAGTTTTTTCTCCTAATCGAACAGGCGTTCGCCCTCATAAACGGGACGCCCTGACCGCAGGTCAGCAACATCTCGAATGAGGGATTGAACAAGGCGCAACATCATGAGGCCAAAGCCAAGAGGTACAGCCATCAGGAACCAGACCATGGACACGCGAAGGCCATGGCTGACGGAGCCGAATTTCCAGGAAACTGCGACGGTTTCAAACGACCAGTAGAAAGCCAGAATTGCGATGGCCAGCATAACCAGATCGCCAAAAATGTAGAGCAGGCTCTTCATGCGTGGTGACACGTAATTGAAAATCACATCGATACGGATATGACCCCGGTCGCGCACGGCAGCAGAAGCCCCAATCCAGGCGAGATAGATGAATGAATAGCGAACGATTTCCTCACCCCAGATCGACGAGTAGGAAAACACTTCCCGGCGTATGACCTCCACGGCCATCGTCACTACAAGCAAAGTGTAGAATACGAGCAGAGCCCATCGCTCTGCATTTTTGTCCAAAGCTTTCAGCATGTCATCCTCCCCCTGGGCAATCACCCAGCACAGCAAACCGTCAGTACAAACTTAAAGGGCGGAGCAATGATTGCCCCGCCCGGTTTTCATCGTCCCGACTAGGCGTCGTGGACGTAGTTTCTTCCTTGGGTTCCAGCTGCTTCGACCATACTGTCGAATGCACCCATTGAACCGGCCAGATCTGTTTTGAAGCTGTCCCATTCGCTGCGCTGGTAACCACCAGCAGCTTCCCATTGCGCCAACTCATCAGCCGTTGGAGAATAGAATTCCACGCCGGACTTTCTGAGTTCCGCCATGGCGAAGTTCCGTGCTGCAGGCACTTTGGCAAGGTTTTGCTGAGATGTGATTTCAGAGGCAAATTCAATGCCTTCCTGAACATCAGCAGGCAGACCGTTGAACCATTCAGCATTACAGGAATAAACCTGACTGTCAGGTACGGCACGTGTAAAGGTCACGTGGCTCAAAATGTCCTTGAAGCCGAAGACATACAGCGCACCAACCGAAGGATCGAGTGCATCTGCCACACCCTGCTTGATAGCAGACGGTGTTTCACCCCAGGCAACCGGCGTTGGGTTTGCGCCAACCATACGGTAATATTGCTGAAGCATTTTGGAACCAGGCACCCGGAACTTCACGCCTTCAAGATCTGATGGTGTTTTGACGGGGCCTTCGCCGCCTTTGCGGACAGCCACAACCCGTGGATCAATCACCACATAGTAAAGTGGCTTAAAGCCTTTGGCTTCGACCAATGGATTCACAGTGGTCTTCCAATGATCGGAATTCACCAGATTCACAAAGCGCTGATTTGAGCCACACAAATAAGGCATGTTGATCAAATCAACCACTGGCGCGAATGGTACGAAGTTGGACAGGGAATGCTGAGCAGCCTGAATGGTACCACCCTGCACTTTTTGCACCAGCGCACCGCCGGCACCAAGCTGACCACCAGGGGCCAGTTTGACGTAGACTTTGCCATTTGTTGCGTTCTGGATGTTTTCCTTGAAATCCAGCTGCATGATCGGATAGCTGCGATCTGCAGTCATCACATAAGCAGTGGCAATTGTCATAACGTGGTCTGCAGCGCGTTCGCGATCAGACTCTTCTTTGGCGGTCTGCGCAATAGCTTCAGAGGACCACATGGTCCCAGCAGCACCAACAACCGCCGCAACTGTGAAACTTCCAGCAGCGGCGAGTTTCATGAAGTTACGTCGCTCGAGCGACTCAATTTCTGTAGGTGGTTTTCTAAATTTCATTTCGGTCCTCCGGTTAATTTTGATCGCGCTCCGCGTCCTCTAAAGACTTGGAGTGCTTCTCACATTGCAGAATGCCAACGACAAACAGGCAAACTGAAGCGAGTAGAAGAAGCATTTGTGGAACATCGCCCAGAAACTCGCCTAGTTTCGCAGCTCCAAATCCGACATTTGTGAAAAAAACCACAAATAGGATGAGTGACGTTATGAGCAATTGCTTGGCAAAATTTGTCATCGTTTGAACGCCCTCCCAAGCGTGCAATCTTCTGTAGCTCAAAAAGTGTAAGCGCTTACATTTTAAAATGCAAGCGCTTACATTACTTATACCGAAATGCTATAGCTTCGGCTCTGGTCTCAATGAGGAAGAAATGGTGGGTCACATCTTGTCTTCTTGAGATTTGCCGGGCCTTTTGCGCAGGAATGAACGAGTATCGGCAGCAATCCGCCTTCACTTGTACCGTAAGCAAGGTTAGAGTCTGATCATATGAACACCAGTAATCTGCCAACGCTTGATGATGTAGCCCGCCTAGCGGGTGTTTCGACTGCAACGGTATCCCGTTGCCTGAACTTGCCCGATCAAGTCCGCCATACCACAAAAACGCGTGTGGAAGCGGCCATCGCAGAATTGGGCTACACCCCGCATTTTGGCGGCTTGGCCCTTGCTTCCAACCGCACAAATACGGTGGGCGCCATCATTCCAACCATGGAAAATGCGATCTTTGCTCGAGGCCTGCAGGTTCTTCAGGAAGAATTGTCTCTGTCCGGCATCACCTTGCTGGTCGCAACATCCCTTTATGACCCCGAAAAAGAGGCCAAGCAGATCAGAGCCCTGTTAGGGCGCGGCGTGGACGGCTTGGTGCTGATTGGCCATGAACGCCCACAAGAGACCTACCAATTTCTGACAGACAGACGCGTGCCCTTTCTCCTTATGTGGACCTCAGTGACCGATTCCCCTTACTGCAATGTGGGTTTTGACAATCGCCAGGCAGCCTATGAAATGGCAATGCATGTCATCAGGCGCGGCCATCGACAAATCGCCATGATCGGCGGTACGACCAAAGGCAATGACAGGGCACGCGAACGCATCAAGGGCGTGTCCAATGCCATGAAACAAAACGGCCTGAAATTGCAGCCGCCATATCTGGTCGAAACTGAATATACAATTGATGAAGGCAGGGCCGCAGCACAAAAGCTTCTTGCACTGGACACGCCGCCAACCGCCATCATCTGTGGCAATGATGTACAGGCGGCAGGTGCCCTGAAAGCAGCTCATCAGTCCGGGCTGAAAGTTCCTGATGATGTATCGGTCGTCGGCTTTGACGATATCGATCTGGCCGAAGCTGTTGAACCCGGTCTGACCACCGTTCACGTGCCTCACCGCCGCATGGGGCGGGAAGCGGCGCGGCTGATCATACAAATGGCGCGGAACCAGGCACCGGTTGAATGCATCCGCATTGACACCAATATTGTCGAACGGTCATCACTAAGCGATATTTCCTGAAGCGCCGGACTTGGTTTCTGGCAATTCCAAAACTATACCCTACGTTCTGTCCTAACCCACATCAAAATCCTGGAGGAAAATTTTCATGAAAACTGCAAAAGACTACCTCGACGCTGCCAACACCGTTCCACGCGTCAGTGCTGAAGAAGGCATCGCAATTCACAAGGCCGGAGATACGGTTTTCGTTGATGTACGCGATTCTTCAGAAATTGAAGCCAGCGGAACCATTGAGGGCGCACTGCGCATTTCGCGCGGATTTATTGAATTTGCTGCCGACCCTGCAACACCGTACCACAATAAAGCTCTGCAAAAAGACGCCAAGATCGCGCTTGTCTGCGGCGCTGGTGGTCAGGCAGCTCTCACCGGCAAAACCATGCAGGATATGGGATATACAGCGGTCGTGAATGTGGGCGGCATCGGTGACTGGAAAGACGCTGACGGCCCAATGGAAAGCTGATTGGTTTTCCGCTGGCTTGGGTAAAATCTCGGGCCAGCAGCTAGCGCAAAAGAAAAGCGGGGCCTTGATTATCTCAACGCACCCGCTTTTGAATGTTCTGATCTATCGGCTGAGTGCCGACGGCGATACGGCGCAAATGGTTCAGTCAAACTGGTTTACCATCCGAACTGAATAGTTGCGCCTGTTTCGCCATTGCCGTTCTGTGCAACATGGCCATCGGTGTTTTCACCGAACTGGAACAAGCCGTGGGCATTGTTGTTGCCATTCTGCTGAACTGTACCATTGTGGCCGTCACCTTCCTGATGGACAATGCCGAGATTTCCGCTGCCATTCTGGCCAAGACCAGCAGTGTTGCCATTTCCGTTCTGGCCAATATGGCCGCCATTCTTGATACCATTGACAATGCCGAAGATCGTCAGGCCGGCACGCATGGCCTTTTCCTGTTCTGCATCCTGCGGTGTCAGAGATACGGAGATTGAACCACCGGCGATGGATGGGGTTGCGGTCAGAGCAGCAGCTGTTGCAATTGTCAGGGCTGCAAGTGTGGTTTTCAGTGTTGCGCGGGTCATGGGTCTGTTTCCTCTTTGCATCTTGTTTGATCTGTTTCAAAACCGCTTCATTGCGTTTCGATAAAGACAACATGCCCTGCCGCGCATGAACCATTTTGGAACCCGCCATTCATATTGCATTCAGGGATTTTCGCGGGGCGATATCTCGCAGCATTGAAAGATCTGCCAGCGTGGCCCGACACCCGGTCAGGTAGCCCCCGGCGCCAATTCCTGCGTGTCGGAAGCCTAGCTGCCTGAGATATTGCCATGCGGCAAAAGGATACCAAACAAAGCGCCGGTTGGATCTTCCAGCAGTGCGCAGTGGCCCACATGTTCAAGGCTTGTTGCCGGCATGACGACATGCCCTCCAAGAGACTTGGCCAGTGTCACCGTTGCATCAACATCACTGACCGCAATATAGGGCACCCATTGTGCATACGCGGTCTTGCCTGCCTGAAAACGCATCGCACCGGCAACAGGAGCACCATCTTTTGCCGCATAGCTTACATAATCTCCCAACGCCCCGACATGTGTGGTTTTGCATGTCCAGTCAAGCAGCATCGAATAGAAAACAGCAGCTTCATCCGGCCGCTCAGTCAGTAGTTCCTCCCAAATAAAAACGCCGCTCGGCGGGGGATAATCATGACTGGCGACATATGGGCAGATCATGGCACCCTGCGCATCACAAATGACAGAACTCCGGCCAACACCGGGGACATCAAATGGCGGCTTTTGAACGGAAGCGTTGTGTGCTTTGGCCTTATCTGTGGTCGCATTCACATCAGCAACCGAGACAAAGGCAAGCCAGCGAGACGTCTCGCCAGCGCCAATTTCTACAAAACCGCCATGCGCCTGGCCATCGGCCATGATGAGAGGATAGTCAGCTTCCCCGGATTTCCAGACAAAATCCGTTGCGTGCTCCACTTCGTAGGCCCAGCCCAGCAATTCTCCATAAAACGTCCGGGCTTTTGCCACATCGTGTGTCAGAAGGTCGTGCCATACGACGTGACCTGAATTTGTATTGGCTGTCATCATGACCTCCATCAAAAGACGCGTATGGGCATCATATGATTCAAAACTGGGTCATCTTTGATCCTGATCAAGACGAGCAACAGGATCCTGTTGCGAAGTGCCACAACGGCGAGTTTTGGGCAGCACCGTGAACATATTCTCGTATCGGAAAAACTGCTGACGCTCAGAAAAAGGGTAAAGAGGCCACCCTCCTTCCAGTTCCCCAAATAGATAAGGGCCCCTCTTGAAGAGGAGCCCCTAATTGGGAAGACTTGGAGGTCATGAAATTCCCGTTAGTCAGGTGGCACCACCAATGCGTTCGGCGCAGCTGAAGGTCACGCCGCTGACGGTTACGTCCAGACTGGCATCATAGACAGAACCGGAAGACAGCATCATGCGGCCAAGCTGTATGGTATCTCCCGCATCAGCATGAAAGTTGCTGCCTTGCGAGATATTGGTATTGCCGGAGCGCCCGGCGCTTTTGACCTTGAAGCGATACTGGCCATTGATGGATGTATCACTGTGGATCATGGTTTCCAGCGTGATCATGCCACGGTTCTCTGTGGCTTTGATTTCACAACTGATCGGATCATCGGACGGGTTGCTTGTGTTGGTTCCGGCCAGTGCAACGCCAGTCAGGCTCAGTGCCAGAAGTGCGGCGGAGCCGGACACAATATGTTTGCTAAAACGGGTCATTGAATTGTCCTTTTGTTAGAAAGCAGGATGGCCGGGTGTCGTCTGACAACCCGGCACATCGAACTGTTTCAAGTGAACTACCGGGGCTTATGGGCAGGCTTGAACAAAGGCTGCGACATTGCCGCTGCCGGTCTGGCCAACATTTGCGTTGCAGTTATTACCAACCTGAACACCGGCTGCGATGTTGCCATTGCCGTCCTGTGTCAGGACTGAATTGTGGTTGGTACCAAACTGGCCAACACCGGCCTGATTGCCATTGCCATTTTGAACGGTGTCGGCTGCATTGTTGATGCCGCTCTGGCCGGTTGCTGCAACATTACCATTGCCGAACTGTTCGGTGATGGAGTTGTTGAAAAGACCGTCCTGGAAAACACCGATCTGGTTTCCAACACCAATCTGACCACCACCGGCTGCATTGCCAAAGCCAAATTGTTCAATGTTGATGCCATTGGCCAGTACTGGGGCCGAAAAGCTGGTGACGAGTGCGACTGCTGTTGCGATAAGGGTAAGGCGTTTCATGGTTTCTCTCCCGAGTGTCTGGTTTGGTTTGATCTGCTTCAAAACCGCTTGATTGCGTTTCGATGAAGACACCATGACCAAACGCGCCTGAACCATTTTGGAACCGCACATTCATATTGCGTTCAGGCCGGGCGGGAGGAGAAAATCTGCGGGTCGAGCAAGAGCGGCAGCATGGAGAGCATATTCATGCCTCAACTGGACGCGCAGCCTTGATGCAGCTCAACATGGCCTGCACCTTTTCAGTGCGATGAATATCGACATGGGTGACCAACCACAGAGGAACGGACCAGTTCCGGTTTGGCGGCAGAACAGCGTTCAACCCACCGCGACCCTGAGCTTCATGATCACCGACAAACCCCATGCCAAGTCCTGCGGAGATTGCACCAATACTGACCCATATGTTCCGCGAGGAAAGGGCAATCATATTGGGTTTGATGTGTTCTGTGATCCAGGGCCAGAACGGCAATCGTTCACCTTGGGACTGCGGGACGATGAATTCATGGCCTTCCAGATCATCAGCATCATCGGGCAAGCCACGACGTTGCACATAGGCGTCATGGGCGTAAAGGTTAAAGCCAACCCGGCCAAAGCTGCTGACAACATAGTCAGGATGGTCTGGTTTGGGGCCCGCACGCAGCGCAATATGTGCTTCACCATATTCAAGCCGGGCGAGGTCTTCAGATGCATCAATTTCTACACGGCAATTTGGGTTCTGCGCCCTGAAATCTGCAACCGGCTTCATGACCAGGCTTGCAAAAGGTGCAAGGATCGTCAGCTTGATTTCACCCTCAATCTTAGCCCTGCCGCCCTGCACGCGGCCCGCAAGATCATCAATCAGTTCTTCGGTTTTCTGAGCCACACGAAGAACGTCTTCACCAAGTTCAGTCAGCGCATATCCCCGCGCATGGCGGATAAAGATACGCGCGCCAATTTCGTCTTCAAGCACATCGATATGACGGTTGACTGTTGCACGGTGGATGCCAAGCACCTGTGAAGCGGCGCTGACAGTGCCAAGTTTTGCAACTTGGTATGCTGTGCGCAACTCTGCCCATTTGTCCATAATATTTATGCCTAATTTACGCGCATATTGTGCGTGATTTTGCGCATTGAGAACACTTTCGATGCACTGCATTTATGGCCCGACAATATAAAATCAACCACGGAACATGAATCATGACTTACGTTTCACTTGGCTTGCGCATTTTGCTGGCCCTCGTTTTCATAGGCGCGGGCGGCGCAAAGCTTATTGGTATCGACATGATGGTTGCGACCTTCGATCAGATCGGATTGGGTCAGGGCTTTCGATATCTCACCGGCATAGTCGAAGTTGCAGGCGCAGTTCTTTTATGGATTCCAAGACGCCAGATCATTGGAGCAGCGCTATTGGGCGGCACCATGGTTGGCGCGGTTCTGACCCACGTCTTCATTCTTGGTCCTTCCGCCTTGCCGGCCATCATACTTGGCCTGCTCTGCGCCGCAGTCATTTACCTGCATCGGGATCAGATCTCCGAACTTTCCCCCAATTGACCAACACTTTGAGCCGAACACCGTCGTATCAGGGGTCCTGATCAGAAAGTCGAAGGACACATCATGTCTAAATCCACCACCTCTCTCCTGTTAAAAATCAGCGCTGTCTTGTGGGTCGTCTGGGGCCTTGTCCACCTGCTGGCAGGTGTTCTGACGATTTGGCAGGATACGCCCCAGGCGCTCTCCGCCATTGCTGATGCGGTTGCCCCCGCAATGCTGACCGGACCATATCATGAGGCCGTTGGAGCTGTGGTCAACCAGCATGGTTTTAACCTTGCATGGATCGGCACATTCACACTTGTTGGCGCAATCTTTATCTGGCGCCACTCCGTCACAGCAATATTCCTTACCGTCATCGTGGGTGGCCTGGCTGATGTTGGATATTTTCTGTTTCTGGATTTGGGTGGCTTTGTGAACTTTGTCCCCGGCACTATCATGACGCTGATCTCTTCGGCAGCCATCATTCTCAGCCTGGTGGCATATGTCATGGGAATGCGCGAGCAGAAGCAAGCCGACAGTTAAGTGAACGCTTCAAACATCCCCAATGCCGAGACGGCGCGCAAATCCATAGATGAGGCTGCTTTCGGCGTCATCTATGGCTCAATCACGGTGATGGGAGTTCTCATTGCCACCAGCCCTAATGAGATCAATCCCTTGCTCACAGCAGGCATGCTGTTCATCACGGTTCTGGCTATCGCTGTCACCAAGGCCTTCGCGGACCTTGCAGCGACTGTTCTTACATCTGAACGTCATGCCAGCAAAAGCATGATTGCGACAAGTTGGGAACACAGCCGCACAACACTGATTGCAGCCAATGGCCCCACTCTGGCAATGCTGCTGAGCGCAACTGGTCTGTATGGCCCCTCGATGGGTCTGATACTCGCGCAGGTCCTTGCCATCATGCTGCTGCTTTTCTACGGCGCACGAATTGGATTTCGGCTGACCAGAAGAATTGTCCCGGCATTTCTTGGGGCAGGCTTCACTGGCGGGATGGGGCTTGCCCTCAGCCTGCTCAAAAATGTGTTGCATTAGCCTGTGCCATCATTGGTGAGTTTGTTTGATTTGCGCGCACACAGTGCGCGTTTACTGGCCTACTCAGCACCGCAGAGCTGCGGCAAACTATTGAAATCACGTCCCTTTACCGGAGGTCGCCTATGAAAAAGTCAATCCTGAAGACACTTTTGTCCACTGCAACTCTTACCGCGTTCCCTGCGATTGCACTGGCTGAAGCCCCTACATCCGCAACGGTTCTGGAGTTTGCTGATCCGACAACCCTGTTTGTAGCAGACAGCGCTGGAGCGGCCATCCACGCTTACACCTTGCCAAATACTGAATCAGCAACAGAATCTGCACCCTATAATCTGGAAGGTTTCAGCCGTATGCTGGCCAAAAGCCTTGGCGTTGCCGAAACCGAAATTGCGTTCAACGATCTGGCGGTGAACCCCGCCACACAGGCAGCTTTCGTCTCGCTGACTATTGGCAGTGCCGCGCCTGCTGTGGTGATGGTGAGTCAGGATGGGACAATCACACAGCTTGATTTGGCATCCTTGCCGGCAACGAGCACGCCCCTTGGCACCAAAGCTGACGATGGCGTAACGTTCTGGCGCGATATTCCGGCTGCCTCGCTGACCGTCACTGATCTGGATTTTGCGGATGGCACATTGTTTGTGTCCGGCTTGTCCACTGGTGAATTTGCTTCAACACTGAACCAGATCGCCTACCCGTTTGACGGTGCAACACAAACAACAAGTGTTGAAATATACCACGCGGTTCATGACCAGATGGAAACCCGCGCGCCCATCCGCGCAATGGAGATTGTTGATCTGGACGGCGTGCAAACCATTGTGGCGGCCTATACCTGCACCCCACTGGTGACGATGCCAACAGCGGCTCTAATCGACGGTGCGCATGTGACAGGCAAAACAATCGCTGAACTGGGCTATGGCAACACGCCGCTCGAAGTGCTGTCCTTCACGGCCTATGATCAGCAACAAAATCCGTCGCAATATGTGATGGTCATCAACCGTGAGCTTCAGGCCGATCTGATCTCGTTGGAGGCCATGGTCGCGGCCACAAATGCCCCGGGCCTAAGCACACCGGTGAGCATGATGACGGAAGCCGGCGTTGAAACTGCGCAAATCCCCATGAGCGGAGTGTATCAGGCAGCAGACCAAAACCCGCAATTCCTTCTGGCGCTCAAGCGCAATCTGGATACGGGAGCGATGGATCTGGTCTCAATCCGCAAGGGCGTCTATCTGCGGCTCAGTGATTTTGTGTCCGAATATGATTTCCCCGATTACGTCTATGCCGACAACCAGATGGGCCAGGGAATGCGTGGGTTTCACAATCTGCTCAAATCAGAAGAAGGTTTCCCGGATCTGATTGAATAAGCCGTCAGCATGCGCTTGACCTCAATCATCACCCTCGCTGCCATTCTGGCAGCGGGGCCTGTCCACGCCTGCGAAACGCCTGATACTTCTGTGTCGGATGTCTACCCAACCGGTACGAATTTGCCAGAGAACCTGCTGCGGTTTTACATCTATTTTTCCAGCCCAATGGGACAGGATGACATTCTGTCGTCAATCACTTTGCTGGATGCAGATGGCGCGGAACTGGACGGCGTATTTCTAAGCAACCGATTTGATCTTTGGTCCCCTGATCGAAAACGATTGACGCTTCTGCTTAACCCCGGCCGTGTCAAAACAGGGCTTGTCGCCAACCAAACCATGGGCCGAGCGCTTGTTGCCGGGCAAACCTATCAGCTGCAGATTGCAGACACGGCCCTTGATGCAAAAAATTGTCAGCTTTCCGCAACCCACTTTGTGTCGTTTGAGACCACAGTGGCCGATGTGTCCTCACCCGTGCCAGAAAATTGGGGTCTGACTATTCCGCAATCTGGAACACGGGAACCACTCACAGTAACCCTTGATGGTGCCGTCGATCATTTGTCGCTGGCCTACCGCTTACGGATCCTCAAACCTGATGGCACAAATGTTCATGGCCGCATTGCCCTTGATAGCTTTGAAACCGTGTGGCGTTTCACCCCCCGGGAACCGTGGGATCAAAAAACCTATCAACTGAGCGTTGATCCCCTGCTGGAAGACCTTGCGGGCAATCGCATGAATGCCGTGTTTGACCTTGATCTTGGATCAGGCGCGAGTAGCATGACACCATCAACGCACCGCCTTATCCCCTTTATCCCGTCACCTCTTTAGTACCCAATCAGGAAATATTTATGACATCACACCCCAAAATCAAGCCAATCACAGACGGACCTCTCATGGTGACAGACCTGCCAAATCTGCGCGATGCTGACGGTCTCCCAGTGGAAGCTGGTGACAAGATGGCGCTGTGCCGGTGCGGCCTGTCGGCGAACAAGCCATTCTGCGACGGCTCTCACAACGCTGGAGGATTTTCCAGCGCCTCCGATACAGCAAATATCCGCAATATGCCTGTAACCTATGACGGCGCTGTTGAAGGTACACAAGTGACGGTGCACTACACGCCGGTGCTGTGTTCTCATGCCGCTGAATGCGTAAAGGCGTCCGAAGCAATCTTTGACCCTACCCGCAAACCATGGGTCAAACCCGAGCAAGGCAAAATGGCCGACCTTCTGGCTGCAGTGTCCAATTGCCCATCTGGCGCACTACGCCTTGAAGTTCTCAAAACTGACCCGCAGCATATGGTAAATGGCGATGTTGAAGTTTTCGTCGAACGCAACGGTCCATACCGCGTCAAAAACGTGGCCCTTGATGCCGTGTTCAACGGCTCAGGTGCAAGCCAGACAAAATTTGTGCTGTGTCGCTGCGGGCACTCGAAAAACAAACCGTTTTGTGACGGATCACACCGCGACGCGGCTTGGGATGACGGGTCTGGCACCTAACCCATCTACACTTCACTCTTCCGCTAAAAACAAGGGCTCCCTTTGACAGGAGCCCTTAAACGGGAAGACTTGGAGGTCATGGAGTTCCCGGTATTCAGGTGGCACCACCAATGCGCTCTGCGCAGCTGAAGGTCACACCACTGACGGTTACGTCCAGACTGGCATCATAGACAGAACCGGAAGACAGCATCATGCGGCCCAGCGTTGCTGAGCTTCCAGCTTCTGCATGAAAGTTGCTGCCTTGCGAGATATTGGTATTGCCGGACCCTCCGGCGCTTTTGACCTTGAAGCGATACTGGCCATCGATGGATGTATCACTGTGGATCATGGTTTCCAATGTGATCATGCCGCGGTTTTCTGTGGCTTTGATTTCACAACGGATTGGATCATCGGAGGAATTGTCTGTGTTGGTTCCGGCCAGTGCGACACCAGTCAGGCTCAGTGCCAGAAGTGCGGCGGAGCCGGACACCAAATGTTTGCTAAAACGGGTCATTGAATTGTCCTTTTGTTAGAAAGCAGGATGGCCGGGTGTTGTCTGACAACCCGGCACATCAAACTGTTTCAAGTGAGCTGCCGGGCTTATGGGCAGGCTTGAACAAAGGCTGCGACATTGCCGCTGCCGGTCTGGCCAACATTTGCGTTGCAGTTGTTTCCAACCTGAACACCGGCTGCGATGTTGCCATTGCCGTCCTGTGTCAGGACTGAATTGTGGTTGGTACCGAATTGGCCAACACCGGCCTGATTGCCATTGCCGATCTGAACTGTGTCAGCTGCATTGTTGATGCCACTCTGGCCAGTTGCTGCAACATTGCCATTGCCGAACTGTTCAGTGATGGAGTTGTTGAAAATGCCGTCCTGGAAAACACCGATCTGGTTTCCAACACCGATCTGACCACCACCGGCTGCATTGCCGAAGCCTAGCTGATTAATGAAAACATCGTTGGCCAGTGCTGGGGCCGAAAAGCTGGTGACGAGTGCGACTGCTGTTGCGATAAGGGTAAGGCGTTTCATGGTTTCTCTCCCGAGCGTCTGGTTTGGTTTGATCTGCTTCAAAACCGCTTCATTGCGTTTCGATGAAGACACCATGACCAAACGCGCCTGAACCGTTTTGGAACCGCACATTCATATTGCGTTCAGGCCGGGCGGGCGGAGAAAAAGGTCGCGGGAACAGGCCAGCATCTGTCATGCAGTCAGGCACAAACCAATTGGTTGCCATGCTGAGAATAGGCTTACTGGCGTGAAAGTTTAGTTGTTCAGACTGGCCATCAATTGATGAAACTTCTCACCCTGAACAGCAACATGACGCCGCAAAGCGTCAGATGCTTTTTCCGCATCGCCATCTTGCAGCGCTGTCACGATTGCAACGTGCTCTGCCATGGATTGGGCCAATCGGCCACGAAACCGAAGTTGTATTTTGCGATAGGGTTTCAAGCGGTTTTGAAGCTGCAACGCTTGCTTTTCCAGATAAGCATTTGCGGACGCTTTATAAATGGCCTGATGGAACACTTCGTTTTCAGCATAATAACGTCCGTGGTCCTGTGCTTCGATGGCCTGTTGGCAATTGTGGTTGGCATCAACAAGTTGCTGCAAACCTGCATCGGTTATCCTTGAGGCTGCAAACCGGCCACAGGCCGCTTCCAGTTCGGCCATGGTCTCAAACATTTCCATGAGTTCAACAGGGCCCGGTTGTCGGACAAATACGCCGCGCCGCGGAATCTGCTCCGCCATGCCGGAAGAGACCAGAACCTGAAGCGCTTCTCGAATCGGCGTGCGCGACACACGGAAATATTCGGCGAGCTTATGCTCATCCAACCGCTCACCGTTGCGATATTCCCCCGCAAACACCAGCTGTTCCAACGTTTCGGCAATCTTGTCTGCACGTCTGAGTTCCATAGAAAATGCATAGCACAACGCACATATTAAATGCAATATTGATATGATTGTATACAATAAATTTGACGTAGGATGCAAAATATGAAAGGAGCAATAGTTAGAGCCGGAGCAAATCTGGTCACACTTACGGAGGAAACTATGAAATCGAAATTTCTGACGACAGCAGCCCTTGTGGCCTGCTTTGGGTTCGGCACAGCTGCAAGCGCTGAAACGCTTCGTCTGTCGCATCAATGGTCAAACAAGGACATTCGCCACGAAGTGGCTCAGATTGTCGCCGACGAAGTCGCTGGCGCTGGGGTTGATCTTGAGATTCAAATCTTTGGATCAAAATCATTGTTCAAGCCGCGCGAACAGTATCGCCCGCTCAGCCGCGGCCAGTTGGATATGGCTGTCTTGCCGTTGAGCTATGCAGGCGGACAACAGCCAGCCTTCAATCTGACACTGATGCCTGGCCTGGTCAAAAACCACGATCACGCAGCCCGTCTGAGCGCATCACCCTTCATGGCGGCGCTTGAAGAGAAAATGGCCGATGATGACGTCATGGTTCTTGTCCATGGCTATCTGGCTGGCGGTTTTGTCGGCAAAGACAAATGCATCACAGCACCCGACGACGTGAAGGGTCTGCAGACCCGCGCGGCTGGCAAAGCATTTGAACAGATGCTGGCTGGTGCCGGTGCGTCCATCGCATCCATGGCATCTTCTGAAATCTACAATGCCATGCAGACAGGTGTTCTGAATGCAGCAAACACCTCATCATCCTCATTCGTTTCTTATCGGATTTATGAACAGGTAAGCTGCTACACGCCTGCCGGTGATGTTGCATTGTGGTTCATGTATCAGCCACTGCTGATGAACAAGTCAGCCTTTGATGGTCTGAATGCTGACCAGCAAGCCGCATTGACGGCCGCTGCGGCAAAAGCTGAAGCCTATTATCTGGCAGAAGCCAAGAAGCAGGATGCTGCATCCGAACAGGTCTTCCGCGACGCTGGTGTCGAAATTGCACAAATGTCGGCAGAAGACTTTGCTGCATGGCGCGCATTGGCGCAGGAAACATCATACAAGGCCTTCGTAGAAGAAGTGCCGGATGGTCAGGCGCTTCTCGATATGGCTTTGTCTGTCGAGTAATCCTTATCTGAAAGGTCGCCTCAGGGCGGCCTTTCGAATACCCGCCCAAAATTTAAAGGAAACCCGCTATGGCTGGCCAAAGCGCGGCCGTCGCATCGCGTACGGGCAATAACCCGTTCCTGCGGATTGTGGCTGCCCTCTCTACGATTGCCGGATGGTGTTCGGCTGCGATGATTGTCGCTGCGGTAGGAATTACCTGCCAGATGATTTTCATCCGCTTCGTGCTGAACGGCTCCACCGTTTGGCAAACGGAGGCGGTCATTTACCTCGCCATTGCCGCAACCTTGATAGGATTGCCTTACGTCCAGCATTTGAGAGGGCATGTAAATGTGGATCTCATTCCACTGTCACTTGGCAAACGCGCACGTTTCATCATGGCGCTGTTTACCCTGACACTCTCCATCACGATGGTGGCAATCATGCTTTGGTACGGCTTCGAATTCTGGCACTTGGCGTTTGAGAAAAACTGGAAATCCGACACCATCTGGGGCGTTCGCCTTTGGATACCCTATGCAGCAATGCCAATCGGATTTGCCCTGTTCTTGCTGCAGTTGATTGCTGACCTCGTCGCCGTTGTTCTGAAAATTGACACCCCATTCGGATTGGAGGAGGCGTAATGGATCCGCTCGCACTAGGCGCAGTCGTCGCTGTCTCCACTATTTTTGTACTCTTCTCGGGCGTTTCGGTCGCTCTTGGATTACTTATTGTTTCCACCGGCTTCCTGATGATTTTTGACGGAATGCGGTCTTTGGAACTTCTGCCTGAAATCCTGTTCGGCAAGCTTGATAATTTTGCCCTTTTGTCGATCCCGATGTTCATCATCATGGGCTCGTCAATCGCATCAACCCGTGCCGGAGCTGATCTTTATGAGGCTCTGGAGCGCTGGCTGACCCGCGTTCCGGGTGGCCTGGTCATCTCAAATCTGGGCGCCTGCGCATTATTCGCGGCCATGTCCGGATCCAGTCCCGCAACCTGCGCCGCCATCGGAAAAATGGGCATCCCGGAAATGCGCAAACGCGGCTACCCGGATGGTGTCGCAGCCGGTTCAATTGCCGCTGGTGGCACATTGGGAATTCTCATCCCGCCATCGGTTACGATGATCGTCTATGGAATTGCAACCGAGACATCAATTGGGCGCCTCTTTCTGGCCGGCGTCATTCCCGGTCTGCTGCTGGTCGCACTGTTTATGGCCTGGTCGCTCTATTCAACCTGGAAGTCCGGTGACAGAGCATTGCTCGCATCTGGAAGCTACACCTGGAAAGAGAAGTTTGAAATCCTGCCTCGTGTCGTGCCGTTCCTGCTGATTATTCTTGGCGTTCTTTACGCCATGTATGGCGGTGTCGCCACACCATCCGAGACGGCCGCCGTGGGCGCCTTGCTCTGCCTCCTTATCGCAATGCTGATCTACAAATTGTGGAACCCCAAAGACCTTTGGGTTGTGTTACGGGACAGCACCAGGGAAAGCGTGATGATCCTGTTCATCATTGCAGCAGCTGGTGTGTTCTCATACATGCTGTCGAGCCTGTTCATCACGCAATCAATCGCAGCATGGATCGGCACATTGGATGTGAACCCATGGGTGTTGATGGGTGCGGTAAATGTCTTCCTGCTGATCGCCGGGTTCTTTCTGCCACCTGTTGCGGTGATCCTGATGGCAGCACCCATCTTGCTGCCAATCATCACCACAGCCGGTTTCGACCCAATCTGGTTCGCAGTTATCCTCACGATCAACATGGAAATCGGATTGATCTCTCCGCCGGTCGGCCTCAACCTTTATGTCATCAACGGCATAGCGCCGGATATCTCGCTAAAGACAATCCTGACTGGATCACTTCCCTTTGTGGCCTGTATGGTTTTGGCTATCATCCTGCTTTGCGTCTTTCCGGGACTGGCCACCTGGTTGCCAGATGCCGTCATGGGAACGGCGATATGAGTAGATTTGGTGACTTTGGATTGACCCATGCCCGCACGCTCTATGCGTTGACTGAATATTGAAAGCAGGAGCTTGATGATGGCTAATCCTCTCTACGACACACTTTTTGGACAGCATCACGGCAAACACACACCGTTCCTGCTTCTGCAGGACGGCGACATCATAACCCATGCCGCCTTCCTCAAAATGGCTGCACAATACGCCCACTTGCTGGAACAGCTTGGCCTCAAGCCGGGAGACCGCGCTGCCGTTCAAATTGAAAAATCACCACAGGCCCTGGCTGTCTATGCCGCCTGTGCGCAGACGGGTATCGTGTTTCTTCCGTTGAACACGGCCTATACCGCAGATGAAGTGACATACTTTGTAGAAGACAGCGGCGCGCGCATTTTGCTGTGCGATCAGAACAACGCCAACGGCTTAGCGCCTGTCGCCAAAGCATGTGGCGCTGTTCTGGAAACCATCAATGAAGATGGCTCGGGTACTTTTTCTGCAAAGGCAGAGACTCTGCCCAAAACCTTCGACACCGTGACGCGTACTGAAGACGATCTGGCTGCCTTCCTGTACACATCAGGCACCACTGGCCGTTCCAAGGGCGCGATGCTGACACAGGGCAATTTGTTGTCCAATGCGCGTGCTTTGGTTTCAGAATGGCAATTCACCGCAAAAGATGTGCTGCTGCATGCGCTCCCCATTTTTCACACGCACGGGCTGTTTGTTGCATCGAACATCACCCTGCTGGCGGGAGGTCAGATGATCTTTCTGCCAAAATTCAATCTGGACGCCATCATTGCGCACCTGCCCCGCGCGACAACCATGATGGGCGTCCCTACATTTTACACACGCCTTCTCGGCGACACGCGCTTCACAAAAGAGCTGGTCAGTCACATGCGGTTATTCGTGTCGGGCAGCGCCCCGCTTCTGGCCGAAACGCATATCGAGTTTGAAAAGCGAACCGGCCATAAAATTCTCGAACGCTACGGCATGACCGAGACAAATATGAACACGTCCAACCCTTATTCCGGCGAACGACGCGCCGGTACGGTCGGTTTTCCATTGCCGGGGGTTGAACTGAAAATCACCGACAGCAAGACGGGCGCAACGCTGCCGCAAGGTGACATCGGCGAGATCGAGGTTCGCGGACCGAATGTGTTCAAGGGCTATTGGCAAATGCCCGAAAAAACGGCGGAAGAACTCCGCGCAGACGGGTTCTTCATCACCGGAGATCTTGGGCAGATTGACAGCGATGGCTATTTGCAGATCGTAGGTCGCAACAAGGATCTCATCATCTCAGGCGGATACAACATCTATCCCAAAGAGATCGAACTGCTGCTGGATCAGGAAGATGGAGTCCTGGAAAGCGCGGTCATCGGCGTACCACACCCCGATTTTGGCGAATCTGTTGTCGGCATCATCGTCGCCAATGGCAGCGCCGAACCAGACCTTGCTGCCATCACCACCAACATCAGCACATCTCTGGCACGCTTCAAGCAACCACAAAAACTGATCATCTTGCCCGAATTACCACGCAACACGATGGGCAAAGTGCAGAAGAAAGCACTGCGAGATCAGTTTGGTGGGCTGTTTTCAGCCTAGTCGCTCGCATATCGAGTAGACTTTGGATCAAGGTTTGCAGGAGTCACTTTGCACAACACTCCACCGACAAAAAACAAGTGCGTTCGCTGTTAGCGCCCGTGCATCCCAGATCGTGGTACATGCATTGGGTCAGGCCGGAATTCATCATTTCGGCCCGGGGTCGCCCCAACAAACTATGGGCTGCGCTCCGTGCGCTCCCATTGTTAACACCTTTGCCTTCTGCAATCTCGGATCGTTCACATTGGCTGGGTTGAACGCTGTCATTTTCCGCGGCTTCGGCCGGCTCCATGACTTCGGCTGGCTCCATGACCTCGGCCGGCACCACTACCTCCGCCGGACGGCATTTAGCCAATTCCGCTTCGCGAATGGCGGTTTCTCCGGAAATCGTTCCTTCGCCCACCAAGCGGCAGAACCCCGTGTGACTGGCCGCGTCGCTATGCCAGCGCAACCCTGAAAATCCACAGCCGAGCGAGATATTTTCGTTCTGTTGTGCGACTGCAGTTGAACCATAATCAGCACAATCGGCAAGAGCCGCACCGGAAGAGACACAGAATACGAACATGGACAGAGCCTGCAGCAACAAACGGGTCATTTGGTTTTCACCTTCAGACCCAAAAGGCTGGATTCTATCTGTTTCACTAATTCAGGCGGACGGTCATCAGCATCGCCCGATGTTGACCAACTTTTGATGGTCGCCATGAAAGTTGCGACATCCTTGTTTCCTGCACGCTTCGCAATGCCCTGAATAATTTGTGCATTGGCACCGATCGTGCTCAACGCGGCATCGCGCGCCATTAATTCACCATCGACACCGTCAAATTTCGCAAGCGTCTTCAGCGCATTATGCATCGCTGTCTGCGCCGTCTGGAATTGCGTTAGATCGGCTTTGCCGACAACAAGTCGCTGATCGTCTGGAAAACCGATATTCTGGATGGCCGCAGCTGGGTTTAACAGGGTGACGCCAAGCACCATGCAGACCAAAACAAGATTTCGGGGGAAGCACGAAAGGGTCATGAAATGTCTCCTTATGTGCGATTATCTTGCATGAATTTGGTTGCATCAGCAAGATAGGGGAAGCGAGAGGCAAGGTTTCAGCTAAAGCGGATCATTAAACTGTCCATTGATTGGAACGGAAAGCAGCAGCCAAAAGCAGGATGGCCGGGGATCAGAAATCTCCCGGCACATCTAATTGCTTCAAGTAATCTACCGGGACTTATGGGCAGGTTTGAACGAAGGCTGCGACGTTGCCACTGCCGGTCTGGCCAACATTTGCGCTGCAGTTGTTACCAACCTGAACACCGGCTGCGATATTGCCATTGCCGTCCTGTGTCAGGACTGAATTGTGGTTGTTACCGAACTGGCCAACACCGGCCTGGTTGCCATTGCCAACCTGAACTGTGTCGGCTGCGTTGTTGAAGCCTTCCTGGCCGGTGGCTGCAACATTACCATTGCCGAATTGTTCTGAGACAGAATTGTTGAATGCACCATTCTGGAATACTCCGATCAAATTACCGGCGCCAGCCTGGCCACCGCCGGCTGCATTGCCAAAGCCAAATTGTTCAATGTTGATGCCATTGGCCAGTGCTGGGGCAGAAAAGCTGGTGACGAGTGCGACTGCTGTGACGATAAGAGTAAGATGTTTCATGGGTCTGTTTCCTCAAAGAATTTGGTTTTATCTGCTTCAAAACCGCTTGATTGCGTTTCGATGAAGACACCATGCAACGCCCCGGCTGAACCGTTTTGGAACCGGCCATTCATGTTGCGTTCAGAGATTTTTGGAAGCATCAGGAATCGCGGAAATGACACTCAAGAGCTTCGTTACCCACGTCGAAGAAGGGTTGCTTCGGCCAAATACGTCAGACCGAATGCCGCCTAAACACCCGGCATTCGTTCAATCAGGTGCTCCACAAATTCTGTGCAAATCGTGATGCTGAAATCTTCAGGATCATAAAATGCATTGGCCTCGTTACAAGCCTCAACTCTGACCGTGAGCGTTTCGGGCAAAGCAAACTCAGTGTTTAGCGCGTCAATTTCTTGCGCGATCACAGACACTGCAAACTGAGAATATGTATCTTTTGTTGCAGCGGGAATGAACTCGATGACCTTGCCGGAACGTTTCTCAGCCAATTCATCAATAATCGGATTCCAGCTTTCAAGCGCCTGATCAAACTCATCAGCACAGCTTTCCAGACGTTCTTCCGGGAGCTCCAGATCCTCGGCGAACCCGGCGCGTTTATCCGGAACCGCACCAACAAAAATGCAGACATGATTATAAAAACGCTGCTCATCAGGGCCATGCACATCCCAATACGGAATCTCTTCATGTCCCTCAGGGTCTTCAATGTATCCAAACGCTGCATCATAAGCGATTGATTGCGCCGTCTCTTCATCGTTCAGCATGTCAATCAGCAACACGGAAAACACATCAGCTGCATCTTCCTCTTGCGCAAAAATGGGAACTTCGTTGAGGTGAATAACGGCATGACCAAGTTCATGGTAGAAAATGCCTGTCAGATTGGCAGCAACATAAGCCTGCTCATCCTCGCCCATTTCGGCATAGCCCGCAGAGGCGGAAAGCAAAATTGCGAAGAGTGCAACGAGGTGCTTCATAGTAATCTCGTCCGTATTCTATTGGGTCGAATGTGCTGTGGTTCAATCGCACGCAATCGCAACATCAATGTTTGCACAATACGCCCCTTCAAACTCTGCAAGAAACAATCCCATTTCAGGCGTGCTCCAATCGGGCACGGTTTTGGAACACATATAGGCCGCATGCGGCTCCAGAGCGTCTGAAAAGGTTGTTTTCCAACCTTCCTCTACTGCCAGCATTTGTTCAGCAGAGTAAAGCAGATGGTCAACAAAGGCCGAGTAGGATCCGGCTTTCGCGCCTGAGCTCAGTTCACACGCATCCATTGGCTTTGCGAATTCCGGATGCGCACTCGCCAATGCCAAATGCGATCTGTAGGCATCTCTTGCAGATTGAGAGCGTTGCGACACATCCGTTGCATCCAATTGATATTTGATCCCAATCAGCGCAGCCACAGCCACAAGGGCGGTTACGGATGCAGCGCAGGCTTCTATGGCACCTGCATGTCGTGACAGCCAACTCATAGCGCGGGCATCTGTTGTGTTGCGCAATGAATTCCGCCACCAACTTCACCCAAGGCATCCACATTGAGTGTTACGATTTCGCGATCAGGAAAATGCCGTTTCAGAGCCTCGACGGCCATTTGATCCGTTTCGCTGTCGCCAAATTGCGCAGCAATAACGCCGCCATTGCAGACGTAATAATTGGCGTAAGAGGCAACAAGGTCGATGCTCTTAACCCGTCTGCGTTCAGGCTCGGGAATAATGGTCACATCCAACCCGGCAGCAATCAGATTGTCATGTGTCTCAAGAGCCGCCAGATGAAACGGGTCATTCATATCTGGTTGATCGGGGAGGTTTATCAGCACACGCCCCGGCCCCGTAAACCTGGCCAGACTGTCAATGTGATAGTCAGTGATATCCTCGCCCCAAACCCCGGATGACCAGATCATGCGGTCCGCGCCATAGGCGGCCAACAATCGCGTTTCGATCTGGCTTCGTGACAGTCCCGGATTGCGGTTTTCGTTTACCCAGGAACTTTCATGAGCCATCAACAGGCCGTGCCCGTCATGCTCAACGCCGCCAGCTTCGCCTTTCAGGCCACTGGCAATCAGTGGCACGCCAAGACGTTCCGCCACATGCTGGGCGATGCGCCCATCACGCTTGTGGATCTGTTTTTCGCCCCACCCATTGAATTGGATGTGGCTGACAGCAAGCCTACCATCAGGCTGTCTGGCAAACAGCGGACCGGAATCCCTGCACCATAAATCTTCAGTGGGAATATCCCAAAGCTCCACTTTGTCGGATAAAATCCTGCGAGCCTGTGCATGATCGCTCTCATGGGCCAGCATTACCACCGGCTCAAACGAGATTATTGAATTGGCAATATCAGCAATGGTTTGCTGAAGAATCTCAAGAAACTCGACATCGGAGTGAACCTTACGGTTCACTGGCCACTGCATGAAGGTACGTTCGTGGGGATCTTCCTCAGGCGGTACGATGAGCGTGTGTGATGTGCTCGACAGTGCAGCGCCCCCCGCAGCGAACCCTATTGAATTTGCAATGCAAAGCGCAGCGCTCCCTACCAATAGATGTCTCCGATTCAATGATCATCTCCACGTATCGACTTCAGACAACGCTAGTACAAAAAGGTCGGTTCAAAAAGTACCGTTCTGTTTTGCCAAAGGCTGTGTCAGCTCTGAAGTCCGGAATTGTTTCCATTTTCAGCAAGGAAGCGGTCTTGCCAATCGCGACTGGTCAAATCTGCCAGTTTTGCAACGCCGGGGCGAATGCCATTCGCGGCGGCTGTATCCAGTCCCAACGCTTCCAAAATGCGGGCCAGTTCGCCCGCTGGATCGGCCGAAAGCATGTCATAGCTAAGTTGAAACGGATCTATTGTCTCGTTTGCGAACCAGGTCTTCCAATCTTCATCAAGGGCAGTCAGATTCGCGAGATGAAGTGCAATCTCATCTGCGTCGTAAACCGGCTCCTTCGGTGAAGAGGCGCGCTCCAGTTCTGTCCCATCTGGCGCTTTATGCCAAAGCCCTGTCTGGGTTGCCTTGACCAAGGAAATTGCCTGTTCAAGCTTGTTGCTACGTGTCAGGTGAATGAAAAGTGTGTTTCCAAACGCGGCCTGAAACCGCTCTGCATCACTGTTAAGTCCTGGATGCAAAACGTTCATTTTCTGAATGAGAAAATCAAAACTCTTCCTTTGCACACGCAGGCCAAAGATGCCCGTATCGTCAGTGCCACGCGCGCGAACGGCACCGAATACGGCCCTCAGCACATCGCGTTCAGCGGTATCTTGATCCGGCGCTAAATCCAAACTCCGCGTCCAGTCCGCTATGGAAGGATTGTGGAAATAAGAATTCGGATTTCCCGATATACCGGTCGCAGCCAGAAGCTTGCAAAGCAAGGTGCTCCCACTTCGCGGACTCGTGCAGATCACATAAGACTGATATTTTGCCATGATAGATGGTTTCTGCGGATGCTCCGCCCTCCTGCAACTGGCAACCTGCCTAGGCATAGGCATCATAAGTTTCAATGAAAAACCCAATCTGGGCCAGTTTCCAGCCGGGATACAGGGCAGATTCTTCTAATGCGTTGCCCGATCGGCACACTTACGAATGGTTGCGATGCAGATCACGCAGCACTTCATAGATGCGATCCACGATCCTGCGAATTTCGGGGCTAAACCGGTCTTCATCATGCACCACCAGCCACTGGTCGCTATCCAGTTCCTCGATGGTTTCACTAATCCTCACCAGCCCACTTTGCGTGTCACCAACAAATGTTGGAAGCACAACGCGGGCCGCTCCAATAAGCGCCAGATCAAGACCATTTCTGGGGTTTGTGATTTCGATACAATTGTCTTCATTGGCATGTTTTTTGAGCCAAATTGCTGAGGGCGTATTGCCGGTATAGCGCGCCCAGATACTGACATCTTCATTGATCGCATAGGCTGCATGTCGAACACGCCCCACTCTGCGGCCAGCAAGTCCTCTTTGGTGCGGACGTCTGTTTCGGATGCCAATGACAGCTTGCCGCCGGTTTATGTCGAGTATTTCCTCGGTGGATATGAGGTGAACCACGATATTGTCATCAGGTCGCACAATGGCATTCATGTGTTCGCTGAGAAATTTGGTCATCCATGTGCCAGCCGAGATTTTTACCAGCGTGCTTTTGCCCCGCACGGGATTATTCCAGATATTGGATATTCCGCCCTCAAGCCCGATGACCTTGTTGAACAAATCCTGGCCATGATCCGTGAGTTCGTAGCCCTTGGGGAGTCTGCGAAACAATTCGCGCCCCATGGATTTCTCCAGATCCAGCATGCGGCGCAAGAGTGTAGGCGCACTTTTCCCGGTGGCTTTGCTGGCCTTCGCCAAGCCGTGTCCGCGCGCGACCGCAGCGAATAATCTCAGATCGTCCCAATTGGCTTTCATTTCATCCATGAAACTATCCTTACAATAGATTTTGTAGATGGAACAATCGACAAATCCTAAAATGATGCAGTTGGAGCCATTTCAAAATTCTATCGACGATGAGATCTAAGTTGGGGCAAAACTTTGAAACAAACAATTAGAAGCAATTCTGCAATGTTGGCTGCTGCATCCATCTGGGTGGCTGGCCCGGTTCTGCTCAAACTCCTGTCGGATGTTCACAGCTCCTCCAGAGTTGCTTTTATGACAGCGTGCACGATCCTCATACTCTCAGGGCTCTACGCTTTCCGCGCACAATCCCGCTCGGGACAATGGCTACAAGACTTAACGATTTTTGTCTGGGGCATCGCAATGTTGGGAGCTGTGCCAGCGCTCATAATCGGCGGGCTTATGCGAACTGACGCTGTCAGTGTCGCCCTGATCGGGGGGTGGTTCATCTTCCTGGTTCCGGCCTTGGCGTGGCTGCTGCGCAAACAAGAGCTTGATGGCGGATTTTTCCTGGTATTTGTTTTTGCATCAGCTGGCATATGCACATCGTTGTACGGGCGTATCAGGTGGGCCGAGGCAACTATTCTCGGGGATTTGTTACTGATTGTGGGCACAGTTGCTCTGGTTTTTGGCTTTATGCGCGCCCCGCAAGGCGCAGGCCAAGAACAGGCACCCTTGCGCACGACCATCGTTCAGGTCTCGGGTGCAGCGCTGTTTTTCACGGGGCTGGCAGCGGCATCAAATTTCAACTGGTTCAGACTGATAACTGCAGATGAGTTTCCACTGTTTGGCATACTGGCTGCAGCCTTTGCAGCGTATTGGTCCACAACTTACTGGGCGAAACATGAATTCAATTGGAACGAGTGGCCAATTCTTTTTCTGGCGGCTCTGTTCCTGATTGGTGTTGTGCTGGCAAAGATCGTGTTCGCTGAGGCGCTGAATACGGGTGAAATGATCTGTGGCGGACTGGTCACAATAATGGTGTCGACAACACATTGGCTCAGGCGCTGGTTGAGGTCTTGAGCAGAATCAAGTGCCAACAAATGAGGAATGTACCTGGCCAAGTGGCACGCATTTTCTTTCTCCAAGATCGTGCGCAGCATCACACTTCTTGACCAAACAGGCCTTCGCCAAAACGGCAGTGGAGCCACTTCGGATGTTAATGATGCAATCCGGGTCCCGGCGGCACTATCGGTGGAACTGCTGAAGGCGTTTGGGTTGAGTGAACTGCATGCTTGCCGTTTGGCTCAAGCGCCACGGTCGACGGCCCATTATCGATCAATGAAGCCACGGGATGCGGTTTTGCGTCAACGCATTCGGGATTTGGCTGATCGTCATCGGTGCTTTGGTCATCCTTACATTCACATCTTGCTGCGACACGAGGGCTTTGGGGCCAATCATAAGATGTAGAAGTTCACGCTTGATCGTAAGCGCGTGGTGAACCCGCCCTGCCTTTGAACGTTCGTGAGAGATAATGTCCATTAGCGATTAGATGGACATTATCGGAGCGGGTTGTTGGCGAGGCGGCGTAGGCGGAACTGGAGTGATGACGAGAAGCGAATGATCTGTGCACAGACGCGGGTGCGCGGTGTGTCGGCGTCGCAGGTTGCGCGTCGGTACGATGTGAATGCGAACCAGGTGTTCAACTGGCTGAAGGAGCCGCGTTTTGCGGATGCGGAACCACCAGAAGCCGAGATTGCTTTTCTCCCTGTAGAAATAACTGAAGCACGGGACATGACTGTTCAGCGTGACCGCACTGAACCCGGCACGCTGGAGATTGATCTGGCCTGCGGTCATCGGCTCCGGATCAACGGACCATACGATGGCGATGCTCTGGCGCGGTTGATCCGGGGCCTCTCGTCATGATCCCCGTCCCAGCATCGACGAAGGTGTGGCTGGCTGCGGGCGTCACTGACATGCGAAAGGGGTTCAACGGTCTCTCGGCTCTGGCTCAGGGTGTGCTGAAGCGCGATCCATTCTCGGGGCACCTGTTCGTTTTTCGCGGACGTCGCGGTGATCTGGTCAAAGTCATCTGGTGGGACGGTCAAGGCGCGTGTCTGTTTTCCAAACGCCTGGAGAAGGGCCGGTTTGTCTGGCCCTCGGCGGCGACCGGAAAGGTGATGCTGTCGCCCGCGCAACTGTCGATGTTGCTGGAGGGGATCGACTGGCGCGCGCCAGAAAGGACATGGCGTCCGTTGACCGCCGGATAGTCGGCACTAGCCTGCAAAAACAGCATAGGTTTGCGGTTTTACAATTACGTCAAGTATCTGAATCTGCTATAATTCCTCATGCGCGAAGCCCCTACAGATTTGCCCGATGACGTCGCCGTATTGCAGGCGATGATCGTCTTGCAGAACGAGAAGTTGTCGATCTTCGAGACAGAGATCAAAGAGCGCGATTACCGGATCGAGAAGCTCAAGCGCGAATTGGCTTGCTTGCGACGCCACCGGTTCGGAACGCGATCCGAAGCCCTTGATCAGCTTGAGTTAACCCTTGAAGACGAAGAGATCGCCCGGGCGGTTGAGGCCCCTGTTGATGGAGATGTCACTGACCCCACGACCGCCGCGCCCAAGGGCAAACCGAAGCGCAAGCCATTGCCAGATCATCTGCCTCGCAATGATGCAGTGCTCTCGCCTGGAGATGCCTGTGGATCATGCGGTGGGTCGCTGAAGACACTGGGCGAGGACATCACCGAGGAGCTGGAATACATCCCAGGCCTCTTTGTCGTGAACCGGATCATCCGGCCCCGCATGGCCTGTACGTGCTGCGAGGCCATCTGCCAGTCGCCGCTGCCGTCGCGGCCCATTGAGAAGGGGCGACCGGGACCGGGGTTACTCGCGCATGTGCTCGTGAACAAATATTCTGATCACTTGCCGCTCTATCGCCAGTCGCAAATCTTCAAGCGCGAAGGTGTCGATCTCGACCGCTCGACTCTGGCCGATTGGGTCGGCAAGTCCGCCGCCCTGCTGGAACCGCTGGCCAAGGCCATCGAGCGCCATGTGCTCAGCGGTCAGGCGATCTTCGCAGATGATACGCCGGTGAAGATGCTGTCTCCCGGCGCGGGAAAGACAAAGACCGCGCGGCTTTGGGCTTATGTCCGGGATGAACGACCATGGGCGAGCGAAACACCGCCGGCGGCATTCTATCGCTTCTCGCGGGATCGAAAGGGCGAGCAACCCGCCGAATATCTCAAGGATTACAAAGGCTGGATGCATGCTGATGGCTACTCTGGGTTCAACGAATTGTACCGCTCAGGCCGTGTCCGCGAGGTGGCGTGCATGGCACATATCCGGCGTAAGTTCGTCGATGTGCACAAATCTCAAGGGGCAGGCATCGCCGATGAAGCAATCAAGCGCATCGCCGCGCTCTATGGCATTGAGAAAGAGGTGCGCGGCCAATCGCCGGAAGACCGCGCCGCCATTCGCCAGAAGAAAGCCAAGCCGAGGCTCGATGAGCTGGACCATTGGCTCGGCGGCCAGCTGCCCAAAATCTCTGGCAAGTCCGAGCTCGCCAAGGCCATCCGATACGCCCTGACCCGCATCAAGAAATTGCGACCCTACATCGACCACGGTATTCTGGAGCTGGACAACAATTCTGCCGAGCGTTCAATGCGCTGTGTGGCTCTCGGCAGGAAGAATTATCTCTTCATGGGCTCCGAAGGCGGCGGAAAATCAGCCGCAATCGCCTACACCCTTATCGAAACGGCCAAACTGAATGGCGTCGATCCGCAGGCATGGCTAACCGATACCCTCGCTCGCATTGCCGATCACAAGATTACCCGTATCGACGATCTGCTGCCCTGGCGTTACGCTGCAGACGCAGCGTAACTGGCGAACCATTCATCTTGCCAGAGCGCCTTCGCCGGACGGTCACGGTAAAAAGATAAAAAGATAAAATAATTCTATCAATTGACGCACATTGACAATGTTAATTGCTGACCTCAAACATTTTTAGGCGCAAATATGAAAAAGTTATTGCAAATCAATTTATGAAATTGACCTAACGCTTGATAGTATCGCCAAAACACCATTCGCGTTATTATTGGTGCGCATAGTCAGAGATCCGCTCTGCAGACAAAACGAATATATTTATAAATTCTGATTACCAACAAGAGATACACGCAAACCAATTTAAAAATACAAACAGAATAATTTATATTTAAGCACCATTCATGAAATTTATAATTTTAAGCCATTGAAATATATTAAAAATTTAATTTAATAAAAATAATATCGCATGAATACCGTAGGAATTAAACTCAAAATTTTTATACATTATCAAATAACACTAGACAACTTGTAAATATTAACAATAAATTAAAAGTGGGTTTAATTCGTATGTAATTTTTTAATATCCGATCGTATTTTGGAGGACTTTCATGAAAGCCGTGAAATTTATTGCCATCCCTCTTATATTAAGCGGGTGCGGAACTTATGTGCCAAATTTTCAAGAGTTTCCTCTTTCTTCGGCAGACGGCATAAATTTAATTCGCGGGATAACTCAAAGTATTGAATGTGAAATACGGCGCGCGACCATTAATGTCATTGACACTGACAAGCGTGTTGCTGCTCTAAATCAAGGAATTCGTAGTGCACCTTGGATTGATGATTGGGGAGTTCAAATCTCTCTAACTCTTACAATTGTTGAAAGCTCCAGCCTAACTCCTGGCATCTCAGCGGGTTTTCCAAGTGTTGCAACCCCACAAACAAATCTGTCGGGTAGCCTGCCTCTTTCGGCAAAAGCAAGCCGTACGGGTACAATGAACTATTACTATCGAATTTCTGACCTTTATGAGGCCGGACCATGCGAAGAAGAAACCATTGCCAGCTTGCCAAGTGGGTCCCGCTTTATTCGAAGTGATCTCAAAATGGGCGAGTGGCTGCAAGCACAAGCTTTATCTGCAGGCACCGGTGCTATACCGATAAACCAAGAACCGAAAGCGCTAACCCAAAAGATTGAGTTTGTTGCCACGTATGGGGGTTCAGTAAAAGCAACATGGCCGACGATTTCAAACTCAGTTAGTGCCATTACGCTCTCAACAGGTGCTAGCCGAACGAAAACCCACTCCCTCACAATGACGTTTGGCAAGGCTGACGATGATAAAAAGGGCCTATCAGGCTCTGCTGCCGATGCATTTTTGGCTGCTCAAATTGGAGCAGAAATAAGAGCATCTCAATGATCAAATTCTTTGTCACACAAACAGGAGGATTTTTATTATGCCGTCTCAAAAACCAAAAATTTGGTACTTTCCGACACCTGAACCAGAATGGGTCATCGCATGTGAGTACAATGCATCTGATGATCGCTACAACAAAAACTGCAAAAAAATTAAGGTAGCGAACATTCCAGACCGAGTGGCCGTTGAACTCAAACGTTTTTCAAATGCGATTGTTCGGTATGTTTGAGTACCGCCGGAGATGGCTCAAAAATTGATAGACTTGGCTAGTCAAGAGTGATTTTCTGGGCCTATCGCATGTCCAGCAGGAGAAGAATGAACCATATTTCTTCTTGGCCCATATTGTACCGCACATGTATAAATGTCGGGTTATTTCCGAGATAATCGTTGCGGTCCGAAATGACTTTCGCCGACGAGATAAACAGTTGGTTTAAAGATCGCATATGATCCTACAGTGCCGCGTCATCCGGTGAAGCCGTCCAAGTATTTTTAATCGCATATTCAGTGCGTTAACTAGTGATAAGAATGCCCACCAGCTTACAATAGATGCGTCCTCCGGGCTGCGTGTTACTATTAAAAAAGTAAATATCCCCCCGTAGTAATGGCCGAGTTAAAAGTGGATCAAACATCAACTGACAAGTGATTGTAGCGATCAACTGCCGGTCAAAATTGCATGCGGTGTGCTATGGCAAGGGAGTAGCGCCCTGCATTCCGACGAGAAAAAGGTGCAACTGCCTGGAGGGAAACAATACTCATCTCTACAAACAACGTCATAATATTGAGTGCATGTTCAACAATCTAAAATACTGGTGTCAAAAAACCGCCAGATACGACCGCCGTGCAGACAATTTCATTGCCAGCCAATGCATCGCAGCAATATTAATAGTTGGGTTCAATTAGTGCAGATCTTGGTTAAGATAATTATGTCAACACAACGTTGGCTGAGGCGCTGACAAGTTTTTAAGAAAAATAGAAATACACTCAAATGGGGAATGGTTGAAAACCAAGCCCAGCCGGCATGGCCGACGCTAAGAATGCAACACCTCCATCAACTGACGCGCATTTTCATATAACGTTTGTGCTGACCAAACTACCGTTGGCTAGGTGTCCCAATCAAGCCGCTACTACGACTATTCAGCTATGTGACTGAGCGGCTGGCAACGTCGGCCATGCACAGCACTTGGTTTCCAACCAGGCTCTAAAACATTCTATGCTGCCTGAATGCCGATGATCGCCCACTTCATTTTTGTAAACTTCCTGTCCTCGGTTTCCATGGGCGTGTTTTTGATCACCCTGCCTTGGTTGATTGTGAAAATGCAGGGTGCAAATTCACTCATCGCTGTCAGCGCATTGGCCATGATTGTGCTGTATGTGCTGCGCAAAAAAAGTGGCGCATTGGTGGATTCCTATCCCCGTGGAATCCTGTTTGCCTCCAGCATGTTTCTCATGTCCTTATGTCTGGCATTTTTGGCTTTTCGCCCTGACAACGTCGCTTTGATGCTCGGAGTTTTTTTCTTCGGACAGATTTACCTGTTCTTCTACTATGTGCTGCGCTCCGCAATCACCCGGGAGATTGTACCGACGGGCCAGTTTGGACGTTACAACGGCATTCTGGAAATCGAAGGACAAGTCTCCACTTTTGTAGCAGGCGGACTGACCGCATATCTGTTTGAGCAGAACTTGGCGTCACTACCACTCATCATTGGATGTGCCGCTATGGGCATGCTGGTCTCTGGATTGCTCGTTTTGGTGAAACTGAACACGAACAAGCCGAATGAGAAACGCGGAGACAATTCCAACGAAACTGCCTCTGGAAATTACTCATCGACACTGCTGATTTTATCATATTGCGGCAGCATACCCTTTATCTGCGTGATGCTTCTCAACGTGATCAAGCCCATTGTCGTTGTCGATGTGCTGCAATATCCGATTGAAGTTCTGGCACTCACGAGTGTTTTTTACACCGTGGGTGCTATTGCGGCTGGTTTACTTGGCAGCCAGAGCTGGATTGAAACAGCGAGCGAGCGAGTCATTTTTCTGATGTTGGTTGCGTTTTTAGCTTCTTGTCTTCTGCCTGCCTTTGTTCCCTCAGCAACTGTATTGTATCTCAGCTCTGTGATTTGGGGTGTCAGCAATGGCCTCAGTCGGATTACCTGGCAAACATCAGCCATGAATGAAATTGGCAACGAACAGATTGGCAGTTTTTTTGCTTCGATATCAGCCGGTGTCGGCGTCCTGCGAATTGGGTTGTTGTTTGGATATTGGGCTGCAACGGCATTTTGGGGATATCAGGTTTCGTTCATCTATCTGGTCGTGGTTTGTTCAGTGGGGTTACTTGCTTTTTCTGCAAAGAGGCAGCCCAAACGAAAGTTTGAATGAGTACCCTTTGGGATACATGGCTGTTGCAAAACCATCATTCAGTCGCTTTTTGCAAACCGAATGGGGCCCATCGGAAGGGGCCCCATTTATAACAACCCTTGCGAAAACTCAGCCTTTTAAGCTGGTCATTCGCAGATAGGGAAGCACAGTTTTGAAGTCACCAAACTTCGCTTTGGCATCAGCATCGTTGACAGCAGTGGGAATCACCACATCATCGCCGACATTCCAGTTTGCTGGTGTCGCGACACCTTTGCTGGCCGCCGTTTGCAGGCCATCCAGCGCGCGCAGGACTTCTGCGAAGTTGCGACCCACATTCATTGGATAGGTCATGGACAACTTCATCTTTTTGTCTGGTCCGATGATAAAGACAGAACGTACGGTCTGGCTATCGTTCGGCGTGCGGCCGTCTGGCATATAGGCTTCTGCCGGCAACATGTCGAAAGCCTTCGAAACTGCCAGGCCATCATCTGCAATGATTGGGAAACCGGCCGTCGCGCCGCCGACTGTTTCAATGTCGCCCTTCCACTTCTTGTGATCCTCAACACCATCAACGGAAACCCCGATTACCTTGGTGTCACGTTTGGCCCATTCATCGGCCAATTGAGCGACCGCCCCGAATTCTGTAGTACACACGGGCGTAAAGTCCTTGGGATGCGAAAAAAGAATCGCCCAGCTATCGCCAATCCAGTCATGCAGGCCAAAGGTACCCAGGTCGGTTTCAACTGTCAGATCGGGAACAATGTCGTTAATGCGCAAGCTCATTGCGGTGCTCCATTTTGGAAATTCATACCCATCGCTATCAACTCCTCGTGAGTCAATAGCCCGAGTGTCAGGACCATATGCTTTACCACCTCCCCATGGCAAGAATTGCCGAAATGGATTCGTGAGTATACCCTTTCTCTGGGCACAACTTCGTTTGTTGATGCCGAACGCGGGGCATTCGGGAGATCAAAAATGCTGTTCAGACAACTCTTTGACAAGACATCAAGCACATACACCTATCTGCTTGCCAGCCGGTCTGGCGGCGAAGCTTTGCTGATCGATCCGGTTTTCGAGCAAACCGGTCGCTACCTGAAACTGCTGGAAGAGTTGGACCTCAAGCTGGTGAAGGTGGTCGATACCCACATCCATGCAGATCATGTCAGTGCTATGGGCAAATTACGCGATGCCACCCGCTGCACAACCGTCATGGGGGAGCAGTCTCCTGCCGATGTGGTCTCCATGCGCGTGCGAGACAATGATCCATTAACGATCGAGGGGCTTACACTCACTGCGCTGCATACCCCGGGGCACACGGCAGAGAGTTACAGTTTCTTGATGGATGA
This sequence comes from Alphaproteobacteria bacterium, assembly GCA_051251535.1. Taxonomy (GTDB): domain Bacteria; phylum Pseudomonadota; class Alphaproteobacteria; order Rhizobiales. The sequence goes on from JBPOEV010000021.1 coordinate 34,832, forward strand.
CCGCGTGTTCACCGGTGACACGCTGCTGATCCGCGGCACGGGCCGCACTGATTTTCAAAATGGCGATCCTTATGAACAATACCATTCCTTGTTTGAGCGTTTGCTGAAATTACCGGAGAACACAATGGTCTATCCAGGCCACGACTACAAAGGGGACACGGTCAGTACAATCGCCGAGGAGCGTCACAACAACCCCCGTCTCCAGGTAAATTCGGCCGAAGAATATGCGCAGATCATGAACAATCTGAACCTTGCCAACCCGGCAATGATGGACGTGGCAGTCCCCGAAAACATGAAACTCGGTCTTATGATGTCGGCGCAACACCGCGTGCCAGTGCTGGAGGTCGATGAAATCCTTGCTGGCTGGCCATCGGTTGATTGTCAACTCGTGGACATCCGGGAAGAAGGCGAACGACGCCGCCACGGCTCTATCCCCAACTCGATCCACGCACCCTACGGACATTTTGATCAATATTGCAGGTCCAGCGGTCCGCTTGCTGGCCTGGCAAAAAACAGTCGGGTTTTGCTCTATTGTGCCATCGGCGAACGCTCCACCCTGGCGGTCGAAATCGCCAACGAATTGGGGTTGAAAAACGTTGCACATATTCCAGGAGGCTTCACAGCATGGCAGAAAGCCGGAGGACCGGTGGAATTGATCGAATAGCACTTTTCAATGTGCAATTTCCGGGTGACTGGTTAGGCACAAAACCGACTTTCGTCCACAAAAAAAGGCTCCTTTTGACAGGAGCCCTTAAGTGGGAATGTTGGAGGTCAGAAGTCTCATGATCAGGTGGCACCACCAATGCGCTCTGCACAGTTGAAGGTCACGCCACTGACGGTTACGTCCAGACTGGCATCATAGACAGAACCAGAAGACAGCATCATGCGGCCAAGCTGTATGGTATCTCCAGCATCAGCATGAAAGTTGCTGCCTTGGGAGATATTGGTACTGCCAGAGCCTCCGGCGCTTTTGACCTTGAAGCGATACTGCCCATCAATCGAGCTATCGCTGTGGATCATGGTTTCCAGCGTGATCATGCCACGGTTCTCTGTGGCTTTGATTTCACAACTGATCGGATCACCTGAGGAATTGTCTGTGTTGGTTCCGGCCAGTGCGACGCCAGTCAGGCTCAGGGCCAGAAGTGCGGCGGAACCGGACACAATATGTTTGCTAAAACGGGTCATTGAATTGTCCTTTTGTTAGAAAGCAGGATGGCCGGGTGTCGTCTGACAACCCGGCACATCGAACTGTTTCAAGTGAACTACCGGGGCTTATGGGCAGGCTTGAACAAAGGCTGCGACATTGCCGCTGCCGGTCTGGCCAACATTTGCGTTGCAGTTATTACCAACCTGAACACCGGCTGCGATATTGCCATTGCCGTCCTGTGTCAGGACTGAATTGTGGTTGGTACCAAACTGGCCAACACCAGCCTGATTGCCATTGCCATTTTGAACGGTGTCAGCTGCATTGTTGATGCCGCTCTGGCCGGTTGCGGCCACATTGCCATTGCCGAACTGTTCAGTAATGGAGTTGTTGAACAGACCGTCCTGGAAAACACCGATCTGGTTTCCAACACCGATCTGACCACCACCGGCTGCATTGCCGAAGCCAAATTGTTCAATGTTGATACCATTGGCCAGTGCTGGGGCCGAAAAGTTGGTGACGAGTGCGACTGCTGTTGCGATAAGGGTAAGGCGTTTCATGGTTTCTCTCCTAGAGTTAAAGTTGTTATTAACGTCGGCTACTTGACGTTGAATAAGGTTTAGGAGAGTGCGCCCGAACCAACCCTGAACCGCCCGTTCAGAAATCGTTCATCTGAGAAAAAACTGTTCTTCAGAAGTTGAAATGGCTGATAAACTAGCTGAAATACTGGCTTTTGCGGATATTCTTTTTTTGCACGCCGCTTGCGCCTTTAAGGTGAATGGGCCTGTCCGAGGCCTTTGGCACCCGGACAGAGCACGATTGGATTGGCAGAGTTCTAGTGTTTTTTCTGCGGCAGATGTGCTGCGTCTTTGCAGCGAGAGTGACGAACCACTCGCAGCAGCACCAGCGCAAAGCCAACCGCAAGACCGGCCAGCAGCAGATGAAACGGTGATTGGGCAATATGCTGCAGGGCGGACAGCACACCAAACTCTCCATGATGGCCACTATGGGCCAAGGCAGGTTGCGCAATAATGGCCGCTACAGTGGACAGGGTGGCGGCGGAAAGAAATCTTTTAGTGGTCATGATGGTGATGTCCTTTTTCAATAATGTCGGATCGCTCGGAGAGCAGTGTTAAAAGGTTGATGTCGGCCCGTTCGGTCAAAGACACATAGACAAAATTCATGGTCTCCCGTGCATCGACCATGGGACCTGGAAATGGCAGATATGCCAGTTCCCGCGAACCAAAGGCAGGACAGGCTGTGCCAATCTGCCAGTTGGAAATGATCGTCGCATCCACCAGATTGAGCGTCAGCCCGTCTGCGCCGGAACGCTGAAACGGAATTCCGGACAGACGCAGATAGCTTGTCTTGTCTTCGGCGGTGCGAAAGCCTTCCACAAAACTGCTCGACAGAACCTTCAATTCATCTGCATGAGCCGCATCGCTTTGGCCATGCACATGGGAATGCAGATGGTCTGCTTGGGCATGATTGTGCCCGACCCCGCCCATATCCTGAGCGTGATCGTGGTGGTGGGTGTGGTCCGTATGTGAATGATGTTTGCTCATATTACACCACATCCGGTCCGGCAGGAATGCTGACAGGCTTGTCGATGATATGCTTATGCGACCCCATTTTGCCATGGGAGACAAGCGTTCCCAGCACATCCACAATCACACGCGTTGCCAGCAGCGCAGTGATATCAGAGCAATCATAGGGCGGAGAAACCTCAACCACTTCCAGACCGCAAATGCCTTCTTTCGCCACCAGCGAGACCAACTCAAGCGCTTCGCGAGGCAAAAAGCCGCCGGGTTCCGGCCAGCCTGTGCCGGGTACAAAGCCGCAATCCACACTGTCGATATCGAACGAGATGTAAACCGCATCCGCGTCTTTCCACGCCAGTTCCAGCGCCCGTGCTGCGGTTTCGGCCAAGCCCATTTCTTCCACATCGCGCATGGTGAAAATATTGGTGTTGCGCTTGCGTGCTTCCGTGACGCCTTCACGCGGCACCTGCCAGCCACCAATACCAACCTGCACCAGATTGACCGCAGGCACATTCACCAGATCCGTTGCGTGGAACCACGGTGTGGTGTGCATCCGCTCATCCAGATCCTTTTCCTGAATATCAATATGGCGATCAAAATGGACAATGCCGATGCGCTTGGAGGTACATTGCGCAATGCCGCGTACACAAGGAAAGCCAATCGAATGATCGCCACCGATCATGATCGGCAGCGCGCCTGATGATGCCACGTGGCTGACAGCCCGCGTAACCTGATCGAATGTCTTTTCAATATTGGCCGGAATGGTGAACACGTCACCCACATCGCACAATGTCATCTGTTCACGCAGATCAACGCCCATCTCGTAATTGTAGGGTGTATAGAGCGCCGAAATCTTGCGAAGGGCCTGCGGACCGAACCGTGTGCCGGGCCGATAGGTGGTGCCACCATCAAATGGAACACCAATGACAGCCGCGTCATAAGCGCCGACTGCCGTGACATCTTCAATGTAAGGTGCCTTCAGGAAGGTATTGATGCCTGCATAATGTGGCAACTCACCGCGCGCAAAGGTGGGAATGGATTTGTCTTCCAGGCAGTCCGCACCGGTCAGCCCCATTCGCAAGGCCCATTGTTTCTCTTTCTCCCAGGCCGCCGACGGCAATTCAGCTTCCTTTTCCGCAGCCTTCCAGCCACGCATTTGCAGCTTGTCAAAATCCGGATGGTGCTGATGGCGCGGCTTCGCCCGGCCGACATGGCCTCCCACCCGGCTGGCTCGTGATGGGCCTGTAGAGAATAGATCGAACATGGGTAGTCTCCTCTTAATTACGCAATTGCGACGCAAAGAGCTCACTTGGCTCCGGCG
>JBPOEV010000022.1:0-5258 GCA_051251535.1 Alphaproteobacteria bacterium
ATATCTAAGCCCTATACAATACGAGGAGAGAGCGATGAAAGCATAAGTTGCCGTCCACGAAACCGGCAGCAGCTCAGTTAACCTTGCGCCTCGGCACACTGATCTGCGGCTCGGTAAGTTTAGAAATCAGTCGATCCCGATCTGAGCGCATGTCATTGACCAATCCAAAGGCGTGTTGGCGAAGATGGACATGTTGCTTATAAATCACTCCACGTTCTTTGAGCTGAGCTTCAATCAATTGCTGGCGTTGCAAGCGGTCGCGTCGAAGAGCTGTATGCGCTTCATCAGCGTTCTTTTCCTCAATTCGGAGACGTTTACCGCTTAGCCGCTGCCAAAGGCCACCAAGTCCGGCCCTGAAACGTGAAGCACGGATAGTGCTTTCTTTTGCCCATCGGGCGGCCTGACCTCTATCGAGCGCGGCGCGTTCGCTTCGATGCCGCGCAATCAACTGCTGGCGTTGTTTCTCAAAACTGCTGCGCTGACTGGAAAGATCGCTGCGCACTTCGCCTGCCATGCGGACAAACTGGCTGCGCACATCATTGGTATGCTGCGCCATAGCCTGTTCGACGCTTGGTAGTTGATCTGCTTCGCCCAGGCGTTCACGCACAATTTTTGCTTTGAGACCCGTCGCACGGGCAACTGCCATGACTTCACCATCATGGCAGACAATGACATGGCCTCGTCGGTTACCTTTGGCAAGAATATAGCCATGGTCCTTGAGGGCTGCTTCAAACCCGGCTTGCCCGTCACTCACTGCCCAGCATTGCTGGATCAGCTTCTTCTGGTCGATGGCGTTTTTGCTACGCCGCTTGGCAGCCTGCCATTCGGCGAGCGTCACATTGGTTGGGGATTTGAGAGACCTATCACGAAGCCCGGGCGGTAGTTTCCATTTATGCTCGAGAAACAAATCTCTGCTCAGAGCCTGAAGCTTGTTCTTGAAATGCGGTAGGTTCTTCGCTGTCATTGTCTCCGCATCGATACGAGAAATCACCAGGTGAGCATGGCGGCGACCTTCCTTCTCATGAAAGACAATGATACGAGGTTGGCCAGTAAGACCATTCACCTTTGCAATCCGATTGGCGGCATCTTCGAACATCTCAATGGTAACGCTGGCATTGAGAGGTGGGCTCAATGACACGGAAAAGAAGGGCTGACGACAGCGCGTTCCCTTGGAAATGGCCTGAACTTCCTTGAATGCGCCGGTCACGTCGTCTGATAGGAACCCGCTCACTTCATGGACTTCGACGCAATCATTGTCCTCGGCATTGAGCAAATGAACGGCAAGCTTCTTGGCATTGCCCCGCTGCGAACCTTTCAGAATCATCGCTCTGACACCCCGAGGGTGCGCATAAGCAGTTTATGAATCCCGGCCAGGAGATCACGGCATTCACGCAGGAGCAATTTGGTCTCATCATCACTGGGCTGCACTCCGTTCTCAATGTCTTTTCCAGCCTTCTTGAAAGCACTCACCAGTTTATGCTGTCCGAGCAATGCGAGGGCCTGCGACAGCGCCTTATGGTTCTTAACGGGTGCGGGCGTGTGAGCATTGCGGCATTTGACAGCGCTTTCCAAAGCCAGATTGCGCAAGAAAGTGCTGAGCGGTTTGTTGCCAGATTTTGCCACTATCAAAGCATACTCGTCCGGCTTGAGCCGGATGGTAATGCGGTGGTCGGGCAACTTTGGCATGGCGTATAGCGGTGTCTCCACAAAGAAAAACCCGCCGCTCTTGACGAGGGCGGGTGAGATTGAAATTAATTGAAAGGTTAGGTTAGCTGGGGCGATCTATGGGCGGATCATTCAATCCGGAAATATCATCCACACAAAAATCGGGCAGCGAATTCAATATTGCTTCCCAAGTGCCAAACTCTGAGAAAAGATCTTCAATAAGGTTCGGACTTTCTCCTAGGAGGTGCACCATTCCTGTTCAAAAGTGGGCACCATCTTTGATTGGTCCATCAGGCTGGCTGCAGCCATGATTGCAAGCTTTGATCCCTTTAGGGTTGCCCGGTCTTTCTCAACAACAATCTCTTGAATGAAGTGATGTACATACGCCTTGCGGAATTGCGGGTTTTTGCCGTGCAAGCGTTCGCGCATGGCAGATGCAAACACATCAACAGATTTGGGCGTGATGCTAAAGCCGGTTGATTGCAGAGCCTGTTCCTTGGTCCTGATCTTTCGCTTTTGCGCTTCCAGCGCTGACTTTAAACCATCTATGCGATCCACAAAGCGCTGGTCGGCTTTCATCGAGCCTGTTTCAATTGCGTCATAGAGATTGTCGAGACGCTTATCGAGTTCGCGCTTTTCTGATCGAAGTAATTTGAGATCAGCTTCTATGGTGGCGGTTAAGCCCGCGTTGCGTTGGGTAAGACCCTGAAGCATTTCTGTCAGGCGTTCCGGTTGGAATATCCGATGCTCTAATTCAGAGATCACAGCGTTATCCAGTTTGGGCATAGAAACACTTGTTCCGGTGCAGGCGGTCTTTCCTGCATCCGCTTTGGCAGAACAGGTGTAGTAGCGATATCGCCCGCTCTTGCCCGTACGTAGGCGCATCAATGATCCGCATGCGCCGCATTTGGCAATGCCGGTCAGCAGTGTTGGAGAGTTCACAACACGCGGTGGCGTGACCTTTGGATTGTTTCGCGCAAGCCGGGCTTGTGCGGTATCGAACAAGGCGGGTTCAATGATCGGTGGAACTTGAACCTTGATCCACTCGGATTGGCTTTTGACGATTCTGGTCCTGCTGCATGTCCGGTTAAAAACATGTTCCCCTATGTACGTACGGCGATTGAGTATTTTGGAGATCATTTGCACCGAGAATTTGCGGTCATTTCCGTACGTACGGCCTCGCTCATTCAGATAGTTGCAAACAGCTTTGACACCGAGCGGACCGGCTTCACCTGATCCGTATGTATAGAGCTTGAAGATCAGCCGAACGGTTTCCGCTTCGTCGGTATTGATCTCCAAAACCTTCTTGGCTTTGTCGCCGCGCATTTCGGCGATCTTGGTACGGTAGCCAAAAGGTGGTTTTGCACCGTTCCAAAAACCCTGCTTTGCATTTTCAATCATGGCTCGGGAAACATGTTTGGCGTTCTCACGGCTTTGGTACTCATCAAAGACCGAGACAACCTGCCGGATTAACTGGCCGCTTGGATCATCGGTCACCGGCTGTGTAATGGACACAATGCCAACACCGGCCCTTTCCAGCTTGCGCCGATAGAACTCAGAACCATAACTATCTCGAAAGAACCGAGAGAAGCTATGAACCACAATCACATCAAACGGACGCTTTGCCGATGTGGCTTCGTCAATCATGCGTTGGAATGAAGGGCGCTTGTCATCCGTGGCGCTTGCACCGGCATCAACAAACTCTGCAGCCGGTTCAAATCCCTGTTGATCGACAAAGGCGAGGCATTGGCGTTTTTGATCGGGAAGTGACAACTCACCATCGGCTTGCCGCGTTGTGGAAACTCTCAGATAAATCGCTGCCCGTTTCATGCCATGCCTCGCCTTGTTGTTGAAGCATCGACCTAGACGCCTAGAATCATGATCTCGTCGATCACATCCTGCATAAACCCTTCGACCAAAGCCAATTCAGCTTCTGTGACTGCAACTTCATTGGGCAGATCAGAGATCAACACCAGTTCGCACTGATTAGAACCGGTTCGCGTCTGCGTGGTCGTTTTGTGTTTTTGTGGATTGGGTTGTGAAGACTGTTTCAAACATGTGGCACCTCCCTTCCGTGCAATCTTGTTCCAGCCCTGTCCGTTCCGTTTATCTATATGCGCCTGCAAGCCCTGCCTGTAGGTCAGTTGTTCGTCTATCCGTGCCGTTCGTGTATCAGGTCAGCTTCGGCTTCTCGCAAGAACGCTTCAAAGCCGTTGCGTCCCATTTCTTCCAGAAACAGTTTTCGAAATGCCTGGAACTGAGATTGAGGCAGTGCCGCTTCCGCAATTGTGAGAACTCTGTTCATGCGAGGCTTCAGGCCATCAATCACGGTATCAGAGGTCAATCTTGTCATGCGTCACACATTTCCCTGTAGTGCGTAACCACAGAATATTGTGTTTGAAAGTAAGGGCTTCATGGGAGTGGTGGTATTATTAGCGTATCTATGGACGGCTCCAAAAAGGTGTGCAAAAACGCAAATTTTAAAGCACCAAATTGCGCTCCAAAACCAGTTTGAATCGATCCCAAATCAGCGTTGATTTTGGCACTCTTTGAAAAATGGCAGTCACATTTACAATGATCATCGATGTATATTTTGGCGTGGGGAAACCGTCATTCCTGGAAGCAGGTCTGTTCTGAGCATGATTTAGAAAAATGAAGAACTTGCTAGGGTCTTCTGACATGATCATGGCGCCACCACCGTCGGCTTCAGAAGCCAAATTCAGAAAGATATCAATCTGACCGTCTTTGGCGTGTTGCCAGTTTTCCGTTTTCTTGTTGAAGTCCAGCCATTCACCAAATTCTGCATCTTCTAGAAATGCTGCTGGAACACCAAGGCGCACCAGTTCTTCCAGAATGACAGCCTTATAGAGTTCGTCCTCGTCGTAGACCCGGCTTACACCTGTGCCTGTGGCTTTGGGGCCTGCCGTGCGTAGCAAGTCAAGCGCGGTCCAATGGCGGACCTGACGCATCATTTTTGCAAGCGCAGCTTCGTTGCCATCAGGCACCAAAAGCCGGGAGAAATGTTTTACAGACATGAGTGATTTCTTGGACATAACTATATTAATAGGACATATCGTGGTTTATTACAAGTTTGTTATTCGCGCAATCATTGGAATGCTTGTCTAAACGTCGTCAGCATCGCCGAACGAACGACCAACGATGTTGACGCCGATCTTAGTTTCAATCAACGCAATTTCCGAATTGTCTGGCCATTTCTGTTTGAGGGCACCCAACCTGCTAACTGCATCATCGATCCGTCCCCACAGTTTCTGCTCGCCAGCAAAATGTACGATGTTGGCCCAAGTCTTGGCTTCCTCCAGCGAGATTTCCTGATTGTCCGGCCACTTCTGTTTGAGAGCATCCAGCCTGCTGATTGCATCATCAACCCGTCCCCACAGTTTCTGCTCACCGGCAAGATAGACCATGTTGAAACAGCTCTTGGTTTCGTTCAGCGCAATTTCCTGATTGTCCGGCCACTTCTGTTTGAGAGCATCCACAGTGCTGAGTGCATCATCGACCCGTCCCCACAGTTTCTGCTCACCGGCAAGATAGACCATGTTGAAACAGCTCTTGGTTTCGTTCAGCGCAATTTC
>JBPOEV010000023.1:0-3066 GCA_051251535.1 Alphaproteobacteria bacterium
TTCGCTGCGGGTGCGCCAATGTCGGGTTCGGGAAACTCGCAATTCATTTCGGGAACCCAGGAAGCGACCTGCTGAGCGTCTAATTGCAAAAGAAAAGGCAGGCCTGAGGCCCGCCCTTGTGCTTGATTTGAAGTTGTTCAGGCGAGAGCGGCGATGTTCTTAAGGCCAAGTTCGTAGGTCTTGCCAAGCATCCGATCCATGAACAGTCCAAAGATGCGGAAGACAGGGTTGTAGCCCATATCGGATGTTACGGTCCATGTGACGCGGGCACCTGCATCGGTCGCTTTTGCTTCTATGATTTGCACAGGCTTGCCCATGGTACCCAAATCGATGAGGTGCGTGACGCACGTAGCCGTTGTTTCGGTTACGGTCTGTGTGCCTTTTCCTTCCTTGCCTTCAAAACGGAACCCCGAACCAACGCCTTCGGACGGACCAAAGGGCGTGATCTTCAGGTCCGGGTCTGTGGTGCAATAAGGGTTGAAGGTTTGGAAGCCCTCGGTGCTGGCCACGCGGGCAATGATGTCTTCGGGGCGTAAGGCAACATCTGCACGGCGGGTCACGACGACTTTACGCGGGAGAAGCAATGCAATCAGAACGATTGCGGCGATGATGGTTGTGATTGTATAAATGATGGTCATTGGTCTTGTCCTCTTCTCTGTTGGCAGGGAAAGATTTTCTTCCCTTCTGCCCACACGACGAAGCCCACCGCCGCCAATCGACACATCACGACATTTTTTTTCGCAAACGTGCGATTTTTTTCTCAAGCCACAATTCAGACGGGCGATCCGTGCAAAGCGAGATTGCTTTTGAATAGGCCTCTGCCGCATCTGCGGTCTGCCCCAATTCTGCGAGGCAATGCGCACGCACGGCATGGAACGGCTGGTAATTCTCCAACCCGTCGTAACTGATGGCATTCAGCATCTTCAGCCCTTGGGCTGGGCCTGCATCCTCGGCCACCACAGCCGCTCGACTGACCGCCCCACCGATGGACGGATAGGCCTGCATCAACCCCTTATAGAGTTGTGACAGCGCCCGCCAGTCGGTCTTACCCGTGACAGATCGTGCAGCGTGAACGGATTGAATGGCAGCCTCCAGCTGAAATCGTCCGGGTATGCTCTTTGGCGTGCGTTTCAACGAGGCTTGGGTCAACAAGCTCACCGAGCGTTCGATGATTTGATTGTCCCAAAGATCGATGTCTTGTTCCGGTACAGGAACAAGAACACCATCGATAAGGCGCGCATCACGCCGCGCTTCGATGAATCCTATTAAGGCAGTGAGGCCAAGTGTTTCTGGGTTCTCTGGGGCCAGTTCGGCCAGGATATTCGATAAAAAGAAGGCTTCGTGACTCATGTCTCCGTCCCCTTCCAGCCAATCGACAGCATAGGCCCCGTAAACTGCTTCGAGGACAGCACCCATACGCTCCGGATAGGCCTCTGGCTCTGGCACAACGAAAGGAATACCGGCGGATTTGATCTTTTTCTTGGCCCGCACAAGTCGCTGCGCCATCGTTGACGGATTGATCAGAAATGCCTTGGCGATCTGTTCTGCCTCCAGCCCCAGAACGGTCTGAAGCATCAGCGGCGTGCGGATGCCTTCATCAAGTGCGGGGTGGGCGCAGACAAAGAGGAGCTTGAGCCTGCTATCCAGTTGGGCGTCTTCGGGTTCGATTGCTTGTGCGTCGGCCATGTCATTTGCCTTATCTGTGATGACCAGACGGGCATCACGGCGCGCCTGATCGATGCGTCTGTTCTTGGCCACAGTCAAAAGCCAGGCCTCGGGTTTATCGGGGATGCCGCGGTCGGGCCACGTTTTCAGGGCCGCCACGAAGGCATCTGCAAGCGCGTCTTCGGCAGCGATGATGTCACCGGTTCGGCTGGCCAGCATCGCAATGAGTTTGCCATAGGCGGCGCGGGCGACATCTTCCGCCCGCGCCTGTGCGTCAGTCCTACTCACACGCTCCCCATGGCAGAGGCACGGATTTCCAACTTGCCATAATGGACGTGGGGGCATTTCTCTGCCCACTTCATTGCTTCATCGAGGTTCTCGACATCGATGGCGAAATAGCCGCCCAGCGTCTCCTTGGTCTCGGCAAACGGCCCGTCCTGGACCCGCTTCTCTCCGCCGGCTAATGTTACCGTGGTTGCGGTCTCTGCAGGGTGCAGCCAATCGGTCTCGATAAAGACCCCAGCCTCCTGAAGGGCGCCAATGTATTGGCCGTAAATTTCCTTGGACTTGGCCCAATCCTCTTCGGTCATGTTGGCAGCCATCGCAGGGTCGGAATAGAGAAGAAATGTATACCGCATTGTTTTGTTTCCTTGTTGATAGATTGTGTTGTTGGTGAGATTAAGCCGCAACGTCGGCGATGTTCGCAAGGCCAAGTTCGAAATTCGGACCGATCATGCCATCCATGAAGAGCCCCATGACACGGAAGACCGGGTTCATGCCCAGATTCATGTCCATGGACCAAGTCACCTCGGTCACGCCATCAATAGCGACAGCTGAGATTGCCTGCGTCGGCTGGCCTCGCGACCCTAGATCAAGGTCAAAGACCACCTGATCAGATGTGACGGACGCGACCGTTTGCTGGCCCGCGCCGTCTTTGCTTTCAAACGAAAAGCCGGAACCAACGCCCGGCGCTGGACCAAACATTTGAACCTGAAGGTTCGGGTCGAGATCCTTGTAGGGGTTGAAGGCTTGGTAGCCAGTATTGGAGGCGGCCAGTTCGATCACAGCCTCCGGCGCAGCGTCGATCATCGCCGCGCGTTCGATGCTCACGTGGCGCGGTAGAGCCAGGGTGGCAACAGCAAGTGCGCCAACCCCGCAAGCCGTATAGGTGGCGATTTTCTTGAAGTTCATAAGTCTGTCCTCTCTTCTGTGTTTGAGAAGGGCTTTTTTGCCTCTTCACCCACACGACGGATGAGAAACGCGCCAATCGACAACTGAAAGAAAAAAGTTAAAAAAAAGATGCCGCTTGGGAACCGGACCTTTGTGCAAGTTGCAGCAAAAGTATTTGCGGGCTCCCTGCAGCCCTTCGCTGCGGATGGCACAAACGGCAGGAACGGGCCG
>JBPOEV010000024.1:0-2387 GCA_051251535.1 Alphaproteobacteria bacterium
GTGCTGAAGAAAGCTGATAGCAGGCAGGCCGGGCGGCGCAACAATGCAAAGCCAAAGGGCCGTCAACTGGATGAGGCAGCGCTTTTGAGCGTGCGGGAACTGTTAGGCGATGCGCCACGCAGGCGGGACCTTCTGATCGAATTTTTACACCTTATTCAGGACCGCCATGGCTGTTTGTCGGCCGCGCATTTGCGGGCGCTGGCCGAGGAGTTGAAACTGAGCCAGGCCGAAATCTATGAGGTGGCCTCATTCTACGATCATTTTGACATTGTGCGTGAAGGCGAGGATGCGCCCGCCCCGCTGACCATTCGCGTGTGCGATTCGCTGTCTTGCATGATGGCTGGTGCTGAGACTCTGATTTCCCGGTTGGAAGACACTGCGGACACAACCCGGATCCGCATAGCGCGGGCGCCCTGCATGGGGCGTTGCGCTGCCGCACCTGCGGCGCGCATCGGCAATCGTGAAGTGGATCATGCAGACTCTGCCCAGTTGCTGAGCATGGCCAATGAGGGCGACACAGTTGTTTTGGTGCCGGATCATGTGGCTCTGAAAGCCTATCTCGATCTGGGTGGATACCGGGTTCTGGACAGTCTGAAAAGCGGTGACCTTGAAACCGATGCGCTGATTTCAATGCTGGGTGAGGCAAGTTTGCGCGGGCTTGGTGGCGCGGGGTTTCCCGCTGGTAAAAAATGGGGATTTGTCAAAGCCTATCCCGCACCGCGTCTCATGACCATTAATGGCGATGAAGGCGAACCTGGAACCTTCAAAGACCGGCATTATCTGGAAAGCGATCCGCACCGCATGTTTGAGGGCGCTTTGGTGGCAGCCCATGCGGTCGAAGCTGAACGCATCTATCTTTACATGCGTGATGAATACCCGGCTGTACTGGAAATCCTGCGCACCGAGATAGCCGCGCTGGAAGAAGCCGGTATTGTGGAACCCGGCTTTATCGAGCTGCGGCGCGGCGCTGGCGCTTATATATGCGGCGAAGAAAGCGCGATGATCGAATCCATTGAAGGCAAGCGCGGGCTGCCGCGTCATCGCCCGCCCTATATTGCCGAAGTGGGTCTGTTCGGCAGACCGACCCTGAACCACAATGTGGAAACGCTGTGGTGGATTCGTGACATTGTTGAAAACGGGCCGCAATGGTTTGCCGATAAGGGCAAGCCGGGCCATCCCGGCCTGCGCTCGTGGTCTGTCTCCGGCCGTGTGGCCAAGCCGGGTGTCAAGCTTGCCCCCGCTGGTATCACCGTGCGTGAACTGATTGATGAGCATTGTGGCGGCATGGCAGAAGGACACAGTTTCAAAGCCTATCTGCCGGGTGGCGCATCCGGTGGCATATTGCCCGCCTCAATGGATGCACTTCCACTGGATTTTGGCGATGATCTGTTCCAGCACGGTGCCTTTGTCGGGTCACATGCGGTGGTCATCCTGTCTCAACAGGACAATGTCAAAGACGCCGTGATCAATCTGATTGATTTTTTCGCTCATGAAAGCTGCGGGCAATGCACGCCTTGTCGGGGTGGTACAGAAAAACTGGCAAAGCTTCTGCGCGCCAAAGGCAAACTGGATGAAGAGACAATTCGGGATCTGGAGACGGTTATGCGTGACGCATCGATCTGTGGTCTGGGTCAGGCAGCACCCAACCCGGTCAATCATCTATTGACCTATTTCAGGGATGAATTGTGATGTCTGACACAATCGAATTCAGCCTCAATGGCACCACTGTTATCGCCAGAGAAGGCGAGACAATCTGGCAGGTTGCGAAGCGCGAAGGCGTGGCTATTCCGCATCTGTGTCATCTGGACAAACCCGGTTACCGTGCCGATGGCAATTGCCGCGCCTGTATGGTGGATGTTGAGGGCGAGCGCACGCTGACGGCCTCCTGCATTCGCAAACCGACCGACGGCATGGTGGTGAACACTGCCACAGAACGCGCCGAAAAAAGCAGAGCCATGGTGTTTGAACTGCTGGCCGCTGATATGCCGGAGCGCGCTGACACAGCGGATAATCAAAGTGCATTCTGGAACTGGGCCGACACGTTTGGCATTTCTGGTGGCATTTCCGGTTTGGGCCGGCTACCCAGCAAATTTGATGACGGCGCTGATACCAATGACATCAGCAACCCTGCCATTGCGGTGAATCTGGATGCCTGCATTGCCTGCGGCTTGTGCGTGCGCGCCTGCCGCGAGGTTCAGGTGAATGATGTGATCGGCATGGCCGGGCGTGGCTCCCATTCAGTTCCGGTCTTTGATATTCATGACCCGATGGGCCTGTCGACCTGTGTGACCTGTGGCGAATGCGTGCAGGCCTGCCCGACCGGCGCCCTGTTTGAAAAATCACTCATGGACGCCGCTGGCAAAAAACGGGTGATCACTGACTTTGAC
>JBPOEV010000003.1:0-685049 GCA_051251535.1 Alphaproteobacteria bacterium
GTATAAAGAAATCTTTATATCTTCAATTCATTTATTGACATTTTGCTTCCATGGCGCGATTGCAATGAAAACACCCATTGGAATTTGATCATGACCGCCACAACGCTTTCCAGCCTGCTGGATCAAAAACCTGTTCTACTGGCCGACGGGGCCACGGGAACAAATTTTTTCGATCTGGGCCTTGGACCAGGTGATCCGCCGGAATTCTGGAATCTGGATGAACCGGAAAAGGTTACAGAGCTTCATCAGGCTTTTGTTGATGCCGGGTCTGACATCATCCTCACCAACACATTTGGCTCAAACGCGCCTCGCCTGAAACTGCACAAGGTTCAGGATCGGGTTTTTGAGTATAATTACGCCGGAGCAAAGCTGGCCCGAGCAGTCGCTGACAAATCAGACCGGCCGGTTGTGGTTGCTGGATCTGTCGGTCCGACAGGTGAGTTATTCGCGCCACTTGGCGAAATGACCTATGATGGCGCAGTCAAAGCATTTGTGGATCAGATGAAAGGCCTGAAAGATGGCGGTGCTGATGTCGCATGGATTGAAACCATGTCCGCAAAGGAAGAAATGCAGGCTGCAGCAGATGCAGCCAATATTTGCGGCCTGCCCTATGTGGTGACGGCCAGCTTCGACACTGCCGGCATGACCATGATGGGGCTTCCGCCAGCAGACATGCCGCATCTGCTCGATGGGTTGGAAACTCCTCCATTGGCTGTTGGTGCCAATTGCGGTGTTGGTGCCTCTGATCTTTTGATGTCGGTTTTGTCAATGTCCGAGCAGCCCGGTGACGTGGTCATTGTTGCCAAGGCCAATTGTGGCATTCCGCAGATCAAAGGCGATCAGGTGGAGTACACCGGCACGCCGGATTTAATGGCGGATTACATCCGTCTTGCGATTGATTCCGGGGCACGCATTATTGGCGGGTGTTGCGGCACTTCTGCCATTCATTTGGCTGCCATGCGCGCAGCTCTGGACGCCCATCAAAAAGCTGAGCGTCCGGATGAAGCCAAGATTGTCGAGACCATCGGAGCGATCGTCAATCCAATTTCGTCTGGTGCCAACAAACCGCAGCGCCGTTCACGCCGTCGCGACCGTTAAGACGCTCTAGTCGGGCTTTCCGTCCTTCAGGCCGAATGATTCCTGCATGGCAGTGCTGCGTATTTTCATTGATCGTGCCATGGCATCCTTTTTGGGGTCCTTTGGCGCGAACGCATCTTCCATTCCGCCTTTCCGGCGTGCAATGAAGTCATTCAGGCTTTCCTCGATGCCTTGATCAAGCGCTGGTGCTTCATATTCCTGCAGCATCTTTTTCCAAAGCGTATTTGCGCGTTGTTCCGCTGTTTGTTCGCCATCAGCCAGCCACTGCTCGTAGGAATTATTGTCCGCAATGGTTGAGCGATAAAAGGCCGTTTCAAAGTTTTCCTGCGTGTGCTCGCAGCCAAGATAATGGCTTCCGGGACCAACCTCCCGGATAGCGCTCATAGCCTGACCGGTTTCTGACAGGTCGATGCCTTCAGCAAAACGCTGCATCATGGCGAGTTGATCGCAATCCATGACGAATTTTTCGTAGGAAGACGCCAGACCGCCCTCAAGCCAGCCAGCCGCATGCAAAGCAAAGTTTACACCGCCCATGAGGGTTGGCATGAGCGTTTGAGCGCTCTCGTAAGCTGATTGGGCATCGCAGACCTTTGAGCCGCACAAGGACCCGCCAGAGCGGAAAGGAATGCCAAGTCTTCTGGCCAATTGGCCAGCGCCATACAGAACCAGCGCAGGCTCAGGTGTCCCGAATGTAGGGGCTCCCGATTGCATGGAGATGGAACTTGCAAACGTTCCAAACACAACAGGCGCACCTGGGCGGCAAAGTTGGGAGAACGCGGCGCCGGCCAGGACTTCTGCCAGTATCTGGGTCAGAGTGCCCGCAACCGTTACCGGTGACATTGCGCCAGCGAGAATGAATGGTGACACGACTGTCGCCTGCCCGGCCTTTGCATAGACTTTGAGCGCCCCCAGCATGGTTGAATCAAACACCATGGGTGAGTTTGCGTTGATCAGGTTGATCAGCACGCAATTCTCATCGACAAACTCATCGCCGAAGAGCAGTTTTACCATGGCCACTGAATCTTCCGCGCGGTCTGGATGGGTGACCGATCCCATGAAGGGCTTGTCCGAATACTTGATGTGGGCCATCACCATGTCGAGATGGCGTTTGTTTACAGGCACATCGACCGGCTCACACACAGTGCCTCCGGAATGGTGGATTGCAGGCGCCATATAGGCCAGCTTCACAAAATTATGGAAATCCTCCAGCGTCGCGTAGCGGCGACCGCCATCCAGATCACGGACGAATGGAGGCCCATAGACCGGGGCGAATACGGTTGTTTTGCCGCCAATTTGGACTGAGCGTTCCGGATTTCTTGCAAATTGTGTGAATTCACTTGGGGCCGTTTCAATCAGCTTGCGACAAAGTCCTTTCGGGAATCGTACACGCTCGCCTTGCACATCCGCACCGGCGTCGCGCCACATCTGCAATGCTTCGGGGTCTTCGCGGAATTCAATGCCGATTTCCTGCAGCACTGTATCTGCATTAGCTTCAATCAGAGCGAGTCCTTCTTCGTCCAAAATTTCGACGGTCGAGATTTTGCGCAAAATGGCAGGCATCTGAGGATCGCGACGATTGGCACGCAAGGCTCTGCGGCCATCCATGCCGCCGCCTCGCCTGCGGCGTGGGGATGTTGTTGGTTCTGCGCTGCTTTGGCGACTGTCGGTCATAGTGATTGCCCTCACGATTTGCCCATAGGCAAAGATGCCGTATGGCACAGGGATGATGCGTTCCTATTGCGTCATACAGTAGTGGCTTTCGCGACAGTCAACCAGTCCTGACCGCGTTTAGCAGGCGAAGCTTCGTCGTTTCTATCTCGCTGCAGGTCGTTTTCAGTTGCACGAAACATTAAACAAATGCGGAATACTCTTGCAATTGCACGCGTGGTAACGCAGTGGAATATTAAATACAGCAACGTCCGAGAGTGAGTTGGTTATGTCCGATGATGATGACATCATTCTATCCGAGTTAAGTGACGAAGAACTCGTCCTTCAAATGCATGACGATTTGTATGACGGGCTGAAGGAAGAAATTGCTGAAAGTGTGAACATTCTGCTGGAGCGGAATTGGACACCTTACGATATTCTCACCAAAGCCCTGGTTGAAGGAATGCGGATCGTTGGTATCGATTTCCGCGATGGAATTCTTTTTGTTCCTGAAGTTCTTCTGGCCGCCAATGCGATGAAACAGGGCATGGCCATTTTACGCCCCCTTCTTACGGAAACCGGCGCACCCAAGGTTGGCACAATGGTGATTGGCACCGTGAAGGGTGACATTCACGACATTGGCAAGAACCTTGTCGGAATGATGATGGAAGGTGCCGGTTTCGAAGTTTTCGATCTGGGAATCAATAACCCTGTTGAGGATTATCTGGCGGCGATCGAAGAGCACAAGCCGGACATTCTTGGCATGTCTGCGCTGCTGACCACAACAATGCCCTATATGAAGGTCGTGATTGATACGATGAAAGAAATGGGCATTCGCGACAAGCACATAGTTCTTGTTGGTGGTGCGCCGCTGAATGAGGAATTTGGTTTGGCCATTGGCGCTGATGCCTACTGTCGCGACGCAGCGGTTGCTGTTGAAACTGCGAAAGAGTGGATGGCACGCAAGCACAATCAGATGGCCAACGCTTAATCTTGCCCCGGGAGTGATTTGTCTCCCGCATTGGGAGCCAAAACATGTCTCTTCCAAGTGATCATATTCTAACTGAACAAGGATTTGGTGAAAGCCAAAACGGATCCGTTCTTTTGATCGGATGTGGTGCTTTGGCGCGCGAAATTCTCGCCCTCAAGGCCGCAAACTCCTGGGATCACATGGTTTTGCGTTGTTTGCCTGCAAAACTGCATCTCTATCCGGAAAAGATTACACCTGCAGTTCGCGAAGCGATCCACAAAGGACGTGAGGATGGATTTGGAACCATCTACATCCTGTACGCTGATTGCGGTACTGGTGGCCATTTGGACTCACTGTGTGCCGAAGAAGGTGTTGAACGCATTGCAGGGCCACATTGCTATTCCTTCTTTGATGGCAATGAAGCATTCGCCGAACGGGCTGATGATGAAATGCGGTCATTTTATCTGACCGACTTTCTGGTGAAACAGTTTGACGCTTTTGTCTGGCGGCCGATGGGGCTGGACCGGCATCCTGAGTTAAGGGATATGTATTTCGGCAATTATGAGAGCCTGATTTATCTGGCTCAAACCAACAATCCCGAACTTGATGCCAAGGCAGCTCATTGCGCAGAGCGTCTTGGGCTTCGTTATGAGCGTCGTTCAACAGGCTATGGTGATTTGGAAATTTCCATGAAAAGCCTTGCCGTTGATCGTTTGAGCCCCTAAATCGCTGTCGCAGTCGCATTCCCACCATGTCATGTCGCTGGTAATGCAGCGCAAAGTCAGTATGACCCACATTCTCACCCTAGGAGCAGGAAATGGCACTGAAGACCATCGTCTATTGGAAAGATATTCCAACGCAGATCATCGTTAAGGCAGGACGCAAGGCTGCCAAACGGGAATTGCCGGAATATTTCATTCAATCGGTGGACCAATGCGCCATGCGGCTTGGGGCCAAAGACAGTGATGCCTATCTGGAAGAATGGCGACGCGGTTCGCCGGAAGAGGTATCAAGTGATCTGGAAGCTGAAGCGGATCAGGCATTGGAAGCCATGATTGCGGCTTATCCCAAAACGCGGCTCAAGGCTTTGATTGATGCTGGAGGCGTTGACCATGGAACTAGCGGTACCTAAACGACGATTGACTGCGTCCATTGAGGCTTCGGCCAAACAGGTCCTGTCGACCGATGGGCTGAGCGGACTGTTTCCGGCCGGCACGTGGGTCTATCTGACTGATGTTGGTGTCGATCCGCTGGATACCATTGTCGCCGCTGCGGCCAAGGTGCGTGCCTGCGGCTATGCTCCAGTGCCCCACATTCCTGCTCGGCGCATTGGAAGCCGGGATGCGCTGGAATTACGTGTCAATCGTTACGTAGGCGAAGCGGGCGTGGATAATGTTCTGGTCATTGCTGGCGAAGCAGACGAGCAGAAAGGCCCCTATTCCGCGTCGATTGATATTTTGCGCAGCGACGTTCTGAGCAAGCATGGCATCGGGAAAATTGGCGTGGCTGGTCATCCGGAAGGCAACACCACCATTCCGGCAGATATTGTCAAATCAAGTCTGCTCGAAAAAGCGGCTTATGCCGCTGACACAGACGCTGAGATGCGCATTGTCACCCAATTCGGGTTTGACGCGGAGCGCTTCATTACCTGGGCAGACAGTCTTCCTGAGCAGGGTATAAGCCTCCCCGTTCACATTGGTATGGCTGGGCCAGCCAAGATGACCACCCTTATCAAATATGCAGCTATATGCGGTGTTGGTCCTTCCATGAGCTTCCTGAAAAAGCGGGGATCTGCCCTTGCCGCGCTTGCAATGGGCTTTGATCCTGATCCAATTTTGTTGGCGATGGAGGATCATGTGGCTTCAAACCCGTTCACCCCCATCAAGGCCGCGCATGTATTTCCCTTTGGCGGACTTAAAAAAACAGCGAATTGGCTTGACGAAAGAGGCAGTTGGGACATAAAGAAATCTTTATATCTTGATGCAAGTGTGGTTTAAGCACTTCAGAACCGCTAACAAATTGGAATTACCCCATGACACAGACTGTTGTCGCGTCCGAAACGCGCACGGCCATTATTGGCTTCGACCAACCTTTCTGCGTGATTGGTGAGCGTATTAACCCCACAGGTCGCAAAAAACTGGCAGCAGAAATGCTGGCGGGCAATTTTGAAACTGTGAAAGCAGATGCCCTAGCCCAGGTTGCGGCTGGCGCGACCATGTTGGATGTCAATGCTGGTGTAACAAGCATCGATCCGAATGAAAGCGAACCTCCTTTGCTTGCAGCCACAGTTGAGCTGGTTCAATCGCTGGTGGATGTGCCTCTTTGCATCGATTCATCCGTCCCTGCCGCGCTTGCCGCGGGCCTTGCAGTCTGCAAAGGCCGTCCTTTGGTGAACTCGGTCACTGGAGAAGAGGACCGACTGGAAATCGTACTGCCGCTTTGCAAAAAATATGATGTCCCCGTTATTGCCATTTCAAATGACGAAACCGGAATTTCGGAAGACCCGGATGTCCGATTTGCGGTTGCCAAGAAAATTGTCGAACACGCAATGGATTACGGCATCAAGCCACATGATATTGTTGTTGATCCTCTGGTTATGCCAATTGGTGCCATGGGTACGGCTGGATTGCAGGTGTTTGCCCTGGTGCGTCGTTTGCGTGAAGAACTGAAGGTCAATACAAGTTGCGGGGCTTCGAATGTTTCGTTTGGAATACCGCACCGTCATGGCATCAATGCAGCGTTCCTGCCGATGGCGATTGCTTCTGGCATGACATCGGCGATCATGAACCCGTGCCGCCCTGCGGAGATGGAGGCAGTTCATGCTGCAAATGTGCTGATGGGTACAGATCCGAATTGCCAGACGTGGATTTCCAAATACCGGGATCACGTTCCCGGCAATGCTGCGGCGCCAGCTGCTGATGCTGGTGGTGGTGGTGGACGTCGCCGTGGTGGACGGGGCGCACGCCTCGCTAAAGCCTAAGTCGGAGCAACCCCCTTGAGCGATCCAGCCAGTTCTGATGCAAATCACAATACGAGCGTCGCAGATGATGCGTTGGTATTGTTCATGCCGTCGGGTCGACGTGGAAACTTCCCCGTCGGTACTCCAGTGCTTGATGCTGCGCGCTCATTGGGTGTGTACATAGAATCTGTTTGTGGCGGGCGCGGCATATGCGGCCGATGTCAGGTGACGGTAGCTGAAGGGCAGTTTGCCAAACACGGAATTACCAGTTCAGCAGATCATTTGGCGGCTTTTACCGACACTGAAGCACGCTATCGCTCAAAGCGCAGTCTGGCCGATGACCGGCGTCTTTCCTGCTCTGCCAAAGTCACTGGCGATATTGTCATCGACATTCCGCAAGATGTGCAGATGCAGCGTCAGGTCGTGCGCAAGCGCGCAGAGTATAAACGCATTGACCGCGACCCGGCGATCCGTCTGCACTTTGTGCAGGTCGAAGAGCCCGATATGGAACAACCATTGGGCGATCTGGATCGTTTACTGACAGCGTTGAAGACGGAGTGGCACCTTGAGCACCTCCAGATTGAATCATGGCTCTATCCAAAGGTTCAATCGATCCTGCGCAAGGGGAAATGGGAAGTCACGGCGGCCGTTCACACGGCCGACGGCATTTCAACCCTGATTGGTTTGTGGCCCGGTTTTCATGACAAGTTTTACGGTGTGGCCTTTGATATTGGCTCAACCACAATAGCTTGTCATCTGTCTGATATGATGAGTGGCCGCACGATTGCTTCCTCCGGGACCTCCAACCCGCAAATCCGGTTTGGCGAGGACCTGATGTCCCGCGTTTCATTTGTGATGATGAATCCTGGTGGCGAAGAGCAGTTAACAAAATCTGTCCGCGATGCCATCCGCAGTTTGATTGAAAAAGTCTGTTCAGAAGCCGGAATAGACAGGCATGCCATCCTCGATTCCGTATTCGTCGGCAATCCGGTCATGCATCATTTGTTCCTTGGCATCGACCCAACTGAGCTTGGCGGCGCGCCGTTTGCGCTGGCTGTCTCCGGCGCATTGGACTTTCCGGCGCGTGATCTTGAGCTGGATCTACATCCGGGCGCACGGACTTACATTCTGCCCTGTATAGCAGGACATGTTGGCGCGGATGCTGCCGCTGCAACACTGGCAGAAGCTCCGCACAAGGAAGAAGAATATACCTTGCTTGTGGATGTGGGCACCAATGCGGAGATTGTTCTTGGTAACAAAGATCGCATTGTCGCTGCCTCTTCTCCAACTGGACCTGCCTTTGAAGGTGCCGAGATTTCCTGTGGCCAACGCGCTGCGCCAGGGGCGATTGAACGGGTCAGGATTGATCCTGAAACATTGGAGACGCGCATAAAGGTCGTCGGTGTTGATGAATGGTCGGATGACCCAAGCTTTGCTGAGCAGGTTGAAGCTGTTGGTGTTACGGGTGTGTGTGGCTCCGGCATTATCGAAGTTCTGGGTGAAATGTTTCTGGCCGGCCTGATTGATGAAGATGGTGTTGTTCAGGGGGCAATGGCTGAAAAGTCTGACCGCGTCATCGCTGATGGACGCACATTCAGCTACATTTTGTGGCGTGGCGCTGTGGAACTGAAAATCACACAGACTGATGTTCGTTCCATTCAGTTGGCGAAAGCTGCATTGTATGCTGGCGTTAAACTGTTGATGGACAAGCTGGAGATCAGCGAAATCCGCAAGGTTAAACTTGCGGGTGCGTTTGGCAGCTATATTGACCCGAAATACGCCATTCTCATTGGCCTGATTCCTGATTGCGATCTCAGCAAGGTTTCAGGTGTTGGAAATGCTGCCGGAACAGGCGCTCGCATGGCATTGCTCAATCGAGGGCACCGGACCGAAATTGAGGCTCTGGTTCGTCGTATTGAGAAGATTGAAACGGCACTGGAGCCGAAGTTCCAAGAGCACTTTGTCAATGCCATGGCGTTTCCCAACAAAGTTGATGCCTTTCCCAATCTGTCTGAGAAGGTGAAACTTCCCGAACGCAAACAAGGTTCATCTGGGTCTGAGAACTCTTCCGGTGGTCGGCGGCGGCGTCGGTCTCGTAGCTGACGTAAAGCTAGGATCCTGACTTGTTTTACGGGTTAATTGCCGTTGTTGCTGGCAATTCCAGAATCAGTGCCCGCAGATGCGGCGGCACTTATCGGTTGAAGTGGCTCCAAAGGTGCGACAATCACCGTTTTCGTATCGTTGACCAATTGTGCTGCCGGCGTGTCTGAGCTGACAACAACAGGGGCTGACACGCTGACCTCTAAAGGCGCATTTTTCTTGAGCCATTTTTCAGCCAGGCGCACAGCGTTGCGGCGCTCTTTTTCAGATGCCAGAATGAAAGCTGTTTCATGTGTCAGACGCACTGTCTCGGCATCGTAACCACTGGCACGTTTGAGTGCTATTGTGATCCATTTTAGTCCACGGACCCGACGCTGGGAAACACCTTCACCGTGGAACAGCATGCGTCCAAGTTCGGCCTGCGCGAGCGCATGACCTTTTTCGGCGGCAAGCTTCAGCCAGCGAGCGGCCTGACGGGTGTTCTTGTCACCGCCCTCGCCTTCCAGATACATTTTGGCAAGAAGGTATTGTGCGTTCGGATCGCCGAAATATGAAGCTGCATAGCCATATATCTGGCGCGCCTGATAGGGGTTTTTGCCAACATAGGTTCCGCTTATGCCGGTCATGAAAAACCCGCCCAACTCGACAAATGCATTCGCTACGAAAGGCGCTTCAGGGCTGTTTGGACTGTCTTCTGCGTGGACATTAGCGATATCGCGGAAATACTCAAATGCGCGCAGCGGGCTGGTTTCAACTCCGTCACCCGATGCGTACATGCGTCCGAGTTTCCATTGGGCCATTGCACTGCCCTGACTTGCAGCGAATTGCAGTGCGTCGACAGCTGTTGCCTTGTCTCCAGCGCGGTAAGCCTTGAAGCCAAAGCGAAACGCCTCCATCGGCGATGCCTTTTCCTCAATAAGCGGCTTGGCTCCGTCAAATGCGGAAACCGGATTCGGTGTTGCTGCTGCCAAGCCTGCGCCCAGCAACACACACGCAACAAATCGGACCTGCAAATTTCCGTCAAATATCCGCATAGGTGCTCTTCTCAGCTTCTCCACCCGGATGCGTAACCGCACCATATCGGGCCGATCCGACAGTCTGTGCATATTTCCATATTGCACCGCTTGCCGAATCCGTTTCACGGGATTGCCATTTTGCTCTTCTGTCAGATAATTCCTGATCGCTCAGATGAGCGGCCAGCACGCCTTCAACGGCGTCGATTTCAATAATGTCGCCATCCTGGAGCAGTCCGATTGTTCCGCCGACTGCCGCTTCCGGGCCCACATGACCGATGCAGAAACCGCGGGTTGCGCCAGAAAAACGACCATCAGTGATCAACGCAACTTTGTCTCCCATGCCCTGCCCATAGAGCAATGACGTGGTGGACAGCATTTCCCGCATGCCAGGTCCGCCTTTTGGTCCTTCATAGCGGATTACCAAGACGTCACCTTCTTTGTAGGTCTCGTTCTTCACCGCTTCAAAACAGGCTTCCTCGGAATCAAAACAACGGGCCGGACCTGTAAATTTCTGATTGACCATGCCAGCCACTTTTACAATGGCGCCTTCCGGTGCAAGATTGCCTTTGAGGCCAACAACACCGCCAGTTACCGTGATCGGATCATTGGCAGGACGCACCACATCCTGATCAGGGTTCCAGGACACTTTTTCCATATTCTCTGCAATTGTTCGTCCGCTTACGGTCAAACATTCGCCATGCAGGAAGCCTTGATCCAAAAGGGTCTTCATCAGCAGAGGAATGCCGCCAGCTTCGAACATGTCTTTGGCGACATATTTGCCACCTGGCTTCAGATCGGCAATGTACGGAGTGCGTTTGAATATTTCGGCGACATCGAACAGATCAAACTTAATGCCGCATTCATGGGCGATGGCAGGAAGATGCAGTGCTGCGTTGGTTGACCCGCCAGAGGCTGCCACCACAGTTGCCGCATTTTCAAGCGCTTTTCTGGTGACAATGTCACGCGGTCGAATATTGTCGCGAATGAGTTCCATTACCTTTTCGCCAGCGGCAAAGCAGAAACGATCACGCAATTCATAGGGTGCCGGTGCGCCAGCAGAATATGGCAGCGCGAGGCCGATAGCTTCTGACACGGTCGCCATTGTGTTTGCAGTGAATTGCGCACCACAAGCGCCCGCAGAAGGACAGGCCACCTGCTCCAGCTCAGTTAGATCCGCATCGGACATGTTACCGACTGAATGCTGGCCAACGGCCTCAAACACATCCTGAACCGTCACCGGCTTGCCACGGAAAGTACCGGGCAGGATTGATCCACCATAGATGAAAACGGAAGGTACATTCAGACGCACCATGGCCATCATCATGCCTGGAAGAGATTTATCGCAACCAGCAAGGCCAACGATCGCATCATAGCAATGGCCGCGCATAGTCAGTTCGACGGAATCAGCAATCACGTCTCGTGAGACAAGAGAAGCCTTCATGCCCTGATGGCCCATGGCAATGCCATCAGTTACCGTGATTGTTGTGAATTCGCGTGGTGTCCCGTGGTTTGCGGCAACACCTTTCTTAACGACCTGCGCCTGCCGCATAAGGGAAATATTACAGGGTGCAGCCTCATTCCAGCATGTAGCCACGCCAACGAATGGCTGGTGAATCTCGGTATCTGACAAACCCATGGCATAGTAATATGACCGATGCGGCGCGCGCGCCGGACCTTCGGTGACATGCCGACTTGGCAGTTTTGATTTGTCGATTACGCGTGTGCTCATGCTTAAGAACCCAATTTCCCTGTTTGCCTCAATTGTATCGATTGTGCTGATTTAGTCGTCACACCCTGTGTCCACATGACACGAATTCTCGATGACAACTTCACCGCACCCTTCCACCCTATCGTCTCTGCTAAAGCTACGACCCCAACGCCAGATGCAATAAGCAGAGTGCTGTCTGATACAGCTTTTGTGGCAGTATCGGGGCAAAAGGTTCTGAATTGGTTGTAGCCTAGATGTTACATCGTGGCTGTTGCCAAAACGCCACAGAATGGCACACGCAACCCTGATGCATGGGGTCGGACCGATTTCGATTGGTCCAACCCTGCGCCTACTCAACTTTAGGTGGCGATATTTTAATTGGCAGCTTCCAGGCGCTCAATTGCGCCTTGGAGCATGTCGCGTTTTTCATTGGCTTCCTGAAGGCGTGCCCGCTCTTGTGTCACAACTTCTTCGGGTGCACGGGCGACGAATTTTTCATTGCCGAGTTTGCCGTTGATTTTTGCGATATCCTGCTCGACCTTACCAATATCTTTGGTCAGGCGTTGCTTTTCCGCATCAATATCAATGACGCCTTTCAAAGGCATGCAGGCAACGGTTTCACCAATGATAATCTGAGCGCTGCCTTCAGGCGTGGATTCGTCAAAGCTTACGACATTCAAACGTGCCATGCGCATCAGCGCCGACAGATTTTCCTCGGTTCTGCGCCGTGTTTCGGCATTGGCGCCAACCATGACAATATCGGCCTTGGCGCCTGCAGGTACATTCATCTCGGTACGAACGGAACGAATGGAAGAAATAGCCTCAATCAGCCAGTTTATATCATCAGCTGCCTGCTGGTCTGCCAAAGCGGCAGATGGCCAATTTGTTGTCACCAACATCTCGGTTCTTGTGCCATCTCCGGTCACTTCCCACAGTTCCTCGGTGATGAACGGCATGAAGGGGTGCAGCATTTTGAGGATTTCGTCGCGAGTCCAGGCAACAACCGCCCTGGCCTCTGTCTTATCGGCAGAGTCCTCACCCATCAAAGCGGGCTTTGAAAGCTCGATGAACCAGTCGGCGAATTTGTGCCAGACAAACTGATAGGCGACGTTGGCTGCATCATTAAAGCGATAGCTCTTCAAGGCCAAATTGATGGCTTCAATGGTTTGACCACATTCTGTAATGATCCACCGATTGAGTGGATTTTTGACGGAGTCTGGCGCAAAATTAGCCGGGATTGAACATTCATTCATTTCGGCAAAACGCGCGACATTCCAAAGCTTGGTGGCAAAATTTCGATAGCCTTCAACGCGGTTGGTGGCCAGTTTTATGTCTCTGCCCGCAGCGGCCATGGCACAAAGTGTAAACCGCAATGCGTCGGCACCATACTCTTCAATCAAATCGAGTGGATTGACGACATTGCCCTTGGATTTGGACATCTTTGCGCCGTGCTCATCGCGGACCAGGGCATGGATATATACAGTGTGAAATGGCTCTTCATCCATGAAATGAAGGCCCATCATCATCATCCGGGCGACCCAGAAGAAAATAATGTCAAACCCGGTAATCAAAACATCTGTCTGATAATAGGTTTTCAGCTCTGCTGTCGTATCTGGCCAGCCCAAAGTTGAGAATGGCCACAGCGCGGACGAGAACCAGGTATCGAGCACGTCTTCATCCCGCGTCAGTTCGACAGCCTCACCATAGTGGCTCTTGGCTTTCTCAGCGGCCTCAGCTTCTGACTTTGCTACAAAGACCTTGTCATCAGGTCCGTACCATGCGGGAATTTGATGACCCCACCAAAGTTGACGTGAGATACACCAGGGCTGAATGTTTTCCATCCAGTCGTAATAGGTTTTGTCCCAGTTTTTTGGGACGAATTCAGTGCGTCCTTCGCGAACACTTGCAATGGCTGGTTTCGCAAGCGTTTTTGCGTCGACATACCATTGGTCTGTCAGGAATGGTTCTATGGGAACTCCGCCGCGGTCACCATGGGGAACAACGTGGGTGTGTTCCTCGATTTTGTCGAGCAGGCCCAACGCATCGAAAGCGGCGACAATTCTCTTGCGTGCCACGAAACGGTCAAGTCCGTGATAGGCGTCAATTGCAGCCTTCATCATGGCGCTGTTCTCATCAGGAACGCCAATTTGAAAGTCCTCATTGTCCTTGAGGGCAATGGATGCATCGACCGCCATGATATTGATGGCAGGAAGGTTATTGCGCTTGCCGACTTCAAAATCGTTGAAATCATGCGCTGGTGTGATTTTAACAGCACCAGAACCGGCTTCTGGGTCGGCATATTCATCTGCCACAATGGGTATATGCCGTCCGACCAATGGCAGTTCGACGGATTTGCCGATCAGATGCGCATAGCGTTCATCGTCGGGATGAACGGCGATAGCTGTATCCCCAAGCATTGTTTCCGGCCGCGTGGTAGCAACCGTGATGAACACGTCTTCTTCCCCAACCAATGGGTACTTGAAGTGCCAGAGATTGCCGTTTGATTCACGCTGTTCAACTTCAAGATCTGAAATAGCGGTGAGAAGGTTCGGGTCCCAATTAACCAGACGCTTGTCCTTGTAGATCAGTCCTTCTTCATAGAGGCGGACAAACACTTCAAGAACGGCCGCTGAGAGACCCTCATCCATGGTAAACCGTTCTCGCGACCAGTCGCAGGAAGCACCCAGTCGTTTGAGTTGCCCCAGAATGGTGCCACCGGATTCAGCTTTCCAGTCCCAGACACGTTCAATGAATTTCTCGCGGCCCATGTCACGTCGGCCAGGCAATTGATTTTCCATCAACTGGCGTTCGACAACCATTTGTGTCGCGATGCCAGCATGGTCCATGCCTGGTTGCCACAGGACGTTTTGCCCAAGCATGCGGTTCCAGCGAACCAGTATGTCCTGCAAGGTGTTATTCAGCGCATGTCCCATGTGCAGAGAGCCCGTGACGTTGGGCGGAGGGATGACAATGCAAAAGCTGTCTTCACCCTGTTTCGCGCCGGACCCAGCTGCGAATGCATTCGCGGCTTCCCAACCGGAATAAATGCGTGGTTCAACTTCGTTGGGCTGATAGGTTTTTTCTAACATTGAGCTCTCGGATATCCAGTATGGGAATTTGTCTGGTGGGTTATGCCCTGCATGGGGTGAGTGTCAACCATCTGACCGTCAATGCACGGAGCCATGGCTATCCCGATTGCAGGAATAGCGGCTTGTTTGGTCGTGTTTGGGATTATTCAGTTTTTCCAAGGCGTTTCGGAAATACAGTCCTGAAATAAAATCTGGGGTTCACGCCATTTGGTGATGAGCGCGAGAGGCATGAGAGCCCCTAGCCTTTTCCAGACAGCCGTCTGATTTCGGCAGCCACCATCTTCTCCACCAAGGATGGCAGATTCTCATCAAGCCAAGACTGCAGCATTGGTCGCAACATTTCCTTGAGAAGGTCTTCCATCGTCTTGGCCTGGCTCGAAACAAGGAGACCGGACAGGCTGGAAAAGGATTCAGACACCGACGTTGCGGCTTGTTGACTGATGAGATTTTCAAGGTTTGACGGACGCTCGACTGGCGTGGAAGTCGGTTCGACGACTGGTGTCGGCTCCGGCATCGGTTCAGGTGACGCTTGGACTACAGGTTCCTGAATTGCGATCTCATCCTGAAATTCATCAAACACTATATCCATGCCATCGATGAGTTCCATTTCGTCATCGTCAGTACTGGTTTCATCATCTTCAATTTCAGCTGCAGTGAGTTCCATCACTTCATCATCATCTTCAGAAGGTGCTTCTTCTAGCTGGGATGCATCAGCATCAGTTTCCGCAGTCGCGCCTTTCGCGGAAACTGCGTTGTCATCCTCATCGGGGGCAAACAGGGCATCAAGATCGTCCGGCGACATTGGTTGGCTAGAACTCAAAAGACTGTCCTCCGTTTCAGCAGCGCCGTTCCCAAGCATTTCTTTGGCTGAATCGCTGTTTTCCTGCGATTTCTGCTCGGAAGTCGGATTGCCTTCTTCATCTGTAATGATCCGGCGAATGGAGGCCAGGATTTCCTCCATGGAGGGCTCTTGCGCTGCAGCAGAGTTCGACATTTGCTTTCCCCAAAAATTAAGCCAACGAACAACTGCTTGGCTTCACCAAGAGTCGAGGGCGCGCCGATTCGCTAGACCTCAGTATATCTGACGAGTTGCCGGAAAGGTAACCCCGCATGAAAACGCACCCAACAACGTTAAGTGCATCAGCATGATTGCTGCGATGTTATCCACCAGACCCAGCGCTTCAATTTGATTTATTGAATAGAGTTAACGGCCATCGGGCGTGCGCAGCCCAAACCATTTATCGCGGACTTTTTCGTAATGCTCTTCAGCCTGATAAATCTGAACACCCAATCCAAGTCGCTCTGCGTTCAATTTACCAACGGCGGATGCCAGCGCAAATGCTGCCACCACCTGGTCACGTCTGGCTGATACGAGATTGACACGCGCATCCTGCAACTCCTGTTGAGCGTTCAGAACATCAAGCGTTGTACGTTGACCAACACGCTGTTCTTCAATGACACCGCTCAGAGCAATCTGACTTGCATTGCGTTGCGCTTCTGCGGCGATGATAACCGCGCGGCTGGCGGTCAACTGCCCCCAGGCAGAAATGACGGCCGCGCGCACCTGATGGCGCGCAAGATCCAGCCGAAGCAGCGCCTCACCTTCTTTTTGCTTTGCCTGACGTACGCGTGATGACACCCCACCGCCCTGGTAAATCGGAATATTCACCCGACCCGTAATGGACGCAGTGTCAGTCGAACGGGTCGCCCCATCGAAATTATATGTTCTGGACAAGTCACCTTCCAACGTCACTGTTGGCAGCAATTCACCTTCGATGACCTTGGTGTCGAATGAGGAGGCGTCGGCATTGTAGGTCGCAGCCAGAATGGCTGGATGATCACGCAAGGCCACATCCAGAGCTGCATCCATATTGTTGGGGATCAGCCGCTCGGCAGAAAAATTCTGCTGCAGATTTGACGGTTCATTGCCAATAATCTGCTGATAAACAGCCCGGCTTGAATTCAGATTTGCCTGGGCAAGATTGAGTTCAGACGATGCAAGACTGACGCGTGCATCCGCTTGGGCAACATCTGTTCGGGTGGTTTCACCAACTTCAAACCGATCCCGCGTTGCACGTGCCTGCTCGCCCAAAAAACTCACATTTTGTGATCGGAGTTGAACCAATGCCTGATCACGCAGAACGTTCATGAACGCCTCAGCTGCATCGAACAATATGTTCTGTTCTGTGTTCATCAAACCCGCACGGCTTGCCAACACAGCCGCTTCGGCTTTCTTGGTGCTGTTTGCAGTGCGGAAACCTCGAAACAGGTTTTGAGTCACATTCAGACCCAGCGTCGCACTAGCACTATCTGAGGATGTGTCGCTTCCGTTGCGAATGTCACTGTCTGTCCATGTCTGAGTGACACTGCCGGAGGCACTGATGTCAGGTCGGTAACCCGACAAGGCCTGAGGTACGCCTTCGTCAACGGCACGGGTTGCTGCACGCTCAGCATTCAGTTCCGGATTATTGCTGTAGGCAGAAGACAGTGCCTGAAGAAGAGTTTCAGCCGATGCAGGCCCAAAGGGACTGACAACCATGGCGGTCAGTAACAAAGCGGAGGTTATTCCCGTCAACAAGCCCTGTCGTTTTCTACTCACAACCATTCCTTTCAAAACCATCAGACCCAGAGCGCAAACAGTATAGTTAATGCTTCATGGCCCAAACACTTATCTTCATGCACTGCGACCTCCAACAAGCGATCCAGCACTTACCCACAGGTAATTTACTGATCGTCAAAAAAGGTCAATGGTGTGACCAAACAGGCACGCAAGTTAGTTTGCAGCTTGTCTGTCTCACTTTTGCATCACGTCGAACCATGGTCCCAAACATGTCTCGTAGCTAAAAAACGAAGCTTTCAGCACGATCAAAGCTTGGAAGTGATGGGACGCAGGCATTCATGATTGGAACTGAGGTCGTTCCGGTACCAGTCTTCCTGAACATTGTCAGATTTCCCGAATGGCCGCGCCCGACAAATGTCAAAAGTCGCCCATCTGCACGCAATTGATCAAACAGGGCCGCTGGCACTTCATCGACTGCGCCGTTAATGACAATCAGATCGTAAGGGCCTTCCTTTGCATATCCGTCCTGCAAATTGCTCTGGAGAACCACTGCATTGTCGATTTTGAGATCAAGCAGATTACCCGTCGCGGTTTCAACCAGTTCAGCGGCGCTTTCGATAGCCACGACAGATTCGCAGAAACCAGCAAGAATAGAAGTCGAATACCCCGATCCGCAGCCAATATCCAAAACCAGATCGGTGGGGCGTATCTGGGCAGCCTGTACAAGACGTGCAAACGGATAGGCCTCCATCAGGAATCGTTCGTCTCCTGCCCCGTTGTTCCAGACCCGTATGTCGCTGTCCGTGTAGGCGAATGCTCTTTTGTCAGCGGGGACAAATGTCTCTCGCGGCAAATCCTCAAAACGGTCAAGAATTTCATGTGATGTTACATCATTGGTGCGAAGCTGGTGCTCCACCATGTTCTTTCTTAAATCCGCAAAATCCAACATCGTTCAACTACTTTCGTCTGGACGCCATAAGGTTGTTATTCCTTTCTTAAGTCCTTACCGTTGCTGGATGACACACGCAAGACTGGAATGCGGTCCTGAGACAATTGATTCCATATTTCCATGTGGCGCATTTATGTCTGCAGACAGGTCGTTGAGTTCAGAGACGGTTAACAATGCTCTGAGCGATCGAAGGAAATTTGTGTCTATTCACGTTTTAGTGTTGTCCGAATGAATCCCGTTTGCTAAAGCGACACCGACCAGATGAAGGCCTCGTGGCGGAGTGGTTACGCAGCGGATTGCAAATCCGTGAACCCCGGTTCGATTCCGGGCGAGGCCTCCAATTTCCAACAAAGCCGTTTTCGCGCCAAGATTTGGGCATCAGCTTATGGCCAATCGAGGCCTGACATGAAACATGGCGGTGATCCCCCATTCAAAAACAAGGCGGATCGCGGGGATTGGCTTGATCTGTCCACGGGTATCAATCCTCAGTCCTATTCCGTTCAAGACTTATCTGCGTCTGATTGGCAAACGCTTCCGAGTCAGTTCGGCCTTGAGGAATTGCTGGCTGCTGCCAGACGTTACTACCAAGTCCCAGATTCCATCGGAATTATTGCTGTCCCGGGAACGGAAGCGGCCATCAGCCAGCTTCCAGCATTTTGTCCAGGTTCCGTTGATATCATCGAACCAACCTATTCCAGCCATCGCATCGCCTGGTCGATTGATGGCCGAACAGCGGCTTCGCGCAGCGCCTTTCCTGCCAAGGCTGCACAGAACCATCTTGTGGTTGTTAATCCAAACAATCCGACCGGAGAACTTGTGGCTCCGGAGGAATTGCTGGCAACCGCACGCAGTTTGGCACCTGACCGGTTTTTGTTTGTGGATGAGGCTTTCATGGATTGCACTCCCCAGATGAGTATTGTCCCACATATGCAGCCCGACATGCCGATTGTCGTGCTGAAGTCATTTGGAAAGTTTTTTGGCCTGGCCGGTTTGAGGCTTGGTTTCGTCATCGGTCATCCGGCTTTGCTTACAGAATTTTCCAACCGCTTTGGCGAATGGTGCGTTAGCGGCCCTGCCCTGAAAATCGGGACGGCAGCTTTCAACGACACCCAGTGGCAATCCACAATGCGTGCCCGGCTTGGCACAAAGATGGACACATTGGCGAATTTGTTGTCTCCCCGGCTTGAGTTGGTGGGCAAAACAAATCTATTTCTGACATGTCGACATAGGGACGCTCAGGGCCTTCACCGTTTTTTGGCAGATCATAAAATCTGGACCCGAATCTTTTCGTATGAACAAGATTGGTTGCGTTTTGGCCTTCCCGAAACCGAATTTGACCTTATGCGTCTTGGGCAGTGCCTGGCCGCATTCGATGAATCGGTCGGCAGGTCCTGAGAGATGTTGCTTGATTACACGCTTTTTCTATCTGGCACGCTTGCAAGTCTTCTGGTGGCTTTGCTGTTAGACGCTGTTTTTGGCGATCCAGACTGGATCTGGCGGCGCCTGCCCCACCCTGTTTCCTGGATAGGGGCGCTCATTTCGGGTGCTGACAAACTCTTGAATTTCAGGGGAAATGGCGCAGTCAATTACCTGTCTGGAATATTTGCCATTTTGGTTCTGGCCGGGCTTGCAGGAATAGCGGGATTGGGCATGCGCTGGGTGTCGGCACAATCATTGGGCGGGTCAATTGCGATGATCGTCATTGCTGCCATTCTGCTAGCTCAGAAGAGCCTCTATGTGCATGTTGCGCGCGTTGTCATGGCTCTGGATGATTCCGACATTCAGGTAGCACGACGCGCGATTGCCATGATCGTTGGACGTAATCCGGATGATCTTGATCGCGACGCGATCTCACGCGCGGCTGTTGAATCGACAGCGGAAAACCTTTCCGATGGCGTGATAGCACCAGCATTCTGGTTTGCCATTGCCGGTTTCCCCGGGTTGCTGATCTACAAAACCGTCAATACCGCTGATTCCATGATTGGGCACCGCAATGAGACATATGGTGCTTTTGGATGGGCAACCGCGCGGTTGGATGATCTACTCAATCTTTTTCCTGCACGCCTGACGGCGCTATTGCTGTCTCTGTGTGCCCCGATTGTCGGAGGGTCACCACACACATCAATTATCGGAGCTGTTCGTGAAGCAGGTTGGCACAAATCTCCGAATGCAGGGTGGCCGGAGGCCGCGACAGCCTATGCGTTGGGTATTTCGCTGGCTGGACCCAGGCAATATGGCAATGAGACGGTCGATGCGCCGTTCTTCAATGCATCAGGCCGAACTGATTGTGATAAGCAAGATGTGCGACGTGCATTACGGTTGATGATTGCTGCTCTGGTTTTGCACTGGCTGATCTATCTTAGCCTTTATGCTTCTCTGGCGTAGGCAATTTCCAACATCTGGTTGATATCGAGATTCGCTTCCAGGTGCTCAGCCAGATCATCCAACACCTGATCAATGGATTGATTGTAGCTGTCGCCAGATGCCGTGATGCCCAGGTTTTCAAGAAAGTATCTGCGGAATTCGTCTGATGAAAAAATTCCGTGCATATAGGTCCCTATAACAAGGCCATCATTGCTTTGAGCGCCGTCGGACTCGCCATCAATTTTGACAAAGGGGCGTTGGCAATCCGCGCCTGTCGTTTTCCCGAGGTGAATTTCGTAGCCTTCCACGATTAGGCCGCTTTCACTGTGAATGCCCCTGGCTGGTCTGGTTGTTTTTACAGGGTCCAGAACCGTTTCCACATCCAGATACCCCAGACCATCGACAGATTGTCCGACCCCTTCAACGCCATGAGGATCAGAGATTTGCTTGCCCAGCATTTGATAGCCGCCACATAGCCCCATAACCGGTTTGCAATGACGCAGATGCGCCGCTATGTCCAAATCCCATCCTTCGGATTTCAAGACTGCCAAATCAGCGATTGTGGATTTGGATCCCGGTAGCAGAATCAAATCTGCACTTTGAGGCAGTGGCTGACCCAGTTCGATGATCTTCACTGAGACATTCGGTTCTGCCGCGAGTGGATCGAGATCATCAAAATTCGCAATTCGTGGCAGCTTTGGAACAACAATTGTAAAGTTTTCGGTGCGTCTCGTTTCACTTCGCAGGTCCAGAATATCTTCTGCCGGCAACAATTGGGCCTTCTGGAAAAAGGGCAAAACACCTAAAGGTGCCCAATCTGTCCGTGTGGCAATCTCTGTCATGCCTTCTGTGAACAGTGAAACATCCCCACGAAACTTGTTGACGAGAAAGCCCTTTATCCGGGTTTGCTCTGCTGCTGGCAAAACGGCATAGGTACCAACCAGACTGGCAATCACACCACCACGATCGATATCGCCAATCAGAACAACCGGTACATCTGCAGCTTCGGCAAATCCCATATTGGCGATGTCGCCAGCGCGCAAATTGATCTCTGCCGGGCTTCCGGCGCCTTCCACTAAAATTAAATCATATTGACTTTCAAGGGCTTCAAAGCTTTCCATGACTTTTGGCATGAGGGTTGTCTTATGTTTGCCGTAGTCTTTGGCGCGCATTGTGCCGACAAACCGTCCCTGAACAATGATCTGCGCGCCTAACTCGCTTTCCGGTTTCAACAGGACCGGATTCATATGGATGTTCGGGGCCAGACCGGCTGCACGTGCCTGCAGCATTTGTGCCCGACCAATCTCGCCGCCATTGGCCACGCCCGCATTATTGGACATGTTCTGCGGCTTGAAGGGCGCAATCCTTATGCCCCTGTGCTTCATGGCGCGCGCTAGGCCAGCCACCAACACGGATTTCCCCACATTGGACCCGGTTCCTTGCAACATGAGTGCGGGTTTACGCGCCATGTATTCTAGAACTCGATACCGATTTGAGCTTTCACGCCAGATCTGAACGGGTGTTTGATCATGGTCATTTCCGTGACCAGATCGGCAAACTCAATCAATGGTTCCTTGGCATTGCGTCCCGTGATGACAACGTGCTTGTCATAGGGTTTCTGCTTTAGAAATTCGACGACCTCTTCGACATCGATATAATCATAACGCAGCACGATGTTCAGTTCATCCAACAGAACCAACTTGTGCTCGTCATCCATGATCAGCTCTTTTGCTTTCTCCCACGCTTGACGGGCGGCGGCGATATCGCGCTGGCGGTCTTGCGTCTCCCAGGTAAATCCTTCGCCCATTGTGTGGTGCGAAACCAATTCCGGGAAACGCTCCAATACCGTGCGCTCACCGGTTTCCCATTTGCCTTTGACAAATTGGACGATTCCGATTTTGTGGCCATGTCCAAGAGACCGGAAAACCAGACCGAATGCGGCCGTTGATTTGCCTTTGCCCTTACCTGTATGGACGATGACGAGTCCCTTTTCGATTGTCTTGGTCGCGATGATTTTATCCCGAGCGGCCTTTTTTTTCTTCATTTTCTCCGCATGACGGGCATTCAGTTCTTCTTCTGTCATCTCGTCTTTTTTGGTCATGCGGTGGTCTCCCCTTTGAGGTTTTTCAACTTGGCAAAGATGCTGTTGCGTCTGGGTTGCCATAATTCCTTATCGATGGCCTGCAGAAAACGGTCCGCCATCTCTGCCAAGGCAGCCGGATTATGCTGTTCAATAAACTCCCGAACGGTGTCATCGTCGAAATAGGCGTCGTAGAGCAGATCAAATTGATGGCTTTTGACAGCCCGCGTTGTGGCTGCGTAAGCAAACAAGTAATCCAGCGTTGCCGCCATTTCAAAAGCGCCTTTGTAGCCATGACGCATGACACCCGCGATCCATTTCGGGTTGGCAGCCCTGCCACGAACGACACGCGACAGCTCTTCTTCCAGAGATCTGATTTTTGGTGTTTCGGGGCGAGAATGGTCACCATGATAAACGGCAGGCTCGTTGCCCGACAAGGTTGCGACAGCTGCAGTCAATCCGCCCTGAAACTGATAATAGTCATCACTGTCCAGAATATCATGTTCTCTGTTGTCCTGATTTTGCAGCACTAGTTGGGTTTGTTCCAACCGCGTCTCCAGCAATTGACGCGCGCCCTCACCCTCCGCACCCGATCCATAGGCGAAACCACCCCAGGTGAGAAAGCTCTCGGAAAAATCTGCGCGGTCTTCCCACAGGTTCTCATCAATCAGGGCCTGTAGACCTGCACCATAAGCACCGGGCATGGAGCCAAAGATCCGATATCCGGCGCGCTTTTCTGCATCCTGATCTGAATGACCTTTCGCGATCAGTGCTTTGGTCTCCGACTTGAACCGTGCCGCAATCGGGTTCGCATCAAGTGGCTCATCCAACGCTGCGACGCCGCGCACTGCGCTATCAAACAGGTCAATCTGTAACGGAAACGCATCGCGAAAGAAGCCTGATATGCGAAGCGTTACGTCAATGCGGGGGCGTTTCAGCTCTGCCAGTGGGATGATTTTAAAACCGGTTACACGGCCGGATAAATCCTCCCATACCGGCTCTGCACCTATTAGAGCCATGGCCTGCGCGATATCATCACCGCCCGTGCGCATGTTTGAGGTGCCCCATGCCGTTAGCGCAATAGCTTGTGGCCATTCACCCTGTTCCTGAAAATACCGCTCGGCAACCAGATCTGCAGATTGGAGACCCAGTTTCCATGCCGCTTTGGTGGGAACTGATCGGACATCGACTGAGTAGAAGTTACGGCCCGTTGGAAGGCAATCCAGACGTCCGCGCGTTGGTGCACCCGATGGCCCCGGATCGACAAAACTGCCGTTCAACGCTGACAAGCAGGCATTTATTTCCTTGGAACCGCTTTCGTCCAGATTGACAGCAATCTCAGTCTCAAGGTTCTGCAGGACATCCGCTGTTCGTGTCCAATCCGATTGGCATTGCGTTGCGCCATTCACCAATGCTTTTGCCAAAATTTCAAGGCGCTCAACGGTATCTGCATTTGTGCGCCACGCATCGTTGGAAACGCCTGCAAGCATTTGTGGTTTCGGGCCTGTCCAGTGTCCGGACATGTCGCATGCCAAGGGATCAAAATTGGACAGGTTTAAATCAGCGGCAATCGCACGGTGCAGCGACATACCGGTCGGTCCCGGCACTCTTGCCAGGGCCGTTAGTGTGTCATCCCGTTGTTCGCCTTGCGGTGAGCGCCCTAGAATATGCAGCCCATCTCGTATCTGCAGCTCCTTCAGCTCACAAATGTATCCATCAAGGCGCTGCAAAGCGTCCTGCTTGTCAAAACCTGGCTTCAGACCCAACTCCGTTCCCAGTGAGTGGCGGTCAATGGCCTCAAAAATCTGGTCCTCAAGCAGCCTTACTCTTTTTTGGTCCACACCGGATGCCAGAAAATACTCATCGATCAGCGCCTCGATTTCCGACAAGGGGCCATAAGTCTCCGCGCGCGTCATGGCCGGCATCAAATGATCGATGATCACGGAACTCATGCGGCGCTTTGCCTGCGCGCCCTCACCTGGGTCATTGACGATAAAGGGGTATATGACCGGGAGGCCTTGCATGATTGCGTCAGGCCAGCAATTGGCCGACAGAGCCAATGCCTTGCCGGGCAGCCATTCCGTGTTGCCATGCTTGCCCATATGGACAAGCGCATCAGCACCAAATTCCAGACGCAGCCAGGCGTAAAATGCGAGGTAATTGTGCGGTGGCACAAGCGCCGGATCATGATAGGTGTCCTTGGGGTCGATGTTGTATCCCCGCGCTGGCTGCACACCGATGACGACATTGCCGAATTTGTGAATTGCCAGACGAAACAAACCATCAATGCAGGTGGGGTCGTCTTTCGGGGCGCCCCATCGCGTTTCAATCTGATCTCGCAAAAGCTGAGATAAGCTTTTGTAATATTGCAGATATTTCTCAATTGGCATGCTGAATTCGGCTTGTGTCAGACGTGTCAGATCGAATGCATTTGTCGGACCTGCCATAAAGCGGTCCATCAGGGCTTTGCCGTTTTCTGGCGCCGTCTCAATTGTATAGCCGTCAAGTTTCAATGCCTTCAGCAGGGCAATCGTGCTGGCCGGCGTGTCGAGCCCAACACCATTGGCCATGCGCCCATCCTTGTTCGGATAGTTGGAGAGGATAATAGCCATCCTCTTGTCGGCTGCCGAAATGTTCTGCAACTTTCCCCAACTGGCTGCCTGTAAAGCGAGGCGCGCAATCCGGTCCTTGATGGGAACGAATTGGGTTGGGCTGCATTCCGTTTTGGGATCAAAGGCCCCCTCTTCCTTAAAGGAAACAACCTGGGTGAGGACACGACCATCAATCTCAGGAAGAACGACATGCATGGTCAGATCTTTAGCTGACAGGCCTCGCTCGCTCTCTTGCCATCCTTCTTGTGAGGTGCCGGACATGACAAATTGCAGCACCATGCAGCCGGTTTTATCCAGTGGCGTGGCTTTATGGGTGACACCGGGTTTGGAGACCGCAAATGCGGTGCCGTTCAAGATTATGGTTGGTGCGGCCTGCTTGAAAAGACTGTCCAGAACGGCAATCGATTCTGGATCTTTCAAGCTGGATACATAAATCGGCAGAACATTCATGCCTTCCCGATTGAGAGCTTTTATCAATCCATCGATGGGCGCGGTAGCATTCGCCTGTACCGTTGAACGATAGAACACAATTGCTGCCAAGCCGTTCTTGTGCTGTCCGTCTTTCACAAGGTCGATATCGGGCTGTACCGCTCCGGGCCAATACAGTCCCGCCTTTGGCAGAGGTCTGGGTGGCTCAAAGCTGGTTTCGTAGCCAATCTGTGAAGCTAGGCACCGGAGGGCATTTTTCAGGTTTTCAACGCCGCCTTCAACGCAATAGCGCCAGAAGGTTCTTGCATGGTTCAGGTCAAGTGTTGTGGTGGTCTCAAGATCGACATCCCAATTTGCATCTCCAGGGACGACTATGATCTTCGTATTATTGGCCCGCGCCAATTCTGCCAGACGCTCCAACCCGTAGGGCCAGTAGTTACGGCCTCCCAACAAACGCACAACAACCAGCTTTGCCTGAGAAAGCGTCTTTTCCAGATAGAGGTCCACGGAATATGGGTGGGACAATGCAAGCAGACTTGCAACGCGCAGGCTTGGGAACCCAGCCTCCAATGATTGCGCTGCGTATGAGAAGCCAGAAATTTCGGTGTCAGCTGCTGTCAGAACAACAATGTCGCCGGGCGATTGACCAAGGTCAACGGCTTCCTCTCCATCATCTATTCGTCGTGTCTGGGCCTGAAGGACATGCACTGGTCAGCTGGCCTTTTTGGCGGCAATCACATCCGATAATGTGGCGCGAATTGCAGCCTGATCGAGTCCCTTTTCACCGATTACCACAAGTCTTGGTGTTCCGCCGCTTGGCGTAGCAAACCATGTCTCAACGCGTGGTCCAACGGCTTGCACCGCCAAGGGCGCTGTTTTTCCCTGTATGGAAATGGCGCCTTTTATGCGCAGAACGCCATGACTGTTCATTGCCGCCAGAACAGCGGCTCTTGCGGTATCCACGCTTTCATGGCTGCTGGCCTCCACCACAAATGTTTCAAAATCATCATGATCATGTTCGTGGTCATGATCATCATGGTGACTCTTGCGATTCTCCATGTCTTCTTCGGCCTGTGCGGTCAGGCCCAGCACCGCCGAGGGAGAAACGATTCCATTTGAAGCTTCCAGAAACTGAACCGCATCGCGTGTGTCATGGGCAGCAATTTCGCGTGCTTTTGCCAGGCCTTCCGCACTCACCAGATCTGCCTTTGACAGAATCACAAGGTCTGCACATTTCAATTGATCTTCAAACAGTTCTTCAATCGGGCTTTCATGGTCCAGTGCTTCATCAGCGGTTCGCTGTTCCTGAAGCGCCGCTTCATCATGCACCATTTTGCCTTCTGACAATGCCGCTGCATCAACAACTGTGATCACGCCATCAACCGTGACTTTTGATTTCACGCTCGGCCAGGAAAATGCGCGGACTAATGGTTGCGGCAGCGCCAGACCAGATGTTTCGATGATGATGTGGTCGGGTTGCTCGCTGCGGGACAGAAGTGTTTCCATTGTCGGCAGGAAATCATCAGCGACGGTGCAACAGATACAGCCATTGGTCAGTTCCACAATGTCGTCTGCGCTACAGGCATCTGAATTGCAGCCTTTCAGAAGGTCAGCGTCAAATCCCATATCACCAAATTCATTGATGATAAGCGCGATGCGGCGCCCTCCGGCGTTTTGCAACAGATGACGAATGAGCGTGGTTTTTCCCGCACCCAGAAAACCGGTGATAATTGTTGCAGGTATCTTTGAAGCCATGCTCATTGAATTGTCCTTTGAGGTTTCAGATTAAGAGGAAGCCCGGCGGCGATAAAATCCACACGGTCAACGATTGCGGCCAGCGACTGGTTCAAACGACCCTGATGGTCGCGAAAGGCGCGGGCCAGCGCATTTTCAGGCACGATGCCCATGCCAACTTCATTGGATACAAATACAATGGGCTGGCCAACGCGTGGTATGAGTTCAAGCAATTGGCTGGTTTCAACGTCCACATTGCGGTCATGATGCATGAGGTTCGAAAGCCACAGGGTCAGGCAATCAACAAGAATGGCAGAACTGCTGGTTGGTACCGCCTCAATTGCCTCACACAGGTTTAAAGGTTCTTCCGTGACACTCCATTGCGTCCCGCGGCGTTGCTTATGTTGATGCACGCGCTGTTTCATTTCATCGTCAAAAATTTGGGAAGTGGCCACATAGTGAGGCGCGTTTCCGCAAGCCAGCACCATCTTTTCGGCATAGGTGCTCTTGCCGGACCGCGCACCACCCAGGATGAGTGCTGACTTCTGCTCTGGCGTGAATAAAACACTCATGCCGGCAGCCTGGTGCTGTGCAGAAAACTGGAAAACATGGTTTGTCCTCAAATGGCCGTCAGCGACGCAATTCGTCAGCTGACAGTCCCGTTTCCGGACATTTGTTCAATTGGGAAAGATGAATGGTTGCGGCAGAATCTCTGCCGCTCAAAGCACAGTAAGGCATTATTATCTCCTATCCGTCCGACCCGACGGCAGTTTGATTCCAATGTGCTGGCAGGTCTCCTGACTCGCGGTTCACAGCCCTTTGTTTCGCCTTCCCGGACATGTCCAGTGGCATTTGAAACAGTGGCTCACCGCTCACAGTTGCGGGGGCAGTCCCGGTTTACAGACCCCGGATTGGGTCATCTGCATCCGTGTTCCCTTTTCATTCGGTGCATCGCATCCGCGATGAACCAAAACCAACACAGGCTCACATAAGCTTTTCGAGCGCGGTATTGCAAGCGCCGTTGTGATTGCGCCTATTTTCTTTTCTGTTGCCTGTTCTGGAGCATCCTGCCCCACCAAACGGCAATACGTCTTGTTCTGCGCCTTATAAACGGAACATCGTAGGATAGAATGATCATTCCAACAGGAATCATCCAGAAACCCACGATTGGCAAAAAACCAACAACGCCGAACAACATAAACACGACGCCCAGGCAGACGCGTGCCAATTGCGACTGTGGAAGATTAAATGATTTTCCGGCGAATTTTATCGAAGGCACTTGGGACCATCTTGGTTGGGTTGCGACCTGCCCGCAGATAAGGATCAAACAGGCGCACGTTAAGGCCAAATCAAACAAACAGAGCAGAAAACGTATTTTGCGGGCAATCGGGTCTTGGCAACGCCCCATTCCTTTTGTATAGACGCTCACCACTGATCCCCGATAGCTCAGTTGGTAGAGCAGGTGACTGTTAATCACCTTGTCGTTGGTTCGAGTCCGACTCGGGGAGCCATTTCAAACCCGCCGCAGCGTTTCGCTCGGCGGGTTTTTCTTTCAGGAAATGCGGGTTATGGCGACGCTGGCAGACTGGATGTTGCCTCCCTCGCCCTGCACAATAGATTCGGTGCCGATGATCTTCTCGATGTTTACAGGTGTTCTGCCGTAATTCGTGTAGACCTTGTGTCGGCCCATCCTTCGAACCCTGATGCCATCCGGCATGATTTGTACTTGTATGCCGGCACGTTCAGCGCCTTTGATCAAAACATCCTGCAGCAGGTTTTCATCTGGCCAACCCGCCAAATAGGAAATCCTGCCGAATTGTACATATGCTGGGTGACCATCAGGCATTTTATAGCAATCATCCGGTGCAGCCAGCACTGTGAGATGCTCGCGCCATTTGGATATTGAGCCGCCGCCAGCCTGATGCGTAATTCCCGGACGCAGACTT
The DNA here is from genome assembly GCA_051251535.1 of Alphaproteobacteria bacterium. GTDB lineage: Bacteria > Pseudomonadota > Alphaproteobacteria > Rhizobiales. Next base: position 29,262 of record JBPOEV010000003.1, read on the forward strand.
TCAACACAATCGACCCTGAGTTGAAGCAATTGCGCCAAAGGACCCGGGGCCAGATTTTCCGGGATTGCAAGATCCTGTGTTTTCGAACCGGTTCTTGGACCAAACACGATTTGGGCATTTGTAGCTTCAAAGGCTGTGACAGCATTCTCGCTTACCTGAAGAAGATTGGGCACCATAACCAGCTTGTAGCCGGAAAGGTCCGCGTCTGAGGCAACTATGTCCACAGACAGCCCCAGTTTTCGGGCCGCGCCGTAAAAAGCGAAATGAAGCGCAATAGGATCGTAATCTTTACCCTGGGGCTGGATTTGCGTCATCCAAATGCTCGGATAGTCCAGAATCAGTGCAACGTCTGCTCGTGACGTATCGACCGTCATTTCCAGCAGATCCAGTTCGCTTGCAACTTGCGCAGCTTCATGCGCCGCGATATCTGCTGTGCCATCAGGTCTGTTTAATCCGGCATGCATCTGCTCCTGCGCAAAAGGTGCCTGACGCCAGCGAAAATACGAAACCACCTCTGCGCCGTGAGCTATGGCTTCCCACGTCCACAGCCGGACCATGCCGGGCAGCGGTGCAGGATTCCAGTCCGCCCAGTTTACCGGGCCTGGCTGTTGCTCCATGACCCACCAGCGTCCTTTGCCGGTCCCGCGATAAAGATCATGATGAAAAGCCGTGAAATCAGGATCGCCCTGATTCAGGTAAGTTGTTTTGTGAGCGTCACTGACATCTGCGCGACGTTCCAGAAAGCCAAGTGGATAGGAATCCCATGACGAAATGTCCAAATCTTCAGCGACGTCAAAATGGTCGAATTCTGTAAACATGCCCATGAAGTTGTGGACTATGTCGCGGCCGGGGCTGAGTTTGCGCAGGATATCGACCTGCTCCCGGTTAAAGCTAACAACCTGATCTGAGGAGTATCGACGGAACGCAAGGTGATGTGATGGATTGGCTTCAGTGACCGTGAGGTTGGGCAAATCAATTTCTGAAAAGTCGCGATATTCCATCGACCAGAACACATTCCCCCATGCCTTGTTCAAATTGCCTATGGTGCCATATTTAACTTCCAGCCAGCTTCTGAAGCCTGCCAGTGCAGCTTTTGAATAGGAATAGGTTGTATCATGGCAGCCATATTCATTATCGGTCTGCCAGACAGTAACCGCAGGATGCGTGCCGAAAGTTTCGGCCAGTTTTGTTATTATGCGAGCACATTCAATTCGATATCCGCCGTGACTGAAATCGTAATGACGGCGGGAGCCGAACCCCCGCTGCTGACCGTTCGGATCAACCGCAATCATATCCGGCATGCTATCGACCAGCCATTTTGGCGGCGTCGCTGTGGGCGTTCCCAACACAATTTTCAATCCTGCCTGCCCCAGCACATCAATCGCGCGGGCCAGCCAGTCAAACTCATATTGTCCGGGATTTGGTTCCAGTCTGGACCAGGCAAACTCACCTATTCGGACATAGGACAGGCCGATTTCGACCATTTGCCGTGCGTGATCCACCCACTCGCTCTCGGGCCAGTGTTCAGGGTAGTAACAGACGCCCAATTGCGGGCGTCTGTTCGTGATTTCAACGGCGCGATCTGACATTCGCCTACTCCAAAAACTAAGAATTCTTCAGTCAAGCGGCACAGATCTGCACATGCACAGGACAAGAATCAGATTCGGCGCTCATTCTTGTCGAACAGCATACAAGTAGAAGGATCAACGCCCATTTTGGACACATGACCCGCTCTTTCGTCCGTAATGCCCTTCTGCTCAACCGTCAGTGGTGCACTACCGCCAATATCGACATAAAGGAAGGACGAGCCACCCAGTTGCTCGACAACACTGACTTTACCTTCGATATAACCACCGGACTGATCAAGGGGCACAAAATGCTCGGGACGCACGCCAAAGCTGACGGTATCACCGGCTTTTGGCATATTATCGCGCGCCTGAATGATCAATTTTTGTGTTCCGAATGGACCGCCCGTCACAACAACATCTTTGCCGGATACGGAATCGACCTGCACGTCAAAGAAGTTCATGCGCGGCGAGCCAATGAAGCCAGCCACAAACAAACTGTCAGGATCCGTGTAAAGGTGGATTGGCGAGCCAACCTGTTCGATTACGCCAGCCCTTAGTACAACAATCTTGTCGGCAAGCGTCATTGCTTCCGTCTGATCATGCGTCACGTAAATCATGGTGTTGCCAAGATCCTGATGAAGCTTCGCAATTTCCAGACGCATTTCAACACGCAGTTCTGCGTCAAGGTTTGAAAGCGGCTCATCAAACAGGAATACTTCCGGCTCGCGAACAATGGCACGACCAATGGCAACACGTTGGCGTTGCCCGCCGGACATCGCTTTAGGTTTACGGTCCAACATATGATCCAGCTTCAGGATGGCTGCTGCCTTGGCAACACGTTCGTCAACTTCCTGCTTGCTGTGCCCTGTCATCTTCAGGCCAAAACCCATATTTTCTTCCACAGTCATGTGTGGGTAGAGAGCGTATGACTGGAACACCATTGCAACGCCACGATCAGCTGGATCCATTCGAGTCACATCGCGGTCACCGATCTTAAGAACACCGCCAGAGGTATCTTCAAGGCCCGAAACCAGGCGAAGAAGTGTAGACTTGCCACAACCGGACGGTCCTACAAAAACAACAAATTCGCCATCTTCGATATCCAGGTCGACACCATGAATAACTTTCACCTCGCCAAAAGATTTTTCGATGCCTCGTAATTCAAGTCCAGCCATAGTTTTCCTCCCAGTTGCCCCTATCTACGGGGTCCCATTCTGATATCTGCATCCGAACCGATATCGCTCGCAGTTGTCTGAACCCAATGGGTCCATTCTTCGTAAATTTCATCTGTAATCCGGTAGGCCGGAGCCGTAACGGATACGCCGCCTAGCAACGTTCCCAAACCATCTTTGATTGGGGCAGCTGCACAGCGTATTCCAGTTTCATGTTCTTCAGCGTCCACAGCAAAGCCTCGGGCGATGTTTGTCTGCCTGTCTCGCTGAAGATCTTCGAAATTGATTATGGTATTATCTGTAAATCTCTGAAATTTAATACTTTTTGCTAGAATCTCAAATTCATCATCTGGCAAACCTGATAGGATCGCTTTTCCAACGCCAGTGCAGTAGACCGGGGCGGATCGTCCGATCTGTGAATGCATGCGCAAGCTGTTCTGGGCTTCGAACTTGTCGAGATAAACAACCTGATCGCCCTGCAATATTGCCAAGTGAACTGTTTCACCAGCGAGTTCGTTGAGCGCACGCAAATGTGGTTCGGCAATGCCCCGCAACTCGTTCTCGTTCCACGCTTGTGAGGCCAATTGTAAAAGTCTTGGGCCAAGTGAATAAATGTAAGTGTCTGCGTTCATTGCAATCAAACCCTCTTCAAGCAGGTTTGAAATATTCCTGTGCAGGGTGCCCCGTGGCTGGCCGACGAGCTTCAGAAGGTCCGTGAATCTGAGCGGTGATTTTGAATCTGCTATTGCAGCAACCACATCCAGCGCTTTGCCCAGCGTTCCTGTTCCGCTCCCGGATGAAACTTCAAGAGGTGGTTTGGACGCAGTGGTTTCGACGCGATCATCCACGTCAAGTTTCACTTCCGTGCTTTGAGCGGCATTTATGCCAGCCATAGACGCCCCGCCTCCCAACGAGAATTCAAAAATCGCCGCGGCGATTCTATCAACTGCTGAAGCGGTGTGCACATCAACTCCAACACCAGAGAACGCGCCACTCCAACACTGTGCAAGCCGAATATTGTGATCGGTTTTAAGCTTGACAGAAAGGCAGGAATAGCGAATTAATTCTAAATAGTCAAACACTGTTCCATATAACAGAACTTAGACTGAGCAAAGTTTGACTTCCTCCGGTGCGCATTTTTAAGGTGCACAGCTTCCATTTTTTGGGGCAAACACTGGCGTTTCGGGAGGAAATCGAACGCATATATAATCGGATACTGGCATTCGCTCGTATTCTATTTTGAAGGGAAAGCATCGAGGAATCGAAGTTCAACTTCACACACCATCCCGCCGCGTTGGCGGAAAATGAAACTCTTGGGAGGAATTTCATGTTGAAATCCATTGCTAAGCTTGCAAGTTTAGCTGGCGCACTCGCGCTTATTACATCTGTCGCCACTGCGCGCGACCTCGTCATCAATTTTGATGATTTGAACCCAGGCCCCAAAAAGGGCTTTGACGACGCTGTCGAGGCTTTTAAGGCCGCTTATCCAGACATCAATGTCATCGTTAACAACACGGACCGCGAAGCGCATAAAACCGCTATCCGTAACTTCCTGACCAATGATGCACCTGATGTGACATCCTGGTATCCTGGAAACCGCATGGCACCATTTGTTGATGCCGGTCTTTTCACAGACATTTCTGATCTGTGGGCATCTGATGAAAATCTGTCTTCCAACTTCGAAGCAATCAAGCCAACCATGACTCGTGATGGTAAACAGTGGGGCGTGCCTTACTCGTATTACCAGTGGGGCGTGTATTACCGGAAAGACATTTTTGACAAGCTGAGCCTCGCTGAGCCAAAAACCTGGGACGAATTGCTGAGCGCCTGCGATGTCATGAAAGAAAACGGCGTGACACCGTTCGCCATCGGCACCAAGTTCCTTTGGACAGCTGCGGGCGTGTTTGATTATCTCAACCTTCGCACCAATGGCTATGATGTTCACAACGGATTGACGGCCGGTGAAATCAAATACACTGACGATCGCATTCGTGCGACTTTCGCCAATTGGGCAACCATGTTGGAACGTTGTTCCTTTGTGAAGAACCACGCCACTATGTCTTGGCAGGAAGCCATTGCACCATTCGCTAATGGTGATGCGGCCATGTATGTCATGGGCAACTTCGCAGTTGATGGCTTCAAAAATGCTGATTTGACCGAAGATCAGATTGATTTCTTCCAGTTCCCGGAAATCACACCTGGTTTGGCTCGCGCTGAAGAAGCACCTGCTGATGCGCTCTTCATCCCGGCGAAAGCTAAGAACAAGGAAGACGCACGTCTCTTCCTGTCCTTCGTTGCACAGGCTGACACTCAGTCACAGTGGAACAAAACCATTGGTCAGCTGCCACCTAACTCCGCGGCTGCAATCAACGAAGACGACAAATTCATCGTTGAAGGTTTTGCGACTGTGTCCACTGCGGCAGGTCTTGCTCAGTTCTTTGACCGTGATGCACCTGCAGCCATGGCGAAAGCTGGCATGGAAGGCTTCCAGAAATTCATGCTGGAGCCAGGGGCATTGGATGAGATTTTGGAAAATCTCGATAAAGTCCAAGCAGAAGTTTACTAAAACTGCTGTCCAAGACGCCGGTTGCGATTTCGCAACCGGCGTTTTTTACAAAAGACCAAGTCGCGCGCAGGTGCGACTGCGGAATTGAAAACCAGTTTCTCAATGCTTTTGAGCTTTTGATCTGAGACTGCTTCTGGGGAGGAAGATACGATGGCGAGCACCGCTAGCCTGCGTGCAAACAGATACCAGACCGCCAGCAACACCGTCGCGTTATCAGCAATTGTTCTGATTGTAGCGCTGATCGGCATGTTCACATTTGATGTGAGTTGGATGGTCGACAATCTTGGTTTTACAAAACGTGTCGATGCACGCGTACCGAGTTTCTTTGCGAGATTTTCGTGTCTCATAATCGCACTTGGAGCAGCCTTTATCTGCTTCACCAACACATCGCTCTACAAACGTAACAAATTGACTTACGCGCCCTGGATTTTCCTGTTCATCGGCACAGCGTTCTTTTTGATCTACGTGATCATTCCCATTTTTCAGTCCATCTCCTACTCATTCACAAAGTGGGATGGCCTTTACGACATCAATGGCGTTTGGACAGGCGAATGGGTGGGGCTTCGTAACTATGTCCAGTTGCTTGATGATCCAAACTTCTACACATCGCTTTGGAACAACATTCTCTGGCTGGTCCTTTATATGCTGGCAGTGCCTGCAGGTCTTGGTATCGCGCTGTTTTTGAACCAGACCGTTGGTGGCATTCGGATCTATAAATCCTTGTTCTTTTTCCCCTTCGTGATTTCACAGGTTGTTGTCGGTCTGATTTTCGCTTGGACGTACAATCCGGAATTCGGGCTTTTGAGTGAAGTGTGGGGTTTCTTCTTCTGTGAGCAGACAACCAACATTATGGGAAATCTGACCACCACATGCACAATTGACCCGCCTTCCATTCTGGGTGATCCAAAATATGCCACTTACGGCATTATTGCCGCCGGTCTTTGGCCGCAGATCGCTTATTGTATGATCCTGTATCTCACGGGTCTCAACAATGTATCGCCTGACCAGATCGAAGCCGGTCGTCTTGATAATGCCAAGGGTTGGAAAATGCTTTGGCACATCATTCTGCCTCAGCTGAAGCCTGCGACTTTCATAGCTGTGGTCGTGACCGTGATCGGGGCGCTGCGATCGTTTGATATGGTCGCTACGATGACTCAGGGTGGGCCATTCGGTTCCACAAATGTGCTGGCATATTACATGTTCGACCAAGCTGTTGGCGAAGGTGTTGGCCGTTATGGTTATGGCTCAGCCATCGCAACGGTTCTGTTCGCTATCATGCTCATTTACATCAGCTACTTCCTGTGGCGGATGTACCAAGACGAGAAGGAGGGCAACTGATGTTTCCCGCTCCTGTTGAAAAATCATCCGCTGGCATCCAGCTAACCTATAAACTGGCTCTGCCTGTCGCGTTGTTCCTATGGCTGTTGCCGCTCCTGGCAATCTTCATGACGTCAATCCGACCACTGTCGGACATCAACACCGGCAATGTGTTTGGTGTTCCAAGCGATTTCGCGATGCTGGAAAACTATTCGCAGGTCTTCGCGCAAACTGATGCCTGGCAGTATTTTATGAACACGATGGTGATCACATTGCCAACGGTTGCTGTCTCCATTGCACTTGCGTGTCTCACTGGTTACGCACTTGCGGTCTATCAGTTCAAATGGGCACTGCCGATGTTCTTCCTGTTCGTGGCCGGCAATTTCGTACCATTTCAGATTCTCATGCTTCCGGTCATTGATTTGTCCAACAAGATGGAGATCTACAACACCGTGCCAGGTCTCGTCATGTTTCACGCGGCCTTCCAGACCGGGTTCTGTACGCTGTTCATGCGTAACTTCATCAAGGCCCTGCCCCGCGAACTGATTGAATCTGCTCGCATTGAAGGTGTTGGTGAATTCCGGATTTTCTGGCACTTGGTGCTGCCGCTGGTGAAGCCCGCTGTGGCCGCTTTGGCGGTTCTGATCTTCACATTCATCTGGAATGACTTTTTCTGGGCGACGGTGATGCTTCAGGACGATGCGCGCTTGCCGATTACGGTTGGCATTCGTTCCCTGAACGGTGAATTCGTGCAGCAATGGCATCTGATTTCAGCCGCGTCTCTATTGGCTGCTGTTCCACCGGTTGCGATGTTCTTTCTGATGCAGAAACACTTCATTGCCGGCCTCACACTTGGTGCCACGAAAGGCTGATTATATGGATGCATCGGTGTCGATCAGCGGAACGACCGGGACAGCTCGTCTGGACAGTGGCACCACAACTGTGGTGTTTCACTGGACGGATGGAGTTCCCGTAATTGTCCATCTTGGGGCAAAGCTTCCAGAGGATGTTGATCTGGGCATCCTCGTCTCAGCACTGGTTCGTCCGACACCGCAAGCCTCGCTTGATGAGACAGCCCCGATCAGTTTGCTGCCGGAGTTTTCTCGGGGCTTTATGGGGCATCCGGGTCTGATTGCTCACCGGGCTGAAGACGCCCCCTCTGCCTGGGCGGGGCGTTTCACTTTCACCCGCTACGCCACAACGAATACGGGCATCAGCTTTTATTGCCGTGATCCGTATCGTGGCCTTGATTTATGCGTCACTTGTTCGCTGGACCCGCAAACGAATGTGCTGACATTCCAGAATGAATTGGTAAACTCAAGCGATCGCTCGCTTTTGGTGGACTGGTTTGCAGCGCCCGTTGTCCCGGTTCCATCTCGGCTGACTGAATATTTGTCTTTTCATGGGCGTTGGTGCGCGGAGTTCGCGCTGGAACGAATGACAGTTCCGGTTGGTTTGACGAAAAAGGAAAACCGCCGTGGGCGTACCTCACATGAGGGATTTCCAGGTATTGTACTTCTGGGGGATAATACGAGCGAGGATAGCGGACCTTGTCTGGCCGCTCACCTTGGCTGGAGCGGCAATCACCGCATGGTGCTGGAACGGCTGCCAAGCGGGGAAATGCAATTGCAAATGGGCGCGCTGCATTTTGCTGGCGAGTTGTTATTGAGGCCAGGCGATCGTCTTAAGACGCCTGAACTCTATGTGACCGCATCCAGTGATGGTTTGTCGGCAATGAGCCAGGCTTTTCACGAGGAAATCAGGCGCAAAATTCTTAAATTCCCCGACCCGCAAAAACCACGCCCAGTGACTGTGAACACCTGGGAAGCGCTTTACTTTGATCATAGTTGGGACAAGATGACCCAACTTGTTGACAGTGCTGTTGATGTTGGCGCCGAGCGATTTGTTCTGGATGATGGCTGGTTTAAAAACCGGGACAGCGATCGTGCTGGTCTTGGCGACTGGTTTGCCGATGAGGAAAAATATCCCGATGGCCTGGATCCGCTCATAGATTATGTGACGAAAAACGGCCTTGAATTCGGCCTTTGGGTAGAACCGGAAATGGTCAATCCGGATTCTGATCTTTACAGAACACATCCTGATTGGGTGCTTGGCCTGGCTGATTATCCCAATCCGCTTAGCCGCAATCAATTGGTGCTGGACCTCACAAATGATGATGTCACGCAATATTTGTATGATTGTCTGGAAAAGCTTCTTACCGATCATGCAATTGGCTATTTGAAATGGGATATGAACCGGGATCTTGTGATGCCGGGAAACCGTGAGGGCCGTGCTGCTGCTCATAAGCAGACTTTGGCCCTTTATGCTCTCCTGGATCGGATCAGGGCTGCCTTTCCTCATGTTGAGATAGAAAGCTGTGCGTCCGGTGGTGGTCGTATTGATATGGAAATCTTGAAGCGTACCCATCGCTTCTGGACTTCAGATTCAAATGATCCTGTTGAGCGTGCGCGCATTCAGTCCGGCTTTTCCTTTTTCTTCCCGCCGGAAGTCATGGGCGCACATATCGGACCGGCATGGAGCCACACATCAGGACGCGGATTTTTGCCCGGATTTCGCGGTCTTGTTGCCGGCGTTGGTCATCTGGGACTGGAGTTGGATTTAGGTGGCACGACTGAACGCGAACTTCCTGACATGCGTCATGCCGTTGAGCGTTATAAGGCGGATCGGCACATTTGGCATGGTGGCAACTTCTACCGACTGCCGAGCATTGATCCAGCATTGATCGGCTTTGCATCTGTATCAAAGGACAAACATCAGGCGCGGGCCTGTGTCGTGCAAATCGACCGGCCACGTTCCACCGTTCCGGCATTGGTTCGCATACCTGGCCTTGATCCAGACGTTCAATATCATGTCGCCATGGATGATCCTGATGATCTTCTGGACAGGGCAAATCGTGGGTTCAACAATCAGTTGGCAAGTGGCCATCTTGTTGTGTCAGGGGCTGTGTTGACGCAGGTAGGCTTGCAGCTTCCTGTTCTCTACGCGCAGACCGGGCTCTATCTTACTATCAACAAGTCGGAGACATCGTGAGCGAGCCAGACAAAACACAAGCAGATATGATTGCAATCGACTGGGGAACCACCAATTGCAGGGCTTCGCTTCTGGCCGCGGATGGTCGCGAACTTGATACCAGACGAGCGCCTGAAGGTGCTGGTGGCCTGCAATCTTCTGAATTTGAAGCTGTGTTCGAACGATTGGTTGATGGATGGCCCGATCTGCCTGTCTGGATTTGCGGTATGGCCGGTTCACGGCAGGGCTGGCGTGAGGCACCCTACCTCTCCTGCCCGGCGAAACTGGCTGACCTTGGATGCCAGATTACCAGAGTTACAACCTCTTCCGGGCGCTCAGTGCGCATTGTTCCCGGACTTTTGTACCGGGATATGAGAAACAATAGCGATATTATGCGGGGCGAGGAAACCCAGATTGCCGGACTTCTGGCCAAGCAAGATGATTTTTCAGGTCTTGTCATTTTGCCCGGCACGCATTGCAAATGGGTGGAAATTCAAGACGGTATGGTGCTGCGGTTTCAAACATTTCTGACCGGAGAACTTTACTCACTCTTGGCGACCGCTTCCATTCTACGTCACTCCGTTTCAGCTCATGAGGCTGATATTCCGGCAGATCACCCAGCTTTTCTGGAAGGCTTTTTGGATGTGACCAGTGGCCGGGTTCCGCTTGTGGCCGGTCTGTTTCAGATCAGGACCCAGGATGTTCTCAACGGTGCGCAGAAGGATGATAGCGCAGCCCGCTTGTCAGGTTTGATGATCGGAGCAGAGTTTGAGGCGGCAAAATCCGGCGGCTGGCTGGATGGTACACAAGACAGTTTCATCATTGGTGGACGTGGACTGACGCCGCTTTACGAGAAGGCTTGCGAATTGGTCGGCATCAAATCCAAATCGGTGTTTGGGCTGGATGCGAGCACCAACGGACTTTGGTATCTTGCACATAGGCAGAAGATCACTGCGGGCTGACCGCGAGGGAAGAATTCATGAATTGGCTGAACGAACTGAAAAACCATCGCGGTATCGTTGCGATCTTGCGCGGCATCCGGCCTGACGAAATCGAGGCCGTTGCGGAAGAACTCATCGCATCTGGCATCACACTGATAGAAGTGCCTCTCAATTCACCCGATCCATTTGACAGCATTACCCGCTTGGTAGAACTCGCTCGCGGTAGAGCACTGGTGGGAGCGGGTACGGTTTTAACGGTTGAAGCCGTTGAACGCCTTTCTGGGTTGGGATCACAACTCGTGATTTCGCCAAATGCAAACACCGACGTCATTCGCCGTACCCGCGCATTGGGCATGTTCTCAATGCCGGGGGTGTTCACAGCAACCGAGGCCTTCAACGCATTGGATGCAGGCGCCCAGGTGCTCAAATTCTTCCCGGCAGACATGCTCGGGGCTCCAGGGATTGCCGGCGTCAAAGCAGTTCTTCCAGCAGACACGGAAATAGCCGCCGTGGGTGGCGTTGGTGAAAGTTCATTTGCAGACTATCGCGCCAAGGGTATTCACAATTTTGGGATTGGTGGAACGCTTTACAGGCCGGGCCGAAACGCCGATGAAATCGGGCAGATCGCCAGAGGGCTGGTCACTGCGTTTGATGCAGCGTCATAGTCCTATTGGGTTATTCAAAACTTCAGTAAAATGATGATGATCCGTTGCTTGGTGTATGGCGTATAGCTGTTTAGAGAACCAGGTTAGCAGTTCATATGAAACATACTGAAAACACCGTCGTAGAATCGGTGGAAACTGAGCCTAAAAAATCGGATGCACCCAGCATAGTCTGGTTTCGCAACGATCTGCGTGTTGCTGACAATCCTGCGTTGGTGGCTGCGACGGAACGTGGCGGACATGTAATTTGTGTTTTCATACTTGAATCTGGCAAACGCGATTTTGGCGGAGCTTCCAAATGGTGGCTGAACCAGAGCCTCACGGCGTTGTCCAGTTCCATAGATGAACTTGGTGGAACGCTTGTTTTGCGTACAGGAGAACCGCTATCCGTAATCCGGGAAATCATTGAACACACAGGCGCGCGCGCAGCTTTTTGGAACCGGCGATACGACAAGGCTGGCATGAAGACCGACAAAGTCGTCAAGCAGCAACTGAAAGAACAAGGTCTTGATGTGAAAAGTTTCAAGGCGAATGTGCTGTTCGAACCCTGGGAAGTTGAGAAAAAAACCGGTGGGTACTACAAAGTCTATACACCGTTCAAACGTACCTGTTTGTCTCTGGGAGTTGACCGGTCCCCCTACCCCGCGCCAAAGCGCATTTGCGGATCAGAAGTCCAAATTACTTCGGACGCGCTGTCTGATTGGAAATTGCATCCCAATTCTACCGACTGGTCGGCCCCTTTGGCCAGAACCTGGAATGTCGGAGAAGACGGAGCCAGGGAGCGCCTGAATGCGTTCCTCCATGAAGGTGGTATAATTGACTACCATAAGGACAGGGATTTGCCCGCTAAAGAAGGCGGGACGTCCTGTCTTTCGCCTTACTTGGCTTTTGGCGAAATAAGCCCCTATCAGATATGGTCAGCAGCCTCTGCCCCTGATTTGGACGTACCTTCGCAAGATCAGGAAAAGTTCCTGTCACAAATTTTGTGGCGCGAGTTTTCGTATACGTTGCTGTACTTTAATCCTGACCTTCGTAAGCAGAACTTTCAACCAAGGTTTGATGCGTTTCCATGGGGTGGCCGCATGGAGTTATTGCCGAGTTGGCACAAAGGTCAAACAGGGTATCCCATGGTGGATGCTGGCATGCGACAATTGTGGCAGACCGGTTGGATGCACAATCGTGTACGCATGATTGTGGGCTCTTTCCTGGTGAAGCACCTGCTTCTGGATTGGCGGCATGGTGAGGAATGGTTTTGGGATACGCTTGTGGATGCGGATCCGGCAAACAATGCTGCAAGTTGGCAATGGATTGCAGGTTCAGGCGCAGATGCTGCCCCCTATTTCCGAATATTCAATCCTATGACACAGGGTGCAAAATTTGATCAGGAGGGCGCGTATATTCGCAAATATGTAACTGAGTTGAAGGGCCTGCCAGACAAATATCTGAACGCGCCGTGGGAAGCGCCGGAAGATGTTTTGAAACGCGCCGGGGTTGAGTTGGGGAAAACTTATCCAAAACCGATTGTTGATCATTCAGTTGCGCGTGAAAAAGCCCTCTCGGCATTCAAAAAAACAAAAGAAGACGCATAGGCAACTTGCCGAAAGATTGGGACAACTCTATGAAAATCGCTGTCATTGGCTCTGGAATTTCCGGCAATTCCGCCGCCTGGGCCCTCCATCAAAAACATCAGGTGACACTTTACGAGAAACGCAACCGGCCGGGTGGCCATAGCGCAACTGTCGATGTGGATTATGATGGCGAGACGATCAGTGTTGATACTGGTTTTATTGTATATAACGGATTGAATTACCCAAATCTGACTGCTTTGTTCGATCACCTTGGTGTTGTGACTGAAGCTAGCGATATGAGCTTTTCATTCAGCAGGCGCGGTGGCTCAGAGTGGAGTGGAAGCATTCCGCGCGGCATCTTTGCCCAAAAACGGAATCTGTTTTCGCCGAGCTTTTTGTGGATGCTGAAGGAAATCTTTCGCTTCAATCGGCAATGTCTTGATGATCTGGCGACGAATAAATTGTCCGGTCTGTCTCTGGGATCTTATCTCGATAAACGGAAATTCTCACAAAGATTTCGCAATGAATATCTTGTGCCGATGGGGTCTGCGATCTGGTCTACTCCGGCTGCGGAAATGCTGGCCTTTCCAGTTGAGAGTTTTGCAAACTTTTTCAACAATCATCGTCTTTTGCACTTTGAGCGGCCGAATTGGAGGACGGTTACTGGCGGAAGCAGGAACTATGTGGAGAAATTGCTTGCCCCACTGCAATCTAACATCAAGTTGGATTGTGAAGTTGTCTCAGTGATACGTAACAACGATGGCGTGGCCATTACAGACAGTCAGGGCGCTACCGAGACTTACGATCAGGTGATCATGGCCGGACACAGTGACCAGACCTTGAAAACCCTTGGCGATGCCTCAAAAGATGAGACCAATATTTTGTCGCGGGTGCGTTTCAAACCCAATACAGTGTATTTGCATCGCGACCCGTCTCTCATGCCACGCAGCAGGGGGGCCTGGGCTGCCTGGAACTATCTGAGTGATGGCGAGCCTGATGACCCCGATGTCTCCGTGACTTACTGGATGAACAAGCTACAAGGCATCAATTCGGAAAAACCGCTCTTCGTCAGTCTCAACCCCGTCAGAAAACCTGCCGAGCATCTGGTTTTTGACGTATTTCAATATGATCATCCTCAATATGACAGTTCCGCTTTGGCCGCACAGAAGGAATTGGAACGCATTCAAGGCATCAATCGTACGTGGTTCTGCGGCGCGTGGACGGGCTATGGCTTCCATGAGGATGGCCTGTCCTCCGGATTGCGTGTTGCGGAAAAGCTGGGCGGCATAATTCCATGGCGTCCGGTTGCCGCGAATGACCAACATGCCTTTGTTGAGGCTGCAGAATAATGGCGAATGCTTCACTGGTTTCTGATAGCGCCTTTTACAAAGGCACTGTCATGCATGCCCGGTTGAAGCCAATGGGTCACCGATTTAAGTATCGTGTCTATGCGATGCTTTTGGACCTCGACAATCTTTCCACTGCAGTAAGAAGCCCGATTTTTTCACATAACCGTTTTAACTTGTTGAGCTTCTTCGATAAGGATCATGGCTCACGAGATGGCTCATCGTTGCGGGCTCATGTTGACAGCTTGCTTTTGAAGGCTGGGGCGGTGCGACCTCATTCCATAAAGCTGCTGTGCTATCCCCGTATTCTGGGTTGGGTCTTCAACCCTTTGTCGGTTTATTATTGTTATGATGCTGTGGGTGCCATGACCGCCATCATTTATGAAGTGCGCAATACGTTCGGCGAGACCCATACTTATGTTGCTCCCATCCAAGAGGGTGAGATGCGCGATGGCCTGGTTCGCCAGGAACGGGACAAACGATTTTATGTCTCCCCCTTCATCAAAATGGACATGCGTTATCGGTTTCGTTTAAACCAACCCGATGAAAGGCTCACCTTGCGCATTCTTGAATGCGACAATGAGGGTCCATTGTTGTCGGCCACCTTCAGCGGCGATCGCTTTCCGCTAACCAGTGGAATGCTTTTGCGCGCATTTATTCAGGTGCCGTTTCAAACATTGAAAATCGTTGGTGGCATCCACTGGGAAGCGTTAAAACTGTGGAAAAAGGGGGTGAAATTTCATCCTCGCCCCAAGCGTCCAAAACCAGTTTCCTATGGCGATAATGTTGAACCGATGGATGTTTGATGCCATTTATTACGGCAAGCTTGAGATTGTAGCGATCTTGATGCTAAGCTTTTGTGCGAATTTGAAGCAGGAATTAACGACCCTATGACCATATCCGCACCTGACCGCTCAGCCATTCTGGTGACGCGTGACAACGTCAAAGAGGCGACCAGATCACAGCCGCGTATCATGCGAGCAGCTGTTCGTTTTGCCACCGGACTAGAGGCTGGTTCACTAGTCCTCGAAGTGCCGAATGGCGAAGTTTACAAGATAGTTGGAAGCGAACCTGGCCCCGCCGCAGAGCTGGTCATCCACGATTACAATTTTGCTTCTCGTCTCTTCAAACGCGGCGAAATTGGCGTTGCTGAAGGGTATATGGATGAGGAGTGGAGTAGTCCGGATGTCACACGGTTCCTGGAGCTTTTTTGCGTCAATCAGGGGCTCATTTCGCAAGCGATAGAAAACCGACGGGGAGTGAAGCTTTTTCTCAAGCTTCGCGGATGGCTGAATCGCAACACACGACGTGGATCACGTAAGAACATTTCAGCGCATTATGATCTGGGGAACGCCTTCTACCGGCAATGGCTCGATCCGACGATGACATATTCGTCGGCCGTTTTCGAAAGCGGCCAGGAAGATTTGTCCACGGCTCAGACCCAAAAATACCGCGCGCTTGCTACGGAAACCGGTTTTCAGTCTTCGGATGAAGTCCTTGAGATTGGCTGCGGTTGGGGTGGATTTGCCGAGTTTGCGGCCATGGAAATTGGTTGCAATGTAACCGCATTGACCATTTCTCAAGAGCAGTTTGAGTTTGCGAAAGAACGGGTCTTCAAGGCCGGATTGAATGAGAAAGTAAATATCAAGTTTCAGGACTATCGGGACGAGGAAGGTCAGTATGACCGCATTGCCTCCATTGAGATGTTCGAAGCGGTTGGAGAGCAATATTGGCCGGTGTTTTTTGAGCGTATGAAGAGGTGCCTTAAACCCGGCGGAATGGCTGGATTGCAGATCATCACAATTCAGGACCGTTTCTTTGAATCCTATCGTAGCGAGATGGACTTTATTCGTCGATATATCTTCCCCGGTGGTATGCTTCCCTCCCCTCTCATTTTGAAATCACTGGGCGATGAGGCAGATTTGCAAATGGTTTCCGAACGCGTGTTCGGTCATGATTATGCAAAGACTTTGCAAATTTGGCGCGAGCGGTTTGACGAGGCTTGGCCCACCATCATGCCGCTTGGATTTGATCAACGCTTCAAACATTTGTGGCGTTATTATCTGCATTATTGCGAGGCAGGTTTTCGGTCCGAAAACATAGATGTCCGTCAACTCGTTTTCGCGCGCAAATAACAGGTGTCAGGCACGCAGGGCTTGCGTTGGAGCCAGATTTTTATCTACGGGCTTCCAGCGGTTCCTATTTCCGTCCTGACGCTTCCGTTCTTCATTTTCGTTCCAACCTATTACACCAAGGCTCTGGGCCTTGATCTGGCGCTTGTTGGTATTGTGCTGTCTGCCATCAGATTGTTCGACGCCGTCAATGACCCCATGATCGGCTGGATGAGTGATCGAATTCGGCCGTCGTTCGGACGGCGACGAAGTTGGTTTCTTGCCGGTGTGCCGCTGACCATTCTTGGCACCTGGATGATTTTTGTGCCAGGTGACACTCCATCTGTCTTCTATCTTGCGATGTGGGGCCTTCTTCTTTCTATTGGCTGGAGTATGGTCCAGTTGCCCTATGCAGCATGGGGTGCGGAATTGAGCGGCGATTATCAGATGCGCTCACGGCTAAGCGGTATGCGTGAGGGACTGGTTGTCTTAGGAACGCTGATTGCCATCACACTGCCAATACTGGCTTCCGGCACTCAGGACATCGATGCAAACGGCCTGTTCTCACTGGCCGTTTTCGTTTGCCTGTGCCTGCCCCTTGCTGCGGCTTTGACTGTCTGGCGGGTCCCTGAACCAAAGGAGCACACGCGACAGAGCATCGGTTTCGTTGAAGGGATGCGGTTTCTGCGCAAAAATACTGTCTTCATGCGGCTGCTTTTTTCTTTTTTTGTCAATGGCTTGGCGAATGGACTTCCAGCAACACTTTTTTTGCTGTTTGTCGGAAATGTGCTGAATGCGTCATCAGCACAAGGGCCATTGCTCATCCTGTATTTTCTGTGCGGGATTGCCGGTGTGCCGATCTGGTTGAGGATCTCCAAGCGATTGGGGAAGCACCGAACCTGGTGTATTGCAATGATTCTGGCTCTGCCGGTGTTTCTGTTGGTTCTGCTGCTGGGTGATGGCGATGTGTGGTTGTTCGCGATCATCTGTGTGCTGACAGGACTTACCCTTGGCGCAGACCTGACCTTGCCTGCTTCCATACAGGCTGACGTAATTGACATAGATACAGCTGCGACCGGAGAACAACGCAGTGGTCTTTATTTCGCATTCTGGGGTCTGGCGACAAAGGCCTCCCTCGCCCTGGGCGTTGGGTTGGCCTTCCCAGTGTTGTCATGGAACGGGTTTGATGCGCAGACAGAGAATACATCTTCTGCACTGTTAACGCTGGCATTGCTCTATGGTGGTCTTCCTGTGCTCCTGAAAGCATTGGCAATAGGATTGATGTGGAATTTCCCGCTGGATGAATCGCGTCAAATTGAACTGAGGCGAAAAATTGAGGCGAAATGAGTTCTGATCATGATCGAACCACTCCATCGACTGGGTCCGAGTGACCATGAGTTCAGTCTTTTTTTCCCCAACCTGTTGCTCGTTTTACAAGCCAGAAATACACCGGGTATGGCAATAGATTGATCAGTTTTAGACCCCAGGTAAAGCGTTTGGGAAAGGTAATTTCAAATCCGCTCGATCTCAAACCGTCAACAAGCCTGTCTGCCGCGTTCTCTACTTCCATCAAAAATGGCATTGAGAATGGATTTGATTCCGTAGCGGGGGTGTCAATAAATCCCGGATGCACGATCTGGATGTGGATGTTCAACAGATCAAGGTCAAACTTCAGGCTTTCGGCCATGTTTGTTAGGCCCGCCTTGGTTGCGCCATAGGCCGCCGATGTAGGCAATCCGCCATAGCCGGCAACTGAAGACACAATTGCAATCTGGCCACGCTTTGCCTGACGCATGTGATCAAGGGTTGGAACAAGGCAGTTGGTCACACCATTCAGGTTCACCGCGATGGTCTTGTCGAAATCAGACAGCTTCAACTCACTCGCTCTCAGGGGCAGATAAATGCCTGCATTGAGAATGAGCAATGCAATGCCCCCGTGGTCAGAGATCAGTTCTGAAGCAATCTTCGACATCGCGTCCTGATCCGTCACATCTCCGGGCATCGGAAGCACCTGCCCTGACAGCGATGCGCACTCAGACGCTAACGTCTTGAGATCACCGGCACCGCGTGCAGTGGCGGCAACGGTCCATCCGGCTGCAGCCAGATTTTTTGCAACATGATACCCCAAGCCGCTGCTGGCTCCGGTAATCCAAGCGATACCATCAGATGGTTTGGCAAGATATTGCGGCATGATGCCCTTTATAGACAGAGGTACAGTGTGCGCTGAAACAGGCTAGACTCGTATGAAAGGCGCGATGAAGCGTCCCAGTGGTCCGGTCAGACGAAGCGGCGCGTCTGTGACTGCAAAGCAGATGCAATCCTCGTCCTCATCGGCAATGGGCCTGTGATCTACTGTTCCATCAGCAATGGAAACCTGACCTTTTCCATAATGGCCGGTGCCATCGCTAAACGCTCCCTTTAACACCAGGGTTATCTCGGTACCGTGATGGGTATGGTGCGGAACGCCCTGCCCGGCCTGAAGCCGAAACAGAGTTGCCTTGCAGCCGTCGAACTCGCCCAATTTCACTTCATCGATACTGGCAAAGCGGTTTCGCTTCCAGGGGATGTCTGAAACAGTTGATCCAATAAAGCGCCGCAGTGAATCCGGAGTTTCATCTTCTGTCGTGACTTCGCTAATGCTTTCATGTCCGGGCTTTGATGCCAGGATGCGCGCCAGCATTGCGTCTCGGTCAGACAAAGCAACTGGTTCAATATCGGCCAGCTCCAGGCCGGCCAAAGCTTCAAGGTTGGAAACCCATTCGCTGTTTGATTTGTTCATTTCCAGATGGGACGCAAGCAACACCTGAATCGGTGTTGGCAAGGTCCCGGAAACGAATTCCGCCATCAATGCGTCAATGGCGTCGGCTTGTTCAAGCATCACTAGTCAATCCCAAATCTACCTGTGGTGGTCGTAATGGATTTTACTGCCAAATCAACCGCGCACATAAATTTTTCTCAATTGTGTTACGATGCTTTTGCAGGAGTGGATCACACCGGCAGAAGCTCATTATGAATGAAGAAATTTGTATTCCAATGATTCTCGAAAAAACAGCACATGCTTCCTGTTCTCGCCATTGTTCCAGAACAGCAAAAGAACGATATAAAGATGACCAACTCATTATAGAAGAATTCGCTCGTGTTTAAAAATATTCTGGAAGCTATCGGTAATACGCCCCTCATTCGCCTTAACAAGGTATCAGACGAAACAGGGTGTGAAATCCTTGGAAAGGCTGAGTTTCTAAACCCTGGCCAGTCTGTAAAAGATAGGGCGGCTCTGTTTATCATCAAGGAAGCTGTCGCAAGCGGAGCGCTAAAGCCCGGCGGTACTGTTGTTGAAGGCACGGCCGGTAACACTGGTATCGGGATTTCCATGGTGGCCAACGCCATGGGGTTCAAATCAGTGATCGTTATCCCTGAAACCCAGTCTCAGGAAAAGAAGGATGCCCTACGGCTCATGGGTGCCCAATTGGTTGAAGTCCCAGCGGTGCCGTATAAAAATCCGAACAATTACGTAAAGCTGTCCGCGCGTTTAGCTGAACAAATTGCAGCGACTGACCCTAATGGAGCAGTGTGGGCCAACCAGTTTGACAATGTGGCCAATCGCCAGGCCCACATCGAAACCACCGGCCCGGAAATCTGGCGCCAGACTGATGGAAAAGTCGATGGGTTTATTTGTTCTGTTGGATCCGGCGGCACATTGGCTGGTGTCGGAATGGCGTTGAAAGCAAAAAATCCAAATGTGAAAATTGGGCTCGCGGATCCGCACGGCTCTGCCCTCTTCAAGTATTATACGCAAGGTGAATTCGGAGCGACCGGATCGTCCATCACCGAAGGCATTGGCCAAGGTCGGGAAACTGCCAATCTTGTAGATGCACCGATTGATGTTGCGTACCAAGTTTCTGATACGGATGCGTTGAACCATGTCTTTCACCTTCTGGAGCATGAAGGACTGGTGCTTGGTGGCTCGTCTGGAATCAATGTTGAGGGGGCGGTTCGTCTGGCCAGGGAACTAGGCCCCGGTCATACGATTGTTACGATCCTGTGTGACTATGGCAATCGCTATCAATCCAAGCTGTTCAACGCTGAATTTCTCCGTTCCAAGGACTTGCCCGTTCCAGCGTGGCTTGAGGCACAATCTGAAATCGAGCCCCCATTTGTAGACGTTTCATCATGAGCCATTCTGTCAAAAAACTGTTTCTTGACGATGCCTATCTGACGGGGTGTTCCGCCACTGTTGTGGATGTGAACGATCGAGGCGGCATCATTCTTGATCAAAGTGTTTTTTACGGCACGAGCGGCGGGCAACCGGGCGATATTGGGACAATGATATTGATGGATAGCTCTACCATCCAAATAGCAACGACAGTCTGTGGATCCGACAAGGACGAGTTAATCCTTGTCCCCGCATCAGCTGACAAACTGCCTCAAATTGGCGATACAGTTTCTGTGCAGATTGACTGGGACCGTCGGCATAAATTGATGCGCATGCACACAGCGCTGCATCTGATGTGTGCATCCATCCCCTTTCCCGTAACCGGTGGGCAGATCGGCGAGACGGAAAGCCGACTGGATTTCAATATGCCAGAGAACCCAGATCGTGAAGCACTCACCGTGCATTTGAATGCTCTGGTGGAAGAAGATCATCCGGTCACCGACCGTTGGATTGAGGACAGCGCTCTGGAAGCACAGCCTGACTTGATACGCACCATGTCTGTAAAGCCCCCCATGGGCAGCGGTACGGTACGTCTTGTTTCCATTGGTATTGATGACGCTGTGGATCTTCAGCCTTGTGGAGGATCTCATGTGAGATCCACTGCGGAGATCGGCAAGCTGGAAATCTACAAGGTGGAAAACAAGGGTAAGCAGAACCGACGGGTTCGTGTTCGGCTCGTGGAGGACTGATGTGTCGGGATCGAAGAATTTGGTGTCAGCCCAATGGCTGCTGCAACATCATGATGATTCTGACGTAAAGGTCATTGATGGATCGTGGTATTTGCCCCAACAGGGTCGTGATGCCATTGCCGAATATACGGCCGGACATATTCCCGGTGCTGTATATTTTGATCTTGATGGGCATTCCGACAAGAGCAGCGACCTTCCACACATGATGCCATCAGCTGAGGTCTTTGCAGCGGCTGTGAGCGGGTTGGGGATTTCAAATTCGGACCACATCATCGTTTATGACGGGCTGGGCTTCATGTCTGCGCCGCGTATCTGGTGGATGTTTAAGGCATTCGGGCATGAGAATGTGTCTGTCCTGAACGGTGGAATGCCAGCCTGGAACCGCGCCAATGGTCCGATTGAAGATCAGCAGACAGATGTCACGACCTCCAGTTACCTGGCCGGACTAAACGAAAAATACGTCGCCAGCAGAGATGCGATCCTGACTTTTGTCGAAAATGGTGATCGGCAAATCATTGATGCACGAAGTGCTGAGCGGTTTAGCGGACGCGCTCCAGAGCCACGAGAAGGTCTGAAAAGCGGGCATATGCCCGGCGCGAAAAACCTGCCGTTTCAAATGCTTGTTGGCTCAGGTGGAGTTTTCAGGTCAGCAACAGAATTGCAGCATGCTTTTGAAGATGCTGGAATCGATCTCTCTCGGCCTGTTGTCACGACATGTGGATCTGGCGTCACTGCAGCCATTCTGACTTTAGGTCTTGAAGAACTCGGCCATGATGACAACAATCTGTATGATGGATCTTGGGCGGAATGGGGTTCTCATCCTGAAACGTCGGACAAAATCATAGGATAAATTCCCAAGCATTTTGGACAGATATGCGCGCTTGCGGTTGATAGCGTGCCATCTGTTTTACTAATTATGGTGCTACCCACTTTGACGTCAGGGTTCCGTTTGCTTGCCACACATACTGTGCCCGACGATGACCTTCGGATGCCAGATAGAGCCATTCCAATTGGTGATAGAATACTTTGACAATGCAGAAGTGAAACTCACTGTGCTGCGAGGCATCAATGCCGCCAATTTCATAGGCATCACCTGTTGGCAAGTGAGTTCCAGGAGCGGGGTCAGTTCCATAGAGAGCTTTGTTGTGTGATGGCAGGATTGACCAGATTTTTGCTGTCTCATTATCATTGCGGTGAATGGAGCAGTTTCCGGACACACGGAGTTGAATACGTTTTTCGGGATCATAGAAAACTGCACTGACGGCGGGACGCATCTCGATCTCGCGAATTTTTGACGACCGCGAATCTGTGTAGACTGAAAAATGACGCTCCTCAGGGTCAAATCCGCGCATGACAACAATACGCGAGTTGGCTGACAGCGCGCCCTGCGCATCCTGACTGATCGATGCCAACACAGGTGTTCGAAGTGGTGAAGCCGACTGGTCAACAGCACCGCTTAACAGGCTGTGCGCGTGGCTCAGGGTGTCTTCCAGATCATTGTAGTAATCTGCGGCATCATCGTTCGGCATGTTTCGGTCTCCTGAGTAACTTCGGTTCAATCGCGAACATCTGAAGTGGGTCAGCCCGGCCTGACGCCCTGGCAGTCTGGACGGATCGTGCATTAAAGAACAGAACAGAATATGCTCTGCTGATGTTCCAAAACCGTTCGGCAAAAATCTAAAGGGTGATATGAGTGTGCAACCTACGCTAAAAGATGTGGCAAAAGCCTGTGGGGTCACATCTATGACCGTCTCGAACGTTCTTAATGGTCGTGAAGGCGAAGTCGGCTCGGAAACCCGCAAACGGATTCTTGCGGCAATTGCCGAACTTGGCTACCGCCCGAATTTCGCAGCCAAACGACTTCGGGCACAGCGGACTTCAGCCATAGGCATGCTTGTTCTGGATGATGTGCCGGAATTTCTCAATGATCCCTTCACGACCCAAGTGGTCGCAGGCCTGTCCAATTTTGCCACGCAGCAGGGATACAGTCTGATTTTGCAGGGCCTGCGCTCTGAGAGCTCGACAACACCGCCCATTTTGGGACACCTTCAAGCGGACGGTATCTGCGCAATTCTTTCAGGGTCGCGCGACTTGCGTCGTAAATTCATTGAACGCGCCCTCGGCCTTCGTGTACCGCTCATTTTAATTCAGGAAGAATTTGATCATCCCCTCGTTTGCAGCATGCGCCAGGACGATCACGGCGCCGCCAGGCAGATCGCAATGTACCTTGTTAACAATGGAGCAAAGCACTTTCACTATCTCGCGCCATCGGGGCATTGGCCGGCGATCGGCGCACGCATCGCTGGTTCTCGCGAAATCTGTGAAGGATCCGGAGGCACCCTGAAAGTCATCGAGTGTGGGGACGAAAGTTTTGAGGCCACCCAGAAGGCGGTTGCTGACAGTATCACCTCGGACGGATTGCCCGACGCTTATATCGGTGGAAACGACCGTATGGCGATGGCTACGCTTCGATTGCTTGATGATCGGAATATTGCGGTACCTGATCAGGTCCGGGTAACCGGTTTCAACGCATTTGATTTTGCATCCTTTGCCACACCCAGCCTGGTGACAGCGAAGTCTGATGCTTATGAAATGGGTCGCCGCTCGGGAGTAGAAATGTTGAAAGCAATCGAATTGGGTGCGTTTGAAAATGACAACATTCTTCTGCCTGTAAATCTTGTGTCCGGAAACTCTGCCTGAGGGCAATCTTTCTGAACG
The DNA here is from genome assembly GCA_051251535.1 of Alphaproteobacteria bacterium. Classification (GTDB taxonomy): domain Bacteria; phylum Pseudomonadota; class Alphaproteobacteria; order Rhizobiales. The sequence continues at coordinate 53,163 of JBPOEV010000003.1, forward strand.
CGACCGCTTACCGATCCAAATTCAATTCCAGAGCAGAAATTTTTGACGACTTGACAGATGTTCTCTCACTGGCTTTACTGACTTTAACGATAAAGTGAGGGCGAGCAGACATGAATGACACCATTACCGGACTCACCCCTGAGCCATCAGTTGATGCTGTCGTTGCCGAAATGCGCGACACATTTTTCTGTGCATTGATCTCAGATGCTCTCGACGATCTGGGGCATATGGCTCAGGCGATGGAGCCCCGAATCCGGCCGCTTGATGAGACAATTGTGCTCGTTGGACGCGCAAGAACGATGCTTTACATGGATGTTTATGCGCGACCGGGCCCGGACGAAAACCATTACGCACTTGAGATAGCTCTGGTCGACGATCTTCAACCCGGCGACGTGGTCGTTGCAGCATGCGGCAAATCCGGGCGCATCGCGCCCTGGGGCGGACTGCTCAGCACCGCAGCAACCATTCGGGGAGCCGCAGGTGCTGTGATGGACGGATTTGTTCGGGACATCCGACATGTGCGTGAGTTGAAGCTTCCAGTCTATTCTGGAGGAATTGCGCCGTTGGATAGCAATGGCAGAGGCAAGGTCGTTGAAACCGATGTCCCGATCGAGTGTGCAGGTGTACTGGTTCATCCAGGCGATATTATTTTTGGCGATGCCGATGGCTGCATTGTCATCCCAAAAGCGCTTGAAATGGACGTTCTGAAAGCCGGACGCAAGAAACTGATGGCTGAGAAAAATACATTGGACGCGCTGAAAGCCGGGAAAAAACTAGTCGACGTCTACAATGAATTCGGCGTGCTGTAACATGCAAGGCAAGGCCGCCCCCACAAAGACCGAACCTGGCTTGATCCGCAAATTTTTTCTATTGGATGGTGCATCGATCGCGCTCGTTTTTGTGCTTCTGATTTTGATATTCATGATCACAGCGCCAAAGGCGTTTCTCGGCTACCGGGTTTACATGAGCTTTATGGCCACCGTTCCGCCGCCGCTGATCATCGCCCTTGGTGTGACTTTGGTGGCGGTCGCTGGTGAGATGGATTTATCATTTCCGTCGGTGGTTGCTGCGGCAAGCTTCGTTTTTGGCATCATGTTCAAACAATGGGATGTTACCTGGATTGCGTTTCTCTGCGCTGTTGCAGTTGGTGCCGGCATGGGCCTCGTTAACGGTCTGGTTGTTACGCTTCTTGGGATCCCTTCCCTTATTGCGACACTGGCCATGCTGTTCCTTTGGGGCGGGTTGGTAACCGTTTTGTCCGGGGGTATCCAGCTCGCGATTCCCGACATTTACGGAACTGCAATGCACAGTATATTTGTGGGGCGTATTGGCGGTGTTTTCCCTGCTCAGATGATTTGGGCGCTGTTAATTTCGGCGTTCATCTGGATGCTTCTCAATCGGCACCGGTTCGGTGAAAGTCTTCTGTTTATCGGAGATAATCTCGAAGTCGCCCGGGTGGTCGGCATCAATGCAACACGTGAAAAAATAAAACTCTTCACATTGTCCGGGACTCTGGCCGCTGTGGGGGGCGTTTTGCTCACGCTTGAAACAACGGCCTATTTCTCCAGTCAAGGCATGGGCTATTTGCTGACAGTCATTGCCGCTGTCTTCATTGGCGGCACGTCCATTTTTGGAGGATCCGGCAAGGTCGTCGGCACTGTATTCGCAGCCTTCATTGTCACCGTAATCGAAGCTGGATTGGTTGCGTCCGGAATTCAGGGGTTCTGGACCCGCTTCTTTATTGGCTTTGTCTTCATTCTTTCAGTGACCGCCAACGCGATCATTGAGGATCCGGACAAGGTTCCGCTGGTGCGCATGTTGCGAACCAAAATGCCAAGTCGCTGAACGGCTTACTGAAATTCACACTAAACAGGAGGAACACCAGAAATGAAAAGTTTAATAGGTACATTCCTAATGGCGTTGACTGCCTTCACGATCGGCACAAGCGAGGCACCCGCCCAGGATCGAGATCCGGTTGATGGCGGGCTTACAATCTATATGCAATTGGGTGGAAACCCAGGTGGTCCAGCCACACTTGCGCGAGAACTCGGCGCGCGAGATGCAGCGCGCGTCCTTGAAGTAAACCTGATCGAACAGCACTCGCAATGGAACCCGCAGCGGATGTTGCAACAAGCAAACGAAGCTCTGGCTGGAGCTCCCGATGCCATTATCGTCATGGGACATCCCGGGACAGATGCGATGACTGGCTTCCTCAAGCGCGCAAAGAGCGACGGCGTAACAGTTGTCGTTGGCAACAATAATCTTCCCGGTTCTGGTGCCAGTTACTTTGGCCTGAACAATTACGATGCAGGCGTCAATCTTGCCCGCTTGGCAGCTCAGGAAGGCGGATTGAATTCAGGTGATAAAGTTGTCGTCTACGGTGCCTTCATTGAAGGTGCGCCAGGCGCAAATGTCGCCGAAGGTTCACTTGCTGCTCTGGATGAAGCTGGCATTGCCTATGACAAGCTGCAGTGGTCCGATGAGGCTGTGCAGGACGCCTCACTCGCGGTGCCTGTTCTCGTCAGCTATCTGGAAAGCAATCCGGACACGCGCGGCATCATTGTCCCTGGACATGGTGGCATCACCGCGTTTCTTGGCAAAGTCGTTCGCGACGCCGGAAAAGATGCTGGTGAAATCGTAACCGCTGGCTTCGACATTTCGCCTGCAGCTATCGACGAAGTAAAACGCGGGTATCTGACGCTCGTACTTGACCAACAGCCGTATCTTCAAGGGTTCATGCCTGTTGTCGCAGCCGTTCTGGAAGTCAAATACGGGCTTGGTGGCCTGTTTTTGAACACTGGTGGTGGTGTTGTCACGAAGGACAATGTTGAAATGATCGAGAGCCTGGTTGCCCAAGGCCTCCGATAAGCTTTGAATGCAGGGGCGGAAGATCATCAACGCCCCTGCAACTTCTCAGTCAGGGACGACGACACATTGGAGCCCCAAGATGGCCGATCAATCCACTGCCGATCAACCCATCGTACGCCTGAATAACGTCGGCAAGGCTTACGGGCCGGTTGTCAGCCTTCAGGACGTATCGCTGGAGATTGGCAGCAACGAAATTGTTGGCTTGATTGGCGACAATGGCGCGGGCAAATCGACACTGATCAAAATAATGACAGGCGTCGAAACACCAACCACCGGCGATGTATTTATCCGGGGGGAGCGCGTGGATTTTTCGAACTACTCTGTTCAGCGCGCCCACGAACTTCGTATCGAAACGGTCTACCAAACGTCCTCTCTTGGGACCAAACAGCCATTATGGCGGAACTTTTTTGTCGGGCGACCGCTGACGAATGCTTTTGGATTTATAAGGGTGCGTGAACAAAAACGTATTTCAGAACAAATAATGCGTGAGACAATCGGTTTTCGCAGCGCAGGCATAGATGTTAATACCCCGGTGGGTCGATTGTCCGGCGGTGAACGACAAGGCGTTGCCATCGGTCGCGCAATGCATTTCGACAGCGATTTGATCGTTCTTGATGAGCCAACAGTGGCACTGGCGCTTTCTGAAGTTGAAAAAGTTTTGAACTTTATTCGTTCGATCAAGGAAAACGGTCGGTCATGCATCTACATCGAACATAATATTCACCACGTACACGCCGTCTGCGATCGACTGATCGTGCTGGATCGCGGTCAGCTTGTTCTGGATTGCGAAGCTAAATCGATGACCTACACCGAGTTGACCGAGTTTTTGCGCGACCTTCATTTCAGAGATGATCACGACACCAAAGTTACCTCCTGATATCGCATTCAACGCCGGCAGGACATCCCATCAACCGGCCACAAACTGGAAATCAGCCAATGTCTGACCAAAACTCAATTCCCCCTTTGGCGCAGAACGAGTTTGACGGCCTGGTTGGTGTGGCATTCACTGAAATAAACCCGCCTGAGGGCATGTATGCCCGCACCTGGGGCAGCGCCAAACATGATTTATCCGATGGTCTCCATCGCCCCCTTCGCGCAACTTGCCTTGCCTTCGCCGCGCAGGAAGATTCAGAGCCTCTTCTTTTCATGACCCTGGACCTTATGGTCTGGATGTCAAAAGAAGACGAAGAAGGCATACGGAACCCCATTGAAACCGCTTTGGGTATTTCGCCCGGAAGGCTGTTGTTGCAGCTGTCGCACAGCCATGCTGCCCCATTCACGGACCCTGCCCTGATCGCAGCGCCTGGTGGTCATCTCATTCCGCAATATCGCGCTGAAATCATTGAAGCTTGCATCAAAGTTGCAATCTCGGCCAAGGCCTCAATGACCCCTGCAATTCTAAGCTGGGGCATCGGCAATTGCGGTCTTGCGTATAATCGCGATCTGGTTTTACCCGAGACGGGTGAAATTATCTGTGGTGTCAATCCGTTGACCAAGGCCGAGGACACGCTTGTCGCTGGGCGCGTTACCGACATGTCTGGAACCATCCAGGCCACCCTGGTCCACTATGCTGCCCATCCAACGTCATTGGGTGGTGGAAATCGACTAACCTCACCAGATTACATCGGGGCGATGCGCGAATTGGTCGAACGCGAAACCGACGGGGCCGTTTGCGTATTTCTGCATGGAGCCGATGGCGAATTAACACCGCGACGCAGCTTTGAAGCCGACTCTGAAGCTGCAGATCAAAACGGGCGCGAGCTTGGTTACGCTGCATTGTCTGTTCTCGCTGGCCTTTTCAGGCCTGGCGAGAGAATGGTTTTCGACAAACGTCTGGAATCTGGCGCCACCCTGGGTCTTTGGCGATTTGAAAAACAAACACCAGAGCATTGCGCGTTGGTTCAAAAGGACAGCGTGAGACTGGAAGTCGGTCAATTGCCTTCCATTGAGGAATGTCGCGCTGAATATGAAAGCGCTCCGGTGGGCTTTGAAAAGGAAAGAGCGCAGCGCAGATTGGCTTTGCGGGAAAAGGTGGGAGATGTAGCAGAATTCGATCTGCCAATTTACGTCTGGAAGTTGGGAAGATCCTTTCTCGTCGGCGCGCCAGTTGAATTTTACAGCGACGTTCAGACATCCCTTCGGGAGAAATTTCCAGACTTCACAGTGCTCGTCCTTGATGTGTGCAATGGCTTTTTGAATTATCTTCCAAGACAGGAAGATTTTGAGCGAAACTCTTATCCAGTTCGCATTTCATTATTCGCCGCCGGAAGTATGGAACATGCAAGGGACAAGGCCGCCGAAATGATCGCCTCCATGATACGCGATTAAGTGCTCTGGTTTCCAAATGTGGCTGAGGCAAGAGCTGAACCGAAACTGGCCTTGGAAAATATGATGGGCAAGTAGCGTGATCAAGCAGAACCATTTGAATGGGCGTCACGGGTCTTGGAAAAGTGCCAAGGGAGATCGCGGGCAAAGGCCTGTCGCGACACACACTCAGAATATCTTATCCTGGCTCAGTCGCCAGACTGATTCTCAGCGCAAGGACCATTCAAAATTATTAATAAGATATTGAAATATAATCCACTTTACTGAGAGATGGTGACCCCGGTAGGACTCGAACCTACGACCTGCGGATTAGAAGTCCGCTGCTCTATCCAGCTGAGCTACGGGGCCAGAATTGTGGTGTCAGCTGCTAGTGTGTCCACGATTGTTTGCGGTCAAACTTGAAATTTTCCGAGTAGGACGTTATCCGAATTTTTCGCTGTTTCTGATTGGCTAGCTGGTAGGCAATGCCATTCCTCTCAGCATAGGCAACGGCGTCTTCCTGACTGTCAAAGTTCAATTTGATCTGCTGCTTCATGTCCGATGAAGAGGTGTATCCCATCAATGGCTCAATTTGCCGAGGTGTTTCCCGTACATATTCGAGAATCCAGTTACCGGTTTTACCCCGTCCTGATTGCATGGGATTCTTGGTTGGCTGGTAAATGCGTGCGCCCATTTTGATCTCTTCGGTTTGCAGCAGAGTGTTGTGATAATAGATACAGCCAGCATCCATGATGTGGCAAGAACCGAATTGAGTTTTTGATGAGTTGATATTCATCAAAAGTGCTCTTAATGCGTCCTCAAGGTACTCTGGCGGCTTGCATCACACAACGCGGTGTCGAAGCGCCCGGGCGGCGCTTCAAAGACAATTGATTTTTCAGTGAAAAATGGTCGGGGCAGAAAGATTCGAACTCTCGACCCCTGGTTCCCAAAACCAGTGCTCTACCAGGCTGAGCTATACCCCGTACCAATATCTGAAACAGTTTCCTGCGTCAGAGACACGCCTATTACACGGACTATTGGGCCACGACAAGAGCCGTTTTGGGTAAATTACAAAAAGGTTGAATCGACCAGCTGGAAATCTGTATTTTGTGCAAGCTACGAGCTTTAGTCGGAACTGAGATTCTTGGTGACCAACGGATGCATCACCTTGTCTCCTGATCGGATTCCATTGCCTGATGCCACACCAGCATTGAGTTCCAACACATAGCGTACGGGTTCTCCCGATGAAATAATGTCGGTCGAGAACGGTGTCGTGTTTTGAGCGACCCGAACAACTGTTCCAGAGCGATCGATAAACACCATATCCAGTGACAAAGGCGTATTGCGCATCCACATTGTGACCAGTCGATCTTTACCGAAATCAAAGAGCATGCCCTGATCCGGTGGAAGGTCTTCTCTGAACATCAGGCCAACTTCCCGCTCCTCCTGCTCATCAGCGATCTCAACGACGAAGCGCTGAACGCCTGTTTTCGTCTCGATTGCTAAAAAGACAGGACTTGGCGCTATCGACTGGGGCTGCTGCGCGTAAAGCGAAAGGTTCGCAACGCCAAACAGCAAAGCCATAGCGACGACTATCGTGCTGAGCCCGCGGCGGAATATGACTGGGTTGAATTTTATACTCATGAACCGATATGCCCTTGGTCTTTTATTAAAGGGAGATGACAGCATCACCTTACAGCAAAGCTGCCGGCAATCCTTGTCATGTCATATAGGCGAAATTTAGTGTGATACAGGCTGGCCCGGGCCTTCAGCCGGACGAACTTCAGCGCACATCAATCCTTTGGGGCCTTTGCCATAACGTACCAGTACCTTTTGGCCAGGCCGCAACTCTGTCAGACCAAACTGGCGCAGGGTCTCCATATGGATGAAGATATCTGGGGCCTCTTCGCTTTCGGTCACAAAACCGAAGCCCTTGGTGCGGTTGAACCATTTGACGGTCACCAGCGTCATGTCGCTTTCAGGCTCGACCTGTGTGTGCGTTCGCGTTGGTTCAGAGGCTGAAGGCTGCACAGCCGTGCTGTAATCCATGGACAGGACCCGGAAGGCCTGCAAGCCCTTACTCTGCCGAGTTACCTCGCAGACGATCCGCGCGCCCTCCATAGCGGTCAGGAAGCCATCCCGGCGCAACGTCGTGACGTGGAGCAAAACATCGTTGGTTCCATCATCGGGGACGATAAATCCATATCCCTTGGAAACGTCGAACCATTTGATCGAGCCGGCGACAACTTCAATATCAACTGGAATTTCGGTGCCAATGTGGCTGTCCAAAGGGGGTTTGGCGTCAGTCGTGGTCGCAGATACATTATCAGCGGCCTGAGCAGAAACTGCATCTTCTGGCTGTTTTGCGCCCATTTGAACTGCCCTCTCGACCAAGCGATTGCCTGCACAACATCTGTTCTGCGCACAAAATTGAAGCGCTAAGATGACCTACAAACGTCAGTGATGTGTCAGAATCACCAACTGCCCCACAACTTTAGATGCCACGCGTCTTTCGCTTATGCAATTAAGCCCGAAAAGCCCGGACCAATTCGCCCCGATGCGTATCATCTGATTCTGTTTATTATTAAACACTGTGACGGCCCCATTCATCAAGCAGCTTGCTGGCAGTCCATGTAGATTTCGTACCTGTATGAAAGTTGAATTGTTCTATCGGACAATCATTTCTTCACATTGCTGGAGCAATGCCTATGTTCATGTACGAGCCGGAGGGTGATACAATCACCGGGAAAACAACCACAAATGCGTGGCGAAACACAAACCTATTGTGGGCGATGATTTAGGCCTGCATCATTTGGAGCCTTATATGAAATATCTACACACAATGGTCCGAGTAACCGATGTCGACGCGTCTTTGAAATTTTACTGTGATGGTCTGGGATTGCAGGAAACACGCCGCATTGACAACGAAAAGGGGCGCTTCACCCTGATTTTTCTATCGGCACCAGGTGATGAATCTGCACAGGTCGAGCTGACTCATAATTGGGATCCAGAACCCTATGGTGAAGGACGCAATTTCGGACACTTGGCTTACCGGGTCGCAGACATCTATGCGCTGTGCCAAAAACTTATGGATATGGGGGTGGTCATCAACCGCCCACCGCGCGACGGCCACATGGCTTTCGTACGCTCTCCCGATAATATTTCGGTCGAACTGTTGCAAGAAGGTGACGCTTTGCCTTCACAGGAGCCTTGGGCCTCAATGCCTAATACCGGTCACTGGTAAGCCTGGCTTGTCCGTTCTGCGGCCATCTTTGCTCGGTTCCCAAATGGAGAGACAGCCCCTCGCCGTTTGGGATTTCAGGCTCTCCGCAATTGGGAATTCTGGAAATGTGTAGCTTGGCTTCAAAAAAACTGTCTGCGACGGATTATGAGGGTTGCTACCCCTAAGAATCCTCTCTATAAGCCACTCCCGAAGCGCCCTTCGTCTAGCGGTCTAGGACGCCGCCCTTTCACGGCGGAAACACGGGTTCGAGTCCCGTAGGGCGTGCCACCTCCTTGTGTGGCGCGCATGCCGATGTGATTGGGCAATTAATTCTTCCGTTTGTCTGTTTGACTTCGGAAGTAGTCGAAGTACTTCAGTGGCTTACAGCAGACCATCTGCGTCGACCGATGGCCGAATTCCCCACTATTCATTTTCAATTCATTCGTTGCTTCTGTTCACGCTTGCGGTTTTGAGCCGAAGCATTAGTATATCAGTCATCGGTTCGGCATAATTTCACCGAAGGTAACTACTCATGGATTTGACTTGGATTTTTGATGGTCTCGACAAACCGGACAAGACCCGCATTGGTCTTGCAAAGGCGCTTGGCCGCGATGTTTCTGTTGTCAGCAAAATTTTGTCGGGGAAACGCCGTCTGGCTGTCGAAGATGAAGAGATAATCCGGAACTATCTGGAAATACCTTACGGCGGCAGTAGTGGTGGAAACGGAATATCCTCCAGAGTCGTCTACAACGTCGCGTTTCATATCGTTAAGGACAAGCAGATTAAGGAAGGCGATCCTAGGGAATTCGCTGATTTGTTTCTGGAGTTGTGCCACTATCTCCAGGATCAGGAAGATGCGCCAATCGATAAGATCGTTTCCTTCGAGGCACAACGCCGCGCCCGTCGCAGTTCTCAATCATAACATTCAACCGATGATAAAGTTGCTGAAGTGGCGGGCTTATATAGCCGTACTCAGCAACCTCTATTCCATCAATCGTGCGTGAGCGTTCGATGAATTTTTTCCATCCCAATTGAGCATACCAAATTCGCATGGGATTTTGGCGAAACACCCAAATTATGAGCGGAATCTTATGGTGCTCTTCGAGAAATTGAGCCATGGTAAGCATAAGTTTGGGACCAGCTGATGTTCCTCTCCATTTTGGTAGGACGTAACCTGCGTGGAGTTCACCTGCACCAACCGGGGCGTCTTTATCGTCGCACGGCTTGGCAAAGCAGAAACCGATGCCGGATTGTCCGCTACGAATGACGTAGAGACGTTCAGCCAGCCCCGGATTTTTGATCCATTGGCTCCATTGGGCCAGGCGAAATGCTTTATTTCGCCGGCTGAGAAGTTCGGAAGGTAAAAAACCATAACAATTTTGCCAACAATCCACATGTATGCGGGCAATTTCCGTTACATCATGTATGGTAGCCGGAATGACTTGAATGGTTTTCATCCGCTTCCCTGTCTTCAACTGAGGAATGGGGAAATGACTCGTAAATTATCTTTCTGGTGGTTTTACTATAACAATTTCTATCTTGGCGGGAAATATGCTCGACTTTGAGCTACAGGAAAAACTGAAACATCATAAGGTTGACCTCAATGAGGATAGCCGGAAGCGGTTTGCTCTGATTGGGGTTTCAATGTTGATTGGCCTGGTTATGGGCCTGACCGCCGCATACATATTCCATCAGGCAAATGTTGAGAATTACCAAGCCGAACTGAGCCTGATGGTGGTTTTGGCTGCGGAGAGCAAAAATCTTGATTCTGCCGCTACTCTCAAAGCTGTAGAGACTGAGATCGGGAAACCGATTTCGGAGTTTTCTGAAAAGGACACACTGGAGGCTTTTCAGTATTTGGTCCGCAATACAAAACTCGCAAACTGACTTTTACGAGCAGCATCATGACCTGTTTGGTCGGCACGGCGTTGAAAAACAACATCAGTTCTAATTCGGCAACAACTCGCCAACGACTGTGATGACGCCTGCATAATTGTTTTTGGTCCACGTAAAAAGTGTAAGTCCACCGTTTATGTCAATCAATTCAATGCCGGTAAAGGCCATCGACTCATTGATGTGGCTGATGAGATCGTTGGAAAGTTGCATTCCTGACGGGCGGCTGACCATGACATCCATGCCACTTGTCAGCACCACCGATACACAAAGAGCGCAGTTGCTGTCTTCAGGCAAAAGTGTTTCAGGGCCCATTATGCCGACGACCACTCCGATTGCGACCCCTTCCACATTGAACAAGCCGCGCGTAATGGGAATAAAGGGAAGGCCGCTCTGTCGGCCGACAACGGGTGGATTAATTCGCAAATCACCACTTCCCTGACGAACAGCCTCCCGAACATATAACCGATCACCGAGGTTTATATCGGGCGCAGGCAAATTGTAACTGTCAAATAACAAAGTGCCGTCTGCAGCGATGGCCAGAATTGAACGCAACCCGGCAGCAGCGCGCTGATAGCGCTTCATGCGTGAGTGAGCTATGGGCGCGGAAATGTCCGGATTGGCACTCAGGAAGTCGCCAACGGCCAGCAATGCAAGATCGTTTTGCTTGAGATGACTGTCGACTTGCTTGGCAAGCAGAGCGCCCTTCAATTCCACGCGCATTCTGGTCAAATCAGTGATCACCGGAGCGCGGCGTGAACCGATTTCCAATGCCAAGGCACTTTGGGAACTGTTGAAACAGAATCCGGCCAAAAGCAGGCCAACACATGAGAGACGAATTAACTTTATTCCAACCATTATCCGCACGACTTGAAATTTAATGGAGTAAGAGTATCTGATTGCAACCCATATATAGCTACGGGAAAATTTTGGGAGTCAGAATGCCTGATTTTCTACTAATAGTTAAGTATCAGAGAATATAAAATTTCTGTCTCGTACTTTAGTTTCGAATTTATCGCCTGATGGACGGTCTCGCCAAATCCAGAATTCTTAATTGAACACTGGGGCGACCGCCCCAATGATCAAGTGAGAAAGTGCCTGCAAGATGGAATGTCCCTTCCCTGTTTTTCAACATTGTCTGACCAATGGGATTATCAGCGGCCCGAAAAGCAATTGCATTTATGCGTGTGCCTTGGCCGGAGGAAACACTTGCACGGACATGCCCGGACCCGACTATCTTGGCCGGACCTATGAAATGCGCTGGCAACGCGAATACCGGCTGTGAGTGCCCTGAGCCGTATGGACCAGCCCGCTCCACCAGATCCATGAACTCAATTGTTGCGCCATTGGCGGTAATTGCACCATCAATTCGCAATTGATTTTGCCCGCGCGCTGCATCGACTGCCCGGGACAAATGTTCTTCAAGGTATTCGCGAAACCGGCCAAGCTGCGCGCGCTCAATTGTAAGACCAGCTGCCATTGCATGGCCGCCTCCCTTGGTGAGAATGCCCGCTTCGACAGCCCCCCTGACGGCCGCCCCCACATCCACCCCTGGAACTGAACGTGCCGAACCGGTACCAATTCCGTTGGGATTGTAGGAAATGGCAAAAGCCGGCCTGTGGAAACGTTCTTTCAACCGGGCTGCAAGCAAGCCGACTATGCCCGGATGCCAGTCATCCTGACCTGTGATCAGAACAGAGGGCCCTGGACCTGCACCAATGTCTCTTTCAGCCTCGGCAATTGCCTCTGCCAGCATATCTGTTTCGATGGCCTGGCGCTGCTTGTTCAGATCATCCAGTTGCACCGCAATGGTTTCAGCCGCAATGGAATCGTCCATCGTAAGCAGCCTTGCCCCAAGTGACGCATCACCAATGCGTCCTCCGGCATTGATGCGTGGGCCAACCAGAAACCCCAAATGGTAGGCATTTGCAGGTCCAGTCAGTCTGGCCGTCTTCATCAGGGCGTTAAGACCAGCATTGCGTCCGTGCCGAATAGCCACCAGACCCTTTGTGATGTAAGCGCGGTTCAACCCTTTGAGTGGCACCACATCACAGACAGTGCCAAGCGCTACCAGATCAAGCCATGCCAAGAGATCACAGCTTTTGGCTTGCGGGTGATTGGCGCCTTTAAGAACGGCCAAAGTGGCAACCAGAGTTAAAAACACAACGCCAACTGCAGCCAGATGTCCCTGTCCGGACAGATCATCCTGCCTGTTTGGATTTACCAGTGCTACGGCATGCGGCAGTTGTTCTCCAAGCTGATGGTGATCCAGGATGACGACATCGCACTTTCGGCGCGCAGCATGTTCCAGTGCTTCAAAGCTTGTGGATCCGCAATCGACAGTGACAATCAATTGGGCGCCGTCATCAATCAGTCCATCAATGGCCGGACCATTTGGTCCATAGCCTTCAAAAATCCGATCCGGGATGTAGATTTTTGCGGATAATCCGAAATGCTGCAGGAACCGAAACAGGAGAGCTGAACTGGTTGCGCCGTCGACATCATAGTCCCCAAAAATCGCTACATTCTGTTTGTCGACGATTGCTTTTGTCAGCCGTTCTGCCGCCTTCTCCATGTCGGTGAGCGCTTTGGGGTCCGGCATCATATCGCGGAGAGAAGGCGTCAGAAATTGAGCTGCACTGTCAATGTCCACGCCGCGTGCCGCAAGCACGCGGCCGAGAAGCTCGGGCAACTGATGGCGTTGCGAGATAGCCGTTGCAATGGGCTGCGTTTTTGTATCGAGGCTTTCGACCCACGCCTTGCCGGTCAGGGATTTTTCAACTCCTAGAAAGTGGCGTGGCTGCAAAAGCAACTCTCCCAATGCTGAAATGCGTTTCCGAACTTATGAAAAACGGTCGGTCTGACGGTGTCTGGCTTTGATCCATCTGACCGTGTGGCTGGAAGACCGCATAACAACCGTATGTGTGGTAATACTGTCCTGGCCGAAACGAACTCCGGACAACATGTTGCCATCGGTTACGCCTGTTGCCGCAAACAGAACATCACCCTTGGCCATTTCCAGCATGTCGAACTTCTTGTTCACATCTTCAATGCCCATTTTGATGGCACGGTCGCGCTGCTGCTGGGTATTGATGACCAAACGACCCTGCATCTGACCACCGATACAACGTAGTGCGGCCGCTGCAAGCACGCCCTCAGGCGCTCCGCCAATGCCCATGTAAATGTCGATGCCTGTCTCTTCGGGGTCGGTTGTGTGAATAACACCGGCCACATCGCCATCACCAATCAATCGGATGGCTGCGCCGGTCTGACGAACTTCTTCAATGATCTTGGCATGGCGCGGACGATCAAGAATACAGGCCGTCACCTGATCAATGGAAACACCTTTTGCTGCAGCCACACGTGCCATGTTTTCCGCGGGCGGCAAATCCAGATCGACTGTTCCCGCCTCATAGCCAGGTCCAATGGCAATTTTTTCCATATAGACATCCGGCGCGTTCAGAAGGTTACCCTCATTTGCAATGGCAACCACAGCCAGAGAGTTCGGCAGATTTTTGGCGCAAATTGTAGTGCCTTCCAGGGGATCAAGTGCAATATCGACCTTGGGTCCACCGCCCTTCCGGCCGACTTTTTCACCAATGTAGAGCATCGGTGCTTCGTCACGTTCGCCTTCGCCAATGACAACTGTTCCGTCAATTGGCAAGGCGTTCAATTCGTTTCGCATGGCATCGACAGCCACTTGATCTGCGGCTTTTTCATCGCCCCGCCCCCGTAAGCGGGCTGCAGCAACGGCTGCGCGTTCTGTTACCCTTGCCAGTTCCAGCGTGAGAATACGGTCAAGCACAACATCTTCTAATGTCTCAGTGTTCATCTTGCTCTCCAAGGCTGCTTTGCGGAAATAATTCCAGGGCCTTTACCCTAGGGTTGAAACTCAGGCTTTTTCAAGCCGTATTAGTTGTGGGTCGCCAACAATATGGCCATCTGAACGTATGTGTACGAGCGCCTCACGAATGGCGCTTTCAGTTGTCTTGTGGGTGATCAGCAAGACTGTCTTTGTTTCAGGCCCATTTGATAATTCTGGCTGACCATCGCGATTCTTCTGCATAATGCTGGCAAGAGAAATACCTGCTTCAGCCATCCGTCCGGCTATGGAGGCAAATGCCCCCAGACGGTCACTAACGGTCAATCTGATGTAGTAGCCACCTTCATGGGCCCGCATTCTGGCTTTTACATAAGGCTTTTGATCCGCAACCTTGATGCCGAGTGTTGAAACCATCACGCCGCGCGCAATGTCGACAATGTCGCCCAGGACAGCAGATGCTGTGGCGTCTCCGCCGGCTCCCGGTCCGGACATGGTGATATTTCCGACAGCATCAGCATCAATAGACACCGCGTTTGTGACATCGGTTATCTGGGCCAAAGGGCCTTCCAACGGAACCATAGTGGGGTGCACGCGTTGTTCGATGCCCGTCGCCAGCTTCTGCGCGACACCTAAAAGCCTGATTCGATAACCCAATTCAGTCGCTGCCTGAATGTCCTGCGGTGTTATCGAGGAAATCCCTTCCACGTAGATTTCGTCGCTGTTGATCTCGGTTCCAAATGCCAGGCTCGTCAACAGCGACAGTTTGTGCGCTGTGTCATATCCTTCAACATCAAAGGTCGGGTCTGCTTCGGCGTATCCAAGTTGCTGGGCCTGGTCCAGACAAGCAGAAAAGGACAAATTATCCTCTTCCATACGCGTGAGGATGTAGTTGCAGGTTCCGTTCAGGATACCGGAGACGCGACTGACCTGATTGCCAGCCAGGCTTTCCCGCAAGGCCTTGATGACAGGAATACCACCGGCAACAGCAGCTTCAAAATTCAGTGAAACCCCGTTTGCTTCTGCAAGTCTGGCAAGATCTCCGCCATGTTTTGCAAGCAATGCCTTGTTGGCGGTCACTACATGTTTGCCGCTTTCAAGGGCCGCGCGTACGGCCAAATCGGCCGGACCGTTGTCACCGCCGATCAATTCGACAAAGACATCAATGTTGTCGGCGGTTGCTAGGGCGACCGGGTCATCATGCCAATCCATTTCATCAATTGAAATGCCCCGGTCGCGCCCTCGCGTGCGTGCACTGATACCGGTTACGGAAAGCGGCCTGCCAGAGCGGGTTTCCAAAATTTCATTCTGTTTCGCCAAAAGCTGAATCAGGGCGCAGCCAACGGTTCCAAGCCCGGCTATGCCGAGTCGCAACGCATCTGTCATCGATGATCTTTCCGAATTTGCTCAGGACACAGCGTCTATGCGCTGATTGGCACGACGTTTGGCATGGATTGCTGGGAAGATGCAAGGAAGCGACGCAAGTTTCGCGCAGCCTGACGTATTCGTTGTTCATTTTCTACCAGAGCGATACGTACATGCTCATCGCCATGCTCACCAAACCCGATCCCGGGAGCAACGGCAACGTCGGCTTCTTCAATCAAAAGACGGGAAAACTCAAACGAGCCCATATGCTTGAAATTTTCAGGCAATGGTGCCCAGGCAAACATGGTTGCGCCAGGCGATGGCACATCCCAGCCGGCACGTGCAAACGAGTCGACCATGACATCACGTCGGCCTTTGTAAATTTTGCGTGCTTCATCGATACAGTCTTCGCTGCCATTCAATGCCGCAGCGGCTGCCACCTGGATCGGTGTAAAGGCACCGTAATCAAGATAGGATTTGACCCGCGCCAGTGCGGCAATCAAACGTTCATTGCCGACCGCAAAGCCCATGCGCCAACCGGGCATGGAGAAGGTTTTCGACATGCTGGTAAATTCAACAGCAATATCAATCGCGCCTTCGACCTCAAGAATTGACGGTGGTGGCGTTCCTTCAAAATAGATTTCCGAATAGGCCAGATCCGAAAGGATCAGCAAATCATGTTTCTTAGCGAAAGCGACAACATCTTTGTAGAAGTCCAGATTTGCCAGATAGGCAGTTGGATTTGACGGGTAGTTGAGGATGAGTGCCAGCGGTTTGGGAATCGAATGCCGAATGGCGCGTTCTGCCGTGCGGAAAAACTCTGGGCCCGGTTCTGCAGGAATCGAACGAATAACCCCGCCAGACATAATGAAGCCGAAAGAGTGAATCGGATAGGTTGGGTTTGGAACCAAAATGACATCGCCCGGTGCTGTGATGGCCTGTGCCATATTGGCAAAGCCTTCCTTGGAACCAAGTGTCGCGACAATCTGTGTGTCCGGATTGAGTTTTACCCCAAAACGACGCTCGTAATATCCAGCCTGAGCCTTGCGCAAGCCGGGAATACCGCGAGATGTTGAATAGCGATGTGTCCGCGGATTGGAGACCGTCTCGACCAACTTGTCGACAATGTGCTGAGGTGTCGGCAAATCGGGATTGCCCATCCCCAGATCAATGATATCTGCTCCACCCGCTCGCGCCTTCGCCTTGATCTTGTTGACGTGTTCAAAAACATAGACTGGCAGCCGTTTGACCTTGTGGAACTCTTCCATCGTATCTCTCGCTTTGGGATGGCATGGACTTGGGAAATTGATTTGTTTCACGATAGTGCGGCCATGAAAAGGCCCCAAATGGCTAAAAAGCGCTCAAACATTCGGACGCTAGGGCAATTGTCGCGCTTTCGCTCGTGTTGCGTCGATGATACACAGTCTGGAGAAAAACAAAAAACATCTTTCAGGGACCATGACGGAAACACCCAAAGACCCCGGTCGGGACAACCATCTTCTAGAGTATATCGTGCAGAATCCGGAAGCATTTGCCAACAATCTGGCACGTGCGGCTGAGGAGGCTGGTCGCGCTGTGGCTGCTTTCCTGAAACCACGAGAGGAAGGTCGCCGGGACGGAGAGGATGTTAATGACGAGATTTCCGAAATCGTGACAACCCTGTCGAAGGTTGGCGAGTACTGGATTTCAGATCCGGAACGAGCGGTTCAGGCTCAAACAGCCCTGTGGACAAACTACATGAATTTGTGGAGCTCGTCGCTGCAACGCATGCAGGGACAGGAAGCTCAACCCGCCATCAAGCCCACTCAAGGTGATAAGCGGTTTTCGGCTGAGGACTGGGAGCAGAACCAGTTTTTTGACTTTCTGAAGCAATTCTATCTGATCACGTCGAAGTGGGCACAGCAGATGGTGGAAGAAGCTGATGATCTGGATGAGCACACCAAGAGTAAAGCCGACTTCTATGTTCAGCAATTGTCAAATGCTGTGTCGCCGTCCAACTTCCTGCTGACCAATCCGGAATTGCTGAAGGAGACGGTCCAGAGCGACGGAGAAAATCTGGTGCGCGGCATGCGGATGCTGGCAGAGGATATGATTGCCGGTGATGGCGAATTGAAAATGCGCCAGTCTGATCCGAAAAAATTCAAGGTCGGCGAGAACATGGCCGTGACGCCGGGCAAAGTCATCTTTCAGAATGATATCTGTCAGTTGCTCCAATATACGCCCATAACAACCAAGGTGCTGAAGCGACCATTGTTGATCGTTCCGCCATGGATCAACAAATTCTATGTGCTGGACCTCAATCCGGAGAAGTCCTTTATCCGCTGGGCCGTCGAGCGCGGTCATACAGTGTTTGTGATTTCATGGATCAACCCCGATGAGCGCCAGTCGGGAAAAAGTTTTGAACACTACATGAAAGAAGGCATCCTAGAGGCCTTGAACCAGGTTGAGACTGCGACTGGCGAACAGAAGGTGAATGCCATTGGCTATTGTGTTGGCGGCACATTGCTGTCTGTCTCACTGGCCTATATGGCTGCCAAAAAAGACACCCGCATTGCGTCGGCCACCCTGTTTACCACACAGGTAGACTTCACCCATGCGGGCGAGTTGAAAATATTCGTCGATGAAGAACAGATCAGCGCGCTTGAGAAACACATGGAAAAGCGCGGTTATCTGGAAGGCTCAAAAATGTCGACAGCATTCAACATGCTGCGCTCCAATGATCTGGTCTGGCCATATTTCGTGAACAATTACATGCGTGGCAAAGATCCCTTCCCGTTTGATCTTTTGTACTGGAATTCCGACAGTACCCGGATGCCGGCTGCGAACCATTCATTCTATATGCGGAACTGTTATCTCGAAAACAATCTGTCCCGTGGAAAAATGGTCATAGGCGATGAGACCCTTGACCTGTCGAAGGTCAAAATCCCGATCTACAATCTGGCAACCAAGGAAGATCACATCGCGCCTGCCCTGTCCGTGTTCAAAGGGTCGTCGTGTTTTGGTGGTCCGGTGCAATTTGTGATGGCGGGCTCAGGTCACATTGCCGGTGTGGTCAATCCACCTCACAGAAACAAGTATCAGCATTGGACCGGCGCTGAACCAAAAGGTGATTTTGACGAATGGGTCTCAAACGCTGAAGAACATCTCGGATCCTGGTGGCCACATTGGCACGCATGGATTGAAGAACTGAACGACACCCAAGTCTCTGCGCGACAGCCCGGCGAGAATGGCATTGAAATCCTCGAGGACGCACCGGGCTCCTACGTAAAAACCAAGGCTTGAAACTTGTCTGATATTATTACTGTAACTGATACAAAGACGCTCGCTGATATGTGCGCGCGTCTGGCTCAACATTCCTTTGTGACAGTTGACACAGAATTTCTACGTGAGAGCACATATTGGCCCATCCTGTGCCTCATTCAGGTTGCCAGCGATGATGAAGCGGCGCTGATAGATCCGATGGCCGACGGCCTGGATCTTGCGCCCTTCTTTGAGCTCATGGCTGATCGCAATGTGGTAAAAGTGTTTCATTCTGCGCGTCAGGATCTAGAGATTATTCTCAAGCTTGGAGATTTGATACCCGCACCTCTGTTTGACACTCAGATTGCAGCGATGGTTTGTGGTTTTGGCGACAGCATCAGTTACGATCATCTGGTGCAAAAAATCTGTAATGTCCAGATCGACAAATCTTCACGATTTACCGATTGGAGTCAGCGGCCACTGACCGCCAAACAGCAGACTTACGCTCTGGCTGATGTGACCCATTTGCGTGATATCTACAAATCTCTGGCAGCCAAACTTGAGCAGCAAAGCCGTACGGACTGGCTGACTGAGGAAATGGCCATATTGGAGAGTCGCGGAACCTATATCGTGGAGCCGCAAGACGCCTGGAAACGGCTAAAAATGCGGGCGCGCAAACCTATCGAACTGGCTGTGACCAAGGAACTGGCGGCCTGGCGCGAAGCAGAAGCGAAATCTCGCAATCAACCGCGTGGCCGCATCATCAAGGATGATGCAATCTACGAACTGGCTTCCCAACAACCGGAAAATGTTCAGGCGCTGGCACGTATGCGCGCACTGCCCAAAGGTTTTGACCGGTCAAAATTTGCGGATTCCGTGATTGCCGCCGTCAAGCGGGCGAAATCCATTCCGAAAGAAGACTTGCCAATCGTGCCGCGTCCTCCCCGTCGACCTGAAGGCGCAAGTGCCGTGGTTGAATTGCTGAAAGTCTTGCTGAAACTTGTCTGTGAGCAACATGGTGTCGCTTCAAAAATCATTGCCAATGTGGATGATCTGGAAAAAATCGCGGACAGTGACACAGCGGACGTCGCCGCACTGAAAGGCTGGCGGCGGGAGTTGTTCGGTGAAGCTGCGTTACAGGTAAAAGAAGGA
This sequence comes from Alphaproteobacteria bacterium, assembly GCA_051251535.1. Lineage (GTDB taxonomy): Bacteria > Pseudomonadota > Alphaproteobacteria > Rhizobiales. The sequence goes on from JBPOEV010000003.1 coordinate 73,028, forward strand.
AAACTTGGCTTTGCGCTGTCTCAGCGCAAGAAGGTCATTCTGGTGCCAATCGATACTGAATAAACACTATTTATTGCGTGCCACTTCAAAGGCCATTTTCAGTTCTTCAATGGCTTTAAATGTGTTTGACAGTTCTTCATTTGTGCGGCCAGCGAACAAATCCTTGAGAGCCTGGCCAAGATTGCTGTAACGCTTCTCGGCCTCTGTCCGGGTTTCATCTGTCAGACTGATGACCCAGCTCCGTCTGTCCGTCGGAGAGTGTGTCCGGTTTATGTGTCCACCCTTTTCCAGTCGGTCCAGCATTGCAGTAACAGAAGCCGTGGTTATACCCAACTTGACTGCGAAGTCTTTTGGATGAAGTTCCGTTTCCTTTAGCGCGTCGATGGCCCGCAATGCGGTTCGATCAATCCCTATGCTGTCTGCAATATACTCATCAAAGCGACCGACTTCTGCATAAAGACCTCGAATCGAGTCGACCAAATCCTGCGGACTCGGCTCTGAACCAATTGACACTGTGATGCCTCCAGTTTATCTAGTCTTTAAACTAACTAGATAGTCTAGGTATATTCTGCAACCCCAGTTTCACAGAACCCGTGTGTTCACAATAGTGATTAAGCCTCGGAATTCAATAGATAATCTGCGGGCAATCTGGTGGCAGGAGAGCTGATTGGAGTGTTTGAATTTGACGATAGAATCCGTATATTCCGATATCACTGTTACATCAGTGAAAGTGGCTGAACCGCTTGTGGGCCGGGCCGGCAAAAAGCGGCTCCTGATTTTGAGCGTTGCTGCAACAGCACTGTTCGCAAGCTACTCCAGCACTTACGCAGCAGACTTTCTTGTCGACACGCCAACCGTCATCACCAATGGGTCTGCAGCCAATATACTGGATGGCAATGACAGCCTGATCATTACAGGCGATGGTGCTATTACGACCGTACCAAACGACACCCATGGTGTTGAAGCAACCGGCTCATTCAACAGCATCACGAATGGCGGTTCCATAGTCACCAGTGGCGAAAGTAGTAACGGCATTCAAGCAGTCGATCAAACGATCATCAGCAATACTGGAACAATCGAAACGCATGGTTTGTTTAGTGAAGGCATAGAGGCAAATGAATACACTACAATCATGAATAGCGGCATCATAATTACAAGGGGTGACGACGCGGCCGCAATTTATCTGCGTGATCACGGCATGGTAATCAACTCCGGGTCGATTATCACCTACGGCAGCGGTGGAGCTGCTGGTATCGATGCCGGCGACGACCACATAGTCATAAATAGCGGCCTGATCGAAACACGCGGCGATGATGGCGTGAATGTTGGAGCCGACAGCAAGGTCACGAATACGGGTGTTATCAGAGTATATGAAGATAATGGAAGTGCAATTCAACTTGGTGATGACAGCCAGGGTTTCAACAGTGGCGCCATTGTAACTTTCAGTAATGGTGCAAAAGGTATTCGATCCTTTTCAGGCACCATTTTCACAAATAGCGGATCAATTCGAACCTATGGTGACAATGCCCGTGCCATAGATGGCCAAAGTAGCAACACAATCATAAACAGTGGATTGCTGTTTACCGCAGGTCTCAACTCAGCAGCCATTGATACTACCGCCGACAGCACTGTGACAAATTCCGGCAAGATTGTTGCCGCTCAATACAATTCCATTCAGTTCCACAACGGCGGCAGCACATTAAACCTTCTGGCGCCGTCTTTTATCGGCGGAGAAATTGACCTTGGTGCGGGTGTTGAAATCAACATTACCACCGGCCCGTCCCATTCCAACCTTTGGGACTTCAGCACTGGCACTACAATTGGTGGAGACCCCACCATAGGTGGCACGGTTCCCTGGTTCTACAACAGTTCAACCAAGCAGTTTGCAACATTTGATCCCTCGGTTCTTGCAGCAAAAACCGAAACACTCATCGACCGAACTGCGCTGATCTCGGCGGTGATGCAACGGCGACTGGAGCACAGCCAACTGAACATGGAGAACAGGGGCCGTCATAACCTGGAACAGAGTGCCGGACCGTTCGACAAGTCTGGCGCATGGCTGCAGGTGATGGCCAGCAAAAGCAAATATGACGGCGACGGGGTTACTTTGGACCGCGATATTGAGTTGGGAGGATTTGCGGTCGGGTATGATGCCAGTCATGACGAAGACACACGCTTTGGTGTGATGGCAGGCTATATTGACGGCCGTTCAGAAGCCGCCGGTCATTGGGCAAATTCCTTTGAAAGCCGCAGTTCCGGCCTGTTTGCTGCTGGTTATGGACGCAAGAACTTTGGCCGAATATTTGTTGATCTGGGCCTGAGTGCGGGCATAGGCACGGACAATGAAACCAAGCGCCTTGTGAATGACAATCTGGCCGCTTTGGGTGAAAGCCATGCAACAGGCGATCTGGGCGTCAGCTTCTGGGTCAGTCCCGAGATCGCCATCGGCACTGAAATCAGCACCCTATCCAACTGGACCTTTAATCCATCAGTCAAATTGCGTTATGCCGCTGAATGGTTTGGCGGTTACACCGAAACCGGCCCGTCTGCCGATGCAAACGCCACAGTTGATGATCAAATAATTGCCTTTGGGGAAGCCCGGCTGGAACTTGCCGCTTCTCGGTACGTAACGTTTGGTAATTCTGTCAGTGCGCTGATTACCGCCAGAGGGGGCGCACTTGGACGCACCTCCTTTGGCGAGGATGCCACCATAACTTTGTTGGGTGTCACGCAAGATATTTCTGACTTTTACGAAGACAGTTTTGCAATCTTTGCCGGACTGGATGCCCGCTTCGCGGTGAGCGACAGGCTCAATCTTGATCTGTCCACATCAACCACCCATGGCAATGACATGACAAATGTTCAGGGTGCAGCAGCGCTGGGTGTGGCGTTCTAAAGCCGGGTACTGGTCCATTAACACCTGATTTCAATTCCTCACATGTGGGTTGTGATGTATCTATTGAAGCGGGCATCAGGGCTCCTCTTGTTGATGGGTATTACAGAAACAGCGCTGGTGCGACCCTATGGAGAGACGTTAAGTTTTTCTGGTTCCGATTGAAGCCTGAATCGCAGAACTTATCTCCGCACCTTGTCGAAGGTCTGTTTTGCGCCTTTTCATCTGATAATGAGCGGTAAGGCAGATGGTGCATGGCCGAAGCTGGGTTTTCGTCATCAACGCATGTCTTGTCGGCCAATCCGCATCCATGATCCCATGCTCATGAGTTTGTTGCTTTTACGGGCTGCTGACGCTTGTTTTTAACGTCTGGATCTGCTGAATCACCACTCAACCCGGTTTGAACCGAATTTGCTCCAGAACGTTGCGGTGGTCACTCCAGAACCAGCCCATTTCGGACAAAATTGGCCGCGTATCAGCCAAAGCCCAGACCGAGTGTTTATCCCGGCATGCTCATCTGTATCACTGTCGACATGTAATCAGTCAGATCATGGGTGGTGTCGTTTCTCCCCGTGATTCTGATCGAGACTTTTGTGAGCAATCAATCGGGGCGTTGAATTTCAATGACAGTCAGATGCAGATATCAGCAGGGACACAAGTCGAAGGCTCTAGTGTTGGCAACGACTGCATTTTTTGCCCTTTCCTGCTTGGCTCATGCAGGTGAATTTGAGCGGAAGTGGAACGCATGGATTGAATTGGGTGGCTATGGTGGCTCCGATGATTCAACGCGTGGCGAAGCTGTTATTTTTCATCCATTTTTTCAAACAGATACTACTCTGCTGTTTGCTGACATCCGTGGCAAACTTTTTACCGGGGACGCACAGGAAGGCAATTTGGCATTCGGGTATCGCAAAATGCTGAAATCCGGTTGGAATGCGGGTATCTGGTCTGGTCTCGACATTCGCAGAACTGAAAATGACAATGTGTTCTATCAGGCTGCTTTGGGTCTGGAATTTTTGTCTGATCGTTATGACTTTCGGGTCAATGGCTACGTGCCTTTGAATGCTGACCCTCAGGTTGCATCATCATCAGCCACTGTGGCCTTGTCCGGCAGTTCGATTTTTATGAGTGGCGGTCAGGAAATGCCGCTTTATGGGATCGATGCGGAAGTCGGGATGAAGCTTGCCGGGTTTCAGGTTAATCCTGGGTCGAACCGGCTCCACGAATTGCGGTTATATGGCGGCGGCTTCTGGTTTTCATCTGATGATGCGGCGGAAGATATTACGGGGCCTGCTGCCCGGCTGGAATATCGTATTGAAAATGTCACCTCCATTCTCCCCGGCAGTCGTCTGACCGTTGAAAGTGAATTCTCTTACGATAACGTTCGCGAGGAAAGCTGGGAAGTCGGCGCGCGCTTCAGAATTCCCTTCGGCGGATCAGATGGGGAACTCAGCCCTCTGACCGCGCAAGAGCGGCGGATGACAGAAGGGCTTGTGCGAGACACGGACATTGTCATTGGTTCCAGTGGCAAAGAGATGGTCGCTGACGCCATTACCGATGTGGTGTTTGAGAGCGTTGTACAAACAGATGCAACAAGCAATCTTCAAACGACAGCGAACAATGCCGGTTCCGATGTTCTCATCATCGTTGATGGCAGCGCTGGTGATTACAGCTCTGGAGCTGATGTGCAGGAAGACCAGACCTGGCAGGGCGGTGCCTCAAGCATCATGGTTCGAGGCCTGGAATCCGGGGTGACCGCTTCCTTCACTGCACCAGGTAGCAGGCCGACTGTAAACAACAATACTTTTTCAACCATAGAGCTTGAGGACAATTCTCATATTGCGGGCTTCAACATCAATGCGGTCAATGCAGACACAAACTGGACTGCACTGACTGTGGGTAATAATGGATCTAACCGTGCAGCTACGAACAACACCATTTCTACGCTAGCGGAGTTTGCTACTGGTATTTCTTTTGGGAATGGAAATTCTGACATCTATATCTCGGGCAACTCGGTGACACTGGCCGGAGACGCGATCGGGATTTCCATGTCGGGAACCAATACCGGCATTGTTATCGACAACAATCGTATAAATGCACCAAACGGCAATGGAATTTTTATCGGCATTTTTGATAATGATGTGCGGATCACAAACAATGTTGTTTCCAACAGCGGCGACGCTTTCGGACTGCGGATTGATGGTGATGGCACACGAGCTCATCTTGCAAATAACCGGTTTGAAGGCGCATTTGGGACAGATGTCATAGTGCTGAATGAAACCAACGGTCTTGGCAATATCCTGTCCGGTTCCGGGAACATTTTTGATGGTACGCTCGGTGGTGTCTTCTGTAATGTTTCCGGCACCCATACGGGTTCAATTGAGTTTGAAGGCAGTGTTGGCAATTGCCCACCTTAAGCAGCAAGTGATGTCTTAGTGGGCGCGCTTTGGAATTCGCTTCACATGGTGTCGCCAAGGCTGAGAACGAACTGTGCCAGAAATATATGCCACTGTTGATGACAGCATAATTGCCGTTTGGGGTGGCGCAGTTTGGCCGCGCGTCACTTGCAGAAAACACCAAAATGACTTTGCCGAACTGGATACCGGTTTCTCCGTTGGAGATAGGCTCAACCCAGATCTGTTCACCTCAACAACCCATGGCAATGACATAACCGATGTTCAGGGTGCAGCGGCACTGGGTGTTTTGTCCTAAGGCAGAGCATGGGTTCGTTCAACACCTCGTTTATGCTGTTCAACAGGCGTGTTCTGATGGATTCAGTGATATTGGCATTGGTCGCCTGGGTGTCAGGGCATTTGGCGTCTGTTTGCCCGGGGCTACTATCTGATTACTGAATGCGAAGTGTGTAGTCTGATTGGTCCATAATGGCAGTCACGATAGTGTCACTTGCCGTTTTGTCTGGTTCCGTTAATCTCGATTTTATTACGAAAAGCCGAAATAAATCGGTATTAGGGAGGATCAGATGAAGCATTTTGCACTTCTATCAACACTTTTTGCAGGCTGTGCGCTGTTCGGCATGACAGGAACACAGGCGCAGGCAGCGGGCTGTATGAAGGTAACCTTGACTGGAACACAAGGTGGCCCTCCCGTTTTCAATGGACAGGCGGGCGCCGGAACCCTGGTTCAATTCGGCGATGAGACGAACAAGTGTTCAGCAGTCAATCTGCAGTTTGATACCGGCCGTGGCACCACTCAGCAGCTCTCCAAATTATCCCTGCCGGTGGGGCGGCTGAATGCCATATTCCTGTCTCACATGCATTCCGACCACACGGAAGGCCTTGCGGACATGATGCAGTTACGCTGGCACTTTAATTCCGGCGGGCCCAAAGTGGATCTGGTTTGCAGCGAAGATGCAAAATCACCCTTGGGTCACATTCTGAGCTGCGGAAAACTCGCAACCCATATCGGAGACGCCTTTATCCAGTCCGGCGAAATGGCACAGCGACTTGCCGAGAACAAGAAGCGGCTGCCAGGTGGACCGGCCGATCTGATCAATGTGATGAATTTTTCGGCAAAAGGTGAACCGGTTGAGGTTTGGTCGTTCGGCGATGTCAAAGTGTCAGCCATCAATTCCCGCCACGTTCCAGGCCATGCGTCCTACCGTGTGGATACACCGGCTGGAAGTGTGGTAATCGGCGGTGATGCCGGCAATGATACGCCAAAGCCACCGCGTGACACCTCTACGTCGGCACAGGTGGAAAAACTGGCAATGGGCGCTGATATCGTGGTGCATTCTACCATTCATCCTGCAATGGGGCCTGACAAGGACAGCGGTTTCCCGCCCCCTATTTACTTTCGGCAGAGCACGGCAACAGATCTTGGTGCTATGGCAAAACGCACAGGTGCGTCTCATTTGATGCTGACACATCTCATTCCGCCTATGGGTGCTGCAAGACAAGGCCCATACCCAATTCCCGGTGGGCCATTGACCGAGACTTCATACACGCAGTCCGTGACCGATAGCGGTTATGAGGGAAATGTGGTTGTGGGAACTGATTTGGCCTCTGTCACACTGACGAAATAGCCCTTTCACGCAGGCAGTCAGAACGCAAAATTTAGGCTGAGGACACGTAATTGCGTGCCTCAGCCTTTTCCATCTCTTCCCGCATCTGGTCCTGTCCCCTATATGTTAAGAACCTTAAAACCGGCGATGCGGACAATTATCACTGCCATGAACGATCTTATTCTATCTCCACAGCCGGATGATCCCAGACTATCAGCCGCCGTAACTGGTTATGACCAGACCGGGGCTTTGGTCGAAACACGAGTGGTTACCGAGCGTGCACTGACGCTGTATCTGAACCGCCAGGAAATTGTCACCATGATGACGATTGGTGACCATCCCGACCTTTTGGCCGTGGGCTATCTGGAAAACCAGAACATGCTGGAAGCCGATAACCCAATCACAAAAGTTGACTATGATGATGATCTGGGTGTCGTCGTTGTGCGCACCGAACGGGAAACCAATTATGAGGAAAAACTGAAGAAAAAAATCCGGACATCAGGCTGCGCACAGGGCACTGTGTTTGGTGATGTCATGGATAGTTTTGAAGGTGTTGCTCTGTCTGATTCTGCGGTGCTTTCAACGGCTTCCCTCCAAAAGCTTTTGAAGAGAATAAACACGATGCCGTCGCTATATCTGACCGCTGGTGCGATCCATGGCTGCGTTCTGGCGCAGGGAGACCAGCCATTGGTTTATATGGAGGATGTCGGACGCCACAACGCAGTGGATAAAATTGCTGGCTGGATGCGACTGAACGACTGTGATCCGACAGACAAGATTTTCTACACAACCGGACGTCTGACTTCCGAGATGGTTATCAAATGCGTGATGATGGGAATACCCATTCTGGTGTCACGCTCTGGCTTCACTGCCTGGGGCGTGGATCTGGCGAGGAATGCCGGACTGACCCTGGTTGGGCGGGCGCGCGGCGCACGATTTATGGTGTTGGCGGGCAAAGACCGGGTAGCCTTTGACAACGATCAGTCAGAAGAAACAACAAATGACAAATGAAACCCGGATACTTGGCACCCGGATACTGGGTGTTGTACTTGCCGGCGGGCAATCCCGGCGCATGGGATCGATCGACAAGACACTTATGCCGCTTTGTGGTGTGCCCATGGTGACACGTGTTCTCGACCGATTGCGCCCTCAAGTCGATGCCACCATAGTCAACACCAATGCGGAGATGAGCCAGTTCAGCCACCTTGGCGTTCCAGTGCTTGGCGACACTGTTACAGGTTATGCAGGACCATTGGCCGGCATTCTGACTGCAATGGAATATGGCGAACAAAATGGTTTTCAGCATGTCTGCAGTGTAGCGGCGGATACGCCGTTCTTCCCGTCTGATTTTGTGAAAAAGCTGACTGATGCCGGGAAACAGGATATCGTGCTGGCGGGGTCTGGCGGGTTTCGTCAACCAACCTTTGGTCTTTGGTCAGTCGGACTATTGGAGCCATTGCGTGAATTTCTGACTCAGGGTGAAGAGCGCAAAATCATGCGCTTTGTTCAAAAACACCAATGGAGCCTTGTGGAATTTGACATAGGCCAGAGTGATGGGGCAGACCCGTTCTTCAACGTAAATACACCGGATGATATGAAACTGGCTGAGCAATATTTGAGTGATGGTGAGACCGAACATGTCTGAGCAAAATCCGGTCTTTGGCGTAACCGGTTGGAAAAACTCCGGGAAGACAACCTTGGTCAGCAGGCTTGTCGCTGAAATTACAGCACGTGGCTTCTTTGTATCGACTGTGAAACATGCGCATCATAATTTTGATATTGATCAAAAGGGGCGCGATTCCTACGCCCACCGTGAAGCTGGCGCACAGGAAGTGGCTCTGGTTTCCGGCCGTCGATGGGCATTGATGCATGAATTGCGCGGGGATGAGGAACCTTCTCTCGACGAGGTTCTTGCAAAGCTCTCGCCTTGCGATCTTGTTATTGTTGAAGGCTATAAGCGAGAGACGCATCCCAAGATCGAGGCGCGGCGTGTTGGTTCCAAATCTGACCGCCCGCTCGCGCCAGATGATCCGAGCATTGTCGCCATTGCCTGCGATACAGCTCTGGTTGGCGAGGCTCTGCCCGTTTTCGACATCGATAACATAACCAGCATTGCGGATTTTGCATTGAAGCAGAGCGGCTTATCAATGCGGAAATCGGGCGATCGCGCGGTTTCATGAGCAAATCCCGCAAGCTCTTGAATGATTGCTTTTTGCACGACAAGGACCGACTGCGTCATGACGATGTTCTTGCTCTTATTCAAAAGAGCATAGGCACGATTGTAGCCTCCGAAACGGTCCCCTTGGCGGCGGCAAATGGTCGTATTCTGGCAGAGCCGGTTGTCGCGCCGCGCAACGTGCCTTTGTCGGATAATGCTGCTGTTGACGGTTATGCATTCCGACACGCAGATTTTGACGATGTTGGCGGCTGGTTTGAAGTGGCCGACAGAATTGCCGCTGGACACGCTCGCACGACCCCCATGCCAAAACAGACTGCTGCCCGCATCTTTACAGGCGCAGCAATGCCTGCGGGCCTCGATTCAATTGCCATGCAAGAGGATTGTGAACCCCATATTCAGCATGGCCGTCCCTATGTGGCTATTCCGCCAGGATTGAAACCGGGGGCCAATTGCCGCAAATCCGGAGAGGATGTTCTGGCAGGCACAACGGTTTTGGTGCCCGGAGAAAGACTGCTCCCTCAGGACATTGCAGCCATTGCCTCATTGGGTGTTTCCCATGTCGTCGTGTTTGAGAAACTCAAAGTGGCTCTCATTTCCACGGGTGACGAATTATTGCGGCCCGCGATGGGTACGGTGCCTACCCCCGGACAGGTTTATGATTCCAACTCCTTTATGTTGAAAGGATTGTTGGAAACTGTGCCCGTGGACGTAACTGACTTTGGCGTGCTTGCAGATGATGCAGAACTGATCCGTGGCACCCTGTCAGAAGCGGCAACTGATTATGATATCATCCTGACATCAGGTGGTGCCAGCCGCGGTGATGAAGACCATGTAATTGCGGCTCTTGATGAATTGGGCCAACGCCATCTTTGGCAACTTGCCATCAAGCCGGGGCGTCCGATGACCATGGGGCAAATTGATGATTGCGTCTTTGTTGGCCTGCCAGGAAACCCTGTGGCGGCCTTTGTCTGCTTTCTGCTCTATGTACGTCAGATTATCCTGCGGCTTCAGGGCAGTGCATGGAAATTGCCCGTCCGTTTCCCCGTTACCGCGAATTTCGGAATAGATAAAAAGAAGCCGGATCGGCGTGAGTTTTTGCGCGGAATTCTGGGGCAAACCGAAAAAGGTGCGCTCAGTGTCACGAAATTTGACCGGGATGGCTCGGGCCTTATCACAGGACTGCGAGAAGCAGATGGTCTCATTGAAATATCTGAGTCTGCGACCAACTTGCAGCCGGGCGAATTGGTCAACTTCATTCCGTTTTCAGAGTTTGGGCTTACGCCACGCTAAGTGCAATTCCTGATTGGAGAACTAGCCGTCTCCTGACCCAAACTTGACAAGGGTTGGAAAGGGCTAGATTGAGCACTGATATTTCAATTCATGAGACTGGAGACTTGGACAATGGCAAAAGTTGCGTTTATCGGCCTTGGCGTCATGGGATACCCCATGGCCGGTCATCTGAAGACTAAAGGTGGGCACGATGTCACTGTTTATAACCGCACAGCTGCCAAGTCCGAGAAGTGGGCAGCAGAGTTCGGCGGAGCATCCGCTGCAACCCCTCGTGAAGCTGCCGCGGATTGTGATTTTGTATTTTGCTGCGTGGGTAATGATGATGATCTGCGCTCAGTCACCATTGGTACGGACGGTGCCTTTGCAGCGATGAAACCGGGCGCTATCTTCGTCGATAACACCACGGCCTCTGCGGAAGTTGCCCGGGAATTACGGAGCGCTGCAGATGCCCAAGGTTTCGGCTTTCTCGATGCACCGGTCTCTGGTGGTCAGGCAGGCGCAGAAAATGGTATTCTGACAGTGATGGTTGGTGGTGATCAGGCTATTTTTGAGCGCGCTGAGCCTGTGATTGCATCCTACGCCCGCATGGTTGGCCTGATGGGGCCGACAGGAGCTGGACAATTGACAAAAATGGTCAATCAGATTTGCATTGCCGGATTGGTCCAAGGCCTGTCGGAAGGCATCCAGTTTGGGCAGAATGCGGGGCTTGATATGGAGGCTGTCATTGGCGTGATTTCAAAAGGTGCAGCCGGCTCGTGGCAGATGGAAAACCGCCACAAAACCATGATTGCGGGCGAATATGAACACGGCTTTGCTGTGGATTGGATGCGCAAGGATCTGGATATTGTTCTGGCCGAAGCGCGCGTGAATGGTTCCAACTTGCCGGTCACAGCGCTTGTTGATCAATTTTATGCGCAGGTGCAATCGATGGGCGGCAACCGGTGGGACACATCGGCTTTGTTGGCGCGGCTAAAACACTAGGGGCTGAACCGACCAGGGCATGCACTGACCGGATACGTATTGCCGCAACGCCCCTGCTCTACTAACCTTTCGACGTGCTGCGAATCATTGATTTTCAGCACGTTGGGGAACGAGCCGACGGGGCAAGGCATATGTCTGATAGTAGACCAAACGCGACAGAGCGCCAGAAAAGAGCGTTTGGGCTGCTTTTGCGTCGCCTCAGCGAGAATGCGGGTCTTTCGCAGGAACAAAATGTGCTGCGCGACCAACTGTATCAATTGGCTTCGGCCGGTCAGTTTGAGCAGGCTTTTGATATCAATCATCAATTGTTGCTGGAAATCGGAAATGCGCACAGCGCTGCAGAGGGCAAGACCGATGGCCATGAGCAAAACCCAGCGGAGCCACCTGCCCGCTTTTTGAGCCGTCTTTTCAAACGTCGTCAGGTTACTGGCCCCAATATCCCTGCCATCGTGCAAAGCCGGGAACGTCAATTGACAACCCTTGCGCTGGATCGCGCCGTGCTTTTGGGTATGTCTGGCCAGCCCGGCGAAGCAAGTGGGCTTCTGGACAAGCTAATGGATGCACGTGGCGATGACCCCGGCAATCATATTGCCGAGGACATTTTCGAGGCGGCTTTGGGCCTTGCAGACCTTTCCGGCAGTGATGAGCGCCGTCAGCAGATTTTACGTGCCAGAATGGCATTCCATTTTGACCTCGCTCTTGAGTTTGGTGATGATGAAAAACTGAATACTGCCTTGCAGGCTGGCGAGGCATTGCATTGTGACCTGGCTGGTCTGGATGATGTAAACGATCAACCTGATGCCATCTGGACCAATGCAAACATGATGCGCCTGTTTGGACAGAGGCACGAACGCACCGAATTGCTGCGCGGAGCCTCAGACCTGTTGACAAGGGCTGCCCAAATATTGCGTAAGAGCGGACAAATCCAAGCCAGCTACGACATGGTATTGGAGCAGTTGGACGCTGAAGTCTCATTGGCCAGCTTGATGGGTGACACGTCTGAATTGTCATCAATTTCCAACCGGCTTCGTGATATTGTGGATTTGCCTGATACCATGATTACAACCGAGACCCGTGGCCAAGCCCGATACGCATTGGGATCGTGCCTGGCCAAACAGGCAGACATAGATGGTAAGATAGTCACCCTGCGTAAATCATTCGGATATTTTGAATCCGCTGCAAAACAGTTTGCAGATATTGGCTTGGAGGCTCGGGAACTGAAGTCACTTCGCGACCTTGCGATGGCCAAACTGACGGCAGCAGAATTGCTGGCGCTCAACACCGACAGTGTAGATACAGACCTTATTTTGGCAAAGCGCTACAACGCCGAAGCGGAACATCTGCAGCAGCAATTATCTGCACGGCTCGGCTGACCTGATACTCCACTTTTCTGCGGCGTGTAGCGCAGATGGTAGTCCAAATGCCCACGGACAGACATCAGATGGTCTCTCATGGCCGCTTCTAACCTTTGGAAGTGCCGAACAGGTTCCACTGCTGCCAAGGTTGTCCGTTCATCTGGAAGAGGCGTAGTAGGACACCCTGCGTTCAAGATAGGCCAAGAATTCCGACAGCGTGAATGCAAGCGCAAACAGAACGATGAGTACAGCCCAGAAATGGGACATCATGAAGTTGTTGGAGTACAGCTCAAAAAGTGCTCCAAACCCGACAATCGAGATCAGCAGCTGACCGATAATCACACCTTTTACCGCCCGGATAACGCCAATGCGCACGCCCCCCAAGATCTCCGGCAGAGCGGCCCAAAAATAGACCTTGAAGAACGCATCCAAGGGGGATGCACCAAAGCTGCGCGCCATTTCCACAAGGGATCTGTTGATCTGCTTCACGCCAGCCCGCGAGTTCAGAATGATAATCCAGATTGCGAACAGCGTTGTGGTGATGATGATTGATTTCATGCCGAAACCAAACAGGACCATCAGTACAGGAACAAGAGCAGTCAGTGGCGCACTGAGGAATATGTTGACCCAAGGCAAAATCAATTCATCAAGCAGCCTGCTTTTACCGATCAAGATTCCAACCGGTATCCCGATAACGACAGCAAAGAACACGCCGCTGACAAATGCGTAAGCTGTCTCGTACATCGCTTTCAGAAATGCCGGTGTGCCGATTACATTGAACAATGTCACCAGGACCTCAGACAGCGGCGGGATAAAAAACGTCCAGCCTGTTTGCCCCACGATTTCCCAAAGAAGAGCCCACAAAAGCAGCGAGGACATGGCCGGTAATCTGTGTCCGAATACTGTCATGTCACCCTACTCCACATAATTGCGCAAGGACGCCCAAATTTGATCAACGATATCGAGATATTCTGGAGAACGCCGTATGTTTTCTACGTCGGTGCCACGGAAACTTGTTGGACGGATGATCTCCGACACACGGCTTGGCCGTGGCAACAGAATTGCAATTTGATCCGAGACATAGACCGCTTCTTCGATCGAATGCGTAACAAATATGAAAGTCTTGTTCTCGTTACGAACCAGTTCAAGCATATCTTCCTGGAACTTACGTCTGTTTTGCTCATCCACCGCTGAAAAAGGCTCATCGAGCAAAAGCACCTGCGCATCCACAGAAAGCGCTCTTGCCAGGCCAACACGCTGACGCATGCCGCCTGACAGTTCATGTGGATAGGCCTTTTCAAATCCTGAAAGACCGACATCATTGATGTACTTTTCTGCAATTGCCTCGCGTTCTGACTTCGCAACACCACGAAGCTCCAACCCAAAGGCTACGTTGCGGATAACGCTGGCCCATGGCAACAATGCGAAATCCTGGAAAACAAACGCGCGATCCGGGCCCGGACCAGTGACCCTTTTGCCTTCAATTTCGATTTCGCCGGATGTTGGCTCCAACAATCCCGCAATGATCTTGAGCAAAGTTGTCTTTCCGCATCCAGAAGGCCCCAATAGTGAGGTCAGTTGGCCGCGTGGGAACTCGAGCGACAAATCACGCAGAGCTTCAACGGTGCCATAGTTCTTCGAGACGTTACGAACTGAAACTGCGGAATCCGTTTCGACAGGTGCTGGCATTTCTAAAGCGTCGCTAGTCTGAGACATAACCACGATTGTTCCCTTCAAATAGGAAGTTTTCAATTCGCTCCAGCAGGTTCAGGAAGAGCACTGCCAAAACAATTATGGAAAAAATAGCTGCATACATTGAGGGGTAGTCAGCAATCGAGCGGCTGTAGGTGATAATGTCCCCGACACCTGTGGGCGTAATTTTCAACTCCGACAGGATAGCGCCGATGAAACCGGCCGATATGCCAAGCCGCAACCCTGAGAAGATCACGGGCGAAGCAGCCGGAATGACGATTTTCAGGACAATATCCCGATCTGTTGCCAGGAAGGATTTACCCATATCCTTGATGGAAGCTGGTGTATTGCGCACTGCGCTGGCCGTATTGAGCACAATAACCGGCATCGCCATAATGCAGACAACAAACACTTTTGACGTCAGGCCAATGCCATAGGCCATAACCAGAATTGGTATCAGCGCGGCAAGCGGCGCGGCCTGCATGACAATGAATATGGGAGAAAACAGCCATTCAAACCGCTGGCTCAATCCAACCCACAATCCTATGCCGATTCCGAAAAACGCCGAAATCGACACACCGACCACCAGTGGCTTAAGGGTTTCAGCATAGGCTGTGAAAATGGTGCCTTCGATCGTTAGTCTGAAAAGCGCCTGCATTGATTCAATGAATGTCGGAAATGCAAAACTGACCGGAACACGGCCCGCGATCTCCCACGCCCCAAACACAATAAATGCAGAGAGCAACTTTAGTGCAAGAGGACGATGGATCATCTTAGCTCACCTGAGGCATTGAAAAAGAGCCACCCGTCAAACCTGTTGACGGGTGGCAGGTGACGAAATTACTTCGCCATTGCCGCGTCAAGCGGCGCAAGGTACCAAAAGTCTTCGATATTCAGAGTTGATGGATCACCATCCAGCTGTCCGGCAGCCGAATACCATTCCATGTCAGCCTGGGCCGCGTTGCGTCCACCGCCATTCGGGTCGTACAGACCGCCAGCGACGGCATCGGTGTAAAACCCATCCAACTCGGCAAGGAGTTCCTGTGGCAACTGGCCAATTGGGCCATTTGGATCTGTCTCTCTGCTGATAATCGTTGGGTCTTCGTGCATATCCTTCCAAACACTCGCCAGTGCTTTTACAAAGATA
The DNA here is from genome assembly GCA_051251535.1 of Alphaproteobacteria bacterium. Taxonomy (GTDB): domain Bacteria; phylum Pseudomonadota; class Alphaproteobacteria; order Rhizobiales. The sequence continues at coordinate 88,586 of JBPOEV010000003.1, forward strand.
TCGACCTGCTCTTCGTTTTCCTTGATCCAATCCAGGTTGGCAAAGAGCGCTTCATCGCTTGAATCAACTTCAAACATCGGCAAAACGTTGAATTTGTCCGGGAACTGCTTCACGACCTTGTTCTTGTTGGATAGATCAATGATTGTTGCATCAGTCTGTCCACCGACCAAAGCCACCACGCGATTTGAGGAGCCTGGGACGTAGGACCTTTTGCCGAACTTAATGCCGATCTTGTCTTCGATCACATTCGCAATCGAGTCTGTGCCACCACCACGGGAGTGAAGCAGAATTGGCTCGCCATCAAGGTCTTTCAAATCATCATACTTCTTGCTTGTGACCGGGAAAAACTTGAGTTTTGACAGCTGGAATATAATACGGATCGGCGCTTTTGAACGCTGCATGGCAGAGTAAGGCGTGCCAAACCCAATATTCATCTGGCCGCTCAGAACCGATTGAATTGCCAGCTCTTCATCAGAAAAGGCAGTCCATTCGTAGTCGAGGCCGGCAGCTTTGGCGCGATCTAGCGCAACAAAGAATGCTGCCAACTCATCAGATGGCGTCTCGGCCAAAGCAATCTTTAGCTTTTCCGCGTAGGATGTCGATAGCATCAAACCTGCGGCAAGCGGCACAGCGACCGCAAAAGTAGCAATTTTCTTCAGTAGTTTTCTCATTTTTTCCTCCCAGAGAATACTGTTTCATGTTGAAGACAATTGAGACTTTTGAACCTCAATTGCCCACCTTATTGGCCGCCCTCCACGGCTAAATCCTCAGCATCAAATATCTCCGAACAATCGTCCCGAGACCGATTTCAAATGCACCCGCATGGCATCGTAGGCTGCTGCAGGTTCTCGATTGGAAATCGCCGATGCAATGTCTGCATGTTCCTTAAAGCTGGTGTGGTTTGACGGTGGCTTTATGGATTGGCGGGTGACACTGCCCCACGCAACCGCGCGGTGCACAAGGTTCAACTGATCGAAAATTGACAGAAGTAAAAGATTGTCACTTGCCTCAGCAATGGCCCGGTGGAAGTGGTCATCCTGAACTTCATACAGTTTCCAGTTCTCAGCCGCGCGCGTACGCTCCATGGCAATACGCATCCGGCTCAGCGCGTCGCCCGATGCATTGATTGCGGCCTCGCGCGCAATGGCCGGCTCCACAGCAAGACGCGCCCGCATCATCCGAAATGGTGTGAGTTGCTTGCCAAGTTCAATTGGCGATGCAGTCATGCTGTCCAGATCTTCGACGGTCGCGGCAACAAATGTGCCTTTGCCGACATGTCTCCAGATTGTGCCCTCGCGTTCCAACGCATCCAGTGCCTTGCGCAACGTATTACGGCTGTATCCAAGCTCTGCGGTTAGCTTGCGCTCGGACGGTAGCCGCTGCCCGGGTTTCAATCCACTAGACTGGATGTATTGACGCAAACCACTCAGCGCGTCGCCCGTTGCTACGATATTATCAGATGCGAGCATTCATTCCTCCAAATTGGTTGACCAATTTTACATTTTCACAACCAATCGAATCCCAGAATATGAATTGGTTCACAAAATGCAACCAAAATATTATATTGGTCACGATTGATTTTCTAAAGTTCTTGCCATATGTCAAAAGAACAGCACCAAATTTATGGGATATTCCAATGTCAGATTATGTAATACCGGCTCCAAAAATTCCAACGATTCCCGTCGAAGGCGGGGGTGAATTTCCTGTGAGGCGTGTTTACTGTATTGGACGCAATTATGCGGCACATTCCATTGAAATGGGCGATGATCCGGATCGCGATCCTCCGTTCTTTTTTCAAAAAAACCCAAATAATCTAGATGCTTCCGGTGATTTCCCTTATCCAAGCCAGACATCTGATGTGCACTATGAAGTTGAAATGGCAGTCGCACTCAAAACCGGTGGAACCAATATTTCAACCGCAGACGCGCTGGATCACGTATATGGTTATGCCGCCTGTCTGGACATGACACGTCGTGATCTTCAGGGCGAGGCAAAGAAAAAGGGGCGCCCCTGGGAAATTGGCAAGGCATTCGAACGCTCTGGACCAATTGGACCATTGCAACTGGTTTCTGAGGTCGGTCACCCTGACAATGGTCGCGTCGAACTCCTGGTGAACGACGAAGTCCAGCAGGAAGGCGATCTCAATCAGATGATCTGGAAAGTACCGGAGATGATCTCTTACCTCTCCGACTTTTTTGAACTGGAACCTGGTGACGTCATCATGTCCGGAACCCCGTCCGGTGTCGGCCCCATCCAAAAAGGCGACGTGATGGTGGTCAACATTGCGGGTCTGAATTCACTCACTGTCAAAGTTACCTGATCAAAAGCGCATCCAGACACCTCGGCGAGATCTATCCGAGGTGTGATTGGGTCAAATAACAACGCACGGACAGAGTTCATACCCAACTGTCAACAAAACAGGATGGCGGCGCCTTTATAGGGGCAGTAACCGACCTGCCTGGGTGCGTGGACTTGTGATTGTTTTTGGTACTCATATCTACGGATTAGATCGAGACAAAGACGGTATCGGGTTTGAGCGGGGTTGAGTGTTTTCACTACAACAATACGGGCCAATTCTTGTTTAGAAACAATCAATTGAGAACCGCGCGCAAACGAGCATGTCATTGCTTCTCGGCTAAATAATTGTCTGTTAACTGAGCCAAGCAATTTTCTGCAAAATCCAGCCTGATACCGCATTGTGCATTCCGGGGTATTTTGGCGGTTTCCTCCTCCTGCCCCATGGCCGCTAGGACCTGAATAAGATGATGACCGCTCAACTGAACATAAATCGGGTGGACACCGGTCATCTTATTATACAAACGACCCCACCATCGCTTCGAGCGGTCAAAGGCGCGCCTTGTTGTAAATGTTCTCCGGTTGAGAAATTCAATGAGTCCTTCCGCGGTATGATTGGTGATCTCAACCTGCTTCGACATCATACGGCCAATTGAGGCCATGCCAGTTGCAGCACCCATCCCCAACGCTTCCCCAGCATTATTGACGGACAGTGAAAGTGGTTTCCCAGTTCCAACGATAGTCGGGAAACATGAGAGATCGTACACTGGAAATTGTCCTTTATCCGTTGGTTTTAGATTTGTAGCAGTTCAGAAACATAGGCCAACCGCAGTTTAATGACGCGGGTTAGAAGATCAATCCGATAGGATGCAGTGTCTGCATTATGCCTTGAGCGGACGTTGTGAAAGCTGTACAGACGACATTCAATCTGACAAATAGCATTCCTCGTAAATTGGAGTTGTTTTCTGTGGCGATCAGACTTTACATCTCTTTGGTCGCTATGCTGATCACGTTGTGCTTGGCTTCGCTTTTTTTGGCGTTTGGGCCATGTTACAATGGCTGTAGCTGGGAGACATACCTTTATTCAAGTCGTTTTTTATTGCCATTTGCCGTTACGGTGATTGTACAATTCATGACCATACTTCATTGGCGCAAAACAGGATCAATGAAGAAGTGGCATATGGTAATCGTTGGATTGAGCGGATTCATTTTTATCGCACTGAGTCTGTATGCCATTCTGATAGACTTTGGCGATGCGTTAATTTATGCAACTTTCCTCATATTAGGATTGTTAATATCTCAACCCGCAACCTTTTTACGAAAGTCCTTTTGAAGTTTCAAACGTAGCTTTGTCTTTCGAAACGACTGGTTTGCCCATATATCCGCCCTTCTCCCCCCCCATCCACAGGCCCCGCAAATGGGGTTTCCAATGCATGCTTCATTTGCGCTTTGGCAGCCTTGCATACAAAATTGCATCGAGGTTGGAAGGAGACAGGTTTCGTTTTTGGATCGCTACGTTAAGTCTGTTGTCTGTGGTAAGCCCCACCGCAACCCAAGAGAAGTGCGATCCGAATTACGAAAACCCACTCTGTGTTCTAACAGCTAGTGATGTTGACTGCGCCGGGAGCAAAGGTAATGGGCCGACCTACCTACGTGGTCCGGTGATTGTTATTGGTGAGGATATCTGCGGTTTAGACGGAACAATGACGGTATTGTTAGTGAGCGTGGGTAGCTGAGGCGGAATTTATAGTGTTTGTGATCATTTTTTCGCTTCTTTTGATCTGGAGGGGAAAACCATACTTGGCAGGATATGGCTGGCCCCTGTTGGTTCTTGGTATAATTATACTCGTGGCGGATTTGTTGACCTATTAAATCGCTTTAGTGCAACGGGCCTACAAACCCTTGAGATTCCCTGCGATCTTGTTGCTTAAGAGTGGTGATGGAGAACGATTCGGCTGATGGTTTACGGCGAATTTACAGACAGAAATTCTGGTTATTCGGTGGTTTTTGACGATGATGGCCGTGTTGCATATGCCTATTTGTTAGATGACCATGCGAGCATTGTTGCAGATGTGTGGTTGTACAATCGCTGTGAGACCCCCGCGCAGCCAGAATCGACCAGTCCGGAAAATATGCCGTTCGCAAATTCACTGGCCTTTTCAAAAAACCACGCTGATTTTTCGGTTGTAGGAGATATCTCTGATGTTTCTGTTCGTTGGACGAATGGTGAGATTATTGAGGCACAAGTGCTTATTCGAGGTGAGTTATTTGCCAGGTTGGAAGAGGGCGACCCTCTCCCCGTAATTTGATCCATTGCTGAGTTAGTGATTTTCTTATTTTTGAGGAGAACACTGATGAAGAGACGATTTAGCGAAGAACAGATAATCGGCATTTTGAAGGAGCATGAGGCTGGCGTTTCGGCTAAGGAATTGTGCCGCAAGCACGGCATGTCCGACGCCTCGTTCTATAAATGGAAAGCCAAGTTTAGCGGCATGGAAGTCAGCGATGCGCGGCGGTTACGCGCTCTAGAAAGCGAGAACGCCAAGCTGAAGAAGCTGGTGGCTGATCTGTCGCTCGATAAGATGGCTCTGGAGGATGTCCTAAAAAAGATCTGAGCCCCGAAGCCCGCCGCAAGGCCGTGGAACTGCTGAAGACATTCGGCCTGAGTGAACGCCGAGCGTGTCAACTCGCTTCTACACCGCGCTCAACGGTGCGGTATCGATCAGTCAGGCCGAAAGACACTGCACTGAGGCAGCGGATCAAGGAACTGGCCGACCGTCATAGACGGTTTGGACACCCTCGCATCCATGTTCTTTTGAGGCGTGAGGGCTTCAGGGCAAATCATAAGAAGACACACCGTATCTATTGCGAGGAACGCCTGCAGGTGCGCAAACGCAAACCTAAGCGCCGTACAGCCATTGCTCGTCAGCCGATGGTCATGCCGTGCACCGTTCACGAAAGATGGAGTATGGATTTCCTGCACGATCAGTTGAGCAACGGTCGGCGCATCCGTGTGTTGAACGTGATCGACGACTTTTCACGCCAGTGCTTAGCCAGCGTTGTCGATACATCCATTAGTGGTTTGCGTGTGGCACGGGAGCTGGACAGGCTGATAGCTTGGCACGGTAGGCCATTCAATATTGTCTGTGACAATGGGACTGAATTTACATCTATGGCGATGTTTGACTGGTCGAAACGTACTGGAGTTAGCCTACAGTTCATACGACCTGGCAAACCCAATGAGAATGCTTTCATCGAAAGCTTCAACGGCAGACAGAGAGATGAATGTATGAACGAAAGCCTATTCTCAACGCTGAGTGAAGCGCGTGAGATCGTCGAACAATGGAGGTACCACTACAATCAACACAGACCACATTCAGCCTTGAACTGGCTCACACCGGATGAGTTTGCAGCCTTGAAAAGCAGCAAAATGGACAAGGCTGCATGAAAATGCGATTACACAAAAACTAACCCAGAAGTGGCTTCAATCTGGGGACAGGGTCGAGGGCAGCAAGCCTGGTTGCTGCAGTATGGCTAAGAAGGATGGTCCTTTGGCTAAGGTATTGATGCCTGAACCATAAAGTCCGATCAATCTGTTCGCAGTGTGTTACCGCTGATCTCGTCCTCGGGGCGTTCTGTTCCACTTTAAGGCACCAGCCCATAACCCTGTTGCGTTGCTGTGGCATTTCATTTCTTTTGGGATACGTTTTTTGTTGGATTGGCGACAATGCCTCGCTGCATTGCTCAAAATTGTTATTGAATGGAATACAGGTGACACAACGACATCTTGATGATCTCGAGAATGCCCTCAATCGCTCGCACTGGATAGTGTCAGAACGATTGCCCGGCAACAATTACGAGATTTCTGGATATTGGACTATTTGCCGCCCGGATGGGTCGCACCAAACAACTCTTTCTTTTGATGGCCTTGACGATCTGAATACACTGCCAATGGACAAAGCTTTTGGCTGCAATGCAAAATCAATCGAAGGTGCATCTCTCTATTTCTCGAAGGGTTCGTCCTGGAACCAAAATCTAAGAGAATTCATCACCATTTTGGAAGCAGGAAAGCAAAGCTGAATCCGTTCCCTTGCCGCTCTCTTCCACCCCGCCACCTGTGCTAGCTCTGGAAACTCAACTATCAACTGTTTGAGGATTGGCCATGTTTCAAGTTTTTTCCGACGGTAAGTTGATCGGCCACTCAGCATTGGAGGGAGGTGACCCTCCTATGGGGTGCGCGGAAGGCCGCTTCTTTCCAAACGAAAAGTTTGAAGAGTTTCAATCGCGTGTCTTGCCAGAGCTAGACGACGACCCACAGCTAAGACGATGGATTGGATTGTCTGTCTCAACTGATGGAGGTGTTCAAATCGAATGTATTGGCGTGGCGTTGTTTGAGCTCGATTTTGGAAATTATAAAGAACTTCGAGTGGATGCCATAGGAATTGGCTACCCGCTTTATGAAGAACTGTTTCCGGGGCGCCACGCGGCCTATGCAGCTAGTTTCGATCAGAGCAACCAATAAGAAATTGTGCGTATCTGAGAGAGGAAGCGGTCGAGGCTGGTTGATCACCTCAGCCAGCAGTGTTTGACCGTTCATCTCGTTCTGGAGGTGCTGTAGGAAGCCATCGATCTATAGATTTCTTACCAGGCCACCCAAACTGCAAAAAAGGCTCCTGCGGCGGCGGCAATGCCCCACATATCACCATATTTGTTTGACATAAACCAGCCAGCGCCGTATGCGGCGGAAATGCTAAAGAAGGTAACAGGACTATTTCCATCTTCGTCGGATTGGCTCAGAATGATCGTTGCGAACGCGAACCAGCCTAACGTGACGACGGCCAACATAATCGCTTGGTTTTCATCGTACTTCAAGAACGCCCAGTGATACACTCGCGCAGCTGCCAGTAGCCCGACAGCTGCAATCACAAGAGCTGCAATTCCGTTCAACTGCTTTCATCAATCATGGCTGATCAACCCTCACAGATCGCTTTCTATCAGCCGCAACCGTAAGTTCTGAGAACACAACAATCAATTGTTTGTGTGTGGCGATGTTAATTATCCTATATGAGCCACTTAGCCGCTTAGCGCTACTGTAGTGCAACCAGCCAATCACTGAGCGTATGTTATATGGTCCACTTCGTTTCGCTTCGCTGGAATGCAACTAGCGCTTAGGTCGCCTCAATCATGGGGCGCCTTGAAAGTATAGCGGGTATGCAATACTAGATTTCAACCGAGATCAGGAGCCGTCCTTGATTGTTGCCCAAATCATTGTTTTTGTCTTGCTAATTGTACTGGGGATATTCCACTGCCGCCATATGCTCCGTATCATCAAAACCAAGGATGATCAGTATTTCATAGATGGCAGTTTGTCGGTAAGAAAAGTAGTGCGCACGAGATTAATCTACCTGCGCCGTGCTCTGATAATATTTGTTCCGCTTTTTTTCGTATTTTGGCTGTTTAAAGAGGAAGTTCTCTCCTATGTAATCATTATTATGGAGTCGGTCATAGCGCCGCGACTTTTGAGATCCGGTAGTTGAGACAACCAAAATAAGAGCCATGCATCGGGCCGGGCAAGCCCCCAATGCAGGGTATGCTAATGGTCCACTTTCGCTTGGTGGCTTCAAGGAAAGCTATGTATTAGGTTCAACTGCCTACGGCGCGCAATACTGGGCTTCTTCAAGGGTGTCGGCGCTCTGGACGCATGATTCAAGTTTGAGAATTTTATTCTCCTGGTCCGATACCCTGCGAAAGCAGTATATCAATTTGTGACGACTGCAGTTCGTATTGCTGTCTAAGCTCTTGCAGATCGCTCTGAATTCCACGGCACACTCCCGCGAGATCGTTATAATCATCGACTAGTTCGGTCACATTTGATTTGCAGGTAAAGCCCTCATGATTGCCTTGGTGCGGCTGAAGGCATACGGCGTCTTGGCTCACGCATTTTGAAAATTGGGGGCAGACCTTATCCCCATAATCCAGACACGCACCCCTCTTGTCGAAACTGCAGGAGAAATTCTGGGCAGCCCCGAATAGGGTAAGCCGACACGCAGACAAGCGAAGACCAAATAACCAATGATTCGCACATAAATTCCCAATTTTTGCTATCCGTTTCCCGACAACCGCAATTGCAACTTCAAATTCAGGTATATCGACAATCAACCGTTTGCGTATGGTGAGAGCCTCCCATTAGGCGACACCCAAGGGAGCAATCTTAAACCCCATCAGATCTATCAATGTCATCAAACAACGAATGCAGAACTCTTCCATTTGAACCGTCAAAACGCCTCCCTAACAAAAACAAGACGTGAAGACATTGCAACCCGGTTTTGCAAATGGACGAAAGTGAGTGCAAACGGTTTTGAGAGTTTCGCTTAAGCTTCTGACACTAAGGGGTAAATTGGTGCGCCCTGAAGGGCTCGAACCTTCGACCCGCTGATTAAGAGTCAGCTGCTCTACCAACTGAGCTAAGGGCGCCTCAAGACTGCTCGCTATATAGATGCAGTCAGTAGCTGTAAATAGGACTTCTTTTATCATTTTCCAGTGACTGGATTGTCACTCAGCGTGACCGGGCCAACATCTGGCCCGGAAACATGGTTTTAGGGATTACCAACCGATCCCGAAATAATTGTCATGGGACGGTCTCTCGTCAAACAAGCGTACGACATCAATTATGGTTTTGGCATTCATCTGCTCGGAAACCAATTGGCGGAACTCCGAATTTTTCTGCGATACCACAACAGTGTCACAAAGCTCCAACATTGATTCCGGTTCGTTTGATAACATGTTGGAAAAGTTGGCTAATGTGCGTTGCAGATGTGGGCAGGACTGTTTGAGATAAGCCAGTTGCGTGTCGAGATGTGCGCCTTTTTCAATGGCTGGATCGCATAGTTGAACCTCCAGACCGTTGGCCAGAGCGGCTTCAATTACATTCAGAACGGGGCTTTCGCGAAGGTCATCCGTGCCAGGCTTAAAGGCAACGCCAAGGAAGGCGACGCGTTTGGCGCCACTGCTGCGCAACGCATTAACCGCAACGTCAATCTGGTCAAAATTGGAAGGTGTCAGACTGTCGATCAGCGGTACGGATACGCCAAGTTCATCTGCCAGATGACTGACGGCTCTGACTTCTTTGGGCAGGCACGACCCGCCAAAGGCGAATCCAGGTTTCAAATAATATGGCGACAGATTGAGTTTGGTATCCTGAACAAAAATATCCATGACCTGATGGCTGTCCACATCGAGTGGTTTGCAGATGCGTCCGATCTCGTTGGCAAAGCAAACCTTTGTCGCGTGCCAGACATTATCGACATATTTGACCATCTCTGCCACTTCAATGCTGGAGATGATCGCGTTTTCATCCACCGGCGCATATAGTTCCTTGATGATCGCGGCCGTTTTTTCGTCGCTGGCGCCGATGACGGTTTTGGGCGGATTATGAAAATCCTCTACTGCTGTCCCTTCCCGCAAGAATTCCGGATTGAAGCAGACACCAAAGTCCTGACCTGCGATCTTGCCTGAGATTTCTTCGATAATGGGCACCATGACGCCACATGTCGTGCCCGGTGGAATTGAGCAACGCATGACTATGGTGTGAAACGCCTGCTTCACCTTAAGCGCTTGCCCGATTGTTGTTGCCACAGCGTTGATTGCCCGCATGTCACAGCCACCGCCTTTGGCAGTGGGTGTACCAACGGATACGAATGTAATATCTGTATCGAGGATTGCTCCGTGCAAATCTGTTGTCGCGCGGATCAGATTGCGTGTCACGCCAGCGGTCAGCATTTCCGCCAAGTTCATTTCATGGATGGGAGATTGTCCAGCCGCGATGGATGTAACTTTCTGTTCGTCCAGATCAACACCAACAACCTTGTGTCCAAGGCTCGACAGGCATGCGGTAGAGACGGCCCCCACATAGCCCAAGCCGACTATGCTGACAGATGGCAGTTCTTCATTGTGAGGTGCAGCAGGATCGATGATTGATGCGACGTTGGTTGGATCGAATGTAGAATGAAAAGTCATTGAATTGCTCCGTTGGTTTGTCTGGACAATTCATTGCCAAAACCATGCCAAATATTTTTCTCCATATATTTCAACCACCTAACGCCTCTCATCTTGATCTGGTAGGCCTGTTCTTTGCACAACGCAATCACAAAATTTCCAAAATGCGAATGCTCAGCGTCCATGATTTCGGTGTGAATTGATCGGCGGGACACGGCAAAAAGATCAAGGCATCAAATCTTGCCAGAATGCGAAGTTTCGTGTTTGCAAATTGCCATAACCTAGTACACGTGGCTAAGGCCTTTCAAATAATTCAATGACTTAGCGACTGGCACAATACTTGCGACTTCATTCGGGAATCACAAGGAATGATGCCATGAAGATAATTCGTGAACGGCCAGATCATCGCAGATACCATCAGGTCACTGCCCCTATGCGGGTAACACTGCCGGATGGACAGACTGCGATGGCCAGCAATTGGAGCCTTGGCGGGCTGCGTCTGGACGGTTTGACCGGGGCATTGCCCAATCAGTCCGAGCATTTGCAACTGACTCTGGAACTGCCGTTCCAGGGGTTCGATATCTCGTTTGAGGTCAATGCGAAGGTTGAAAGCGCCGAGCCGGAAACCGGCACCATAGGCTTTGAGTTTGAAGAACTGGGCGAGCGTGCTCATGATCTGATGAACCATTTCATCGATGACCTTGTGCGCGGCCAAATGGCAACCGTCGAGGACACCATCTGCCGTATTGATGTTCCGGTGACACCGATCTCGACGAAGCCTGATGCGGTTCCTGGTGAACAAGCGACGTTTGGCGGCTGGCCCATCAAAACAATCGTTATGTCTACATTCTATGTTGTGCTGGGAACTCTGATCTTTGGCTATCTGGGAATATTGACCTACTCAAAAACGATGCGCCTGGAGGTTCGGACTGCGGTGATTTCAGCGCCGTTGGCGACCCTGAAGATGCCTTTGGATGGTATCTTGCGTCCCATCCGTTTCAGCCCCGGCACACAAGTGAAGCGCGGCGAGCGGATTGCATTGATCGAAAATCCAAAACTGTTGGCCCAGATTGAGGATAAGCAGATTGAACTGGAAGCCTCCAAGCGCGCTCAATTGAGGGCACAGGAGCGTTATCGCATTGAAGCTGCGAGGATGAAACTTTACCAGATTATCAATCGGACTGACCGTCAGATCGCGGAGGCCAAGGTGAAAGCACTGCGCGAATCCCTTGCAGCAACTGATGCCACTTACGAACGTCTGACAGGCCTTAAAGAGAAAGGTCTGGTTACGGCATCCAAACATGGAATGGCGATCAAGGAACGCGCCCAGGCAGAGGCCAGGCTGAAGGAAGCTGAGCTGGAATTGGAGCGCACGACCGCTATGGATGATGTATCGGACCGCCGCTATTTCAATCACAAGGAGTTTGTGGCTGATCTGGATATGCTGGCTCTCGACATTGAGGAAGCGTCCTCGCTGGTCAACACAGCGGTCAGCCAGTTGGCCTCATTGGAAAAGTTGAATGATTCAATGGCAATTCTGGCGCCCTATGATGGCAGGATTGTTTCAGTCCAGCAGGCCGCCAATACCACCATTCTCAGAAATGAACCGCTTCTGACCATTGAACAGAAGACCACCCCCACCGTCACGGCCTTTTTGGACCAGGAACAGGTATTGGAGGTTGGCATGCATGATATTGCAAAAGTCTACCTGCCCTCGATTGGACAACATATCGACGCGAAAGTGACTGCAATTGACAGAAATTCGACTTTCATCAATTCAGACCGCTCTCACTATGCGTGGAAAGACGGCAAGGAAAAAAGCGCGGCGATTTCCTTGCAATTGCAAATGAGCGCGGCACAAGCCGATCTTATCAGCGCCGGTCTGCCAGCTGTCGTCATTTTTCCGACCCGCCAAGTGAACGATATCTATCATATGATCGGTTCAGTTTTCAGGCAGGAGAATAACGGGAACAAGACGGGGAGTGTTGAAAATGCTTCCATCTGAATCCATCAAATTTCACACAGCGAAACGGCTGGACGATCCCACAGTCTGGCCAACAGGTTGGGCAAAGTGGACACCATTGGTTCTGCTTCAAATCCTTTTGTATTTGGCTGTCTGCGGCATTCTTCTGCTGACCATTCCAAACTCCCTGTTTGACGCAGAAACCAAGGCGATTACCTTTACGTTGGGGACCCTTGGCGCCTGGCGCTACGGTTGGTGGTTCACGCATGCGATGCGGGCGATCATCTATCAAAAACGGGTCTATCCGAAAATGCAGGCTCAAGGCCGTGCCATCTGGGATTCCGGCTGGCGACCTCGGCATATGCATTTCATGATGACCACCTATAAGGAGCACCGTGAAATTACAGAGATGGTGGTTCGTTCCATCGTCAAAGAGATTGTAGCATCGGGTGTGCCAGGCACCATCTGGCTTGGGTCATCAGACCGGTTTGACGAAGACATTATTTCAGACTTTCTAGAGCGTGAGGCGCGTGACGTCGACATTACGCTGCGCATCATCCGACAGAATGTATCCGGCAAACGCGCTGCCATTGGTCTGGTCCTGCGCGCCATGTGTCGTCTTCCGGTCATGGATGATGATTTGGTGATTTTCATGGATGGCGATTTTGTACTGGCGGAAGGTGCCGTCAGCCGTTGCATGCCCCTCTTCAAACTCTATCCAGATCTGCAGGCCTGTACCACAGATGAAGAAGTGATCTGCATCGGGCCGAAATGGATTGAAAGCTGGTTACGCATGCGGTTTGCACAGCGCCGACTGGCGATGCAAAGCCATGCCCTGTCTGGACGCGTTCTCACGTTGACCGGACGCATGTCTGTCTTTCGCGCCAAGAATTTGAAACAGCTGGAATTCATTCGTCTGCTGGAAGCCGACCATCTTGAACATTGGCTCTGGGGACGTTTTCGGTTTTTGTCTGGTGATGACAAAAGCACCTGGTACTTCATGCTGAAGAACAACAGTCACATGCGTTACGTTCCCGATGCTCTGGGTTACACAATTGAGGTGATCGAAGGCAACGGAATGGACCGAATGGTTCAGAATTTCCGCAGATGGTCTGGTAACATGCTCCGCAATGGATCACGGGCCATCGCACTTGGACCACGTGCCATGCCGTTTTTCATCTGGTGGTGTCTGGTGGATCAGCGTCTATCCATGTGGACGATGCTTGTCAGCCCCGTACTGGCGATATCCGCTGCCTTCGTTGTCGGCATTCAATATCTGGCTTCTTATGTGGTTTTCATTGCACTCAGTCGGCTGTTCCTGTCGTTGTTTCTATATGGCTACTCGCGACGGGTTGAACTGTCCTATCCGTGGATCCTGTATCTCAACCAGTTGATCAACGCCTCAGTGAAAGTCTATTGCATTTTCAGGCTGTCAAAGCAGCGCTGGTCCAATCGTGGCAATCAAACATCGGGTATCGATGGATCGGCATTGCTGGAATCCTATCGAAACTGGATGGCGCGTTGGTGCACGTGTGTTGCGGTGGCTTTGCTGTTTCTGGGAACATTGCACTACACAGGTCTCATTCCCGTGCCGAGCGGTGTCGAGCTTAGCGATGGATGGAAAACAATGCTCGGATTTTGAAGTTGCAAAACTGAATTGCATTTCGCAACGACATTTCATTTGAGCAAATAGGACAAAATATTAAGAAACTGTTTTTATTGACTTATTCATTCTTTCGAGAATGGCACATTGGTTGCAACTCCTTCAGCAACACTATCGTGAAGGAATTGCACCATGCCAATACGCAAACACATAACCAATACGAGCTACCTCCATTTCATCTGGGTTGCTATCGCACTTGTCATTGGGGCCGGTCCGGCATTTTTGAATTTTGTTGCCGACCCATATGAGATGTTTCGCGACGGCGTTGCAGACAAAAGATCCGCAGAATTTGCAGAAAAGGCGCACTACCCGCTCTGGAAAATGACGCATTATCCTGATGATAGCTCGATTGTCATTCTGGGAGACAGCCGTGCCCGTTCATTGCGCGATAAATACTGGCATGAACTTGGCCTGACGGGTGCTTACAATTTTGCCTATGGCGGCGGCACCATTCCCGAAATCCATTCCACATTTCAGCAAATCAAAGACAATGCGGAACTCACAACTTTAGTGGTCGGCATTCAACTGCGTAGCTTTGACGCAAATCACAAAGGCGGCATGAACCGGGTACCGGAGGCCGTCAAGGTTTCCAGCAGCAAGATTGGATATTTGAAAAACTGGTCTGTTGCCAGAACCTCTCTGAATTTGTTTCTGCGGCAGAACCCTCGTCTACAGGCGGTCTCACACACATTGGCGCAATTGTTGAGCTTATCCGCACAAGCAGCAGAGTTTGGTCTGCCAGGTGCGTTGCCGGTTGATGAATTGCTGAAACCGGAAATCTGCTTTGGCTGTGAGTTGCCAGAAGACGGAGCATATTATGTGCCGGTGAACAGGCTTCATAAGGGTGTAAATCTCGGTCTGGGCCGTGGTTCTAGATGGAATGACCAACAATTTGCATTTGTAAATGGTTCAAGAGAGCTTCCACCCAAGTTTCAGAGACAGGTCTCCAAGAACGCGGCTGCTGACTGGAAGAACTTTCAGTTTTCAGAGCTGTATTTCGAGATGATCCTTGAAATGGCTGCCTGGGCAAATTCCGATCCAAAGCGTCATCTGATATTTGTCATTCCGCCAACCATTCCCGAAATGCAGGCAACGATCGACACTTATGGTCTCAGCGATCTCAGTAAAGAATTTCGCTTGCGCCTGGCTGATCTGGCTCCGGTCCTGGACTTTGATTTTCCAAATCCATTGACCGCAGACCTGGCCAACTTTTCTGATGCCTATCACTTTAATGCTGGTGTCGCCCGTTCAATCGTTGGCGAGGTCGCGATGACGCTTCCCGGCAGTTCTGACGCCGTCAAAGCGATGGTGGTCAAACGTCGATCTGACCTTGAATGCCCCGATAAAACAACGCTTTCCCACAACAATTCACCTGCAACCGACCGCTTGGTCGCGTCGAGCATGTGCCGCCTTTGGAAAGGAAACTGAAAATGGCTAATTCAATCAAACAAAAACAGCAACAGCGCCTTGGCGTTCTGACCGCCGGGTTCCTTTGTGCAGCAGCTTGCATTCTCATCTTCCAGGTTGACGGAAGTGAAAAACCTGCCGTTTCCGTTAGTGGACCTGTTGCGCTGAAAGCGATTTCTGACGCCAGGAAACTCATGCGCAAAAGCAAATGGCAGGATGCCGCCGAAGTCCTGCGGGAACACGCCATCAGCGGCAACCCAGAAGTACTCTACGAATTTGGCCGTATGCTGTCTTATGGATGGGGAACCCCTCGCGATCTCGACAAGGCACGCGACAAGTTGTTGCTGGCCGTGCTGCATGAATTTCCCAAGCGCGCAGCAACGGCATATGAGTTGGGTCGTCTTTACCAAAAGTCAGCCGGACCCGATTGTCATCGCATTGCCTTTGAATGGTTTTCAAAGGCTGCTGATTGGGGACACGCGAAATCCTATGCAGAACTTGGACGCCACTATGCCCGGGGCATTGGCGTAGAAAAAGACCTGAATGCGGCCATGGTCCAGTACAAAATGGCTGCTGAGCTGGGGTCTGCCTCGGCGATATTGTCTTTTGCAAATCTGTTGGCCAGTGAAGAAAACCTGGCTGAAGTTGGCATCGATCCAGCACAATTGATTGCTGGTGCCATACCATTGCTTGAAGCCGAAGCTGCATCTGGCCGGGCAAGTTCCGCCAAAGTGTTGGGACGCCTTTACAGAGATGGTCTGTTTGTATCCGCCGACCTGCTGCTTGCTGAACGTTGGCTCCGCCGATCCGCTCTTTTGGGTGACACAGGTGGAATGCACGATCTGGCGCAGTTACTGATCCGATCAGACAAAGCTGAGGACAATGCCGCTGAAGCGATCGAATGGCTGCAGGCAGCCGCCGAACGAGGCGATGGATCAGCCCTGACGGCCTTGGGCCGGCTTCATGTTTCCTCCAGGTTTGGTCTTTCCTCAGATGAGGCAGTTGACTTCTTCGAACGTGGCATAAAGGCCGGACATCCCGGATCCATGTCTGAATTGGCTGAAATCTATCTGGACGGCGTATTGGCGCATTCAAACCGTAAGCGAGCTGAAGAGCTTGCAGCGCGGGCGGCCAGCCTTGGGCACAAGGGTGCAATCGCCCTGCTCCGCCGGATCGAGCTCAAATCGCTCAAAACATCCAAAACAAATTCACCGTTGGCCACAGGCGCAACATTTCTAATTTCCAGCAATTGAGGGCTTCAAAATGGTTTTCTCATCTCTTGAATTTATCTATCTGTTTTTGCCGCCGGTCTTGATCGGATTTCTGGTTCTCAGACATCTGAAGCTGGAAAGCGCCATCATCTGGTGGCTCATCGCAACATCAGTCGGTTTCTATGCCTGGTGGAGCCCTATCCATGTGGTTTTGCTAATCGGTTCGGTTCTGGTCAATTATGCTCTGCACCGCAGCTTGATGCGGAACCGCAACAAAACCGTCCTGGTTATCGGTATAATTGGCAATCTGTCACTTCTGGGCTTTTTCAAATATGCTGATTTTGCCATTCAGAATCTGACCTTCGCGCTCGGCTGGGAATTGACGAGTTTGGGCATTGTCTTGCCCCTTGCGATTTCATTCTTCACATTCCAGCAAATTTCGATTCTGCTGGATACGTGGTCCAACAAAATCACAGCCTGTGATTTCAAACGCTATGTCCTGTTTGTGACCTTTTTCCCGCAATTGATTGCTGGTCCGATTGTCCTGCAGAAGGACACAATCCCGCAGTTCCAACTGGCCGTTTTCAGCAATCGTCTATGGCTCAATCTGATGGCCGGCAGCACTTTGTTCATCATCGGATTGTTCAAAAAAATTGTACTGGCAGATGGCATTGCCCCGGTTGCGAATGCGGTCTTTGCCGCAGCTGATGGCGGTCAATCCGTCTCTACGGAAGCGGCCTGGTTGGGAACGCTGGCCTACAGCTTCCAGATCTATTTCGACTTTTCCGGTTACTGCGATATGGCCCTTGGGCTGGCCCGGCTGTTTGGAATTCGGCTGCCGATCAATTTCAACTCTCCCTACAAAGCTCTGTCGATCAGTGACTTTTGGAGACGCTGGCATATTACCCTGTCACGGTTCCTGCGTGACTATCTGTATATTCCTCTGGGCGGAAATCGATCCGGCTATCTGGGTCAACATGGAAATCTGATGATTACCATGCTGCTTGGTGGGCTGTGGCACGGTGCTGGTTGGAACTTTATAATCTGGGGTGGATTGCATGGAGCCTATCTGATTATCAATCACACATGGCGTGCCGCAGTCGCGCAATTCAATCTGGGAGGTAAACTGCCGCTTGTGGTCACCACGTTTCTGTCATGGGGCGTTACAATGTTGGCAATCATGCTGGCATGGGTTTTCTTCCGGGCTGAAACGTTTGGTGGCGCCTGGATGGTGGCCGAAGCTCTGATCGGTCTGCAGGATATTCAGATTGTGCAAACCACGACAGACCTTGTTCCGGATGTTTCATTCACCGGATTCCTGTTGGCTCTGATGATCCTGATCGTTACCTGCCTGCCGAACAGTATTGAACTGGTGAGAAACTACCAGCCGGTTATTGGAACCCTGCGCGAATTGAAAGACACCACTATTGGTATCTCAAAGTTCGCCTGGCGGCCTTCTCCCAAATGGGGTGTAACAGCGTGTGTTGCCGGGTCCGTGGCGCTGATACAACTCTATCGCCTCAATGATCTGACGGAGTTCATCTACTTTAACTTCTAAGTCAAACCCTGTCGGTCAGTTCAACATGATCGGCAGGGTTTCGGGAACTGAAATCAACGGGGTGTTTTCTGCTGGCCATTGCCAATACAGAACACCCCGTTTTTGTGTGTTCACCCCGCAAACTGGTTCTGGCACCAGTTTTTTCCAATTATGACCGGCACGCACAAATGGTGTTTGCAGATTGCAACATACCCATTTGCAGAACAGAACTTTCAAGCTCTTCTTCAGACAAATAAATGTTTCAGAATTTTTCTTTATACATCTTAAGTATCTGTTATATATGAGTTTTATTTGTTTTTGGCACGGCATCAGAAAAACTGGCAAGCAAATTGCTCTTAATGAGATACCGGCACGCAACAGTGTCACCTTTCTATGGAGCTTATTATGTCTGAAAACAAAATCATTCCCGTCATTCTTTCAGGTGGTGTTGGTACGCGCCTGTGGCCCATTTCGCGTGTAGATACACCAAAACAATTTTGCCGATTGGCCAAGGAAGACAGTCTTTTCCAGACGACACTGAAGCGTGTTTCAGACCGTCGGCATTATGCCAGCCCGGTCATCGTTACCGGCGCACGTTACAAGACGACAGCTGAGCTGCAATCCATTGAAGCGGGTGTTTCCATTGATCGGTTCATTTGTGAGCCGTCCGGCCGCAATACAGCGCCAGCAATAGCACTGGCCGCAGTCCTGATGGATCAGGGAGACGCCGACGATTTGTTGCTGGTTCTGCCATCTGACCACCGCATTGCAAATGGCGCTGCATTTCAGACATCAATCGACCTGGCTGTACGGGTTTGTAAGGAGACAGATGATATTGTAACTCTGGGCGTACAGCCGACAGGTCCGGAAACTGGCTACGGCTATATCAAAGCTCAGTCAAAAGCATCAGAAAATGGATCAAAAGTATCCCGTTTTGTGGAAAAACCAACCGTAAGTGCTGCTGAAGCAATGCTGGCAGAAGGCGGTCACTACTGGAACGCAGGTATTTTCCTGGGTCGTCGTGATCGTTTCATTCAGGAACTTCGGTCCTGTTCTCCTCTTTTGCTGAATGTCGTGATTCGCGCTGTTCGCAGGGGTGCTAAAGACACTGATAGTTTTGCACCGCATGCTGGCATCTATGAAGGTGCACCGAGTATTTCTTTCGATCATGCGGTGATGGAATTTACTGACCGGGTGTCTGTTGTGCCTGTTGATGCAGGATGGAATGATCTGGGTTCCTTCGACGCAATGCATGACGTTGGTGAGGCAGATGGTGATGGCAATGTGCTCAATGGCGACGTGATTAGCAGCAATTCAACCGGATGCCTGGCTGTTTCCACTGATAGAATGATTGCCTTGTCTGATGTTCAGGACATGGTCGTCATTGCCACGAAAGATGCGATCCTTGTGACACCACGTGACAAGACACAATCGGTCAAAACGCTGGTTGCCAATCTGGAACAGCAGTCACGCAAAGAACTTGTTTCTCATCTGGGTGAAGACAGACCATGGGGTCGATTTGACTCTCTGGACCGTGGCGAAGGCCATCAGGTTAAACGGATCATGGTCAAGCCTGCAGGTCAATTGTCGCTGCAGTACCACTACCACCGCGCAGAGCATTGGATTGTTGTTGCTGGGCAGGCAACGGTAACTGTTGACGAAGATGTCCAGGTGCTTGGACCAGGTCAAAATATCTACATTCCAAAAGGTGCGGTTCATCGTCTTGAAAACTTCACAGACGAACCTGTTGAACTCATCGAAGTGCAGCTTGGCTCATATCTTGGTGAAGATGATATTGTCCGCCTAGAAGATGTCTACGGACGCGAGCCAGAACCCCAAATCAGCGAAGCCGCTTAAGAAGCCCCTTCAG
Organism: Alphaproteobacteria bacterium; assembly: GCA_051251535.1. Lineage (GTDB taxonomy): Bacteria > Pseudomonadota > Alphaproteobacteria > Rhizobiales. The sequence goes on from JBPOEV010000003.1 coordinate 108,527, forward strand.
GAGAACAAGACCATGAAAACGATTTATCTTTTTGACGTAGACGGAACCCTCACACCAGCCCGAAAACATATGGAAAAGGGCTTCAGAAACTTCTTCTCAAAATTCTGCGAGGAGTTTCCGGTTTATTTCGTGACTGGCAGCGACCGTCCAAAGCTGGATGAACAATTGCCGATCGAGATTCGGAACGCCGCTGAAGGTATATTCACATGTGCAGGTACGGAATTTTGGCGCAAGGCTGAACTGGTTGATCAACGCCACCACGAATTTGATAAGGAACTGATCTCGACGCTTGAGCGAATTATTGACCTCAGCCCGTATAAAGGGCGCTACGGCAAGCATTTCGAATTCCGGACAGGCATGGTGAATGTCAGCATTCCGGGACGTAACATTCCACAAGAAGGGCGTGAGGCTTATTACCACTGGGATCGTGCCTACGGTGAACGGCAGGCAATCATCAAATCGCTGGCGCGTTTCTTTCCCGAATACACAGTTGCTGCCGGCGGCCAGATTTCGGTTGATGTCTGTCCCAAAGGCTGGACAAAAGCGCAGGTTTTGACACGATTGAAAACATGGCATCCTGACTGCCGTTTTGTCTTCTTTGGTGACAAGATGGGCGCCGATGGAAATGACCGCCCTCTGGCGGACGTCATCTGGGCAGATTCGTCAGACAATCAGGCGATCAGTGTGGAAGATCCTCAGCAAACGCAGACCATGCTGGAGAGCATCTACCGTGCCGGCCATGCCGAGCAAGTGCTGGAACTGTGTGCGTGAGGCCTAGCCGTCTTCCCAGCCCTCACGTTTGCGGTAGATCGTGGACGGGCTTAGCTGCAAAAGCTTGGCGGCTTTCGGTATGCTGCCATCACATTCTGAAATGACGGCTTCGATAAGAAGCCGTTCATTTTCTGCAAAACTCTGTTCCAGATCCAAAGTGAGTGACAGATTCCCAATCGTATGCGCGACGCCGCCACGGGCTGTATCTCCGCTCGCAACCGAAGTTTTTGAGAACAACAGGGGATCGACCTGATTGAGATTCAACATCTCCGCTGTTATCTGCTCACCTGTGTTCAACACCACAGCGCTTCTCACAACATTCTGCAATTCCCGGATATTGCCTGGCCATGAATGCCGCATCAACACATCCTCAGCTTCAGCCGAGAAGCCTTTGAAGTCCTTGCCTTCATCGGATCCAAATGATGACAGGAATGATTGCGCGATCTCCACGATATCTGCATTCCTGTCACGCAAGGGTGGCAGCTGGACCGGTATTACATGCAGCCGATAGAACAAATCCTCCCGAAACCGGCCTTCAGCAACTTCAACGGCCGGATTTTTGTTTGTGGCACACAGGATACGGGCATCGACTGACAGCACACGGTCGCTGCCGACGGGTTGTACTGAGCCTGTCTGCAAAAACCGTAACAATTTTGATTGCAATGAAATATCCATCTCGCAAATCTCATCGAGAAACAGAGTTCCGCCATCGGCGCTGCGCGCGGCCCCAATACGATCATTGGTGGCGCCACTGAAAGCTCCTTTTACGTGGCCAAACAATTCGGATTCCAGCAGATCTTTTGGGATTGCAGCGCAATTCAATGCAACGAAGGGCTTCTTTTTACGGGGGCCGATGCTGTGGATGGTTGTCGCACACACTTCTTTTCCGGTGCCACTTTCGCCAGTGATAAATATCGGGATAGCGGAAGCTGCCACCGCTTCAATGGTTTTATAAACGCTCAACATGGCCGGCGATTTGCCTATAAACCCATGTTCTCGAATATTGGCCGTCTTTTCCTGTACATCAGCTACGACTGTTTTCAGTATATGCCGCTCAAAGGCGTTTCGGGTTGTCGTTATCAAACGCGCTTCCGAAACCGGCTTCACAACGAAATCATAAGCGCCGCCTCGCATGACATCGACGGCTGTATTGATCGACGCATTGGATGTGATCACCACAACTGTCGTTGGAATGGCTTCTTCACGGATGATCTCGAGCAATTCCTGACCGGACATATCCGGCAGTTGAAGGTCAAGCAAGGTGACCCTGTAAGTACCCGATCTCAGCTTGGCCAAGGCATCACTGCCCGTAATCGCCTTATCCGCTAGTATTCCTTCCTTTTTCAACCATTTCTCATAGACGAGCAACAAGGAGGCCGTGTCTTCGATAATCAGAACATCTGGTGTTGACGGCATAGACGGCCCCTCATTTTTATTATTCGCAAGCTAGTCGCTGATCTCGTCTCGTCGCCGCTGGGCAGCCTCAATAACCGCGCCACACAACTCGATCATTTTCTGTCCGCCACTGTAGGCAGCTTTGTGGTCGCCGTCACGTGCCAGATTATTGACAGATCCCGCCAAATCGGACAGATGCATAGCACCTAAGGTCCCCGCAACACTTTTCAGTACATGGCTGGATTTCTCGATTTCAGAGATGTTTTTTTCCTGCAGCGCCAGAACTGCAATCGTTTGTTGTGCTCTCAAATCCTTTATGAACTGCTCCAACATCAATTTCTTAAAATCTGGATCCGAGTCATCCATCAATGCCCGATAGATGGATTCGTCAAATACGGGTTCCTGATTTTGTTTGTTCTTCTCGTCCCGTTTTTGAACTTGTGCCGCAATCTCATGCAATTTCGCAGACAGTCGGGTTCTTACGATTGGCTTGGTTATGACATCGTCCATGCCAGCTGCGAGAAAGCGCATTCTGTCTTCCTTCAGTGCATAGGCCGTCAAACCGACAATCGGGAGATCGGACTTCCTGCCTTGCATGGCTCTGATCGCCTTTGTGGCCCCAATGCCATCCAGTACCGGCATTGAGACATCCATGAGGATGACATCATAAATCCCCTTACGGACAGCCTGCAGGGCTTCGTTACCATCTCCGGCCACATCAACCTGTCCACCCTGGGCTTCGATCATCTGAGTTACAACCATCTGATTGGTGGCGTTGTCTTCAGCAAGCAGAACACGCAATTTTACGGGGAAAGGCTCAAACGTCACTGCTGTGTCTTCGGAGCTCAAAAGCGCTTCGTCTTCTACTTCCATATCCACATTAAACCAGAATGTGCTGCCTTCCCCTCGCCTGCTTTCAAACCCGATTTCCCCATCCATGGCTTCCACAATCGACTTGCTGATAGCAAGCCCAAGTCCTGTCCCGCCAATTTCGGTCTGGGAGGTACCGTCAATGGTGGTGAACTCCGAGAACAACATGTGCTGCTTGTCATCTGGCACACCCATGCCTGTATCAATAATCCGAAAGTTCAGACGCGCGGTTCCATCCTTGACCGCTTCAGCATCTACATGGATCTTGACAAATCCCTGCTCAGTGAATTTCACAGCGTTTGAAGTGAGGTTAAGCAAGACCTGGCGCAGACGCCCCTGATCCCCTTTCGATGCGGCAGGCACAGTGTTGGAAACTTCTGTCTCCAGTGCCACTTCCTTGCCAGCAGCCAATGGATAGATAATTTCTCCCACTGCCTTCACTGTTTCGGCAACAGAGAAGACCTCTTGCTCCATGATCATCTGCCCCGCTTCGAGTTTGGAGTAATCGAGGATATCATTGATGATTGCGAGCAGCGATTTGCCTGAGTCTCGTGCCGTCTTGATCATGGACTTTTGTTGGCTGCTCATCTCTCCGTCAGACAGCAGATTGAGCATTCCAAGCACACCATTCAGCGGTGTTCTGATCTCATGGCTCATCATTGCCAGGAATTTTGCCTTGGCCTGACTGCCTTCTTCGGCATGTTCCTTGGCCTCCACAAGAACCCGTTCATTTGCGCGTTCTTCTGTGATATCGCGCATATAGCCAAGGAAAATGGATCCATCGGCTCCGGTGGCTTCCTGAATGGCAAGTTCAACAAGAATCTCCTGGCCATCTGCACGCACAGCCTCAATCTCGATTTTATTGCCAATCACGGGTCCGTGGCCGGTTTCCAGATAGATGTCTATGCCATTGCGGTGGGCATCGCGGTATTTATCAGGAACGATCAGTTTGGCCATCTCCTTGCCAATTGTATCTTCCCGTTTGTAGCCAAACATGGTTTCGGCTGCCGGATTGAACTCGATAACGTTGCCTTTGTGATCGATGATTATGATGGCATTCAATGCGGCGTCGAAGGTGCGTTTCAATAGTTCTTCTGACCGTTGTGACTCTTCCTGCCGCTGTTTCAGCTCTGTGATATCAACCCTGAATCCCACAGTATAGCCACGGTCAGTCCGCCGCTCGATGACCCGCAACCATCGCCCATTGTCTAGATGCTGCTCCATGATCTCGCCGGGATTGCGATGTTGACGCAGACGTTCCTCAATCCACTTGTCCCGATCTTCCTCAGCATTCTGGTATTGTCCACGCTCCGCACCCTTGCGGATGATTTCCTCAAATGTAGCGCCCGGCACCATGAATTCAGAGCTTGTTGCATACAGGTCGCGATAGCGTGAATTACAGACAACCAGGCGGTCTTCATCATCATAGAATACGAAGCCATCGGGCAGCGCCTCGATTGCTTCCAGCAATCGTGTCTCTACCTCGCGCACCTGTTGTTCGCTCTCTTTTCGCGTTGTCACGTCACGCATGATCCCGGCATACATGCGCCGTCCAGCCAATTTGAATTCATTCATCACCAGTTCAATCGGGAATGTGCTTTTATCAGCCCGAACGCCCTGGATCTCCATCATTTGAGTAATTGTCTCGTTTTCGCCAGAGGACTCAAACTCCAACAATCGGCTGGCTTGTCGCTCGGCGTCCGCATCGCTCATCAGCATCTTGAAAGGACGGCCAACGAGTTCGTCCTGTGACAGGCCAATCAGGTTTTCCAGGCTGGAGTTTACCGTTTCGATGACACCATCTTCATCAAAGGTAACAATGCCATCAATTGTTGTGTCCAGAACGGCCCGGATGCGGGCTTCGCTATCTTCGGCGCGTGACAATGAATCCTCAATTTCAGACAGATCGCGGCGACTGCGGTAAATCAATCGTCCCAGCAGCAACATTGCAATTGCGAATGCGCCAACCATGAATGCAACAATCTGCAACAGCCCAGAGGGCCCGAACAGCGAAACTTCCTGTAGCGGGACGGTCACAACCTGAATGCCGCGCACATCTCCTATCTGCCAGTCAGCCTTCGGAGATTGGGGATCATTGTTGTGGCAGGCAACGCAGGTCTCGGCCATGATCACAGCCCGTGCAAATGCCAAAGTATCTCCGCCATCGTCATCAATGACCTGCGAAACATCTTCCTTCCGGCCATCTGCAAACTGTTGGAGAGCATCTTTCTCAAAATCGGTCAGAGCGCGATCAGTGCGCCATGGAAAAGGATATTCGCTTACCATTCGAAACGCTGATCCCTCGCTGAGGGTCGAAAGCTCTTCCGCTAATTCGATAGAAAGTGTGGCCGGCAACGGAATTGCGTGATCTGTGGAGCGGTAATCATGCGAGACTATAGTCTCCGCCGCGGGATCCAACCTGCCAACCACCTCGCTGGAATAGGTGTTCCGAAATACGGTCAGTGCTTGGGTCATATCCCTTGCGTGCTGGAGCGCAAACACCTGATTGAGGTTGCTGGCATGCCAGACAATGAGCAAGACTATGCTTGCACCGGCTAACATGGAAAAGCCCACGAGCACCCAGAATGTCCAACCAAAGCCGATACGTTTTTCCAAAGGGGTCATGTATTCGTCCATTCATACGGTGCAGACGCTTGGTCTAACCATTGATCATCGTATTCTTTAGCCAGAGCCACGCTATTCTGGATTCTGACGCGAAAGCAAATTGCATCTCCACTTCGACGATGCAGGATCATCTATTGCTCCCGCATGGCGTGGCTGAGTTGATTGGTAAGCGGCTGCATCAGATAAGCCATCACCGAGCGCTCACCAGTTTTTGCAAAGACTTCAACCGGCATGCCAGGAACCAGACTGACGTCCCCCAGTTTACTGATCTCGTCTGGCGAAATCGTTACTATCGCGCGATAGAATGACCTGTTATTGGCCGGGTCAACCACAACATTTGGCGAGATGATGTCCACAACACCCTGCAATTCCGGTGTCGTGCGCAGATTCAGGGCTGTCAGGCGTATTGTTGTTTCTTGTCCCACATAAAGTTCATCGACTGACTGCGGATCAAAAGTCACCTCAATTTCAAGATTGTTATCATCTGGTATAATCTGCAGAACAGTTGCACCGGGCTGCAAAACCCCTCCTATCGTGTGTGCAGCCAGTTCATGGACAATTCCGTCGACCGGTGACGTGATGATGGTTCGGCCCAACAGAGTTGTCGTTACCACCAATTGCTGTGTCAGGTTCTGAATATCCAGATCGGCTTTGGCCAGGGCTGTAGAGATGTCACTGCGGAACTCGTCCGTTTCCTGCAACATTTGAATCTGCACTTCCTCAATTGCGTTCTCTGTACGTGCGCGGCCAGCGATGACTTCACCAATGCGCCCGCCAATATCAGCCATTCTTTGCTTCAACTGCCGCAATTGGGTTTCTGTGCCGTGTCCCTTGGCCATCAGTTGCTGCATTGCGACCAATTCCTCATTGGCAAGACCGGACTGCTGCTCAAGTGAGCGCATTTGAGCATTGAGGCCCTGAATTTGATTTTGCAATTGGGTGATTTTGCTTGCCAACCCTGTTTGTTGACTGTTGTTGAACTTTCTACGGGTATTGAAAATACGTTGTTGCGCCGCTTCGATCGATTTGGTCTGACGGATACCCAAACTGTCCAACACTGAGCGGTCCCACTCAATCAACGGCAATTCGGTAAGTTCAGCCAACAATCGACTGCGGGTTGCCACAGCTTCCTGAAGCCGGGTTTCATAGATGTTCAGATTGGCAGCCATCATCGTGTCATCCAGACGGAGCAACTCGGTGCCCTTTGTGACCCGTTGACCGTCTTCCACACTAATTGTTGTGATTACGCCCCCATCGGCGTGCTGAACCAACTTGGCCTTTCCTTTAACAGTCACTGTTCCGTTGGCAATCACTGCTCCGCTGATCGATGCCAATGTAAGCCAAGCACCGCAAACAACGAAGAGCGCAGCGAAGCAGATCCACCCGACCAATAATGGCCCGGACAATCCGGTTTTGGGTTGCGCGGATGTTTCAAGCTGTTGTGTTTTTCCTAAATCAGACATGTTCTATCCTGCCATTTTGAGTGGTTGAGTTACTGCTGGTTTGTCTTGTGTTTCTGATACGGGTCCGAATTTGACCTGACGGCCCTCATTGAGCACCAGAACCATGTTGACGTTTTTCATTGCGCTGGGACGGTGCGTGACAACCACAGTGATTGTGCCTGCATCGCGCAGCGCCTTGATGCAGTGTGCGAGTGCTTCATCGCCATCTGCGTCCAGGTTGGAGTTTGGTTCATCCAGGACCACCAGCGATGGGTTGCGGAAGACTGCCCGAGCCAGAGCGATGCGCTGGGCTTGGCCACCAGATAGGTGAAAACCACCGCTACCGATCTGCGCGCCATATCCGCCTGGCAAGCGCATAATGATTTCATGTGCCCCCGCAAGGCGTGCGGCCTGCAATATCTCCTGATCGGTTGCATTTGGATCAAAGCGGGCAATGTTGTCTTTGATGGTTCCGGCAAGCAGTTGAACCTTTTGGGGAAGATAGCCAATGTGTTGGCCCAATTGCTCTGCATGCCAGGCGTCATAAGGTGCGCCATCCAGACGGATTGCCCCTCTATCGGCAGATTGAAGACCAGTCAGCATTTGAGCCAATGTGGACTTGCCAGAGGCACTTGGTCCGATGACTGCCAAGGCATCACCTGGATTGAGTTGCAGGGTAATTCCCTGAAGAATTGGTTTTGATTTTGCGTCAACAGTGCCAGCGCCCGTTGCGCCCAGCTTCAGAACCTCTGAGAGCTCCAATGAACCATTCGGCTTTGGAAGAGCGATCGGCTCATTCACATCCTGAGTGTTCGCAAATGCCTGTCTGGTGCGCGCAAAGGCAAGTCTTGCCTGAACAAAGCCGCGCCAGTGACCCAAGGCCTGATCGACCGGAGAAAAGGCACGCCCTGCAACAATTGAAGCTGCAATCATTGCGCCCATGGACACTTCCTGATGGATGGCAAGATAGGCGCCCAAAGCCAGCAGGCTGGACTGAAGCAAGAGCCTGAAACCCTTGATAGTGGATGCCATGGCATTGGTTGCCGTCTCTGAACCCTGAAGTTTGGAGCAATCAGCATTCCTCATCAGCTGCCATTTTGATGTCAGATTTGAAATCATGCCCATCGACAGAATTGCATCCGCATTTTGCATGCAGTCGTGACGCATCTGTTGTTCTTTTGCAGAATTCTCACTCGTGCCCTGCAAGGCGCGGCTTGTGATCAGCTCATTTGCAAGGGTCACAGCCAATATCACCACAAGACCGGCGACTGTCAGCAAGCCAAGGCTGGTGTGAAGCATAAATACAAAGCCGATGTAAATTGGAACCCAGGGAAGGTCGCACAAGGCGGCAGGACCACTTCCAGAAATGAACTGGCGCAAAATCGTCAGATCCTGAACCGGTTGTGTGGGCGCTTGTCCCTGAGCAGAGCCGACAAGGCCCATGCGCCAGGCGCGACCCATCAGCTTTTGTTCAAATCCCAAACCAGCTCGATTTAATATGCTTGATCTGATGAAGTTGAATATCGCCAGAAAGATATACAGCGCTGCCACAAGCAGGCAGAGGACTATCAGGGTTGAAATTGAACGACTGGGAAGAACCCGATCATATATTTGCAACATGAATAGCGGCCCTGCCAGCATCAACAGATTTACCATTCCGCTGAACAGGGCCACGTTTACCATGGCGCTGCGTAATGGCCGCAGCGCCCCGTTCAGTTCGTTATTTGATGATTGTTGGGTCATTGGAAACTCACCGAACGTTTGAGGGTATTTTTTAAGCGAAGAGGATGTTGTCTGATGTGAACACATCAGTGGTCACATCATGCACAAGCACGGTCTCGGCCTGGCCAAGCTGGAAGAGGACATCACTGCCCTGCTGGGACATGTAATCGCCGGTTTCTGCGAAGTCATTGAATTCAAAACCAGTGAACACCAGCATGTCTTCAAGGGTGAAATCGTAGATGCGATCAGCCCCTGTGGACCCATCAGAGAAGTCAAAGACGAATTTGTCACTACCGGTGCCGCCAATGAGCTTATCGTTGCCCATGCCGCCTACCAGAGTGTCTGCGCCGCTGCTTGCGGTCAGATAGTCATTGCCTTTTCCGCCGGACAACTCATCGTCGCCGGAACCGCCGTAGAGACGGTCATTGTTCTCTCCACCTGAAAGAACATCGTTTCCACCGCCACCGATCAGCTTGTCTTTACCGATGCCGCCGAAAAGTGAGTCGTCTCCAGAATGTCCATTCAATGTGTCTGATCCAGCATCGCCGATGAGCACATCATTGCCGCTGTTACCGTTCAGGACATCATTGCCACTTCCACCATCCAGGGTGTCAGCGCCGGAACCACCATTCAACGTATCAGTACCGGAACCTCCGAACAGTTCGTCGTCTCCGCTGCCGCCGGACAACAGATCTGTTCCGCCGTCACCATTCAGAACATCATTGCCTGAATTGCCTTCCAGCGTATCATCGCCAGAGCCGCCACTCAGTTCGTCATTGCCGGAATTTCCGCGCAAGACATCATTGCCGGAGTTGCCAAACAGAATGTCGTTGCCCGAATTGCCAGACATATCATCATTGCCATTTCCGCCAGCCAGGTAATCGTCACCTGAGATGCCGTAAAGCGTGTCATTGCCATCACCGCCATAGATGATGTCATCATCAGGCAAATCGGACCCATTACCCGAAGGTGTTGGCAGCAGGCCGACGACATTTGTCTGGCCAATATCGACAACGATGACTGTGTCATCATAATCATTGTCGCCGCCGCCATACAGATCCTCAAACCCGATCAGCAATTCACCGGCAACACTGTTTGCACGTCCAACCACATGGGAATATTCATCTGGATTTGGTGCGTAGTTGTTTGCAGCGCTGGTTGCTGAGTGAAATACGGAATACCCATACTGACTTTTGATGTGGGTTTCCTGGCCGCTTTGCGCATCAACCAACCAAAGTTCCACTGCTGGATCGTTGATTGTTCCCGGCGCACCATCAAGTGTCCGGAACTCAAAGGTTCCATCTTGTGAAGACAAGGCTTCTGCGTTTGCCGATCCCTTGCCATAACCGTTTGAAATCACAAAGAACCCGAGCTGGGTGCCTTGACTGACATCAAACTGGACATTGGATTCGCCGGCAATCAAATTACCGCCGCTGCCGACTTTTGAAGCATTGGGAAACAGGATTTGTGTGTTGGAAATTGAACCATCCGGACCAATTTCATAAACACCCAAAGCATTCCTGTAGCCCGCGCCTTCATCCATGAAGGTAACTGTTGCGGTTGTGCTTTCGGTCATGACGAGATTTGCCATGTCGACAAATGCCGGTCGGCCATTGCCATACATGATGTCGTCACCGCCCTGACCATACATCAGGTCATTGCCGGTGCCGCCAAACACTTCGTCGTTTCCGCTCAGTGCTCGGATTGTATCATCACCGCCCTGACCGGACAGGACTTCAGACCGTCCGGTGCCGACAAGATTGTCTGCATCATTTGTGCCCAGTTGAGGCGAAATATTGAACTCTGTATCTACACTCATTTTTGCTCCTTCGCAGACCAAAAATCGGTCTGGCAGTATCATCGGCACCAACCATTGGAGCCGTTTGCTAATGAAGGAATGACAACCCTTGCAGACTTGGGCGTTCTGTTTGTTGCGTTTGATCGGAGGTCAAAATACAAAAGAACTGCTGAAAGCTGCAAAGACATCATTCCTTCTGGCTTACACAGTTCACATTCCATGCCAGATATTTTTTTACATGTTTTCAGTGCGTTACAATTTTGATTGATTTCTAACCGAGGAAATTCTTCTGACTTTGCGAACGAGTTTGCAAATTGCAAAATGGATAAAAGCACCATGCAGAGGTGCAAATCCGGCCCCGCAATTGGGCTTCAAACAGGATAGTCAATCCACGCAGGCAGCCATGTCACCAATTGTCCAACGGATCAGTGGCGGACAGCTTTGCCTGCGTTTCACCACACCCACCGCATTTGAATTTGGATGCGGCCGCCAACAGAGACAGATGACTTGATACCAATTCAGCCAGCATGCCATGCGGAACTTCAGTTGAACGACCGCAATTAATGCAACTGGCGCGCAACCACAGCCGCAAATCAATTACGTCCTGAATGGTTTCGATATGGGCAAATGTTCTCTTTGGCGACATGAGAACAAACAAAGAACATATTTTTATGTTGTGCCAGCAACCAAAAATTGAACGTTCGAAATTATTTAACACCGACCGACACATAGGAAAAACGATCAAGCGCGTCTCTGATTCAACTAGCAGTGATCCAATCACTCAAGCCTGCACCAATAGATTGGAAAGCGTTTTCGCCGAATGTGATTGTTTTAAGAATGCAGGTTTTTGCAACGTGACCTGAGAGGCGTGATTCTTGCCGTTACAAGGGCATATGTTCATAGCGGTGTTTAACAGCCTATTGCACGATTTAGGTCCGCTGCGGATCGCCTGGAAGTACTATCTTTGATCCAGTCCCGAGCTTGTCTAAGGACTTTACAAGCGGCGTCTCGATCACCCGAGCTCTCTATAAAAGACACCGAGAGATTAAACCAGGCCGCAGAATAGTCCGGGATTTTTTCAGTTGCGGTTCTAAAGAAAGGGATCGCATCGGCCGGACGGGAGTTATTCATCAGCAGCAGGCCCATGTCGAAATAGGCCATATCCGGCGTATCCGGCTGTTGAATTGCAAGAGAAAGCAGTTCTTCCCCGTAGTCCGGGTCCTTAAACCGAACAATCGCGAGCACGCCAAAGCCATGCAGAACGGCCGCATGGCCGGGCTTTAACAGGTGGGCTTGGTTAAATCGTCTGGCTGATGTGGAATAGTCTCCTTCGAAGAAATAGTTCCACCCTCCTTTTATAGCGCGGTCGAATCCAGATTGAATCTCGTCACTTGTCGTAAAGTTTTCTAGGAACAGTTTGTCAGCCGCAGAGCTTTCTGGTGTCTTTTTTGCGAAATTAAAGAATGGGGCTTCATTTTCAGGTGCATCGTACGTCTTGACGCTGACAAATATGCCTTCTGCAATCTCACCCTCCTGTGACGCTGATGCAAATTGCGTGAAGCAGATCAACATCATCGAGAGTATGTATTTGATTGGCGTCATCACCGACTTCTCCGCACAGTTTCTTCTGCACAATGATAAATATAGCCAGATACAATTTCCAAGTGTTTTTGTGATGCGCTCCCTTTAAACTAGCCTTGAAGTCTTTTGGGGCAAACAGGTTGCGCGAAACACGATCATTCGAGACTGTTTCGAGTCGTTTTTTCAAGAGAGTCATCGGATGGCAAGGACGCGCAAACACTAGTCAGTGCGGCTTTGACTGCGTAAATCATGGCCGCGCATTCCTAGCTGTTGCCTTACGACCCTGCGATATCTGCGAACAACACGATTGATGGCATCCTGCTTCGCTTCCAGTATGTCGCGTCTTCATAGCGTTCAGACTGTTGGCTATCGCCAACCACCACCATTGTTCATGCCAACAATTGGGCGCTGCTCAAAGGTCTATTTTTTCGCTCATTGGACAGGATTGCCAATTCAATCCGTGCTTTTGTCGCCAGTTGAGCCGCGACCTTTTCAGGACAGCGGTTGTTCAGCTCGACCAAGCAGGCGTAACTCAGTAAAAAGTCCATTCGATCACGGGCCATATCAAAAAAAGCATAGGATCAATCCTCCATGTCGATCGCGTACGGATTGCCGAAACGGCATCGCATGCCACCTACAAGCTAAGGATGTTTACGCGGCCCCAAAACGCCTCAAAAACAAGAATAATCCATGAAATCATTGCAAACGGTTGCCGCAAACGAACCGGATTAAGTGCAAACGCTTTTTGGGAAATATTTGTAACTGGGTACAAACAAAGGAAATTTGGTGAGCCCTCACGGGTTCGAACCGTGGACCTACTGATTAAAAGTCGAGTTCAGGTGATTTCTCTCACCTTCTCTAAATTGCGAAATTGTCGCATAAAACACTGAAATTAAGCGTTTTTTATCAACGGATGTTACTCCACATCTTTCTGACTTTCGCCACTTTTCGCTCCCAGTTGCTTCCTATATGCTTCCAGAAATTGCTATTTATGATTGCTGGAAGCATATGAAACTTTCTAAGCGTGTAGTAGACGGGCTAGAGCCAAATTCTTCAGACTATTTTGTTTGGGATTCAGATATGCCGGGCTTTGGTGTTCGTGTTCTACCATCTGGCCGCAAGTCCTACCTAATTCAGTATCGAGACATAGGACGCCGAACCCGAAGAAAGATCGTTGGACGCCACGGCACGGTAACGGCTGATGATGCTCGTAAGCACGCACGCATTTTGCTTGCAGAAATTTCGCAAGGTGCGAACCCAGCCGAAGACCTAATACGTAGGCGTGATGCAGCCACAGTGGAAGAATTAGGCGTGCGGTTCTTGTCTGAATATGCACCTGCTCATTGCAAACCCAAGACCGTTGATGACTACGAGCGCTCCATTCGTCTGATGATTAATCCTGTTATGGGCACTTCGAAAGTGGAAGAAATTTCTCGGCGTCATGCTGCTGAGTTGCTTCACAAGAACCAACACCGCCCCTACTCCGCAAATCGTGCATTTGCCGTTCTATCTGTGATGATGAACCAAGCAGAGGTTTGGGGATTGCGCGATGATGGAACTAATCCGTGTCGACACGTTAAGAAATTTAAGGAACACAAACGAGAGCGTTTTTTGACGACAGAAGAATTGGAACGTTTGGGAACGACCATGGCAGAAGTCGAAGCAGCAGGATCGGATTTCCAATCCGCTATCAATTGCTTTCGCCTCCTGATCCTTACAGGTTGCCGCCTCGGTGAAATCCAAACTCTGAAATGGGAATACATACGCGGGAACTCAATATGGCTTCCCGACTCAAAAACTGGTGCGAAGCGGGTATATCTTGGTGATGCTGCGCTTGAAGTTTTGGCGGGCATCGACCCTGCCCCGGACAATCCATATGTTATCTTTGGATATGTGCCGGGAACCTACCTCAATGATCTTCAAAAGCCTTGGCGGTACATACGTACGGAAGCCGGGTTGGACAATTTGCGTATTCACGACCTGCGGCACTCATTTGCATCTGTTGCTGTAGGTATGGGCGAGAGCCTTCCTATCATTGGAAAACTATTGGGACACACCAATGTTCAAACCACTAGCCGCTATGCGCATCTGGCGGACAACCCCATTGAAATGGCTGCACAGCGTATATCAAATCAACTTGCTGTCGCACTGACCAAGAAAGCATAGGTTTCGTACGTACGTACGTATGAATAGAGATTCTCATGCGTATGTACGAACGATGAAAAACGGGTTTTGGTTTTCATAGTCATGATTTTCGACTAGAAATTGAACGATCCGGTTACCCAACCAAGTAAGATATCGCAGTGACCAATAAAGCCCGAGAATTTCGAAATCACTCCATAAGCCTTCAGCGAGCACTCGATGCTGTCCCTCCGAAAGATATCGTGCGGAAATATCAAGAACTCGACAAACAGAGCTCACTTTACCGGCATTTGGAAAAGCTCCCCAAGGAACTTGATAGCGGGGTCGACTTCCTTGATTACGTTAAGGGCATGTCAGCAACGGCCCACGAAGCGCTAGAAGTTAGAAGGCAGCTTGAGCAATTTGTAATGAAATACATTAAGAACGGCCAACTTGTTGCCACAGGCTTTTCGGTACCGCGACATCCATCGGATGAACCAGAATTTGTTCCGCAGGACATACTGAGTTTTCTGAATTGGGAGGGTGGTTACATTCGCGCCAAGGGATATCATATCGTTGAAATTCGCCTTTCTCATCGCAGTTGGATGAAACAGACGAAGCAACAGCCCAACAGTCCAAAAACTGGCAGGCCGTCGCTCAGACCTGAAATTAAGAAAGCTTTTGACGCATTAGATGTGCAAGGCAAAATTGAGTATCACTGCGCAATGAAGCGAAACAACCCAGCTGTAAGACGGTTCGTAGTCGAAAAAATTCTATCTCCCAATGACGATCCAAACAAAGGACTAGACGATCAAACCATCAGCGCTGTCATTAACCCACTGATAAAAAACAGATTAAAAACTAAAAACTAGATGGCCTTTTATAGTCGTTTTTTAAGTTTTTAAGTTGAGCAAGCATCTCTCCGTAATCAAACGAACAACGGAGAGCTACATTGCAAACCCAATTATCGCTATCGAGCGAAAAATCCCCTGACCATCTCAATTGCTTGATCAATGAAACCCAAGCTGCTGAGTATCTCGGCTACACAATTCGCGCGTTGCAGAACTGGCGATTGCGTGGTGGCGGGCCACAATTCATTAAAGTATCTGCACGATCCATTCGCTATCGCCGATGTGACCTGAATGAGTGGATTGAAGCCCATGTACGTCAACACACATCTGAGGAGCAAGACTAATGGGTGCTCCATGTGATTGTGCCGATGATGACGGCTATGTCGAAATCCCAACCGTAAGCCAAGTCCAAATATGCAGTTGCTGTGATGGCTATCAATACGCCGGGCCACGGCGCAAGCGCAGTGATTGGTTGGCAGGGACATCACTCATCGTGATCAAGTATGCGCTCCTCAGAAAATCCGAGGAGCCTAATGGGGGGTCCCGGTAACACCCCCCTCTAGAATTACAAAATCGCAATTGAGAGTAATCCATGACCTACAAGCTTTTATACAAGGGTTTCGACAAATTTGACGTTGCCTTCAGGGGCGCGTTGCCAATTCCGGTTCTCAAAATGCTGGAAGCTGCAAAAAATGAGGCGGTCGCAACAAAACAAGACAGTGTGCTGATAACAATCCAACCCGGCAATGTGAGCATGCTGGTATCCAGCAGCGGTATGCGTGGCGGATATGCCTATTCGTGCAGCACTGGTCCAACTGGTGCTAATTGGTTTTTTAAGAAATCCGCCAGCAGGGCAGAATGGAACATCTTTGTTTCGGTTCAGTCACGTGCACTCTTGTGTGAACCTTTGGAGACGATCTTTGCGGACATAAAAAATGCACTGACGAGAATGGGAGCGGTTTTTGATCTGGAAAGCATCAATCGAATCGATTACGCGATGGACTTTTCTGTCCCGAATTTTGTTCTAAACCATACGAATTTCGTTGCTCAGCAGAGGACAAAGATCAGGCCACATTGGAGCAAAAAGATTGAAGATGAAAACCAACCACGTGGTGTGTTTGCAGGCAGATGCTGCGAAAGCGTAACAGTGGGCAAAATGCCAAACCGCCAAATCATCATTTATGACAAACGCCGAGAAGTTGTTGATCAGCGCAAAAGCCATTGGTTTAAAGTTTGGGGCGTCGATCCAAATGATAAAACCAAATCGATTTGGCGAGTAGAAGTTCGTGCTGGGAAGAGGCATCTCGCAGACACGTGGAAGCTCCGCAACTATGCCGATATTGAGGCGTCGATTGGGGATGTTTTTAAGTCCGCGATGGAGGATGTTCGTTATCTATCCGACGGTCAAACCGACAGCAACGTGACACGCCAATTGCTACATCCATTGTGGGCGGATGCAAGCCGGCATGTTTTTTATGCGATGACGGATCATCAAAGCGGTTTAACCAAAGATCAGGTAATTTCAATTGAAAGGGATGATCATACAGCCATGTACTACAATCAGATACAGGGCCTGCTCGCGGGATATGTAGCAGTCTCAAATGAATTCATTGATGGTGATTATGATGATCTGCCAAATCGAATAACTGCGCAGCTGCATTCTATTGTGTCAAACGACGAGAGTGCATTTTATCAGGCTGTTACAAAGGCGAAGAGGCGTTTTCATTTCTTGTAATTTGTCGAAATGGGCAAGAAGTAGACATTCACAATAGAATCGACATTTTTTATCTATATCTTTGAAGCGGACCCTGCCAGTTTTTTGGCTAACAGGTCAATCTAATCTAGAGTGCCTATTGCGAACAACTGGATTGCCTACATTATGATTTAGGTTTGAGGGATTTCAATGAATTTCGACGGCGCGGTGAACAATTCAAAGAAAGCACCAAAATGGAACAGCGATCCTGAAGGACGGATCAAAAACCTTTCGCTCGCGCCCAACGCGAAGAATGCGCTTTTTCCCTTGTTCGAAGCCACAATGAACTCGATCCATGCAATTGAGGATAGGTTTGGCAAAGATAAACTTACAAAGGGCCGGATCGATATAGAACTAATCCGTATTGATAACGATTGCGTGGGGTTTTGGATTACCGACAATGGTATTGGATTTCATGCTCAAAATTTGTTGTCGTTCAAGTGTATGGACTCCCAAATGAAGGCAAAAATTGGGGGCAAAGGTGTCGGACGACTCATTTGGCTAAAGGTTCTAGACCGTGTAGCGATGACCAGCACTTTTGCTGATGGTGAAAAATATAAACGTTTAGATTTTGAATTCACAATCGAAGACCCCGTTAGTGGTTTGGTGGAAACTACTGAAATTTCGGGTGAAATTGGTACTTGCGTGAAACTGAGCCCATACAGCAGCGAATATGCGACCAAATTACCGAAAAAAGCCATGACCGTTGCAAACCGAGTTCTTGCTCATTTCATTAGTTACTTTGTGAACATCAGTCACCCAGTCATCCGAATTCTGGATGCCGCTGAGGAAATCGATCTTTTTGATCAATTCACTAGTTCTGTTGAGCGGGATGCCGACTACCGCTTTAAATTGAAAATTGCTTCAGAAGACTCCGACTTCATGGTCCATTGTTTCTTGTTGCCAAAAGCTATTTCCGACGATGAAACTAGCACCAACGCACTTTTCCTTGGTGCTAATGGGCGAGCAGTCAAACGGTATGACATGGACCCCGTTATTGGCCTCAAAGCTATCGGCGGAAAATTTGCGTTTCTAGGGTATGTGCAGTCATCGTCGCTGGACAAAAGTGCAAATGACACCCGCACTGACTTCTCACTATCCGAGGATGAACTTGCAAAAGTTGTCGATCTGGCAAAAGCTCGGGCAAAAGAGTTTTTGGCACCGGAAATCGCGGAGATTAGAGTTAAGCAATCTGGAATCGTTAAGGCACTGCGCTACGAACATCCGCGCTTCTTGAGTGTTCCGGGTGATGCATTCGAAGTCGCTGCATCTCTGCATCTCGCTACGAATACACGCGAAGAAATATTTGTCGAACTTTCGCGCAAATCATTGCGTACTTACCAGAAACGTAAGAATACCTTCAAGAAGTCCGTTAGCAAAAAGCTACCTGACATCCAGAAAGCAGCACAAGAATATGTGGCGACGTTGAAGCTTGAGTCAATTTCGTCTCTCGCCGAGTATGTCATGAAGAGAAAGCTAGTTCTTGAGGTCTTCGAACAAAGCTTAAAATTCAAAGAAGGCGGAGAAACATCTGAGTATGAAGCAGTTTTGCACGACATCATCTGCCCTCTTAAATCTACTTCACAAGACTTAAGTTATGAAGACCATAACCTATGGATCGTTGACGATCGACTGGCATTCTTTTCTTACTTTAACTCCGACGTGCCACTGAAAGATCAAGTCGCAGATGCCTCCAATCCTAAGACACGGCCTGATGTTTCAGTCTTCGATCTAGGGCTTGGATTTCACAACGATGACAATGCGACCCCAATAACCATTCTAGAGTTTAAGCGCCCCAAGCACCCCGACTATACGTTGGATAGAAATCCGATTACTCAGGTCAGAGGCTATGTCGAGGACATGCGAAAATCTGGCTTCGCCATAAAATATGATGGTACGCCACTTCGAACCATCGATGAGAATTCACCCTTCATGTGCCACATCATCGCCGATGTTTCTCCAAAACTCAAAACGGTGATGAAGAGCCTCGGCCCTTTTCACCAAAGGGCGGGCACAAACAGTTATTATGCTTGGGATGCTGCCTACTCAATCTTCATTGAAATTTCGTCATTTCGTGATGTACTTGAGTCCGCCAAAGCGAGGAACCGTGCGTTCTTCGAACGCATAGGTTTGGATACCTAGATAAAAATGCATGCGTCATCTTTTTCGCTCACCTTGTAAACGAGTCCAATGCGTCGACCAAATATTGGGATAGGTATGTCGAGATTAAATCTGTCCACATGAGGTTACGAATTGGATTTAGTTGACACTTTGAGAAGTAAGATTGCAGTGATTGATGATGGCGATCACATGTCTGGACTTCAAGCGACACTGGGCCATATTGAAGTGTCTTTTCGCCACCTGGCACGAGGCCAGAAAGATGGTGATGAAACCGCATTCACGGACGCGATCTATCGAACCAATCAAGCTTTTGAAGGTAGTATCAAAGAAGCGTATCGTGTCCTTGCGGGGAAAGATCCCCAGAGGAAAACACCTTTCAAAATTGAAGAATACCTCGAAACCAATTCGGTTTTCCGTGAGAGAGTATTGAACCAATTTAGAAATTACAGAACTCAGTGGCGAAACCCCGCTGCCCATGACTACAAACTTGATTTTGATGAAAGTGAAGCATTTCTTGCAATAATTTCAGTAACGGCATTCGCTTGCCTGTTATCGGATCAGATTGCGGAAAAGATTGCTTTCAATGCAAGCAAAACTGCAGCTGAAAGTTCGAAACCGTCAAGTTCAAATGCCGCAAAAAGTGCATCTCTTTATGACCAAGCGGCAGCTCTCATTCAGCATTCTGTCTCAGCCGGCCTTCTGGTGCCGCCACTTGGTACGATGACAGAATCCATTCTGATCGGAACGTTAAGTGGGATGTTTGCTTCAGCTTATCCAGAAATTGTAGTGAATCAGGAAGTCGTTTTGGCACCGGAAGCGAAATATAGAGCAGACATGATGCTGAGCAAAAGAGATGAAAAACTGATAATTGAGTTAAAGCGATATTCGAGAGAACGTAGTTTCCTGTCAGGTCGAGATCAGGTTGAGAGGTACTTGGAGGTGTCAGGGTTGACAAATGCGTTGCTCGTCTATGTACCTCAAAAATTGGAACAAGCAGAATTGATCCAGTACATTCCTGATCATTCGAAAATCAAGATTGGTATAATCCTGCCAAAAAGCGCAATTATGCCAGCCACCTAAATGCACTGTCTAAATAAAGGAAATGGCGACTTCGACAGCTTTGCAGTCAATTCTGCAGCCCCGGCCAAACATGATTCTGAATGTTTTCTTCTGGATTTAGGCCGTTCGAATCTGGAACTCACCCGAAAGTCGACTATGGGCCGGAAACAGTTTTGATCATTCGTAATTCGAACGATTGCTATATCCCAAACTCGGTCTCAGTACTTCGAGGTTTGAAATGCGGACCTGTCTTATTGCCTGATATTCATCTAAATTCGTTCAAGCCTTATGTTTCTTTCAGGTTTGTTGATGGTGGCGCCAATGCATTTAAGTGAAACACTCATACGTATTTTGAAGGAATACTCTTCCGAGAAGGCAACAGATTTTTCTGGAAACGAATTGGCGACTTTTATTCGACATTCCGCGACGGAACAGATCGCGCATGCTGTCGGTGAAAAATACCTCGTCAAGGGAAGCGCCGGCCAATCTGATTGGGCGGAAACTCCTTGGATAGCAATCATGGACCCCCTGGTAACTGCGTCGACCCAAAGAGGTTTTTATGTTGTCTATTTGTTCAATCTCGAGAACGACAATGTCTACCTTTCGCTCAACCAGGGCGTAACCGCGGTGAAGGAAGAATTTGGAAGCGGTAGCGTTCAAAAGGACATTTTAAAAGCTCGCTCAGTGATCATGAGAGAGCGGCTCCGATTGACCGAGCAGATGCCCAAGAACGATATTGTACTTTCCGAGGCCACGGATCTTTCCAAGTCCTATCAGTGGGGGCATGTCTCAGGATATCAGTATAATTTGAATCAACTCCCTGATGAAGCAGAGCTGATGCAAGACTTAGACACGGCCTTGAAAGCCTATGCTGAGCTGGTAGAGCTAAACGGATATATTCTCGATGAAGAAGACACCACAACATCGCACAAAGCTGATGAGCGAAGAAGATATCGGCTTCATAAGCGTATCGAAAGGAAAACTGCCGACCCTAAGAAAATTAAGAAGCTGAAGGGCTTTGACTGCGAGGCCTGTGGGTTCAATTTCGAAGAAAAATATGGAGAACTTGGAAAAGAATTTATAGAAGCCCATCATCTTGTTCCGATCGGCACACTCGAAGTCGGCAAAATTAGGAATGTAGATCTGGTTTCTGAATTCGCTGTACTGTGCGCTAATTGCCACCGCATGGCGCATAGACTAACGAATCCATCGGATATAAATAGTCTGAAGTCAAAATTGCGTTGACGAAGCGAGCGAAAATAGATTCCCCACTCAAGTTGGAAATCCTTCCCCGTTCAGTCAATTATTCTATCAGCAGTCCGTTACTAGTACCGATTGAGTTCAGCATTGCCTCAGACACTATCGGCAACACAAATAATCCGCCGTTCGCTGATAATCGGATCGCACCATCTTTTAGCGGCGTTTGGGACGGATCCAGTACATAATCACGTTTTCTAAGCCCCCCCACAATGCCCAGTGTTATGCCCACACGGTAGAAACATCCCGTCATCATGCCAGGCAGGTCGGAAATTGAACCCGTTATATTCCCAGCAATGGTTCCAAACTCGTTTCTACCCGGATCGTTTTTCCTCGGATAGGCAATAGCATTTGGGCTTTCGAAAACGTTATCGGTAAACGAATATTCGTTTACAATTTCCAGGCACTCGTCGGCAAAATGCGCGGCAAGTTTGTCTTTGCTGTGATCAGAAATATCAAGACTATTTTCGAACATTGTTCGAAGACGACCTTCGACAATTATCTTTACCGCAGCAGTATCAAACAATTGGGCTTTTTCATCTTGGAATAGCGCTACAACTCTTTCTGGAAACGTGGCGACGTTCTCCAAAATTTTGGGATCGGTCAAGGTAACAACCACACCGACAGCAGCGACAGCTCCTCCCAAAAAATAAGTAAGGCGTGGATACATGACATTCCTCCCATCCCTCTACATATGGCAAAATTCTGCGAAATTGCAAATTTTGGTCCGAATGTATCCAGACCAAATCCATGTATTGTTAGTGTTACGGAATTCTATCACTACCAAATCAAAATGCTTGGTTCTCCATGTACGGCCGACATGTAACGAAGTTGCGAAACTTATCTATATGGGTTTGTTTTCGCTATCGATGGAATTGACCGCTTCGGTGCCTTGCGACCTAATCAACTAGAGGGTATTCAGCAACACATCGTCCAGTCTCAATTCAAGAGCATCTGCATAAGGTATTGAATGGGCTCCATCTGGGCCTCTTGCACCTTTCAAATATGCAGTTTCACTGACGATTTTTGTTTACAAAACTTTTTATGGACAAATAGAAATACTGCGAGAGAGAAGTGACACCCATACTTCATGCGCCTTTGTGAATTTGAACTAACAAAAGCGTGTTTATCAATCTTTTGCTGATTTCTCTTTCCTTGCGGGAAAACGCTCGCCAGACGACGCAATCACAACCCCACTAATTTACTGTGTTTAATAGGTTTTTGTATTTTCAGAGACCCGAATAGAAACCCGCAACTTTCAGGTTACGGCACAATCCTTGTGTGCAAAAACTGAAAAGAAGACGGCTAAAGTGACATAGAAGATTTAGAGTGAATCGCATCCACTAAAACCAATATTCTCTCCAACTGCTTCCAGAATGCTTCCAGTGGCGCAAACATGATTTTTTATCTAAATTTTGCACCAATAAGCATCTGTTATACAAAGGAAATTTGGTGAGCCCTCACGGGTTCGAACCGTGGACCTACTGATTAAAAGTCAGTTGCTCTACCGACTGAGCTAAGGGCTCCCAAATTCCGGCGGAACATAGGCAAGGCAACCGGTCGGGTCAATAGCGCATTTATTTAAAATGCGTTTTGTCCAATACCGGTTAATACCGATGTTTCGAAGGCACATTTTTAATGCAAAAACGTTAAAAAGCCTTGAAGGTTGGAATGGTTCGCGTGTCCTTGATTCCGGTGAAATGCTGTATCTTCTGCGTGACAAAATGCCCTATGTCTTCGCCCTCCCCCACGTAAAATTTGACCAGAAGGTCAAAATCGCCCGCGGTTGAGTAGATTTCAGACGCAATCTCCGCATCAGCAATCTGATTTGCCACTTCATAGGCTTTTCCCAAATGGCATTTGATTTGTACGAAAACGGCCTGCATGATCCCTCTCTCAAAGCACATATATCCAAGGTGCTCAGACCCTAGGGGAAAAGCCGCAATATGGAAAGCGAGTTAGAGCTGGAAGCAGAGTATGACAATCGGGCCCTGGTGCCGGAACATGTTGAGATTCTGCCGCGCTGGGCACGAGAGGCTGCCGATTTTCGGGCAGTCTCCAGATTTGAAACCATGCGATACGGACCCGCTGAGCGAAATGTCGTCGATGTGTTTCGCAGCGACGAGGCGCAATCGAGCGAAAAGCCACTGATTCTGTTTATCCATGGCGGCTATTGGCGCGCGCTCGATAAAGATATGTTCAGCCACATGGCCCAGGGCCTGTTGGCGCATGGCTTTGATGTTGCGATCCCAAGTTACACGCTGTGCCCAAACATCACGATTGCTGGCATTGGTGCGGAGATGGAGGCCTGTTGCCAGCATCTTGGAAAGAATGAAAAGCGCCCCTTGATGATCACAGGCCACTCTGCTGGCGGCCATCTGGCAGCGGTGATGTGCCAAAAGGACAAGGTGGCGCAAATTCCGGTACCGGTTGTCGCAGGGCTTGGCATTTCAGGCGTGTATGACCTGACACCGATGCTTCATCTGTCAATGAATGACGATTTGAAACTCGATTTGAAGTCCGCGCTGGAATCCAGCCCGCATTTCGCGACGCCCGAACCGGGCATCTATTTTGATGCTTGGGTTGGCTCAGATGAATCGGGTGAATTTCGCAGGCAAAGTGAGGATTTTGCCATGAAATGGCGCGAAAACTCGGCACTCACGACTTACATTGAAATGGCGGGTGCCAATCATTTCACCGCTATTGAGCCACTGGTTGATGGCGAAAGTCTTCTCGTCAAGCGGATCACGGGACTGGCCAGTTAGCTTCCAAATTGCAGCACCTGCGATCCAAATGTGACCGCATTGCGTAAATCGACTGAGGGAAATAAATCTGACGGAGGCAAGCATGACAAAACTCACCAGACATATGATCGAACTTTTGGCCGGTGCTGTGGCACTTACAGGTGCAACGATCGGGGTCACTTCGGCGCAGTCGGTTGCACCGGCGGATCAGAGTGAAATCCAATCTATTATTCGCATGCAGGTCGATGCATTCCTGGCTGACAATTCGTCAACAGCATTCTCATTCGCCGCGCCTTCGATCAAAAACATGTTTGGCAGTGATGAACGGTTCATGAGCATGGTGCGTCAACAATACCCACAGGTATTCAGGCCACAATCCTTCGAATTTGGCCGTCTGAAAAGCAGTCCTACCGGCCCTGTTCAGGAAGCTTACATTACTGGGCCGGCAGGCAAGGACTGGCTTGCAGTTTACACGCTTGAGCAACAGGCAGATGGAAGCTGGAAGATCAGCGGTTGTTACATCGTGCCCGATAACGGCGCAAAGGTTTAAGCGGACATCTCTTGAAGGTATCTATCACGGGATTGGACGCACCAGATCCGATCCCAGAGCTCCGCTTGCGATCAGGTACAGCACCAATGTAACCGTCGCGACAGACATGCCCGTGCCGACCAAAACAGCCGTGGATGCACGTTCAATATACACGTTGTATTGCTGCGCGATGACATAGATGGTGGCCGCTGGAGGCAGCGAGGCCATCAGCACGCCTGTTGCTACCCAGACAGGGTCGAAATCACCAACAACGCCAAGCATGAGATAAGCGATCAGTGGATGGGCTATGAGCTTTACAGCCAGCAAACCCGGCAGTTCAACCGGAAACCGCTTCAATGGGCGCAGTGCCACTGTCACACCCATTGCAAACAAAGCTGAAGGCGCAGCTGCAGACCTCAGAAACGTCAGAATTGTATCCACCGCCTGAGGTGGCTCGTAGTGAAATGCAGCACCCAGAACGCCAGCGATGGTCGCAATAATGAACGGGTGCAAAAAAACCTTCCTCGATATCTGCAATGCCAGCTTCAATGGTGGTTGCTTTTCAGTGCCAGCAAAGGCCATCAGCAATGGGGCCAACGTAAAGACCAAAGCCACATCAAAGCAGAAGATCAGAGCTGCCGGCACAGCAGCCTTTGGCCCCAGAACTGCGAGCGTCAGGCCCGGTCCCATATAACCGACATTTGCATAGCCGCCCACCATGCCTTGAATGGTCGCCACAGCGACATTGCCCCTAGTGATATAAATCCCGATGCAGAACGCGAGGGCGAATGCACAATATGTGGAAAAGCTTGTGGAAAAAACATAGGTCCAGTTCGCAAGCTCCTCAATTGGCGTTTTAGAAATGAGCTGAAAGAACAGAGCTGGCAGTGCAAAATAGATGATGAAAATATTGAGCCACGCCAGCCCATCCGCCGGAACCTTAAAAATCCGACCAGCGAAAAACCCCAGAAAGATAAGCCCAAAAAATGGGAAAGCGAGTGTGGCGACCTGCAGCATGGGTTTGGTACGTTCCGGAGGCGTGGGTTACTGACTCAAGATTTGGTCAAAGGCCGATTGCGTTGTAAAGCAAAATGCAGTTATTGCGTAGCAGCAAAACAGATTGAGTGACTCCTCCTTGCCCAAACCCACCACCCCAACATTGCAGCATCGCTTGGAATATGTCGGATTCCGTGCTGTCGCGGGCATCATGAATGCGCTGCCGCTTGGTGTGGCTTCCGCGACCATGGGTTTTGTCTGGAAAATATTGGCTCGGTTTAACCACCGCCATGCCACCGTCCAGAAACACCTTCGGGAAGCGTTTCCTGCAAAGGATGAGGCCTGGATACAACAGACCACATTTCGCCATTGGAACAATCTGGGTCGGACGATGGCTGAAGGTCTGTGTATCGGCAAGTTGCTGAAACAAAGACATAGAATTACGCTTGAATCACAGGATCTTATTGACCAATTGGCGCAAAGCACAAAGGGTGCTGTGTTTGTATCGCTGCACATGGGCAATTGGGAATTGCTGGCTGTTCCCGCACTGCAAAACGGCCTGTCGATGGCAGGCATCTATCAGCGCGCTTCAAACCCGTTGGTCGACCGCTATATCAGGCTGGTACGCCAACCACTGTACCCCGGCGGGCTGCATTCCAAACGCAATACTTCTGTGAATGCGCTTATTAAATGGGTTCGTGGTGGAGAAACCGTTTGCATGATGGGGGATCTGAGACAAAGGCGCGGCATCGAGGTTCCTTTTTTTGGGCAAATGGTCCCATCCACTCCCTTCCCGGCTATGATTGCAGAAAAACTCGACGTACCTTTGATTGCTGCCTGTTGTCGCCGCACAAAAGGATGTCATTTCACGATTCAGGTCGTCGAGATCAGCACAGGAACAGGTGACACAGTGGATGAACGTATTGCTGACGCGACAGCCCGGCTTAATAAACAATTCGAAGACTGGATACGCGAGACGCCGGAGCAATGGATGTGGGGCCATCGCCGTCGATAGCTGTGTTCAGACCATTTGATGATCAGTGGCATCAATGATAGATCAAACTCGTTCGCTTCTCCCCATGATCGGCCCTGTATGCATCCCAGATTTGCGCCCTATATATTTAGTCTCTGCCTGTCTGGTATCATGACATTTATTGTGTCTGTCATCTCGACATTCCGTGCAAATGGCATGGCAACCGATATCATTTCGCTATGGATGTCATCCTGGCTTGTCTGTTGGATTGTGGCTTATCCGGTTATGCTGATTGCCGGACCTGTTGTGAGGCGCAGTGTGAACCGCCTTGTGCGACCTAATTGAGTTAAGTCCCTGATTATCTGAAGAGGTCTTTATGCGTTTTGCGGTTATCTCTGACATCCATGGCAATAGTTTGGCCCTTGAAGCCGTTCTGGATGACATTTCGAGGCAAGGTATTGATCAGATCCTTAATCTCGGAGACCATTTTGGTGGACCGTTGGAAGCTGGCAAAACCGCAGATATTCTGATTGAGCAGAAGGCGATGTTGTCGATCAAAGGCAATCATGACCGGTTTCTTCTGGAACTTCCACCCGCAGAGTTGGGCGCGTGGGATGGTCCGGCATTTGCCCAACTCAGCGAGACTCATTTACAGTGGGTCGCGGACCTGCCGGGCACCGCGGTTTTTGAAGAAGACGTATTTCTATGCCATGGCATTCCGGCCACAGATAATTCTCATTGGCTCGATGTGCCCAATGAAAAGGTCGGCATGAACCTGCGACCGCTGGCGGATATCGAACGCGATGCCCTTGGTTTTGACTTTCCGGTCATGCTTTGCGGACATTCACACGTTTCCCGCCTCGTGCGCCTGTCGGATGGACGTCATGTGCTCAATCCAGGGAGTGTTGGATGTCCGGGCTTCAAAGACACGCGAGCGGACCCTTATGTGATGCACACAGGCAATCCCTGTGCAGCCTATGCGATTATTGGAAAACGCAAGCATGGTTGGGATTTTGCATTCCGTCACGTGCCCTATGACCACATGACAATGGCCAAACTGGCCTTGTCCAGGGGAATGCCGGATTGGGCTAGCGCATTGAATGGTGGATGGATTTCCTGAGCCAAGCCGCTGGGTGACGACACATCATCGCCATTGTAATGCGACAGACCCTCATTTGCTTTGAGTCTAACCTGCAGGTTAGGCTTTCGGTCCCGCCACCAGAATTGTGGCAATCACAGACTTAATGGAGTTCACATGTCAGTTGCACGCGTTACGGAAATCATCGCCTCCTCGTCCAAAAGCTTTGAAGACGCTTTGGAAAAGGGAATCAAACGCGCCTCAGAAACGCTGAAGAATGTCGAAGGTGCCTGGGTCAAAGATCAAAAGGTTGTTGTCTCCAACGGCAAGATCAGTGAATACCGGGTCGTCATGAAAGTGACATTCGTTCTGAACGACTAAAAACATTCAGCAACAGGGTTTTAGACCCTGTTGCTGATAAATCGAATCTGGAAAGATTTAATACCAAGAGCTTTGGATTGACGCTGGTGCGGATCCTTGCCTCTCAAACAACTCCAGCGTTTAGAACTGATCCGCTGTCCGCATTTTGATGATCGTATCCGGATCGCTGACAGATCCATTTTGGGAGCTTGAGCCCTTTTTGATCTGGTCAACATGATCCATACCTTCTGTGACCTTTCCGAATACGGTGTACTGGCCATTCAGATGAGATGCTGAATCAAACATGATGAAGAACTGAGAATTGGCGCTGTTCGGGCTGTTGGAACGGGCCATGCCAAGTGTGCCGCGCTCAAATGGCACATCTGAAAATTCAGCCTTCAAATCAGGCAGATCAGATCCACCAGTTCCATTTCCCAACGGATCGCCGGTCTGCGCCATGAAACCGTCAATCACGCGATGGAATTTCAAACCATCATAGAAACCGCTGTTGGCAAGGGATTTCATGCGTTCGACATGGCTTGGTGCCGCATCTGGTAACAACTCAATTTTCACCTGCCCCGTTTTGGTCTCCAGGATCAATGTATCTGCGTCACTCGCAGCGTGGCTCATGGCTGTCAGAGCGAATATCGCAATTGCAGCGGTGATAGATTTAATCAGGTTCATTCGAAAACTCCGGTTTGGTTCCCTGTTGTTCGTTGCAACCAAGCCACGAACAGTTGGGCATTTTTAGGGTCGCATTTGACGCTGTAATAGCAATGAGACTCAATCGCGGTCAATGAACCCCGCATGCGTCATCCTATCAAGCCCGTAGGACCTGGTTTTCCGTATCAAATGGGCTTTCCTCAATAACAGTTGCCTCATAAGGCTCACCAAGAATGTGAACCTGCATTTTTGAACCTAACTCGGCGTAAGCAGGTGGAACCATGGCTAAGGCCAAGGACTTCTTGATACGCCAACCATACCCACCGGATGTGGCCCGTCCGATCAATGTATCTCCATCAAAAATGGCTTCTGATCCTCTGACGTCCGCATCTTTGATCCCATGCACTTCCATTGTCACAAAAGCCCAGTTATCGCCCGCTTCATGGCGTTTCAAGAGAGCTTCTTTCCCTACAAATTCCTTGGCTGGCTTGATGAAGCGATCAAGGCCAGATTCATAGGCCGAGTATTCAATGGACAGTTCACGCGGGATCAAACGGTAGGACTTTTCCAGCCGCATGGCGTCCATGGCGCGAATGCCAAAAGGTTGAATGCCAAATTCGGCACCCGCTTCCATCAACGCGTCGAAAATTTCCACCTGCATTTCAATCGGATGATGGAATTCCCAACCCAGTTCCCCGACAAAGTTCACCCGCAACGCATGAGCGGTAGCTTTGCCAACGCTGATCGGCTTGCCAGAGAGCCACGGAAACGCTGCATTGGACAGATCTGTGTCTGTGAGCTTTGCCAGTACATCGCGTGATTTCGGTCCGGCCAGCACCAGCACGCCGTGCTGCGCAGTGATTGGTGACAGATGCACGGAGCCATCTTTCGGCAATGCTTTTTTCAGCACGTCATGATCGTGACGTTCATAAGCACCAGCAGACACCAGATAAAACCGTCCTGGATGCCATTCATACACCGTGAACTCCGACAAAACGCCGCCAGAATTTGTGAGCAGATGGCAGAGCGCGATGCGGCCCTGCTTTTTCGGAATGCTGTTTGCGAACAGGCTGTTCAGCCAATCTCGCGCGCCCGGACCTGTGACTTCCAGTTTGGCAAAAGCAGACATGTCGAGAACGCCAACATTTTCAGTGACATTTTTCACTTCCTGCCCGACAAATTCAAAGTAGTTGGACCGACGGAACGACCATTTCTCAACGATACGGCCATCTTCCGTTGCAGGCGCGTGGTTGTGGTTCAGCAACAGATCAGGATAGGCCAGTTCCTCGGCCGGAACAGAATAATCCAGCGGTGCAAACCAGTTGGCGCGCTCCCAGCCATAAACCGACCCGAACACTGCTCCACGTGCTTTCAGGCGGTCATAGATCGGGGTTTTCTTCAGGGGACGTGCTGCAACACGCTCTTCATCGGGATAATGCATGGTGAAGACATTTGAGTATGCTTCTTCGTTCTTTTCTTTCAAATAGCCTTTGGTGGCATAAGGGCCAAAGCGGCGCGGATCGACGCCCATCATGTCAATGGTTGGTTCTCCGTCGACAATCCATTCGGCAAGCTGCCATCCGGCACCGCCTGCGGCCGTAATACCGAAAGAATGCCCCTCATTCAGCCAGACATTTGGAACATCCCAGGCGGGGCCGATGATTGGTGAGCCATCAGGTGTATAAGCAATGGCTCCGTTATAAACTTTCTTGATGCCGACTTCACCAAAGGCAGGAACGCGTTCAATGGCACTTTCGATGTGAGGCATCAATCGATCCAGGTCTTCCTGGAACAACTCGTATTCACTCTCTGCATCAGGGCCATCGACATAACAGCAAGGCGCGCCTTTCTCATAAGGCCCCAGCAGCAAGCCGCCCGCCTCCTCCCGCATATACCAGGATGAATCGCTCTCTCTGAGAACGCCCATTTCGGGAAGCCCCTGTGCCCGCCGTTCCAGAATGGCTGGATGGGCTTCTGTTACGATGTATTGATGCTCAACTGGGATGACCGGGATATCGAGGCCGAACATCTCGCCCGTTTTGCGGGCAAAATTACCGGAGCAGCAGACAATGTGCTCGCATTCGATATTGCCCTGGTCGGTTTCGACTATCCAGGTGTCCTGTTCGCTGCGGGTCGCACCAGTGACATTGGTGTTGCGGTAAATCTTCGCGCCATTGTCCCGCGCGCCTTTTGCCAATGCTTGTGTCAGGTCGGCGGGCTGGATGTAGCCATCTTCCGGATGCTGAATGGCACCCAGAATGCCGTCGGTTTCACAGAGCGGCCAGATTTCCTTCAACTCTTCGGGGGTCAGCAGTTTGACATCGATGCCAATGGTTTTGGCAACACCGGCATAATATAGATACTCGTCCCAGCGATCCTTGCTGCGTGCAAGCCTGATATTGGAAACGCGCGAGAGGCCAGCATTCAATCCCGTCTCAGCTTCCAATTCGCCGTAGAGCTTGACTGAGTATTTGTGAATCTGGCCAACCGAATAGCTGAGATTAAACAACGGCAGCAGGCCGGCCGCATGCCAGGTGGAGCCGGATGTCAGTTCCTTGCGTTCCAGCAGAACCACGTCGGACCAGCCTTTTTTTGCCAGATGATACAGGGTTGAGACGCCAACGGCACCGCCGCCAATAACCACCACCTTTGCCCGAGATTCCATGCTCTGATCCTTTGCATACATAAAACGCACTCCCACCAACCTATTTGCAGGTCTCAAGCGCTTCCAGCTTCAATGCGACAACCAGCCTTTGCCCTGCGACATATGGGCTAATGAACGAGATTGACTAAATATCCCAGAACTAGGCGTTTTGTCACTTGCGCAGGCTGCGCATAGAACTGCACTATAAGTTCAGAGTGCGAACTCTTTGTTGGTTCGCGCCCTTATTGGGGAGAATTCTGTGGCTCGATTTTCTGCGTGGGCACTGGCAAAAAACGCACTGAAAGGGAACCAGCACTGGGATAGTCAGTGGCGCAAACCGGACCCAAAACCGACTTATGATGTCATCATCATAGGCGGTGGCGGCCATGGCCTTGCGACAGCTTTCTATCTGGCGAAAGAACATGGCATCCACAATGTGGCTGTAGTGGAAAAAGGTTGGATTGGCAGCGGAAATGTTGGCCGTAACACAACCATCGTGCGCTCCAATTACGAACTTCGTCCAAACGCACTGTTTTACGAACACAGCATGAAATTGTGGGAAAGCCTGTCGCAGGTCCTGAACTACAATGTGATGTTTTCCCAGCGCGGCGTCCTCAATCTGGCCCATTCTCCGGGAGAATTGGATGCATTTGCAACAAGAGGCAATGCTCTGCGTTTGCATGGCATTGATGCGGAACTGCTGGACCGGAATGAAGTGGCACGGTTTGTTCCGCAGCTCGATATGAGTGCGGAAACACGATTCCCTATTGTTGGCGGTCTGTTGCAACCACGCGCAGGAACAGCGCGTCACGATGCAATTGCGTGGGGCTATGCGCGTGCGGCAGATCATTTGGGCATAGATATTCTGGAGAATTGCGAAGTTACCGGATTTTTGAAAGACGGAGATGCTGTTGTCGGCGTGCAGACCACACGCGGTGAGATGAAATCTGCAAAGATTGGTGTGGCGGTGGCTGGGAGCACATCAGACGTGATGCGCAAGGCTGGCATCGAGAACCTGCCGATAGAAAGCCATGTGCTGCAGGCATTTGTTTCAGAATCCCTGAAACCTGCGGTTAACACCGTGGTCACCGGCGGCGGCGGACATTTCTACATGTCACAATCCGACAAGGGCGGCCTGGTTTACGGTGGCGATATCGACAAATACAATTCCTATGCGCAGCGCGGCAATCTGCCCGTTATTGAAGATGTCCATACGCTGATGCTGGCACTGTACCCACAATTCGCGAAGCTGCGGATGCTGCGCCATTGGGGTGGCATAATGGATATGTCGCTAGATGGCAGCCCGATCATCACAAAAGGGCCACTCCCCGGGCTCTATCTCAATGCCGGATGGTGTTATGGCGGCTTCAAGGCAACGCCTGCTTCCGGTTGGTGTTTTGCGCACACAATTGCAAATGACGCCCCCCACGCGCTCAACGCTGCTTTCACGCTAGAGCGCTTCAATTCAGGTTACACAATTGACGAAGGCGGCGCTGGCCCCTTCGCCAAGCTGCATTAGGGCGGATAATTATGCTGATACCCTGCCCTCATTGTGGCGATCGTGATGTGTCGGAATATTCCTATCTGGGCGATGCGACCGTAAAACGCCCAAATCCGGAGAAAGCCAAGCCCCATAATTGGGAGAGGTATGTATACCACCGTCAAAATCCGCGCGGTCCCCATAAGGAGTTGTGGCAGCATAATGGGGGGTGCCGACTGATTGTGGAGATCACAAGAGATACCAAATCCCATGAAATCCTGAGCATGAAGGCCACCGGACCACACAAGACCGGGCATGGCAAATGAGCGGCTTTCGTTTGGATTCTGGTGGACAAATTTATCGTAATCAGCCGCGAACCTTTACGTTTGATGGACGGAAAGTGAGCGGTTTTGCAGGAGACACACTGGCCTCTGCCCTTCTTGCCAATGGTCAGACCCTGTTTGGACGGAGTTTCAAATATCACCGACCCAGAGGTCTGATGAGCGTTGGCAGCGAAGAGCCAAATGCACTGGTCACACTGACGGAAGCGGACACTCATGAACCCAATGCACGTGCCACCATGGTGGAGGTTTTTGATGGCTTGAATGCCAGCAGCCAAAATCGCTGGCCCAGTCTTTCCGTTGATTTGCTATCGGCCAATCGGATTGCCGGGCCGATTCTGCAGGCTGGCTTCTATTACAAAACCTTCATGGGACCAACGCGTAAGGCATGGCGCTTTTATGAGCGGTTTATTCGGCGCGCAGCGGGACTTGGAAAAGCCGCACAAAAGCCTGATCCGGACAGATATGAAAAGATCAACAGTTTCGCGGATTTGCTGGTTGTAGGTGGCGGGCTTGCAGGACTGACGGCTGCGCTCAAGGCCGCAGAAAAAGGTGCTCGGGTTATCTTGGTCGATGAACATGCGAAGTTTGGCGGCTATCATCGAGGCGACCCCAGAGAACAGGATGCCATCGATTCACTTCTGGAACGCATTCAAGCCTTTGACAATGCTAAAATTCTACCGCGCACAACATGTTTCGGCCAATATGACGGTAGCACTTTTGGCTTGGTTGAGAGAGTGACGGCACATGACCCCACTCAAACAGAGTTTGCTCCCTGTGAGCGATTACACGTGTTGCGCGTGCGCCATGCCATTTTGGCGACCGGTGCGATCGAACGCCCACTTGTCTTTCCCGGCAACGATGCTCCCGGTGTCATGCTGGCCGATGCAATTCGTTCTTATGCATTGAGATTTGGGGTTTCGGCTGGCAAAAACATCGTGCTCTTCACCAGCCATGATGGTGCTTACAGACAATTAAGTGCCTTGCAGGATTTGGGCGTACCGATCGGCGCAATAGTGGATACCAGAACAACCATTTCCGATATTTCGATGGCGCAGGTGGCGGCGAGCGGCATGCAATTGATTACTGGCCATGCGGTGACGCGGGTCCACGGGCACCATGGTATCAAACGCATCAGCGTCGCCCCCTTTGACCCTTATACCAGTGAGATAAATGGCAAGGAGCGCGCCATTGAGTGTGATTGCCTCGGCATGTCCGGTGGCTGGACCCCGAGCATCCATTTGACCAGTCAGATGGGCGGCGTGCCTGAATGGGATGACACGCTCCACACTGTACTCCCCGGCACATCAAACGGAACCTGGAGCGTTTGCGGTTCAGTTGCGGGTTATTTCGACCGGGATGATACAATAGCCAGCGCGGAAACAACGACCGAACAGGTGCTGCGAAAACTGTCACTCAGCCGCGCTCGCAAGGCCGTGACCCATCCCGAAAGACTGGATGTTCTGAATGTGGGGCCTGTGTGGAGCATCAAAGGCAGCAGCGGAAAAGCATTTGTGGATTTTCAGCATGACGTGACCGCAGATGACATTGCGCTGGCCCATCAGGAAGGGTTTCTCAGTGTTGAACATCTGAAACGCTACACCACATTGGGCATGGGAACCGATCAGGGAAAACTCTCCAACATCAATGGCCTGGCGCTAATGGCTGAGGCGCGAGGTTTGGATATACCGGCTGTAGGTACCACCCGTTTTCGTCCACCCTACACGCCTGTCTCCTTCGGCGCATTGGCCGCTGATGCGCGTGGAAGTCATTTGCACCCAACGCGGCGCACGGCGATGCATTACTGGCATCTGGATGCTGGTGCGGAGATGATTGATGCGGGTCTGTGGAAACGCCCCAGGGTCTATCGTCGCGGCGCGGAAGATCTGGAACAGGCCTATATCCGTGAAGCCCGCATGACTCGGCAATCCATCGGCATTGTTGATGTCTCAACGCTTGGCAAGATTAGCGTTCAAGGCCCTGATGCGGCCCAATTTCTTGACCGTGTCTACAGCAATGGCTTCGCAAAACTTCCCGTTGGTAAGGCTCGATACGGGTTGATGCTGCGTGAGGACGGCATTGTCTTTGATGACGGAACCACGTGGCGATTGGACGATACGGATTTTCTGATGACAACAACGACAGCTCAAGCGGCTGCGGTGCTGGAACATCTGGAGCTTTACCTATCCATTCACTGGCCAGATCTGAAAGTCCATGTGACATCGGTGACAGACCAATGGGCGGGTGCGGCTGTTGCCGGTCCAAAAGTTCGTGAGATGCTGCAAATTGCTATGCCTGAGACAGACTTTGACAATGAGGCTTTTCCATTCATGGCCATTCGCCATGGAAAAACGTCGCAGGGCATTCCGGTCATGATGTGCCGCCTCTCGTTTTCAGGCGAACTGGCCTACGAGGTTTATACGCCAGCCCGCTTTGGATTGGCCCTTTGGGAAGACCTGCAATCGGCAGGCAAAGCGTTGGATCTTGTGAGCTATGGCATGGAAGCACTGGGCACTTTGCGTATTGAAAAGGGTCATGTTGTCAGTTCTGAATTGAATGGCCGTACAACAGCGGAGATGGTGGGTCTGGGTACCATGGCATCAAAGAAGACGCCTTACATCGGCTCCGCGATGATGGATCGGCCCGCCTTCAAGGATAGACGTCGGCACCAGCTTGTCGGCCTTGTTTCCAAATCCGGTGAAAGCGTGCTTATCGGCAGCCATCTTGTGCGAAACCCTGAATTGAAAACACCTTGTTTGAGTTTGGGGCATGTGACCTCAGCGACTTACAGCCCTGCGCTTGAAAAATATGTGGCTTTGGCACTGCTGGAAAACGGCCGGGAACTGATTGGCAAAGACCTATACGCAACATTTCCAATGAAAGGGATTCATGTTGCTGTGGAAATCGTGGACCCCTGCTTCTTCGATAAGGATGGGGAGCGCATGCGTGGATAATGTTTTGAAAGACCTGCAGGCTTGTCCGCTGGACCGTGTCTGGGTGCCGGGACATTTTGGTGCTCCGCTTACGACAGAGAAAACCGGCATCACGCTTGAACGAACCACACCAATGTCTCTGGTTCAGCTTTCGCTGTTTCCGGGCCAGGAAAAGAAGGCGCTGAACGCCTTGAAGAAGCAAGGCATCAAAGCTTTTCCTGAAGCCGGACACGCCAATCTGGAGACAAAACTGCCGATCTATTCACTTGGCGCCGGACGCTATCTGCTGGAAAGCGCTGCGACGGATCTGCATGGCGGTCTGGCGAGCGCAATTCCTGCGGAGATTGGCTCGGTGACAGATTTATCCAGCGCACGAACGGTTCTAACTGTCAGCGGCACCGATGTTACGACTGTACTGGCAAAGGGAATTGCGATTGACTTTCACGCGCAAAGCTTTCCGGTTGGAAAAGTTGCTAAGACAAACGTTCACCACATGCCTGTCATGCTGATCAGATTGGAAACCAACCAGTTTCGCTTGTTTGCCTTCAGCACCTATGCGGAAAGTACCCTGCACTGGCTGGAAAGCGCATGCCGGGATCATGGTTTTGAGCGTATTTAGGCTTGGCCTATTTGGCTTTTGAAGCCCTTTCCTTGGCGGCACGCAGTTCGTCTTTCAATTTTGCACCTCTGCCATCCTTATTGGTCTGCCGCGCCCTGCCGAAGGCCAAAGCATCAGAGGGAACATTCTCAGTGATCACAGACCCTGTTGCCACATAAGCGTTTGAACCTATGTCGAGCGGCGCCACCAACAGGCTGCCAGATCCGATAAAGCTGTCCGCGCCAATTGTGGTTCGGTGCTTGCCAAACCCATCATAATTGCAGGTAACAGTGCCTGCGCCGACATTAACCCCGGGCGCAATATGAGCATCACCAATATAGCTCAAGTGGTTTATTTTGCTGCCCTTTTCGATGGCCGCGCCTTTGATCTCAACAAAATTTCCAACTTTGGTTTTTGCACCCAATTCGGTGCCGGGGCGCAGCCGGGCAAATGGTCCGATGATGGCGTCTTCGCCAATGACAGCGCCTTCCAGATGCGAGAAAGCCTTTATAACTGCCCCGCTTTTGATAGTGACATTTGGTCCAAACACCACATTCGGCTCTATGGTCACATCCGCTTCCAGCACCGTATCATAGCAAAAATGCACGGTTTCCGGAGCTAACAAAGTGACACCGTTCGCCATTGCCTGTTGGCGCATGCGTTGTTGGAAGATAGCTTCCACTGCGGCCAGTTGCGCGCGGCTATTGATGCCTGCTGCATCTGCTGCATCACCCTTGACTACCCTGACAGAGAGACCTTGAGCGTGCGCCAGTTCAACACAATCGGTAAGATAATACTCACCTTGGGCATTGTCGTTTGTCAGTTGACTCAGCAGCTTGCTTAAAATGCCTGGAGCAAATCCCATGGCCCCCGCATTGCACAGCCCAATCTTGCGCTCTGTGTCCGTGGCATCTTTTTCTTCGCGGATTGCAGTTAATTGCCCGTCTTTAACAAGCAAACGCCCGTAACCGGTTGGATTGTCTGGTTCAAACCCCTGAACTACTAAATCTGCGTCACTGTCCAGAAGCGATTTGATCTGATCCAGTGTCTGCGGTCGAATGAGTGGCGTATCTCCAAACAACACAATGTTCGAGTTTTTGCTGTCCGCTAAAAATTTGGAGGCAGCCATGGTGGCATGTCCTGTGCCGAGACGCTCTGCCTGCACAAAGATGTCTATGGGTGCCGGATGCTCTTTCAGAAAGTCTTCTACTGCTGGCACATTCGGACCGATCACAACGGCTGTGTTTTCGGCACCAAATGCCTTTGCAGATCTCAAAACGTGTTCCAGCATTGGCAAGCCACCAACTGAATGCAGCACTTTTGGAGTAGCCGATTTCATCCGCGTGCCTTCGCCAGCAGCGAGTACAATAATATCCACGTTCGACACGCTTTTCTCCGATTCCCCGACCTGATTTTCCAGCGTTGGTTAGCATTGAATTCCCCAGAAAGCGAGAAACCAGCCCGCCCGTATGCTTAACAATATCTAAAGAATTGTTTCAGTACTGTGTCTGTCTGAAACAGATTATTGCCCAAGGACGAAAGCGTGTCGAAAGCCACCTGGTTTCAAATTACCCTCCTCGCAGTGTGGGGCGTATCCGCTGTGGCCGCGCTTTCCGGCTCGTTTTGGCTCGCTCGCTCAGATTGGGTTGAAGCTTATAGAGCGGATGCAGACACACTGGGCGCTCAACAATCCGCTTTTGAAAACCCTGTAGAAGCTGCTCTGCTTCAGGAAGAACTGCTGGTGCTGAGAGAGGCGGTTACGCGTCTTGACAGGCAAAACCGCATTTTAATGTCTCGGCTTGAATCCGTTGAAGATGGAGCTGGAGCATTTACGGCTGCGATTCCAAGCAGCCCAAACCCACAACGAAGTCTTGTTGGCACGCCTAGTTCACAACAAATGCCAGCAACGTTGAATAACACACTGATACAAAAGCAGGAAATGCACTCCAGGGACCGCGTTTTCACACGGATTGACCCCTATCCGCTGAAAATGCAAGGTACAGGTCGTGCACCTACGGATGCCGAAATTTCCAAGGCTCTGAAAGGCCAGTAACTCCGCTCGATTTTCGAAATGGTGATACGGGGCTCCGGATCGCAGAAATAGACTTTTTGCAATTGCCAGTGCAGCCTATCTCCTTTAGCAAGCCTAAATGACCGCTAATTCCCCGACAATTGAAACTGACAGCACAGACAAGAAAAAAGCCTATTTGATTCTTGTCTTCATGCCTTTGTTCTTCGGTTCCAACATCATCATCGGACGTGCCATTATTGATGGTACTGAGCCCTTTATTCTAGCGTTTTTGCGATGGTTTATCACGTCTCTGATTCTGCTGGCCGTGAGTTTCCCGGCTGTGAAAGCGCATTGGCCGGTTTTTCGCCAGAACTGGCGCCGGATCTTTGTCATTGGTTTTCTCGGCATGTGGATTTGCGGCGCTCTGGTTTATCTGGCGCTGAAGCACACGACTGCTTCCAATGGCACACTGATCTATACCTCTTCCTCGGTTCTGATCATTCTGTTGGAATGGATGTTCCGCGGGCGCAAAATCGGTTGGCGGGAAATGCTCGGGGTACCACTCGCCATTGCCGGCGTTGCAGTGATTGTCTTCAAGGGCAATCTGGCGGGTCTATTGTCTCTGCAGTTCAATCCTGGAGACGGGTTATTTGTGCTGACATCAGTCTGTTGGGCAATTTACTCTGTTCTGCTGCGCAACGCGCCGTTTCCAAGCCTGCCAACGCTGCCACTGATTGGTGTTGTTGGTATGGCGGGCGCCATAACATTGCTGCCATTTGCGGTGTTCGAAGTTTTCTGGACGGGACACTTTCCCACAACAGGTGCAAACTGGATCGGGATTGCCAGTTTGGTAGTCATCTCATCGCTATTTCCCTTCACCGCCTATCAGTATGGCGTGAAAATCGTGGGGCCATCCATCACCGGGGTGTTTCTGTACCTTTTGCCGCCATATGGCGTTGGCTTGTCGGTTCTGTTGCTGGGAGAAACACTCAGGCCGTTCCATTTTGCCGGTCTTGCACTGATATTGGGTGGCGTCATTCTGGCAACCATCCCGACGCGACTCCTGGACAGGTTCTGGTCCCGGCCCTAGCCAATGGTGCCAAGGGCCGGGAACATTTCCAGCATCCAGAACGAAAACACGGACATCTGATTGGTCAGAAACAGCACGCCCGTTACCACCAACATGCCACCCATGACACGTTCGACAGTCCGCAAATGACGTTTGAATTTTGCCATCCATCCCATGAATGGCCGGGCAAACAGAGCTGCCAGGACAAATGGAATGCCCAGGCCCATCGAATACACCGCCAGCAAACCGGCGCCTTTTGCCACGGTGTCTTCGGAGCCTGCAACAGCAAGAATGGCTGCCAGCACAGGACCGATGCACGGCGTCCAGCCAAAAGCGAATGCCAATCCCATAACGTAGCCACCCATATAGCCTGGCTGTTTGCGCTCTACCTGGATGCGCGCCTCCCGGTAAAGAAAACCAATGCGAAACACACCCAGGAAATGAAGCCCCATGATGATGATGACAATTCCGGCAACGATGCTGAGAGTACCGGAATTGCGGGCAATGAACTGGCCTGCAACGGAGGCCGCGGCTCCCAGCAGAACAAAGACGGTAGTAAAGCCCAGAACAAAACTGAATGCCGACAGAACCACCTGACGGCTACGTGCCCGGCTTAGCTCCTCTGACGTCAACTGATCCAGCGAAACACCGGCCAAATAGCACAGATAGGGCGGAACCAATGGCAGAACACAGGGCGAGACGAAGGATACAAATCCAGCCAGCAGGACAGTCAAAAGTGTCAGTTCAGCAATCATGCAATTCTCCGAAATACGAACAGGCTACATATAGCAATGATTCTGATTGCAAAAAGTCACGACTTCGCGAGGTGTTGGATTCTCAGGGCAAAAAGTTGATTAATTCCAGCGTCTTTTCCGGATCGGCAGGCTCGTTTCAATTGTAAGACCCAATTCATGTAAGCCATTTGAAACACCGTTCTGGATTGGGTGCCTGTGGGCTGATGCCCGGTCAATCGTCGATAAAACCACCGAACCGCGCGCTGCCAGGAAAGATTTGTCGATAATGACTTTTTCGATCATTGGCTGAAACGGGCATGGAGGCGTTTTGTATAGCGAGCTGATGATCAAAGTGGCATTTCCCATACAAGCCTCAAACATGGCCTCCACCCGGTTGATAGTA
The DNA here is from genome assembly GCA_051251535.1 of Alphaproteobacteria bacterium. GTDB lineage: Bacteria > Pseudomonadota > Alphaproteobacteria > Rhizobiales. The sequence goes on from JBPOEV010000003.1 coordinate 149,449, forward strand.
GCAACTAGCAGCGGCTCTTCTGCGTAAGTTTCAATTTCGAAAAGGCATCCTGTACGGTCGCATGCCTGACCGATACGGTCCTGATTCAAGACAGTCTCAACGTCTCGCCCATCTCCTAGCGCACGCATCCAGATGCCTGCAGCAAAGGAGTTGCGGGAGGTCCCTCGGAATTCGAGCCCATCCGGTGTGATCTCCGCCATCATCTTTCCATCTTGCGAAATGAGTAGGACCGGGCTCTGATTTGACCCTGCATTGACGGTAAATGCTGAAAACGCCAACATCATTGCAGCGGCAAAACGCAATTTCGTGCGCAACAGGCATAGACAAATCAATGCCAAGCCAAGCAGGAGCGCTCTTAGTGCCGGTTGTTGGCCAGGAATGCTGACCGCGCCCTCCCAGCCAGCCACTTGCTGCGCGACTGTTGCAACGCCATTAAGACCAAGTTCCATCACACTGAGGGGCATCCATTCCAACCCGAACGGCATCAGCAGCAAAGCCAGAATTCCCGATGGCATGACTACGAAACCGACCAGTGGCATAGCTGCCAGATTGCCAGCGAGCCCATAGACCGCAAACTGATAGAAATGATGAACGGAAAAAGGTGCTGTTGCAAAGCCTGCGACAATTGAGGTCAGTGCCAGTCCCGCGGTTCCCGTCGCCATGGATCTCACCATGCCGATGCCTCCTGCCCTGTTCTGCATTCTTGAAAACAGACCATCACGGCGATAGACCGCAACCAATGCAATGACTGCCATGAATGACATTTGAAAGCCCGGTGTCAGAACGGCCGAGGGCTGGAAAACAAGGATAAAAATCGCAGCCAAGGCGACGTTCCGCATGGTCAATGCAGCACGATTGAACATAATGGCGACCAGAAATACTGCGGCCATCAGAAATGCTCTTTGCGCTGAGATCCCAGCGCCTGACAGCGCCAGATAAACAAGCGCGCCCAAAAGGGCTGCACCGGCGGCCCATTTCTTGACCTGGTATCTTGCAGAGACCGTTCGCGCAAAAGCCGCCGCCAGTCTGATGGTTCCGAACAGAAGCGCGGTTACAAGCGCCATGTGCAATCCCGAGATGGCCAGAATATGCGCCAAACCTGAATGACGCAGTGCCTGCTCGGTCGTGTCAGTTATGCCGCTGCGCATTCCAACCAGAAGTGCAGAGGCAAGCGCGCCTGCCTCTCCGGGCAATGTATCTTTCAGGCGCTCTGAAATGGATTTACGAAATCCGGTCAGCCAGTCAGCCGCAGATCTCTTAGGGTCTGCGCTGAAACTGAGTTCTGGAATTGCTTCACCCAGCAGGAAGCCGCGTGCGGAAAGGCCGTTAAAATAACCGATCCGACGAAAGTCATAGCCGTTTGGAATTAAGGGGCCGCTAAGCGGTTCAAGCCGGGCGCGCGCCCACACCTGATCTCCGATCTGCAGGTTGGTAATGTGTTGATTGAAAGCACTGAGTTGAACACCGGCAAGTGTGATGGGGTCTGCTGACAGGTCCGTCACGTCCCGCAGAACCAATCGACTTCTCTGCTCACCCGGCACGATGTCAGCGACCCGACCACTGAGTTGAAATGTCCCAGCAGCCCCCAAAAGCGGCGTGGCGGCCCGCACTGTCTGCCATTTTGCCAGGGCAACACCGGCAATCAACAACGTGATGGCCAGTACAATCCTGAATGAATAGTCGGTCCGGCGCAAACACCAGGTTACAACCGTCAAAACACTCAGAAAAAGCCCAAGGGCAAGACCGCTCGGCTCCTGTGCCATTGAGAAATAGCCAAGAATACCCAGCGACATGAAGACAGGTACCCAGCAAAAGATATCCGGGCCGCGGGCCTCTTTCTGGAGCATGCGAACAAGCGTGTCCCAGCCATTGCGAAATTTTGCGCCAAGCAGGCGTAGAGCTTTGGTGGTTTTTGGGACACTGCTGAGGCCAGATGACACAAAACCCACCTGAGATAGCAGTTTACTGTCATCGTCCAGATGTGCCGTTTGTTGGCCAAGTTCCCGCTTAGGACCTTGTTTTGAACCTCTTTGGGTCATGTCACATCAAGGGTTTTGATCTTGTCAGTCTCCATGCTACACGATGCGCCACAAATTCCAAATTTTGACAGGCTGCTGATGTCCCCTCCCATAGTCACTCGTTTTGCCCCTTCTCCCACCGGTTTCCTTCATATTGGCGGCGCCCGCACTGCTTTGTTCAATTGGTTGTTTGCCAAGGCAAATGGCGGCAAAATGTTGCTGAGAATTGAAGACACAGACAGATCCCGCTCATCACCCGAAGCGGTAACAGCGCTGATGGATGGCCTGCAATGGCTGGGAATTGACTGGCAAGGCGAACCGATTTCGCAATTCGCCCGGCAAAAGCGTCATGCTGAGATCGCCAGACAATTGGTCGACGAAGGTAAAGCGTATTACTGCTACACCTCGCCCGAAGAGCTGAATGCAATGCGAGAAAAGGCACGTGCAGAAAACAAGGCTCCGAAATATGACGGCACCTGGCGCAGCAAAGATCCTAGCGAAGCGCCTGAAGGCGTTGATCCGGTTATTCGCATAAAGGCCGAGCAGTCTGGCACGACAATTGTGACTGACCATGTTCAGGGTGTGGTGGAATTTCCAAATGCTGATCTGGATGATTTCATCCTGATGCGCAGCGATGGCACCCCCACCTACATGCTGGCAGTCGTGGTAGATGATCATGATATGGGTATTACGCATATTGTGCGCGGTGATGATCATCTGACAAATGCGGCACGGCAAATCCAGATATACAAAGCCCTGGGCTGGCCAGTGCCCGATATGGCTCATGTGCCTCTCATTCACGGCCCAGATGGTGCGAAACTTTCCAAAAGACACGGAGCTCTTGGTGCAGAGGCCTATCGTGCCATGGGTTATCTGCCCGAAGCTTTGTGCAATTATCTGGTTCGTCTGGGCTGGGCCCATGGCGATGAAGAAGTGATTTCCATCGAACAGATGATCGAGTGGTTCTCGCTGGACGCTATCGGCAAGTCTCCTTCACGTTTTGATTTTGCAAAACTTGAGAACCTGAATGGCATCTATATGCGGGCCGCCGAAGATGAAAGGCTGATTGACGCAATTGACCTTGTGTTACCCGAACTGGCCACACCGAGCCTCTTTGGACAAAAACTATCAGATGACCATCGCAAGAAACTGCTTTTGGCAATGCCAGGCCTCAAAGAGCGCGCCAAGACGGTTCTTCAGCTTATTGAAAGCGCGGAATTTATCGCAGCCAGTGTGCCACTGAACTATACCGAGAAGGCGCTTGGCCTGCTTAACGAAGACGGTCGCAAAATTATTGCCGACCTGATTCCACGGATTGAAGAAGCAGAATGGACTGCGGAAGGCTTGGAAAACAGCGTCAAGGCATTTGCTCAGGAGAGTGAGCTCAAGCTTGGCAAGGTTGCCCAGCCACTCAGGGCAGCACTGACCGGAAGCCATATGTCACCCGGCATCTATGACGTCCTGCTTGTGCTGGAGCGTGAAGAGTCGTTGAAACGTATGGCAGCTGCGATCTCCTGATGCCCTTGGCTTAACTACGACAAAAGACAAATAGCAATTTCTTGCGGCGCTGCAGCAAATCGGGTACTTGGTAACGGAACTTTGGGGCTGAACTCAATTGGGAGGTTGTATTGATGAACGTGTTCGCGTTCAGAATTAGGTCCGAAAGCGCAGAAAACCAAGGGTTATCATTGCTTTCACCATTCTGGAATAGTCGAAACAGCGTTCATCTATCGGGACAAAGGGTGGAATGGCAACTGGCACGTCTGCCGGTGGATTCTCAGCAATCTGGCCTTTTCCCGTAGCGCCAATACAACTTCCCAATTGAGTTCAGGCCCCAGCAAAAACTCAGAAGCAATCAGGCTGAGGTTTTTCAACCCATTGGCAGATTAACTTCTTCAGGGACGGCGATCTATTGCCGCCCCCTAACGGATGTGCCCTCCGATGTGGGCAAATATGAAAGGGACTTTTATGAGCGAGAAGACAGCAAAGCTGACGATTGGAGACCAGACCTACGAATTTCCGGTTCACCCGGGAACTGTCGGTCCGGAAGTTATCGACATATCATCGCTTTATAAACAAACAGATCGTTTCACATTTGACCCGGGTTTTACCTCCACAGCGTCTTGTGAATCCAAAATCACCTATATTGATGGCGATGAAGGAATTCTGCTTCACAGGGGATATCCAATCGACCAATTGGCCGAGCATGGTGACTTCCTGGAGACCTGCTATCTGCTGCTTTACGGCGAGTTGCCAACAGCTGCGCAGAAGAAGGATTTCGACAGCCGCGTTACCTATCACACCATGCTGCATGAGCAGATGTCGCGTTTCTTCACCGGCTTCCGCCGTGACGCACACCCAATGGCCATTATGTGCGGCGTAGTTGGTGCGTTGTCAGCGTTCTACCATGATTCAACCGATATTTCTGATCCACATCAGCGCATGGTCGCTTCGCTGCGCATGATTGCCAAAATGCCAACCATCGCGGCGATGGCCTATAAATACCATATTGGCCAGCCATTTGTGTATCCGAGCAATGATCTGGATTATGCATCCAACTTCTTGCAGATGTGTTTTGCGGTGCCTTGCGAAGAATACACAGCCAATCCTGTTCTGGCGCGCGCAATGGACCGGATTTTCATCCTTCATGCAGATCATGAGCAGAATGCATCCACGTCTACGGTGCGTCTGGCTGGTTCCTCGGGAGCAAATCCATTTGCCTGTATAGCAGCGGGCATTGCCTGCCTGTGGGGCCCTGCTCATGGCGGTGCCAATGAAGCAGCGCTGAACATGCTGGCGGAAATTGGAAGTGTTGACAAAATCCCAGAATATGTTGCACGGGCGAAAGACAAGAATGACCCGTTCCGTTTGATGGGCTTTGGACATCGGGTCTACAAAAACTACGATCCGAGAGCCAAAATCATGCAGAAGACATGCCATGAGGTCCTCAATGAACTGGGTATCTCTGATGATCCAATGCTGGAAGTTGCGCTGGAACTGGAGCAGATTGCTCTGACCGACGATTACTTCATTGAGAAGAAACTTTATCCGAATATTGACTTCTACTCCGGCATTACCCTACGTGCGCTGGGCTTCCCCCCCTCCATGTTCACAGTGCTGTTTGCACTGGCCCGCACGGTTGGCTGGATTGGTCAGTGGAATGAGATGATTGAAGATCCAGGTCAACGTATCGGTCGACCTCGTCAGCTCTATACCGGCGCCACACATCGGGATTTCGTTCCGATCTCGCAACGCTAATTTGTAATTTGATCAAACAAAAAGCCGCCCTGAATGTTGGGCGGCTTTTTTATGGGGATGATCTGTCATGCTAAAGCTCTATTATGCAACTGGAACCTGTGCGATGGCCGCCCATATAGCACTTGAAGAAGCTGGTGCTGATTATGAAGGCATTTCTCTGGATTTTTCCAGAAAACAGCAACAATCACCGGAATTTCTGGCAATCAATGGGAAGGCTCGGGTTCCGGTTCTGGTATCAGATGTGGGCGCTTTAACCGAGACACCTGCTATTCTGGCCTTCATTGCGCAAACCTATCCGGATGCTCAGCTTGCGCCATTGGATAACCCATTTGAATTCGCCAGAATTCAGGCGTTCAACAACTATCTGTCTTCAACCGTTCATGTTGCCCATGCGCACAAACTGCGCGGCCACCGTTGGGCCGATGAGCCGTCATCACTTGAAGACATGAACAGAAAAGTTCCGAAAAACATGAGTGCGCTCATGCAAATGATTGAGGACACCATGTTTGAAGGTCCCTGGGTCATGGGTGAGACCTATTCTATTTGCGATCCATATCTTTACACGATTGCGCGCTGGCTAAAGTCTGATCGGGTGGATGTCGCCATGTTCCCAAAGATTCAGGCACATATGGCCAGTGTTGAGGCGCGCCCGGCTGTGAAAGCTATTCTGCTTCACCATTAGCCGCAATCAGACTTGGCGGAGCATAGTCGAGAACAAGCTGGGCGGCCTTGTCTGCCGGGCTGTGCGGTGCAACTGAGCATAGAACCTGCAATTTTTTGAACGCCTCAATTTGGGCAGAGTAGTCCTGATTTTGCTGAAGCAATGGCAAAATGGCACCGCTCAGTGCAAGCCCACTGCAGTCTTCGTCGACAAACTCCGGGACAATGTTTTCTTCCAGAATAAGATTCGGCAACACGATGGAAGACACATTACCCAGCCATTTGAGACGTTTGGCAATCGGATCCAGTTTGTAGCCAACCGCCATGGGAATGCCCCAAAGTGCCAGTTCAAGCGTTGCAGTCCCTGAAGCAACGAGCGCGGCATCCGCTTTGGCAAATGCCTCAAACTTCGCTTTTTCACCTGATACGATTTCTGGCTGAATGACCCAATTGGACGTTTCCTGCTGAATATGTTGCTTCAAATGGGCAACAGCCGGGATTTCCACCTGCAAGGTGGGAAATGCGCCTTTCAAATTCGAGACAACCTCCCCAAACGGGCCCAACAGACGCGCGACTTCACCGGTTCGACTACCGGGCATGACCAGCAATCGCTTGGCGCTACCTGCTTTCTCCGATGTTACCTGCTTTTTTATCGCGGCAATCTTGTCGACCAGTGGGTGTCCGACATACGTACATGTGGGGCCAGCCAAGCGTTTATAGGCCTCAGGCTCAAAAGGGAGAATGCCAAGAACATGATCAATATAGCGTGTCATCTTGCGTGCTCGGCCAGAGCGCCACGCCCATACACTGGGTGAAACATAGTCAATCACCGGCAATTTGGGGAGTTTGCGGCGCACACGCTTGGCAACAGGGTGGGTAAAGTCCGGGCTGTCTATAATGACCAGAATGTCGGGCTTGAACGCCACAATATGATCAATCAACCGATAGGCCAGTCGGATTATTTTCGGCAATTGAGCCAGAACAGCGCTGAAGCCCATCACTGCAATTTCAGACAGTGGAAACAGGCTGTTCAATCCTTCTTTGCCCATCAGTACGCCACCTACACCGGCAATCTCCAACTCACCATCATATTGCGCGCGCAGAGCGGCCAGGAGCTCGGCACCCAATTGGTCGCCTGATTCTTCTCCTGCAACGATGGCTATGCGTAACGTTCTCATTTGGACTCCGCCGGTTGGTCCAGTGAAATCCCGTGAATGAATATGTTTTCCTCCTGCGCAACGCGCAAAAGCTCTTCCCGGTCCAACAATAGGACACGGCCTGCTTCTACCGCAATTCCTGCAAGGCCAGCTGCCTTGATTTGATGCACGGTGTCCGGACCAATGACCGGCACATCAAAACGAATATCCTGTGCTGGCTTTGCGCGTTTTACCAACACGCCCTGCCCGGCCTTCCAACGCGCGCGTTTCTGTTTGCGAATGGTAGCAACCCGCAGCAGCATTTCGCGGGTCCCTTCGGGGCCCTCCATGGCGATCACTCTGTTGTCTGCGGCAACTGCACCCTGTCCCATGTCCAGAGAACCTGCTGCATGTGCGGCCCGTGTTGCCAACTCGATGTCGGGCAACGCTTGTTCGCTCGGCCCATTACGAGAGACCTGGCCGTGTGGGCAAGACATTTCTGGAGTGGCTTCCAATACTCCGATGACCTCATAGCCACGTTTTTCGAATATACCGGCCACATTACTCAACACCTTGTCATCACCACCTATGACAGTCGCAATGGCCTCTGGAAGCGCTTTTATGCCGCCAAAATCCAGTTTCAGTGATGAAAAATCGGGCCGTTTTGTAACGCCGCCAACAGCAATAACATGGGTGCAACTCTGCTCTTCCAGATAATGGAAGAAGCGACCGATCTGCCCCCAAGCAACGGTTAGCTGCGGTATGGCGGCAGGCAATTGAAGATCAGTGTCTGCTTCACCTGCCAGCCGTATAACCGCAAAGTCCGCCTGCTTCTTCAACAGCGCCTGTGCAACATCCTTTGGCAGGACACCACCACCACAAATAAGCGCGATTTTCATTGGCTAACCTCTGGGACCTAGGGTGCGGACCCTTTATGGGTGGTGAAATAGTCGGGATCGGTTTGTTTGCAGACCAGGAGCAAAGAAGCAGGAAGTCTGAAGACTTTCAAGTCTTCGCGACGCGGGCTGCGGGCAAACAGGCCCGATCCTTGATGGACAGAAAAATGGCTGCGACCTGCAGCGTCAAAGCGCTTGACCGGGCAAAAAGCCCGCTCTGCGCGCATTTCCTTGCATCTCTTTGCCATTTGTTCTGCTATTTCATCACCCATAAAGGGTCCGCACCCTAGCCCGTTTAGCCCGATTGCTCGCGCGGCATGCAAATGCGACGCCCATTACCGGCGCGGATAAAATCAATCATATTCTTGACCAGTGAGCTGTCTGGATACGCTTCTGACACCTGATCCACGCGCTCCTGAAAAGACCCTTCTTCAATGAAGAGTTGCGCATAGGCATTGCGCAAAACGTGAATTTCGGCCTTATCGATGTTCCGACGCCTCAGTCCAACCAGGTTCAGCCCTCCAAGGCGCGCGCGATTGCCAATAACCGACCCATACGGGATCACATCGTGCTCAACGCCTGTCATGCCTCCGACAAAAGCATGCTCGCCGATACGTGCAAACTGATGAACAGCGGATAAGCCGCCAAGAATCGCATGATCTCCGATATTCGCATGCCCTGCCACAGTCGCATTGTTGACAAATATGACATGGTTGCCAACCACACAATCATGCGCGATATGAGCACCAGCCATGATCAAACAATGATCACCGACCTTGGTGAGCATACCGCCGCCTTCAGTGCCTGTATTGATAGTGACACTTTCCCGAATGGTGCAGTTCGCACCGATTTCGAGGCGACTGGGTTCACCGCCATACTTCAGATCTTGTGGTTGAGCGCCAATGCTGGAGAATTGAAATATTTCGGTCTTCTCTCCAATCGTCGTCCGTCCTTCAACTACAACATGGGGGCGAATGGTGACGCCATCTCCCAATGTAACGTGCTCTTCGATAACGCTATAAGCGCCGATTGCCACATCCTTTCCCAATTTGGCATCAGGATGGATGATTGCGGTTGGATGAATGGTCACTTTTTTTCCTATTTATCGATCAGCATGGCAGAGATTTCGGCCTCGCAGGCCTTCTTGCCATCGACCATTGCTATGCAGCCGAATTTCCAGACGCTGCCTCGGCTCTGTATCTTCTTGACGTGATATTCGATCTGATCACCGGGCACCACAGGTTTGCGAAATTTTGCCCTGTCGATACTCATCAAATAGACCAAGCTTGGTGGCGAATCTACGGATTGCGCCAGAATACACAACGCGCCAGCTGTCTGGGCCATGCCCTCAAGCATAAGGACTCCAGGCATAACTGGCTGTCCGGGAAAATGTCCCATGAATTGGGGCTCATTCGCCGTTACATTTTTAATGCCAACACAGGCATTTTCCCCATCAATATCCTTAAGTTTGTCAACAAGAAGGAAAGGATATCGATGCGGAAGGGCTTTCAGCAGATCGAGAATATCTGCCGACCCCAATTCGGTCGTTGCTGTTTCATTCATTAGCTATTTTGCCCCCTTTATTACAGTTTCCGGCATCACAGTTCCTACTATCGCTGACATCAAAGATCACACTTTTCCGGAGTTTGAATCTGCCTTTTCGACAACGACAATCTCTTTATTTGCCAATTGGTTCAATGACGTGATTTCTTTAAACCATTCGCGCAGGGGCTTTGCCGGAACGCCTCCCCATCGCGCGCCTGCCGGAACATCGCCGTGCACGGCACTGACACCGGCAATCTGGGCGCCGTCGCCAATTCTTACATGTCCGATGACACCGGTTTGTCCACCAATTACAACGAAATCACCAAGTGTGGCACTCCCCGCGATCCCAACCTGGCCCACCAGCACACAATGACGTCCAATTGTCACGTTGTGGCCAATCTGAACCTGATTGTCGATTTTGGTTCCCTCACCCACAATTGTGTCGCGATTGGTTCCCCTATCAACACTGGTATTCGCACCAATCTCCACATCATCCTGAATGATGACGCGTCCAATCTGTGGAACCTTCAGGTGGCCAGATGGCCCCATCGCGTAGCCGAAACCATCCTGGCCAACACAGGTTCCAGAATGCAATACAACACGATTGCCAAGCAAAGCATGCTGCACGACCGTGTTGGCACCGATGAAACAATTCCGACCAATTTTAACGCCGCGCCCAACAACAGCACCCGCAGCTACGATAGTGCCGCTTCCAATTTCTGCTTCTTCTCCAACCGTTGCATTCGGCTCAATCACCACATCCGTCTCCAACTTGGCTGTCTGATGCACACGACCGCGTATGATCTTCGTATCATTTGGTCCTGTTGCAACCATAGGCGCTGGGCCAGCTGCATCTGGATAGAGAGCAGATACGAGCCTGGCATAGGCGTGATATGGAGCTGAGGTTACCCAGGCAATGGCAGTGGATGGAACCTTGTCTGCGTATCTTTTTTTGCAGAAGATCAATGAGGCTGCACACTCGGCCAGCAAGTCAACATATTTGGCGTTATCCAGGAATGTCGCGTCTCCCTGTTCGGCGTCATCCAATGCTTTTGTGTTGCCGATCGTCATCGCCTCATCCGCCCCATCAGGAACAGATTCTCCCAAAAGGGCTGCAATCTCTTTCAGTGATATCGGGGCTGGTACTGCAAAAAACCTTGTATCAGACAAGTCACTGATCCCTTCACGGCAACGCATAATCTTTTGAATTATCTGGACGAACTATGTGCCAGTTGACCAGACATAGTTCCAACGGGCACGCTTACTACGCATAGATACGCTCTAATAAAAAGGGCCGCCACTGTCTTCCGACAGGGCGGCCCTGATGAGCAATTTTTGACTAGAACTTGGTTCCGCCACCGAAGCGGAAGAACTGCTCTTCGTCATAGTCTTCCTTGGTAAGTACCTGCGCAATATCAGCACGCAACGGACCGAATGGGCTCTGCCACAAGATACTGGCACCAACAGAAGAGCGAATAGACGAATCGTCTTCGAAGCTGGTTGTCGTACGCTTATCAACACCCCAAAGGGATCCAGCGTCAGCAAACACCGCGCCACGAATTCCGAATGATTCCGGCAGTCCCCAAATCGGGAAGTTTACCTCGGCAGTCGCATTCCAGAAATTGTTACCGCCAATCAATCCACCAGTCGTGTTGTCATAAGGGCCGTAAGACTCGAAGCCACGAATGGTTTCTCCACCCTTAAAGAACGCATCCGAAGATCGCACGCCCTCACCAAGGCCAGTTATGTTACCGGCTTTAGCGCCAACCAAACCGACCAAATCCCAGTCTGTATGAAGTTGGCGATAGATGCGCGCATCAGCCAATGTACGGATGTAATGAACGTCACCGCCAACACCAGCAAAGTCCTGGGTAATACGAAGGAACTCACCATCTCGCGGCAAAATCTGACTGTCGATTGTGTTGTAGGTCAGTGTGTAGCCAACAGATGAGGTGATGGTTGCACCCGCTGCGATATCCGCCAGCACACCAGCCGTAAGATCAGTGGCATCACCGGTCAAAGTCGATTCTGATTGCTCAATACCGTACCGCAGGACCAAACCAAGATTTTCCTTGATTGGAAGTCCGAAGCGCAGGCCGCCGCCAATTCTCTCGATGTCGTACTCGTCGTTTTCTTTGAAGCGACTGTATACATCAAAGCCAGCTGACATGCGGCGTCCAAGGAAATATGGGTCGGTAAATCCAAAGTCATAATTCTGCTTATCAGCACCGGCACTGATGGAAGCTTTCACCTTGTAACCGCGTCCCATGAAGTTCGATTCTGTCAGAGATACATCGCCAACCAGGCCGTCACCAGTTGAAAGGCCTGCCCCAAAGGAGAGTTCACCGGTAGGCTGATCTTCAACTGTTACATTCAGGATCATGCGATCCGGAGATGAACCAGGTACGCGACTGATATCAATAGTCTTGAAGAAGCCGAGCCTGCGCAACCGGCGCTCTGCACGATCTACCAAGACCTTGTTGTAGGCATCACCTTCGGCCAGCTCGAACTCACGACGAATGACATAATCACGCGTCCTGGTGTTGCCACGGATGTTGATACGCTCAACATAAACACGAGGGCCTTCGTCGATGACATATGTCAGGTGTATGATCTGCTGATCATAGTCACGATCACCACGAGGACGAATCTGCGTGAATGGAAAACCCATCCGCGCCGTTTCAAGTGTCAGGTCTTCAAGAGTTTTTTCAATCAATTCAGCGTTATAAGTCTTGCCGGATTTGGTCCGAAGCACGTGGCGCAGTGATTCACCGTCCAAACCAATAATGCCCGAGTCGATTTCAATGTCGCCAAATTCGTAACGCTCGCCCTCATCAATTGTGAAAGTCACAAAGAATTTGTTGCGCTCCCGATCAAGGTCAGCCACTGCGGAAATGATTCTGAAATCCGCATAACCTTTACGGTAGTAGAAGCTACGCAGGCGCTCTTCATCAGCACGCAATTTGTCCGGATCGTAAATATCGTTGCCGCTCAGAAAGCTCAAAAAGTTCTTCTGGCTGGTATCAACAACTTCCCGGAGCTTACCGTCGCTGTAAGCGTAGTTACCAATAAAGCTCACACGGGAGATTGATGTCTTGGCAGATTCGTCAATTTCGAAAACCAGATCAACCCGGTTTTGAGGAAGGTCAATCACCTTCGGTGTCACACGTGCATCGAAGCGACCGGACCGGCGATACATTTCCAAAACACGTTGTGTATCAGTCTGAACCTTAGCGCGGGTAAAGACGCCACGCGGCTTGCTCTGCACAATTGCTATCAGCGCATCGTCCTTCAACCGATCATTGCCTTCGAAAACAACGCGGTTCAGAACCGGGTTTTCTTCAACAATCACCACCAGGACAGTACGGCGGCGTTCGATTTCCACATCAGCAAACAAGCCGGTGGCAAACAAAGCCTTCAGAGATTCGTTAATATCGAATTCAGTGTAGCGCTGACCAGGCTGCACCGAGAGATAAGCAAGAATTGTATCGTCATCGACACGCTGATTCCCCTCAACCAACACTCGGCTTGCGGTTTGCGCATAGGCTGAACCGCTGCCCCCCAGAACCGGAAGACTTGCACCGATGGTGACTAAAGAAAGCGAAAGGACCGCAAGAACTGCGACTTTACGGAGAGACGAAAGCATAAAATACATACGGCCACTTGCCTGACTTTGCCGATTTTTGGTTCCCTGAAAACACAGGGGCGCGTCCATCGGACTCAATTTCATATAGGTGACTTGTTTTACAGGGTTTTAGTCTGTGTTCAAGCCATAGAGCGAATTGGTTTGCTGTTTTGTAAACTCCGTTGCAAACAGGTCACGCATTCACAACATTGTTCAAACCATTTGGCGTCATGGTTAAGACCCCATTAAGAAGTTGATATCGTTCCAGTTCACAAACAGGAATAATAAGAGAATCACCGCCAGCCCAGCTCTGAAGCCATATTCCTGCGCGCGGTCACTCAACGGTTTCCCCCGAACGGCCTCAACTGCGTAAAATGCAAGATGCCCGCCATCCAGCATTGGGATGGGAAACAGATTAATCAGGCCAATACTCGCTGACAGAACCGCCGTCAGGTTGAGCAACGCCACAAAACTGATCGCGGCGACCTGGCTTGACATGTTTACAACACGGATTGGGCCCCCAAGCTGATCGGCAGATTCGCGACCGGTCACGATGCCCCATAGATAATCCAGCGTACGGGTTACAATGAAGGTTGTTTCCTTCACGCCCTCAACGACACCGGTTACCGGGTTAAAGCTTTTGATAACAATGTCTTCGCGCTGTGCGCTTTGCCTTATGCCCAGAACACCCACGCGTTGGGTGTTTCCAAAGCGATCCGTGAGTTCCTGACGTTTTGGAACGGCATCCAGCACGACCTCACTTCCGTCCCGATCTACCAACAAAGCAATCTGGCGGTCCGCACTAGCCGTCACGATACGCTGCAGGTCGGTAAAGGATTCCACATCCGCACCGTCTACCGACAGGATGCGATCATTAATCATCAGTCCAGCTTCCTCAGCCGCACTGCCTTCAATCACTTCACTGACAATAGGTGGAATGATGGGCTTGCCCAGAAAAACGAACATCCCGGCAAAAATGACCACTGAAAGCAGGAAACTTGCCAATGGCCCGGCAGCAACGACCGCTGCCCGTTGTCCAACGGGCTTACCAGCCAACGTCTGATTCCGTTCTTCTTCTGCCATTGCATCAAGTGCCGCGTTATCTGGAACGCTTGCAGCATTTTCGTCACCGCTAAATTTTACATAGCCGCCAAGTGGTATCCAGCAAAGCTTCCAGCGTGTACCGCGCTTGTCGGTGTAACCCACCATCTCCCCGCCAAATCCGATGGAAAATGCTTCTATGCCAACATTACACCACCGCCCAACCCAATAGTGGCCAAGTTCGTGAAAGAACACCACGACGGTGAAAACAAACAACGCGGGCAAAGCGTATCCCAGGAACCCGGATCCCATGCTGGGAAGGCTAGTCAAAAAATCCATTTGGTATATTTTCCAAAAATGCGTGAAGCCCCAAACTGAACTCTGGGCCAAAACTACGTCACAGGATTACGAATCCTACCATTGCTTCTGTTGAAGATATTTGCTTGCGCGGTCCCGCGCAATGCGATCACTCTCAATTGCCTGATCTATATTCTCGAATTCCGTCGAACCTGTCTCTTTGACTGTTTGTTGCAAAACCGTGTCAACAATATGCGCAATCCCGCCAAACGGAATTTTTTCATTGAGAAACGCAGCAACCGCAATTTCGTTTGCAGCATTCAACGCGCATGTTGCAGCGCCGCCTGCCGACATGGCGTCATATGCCAGTTGGAGGCAAGGAAAACGCTCCAGATCTGCTGGTTCGAATGTCAAAGCTGTTATTGTCGAGAAATCCAGTTTTGGTGCCGGCGACGTTCCTCGGCTCGGCCAGTTCAGGCAATAGCTGACCGGTACGCGCATATCAGCGCAGCCCAATTGCGCCAAAACGGACCCATCACTGTAGTGAACCAATCCATGGATAGTTGATTGTGGATGAACGAGCACACGCAATTGCTCCACTTCCAGGTCAAATAGATGTTTGGCTTCAATTAGTTCCAGTCCTTTATTCATAAGTGAGGCTGAGTCGATTGTGATCTTAGACCCCATTTCCCAAATGGGGTGCTTCAGAGCTTGCTGTGGCGTTGCGGAGGAAATCTGTTCTTGTGACCAGGTGCGAAATGGCCCACCAGAGGCGGTTATGGTGACAGCTTCGATTGCGGTCTTGTTACCTTCGTCAAACACCTGCCAAATGGCATTGTGCTCAGAGTCCATAGGCAGAATAGGCTTGTTCTGTCGGCGTGCCTCGCTCATGAACAGGTTGCCAGCAGATACCATGCATTCCTTGTTTGCCAGCGCAATCTGGTTCCCGGCTTTCAAGGCTGCCCATGTTGGACGAATGCCGGCGGCCCCTACAATTGCTGCCACAACCAGATCAACCGGCTCAGTTGCAACCGCTTCCACAGCTTCTGGTCCCGCGGCGCATTGAATGCCTGTACCGGCCAAAGCACTGCGCAGGGCTGAAAGCTCCCCCACTTCTGCCAGCACCGCGGTTTTTGCGCCCACTGATATCGCAATTTTGGCCAGTTTGGCGGCTGAGTTTTTGGCCACCACAGCATGCAGCTTGAAGCGGTTTGGCTGGGCAGAGATGACGCTCAGCACACTATCGCCAACGGATCCTGTCGCACCCAACAATGTGATTGTTTTCGGTGTCGGGCTCCCGGTCATCTATGTTGAACCAAAAAACAAAGCCTGGGCTGGTCTTTCCAAACTGCTATCGAAAACCCAAGAAAGGAAAACGGCAAAAATAACGGCAAATACAAGCCCATCCACGCGATCCATAACTCCGCCATGCCCCGGGATAAGATGACTTGAATCTTTTACCTTGAAGCGTCTTTTGATCCAGCTTTCGAACAAATCCCCGCATTGGGAGGCGATGGACAACAATAGGCCCATTACAATGAGACGAAACAAGGAGACATTGTCGAGCAGACCAATGAAGGCCACACTGGCCAACACGCCTGCGCACAGGCCGCCAATGGCGCCCGACCAAGTCTTTCCCGGTGACACGGCGGGCCACAATTTGGGGCCACCAAACGTACGGCCGACCACATAGGCGAAAATATCTGTTGCCCACACCACGGCTACAATCAAGGCAATTGCAGCCATACCAAATTCGGGGTCGTTGCGAATAAGCAGCAGCGCTGCGCCAAGGAGAAAGGCATAAGCAAAGCCTGCTCCCAGCCAGAATTTCTGGCCCGAGGCATAACCCGCGGTCAGCATGCCGCAAAACAAAAGGAATATCGGCCAAAAGGCCGTCGCCATCGAAACTGTCGCGACAAAATAGAGACTGGCGAGCATGAGGGCCAGAACCAGCGCTAAGGGTACAGAGCGCATCTGAGGGGATATGATTCGAAGCCACTCAAAGCAGACAGCCAGCGAAACGATCAGAACCACAACCAGAAAGGGCCAACCGCCCCACCACTCAGCTGCGATAACGATCGGAGCCAACACGAGTGCGGAGCAAATTCGGGTAAAGAGATTGCTGTTAAAGAAGTTCTGCTGCGGCGACTGCTGGCTTGCCATTACACCACACTTTGGGTGGAACAGACATTGCCATAGCGACGATCCCGTTTGGCGAAATGTTCCAGCGCCTGATCAAAATCGCCTTCTGCAAAATCCGGCCAGAAAACATCTAGAAATACAAATTCTGTATAGGCGCTTTGCCACAGCAGAAAGTTGCTCAACCGGCTTTCGCCCGATGTGCGTATCAACAAATCCGGGTCAGGCAAGCCCGAAGTGTCCAGTTCAAGGCTCAACAATGCCTCATCAATTTCGTCGGGTCTTAACTCACCTTTGGCCACCCTATGCGCAATTTTTTGAGTCGCACGGCAGATTTCATCACGAGCGCCATAGTTGAAGGCGACAATGAGCGTCATGCCTGTATTGGCTTCTGTCGTGTTCTCAGCCTCAACCAGATAGTTCAAAATGTCGGCAGGCAAATTATCTCTGGAACCGATGATTCTGATGCGCACATTTTTCGCATTCAGTTCCGCCAGATCGCTTCTGACGAACCGGCGCAGAAGGCCCATGATCGCATCCACTTCACTGGCTGGCCGCGACCAGTTCTCAGAGCTGAAACTGAACAGTGTCAGATATTCCAGTTTTAGTTTCAGGGCATGGCCGATTGTCTTGCGCAAGGATTCCACACCAGCCCTATGGCCAGCGATACGGGGCAACCCGCGTTGCTGCGCCCAGCGGCCATTGCCATCCATTATGAATGCGACATGACGCGGCAGCATTCGCTGCTCTTCATCCGTTTGTGTCAGCGAAGAGGACATCGCATCATGCATAGCTGATCCTTCAAGAGAACAGGGCCAACGGACTAAAAGCCCCTTATACCTGCATGATCTCCGCTTCTTTTCCACTCAACGTCTCGTCAACGTTTTTAATAGCCTCATCGGTCATCTTCTGAACCTGATCTGAAAATGTTCTGGCATCATCCTGACTGATATCACCTGATTTTTCGCTCTTTTTCAGTTGGTCCATGACATCGCGGCGAACATGGCGCACAGAAACTTTCGTACGCTCTGCATATTTATGAGCCACTTTTACCATTTCCTGGCGACGCTCTTCGTTCAATTCGGGGATTGGAATGCGGAACAGATTTCCTTCAACCACAGGATTGAGGCCAAGATCAGATTCGCGAATGGCTTTTTCGACCGCTCGCGACATGCTTGCGTCCCAGACCTGGACGCTGATCATCCGCGCTTCCGGTACGGACACTGTTGCCACCTGATTGAGGGGCATGCGGGAGCCATATGCTTCAACATGAATTGGATCCAACAGGCTGGCTGAAGCCCTTCCGGTCCGCAGGCCACCCAAATCGGATGACAAGGCCGCAATCGCTCTATCCATTCGACGCGTCACATCATCAAAATCGATAGGTGCTTCATCATCCATTTTGGCTTCTCCCAGTGTGTAATTCTGCCAACATCGCTGTTGTTCTGTCGTCTAACATTTTCTGTCGCTTCAAGACACGATTGTCGCCGTGCCCCTGCCCTGTGCAACTTCCACCAGGCCACCCGGCTCATGAATTGAAAACACCACAACCGGTATGTTGTTGTCCTTCGCAAGGGATACCGCTGCCGTGTCCATGACCTGCAATCCGCGCGACAGGACTTCCTGATGGCTGATTCTGTCGAAGCGTACCGCATCCGGATCCTTGTTCGGATCAGCAGTATAGATACCATCCACTTGTGTTGCCTTCAACAAGGCATCGCACTGCATTTCAACTGCGCGCAACGCAGCGCCACTATCGGTGGTAAAAAACGGGTTTCCGGTTCCACCTGCAAAAATCAGCACGCGGTGATTCTCAAGATGCTTCAGGGCTTTTCTGTGGGTAAAGGTTTCGCAGATCGTCGGCATGCCAACTGCTGACATGACGCGCGCGTTGCAGCCGGTGTTGTTGATGGCGCCTTCCAGGGCAAGGGCGTTCATAACTGTTGCCAGCATGCCCATCTGATCGCCGGTAACCCGGTCGGCCCCCTTGGCCGCAAGAGAGACGCCACGGAAAATGTTTCCGCCGCCAACGACCACACCGATCTCGACACCCAGAGCAACAACTTGAGCAATTTCGTCCGCAATCCGTTTGACCACCGCATTGTCTATACCAAAGGCCAAGTCTCCCATCAGAGCTTCACCAGAAAGTTTCAGGAGAATTCTGCGATACGGTAGCGACATGGTACGGACCTTTAAACACACAGTGAATCACGCTGTAGGGTCGGATACACGAAGGGCGCCCGCTTGTCACGGACGCCCTTCGTTTTTGACGTGTATAGACGCTGAAATCAGCAATCAGCCTTTAACGGCAGCCGCAACCTCCGCCGCGAAATCTGATTCTTCTTTCTCAACGCCTTCACCGACTTTGAACAAAACGAAGGCTGAGAGTTTCACATCAACACCAAGTTCCTTGGCGAGACGCTCCAAAGCACCTTCAACAGTAACGTCGGGATCAATCACGAAAGTCTGCTTCAGCAATGTCACTTCTTCGTAGAACTTGCGAATACGGCCTTCGACCATTTTTTCCACGACACCATCTGGCTTGCCGGAGGCTTTTGCCTGTTCGATCAGCACATTGCGCTCACGCTCAACAACCGTTGGATCGAGGTCATCAGGACCGAGAGCCATGGGGCTGGACGCAGCGATATGCATTGCAATCTGTTTTCCAAGCGCTGCCAACTTTTCAGCATCACCAGAAGATTCCATGCCGACCAGAACACCGATCTTGCCAAGATTTGGTGCAACTGAATTGTGCACATAGCTGGCAACAACACCCTGAGACACAGACAGTTTTGCCGCACGGCGCAATGTCATGTTCTCACCGATAGTGGCAACCGCGTCTGTGATTGTCGCTTCGACTGCTTTGCCGCTGACGCCGGAGTTAGCTGCCAGAATGCCGGCAACCGTGCCGTCAGATTTCAGCGCAATTGATGCCACATCGCGAACGAGATCCTGGAACTGTTCGTTGCGACCAACGAAGTCAGTTTCAGAGTTCATCTCGATGATTGCAGAATCTGTTCCAGCGACCGATACGGCGACCAAGCCTTCGGCAGCTACACGTGAGGATTTCTTGGCGGCTTTCGAAAGACCCTTTTTACGCAGCCAGTCAATGGCGGCATCAATGTTGCCATCATTTTCCTGAAGCGCGTTCTTACAATCCATCATGCCGGCGCCGGTGGATTGGCGCAGTTCTTTGACCATTGCAGCTGTTACAGCCATCTTACATACCCCTTTGTTCGTCGAAACGCCGCCGGTGGGTCCGACGGCGCTGCACGACTTGTCTTTTCAGTTCATTAAATTGTGTGTGACGGGCGCCATTTCAACGCATAGCACCCGTGCAATCTTTGCAGACGTGAATTTTACTTGGCTGCCAGAGCTGTCGCTTGCTCAACCCAGTTATCACGATCAATGCGACCTTTGAAAGACAGCGCATCGTCAACACGTGTGATGTCGTCAGCCGTAAAGTTTGCTACCTGAGAAAACTTCTTGATACCCAGTGAGTGCAATTTGGTTTCAAGCACGGGGCCAACGCCGGAAATCAGTTTCAGATCATCCGGCTCACCTTCCGGTGCGTCAAACAATGCAACCGGAGCAGCATCAGCTTCAGGAGCAGGTGCTTCTTCGACAACAGGCGCTTCTACAACTGCAACAGCTTCAACCGCAGCAACTTCTTCAGCAACGGGTGCTTCAACAGGCTCTGCGAGCGCCAGTTCAACCGGCACTTCTTCAGATGCGCCCAAGTCAATGCCCATATCGGTCTGTCCACGGGACAGCCCGTCAATGGCAGCGCGTGCAATCAAATCGCAGTAAAGGCCAATGGCACGACCGGCATCATCATTGCCTGGTACTGGGAAATCAATTCCGTCCGGATCACTGTTGCTATCAACAATAGCGGCAATTGGAATGTTCAGACGACGGGCTTCCTGAAGCGCAATCGATTCCTTGTTAGTATCAATTACAAACAGCAGGTTTGGAATTCCGCCCATGTCCTTGATGCCACCAAGAGCGCGTTCCAGCTTGTCGCGTTCACGTGTCAGAGACAGGCGTTCTTTCTTGGTCAGGCCTTGTGCGCCTTCATTCAATGTCTCATCAACAGCACGCAAGCGTTTGATTGATTTTGACATTGTCTGCCAGTTTGTAAGCATGCCGCCGAGCCAACGTGCATTCACATAATACTGAGCAGAACGGCGTGCGGAATCAGCTACATAATCGGCAGCCTGACGCTTTGTTCCAACGATCAGAACGCGACCGCCCTTAGCGACCGTGTCGCTTACAGCCTGAAGGGCCTGATACAGCATCGGCACAGTCTGAGCCAGATCGAGAATGTGAACATTGTTGCGGGCACCGAAGATGTGTTTATCCATCTTGGGATTCCAGCGGTGTGTTTGGTGACCAAAGTGAACGCCTGCTTCAAGCAATTGACGCATAGAAAAATCGGGCAGAGCCATGACTCTGTTTCTCCTTTACCGGTTTGTCCTCCGGAAAGCAGTCCACGATGGTTTGTCTAATCAGATGATAAAGGCAAATTCAGCGCGACCGGACGGTTTGGCATACACCAACCCAGCTTTCCGTGTGTGATGGCGCGGTTCATAGCGCCAAGCACGCTGCAATGCAACAGGCTTTTACAAGGTATCAGCTAATGGCAAGGTAGGTACCTTAGTTTAAAGCAACATCAACCACGCCATTGATGGATTTTATAGAGCCGGCAATGTCAGAGGATAGCTTGTAGTTCCCCGGCAATTCAATTTCAGTCTCGCGGAGCCCATCGTCCAACAACAATATCAATGAGATTTTGCCACCCCTACGGCCTCGACCGCGAGAACTACCATTATCCTGCACCATTAACCTGTTCATCTGCTGTGCGATGGTCCCAAACGGTTCGCTTTGATCGGCAAAAATCTGAAGTTTGGAAAAGCCGTGTTCTGCAATTTCCTCAAGGGGAGACAATGACTGAATGCGAATGCGGACCTCATCTGTATCGTCATCCGTATCAGCGCCCACAGTGAATATGAAAGAATGGCCAACTTCTAGGCGTTCGCGGTATTCAGTCAGCCTCTCTGCATAAAGGGTCGCCTCGTATTGGCCTGACGGATCAGAAAGCACCAGAATGCCCATTCTGTTCCCGGTACGAGTCTTCCGCTCTTGCTTGCCAATGATCGTTGCAGCCAGCTTGCCGGCACTTTTGCCCTTTCGCACCTGTGCCTGAAAGTTTTCCCAGCGCGGAATTTCCAGTTTCTCCAGCACGGCCTTGTATTCGTCCAAAGGATGGGCCGTCAGATACAATCCAATTGCCTTGTGCTCTTTGGACAAACGGACCGATGTCTTCCAGGGCTGTGCCTCCGGCAGAATGATCTTTTCTTTCTGGACCCCTGCACCGCCAAATAATTCATCTTGTCCACTACGCGCGTTTTCACTGATGCGTTGTGCGTGTGCCATGACGCGGTCGAGACCGGCATCCAATTGAGCGCGATTGTCCGCAAAGACATCAAAGGCACCTGAGCAGACCAGGGCATCCAGTGTCCTTTTGTTGAGCACTTTAGCATCAACCCGCTCTGCGAAATCCGACAGATCGTCAAATGGGTTTTCACTGCGGGTCTTTACAATCTCGTCAATGACATTGTGACCGACACCTTTCAGAGCCCCCAAAGCATAGACGATCTGACCGTCTTCAACTTCAAACTCGTAGCAGGATTTGGCAACACTCGGCGGCAGAACCTTGACCCCCATACGAACGGCTTCCTGCCGAAAGTCCGATAATTTGTCTGTATTGCCCATATCGAGTGTCATGGTAGCCGCCAGAAACTCGACAGGATAATTCGCCTTCAGATAGGCCGTATGATAGGCGACCAGTGCATAGGCTGCCGCGTGTGATTTGTTGAAGCCATAATCTGCAAAGCGGGCTACCAAATCGAAAATCGTATTGGCCTGGGCTTTTGCGATTTTACGTTCAACAGCGCCATCCACGAAGCGCTCACGCTGGACATCCATCTCGGATTTGATTTTCTTACCCATGGCACGGCGCAACAGATCCGCTTCGCCCAGGGAATAACCGGACAATTCCTGCGCAATCTGCATCACCTGTTCCTGATAGATAATAACCCCGTGGGTTTCTTTCAGGATTTCCTCAAGGCATGGATGCATGTAGTCGGGTTCTTCCAACCCGTGTTTGCGCCGGTTATAGGTCGGAATATTATCCATCGGGCCCGGGCGGTAGAGAGCCACAAGCGCAATGATGTCTTCAAACCTATCAGGCTTCATGCCTGCCAAAGCACGCCGCATGCCTTGACTCTCCAACTGGAAGACACCCGCTGTTTCGCCGCGCGCCAGCATTTCGTATGTCTTCTTGTCTTCCAGTGGAACGGTGCTCAAATCAACATCAATTCCACGTCGGGCAATAAGACCGACAGCGCGTTCCAGGATCGTCAGGGTTTTAAGCCCAAGAAAATCAAATTTTACGAGGCCTGCCTGTTCTACCCATTTCATATTATATTGGGTGACAGGCATGTCAGATCGCGGATCGCGATACAGGGGCACGAGTTGTTCCAGCGGACGGTCACCAATGACAATACCCGCAGCATGTGTCGAAGCGTGGCGGTAGAGCCCTTCCAGGCGCGTCGCCATGGAAAACAGGCGTGCGACCACCTCCTCCTCTTGACCGGCCTCCTTGAGGCGAGGCTCAGTATCAATCGCCTCTTGCAGCGTCATGGGATTGGCTGGCGTCGACGGCACCATTTTGCAGAGACGGTCAACCTGTCCATATGGCATTTGCAGAACACGGCCCACATCCCGCAGCACAGCTCTGGCCTGCAGAGTTCCAAATGTGATGATTTGAGCCACCTGCGCGGCGCCGTAGCGCCGCTGGACATAGCGAATAACCTTGTCCCGCTTCTCCTGACAGAAATCGATATCGAAATCGGGCATGGATACGCGATCGGGATTCAGAAATCGTTCGAACAGAAGGGAAAAGCGGAGCGGGTCGATGTCTGTAATGGTCAAAGACCAGGCCACCAAAGACCCGGCACCAGAACCACGTCCGGGGCCCACCGGTACATCGTTCAACTTGGCCCATTTGATGAAGTCGGCAACGATCAGAAAATAGCCGGGATATTTCATACCGACGATCACATCCAACTCGAAGGCCAGACGCTTATCGTAAGTTTCCCTGTCAACGCCGGGTGCCAGACCCGCCTGCCCAAGCCGTTGTTCAAGTCCATCCAGGGCCTGTTGCCGCAATTCTGCAGCTTCCCGTTCAATCAGCTGCGCGGTATCTTCGCTCTCGCCTGTCGCTTCACTTCCCTCACCTGTAAAATTTGGCAGAATCGGATCATGCTTGTCAGGACGAAACTGGCATCTTTGAGCAATCTCGACAGTATTTTCCAATGCCTCGGGAAGATCTGCAAACAGGTCCCGCATTTCCGCGCGGCTCTTGAAGTAATGGTGTGCTGTCAGCTTCCGTCGATCATCTTCCGCAACCATGCGCCCCTGCGCTATGGAAATCAGTGCATCATGGGCTTCAAAGTCACTCTGATCAGGAAAGAAGACCTCATTGGTCGCAACCAGTGCAATGTCATGCTCATACGCATAGCTCACCAGAAAACGCTCAGTGAACCTTTCGGCAGGATGTTCATGACGCTGAATTTCAATATAGAATCGGTCACCGAACATTTGAGCTAATGTGTTCAGTCTTGAAGTAGCGCGGACTTCATCCCGATCCCCGATCAACTGATCAATTGCGCCTTCCAACCCACCGGACAAACAAATCAGTCCTTCATTCAATTCGGTCAGAAGTTCAAGTGAGGTGTGAGACCGAGTTGACGCATCCGTTTCCAGAAAGCTACGGCTGACAAGCTTTGAAAGGTTAAGGAATCCGGTCTGGTTCATTGCCATCAACACGACATTGCCATAGGCAACATCCGGCCTGTTCCGGCCATCTCTTGATCGCGGATCAATTTCAATATCCGCAAAATCGATGGCCATCTGGCATCCGATGATTGGCTGGATGCCTTTGGACTGGGCTTTATCGGAGAACTCAAGCGCGCCGAACAAATTGCCTGTGTCCGTTATGGCAACAGCTGGCATTGCATCCGCTTTGGTCAGCTCCAGCAACTTTCCAATCTGCAATGCGCCCTCAAGCAGCGAATAGGCCGAATGTACACGAAGGTGGATAAAGCCCGGATCTGCCATGAAGCGACTCGCAGTTTGAAATCTGATCTTCTGCTATTGTCGCTCATGCAGGTATTGTGGTCCAGCGGGAAGCTGTTGTTTCCACATCTCCGCTGCACCCCATATTGTCTGGATTAACTGTCGGGTCCTAAAATCCGGAAATCACCGCCCAGTCGCCCAGAAAGGCGACGAAAAAGGCAAACATGATCAGTGTTACGAATGCGGTTATGTCACGAATTTGATAGAACATTTTGGGCTCCTGTGTGTCTTGAGCCTTAGATTGTTCCATTTTTGTTCTGTTTTCAAGAAAAAGAACAAACAGGGAATATTTACAGTTAAAATTGTTTTAATGGGCCACGATCTGTTGATCTTGAATGGTAATCTTTCTGTCCATTCGGGCGGCCAGATCCAGATTATGGGTCGCAACCAAAGCCGATAAACCAGACTCTTTTACAAGCTGTGACAGAGCGTCAAACACATAGTCCGAGGTTTTTGGGTCGAGATTTCCAGTCGGCTCATCAGCAAGCAATATGCGTGGGCTGTTGGCTACAGCCCTGGCAATCGCAACACGCTGCTGCTCACCGCCCGACAGTTCCGCAGGCCGGTGTTTGCTTCGATGGTCAATATGAAGATACTGAAGCAGTGTGAAGGCCCTCTTTTGCGCTTCTGCCCTGTCCAAACCACGAATCATCATTGGCATCGCGATATTCTCAACCGCCGTGAATTCGGGCAGCAGATGATGAAACTGGTAGACGATTCCAATCTCGGTGCGCCTCATACGCGTCAGAGCCTTATCATCCAACTTGTGACAGGCAGCGCCACCCACGTAAACTTCGCCGCTTGTAGGCTTTTCAAGAAGCCCAGCGATGTGAAGCAGAGTCGATTTTCCGGTACCCGACGGAGCCACCAAGGCAACCATTTCACCTGCGGCAAGGTCCAGGTTCGCATCCTTCAATACAGTAAGGGTTGCATCGCCATGCCCGTAGGTTTTCTCAATACCAGCCAGTTTCATAGCTGGCTGCAATCCAGCACCCTTATTCATAACGAAGCGCGTCCACAGGATCGAGGCGTGCAGCACGCCATGCCGGATACAATGTTGCCAGAAATGACAATACCAGCGCCATTAAAACCAC
The DNA here is from genome assembly GCA_051251535.1 of Alphaproteobacteria bacterium. Taxonomy (GTDB): domain Bacteria; phylum Pseudomonadota; class Alphaproteobacteria; order Rhizobiales. Next base: position 175,360 of record JBPOEV010000003.1, read on the forward strand.
AGTCGCAACCTCCGAGGGATCCATGTCCGCAGGCAAGCGGCTCAGGAAATACAGTTCTGGCGAAAACAACTCGGTTTCCGTCAGGCGTGACAAAAATTGCCGGATGTTTTCGATGTTGAGGCACACCACTGTTCCCAACACAAATCCGGCCAATGTTCCGAACATACCGATAGCGGCGCCGGTGATGAAAAAGATCCGCATGATTGCACCACGTGTGGCGCCCATTGTGCGCAAGACAGCAATGTCCCGGCCCTTGTCCTTTACCAGCATAATCAGTCCGGAAATAATGTTCAGTGCCGCGACCAAAACGATCAGGGTAAGGATGATGAACATCACATTCCGTTCCACCTGCAGAGCAGAAAAGAAGGTGGCGTTTCGTTGTTGCCAATCGGTGATGAAAACAGGCCGTTCGGCGGCTTCCGTTATGGGGCCGCGCATAATGCCTACATTGTCCGGATCCTGCAGATAGACCTCAATAAAGGAAACCGTGTCATCCTTGTTGAAATACAGCTGTGCTTCGGCTTGTGGCATGAACACATAAGTTGAATCATATTCCGACATGCCAAGCTGGAAAATGGCTGTGATCGGATAGGCCTTGACCCGCGGCGCGACGCCCATTGGTGTCACAGCGCCTCTTGGAGAGACAAGTGTCATGCGATCTCCCAACTGAAGACCCAAACTGGCAGCTAGCCGTGACCCGACCGCCAAGCCGCCGCCACCATCAAACCCCGTCAAAGTTCCCTGGAGTACATTGTTGACAACGGCAGGTAGCTTTTGAAAGTCTGCTTCCTGAATCCCGCGCACCAGCACGCCCCTGCTGTTTTCTCGTGCTGAGGCGAGCACCTGCCCTTCAACGACTGGAATGGCAGCCCGTACAGATTCCAGTTTCGACAAACGTTCCGTCACGTCATCAAAATCATTCAGCGGGCCATCAATCGGTTCAATGATCATATGCCCATTGATGCCAAGAATTTTGCCGAGCAGTTCGGTGCGAAATCCGTTCATCACGGCCATCACGATAATGAGTGCAGCCACTCCCAGCATGATGCCCGCAAAGGAAAAACCTGCGATTGCAGAAATGGACGCCTCTTTGCGCCGCGCCCGCAGGTAACGACCGGCCAGCATCCACTCAAACCGAGAGAATGGTTTTGTGCCGTTGGGCGCATCTGCAAAATCTGGAGCCAGTTCAGTCATAGAATCTCTTGATGGGCTATTACGAAGCCAACGTGGCCTGTAGCTTGTTGAAGGCTGCATCCGGTGTCAGGCTTTCCCGCTCTCCGGTACGACGATTCTTCAATTCAATTTCTCCACTTTCAACACCCTTGGGTCCGATGATCAATTGCCAAGGCAATCCGATCAGATCCATTGACGCAAACTTACCGCCGGCACGCATGTCACGATCATCGTAAAGCACGGACATTCCGGCGTTAGTAAGGCGCGCATAAAGGTCGTCACAAGCAGCGTCCGTGGCTTCGTGTCCAGCTTTCAGACTGATCAAACCAATCTGGAATGGCGCGACCGCTTCAGGCCAGATAATACCGTTTTCATCATGGCTTGCTTCGATGATGGCACCCACAAGGCGAGACACGCCAATGCCATAAGATCCCATGTGGACAGGTACATCCACACCATCAGGTCCGGCAACTCGGGCATTCATGGGGTCTGAATATTTGGTGCCGAAATAGAAAATATGACCAACTTCAATACCCCTGGCCGAAACCCGGTCCTGTTCCGGGATCTTTGCAAAAGCTGCTTCATCATGCATTTCTTCGGTGGCCGCATATTGAGCGGTGTATTTGTCTACCCATGGGGACAAGTCACCATCGAAATCGATATCTTCATCTGGCACGGGCAAGTCCAGGAAATCACGATGGCAATAGACTTCGCTTTCGCCAGTATCAGCCAAAACAATGAACTCATGGGTCATGTCGCCGCCAATGGGGCCTGACTCCGCTTTCATTGGAATCGCGGTCAGCCCAAGGCGTTGATACGTTCGCAGATAAGCGACGAACATGCGGTTATACGATTTGCGCGCATCTTCCTTGGTCAGGTCAAACGAATAGGCGTCCTTCATCAGGAATTCCCGGCCGCGCATCACACCAAAGCGGGGACGCACTTCATCTCGGAATTTCCACTGAATGTGGTACAGATTCAAAGGTAGGTCCTTATAGGACTTTACGGATCCACGAAAAATGTCGGCAATCATTTCCTCGTTGGTCGGGCCAAACAACATATCCCGGTCATGCCGGTCAGTGATGCGCAGCATTTCCTTGCCGTAATCATCATAACGCCCGCTTTCGCGCCACAAATCCGCAGGCTGAATTGTTGGCATCAACAATTCGACCGCGCCAGCTCGATTCTGTTCTTCACGCACAATCTGATCGACTTTTTTCAGAACGGCATGACCAAATGGCAGCCATGAATAAATTCCGGCAGATTGCTGTCGGATCATTCCGGCGCGCAACATCAGCCGGTGTGAGACAATTTCCGCCTCTTTCGGAGTTTCTTTTAGAATCGGCAGGAAGTAACGGGAAAGACGCATCGAGAATCCGTTTGTAACAATCGATTGATATCAATGAGAGAGAAACCGTATGGCCGGAGAAAATACAAGCCTTTTGTTGGAAACAACCTGCATGATCTTTATCGAAGCCTCTTCAACCTGCTCCGACAAAAAAAAGCACTTCAGTGGTCACAATATGGTGACAAACCGAATTTTCGACGCTAGTTTAGGTCAGAAGGTGGCGCATAGCTGTCTTCTTTCGCGGTCTTAGTCTTGGGAGGGAGTGTTTCCGTTGCGCGGTTTTTCCAGCGCATATTCGAAACGAAGTCTATTCAATTCGGATTGGAAACAGGAACGCGGAACTGGAAAGAGCGGAGGTTTATCCTCCGCTCTTTTTTTATCTTTTTTTCGAATTTTGATATTAAGAACAGCAAGATAGCGCCTCGATCGAACAATCAGGACTCGTCGTTGCAAAGTAGTGCCCGCTCAACTTTTCGACCAGGTAAGCAGTTCAGTTTGTGCCGGGTATCGGACAAGCCGGTTAACTCTGCTGGTAGACTGATATGATTTGCCGATGATTGGGTTCGCACATTCGATGGACATCGCTGCATCCCAATTATGGTCATGAGGAATAATGCTTGGCGCGTACCTCACCGGCAAAGGCGTCAATCTGGTCAGGTGATCCCGTATCGATACACAGGCTCTAGTAGGTTGGCAGAAAGGGAATGTCGTCCAATCCGAAGCCAGCTACGACGCGAGCATAGTAAAACCCGCCAAACACGACCAATGAAATAAGCGTCGTGGCGATGGCTTTTTTGCCAAGGCTTGCTTTGATCGGCGCTCCACGATCAGTTCCCAGCGCCATATCCTCGCCCTCATGTTGGGAGCGAACACCAAATGGAAGCGTAACAAACAGCACCAACCACCAGATGATGAAATAGATTGCAAGACCACTTGCAAAAGACATGTTCTAGACCTCTTCCAATTCAATGAGCGTGCCCTGAAAATCCTTCGGATGCAGAAACAGCACCGGTTTTCCATGAGCTCCAATTTTCGGTTCACCATCACCCAGAACACGCACGCCGTCTGCCTGCAATTTGTCGCGGGCCTTCAGAATATCGTCCACCTCGTAGCAAATGTGGTGAATGCCACCCGATGGATTCTTCTCCAGGAACCCCGCAATTGCGGAATTCTCACCCAATGGTTCGAGCAGTTCAACCTTTGTGTTTGGCAGTTCTATGAAAACAACCGTCACCCCCTGCTCGGGTATTTCCATGGGCTCAGAAATGGTCGCGCCCAGCGTCGTCTTGTACTGGTGCGAGGCGCTCTGAAGATCAGGCACAGCTATGGCAACATGATTCAAGCGATCCAGCATGGGTCAGCTCCTCAAGACTCAAACGATGTGTACGCGAACTTGGCAAACGGGCTTCTTGCCCCAGATATGCTGCACTTCACCACGAATGGCTCGGCGCAACGATTCTTCAAGCTGACCAGAGTTTTTGCGACGTTTTGCAGGCATGCTGTCGAGTACACCATCGATGGCATCCAGAATGATATCTTCAAAATCCACGCCCTTGCTATCGAAGTCCGGGAGGCCATACAAATCGGCTGCTGGTTCATCCAGTATTTCGCCCTGGCGTGACATCACCAGCGATACCGACACCACACCGGCAAATGACAGCTTGCGACGTTCACCCACACCGCCGGTTTCCGGCTCGGTAATGAGTTTGCCGTCCTTGTGCAGTCGGCCAGCTTGCATGTTGTCAATGATGCCTGGCTTACCCGGTGCCAGTTTGACCAATGCGCCATTTCGAATTTGCACGACATTCTTGACGCCCTGTTCAGAGGCCAGTTTGGCATGTGCTGACAGATGAAGCGGTTCTCCGTGAACAGGCACTGCAATCTCGGGCTTTGTCCAATCGTACATCTGAACCAGTTCACCCCGGCGTGGATGGCCGGACACATGAACAAGACCGTCACGATCGGTGATGACTTCCATACCCTGATCGCACAGGCTGTTAATGACCGTATTCACCGGGACTTCGTTTCCAGGAATCGTTCGGGAAGAGAAGATGACACGGTCTCCAGAAACCAGCTTGATGTTGCGATGGCTGCCATTGGCAATGCGTGCAAGTGCGGCGCGATCTTCACCCTGGCTGCCTGTGCACATCACCAGCACCTTGTCCCGGGGCAGATAGCCAAAATCATCTTCCGATAAAAACGGTTTGATTCCGTCGAAAAAGCCAAGCTCTCTGGCGATGATGGATACACGCTGCATGGCCCGACCGACCAGAATCACATCACGGCCAGCTTTTTCGGCAACTTCGGCAACAGTCCGCATACGCGCCACATTTGACGCAAATGAGGTTACGGCTACCCGGTTTGGGGCATCCTTGATGAATTCGTAAAGGCCAGCTGCAATATCGGCCTCACTGGGGCTGATCCCATCACGCACGGCATTCGTCGAATCGCAGACAAGCGCGAGAACCCCCTCCTCACCAATCTCTTTCAGTCGATTTACATCCATCGCCTCTCCAACAACGGGTGTTGGATCGATCTTCCAGTCACCTGTGTGAAGGGCCAGTCCGAGTGGAGTGCGGATCGCCAGAGCATTTGGTTCCGGTATGGAATGGGAAACAGGCACCATTTCCAGATCAAAAGGCCCCAGGTTCCAACGTTCGGTCTGGCTGATTGTGTTGATTGGAATTTTTCCGGCCCACGGCGCTCCATCGAGCTTTGCTTCCAACATGGCTGCAGTGAAGGGCGTTGCATATACAGGTGCGCCAACACGTTCCCACAAATCCACAAGCCCACCATAGTGGTCTTCATGGGCATGGGTCAGAATTATACCGAGGACGTTGTTTTTCTCGGATTCCAGAAAGCGTATATCTGGAAAGATCAGGTCGACGCCAGGTTGTGTTTCCCTTGCAAATCCAAGTCCGAAATCTACAACAATCCAGGATTTCTTATCAACCGGTCCGAAGCCATACATGCCCAGATTCATGCCGATTTCGCCAACCCCACCCAGCGGCAGGAATACGAATTGGTTTTGTTCGCTCATTTAGTGTCCTTCTGGCGGCTGACCTGACTGTGGCAACATGAAGACATCTCCCGCCGAGATGACGCTTGTGCCGCTTTCGGGGTGCGAAAGCAAGAGGCGGCCTGTGGCATCCAGCCCGGTAAAGCGTCCTTTGAGTTCGCGGTCATTCAACCGAACCGTAATTTCTTCACCAACGCCACTGGCGCGTTGCAGCCAAGCTTCGCGGATAGAGGCAAAATTAGTACCTGCATGCCAGTCAGCCAGCACATTTACAACCTCTGCGCTAAACAGGTCAAAAACAGCCTCAGCGGAGATCACCTGTCCTTCGGCAATAAAATTGGTTACCTGATATGGCGCATTTACCGGACTGGTCGTGCAATTGATACCGCAGCCGATGACAATGCCAGTGCGCCCGGCCAGATGCGTGGCTTCCATCAATATTCCGGCAATTTTCTTGCGATCATACAACAGATCATTCGGCCACTTGACCGTTAGTTGCATCTGCAAATCAGGTGGAAGCGCGCGAGACAACGCCTTATGCAATGCCAGCGAAATCACAAATGCCAGTTGTGGCAACGCTTCAGAAGGTGCGGGATCCACAAGCAAAAGCGAACCATAAAAGTTACCTGGTGGAGACACCCAATTGCGGCCGCGTCGTCCTTTGCCATCCACTTGTTCACTAGCCGTTATCCAAAGCGGATCGGTGCGCCCATCACGAAATGCATCAAGCGCCAGGTCATTGGTAGACCCGACGCTTGAAAAATGTTGACGCTCAATGGCCGCCGACAGCGCCATTGGACTTTAAAAGAATGTCTGGGCAGCCGTGGTAGCGGCCCCCGCAAGCAGGCCGTTGAAAACAATAAAGACCAGAACAAAGATACCGGAACCACCCAGAACCAAGCGCAACTCCGTTGGCATTGGTTCAAAGGTCTCCACTGCATCGTCGAAATACATGATCTTCACAATCCGTAAATAATAATAAGCACCGACCACACTGGCCAGAACACCCAAAATTGCCAGCGCATAAAGACCTGATTCAACAGCGGCGACGAACACGTAATATTTTGCAAAGAATCCAGCCAAAGGTGGGATACCGGCAAGCGAGAACATAATCATCGCCAGAAGGAACGCCATCATTGGATTGGTTTTTGAAAGGCCGGACAATTCGTCAATGTCTTCCACCATCCCGTCTTTGCGACGCATGGCCAATATGCATGCAAAGGCGCCCAATGTGGTGATCAGATATATGGCGAGATAGATGATCACGCCTTTTACGCCTGCCTCAGTCCCGGCGGCGACTCCCACCAATGCAAAGCCCATATGGCCAATGGACGAATAGGCCATCAGACGTTTGATGTTGCGTTGTCCAATGGCGGCGAACGCGCCAAGCGCCATGGAGGCGATGGAAATGAACACGACCACTTGTTGCCAGTCGAATGTGGCTGTTTGGAATGCGCCATAAGTCACCCGAATAAACATCGCCATGGCCGCAATTTTTGGCGCGGCAGCGAAGAAGGCGGTGACGGGCGTTGGTGCCCCCTCGTAAACGTCCGGTGTCCACATATGGAACGGCACTGCGGATATCTTGAATGCGAGGCCTGACAACACGAACACCATGCCGAAGATGAAGCCAATATTGCGCTCGCCTTCACCGATGACGGCCGCTATTCCGGCAAAATCAGTATGCCCGGTAAAGCCGTAGACCAGCGAGATGCCGTATAGCAACATGCCGGAGGACAGAGCACCCAATACAAAATATTTGAGCCCTGCTTCGGTTGAACGGACAGAATCCCTGTTGATGGCGGCAATCACATAGAGCGCCAGAGACTGCAATTCGAGACCCAGATACAACGACAACATATCGGTCGCTGAGATCATCATCAGCATGCCCAGCGTCGCCAGCAGAATCAGAATGGGGTATTCGAAAGTCTCAAATCGTTCAGCGCGGGCAAAGCCAACCGACATGGCAATTGCCACGGCAGACCCAAACAAGGTGACCACCTTCATGAATCGCGCAAACGGATCAAGCACAAATGCGCCACCAAAAGTTTCACCCATTGGGACAACCCAAACCAGCATGACTGCTGCAACAATCAAAACGGCAACGGAAATTCCAGTGATAATCGGCGTCATGCGATTGCCGCCAAATGCCCCCATCATCAACAGAACCATTGCTGAAATGGCCAGAAGGATTTCAGGCAATGCGGGCCCAAGATCTGAAATGTAGGTCAAGTCCTGTATCATGCTCGTTCGTCCAACCTTACAATTCTAATGGGCAGTTGCAGTTTCAGCCAAATCGCCGGCTGCGGCCAAAGCGGCCTGATAATTGGCAATGAGATTGTCCACTGACGCGGCCGTTACATCCAGTATCGGCATCGGATAGAAACCAAACAGGATGGTGAGCAGCAGCAACGGCACGATAATGATCTTCTCACGCATGCTCATGTCCAGAATAGACTTCAAGCTTTCCTTGTTGAGTTGCCCGAAGACGACCCGACGGAACAGCCAGAGCGCGTAGGCAGCTGACAGTATGACACCCGTCGCAGCGAAGATCGCGACCCAGGTGTTCACCTTGAAGACGCCCATCAGCACAAGAAATTCGCCGACAAATCCACTGGTGCCTGGCAAGCCAACATTGGCCATTGTGAAGATCAAAAAGACAACAGCATAAAACGGCATACGGTTGACCAGACCACCATAGGCAGCAATTTCACGTGTGTGCATGCGGTCGTAAATGACACCAACACACAGGAACAGCGCACCCGATATCAAACCATGAGACAGCATCTGGAAGATGCCACCCTGCACGCCCTGTGTGGTCATGGTGAAAATACCGATGGTCACAAAGCCCATATGCGCGACGGATGAATAGGCAATCAGCTTCTTTATGTCTTCCTGCATCAGCGCCACAAGTGAGGTGTAGATGATGGCAATGACAGACAGCGCATAAACCAACGGCGCAAAATCAGCCGAGGCCAATGGGAACATGGGCAGCGAGAACCGCAAGAACCCGTAACCACCCATTTTCAACAGAATACCTGCCAAAATAACCGAGCCTGCTGTCGGTGCCTCCACATGGGCATCAGGCAGCCAAGTGTGGACAGGCCACATGGGCATTTTCACAGCGAAACTGGCAAAGAAGGCCAGCCACAGCCAGGTTTGCATACCGGCGGGGAATTGGTAGGCCAGCAATGTGGGAATATCGGTTGTTCCGGCTTCCCAATACATAGCCATGATTGCGATCAGCATCAGAACTGAGCCAAGCAGGGTGTAGAGGAAGAATTTGAACGACGCATAGACCCTGCGAGCGCCCCCCCATACGCCGATGATCAGGAACATCGGGATAAGGCCGGCTTCGAAGAAGATGTAGAACAACACCAAATCCAGCGCGCAGAACACGCCGATCATCAGTGTTTCCAACACCAGGAACGCGATCATGTATTCCTTCAACCGCTTGTCGATTGAAGTCCAGCTTGCCAGAATACACAGCGGCATCAGCAAAGTCGTCAAAATGACAAACAGCATGGAAATGCCGTCAACGCCCATTTTGTAATTGAAGATGCCATCAGCGAGTGCTGCATCCTCGACCATCTGGAAACCGGCAACTTGCGTGTCAAACCCGATCCAGATGAACAGCGATACGACAAAGGTTACAATGGTAGTCCAAAGGGCAACGTTGCGGATGTTGCGACGGGCAATGTCATCATCACCACGAACCAGCAGGATCAACAGTGCACCAACCAATGGCAGGAAGGTGACGGTTGAAAGAATTGGCCAACTGCTCATCAGTTTGCCCCTCCGCTAAAGGTCATCCAGGTGATCAACGCGGCCACGCCGATCATCATTGCGAACGCGTAGTGATACAGGTAGCCACTTTGCAATTTAACAACTCTTTGAGTTACGTCGGACACACGGGCAGCAATCCCATTCGGGCCAAGCCCATCGATGAACCAGCCATCGCCCTTTTTCCAAAGGAAGTAACCGATCCATTTGGCAGGACGGACAAAAATCACATTGTAGATTTCGTCGAAATACCATTTGTTCAAAAGGAAACGGTACAAAATGCCGTGTTCCTCAGCGAGACGCCGTGGCGTATCCGGGGACAGAATATAGAAGTAGAACGACACCACAAATCCAAGCACCATTGCAAAGAATGGCGACCAGACAACCCAACCGGGCACATTGTGGAAGTCTTCCATGATGGTGTTGCCTTCACCGAAGAACAGAGACTCACGCCAGAACTCATCAAAGTGATGACCGATGAATGGTCCCGAGAAGAAGACACCAGCAAACAGCGCACCGATGGCCAGCAAAACCAACGGTACCGTCATGATCTTTGGTGACTCATGAACGTGTGCCATGACGTCGGCCGAAGCGCGGGCCTTGCCGTGGAAGGTCAGGAAAATCAACCGCCACGAATAGAAGCTTGTGAAGATGGCTGCCACAACGGTCATGACATAGGCGAATCCGCCAGCCTGCCCGCCAAAGGCGTAGGCTGATTCAATAATCGCATCCTTGGAATAATATCCAGCCGTGAATGGGAACCCGGTGAGCGCAACCGTCCCGATGATCATCATGGCATAGGTCAGTGGAATGTGTTTCCGCAACCCACCCATTTTGCGCATGTCCTGCTCGTGGTGGACTGCGTGGATAACCGAACCTGCGCCAAGGAACAGCAATGCTTTGAAGAAGGCGTGGGTAAACAGATGGAACATGCCAGCTGAATAAGCGCCGACCCCCAAGGCCACAAACATGTAGCCCAACTGGGAACATGTTGAATAGGCGATGACACGTTTGATATCGGTCTGAACCAGCCCGACAGTGGCTGCAAAGAAAGCGGTTATTGCACCTACATAGGTGACAACCAACAAGGCGTTAGGCGCGTATTCAAACACCGGTGACATGCGCGCCACCAGGAATACGCCCGCAGTAACCATGGTTGCAGCATGAATGAGGGCTGACACGGGTGTCGGGCCTTCCATCGCATCTGGCAGCCAGGTGTGCAGCAGGAATTGCGCTGACTTGCCCATGGCACCCATGAACAGCAGCAGACAAATGGTTGTCAGTGCGTCCAGTTCCATACCGGCGAACTGGATGGTTTGGCCTTCCAATGAGGCGGCGTTGGCAAAAACAGCGTCCAGATTGATGGTTCCAGTCATCCAGAACAGGGCGAAGATGCCGAGCAGGAAGCCAAAGTCACCAACGCGGTTGACGATGAAAGCCTTCATTGCGGCGGCATTGGCAGCGGGCTTTTGGTACCAGAAGCCAATCAGGAGATAGGACGCCAGCCCCACACCTTCCCAGCCGAAGAACATCTGCAGAAGATTGTCAGCGGTCACGAGGGACAACATGGCAAAGGTAAACAGCGACAAATACCCGAAGAACCGCGCGCGATGCGGATCTTCATGCATGTACCCAATGGAATAGATATGCACGAGCGCTGAGACCGAATTGACAACGACCAGCATGACCACTGTGAGCGTATCAATACGCAAGGCCCAGTTAGCCGAGAGCGTTCCGGAATCAATCCATGACATGATTTGCACGGTCTGCGTTTCGCCGTGGCCAATGCCCACAGAGAAAAAGGCAACCCAGGAGAGCAAGGCAGAAATGACAACCAGGCCGGATGTCAGATATTCCACATTGCGTGCGCCGAGCCTGTTACCGAACAGCCCCGCGATGAGGAAGCCGATCAGCGGAAGGAATACGATGGCTGAATACATGTCTGATCAGCCTTTCATCATGTTGACGTCTTCCACGGCGATGGAGCCGCGGTTACGGAAGAAGACAACAAGAATGGCCAGACCGATGGCTGCCTCAGCGGCGGCAACGGTCAGCACAAACAGGGCAAAGACCTGCCCTACCATGTCTCCCAGAAAAGACGAGAAAGCTATAAAGTTAAGATTGACGGCCAGCAGGATCAATTCCACCGACATGAGAATAACGATGACATTCTTCCTGTTGAGGAAGATTCCCAGAACTCCGAGAGTGAACAGTATGGCTGCCACTGTCAGATAATGTGCAAGGCCGATTTCCATTAGAGAACCTAATACTTTCCGTGTGAGACCAGAGGCTGCCGCCCTAGATCCCTTTTCCTGATTCCACTTTACGCACTTCGATTGACGTCTCAGGTCGCCGGGCAACCTGTTCCGAAATGTTTTGTCGCTTAACGCCTTCCTTGTGGCGCAACGTCAGTACAATGGCGCCAATCATGGCAACCAGAAGCACCATGCCTGCGGCCTGGAAGAAATAGATGTATTTTGTATAGATCAGCAGCCCGAGAGCCTCGGTGTTCGAAACGAGCAGCGGGTCCGGAATTGGGACAACCGGGCTTGCCGTCATTTCCGGTGCTACGACATAGGTGCCAACAACCAGAATCAGTTCGACTAACAGGATCAGGCCAATGATCGCGCCGACCGGAAGATATTGCAGAAAGCCCTGACGCAACTCGGCAAAATCCACATCCAGCATCATGACAACGAAGAGGAACAAGACCGCGACCGCCCCCACATAAACCACGATCAGGATCATCGCGAGGAACTCTGCGCCAAGCATCAAAAACAGGGCTGCAGAATTGAAAAATGCGAGAATCAGGAACAACACGGAATGAACCGGATTGCGCGATGAAATTACCATAAAGGCAGACGCCACCGTGACGCCAGCGAAGAGATAAAAGAAAAGGCTCGTCAGTATCATATTTAGCCCCGAGCGGCGCCTCTGGCACCAAGGTTCATAGTCGTAGTGCGCTGTTTAGCGATAGGCGGCATCGGCTGCAATATTGTCAGCGATTTCGCGTTCCCAGCGTGCTCCGTTTTCCAGAAGTTTGTTCTTGTCGTAATACAGTTCTTCGCGCGTTTCGGTCGCAAATTCGAAATTCGGCCCTTCCACGATGGCATCAACGGGACAAGCCTCCTGGCACATGCCGCAATAGATACATTTAACCATATCAATGTCATAGCGTGTGGTTCGGCGTGTGCCGTCATTGCGCCGCGGACCGGCCTCAATGGTAATGGCCTGTGCCGGACAGATCGCTTCGCACAGTTTGCAGGCAATGCAGCGCTCTTCTCCATTGGGATAGCGTCGCAACGCATGCTCTCCGCGAAAACGAGGGCTGACAGGACCTTTTTCAAATGGATAGTTGATCGTCGGACGCGGCTTGAACATATAGCGCACCGACAGGAAAAACGCCGAGACGAATTCCTTCAACAACAGGGATTTTGCTGCTTGATCAAGCCGCATGAGGAAGTCCTCGCTTTTGCATCCGCAATTTCAATACCATCATGGTGCCCATCCCATCACCTGCAATATGCCAGCCACGATGGCTACCGAGGCCAAGGAGATCGGCAGGAACACTTTCCAGCCAAGACGCATCAACTGATCGTAGCGATAGCGCGGCACAAAGGCTTTGACCATGGCAAACATGAAGAACATGAAGCAGAGCTTCAGCATGAACCAGACAATGCCCGGAACCCAGGTGAATGGAGCAAAGTCAAATGGTGGCAGCCAGCCGCCCATAAACAGGATCGTGCCCATGGCGCACATCAGCGTGATGGCCGCATATTCGCCAAGCATGAACATCATGTATGGAGTGGAACCGTATTCCACCATAAAGCCAGCCACGAGTTCAGATTCCGCCTCAGGCAGATCAAATGGTGGCCGGTTGGTTTCAGCCAAAGCCGAGATGAAGAAGATCACAAACATTGGGAACAGCGGCAACCAGAACCAATTCAGGATCAGCAGTGAATCGACCCCCAGCATGGTGGCAAGCCCGGTTCTCTGCGCTTCAACCACATCGGTCAGGTTCAATGACCCGACACAGAGCAATACTGTAATGATTACGAAGCCTATTGAGACCTCATAGGAAATCATCTGTGCAGCGGATCGCAACGCGCCCAAAAATGCGTATTTGGAGTTTGAGGCCCAACCACCCATGATCACGCCATAAACCTCCAGCGAAGAGATGGCGAATACAAACAGGATGCCGACATTGATGTTCGCGATCACCCAACCGGCATTCACAGGCACAACCGCCCAAGAGGTCAGCGCAAGGGTAACGGCTACCAATGGCGCCAGCAGGAACACAGCCTTGTTGGCGCTGGCCGGAATAACCGGCTCTTTCAGAACGAATTTCAAAAGATCAGCGAAGGATTGCAGAAGTCCCCATGGCCCAACCACATTCGGCCCGCGACGAAGCTGAACAGCTGCCCAGATTTTACGGTCAGCATAGAGCAGATAAGCAATAACCAGCAGCAGCGAGACCAGCAAAAGCAGGCTTTGGCCAACCATGATCGCCGTTGGCACTACATATGTGTCGAAGAAGGAATTCATCAGCCGCCTGCCCTATTCTGCCGCTTCAACATGCTGGCCTCGGGCCAGTTGTGAACATTCCGCCATGACCTTTGATGCACGCGCAATCGGGTTTGTCAGGTAGAAATCAGTAACCGGACTGACAAATGCATCAGATTTGATCGTGCCGGTCTTCTTTGTGAGCTTTTCTATCTGCCCACTCTCTTTAAGTGCCACTTGATCAATTGCGGCCAAATGGCTGAATTCGCTGTAAAGCTGCGCACGAAGCTGGTCAAGGGAATTGAAGGCAATCGGCGCACCAAGCACGTCAGACAAAGCGCGATAAATTGCCCAATCCTCTCGGGCGTCACCCGGAGGAAAGGCTGCGCGCGGTGTATATTGCACCCGTCCCTCGGTATTCACATAGGTTCCAGACTTTTCCGTATAGGTCGCAGCAGGCAGGATAACATCGGCGCGATGTGCTGCCTTGTCACCATGTGTGCCCACATATACCACAAAGGCGGAACCCAATGCGTCCAGATCAATCTCGTCTGCGCCTGCAAGGAACAGAGTCAGCAATTCACCCTTTCCTGCAGCCGAAAGCATTTGCGCCGTTTTCAGGCCACCTTCTTCGGGAACAAAGCCGATATCCAGACCGCCAACACGTGAGGCTGCGGTGTGCAAGACGCTGAAGCCGTTCCAGCCTTCTGTAACAACTCCGGTATCAATGGCCAGTTTCGCAATGGCACCCAAAATTCCGGCGCTGTCTTTGCGTGTCAATGCACCCTGACCAATCAGGATCATGGGTCGCTTGGCTTCGCGCAATATTTTTCCGAAGGCAGACTTGCTGTCTGAAAGGCTTTTCAGGCTGTCGGGACCGGCACCCAGATATTCATAATCATAGGTCAGGTCATTCTGCTCGCCGATGAGTGCAATCGGGAACTCGCTCATGCGCCAGCGTTTGCGAATACGTGCGTTCAGCATGGCTGCCTCATGGCGTGGATTGGAGCCAATAATCAGCAGCGCATCGGCATCTTCGATGCCTTCAATGGTCGCATTGAACAGATAGCTGGCACGCCCGTCCTTCGGGTCCAGCACTGTGCCATCCTGTCGGCAGTCATAGTTGGGCGATCCGATGGATTTCATCAGCGTTTTCAGCGCATAAAGATCTTCCACACTGGCCAGATCTCCGCCAATTGCCCCTACATGTTCGGGCGAATTCGCTTTGACGCGTTCTGCAATCAGATCAAAAGCTTCCTGCCAGGACGCAGCGCGCAGTTTTCCTGACTCGCGGATATAAGGTCGATCCAAGCGCTGTGAACCGAGACCATCCCAGATGAACCTGGTCTTGTCGGAAATCCATTCTTCATTCACCGCTTCATTGAGGCGCGGCATGATGCGCATGACTTCGCGACCGCGTGTGTCGATGCGAATGGCCGAGCCCACGGCATCCATGACGTCCACGCCTTCAGTCTTGGTCAACTCCCAAGGACGTGCCTTGAAGGCATACGGCTTGGAAGTCAGCGCGCCAACGGGACACAGATCAATGACATTGCCCTGCAATTCCGATGTCATCGCGCTTTCAAGATAGGTGGTAATCTCGGCATCTTCGCCGCGTCCGGTCATGCCAAGGTCTGTCACACCAGCAACTTCCGTCGAGAAACGAACGCAGCGGGTACAGTGAATGCAGCGGGTCATGATGGTTTTGACCAGAGGCCCGATATATTTGTCTTCAACGGCGCGCTTATTTTCAGAAAACCGTGAATTATCCACGCCATAGGCCATGGCCTGATCCTGAAGATCACATTCGCCGCCCTGATCACAAATCGGGCAATCGAGCGGATGGTTGATCAGCAGAAATTCCATAACGCCTTCACGGGCCTTTTTGACCATTGGCGTTTTTGTAAATATTTCAGGCGGTTCACCATTGGGTCCCGGGCGCAAATCACGCACAGACATGGCACATGATGCAGCTGGTTTGGGCGGTCCGCCCTTCACTTCCACAAGGCACATGCGGCAATTGCCTGCTACAGACAATCGGTCATGATAGCAAAAGCGCGGCACTTCAGCGCCAGCTTCTTCAGCAGCCTGAAGCAGCGTGTATTCTGCTGGCACTTCAATTTCGGTTCCGTCAACGATGATCTTCGTCATCTGATTCACCTAAGCATTCTGCGCGGCTGTATAGGCCGCAAAAAGATCACTAACGGCCACGCCGTTAATCTTCATTCCAGCAAGGTTCGCATTTTTGATTGCGACATTGCTCATATTCACATTCTTAAATTGAACCCCGGACAGGTTCACATCGCCAAACACCGAATTTGCCATGTTCACGCCTTCTATCAGCGCTTTTGACAAATTTGCATTGCGGAAGCTTGTTTTGGACATGTTCACGTCATCAAACGTTGATTTTGAAATGACAGACTCGCTGACATTCAATTTATCCGTCACCTGATGCATTTTGTGACCCATTACCTTACTCCGCAGCTTCCATAATTGGTGCGTCATTGGGTTTAGCCGAATATTGATCGATCCGCTCCTCGATCACGTGTCGGAAGTTACGGATCAGGCCCTGAACCGGCCAGGCAGCCGCATCACCCAAGGCACAAATTGTGTGGCCTTCGACTTGCTTTGTAACTTCAAACAACATGTCAATTTCGCGTTTTTGTGCTTCGCCACGGGCCATACGTTCCAGTACGCGCCACATCCAGCCTGTGCCTTCACGGCATGGTGTACACTGACCACAGCTCTCATGCTTGTAGAAGTAGGAGATACGGGCGATCGCACGAATAATATCGGTCGACTTATCCATAACGATCACAGCTGCTGTTCCCAGACCGGACCGAAGTTCTTTCAAACTGTCAAAATCCATCGACAAGTCGGTACACATATCGGCTGTCAGACAAGGCACAGAAGACCCGCCGGGAATCACAGCCAGCAGATTGTCCCATCCACCGCGAACGCCGCCGCAATGCTTTTCGATCAACTCGCGGAACGGAACGCCCATTTCCTCTTCAACCGTACAAGGCTGTTCAACGTGGCCGGAAATGCAAAACAGTTTGGTCCCAGTGTTGTTCGGCTTGCCTAGAGCAGAGAACCAACCGGCGCCACGGCGCAGGATTTCAGGAACAACGGCCACTGATTCCACATTGTTCACAGTTGTCGGGCATCCATAGAGGCCCACATTGGCAGGAAATGGCGGCTTCAGGCGCGGCTGGCCTTTTTTACCTTCCAGGCTTTCCAACAATGCTGTTTCTTCGCCGCAAATATAGGCGCCGGCACCATGGGACAGATAAATATCATAATCCCAGCCATGAACGTTGTTTTTGCCAATGAGATTGGCGTCATAGGCCTGATCAATCGCCGCCTGCAGACGCTCGCGTTCGCGAATATATTCGCCGCGAATATAGATGTAACAGGCATTGGCATTCATTGCGAAACCGGCAATCAAGCAGCCTTCAATCAAATGATGCGGGTCATGCCGCATGATCTCGCGATCTTTGCATGTACCCGGCTCTGATTCGTCGGCGTTGATAACGAGGTAGGATGGGCGACCGTCGCTTTCCTTTGGCATGAAAGACCATTTCAGACCGGTTGGAAAACCAGCGCCGCCACGACCACGCAAACCTGAAGCTTTGACCTGCTCAATGACCCAGTCGCGGCCATTGTCGATGAAACCCTTGGTGCCGTTCCATTGGCCACGCGCCAAAGCGCCCTTCAGGCCCCAATCATGGAAGCCATAAATGTTGGTGAATATGCGGTCTTTATCCTGCAGCATACCGCTTATCCTTTGCTTTCTTTGGCAAGAGCTTCGGCCTGTGGAATCCACTCTTCACGGTCGATGCGTCCTTTAAAACTGAGATGGTCGTCCACCCAGTCCTTGTTGGCCTGATCCCAGGCGGCAATCTGGTCAAAATGGAAAATGCCCAGACCCTTCAAAATTCCTTCGATCTTCGGACCAACGCCTTTGATCCGCTTCAAATCGTCAGCACTTCCGCCGCGTGCTTCTGTGAGCATAGTTGGTTTGCTTGCTTCAGACACCGGAGCGTCTGATTTGGCAGGCGCAGCTTTTCCAGGCTTTTTGGCAGCCTTAGCGCCAGAGGAAGAAGCAGACTCTGTTTTTTGTGCTGTTGCCTTGTCAGTCTTTGGAGCCACAGCTTGCTTCGCTGGTTTAGGTTTGGCCGCTGCGGTTTTTGCCGCCTTGGCCTTTGGCTTGCCGGAAATAGCATCCGGTTGCGGACCACCATTTATCGAGATGCCAGCATCCACTTCGCAAGCCACCGGTGCGCCATCAACCAGATGAGCGAACGGCACGCCACCTTCAGGCCCGTATTCCAATGAGGCTTCGTCAAGGCTTGTGCGACCACCGAATGGTACCGAGAAATGCCTGCCGTTTTGCGGTCCAGGTGTAATTTTCCTGCCATCTGAAATGGCATCCAGCATGGCTTCAAACGTTTCGACGGTCAGATCTTCGTACGTATCTTTCCAGATCTGAACCATAGGCGCATTCACGCATGCCCCGAGGCATTCCACTTCTTCCCAGGAAAAATTACCATCTTCCGAAATTTCATGTGCGTGCTCGGCAATGCGCTTTTGGCAAACCGCCTTGATGTCCCCAGATCCGCGCAACATGCAGGGTGTCGTCCCACAAACCTGGATATGTGCTTTCTTACCAACAGGTTGAAGCTGGAACATCGTGTAAAATGTCGCAACTTCAAGAACGCGAATGTAAGGCATGTTCAGCATTTCACCGACCTTACGAATGGCTGGTTCTGTCAACCAGCCTTCATGCTGTTCCTGAGCTCGCCACAACAATGGAATGACCGCAGATGCTTCCCGGCCTTCGGGAAACTTAGAAATCTGACCTTCAGCCCATGCCTGATTGTCCTGTGTGAATACAAAGGAATCAGGCTGTTCTGAATGAAGACGACGGACTGACATTACCGGTCTACCTCACCAAATACGATATCCAGGGATCCGATGACCGCAGAAACATCAGCTAGCATGTGGCCTCTGCAGATGTCATCCATTGCCTGCAAATGGGCAAAGCCCGGCGCTTTAATCTTGCAACGATACGGTTTGTTGGAGCCATCTGAAACCAGATAGACGCCAAACTCACCTTTCGGAGCTTCTACAGCTGCATAAACCTCACCGGCGGGCACTTTGTAGCCCTCGGTGTACAGCTTGAAGTGATGAATAAGCGCTTCCATCGAGCGTTTCATTTCACTGCGTTTCGGCGGCACCATTTTACCATCCAGCGAGGAGATCGGCCCACGCCCTTCTGCAGATTTCAGCTTCTGAATACATTGTTTCATGATGCTGACTGATTGGCGCATTTCTTCCATCCGGATGAGATAGCGATCATAACAATCACCATTTTTCCCGATGGGAATATCGAATTCCATCTCGTCGTAGCATTCATATGGCTGCGACTTGCGCAAATCCCAGGCAGCACCGGAACCGCGCACCATGACGCCGGAAAAACCCCAGCGCCAGGCATCGTCAAGATCGACGACTGCGATATCAACATTACGCTGCTTGAAAATACGGTTGTTTGTCAGCAACTGATCAATGTCATCACAGACATGCAGGAATGGGTCGCAGAAATCCGCGATATCATCGATCAAATCTTCCGGAAGGTCCTGATGAACACCGCCAGGACGGAAGTAAGCCGCGTGCAGCCTTGCGCCACAGGCACGCTCATAAAAGACCATCAGCTTTTCACGCTCTTCAAAGCCCCAAAGAGGCGGCGTCAACGCACCAACATCCATGGCCTGAGTGGTGACATTCAGCAAATGAGACAAAATCCTGCCGATTTCCGAATACAGAACGCGAATCAACTGCCCACGTTTTGGCACCTCAATTCCAGCCAATCGTTCAACAGCCAGCGCAAAGGCGTGCTCCTGATTCATCGGAGCCACGTAATCCAGCCGATCAAAATACGGGATGGCCTGGAGATATGTCTTGTGCTCAATCAGCTTTTCAGTGCCGCGATGCAGCAGCCCGATATGCGGGTCGACCCGCTCCACGACTTCGCCATCCAGTTCCAGAACCAGACGTAGAACGCCGTGAGCCGCCGGATGCTGCGGGCCGAAATTGATATTGAAATTGCGAACTTGTGCTTCACTCATCGGTCTGCCCCTCAATTCGCTTTTTCATCGCCGGGCAGCACATACTCTGTGCCTTCCCATGGCGAGAGGAAATCAAAGCTGCGGAATTCCTGTGGCAGTTCCACCGGTTCATACACAACGCGTTTGCGCTCATCGTCGTAACGCACTTCTACAAAACCGGTTAATGGGAAATCCTTGCGAAGCGGATGACCTTCAAAGCCATAATCCGTCAACAAGCGTCGCAAATCCGGATGGCCGGAAAACAAAATGCCGTAAAGATCATAAGCTTCGCGCTCGCACCAGTCTGCCGCTGGAAAAATGCTGACAACACTTGGCACCGGATCGTCTTCCGTTGTGCTGAGCTTCACCCGGATGCGGGTATTATGCTGAGGGCTGAGCAGATGGTACACAACTTCAAATCGCTCTTCACGTGCGGGATAGTCAGCGCCACACAGATCAACAAAACTTAGAAATTTGGTTGATGTATTGTCTCGCAGGAACCGCAAGACACTTTCAATGTCGCCGCGCGCCACGGTCAGCGTCAATTCGCCAAAGGAATGGGTACTATCCAGCACAGACGCACCCAGATTGTCAGCAATATGCTCTGCCAAATCTTTAAGGGTGGCTTCGTTTTCTGCTATGTCTAAGCTCATAAATTCAAGCTCTATCTGCTCCAACCCGGCCGTATTGGTCCGGACTGAATGGAATCATCAACGTTCTATGGTGCCAGTGCGGCGTATTTTCTTTTGTAGCAGCAATATTCCGTACAGGAGCGCTTCTGCCGTTGGCGGACATCCGGGAACATAAATATCCACCGGCACCACACGGTCACAGCCGCGCACAACTGAATAGGAATAATGATAGTAACCGCCACCATTGGCACAGGAGCCCATGGAAATCACATATCTCGGCTCGGGCATCTGATCGTAAACCTTGCGCAACGCCGGTGCCATTTTGTTGGTCAGCGTGCCAGCCACAATCATCACATCCGACTGACGCGGAGAAGCGCGCGGTGCAACGCCAAAACGTTCCGCATCATAGCGCGGCATAGACATCTGCATCATTTCCACAGCGCAGCAAGCCAAACCAAAAGTCATCCACATCAAGGAGCCGGTACGTGCCCAGGTGATCAGATCATCTGTCGCCGCGACAATGAAACCCTTGTCAGCAAGTTCCGCGTTTATATCGTTAAAGTACGCATCCTGACTGCCAATCAGCTCACCAGTATTGGGGTCAATGATACCCTTGGGAGCAGGCGCTATCAGTGTCGAATGTTGCTCATTCACGCTCATCTGTCAGATCCCGCTTTCATCAATCCCATTCCAGCGCCCCTTTTTTCCACTCATAAATGAAGCCGATGGTCAAAATCCCGAGGAAAATCATCATTGAGACATAGCCGTAAAGACCGATATCACCAAAGGCGACAGCCCATGGGAACAGGAATGCCACTTCCAGATCAAAAATGATGAACAGGATTGCCACCAGATAGAATCGGACATCGAATTTCATCCGGGCGTCGTCAAAAGCGTTGAAACCACACTCATAGGCAGACAGTTTTTCGCTGTCAGGCGCCTTGTAGGCGACAATGAACGGTGCGACGAGCAGAGCCAAGCCTATGAACAGTGCGATTCCGATGAAAATAACAATCGGAAGATACTGGCTCAATAAGGGTTCCATTGATCAAAATCCGTTCAGTTTCATATTACTTAGCACACTTAACAGGTGCCGTATTGCGCTGCACTGCGGCAAATCGCTTGCCAGCCGCGACAAGTTGATTGAATACGCTCAACGCTAGCATCAGTTCGCAAGCTTTTCCATTGCACAGGGCGCACAAAAAACTCAGGCAGTCTTTTCAGGTCCGAGGCTTACCCAAGGCCATGTTTTCGTGCAAGCCCCAAACCGCACCAGAGTGCCTAAATTTCACCAAATTCGTACAAACAGGCGCCAAAGCTTGGGTAATCGCAAAAAGTTTTCATGTGTCTGAAACTTTTTGAAACATGGCGACGTATCACCTCCCAGAAAGCGCGACGGCCACCGTCTGGCTTTCACCCATACAAACAGGATCAAGCATTATGACCAAATTCTTCAAAACACTCATCACTGCAAGCGCCGTTGTCTGTCTTGCGGGTATTGCACACGCTGCCGACATTAAAGCGGATATCCAGGGAATGTCCTTCAGCCCTGCCACCATCACAGTCTCGGTTGGAGACACCATTACATTCACTAATCGCGATGGTGCGCCGCACACAGCAACTGCAGCAGACGGGTCTTTTACAACCGCGACCTTGCGCAAAGGCAAATCAGAAACCATTGCGTTTGATTCCGCTGGAACATTTGCTTTTTTCTGCAAAATTCATCCGGGTATGAAAGGGACGATTGTCGTTCAGTAACACCCTCTCAACAAAAACCAAAAAGGCTGCCTTGTTAGAGGCAGCCTTTTTTTTAATCATATTTCCAATGGATTGCAGAAATGTGGGGTCACACCCTATTTTGCCCGGCTGCTGATCTGTCCCTGGAATACAATCTCGCCCGGCGCTGTTGGAGATGTGGCACCCTGCTCCTGTGAGCGTGCCAGCAGAAGCACGGCCTGATCAAAGTCTTCAGTCTTCAAGATATCCGCATAATTGAGCCATTGCCATGAAGCGGATGTGACATTGCCAAGGTAATTAAGCGCGTCACCCACCTGTACCCACAGCTCCAACGGCCCCTCAGCGAATGGATCCCCTTGCCCGCCCTGATTCAGCGGACGGATATGAATTCCCTGACGCGCCGGGTCGACAGTTGCGATGAACTGCAATCCAGCAGTATCCGTGGTTAGAACAGCCAGGCGATCAGGCACCACTGATGGCGGCTG
The DNA here is from genome assembly GCA_051251535.1 of Alphaproteobacteria bacterium. Taxonomy (GTDB): domain Bacteria; phylum Pseudomonadota; class Alphaproteobacteria; order Rhizobiales. Next base: position 198,147 of record JBPOEV010000003.1, read on the forward strand.
CAGCAGCGAGCCATCAATCACAACAAAGGCTGCCAGTCCAGCGGCCAGGGACACCATTCCCGCGCTAAGGCCGCGCCAACGATTACGTGACCTGCGAAACTTATCCAGATCCACGACAGTCTGGTTCGAATCAGTTTTCTGTTCAGGTGTGCTCTGCTCAAGGCTTTCATTCACCCGCAACCAGACAGACTGGTCAGGTTGTTCCTCGGGTGCTGATTCCAGAACAGGTGCAAGGATGCGCTTCCACTCCTCCACCAGTGACATGACAGACATATCTTTTGCCAGCACGGCCTCAAAGGCGGTTCTCTCGCGTACTGACAGCGTGTCCAGCACATATTCACCTGCGACAGCACGTAAATCGTCGTGAAACTCTTCTGTGGTGTTGTCAGTCATTGCGAAACGCACTCCCGCAAGGACAAAAGACCACGACGTATCCAGGTCTTGACGGTGTTGACCGGCGCATCCAGCTGTTCTGAAAGTTCTTCACGCGACAGGCCCTGACAATAGGCAAGGACAACGCATTGGCGCTGTGTCTCTTCCAATTCATTCAGGCAGTGTTGCAAGGTCAGTCTGGTGGCCTCATCGCCACGCGGTTGATTGCTGTGCGCATCTTTTTCCATTTGGAAGTTCAACACATCGTCAGGCAGATCAACTTCCTTGCGCCGCCGCTTGTGGTCGATTGCTGCATTTCTGGCGATCGTCGCTGCCCAACTCATCGCAGACGCGCGATTGGGGTCAAACTGATGGGCTGCGCGCCAAATTTTCAGAAACGTGTCGTGCAAGACATCCTCCGCCAAACTTCTCTGGGGTATGATACGCAGCACAACGCCCAAAAGTTTCGAGGAGATCAGTTTGTAAAGGGTTTCGAACGCAGCACGGTCTTGTTGTGCAATGCGCTTAAGGCAGGCTTCAGGAGTTAATGTTGGTTCGGCCACAGGATTTTTCCACACTCGAAACTTCGCCCCCCGACCTTAACACTATCTGCGTGCAAGTCGTCATGCACGTTGCGCTTCACAACAATAGGGACAAATCTTAAATCCAATTTTCACCGCACCCAACATGGTTGGGACAATAAAAATGGCGGGAGTGACGAGACTCGAACTCGCGACCTCCGGCGTGACAGGCCGGCACTCTAACCAACTGAGCTACACCCCCGCGGGTGGCAGGACAACTCTCCTGCATGAGTGGTGGCTGACTTACGCTGGTGAACCATTTTCGTCAAGCGCCGAATGCGGTTTCCAACAACAGGTAGCCACCTGTCTATTTGCCAAGCGATGGTGGGCGATGAGAGACTCGAACTCCCGACATCTTCGGTGTAAACGAAGCGCTCTACCAACTGAGCTAATCGCCCGCCGCTTAGCGTGCGGGTGGTAGCCCGAAACAACGCGCATGACAAGATGAATTTACGTAATTTGTGGGTAAATTATCAAGCTTCATGCTGAGACTTGAATTTGTGGAAGACGGAAACCCGAATTCTGACGCAAAATCAACCGACTTACGAAAAAACCGCCTGGCATGTCACCATGCCACGGCGGTTCAATTCGTTACGATATTGAAACAAGCAATTACTTGTTTACAGCATCCTTGAGGCCCTTGCCGGCCTTGAATTTAGGTGACTTGGATGCTGGGATTTTGATTGTCTCACCGGTGCGCGGGTTGCGGCCATCTGTGGCAGCACGGTGCGCTACGGAGAAATTACCAAATCCGATCAGGCGCACTTCGTCACCACCGGACAGAGCATCGCTGATTGCTTCGAATGTTGCTTCTACTGCAGTTCCGGCGTCTGCTTTTGTCTGGCCGGATTTTTCTGCAACAGCAGCAATAAGTTCGTTCTTGTTCATCATGAACTCCTTTTGATGTCAGGAGCAGAGAGATCATTGATTCTCCCTTAGTCTCCGTTCGCAGAAAGTCTTCATTCTTGGACCGAAAGGCAAGTGCAAAACGGCAGGAAACCGGGTTTTTCCGCGCAAAAATGAAAAAAACCCGGTCAGCAAGGCCGACCGGGTTGATGTTCAAGGCGAAAACACGCCTGAATTGTGACCATAATGTCAGTGTGCAACCATACCGCTACTAGCTTCCGACTCACTTGAGGTCGAAGCAGACGGCGCTTTATCAAACTCTTCCGGCGACCATTCGATCGCAACAGGAGCTTCCACAAGCGCATGTTTGAGCACTTCATCCATGTGAGAGACCGGGATGATCTCCATGCCGTCAGTCACATTGCTCGGAATTTCGGTCAGATCTTTGGCATTTTCTTCGGGGATCAATACCGTCTTGATACCCCCGCGCAACGCCGCAAGAAGTTTCTCCTTAAGTCCGCCAATCGGTAATGCACGCCCACGAAGGGTCACCTCACCCGTCATTGCGATGTCCTTGCGCACAGGAATTCCTGTGATTATGGAAACAATCGCTGTTGCCATGGCTATACCGGCAGAAGGACCATCCTTAGGCGTGGCACCTTCAGGTACGTGAACGTGGATATCCCGTTTATCAAACATCGGAGGTTTAAAGCCGAAATCCACTGACCGTGATCGAACGTAGGACGCTGCGGCAGAGATGGATTCTTTCATCACATCCCGCAGATTTCCCGTCACTGTCATTTTGCCTTTACCCGGCATCATGACACCTTCAATGGTCAGCAGTTCTCCGCCCACTTCAGTCCATGCCAAACCGGTGACAACTCCAACCTGGTCTTCACCTTCTGCCTGACCAAAGCGGTACTTCTGGACACCCAGGAAGTCTTCAAGGTTGTCCAGCGTCACCACGATTTTGGTCTGACTGGAATCAGTCAGCAGTCGCGTGACAGCTTTCCGGGCCAGCTTCGACAATTCACGTTCCAGATTACGAACACCGGCTTCCTTGGTGTACAAACGCACAACGTCCAGCAGGGCATCGTCCTTTATCTCGAATTCACCATCCCGCAGACCGTGATTCTTGACTGCCTTACCCAAAAGATGCCGTTTGGCGATCTCCAGTTTCTCGTCTTCCGTGTAACCTGCAAGGCGGATGATCTCCATCCGGTCCATCAGGGGGCCAGGAATATTCAAAGTGTTGGAGGTCGTCACAAACATCACATTGGAAAGATCATAATCCACTTCCAGATAATGATCCGCAAAACTGTTATTTTGCTCCGGATCCAGAACTTCCAACAGCGCAGATGACGGATCGCCACGGAAATCCATGCCCATCTTGTCGATCTCATCGAGCAGGAACAACGGGTTGGATCTCTTTGCCTTCTTCATCGACTGAATCACTTTGCCGGGCATCGATCCGATATAGGTCCTGCGATGGCCCCGAATCTCGGCTTCATCGCGTACTCCACCCAAAGACATGCGAACAAACTCACGGCCCGTTGATTTGGCTATGGATTTGCCCAACGAGGTCTTGCCAACGCCGGGAGGTCCCACAAGACAAAGGATCGGACCTTTCAGCTTGTTGGACCGGCTTTGTACCGCAAGGTACTCAATGATCCGCTCTTTGACCTTCTCAAGACCGAAATGATCCTTGTCCAAAACCTCCTGCGCTTTCTGCAGATCGATTTTGACCTTGGACTTCTTGCCCCAGGGAATGCCAAGCAGCCAGTCGAGATAGTTGCGCACAACGGTTGCCTCGGCAGACATCGGGCTCATCTGACGCAGTTTTTTCATTTCCGCTTCAGCCTTTTCACGGGCTTCCTTGGAAAATTTGGTCTTGGCTATCTTTGCTTCCAACTCGGCAAGCTCGTCCTTACCGTCCTCAGAATCCCCAAGTTCCTTCTGAATCGCTTTCATTTGCTCATTCAGGTAATATTCGCGCTGGGTCTTTTCCATCTGCCGCTTGACGCGCGAGCGAATGCGCTTTTCGACCTGAAGAACCGAAACTTCGCTTTCCATCAGCGCCAGAATGGCTTCAATCCGCTCACCGACCGACACGATGCCAAGCAGTGATTGCTTTTCGGGGATCTTGATAACCAGATGGGACGCAATTGTATCAGCGAGCTTCGAAAAATCCTCGATGTTGGCAACAGCGGCCAGGACTTCGGGCGAAATCTTCTTGTTCAGCTTCACATAATTCTCAAACTCGGACACAACCGAGCGTGAGAGCGCCTCGACTTCAACCTCATTGCCAAATTCCTCGGGAATCATTTCGGCATGAGCCTCAAAATAATCATCGCGATCTGTAAATTGGGTCACGCGGGCACGACTGGCACCTTCCACCAAAACCTTCACAGTTCCATCTGGAAGTTTCAGCAGTTGCAGCACTGTCGCGAGCGTACCGATTTCATAGATGTCTTCGGGCTTTGGATCGCTGTCATTGGAGTCTTTCTGCGTGACAAGCATGATCTGCTTGTCATTCTTCATGACTTCTTCCAGAGCACTGATTGACTTTTCGCGCCCCACAAAGAGCGGCACAATCATGTGCGGGAAAACCACGATATCTCTCAACGGAAGGACCGGATAGACCGCATCATTTGAGTTGGTGCTTATATCTGCACTCATAATATTTTCCTTTTTGTTAGCCTCAGCTCCATTCCCCTCAAAGAGGCAGATAGGAACTGATCACGCCGGCTTTCGCTCGCTGCAACGGGCCAGATATGGTTTTGGTCAGGGCAGAACGCCCGCAACCTTATGCCATTTCAGAATCGCGTTGGTGGAAAGAATAGCACGGATAATTAAAGAAATGGCGCGTTCGCATAGCCAATTCAAGGTGTGAATGTGTGATATTCACTTGTGTGACAGATCAGCCATATGATCTGTCACACGCAGGCAGCCTGCCTGCGCCAGGTCAGCTTGCCGGAAAAACCGCCTTTGATCAGGCGGAAGCTCCCGCATCTTCCTGTTTACGTTCGGCATAAATATAGAGCGGACGGGCATCTCCATCCACGACGTCGGCGGAAATCACGACTTCCTCGACGCCTTCCAGCCCAGGCAGATCGAACATCGTCTCGAGCAGAATGGATTCAAGAATTGAACGCAAACCACGCGCGCCGGTCTTGCGTTCGATCGCTCTGCGTGAAATTGACTTCAATGCTTCCTCGTGGAAGGTCAGATTGACTTCTTCCATATCAAACAAACGCTGATATTGCTTCACAAGCGCGTTCTTCGGCTCAGAAAGAATCCTGACCAGAGCTTCTTCATCAAGATCGGTCAATGTTGCCAGTACCGGCAAACGCCCTACAAACTCAGGAATTAGCCCAAACTTCAAAAGATCTTCCGGCTCGACACTTTGGAATAGTTCACCCGCAGTGCGTTCATCGGGACCAGCGACAGCCGCGCTGAAACCGATAGATGTGGTATCGCCGCGATCCGCAATGATCTTATCCAGGCCAGCAAATGCGCCGCCGCAAATAAACAGGATATTGGTGGTATCGACTTGCAGGAATTCCTGCTGTGGATGCTTGCGACCACCCTGGGGCGGTACACTTGCAACAGTGCCTTCCATAATCTTCAGCAACGCCTGTTGTACGCCCTCACCCGACACGTCTCGCGTGATTGAGGGGTTGTCAGACTTGCGAGTGATCTTGTCGACCTCATCGATATAGACGATGCCGCGCTGTGCACGCTCCACATTATAGTCTGCCGACTGAAGAAGTTTCAGGATGATGTTCTCAACATCTTCACCGACATAACCAGCTTCTGTCAGGGTTGTCGCATCGGCCATGGTAAAAGGCACATCCAGAATGCGCGCCAGTGTTTGCGCCAGGAGTGTTTTACCGCAGCCCGTTGGACCAATCAGCAATATGTTTGACTTCGCCAATTCAACATCAGCATTCTTGGCTGCATGATGCAGGCGCTTGTAGTGATTGTGGACAGCAACCGACAACACTTTTTTGGCGTGGAACTGACCGATCACATAATCATCAAGGACTGTGCAGATTTCCTGAGGTGAAGGAACGCCATCGCTGGATTTTACAAGCGATGTCTTGCTTTCCTCGCGAATGATATCCATGCACAATTCAACGCATTCATCGCAAATGAACACGGTCGGCCCGGCAATCAGTTTGCGGACTTCGTGCTGGCTTTTGCCGCAGAACGAACAATAGAGCGTATTCTTTGCGTCCGAACCGCTGCCACCACTGCTACCAGTCCCGCCGGAAATCTTGCTCATTTAGTCTACCTTCACACTCATAGGTTTGGCCCCACAGTTTTCCAAGCATACGATGGTCGGAGCGATAGTAAAGCGCTGAACACCACCAAATGCCTCATTAGAGCCATTGAAGAAAGTTTTTGCCACAAAAACACTAACGAATCCAACCACGAAGATCATAAGGATCACGATTGATCCCGGTTTCGCTGTTGGATCTGTTCATTATTGCTGCAGTTTCGATCTTAATCAGACTTTTTGCCAAGCCCTTTGCCATCACCCGATTCACTGCGGTTTTCAACCACACTGTCAATCAGGCCAAAAGTTTTGGCTTCTTCAGCGGTCATGAAATGATCCCGGTCCAGTGTTTTCTCGACCATGTCATAGTCCTGACCGGTATGTTTGACATAGATATCATTCAGACGCCGCTTCAGCTTGACGATGTCATCTGCATGGCGGGCAATGTCTGATGCCTGTCCCTGAAACCCGCCAGATGGTTGATGCACCATGATGCGAGCATTCGGCAGGGAGAAACGCATGTCTTTCTCACCGGCAGCCAGAAGCAACGAGCCCATGGATGCTGCCTGCCCGATGCACAATGTAGATACTGCAGGTTTGATGAACTGGATCGTATCATAAATCGCAAGGCCTGACGTCACCACACCACCAGGTGAGTTTATGTAGAGCGCAATTTCTTTCTTCGGATTATCCGCTTCCAGATAAAGAAGCTGGGCACAGGCCAAAGTGGACATGCCATCTTCAACCGGACCGGTGATGAAGATGATGCGCTCCTTCAGCAAGCGAGAGAAAATATCGTAAGAGCGCTCTCCCCGGTTGGTCTGTTCAACCACCATGGGGATCAGCATATTCTGCGCCTGGCTAACGGGATCGTACATTGCAATTCCTATAATTTTTGATGAGCCGCCTTAAAGGTGGGATTCGCAAGGGGCTGTTGTTCGTTGTTGAGCCGTATGTACGGTATGCACCCGGCGAATTAAAGAGGCATTACCAATGAGCCTTACTGAATGAGGTAAATTTTCAGGAATTTTAGCCCATGAATGAAAAAAACCTTTCGAATCTCCGAAGCTGTGCTAGCCTAAACTTGTTATTAACAATTGAAAGGAGGTGATCTGATGTCGAGTGAAGATCTTATGCAGGCCAAGAGTCCCGTGTTGAACGGAATGGTGTCGGAGCAACCTCTGGCGGCAAGCTAGAACACAGTCTGGGCTCTTGTAGCCTGCCTGTATCTCACGAAAAGAGGTCACTTCGGTGGCCTCTTTTTTTGCGTCGTTGGACGCAATAGATGTCGCCCAAGCTTCAAAGTGATCGAATTCAGCGACCAAGCATGCTGGCTTTTCCTCAAGATCGCTCTAGCTCTATGGCTGACGATGACCCCAGGCACAGTTTGAAGACGGAGCCCTCAGAATGACTGATCCAGGATCGCAAATGTTCGGCTTTGACGCGCCATTCAGCGCAATTCTTGTGGGAACAAGTGGTGGCATTGGCAACGCACTTCTTGCAGAAGCCGCCAAAGGAGTCGCCGCGAACACCGCCGGTGCATCTGGGCATGTCTTCGCGGTCAACCGGCAGAAACAGCGATCTCAATTCGCAAATGTTACTTCATTGACCGCAGATGCATTGAATGAAGAAGAGTTGGCCGAGACCGTTGAGGCCATCAAAGGCGATCTCAAGCAAAACCAGTTTGCTCCCATCCGCCTGATTCTCGTAGCCGTTGGGGCATTGCATACGTCACACGGTATGGGACCAGAGAAATCCTTGCGCGGCATAACGGCCCACTCCATGCAGGAAATTTTCGCTGCAAATGCGGTTGCTCCGGCTCTCGCTGCAAAACATTTTCTGCCGCTGCTGCCAAAATCCGGGCGCACGGTTTTTGCCGCATTATCGGCCCGGGTCGGGAGTATTTCCGACAATCAACTGGGAGGATGGTACAGCTATCGCGCTTCCAAATCTGCCTTGAACCAGATTCTAAAAACGACCTCAATCGAGCTTACAAGAACTCGGCCAGATGCGATTTGTGTTGGATTGCACCCCGGCACTGTAGATACAAAACTGTCAAAACCGTTTCAAGCCAATGTCCCTGACGGCAAATTATTTTCAGCAGAACAGTCAGCGACCTATCTGGTTCAAACCTTGTCCAGGTTGACTAAAGAGAACAGTGGGCAAGTCTTTGCCTGGGACGGTACGCCTGTTCCAGCATAGCAATGAACGTTTCAAGTGTCTTTCATCTGCGCCAGAAAACGCTTTGCCTCATCAGCGGTTTCAAAAATGTGAGGCGCTGTTTCCCGCAGGAAGACCGCACCAAGCTTAAGTCGCATGAAAGCCGAACCTGAATAGCGGGTAACCGCGCTGTAAAACCGGTCCTCCAACTCTTTCACCATTGCGGCATAGTCGTTTTCAATGTCGGGTTCTATAGAGGTTCCATCGTAATTGACGATGGCATCTACGCGGCTTCCCAATTCAGCGCAGACGTCTTCTACCCGCTCACGAATCAGCGTTACATCATGCAGATTGCGGATGCGCATTTTTTCCAGATTGATGAATAGCTGCCCCTTGGTAGCATCAAGGGCAATTCGATCATTCAAATCGAGATGCAACAGATCGACCCGAAGATCCATCGGCGCGGCTCTGAAAATGCGCTCATCCATGGTCACGACGTCGGTCATGATCGGCTCAAAATCCATCAGCGCAAGGATATCGCGTTGCAAATCAATGCCGGGTGCAATTTCCATCAATTCCAGTCCATCGCGTGTCAGTTCAAACACACAGCGTTCAGTTACATAGAGAACCGGTTGTGGCATGCGAGCTGCCCGCGGTCCGGCAAAGGTGACCTGTTCTACCCGCTGCACAAATTTGCGAATATGACCTTCTGACTGGATGCTCAGTGTTCCCTCTTCAACCACAATCTGAGCACCGCCTGAGGTGAAGGTTCCCGTGTAAACAACAGCCCGCGCGTTCTGGCTGATGTTGATAAAGCCACCTGCGCCGGCCAGCCTTGGCCCGAAGCGCGAGACATTGACTGAACCCGCTGCATCGATCTCCGCCATACCCAGAACAGCCAAGTCGAGCCCGCCACCATCATAAAAGTCAAATTGCTGGGCCTGATTGATGATGGAATCGGTGTTGATGGCGGCGCCGAAATCAAGACCCGATGCTGGCTGTCCACCTACCACACCCGGCTCCGCAGACAGGGTCACATGGCCGAGCAGCTTTTCCTCCGAAGCAACCGATGCAACGCCTTCCGGCATGCCAATTCCAAGGTTCACCACTCCATTGACCGGCAGTTCAAAAGCTGCACGTCTTGCAATAATCTTGCGCGCATTGAGGGGCATCGGTGGAATTGCATCCGCCTCGACACGAAACCTGCCTGCATAAGCATGTGAATAGGCGGTGGCAAAGGTCTGCATATGATCTGCTGCGGGTGCAACAACAACAGCATCAACGAGCGCTCCAGGGATCTCGACATCTCTGGGATTGAGTGAACCATGCGCAACTGTTCGTTCCACCTGGACGATGACGATGCCATTCGAGTTTTTGACCGCCATCGCTTGCGCAAGATTGTCGATGACGAGCGCTTCGCGTTCCATGGTAATATTGCCAGCAGGATCAGCCGTCGTCCCGCGCAGCAGGGCCACATTTATAGGGAACGCCTTGTAAAACAGATAATCCTCACCTTCGATTTCAATCGTTGTGACCAGGTCTTCTGTTGTTTGAGCGTTGATTTTGCCGCCTTGTGAACGTGGATCAACAAAGGTTTCCAGACCGACACGCGACACCGTTCCAGGCTTTCCGGCAGCAATGTCCCGAAAAAGATGGCTGATAACCCCCTGCGGCAAATTATAGGCTTCGATTTTGCCTTCAACTGCCAGTTTCGCGACCTTTGGAATGAGGCCCCAGTGCCCCCCGACGACCCGACGCAACAGGCCTTCATGGCCAAAGTGATTCAGCCCACGTTCCTTGCCATCACCTTGCCCTGCGGCAAAGAACAAGGTCAGGTCTTTGGGTTCAGCACTTTGCAGAAATCTCTCTTCAACGCCCTTTAGAAGATATTCGGGTACGCCAATACCAACAAAGCCGGAAGTGGTTATGGTATCGCCGTTTGCAATCAGGCTGGCAGCCGCCTCAACAGACACAATCTTATTTACCAAGGGCGTCTCCATGGTCGAGAAGTTGGATAGTCTTGCTCCGGCACAATGTCGCAGGGATCATGGCACAGGTCAAAACCTCAGAACTGCAGCATCTTCAGTGCGCATTGGAGGACAAGACTTTGTGATGTTTGCCCAATTCGGTTGACAGGGTTTGGTGAAGTCTGACTAGTTCCGTCTAGAATTGAAATTCACGAGGAAAATTCCATGACAAAAATCAGTGGCTCTTGCCTGTGTGGCTCCGTTTCCTATTCTGGCGATGTGACCATCAAGATGACAATGAACTGCCATTGCACTGACTGTCGCAAGGTGACCGGTGCGGCCTACGGAACTTTGTTGTTCATGATGGAAGATGAACTGACAATTACCGGGGATTTGCAGAGCTATCATCACAAATCGGATCGCGGCAGCGATCTGACCAAACTGTTTTGCGGCACATGCGGATCTCAGATGTTCACAAAGAACTCTGCACGTCCCGGTATGATTGGCGTGCGTGCAGGACATATCGATCAGACTGATGTTGTGAAGCCAGGCGCCAATTTATTCAATGACAGTGCCATTCCGTCCACAAAGATAGACGATGATTTGCCGCTACATGCAAGAATGCCAGGCTAAGTTTAATATGGAATGCGGACGTTAAACACCCATTGGTGTTCTGATTCCGAACCGTCTCCGGCATGCCTTCCAAACCTGTGATTCGACGATATGCGCAGGTTTGGAGGCGTCGATGATCGTTATCCGTTTCGGCTCAGATTGTGCCAGTCGGAGAAAAGCCTGACGGCGCTCTTCATGTAGCGCCTCATCCTCTTTCTCAAAACGATCCTTTATACCTTCAGGGTCACGAGACAACGCTCGTTGCAGTCCCTGCTTGGCTGGAAGGTCCAGAAGGATCGTCATATCCGGACGGGTCTTCTCAACAGCAATCTTTTCCAGAAGATCTACGGTCTCAGTATCCAGATCCATGCCCTGATAGACTCTTGTGGAATCCATAAACCGATCACACAGAACCCAGGTCCCTGCCTTCAAGGCGGGTCTGATGGTGTTTTCCACATGGTCCATGCGAGCCGCAGTAAACAGCATCGCCTCCGCGCGTGGACCTTTTCCTTCTGCCATGCCGCTGAGCAGATATTGACGAATGGCCTCGGCATTTGGAGAGCCGCCAGGCTCTCGCGTCTCCAACACATCAAAATCCGCTTTTCGCAGATGATCCGCCAGCAGCTTGATCTGCGTCGATTTTCCGCAGCCTTCACCACCTTCAAAAGTAATGAAACGTCCAGGTTCCTTGGGCACACGGTTTTTCATATCAAAGCCACCCGAACAAAAATTCACCGACGCCGCCAATGGCACGCCCCAATACGCCTGCAGTTTCCATGGTTTCGGAGGCAAATAGGGGCGAGACAACAACCAACCGATTTCCGCTATAGACATGTAAGTCAGCGATTTTGTCACCCTGCGTGATCGGGACGGAGATCGGTCCGGTATAAACGATACGGCCTTCCAGTGCGTCGCGGCTTTGTTTCGGCATCAAAGCAACAACCGGTTCCTTTGTCTGTGCGCCCACACGCCCTTTGCTGCCCCCATATACGCGAACACGCCCTACCTCCATGCCGGCTGGAAATACTTCCACAGCATCAAAGGCCGTGAAGCCCCACTCGAGCAATCGTCTGCCATCAAGTGCCCTGTCAGATTCTTTCCTCAGGCCCATGAGCACTGCAATCAGACGTCGGCCATCCTGAACGGCCGATCCGATCAGCCCATAGCCTGCTTCCTGACTGAAACCAGTCTTCATGCCGTCTGCACCAATGGGGGCCGAGAGCAACGGATTGCGATTGCTCTGCCGAATCCCGTTCCACAGGAAATCCCGCTCGGCAAAAATTTTGTAAAATTCAGGATGTTCCTCAATAATGTACCGTGCAATGCGAACAAAATCGCGTGGCGATACCCGCTGGTCCGGATGTGGCAATCCGCTGGGGTTTGCAAAATTGGAATCCTGCAGGCCCAATGTCTTGCCAAATTCATTCATGCGCTTGGCAAAATCTTCTTCTGATCCGGACAAGCCTTCGGCAAGAATGATGGCTGAATCATTGCCTGACTGAATGATCAGGCCGCGCAGAAGGTCAGCCACAGATATATTGGACCCAAGAGCTGCAAACATAGTGGAGCCACGCGCAGGTGCGCCGCCAGTCCGCCAGGCATGCTCACTAACCTCAAATTCGGTTTCCATTGTAATCTCGCCTCTTTTCAGGGCATCGAATACGATGGCAGTCGTCATTGTCTTTGTAAGCGAGGCGGGCGGCGCCGCGCGTTCGGCATCTTGTTGGAACAGAATACTGCCAGTTTCCATGTCGATCAAAATGGCCTGCTGTGCGCGGCTTTGATACAATTGTGCTGTAGCTGGCAAGCTCAACAATGTGAGCCAGAAAATGACAGCCAGAATGGATTTGAAAACGCTTGAAATCTTATGCATGGCGCCAAGATGCATCGGCAGGTGAATCATGACAAGAGCGATGACGCTCAACAGGTCAAAAATTTACAATCTTCAGTGTAAAACACGCAGATGATAAGAGGCAGTTATTCGCCAGAGGCCGTCAGGTTTTTCAGAATGTTGAATGGGCCAGAACTTGTTTGTGGGACAGCGCCATAAGCCAACGGCATGTTTTCATCAGATGAGTCACTGGCCATGCGTTGAATGCCGCCGCGACCACGCTCCTTGAATTGAACAGATGCTTCCAGGAATTTGGCGTCGCCCCCATCCACAGGTGCTCTGCCCAGATAACTCACATGAACCTTGGCAACACCCTGCCGCCTGAAATCCAAAACACCAGCTGCACGTTTGGACAGATCGATCAGACGATTATGTGCAAAAGGGCCTCGGTCATTTACACGGACCACAACCGAGTTGCCATTGGCCAGGTTCGTCACACGCACATAGCTTGGCAATGGAAGCGTTGGATGCGCAGCGCTATAGGCGTTCATGTTATAGATTTCACCATTCGCGGTTTTGCGACCGTGAAAGGCATCGCCATACCAGGAGGCAATACCTGTTTTTTCGTAACGTGTGACCTCTTTCGGCTTGTACCATTTGCCGGCAATTTTATAGGGTTTGCCAACCTGATAACGTCCGCCGCCGGACGGAATATAGGCGGCTTTTGACACACGAGGGCTGGCCGCCACACCATATTTGGGATCAATACGGCTGTTGCTGCTGCTACAAGCGGCCAAAGCCAGGGCAAGCGCTCCTGCTGCTGCAAAGCTGCTATAGCGCGTAGCCTTCATCGTGATCCGTGAAATTTGCAAAAAATACCCTCTCATTGGTGGCATTCTTTAAGCATGAAAATTTGCCGAAATGCGAGCGAACATTCAAATTGAAGCAAAATTTTCGTTAAATTGAATCCGACTTGGTTAACGAAAGATGAATTTTCCCAACTGCAAAATTGCACTTCTTGAATGACAATTTGCGTCAATTCGAAATGCGCGCATTGCCAGACCGCCCATCATTTCGCTGCCAGTAAAGCTCATTGCCATCAAGCTGAAAAAGCCGGAAGCAGGCGACCTGCCCTTTGTACCATGTTTTCCACTGCTGGCAGAGCTGGCCATTCCTCACCCACCAACGCCCTGCTTCTTTGGGCGCCATGCGCTTCCCCAGCCCCAGAGCTGTTCCGTCGCCAAACACGGTTCCGTTCGACGAATAACGCAATGGAAACTCGCCCCCAAAGGGGACTTTCAAAAAAATGCGCTTTCCAGTGATCATGGATGTGATTTCACTCCCCGACAATTCCTGCCGCGCCTCAGCCTCATGCATCGCAATTGGAAAGGTGACAAGCGCCAGAGCTGTCATCATCACGAAGCGAGCGAAGAATTTCCGAACCATGCTTTCAAATCCCTTTGTTGAACTGAACTGCCCCGAATACGCATCAGTTTTCCTGTCGGATTTGTTTTTTCGTCAGATCATTCGCCAAAGCTCAACACGTCTTCTTTCAGTTCATTGCAAAGTGCGAAGTCAAAGGGGAGCCACCCGGTCCCGGTGTGATGGAGGCGAAGGTTTTCCTCTATCCGATTTTCCACGTCAATGACTGAAAATGGACAGGAACTGCAGGTCGGAAATTGATCCGCATCAACAGCTCCTGCAGATCTGAACACTACAAAGTTGCAGCTTTTGAAGTGGTAATGAATCGGAGACCTGTGATGAAGAAATCAGATGACAACAGCCGTAGGCAGTTCCTTCAGTCTATGACTGCTGCAGGCTTGGGTGTTGCAACCAGTGGCACGATGATTGGCTCGGCTCAAGCGGCAACGTCCGTTCAACCGGAAAGCTGGGATGAAGAAACCGATGTCATCGTTTTGGGTTACGGGGCCGCTGGCGCAGCAGCCGCGATAACGGCACATGATGACGGCGCGCAGGTCATGCTTCTGGAAAAGCAGGCCGCTGACGCACACACCTGCAACTCGAAGCTGTGCTTCGGCGTCTTCCTGACACCGGACAATAAAGACGATGCCATCGCCTATATGAAGGTTGCATCACGGGTGAATGTCGACATGCCAGAATCCCAGGATATCGATGACGCAATGATCGCGGTCTGGGCTGAGGAAATGGGTCGCAACAATGCATGGCTTTCGGAATTGGGCGCGCCAGGCTTCACCCTTTTCGCGGCCCAAGGGCGCGACCCCAAATGGCCTGGCAACAATGCCATCAAAGCCTATCAGATCGAAGGCACCGATGGCCGCGGCGAAGTTGGCACCGGCATGTTCGATTTTCTTCATGAAAAGGTGGTTGGGCGCGGCATCGATATCCGCTGGTCGACACCTGCCCGGTCGCTGGTCTCCAAGGATGGCGAGGTCGTTGGTGTTGTGGCGCGTAAAGACGGTCGCGATGTTTACATACGCGCCCGTCGCGCGGTGGTTTTATGCACGGGTGGTTTCAACGCTGACGAAAAGGCGCTGAAGACCTATCTTCCTGCCTTTCCAATGACCTTTTATGGCAACCCGGGCAATACCGGTGACGGGCTGCGCATGGCTCAGGCGCTGGGCGCCGATCTGTGGCACATGACTGTTCTAGGCGGTGGGTTCAAGTCAAAATTCGACGATTTCCCGACCGCCTTTGTACTGTCATTCGGATCAGACGCGCATATTGTCGTCGATAAATCCGGTCGTCGTTTCAAGGCTGAAAACCATCTTGGTGGTTACTCCGGTTATTGGAACGCCCTCGTCTACGATACCGTGGCCAACACCTGGCCGCGCATTCCCTCCTGGTTGATCTTCGATGAGCGGCGGCGAACTGCCGGACCATTGACATCAACCATGTTCGGCGCTGCGGGACCGGCCGCCATGTATGAATGGAGCGCCGATAACAGTCGCGAAATCGAACGTGGCTGGATCCTGCAGGCCGATTCAATCGAGGAACTCGCCGGTAAAATGGGTATGGAGGCCGATGTCCTGATGGCGGAAGTCGAGCGATATAACGGATTTGCCGCCGACCGGCATGATGCCGATCATGGCAGAATGGCTCAGCAATTGATCGCATTGGACCGCCCGCCCTACTACGCCATGCAACTACTGCCCGGACTGAACAACACATTCGGAGGCCCCCGCCGCAATGCCCGTGCACAAATCCTCGACGTTTTCGGCGATCCCATCCCACGGCTCTACAGCGCTGGCGAGTTGGGGTCCCTCTATGTCCAATATCCGCAAGGCGGTGCCAATGTCGGCGAATGTTTCGCCTTTGGCCGCATAGCTGGCCGGAACGCTGCGGCAGAGCAGGCCTGATGCGGTTGCTAAAAACTCTGGCGCAAGCGGCAACTGTCTGTTTGCTCCTGCAGCCTGTCGGTGCTTTCGCCTTTGGAAGTACCGAAACGGTTTCGTTGGCAGATTTTGCTGCGCTTCACCGCTATATCATCAAGATTAGTTCGGCCGATGCCACAAATTTAGAAACCTGCCTTGCTTGTCACGGACCCTTTACCGCACTTCAGGAGAAAACCGCCGACTATGTTGCCCCGAACGGTGTGCCGGTTAATCCCCATGTCACCTTCGATATGGCCATGCCGAACGATCCCCATAGTTCTGGCAAGGACCCGATCGAATGCACCGAATGTCATCAACCACATTCAATCCCGATCACTGAGCCTGTGCCGCCGGCCAATACCGATATGTGCGTCGCCTGTCATCACACTGGTACATTCCGAAGTTGTTCGGATTGTCACTAGAATATCTTATGGCACTCAGCCAAATCGAGCCAATGCACAAAACACTGAGGTTGGTTTGGTTCTTTTGAGCTCCCCCCTTTCACACCGCGGCTTTGCTCAGACAATTCCATCGCGTGCGTTCTACCGATCAGTCTTAAGTGGATGTCATTGATGCTTCTGTCATGGGCCAAATACGCCGTATTAGCTTGCTATATTTGGTCTTATTGGGATCAGTTGGATAAAGCCCGTCTACGCCTACATAAAATATTTTACGCGAGACAGGCTTGAACCCAGCATAGAAATGATTTGTTGATTTGATCAACAATACATCCTTGGTCGAGATATCAACGCCAAGGTTTTCAAAAATATCTGGCTCAAAGGTCTGCGTGCGATTTGTGTTCAGGACTATATCAATCTCCGTTCCCACAATACGAACGACGGCAGCGCGACCCAGTGTTACACGGCTGGTGCCAAAAGATTGCCAACCTGGTTCCGCAGTTGCCAATACCTCAACACGCACATCAGTCGGTGTGCCGCTGGCGGCACCGGCTTTGCCGCCAATTCGCATGTCAAGAAATGCCCCTTCACCGGCGGCAATGGCGAATGTTACCGCCAGGGGATCCCAAATTGTGGCAATGCCGGCGCGCTTGATCCCGTGGTCGATTATGGCTTGCAACACCACGGTATTATCCCCAGCAACTCCACCACCAGGATTGTCCCAGACATCGGCAATCACATAGGGTTTGCTTTGCCCCTTTGAGGTCGAAACTATGTTGAGAACTGCTTCGATGTCATGCAATTCGAACTTCGTCAGTCCGCGCATAGCGCGTACTTCTTTACCCAGTTTTTCAGCCAATTGGCTTGCTGCTGACACATCACCGTCAGACACCACAAGCATTTGTGTCCCCACATCAGGAACATCCGCCGCCATAAATCCGTGAATGAGCGAAACCGACAAAATGCCGTCCCGCCCCTGAAGCGAACTCATCTTGTCGACGAAGGTTCGCATAGGCTGCTGATTGGTAGGGAAAACATCAATCATCTGACAGTCAAATGACGCCATTTGTGGAGATACTTCACCACGCGTCGCGCGAAGAGCCAGATCAACGAGATGTTCCCCTCTTTCCAAAAAGTCAGTGTGGGGAAATTCAAGAAACGCCGCTAGAATGTCCGCAGCATCCATACGCTTTTTGGTTAGATGTGAATGTGGGTCTAATTCCGCCGCAACAACGACCTTCGGGCCTACGATGTTGCGTATATGCGTCAGCAAGTCACCTTCGCAGTCATCGTAATCCCGCGCAACCATGGCGCCGTGCAGTCCCAACACAACACAATCAACAGGCATTGCAGCCCTTAGCTGATCCAGAATTTCATCACGCAGGGCCTCATAAACATCAGTTCGAATATAGCCACCTGGTTCAGCCCAGGTTGCTGTGCCTTCAATTAACGTAAAACCCTCTTCACGTGCACGTGCGCGTAACACCGGAATTGGCGCTGAACACAAGGTTGGCCCTTCGGGATGTTCACCTGGACCTGCGTAAAATGCAGATTCAAAACTTTCCCGATCTGTAGGCACTGGTGAAAACGTATTTGTCTCAGTTGCCAAAGAGGCAGTGAACACGCGCATAAAATGAGTTCCTTGGGATGGGGAAATCAAAGTGGCTTGTAAGCGACGGCTTCCACTTCGATTTTGATATCAACCATCAATCTGGATTCAACGGTTGTTCGTGCAGGTGGATCAGTTGGAAAGAACCGTGCATAAGCCGCGTTAAATGCTCCGAAATCCCGGGCGTCTTCTAACCAGACAGTCGTTTTGACCACGTCACTTGGCTCACATCCGGCCAGCGCCAATGCGGCCTTTACGTTCTCAAGCACCTGCTCGGTTTGCTCGGAGATCCCACCTGTCACCACTATGCCGTCAGGGCCAAATGGCACCTGCCCTGAAATAAAGACAAAATCGCCTGCGCGCACCGCGGGAGACAATGGAACGTGAGACTTACCAAAGTGAGTTTTAGACATATTTGCTCTTTCCTTTTGGAACCAAGTTCATGAGTTATTTGACGGCACCAATGGCCAGGCCGCGCACCAGATAACGCTGGAGCCAGGCAAAAATGATGGCCACGGGAATGGTCGCTACCAACGCTGCTGCCATGACATGATGCCACTCAATTGTGTAACGACCTGCAACGAGTGAGAAAATCTGAATAGGCAATGTGTAACTCTCCTGGCGCCGCAGCATCGTCAAAGCGATGACAAACTCATTCCAGGCGTTGATGAAGGAGAAAATTGCGGTAACCGTTACGGCCGGTATTGCCAATGGCAAGAACACCTTGACCAGCGCTTTAAAAGGGCTCGCGCCCTCCATCCAGGCCGCTTCTTCAAGATCTTTCGGGATGGTAGAGAAGTAGCTTTGCAACATCCAAACGGTAAATGCGATGTTGAATGCGGCGTAGACAAAAACCACAGAATTCACATTGTCCAAAATCCCCAACCAAACCACCAATTTGAACAGGCCAATCACGAGGACCATAGGCGACAACATTTGCGATACAATTAGAAACTGACGGAAAAAGCCCTTCCCGGTAAATTGGTATCGGGAAAGAGCATAAGCTGCCGGTATTGAGACAGAGATTGCCAATCCGGTGGACACAACTGAAACATAAACCGAGTTCCACAATGCAGGTCCAAAATTAGTCGCCTCCCACATGGTCACAAAATTGCGCCATTGTATCTGACTGGGCCACCAGGTGGGGTCCAATACTTCTGTCGCCGGCTTGATCGCGGTTACAAACATCACAGTAAACGGGAACAATACCAGTACTACGAATGGCATAAGGAATGCCCAGGACCAAAAGGTGCGTCTCCACTTTGCGCTCATTCTTTTTCACCTCGCATAGCCAGCACCACATAGATGAGCGTGAAGAAGAGTAGGAGGACAAACATCATTATGGAAAGCGCCGACGCTTCCCCAAGTTTTCCAAATCGAAAACCCAATTTGTAGAGGTAGGTCACTAAAATATCTGTTGAATTAGCTGGCCCTCCCTGAGTGGTTGCCCAGATAATCGGGAAGGAATTGAATACATAAATTGTGTTCAGAACGATGGCTATGTTGAGAAACGGACGGATCAGCGGAAGAGTTATCCTCGCAAACAGCTGAAGTGGGTTAGCCCCTTCAAGGCGAGCCGCTTCGTACAAGTCATCTGGAATAGAGGACAGCCCACCCAAAAATATAGTGACGGTGAAAGGCACAGTGACCAAAATCCCGATAAGGATTTGCATTGGAAACGCCGTCGAAGATTGTGCAAGCCATTGAATATTCGTGTCTATCAGGCCCAGCCCCATCAGGGCTGAATTAAGCATGCCACTTTCTCCGCTGAGCGCCCAACGCCACACGATCGCGGTCATTGTAAGGGAAACAGCCCACGGCAACATGATTATGACGCGCGCTAATCCGCGACCGTAAAAGTCTTCATGAAGAACAATTGCAATGGGTAAGGCCGTACCGATTGACCCAATGACAATGCCAAATGTCCAGATTAACGTGCGCCATAACGCGCCATAAAAGTCCGGGTCATTGAAAACTGCCAAATAGTTCTCAAACCCTGCGAACCCGCGAATTTGTCCAAATCGATTGACCTCGCTGAGCGATATGTTGCCGAGCTGAAACAACGGCCACAGAATGATAAAAGCGGAGAGCAAAAACCCCGGTAAAATCAGAACGTATGGATTGGTGAATGGTGACCGGGTCATTTTTTGTTCCATGCAGCCATATTCAATGGCGTCTTCGGTCAAAACGGGCGTGATTTTAGAAAACCACGCCCGTCGTTGATTGCTGACCTGGGTTAGTTACCCAGGATCCGGTCTATTTTTTCTGCAGCGCCATCAAGAGTTGCCTCAACTTCGCCGTCACCAAGATAGATTGTTTGCAATGCATCCGATGTTGCCGCGGCAATTTCTTCCCATCCAGGAATAACCGGCGCAAAACGCGCATCTGGCAATACCGCAGCAAACGCTTTCAGATCAGCATTGTCAGCAAAAGCAGGTTCCGCCGCCACCGCTTTATTGACCGGCAGGAAACCTTCTCCACCGGTGAACTTTGAGCGCCACTCAGCTTCGAATAGCATGTCCAGGAATTTCCAAGCCGTCTCTTTCACTTGTGAGTTTTCAAACATGATCATGGAATCCGTCACACCGTAAGTGCCACGCGCACCACTTGGGCCTTCTGGAATAGCAGCAACGCCATAGGATAGTTCGGGCGCTTCCGTAGCTATCTGTGATGAAAGGAAGGGCGCAGTGATCATCATGCCTACTTTGCCGCGCTTAAACAGATTTTGTACATCTTCACGTGTGTTTGATGTCACACCGGGCTGCGTAAGGCCCCCATCAATCATGGACTTGTATAGTTTTGCCGCTTGGTAGCCAGCTTCACTATCAAGTCCGGACGTGCCATCTGCGTCGATAAGATTGCCGCCATATGCCCAAAACGCATAGTAGAAATAGACGTCTGTCTCTATTTCCTTGCCTTGCATACCGTATCCGTAAACATCATCGCCAAGAGCGGCGATTTTTTCTGCGGCGGCTGCGAGATCTTCCCAAGTGTTAGGCACCTGAGAGATACCGGCCTGCTCGAACAGGTCCTTATTGTAGTACATGGCCCTTGCGGATGCCGCAATTGGCAGGCCGTAGGTCTTATCATCCATCACTGATGGGGATAGAAATGTCGGGAAGAACCGATCCTTAAACTCATCGCTCATATAGCTGTCAAATGGTGCAGCAATACCTTGATCGACAAAGTCAATGAGCCAGCGCGTTCCGATAATTGAAAGGTCCGCGTTTGCACCACCAGAAATATCTGTGGTCAATTTCTGCAGCAAAACATCCCACGGCACGACTTCAATCTGCACATCGGTTTCTGGGTTTGCTGCTTCAAACGCTGTTGCAGCCTCTTCAAAATATGGCCCTGTTTTTGAACTGTATTCCGCCACTGTAACACGTAAAGTATCAGCCTGTGCTGTCGCATTCAAAGACAACAACGCCGCCCCGGCAACGCTTAACAACCATGTTCTCTTCATTTCTCTCTCCTAAATTCCTGGCAAATGCTGATCATAAGCCTTCGATTTCACGCACTCCAACATTCAATTTTATTTTTATTACATAAATGCCACCCCAACAAGCAAAATATGATTTTTCGTTGTATTATTACAAAAACCATATATTGTTGCTCCGATTGCTTGACCGCACTTAATCAGTCGCGCCAATGCCTATTCGCAGAGTTCCAAACCAGGGTGATCAGATCCCCAAAATCGACCATGACTTTGATGCTAAGACTTGGATAAAACGCACAAATGATCAATTTCTCAGGACAGAGAGTCGTTATTACCGGTGCGACCGGAGGTGTTGGTCGCGCACTCGTTGAAACCTTCAAAGCATATGGGGCAGAGATAGTTGCGTATGACGTCCAGGATGCTGATTTTTCCAATCTGCAAGTTGAAGAAATTCATCGTTTTGACCTCACAGACACAGATGCTATGCGCAAAGCCACTGCCGCAACCTGCCAGGACAAGCAGCCGCCAGTTGCAGTTATTAATAATGCCGGGTGGACACGCGCCGAGACGATGAAGGACGTGACCCCTCAAGTACTTGATTACGAGCTCGATTTAAACTTTAGGGCAGTCGCAGCTCTTTCCCAGGAATTCCTGCCAATCATGCGCCAATATGGCGGTAACTTTGTGTTTATTTCCTCCCTGAACGCGCTCGCCCATTTCGGCAATCCTGCTTACGCAGCTGCAAAAGCTGGACTGCTTGCCTGGTCCCGCGCAATAGCGACAGAAGAAGGCCGCAACAAAATCCGCTCAAACGCCATTGTGCCTGGATCAATTCGGACATCAGCCTGGACGGATAGGCTCGAGGCGGACCCTGCACTCGCTGACCGTCTTGAGGTTTTGTATCCCCTTGGACGTTTTGTTTTTCCCAAGGAAGTAGCTCAAACAGCGGCGTTTCTAGCCTCATCACTTGCAAGTGGTATTACTGGCGTGACCTTGCCGGTGGATGCAGGCATATCTGCAGGAAACTTGCCATTCTTCGATGAAATTTCAAAGCTGTAAGGAAGTCCCATCATGGCCGCGCTGAACATGACCAACATCTCAAAGAGCTACGGCGGCGTCAAGGTGATTGAGCAGCTCTCCTTGTCGATAAAAGATGGAGAGTTTGCTGTTTTGGTTGGCCCTTCGGGCTGCGGAAAATCCACACTGCTACGTATGATAGCGGGCCTGGAGACAATATCAGGCGGTGACCTGACAATTGCCGACCAAAGAGCGAACGATACGCCCCCCCAAAAGCGCAACATCGCAATGGTGTTCCAGTCCTATGCATTGTTTCCCCACATGAGCGTGCGTGAGAATATCGAATTTGGTCCCAATGTTCGGGGTGAATCCAAAGAAAACACGGATAAATTGGTCGAGAAAGCTTCAAACATTCTGAACTTGACGGATTATTTGGACAGGTCCCCCAAACAGCTTTCCGGTGGTCAACGTCAGCGTGTCGCGATGGGGCGTTCCATCGTTCGCGATCCAAAAATCTTCCTGTTTGACGAACCTTTGTCTAATCTCGATGCAAAACTGCGTGTGCAGATGCGTACCGAGATCAAAGCGCTCCATCAAACTCTCGGCACGACAACGGTATACGTAACGCACGATCAGATTGAAGCGATGACCATGGCTGATCGCATCGTGGTGATGAACAATGGTGCTATTGAGCAAATCGGTTCACCGATGGAATTATACGACCGTCCTACCAATCTGTTTGTGGCGAGTTTCATCGGCTCTCCCTCAATGAGTTTTCTTTCGGCCCGTCACCTGATGGAAGGCGAAAGCCCTTCCCTCAAACTGAAAGACAATTCAGTGCTCAGTGCACCCCAAAGCAAAGCTGAACACGGGGGGGATGTTGTTATCGGTATCCGTCCAGAGAATTACTGCCGCGATGACAACGGGCCACTGACACTGAATGTACAAGTGGTTGAACCAACTGGGCCAGAGGTTCATGTTTTTGGAGAGTTGGCCGATACGGAAATTCGCGTTGTGTTTCGTGATCGAGACATTCCAAAACCCGGTGACAAACTTAAATTGAGTGTCGATCCAGACAATATCCACCTGTTCGATGCAGCAGATGGCAAGAGAATTTCGTGACAAACAACAAACAAAACCGCGGCAATAATGGTCCGTCGTATGACAAACGCGTAGACATTGTTGGCCGGCTCCAAAACCGCTCCGCGCTAGGCAAAGATGCGGAAAAGAGACTTGTGGAATGCATTCTTGCCGATCTGCATTTTGCGACTTATGCGCCGATTGCTGATATTGCCGCCCGCGCTGAGGTAAGTGAACCCACCGTTACACGATTAGCCCGTGCTCTGGGATTCTCCGGCACGCGTGAAATGAAATTTCATCTGGCGCAATCGCTGGCAATTGGCGGGGCCTATCTCCGCAGCTCTGCCCAGATGGCGAACGAAGACCGTCCTCTTGATGAAGTTATATCCAAGGTTTCGGAAGGAGCGCATGCTGCGCTTGAACTCATGAGCGTCGCGCTCTCTGAGGTCGATCTGCCTGCTATTACAACAGCCATAGCAAAGGCAAACCAAATATTGATTTACGGCACTGGCGGTAGTTCTTCTATGGCGGCGGTGGAATTGCAGAACCGGCTATTTCGTCTTGGTCTACATGTATCGGCACACTCTGACCCACAGCTACAACGCATGAGTGCATCAGTGCTCGAAACCGGTGCACTTGTGATCGCTTTTTCGATTTCTGGTCATGCGCGTTCTGTAATCGATGCCGTATCCATTGCACAACAATACAACGCAAAAGTCATTGTGGTGACATCTCTGGGTTCACCATTGGCTGAGGCTGGTGACATTCTGTTTCCCTTGACGTTCAAGGAGGATCGCGATCTTTTCAAACCAACATCGACGCGTTATGCGCTGCTTGCTGCTGTAGATTTTCTTGCGATGGGAACAGCTGTGTCCATGGGTCCCAAAGTGCTGGAACGCCTACGTCGCGTGCGACAAAGTCTTGCCAGCCAAGATATCGGATATCCTGAACTCCCCTTAGGCGACTAGACGGATGAGCTTACGAGACCTTGATACGCCCCGTGGCTGCCTCGATGCTGAGATTGCCGAACATGACATTATTGATGTCTCCAAGGCTCATAAGAGACCGAGCGTTGGTGACAAGGTTCGCCTCTTTCAACCCCATGCCTGCCCCGCTTCAAACCTCTTTGACGCCGTTTTTTCCAATCCATGGCCAACTGGTTACAGACACGTTGAAATTGGCCGTGCGGGGTAAATTTGATTAGTCGCCATTCCCCCAAAATAAGGAGACCTAAATGAACTACGAAACGAACCCGTTCCCCACCACAGACGCTGACAGACATGCAATCTGGGAAATGTTGGTCCACAGAGATATTGACGCCTTTCTTGGACAAGACTGGTCTATGGTCAAAGATGATTTCGTAACTGACAGATTTCTGGGCATGCACGCGCATGGAAGATCAAATCCCGATTCATGGCGGTTGGGCTTCCCCAACTTAACCATTTATCGCGACGAGTGGTTGCGACAGGCTGCACACAGTGCTGCGGTCGAATATGCAGAGCCTCTGAGATCTGCACTATTTCGCATAACAACACTCCGCGATATTGATATGGGGGATAGTGTTGCAGTCGTTCACAAAAAGTTTGATGGAGACATAGCAAAGGCCGATGGGAGCATGGAGAACCTCAACTGGCAAACACTCTATTTCTGCGCCAAGGTAGATGGCGTCTGGAAGATTTCAGGGTTTGTCGGCTATCTACCATTTTCTCTCGGCTCAAAAACCTAGAGCAGAAAGTGCGCCAAATGCGCTCCACGCTTTGATTGAGACTAAACGCTTTTGTAGGTCTGAGCCGGACTTATATTCGCATGCACTCTGCGGAATGCAAGCTGATGCTGCAGAACAGGTTGACGCGGCGATAAAGGTGGCTATAAAGCCAGAACGAAAATGAATTGGGTAGCAATTCGGCAGCAAAAAACCTGAAACCGCGGATTTTTTGAACTATCGAAACTGCAATGATCTCAATGCGTTGGATGGGTGGCCGAGCGGTTGAAGGCACCGGTCTTGAAAACCGGCGTGCGTGAAAGCGTACCGTGGGTTCGAATCCCACCCCATCCGCCATTTCTATTTTTAGGATGCTTTGCGTGATCTGCGCGAAAATGGACCTTTCAATAAGTCACAAGATGCACTTTTGATGACTTTTTGTGCCATTTTTTCACGAAAAAGTTCCTGGCTCCGTAGCATGCAAAAAGTGGCTTATGGCAGGGCGCGAATGGTTCCGATCTCTATCGGCGCTCCAGTATCTGCTGACTTTATGGCTGCGAATGTGAGCGCCAGACTTTGCAGATTTCCGCTGGCGCCATTGTTCGGTTCCCGGTTTTCTTCAATAGCACTCAAAAGCTCGCCCATAGTGCCAGCAAACCCATCATTGAACCATGTTCCCACAAGCTCGGGGCGCGCTTCTCCGCGTTCCGTGGTCAGCGTCACACTCTGTGCGTTCAGATCTTTTCCCACGCTGTAAAGGCTGCCCTTTGTGCCACCGATGAAGGAACTGTCCAGCGCGCCATGTTTGACACTGCCGTCAAAGACCAGAGACGACTGCCCGCCCTCAAACTGAATCAGGGCCTGGCTCAAAAGAGGCGGCTTGGCACTTTGGTCTTTGGCGCGGGCCTGCGTTGCAAATACAGTTTGCATACGGTCACCCAGAAGGCTGGACATGAAATCGAACCAATGGACCCCAAAATCGTATAAAATCAGGTCATGAATATCGTTAAATGGTGTGCGTGCAATCCAGCTGTGATCCCAGTGCATGTGAACATGACCGCTTGTCACCTCACCGATGAGCCCGGTGCGAACGGCCTCACGCATATAGGCCATATGGGGCGCCCAGCGACCGTTTTGATTGACTGCTAGCCGCACACCATTGTCGCGCGCCAATTTTATCAATGTTTCACCTGCATCGAGGTCCGTAACAAAGGGCTTTTGCGACAGCACATGCTTGCCTGCCGCCAGCGCTTTCTCAATCATACCAAAGCGCACATCCGGGTGTGGTGTGATGTCAAAGACAGCAATGGATGTATCATTGAGCAAGTCGTCATATCTGTCTGTCACGACTGCGTTGGGAAAAAATTCGGCGCGCAAAGCCTCTGCTTTTGAAAGCGTACGGTTGCATATGGCGGCAATATCAAAGCCTGCTTTGCGGTATGCATCAAGATGCGCGGACGCAATCCCGCCTGCACCAACAAGTGCGATGCGCGGCCGATAGGAGTGCGGCATGGGCGGCGTGTAATTTAATGTCGGCGCGTCGATAATTGGCAAATCGTAAGTGCGCAACGCATAGGTATCGGCATCCGGTGTTTCGCCACTCATGACACAAGCGCCAATGTTTTTTTCTGCTGCGCGGACAGGTAAGCGGTATCCACAATGCGCTGCGCTGTGAGGCACAGATCTGGCGACAGTGGCCCCTCAATGGATGCGCCGTTTTCAATGCAGTTCAAAATGTATTCAATGGGATTGGTGTGCCCAGGCTGCAGCACATCGACCGGAACTTTCTTCTGGTCCGGTTCGGCGGCTGTCTGCACTGTAACAAAGTCATCATAATCATAGCTCGAGATCGTGCCGCCGGTGCCCACAACAACAAAGCCGCATTGCGGTTGTGGCTGCGTTACCCAGGGATCGGTAAACGTGCCCCAACGTGTTTCCATCTTGGAAAGGCCCTGTTCATAACGGCAGATGGTGATGGAATGTTGGTCGACTTCGATACCGGCTGTCTGGTCCACCACGCAAGTCACTTCGAGCGGCGCACGACCGTCCATGAACCATGTGCCGAGCGTGGCGCCATAACCAAGATAATCCAGCAGGCTGCCTCCCCCGGACGCTTTCTTGTACCACCATGAATCAGACTTTTGTTGCTCAACCTGCTCTGCCGAGACCTCTACCTTGTCGGCCAAATGATAGAGCGGCCCGCGATTGCCACCATAGTGATGAACTTCAATCAATTCGCCAATAACGCCATCTTCGATCAACCGCTTGCAGGTGTTGTGGCTGGGGTACCATGCCAATGGCCAGTTGATCGCCATCAGTTTTCCAGTCGGCGCCATTGCCGCCATCATGCGCTTAGCTTCTGCTGCGGAAGCGGCAAATGGTTTTTCCACATGGATGTGAACATTATGCTTTGCCAGGGCTTCGACGTGATCTGCGTGTTCGGCGGTGGCCGCACACATGATCGCCAAATCCGGCTTCGTTTGCGCTACGCACGTGTCAAGATCCGTGAATACAGCATCATCGGGAATAGCAAAATCCGCGATAGCCTGCGCCATCTTATCCGGTGATTTATCGTAGATTCCAACAATTTCAGCATTCGGATGCTCATGTACCAACCGCAGCAGATCGCCCATATGCATGTGATCAAAATTTATGCCAGTTACCCGAAATTTGCTCATAGAACCTTCCCCCTTTTTCGCCGATTTTTCTCGACCTTATTTCTTTTCAAGCGTCTCTAAAATCGCTTTTTGCGCATCATGGTCGAGTGGGACCAATTCATCCGCGACAGGAAATACACCTGAAGCCACATCTGACGCGTAGTCTTGAAAGGCCTTGATGCGCATGGCTTGCAGCTTCTGATATTCCGATTGCAGATCGGCATATCGCCTTGCATGGCGTGGATAATGCCCGTCATGGGCGCCCAGTACATCACACGCGAACAGATATTGCGCGTCGCATCCCATGCCCGCACCCATCGAAATCATCAACATCGCAGTTTGCGCTGAAATGGCTTTGGCGACGGCGGCCGGCACGACTTCGATCTCGGCAGCAAAAGCGCCTGCTTCTTCTAGCGCTTTTGTCTCCTCCAGTATCCAAAGCGCACTCTCGGGTGTCTTGCCCACAGCCTTGAACCCACCAGTCCATGTTCGGCGTGACGGAATGAGACCAACATGGCCGACAACCGGAATTCCCTCATCGCGCAGCCGCCGGACAATGGGCAGACTTGCCCCGCAATAGACTGCGTTTGCCCCCGCATTCAGCAGCTTGAAGGCAATGCGCAAATAGTCTTCTTCAGTCACAAACAGACCGGGCTCCAGGCCACCAACGACAAATGGGCGGGGGCACATCTGCCGGAATTCTGGCAGGAGTAAAAGCTCTGGTGGGACCGAAAGCATGTCGATGCCTGCGGCGTTGGCCGCTGCTGCGTCATCCATTGTCTCCACGCGCAATTTCGTCAGCTGTCGAACGCCCTTCAGCGCTAACAGTTCAGCAACACTCAGGGGATAGTTGGCCATATTTACTCCTCCAGATTATGGCAGAAAGGCACGTCAGACAGCGGTCTGGCCGCGTCTCGGCATCAATCCAGTTTGAAAAACAAACGGCCGCCCCGAATGTCCGTCTCATAAGTTTTCAGATTGACGCACACTGGCGCGCCCTTTGCTTCACCTGTGGTGAAATCAAAACGGCCATTGTGTTTCGGGCATTCAATTATTTTGCCCATGACCAGACCATTGGCGAGCGGCACCCGCTCATGCGTACACAGGCCATCAGTCACATAGTATTGGTCATCTTCAGTCCGGTAGAGCGCATAATACCCACCATCATGTTTGAACGTGATCGCGTCTTCCTCGTCGATATCGTCCAGCGCGCATGCATCAATCCAATCACTCATTCTTGTATTCCTTGCCCTCTAGCTTGAAGTTTGAAAGACCGCGCCGGGATTATGTGGCACTGGCTCTGCACCATTGGGTAAAGTGCGGCGCACGAAAAAACCCGGCTCTTTCAACTGGCGCAGAAGTGTCGGAATTATCTCGCGATAAGCAGCGATTGAACTTGGATAAGGTTCAGGACAATCATGCTTGATAGCCTCATGCAATTGCGGCAGTGCATGAAACGGAACCATCGGGAACATGTGATGTTCGATATGATAATTCATGTTCCAATACAAAAAGCGGAAGATCGGGTTCATATAAACAGTACGGGAATTCAATCGGTGGTCGAGTACATCCTCGGCCAATCCAGAATGCTGTGTCAGACCAAAATAGATTGCCATGAACCCGCCATAGAGGGACGGCAAACCGACCAGCATAGCCGGTAAAATTGACCCCGTGGCAATGCACACCAAGACAACACCGAGCAGAATTGCAATGTATAGACGGGCGATCCAATAGACTTTGGATCGCTCGCTCTCCGGCACAAATGTCGCTTCATTTGGTGTAAGTTTCCCACCTGCGTGCAGGAACAGTGCTTTTATGGTTTTCCATGTGCTGACAAGGGCGAAGATATTCAACAGCATCGCCTTGATATCGGGCGGGCGCGGCGTTGCGATCTCCGGATCACGCCCGACAATGATGGTATCGGTATGGTGGCGTGTATGGCTCCAGAGCCAGATGGTGGGTTCACGCAAAATCAAAAAGCTGGAAAAATAGTACAGCGCGCTGTTCATCCAACGGGTTTTAAACGCGGTTCCATGGCCGGATTCATGCCAGCGACTGTCTGACGAGGAACCGTAAAGAACGCCATAGACCAGAAAAAACGGAACGCACCACCACGTGCCCCAGAAATAGGCGCCGCCTGCGCCAGAGGCCAGCAAAAGCCCGAGCCAAATCAAAGTGTCTCGAATGGCTGGAGAATCCGATCGCCGCATGAGGCGTTTGATTTCCTTGCGATCAATATCCACCGAATACCAATCGGCAGCCACAAGGCCGTTTTGCTCGGCGAGTTCTGAATCGCGGCCCACAAGGCTGTAATCGCGTGCTGTTGGTGTCATGACAATAACCCATCAAATTGATGTATGTTGTGATCATGGTCCGTGCAGAAAACGCCTTGGTCAAGCAATTTTCGTGTGCATTTCCCTTAAAACGGTCGCTTTTTGACAAATTTCTTGATAAGACCTCAAAATGAGGTCTTATTGCGTATCATGAAGGATGAAATGTTGACAAAGCCCGGCCCAACCAAAATCACAGTGGCAGAGATCGCCAAACGCGCTGGCGTGTCAAAAGCCACCGTGGACCGGGTGCTCAACAGCCGGGACGGCGTGCAGATACATACAAGGCAGCACGTTTTGTCTACCGTTCGCCAATTAAACGGCGATGAGCCAATAGCTCCGACAGGTCTTCTGGAAACGATAGAACTCGACTTTATTATCCCCGATTATCGCAATGCATTTTTGGCAGAACAGGCACATCATATTGATCGCTATTGTCGTTCAATAGAAGGTGTGTCCTCGACCATTCACCACCTAAGCAGCGCCAATGAAGAGGCTGTTCTGCAAGCGATAGGCCAGATAAGCGATGCGTCTAACGGCGTAGGCATTATTGGCGTGGACACGGCCAAAGTGCGCCATGCGCTACGCGGTCTCAACACACACAACATTCCAGTTGTCACACTTGCCTCCGATATCCGACAGATCAATCGCCGCGCCTATATCGGCATAGACAATTACGCAGCTGGCCGCCTTGCCGGCTACTTGATGGGCAAGCTTATCACCGCGCCGCAAGCCAAAACGGCTATCATTCTGGGGCTGCGTGCATATCTGGGTCATGAGGAGCGTGAGATGGGCTTCAGAAGCATTCTGCGCGATCAATTTCCGCATCTAAAAATCGTGGCAGAACATGAAGTCGCCGAAGACAATATCTGTGCGCGTGACACGCTGCTTGATCTGCTCAAAGTCCAACCTGATCTCAATGGCATCTATTGCATTGGGTCCGGTCAAACCGGCATCATCGATGCGCTGAACATCACTGGCAAGGCGCAGAATGTGACAGTCATCGGTCATGGCCTGACCGATGATACGCGGCAATATCTCATTGATGGCGCCATGGATGCGATCATCAACGAAAACGCCAAGGACGAGGCTCGCGGCGCTGTTGATCATTTGGTTGCGGCTGCACGTGGCCTTGCGCAACCGGAACTGAATCCCATCGCCATTCAAGCGATTTTCCCGGAAAACATACCACTATGACAAAGACCAACAGCACTGATCACATCAGCAATGAAGCAATGACAAATACGCCTGTGTCATTTGACTTTGACCGTCACGGCGGCATGATCAGAAAATTCACTGTGACCTCACAAACAAACACCGCAATAAGGCCGCTGCACACGGCGCCATGGGCGCTGGACCCGGTTGAGGTTTTTGACGATATCTCTTTGGTCGAACAAAAGCTTTCAGGCGATTTTTTCTGCGCGCCATTCGGTGGCGGTGGTGACACCCCGATCCACGGCCACACGGCTAATGGCCATTGGAGCCCGCTGCCTGTGACCGATGATGGCGCTTCCGATGATGCAATATCCGCTGCATATCAACTGCGTGAAAAGGTGAATGGCGCTGTTGTGACAAAGCGATTTGAACTTCATTCCGGCGATCCACTGCTCTATCAACGCCATCAGTTTCAAGGCGGCGAAGGCCATTTGCCTATTGGTCACCATGCCATGATTTGCGTGCCTGGCGGCGCAATTTTGAGTTTCTCTGAAAAGCAATTTGCAGCAACTCCTGCGCAGGCACCCGAGCCTGATGCCTCGAGAGGCACGTCCCTGTTAAAATACCCGCAGAAGACCGACGGATTTGGCCCCCTGGAAACGCGATCCGGCGAACGGGTCGACATCAGCAATTACCCCTTTGCCGAAAACCATGAGGATCTGGTCATCATGGCAGAACACCCCTCTGCGCGGCTCGGCTGGACAGCGGCCCTGGCGCAGCGTGATGGTTTTCTATTTTTCTCGATCAAGGACGCTACATTATTGCCCGAAACGTTGCTGTGGATGAGCAATGGTGGGCGCAGCTATGCGCCGTGGCTGAGCAGGCACAGGCATGTGCTCGGCATTGAAGAAGTCTCTACCAGTTGCCACAGCAACGGCAGCCTCGCCAGCGCCGCTGAACGGTCGCCCTATGGACTGCCACAAGGCCTGACGCTCTCCACGGATTGTGTGGCCACCATCAATTATGCATTTGGTGCGATTGCGCCGCCAAGTGGATGGACCAAAATTAGTGATATCCAGATCAACGCCGATCATCTTGTTCTCGTGGACGTCAGTGGTGATACCCGATCTGTGACATTTCATGGCGCGCATTTTGGCCTGTGATCAGCGGTCCTGAGTCAGACGCACATAGATGGCGGTAACACCCAAAATGATGAGGCCGAAGAAGATGCGGCGGGTGCCTTCAGGTATCTGCATGACCGTGAGCATGGTTGCCAAAACGGTTAGGATCAACGCGCCAACAATGGTACCCGAATAGCCGCCACGGCCTCCAAAAATTGATGTGCCGCCGATAACGGCAGCAGCGACCGAAGGCAAAACCCTCGGTTCAACAAGCGACAGCGACGGTGCTTTGATCAGTCCGAGATAAAGCAGGCCCGTAATGCCGGCAATCAAACCTGAGATAATATACAGCGTGATTAGCACCTGCCATGTGCGCACACCGGCCAATCGGGCCGCCTCTTCGTTTTCACCCACAGCGTAAAGCAGCCGTCCAAATCCGGTGCGGCGCAGCCCTACAATTATGATAACCGCCAGAGGCACGAAAATGATCAGCGAGTTTGGAACCCCATAACTCAACCCGGTTCCCAGCCAGGACAGAATATCGGGAACTGATGAGCCAGATGCAATGACTGTGCGTTGGTAAACGAGCAAACAACCCGTTCCGATCAGACCTGTCCCCAAAGTCATGATCAACGGATGCACCCGAAACAAAGCAACCCCCACTCCATTGACAAGGCCAATGAGCAGCGGCGGAATAAGCGCGACAAGAATGGCCCCTGTGGGTCCGAGCACCGTCAATTGGCTTGCAGCCACAAAAGCACTGACGGTCGCGGCCACACCGACTGACAGATCAATTCCGCCTGTGAGCATCGTCAGGGTTTGACAGGCAGCAAGCATGGCGAGTGGAATTGCAAACTTGACGGTGTTTGCCATCCAGCGCTCGTTGATGATGCCAGGCCGCATCACCTCAAGGGCTACCACAAGGCCTAACAACAGGATGATCAACGGGATAATGGGATAGTCCCGGACCAGCGTACGCAGGCCTTTCAACCAGTTATTTGATTTGCTGGATACAGCCATCATCTCGTCTTCCGCCTGGCTGCCATAAATCCTCCTGCCATCACCACAACAACCATGATCGTGCCTTCAACAATGGTTGTAATGTTGGGATCAACCGACATCAGTGTGAGGTCTGTTCGGATCAAACGAAGTATCAATACTGCAATAATGGGGCCGAGCAGACCGCCAACGCCGCCGCCCAAAGTTACGCCGCCAAGCACCACCGCTGCAACACTGGCCAACAGATATGGGCCAGGAATAGGTGCTCCAATGCCAGTGCTGGCTGTCAGCACCAAACCGCCCATCGCTGCAAACAATCCGCAAATTGCATAAGCAGCAATCTTGGTTCGGTTGACATTAACGCCGGACCGGAACGCTGCCATGTCAGATGAACCGATCGCATAAACCGACAGGCCGAAATTCGACCTGCGCAGTGGTATCCACACAATGCACAAAAACACCACCATCACGATGAAAGCTTTGGGCACCCATTGAGTCACGATTTCGGGAATAAACCCCAGCACAATCGAGCCGACAAGCATTCCCTGGACCCACTCGGCAGAACCGCCACCGGGCGAATTCAAAATCATCAGGGCGACGCCTTCCCACACAAACAACATGGCCAGCGTCACCACAATGTCCGGGACACGCGTGATAACGATCAAGACGCCGTTTATCGCTCCCATGGTCGCGCCGACCAGCAGTACGACAGGGATCACAAGAAATGCGAATTGTTCGCTGGCGCCGTCCATCAAGACAGCCGCAGTGACGCTGGAAACCGCCATCATTGATGCAATTGACAGATCTATACCACCTGCAATCACGACAATCGCCTGTGCCGCCGTTGCAAAAGCAAAAGGCAAAGCGGCCCGTGTCAGAGCTTCCAATCCGAACGTGCCGAAATTTGGTTGGATCACGCGGGTGAAAACCAACAATGCGATCAAGATCAGCAGCAGTCCGAAAGTCCAATAATGTTTGCGCAAAAAACGGAACATCAGGTCACTGTCCCCTGCGCTGCAGTCTGTGCGGCCTCAGGCAGAGTATCATCAGCCGTTAATCCATAGGCAGCGCGCATCAATGTTGGTTCATCTGCTTGCTCGGCGTCCATCTGGTCCACCACCCGGCCATTGAATATGACAACAACTCGGTCACAGGCTTGTTGCACCTCAGCCAATTCAGAAGTGTAAAACAAGACTGATGAGCCTTGTTCAGCAAGTTCGCGCAACAATGGATAAATCTGATGTTTTGTACGCACATCAATCCCGCGCGTCGGATCAAAACACAGGATCGTTTGAAAACCCATTGCTAACCAGCGAGCGATCGTCACTTTTTGCTGATTGCCACCAGACAATCGCTGCACCTCGCCCTGCGCGCGTGTATCTATCTGCAGTCGTTCAATCGCAGCGTCCACTTTTGCCTTTTCCGCTGCCATATCAATCAAGCCCCATTGTGAGGGCTTGGTGTGAAATGGAACGGCTATATTTTCACGCACCGAGCGCTGCATCAGCAATGCCTCGGCGCGGTCGCCTGGCACATATACATGGCCTGCGGCAATTGCATCGGCCGGATGTTTGAATCGGCAAGGCGTACCATCAATTGAAAATCCGCCGCCGTCTGGTTGGGCCATACCAGCCAAAACTTCAAACAGTTCATCTTGCCCTTGTCCTTCAAGGGCGACTACGCCGAGCACCTCGCCAGCACGCAGATCAAATGAAACATCAGTCAGTTTTGAACCAGCAGATAATTGCGATACTTCCAGTCGCGGTTTGAGCACCTCTTTGACTGATGCGGTGGCATAGGCTCTCTTCTTGGCTTTGATGGCATCGCCCAGCATCAACTCGACGATTTCCTCCTCGACCCCATCAGTGATGGCCAGATCGCCCACCGTTTTACCATCACGCAGCACCATCGCACGGTCGCAAACTGCCGCAATTTCAGGAAACCGGTGGGAAATATAAATCACCGACCGATCCAACGGCTTTTGCTGTTTCACGACATCAAGAACGCGGTCGACAAGATTGGCGGGCAGTGCGGCTGTCATCTCATCGAGCAATAAAATAGCCGGCTCGCTGGCAAGGGCGCGGGCCAAGTCAATCACGCGCTGAACTGCTAATGGCTGATGCCGGGCCAACTCACTCAAATCCACATCAGGCACACCCAATTCATCAAGCCAATGGCGAAAAGGATCAACGGGCGTACTGCCAAGCTTCAAATTGTCCAGAATATTCAAATCGGGAATGAGGGATGGTTCCTGATAGACTGGTACGAGTCCTGCGCGGCGTGCATCCGCTGGAGAGCTGACTTTGAAACGGTTCCCACGGATGGTAATTTCCCCGTCGCTTGGACTGATAGCGCCGGTCAGAATTTTTACGAGCGTGGATTTTCCCGCGCCATTTGCACCCATAAGCGCAATTACTTCACCAGGTGCGACATCGAGTGAAGCATCCTTGAGCGCAGCAACCGCACCATAGTTTTTGGCCACATTCCGAGCGCTCAAAATCGGGCTTAGCGCCATACATCAAAGTCCCCTCAGACCGAAAAAACGTGCGGGTCGCTGGCAGCAAACGCCAGCGACCCGCGGCCGGGCGATTGTTATTCGCCAGGACCTTTACAAGCGATGATCTGCTCTTTGGTGTAGTTCGTCCATTCTGGGATCATGATGGAAACGGGCCATTCCGGATCCAGCGATGGATCGGCTGCTGCTTGCAACTTGGCCTTTCCTGCATCAGTGGCATTTTCCCACAATTCAGGATCAACCAGAACCACGCGGTCAGCGGGTTTTTCACCTTCCAGCAACCTGATTGCCAGCGCAACACCTGCACCACCAACAGAACCTGGGTTGGTGACGGCTGCACCGATTAGCCCATCCACGGAATTAAGCTGACCAACAAAACCGGCATTATCCGCGCCGACGATTGGTACAAGTGGCGTATCGGATTCAACAAACGCGTCGACAATGACATTATCGATGCCCGACGTCCAAACACCGTCAAATGGAATGCCGGTCGCAATGTAATCCAGGATTTGCTGTTTTCCCTGATCCTGTTGCCAGCCAGTGAAAACTTCCAGTGCAATACTGACGTCAGGGAATTCCGCCAGCGCCTTTTTGAAGCCTTTGTCGCGGTCATCATCGGCAGATGCACCCGCAGCGCCGCGCATATAGACAACAGTCCCCTTGCCCTCGATTTGCTCGAACAACCATTTTGCACCCAAATAGGCGTATTCTTCTTGGTTGTTCGACAGCACATAGGCGGAATCTTCATTCACCGTTTGATCAACGGCCACCACCACGATGCCACGATCGGTCGCAGCTTTCACAGCAGATTTAATGCCATCAGGGTTGGAAGGGTTGACCACAATTGCATCTACACCAGCTTGGATGAGGTTGTTGATATCCTCAATTTGCCCGGCTGCATCGGTATTGCGGTGCGCAATGTTGAGCGATTTCACTTTGCCGGATGCCAGCGCTTCCGCTTTCATGGCGCAAACCATCTCTTCACGCCAACCATTGCCCTGAACCGTATTGGAAATGCCAATTGTATAATCAGCTGCCATCGCGGTTGACATCAAACCAAGCGTGAAGGCACCCAAAAGTGCGCCCTTGAGTAATCTCTTGCTCATATTCATTTCTCCCATATTAGATTCTCCTCATTTTCAGTCCACTCCGGGCGGTTAGCCCCGAATTCAAATCCCAATCATTGCACTTAAGCCGCCGCATTAATGAATGTATGGCCGCAATGTATCACGAGCCAGCAAAAAGCCGCGCTTTATACTAGCGTCGTCACCTTCAAAGTCACGATCCTCATGCTCGATGATGACAGGACCATCATAGCCTGCCCTGTACAGGTCGGCGAAAAAGTGGTTCCAGTTCACATCACCAAGACCCGGCATACGAGGCACCTGCCACCCCATTCCACCAGACATGATGCCGCGCTCATAAAGCCCATCATGGTCAATCATTAAATCCTTGGCATGAACATGAAGCATATTTGCACCAAATTCACGCACAAAACGACGCTGGTCTATCATTTGCCAAACCAGATGGCTTGGATCAAAATTCATGCCGACGTCGCCACCCCAAGCTTCAAGAATGCGCCGCCAGATATAGGGTGAATAGGCAATGTTATGTCCGCCTGGCCATTCATCGTGGCTGAAGATCATAGGACAGTTTTCAAATGCGATCTTCACGCCCTTGTCACGGGCATAGCTGATGATATCTGGCCAAACGGTCTGTGCACGTTTCCAGTTTTCATCCATATTGACCGATGCATCTCCGCCGCAAAACGTATTGACCAGTTGAACGCCCATCTTGGACGCCCCATCAATCACCGACTTCAAATGCGCCAACACCACGTCGCGATGCGCAGCGTCCGGGTGCAATGGGTTTGGATAGTAGCCAAGCCCGGATATGGAGATGCCCTTGCTGGATAATTCAGCAACCGTGTCAGCGCCCTGTGCAGCCGAGATATTGGCCACATCAATATGCGTTGTACCCGCATAACGTCTGACCGGCCCGTCGGCCACCGGCCAACACGCCACTTCGAGCGCCGTAAAGCCTGAAGATGCGGCCCAATCTGCCACGTCCATCAAATCCGTTTCGGGAAACGGTGCGGTCAATATTCCAAGCTGCATGTCACCTCTCTTTGTTTCAAGAACCTGCATCTGATTTGAGGTCTACCCAACGCCCAAGCCGCGCACTTTCCAGAACGGCATCACATACATACATTTCGTAACAACCATCTGCAAAAGTTGCATAACTGGGCTTTTCGGGTGGCCGTCCTGCCTCAATGGCCCCATAGATCTCACGAAACAATGCGAAAAAGGAGTCTGCGAAACCCTCGACGTGTCCCCCGGGCAATGCCGTTGCAGCAGCACCCGCTGCGTTCATCAAAGCCGCATCACGTTGCAATGTTTGATTTGGCTGGTCGCGATGCCCAATAGATAAGTGATCTGGTTTTTCAGAATCCCAGGCTGCTGACGATTTTGACCCGTCGATTTGCCAGCACAGAGAATTTTTCTTGCCCGGGCTCACTTGGCTAACGACCACGGAACCGCGCGCACCATTTTCATAACGCAGCAGCAACAATGCTGTGTCTTCAGTTGTTACGTTCCTGGCAACGGTTTCACCCGAGCGGTCTTGCGAGAAAGTTTCAACTGGTCCAACAGGCTGTTGGCGAGTTTTCACAAAAGTCGACAATTCTGCCATTACAGATGTGACTTTAAGGCCGCTGACAAAACTGGTGAGATCAATCCAATGCGTCCCAATGTCACCAAAGGCGCGCAGGAGTCCACCCTTGTCAGCCTCCAGCCGCCAGTTCCAGTCCGTGTCGTACAACAACCAGTCCTGCATGTAGTGGCCTGTAATCAAACGCACATCACCCAAGTCACCTGCTGCCACCATGGCGCGACTGTGTTGATTCAGCGGATAATAACGAATGTTATAATTCACGGCCGTGATGAGATTGCTGGCTTTTGCAAGTGCGACCAGTTCAGTTGCCTCAGCCGAAGTCATCGTCAGCGGCTTTTCACACACCACATGTCGTCCGGCAGCTAAAATTTGCTTCACTTGTGAGAAGTGAAACTGATTGGGCGAAGTGACATGCACGACTTTCACGCCATCGTCAGCGAGTAATTCGTCCAGAGAAGCATAGGCTTTTGGAACACCTATCGTTTGCGCAACCTCTGCGCCGCGCGCAGCACTTGATCCCAATACGCCCAGGACATTGACGCCCAGCCGTCGAAGCGCCTGAACGTGGACGGTGCCGATGAAACCCGTGCCGATAACTGCCGCACCAATTGACCCACCGCTAACCATTCACGCGCTCCTTTTTGCCAATGGCATAACGATCTCTAAACAACTGAGTAACCTCCATCGACGTTCAAACATGTGCCCGTCATGAAAGCCGATGCGGGCGATGCCAGAAACAGTGTGGGACCCGCCAAATCCTCCGGTTGCCCCCAACGCTTCATGGGTGTGCGCGCATTGACGGCATCAACATGCGCCGGATTTGTCCGGCTTTTGGCTGATTGTTCCGTAATGATGAAACCGGGTGCAATGCAGTTGACACGAATGTCGTGCTCCGCCCAAGCGATTGCCAGTGATTTCGTGAGTTGTTTGACGGCTGCTTTGGAAGCCCCGTATGCCGGGTTCATCGGGCTGCCGAACGAGCCATACATCGATGAGATATTTATCACCTTGCCTTTCGATCCCTTCAGGTGATCGAGCAGTGCGGTGCTCACACGAAATGTACCTTCCAGATTGACCTCAATGACCCTGGAGAAAAAGTCAGGGTTCATCTCCTCGCCCCGAGAAGTGATGGAGGCGCAATTGACCAGAATGTCCAATACACCGATGTCGCCAGCCAATTTATCGATCGATGCCCCATCTGTTACATCAAATTGCCTGTATGAATAGATGCCCCGGTCTAGCGGTGCGGGCTCTGGCTCGACGCCCGTTATAATCACCTCGGCAGAGGCGGCTTTAAACGCAGCGGCGATGGCTGATCCGATACCGCCGCGACTAGCGCCAACGACAAGAACTCGTTGATTTGAAAAGTCAAAAAAACCTGATGGTTCCATATAATTTCGCTCCCCAGCGATCGCAGTCTTCCATGAGACATTGCAAAACACAAGGCGATTTTCATTATTTAAATTTTAGAAATATCTGTCCAAAACGAACATCAAACAGTCTGAGAAGCGCTCAACTGACACCATCTTGGCGCTGACCAACACTGACAATGATCGATTGGCAAAGTACGAGCGCAGGCACCTGAGATCTGAAATGCCCCAAGCGTGCCTCTTTGACATAAAGGACATGTTTGGCGAGCTTTACCACGGGACTTAATTCATTGTCGGTAATGGCGATGACGGTTTTGTTTTGCTGGACTGCCATCGTGGCAACATCGACAGTTTCAGGCGAGTAATCATCAAAGGTCAGCACCAAAAGCACCTCATCATCGCGGATGGCACCAACTTGCTGCGCACGCATTGCGCCGAGATTATCAATCATATGCGCGCGTTTCCCCGTTTTGGAAAACCCATAAAAGCAATAGGCACCCACCCCATAGGCACCGCGCGCCGCAGCGATATGAACGGCAGACGCACCGGCCAAACAATCAATAAAATCTTCCAAAGGCTGCTCTTGAACATCGTCCCGAAGCCGTAAGAGCGAATCCACTCCGGTTTGAAAAAACGTGTCAAAAATTGCCCTTGGATGCTCAAGATCGACATTGACCCCATCACGCTGCGCGCTCGCATCGCCCATGGCTTTGATGCGGTCAGCATAGGTCATACGCGGACCAATCAGGCGTTGGCGAAATACCGCCTGCAGTTCGGTAAAGCCTGCAAACCCCATTTCCTTGGCAAAGCGGGTTATGGTTGCAGCGGGCACACCTGCCAATTGAGACAGGCTCACAATATTGTACATTGCGATATCTTCAGGATTGTTCAGACAAAACTGAGCAAACTCACGGAGCCGTTTGGGCAGGCTTGATTGACGCTCCACCAGGATATCCACCAGCTTGGCAAAATCTATGGCGAGTTCTGCGGCCTCAGTGTCGGCCCGTTTGGAAGACATGTCAGTAGAGCACCTTGTTGTGATTTGATGCGGAAGGTGTTTCGCCGGTCGGCAACATGCTATTAACACGATATTGAGCTGATTGCAGAACAAGTTCCAATTTATGCATCAAGCCCTCCTGCGACCGATTGTTCCTGATCGATAATTGCACCAGTCATGGGTGATGAACTTTCGCTGATGAGGTAGACGGCCAACCGGGCGATATCGTCCGCATGAAGCAATCTGCCGAACGGTTGCTTTTTTACGGCCTCCTCTAACCATCCATCGCCATGACCAAGCGTTTCCGCTTGCATGATCCATTCTCCCGGCGTATCTGCCCAGCCGACATTTATCCCATTTGCGCGAATGCGATCCCATCTATGATGCTGTGCGACATTCTTGGTGATCAAGGCCAGCGCCGCTTTGGTGGCTGAATAGACTGTCAGATCCTTCCGTCCTCCATGCACGTTTATGGATAATATATTGACGATGGATCCGCCTCGCTTTTCAGCTTTCAAATGCTGGATCATCCGCTGCATCAGGAAAAATGGTTCTTCGGTGTTTACTTTGAACAGGGCCTGCCATGTGCCCCGGTCCGCATCTTCTGCCCCTGCGCGGGTCGTCAGTCCCGCAGAATTGACCAGCGCGTCGACCCGGCCGAATGCAGATAGAGCGTGATCGAAAATACGTTCGCTTGCCTGCTCGGCCAGCAAGTCAACTGCCACCATGGTCGCCTTCACGCCAAGCTTCTCGATCTCTTCAACGACCGCTTCACCGGCATCGGCTCTACGCCCGGTAATGACAATGCCTGCAGCCCCGCTTCGCGCGCATTCCAACGCAACCGCGTGGCCAATACCTTGCGTGGCCCCTGTTATCAGGACCACTTTGCCATTCACATTTATGTCCACTATCGTCCCTTTACATTCGTGCGTTTCATGTGAGCATCATGCCGGGTTTTTGGGCCGAACAGCGCCCTTGTTTAACATTATCTCGTGCCCGATACGGATGCTTTCGTCAGCTGCAAGGCATATTTCAAGCGACTGTACTGCATCTCTCATATGGCGGGATAAATCCAAATCATCTTTAATTGCCCTGAGCATGAATGCCTGTTGCCGATCACACAATCCCTGGTGGCCCGGTTCGCTTTCCATAGCGATCACATGATCTGCTTTGACGAAGTTCCCGTCCCTATCCAACGCGGCGTTGTGGAGTTGGATGTGGCTGGCCTTGGTATGATTATCGATGGATTGAGAGTCGGCGGAGGGATCTGGAACAATAGACACAGCACCATTCGGCGACACAATGTCTTTAACGAAGTGTGCGGTTTCAGACATCATCGGGCCCCAACCCGCCTCGTACCAACCCACGGACCCATCGTCGAAGATCACCTGAAAATGACCGTAATTATACATGTCTGCCGCGATTTCCTGCGACAGACGCACGCCCATGCCACGCACGCTAACGGGTTTCGCGTCCGTAATCTGGCACATCACATCCACATAATGCACACCGCAATCAACGATGGGTGACAAAGATTGCATGAGATTC
The DNA here is from genome assembly GCA_051251535.1 of Alphaproteobacteria bacterium. Taxonomy (GTDB): domain Bacteria; phylum Pseudomonadota; class Alphaproteobacteria; order Rhizobiales. The sequence goes on from JBPOEV010000003.1 coordinate 240,761, forward strand.
TTGTGCGCCTCCCATGTCTCGGCAAAAGACTGCTGATTGAGATTCAGACGAAACACATATGGGCCGCCAAGTGCCCTCGCCTCATCAATCAACCGCACCCATGACGGATGATGCCGCAGGATATATCCCACGACCAATTTCCGACTATGTCGCTCTGCCGCCTCGACAACACGGTTTGCGTCTAGCGCAGTGGTCGCTATGGGTTTTTCCAGGAAGACGTGAGCGCCTGCTTCCATGGCGGATATTGCATAGGACGCATGGGTATCCGGATAGGTCGCGATGGCCACAAGGTCAGGCTCTACGGCAGACAATGCTTTTTCGAAATCAGTAAAAAGCGGATAATTAGACAACACTGCCGACGGTGCTCGACCACTGCGATTGACCAAGCCGACAATCTCAAATCCCGGATTTGTGTGATGGGCCAGTGCATGGCTTTCCCCCATGGTGCCAAGCCCCACCACCAATACCCGCACTGTTCTTGCCTGATCTGTCACAAGGTGCCCTCCTTCGCTTGCTATCATTTGGTCCGCAGTGCCACCCGATTACGCTAAATTTCACAGGGAACCATCCGCTACAGAAGCCCGTCAGCTTTTCTCCACTGGCTTTGAACGCATCATGCCAACTGTCTCACGTTCAGCGCGCTTGCACCGCATGGGCGGCAAGCCGCGATCCATCAATGCCATATCTTCAAGAACCATATCACCCATGCGCTTGAAAGCGATGTCCATAGCGCCTGCCCGGTGGGCCGAGCGAATGAAGTTTTTGGTCTTGCGCACTCTATGGTTTTGCGACAATGGCTCTTCGGGAAACACATCGCTGGCCGCAACGATATGGCCAGATTCCACAGCGTCAATCAAATCATCAAAATTGACCACCGCGGCACGGCTGACCAGAATGAGCGCCGCGCCGGCGCGCATTGATGCAAACTCTTTTGCGCTCAGAAAACCTTCATTCTCGCTTGTGACGGACGCCACCACAAACACAAAGTCACTGCTTTTCAGCACGGTGTCCAGGCTGGCGGGGCTTACCCCCTGCTGCTGTAATACAGACGCGGGGAGCCATGGATCGTAAGCAATGACATTGGTTCGAAAACCGGCCAGCAGCTTGTTGATGGCCTTGCCCAATTCGCCGAAACCGACAAATCCCACATCCGCGCCCGACAACAATCTTGTATTATGGTTGCCTTCCAGCCCCCATTTTTCATCCCCTGTATTAAACGCCTGATCGGCATCAATAATGCCGCGCGCCAAATTCAAAGCCATGGCAAGTCCAAGTTCCGCGACGGGTTCTGCAAACACCGCCATGGTTGTAAGCACATGAATGCCGCGCGCAAACAAAGTGTCATAGGGCATGTTATCAAACAGATTGCCCTCGACATTGAGCACCGCGCGCAAGGATGTGAGTTTGCCAAGCAATTCGTCTGAAATTGGAGGCTGCCCCAATACGTAGCTTGCTTCGCTCAATATGGCCGGTTCAAGCTGGTCCAGTTCATCCGCTTCGCATTCCACAATGCGGTAATTGTCGAACAAGGCTTGGCGTGCTTCTTTCGTGAAGATCAAATCAAGGTCGCGCGGGTCCGGCGCACTGATGATCAGGGGTTTTAAGTCGCTCATTCAGGCCTCTTAACTGTCCATTCCGGTGATGATGCGCTCAACTGCATCAACCGTTGTCGTTTTGGGATCAATGTCATCGGCTACAATCGCGCCGCGCCGCATGACAACAATGCGGTCGACCACCTGGAAAACGTGATGGATGTTGTGAGCGATGAAAATGCAAGAATGGCCGGAAGCTTTGGCGTTGCGAACAAATTGCAAAACACCCTGCGTTTCGGCAACGCCAAGATTGTTGGTCGGCTCATCCAGGATAATCAGATCACTTTCGAAATGCATGGCGCGGGCAATTGCCACTGCCTGACGCTCACCACCGGATAACGCACTGATTGGTGTTGTTGGCGGAATGTTTTTCGAAATACCAACTTCTTTTAAAAGCTCAGAGGCGACGGCCTCCATCTTCGCTTCATCCATCCGCCCGAAAAGTTTCGAGCCTTTGATCGGCTCACGACCGAGAAAGAGATTTCGTGCAATCGACAACTGGGTTACCAGCGCGGAGTCCTGATAAATGGTCTCAATGCCATTGTCGATCGCATCGGTGGTGCTGTTCATTTCCACCTGTTTGCCTTTGATCGAAATCGTTCCACCAGTTGCCCTGACAGCGCCGGAAAGCACCTTGATCAATGTGGATTTTCCCGCCCCATTATCACCCAGCAAGCCAACTACTTCACCGCGATAGACCGACAGATTTACACCGCCGAGCGCATTTATCGGTCCATAGCTTTTGGACACATTGTCCATCTGCACAAGTAATTCCGACATCAGACTTAGCCTCCCGAATGATTGCGGCGGTCAAGCCATGAATGAAGAGCCATCATTGCTAGAATAATTGCACCGATAAAAATGTTGTAAGCCAGGCCCGGCACCCCAATCATCACAATACCATTGCGCATCAAGCGCAGGATAAAGATACCTATGACTGTGCCGACAATCGTACCGCGCCCGCCCATAAGAGCTGTGCCGCCGATGACGACCATTGCGATCACTTCCAATTCATAGCCTGTACCGCTGTTCGGGTTAGCAGCCGACGTACGTATGGAACTGATGATGCCAGCAAAACCGGCCAAAGCAGAGCTTAAGACGAAAAGTTTGATCTTTGTCGCATCCACCCTCACGCCACGTGCACGGGCCGCATGGGCGTTGCCGCCGGACGCTTGAATCCAATTGCCAAATTTTGTCTTTTGCAGCGTGTAATGCAGCAGGACAGCGGCCAAAACGAACCAGAAAAGCGACATGTAAAGCCGTAGAGCGCCGATCTGGATATCGCCGACTAACACTGCAGACAACCATTCGTCGCTTGCGTTCCAAGTCCGCTGAGGAAAGCCATCCGTGATGTAAAGCGCGGTGCCGCGCGCCACCAGCAACATACCGAGCGTAACCAAAAAGGACGGGATTTTAAGATATGTGACAAACCATCCATTGATCAGACCAATGCAGATCGCAATTGCCATCGCGAACAGAAAGGCAAATTCCAACGGAATATCTGTCCCGTTGAAAAGCGCCCACATGATAACCGGCGTCAGGCCGAACACAGACCCCACGGACAAATCAAACTCACCCGATGTCATCAGGAGGGTCATCGCCAACGCGATCAAACCAAGCTCAACTGTGAATGCGAGTGTATTGCTGATATTTAAAATGGATAGGAATTTTGGATTGATAGAGGTGAATATAACGACCAGTAAAACCAGCAATACGGCTGGCCCCACCTCTGGTCTGACACTCAAAAGCTTAGACAACTTTCCCATGAGCTCATGACTACTTTCAAAAGAAGACTTTAAGGGATTCAGGACAGGTGGCGCTGGCTACTTCGCCAAAGTGCAAACGCCAGCGCCCGACTTTAAGGGCGCTGGCGTTCTGTTTTAATTTCCGCTCAGAACGTCATCATAAACCTGAGCAGTATCTTTTTCATACAACGCTCCGGTAATGATATCGAAGCCGGGAGGAATGCCGCTGGCAGCCATCGCCGCCAATGAAAGTGCAACATAGCTCGTTGCCTGTGGATCCTGCCATTGTGCGGCATTCACATATCCAGCAAGCACAGACTGCGTGGTATCAAGCGAATTGCCCCAACCGACAACGGGAATGTCACCAGCCTTGACACCAACCTGGTCAAAGACGCGGCGTACTGATCCGGTCACCAAGTCGCCAAGACCGATAATCGCATCAATTTTGTCGCCATTGGCTGTCATGTAGTCAGTCATGCGTGTGATGATTTCGCCTTGGTCAAGCGTCGCGTCGGTGACTTCCCAAGTGATGTTCATCGGCTCAAAGACGCTGGCAATGCCTTCTTCTTCCTGAACACCATAGGTAGCACCAGGCACTTCAACAGGCATCCAGACAAAATCACCTTCTTTGACCAAATCATTGTCAACGAGGTATTGAGCCCAGCTGCGCCCGTAAACGACTAGATCGCCACCAACATAAGCGTCAAAGCTGGCAGATGGATCAGGCGTATTCATATTGATGATGGGGATACCGGCAGCGTTCGCTTCTTTTGCCACTTCTACCAGACTGCCTGGATCAGGGCTTGATGTCACAATGCCATCTGCGCCACTGGCGATTGCCGCACGGATTGCTTCTTGGTGAGATGGCACATCTCCGCTGTGGAACGAGGTATTAACATTATTGCCAGTGTCCTCACCCCATTGCTTGGCGCCATCCAGAAAATAAGTCCATACCGGATCAGCCGGTGAGCCATGCGAAACCCAGAAAAAGGTTTTCTCGGCCTGGGCTGCCCCAACAGGCATGGCCACGGCCAACAAAGCCGTTGCGGCCAGAACCTTCAATTTATTTAGCATCATATTTTCTCCCATGTGAAAGCGGCAATGGAAAAGTGTTTGTTTCTCAAAATGTACGTCCTTCAAATTACGAACACACTCACCGCACAACAACTATGGAAAAGAAAATTCAAAAATGCAATATTGGAAATAACTAACCATTCATCACCATCAACATCAGCGATCAACTCCTGCGGGTAAATCCCAACGAGACAGCTTCAGCTGATTATTCTAGAATTGTCGGTTATGCACCAGCGCCAATTCACCCGTACAAGACCAGCAATAGGCATGCAAAAGCATCGCCCTTGATACCCCACAACGCCTGAAATTCCATCTGTCCAGGTTCTCTTTCAATTACACCTTATGATTGTTTCGATGCTCTGGCACGTGCAGCCTCGAGTAGAGAGAGTGGGGCCAACGATTTCCTTTTCCAATGGCTTCGGGCTGACGTGACAGAAACATCTCGTCGAGATTTGCCTTGCGTGATTGAAGTTGCAGTCTTATGCTCATTTATGTTCATATCTGATTAAACATGCAAAATAATGACGGAATTCTCCTTGTTTCAGAGGGGTAGGCGATGAGGTGAAAATGTCAGAACACTTAGATTTGGCCGCGGTCCGACGGCAGAAAATTGCCCTGGTTGTCCGCGCTCGTGGATCGATGGGCATTCGGGATCTCAGCGATGAATTTGGTGTCTCTGAAGCCACGATCCGTCGCGATCTGAAGGCGCTCGACGACGGAGGTGTTGTTGTCCGAACTCATGGCGGCGTTTTGGTAAACTCAAACGTCATGGTTGATCTTCCGAACGAAGAACGAAAGTCGGTTGGCGCTGAGGAAAAGCGTCGTATCGGTGAAGCCGCCATTGAAATGCTTTCTGGCGACGAGGTGGTTTTTCTGGATGCCGGAACGACGGCCCATGCGGTTGCAGCCTATGCCCACAAGAAGCCTGGGTGCAATTATGTCACCACCTCCCTCGGTGTTGCCAATCAGTTGCAAGCTCAAGGGATTTCAAATTTTTACATGATCGGGGGTGCTTACCAGCCGGTGAACGACTCCTTTACCGGGACACTCGCGATCTCTGCACTCAGAGGGCTTTCATTCGACATAGCCTTTTTGTGCTGTTCAGCGGTCGACGTGCATAAGAGTTCGATCAGTGTTGCCAGCGAAGCCTATTCGCAGGTTCAAAAAGAAGTCATCCTCAACAGCCGAAGGCGCTTTGTGGTGGCTGACAGCAGCAAGTTCAAATCCAATGCTTTCATGCGCACCGCACGGTTCGATCAAATCACCGGGATCATCACCAACGTCGAATTGGATGAGGGCACGGCTGCCCAGGTCACGGAAGCAAATCTGGAGCTCCTGTTAGTATGACAAATGCAGGCGTTTCATTGAATGTTCTGAACCTGAGGAAGCATTGGGGCCAAACCGAAGTTCTTACGGGAATTGATTTCCAGATTGCACCCGGAGGGTTTTTGACTCTGCTCGGCCCCTCAGGGTGTGGCAAAAGTACCGCGTTGCGGTTGATTTCCGGTCTTGATGAGATGAGTGACGGCAAAATCCTGATCGACGGAAAAGACGTATCGCGCCTTCCGGCAGACCAACGAAACATCGGAATGGTCTTTCAGAACTATGCATTGTTTCCGCATATGACAGTGGCCGACAACATCGCCTACGGTCTCAAAGTTCGAAAGGTAGCGAAGCAGACCCGAGAAAAATCGGTTGATCGCGTAGCTGACCTTATGGCGCTTGGTCCGCTTCTGGACCGCAAACCGGCACAGCTTTCTGGAGGTCAGCAGCAGCGTGTTGCGCTTGCGCGGGTGTTGGTTTCAGAGCGCCCTCTGGTGCTGATGGACGAACCACTTTCGAACCTGGATGCAAAGCTGCGCACGGAAATTCGCAGCGAGATCAGAGCGCTGAACAAGGAACTTGGCATCACAATCGTCTATGTGACCCACGATCAAAGCGAAGCACTGTCGATGTCGGATACCGTTGTCTTGATGAATGCAGGACGTGCGGAACAAATTGGCACGCCCAAAGAGCTCTATGACAATCCAGCCTCGGTTTTTGCTGCTGGCTTCATCGGGACGCCGCCGATGAACCTGCTAAAAGTGCCAGACGTAACCATGCCCCAAGACATTTTGGCAACCACCGCAGCAAATCCGGATGACTTTCTTATCGGCGTGCGGCCGGAGAGCCTGACGTTCCCGGGAGAGGCCATGGACCTGTCCGCAACCTGCCGGGTCGCAAGTGTTGAATACGAAGGCAGCGTGTTCCTGGTCCATCTGGTTTCGTCATCTGGGTCAAAGTTCATTTTATCACATACAGGCGACGACGTGCCAACACAGGGCGCAGAAATCGTCGTGGGTTGGGACAGTTCGGCAACGCATCTGTTTTCAAAATCTACCGGGGAAAATGTCCCGATCGAAACATAAAAGATCGGTGGAAAAACCGCCGACTATTCACAAAAAGAAGAGGAAACAACAATGAAATTCCGGAATTCCCATGCAATTACTTTCGGCATCGCTGGCCTTATGGGGGTTAGCTCAACAGCCCTTTCTGCAGCCGATCTTGAATTCTACTTTCCAGTTGGCGTGAATGCGCCTGCGGTTGCTACCATTCAGGAATTGACCGACGAATGGGCAGCGATGAACCCACAGCACACGGTCAAGGCGGTTTATGCAGGCAACTATGAAGAGACCACGACCAAAGCATTGACTGCCGCGAATGCAGGACAACCGCCACAGGTCGCCGTATTGCTTTCCATCGATCTTTTCACCCTTATTGAAGAAGATGTGATCCTTCCGATCTCCGATATTGCGAATTCGGATGCAGACAAGGAATGGATTGCCGGTTTCTACCCGGGCTTCATGAAAGATGCCCAGTTCGAGGGCAAGACCTACGCAATCCCGTTTCAGCGCTCAACACCTGTGTTTTACTATAACAAGGATGCATTCCGCGAAGCGGGTCTGGACCCAGAGGCACCTCCTGCCACATGGGACGAGATGATTGAGGCCGGCAAGGCACTGACAGTCAAGGACGACAATGGAAACGTGACCCGTTGGGGCACACGCATTCCAACCTTGGGCCTTGGTGGCGCATGGCTCTTTGGCGGTTTGGTGGTATCCAAAGGTGATGTCCTGACGACAGAGACAGGAACAGAAGCCCGCATCAACACACCGGCAACAGTCGCATCATTGGAATTCCTGCTGGAGTTGGCGAAACAAGAAGTCATGGCTCCGGGCGGCATCACCTGGGGTGACACACCAAAAGCGTTCCTCGAGGGGCAAACAGCCTCCATGTGGACGTCGACCGGCAACCTGGCCTTCATCGAAGAAAATGCCGAGTTTGACTGGGGTGTTGGCTTTCTTCCAGGTGGAGATGGACCTGGCGCACCAATCGGCGGGGGAAATTTCTACATCTTCCAGGAAACGACAGACGAAGAGCGTGTAGCCGCAATGGACTTTATTCGGTTCATGACATCGCCTGAAAGTGCTGCTCGCTGGAGCATCGCAACTGGTTATGTGGCCCCGCGGCCTGACACATGGGAAACGCCAGCCATGAAGGCATACACCGAACGCCTGCCACAGGCGTTGGTCGCGTTGGACCAACTTGCATATGCCGAACGCGAGTTCGCAACCTTCCAGCGCGCCAAGGTTACGCAATATCTGGTCGATGCAATCGAGAGTGCCGTCACTGGCAACGCTGAACCAGCGGCCGCATTGGCAGAAGCCCAAAAAGGTGCCGACAAGGTGCTTGGCGAATATCAGTAAGGCTGACATCTGACGAAACAGGCTCCGCGCATACGAAGCGTGCGCGGAGCATTTCTTTCATCACATAACTTATTAGGAAACTGGGGCATGTTTTATGATTATTGAACCATTTGATAATGACTCAACAATGATAAAATCTGCATCAGGCGGGGCATCATGAATAAGCGACTGCCCATTGGTCTGGCAATCATCATGCTGGGTGTTCCCTGCTCCCTGCTGGTGGCGTTCACGCATTACCCTGCCATTCAGGCCTTGATCAACTCCTTCTGGAACAACGCCAGTTCGCGCCGTCCGTCGCGTTTCGTCGGGGTGGAAAACTATCAGGCACTATTTGAAGACGACAGGCTTGCACAAGTGCTGGTGAACAGCACGATCTATGCGCTGGGAACAATACCACTGGCAATTGGTCTGGCCATCGGGATGGCCTTGCTGGTGAATTCAAGGCTGCCGGGGACAACCCTGATGCGCTTGTCGTTCTTCATGCCAACCATGTTGCCCATGATTGCTGTCGCAAACATCTGGTTGTTCTTCTACGCGCCAGGAATCGGTCTTGCGTCGCAGATACTGGGCATCTTCGGATTGCCATCTATCAATTTTCTCGGCAGCACCGATACGTCTTTGGCATCAATGATGTTTGTGGCTGTCTGGAAAGAGGCAGGCCTGTTCATGATATTTTATCTGGCAGCTTTGCAGTCGGTGCCCACAAACCTGAAGGACGCAGCGAAACTGGAAGGCGCTGGCTCGGTCCGGATTTTCATAGATGTCGTCATGCCATTGCTCCGGCCGACAACGATTTTCGTTGCGGTTAATGCGCTCATCAATGCCTTCCGGCTTGTGGACCACGTCATTGTCATGACAGAGGGCGGCCCCAACAACTCAAGTGCTTTGCTGCTTTACTATATTTATGAAGTCACATTCCGCCAAAGAGACTTTGCTTATGGCGCCACTTTGACGGTGTTGATGGTCATCATGCTTGGAATTCTAGCAATTTTCCAATTCTGGGTTTTGAACAGGAAGGCGCATTATCAATGAGCAATGGTTTGAACAAAATCCTGCTGTCGACATTTGCGGCAGTCATCGCCGCGCTCTGGGCGCTGCCGTTCATTTATTCAGTCTGGACTGCGTTTCATGATGAAAAATACTCCGCTAATTTTCAGTGGGACGCGCCATGGACCATTGCGAATTTCCTGGAAGCTTGGCAGGCCGCCCCTTTTTCAGTCTATTTCTTCAATACACTGATCCTGATAACCATCATTCTGATCGCAAATTTGATTCTGTGTACACTCGTCGCTTACGCCTTTGTGCGTTACAAATTCAGGTGGGCAGGTTTTCTGTTTGCCCTGATCATGGTTCAGTTGCTGATCTCGCCGGAAATCCTGATCGTCGAAAACTATCTGACATTGTCGCGGGTGGGACTGACTGACACCATCATTGGTATCGCCCTGCCCTACCTGACGTCAGCGTTCGGCATTTTCCTGCTACGACAAACGTTCCTCACCGTGCCCAAATCTCTGGATGAAGCTGCCCAGATCGAAGGCGCTGGGGCGTGGCGGGTGCTGTGGAACATCTACGTTCCCTTGGCCTGGCCCATCTACCTTGCCTATTCTCTGGTTTCGATCAGTTTTCACTGGAACAATTTTCTCTGGCCGCTAATCGTCACAAATTCGCCCGAGGTGCGGCCTTTGACGGTCGGACTGAGCGTTTTCGCGACCGTGGACAGTGGTGTGGAATGGTCACTGGTCAATGCGGCCACGCTTATGACGACCGCTCCTTTGATCATTGCGTTCATCATCTTCCAGCGCCAATTCGTGGCTAATTTCATGCGCGCAGGTATCAAATAGGCATTCCATGCACCGCTTGTCTCGCGCCTAAACAAACAACCAGGATCACGGGATGCTCATTGCACATATCTCAGATTTCCATGTCTTCGCGCACGCTGCAGAAACATCAGTCGTTCGCGCGGATGCCGCTGATGCCGCGCGCAAAGTCGTTGCAGATATTGCTGCGTTCACACCAAAGATCGAAGCGATCATGTTCACAGGTGACCTGACTGATGGAGGCTCCAGTGAAGATTATGCGCTTTTGGCCGATATACTGGCGCCGATCGATGTTCCCATTTTTGTCGTTCCGGGCAACCATGACAAACGCGCTGGCCTTCGCGCCATGTTCGACGGCAAGCTGCCCTTTGAACCCGGCGCCTCACTAAACTACGAAACAAGCTTAAAAGGCATTCGTATCCTTGCGCTCGATACGCTTTTGGACTGTCAGGTCCACGGTGCGATCAACCAGACACAACTTTCCTGGCTTGAGGGAAAACTGGCAGCGCCTTCAAAAGACCTGACTCTGATATTGATGCACCACCCCGCATTTCCTTCGGCCATCGTCCCACTTGATGACATGGCTTTGCGGGACGGGCGCGACATGTTCGAACGGCTGATCGTGGCCCATCAAGGACCACTTCGCATTCTTTCGGGGCACATCCATCGACCATTTCAAACGCTGTGGAATGGTATTTTCTGTGCAGTTAGTGGTGGCCCTGCTTTCCAGCACGCTTTGGCGCTCGATCCTGCCGCACCCGAACCTACGACAGTAAACGAGCCCTACGCCTACTTCATTCATCGGATATCAGATGAAAGAAACGTTTCCATTCACACAAGGTATGTTGAACTTTGACCCAAACTTCAGTGCAAGATCACGCCATGATCGTTGAAACTCTGGCTCGTGAGGCTGGGGAAATTGCAATGTCCCATTTTGAGACACTGGCAACTGTACCCGTTGAATCCAAGGGTCATCTCGATTTGGTAACTGCAGCCGATCAGGAGGTGGAACGCTTTTTGACCAAGCGTCTTGGGCAGGCATTCCCCGACGATGGCATATTCGGCGAAGAGGGAGCCGCGCGTCAGGGCACCACGGGCCGCGTCTGGGTGGTGGATCCCATTGATGGCACATTCAACTTTGTTCGTGGAGGAGATCAGTGGGCAGTCTCGATAGGTCTTTATGAGAATAGTTGCCCCACCTTCGGCGTAATACACGCGCCTGTTCGCTCTCAGACATTGATTGGCGGGGTTGGACACGCCAGCACGCTCAACGGTGCCGCAATGGCGCAGCGGGGCGGGCTCAATGAAAACCGAGCCGCATGCGGTGTTGGTTTTCATCCAACGATTGCAGTCGACCAACGGCTGCAAACACTCCGTTATGTGCTGGAAGACGCGCGCATGTCGTTCCGTTGCTGCGGTTCGGCCACCGTGTCTCTGATTGAGGTGGCGCTTGGACAGGTCGATGGATATCTCGGCATTGGCGAGTCGACCTGGGATCTGATGGCGGCTTTACCGATCCTTGAACAAATTGGCATTCAGAGCACTGTGGACTGGAGTAAGACAGATCTGACGTCCAAACTCCGTTTTGCATGTGGGACGCCCGAGTTTCTTCAGGCCGTTTCCACCATCGTGCCCTATGGAACAACACTCGAATAATCCAGTGAACGGCGCCTAAATTGCACCCTGTTTTGTTTTGACAGTTCAAGACCTATATGGTGATTGTTTCGGTGTGATGCACGAAACCATGAGGGGAGCCGAAGTTGACTAGTGGTTCGCCAAATCTTCTGGAACACATCTCCCGCTCGTTGGACAAGCTTCGCAAATCAGACCGAAAAGTCGCGGAAAAGATTCTGGAAGACCCGAACGGCGCGACCGAGTTGAAACTGGCTGAACTGGCGAAATTGGCGGAAGTCAGCGAACCCACCGTGATAAGATTCTGCAGTGCCATCGGATGCGATGGATTTCAGGATATGAAGATTAAGCTGGCGCGATCCCTGGCTTTTGGTTTGTCCACTTCACAAGCAGAGATCTTAGATGATGACGATGTTGAAACTGTTGTGGGGAAGATATTCGATTTCAATCTCACGAGTTTGAATTGGGTACGCAGCAGGCTGGACCTGAAGGCGTTGGATGCAGCCGTGGACATTCTGCACAATGCAAAAAACATACACTTTATAGGTTTGGGTGCGTCCTCTATCGTCGCAATGGATGCCCAGCAGAAATTCCCTCTTTTTGGCGTTCCCTGTAGTGCAATCGTCGATGCACATCAGATGCTGATTGCCGCTTCCATGATGGGTGACGGAGATGTTTTGGTTGCCATATCTAACTCTGGCTCAACCAAAGAGGTTGCTCAAACCTTGCGGGCGGCCAGCGCACACGGTGCAAAGACAATTGGAATTACGGGATCGAACAGCCCATTATTGCGTTTTTGTGATGTCGGGTTACTTGTCGAGACGCTCGAAAACACAGATCAGTACACACCGCAAATTTCGCGCGTAGCTGCTTTGGTCATTGTCGATATTCTATCAACGATCGTTGCGTTCAAGAAGTCGCCCGACCACAGACTGCGGATCGCAGACATGAAGCGCTTTCTTGCGGATATCCGATCAACCGATAACCAGTAACGCTGCAAAAGGATCCGTGGTTCACGTCTTACTCCAGGAAACCTAAATGGAGACCCTGATCCGATTCTCTGCATTCGCGGGATGTATGCGCAGCAACTTGCCACAAACCGGAAGTACAATCTGTGAGGTTGTGCATTCATTTGCTGCCGCCGCGATCAATTCCGGATCAATGGTGTTGAAGGAAAACATACCCCAGTGGTGTGGAACGATGACCGGTGTATTCCGACCAAGGATAATTGCCTCCGCAAGGCTCATATTGCCCGGAATCCCTTGCTCCAGCCTTATCTTGTCCCGGCCATTGACAGGAAGAAGGGCGATATCGGGCGCAAATTTACTGATCCGTTCGAAAAGTTCTGGAAATGGAATGGTATCGCCTGGGTGAAGTATCTTGAGGCCGGCCGATTCAATGCCGAAACCCAAAAAGACATCGCGCCCGTTATCGTCATATGTGCGTTCCTCGTGGGCGGCGGGAAAGATTGTTAGGGTTAGTCCGTCAACGGGGGTGATCGTTTCATCTGTATCAGCGCCGATAAGTTTGGCACGCTCCCCGATCCGATTTTGTGCTTCTTCAAGCTTGGATCTCGGTACAACAAATGGAACGTCTGGGTATCGTGCGTATAATGGTGCCAGCGTGTCGGGATCCATGTGATCTGTATGTGCGTGTGTGATCAGTATGACATCGGGGCGCGGGACGTCCTCAATTGCGCATGGGGCCGGCATCATCCGATGATAATCATTTGGGGCCCCTTTGTATTTTTGTTCCAGGCTGTCGGATAAATAGGGATCAACAAGGATTCTGTGCTGCCCGGTTTCAATCCAGAAACCTGCCTGACCAAGCCAGACAAGCCCGGCAGAACTGGCGCTTGGCCAACGAACTTCGTTCTTGATCCGCATTTGCTTTCAGTCCTTTGAACGAATTTTTGGCCAGAGGGTTTATTTCGGATGTTCAACATCGATTGCTTCAGTAGCAAAAGATCATGACTATCGTCCGCTCGCTGCTGATGCAATTTCAGCAATCTTGTCAAACTCCGGCCCTGACGTCGGTATCGATATATGGAAGACTTCGCCAATCACCTGAGTCCAGCCATGAATAAAATACGTCCATCCATCTTCAATCGATAATTGTTTTGCCGATGCCTGCGCGCGTGCCTGATCCAAAAATACCAATTCGCCACGGTAGTTGAGATCCCAAACTATGGCGTTTTCGGGAAATTGAGCAGCGTTGGAAAAAGGTGAGCCAGGGGCGTCTTTCCCCAGGCCGGTCGCATTGATCACCAGACTACCAGATTTTAAATCTTCCAGGATTTCATCATTATGTTCCGGTCTTATCGCCAACACGTACTCAACGGGAATGTCGTGTCCCAGTTGTTCATGAATATGACGAACGTGATCGAGTCTCGGTTGCGATCTGTTTGAAATCACGATCCGGGATGGCCGGTCAACCCCTTTGAAGGTCTGCGTGAGATGCCATGTCAAAGCGATGGTAGAGCCGCCTGCCCCCATCGAGAAGACCTCTGCCCCTGTTTTGGAAAAATGACTTTCCGGAAGGAAGCCATCAAGAGACAGACCGGACGAAATAGGATCTTTTGCGTGACAAACCAACTTACCATTCTGTTTTGACAGACAACTTGTTTCTGCCATGAGATCAGCGTGATCGTCGACTTTGTCGAACATGTGCTGACAGGCGTCATACAGGTCAAGTTTGTGGGTTGTGACAAGCGCTCCCACTGAGAGCGGATCTGATTTGATGAACGCGACTGCATCTCTGTAGTTTTGTGGTTTGTCATGTGGTGGGAAATCGATGCCTTTGATTTCCACGTCTCCCAGACCCAGATGGGCTGCCCATTTTGGAAAGACCTTCATGATCGATGAGTGCTGCGTTGTAACTCCGATAAAATAGAAAGTTGGAATTTTTGCGGGTGTGTAGCTCATAGCGTGCCTCGAAGCTTAGCAATCAGATCAAAAGCTGCCTTGGTAATTGTGTCTGGTGACAGGACCAACATCATGGTTTGCTTGCTCATTGAAAACGGCCATCCGTCAGTCCCGGGTGGCGTGAATTGCCTCGATCTGTTCTTCCGTGCGCGGCTCATAATCCGTGTTGTCAATCGCTTTCCATCCGCTTCCGTCTGCGACAATGCGGACAGCCATGCCCCCAGACTGGGCGATAATTTCATAATCCTGTCCAGAATCAACCGGGTAACAAAAGCTCATGACCAGTGGCGTATTGCCGACATTGACTGAGCGGTGAATCCACATGGGTGGAACATAAATAAGGGCCTTTGGTTTGACCTCCATAATCCGAATGTCGCCGCGTGGCGATTCCAGCAGCATGAGCCCATTCCCGCTTTCACCGTAATATGTTTCTGGCCGATTTGCGCGGGCGTGAATGTGCCCTCTTGTGACAAAGAATTCATTGCCGACTTTTCCGGGCTCCATGTGGGTCGTTCCGAAAATCAGATCTCCAGACTCAGCTTGTGGGCGCACTTCGCAAACCTCGTAAACAATCCGGTCAGGGTCATCGGCACACATGCGAGCGAACATGATTTTGTGCGCATATATGCCATAGAGGTCAGATATTTTCTTTTGATATCGGCCTGAGGAATTGGACAGGCTACCCGTCATGCTGTTGACGGTGTGAGTGGTCGGTTCAACGTACATAAAGCCTCCAATTATCTGTAGTAATACTACATTTATTTTCAAAAATATTCAACGCGTATCCCATTCAGCCATATGAAAGTAGTTGCACTACAGATCCAGATTGATTTGTCGGAAACCTTGAGTCATGGTCGACCGTACGTTTGAGGGAGAATGCCAAGACCATGGCCGAATTTCAGAGCCAGACAGATGATCAAAAAATTTCACTCATGTCGTTGATGCTCAAACCGGAAAGGACGTTGAGTGATGCGTGATCTGTATCTTGCAATTGATGTTGGCACCGGTAGCATTCGCGCGGCGTTGGTAGATCTGACCGGCAAAATCATTGCGATTTGCCACAAGGAACATGAGCAAATCGTGCCCCAACACGGTTGGTCCGAACAACGTCCCCAGGATTGGTGGGATGGCACAATTGCGAGTGTTCAGGATGTCCTGACAAAAGTTGAAAACGCTGCAGACCGTGTTGCATGCATATGTTCATGTGGGCAAATGCACGGTTCAGTTCTGATTGATGATGATGGCAACCTGACCCGGGCGGAGGCATTGCTTTGGAATGACAAAAGAACGCAGCCCCAGGTCGACGCTTTTACAGCCCGGGCACACTCAACGGACCTGCTTCCAATCACAGCAAATATGCCAGCGACCGCTTGGCCGGCTTTCAAATTGCTCTGGCTGCAGAAGAACGACCCGGTAGCGGTTGAATCGGCCAGCACACTTTTGATGCCGAAAGACTGGATCAATTACAAACTCACAGGTGAAAGAGCGCAGGATTTTACCGAAGGCTCGTTGAGTTATCTCATGGATTGCACAACGAAGACTTGGTCAGAGCAACTCATCAAACTTACAGGCATTCCAAAACGACTGCTGCCAGAGATCAAAAGCCCGGCAGACGTACTTGGAACACTGTCTCAAGAAACCGCGTCGCTCCTGGGATTACCCGGTGGGATTCCAGTTCTGGTCGGTGCCGGGGACTATCCGATGGCTTTACTGGGGTCAGGGGTCTCAAAACCCGGCCTTGGCTCTGATGTCACAGGCACATCATCGATTATTACCCTTATTCATGAATCGCCGGTGATAAATGAAGAAGTTTCAAACCTGGCAACGGTTGAGGGAAATTGGGGAAGCTTTACGCTTCTTGATGCGGGCGGTGATGCGGTGCGATGGGCCAGACGCGCCTTTCATGGCAATCGCAGAGACTATGCAGAGGTCGCAGATTTGGCCACGCAGGCAGAACCAGGTTCTAACGGTCTGTTCTTTCTGCCTTACCTGTCAGGCGAGCGGTTTGGAAATCATAGCAATTCGCGCGCCCAGTTTTTTGGGTTGACCGCGACCCATGACCTTCCGGATTTACACAGAGCTGTTCTGGAAGGCGTTGCCTTTTCGGTCCGGCAAAAGCTCGATTCAGTCGAAGGCGGCGCAGGACGACCGGATCGCATTGTTGCCGCTTCAGGAGGAGCAAAGTCTGAGCTTTGGCTCAATATAAAGGCCAGTATGTATGGCGTTCCGTATCTGGTTCCGGAAGAACTGGAATGTGGTGTTGTTGGAGCGGCAATACTGATGGCAGTTGCTTCCGGAAACAAGTCAGACATCGATGAGGCAACGCGCGGAATGGTGCGTTACGGACAGCAATTTGATCCGATACCTGCATGGACAGAGCTTTACGACAAAATGATGCCGATCTACTCTGACCTTTATGAGTCCTCTCAACAATTCTACGACAGAATTGATGCTCTGCCCCTTGCCAGGAAACCTTGAGCAGACAGCAGTTAGAATTCAATTGGAATTGGTTTTTACCCTCTCAGCATCGTCTTGAAAAGGAAGACAAAATGGACCACATCTTCCAATGATAGTTCTTTTGCACTCTGCTGAGCTTTCCATTAAGACCAACACATATTTCCTGATCAAAAGAGAGAACTTATGACCGTCGTATTGACGCTGACGTGTCCGGACAGACCCGGCATCGTGGCTGGTTTGTCTGAAATTCTGGCGGAGAAGAAATGCAATATTCTCCAAAGCTCCCAATTCTTTCAACCGACCCCAGGAACCACACGAGCGGACGGTAATGGGCAGTTCTTTTTACGTGTCGAATTTTCTGCACCGGCCTCTGTTTCGTTAGAAGACCTGCAAAATTCGATCGTTGGTTTCTCCAATGAATTCGATGCGGAAACACATTTGTTTACGGACGGGACACCGATCAAATGTATCGTCATGGTATCCAAATTTGACCATTGCCTTCAGGATATCTTTTACCGGACAAAAACGGGTGTCTTACCTATCGAGATTGTTGCGGTCGTCTCCAATCATGACGTGACGCGCGCGGATGTCGAGCGCCTTGGAATACCGTTTCATTTGCTGCAAGTCACGCCGGAGACCAAGGCAGAGCAGGAAATACGGCTGGATGAGATAGTCAGCCGCACCGGGGCCGAACTGGTGGTTCTAGCGCGATATATGCAAGTTCTATCCGATACGTTCAGCTCCAAGCACTTTGGCAAAATCATCAATATTCACCACTCGTTTCTGCCTGCTTTCAAAGGCGCAAAGCCTTATCACAGGGCCTATGATCGGGGCGTAAAAATGATTGGTGCAACAGCGCATTACGTAACGCCGGATCTTGATGAGGGTCCGATTATCGAACAGGATGCCGAGCGCGTAACACACGCCCTGAATGCAGACGATCTGGTGGCCAAAGGCCGTGCAATTGAAGCGCGCGTCCTGTCAAAAGCCATTCAACTACATGCTGAGCGGCGCGTCTTCATAAACGAGCATCGCACTGTGGTGTTCGAACGGTAGTCGCAGAATACAGCCAGTCCTGAGCGACAGAAATACTACTCTGCCACCCTAGATGATAGATGGTCGACCGATGATTGTCCGGTGCCCAATGCCTGATTCCAGCAGGTTTTGTGCTATATCAGCTCTCGCACTAGCCCCTTTTTTGCGGATGAGGTCTGTCTCGCGTCCCGTCAACAATGTCAGCGATACGAGTTCAATGTCCCCCAAGGGGCCATCCACATAAAGCGTTTCAAAGTCTGCCTTTGGGCCACCGAGCAAAATCCCCGCGCTGCCATCAGACGTGAGATGGGTTGCCGGTAGATCACTTTCGGGGATTTCCATCGAAATCAGGCCGTATTCATCCAGAAGGTCTTCCACCCCTCCCCGCGCAACCGTGTTGTATGCAATGGTCATGAGTGTTTCGACCGCAATATGACGCGACTGTTCAGATAAGGGTCGTTCTGTAATGTCGATGAAGAACTCAACACGGAAACCCTGACTACTGCGGTTCTGATCCTCAAACGGATCGGACAGGCCGTCCGTTGCCATTATCGTTGAGGAATCCCGTTCGATGGTCAGGAACGCCAGCCTATCAGAGGGCCATGCGGGCACATTTTTGTAGATGGGATTGACCTGCGGGGCGATCAAATCGGGCGCGAGATCGCCAAGCTTGTTCCAATAAGTCCAACGGGCGCGAATGCTTTCCGTCAGAGCACCGTCAAAAGCTTCTTCTGCGGCAATATCGGTGATGTCCTCAACTTCGCGAACACGCCTTCTGGAGCCGCTACGTTTGGCGGGCACAACCGGCTCAATTTCCGGGCGCCGTCCCATCATTCGCTTCCAAAGACTCATTCAGTTCACCCCCGCCCAAAGATGCTTGCCACAAAGAATTCTTAGAGCGTTTCGTAAGAATTGTCACCGCTTTGTGTCGGCTCATCGATAAATCGCAAGAAGCCGACCTTGTGGCCGGCTTCCAGAGTTTCGAATAGGTTCGGCGCTTATTGTGGGAGATCCCCATCGACGCCTTTTACGTAGAAGTTCATACCAAGCAGCGTGCCATCATCAACAATCTCTCCCTCGCCCACCAACAAGGAACCGTCTTGTTTGTAGATCGGCCCGGTGAAAGGGTGAAACGCACCACTATGGATGGATTCCTGAGTTACAGCAGCCGCTGCAGCGACGTCATCTGGAAGATTTGTGTAAGCTGCCATTTCAACCATATCTGCATCCAGGCCGCCCCACGTGTCGGTTGATTCCCAAGTGCCATCCATGACGGCCTGCACACGCGAGACATAATAGGCATCCCAAACGTCCACGATGGAAGTCAACTGGGCTTCCGGTGCAAATCTGATCATGTCTGACGCCTGACCAAATCCCTTGATCCCACGTTCCGCAGCCACTTGCAGCGGTGCAGGTGAGTCTGTGTGCTGGGTAATGATGTCAACGCCCTGGTCGATAAGAGCCTTGGCAGCGTCAGCTTCCTTGCCAGGGTCGAACCATGTGTTGACCCAAACCACTTTCAATTTGAAATCCGGGTCAACAGATTGGGCACCCAGCATGAACGCGTTGATGCCGCGTACCACTTCAGGAATCGGGAACGAAGCGATGTAACCGGCTGTTCCTGTTTCAGACACCTTTGCGGCAATCTGACCAATGATGTAACGGCCTTCATAGAAGCGGGACGAATAGGTGGAAACATTGTCAGCACGCTTGTAACCAGTGGCATGTTCGAAGCGGATGTCCGGAAATTTTGCGGCCACTTTCACAGTCGGGTTCATGAAGCCGAATGATGTTGTGAAAATCATATCGAACCCTTCACGGGCGAGACGCTCGATTGCGCGCTCGGCGTCGGGACCTTCCGACACATTTTCCACATATGTAGTTTCGACTTTGTCGCCAAAGGCTTCTTCAATGGCCAGGCGTCCCTGATTATGCTGGTAGGACCAACCATGATCACCAATGGGTCCGACATAAATGAAGCCAACCTTGGTTTTACCGTGGCTTGCTGCAAGTGCGGGTCCGGCAAGTGTAAGCGCTGAGAGCGCGATCACACCTGCAAGTATTTTTGCAATACGATTCATAGAGAAATATCCCTGATTAATTGAGTGATTAGCTCGCCCATTCGCCATTAGACATCAGGCACGAAGGGTTTGCCAAGGCATGCGGGTGAATTCTTTTTCACCAGAGTACGATTCCTGGAAATCAGAACAAGTACGATTATGGTTGCAAGATATGGCAAACTGGACAGGAACTGCGATGGAATATTGACGCCTGCAGCCTGCGCATGCAGTTGAAGGATCAGAACGGCCCCAAACAGATAGGCACCGGCCAAAAGCCGCCCTGGCATCCACGTTGCAAAAACGACCAGAACAACGGCGATCCAGCCGCGGCCTGCGGTCATTCCTTCTGTCCATTGCGGCGTATAGACCAGCGACAGATATGCCCCCGCCAGCCCGGCACAAGCTCCGCCAAAAATAACGGCCAGATAGCGCACTTTGCGTACCGATACGCCCAATGCGTGGGCAGAAGAATGGCTATCGCCAACCGCTCTCAGCGACAAGCCCGCGCGGGTTTTGAAAAGAAAGAACCAGACGATCAGCAACAAGAGCACCGAGGCATAGACAATGACGTCCTGGGAAAACAGGATTTTGCCAACATAAGGAAGATCAGATAGCCCCTCAATGCTGATTGGAGACAGTTTGACGCCGGGCTGTCCGATATAGGCATCGCCAATCATGCCAGACAGGCCAAGGCCCAGTATTGTAAGCGCAAGCCCCGTCGCCACCTGATTGGTCACCATGGATATGGTCAGGAAAGCAAAGGGGAGCGACGCAGCGGCGCCCGCTGCAATGCCCGCAGCGATCCCCAGATAGGGCGATCCAGTTGTGAACGCGACGGCAAAGGCACCCACAGCGCCCATGATCATCATGCCTTCAACTCCCAGATTGAGAACACCGGCGCGCTCAGCAACCAATTCTCCGCATGCTGCCAACAGCAATGGCGTTGCAGCAGTGATGATGGTTAGAATTATGGCTTCATACATTTCCATCAGCTTGCCTCCCTGGCAACGCCAACGCGGCGGAAGGTGTAGACAATGAAGGTGTCACAGGCCAGCACGTAAAACAGCAACAGCCCCTGGAAAACCCGGGCGATCTTGTCTGAAATTCCCAGCGTCACCTGAGCCGCCTCGCCACCCAGATAGGACAGCGCAAGAACAAAGCCTGCGATTACAATCCCGATCGGGTTCAGCCGGCCCAGAAAGGCAACGATAATGGCCGTAAAGCCATAGCCCGGTGAAATAACCGGTCGCAATTGCCCGATGGGACCAGCCACCTCAAGAATACCGGCCAAACCAGCCAAAGCACCGGAAACTGCAAAGGCAAAAACGATCATTTTGCTCTGACTGAAACCGGCAAATCGAGCGGCACGCGGCGATTCACCTATTACCTGTATCTGAAACCCGTGAATGGTACGGGCCAGATAAAAGGCCGCCAGCAATGCAATTATGAGCGCAATCGGAAAACCGATATGCATCCGGCCTCCCTCGATGATCAGAGGCGTTACCGCGTCACTGGGAAACAGACGGCTTTCCGGAAAGTTAAACCCTTCAGGATCCCGCCAAGGGCCGCGGACCAGCCAATCCAGGAAAAACTGGGCTACATAAACCAGCAAAAGACTGGTGAGGATCTCATTTGCGCCAAAGCGAATTTTCAAAGCGGCGGGTATGAGCGCAAACAAAGCGCCCCCCGCCATGCCAGCTGCAACCATTGCGGGGAAAACAAATGGGCCTTCCCAACCAACCATCATGATCGGAAAATAGGAGCCTGCCAGAGCACCGGCTACAAATTGACCTTCAGCTCCAATGTTCCAGATATTGGCGCGATAACAGATAGACAGGCCAATGCCAATCAGGATCAAAGGCGTCGCCTTGACCACAAGTTCCTGAAGCGACCAAGCGCTTTGCAATGGCTCCAGAAAGTAGACGCTCAGTCCCTTGACAGGATCAATGCCCAGACTGGCGAATAATACCGCACCGGTTGCCAACATCAAAGCAACAGCGATCAGAGGTGAAAACAGCGCCATCCACGCCGAATGCTCTTCTCTGCGTTGTAGTTTAAACGGCATCTTCCGCCTCCCTGTCACGCATCAGCGACTGCGCCATGGCTTCCGCCGTAACTTCGGGTGGACCGTTGGGGTCCATGCCGCCCATCAACAGTCCGACCTGCTCCCGTGTCACCTCGTCAATCGGATACATGTCCGACATATGGCCTTCAGAGATAACGGCGACCTGATCGGCGATTTCAAAAATCTCATCCAGATCCTGGCTGATGACGACAATCGTCGTGCCAGCTCGAGACAAATCCACCAGTTTTTGCCGGATCAGACTGGCTGCTCCCGCGTCCACACCCCAAGTCGGCTGGGAAACAATCAGCAATTTCGGTCTGCGTTTGACTTCTCGGCCCATGACAAACTTTTGCAGATTGCCACCGGACAGAGCCCCTGCCTCCACATCTGGATGCGCCATGCGCACATCAAAGGCCTCAGTAATTGCCCCTTCAAGACGTGCCAGAGCCATGCGGTCAATAATACCTTTTCTGGTGGTGCCATCATTGGCATTGTTCCACGACAGAAGAATATTTTTGCTGAGTTTCAAGCTGGCCAATGCGCCGTGACCATTGCGCTCTTCGGGCACGAATGCCGCACCGCGCCTGCGACGTTCCGCAATGCCATCAGCGCCACAGGGCCATCCTTCAAAAACAATCGCACCGACATCCGAGACAGGCGTTTCGCCCGATAAAGCACCGAACAACTCGGCTTGTCCGTTGCCGGCAATGCCAGCGATGCAGAGGATTTCGCCCTTTGCAACATCGAAGGACACATCAACGAGACTGGTTCCCGTGTTCAGTTCAGGTTCCAAATTCAGCGCCCTGACCACCAGACATTTTTTGGCGTCGTGCAAATCCTGCGGTACGCGTTTGACATCGGCAACTTCACTGCCAACCATCATTGCAGCCAGCGTTTTTGCGTTCTCTTGCTGTGGGTCACATTCAGAAATGAGTTTGCCATGACGCAGGATAGTGGCGCGGTGGCACAGACGCTTCACCTCATCCAGCCGGTGGCTGATATACAAAATGCTTTTATGCTCGGACGCCAGTTTTTCGAGCACCAGAAACAATTCGTCCGCTTCCTGGGGGGTCAGAACCGATGTCGGTTCATCCATGATAATGAGATCCGGCTCCTGAAGCAGGCATCTCACGATCTCAACTCGCTGCCTTTCACCAACCGAAAGGTCCGCAATTGTTGCTGTTGGATCAAGCGGAAGGCCGTAATCAGTCGATACAGTTTTAATACGTTGTCGCAGATTTTTCGCCTGTTGCGGCGGCAGCGCCAACAGAATGTTTTCTTCTACTGTGAGCGCTTCAAACAGTGAGAAGTGCTGGAACACCATGCCAATGCCCAATTGCCGAGCCATAGCCGGGTTCTTGATGGAAACCTCAGCCCCCTTCCAGCTCAACGTGCCTTCATCAGGTCGCAAACTGCCATAAAGCATTTTTACGAAAGTGGATTTACCGGCACCGTTTTCCCCCAGGAGGGCATGAATTTCACCGGGAAAAAGAGAAAGGTCGATGTAATCATTTGCCGTCAGTGATCCAAAACGTTTTACGATACCTCTGGCCTGCAACAATGGTGTTGCATTATGCGATTGTTCATCTGTCAAGTTCGTTCACCCCACTATCCAGAGATGTATTAGGGCGCGTTGCCTTACAAAAAACAAGTTCCGTTTTAGGTTTTGGCGGGTTTTCCCATAAAAAGCTGCGCTGAAACGGAGGCTGCGATTACGCTCGGCTCCTTGTTTTCAAGGCCAGGAATACCAATTGGACAATGAAAACTTCTGGCTAAATCCTCATTAAGCCCGGCTTTGATCAGCATTGATTCGAACCTTGCCCGTTTTGTCTTGCTGCCAATTACACCAACAAAGGAAAAGCCCGCTTTCAACGCTGCCTCCAATATGGACAAGTCCTGCGCGTGGCTGTGCGTGAGGATGATGATGGATGTTTCAGAACTCAGATCAGCGAGAATGGTGCGCGGATCAGACAGCGCATGCATGCTGACATTGTCCGGCGCAAGGCCGGGAAACATGTCTGCACGACTGTCGACCCAGACGATCCGCGCAGGCAGCAGTGACAGTGACCGCATCAATGCTTTTCCAACGTGCCCTGCCCCGAATATGGCAACTGGAACCAATCTGATTCCGAAGCGTTCATTCCCTTCGGAACCAACAATTGTGCGGTGAATGAGATCGGTGTCCTTATGTGATTTTTTGGTCTCAAAACACCCGGCGCTTTCTGCCTGCGCCAAAACACCTGCTTCTTTCAGGCGTGCCGGATTCCATGCTTCATAAGTGAGAGAAACATTCCCTCCGCAACATTGCCCCAAATTTGGGCCAAGAGGCACACTCAGTTGCTCAAACACTTTGCCCGCCTCAGCAAATCTCCTCGCATGGCTCAGCGCTTCCCATTCGAGTGCGCCACCGCCAATGGTTCCATAAAACTCGCCATTGGGGAGCACGACCAGCCCTGCGCCCGCACCACGTGGCACCGAACCACGGGCTTCCTGAACAAGCACAAGAACCACCGACTGGTGCTCAGACAGGCATTTTGCAAGGGGTTGCCACAACTTCATGGGTGACAAATCATGACCGCTACGACGGCTCCAATGATGCAATTGCGGACAAGATGGCCTCAGGTGTGGCCGGTGCGTCCAATTGCGGTTTGGTGCCCGGCTTTATGCTGGCAATCGCATGATAGATCGCACTGAACACAGATATGCCATGCATCAGCGGTGGTTCACCCACCGCCTTGGAGCGATAGATTGTGTCTTCCCGATTGCCGGAACTTTCATACAGATTGGTTACAAAATGCTCCGGGACATCGGACGCACAAGGGATTTTGTAGGTTGATGGCGCGTGCGTGCGCAATCGGCCCTGATCATCCCACACCAGTTCTTCTGTGGTCAGCCAACCCATGCCCTGCACGAAGCCGCCCTCAATCTGTCCAATATCGACAGCCGGATTAAGCGATTTCCCCACATCATGCAGAATATCAACCGCAGTTACCTTCATCTCGCCGGTCATTGTATCGATCTGTACTTCCGAGCAGGCAGCGCCATAGGAAAAATAGAAAAATGGACGGCCTTTGACCTCGTCCCGGTTCCAGGAGACTTTTGGTGTGCGATAAAACCCTGACGCAGACAACGAAATCCGATCAAGATGCATTTCTTGGGCAAGGTCGCTGAATTTCATACTGCTATCGCCGACAGATACTTTGTTATCGGCAAAGACCACGTCGTCCTGCTGGGCTTGAAAGCGTTCCGCCACAAAGGTCCGCATGCGGGCTTTTATCTGATCTGCAGCCGCCTTTGCCGCCATTCCATTCAAATCTGACCCGGAAGAGGCGGCGGTCGGACCCGTATTGGGCACCTTGTCCGTGACAGTAGCACCAATTTTGACCTGATCGAGATCGATGCCGAATTCCTCTGCCACGACTTGTGCTACTTTAATGTAGAGGCCCTGCCCCATTTCGGTCCCGGCATGGGTGAGATACACCGAGCCATCCGTATAGACATGCACCAACGCCCCAGCCTGATTGAGATGGTTCAGTGTAAAGGCTATGCCGAATTTTACCGGCGTCAGCGCTATTCCCTTTTTCAGGAAGCGACTTGTTTTGTTAAAAGCATCGATTTCCGTACGTCTGTCCCGATATTGGCTGGTCTTTTCCAACTGAGTGACCACATCATCGATAATGTTGTCTTCAATGAGCATGCCAAAAGGTGTGATGTTGCGGCTGTCATGACCATAAAAATTGGCCCTTCGGACATCCAGCGGATCCAGGCCCATTTCTATGGCAATTTCATCCATCATACGCTCGGCAAACAGAACCCCTTGAGGCCCACCGAAGCCTCGAAAAGCTGTTGCAGATACGGTGTTGG
Organism: Alphaproteobacteria bacterium; assembly: GCA_051251535.1. GTDB lineage: Bacteria > Pseudomonadota > Alphaproteobacteria > Rhizobiales. Next base: position 266,772 of record JBPOEV010000003.1, read on the forward strand.
TGCGCAACCGGTGTGACCTGATACGCACATCAGGATAGAAATATGCGTTGTCAGAATGGAACATGGCGCGGTCGTTGACGCCCAACGACAAGTCAGCTGAATGACCGCAACGACTGGCCAGATCCGTATCAACAGCGATCAACCGGCCGTTTTCTGCAAATCCGGCTTCAAAGCCGACTTCAAAATCATGGCGTTTGCCAGTCATGATCATATCATCATCGCGATCAAGCCGGAGCTTGCAGGCCTTACCAGTGATCTGTGCAGCGAGTGCACAAATGGCTGCCCATTGCGAGGCTTGACTTTCCTTGCCACCAAAACCGCCGCCCATCCGCCTCGTTTCAACCGTCACAGAGTGCTGAGGCACATGCAGCACATGAGCCACAACATGCTGGACTTCAGTCGGATGCTGAGTGGAGGACAAGACGGTCATATCTCCGTCCTCTCCCGGAATGGCCATGGCGATCTGGCCTTCCAGATAAAAATGTTCCTGACCGCCAATTTTCATACCTGATTTCAGGCGATGCGGCGCAGTCTTGATTGCTTCGACAGGCTCTCCGCGCAAAAACTGATAGGTTTCAAGTACCTCTGAGCCGACCTTCCGCGCATCTGCAACTGATACAAGCGGTGCTTCATCAGCTTCATAGACCACCTTGGCAAGGCGCGCCGCTTTGCGCGCAGCCAGACGATTGGTTGCGACAACCGCAAACAATGCCTGCCCATGAAAGGTCACGACATTCTCAGCAAACACCGGGTCGTCGCCAGTCCCTGCAGGGCTGGTGTCATTGGCGCCGCGTATATGGTCCAGTGTTAAAACAGCCACCACGCTGGGTGCCTGCTTCACGGGGTCCAAATCAATGCTTTTAATCTGACCACTTGCGATGGTGGCAAGACCGGGAACCACATGCAGAGTTCCGGCAGGTTCCGGCACATCATCAATGTATCGGGCCCGGCCGCTGACATGTTTGATGCCGCTGTCATGTTTTTTGGCTTTGTGAACTGTGGCTGTGGTGCTGGTCATTCGGCGGCCTCCAGATCATCAGGCCTTGTCGCCGTTACCCGTGTTGCAATGCTGGATGTTCCACCGATTTCCAGCAAGGCTTTGCGCAGGAGGTTTTGCGCCGCTGTCATCCTGTAGGATGCACTTGCACGCATATCGCTCATGGGTGCAAAATCATCATTCAATGCGGTGATGGCAGGCGACCAGGCTGCCTCATCTGATATGGAAAGGCCTTGCAGCAATTGCTCGGCGTGGTTTGCACGTTTTGGTGTGCCGGCCATGCCGCCATAGGCTATCCGCGCCGCAGTAATTCGGTCGCCCTCCAATGTGATCTTGAATGCTGCCATCACGGCCGAAATATCCTGGTCGAAACGCTTGGTGATCTTACCGCACCGCAAATGTTCTTCTGGCTTCAGTGCAGGAATCTGGATTGACGTCAGCAGTTCGCCGGCGTTGCGGTCCTGCTTGCCATACTCAATGAAAAACTCTTCGATGGGCATGGAGCGCTTGTTGTCCACACTCTGCAATTCAACGGCAGCCTCGAGCACAATCAACAAGGGCGGCGTATCGCCGATAGGAGATCCGTTCGCTATGTTGCCACCAATGGTGCCGCTTGCACGGACTTGACGAGACCCGATGCGTAAAATCAACTCGGCAACATCTGGATCAATGTCTGCCAGATGAGACAGAGCAGCCTCATAGGTCACACCGGCTCCCATTGTTAAGCCATCGGTGTTGACCACGATATCCGAAAAGCCCTGAATACGGCCCAAATGCAGGATCTTGGGAAGCTCATCCAGCCGTTTGGTGACCCATAGCCCGACATCGGTCGCACCAGCAACGGGCGTTGAATCAGGATATTTTGCGTATAATTCCAGCGCATCCTTCAATGTGGCAGGCGCTGCGAAAAACGCGTCATCATTACCAACAAACAGCGATTGTGATGAGTCAATTGCGCCCATCTCGCCAGTGGGATGGTTTGTAGGAAAAATTGGTCCGAAACAACTTTCCATTGCGGCATTAATAATCGGTCGATAACCGGTACACCGACACAGATTGCCCGCCAGCCAGGTGTTAACTGTTTCGCGTGTCGGCGGGTCCTTGCGGTCCTCATGCAGACAATACAGCGACATCACAATACCCGGCGTGCAGAAGCCGCATTGCGAGCCATGGTGGCGTGCCATAGCATCTTGTACCGGGTGCAGAGCCTCACCCTCTTTTGAAAGGTGGTCCACGGTGACCACGTGCCTGCCATGAGCCATGCCGAGTAATTGGATGCAGGCATTGACCGGACGGTAGACCAATTCGCCATCTTCCAATTCGCCCATAGCGATTGTACAGGCGCCGCAATCACCTTCGTTACAGCCCTCTTTTGTACCGGACAGATTCTTCCGCTCGCGAATGAAATCGAGCAGCGTATCAGTTGGACCAAAATCGGTCAGTGTAATGATTTCATCATTCAGCCGAAAGCAAAGCTCATGCAGCATATCAACTCCCGCGATAGGTGGAATAGCCGAAGGGTGAGAGCAGCAACGGCACATGATGGTGCGGACGCCCGGCGCTGTAGCGGAAGCGGATGCTTATGACATCAAAGAATGGCGGCTCTTTAGGAAAGGTCTTCAGATAATCCTCAACGAAGAAACGAATTTCGTAAAATCCATCCTCTGCGTCGTCTGCGGCAACCAATGGTTTGTCCGTGCGGCCATCAGTATTTGTGACCCGCTCTGCCAAACGGTTTTGCCCGTCTGCAGACCATAATTCGATCTTAAGGCCAGACACCGGAAGGCCTGTGGCCGTATCAAGCACATGTGTTGTCAATCCTGCCATACTTCTCTTTCAGATTTGGCCCATGCAAGCTGCATCAGCTCCATTTGTCGCCGTGTTATTCTATACCGTCAGAATACTGGCACCTGTCGTCCGACGACTTTCAAGTGCTTCATGTGCCGCTCCGGCATCTGCCAGTGCATACTCCTGATGGACTGGAATTTTGACACGGCCAGACGATACGACATTGAACAGATCATTCGCACTTTGCTCCAGGTCTGACCGCTCCGCAATGTAATTGAATATGGTCGGACGCGTTGCAAATAGCGATCCCTTCAATGCCAGATCGGCCAGATTGAAATTTGTGATGGGGCCTGATGCCTGACCAAATGAAACCCACATGCCAAGAGGTTTCAAACTATCAAGTGATCCGGGATACGTATCCTGCCCAATGGAATCATAGACAACATCAACGCCCTTGCCACCTGTGATTTCCTGAACGCGGGCAACAAAATCCTCGGTCCGATAGTTGATGGTGTGATGTGCACCATGTGCTTTTGCCAGTTCAGCTTTTTCAGCCGACCCGACAGTTCCAATGATTGTTGCACCAAGTGCCTTGGCCCACTGACAGGCAATCAGCCCGACACCGCCGGAAGCTGCATGAAAGAGAATGGTGTGCCCTTCGGCAACCTTGAATGTGCGGCACAATAGATATTGCGCTGTAATGCCTTTCAGCATCATGGCTGCAGCAGTCTTGTCTGAAATGTCGTCCGGCAGCGCCACCAGCCGATCCGCAGGTACAATTCGGCTTTCAGCATAAGAACCAATGGGCCCCACATAGGCAACGCGATCTCCAGCTTTCACATGTGTGACGCCTGGCCCAACGGCTTCCACAATTCCTGCGCCTTCATTGCCTGGAATGAATGGCATTCCAGTTGGCGAGGGATAAAGTCCAGAGCGGAAATAAACATCGATGAAATTGACACCAATTGCGGCATGGCGAACAAGCGCTTCGCCTTCCTTCGGATCTGCCAAATCGATGGTCTCATATTTCAGAACCTCGGGGCCTCCGGTTTCGCGGACCACAATTGCCTTTGTCATCAAGTCTCCTTCAAAATCATTTTGGTTTTAGCGATGGTGCCAAAAAATACCCAAGAATGCAAAATGGAAGCAGCGCCATCAATCCGTTTTGCAGCCCAACCAACTTGGCAACGAAACCGATCAGGGGTGGGCCAATGACAAATGCCGTGAAAGCGACCAGAAACACGCTCGCTACATTCACTGCCGCAGGTCGATCATCGCGCTCTGCTGCTGCCGTCACAGCCAGCGGGAAAGCCATGGAGGCGCCAAGCCCCACCAGACCCCATGCTAAAATCGAACCAATGGCCGTTTCCGTAAGTCCCAGGATAAGCAAACCCAAACAGCCGATCAATGTTGTGATCCGCGCAAGCCGAACTGGGCCCAAAACCGTGCGGAAGTGGTCACCAAAGAACCGTCCAATGGCCATAGGAAGTGTGAAGGAAAAATAGGCCATGCCAATGAACGTCGCGTTGGCACCTACAACCTCCCTCATATAGATACCACTCCAGTCAAATGCAGCGCCTTCTGACATCTGCAAACCAACCGCAAATACGGCAACTCCCAGCAATGCCCGGGTAGGCAAGGCAAATGTTGGTGCCAATTGGGCTGAAGGTGGTGGTACCGGGATGGGTGCCCGCAATTGGATAATCAGAATTCCCGCTATTCCGAAGATTGGGGAGATAATCATGATTTGATGCAGCGGCGAAATCCCCATGCCAGCGCACAATGCGCCCAGTCCGGTCCCAATGAGAGCGCCAACGCTCCAAAAGCCGTGACAGGAACTCATAATGGGCTTCGACACCCATTTCTCAACCCGGTCGGCATCTACATTCATGCCGATCTCGATGAGGGCCAAAGACAACCCAACCACAAACAATGCGACGAACAGGGCCATCATGGATACTGCCAGCGTCGGCAGAACCATGGAAATTGCCACCAGGCTAATGCCAATCAATGATGCACGCCGTGTTCCCAGGCGATCCACAAGGCCGCCCGCCAAAACGAGCGATAGAAGTGTCCCCAATGGCAGGCCCAGAAGGCTCAAGCCCAGTTGGGCATGGTCCAGAGCGAGCGTTTCCTTCAGATCAGGAAAGCGTGGAAAGATTGACGTCAGAACAACAGCTTCGCACAAAAACAAAGCCCTTATGTTCCAAACTGATGCAGATTTTGCTGAAGGTGAAAGTACGGTGGTCATGCGCAATGCCTTAAACCAAGAGGTGAATTGATTGAAGCCATTTTTTGACTGTACGGTTTAGGGTCCAAAGTTAATTACGCTGCACGAAGCAGTCTGGAGTGAAATTTCCAGCCACCTGTCGCTGACATATCGCCAGACAACACCTATTACCCTATATGTACGGAAATGGTTATGCGCGGGAACGTATCTTCGCATGTGTGTCGGGATCAATAGGGTATTATGGATCAACCGGAAATCAACAATCAAACACGTGCCATCATCATAGGCGGCGGTCCTGTGGGCTGGTTGTCTGCACTGGCCTTGGCCAGGGCGGGCTTGGACACAGTTCTGGTCGCGGCGGATAACCCGCTGCAGGATCAGCGTACAATCGCCCTGATGCAAGGCTCACTGGCCTTTCTGGACGAAGTTGGTCTTGATCCGTCATCGATCGAAGATGCCACACCTTTGGAGACAATGCGGCTTATTGACGGAACTTCGCGGCTGATACGCGCACCGGAAGTCAGCTTTCAAGCCGGCGAAATCGGGCATTCATTCTTCGCGCTCAACATTCCCGTCGGCAATCTTGTCAAACAGATTCAGGATGTCGCCTCAACCCGCTCTAATTTTACGTATAAACCGGGTCTCGCTCAGGAGATTTCCTTTGACGATGAGGTGATTGTGACACTGGAAAGCGGTGAAATCATCAAGGCTGACTTTGTGGTCGGTGCCGACGGACGGCAGTCGAAAGTTCGGCAAGCTGCTGGCATCGCAGTTCGGCAATGGGATTACCCACAAACGGCGGTGGTGACAGACTTTCACCATGAAAAGTCACATCAAAACATTTCAACAGAATTCCACACTGAAACCGGACCATTTACCTTCGTGCCACTTCAAGGAAAGAGATGCAGTCTGGTCTGTGTTGTGCCGCCTGATGAAGCAGAGCGCTTGATGGCGGTCAGTGATGCAGAGCTGTCGCGCTACATTGAAAAGCGTGGTCGTCATCTGGTTGGCCGGGTAAGCGATCTGGGGCCACGACAGAGTTTTCCAATGTCTTCACAAATCGCTGACAAAATGGCGGACAGACGGGCCTTTCTTGTCGGAGAAAGCGGCCACGCCTTCCCGCCTATTGGTGCTCAGGGATTGAACCTTGGCATTCGGGATGTTGAGGAACTGGCCGAGCAGGTCTTGCACTTGTCTCAGGCCCCAGTTTCCGACATTGCGGCCAGATATAATCAGAAACGGCAGATGGACGTCAAAAGCCGCACCTTTGGTGTGGATATGCTGAATCGGTCATTGCTGACCGGTTTCTTGCCGGTTCAGTTTGCCAGAGGCCTTGGTCTTTATGCCGCAAAATCATTCGCCCCGTTGCGTCGCACGTTGATGCGTCAGGGGCTGGGTGCCTACTCCACCTGAATCTGATACCAACCTCCAGTTACATCCCCCATTGAAAGTTCTTCATGACCAAACCTCTGCTTGTCTTCGATCTCGACGGTACCCTTTTGGAAACAGCACCAGACCTTGTCGGTACGCTCAATGAAATCCTGACAGAGCAAGGGCTGACACCGATTCCAATTTCAACTGCCAAAACCTATATTGGTCAGGGTGCAAAGATGATGATTGAGAAAGGATTTGCGGCCAATAACGAAACGGTTTCAGCAGAGAGACTAGACAGCCTCATGGCATTGTTTTTGCAGAAGTATGAGGTCAGAATTGCAAGAGAAACACATCCATTTCCCGGACTGCTCGATGCCCTGGATCAATTGCATCAGGAAGGATGGGGTCTTGCTGTTTGTACGAACAAAAATGAACGTCTGGCTCGGTTACTGTTAGGAGAGTTGAACCTTAGGGAGCGGTTTGTCGCAATTACCGGCGGCGACACTTTTGACCACAAAAAACCACATCCTGAGCATTTGTTGAAAACAGTGGAGCTTGCTGGCGCTAATGCGGAGCAGTCCATTATGGTTGGTGACAGTCGCAGCGATATCGACGCAGCAAAGTCCGCATCCATTCCTGTTATCGCAGTTGATTTCGGTTATACGCCCGTGCCAGTGAGCGAGTTGGGTCCCGATTTGATCATTTCCCATTTCGATCAGATTCACGATGCCATCAAGACCATAACGGATCGTAGAACTGCCTATTGATTGGAATAGCCTGTCGGATTGCGTTGTTGCCAGTTCCAGGCGTCACGACACATCTGCGTCAGATCACGCTTGGCTTCAAATCCAATCAGTTCGCGGGCCTTTGAAGGATCGGCGTAGCTTGTTCCCACATCACCTGGACGGCGCTCCGTGATTTCGTAGGGCACAGACCGCCCAGAAGTTGCCTCAAACGCCTGAATGATTTCCAGAACACTGCTGCCCTGCCCGGTTCCCAAATTCACCGCGAAAAGACCGTGTGACTGTAAACAGGCCTTCAGAGCAGCAACATGTCCTTCGGCCAAATCCATCACATGGATGTAATCCCGGACCCCTGTACCGTCGGGTGTTTCATAATCATCACCAAACACTTGCAGCTTTTCACGGCGCCCCACAGCGACCTGCGACACATATGGAAACAGATTATCCGGAATCCCTTGTGGGTCTTCACCGATCTCGCCGCTTTTGTGCGCCCCTACCGGATTAAAGTAACGCAACACACCAATGCCCCAATCAGGCTCTGCGGCGGCCAAATCCTGAAGTATTTGCTCAACCATCGCCTTCGAATGACCATAGGGATTGGTTGGTTGCACCTGCGCGTTTTCCGGGATGGGCATTTGCTCCGCGCCGCCGTAAACTGTTGCAGATGATGAGAAAATCAGCCGCGTAATCCCGCCCAGCTTCAAAGACTGCAACAAGGATAAACTACCGGTGACATTTTCGCGGTAAGTCTCCAGAGGTTCCGAAACGGACCTGCCAACGGCTTTGACCCCGGCGAAATGTATTGCAGCCCCAAATTTATGGCTCTGCAAAATCTTGCTCATGGCATCAGGGTCGGCGACATCACATTTATGGCACTCAGGACGAGTGCCGGTAATGGCTTCAATTCTGCTGATTGCGAGTGGGTGGCTGTTGCTGAAATTATCCGCAATGACGGGTATAAAGCCCGCCTGAACAAGAGCTACGCAGGTATGAGACCCAATATAACCCGCGCCACCAGTGACCAGAATTTTCGTGGCGTCAACTGCCATAGTTTTTATGCTGCCTCTTTGGGAACTACCGGTTCGTTCTTGGGTACTTCAGTCCGTGGCTGATGGACAGATTGTGTTCCCAGGATCTTCCGATAAAGCTGCAATGTCTGCTCTGCCATATGTTCAATACTGTGACGCGTGTCGATAATTTTTCGGCCAGCTTCGCCAAAGCTCTGCCGGATTGATGCATCTGTCAATTTGACAATAGCATCCACCGCGCTTTCAGGATCCCCGAGGGGATAGAGATAACCGCTTTCGCCATCATCAACAACATCCCGATTACCCACCACTTTACTGGCAACGATCGGCAATCCTTCTGACATGGCTTCCAGCAAGGCCAAAGGCATGCCTTCCCAAATTGAGGTGGAGATAAGCATATCGGAACGGCGGAAGACTCGTCTCACATCTGACACGGCACCAGCCATAGTGACAAAACCTTCAAGCGATCTGTTCGCAAGCTCCGCTTCAAACTCCACTTTACCGGCGCCAACACCCAAGACAGTCATATGGAAACCGCCTGGAATGTTGCGGTGAGACAATTTATCGATGATTTCCAATAACTCATCAGGGTTTTTCTGCCCGTCAAACCGGGAAACCGAAACAAGGCTGAGTGGTTGGCCAGTAGTATTGACGTGGTGGCGCTGCAGGCCATTTGGCACGCCGTTTGGAATGACCGTCAGTTCATGCGCCTTGGCAACATGCTGGGCAACAGTTTCAATCTTTTCTCCTTCGGACACACAGATACTTGCATCGGTAAATTTGCCGAGAATAAGATCCAACCAGACATTGTAGTCCAGAAACCAGTATTTGAATTTGGCATCTGGGCTCATGCCATGTTGCGTGTAAACAACTTTTCGGCCTGTCGCCAAGGCCACTGGCCGTCCATAAACGCCGCCACCCTTGCCATGTGAATGGATAAGATCGATGTTTTTCTCACGCACTGCTCGGGCCATAGCCTTCAACGCGGAGAAAGTCAGACGACGGTGCGGTATCTCTAGAATCCGTTCCTGACCCAACATCGTGATGAAACGTTGGTAGTACGGGCGATCTGCCGGACAAGCGATGTGAAATTCAACCTGGCCTTCCAGAGCCTTCACCAGTTGAAACACATGTTCGGGAGCACCGCCGGTATCGGCGCGCGCAATACTGATCATGACACGCGGACGTGAATTGATTTCAACCATTTCTGAACCCCATTTCTATGGCGTGTAATTAAGCAATTCTGTCTAAGAATGTCTTAAAACCGCAGTACGGAATTGACGGGTAATTCTGGTCGTCTTTTTGCTTTGTGGTCAGATTCTGCCGGATTTGGCGCAAAAAAGTCGTTTTGCTGCTGTTTTTTGAACACTATGTGGCCAAAATACCATTGCCTGTTTTTTTACGTGTCAGCATTATGTTTTCTGGGATTCGTGGTCGGATAGCGGCTGCGGCGGATAAATTTGGAGCTCACATATGTTGTTGAAACGGCTGTTTTTGGCTGTTGCACTTGTCCTGACCGGCAGTGCAGTTGCCCCCTTTGGTGATGGCGGTGCGGAAGCGCGGCAAGTATTTGATCCCTCGTCGCGCACGTGGCGTGAAATTGGACCCACTGCACGGTATGGTAAGTCCAAAATCAGGCGGAAAATGGTCCGCTATGAGACTAAACAGAAGCCAGGCACAATCATCGTGAACACAAAAGAGCGCCGTCTCTATCATGTTCAGGGCAATGGCAAAGCCATGCGCTATGGCATTGGTGTCGGCCGTGATGGTTTCCAGTGGTCAGGTACGCACCGCGTATCTCGCAAAGCTGAATGGCCAGGCTGGACGCCGCCTGCCGCCATGCGCAAGCGTCAACCAGGTTTGCCTGCTTACATGCCAGGTGGCCTCAACAATCCACTAGGCGCCCGTGCGCTTTACATCGGCAGCACAATCTACCGTATTCATGGCTCAAATGAGCCTTGGTCAATCGGTCAGGCTGTGTCTTCCGGTTGCATCAGAATGACCAACAAAGATGTTGAGCATCTCTATGAGCGTGTCAGAGTTGGCGCGAAAGTGATTGTCGTTCGCTGATTTTCAGCCGACTAATTGATTGAAAAACCGGCCCATGCGGCCGGTTTTTTTATGCCCGCACCGCCTTTTCACTTGTCCCGGGTTTATGGCTCGCGTTTCAGGCCCTTATCTTCAAGCTCTGCAAGATAGATCGCCCACAACTCATCCTGTTGTTCGGCCATCTCGTTGAAATATGCCCACGAAAACAGGCCGGTATTGTGCATGTCGTCAAAGCTGATACGCACTGCATAATTGCCAACCGGATCAATTTTCATGATCTCCACGGCCTGCTTGCCAGCGACAGTTTGCTTCTGTTCGCGCGAATGGCCTTGAACCTCTGCACTTGGCGAATGAACGCGCAAAAACTCAGCAGAAAATGACACCGGTTTTTCTTCTTCAAATACCAGCGTCAAAGTTTTTTTGTCGGGACTGACCCGAATTTCCTTAGGCCAGGTAACCTCTTCAGTCATTTGGAGCGTCCTCTTTCTGATCTGTCCTCTGGGAACAAAAAAACATGTAATGGCACCATAGTGGTTGTCACACACATACTTTCGCTACACATAGGTATGTGTGTAAAGTCGTCAAAGACAAGCGCAACAGCGCAGATTCCGGGAGAACACCATGAACGAGGCAGATCAGTCAGTAGCAACGGGCGCGCAAATGATAGATCCGTTTGGTCGGACCGTGTCGTATCTGCGCGTTTCTGTGACTGATCGCTGTGACTTTCGGTGCGTCTATTGTATGGCGGAAGACATGACATTTCTGCCGAAACGAGATGTGCTGTCGCTGGAAGAACTGGACCGGCTATGCTCGGCCTTTGTTGCCAAAGGTGTTCGGAAACTGCGTTTGACCGGTGGCGAGCCTCTGGTGCGAAAGAACATCATGCAATTGTTCCGTTCGCTGGGCCGGCATCTTGAAAGCGGCGCTCTGGAAGAATTGACTGTTACAACGAACGGATCACAATTGGCGCGCCACGCGGTCGAACTGGCTGATTGCGGTGTAAAACGCATCAATGTTTCAATCGATACGCTAGACCATGACAAATTCAAGAAGATCACCAGATGGGGCGATCTGGGCCGCGTCATGGAAGGCCTGCGCGCGGCACAAAAAGCTGGGCTTGCGGTCAAAATAAATGCGGTTGCGCTGAAGGGCGTGAATGAACACGAGATTGAAACCATGATGACATGGGCTCATGGTGAAGGCATGGATATTACCTTCATCGAAACCATGCCCCTTGGCGAAATCAGTGAAGACCGCACTGACCAGTATCTGCCGCTGTCTCTTGTGCGGCAACGGCTGCAGGAACGGTTCACGCTGAGCGACATTCCCTATAAAACCGGCGGTCCGGCGCGCTATGTGGAAGTGGCAGAAACCGGCGGCCGTCTTGGTTTCATCACACCACTTACCCATAATTTCTGCGAAAGCTGCAACCGGGTCCGTGTAACTTGCACCGGCACTTTGTATATGTGTCTTGGACAGGACGATGCCGCAGACCTTCGCGCACCTCTCAGGGCCTCTGAAAGCGATGATTTGCTGAACACAGCTATTGACGAGGCCATCACAAGAAAGCCAAAAGGGCATGATTTTGTGATTGAGCGACAAAGCAGCAAACCCTCAGTTGCACGACATATGAGCGTTACCGGCGGATAGGCTAATACAGCCAGAAGCTGAATTTGCAACGACCAACAATCTGTGCTCCATACGCTGTATCTGACTCACCTGCGCTGATCTGGCGCACAAAAGAAGCCGTTTAGTTAAAATGGACATCCAAGAAGGAAGCGGGCCGCTCCCCACCCGCCAACTCGACCGAAAACCTCCACTGATCATTCTGGTGGTAATCGCAATGCTGGGCCCCCTGGCATTGAACATTTTCCTGCCTTCAATGCTGGGCATTCAGGCTCATTTCTCGACCAGCTTTTCGGCGGTCCAGCTTGGTCTGTCGCTGTTTCTCGTTTCTCTGGCGCTGGCGCAGTTGGTGCTGGGCACCCTGTCTGACAGATTTGGCAGAAGACCCGTACTGCTTGTAGGAACCTGGCTTTTTCTGGTTGGTACTTTGACTTGCCTCTTTGCCCCCGCAATTGAAGTCTTCCTGATGGGGCGCGTGATACAAGGCTTTGGCGGCTCCGCCGGATTGATCCTTGGCAGAGCCATCCTGCGTGATTTGTATGATCGTGATCAGGCAGCCAGCATGATCGGCTATGTGACCATGGGCATGGCAGTTGCACCGATGATCGGTCCTGCAGTTGCCGGTTATCTGGACAAGTTTTTCGGCTGGCAAAGCAGCTTTTGGCTGCTGTTGGTGTTTGCCATCGGTGTCCTGGTTGCATCCTATTTGAAGGTCAGTGAAACCAACAAAAATCCAATTCCCTCAATCGACTTCAAAAGCCTTTATCGTTCCTATCGTGAATTGCTGAATATCAAGGTCTTCTGGTTGTACACAGGGCTTTCAAGCTGCACTGCGGGCATGTTCTTTTCATTCCTTGGCGGCGCGCCCTTTGTCAGTGAAAAGGTTCTGGGGCTGACACCTGATGTGTATGGGCTGTACTTTGTCCTGGTGGCACTGGGATACAGTCTTGGAAACTTCCTGTCGGGTCGATTTGCTGCCAGAATCGGTGTTTTTCGCATGATCATGGCTGGCAATCTGCTTGGAATTGCATCCATCAGTGTCATGGTCTTGCTGTTTCTCACCTTCGATGCGAGCGCACCACTTTTGTTTGGGCCCATGCTGTTTATGAGCCTGTCTAACGGGCTTGTGCTGCCGAGTTCTGTGGCTGGTGCCGTTAGCGTCAAACCAGAGTTGGCCGGTTCGGCATCGGGCCTGATGGGCAGTATTCAGATGCTGGTGGGCGCGATTTTGAGCTATCTGGTGGGTCTTGTGCTGCCATTGACCGCTTCTCCAACTGTCTGGCCGCTTATTGCAGCCATGTTCTTCACACTGTGCTGTTCTCTGGTTTTTGGAGTATTGCTCCAAAGAACAGGAACGTAACCAGCAATTAATTCAAGGCCGGTTGCATCTAACCGGCCTTGTCACCAATGTGCTGTTCATTGCGATTTTGAGCCAGAAGAACCTGCTTATGCCGCTCTTCTGCGCGTTTATGTTCTGATGCGGTGCGACTGTCCTTGCAATGATGACAATGAACGCCTGCGCGATATTCGGCACGTTCCAAATCAGCCTCTGACAAAGGCATGCGGCACCCAAAACACAGCACGTGAGGGCCTTCTGCAAGACCGTGTTGAACCGAGACGCGCTGGTCAAACACGAAGCAATCACCGTGCCACAGGCTTTGGTCCTGCGGCACTTCCTCCAGATATTTCAGAATTCCACCTTGCAGGTGATAAACCTCGTCAAAGCCCTGCTGCTTCATGAATGCGGTCGCTTTTTCGCACCGTATACCACCGGTACAGAACATGGCGACCTTCGGCTTGTCGATTGATCGCTTGTTTGCTTCCACCCAGGCGGGAAAGTCACGAAATGATTTTGTCTTCGGATCGACCGCGCCATCGAATGTCCCAATAGCAACTTCGTAATCGTTGCGCGTGTCAATGACGATGGTATCCGGGTCTGAAATCAGGTCGTTCCAGTCCTGAGGCGGCACATAGGTGCCAACGCTTTCCAATGGATCAATGCCCTCGACTCCCATCGTGACAATTTCCTTTTTCAACCGCACTTTCATGCGGTAAAAAGGCATTTCCGTTGCAAAGCTTTCCTTGTGCTCCAACTCAGCAAATTCAAAAAACTGCTTCAGGCTGTGAAGGCACTCACGAATATCCCGCTCGACACCGGCAATGGTTCCGTTAATGCCTTCTGTTGCAAGCAGCAATGATCCTTTGACATGCAATCGGTCACAAAGCTGCTTGATTGGCTCCTGCAACGCCTCCGGATCTCCAACCGGTGTAAAGCGATACAGGGCCGCAACCAAAAAGCCTTTGTCGTCAGTTGTTTGATTCATTTTCTTCGTCATCGGATTCAAATACGATTTTAGGTGCTTGTTTAACGTTTTTGGCTTGCCCTCCATCGAGACGCTGCCAAACAGTTTCTGCCATCCGCTTGTAAAGCTTGGCGTGAACACCATCCGGCTCACTCATTACAACCGGCTCTCCCGCATCGGACTTTTCACGGATCGTCATATGTAGCGGCACCGCGCCGAGGAATCTGACGCCCAATTTTGTGGCTTCTTTTTCAGCACCGCCATGGCCGAAAATATCGGTCCTGTGACCACATTTCGGGCACATGTGGTAGCTCATGTTCTCCACAATTCCCAATATGGGAACGCTGGTTTTCTTGAACATATTCAGTCCCTTGCGGGCATCAATCAACGCTAAATCCTGAGGTGTTGAAACAATAACAGCACCCGCCAGAGGAACCTGCTGCGCCATGGTCAATTGGGCATCGCCGGTGCCGGGTGGCATATCCACTACCAGAACATCCAGTTCGCCCCAGGCCACTTCTTTCATCATCTGGTTGAGTGCAGAAATCACCATTGGACCACGCCAGATCATGGGTGTTTCTTCTTCAACCAGAAAACCAATAGACATGACTTTCAGACCATAACCATCCATAGGCAGAAGGATCTTGCCATCAGCGTCTGCCGGACTTGGTTTGCCTTTGATGCCCAAAAGACGCGGCATTGAAGGACCATAAATGTCAGCGTCCAAAACGCCGACTTTCAGGCCCAGATCCTGCAAGCCCAAGGCCAAATTGACGGATGTGGTGGATTTGCCCACGCCGCCCTTGCCGGATGCCACTGCAATAATGAATTTGATGCCTGGTATACCCGGCGGCTTTGCAGGCGGTTGCGCAG
This sequence comes from Alphaproteobacteria bacterium, assembly GCA_051251535.1. Classification (GTDB taxonomy): domain Bacteria; phylum Pseudomonadota; class Alphaproteobacteria; order Rhizobiales. The sequence continues at coordinate 281,783 of JBPOEV010000003.1, forward strand.
AGGCTGTCGGGCGCTGTGCTTGCGGCGGTGCTTTGGCCTCAGGCTTCGGCGCCTGCATCTTTGGCGGTGCTGTTTCAAGGCTTTGACTGGCTTTTTTCTCAGCCGTCAGCGCAACCAGAACATCCTTAACGCCTTCGATGTTTTTGACCACCTGCTCAGCGGCCTGACGAAGTGGTTCCAATTCCTGAGCTCGCTCGGCAGGCACGGTGATTGAGAATATGATTTTCTCCTCACCGATGAAAATATCCGAAACCAACCCAAGGGTGACGATATCGCCTTCCAGTTCAGGGCCTTTTACGCGGCTAAGCTTTTCTAAGATTTGTTCTTTTGTAACGGTCATTGTTGTGCTTTGTCTGTGATGATGAAGCGGCAGAATGCCGTGCTTTAAGACCTTATGCGGCGAAGTTGTAAAACGGTCAACATCGCTTTTCTCAGAGCGGACGCACGCCAGGCCACCAACAGCCAGCAGCGATCAGCTTTTCATTGAGTTGTTGAAGCGGTTTCTCAGCAGCCGGGACCAGTGTTTGTCATAAACAAATATCCATTGGCCAGGAAAGCGAATGAAGAACTTTTCCAATGCGCTCAGCCATTTTTGAGTTGTTGACAGCACATCGGTCGCGACAATTGGCTCGCCCAAATGTAATACAATTTCAGCTGCCGTCTGCTCCACCATGACGGGCAGAATGGGCACTTTACATTTTGCAGCAAAGCGCGCGGGCCAGCCTGGGACACCAACAGGCAGGCCAAATGCTTTGGCCCGAACATTGTCGCGTTCTTTTGATACAGGTTCCGCTTCAGGCGGTGGTTGTTTGATGCGATCGACCGTCCCAATGACCAGCTTGCCATTCCGCAATGCTTTCAACACGGTCCGAGCAACAATGGCCTCGTTGTTGCGGCGCACATCCAGCACCTCACATCCCATATTTGCAAAATAGCGCCTTTGCGCCTCTGCGCGGGAGTCTTTTCTCGGCTCCCGGATCAACATCAATGTGTCATAACGTGAGGCCAATCCGCGCACCATCAAAAGCGCTCCATGGCAATGAGGCAATGCCAGCAATGCGCCGCCATTCTCTTTAATGATTTCGTCCAGACGGTCCTGTTCGGGAATTTTGAGCAGCTTATCGAGCGTCTCAGTATCCCCGTTGCTCAGCATCTCAATGCGCCTTGCGAATAACAACACGCCACCGACAAAATCCCGGTAGATCTGTCGTGGTGAACTGTGTCCGACCGCAGCATGAAGTGCGATCGCGGTTTTGCGCATATGGCTGGCTGGAACATAAAAGATGAGCCAAAACAGAGCCCGCACGAACCCATATCCTATATTCTGTACGGGAGAGGATTGTCGCGAAAGCCAATTTGAGGCCGCATATAATTTATCTGCCGTGCGGTCTTTGAACCGGGTAAAACTAAATTTCATGGCTCCCCAACGCAACTCAGCGGACAGTCGTCGGACTATTCCGATTTCTGTCTATGCCTGTTTGCGATCATCTAGCATAAGTTCTTAGCCAGAAAAGAAATCAATTCCAAAAAACAGAACAATCAACGGAATTGGAGCAACCGCGATCAAAATGGTCACAAAAAAAGCCGGGACGGAGTACAATCTGCTGATGCCTGCCAACAACACAATGCCACCGCCGCCGCCAATCAAAGAATTGCCGGGAATATTTAAGGCTATGGCAAGCGCAATGTGACGATTTCTCAGCAAAAACGGTACGAAACGGTTTGGCGCTTTTGATATCAGGAATTCCAGCCTTTGCCGCGGCGTGAGCGGTTCAACCAGATCGAGCATTCTCTGCATGCGGGCAAAGCCAAGCCATTTCAGGCAGTTCGTGAGGATTTGGAGAGGTAGAAACCGACCGATCAGAAAGCTGATGCTCAACCCGCATACGGTCGACAGATAGACAATTGCGGCAATTTTGGAGCCCGCCATCATCATCATGGCAATGCCAATTTCAGCTCCCGGCACAAATGGCACGGCAAGCAGAAACGCATATAGCAACGCACTGAGCAACACTTCGGGTCTCAGCAAACTCGGCTCACCGGCGGGAACCTTGATTTCCACAGCCCCGGTCACCCAACCGGACACCAAATTACCAACAACAAGCAACAGCCCGATACACAGGAATTGAATCAATAGCCGGGCTACAGAGAAATTGCGGCCCTGCCGTTTTTCCTCCGATTGTTTCGTTTGGCCATTGTCGATTTTATTCAAACCTGGTGCCGATTCACATTTACTCGATTTACTATCCACTGCGCGCAGAAAGAGCAGGCATTGCAGGCCAAACCAATCGCAGGCAAAGCCTTTACGCATTCTACTCCATGCGAAGCAATCAATTTTCTGCGGTTTGGCCCCTCAGCATATCGATCGGACAACCGCCAGCAAGTTTATTCTTATACAAGACTTGAATTGCTGCCCGTCTTATACAAGACTGCCGGGGATCAAAAAATAGGTCATGGGAGAGACAAATGACAAAAAAGACAATTATCGGTGCCATACTGGCAACTGCATTCGCGACGACGCTCGCAACCGCTCAGGACTTCCCGTCTAAATCGGTCGACTATATCATTCCGTTTGGACCAGGTGGTGAGTCAGATGTGACCGCACGTTTTCAGCAACCCTTCTTCAAGGACAAATTCGGCCAGGACCTCGTAGTGTCCTACAAGCCTGGTGGCGGCGGTGCTGTTGGTTGGTCCCAGCTCAATGGCATGGCAGGCGATGGTCATACAATTATGGGCATTAACCTGCCCCACATCATTGTAAAACCAAAGCAAGGTGAAGTCGGCTTCCAGACTGACGATATCACTGCGATCTACATGTTCCATTACACACCTGATGCAATTGTGGTGCATGCCGACAGTGATTTTCAATCACTTCAGGATTTGATTGATTACGCAAAGGCCAATCCGAAGAAAACGACTTTCTCCGGTTCTGGCAAGGGGACTGCAAACCATATTGCACAGGTCATTTTTGACGACTTGGCAGACATTGAAACGACTTATGTATCGTTCAAGGGAACGGGAGCTGCGGTTACGGCACTGCTAGGCAAACAGGTTGTTGCTGAATGGGGCTATACAACTGTCGGTGCCAAGCAAGGTGACAAAGTGCGTATGCTTGCTGTTGCCATGGAAGAACGCCACCCAGCCTTTCCTAACGTGCCAACCTTCCGGGAACTGGGCTTTGACATGGTGTCCGGCGCCTATCGTGGCATAGCTGTACCAAAGTCCACTCCGGAAGATGTGCGTATGCAGCTTTCGGACATGATCCGCGATATCAACGCTGATCCCGCGTTCCAGAAGCAGATGCTGGATGGTGGCTTTGCCCTGTCAGAAATTGGATATGGTGCAGACATGGATGCCTTCATGGCTTCAAAATCTGCAGAATATCTTGCTGCCGCGAAAAGTGCTGGCGTCATAGATTAAGACAGTTTGTGTGCGGCCATAAAGGCCGCACGCATGCCGCTCGTTATTCCAATCAAATATTTTCCAGAGAGATGTAATGCTTGAGCACTTGATGTCGGCGTTTTCGCCCCTGAACATCTTTCTGGCGCTTCTGGGCGTAGCTGCTGGTACGATTATCGGGTCCATTCCCGGACTGACAGCAACCATGGCAGTTGCTGTTCTTGTGCCCATCACATTTTCCATGCAGCCGGATTCCGCGCTCATCCTGATGGGCGCTATTTACACCGGAGCTATTTATGGCGGAGCTTATGCGGCCATTCTGCTGAATACACCAGGCACACCGTCCGCCATTGCCACCACCTTTGATGGTTACCCCATGGCAAAGCGCGGAGATGGTGATCTGGCAATATCTATTGCATGCCTTGCCAGCGTGGTTGGTGGTCTGATCGGCGCCTTGGCCTTGCTGCTTCTGGCGCCGCCCCTTGCGGATGCTGCCCTTGCCTTTGGGCCTGTTGAGTATTTCTGGCTTGCCGTTTTTGGCCTGTCACTGATTGCAGCCCTGTCTGAGGGCGAGTTTCTGAAGGGAGTCATCGCCGCTTGTTTTGGATTGCTATTGGCGATGATTGGCATTTCAGAGACGAGTGCTGAAGTGCGTTTTACGTTTGGCTCGAATACGTTGTTGGGCGGCATTGAAGTCGTTTCCGCCCTGATTGGCCTCTATTGCATCCCCGTCCTCATCGACCTTGTAGCGACACCTGACCGACATTTGAATCCGGCAGAGACACAACGCGGGTTTCGACTGGTGGAGGCGGTCACAACGGTTTTGAAGAATAAGTGGAACGTCTTGCGAAGTTCACTTATCGGCACCTTTGTCGGAGCATTGCCAGGCGCTGGTGGATCAATCGCCGGGCTCGTCGCCTATTCGGAAGCGCGCAGGTCTTCAAAAAATCAGGCCAATTACGGCAAGGGAGAACCGGGCGGTGTCATCGCAACGGAATCTGCCAATAATGCGACCGTCGGTGGGGGATTCATACCGACGCTGGTTCTGGGAATTCCCGGAACACCGCCGGATGCGGTGATTCTTGGCGCGCTGCTGGTACAGGGCGTACGCACTGGACCGACTTTGTTTTCGGACGGCGCTAATATTGTTTACACATTCATTTTTGGATTGCTGCTTGCAACTATACTGATGCTGCCGGTTGGCTTGCTGATCGGTCGTTTCGCCTATGGTGCGATTGTAAAAGCACCGAAATCTGCCTTGGTCCCAATTGTGGCCTTCATGACAGTTATTGGTGCTTTCTCCATTCGCAACAATTTGTCCGATGTCATCATCATGATCGTTCTGGGCATTGTTGGCTGGGTTGCCTCAAAACGGGGCTTCTCTGTATCTCCCATCGTGCTTGGCCTTATTCTCGGTCGGATTGCCGAACAGGGATTTGTACAAAGCTGGACGATTGGCGACGCGCTTGGCGATCTATGGGGCCAGTTTTTCGGTCGTCCCCTGTCCCTCATCATTATCGCAATGACCTTGTTGACGTTCGTCTATCCATTCATGCCAATGCTCAAAGAGCTGTTTTCAAAGTCTGCTGCTCCCCCAGTATCTGAAAGAGAACGCGCCTCAGGTGGCGCTGTTGCCAGAGATGTTGTGTCCTTTGCATTATTTGGGGTTCTGGCAGCAGTTGCTATCGTGCAGACCGGCTCACTCAACGCAGAAGCAGCCGTATTCCCCAGAACTATCGCCATAGGCATGGCTGTGTTCATAGCCATCGCATTCGTGCGACTTTTGCTGACACGAAGTGTCAAGGAAGTCTCAAGCCCCGGTTCAACCCCACGACGCATTTCGGTGCCTGTGATCATGCTGGGTGCCGTGTTGCTGATACCGGTTCTCGGATTTGGGCTGGCAGGAGCTCTTATGGGTCTGGCGCTTATTGCTGCTGCACAATATGAGCGGCTGAAAGCCAAGCCCATGATCATTCTTGCCGCAAGTGTGGTGGTTGTGATTTTTCTGTTCAGCTTTGGCTTCAAGGACATTCTTGGCGTGCCATTGCCAAGCGGCATGTTTTAAGTTGAGCTGTCGTCCTGAGAACCCTCAGTCGAAATCAACCTCATCTTCGACTTCAACGGCATAGTCGAGGCTTCCCAGTTTCGCCAGTTGACGGAAGCGGTTGGACAGGCGCGAGCCCATCAGATCCTCAAGATCCGTCGGAAGTGTCAGCAAAAGCCCATCTTCATTCTTTATGAGTTTCACCCGGTCCAAGACACCAGGCATACCTGCAGATATGAGCATACCGACACGAATTGCGAGCGCCAGCGCGCGTGCGCGTAATTCGTGACGCTCGCCTGCCATTTTTTTCAACTTTGGGCTAAGCTCGTCATTGCCGCTACCGGAATGCCGGTAAAAGTTGGAAAGCGCCAGATAAGCTCGTCCCGGATGGTCAATGCCAACAAAGGCTGCATGCGCGACAATGTTAAGGCTCTGCTCTCCCCGGTAGTCGGGATGGGCGCGCCAGCCGATATCGGCCAGCAGACAAGCGGCAACTCGCAGGCGCGTCTCATCGGCGGTTTCATCTAGTCCAAGCACCTCAAAAACGTTTTGTGACCAGGTGCATAGTTCTTCGGCATATTCAGGTGAGCGCGCTCGCAAGATGGCAAGTTCTTCAGATGCGCACAACAATGGGTCACGGCTCTGCTCGGCTGCGTCCAACATTTGAAACAAATGGCCTTCTCTGACCCCAATGGCAGAAAATGCAACCTCGCTCGCTTTGGTTTGTTTCAGGGTCTGTGCCAGCAGTATGGCACCATAAGGAAGCAAGGGGCGGCGTGCCCGCGATACAAACCTGATCCCGTCCAGGTCCTGAACATCGCTCTTAAGGATTTCCTCACAGAAGGCGATCATGTCTGCCGAGGTCACGCGGAAGTCATGCATCACCAGCAATGGATAATTGATATGGTGCATGTAGAGGCGCCCTATGGCGCGCCATGTTCCCCCAACCGCGTAGAAGGTACGATCCACACCCTGGGCCAACAGACTTGCCTCTGACAGACGCTGTTTGGCCAGCTTAGTCGCCTGAGCCACATCATCATTGGCATCGGATTGCAGCCGCAACCCACCTAGCGGCAATGTTATCCCCGAGCCAATATTGCTGCCTTTAACATCGACAAATTCCAGGCTGCCACCACCCATATCTCCCATGATGCCGTCAGCATTGTGGAAACCGGAGATGACAGCGAGTGCAGATCGGTGCGCTTCCTGGCGACCCGTCAGAACTTCCACTTCACTTCCAAGTGCCTGACGGACCTGTTCCAGAAACTCAGCACCGTTCTCAGCTTCACGAGCTGCGGCAGTCGCAATGATCTCAAGCTGCTTTACGCCCATCTGGTCACACAGAATGCGGAAACGGCGCATGGCTGCCAGCGCCAAATTGACACTGTCATCGTCCAAAAGCCCGGTCTCAGCCACACTACGACCCAAGCCACACAGGACCTTTTCGTTGAAAAACACGGATGGGGACCGGGTCAACCGCTCATACACCACAAGCCGGACAGAGTTCGATCCAATGTCGATGACGGCAACAGGTCCAAACCCAGGAAGCCGACCCTGCGCCTTGGTCATCAAAATGTCAGGCATGACGTCAGCCTTCATATCCCCGCCCCCTCAGCCGGTTCAACGCTTCATTGTCCAGCCCGATAGGGCTGACTATGATTTGGACTTTGCTTTGGATTTGCTGCGTTTGGCAAGTGATTTCGGCGGGTTCTTTTTAAGCGACTTGCCCCGGCCCGAAAGGCTTGGATTTGTCAGGAAATGATTGTGCAAGTTAAACGGCTCTTCGCCATCTTCCGGCACCATCCTTTGGGATGACCCATCGGACAGTATTTCCCAACTTTGCTGATTGTCCCGCAAATTGGCAACCATAATCTGATCAATAATCTGATCATGCACAGTTGGATTGTTGATCGGCACCATGGTTTCCACTCGCCGATCCAGATTGCGCGGCATGAAATCGGCGGATCCGATATAGACGATGGCATCATCTGAGGGCAGCCCCTTGCCATTGCCAAAACAGACGATGCGGCTGTGTTCCAGAAACCGGCCCACGATGGATTTCACGCGAATATTTTCCGAAATTCCAGCCATTTGCGGGCGCAAACAGCAGATGCCACGGATGACAAGGTCAATTTTCACACCAGCTTGACTGGCTTTGTAAAGGGCATCGATCAACACAGGATCAACCAATGAATTCATCTTGGCCCAAATCTGGGCTGGCTTTCCAGCCTTGGCGTGGTCGATTTCCCGCTTGATATGAGACAACATCTGGTCCCGCAGCGTATAGGGCGAGATCGCCAGACGTTCCACATCCTGTGGCCGTGCGTAGCCGGTGATGAAATTGAAAACACGTGCGGCATCGCGTGCCAGAATCGGATCATCGGTAAAATAGGATAAATCGGTGTAGATCTTTGCCGTAATCGGATGGTAATTGCCGGTTCCGAAGTGACAATATGTCCGCATCTGGCCATTCTCACGCCGGATCACCAGCGACATTTTGGCGTGGGTCTTCAGTTCAAGAAAGCCGTAAACAACCTGAACACCGGCGCGCTCCAGATCTCGCGCCCAGCGGATATTGGCTTCCTCATCAAATCGCGCCCGCAACTCCACCAGCGCTGTTACTGATTTTCCGGCTTCAGCTGCCTCGACAAGTGCGCTCACAATCGGGCTGTTATTTGAAGTGCGATAAAGGGTCTGCTTGATTGCCACGACTTCGGGATCGTTTGCGGCCTGTTTCAAAAACTGCAGGACAACATCAAAGCTTTCATAGGGATGATGCACCACCAGATCTTTTTCACGAATTGCCCCAAAACAGTCACCGCCATGTTCACGGATGCGTTCCGGGAACCGGGCTGCCGGTTTTGGGAACAACAGTTTGGGCAGATCCAATTTGACCAGTTGAGACAGATCACTGAGTGCCATCAAGCCTTCGGTGACGACCACCTCATCTGAGCTTACATGCAATGCTTCGGCTACGAATTTCCTGAGGTTTGGCGGAAATGCGCTGCTCAGTTCCAACCGGATAACGGACCCGCGCCTGCGACGTTTGAGGGCCGTTTCAAACAGCAGAACCAAGTCTTCGGCCTCGTCCTCAATCTCCATTTCAGAGTCGCGTATGACGCGGAAAGCACCTTTTGCAAGGACCTCATATCCCGGAAACAAACGCGATATGAAGAGAGCAATGACGTCTTCAAGCGCAATGAAACGGGCCACCGAACCTTCATTTGCCGGCAGTTTCACGAAACGATTGATGGCTCCGGGCACACGCAACAACCCAGTCATCGCCTTGTTTCGGCTGTTTTGCTTGGCGGTCGCCTGCAATTGCAGGACAAGCGAAAACCCCAGGTTCGGGATAAAGGGAAACGGATGCGCCGGATCAATTGCAAGCGGTGTTAGAACCGGAAATATATTTTCGGTGAAGTAATCGTCCAACCATTGCAGATCTTCTGCCGGCAGAGCATCGGCAGACAACAGGAATATACCGCTTTTCTCAAGTTCCTTGCGCAGATTGTTGAACGTTGTCTGCTGGTCAAGAACGAGTTTTTCAACGGCCGTGGCCAATTGATCCAGTTGCTGTGTGGGGGTCAGACCGTCAGCGCTGAGTGTTTTGATGCCCTCACGCTGCTGGCCTTTCAATCCGGCGACACGGACCATGAAAAATTCACTCAGATTATCGCCTGAAATTGAAAGAAACCGCAATCGTTCCAACAACGGATGTTCCGGGTTTTCAGCCTCTTCAAGAACCCGACTGTTAAAGCCGAGCCATGACAATTCCCGGTTTATGAAACGGGCCGGATCTTTCATCAGCTTGGAATCAAGTTTCAGAGGCGTGCTTCCGGCAGAGGGTTCGGGTGGCTGAGGTGCCGTCTGGATGTCCAGTGCATCAACGCTCTCAAACTTTTCTTCCATCGAAGCTTTTACCAATCTTTACTGAGGCCAATCGTACCAAAACCCGGTTTATAGGCGGAACATAGTTCAATAATATGACAAACATGGTTCAAATGGGAATAATCTCGGCAACAGGGTTAGCAAACCCATTCATTCGCAACTTGGCGCGTCACAAAACATCTGCAGCCAATTGACGCGTGATCGGGCGGCCTTGTTCCAGGGACAGCCGATCCAGATCAGTCACAAGGCGACCGGCAGCTGAAAGTGAACGCTCCATTCGGACCAGAATGTATTCCAGCACCCGGGGTTCGATCGTCAATTGACGGTCCGCAAACAACTTGACCATGACTTGGCGCAACAATTGATCGCCGGGCTCGTTCAGTTCCAGCGGATGAGCCGCTCGCAATCGGGAGCGCAAATCCGGCAGCGTGATCGGCCAGGAATCTGGCCATGACCGGCTGGTTATCAACAATGTTGAAGCGCGTTCTCGAACATGATTGAGCAGATGAAACATCCTTGTTTCATCCAATTGCACTGCATAAGCGTCCTCGACAATAACGGGTGTGCTGCCAAGGACCGGCAAATCTTCCGGTTTTGGCAAATCATTATTGTTCAGAAGCGTTGCGCCGGATTGTTGGCTGTGAATTGCAGCCAGATGTGACTTTCCTGACCCCACCGGCCCAGCCAAAACAATCACGTCTGATGGCCAGTCAGGCCAAGACACAATCATGTCAAAAGCCTTTTGGTTGGCGGCATCCAGTATGAAGTCCTCACGCGTCATTGCTGAAGCGATTGGCAGATCAAACGACATTTGGCCTGCCACGGGAGACATATCTATGCGTCCTGTCCTTTGTAGAATTTGCTCTGGAGATACTGGTTGAGTGCAAACCGTACCAGTACGCCCACTGCAGCTGCCAGCGGAACTGCGACCAGCAATCCGACAAAACCGAACAATGACCCGAATGCAAATAAAGCAAACATCAACCAGACGGGATGCAGCCCTACGGAGCGCCCTACCAGCCTTGGCTGCAGAACGTTGCCTTCCAGGAATTGGCCTGCCGCGAAGATCACAGCGATCAGTGCAATATGAAAATAGTCAGGCCAGAATTGCACCAGTGCCACGCCGATGGCCAGAAGGAAACCTGTAATTGAGCCAACATATGGAATGAAACTCAACACGCCGGCCAGCAAGCCAATCAACAACCCGAAATTCAACCCGGCAAGACTGAGCCCAATCGCATAGAACGAACCGAGCAACAGACAGACAAGCCCCTGCCCGCGCACGAATCCTGCCAAAGCTGTGTTGATCTCCGTCGCCAGGCTGCGAATGATCTCTGCATTGTCGCGAGGCAGCCACAAATTCACTTTGGCCACCATGCGATCCCAATCATACAGCAGATAGAATGCGACGACAGGCGTTACGACAAACAGGCTTGCGATATCCAGAATTGCCTGCCCGCCGCTCCATACCGAGCGCAGCAAGCTGGTGAGCCAACCTGCGCCTTCGGCCAGCAATTCGGAGAATGATTGTTGAACAGACGTTCTGTCCTCGCCGACAAAGCGTTCCAGCCAACCTGCGTTGAATTCCGACAGTCTCACCTGCAACTGCGAGACAAGCGCGGGCAGCCGTTCGATAAAACTTGCTGTTTGCGCGCCAAGCAGAGGAATAATGATAACCAGTGAAAGCACAAACAGGATGAGAAACAGTGCAAGAATGACAACTGTTGCCATCATCCGGCTGAAGCGGCGGCGTTCAAACCAATCGGCCAGCGGATCAAGACAATAGGCAAGACCCATACCCGCGACGAATGGTAACAGGATGCCACGAAACAGATACAGGAATACAATGAGAACCGCCAAAGCGGTGAGCCAGAAATAGACGTGAGTTCGAAGTTTCAAAGCGACATATCCTGAATTCGTGGTTTTCGACAGTTATCATCCTAGACTGACATGAGTCATAGCATATGTGGCTGGGTCTCAAAATCGGGAAACAGCACGCCAAATTCGATGGCTTGCATCAAAGTTTATGTTCAATCCCTGCCATATGACGAAACCAGTCGAGCAGATAGGCCAAAGTTGACAACAGGGTCAGCACTGCCACCAAAAACATGGCTATATTCATGAAGATGCCCAATTTAAGATCGAACGCCATGGCTGCCATGAACAGGCAAACCAGAACGACTTGGGCAAGCGTATTGGCTTTACTCACCATTAGCGGCTTCATTGGAATCGGTTGATGCAAAACCCAGGACAGGATCACAGCTCCCAAAATCAATAAATCACGACTGATAACAAGAATCACCAGCCAAAGCGGCAGCAGGCCCTGAATTCCAAGAGCGAGAAACACAGCCACCAGCATGACCTTATCTGCCAGGGGATCCAGATGCGCTCCCAGTTCTGAGGCCTGGTTGAACCGCTTGGCAATAAACCCATCAACGCCATCAGAGAGGCCTGCAATCAGGAACAACCAGAAAGCCAGTGAAAATTGCTGAGTGCTGATAAGCCACACGACCAATGGTGCCGCGAACAGCCGGAATACCGAAATCATGTTTGGGATTGTCATGATACTATCTGGTCTGGCCCATATTCTAAATCAATATCAGGATTTTGAATCGTGCCACATGTCTACTGCAACGCCGAAACAATTGAAACTAGCAAGGACGAAAACCTCAACCTGTGTTTGTGCTCATCAAGCCATTTGAGCTTTCCTATACAGTTGCTTCCTGCCAGTTCGCCCGCACTTCAGCCAAATTGAGAATGGATGACGCGCTGCCAGCTAACGATCGACACTGTTCAAAGTCCGGCCTTTCTCAAACAACCAGACGATAGGACCGTGCTAAGTCCTCATAGAGATAGATGCCGTTTCCTGAGGCTTCAATCCTAGCCATCTGATTTTTCCCGTGACCTGAGGAAAGTCTTGGTCATTATAACAGTTTTGGGCTTGAATTCGTGGGTTTCAGCGGGCAAACCGGCTACATCTATCTGATTAGCTCAACAATCGCCGGGATACGCATAATGGGTGACACCGAAAATTCCAAATCCAATGGCCTTTCCTATCGTGATGCAGGTGTCGACATCGACGCGGGCAATGCTCTGATCGACGACATAAAGCCAATGGTCAAAGCAACCAGTCGGCCGGGCGCGGATTCCGAACTGGGTGGTTTTGGCGGCCTCTTCGATCTGAAAGCTGCCGGATTTCAGGATCCAATTCTGGTGGCGGCAAATGATGGGGTCGGCACGAAACTGGCGCTGGCAGTTGAATCCGGTCGGCATGGGACAATCGGAATTGATCTGGTAGCAATGTGCGTGAATGATCTGATTGTCCAGGGTGCCGAACCCCTGTTCTTTCTGGACTATTACGCCTGCGGCAAACTTGACCGGACAGTGGCTGCAAATGTCGTTTCCGGCATCGCAGAAGGCTGTAAAATGGCTGGCGCAGCACTGATCGGTGGCGAAACAGCCGAAATGCCCGGTCTTTACCGCGAAGGTGATTATGATCTGGCAGGTTTCTGCGTTGGTGCTGTCGAACGGGGTCAAACCCTGCCACGCCAGGACGTGGAAGCAGGCGATGTGCTGATTGGCCTCCCCTCCTCCGGGATTCACTCCAATGGGTATTCTCTCGTGCGCAAGGTTCTTTCAATAAGCGGTGCTGCCCTGACAGAACCAGCTGTCTTTGCACCCGAACAGTCTCTGGGCGAAATTCTGATGGAACCGACCCGGATCTATGTGAAACCCGTTTTGGCGGCCTTGCGCAAAACCAATGGGTTGAAAGCTCTGGCCCATATCACTGGCGGTGGATTCACAGAAAATATTCCGCGCGTACTGCCTGACGATCTGTCCGTAAACATTGATCTTGGCCAAATTCCACACGCGCCAGTCTTCAAATGGCTTTCGCAAACCGGTGGCATCGCGGAACAGGAAATGCTGCGCACTTTCAACTGTGGGATCGGTATGGTGATCATTGTTTCACCTGATGACAAAAACGCTGTAATGGCCGCACTGCAGGCAGAGGGAGAGGCACCTGTGGAAATGGGATTGCTTCAGGAGCGCAAGCCCGAAGACGCACAGGTGCTCTACCACAATCACCTCTCCGGCTACGGGTCATGAAACAGGTTGCCATCCTGATTTCTGGGCGCGGCAGCAATATGGAGGCCCTGTGCCGCGCATCCCGCGCGCCGGATGCCGCCTATAATGTCTGCAGTGTGATAGCCAACCGCCCCGAAGCAGAAGGCCTGAACTGGGCAAGCACGAATGGGTTTGAAAGCCTTGCCGTCGATCACAAACAGTTTCCCAACAAGGCATCGTTTGAAGCAAAGCTACATGCCGAATTGATTGCGTGCGGGGCTGAATATGTATGTCTTGCAGGGTTTATGAGACTTTTATCTGCAGAGTTCGTGCAGTCCTGGCGCGGACGGCTTTTGAATATCCATCCTTCTCTGCTGCCCAGCTTTGCAGGGCTGACGCCTCAACAAAGGGCTTTGGATGCCGGGGTTCGGTTGTCCGGTTGCACGGTACATTTTGTCAGTGAAATCATGGATGCGGGCCCGATTGTCGCCCAGACTGCGGTTCCTGTGCTGCCAGATGACACGGAAGAAACCCTCAGCAGCCGCATTTTGAGGGCAGAACATCAGACATACTGGCCAGCATTGTCTGCGGTCTGTAAGGGTCAGGTTACCTGGGATGATGGGGACCGCGCGATTGTCTCAGAACATCTGGGTGCCCAGCTTCATAGTTGCCTGGATTTGTGAGCTGCCGGATGATCGCAGTAAGGCTTCATGTGTATCTTCCACCAATCAGCATAAAGCGTTGCGCGTCTTGGGCGGTAGCGCTCATCCAGTACGTCCATATTCTGGATTCTATCCGTTCGGAAATGGCGAAAGTCGACGCGTAATTCACACCACGCCACGACCACGCGTGCGGTTCGAAAATAGCCAATTGAAATCGGCCATATGATGCGTTCACTGGCCGCACCGCTTTCATCGCTATAACTGAGTTTCAACTTACGCTGTTCACGCATGGCAAAGCGAATTTGGGCTACATCAACCTTGTCCGCACTCTTCAGACCGAAATCCGCTGCATAAAGTGGTGCGTCGATAAAAGTCGATTTCAGATTTTCCGGAATCACCGCAGCGATTTTTGCAATGGCGTCACGGGCGCCCAGCTTTAATTCATCATCGCCGCGCTCCTGCACCATGCGCATGCCCAGCATAATGGCTTCCAGCTCCGCAGCAGTGAACATAAGCGGGGGGACATCATATCCGTCCTCCAACACATATCCCACACCCGCTTCGCCGCGGATGGGCACACGATTCCCGATCAGATCAGCAATGTCGCGATAGATGGTTCGCAGGGACACTTCCAACTCCTCTGCAATCGCGCTGGCCGGATAAGGCCTGCGCGCACGGCGGAGTATCTGGATGATTTGCAACAGTCGGTCAGCTCGTCTCATGAAAGCGCTATAACACAGTATCCTGACAGCATGTTGTCAGCAGCATGTCAGTAAGATGTTTTGATCAAACGATCTGAAAATCGATCCTCAGGAGGACACAATGGCCGAGCTACCAGAAAATCCCAGCATTTTATCCCATGTTTCCATCGGCGTCGCTGACTACGACAAGGCCGTCGCATTCTATGATGCGGTTTTAGGGGCGATGGGTATTCGCAAGGTTATGGATTTTGAAAGTGCCGTGGCCTATGGCCGGGATTTTCCGGAATTCTGGGTTCATTTACCGGAAAACGATGCACCGGCTGGAGTCGGCAATGGAACCCATTTTGCCTTTGGTGCCCGATCCAAAGACGAAGTCCACGCATTTTGGGACGCTGCTCTTGCCAATGGCGCGAAACCCGATGGGGAACCGGGACCACGCCCCCATTACGGCGAACCCTACTATGGTTGTTTCGTGCGGGACCTTGATGGCCACAAGATTGAGGCGACGTTTTGGGATATTGAATTGATGCAAAAGCTGGCAGAAAAAGCCTGAATGAACAATTCTTCCAGTTAACAAAAAAGGGGCGCAACCAACATCGGCTGCACCCCTTTCTTATAAGTCCGAATGCTGAATTCAGCCGACGATCTCGTCATCGTTGAAGAAGTATTTAATTTCTTCTGCAGCTGTTTCCGGCGCATCTGAGCCATGTACAGAGTTTTCACCAATTGAAAGTGCAAATTCCTTGCGGATTGTGCCTTCAGCAGCATCAGCTGGATTGGTTGCGCCCATAACTTCGCGGTTCTTGGCAATGGCATTTTCACCTTCCAGAACCTGTACAACAACAGGCTCGGAAATCATGAATTCAACCAGTTCGCCGAAGAATGGACGATCTTTATGGACAGCATAAAAGCCTTCGGCCTGGGCCTGGCTCATGTGAATGCGTTTGGAAGCGATGACGCGCAAACCGGCATCTTCGAATTTGGCAACGACTTTACCAGTCAGGTTGCGCTTTGTTGCATCAGGTTTGATGATTGAGAATGTGCGTTCAATAGCCATGTAAAAACTCTGTTTGTCTGTGTTGATTGGAGGTCGATTGCGCAAGAAGCGCAGAGTTGCGCTCTCTTAGCTTTGCCAGAGGCCCGCTGCAAGCCCTTTCGCGGAAATGCGCGCTTTAGCCATGCGTTTGGAGGTCTTATTGGTCCAAACGGGCATACCAGTCCAAAATACGTGGTTTTTGTGGCAACAACTCATAGTCACTGCACTCCGCTGGCCATTTCAGGGAGCCATAGACAATGAAATCTGCATAATTTGGTACATCACCGCCAATGAAATTCTGCTGCCGCAACATCATATCAAGAGCCAGAAGCTTGCCTTGAAAATCTGCCCGGTGGGCGTCCCGGTCAGCGTGCATGTCTTCAAGAGTTGTCTTCAGGCTGTTTTCGCGAGACGCGCGAAAATAAGCTTTGTCCTTGTCGTCAAGAATATCGTGAATATCCTTTGCCACCATGCGAATTATGCCCGGATGCAAGGCGGAATAGGTCCAGGCCTCTACAAACCGGCTTAGAGCAACTGCGCTTTCGCACCCGAACAATGCGGGCCGGTTCGGATAGGTTTCATCCAGATATTCGGCGATGCGGAATGAATCGGTGACGGTGGTATCGCCGTCACACAGCATGGGCACTGTCTTTTGGCCATTGCCTTTGATCTGTGCAATTCCTGTGAAAGGAACCGCTATGGTTTCATAAGACAGCCCCTTATGTTCCAACGCTTTTTTAATGCGCCAGCAATAAGGGCTGAAGCGGCGGTCTTTGTCTTTGCCGCACAAATCATAGAGTTTAATGCTCACCAATTGTCTCCCACACATTCAATTGTGCGTTGATGCCAGTCTCTTGGTGCCCGATCAACTATCCCTTAGGCGCAAGACTACTGACGTGCTTCCACATGTTGCACCTCTGACACGCAGACGGGTTAAATGCATAAACAATGGCTGTTTCGCCCTCTAACGGCATTCAGACCCTTGATTTTCGGTTGGTTGCACTGCACAAGCTCGCCACTATGTTGACCATTAACTCCCTCACCTATCGCATGGCTGGCCGTCTTCTCCTGGAAGATGCGTCCCTGTCTGTTCCTTCCGGCACGAAAATCGGTCTTGTCGGCAAGAACGGCACTGGCAAAACCACCTTGTTCAAGCTGATTACCAAGGACCTTGCGCCGGAAAGCGGCACCATCAGCCTGGTGCGCAATGCACGTGTTGGGCAGGTTGCGCAGGAAGCGCCAGGTGGGCCGGACAGCCTGCTTGAGTTTGTGCTGCGCGCCGACAAGGAACGCACCGCTTTACTGGAAGAAGCAGAGACAGCGATTGATCCGGATCGCATTTCCGAGATTTATACCCGTCTTGGCGATATTGATGCCTATTCCGCAGAATCCCGCGCTGGGACCATCCTATCCGGCCTCGGTTTTGATGCCGAAGCACAACAAAGGCCCTGCTCGGACTTTTCCGGCGGGTGGCGTATGCGTGTTGCACTTGCTGCCGTGTTGTTTTCAGAGCCTGATTTGCTGCTGCTTGATGAGCCAACCAACTATCTCGATCTGGAAGGCACATTGTGGCTTCAGGCCTATCTGAAGAAATACCCACATACGATCATCATTATCAGCCATGATCGGGAATTGCTGAATGAATCCGTCGAGATGATTGCCCATCTGGAGCATCGCAATATTACCGCCTATCGTGGTGGCTATGACACTTTTGAAAAGACGCGCCGCGAGAAACAGGTTCTGCTTGAAAAAGGCAAGGTCAAGCATGATGCCGCCCGCAAGCACATGGAAGCGTTTGTGGAGCGCTTCCGCTACAAGGCGTCAAAGGCAAAACAGGCCCAGTCTCGGATAAAAGCACTTGAGAAAATGGGTACTGCGACCACACTGATCGATGAGACAAGCCTGCCGATCCGGTTTCCTCCGCCGGAAAAGGTGCTTGCGCCTCCAATCATGCATTTTGAATCCGTATCAGTTGGCTACACACCCGGATCACCGGTGTTGAAGAACATCAATCTGCGGATCGATGAAGATGATCGCATTGGCCTTCTTGGGCAAAACGGAAATGGCAAATCCACTTTTGCCAAATTGTTGGCCGAACGCCTTGGCGCAGAGACCGGCAAAATCACCAAGCCTTCGAAGCTGAAGGTTGCCTATTTCGCGCAACACCAACTGGATGAATTGAAGCCGGAGCAGACTGCGTTTGAGCATGTGCGCCCCTTGATGCCACAGGCTCATGAGTCAAAGGTCCGCGCCCGCGTGGCACAGATGGGCCTTGGCGCGGACAAGATGGACACCACGGTTGCGAAGCTTTCGGGCGGAGAAAAAGCAAGGCTTATGCTTGGACTTGCGACATTCCATGGCCCCCATTTGCTGATTTTGGATGAGCCAACCAACCATCTGGATATCGACAGCCGCCAGGCACTTGTGCATGCGCTGAATGAGTATCCTGGTGCTGTGGTCATCGTCAGCCATGACAGATCGCTGCTGGATGCCAGCGTTGATCGGCTATGGCTTGTCGGTGATGGCACAATCGCACCCTTTGAAGGCAATATGGATGAATATCGCCGCCTGATTTTAAGCGGCAAACATGCAAACGCGCCCAGCGAGCATTTGAAAGAGGAAGTCGTTGTCGCACCGCCGGTGAGAGAAATTTCCGCGCAGGAACGGCGCCGTGAAGCGGCGCAAAAGCGCGAGGCGCTTGCGCCAATGCGTAAGAAAATCAAAGAGTTGGATGCGCAAATTGCGAAATTGATTCAGGAGATAGCACGCGCAGAGAAAGCGCTGGCAGACCCGGAGCTTTACACAACAGACCCAGAGCGGGTCACTGCGCTTTCAAAATTTCGGGCCGATGCGGAAAAATTGCTGGCAAGCACCGAAGAAGAATGGCTGTCCCTTTCATCGGAGTTTGAAGAAGCGATGGGCGAAGACGCCTGAACCTTACTCTGTCGCTTCTTCCATATCTGTAATTGGTATTGCTTCAACAACACCAACTATCGGCCCCATGGCACGACCTGGATCATTGCGCTGCAGGTCGCGCACATAAATCCTTGATATGGAGCCATCCAGAAACAGTGCATTGTCTATGTTCAACTGGTCACGGAATAGGCGCCCAAAATCATGGAAATTGACCTGTTCCTCACTGAGCGCAAACGTGACGGTTTTGCCGTCTTCGGACACGCCAACACCATTTCTGATTTTTCGCGATGTCCCATCCTTGATGAAGCGTGGATGTAACGTGCCATCTATAACCAGCATTGGTCCGGATTGCGTGGCGAAGTCTGGCTGAACTCCTGATGCGACATAGGTTTCGGTGGCAGCAACGCCAGCTCTGTTCCCCTTCAGATAGAAGATGCCATTCGGCAGGAGATGAAAATTCCCCGGCCCTTTGTTTCGGTTGATTTTGAAGCGCTCAATGCCATCCTCGATGAAAAGGCCAACCGCGTCTCTGTTGGTATGATACATGCCAGCATTCATGGCGAAGACGAGCGCTTGCCCATTTGATTCCAAAGATGCAGCAAGCTCATCGAAGTGACGGTATACGGCACCCTCTGGATCGCTATGAAACAGTTTTATGGTGTGACGCTCTGCATCAAATGTGCAGATTGTAAAATGCGTGGATTCGAAGCGGATCGCCTCGCAGTCAGGCTTTGGCTCTGGCAGATTGTTTTGGTCCTGGCTCAATGCGGGGCTGGCGCTTAACAGTGCGATGAGAAAAGATGCACTCGCTATCAACTTCCCTACATTGACCATCTTTGTCTTAAAGTTTTCCAACGCCGAATCGACCCAAACCGGTCGATAACCATTTGATTATATGTCGTTTTTGACAACACAAACACTCGCTCATGCCATCACCCTCTGGTTTGTCCCGAGGGTCCATATCGGTGCGGTTTCAGAAACGGCACCAAACAAATCAAAGAAGCCCGGAACGATGTCCGGGCTTCTTTGTGTTTTCTAGCTACAGCCACTCGTGCTGCCGCAGGTGTCACATTTCAGGCATGTCCCGTTGCGGACCATGGTGAAATTGCCGCATTCGGAGCAATTTTCGCCCTCATAGCCTTTCATACGAGCGACGGCGATCTGTTGGGCCTTGTTTTCTTTCGGCTGCGTTACACCAACCGAAACTTCTTCAGAAACAGCCACCTCAATGTCGCGCTTGAACGCGACGGCCGCGCCGCCTGTGTTGCCAGCAAAAGCCTGTGTCACACGGGCTATGTTTGCAGCCTGCGCCGGTGCGGATGTATCAGAGCCTGCTGGCTCCGAGCCAACCACGTGAAAACGCTCGGTTTGCCCCCGCACCAGACCGTGAGACACTTGGGTGACCTGCTTGTCACCTTCCACGCCACGGCCAACTGTTGTCGAAGTCATATCTTCGGGCTGAACATGGGCCATATCGTTGCGACCAAGATAGGACACAGCCAATTCCCGGAAAATATAGTCCAGAATAGATGTGGCGTTCTTGATGGCGTCATTGCCGATCACCATGCCGGCTGGTTCAAACCGGGTGAAGGTGAAGGCTTCGACATATTCTTCCAGCGGCACACCATACTGCAGGCCAAGGGAAATACCGATGGCAAAATTGTTCATCATGGCGCGGAAGGCAGCACCTTCCTTATGCATGTCGATGAACATTTCGCCCAGGCGACCATCTTCATATTCGCCGGTCCGCAGATAGACCTTGTGACCACCCACAATTGCCTTCTGGGTGTAACCCTTGCGACGATGCGGGAGTTTTTCCCGCGAGCGCACTTCAATCTCGCGCTCGATGATCTTTTCAACGATTTTCTCAGCAGCTTGTGTGGCGCGGGCCGCCAATGGGGCTGCCACCAGTTCTTCAACCGCATCAAAATCCTCATCATCATCTTCCAGAAGCTGAGCATTCAGCGGCTGGGACAATTTGGAACCATCGCGGTACAACGCATTGGCTTTGAGTGCCAGGCGCCAGGACAGCATGTAGCTTTCCTTGCAGTCCTCAACCGTTGCGCCATTTGGCATGTTGATGGTCTTGGAAATGGCACCGGAAATAAACGGTTGTGCTGCAGCCATCATGCGGATGTGACTTTCCACGGAGAGATAACGCTTGCCGATCTTACCGCACGGATTGGCACAATCGAAGATCGGCAGATGCTCGTCCTTCAAATGTGGCGCACCTTCAAGGGTCATGGCACCACAGACGTGGATATTGGCGGCCTCGATATCGGCCTTGTTAAACCCAATGGCTGCCAGCAGGTCAAAAGACATGTCATCCAATTGATCGGCAGACAGGTTCAATACTTCAGTGCAGAAATCCTCACCCAACGACCATTTATTGAACACGAATTTGATGTCGAAGGCTGACCCAAGCCCCGCTTCGATTGCGCTGATCTTCTCATCTGTGAAGCCTTTGGCTTTCAGCGTGCTGTGATTGATGCCGGGCGCCTGTGCCAAAGAACCATGACCAACTGCGTAAGCTTCAATTTCAGCAATATCCGCTTCACCGTAGCCGATGTGACGCAGCGCTTCCGGTACAGCGCGGTTGATGATTTTGAAATAACCACCACCGGCCAGTTTCTTGAACTTTACCAGAGCAAAATCAGGCTCGATACCGGTTGTGTCACAATCCATGACCAGACCAATGGTACCGGTCGGGGCAATCACCGAGACCTGCGCATTGCGGTAGCCGTGTTTCTCGCCAAGCTTGAGTGCCTTGTCCCACGCCATCTCGGCATGTTTGATCAGGCTCTTGTCTTCGCAGGATGCATGATCCAGCGGAACCGGCAATGTGCTCAAGCCTTCATAACCAGCAGACTTGCCATGGGCGGCCAGACGATGGTTGCGAATGACACGCAGCATGCTGTCCGCATTTGGCGCGTAGCTGGGGAAAGGCCCCTGCTCTCGAGCCATTTCAGCTGATGTTGCGTAACAAACACCAGTCATGATGGCTGTAATGGCACCGCAGATGGCGCGGCCTTCATCACTGTCATATGGGATGCCGGAGGTCATGAGATAGCCACCAATATTGGCGTAACCCAGACCAAGGGTGCGGTATTCATAGGACAGTTTTGCGATCTGTTTTGACGGGAACTGCGCCATCAGAACAGAGACTTCCAGAACAACAGTCCACAGGCGTGTGGCGTGCTCGAAGTTTTCCACATCAAAGCTGCGGTCCTCGCTGCGGAACTGCATGAGGTTAAGCGAAGCAAGATTACAGGCTGTGTCGTCCAGGAACATATATTCCGAGCAAGGATTAGAAGCGCGGATGTCACCAGCGGCCGGGCAAGTGTGCCAATCATTGATGGTGGTGTGATACTGGATGCCGGGATCAGCTGAAGCCCAGGCAGCGTAACCGACCTTCTCCCACAAATCGCGCGCCTTGACCGTTTTGGTGACATCGCCACGAATACGGCCGATCAAATCCCAATTACCATCATCTTCAACAGCGTTGAGAAAGCCATCAGTTACTCTGACAGAGTTATTGGAGTTCTGGCCGGATACGGTGAGATAGGCTTCTGAATCCCAGTCTGTATCGTAGATGGGGAATTCCAGATCGGTATAGCCCTGCCTTGCAAACTGAATCACACGTTGGACGTAATTCTCTGGAACCAAAGCCTTTTTGGCGGCACGCACTTCACGCTTCAACGCCGGGTTCATGTTCACATCAAAGCAATCGCCTTCCGGGCCTTCGCAATTGACGCAAGCCTTCATGATGGCTTTCAGATGTTTGGAAACCACTTTGGAACCGGTGACGAGTGCAGCAACTTTCTGCTCTTCCTTCACCTTCCAATTAATGTAGTCCTCAATATCCGGGTGATCGATATCAACAACAACCATCTTGGCTGCACGACGTGTTGTGCCACCGGACTTGATAGCGCCGGCCGCGCGGTCACCAATTTTCAGGAAGGACATCAGACCGGATGATCTGCCACCGCCGGAAAGATTCTCTCCTGAACCGCGCAGGAGTGAAAAATTAGAGCCGGTTCCAGAGCCGTATTTAAACAGGCGCGCTTCACGGACCCACAAATCCATGATGCCATTTTCATTGACCAGATCATCTTCGACTGACTGGATGAAACAGGCATGGGGCTGAGGATGCTCATAAGCTGTTTTGGATTTAACCAGCTTGCCGGTCTGATAGTCGACGTAATGGTGTCCCTGTGACGGGCCATCTATGCCATAGGCCCAATGCAGACCGGTGTTGAACCACTGCGGAGAATTGGGGGCAACTTTCTGGGTTGCCAGCATGAATCGCAATTCATCATAAAATGCGGACGCGTCTTTCTCGGTGTCGAAATAGCCACCTTTCCAGCCCCAATAGGCCCAAGTACCAGCCAGGCGATCAAAAACCTGCTTTGCATCCATCTCCGAACCAAATTGTTCGTCTGCAGATAGATGAGCCAAAGCGGTTTCATCAGCCTCGGACCGCCACAAGAAAGAAGGAACGGAATTTTCTTCCACCTTCTTCAGCCGGGATGGCACACCGGCTTTGCGGAAATATTTCTGCGCCAGAATATCGCTGGCGACCTGGCTGAACTGGGCAGGAACGTCGATATTTTCGAGACGAAAGACGATCGATCCATCTGGATTGCGAATTTCGCTGGTTGCCTTGCGAAACGCGATCTCGGCGTAGGGAGACTGGCCTTCTTTCGTGTAACGACGTTCTATTTTCATTGTGCCCTCAAATTTCTTTTCATGTCTGATGCCAGCGGCACCGAATATATAATGAGAATGCCAATGGCATTCCGTGACTTCTCGTGTGTCGCCACACTTGCTTCTCTGACGCAGCCATAGCTGGCTGCCCCTTACTCCGACACGACTCCATCAACCGCTTTCAACAAGGGTCGAACTCTCACACCAGCAGGTCATCACCTTGCGGCTACTCCTGCTGAGAACCGTCCCATCGGGACAGTCCGACTCGCATTAAATGACAGAGATGAGTTTCCGGATATTGTATTAACAAATCCTTTAACCACTACATCTTGTGTTCACAATGCCATTCTTTCGAAATCAACACAAGATTGTCGTTTTAAATTCAAGCCAAGTTTTCCGTCGTATGTTCTTCGATCACGTCATTGAATCCACAGGAATTTTCTCCCACAAGTGAGAGATGCCCCATTCCCGTTACGCGCAGGCGGATCGGACTAACATACCGATGCGCCAGACTAATGATCGAAAATGACAGCCAGACAACCTTGAACCTGTGAAAACACGTAACCAACAAGGCTGAAAACACTGAACGCAACAGAACCTGGAACCGACGCAAACAGACAAAACATCAAGCGTCGATGACGTGACAAAAATTGCACCGATGAGAGGGCACTCGTCAACTGCTAGTGTCTGAAGAAATTGCATCGTCGATATATTGTGTGAAGCATTCCTCTATGGAACGGCCAGAGAGAGTGCATCCATCTGCTTGGGGAACAACAAGAATTTCCAACAGCCGGTTTTTGAACCGCCTCAAATGTAAAAAGATAAAAAAATCACTTGAATTTCGAGTAGCAAGAAGTGGATCCGATTCCCGGTTTTCTTGCGGGCAAATCTGTGGATGTCGGGGAAAAGTTTTTGTCAGTTTTAAGACATTGACCAAGAATCATTACCGAAGCCCGACAAACTGATTCCCCCGGGGCCAAACTCAAAAAACATGATGTGCCGGAACATGCTTGCTATCTTTACGAGTGCTTAAACGATTCATCTGTAAAATATCGGCTTATCTTCCCTTTCACGTTAGAAAGTATGGGAAACTATGCCACTTCATACCGCTTACGGGTTGCCCCTTGAGGAGATTGACCTTGTGGCGATCGATGATTCAAAAGCCATGCAGGGCATTTACCGATCCATATTCAGTACGTTGAGAACGAAACGTGCTCGGGTTTATGGAGACCCTGAGCGCGCCATGAATGCCATGCTCAACGAACCGCCAAACGTGTTGTTGCTGGATTGGCGGATGGAAGCCACCAGCGGCGCGAAACTGTTGCGTACGCTGCGTCTTAAGCAGATGGACCCTCTGTGTTTTCTGCCGGTGATTGTTGTCAGTGCATATGGCACCAAAAGCATCGTGGAATTGGCATATCGTCTGGGCGCAAACGGGTTTTTGCTGAAACCGATTTCACCCGACAGTTTAATCAAACGGCTGCAATGGGTTGCAAGTGACGAACGCGATCTGATTCTTGAAAACGATCGCTATGTGATTGAAGGCGTTGAAGATAAACTTGAGATGCACCAGCACAAGGCTGAAAGTCTCAGCCGTGCTCGCGCTTATCATGACGAAAAACGACGCAACGCCGCGTTGAAACATTCTGAAGAGACCAAAGTCGTCGAAACCGCTGAGGCGGAGCGTCCTGTGCTGGAAAAGAAGAAAGACCAAAAAACGGCGAAGAAAGAAGCTCCCATCCCGCCAAAAGTGCGAAAGAAAGCCGGGGCCTTTGCCCGCATCGGCCGCGGCTGAATCTGACGGACTGGATTACGATATCGGCGCAATATCCCCTGCGCCCCATGCTTGCTTTGTCACTTCCGTAAAATCAGCGAAGCCATTTTGTTCGATTGAATCGCGCATGCCCTGCATCAAGTTTTGATAATAATGCAGATTATTCCAGCTTAGCAGCATGGCGCCAAGCGCTTCATTGCATTTGATGAGATGATGAAGATAGGCGCGGCTGTAATCACGCGTTGCCGGGCAGGAACTTTCTTCATCCAACGGCCTGGGATCATCAGCATGACGGGCATTTTTCAAATTGACCTTACCACGGCGCGTATAGGCCAAGCCATGACGCCCGGCGCGGGTTGGCATAACACAATCGAACATATCAACGCCTCGACCGACCGATTGCAGCAAATCATCAGGCGTGCCGACGCCCATCAAATAGCGTGGCTTGGTATCGGGCAAAAGCGGACAAGTTACAGACAGCATTTCAAGCATGACGTCCTGCGGCTCACCAACGGCAAGCCCTCCGATTGAATAACCCTTCAAGTCCATAGCTGTCAGCGCTTTGGCGGACCGCTCACGCAAATGCGGTATGTCGCCTCCCTGAACAATACCAAACATGGCTTTTCCCGGCTGATCGCCAAAGGCAGTGTTGCTGCGCTCTGCCCAGCGCAAAGACAATTCCATTGCCCGCTCAATATCTTGTTCGGTTGAGGGTAGCGCAACGCATTCATCCAGTTGCATTTGGATATCTGAGCCCAAAAGCCCTTGGATCTCAATTGACCGTTCTGGTGATAACTCGTGTTTTGAGCCATCAATATGGGATTGAAATGTCACCCCTTGTTCGCTCATTTTGCGCAAATTGGCCAAAGACATGACCTGAAAACCGCCGGAATCGGTCAAAATTGGATATGGCCATCGCATGAACTCATGCAATCCGCCCAACCGTGCAATGCGCTCGGCACCGGGGCGCAGCATCAAGTGATATGTGTTGCCAAGCACAATATCAGCGCCAAGGTCCCTCACCTGCTGTGGATACATGGTCTTTACGGTTGCTGCCGTTCCAACGGGCATGAAGGCCGGTGTGCGAATGTCGCCTCGCGGCGTGCGCACCGTCCCGCGCCTGGCCATGCCGTCAGTGTTGTGCAGCTCAAAACTGAAATTCTTTACGGTCTTATCAGCCGTCATGTCTGATCCTGTCTGAACAAAAGCGACGCATCGCCATAGGAATAAAAGCGATAACCGGTTGCAATCGCATGGCGATAGGCAGCGCGCATGGTCTCAAGACCTGAAAACGCAGACACCAACATCATCAGGGTTGAGCGTGGCAGATGAAAATTTGTCATCAGAATATCAACGACCCTGAAATTATAGCCCGGCGTAATGAAGATATCAGTAGCTCCGTGGAAGGCAGACAGAGTCCCGTCCTCACTGGCAGCGCTTTCGAGCAACCGCAGGCTGGTTGTTCCCACAGATACGATGCGGCCACCATTGCCGCGAGCCCTATTCAGGGTATCGGCGACCTCTTGCGACACTGTGCCGGTTTCAAAGTGCATTTTGTGGTCGGTGGTGTCGTCTGCCTTCACGGGCAAAAACGTTCCGGCCCCTACATGCAGAGTGACGAATTGTGTGGTGATTCCCTTGGCCGACAGACTGGCAAACAAGTCTTCGGTAAAATGAAGCCCAGCGGTGGGAGCTGCAACTGCGCCATCTTCGCGGGCATAGATTGTTTGGTAATCAGCCTTGTCGTGATTGTCTTCGGCACGTTTGGAGGCGATGTAGGGTGGCAAAGGAATGTGCCCCACAGTGAACAAGGCGGCATCCAACTCTGCGGCATTCAAAGGGAATACGAGTTGAACCTCCCCGGCTTCCCCCTTTCTGGTCACCTCTGCGTGCAGTGACACACCGTCTTTTTCGAACACCAATCGATCCCCAATCTGGATCTTTTTTGCCGGTCGAATAAAGGCATCCCAAACGCTGCCACTTACGCGCATATGCAAGGTAGCGGAGACCTTTGCTGGCGGAAATTCAGGCGAACGTGGAAGACGTAAACCTTCGAGTTGGGCGGGAATGACCTTTGTATCGTTCAAAACCAACACGTCGCCGAACTTCAGCCATGAGGCAAGATTGGCCACTTGATCATCGATCAATGGTTCGTCTGGTCTGACAACCAACAACCGTGCAGAATCGCGAGGATTTGCAGGCCGCAAAGCGATGCAATCCTGAGGCAGTTCAAAATCAAATTCATCTACACGCATAGTCTATCCCGACAGAAAGCCCGCGCATTTGCAATGCGCGGGCCATAATCCAATTCAGTTCGTTTGGGCTTTTAGGCTGCATCAGCCATTTTGGCAGTGGTGATCTGGTCCGGATTGCGGACAGGCTCGCCGCGTGCGAACGAATCTACATTGTCCATGCCCGAGATAACCTTGCCCCAAGCTGTGTATTGACCATCCAGGAATGTCGCATCAGCAAAACAGATGAAAAACTGACTGTCAGCTGAATTGGGATTTTGGGCACGCGCCATTGAGCAGACGCCGCGCACATGGGACTCTTCGTTGAATTCAGCATCCAGATGTTTGCCCGAGCCACCTGTTCCAGTGCCAGTTGGATCGCCACCCTGCGCCATGAAGTTGTCGATGACCCTGTGGAATGGCGTTCCATCATAAAACCCGTCATTCACGAGCTCCTTGATGCGCGCGCAGTGGTTTGGCGCAAGGTCAGGGCGCATTTCAATAATCACTTCGCCCTTGGTTGTATCCAAGATGATTGTGTTCGCAGGATCGTTGATGTCAGTCATGAAGGCTTTCCTTGGTTAAATTTATCGTTGAAAGAGTGGTATGTCAGCGGCAGAAGCTGCCGCTGCAGCATTGGCTTTTGCGCGCTTTTCCGATGAATCATTGGCAGCGCGCGAACTGGCAAGATTTGCAGCGCTGAGAGTTGCCAACGCGTTTTCATGAGCAAGTTCCGCAGCCGATGCTTCCGATCTGGCAACAGTCTGTACACTCAAGGCTTCCCGCTTATCAGACTGCGCTATTAACAAACGTTCCTGGGCAGCAGCAAGGGCTTGTGTAGCATTTTGTAAAGTTACTTCATCTGTTGCCGCAAGAGCTTCCAAATCTGCGACATCCTGTTGCGAGACAGCCAACTCGGCAACAGCTCGGTCTGCGGCCTGGCTTGCATTTTGATTGCTCTGTGATGAGCTGACAGACAGCTGTTGGCGCAATTCCACATCCTGAATTGCGGAATTCAAGGCAACTTGCGCAACCTGTTTGGCGGTCAGCGCAGTTTTTGCATTTGCGGCCTCTTCATTTGATTTGGCAAGAGCCAGTACTTCGGCCTGCAACGCTGCTGCCAGATTTGATGAGGCCAGATCATGAGCTTCCTGTGTCGCCACGGCTATTGCTTCCGCCTGCTCCTCACGATTGTCAGCTTCTGCATCCGCCAACTGCATTTCTGCCAGTGCGGTTTCTGAAGCGCTCAAAGCTGCTTCTGCCCGCTCCAGAGAAACATTTGCATTCTCAGCAACTTCAGCTGCAGATGCGGCTGCGCGGTCCTTTTCGTCGGTTTCGGCAAGCGCCTGGGTCAACTTGCCTTCTGCCAAACTCAATTCATCATTCGCATCAACGACAATTTGGGTCGCCACGGCAACCTGCTGCAGAACAGTGTCTTCCAAAGACAGCGCGTCTGAGACAGTTCCAGCAGCTGTTTCAGCCTCGGAAACCGCCATATCAAGGGCCTGTTGTGCTCCAACCACAGCTTCTCCTGCTTCCTCTAATACGGTGATAGCATTTTCTGACTGTTGGGTGGCCAACAGCAGGTCAGCTTCTGAGCGTTCCACTGCAAGTCTTGCGGCATCCAACCCATCAGTTCGCTGAGCAAGTGCTTCTTCAACATTGAGGAACCGGGAATTGGCGCGGCTTAACTCTGATTCTGCAGTTTGCAATTCGGTGGTGAAACCAGAAACCTGCTCCCTATCGGCGTCGCGTTGCAGCAGCGCTTCCGCTTCCGCAGCTTTTGCCTGCTCAGACAGCTCGATCGCTGTTGAAAGAGATTCTTGCTTTGCGGCCTCATTGGCAATGGCTGCATTGCGCAATTTCTCCGCAGTATCTCTGGTAACAGCGGCATTTGCCAAATCCAGTTGCAAAGCCTCCAGTTCAGATTGCAAGCCGGCCACGACATTCTTGGCATTGTCCGAACTCGAAGCAACGTCAATGGAAGCGCTCCTGATCTGGTTGGGATCAGCAAGCGAGGCTTCCAAATTGGCATCCGCGCTTTGCAGATCATTCTGAGCCTCTTCAAGCAACAGTGTGGCCTTATCCAGCGCTTCAGAGGCCAGCGTTTCATTAGATGTCGCTGTAGAGGCCAAGGCCAGGGCTTCCCGCAAATCATCATTTGCCACCTCAAAACCTTGTCTCGCTAACTGTTCTGCCTCCAGTGCCTCTTCCTTGGTTGCAGTAGCGGCGGTCTCTCCATCGCGCGCGGTCTTCAATGTTGCTTCCGCTTCCGCGACCTGTAAAATGGCGGTCTCAGCTCTGGACGAAGCATTGATCAAAGTTTCGTTCCCGGCAATAAGGGCAGCATCGCTGCTATCCAGGGCTGCCTTGGACTCATTGACCTCGGTGCGCGCTGCAGACAAGACAGCTTCGTCAGACGACACTTGAGTTGTGGCCCCCTCAAATGCTGCCTGCGTTGCTTCTGCCGTATTCGTGGCATTGAGTAACTCGGACTCGATCTGAGCAACGGCAAGCTCTTCGGTCCTTTTTGCCGCAGATGCCTCTTCCAATCGATCATCTGCAGCTTCCAAATCAGATGTAGCCGCTTCCACTGCACTTTGTGCTGTCCCCAACCTGGCAACAGCCTGATCATTGCCGCTGATTGCATCAGCGGCGCTCTGCTGAGCTGTCTCAGCAACTTTCTGCGCCGATTCCAGGGCACCCGTGGCAAACTCAACCGCTGCGATGTAAGGCGCCAGCAGGTCTTCATTGTTGGCAGGGTTCAAAACGGCGGAGTCAAAGTTGGTCCGGGCGGTATTCAAAGTACCTTCAGCCGCAGCCACGACCTCGTTAGCTGCCTCACTCGAAGCAATCGCTGCATTCATTGCTGCACTTGTCTGTTCGACAATTGCGCGCGCTTCATCAGAAGCTGCCATTGCTGTGTCAAGTTGAAGCTGTATCTCACCCTTTGCAGCCGACGCTGATGCAAACGTGTCCGAGGCTTGTGTCAATCTTGCCTGTAATGCGGCACGTTGAGCCTCAAATTGCCGGACCGTTTCCTGAGCCGCAACGTTCTCCGCTTCTGCCTCCCGAGCAGCTTCGCGCGCCGCGTCCAATGCCGATTCGGCAGCGATCAGATCTGCGTTGGCGGCTTCAACCCGCTCTGCATTTTGCTGAATTGCTACCTGATTGGCCTCTACGGCTGCAAGGGCAGATTCATAAGCTGACTGAGCCTGTTCAGCATTCTGTTTTATCAGTGCCAGCTCTTCAGCATCACGGCTGCTTCTTAGGATTGCTGCCTGTTCAGCAGTAGAAGTGGTTGCCACCAACCGTTCAGCCTCGGCCAAAACAGCTTCAGCCTGACCTGTTGCCTCACGTGCCGCCTGGCTGCCATTCACGGCCGCTTCCCGTTCGCTAGTCGCCTCCGAGGAAGCTTCTTGCGCATTCGTCAAATTGATCTCGGCATCCGCAACGGCGGTTTCGGCAGTCGTAACAAGTTGGGCAGCATCTGCGGCCTGACGATCTTTTTCAGATAGCTGAGAACGGATTTCTTCAAGTGCTTGCAGCGCCGCATCGGACGTTCTTTGCGCTGCTGCCAAAGATGCTTGCTTGGATTCAACTTGAATACTGATGATGTTTTGGATCGATGTAGAGGCAATCAGTTCATCTGAAGCATTGAACAATTGCGCCTTTGCAGCATCCAAACTGTTCTCAGCATCAGACAATGTCCTGGAAGCCGCCTCTTCAGCCGCAAGTGCATCCGAAACCCCGTCTTCGCTGATGCTCAGACCCGCTTCAGATTGGGCAAGTGTCGCTTGCGCTGCCTCAAACTGCTGCTCTTTCTCTTCAACATTGTTCACAGCAGCCTCAAACCGAGCAGCAGATGCATCAAACTGCTCCTGTGCATTTCGGGCAGTTTCCTGAGCAGACAAAAGCGTCTCCGCAGCGGTGGCTGCGCGTTGTGAAGCGTCTGCTTCTGCCAGAGTTGCCACTCGCTCAGCCTCAAGCGCAGCTGCGAGATCGGCTTGCGCGCTCAGAACCTGATTATCAGCCTCATTTTGTTCGTCAACGGCCTGATTTTTGGCAGCTATTGCCTCGGCCAGAGCCGATTGAGCCAAGCCCAATTGCTGTTCAGCGTCTGCCAGGGCACGCTTGGCATCACCGGCCACGGCAGTTGCCTGTTCAGCCGGACCTTTTACGGCACTGGCATCGGAAAGATCGGCCTGTAATGCTTCCTGTGCTGTCTCGAATATCAGCTCTGCATCAGCAACTGTTTGCGCGTCTTGCGCCACCTTTGCCTCCGCTTGCTGCAATCTCACAGCAGTGGCGGCGCGTTCTGTGCTTGCTGATTGAAAGGCCTGCTGGGCCTCTTCGAGCTTGATGTTATCCAGAACCTGGCGTGCAGAGGCGACGGATGCCCTGGCCTCTTCCAAAGCAGCAGAAGCCTGTTCAGACTGACTGGTTGCAGCATTCGACACCTGAGTTGCATCCAAGACAGCATTTTCCGCAGCTTCCGCAACGGCTTGCGCGGCCTCCAGAGTTGCTTCAGCCTCAGCTTGTCCAGCGGCAGTTAACACCGCGCTTTTTGACAGTTCTGCCAATTGAGTTTCTGCCGCGCGAAGTCTGGCCCGCGCGCGCGTCAGCCGATCACGCGTTAGGCCAAGCGCGGCCTGTGCCCTGCTCAGAGTGGTTTGGGTATCCTGAACCGCAAAAAGGGCTTCTTCTTCTGCGGCGGTCTTTACCGCGACCTCATCATCGGCCAGCTCTGCGGTCAAGCGGGTTTCATCTGCATACCGGGAAGCCGCTTCGGCTTCTTGCGCAGCAATAATGGCCGCGGAGGCCCTGTTCTCCGCTAAACTTGCCGCAGCGTTTGCCGCTGCATTGGTTGCAATCGCAAACAATCGTCGGTCTTCAACGTCTCCCGCAATGCGCAGGGCTACCATCTTGTCGGGGTTTCGAACCAGTCCATTGTCCGGCTTCGTGCCTGTCTTCAAACGGTCAATCTGGTCCAACCCACTGGTCACCCGCCCAATAATTGTGTGTTCGCCCTCGAGCCAAGGCGCATCACCAAGCAGAATGAAGAACTGAGAATTTGCGCTGTCCGGACCTTCGCCACGTGCCATGCCGACCGTACCACGGAGAAACCGTTCATCACTGAACTCAGCTCCCAAATCGGGCAAGTCCGAGCCCCCCATACCCGAACCTGTCGGATCACCTGTTTGCGCTACGAAACCGCTGATTACACGGTGAAAAGATAGCCCATCATAAAAGTCCTGGCGAATGAGTTGCTTGATCCGCTCTATGTGCTCCGGTGCAAGATCCGGCCGCAAATCAATGGTCACCAGACTGCCTTCCAGCTCGATAACAATGCGGTTTTTCAGATCAACAGTTGCGACAATCTCTGCTCTTTCCGGCAGATCAACATTGTTTGTGGGTCTTGTCGGATTTATGAAATCTGTCTGAGGTGCTCCAACTTGCGGAAGCGGTGGAATTGGCCGCGGCACAGGCGGAAGCTTGGGGGCTACGTCCTGCGCAACACCTGGAAACGCCAGCACAAGCGTTAGCAACAGCCCGCAACATGTTCTCAACCAAGGACTTTTCATTTTCTTTGGCATCAACTCTGAAATTTCCGAGACAGGGCATCGGCGACATGTTTTGGCACAAAGCTTGAAACATCGCCTTTCATGCCCGCGATCTGACGGACAAGCGTGGCAGTAATTGGGCGAACAGCAGGACTGGCAGGGAGGAAAACAGTCCCGACCTGAGGCATCATCGCACCATTCATGCCGCAAAGCTGCATCTCATAATCAAGGTCAGTACCATCGCGCAGTCCCCGCACCATGAATTGTGCATCACTGTCTATCGCGGCATCAACGCTAAGGCCAGAAAAGCCGACGATAGACACCCGCGATTGTTCGGCTGCGAACTCAGACTGATCGATTGCCCCAGCAATCAGAGACCGCCGCTCTTCGAAAGAAAAAAGTGGCTTCTTACCGACATGAATTCCGATAGCGACAACCACACTGTCAGCCAGATTCAATGCCTGCCTCAAAACATCCAAATGTCCATTTGTAACAGGATCAAAAGACCCCGGATAAAGAACTGTTCTACTCATCTCAGTTTTCCGATCAGGCTGGCATCATTCAAGACGCAAAATTTGCAAAGTCAGGCGCGCTTCTGGAGCGCTATCCAGACGCCACCTGAAATCAACAAGGTTCCACTTACACGTTCCAGAAGGCGAATGCGAGCCGCTGTTAACAACCGCCCGGCGCGCCCGGCCAAAATTGCGTAGGCGCCATCCAGCAGGGTTGCGACAGCCATGAACGTACAGCCCAAAATCAATGTCTGCATAACCGCATCGCGCGTCGGGTCGATGAATTGGGGAATGAAAACGCCAAAGAAGAAGAGGCTTTTGGGATTGGTCAGGACAACCAGAAAACCCTGCAAAAACATGCGTTTGAATGTCGTTTTCTCACGCGCTGATTCAACCTGTCCAAGGCTTTTTTTGCTGCGCCAAAGGGAAATGCCAAGCCAGATGAGGTAAGCGGCGCCAATCAGCTTTATCCAGACAAATGCCTCACCGACAAATGCGATCACTGCAGACAAGCCAAAAGCCAATACCAGTATTGTCAGAGCAAGGCCCAATTGCGTCCCTGCGACATTTGCCAGCCCTGCCCAAGCACCGCTTCTCATACTGTTGGCAATAATAACAGTGACAGTTGGTCCTGGAACGATGACCACCGCAATACAAGCTGCCACGAAAGTGAGATAAAGATTTCCGTCAATCATACGCCCGCCAGAACTGCCAAATTATCGCCTCGGCAAAGTTTCTAACAAATACTGAACCAAATGGACATGACCTGCGCAACATTTGAACCTGATTTTTCGACGTTCGGTGTTCACATCCAGAATCGACGGGTCTACGATCTTAAGACAAAACTAACCATAAATCGGCTAACAAGGATCAGATTGGCTTCTACACAGGCATTCCACATGAACCGTTCTCCAAATGGACTTTCCACCAAGGACCCGTTTTTCGAACGGATGATGGATGAACGTATTGCTACATTGCGTGCTTTCCTGAGAATGACCACCGAAAAATATCAGGTTCCAGAAGCTCAGACACCTCCCGACATTGAAGGTGAGGCCCATCAGCACCCGCCAGTCGCCAGTAATGTCATTGAGTTACGCCGCAAACGCTGAGCGCTCGAACTGTTTTCCAAATCTGCCTGACCTGCCTGCATGTTTTTGATTAACAAATTCATGCTGACAGAACTTGACGTATATGTCTGTTAGGAATATGTGTGTCGAGCATATATCGAAATGATATATGCCCGCCAAGCATATCATCGTGCTTGCGCGGTCTCCTTTTTGAACGGCTTGTCATGAACGTAAGAACGCTTTGCCTTGGTATTCTCAACTTTGAAGATGCGACCGGATATGAAATCCGGAAAATGTCGATTGATGGCAAATACAGTCATTTCGTCGACGCGAGCTATGGCTCCATCTATCCAGCGCTCAACAAGCTGGAGATTGAAGGAATGGTGACGTGCCGTGAAGAAACCCAGCAAGGTAAGCCAGCACGAAAGATATATTCAATCAACGCTGCGGGCCGAGAAGAGTTGATCAAGTCTCTTGAAGAGCCACCCTCGCCCGATGTTTTCAGGTCCGAATTTTTGATGATCGCTATTTCTGCAGAAATGTTACCGCGTGAGGTCGTCACCAAAGCAATTGATACGCATAAGGAACAACTGCAGCAGGAATTGAGCATGATCGAGCAGATCGAAGCCAACAGTGTTCATCCTAGTTTCCTTTGGGCCGCCCGTTACGGCATGCACTGCATGTCCCAATCCTTGAAATTTTTGGAAGAAACCCGCGCAGAACTAGAAGCCTGTGCAGGCACGAAAAGAAACGCCGGTACAGAGCCGGCAATTGATAAACACGATGCCGACAACCTCCCCAAATCGGCACATCTGACAGGAGCCCAATAATGGCTTTTCGAATCAACAAATCATATCTGACAGCGACACTTGTGCTGGTCGGAATTGGCGTCTGGATGGGCACTGGCACATTCAAGGTCGGCGGTCAGGCCACC
The DNA here is from genome assembly GCA_051251535.1 of Alphaproteobacteria bacterium. Lineage (GTDB taxonomy): Bacteria > Pseudomonadota > Alphaproteobacteria > Rhizobiales. Next base: position 317,283 of record JBPOEV010000003.1, read on the forward strand.
GCCAATGCTGATGCAGCCAGCATTGCCGAACGTCAGGAAAACGCGTTGCAGAAGGTTTCGGTGCGAGTCGTCACATTGGAGGCTGCGGAACGGCAGCGTCAATTGGAGATCCGAGGCAGGACAGAAGCTGACGCCACCATTTCTGTGCGTTCGGAAACCAACGCAATCGTTGCCGAGCGTCTCGTGAATCTTGGAGATCAAGTCGTGCCTGGCGATCTGATGTGCCGCCTGAACACAGGCGCAAGAGAAGCGCGTGTTCTTCAGGCGAAAGCGACATTGGAGCAAACCCAGGCTGACTATTCTGCAAATTCGAAACTGCAAGAACGCGGGTTTGCTGCAACCAATCAGGTGGCGGCACTAAAAGCGGCCCTTGATTCAGCCAAAGCTGCCCTTCAAGAGGCGGAACAGGAACTGGCGCGTATTGAAATCAGAGCGACCGTTGCCGGAATTGTGCAGGAGCCCTTGGTCGAAAATGGCGATCTGCTCTCGGTTGGCGGCGTATGCGCAACTTTGATTGACACCGACCCAATGTTGGTAACTGGACAGGTTTCTGAAAGAGACATAGGAAACCTTTCAATTGGTCAGCAGGCGGACATCAGTCTGATCACCGGGGAAACGAGAACCGGAACGATCAGCTATATTTCAGCCGCAGCCGATGCCGCCACTCGGACCTTTCGGGTCGATATTACGATGCCCAATAGCGACAACGCCATCCGCGATGGTGTGACGGCAACCGCAAGCATTCCCTTGAAAGCCGTTTCTGCACATTTGCTGGCCCCCAGCATGCTGACACTCAGTGATGCCGGCGATGTGGGTATCCGGCTGGTCGATCTGGGCCAAGGCACGAACCAATTTCAAAAGATCACAATCCTTGGCGAAACCAAGGAAGGTGTTTGGGCCAGCGGCTTACCTGAGAGCATCACGGTTATTGCCGTTGGGCAGGAATATGTCATCGATGGTCAACCCGTTGAGCCTGTTTTTGCGGAGGTCACACAATGATATCTGCACTGGATAGCATCTTACGCCGCCCACGGACCGTCCTCACGCTGATGCTTGTGATGATCCTGGCCGGTGCGTTCACTTACATTTCAATCCCCAAGGAAGCCAACCCGGACATTGATGTGCCGGTCTTCTATGTTTCCATCGGACAGCAAGGCATCTCTCCGCGAGATTCAGAACGGCTTCTGGTCCGTCCTATGGAGACTTCACTTCGTGGTCTTGATGGTCTGAAGGAATTGACAGCTGTGGCCTCTGAAGGCCATGCAGGCATCGTTCTTGAATTCAACATCGACTTCAACAAGGAAAAGGCACTTGCCGATATCCGCGACAAGGTGGATCAGGCTCAGGCGCAATTGCCGGATGATGCCGATGAACCGCAGATATTCGAGACCAATTTCTCGCTGCAGCCAACCATTTTTGTTGCGCTTTCCGGTAATGTTCCAGAGCGGACCTTATTCCGCCATGCCCGCTTGCTGCAGGATGAGTTGGAATCAATCCCCACTGTTCTGGAAGCAAATCTGAACGGCCACAGGGAAGAGCAGCTTGAAGTCATCATCGATATGATGCGGCTTGAATCCTATGATATCACGCAGCAGGAATTACTGACCTCCCTGTCCAATAACAATCAGTTGGTGGCAGCCGGATTTCTAGATAGTGGTAGCGGACGGTTTAACGTCAAAGTGCCCGGCCTCATCGAGACCGCTCAGGATGTCTACTCGCTTCCCATCAAACAGAGTGGCGAAGGTGTTGTCACACTGTCTGATGTGGCGGAAATCCGTCGTACGTTCAAAGATCCCAGTGGCTTTACCCGCATCAATGGCAATCCAGCCATTGCGATCAGCGTTGTGAAGCGCCTGGGAACGAACATCATCGAAAACAACGTCGCTGTGCGAGAAAAAGTGGCTGAATTTACATCTGAATGGCCCGATGCCATCCAGATTGATTTCATGCTGGACGAATCCAGCTTCATCAAGGAAGTTCAGGGCTCTCTGCAATCCTCAATCATGACGGCCATCGTATTGGTCATGATTGTTGTTTTGGCAGCATTGGGTGTCCGCTCCGCCATTCTGGTGGGTCTGGCGATACCAACCAGCTTCATGACAGGCTTTCTCATTCTCGGTGGCCTGGGCATGACGGTGAACATGATGGTGATGTTCGGCCTTGTGCTGACCGTTGGGATGCTGGTGGATGGCGCCATTGTGATCGTGGAATATGCCGACCGAAAAATTTCGGAAGGTATGCATCGTCGCGAAGCCTATATTCGGGCTGCAAAACTAATGCTTTGGCCCATCGTATCCTCCACGGGCACGACACTGGCGGCGTTCCTTCCGCTGTTGCTCTGGCCTGGTGTATCAGGCGAGTTCATGAGCTATCTACCGATTATGGTGGTGATCGTTCTGTCGGCCGCGCTCGTCACGGCGATGATTTTCCTGCCTGTTACTGGCGGCCTCATTGGTCGGAACAAGGCCTCACCGGAAGAAGCCAAGCAAGCAGCACAGATGAATGCTAATGCCGATCTGAACATTGCGGAGATGAAGGGTATCACGGGTGTTTACCTGCGTTTCCTGAACCGGATTTCAGGCTCTGTGACCGGTAATCTGATTACCCTCACAGTGGCAGCAGCAATCGTCGTGGGCGTCTTTGTTGCATTTGGATCCAACAATGCCGGTGTCGAGTTTTTCGTCGAGGAAGAACCAGATCAGGCCATTGTTCTGGTTACCGGCCGCGGCAACATGTCGATTCACGAAATTGATGATCTGGTGCGTGAAGTTGAGGGCGAGATTCTGCAGACTGTTGGTGTCCGCAATGCGGTCGCATCTGCAACCGCAGGCAGCGGCGGCGGCGGCGGAGATGCCCTTGGCGGTGTTCAGGATAAACCTGCTGATGTAATCGGTGAGATCAATATTGAGCTGGAAGATTATTGCTGCCGTCGCAAGGCGATCGATATCTTTGATGAAATCCGAGACAGAACTGCGGATATGGCCGGTATTTCGGTCGAAATCCGAAAGGTCGAGGGTGGTCCACCTACTGGCAAGGATTTGCGTCTGGAGATCAAATCCACAAATTATGATCAACTGGTCACTGCGGTTGCACAGGTTCGCAATCAAGTGGAGACAATGAGCGATCTCATAGAGATTGAGGATGGTCGCCCTCTGCCCGGAATCGAATGGCAACTTGATATTGATCGAGAAGAGGCCGGTCGGTTCAATGCTGGCATCGGCTCAGTGGGTGCAATGGTTCAGTTGGTCACAAATGGCGTGATGATCGGGAACTATCGACCCGATGATTCTGAGGATGAAATCGATATCCGCGTCCGTTTGCCGGAAAGCCAGCGCAGCTTTGATGATCTGGACAAGTTGAAACTTCGGACGACAAATGGTCAGGTCCCAATTTCAAACTTTGTCAGTCGCGAAGCTGTGCCGAAAGTATCCACCATCACCCGTCGTGACGGTCTGTATGCCATGGATATCAAAGCCAATATTGCCCCAAATAGTGGCGTGTTACCTGATGCAAAGGTCACAGAGCTTGGGCAATGGCTTGATGAGCAGACATGGCCGGACACAGTGCAAATGCGCTTTCGAGGTGCCGACGAAGAACAGCAGGAAGCCATGGCATTTCTCGGCAACGCCGCCCTTGCCTCTCTGTTCCTGATGTTCATCATTTTGGTAACTCAGTATAATTCCTTCTACCAGACGGTCATCACGTTGATGACTGTGATTTTGGCTGTGGTTGGTGTTCTGATTGGCCTGATGGTGACGGGGCAACGGTTCTCAATCATTATGACCGGTACGGGTGTCGTGGCGCTTGCTGGTATTGTGGTGAACAACGCTATTGTTCTGATCGATACCTACAATCGATTGCGTCAGGAGGGATCGCCACCGAAGGAAGCTGTTCTGAAGACAAGTGCTCAGCGGCTGCGACCAATCTTGCTGACCACAATCACCACAATTGCCGGCCTGATCCCAATGGCCACCCAGGTGAATTTTGACTTCTTCAATCGCGTGATAGCGGTTGGTGGAATTACCTCGATCTGGTGGGTCCAGCTATCAACGGCAATCATTGCGGGTCTGGCATTCTCAACATTGCTGACGCTTTTGCTGGTGCCGGTGCTTCTGTCGATGCCAACCAACTTCTTCGAATTATACCATCGCCTGAGAAACAGATACAGAGGCACACAGGAAACGGAATTGCGAGAGACAGCGGATATTCGTCCCTTCCCAATGAGGGATGAGATAAATCCTCAAGAACGGCCACTGCCACAAGCGGCGGAGTAAAAGCCGAGCTAAAGAAAACCTACTCTTGCGAAGATGGCGGCTGTTGTACAGCCGCCATTTTTTTACGAAAACTGCGAATACCAACAGGCAGCAATCCCAGATAGATGAATGTCATGATGGTCACCACCGAAAATGGATAGCTTGCCAACAAGGCAGCCCACAAGACCAATCCCACCATCAATGGAAGCGCAAAATCACGAGGAATGCCAGAGCCCATATTTTTACCCGAGAATGTCGGGACAGTACTCACCACCAAAAAACCTATGAACAGAACGTAGATCAGAATGACGATGGCCCAGTCCGTATCGATGGGCACACCAATTTTCTGAAGCGACAATGGCAGCAAGGCACACATGGCACCTGCCGGCGCAGGAACACCTGTGAAATAGTCATCCTGCCACTCATCAGATTTGTTGCGCTTGCTTTTGGAGGCATTGGCGACATTGAACCGCGCCAATCGCAGCGCCATGCAAATGGCGAAGATCAGCGCAGCAATCCACCCGAGCGACCGCAAATCATGCAACAGCCAAAGATAGAGGATCATGCCGGGCGCAACACCGAAATTCACAAAGTCTGTGAGAGAGTCCAGTTCGGCTCCCAATTTGGAACTGGACTTCAAAAGCCGTGCAACACGGCCATCAAGTCCATCCAATACGGCCGCGAGCACCATGGCGAAAATGGCAAATTCAAAACGACCCTCCATCGCCAGACGGATGGAAGTCAACCCAGCGCAAAGCGCCAATAGTGTCACCATATTGGGTAATATGGCACGCAGGGAAATGGGCCGCTTCTTTACTGGATCGACCAGATTACGGCCCAGTCCATCCTTGTCATCCGGGTCCAGAGGCTGGAATGGTCCGCTCATCTCAATCAGTCCACACGAGACTGTAATTCATGTGCGCCACCATCCTCGAACACAGCCAGAACCGTTTCGCCTGCCACTGCAGTCTGACCCAGAGCAACACGAGTTGAGGTTCCACGTGGCAAATAAACGTCCAGCCGTGATCCAAACCGGATCAGGCCAAACCGCTCACCAGCAGTCATGTCCTGCCCTTCCTTGGACCAGCAGACGATACGACGGGCAATCAGGCCTGCAATCTGCACAACACCAACTTTGCCATAGCGCGTATTCACGACCACGCTGTTGCGTTCATTGTGCTCGCTGGCCTTATCCAACTCTGCGTTCAGGAATTTTCCAGGAGTATAGGCAATGCGCGTAATCTGGCCGGACATTGGCAAGCGATTTACGTGGCAGTTAAATACATTCATGAAAATTGAAATACGGTCGAGCGCCTGGGTGCCCAACTCCAGTTCCGGCGGCGGCACAAACTGGCCAATCGCGGAAACGCGTCCATCAGCCGGGCTAATGACAAAACGCTCGTCAATGGGTGTCACCCGGGAGGGATCCCTAAAGAAATACGCAACCCAGGCTGTCAGGATCCCAAAAATCCAGAATAGAGGCGACCAAAGCCATCCAAGCACCAGCGCCAGAAACGCGGCAATGGCAATAAATAGGTATCCCTCTTTGTGAATGGGAACAAACGAGTTGCGGATACTGTCTGCGATAGTGCTCATGATGATACTGCGTTACCTGTTTCGACCGGGTTTGGCCTTGTCACCCCTTACCAGACATGCACATTCAATATCCAGTTGCAAATATGATGTAGATGAAGAGTAAACTTCCAACTACTCGGTTACAAGCGATCCGACAAAACCTCGATCATCGGATTCGCGAGCCTTACGCAGACGTTCAGCAGCTTCGTTCACTTCCCTTTGACGGTTCCACATGGACGCGTAAATGCCGTCCTGCGCCAGTAATTCCTGATGAGTTCCGCGCTCAGCGATCATGCCGCTATCCAGCACTATGATCTCATGTGCACCAACGACCGTAGACAGACGGTGGGCAATCACAAGCGTCGTGCGACCTTTTGACACCTGATCAAGTGCGCTTTGGATTTCCTGTTCCGTGTGGCTGTCCAGAGCCGATGTCGCTTCATCCAGAATCAGGATTGGCGGTGCCTTCAGTATCGTGCGGGCGATGGCAACACGTTGTTTTTCGCCACCAGATAGTTTTAACCCGCGCTCGCCGACTTCGGTATCAAAGCCATCAGGCAGGCTTTTGATGAAATCAGAGATTTGCGCCATTTCAGCTGCCTGTCTGACTTCGTCTTCTGTGGCGTCAGGGCGACCATAGCGTACGTTGTACGCAATCGATTCATTGAACAGAACCGTGTCCTGGGGAACCATGCCGATTTTCTGTCTGACAGAGGCTTGGGTTACCTCGCGTACATCCTGACCATCGATGAGGATCCGACCGCCAGTCACATCATAAAACCGAAACAACAAACGAGAAATTGTGGATTTGCCAGCACCCGAAGGCCCTACAATAGCAACCGTCTGACCGGCGGGCACTTCAAAATCCACGCCTTTCAGGATGGCCCTGTTTTCATCATAGTGAAACCGCACATCCTCAAACCGGATGGTCGCTTCATTGATGATCACATCTGTTGCATCAGGTTTGTCCTCTACTTCTGGCGCGACACCAAGCAGATTGAACATCGCCTCAATATCCACGAAACCCTGTTTGATTTCCCGATAGATCGAGCCGATAAAATTCAGGGGAATGTAGAGTTGAATCAAAAGCGCATTGATCAGCACAAAGTCGCCAAGCGTCTGTGTTCCAGCCATTACCGCATTCGCCGACATGGCCATGCACACAACCATTCCGACTGAAAAAATCAGGGTCTGGCCGAAGTTCAGCCAAGCCAGAGATGTCGCTGTCTTGACGGCAGCGCCCTCATAACCTTCCATGGATTCATCAAATCGTCCGGCTTCCATCTGCTCATTGCTGAAATATTTGACCGTTTCGTAATTGAGCAGACTGTCGACAGATTTGCTGTTTGCCTCGGTATCGGCTTCGTTCATTTCGCGACGGATTGCGATGCGCCAGTTCGAAGCCATGATGGTGAAGACGATATAGACAACGATCATGACCACAATCACAGCGAGATAGGTCATGTTGAAATGGTAACCAACCACACCGGCCATGAATATAAATTCCAGCGCCGTTGGGAACGAGGCAAGAATTGTAAAGCGAACAACTGTTTCAATTCCCTTGGTGCCGCGTTCGATGATCCGCGACAATCCCCCGGTGCGGCGTTGCAGATGGAACCTCAGGGACAGATCATGCATGTGAACAAATGTCTTGCGCGCAAGACTGCGTACGGCATGTTGGCTGACACGTGCAAACAGCCCGTCACGGAGCTGGGTAAAGCCAATCATCAGGATTCGGCCAACGCCATAGGCAATGACCAACATGACCGGCACCAGCAAAAACGCAGGCAGGAAGCCAATCTCGTCATCATTGCCAGCCAGTGCATCGGTGGCATATTTGTACATAAATGGCACATATACGGTGACGATTTTGGCGACAACCAGCGCGGCAAAGGCCAACCAGACGCGTTGTTTCAACTCTGGTCGATCTGCTGGCCACATATAAGGCCACAGATTCCGGATTGTGGATACCAAATCACCGTCTTCAGTGGATATCTGCGTGGCCGATGGTTTGTTTTTTTCGGCCGCATCGTCGGCTTTGCCAGACGCGTCAGTTGCACTCATGTAGTTTGAATTCCTGATTATAGACGTATTAGCACCGGAAATGCGGCACAAGGACCGGGTCCCTACCCTAGGCTAATTCTTTGTTGTCTTCTTTTGGCGCGACGGCCTCGCAAGATTCTGTCAAATCTGTAATCAAGGCACTGGCATGTTTGAGTTTCTGGGTGTTGAGGCAGTAACAGGATCGTGGTCCATCGATCGTACCAACAATCAATCCTGCATCCTTCAGCACCTTAAGATGCTGCGAGACAGTCGATTGGACAAGAGGCAGCATCTCAACGATCTCACCACAAAAACAACGGCCTCTGGAGGCCAAAGCGCGAATGATTTCAAGGCGTGCTGGATGACCCAGCGCACGCAGGACAGCGGCCATATCGCAATCCCCGGCAACGCCGCCAGCGACATTGTCCCCATGTGAGACTTCTGCTGGTGGACCATTCTGCTTCACGCAACACCCTTTCATCGTTAATTACCGATGAATATGGCATACGCACAGCAGCAATCAAGTGCCTAAGCCAGAAGTCCGGTTAAACCCACAGAAAACGTTGAAATCTCCAGCTTGGCAGCTCTTCAATCGGCCTTACAAATGATCAGTTCGCTAAAGAATCATCATCCGGCACTACTAACACCTGATCTGGAAATACGGTGGCCGGATCACGAATCTGATCTTCATTTGCACTGTAAAGAGTGGTGTATCGCACACCACTTCCGTAGATTCGCCGAGCAATTGTCCATAAATTATCTCCTCGGCCGACCACAACCCGCTGAAGCCTGATCATCTCACCAGAGATTTTGACGTTGTCACGACCGGTTGCGGTGTCACCGCGAATATCATCATCAATCACTTCACCCGGGTCGAAGGTCGCGGCCAAAGATCCTACAATCTTCGGGTCCCGTTCAAAGGGAACCTCACGGCGCGCCAAAACAGCCCCGCTGGATCGCTCGACCTGCTCTGCACGCAGAACCAACCGCCCCTTGGGCACAGATTGGGTTGTCTGGAGATTCCACCGTCCCACAGGGCCAGCAACAGTTTCTCCAATAAGCTTATTATCCAGAAAAAGTCTTATGCTCGCTTTTGGCAGCGACGCACCTGCTACCAGCAAATCCTCTTCCCCTTCGGTTTCGACAGCCTCAATTGTCACCAATGGCGCGTCTTGCTCTTGATCCGGCACTTTTGGCTCAAGAGCAAGCTCACCTGAAGCCGTCGCAGGAGAATCAGTACCATCGTCCGGCGCATTGGTTGAATCCGATGGAACGGTCTTCGCCGATGAACTCGCGCCAGGTAAGATCGACGGCTGCTCTGCAACTTCCGGCCTTATAGTTGTTGCAGGGCTCTGCCAGACTGCGCTGGGCTCGCCTGGTTGATCCAGCATGACAATTGCAGATTCCAAAGCTTGTTCCGGCACAGCAACCGTCACATTTTGAACCGAGACCAATGGTTCTTCTGCATCATTGGAAATACTGCGAACTGCTATCTGGTGTCCGCCCACTGACAGCGGTTCATCCAACACAAGTGCCCACTCTCCGGCAGAATTGGCAGTCGCTCTTGCAAGCACCTGATTGTCCGACATAATTTCAATCTTGCTGCCTGGCGCTGACAATCCGGCTAGCACTGCATTGCCATCAGGCTCGACCCTGACAATGTCAAATGTCGGCGGGGCAATCGTTTGCTGTGGCTCAGCTTGGGGCTCACCCTGGTCATCTGATTGCGCAATTTGTGGCTTGTCCTCAGGCTGCCCAACTTCCGAAGCAGTTCGGATTTGCGTATCGTCTATCTTGACCTTGCCAACATTGGCCGCTGACTGACGGATATTTTCAAGAGAAACGGTTCCGTTCGCTACCAGGACACCCGCTGTTACCAGCCCACCAGCACAGCAGACGGCTGCAACTGCCAAAGCAGTTTTGTTGGACCCAAGCGTTTTCATAGCCTGCAAACTATCGGCAATTCTGGAATGTAGCGTCATGATCCGAGCAGTCCGATGTCTCAAGGCTTTCGTCTGGCATTGAACCCAATGGGTTCGGAGCATTCGCATCATGCGAGATGTCTGCACAAATACCAATGTTTCGTGTAACGTTATCCTGTTAACCGTTCCTAAAATGCTTGTGTCACCATAACAGATTGAAGGTTCGGATTCGTCGCCGATCTTAACGCGATTATCATTTGAAAGGTCATCAATTTTATGGGCACCATTTCTTCTATTTGTGTTTATTGCGGGGCCGGAAGCGGCACAGACCCGGCTCATATGGCCGCCGCAACTGCGCTTGGCCGTATTCTTGCGGAAGAGAAAATCCGGTTGATCTATGGCGGCGGCACGATTGGAATGATGGGTGCTGTGTCAAAGGCTGTTCTCGAACACGGCGGACAGGTGACCGGAATCATCCCGAGGTTCCTTCTGGATATGGAAGCTTCTCATGAGGAGCTGGAACGCCTTGATGAGTTGATTCTGACTGAAGACATGCATGAGCGGAAACGCACCATGTTTGACAAGGCTGATGCTTTCATTGCTCTGCCCGGCGGAATTGGCACATTGGAAGAATTGGTTGAGCAACTGACCTGGGCACAGCTCGGAAGGCATAAAAAGCCCGTACTGCTCGCCAATATCAACAATTTCTGGCAGCCGCTGATTGAACTGATCTCTCATATGCAGGACGAAGCCTATATCCGAGAAGGCTTTGAAGTGAACTTTCTCAACTCGGACGATGTGGATCAAATTGTGCCGCTGCTGCGAAAAGCAGCACTTGAAGCTGTTGTGACAGACGACACGTTGGAATCAGTTGGGCGGCTGTAGAATCGCAATTTGCATGTGAATGCTCGGAATGAGTCCGAGTATTCACGGCCATCCAATTCGTCGGTTAAATTTGGGCCGAAAGCACCCGCATCAGCTTGTAATTAATGCTATCCAGCAACGCCGCGAATGAAGCGTCAATGATGTTGGAGGAGACCCCTACAGTAAACCATCGATTGCCCTGACCGTCCCTGCTCTCGATAAGGACACGTGTGATCGCTTCGGTCCCACCATTCAGGATGCGCACTTTGAAATCCACAAGTTCCAGATCATTGATGTGGGCGTTGTAGCTGCCTAAATCTTTTCGAAGTGCCTGATCGAGTGCATTGACCGGCCCGTTGCCCTCAGCCACCGACATGAACTCTTCACCGTCCACAGTGACCTTGACGATGGCTTCCGACACAGTCACCAGTTCATTTCGTGCATTGATCCGGCGTTCAACCATCACCCGGAAACTATCAACCAAGAAAAACTCAGGGACCGACCCCAGTCGGCGGCGCGCCAGCAGTTCGAGCGATGCATCGGCTGCTTCATAGGCATAGCCCTGTGCTTCGCGTTCCTTGATATCTGCCAGAAGACCATCAAGCCTTTTGTCAGATTTGCTGACATTCAGACCAAACCGGTTCAATTCTGAGATCAGATTTGATTTTCCGGCCTGATCAGACACCATCACATGTCGTGTATTGCCAACGCTTTCCGGCGGCACGTGCTCATACGTCTCAGGCTCCTTGAGAAGCGCTGATGCGTGGATACCCGCTTTTGTGGCAAATGCACTGCTACCGACATAGGCGGCTTGCGTGTTGCCAGATCGATTCAACAATTCCTCAAAAGCCTTTGAAAACGATGTGAGTTTCGCCAATGTTCTGTCTGACACACCGACCTCAAACCGCTCGGAAAAAGCTGGTTTCAGCTTCAGTGTGGGAATGATGGAAATCAAATTGGCATTGCCGCAGCGCTCTCCGATGCCGTTCAGTGTTCCTTGAATCTGTCGCACGCCGGCTTCAACAGCGGCCAGCGAATTGGCAACCGCCTGTTCGGTGTCATCATGGGCATGAATGCCAAGATGATCGCCGGGAACCTGCTTGATCACCTCGGCGATGATCGATTTGATTTCCATCGGTAGTGTGCCGCCATTGGTGTCACACAGAACCACCCAGCGTGCGCCCGCATTAAAGGCGGTTTTTGCGCATGCCAATGCGTATTCCGGATTGGCCTTGTACCCATCGAAAAAGTGCTCGCAATCGACCAGCGGCAGTTTTCCGGCCGCTTTGGCAGCCTTCACGGATGCGTCGATGCCTTCCAGATTTTCCTCATTGGTACATCCGAGCGCGACACGCACGTGGTAGTCCCAAGCCTTGGCAACGTAACAAATGGCATCTGCGCTTGCGCCCAGCAGCGCCTGAACCCCCGGATCATTCTCGACCGAACGTCCTGCCCGTTTTGTCATGCCAAATGCCGTAAAGGCTGCCTTGCTGGTACGTTTTTCACTGAAAAACGCAGTATCCGTCGGATTTGCACCCGGATATCCGCCTTCCACGAAATCAATCCCCAGATCATCAAGCATGTTCGCAATCTGAATTTTGTCTTCCAGCGAAAAATCGATGCCAGGTGTTTGCTGACCGTCGCGCAAGGTGGTGTCGAACAGATATAGGCGTTCTTTTGTCATGTTTCTTTCTGCCAATGAGTGCCCTTCAGGCATGGCACCCTTTAAATTTTGATGTTCTGTCAGTCGGTTTAAGCGTTTGCCGGTGGCCAGATTTCCGTATCTGTGTCCGGGTGTTGGTAGGTTTTGATCGTCGCCAGAAATCGAGCCTCATCACTGTCCACGCCATTTGGGTGAGCCGGCAGATCAGCAAGCCCGTCAACAAATGGCTGTTTATCCGCAACACATACCTGGACATTAGGAGTTGCAAGTTCCGGGCGATCCAAGGCGCCGATCGCTATGCCCGGGTCTGCACCATAATCATAGGTTAGCGGGGTACCGCACTCGGCACAAAAGCCGCGTTTTACCCTGTTGGAGCTTTGAAACAGCTTTGGTGCGCCGCGTGTCCAGGTCAGCTCATGGGCTGTCACGAGTGGCGCATAGAAGCTGCCAAAGGCCTTTTGGCACATGCGGCAATGGCAAATCGATGGCTCGCCAAGCTTTCCAATGCGAAACCTGACGGCCCCGCACTGACAGCCACCTGAAATGGGATCGGTTGTCATCGCTTGATCTCCCATTTTGTCTCGCGTGCGCCTGTGTCCGGGTTCTTGCCGTCTTTCAACTGAATGCCTTCGCCAAGCAGAGCATCACGAATGCGGTCTGCCTCCGCCCAGTCTTTGCCCTCTATGGCCTGCACGCGAAGCTGGACCTGCTCTTCGATACGCGCTTCCTGGCCCGTTTCGAGTGTATGCCCGAATGTCTCAATGTCATCTGCCGGTTCACCATCCCAAACGCCAAGAAACCTGAGCGATTTACTCAACAGTCCAGCAGCAGCCTTTACGTCAACTTCAGTTTTTGCCTTGGTCAATTCATGCAGCCTTGCAACCGCTTTGGACGTGTTCAGATCGTCCAGCAGAGCTTCCAGAACCAAGTGATCAAGAGAAACGCTCTCAATCTGACCCGAAAATCGCTCGGCAAACCTGATGAGATTGCACAAGCTTTTGCGCACCTCATTCAACCGCTCAACTGTCCAGTCGATGGGCTGCGTATAGTGCGTCATCAACATGGCCATTTTCAACACGGAGCCATGCCAGCGTGTGTCGCCAAATTTCTCGGTTTCGAGCAAATCATTGATGGTTATGAAGTTGCCCAGAGATTTGGACATTTTCTCGCCTTCGACCTGAACAAAGCCATTATGCATCCAGATATTGGCCATGGTATCAGTGCCGTAGGCACAACGCGACTGGGCAACTTCGTTCTCATGGTGTGGGAAAGCCAGATCAATCCCTCCACCATGGATATCAAACACCTCACCCAGATGCTTTGCCGACATTGCCGAACATTCGATATGCCAACCCGGACGCCCAGACGCCGTTATACCTGCGGGAGAAACCCATGATGGTTCACCGGTTTTCGATGGTTTCCAAAGCACAAAATCCGTCGGGTTTTTCTTATAGGAAGCAACTTCAACGCGCGCGCCTGCAATCATTTCGTCGAGCGGTCGCTTGGACAATTGGCCGTAATCCGCCATTGAGCTTACATCAAACAGCACATGATCATCCGCGACATAGGCATGGCCGCGTTCAATCAGCTGTTCAATCAGCGCTTTCATCTCTTCAATATGGTCGGTGGCACGCGGCTCGACCGTTGGTGCCAGAACCCCCAAGGCCGCAACATCTTTGTGAAACTGCTCGGTCGTGCGCCGAGTGACATCTTCAATCGATACGCCCTCTTTTGCAGCACGGGCGTTTATCTTGTCATCGACATCAGTGATGTTGCGGGCATAGGTGACGTGCTCCGGGCCATAGAGATGGCGCAGCAGTCGAAATAAAACATCAAAGACGATGATTGGACGCGCATTGCCGATGTGAGCGTAGTCATAAACCGTCGGGCCGCAGACATAGAGCCGCACATTGGCGGGGTCCAGCGGTTCAAGCCGCTCTTTCTTCCGTGTCAGCGTATTGTAAAGCCAAAGATCCGGTAGTTTGTTCATTTACTTCGTCCCGAAATATTTGATCTGCAGACACATGCGTCGGCAAAGCTGAATAAATGGTTGCCGCGGGCCTCGCGATGCAGCTTCAAATGTCGGAAAGAAGGCACGGTTCGCGAACCAGCGGGCTGTTAACCCCTGATAATAAGTCCGCAAATACAAATTGGCTGATGCGCCATTTTTATCGTCCACCGTGTTTATGGTTCGCACTTAAGGCGGATTCCTGCAGGGCGTCAAGACGAAAACAACGGGATGCCCCAAAGACGGCCCTGCATCCTTCAGTGTTGACGCCGAGTTTTCTGAACTGAATCTGAACACAGCTCTCAGACAGCATTCAAATTGCACCTGTCATTGTGCCCTTAACAGCTTAGGAGGGAACCAAATGGCCCGTTTCGTATTTTTATTTTCGTGCATGTTGATTGTCACAAGTGGCGTCCTTGTGGTCGCACAATTTGACGACATCACAGGCGTTTCAGATACCGTTGATAAGCACGCATCAATCGACTCGTGCATGCAGACACGTGATTTTTGCGGAAATCTATGAAATCGCAAACATTTACGCTAAAGTGTTCGGAGTTTATGGTTTTGCAACGCAGACCATAGATGTTTGATGCAATTTTATTACCTGATTGACAGAACCAATGCTTAAGTTTTCGCGTTTGTGTGGCCGATCCAGCGGTCTATTTGGTCTGGCATTATTGCTCGGTGCAGGAATTGCCGCGCCCGCCCATGCGCAATCTGCAATCTGCTATGATTTACAGAGTCGGCTTGCCAATCTGCAAAATGGCGCCTCGGGCTCCCAAAGCCGTCAGTTTCGCAGGTATGATCAAGCCGCAAAGAAAATGCGAAGCCGGATCGCTTCTGCGCAGAAACAGGCGCGCCGAGCAGGCTGTCGAACCAATGGCATTCGACTTTTCCAAAAACGTGCATGCTCCAATGCAACGGGGCAGATCAGGAAGCTCCAACGGGAATTGCAGAAGATTGAATCTCAGCGTTCCAGGTATGGACGCAGCCCAAGAAATTCACGCCGTCAGCAGCAGGAACTCCTCGTTGCCCTTCGTCGCAATCGATGTGGCAGCCGAAATGTGCTGGATGGCTTTGAGCAGCCACGTTCAAACACCTACCGCACGGTTTGCGTGCGCACCTGTGATGGTTTCTTCTTTCCAATAAGCACCTCCACCACATCGCGCAATTTTGGCAAGGATGAAGCCGTCTGCAAGGGCAAGTTCCCTGGAAGTGATGTGTCGCTGTTTTATCATCCACGCGGTTCAGACAATGCAATGGAACGCGCGCGATCTGTCGATGGGCGCACTTATACCAGCATGCCATATGCGTTTCGCTACCGCGAAACCTATGATCCTTCATGCAAATTCAATCGCAGCACATTGCAGCAAGTTACCTTGGGCAACGGAACTGCTGTTGCGTTCACAGCACGCAATCCAAGAGCCGGTGAAGTCAGGTTTGGTCAAAATGGACCGGTGCCTGTGCCGCGACCTGCGCTTGGTCTGGATCCGGAAACCCAAATGAACATGGCCGGAAACTTCCGCCCCAGTGGATTGCCATTGGCTCCAGAGTTGGTGATCGACCCGCAAATTCGCGATGGACAGCGTGTCAGGACAGTCGGGCCAGAACAGTATCGCGGCCCATCAACGGCAGAAGTTTTGACATCTCCGGCCCTGACGCGGATCCAGTAACGGCCTTGCGCAAGGGCATGAATAGTCCCTTGCCTTTCCGCCCGGTCTCCGCCTTCACAGCGTTTGCCCAGTCCATCCAGGTTGCGTGAGACCACGGTTCCTGTGGCAGCAAAGCCGTGGCGTGGCCTACCATTTCGCGGTCTTCTTCATCAATCAGAGGATCAGCGCCAGACGCAACGATTTGGGCCCAACGATCTGCATCGTCCAATTTCTCCAAATTGCCTTGCACTGCATCCCAAAAAAGCGCGCCATCTACGCCCTCTGGCACAGACAATCTGTCAGAAACTGCTTCATAAGGTAGAGCGTGGAGCAGTTTTGCGTTCAACCCATCAAGCTCGGCGACATCAAATCTGGCCGGAGACTTTGAAACCTTATGCGGGTCGAACATTTTTGCAAGGTCTTGCATTTGCGCCACCGGTTCAACGGCATCAGACGTCCCGATCAAACTGGCCAATGACGCAACAGCCATGGCTTCCAAACCAGCTGAACGCAACCCTTCCAGAGAAAGTGAACCAAGGCGTTTTGACAGCCCCTCGCCTTCCGAACCTGTCAGTAGATTATGGTGACCAAACGCTGGCGGCGTGAAACCAAGCGCCTTGAAGATGGCAATCTGGGCACCCGTATTGGTGATATGATCTCCGCCACGAATGACATGGGTCACGCCAAAAGCGGCATCGTCGATAATGGATGGAAGCGTATAAAGCCACGACCCGTCCTCGCGAACCAGAACTGGATCAGACATGGATCCCAGATCGACCGTCTGCGGCCCGATGAACAAATCATCCCAATGGATCTCTGTCCGCTCAATGGCAAACAAATCATCCTTGTAATTTGGCAGCAAAAAGCGCCAATGCGGTTTGCGGCCCTCTGCCTCGAGCGCATCTTTTTCTTCCTGACTTAGCTTGAGCGCTGAACGATCATAGATTGGCGGCAAGCCTCTGGCACGGCTGCGCGAGCGCTTGCGCTCCAACTCATCGCCGCTTTCATAGCAAGGATACAGCAGACCTTTGGCCTTCAGGTCTTCTGTGATCACCTCATAATCAGCAAAACGGGCCGACTGGCGTTCAATGCGGTCAGGTTCAATGCCCAGCCATGCAAGATCGATCAGAATACCATCTGCGAATTCCTGTTTGGAACGGGCTTTATCCGTATCATCAAAGCGCAGAATGAACTTGCCGCCATGCTGTTGGGCAAACAACCAATTATAGAGTGCGGTTCGGGCATTGCCGATGTGAATGCGACCGGTCGGAGACGGCGCAAAACGAACAATAGGGCTGGTCATACGATGCTTGTTTCCTGCTTGGCCAAATCAGTTTCTCTTGCCTGTCTGGCGATAAAGGCTTTTGAAACGCCAAAAAGCATTCCCGAGATCACAATGCAATAGGCAGACATGGCAAGAAACTGGGTTTCCAACGCAACACCATAATCAATCAGCCAGCCAATGACACCGGGGCCCAATGCGCTGGCAAAGACCATCAACGCCACAATGAGTGAGCGGATTTCCCCCAAATGTTTCACGCCATATATTTCGGGCCACAAAGCCCCGAACAGCGTGGAAAACCCACCCCCATTGAGGCCAAGGAGCACAAATACCAGCGGAATACTCCACGGGCTGTCAAACAGGCTGAGAACCAACAATGCCGCGGCCAGAGGAAACAGGAAGTAAGGCAGAAGCGCGCGGGCGCTGAAACGGTCGACGCAATATCCTGTTATCAACCCAAAAACAAATGTGACCAACGCATAGATGGAGAATCCACTCGCAAACCAGGACAGCTCCCAGCCCTTGATCTCAACCATATAGACCTGATGAAAGAAAATTGACGTTCCGATAAAGGGCGGTGACAGATAGCCGAACGATGCGATCCAGAATAAGGGATCATGCATCATTTCACTGCGTGTCCATTGCCTGATGGGCGCCGTATCCTTCGCGGATGACGTGTTTTGCGGAACCCGGTCGTGCCCCAGCAGCAACCAGAGGACCGGAATGGCAATCAGGGTGATGACACCGGCAAAAATCAACCAGGCCTGACGCCAGTCAAGAACCGCAATCAGCAAAACGACAGTCAAAGGCAGCACGGCTTCGCCAATCTGGTGGCCTGTGTTGGTGATGCTGACGGCCTTTCCGCGCGTGGCATCGAACCAGCGGCCCATGGCCGTCAATGCTATGTGGCTCATCATTCCCTGTCCGAAAAACCGGATCAGGAAGATGGTGAAAACAAGCATCGTCAGCGTCTCTGCAATTGCCATCGTTGCGCAGGCGATCCCAAGGCCCAAAAGGGCTACGGCACCCACCTGCCGTGGAGAATAAAAGTCCACAACCTTGCCAACGAAGACCATCACCGCGGCGCTGCCGAGGGTTCCAAGCAGATAAAGCCCTCCGAATTCACCATTACTCAATCCAAACTCTTCGCGAACCTGTCCGCCAAAGAGAGCGATGAAAAAGGTCTGGCCAAAGCTGGATGAAAACGTCAACAGCATACCGGCCAGAAGCCAGGGCGCATTCTGTCGCAAAAAGGCGAGCATGCAGGCTACCTCGAATGACCTTTGATAAGGGCTGGCCCTAATTCATGAGTCTGATGAATCGCTTAGCTACGGTCTCTAAAGCGATTTGTGATGGGATAACGGCGATCGCGCCCAAAATTCTTTCTGGTGAGTTTCACGCCCGGCGCTGCCTGGCGGCGTTTATACTCGGCAATGTAAAGCAGGTGTTCGATCCGTTCGACCGTCTTGCGATCATGCCCCCGTTCAACAATTTCCGCAATACTCATTTCTTCTTCAACGAGACATTCCAGAATATCATCCAGAACTTCATATGGCGGCAGTGAATCCTGATCCGTCTGGTTGTCCCGCAGCTCTGCGGTGGGTGCCTTTGTCAAAATATTGACCGGAATAACTTCGCCCTTGGGGCCCAGCACGTTCTTGGGCTGGTGGTCGTTACGCCAGGTACACAAATCATATACCTGAATTTTATACAAATCCTTGATCGGATTGAACCCGCCATTCATATCGCCATAAAGCGTTGCATAACCAACAGACACTTCTGACTTATTGCCGGTTGTCACAAGCATGGGACCAAATTTGTTGGATACGGCCATCAACAGGGCACCACGTACACGCGATTGAATATTTTCCTCTGCAACACCCGGTTCCGTACCTTCAAACAAGGTCCCAAGAGCCGAGTGAAAGCCTTCGACCGGCTCGAAAATTGATACGATATCGTAGCGGACACCCATTGCATCTGCGCAGGCCTTAGCATCGACCAGACTTTCCTCAGACGTAAAGCGGTATGGCAGCATCAGACAATGCACCCGGTCCGCTCCAAGGGCATCGACAGCGATGGCAGCGCAGGCTGCCGAATCCACGCCGCCCGACAAGCCCAGAACCACGCTTTTGAAACCGTTCTTGTTGACGTAGTCCTTCAGACCCAGAACGCAGGCTTGCCAATGGGCTTCCTGCAAATCTGGCAAAACTGCAAGTTCGCCCCTTTGAGGTATCCAGATACGCTGGCCGGTTTCATCCTCTGCCGCGTCCATGGTGACCGTCGTGATGGCTTCTTCAAACTGCGGCATCTGCAAGGCCAGCGTGCGGTCCGCTGCCAATACAAATGACCCGCCATCAAAGACCAGTTCGTCCTGCCCGCCCATTTGATTGGAGTAGATAACCGGAAGATCCGTCTCAACGATCCTTTGAACCAACACTTGTTGGCGCTGGTCGGCCTTGTTTTCCCAGTAGGGCGATCCATTTGGAACCAGCAACATCTCTGCCCCTGTTTCCATCAGGCATTCGCACACCTCGTCATTCCAGGCATCTTCACAGATTGGAATGCCGAGCCTGACACCCCGGAACGAAATTGGCCCCGGCATCGGGCCGGTTGAAAATAAGCGCTTTTCGTCAAATGTACCGTAATTCGGCAGGTCTACCTTGTAACGCAGGCCCTTGATTTCACCGTCATCCAACAGCGCAATTGCATTATAAAGCTCGTTGTTTTCCTGCCATGGCGTACCGATAACCACACCCGGCCCGCCATCCTTCGTGTCTTCAGAAAACTCTTCTACGGCCCGTTTGCAGGCCTGAATAAAGGTGGGTTTCTTGACGAGGTCTTCCGGCGGATAACCACAAATGAACAGCTCGGTCAGCAACAGCAAATCCGCTCCCTGTTCAGCCGCGCGTTTCCGCGCCTCTCTGGCCAGCGCCAGATTACCAGAGATATCGCCCAGCACCGGGTTCAGCTGAGCGAGCGCTATTTTTAGTTCAGAGGGTGTATCATTGTTCATAAACAGTCATTTAGCGTGGGAATTGCGCGGCGTCTATCCCAGTTCAGCCACTCTTCACTTGAACCTGCGCGGCACTGCTGTTTCCGAAGGCATAGGCGTCCATCATGAGCGCCCCGAATTCATGGGACCGATGTACCCTTTCACCAGCCATATTGCCGCCGGCTGCCCCCAGTGCAACGTATAGAGGCAGCAGATGTTCATCCGTCGGATGGTTTTCTTTTGCATGGGGTGCCTTTGTCCGATAGCTCAGCAAATCATCGATGTTGCCGTGCGTCAGACGCTCATCCATCCAGTCCGCAAACTCCGTGACCCAGGCGGGCGCACTGGCCTTGCGATCTGCAAGTCCATTCCTGCCAAAGACTGCAGACAAATTATGAGTGAACGAACCAGATCCGATGATAAGGACACCCTCTTTGCGCAATGGTTGCAGCGCCTGCCCCAAACGAAAGTGATGTTCAGGACTTTCATTCGGCTGAACGGATAATTGCACAATTGGAATGTTGGCGTCCGGGTAGAGCAACATCAATGGAACCCAGGTGCCATGATCAAAACCCCGCCTCTCATAGGCGGGATGAAAACCGGCCTGCCCGAGCAATTCACCTGCCCGATAGGCCAGGGAATCACGGCCTGGGGCAGGATAGACAAGCGTTTGCAATTTTGGATCAAAGCCACCGAAATCATAAATCATGTCCGGTGCATCACCGAGTGAAAAGGTTGGCTGCTCCGATTCGAAGTGAGCAGAGATGATCAAAATGGCTTTGGGTGGATTGGCTGACTGGCCCCATTGTTTGAGAAACCTGTGTGCCTCGGTTTCGTTGAGCACCAGATCGGGCGCCCCGTGCGAGATAAACAAAGAGGGTTGATCAACAATAGTCATGGCATCCGCTTTCGTGTGTTGATCTTACACTTATGCGCGACAGCAGCGCTGATCCACACTTGTTTGAGAAACCTACTGTTTCAAAAATCCGAACAATTGACGCAAATTGGATTTTCTATACATCATAATAATCCCCCTTTTCCTCAAGGAAGATGTGTGTCGTCAGCTTGATCCCGGTTGGCGCATCAATGCATCCCATGAAAACCGACATTCTATCGGAACCATCTTCCCGCCAGAACATCAGCGATCCACATTCACTACAAAATCCGCGCTTTGCAGTTTCGCTGGCGTCCCACCATTTCAGCCGGTCAGATGTCAATAATTGCAGACCATCCACATCTATCTGCGTTGCGGCGACATAATGCCCTGATTGACGTCGACAGGTTTCACAATGGCAGCCCATCGCATCGCGGAACGGTCCGGTCAGGTTCGCAGTTACAGCGCCGCAAGCGCATTTTGCAGATAGGGTTTTAGACATATGGACTCCTGTTCAGCACGGGAGATCATCACAAGTTTTTTCCACGATCAATATAAAAAAACCGGCCCAGATGCCGGAACTTCAGGTCAGATATCAAATTGGTCAGACATTTTTCAGCAGAACCCTAACATACCTTTCTGATGCGACCGGACTTGTCCTAGGCTGATCCAAACATCAAAAATCAATGTTCGCGACTCAAACTCAGCGCTTTAAAGGGGTTTGTCCTCCTGCAGATGACCGTAGATCACCGTCAAAATACCAAAGCCAACGAAAAAGCTGATGATGAAAAGACCAAGATATATTGGGACTACCAACAGGCTTTGGAAAAGAGCAGAGCCGGAGAGCATATTGTCAACAGTATCGCTGGGCTGAATTGGAAAAATGCTACTAACTAGCGCATCCAATACCATTGGTATGGCCAGCAGCGCAGAAACCAGAAATGCAGCTATAAAAAGTGCGCCAGAGATCGGACTGGTCATTTTCCAAGACTCACTTGACCTAATGTCCTGGCCAATAGCAGTTCCTGGCAAACCAAGCCCAAGTCGCATAGTAAGCCATGAAACAAATGTCATGATTAAAAGATTGCCAATCATTGACGCAATGAAGAATGAATCTGGAACAGAACTTGAGATTTGCATAGGATCACTACCTTGCAAAACCGAAGCCATAACAAACGAATTAATAAACACCATAATCGCAAATAACGGAATTAATGCGACAAACACTTTCAAACCAATTTTCAATCCTCGCCAAAAATAGGGCCAAAAAGTTTTGGGCGATGGTAAAACATAAGGGCTCCTTGGTATTTCGCCCCGTAACACATAACGGTGCCAGCCTATGGCAATCGATGCAGGGCCAACCGTAAAGGTGAAAAATAGTCCAAACCATGACAGAGCAAACAGCAAACCACTTAAGTTACTTATTTGGTTTTCACCGCCGTCTTCTAACGAGTTGAACAATGCAGTAAAAACCACCACCCAAACGGACACTGTCACCAACGTCCAAAACCAGCTGAGTCGCAGTGCAATTTTCCAGTTTACAAGCAGTTGCTTCAGGCAAAGCACAAAAATTCTATAGCCCATCATTGTTCTCTTCTGTTTTGTTCGAAGACCAGTCACCCCAACATGACATCGGCAAGCTTAAACCGCATCGTATAAATTGTATATTATGGAAGTGCACGCTTGACGGAACTTTACTCCAATAAATTAAAACGGCCGACAGCCAACACGTGTGACCTGCATGAGAAGTGGAGGCTTAAACCTAAAAGAGAGCGGATACGCTCTGCCATGGGTGGCAATAGGTTTCTTAAAACTCCTGTTTAATACAGGGATCATCGCTGGCAGCGATCCGGATCAACAAAAAGCCCCGGCCAATGACCGGGGCTTTTGCAGAATTTAGTGGGTGTGCCTGAAAGTATTATTCAGCAGCGTCGCTGGCCGCCACAACTGTGCCATTGCGTTTGCGTTTCAGGCGATCTGCCAGAAGGAAGGCCAGTTCCAGCGCCTGATCTGCATTCAAACGCGGATCACAATGGGTGTGATAGCGATCTGACAGATCATCATCAGTTATTGCCCGTGCGCCGCCAGTACATTCGGTGACGTTCTTGCCGGTCATCTCAATGTGAATGCCGCCGGGATATGTACCCTCTGCTTCATGCACATCGAAGAAGCTATTCACCTCGGAAAGAATACGGTCGAATGGCCGTGTTTTGTAACCGCTGGCCGCTTTGATTGTGTTGCCATGCATTGGGTCACACGACCAAACTACAGAACGCCCTTCCCGCTGCACAGCGCGAATAAGCCTTGGCAGGTTTTCGAACACTTTGTCATGGCCAAAACGTGCGATCAGCGTAACGCGGCCCGCTTCATCATCCGGGTTTACGATATCCAGCAGCTTGATCAGCTCATCTTCATCAAGGGATGGACCGCATTTGATGCCGACGGGGTTCTCAATGCCACGGAAGAACTCCACATGAGCGTGGTCCGGCTGACGCGTGCGGTCTCCAATCCAAATCATATGGCCTGATGTGGCGTAGTAGTCACCAGATGTGGAGTCGAGCCGTGTCAGAGCCTCTTCATAGCCCAGCAACAATGCTTCATGGCTGGTGAAGAAGTCGGTGGTGCGCATCCGAGCTGTGGTTTCAGGATCAATGCCACAGGCACGCATGAAGTCCAGCGCATTTGAAATCTGCCCGGATAGTTCTTCGTAACGGTCAGATTGCGGGCTGTCTTTCAGGAAATCGAGTGTCCAATTGTGGACGTGCTCGAGATTGGCATAGCCACCTTGTGCAAATGCGCGCAGCAGATTGAGCGTTGCAGCAGATTGGCGATAGGCCATTTCCAGACGCGCAGGGTCCGGGTAGCGGCCCTCGGGCGTGAAATCAATATCATTGATGATATCACCACGGTAGCTTGGCAGTTCCTCTGATCCGATGGATTCGGTGTCAGCGGAACGCGGCTTGGCAAACTGACCGGCAATGCGGCCAACTTTCACAACTGGAACGGCAGCCGCATATGTCAAAACAACTGACATTTGCAGAAACACCCGGAAGAAGTCGCGAATATTGTCCGGATGATGCTCAGCAAAAGATTCAGCGCAATCACCGCCCTGCAACAGAAAACCCTGTCCGCGGGATACATCGGCCAACTGTGATTTAAGACGGCGAGCTTCGCCTGAAAAAACCAAGGGTGGATACGATGACAGACGCTTTTCAGCCGCTTCCAGGGCTGCCTGATCCGGATAATTCGGGACCTGTTTTACAGGGAAGCCGCGCCAGCTTTGTGGGCTCCAAGTGGTCATGTCATCAACTCCTTAACTTGTTGAGGCAGTCCATTTCAAACGGAATATCTGCCACCCTTTTTGGGTGGCGGTATATACACATGATTGCGTCAGGATTCAAAGGCTTACTATCAAATTATAACGGATGTCCTGCGACGGCCTCAAAAGTTGTCTTATCGCAGGGCTTTGTGGCAGGCTGGTCAGCAGAACTGGAGGGGCGCCAAACTATGAAAGACAATCGGCAAGAGCCGGAACTGACAATGGGCATCGAGGAAGAATATCTCCTGGTAGACAAGGACACACGGGACCTTGCAGTGGATCCGCCGGCGGATTTCATGGAGGATTGCAAGCGCCTGCTGGGCGACCATGTCATGCCGGAGTTCCTGCGTTGCCAGGTTGAAGTCGGCACGCCGGTCTGCGCAACGATAGACGAAGCCCGCGTACAGTTGCGGCATTTCCGTGCAACCGTGGCGAGCGCTGCCAATGCTTATGGTCTTGCACCGATAGCCTGTTCCACCCATCCATTTGCGAAATGGGACCGTCAGCAGAATACGGATAAGGAACGCTACAACGAGTTGGCTCAGGATTTACAGGTTGTGGCCAGACGCATGGTGATCTGCGGCATGCATGTCCATATCGGTATCGAACACCGGGCTGTGCGCAATGATCTGTTCAACCAACTGACGTATTTTCTTCCGCATTTGCTGGCGCTCTCGACAAGCTCTCCTTTCTGGCAGGGGCGCAAATCCGGTTTGAAGTCCTATCGCCTGTCAGTCTTCGACGAAATGCCAAGAACAGGGCTGCCCTATAGCTTTGACAGTGCCGACGAGTATCGCCGGACAATTGATACGCTGGTGCAGGCTGGCGTCATCGAAGACGCCACAAAGGTGTGGTGGGATCTGAGGCCATCGGACCGTTATCCAACACTGGAGATGCGCATAACTGATGTTTGCACGCGCGTTGAAGATGCGCTTGCCATCGCCTCCATGTATCGCTGTTTGGCTCGAATGCTGTACCGCCTGCGTGTGGCAAACCAGCGCTGGCGCACCTATTCGCACTTCCTCATCAACGAAAACCGTTGGTTGGCGCAACGCCATGGTGTTGAGGGTAAATTGATCGATTTTGGCGCAGGAACAGCCATTGCATACTCAGAACTCATAGAAGAGCTGATTGCGTTGGTCGCGGAAGATGCTGAAGCCCTGGATTGCGTCGAAGAAGTTCAGCATTGCCGCAACATTGTGCAGCATGGAACCAGCGCCGAACGGCAGCTAGCCGTGTTTGATCAGGCAAGAAATGCGGGTCATGATGACAAAACCGCACTCAAAGACGTTGTCGATCATCTGATCACAGAAACACTGGAAGGATGCAGTTAGGGTCTAGCTTGCTGCTAAAGACCGGAGACCGTGTACTGGCCGTCTTCGGTTTTTTCCGCATTCACCATGCGTGGATCAGCTTGTTTTGAGAATTTGCGCTGCAGCCATTTGACACGCAGAACTACGGCGAGGGTTGCTACAACCAACGCGCCCAGAGCCAGAGTTCCAACACCGAGCAATACGACCAGGGAGATGATCGAGGTCACTACTCTGACGACGAATTGCAGGATTTGTTTGATGAAATTCATTTCCGGTTCCACTGGGTTCTTGTTGATTGGGCTAATATCAATTTCCTACAAAACATATCGTGCGCCTGACACGAAGAAACAAGCCTGTGAGGAAATTTAGCTGTCCCGCCTGTGCCGTGTCGTTGGCTCACGCATGGTCACCAATTCCTCTGCTGCTGTTGGATGGACAGCCATCGTGGCGTCAAAATCAGCTTTGGTTGCCTTCATTTTGACTGCAACCCCGACCAATTGCGACATCTCGCCAGCAGCCGGACCCACGATATGGCAACCGACAACACGGTCTGTGTCAGCATCCACAATCAACTTCATCAGCATCTTGTTATTGCGTCCCGGAAGGATGGATTTCATCGGGCGGAAGCTGGATTTGTAAACATCGACGGACGCAACGGTGGCAACAGCCTCCTCTTCCGATATTCCAACGGTGCCAATTTCTGGCGTTGTGAAAACAGCGGTCGCGATCTCGGTATGATCCACGATCACGTCTTTGCCACCAAATTCATTATCTGCGACAGCATGTCCTTCGCGAATGGCAACAGGTGTCAAATTGACCCTGTCGGTCACATCACCAACCGCAAAAATATTGTCGATTGATGTACGCGAATACTCATCAACCTTGATGGCACCCTTGCCGTTCAACTCAATTCCAATATTGGCAAGCCCGAGCCCGTCGGTGTTTGGTGAACGGCCAATCGCGAACATGATCTGATCTGCTTTCAGCGCTTTGCCCTTCTGGGTATGGCCAACCAATCCAGCTTGCGTCTTCTCGATTTTGGTGAAGACGTCACCGACATCAATTGTAATGCCGTTGTCGATCATTGATTGCTGAACCAGGTCGCGAACGTCATTGTCAAATCCGCGCAGCACCTTTTCGCCGCGATAGATAACAGTGGTATCCACTCCCAGGCCATTGAAAATACAGGCAAACTCCAGAGCGATATAGCCGCCGCCAGCAATCACGATCGATTTCGGCAGTTCTTCCAAATGGAATGCTTCATTGGAACTGATCGTGTGCTCAATACCGTCAATGGTTGGATCAAAATTCGGGGTTCCGCCAGTCGCAATCAAAATGGTCTTTGCGGTAACGTGGCGTTCTTCCTTCACCAGATAGACAGAATGGCGATCCCGCATGGTTGCACGTGTTTCAAAAACCTCAACACCGGCTTTTTCAAGATTGGTGATGTAGATGCCATTGAGGCGATCGATTTCGCGGTCCTTGTTGGCAATCAGTGTCGCCCAGTCAAAGCTGGTCTCACCAACCGTCCAGCCATAGCCGGCAGCATCCTCAAAATCCTCTGAGTAATGCGCTGCATAAGTAAACAGTTTCTTGGGCACACAGCCCCGGATCACACAGGTTCCGCCAACCCGATACTCTTCGGCGATGGCTACTCTTGCGCCATATTGTGACGCAATCCGGGCTGCGCGAACACCGCCCGACCCTGCCCCGATTACGAACAGATCGTAGTCAAATTCCTGCATGAAACAGTTCCCCATGCGTTTCGCTCAAGCCAGCAAACGCTCATCAATTGCCAAGTTAGTTTTGCGAAAAGCGTGTTAGAGCTTGTGGCCGCGCAAACCCATTTCAATCCGCACTTTAGCTGCCAATTCCTGTGCCAGTTCGTTACCCCAATCATTGGTCAATTCGACCGAATCTCGCAAAATGGGCGGGTAATTCAGGGAAAACTTGACGCCGACCGGTGAATTGTAGAACTCCAGAATTTCTTCAAGTTCGTCCCTGCTGAAACGCATGGTCCAGAGTTTTGCGGCTTCCTGCTGAAGTTCCACGCGTTTGGAAATCAAGCCAACGGCGACTGTATCAGTCACTTCAGAAATCAGACTTGCCAATTGCGGAGCAGTCCGTGTGAATGTCTGCTTGGTGCGTTCTGCCATTTCAGGAAGAATATTGTTGTAACCAGATGTGACGCGCGAAACTTCCAAAATCTCATTGGCAATTTTGAGCGCGGCCGGATCATTCATCATCTTGATGACTTCAGGGTCTGTCGGGCTTTGTGCATCCGATGATTGTGGCAACACAGTGCCAGCCCCCATAAGTACCAGTGCGAGCAGTGCGCTGCGCATTTTGAAGAAGTATGTCATTCTTGGTTCCCCATTCATTTTGTCTCCCGGCAAGTCAATTGCCGATCCTGATCAGGCTGAGGCCGCTGGTGATATGGTTTCCACACCACCTGGCCCCGCAATAAATGCAACATCTGCTATATCGATAAACAAACCATGCTCTACAAGACCCGGCACCTGCGAGAGCCCTGTTGCAAGCCCTTTTGTGTCGGGAATACGGCCAAAAGATGCATCCAAAACAAGGTTCCCGTTGTCGGTTATAACCGGTGCACCTGCATTTTCACGCAGCGTTAATGCTGCCGTCAGCCCAAATTCGTTTTTGCACAATTTCTCAATTGCGGTTTTCGTTGCAGTCAGGCCAAAAGAAATGACCTCCAGCGGCAGCGGAAAAGCACCGAGCACATCAACTCTTTTCGTATGATCGGCGATCACCGCAACCTTGTCCGACGCACAGGCAACGATCTTTTCACGCAGATGAGCGGCTCCGCCGCCTTTGATAAGCTGTAGACGTCCGTCAAGCTCATCTGCACCGTCGATTGTCAGATCAAGATGTGGATGGATTTCCAGAGTTGAAATCTGCACGCCAAGCTCTCTTGCCAATGCACCCGTACGCTCTGACGTCGGCACTCCGATGATTGACAGACCTTCTGCCACCAATGGCGCAAGAACCCTGACAAACTCTTCTGCGGTTGAGCCGGATCCCAGCCCGATTTTCATGCCGTCTTCCACAAGTGACAAAGCTGCTTTCGCCGCATCTATTTTGAATTGCTGAGTCATCCTGGTTCACCTGTTGGCGTGAATGTGATCACAGTCCCTTGGATACCTGGTCCAGAGCTTTTAATTGCTCCAGCACCGCAGGCATGTTGTCCAGTCTGATCATGTTTGGCCCGTCTGACGGTGCATTATCCGGATCCTGGTGGGTCTCGATGAACAAGCCCGCGCAACCAACAGCAACAGCCGCTCGCGCCAAAACTGGTGCAAATTCTCTTTGTCCACCCGAAGCACCGCCAAGACCACCTGGCTGAGCAACTGAATGCGTCGCGTCAAAAATGACTGGTGCGCCGGTTTGAGCCATTTGCGGCAATGCGCGGAAGTCACTCACAAGCGTATTGTATCCAAAGCTGGTGCCGCGCTCGGTTAACAGGACATTCCGGTTCCCGCCGCTAATGACCTTGTTTACAACATTGGCCATTTCCCAAGGTGCCAAAAACTGCCCTTTTTTCACATTGATAGCTTTACCGGTTGCAGCAGCGGCCAGAAGCAAATCCGTCTGCTTGCACAAAAGAGCGGGAATTTGAAGAATGTCCACCGTTTCAGCAACTTCAGCACATTGTTCGCTCTCATGAATATCGGTAATCACGGGCAATCCAAGTTCTTTGCCGATATCAGAGAATATGGCCATGGCGCTGTCCAGGCCTACTCCGCGCTTGGCCCCGAGACTGGTGCGGTTGGCTTTGTCAAAGGAGCTCTTGTAAACGAAGCCAATGCCCAGTTTCTCGGTCATTTCTTTCAAGGCACCTGCCATATCGAACGCATGGTCACGGCTTTCCATCTGGCACGGACCGGCGATCAATGAAAAAGGTGCGTTGTTGTCAAAGTTAACACCGCGAACACTTACAGTGGCGTTGGGTGTAAATTGTTCGGTCATTGCGAAATCTCTTCAAAAATGAATGGTACGCCCTGCCCCGGCGCCGCGGGCACAATGAGACGGCCCAGATGATCAAAGCATTCAATGCCGTCAGCCTCCAAATGCGCCTTCAACTCCCGAACAGACTTGCATAGAAAAACAACCCCTTCAAAGCGTGCGCCTCGCTCCGATCTTGAGCAAGGAATGGCAAAGAGGTGTTGCATGGCAGTTGGCGTGAAACAGAAAATGTCTGCACCTTCCATGTGGAAAGACAGACCATTTGAGGAAGATGCAAAATCACGCATCCCGGTTGCAGCCTGCAAAAGATACTGGAAATCAGTGGGGTTTTCCTCTGACATCAGAACTGCCGACAGGCCTATGACACCGTTTTCGTGAGCTGTTCGCTCCGGCGACCAAAGGGAATCCATGTTCATACGTTCACAAGCAAAAAAGGCTGCATCTGGCGCGCGATCATCGGCGGCAAACGCAAGCTCCACACCAATTTGGATGGCACCATTCAGGGTTTCAGCGGAACGTGAAAACGGAAACAATTCGCCAAACGCAAAACCAAGTTCTGAAAAAGTCTTCAGATCGGCGGCTGCATTCTCAGACCGCATCGCAACCATGGAAAACCCTTCATCATCGACACGGAACCGGTAAGCCTGATCACGCCGTAAAAAAGGATTGCCCTTTCGGGCTTCGATCTCTGCCAGTGTTCGGTCTGCAACGCCTAAAGGTTCCAGATATGTACCGTCCTGCAGGAAAATGCAGGCATTTTCTGTGCCAAAAGGATGTTGCGCATCAGCAGCGACACGAAAACCAAGTGCCTCATATCTGGCGCGTGCCAAATCAAGATCGCGCACTGGCAACACAAGATGGTCAATAGAGGTTGGCGCGGGGTCCATGGGCGGCTCCAGATGTTGTCGGAGTTTTATCCCCGGTCTTATACGAGGCGGCTTTGTTCTATAGCAGCGGCGATGAAAGACGCAAACAAGGGATGCGGATCAAGCGGACGGGACTTCAGTTCCGGATGGTACTGCACACCGATGAACCAGGGGTGGTCCGGCAATTCCACTGTTTCCGGCAAAATACCATCAGGAGACAATCCGGCGAAATTCAACCCGGCTTCTTCCAGTCGTTCGCGATAGTCAATATTGACTTCATAACGATGTCGATGGCGTTCTGAAATCGAAGTGGTTCCGTAAATTTCAGCAATCTTCGACCCTTCAGTCAATGTTGCATCATATGCGCCCAGCCGCATTGTACCGCCCAGATCGCCATCTGCGCTGCGGCGAACAAGGGCGTTGCCACTGGTCCATTCGGTCATCAATCCAACAACAGGTGCGTCGGTCGGCCCAAACTCAGAAGACATGGCATCTTTGATCCCTGCCATATTACGCGCCGCTTCGACGACGGCCATTTGCATTCCAAGACAAATCCCGAAATAGGGAATCTTGCGTTCCCTGGCAAAGGTAGCTGCAGCGATTTTGCCTTCTGTTCCACGTTCTCCGAAACCGCCTGGTACTAATATACCATGGACGTTTTCAAGAAACGGCGCTGGATCTTCCTTTTCAAAGACTTCGGATTCAATCCATTCCAGATTGACCCTGGCTGCATTGGCGATGCCGCCATGGGCCAAAGCCTCCATGAGAGATTTATAAGCGTCTTTCAGGCCGGTATATTTACCAACGATGGCGATGGTCACTTCACCTTCGGGGTTTTTGACAGTCCCTGAAATATCTTCCCAGGCTGCCAAGTCAGGTTCCGGTGCATCTTCTATCCCGAAAGCTGCCAGCACTTCTGCGTCCAGTCCTTCCGCGTGGTAGGATAATGGAACATCGTAGATGGATTTGACATCCAGTGCCTGAATGACAGCAGACGGCCGTACGTTACAGAACAGCGATAGTTTGCGCCGCTCTTCCGATGGAATTTCGCGGTCTGCCCGGACCAATAGAATGTCTGGCTGAATGCCGATGGAACGCAGTTCCTTAACCGAGTGCTGAGTCGGCTTGGTTTTCAATTCACCGGCTGTGGGAATGAAAGGCATCAGGGTCAAGTGAATGTAGATCGCGTCTCCGCGCGGCAGATCATTGCCCAATTGACGGATTGCCTCGAAAAACGGCAGCGCTTCAATGTCGCCGACTGTGCCACCAATTTCACACAGAACGAAATCGTAGTCTTCGTTACTGTCCATCACAAAGCTTTTGATGGCATCAGTAACATGGGGAATAACCTGGACCGTTGCGCCCAGATAATCTCCGCGCCGTTCCTTGGCTATGATTTCCTGATAAATACGGCCGGTGGTTATGTTGTCTTGCTTGTTACCGGGGCGCTGCGTAAAGCGCTCATAATGTCCCAGATCAAGATCGGTTTCCGCACCATCATCGGTCACGAACACCTCTCCGTGCTGGTAAGGACTCATCGTTCCCGGATCTACATTAAGATAGGGGTCGAGCTTGCGCAGCCGCACTTTAAAGCCACGGGCCTGCAACAAGGCACCAAGAGCTGCGGAACCTAAACCTTTACCAAGGGAGGAAACCACGCCGCCGGTTATGAAAATATATCGCGCCATGGGATCTAAGCTTTAAGCCTGTGATAATGATTCGGAAAGCCAAAAGAAAACGCCCGTTTAAAAAACGAGCGTTTTCCAGTTAATTTTTGGCCCGGTCTATTCCGAAATGGGAGCAGATGGAACCGCTGAGTCAGCAGGTGTCTCAGGCAATGCACCAGGAAGTGCATCCAGAATACCGTTGCCAGTACCACCCAATTCCTCGGACCCTGGAATGGTGTCGAGAATAGAGCCGGATGTATTTTCCACATTTGCGATAATCGACAACGCAATTGATGTGGCAAAGAAACCGATGGCTAGAAATGTGGTTGCACGGCTGAGTGCGTTTGCTGCGCCACGGCCGGTCATGAAATTACCGCCGCCACCGCCACCGCCGCCGCCGATGCCAAGGGCACCGCCTTCGGAACGCTGAAGGAGTATTACGGCGATCATTGAAAGAACGACCATTAGATGGATAACGATTATAACTGCGGACATTTAAAACCTGTGTCACAAAGAAGACTGTTGCGCGCGCTTCTACACGATCCTGACGTGAGACGCCAGTGGTGTTGTGTTGCTACATTTAATTGGGAGTTACGCGTTGAAATTGCAAGCTCCAAGGCCAGCGGCTGGTGAGACATGACGTTACATATATATCCGGGTTTCTGATCCATTTGAAACAAGACCTTGACTTTGCCGCAATTCGAAGCGCATAAGCGCGCCATTGGGACGGGGCCATTTCGGCTTTTTGCCGGACAACTGCTTTTAGAGCACACCCCGACATCCCCCAATAGTCCCTGAGGTATGAGTGTTTGATCGCTCGCGCAGACTGGGACAATTTTTGACCTAGTCCATGCGCCACATCTATCCGCAATCAGCGGACGACAGGGCCAACAGAAAGATATTACGTGACATTTGAATCCCTCGGCCTTGATCGGCCGATACTGAATGCGCTTGCCGATGAAGGCTACACGCAACCAACTCCTATTCAAGCCAAAGCCATTCCTGTTATTATGCAAGGGCGCGACGTTGTCGGCATTGCTCAGACTGGCACTGGCAAAACAGCAGCGTTTACGCTGCCCTTGTTGCATCGCTTGATGAAAAACAAAATCAAGGTGCAACCGAACAGCGTCCGCGTTCTGGTTTTATCGCCAACGCGCGAACTCGCGTCACAGATTGAAAAAGCTGTGCGTAGCTACGGCGCCAAACTGCCGCTTAAAAGTGCGACAGTCATGGGCGGCGTTTCCATGCGTCCACAGCGACAAAAACTTGCACAAGGTGTAGACATTCTAGTTGCTACACCTGGTCGTTTGCTCGATCTCATTGATCAAAAGGCTCTTGATCTGAAACGTGTTGAGACACTCGTTCTGGACGAAGCTGATCAGATGCTTGATATCGGGTTCCTCCCTGCGATCCGCAAAGTCATTGCCATGGTCCCAAGGGACCGGCAAATGCTGTTGTTCTCTGCAACAATGCCAAAAGAAATTCGGGCCTTGAGCAAACAACATCTCAAGGATCCGGTCGAGATTTCCGTAACGCCTGTTGCAACAACGGCCGAACGCATTGATCAAAGCGTGATGCATGTGCAGCAACCATCAAAGATGTTTGTCACAAGCAAGATGCTTAAAGAACGCCTGGGCGAACAGACTATCGTTTTCACACGCACAAAACGCGGTGCTGACAAAGTTGCCAAACGTTTGATTGCAGACGGAATTGATGCCGCAGCCATTCATGGCAATAAATCCCAAAACCAGCGTGAAAAAGCGCTGGCTGCCTTCCGCACAGGCCGACTGCCGGTTCTGATCGCGACAGATATTGCAGCTCGGGGCATTGATGTGCCCGGGGTCAATCTGATCGTGAATTTTGATCTGCCGGAAGTTGCTGAAGTTTATGTGCATCGTATCGGTCGTACTGCGCGTGCCGGTGCTGCCGGACAGGCGATTGCTCTGTGTGCGCCGGAAGAACGCAAATTGTTGCGTGCGGTCGAGCGTCTGACCAAACAGGAAATCCGAGTGATTGCAGCTCCTGAAGGCGTTGCAGCAGTTGATATGAATGAGCCGGCTGAGACCGAACGCAAGACCGGACGGCCCAACAAGCCAAACCGCAACAAGCGTCCTAAGCAGCACTATGGCCGTCGCCCCGCTGCCAAATCGCGGTCACGTTCCGGCCAAAGACAGGCAGCAGCTACCGGCTGATCAAACCTGAATTAGAACTGAAAAAGGGCTGCCATTTGCAGCCCTTTTTTTGTTCCCGTTCAGCTGTGTCACCCGCCAGTGAGGAGTTATCCGCCTCGGCACCCGCTCAACCATACAGCGGCATCGCGAATACTTCAGGCGGATGAGACCGGTGGAATTGTCAGGAAACAGCGCGAATAATGCCCAGAAAATCTGATGCTTTCAAACTGGCACCACCCACAAGCGCACCATTGACGTGAGGTACAGCCATTAATTCTGCTGCATTTCCCGGTTTGACAGATCCACCGTAGAGAAGCCGCATTGCAGTGCCCTCCCCGCCGAGCTTGTCTGTCAAAAAGGCCCGCATGAAACCATGCACTTCCGCAACATCATCTATTCCCGGCGTCAAGCCCGTGCCGATGGCCCAAACCGGCTCATAAGCAATGACTGAATTCCGCGCCGTTGCACCCTGCGGTACAGAGCCAGATAATTGTTGTTCAACAACGGCAAGTGTCGTGCCACCACGTCTCTCCGCTTCGGTTTCACCGACGCAGATGATTGCCGTCAGACCCGCGTCCCAAACAGCTTTTGCCTTCTCAGCAACCAACGCATCCGTCTCACCATGGTCTTGGCGACGTTCGGAATGACCGACAATAACAGCTTTTGCACCGCAGTCAGCGATCATGCCCCCAGAGATATCGCCTGTGTGGGCACCGGATGCTGCTGTGTGGCAGTCTTGTGCACCAACAGCCAACGCTCCGCGATCAGGATGGTTTGCCAAAGCCGCAATCAATGTGAAAGGCGGACAGATCATGGCCTCCGCTTTTCCCACGAGTTCAGATGAGTAACCCTGTGCCATTGCGGCAAACTCGTCCATATCTGAACGTAAGCCGTTCATTTTCCAATTGCCTGCAATCAACGGCTTAATCGAACTCATCATGATCCTCCAAAATACATTGGAAAGCTGGATAACAAAGCTCAGCACGAAAGGCCAGCGGTAAGCATGTGACCCGCTTTCTGATCTGAGTTGGGACCTTGCCCCAAAATTGCCTTCCCTTGTTTCCACAAATTGACTATCACACGGCAAATCCTTTCTGGACCTCACATTATTTGGGTCTGTTCAAGAAATTCAGGGGAAACCATGCTTAACGCGTTGCGGAAATCGGCCAGCACTTGGGTGGCCAAAGTTCTGATCGGTCTTTTGGTACTTAGCTTTGCAATTTGGGGCGTCAACGACTTTGTCGGCGGCATAAACCGAACCACAATTGCAACTGTTGGGGATACCACAGTCAGTGCGGAGCGGTTTGACCGCGCGCTCTCGATCGAGATTTCCCGCTTGCAGCGGCAAATTCAGCAGCCAGTGAGCCTTACACAGGCAACCGCCTTTGGGATTCCCAATCAGGTAATCTCGCAACTGGTCACTGAAGCGGCACTCGATGACGTATCGACAAAGCTCAATCTTGGCGTTTCGGATGACAAGTTGCGCGATGATATTGGCAACAATCCGTCATTTCGTGGTCCAGATGGGCAATTTGACAGAACTTTCCTGCAGCAAATTCTGCAGTCCAATAACATGACTGAATCTGAATTTGTTTCAGATCAGCGCGCATTTTCAGAGCGGCGGCAACTCGCAGAAAGTGTTGCGGGCGGCATCGGTGTTCCAGAAACGCTTTTGAAGGCTGTTCACGCTTACCGCAGTGAATTGCGCACCATTCGTGCGATCACACTGGACTCATCAGATCTTTCTGCAATCCCAATTCCGACTGATGAAGATCTCAACACCTATTTTGAAGAAAACAAATCGGTTTATCGAGCGCCTGAATATCGTTCGATTGCCCTGATACACCTCACGCTTGAAGACGTAATGGATGCCGATGCGGTATCAGACGATGATGCGAGACGTATCTACGACGAACGAGCAGACAGCTTTTCAGAGCCTGAAAAACGCCGGGTTGAGCAACTGGTTTTCCCGTCGAAGGAAGAAGCAGATGCAGGCAAGGCTCTGCTGGACGCAGGCACCAGCTGGGAAGCGCTTCTGGAACAACGTAATGTGACAGCTGCAGATATTGATTTGGGCCTTGTCGCTCGGGAAGACATGATTGATTCGGCTATTGCCGATGCAGTGTTTTCACTCTCGGATGCAGGCATCAGTGTTGTAATTGAAGGTCGCTTTGGGCCGGTTCTGACACGCGTTACCGATATTCAGGCCGCTGCTACGCAGCCATTTGAAGAAGTTGCATCCGAGATCAAACAGGAGATTGCACGGGACCAGGCAATTGATCAGATCTTCTCTGTCCGCGATGGGGTCGAAGACACCATAGCTGGTGGTGCAAGCCTTGCGGAAGTAGCCGCTGCTAATGATCTGACAGTGCGAGAAGTTGCCGCCGTCAGTCAAAATGGCCTTGATGAAAGTGACACGATTATTTCTGACCTTCCCCTGAGCAACGAATTGTTGCGGGGTGTTTATGAGTCTGAGGTCGACGTAGAAAACCCGCCGCTTGAAGGCGACAATGAATTTGTCTGGTATGAAGTAACGGATGTTACGCCTGATCGGGATCGCACGATTGATGAGGTCCCTGGCCGCGTACGTGCTGACTGGATTCGTGATGAGACTGCTGAGGCATTGGACAAGATGGCTTCTGAGCTGTCCGAAAACCTGTCTTCCGACATTGGATTTACCTCGCTTGCTCAAGCGCGGGCCAAACCTATTCAGACCTTTGACGAGATCACGCGACTGAGCGGCAAAGAAGGTCTTTCAGCAGAAAACATTGCGACCATCTTTGAATCCAAGTCGGGCGCTTTTGGCTTCTTTACGCCTGCAGATCCGACACTTCGGTTCGTGTTCCAACTCACTGAAGCATCAGTCCCGGCGTTTTTCCGCGAAGAGCAGACAACTCAACAAATTGCTCAGGCCGCCAGACCAGCGCTTGAAAACGAGTTGCTGACCCAATACGTCTCAGAACTGCAGACCAATCTGGGTGTTTCTCTGAACCAGCCATTGCTGACTCAGATGCTGGCCGGAACTGCGGATCAGCCGTACCAGTAAGGCCCCTGCTCGGTCAAAAAGGACAAATTGTTTAACATGTTGATTGAGCCGCAAAAGGAAGCCGTTCTCGCAACTTATGCCGACGGCAAGGCACAAGTCGTGTGGACGACTCTGGTCGCTGATCTGGAAACCCCTGTATCGGCAATGCTGAAATTGTCAGCCGTCGAAGACTATTGCTTCCTGCTTGAATCAGTCGAAGGTGGCGCTGTTCGGGGCCGTTACTCTATCATTGGCTTGAACCCTGATCTGGTGTTCAAGACAGATGGAAACACAGCATGGTCAGGAACAGTTGATCAACTGACGGAAGACCGGCTAACCCAATGGGAACAGCCATCCCTTCAGGCCCTGCGCGATATTCTGGAAAGTTCAAAAATCGATTTGCCGCCCGAGTTGCCGCCCATGGCGGCTGGCATGTTCGGGTACTTTGGCTACGACAATGTGCGTCTCATGGAAAAGCTGCCAGAGCCTGGCCCTGATCCGCTCGACCTCAGTGACACATTGCTCATTCGTCCGCAGATCATCCTGATCTTTGACAATATCAAAGATGAAATAACACTCATCACGCCGTTACGCCCATCGGAAAATGTGTCTGGCGAAACAATTTACGCCAGAGCAGTTGATCGTTTGACGACTGTTATTGACCGGCTGGATGCGCCGCTGGATCGTGGTCTGGATGCAGACGAAGTTGATCTAACCATCAATATGCAGTCCAACACCACCCCGGACGAATATTACGCGATGGTCCGCAAGGCCAAGGACTATATTACGGCCGGCGATATTTTTCAGGTGGTTCTGTCGCAACGCTTTGAGACCGAATTCACGCTTCCGCCATTTGCTCTTTATCGGGCACTACGCCGTGTTAACCCCTCCCCATTCCTCTATTTCCTGAAATTTGGGGATTTCTCGATTATTGGATCAAGCCCGGAAATTCTGGTGCGGGCCCAGGACGAGAAAGTCACAATCCGACCAATCGCAGGCACACGTCCGCGTGGGGATACGCCTGAAAAAGATGCAGCCTATGCCAAAGAATTGCTGGCTGATCCAAAGGAACTGGCGGAGCATCTGATGCTCCTCGACCTTGGCCGCAATGATGTGGGCCGTGTTTCAAAGATCGGCTCAGTGGAAGTCACTGACCAGTTTTTCTTGGAGTATTACAGCCAGGTGATGCACATCGTGTCCAACGTGAT
This sequence comes from Alphaproteobacteria bacterium, assembly GCA_051251535.1. Classification (GTDB taxonomy): domain Bacteria; phylum Pseudomonadota; class Alphaproteobacteria; order Rhizobiales. The sequence continues at coordinate 355,967 of JBPOEV010000003.1, forward strand.
TGGCGATTTGTCTGACAATTGCGATGCAATTGATGCGCTATCAGCCGGGTTCCCTGCCGGCACAGTTTCCGGCGCGCCGAAAGTGCGGGCGATGGAAATTATCGACGAGCTTGAGGGTGACAAGCGCGGTCCTTATGGCGGCGCAGTTGGGTATTTTACCGCAGACGGCAACATGGACACCTGCATTGTGTTGCGTACATCTGTTGTGAAAGATGGCAAAATGTACGTTCAGGCGGGTGCAGGCATTGTGGCAGATTCAGTTCCGGAAATGGAACAACAGGAATGTATCAACAAGGCAAAAGCGCTGTTTCGTGCGGCAGAAGAAGCCGTGCGATTTGCCTCAAGCACGTCACGTGGCCAATGATGGAACTCACGATATTTAGCGCAGCAGCCTTTTGGGGGTCGCAATGTTTCTAGTGATCGATAATTACGACAGTTTCACTTACAATCTGGTTCATCTGATTGGGCAATTGGGTGTAAATCTGGAAGTTGTACGTAACGACAAGATTGCAGTCTCGCAGGCATTGTCCACGAACCCGGAAGGGATCATTCTGTCACCTGGCCCCTGCACCCCGAATGAGGCTGGTATTTGCCTGGAGCTTATTCGTGAAGCAGATGGAAAAATGCCGATCTTCGGAGTTTGTCTGGGTATGCAATCCATTGGTCAGGCCTATGGCGGAAGGGTTATTCGGGCTAACCGGCTGATGCATGGAAAGATGAGTTCCATCGTGCATGACGCGACTGGCATGTTTGATGCCATACCAACTCCCTTTCAAGCCACGCGCTATCACTCGCTTGTCGTTGAAGATACGTCATTTCCCGAAAGTCTGGTGCAAACGGCCAAAACAGATGATGGCAGCCTAATGGGACTGTCACACAAGACCCATCCTGTTCACGGGGTACAGTTTCACCCGGAGAGCATAGCGTCTGAACATGGCGACAAGCTGTTACGCAACTTCATTGGAATTGCACGCTCATTCAACAAAACACACCGTCCGCAAGTCGCGGCATAGCGTCACGCAAAATTCAATGAATGTAATTTTATAGGCCCGACCCAGAAGCAGTGTATTTTATGCCACGATCACAATGGTCGCGAGATTAAACACCGCTTCTTGAAGGCGTCCTTCAACCTACTCTTTTTCAGAGCAAGCTTCGATGAGGCTGATAATCTGCTTTTGCAGCTTTTCGTCCTTGATGGACTCAATCTGCTTTGCCAAATCCAGCAGCCACCAGGGCACTGCATTTGCTGAGGAAACGCTCTCATCAATTCCGTCGAAGAAATAATCAATCGGAACCTGTAGTACTCGGGAGATTTCCCAAAGCCTGCCAGAACCAATCCGGTTGCTGCCCTTCTCATACTTCTGGATTTGCTGGAAGCTGACACCCAGTTGATTTCCGAGTTCAGTTTGACTCATGTCCATTGCCTTGCGCGCTTTGCGCACTTTATGGCCCACATGTAAATCCGCATCCAGTGCCGAACGGGCATTATGCATAACGGCTTTTGGTGAAGCGTCCTTTTCCATTGATAACATTTTAGCCTTCCCACGAACTCTGCTTGAGGTTGCAGCATTAGCCCTTTTTTAACCAATGATCAACCCATAATTATAAGGGTGTGACAATTCTATCAATAATATGCGGCTGCAATTTGCTTTAGAAGTTAAATATGCGGGCTTTTATGCTTAGAAATCAGCCTACTTCTTATTTAGTTATCGTTATTATCGATATCTATATTTCACGTGATCACAACTGTGCAATTAACCGTGATATCCATATTTTTATGGGTCTTAATGATCTACAAGTTGAAGCTCGTTGGCCCGCCAAAGGGCTGCCAGTTTGTTTCTGACGCCAAATTTCTGGATCAGGTTTCTCGATATCTCGGCAACATATATGGGAGAAACGCCAATAATCAACGCAATCTCAGTGCCGGACATGCCAAGTGCACTCAGTTCCAGGACTTCCTTCTCTCTTGGTCTGAGCGAAATGCCCTTATTTGCACCAATCACCAATGCTGATTGATGAAATGCCTCGGACAACATGCGGCAGCAAGCCACCAATTGATCAACGGATAAGCCAGCGGCGGGCTGCGAACTATAGGCAGCAGTACAGGTAACCAAGGTGCCGGTCTTCGCAGATGTTTTCAGGCGGGTTGTTACGCCCCAGGCCAAACCATATTTGCCGGCTTGCTGGAAGAACTCAACGAAGTCGCCATTCTGGGTGAGTTGATCTGCTGACCAGAAAAAGGGATCCGTTTCCTTCTTCGCCAAAGCCAGCACAGGATCAATCTGGGCAAAACCTTCGCGGCGATAGAGTTCAGTCCACTCCTCAGCATAGGTGTGGACGGATTTATCGAATGAAATGTCGTTTTCCGAAAATTTTGTGTAGGCAAACTGTTGTAATCCCAACGGGAAAATTACACCCACAAATGACCCGCGCAACTCATCGAGCGTTGTGCAGGCCTTCAGTTTTCGCACACTTTGTTGCAGATACTGACGAAGTTCCACGCCGTCCAAAGGACCATCCTTTTTATTTAATGATGATATGTGCTCTGACACCTAAGCTAAAGCATTCTTTATGTTTTGGCGAGGATAAATTGTGCAACTAATTGACGAATATTATTTATTTTTTCCGATCAATACAATTTAATTAGAAAGCAACCCAATTAACCAACTTCATCTTGGGGGAGTTCTCCTCATTTTTCAGGGTCTAGTATCACATGTTCTGATTGTGGTTTCAAAGATTTTCTATCTTATCTCAGGGTTTTTTGTTCACGCCCACGTTTGATCTCGCACAATGAGCGTCCCGTCACTTGCTGTTTTGGTGGAAATTGGCACCATTATATGCAAAGCAAGCGCTACAGGCCTGCCAGATGCACTCTGACATCGGCTGCAGGAGGCTGCGGGGGCTGCAGGATCAACTTTCAGGGTTGCAGGAAATCCAGACGAGTGACTTATGTTTGATATGAAATCCACGCTTGCCCAGGTTGCGAGCGGCGAAGCACTGGACCAGAAAACGGCAGAACAGACGTTCGACATTATTATGTCTGGCGATGCAACGCCTGTACAAATCGGCGCACTCCTTATGGGATTGCGGGTCCGCGGAGAAACAATCGATGAGATCGCAGGTGCTGTAAAAGTCATGCGGTCCAAGATGGTTCGTGTCTCTGCACCAGAGGGTGCAGTGGATTTGGTGGGCACCGGCGGCGATGCATCAGGCACCTACAACATCTCCACATGCGCAAGTTTTGTTGTTGCTGGCATGGGCATCCCTGTAGCCAAGCATGGCAACAGAGCCCTTTCATCCAAATCAGGCGCGGCAGATACACTGATGGCACTTGGCGTCAATCTGGAACTGAAGCCTGACCAAATCAGCACATGCATAGACAAAGCCGGACTTGGTTTCATGTTTGCGCCTGCGCACCACAGTGCCATGAAGCATGTCGGCCCTGCCCGGGTCGAATTGGGCACACGAACCATTTTCAACTTACTGGGTCCAATGTCCAACCCTGCGTCAGTCAAACGGCAAATGGTTGGCGTTTTTGATGAAAAGTGGCTTGAGCCTTTGGCACACACATTGGCGCGCCTTGGATCGGACAAAGCCTGGATTGTTCATGGATCGGACGGGTTGGATGAGATCACAACGACGGGGCCATCCTATTGTGCCGCGCTTGAAAATGGTGAGGTGAAACGGTTTGTCATTGAGCCGGTGGCTTTGGGGCTCAAGCAGGCATCTCCAGCGGATCTTGTGGGTGGCGACGCAGACTATAATGCGACTGCGCTTAAGCGTGTTCTGGACGGAGAACAATCTGCGCATAGGGATATTGTTTTGTTGAACTCAGCAGCGACGGCCGTCGTCGCTGGACGCGCTGACACAATCAGCGATGGCCTTGAAATGGCCCGCACCAGTATTGATGAAGGCGGGGCACGTGCTGCCATGGATGCGCTCGTGAGCGTCTCAAACTCTTTTGGAGCGAACTAGATGCAGGGCGTTCTTGAAAAAATTTGTCGCTACAAGCTTGAAGAAGTCGCGGCTGCAAAAGCACGGCTGAGCCTTGATGATGTGAAACAGCGTGCGCGAGATGCAGATCCTGTCAGAGGCTTCAAAGCTGCATTGCAAGGCGCTGTAGATGATGGCCGGTTCGGTCTGATTGCCGAGGTCAAAAAGGCAAGTCCTTCCAAGGGCCTTATCCGGCCGGATTTTGATCCTCCTGCTCTGGCAACTGCCTATGAAAATGGCGGGGCTTCGTGTCTGTCTGTATTAACAGACACGCCATCTTTTCAGGGACACCCGGACTTTCTGATGACGGCACGCGCTGCGACCAGACTACCTGCCCTGCGCAAGGATTTTATGCTGGACCCCTACCAGGTTTACGAAGCGCGTGCCTGGAATGCGGATTGCATCTTGATTATCATGGCCTGCACCGAAGATGATCAGGCGAAGGCCTTGGAAGAGACTGCATTTCTGCTTGGAATGGATGTACTGGTCGAGGTTCATGATGAGGCCGAGACAGAACGATCTCTGACTCATTTGTCATCTGGCCTGATCGGTGTGAACAACCGCAATCTTGATACGTTTGAGACCAGTCTGACAACCAGCGAAAAACTGGCCAAGCTCATTCCTGACGACAAGTTGCTTGTCGGGGAAAGCGGCATTAACACTCATGCGGATTTACAGCGTCTCAAAAAATGCGGGATCAACACCTTTCTGGTTGGCGAAAGCCTGATGCGTCAGGATGATGTGACAGCAGCCACCCAAAAACTGCTGACTGGAGCATGAGATGTCAAAACTGACGCATCTCAGTGACACCGGTGAAGCCAATATGGTGGATGTCGGCAACAAGGCTGTAACGAGCCGTCTTGCCCAGGCAGAAGGCCGGGTTGAAATGTTGCCAGAAACCCTGGCAATGATCCTGTCCGGCAATGCCAAAAAGGGTGATGTTCTGGGCACTGCGCGTCTTGCCGGAATCATGGCTGCAAAACGCACACATGAGTTGATTCCGCTGTGCCATCAATTGCTCATCAGCAAAGTCGAGGTTTCAATTGAGCCCGATCATGAAGCCTCAGCGCTAAATGTTGTGGCGAGTGTGAAGGTCAATGGCCAGACCGGTGTTGAAATGGAAGCCCTCACTGCCGTATCGGTTACCTGTCTGACGATCTACGATATGGCAAAGGCCGTCGACCGTGGCATGCGAATTGAAGGCATTCGCGTGCTTGAAAAAAGCGGCGGTAAATCTGGCACATATCGTGCAGATTCCTAGGATCTGATTTTTCTATGGCTCTCTTACCTGTCGCGGACGCAAGACACTCAATTTTGAGTGCCGTTTCAATTCTTCCAGAGGAAACCGTTCCGCTGGTAGATGCGCATCTTCGTGTCAGCGCAATACCGCTTTCAGCGCGACGCACACAGCCCCCATTTGCCACAACTGCCATGGATGGCTATGCAGTGCGCCATGCGGATTTGGCGTTGGACACCGAGCTGAATGTGGTCGGAGAAGCACCGGCTGGTCACAGATATGAGCATGCCCTTCTGGCAGGTCAGGCGGTGCGTATATTCACCGGGGCACCAATGCCCGAAGGGGCAGACACGATCCTCATTCAGGAAGATGCGAACGTTCGCGAAAACGGCAAAATCCAACCACTTGAAATTCCGCAAAAGTCTGCCTTTGTACGACCCGCCGGGCTGGACTTCATACAGGGCGCAGTCCTGATCAATGCTGGCAGCACATTACGGGCGGCCGACCTGGCACTGCTAGCCAGTATGAATTACGCTGAAGTTCCAGTCATCCGGAAACCGCGTATTGGCGTCCTTGCGACGGGCGATGAGTTGGCAATGCCCGGAGCTCATATCGGCTTGGATCAGATTGTCGCATCGAATAATTTTGGCGTTGCTGCCCGCATTACCGAGTTGGGAGGCCAAGCGGTTGATCTCGGCATTGCAAAAGACACCGAAGAAGATCTGTTGCAGGCTTTGAAGGCGGCAGAGGCCAGTCAATGCGATGCTATCATAACCCTTGGCGGCGCATCCGTTGGCACCCACGATCTGGTCCAGCAGGCATTTCACAGTGCAGGACTGTCGCTTTCCTTCTGGAAAATAGCCATGCGCCCCGGCAAGCCTCTCATGTTCGGGACAGTCGGCGGAATGTTGTTTCTTGGCTTTCCCGGCAACCCCGTGTCCAGCATGGTTTGCGGCGAGTTGTTCATGGCGCCACTGATCAAAAAATGGCTGGGCCAACCGTCTGATATACCGCTTAGCCAAGCCACGCTGGGTAACAAGCTGCCCACCAATGACCAACGCGAAGATTATCTGCGCGCGATTTTGAAATCAAATGAAGGTACGGGTCAACTTCCAACGGTCCATCCATTGAACCGACAGGACAGCTCCATGCTGGCGAGCTTTGCGAAAGCTAACTGTCTGATCAGACGTGCGCCATTCGCTCCTGAGGCGGATCAGGGCACCATCGTGGACGTTCTGATGCTGCGCTCCGACTGACCTAACAGGTCCGATGTTCCATATATGTTTCGCTTGCGCCCTTGTGGAACAAGACAAGAACAGCTATCGTGTTCATGCTTTGTACACATCTGATTCCTATATTGAAGACGCCTTTGGCCTCTGTGGACCCTCAGAACCCAGGATTGATTGACATGCTAACGCGCAAACAACACGAGCTTTTGATGTTCATTCACGAGCGCCTGAAAGAAACAGGTGTTCCACCCTCTTTTGATGAAATGAAGATAGCGCTCGATTTGAAATCGAAATCAGGTATTCACAGGCTTATCGTAGCCCTTGAAGAGCGTGGCTTTTTGCGCCGCATGCCCAACCGGGCGCGCGCAATGGAGATTATCAAGTTACCGGAATCTGTTTCGCCAAGCTTGGCAGCTCCTCGCAGCACAGGCTTTTCGCCGAGTGTCATTGAAGGCAGCCTTGGCAAGAAGCGTGAAACTGTAGCACCGGCAAATGATACCGGTTCAGAGCAGGAAGATACATATTCTGTAACCATTCCTGTCATGGGCAGAATTGCTGCTGGAACGCCCATCTCCGCGATCCAAACCCACAGTCATACCATTCCGGTTCCAGCGGATATGCTGTCGTCGGGAGAGCATTTTGCGCTGGAAGTGCGCGGGGATTCCATGATTGAAGCTGGCATTCTCGATGGGGATACGGTTGTCATCAAAAAGGGCTCAACGGCTGACACTGGTGATATTGTGGTGGCTTTGATTGATGACGAGGAAGCGACCTTGAAGCGGCTGCGCCGAAAGGGTGGATCTATCGCTCTGGAAGCAGCCAATCCGGCCTATGAGACCCGCATTTTTGGCCCGGATCAGGTTTCCGTCCAAGGCAAGTTGATCGGTCTTTTAAGGACTTACTGAAATTTGAGCAGTTGTTTGGGGTTTGAACTCAATTGAGATATTGATTTTGAATTCCAATTCAGGCCGTGCTGTCTTCTGACTTTATCTTAAATTCCATCCGAAAATTTATCAGTTCAACATCGCCTCTCACAGCCGTTTGCTGTTGAACGACAGACCAATCACGCTTTTCGAAAAAGCGCCGCGCCATGTGGCTGGCACGGGTTTGGAGGGTCGGTAACTTTCTGGCCCGGGCTTCTTTTATGATCACATCGTAAAGTTTTCCGGCCACACCAGACCCCATCGCCCTGGGATGGACAAAGGCCAAATCAATGACGCCGACTTTGGTGAGTGTCATAAAGCCAAGAAGCTCGCCACCTTGATACGCCATAACGCTGTATTGCGCAGCCATTCGATCACGCCACGTAGCGACATCAGGAATAGCGGGCGCCCATGCATTCCTTTGTTCTTGCGTGTAAGCAGCCTTTGCGCCTGTCTGGACCGCTTCAAAGAACAGATTGGCGGCTGCTGAGGCGTCTTCGTCCTGAAATTCTCGTATTGATAGCTCCGGCACCATCTTCAGCTCTGAGACTTGGCCAGTTCCATATAGTCCAGAGGAAGTGTGCTCGTGTTCTTGATTTCCTCCATGGCAAAACTCGAACTGACATCAGAAATGTCAATTTTTGCAATCAGCTTTTTGTAGAATTTATCGTAGGCGGCAATGTCCGGCACAACCACTTTCAGCAGATAATCGACCTGGCCGCTCATGCGGTAAAAAGAGACAACTTCAGGAAATTCGCTGATGACTTCCGCAAAACGGGTAAGCCATTCCTTGCTGTGCTGATTGGTGCTGATAGAGATAAAAACGGAAACCCCTGCCCCGACAAGAGCCGGATCCAAAACAGCAACACGCTGTTTGATGACACCGTCTTCCTCCATTTTCTGGATACGCCGCCAACAAGGGGTTGTGGACAGGCCAACGCGTTTACCGATTTCTGCAACCGGCACAGTGCTGTCTTTTTGCAGGATTGCCAGAATACCGCGATCAATTCTGTCCATACCAACCTCGTTGAGATGTCAAAGTGAGCCTCTCTTACAGGAACCTTGGTTCTACTTCCAGCGACATTACCGCGGACCAGACTCAATCGGGAGATCAGAGCGGCTCTCATCCAGAATGCGCGTTATCTGCTGGCGCAGAACCGGAAGCTGTTCCTGTTCAAACCACAGGTTCTTTTTAATCCAGGCATTGTTACGCCAGGATGGGTGCGGCAGCGGCATAATGCGGGGCGTAGCTGTTGGATGCTCGCGATCATACCAGTACTCCCGCCAGGCACCGACCGTCTCTGTCAGCGTTTTTTTCCTGTCCGCCCCCAGATGGTAGGCGATGGCGTATTGTCCGATCGTCAGGAGCAACTCGATCTGTGGCATGCTGGCAAACAAATCATCGTGCCATCGAGCCCGGCATTCTGGCCTTGGCGGCAGATCCGATCCTTTTTCGTTCTGGCCGGGAAAGCAGAACCCCATTGGGATTATAGCAATTTGCGCGGGGTCATAGAATGTTTCATGGTCCAGCCCGAGCCATTCTCGCAATCGATCACCTGATCGATCTGTAAATGGTCGCCCGGATGCATGCACGCGCGTGCCCGGTGCCTGACCACAAATGCAGATACGAGCCGTGGGAGACACTTGTAAAACCGGTCTTGGCGCATGCGGCAAAGGTTTACGCAATGGCTGTTCAACACAAATGCGACAAGCGCGAATTTCGCTCGAAAGTTGGTCCAGGGAGTTCATACTCAATAGTCCGTTCCGTGAATCCGCCGCCAGTCTTCTGGTTGCTCAAAGTCCAACGCCCAGAGCCCTCGACCAGCAAGTGCCGCCAAAACTTCCAGGGCCTTGTAGTCTCCATAGGAGACAGCCCAGCCATCATGCACCATTTGCGCGTTAAGTGTTGCCTGCTCACCAGCTGTTACCAGAGCACCTCTGACCGGGTCACTATTGGTGTTGCCACGACAAACTGCAAGCTGACGCCCATGCTTGTCAGTGCCATGATCGGCACAGGACACAGGCGCGGCGGCCACCAACTGAGCCAGATGCTGTTTTGCCAGCACCCCGCATTGCACAGCCCTTCCATCGCGCAGACATGTTTGCTGCAACTCCGGGGCGTCAATGCCGACCAGACGCAAGCGCGTCTCGCCGATTGCCAGGGAATCGCCATCGACGACCCTTAGAGATGAGCCGAATGGTTCATAGCTTTCATCCTCAAACCAGAGGACCAGCATAGCAATAATCAGGATAAATCCTGCCGCTTTGACCAGATCCCAAATTCTCAAAAGACAAGCCCTGTTTCGGTCTGGTTAACTGCCGTCTTTGTCGGACACACCGGCCTGGTCAAAGGTTGCCATTCCCGAATGAACGGCGGCAGCTGATTTGACGATACTGGCTGCAACTGCAGCGCCGCTCCCCTCGCCCAAACGCATATTGAGATTCAGCAATGCTGTTTTCCCAAGCCGCTCAAGGACAGCCGCATGTGCCTGCTCATCCGAAACATGGGAAAACAGACAGTGATCAATCGATGCGGGGCTGACGGAATGCAAGATGGCGGCTGACGCTGTTGCGACGAAACCATCGACAATCACCGGAATGCGCTCTACGCGCGCTGCCAACATGGCCCCACACATGGCAGCAATTTCACGCCCGCCAAGCCTCCGCAAAACTTCCAGCCCATTTGACTTACTGACGCTTGCCCGCCCGACAGCGCGGCGTACAGCGTCCGTCTTGCGTTGCAAACCGGCTGCGTCTACGCCAGTACCAACGCCAACCCAATCTTCAGGACGTCCGCCGTAAAGCGCGTAGTAAATGGCTGACGCGACGGTCGTATTGGCAATTCCCATTTCGCCGATACACAGCAGATCCGTCCCGCCAGCGATGGCCTCCATGCCGAACGCCATGGTCGCTGCGCAGGTCTTTTCATCAAATGCGTCTTTCAAGGTGATATCCGGGGTTGGCAAGTCCAACGCCAGATCAAAAACCTTGAGACCCAGATTATTGGCCGTACAAAGCTGATTTATCGCCGCGCCCCCGGCAGAAAAATTCTCGACCATTTGTTGTGTAACGCTGGCAGGAAACGCCGAAACACCCTGCTCTGCAATCCCGTGGTTCCCGGCAAAAATGGCAACCAGAGGACGGTTCACTGCCGGCGGTGCCTTGCCCTGCCAGGCAGCCAACCACTCCACAATCTCTTCCAGTCGGCCGAGAGAGCCAGCCGGCTTGGTCAATTTGGCGTCCCGTGCGCGCACGGCGTCAACGGCCTCGGTCACAGGCCCTGGAAGTGAACGGATCAAATCCCTTATGTCTTCAAATGGAAGCGCTGTTATGGATGCACTCATGTGTCTTTAAGCCTATCGAATGATGGGGGCGGTCAGGCCTTAGGTGACATTGATATCTGATTCATGCTCATTGCCAACAATCTCATTCGATCTATAAAGCGCCTATGAGAAGACGCAAGGTGGCAAACAACATGAAACTGCGCCAAAATGAAGATGAACATGGCCCTGATGAAGGCGTTCTTGGGTTGCTGCGCGCGGTTCCCGGCGATTTTCTGGTCTGTCTGACCTTCTTCACGCGGTTGCCCGTCTTTCTGTCAGTTGACCACACACGGCCCATGTCCAGAGCCGCTCAAATGTTCCCGGCCATTGGTCTGATCATCGGCCTGATCGGCGCTCTGGTTCTGGCTTTTGGGGCCCTGCTGCAGCTGCCTTACTATTTAATCTCCGTTCTGACGATTGCAGCGATGATCATCGCCACTGGCGCCCTGCACGAAGATGGGCTGGCAGATATGATCGACGGTTTCGGCGGTGGTCATGAACGTGAGCGCAAGCTGGAAATCATGAAGGACAGCCATATCGGCACCTATGGTGTACTGGCCCTGTTCCTGTCTCAAGGCATGCGGATGATTTTGATTGCATCCCTGTTGCTCAGGGGCCTCGACGTTGCGATCACAGTTCTGCTTGCGGCACAGATGGTATCCCGCTTGTGCAGCATGTTTCTTTGGGCTGGTCTTCCACCTGCACGCAGCAATGGTCTATCCAAACAGGCAGGACAACCTCAATTTCGAGCGCTTGTGATGGCTGTGGTAACGACCTCCATCGCCCTGCTTTGCCTCTTGCTGCCAAGCTTGAACATTATCGCCATTTTGTTCGCAACCGCGTTCAGCGGGCTTGTCAGCTATTTGATGATCCTGTTGTGCCGACGTCAGATTGGTGGACAGACCGGAGACACAATCGGCTCCACACAGCAACTTTGTGACCTTGCTTTCATGACAGGCATTCTTATTTCTCTAGGCATTGCTAAGGAATTGCTATGAAATCACCCTGTGTCAAAGTCTGCCTGATAGATGAGCCTACCCGACAGTGCCTTGGCTGTGGCCGCACGCTGCGTGAAATTGGTGGTTGGGGTCAGATGAATGACGCTCAACGGGATGCCATCATGGAAACATTGCCGCAACGCATGGAGCATCTGTCGCAGGTGCCCAATTGAGCTATGTCTGGGCCCTTCTGATCGGGCTTGCAGCCCTTTTGATTGTGCTGGTTGTCAGGCATGATTCCGGTACGGTTTTGGGCCTCGACATCGGCAGTTTCGGGCGAATGGGTGTGTTGCTTGCCCTTCTGGCATTTGTCAGCGTCGGCGTATTCCGCGGGTTGCGAGCGTCAGATGTTCTCAAAAATGCGCTGATCTGGGTTCTCATTGCGCTGGCGCTGGTCACGATCTATTCCTTCAAAACCGAACTACAGATGGTTGCGAACCGCGTGACCGGAGAACTTATTCCCGGCATGGCTTTGACCAGTGTCGATGGCAATTCAATTACGGTCAGCAGAGGACGCAACGGGCATTTCTCGCTGAGCGTTGAGATCGAAGGAACCCCTGTCGACATGTTGGTTGATACGGGTGCAAGCACAGTGGTGCTGACCTATGAGGATGCTCAAAAAGTCGGAATTGACGTTAGTTCACTGAGTTTTCAGACACCGGTAGAGACGGCCAACGGCATGACCTTTTTTGCGCGTGTTGTGCTGGAAAGCATCAAAGTGGAAAACATCGAAATGGACACGGTTCGTGCAGCCATTGCCCAACAGGGAAATTTGAAACAGAGCCTGTTGGGGAACAGTTTTCTTGACCGCCTTTCCTCCTATGAATTTACGGGTTCACAATTGGTATTGCGCCCATAGAGGGGGCTGCGCCTTCATTTTTGCGCACCTCCGAAATGTCTGACACCAGATACATTTCCGTGTTTTATTTCCGTATTTATGTGTTACTTTTTGTCAAAAAGGAGAGCTGAAAATGAAGAATCTTATTCGTAATCTGGCAATTGGATTGATGTGTGCCGGCGCAACGGTTTCGCAATCAATGGCGGAAGAATGGCGTTTCAACAATTTCCTTCCAGAGACCCGTCCTGAATCTGCGGAGCTGAATAAATTCACCGACGAGGTCAACGCGAAACTGGGCGACACGCTGGCAGTCAAGATATTTGGCGGTGGCTCTCTGGGACTGAAAAACACAGATGCTCTGCGCTTCTTGCCGTCCGGCGCTGTGGAGATGAGCCTGTTATGGGCAAATTATCTCGGTCGGGATGCCCCGGCCCTCAGTTCGGTGTTTATTCAAGGGTCGATCGGAACGGTCGAGGAACTGGAAAAAGCACTCCCGACGGTGCGTGACATTTACGAAGAAGAGTTTTCGAATTGGGGCGTGTCCTCGGTTGGTTATGTCGCCATTCCCATGCTCTCCGTTTCCGTGTTCTGCCGCGATGAGCCTGTGCGCACAATTGAGGCTTTGAAGTCCAAGAAACTGCGCGTCTGGGCACGCGATCAGGTCGAGACCTTTACCCGCCTTGGGGTGTCGGCACAGATCATTCCACAGGAAGAAATGTATGTGGCGATGAAAACAGGTGTGGTGGATTGCGCACTTTATCCGGCGCTCTATGCAAGCACCGTATCCCTTCAGGAAGTTTCAAAATATGCGTCCTTCCTCTATCCGATGGCATCCGGTCCCTATGTGATTGGTGTATCGACTGATCGCTGGGCGGAAACAGATGATGCTGTGAAAGAAGCGATTACGAGTGCTGCCGAAGACCTGTGGGATCGCACCAATCAATATGATGATGATTTCGAACGCGAACTGGCTGCGCGTGAAGACATGGTCGCAGCAGGCATCGAATGGGGCGAAGATTTCCCGGAAGAAGACCGTGCTGTCTTTCTAGAAGCTGTGTCAGAAACCTGGGGCATTCTTGCGGAAGATGCAGGTGGCAACGCACCTGCCTATCGCCAACGCGTATTGGACGCACTGGGTCGCTGATCTAGGGCGATCATGCACCACACCGTCAGAAACCTTATACGGCAGGGGCTGGAAAAGCTGGCCCTTGCCCTTGCTTCTATAGCCGTTCTTGGAATGGTCAGCATTGTTGCCATCATAATCACAAGCGTGATCATGCGTAAGTTTGCCAATTCTCCACTTCATATCACTGAGGAAGTGGTTGGACTGCTGTTGAGCGTCTCATTGTTTCTGGGGCTGCCAATGGTGACGCTGAAAGCGAAGCATGTGCGTGTTGCGCTGCTGGCCAATATGCTGAATAAAAGACTGCAAACTCACCTTCAAACCATTGCTTTGATTGTCGCAATTGGTTTCTTTTCCTGGCTGATCTACAAAGCCATTCCCTGGTTCGAATTCGGCCATCGGCTTAATCTGAAAACCGAAACCACTCGCATTCTGCTGTATCCCTGGATGGCCATGTTGCCGCTCTCACTCTCTGTCACCTGCGCCATCTTGCTGGCAAGACTGCTGGGAGTCATTGACAAGGTTGAAGAGACCGAAGCTGAAATCAAACCCGGTTTTGTGCGTCATGAAGAGACCACGCCCTGATGTTTTGGACCACTCTTATCGGCGTCCTGGTTGCCAGCGCTGGCACTGGCATGGCCCTTGGCGCTGCGCTTGGCCTGACCGGAATGGTCATTCTCTACTTCTTTTCGAACGGCGCGACGTCTCTGGCCATTGATGCCATTTGGAGCGTCTTCAATTCGTTCACGCTCAGTGCCGTCCCCATGTTCATTCTGCTTGGCGAAATCCTGTTGCGGAGCGGCATCAGCGAAAAAGCCTATTCTGCTTTCACGCCAATGTTTCGCAAGATCCCCGGCGGCTTGCTGCATACCAATATCGCTGTGTGCACACTCTTTGGCGCCGTGAGCGGTTCCAGCCTGTCGACTGCGGCGGCAGTCGGGTCTGTCGCTTATCCCGAAATGTCAAAACGTGGCTATGACAAGGATACTGTCGTTGGCAGTCTGGCTGGTGGCGGCACGCTGGGGCTGTTGATACCGCCTAGCCTGTCCTTTCTGATTTTTGGCGCGTTGACTGAAACATCCATCGGGCGATTGTTTGCTGCGGGTCTGCTCCCCGGCCTGATGGTTGGTGGGCTGTTCATGCTGTATATTCTGGTGCGCTGCCTGCACGCCCCCCATTTGGCACCGCGCAGTCCTGTGCCAGTTTCAGTCATGCAAACATTGAAAGGGTTCGGTCAGATATGGCCTTTGCTTGCGCTGATCTTTCTTGTCATTGGCACGATTGTCATTGGCCTTGCCACACCAACAGAAGCTGCTGGCGTTGGTGTCGTTCTGGCTGCGATCATTTCCTCTATCTGGGGTGATCTGACTTTTCGCAAGCTGATCGAAGCCATCTACAATTCGGTGTTGCTGTTTTCTGCTATCGGGTTTCTGGTGCTTGGAGCCACAATTCTGGCCCAATCCGTCAGCGTTTTGGGTATCCCCCAGCAAATTCTGGAAGTCGTCGCCGAAAGCGGTCTTGGCACCCATAGCGTGCTGTTCACGGTCATTATCATCTATCTGATCCTAGGCTGCTTCTTTGACGGTCTGTCCTTGATGATCATGACCTTGCCGGTTGTATTTCCGTTACTGACGGGTCTTGGCTTTGATCCGATCTGGATCGGCGTCATCATCACAATTGTCATCGAAATCGGACAGATCACACCGCCGGTCGGACTGAACCTGTCAGTGCTGACGGCTTTGACCAACAATGAAATCAGTCTTGGCCGGGTCGCTGTTGCAACCATTCCCTATTGGCTCATTCATCTGTTGGCGATTTTCCTGCTTACGCTGTTTCCGATGATTGCGCTTTATCTGCCTGGACTGCTTTTCTGAGATTGTCGATGGAGTGAGCTTTGTGGAACTGAAACCGAAATTGTTTGGGCCCATCTGGGCGGAATATGATGGAAGCGACACGGTCAAATTCAGCCATTCCAAACAGTCTGGGCCAGAGATGTCATTTGCCAAAAACTCGCCAGTAGACACGCTTCTGGCGTCACTGGGGCATTGCATTGTCATGTCAGTGCAATGGGCTGCAGCGCAGCGGAAAATCGATCTGAAGCCCTTTAAAGTCGAAGTTCTTGGAACCAAGGCTCTTGATGAACCCGGACGCCTTCAAAGACTTGATGTAACGGTCATCGGAGCCGTTGTTGACGACGCCGGGCTTGGTGAACGCATTTTGAAACAGGCCAAGGCAATCTGCACCGTCAGCAACAGTCTGAACTGTGACGTGACAGTGTCGCAAAAGGATTGAACTTGCTTTGTCATCTTTAGGGTAACGCATTGAAAGATATTGACCTTACAGGTCGGGAGGTCCCGACGGATACCACGACAACCCTGGCGATGCTGGAAAGCAATCCAGCCTCAGTCTATTGCCGTCTTCGACGCGAAACACCAATTGTACGTCTTGCAGCGCTAGGGCGTATTGTCTTCAGCAAAGCGGGTGATACGCATCGGATAAAATCAGATACCGAACATTTTGGTTGCTACGACACGACCACGCCGATGCAGCGTGCGTTCCGTGGTCACACATTAATGCGGAAAGATGGGCCGGAGCATTTGAGAGAACGCCACGCAATGGCTGGCGCGTTTACCGCTGACACCATCACAAGCCACTGGCGACCAGAGTTTGAGAGCATTGTGGATGAGCTTCTGGACGGATTACCGAAACATGGCACTGTCGACTTGTTCACTGCATTCGCCAGTCCACTTGCGGCCCGCTATGTAAAGCTGGTTCTTGGGCTTGAAAGCGCAACGGAAGCGCAGCTTCTTGATTGGGCACCAACTTTGATCCGGGGCGCAATGAATGCGCAGTTTCACGCTGATGTATTCGCGCGCTGCG
This sequence comes from Alphaproteobacteria bacterium, assembly GCA_051251535.1. Lineage (GTDB taxonomy): Bacteria > Pseudomonadota > Alphaproteobacteria > Rhizobiales. The sequence continues at coordinate 372,511 of JBPOEV010000003.1, forward strand.
ATACAGCGAATGACGACATGGATGCGTGTTTCCGGGAAATGGCGCACAGACACCGGCAAACGCCGAACTGTTCAGCCCTGTCAGAAATGGTGAATGCGGATGAACCCCTGCCATTCAGTCAGATTGGAACCAATATGCGGGTCTGTATTGCTGGCTCATTGGTTGAAAGTAGGGATGGCTTTCTTTCCACGCTGATTGGCATTTTGAGTGATCGAGACCAGAAACAGTTTTGTGTGGAGACAAGTGCCTGGCGCGCGGCCTGCGAGGAAGGGTTGAGATGGATCGCGCCCATTCAAGCCAATGCCAGAGTGGTGCTTAAATCAACAATAATACGCGGGTTTTGCATTCCCGAAGGTGAGACAATCATGGTGCTGCAGGCCTCGGCCAACCATGACGAAGATATCTGGGATGAGCCGGACCAATTTGATGCACGCCGCCCATTCAAACCCAATCAGACATTTGGAAACGGGCCCCATAAATGCCTCGGCTCCGATCTTTACAAGGTGTTGATTGCAGATGTGGTTCTACCCAAACTGTTTGAGCGTTTTCCTCAGATTTCGCTGCAGAATCCAACTGACATTACCTTCCACGGCTTTGCTTTTCGTGGTCCGAAATCCTGCTGCGTTCAACTTGGATGATTGCATTCGCAAAACGGCCCAAGCTTTGTCTGATCGAGCCTCTTCTAAACTTTTGACCCGGTATCAAGCCGACACAAACAGCTCAGTTTTATCGTGAATTCTCTGTTGCTCGGCAAGCATCACAGCCAGAGCAGCCTCAACCACTTCTATGCCCGCATTTGGTTTGACAGCTTCAGTGCTGAGGATCTGCCGATAGCGGCGGGCGCCCGCTGCTCCATGAAACAGGCCGATCATATGCCGTGTAATCTGATGCAGCCGACCACCTGCCTCCAGATGCTGCTCTATGATCGGATACATTTTGCGAACGGCTCCATGCAGGTCTTCCGGAATTGCCGGGGCACCATAAATTTGGTGGTCCACCTGGCACAGGACCGCAGGTTGATGATAGGCGACCCGGCCCATCATCACGCCATCCACATGCTGTAAATGAGTTTCCGCCTCAGCCAGATTGCCAATGCCCCCATTGATGCCAATGAAGACATCGCCCAGGCGCTGTTTCAATCGGTAGACACGATCATAATCCAAAGGCGGGATGTCCCTGTTTTCCTTCGGAGACAGACCGTCGAGCCAGGCTTTGCGAGCATGGACCCAAATCGCATCCACACCCCGATCAAGACAGGCATCAGCCAGTGCATCCAAAGCGATCTCGATGTCCTGATCATCTACCCCGAGACGGCATTTCACCGTGACAGGCATGTCGACGACCTGTTTCATGGCCTCAACACATTGTGCAACGAGGTTTGGAGACTTCATGAGGCAAGCCCCAAATATTCCCGATTGCACCCGGTCTGACGGGCAGCCGACATTCAGGTTTATCTCATCATAGCCATAATCAGATGCGATTTTTGCCGCTTCTGCCAGCTTCGCAGGGTCTGATCCACCAAGTTGGAGAGCCACCGGTTGCTGACCATCGGGAATACTGAGATGGCGATCACGATCACCATGCAGGATAGCGTCGGCCACAACCATTTCCGTATACAATAAAGCTTCCTGCGACAGGACGCGATGAAATGACCGGCACCAGCGGTCCGTCCAATCCATCATGGGGGCGATGGAGAATTTGTGGCTGTATGTCAGCTTGTTTGTTGGCACACCTGATCCTCTCGCCCGTGCCACTTGCAAGCAAGCACGGCCATCATCTTCTTGAGTGGTTCATATCAAAGAAGGGCAAGTTTCGCTATAAGCAAAGCTCGGGTGCCTTTGAACCCATCATCTTGTGATAGCGGTGATGCGGATGCTTGAATGAATGCGTATGCGACACGCACCAAAGCTGATTGCACCCAAAGGTGGAGCGCTTTTTTTGTCAACCAGCGTCGACTGCCAGAAGTTCCGCAAATACCGGCGCAAACATGCATGTGCTAGCGTATTTCAGTCAGCATCATCCGCCTGTATCTTCCGCGTTGCCAGGATCTTGCGGTCGCGCAAGGTTTGTTTTTTGGGGATGTCCTTCACCGGCGTATGGGTGCATAGCCATTCATGGATTTCCGTCGCTTGCTGTGGACTCCAATCATAGTCGGTCTTCGCCTCCGCTCCCATCCGTCGCATCATGGGACCCAATTGATCAACGAAACCCTGAAAGCCACCTTTCGCATTAAGATGGGCTGTCATGAACGGACCGATTGAGGCCCACCTTAGGGCCAACCCATCGGTCATGACACGATCTACATCCTCGGCGGTACAATATCCTTCACCGATCAAATGCATGGCTTCGGCAACAAGGGTGTATTGCAAGCGATTGAGCAAGAAGCCCTCAATCTCCTTCTTGACGACGACCGGTGCCATTCCGGCAGCAGTGAGCAATTCGTGGGCGGCATCAATAGTCTTTTGGCTGGTAATCCCTGAACCGCACAGCTCGACAAGCGGGATGTGTGAGGGTGGATTGACGGGGTGGGCAACCAACGCTCGTTCCGGGTGTGCAAAGTCGGTCAAAAATGTCGAGCCCGGGAGCGCTGACGTGGATGAAGCTAAAATAGCAACGGGAGACGCACTTTGAGCGATCTCAGCAAAGGCTTTGCGCTTTACATCGACATCTTCCCGCACACTTTCCTGCACGTAACATGCGCCTTCGACGGCCGCAGCAATTGAAGGCGCATCAGTGATCCGATCCGCAGCTTCATCGGCGCTAGCGCCGGTCGGCATGCTGGCTTCCAGGTCAGCTATGATCTGACGTGCACGAGGCAGCGCAACGTTACTGACAACATCAGGCTGCGCATCATGAAGCGATACATCATGGCCTGCCCGTGCGAACACAGCAGCCCAGGCCTGGCCGACCGTACCAGCCCCAATACAAGCGATTTTAGCCATTTAAAATTCCCCTCACCCGGTTAGTCACGCGCCCATTTCTTCTCGAAATCCCAGACCTCTTGAAAGCCAATCAACTGATTAAACTCAGCAAAGTCAAACAACTCCAGATTGGGCGAATTTGAAGTCCCTTCGGTTTTGAGAACCTTCAGAGCGTGCTCAGCCGCCGCAGCGGTTGCAAGGCCTGTAATTGAGGGAAAAATGGCCATCTGGTAGCCGATTTCTTCAAGTTGGCTGGCAGAGCGGATGGGTGTTTTGCCGCCATCGGCCATGTTGGCCATCATAGGCTTTTCAATACGGGAACAAGCGTCACGCATTTCCGCTTCGCTCTCCAACGCTTCGACAAACACGACATCGGCCCCAGCATCCTGAAACGCCAGTCCTCGTGCAACTGCGCCATCATAACCCTCAACTTGCCGTGCATCAGTGCGCGCAATAATCAGGGTTTCTTCGGGATTGGCGCGCGCAGCGCATGCAACCTTGATTTTATCAAGCATATCCTGAAGTGGGATCACGCGCTTGTTGGGCGTATGACCGCATTTTTTCGGAAACTCCTGATCTTCAATCTGGATCGCGATGGCGCCTGCCTGCTCGTATCCCCGAATTGTGTGATCCACATTCAAAAGCCCACCATAACCGGTGTCAGCGTCGGCGATAACACTTGCATTGACCGTCCGGCAAAGTGTTGCAACCCGCTCGCGCATCTCGGTGTATGTGGTAATCCCGGCATCGGGCAGGCCCTGCGCAGATGCGGTGCCCCAAAAGCCTGACGAATAGACGAAGTCAAAACCAACCTTGTTGGCTACAACCGCCGTAATCATGTCATGAATACCGGGTGCGGCGACAAATTTTCCGGCGTCCAGCGCCTTCCTCAGACTGGGCCGGGTCATTTTGATGCTCCGATTTTACTCAAATAATCCACAATTGTACCTTCACTTTCAACGTCACCATATTTTGCATCCATATCAAACAGATTGGCCTCGTGTGGAGCGCTGTGCCGGTCGCCGACGCCTTCCCGCGCAATAATGGGAATGAAGCCGTAAGAGCTGCAATCCACGCATGTAGCGCGGACGCATCCGCTGGTGCTCAGACCCGTATGAATCAGTGTATCAATGCCCCATGTTGTCAGCGTCGAGGCGAGTGAAGTTCCAAAAAAGGCGCTGGGGTACTGCTTGGAGATAACAAGCTCATCAGCACCAACTGCAAGCCCTTGCGGCCAATTGCCCATGGGATTGCCACTCACGAAATTACGCAGAGGCTTGGCTTTTTGGAAAAACCGTCCCCCATCCAGACCATCATGCTGATAAGTGACATTGGTATAGATCACCGGAACCTTGTTGGCGCGAGCGACCTCTCGAATACGCAGTGCGGAGCTTAGTGCATCTTCCACGCCCGCATAGAGTTCGCACTCCGGATCAAAATAGGCCTGGACAAAGTCGATCATAATCAGTGCAGGCCTGGTGCCGAACCCGATGCGGTTACCATAGGCGCGCCGATAATTCTCTTCTAGCTCTGCTGTATCATTCATCTCAGATATGGCCTCATTTCTCAGGTTTAACTAACTGGTCGGCACAGCCGACAATCCAAGGTGTTTGTGCTTTGCGCTCTGCTTCGAAAGCCTCAATTGCCTGACTGTCTTCGGCAAGAACCATCTCAATTTCATCAAGTCCCAGAAGCAGCGCCCGCTTGCCATACGGATCAACAGAAAATTTGATCTCTGCGCCGGATTGAAGACGAAGGTGCTGGGCGGAAAGGTCGACAAAAATTTCTTCTTGTCCAAGTGACGCGGCCTCGACTGCCGACATCTCGTCACCATCCAACTGAATGGGCAGCACACCGTTTTTAAAGCAATTGGAGAAGAATATTTCACCAAAGCTGCGTGCAATCACACATCGAATGCCGAGATCAACCAAAGCCCATACGGCTTGTTCCCGACTTGATCCAATGCCGAAGTTCAGTCCCGCCACTAGAATTTTTGCCGTATTGAAAGGCGCTTGATCAAGAATGAAATCAGATTTGAGTCCCCGACGCTTTTCGCTGAAAGCGTATTTTCCCAAGCCCTTTTTTTCCAGAATTAGTAGAAAGCGCGCAGGGAAAATGATGTCGGTATCAACATTGTTCGACAAGAGAGGTGCCGCAACGCTGGAGAATGCTGTCAGTTGTTCCATTACGCTTAAATCAACTCTCTGACATCAGTCAGACGACCGGTAACAGCCGCTGCTGCGGCCATTTGCGGGCTCATCAAATGCGTGCGTCCGCCCAGCCCCTGACGTCCTTCAAAATTGCGGTTCGATGTTGACGCGCAGCGCTCACCTTCGGACAGTCGATCATCATTCATGCCAACGCACATAGAACAACCGGCGTCGCGCCATTCAAATCCGGCGTCACGAAAAATGACATCCAAACCCTCCGCCTCCGCCGCGATCCGGGTTGTGGCGGAACCCGGCACAACAATGGCTGATACTCCCTGCGCAACTGCACGGTCTTTCACCACAGAGGCTGCAGACCGCAGGTCTTCCAACCGTCCGTTTGTACACGAGCCAATAAAGACCCGCTCAATTGTCACATCCTCCAACGCAGTGCCCGGCGTCAGCGCCATATAGGACAGGCTTTTTGTCAACCGTTCGCGTTGCAACCGATCCGGCTCGTCATGGGGATCAGGAATTCTGCCTGTAACCGGCAATGTCTGATCCGGGCTCGTGCCCCAGGATATCTGGGGGGCGAGCTCTGATACGTTGAGGCTCACTTCCCGCTCAAAAATCGCATCGCTGTCACTTTTCATGTTGGCCCAGTCGGCAATCGCCGCCTGCCAATTCACTCCTTGAGGGGCGAGCGCGCGGCCCTTTACATAGTCAGTGGTCTTGTCATCAACCGCGACCAGCCCAACGCGGCTCCCCGCTTCGATGGCCATGTTGCATAATGTCATCCGGGCCTCCATCGACATCGCATGAACCGCCGATCCAGTGAACTCCAGTGCATAACCAATACCGCCGCCGGCGCCGATTTGCGCAATCAGCGCAAGAAGAACATCCTTGACCGTGATACCTTTACCCATGGTGCCATCAAGATTTACGCGCATACTCTTTTGTTTACGCTGTCGAAGCGTCTGTGTTGCAAAAACCATGGCGCATTCACTGGCCCCGATCCCGAAAGCGATAGATCCGAAAGCGCCGTGTGTGCAGGTGTGACTATCACCACAAACCAGGATTGTGCCCGGCAGCGTGAAACCCAACTCCGGACCGATGACATGCACGATTCCGTGTCGATCATCATCCACTGGAATATATGGCATTGCGTGATGGGCCGTATTTTTTTTCAAGCGCGCGATCTGCCTTGCGGCCAGGCTCTCTGCCAACATGTTGTCGCGGTGTTTGGTGGGAATTGCGTGGTCAGCGACGGCAATATGAGCCTCCGGGCACCGCACTTTCCATTGCTTTTCCTCCAGAATTGCGAAGGCTTGCGGGCTGGAAACCTCTTGCACCAAATGACGGTCAACATAAATAAGTGCGTCGCCACCTGGATAGGTTTTCACCACATGCGATGCCCAGATTTTATCGTACAAGGTCTGCCCCGCCATCGAATCTACATCTTTCTTTGTGTGATCGGCTTTGCTTACCCGGAGCGGAATCAAATGCATATCGGGTCGAATTTTCGATTGAACTTTTGACGATGATACTGTTTAATGAATACGTATTCAAGAGTTAAACGCTCTCCATATTCCAAGAGCAATGAAACGGCGGGAGAAATTATTATGAGGCTAGGTGTCGATGTTGGCGGGACATTTACCGACCTGTTGTTGCAGGATGATACGTCTGGAAAAACCTACCGTGCCAAAACGCCCTCGACCCCCGAGGATCAATCAATTGGTGTCGCAACCGGTATCAAACTGATCTGTGATAAAGCCGGCATTTCTCCTGCTGATATTTCTGTGGTCTTGCATGGAACGACGGTCGCGACAAACGCAGTGCTTGAGGGCAAGGGCGCCAGGGTTGGATTGCTGGTAACCGAGGGATTTGAATACACCTTGCACCTGGCAAAGTCATGGACGCCCGGCCCCTTGTTCGGTTGGATTGTGATGGAAAAACCCGAGCCTCTGGCCAGCCTTCAGGATACACGTGGCATTCCTCAGCGCATGGATGCGCGTGGCAATATTGTCCGCGAACTGGACGTCGAGAAATCGAAAACTTTGATCGAAGACCTGTGCAACTCAGGCATTGAGGCTTTGACGATTTCTCTCATACATTCCTATGCCAATGATGCGCATGAGCGCGCATTGCGGGATATGGTACATGAATGCAATCCCGATATTCAAGTCTCGCTTTCATCTGAGATCTTGCCAGAATTCCGGGAATATGACCGGGCAATAACCACAGTAATGAATGATTATGTCCGCCCGATCATGACGCGCTATCTCTCACGTATTGAAGAGCGATTGGCCGCAGAAGGCGTTACAGCCAAGCTGCATATCGTGCGTTCAGACGGTGGGTTGATGAGTGCATCCGCTGCTGCAGACCGCCCCGTGCACACTGTGCTGTCCGGTCCGGCAGGCGGCGTAACAGCCACCGCGATGACCGCGCGGCGCACCGGACTTAAAAAACTATTGGCTTTTGATATGGGCGGCACCTCAACCGACGTTTCAGTCATTATTGACGGGGAAACCCTAATTTCGCGGTCTACCGAGATTGGCTCATTCCCGGCGAAGGTCCCGACCCTTGACGTGCGCAGTGTCGGCGCCGGTGGTGGCTCTATTGCGGAGCTGGCCGAACTCACCAAGTCTTTACGCGTTGGCCCGCGCAGTGCTGGCGCCATGCCCGGACCTGTCGCCTACGGTCATGGTGGCACTGAACCCACAGTTAGTGACGCCAATGTGGTGCTGGGCTATTTGCCGTCAAAACTTCTCGGCGGTGAGATGGAATTGAACGTCAAAGACGCGCGGAAAGCCGTCGCTGATATTGGTGCAGAAATCGATCTCTCGCCAGAAGATGCAGCGGAGGGCATCTTGCAAATCGCCAACGAAGTCATGCTGGGTGCTCTGCGGGTCATCACTGTGCAGCGCGGACTGGACCCACGCGACTTCGGCATTGTCGCATTCGGCGGCGCTGGGCCTTTGCACGCCAATGCCATGGCCCGGTTGCTGGGTTGCTACCCCGTTGTTGTGCCATCCAACCCCGGAGTGCTATCGGCTCTTGGCTTTCTGGAGGCAGAGTTCAAAAACGAATTCGTCCGCACCCTCATCCGCTCTGGTAGTGGTATTGATGAAGCACAAATCTGGCAAAATTTTGCCACACTGAGTGACAGCGCCCTGGCCTGGCTGGTTGAACAGGACGTGCGGGAGGCTGATCGCGGAATAAGCTATGCGGTCGATCTGCGTTATGAACAACAGGGCTTTGAAGTCAGCATCAAGGTTCCGGCGGACCTTATTGAAAACAAATCTGGTCTGGAAACCGTGCTGGATGATTTCCATGAGACTCATGAGCAACTTTATGGCGTTCGCTTTGATTTGCCGATTGAACTTGTCGCGCTGCGTGCCGTTGCCACTGGCGCCACTCCACCCGTGATAACGGCGCTCCCGGAAGGCGGCACAACGGACATTGGTCTGGCAACCATGGAAGTGGGCAAGGCCTATTTTGGCGGTGATTGGCATGACACGCCGCACATTGATCGTGACAAGCTTGCAACGGGCGCACGGATCGAAGGCCCTGCCATTATTCGGCAGTATGACACAACAACCGTACTCTTGCCGGATCACCACGCAATTGTTGACGACCAAAACAATATGCTGATCTGGCCAAATGCGAAGGGAGAATAGAAATGACAATCAAGATTGATCCCATCACCCTCGACCTGATTGAAAACGCGCTTTTGAATGCCCGCTTTGAAATGGACAGCGTGGTTGTCCGCGTGGCGCTTTCTCCCGTGATCCGAGAGCAACATGACGAGTTCCCGATGATCTGCAACGAGCGCGGTCAGATGGTCGTCGGACAGTTCGGTTCTTACATTCCAGGTATCGTCGAACAGTATGGCGACGATATTCACGAAGGCGACATCTTCGTCTGGAACGATCCCTATGCCTGCAAAGGCTCGATTTCGCACAATAATGACTGGTGCGTGATGATGCCGATTTTTCACAAAGGCATTCATGTCGGTTTCAGCTCTATCTTTGGGCATATGGTCGATGTTGGCGGCACTGTTCCAGGATCCATGCCCGCAGATGCGCGGACGATCTGGGAAGAAGGTCTGCGTATTCCGCCTGTAAAAATCTACGCCAAGGGCCAGGTCAACCAGGGCGTGCTGGACATCATGCTCAACAACACCCGCACACCTGATATGAACCGGGCCGACTTGATGGCCTTGATTGCCGGGTGCCGAACGGCCGCAAAGCGGGTCAATGAAATTTGCGACCGTTTTGGCCGCGATACCTATATGGCTGCGTGCGACATGCTGCTCGATCGGACGCGTGAAGCGATGAAGGTTCTGATCGACAAATACATATCAAATGAACCTGTGTCATTCACGGACTATGTTGATGATGACGGATTGGGGAACGGCCCCTTCAAAATGCATCTGTCGATCTATCGGCGTGGTGACATAGCGGTGTTTGACTGGACGGGAACCGACGATCAGGCTGAAGGCCCGATCAACTTCCATATTCATGAAGGCCTCTGCAAACTGTTCTTCGGCGTTTACATGATCATGGCGTTTGACCCAAAGATCATGTTCAATGAGGGATTTTATGATCTGTTTGAAGTCATCCTACCCGAAGGCAGCCTGTTAAATCCAAGATTCCCGGCCGCGCTGTCCAACCGTCTTAACACTCATACGCGGTTCTTCGATTGCCAGGCCGGCGCGCTGGGCCAGAAAGCCCCCCATCTGTCGATGGCTGCGGGTTACGGCACCAGCCCTCACTTCATCTTCACTGGGCATGACAAGAACGGCAAATATTTCCAGCTGATGGAATTGTTGTTTGGCGGCGTGCCAGGCCGTCCGCTTGGTGACGGTTTTGATGGACATGCATGGTGGCCTTTGTTCAGCGCTACTCCCATAGAGTACATCGAGAATTATTATCCGGTTCTGGTCGAAAGCTACCGCCCGGTCAAAGATGCAGGTGGTGCCGGACTGCACCGCGGCGGAGCGGGCATTGAGAAAGTCTATCGCCTGCTGGAAGCTGGAACGATTTCAATTCATGATGACCGCGAAACCGTACCGCCATGGGGCATCAATGGCGGATTACATGGCGGCACGTCCAGCAAATGGCTGCAAAAGGCCGGCAGTGACACACCTGAACGCATCAAGTCGAAGCTCGACAATTTGCCGGTGGAACCTGGCGACAAGGTCATATTTATCACTGCGGGGTCCGGTGGTTGGGGTGATCCACTTGACCGGGATACGAAAAAGGTTCGCAAGGATGTGTTGGCGGATCTGGTATCCATTGAACGCGCTAAAACCGATTATGGTGTTGTTATCACGACAGATAATGAGGTTGACGCCACCGCCACAGACGCTTTGCGTGCGCAAATGAAGTCAGATCGAGGTGAAATTGAACCCTTTGATTTCGGCTTTATTCCCGGAGTGCACGAAGCGGCCGAATGATCGACGTTACCTCCCTCCCCTGGACTATTCGAGGACTCAAATATTCGTGCTGGGAACAGTTTTCCCCGGCACGAATGTCCCGGCCAATAGATGATCTGTCTGTGTGATCTGATCCGTTTCGTCATCATCGTCCGACATGCTGGTTTGATCCAGAAGCTCAAGTGTCTTTTCCACCATCTCTTCAATCGGTTGTCTGATGGTGGTGAGCTGATAGGCAGCCAGTTGCCCCGGACGAATGCCGTCAAAACCTGCCAGCATAACGTCCTCTGGAATGCGCAGTTTGAACACATCACGCAGTGCGTCCGCACATCCCATTGCCATGATATCATTCACGGCAAATATTGCATCCGGACGTTGAATCCCGTCGTCCGCAAACCTTTCGCTGATTGTGTCAAACGCACCGCTGTAACTGGAATCACCATCAATCTCCTCGATGGCATCAGGCAACACCGCCAGACTCTCCAGCTTGTCCCTGAACCCCTTCACGCGGTTACGACTGGTCGAACCCTGAGGATCCCCCCGAACAATCAAATAGCGACGCGCGCCCGCATCATGCATTGTTTGGGCCAAAATTTCACTGCCAGTTATACTGTTGCAAAGCACTGCGTTCAGCGCGTGATCGGCTGTACTTCGGTTAAACAGCGTGATGGGAATACCAACGCCTTGACTGAGGCTTACAAGATCTGAAGACAGATGCGCAGAGGTTACCACTACACCGTCAACGTGATATCGCAACGCCCGCATCAACACATCGTCGCAATCACGCCCATCGGCAACAGAGAACACCAATACCTGTCGTCCTGTCGCTTGCAGACGATTAATAAAGACCTCTAAGCTCTCAGCATAAAAGGGATTATTCATGTCCCCTACAATAACAGCCACAATGTTGCTATGGGCCTTCGACAGACTACTGGCAATCGAGTTCGGCAGATAATTCAGCTGTTTGGCTGCGGCCAAAACACGATCACGTTTGTCTTTTGCGATACTCGCAGAAGGCGTAAAGGCGCGAGACACTGTGGGTTGAGAAACACCCGCCAGCTTTGCGACTACATGTGAGGTTACCCGATTTGGCTTACGCTTCATTTCATGTCCGTTTTTGAGGCCTTCAATTGTTTTTAAGTAAACGATTGACACCTAGCACACAAATGCGGAAATATGTGAATACGTATTCAAAGTTAATGGTGGCAGGATCGTTTTGCTCGAATGCGCCACACAACCACGGGAGAGTTTGATGAATAGAATTTCAAAAGCGTCTGGAATCGCCACGGCGTTGGCGGTTGCACTCGCAGTACCCAGCGCCTTTGCGCAAAGTGCAGAAGATGGGATTGCCCGAGCGACCGAACGCCTCAGTGCCTATTCAAATGTACCAGTGTTCACAGCGCCTGGCGAACCGTTTGATATCCGCGCCTGCGCCGCAGATAAGAAAATGCTCTCAATTCCCAACAGCAGTGCCAATCCCTTCCTGAAGGGCATCATCGAGCGGATGAAAGCTGTTGGTGAAGATATCGGGCTGGAAGTTGTGGAATGGGAAAATCAGGGCCAGCCCAGTCAGTGGGTTCAAGGTTTTGACTTTGCCGTACGTAACGAATTTCACGTTATCAACCTGATTTCAGGCATTTCGCCGGCTACGGTTGAGCCACAAATTCGGGCTGCGAATGAAGCCGGTCTCAAGACAATGACATCGCATTTCTACGATCCATCGTTTGAGCCGAACCCGCTGATTTCCAGCGCGCTGCCTATCGGCTTTAACGAAATCGGCAAAATCCTGGCGAACTGGGCCACCGTAAATACTGACGGTGAGGCAAAGATAGCACTTGTGGTCTCTCGCGATGTGCCACCGACCATTCCTCTCGTTGATGGAATTATGAGCGAATTGGCCGAGAATTGCCCGAATTGCGAAATTGTCCGCGAAATCAATGTGGGCGTTGCCGAATGGGGTACAAAAATTCAACCATCGGTCCAGTCGGCTTTGCAAGCCCATCCAGAAATCAACCTGGTGATCCCGATTTACGACTCCATGTCCCAGTTTGTAATTCCTGCCTTGCGGTTGGCCGGTAAGCTTGGCGATGTGAAAGTTGCGACCTTCAACGGTACACCTTTCGTGCTCGACTTTATTCAACAAGGCTATGTCGACATGAATATCGGCGAAAGTCTTGACTGGATCGCCTATGCGACAATCGACGGGCACATGCGTGACCTTTGTGACTTGCCGGTGCCTGACAAGCTCAACGTACCATTCTATATCTTCGACGATGGCAATGTTGCTGATGCTGGTACGCCAGCGCAGTTTGATACTGGCTATGGCGACGCTTACGTGACAGGTTTCCGGACATTGTGGGGTCTGGATTAAGAGTGATGATGGCTGCGGAAGCTTCGGTTTCAAATGGCTTGAACGGGGCGGCGTCTTCGACGTCGCCCACGCTCAGTCTCAAAAACATATCCAAGTTCTTCCACGCCACGCGTGCCCTCGACGACGTTTCATTTGATGTGATGCCGGGGGAAGTCCACGGCCTGCTCGGAACCAACGGATCTGGCAAGTCGACACTTATCAAAGTTCTCGCCGGTTTCCATGCACCAGAACCCGGCGGCCAAATGCATTTTAACGGCGAACCGGTGTCCTTGCCACTGAGGCCTCAGGACTTTCGCCGACTGGGCATGAGTTTTGCGCATCAAAACCTCGGGCTTGTTCCCTCACTGACCGTCCTTGAAAATTTGAGATTGTCGCAGATCGCACTATCAGGCGGCGCGATGATCAATTGGCCGGCCCAAAAGAAAGCCGCCCGAGAGACGCTCGAACGCTACGGGGTTGATATTGAACCGTGGCGACGGGTCGATGAAATCAGTGCGGTTAATCATGCCCTACTGGCGATTGTTCGTGCGTTTGAAGAAATTCGCGAGGAATGTGAAGTCACCGGAAAGCCCGGATTGGTTCTTCTCGACGAACCAACGCCTTTTTTACCCAAGGAAGGCGTTGATAAGCTGTTTGGCCTGGTCCGTCAGATTGTCGCTCATGGGTCAAGCGTCATTTTCATCTCCCATGACATCGAAGAAGTGATGGAGATTACCGACAAGGTGACCATTTTGCGGGATGGCAAGGTCTCCGGGAAAGTAAACACCGCAGATGCCACCCATGATCAGATGATTGAAATGATCATCGGGCGAAAGCTCGTGCAAACGGAAAAAGCAATCTCCCATAAAAAAATCCAAAAACCGACCTATGCCCAAGTGCGCGATCTATCCGGCAGCGGCGTCAAATCCTGCGACATCGAAATCGGTGTCGGAGAAATACTGGGTATGACCGGGCTCATTGGGTCTGGCTATGACAAGGTTCCCTATCTTTTGTTTGGCGCAACAAAAGCTGAGACCGGGTCCCTGAAGTTAGCAGATGGGGTAGAAGCTTCTCTCACCGAGATGTCACCCAAAAAGGCGATCGCCAAAGGGTTTGCCCTATTGCCGGGCGACCGACACACCCAAAGCGGTGTCGATACACTATCAATATTTGAGAACATGCTGCTGCCCGATATCGATGAGTATTTTAAGGGTGGGTTTCTGAATGCCCGTGCCATGCGGCGACAAGCAAAAACGCTTGGCGCACAATATGAAGTCAAGCCCAATGACCCTGACCTGCCCTTGTCAGCGCTCTCAGGTGGAAACGCCCAAAAGGTGCTGATTGCCCGCTGGATGCATCGTAATCCAAAGCTACTCTTGCTGGATGAGCCGACCCAGGGTGTTGATGTGGGCACCCGAGATACAATCTTCAAAGAGCTGACAGCTGCAGCCAATGGCGGAATGTCGATTGTGTGCGCCAGTTCTGATTCTGAACAGCTAGCGGCAATTTGTGATCGCGTCCTGGTATTTGCACGTGGTCGGTTGGTGCAAGAGCTGCGTGGTGACACCGTAAAAAAAGATGCCATTGCCGAAGCCTGTTACGGATCACTTACGGCAGCAGAACGAGCCAACCAATGACCCGACTATTCCAAGACCCGAGGCCTGGACTATGAGTGACGCCGCACCTGCAACTGCGAAAACGCAGATCAACTTCATGCGCCTTTTTGAAAGGGTCGCCTTGTTAGTGGTTTGGGTGCTGTTGATCGCCGGCTTCCATTTTGCCATGCCCGACATATTTTTGAACTGGGGCAACTTCTCCATTCTATTTGCCTCCTATGCGCCTGCCGCGTTGCTGGCATTGGCGATCATCGTCCCGCTGACAGCTGGAGATTATGATTTGTCTGTCGGCGCCACACTCACCCTATCCTCCTGCACAATTGGGGTGCTCAACGTTTGGATGGACTTTCCGATAGGCCTTGCCATCGTGATAGCCATCGGCGCTGGTGTGTTAATCGGCCTCTTCCATGCTCTGTTCATCGTTTACTTCCGGATACCCTCACTTGTCGTCACATTGGGGTCTACTTCTCTGATGACCGGCATCGTACAATTGATAACAAATTCCTCCACGATCGGTGGTATTGATAATTCGTTGGTGATGGCTGTGGTTGGAGGCCGTTTCCTGGGCGTGCCCTACGTCTTTTACTACGCGCTGACTGCCATGGTGGTGATGTGGTATGTGTTTGAATTCACCCCGCTTGGCCGGAGACTACTGTTCGTTGGACGGGGGCGCGAAGTCGCACGTCTGAACGGTATTTCGGTGAGCCGTATGCGGGTCGGCGCTCTGGTCGTTTCTGCGGTTTTGGCCTCCATTGCCGGCGTCATGTATGCAGGTGTTCTTGGATCAGCTGATCCCTACTCCGGGCTCAACTTCCTGCTCCCTGCTTTCGCCGCAGCATTTCTGGGTTCAACAACGATCTTGCCCGGCCGGTTCAACCCTCTCGGCGCTGTTGCCGCGGTCTATTTTTTGGGTACTGGTATTACCGGCCTTACAATGCTGGGCATTCCCTTGTGGGTGACCAACGTGTTTAATGGCGGTGCACTGATTATCGCTGTAACCATTTCCCAGCTAACTCGCGGCCGTGAAGCAACCGACATTGGCTAAGCACTAAAGCCCTTGGGTTTTCTGGCTGATCCTCTGAGTATGAGCGGACCTGGAATGAGTATGTGTTTGGGGTTTGGTTCGCCCCCGATGCGCGCCAAAATGGTGTCGACCGTCGATGAAACCATCTGATTTATTGGTTGCTGGATCGTGGTCAGATCATAGGCTGGCCAACTTGCAATTGGCACGTCGTCATAACCGACCACCGAAACATCATTTGGAACCGATACGCCGAACTCAAACCGCAATACGTCCATGACAGCAAAAGCCATGTGGTCATTTCCGACGAAGATTGCATCAGGGTGGTTTGAACCACTGAATAGCGTTCGAGTTATTTCGGCTGCGCGTTTCTGGTCATAAGCGCCATCTTCCACCGCGACGGGCTCAACGCCTTTTTCGGAAAGACCTTCCAGGAATCCCTTTGCTCTGTCCCGTCCGGTCGATGATCCTTGCCAGCCCGAAATATGCGCTATGCGCTTGTGGCCAGCGCCAACGAGGAAATTGGCGACCATTCGGCCACCAGCAACATTGTCGGAAGTTACTTCACTCAGACGTGAATCATCCTGACCACGGTTGAACAGCACAACCGGGATTCCGGTTGCCTCACACAGAGTGGCAAGGTCGTTCGACATGTCGACGGAAGCAGCGATAATCCCCTCGACCTGATAAGCCACCAATTCCTTGACCACATCATCCACATCCTTCGTCGAGTTTTCTGCCATGAAAACGAGGGTGTGATAACCATGCGCCTTGAGCGCCCGGATGAGGTTTTCCAACGCAAGCGGGTAGAATTGATTGTCCAGATACGAAAAAACAAGGCCGATGATCCGGCTCTTCCCCGTAATCATCGCACGTGCGATGGGATTGGGCCGATAGCCCAGATCGTCAGCGGCCAATCTGACTTTTTTGTCCATTTTTTCGCTGACTGAGGCACCTGACGTGAAAACGCGGCTTACCGCCGACTGACTGACCCCAGCGCGACGCGCAACTTCAAGAGATGTAATCTTGCTTTTACCCATCAGTCCGCGGTCCAGCCTCCATCCACAAGAAGCGATGAGCCGGTCACCATGGCCGAAGCGTCGGAGGCCAGAAAGATGACCGGACCCATCATATCCTCAACCTCACCAACTCGACCCAGTTTGATTTTCTCTTCGATCCACTTGATCCGCTCCGGGTTGTCGAATGTTGCAACGGTCAGCGCTGTGCGTATGAAGGTTGGGCAGACCGTATTGACCCGAATATTGTGACGGCCCCATTCAATCGCAAAAGACTTGGTAAAGCCTTCCACCGCATGTTTGGTGGCGCAATAGACGGCTCGATCAATGCCGCCGACATGTGCCATCTGGGACGAAATATTGATAAGACTGCCAGGCCTCCCTGCATCGATCAGGCCTTTGGCGATTGCCCGAGTGAGAAAGTAAGCGCCTTTGACGTTCAAATCAGCGACAGCGTCGAAATCAGATTCCTTTGTTTTCAATGACGGGCTATGACGGGCCAGACCGGCTGAATTGACGAGGATGTCGAAGGGGCCGTGTGCCGCAACCGCGTCTTCCGTCGCCGCTATGTCTGCAACATCCAGCGGCATCGTCTCAGCCGCCCAACCACGGGCCGTTAATGCTCTGGCAAGCTCGGTAAGCTTGTCAGCGCGCCGCGCCGCAAGTGTGACATGTGCGCCAGCTTCGGCCATGGCTACGGCACAGGCTTCTCCAATGCCCGATGAAGCTCCAGCAACAAGCGCCCGTTTGCCATCGAGCCGGAAACTGGGTGTCACGGGAAGCGTCATGAAGTAGCGCCTGCGGATAGACTGATGTCACCTGAGGGATGGCACATTTTGAACTTCCTATCGACTGCGCACATGCAATGCACCTTTAACTCACCATGGGTCATTTTGCAGGCCCTTCCGCAGCGTCACGAAATGGAGCTGCCGCGCCGTATGGGATGTTCTGGCCGCCATAGCGTCGGACGCGGATGTTGCATTGTTCCGCATGGCCGACAAACCCTTCAAGCATACACAGCCGTGACCCATATTCACCGATCATCGTCGCTGCCTCGTCCGTCATCACTTTCTGGTAGCTATGGGTCTTGAGAAACTTGCCAACCCACAGGCCACCAGTATAGCGCCCGGCCTTGTTGGTGGGCAAGGTGTGGTTGGTGCCGATGACCTTGTCGCCATTGGCAACATTGGTGCGGGCACCCAGGAAAAGCGCGCCATAGCAGGTCATCTTTTCAAGGAACCAATCATCCCGATCGGTCATCACCTGCACATGCTCAGATGCAATATCGTCGGCGACTTCCAGCATTTCGTCATACGTATCGCATAGAATGACTTCGCCATAATCACGCCAGGACACCATGGCGGTTTCCTTTGTGGGGAGAATTTCCAGAATGCGATCGATCTCAGCCAATGTGTCCTCGGCCAGTTTGCGCGAATTCGTCAACAGCACCGCAGGTGAATTGTAACCGTGTTCCGCCTGTCCCATGAGGTCAGTCGCGCAAAGTTCGCCGTCCACCGTGTCGTCTGCGATCACCATGGTTTCTGTGGGACCGGCGAAAAGATCGATACCGACACGCCCAAATAATTGGCGTTTGGCCTCCGCTACAAATGCATTGCCCGGACCAACCAACATGTGAACCGGATCGATGGTCTCTGTGCCCAAGGCCATGGCTCCAACCGCCTGGATGCCGCCCAGCACATAGATTTCATGCGCCCCGCCCAGGTGCATTGCGGCAATCACGGCCGGATTGGGGGCACCTTTGAATGGCGGCGTACAAGCGATGATGCGTGGCACCTTCGCCACAGAGGCTGTGGCCACTGACATATGCGCGCTGGCGACCATTGGGAACTTACCACCTGGAACGTAACATCCCACAGACTGCACCGGAATATTCTTATGTCCCAGAATGATGCCGGGAAGCGGTTCAAGTTCGATATCCAGCATGCTGTCGCGCTGCGCCTGAGCGAAGTTCCGCACTTGAGTCTGTGCGAACTTGATGTCTTCCATGTCACGGTCTGACACCTGGTTCATAAGCGCTTCAATCTCACCCGATGACAGGCGGAATGAAGCTGGCTCATATCCATCGAATTTTGCCGACAATTCACGAACAGAAGCATCACCGCGTGCTTCGATATCTGCAAGAGTGGTTTCCACAATCTGGCGGGTGCTGGCGTCGTCGGCGGCTTTGTCGGCTTCGGCCCTGCCTCTCTTGAGATATTCAATCGTCATTGGTTCATCCTCATTATGTTTGAATTCCGCATTCCTGTGCGTGCTTGCAAGGCGGAGAAAAGTGGAGAGACCACAAGACACGTCCAATACGTATTTGCCTTGTCAAAGTTGGCACCCCAGGGAACACCCCTCATTTGCAGAGGCTGCGCAAATCAACGCCCGTCATCTTTATTAAAGGCTACAAATCCGCTTTGCATGCGTCTGCAAAATTATAGATTTATGCAGGGTTTTTACAAGAAAAATAAGAGAACTACGTATGCAAAATGCAAATAGTTCATGTCCCTCATATCAACGCTCCCAAGCGGTGCCTGAGGCGCGCGATTGACCAATGCAGAACACGACAAACCCAAACGGGTAAGGTCAAACAGAGACATAGGCTAGAGCGCGATTGCAGCGCCCTCCCCAAGCACGCGCAATGCCGACAGATTGCCTGAAGCTTCATGCGCTTCAATCATTCTGGACACCGGCTCCTGGTAGAGCGCGTAGGTCGAATGGTGGATGGGCAAGACCATGTCCCCCTTGATCCGGGTGGCGAACTCAACTGCCTGCTTCCCGTTCATCGATAGTTGACCGAGTGCGCCAGTGATGCCCACATTTCCAATATGCGGAATGAACAAGTCAGGCGTGGGAAGATGTTGAATGGCCTGCCACACCGGATCGACCATGAAAGTGTCTCCAGCCCAGTAGATATTGTATGCCTTGCCTTGAATTGTCGCTCTCAACCAGTAGCCGTTGCCTGGCCCAAGAATGTCTGAAATGCCCTGATTGAGAGAATGGACGGCGGGAACCGACATGATGGAAACTTCCGTGTTGCCAGCCTGGAATATGCGCTGTTCACCGTGATTCAACGCCTGAGCTGAAATTCCTTTTTTGGCAAGCGACTCAATATCGTGAGCGGCACAAAGAATGGGACCTTTACCGCGAAACCATGCTTGTGCTTTCTGGTCAAAGTGATCTTCGTGTGTGTGGCTCAGCAGGACGACGTCATAGTCCGGCATAACCATGCCCGGAAATGAAGTAAGCCGTTCGTGCATCTTGATGTTGGTTCCCTTTGACAGATCAAACATTTCATTTGGATCGCCCATCTCGAACGCTTCTTTCCCTTCGCCAAGGCATGGATCGGTGAGGATGCGTATGTCGCCGATGCGAAGTTCGAGCATGGCACCTCCAAGCCAGCGGACCGAGATGTCTGATGTAGAAATGCGCGCTGCAGATTGGATCGGAGCAAATACAGCGCTTGCTGCCACCGCGCTGCCAAGTTTGAGTAGGTCTCGTCTGTCCATTTGTACCTCCATGAGTTGCCTCATTGACGTAACCCGAAATTTAAATTCAAAATATCAGCGAAAAATTGAATTTATTAAACGGAAATATCGAATGATTACAGATCTCAGGACACTGGAAACCTTCATCGAAGTGGCAGATGGCCTTAGCTTTGCAGATGCCGGAAGACGCCTTGGTCTGCCGGCGTCCACCGTGACGACAAGAATTAAGTCACTGGAATCTGAACTGGGCGTGCGTCTGTTGGACCGATCGACGCGATCGGTTGCGATAACAGCAGAAGGAGAGATTTTCCTGCTGCATTGCCAGAAGGCATTGCATGAACTGACGCTTGCCCGTGAAGCAGTCGGCGCAGCCCAGCAAACGTCTGGACAGATACGCGTATCAATTCCTACTGCGTTTCCTATGGATCAATTTGCCGGACTCGTAGGTCAGTTCCGCTCAAGCTATCCAGATATCTCGATCAGGGTCTATGTTGATGACCGACCAGCGTCATTTATAGAAGACGGGGTTGATTTGGCGCTGCGTGGTGGTGCACCAGGCGGAGACGGTCTTATTGCCCGCCATTTGGCAGATGCTGAAGTCATATTTGTTGGCCCACCGGGATGTTCTGGAGATACAGACCTTCCGGTGTTAAAACCCCTGGCAAGACGCGCGAGCGTTCGGGACAGGTTGGAAGGTCTCACAACCCGATCTTTACAATTGTCACTTGCGTTTGTGATCACTGGACAAGCTTGCGCCTATCTTCCCAGACAAGTCTGCAAGGACAATTTGGTATCCGGGCAGTTGGAAGAAGCTGTTGGCCCGGATGGTGTGCACGATCCACTCCCGCTGTACCTTGTGTATCACGACAAGAACCACCTGCCGAAGCGGATTCAGCTGTTCAAGGACTTCCTGATCGAGCAACTTGCCAATTGAACGAACGACAACTGAACCAGGCAGACATGTTTCAAGCCGCTTGGATTCGCATTTCATCATCGTTCACTTGTCAATTTCGACGCCAACAATTCGGATAGATTTTGGAGCGGAAATTGCAGCATTTGCACAAATTTCTGGAAAGCTGTTTTCAGCCCTCCAAATTCGGACGTTCGGCCTGTTTGTCCCGGCGCAACGAGTTGTATGAACACATATGTCTGCAGGCATATCAGGAATAATGCGATGAGCGAAAATACCAGAGATGAGGTTTTGTCCACACCCACATCCGGTGCCGCATAGAGCAGGATATTGCCAAAGGAAAACGTAAACAGGCTGGCCTTTCCCAAAAAGCTGATCCACCGTGCCCATGAGTATTTTTGGACATCGAACAACCAGATACAAATCACGACACAAAAAATGGTCGCGCTTATACCGAGCGAGAAGTAAATCGGGTGGTTCAGGTTGCGCAACGACATGTCGGCAATGTTGCGGATTGTCTGAAAGGGTGCTTGAAAGTCCCAAAGCAGGGCCGATATGGCAAGCGAGCAAACGAACAAAGCCCCCAATATGGCAGCCCCTTTGCGCCGCATTGCAGATTGGTCGTCAAAGCTCAGAAGAACAGCCCGACCGATGGTCATCCCGATCACCACAAATGTCATGCCGTGAAGTATGGACGGCCCACCGACACCCTCCCCACCGCCATATAGAAAGCCTGCTGGCATCCCCAGATAGTCTTTGCCAAAAACCAGCGGTGGCTTTGGGATCAATTGCAGAACCGGGAAAAGCAGATGAACCGCCAGTGCCGCACCAAGCAGATAAACGGGCCCATATGTTACTCTTAGGCTGATCAGCCAAGGTGAAAGCGCCAAAGCGACCGCGTAGAATTTCAGAATATCAGCATAAGGTGAAACACCGATCATCAAGGCGCACCGCAACATATATCCAAGAGATATCTGACCCAGTGCAAGCTGAGCGAGCAGCGTTACGACATACAGCACGTAGCACTGAATGGCTCGGTTAAACAGTTTTTGAAAAACGGCTTCTTTATCCCCCCGCTCGAATTGCGGTTTGTAGATTATTTCCAGCATCGCGCCGAACAGGCAGATGAAAATGGGAGGGGCCATCTGAATTGCAAAGCGGAAGGGCGCATAAGTATCAAAATCGCGAAACTCGTAAAAGTGGAATTCGATCAAGGAATGACTGAACATCGCCAGCAGAATGGCCACTGAGCGGCAGATATCAATACCGGTGATACGCTTCTGGCGGGTTGTTTTTTGCAAGGGTCTTTTCCAATTCTACAACGCCTAATCGCCCCCCACCCCACTTCAGAACACAGTTAGCAACTCGGATACCGCATGCAGGCACCTTCGTTGAAACAAAGCCTCAGTCTTGCGCTTCTCAACACAGTTCCTTTTGTTGCGCTTCGATGAAGCGGTCCCTGTACTGTGCATTCAACGCATCACTCTGTCTTTGTTTGAGGAAAGAGATGTCCAGATCCGCAGCCCCGTGCGAGATGCCGAGGAACTCAAAAATTCGATGCATCGTAATTTCAGGATCATTTCGTAAATCCTCAAATCCTATCTCAATGGTTCTTCCAGGCACTATGGACAGAAACTTTCGCCAAGCCATTTCTCCATACATGATCTCGCCAAGGCATTGCTCAATCTGCATTTCGTCATAATCAAAGGCCTGTTTTTCACTCACGTCGGAAATGAAGGAACCGGTCTGCAATGCGCGACTGTAGGAGACGGCCTGGGCAATTTTATCTTTCCTGGTCAGAAAGATGAATTTGTAATCTGACAGGCACTCCTGTGGATCATCGGCGCAATATGCGCGGAAAGGTGACAATTGTTCCGAATGCAGTTTCATTCCGAACACACCGTTTGCAGACGTGCGCTTTTTCTGGACCTCGCGAAAGTAATGTGGCCCGGGAAATCTTTCTTTCCAATGGGGCACGTTTCGCTTGTTGAAGTACTCTATGGGATATCCTGCGGCACCGGTCGAATAGAGAAGATGGCCAAGAAAGTGGCTGCCAGACCGTGGCGTCGACGTCACAACGTATTTTTGTGTCGGGACTGTTTCTGTTGGGAAATCCAGCTCTGGACTGAATTGCCCCATCCAGACCTTAAAGTTCGACTTTTTCTCGGGTAGAATCTTGAAAACGTCGAGCTTTCTTAGCTTTTGCGCAAGTTCCATATTTTTTGCCTTCGGGCTGCGTACTAAAATTCGTATTTTAACCAAGTCTGTTTCTGCGATGCGTTTTGACGGGATTGGTCCGGTGCAAAACCTTTCTGCGCGATTGCGCTTCAGCGACGATTTGGAGATTGCAGCTTGAATTCCGAGCGAATTTTACGCGTCATAACGCGCAGGCCCATTGCATTGGACATAAACTCAAGCGGTCTCTTTCTAAGTTTCCATTTGGGAACGTAGGTTTGTAAAACGCCTTCGCTGCTGCTGTTGGAACTGCCATAGTCCACACGGTAGACGGCACCGGGAAACGGCAATTCTGCCAACGCATTACTGGTCTTGGCCAAATCGTGTCGCAAAAATATATGACTGCCCAAATTGCGTTTGATCACGGTTTCAGATGTCGCTGTCCAGGTTTCAGCAATACCAAGCAAATCCCTGCGCACGATATGCGAAGTGCCGCAAAGTTCGGAGAAGTCCTTGTGCAGCAATATGTACTGGGAACCATCGTGAACGTAGCCCCTGCGGAAGTACCAACCGGGATTGCCAATGTGCTCTTGAACCCAGGATGCGAGCCGCGCACTGACCCAATCATCATAGTCAACGACCATGACGTAATCGTGGTCATCTGCATCTGTAATTCCGTGTAGGATGCGCCTTCCCTTGTCCAGACGCACCGCATCATAAAATGCCTCTTCATCGTCTGCTCTTGCGGGTAAGTCAGGCAGTGAAAAATCCACATACCGCACCTCAAAACCGCTTGGCAAAGCGGGTAAATCAGCGCCTTCATTTGCGACAATAACACATCGCCAGTTTGGATCGTCCTGGTTTGCAATTGAGTGGGCGGTTTCGCTCAAATTGCGGTGGACCATTGCCCAATTGGAAACCGATCCCGGATGCCGGACGGGAATGACAAATAGCAATTTTGGTGCAGCATCAGGACTCATGGGCAACTTCCCTGAGTTCTGGACGCATGTGCAAATCGGTAAGTCACCATGTTTTTGCCTCTGCCGCTCTATTGGGCAAAACCGACAGGAAGTAATATGGAATGAGAACTATGCGCTTTGGATCGCGCGCGAAAATCTTTTGAGCAACAGGAAGAGATGGGAATTGACGTTTGGACAAGAACCGAATGAAGAGATAGCCATAGGCCCTTGTGTAGCGCTGCAATCGCCGATCTATGATGTCATTTTGTTGCCGGCTTAACTCAAACTGCTCTTTGGCTTTGACCCAAAACAGGACCAGATAGCCATAACGGTCGGCGACCTTTGCGCTGGTCCATTCAAGCGCCTCATAATAGATATTGACGCCCCTGCCACAGAACACATTTTCCTTCATGCAAATCACTGAGGCACGGCTGTTTTTTGCCAGGGAAAGCCAGAACAAATGATCCTCCCCTGCACTTCGTTGCTCAATGTCAAACCTCAATTGGGTATGGCGCGAAAAACGATAAACCACCGTAGACGTTTGGCTCAAGCACTCGTTCAGCAGACCATTGAACAGAAGTTCATTGTCAATCTGATAGATCTGCTTCAGACCTGAAACCTCGGTCATGTATGTGTCCGGGTTTCGTTTCCAATCCCGCGTGGTTTCAAGATCCTCGAACCAAGAGGTGTCAATGTTGAAGCGTGTGTGATCACAGAAAAAGAAGTCGGATTCGCTACCAAGCCCTGCGATGGCAAGCGCCAGATGATCGTCTGTCCACACATCGTCTGAATCGAGAAAGGCAACGAACTCAGTCTGGTTCACGTCCAACATATCGAGCCCCGTGTTCCTTGCCCCGCCAGGTCCGGAATTGGATTGCTCCACAAGCTCCAGAGCGAAATTGTCCGGCAGAACCAATCCTTCGATTTCGCTGGCGGCGGAAACCGGCGAACTGTCATCGATCACCACAATTTGCACCCGCGTCCCCGCCGGTAGTTTTTGCCCAACAACCGAGTTCAAAGCACGCAACAGAATTCCGCTCTCCCTTTGGAAAAATGGAATAATGATGGCGATACCCCGGTCAGACATGCTTGGTACTCCTGTTAGGACTTTGGGCTACGCTGCGGATTTTCTTTGGCGAACGAACAAATCAACCGTTGACAATGACCGATCAGAAACCCGCTCAATTGCTGCGTCTGAACTCAGTTGCGGTGGACGGCGACTTAGATTCTGAAGCCCCTGCGCAGCAATTCTTGCCATCACCATGTTGGCCGGATAGGCAGCCTTTCCGGCCAAAAATCTGGTGACTTTGCCTTTACCCTGTCCGCCAGTTGTTCTGGTCCAAAGCTCCCGCATGCTGGAGGGCCACAATTTGTGTGGCTGATAATCGATATCAAGGGACTCTGCCCAATCATACCATTTGAACCGGTGCGGATGATGGATTGGTTCCACCGCAATCCACGGCGTTCTCAATGCATCTGCAACAATTGCACCATGCATGGCTTCGGTAATGAGAAGCTTTGTCGCCCGAATCTCAGACAGGATTTGCTCGCATGGCAAAGTGGGGTCCAACAGATGAACGCCCGCCAGACGGCAAGCTTCTTTCCAATTTCCGCGATCGATACTGTCAAAATGCGGCATGAAGGAAATGTCGAACGATTGGGAAGCGACTTCCGGCAGCTCCACCCCACGAAGCAGCACCGCCGCGTCACAGATTGACTTGTCTGCATCGATACCCAAAGCGGAGGCTGTTTTTGGGCCTCTTACAAAGCGCACATCCCAAGAGCCGTCATTAACGTTGGGCGGCGCGGTATAGGCGCCATATCCTGACCCAACGACATATTTCATGGGCTCTTTCGGCAAGAAGTCCCAAAGAATTGAACCTATACCGACAAAAAGCTCACTTTCATCCTCATCCAGAAAGTTTTTGGGTAGCAATCTGGGCCACAAATAGAGGTTCAGATCGTCGCCAAAGTTTCGCGCATAGTCATAATAGAAAAGTTTCATCAATGCTTCTTTCTGCGAGATTGGAACACCTGCACGAGGTGTTTGATCCGGTGAAAAGATAGGATGGAGACGAGAGAGACGTAGACGGTGCCCCCGATTAAAACCTGGAATGCCAATCTGAAATACGGATCGAAAGCGGACAGGCTGTCCCGGGTTACGATCAGGACGATGACCATGGCGAACACGGACACTGCCGCTGGAATCATTTGCTGGAGGTATTTCCAGACGCTCACATTCACCAGAACGGCAGACATGAGGAATGATATGGGCCAGAGGAAATAAGTCTTGATTGCAATAGCAATGGTCAAAACCTCAACACCATAAGAATGGAATGCCAGGATTATTCCAAGGGTGATCCCTTGTTGCACCACCTGGTAATAGAACCACCAGTTTGTTTTTCCCTGACTGGCGATCAGAGAGGATTGGACGATGCCAACGCTGGCGATAAGGCCGACAGCGCAAAGGGCCTGAACAGGCACAATGGCACTCAACCATTTTTCGCCAAACACCAAGGGAATGAGTTCATTTGAAATCAGTGCCAAACCGGCAAAAACTGGAAATGAAACCGTAAGAGATGCAAATGTGGCCAACAGGAACGCTTCTCTGACTTTGGCCTGACTATCTTGCAGAGACGAAAAAAGCGAATGGGACACTGAGGCCAAGGTGCCAGCCATGATACTGTTTAAAATGGTCAGCAATCGCCTGGCGAAATTGTAGATACCCAACACCGCCGGGCCTGCCAGCGACCCCAGAAGAATCTGATCCAATTTCATCGTTCCGACAAATCTCGTGCCAGAGGCAAAAATGCCGTAGCTCGCAACTTCCTTGAGACTTGGCATATCGAAGCGAAGTGCTGGAATGTGTTTTGCGGCCCAGAAAGCCACGACGAAGCTAATGAAGGATGCCGCGACCTGGGAAACGACCAGTGCCCAAAGCCCATACCCCAGATAGAGCAGCGCAAAACAGCAGACAGCAGCAATTGTCGAGGCAATTGTGGTTCGCAATGCGATCAGGTTGAACAGCATTGATCTTGCGATCAGGGCATTTGGAACACAGGCCAACAGGTCAAAGAGAAACCGCAATGCGAAGACCTGAATGAGCAGAGCAATAGATGGCTGCCCCACAAGGCTGGCAATTGGAGAGGCGAAAATGAGCAACAAGCAAAACAGGGCCAGACCAGAAGCCGCGCATAGCCAGAAGACCGTATCAACGTGATCGTTGGTGAGCTTTGATCTTTGAATCAGGGCCTCGGCGAAAGCGCCTGGCGCAATCGCGCTGGCGAACATGCCGATGCTGGCGGCCAGTCCCACAAGGCCAAAATCAGTGGGTGTCAGAAACCGCGAACTCACAACGAAAACTGCCAGTCCCAAGATGGCTGGAACCAGCGTATTTATGGATGACCAAAACACACCTTTGAGTGCCGCCAGTCCCCGACCGGACTGGAGGTGAGCCAGGGAAACAGCAGGCCCCTCAGCAGCAGTGCTCAGAGTCGCAGAAGACATTTTTGCCGAGTTATCCACCCAATGCCCTCACCTTTGGTCCGGCATAGCGCGGCTCTATCAGATAAGACCCTGTGTTGCGGCGCTGCACCACACGCAACTTCGTTGCCAGAAAGTAAAAAATGAAAGAGCCAACCGTGTAGGGCGTTAGAATGTCGACTTCAGACACCGAACGGATGGTCAACAACACCAACAGGCTGCATGTGAGCATCGCTTCCGGCTGGAAGTGGCCCTTCATCAATTTGGAAAAGGCCATCACAAGGGTGGAAATCAGAAGCCAGATCAAGAGAATGGCCCCCACATAACCAAGCTCGACCAGCGCTTCGATATAGGTGTTGTGAAAATGAAAACCTGTGCGGGATTCAATGTAGAATTCGGCCCATAATCGCTCCGCTTCAGAAAACCCCTGCACCCAATAGGCAAGATAACCCCACCCAAACCAGGGTGCTTCAGTCGCTGCAGCGAAGCCTTCTGACCAGAGATAAGTACGACCCGTTAAGGTTGAGTCTTTTCCAAACAAAGCCAGGATAAATTCGAAAACATTCAGTTCGATTGCCAAATAGAACCCGCAAATGGCCAAAACCAAACTGGAAAAGAACACTACTTTTTGAGTGTTTTCCGTGAAAACAGACAGACTCATCAAGCCAAACAGGAAACTAAGGGTGATGAATACAGATACAATGGAAGTCGCAGATGAAGAAATCACAAGTATATATGCGCTTAAGAAGATTATTCCCAAGCACAAGATTTTCTGAGCATTGCCTGTTACGACATAAAACAGGTTGAAAAACCCGAACACCAAGCCCAGCGAAGCGAAGAAACCGAGTTGGTTTTTTGACGAGAACAAACCAACGAAAGTGTATGAGCCATCTATCGGATTGTAGCTGTAGCGGCCAAAGAACAGGGAGTACAGAAGCACCAACGTGGTGCCAAACAAGACACCGATTGACAGTGAGCGATGGCTCACGACGCTGGCGGCAAATGTAGCGCATATGACATGAGACAGCATTTGTATGCCGCCTCGCAAAGTGGCGCCTGGGGCCTGTGACCAGAACACCGAGAACACCGCAAGTGCAGCAAACAGGTAGATGATTGGAAACGTCTGAACCGTGTTTAGAACACGCCTGTGATCGACCATAATCAGCGGCAGCCAAAGCGCGTAATACAGCAGGATTGACACCTGACCAAAGCGCGACGAATAAGCGAACACAAACACCGACACAGCAATCGCAGTTGCAGCGTAAAGCGAATTGCATTCTTGATCGACAAACAGTGATCTTCTGATTTTCATGGTGTTCTTACAATTCTCGCTAAAGAACTTTGAGGTGGCAAAACCTAGTTTCCAGCTGGGACCGACAATTCGACAACCACAACGTCGCCGGGTTGGACTGGCGCGTTTTTGTCCACGGTCAGTTCCTTCAACCCGCCCTCCATGTCTCTGGTGATCTTGTAGGTGAGAACCAGTCCCTCATCTCCAAGCGCTGCATCGGTCGTCGATGAGAATGAGGCGGCTTCCGCCAGCAAACCTTGCTGCATGTCGATCTTGCGTTCGATCTCGCCAATCTGGGAATCAAGCTTCTGGCGCTCAAGCGCCAACTCAGCATCTCTTCCTGAAAGGAACGAAATCCTTGATTGATTGGCTTTGCCAATTTCCTGCTGGGCACGCAGAATTGCTGTGGTCAAGTCCAATGCCTTACCCTCGATATCGACACTGTTTCTTTCCGCCTGAAACAATCTGGTGTTGTTGACCAAACCCTTCCTGGCAAGTTCTTCCATCCCTTTCCGTTCCTTGCCGACGGTCTCCAATTGGGACTCAATCGACACCATCTTCTGTCGAAGCGCAGCTATCTCCTGTTCGAGCAGGGATTGCAGCGAGTCCAATGCAGAAAGCTCCTGATCAATCTTGCGTTGGCGCGAGACCATGATCACTGTTTCATCCTCCACCAGGGATGCGATGAAAT
Source organism: Alphaproteobacteria bacterium (assembly GCA_051251535.1). Classification (GTDB taxonomy): domain Bacteria; phylum Pseudomonadota; class Alphaproteobacteria; order Rhizobiales. The sequence continues at coordinate 402,022 of JBPOEV010000003.1, forward strand.
TTGAAGGAGCGCCTCTGAATACGGGCGCGACAATATCTGTCTTGTTGGTTTCGGCATTGACGCGGGCGCGCTGAACAAGAAGGCGCACCAACTGATCCCGCAGGATACCGATGTTTCCGGTGGCGCTTATGGCATCGCGGGAAGCGCGAGATCCCGTTGTGGCCAGTTGGGAACCACCACCGGCAATCGCTATTGCCCGCTGAACCGTGAGGCCGGGCGAATAGGGATACCGCCCGGATGCTTTCACCTCGCCTGATATGAAGAATGGTCGGTGTTCGATGACTTCAACCGACGCCTCCGCCTTATCAACCAGGCCGAGCACGTTTTTCAGCTTGCTGCCAATTGTGCCGGCAACTTCCTCGGTGGTCTTGCCAATGGCAGGGACAGATCCCACAAACGGCAATGTTAACGCGCCAGATGCGCCCACGACATATTCACCCGTAAGGGCCGGCCATTCGCGAACTTCCCCCTCCACGCTGCGCCACTCATAGACCCTGATCATCAGCTTGTCTTCAACACCCAGCTGATATTCAGCCTGAGCATAACTGAGTGACGAGAACCAGACCAACACCACCGCGGCAATGGAAAAAATGTTCAGATCCGTTACATCAAATCTGGTGTTCACATGCTTACTCCCGAAGGTTACGCGACCTTGCAAAGACGTCAAACGTCGTCGATCTGCGTTAGAAAAACAGATCAGATCTGGTCGTCAGTACGGAATTTGGTCAGTAGCTGCCCTTAGCCAGACACACGACAGGAATCGTTTTGACAATGATCACGAGATCTGACTGGAATGACCAATTTTTCACGTAAATCTGATCGAGTTCCACACGACGCCCATAACTGACGTCATTGCGGCCGCTGATTTGCCAAAGCCCTGTCAGGCCTGGCCGGGTGCTGAGATAATACTGCGCTGCAGCCCCGTATTTTTCCAACTCGTCGCTGACCACCGGCCTTGGACCCACAATGCTCATCTCGCCCATCAGGATGTTGAAGAGTTGTGGAAGTTCGTCCAGACTCAGATTTCTGAGAACCACGCCGATTGATGTGATCCGGGGATCACTTTTAAGTTTTCGGTCGCGGTCCCACTCGACGCGAGCTGACTCGTTTTCAGACAGGTAAATTTCCAACAATTCATCGCTGTTCGCAGCCATTGTGCGAAATTTCAGGCAGTTGAATGCTGTCCCATTTCGCCCGATGCGACGATGCCCATAAAATACAGAACCACCATCGGTGACCTTGATGAGAGCGGCTAACATGAGCATCAATGGAGATAAGACGACCAACCCGATTGAGGCGCCGACAACATCAAACAAACGCTTCAAGGAACTTCTGGATATCCGGGGGAGATTTTCGTTTTGTGCTTGTCGAACTTGGCGGGCTTGTATGCGCCAAGGGGAGGATTTTTCGAAAACAGCCATCATTGGCTCCTTGGTTTATCACAGCCTCCCAAAAGTAGAATACATAGAAAATTATCAATCACAAGTGCGATTACAGGAAATTTGATAATTCACTAAACACTTATGTTTCCCCTCACGAAATATGACAATATTGCCTATTTTTTTATCTTATTTTTGCGACATTGCACATTTTTTATACTCAACAGATTTCCCAATTCAGACACATTCAGCATTCGCCAATTCTTAAACCTTGACCTCTATCATTTGTGGCCAGTTTGTGGTAAATTATGTCAGCAACTTGAGGTAGCAATGACTTTGCCAAAATTCTTACTGGGTCTGGTTTGCACCACCATCATCGTGACAATGTGGTCATTATATGATGGCGCAGATTTTGTGACCGTGGCGATCAGAGCAGTCATTGTGCTCGTCATCCTGCAGATAGGATATTTTTGTTTCATCCTTATGAAGGTACGCGCACAACAGAAACCAAAAGTGGATGAAAAAGCGCCAACTGACGCCAAAACATACAGCAAGAGCGAAGCGTTGAAAAAAAGAGTGTCTTGAATTTCTCTCGCGCCACCCATCGTCCTTAACCTGCAATCACTTTTGATGAACGAGGCTCACGTTTTGTTCGCAATTTTGAATAATTCCCAGAATCGACAAGCCTGCCCTCCTCCATCGCAATGACATGATCGGCGTGAGCAATCATCGCATCCCCATGGTCGATGGTCAGAATGGTTGTATCACCGCGTAGTTTTTCGATGGTTTCAGCAATCAGAGCCTGATTGACCCAATCCAGTGCGCTGGTCGCTTCGTCAAGCACGAGTAATTTAGGTTTTCTCAAAACAGCACAAGCGATGGCGATCCGTTGGCGTTCACCTCCAGACAGAAGCCCACCTCTTTCCCCGACAATTGTGTCCAGGCCCAGCGGCAGATTTTTCGTAAATTCCAGGGCTTGCGCGATATCAAGGGCGTTCGAAGTTTCAGCTTCATCCGCATCCGGTTTTGAAAACAGTAAATTGGCTCTGATGGTGTCGTGCAGCAGAAAAACATCCTGATGAACGATAGCCACGTGAGAACGCCACGCCCTTTGATTGTCCGGACCAATCAACATGCCATCAACGGACATTGCTCCTGACGTCACTTCAATCAAACCTGCAATGATATCCGCCAAGGTACTTTTTCCTGCCCCCGATGGCCCGATAAGCGCTGTAACTTTGCCAGCCGGTATTTCCAGCGAGATGTCACGCAATGCAAAGTTACGCTCGGCCATCTCGTGACAATAGCTGACATGTGTCAGCGTGATCCCTTTTTTCAGCTGGAAAGAAATCGGCACAGGAGTTTCCCTGGCCAGTTCTCGTTCCGCTGCAAAGTCTCGGGTCAGGGTCAACACCGAACCATAGGCCGGCAGACTGACAAGGAATTGTTGTACCTGGGTGTGAAGGCTCAATAATCTCGGTGTGACGCGTACGAAAATCACCAGAAGAACCAGGAACTCCACCATGGAAACCCTGAACACCACCAAAGATACGTAAGCGAAAACAGCCAGCCCAATTGCACTGGCAATCTGGAAGGCAGCGGTGCCAATGGAGCTTTGATTTACATAGGACGTGTTATCTTTGGCTATCCGGGCTAGATTCTGATCCAGAAGATCGAAATAGAACCGCTCGCCGTTCAACATTTTCGCCATTTTGATGCCGGACAGGAAGTCCGAAATCGTGCGATATTGTGCCCGTCTGTTTCGGGTGGTCAACACACCAAACTTTGCGGCATTCACGCGAAAAGGCGATAAGCCAGCATAGAGGATTGCCCCCACAACCATCACAATCAAAGTGGTCGGAACAGAAATCAGCAAACACAGGACGGCATAAACAGCCATAACCACAAGGGTTTGGCATATGTTGAGCAGGAAAAACCCACACGCCTGGATTTTTTCAATGTCTGCGGTCAGAGCATGCTCCAGTTCCGACTTCCGGCTCTGCGCCACTTTCTCCCAGCGTGCGCGTGCAATTGCGTCGAACAATTCGATGCGCGTTTGATTGACAAAGTCGATGAGCATCCGGGCCAGATAAATCGACTTCCATCTGACAAAGAAAGCTTGAAGCGATACCAGTCCGATGAGCAGTGCGAGTATAACCGGAAGCGAAACAGCAATGTTGGGCAACCAACCGGAAAATGCATCTATCTGGCCAAGCTGCATCACGAACGCGCCATCGGTCTGACTCATGATGTGCAGCAGCGGTATCAACAGAAATATGGAAAAGCCCTCGGTCAAGCTGCCAAACAGCAGCAGAGTGAGCGCCATCCAAAACCGGGCTCCTGAGATCCGCCCTATATGAGCCATTAGAAGCCGAATTTGTGCCGCTATCTGCTTTCTGCTCATACCAAGACTGTCAGCGGAGTCAGGAAGGTTTGATGGCGCAATGTTCATCAGGCCGCCTGCCTTTCAAGAACGTGCACAAGCTCATCGAGCAGGTCCAGATTGTCGGGAACACGCAAGACGTTGACTTTCAAGCCCCCCGCGATCTTGGCGCATTGCATCAAATGGACAGCAACAGAGTCTCCGACCATCGCAGCAGCGCCGAACCTCGACATGTATGAGTAGCGGATCAGCGCATCGAGACTTTGCCTGCCGGATAGGCACGTGACCCCTAACTCATTGCCGCGAACCAGAACAAACAGCTTTTCCAATTTTACGCGGAGGCCGGAAAAACCTGACATCAGGCGGTGTCGGTTTTTGTCGATGGAAGGATGTGCTTGCGCAAGAATTCTGGATTCTGCCAAGCCTATCCGGGCACTGGCATCTGCCGCCAGCTTGACTTGGGGAAAGCCGGCCAGCACATAGAAATCACCACCTGCATCGCAATCGATAGCTACGATATCATCGGTCAACAATGTATGCCCGGCGGCAACCAATGACGCCGCAGTTGTTGATTTGCCCGCTCCCTTGTCTCCCAGAAGGCACAGGCCGCAGCCTTTGATGCCAATGGAACTGGCGTGCAAGATGAGCAAGCCACGCTGGTGCAGCAGCACGGCCAGCACCGGCCCTAACAGCGGAAAGGCGACAAGGTCGTCTCCCACATTCTCGGCCTTTTCCACGATGATTTCATGTCCGGATTGCACCTTGAATGTGCCGACAGTATCCCAATGAAGCACGGCATGACCCTCTTCAAACCGATACCATGTCGTGTCTTCACACGGGGCTCTCTGATCTTCAAAGCGGCCCCTTTTGATCCATGCGTCAGCAGCACAAGGCTCCACTTCGATCAATTCAGGCAGAACAAATTCGGATGCAAACACCAGGCCATAGGCTGAGTAAAACCGGGTGGATTTCGCCGGGCACTCCTGTCTGGCCATCGAATGGGAAAGGTGTCGGTCAATGCTCAAAGCCTGCACCCCGCTCCATCTGCTTCAACCAGAGCGACAGCCATACAGATCGCCACACATGCAGAACGTCATCCAGTCTGGCACGGTCTCCTTGTTGCGACAGACGTTGAAACGCCTTTCGCAGGACATCCATGTTCACATAGGGCGCTATTCTGTCGGCATCTGTGCCCATGATGGCGCTCATGAGTGCCTGATTGTGGCTCAACATGCTGACCGCAATGTTTGATGTGAAATCGGCCTTGTCGCGGCGCCACTGGACTTCGGGTGGCAGGATTCCCTCCATCGCCTGTCGAAGGATCAATCGGGTCCAGCCATTGCCCAGTTTTTCACTGGCCGGAAGCCCCAGACAAAACAACACTAATTCCTTGTCCCAGAAGGGATATCGCGGCTCGATACAATTGGCCCCCGCTGCGCGGTCCAACACCTCAAATGCGTGAGGAATAAGAGGATTGGCGATAATGTGCAGATGCTCACCCTGCTCACTGGTATCTCCGGTTCTGGAATCTCGCGCTGCTGAATATCTGGCGATCAGATTGCTACGATGCACCAGATTCTCATTCACGAGCTGACGCCATTCGGTTCGCTTCCTGGAGAGTTTTGCACTCACGCGATAAGGCAGTATGGAATGAGAGAAGGTGCTGAACGCGTTGAAGAAATTGCTTGAGGTGGCAAACCGGCTTGTCAACAATTGCAGACATATCGTAGTGGGGCTGATATTCAGGGTTTTTGCTGCACCACAGGCCTCCCGCCACAATCTCAGCCAGCTGCCCTGGTCAGTCAATTCCCTAAGCCGCCCATATCCGTGGGACACAACTTCATCACCGCCATGACCATCCAGAAGCACATGTTGCCCGTTGGCCCTGGCCTGGGCATAGATAGAACGGATATTTGACAGCCCGGGCGCCAGAAACAACTCCGATTGCTCCCGAAGCACACTCTCATGATGCGCAAAAGGCTCCGGCATTTCCGGGCCAAGGACATGAGACTTAAATCCACCTGTATTCAGCACAGATTGAATGGAATGGATTTCATCCGCGCCGCTTCCACGCTCGAATACGAGTGAGTATGCGTCAAGTGCGCCCTGCCCTTGCATTGACCTTAGATTACGAGCAACACAGGCAATGGAAGATGAATCCAGTCCCCCTGAAAGCATAACTCCCACTTGTTTGGTTCCACGCATCCTGTTCGCCACAGAGCGCGTAAAAAGTTCCGCAAATGCGTCTGGCAATTCAGTCTGTGCAATGGGTTGACTTGGTCGGGCCACCCAATATCCGGCGGTGTGAACATCATCTCGGGTGATCGTCATGTAATTTCCGGGCGGCAAACGTTTGATCTGTTGAAACGCCGTCCTGTCTGTCTCGTTGGGAAGGCCGACCAAAAAATCGGCAATGCGATCTTCGTCAACATCCAATCCACTGCCCTGCATTTCAACAAGTGCCGAAATACTGGATGCAACTGAAAATTGTATCTCGGTCAGGCGAAAATAGAATGGCTTGATACCAAAACGATCACGTGCACAGAAGGCTAATTGTCTGGGATCGTCCCATATCACGAATGCGAAATCGCCATCCAGATGAGCAGGCATGTTCTCGCCCCATCGTCGATAGGCCTTCAACACCAATTCGCTGTCTGTGATACCGCCAGCGCAATTTCCCAATATGGGTATGAGCACTTCTCGGTTGTCCAATCTGATGTCCCCGACAATCGAAAGGGCTTTGCCATGTAAAGAAAACGGTCCGCCCTTACGCTCACCTGAAGTATTCGTCCAACCAAGCCCAAGCGTCATTGGACCAATGGTCAAAACCTTCTGACCATCAGAAAATCTGGCCTGCATCGTCGACAGCATATTGTGCAGACAGGTTTCGGTTGGCCCTCCACTCATTCCCCTGCTGAAAATGCCTGCAATGGCGCTCATGGTTTCACCGCCTAGAGATCCACCATGGTCGCATAGCGTGGCATGTCAGATGCCTGTCCACCCAACACAACAAACCCGCCGCTCAGAAGCCACGCATGTGCCTTCATGTTTTCGCGATTATCCCGCTCAATCCCAATTCTCACGATGGAACGGCAGTTGTGTCTGGCCATTAAATACTGCCCGGCCAGAGCCTGTGTCAGACATGTTGCACCAGGGACAAAATGGGAGCATGCAACAACCCCCCATGCGATCATCCTTGCTGTCTTTTGATCTCCTTCTTCAGTGACTTGAATCGCTGAAATTGTCCGCATGATGAAAGAAGCGCACTTCAGTGACATAGCAATACGAATGAAACACAACACAATAATGCAGTGGGCCAAAAACATTTGTTCTGAAAATTTTAAATCTAAAATCCGAGATAAATTTGTCATGGCGACGCCAATAAATTGTATTTCTCAAATTCTGAGAGAATTTTTTCAATATCTGAACGACATACTTCTTTTTTAATCTGAAATTTTTTTTCTATATATTTACATATTTCGTCTTTGGACGTGGGACTTTGTATGAATTCCCAGATATCTGCACCGACAGAATTTAGACTGTAGTAGACATTACTTTTCAAATGAAGCAGTGCTATGCCTTCACCGAACTCGCAAGCGACAACTTCGGGAGACGCTTTTAGACTGAGGGATATAGGGTCACGATCTTCTGTCATAGGTAAAGAACCATTCATTGCTAACATACCTGACAATTCCCGCCCAACTCGGCAATTGCCCACGAATTTGATCAACCGACAAACGCGGACAGACTGGTCAAAGACCACTCATGCCCAAAGCTGCTCGGCACTATGCCGAGCAGCCTTTCTTTGGACGCCTTCCTTCTAAGAGAAGGTCAAATCCCCAAATGTTGTTCCAATCGGAAAAGCAGCATCAAGCGCCGATCCGGTAGAAGCTCCTTGGGTTATCTGTTCGATTGAACCGTGGACCGTGAGACACGGCGCTTCGTATTTCGGGCTCAACCTTTTCGAAGCTGTTTTCATCAAAATCTCCCTTCACTCCTTGTCGGAACTTGCGGTTTTTGATCGCGCGGAACCATCCCGCACACGATGAGTAAGACCAGCGTCATATCGCATGTCAAGAAAAAATGACCGAATACTTATCAAATTAAATTAAAGATTAGATACGCCCTTAATTTGATTGATTTTTCTCTTAAATGCTCAAATTTTCATCATTTCTACTTATTAACAAAAATCCCCTTTGTATTATGCCTATTTTTTAAGCGTTTTTGCCTCCTGCCTAAATTGTGTTCTTTTCGCCTCATTTTTTTTCTTCAATAATTACAATATCTTATGTTTTCAAGCTGAACTTGCATTTCAATCTGGAACAATATTCAGCCACATTTTTGATCGCTTTTCGCAGTAAAAACGTCATGAAATGATGTTTGACGGACGCTGATTTTTGATATTTACTTTGTGAGGGAGGCAACGACTACCAAGGCTGATAGCGAGAGCAACAGGGCTTGTTTATGATACAGATCGCCGCCACCCCTACCCAATTCGGTCCACTCGCCAACGTTACAGATACTTTTCACACGGTCTCAGATTCCCTCGGCAAATATGTATTTGCCGAAATCGCAGGCCAGAAAAGTCGGCTGCGTGACATCGAAAGCAGTGATGCACTTCAGGAATTTCTGCGCACCAACAAAGTCGCAAATTTCCTGTGTGCCTGGCAAAGGCCTGTAGGTTCGGAATATCCAAAACTCTATTTATGGTTGAACAACTACCGCAAACGGACCGCGCTTCTGAATGCGATCTGTCTTTCCCATATCTCGAAAATTTCGAGTGCACTGGTGAAAGCTGATGTAGAGTTCCTCGTTTTCAAGGGCGTTATTCAACAGAAAATCCTCTATGGCAGCCATTTTATTAAACCCGCTGGTGATGTTGATTTGCTCGTTCACGGCAAAGACTTCAAGCGGGCCAGAGACGTACTGGGAACTATCGGATTTGCCGTTATCGACAGATCGGATTCAAGTTGGTGGGTCAATTTTCTTGGCGAACAACATCTTGAGCCGCGCCAAACAGGCTCCCCGGCCATCGATCTTCATTACAGAATCCAGCAACCCGGCTCTCCGCAACCATCTGACACCAGTGAATTTTTAAAACGAAAACAGTGGGTCGATGTTGCCGGGATCAAGGTGCCTTTCATGCACCCGGATGACTTTTTGCTTATGTCGTCGATCAGCATAGCCAAGTCGATGTTCAATCGTGAGCCATGTGGAGGCCACGTCGCTGATATTCATGCGAGCCTGTGTCATTTACGACCACAGGACATTGCGACCATACAGGCTTTCAGCAAGCGTCAGGGTCTGTCGGCCATTCTCGCGCTCGGCCTTCGTTCTGCAAAAGCGATCTTGAATGTCGGTCATCCAATGACAAAATCGACCAAACCAGAGGTTCTGGCTTCGGTCAGCGACGCATCCCTTAGGAAACTCCTGCTTCTACCCGATAAAAATTCGCCAAGTTGGCCCAAGCGCCGACAGGTGTTGTGGGAGCTTTGCGAACACTCTCCGATCAGATTTGCCCGTGAATCCACATGGGCGATATCCTCAGATGTCTGTCGTCGCATCACACAAGAAACCCGCACAGCAAAGCCAAGACAGTCGGATGAGGGTCAGAATATGAAAACCACCCATGGGCATGGAGCCTCAGTGGAAACCCGAGCTGAGGACCAGCAGCACAATAGCAATGCAAAATCTGTTTGCGTGATTATCGCTGCCTACAATGCAGAAGATTCAATTGCTCGGGCTGTGACATCAGCTCTCAGTCAGACGGAGGTATCAGAAGTCATTGTTGTGGATGATGCTTCGACCGACACCACAGTCGGCTCAGCGCAGCTTGCGGAAGACGGAAGCCACCGTCTGAAATTGATTGAGTTGCAGCAGAATGTTGGTCCTGCAGAAGCCAGAAACATCGCCATCGACAATTCCAACGCTCCGCTGATTGCCATGCTGGATGCAGATGACTTTTTCCTGAAAGATCGTTTCAAACCGCTGATTGAAGACGATGATTGGGATTTTATAGGCGACAATATCGTGTTTTTGAATGAAGAAGCCATTGGCGCGTTTGAAACCACGGAGTTGTTAGGCAACAGCCCCAAACAAACAACACTGAATTTCGCAGAGTTTATTGCCGGGAACATCTCCAAACGCGGCCTGATGCGCGGCGAATTGGGATTTATCAAACCCGTTATGAAACGGGAATTCCTACAAACGCACGGCATCCGATACCAGAGCGATCTTCGCCTGGGTGAGGACTATGAACTGTATTCAAGAGCGCTTCTGAAACAGGCCCGCTTCAAAATCTCACCGTCTTTGGGATATGGCGCGATCATTCGTTCCAATTCACTCAGCGCAAAACATCAGACATCGGATCTGAGAGCGTTGGTAAATGCTGACCGGGCCATGCTGGAAGACCGCGATTTGTCTGTTGCAGACCGCTCAATTTTGATGCGCCACAAACGGCACATCCATAGCAAGTTCGCGCTTCGCGAATTTCTCGATCTGAAGAATGACAAAACCGCGTGGCAGGCCGTGAAATTTGCCTGCTCAAGCCCGTTGACCTTTCTTGCAGTGTTTAGCGGCATTGCTTTTGACAAGATTGGTAAAACCGGCCTGACAAAAAGCCATAAATCGCCGGCGAATATTTACCGAGACCAACAGGTCTTGTTTCCGGTCAACGGAATTGGGGCCAATCAATGAGGCTTAACCTACAACCCAGTGGCGCAGCTATATCGATATTGTGCACCGGGCCAACCCAGGTGGTGGCGTAAGATGGTTTTCAACTACATCAGAAATCGGACCAATCCCAACAACAGCGAATTTTATGTTCGGTCCAGCGCACGGGATACGGCAACAGATTCCAAACGATTTGAGCAATTGGTTCGCAATATTCGTGACTGTAGCAAATCCATCCAACATGAACTGTCAGGATTGCAATCCCGTTCCCAGAACGCAGCGGCATCTGCAGCCTTCCTGCTGGACACAATGGATAGTGGCGATGCTCCTGAGAACTCTGACAAGCGATCGGACGAACTGACAGAAACATTGAAGGCGTGTCAGTCAAGAATTCTGGCACTTGCAGAGCAGCACAAAAGAGTTGGGGAGCTTGAAAAGCTGGCCCTGAAATTGACCGCAGATGACGGCTCACCTGAGACTGATATCGTCAGCGATATGGCAGTTGCACCTTCCAGTGCTTCGGTCCATGGACTGAAACCAATTCCAGAAAACAAGAAAGGCAAACAGGTTGTTGCGGCCGCCCTGATCGCGTCAATCTGTGTATCGAGTCTGACAGCGCTTTGGTCTGAACCATCCTTTGCAGATGATTTGGACAGCGGCGTTTCCTTTCTCGATGACTTCAATTCTCTGGACTCAAGCCGCTGGTACATCTCTGACGGATGGGCCAATGGCGATCACCAAAACTGCACTTGGTCAAAAGGCGCAACCGGCATTTCAGATGACATGCTTGTGCTGCAATTCAAGCAGCAGGCGACGGCTGATCGCGACTATGTCTGTGGCGAGGTACAGACCTATGCGCGATTTGGATATGGCGTCTATGAGGCTCGAATCAAAACCGGTAGCGGCTCTGGCCTCAATGCTGCATTTTTCACCTATATCGGACCGGTGCATAAAAAGCCTCATGATGAGATCGATTTTGAATTTCTCCTGAAAGATACAAGCAAAGTCCAACTCAATTATTATGTGGGTGGCAGTGGCGGCAATGAGGCTTTGATTCCTCTTGAGGGCACGTCAGACAGTGGCTTCAACAACTACGCATTTGTCTGGGAACCGGGGCAGATGCATTGGTACGTTAACGGTAATCTGGTCCATCAGACCAGTGAATCTGATGTGCTGCCGAGCAGCCTCCAAAAAATTTATTTCAGCCTATGGGGATCAGACACATTTGTCGATTGGATGGGCCCCTTTTCCGCGCCGGATGAGCCGGTGTTGATGTTCATCGACCGGGTCGCTTTCACCAGCTTTGATGAGCCTTGTCAGTTCGATGAATCCGTCGCCTGCAATTTTGAACCAGCGGGTAACTGATATGCGCCCGCAGAACCTCAAGGAACCCGGCAGGCATGGAAGGGCGTCACCCAACTTTCTGTATCTTGTGCACGACCTTGCAGACCCAGCTGTTCGCAGACGCCTCATGATGTTCCAGGCTGGCGGTGCAGATGTTGCAATAGCCGGTTTCAGGCGATCGCAGGCTCCCGTTACTCTTATCGAGGATGTTGCTCCCATTGAGCTTGGGCAAACCGAGAATGGAAATTTCATGCAACGCGTTGTTGCTGTTGTGAAGTCCACACTGTCCATCCGCAGCAGGTTTGGGCATTTGGCGAAACCTGATGTGATCATTGCTCGAAACCTTGAGATGCTGGTGGTCGCCGTCCGTCTGAAATCATTTTTTGGCTCGCCGGAGATCAAGATTGCCTATGAGTGCCTTGATATCCATCGCTTGATGTTGCGCACGGATCAGATGGGCAGCGCCTTAAGGGGCCTTGAAAGGCGGTTGCTCAGACATGTCTCCATCATCATCACGAGTTCACCGGCATTTGTACGAAACTATTTCAGACCTCTGGCTGATGCCACTCAGCCAATCGAAATTATTGAAAACAAGCACCTTGAACTGGTCAATGTTTCTACAACAGACGGAACTTTGGCCAGTGCGCGCACGCACTCCCCTTGGAAAATCGGGTGGTTTGGAGCGCTCAGATGTAAACGATCCTTGGAAGTGCTTTCGGAATTTACGCAAGAACAACAAGGAAAGTTTGTAATTGTCTTGCGCGGCATTCCTTCACTGGATGTCTTCCCGGATTTTCATGAATTTGTTGAAGCCCAGCCTTTCATGTCTTTCGAGGGGCGCTACAAAAATCCAGAAGACCTATCGGCTATATATGAAGACGTTCACTTCTCCTGGGTGATCGATCTGTTTGAGGCAGGACAAAACTCTGCGTGGCTTTTACCAAACAGGCTGTATGAGGGATGTCGTTTCGCAGCGGTTCCCATTGCCGTAACGAGCACCGAAACCTCAGAATTCCTGTCTTCAAGACTCATCGGCATTACGATGGAAGAATTGTCCGCATCTGAGCTCTCGAGGGTGCTGAGCACGCTTACCAGCGAGCAGTATTACGCGCACCGAAACGCGGTGACAGCGCTTCCCAGAAAACAGTGGGTTTGCGATTTGAAGGATTGTGAGGCGTTGGTTTCAAAGATTGTTGGCTCGGTTGTGACCAGCCTTTCCAGTGCCCAAGAGGTTCCCGCCTCAGTTTCCCTGGAAAGAACTTAGTATGGCGAGCTCAAATCGATACACCGCCCTGATTATCATTCCCTGTTTGAATGAAGAAGCTCACATTGGTTCACTGCTGGCTCAGCTGGCAGTCAAAACCGATCCTGAAAAATTCAAGATCATTGTCGCCGATGGCGGCAGCCAGGACAGAACAAGAAAAATTGTCGAAAAATTCAGTTCCGAACATCCAAACATTGTCCTGTTTGACAATCCATACAAAATCCAGAGCTGGGCCGTGAATCTGTGTGTCAGCGAGTTTGGTGACGAAGCGGATTACCTCATCAGGATCGATGCACATTGCGAATACCCGGACGATTATTGCGCGCAATTGATTCAAGAAGCCAAGGCAACCAATGCGGATTCCGTTGCTGTTTCAATGGACACCGTAGGGCTCAGGACTTTTCAGAGATCCAACGCAGCCGCGCAAAATTCAAAGCTCGGCAATGGCGGTTCCAAACACAGATCAATCGTTTCGGGTCAATGGGTCGATCATGGTCATCATGCCCTGATGACCATTTCCGCATTTTGCGATGTTGGCGGCTACGATGTTGCCTTCAAGGCCAATGAAGATGCGGAACTGGATTACCGTTTATCCGCTGCCGGCTATCGGATCTGGCTCACCAGCAAAACCAGATGCACGTATTATCCACGTCAGACCATTGCCAGCCTGTTCCGCCAGTATCAGAATTATGGCTTCGGCAGAGCCCAAAACCTGATCAAACATCGTGTGGCGCCCAAAGCCAGACAATTGCTTCCAGTGACCATTTTGCCAATCATCCTGCTGTCGACTCTTGCGGTCTTTCATTGGGCAGCCATCATGCCGCTTATCCTATGGATGGGCGTCTGTCTCTCTTACGGATTCTATCTGGCTTATCAACAACGAGATTGGTCAATCTCACTGGCCGGTCTGTCAGCCATGACAATGCATCTGGCCTGGTCGGTCGGCTTCTGGCGACAGATGGCTGTCGCCGCTACGAAACCGGGCGATTGAGCTTATGAGGCATCCGGGCGAAACAACTTCAATCGATATTTGTGTGTGCACGTTTCAACGCGCCGAACTCCTTCACACTCTGGAATCTCTCAACAGACTGAAGATGATAAAGGACCATGAGGTTCGGATCATTGTTGTCGACAATGACTGGAAGCCAACGGCAAAAGCACTGGTTGACGATTTCGCAAAGAAATCCAAACATCCGATTGCCTATCTGCATGCCCCTGCGGGCAATATCTCCATAGCGAGAAACAAGTGTCTGGAAGCGAGTAAAGCCAAGCTTGTCGCCTTTGTCGATGATGATGAAATCGTGACGGAAAACTGGTTGAAGTACCTGATACAGGAAATGCAGACTTCCGGGGCTGACGTGGTTTTAGGCCCTGTGATTGCACGCCATCTGGACCTTGCGCCGAATTGGCTCAAATCTGGTGATTTCCATTCCACCTATCCTGTTTGGGTCAAAGGACAGATCAGAACTGGCTATACCTGCAATGTGTTGATGAAAATGACCGCGCCCAGCCTTTCTGGACGCCGGTTCAACCTATTGCGTGGTCAAACCGGCGGAGAGGACACTGAATTCTTCAAAAAGGTGTTCGAAAGCGGTGGCCAGTTTTCATATAGCGAAGACGCCGTCGTAACCGAAACCGTCCCTGAAAAGCGCGCCACATTTGACTGGCTCATGAAGAGACGGTTTCGCGCAGGTCAAACCCATGGCAAGCTCCTTGCAGAACCCCTTGGCACAGCCGCAAAGGTGTTCGAAACTGCTCGTGCACTTTCAAAAGTTTTCTATTGTGCCCTTTGCTATTGCCTGCACATCACCAGCCGCACCCGGCGCAACACAGCACTTTTACGCGGTGGTCTGCATATCGGAACTGTCAGCGGGATACTTGGGTTCAATGAGTTAGAGCAATACGGAATGTCCGCAAGCACAGGGGTCAGCAATGAGCCAACCTGATGTCTCGGTTATCATTCCAAGCTTCAACACCTCAGAAACGCTGAGCGCGGCGATTAAGAGCGCGACGCAGCAGACGGGCGTTTGCGTTGAAGTGATTGTTGTCGATGATTGTTCGCAGGACACTTCAGCAGCCATTGCAGACAGTTTCCCCGATCATACTGTCAAACTTTTCCAGCATGTTGAAAACCGCGGACCGGGCGCTGCCCGAAACACGGCCATTAAAAATGCGACTGGCACATGGCTGGCAATGCTGGATTCAGATGACACAATCGAAAGCGACCGCCTTCACAACATGATCGGCCTTGCCGAGGCAAATGGCACGCAGATTGTGGTGGATAATCTGAACATCAATTACGGCGATGCCTGCAGTATTTCCCCCATGTTTCCTCCTGATGATTGGGCGCGATTGAGCAGTATCAGTCTGGCAGAATACATTCTGGGCAACACGCTCTTCGCCAGTACTTTCAATCTGGGTTATCTGAAGCCGATTATCCGACGTGATTTTGTCGTCGATCATTCATTGTCTTATGATGAGAAGCTGCGCATCGGCGAAGATTATCTGTTCGCTGCGACTGCCCTTTCCATGGGGGCCAGGTGCAGCGTTCACCCGGTCGCCGGTTACAATTACCATGTTCGAGACGGGTCCATTTCGCGGGTTCTGAAGCTTCACCACCTGCATGACATGAAAACAGCCGACACCATGTTCCTCGAACAGGCCGTCTTGAAGGGGGCGGAAGTACAGGCCTTCAAGAAGCGCTCCAAAAGCATCGACGAGGCCGTCAGCTTTCTGAAATTGATCGAACACCTAAAAGCACGCGCCCCTGTGAAGGCGTTGAGAGCTGTGTTGAGCGACCCCATGGCTGCGCGCCACTTGCGCATGCCAATTGCCGCGCGTTGGCAACGCTGGGTGGCAAACTAAATCACGTGAATCTGAACCGTAACTTTTGAGGATATATGGACAAGATGCAGAAAGTACGAAAAGTGGTTGTTCCGGTTGCTGGACTTGGAACCCGAATGCTACCGGCAACGAAATCCATCCCGAAGGAGATGCTGACGATCGTCGACAGGCCTGTCATTCAGTATTGCATTGACGAGGCGATTGAGGCCGGGATCGAGCATATTGTCTTTGTCACCGGACGGAACAAATCGGCCATCGAAGATTATTTCGATCAAGCGCCTGAACTCTACTCTTCATTGCAGAATGGCCAAAAGGCCGACAGCCTTGCCATGCTTGATGATATTCTGCCAGACGCCGGATTGGTGAGTTTTACGCGCCAGCAATCACCAAAGGGGCTGGGCCACGCCATTTGGTGCGCTAGAAACCTGATTGGTCACGAACCTTTCGCAATCATGCTTCCAGATATGGTGTCCTTCGGTGATACCGGCTGCATGGCAGAAACCATCGAGCTGTACAATCAGACCGGTGAGAATGTGATTTCTGTTGAAGAATGTCATCCCAGTGAAACCGGAAGCTACGGTATTGTCACGCCTGGCACGACCTTTGGCAAAGGGTTCTCGATCAACGGAATGGTTGAAAAACCCAAGCCCGAAGATGCCCTGTCCAACTATTTCATCAATGGCCGCTACATCCTGCAGCCCGAGATATTTGAAATACTTGAAACGCAGAAGCAAGGTGCTGGCGGTGAAATACAACTCACCGATGCGATGCTGAGCCTAATGGAAACGAATAATTTCTATGCTCAGCCATTCACTGGCCGAATGTTTGATTGCGGACGACGAGAAGGATTTGTTGAGGCCAATGTGGCCTTTGCGTTGAAGCGGGCCGACTACGCCAGCGCTTCGAAATCCAAAATCAGCAAAATGTCAGAACACACTGGCCTTAGATAATTTCGGCTGTGTGAACCAGAAACGATCATCATGAACACTTTTGAATACCCTGTCAGAAACCTTGCCGAACATCAGCGGTTTTCCGACGAAAAACAAAGCGAGTTCATTGACTTGAATCGTTTGATTGCAATGGCCAGACGGCAGTTCTTTCTGGTTACATGCTTTGTAATCGCGTGGTTCGTATTGGGGTTGGTGATTCTGGCAACAACGCCGCCCCAATACACGGCAGTCGCAAAAGTGCTGATTGATGACCGCTTGAGTCAAATCGTCGAAGAAGCTTCCCCAGCACCTCAACGTGTCAGAAATGATGCGGCCCTGCTGAGCGAGATCGAAGTCATCCGATCTGCCCGAATTGCCGACGCGGTCGGCCAAGCTCTCAATCTGGAAGAAAACCAGGTATTCCTGCGCCCACCATCCTCAATGCTTGGGCAGATCATTGGCACAACTCGCGGCTTTGTGCGCGCATTGCTCCCGGGCGGGTCATCATCGCGTGATGACAGTTCCAACGCAAGTGCTGCTGAAATTGCAGTGGCAAGGAGTGCCGCCATGAAAGAATACGTCCGAACCATTCTCCAAAGTAACGTCATGGTTGAACGCGCTGGGAGAAGTTACGCGATCTCAATTGCCTTTCGCTCCCATGACAGCCAATTGGCCGCCGAGATTACAAATGCCTATGCTGAAGCGTATATCGCCGATCAACTTGAGGCCAATTTTGACGCCACACAGCAAGCAACCGAATGGATGCAAACGCGGCTCCAGGAACTTCAGGTCAGCTCTCAGTTGGCCTCCCAGCAAACGGAAGACTTTCGGTCTCGAAATGGCCTTTCATCCACACGCGGATTGCTGATAACCGAACAACAGCTGTCTGAACTCAACTCACAACTGGCTTTGGCCAGAGCGGAGACTGCCAGAGCCGAGGCACGGTTCCAACAGTTCAGGCAGGTGCTTGATACAGACACGCAAGGGCTTTCCAGTTTTTCTCTGATTTCTTCAGAGGAATATGGCAATGCCGCACTGGTGGAATTGAAAACCAGACTGGACGCCATCGATCAGCGGGAACAGGAAATCCGGCTGAATTTCGGCGAGGACCACCCGCAGGCTGTGTTGCTGCAAGCTGAACAGAGAGAGATTGTCCGGCAGATTACAACTGAACTCAACAATCTTTCAGCCAGCCTCAGGAGCGAATTTGAAATTTCGAAAGCCAGAGAAAATGCGCTTGAGGAAAGCGTATCTATGGCCACAGGCCGAAACAGTGAGGCATCTCAGGCGCAAATTGCCCTTCGGGGGCTGGAGCAACGCTCAGAAGCAGTAAACAGCCTCTATCAAACTTTTTTGTCCCGGTACGAGGAGGTGTCGCAGCAACAGTCTTTCCCAGTCTCTGCAGTCAGAATTATTTCTGATGCAACTGTCCCAAGATCAAAGAGCAGCCCCAGGACCATACCGGTTTTGGGAATGATGATAGTGCTTGGTGGATTGATTGGCGGCATGATTGGTATTGTCCGCGAGTACAATGAACGGTTCTTCCGCACTGGTAGCGAAGTGAGAGATGTCCTGAAGCTCAAATTTCTAGGTTATGCGCCAAAAATCGATGGCAAAACAGCCAGTTCTGGCAAAGAACATGGCCGGAGAAATATGAAGGCGGAACTCGCGGACCTGCGTGTGGCGCCAACCAGTAGACTTGAGAAATCAAGGATGCTGGCCGCTCTTGCAAATCCGACATCAATGTTCACCGAGACATTGCGCAATGCCCGCATTGCGGCCGATGTCGTATTGCAGGCAAAACAACACAAGGTGATTGGTTTCGTGTCGATCCTGCCCGGTGAGGGTAAGTCAACAATCGCTGCGAATTTTGCGGCTCTGCTGGCCTCTCATGATTCCAGGGTTCTCATCATTGATGGAGATATTCGCAATCCTGGCCTGAGCCGGGCGATGTTGTCGGAACCGACTGATGGGTTGCTGAAAGCGGTGATTGAAAACAAAACCTGGCGGGATGTCGCCAAGGTCATTGAAGGCACCAAACTGTGTTTTGTAGGCAATAATTTAAGTGGACAATTTTCACATACGAGTGAATTGCTCTCCTCGGAGGGGATGCAGCAATTTGTTGCTGAAGCCAAAGAGACCTTTGACTACATCATTCTCGATCTGCCGCCGATAGGGCCAGTGGTCGATGCCAAAGCCGTGTCGCAGATAGTCGACGCATACATCATGGTCACGGAGTGGGGAAAGACCCCTCGCCTGCTGGTTTCGTCGCAGCTGAATGCCGAGGCGGCGATTTCTGATAAGCTTTTGGGTGTGATCCTCAATAAGGTCGACCTCAAATCTCTGCCCAAATACAGCACCGACGGAACGTCTGAAAAG
The DNA here is from genome assembly GCA_051251535.1 of Alphaproteobacteria bacterium. GTDB lineage: Bacteria > Pseudomonadota > Alphaproteobacteria > Rhizobiales. Next base: position 421,216 of record JBPOEV010000003.1, read on the forward strand.
TTTCTCAAGGAATATAATCAGTATTACGGCACCGGAGCGCAAGCTGTTTGAGACGAGGCCTGACATCCCAACCCGCAGACCGGACCGCTATGATGATGACAGGAATTTTATCCCATCCTGGTTCAGTTTCACTGCGCTAAGCACACCGCTACGATACGCACCAGTATCGATATTCAAACGATTTGTTTTCAGCTGAGGGGATTTTACCGGCGTATGGCCATGGATCACGATGTAGTCTGATAAATCCGCATTCTTGTAAAACTCATCGCGGATAGTGATGAGGTCATGATCTTTCTGATCTTCGATGTCGACATTCGGACGGATGCCAGCATGGACAAACAGAAACCTTCTGGTCTGGATCAAGACCGGCAGGTCTTTCAAAAACTGTTTGTGAGAATTGGGTACAAGTTCCCGGATCTTCTCATCAACTTGTTTGCTTTTGCTATAGAGTGTCTCCAGACGGTCAATATCTATCCCATAGGAAAGCAGCGTTTGCGTGCCCCCTAGCCGCATCCATGATTGAAGCGGCAAACGATTTTCCAAATAATCGAGCATTGCCAGTTCATGATTTCCGAGCAGACAAATTCGTTCGAAATTTGCCTCTGGCGGTGCCAGCAGATGCTCGATTACGTCTGCTGATCTGGGACCCCTATCCACGTAATCACCAAGGGTGATGATCAGGTCATCCTGCTCGCTGGATTTTTTTTCAGCATAAATTTTTTGCTCCAACGACATGAGCTGATCAAAACACCCGTGAACATCGCCGATGACATAGACGTTTTCATAGGCGAGCGTCAGATCAAGTCTCTCCCTGCTGGAGACGCGATCCCTTCGCAAAATGCGTGACAAATCATTTAGGTGCAGCATTTGAACCTGTTCTGGTTGAGCAGATCGGTGTCAACGTTTTGATTCCCGTCTTATCCGGGTGATCATAAATTCTTAGATCGTCACTGTCAGAAAAATAAACCGGAATGACAGAGAATTGGACTTAGCTCAACCGGCCAATTTGAATGTCAGCCGCTGTTGGCCTGAGGCATGTATTTTTGACTTCCTGTGACACTGACGCGCGCCATTCAGGCCATTGAAATTAGCAAAACTCAATATTCAATCGGGTCGTTCAGCGCTCACACGCTGGTGTGGTCTCAGTCAGATTCAGCCAGTAGAGGCCAATGACAGGCTTTCAGGCTCACATTTCGACTTTAGTCAGCAAAGGTGAGCAATAGATCGGCCCGCTCTCGGCCCATCTTAATTCGGCAGGACAGATTGGCAATGCTGCCGCCTGATCCACCGGCATAGGTGGCTTCAACATATTCACACTGGGCGTCGCGCGCAGCAGACCAGCCAGCGTGAGCCTTTTCAAGGGCAGGCTCCACAACTTTACGGCCAGTGTTACTGTCTAAGCTACGCGCTGCCTCAATGGCAAAGCCCAGAGTCTGCTTTATCGTTTCATCGACACGCTTTGCGGTTTCCTTCAGGCAATCAGCAATCTCGACCTGAGAATTGTTCTCGACCCCGCATTCCGATGCTGGGTCTGCATATGAGAGTGTCGGGTAAAGTAAAGCGGCAAAAACGCAGGCGGCTGAAACTCGGAACATGACTGACCTCAAACACAAAAAGGTGGCGCATACAGCACCCTCAACGATCTTTTAATCGAAACGCTATGAACATCACGTAAAACTATCCCGATACGGAAAGTTACGTCGCCCTTCTTATCAGTTCTATTCTCAACTTCCTTTGCTAAACCGGATATTGCTTCGTTCGTTGATCGAGAAGATGTGTATCCGGCATTCCCCAATTTGTTTGCCGACAAAGGATTATGCCTGCTGAAGCTGTGGCTTCAAGCAACTTTTTCCGGGAGCCTTTGGTCATCCAGACACGCTAGCTGACGCCGTGGATGACCTCAGCAAACGCGTTCACCTCTCGTATTCACGCCCCGCACTGATAGGCACAGATTTCGTCCAGCCGACATAATTCATGACTGCCCCCACTTTGTATCGGAACAAGCAAACAGGACTTTTTACGGCAATCGCCAGCAGGGCATTATGACTTGAATAGTCAGGCTGGTTTACAGGTGACCTTGTTTTTGGTGCAAAAACACCTATGTATTATATGCGTTTCCAGCCATCATTGGCTATTTAAACCAACGGCTTGCCCGATTGCTTTGCTTCCCCTGATTTTGAAAACGTTTCAACCCTTGTGTGAACAACGCATCGGAACATCGCTCGCGCGCCTCAGGCTTCGGGCATTTTTAAAGGTTTCAGCCATGACAAACGGTACCGTAAAATTCTTCAATGCCTCAAAAGGCTTCGGCTTCATTGCTCCCGATGATGGTGGTAAGGACGCATTCGTCCATATTTCTGCAGTCGAAAGTGCTGGTCTTACTGGTCTCTCCGACGGCCAGAAAGTTTCCTATGATCTGGAAAGTGGCCGCGACGGCAAGGTTTCGGCAACGAATTTGCAGTTGGCCGACTGACACGCAAACCGGACCACGCATTTATGTGGCCCCACCCCGACATGAAGGACCAAATCATAGTGAGCACTTCCAGAACCCGCGCAGAAGATCGTTTGGCGGCAATTAGCAAAATCCAAAAGGAGACTCTCAACGAACGAGAGACCAGAGCTGCGGCGATCAGTAAAAACACCGCACGTCTGAAGGCCCTGCGCCTTGCAAAGGAAGCTGAGGAATTGGCGGAAAAACCAGTAAAAAAGCCAAGCCCACGGAAACGCGCCGCCAAGACAGTTGCTTCATAAGGCTGTTTGCTCATTCAGGGCATGATCATCCAATGGATGCCGTCCTGAATGAGACTGTAAATATCTAGCTAAATCCCGAACCTGGACAGCGATATGGCAAACGTTGCCGATCATCAGGGCTTACCGTGTTAACCCGGCTTTCGGCTCATTTGTTGAAAAAGCAACAGCAAAACTGGTGTTTTACCGCTAGCAGACTGTTCGCCCGCGCTCGATGATGGTTTCAAGAACCTCATCCGGGTCGCGCTTCCACCAGTTTTCAGCCGAGAAGATTTCCACCTCATACAAGCCGTCGAAACCTTCTGCTTCCGCATAGGAACGCAGCAGGGGAATGTCGATAACGCCGTCGCCCATCATGCCACGGTCAGTCAGCATATCGGTGGTTGGCATCAGCCAGTCACAAATGTGAAACGCCATGATCCGGTCGCGACCTGCCCGTTTTAACTGGGACTGCAATTCATGGTCCCACCAGACATGATAAACATCAATTGCACAGCCAATTCCATCGCCCAGCCGGTCGCAGATATCCACCGCCTGGCGCGTTGTGTTTACGCAACAGCGATCTGCTGCATACATTGGATGTAACGGTTCTATGGCGATTTTGACGCCAACAGTGCGGGCATATTCCAATGTCCGGGCTAGGCCCTCCTCGACCAATTCATGTGCGTGCGGCAAATCGCGTGATCCATCAGCAAGTCCGCCCACGACCATCACGAGACAATCCGCCTTTATCGTTGCAGCTTCATCAACGGCGCGGCGATTATCATCAATCACGTCCTGTGTAATGGCTCCGGAAGCTGTAAACCAACCTCCCCGACACAGGCCACTGACGCGCAATCCGGCATCCTGAATCGCGCGCGCCGCTTTTTCGGTCCCCATTTCCTGCAGCTTGTCACGCCAAGGCGCAATGCCACCAATGCCATGGCGTGCGCAGCCTTCTATGCAGCTGGCAAGATCCCATTTTTCACGAACCGTGGCAGAATTGAGCGATAATTTATCGGGAGTGATCATCTTAAATCTCCACACCCCGGGCAGCAAATACCGGGCGCGCCCGAGCTGCTACCGCGTCAGGGTCCGTGAACAGACCAGCCAAATTGGCAAGCCGTACAATGTCGGCCAAGTGCAAAGTTGACCGAGTGCTTTCCTGGCCGCCAATCATGGTAAAATGATCCTGATGACCATTCAGATAGGCCAGGAAAACCACACCGGTTTTGTAAAAACGTGTTGGTGCCTTGAAGATGTGCCGCGACAATGGGACCGTCGGTTCAAAGACTTTCCTGTAAGTGGCTTCGTCTCCACTACCCAACGCTGACAACGCATTTGCCGCCGCGCCAGCAATTGGATCAAATATTCCAAGAAGGGCGTGGGAATAGCCCTGCTCATCGCCTGCAATCAGATCAGGATAATTGAAATCATCGCCAGTATACATTTTGACGCCATCAGGCAGACAGCGGCGCATTGCGATTTCTTTCTCGGCAGACAAAAGCGAGATTTTGATCCCGTCTACCTTATCGGCGTTATTGGCGATCACCTTGAGACAGGTGTCCATCGCGCGCATATGGTCGGCATCACCCCAATAGGCTGCCAGGCTTGGATCAAACATCTCCCCCAACCAATGCAGGATAGCCGGTTGCGCAAGCCCTGACAGAATGCGGTCATACACTCTTGCATAATCATCTGGCCCTTTGGCAGCCTTCGCCAAAGCACGCGATGCCATCAGAATAACGCGGCTGCCCGTGGCTTCAACTGCCTCGCACTGCAACTCATAGGCAGCGATGACATCATCAACTGTTACATCAGGGCCAGGCTGCAGATGATCGGTGCCTGCACCACAAGCGATCAGATGCCCGCCTGACTTTGCCAGAGCAACACTGCGCTCAATCAATTCAAGGGAGGTCGGCCAATCCAACCCCATTCCGCGCTGGGCCGTATCCATGGCCTCAGCCACACCAAACCCCAAGGACCAAAGGTGCTCGCGAAAGGCCAGCGTTCGATCCCAATCAATGGGACAGTCGAGCCAAGGATCTGCTTCAACCAATGGATCGGCAACCACATGAGCCGCAGCATAGGCAACGCGGTTCCAACCATCACTTTTTTTGGGCAAGGCACCGGCCATCAGGTCCACGGCGCCGCCAGGAAGATTGAGTGTCGGCATATCTATATCTCCAGTTCCGGCAGATCGATCCAGCGGCGCTCCTGCCAACTTTGACAACCTGCTTCAGCAAGCTGAACACCCTTGGCCCCCTCGACCAGCGTGTAATTCCACGGGCCATCTTCCACGACATGGCGCAGGAATTGCTCCCACTGCACCTTGAAGCCATTGTCGAACACCTGATTGTCTGGCACTTCTTCCCAATCTTCGAAGAAGTTCATCGTCTGGGGCTGATCCGGGTTCCAGACAGGCTTTGGCGTGTTGACGCGGTGCTGGCTCCAGCATTTGTGCAGGCCAGCGACGGCGGAACCGTGGGTGCCGTCAATCTGGAATGTCACCAGATCGTCACGCCGCACACGGGTACACCAACTGGAATTGATTTGCGCGACGATGCCGCCCTCCAGCTCGAAAGTGGCATAAGCAGCATCATCTGCCGTTGCCTCATAGGCCTGATCATTTTCGTCCCAGCGTTCGGGAATGTGTGTTGCGCCAAGGCAACTCACTGATTTCACGGGCGCAACGACATTGTCGAGCACATAGCGCCAGTGGCACAGCATATCGGAAATGATCCCGCCACCATCGGCCGCGCGGTAGTTCCAGGACGGTCTTTGGGCAGGCATCCAGTCGCCTTCGAAGACCCAATATCCAAAATCACCTTTGACATTCAAAATACGCCCAAAGAAACCGCTGTCGCGCAGGCGTTTCAGCTTGGCAAGGCCCGGAAGGTCCAGCTTGTCGTGAACGATGCCGTTCTTGACGCCCTTTTCCTTGGCATATTTTGCAATCTCTACCGCCTCTTCCAGACTTTCTGAAACCGGTTTTTCGCAATAGACGTCCTTGCCTGCGTCAATGGCCTTGCGCAGCAGGGCTGGCCGCAATTTGGTTGAGGCTGCATCGAAAAACAGAGTGTCATCCGGATTGGCCAGCGCGGCGTCCAGATCATCAGTCCAGCGCTCGACACCATGGCGCTTTGCCAATGCTTCAACCTTTTCAGCATTGCGCCCCACGATAATGATGTCAGGGACCAGAAAAGAGCCATCTTTCAGGGCAACGCCGCCCTGCTCCTTGATCGCAAGAACAGAGCGGATCAAATGCTGGTTCATACCCATGCGGCCGGTAACGCCGTGCATGATGATACCTATTCGTGTTTGTCGCATGGTGGTGATCCCTTTCAGAAGTACTTTTGATCAGTTGTTTATCTGTGTCAGCGTTGACGTGAGTAGCTGGCACTTGGGTCTTAAAATGTGTGGAACAGAGCCGATTTCACGGCTCGCTCGCCTTCTCAGATTTGAGATATTGCACAACCATGTCGGAGATCATCTCGGACCTTTGCGCCAACCATGGAGCATCAATGGGGACTTTAAAAACCGAGCGCAGAGTGTGCTGGTTTGACACTGGAAAATAGCAAAGCGATGCGATCGTAATGTAAAGTTCCACCGGGTCGATATCATCGCGAAACAGCCCGGTGCTTGCGCCTCTTTGAAGCAATTTGCCGATCCCATCGATCAATGGAGATTGAATTGCATCGGCATCACCAATCTGGCGGATAGCATCGCCGCCCAGAAGGTTCTCTGTGTTTAACATGGAGATGAACCATGGCTTTGACACAAAGTGGTTCATCGTGAAGCTCACCAACTCACGTATGCCTGCTTCGGGATCAAGATCGCCCAGTTGAAGGTTCAATTCGCCGCGTCGGATTTGTACATAGCTCTCTCGCAGGGCCGCCTTGTACAGCTCTTCCTTGTCGCCAAAATAGGTGTAAATCATCGGCTTGGATACATCCGCCGCTTCCGCAATTGAATCCATGCGTGCGCCTGCGTGACCATACCGCGAAAACTCGTGAAGTGCTGCCTCCAGAATGCGGCGCTTGGAAGCCGCGGCATCTCTCTTCGGGCCCTTCTTGACGGCTTTCAGATTGGAGCTCACTGATCTTCCTCCGCACGCTTGCCCGCAGGCATCAGTCGGTCAATCCAACGCGACATTGCCTTTTGCACGGCTGGGAGGCTCAAGATAATACTCAGAACGATAACGGCTACGAACATTGCCGAGATCGGACGCAGGAAAAACGGTTCCAGCGAACCATTGGAAAGCGTCAGCCCCCGCCGCAGCGATTTGTCGAGCAGGCTTCCCAGAATAATACCAAGAACGAGCGGTGCCATCGGATAGTTCATTTTTCGCAAAACAAACCCAACCAGGCCGAACCCGACCATGACCCAAATGTCAAATATGCGCTGTGTTAACGCAAAAGGTCCGATCACGCACAGCGTAAAGACAACCGGCATGAGGAATTCTCTTGGAATGCGCAAGACCAGTATGAACACCCGTGTCAATGACAGCCCATAGATCGTAATCGCAAGGGTCGCAAAGAACAGCATGGCTGCGACTGAATAGATAAAGTCAGGCTGCTCGATCATGATCATGGGACCTGGCCGAACACCATGAATAAACAGGGCAGCGATGAGAACGGCAGCAGGCGCTGATCCTGGAACAGCAAGGGTCAAGGCGGGAATGAGTGCGCCGGGAACCACGGCACTGTTACCTGTTTCAGCAGCGATCAAGCCTTCCTTGGAACCATTGCCATATTCCTTGCGTTCTTTGCTGCTTCGTTTGGATGCCGCATATGACGCCCAGGCACCAATATCCTCGCCAACGCCGGGTATAATGCCCACCAGAGTTCCGATAATTCCGGAGCGCCCGATTGTTCGTTTGTATTTCCAAAGGTCTGCCAGCTTTGGAAGGATGCGGTCTTCCTTCAGTTCTTTTGCACTCATTACCGGCTTTTTGCGCAACATCACGGTCAAGACTTCGGCAAAACCAAATGCCCCAACCATGGCCGGGATGAGCGCAATGCCACCATTCAATTCAGAAAAGCCGAGATTGAAGCGAATATGGGCATGTATGCCTTCGCTGCCGATCATTGCGACCATCAGGCCGAGGATGCCTGCGATGTATCCTTTTAACGGGCTGACGCCCCCAGTGAGCTGGCCTGAGATGACAATCCCAAAGACTGCCAGCCAGAAGAACTCAAACGATCCGAAATCAAGCGCGATGGCAGCCAGAGCCGGCGCCAGCAAAACAAGTAGTGCGATGCCAACAATTGTGCCCATCGCGGACCCGGCAGTTGCAAGTGCCATGGCGTAGCCGGCCTGCCCTCGTTGCGCCAAGGGAAAACCATCGAGGGACGTGGCAGCAGACGCTGGCGTTCCCGGGATGTTCAGAAGAATTGCCGATCTGGAGCCACCATAAATTGCGCCCACATACATGCAGATCAGCACCAGGATGGCTGCGTCTTTGTCCAATGTGTAAGTGAGTGTGGTCAACAGGGCGACGCCCATGGTGGCCGTGAGCCCCGGCAGACTTCCGACCAGAATTCCAAGCAAAGTGGCCCACGCAACGTGGAACAGAAACAGCGGTGTTGTGAAGTGGGCAATCGCTGCGAAAAATTGGGTGAGCGCATCCATCAGGGGAGCCTCACGAGAAAGCCATAGCGGAACAGCACTGATACACCGACTGCGACCAACACGGCATAAAGTCCAACGAGCAGCATCATTTTCAAGCGATTTCCACCCTCTCCTGACGGCCGCCACAAATACCAGCCGGTAAAGACTGCAATGTAGATCGCAGATGCAACAACGAATGGAATTCGGTTGACCATGACGATTGCGAACAGGCAGCTCCAGACAGCGGCGAACCCAAAGTCACGCCAGTTTTCAGAATTTTTCGGTGTTTCTGACGTTGACGGGCGCGTTTTTCCCCGCGTGCTCAGACCCAGAAAAACCGCGCAGACCATCAAGATCATGCCAAGAAAAATGGGCAGCAGGCCCGGTATGCTGGAAGGGTGAATTTGCCGGATTTCAAGCCGGTCCATTACGAAACCGCCCCAACACATTGCACCACCAAGCAACAGCAGGATGGCGGCAGTTATCCGGTCAGCCATGGGAGATTGAGAATTCATGAGTGTACCTGTTTAGAATTAGCAGGAACGGTGTCCCTATTTGGCGCGCAGAGTAGAACACTGCGCGCCAAATGTTTGGATGCCCTTATGGGCAATCAATACCAATTTCAGACGGGTCAACAATTGCTTCACCGCGCGTTACACGGGCACAGGCTTCCGCAATAACAACAGGCATCGCACGCGCCATGGCTGCGTCACCAAAGCTTGGGTCAAAAACCGCACCACGTTCTGTGGCGTAGCTGCTCAATGCTTCAGAATTCATGACCTTTTCCTGCCAGATCTTGTCCACAGTGTCATAGACTTCCTGAGGAGCACCGACAGGAATGAATACGCCGAAGTAATCGGGTGCAACATGCATGTCTGGAAGGAAATCAGTGATTGGTGGAACCGGATCAATTCCCTCAACCATCAATGGTTTGTCTGACAAGACAGCCAGCGCACGCAATTTGCCAGCTTTGATCATTTCAGTCTGCTCAACAGCAAGCTGCGTTGTTGCGGTGACTTCACCGGACGCGGCAGCAAGAACAGCAGGATTACCGCCATCATACGTGACCATACGGGCACCAAACTCACCACCGGCAGCTTCGCTGATAGCAGCAAGAGCCATTCCGCCGGATGAGTTAACACCAGCAGTACCAACTTTAACGGTCTCCGCTTCTCTCATGGCTTCAAGCAACTCTCCAAAATTCTGGTAAGGAGAATCTGCATTCACCGAGACAACCGGTACGTTCGCAACATGCAGATAGACATGATAATCTTTGATCGAGGTGTTCTCGACAAGACCTGTCACTGCATATGTGGCGTTGTTGGCAATCGCGTTTGCGGTCCATGTGTAACCATCACGCGGCGCATCGAGAGCCGCCTTGGTTCCAATAGAACCTGATGCACCCGGCTGATTCACAACAACTACTGGCGTGCCCAGTGCTTCTGCAAGAATCGGTGCCACTACCCGTGTGACCTGATCGGTCGATCCACCGGCTGACCATGGCACAATAATATTAATAGGCTTGTCCGGCTTCCATTCAGCATTTGCTGGCGCACTCAGCGCCATCATTGCCGCTGCACCAAGCAGACCAATTGTTTTTAACCTCAACATATTTTACTCCTCCTTTTTTATTACCAACTAGTAAGTAATATAAGCATCTCAAATTTGTCAACCGTCGAAAGCAGAGGAAAATACATACTGCTGCTGTAGCGCCGTCATGAGCTTCCAATTCCCGAAATCGAATAAAAATCCATTTCAGGCCAACAGATTGAGAACATCCGATTAGGGGCCGAACCAAGTGCAAACGCTACAATCCAGTTGTGGCAATCTCGGCTCAAAAACTGCAGTTTAGTCAAAAGACAACAGTTCTTGACATTTGTAAGGGCGCACTTCATTTTCATTGGAAAGAGGAGGCCTTCGTGCAAAATAGCAAGACAACAGAAGCCGTTGCGGCAGGCATACGGAAACGTGTTTTTGAACATGCCATGCGCAACAATGGCGGCTATCTCAGTCAGGCCTGTTCGGCTGCCGAGCAATTGGCTTTTCTCTACAATGAGGCCCTGACCCTTGGGGACCCTACCCTGCCCGCTATTCCAAAGCCGTTCGGTGGCGTGCCGTCTGCGACCAACCCGGACTATCACACGGGCGCGGGTTACAATGGACCCTTTGAACCCCAATTTGACCGCCTGTTCATAGCGCCTGCACATTATGCGCTGGTTGCCTATGCAACGTTGATCGAGGTTGGTCGCATGGATGCCAAGGGCCTTGAAATGTTCAACCAGGATGGTTCCTCTGTCGAAATGATCGGCGCAGAACATTCCCCCGGGATGGAAGTTCACAACGGGACATTGGGCATTGGATTTTCAACAGGAGCTGGCCTGGCATTTGGTCGCAAACGCCGTGGCGAGACAGGTGATGTCTGCGTTTTCATGTCAGATGGCGAAGTACAGGAAGGCCAGACCTGGGAAGCCGTACAGGCCGCTGCACACCATCAGATAGACAATCTTTGGGCCTTGATGGACGTCAATGACCAACAATGCGATGGCGCAATGGACAGCGTCATGGAAGTCGGTGATATCGCCGCCAAATTTCGCAATTTCGGAGCCGTCTGTGTGGAAATTGATGCACACGACCTCGACGCTTTGCGTGAGGCAAAAAATACACCGCATGAAGGCAAACCACTCATCATTCTTGCGCGGTCTTCGCCCACACAAGGGATGGAATTTCTGCGAAAACGCTTCCCGCGCCTTCACTATGTGCGCTTTAAATCTCAGGAGGAGCGCGCAGAGATGAACATTTCTATCGCCGCTGAATTAGGCATTGATCCGGTCGATTTGACCGATGGAGGGCATTGATATGGTGGAGATGGTCAGTCGACCCTACGCAAGCGCGTTTGAAACTTATGCAACGGCAAATCCTGACGTGCTGTGTCTGTCAGCGGATCTGACGTCCTCGTGTGAAATTGACGGGTTCCGTGACAGACATCCGGACCAGTTCATATCCTTGGGCATGGCTGAACAAAACATGATGAGTTTTGCTGGCGGACTTGGCCTGGCCGGGTACCGTCCCTTCCTGCATTCCTTTGGCGTTTTTCTGTATCGACGCCCTTATGACCAACTCATTGCTTCTGTCGCCTATCCACGGCGCAAAGTTCGGTTGATGGGCTTTTTGCCTGGCATTACAACGCCCGGCGGCATGACTCACCAATCCATTGAGGATGTAGCCGTGATGCGGTCGATCCCCAATATGACCATTTTGGAAACTGGCGATGCAACAGAGGTGGAAAGCATCTGTGAAGCTGCGGATTCCATTGATGGACCGGTCTATTGCCGTGTCCTGCGTGGTTCCATACCTCGCCTGTTCGACACGCCGATCAAAGTTGGGCAAATGCGTGAATTGGCGCTGGGGGAAGACATTCTGGTCATCACCTCAGGCATTGCGACCGAAGAAGCCCTGCGGGCACGTGGCGCACTGGAAAAATCCGGTGTTTCAATTCGTCATCTGCATATCAACACGATCAAGCCATTTGGCGAAGAAGCGCTGCTGGATCACATCGGCTCTGTCAGCAAGGGCGTTGTCGTTCTTGAAAACCACGTCACAGAGGGCGGTGTTGGATCTCTGGTTGCGGAAATTATGGCGGATAATGGCGTCGGTAAAAAGCTTGTGCGCCTGGGCCTGCGAGATACATTTGCTCACGGTGGATCACGCGCATATCTGATGGGCCACTACGGACTTGATGCTGCCGCCCTTGTGGCCGGCATTGAAAAACTGCTCGGCAGCAAAACTGGAATAACCGAAGAACAGCTGACGAGCACACGCATTGATGCCGTCCATTCCGCTGTGAAAGCAGAGGCGCTTTGACCGATGGCTGATGATAATCGGTTTCGCGTCACCTACCGCATCTTTGCCGGAGACGAGAGCGAAGCAAATACGCGCGCCAAAGACATAGCGCTGGAACAGACTGTTGAAATTCCGGACGATGTGGTTCCGGACGGTTTCATTCGCAATGAAATCGTAGGGCATGTTGAATCTGTCGAGGCGCAGAATATCGGCTCGTATGAAGCCATCATTTCCTATGCACCGGACAGCGCCGGTCATGAAGTCGTTCAGTTGATCAATGTGATCTTTGGCAATACGTCAATTCAGCAAAATGTGCGTGTTGTCGGCTTTGATGCGGGCCCGGAAATTGAGCGCCGATTTACCGGTGCCCGATTTGGCATTGATGGCTTGCGCGCCCTCACGGGCAGAAAAAGCGGTGGCTTGATTTCACCTGTCATCAAGCCACAAGGCTCCTCACCGGCTCAATTAGCGCTGATTGCCTCTCGCTGTGTTGCTGGCGGCGCTGACATCATCAAAGATGACCATGGGCTGGCCAATCAGACAATGGCCCCCTTTGAAGACAGGCTGAAAGCGGTCAGCGACGCTGTTGCTGAGGCCAATGCCAAACATGGCACCAAAGCGCTCTATTTCGTCAACATTACTGGCCACACCGGCAATGTAGTCGAAGAGGCCTTCCGGGCGAAAGAAGCTGGTGCGGGTGGCGTGCTTATCATGCCCGGTCTCATAGGGTTTGGCACTGCACAGCATTTGGCAGCCAATGCGGACTTCGGACTTCCTGTTATGACGCATCCCGCGTTTACCGGCCCGTTTGTTCTCACGCCGACAACCGGCATCGATCATGCCATCATGTATGGCACATTTCAAAGATTGGCCGGATCAGACATTTCGGTTTTCCCGAATGTCGGCGGACGGTTTGGCTTTACGCGGGAAGAGTGTTTGTCCATTGCCGATGCCTGCCGTCAGCCTGACGGGATGGGAGCGCCCATGATGCCATCGCCCGGTGGTGGTATGAGTGTGGATCGCGCTCAGGATATGGTCTCCATGTATGGAGAAGATGTCGTCTTTCTGCTTGGTGGCAGTCTGCTGCGTCAGCGCGACAGGATCGGAGATACGGTCAAAGCCATGCGGAACGCTATAGATAGCTTTTAGAGCCAATTTAGAACGCAGATGTTCTTAATATTTGCGCTCACAAAAAAGCCGCCTGGCATGAACAGGCGGCTTTCGTGTTAGTGCTGTTAGCTTAGCGCGCTGGCAGCGGCATCCACTCTGTCATCGCAACATCGGCATGGGCGAATTGTGGCATGTTGGCCGACAGATCTGACATGTTCTTGATGTCGTTTTCATTCAGGAATGCCTGTGTGATCAAAGTTGGCGGCACTACAACCTGCGCACCGGGATTTTCGCCGGTCAGCATGATTGCAAGCGCACGCACGGACACTTCACCAACAACGGCTGGGTTGGTGGCAACCGTTGCTTTCCAGGCACTGTCTGGCTCCCGCATGGCTGAAATATCAGCCGTGGATACGTCTGCGGAATAGATGCTGACATCAGATGTGAGGCCTGCTTCGTCGACCGCAATCTTCACACCTTTGGCAAACTCATCATAAGGGGCAAAGAACACAGTGATATCCTGATTTGCCTGCAGGACGGAGCGCGCCTGATTTGCATTGGAGTTGGCAATCGGATTGTCGAGCGTACCCATTTGGGCTTTTTCAACAATACCCGGATTGGCAGCTTTGACTTCTTCCCATGCAACATGGCGTCGGTCGAGCGGTGCAATACCCGGAACGTAGACGTATCCAGCGTTCCATTCAGTACCATTATCCTTGATCGCCTGCTCGAGAGCCAGTTTACCCAGGAGGTAATCAGACTGTTCGATCTGCGGGATTGCGTCATTTTCAACATTCACGTCAAAGGCAACAACTTTGATGCCCGCATCCACGGCCCGCTGCGCCGCTTCCTGCATGGATTCAGTCAGGCCGTGCTGGATAATGATGCCATCGACACCAAGAGCGATGGCCTGATCCACCATATCGGCCTGCAAGGCAGCGTCTTGGCGGCTGTCAAAAATACGCAGGTCCAGACCAATTGCCTCGGCCTGCTTTTCGACACCAGACAAATAGGCCTGGAAAAAATCACCCGTGGACAGATAGCGTACCAGCGCAATTTTGACGTCACCTGGATTGTCCAGCGGTGCGGGCATGGACTGCGCAAACCCGGTGCCGAGTGTTGCGGCCCCGACTGCCACGCTGGCAAAAAGCCCTAAAACAGATCTTCTTAGAATTTTCATTTGGTTTCTCTCCCTGTTGAGTTGGTCGTCAATGACCGGCCGTTTTGCGGGCCGATAATGAAAAAGTGAATACGAGTGCGATCACAAGAACCGCGCCCTTGATGAAATCCTGCGTGTAGTAAGGCGCGTTCATCATGGTCAGCCCCTGCAAAAGGATGCCGACAAAGAGCGCGCCCATTGCCGTGCCAAAGGCATTGGGTTTCGCCGCCCCCAGCACCGCAAATCCGATCAGGGACGCTGCAACGGCATCCAGCAGCAGATTGGTGCCCGACGCGATATCACCGCGCCCTAACCGGGCCGCGAGCAACATGCCCGCAATTGAGGCCAGAACACCGGAAATCATATAGGCTGTGATCTTGTAGCGTTTGACATTTGTGCCCGTCAGTGCGGCTGCACGCTCATTTGAGCCGATGGCATACATCAGGCGGCCATGCCGCGTTGTTTCCAGAAAAATCCAGATCAATATGGCAATGACGATGAGGAAGACCACTGGGATCGGAAGCAGTTTTTCTAGAAAGAAATCAAACCGGTGCCGGCCCATGGCAAGAAACAGCGGGTCGAATGTGCCATTGGCTGTCGTCCCATCCGGCAAAACCATTCCGGTGGAGATTGATCGTCCGGCGGTGGGAATGCGCTGCAGCCCCACCAGCAGGAACATCATACCCAGAGTTGCCAACAAATCCGGGACTTTGAACCGGACAATCAGAATACCGTTCACCAGCCCGATAAAGGCGCCCATGAAAAGGCATGCGACAATCGCAACGGCTGCAGGTTGCTCCATGACCACCATCACATAGGCCGCCAGCATCATTGCAGATGTTGCCACCGAACCGATGGACAGATCAAAGCCACCCACAACCAAAGTACAGGTCACGCCAAGAGCCAATATGCCTGTCATGGCAACGGACTGGAATATGAATACGGCTGAGCGCGGTCCAGCAAACCCGTTGGCGAAAATGGAAAAGAAGATGGCCAGCCCGACCAGCAACGCCAGAAAACCATAGCGAATTGCCAGATCAAGCCCGCTCGACTGCCCTTTTTTGGTGGACGCCTTCGGCTGAGCGGTGATCCCGCTGTCTTGCACATCAGTGCTCATGCTGCTTCATGCTCCGGCTGCTTTTGCGCTGTTCCCGTAACAGCGGTCAGTATTTCATTGAGATCGACATCGCGATTTACAAACTCGGCGATGATTGAGTGTTCATGCATGACGATGATGCGGTCAGCAATTTCAAGTGCTTCGTCGAGTTCGGACACAAAGACAAGTGTCGCCCGCCCCTTTGCGGTTTGCCGCACCTTCTCGCCAATATCGTGCCGGGAACGGATGTCGACCCCCTGAAACGGCTCATCCAGCAATAGCAGGCGACATTTATCGATGAGCCAGCGCGCCAACATGACCTTCTGCTGATTACCGCCAGACAGTGTGTTGATACCATCAGTCTCTGACTGGCAGACAATTGAGAGCGCATCAATCATCTCGCGCGCAGTATCCCGCTCGGAATTGGGCGAGAGGAAAGAAAAGCTGGAAAATTGCTGCAGAAAGGGAACCGAAATATTCCGCGTAATGTTGAAGTCAGCGACCACGGCATTTGTCGCCCGGTCCTTGGTTGACATGAAGACGCCGCTGGCAATTGCATTTCCGGGACTGGTGGGAGCATAGACACTGCCATCCAGTTTTATGGAACCGGAGTTGGGTGTCCTAAGACCAAACAATGCCTGTGCAAGGTCCGTTTTACCGCTGCCCAAAAGGCCGGTGATGGCGACAATCTCATTGTCATGCAGTGTCAGATCAAATGGCTTGCTATCTGGCTTCAATCGCATTTGCGTCAATTCTGCAATGGCTTCACCTTGTGGCGGAATTTCAATATTCACATCCGTCATGTGATGACCAAGCATTGCGTTGACCGCGCCCTCATAGTCCAGCGGCGCGTCTTCAAAGAGGCCTGAAATCTCGCCATCGCGCATGGAGACAATGCGATCTGAAATGCGCCTTATGTCCGACATGCGGTGCGAAATATAGAGAATGGCAACGCCTCGTTCCTTGAAGGTTTCGATGAGTTCAAACAGCCGCTCCGCCTCAACTGCGGACAGTGAGGAAGTCGGCTCATCCAAAATCAGAAGTGATGGCTGGTGGGACATGGCGCGTGCAATGGCAATCAATTGTCTGTCAGCAACGCCCAACTGGGCAACAGGCTGACGCACATCAACATCAATGCCCATGCGATCCGCAATTTCCTGCGCATCTTTGAAAAGCTGTTTTCGCTTCAGGAAAAACCCGAAACCGGGTTCCGCCAATCTGTCAATCATGAGGTTCGATGCAACATCAAGGTCGGGAATGACACCATCATTAATGGCCTGATGGACGGTCACAACGCCTTTTCGTATCGCATCAGAAGGGCTGGACGGGACAAAGTTCTGACCGGCGAGACTCACATTGCCTGAATCGCTTGCATGTACACCGGACAGAATCTTGACCAGAGTCGATTTTCCAGCACCATTGGCCCCCATCAAAGCTGTCACGCTTCCCGCAGGTAAATCCAGGCTGAGCCCCCGCAAAACAAGGTTATCACCAAATGCTTTTTGCAGACCGGAAATCTGGCATAGGCAGTCTGTCATTCGTTCCTCCCGCAAATATCTCAACAGCCAACCTGACAAAAGTCAAGAGGTATTGACAAATGCTTTTTGCGCCACCTACCATGTACTCACTTACGCATTTCGTGTAGCTGGTGGTCGACCATATTTTCTGTTCGGGGAGGACGAATTGAGCGATTATAAGGCGTTGACGCCCGAAACACTTTCAGCCCGTCTGGGCACTTTGGATGCAATGACAAATTTGCTCGGCGGTAGCAGCACCGACTGGCAGGTGCGCGAAGTTGGCGATGGCAATCTGAACCTGGTGTTTATCGTCGAAGGCACTGCAGGTTCTGTAATTGTGAAACAGGCCCTGCCCTATGTGCGCCTCGTTGGCGATTCCTGGCCGCTTCCGCTTAAACGTGCCTACTTCGAATATCATGCGCTGATCCGACAGGCAGAGCGCGATCCTGGCAGCGTGCCGGAGATTCTGCATTTTGACGAGACCCAGGCGTTGATAATTATGGAGCGCCTGCAGCCGCACATCATATTGCGCCAGCAGATGATTGCAGGCCGAAAGGTGGCAGGTCTTGGAGAAACCATTGGGCGCTTTTGCGCCCGCAACGCTTTCCGCGGCTCTGATCTGTCTATGGAGACAGCCAAAAAGAAAGCCGATCTGGCGTTGTTCAGCGACAATGTAGAGCTCTGCGACATCACTGAAAATCTGGTGTTCACCGACCCCTATTTTGGTGCCGAGATGAACCGCTACACCACGCCTCAGCTTGATGGCATCGTGGCTGAATTGCGCAATGACCAAATGCTGAAAGTAGAAGTTCAGCACATGAAGCGTGCTTTTTCTGCAAAGGCAGAAACGCTGTGCCACGGTGATCTGCATGCTGGATCGATCATGGTTACAGATGCTGAATCCCGGGTCATTGATCCGGAATTTGCCTTTTACGGGCCAATGGGCTTCGACACCGGCATGCTGATCGGCAATTATCTGATGGCCTATCACGCCATAAGCGCTCACATTGCCGACGATGCTGCCTGTGCCTCTTATCAGGAATGGGTCTTGGAGACGATCGACGAAACGTGGACAGCGTTCTGTGATGAGTTCTCAAAGCTGTGGCGCACTGAACGAACCGGCATTCTTTATCCGCATAGTTTGTACGAGGATCAGGGCCATCTGATGGCCAGTGAATTGGCGCTGGAGCAGCTTCTGAGCGAGATATTCGAAGACCTTCTGGGCTTTGCCGGCATTGAGATGCACCGCCGTATTCTGGGTCTTGCTCACATAGCTGAATTTGAGACAATTGAAGACGAAGACAAACGCGCGCCGCTTGAGACCCGATCTCTGAAATTCGGACAGGCATTGGTCATGAACCGCAAACGGTTGCATGGCATCGATCGGGTCGTTGCAATGGCAAGACAATCACAAACAGGAACCGGAACATCATGAAAGTTGGCGATACCCACTACCGTTCAATATGGCAGGACGCTGCAACAGGTGAAATCCGCATCATTGACCAGCGCTGGTTACCGCACGAATTTCGCGTTGTCACACTCGAGACACTAGACGAATTCGCCACCGCCATTCGTGATATGTGGGTCAGAGGCGCGCCGCTTATTGGCGCGACCGCAGCCTTTGGTGTCGCGCTGCACATGGCCTGCGACCCATCTGACGTGGCCTTGAATGAGGCCTATGATGTGCTTTATGCCACAAGACCAACAGCGATTAATCTGCGCTGGGCGCTGGATGAATTGCGGACAACTTTAACTGCCTTGCCTGTGGATCAACGCGGAGCGGCGGCGATCGCCAAAGCTGCACAGATTGCTGATGACGATGTAGAAACAAATCGGTTGATCGGCGTCCACGGACTTGAAATCATAAAGAAAATTGCGGCAACGAAGAAGCCTGGAGAAGCCGTCAATATCCTGACCCATTGTAATGCAGGCTGGCTGGCGACCGTGGATTGGGGCACGGCAACCTCTCCCATGTATCACGCCATGGAAGCTGGTATTCCGATCCATGTCTGGGTTGATGAAACACGTCCACGTAATCAGGGCGCTCAATTGACGGCATGGGAAATGGTTGGCAATTCAATTCCACACCATCTGATTGTAGACAATGCCGGTGGTCATCTTATGCAACACGGACAGGTTGATGTGGTGATTGTGGGAACCGACCGCACCACAGCGCAAGGTGATGTCTGCAATAAGATCGGCACCTATCTGAAAGCACTTGCAGCGGCTGACAACAACGTCCCGTTTTATGTGGCTCTGCCCTCGTCAACGGTTGATTGGACCGTAAATGATGGCGTCAAAGAAATTCCGATTGAAGAACGTGACGGACGCGAAGTTACACACATCTATGGCCGTCTTGAAGATGGCAGCACGGGTTTTGCTCAAATCTCGCCAGATGGGACACCTGGCGGCAATCCTGCATTTGATGTAACCCCTGCCCGAATGGTGACCGGATTGATTACCGAACGCGGTGTTGCCGAAGCCAGTGCTGAAGGTCTGCTGGCTCTGTTTCCAGAACGACGCTCAGCTGCCTAGGGATAAGATTGCTTCGGCGCTGGCCTGATTTGTGACAATGTGTGTGGCATAGCCTCCGCGTAACGCTGCAATTGCGGCAGGAACGCGGTCACTGCCGACAGATACGAGAATTCCCGTCTCCGGCTCGCGCATTCGATCAAGGGCAATGCCCATCATGCGTTCGTCCAACGGCCCTTCAATGCCATCGCCTTGTTCATTGATAAAGCGTCCGCACAGCACGCCAACGGCACCATGATCAATGTACCAGTTCAACTCTTCAATCGTTGCGACACCGGATGAGACAACGTGACTGTCGGGCGTACATGAGCCAACCGCAAAAAGTGTTTTGTTAAAGTGGCTTATCTCATCAAGTTGGCTGGCTATCAAAGCTTCAGCACGCAATGCTCTGGCAACTTCCGGACTGGACAGCATTGCTGGCACATGCAGATTGACACACCGTGCCGAGAATTTGCGCGCCACATAGGACGAACAGACATCTGCTGAAAACCCGTAAGGTGTCGCCATCGAGCCAACCAGTTGCAAAACCGTCAGATCATCTACCGCAATTGTCTCCAGAAACTCTGCCACATCATAGATGGTTTTGCCCCATGCGACGCCAAGCCTGTCACCGGGTGAAACCAGACGTGGTAGCCATTGTGCAGCACCACGCGCCACACGAATTTCTGTCACGCGCTGTTCTCCATTGCCGTCCGGAACGACATAGGCTTCACGAAGTCCATATTTTTCACGAAGTTGCAGCGCGGCTTCATGGCCTTTGAATGCTTCCGGGGACAGCGTGATCTGCACATAGCCGCGTTCGCGCGCTTCTTGCAGGTAGTTCACGACAGTGGCCCTTGAGACCTTGAATCGTGCAGCGATTTCGTTTTGGTTCAGCCCGTCCTGATAGTACAACCAGGCAGCTTCGATGACGATATCATGCCCGCCAATCTGGCTTGCGGAGCGGCGCAACGATTGTGTCGGCATACAGGTCCCCTTATCGCGATAACATTTGACAGCAGCATGTGACTTTTGTCAAATCGCAACGCTGAGACGCTATAATTTGAACGGGAATGGTCCAGAGTGAGGCCCGATGGGCAGATAGTGCGACGAAAAGACCTTGGACGCGTTGTCATAGGAATGAAGCAGAAATCCGCCCGGTTCCAGAGTGAACTGTGACGCCCCGTCTTCTGTCAGATCCGGGCATACGGCATGAGCAACCGATGGTCCGATCATGACAGGGCCACAGGGCTGGTGACTGGTCATGTATCGATGGATGTGGCCGCAAATTGTAATCTTCGGGCCGTGATGATTTGAGATTATCTGCAGTAATTCATCGGCATTATGAAGCGGTTGTGCATCCATATGCCCAATACCGGTCACAAAGGGAGGATGATGCAGGGCAAAAATCACCGGCTCGTCGGCTAGCAGCACCAGTTCACTCTCCAACCAAGCCAGTGTTTCTGCTGTCAGAAAACCATGGGATTTTCCGGAAACCAGGCAATCAAGCGCCAGAATATGGGCATCGCCCAATTGGACGTGGCTGTTGAGCATTTCATTTTCGGGTTTCCAGAGTTGTTCTGGAAAAGCGGCGCGCATGACATTTCGATCATCATGATTGCCAGGCAAAACGCAAAATGGAAGTCGGAGAGGTAACAACAATTCCTTTAGGCGGTCATATTGCGCCTGTCTGCCATGATCCGTCAGATCGCCGGTGATCACGATACCATCAACGGGTCCGATTTTTGGTAGTAAATCCGAGATATATGAAACTGCGTGAGCCAGATATTCCGCTGTATCCACAACGTCATAGGCCAGCATCCTCTGCTCGACCATGTGAATATCAGACAATTGGATGATGCGGGTCATACAAGTCCTCAAAAGTGAATCAGTGAAATGGCAGGAATATCAAGGCCGACCAGATCTCCAATTTTTGGAGCATCAGCGCCTTGCAAAGTCACCATCAGGGGCGCTTCGCAAACACCGGAGATCGTGAGCTTGGTATGTGTCCCGAGATAAACGCGTCCTATGACCTTACCCCGCAATGAAGCACCATCAGGATTTGTGATGCGAATATCTTCCTGACGAATGAAAATGTGGTCTGGTTGCTGGCCCTCGATACCCGTGTTCAACATGCCACCTTCAAGATGCAGATGGCCGTTTTCAAAGCGACCTGAAAGACGGTTAGCCCCGCCAACAAAACTTGCGACAAAGTCTGTTTGCGGATCCCGATAGAGAACTTCCGGTGCCGCTCTTTGCTCAATCCGCCCCGCCCTCATAACCGCAATCGTATCTGCGATGGCCATCGCTTCGGACTGATCATGGGTTACAAACACAGCTGTCATCGACAGGCCTCGGAGAATTACGGCCAATTCGTCCCTCAAAGTATCCCGAAGGGCTGCATCAAGGGCCGATAATGGCTCATCCAGCAGCAGAACACGGGGCCTTGGCGCAACAGCGCGGGCCAGTGCAACCCTTTGACGTTGGCCGCCTGAAAGCTGATTGATGGCACGGTCCGCCAACCCGTCAAGTCGGCAAAAAGACATGACCTCATTCACACGGTCGTCACGCTCGCTGCCGCTGATGCCGCGCACTTTCAAACCATAGCCAACGTTCTGCTGCACGCTCATATTGGGAAACAAGGCATAGGATTGAAACACCATGCCAATCGACCGGTGCTCGATTGGAACCTTTGTGACATCTTCATCGTCAAACAGAATTTTTCCGCCGCTGTCGGGCGTTTCCAGCCCCGCCATAATGCGCAGCATGGTTGTCTTGCCGCAGCCGGATGGGCCCAGCAGACCAAGGATTTCACCAGGTTTTACGACCAGGTCCGTTGGCAGAAGGGCTTTAGTGCCTCCTGCAAAGGTTTTGGCGCATCCCAAAAGCTGTAATTCGGTTCCGGTCATGAGGATTTTCCAATGGATTGCGCTCTGTTTGATGCCCAAAGCATGGCGGCAAGAAGTGGGACGATCATGACGAAAAACACCAATGTGTAAGCCGACGCAATTTCAAGGCGCATTGAGGCATAACTGTCAGCAAGCCCCACCGGTAGCGTCTTGGTCAAAGGGGTGTGGAGCATCCATGTCAGATTGAACTCACCAATCGACAGCGTTACCACGGTCAGTGCTCCGGCAAGAATTCCGGGCCAAGCATTTGGCAGAGCGATGTCTTTAAACCTTTGCCAGGATGAAGCGCCCAGCGAGGCTGCCCCCTCCTCCAGCGACTGCAAATCAATTGTGGAGAAAACAGCAAGGACGGAGCGGATCATGAACGGCAAAGTATAGAGGACGTGACCCACCAGAATGAACCAGAAAGACAGCCTGAACCCCTTTATGGTGCCATAGAGCTGCAGCAAAGCCAGTGCCAGTGCCAAGCCGGGAATTGACAATGGCAGGGACACAAACTCCTCCACAATTCGAGAGAGGCGTCCGGGAAACCGGTTCAAACCGTAGGCAGCTGGAATACCGATGATTGCCGTAATTATAAGACAGCCAAAAGCAATGCCCATGGAGCGCCAAATGGTGTCCGAATAAAGCTCCCAGACTTGACCAACCCACTTCAGGGTGACGCCACTGGCCACAATTCCCTGAAAATAATTGACCGTAACCCCCGCTAGAATGGACAGGATGGCAGGCACGAGCAGGAATGCACAAGCAAGCAGCGTGACAGCAAATTGGATCGCGAAGGCTGTTCTACGTGACATAATCTACCCCGATGCTGCGATACTGGTGCCGGTCAGTGACCGGGCAAACATTAACAACGCCCAGGTCACGAGACCCAGGAGAACCGAGAGGGCAGATGCCATCGCGATGTTCGCGGACAGAGTGAATTCGGTGTAGATGACCATCGGAAGTACATCGATGTTTGTGGCCAGCGTGAATGCAGTTCCGAAGGCGCCCATGGCGGTTGCAAAGGCAATTGCGCCTGATGCTATCAGTGCTGGCGCAAGGCCTGGCAACGTAACGTCCCGCAGGACCTGTAACGGCGCCGCGCCAAGAGACCGGGCCGCTTCAACCAGCGCTGGATCCAGTTTTTCTGCAGTGGCCATAACCGTCAACAACACACGGGGAATGGAAAAATAAAGATAGCCAAAGAACAGGCCAATCATAGAATAGGCAAACACAATTCGCGTGTCGAAAATGTTTGAGCTGATGGTGTTGACCAGCCCTTGCCGCCCGCCCAGCAGAATGATGAGGAAGCCGATGACGACTCCGGGAAAGGCCAGCGGGAAAGTCAGACTTGCAATCAACACGCTTCTGCCCGGGAAGCGATTATGGGTCAGAAACAACGCTGCCGTTGTTGCGATTAACACAGCTGCAATGGTGACCGCGAGCGACACCAGAACTGTATCAAGCAAACTTTGCATGTATCGGGGATTTGAAACAATTTCAGCATAGATCAACCAGCCCTGCTCACCTCCGACGGAGGCAGAAACCAATCGGACCAGAGGCAGCGCCAAAAACGCAAGACTGAAAATCAGCAATGGCAGGAAACAAAGGAATACAAACAATTTAAGATACCGAAAGCAGTTATGGAAAATGGGCTGCGATACCTTCAGATTTCGCAGCCCGGTTTGGCTACTTCACTTCCGCAAGGTAGCGATCACCAAATGCCTTTTGGACTTGTTCCATCTTGGCATAATCAACCGGTGTCGCGCGCTCGTAGTCGCTGTCCGGCAGGAATTTGGCAGCCACATCAGCTGGCAACTCAACCGGACGTGCCGGTTTCAGGAATGCATTTGTCCAGATCGCCTGACCTTTGTCGGACAGAATGAAATCGAGCACTTTTTTACCAACTTCCGGCTTGGGGCCATTGGCCACAAGGCTCATCACATACGGCACGACTACAGAACCTTCGCATGGCAGGACGAATTCAAAGTTTCCATCTTCGGTATATTTGCCGCGATATGCGTTGAAATCGTAATCAAACAGGATGGGAATTTCACCGGAGACAACACGGGCATATGAGGTCTGTTTTGGAACAATTGGGTCGTTCTCAGCAAGTTCATTGAAAAAGGCAATCGCAGGATCGAAATTGTCCAGATCACCACCAAAAGCCCGGTTCACGGCCACCGCGCCGGCATAGCCGACAAAGGCACTGGATGGGTCAAGATAGCCGACCATGCCTTCATATTCCGGCTTTTTGAGATCGGCCCAGCAAGCAGGTACTGGCGCGCCGCCCAGAGCATCCTTGTTCACAAAAAGGCCAAGTGTGCCGTAGTGGATTGTGAACCAGCGACCATCAGGGTCTTTGAGACCTTCCGCAATATCGTCAAAGCCTTTTGGTTTGTATGCAGTAGCAACGCCCTCATTTGCGGCCTTGATGCCGGTGGTCACGCCGTAATAAGCCACATCGGCAACAGGGGATGCCTTTTCAGCAATAAGCTGGCTGATGGTTTGTCCGGAATTCTTGTTGTCATGTGGCATTTTCACGCCAATTTCAGCCTCAATCGCCTTGAGCATAGAAGCCCAATCGGCCCATTGTGGTGGACAATTGTAGCAGATGGCATCTTCCGCCTGAGCCGGCAGGGCGGAAAGAAGAGTTGCTGAAACAACAGCACCAAGGATATATCTCATGTGTCTTCTCACTTTACTTGTTTGGTTGCATTTGGGTGGCTGACAATTCCGACGGCCGAGTTGCAGCTTGGCCGTCGGAATTTTTCTTTGCGGCAATGGATAGGCTTTCCCCGCAACGAAATTCGAATGGAAGAGAAATCACGCCTGCTGGCGGCTTCTCGTTTTTCTGTAGAGCTTTGACCAGTAATTGCGCGGCCTTGGACCCCATATCGTGACAGGGTGTGGCAATCGTCGCCAATTTCGGATGCACAAGATCGGCCACTGCGATGCCGTCAAACCCAACGACGCTGATATCCTCGGGGACAGATTTACCAAGACTTCGCAATGCGCGGATACAGGCCAATGCCAGCATATCGTTTGAGGCAAACAGGGCCGTTGTGGATGGTGATTTTTCAAACAGATCAATCAGGGCAAGTTCAAGGTCACCTGGCGCATAATCGACCTCAAGAAGTGTAGGCTGATTCAAATTATGTTTTGCGTAGATTTCCGCAAAACCCTTGTAGCGATCAGCAGACCGGTCTGATTTTGCAAATTGAACCGCAACAAAAGCAGCGTCCAAATGTCCGAATTCAAATAATTTTTGACCTACAATCCGAGCGGCTTCCACATTGTCTACACCGACAGCCGAGATTCCTGAGTCTGTTGGCTGGTTGAAAATCAGGCAGTGCGGAATGTTGTTATCGTTCAACACCTGCAAAACATTGCTGTTTTCCGGCGACGATACCGTGAGCACGACACCATCGACCTGTTTTGCCAGCAATGTGGCCAAGGCTTTTTGTTCTGTCATCTGGTCGTAATCGGCGCATGTTAAAATCACATCATAACCATGGACCGCCGCTGCTTGCTGAATGCCTTGCACCGCATCAGCAAATACAGGATTGCTCAAAGTAGGAACCAACACGCCGATAGTCTTGCTGCGTTGGCTTTTCAGGGAACGGCCAAATTCATTGAACTTGAAGCCCAATTCCTCGGCAGCCGCCAGCACACGCACGCGACTGGCAACGCTTGCAGGACCGGAATTATTCAGCACACGACTGACCGTCGCAATGCCGCAGCCTGCTCGTTCTGCAACGTCTTTTATGGTTGGTTTGTTAGGTAACACCAATTGATACACCACCCTGTGGAAACGTTTCCACTTTCACCATATCTACATTACAGCGGTGTGACAGTCCAGTGCGTTCAAATTCCAGTATCTCTCGAGAGCCAACAAGTTGACCCAAAAGCTCAGCAAAATAACCTCGCAGAATTCGGTGCGGATATTTGTGATTGCAGGCTATGATTGTTACAATCTTTTGTACTCGAAGAGCTTCAATGCGCCCGTTTTACCAGACCCAATTTTTGCGTATCATATCGTCGATGAATCAACTGTGAGATTTTCCATTTGAACATAGCAATACCGTTGACCTCATGAGCGTCAAAACGATACCGCCTTGCTGAATTTCCCAATGAATAAACAAAACCAGATACAGGAGTAATCCCTATGAACAACGAGGCCCGCTATGCCCCGGAATCCCTTCGCACAATGGCGAAAGAGCTGTTTATGGGGGCGGGTCTTGATACAGAGAAAGCAAGCGCGGTTGCACATTATCTTGTGCTTGCCGATGAAATGGGCCACTCGACCCATGGGCTGGCCCTAACCGCCTGGTATTTGCAGATGCTGGCGACGGGAGACATGGCAAATTCCGGTCATATCAAAACCCTGTCTGATCGTGCCGCTGCGGTCGCCTGGAATGGAGGACGCCTTCCTGGCGCGTGGCTCACGTCCAAAGCCGTGGCGCTCGCCTCAGAACGCGCCATCCAACATGGCACCTGCACAATTGCCATTGCTGAGTGCCACCATATTGGCTGTCTGGCAGCCTATTTACCGGATGCAACAGATCAGGGCCTGATGGTCTCAGTCGCCTCCTCATCTCCCTCTGGATCACAGGTTGCACCGTTTGGCGGCACCAAGGGCGTCTTTACACCCAATCCCATTGGCTATGGCATTCCCGGTCCGGCTGATCCTATTCTGATTGATATCTCGGCCTCTATTACGACCAATAACATGGCTAAGCGCATGCGGTTGGAGGGGCGAAAATACAACCATGATTGGGTTATGGAAGCCGACGGAACGCCTTCAAATGACCCTGAGGCACTAGAAAGAGGCGGCACGCTTTTGCCCACTGGCGGTCTGGACCACGGACAAAAGGGATATGGCATGGCCATTTGGGCCGAAGCTCTGACGCAGGGCCTGGCTGGATTTGGCCGGCCGCAGCAACCAAAGGGCCTGTGCTCAGCGGTCACGGTACAGGTTTGGGACCCAGAAGCGTTTGGTGGTCGAGAGGCGTTTGTGAAGCAAATCGGATGGCTTGCAGATGCGTGCCACAACAGCCCACCACGCGACGGTGTCGAGAAAGTCCGCTTGCCGGGCGAAGCTGCGATGCGCCGTGTTCGTGAAGCACGGGAAAACGGCGTGCCGCTGCATGATGGCATAATGGGGTCACTGAAACACCATGCCCAGCAATTCGGCGTGCCCCTGCCCGACCCCTTTTAAGGAGGCTTTCCCAGCCTCTTACAGCAGGGTCTCTTTGATGTGTATCAACGCAAACCAATGCACCCTGGCGCGATAATCCATTTTGTCGAGCCAGGGAGCATCTGCAATGAAGAGCGATCATAATCTAACGACGATCTCCGGGTTGTCTGCTGTCGCAAAATTGGCCAGTGCCGCGTTCAAGCGCCATTCCACATATGACGATGAGACATCGGCACTGTGGAAACACAGATCGCCTAATTCCTGCTCTGAAGCTGATTATCTGTTCCACTATGCAAGGCTTGCTGCCAACGCACACAATACACAGCCGTGGTTGTTTGGCCACGTGGGCGACGCATATGTCATCAAGCCTGATCCGGCGCGAAGGACCCCCGCGGTCGACCCGGATGATCATCATCTTTATTGCAGTCTTGGCTGCGCCACCGAGAATTTGCTTTTGGCTGCCAATGCAGCAGGCAGAGCTGCCTCAGTTGCATTTAATGCTGAGGGCGATGGAGAAATTCAAGTTCGCCTGTCATCTGAGCCTACAGCCAAAGATTCATTGTTTGACGCCATTATCGACCGGCAATGCACGCGTTCAGACTACAGCGGCCAGCCAGTTCCCGACGCGCATCTGAAGCGCCTGTCTGACATGCCCCAACTATCTGGCTGCGAGTTGATTGTGATAACTGACACCCCCCTGATTGAGCAGGTTTTGGAGCTGATCCTGTCCGCCAATTCAGCGCAAATTGGGGACCCCGCCTTCGTCGGCGAATTGACATCATGGCTGCGCTTCAATGCTGCCAGCGCACTTGCAACACGTGATGGGCTTTATGCGCCCTGTTCCGGCAATCCCACCTTGCCGAACTGGTTGGCGGGGCCTGTGTTTAAAACAGTTTTCACGGCAAACTCAGAAAACAAAAAATGTGCCAGGCAGGTCCGCTCTTCGTCCGGACTGGCGATCTTCGTCTCCGACAAAGACGACAGAGAACATTGGATATCGTCCGGGCGTAACTATCAGCGATTTGCACTTCAGGCGACCCTGCTGGGCATCAAGCATGCTTTTTTGAATCAGCCTGTCGAAGTGCTGCAGTTTCGGAAGAAACTCAGCGCCTTGCTTGGCATCGGCGACAGACGTCCTGATGTTCTCGTTCGTTTTGGCTATGCCGAGCCGATGCCTCGTTCGCTGCGCCGTCCGGTGAGGCAACTGCTGTTTTAAGTTCAATACCATAGCTTTTCCGCGCGTGTTTACGGCCCCTTCGACCAAACGGAAAATGAATTCAAGCTGTAAAGGGTGCTCGGCCATCGACGTTGGCAGCGTTGCAAGAAATGGGGCATAATGTTACACGGAGTGCTGGTCTTGCGGGAGGCACGATGCCGTACACATCACCTATGTGTACGGTGTGCTGACAGGCACTACGGCTCCGCCCGCAAGGACGATTGTGCCATCGGCTGCTGGAGGTTTAAGGGCAGTTGCCACTGGTAAACAAGGGTCAGAACCCTAAGTATCAAACCATGACAGCGACAGGCCCAACTTGATGATCGACGAAGATACCTCGGTAAAGAACCGCCCCGCTAAAAAAGTCGGTTTACGGCAGGCCAAAAAGCTCGATAAGGAACACCGGATCAAGGAAGCTGCCCGCGCGCTTTTCATCGAAAAAGGTTATGAAAACGCCACAATACGGCAGATCACCAAACGGGCTGATGTGGGCATTGGAACCATTTTTCGTTACGCCGCCAACAAGCGCGATTTGCTGTTTTTCATATACAATGACATGCGGGCTGACTTCAGGTCTCAAAGCGTTGAAGACATCCCATCCGACATCTCCTTGATTGCCCAGCTGGAGCAATTCTTTGGCCATCTGATTGAGTTCTTTGCCACTCAGCCTGAACTTGCACGCGACATTTTGCGCGAAACCGCACTTTATGATTCCGGTCTGCAAATGGAACGCTACTGGCGGACCCGGAAAGCAGCGGAGCATCAGCTGACGCATTTGCTGAAACGCAATCAGGAAGCGGGCCGTATTGCACCTGAAACCGATGTAAAGCTGCTGACAATCCTGTTGTTTGACATCTACCGATCAGCCCTTCGCAGATGGGTTTTGAAAGATGGAAAAGACATTCAGAACGGTCTTGCGATGATTGTTCCGCTTTTCCAGATCGCCCTTAAAGGTGTCGTTGCCCGTGACGGGGAGCTATAGCTTACCTCCCCAATTTTTTGATAACGACCCTGCCCTTCCATCACGATGCTTTTACACGGCGCAATGGCAGCAGATGTTGGCGCGTTGATGCTTGTATGATTTTGGCGAGTCGGCCAAAGGCAAGTCAGATGGGTGTTTCCGGTTTTGACAAACAGCTTAAGTCAAGCGCTGAGCCACCTTCTGAAGCGCCTCGATAAACCGTCCGGCCAATGGCGACAGATCTGCGTGTTTGAGCCGCATGATGGCGACGCTTCTATCGATATGCAATCCGTCAAGCTTGACACCTCGGATCACCCCAGCACCGGCTTCCAAAGCAAAGGCATGAGATGGCATCAGGCTGACGCAGTCAGTGTTCTGAATCAGCCCCTTTAGTGAAATGATGCCGGAGCAAGACCAGAAAGTCCTTGGAAAAGGTGTCCCTGAATTGAGAAATGCAGCCTCTATCTGTTCGCGGAAAATCCCGCCCTTTGCCGGTAAGGCCCATTGCTGGTCCGCCAGCTTTTCAAGCGTTGCAGATTTCTCATTCCAGATCGGGCTGGCTTTTCCGACCACCGCCTGAATTTGAAAATCAGCCAGTTTTTCCTGTACGATATTCGCGTGCTGGGTGCGGCTGCCAATGCCACCAAGAGCCATCTCAATTTCGCCTCCCAGCAGCTTTTCAAGAAGCGCTTCGTCCTCTTCCTCATGAATGGAAATCATTATGCGTTCGCCGGATTTACCCATTTGGGAAATCGCTTTGGGAACAAGCTGCGTGGCGGCAACGGGTGTGCACCCGATAACCAGCGGACCGACAAAGCCCCTCTGCTCCAGTTCCACTTCCTCCACAATCCTGTCGAGAATCGTATCCACGGCACGCGCATGCCGCAATACAAGCTCGCCATATTTGTTCAGCACCGCGCCATGACGGCCCCGCTCCACCAGTCTTACGCCCAATTGTCGTTCCAACCGAGCAATCCTGCTCGACAAAGCTGGCTGTGAGATGTTCTCTGCCTTTGCGGCAGACATGAAGGTTCCATGCTCGGCAACAGCCAGCAAAAAACGGATATCTCGCGGATCAGGTCTCATCAGAAAAATATATGATAAGTGTGAATTACATTGCAAAACATAATTTAACACCACTGGGTAAAGAGCAAGTTTGTCTCAGTGCTTTGATGCCAAAGCAAACCCTTAATGCTTCAACTCAAGACATTTTTCTCGATGAAGTCGGCAGCCTGCTCTCCCTTTAGCGCGCGTGTCCAAAGCTGTGTTGTCACCGACTGATAGAGTTCCGTTGCATCCGGGGCTGAACTGATCGTTGCAACACCCAGTCGTATGTTGGCGAACGCACCCAGTCTATAGGGGCTGACAGCGACTGATTTGCGTGTGGCCTGTCTGAATATCTGCAGGCTGGACCCCGGCATGGAATCGACAACCACGCCCAGTTGAACGCCTATGGGCTGGTTCCGCAGAAGCTGAACGATATTTTCAATTTCAATTCGGGCAACCTCACGCCGTTTACTCAAATCGACGCCTTGCGGGTTATGAGCCCCGACAAATCCCAGCCGCAAAAACTGTGTGAGTTCAGCAGCAGATGTGAGGCTGATGATGCTGGGCGTGCGCTTTCGATATGTCGCCTTACGTTCACGCAATATGTCCAGAAGCGTGTCCACCTCCCGCACTGCCTGATCATAATTCTCTACATTGCCGGGAATGCTCTCTTTCAACACATCAGGCAAAAAGTCATCGTATGAATCTGTCGTCAGAAGGTAGGATATAGGACCAAACAACACTGTAATCTGGTCTACATTTTCCTCCAATTGCCGCATCCGCTCAAAGAAGCTGATGGCAGACGCGATATATTCAACCCCTGCTCCAAGGAGCGTTGGCAAGGAAACATCCAGCAAGTCGGCGATTTTCACCAGCGTATCAATCTTGGCTGGCTGACCGGATTCGTAGCGATAAATTGCGGCTCTTGAAACGCCTGTTCGTTGGGCCAATTGCTCGGGGGTCAAGCCTGCGCCAAGACGAAAGGCTTTCATCCGTTCGCCAATTTCTTCCCCAGAAATCCCGTGATTCACGCGTTTGCCTTCAATTGTTCAAAGTTTCTTTCCGGCAGCCAGGGTCCGAATTCAGGTGGAGATTTGTACCCCTAGCCTGTGGAAATCTATCGCACAATCGTCGCAAAAAGCAAAGCAATACGGGTAAAATCTCATTTTTGAGATTATTCTTGACACTGCGACAGACGGCTTTTACCTTAACCGACTTCTGATACAGCGCAACAGGAGCCGCACATGAAAGCGTTATCTAAACTATCGAAATTCACCCTCCGAACACTTCCCATTCTTGGTATAACAATGCTTGTAGCGCCAGCGGCGTGGGCGGCAGATTTCACCGCCAAGATTGGCCACCTGGAATCAGACCAGCAGTCACGGCATATACACATTGCCAAGGTTGGCGAACTGGTCAAAGAGCGCACCAAGGGTGCTGTAGAGTTTCAAATTTTCCCGTCAGGGCAGCTGGGCAATCAGCGCGAAATGACGGAAGGCGTTCAACTAGGCACGCTGGAAGCGACCGTTTCTCCTGCGGCGTTCATTGGCGGTTTCAACCCCGCGATCTCCATTCTGGATATTCCATTCCTGCTGCCGGAAGATGCTGATAAGGCGCAGAAATTGCGCGAAGGTGATTTTGGCCAGGCCTTGCTTGAATCCTTTTCTTCAAAAGGCGTTGTTGGTGTCACTTTGTGGCCAAACGGCTTGAAGAATTTCACCTCCAACAAACCGCTGGATGATCTTTCCTCCTTTGGTGGCCAGAAATTCCGGGTGATGGATTCCAACATTCTTATTGAGCAGTTTGATGCGCTTGGCGCGTCCGCTATCGCCCTGCCATTTGGTGAATTGTACACGTCACTTCAGACCGGCGTTGTGGATGGTCAGGAAAACCCGCTCGATACCATTCAGCGCATGAAGTTCTACGAAGTGCAGAAGTACCTCGTCGTATCTGAACATGGTGCGATGGAAGATGTGGTTCTGTTCAATCCGATCTGGTGGAACAGTCTTCCAGAAGAATATCGCACCGTCATCACCGATGCATTCAACGAAGTTGTACCAGAACTGCGTGCCCATAAAGCCAAAGCTGTCGAAGCTGCTCTTGAAGCCATAAAAGAGAGCGACATCAATGTGCGCGTTGCGTCCAGTGAAGAGAAAGCTGCCCTCAGAGAAGCGATGTACGACAAGGCCAAGGCCGCCTACATGGATCGCGCTGGCGATGCCGCTACCGAGCTGATCGGCGCCTATGAAAAAGCGTATTCGGAACTGAACTGAGCGTGCTCAGTTCAATAAAAGTGGAAGGCGGCCATACGCGCTGCCTTCCCCACGTTTGAAAGCCTCAACCAGAACACTGGAAGCAACAGAAGATCATGCATTATTTACGGCGTGTGGAGCGGGTTTTCCTCGTCACACTTTTCCTTTCAATGGTTGCACTGTTCTCTGTGAACGTGCTTGCGCGCGAGATTGGCGGCACCTTTGCAAGCCAATTGGCCTGGGTTGAAGAAGCTGTTCGGCTGATGAATATTTTTCTGGTTTTTGGCGCTTTGGGACTGGCGCTGGAGCGCGGCAAACATGTGGGCATTGACACGTTGAGAGAAGCCCTTCCCAACACGGCACGGGCCACCATTCGGCGCATTATCGATGCCGCAGGCTGTGTCTTCTCGCTTTATATGGCCTATCTGGCGTGGAAGCTGGTGGTCTTTGTACTGAGTACGGGCCAAAAAAGCCCAACGCTCGATATCCAGATCGGTTGGATTTACACAGCGCCGGTTATTGGCTTTGGCCTTCTGGCATTGCGCTACGCGCTCAGCTTTTTCAGGGTTATCGATCGCTTCACAAAAAATGATGATGATATGAGCGATGCACAGCCTGCGCCGGAGGCACGCTGATGCTTTTTATTGTTATTCTTCTGGCTGTTATCCTGCTGATTGCAGGCTTTGAAATGCTTCTCGTTTTGGGCATACCTGCCCTGGCGACCAAGATGATTTTTTACGGTTCGATGCCCGATCTGGCCTTCATCCAGAAAACTCTGGGCGGCATCAATCACACAACTTTGCTGGCCATTCCGTTCTTCATTTTTGCAGCACATCTCATGGGGTCGGGACAGATTGCAAGCCGCCTCACAGGGCTTGTCCGGGCGCTTGTCGGCCACGCACGCGGTGGCATGGGTTATACTGTTATAGGTGGCTCTATGGCATTCGGGTCTGTATCAGGGTCTGCACCCGCCACAGTTGCTGCCATGGGGCGGATGGTTTATCCGGAAATGCGAAAGGTCGGCTTTTCAGAGAAATTCAGTCTGGGCCTTCTTGTGGCCAGCGCCGAGACCGCCATCCTGATACCGCCGTCTATCACTTTCATCATTTATGGCTGGATGACAGGGTCCTCCATCGGCCGGTTGTTTGCCGGTGGACTTGCGGTTGGGCTGGTGCTTGGGCTTGCCTTTGCCATTCTTGTGAAACTGGAAGCCAAGCGAACAGGCGTTGAATCGTTTCAAAAGACCACATCCGGCGAGAAGCTGAAGGCCTTCAAGGATGCCGGATGGTCGTTGGGCATGCCAATCATCATTCTCGGCGGCATCTATGGTGGCATTTTCACGCCCACTGAAGCTGCTGCTGTCAGCGTTGTCTATGCAATCCTGATTGAAGCCTTCATCTACAAGAATCTTGGCTTTGCCAAGCTTGTGGAAATCACTGAGCGCAGTGCCATTTCCACCGCCACGATTTTCATTCTTCTGGCCATGGGTGGCGTGCTGTCCTTCTTCATTACATTGGCGCAGGTTCCAACTCATATCAGCGATCTTCTGACGTCCATTGATGCAGGTGCGATTACGTTCCTGCTGGTGGTCAATGTCTGCTTCCTGATTGCAGGCATGTTCATCGACCCCAATTCCGCTCTGCTGATCCTTGTGCCGCCTCTGTTCCCGGTCGCCATGGCGTTAGGCATCGACCCGATCCATTTCGGAATGATCGTCACTTTGAATATCGGTATGGGTATGATTACACCGCCCTTTGGGCTGGATATTTTTGTGGCCTCCTCGACGCTGAACAAGCCTGTCATGAGCATCATCAAGGGCGTTTGGCCCTTCGTGATTGCCAACATCATCGTACTGATGATCATCACCTATGTGCCATCGATTTCGCTGTTCATCCCAAATCTGATCTTTGGTCCATAGGAGGGCAGATCGTGAATATCTTACCATTACCCACATCGCCCTCCCTGATTGAGATGATGCCTGTGTTCGATGTCTCTTGCGCCGTCAAACGCAACGAGCCGATCAATGGTGAGTATCGTTTGCTGGTGCTGGATGCGCCGCACTCCATTCTTCAATGCACGCCGGGCCAGTTTTTCCATCTTCTGTGTCCGGTGAGCGAACACCTACAACCTTATCTTCGCCGCCCCATGAGCATTTATGGCTATTATCCGGATCAGGGCGAATTGCATTTTCTCTACAAGGTCACTGGTGAAGGTACCTCAGCGCTGGCGACGCTGACGACCGGTCAATCATTGACTGTGCTTGGCCCGCTTGGGCGCGGTTTCGACATTCTCCCCAACTGGCAAAATCTATTGCTGGTAGCACGCGGTGTAGGGCTGGCGACGCTGGCCCCTCTGGCTCTTCAAGCCCACAAGCTTGGCCGGAACCTTACTGCAATCTGCAGCGCGCGCTCTGAAGACATGCTTATGTCCCTGGATTACTTTCGGGAATTGGGCGCCGATGTCATTCCACTCACGGATGACACGGGCTCGTCTGATGTTGGCAATATGCGCCGCATCATTGAAGCAAAAATTACCGGTACGGGTATTGATGCCATGTATACATGTGGCTCCAACCGAATTCTGAAGCTGCTTCAATCCCTTGGGAAAACCCACAATATTCCCGGTCAGATTGCCCTCGAGCAACAAATGGCCTGTGGCATTGGCATGTGCCAATGCTGTGTCCGTGCCTTTCACCGGAATGGCAAAACAGTCAATGAGCGTGTGTGTCGCGAAGGCCCGGTGTTCGATTTGCAGGAGGCGATCGGATGCTAGATCTGAGCACCCAAATCGGCTCTCTCACGCTGAAAAACCCGATCATGCCAGCCTCTGGTACGTTCTCGGAAGAACTGGCTCAATTGTTCGATCTGGATGTTCTGGGCGCGCATGTCACCAAGACAATCACCCGCGAAAAACGCAGCGGCAACCCAACTCCGCGCGTCTGCGAAGTACGGGGATCCATGCTCAACTCCATTGGGATCCCGAGCAAAGGGCTGGATGCCTTCAAAGCCAACGTCATCCCGTTCTATGACCGGTATGACGCACCCCTGATTGTCAGCATTTCAGCGGGCAGTACTGATGAGTTTGCCTCTCTGTGTGAAGACATAAGCGTGCCTGGCGTCGCCGCGATCGAAGTAAATATTTCCTGCCCGAACATTGAGGAAGATGGCAAAGCCTTCGCTATGCGGCCTTCTACGACACATGCTGTGATAGCCAAGTTACGTCAGTCGACGGATCTGCCTTTATGGGCCAAATTGACACCCAATACGGGTGAAACGACAGAAGTTGCAAAAGCTGCTGAAGAAGCCGGTGCTGACGCGCTGGTGGTTTCAAACACCCTGCTTGCCATGGCCATTGATATTCACACACGGCGGCCGAAACTGGGCAATCTGATGGGTGGCCTGTCCGGCCCTGCTTTCAAGCCGATTGCGCTGCGCATGGCTTATCAATGCGCAAAATCTGTCGATATTCCCGTGATCGGCTGCGGCGGAATCTCTACTGTGGACGATGTGATTGAATATCTGATCGCTGGTGCGGTCGCGGTTCAAATTGGCACTGCTACTTTTATTGAACCGCATATCATGGCCCGCATGATCGACGGGTTGGAAACTTACTTGACAACACAGGGGTTCCAAAGCGTTCGCCAGCTTGTGGGCTCGGTTGACGATAAAGAAGCCTCAAACGGGATGGTGTTTATGGAAGCTGCACCATGAGCCGATCAGGGCAATCATTTAATGCTGAAACGGTGGCGGCGCAACTGTTTGATGACGTCGCAGCTTTTTCTCCTGATACAGCCGGAATCAGTCGCCCGGCTTTTTCAAAAACTGAAACCAGGACGCTGAAATACCTGGAAGATTACGCACGCGGGCAAGGGTTGTCAGTCCAGTATGATGCTGGTCAGAACGCGGTTTTTTCGCTGCCAGACGATGCGGATGCCAGCAAATACATGCTTGTTGGCTCTCATGTCGACAGCGTGCCAAATGGTGGCAATTTTGATGGTTTGGCTGGCGTAATTGCCGGACTGCTATGTTTGGCCCGTGCCAGACATGCAGGCATCCGATTTGCCAAACCGGTTAAGGTGATTGCCATGCGGGCGGAGGAAAGTGCCTGGTTTGGCCCCTGTTACATCGCCTCAAAGGCATTGCTTGGAAAACTCGATGAAGACGAGTTGCAGTCGGTCCATAAAGGGGATGGGCGCAGCCTGAGCGCCCACATGTCGGATATCGGCATTAATATGAACCAGGTGCATCAACATCGTCCCCTCATCGATCCCGACAGCATCGAATCCTACATTGAACTTCACATTGAACAAGGCCCCTTGCTTGTGGAGAAGGATATGCCTGCAGCTGTCGTCTCCGGTATCCGTGGCAACATAAGACATAAGAGAATCCGATGCGTCGGCGAAGCCGGACACTCCGGCGCCGTCCCACGCGCCTATCGAAAAGACCCGGTGCTGGCCATGGCAGACCTTCTGACGCGGCTGGATGAGAGTTGGCTGACCATTCTGCAAAAGGGTGAGGATCTGGTTCTGACCGCAGGCATGGTGGAAACCGACCGAGAGCGACATGCATTGACGCGGATACCTGATCTTGTGGATTTCAGCCTCGATCTTCGCAGTCAAAGTGCTGAGGCGCTTAATGATGTGCGGTCGTTGCTGATGCAGGAAATCAGATCTGTCGAGCGGGAGCGCGGCGTTACGTTTCAGCTCGATAAAGAGCTTCACACCGCACCGGCACTTTGCGATAAGCAGATGGTGGAAGGCTTGTCCGCGTCTATGGCGCATATAAAGCAAGAGCCTTTTACAATGCCGTCGGGTGGTGGGCATGACGCCGCCGTTTTCGCCAATGCCGGCATTCCTTCGGCTATGGTTTTTGTACGCAACAGAAATGGATCCCACAATCCGGATGAGGCCATGGAAATTCCAGACCTCATTGCCGGAACGGATATCATCTTCAATTATCTGACAGAGGTGGTTCAGTGACATCTTCACAATTCATCATTCGGCAACCGGATGACTGGCATTTGCATTTGCGTGATGGCGATATGCTCAAGGCTGTTATCGGCCATTCAAGCGCATGGGCGGCGCGTGCCATCATTATGCCAAATCTGGTTCCGCCGGTTGTCACAACCAGCCAGGCGCAGGCCTACAAGGCGCGGATCGAGGCCGACCTGCCCTCGGGCCACGAATTTGCACCATTGATGACACTGTACCTGACTGAGCAGACCGAGATTGATGACCTGCAGGCTGGGGCTGATTCTGGCTTGATAACGGCCGTAAAATTGTATCCAGCGGGTGCGACCACGAATTCCGAAAGCGGCGTTAGCAGCTTTGAAAATGTCATGCCCATTCTGGAGCATATGGCAAAAATCAATCTGCCGCTGCTTGTCCATGGCGAGGTAACTGATGCGGATATCGACATCTTTGACCGCGAAGCCGTATTCATCGAGCGCGTGCTGGATCCAATCCGCAAACGCATTCCGGAACTTCGTGTGGTCATGGAGCATGTCACCACATCCGATGGCATAGACTACGTATCTGCCGGAGGGGACAACATAGCGGCGACGATCACCACGCACCATTTGATCATCAACCGAAATGCCTATCTGGCTGGCGGCATACGGCCACATTATTACTGCCTGCCTGTTGCAAAACGTGAAAGCCATCGACTGGCACTGCGTGCAGCTGCCACATCCGGCAATCCCAAATTCTTTCTGGGCACCGATTCGGCTCCACATTTTGATGGCGCAAAGGAAACGGCCTGCGGATGTGCAGGCATTTACACCTCCATCAACACGCTGAACTGTCTGGCTCATGTGTTTGAGGACGATGGCGCTCTGGACCAAATGGAAGCCTTTGCATCATTGAGTGGTCCTGCCTTTTACGGCCTGAAGCCAAATGACAAAAGGCTGAGATTCACGAAACAGGACGAGCCAATTGCCTTCCCAAAGCAGATTCCGGTTCAAAACGACCACATAACTGTATTTGATCCGGGCTTTCCATTGTTTTGGAGCCACGAAACCATTAACGGTGTGGAGATTTGACCTGATTTGATCTTCCAAAGGATAGCACCATGAGCACCAGCACTTTCCCTGACCGCAAACTGATGGCCGAAATGACCGCCAAAATGTTGCTGGAGATCGACGCTGTCCATTTCCGGACAGACAAACCGTTCATGTTCACATCTGGTCTTGCAAGCCCGGTCTATATTGATTGCCGGAAACTCATCTCCTATCCCCGCATCCGCAATACGCTGATGGATTTCACGGCCGGATTGGTGATGCGGGATATCGGGTTTGAGCAAATTGACAGTGTGACGGGCGGCGAAACTGCTGGCATTCCCTTTGCCGCCTGGCTGGCCGAAAAGCTGAACCTGCCAATGCATTACGTCCGTAAAAAGCCAAAAGGGTTTGGCCGTGATGCGCAGATTGAAGGCAATTCAATTGAAGGCAAGCGCGTCCTGCTGGTTGAGGATCTGACAACGGATGGCGGCAGCAAGATCAAGTTCTGCGAGGCCATCAGACATGCTGGCGGAGAAATATCCGATACTGTGGTGGTGTTCTACTACGACATTTTTCCGGAAGCCCGGGAAAACCTGGAAAAGATCGGTCTGAACCTTCACTACCTTGCCACTTGGCGTGACGTTCTGAATGTCTGCAAAACACAAAACTACTTTGATCCGGAGACCTTGACGCAAGTTGAAAGTTTTCTGGATGACCCCCTGGCATGGTCCAGCGCCAATGGTGGCGCCACCGAGATTTCCGGTTTGAGTAAAAAGGAATGATTTTATGCGTATGACTGAGCTTTTGAATATAATTGAAAACAATGGCAAAGGCGTGCGAGCCTATTCGGAATGTGGCCGGGCAGCACGCGAATGCATCAAAACTCAGTCAGACCAGGCGACCGCCTATTACCTGCTCAGCATTGCAGCAGACAGATTCGTAGAGACTTATGATGATCAGCCCCTGCTCAGCCAGGGTGCCGAGGATGCGTATCTGAACTTCAAGAGCTATGTGGAGCAGCTTGCCGAAACGGAACAAGAAAACGATGCAGCGAAAAAACTCCAAACGCTCAATCGTGTCGCGGCTGAAATCGCTGATGACCGATTCCTGAAGTCCGCAGGATAGTGATTGCGCCAGGGCAATGGTTTCCGCATCATTTTTGCGGATTCAGACTGCGTACAAAAGTGATACTGTCCCAACTCAATCCTGGGTGAAGCAAAGGCCGTATCTTGAAAGTCCTGATTTTTGACACTGCACAACAGGCTGCCGAGGCGGTCGCCGACAAGCTGATCAAGCAGGTATTATCTCATCCGACTTGCACACTTGGTTTGGCGACCGGTGGCACGGCAAATCCTGTGTATGAAAAACTGGTTCGCAGCCATCAGGCCGGAAACATCAGCTTCAAGGACGTCCGCACCTTCAACCTGGATGAGTATGTTGCGCTGCCGATTGCGCACCCGCTGTCTTATCATACCTATATGGCCGAGCATCTATTTGAATCGTGCGACTTTCAAGCGAAAAACACCCATATTCCAGATGGAAATGCGCCTGATTTGGCAAAAGAAGCAAGGCGTTATGAGAACGCAATAACGAATTGTGGTGGCATAGACTGTCAGTTTCTTGGCATTGGTGAAAACGGCCATATTGGCTTTAACGAACCCACGTCCAGCCTGGCGTCCCTCACCCGCGTAAAGACGCTGGCCCCCAGCACGGTGGAAGCAAATAGTCGCTATTTTGATAGTCCGGCAGATGTTCCGCGCCTGTGTATTACAATGGGTATTGCGACCATTCTCAGAGCGGACGAAATTGCACTTCTTGCAGTTGGGGAACGCAAGTCCGAGGCGGTATCCAAAATGATTGAAGGACCGCTAGCTGCCATGTGCCCGGCCAGTGCCTTGCAGCTTCACCGGAACACCGAAATCTATCTGGACAGCAAAGCTGCGTGCCGCCTTGAATTGCTGGACTACTACAAGACAATTCATCCATGCGGGAACACAACCGCCGGACACAACACCTAAGGTTTAGACCTTGAGTCACCACAACTAAATTATCAATTCCTGAGACTCTCATATCTCTGCCGTAATCTTGGCACTATTTCGCCCAATGCGACACCTATTGAGGACCTGGCAAGTAAGCCATCAATACGCACAGCAATCGTACGGCGCATAAGCACCTCCTCCCCTTCGACAGCTGGTGAATTGGGAGTGACGACGGGCGCATGAAGAACGGGACAGGCTTTGGGAAGCATCAGCACGGCGCTGGACCTGTTGTCGCGTCTGTCCTTTTGCACTTGGTTGCTGCAGGAATAGTTCTGCTATTTCCACCCAGAACCCACCTGGAACCTCCCCGAGAAATACCTGTCACTGTTGATGTCTTCACCCCACAGCAATTCCAGGCCATTCGTAATGAGAGTGCACGCATTGAGCCATCAACAGGTACGACCGTCCTTTCTGGCAGGAACAGCACTGTAACAGCTGAAAACATCCTCTCCGGCTCCGTGCTGAATGAGCCGGGCAATGAAGAGGCCCGTATTTCCCTGTCCAAGTTAAGCGGCGATACACGTCTGGAGCAATTGTGCATTATTGAGGCTATGGAGCAAATTCACCATTGGCGATCCGAC
Organism: Alphaproteobacteria bacterium; assembly: GCA_051251535.1. GTDB lineage: Bacteria > Pseudomonadota > Alphaproteobacteria > Rhizobiales. Next base: position 462,973 of record JBPOEV010000003.1, read on the forward strand.
ATAAAACCGGAATGGATCGTGACCTCTGTCCGATCAGACACGCAAACCATAGACAGCACCTATGTGGCTAAGGGGGCTGCCTTCCGGCAGGAAGATCGCTGGTATGATCTCAGTTTCACATGCGAGGCGACGCCCAGTCTGGAGGAGGTTGTCGCTTTTGAATTCACAGTCGGAGAACGCATACCGCCCAACCAGCTGGAGCGGCACCGTCTGTTCATCGGGCCGGACTCTCATGCCCATGACTAATGTCTGGATCAAATTGAATTCAGACCCTGGTCATGTTTTGTCCACTAGAGAAATTTCACAGGTTTGTTCCACTGAATCAGCACGATGCATCCATCATCTGACCAAACCGCATGGCTGGTGCCCTCAGGATTGGCGATCACCGTTCCTGTTTGATAGGTACCACGCTCATCGCTTTGACTGCCGGAGAGAACGCAGATGGTTTCAAGACCCGTGTGGAGATGGCGTGGCACAGAGGCACCAGGCTCATATTTAAGCAAGGCCAAAGCTGGCTCGCCTTCAAGAATTGAGTAGATCTCAACGCCTTTTGCGAAGGGCTGAAATGCCAATTTATCCCACCCCCCTTTGAGCAAACCCTCAAGTTCTATCGACTCGCTCATTCGTCCGCTCCCGCCATGGCCTTTATTAATGCGTCACTATCGGTGGCCCATCCCACAATGGCCCCCTGAGCCACAATCATTTCAATCGCGGCCTGTTTGAAGTCAGGAAAGTAGCTTTCGGTGCAATCGGTTAGCAGTAAACCCTCATAGCCACGGTCGTTCGCTTCGCGCATGGTTGACTGAACACAGACCTCGGTAGTCACTCCAGTGAAAACCAGTTGGCTGATGCCGCGTTGCTTGAGCAACTCATCCAGACCGGTCTTGTAGAATGCGCCTTTGCCGGGCTTATCAATGATGATCTCACCGTCAATCGGATAGAGTTCAGGAACGATATCCGCCCCCACTTCTCCAGCAATCAGAATGCGCCCCATTGGCCCCTCATCGCCAATACGCAACTTCGGGTTTCCGCGCTCTCGTTTGGCTGGCGGGCAATCTGACAGATCCGGATTGTGACACTCACGGGTGTGGACCACTGGTAACCCGGTCGCACGGAAGGCAGTTAGCAGATTTGCCACTGCTGGCACGATGGCGTGACATGGGGCCACGTCATTGCCGAGCGTTTCACCAAAGCCGCCGGGCAGTACAAAATCGCGTTGCATGTCAATGATGATCAGCGCGCAACGCTCCAAATCCAGCGGAAAGTCAAATGGACGTGCAGGAACAGAAACGCTCATGCGTGCCCCGCCATATGGCCGCCAATGACACCGATATCTGCGGTCTCAATGGGTGTTTCATAGCTGATACGGCCTTCTGACATCACCAGAACCCGGTCTGACAACTCCAGAATCTCGTCAAGATCTTCGCTGATCAGCAGAACCGCAGCGCCGGAATTGCGTGCGGCCATAATGCGCGCGCGGATGTCAGCGACCGCAGAAAAATCCAACCCGAAGCAAGGATTGGAAATGATCAGCAAATCCACCTCGTCACTGAGTTCACGTGCCAATGTCGCGCGCTGTACATTCCCACCGGACAAGGATGCGATGGGACTCTCGAGCGAAGCCATTTTAACGTTGAATGCGTCAACCAGATCAGCGGCACGACTCGCCATTTTTCGCTTGTTCAACCAAAGACCAAAGCCGTCAGCCTTGTTGTCAAAATTCCGGAACATGAGATTGTTCAAGACTGACATTTTCGGAGCGTTGGCATTGTGCAAGGGCTCTTCGGGAACGTAGCGGACCTTCTGGTTCCGCGCTTCGCTGCGGGTGGCATGAAATGGTTCTGATTTCACAGTAACAGTGCCGGATTGCAAAGGACGCTGGCCCGTTAGCGTTTCCAGCAATTCCATCTGGCCATTGCCGGAAATCCCAGCAATTCCAACCACTTCACCAGCCGCGACCTTCAGATCGACTATCTGAATGGATTTCAAACCAGAGCGGTCCGGTGCAACTGCATTTTGCACGGACAGAACACAATCACCACGCACGCCGCTACGATCAGCTTTTCGGGCGAAGGACTTGTCGCCAATCATCAAAGCTGCCATTTCATCGGTCGTAAGATCGCTGACCTTACCGCCGCCCACATGTTTGCCGCGCCTCAATATGGATACCTCGTCGGCAAAAGCCGTCACTTCGCGGAATTTATGGGTGATCATCAGACAGGTCAGCGCGCCGGATTGGGTAAGATCGCGCACCATACCCAGCAATTCTGTTGCCTCATCAGGTGTCAGAACGGATGTAGGTTCATCCAGTATCAAAAAGTGCCGCCCCAAATAGAGTTGCTTCAGCAACTCCAGTTTTTGCTTTTCGCCAGCAGCGAGCCGATTGACGGGCTGATCCAGCGGCACGTTGAAAGGCATGGTTGCCATGAAGGCGTCCAGAGCTTTCCGCTCCTTCTTCCAATCAATCCGATGCGGCGCATCTTCGCGTGCGATCACCAGGTTTTCAGCAGCCGTAAGTGATGGAACCAAAGTAAAGTGCTGGTACACCATACCGAGGCCGTGAGCATGGGCAGCTTTAGGGTCAGGTATGCTGACCTCATGCCCCTGCACCATCATTTGTCCCTCAGTTGGCTGATAGAAGCCCATCATGCATTTTACGAGCGTGGATTTGCCGGCACCGTTTTCTCCCAGAAGCGCGTGAAAGCTGCCAGGTGTGATGTTAATTGATACATCGTCCAAGGCGGTGAAATTGCCAAAGCGCATGGTCATATGCAGCGTTTCAACGCCTATGGCAGGCTGTTTTTTCATGCTGGCAAAGCCTTGATCAAATCTGCACTGCTGGACACCGCGCCAAATACGCCGCCTTGCATTTTGACCATTTTGACCGCTGCATCGTGATTGCCCTTGTCCGTAGCCCCGCAGCAATCCTCCAGAAGCACACATTCAAAACCGCGATCATTGGCTTCGCGCATGGTGGTGTGAACACAGACGTCTGTCGTAATGCCGGTCAGCACGATGTTTTCGATGTTTCTGGTGCGCAACAGCAGTTCAAGATCAGTTGCACAAAAACTTCCTTTGCCCGGCTTGTCGATAATCGGCTCACCGTCCTGCGGATACAATTCCTCGATAATGTCCCAACCCGGCTCTCCGCGGACAAGAATTTTGCCGCAGGGTCCAGGATCGCCGATCCCGGCACCGATCTGTTGAGATCGCCAACGCTTGTTGGGCGGCAAATCGGCCAGATCAGGACGATGCCCTTCACGAGTGTGGATGATGTGATAACCCTTGCTGCGCATGGCTTCCAGAACACTTTTGATTGGCTCAATCGGCGCACGGGTCAGGCTCAAATCATAGCCCATAGCGTCCACATAACCGCCTTTGCCACAGAAATCAGTCTGCATATCGATGATGATCAAGGCGGTGTTTTCGGGCCGAAGATCCCCATTATAGGGCCATGCATAAGGTTCGGACTTGATGGTAGCCATTATTCTGCTGCCTCTGTTCTTGCGCTTTCACCGAAAAGTCGTGTTGGCTCGGGGAAGCCGCAGGACGTGCCATCCTTGACCTTTACTTTGGCTTCCCATGGCAGTTCGTAACGGCCTGCCACCATGTCCTGCATATAAGTGTAAGGACAATCCTGTGCGCCGCCTTTGACGGCCGTAAATCCACGATGGCCAAACTGGTAAATGTTGTTTTCAACACCCCAGTTTTCGCGGGCTTCGCGCACCAGATCGGGGCGCACTTCTGCGGTTATGATTTCATCAACGCGGCCTGTGGTGCCGTGCGCCAATACCGTTCCATCAAAGTTGACAATCATGCCCTCACCCATGCTGTCGAACGAGCCATCTGATCCGCACATGCAAACATTGGCGGTGACCATGAGATTGCAGAACGCATTGGATTCATTGGTAAAGCGCCAGCTCTGGCGGATGGGCGCTGTATAACCCGCTGTGCGGATCATGATTTCCGCACCCTTATAGGCGCATTCACGGGCCATTTCGGGGAACATACCATCATGGCAGATGATCAGGGACAATTTGCAACCATTTGGCCCTTCAATTACGGGGATGCCCAGATCACCAGGCTCCCACGGTTCCACCGGCACCCAGGGATGCAGTTTGCGGTAATAGAGTTTGACTTCACCCTGATCATCGATAATCAGACCGGTGTTCCAGGGATAACCATCGGGGTTGTATTCCATGATGGAAAAACAGCCCCAAATGTGATTGTCGATACAGGCCTGTTTGAAGGCTGCGACTTCCGGTCCATCCATGGAGCACATGATTTCGGGATTGGTATCCATGGAAAGCCCGTGAAGGGCGTATTCGGGGAAGACGACCAGATCCATGGTTCCAAGGTTTCGCCGCGCTTTGCCGACCATTTCGACTATTCTGTCAGTCTGTGCCGCCAGATCGTCGGTGGTGACGACCGTTGGCAATTGCAATTGCACCATTCCCAGAACCACGCCATTCGGCGCTTTATTCAGTCCGCCAAGTCCATTCATCATTTTGCTCCTATTTGGAAATGCTGAGTTCACCGGGAGCGCCATTCAAGGCGCGCGTGGTTGAACTTGTGGCAATCAGCAGAAGTAGGGTCAGTACATAAGGGGCTGCATAGAACAGGTAGTAGCCGGAGCTCACGCCAACCGATTGCAAGGCCGGACCAAGTGCGCCAGCTGCGCCGAACAGCAAGGCTGCCCAAATGCAATTGATGGGGTTCCAGCGCGCAAAAATAACCAGCGCAACAGCCATGAGCCCCTGCCCGGAGGAAATGCCTTCATTCCAGCTGCCCGGATAATAAAGGGACAGATAGGCTCCGCCCACACCGGCCAGCGCCCCGCCGGCTGCAGTCGAGAAAAGCCTGACCTTGTTGGCGCTGATACCAAGTGCCCGAGCAGCGTCACTGCTGTCGCCAACAACACGGATGGTGAGACCGATTTTGGTGGACTTGAACATCCACGCAATAGCCACCGCCAAAACAAGCCCGAGAATGAATAATACATTGACTTGAAGCGCGGCCTGTACTTGCGGCACATCGGACCAGAATCCAAACGATAATGCAGGCAAATCAGGTGCCACGGGCTGAATGTAGGGCTTGCCGAAAAAGAAGGCCAAGCCCATGCCCAGCAGCATGAGTGCAATGCCAATAGCAATATCGTTGACCTTTGGCAGTTTGCATATCCAACCATGGAACAGGCCAAAGAAAGCTCCAAAAAAGGCAGCTCCCAAGACGCCCAGCCAGGCAGAACTGGTTTCATAAGCAATGGCATAACCACTCATCGCTCCGAACACCAATGTGCCTTCAAGGCCCAGATTAATGCGGCCAGAGCGCTCGGTAATGCACTCACCGAGACTGACAAAGATAAAGGGTGTCGACACGCGGATGGCACCGCCAAGCATGGCAATAGGGACAGCCCACAATCCAATATCGGACTCGCTCATGACCTGTCTCCGTTATGCGGCTGGAACAGTTTGAAGCGGCCTGTAAGGGTTTCACTCAGCAAGATTGCCACAAATACGAACCCCTGAAGCACAAGGATGGTTGCATCTGGCAAATCCATACGCCGTTGGATGAGGCCGCTGGAGGCTTCAAACCCAGCGAGCAGAATGCCAACTGGAATGATGGCGATCATGTTGTGACGGGCGAGAAAGGCGATCAAAATGCCTGCATAACCATAGCCGCTTGCCAAAGAGCCATTTGCAGTGCCGTGAACAGCTGCCACTTCCATCATACCAGCAATTCCGGCAAATGCGCCGGCCAAGGCGCAAAAGCCAACCATCAGAAGCCCGACAGGCAGGCCCTGAACCTGAGCGGCCCTTATATTACCGCCAACAATACGGGCGGCAAAACCCCATGTTGTGCGTTCAATCAGCACCCACATGGCGATACACGCAATGATGCCGATGGCGAGCCCCCAATGGACATCAAGCCCGGGAATGTTACCAATGCGGTAAGTTTCCCCCAATGGCGCCGTGGAGGGTTTGTTCAAACTGGCAGGATCACGAAACGGCCCTTCAACCAGATGGTTCATAAGGGCAATGGCGATGTAAGCCATCAGTAGGCTGGAGATGGTTTCGTTAACGCCTCGTTTGAAACGCATGGCCCCGACAGCACCAATCCAAAGCGCTCCGGTCAGAGCGCCGCAGAGGAACATTCCGACAATTCCCATGAATCCTGGAAGGCCGGGAAGAAACATACCAAAAGCGCCGGCAGCGACACCGCCCAGTACAATAGCACCCTCACCACCGATTACGACCAGACCCAACCTGGCAGGAATTGCCACGCACAACGCTGCCAGCAACAACGGCGCTGTACGCGACAAAGTATTGTTCCAGGAAAATGCTGTTCCAAACCCCGCCTTATAGACAAGAGAATAGAACTCAACCGGCGACTTTCCGACGAACAACAAAAAGACAGAGAATGCGGCCAGCCCTGCCAAAAGCGCACCGAAGGGCAACAGGAAGGCCTCCGCCTTGGGGCCCCAAACCTCCATAACAGAGGAATTGGAACCCTTGATAGGCGCAGGGCCTGCCATTGTTTTGGCCGCATCCGTCATCGTTCTATCTTCCAGATGCTCAGGATGCAGAGCCGATGACACCTTCAACAAGGTAGTTCATGCTTTCAAGCGACACATCTGTTTCCTCGAAAGACTGTCCTGCCTCAGCGATGACATTTCCGGTATTATCTTTCATCGGGCCGTTGATGACGGCAAATCCGCCTTTCATGATCGCGGCCTTAGTCGCTTCGAATTGATTGCGGGCAGCATCTGAAACGGCTGGGCCCAGAGGACTCATCTTGATGAAGCCTTCCGCCAGTCCGCCACGGACAAAGTTGTCAATGGAGCCACCGGCCAAAACTGATTGAACCATATTGGTGTAGACATTCGCCCAGTTCCACTCTGCACCTGTCAGATACAGATCCGGAGCAAGCGGGCTTTGGTCAGCATGGTAGCCACATACAAATGCGCCGCGACCGGCTGCTGTTTCCATAACGACTTTTGGGCCGTCGACATGGCAGGTGATCACATCCACACCCTGATCTGCCAGGGCGTTGGTTGCTTCAGCCTCTTTCACGGCCATCGACCATTCACCCGTAAAGATCACCTGACAGGTGATTTCCGGATCAACAGAGCGCGCGCCCAGCAGGAAGGAATTGATGTTCAGCATCACCTGCGGAATTGGTTTTGCTGCCACAAATCCGATTTTCTTGGTTTTGGTGGCATGACCCGCCGCAATACCATTCAGATACTGGCCCATGCCAATATAACCGAAATAGGAGCCCACATTTTGTGGGTGTTTATCAGCGCTCCAAAGTCCACCAGCATGCTGGAAACGGACGCCCTCATGCTTGGGAGCCACTTCAAGGATATGCGGATCGAAATAACCGAAAGATGTTGGGAAAATCAGCTTCGCACCATCAAAATTGATCATGCTTTCCATGGATTTCTGGACGTCTACAGTTTCTGGTACATTTTCTTCTTCAACCAGCGTAACGCCCTCGATGCCTTTGACGGCAGCAGCCCCCTCGGCATGGGCCTGATTGTAGCCAAAATCATCCTTTGGGCCAACATAGAGGAAGCCGACCGTCAATCCGGCCGCGAAAGCTGAGCCAGGCACGACGCTGCTGAGCGCAGTTGCCCCTGCAAGACCTGCCATGCCCTTGATAAGGCTGCGACGGGATGTGTGAAACTTGGAACTCATTTTGATCTCCTGATATTGCGCGAAACTGACGAGTGATACGACGCTCCCATTCAAACCAAGACGAGCGCCTTACTCGGTTAAAAGCAGCCTGCCCCAGTGGCACCGCTGCTGTCTTCTGCTATATTCGCATCAAGCCGCTGCAAAAAACGCATCACTAACTCTGAGATTGTTCCATGAAACACCTTACAACCCTCCGATATATTGACGCCATTGCCAGGACCGGATCCATTCGGGGAGCCGCCGACTTTCTATCCATCACCTCAACAGCGCTGAATCGCCGCATTCTGGCGCTGGAAGAGGAGTTGGGCGTTCCCATCTTTGAGCGTCTTCCGCGTGGGGTGCGTTTAAGCAGTGCGGGTGAAATCCTGATCCACCACATTCGCTCTCAATTGTCGGATATGGATCGGGTCAAGTCACAGATTGCAGATTTGTCTGGTGTCCGGCGCGGCCATGTATCCATTGCCTGCAGTCAGGCACTCATTCCCTATTTTCTACCAGAGCAGATCAAAGCGTATCGCGACCAGCATCCAGGAGTGACGTTTGGCGTGCATGTGCGCGACCGGGATGCCGCTGAACAGGCGCTTGCCGACCACACGGCAGATCTTGCTCTGGTGTTTGAACCGATTCGAATGTCAGACTTTCAAACCATCCTCACGGCGCCGCAGCATATTCACGCGATTATGGCCCCTAACCATGCCTTGGCAGATAAAAAGCAGCTGCGTTTGAAGGAATGCCTGTTACATCCGGTGGCCATGCCAACACGAATTTATGGCGTGCGGCATCTCATTGAAATTGCGCTGATAGATTCGGGAATGTCGATCGATCCGGTGATAGAATCCGACAATTTCGAGTTTCTGCGCAGTTATGCGATAGCCGAGAACATCCTTTCATTTCAATTGCCCGTAGGCCTTCCGGACAGCAGCGCCGAACGGGGCCTTCTAACGAAACTAATCGATCCGCGCGATGTACCACCGGGTCTTATACATTTCGGACAATTGCGTGGCCGCACCCTTCCGGTGGCAGTTGCCAAATTTGCAGATCAAGTGGCGAAGGCCCTGACAGCGCGGTTTCTCTAGCGTCCCGCCTCGCCATCTAAATTCGATTTACAAGTGAAATCGTTTCATATATGAAACACCCAGAGCTTCAGTTTAAATGAAGCCTTTGGGGAAAGGGCTGCTTCCATGCAGATCCAGGAGGAACGGCTCAGCGGCATTTCGTTGGGCGAGAGCAAAATTGCATTGGAACTGAAAGGCATTGGAAAGTCCTTTGCCGACATTTCGGTTCTGCGCGACGTTGACCTGATCATCAATGGTGGAGAAATCCACACTTTGATGGGTGAGAACGGCGCCGGAAAATCCACCCTCGTAAAAATCATCAGTGGCGTGAACACGCCCAGCGCCGGTTCCATGACAATCGATGGTGTTCCTGTGCGCTTTGAGACACCGCGCGATGCGGAATATCAGGGCATTGCCATCATGCATCAGGAACTCAGCCTCATTCCGGAGATGACGGTCGCGGAGAATGTGATGCTGGGCCATGAACCGCTGATCGGCGGTCTCATTGTCGATCGCGCCCGCATGCGGGAAAAGGCCAAGGAAGCCCTCGCACGGTTCGGCTTTACAATCGACATTGATACGCCGGTCAAACAATTGCGTGTTGGCGAGCAGCAATTGATTGAGATTGCACGCGCCCTGCTGATGGATGCGCGTCTGCTGATCATGGATGAACCAACGTCTGCCCTCTCACAGACCGAAGCGGACATTCTGATGGAGGTAATCCGCGATCTGGCTCTGAATGGCGTTGCCGTGCTTTATATCTCGCATCGTATGGACGAGGTGTTTGAGATTTCCGACAGAATCACGGTCCTGCGAGACGGGGACTATCTGGGCACTGTTCTGGCCAGTGACACAACGCCCACAGATGTCATTGAACTCATGGTCGGGCGCCGGATTGAAGTTGTTCGTATTGACCGCAAGACCAAACCTTCCAGCGAAAAAGTGTTGGAGGTCGAAAACCTGACTGTCTCATCCGGAGCTTCATCTGGTGGGCGACCGATCCTTCAGGATGTGTCGTTTTCGCTTCACAAAGGCGAAATTCTGGGCGTGGGCGGCCTGTTGGGCGCGGGACGAACAGAACTGCTGGAAACTTTGTTTGGTGCCAGAGACGGCCATCATACCGGCCGGCTGGTTGTTGAAGACGAAGAGGTAAATCTGCGCAGCCCTGTGGACGCAGTTGACCGCGGCCTTGCGCTCATCACTGAGGATCGCAAGGCAACCGGTCTTATCCTCAGTCACAGCATTGCGGATAACGTTATTCTGCCTCTCCTGCCCCGCACCACCCGATTTGGCTTGCGCTCTGAAAAGCGCAAGCAGGAGGAGGCTCAGGCTGTCATTGACAAACTCAGTGTTACGGCGCGCGGGCCGGACCATCCGGTTGGCCAGTTGAGCGGCGGCAATCAGCAGAAAATCGTTCTTGGCAAATGGCTTGCCACATCGCCCCGCATCTTGCTGCTGGATGAACCGACAAGGGGCATCGACATCGGTGCAAAAGATGAAATCTACACTCTGATCGGCAAGCTTGCTGACGAAGGTATCTCGATCATACTGGCCAGTTCGGAAATTCCGGAATTTCTGGCCGTCTGTGATCGGGTCATGGTGCTTTGTGAAGGCAGGGTTACCGGAACGCTGGAAAGCGACGAGATGTCCTATGACGGCATCAAACACCTGGCGATGCAGTTCTTATGATCCGCTCGACTTTGATAGATCACACAGGAAGACCAAAATGAAAGCGACGCCCCTATCAAAGCCGCAAGGTATGACTGGAAAGCCTGCGACTGTAATTTTTTTGTCTCTCGTTGCCAAAACAAAGCTCTATTGGGGCCTCGCGGCGCTCATCGTCTTCGGCATCTTCACATCGCCCCTGTCGTCCAAAGGCAACAACATATTCATGTCCGTGGGCAATCTGACCGATGTTCTAAGGCAGGTGTCTGTCACCGGAATTGTTGCTGTTGGCATGACGCTGGTGATCTTCATCGCCGGCATCGATCTGTCTGTTGGATCAATCCTGGCATTGGGAACAGTCATCTGCGCCATGCTTCTGACCCAGGAGGGCTGGACAGCAGCGAGCTATTTTGGCGTTCCCGCAACCGGGGCGGTGTTGTTTGTCATTGTCTTCGGGGCTGCTGCTTTCTTGAAAAAGAACCTGGCCAGCCGGGATCAACCGGCAAGCCAGAACAAGGGGTTTCGCAATAATATTGTGCCACTGATCATTGCTGTTGTCATTGCGACCGCAGCTATGGTTTGGCTCGCCAGTCAGGTCCAGACCAAGTTTGGCGTGCTGGCAGTTCTTCTGGCAGTGCCCTGTATCGGGGCTGTTATGGGCACGTTGAACGGTTCGCTGATCGTACACGGTCGTTTGCAACCATTTATCGTCACACTTGCCATGATGGTCGGTGCCCTTGGGCTGGCCCGCGTTATCGCTGGACAGGATACGGCGGTCTATCCGGTTTACACAGGCAGCAATGCCGCTGAATCATTTGAGGTTTTGCGCAGCCTGTTTCTGGGGGTTATCCCCGTGCCTGGCCTGTTTTTCCTCGGCGTGTTTGTGATTGCCTATCTGGCGGCGCGTTTCACAACCTATGGCAGCTATTTGCTGGCCATTGGCGGGAATGAAGAGGCTGCGCGTCTGGCCGGAATTAATGTCAATCGCGCCAAAATCACCACCTACGCCATTGCGGGCGCATTGTCGGCCTTTGCCGGCATTCTGTATGTCGCGCAATTTCGCCAAGGCAAACCGGATGCGGGCCTCGGCCTGGAACTGGATGCCATTGCGGCCGTCGTCATCGGCGGGACCAGTCTCATGGGCGGACGAGGCTCGATAATCGGCACGCTGGTCGGCGTGCTGATTTTCGGCTTCCTCAGCAATATTCTGCAGCTCAACAATATCGACAGCAATTCACAGCTCATCCTGAAAGGCATGATCATCATCGTTGCGGTGCTGATTCAGGAAGGACGGCTGGAACAGGTCTCTTTGGTCATCAGGCAAATGCTTAGGCCAAAAAGAAATCTCTAACCCCGCAAATCTTGGAGGATCACAGGGTTAGAGACATCGCAAAGGGGCACATTGGGTGCCTCCTCATGACAAGGGAGAATATTATGAACAGAAGGTCTTTTAGCAAGTGGTTTATGGCATTTGCCTCAACCACGCTTCTGGTAACCGCCGGTGGAACAGGTGCGCTGCAAGCTGCAGACAAATATGTCATCGGCTTTTCACAGGTCACGACAGTTGAGCCATGGCGGGTTCAGTTCAACAAGGATTTGCGGGCAGAAGCTGCTTTGCATGACAATGTTGAACTGCTCATTTCCGATGCAAATGACCGCACGGAAAAGCAGGTTGCTGATGTTGAAAACTTCATCCGTCAGGAAGTCGATGCACTTCTGATTTCGCCGAAAGAGGCTGCAGGCCTCACTGGCGTAGTTGAGCAGGCAACAGATGCCGGTATACCGGTGTTTGTGCTTGACCGTAATGTTGAGACTGACAAGTTCATTCAGTGGGTTGGCGGCAACAACGCTTTGATCGGTGTTGCAGCTGGCAAATTTGCGCTGGAGGCATTGGGCGGCAAAGGCAATGCAAAAGGCAAGATCGTTGAAATCTGGGGTGGTCTTGGCATCACGGCCACATTCGAACGGTCTGAAGGCTTTCATGATGCGTTTGAAGGTGAGGAAGGTGTTGAATTCCTTCTGGATCAGCAATCCGGCGACTGGAAACAGGACCAGGCCTACGACATCATGTCCACTGCCCTGCGCAATTTCGAAGATATCACCATGGTCTATGGTCACAATGATCCAATGGCCTATGGCGCATATCTGGCTGCCAAAGACGCCGGACGTGAGAAAGACATCATCTTCATCGGTGTTGATGGTCTTCCCGATGAAGGCGTGATGTGGGTTCACAAGGGTGAATTGTCAGCAACCTTCCTGTACCCAACTCCAGGTGCTGAAGGCCTGCGTCAGGCACTGAAGCATCTTGCCGGCGAGGAAGTTGAAAAATCCGTTGTGCTGGGAACCGAGGCAATCACCCCCGATAATGCCGAGGAAATCCTCAAACGCAATGGACTGATGTAAGAAGTAACCGGATGAAAACAGAATAGTGTTTATCCTATTTTCTCCAATGGCGTGGAGGCGGCCCAGTCGCCCCCGCGCCTTTTTCAAAATCTGTTCGAAGGTTCTCCCAAGAGGTCTTCTGTTCCAGCCAAAGGGCAACAGTCACAGTGTCTGACGCGCAGTCCAAATTGCAGAAATATTCAGCCCCTGCGCTGGAAAAGGGCCTGGATATTATCGAGTTTCTGTCACTCACGGATTCCGCTCCCTCCCTCTCGCAGCTTGCGGCCGGTATTGGCCGGTCCAAGAGCGAGATTTTTCGGATGATGATCGTGCTGGAAGAGCGGGGCTATATCAGACGGGCACAAGGTGACCAGTTTGTTCTGACAGACCGTCTGGGCATCCTGGGGGCCGAACGTCCGCTCAACAACAAGCTTGCAGATCTTGCGACACCTATCCTGCTGGACCTGTCAGACAAGACACGGTATTCGTGCCACCTGTCTGTTTTACATGGGAAAAACTTTATTGTCGTAGCTCATGCAACCCTTGCAAAGAGCTATGGATTGTCAGTGCAGATAGGCCACACATCGCCGGTCATGAACACGTCAGCTGGCGCTTGTTTTCTAGCATTCCTGCCGCACAAGGAACGTCTTGAATTCATGTCCTATTTTGGTGACCCGGATCATCGCAATCACACGGAATTTGCCGAGGAAATTGAAAAGTGCCAGCAGGATCATCTGGTGTCCATGCCGAGCCTGGAATCTGATTCAATATGTGAGTTGTCAGCGCCAGTCCTGCACACCACGCACAAGGGAACGGTTGCGGTCGTAACCATCCCCTATATGGATACCAGCAAATCTGAAGGTATTCGTCAGGGGATTGCGGACGATCTTCTGGCAGCAACGCGGCTGTTGCGCGACAAAATCAGCATTACAATGCCAAACCTGGTTCTTCCTGCCATTGCTCCGACATCCTGAAATTTCATGGATGCCGAGAGCCAATGGAATGCGCTCTTTGAATCAACTGCCGCAAAGTGATTCAGCGTTCACCAGACCATGTCCAAACACCGGGTCAAAACCAGGCTCGCCAAGGTCTTCGCGCATGGCAGCCATAGCCTCGACCGCCTGCGCTTTGGTCTTGATCAATGGATTTTTACCGACCAGCACAGCCAGAACGGCTGTCACATAAGGTGTCGCAAAGGAGGTTCCCGTTTTGGGGCGGGCACCCCGAATTGATGCCGCCGTCCAGATTTCGACACCGGGCGCTGCAAATGTGACATGATCCCCACGCCCTGCCCGCCGATAGACTTTCTTGTTCCCATCAATAGCGGTAACGGCAATTGTCGAATTGTAGGCGGCTGGATAAGCGGGCGGTGATTTCGGGCCAGCATTGCCCATTGCAGCAACCACAAGGATTCCCTTATCGGCAAGGCTGGAAAGCATGTTCTCCAAAAGCGCATTTGCGGGGCCAGCCAAGCTCAGATTCACAATGCCAGCGCCTTCACGGTCCAGAATATCCAGCGAGCGAACCAGCGTATACACGTCACTGCGATGGTCGTCAGATGCAGCTCTGTAAAAAGCATCGACTGCAATCACCTCGGCATCAGGCAGCAATCCGGGAGACCGGCTGCTGCGCGCGCCGATAAGAATGGATGTCACAGCCGTCCCATGTTTCCGGCTGGAAGCTGTCAGATTTTCTTCCGAAGAACGCAGCACAGTTAGATTGCTGTGTTCAAACGCCTCATGCGAGGGATTGATTCCAGTATCCACGATCCCGATTTTCACGTCTGTTGAACAAGAATTCTGTGCCGTTGAAGTCAGCGGCCAATTTATAAGTTTGGGAGCCCGGCACCAGGGATCGTCACAGGAAGCAGTCTCATCTGCACTGCTCAACGGTCGATAAAAGTGATTGAGATCAGCGACACCATCTGGCTGCAATTCCTGAATCTGGATACGGGCTTCTGCAAGGTCAACACCATCAGGCACACGCAACCGTGTCACGAACGAGCTGATGAGATTTAACTCGCTACGTTGCAATACAACGTATTGTTGGCTCTCCAAGGCGGTTATATCTGCGTCACTTAATCCAATTGCCACAAGTTCAGCTTCTGCAAACTGAGCCAATGGCGCACGGGGCTGTGCCCTGCGCACAGGCGCTTGCCTGACCGCAGGGGCTGGCGCGCGCCTTTGGAAAAACCTTATGATTGGATTGCTGCTGCCGGATTGTGTGCCCGTTGAGGATGATCGCTGAGTCTCCCGCCCCCTGTTGCGTGAATTGTCACGATCATCTGAAGAACTTTGCCCGCTGCCGCCATTATCGTCGTCATCATCATCGTCATCATCATCACTATCGTCGTCGTCATCATCAGCAAAGGCCATATCCACATTAGCCGAGAATACCGGGGCTGCCATTGTCCCCAGAAAAGCAAGGAAGGCGACGAACGACAGCCGCACAACCAGCGTGAGGAAAATGGATGAGGTCAGGCCAATAGGGGAATTGTTAAACATTCGCATTTCCAACTTACTGTTCCATTATAGGTTGGTATGATAACGAACCACCGGACGTTTTATTCCAGATTAGATTCTCGGGACAGCATATGGCCGAATCCTTCGGACAAAATCTCATTGAACTGCTCCCCAATTTGCGGCGATTTGCCCTGTCCATCACGCGTTCGGCAACCAAAGCAGATGATCTTGTCCAAATTACCTGCGAAAAGGCACTGGCAAACCAGACAAGTTACCAATCCGGAACTCGGTTGGATGCCTGGTTGTTTCGGATCATGCGCAATTCATGGATTGACCAGATACGGCGTGATAAAACAAGCGGCACCAAGGTTGATATTGACGATGCATTCGATCTTGCAGGTGAAGATGGTCGGACAACCACCGAAAACAGCCTGATGGTCAAAACGACCCAAAATGCTATTTCTCGACTGCCGGATGATCAAAGAGAAGTACTGGTGCTGATATGCGTGGAAGAATTATCCTATCAGGAAACGGCCAGCCTATTGGATGTTCCCATTGGAACCGTTATGAGCCGATTGGCACGCGCGCGAAAAAAAGTTGCAGACGCCATGGGAATAAATGCCCAACTGACCCGTTCTTCCAAGAGTGAGGAACTGTGAGATGAAACAGGAATTTAGCGACGAACAGTTGATGGCGTACGCCGATGGCGAGTTAGAGCCATTGCAAGCCAGCGAGATTGAAGCGGCATTGGCCGAAAACGAGCTGCTGACTGATCGTCTGGCGCTCTTCATCGAATCACGCGCAGGCGCTGCCCTGGCTATGGCCCCGCTTCTAAAGGAACCCGTTCCCGCCAATCTGCAAGCCAGCATTGAAGCCATGATTGCCGATTCAGAGGCGGACCAGGCCGACAGATCAGCCACAACAAATTCTCCAAATGTGGTGGCCTTTCCGACACGGCTGCGTCGGTTCCTTCCAAGCTATGAGATGGCTGCAGCAGCTTCGATTGCATTGATGGTTGGCGGCGTCGTTGGCTTTTCCCTTTCGGGCACGATCAATTCACCAAATGATGTTGTGGTCGCCAGCAGCCTGACTGCGTTGTCCAGAGCAGATGTTGTTGCCGCGATGACGTCCGTTGCATCTGGCGATGAAATCGCTTTGGAAGATGGTAGCCGGTTCCGAGCCATAGCGTCTTTCGAGGATGAAAATGACAAGCTCTGTCGAGAGGTGGAGATAGACAGTCTCGATGCTTCGACTGTTGTTGCTGTGGCTTGCGCAGAAAACGCGATCTGGAATATCCGCTTCACAGTCGTCGCAGCATCTGTTGAAAATGGTTACGCCCCAGCCTCTTCACTTGAAGCTCTAGACGCTTACCTGCAGGCCGTTGGTGCTGGTGACCCGCTGTCGGATGAAGCGGAACAATCAGCGTTGGCCTTGCTTCGAAACTAGCCAGGCCTATCGAACTGAGTGCTACGAGCCCAACAGTTCTCTTCCCTCGCAAATCGTTGAAAGCTTGGAGCTAAACACTCATCTCGATGTGGGAGGCGCAAAAGCGATCGCTAATTGACTCTGCTACGGGTCGAAGTATGAGCACAGTTGCTTTGCGGGCTTCAAGTTCTTCCAGTAGGTCGTTCAAAATTGGGGTGTCGTTGAGAAGCCCATGATCATCAATGATCACAATTCGTGGTTTTCTGAGAAGAATCCGAGTCGCTTTCAATGCATTAAAGTTTTCAAATGAGTATCTTGTGGAACCAGCTTCGTAGAGGCCGAACCGCTTGCAAATCCTGGTTTGTTCATCAGCTGATACGCGTGAAGACTGTCCGAGCGGTGTGGCGTCAGCTTTTCTATTTGCAAAATGGCGTGACCCAATGGCGGCCACCTGCCGCCAGATTTCACGTCGGTTTATGCTGGCGAAGGATCGCGACCCAAGCGATATGTTCGCAAGACTGTTTTCACCGGCCACTCCACACAATGCAGATACCATCGTGGATCGCCCTTCCGAGCTCAGGCCTGATAGAATTGAGAGTTGGCCGTTTTTGAAACTTGCGGACACGCTTATCGTCTGACTGGCTTCGTCTTCAAACTCAAGCTTATGAATGACAATGTCATTCTGCCAATCTGCAGACCTCATCCGTGTGAAGCCTTCAACCGGCAAGGCTGGTTTTTCCAATGAGTTAGCCACGCGCTTCAATGCGATGCGCGAGCCTTGGAAATACTCGAACCCGAATGACATGACCGTCAGTTGCGCACTGATGAAGCTGGCAATCATGAAAAACAGCGTTGGCGACGCCTGCCGCTCCAACGGCATTGGAATGGTCAGATACAAAAACGCCGCGACTGGAAAAATGAGGTGGCCGGACGCCCGCAAAACACCAGACCATGTAGCCCGTGTTATCAAGGCACGGGTCAGCCGGTCACTGCGTCTTTTCAACTGCATCATGGTCGGACCAAGGCGGCCATTCAGCAAAAGATTCAGACGGTTTTGAAAAATGACACCTGCGAATCCGGCGATCGCACCCCTGCGGTTTCGCGTGGTTCTGATGGCACATGTCAGCGGGTATATTGCGATGAGGACAAGCGCGGACCAAATTCCAACCGTAATGGACAAGACAATGAGCAAAGATGGCGCATTGAAATAAAGCCATGCGGCGATGGTTCCCATCATCGGAACAACAGAAACGAAAGCGATTAGCCCGCGAGACAGCCAAAGCTTGACCGCAGACATGTCATTCACGACCCTGGTCAGAACATGACCGACCTTGCGTGACGGGTTTTCAACCGGTTCCAGAAGCACATGTTTCATGAATGTCAGGCGCAGATCATGAATATAGGAAACAGCAAACACTTCTGCATAACGAAACTGGAAGAAGGCCAGGCTGGCAGCAGCCAATGCACTGGCAATCATCAGGGGCTTTGCGTGACCGTTTGCAAAACCGGTATCCCCACTTAGAAGAGCCGCCGCGGCAACCGATAGCACGAGTGTAGTAATGGCTTGGGCGACACCGCCCACCGCCAAGGCACAACACTGTGCCAGGCGGCGTACGGTCCACAATTTTGGAAGGTTGTTTTTCGACGTGAACATTTGCGCTATTCCGCCGCAACCGAGCGCTGCTGGTACAGCATGTCCAACAATCCACGAGCGCAATCAGGGTTTTGAAGGTCGTCCAGATGCAACATTGGCGTATCCAGTTGACTGGCAGCCTCTGCAGAAGCCAGTGGCGATCTCATAACGGCACCGGATACGCCCAGAACAGTGTGCCCCAAGCTCTTCAGTTTGGAGACACCTGTTACGGCTCCAAGTGCGTCATTGGCAGCAAAGTAAACACCGTCGATCATGGCTTTGAGCGCGGGATGGGCCGCTAGCTGGCTGGTTTCTTTCTGGTAAAGACCATCTGCAACTTCGATGACCGCAACGTCACAACCAGACTTTCCAAGCAGCCGCATCAAGTTTTCAGCGCCCGCAATTATCTCACTCACAGGCTCCATGAATGTTGTTGTGAAACCGGCATCTGTGAAATCGAACACCTCGCTGGCACCATAATCCCGCATCAACCAGGTATCGCCACCAGCAGCCGTCCCGGTGATTTTCAGCGCACCGACACGGAGCCCCGCATCGGCAAACCCTTTCACCAATGAAGCCGCTGAAATGGTCTTTCCGGCGTTCATGGAAGATCCGAACACGGCAAATGCAACAGGTGGCACGGCGCAGGCAACGTCCTCACAACGGAACTGACCAAGGTTGATGGCCGCTCCTTGTGAATCGGCGACAACGCCAATTGGCTGAACCGCTGTTGGCCCGGCCAGACGCTCGTGCCAGCTCACGGCATGCGCTGCAACGCCGCCAGCGGCAACCATATGACACGGTCCCAGATCTGTTGGCACATAAGCCTCATACTGATCGGGTGCGTAGCGATTGCCATAGGCCAGAAAAATCTCGTCACCCAACTGCAACTTTGCACGGCGCCCTGTTGGCAGTTCAATCCGTGAATGGGATCCCAGCTCTACAATCCTGGCAAGGACGAGATCTCCTGCCACAGGCGCGTAGTCACTGACCTTCAGTTTGGTACACAGGTCGAGATTGACGCGGCGAGTGGAAAAAGCGCGTTTTGATTTATGCAGTCGATTGGTGGTGAGTATTTCCATGGTGTAAGCCTTTTCTTAAAACGTCCCCTGATTGGGATGTTAGGCAAACGTGGGCCGATCAGAAAAATTCCCGCAGCCCGCAGAAAAAATCATTGTGAGATCGCAAGCCACTCGAATCATTCTATTTTTTCATGTGTAATTTTTTGCGTGCACAACCACAAACTTGCTGCACTGAGCAGGGATAGAATCCTGAAACACAGATTTTCAAAGCAAGCCACGTTGTAAATTCTGTACAGAGTTTATGCCGGAAATTTGCTATAGGATATTCTTCAGACATCCATTTTACACTGGTTGGATGCTATCAGTCCAAACGTACAGGGTCGGCCTGGCAATTCTTGGAGTTCTAATTTGTCACTCATCTTCGTCCTGAATGGACCAAACCTCAATTTGCTGGGAAAACGCCAGCCTGACATTTATGGGCATGAGACCCTTGCAGATGTTGAAGTGGATTGCCGCTCATTAGCATCGGAACTGGGTTTTGACATTCGTTTTCACCAGTCAAATCGTGAGTATGAACTGATTGACTGGATACACGAGGCACGGGAAACCGGCGCTGCGATTGTTATCAATCCTGCTGCGTTTACACATACCAGTATTGCCATACTGGATGCCCTGAATACATTTGATGGGCCGGTGATGGAGGTGCATATTTCCAACGTGCATCAACGGGAAGCCTTTCGCCACCATTCCTACGTTTCCATGCGCGCTGACGGTGTCATTGCTGGCATGGGCACACAGGGTTACCAATTGGCGATTCGCCGAGCCGTTGCCCAAGTGCAGGCTGATTAGACTGCAGACTGTTTAGATCGCTGGTTGTTTAGATAACTGGCTGACTAATTGGCAGATGGGTTGAGCTGTTTTTCGCGAAACCAGATCATCAGTCCAGCGACAATAATAATTGCGCCGCCTATCAAGGTCCAGCGGTCGGGCAAGTGATCGAATATCAGAAAACTGGCCACAGTTAGATACAGAATGAAGGTGTAACCGAAGGGCGTCAGCGTGCTTGCGGGTGCAAAACGGTGGGCGTTGGTCAACAATTGATGGCCAAGCCATCCAAACACGCCAATCACAAGCATGATGGTCCAGTCCAGTCCATTTGTCGGGTTCTGCCAGGTAAAAATTGCGAATGGCAGCAATGCTATGGTTCCAACGAATCCCGAATAGAATTGCAGCGTGTCCACCGCCACAACGCCCGCCAGCTTGCGGGTTAAAATTGAATAGAGCGCAAAACAGAATGCAGCGGACAGAGACAACGTCACGGCCCAGTGAAAGCTGGAATCAAACGGGCGAATGGCGATCAGAATTCCAACAAACCCGAGCATGATTGCGCTCCAGCGCCAGAACCCCACACGCTCGCCCAAGAGAGGCCACGACAGGGCGCAAATGATAATCGGCGTGGAAAACAGGATCGTCGATGTCAAAGTCAGCGGCAGATAGGCGACCGCACTGAAATTCAATATTGTGGACGCCATCAACAATGCCGCACGCAGGACCACGAGCACCATTCTGTCGCTTGAAAATCGGTTAACGCTCACCCCCCCTTTTCCAATGAGGAACAGGGAGATCAGAAAATGGCCCAAATAGCGCATAAATGACAGTTGCAAGGCAGACAACCCAGCAATAGCCAACCACTTTGCACTGACATCAACAAAGGCGAAAAACAGATATGCGCCCAGCATCAAGAGGATGCCACTCATGACTCTGTCTTCATTCGCCTTTGCGGTCAGTCCCGACATCGGGCTCTTGACCCTGACTGTCTAACTGGAGCCCGGCTCTGCGTATTTCTCCGCCAGAAAATCAACCATCTCGCTGACCATTTTGTCACCAAATCCAGCATCTACGGCACTCGACAGCGCCTCGCGAACGGATTTGGACATGATTGAATCCACATTTGCGTCAGATGCCATCTGTCCGTAGTAACCAACATCCTTGTTCGCGTTCTTAATCGCGAATTCAAGCGCATTCGAGTTTCCATCAACCGCATAGGCTTTGACAAAATCCATCATGCCGGAATGGTTGGGCCCAGCAGACATGACTGCATAGACCTGTTCGCGGGCAACGCCCATCTTGTCTGAAATGGCAAATGCTTCAGCCATGGCATTGGCGGTTGTCATTGCATAGAAGTTGTTGATCAGCTTGATCGTATGGCCTGACCCGAGCGCACCCAGATGGAAAACATTCTCGCCCAGATCCTTCAGCACCGGCTCAACACGATCATATGCAGCCCGATCACCAGAACACATGATGTTCAGGGCACCGTCCAAAGCGTGAGCGGGTGTCCGTCCCAATGGTGCATCCAGATAGGTCGCATTTTTCGCGGAGACAGCTTCGCCGATTGCCCGTGTGGAGTTTGGCAGGGAAGTTCCAAAGTCAATCGTGACTGCCTGAGGGCTGAGACCCGCAATGACCCCGTCATCGCCATACATGCGAGATTCCACCGAGGCCGATGTGTCCATACACAGCATGACAATATCGCTGCGCTCGGCAACTTCCCGCGCTGTTTTCACTTCAACCGCACCACGTGCGACCGCCTTGTCCACATTCTCGCGTGATCGATTTGCGATGACCGTGAGCGGATAGGACAAATCCAGCAGACGTTGGCACATGGCCGAACCCATAAGTCCGAGGCCGAGAAATCCGATTGAGGGTTTTGACATTTTCTTCCTTTTATCAAATGCTTATTTGATTACGTTGATAGAATGAGTCTGGGGCGATTTCCGCCTGCTGTGACCGATCTGCTGTCGTTCGACAGATGCCGGGCTGAGACTGTGCGTTGCGTTACATGGTCGCGCCAATTTGCCACGGCACAAATTCGTAATCGCCAAGGCCCTGCGCTTCTGATTTCGATTCCTCGCCAGAAGCAACACGAATGAGGAGCTCGTAAATCTCACGGCCCTTCTGTTCCAGAGTAACCCCATCCAGCAGCATTTCACCGGCATTGACGTCCATATCTCCGGTCATGCGTTCGTACATTTGAGAATTGGTGGCAATTTTGATGCATGGGGATGGTTTGGAGCCAAAGGCAGATCCCCTGCCCGTCGTGAAAGCGACAAGATTGCAACCGGACGCAATCTGGCCGGTTACGGAAGCTGGATCATAGCCGGGTGAATCCATAAAGGTGAACCCTTTGGCTGTGACAGGTTCGGCGTAGCGATAAACACCCGCCAACGGCGTGGTGCCGCCCTTCGCGGCGGCTCCAAGTGATTTTTCCAAGATGGTGGTCAAGCCACCCTTCTTGTTTCCTGGACTTGGATTATTGTCCATGGAGCCCTTGTTACGCTCTGTATAATCTTCCCACCAGCGCACGAGATTGACCAGTTTCTTCCCTGTTTTCTCATCGACTGCACGGCGGGTCAAAAGGTGTTCTGCGCCATAGATTTCCGGTGTTTCAGCCAGAACACCTGTTCCACCCTGAGCCACCAGAAGGTCACAGGCATAACCCAAAGCCGGATTTGCGGTAATACCTGACCAAGCATCTGATCCGCCGCACTGCAAGGCCACACACAATTCAGAGACCGGACAAGGCTCCCGTTGGAATTTGTTGGCTTCCGGCAGCATGGCACGGACTTTTTCAATGCCAATGTCGACGGTTTTCTTTAGGCCAGCTACATCCTGAATATTCATTGCATGGAACAATGGTCCACTCTCAATGCCCATGGCTTCCAGGAGCCACTCGATCTGGTTCATCTCGCAGCCAAGACCGACCATCAGAACACCGGCGTGGTTCGGGTGGCGCGCATAGCCCCACATAACCCGCTGCAACGCATCAAAGCCTTCGCCATCGCCCGCCATGCCGCATCCGGTTCCGTGGACAAACGCCACCACACCATCGACATTCGGATAGTCTGCCAATTCTTCGGGTCCAAATGCCTGAGCGATCCTGCGCGCGGCGGTGGCAGAGCAATTCACCGAGGTTAAAATAGCGATATAGTTTCGAGTGCCGACTTTACCGTTGCTGCGGCGATATCCCATAAAGGTATCGCGCGCGCTCTCAGCTACGGGCTCAACCGCCCGTAGATCCGTTGAATATTCATAATCAGCCTGCGTATTGCGGAACTCGATGTTCTGGGTATGCACAAGTGCACCTGCCGGAATATCCTCTGATGCATAGCCAATGATCTGATTGTATTTTCGAACCGCCTCACCTGACTTAATGGGAGTCGTGGCCACCTTGTGCCCGCGCGGCACCAAAGAGCGGGTTTCGGTGCTTTCGATCCCCTGACCAGCCTCTATTGGCTTGGTGACTGTGACCACATTGTCTGCGGCATCGAGGCGGATAAAATCCGACATAGTAAATTCCTTAGGCACAACGATGCGCTTCAGACGCCCCGTGTTTCATGGTGTTTGGAGTTGCTGCGTTGATGAACCGCGAGCATGTTTCCTGACTTAAGCAAGCCGCCGACCGCGATCCGGTTTCCGGCGGGCCATAAAGGCTGGCAGCGAAAACAGGTCCGTACGGCCAACAGACTGGCATACCAGTTTTATTGCACTGGACGGCAAATGACCATCGTAAAGATGCGATCTCCAGATAAGAAAGGTATGAACGCCCAAAACGAAGCTATCCGACCAAAGATACCTTCTCTTTCTTATGACCCTGGCTGTTCTTCAGAGATGTAGATTTTGATGATCTGATCAAAACTGGTTTCTGCCGAAAAACCAAGTGCCAAGGCCCGCTCTGGAGCGAAATCCTGAGCCCAGGTTTTAACGATATTCATAATTGCATCATTGGGTTCGCGGCGGATCAGCTTGACTGCATCAGAACCGGCGATAACGCGAAGTGCGTCAATTTGTTCCGCCACCGTGCAGGAAACACCGGGCATGTTCAATGCACGGCGTGGGCCCAATGCTGAGGTGTCCATATTGGCTGCATGAACCAGGAACCCAACTGCAGAGCGTGGAGAGGCATGCCAGTGCCGTACAGTGTCCGGCACGGGTAAAATAGCTTCCTGCCCGTTCAAAGGCTCGCGAATAATACCGGAAAAGAAGGAAGATGCCGCCAGATTCGGCTTGCCCGGGCGCACACAAATTGTCGGCAGACGGATTGAAACACCGTCAATGAAGCCTTTGCGGCTGTAATCATTGACCAGCAATTCCGTCATCGCTTTTTGAGCACCATAGGAGGTTTGCGGTGCCGTCAGAAATTCATCAGTGATCTTGTCTGGAAAAGGTGCGCCGAAAACAGCGATTGAGGAGGTGAAAACAAATTTGGGACAATAGGCCGGTTCACTGGCCTCGGTTTTTTCGCGCAACGCTTCCAGCAACCACCAGGTGCCACGTGCATTTATGTCCCAGCCCTTGACGAAATTTTGCTCTGCTTCGCCAGACACAATGGCCGCCAGATGGAAAATGATATCCGGTTTCAACCCGGCCAGTTTCCTGGCTTCGTCGGGATCGGCAAGGTTACCAACCAGCCCCGTCACCGGGAAAGACGCCTCGGGTTTTGCTGCCGCGACAACATCATGAAGGATCAATTCGCTGATTGTGCCCGCGCTCAACCCATCAGCGACCAGGCGGCCGACAAGTTTCTGACCTACCATTCCGGCGCCGCCCAATATCAAAACTCTCAAACTACCAGCTCTCCCTGTGATGTTGTGTTGCTTCCGACCAGATTACTGCGGGTTTACCGGCAGTGTGGCACAGTCCTTACATGTTCCACGCAGTTCAACAATGGACTGTTTCAAGACAAAGCGATGATCATCGGCCACCTCTTTAAGATTTGAGGTGAGCCGTTCATCGGCAACTTCATCAACCAGTCCACAATCGTTACAGATCGCAAACGCAACTGTTGTGTGGTCAGAGCATGTGGGATGACTGCAGGCGACAAACGCGTTGAGCGATTCCAGACGATGTACCAGTCCCAGATCGATCAACTTCTCCAGAGCCCGATAAATCTGCAAAGGCGCGCGCAATCCATCGGCACGCAGCCTATCCAGCAAGGTATAGGCGCTTTGGGGCTCTTCTGTTCCAGAAAGAGCTCCAAACACCAGTTCCTGATTCTTGGTCAGGGGTTTTTCAATTGATCCAATTTGATTCATTTCAGCGACCCTTCCCTGGTTTCAGAGCGTTTTGTAAGCCTGCGGATAGCAGATGACAGGCTGAGAATAAACAATACCATAGCGGCAACCACAATAGAGGGTCCCGATGGTGTGTCCCAACGCAAAGACCCAGACAGACCACCAATCACAGCCACCGCTCCGATCAATGCAGACAAAACAGCCATTTGTTCGGGGCCTGCTGCAAATCTACGCGCAGTTGCAGCAGGCACAATCAGCAAAGCTGTGATCAGCAATACACCAACAATTTTCATCGCTATTGCAATGACCATCGCCATCAGAAGCATGAAAACGATATTGGCAATCTCAGGGCGCATCCCCTCAGCTTCTGCCAGTTCGGGACTGACGGTGGCTGCAAACAGGCGTCGCCAAATTGCTATCAGAATCAAAAGGACGGCCAATCCACCACCATAAATCATAGCGATATCTCCCTTGGAAACCGAGAGAATATCGCCAAACAACAGCCCCATCAGATCAAAGCGTACCGAGCCCATAAAGGCCAGAACAACAAGGCCAAGTGCCAATGCTGAGTGCGACAACAGCCCCAGCAACGCATCTGATGACAGTCCGGCCCTTTTTTGGAGCAGCAACAGCAATATGGCCACCGTAGCCGACACGAAGAACACGGTTGCGGTGATATTGACCTCCAGCAAAAATGCTAGTGCAACTCCCAACAAAGCCGCATGAGCGAGAGTATCGCCAAAATAGGCCAGACGCTGCCACACAATAAAACAACCCAGCGGTCCAGCAATCATGGCTACGCCAATGCCAGCGATCAAAGCGCGCACAAAAAAATCATCAAGCATGTGACGGGTCATCCGTTGTCTTGGGCTGATCCGCCCCCTGGTCGTGATGCCCATCATCCGGGTGGCAGTGCTCGGTCACAGTTCCGTCAGCATGCCGCACGGTGCCATCGGGCAGATGGGTATGGTCATGATGATGTTGATAGACCGCAAGGCCCGATGATGCGCGCGTTCCGAACAGCTTCATGTATTCCGGACTTTCGGCCACCGCGCTTGGAGTGCCCTTGCAACAGACATGGCCGTTCAGGCAAATAACCTGATCTGTCGCAGCCATAACCACGTGCAGATCATGGGAAATCAGCAGAATGCCACAGCCCAATTCGTTGCGTAAGCTTGAAATCAATTCGTAAAGTGCCAGCTCGCCGGTAAAATCAACACCTTGCACGGGCTCATCCAACACCAGCAGATCCGGTTTTCGGGCAATGGCACGGGCCAGCATAGCGCGCTGAAATTCGCCACCCGATAGATGACGCACCTCGGCGGCGACAAGGTGGGCAATGCCGGTCCGTTCCAACGCCTTTGCAATCTCAGAACCACTGAGACGGGTTGTGAGTGTCATCAGCCGGCGCACTGTCAGTGGCAATGTCCAGTCAACATGCAGCTTTTGAGGGACATAACCAACGCGAACGCCTTCTAGCCGCGTCACCTTGCCCTCACTGGGCTTCTGTAAACCGAGGACCATTTTGGCTGTTGTGGACTTGCCGGACCCGTTCGGTCCGATCAAAGTCACGATCTCACCGCGCTGAATATCAAATTCAATGCCGCGAACCAGCCACTTGCTGTCGCGATACACGCCAGCATTGCTAAGAGATGCGATTGGATTTTGCGTAATTGTCACTTTTGACAGGCCACCGGATAAGTGCGACAGGGTCGCGACTTATCACATATGTTATAATATTACGCAAGAAAGAGCGTTTGATGACCTGTTGACAAGAACAGCTTCAGCCCTGCTTCCATGGGCCGTGATGGCTTCCTTCTGAATCCAGCCGCTCGAAGGAGTGGGCACCAAAGAAATCACGTTGACCCTGGATCATGTTGGCGGTCGAGCGGCCTGTCCGCATCATGTCGAAGTAGGACAATGCGTTGCTCAGCGCAGGCAGCGGCAATCCATGCAGGGCACCTGCGGCAACGACACGTCTCAGACTGCCTTCAGTCTCGGCCAGCTTCTGCGAGAAGTAAGGCGCAAACATCAGATTCTGATCAGCGTTTTCGGTCAGAGCATCCGCCATGTCGTTCAACATCGTGGAGCGGATAATACAGCCTTCACGCCAGACCCGTGCGACATCTGGCAAGGGCAGTGACCAATTGAAGTTTTCAGATGCTGTCCGAAGCAGTTGGAACCCCTGTGCATAGCAGACAATCTTGCCAGCAATCAGTGCCATTTCCAGCGACTCGGTGGAAAGGGCCTCTGTGCTCAGGCTTTTCGGTGCAGCGCCAAAAATGGCTTCCCCGGCTTTGCGCTCTTCCAATCTTGAAGACAGGTTCCGCGCAGCAACGGCTGCATCGATGGCAGTGATGGGCGCGCCCAGATGCTGGGCTTCGATGACGGTCCAGCGACCTGTGCCTTTCTGTCCGGCCTTGTCGAGAATAATATCCAGAATGGGGCCACCGGACTTCGCGTCATTGGATTTGGCAACAGCTGCGGAAATCTCGATCAGATAGGATTTCAGAGTGCCTGCATTCCACGTGTCGAACACGTCGCCGACTTTTGCCGCGTCCATTCCGAAACCATCACGCATGATGCCATAGACTTCGGCAATCATCTGCATGTCCGCATATTCAATACCGTTATGGACGGCCTTGACGAAATGACCAGCACCGCCCTCACCCATCCATGTGGCACAAGGCGTGCTTTCATATTTTGCAGAAATTGCTTCCAGAATATGGGCGACGCGATCCCATGCCGGTTTTGGACCTCCGCCCATGATAGACGGGCCGTGACGCGCGCCTTCTTCTCCGCCGGACACACCAATACCTATAAAGGGCACGCCTGCCTCTTTCGCATCTGCAGCGCGCTTGTTGGTGTCGTGGAAATTTGCATTGCCTGCATCGATGATCAGATCATCCTTGTCCAGCAAGGGACGCAATGCTGCGATTTGCTGATCAACAGCATCACCAGCAGGGACCATCAGAATAATGGCGCGCGGTGCCTTTATGGCCGCAACGAACTGCTCAAGTGTTTCCGTTGGAACAACGCGCTGGGTGAGGTCACCTGCATTGGCGTAGAACTCATCCGTCTTGGATGTGGTCCTGTTGAAGACTGCGATCGGGAATCCCTTCTCAGCAATGTTCAGAGCAAGACTGGCTCCCATTGTGCCAAGGCCAATCAGGCCGATTTCCGCGCTATTTGAATCACTTGTGGTCATAAATGTCTCTGTTGGTTTAACTAGGAGCTCGAACGAGTTGGAAGGGTCTTGTATAACAGTTCCAGTCATTCCTCAATCGGGCTGACTTGAATTCATATGCCAATCAATACCGTGGTCTTAAGCAGGAACACCGCTGAGCGTTAGCGGCAGATACCTTCGCTGCAAATCGTATTGCAAAGCCTGGTCAGAGAATCGTAAACCAAATCTAGAGGCCCAGCTTTTTAGGGTTCTGCTTGATGGAAACCAGAAGGTCCTTCAGATCTTCCTCCATAACCCGTTTTGCAGCACCTTTGGCGGAAAACCATTTCCTTTTGCGTTCGTTGCGCTCGGGCCAACGGCGCAGCAGCTTTGTTACCCTCATTGGGTAAAGAACCACTTCGCACGGAATATCTGCACCATCTTCAATGCGTTTCAGATAGTGATAGACACCAATTGGGTTCTTCGAAATTTGTCCAATGACACCCGCTTCTTCCAAGGCTTCCTGTTCAGCTGCCTGACGTAGATTTTTACCCTTCATCGGCCAGCCTTTAGGCAGCACCCAGCGCCCCGTATCGCGTGAGGTAATCATGAGAATGCGCCAGTCTCCACTGTCTGATTGTCTGAGTGGGAGAGCGGCCATCTGCGTTTGGGTGCCACGAGGCATATTCTACAGTTTCCTTTGGTTTTCAGGGTGTACAGCGATTCTGTGACAAAACAAAAACACCGTCATCGGACTGACGTGGTCCGGTGATATGGGTCCAATTGCTTAGCTAGAAATGTGTTTTGGTATCGCCAAAAAACGACTCGCTGATTGCAAAGAATTACTTAACCGCCTAATAAACTATTATCAAAAAAAGAAAAGCAAGGAGAACGGGATGAAATTAAGTAAGCGACTGATGGGTAGCTGCGCTGCTCTGGTAGGAACTGTTGCTCTGATGTTGGGTTCGGTTCCAACATCTTTTGCAGCTTCTCATGTGGAAGATTGCCCGCGCGGCACTCTTGATGAGCGATATTGCGATCGGGATGGAGACCTTGTAGCTGACACACCAACAGATGTGTCCAAGCTTGCTGATCCAGACACACTGATCTTTGCCTATACGCCGGTTGAAGACCCTGCGGTTTACAAAGAAGCCTGGGCAGATTTCCTGACCCATCTTGAAGCCGTTACCGGCAAGAAGACATTGTTCTTCCCTGTTCAGTCTAATGCTGCGCAGATCGAAGCAATGCGGTCCGGGCGCCTTCATATTGCTGGCTTCAACACAGGTTCGAATCCTTTGGCTGTGAATTGTGCCGGCTTCAGCCCATTCACCATCATGGCGTCCAAGGACGGCAATTTTGGCTATGAAATGGAAATCATCACTTATCCAGGTTCCGGCATCGACAAGGTGGAAGACATCAAGGGCAAGCAACTTGCTTTCACTTCACCAACGTCAAATTCCGGATTTAAAGCACCAAGTGCTATCCTGAAAGCCGATTTCGCCATGGAAGCCGAACGTGATTTTGAACCGGCGTTTTCCGGCAAGCACGACAATTCCATTCTTGGTGTTGCCAATAAGGATTATCCGGCTGCGTCCATCGCAAACTCCGTTCTGAAACGGATGATCAGCCGCGATGTGATCAAACCAGAACAGGTTAAATCCATCTACAAATCCCAGACTTTCCCGACAACGGGGTTTGGTGTCGCGCACAATCTGACACCTGAGTTGAAAGCTAAAGTCCGGGAAGCCTTTTTCAGCTTTGAATGGGACGGTAGCAGCCTTCAGAAAGAGTTTGAAAAATCCAATGAAGGTCAGTTCCTGGAAATGACTTACAAGGAATTCTGGGACGTCATCCGCAAAATTGATGCGGCCAATGGTGTTTCCTACTCCTGCCAGTAATTTTCAGTTAGTATCTGAATCATCAGGACGGGTGCGTATTTCAGACAAAATGCGCACCCGTTAATTGTGCCACCTTACGAGATATTTATGCTCAAATTAGAACAGCTTACCAAAGTGTACCCCACCGGCGATAAAGCGCTGACCGATGTAACTTTGGAGATTCCAAGTGGTCAGGTGGTGGCCCTGATCGGCCCTTCGGGTGCCGGGAAATCAACACTGATACGCTGCATCAACCGGTTGGTGAGCCCATCATCAGGCAAGGCAATTCTGGACGGTGTTGATCTGACCGCCCTTGGTTCTTCCGGATTGCGCCGCGAGCGTCGCAGAATGGGGATGATCTTTCAGGAATATGCTCTGGTTGAGCGGTTGACCGTGATGGAAAATGTTTTATCCGGACGGCTTGGCTATGTGGGTTTCTGGCGCAGCTATTTTCGGAAATTCCCGCAAAAGGATGTGGATGAAGCATTTCGCCTGCTGGACCGTGTTGGCCTTCTGGCCATGGCGGACAAGCGCGCCGATGAATTGTCGGGTGGACAACGGCAGCGTGTCGGCATTGCCCGCGCACTCATTCAGGACCCTGCCCTGCTGTTGGTGGATGAACCGACCGCGTCGCTCGACCCAAAGACCTCTCGTCAGATCATGCGTTTGATTTGCGAGTTGTGTAAGGAACGGGATCTGGCTGCCATCATCAATATTCATGATGTGGCGCTGGCCCAGATGTTTGTCGAACGTGTCATTGGACTGCGCTTCGGTGTCGTTCAGTTTGACGGCCCGCCAGAGGGGCTGACCCCTGATGTTCTGACCAAAATTTATGGTGAGGAAGACTGGAAGGAAACCATCCAGAAGGTGGATGAAGAAGACTTGCAAGACGTCGTCTTATGAGCCGCACCTCCACCCTTCAAACAGATGTCCGACTGGAAGATCTGGTCGGTCGCCAATGGCAAAAGCCTGCTTTCATCAAATCCAATATGTGGCGGTGGGGTCTGACCATCGGCGCGATCATTTATCTTATTCTGGCAATTGGCTCCCTTGAGGTGAACTGGGCTCGCGTGAGCGAAGGCCTGGACCGCGGTCTGCAATTCGTTCTGGGCTTTGCCAATCCCGATTTCAGCTCACGTGCTGTGGATATAAGAGAAGGCCTTATTGAAAGCGTCGAGATGACCATTGCCTCCACGGTTGTTGGCATTTTGATTTCCATTCCAATCGGTCTTGGTGCGGCCCGAAACATTGCTCCGCTGCCGGTGTATATCGTCTGTCGCGGCATTGTTGCCGTGTCGCGTGCGTTGAACGAAATTATCGTTGCCATTCTTCTCGTGGCAATTTTCGGGTTTGGTCCGCTGGCCGGTTTTCTGACTTTGAGTTTCGCAACAATTGGTTTTCTGGCCAAACTGTTGGCGGAAGACATTGAGGATATGGATAAGGTTCAGGCGGAAGCCATTCGCGCCACCGGCTCAACGTGGACACAATGGATCAATTACGGCGTTCAACCCCAGATCATGCCGCGCCTCATTGGGCTGTCGATCTATCGACTTGATATCAACTTTCGCGAATCCGCCGTCTTGGGGCTTGTGGGTGCGGGCGGCATCGGAGCCACCCTCAACACAGCTTTTGACCGCTATGAATTTGATACAGCCGCAGCCATTCTTCTAATCATTATAGTCGTCGTCATGGTGCTGGAATATCTGTCCGGTATCATTCGCGCAAAGGTACAATAATGCCAGTTTCGTCCAACAAGAACGGTCTGAAAGTCTGGCAACGGCGCGACCGCAACAGTCAATTGCTGAACTGGGCTGGCTGGCTGTTTGGCACTATCATCTTTCTCTATTGCTGGGCTCAGATTTCTGACGCAACCGAATGGTTTTTTGTGTGGGACGCACCGCGCATTGCGGCCGATATCGGCTCACGCGCCCTGCCACCGCGCTGGGGTTATATTAGTACGCTCTGGGAACCCATCTGGGATACATTGAACATTGCAACGCTGGGAACATTATTCGCCCTCGTTCTGGCTGTTCCTGTTGCTTTTCTGGCAGCACGCAACACAACACCCAACCGATATATCATCCGGCCCATTGCCTTGCTGATTATCGTCTCTTCACGTTCCATCAACTCGCTGATATGGGCACTGCTGCTGGTCGCTATTGTTGGACCGGGGATATTTGCGGGCATGCTGGCCATTACCATCCGGTCGATCGGCTTCTGTGCCAAACTGCTTTATGAGGCGATTGAGGAAATCGATCAGAGTCAGGTTGAAGCCATTACGGCAACCGGCGCCAGTCGTTGGCAAGTGATGGCGTACGGTATCGTGCCCCAAATCCTGCCCGCCTTTGCCGGCATTGCGGTGTTCCGATGGGACATCAATATTCGCGAATCGACCGTTCTTGGGCTGGTTGGCGCTGGCGGCATCGGCCTGCAATTGCAGGGCTCACTGAATACGCTGGCTTGGCCACAAGTCAGTCTTATCCTGCTGGTCATCCTCGTCGCCGTTCTCATCAGTGAATGGGTTTCCGCCAAGGTTCGCGGCGCAATTATCTAACGCTGACACGCACTCTCTGGAAACACGCGTTTGAAAAAAACGCGTGTTTGTTGTTTTTCTCTCAGTATCTGGTAAATTACAGCATATAATGCATCAAAATGCACTTGAATGCATTCTTGGGAGAGGAAAATGCAGGATATCCAGGCTGCTTTTTGGGCCGCCTTCAATCTTATCGTCAGTCTGGATGCAGATCTGTTTGAAATAGTTGGCTTGTCTCTGACTGTCACACTCAGCGCAGTTGCCATCTCCTGCCTGTTGGGGTTTCCACTCGGCGCTTTGCTTGCCATTTCACGTTTTCCCGCAAGAGGCATGATTGTGGTTTTCATCAGTTCACTGATGGGATTGCCCCCGGTCGTTGTCGGTCTGACGGTGTATCTGTTTCTGTCCAGCGCCGGACCGCTTGGTAGCTGGCAGCTACTCTACACACCCACTGCAATGATCATTGCCCAGACACTGCTTGTGACACCCATTGTTGCCGCCCTCACCCGGCAGATCATTGAAGATCTGAATGGCGAATACAGCGAATTGTTGCGCTCCATGAGCGCACGCCGACGTGACGTTTTATCCACCTTGTTGTGGGATGCGCGCTATTCGCTGATTACGGCTGCGCTGGCAGGTATGGGGCGCGCGCTGGCTGAGGTTGGTGCGGTTATGATTGTGGGCGGTAACATCAATCATGTCACCCGTGTCATGACCACAGCCATCGCACTTGAAACCTCTAAGGGCGAATTGGCACTTGCCTTGGGCCTTGGCATCATTCTGGTTCTGCTGTCCATCTCCATAAACGCTGCGCTCATGTCGCTACGCACCAGTATGGAGCGGTTTGCGTATGCCTGAAGCGGATATCGTTCAACTGCATGATGGAGCAGAGCCTAATCCAACCAGGCTGATTGCAAAACTGGAAAATGTGGTGTTTGCGGCCGGGTCGCGAAAGCTTGTCGACGGGTTGACATTTTCCCTCCGCAACAATGGCATCACCACTGTGATGGGACCAAACGGAGCTGGTAAGTCACTGGCCCTGCGTCTGCTTGCAAGATTGCTGCTGCCCACGGACGGATATGTGCATGAATGTGGCCTCGCCGCTCGCGATATTGCCCTCGTGTTCCAAAAACCTGTGATGTTACGACGGTCTGTCAAAGGGAATTTGATCCACGCGCTCAAACTACATGGCGTGAACCGCAGAGAACGGCCTGAGCGACTTGCTGAGTTGTTGCGAATGGCTGATCTGGAGCACTTGTCCAATTCACCTGCCAGATTGCTGTCCGGTGGTGAACAGCAACGCCTGGCACTCGTTCGGGCGCTTGCAGCCCAACCCAAATTGCTGTTGCTGGACGAGCCCACTGCGAGCCTCGACCCTCAGGCAACGCAAGCCATTGAAAAGCTGGTTCTGCAGGCCAGCAATAATGGAACCAAAATCGTGTTGGTTACGCATGATATCGGACAGGCCAAACGACTGGCCTTTGATGTGGTCTTTCTGCATCAGGGGTTTGCGCATGAACACTCACCTGCAGAGACATTCTTTACAGAGCCGCAATCGCTGGAAGCGATGGCATATCTGAAGGGTGAGTTGCTGGTTTGAACACTTATTGGGAGATCTGAAATGAACAGGTATTTTTGCCGTCTGACCGGGCTTTGCCTTCTGGCACAGACTGCTTTGTTGGGATCAGCCTTGGCTGATGATTTCATCATCGTTCAATCGACCACATCAACCCAGAATTCCGGGCTCTATGATGCGCTTCTGCCCGAGTTTAAAGAGATGTCGGGGATTGAAGTTCGCGTTGTCGCGGTTGGCACAGGACAGGCCATCAAGAACGCAACAAATTGCGATGGTGATGTGCTTCTGGTTCATGCCAAAACATCGGAGGAAAAATTCGTCGTTGACGGATACGGCCTGACCCGATCCGACGTCATGTATAATGATTTCGTGATTGTGGGTCCTGCTTCTGACCCTGCTGGCATTGCTGGCAGCAATGATGTGGCCGCTGCCCTGCAAAAGATCGCTGAAACCAAAGCAGCTTTTGCTTCACGCGGTGATGACAGTGGCACCCATAAGAAAGAACTCAGCCTTTGGAACAGTGCCGGTATTGACGGGCCTGCGGCCAGTGGCAGCTGGTATCGCGAAACCGGCTCCGGCATGGGCGCTACGCTGAATGTCGGTATTGGTATGGATGCTTATGTGATGACAGATCGCGCCACATGGATCGCATTTGGCAACAAAGGAAACCACACAATAGCCATGGAAGGTGATCCGGCCATGTTCAATCAATATGGAATTGTGGATATCAACCCGGATCGCTGCCCAAATGTGAAAACCGATTTGGCAGATCAGTTTATCGACTGGATTCTATCATCAGATGGCCAGGATGCCATTGCCGCCTACCAGCGCGATGGGCAACAATTGTTTTTCCCAAATGCCAATTAGAGACCGCGCCTAAGCACCATTCCAGTGTATTTTGCCATGGCCGGATAAATCATACCCGCCAATATCAGCGGCGTGCTGTTGAAATTCGGGAGATCGGCAAAACTGAAGAAGAGCCTGCATGGGCGGCTCAAACCATGAGCGGCGATCTATCAGCAGATCGTAGCGTTCCGTTGCAATTGGCAGAAAGCCAAGGTCAAATTGTCTGGCCAGGCCCGACAGCCCGGGGGCCGCGTCGGCCTTGCCGGACACGACGGTCAGGGCCGCATCTGTTTCAGTCCGGGCATAGTCTGGAAGCAACTCAAAGTCCTGCGGTTTGATGCCTTTGGCTTTCAGTTCGTGCAGGAACAACCGCCCTGCGCCTGATGCTGGTTGTCGTTGCGCAATCCGCTTGCCTTTCAACTCTGCAAGTGATGCGATTGAGCCAAGTTTGGCAGACAGGATAAGCCCCTGATCGCGCCGTGCCCATTGCATCAGAACCATCGCTTCCTCAGAAAATGCATCCTGCACAAATGACAGGTTCCACTCATTGCCGCTGTCTTCCACCAAATGAATTCCGGCGGCCATGGCCTGACCGGATTTCAGTTGGTCAAGCCCATCCAAACTGCCGTCGAAAAACGTGGCAAGACCACACCCGCTTTCGCGGATCGCCCAATCCAGCAACGGGTCATGACTGCCTGCAATGATATGGGGCAGGATTTTGGTTTGTACTGGACCCGCTGGTTTGGCACCGCTTAACCAGGCATCAACCTCGGTTTTGGGAAAGAGCAGCTTGCCGGTAATGCGTCGACAAGGAATTTCCCCAGCGCTTGCAAGATCGTAGACCTTACGCTCCTTCACGCGCAGAATATCGGCAAGCTCTTTGGTCGTGAGAAATTGAGGTTCAGTCATGCTGTATTCCGAACAGAGGCCGATGACCTGTTTTATTCAGCTTATTCTGTCCAACTAATCATCAAGCCGCACAGAATCGTTGTCGCCACTTTCTACGCCGGGAATATCAACCCTTGGCAGTCCGTAATCAAACAGGATTGCAATTCCGGCAATCGCAACAATTGCACAAAGAAACGCACGCATGTTCTAAATTCCTCTCATTATTGGACTATTCAGCCCCGACCTGACCATTTTGGCTGTTTGAATTAGCGTCCGAAGCATCCAGATCAGTCGCTCTTTTCAGATACTCTACCAGATCAATGCGGTCCTGCGCATCGGTAATTCTTTGCATCGGCATTTTTGAGCCCGGGGTCAATTCATCAGGCCCCACATCAAATAATGCATTGATGGTGTCGTCATTCCATACGAGATCATTGCCGGTCAGCGCGGAGGAATAATTATACCCTTCCACGGTTCCGGCCAGGCGACCGAACACGCCGCCAAGCGGCGGACCGGCCTGCCTGTTCACTGCTGTACCCAGGCTGTGGCA
This sequence comes from Alphaproteobacteria bacterium, assembly GCA_051251535.1. Classification (GTDB taxonomy): domain Bacteria; phylum Pseudomonadota; class Alphaproteobacteria; order Rhizobiales. The sequence continues at coordinate 499,827 of JBPOEV010000003.1, forward strand.
GATGGAACATTTGCGCACGAATTGCCGCTCGCCGTTTTCCATTTCATTTGGCGGGCGATGGAATGGCTGCTGGTCCGCGCCTTGCGCGGCGACACGTCCCTCTTCCGGCCAGATCGTGACAGCCTCATCCAGTCCACCGGATAGGAGGCGTCCATCATGTGTGTAAGCCAAGGCCCAGACCGGTCCCGATTTTGCCGCCCGAAAATCACGGGCGACGGACCAGTCTTTGGTATCAAGGACCATTATGTAACCATCACCGTCACCAACAGAGAGACGGCTTGCGTCAGAATTGAGAGCCAGCGACAATATGGGGCGGCGTTCAAGTGTCACGTCAGCAATCACGTCACCATTGTTGACATCGATGACCCTTGTACCACCATCCAGGCTTCCATAGGCCAGCCATCCCTCGCCGTCATTGACCACGAGCCGGTTTACGCCGAAGCCATGATTGACCTCAACCCGTTCTGGACTGCCATCTGCAACATTCCAGCTTCTGATCGTTCCATCCATTGAAGCGGAATATAAAAGCGTTCCGTCCTTGCTGAAGGCAACATCATTCACACCGCTCTTGTGGCCTGTCAGCCATGCGCGCAACGCACCGGTGTCCGCATCCCACAGGCCGATGCGGCTGTCCCAGCTTGCGGACGCAATAAGCGTGGTATCTGCTGACACGGTCACGGACATGATTTTTGCCGTATGACCTTCAAGCCGCTGCAGCATTTTTGCAGATGGCAGGTCCCAAAGGATCAGCGTAAAGTCATCGCCACCAGACACTGCACGATCATTTCCCAGAAATGCAACGCTGTTAACCGCAGCCTTATGGCCTTCCAGCCATGTTGGTTCGCCTTCAGTCCAGTGCCCGACCGAATAATCGAAACTGGCGCTAAGCTTTGCGTTCGTGTCTTTTGCTGCAGCCACCCCCATGACCGGACCGCCATGGCCGCTGAGACGTTCAAACCCGTCATTTGCCACGGCCAAGCTTGCGGTTAGCAGGTAACCGGCTGCGGCCAAGGCTTGCACCTTATTGGCTGACAGCCTCATGACTATTCAGCGGGCTGTGCTGTTTGAGCCGGGTCGTCCGGCTTTGTGGACTTGGGATTTTTTTTCGCCTCTTCCGCTTCCACCTTTTCAACCCATAGATTGTGGTGTTCCTTGGCCCAGTTTTTATCCACCTTGCCGGAGCCCATGGCAGCGAAAGCGCCCTGCATGCCGACCGAACCAATATAGATATGGGCGAGAATGATGACCGTCATCGCGAAGGCAATAATTGTGTGCCAGAGTTGGGCGTATTGCATCTCCTCATGAAGCTGCAACTCGGTGGGAAGGCTGGTCTCTAGCCCTATCAGGGGCGCAAGTTCATTGATCTTTGCAAATGTCGCTGCAAACATTGGGAATTCAAAGGGAAACAGCAGCGATATTCCAGAGGCAGACACAGATGCACCGAGCAAAATGACGCTCCAGAAAATGATCTTCTGGCCAGCATTGAACTTTTTGGAAGGCGGATGAACACCTTTTACGAAAATGCCACCGCCTTTCAGCAACCAGATGAGGTCGTGCCGGTTGGGAATATTCTGGAAGACCCACTGAAAGAAGACCAGGATCAACCCGGCGATAAAGGCCCAAGCTACATTGTTGTGCACCCATTTACCGGCACTGGCGATTTGCGAATAAAGCTCCGCTCCGAACCATTCTATCAATACAATTCGGCCGAACAGCAGCCATAATCCGGTCAAGGCCAGTAGAATGAAAGAAATGGCCAGCAACCAGTGTCCAAACCGCTCTATCCCGGAAAAGCGCTGCATCAAGACGCCCGACAAGCCATGTTCAATCCGGATGCGCCCGCGCAGAAGATAGAACAGGGCCAGCAACACGATCGTGCCTCCCAGCGCATAAGCACCATAGGTGGCTAAGGGGCCTTCCCGCCATTCAAGCCAACGCATGCCGCCATCCTGAATGAGGATACGATCTACAGGCTTACCGGTTGAGACCGTCACGTCACCGGTCCCGAACCTCAATTGTCGATAGATGTCTGAGTCAGAGGCAGCCCCTCTGACTCCCAGTTGTGAAGAAATGGCATCAGCATTCGCGGCGGCGCCGGTTTGGGAACGACGAAACGCGTCATCAACGGGTTCTCCGCGCTGACGGCGCAGAATGTCTTCAAGGGTCTGAGCGCCCCCTGTGCTGGACCGCGCGTCCTGAGGATCAACAGTTTCTGATTGATCTGCTGCTGCATCACCGTCCTGAGCAAATCCGGAACTGGCCACAAGCAGAGATCCGATGACCAGGAGGACAGCGAGTGCCAGACTTTGTGAAGTCGCCCTTACCACTTTTGCCAAATCTGATGCGAACATGATGGCTTTGTCCTTCTAAACGGATGCTTGTAAATTTCAAAAAACACGCCCCAAAGCACAGATAATAATCTCAGTGTCAGAGCAGACGAAAACGGGCCGCATCTAGCGGCCCGTCTCCAATAATTGCCAAGGTCAATGATCTGCTGATCTGAGACCGGCTGATCGGAAGTCGGGCAAACTGTGTTCAGTTGCCCTTCTGGCCGTATGCTGTACCCCAACCCCAGGCACCGGAGCCAAAGCCCCGGGCTACAACGCGCTCGCGGTAAATCGCGGATACGTCATCGCCATCACCTGCAAGCAACGCCTTGGTTGAGCACATTTCAGCACAGATCGGCAGTTTGCCTTCTGCAATACGGTTACGTCCGTATTTCTGGAACTCAACCGTGGAATGGGTCTCTTCCGGGCCACCTGCGCAGAATGTACATTTGTCCATTTTGCCACGGGAGCCAAAGTTGCCAGCTTGTGGGAATTGCGGCGCGCCAAACGGACACGCATAGAAGCAATAACCACACCCGATGCACAGATCTTTTGAGTGCAGCACGATGCCATCTTCTGTCTGGTAGAAACAATCAACCGGGCAGACAGCCATACATGGTGCATCAGAGCAATGCATACAGGCGACGGAGATCGACCGTTCGCCGGGGCTACCATCATTAATGGTCACCACACGACGGCGGTTGATGCCCCAAGGCACCTCATGCTCGTTTTTGCAGGCGGTGACGCAGGCGTTGCATTCAATGCAGCGTTCCGCGTCGCAAAGGAATTTGGCTCTAGCCTGTCCTCCAAGTGCCATAATCTATTCTCCCCTATGCCGACCAGATCTTACAGAGCGTTGCCTTGGTCTCTTGCATTTGAGTGACCGAGTCATAGCCGTAAGTCTGAGCTGTGTTTGTGGATTCGCCGAGCACATAAGGATCAGCGCCTTTTGGGTATTTGCTTCGTTGGTCTTCTCCCTGGAAATGACCGCCAAAGTGGAACGGCATGAACGCAACCCCGGAGCCAACGCGCTCCGTAACCATCGCCATGACCTTCACCTTGCCGCCTTCAGGGCCTTCGACCCAGACCTGTTTGCCATCCCTGATACCAAGATCATTGGCATCACGCGGGTTGATTTCAACAAACATGTCCTGCTGCAATTCAGCCAACCAGGGGTTGGACCTGCTTTCATCACCACCGCCTTCATATTCAACCAAACGACCAGAGGTCAGAATGATCGGATAATCTTTCGAGAAGTCCTGCTTCTGGATCGACGCATAGAGTGTCGGCAGACGATAGAACTTGCGATCCTCATAGGTTGGGTAGTCTTCAACCAGATCACGACGATTTGTGTAAAGCGGCTCACGATGAACCGGCACTGGATCCGGGAAGGTCCAGACTACAGCACGGGCCTTGGCATTCCCGAATGGCGCACATTCGTGCTTGATCGCCACGCGCTGAATACCGCCGGACAAATCGGTTTTCCAATTTGTCTTGTCTCCGGCAACCGCTTCAATGGCAGCACTCTCTTCTGCAGTGAGATCACCATCCCAGCCCAGTTCTTTGAGCATCGCCATGGTAAATTCGGGATAACCATCCTGAATTTCGGAATCCAGCGAGTAAACGCCTTCCGCCAACAGATTGTCCCCATCACGTTCGACACCAAAGCGTGCCCGGAAAGTCAGGCCGCCTTCGCTGACGCGCTTGGACATATCGTACAGATTTGGCGTTCCGGGATGACCCATTTCCGCAGTACCCCAGCAAGGCCAAGGCAATCCGTAATAGTCACCATCAGCCGGGCCACCAACCGCCTGCAACGTTGTGCGGTGGAAGGTGTGCTGATTGGCCATATGAAGCTTGATACGCTCTGGAGACTGGCCAGTATAACCAACCGTCCACATGCCACGGTTAAACTCGCGTGTGACATCTTCAACAACAGGCTCATCACCTTCCAGGGCAATGTTCCGGAAGAAGCGATCAGCCCAACCAAACTTCTTGGCAAATTTCGCGATGATCGTGTGATCCGGCAGGCTTTCATAAAGCGGATCAACCACTTTGTCGCGCCATTGGATCGACCGGTTTGAAGCGGTGACAGAGCCACGTGTTTCAAACTGGGTACAGGCTGGCAGCAGATAGACACCATCCTTGCGGTCAGACAAAACAGCAGAAACTGTCGGATATGGATCGACCACGACCAGCATGTCGAGTTTTTCCATGGCCGTTTTCATTTCGACCATACGGGTCTGAGAGTTGGGCGCGTGGCCCCAAAGTACCATCGCCCGGACATTTGTGTCCTGATCTATATTGTCGACATCCTCAAGCACACCGTCAATCCAGCGAGAGACCGGTATACCGGTTGATGTCATCAGGTTCTTGTCTTTGCCATCGGCGCCTTTAACGGTTGCGAATTGGCCTTTGATCCAATCCACATCTTCGCCCCAGACACGTGCCCAGTGAGCCCAGGATCCGGCAGCAAGACCATAATAGCCCGGCAATGTATGTGATAGAACACCAAGATCCGTTGCACCTTGAACATTGTCATGGCCGCGGAAAATATTGGTGCCACCACCGGATGTGCCCATATTACCCAGCGCCAATTGCAGAATGCAGTAGGCTCGGGTGTTATTGTTGCCATTGGTGTGCTGAGTGCCACCCATACACCAGATGACGGTTCCAGGACGATTGTTGACCAGTGTTCTGGCAACCCGGCGCATTTGCGACCCGGGAACACCTGTTACCCGCTCAACTTCTTCCGGCGTCCAATTGGCCACTTCTTCCTTGATCTGGTCCATACCCCAGACACGCGTGCGGATGAATTCCTTGTCTTCCCAGCCATTTTCAAAAATGTGCCACAGAAGACCCCACACCAGACCAATGTCGGAGCCTGGACGGAAGCGAACATACTCATCGGCATGCGCTGCGGTGCGCGTGAAGCGCGGGTCGCAGACGATCAAAGGCGCGTTGTTCTGTTCCTTGGCACGCAAGACATGCAGCAATGAAACAGGATGCGCTTCTGCGGGATTGCCGCCGATAATAAAGATCGCTTTGGAGTTATGAATATCATTGTAGCTATTGGTCATCGCACCATAGCCCCAGGTGTTTGCAACACCGGCAACCGTGGTCGAGTGACAGATACGCGCCTGATGATCCACGTTATTGGTGCCCCAATAACCAGCAAATTTGCGGAACAGATAGGCCTGCTCATTGCTGTGCTTGGCTGAACCCAGCCAATACACAGAATCAGGACCGCTTTCTTCGCGCATTTTCATCATGCCGTCGCCAATCTCATTGATGGCGTCGTCCCAACTCAAACGGGTCCACTCGCCATTGACGAGCTTCATGGGATATTTCAGGCGGCGTTCGCCATGCGCGTGTTCGCGCACTGCCGCGCCTTTTGCACAATGGGCGCCCAGATTGAATGGGCTGTCCCAGCCAGGCTCCTGCCCGACCCACACACCATTATCAACCTCGGCAACCACGGTGCAACCGACCGAACAGTGTGTACAAACTGATTTGATGTTTTTGACATTACCGCTGGCTGCGCCTTGGGCTTCCGCCTTGCGCACTGTACCGCCAGTTGCTGTCAACGCTGCCAGTCCGCCAATAGCCAGACCGGATCCACGCAAAAATCCACGCCGATCAACTGAAGTTGATGCCGCACGGGAAAGGACCGACTCGTCACGGGAGCGTCGCGCAATCCCGTTCGTCTTTTTCCTAAGCATAGGTTTTCCTCCAAATAGGCCTTGAGGCCCGGTTTCTTTGTTGGTCTTTGACGAACCAACTGGGTCCAATCATGAAGGGTCTGGGCGTCACGCAACCGTCCCCTGGATATGATTTTCCCCCACTTTCGTTAGAAGCGTGCCGAATCCAGATATTTCTGCACATGCTCCGTCTTGCGCAAACCTTCACCGGTTATTGGTTCAGCTGCTTCCGCTTCTGTGCCGCCTGTAATCACTGCAACTGCCGCAACTGGCGCACCAGCTCCTGCAAGTTTCAGAAAATCCCGCCGACTTGCGGTTGTGGCTTTTTCGCTCATTTCCTCTCCTTTTCCGACCGCTTTTGCGGCCCGTCGTTTGAAGGGCTCAGCCTTCCATCCGAAATCCGTTTTGTTCAATACTCGTGAAAGCCCGGCCAATCGTACCAATTGGCGCATAGAGCACTGAGGTCTCAGCGGATTCCAGATCCTTGAAGAACAACTCTACCCAGGGGGCCAGATGCGCTTCGAAGAATTCTTTTTGATCTGATATGGTTGCAGGCGCGCCAAAGCGGCCGCGAATGAGGCCAGACATCATCTCACATACAGATGCTATGTTGTCTTCCGGCTCGTAGACATTTTCCTCACGCTCGATGCCAAGGCGCGCCATATCGGCGCGCAGTTTGGCCAGCGGTTTTTCGTTCAGAAAGCCTGTCAGGTAATAACTGCCATGGGGTAACAATTCGCCTCGACCCAATCCGATGAACAGCGCATTGAACTCGCTATGTGCGTCTCTTGGGTCAACAGCGTCAGCCAAACGCGCCAAGGCTGCTATGCCGCGACCAATTTCGCTGTCATCGCCTTCAAGCTTGGCGGATTGTGTGAGAAGAATTCCAGAAGGTGGGCGAGCCAGAAACGCACTCAGAAAGTCGTACATGTCCGCCCGAAGTAAATCTTCAGGACTGACATTATCCAACTTGGCTGCATGATCTGTTGGCATACCCCTCCCCGAGCACGTCAAACGTTACATTCAAAACCCAGAATAACACCGGTCTGGTTTTCTGTCCAACAAATGTATTGCGACATAATGGTGCGACATTTCAGACATGTGAGGCTTCTGATAATTGCAGTCTGCGATCTCGTCTAACAACGGACCAACCTTAACTTGGGATGTCATCCATCAAAGTTGAACCGCATGCGATTCAAAGGTCTGACCGGGGTCAGCACTTCTTCGGTATCCAACTCCACAAGTTCCAATTCCGGGTTTGCAGAGCCGGCCAAACGCTCTTCATGCGGGATCTCGCCTAAACTGGATTCGAGACTTGGCTCTTCGTCTTCTGGCTCGATAACGTCATCGACTACCGTTTCCGGATGGGTTTCTGCCTCGGCCACAACGCTCTCGGTTTCTTCCGATTCGTCGGTCCCTGCCAATTCCTCAATCTTGCGAACGATCCCCTTGCCTACCTGGTAAGCTGTCTTCATGTCGGGCATCACAGTGGCCGCATCTGTGAAATCATCTCCATAGTCGACCAGCATATCCACATTCGCCAGCACCGGGTTACTGAGCCAAAGCTTTCTGAGAGCAAGATTTCTGATTCGTGCAGGAATTGCGGATTTCATAAAGACGGTGAAATCATCGCCCTGCTTGAGAGAGTCAGGGTCCGGCAGATCAAAATGGTCCAATAATTGCTCGTCGCTGAGCAACTCCATTTCTTCCGCAGTAAGCTGTGTTGACGCGTCATCCGCTAAATCTTGCAGATCTTCGGTCTGCAACTGTTCCTGGTTGGAAGTGTCCTTCCGCTTTGCCTCGACCTTTCGCTGCGACCATCTGGACAGAAAATCCCGTTGGTCGGGCGCAGTATCAGCTGAATATTTGTCATCAGCACTCAATGCAGCGTTTCCTTTGGTTTGTCCGGACCCGATCGCGTCGGTTTGGTCTGTGATGGTGTGCGATACACATCTGCCGTCTGGCGAATTCTGGGATCACCAATACCGTCCTCTTTCAAATCTTCAAAATATCTGCGGCGTTTGCGCTTTTTGAATTGTTCTTCTTCGAAATGAACATCGGTAAATGAACGAACCCAGGCAACCAGCCCCTCAGGCATTGGCACAGGTTCGACAATTTCTTCGCCACTATCCTGATAGTCCTGGGCCTCATAGGCCGATGCTGTGGCGGTATGAACCGCATAGTCATGTGGTGATTGCGGATCATCATCATGGCGCAGAACAACAAATACAGTCGGCGGCTCCATGCTGAGCGATACCATGTAAGCCTCGGCATCAGCTCGATGCAGATCAAGTGGGACGGTTGCCGCATGGAATTCCACCACATCTCCATCTCGTCTCAGTTCTGCCCAATCAGCCGGACCTGCTCCTGGCAAAACGGCGACCGCGCGCCAGACATGTTTAGCCCACCGGGTCACACCAGGTTGTCGGCGGATCACGATGCCCAGCGGCATTGTAATCTTGCTTGTCTCCATGAACCCCTCCCAAAAGGATACTTGTCGATGTCGTCGACATCACTATAGGCTGGCGAAAATATAAATTTGCAAAAAAATCCGAGTCTGGAGATTGCGTCGCCGTAATATGGCATGCAATCCGCAATTTGGATGTGTTGGGGGATGATCAATGCCGGATACAAAACGACTGCTGGTCTGCGATTGTGCTGGATCCATGGCGCTTAATCCGGAAATTCTGGGGAAAGCGGCCGGCGTTGAAGGTGTAACTGCGTGCAGTTTTTTGTGCACGGACCAGGTTCAGGTGGCCACCGATGCCCTGTCAGAGGGCGGCGATGTAACGATTGCCTGCCGCCAAGAGGCTGATTTCTTTGAAGACCTTGCCGAAGAGCTTGGTGCAAGCGAGCGTTTGCAGACAGTTGATATTCGCGATCGTGCAGGCTGGACAGACGACGAAAATGCCGTTCCAAAACAGGCCGCGCTGCTTGCAGAAGTAGCACTCCCACGCCCGCAGACGCCATCCAGGGATGTGACCTCAGGAGGGGTTTGTTTGATTCTCGGCACTGATGAGACAGCTCTGACTGCGGCTAAACGTCTCTCTGATGTGTTGGCCGTCACCTGCCTTATGACAGAAGCACCGGACTTTGTGCGTCCGATCAACAGCTATGATCTTGCGATCGGAAACATCTCGAAGGCCAGCGGAACAATTGGCAAGTTTGAGGTGACTGTAGATCAGTATGCCCCCATGCAGCGCACTGGGCGCGGCCATCCTGGGTTTCTCGCACCTAAAGACGGTGCGCGTTCACAGTGCGATATAATACTCGATATCAGAGGCCAAACTCCGCTGTTTCCTGCGCCGGAAAAGCGCGATGGCTATTTCCATGCGGATCCAAAAGACAAGCTGGGTGTTGAACGCGCAATTTTCGACGCGTCGCAAATGGTGGGCACGTTTGAAAAGCCTCTGTACATTCGTTTCGACCCGTCGATCTGCGCCCATTCGCGGGCACAGCAAACGGGCTGTAGCAAGTGTCTGAATATCTGCCCGACAGGAGCAATTACTCCCGCTGGAGACGTGGTCTCCATAGACGAAAATATCTGTGCTGGTTGCGGCGCCTGTGCAGCTGTCTGCCCTTCTGGCGCTGCCAGCTATGATGATCCTTCGGTTGACTACCTGTTCCGCCGTTTGCGTGTCCTTTCACAGACATTTCGAGATTCTGGCGGGGTATCGCCCAGAGTTCTGTTCCATGACGAGGAACATGGCGGAGAAATGATCCGCCTCTCTGCGCGTTTTGGGCGTGGTTTACCGGCCGATGTTATTCCAGTTGATGTTTCCAATGTCGAGGGCGTGGGACATGCCGAGTTAATTGCGGCTATGGGTGTGGGTTTCACCGAAGCACTGATACTGATCGGGCCCAAAACGGATCTGACTGCGCCAGAAACAGAAATTGAAATCGCGCGCGCAATTCTTGAAGGTGGTGGCCACAATCCGGAGTTGGTGCGCCTGTTGCGCCCTCAGGCACCGGATGATCTGGAAGCCATTTTGTATGACCGTCCGATTGAGCCGATCAAGGTGGAACCTATCCTGCCTCTTGGCAGCCGCCGCGATGTGACCCGGCTTGCGTCGGCAACTCTGTCGCCAGCAGTCGAAGCGCCCATCGAATTGCCACAAGGTGCGCCCTATGGTGCCATCGTAATTGACAAGGACCTTTGCACGCTTTGCCTGTCCTGTATTTCTCTATGTCCAGTGGGTGCTCTGACAGATCATGCCGATCGTCCGGCGGTGAATTTTCAGGAAAGCGCCTGCCTTCAATGTGGCATTTGCAAAAGCACGTGTCCGGAGAGCGCTATTTCTCTAAAGCCCCAACTGAACCTGTCCAAGCAAGCTATCATTCCGCAAATGCTTCATGAAGAAGAACCGTTCGAGTGCATCGAATGCAGCAAGCCCTTTGGCGTTAAAAGCACAATCAACAAGGTGGTTGAGAAGCTTGAGGGCAAGCACTGGATGTATACGAATTCCGACAATTCCAAACTTATTCAGATGTGTGATGACTGCCGCGTGAGAGCGCAATATCATGGCGAAAACTCACCTTTCCAGGCTGGCGAGCGACCTACAATCCGCACAACCGATGACTATCTGACTGGTAAACTGGACGATACGGAATAAGGAGTTGCCATCTTGGCAGATGTGTTGCGCTATCTCTCGCACCCACAAGTGCGCGTGGACCCCACAATTGCTGTGCCGGACTGGGGCCTTTCGGACATTGGCCGATCGCGAACCGAAGGCATCAGCCATTCGCTTTCACTCCAAAGCACCACGTCGATCATCAGCAGTTCAGAACGAAAGGCCGTCGAAACCGCAGACCTGCTGGCAAGGCCATTAAAGCTGCGAGTCCAGGAGCGGCCAGCCACGCACGAGAATGACCGCAGTGCGACGGGCTTCTTATCACCCGATATTTTTGAAGAAACCGCCAACCGATTCTTTGAATGCCCTCTTCAGAGTATTGATGGTTGGGAACGCGCCATCGATGCCCAAAGCCGAATTGTGGCTGAGGTGAATTCCGCCATCCAAGACCATGTATCGGGCGATCTGCTGATTGTGGGGCATGGCGGCGTTGGAACCCTGCTTTATTGCCATTTTGCAGATATGCCAATCTCGCGCGTATATGATCAACCCACTGGCGGCGGCAATTTTTTTACAATCGATCTGGCGACCCGAAAACCGCTTCACCACTGGCTGCCAATGGAAGAGCTCTAAGCCCGGACCCTTGCCAAAGCTCAAGGTATGGTAAAATTGGTTAAGCCTCAGGGGCCGATAGCAAATGTGCCTGAACGGCGCGTGCTATAATGCGCTCCTCATCTGTGGGAATAACCATCAGACGTGTTGCACCATTTCCGATATCCCGGGCATTTTCTCGGTTTTTTGCCTGATCTACAGCAAGGCCCAGATAGCCCAGACCATCGACAACCCGCTCACGGATTACGGTTGCATTTTCTCCAATGCCCCCACAAAAAATCAGCGCGTCCAGGCCGCAGAGCACTGCGGTCATTGCGCCAATTTCACGGCGTGCACGAAACACATAATAGTCAATTGCTTCAGCTGCTTGCGGATTTTCGGACGCCAGCAGACTGCGCATATCGCTGGATTCCCCAGACAGTCCCAAGAGCCCGCTGCGTGTGTATAAGAGGCTGTTCACGTCCTCCGGGCTCATGCCATTTTGCTGCATCATGTAAAGCACAACGCCAGGGTCAAGCTGGCCGCAGCGCGTGCCCATCGGCAATCCATCCAGCGCAGTGAACCCCATCGTCGAGCCAATGCTTTTGCCAGCTTTTATGGCACACATGGACGCGCCATTTCCCAAATGCGCAACAATAACGCGGCCCTGATGCAGATCCGGATAGTCCCTTTTAAGAACGCCGGTGATGTAATCGTAACTCAACCCATGAAACCCATAACGGCGGATACCCTGGTCATAAAAAGAGCGAGGCAATGCGAACGTGTCGTTGACCCAAGGGTGACTGCGGTGGAAAGACGTATCGAAGCATCCGATCTGCACGGCATAGGGAAACACCTTACGCGCCACTTCCACGCCAGCCAGATTGTATGGTTGATGAAGTGGTGCCATCGGACAGAGTTTTCGCAAAGCCTCGACGGTTGACGGTGTCAAAAGTGCGGGCTCTGTAAATTTGAGGCCCCCATGGACAATTCGGTGGCCGATCCCGGCAATTTCCAAACCTTCCTGATGAGTCTCCAAAGCCTTTAAAACAACGGCCAGTGCTTCAGAGTGGGTTGCAGCGGCAACGGGTTCGTCAAATGTCGCGGCATCGCTTTGGACACTCAATTGGGCAGCTTGCCCGATCCGGTCAACCTGCCCGTCCACCAACATCACCGGTTCCTGGGACGCTCGATAGAGACCAAATTTCAGCGACGACGAACCGGTGTTCAGAATCAGGATACCTGTCATTGCCAAGCAGCCCTGTCGTAAAAGACGACTATCATTGGAACTGCGATTCTGGACCGATTACCATCGGCTGTGCAGGATGGCTTGACGCCGATGATATGGGCAAATTCAATGGTGTCTTTGAACAAATACGTGTCCTTACAGGTTCATGATTTACCAATTTTTGCCAAATCAGCATGAAGTTAAGATTATTTAATCTGATTCCGGGACGAACACGAACAGTCTAAAACTCGTTGATAAATATGAATTATCATAAACAGTTTTACCCACATGAATGTGACCAACGTCAAATCCCCTTATCGGGCTTCAACGGTGCCACCTAAATCTTTCGTGGGCATTTTTGCAACGAATGAGGCAATTGCCTCGACGTCCTCGATTGTCATGACGAGTGGCGCGATAGGTGACGGTCGTGCGGGGTCAAACGGTTCAGTGATGCCTTCAATCTGGGTAAAAGCCGGATGCGGATTGATGGTCCAGAATGCGGCAAAACTTTCGGGCCAGTCCGGGAGCGTTTTCAGCGCACCAAAAGACGGCGTTGACCCAATACCACCAAAGGGATTGCGACTGTCGACGACATGACATCGACCACAATGCAACAAGGCCAGTTTTGAACCAAGATTTGCATCGCCTTCAATTTCAATTTTCACTTCTTCGACAATTTTTTTGGCACCCGGCGTGAATAATTGACTGCCGTCTGGTTTGAAACTTTCAATCGCCGCGCGCCCCGGACCGCTTTGCAGCCAGTCCAGCAATTTGGTGATTTTTTCCTGGAGGGCCGGATCGGGAGAGATTGATGCCAGATAATACGGCACGCCATCCGCTGAACTCATGACTGCAACACCATCTGCGGCTTCAGGCAGCAGGCTTGCTGCGCCATCCTCCCCTTCCACAACCGCTTCAACCCGAATACGGGTCTTGAAGCGAAACCGTGGAAACAAATGTTGTGTTAGGCCACTTTCAATAAGGTGATCCGGGACAATCAGTCGCAGATCAGCCTCCTGCGCATCCGCAACGGGCAGCTTTAGCCCCAAAACAGCTATCGCGGATATCAAAAGACTTCCTATCAGATGTTTGACAGGCATTTCCCTCTCCCTGGATATTCGCTACACCTTAATCGCAGAGAAATGTGCTGTGCAAGAAAACAAGTGACGCAGCTATTTGAGGTGCAAACCAATTGCACCCATAAAAACAGGGAGACCAGCATGGACAATGAAGCCTTCAATATGTCCCTTCGCAAATTTCTGAAGAAGGTCGGCGTGACCTCTCAGCAAGAAATAGAGGAAGCAGTACGTGCCGCCAGAGACGCTGGCTCACTTGGGGACGGACCATTGAAAGCCCGCATGGTTCTGACGCTTGATGGCGTCGAGCTTGAGCATGTGGTCGAAGGTGACATCGCACTGATGGATACTCAATGAGCGAGCCAACGCTTGAGGCAGTCCGGGCCGCTCTTTCCAAAATTATTGACCCGGCGCAGGGAAAAGACATCATCTCTACAGGCCAAGTGCAGGGATTGGGTGTTAACGGCGAACGCGTCAGCTTCATTCTGGAAGTGGACCCCAACCGTGGGTCTGCCATGGAACCCTTGCGCAAGGCCGCGGAGGAAGCTGTAAAATCCGTTCCAGGTATCGTTGCGGTGAATGTGGTGATGACTGCACACTCTGGCGAAGGCCAGGCAAAACCTGCGACTGCGCCAAAAAGCGCACCTCCCGGATTTCCAATCAAAGCACCCAAGCCATTGGAAGGCGCGTCAAAGCGCGTGCCCGGCGTGGATCGGATCATTGCTATCGCTTCTGGCAAAGGCGGTGTCGGGAAATCAACCGTATCGTCCAATCTGGCTGTAGCTCTGGCCGCACAGGGCAAGCGGGTCGGTCTGCTGGATGCTGATGTTTATGGGCCCAGCCAACCACGCATGCTGGGCGTTTCAGGACGACCGTCAAGTCCTGATGGTCATATCATCCTGCCGCTGCGCAACCACGGCGTTACGCTGATGTCGATTGGCCTGATGACGGGTGAAGATGAAGCTGTTGTCTGGCGCGGTCCCATGCTGATGGGTGCCTTGCAACAGATGCTGACGCAAGTGCAATGGGGCCGTCTTGACGTGCTTCTGGTCGATTTGCCGCCCGGCACCGGTGATGTGCAGATGACCCTGTGCCAGAAGGCTGAGGTCGATGGTGTCGTTATTGTCTCGACGCCCCAGGATATCGCTTTGATTGACGCCCGTAAGGGCATCGATATGTTCCAGAAAATGGACACACCCATTCTGGGCATTATCGAAAACATGTCGTCTTTTGTCTGCTCAACCTGCCAGACCGTGCATCATCCATTCGGTCATGGCGGCGCAAAGGCAGAAGCCGAAAAGCTGGGTGTTCCTTTTCTCGGCGAGATTCCGTTAGATTTGGATATCCGCATTGCCAGCGATGGCGGCGCGCCTATTGTGGCAGCCAAGCCGGACAGTCCGCAGACAAAGGCTTTTTGGGATGTTGCTGAGAATTTGATGAAATCGGATGCAATGACATGATCCTTGGCCAACCTGACCCGGAGGTGCCGCAATTCCCGCCCATGTTCCGTGGTGAACCGTTGCGCGCAAATCTTGATCCTTTTTCCAAGGCAATTTCTTCGGCTATGCGCGGTATTGATCCGGGATTGATCGTTTGGTCGGAAGACAAAAACACGGCAAAAGCCGCTCTGGTTCTGGCACCTGAAGAGCCTTTGGAAACTGCCATTGGAGCGGTGTTTGCAGCCTTTCTGGGCCTGAGCGACAGTCTTGGCGCCCTCGCGCCACCTGAAGTTGCCGTTCATTTTCAATGGCCTAATCGGATCAAGGTCAATGGTGGACTATGCGGCCGCATAAAAATTGCCGCTGATACCACCATCCCCGATCAGGAACCCAATTGGATTGTCATTGGCCTTGAACTGCCGCTTTTGCCCGATCACGAATATGAGCCTGGCGATAGTCCGAATGAAACCACTTTGGTTGAGGAAGGTTGTGGCGAAATTACCCGCACTCAGTTGATTGAAGGCTGGTCACGCCACACGCTGGTCTGGATAAACCGCTATGTGGATGATGGATTTGCGCCATTGCACGCAGCTTGGCGCAGCAAGTGCGATTCACTCGGCGAGCCGATCGAACTGCCGAGAAAAGGCGTTTTCATGGGTCTTGATGAGCTGGGTGGCATGCTTTTGAAAGATGATGACGGGACCCATATCATTCCCCTCACCCAACAGTTGGAGGCGACCGCGTGAAACTGGCCCGAACAATTCGTTTCGATGATTCAGACCTGAATGTCTTTGAAAATACGGCAGAACTGGATGAGTGGGCGCTTTCAGGCGCATTCGAATTTTCCAATTGGACCGAAGCAGATTTGACCGGCAAGGGACGCCAGGCATTCGCAAATGGCTGGATGGGTCTTGAGAGCTTTGGACGGTCGACCTTTGTGGCCGTTACGGCCATCAGTGAGCGCGAGTACGACGATCTGATCGACAGGCTATCGGTCCATTTCGTTCAGCGCTATGGCGCACCCAGTCTTGAAGCTGCCCGCGGTCCTGCAGTTGAAGAAATCGAACACATGCGCCAGATGTGCGAAGATCATGAAGACAACACCTTGCTGATTGTCGAACGTGAACTTGTTGAAAGCGGCGTTAAAGAAAGTTTTAGGGTTCTCAAACCACAAGATGCGGATTTGGCTCAGTTTGCGGTCCATGGAGACATGGAATAGGCAATGATGCCCGTTGTGGCAGCCTGACAATCTGATTCAGATCGTCAGGCTTAGCTGTTGATATCGTTATTAAATCACAGACCCAGCATGGACTTGATTTGCGCTTCATCAGTTTCGCCACCGGCAAAGTCGTCAAACGCTCTTTCTGTCACTTCAATGATGTGGTCTGAGATAAATGGGGCGCCTTCCGCAGCGCCCTGCTCAGGATGTTTCAGGCAGCACTCCCATTCCAGAACCGCCCAGCTATCGTAATTATACTTGGACATTTTTGAGAAGATGCCGGCAAAATCAACCTGTCCATCGCCCAGAGAGCGAAAGCGCCCTGCCCGATTTTCCCAGGATTGATAGCCCGAATAAACACCCTGACGGCCATCGGGATTGAACTCTGCATCCTTGACGTGAAAGGCAGAAATTCTCTCATGATAAATATCGATAAAGGCCAGGTAATCGAGTTGCTGGAGCACGAAATGCGATGGATCATAATTGATCATGCAGCGCTTATGGCCCTTTAGCTGCTCCAGAAACATTTCAAATGTGACGCCGTCAAATACATCTTCGCCGGGATGAATTTCGTAGGCGACATCGACACCCTGATCCTCATAAGCATCCAGAATCGGTTTCCAGCGCCGCGCAAGTTCAGCAAAAGCTTCTTCGATCAAACCCGCCGGACGCTGTGGCCATGGGTAAAGGTATGGGAAGGCCAATGCGCCGGGGAAGGAAACTGATACATCAAGACCCAGATTACGGGATGCCACAGCTGCCTTCATCATCTGATCCACCGCCCATTCCTGCCGGGCTTTTGGATTGCCGTGAACTGACGCGGGCGCAAATGCGTCAAACTGACTGTCATAGGCGGGATGAACGGCAACAAGCTGGCCCTGAAGATGCGTGGAGAGTTCCGTAATCTCGACGCCGGAATCTGCACAGATTCCTTTCACTTCATCACAGTAGGTCTTTGATTCTGCCGCTTTTTCCAGATCAAACAAAGAACCTACAAAGGTTGGTATCTGAACCCCTTTATAACCATGATCTGCTGCCCATTTTGTGATGTTCGGCAAGGTGTCAAAAGGTGCTGCATCCCCTGCAAATTGGGCCAGAAAAATTGCCGGCCCTTTTATTGTCGTCGCCATAGTCTACTCCATGATTTGTGTCTTGAGAATTTCGGCTTAACCGCCAGCATCCCGCTGAGCGATCCAGTCATGATCTGGATGATTTTTGAAACGCCACTTCCGCATCGGGCCAGCCATGACATTCAGATAATACATCTCATAGCCATAAGGGCTGCCGCAGGGGTGATGGCCCTTCGGCACAAGAACAACGTCTCCATCATGAACAGCCATGGTTTCATCCAGCGTCCCGTCTTCTGTGAACACGCGCTGGATGCCATAGCCCTGCCCCGGGTTCAGCCTGTGATAATAGGTCTCTTCCAGATAAGTCATGTCAGGAAAATTGTCCTCATCATGCCGATGTGGCGGATATGAGGACCAGTTTCCCTGGGGTGTGAAGACTTCTGTGACCAACAGGCTGTCTGCCACGTCCCGATCTTCCATAGCTATAGGGTGGATGAAGCGTGTGTTAGCACCCTTGCCGCGTTCTTCAAATCCAATGCCATCCAGCCGTTGCGCGGGATAGTTTCCTTTTCCTGGCGCGCTGCAGACCGCCAGTTCGCACCGCGTGGTGGCAGTTGCGCTCCACCCCTCACCATTTGGAATATAGACGCAATGTGGTTTGGTGCGCTCAAAAACGCTCATCCGCTCACCCATTTCGCCAAAGTCCTGCCCGGCTCCAGCAATTTTGGCCTTACCCTCCACCAGAACGAGGATGACTTCCTTGTCACCGGTGTGTTCAGAAATGCTGTCACCCGGCTCAAGCTTGTAAAGCCCAAAACCGACATAGCCCCAGCCTGCGCTTTCCGGCGAGATATCATGCACCTTGCCCATCGTGCCGTTGGGTTTTATCTGCAGTTCAGCCATTCAATTATTTCCTCCACTTCCTGGTACCATCCATACAACGCCTTTCAGATCGCGTCGATGCGTAGCGATTGAAGGTAATAAAAGCTGACTTGCCCGTCAGTTTTCTGATTTGCGGCGCGCATCGTCCCATAATTGGCAAAGACGGCTGTAGCGATCTGCCATTTCTGCCACAGCCTCTTCATCTGATAGTGCAGACTTGAACCATTGTCGGGCGACCTGTCCAAAAATCGTGCGGCCGACGGCAAAGCCTTTCACCAAGGGATAGGATGCTGCGATGGAAAAACTCTCGGATAATTCGGATTCAGGTGCATCCAGCCCGAGAACGACGATGCCTCGAATGTGCGGGTCATGCTCACTAATGGCAGCGCATGTCGCAGTCCAGGCGGCGGTACTGCGCATCGGTTCCAGTTTCCACCAATCGGGATAAACCCCAAGCTGATAGAAACGCCTTATGATCTGCGCCGTCGTTTCGTCAGACACAGGTCCAACCTTAGAGGGGATAACTTCCAACAGAAACTCAAGATTGTTACGTCGTGCGGCCTCCGAAAGGCGCAGGATGGTCGCCTCTTGGTCGGCCTTCATCACCACATCATCATCGGGATGATAAAAACTCAGGACCTTGACCACCTGCTCACGCGGCCATTCGGCCAAAGCAGATCCAAAATCCAATCCCATTTCAGCTTCAAGTTGGAGCGGGCGTGATCCCGGCAATTCCACAGGCCGGCCAAGCCACAAACCGGATCCGGTCGCGGCATAAAGCGCATCCCGGCCAAGGCGGTTGTCACAGAGGACGCCGTAGCCGTGGCGCCCCTGGGAAACCTTGTGCGCCGCCCTCAGGCAGAGTTCTTTGAATGAGCCTATCCTGGCTTCTTCCGCCCCGGCCTCTTTTGCAATGTCTTCCAATTGTGATCTGTGATCGAATGCAAAAACGCGCAGTTCTGGCCAGTCTCCCACACGATTGGTGGACCAGTGAATTTGCTCCAACGCCTCATCATGACGCAAAGCCAGGTTTTTAACGCCTCTGGAGAAGAAAAACTGCAGCTCTTCCCAACTGGGATAGGCCGGTGCGCAGCCGTGACGGGAGACAGCGAAAGCGCCACAAGCATTGGCATATTTCAGCGTGGTCGACCAGTCTTCGCCAGTGAGCCAACCCTTCAGCAGGCCGGACATGAAGCCATCCCCCGCGCCCAAAACGTTGAAAACCTCTATCGGAAACCCCGGACCGGACAGACCGTCATCAAGACTGTCAGCAATTTCACCATCAAACGCAACGGCACCCATGGGGCCGCGCTTGCAGATCAACGTCGCATCACTGTTCTGACGAACGGCCCTTAACGCGGCCAGAGTGTCCGTGGTGCCGCCAGCTATGTGAAACTCTTCTTCAGTGCCTACAATCACATCAAACAGATGCAAGGTGGACATCAGCTTCTGCGTCACCTTATCGGAGGCGACAAAGCGACTTTCGCCATCCCCATGACCGGCAACACCCCAAAGGTTGGGGCGATAATCAATATCCAACGCAGTTTTCAGACCCTTTTCACGGGCGATGCGGAGCGCCTTCAACACGGCGGCTTCGGTGGACGGATTGGATAGGTGAGTCCCCGTCACGGTGACGCAGCGTGCCTGCTCGATGAAGTCAGGATCAATATCATCTTCGCAAAGGGCCATATCTGCGCAATTTTCGCGATAGAAGATCAGCGGAAACTGTTCCTGATCGCGAATGCCCAGCAGCACGAGGGCCGTCAGACGCTCCGGATCGGTGACAATGCCACTTGTCTCAACACCTTCACTGATCAGTGTTTCGCGAATAAAGCGACCCATGTGCTCGTTGCCAACGCGGGTAATCAATGCGGATTTGAGACCCAGCCTTGCTGTACCGACAGCCATATTGGTAGGCGAGCCCCCAACATATTTATTGAAGGATCGCATATCCTCCAGACGTCCGCCGACTTGCGCTCCGTATAAATCCACCGAAGAGCGTCCAATTGTGATGACGTCCAGCATATCCCACCTCCCACTTGTTTGTACAAAGTGCTAAAGCAATAAGCCATTGAAGCCCAATATCGCTTTTGAGATGAATCCCTCAAACGAGGATTACTCCGCTCTAATGCTCATTGCGCATATTCTGGCAATGCAGGACCGTGACAGCAATCACGACAACCGCAAAGCCCTGATGCAAAACGCCTGCCCAAAGCGGCACGACCAAAAGCAGCGTCGCAATTCCAATCAGAGCCTGCAGAACCAGCGCAAGCAGCACGATTGTTGCTGTTGCGGTGGCTATGCCTTTGTCGCGGCGCACGATCTGAACCACATGCAAAACCGCCAAAGCCAGTATCACATAGGCAAGCATCCGGTGGTTGAATTGCACGGTGGTGATATTCTCAAACAGGTTTATCAACCCGCCCGGCGCATCGCTCAAAAGGCCTGCAGGAATAAAATCACCATCCATCAAGGGCCAGGTATTGTAAGTGAGACCTGCGTCAAGGCCGGCTACCAGGCCACCGGCAAAGAGTTGTAGAAACAGCAGCGCCATCAAAAGCCGCGATGTGATGAATGCCCGCCTGGAAACGCTTTGATAGCGCTCACGCGCCTCTGGATTTCTCAGGCCACGCGCAACCCATAAGGTTGCCGCAAATATGAAGAAGGCCAGTGTCAAATGGGTTGCCAGACGGTATTGGCTGACATCCACCCGCACAGAAAGACCGGAATAGACCATCCACCAGCCGACAAAGCCCTGTAATCCACCCAGGACAAAGAGGGCCAACAATTTTGGGTAAAGCGGTGTGGGGATTGCGCGCCGTGCTGCAAACCAGATGAAAGGGACCAGATAAACAACGCCGATGAAACGACCGAAAAAACGATGACCCCATTCCCACCAGTAAATAAACTGGAACTCGGACAGAGACATGCCTTTATTCTGCAACTGATACTCAGGAATTTGGCGATATTTCTCAAATTCCTGAAGCCAATGTGCCTCGCTTAGTGGCGGGATTGCACCCAGCAATGGTTTCCACTCCGTGATCGACAATCCGGAATCAGTTAGCCGGGTCACACCGCCAATGATCACCATGATAAAGACAAGAAAACATATCAGATAAAGCCATAGCCTGATGGCCGTCAGATCATGTGTCTCCGACCGCTCGAAAGATGCGTTCAACGCAGATGACGTCATTTGCAATCGCCTGTTGTGGATATGATGGGTAAGTATCGCGCGACATGGGTCATGACAAGGGTGACCAACACCTGAAATTCGTTTCCCAGGGGTGGCGGATTGACGCCCGGCGCGCTAGTTAACTTCAAAGATGACCTCTTTACCCACGGATCAAAGCCTTTGCCAAAGCGTCTGCGAAAACTGCTCGGAACCCTTGTATTGGTCACTTATGTGATTGTGTATTGCTTGTTGGTGATGAAGCTTGCCTCGGCAACGCTGCCAAATATCGGCGGGTGGGGGCATCTTGGATTTTATGTGTTCTTTGGTCTGATCTGGGTTGTTCCCGCCGCCGTGATTGTGTGGTGGATGCAGCGCCCGGGAGCTCAGACTGGCTAGAGCCATTTCAGGCTTTTGCGAAAAACGGTGCACCACTGAAAAGGGCACGCAAAGCCCGAAAGTCCTGCAGATGTCCGTTGACTGACAATCTTGGCAGAGCGAACAGATTGTCTCGCCCCCCGCCTTTCAGCATACCGCCTCGCGTGGTGACGGCCGTTGAAAACCCCAGTGACCGCATTTGACGGAATGTATCTGCATCAGCGGCCGCTTTGGTTCCATAAGGATATGCGAAATGATCCGGATAGGTGCCCAACTCGTCTTCAAGGCGTTCTGCACCCGACAGAATTTCTGCAGAGACCTGCCGCGCCGACAACCGCGCCAACATGGGATGACTCACCGTATGGGCACCGATTGTAGCCAGCGGACAGTCAGCCAGTTCATCCAACTGATCCCAGTTCATGAAGTTTTCGTCCATAAACGCGTCAATCGACAATTTATGATCGGCTGCCAGATCTTGAATTTTCTGCTGTTTATCTTGTTCAGGACCCGCGCGAAACTGCGCTGAAAGACGCCTGAACGCCTCTTTCTTCTGTTGCAGGGATCCGACAACTTCCGCTTCGCTGCCGTCGATGGAGCGGGCATCTACAACCGCATGCCTTGCAATGATTTCTTCCAACACCAGCCACCAGGGCAGCGCGGAGCGGTCAAGAAAGCCAGACGTTGCAAATACGGTGAATGGACATCTGTTGTTTTCAAACACGTCCGCCGCATAAGTCAGATTGTCGAGGGACGCGTCATCCAACGTCACGGCCACAAAGCGCGAAGACTTAGGTTCTGCAAGCCGCTCCGGTATCTTGTCCATGGAAATGAAATCTACGCCCAAGCCGCGCAAACCATAGAGCGCTTCGTCCAAAAACTCTGGCGTAATTTCAAGGTGCTCATTTGGTTGAAATGCTCTGGGGCCTCGCGGACGGACCCGATGCAACATCAAAATCGCACCTCGACCGCCGGTCAGTG
Source organism: Alphaproteobacteria bacterium (assembly GCA_051251535.1). GTDB lineage: Bacteria > Pseudomonadota > Alphaproteobacteria > Rhizobiales. Next base: position 522,456 of record JBPOEV010000003.1, read on the forward strand.
GCTCAATCAACCGCGCAAGGCCTGACGCGGCAAAAGTCCCCAAGGCAAACTTGATAAGCCGTTTTTTCAGCATGACCTTAATCAGGCTGCCATTTTGCTTGCGGCAGGTCGTCTGTCCTCGAACCTTCGTTGTGGTTTCTTCTGATTGTCGGAAACATCAGGTTTGCCTTGCGGAATACCCAGTGCCCGGCCGGACAGCAATTCCCGCAGAACAATAATCCCAAGACACATCAGCAGTGATACGATCGCAGCGGCAGCAACCAGTAGGAGGAGACGTGGGCCAATTGGCTCCAGAGGTGGAGACGCTGTCTCAATCATACGTGCTTCAGCAGGCTGGCCGCCGGATCCTTCCCGCGTCAACAATGTGCGGTATTGGGTCAACAAAGTTTCCAGCAATTCCCGCTCTGCACGCGCCTCACGTTCCAGTGCCCGCAATTCAACTTCACTTTGCTGAGCGCTGCCGGTTTCCAGCTTCTGTACCGTCATCAATTGGCCAAGTTCGGTTACTTCTTGCCGCGCCCTGTCCGCCTCCTGCTGCAAGCCGGTCAATACAGACCGTGCTTCGCGGGAAATTTGGCGATCCAGATCAGACCGTTGATCGATTAGGGCACGCAAGCGGGGATGGCGGGGCAGAAGATTGGCCGACTGATCCGCTATTTGCGCTTCAAGTGTTGCCCGGGCCTGCCGCAAAGTTTGAATAAAAGGCTGATTGGCGATCGTGGGCGAGGTTAGCAAGCGTTCCACATTGCCATTGGCTTGCTCCACAACCCGCTCAAGCCCTTTCAGGGCGCTCAACGACTGGCTTTCCCGAGCGCGGGCATCGACAAGGTTTTGGGACAGAGCGGCCAATTGCTGTTGCGGCAGGGTTGTATCTGTTGCTGTTGCAAACAGGCCAGCCCGACTGCGGAACTGCTCGGCGCTCGTTTCGGCGGCCACCACCTTGTTGCGCAAACTGGAAATCTCGTTTTCCAACCAAAGCCGCGCGTCGCTTGTGGCAACTTGCTTAGAAGCACGTTCGTTGCGAAGAAACTCTTCTATCATGCCATTTGCAACTGCAGCAGCAAGGACGGGATCCTTACTCTCAAATTCTATAAATATTACGCGCGAAGCTTCAATCGGATAAACCGTAAGGCGTTCGTTGAACTCCTCCAGAACCACATCTTCAATACGCTGTGGCCGAGAACGAGCTATGTCCAGAAAAGACAACCATCCCCCATCATCGTCAGGATCCGGCAAAAACTCGGGAACATCCGCCAGGCCCATCCGATTTATAACTGCGCGCGCAAGATCGCTAGATCGAATCAATTGCACTTTGGAGTTGATCGCCTCAGCGCTCAATCGCAGGGAGGCATCGGGGCCTCCACTGTCAGGAACGGCCTGAATGCCTGAGATTTCCGGAATTTCGATCAGTACTGAGGCCGTCGCGCGATAGACCGGGTCCTGATTGGACACATAGTAAAAAGTGCCGACTGCAACCAACAAAGCAAACGGAACAGCCCAAAGGCATGCCCATAAAATGGCACGCAAGAGAACGTAGATATCCAAAACCGGTTCATCTGCAACCGTCCGATTTGATTTCTGACCCATGACAACACTACTGAACACACTATGAACGGAAGACACACCATCGCAGATGGAAGTAACAGCTAGGTTAATAGCAGATTTTTTCCAAAGCCGGCATCCTTCAGCTTTAGTTAACCGTCTTCTGCAATAGTCGATTAATAGTTTTCACAGCATTATTATGAATGAAGAGACATGCGCAGCATTGGATTTTCTAAGGCATTGAGTATTGCGTTGCTGGTGTTTGCGGTAGCAGGTTGCGCCCGCGAATTACCCAGAAATGAACCAATTTTGGCAACACCAACTCTGAATGCATATCAGTTAGACACCGGCGATAAAGTACGGGTCGTGGTATTTGAACAGGACTCTCTGACAGGAACTTACGAAGTCAGTTCCGTCGGCGATATCATGATGCCACTGATCGGGCAGGTTTCAGCGCGTGGCAGTACCACACAGAGCCTTGCAGGCTCGGTGCGTGCCAAGCTTGCCGCTGGCTATTTGCGCGATCCTGATGTGAGTGTAGAGTTGACGGAGTCCCGTCCATTCTACATTCATGGCGAAGTGGCCCGGTCCGGGGCTTATGCTTTTGCACCGGGCATGACCATGGAGCGCGCAATTGCACTTGCTGGTGGGTTCACTCAGAGAGCGGACAACAACGTATTTGCTGTTGATCGTCGTGATGGGTCATCAAATATGGAGCCTGTGACACAGCACCTTGGCCTGCGTGATGCAGTAATGCCAGGTGACACAATTTATGTTCGCGAGCGGTTGTTCTGACCGGCAATTTGAAGGTTTAAGAAGCGTAATGTCCGAACAGGTCGCCGATCCGATTAACGGAACCAGCATGCCCCGTGAACAGGCTGTTGCCCGTATGATGAAGCGCCTTAGTGAGGCCACGGCTTCCGATGATCTTCAAAACATTGAAGCGGGCGAATTAGGAGACGAGGCCCGACGGGTCGCGTCTCAACTGACCGACGATAATGTGTCGCCCCGCGTGCTCGCAGGCCTTGTCCGTCTTCTGGACTTCGTGCTGGTAACGGCGCTTGGTTTTCTCGTTTATCTTTTCTATGTGCGTCCATTGGAGCTTTTGGATGGTGTTGCTCTGGTTGACCTGAGCAGCATTGATTTGCGTTATGCGCTGATTTCTGTAAGTGGCGGCGTGTTGGCCGTAATCTTTCTTCAGGCAGCAGATTCATATGGTCTGGGTACCTTGCGCCAGATGTCCAAACAACTGGGCCGTTTGCTGGCTGCGTGGACATTTGTATTTATGGTGTTTGCGATTACAGCCTTCTTCTTCAAACAGAGCGAGACCCTCTCCCGCGTCTGGTTTGGGGCATGGTTTCTCTCCGGGGGCCTAATTTTAACGCTGACCCGTGTGATCATCTCGCGGTATGTGCGAAAGCTGTTCCGGGATGGACGTCTGCAGCGTAGAGCCATTCTCATTGGTGGCGGCGACCGGGCTGCGGAACTAATCCGATCTCTTGAAAGTCAGCCTGAGCAGGATCTGCAGATTTGCGGCATTTTTGATGACCGGGATGACAAGCGATCCCCTGCCGTGCTGATGGGATATCCCAAACTGGGTAAATTTGCCGATCTGCTTGTATTCGGACGCATTTGTAAAATTGATATGCTTGTTGTCACTTTTCCGCTAACGGCTGAAGGCCGCGTGGCGGAAATGCTGAAAGATCTCTGGGTGCTGCCCGTGGATATCCGGCTCAGCGCACATGGTAACAAGCTAAATTTAAGGCCACGATCCTATTCTTACGTGGGCTCCGTTCCATTTCTCGACATAATCGACAAGCCGTTGGCGGACTGGGACTACTTCAAAAAACGCGCTTTTGATTTGTTTTTCACTTCCATCGCTCTTGTGCTGCTGTCGCCGGTGATGCTGCTCGTGGCGCTTGCCGTGCGGCTGGACAGCCCTGGCCCGGTGTTTTTCCGACAAACCAGATATGGCTTCAACAATGAGAAAATATCTGTGTTGAAGTTCCGCTCCATGTACCATCACATGGCGGACCCGGCTGCGAAAAATGTTGTCACCCGCCATGATCCTCGCGTAACCCGCGTCGGGCGCTTTATTCGAAAAACAACACTGGATGAACTGCCACAGTTTCTAAATGTGCTTCGTGGCGAATTGTCGTTGATTGGCCCCCGCCCCCATGCGGTTCACGCACATACCGAAAACCGCCCCTGGGAAGCGGTTGTCGATGGCTATTTTGCTCGTCATCGGGTCAAACCCGGCATCTCTGGATGGGCGCAGATAAATGGCTTGCGTGGGGAAATCCGCAACAAGGAAATGATCCAGAAACGGGTTGAGCACGATCTTTATTACATCGAGAACTGGTCCATAATGCTGGACCTGTACATTCTCTTCATGACGCCGTTCAAAATCCTCAATACGCGCGATTCTTACTGAACCGCCCATGGAAGCGGCGCTTTACCGACCCGGAACAATTTCCACTCGCATGTTGGGCGCAGTGTTTTTGTGGCTACTTGTCTTTTCCGGTGGTTTTGTTTTTCGCGAGCCAGCGCCATATGAGCTTTTTGCTGTCGTTCTGATACCGTTCTGGTTTCTGGCAGGACTGCCCCTGCCGCGCCAGATCGCGCCGCTGTTTGTATTGCTCACGCTCTATCTCATTGGCGGCATTATTGGACTCAGTCAGGTCAAGTTTCTCGATGACGCTCTGATATTTGTGGCCGTCACCGGGTTTCTGGCACTCACATCATTCTTTTTTGCCTGTCTTATTGCCGAGGATCATCGACGGCTGAAGCTCATTACCAACGCCTATCTGGCCAGCGCATGTTTCACCATCGTTCTGGGCCTTGTAGGGTATTTCCGTCTTGTGCCGGGGGCCTATGATCTGTTCACCCTGTATGGACGCGCGTCTGGTGGCTTTGAGGACCCCAATGTCTTTGGACCATTTTTGATCCTGCCCATGGGTTTGCTGTTTTACAAGATCCTCAATCAGGAACCAGGCAGCAGCATTATCCGCATTGGCTTAATGTCATTCATACTGCTTGGAATTTTCATGAGCTTTTCGCGGGCGAGTTGGGGTCTTGCCGCATTTACGCTGGCAAGTGTGTTTCTTCTCAGCCTGATTAATGCCCAGGGCGCTGCAGACCGACTGCGCATGTTTATCTTGCTGGCGGTGGCTTTGTTCGCTGGTTTTGTGTTGCTGCTGATTGCGCTTTCAATCGATGAGATTTCATCTCTCTTTGCCGAGCGGGCGCAGATCGTTCAGTATTATGATGGCGGACGGCTCGGTCGTTTTGCACGCCACGCGGCCGGCTTTCAGCTTGTGGCTGACCGCCCTCTTGGTCTGGGCGCCCTTGAATTCGGCAAACATCATTTTCAGGGTGACCCTCACAATATCTGGCTGAAAAGCTTTGCAGCCTATGGCTGGCTGGGCGGTGTCTGCTATCCAATCCTCGTCCTGTGGACGATTGTGAAGGCTGGTCCGCTGCTTTTCAAACCACGCCCATGGCAGCCTGTTCTGATTGTGAGCTTTGTGGTTTTCATTGGCCATCAGATTGCGGGCATTGTCATCGATATCGACCACTGGCGGCATTACTTCTTATTGTTGGGTCTGATATGGGGAATGATTGCTGCAGAGGCCAAATGGTCCAATGAGAGCGAGTATGAGGCAAGCTAAGCGAAGCCTGCGCTATTCACGATCAGGTACCCGAAAGTTCACTAGGCCCAAGGAACCCAGGATCTACATATTGAAAAAATGGTCGGAGCGATAGGATTCGAACCTACGACCCCTTCACCCCCAGCGAAGTGCGCTACCAGGCTGCGCCACGCTCCGACTGAAAGTGGTATAACGACGGGTTTGATGCAACGCAAGCCAACAAGCTGCCACCAAATCTGATTCATGCATTTTTTTAAGTGCTATTGGTTGGTCCGGCTTATTTGACCTGATCCAACATTCGTTTGCACTCCAGCAGTTCAAACAAAGTGCCGTGCAATTTCTCGACATCCTGCTCAGACAAGCCTTTTGCCGGGGGGCGCGTTGGATCAAATGGCAGATCAACTTCATCGGATTTGTCTGGGTTCTTCTTCAGCCCAAGTTTGGAAAACAGCTTTGCGGCTTTGTTATCGCCCTGCTCTGCTGCGCCGCCTGCAGAAACGGCCCTGGCCGCTCCAAGGTCCGGTCCGTCAATATCTACGCTGGCTTCTCCGCGTCCGACAGCCATAACAACTTTGACGCCACGTTCCTTCAAAAGGCGCTGAACGCCCTTGATTGTGTAGCCTTCACCATAAAGCAGTACACGGATGCCGCGCAGAAGCTCAACATCCTGGGGGCGGTAATATCTGCGTCCGCCGCCACGCTTCATTGGTTTGATCTGACTGAAGCGCGTTTCCCAGAACCGAAGAACATGCTGAGGCAAATCCAGATCGTCAGCAACTTCGCTGATTGTCCGAAAGGCTTCTGGTCCCTTGGCTGTCATCGCTTGCGTCTCCGATAAAAATCTATTTGTTCATTATCGCCCACAATTATGGCGCGATCTTGAAAACCAAAAGATGATTCTTATGCGCAGCTTAGCAGCTTCAGCTAGCAGAGTGGTTTACTTTGTCTTTCAAGACATTGCTGGGTTTGAACACCATTACTCTGCGTGGAGGAATTGGAACTTCCACCTTGGTTTTGGGGTTCCGTCCGATACGTTCATTCTTGCTGCGCACAACGAAGGAACCAAAAGACGACAATTTTACATTCTCACCTGATGCGATGGCATCTGAGACTTCTTCAAGAACCATCTCGACCAAGTCTGAGGATTCTGATCTCGAAAGACCAACCCGTTCATAAACGGCCTCCGCTAAATCGGCACGGGTTACAGTCTTGCCGCTCATTTTATTCGATGCTCCCCTTTTCGCCCAATCAGAGGATTGGTCAACGGTCTTTTACGTTAAGTGTCAGAGGTTAAGGCGTCAATAGCCCTTTGTTGCACGAATGCAACTGTTCTTTACCAGCGCAGCAAAACACTGCCCCAGGTGAACCCCCCGCCCATAGCTTCCAGCATTACCAGATCACCGCGCTGAACACGACCATCTTTAACCGCAACATCAAGCGCCAGCGGAATTGAAGCTGCTGACGTATTGCCATGGCCTTCAACAGTCATAACAACTTTGTTGATGTCTATGCCAAGCTTTTCGGCGCTGGCTTCAATAATACGCCGGTTAGCCTGATGCGGAATGAACCAGGTCAGATCGTCTGCAGTGGTTCCACTGGCAGCAAATGCGTCGGTGACGACGCCGGAGATCATTCCAACGGCGTGTTTGAACACTTCGCGCCCCTGCATCCGCAAATGGCCGGTTGTCTGCGTGCTTGATGGACCACCATCCACATAAAGCTTTTGCTTGTGCGAGCCGTCTGAGCGCAGATGGCAAGACAAAATACCCTGCTCTGGCTCTCCATCGGCAACCGGCTGGGCGCGCAACACGGCTGCACCGGCCCCATCGCCAAACAACACGCAAGTTGTGCGGTCTGTCCAGTCCAGAAGGCGGGAAAAAGTCTCTGCCCCAATGACCAGAATTGTTCCGGCATTGCCCGCCCGAATAAAGCTGTCGGCAATCGTCATTGCATAAACAAAGCCTGAGCAGACTGCCTGCACGTCAAACGCATATCCGGTCTGATTGCCAAGATTGTGCTGAACAGCAACGGCTGTTGCCGGAAATGTGTTGTCCGGCGTTGAGGTTGCAACAATGATGAGATCAATATCCTGCGCTGAAACGCCGGCATCTTCCAATGCCCGGTTTGCAGCTATCGTCGCCAGATCGCTGGTGTTCTGATCTTCGGCCGCTATGTGCCGTCTTTCAATTCCCGTGCGCTGAACAATCCACTCGCTGGTCGTATCAACAATTTTGGAAAGGTCATCATTTGTCATGACCCTCTCAGGCAGATAGGACCCAACGCCTGCCACAACGGCCCTTTGCTTCAACACACATCAGTCCTTCGATTTCGGCTCATCTACAAGCACGTTTTGAAATTGTTCAAGATCATCGCTGAGCTTCTTCTGCAAATCATTTCTTGCCATAGCATCGCCCATACCGATGGCGCTCGCAAACCCTTCCGGGCTGGCAGAACCATGACTTTTTATCACAAGCCCATTCAGCCCAAGAAAAACACCGCCATTGGACTTGCTTGGATCCATTTTTTCGCGGAGACGACTGAATGCGCCCTTGGCAAGCAGGTATCCGATCCTGCTCAGCAGGCTTTGTCCCATGGACGCACGCAGATATTGCGCGATCTGCCTTGCCGTACCTTCAGCAGTCTTCAGAGCAATATTGCCGGAAAACCCTTCTGTGACAACAACATCCGAGGTGCCTTTACCAAGATCATTGCCCTCCACAAAACCAATGTATTTGATAAAAGGAAAATCGGTTTCTCGCAGAATCTGACCGGCTCTGCGCACCTCTTCGACACCCTTGATTTCCTCAACACCGACATTCAGAAGACCGACGGTGGGGCGCTCAATGGCAAAGAGAGCTCTTGCCATGGCGCCACCCATGACGGAAAAATTGATCAATTGCTCAGCGTCAGCACCAATCGTGGCGCCGACATCCAGTACAATACTGTCTCCGCGCATAGTCGGCCAGATTGCGGCGATAGCCGGGCGCTCAATGGCAGGCATGGTGCGCAGGCAAAAGCGTGCCATGGCCATTAATGCGCCAGTGTTGCCTGCGGAAACACAGACACTGGCTTCCCCGTCCTTGACCGCCTGGATTGCGCGCCACATGCTTGAATGATAACGGCCCTGACGCAATGCAATGCTTGGTTTGACATCCATTTCAACAGATACATCGCAATGTCGGACTTCCGAGGAGGCAGCCAGAGTTGGATGTGCCGCCAATGCCGGACCAATGATGTTCTCTTTTCCGAACAGAAGAAACCGCGTATCAGGTTGTCGTTTCAGAGCGATTTCTGCACCGCCCAAAACAACCTCTACGCCGTTGTCGCCCCCCATGGCATCCAGCGAAATGGTGATGCTTTGCGTCATTAATTGCTCAAATTTCTTCCTCTGGCCGAGCGCGGACCATAGCTACTTCGCGCCACAACACAACCTAAATTACGCAGTACCAAAAACAAATGCCAGACGAGTGAAACGACAGGGATCATAGCTGAGCGAACACAGGACAAATCCAGTTTCACCCGTTCCCTGCAGTCTTGAGCTTGGCAAGCGCGGCAAAGGGCGACTCCAACTCTTCGACCTCTATTTGTATCGGCTCAATGGCCTTTACCTCAGACAAATCTGCACCTGGTGCTCTTGGATAAAGATCAATGCCAATTATTACGTGCTCCAAAGCAATAGCCGCCAAATCCAAACGACCGTTTTCAACAATTTCGGGCGGATCCACTTCATCAGGATCGATCATCGTTGCGTGGTTCGCATTCATTTTTGCAAAAACAGTATCAAAATCGGAGCTGTTTGCGACAAAAGTTCTATCAACTTCTTCAGTCAATGACTGACGGACAGGCTCCAGAGTAACGACACAGCTTTGCTCGACAACCGCTTCCACAAGCCCACGAACGCGAATGCTGTTCTTTGTTCGATGGATACGCAGCGTTGCATTCATATCCCGCACAGCAAGCACATTCAGTGCATCCGCAATGGCTATGTAATCAGCCTTATCAGGCTTTATCAGAAAATCTTTTGCATCATTGGTGATGTCGCCAGCTACAATTGGATATTTCCAGGGCCAGAGCCCAACCATGGAATCCTGAAAACTATCGTGGAGGTTTGCATCATTTTCAGATGCTGTTTTGAGCTTGCTCATGTCAGGCCTCGCAGAGAAATTGAGAATCAACTGTAGGACTATGCGATGCGTTATATATACGCCGCAGGGTCCGGAAAGGAAAGGGAACCAGCCAGTATAGCGGCTTCGTCCTGAGTGTTGAGACCATCAACACATGCAATCACATAGGCAGACAGCGCCCCTGCCCGGCCTTCGCCGGTTGATGTTGCTGGCTGTGTTTCCGATTCCGCCGTGAACAGGCTTTCATTGTAGCTAAGTATGTTGCGGAAAAGTGCGTCTGTGAGTTCTGAAAGCCGGTCCTCTGCCCCAAGAGCGGATCGATATCCATCGGACCGGCCGTAGAAAACCTGCATCATTTTCTTCATCCGTTTGGGCACCGTGGTATCGCCAACCCCCAACTCGCGCAGACAATGATCCATATCGAGGCGAAACAGATCAAAAACTTCCTGACTGAGTGCCTGGGCCGCAGCATTGGACGATTGCAGCCGATTGAACAGCAGAAAATTATGCAGCACAATCATGTTGAATCGGCCATCCAGACTGTCGGGCACACCGAAATCGGAATAGAATGCGCGTTGCCGGGCTTGTGCCACAATCTGGGCATAAAGCCTCTGCGTTATGGTCTCATTGGTGATGTTCGTTTTGAAAAAACGACGAAGCATGATGTGATCCATACTGTGAATGAAATGGAAAATGTCCGTCCAAGACGGCCAAATTCCAGGCTCTTATTGCAAATGCAAGTAGTGCGCGCTAGGAGTTTTGCAATAATCGTTGTGGCTGATCGGGCGTGCAACACTAGAAGAAGTAGCTGGCTTGGGCGACAGGCCAACACTTAGACAGGAAGGAATGCTCTGTTGGCTTTGAGGAACGGTTCCATCAGAAAACCAGCTGGCCCTAACAAATCAAAGGGGTCGCGCTTTCCGCATGGCATTACAATTGGAGTGTTGTTGCTTGGCTCTGTTGCGCTGGGTGGATGTCTTGAACAGCGCAATTTTCAAGGCTATCAGATTCCGCATGATGCGGAACGACAGGTTCCTGTAGGCGCAAGCCGCGAACAGGCGCTGCTTGCCTTCGGCACGCCGACTACCATTGCCGAATTCGGCAACGAAGTGTTCTATTACATATCGCAGGTCTCAAGCAGACCGGTTGCCTTCGCAAGGTCGAAGGTTGTCGACCAGCGCGTGCTTGCCGTCTATTTTGACGATCAGGAGCGTGTCCAACAAATCGCAAATTATGGTCTACAGGATGGCCGTGTGTTTGACTTTGTCTCCAGAACCACGCCGACAGGTGGCAGTGACGTCAGCTTTGTCAGCCAATTGCTGTCCGCTGCGGGACGCACCAATCCTCTGGGTAACTAACTCTCCTCACCTGCGTTGTATGTTCTAAATCGCTGATTTTTTGCGGGTAAAGAACAACAATGCAAGTGTGATGATCACGACTGGGAACACGACCACATTGACCGTGTTCCAGCCAAAGGCGTTCAATATACCGCCGGAAGATAGAGATGCGGCTGCTACGAACCCAAATACAATGAAATCATTGACCGCCTGGACCCGATTCTTTTCCTCAGGGCGATAGGTTTCGGTCAGCATGGCGGTTGCCCCGATAAATCCAAAGTTCCAACCGATTCCCAACAGAATCAACGCGCCCCAAAAATGCGCCAGATGAGGCCCTGCAAGTGCCAGCGCGGCACATCCGGCCAACAGTAAAAGGCCCAGAACAACTATGCGTTCCTTGCCGAATCTCTGAATCAGTGAGCCGGTAAAAAAGCTGGGAGCGAACATGGCCATTACGTGCCATTGAATGCCAAGCAATGCATTTGACATGCTGTGCCCATGCGAAACCATGGCCATGGGTGCCGCTGTCATCACAAAGCTCATCAATGCATAGGAACTGACCGCGCACAGGACAGCCACAATGAACCGGCCCTGACGCATGATCTCCAAAAGCGGTCTTCCTGCTGCGGTGTTTTGCACCCTCACAATGGGTGGCGCTTTCAGAAAGCCCAATACGATCCACGACAACGCTGCCAGGACTGACAAACCAACAAAGGCCCCCGCATAAAGGGTTGGTGCAAGCATATCCTTGGTAAGTGAGGCTGTTTGGGGGCCAATAACGGCCGCAAGCACCCCGCCTGCCATAACCCAGGAAATAGCCTTGGGGCGAAAGCTCTCGCTGGCAGAATCAGCCGCTGCAAAGCGATATTGCTGAACAAATGCGCTGGAGGCCCCAGCAAGTGACACGCCAAAGCAAAAGAACCAGAAAGAACTCAGGAAAATAGCATAGGCCGCCAGAATACCACCGCAGACCCCAAGCAAAGACCCCACCATCAAGCCTTTGCGGCGCCCAAGTCGTCTGGCCAATATACCCGCCGGCAAGGTAGCAAGGGCGGTTCCGACAACAAAACCAGTCACTGGCAGAGTGGCAAAGCTTTTATCCAGCCCAAGCAAATAAAAGCCGACAATGCCCCCCAGAGAAATACAGATTGGCGCGCCAGCCCCGGCCAGAGCCTGCGCTGCGGCCAGAACGAGTACATTGCGGCGCGCTATCCGATCATCGGATACAGGTGCAGCATCTACGGGGGTTGAGACACTCTCTGTCATGGGATTCCGAGCTTACTTTGAGGAGTGTTCCTCATACGCCCGTTGATGCAGGTTTAAAAGCAAATCCGATAAATGAGTTGATTTCCAGAATTCATGAATGTCACTCCGTGCTCACTCAATCAGGAAAAATGATCGAATCCATTTGCACCAATAGGCAACTCTTGTTGCTCGCCATCCAGAAAGCGCACGCCGGTTTTTTCGACAATTTGCCCAATGCAGGTCACAGCAACCTTGGCTTTTGCCATTTCAATTTCGAAATCCCTGCTGCGGGCTGATGTGACGGTGCAAAGGATCTGATAATCGTCGCCACCTGTAATCAGCCTTGCCCGTACCCCCTCTTTCTCAAGATGAGGAGCCAGAATGGCGTGATGCGGGATGTCAGCCATGTTGATTTCCATGCCCACATTACTGGCACGTGAAAGCGTTGCTGCATCACCGGACAATCCATCGGATATATCCATGGATGCAGAGGCAAACTTCAACAAAATGTGCGCGGCAGGCAGATTTGTTGGCGGTTCCAAATAGGACAGTTCCAATTGCGCGCGGTCTTGCTCAGTCAAACATCCAAGCAGTTGCTGTTCAAAGTCTGTCAGTTCATCCAACCCAAAAAGGTTGGCTTGTCGCGCCCATAAGCCAATAGCGCTGTCCCCAATTGTCCCAGTGACATAAAGGCGATCCCCTACCCCGGCACCGGAGCGTTTCACCATCTGACCTTGTGGAACCAAACCAAATGCACAAATGGTGATCGCCGAGACATCTTTTGTCATCACGGTATCGCCACCCATGATTTGAAGGCCCAATGCCTTTTGATCCTGCCCCAGGGCCCCGGCAAATTCAGACATCCAATCCTGCGAACGCAATTGTTCTTCAGGCAAAGCCAATGACAGGAAATACCCCTTGGGCGAGCTGCCTTTGGCAACAAGATCAGAGACGTTTACCCGAAGGGCTTTTCTGGCCAGAGATGCCGGAGGATCGTGGTGAAAAAAGTGGATCCCAGCGACGAGTGTATCTGTAGAAACGACAAGCGACATTCCGTCGGGGACGGCAATTTGGGCTGCATCATCATGCAAGCCCAGAGCCTCAGAATTATTCGCCAGTGGCCCAAAATAGCGCTGGATGAAGCGGTCTTCAGCTTTTCCGGGAGGCGTCATTTTTCGGTAAACTCAGAGGCCCTGATGTCTCGCGCTATGTGGTCCAGAACGCCATTGACCATTTTGGGCTCATCTTCCAGAAAATAGGCCTTTGTCACATCAACATACTCGTTGATGATCACCTTGGCCGGAACGTCTTTTCGTTTCAGTATTTCAAACGTCGCGGCGCGCAGAACGGCCCGTAGAAGGCTGTCGATGCGTGCCAGAGGCCAATCTGGCGTCAGGGCCTTGTGTATCAGTGGGTCAAGCTGAACCTGCTCTTTGACCACACCTGCAAGAATTCCCCGAAAATAGGCCGCATCTGCTTCCAGATATTGCTCACCATCAATTTCTTTGCCCAGGCGCACACTTTCAAACTCGGCCACAACCTGCTGCAAGGGCGTGCCGCCAATATCCATTTGGTAAAGCGCCTGTACCGCACCAAGACGCGCAGCACCACGTTTGTTGGCGGGACGGGTTTGCGCGTCAGTTTTGTTGACTTCGGACATGTCAGGCCAATCCAAACTGTTTACGCAATTGCAACATTGCGATTGCTGCTTCTGCAGCGCCGCGACCTTTGTTCTTTTCAGAACGGCGCGCGCGTGCCCAAGCCTGATCACTGTTTTCAACAGTCTGAATGCCATTGCCCAACGCAAGCCCTTCAGCCACCGAAATGTCCATCAAAGCACGGGCTGATTCGCCAGACACGATGTCATAATGTGTGGTCTCACCACGGATAACGCAACCAAGGGTCACAAACGCTGCATATTGGGTGCCAGCACCTGCTTCTGAACTGATCAAAGCCATGGAAACTGCCGCCGGGATTTCCAGCACACCAGGAACCGCTATGCGATCATAATCCATGCCGGCTTCCTCGATTGCCTCAATTGCACCCGCTGCGAGTTCATCGGCAATATCTTCATAGAAGCGTGCTTCTACGATCAGAATTTTGGGGCTCTTGTCAGCCATTTGGTGAGGTCCTATCGAGTTTCCAGCAGCCTTGCCGCGTAACGCGCCATGGTATCAACTTCCAGATTGACGTAATCGCCCTTTTTGCGTGCCTGCCAAGTGGTCACAGACAGGCTGTGGGCGATCAACAACACATCAAAATCGGATTTTGACACGCTGTTGACAGTCAACGAGGTGCCATCTAGCGCAACCGAGCCTTTGGGTGCAATGAATTTCGCAAGTGATTCAGGGGCTCGAAGCAGAAATCGCGTTGCATCGCCCTCCGGAACAACAGATCTGATTTCGGCTTTGCCATCTATATGGCCTGATACAATGTGACCGCCCAGTTCATCTCCCACCCGCAATGCGCGTTCCAGATTGAGCCTGGTTCCTATGTCCCACGTGCCGGCGCTTGTTAAACGGAGTGCTTCTTCCCAAGCTTCAACACTATAGGTGTTTTGCGTCTGGTCCATACCGGTGACGGTCAGGCACACGCCACCATGAGCAATGGAAGCCCCGATTTCGAGCGTCGTAAAATCCAGATCTGCGACAATTGTAAAACGTCTGCCTTCCGGAAGCGTTTCAACCGCCGCTACTTCCCCGAGATGGGTCACAATGCCTGTAAACAAATCTAGCTCCTCCGCCAAAACAGTTTTAGCTGGTCATCACCGAATTGCCTTTGATCGATCTGCTCAAATGTGGCGGCATCCATCATCAGATCCAGCGGTGCTGGCACGCCATCATCTTCGATCACCATAGTACCCGATTGAAGCACATGACATGCATCCACCAGCCCAGCACGAAGAAAGGCACTTGCAACCCGCACCCCACCTTCAATCATAACCGTTTTGACACCCTGATCGCACAAGGACCTCAAGATGTTCTCACATGATTGCTGGTCAAATATCTGCGTATCTGTGCCGTTCTTATCGGTCAGAACTTTGGCGTTTTCTGGAATTTGCTTGCCAGAATCCAGAACAACTCTTTGTGGTGATCGACCTTCCAATCCGGGAAGTCTGCACGTCAGCGAAGGATCATCGCCGATAATAGTGCCCACACCAACCAGGATTGCATCATTGACCGCCCGTAATCCATGAACATAGGTCCAGGCTTCCGGACCAGTGATAGCGACCTGACCACTGTTTTTCCTACCGATCATGCCGTTGGCGGAAACCGCCATCTTCAAGATCACATGCGGTCGGTGACGTGTCTTTGCAGCTATGTGGCCCGCATGAAAGCGGCGCGCCACAGCATCAAGGACCGGTGTGCTCAATTCCACCCCTTTAGCGCGCAACCGGGCAAAGCCAGTTCCAGATACGCGAGGATCGGGATCTGCGGTGCAAGCCACCACGCGCGCCACGCCACTGGCCAAAATAGCGTCGGTGCAAGGCGGTGTCAGGCCATGATGGCTACAAGGTTCCAACGTCACATAAAGCGTGGCCCCTTTGGCTTTTGAACCAGCCTGCTGCAAAGCCAGCACTTCGGCATGCGGTCTGCCACCAAGACCGGTGACACCGCGACCGACAATACGTGCACAGCCGTTGATAGTCACGACGACAAACGCAGAAACACAAGGGTTTGGGTTGGTCAGCCCTTCGTGCCGCCTGCCATAGCGCAGTGCCGCGGCGGCGAACCGCATATCAAGGCTGGAAACCTGGTTCTTCATCGGGTTTGATTGAGAGCTGGACAGCAATCAAATGTCGCTGTCATCATCTCCGGTGTCCTGGGAATCCTCATCCATTTCATCCAGAAAGCTCGAGAAATCTTTTGCTTCGCGAAAGTTCTGATAGACGGAGGCAAAGCGAACATAGGCCACATCATCCAAATGCTTCAGAGCCTTCAGAACCATGATGCCTATTTCATCTGCATTGATTTCCGGCTCGCCTCGGCTTTCAAGGCGTCTGACGATCCCTGATACCAATCGCTCTATGCGTTCCGGGTCAACATCCCTCTTGCGGGTTGCCACTTGCACGGAACGGACAAGTTTATCACGGTCAAAGGGCGCACGACGTCCACTCTTCTTCAGAACAGTCAGCTCACGCAGTTGAATACGTTCAAATGTTGTGAAGCGTCCGCCGCAATCCACACAGATGCGGCGGCGGCGAATGGTCGTGTTGTCCTCAGTTGGTCGTGAGTCCTTGACCTGTGTATTGTCTGCTCCGCAATAAGGACAACGCATGGTCAGTTATCCCTGATAGATCGGGAAACGACCCGTCAATGACAGTACTTTTGATTTCACAGCAGCTTCCGTTTCCGCGTTTTCTGCACCGCCATTGGCAGCAAGACCATCCAGCACTTGCGTGATCAACTTTCCAACCTCACGGAATTCGGCGATGCCAAATCCCCGACTGGTGGCCGCGGGTGTTCCAAGACGAATCCCTGATGTGATCATTGGCTTTTCAGGGTCATCTGGAATGCCATTCTTGTTGCAGGTGATATTGGCCCGGCCCAGTGCCGTTTCCGCGACTTTTCCAGTCACGCCTTTGGGCCGCAGATCGACCAGCATCAGATGATTGTCTGTTCCACCGGAGACTATATTCAGGCCTTCTTCAGTCAGACTGGCGGCCAGCGCTTTTGCATTGTCTGCAACGGCACGCATGTAGCTTCTGTAATCTTCAGTCAGCGCCTCGCCGAAGGCGACGGCCTTGCCTGCAATCACATGCATCAAAGGTCCACCCTGCAATCCCGGGAATACGGCAGAATTAATCTTCTTGGCAATGGCTTCATCATTGGTCAGAACCAATCCACCGCGAGGACCGCGCAGGGTCTTGTGCGTGGTTGATGTTGCAACATGAGCATGAGGAAATGGGCTTGGATGCACGCCACCAGCCACAAGACCGGCAATATGGGCCATGTCCACCATCAGGTAGGCTCCGACTTCATCCGCAATCTCGCGGAATTTGGCAAAATCAATGATCCGGGAATAGGCGGACCCGCCAGCAATGATCATCTTTGGCTGATGCTCTTTGGCCAGATCGCGGATTTGATCAAAATCGATCAGGTGTGTGTCTGCTGTGACGCCATATTGCACAGCGTTGAACCATTTACCGGACAGGTTTGGACGTGCCCCATGGGTCAAATGTCCACCGGCATCCAGGCTCATTCCCAAAATTGTGTCGCCGGGTTGCAGCAACGCCAGAAACACAGCCTGGTTGGCCTGACTTCCCGAATTTGGCTGCACGTTTGCAAAGCCGCAATCGAACAACTGCTTTACCCGGTCAATCGCCAGATTTTCGGCAATGTCGACATATTCACAGCCGCCATAATAGCGGCGGCCCGGATAACCTTCTGCATATTTGTTGGTAAGGACAGACCCCTGTGCTTCCAAAACCGCCTTTGAGACGATGTTCTCAGACGCAATCAGTTCGATTTCATTTTGCTGCCGGCCCAGTTCCTTGCCGATCATGTCAGCAATCGCCGGGTCTGCTTCGGCCAGCCCTCGCGAAAAGAAGCCAGAAAAGAGATCGGATTGAGCGGGATCTGAACTAACGGACATGGGCTTGACCTTATCTGAGGATTGAGCGTGGTTTGGTTTCATATATGGGAACCAAATCGGTTTTCGAACGATTGTGTCTTCGTGGCAATTTTCTGTTTGTGGATTTGAGGCAGATAACACAAGCCCAACGTCAGTCCAAGTATGGATGCAGCGATCGGCAATATATTATTCAGTCTTTAGGGTGCGGACCCATTATGGGTGGTGAAATAGTCGGGATCGGTTTGTTTGCAGACCAGGAGCAAGGAAGCAGGAAGTCTGAAGACTTTCAAGTCTTCGCGACGCGGGCTGCGGGCAAACAGGCCCGATCCTTGATGGACAGAAAAATGGCTGCGACCTGCAGCGTCAAAGCGCTTGACCGGGCAAAAAGCCCGCTCTGCGCGCATTTCCTTGCATCTCTTTGCCATTTGTTCTGCTATTTCATCACCCATAAAGGGTCCGCACCCTAAGCTCTATGAATGGAAGTTACGCGCCGCACGGCCAGAACAATTATTGGAAACCTCTATGGAAAATCTCATTATCCTGTTTCAAGATCCAGCGGTCTGGGTTGCGCTTCTCACATTGATTGTGATGGAAGTGGTATTGGGGATTGATAATCTCTTGTTCATCTCAATCCTGACGAACAAGCTCCCGGAACACCAACGCGCGCGCGCAAGACGAATTGGTATTGGGCTCGCCCTCATCCTGCGTTTGGTGCTGCTCAGCGCTGTAGCCTGGATTGTGCAACTGACCACGCCGATCTTTACGCTGTTCGATCACGGATACTCGTGGAAGGATCTCATTCTTATCGCAGGCGGCACGTTCCTGATCTGGAAAGCAACGAAGGAAATTCACCACACGGTTGATCCGGAACCGACGCCGGATTTGTTCGATTCGCAGGCCGTCAGCCTGACCTTTACTGCCGCGATCAGTCAGATTTTGTTACTCGATCTGGTGTTTTCCATTGATAGCATCATCACAGCAGTGGGCATGACACCACATGTTCCAATCATGGTGATTGCAGTCATTGTGGCCGTGACGGTCATGCTCCTCGCGGCCAATCCTCTGGCGCGGTTTATCGAACTAAACCCGACCATCGTAATGTTGGCCCTTGGCTTTCTGCTTATGATCGGCATGACCCTTGTTGCTGAAGGATTTGGTGTGCATGTGCCCAAAGGCTACATCTACGCAGCTATGGCCTTCTCAGGCGCGATTGAGGGGCTCAACATGATGTCCCGAAAATCCAAACGCAAGCAACGGGAAGCGCAAGCTGCAATGCAAAGCGACTGAGTAAAAACAAATGCCCGCTCTGGTGTTTTCGGAGCGGGCATAATTGGTCAGTGATGATAGATGGAAGCGGTTACTCGGCGATCACTTCGACTTTCAGAAGATCAACCAAGGTTCCTGGTGCTGCAGCGCCACCTGCAATGACCTGCATCACTGAAACGGGTTGTTCGGGCTGGGCTGTTGCTGTGAGCGATCCGCCTTCCGATAGTAGTTTTGAAACCGCCTTGGCAACCTCATCGACGAAATCCGGTTTGTTCAGCGCGCCCATCACGAAGGGCAGAGCGCCGAGCAATTCCTGCTTCAGCTGATCTGCCGATTTCCCCTGATCACTTGCTGTTGCTTCGATGGCCCGGTCGACGATTGAGTTGTCATCAAACACCATGGATGCGGCATTGAATGTGAGAAATGCCAGTGCGTTCTGAGCCGTTTCCGGATCTTCAAATACGCTGCGCGGAACACTACCGATCTCCACCGCAGCATTCAATGTGCCGCCATCATCAAGAGCGTTGCGGCTTTCCAATGACAGGATTTCGCTGGCTTCATCCCAAATCAGTGACAGCACATAAGACAGATTGATGCGCTCATACCCCATTTTTTCGAAGACCTCTCTGCCTTCCGCCTCCAGATCAGCCACATTGAATTCCAGATTTTCAAGAGTGGAGGACACGCGGGTCGGAAGTCGCCCGATAAAGTCACCCATTTCGAGGCGACTCAAACCCAATTTAAAGCCCGGCTCATCTTTGATATTCACATCAATACCGGAAGCTTCAATGAGGCCAAGTGTCGGCAATGCTGCGATGATCGCTTTTACATCCATCTCTTCAGATGCGCGCTCAGCATCCATCAAAGCGGCCAGAGTTGGAAAACCAATATCCTTCAATTGAAACAGGTCCATCTGGATGCGGTTGCCCTCACCTTCAGAAAAGAAACCCTTTAAGGATAATTCTCCCAGACCGACCGACCACAAATCTGCCAATCGGAAACTGTCCAATTGTGCAGCAAACTGGGTCCCATTTTCCGTGTCATTCACGTCAATGTCGAAACCCATCATATCGAAAGAGCCGATGCGGAACATTGAATAGAAAGAGGACACAAGGCGCAAAATGGTCATTTCATCCGGCTCAGACCCGGCTTCTTTGGCTTCCAGATACAATTCGTCCGCAAGTGACAGCAAAGGAATGCTGGGCGGGCGAACGCCCCAGTCAGAATATGACATTTCGTCCAATGACATGCTGGCCACATCATCAACAGCAAGTTTGGTTCCGGTGACGGCCAGCGAGCTCAACAGCGTCTTGAATGGTGTGTTGCGCTGGCTGGTTGGAAGGGATGGATCAAACTGGCGCACCAGTGTGCCACCATTATATGCGCCACCGTCCAAACGAGCGATATCGAGCAACAATTCGAATGCTGTGTCGCCTGCGTCTGTGCTTGACTGCGGCACACTGGCCATTTTCATGCCATCAATCGAGAAGGATGAATAATCACCTCTTTTCATATCATTGAATTCGATGGTGCCATATGTCGTGTTCAAGACCGTTTTTGCATCCAGTGTTTGGGAAAGCTCGGAGCTGGCAACCTTGAAGGACGCCATGTTCATATCAAAAAATGCTGCAACCAATGGATAGTATTTCGAGATTGGTTTGGCAGGATCATCAGCTATATCTGGCAATTTTGACCAATCGGCTGCCGCTACAACCAAGCCATCATAGGTGCCATTCGCTTCGGAATTTTGAACATCAGTTACACCACCTTCAACCGAATAGGTGACGTTGACTTCGTCTGCCTCGATTGAGTCCACAAAGTAACGGTCTGCGTTCTCGCTCAGCGCAAAATAGCGCAGCGATGGCACCTCGACCGAATAAGAGATTGTGGGAACGTCTTCGCCATCCGGGATCAGAGATGTGAAATCCGGCGTAAAGACCGCTTTGAATCCGCTGACCGACGTAACATCTGTTGCTTCGTCATAGCTTACGCCCTGATGGGTCAGATCAAAGAATGAATAGGACTTAGATTCCTCAACCCAGCGATCCACGATTGTGGGCCCTTCTCCGGCAGCAAAGGCGTGATTTGACACAAGCAAAGCCATGCCAATGACGCCGCAGCGCAGAGCAGTTTTGGTTCTTATGTTTACAGGCATGTCAGCGGATCTCCATTTCATGTCTTTTCCTCAGCTTCGGACTCTAAACTATTGTCAGGCGATTTTGTGAAGAGGCCAAGACGCTCTGCTCGTTCTTCCCATTGTTTACGAGCCTGAGCTTGCAAATCCTCAATAGTATCGGCTTCGTCAACGATCTCCAGGCCAAGCAGGGTTTCGACCACATCTTCCAAAGTTACGATGCCGGCAGTGCCACCAAAATCATCAACCACAAGCGCAATATGCCGATCAAATTGCAAAAGATGATCGAAGAGTTCACGCAAATGCATGTTCTCAGTGACGTGGGTCAATTCACGGCTTAATTCGGAAATGGGTGTGCTTTCCTCATCCTTCACAGCTTTGATCAGGATTTCAGTTTTCAGCACAAAGCCGGACACCCGATCTATTGTGTCTTCATAAATTGGAATGCGCGAGAAACGCATGGCCTCAAGATCATCGATTAATGAACCAATGGTGGCGTCCTGCGGCAATGCATAGACCACGGTTCGCGGCGTCATAATGTCAGAAACAGTCAACACATTGAGGCGCAGTAAATTCTGTAAAACCCTGGATTCGCTTGCCTCCACAACGCCTTCCCGCTGCCCGACTGTCGCCAGAGCCGACAATTCCTCTCGGCTGACCTGGTTCTTTTTCTCCCCACCGGACAAAATCTTTGTCAGCATTTGAGACATTTTCACCAACGGCCACAGAATCAGAATCAGTGGCGGCAAAATGCGGGAGACTGCCGGTACCAACGATCGCCAGTAGGTGGCACCGATTGTTTTGGGAATGATTTCGGATAGAACCAGAATCAGAAAAGTCAGTACGGCTGAAAATACACCGAGAGAGGCATCGCCGAAAACCACGGCTGCCTGCGCCCCTGCACCAGCAGCCCCGACAGTATGGGCAATGGTGTTCAATGTGAGGATCGCCGCCAATGGCCGGTCAATATCCTCTTTCAAACGCCTCAAACGCGTCGCAAGATTTGGTCGGTCATTTTCCAGAACAGCCATGTAAGACGGCGTGACGCTCAGTAGAACAGCTTCCAGAATGGAGCAGAGAAACGAAACGCCGATAGCCAGCGCAACAAATAGGATTAGAAGAGTCATAAACAACGCCCATGCAATATTTATCCGGGCGATTCAGTCGCCGGATATTTGGCGCAGTGTGCAGGAAGGGATGGTTGGGTGCAATTGCCGTATTACTTGGCCTCAAGTCGCTCAAGAGCACGTTTCAATTTACGCAAGGCCAATGTCTCCATGTCTTTTCGCATGGCGGACCGAGGTGCGATAATGCTCACCTCGGCTTTGGTGACCGAATCAATGGCACTTACTTTGATTTGTGGGCCTATCGGTACGTATTCAAAATAAACCTTGCGATCCGAATTTCCGGCCATATCCAAGCGCTCTCTTCCCTGACGTTCGGCAGAGACTATTACCTAAGCGCCAGAGGTCCTACCCCATCCTGTGAATAGATGTCGTCGCGGAAGTGCACGACGCCGTCCATAGCCCAGGCTGTGATGTAGGTGAAATAGATTGGAACCTGATTCTTGACATTCTCATCCCGCCGTTCGCCGGTAAGGATGGTGTCGTTTACAGAGGAGAACGTCCAGCCACCGTCATTTTCATTCAAAATCCAGGCAGCCAGTTCCTTGATGTTCTGAACACGTACGCAACCGGATGAGTTGAAGCGGTATTCCTCACCAAAGAGACCCTTTGCTGGTGTGTCGTGCAAATAAACTGCGTGTTGATTGTGAAAATTGATGCGGATGGAGCCAAGGGAATTACCTTCGCCGGGATCCTGACGGAACCGATAATTCACTGCCTCATCAGTCAACCAGTCAATCTGAGTGGGTTGCAGTTCGCTGCCCCCCTTGTCGTAAATACGAATACGGTTATTGGTCAGATATGCAGGATCCTTCTGCATATGCGGGATCATATCTTTGCGGATGATGGAAACCGGCACCGTCCAATATGGGTTGAAATTGATCTGATAGACTTTTGAATTCAAAACAGGTGACTGTCGATCGACTTTTCCGACGACGGCGGTGTGCCTGGACACGACCTGACCGGATTCCACGGCTTCAATCCGCGCGGCAGGCAAATTGACGTTTATGAATCGCCTGCCCTTTTCACCTGAAAGGGACTGTAACCGCACCATGTTCGTCTGAAGCTGCATCACGCGCACCTGTACAGGCACATTCAGTGCTGCCAGAGAAATCTTTCCGGCTACGCCATCGGGCTCTATGCCATGACGTGCCTGAAACCGTTTCACGGCCTCATCAACATAGGAATCA
The DNA here is from genome assembly GCA_051251535.1 of Alphaproteobacteria bacterium. GTDB lineage: Bacteria > Pseudomonadota > Alphaproteobacteria > Rhizobiales. The sequence goes on from JBPOEV010000003.1 coordinate 545,642, forward strand.
AACGAATTTGATATGCCAATGCTCTGTTGCAGATCTCCAGATATAATCAAACGTTGGCGCAATGCTGCCACATTGGGGCTGCTGAGGCCCAACTTCAGCGTCGTGTCTGCGGGAACGGCATTCCAACCGCCACGCGACATAATCGACGAATATTGCTGAAGAGCCCACTCCGCTTCCACAGATGCCTGTGGGTTCAGAACGGGTCGATTGGTGCGCACAGCCTGAACGTTGGCCTGCTGATTATCGAAACTTTCGCCCCACTCATTCTGAGCAAAAGCTGGCGTTAGTATTGCGGGCATTGCAACTGTGGATGCCAATCCCCCAAGGACGGCACGACGAGTTGGGGCAATCATGTTCTCAAGTGTTGTTTTTTTCATGTCTGCTCTGTTGTTGCCAATTGAATCTTTAATTTGATGCCATGCAAAGGGGGCAGTTTTACGGCGAATACTTCTAAATTCTAATGCCTATTCGTCTGGATATGGTTAATAAAATCAAAACGTACAAGGTGTGACCCAATTTGCCTTCAGCTTCGTATCTACTAATGCCGAACCAAATCTAACACACGGATAAATTGCAGTTATGGAACTTTTCGCAAGCCTGATGGTGACCATGGCCGCGTTTTCGACGCTTTGGGCACTCCACCTGCCCTTGAAAAATGCAGGTATTGTAGATTTTTATTGGGGTGTCGGATTTTTAGTGATTGGCGCTGTCTATGCGCTGCGAATTGATCAGCTGACTCTGTACCAATTGGCATTTTTTGGCATGATTGCGGTTTGGGCCGTTCGGCTGAGCTTTTATCTGATCGCCCGGTTTGCAGCCCATACCAGCGAAGATCAGCGCTATGCTGCCATGCGCATTAATGGTGGTTCGTCTTTCTGGTGGGCAAGCCTGCCAAAAATCTTCCTTCTTCAGGCACTGGTCATGTGGATTATTGCAACTCCGCTCCATACAGCCCTGACCCTTCCATCAGTTGAACCGCTTGGCGGTGCATTGCTGGGATTTGGAGTTTTTCTGTTTTGCATTGGTCTGGTGATTGAAGCAGTCGCTGATTATCAATTGGCACGCTTCAAATCTGCCAATCCGGTTCCAACCAAGCTGCTACGGACAGGTTTATGGGCGTGGAGCCGTCATCCAAATTACTTCGGAGAAGCTCTTCTTTGGTGGGGTCTGGGGCTTTATGCTCTTGCCTTGACCGGATCGTTTGTTTCTCTGGTGGGGCCGTTGGTACTGACGATTGTTCTGGTTGGTGTCACAGGCCGGTTGACTGATGATCATATGCAGAACAGCCGAGGGGCGACATTTTCACAGTATAAACTGCAGACCAGCGCCATTTTGCCTCTGCCGCCAACATTCTATCAACAGATCACAAAAAAAAGCCGTCCTGCCACTTAAGACAGGACGGAATTATATGCGCAAAGCTTTTTGTTGAAACTCAGAGCCTGTAGAGGATCTGGTCTGTCCAGAAACGCTCAAGACGCTGAAGTGATCTGTTGAGGTTTTCAAAATCTGCTGTGGCAAGACCACCCACCTTTTCGATGGACCGCATGTGGCGCTTGTAAAGCCCATCGACCACTGCTGCGATTTCCTTGCCTTTTTCAGTCAAGCGCACACGAACCGACCGGCGGTCTGTACGCGATCGTTGGTGATGGACATAGCCCATGTCGACCAGCTTCTTAAGATTATAAGAAACATTTGAGCCAAGATAGTAACCGCGACTGCGCAATTCGCCTGCGGTCAACTCTGCGTCTCCCAGGTTGAAGAGCAGCAATGCCTGAACGGCATTAATGTCGCCTTCACCGTTTCGCTCGAACTCGTCTTTGACAACATCAAGCAGCCGGCGGTGCAGCCGCTCTACAAGTGTTACGGATTCCAGATAGAGCGGAAGCCCAGCTTCCACGTCCTTGTCATTGCCTTCGTCGATCGGGGCCAATTGTGTTGTCTGTTTCATTGTCATCCAGCCAATACTGCTTTGCACATGTAAGAGGGGTATCCCTCGTTGATGAACACAAACTAGGCCGGGCTCGTCAAAAAGCACTTAAGTTTCACGCTTAAGGAAATCTTACCGGCAAATGCTTGATTTGATGGTTTAAGATTTATGTATGCCGGATTCAGATTTCATTTATATTACTGAAACTTAACCAACTTATCTGACGATTTGAATCACCTTTTATCGGTTCTGCCCTGACAGCGTGAAAACCTGTAGTTTTCCCGATGCGTCTGGGTGCGGTCAGTTCAGTCTTGTCCTGCGAACCAACATCGTCAGCGTGACGTAAATGATGATCATGATGACGTGAAAGATCAGCGTCAGCGGTGAAATGCCAAAAGTTCCGGAAAAGAAAATTTGTGAAAAAAAGTCCGCGCCGACCGAGATCAACCACACCACGATGCCCCAGGACATTTTGTTCCACAGCCCCACAGCGGCCGTTAGATTGAATACGGTGAAAAATACCAGTAGCACTCGCCGTTCTGCAGATAGCGCCAAAAAAGCATCTTCCGGGTTAGGGACCATGCCGAAAATGATCATTGCCCGCGCAAGGCCAGCCAGAAGCAGAAACACGCCCAGCACCCGCATGAAATTTTCCAACGCCGATATGAGATACCGCCGCGCAGAAAGATCGCCATCAAGAAATTGTTCAAACATATTTGCATCCATGCCAGATGCTGCGGGCGCTGCCAAGCCGCTTATCATGTTGAATGGGCCATGCTATGGGCGGATAAGTATTTTTGGAGTTGCACCATGACGAATGAAACACATCAGATCTCCGATACATTGCCGCTCAGCCTTAGTGCGGCCGATGTGGTTGGTCCCATCCGCATGCGGCGCAACCGCCGCACAAACTGGTCACGTCGGCTGGTCCAGGAAAACAGCATTTCCGTAAGCGATCTGATCTGGCCCATTTTTATCAAGGATGGACAGGGTGATAGCGAAGCGATTCCATCGATGCCTGGGGTTTTTCGCCATAGCGTCGACAAAGCCGCTAAAGAAGTGGAGCGTGCTGCTCGTCTGGGAATTCCAGCTGTCGCGCTGTTTCCCTATACAGATCCCGCCTTGCGTGATGAGACAGGGAGTGAAGCGCTCAACAGTGAAAATCTCGTCTGTAAGGCCTGTCGCGCGGTCAGGGCGGCTGTCAGTGATGTCGGTATCATTACGGATGTGGCTCTTGATCCCTATACGTCTCACGGGCATGACGGATTGCTTGAGGGAGATGAGATCATCAATGATCCAACCGTGGATGTGCTGGTCCGTCAGGCGCTCAATCAGGCAGCTGCGGGCGCAGACGTCATTGCCCCGTCTGACATGATGGATGGGCGCGTTGGTGCCATCCGCCATGGACTTGATCAAAACGGCTTCCAGCATGTTCAGATACTGGCTTATTCGGCGAAGTATGCGTCAGCCTTTTATGGTCCGTTCCGTGATGCTGTGGGCAGCAGCGGAACGCTGAAGGGTGATAAACGTACTTACCAGATGGACCCGGCCAATACGGATGAAGCTTTGCGTGAGGCGGAACTCGATATTGCGGAAGGTGCCGATATGCTGATGGTCAAGCCCGGCATGCCCTATCTCGACATCGTTCGGCGCCTGAAAGATACTTTTCAGATGCCGACCTTCGCTTATCAGGTCTCTGGGGAATTCGCGATGATCGAAGCTGCTGCGGCCAATGGCTGGATTGACCGTGAGAAAGCCATACTGGAAAGTCTGTTGGCCTTCAAACGCGCAGGCTGCGATGGCGTTCTGACCTACTTTGCTCCAGAAGTGGCCGAACTGCTTGCCGACTGATTTGCTCTTGGGTCTGGGTGTTTGATCCCTATATCGGTGTCAGGAAGACAAATCAGTGGAAACGATAAGGATTGATCTTGATGTCTGTAATAGATGAAAGCGACATATTAACCCGCAAGGAGCTTTACGATGGCATCTTGTCACGCAGAATCGTCGCATTCATTTTCGATTTCATCATGATCGTGATTGTCTCATTGGTGGCCGGCTTTGCCGTGCTCCTCGTTGGCATTGCCACATTTGGACTTGGATGGCTGCTCTATCTGATTTTCATGCCGTTGGTGATTGCCGGCTATCTGGCCTTCACACTTGGTGGACCCAATGCGGCCACTCCGGGTATGAAACTGGCCGGTATACAGATGCGCCTGCATGATGGCAGCCGCACGGGACCATTTGGGGCCATGCTGCACGGACTGCTGTTCTACTTGTCAATCTCGTTTCTGACACCATTTGTTGTTCTGGTTGGGCTGTTTACAGAGCGGGGTCGTCTGCTGCATGATCTCATTCTGGGCACCTATATTGTTCGAAGCGATTATCTGTAGCTCAGGGCACAAATGATGTTGAAACTGCCTGATAACGTCGAGGGACTATCATGAGCCTATGACAGAACGGCCCTCTCACACCTCACAATTCTATCTGACGGCCCCTTCACCCTGCCCGTATTTGCGTGGTCAGGAAGAGCGGAAAGTCTTCACCCATCTGGGTGGTGAGCGCGCGTCGGAGTTGAATGACATTCTGACCCAGGGCGGTTTCCGGCGCAGTCAGAACATTGCCTATCGCCCGGCCTGCGAACGCTGTCGCGCCTGCATGTCCGTGCGCGTGGTTGTGTCTGAGTTTGAGGCCAACAAATCTATGCAGCGCATTGTACGCAAGAACAATGACCTCATAGTTCAGGAACGTCCGGCGGAAGCCAGTTCTGAACAATATGATCTTTTCCGCACCTATCTGGATACGCGTCATCCCGGTGGTGGCATGTCGGATATGAGTGTTCTGGACTATGCCTCGATGGTGGAAGAAAGCGAAGTTGAGACCCGTGTCTTCGAGTTTCGTCAACGTGACGCTGACAGCGGAATAACGGGACGCAGCCGCAAGCCCCTTATTGCAGTGGCACTCAGTGACGTTCTCAGCGATGGCCTGTCGATGGTGTACAGCTATTTCGACCCGTCGGAGGCCGCTCGCAGTCTTGGCACCTTTATGATCCTTGAGCATCTGGAACGCGCCCAGCGCATGGGGTTACCCTATTTGTATCTTGGGTATTTGGTCGAAGGTTCTCCCAAAATGGCATATAAAGGCCGCTTTCAACCGCAAGAACGGCTTGGCAACCGCGGCTGGGTGCGCGGTTAGCCAAATACAATTACTTTTTTGGCATTAGTTTAACCTGGTTTTCTTCAAACCAAGCCTGTGTAGTCCGCAAAATTTTAACTGAACGCTAATTTAGAGACCCGATGAACCGGTGAATTTATTGGTTCTTGGGAAGCCTTGCGGTGCCATGCGGCCAGCCTGGGCGCGTTCACCTAGCCATTCGGCCAACTCATCCATGCTGCGGTTATGTTGACGGCCTGAGCTGTCGCTCCAGGTGAGACCTTCATCCGCCGCGAAAATCTTGATGTCAGACACGGTGCCATCCTTGTAACGCTGCAGGCGTACGCCCTTGCCGCGGCCCATTTCGGCAATCTGCTCCATCGGGAAGACAAGGAGTTTGCGATTCTGCCCCACGATCGCAACACGGTCACCGACCGCAGGAGGGCAAAGCACCATTTCATGTGGTGCGGACATGTTCAGGACTTGCTTGCCTTTTCGTGTATTTGCAAGAAGGTCGTCCTCTGACACGATGAACCCACGTCCTTCAGTGCTGGAGACAAGTCGTTTACGGCCTGCCTTGTGTGTGAAGACGGTCAGAATATCCTGGTCCGCCTCCATATCCACAATAATGCGGACCGGCTCACCATGGCCCCGCCCGCCTGGCAGCTTGTCAGCACCAATTGTGTAAAATTTACCACCGGTTGTTGCTACCAACAATTTGTCGGTGGTCTCGGCATGGAACATGAGCTTCAGGCTGTCATCCTGCTTAAACGTCAATGTTTCAGCATCAGCCAAATGCCCTTTAAGAGCACGAACCCAACCCTTTTGAGACAAGACGATTGTCACTGGCTCACGTTCAATCATGGCCTGGTGGATGTCATCAAGATTATGTTCCGGTGCCACCGCAAAATCGGTGCGCCGCTTGCCCAGAGGCGTATCTGGGCCGAATAATTTCTTGAGATCCCGGATCTGCTCGGTGATCCGCGCCCATTGCAGATCCTCTGAGGCCAGAAGTTTGGCCAGTTCAGCGCGCTCTGCCGTCAGATCCTCATGTTCCTGACGCAACTCCATCTCTTCAAGTTTGCGCAGGGACCGCAGCCGCATATTCAAGATCGCCTCGGCCTGGATGTCGGTCAGCGCGAAGGCCTTTATCAAATCGGCCTTTGGATGATCTTCTTCGCGGATAATGCGGATGACTTCATCAAGATTGAGGAAGGCAACCAGATACCCGACCAGAATTTCCAGACGGTGATCAATCTTACCGACGCGGAAATTGGTGCGGCGAACCAAGACATCCTTGCGGTGTTCCAACCACTCCCGCAAGACACTGCGCAGACTCAGAACCCTGGGCACCGTTCCATGGGACAGCACATTCATGTTGAGCGAAATGCGGTTTTCAAAGTCAGTAAGCTTGAACAGCGACTCCATCAAAAGAGCGGGGTCAACCGTGCGGCTTTTCGGCTCCAATACAACGCGGATGTCCTCCGCAGATTCATCTCGGATATCGGCCAGCAATGGCAGGCGTTTGGCGTGAAGCAGTTCCGCGATTTTCTCTATCAGTTTTGACTTTTGGACCTGATAGGGAATTTCAGTGACAACGACGACATAGGTGCCCCGCGACAGGGTCTCAGCGTGCCAGCGCGCCCGAACCCGGAAACCACCTCGCCCAGTTTCATAAGACGTGCGGATTGACGCCTCATTTTCAACGATTATACCACCGGTTGGAAAATCAGGACCCTTTACAAATTCGCAGAGCTTCTCAATTCCAGCATTGGGAAATTTTATCAAATGCAGCGATGCATCACATAATTCCACGATATTATGCGGCGGAATGGACGTTGCCATTCCCACTGCAATGCCGGAAGAGCCATTGGCCAGAAGATTTGGAAAATTGGCGGGAAGGACAACGGGTTCCTCCTCTTCACCATCATAAGTCTCGCGAAAATCAACCGCGTCCTCATCCAGCCCTTCGAGCAAACGATTAGCAACCTCAGTCATCCGCGCTTCGGTGTAGCGCATGGCAGCTGCATTATCGCCGTCGACATTGCCAAAATTGCCCTGGCCATCCACCAACGGATAACGCACAGCGAAATCCTGGGCCAAACGCACCAATGCGTCATAAACTGACTGGTCACCGTGCGGATGGTATTTACCAATCACGTCACCCACGACACGCGCGGACTTCTTGAATGATGATTTGGGATCCAGCTTCAACTGGCGCATGGCGAACAGCAGGCGGCGATGCACTGGTTTCAGCCCGTCACGCACATCCGGCAGAGCACGATGCATGATTGTCGATAGCGCATAGGCAAGATAACGCTCCTCCAATGCGGAGCGCAAATTAATGAGTTCAATCTCGCCGTCGGGAATCAGTTTTTCGCCCATGCGTTAGAATTAGCCGGAACGCTGCACGGCGGCAAGGATCAGACGCACGGCTTCTTCACGTTGTACAGAGATTTGGATGCCCCGCGGCCTATAAACATGCCGTTGCAGGAAAAATTGCGACAAGGCAAAGCCCTGCGACAATGTCTCATGGGACCGTTCGGCCGTCGCTGCGTGCTGCAGTGTCAAATATTGCGGCAGTGGTAAAAGCAGATCTTTATACGGTTCACCTGCTGCGGCACCCACAGCCCTGCCTGATTTAGGTGAGACATAAATCAAACCAGAATTTGAACCCGACTGCACACACTGGTGAAGATCCAGTCCAAATCCAAGTTCTTCCAGAACGGCCAGTTCCAGACGGATGAGCAATTCGGCAAGCAATGAGGGCGCATTCAGATGTTCCAAACACACCTGCAGGGCAGTGAATAATTGTGTGTTGGGCTCTCTTTCGGGCAACAGGCGTAGCAATTCCGTCTGCATCTGCAACGCGCTCAATGCCAGGCGATCCTGCATAATATCGGCCGCGCGAGACTTGAGCGGCTCGACAGTCATGGTCCCCAGATGCTCATCAAGGCGCGCACGCCAGGTTACGGTAACGTCATTTCCCGGTTGCAGGACTGGCTGCAGCTTTCTGGAGCGACCACCGCGCACCAGACCCAGATGACGGCCGCGCTTTTCGGTCATCAATTCCAGAATGATGCTGGTTTCGCCATGGCGTCTGACGCCCAGCACTGTTCCGCGATCCGTCCATTCCATGAAACAAAGCCCTCAGGGCGTGGAGCTTACGACGCAGGCCCTATTGTATGAAATCAATTCCGATTTCCCGATAGCGTTCCGGATCATCAATCCAGTTCTCTCGCACCTTCACAAACAGGAAAAGATGTACTTTCTGGCCATAAATCTCCGCCATTTCGCGGCGCGCGTCACTTGAGATGCCACGTATGGTCTGGCCGCCCTTCCCGATAACAATTTTCTTCTGGCTCGCGCGTTGCACATAGATGGTCTGCTCCACCCTTGCACTGCCGTCCTTCAGAGTTTTCCAGTCTTCCGTTTCCACTGTCGAAGCGTAAGGCAACTCTTCGTGTAGACGCAGGAACAGTTTTTCCCTGGTAATCTCGGCTGCCAACTGGCGCATGGGCAGGTCCGAAGCTTGATCTTCGGGATAAAGCCATGGCCCAACTGGCATCTTGGCACACAGATAGCTCAGCAAATCAGCAATGCCGTCGCCATTCAGAGCCGACACCATGAACGTCTCGTCGAAATTACACAGGGCATTGGCTTTTTCGGTCAGTTCCAGCAACTCGCTACGCGGCACCAGATCAATTTTATTGAGAATCAGCAATTTGGGCTGGCGAACACTCTTCAAACGCTCAAGAATTTCGCCGATTGCTTCGGTAAATCCACGCTTGGCATCAACCAGCAGACACACAACATCGGCATCCTGGGTCCCGCCCCAAGCGGTTTTGATCATCGCCCGATCAAGCCTGCGCCTGGGATCAAAAATACCAGGCGTATCGATATAGACGATCTGAGTCTGATCATGAATGCCAATGCCCCTGATCAGCGCACGTGTAGTCTGAACCTTGTGGGTGACAATCGATACTTTTGAACCAACCATCTGGTTTAAAAGAGTCGACTTCCCGGCATTGGTGGCCCCGAGAAAAGTGACATAGCCACACCGCGTCTGGTCATCACTCATTATTGGTTCCGCCTTCATCTTCTTCTTCGATCACACCTTCACGCAGCAGCAACCGATAAGCTGCAGCATGTTCTGCGGATCGCTTTGACGCACCTGCGGCCACCATTGGCACCAAGCCTTCAACAGTCACACTGACCAGAAACTCAGGTGCATGATCAGGGCCGCTGCGTCGCGTAATTGCATATTTTGGAACGTCATGTCCCTTACCCTGGACCCATTCCTGTAATTCAGTTTTGGAATCTCTGTGGGCCTGATTGTAGCGGTGCATTTTGGGCTTCCAGTTGCGCACAATAAAGTCGCGAGCCGCTTCAAAACCGCCATCTTGATAAATCGCGGCTATAACAGCTTCGCATACGTCGCCCAAAATAGCTTTCTTGCGTCGGCCACCGGACCCAGCTTCCCCGGACCCCAAATAAATGGCCGGTCCCAGATTAAGCTCACGCGCTACTTCCACGCAGGTTTCATTGCGCACCAGAGCCGTCAGCCGCCGCGCAAGCTCTCCTTCATTGGCATACAGAAATTCGGCCATCAGCATGTCAGTGACAACCAGCGCCAGAACGCGGTCACCCTGAAACTCGAGGCGCTGATAGCTCTCGCCGGATTGCTTGTCGCCAATGATGCTCATATGCGTCATGGCACGTTTCAGCAGGCTGAGATCGTCAAATTTATATCCCAGCCGGCTGGCAACATCTTCCAACCGTGCAAGTTCCGATTTGGTCAGGCGTTCACTCAAAGTGAGTCCATCAACCGATCAAAGCGAACATCACTCGGCCAGCGCCAGATGTGGCGCGCGCGCGCGGGTGGCTCAATCGAGAAGAAAATGATCTGAGCTTTGCCGACAAACAACTCCAGAGGCACGGCACCAAGTCCGAAACGGCTGTCACTGGAGCCATCACGATTGTCACCCATCATGAAGTAGTGCCCTTCAGGGACGGTGAAAACCGGTGTGTTTTCACCCGCCGGACTGATTGGACTGTCCAGAGTATAATGTGTCACGCCATTTGGGAGCGTTTCCACATAACGCCGGGACTTGAACTCGCCTCCGTCAGCACGTTTCATGGTCACTTCGTCCAGAAGCTCCTTTGGAACCGCTTTACCATCAATATAGAGCACCGCATCTTTCATCTGGATTGTCTCACCGGGCAGTCCGATCACCCGCTTGATATAATCCTTGTTTCCGTCAGTTGGCACACGGAAGACTGCAACATCGCCACGCTCTGGCGCATCTTCCAGAATACGACCTTCAAACAAATCAGGCGCGAATGGCATGGAATAATTGCTGTAGCCATAGGAGAATTTTGAAACAAATACGTAATCCCCTATCAGCAATGACGGCATCATCGAGCCAGAAGGGATGTTGAATGGCTGAAAGAAAAACGTGCGGAACACGACCGCAATCAGCAATGCCTGAATGATCACAACGATCATTTCGCGAATGCCGCCGTCTTTTTTACTCGCCTTGGAATGTGCCATGCTCATGAAAACTCGCAATTCAAAGAATTAATCGGTCCATATTGCTGAATAAGTGGCAGCGTCCAACTGCCTGCAAAACGAACACAGACGCTATTATGGGGTATGTACTCCCTCACCTGCCCTTTCGCAACGTGAAATGGGTTACAGATTGGTACAATTCAGATGTGCGGTCAGGAACGTGGTCAGGACGATGGAATGACGGCTGTAATGATTACGATTGCCTGGGCCAGCGGGTAATCGTCGGTAATCGTCACATCTATTTGTGCGCTCATGCCTTCTGGCGTGATTTCTTCAAGACGTGCCAGTGCCCCCCCGGTCATAACCATCGTCGGTTTGCCCGATGGAAGATTGGCAACCCCCAGATCACGCCAGAAGACGCCTCGGCGGAATCCTGTACCCAGCGCCTTTGAACAGGCTTCTTTTGCTGCAAATCGCTTGGCATAAGACGCAGCGCGCTGATGCCGACGTTCCGACTTTGCAATCTCTATTGGCGTGAAAATGCGCTCGATGAAGCGACGATCAAACTTTTCAAGGGTGCGCTCAATGCGCCTGATATCACATAGATCATTGCCAAGGCCGATGATCACGACGTGGCCTTCTGCAATGCAGATTGCCGCGCCTGTTCCATCAAACGGCGCATCTTTGCGATGGATTGCTCCAGACCGACAAACAGGGCTTCCCCCATCAGAAAGTGGCCGATGTTCAGCTCCCGAAACCCTAAAATGGCGGCGACCGGCTGTACGGTGTCGTAAGTCAGACCGTGACCAGCATGCACTTCCAGGCCACGTTCCATGCCCCCTGTGGCCATGGCTTCAAGGCGTATACGCTCACGCTCGAAGGTCTCCATATCTCCAGCCAAAAAAGCATCACAATAAGTGCCGGTATGCAACTCCACCACCGGAGCACCGAGCAATACGGCGGCGTCCAATTGGGTCTCGTCGGCTTCGATAAACAGCGACACGCGAATGCCAGCTTCGCTCAATTGTCTGGCCAGCGGCGCAAGCCGGTTGTGAGCGGACGCTGCATCAAGACCACCTTCCGTCGTGCGCTCTTCACGCTTTTCGGGAACAATACAGGCGGCATGTGGTTTTTCGCGCAGCGCAATGTCCAGCATTTCCGACGTTGCGGCCATTTCAAAGTTCAACGGAACACTGATGTCCCGACGCAAACGCTCAATATCGCGGTCAGTGATGTGCCGGCGGTCTTCCCTGAGGTGGGCCGTGATTCCGTCAGCCCCTGCTTTTTCCGCCAAAAGCGCTGCCCGAACAGGATCGGGATGCGGACCACCTCGCGCGTTTCGCACGGTAGCTACGTGATCAATGTTGATTCCCAGTCGCAAGACCGAAGCGTCTTTGACATTGTTACCCGGAGTGTTTGCTTTATTCGCCATGACTTTCTCCACGATGCAGCACCTTGTCCAGAACTCGTTTTTCTGTACGCCGCGCTATTATGGCCAGTCTAGATCGTTGATAGACAAAGACAAGTCGTCTGATGACGAAATAAGAAATGATGGCCATGGGAACGCCAGCCATGAACCCGCCAAGCGTCATGGGTTTTAGCAGATCAACCAGATTGCCAAATGACAGATGCAGCAATTGGCCAGACACCTCTCTCATGGACAAGGCACCCTCATGGCCATGAAGAAGCAGATTGCCGAACTTGTATGTATAGAACCAGATGAAGGGGAACGTGATGGGGTTCCCGACCCAGGTTCCCAGTGCCGCTGCAATCATATTGCCGCCCATTAAGTAGGCGATTGCAAAGCAGATCACGAAGTGAAAGCCGATAAACGGGGTGAAAGAGGCAAATACGCCCGCTGCAAAGCCCATGGCCACCACATGGGGCGACGCCGACAATCGCAAAACGCGCTTGGAAATGTATTGCGCCGAGCGCCACCAATTCCTGCGCGGCCACAAAGCTACCCTGAGCTTTTGCCAGAATTGTTCAGGGTGTTTGCGTCTGAAGAGCATAGATCAAAATTTCAACGCGATGACTTGATTTAAAATGGATACTAATGAGAGTGGTTTAACCTAAGAACGTGAATTGTTCACGAAAATCGTCTCAATAAACTGCCGCTATCATCAAACATCGCCATTCCTCACCTGCATTGTTGTTCTGGCTTCCTATTCGCTTATGCGATCGACATGCGACACAATTTTGAGGGCACGCACTTCATTTATGATACGCATCAGGTGTTTTAAATCCCAAACTTCCAAATCAATTGCCATTTCGGTAAAATCATCGGCCCGTTTGGTCATCTTGATGTTGTCGATATTGCCGTCGGTCTGAGCAATAATGTTAGCGATACTGGCAAGCGAGCCCGGTTCATTGATCATTGAAACAAACAGATTGGCCGGAAAGCGCTCATTGCTGGCTGGGTCCACATCCCACTGGACATCCAACCACCGATCAGGCTCCTCATCAAACCGCATAAGGCTTTCCGAGTGGATCGGGTAAACCGTAATCCCCTCTCCGGCTGTCACAATGCCAACAATGCGATCTCCGGGAACAGCACCGCCGCCAGGTGCAAAACGAACGGTCGAATTGCCAGCGAGCTGCTTTATATTCATCATATTGTGATCAAGACGCTCGCCAGGCTCGTTTGAGATGGGTTCATTGGGAAACCGAAAGCGCATTGATCTGTTGGATGCAAGGCTGAACCAACCTTCACTTTCCGGAAGTGGCTTTACCATAGCCCGGCTCTTCTGGAAGTCAGGGAAAATGGTCTTCATGGCCGTGTCGACACCAAGATCGCCCCCACCAAGGGCTTCCATCAATTCTTCCCGGTTCGCGCGCTTCAAAATGCTGACAGCCTTATCGACCAATTCCGCATCATAAGGATGATCCACTGCGCGAAATCCCCAATCGAGCATCTGGCGACCCAGTGAAATAAATCTTTCGCGTTCCAGCGCCCTATTGGCGCGACGGATGGCAGAGCGAGCGCGGCCGGTTACCGCAATCTTTTCCCAGGCGATCGGCGGTGTCTGTCCGGTTGAGGTCATTATTTCGACCTCATCACCATTTTTCAGCGTACTGGCCAAACCGATAATACGTCCATTGACCTTGCAGCCAACGCATGTGTTGCCGACATCTGTATGCACAGCATAAGCAAAATCCAGTGGGGTCGCACCCGTGGGCAACGCAATCAGTCGTCCTTTTGGCGTGAAACAGAAAACCTGATCGTGAAACAATTCCAGCTTCGTGTTTTCCAGAAACTCTTCTGCCGTTCCACCGGTCGACAGAGACTCAATTGTTTTCCGCAACCAGGCATAGGCATTGGATTCAGCAGCCACTTCACCAATCTGATCCTTTGCGACCGCAGCGTCCTTGTAAAGACTGTGGGCGGCAATCCCGTATTCGGCAATCTGTTGCATTTCTTTTGACCGGATCTGCAATTCCACCCGTTCCCGTGCCGGGCCCACCACAGTGGTATGTATTGACCGATAGTCATTTTGCTTTGGAACAGAGATGTAGTCTTTGAATCGGCCGGGCACCTGAGGCCATGTGGTATGAATGATTCCCAACACAGCGTAACAGCTTGGCTCATCTTCCGTGATGATCCGGAAGCCCAGAATATCCGGCAATTGCTCAAAGCTTATGGATTTGCGTTCCATCTTTTTGAACACTGAGTACGGTTTTTTGTGCCGGCTTGTGACCTTTGCGCTGATGCCTGCCTTTTGAAGTCTCTGGTGAAGCTCTTCCTCAATTTTTTGCTTGGCGGTTTCGCTCTGCTCCAGAAGCTTTGTCAGCTTCTTGCTAACGGCATTATGCGCCTCTGGATTGCTGTGGAAAAACGCAAGATCTTCAAGCTCTTCCCGCATGTCCTGCATGCCCATGCGTCCGGCCAATGGTGCGTAGATGTCCAGCGTTTCCTGACCAATGCGCACACGTTTTTCCGGTGCCATATGATCCAGCGTGCGCATATTGTGCAGGCGGTCGGCCAGTTTGACGAGCAGGACCCGCACATCGTCTGAAATGGCCAGAAGCAGCTTGCGCAGGTTTTCAGCCTGTTTGGCCTTTTGCGAAACTTCTTGCCGCGAGTCGAGATTGAGTTGTCTGATTTTCGTCAGACCATCGACGAGATGTCCGATCTCCCGACCAAACAGCGCATCAATTTCATCACGCGTGGCGTCAGTATCCTCAATCGTATCGTGCAACAGAGCTACGGCAACCGTCGCATCATCCATCTGGAGGTCGGTGAGAATGGCAGCGACTTCCAGTGGATGCGAAAAATAGGGATCGCCGGACGCACGGGTCTGCTTGCCGTGCTTCGTCATGGCGTAGATATACGCCTTGTTAAGCAGCACCTCATCGGCGGCTGGGTTGTAGCGCTGAACGCGCTCAAGCAGTTCAAATTGACGCATCATCGGCGTCTACTTACCTTTTCAATTCAACTGATTTTGGTTGATGCCCACTATGTAGGTACTGAGCCAAGGACGCTATCATTTTGCAATTGCGAAATCGTTACACAAAAAAGCCGCCTCAGAATTAAATCCTGAGGCGGCCTGAATTCATTGCTTTCGGGTCGGTTAGTCGTCCGAACGCTCTGGTGGGACGAGCCCTTCCAGTCCTGCCAGAAGATCGTCTTCGGACATCTGATCGAATGTGACATCCGGCTGATCACCAGGAACAGTTGCAGCGGTGTGTTCCAGAAGAGGGACAGCTGCAGATTCAGGTTCGTCAACCTCAACATATTTCTGCAGTGAATGGATCAGTTCTTCATTCAAATCATCCGGTGAAATCGTCTCGTCTGCGATTTCTCGCAGTGATACAACCGGGTTCTTATCGTTGTCGCGATCAACTGTCAGCTCAGAACCGGTCGAAATCATCCGCGCGCGATGGGCTGCCAAAAGCACCAGATTGAAACGGTTTTCGACCTTATCGACGCAATCCTCAACGGTTACGCGTGCCATATCAGTCTCCTTGTATGGGAATTTGCCGTGGATATACGCGCCATCCTCAGCAATTGCAAGGATTCTTGCGGGAAATCAGGCGTCTGCGATCACTTAAAGTTACTGCCCCTCAGGCATCATGGTAACACTGGCTCCTGTCCATACCCTGCGCGTTCAGGTTTTCGGATAATGTCAGAATTCTGACGCTGCAAACAAACGAGAGCCAAGGCCGTTTCCATCAAATTTCTTGCAAGCCAGAGGGCTCGATAGTATCTCTCGACACGCTTCACGGCGTGAGGTTTTTTGTATTTTCATATAACTCGGCGATGAACTTTTACTATCGAGGACCTGTCTATGTTTCAGCCGAAAGAGCGAATTGCTCTGTTTATCGACGGTGCCAATCTTCATGCCGCAGGCAAAGCACTGGGCTTTGATATTGACTATCGACGCCTGTTGAAACGGTTTCAAGCCGATGGCTATCTTCTGAGAGCCTACTATTACACGGCAATTGCAGAAGATCAGGAACACTCATCCATCCGGCCACTTGTTGATTGGCTTGCCTATAATGGCTTTTCGGTCGTCACCAAGCCAGCCAAGGAATTCGTTGATGCATCCGGACGCCGGAGAATCAAAGGCAATATGGATATCGAACTGGCTGTGGGTGCCCTGGAAATTGCCGAACGTGTTGACCATATTGTTCTGTTCTCTGGTGACGGTGATTTTCGCTCACTTGTGGAAGCTGTTCAGCGCAAGGGCGTAAAGGTGACCGTTGTTTCCACCGTGAACAGCAAACCACCCATGATCGCTGATGAGCTTCGCAGGCAAGCTGACCATTTTCTGGAGTTATCCAAGCTCATGGAAGAGTTGGGCCGTGCTCCTTCAGAACGACCAACAGCGAAGGCTTTTGACGACGCTGATAGCAAAAATGTTGATGCGGACAAGGTTTAGAAACCGCCCGGAACAGGGGCAATTTTACAAATGCGTTGCAGAAAAGGGGCACTGCCCAATCCATGAACAATGACACAATAACAGCAACGGACCCCGAAATAGAATGTTCTTTCTGTCCACGTCTGGTGACGTTTCGCGAAAAATGGCGTTCAGAACATCCCGAATGGCACAATGCGCCAGTTTCGACATTCAGCGCGCCCGATCCAAGATTGCTGGTGCTTGGCCTCGCGCCCGGCATACGAGGCGCAAATGCGACAGGGAGACCCTTCACTGGCGATTATGCGGGTGATTTACTTTATGCCACTTTGACAAAATTCGGATTTGCCAGCGGGACTTATCAAGCGCGCCCGGATGATGGGCTGAAGCTCATCGATACAGCAATTACAAATGCTGTGCGCTGCGTCCCTCCTGACAACAAACCTGTTGGTGCCGAGATCAATACGTGCAGGCCATTTCTGCAAAACACGTTGCACGCCAATAACTCAATGCAGATTGTCCTGGCACTTGGGCGTATTGCCCATGAGACGTTCCTGCGCACGCTGGGTCTGCGCCTGGCAACATTTCCTTTCGGACACGGTGCCATCCATGCCCTCCCGGAATGGGAAGGCCGGTCATTTACGCTGGTGGATAGCTATCATTGCTCGCGCTACAACACGAATACCAGACGGCTGACAACCGATATGTTTGAAAGTGTATTTCAGGACATTCGCAAAATGGTCGATGAAACCAACTGAGACGCTCTAACCCAGATTTTTCATCAAGCGGCTTTTTTCACGATTCCAGTCACGCTGCTTTTCCGTTTCGCGCTTGTCGTGGCTTTTCTTACCCTTCGCCAGCGCCAGTTCCACTTTCACCAGACCACGCTCATTGAAATAAGTCTTTAGCGGCACGATGGTCATGCCGCCGCGTTGGATGCCATTGAGCATCCGATCAATTTCCCGTCTTCCCATCAGCAGTTTTCGCGGACGCCTTGGCTCGTGATTGTTACGGTTGCCTTCAGTGTATTCCGGGATGTGGAAGTTGAACAGAAACAGTTCATTTCCGTCAGGACCGGCATAAGATTCCTGCAGGTTTGCACGACCATTGCGCAAAGCCTTGACTTCGGTTCCGACCAGCATGATGCCAGCTTCAACCACATCCCCAATCTCATAGTCGAACCGCGCACGGCGATTGTCGGCAATGATTTGTCGTTTTGGCTTTTCAGCCTGTTTGGCACTCACGATGAACTCGCTTACTATTTGGCGTTACAACAGCCCAGCATGTTCCATCGCTGAGCGAACCTCTGCGCGGGTTGAATCGGACGCTGGCACCATCGGCAAACGCAACTCCTCGCCACAGATATTTAAGAGCGACAATGCGTATTTGCTAGGTGCTGGATTGGGATCGATGAAAAGCGCTTTGTGAAGCGGGTACAATTTGTCCTGTAATTCAAGCGCTGTGGCATAATCCCCTGCAAGACAGGCTTCCTGAAATTTGGCGCACAAAGCGGGCGCAACATTTGAGGCAACGGAAATGCAGCCATGTCCGCCATGGGCCATGTAGCCGATTGCAGACCCATCTTCGCCCGACAATTGAATGAATTTGTCACCCATCGCCAAGCGCTGGTCACTGACACGCGTGACATTTGCAGTGGCATCCTTGACGCCTACGATGTTTGCGCAATCGTCAAACAGGCGCTGCATAGTCTCCACAGACATGTCCACAACGCTGCGTGGCGGGATGTTGTAAATGATGATCGGAATGTCAATTGCGTCATTGACGGCCTTGAAATGCTGGTACAGGCCTTCCTGGCTGGGCTTGTTGTAATAGGGCGTCACCACAAGCACAGCGTCCGCACCAGCGTGTTGGGCGTGCTGAGCAAAATCAATCGCCTCAACCGTATTGTTCGAACCGGCCCCTGCGATAATTGGCACTCTACGATTTGTTATCGCCACACACTGGGTGACGACGCGCTTGTGCTCTTCATGACTAAGCGTGGGTGACTCGCCCGTTGTACCGACAGGAACAAGGCCGTGAGAGCCTTCATCAATCTGCCAGTTTACCAAACGCTCCAGTCCCTTTTCGTCCAGTGCGCCACCCGACAGAAATGGAGTAACGAGAGCGGTTAGCGAGCCTTTAAACATGGTCATTTCCGTTGTTATTATGCGCCTCTACATGAGGCCATTTATCGTGATTTCGAAGTGAGCGGGACCATAGAGGGGCCTCTGCATTTCTTCAAGCCATTAGGTTCAGGAGCGATTAATGAAGGCAGGTCCACGAAAAACCGTCACAAAGACGACACACATGGTCGCCGATTTGCTGGAAAATTCAAAAAAAAGACCTAATTCCCAGATTTCAAAGCCTCGGTTAACGATTTATCACCTAAAATAAAATTTGCAGATTCTTTCTCAAAAAAAGGGCCCGTCGCCAATGCATTTCCAAAAGGCTTCTGACCTGCCGGGTAACCCGGCTTACAAACGCCTGTTTACCAAGCCTATGTCTGTCATCGCTGTTGTCGGTGCGTGCATGTTGACACCTTTTGGTGCGCAGGCAAACGCGCCGGCAGATAGTATCGGCAAGCTCATTGAAAGTGCGAAAATTCCTATTCCAACGCCCCGTCCGGCAGCAGCACCGAAAACGCTGATGTCTTTCCTACCCAAAATGACGGCGGACATGCCCAACGTGAAGGCGCGCAAAGGAAGCTTGAAAACGGCATTAGCCGCTGTGGAAAACAACAAGATTCTTGACGCCCTCGCCTTCCGCGCCGCGATGAAAAACCCAGTGGACAAAGCCATTTTGACCTGGCGGCTGATTAGAACGGGTGATCCGCTCATTCCGTACGGCATGATTTCTGAGTTCCGGGCCCAACATCCTGACTTTCCGATGCAAACGACAATGAAACGGCGTGCTGAAGAAGCGCTGGCACGGCAGAAAATCGGAAGCAGCATGGTGCTTTCAGTTTATGGAGACACCGACCCTGTTTCAATTCGCGGTATTATTCAAAAATCAGAAGCGCTTCTGGCTGCCGGGCGGAAAAATGAAGCTGCCAAGCTGATAGGGGATCTTTGGCGGACCAGCCGCCTGTCGCGGTCGTATGAAAATGAAATCAAATCGAAATTCAAATCCGTTTTGCGCAAAAGCGATCATAAATGGCGCGCGGAAATGCTGCTCTATCGCGAACGGACATCTGAAGCCGTGCGCATCGCAGGTCTTGTCGGCAAGGATTATCTGAAGCTTGCAAAGGCACGTCAGGCCGTCATTCGTCGATCAAAAGCCGCGTCTGCCCTAAAAAAGGTTCCTTCTTCGCTGCGTAAGGACCCGAGTTATATTTTTGGCAAAGTTCAACATTTGCGGCGCACCAAGAATCCGCGTGATTCTGCCGCTCTCTTGCAAACCGCGCCAACCGATCCGGCCCTTCTGGTCAATCCCAATGAATGGTGGATTGAACGCAAACTGGCCTCTCGCGAAATGATGGAACTTGGCCGCAATCAGCAGGCTTATGATATTGCCGCGGCCCATCGTGGCGGTTCACCAGCAACCATAGCCGATGCAGAGTTTCACGCCGGTTGGTTTGCACTGCGATTTTTGGATAAACCAAAACTGGCAAAGCCGCATTTTGAAAATATCGCACGCATTGCGACCAAACCCAGAAGCATTGCCAGAGCCTATTACTGGATGGGGCGTGCTGATGAAGCCATGGGAAACCGCAGCAGCGCAAAACAGAATTTCCAGCGCGCAGCGCAATACCCCACCGTTTTTTACGGCCAACTTGCCAATGAAAAAGTCGGCCGCCGTTCGCTTCAACTGGCGGGCAACCCCAAGATAAGCAGAAACATTCGGAAACGGCACGAGGCGCGCATTCCTGTTCAGGCCATTGATCGGTTGATGAAGATTGGACGCGAAGACCTTGCCGGTACGTTTGCGCGTGCCTTGTCACAAACCCTGAAGGATCCGGCAGAGATTGTTCTGCTAGCGCAGTTTGCGGAAAAGACCAAACAGCATCGGTTAGCGCTGCAGATTGGTCGACTGGCAGAAGCCGAAGGCCATGCCCTTCATCTGCTGTCCTTCCCAGTGGCAGCCATTCCAGGTAAGGCTCGTGTGCCACGCTCTGTTGGCAAGGCGCTGGTCTATTCTATTGCCCGACAAGAAAGTGGCTTCAACCCGCAGGCCGTCAGTGGCGCGGGCGCGCGCGGATTGCTGCAATTGATGCCCGCGACTGCCAAGGAAGTATCTCGCGGTCTGAAACTGAAATATTCCAAAGCCCGACTGACAAGTGACCCTACCTACAATGCGACACTTGGGGCCGCCTATCTTGAGCAATTGTTAGCGGAATATAACGGCTCCATGATCATGACATTTGCCGGATACAATGCTGGCGGAAGTCGGGTCCGCCGATGGATCAAGACCTATGGCGATCCACGCAAAATGAATGTCGATGGTATTGTCGACTGGGTGGAAAGCATTCCGTTTACCGAGACCCGCTCCTATGTGCAAAAAATCATGGAGAATAATCAGGTCTATCGCGCGAGACTCAATGAAGGCGGTCTGACCATGAGTACAGATTTGCGTCGGGGTGGCTAGAAGCATGACTGATGAGGTCAAAAGCCCAACCGAAACCATAGATGGGGCTGATGAGGCCGCAACTCCAGATCTCCCTGCTGCTCCCCCCGGTGCAAGAGACGTGTTCCTGCATGCGCAGGACGGCGTCAAACTTCATGCTCGGGTTTATGGGGAAGAGCATCACCATGCCATTCCAGTGGTGTGTTTGCCAGGTTTGACCCGAAATGGGAAAGACTTCCACGACATCGCTACCTATCTCAGCCAGGAGGCCAATCCTGCGCGAAAAGTGGTTTGCGTTGATTATCGTGGGCGCGGCCTGTCAGGAGCAGATCCGGATTGGCAGAACTATACAATCCTTCAAGAGGCAAATGACCTTCTGACAACGCTTGCTCGGTTAAATATTGAGCATGCCCATTTTATCGGAACGTCACGCGGTGGGCTGATTTTATTCGCGCTTACAGCGATACGGCCCGGCATAATGAAGTCTGTTGTCCTGAATGATATTGGCCCGGTTGTGGAAGCCGGTGGATTGGCACGAATCAAATCATATTCGAATAATATGCGGCCGCAGAATACGATTGAGGACGCTGCAGCCTATATGCAAACGGTACACAATCAGCAATTTCCGCGTCTTGATGCGGACGGATGGTTGAAACTGGCGCATCAATTGTATGTGCAGGGCAAAAAGCGTGCTGAACCAGACTATGACAAGAAGCTGCTCAAAAGCTTTGATTATCTTGACCTCAGCCAACCCCTGCCCACCGTGTGGCCGCAATTTGCGGCTTTGAAACAGGTGCCAACTTTGGTTTTGCGCGGTGAGCGATCAGATATTCTGGCGAAGTCTACGGTCGACCAGATGAAAGAAGTTCATCCAGAGATGGTTGCCAAAACCATCAAAGACGAAGGCCATGCGCCATTGTTGTGGGACCGCAGCACACAGGATGTAATTCTTGAGCATTGCAACAAGGCGGAAGGCATCGGATAGACGCCTTCCTTCTCTGTCAAAGACAGTAAACGCTCTAGCGCTTGTCAGACCGTTTTGAAAACTCGGTGTCACCGCCGGATGCCAGAACCTTGGCCTGTTCGATCCATTCTTCCCGTTCAATCCGTCCGGGAAAGGACAATTCCTTGCCAATCCACTCGGCCTGTTCGGCGCTCCAATTGGCGACCTGATCAAAGTGATAAACGCCGAATGCATTCAGCTTTTTCTCATTTGCCGGTCCGATTCCCTTCACCCGCTTGAGATCGTCCGCATCGCCATCACGTGGAGCTGACAGACGTTCCGGCTTGTCCGGATCGGAGGAAACAATCGGTTTCGAAGCAGCCTTTGCGGCTTTCTTCTTTTCCTTGGGAACTTCCTTTTTGACAGTCGGCTGACTGTCAGCCTCCAAAGCAGATTTCTTTGGTTCGGGCTCTGCTTTTGGTTTCGGCTTTGATGTTGCCTTAGGAGGCTTGGCTGGCTCTTTTTCGATTGTCGAACCCGTATCTGGTTTCGCGACAACCTCTGGCACCTTTGCTTGCGCTTGAGGTGTGCTGACGGCAGGCGCCATCACTTGTCTGGATTGTTCCTGTGCACCACGCCAGCGCGCAAACAACCACCCGACTACGAAGAACAGAACGTAGAGCAATAATGCAGGAATGGAGAACATGGCCGCTACTCCTTGCCGTCAGCTTTTTGGGGACGCGTCGTCCAGCCAACGTAGTATCCGATCGCTAGAAAGATCAGCGCCAGAATCCAGGTTCCGAATGTAAATCCCATGGCAGCTCAATCCCTTCAACTGTTGAAAGTCCTCAGTCAGCATAGCATCTGAATTCGAAAACTAAAACTCAAATGAAATTCGCATACAATATCAGGCGCGGTAGCATGATTTTCATGATCAACGCGAAATCTTCAGTGGTCTCCAGCACTTACAACATAAGCTCTAGCCAGATGGCATACGCTACCCGGCACCTTCCGTTTCCAAATCAGGAATGATTTGGGTTGCCCAGGAGATAAAGAACGGGTTGGCGAACGGAGCATCATGGGTCTGATTCTGTTTGCCATAAGCAAAGACAGACCCGTCTGAACAGGTTGTCAGACCGCCTGCCGCGCGCAATACCGCATCTCCTGCGGCTGTATCCCATTCCATGGTGCGGCCAAATCTTGGGTAGATATCGGCGTCTCCCCTGGCCAGCAGGCAAAATTTAAGGGACGATCCAACTGACACACAATCGGTAATTTTATGGGTTTCCAGGAATGCATCAGTTTCCGGCGTTCTGTGTGATCTGCTGGCGACAGCCACTTCGGCTTTGGTTTTGCCGCTCACTTTCAGCGCGATACGTTCGCCGAGATTTTCCTGCGTCACCTCAAGATAGCTTGCCGTATTACCAAACCCTGAGAACAACTCGCCACGCACCGGTGCATAAACGGTACCGGCAACCGGGCAGCCATCTTCGATAAGCGCGATATTGACTGTGAAGTCAGAGCGCTGATTGATGAATTCTCTGGTGCCATCCAGGGGATCCACCAAAAAGAAACGCCGTCCTAACGCTTCTGGCATATGCCCTGCACAGATTTCTTCTTCTGCAACGACCGGAATATCAGGATAGGTCGCACGCAATCCAGCAAGAATAATTGCTTCAGCAGCGTTATCTGCAGCTGTGACCGGAGATTCATCATCCTTGATCATTGTCTCGCAGCCATTTTCGTAAAACGGCATGATCACAGCGCCGGCCTTGATTGCCAGATCTTCAAAATGCGCGATCATGGGTGCCAGAACCTCTTCCGGCAATTTTTCAGACTGCGAATTGTCCATTACAAGATCCCTTTTGCGCGCAATGCGCCTTCCAGGACATCCAGTATTTCTTCCGGGGATTGGCCGGATGTCTGCAAATGAATGTCCGGTGCCGTCGGTGCTTCGTAGGGTGAATCAACGCCAGTGAAATTCTTTATTTCACCCCTCAAGGCTTTTGCATAAAGCCCTTTGGGATCGCGCTTTGCACAATCCTCAAACGGGGTGTCGACAAAAATCTCAACGAACTCTCCGTCGTCCAGCATATCACGCACCAGTTGACGCTCAGCCCGGAATGGCGAAATAAAAGACACCAATGTGATGAGACCGGCCTCGACCATAAGTTTGGAAACCTCGCCAACGCGGCGAATGTTTTCCACCCTGTCTTCATCGGTAAAGCCGAGATCGCGGTTGAGGCCGTGACGCACATTGTCCCCATCCAGAATACTGCTGTGCCGTCCCTCAGCCAGAAGCTTCTTTTCAAGAAGGTTGGCAATGGTGGATTTGCCAGAGCCGGACAAGCCAGTAAACCAAAGAACAGCAGCCTTCTGCCCCTTTTGGTCCGCTCGGGTTTTCTTATCCACATCTATGGCTTGCCAGTGGACGTTGGATGCCCTGCGCAGCGCATGCACGATCATGCCTGCCCCGACTGTTGCATTGGTCAGGCGATCAATCAGAATGAATGCGCCAGTCGCGCGATTGTCAGAATAAGGGTCAAATGCGATGGGGGATTGGGCTGACAGGTGACAATAGCCAACTTCGTTCAATTCCAGGCTTTTGGCTGCCTCATGGGCAAAGCTGTTCACATCGATACGGTGGCGCAGATCGTTAACTGAAACTGTTGCGCGATCTGTTTCGGTGCGCAAAATGAATTGTCGTCCAGGCAGCATCGCGTCTTCAGAAAACCAGACGATGTTGGCTGCAAATTGATCCGCGACCTCTGGCCGATCCTCTGGCGCAACCAGCATATTTCCGCGCGAGACCTCGATCTCATCTTCCAGCACAAGCGTGACCGCCTGCCCTTCAACTGCCCGATCAAGATCACCATCCATGGTTACGATGCGCTTGACGGTGCTGAGCTTGCCGGATTTGGCAACCACGACCGGGTCACCCGGCTTCACAGTGCCTGCTGCCAGCGTTCCGGCAAAACCCCGGAAATTCAAATCGGGACGCAACACATATTGCACAGGGAACCGGAACGGACTGTCCAGGCGCTCATCTTCAAATTCCACTGTCTCCAAATGCCCAAGCAGCGTTGGGCCATTGTACCAATCCATATTCGGAGACGGTGCCGTGACATTATCACCAAAACGCGCAGACAAGGGGATCGGCGTAATGCTGGCAAAGCCCATATCTGCCGACATGGCTCTGAAATCCTCGTCAATTTTCTCAAAAATCGAGCGATCATAATTGACCAGATCGATTTTGTTGATGGCGACGATGATGTGCCGAATGCCTAGCAGAGATGCAATGAATGTGTGTCGACGTGTTTGTGTCAAAAGCCCTTTGCGCGCATCAACAAGCACCACCGCCAGATCGGCAGTTGATGCCCCGGTTGCCATATTTCTTGTGTATTGCTCGTGGCCGGGCGTATCGGCGACAATGAATTTGCGGCGTGATGTGGAGAAAAACCGGTAGGCGACATCAATTGTGATGCCCTGCTCGCGCTCGGCTTCCAGCCCATCAACCAACAGCGCAAGATCGATGTCCTCACCAACCGTGCCCCATTTACGACTTTCGTTTTCCAGAGCCGCCAGTTGGTCCTCATAGATAAGCTTGGTGTCGAAGAGAAGACGGCCAATCAGTGTGGATTTGCCATCATCGACGGAGCCGCAGGTGAGAAACCGCAAAAGGGTTTTCTGTTCCTGCTCTGCCAGAAAGGATTTCAGCGCTGCGGGTGTATCAAGACTGTTCATCAGAAATATCCCTCGCGCTTTTTCTTCTCCATGGAGCCTGCTTCATCACGGTCGATCAATCGGCCCTGTCGCTCGGATGTCCGCGCAATCAGCATTTCACTGACAATTGCTTCCAACGTGTCTGCGTTTGATTCAATGGCGCCGGTCAGAGGATAACAGCCGAGTGTGCGAAAACGCACCATCTGGTCACTGGTCGCCTCACCCGGGTTCAGACTCATGCGATCATCATCTTTCATGATCAGCATACCGTCGCGCTCGACAACCGGGCGTTTTTTGGCAAAATAGAGCGGCACGATGGGAATATCTTCCAACAATATGTACTGCCAGATATCCAACTCGGTCCAATTGGAGATGGGAAAGACGCGAATGGATTCGCCCTTGGCAACCCGCGTGTTGTAAATCTTCCACATTTCCGGGCGTTGATTTTTTGGATCCCAACCATGCTGAGCATCACGGAAAGAAAAAATGCGCTCCTTGGCGCGGCTCTTTTCTTCATCCCTGCGCGCTCCGCCAAAGGCGGCATCAAAGCCGTATTTATCCAGTGCCTGACGCAGAGACGCCGTCTTCATGATGTGCGTATGGGTATTGGAGCCATGATCAAACGGGTTGATACCCTGAGCCACCCCCTCCTGATTGATGTGCACAATCAGATCAATGCCAAGGCGTTTTGCCGTGTCATCACGAAACTGGATCATTTCCCTGAATTTCCAGGTGGTATCCACATGCAGGAATGGAAATGGCGGTTTGGCAGGATAAAACGCTTTTATCGCCAGATGCAGCAGGACGGAGGAATCCTTGCCGATTGAATATAGCATCACTGGTTTTTCGAACGAGGCAGCGACTTCGCGAAAAATGTGAATGGCCTCGGCTTCGAGGCGTTTGAGATGCGACAGTTGTTGGGACATTTGACCACGCTTTTTAGGTTTAACGCTGAAATAGCAAGTGTGGAGTGGGTTTGCCAGATATGTATTTCTATTGTCGGCATAATTTGGGGAAATTGAGGCGGGAAAATGTGTGTTCAGACAATTTGAAACATCAATTCTGTCTGAACGGCCAACTACAAGTCATAGCGTCTGAAGGAGGCCTTCGTTCGATACAAAGCAGCCTCAAGGGGCATCAACGTTCAAAAGTTCCTTTGGACGCGCAGTTTAACTTCCCAATTATCGTCGTCGCCATCATTCAGTTCATTGCCCAGAATGGTATTGTCATAGTCAAACCCTTCATACATCGCGCCAAAACGAATACGAAGTTCCCGCGTTGGCTGGTAGAACAAGGTCGCACCCAACTGCCAGACTTCGGCCTGATCGACAAAGTCGTGGAAGGAGGCCGTGGTTTCCAAAGATACGGTTTTTGTCAGTCTCTGATTCAAACCGGCAAGAACATACCATCCATTGAGTGTTTCATCGATTTCAGTGGATGTATCGCTGAGTTGTGCTTCATAAAAATCATCGCCACCAACATAGTGCATCGCGCCATCGGCGTAGGCGGCAACAAACTTAAACCGCGTTTGCCGATTGGGCCTGAATTCGGCCCCCGCTTGCACCGCAAAACCAAAATCTTCAAAAACACCTGCATCAGCATTTGCCCTGATTTGATGGGCAGCACCAGAAACTTGCGCACTCCCCCAAGCCTGCGAAATACGAAGGCTGGCAACGACATCCGGTATTTTCATGCCAGCATAGGACACATTTTTGGAAAAGGCTGTGCCTGCGCTTGTCTGAGCGATATTCGCTTCTCGATTGCGCCCGTCCTCAACGCCGAGGCTGAGGCGTATATCATCACCCAAGGACGCAAAAAAAGTGAATTGGTTCAACGCTTCGTCCGCGTAATAGCCGTCATACATGCCGTAGCCGCCGCTAAAGTCGTATTGAGAGCGCTCTCGCCCAACCAGAAGGGACTCGCCAATTTTAATCCAGGCGTCACGAACCGACACCGTGTCATTCTTATTGTTGTTGAGTACGAAACGACCGATCACCATGCCAATTTCGGTCATTGAAGCGGCATCAAGGACCAATTCGATTTCACGGTCGTAAAAGCTCAGATCTTCTGAATCATTGTTGCTTGTGTCCTTCAGGCCAATTTCTGCGCGAACGTAACCTGAGAATTTCAGGCAGGTTTCAGTACCGGGAATGTAGTGGTAGCCGCGTCCGAAACTGTCACAGATGCGGACATAGTTGATTGGCTCTGCTGACGGAGTATTGCTGCTGGCCACCGCGGGACTGGATGCGACGACAATGGCACAGGCTGAGATGGTCAGGATGCTGGTTGAATGTCTCACAGATCGCTATCCACCCTCGCGTGTATCATGTTCCACCGGATTTCAGGCTCTGTTAGCAGAAAAATTTGGTGGGATTGCGCCCTACCAACGCCAAGGCCAGAGCCATCAAGCCTCTCAGAATATGAACCAGCGGTAAACGCGTATGGTTAACAATTTGGAAACTTTTGCGGCCCGTGGTTCGTTTTGCCAATAAACCTTAAGTATGACATGCATTCACGTCGGAAGTACTCAGCCCCTTGCGGGCGGATGTTACCTCGATGTAGCGGAACTTCGGCTGAAATCAGGGTTTACACTCAGATACATGGAAACTGGTGTGCGGCTCACCAGTCAGGCTGCGCCGATTCATCTCTTTGAATGCGCGTTCGAAGTTTCGAGCGAACAAGGGCGTATCGAATAGAGGATGAGTTTTGCTATTTTCGTTCAGCCTTTCCTTGATGTGCCGTAATTTGGCTGGATCCTGTCCCAATTGGATGCCCAATTCCACAAATGCATCACCATTAGTGGTGATCAACTCCTCCAGCCCACTTGCGCGCAACAGGCTGGCCGCAACGCGATCGGAGAATGTGTTGCCAATGCAGGTGATCATGGGAAGACCACCCAGAAGCGCGTCTCTGCCAATGGTGTGCGCATTGTAAGGCGATGTGTCCAGAAACAGATCGCAGATGGATTGACGTGCAAGATGCTGTTCCGGGCTGACTTTTGGTATGAAAATCAATCTACTGCCCGACACGCCCCGTTTTTCGGCTTCCAGCCTGAGATTACTTTTCGCGATATCAGGTCCATCAAGCAGAACCAGTACACTGTCGGAAACATTTGATAGAATTTCCATCCAGCGGTTGAAGACTGTTGGCGTGATCTTCTGGAAAATATTGAAGCAGCAATACACCATGGCCGTCTCTGGTATTCCATACTCCTTGCGGCTTATGGTCTGCTCTCCCACTGCTACCGCACCTTCGGCAGGCCAATAGGTATCTGGCATATAACAAACCGCTTCGGTGTAGTATTGTTCTTCATCGGCTTTGATGACCGTGTTATCGCCAATAACGTAATCCATTGAATTCATTCCAGAAATTCCGGGGAAGCCCAGATAGCTGATTTGAACCGGCGCGTTTCTTTTGGCAAACACTCTGCCGCGACTTCTGGCTGTGTGCCCCATCTGATCAATCAGAATGTCTACGCCCAGATGACGGATCATCTGTCCGGCCTCCGCATCTGATTTCTCACTGAGGTCAATGAACTCATCAAATGCGTTTTTCAGCCTTTTACGCTCAGCCGAATTGTTTTCGCCGTAAAGGTCAAAGCCAATAACTTTGAAGCGTGTACGGTCATGCTGCTCAATCAGCCTGGTGATATTGTGGGCGGAGGGATGACGCCTGTAATTGGCTGACATGTAACCCACGTGAATTCGTTCATTATTGCAGTGACGCGGCATGGCAAAAACCGAATGCGGCTCTTCCTGACCAGACTCGTTGATTGCTCTTGCCGCAATCGCTGAGGCCTTGAATTCATACTCAAGCGTTCTGGGCAGCAGCAGGCATATGAATGGATTCTGGCAATGGGGTTCGCTTTTCTCGTTGAACCCGGCCAGAAAACCAACATCAGCGTCAAATCGCTCCCATGCTGCTGCTTGCTGACGGACCAAAAACGAATACGTGCTTATACGAGCGCTTTGCTCACCAAGTGCTTCAAGCGCCTGAAAATCCGCCACTGCCCCCTGAATATCATGGCGGATGGACCTCAATCTGCCGCGCTGAAACAACGCCTCGGTATCTGATGGATTCATTGCCAAAATCTTGTCGAGCAGCGACAATGTCTCCTCAAATCTATTTTGCTTGAACCGCAAGATTGCGAGACTGGTTCGATAAGCCTTCTGCGGGAATTTATTTGCCTCAAGTTCCGCTATCAAAGACTCGGCATTTTCCAATTCTCCGGTCGAAACAAGAGCATCCAGAAGATTGAGATTTGTTTCCACCGAGCCCTGCCCGCTTTCCCTCAACCCCTGATAAATTGAAATAGCACGAGCGTATTCGCCCATTGGAAAGATGGCGGAGGCCAAAAGGTTCAAGTAATCCGGATTTTGCGGTTCCTCCAGCAACAGATCGTCGGCCAATTGCCTGGCCCGGGAGAATTCGCCCAATTGACACAAAACAGAGCCTAGATTGTATCGCACAGAAACTCTGTCAGGTGCCAACTTCAGGCAAGTTTCCAAACTGGACAGAGCTTTTTTGAACTCCTTTTTTTCAATATATTCAATGGCCTGGTAAAACAGCTCAGCTGGGTCGGTCATCTTTTTTCCGCGGTCAACAGCGGACATCAGTTTGCCGCAGGCATGGTCATATCATAATATGTGTGTGGATGAAATGGATCAAGAATTTTCAAAATCTACCCTCTTTTCCGATCTTTAACAAAAGACAGAAATCTCAAATACGCCAATGCCTAAATCCTTCTTCGCTGGCATAGTATGAAATGCTTTTGTAAATCGGAACCGCCTGTCGCCATTTTCTTCCGGCGTGGTTGATGCTAAAAACACACTATAAAGAACGAGGCTCTCACGACAGGCCGAGAACATCAGAAAGTAATCCGGAGCAAAAAATTGTCTCAACAAAAGACCGCAAATTTTACTAATCTGGAACTTGACGATGTCGTCGCATCCCGAGAAAAACTGTTGGCTGATCGACCAAATGACATCGGATTGACCGGTAACCTGCTTCTGATGCTCGATTGCCAGGTTCCCAGGACCAGTGGAACAGGACCATATTCAAGGTGCCAGAGCGCACTTAGTTCGCAAATCCAGATTACCAAGGTAAACGACAATCATCTCGATGCAGATTTTCTCATAGCCTCAATCAACGAGTGCCGAGAAATAATTAGCCGATTTGAAATCAACAGAAAAATAGCAGCTCAACAAATTTTTGAAGGAACCAGACAAATAATCAATGAACAACCTGTGTACTGCAGAAAATATCTGGATTTTTTTAAAAATACCCAAGCGATTTGCGGAATTTGTTACGACTGCTACAAAATACAAATCGCTCCGTCGAACGTCGTCGATTTGATGCGATTATCCATGATCCTCAAAATCATAGAACTCGATCGTGACAACGCTCGAAAATGCATGATTGAAATGAGAGAGGGCATCGAAAAACCCTACAAAGGGTATATTTACTGCGAATCTGAATCTGAAGCGATTGACTGTCTTAAAGTGCTGCGGACGAATTTGAAGCAATTTGGCCTTGCCCACATACCTTGCGGAATAAGTCATGGCTGCTCCGAGTATGGCCTGAAATATCCTGAGTTCAAATTTTCCGATGACGGGGCTCATCGCTCACAGAAACAACCGGATGAGTGGAGGAAAACCGAAGACGAGTATTTTTCAGAACCCTTTTCAGAAAAGGGACAAGTACTGAATTTCAACACTCATGAAATTACCCTACGTGATGTGATTTGTTACGAAACATGGATCAAATATTCTGAGATTATCGGTGACGATACTCACAAACTGTTTCCTGCAGTTCCGGCCGATGGAAAGGTACAGGGATTTATTAACTTGGCATCGAAGCAAGCTACCATCAGGAAAGCACAATTGGTTGAACTCCGGAAAGGATAACTCGGATAAGAACCGAATGTGCCCGCAAAAAGTATGATCGATGAGAAACACGATTTACAAGTTGCACTTCACTAAATCCCCTAAATTACAAGATCTATTGGAAACACAAGTCATGTCAACGAAATGGGCCTGTTGGTAGCTGTGCGGTGTTGCGGCAATAATTTGCCATTCTTTTGAGAATGAGGTCTCTGTCTGCATCCACTTTCTGAAGCAACTCGGAGGAAATCTCCTGCGGCAGTTTTACGTGATGAGGAATTCTCGCGTCAGACACAAAAGCTTCGGGCTTCTTTCTGTCTGCGACAGGTAACAACGGCGTTTCCGCCAGAGATCCCAGTATAAGGCCGTGCAGTCGATTTGTAATCACCAGGCTGCTTGCTTTGAATTCGGCGACCGTCTCCTGCCAACTCAATGGTGCATGCCATTGGATGTCAAATTTCTCTGCAATTTTGCGGATGTATGTTCCATCCTCAGGATAACATGTGGTTAGAAGCTCAACTTGCCTGCCACTTTCAATAACCTGCCTTACACCTGCGCACAACTCAGAAAAATTATTCTGACCCGTTACCGCATAAACAACCCTGTCCACTCGCCGTCCGGTTTCAGGTGCAATTGATTGCGCCAACTCCCGGAGACCATAAACACAATCCAACCCGACCACTGAATCATTGCTTAGTTGATTGAACATCCCTTTCGTAATCCCGTCCCGAACAACAATTGGTTGAGACAGAAGCCCAAAAAACTCGGACAGAGTTTCTTTTGGATATATGTCAAGAATTCCCGGACGGACTGAAAATGGGTATGCGTAGATCTCTTTGTTAAATTGGTGAATGCAATGCAATGTTGAAAACATACAAACACTTAATTTTGGTCCGACAAACTGTTCGCCGCCAGCTACAAAAATCTGCTCATAGTCCGAAAACTTGGAAAAGAATGGTGTGTAGCCCTCTGCGAATGAAAGAATTTCACGCGACGGGTCTGGCCGTTGCATACTTTTTTTTCCATCATTTTGCCAATAGGCAGTCTTTGTATCGAATACAGTTTTGCGTTTCAGGTTGAATGAGGGGCCGAGGCGTTGAAACTCGTCAAAGCGAACTTTGTCTACCGGTGTTACGGGATGCGGGAATACGTCAATGATATAAGAAGGAAACCGTTCTGACAAATCCCTGACCATTGCTTCGAGGATGGCAAAGTCTCCGACGTTTCCCTTCAAATTTGCAAATATTATGGCAATTTTTTTCTCGTCAGCACTCATTCCAATTCACCCTTGCGAATCTGCTGGATGCAAAACGTTTTTTAAAGAGTCACTCGTTTTACTTACAACGCCCCAGTCTTCATATTTCTCTTGCCGAAGATATTTGACTGACGGATAGAATTTGGAAACGTTACCCTGCAAGCCCCATCTATAATCAGGATCGAAAGGCAGAAAAACGAGGGTGTTGACATTCAAAGCTCCGGAAAGATGAACTGTCGCATTGTCAACGGACACGACTGCATCCAGATTGGAGATCAAACCCGCCAGATTTTCAATGTCGTATCTCGGGTCAAAAAAATCCCAATTCCATATTTTTCGTCCGGTTACATTTTGCGCTTCCAGTAATTCCTCTGGAGTGTAGTCGTATTGTAGATTGACCAATTGCGCATCTTTGGGAAGATTTTGAATAATATCTTGTAGCTCCATTGAGCGTTTTCTCCTGAATCTCAGATTACCGCCACCTTTCCAACTGATTCCAACTGTGACGCCCATCTCTTTCAATGGTTGGATACGTTTCTTCCAAGCCAAATTTCTTGATTGATCAGGTATTAATGTCAAAAGACCTTCTTTGGGAATTTGTTCATCAAAGCAAAGCAACAGGTCGCCCATTGGCATTTCAAAATCTATGTCGTTTTTGGATTTCAGATCCTTAACGTTGGATATAAATGAAACGTCGTCCAGCCTTCTCGAAAGCAGGCCTATCAATCTCTGATCACAAACGACAGTTGCCCCAGCAGAGTTTTCTCTCAAAAACTCAGGTAACAACCGCAGAAAAAAAACTTCGTCACCAATCCCTTGTTCTTGAAAAATCAATACGTTCTTTCCGTTGAGATTCACGCCAGGGGAGTAACGAGGTGCAATATTCGGGATGGTCACACTCTCATCCATGACAGAGGGTCGCGATGGATAATTGTCCTTGAAAGTCGCCAAATCGCCCAGCAAAAAGCTTATCAACGCAAGGTTATTTCGATATTTGTGGTTCTCTGGATCCAGCGACACAGCTTCTTCCAGGTATTCTCTTGCAGCCTTGTGATTTCCGGTTTCCTGAAGCGCTGCACCCAGATTGGATATCAGAACTGCATTCCTTTTGGAAATTCGGATAGCCTTTTTACAATAGCGGATGCATTCATCGTACTCGCCAAGATTGGCAAAAGCTGTCCCGATCAAATTCAATATCTGCCAATTCTTCTTGTCGGATTTCAGTGCTTCTTTTGCATATTTGATGGCGACTTCAAATTGGCCCATATCATAGACCTCCTGAGCCGCTTTAAATTTCTGAACAGACATCAAACATCATCCGTATTGTCTTAAGGGCATAAAAGAGTAAAGGAACATATCTCTGATACTCGGTTAGCAGCGCCTGCCAAAAATGGAAAGCCTACCAGCAAAGCAAATACTAATACAAAAAAGGCCCGGCAAGTTTGCCGGGCCTTCAATTTTCGACAACGAAATGTTGTCAAATAGACTTAGAAGTTACGCTGAATACGCAGTTTAGCTTCCCAGTTGTCTGTATCACCGTCTGCTGTACCAAGCATTGTATTAGCTTCAGTTTCAACATCAGTGTACTGACCAGCCAAGCTTACTACGAGGTTTTCAACAACTTCGTATTCGATGTTGGCACTGACCTGCCAGAGTTCAGCCTGATCGTCGAAGTCATGGTAAGCACCAGTCACAGCAACATTCAGGGCGCTGGAGAAATCATGGCTCAGACCAGCCAAGACATACCAACCGCTCATTGTGTCAGTTATATCGCCAGATACAACGTCGACAGCAGCTTCATAGTAGTCTGCGCCGCCGATGTAGTGCATGGCACCATCAGCATAAGCACCAACAACTTTAACTGTTGTCATGGAACCGACGTTCAATTCAACACCAGCCTGAACTGCCCAACCGTAATCTTCGTCGAGGGTGTTAGCAAGCTGAACTGTAGTTCCTGTGCTTGTGAAAACCGCAATAGTTGTAAACGGCGCTGTTGGAGTTGCAGAAGTGATTGAACGGATCTGATGCAATGCACCGGAAATCTGAGCAGAACCCCAACCCTGTGAAATACGCAGGCTTGCAACGATTTCAGGAATTTCCATTCCAGCATAAGTTGCATCCTGGGCAATACCTACACCAACAGGAATTGTTCTGTTGATTGTAACCGTACCAGGAGAAGACGCTGAGAAGCTGGACTGTACTGAAAGAGCAGCAGTGCCACCATTGTACTGAGCGATATTCGCACGACGATCACGACCGTCTTCAAGACCCAGTGTCATGGACAACCCATTGCCGAAAGGCATGATGAAGGTGAACTGGTTGATGCCTTCATCAACATAGAGACCGTCATAAATGCCGTAACCACCACCGAAATCGTAACGGGATGTTTCACGACCAACGAGGAGGTTCTCACCGATTGTGATCCATGCATCGCCGAGTTCAACGTTACCTTCGTTAGAACCGGAGATAGCGAACTGACCAACCAGCATGCCAACTTCAGTCATGGAAGACGCGTTTACAACCAGCTCGAAGTTTGAATTCAAGAATGATGTGTCAGTTGTATCATCATCTTCGTCATCACGAATGCCGATTTCTGTCCGTACGCGGCCAGAGAATTTCAGGCATGTTTCTGTGCCTGGAATGTAGTGGAAACCAGCGCCGAATGCATCACATACGCGTACGTAATCAACTGGTTCTACGATTGGCAAATCAGCAGCCTGTGCGCCTGTTACGGCGACAAGAGCGGCGGCAGAGCCGAGCAAAATGCTCTTTTTCATAATATGACCTCCAAAGTCATTTCAATTATCGGGCCTGATATAAGTCGGCTCACCGAACTTGGTTTAATGAGCTGGGATCAAACCCCCCAATGCTGAGGCGATTTCTTCTGGAAGGCCATGCCGCCGGATGAATCGCCCCTAACGCAATTGGACAATTACGGATCACACCGGTTTCATCAACGGTAAAATGGGCATCCAAGCCTGTGTGGCGCGTCTTGGGGTGTGAGTGTTGCATTCTGGACACATATTTGGCGGGCATTTTAAGCTTCTGTTCGGATGTGTAACCAGAGTCTTTATATTAGATCAGTCTGGCCACCACCGATGAATGGCGGATTTTCAGCAAATTTCGGCCCTCAAACTGGAATCCAACGCTGATTCTGTCACGACGCATCCAATCGAAATCCAACCACTGTTTGGGATTTCGGTTGCCGCCATGGGTCCGCGAAATAAATCCCAGAACGACGACCATGAGGATTAGCAGCCGATTGATGCAAATCGTAATCGCCATTCGTGAGTCTGTTGTCGCTGTCCTAACGCATTGTAAAACTCCATCGTATTTTGCCGTGACTTCATCGCAATGCCGCAATAAGAGATGCGAACACCATCAGCAGCAAGATTGCCTCATTATAGGAGTTTCCATGCAAGTCACTATTATCGGTACCGGCTATGTTGGCCTTGTGTCGGGCATCTGTTTTTCCGAATTTGGTTTCGAGGTTACCTGCGTTGATCTGGATTCCGACAAGATTGACGCATTGAATGAAGGTGTTTTGCCGATTTATGAGCCTGGCCTTGATCGCCTCATGGAACAGAACCGCCAGCGCCTGACATTTACGACTGATTTTGATGCTGCCGTTGCGCAGGCTGATGTTGTGTTTGTTGCAGTTGGCACACCATCGCGGAGGGGGGATGGTGAAGCCGATCTGCAATATGTTCATGCCGCAGCAAAGCAGATTGCTGGTTCCATGAAACCGGAGACAGTGATTGTCCTGAAATCAACGGTGGTGGTCGGCACAAATGCCGAAGTGCAAAAGATCATTGAAGCGGAGCGGCCCGGTGTGCCATTTTCCCTCGCCTCCAATCCTGAGTTTTTAAGAGAGGGGTCGGCTATTGAGGATTTCATGCGCCCGGATCGTGTCGTCGTTGGCGTAAGAGACAAACGGGCTGAAACCGTTTTGCAGCAATTGTATCGCCCGCTCTATTTAAGAGACGCTCCGATTGTTGTGACAACGCCTGAAAATGCGGAACTGATCAAATATGCGGCCAACGCATTTCTTGCGATGAAAATCACCTTCATTAATGAAGTCGCGGATTTGTGTGAGCAAACCGGTGGCAATGTTCAGGAAGTGGCCAAGGCAATAGGCCTGGACAATCGAATTGGCGGCAAATTCCTGCATGCCGGGCCAGGCTTTGGTGGTTCATGTTTCCCCAAGGACACAAGAGCGTTTGCTGCAACAGGGCGTAAATACGGGGCGGCGCAAAATCTGATTGAATCCGTAGTACGCGTCAATGAGACGCGCAAAAAATCAATGGCTCAGAAAATTTTGGCCGAACTTGGTGACGCGCCGAGAGGAAAAACTGTTGGTATTCTTGGGCTGGCTTTCAAACCCAATACAGATGACATGCGCGAAGCGCCCAGCCTTGCGGTCATTCCCGTTCTGGAAGCAGCAGGTGTGGATGTAAAAGCCCACGACCCGCAGGCAATGGTGGAAGCAAGGGCCTTTTTGCCGGACACCCAATTTTGCGACAGCGCAGAAGACGCCATCACCGACGTAGATGTGGCCGTGATTATGACAGAGTGGAATGTCTATCGTGCCCTAGATATGCAAACTGTAAAAAACCTGATGCGCGGTGATTTGGTGATTGATCTGCGAAACATCTATCCGGTCGATGCCGTGGAAGATGCCGGTCTGACCTATGTTTCCGTTGGACGGTCCCGAACAAAATGATAAAACGCCACAAATATTGCAATTCCAATTGAATTGGTAGGACACATGAACCGCGCTGAAAAACGACGCCTTGCAAAGCAGGAACAGGCTACGCAAGCCTCCTCTTCCAATTTGGGGCAGGCACGCAGAAAGAAACGCAATGGGGTCTATCGGACCAAGGGTGATCCGCAACAATTAATGGCGATGTTGGAACAGGCCCACAAGATATATACTGGAGGGCAGCCGGAACAGGCGAAGCTGGCCTACCATGCCATATTGCAAATCGACAGTGCCTTTCCAGATGCCAATAACTCTCTTGGGATCATTGATGTTGAAGCCGGAAAACATGATCTGGCGGAACGCTGGTTTGAGAAGGCTGCGAAGGCGGAACCGACAAGGCCGACATTTCACAACAATCGTGGCCTGGCGCTGATGGAATTGAAGCGCAGCAAAGAAGCGGTTGATTGTTTCAAAGCTTCGCTGGATGCGGACCCGGAATTTGTTCCAGCCATGGTGAATCTTGGCAAGGGTCACAACGCGATGGGAGAGTACAAGGAAACTATCCCTGTTCTGGAACAGGCTATCTCCATCACGCCCGACTTTCTGGACGCCTATGTGGAGCTAGCCAGTGCCCATGGAGAATTGGGGCAAATTGATGAAGCTCTCGCGACCCTGGACGAGGCGCTCAAAGTGCGCCCTACTGCTGCGCGGTTGCTAAACCAGAAAGCGACTCTGCTGACGACCTTCGGGAAACTTGAAGAAGCTGAGGCGATCCACCGGAAAATTCTGGAACATGCGCCAGATGCTCTTGGCTCTTACGCTGCAATTGCGCGAACCAAAAAATTCGAATCCTATGATGATGACATCATGAATATGGAGCGAATTTTTAAAAAGATCCCGGATGTCGACTATTCTAAAATTCTGCAGGGCGAAGCAGAAAAAGAGGACAGTGAAGACCCCAAAATGAATTTGGCTATGGCGCTGGCCAAAGCATTTGAGGCCATCAAGGAATATGAGAAATCCTTTTTCTATTACAAAGAAGGTAATCGCCTGAAGCGCAAATCCTATTTTTATCATCAGGCGGATGACTTTCGTGGATTTGATCTGCGCAGGAAACTCTTCACGCCTGCATTGCTGGCTGATTTCAAGGGCGCAGGGCACCCAGACAAGACGCCGATTTTCATCGTCGGCATGCCGCGCTCCGGCACCACATTGCTGGAACAGGTTTTCCACGCGCACAGCGATGTTTTTGGAGCGGGAGAATTGGGCTTCATGCAGCAACTGGTGCGCAGTGAGTTCAAGGACATGCACACTTTTGAAGACAGGTTAAAAGCTGGCGAGGTAACGAACGAGACATTCCTGGATATGGGTGCTGCCTACATAAAAAAAATACGTGAAATTGAATCTGACAGCCCGTTCATCACCGACAAAATGCCACACAATTTTATGCAAGTTGGCTTTATAAAATTAGCATTGCCAAACGCAAAAATCATCCACAGCTATCGCAACCCGATTGACAATGCTTTTGCTATTTTCAAACAGATATTTGGCAATAATGGTCACCAGTATGGTTACGACCTTGTGGAATTGGGCCAATATCACAACAAATACCGTGAGTTGATGGCACACTGGGACAGTATTTTTCCGGGTCAGATTCTGGAGAACCGCTATGAAGACATGGTGGCTGATCTGGAGAAGCAGACCCGGACGGTTCTGGATTTCTGTGGATTGGACTGGGATCCGAACTGCTTGAATTTCCACGAGGCAGACCGTGCAGTTCGCACCGCCAGCGTGACGCAGGTGCGGCAGCCGATCTATAAGGGTTCAGTGGAGAAGTGGCGCAAATATGAGGCGCAGTTGCAGCCATTGATCCGGGTTCTGGAAAAGGGATTGCCGTTTTAGGTTTTTCGCTTTTTTGAGACAAGCCATCCTTCTTCCTCAGGCTAAGGCGAGCAAGGATGCGTTGCCGCCTGCAGCTGTTGTATCGATGCAGACATGTCGCTCCAGAAGGCAGGGCGAAAAGTCATCACTGCTGATCAAAGGCAGTATTGGTCCGTCACGATGGGCCAATGCCTGTCGCACAGTGCGTTGGAATTCGGTGTCGCCCCAGCAAACGACACCGTCAAAGCCTGACAGGGTTTTCAACACCTCTGGCTCCAGCACACCATTCAGAGTCCCCTCCTGAGACAGACCTGGCGCGATGCCCAGCGTTGCGCAGCCAAGACTGGCTACTTTGTATATCTGTGCCTTGGCCGCGTCTGCAGTCGGGCCGAGGCACAGAATGACACCTTTGGAAAATACGCTTAATCGGTTGGATTCGCCGGTTGGGCCGGGCATGTCAGTGATTTCCATCAGTTTTGGGGCTGGCTGATATGTATCCAGAGCCGCCTGTGCCGTGGCGTGCGAAACCTGCTGAGCATTTTGCGGACGCTGAACTTCGATATTTGGCGATTTCGTAAATTGTTTCAGATAGTGCGGTCCCCCGGCTTTTGGACCTGTGCCTGACAAGCCCTCACCGCCAAAAGGCTGAGACGCAACCACAGCGCCAATCTGATTGCGGTTGATGTAGATGTTTCCACATCTAATGCTGTCGATAATGGTCTGTACGCGGTCATCAATGCGGGTGTGCAATCCAAACGTCAGACCAAAGCCCTTGTTGTTTATGGATTCTATGACCGCCGGCAATCGACTGGCCTTGAAAGTGGCGACGTGCAGAACGGGGCCAAAAACCTCTTCGTCTAAATCCTCAATCCCAGTGATGGAAATAAGCGCCGGCCCGACAAACATACCTGCTTGAGGCGCTTCCAGTTGTTTCAGCAGACGGCCTTCCTGCGCAGCTTTGCGAATGTGGGTCTCTATTTTCGCTTTGGCAGGCTGATCAATTACCGGGCCAATATCGGTCTGCAAATCTGCCGGATTACCAACCACCAGTGCATCCATGGCACCTTGCAGCATTTTCAACAGTTTTGGCGCGATGTCTTCCTGCACATACAAAACGCGCAGAGCTGAGCAGCGTTGACCGGAGCTTTGAAAAGCTGAGGCTACAATGTCTCGCACAGCCTGTTCCGGGAGAGCAGAACTGTCCACAATCATGGCGTTGATACCACCGGTTTCCGCAATGAGTGGCGCATCGGGCGCTGCATATTGGGCCATCGCACGGTTGATGCGCATGGCTGTCGGCGTGGAGCCGGTGAAGCACACGCCATCGATACGCGGATCGGACACCAAGGCATGGCCAGTTTCAGCACCTGCCCCGGGAAGCAATTGAAGGACTGCTTTTGGGATACCGGCCTTGTGCAACAGGGAAACTGCATGAGCTGCAATCAAGGGGGTTTGTTCTGCGGGCTTGGCAAGCACCGCATTACCAGCGGCCAGCGCCGCTGAAATCTGACCGCTGAAAATTGCCAACGGAAAATTCCAGGGAGAGATGCAGACGAACACACCCCTGCCCTCAACTAGGCCTTTCTCCGCCATGCGCTCCGCTTCAGCTGCATAATATCTCAGAAAATCGACGGCTTCGCGCAGCTCTGCAATGGCATCAGTTGCTGTCTTGCCTGCCTCCTGACACGCCAGTGCAAAGAACCGCTCTGCGTCTGCCTCATAAAGTTCAGCAGCTTTGCGCAGGTAACTTGCCCGCACGGATACCGGTGTTGCCAACCAATGGACCGTGCCATCCACTGCGGCCGTGATTGCATCATTCACCGCACCCGATGGTGTATCAGCTGCATGGCCAATGATCTGATGTGGCCTTGCAGGATCATATCTTGGAGCCACGGCCAGCGGTTGGTGCCTCTCAACCACGGCAAGCATTGGTCCTGTGTTCTGCTTCGGCAACGCTGTTGCCATGGCCTGCGTCACAAATGCCTGATCTCGGCAATCAGTGATGTCCCAGCCTTTGGCATTTCCGCGCACTTCACCAAAAAGCTCGCTCGGATGAGCAATTCGTGGGTTTGGCGCATCATCCAGATAGTTCGATACGGCCACAAAGGGATCGGCAACAATGGTTGCGACAGACACTTGCTTGTCTACAATCTGATTGACGAAGGAACTGTTGGCTCCGTTTTCCAGAAGCCGCCGAACCAAATAGGCCAGCAAATCCTCATGGGCGCCAACAGGCGCATAGATGCGACAGCGCGACTGATGGCCTGCCATTACCGCATTGTGCAACACCTCTCCCATGCCGTGCAGCCGCTGGAATTCAAATTCAGGATTTCCTTCATCAACGGCAATGGCCTGGACTGCGGCCATTGTGTGTGCATTGTGGGTGGCAAATTGCGGGTAGATGCGGTCGGCGCAGCGCAGCAGCTTTCGCGCACATGCGATGTAGCTGACATCGGTGGAAGCTTTGCGTGTGAAGACAGGAAACCCATCCAGCCCGAGAACCTGAGCCCGTTTGATTTCAGTATCCCAATAGGCTCCCTTAGCGAGGCGAACCATGATGCGCCGGTCCAATTTAACCGCCAATGCGTGCAACCAGTCGATAACAAACGCAGCGCGCGGCCCATAGGCCTGGACCACAACGCCAAATCCATCCCAGTCGGCCAGAGCCGGGTTTGACAGAATGCTTTCAATCACATCCAGAGACAGATCAAGCCGGTCCTGCTCTTCTGCATCAATATTGAATCCCATATTGGCTGATTTCGCCAGGCTCGCCAGGGCCAAGGTCCGATTGACCAGTTCAGGCACAATCCGATCTTTCTGAGTGGCCTCATATCTTGGATGCAGGGCGGATAGCTTTACGGAAATGCCCGGGTTTTCGCGAATGTCGCTGCTTCCGCAGCTTTTGGCGATGGTGCTAATGGCTTCGGAGTAAGACAAGTGATAGCGCTTTGCATCTGCCTGCGTGCGGGCCGCCTCCCCCAGCATGTCATATGAATAGGTGAAGCCACGCTCTTCCTGTTTGGCGGCGCGTATCATCGCTTGGTCAATGTTGCGACCCAGAACGAATTGCTGGCCCAATTCACGCATCGCCTGTGCCACCGCTGTGCGGATAACCGGCTCGCCAACCCGCTTGAGCAGCGAACGCAAAGTTCCGGCAATTCCTTCGTCCTCGCGCAGAACAGTGCCAGTCAGCATCAACGCCCATGTGGATGCATTTACCAAAGAGGAGTTGGACTTCCCCAGATGTGCCCCCCAATTGGACGGCGAGATTTTATCTTCGATCAGCGCATCGATTGTGTCGCTGTCAGGCACCCGTAACAAGGCTTCGGCCAGGCACATAAGTGCAACGCCTTCCCTTGTCGAAAGGCCGTACTCAGACAGAAAAGATTCCATCAAACCCGGATTCCGGACCTTACGAACGTCTTCCACCAGCTTTGCGGCTTCCAGTTTGACCAAGGCAGCCATATCGGGCGTTTGTTCTGCAAGCTCAATCAATTGCGCCAGAGCAATCGCCTCGTCTGACAACACGTGGTCGCGAATTTTTTCTCTCAATTGAGAAAGATCGGTAGAAGCGTCATTCAGTGTGTTCATGTCATGAACCCTCATGGTGCGCTCGAAATTAAGCCCGACGTTGATGTGGGCTTGGAAGGCACTCAGTCACTTTGTCTGCTGGATGCATATTATCAGCACTAAATTCGGTTTTTTTCCCGCAAACCCGATTTAAGACGTATTATCTCCTGATAAATTGGTATTTTTCAGGATTTTTCCCCGTGATTGAAACAGAACTTCATGCAAACGATCTTGATGGATTTGATGAAAAGATTCTCAGGGTTCTGGCCCGCAATGGCAGGATAACTGTCACCCAATTGGCAGAGACAATAGGCCTGTCAAAGTCTCCCTGCCAGGTTCGGCTAAAGCGTTTGGAATCAGAGGGTTATATACTTGGCTATCGCGCTGTCCTGAATGCGCAGAAGCTGGACCGTGCCCACATTGCCTTTGTTGAGGTAAAGTTAAAGGACACACGCGAGCCCGCGTTGCAGGCGTTCAATCTGGCAGCCCACAAGGTGGGTGAAATCGAAGAGTGCCACATGATTGCGGGCAGCTTTGATTATCTTCTGAAAGTCAGAACCAAACACATTTCCGAATATCGCCGCGTTCTGGGCGAAACCATCTCCGGTTTGCCGCATGTGTCACATACCAGCACGCATGTAGCTATGGAATCAGTCAAAGATCGCGGGGTGTAACCCTCAGGCGTCATGGTCCTTTAGCCACTGACTGATCAATTGGCGCAAATGACCCCCGCTGAAACTTGGGAAATGGCCGCCGTGGACAGTTCGAACCGATAGTCGTGCAAGGCGCTTCATGGACGCGATATAATCATGCGCGTCAGAGTGATAGAGGTCTTCAACAAGGGGCCCGTCATAGACAATATCACCCGAAAACAGAATGCCGGTGTTGGCTTCGAACAACGCTATTCCACCAGGGGAATGTCCCGGCGTGTGGATCACTTCAAAGCGCCGGGTGCCAAGCGAGAGGCAATCCCCGTCTTCCAGAATTCTGGTCGCTTTGGCTGCTGCAACCTCGTAAGTTTCAGAGCGATAAGGCTGGGGTGGCAAGATATCAAAAATATCATTTGTAAAGTAAGGATCGGCAAGAGTGGCGCTGCGTGTCGGTGCCGCCAGAAGATGCGCTTCAGCACGATGAACTGCGCGCTGCTCAAACTCGTGATGACACCCGATGTGATCAAAATGTGTGTGGCTCGCGACCGCGAGAAGTGGTCGTTCTGAGACCAATGGCACCCATTTCCGCAGGCTGACAACGCCCATGCCACTATCGATCAAAAGGTCCTCATCCTCACCGCGAATGTGCCAGCAATTGCAACGGTAGAATTCCTTGATATGCGGCTCGTCGATGCGCGAAACATCGTCAGAGAGTTTTGTCACTCGCCACCAGGCTTCCGGCTTTGCGCGTTTCATAAACTCTCCCTCCATCATACAGGTCCCTTCCGCCAGATATGCTCGCTCACCCTAGCAATTCCTGGCCCGCTACTGACCTGGTTTTATGGCATCCAGTTTCGACAAGGCCTCACAGCGTCAAGCCACGCTCAAAAAGAGACCGTGCCAGCGGCGCCCGATTTCACTTTGTTCTGGCTCATATCACTTTAGCTTTCGGCGGCACATGCAGGGCAACAATGCTGTCATCACCGGAGAAGACAGGCTCGTAGATGGATCGGACCATCGGGTCATGGCCAGGAATGATGTG
Organism: Alphaproteobacteria bacterium; assembly: GCA_051251535.1. Classification (GTDB taxonomy): domain Bacteria; phylum Pseudomonadota; class Alphaproteobacteria; order Rhizobiales. The sequence goes on from JBPOEV010000003.1 coordinate 590,300, forward strand.
ATTGTCGCTTTCAGCAAGCATCTTGAGGGTGCCAAATCCGCTCAACATGTCCTCAACATCCACAACAATGGGAAAGGGCTTATCAAGACGGTAATTCTCGAAATAGTGGCTTGCATCGGAGGCCAGAACGACCCAGCCACGGGCGGTTTTGACACGCACGCATTGCAGTCCCCTGCTGTGACCACCGATGAGATGGGTTTCCACGCCGTCCGCTATGCTGGCGCTGCCTGTTGAAAAATGAACACGGCCCGCAAACAAGGCTCGCACCATGTCGCAGACATGTTCCCCCGTGAAGGGCGCGCGCAAATGATCATGGCACATGCAAGGACCGGTGGCATATGCCATTTCAATGGCTTGAACATGAAGGTTGGCTTTGGGGAATGCAGTCAGACAGCCAGCATGATCATAATGCAGGTGGGTGATGATGACCGTGTCAACCGTCTCGGGATCAACACCAAACTGCCGCAGCTTGTCTGCCGGATTGATCTGGATTTGCCGGTTTCTGGCCTGTCCCTCCTCTGTATCGTACCCTGTATCCACCACAATGGTCTTGGATCCCTGCCGCAGCACCCACACAAAATAATCCATCGCATGCGGCAAGTCGTGATGCGGGTCTGCCAGAAAGGAATCTGCGCGCGTTCTTGTGTTGCGTTCGGCATATTTCAGCGCAAAAACGTCCCAGATATCACTCACATTAAACTCCTAAAGGTGATTCAAATTGTGATGTGTGATCAAATCAACCAGCATGGTTTTTGCATTTTTCCGATGCTCGCGGTGAAGGTTCCGCGCCGCCTGCCAGTCTCCCGACTGTACAAAACTCACCAGCCGTCTGTGATCTTCGTTGGACCGCACGGGCTTTGGGCGCAATGTCAAAGTAGCCATACGGGCGCGGTGAACTTGCCCCCAGAATGTGGAGACTATTTTTGACAAGCGCGCATTTCCTGCAAGACGCACCAAATCCATGTGAAAGGCCTCATCTGCATACGCCCAGGCAATCAGATCATTCGCCTGCAGCGCAGCATCCATAGCGCTTACATGGGACATCAGAAGAGTATGGCCGTGCTCGCTAAGCCCATCACGCGCAACTTTTTCGGCGGCATAGGGCTCCAGTTCGGTCAAAAGATCGTAGATTTCCTGCATGTCTTCTATCGAAATTGGCAGGATCGTAATGCCGTGCCTCGGCCTGATGCTCAAAAACCCTTCACTTTCAAGCTGAAGCGTTGCCTCGCGCACCGGTGTGCGGCTCATCCCCAACATCTCGGCAAGTTCCGTTTCAAGATAGGATGCCGAGGGTTTGAGCGCATTGTCCATAATCAGACCTTTCAGCGTTTGATAGGCCTGTTGCGTCCGTGTGTCGGTCTTTCGTGCAGAGCCTGTCACTAGCTGCTGTCCCCCTCACCCAGTGACAATCTTACGCCTTCATCTGAAGCTCGGTAAACCAATGTCTGGATTTCAAGATTTTTCAGGTAGTTTGTAGCGGCGTTTTCGAGTGTCTTCCCGGCTCTCAGATGCTCCACAACATGATGTTGCAGATGGTAGACACAATCGCCACCAAAGTCCCTGTCCTCAAAGGAATATGCATGGGTTTGCCAGTGATTTTCGCCAAAATTGCGCAACTCGATCGCACCGTCACCGGATAGCTTCAAACTGGCCTGACTTCCCTCAATCAGGAATTCACCCATGGTCAGCCGTCTGTTCTGCGCCACATGGTCCAGCGTTCTATTGCCGTCGAATCCAATGCGTGCGCCATCCGCCATCTGAAATGTGAACGTACCACTGTCTTCGCCAGCAATAACCGGATTTGTGCGAAACAGATCTGCGCTTACTGCAAGCGGCTCTCCAAACAGAAATCGAAAGACGTCAATCCAGTGGACGCCTGTTTCACGGATCAGAAATTGTTTCATGTCTCTGAAATAAGGTTGACGATCCAAATATGCGCCATCAGTCGCACCATCGCCCGGCCTCAATCTGAATTGGGCCTGGACGACGCGCCCCAATCGCCCATCTGCCAGGATGTTGCTGATCTCGCGATACCAGGGCTGAAACCGAAAATTTTCATGAACAACCAACAGTGTCGGACTGTTGTCACTTGCGGACGCAAGTTCCTGAGCCTGAGACAGGTTTTCACAAAACGGCTTTTGGCAAATCACGGCTTGTACCCGCCCCAGAACAGGACGGATCAAATCGAGATGAGTGGTTGGCGGCGTTGCAACATCCAGAATATCAAATTCACCGGAAGAGAGCATTTCTTCCACACTCTCAAATACCTTAATATGTGGCGCGACCTTCAACGCCGCAGATCTTCGCTCCGCTCTGGGATCTGCCAGGGCGTTCAAAGATGCTCCGGCCAATCGCTGCCAGGCATTCAGATGGAATTCCGCAAAATAACCATATCCCACCATCCCGACGCGCAATGCAGGCACTGCCATGGGTCAAGCCACCTTATCGGAAACGCCAATAGATGCTGCCAGTTTTTCGATGTTCGTGATCACGGAAGCCGCACACTCGATCGTGTTGGCTGTGCCGCCCAGATCACCAGTGAGATGACGCTGCGCGACGACATTTTCGCCAACGGCGTCGTCAACAATGCGCGCCGCCTTTGCCAAATCCTGATCGTCATGCTCAACAGCCAACCATTCCAGCATCATCGCCGCTGACAGGATCATCGCCAGCGGATTTGCTATGCCCTTGCCCGCAATATCGGGCGCACTACCGTGACACGGCTGGAAAACAGCGGCGTCATCTCCAATATCAGCAGAAGGCGCCAGTCCAAGTGTGCCCATAATTCCGGCACCCAGATCGGACAAAATGTCACCAAACATGTTTTCTGTAACCAGAACGTCGAATTCCCACGGCTTTTGAACCATCCACATGGCCAATGCGTCGACATAGGCTGTATCGGCCTCGATTTTGGGAAATGCCTTTGCACGTTCCATGAAAATTGAGCGGAAAAACCAGAAGGCACGGAACACATTGGCTTTATCGACACATGTCACACGTGCTGTGCGATCAAATTTGATTGCACGCTGCTGTGCCAACCGAAAGGCAAAATCAAACAGTTTTTCACTCACTGGACGCGTAATGCGTAGTGTTTCCGTTGCCTCCTGATCGCCGTGGATCTGTCCCTCATGCATGTGGGCGAACAGACCTTCGGTGGATTCGCGAATGAGAACAAAATCGATCTGGTCCGCACGCGGATCAGCAAGCGGTGTGGACTGCCCTGGATAAACCCTGACGGGTCTGACACCGGCATACAGGTCCAACTCAAAGCGCAGATCAATCTGCGGGGTGATTTCGGTACCATCAGGCTTTCGAATCGAGGGCAAACCCATTGCAGATAACAAGACCGCATCAGCGGCGCGCGCTGCATCTATGGAGGCTTTGGGCAACGCTTCGCCTGTATCCCGGAAATGCCCCGCCCCTGCCGGCACATGTTTGAATTCGAAGGAGAATGAACCAAATAGACTTGCGACACGTTGTAGCAAGTCCAGCGTTGGTGTCATAATCTCAGGACCGATCCCGTCTCCATCGAAAACAGTGATTGCATAGACCTTCGGCATTTGACCCAATTCACTCTCCAAAATGTTTTACTCCCATTTGCATTCCAGGGCCTGTGAAACTGGCATGGATACTTTCGTAGTGAGGCCTAACATCGCAATCTAACGGCGATTTGCACTTCACTTGCACTCGGGTATTGACGTTGCTGTAATTTAATGCATACATTAATTAATGCGTTGATGCAAGCAGGCCACAAACGGAAAGTCAACGCTGCACCAACTGAGTGTCGGAGGAGGATTTCGGCTTATACATTGTACGAATAGACGTCGCGTCTATTGCGTAATAAGAATAATTCAGCAGATAATTGAAAACTCTGGTATCGAAACTCAACAGATATCAGCGTCGCTTGAGACGCGGTGTTAAACTAACCACACAACAGTCTGGGAGGACTATATGAAAAAGTTCACGAAAATCGCACTGGCGACTGTCAGCGCAATCGGCCTGATGGCTGCACCCGCTATGGCGGAAAAAATACGCATGAAAGTCGCGTCATCCTATCCATCTTCACAACCTTTGATTGGTTCTGCTGGTGTAGAGCTCACTAAAACAGTAACGGCCATTTCCGGCGGCGATATTGAAATGCGTTTCTTTGAGCCAGGTGCCCTTGTTCCGGCGTTTGAAGTTCTGGACGCTGTTGGCAATGGTACTGCTGATGCAGCCTGGTCAAACCCAGGCTACCACACCTCCAAGGACATCGCATTTGCCATGTTCTCAGCCATCCCATTTGGACCAGGTGCCGGTGAATATGGCGCATGGATGTTCTATGGCGGCGGCCAGGAACTGATGAATGAAAAACTCTACAACACATTCAATGTGCATTCTGAAATCTGTGGTGTTTCACCACCTGAAACATCCGGCTGGTTCCGTCAGGAAATCACATCTCTTGATGATATGAAGGGCATGAAAATGCGCTTCTTTGGTCTCGGTGCTCGGGTCATGCAGAAGCTTGGCGTAGACACACAATTGCTGCCAGGCGGTGAAATCTACCCTGCCCTCGAGCGTGGTACGATTGATGCAACAGAGTATTCCATGCCTGTTGTGGATGAAGCTGCCGGTTTCTATCAGCTTGCTAAATTCAACTACTTCCCTGGCTGGCATCAGCAATCCACATTGCAGGATCTCTTGATCAATCTTGATACCTGGAATGGCATGACAGATGCGCAGCGTCTGACAATCCGCACAGCCTGCCGTGCAACATACACCAACATGCTGACTGAGGGCGAAGCCATTAACGGTGCTGCTCTTACCCGTCTGCGTGATGAAAAAGGCGTCAACATTCGTAACTGGAATGAGGAGCAATTGGCGGTTTACGAAGAAAACTGGGGCGTTGTTGTAGAAGAGCTGAAAGCTGAGTCTGAAATCTTCACCGAAGCATGGGCTGCTTTGCAAGAATTTCAGGCCGGGTACAACGTTTGGAAAGAAAACGCGTATCTGAAATAAGATTCGCATAAAACGCATAAAAGACCGCGCCAGAAATGGCGCGGTTTCTTTGCTTCTGTTAGGGTTCCAACTTAAGTTGGATATCCATTTTCAGTCGCCATTCTAATTTCGCAGCCCATTCTTCCGATCGGCAAATCATATGAACAAAACAGCCCTTTCTCCCATCTACAATACCTTGGACTGGGTGTTGGCATGGGCAGCGCGCTTCGGCGCTGTTGCAATGGTCGCTCTGATCGCAATTACCATGTACGACGTGATGACCCGCTATTTCAGTATCCCCAAATTTGCCGGGCTGAATTCCACCATGGTACAGGAATCAGAATACTGGGCCCATGGCATTCTGTTTGCTTTGGTGATGGGTTACGGGCTGACGAAGCAGGTTCATGTTCGGATCGACCTTTTGCGGGATATCATGCCGCGGAAAGTCCAGTATGCCATGGAGATTTTCGGAATACTCATCTTCCTGGTTCCCTTTGCCTATATCGGAACGATTTACTGCTACACCTATGCTGTAAAATCCTTTGTCGATGGGGAGGTTTCACCCTCTACAGTCGGGCTGACCAACATCTGGCTCCTCAAATCGACACTGGTAATGATGTTCGGCCTTTTGCTGTTGGCAGGCGTTTCGCAGTTTCTTAAGGCTGTTGATGGGCTGCTGGGTAATTTAAGCGCCGAGAACGAAACGCGCGTTTTGGGAGGTGGTCACTGATGACCCTTGCTGAAGCACTTCCGCTGCTGATGTTTGCAGCTCTTGCCGTTTTCCTGTTTTCAGGATTTCCCGTCGCTTTTGTTCTTGGTGGTGTTGGCCTGAGCTTTGCCTTTATTGCCATTCAGGTGGATCCATGGCTGTTTGACTGGCCACAATTTAACGCCATCCCTGCCCGGGTTTATGGCAGTATTTCAACGAATCTGATCCTGACCGCGATTCCCATGTTCATCTTTATGGGGACCATGCTGGAAAAATCCGGCATTGCGCGCGATCTTTTGAATTGTCTGCAGGTTATTTTGCGCCGCGTGCCGGGCGGGCTTGCGCTGTCTGTGGTGATTATGGGCACCATTTTGGCGGCGACTACCGGCATTATCGGCGCATCTGTTATCATGATGTCCCTTTTGGCCCTGCCGGTCATGATGGAACGAAACTACTCACCTGCGCTTGCATCTGGAACAGTTGCCGCATCCGGAACGCTTGGCATTTTGATACCGCCATCCATTATGCTTGTGATCATGGCCGATTTGCTCAGTAAATCTGTAGGCAATCTGTTTGTCGCTGCAATCATCCCCGGCTTCATGCTGGCCTGCTTCTATCTGATTTACATCGTTATCCGCTGCTCCATTAATCCGACCCTGGCGCCAAAACCACAGGGCAATATCGGCCCTGAAACCATGACCGGATATATCGGTATGATTGTCCGGTCATTTGTCCCGCCGGTTATTCTGATCATTATGGTTCTGGGTTCCATTCTTGGCGGCTTTGCCACTCCGACCGAGGCGGCATCTGTCGGTGCCTTCGGCGCAATACTTCTGGCCATTTTCAACCTGATCCTGCTGCCAGCGCTCAAAATTCCGGATATGGAATTTGAAGGACAGGCAAAGCTGGAAGACGACAATTTCAAGGAAGGCGAAGGCCTTTTGGGTCGGTTCTGGCGCATCTTCAAAGATGTGGTCATGCGCTCAGCTCTGACCAATGCCATGATCTTTGGTATTTTCATTGGTGCGACCCTGTTTTCCTATGTCTTCCGTCAGATTGGCGGCGAGGAAGTTGTCATTCATATTTTTGACAGTTGGGGACTGGGATCCTGGGGCATCCTGTTTGCACTGATGGTGCTGGTGTTCATATTGGGATTCTTTTTCGACTGGATTGAAATCACCCTTATTGTGCTGCCGGTTTTTGCACCCATTATTGCAAATCTCGACTTTGGCGACCATGTGGCCGCAATCGATACTGTTTACTGGTTTGCCATCCTCATGGCGATCAATCTGCAGACATCGTTCCTGACACCGCCATTCGGCTTTGCATTGTTCTATCTGAAAGCGGTTGCGCCTCCGGAAATCAAGATTCAGCATATCTATGCCGGGATTATCCCCTTTGTGATGCTGCAATTGACCGGACTGTCTTTGGTCATGCTGTTTCCTGAGCTGGCTCTTTGGCTGCCAAGGCTCCTCCTCGATTAATGAAAGTCATGCCCGATGTTCGTCGTGACAGTGATATGGAAAGCAAAGCCGGATCACGCGTCGGCTTTTGCTGAGCGTTTGATTGTGCAGGCTCACAATTCTTTGGCGAATGAGCCAAATTGTCTTCAGTTCGATGTGGCGGCGGATCCAGATGATCCGACATGCTACTTCCTCTATGAAGTCTACCGCGCTCCGTCAGATTTTGAGGCTCATCTGGCCTCAGATCACTTCCTGAAATTTGCGGCTGAAACAGAAGCAATGGTGGATGAAAAAACCATCAAACTGTTTCATCGTGTTGCCCCGGAAACATGAATAACTTCCTCAGTATTTTGGAACTTACACTGCCGTTTTTTGCCGTTGTCGCTCTGGGCTATGCGGCCGGGCGAACAAATATGATCGACCCGAAAAGCGCGGGCTCAATCAATGTGTTTGTTTTCTATTTTGCTATGCCTGCCCTCGTTATCGGGGCATTGGCGCGACAGGATATCGCCGCCATTTTGGACTGGCGCTTTCTTGGCGGCTGGCTGGCTGCCGCCTTGATCCTGTTTGTCTTGGGCATGTTTTTTGCCAAGAGCTTTTTTAAGGCCACCAGGCAGGAAATGGCGCTGTTTGGTCAGGGCGCCTCCATCGCAAATATTGGTTTTCTGGCCATCCCGATTGTCGGTGCCACTTTCGGGCCGGAAGGAGTGCGTCTGTCTGCAGCGGCTCTGATTATTGATCTGATGGTGATGATACCGCTCTCGATCATGATCATTGAATCTGCGGGCGGCGGGACGCCCGGAGCTGCAGTGAAGCGCTCCCTGATAGGCGCCATTCGCAATCCGTTCGCAGTGGCAATCATGGTTGGGGTGGCTCTGTCTGCCAGCGGCATAGGACTGCCAGGAGCTGCTGGCACCTTCAGCAATTTTCTAGGTGGTGCTGCGGCCCCAGCGGCCCTGTTTGCACTGGGCATGTCATTGTCGCAGCGCAGCGTCGGGGAGAATTTGACGCCAGTTATCAGTATGAGTTTTCTGAAATTGGTGGTCCACCCGCTTGTCGTAGCTCTCACGCTCTATTTGCTTGGCCTGCCAGCCAGCATCGTCACCATGGGAACCATCATTGCGGCCATGCCAGTGGCGCAGAATGTCTATGTCATGGCAGAGCACTATGGTGTGATGGCCCGACGCAGTTCTGCGGCCATATTGCTATCGACAGTCGTGGCCGTGTTTACCATTACACTGCTGCTTTTCCTGTTGACCTAGAGCCTTTCTTGTTCAGTTTCTGACACGTATCACAGACAAAAGCGCGGCGAGTTGCCATTTCGAATTTGCGTACCGGCCCCTTACATTTCGGGCAAGTCTCCAGATTGAAAATATTGACCTTTTCGCCGTAACGTTTGCCTGAACGCGTACCGCCATCTACCGTGATGATTGCATTCTTCTGCACTCCGATTTCAAGCAATGCGCAACTGTCTGACCAGATTGCATCAAACGCATCCCGTGTGAGCGCAGTACCTGGCAAGTCCGGGTGAATGCCTTGTCGCCACAGGATTTCAGTGCGGTATATATTGCCAATACCAGCCATGATTTCCTGATTCATGATCAGAACGCCAACTGGTGAACGGCTTTTGACGATGCGTGCATAAGCACGGTCCGGATCCGCATCAGAGCGCAGGACATCCGGTCCAATCCGGCTAAACAACGCTGCCCTGCCTTCCGGATCCAGTATCTTGCACGTGTTGGGACCGTTGATATCTACACCATATTCAACCGCTTCCAGTCGAACCCGAACGGCACCCTTTGGCTCCGCCATGGGCTGCACCTGTTTCCGGATCTTGCCATAAAGACCCAGATGAATGTGAAGCGTATCGCCACTTTCAAAACCGTAGAGAAGATGCTTTCCAAGCGCTTCCACGTTCTGGCAAATCTGCCCATCAAGATGCTCCGCACCTTCCAGAAACCGGCCTTGTGGCGATGAAACAGCCAATTTCCTGCCCGCAAACAGTGGCTGCTGATCGCGGGCAGCGCGGTGTATGGTGTGTCCTTCAGGCATGACTTTCCTATATTATGTATTGCTGCGAAAGCCTATTCTGCGGCCTCCTGAACCAGGGCATCCACCCTGACTGCACAGAATTTGAACTCCGGAATTTTACCAAATGGGTCAAGTTGTGGATTGGTCAATGCGTTGGCAGGCGCTTCAGCGTAGCAGAATGGAATAAAGATCAGCCCTTGCGGCAATTCCCAGTCTTCCCGCAGCTTCAATGTGATGCTGCCCCTGCGTGTTGTGACACGCACCATTTCGCCTGCAGTGAGGTTCATGCGTCGCATGTCAGTGCCGTTCATACTGGCCACCGCTTCCGGCTCCAACAAATCCAGAATTTTGGATCGACGGGTCATGGAACCGGTGTGCCAATGCTCCAATACACGGCCTGTTGTCAACACCATGGGATAGGTATCGTCGGGCAATTCATCTGGTGAAACCAGATCAGCCGGGACGATACGACCTCTACCATTTTGGGTCGGAAAACTGTCTGCAAACACAATGTCCTGGCCCTCTTCATCCGGGCTGAGGCAAGGATACGTCACGCTGCCCTCGGCCTGCAGACGCTGCCAGGTGATGTTGTTCAGGCTGGGCATGATCTGCGCCATCTCATCAAAGACATCGCTGACGGAATCATACTGCCAATCCAGTCCAAGTGCAGTTGCCAGATCGACAATGATTTTCCAATCCTGTCGCGCTTCACCCGGTGGTGTGACAGCAGGCCGACCCAACTGCACCTGACGATTGGTGTTGGTGAATGTACCCTCTTTTTCCGCATGCGCAGTTGCTGGCAGAATAACATCTGCAAACCATGCGGTTTCGGTGAAAAATATGTCCTGCACAACCATGTGCTTCAGCTTGGCCAGCGCGGCACGCGTGTGATGCTGATCCGGATCAGACATGGCCGGGTTCTCGCCCATCACATACATGGAGTTGATGCCATCTGCGTGGATATCATTGACGATTTCCACAACTGTCAGCCCCCGTTCCCTGCTCAGTTCCGCGCCCCAGAATTGTTCCATTTTGGCCTTGGTTTCAGCGTTCTCGACGGACATATAATCGGGATAGAACATGGGGATGAGCCCCGCATCAGATGCACCTTGCACATTGTTCTGGCCGCGTAATGGATGCAGGCCTGTTCCTGTCCGGCCAATCTGGCCCGTTAACAGGGCCAATGCGATCAGGCATCTGGCATTGTCCGTACCATGGACATGCTGGGAGATACCCATGCCCCAGAAAATGATGGATCGGGGCGATGAGGCATAGGCCCTTGCTGTTTCGCGGATATCTTCAGCCGCAATTCCGCAAATGTCCTGCATCTTTTCAGGCGTATAGTCCTTTGTGCGCGCGCATAGCTTTTCAAAGCCCTCGGTCATGGACTGCACATATTGCTGATCGTATAGTTTTTCTTCGATGATGACGTGCAGCATTGCATTGAGCAGCGCGACATCACGGCCCGGTTTGAAAGCCAGATGTTTCCAGGCCAGACGGCTCATTTCGTTCTTGCGCGGGTCCATGATCACAAGTTTTGCGCCACGCTTTGCTGCCGCCTTGAAATAGGTGGCCGCGACCGGATGATTCACGGTGGGACGAGCGCCAATGACAATGATGCAATCCGCGTCATTGGCTGCGTTGAAAGGTGCGCTCACCGCGCCTGAGCCGACGCCTTCCAGAAGAGCCGCTACAGATGAGGCGTGACACAGCCGCGTACAGTGATCGACATTGTTGGTGCCAAAACCGGCCCGGACCAATTTTTGCACCAGATAGGCTTCCTCATTGGAGCCTTTTGCAGAGCCAAATCCACAGGTCGCATCCGGACCGTCCTCGTCCAGTGTCTTTCGGAACCCCTGGGCTGCCCGTTCAAGAGCTTCTTCCCATGTTGCCACACGGAAATACTGGTCGATCTCATCCGGTGAAATCTGCATCTCACCCAGTTTGGGCGCGTCATCGCGACGGATCAATGGCTGAGTGAGCCGGCCATCATGGTGGATGTAATCATAGCCAAAACGGCCTTTGACGCAGAGGCGGCTGTCATTAGCCGGGCCATCGCGCCCATCCACATGCAGAATTTTATTGTCCTTTACATGAACTTCAGTCTGGCAGCCAACGCCGCAGAAGGGACACAAAGTATCGACGCTGGTATCAGCATATTCGGTGCGAACACCCTGCTGATTCACCAGACTGTTTTCAATCAATGCGCCCGTCGGACATATCTGCACACACTCACCACAGGCAACGCAGGTGCTGTCGCCCATCGGATCATCAAAGTCGAATGTGATCTGTGAGCCATGGCCACGATAGGACATGCCGATCACATCATTGCTTTGAACTTCGCGGCAAGCCCGGACGCACAGATTGCAATTGATGCAAGCATCCAGATTGACGTGAATGGCGCTGTGGCTGATATCGCGGGCAACGTCCTTGAGCTTTGGCATGCGCGTCGGGTCTGCCCCAATGCTGTCAGTCCACTTCCAGAAGCTGGCATCCGGATCCGGGTGCACGTCGCGTGAGGGCTGATCGGCGGCCAGAAGCTCAAACACCATTTTGCGGGCATTTTGCGAACGCGCTGACGCTGTGTTGACGACCATGCCCTTGGCGGGCATTCGTATGCAGGAGGCCGCCAAAACGCGTTCGCCCTCGACTTCCACCATGCAGGCGCGGCAATTCCCATCCGAGCGGTAGCCCTTCTGCTCGCTGTGGCACAAATGAGGGATGGAGGTTCCAAGCCGTTTGGCAACCTGCCAGATGCTTTCGCCTTCCAGAGCCGTTACATCCTTGCCATCCAACACAAAACTGACTGTCTTGACGTTTTTCATGGTGCCAGCACCTCTTGCGGAAAATGCTTCATAACGGACAAAAGCGGATTGGGTGCCGCCTGTCCCAGACCACAAATCGACGCGTCTATCATGACAGTGGAAAGCTCCTGCAACAGAACCGCGTCCCATTTGTCTTCCTGCATCAGTTTGACCGCCATCGATGTGCCATTGCGGCACGGTGTGCATTGCCCACAGCTTTCATCTTCGAAAAACTTCATCAGGTTGAGAGCGACACCGCGCATATCTGTCTGATCGGACATGACGACAATTGCGGCCGAACCAATAAAGGTGTCGTGTTCCTGAAGGGTGTCAAAATCGAGCGGAACATTTGCCAGCGAGGCAGGCAGGACGCCGCCAGAGGCACCACCGGGCAGATAGGCCTTCAATTTGTGGCCATCCAACATGCCGCCGCAATATTCATTCACCAACTCTGTCAGTGTGATCCCAGCAGGCGCCAGCTTCACGCCGGGTTCATTGACATGACCGGAGACAGAGAAGGAACGCAATCCGGTTCTTCCATGACGACCATGGGATGTGAACCAGTCCGCACCTTTTTCAAAAATTTCGCGAATCCAGTAGACAGTCTCCACATTGTGGACCAGCGTCGGGCGACCAAAGACACCGTTTTGGGCGACATAGGGTGGCCGATGGCGTGGAAGCCCGCGTTTGCCTTCCACCGATTCAATGAGCGCCGATTCCTCGCCGCAGATATAGGCCCCTGCTCCACGACGCACGTCCAGCTGGCCGGGCCTGATGATGCCTTCCCTCTCAAGCCTGCCAACTTCTGCGCGCAGCATGTCCACAACTGCCGGATATTCGTCGCGCATGTAGATATAGCAGCGCTCTGCCTCTACGGCTTCCATCGCAAGCAAGGTGCCTTCCAGAAAGCGGTGCGGATCACGGTCGAGATAAAACTTGTCCTTGAACGTTCCCGGCTCGCCTTCATCACCATTGATGCACATTAAACGCGGTGCCTGGGCTGCGCGCACGACGCTCCATTTTTTTGCTACGGGAAACCCCGCTCCGCCCAAACCGCGCAGACCGGATTGCGCGATCACATCTGCAAGCTGTTCAAAGGTTACATCACCATCGCGCATGGACTTCAGCAGTGCGTAGCCATTGTCAGCCTGATAAGCGTCGAAGGGTATGAAATCTGGAACAGAGGCGTGAATGTCTTCCTGCTCGATCATGTGAGCAATCGTTTCAGGCGTGGCGTGAACCGCGTGATTGTGACCAACCTCAACAATTGGTGCCACATCGCAGCGCCCCATGCAGGGTGCGCGCAACACACGGACCTGATCTCCAAAGCGCTCGGAGACTTCTTCCAGCAACTCTTCGGCTCCATGCAAGGCACATGTCAGGCTGTCACAGACACGCAGTGTGATTTCCGGCAGCGGTGCCTCATCATCTTCCAACACCGTGAAATGAGCATAGAAAGTGGCAACCTCATAAATTTCCGACATGGAGAGCTGCATCCATTGCGACAGAGCGCGCAAATGTCGGGCATGGAGACAGCCAAATTCGTCCTGGATGGTGTGGAGGTACTCAATCAGCATATCGCGCTGCGGAGTGCCCTGGAGCAGGCCTTTGACCTGCTCAAATGCGTCCGGGTCCAACTGACGGCCCTTGTTGTAGGCGTGTGCTTTGCGACGTCCCGAGCCAGGATGGATGCGGGTTTGCGCTTTGGACTCAGGCGTATTTTCAATCAACGTAACCGACATACCGCAATCCCAGATTGATGTTCATGGCAAAAGGATAACAAACTATGGTCCCGTACTCATCGCCAGCCCGACACCCATTGTCGGAAATTGCGACAGTTGAGAAGTGCCAAAACAAAAATCGTTATGGGCCATGGATCAAAATGACCCGTACGGGAATGGTTCGATCCCGTTTCGGCGAATAATTTTCACGCCGTCAAGCCGCGGTTCATGGTAGCCAATGGGGACCTAACCAAAGCGATTCCCGAACTAAAGAGCACACCTTGTTGACGTTGAACCATCGGATTATCCAGATCGACTTTTCAAGAAAACCGGCTTTATCCCTCAGGGACAGCGGTTGTTTGCTTCAGCCCATCCAACACAAGCAAAAACCCTCGTGATGCAGCAAGCCCGCGATCTGCTCAAAACCGTGTTCGGACATGATGATTTCCGTCCTGGCCAGGAAGAAATTGTTGCCAGCGTACTGGACGGTGATGATGTGTTGGCAATTATGCCGACCGGTGGCGGAAAATCTCTTTGCTATCAATTGCCAGCGCTATGCGGCGACGGGGTTACGCTGGTGGTTTCGCCGCTGGTTGCCTTGATGAATGACCAGGTGGCCCAGTTGCGGCAAAACGGTGTTGAAGCCGGGGCTCTTACGTCCAACAATGATGCTGAAGAGAATGAGCGCGTGTTTACAGCGCTTGATGATGGATCGCTGAAGCTGCTTTACATGGCACCAGAGCGGATTGCGACATCGCCGGGGCTGCTGAACCGCCTGAAAATCAACTTGCTTGCTGTTGATGAGGCCCATTGTGTCAGTCAGTGGGGGCATGATTTTCGTCCGGATTATCTGGAAATCGGCAGACTGCGTGAGGCTCTGGGCGGTGTTCAGATTGCGGCCTTCACTGCAACTGCGGATGAAGAAACCCGCAGCGAAATCATTTCAAAACTGTTCTCTTCTGAGCCAAGGCAGTTTCTGCGCGGTTTTGACCGGCCCAATCTGTTTCTCGCCTTTGAGCCCAAAAACAATCCGAAGCGCCAGATCACCGAATTTGTTGCTGCAAGACCTGATCAGGCTGGCATCATCTATTGCTCGTCACGGCGCAAAACCGAAGATTTGGCAGAACATCTTCGCAGCAAAGGCGTGAACGCTCTGCCTTATCATGCAGGTCTTGAGGCTGCACAACGGCATACCAATCAGAAACGATTTTCGCAGGAAGATGCCGTGGTCATGACGGCAACAATTGCGTTTGGCATGGGCGTAGACAAACCGGATGTGCGCTTCGTCGTTCATGCGGATTTGCCGAAAACCATGGAAAGCTATTATCAGGAAATCGGCCGGGCCGGACGTGATGGCCTGCCTGCAGATACGTTGTGTCTCTATGGCGTTGACGATATCAAGCTGCGCCGCCGACAGATTGATGAAGGTGACGCGCCTGATCTGCGAAAGCGGGCCGATCATCAGCGCCTCAATGCACTTCTCACTTTGGCGGAAGCTGCGTTATGTCGGCGGCAGACGCTGCTTGGCTATTTCGATGAAATAGCTGACCCGTGCGGGCATTGCGATCTTTGTAAAAACCCCCGGCAGATGTTTGATGCCACACAAGCTTCCCAAAAGGCACTGTCCGCCATGTTGCGCACGGGGCAGATATACGGGTTGGAACATCTGGTCAGTGTGCTTGTGGGCGAGGAAACCGACCGCATCACATCACAAAAGCACAATCAGCTACCCACATTTGGAGTTGGAACCGAGTTTGACAAATCCCAATGGCGCAGCCTGTTTCGCCAACTTTATGCTGCAGGCTATGCCAATGTGTCCATCGCACAAGGCTCATGGCAGGTGTGCGAAAAAGCACGTCCTGTGTTGCGCGGTGAAGAAGTTCTGAAGCTGCGCTTTCCCGATAAGCAGGCTGAGCGCAAACGAACCAGCGCCAGATCAGCCCCTATTGAATTGAGCAATGTTGCAGATCAGGAATTGCTGAAAGCACTCAAGGTCTGCCGGACCGATCTTGCACGGCAGCAAAATGTGCCCGCTTATGTCATTTTCCCTGACCGTACATTGATCGAAATGGCGCAACACCGCCCAGGCACACTTTCAGATATGGTTGAGATTAATGGCGTGGGCGCGAAAAAGCTTGAACGCTATGGCGGCGAGTTTTTGCGAGTCATTTCAGACCATTAATGCAAAGGGCTGAAAAACTGATTCAATTCCTTGAAGGAATGATTCAGCTTAAGAACCTTTTTATGTTTTAATTCAAAATCTTATCAGATTTTAGTCGACTTACATCACGCTGCGGTGGTCACTCTTATTGCGAACAACAACACCGTTGGTACAGATCGCCTCACTGAGATGTGACTGGAGCGTTATGAGGTAAGGCGCTACATCAGTAAGTGAGAAGAAAAGGAACCAATAACATGGTCGCACGCTCAACGCTTTTAATGTCTTTTGCCCTCGGCACCAGCCTGATGATGGCTCTGCCGCTGACAACCAAATCTGCGCATGCGGAGATGGCAGGCAAACCCAAAGCTGTTGTAGAGTTGTTCACCAGCCAAGGCTGCTCGTCATGCCCTCCTGCTGACAAGGTTGTGGGTGATCTTGTCGCGGAAGGTGAGGTTCTGGCTTTGACGCTGCCTGTCGACTACTGGGACTATCTGGGCTGGCGGGATACACTTGGCAAACCGGAGCATTCCGAACGCCAGCGTGCCTATGCCAAAGGTCGACACGACCGCAATGTCTATACACCGCAAGCCGTTGTTAATGGACAGGTTCATGTGGTTGGCAGCCGACGTGCCCGCATCGACAATTCCATAAACCAGTTGCAGGAAGGGAGTTCAGACGCATCCTCGTCTTTGCCCCTGGATGTCACACTGGTAAAATCGAGCGAGGCACTGACAATCAGCGTTGATGGGCCTGGTGAAGCGGGCAAGAACACAACAATCTGGCTGGTGTTTTATGATGACGAGCACACCGTAAACATCAACCGGGGCGAAAACCGCGGACAGAAGGTGACTTATCACAATGTGGTGCGTGACATGCGCCCGATCGGCATGTGGAAGGGCACCAAAACCGAAATGGTTTTGCCGCTCAGCGAGCTTTCAAAAAGCGGTTATGATAATTGCGCCGTTATCGTGCAATCGACAATCAAGGGAAACCCCGGTGCCATTCTGGGTGCAGCGACCTTGAATGGGTTGTCCAGCTAGGGTGCGGACCCTAAAGCTCTTCGTGGTCTTTCTTGTGCTTGACTGCCCGTTTCTCCATTTTGGTGAAGGCACGGTTCTTGGTGTGACGCTCTGACAGGCTTTCAGTATTTTGAACTTCTTCAGCGGCCAGTTTGCGCCAGTTGTTCAACCGATCTCGTGTCAACGTTCCCTCTTTTAACGCAGCCTGCACCTGGCAGCCCGGCTCGGTGTCATGTTTGCAATCGTTGAAACGGCACTCGGCTGCAAGTTCCAGAATGTCTGAAAAAACCTGTTCCAGCCCCTCTTTCACCTCAGCCAACTGCAATTCCCTTATGCCCGGCGTATCCAGCAACCAACCACCGCTTGGCAATTGATAAAATGTCCGGACGGATGTCGTATGCCGGCCCTTGTCATCGCCTTCACGCACTGCACCTGTTGCCGCGCGATCATTCCCGCATAGTGCGTTTACCAGGGTCGATTTACCAACCCCGGAGGACCCAACCAGCGCGACTGTTTGCCCACGGCCACACCATTTGGTCAGGCGGGCAACGCTTTCGGCGCTGCGTGCATCTACAATTTCAATCTGTAAATCGTCGCCCAGATTGGCGGCAGCGAGCAGATACTCCTCAGGTGATGGTGCCAGATCGGCTTTGGTCAGGATGATAACAGGCAGCACGTCGGCTTCACCTGCCAGCGCCAGATAGCGTTCCAGGCGTGCTATGTTGAAATCCTGATTGCAGGATGTGACAATGAACAAGGTGTCGATATTCGCTGCGATCAATTGCAGCTTTCGTGCTTTCCCTGGTGCTCGACGATGAAACAGGCTGCGTCTCGTCAACAGCTTGATGGGTCGGTGCGTTGCCTCGTCAAGAAGCAGCCAGTCTCCGACTGTGGCAACACTTTCTTCGTCATACTGAGTGGTGCTGAAACGCGGAATCTGTTCATCAATTGACGGGCCAACAATGCGAATGCCGCTGCGATGAACCTCAACAACTCTGACTGGGCGGCCCTTGGGGTTTTCTGCCAATTGTTCTGCAAAAAAGCTGTTCCAGCCCCAATTTTCAAGATCAGAGTTCAAAGAGTTCATGGACGCGTGACAGCGATAGGCCGCGGCAAACATGCGATGAACGCATTAGATTTGTTTATTGTCATCATGGCGAAATCTATGTTTAGGGACGGCATCAAGTCAACATCGCTGTTTCGCAGCAGTACGACCAACCGGGATATCCCTGCAATGACAATTGCCTGGGCTACATGTTTGGATAAACAGGACCCCCTCCACCCTCTGGTACTGTCCAGTTGATGTTCTGGTTTGGATCCTTGATATCGCAGGTTTTGCAATGAACGCAATTTTGGGCGTTGATCACAAAGCTTGGTTCTCCACCCTCTTCCACCCATTCATAAACGCCTGCCGGGCAATAGAGGTTTGACGGTCCAGCATACACATCATGCTCACTGGTTTTCTGCAACGGCAAGTCTTTGACCTTCAAATGGCTTGGCTGATCTTCCTCATGATTGGTGTTTGACAAAAACACAGATGAAAGGCGGTCAAAGCTGATCACACCGTCCGGTTTTGGGTACACAATTTTCTTGTGCTTTGATGCGGGCTCCAAAGTGGCATGATCGGGCTTGCCATGGCTACGTGTGCCGAAAAAGGAGAATCCCAATGTATTGGTCCACATATCAAGGCCGCCAATGGCTATGCCCAGCATGGTGCCAAAACGAGACCAGAGCGGTTTGACATTGCGGACCCGCTTTAAATCTTTGCCGATATCGGAACCGCGCCAGGCTTCTTCATAGCCTGTCAGTTCATCCTGACTACGGCCTGCTGCAATGGCCTCAAAAGCATGCTCTGCTGCCATTTTTCCAGACAGAACCGCATTGTGAGAGCCTTTGATGCGGGCCACATTTACAAAACCCGCAGAGCATCCAATAAGCGCGCCGCCGGGGAAGCATAATTTTGGTACGCTTTGCCAGCCACCTTCCGTGATGGCCCGCGCCCCATAAGACAAGCGTTTGGCACCTTCAAAAGTGGGCGCAATGGCCAGATGTGTCTTGAAACGTTGGAATTCTTCGAATGGCGAAAGGTATGGATTTTTGTAATTCAGATGAACAACGAAGCCGACTGCCACCTGATTGTCTTCCAGATGGTACAGGAATGAACCTCCGCCAGTGCTGTTGTTTAGTGGCCAACCGAAGGAATGCTGCACCAGGCCGGGCTTGTGATGTTCCGGTTTTACTTCCCACAATTCCTTAAGGCCAATGCCGAATTTCTGCGGTTCCTTGCCCTTATCCAATTCAAATTTTGCAATCAATTGCTTTGCCAGAGATCCGCGCACGCCTTCTGCGATCAAGACATATTTGCCAAGCAATTCCATACCGCGCTCGTGAGATGGTTTTGGTGCGCCGTCCTTACCGATCCCCATATCTCCGGTGGCGACTCCACGCATTGCGCCATTTTCGTCATAGAGAATTTCAGACGCTGCAAATCCTGGGTAAATCTCCACGCCGAGCGCTTCAGCTTTCTCGCCAAGCCAGCGTGTGACATTTCCGAGCGAGGCTACAAAATTGCCGTGATTGTTCATCAGCGGTGGCATCAGGAAATTTGGCAGGCGAATGCATCCCGACGGTCCCATAAACATGAAACGGTCTTCTGTGACGGGCGTTTTTAAAGGGGTTTCCTCTTTGCGCCATTCTGGCAACAAAGCATCCAGACCAATCGGATCTATCACGGCTCCAGAGAGAATGTGGGCACCAACTTCGGCACCCTTTTCCAGCACCACCACTGAAAAATCATCATTACCTGCTTCAAGCGCCAATTGTCGCAGACGGATGGCGGCCGACAGACCGGCCGGGCCAGCACCGACAATCACGACATCAAAATCCATGCTCTCGCGTGGTTCCGTCATTGCATCAGTGCTCTCAGTCATGCTTGCTGCCTTTCAAAATGCCATTCTTCCTGCATTTTCAAATAAGTGTCAGTTCCAGGGTCAAATCTCAAGTGAGTCCAGTTAGAGCACCATCTACTCAGAATCCACGCCAATTTCCAGCAACATCTGTCGCCAAGCGCAGGACACAGATTTTCAGTTGGTGTATAGAATGAATTTGGTTTTCCGGCTTTTTCCAGAAACAGGCAGATGCAACACACTGAAACGCTTAAAGAGGTTCTGCAATTCTACGCCGATGCCGGTGTGGATATGGCGCTGGATGAAACCCCGCATAATCGTCTTGTGGCCCCCAATCAAAAAGCTGACCCTGTTGCTGTGGTCATGCAGCCAGACCCGGTGCAACCGTCTGCTTCTGCGACACCGTCCCCTGCTTTCACTCCGCCCGCAGCTGAAACCAAATCGCATGACGTAAATATTCAGGAAGCCAAAGCACGGGCAGCTTCGGCTACATCGCTTGATGAATTGAGGGCACTTCTGACCGAATATGAGGGCTGCGGCCTGAAAAAAACAGCAACCAATACCGTTTTCGAAGATGGCAACCGGGATGCTCGTATCATGTTGGTTAGCGAAGCGCCCGGACGCGATGAGGATCTGCAAGGCAAACCATTTGTGGGGCGCTCCGGACAACTTCTGGATAAAATACTGGCGGCTGTCGGCCTTGATCGAACAAACGTCTATATTGGCAACGTCCTGCCCTGGCGACCACCCGGCAATCGTACCCCGACCAATGCTGAAATGGAACTGTGCAAGCCATTCATCACACGCCAGATTGAGCTTATGAACCCAGATCTTCTGGTGTTTCTCGGCGCATCTTCTGCGAAAAACCTGCTGGAAACCACAGATGGCATCTTAAAACTGCGCGGCAAATGGCGCAGCTACTCCAAAGCTGAAATCCCCGTGTTACCCACGCTGCACCCGGCTTATTTGCTGCGTCAGCCGGCTCAGAAGCGATTGGTCTGGCGGGATTTTCTGAATCTCAGGAAAGCTGCTGTCGAAAAAGGCATTCTGCCGTCTGACACCGCTTAAATCAGGAATCATTATGTCCCGACTCGATTTGTCGAAAGAGTTCATTCCTCTCAAGATCGCCGTGCTGACCATGTCAGATACGCGTTCACTTGCCGAAGACCGCTCAGGCACAGTGCTGGTTGAGCGTCTGCAGGCAGCCGGGCACAAATTAGCTGACAGAGCGATCTGCAAAGATGACGTCGGTCAAATCCAGGAACAGGCATCCAAATGGATCGCTGATCGGGATATTGACGTCATCATAACCACTGGGGGAACAGGCTTTACCGGTCGTGATGTCACTCCGGAAGCTCTGACGCCATTGTTTGAGAAACATATGGATGGATTTTCCCATGTTTTTCATCGTGTAAGTTTTGAGAAAATAGGCACGTCTACCATCCAGTCCCGCGCGACAGCCGGCGTTGCCAACAGCACCTATATTTTTGCCCTGCCCGGTTCATCAGGCGCCTGCAAGGATGCCTGGGACGAAATTCTGATTTATCAACTCGATTATCGGCATCAGCCCTGCAATTTCGTAGAAATTCTGCCGCGGCTGGACGAACATTTGAAACGCAGCAAGCTTCAAAGCACCTGATTTTACGACGTTTTTTCCACATCGTAGGTTCTGCATCAATTTTGTTCTTGTTTTGTTCTGTTTTTGCTATATCTTGAGGATATGGAGAACAGAACACAAATCATTGGTATCGACACTGCCCGCATTGGTGTGCAGTTTGATCCGCAAAAGGGTCGAGGTGCACTGACAAATGCCAGTGGCCGGTTTGAAGCTGTGCAGCGGGAAGCCGTTGATGATGGCTGGGATCTGGACGAGCAGCCGGAAAAACTGAAAACCCATGTCCAGGTTGAGCATCCAAAGCGCATCATCACGCGCAACCAGTCACCAGACATTTCGTTTGATCGCTCAATCAATCCCTATCGTGGTTGTGAGCATGGGTGTTCCTACTGTTTTGCAAGGCCAAGCCATGCTTATATGGGCCTGTCTCCGGGACAGGATTTTGAATCGCGTTTGTTTGCCAAACCTGATGCGGCTGTTTTGCTGGAACAGGAACTGGCTGATCCCAAATATGTGCCAAAAGTTATCGCTATTGGCACAAATACTGATCCCTATCAGCCGATTGAAAAGAGCTGGCGCATAACCCGATCCATTCTGGAAGTGTTGGAACGGACAAATCATCCAGTTGGGATTGTCACCAAATCCGCCATGGTCACCCGCGACATCGATATTCTTTCCCGAATGGCTGAGAAGGGTCTGGTGAAGGTGGCCTTGTCGGTGACGACAATGGACAAGAAGCTGTCGCGGGCCATGGAGCCAAGAGCGACCAGCCCCAGCAAGCGTCTGGAGGCTCTTCAGGCACTGCATGATGCGGGTATTCCAACGACCATGATGGTCGCGCCCATTATTCCCGGCCTGAATGACAGCGAGATTGAACGCATATTGGAAGCTGGCAAGGCCGTCGGCATTGATCAGGCGGGCTATGTGATGCTGCGCCTGCCATTGGAAGTGCGTGATATCTTCCGTGAATGGCTACTGGCCCACTATCCTGATCGGTATCGCCATGTGATGTCGTTGGTCAAATCCATGCGGGACGGTAAAGACTATGATGCGACATGGGGACGACGCATGCGTGGCAGTGGTCCTTATGCGTGGATGATTGGCCGGCGGTTTGAAAAGGCCTGCCAACGGCTGAAAATAGGCACGAAGCGTGTTGAGCTGCGGACTGACTTGTTTACACCTCCCTCAAAAGCGGATGATCAGATGTCGTTGTTTGATATTGCCTGCTGACAGCAAGGCATGGCTTTACTCAGAATCACTCAAGATAGAATTGGCACATATCAGCGCCTTCATCTTGCGGCAGTCGGGATTTTTCAACACAGTTGCACGCATGATGATGCGTCTTTTCGATTCTCCCTATAGAGCCCCTGCAAATCGGCTGATCTCTGCAAAGCCCGACATGGCTATCGAGGCTATGGCCTGCTGTCAGTTGCTGTCGTTTAAGCGCAACGGCGCGGCATTCAGCCTGCCGCTTTTCAAAGATTTGCCCAAGGATGATTTGGAAGCTGCGCCGAAGCTGTTTTCCATTGCCGGTGTCGATGAAGCCGGACGTGGGCCCCTGGCTGGCCCTGTTGTAACAGCCGCAGTCATTTTAAACCCGGCGCATATTCCCGATGCTCTCAATGATTCCAAGAAACTATCAGCGAACCAACGCGAGGTTCTGTTTGAGAGCCTGATTACCTCACACGATATTAGCATTGCCTCTGCAACGCCCCAACGGATTGATGACATCAATATTCGAGCAGCCACCCTCTGGGCCATGGTGCAGGCTGTCAAGGGGCTGCCAAGACAGCCTGACGGCGTTCTCATCGACGGGCGTGATGTTCCCGATGGGCTTCCCTGCCCCGGCGGTGCGGTGATCAAGGGGGACGGCCTGTCTCAATCCATCGCGGCAGCTTCAATTATCGCAAAGGTGTTGCGCGACCGGATGATGCAGAATTGTGGACGCGACGCACCCGGATATGGTCTTGAAACCCATATGGGTTATGGCACAGAGCAACACAGGGCAGCCATTGCAGCCAAGGGCGGCACACGACATCATAGAACCAGTTTCAGGCCACTACGGGATTTGTGAGCGGCAATTTGGCAATAAAAAAGGCCGGGTAAACCCGGCCTTTAAAAATTCATATAGCAGTCAGATCAGTTCAGCTTGGCAGCCACATCCTTGATGCTCTTGCCAATCAATTCATCAGCCAATTTGCCGCTGACCTTATCTGCGATAATGATCTCAGCTGCCTGTATGGCAACATCAACAGACCGTGTGCGCACATCCTGAATTGCCTGAGCTTCAGCCTGGCCAATTTTGTCTTCCGCCTGCTTCTGGCGTCGGGTAACATAAGCTTCCAGCTTTGCTTTGGCCTCTGCGGCCATCGCTTTGGCTTCGCGCTGGGCCTGGCTGACAATATCCTCTGCCTCGCGTTCGGCTTCACGTTGCTTGCGCTGATATTCAGCCAGCAATGCCTGTGCCTCTTCACGCAAGCGCCGAGCTTCTTCAAGCTCAGTGCGGATATCATCGCTGCGCTTGTCCAGCCCTTCAGCGATTTTGCCCGGAACCTTGATATAGATCATCAAGGCCAGAAACAGGATCAGACCGATAAGAGCCCAAAAGGTTGCATCAAACGTCATGTCAGTTCCTACGCAGCTTTTTCAGCCGAAGAAACGGCCTTTTCAAGAGCCGCTTTTGTTGGCTTCGTTCCGATCAGTACAGTGACCAGTTCAGTTGTTGTTTCAGTCGCAATAGACGAAACTTCAGCCATGGCCTGCTTACGTGTCTCATCGATGCTGGCTTCAGCTTCAGCCATTTTCACACCAAGATCGGCATCAACCTTGGCCTGCTCGGCATCCACTTGGGCTTGTGCCTTGTCGCGCGCGACAAGCGCAATGTCATGAGCCTTCTTGCGCGCTTCGGCCAGAGCCTGTTCATAGGAGGCAATTGCTTCCTCAGACTCGTCTTTGAGCCGTTGCGCTTCATCAAGATCACTCATGATCCGATCACGGCGGACTTCAAGGATGTCGCTAAGACGCGGCAAAGCGACTTTTGACATCAGCCAGTAGAGCACACCAAACGTGATCGCCAGCCATAACAGCTGGGACCCAAATGTTGATGGATCAAACGGGGGAAACGATCCTGCCGCTTCGGCACCATTTTCTGGTGTTGTGGTGGCCACGGTCTTCTACTCCTAATAAGCTCTGGATACGGCGGGCGAACCCGCCGCATTGAGGTCTTTGCTTACGCGAAGAGCAGCAGAAGAGCGATCAGAAGAGAGAAAATGCCGAGGGCTTCTGTCACGGCAAAACCGAAGATCAAACGACCGAACTGGCCATCTGCTGCGGACGGGTTGCGAAGTGCGCCAGAAAGGTAGTTACCAAAAATCTGGCCAAGACCGATAGCTGCGCCGCCCATTCCGAGGCATGCGATACCAGCGCCGATTGCTTGTGCTGCTGCAAGTTCCATTTCAATGCTCCTTAAGCGTTAGTTTATGCCGGTCGTTGTCTAAAATGACCGGAATTGGGTTGAAGATTAGTGACCAGGATGAACCGCATCATTGAGGTACATGCAGGTCAAAACAGTGAAGACATAGGCCTGTAGGAAGGCCACGAGAAATTCCAGACCGGTCAGTGCAACGGTCATGATAAGCGGAAGAATTGAACCAACAATCCCCACAGCTCCCATTGCTGACAGACTTGTTACAAAGCCCGCAAACACCTTGAGGGTGATGTGACCCGCCAACATATTTGCAAACAGACGCACAGACAGGCTGATCGGACGCGAGAGGAATGAAATGACCTCAATCGCGATAACCAACGGCATCAGAATGGCAGGAATGCCGCTTGGAACAAACAGTTTAAGAAATCCGAACCCATGGCGCATGAAGCCGTAGCCAATGACTGTCAAAATCACCAACATTGCCAGCGCGAATGTCACGATGATGTGGCTTGTGACGGTAAAGAAATACGGGAACATGCCAAACAGATTGGCAAACAGAACAAATACAAATAGAGAGAAAACCAGCGGGAAGAAACGCATCCCCTCGGAGCCAGCCGCATCTCGTAAGGTCTTGGCTACAAATTCGTAGCTCATTTCAGTCATGGACTGCCAACGTCCTGGCACCAATGACCGGCTGCTGGAGCCAAGCATGAGAAATGCTGCGATGGCAGCGACTGTGGCGATCATGAAGACCGCGGAGTTTGTCAGGGCAAATTCCACCCCACCCACTTCACCCAGAGGTGCAAGTTTGGAGATTTGAAACTGATGAATAGGATCGTTTGCCACAGATCTCAGCCTTTAATTTTCTAACTCTTTAGTCACAAATCAGCCCTTATTCGAGCCGTCTCGTGGTTTTTCGAATGGCTTCTCTACCGCACCGATGGAACGCAGAACGTTCATCACCCCGGCAGCGAAACCAAGCAGCAGAAATATGATGAGACCAAAGGGCGAACTGCCCAACCAGCCATCAATCACATATCC
The DNA here is from genome assembly GCA_051251535.1 of Alphaproteobacteria bacterium. Classification (GTDB taxonomy): domain Bacteria; phylum Pseudomonadota; class Alphaproteobacteria; order Rhizobiales. Next base: position 616,174 of record JBPOEV010000003.1, read on the forward strand.
AAGTCCTGCCCCAACCAGAATACCAGATACAAACTCTGCACCTAGTTTCAGGCCTTGCCCCAATTCCGAATTACCGGATCTGGACTGCTCGGCCTTCTGGCTTTTTCTGCTGTCCTCACGATCGAGCCGTGATTTCAACTGATCCAACCGGGCATCGAGGTCAGTATTTGTTTGCTCACCCGGGTCTTCAGGGCGATTTTGCACACTCATACCATTCTCGCAGATTTTCTGCCAAATTCGAGCGCAACATAGTTGTGCCTCCTGTCAGTGTCAAGCATTGGCGAAAGCACCTTAAGTTTTTGAAAAATATGCATTTTTAAGGTTTGTTACGAACAGATGCGACGATTAGTTTGCTGCAATAGCGAGCAAGCGGGCGATATCGACGCTTTTTTTGGCTCATTAGCTGGCTTCAAGGTACTCTTCTGCGGTCTGCAAATCCACTGAAACCAGTTGTGATACCCCACGTTCGGCCATTGTAACGCCAAATAGCCGGTCCATGCGTGCCATTGTGATGGGATTATGGGTGACAATAACGAATCGTGTGTTTGTCTGCCGGCTCATTTCATCAACAAGAGAACAAAAACGATCGACGTTTGCATCATCCAATGGTGCATCCACCTCGTCCAGTACGCATATCGGTGCCGGGTTGGTCAAAAACACCGCGAAGATGAGCGACATGGCCGTCAGCGCCTGCTCCCCTCCGGACAGCAGCGTCATGGTCTGAGGCTTCTTGCCCGGCGGACGGGCAATAATTTCCAGGCCGGCCTGTAGTGGATCATCAGATTCGGTCAGCTTTAGCTCGGCCTGACCGCCTCCAAACAGGTGTGAGAACAAATGCTGGAAATGACCATTCACAACTTCAAATGCAGCCAGCAAGCGTTCGCGCCCTTCCCTGTTCAGGCTCTGAATCCCCAAGCGCAAGCGACGAATGGCTTCTATCAGATCGTCCCGTTCTGCAATCAGGCCCTCTAATTGGGCTCCAACCTCGGTTGCTTCTTCCTCGGCGCGCAAATTCACGCCGCCAAGGCGCTCCCGTTCCGTTTTCAGGCGCTCCAGCCGTTTATCAATCGAATCAGCATCAGGAAGAACCGCATCGGCTGCAATGCCGGTTTTCTCTTTCAGTTGTGAGGGTTTGCACTCGATGACATCGTCAATACGCGCCTCAATGTCGGCAAGACGCTGCTTTGTAGATTCACTGCGTTCTTCTGCACGCACCTGAGCTTCCCGAGCCTGACTTAATGCTGCCAGGGCTTCCTTGGCCAGGCGATCAGCTTCGCGCAGCTCATTCTCACCCACAGCGCGCGCATCTGCAGTTTGCGCCCTTGTGGTCTCTGCCTTTTCAATTTGGGTCAGGAGGGATTGGCGGCGGCGCAAAAATGTGTCCGGTGCCTCATCCAGCGTAGTCTTTTCGCGAATGTGATCATCCAGACGTTCCTGCAGGCTCGCAATTTGCTTTTGCGCGTCGGACAATCGGCGCTGCCAGTTGGCTCGTTCATTTACAATTGCCGTCAATCGCTGCCCTCGTAAGGCCGCCTCGCGCTCCTGTCCCTGTAACGCTGCGCGCGCCTCTGCAGCGATGCTGCGCGCTTCAGCGATTTTTACACGCAGTTCCCCAATCGGTGCATCCTGCGTCGTCGGGGTGGGCAATGCCAGCAATTGCTGGCTCGCTTCATCCAATTGTGTCTGCGCTTCCAGAATCGTCGCTTCAAGACGTTTTTGGGCTTCTTCCAATGCAGCCTTGCGATTGGAAATGCGGCCGCGCTGTTGTTCCGCTTTGATCAGAGCTTCCTGAGCCTGTGACTGCGCCTGCCGAACTTGCCTTAGCTTCTGGCGCAAAGACTGTTCCGTCTCTTCCGCATGGCGCAGTTGCGCAACAACATCCTGCCAGGTCGTGTTCAAGCTCGCGACAATCCGTTCTGCGTCCTCTGCGCCAGCTTCCAGTTCTGCAAGGCGGTTCTTGTTCTCCAGCCGCAGCGCAGCGGCGGATGGGGCTTCACTGGCCATGACAAACCCATCCCAGCGCCACAAATCACCTTCGCGGGAAACGAGCCTTTGTCCTGGTTTCAGCTGCTTTTGAAGGTTCTGTCCCGTTTCCTTGCTGACCAGACCTATTTGACTAAGCCTGCGATGCAACAGCTTGGGCGCCTTGATGAATTGCAAAAGGGAAACTGCGCCGTCCGGCAAGTCGGCATCGGGCACCGCATCACCACCGCCATCAAGTGCTCGCCAATGCGTTGGTGCATTGGCGTCGATGGGCACGTCAATATCGTCGCCGAGGGCAGCACCAAGGGCTGTTTCCAAGCCGGGCTCAACCGTCAGCGCGTCAACCAAGGGCGGCCATAAATCGGCTTCATCAACCTGCAGCACGCGGGCAAGGGTTTTTGCTTCGGTTTGCAGAGCCCGTAAATCCTGTTCTGCCTGGCGCAGCGGCTTGCGCGCCTCTGCATCCTGTTGACGCAGATTACGCAGAACAGTTTCCGCCTCTTCCAAAGCGGCCTCCATGTCACCAACATCTTGCAGCCTGTCAGCAACTTGCTTCTGCAAATCTGCCAGAACCGTGTCTGACCCCAGCTGAGCTTCAATCTGCTCCAGTTCCTTGGCAACCGAGTGTTTCTGCGCCTTGTGCTGCGAAACAGATCGCTCGCCCTCTGACACAACGCGCTGCAGTTGATTGCGCTCAGCCAAATTGGCTGCCTGCAAACGATTAAGCTCCGCCAGTTCCTGTTCCAGCGCCTGAAGGGCTGTCTCTCTGGATTCGAGATCAGTTTTCAGCGTTTCGACCTGGCTGGACTGTTGATCCGTTGCCGTCTGAAGCGCCGCTTCTTCTTCGGCAAGTTTGGCCAGATTATCGTCATTGTCTTTTGTGAGTTGCTGTTCGCGACCAAGGTCATTCCGCAATTGCTCTATTCGAGCGGCAAGTTCTGTCTGGCGGTTTTTTGACCGTGTTTCTTCCGCTTCCAGAGCGTTGCGCGCCACATTCATTGTTTGCAAAGCGGCACCTGCTTTCGCCTCAGCCTCCAGCAATTTTGGCATCTGATCGCGTAAGACGGCCTCGTTCCTGGCTGCTGCAGCCTGCGCTTTTGTCCGGCTGCCCATATCCAGGGTGACTGTTTTGAGCGCCTCGCCGGTTGTTTCGAGGGTTTTCTTTGCTTCAAGCCACTGCAGATAAAACAGAGTTGCCTCTGCCTTGCGAATATCGCCAGAAATGTTTTTATAGCGACTGGCCTGCCGGGATTGTCGCTTCAGCCCATCCAACTGAGTTTGAATTTGTGTCAGAACATCTTCAAGCCGGTCGAGATTGGTTTCTGCCGCCCTGAGGCGCAGTTCTGCTTCGTGACGGCGCGAATAAAGGCCAGAAATGCCAGCCGCCTCTTCCAGAATGGCACGACGGGCTGTCGGCTTGGCGCTGATCAACTCTCCGATCTGCCCTTGCCGAACCAGTGCCGGCGAGCGTGAACCGGTGGACGCGTCAGCAAACAGCAATTGCACATCACGTGCACGCACATCCTTGCCATTGATTTTGTAAGCAGACCCTGCCTCGCGCTCAATACGGCGCGTGACTTCCAAAATATCGGCATCATTGAATGCCGCTGGCGCTGTGCGGTCCGAATTATCGACGAACAGTGTGACTTCTGCAGTGTTGCGGGATGGACGGTTGAGCGAGCCGGAGAAGATGACATCGTCCATTCCGGACGCACGCATGTTTTTATATGAGCTTTCACCCATGACCCAGCGCAAGGCTTCAACCAAATTGGATTTGCCACAGCCGTTTGGCCCGACAATGCCGGTCTGGCCATCCTTGATGAAAAATTCAATTGGATCGACAAAGGATTTAAAGCCCAGAATTCTGAGCTTGTTGAACATCATATCGCTGCACTCACATTTGTGGGAGTAAAGATGTTCAGTAATTTTCGGTAGGCGGGTTTCTGATAGACAGGCCATACGGAATTCGGACGCGCGAGGCCCTGCCCCGCGCGCAGCAAATATGAGCAGGCTTTAGAGCAATGGCTCGATGACTGCGTCCATTTGTTCAATCGTCAAAGACCCTGTCTGGCGTTCGCCGTTGATGAAGAAGGTTGGTGTTGATGCAACCTGAAACTCTTCAGCGGCCCGTTTTCTTACCCAATTTACACCGTCAAGAACCTCTTGATTAGTCAAGCATTCCTTGAAGGTCTCCTGTGTAAAACCTAGCTGAAGCGCCATTTTTTGCAATTCTGCGACCACATTCTCGGCTCCGGCCCATTCGCGCTGGCGTTCGAAGAATGCATCCACAACCTCAAAATAGGTGCCCTCTGGCGCGCAACGCGCCAACATGGCGACGGCCATGGCAACCGGATCAAGCGGGAACTCGCGGAAAACAAACAGGACCTGCCCGGTGTCCACATACTTCTCTTTGAAAGGCTTGTATGTGTTGTTATGAAAATTGGCACAATGGCCGCATGTCATGCTGGCATATTCAATGACAGTCACTGCTGCATTGGCTTCACCCAGGGTCTTTTCGCCCATGGGTCCGGCAACCATCAGCTCTTCCACATCTACTGAAGATGACTGAGCGAAGGCAGAGCTGCCAAGGACCGGGGTCAAACCGCCAGCGGCCAACAGACCGGCACTGTGTTTCAACATAAGTCTGCGGGAAATCATTGGGGCGTCTCCTTCGAACGGAAATTATCGGCAAACAATGCCTTGCTATCATGGTGTGGTGACACAGGGGGCAAAAGAAAGGCAAATGAAATTTTCGTTATGAAAACAATGTCTGCCGACCACAGTCTGCACCGCAAACTATTTGCCCTTTTGGTCTCCCAGAATTGCAGCACCCAGGCGTTTGAGTGACAATTGGAGTTCTGATTCCGAAATATCGGTCAAACGTGAATCCAACTCTGCGCTTTCCCTATCGGTCAAAGGGCGGAGTGGAGGCTGTTGTTTATTATCCGGTCGGGTGATTTTACCCTGGACGATCCGAACCCGGCCAATGGCCTGATATCCAAGAAACTGGTTGATGCGTTCAAGAACCTGAGGGACCTCGTGCTGAAAAAACAGAGCCTGAGAGGGCAGCACCCGGACTGTCAGAGTTGCCGTTGTCGCATCGGCCCCGCGCTGATTATGACGTTTAGGCCAGTGAATGGATTCGGGAAATGTGGATTCCTCATAATCCGGGCCAACAATATCAGGCCACCATGACAGCAATGATGCAGAGCCAAAACCACGCCGGGCACATATCGGATCAAGCGTTGCACCGATCAGATCGGCGAGCGGACGCACACCCTTTCGAGGCTTTCTTTTCGCAGATTTTCCGGTGTCATTGACCATAGGCACAAGATCAACGATATCTGCGACAACTGCAATATGTTCATGTGGATATTCGTCTTGACCCAAACACTATCCAGATCAACCGCCCCACTGCTGTTGGCGTGGTATGATCGACATGCAAGGGACCTGCCGTGGCGAGTTCGCCCGGTTAAGGGGCAGCAATTGTCAGCAGATCCATATCGGGTCTGGCTATCGGAAATCATGTTGCAGCAAACCACTGTAACCGCTGTAAAACCCTATTACGAAAAGTTTTTGAGCCTTTGGCCAAGCGTTGCTGATCTTGCATCTGCTGAAGACGAAGCCGTTATGGTGGCATGGGCCGGGCTTGGCTACTATTCGCGAGCCCGCAATCTGCTGAAATGCGCCCGCACAGTGGTGAGCGAATTCTCCGGGAAATTTCCGGAAACAGCGACTGAACTGCAAAAACTTCCCGGCATCGGCCCCTATACTGCGGCGGCCGTAGCAGCAATTGCGTTTCGGGACTCCGTCGCCGTGGTGGATGGCAATGTGGAGCGCGTGGTCACGCGACTACTGGCCATTGAACACCCCCTTCCCCAGGCAAAAGAATTGGTGCGCAGCGCTCTGCAGCCAATAATCCCGACGGAGCGCCCCGGCGATCTGGCACAAGCTTCCATGGATCTGGGTGCAACCCTGTGTTCTCCCAAGCGGCCCGCCTGCAGCCTGTGTCCACTACATGAGAATTGTCAGGCTTTTTCAGCTGGAACCCAGGAACGCTTTCCCGTGAAACTGCCGAAGGTCAAAAAACCAACACGCAAAGGTGCCGCTTTTGTGCTGATCCGGGATGATCAGCAAATCTGGTTACAAAAGCGTGGGCCAAGCGGTCTTCTGGCCGATATGAGCGAAGTTCCGACGACGAGTTGGTCATCCCGCCAGGATGGAGAAACGTCGGTAAGTGCAGCACCATGCACAGCGGATTGGAAAGATGCGGGGCAAATTCGACATACATTCACGCATTTTCATCTGGAACTTTCTGTCTACAGCGCTGTAATGGTCTCAGGAACACATGATATTGCGGCTCAGATTGTGCCAAATACTGTCGGATGGTGGAGTGATTTGGAAAAGCTCAATGATGAAGCCTTGCCGAATTTGATGCGCAAGGTGATTGCCCGCGCGGTTCCGTGAAAGCCCACTGAATTGCGAATTCCAATGCAATTCACCTTATGGTTGCTGCATTGATTGCTGGAAATAGGCGTGGAGCCTGTGTTACAGCGCGCTATGTTCGGACAGATACGCCCCATATTAGCTTTGATACTTGGCAGCGCTTTTTTGATGGCTGCTGGCGGTATCAATGGTCTGATCCTGCCACTACGCGGCACCGCAGAGGGATTTTCCGCGTTTTCACTGGGTATGCTGGGCACCGGCTGGGCGGTTGGATATGTTCTGGGTTGTGTTCTGGTTCCCGGTGTTGTGGCGCGCGTGGGGCATATACGATCCTTTAGCGTCATGGCCGCCGTCGCCGTTATTTCAGTTTTACTGTCTTTGCTGATCATTCATCCGGGAGCCTGGATTCCGCTGCGCGCTTTGGCAGGATTCAGCTTTGCTGGAGGCGCCATGATTGTTGAAAGCTGGATCAGCGAGCGCACCGACCCTTCCTTCAGGGGCCGCGTTTTTGCAACTTACACCATGGTCAATCTGGCAGCGACCACTCTGGGGCAGTTACTCCTGATCGTTGGCGATGCACGGGGATACTTTTTCTTTGTTCTAGCGGCCGTCTTTTATGCCTGCTCCTTGGTTCCCACAGCGCTTTCCACAACGGCAGCACCACAACCGCTGGTGCAGCCAAAACTTGACCTAAAAAGTCTTTGGCTGAATTCACCGATTGCTGTTGTTGCAGTTTTTCTTGTGGGGGTTTCCAACAGTTCATTTGGAACCCTGGCTGCAGTTTACGGTCAGCAAATCGGGCTTAACTTAACGGCAATTGCTTTTCTGGTCAGCATTACCATTCTTGCCGGTGCTCTGTTTCAGCTTCCAGTCGGCTGGTTGTCAGACCGAACAGACAGACGCGCTGTGCTAATCGGACTTGCAGTAACGGCAGGTCTTGCCGATCTTTTCTTTCTGGTCATGCAGCCACGCGACGTTAGTGTGGTTTTGATTGCAGCAGCCATTTTTGGTGCCATGATCTTTGCCATGTATCCTGTCATTGTGGCTCATGCCAATGATCATGCTGACAAGGATTCATTTCTGAAAATCAGCTCCGGCCTTCTGTTGGTGATGGGTGCGGGCAGCATCATAGGCCCACTCATTGGTGGTGGCATGATGGCCCTTCTTGGCCCGGATTATCTGTTTGCACCCACCTTGCTGGCACACGCGATTATGGCTGGCTTTGCCGCCTGGCGGATGACGAAACGTGCTGCTGTAGAGGATGAAAAAAAGGGCGATTTTGTATCCAGTTCAACCGTGCGTATGAACACGCCGGAAACAGCCACACTGGACCCAAGAACAGACGAAGATCAAACGTCCCGACCTTGATGCGGCCTTGGTTGAAGCGGGGCGAAATACTTGCCGGGCGTATGCCCCGTGGCCTTTTTGAACATGGCGACAAATGCGCTGGGGCCCTCATAGCCCAAAGCAAAGGCAACATCCCCTACCCTTGCGCCATTGGACAATTGAGAGATGGCTTCCATCAAACGCGCCTGCGTAACCCATTTGCGCCAGGTGAGCCCGGTTTCTCGTTGAAAATGGCGTTCAAAACTTCTGACGCTTAAACCTGCATCAATTGAAAGAGAGGCCAGCTTGGGCGGCGTGGCAATGGAGGCAAGAACCTTGTCTGTCGCTCGCTTGAGTTTCGGGCTGGCTGGTTGAGGCAAATGCAGTGGCATGACGGGGACCATTCTCAACTCATCCACCATGATCGCAACAAGATGAGAGGCACTACCCGCTTCGTCATAAAGGCGTGGCAATGTCAGGAATGATAACAGACATTCGCGCATGAGAGCTGTCATTTGAATCACGGTGACTTTGGACGGCAAGCCTTTGAAATGCTTGGGATCCAGATAAAGAAAACGCGCATGCGCATCTGTTACGGACATGACGGAATGCTCGGCATGAGACGGCATCCAGACTGCCCGTTCCGGCGGTACAATCCAGGTTCCGGCGGTTGACATAACCTTCAATGACCCCGAGATCGCATAGATTAGCTGCCCGCGCCAATGGCTATGTGGCTCGTTCATTGTACCCTTTTCCCATTCACAAGCATACCCGATCGCCGCTCGGGGCAATTCGTGATCCGCTCGAACAAGAATGTCTGGATGCAGCATGGTCGGCCTGACGTGTTAGAGATATTTTTTGTCAAAATAGCGCTAACTCACAAAATCGACAACACGTTATAGGCAGAAGCGTGGGCGTAAATGCTCCAAGCGCCAACACCGAAAGTTAAATGAACCTCAATCTTCCAACGCGCCATTTCATGCGCGGAGCCAAAACCAGTTATGACACTGCCATTCGATCCCCACTATCCCCCACCGCTAGCGGATCACGCAGCCGATGATGACAATTTTTACGCATCCTTTACAGGGCTGCGCAGTCCATTTGTCTTGCTGGCGCTCATGTCGGCTGCGATGTGGCTGTCCTTTTCGAGCTGGTGGGTTCTGATCAAGAACTTTGCAGTAGATGGCGTTGGCATGACAGGTCGGGAAATCGGTTTTCAGGAATCGATCCGGGAAATTCCAGGCTTTCTGGCTTTTCTGGCGATCTATGTGGTGTTTTACATCCGGGAGCAGTCATTTGCGATATTTTCGTTGCTGCTGCTTGGGCTCGGTGTGGCGGCAACCGGCTATTTTCCAACGGTTTTGGGGCTTTACATAACCACTTTTGTTATGTCGATCGGATTTCACTATTACGAGACAATGAACCAGTCGCTTGCCCTGCAGTGGCTGCCCATATCGAAGGCACCTCATTTAATGGGGCGTCTGGTGGCGATCGGTGCTGGCGCGCAATTGGCCGCCTACACCATAATTCTAGCCAGTTGGCAATTGTTTGATCTGTCTTTTGAGACCGCATTTCTGATTGCAGGCGCGATCACGCTGGTTATCACCATTGTCGCGTGGCGTCTTTTCCCGACTTTTCCTCAAAAAACTGCACAACAGAAGAAGATAATCCTGCGAAAACGCTATTGGCTGTATTACGCGCTAACATTCATGAGCGGCGCAAGGCGGCAAATCTTCACCGTGTTCGCCAGCTTCATGATGGTCGAAAAATTCGGATATGAAGTTCACGCAGTGGCGGGCTTATTTCTTGTTAATTGCCTGATAAATATGGCTTTTGCAGGATATGTCGGAAAACTCATCGGCATTGTCGGCGAAAGGCGAGCCCTGACATTTGAATATATCGGGCTGATCGGTGTTTTCGTTACCTACGCCTTTGTAACGTCTGCCAATCTGGCTGCGGTGTTGTACGTCATCGACCATGCTTTTTTTGCATTCGCGATTGCCATCAAGACCTATTTTCAGAAGATCGCAGACCCTTCGGAAATCGCGCCCTCAGCTGGCGTCGCATTCACCATAAATCACATCGCCGCCATCGGGATTCCAGCTTCGTTTGGATTGATCTGGCTCGTCTCACCAGCAACTGTTTTTCTGGCAGGCGCGGCCATGGCCGTTGTCTCGTTAATCTTGTGCAGATTCATCCCGGATATGCCCCGTGCGGGCCATGAAACCAAATTATCGGGCCGAACAAAGAAATTTATGCCCGCAGAATAAATTTCATAAAAATAAAATAAAAATATAGTATTTCTAAATGATACCAAGCTTTTTTTGAAGACTTGAAGAAGAGGTCGTGTATTGAAAAACAACCCTTTCATCTGGGTTCGCGGCCTTTTTTGCAGCGTGAGCCGCGAGCGCTGCTTCATGAAATCCAGATAGAATAAGCTTCAGCTTTCCGGGATATGTATTGATGTCGCCAATCGCGTAAATTCCGGGCTGCGAGGTCTGGAATTTCTCGGTATCAACCGGGATCAAATTCTCGTTCAGATTCAGCCCCCAATCCGCCACCGGGCCTAATTTCATGGTCAGGCCAAAGAAGGGCAACAGCCGGGTGCATGTCACGTCTTCATTGCCCTCTGCCGTCTTCACTGTCGCCATGTCCAAATGCCCATCCGATCCAATCAGCTCCGTGACTTGACCAATTTTCAAATTCATATGGCCCGCATCGACCAGCGCACGCATTTTGTTGACGCTATCCTGTGCGCCTCTGAAGGCATCACGTCGGTGGATCAGTGTCAGGCTCTTGGCAATTGGCTGCAGGTTGAGAGTCCAGTCCAGAGCTGAATCGCCTCCGCCGACGATGACAATATCATGGTCACGAAAGTCCTCCATGCGCCGAACGGAATAGAAAACCGATTTGTTCTCAAAGACTTCAATGCCCGGTATCGGTGGTCGCTTTGGTTGAAATGATCCTCCGCCCGCAGCAATGAAGACGGTGTGACAGAGAAAGCGGCTGCCAGCATCTGTCTCGATTAAAAACCGCTCATCGCTTTGCTGCTCGAGCTTAGAGACCATCTGGTTGAGGTGAAACTGCGCGCCAAAGGGAGCGATCTGTTCCATCAAATTTTCGACCAGGCCCTGACCCGTGACCGTGGCAAAACCGGGAATATCGTAAATCGGCTTTTCCGGATATAATTCAGCACATTGGCCACCGACCTTATCAAGAATGTCGATGACGTGACATTTCAGGTCCCAAAGACCAAGCTCAAAGACTGCAAACAGCCCGACGGGACCGGCTCCGATGATTACGACGTCAGTTTCGATCGGTGCTGTCATGAGCATTCTGCTCCGTGGCCATTTAGGTGAATATCGTTCGATTCCAAAAGCTTCGCCACTCAACATGCATTATTTCTGTCGGATTATCACCCCTGGCGTTCGGGCACAGTGACGGCAAGCCCATCAAGGTCGGCTGAAATTCTGATCTGGCAGGACAGGCGGCTGGTCGGGCGCACATCATAGGCAAAATCCAGCATGTCTTCTTCCATGGGTTCCGGATTGCCGACCTTCTCCATCCAGGCATCCGCAACATAGACATGGCAGGTTGCGCAGGCACAGGCACCGCCACACTCCGCTTCAATGCCTGGAACAGCGTTCTTGATGGCGGTTTCCATGACCGTGGCGCCATCCTCGCCTTCCACATCGAATGTCTGATTGTCGTGCGTAGTGAATGTGATTTTTGCCATATTGATTCGATCTCGTTTACAGGAGTTTGTAAGGTTTGGAAGGTCTTCAGGAATTCATCTATTATGTGATGTTTAGTGCTGTATCACGGTGCTTTCAAGGGACCAAAAGCATAAAGCCGCTTGTGCCGTCTCAAAGCCCAAAACAGCAGGGTCGCCGCGGGATCTGGGAACAAATCAGGAATCCTCAGAGCGTTTGTTAACCATAATACCATTTTCCACAATTTGCGTTTAGAGTCTAAGTCTGTAGGCCTCAGAGTCCAGCCAGAGTCAAAAAACACCGAATTCTGCCAGTTGTTTGCCGATTTATTTCAATTTTGCTGGAAACCGTTGGGCCGCGAATGAGTCTTGGCGTTAACAAAGGCCGCTAATTGCTTATTTTTTTTGTTGTCTTGCCATTCCAAAGCGATACGATACGGGTGCGGCAAGAAGACATGGATTCTCTGAAGCACTGGATTGTTAAAATTTAAACAAAATTTAACCAATCCCGCTTCACGCGCCCTGTTTGTCTGGCCCTGGACGGGTAGCCCGAAATTTTTATCGGACTGCCCTAATGGTGCCAAACTAATAGGTTTTGAATCCGAAGAGTGCGGTGTTGCTGGTTTTGCTTTTGCAAGGGTTTCGTTGAGACCTGAGACGAAGCGATCAGCATATCGGTTTTTTGCATTTCTTCCGCGGGGCAAAGAACGATTTCCTGCCTGTGTGCCAGATTTGTTGTCTGGTTTTATTGGAAGGGTTTCGGATAGGACACGCTGATACCGGGCAATTTGTACATGCCAATCGTTTGTACAGCCCAGATGAATGTCTGAAAATGCGCCGCTGGCGAAAATGTTTTGAGTACGAACGCGAGGCAAGACGATGGCTAAGAACTCTCCGAAGTCAAAAGGGACCAATGATCCTGCTGTATCTGCAGTGGAAGAGGCTCTCAAAATAGATTTTGGTGCTGAGGACGCAAAGGGTGAAGGAACATCCCGTCGCGGCCGGTCACGCCGATCACGGCGTGAAGAAGAGAAAACTGCTGCCGAAGCGGAACGTAACAAGCCAGGCCGCGCTTCTGGAACAGCTGCAAACGACACTGCCCCGCGTCGTGAGCGCTCTGCTTCCCGCAATCGTGCCCAACGGCCTGCCAATGATGATCGGCAGTCTGTTGGCAATATGCTTTACAGCATCAACCGCCGACCTTCGCTTATGCCATTCTGGGGTGCCCTCGCCGCCTCCGCCCTTTGGCTGCTGTTTGGTGGTATTGTTGGTAGCGCTGCCTTTGGTGATGATCTTGCCAATTTGAATGGTCTTGCCGGCCTTGGTGAAGCTCCGCATCTGTTTGCTTATTTTGTCAGCTTGATTTTGCCGGTCATCTTCTTCTGGGTGTTTGCGCTTATGATCTGGCGCTCACAGGAAATGCGCATTGTTGCAAATGGCATGACCGAAGTGGCCCTGCGCCTGTCTGAACCAGAAGATATTGCCAAGGATTCAGTTCTCAGCGTTGGCCAAGCCATTCGCCGTGAAGTGGCCGCTATGGGCGATGGCATTGAACGCGCTCTGGCACGTGCTAGTGAACTCGAAGTCATGGTTCACACCGAAGTGGCTGCGCTTGAGCGCGCCTACTCCACGAATGAAAGCCGGATTCGGTCCGTTGTGGACGAACTGGTTTCCCAGAGAGAAGCGATTGTTCACAACTCAGAGCGCCTGCGGACTGCCATTGGCGGTGCGCGTGAGACGCTTTCTGAAGAACTTGCCAAAACCAGTGATGCGATCGCGGATCGTGTGTCTGAGTCTGGTCAGCGCGTTATTTCATCCCTTGGTCAAAAGGGTGAGCAGATTACAGTGGCTCTTGGAACCGCTGGCGAAACAATGATCTCCACACTGTCCGTGCGCGGTCAGGAGCTGGTGCAGAATCTGTCCAATACCGGTCAGGAAGTGACTGCTTCGCTTCAGGAAACTGGATTGCAGGTTTCCGATACCATATTGAAATCCAAAGATAATCTGACTGCGACTCTTATGGAGCGTTCGCAGGAAGTCAGCGGCTCGTTGGATCTGGCTGTTGAAAATGTTGTCACCCAGTTCTCTGATCAGGGCAGCAAGATTGCTGAGCGGATTGATGCTACTGGCAAAACTGCCGGTGACCAGATTTTCGCACGTGGAACGCATCTTGCGGACCGCCTCGAAACTGCAACCACACGCCTGTCGAAAGCAATTGACGGACATGGTGATGAAGTCACCAACCGCCTTGCCACGACCAGCGAAGAGGTCGCAACCGCACTGGATGGGAAAACAGCGGAATTCAAAAACACGCTTGACCTTGGCGCCAAAACTGTACGCGAAGCGCTCAACGTCAACGGAACCCAGTTGGCAACGCAGATTGCGACTGTTGGTACGGAAGTTGCCAAAGCGATTTCCACACGCGGCAAGCATTTGATGAGCGAAGTGCTCAACCTGAATGATCAGATCAACATCACCCTGAACGACAAGGGCAAAGAGCTGAGTGAAGCTCTTGATGGACGTCTGAAAGCTTTGGATACAACAATCAACGAAAACGGGGCTGCGCTGACTGGTGCCCTTGGAAGCCGTTCCAGTGAAATCGAACAGCTCTTCACATCCCGCATTGCGGATCTTGATGGTTCTATTTCCAGACATAGTGAAGCCATGCAGTCTACAATGGCGGATCACCTGGACAACTTCACCACATCTGTCAGTGCTGCCACCGAAAAAGTTGGCGATACACTTGCTGAGCGTACCGGCGTCATGGAAGACGTTCTTGCTGGCCGCCTCAATACATTCGAAGACAGTGTTGGTGTACGCCTCGACAGTGCGGCCAATACTATTGGCAGCAAGGCGGATACACTTGCCGAGACGCTTGAGCAACGTGCAGGCATGGTCAGCGAAGCGCTTGATATCCGCACAACTGAGATGAATGAAGCTCTGATCGAGCGTACACGTGAGATTGCTCGCGCCTTCGGTGAAGGTCAGAACGATATCACGATGACGCTTGAAGGCCGTTTCCAGGAAGTCAACGAAGCACTTTCCAGTAAAACCCGCGAGATGTCAGAAGTGGTGTCTGAGCGGATTCAGGAAATCAACATGGCTTTGGGCACGAAAGTGTTCGAAGTTGCTGAGAACCTGGAAGAGCGCGCAAGTGTTCTGCAACAGTCCCTCTCCGCCAGCATGGAAGCCATCGGAACGGAACTCTACGAACAGGGCGAAAAAGCCAACTCCAATTTCGTGGTCAATGTTGAACAGGCGAACAATATGTTCCGCTCAACAATTACGGATGCAAGCGACAGCCTGCTTAGCAATCTGGAGCGTGCCTCAACCGGTATCTCAAGCCTGACCGAAGAACTTGATGAGAAGCTTGTAAGCCGCGTTGCCATTGCAACTGAGAACCTCACCGGCTCCACACTGCAGCTGAACGAAACCTTGGGTGCCCGGACAGCCGAGCTAACTGAAATTCTCGACAATAGCGGTGGATCACTGATCTCTGCCTTGCACGAGAAAGGTCTTGATCTGTCAACACAGCTCCGCACCGCCGGATCAACCATTGTTGATACCTTCTCCCAGCAGGGTGAAGACATTGCCGCAGCAATTGCCGCATCCAGTGAAAACGCCCGTGCACGCCTGTTGGATGGCAATCAGGAACTTCTGGCAAATATTGAAGACCAGGGTGCCGCAGTTGTTCAAAAACTGTCCGACAGCGGTCAATCCATTCTGCAGCTTAGCGAACAGGCCACAGAGCGTCTCGTCGGTGTGAACACAGACTTTGTTTCCACCCTTCAGGCCCTGAGTGATCAGGCCGTCGAGCGTCTGAGTGAAACCAGCCGTGAAGCGGTCGAGCAGAGCGATGCGGCCCGTGCCCGAATTGCTGAAGCCAATCAGGAGCTTGTCGCCTCTCTTGCATCTCAGGGTGACGACGTTGCTGGTCGCCTCAACGAAAGTGGTCGTGTTGCGATCCAATTGGCTGATGAAGCTCGTGTCCGAATTGCTGAAGCCAATCAGGAACTGGCCGCAACCCTGTCTGCACAAAGCGAAGAAGCTACAGAGCGCTTGAGTGAGAGCGGTCGTGTTGTGGCTCAATTGGCTGAAGAAGCCCGCTCACGTATGTTGGACAGCAGTGAGCAGCTTATCGGCGCACTTGCGACCCAGACTGATGCATCAGCTGACAAGCTTGACCAGACCAACCGCGCAGTTGGGCTGTTGGCCGAAGAAGCCAATGCACGCATGATGGAAAACAACGACAAGCTGATTACCGCCCTCGCCACGCAGAGTGAAGAAGCGGTCAATCGTCTGGACGACAGCGGTCGCGCGATTGCTCAACTTGCTGAGGAAGCCCGCTCCCGCATGCTGGACAGCAATCAGGAACTGGTTTCAACGCTCAAGACCCACGCTGAAATGGCTGGTCTCCAGTTTGATGAGGGTAACCGTATGGTTGCCGAACGTCTTGATGATACCAGCCGTGGATTGCTGGATGCCTTCAACGAACGCGGTCGTGAGATTGCGGAAATTATGACTGGTGCCACCAGCGACTTCATTTCCAAAATGACCGATCAGTCTGATCAGGCAGCAAACCGCTTGAGTGAAAGCAGCCACAGCGTGTTGGCAGCTCTTGACACACAGAGCAGTGAAGCCGTTGAGCGCCTGCTGGCTGCGAGCCAGAACACTGTTGTCAATCTTGAGCAGACCTCAATGGAAGCTGCGGAACGTGTGTTCAACAACAGCGAATCCATGGCTAACACAATGACAGAGCGCAGCCGTGAGATTGCTGAGACGATTTCCACATCATCCAGTTCTCTGGTTGAGTTGCTGGATAGCCGCAGCACCGAAGCGATCAGCCTGCTCAGCAACGCAAACGAACGCCTGCGTGATGACGTTGAGTCCATGGTGTCTCGCCTTGAGAATGCCAATTCCGGCCTTCAGCAGGTTCTGGCATCTGCGCATGAGCAATTGGGTTCTGTGGAAGATGGACTTGGTGCCCGCGCTGAAGAGTTCCGCACCACACTTGCCAAGGCGCTGGAAGAAAGCCAGACCTCTACGGATGCGATTTCCGGACAGGTTGGCATTCTTCAGGATGTCTCCGGCAACGTACTGGGCGGCATGACTGGCCTGGCAGAGAAAATTGAAACACAGATCAAATCTCTTGCCGAAGTGTCTGGTCGTCTCGACAACAGCAACGACACCATCGAGGACACCTTCCAGACACGCTATGCGGTTCTGGAGCAGGTTGCCCAGGGCATCATGCAGAAATCAGACGATGTTGAGACACGCATGCGTGCCTTCTCGAGCCTGATTGCTGAAACCCTTGCCGGTGCTGAAGACCGTGCCGAGCAGATAGGCATCAATCTCAGCCGTAATGCCGAAAAGGCAACGCGTGGTGTTGTCGAACAATTGGCGGCCATGAGCACAGCGGCTGGTGCAGAAGGCAACAAAGCCTCTGAAGCAGTTCGTCTTGCTCAGTCTGAACTGACTGAGGGTATCGCCAATGCAATATCTGATGCGACATCACGCTTCAGGGATGCAACGGTTGAAATGCGAGCTACAGCAGAATCCATGCAGTCTGAATTGAATGCAGTACGGGCTGATCTGAAGAAGGCAACTGTTGAACTGCCTGAAGAAACTCGTGAAAATATGGCCACTATGCGCCGTGTTGTCGCCGAGCAGATTCAGGCGCTGTCTGATCTGTCAGACATCGTAACGCAGCATGCCCGTCCAAACTCGTCAGCAGGCACATCGGCAGCCATTGCGGCTGCAGGCAGCCGCCCTGCCCCAACGGCCAAAGAAACGCCAGCGCCAGCAGCTAAAGCTGCAAGACCTGCACCGGCTCCGGTAAAGCCAGCCGCAGCTAGCAGTGCTAGCAAGGATGGCGAAAAGAAGAGTGCGGGCTGGGTCAGCAGTCTTCTGGAACGTGCATCAACCGATGATGACCGTGAAGTTGGCGAGCAACTTGGCAAGCGTGAAGAGCGCAAGGAGCCAAAAGCTGAAGAAGTGAAACGCAGTGAGCCGGAAATGGTGGAATCACTGAATTCCCTGTCTGCGGATATTGCCCGGGCCATAGATCATTCAACATCTGTTGAGTTGTGGGAGCGCTACAATCGTGGAGAACGCAATGTCTTCACCCGCCGCCTCTACACGATCCAGGGTCAGAAAACCTTCGACGACATTCGCCGCAAGTTCCAGAATGATGGCGAGTTCCGCTCTGCGGTAAACCAGTATATCGAAGACTTTGAACGCCTGATGGGTGAAGTGACAGACAAGCACGGCGATGCCGAATTGACTGACAAATATCTCACATCGGATACTGGTAAAGTCTACACCATGTTGGCACATGCCAGCGGCAAGTTGAGCTAGAACGGCTCATTGCCGAGACCTGCTCAAGGCCTCAAAACAGGTTAGAATAAAATCCGCGGGTGCTTTTGCCCCGCGGATTTTTTTATGCTTGCACAAAAGACTGCAACCATTCGGGAAGGGAAAGGCTGTTACTGCCTTGGTGGTCGTGGCATGACAGATTGCAGTTGTTCTTCTGAAATTCCCAGCTTTTCTGCTGCTTGAGCAAAATTGGGCGGTGGACCGCCAAGTGCGTCCCGCAATGCGTCTACCGACACACCCAATTGGGCAGCAGCCTGAGACAGATCAGGCCCTTGCCCTCCTCCAGGAGGCCTTTGCCCATTATTGGCTTGGGCCAGAATGAGTAGGTCACTGGTGACGGTCGCATCTTTATGAACAGCCGCATGGATCACCTGGTTGTCATATGCGCGGCCATTGGTGTTCTGGGGCACCAGTTCAGGCGAAGTCTGATCTGATGCAAACGCCTCAGGCGTTGCGAATACGCTCAAGGCAACGATCGCCAATGAGACTTGCAACAGATGGTTTGCTGGTTTGGAGGATCGAATAGCACGGCTTGTTTGAGTGCAATTCACTTGCTTGGTTTGGGAGGGTATCATCACGAAAATATCCTTTCTTTTCAGTGATATAAACTGATTAGAATGGAACTGTGTTTTGTATGTGGAGCTTGTTGGGCTCTTTGAAGGCATCTTCAGGGACGGGCTCGGGAAGACGTGGAGACATTGAAACTCCCACCAATTCCATCTGCCAGAATGCTGAAAGGCCATTGTGATTTCACCGGTCCGCATCCCTGTTCCCAGGGTAGGCAGAACAGGCCAGAATTGGGAAATTGGTGTTGAAATGCATTGGATTTAAAGAACCGCTTTTGACTTAATGAACGATGAAGCATCTGCCGGGACAGATTCCGGATCACACGGGCAAAGGTTGCTACACTCTGGACTGTTGCTTTACGGTTGGGCTTGTGAGTTGAAACTTTGCAATTGCCCGGACTGGAAACTTGTTCTCCAGGAAGACTGCTCAATCGCTGAAATTTGTGGGCACGCCTTTGATGAGATCATAAATCGAGGAGTGACGATGCGTTTCTGCCAAAGGACTATTTGGAGCGTTCTGGTCGGCCTGTTGATTGTCGGAGTTGTTTTTTTACCCGTCACTGCGCTCGGTCAGGACTATGATCTGGAGCAACTTACAGAAATATCTCAACCGGGACAAACTTCAACGAACACCTTGCAATCAGGGTTCGCGCGCCTTTCCGTCACGCGCAGTGGATTGTAT
Organism: Alphaproteobacteria bacterium; assembly: GCA_051251535.1. Classification (GTDB taxonomy): domain Bacteria; phylum Pseudomonadota; class Alphaproteobacteria; order Rhizobiales. Next base: position 635,264 of record JBPOEV010000003.1, read on the forward strand.
CAGATTTCCATTTCTGATCAGGGAAGCATCAACCTTTATTCACTTCCCTCTGCAGAAGGTCAGGCAAGTTCAAATGCGCCTCCCAAATTGCTCCAATCATCTGTCCCTTCGCTCACAGGCGAGCGGCTTGAGGACCTTCTGCTGGAGCGCGGGCGGCCCTATCTCCTGCAAGTCAAATCAGACAATCCGCTGGCAATATCCCTTGAACTCATGGTGCCGTTGGATGATGTCCCTGAATTTGATGATGCGAACAAAACATCGCTTTCGTCTCTAAAACCAGGTCAGCTATTTAGGTTTCGCCCCGAAAAATCCATCGAATTGAAGCTGCAGGCTGAAACAACGACCGGGCTTCTTGTAGAGGCGATACGCGAACCCGGCTTAAAGCTGGCTGCCAGGCTGGGGAACTGGCACTTTGCTTCGGGCGGCGTCTTTCCCCTGCACATTGACAGCGAGATAGGCCTGCGTGTCGATGCTGTAAAACGAGCAGACCAAAGCTTCGCGCCAGTTATTATCAGGGTCCTTGAGGCAGATAACCATCAGGAGAGCGAGCCAAATTCAAAACGAGAAGGCGGCACTCCAAGGGATGTTGGGACAGTTGGTAAAGATGGGTTCACAGCGTCTGGCAATTTGCTCGCAAAACAGGACCGTGATGCGTTTGATTTCTTGCTGGAAGAGACTGCATTTTGGAATTTGAGCCTCAACACGGATCGTGATGAGAATGTGGAGTTGGTGTTTGAGTTGCTTGGCCCGGAAGCAAAGGGAGAAATACTGAAGTTAAACACATGGTCCGGTCAGGCACTTCGACAAGGTCTGGAATTGCCTGCCGGCCAGTATCGCATCACAATCAATGGGTCCCCTGATCGTCCTGTGGGCTACGAATTGCGCTTTGACCCAACCTCCCAGCCAACGGCAGCGGCTGGCCGTGAACCCGATGATACACAGATGTTCGCACGTGAATTGCCGGTGGATGGCGCCGTGAGGGGGCAACTGTCCGACGATGACCCAGACATGTTGCGATTCAATGTCGGCGTGGACGGTCACTTGTGGGAGCTTCGCGGCATCGTTGGCATACAAGACATCATATTGTCCGATAGAAACCGCCAGCAGATCGGACGCTGGAAGGCCGATGACAAGTCACTGGTTTTGCTGCTGACACTTAATCCCGGACAGTATTTTGCGGAACTGCGTGGCAACGGTCCTTACGCATTCAGATTGTCTGATATGGGACCTGTACCAGATGGAGATGCGACAGAACCCAATGACACGCCAGCAGAGGCATTGCGCATTGGACCTGGTGACCGGTTTGAAGGCGATTTTCATACCAATCAGGATCTGGACCTGTTCAGTTTCGATCTGGATGTCGATACGCCCTTAACGCTGACGGTCACGCCACCCGACGATGGGTCGGTGAACGCGGAATTGAAGCGCGACAACCGCCGCTGGTCGACCGCAGCCATTTCCAACACGGAAGACTACAGCGCGCGCCTTCCAGCAGGCCAATGGACATTGCGGCTCAGCCCGGCAGGTAACGATATTTCCGGACGCTACGAAGTATCGCTGGCGCGCGCAGATGGAGCAGAAGGACCCGAGCCCGACACGCTTCCAGGCACATTGCAAGCTTTGCCGACAGACGGTCTGATCAAAGGACGGGTCGGGGCGTTCGACGATCTGGATTTGATCTTCGTGCAATTGCCAGAGGGAACGGGTCAGCTTGCACTGACCTGCTCAGGGGATGCCCGAGATATCTCGTTATGGACCTATGGTGACAAAGTCCGTCTTGCAGCACTTGATGCCGGCCGCATGATCTTGATTGAATATGGCCCGGAATTGGGCGGTGCCATCGAATTGCGCATTGGCAACAGCCAAAAATCCTTCGACTACCAGTGCCAGGTAGCTTTCATCCAAGCCGATAAAGATGCGCTTCAAGCTGGATCTGTACCCCATGAAGATGCAACGCCGCCTCAATTACTCACGGCTGATACACGGCTGGATGGCCAGTTTGACGATGAAAAAGATGAGGATAGCTTTGCAATAGAGGCTGACGGATTGCTGGCGGGCTTTTCCTGCTCCTTCTTACCGCGCAACAAAGAGCCCTATCGTCCCAAGCGCGGCCGAGAGATTTCCGCGGCGGGCAGCCCATCGCTGCAACGAAGTCTTGAGCAGGATATCGACATGACAGGCTGGCACCTGTTTCAGCCAGATGACACGCCGCAAATCATAAAACTAAAACCACCTCGCAAGACAGACTATCCGATGCCATGGACATGCCGTTCTACCGGTCCTGCCAACATCCTGGCGCCAGTGCAGATGGGGCCTGCAGCTGCTTTCACCGCGCCGCGTGATCGGCGCCCGGCTGATACGTCGGCCATACCGACCGATTACGACCCCAATCAGGCTTTGCAGGTACTGTCTGGTGGTCGTCCAGAATGGTTGCGGTCCCAGCAAGCACTTGAAGACTTGCCCGTTTCCCTGTCAGTACAAGGTCTTGATGTCCCGTTTCGGGCATATTCCAAATTTGGGCAAAGGGCTGAACTGATCGCCACTGTCAGGAATGACAGTACAATGCCAATCGATTTGACACTTGCCCTGTCTGCGTTGGCAGAAGGTTGGCGGGTCACGCCCTCAACCACTGCATCATCGGTTGGTCCCGGCCAAGAACTGGAATTGCCAATCGTGCTTGAAATGCCATTGATGCAAAGCAGCGTCGCCGACCCTGCCCTTTATATCAGCGCTAAATCATCCGTGGGCGAGGCTGCCGCAACCTTCCCTGTTTCCTTTGAAACGACTGCGCCGGAACGCGGTGCGCATTTATATTGGCTGGCACCGAAGCATTTACGCGGTGGTCTTGACCCAATGTCACGCCAATTTGGGGGCCAGTTGCTCGCTCTGGACGACACAACAGCCAGCGAGACTGACGCCAAGCGTTATTCATTCTTGCATGATGGCACTGCATATCACGCCAGTTTGCCGACCTCTGTCAAAGTACGGAACTTGACTTTCCAACTCGCCCGTTCTGCCCCCATCGCGGGATACAAGGTTCAATTGCGCTCTACGGAACCTCGCGGCAACTGGCCAAAGCGCATTGCGTTGGACCTGTCAGCAAATGGAACGGACTGGACGCAAGTCGCCACCCAACAACTGGATGCCCGGCTTGCACCGCAAATCTTTTCACTTGCGACGCAATTCGCGGCTACTCACGCAAGGTGGCATTTGGAAGGCTGCCAGGGCGATGCAGATTGCAAGAGCTTTGCACTATCCGATATCGGGCTGATTGCCGATCCAGCATGGCGTCCTGAAAACGGGCTGAATATTGCCGCAGCGGAACTGGGTGGGCATATCATTGCAGCAGGTACCATCGGCAATGCGGTTTCTGACGAAACCCTGTTTGGCGGGAGTCGCAACAACGGAATTCTTACCCTGGGAAAACCGGACCGGCTTGGCCGTCAGAGCACATCTGCCGGAAAATCTGCATGGGCTGTAATTGGCTTCGAGGGCAACAGGGCTGCACACATTGACGCTATTGATTGGGTCGGACGCGATGACGATGGCCCTCGCATTCCAACAATTGGGCTTGAAGTCAGCTTATCTGGTCCTGCCGGACCGTGGCTTTCAATTGGTTCGATTTCGGCACCTCCAATTGGAACCGCGAACACGCGGTTGGACTTGCCTGAACCTGTATGGGCGCGCGCTCTGCGTCTGAGTTTCGAACGTGATGAGAAAACGCAACTGACCTTGCCGGATCAGATTGCCGTCTTTGAGGACCGGGCCACAAAATCCGTTCTGGGGCTTTGGGAAGATGATCGGCCCGATGCGGTTTTTGAGGATCAGGAAGAAGCATCCATACCCGTGCTGCCAAAACCTGCAGGCGGTGCAAATGCCGCAGAGGCAGTCAATCTGAATGAAGGACCCACGATCGTTTCCTCAGTCCAAATTGAACGTAATGAGGATTGGTGGCGGATGGCAGTGCCGGAAGGGATTCATCGTCTAAATCTTCGTTTTCCAGGCCTCTCCCAACCTGAGATTGTCTGGCGACTAACAGGACCAGATGGCGTTGACATTCCGCTCACGCGCGCTGCATCCACAACGAATGAACTGATCTTGACTGCGTCGGTTGGTCCCGGTGAGCATTTGCTCACCATTTTTGAGCCGCCGCGCTCCATCGCTATCTTGTGGGACACGTCAGGCAGCGTGGCCCAATACATCCCCCAAACCATGGCAGCTGTCCGGCTTTGGGCCCAATCACTATTGCCAGGGCGCGACGTCATACAATTGCTGCCATTTGGTTCCGACAAGCTGCTGCTTGATGATTGGGCGGACAATCCTGAGGATGTCTATGAAGCGTTGTCCACTCTTCCGGCAACCGGAAGCAGCGAAGCCGAAAAGGCGTTGGCAGCGGCTTCGATAGCTCTTAGGGGACGGCAGGGCGTACACGGGATCGTGGTCATTACAGATGCGGAAACCAACCAATTCGACCGGGTTTGGGCGCCACTTCTGTCGGCCCGTCCAAGGGTGGTTGCCCTGTCAATCGACAGTTCCAATACCACCAGCGTTCAATTGATGAAAGACTGGGCCTCGGTGAACAGGGGCTATTTTCATCGCGTGATTGGCCAATCCGGTCTGGCCGATGGGATGGAATTGGCAGCCGCCTTGTTTCGTGCGCCAAAGGCATACCAAATGGCGGTTGAACTCACCGAACTCATAGAGCCCACCGGTGAAGGCCAACTTATGATATCCGACCAGACCACAGACAGTTCAAGCGTGGCACCATCGGGTGCGATCGAGCTGATACTCGACGCCTCAGGATCCATGCTGCAACGGATGCCGGATGGTCAACGCAGAATTGCCGTAGCACATGATGCGCTGGCAGAATTGGTCAATTCGAGCCTTCCCTCCGGCATGCCTTTTGCCTATCGCGCTTTTGGATTGGCTGCCGATGCCTGCCAATCGGAGTTGTTATTGCCCTTTGGTCCGCTCGATCCAGCCGTCGCAGAGGCCGCTATCCGAAACACGCCTGCAATAAACCTTGCCAAAACTGCTATTGCGCAAAGTCTGGCGTTAGCCGCTGAAGATCTGGCTTCGATCAAACCGCCCCGGGTCGTCGTGCTGGTCACAGATGGTGATGAAACCTGCGATGGGGATGTTGCCGCCGAAATCAGCCGGATCGCAGAAAGTGGTATTGACCTGCGCCTGACCATTGTCGGCTTTGCCATTGATGACGAAGCTCTTGCTGAAACATTTTCAGAATGGGCTGATGCGGGAGATGGCCGTTACATCTCCGCTGATGATCCAGATGCCCTGATCGAGGCCATTGCAGAAGCCGTTGCGCCACGATTTGAACTCACACGGCTTTATCTGGATGGTGAACGCGAGACCATCGGCATCATTGGGCTGAACGAAGTTCGCTTTCTTCCTGCGGGACGTTACCGTTTGAGACCAATGCAAACGGCTTCGGGACCAGAGCAAGAGATCGAAGTGGTTGATAAACAGTCATTGGAGATTGGCTATGGCTCCGAAACGGGATTGACCATACCATGATCTGACAGCTGGGGGGCAAGGGAGAGTAAGCATGATCAACACACGCTATCACCTGAACAGAGCAATTCACCTTGCTTTTGCTGCAATGGTTGCAACCATTTTTTTAGCTGGTTACCAAACCGCTGCCGCGGCAGATGACTGGTCTGTACCGCCTCCAGGGGCTACAAATTTTTCTGATTTGCCTGAACGACCGGTGCCTTCTTTGGATGAACCAGTGGACTTTGCCAAAGCGCTGGACAGGGCTTTAGTGCGCTACATGCATTTTGAAAAGGCCGAACAACGCCTGGAAGACATCGCACTATCGGCGATGCTGGATCCTGAAACAGCCTTTGCCTATGTCCGCGATGAAATCCGAACTGTACCCTACCAAGGTCACCTGCGCCGACCCGGTGCCGTATTGGCCGCGCGAGGTGGTAATGATCACGACAAGGTTCAAACCTTGGCAAGTCTATTTCGTTTTATGGGTTATGATACACGCTTGGTGAAAGCTCCCATGACGGACGACATGGCAGAGGCAATACAATTCAATGCATGCCGCACAACCCGCCAGGGCGACGAACAGGTGTGGCGGCTTGCAGCGCTTCAGAGCGAGACCATGGCGCGGGTCAGAGGCCGGGCCGAGCGCAGCTTTAGCGCCTTGCAAGATACCCTGCTTGATACTGCCCTTCCTGATCCAATGCCGATGGCTGCCGAACAAAGCCATATCTGGATGCAAGCGCGGATTGGCCGGAATTGGGTGGATCTCGATCCTGCATTAACAAGCAACGAGTTTGGAGCCAAACCGACTATCGCCGGAGAAATTCTGACTGATCCCGTAGCGCCCCACACAGTTTCGATCACACTCGAGCTTGAAATCCTTAAGAGCGGCAAGCTTCGAACTCAAAACATATTAACGCAACGATTGTCGGTTCCGGAAACCACAGAACAACCCATTACTCTGTTTTTTGGTCCCGCGACAGATGGAGTAGGCAGGGGAATCGGTGAGGCACTTGGAGGTTTGATAGGCAATACTCCATCAATGCGTGCAGTTATGATGATCGGTGAAAGAAGCATCAAGAGCCAACCATTTGCAACACCGGGGCGGATCCATCAGTCGACTGATCTGTTTCAAGAAGAACGGACTGAAACAGCCACAGCAATGACATTGCGCATCCGATCCGAAGTTCCCGGTCAGACCGCCAGCGAAGAAGAACGGATCATTTTCGATTTGCTCAGCACAAAGCAACGCGAAGCGATTGCAGAAGGTGACATACCTGATACGACGGACATTGGTGAGCCGAAAATGGGGCAAAGATATCCCGCAGCACTTGAAAGTATGCGTCAGATTGTGCTGGGAAATGGTGGGTTATCGCCGCGCCTGGCAGCACTTCGTATGTCAGGTATGCTTCTGGAATTGCCTGAGACGTTGCAACAGGTGAGCGTTGGCAGACCTGACCCTGATGCCATGGTCTGGTACAGTTGGGTTGCAAGCAGCAGTGTTGCGATCGCCAGCGAAGAACTGATACGCGCCCGCCCGACCACGGACGGAATTTGCGTTGTCGCCAACAGACCTCGGGTGCTCATTTCAGGAATGCAGGTTTTACCGAACGCTGGAGTCGTCAATTGGCTCGACTGGACGCTCGATGATGTCGGCATGGCCGGAATGACGCGTGAACCGGGTGCAGCTGCCGCAGCGCGCTTGCTTCGCGTGTGGCATGGTGCATTGCAATCAGGGCTGGAAACCGAAGCTATCCTGACACAAAACGGCGCTCCAAACGGAGCGATTCCACCAGAAAAAGGCAACCTCGTTCCGCTCGTTGGCCAACAGCTTGCCGAGCGCGGTTATGAGGCAAGCAAAGACCTGGAACTTGGGTTCACCGTGTTCGCTAGTGAGGATATGTCTGCTGACGCCTGGTGGCGATTGGACTCTCAGACCGGGCGTGCAGATGCGCGCTTCGCATTTGCCGGTAATGCCCGGCCATTTTTCCCGAAACCCGGTGATGGAGCCTTACGCAGTGGGGTTGCCGACGCAGCGAAAGATTACGCTGAGATGCTGAAAGATCCCAAGAAGTTCGACAGGGGTACGCAACGCGCCATCAGAGAAGCGACGCGAGCTCAAGATTTGGCGGAAAAGCAATCAAAGGCAATGCGTAAAAAGCCTGGTGGTGGAAATGAGTACACTATCGTGGCGATTAATGTGTCGCTACCCGTGGCACTGATGGTCGGCGCGGGCATCGGCTCAGCGATTATTTACGGACTTGTATATGCTCTGGGAAATTAGGGGCTGGGCTCAATTGGGTTCAGACCCCACCAACAAGATACGAACCTTGCTTGATTTGACGCCATGAACGACAATCTGAACAGAATATGATTTTCCCAAAGCTTCGCGGAGGTATTATGATCCGATTTTTCAGTGTGCTTGGTCTGGCGTTGATGTGTCAGACGGCGGCGGCAGAAATGCAGCCTATCGAGAAGAATACCACGGTAGAAGCCCTTGGCGGCATCGCGGTTGAGGACATGCTGCCACCGGACATGGTGGATGACAACGTCAGCCCGATGATGGAGGTGAATGGTAGCAGTGTCAGCTTGGCTTTCGCTGATTATCGCCCTTTGGAGGAGCGGAGCATTACGGTCTACTTCTCCACCTCTCCTGCTGAAATGGAACGGTTCTCGGGCGGCAAAGGCCTGGAGACGATTGCAGGCATTGATTGTCGCAAGACCGATGCAATGTTTGCCGTGGAACTGCATTGTCGCCTGAACAATCTGGTCGTTACGCTGACGGCACCAGTCAAAGTGGCGGGAGACGAGGGTTCCAAACAAGAAACATGGGGTGCGCTTTCGGCCTATCTGGCGACCTTTCCGCTGGACCAAATCGCAGCGGCGCAACAAGCTGCTGGCATTGTTGCCATAGCTGCGCCTGATCCCCAGCAAGGCGCACAGATGCGTGTACCGGGTTTGAAGGGCGGCACATTGGGCGATGTACTGCCAGCCAGCATGGCATCGGGGCCCATTTACGTGACCTACTCACCGCAAAGTGTTGGCTTCATGATTACGGTAAAGGGATATGACCTGCCAACCGATGATGGTGACAAGCCGGTCGAGCTTTTTTTTGGTAATCGCGAAAAATCGGCAGACCAATTTCTTGCAAACTATGAGAAAACCGGCGATGCACCCGTCGAGATCAGGTATCGCGATGCGTTGCGACGTGACATCGATTCAATCCCATGCTTCTCAAGTGTGGGCACCAAGGACATTCAGCTTGAGTGTCTGGCTGGCAGGGTAGTTGTCGTCCTCACCCAGTCTGGATTTGATGACAATCCAGAGGCAATTGCCAATGGCTCGGCCTTGGACAAGCTGATGACTTTCGCAACGCAAATTCCGTTCCAGGCGATTTCGACAATCCAATTGGAGTAGAGACTTCTCTTGCTCCAATTCACAAAGGAATTGCCGGTGTGACGGCATCACACCAGCATCCTTTGAAAGCTATTCCGCCGGTGAAATGGATGGCATAGATCTTGGTTGTTCTTCACTGACCTCGTTTTCCAGTTTCCGCGAAGAGGCACCGGGAACAGCACATAGTGGTGCGATCAGGCGATAGAAGACAGGCGTCAGAAACAAAGTGAAAATGGTGGCAAAGCCAAGACCGCCAACCACAACCCAGCCCACTGCTATACGGGCTTCTGCGCCCGCGCCGGAGGCAAACACCAATGGCAAACCGCCAAAGACTGTGGATATCATCGTCATCATGACCGGTCGGAACCGCAACCGCACAGCATCTCTGATGGCGCTGTCGACATCCTGACCCTGCTCGCGCAACTGATTGGCGAACTCGACAATCAGAATCCCGTTCTTGGCCATGATACCGATCAGCATCACCAGTCCGATCTGGCTGTAATAATTCAGCGATCCACCGGTCAAAGAGATTGCCAAGACAGCCGCGGCCAGACCAAACGGCACTGTCAGCATGATGATAATCGCGCTGCCAAAACTCTCAAATTGCGCGGCCAGCACCAAAAACACGATCAGCAGCGCAATGCCGAACACGAGCATTGTGCTGCTCTGGCTTTCATCCAGGGCAGCCGCCTCCGCCAGGAAGATGATGCCCATATCAGCGGGTAATATCTCGCGGGCGAGTTCCTGCGCGCGCGCCGCTGCGGCGCTCAAATCCACCCCTGTGGCCAGATTGCTCTGAACTGGCACGGCCCGATCTCCGCCTTCTCGTGAAAGAGTTGATACAGAGGCTGTCTGTGTGAGCGACACAGCCGTTGATAGAGGGACATAATTTTCGGATTCGGTCTGGACGAAAATGCGTTCCAGATCGCCTGGGTCATTAATGGGTGGACCGGCAGGTAAAAGCCGAATGTCAACTTCCTTACCCTCGACGATAACCGTGGTCGCGGTGGAGCCTTCACTCATCGTGTTGATAATTGAGTTGATGGTGCTGACAGACAGACCAAGTCTGGTTGCCAGTTCCCGATCTATGGACACAGACACCAAAGGCTGGCTTGTATCATATCCCAGTTGCGGATTGACGAACACATCTGTTTCCTGCGCCATGGCATTGACCAGTTCATCACCCGCCTCGACAATGGCATTGTAGTCATTGCCTGTCACAGCGAATTGCAATCCACGGCCTGCACCGCGGATGCCAAGGCTGTTGGGCGTTCGAACAGACAGGGTCAGCCCAGTAATTCGTTGGAGCCGCTGATTTATTTCACTTGCGATCGCCTGTTGGCTGCGTTCGCGTTCGTCCCAATCCTGCAGCCTTATGATAATGAAGGCCGAAGATGAGGACCCGCGACCGACCAGTGCAAGAACTGCCGCCATTTCACCGCTCTCAATATAGGGCTCCAATATGGTCTCAACCTGGCGCACCTGACTGTCCGTGAAGCTCAGACTGGCTCCTGATGGCGCGCGCGAGGAAATGATGAAAAATCCACGATCTTCGCGCGGGGTTAGCTCAGATGGCAATGTTAGGAAGCTGCTTGCGGCAAAAATGGCAAAAGCAACGGCAATGCCGATAATGACAATGGGCAAGCGCAGCGAGAATCCCACAATCGCTCCGTAACCACGGGCAAAAACGCTTTCGCGAGGTTGTTTGTCCTCGTTTGATTTGCTGTCACGGCCCGGATCCAGAATAGCCGCCATTGCCGGAACAAGGGTCAATGCAACGACTGACGACAGCGTGACACAAAATGCCAGCACAAATCCGAATTCGGAGAAGATACCACCTGCCTGCCCCGGCAGGAATGAAATCGGAATGAAGACAGCTGCCAATGTGGCCGTTGTTGAAATGACCGCGAAGAACACTTCATTCGTCCCGGCAGCCGCTGCCGCGCGTGGCCCCATACCCGAACGCCGTTTCCGCACGATGTTCTCAACAACCACAATCGCATCATCCACAACCATTCCCGTGGCCAGAACAAGGGCCAAGAGAGAGATCGTGTTGATGGAGAAGCCGACCAGCCATATGGCAGCCAGTGTACCTGTCAGGGCCACAGGGATCGCTATGGCGGGGATCATGGTTGCACTGAAGGACCGCAGAAAGACAAAGATCACGCTGATTACAATCAAAACCGCCATTGAGATCGAGAAAACGACTTCCGCAATCGACTGTTCGATGAAAATTCCATCATCCGAGTTTACAATCAGGCGGATGCCATCGGGTAATTCGCTCTGCAATTCTTCAACTGCGGCGCGTACTTCTTTTGAAATGGCAAGCGTGTTGCCAACAGACTGACGAATTATGTTCAGACCCACGGCACTTTCGCCATTGACCCGAAACAGGGTTGATCGCTCACTGGCTGCGAGTTGAACAAAGGCCACATCACTGATCCGCGTGTTGCTGTCGATCAGAATGCTGCCGATGGTTGAGGCATTAATCAAAGGATCAGAGCTGCGCATCACCACTGATTGCGCATCAGAATCAAGAGCGCCCAATGGATCTGTTGCCCGCAAGGTGGATAATGCCTCTTCCAGATCATCCGGTGTCAGGCCGCGGCCGGTAAGCGATATCATGTTAACATGAACCTGAAACTCGTTGACCTGATCGCCGGCGATTTCGACTTCGGAAACGCCTTCAATCGTCGAGACGCGGTCGGAAACAGCTCCTTCCGCTAATTCGGTCAGAGTTTCCAGGCTGGTGCCTCCCAAAAGAGCGAGACGCATGATCGGGTCGGCATCAGAGTCGTTTTTTGTTACTGTTGGATCGTCGATGTCATCCGGCAATTGCCGCAGGGTGCGTGCAACGATTTCCCGGGCCTCATTGGCAATGTCATTAATTTCGATACCATCAGAAAACTCCATGTTGATGCGGCTTCGCCCATAACTGGATCTGGAGGATATGCTTTGTAGTCCTTCCAGCGCAGACAGCGCATCTTCCAATGGTGTTGTGATCTCCGTATCAATTGTCTCCGGCGCTGCGCCGTCATAGGTCGTGTTGACCGACAGAACCGGTCGATCAACGTTGGGCAATTCGCGCACATCAACAGAATTGAAAGCTGCAAAACCGGCAACAGCAATCAGCAGATTGATGACAAGGGCAAGAATAGGCCGCGCAATAAACAATTCTGCGAAGCCGCTGCGTTTTTTGGGAGCGGTCTCGCCAATCATGAACCCGCCTCAGACGTTTGCGGCCGATTTTGATTTTGGCCGGGAGACCGTGCAGGTCTGTTTGCGCCCCCGCCCCGCTGATTGAGTTGTTCCTGCGTGACGATCTGCGATCCTTCACGCAGTTTCTGCACGCCCTCAATGACGATCTGGGTGCCATCTGCAAGATCAGCGTCCAGCCAGACCATGTCATTTTCACGTGAGCGCACGACGACAGGAACCTTGCTGACCTTGCCATCATTGGCAACCCACACGGTTGCACCTTCACGGCTCCATGTCAGCGCCGATACAGGGACACTTGGCAACGGGTCATTGGTATTGCTGACGAGGACGTTGACAATGGAACCAGGTTGAAGCACGCGCCCCACATTAGCAAACCGCGCCCTTGCCCCAATCAATCGGGTTTGAGGGTCAATTTCGTTGTCAAAGGCTGTGATCTCGCCCTCCAGAACCGCACCCGGTCTGGATGGAGCAGTCACCCGGACAGGATATCCGGGTCGCAGTAATTCACTCGCCCTGTCCGGAAGGGTAAACTCCACCGTCAGATTGTCGGTATTAGTCAGCGTTACCAGTTCAGCGCCTGCATTCAAAAAGGCGCCCACCTGAACATCCGTAAGGCCGGGGGTCCCGTCAATGGGCGCAACGATGCTGCGTTGCTCCAAGTCATAATTTGCCTTGTCCAGAGCAGCTTGCGCGATATCAACAGCCACCTGGGCATCTGCAAGTGAGATGTTGGTAAGTGTTCCAGTAGACGCCAGTTTTTCATATCGGGACAGTGTCTCCTGTGCCTGTCTCAACTGAATTTGCGCGGTTCTGACAGCAATTTTCTCCAACTCATCATTGAGTGAAACCAGCAATGAACCTGCCTCTATCCTGACATTTGGCACCATATGAACAGCCGTGACGCGACCGCTGGTTTCGCTGAGGACGCGGACACGGGCGTCAGCCTGTACATTGCCGAGGGCACTGAACAGGTCCGTATAGGGCTCCACATTGACCGATGCCAATGTGACCGTTGAGGCTTGATTGCCGCCTCTCCCGCCACGGCGTTGCCCTGCCGAACCAGTGCGCCCGGCCGGTGCGCTCGCATTGGCCTGTTCAGGCGTTCCGCCACCGTCATAGACAAAGGTGAAAAAATACGTGCCACCAATCAAGGCAACGGCGATAAGGAGGGAGATAATGTGTTTCATATTGTTGTCTTATTCTCTCGCAAAACAATAATAGAGGCCATCACCACCAGTTCCGCGCAATGCTTCAAGGCCGCATCCTCGGGACCCGTGTGCTGCATTCCAAGAGGTTGGTTCAGCACCGCCACCCTGACGGTCATGATGCCCAACCATGGCAGAGCCTTCCCCGCTGCTGGTCCAGAATGAACAGGCATCTCCAACCAGAGTGCCGTCAGCATTGGAACCGGTCAGAATGTCGTGACGATTGGGGGAGTCACCGCGTCCGTTAACAAGTGCACCCGTTTCATCAAGTGCGTTTTCCTTGTTGAGCTTGTTGTTGTCGCTGTGCAGATCATCAACATTGAGAGCAACGATTACGCCCTTGGCATTCATCCAGGGGCCTTCCCCAATACGATCGCGTGCATGTTCCGCGTCCGTCGACAAATAGGCCCGCCAGATTTTTCCGCTCACACCCGCTGCCTCGGCAAGCTCTCCACAGTGCGCATCTGCGCCAGCAAGACCGCCAAGATCTGCGCCATTTCCAGGGTTTACACTTGTTATGAAGAAACTCATATCCGCGTCTTGCGCCTGAATATGGCTTATCGTGGCGAGGACCATTGTCGTTGTCAGAGCAAATTGTTTGAGCATCATGTAATTCCTTCGGTTCGAGTTTCCGAAAATTGATCGTTCAAGTTCAGCGCCATCTCCAATCAAGGAAATGGGGTCTGCAATGGTTCAATCGCCCCGTCCCTGGACCATTCGGATCAGCACAGGATCCCGATCCACAAAGTGATGTTTGAGTGCCGCTGCAATATGAATGGCAACGATAAACGCAAGCGTAAAACCAGCATATCTATGGGTATAGCCAGCAGTGTTACTCAACCAGGCAATTTGGGCCTGCGCCGGTATCGAAAACCAGTTGAACACTGCGATCGAACGCCCATTGAAAACAGATGCGACAACACCGGAAACCGGCATGATGAGAATGCCCGCAAGCAAAGCCCAATGAGTGATTTTTGAGGCGATCTCCTGCCATTGAGGCATGGTGTAGTCATCAGACTTTGGAAACCCCTGGATAACACGCCACAAAACACGCCATACACCGTAAATCAGCACAAGAACGCCAATGGATTTGTGAAGATCGATGAGCCAACGCTTATCCTCTCGCGCTAAACCGCCAAACTCCAGAAAAAGCCCCACCGCAAGCATGCCAATAATGGCGATTGCGATCAGCCAGTGATTGATTCGAGACATCAGATCATAACCAGATGGGCTCGGCATATTGCTATCCTTGTGATCTTTGGCGTAGTTTCTGGACTTGCGGATTCATCTGGTCTTATGGTTTCAAAAAAGCTGGTGTCTTTTGGTCGATCCAAATGTGTGACACATATAAAAGCACCGCGACTTGTATAAAAACGCGACTTGGGAGGACACTAAATGTTTTGGTCAAATACTTTAAGATTCAAACTCACTGAAGGGATTGAAACTCATTGACCAATTCCATGTTAACACTCTAACAATGAGCATGAAAAAACAAGGCTTTTTACTTCACCCCCTATTACATTCTGGTAATCTGGTGGAAGACAGGTTGCGCATCCGATTGGCGCCATATGGTATCCAACCAAGACAAGCGCGTGTGCTTGAGGCACTCAGCCGCATGGGCCCGGTTTCGCAGGTAAAGCTTGCCCGCGAGTTTCATATATCAGCAGCCAGCATGAGCACCATGAGTTCACGCCTGATTGCTGCAAAGTTGATTAGCCGGAAGCCCGATTCAAAAACGGCGCGAAGCAATATTCTGACCCTTACGGTTGAGGGCCGAAAAATGCTTATTGAAATACATAAAGCCTGGCATGACATGGACCAGATCATTGTAGATGCATTGGGCGCTGAGCGTGCACAAACCTTTGGTGATATGGCGCGCGAATTGCGAAATAGTCTGGGTGGCCACCGCCCCGGTGGAAAGTGCACCAAATCGGGAGATGAAGAATCTGCTTGAAACGTTGGTCTGTCAGGCCTCTATCTATCAGGCCTGTGATCTGTAGGCACGCAGGCTTTTAAACGCGGCTCAAAGTCCAGCGTACGATTGCGGTTATCACCTCATCCATCGCCTCATCGAGCGCGAACACCGCATCTTCCAGGCTGTCTGTTGGCGAGAAAGCGCTGGCGCTGAATTCTCGCGTCCCCGCCACCTGGCCGGTCCGGTCATTCACAATTTTAACAGAGATATCGATATTGGCAGACTGGGTGATGGCATCAAATTCGAAAGCCCGCAAATTTGACAGAATTTGGTAGTCGATAACCAGACCATCACCGGGTTTGCCAACAGCTTTGGTTCGGCCTGTTGCTTCAAAGGATTCCAGTATTTTCGCCTGTAGCAGTCTTGGCAGAGTATCAGCCCATTGTGCCTGCGGGAAATAGTTCAGTTCCGAGGCAGATGGCCGGACCACAATCCCGTTTCCGGCCAGGGCCTGCAACGCGCTTGGCTCGACAATCAGTATCTGTCCAGCCCTTCCCCGCAGCTTTGAAATATCGGTCGGTGCAGACAGATCAAAGGTTCGCGATGGCGGTGGCGAAATCAAAATACAACCGGAAAGAACCAGGCTCAGCGCCGCGGCAACCAACAATCCTGCACCCAATTTGCGCGCTTGCATCGGTCGGTCAGCCAAAGGCGTCTGCATGTCTTGTTTCGTATCAAAGGCCAAAGCCAACTCGCTATCACTTACAAAGTCTGGAGAAATACCCCCTTTGCTTTTGGACAGAGATTCCCAAGAAATCAAGCGCCCACGCCCTTTTCAGACGCGACTGTTGCAAGAATCACCCGGTTCCAGTGCATAATTCGGGAATATCTCAGCGTCTTGGCCGGCCATTGTATTCCGGGACGCCACCACTGCCTGAAATGAATTGCCGCGGATTGCTTTCCAATTGCTGCAACAAGCGATTAAAGCGACTCATTGCACGCCTGCCATCTGCAATCAGGCCGTCCAGATTGCGCAGTCCTGCACCAGAAAAACGTGATACGCCGTTGGCAATCTCGCCAATCCGGACCTCAAAGGTAGCGGCTGCACTGCGGAAACTGGACAGAGTTTTTTGCAGCTCACCCATAAGCGTGGCACTGCCATCGGAACTCATCATTTTATCGAGGCCGTCAAACAGCGCATCCACCCGGCCAGCTGCAGAATTGAGTGTCTCGGCAAATGCTGCAGCATCGGCGGTAATTCCACTTATGCGGTCGCCCTCGCCTTCAAGACGCGTTGCAAGGTTTTTAAAACTCTCACTACCTTCACGGGCATTTTCAACAATTCCGGAGATTGCTCCGTTTTGATCAGTCAGATTTTTAACAAATGAATTGGCGCCTTCGAAAATCCCCCTCAATTCTTCAGGCGGTATTGCAGAGACAATATTATCAATCTGCAAGAGACTGCTGTTGAGAGAGGCACCAAAGGTGTTGAATGTGGTGACTGCGACTTTGGCTTCAGAGACCAGATCTTCAAGTTTTCCGGCAGTCTGATCCAAATTGTCAGTGAATCTTTGAATGTTGTCGACAGCAGTCCTAACCTGCTCGGGATTAATGGCACTGACCAGTGTGTCCGCCTTTTCGGTCAGACCTTCCATGCGGGTCGCCAGCGCGCCAATTTGTGTGGCTGCTTCAGAAGTCGTCGATAGGAAACGGTCGATGCCGGGCGCATTACTTGCCAAAGCATCGGAAAAAATCGCCGCGTTCTGAATGGTTCGTTCGATCTCTGCGCCGTTGGTTTCCACCAATGTATCAACCCGTCTGACCACCCGATCCACCCGGGCCATCATATCCCGAGCGGCCTGCAGCAGGTCATCCATTGAGGAACCGTCAGCCTGCAATTGGGGAATGTCGTCTTGCATCAAAAGGTTGGGCAATTCTATGGAACCAGCCCGTAAATCCACGTAAGACGCCCCGGTGATACCGGTCGTACCAAGCGTGATTTTGGTGTCTGACTTCAGGGGCGTGTCTTCGGCGATATCCACATCGACCAAAACGGCTTCCGGATCACCCGGATCCAGCGAGAGGCTGCGAACCGTGCCAACGCGGATGCCGTTGAAATTGACAGGACTTCCAGAAACAAGGCCGGAAACGGCGCCGGGAAAGGAAATCTGAACGGGTTTGGCTGATCCAGTCTGGTCCAGCCTTCCCACCCAATAGATCATAAACACAGCTATGGCGGCCACCAACAAGGTGAATAGGCCGATCAGCCCATAATTGGCCCTGGTTTCCATCGTCTACAGACTCACTCTCGACATGTCATTCCGACGTTCAATTGATAACCCGCATTCAGCTTTCAAGCGACTCATTCAGTCTGCGAGCACGCTTCCCGCGAAAATAATCCTGCACCCATGGGTCGTCAAATGCCAGCATATCCGGCAAGCCGCCTTCTACCATGACCTTTTTGTTGCCAATAACGGCAATTCTGTCACAGGCGGCATAGAGGCTGTCCAGATCATGGGTCACCATGAACGCACTCAAAGCCAGGGTTTCACAGAGCTTTTTCAACAGTTCATCGAATTCTGCAGCACTTATGGGATCAAGGCCGGAGGTGGGTTCATCCAGAAACACGATGTCAGGGTCCAACGATAAAGCCCTGGCAAGGCTTGCCCGTTTTATCATGCCGCCTGATAATTCCGCCGGGAATTTGTCTGCAGCATCAGGTGGCAAACCAACCATCTCGATCTTGATACGAGCCAGTTCGTCCATCAAGTCTTGTGGCAATCTCAAATGTTCCCGCATCGGCACTTGAACGTTCTGCTTTACGGTCAATGCTGAAAACAAGGCGCCGTTTTGAAACAGGACGCCCCAGCGGCGATCCACCGCCTCCTGAACAGCATGTTCGGCAGAATCGTAATCCTGACCGTACACTTTCACGATACCAGAGCGGCGCGGCAGCAAGCCAACGATCGAGCGAAGCAATACTGATTTTCCGGTTCCAGAAGCGCCCACAACGCCCAATACTTCACCGGCCTTGAGGTCGATGTCGAGATCTTCAAGTATAAGCGTATCGCCAAAACCAACGGTAATTCCGCGCGCCTGCAAAATGACGTCGCCACGTTTTACAGACGGAAATGTAATAGGTTCTCTGGCCATAGAAACTCTGGATCTGCATCATCGGGTCGCCTTTGAGGAAACCCTCATCGGGACCGATTCCAAGACTTGCCTTAACCTTATGCTGGATTGGCGTTTCGTTTGCAATGAAAGCAACATTGCGATCTTGCGCCAGATCGCGCATTGAAAGGATGTCTTATTTAAACCGCGCAGAGGATATGATGAAAACAAAATTGCTTGGCCAGACTGGCTTGCAGGTTTCCGAGTTGTGTTTTGGAACCATGTCTTTTGGTGGTGATGCTGACGCAGCTGAAGCTGGCCGCATGTATTCTGCCTGCCGAGATGCGGGCATCAACTTTTTTGACTGTGCAGATGTGTATTCAAATGGCATGGCCGAGCGCATTCTGGGCGACCTGATCAAGACTGACCGTGAAGAATTGATTGTGACTTCCAAGTGTTTCGGGGCAATGGGCGCTGACATCAATTCTGGAGGTGGCAATCGTCGGCATATTCTGCAGGCTGTGGAAGCGAGCCTGAAACGGTTGGGCACTGACCGGCTGGATATTCTTTTCATGCATCGCTGGGACAATCATGTGCCGCTGGAAGAAACGCTTCGTGCGTTGGAGAAACTGGTCGCGGATGGCAAAGTTTTGTATCTGGGCGCCAGCAATTATGCGGCCTGGCAGCTTGCCACAGCACTTGGCATTTCTGAACGACATGGCTGGCCGCGCTTTGATGTGATTCAACCCATGTATTCCCTTGTGAAACGACAGGTCGAAGTGGAAATTTTCCCCCTTGCTCTTGCCGAGAATATGGGCGTCATTTCCTACTCTCCGCTTGGCGGAGGGCTTCTGAGTGGCAAATATAACGCCAGTACGCGCCCGCAGGCTGCGCGCCTTGTTGCCAATTCCATGTATTCGGCACGCTATGGTGAGCCCTGGGTGTTTGAAACGGCAGAAGCTTTCACTGCCTTGTCTGAAGACAGACATATCCATCCGGTGTCTCTGGCAATTGCATGGGCGGCTGCCAATCCAGCGGTAACAAGCCCGATTATAGGCGCACGTAATCTGGAACAGCTTCTGCCATCGCTGCAATCCGTTGAAGTGGAATTGGATGAAGATCTCCATTCCGCTGTATCGGCACTTTCCCGAACGCCCGCGCCGGCAACTGATCGTCTCGAGGAGCAGAACTGACGAGCAGACCCAAATTGTCGGGAGATACGCATCAGTAGCCGATTGCTGCGAAGAACATGGCAAACAGTCCGTCCATGACGATCACCATGAAAATGGCTTTGACAACAGAGGCTGTTGTCCTGCGCCCCAGAGATTCAGCACTTCCCTTCACGGCGAAGCCTTCAGAACAGGCAATTACGGCTATTACCAAAGCCATGAATGGCGCTTTTATGAACCCCACCAGCAGGGTTGAGAGCCAAACGGCTTCTCTCAATCGGGTGATGAACTCAATCGGTGGGATATCAGCGTAGACCCAGGAGACCATAGCCCCGCCCAAAAGCGCGAAAATATTGGCAACAACCGTCAACAATGGCACCGCAATTACCAGAGCCAGAACCCGCGGCAATACGAGCACATCGGTTGTCGACATGCCGATAACGCGCAGAGCATCAATCTCCTCACGCATCTTCATGGAGCCAATCTCGGCAGTGAAAGCACTGCCGGAGCGGCCGGCAACCATAATGGCTGTCAACAAGACACCCAGCTCCCTCAGCACAAGAATACCCACCAGATCCACTGTGAAGACTTCAGCGCCAAAATAACGCAACTGATAAGCCGATTGCTGAGCAATGATGGCGCCGATAACAAATGACATGAGCGCGATGATCGGCACTGCGCGCAGGCCCGCCTGATCCAGATGATGAACGATTGAAATGATACGCAAGCGTCTGGGCGAAACCAAAACAGAAAACAGGCCTGAGATAGCCCGGCCCAGCATATTGGTCTTGGCTGACATATCATAGCCAATGGAAGCTACAGTGCGCCCCAGAAAATCCATCGGATGCCAACGCTGTGAGGCAGCAGGCTCTGCATCCACTGCGGCAGCGCTTTCAAAGACTTCATCCAACAGTATTTCCCGATCAGGTGTCATGCCTTCGATCAAAAGATCGCTGTTACGAGCCAGGAGTTGTTTACGAAGCCGCACCAGCAACCAGGCACCAGACGTATCGATTTGGTCAATCGCGGTGATGTTAGCGATCAGCGGTCCCGCTCCGCTTTTCGCGACACGCTGCTCCAACTCATTCAGTTGTTGGGATAGATCGGCCGCGTTTTCCAAAGTCCAATTGCCCGCTGCCAACAGCTTCATGCCATCGGAATTGTCCTGCAGGATGACCAGATCTGGCACTGTTGTGACGCTCACATTTTTTCCATTGCGAATTACGGGATTCTTGCACAGACTAACGGATATTCAGCGCGGTTGAAATGCTGAATAAAAACAGGTGATTTATGGAATTGAAACGGCCCTATCTTTTGTTTTTGGGTGACGTGCCAGATGCTTTGGCTGCAAAGACTGCAATCGGAATTGTTGACTGGCGAAAAGACTGGTGTGTGGGGCAAGTGCGCCTGCCCGGATGCAAGGCCGATACAGGCCTGCCGGACATAGAATTGCAACAGGCAATCGCTGCAGGTGCCAAAACAATGATCATTGGCGTTGTGAATGCCGGTGGTGTTCTTCCCGATCACTGGCTGGATTCCATCGTGGCAGCGCTGGATGCCGGTCTGGATGTTGCAAGCGGATTGCATCTGCGTTTGGAAGATATTCCGGCAATCGCTGAAGCTGCCAAGCGCAATGGTCGGCAATTGCATAATGTGCGCCAGTCTGACCAGAAGTTCAAAACCGGTCAGGGCACCAAACGCGAGGGGTTGCGGCTACTGACAGTGGGAACCGACTGTTCCGTTGGCAAGAAATACACGTCCCTTGCGCTTGAAAAAGGCATGCAGGAAGCGGGTCTGGACGCGGTTTTCCAGGCCACCGGACAGACCGGCGTTTTCATCTCCGGCCGTGGTGTGTCTATTGACGCGGTGGTGGCTGATTTCATCTCAGGCGCCGCTGAGTGGATTTCGCCTGCGACAGAGCCTGACATTTGGCAAATTGTGGAGGGACAGGGATCCTTGTTTCACCCGTCTTTTGCGGGCGTATCATTGGGATTGCTTCACGGCTCCCAACCTGACGCTTTTGTGGTTTGTCATGAAACAACGCGGACTAATATGCGCAATGTGAAACATCCGCTTCCGAGCATTCATCAGGTCATTGACCTGACAATTGCCTGCGGGCAGCTCACGAACCCCAACATTCGTTGTGTCGGTATAGCTGTAAACACTCAGGCCCTTGATGAGGCAACTGCCGTCAGCACGATGGCCGAAATTGCAAAGGTTCACGATTTACCAACCGTAGACCCCATTCGCACTGGCGTGGCGCCAATTGTTGCCAGACTGCAGCAGGAGTTTGATCTTTGAGCCGCCATATTGAAATTGCAACTGAAGTGTTTCCGTTGGCACAGGCTTTCACGATTTCTCGTGGATCGCGTACCGAGGCTCATGTCCTGACAGTGTCGATCAGTCAGGATGGCAAAATTGGCCGGGGCGAGTGCGTTCCCTATGCTCGCTACGGCGAAAGCCAGGAAAGCGTAGCGGAGCAAATCAAGTCCATACTGCCGGACTTGTCCGAGAACCTTGACACAGAAGGATTACAATCCGCCCTGCCCCCTGGTGCTGCCCGCAATGCGGTTGATTGTGCTCTGTGGGATTTGAAGGCAAAGCAGGAGGGCGTCAGCGTTGCCCATCTGTGGGACATGTCACCGCTGCACGGTGTCGAAACCGCCTACACAATCAGTCTCGACACTGCCGAGCGTATGGGACAGGCCGCCCATGCGGCGAGCAATCATCCGATCCTTAAAATAAAGCTTGGTGGTGCCGGAGATACGGATCGTATCAGAGCGGTTCATTCAGCGGCCCCACATTGCAAGATAATCGTCGATGCAAACGAAGCCTGGACGCCCGAAGATTTGGCTGAAAATATGTTGGTCTGCGCCGCGGCTGGAATTTCACTCGTTGAACAACCACTTCCTGCTGGGCATGATGACGCGCTGGTGGGCATTCCACATCCGGTTCCAATTTGCGCTGACGAAAGCGCTCATACCAGTGAGACGGTATCGAAACTGAAATCACGTTATGATTTCATAAATGTCAAATTGGACAAGGCTGGAGGTCTGACTGAAGCCATGAAACTTGTTGAACGCTGTCGCAACGAAGGTTTTGGTGTGATGATGGGCTGCATGGTTGGGACATCACTCGGCATGGCCCCGGCCCTGCTACCTGCACAATTGGCAGCGTTTGTGGATCTTGATGGACCCTTGCTGCTGAAACGGGACAGACCGCATGGGTTACATTACGCAAACAGCGTCATTGCACCACCGAAATCAGAATTGTGGGGCTGATGTTGAGCCGCTCTTAAGCCGTTGCATGACCAGCCAAAGGACGAAAGCCAACAGGCCAATCAATGCCATTGCAACAAAGCTGTTGACGCCAAAGCGTACAAACAGCTGTCCTGACAAGATGGTTGTGAGTGCCATCATAACTCCGGATATGAAGAAATAGCTTGCTTGGGCGCGCCCTGTCTGAGCATCAGGCACCCCCCGTGAAATGGCGTGCATGACACCCAGATGCGCGGCACCAAAAGTGGCGCCATGAAGAATTTGCAAGACGAAATATCCCGCAAATGACCAGTGGATCGGGAACAACAGCCAACGCACAATGACAGCCGCTGCGCCCACGGCCAAAAGGCCAGAGGGGCCAAGGCGCTTCAAAACCGGTTTGGACATCCCGAACAAAGCCACTTCTGCCAACACGCCAACGGCCCACAGGACACCTATTTCAAGTCCGGTAAATCCGGCTTGCTGCCAATAAAGGCTTCCAAACGCGTAGACCATGGCATGGCTCGATTGGCATAATGCGCCAATGGCAAGTGAGAGCAGCAGAACCGGATGTCGGAAGGCTTTTGCAGAGAATTCAATCTGGTTTTGCGGCACATCCATTGTTGCAACTTGACCTTTGGGTAAGATCACAGTCGACAGCGCCACCAAACCGTAGGCCACAAACAGAATGGGTAATACGATCGAGCCGGACATGGCGCCAATGAGTGCACCGGCGGCAATATTTGCGCCAACAAAGGCCAGCGACCCCCAAAGACGCACTTGCCCGTAGTCCATACCAAACCTGCGCACACCTGACAGCGCAATCGCATCTCCCAGTGGGACCAGCGTATCCCAGAAGACAGCGACGAAAACCACGACAAGCACGATTTGCCAGAAGCCGCTTGCAAAGAAGAGTAGGCTCAAACACAAAAAGGCCGCTGTGGCATAAATCACGGTGATCTTGCGACGGTCTGAAACACGGTCCCCCAACGATACCATAAGTGGTGTGACGATTGCCCGAACGGCCATAGGAACCGCCAGTACCAGGCCGATTTCGGTAGCTGTGAGGGCGCGCGATTCAAGCCACAGGGGGAAAAACGGGATGTAGATTCCAACGGCGGCAAACACCGCCATATAAAACAGTGCCATACGCGGCGCAAAGGAAGTGGGTCCGGTGAGACGAGCAATCACGTGGAAAATCCATTCGCCTACATACGCAAGAACACCTGCGTTTCAGCATCTTATTGTTAAGAATCACAGTGTAGTCTGGAACAGAATCGAGACTTGTCTGACAGGCTTCGACTTTAACAGAAAACCTGATTGAGACCACACCGAGAAGATCATGGCGCAGCAGACAAACAAACCGGCAGAACCAACAGACATTTTGCCAACAGATGAATACCACGCCATTGAATCAGCGGTTCTGGAAACCGCAAGAGGCCGATGGTTCCTTGAAGAATATGCGCGCAGACACCGTGTTGCAGATACTGAAATATTGCTTGAAGCCATTGCACGGCTTGAAAACTCCATTGGTGGAGCGCCAGACAAACCCTTGGCCGATACAGCACCTGTTGATGCCGCACCTGCTGGCACGGCGATCGCTGAATCCCAACATGCTGTTCCGGATAACGCCGGTGAAAACGAAACACTACAGCAGCTTCATTTGGAGGTGGCGGAATTGTCCGCTGCAATTCAACTAACCCATCAGGAAATCAGTGAGCTAGGATCACAACAAGCGCAAAATGGCGGCTTTGCGCCATCAGCAAATGAGATGGATGATATTCTCGAGCACACTGAGAATGCCATTTCAGACATCTTGCAGGCAGCAGAAGCAATGCAGGCGTCAGCCTGGGCCGCGCGTGAAGATGGAACGGATACTGAAGTCTGTGACAGGCTGGATAAGTGCGCGATAGATATCTACACGGCCTGTACCTTTCAGGAATTGACCGGACAACGGATCGCCAAACTCCTCTCATTGATGGAGTTTACGGAAAGTCATGTGGTTAGAATGCTTCAGCACTGGCAGGTTGATGATGTGATGGACGCACCAAAACCAGAAACTGTTGGGGCGCCAACACACACAGAAAAACTGCTTGAGGACACGCGTCCCGCAGATGTGTTTGAAGCGTCACCAATGCATGATGGCGGTCCAAAAGAACCGGAAAGCGACGCGTTCCAACTGCCGTCCAAAGAAGATGACATTCAGGAAGATGGGTTATCAGGCAACGATCCGTTTGAGGGTCAGGATGCTTTTGTGTCCACAGAAGAGACACTGAAAAGCTTTGCGCGATCCTAGCGAGTTTGGCGGGAACACATTTTTTGGAGCGTAAATGCTGTTCAAATGCGAGTCTCGTTGATTTCAATAAATATTTGACGAAACATTCAAATGTCTAAACATTTTTACTTTATATACTTATTTTTTACCGAACTCACGAAACCTTAATTAACCAAGGTTCGCGGTCGCTGCCGTTCTTAAGGTCACGTTGATCATTTAATCTGATCATACCCCTTCATTATTTCAGGGGAGGTTTTGGATTGGGAGTGAATTCTGAAAAGAAACCAATTGCCGCCATTGTTCCAGAATCAATCGCGTATGCGGTTGCTGCGGCCAAAGGCAGTACAGAAGAGACCGTTGAACGGCTTTCTCAGGACCGAGCAGCCCTAGCTCAGCTCGTTCAGGAACATCGCATCCTGAAAGAGGCTATTGAGCGCGCGCCATCGCCCTATTGCGTCTACACGCCGGATGATCGGCTGCTTGCCACCAATTCAGCCTATGAGAGCCTGCACCCTGCATTGCCAAAAATGCGCAATGCGCTGGCTCCAGGGCAAAGAGTTCATTACGCTGATCTTGTGAGAGAGCAGATCAAGGACACTGTACACACTGACGATTTGGAAACCGAGGTCCAAAGGCGGGTGCAATCGCAACGGTTCGCATCTGGAGAAACAGTGGAACGGGACTATGGTGATCGCGGTGTGTTTCGTGTCGTCAAATATCGACTGACTTCCGGTGGCACTGCAGGTGTTGCTTTTGATGTGACGGAACTTAAGAAACGAGAAGCGGATCTTCTGAAGGCAAAAATTGCCGCTGAAGAGGCCAATGATCAGGCTCGCATTGCTCTGGAGACCGAGCGGACGCGGAAAGTCCAAATGCGGAACTTGTCGCAGTTGGGTGAATGGCTCCAGAGTTGCCAATCCCTGTCTGAACTCTTCCGGGTTGTCGAGTGTTTTATGACACGCATATTCGAAGATTCCTCCGGGGAACTCTACGTTTACAGCAATTCGCGTGACATGCTGGACGGCTCTTGCGAATGGAACCGCAACGGCGCTATTCAGGCACATATTCATCCCGACGACTGCTGGGCCCTGCGCCGTGGCCGGATGACCCATTTCGGACCCAGCGAGATCGGCATTACCTGCAAACATGTAGTGGACATTCCCGACCTCAGTGACGGGCGAGAATATATCTGCATCCCCATCATTGCGCATGGCGAAACAGTGGGCTTGTTACACATCCGCTTCAGCGCTGAGACAACAGCTGACGCGACCCTGTTCGAAGAGACAATCATGCCCTTTGCTGTGCGCTGTGCTGAGCAGATCAGCCTTGCGATTGCGAATGTGAAATTGCGCGACGAGCTTATGGACCAGTCAACGAAAGATTCGCTGACAGGCCTATGGAACCGTCGCCATTTGATGAACCAGTGCCGCCACGCATTGGCAGAGGCAGAACGAGACAAACATCAGGTTTCAGTGATTGCGCTCGACGTGGATAAGTTCAAACCATTTAATGATCTGCATGGACACGATGCCGGAGACACGGTTCTGCGGCATATCGGGGAAGTCATGCAGTCCATCGTGAAAGAAGGTGAGATTGCAGCTCGATTGGGTGGTGAAGAGTTCCTGGTCCTGCTGCCGCGCAGTTCAATGGAGGAAGCCCGCGAGCGCGCAGAAATACTGCGCGGGAAAACCGAGTCCATGATTATTGACTATGGAGATGCAGCGCTTCCTCGTGTCACGATTTCGGCGGGTGTCGCGACAGCAATGCCTGGATGTAAAAACGGCCCCCAAGATTTGATCCGCGCCAGTGACAAGGCTCTTTACGGGGCCAAGGATGCGGGGCGAAACCGGGTTATGACTGCGGATGAGCTGGAAACTTGATAGAAATACCCAAGGTCTTACCCTCAATCGCAGCGTCTGACATACAGGCGCATCATGCCAATCTGCTCCATTTTATGTTCGAGATATCGGGAAGATCGAAGACGTTGTTAACGACGCCATGCTAAACATTAGGCTGTATATACAATTTAAGCACTTAATAGTTGTATAGGCATGTCAACGTGTCCGACTGGATTGTTGGATGGCCATAATGACTACGAGAGATCTACTCTGATGACACCCGCACCGATCCCAGAAAATGAAGCCGAGCGCCTGGCAACACTTCGACGCTTTGCCATCCTTGACTCGGAAAAGGAAAGCGCTTTTGACCGCATAACAGATCTTGCATCTGAATTGTTTGATGCGCCAATCGCACTGATTTCCCTGATCGATACAGACCGACAATGGTTTAAAGCATCTTGTGGTCTGGAGGTGCCAGAACTGCCGCGTGATCTTGCATTTTGTGCCTATACCATTCTTGAAGATCGCGTGTTGTGCGTACCTGACACAACACAGGACGAGCGCTTCAAGGACAACCCTTTCGTGACAGGTGAGATGGGCATCAAATTCTATTGCGGCGCTCCTCTCCTTGCGCAAAGTGGCCACCGGATGGGCTCATTGTGCATTGTAGATACCAGGACGAGACATGACTTTGGGAAAAAGCAACAACAGCGCCTGGCTGATCTGGCCGCAATTGTTGTGGACCAGATGGATATGCGCAGCGTTACTGGAAATGTCCTTGAAGAAATTGAATACCGCCAGGAAGCCCAGAATAAAGTAGCTGCGACGGAAAGCCAGATCCGCGCATTGATCCAACATGTTCCCAATGGCATCGCCCTGATAGATCTGCACGGAAACTACCTTGCCTGCAGCGACAGTTGGCGTGATTTCATGGCTCTGCTGGATACAAATGCCGCCAGCAACGGTATTGGCGGGTTAAGCGCAAGCCATCCGGTCTGGTACAAGGCATTCAATGATGCGCTTGCTGGAAAAACCATACGTATCGCTGAAGACCCGGTGAGACTGGCAAATGGAGAGACTGAGTATCTACGGTGGGAAGCCAGGCCCTGGAAGTCGCAACAAGGTGAGATTCAAGGCGTGGTCGCTTGTTCGATGCGGGTAACCAAACAGGTCGCTGCGCGCAAGACGATGGAACGCCAGGCAGAAATGCTCAACGCAGTGCTGGAAAACATCAAGGATGGCGTCGTGGCCTGCGATGCGGAAGGTTCGGTGACACTCTTCAATCAATCCGGTCGCAGCATACACGGCATAGACCAGACAGCCCCGCTTGGTGGGGATTATGTTGAATCAACCAATTTGTTTGAAGCAGACGGGATTACGCCGCTTGCAGATGATCGCAACCCGCTCTTTGAAGCAATGAAGGGCGGTTCTGTCGTGGACCGGGAAATGGTGATTGCGCCAGATGGGTTGTCCAAGCGTCATGTAATTGCTCAGGCTGCTCCGCTGAAAACATCCGATGATAAGTTGATTGGTGCCGTTGCCTCCATGACTGACGTCACATCAGCCAAGCTTGCAGAACGGCAATTGCGCGCCAGTGAAGCGAATGCAAATTACATTGCGTTTCATGACACTCTGACGGGCCTGCCGAACCGTGCGCATTTCGGTCGCATGGTCGAGAATACGAAGAACAAGTTACAAGGCCAGACTACGGCTGCCTTTTTCCTTGATCTTAACCAGTTCAAGGCGGTCAATGATCTTTGCGGACACAAGGTTGGTGATGATCTTTTGAAGCGCACCGCCAAATTGTTGAAATGCATCGCCGGGAAAGATGCATTTGTCAGCCGACTTGGTGGCGATGAATTTATTGTTTTCAAGCCTGTCATTGATGGAGAGGCAGCTCTTCAACTGGGGTATCAATTGGCCCATGAAATTGGCCAACCCCTGGTAATTGGCGGTCATACGGTCGTGTCAGGCGTGTCAGTCGGCATAGCCATGCACCCGGAACATGGTAGCACCCATGAAGAGCTGATGCGACGCGCCGATCTGGCAATGTACAAGTCAAAGGCATCTGGAAAAAACGAACCTGTTATGTTCGACCAGGTTTTTGAATTGGAAACCGTCAAGCGCCGCGTCATGAGGCACGAACTTTCCAAGGCAATCGAAAACGAGGAATTAGAGGTCTATCTTCAACCCATTGTCGATGCGCAGACGCAGGACGTAATTGGTGCAGAGGCGCTGGCGCGTTGGAACCACCCGAGCCGCGGTCTGATTTTGCCCAACGAATTCATTCCGATCGCCGAAGAATCCGGATTTATCGTTGAATTGGGAGACTGGGTTTTACGATCAGCTTTGGATGCCATAGCTCCCTGGTCTGATCTGTTTTTGTCTGTGAACCTTTCTCCGGTGCAGTTCAAGGACCCCAGATTGGCAGAGCGCGTATTTGATGCGCTTGAAGAGACCAGATTTGACCCCAAACGTCTGGAACTGGAAGTGACCGAGGGTTTGTTGATCTACGATACAAATGTTGCGCGACGCGCCATAGATGCTTTCAAATCCAAAGGCATCAAAATTGCGCTGGATGATTTTGGAACCGGCTATTCCAGCCTCGGCTACATTCAGAACTTCCCGTTCGACAAGGTCAAAATTGACCGGTCCTTTGTCGCCGATATCGATACAAATCCTCAATCGGCAGCTGTTGTGCAATGTGTTGTGAATCTCGCTTCTTCGCTTGGAATGGTGGTTACCGCCGAAGGTATTGAAACCGAAAGACATGAGTTGCTGCTGAAATTCATCGGCTGCAATACGCTTCAGGGGTTCAAGTATGGACGGCCACTGCCGGTGTCGGAATTTGGCCTTGTTCCCTTGGGCACAGAACAAGACGTCATCGCTGGTTAGTCAGCGCCTTTCAGAGCTCTTAGGCGGTCTGAAGCGCCTGCAGCAGGACAGATTGGTCCACATTGCCGCCCGACACAGTTGCGACAATTGTCTTTCCGGACAGTGATCCCACCTGGGTTTCCAGCCTTCCGCTCAAGATTGCTGCAAGTGCGACTGCGCCGCCTGGTTCTGCCAGCATCCGGTGTTTTTCAAACGCAAACCGGATGGCTCGCAAAGCATCAAGATCACTGACCGAAAGGCCCCCTTTCAACCGATCTTTGTTGATTGAAAAGCCAATCTCTCCGGCCGCTGGTGTAAGAATTGCGTCACAGATCGAGCCCGTCGTGGCATCATTACTGACAATAACCCCAGACAGAAGTGATCGCCGATAGTCATCGAAGCCATCAGGTTCTACGGAGAACATCTGCAAATCCGGATAGCGTTCGCGGCAGGCCAATGCCAGCCCGGCTGTCAGGCCACCGCCGCCGGTGCATACCAGAAGTATATCGGGCACCTCGCCGCGGGCGCTGAGTTCATCTGCAACCTCCAGCCCAACCGTTCCCTGTCCTGCGATCACATCTGCATTGTTGAAGGGATGAATCAGCACGGCGCCTGATTGCTGCAAATGTGATTTGGTAATCTGATCACGGTCTTCGCCAGCCCGATCGTAGAAAATCAGTTCCGCGCCGCTGTCCCGTGTCCGTGTAATTTTCACTTCAGGCGCATCGGCTGGCATGATGATGGTTGCCTGAATGCCCAACAGGCGGGCGGCTTCAGCAACGCCCTGCCCGTGATTGCCAGATGAGATGGCCAGCACACCCCGAGTTCGGTCGATTTCTGGGATTTGGGACAGCGCATTAAACGCCCCGCGAAACTTGAACGAACCGGTGCGCTGCAGATTCTCCGATTTCAGATAAATCCGTGCGTCCAGACGCTCAGAAAGTGCTGGAGAATATAATAGCGGCGTGCGGATAGCGATGCTTTTTAGCCGTTCTGCTGCTGCCAGAACATCGTCATAAGTGGGTATTTTCATTCACAAGTTCTGGTCGGCATGGCCTGCTCTGTCAAGCCGCTTGAATGTGTTTCAGTGCTGGCGCACCACTTTGAATGTGGCCGTAAAACTGAGCAGCTGATGCCTGCCACGACTGCGCCAATGCAAATGTCCGGCAATCACGCCCGTTTAGGGACAGAGCCTTCAGACATGCGCCCTTGAGATTTTCGCTAAGCACAGCAACTTTCGCGCCGGAAATATTGTTCTTGGCAATATGGGGACCGACTACGTCAACCGGGCCGGTCACCGGATAGGCAGCAATTGGAATGCCACTTGCCAGTGCCTCAAGCAACACAATGCCGAAAGTGTCCGTCCGGCTGGGGAAAACGAATACATCGGCTCCCGCATAGACAGCTGCAAGCCGGTCGCCTTCCAACTTGCCCAGAAACTGGCACTGTGGATATTTTTTTCGTAAATGCGGCAGCAGCGGACCATCACCGACAATTGTCTTTTGCCCGGGAAGATCAAGTTTCAAAAACGCTTCAATGTTTTTTTCGACCGCCACGCGGCCCACATAGAGAAATCGAGGATCCCGTGGCATCTTGTTCCTGTTCGGCTCAGGTCTGAACTGTCTTGCATCCACGCCGCGTCCCCAACGCGCCAACCGCTGGAAACCATGTTGTCGGAGTTCCTTTTCAACTGTTGGTGTCGGGACAAGGCACAGTCGGCCTGACGCGTGAAAGCGCCGCAACACTGGATAAACCCAGTTTGAGCGCACTGGAAGTCTGGCGGCCAGATAATCGGGAAATTGGGTGTGATAGCTGGTGGTGAAGGCCATTTTTCGGCTCAGACACCAGCGCCTCGCCTGCCATCCCAGCGGACCTTCTGTAGCGATATGAATGAAGTCAGGCGCAAAGGCTTCTATATGACGTGTAATGGTCCGCAAGCGGCTATAGGACAGCCGTATTTCGGAATAGCCCGGCAAGGCGACAGTCTTCATCTCGCCAGGGCTTAGAACTTTCGCTGCAAAGCCAAATTGGTCAGCCGTTTCCACCATACGTGCCAGTGAACGCACCACGCCATTGACCTGTGGGTGCCATGCATCGGAAACAATCAACAATCGCTGGAGAGCCATCCCGCTCATGAAGCTTCAACCACTGTCGGCGCTTCTTGGCTGCCGCTCGGAATCACGGGCGTTTTGCTTGCGCCATCTGCCCAGCGAATGATTTCGAAACGTCCATCGTGATGTTCCGCGATGGCAGAGCAACTTTCCACCCAGTCACCCGTGTTCACATAATCAATACCGAAGTCAGAGTGAATGGTCGCATGATGGATGTGCCCGCATATGACGCCATCCGCCTGACAGCGCTTTGCCTCATTGCTCAAGGCTTCTTCAAAATCGCCAATGAAGTTCACGGCATTCTTGACCTTCAGCTTGGCCCAGGCAGACAAGGACCAATAGGGAAAACCCAGTTTGCGGCGTACTTTGTTGACCCAGGTATTGGTCCAAAGCGCGGTGACATAGGCCCAGTCCCCAAAATAAGCCAAGCAACGCGCATGGCGCACCACAACATCAAACTGGTCTCCATGGATTACAAGATATCGGCGACCATCTGCTGCGACATGCATCTTGCGTTCGACAACTTCGACTCCGCCAAAATGGGTGCCCAGATAATCGCGCAGAAATTCATCATGATTGCCTGGAATATAGACAAGATTGGCGCCCTTACGGGCTTTGCGAAGCAATTTTTGCACCACATCATTGTGGGCCTGCGGCCAATGCCACCCCTTTTTCAAACGCCACCCATCAATGATATCGCCGACCAGGTAGAGCGTCTCGGCATCATGGCAGCGCAAAAAATCCAGGAGCAACTCGGCCTGACAACCCTTTGTCCCCAGATGAACATCAGACAGAAACAGAGTTCGGAAATGTTTTTGGGATTGTATGTTATGTGTGTCGGTCAATGCATTCATAAAAATGGTCGCCAGAATAGCTGCAAGACTGATTACAAGAAATCAAACCGTCTGAACGGTGTGCTTCTGCCACCTTAAATCCGATTCTCACTTCTGTTTTGTGACAGCCGACTGTTTTCGCTTTGTCCGAACCAATTCGGTCCTTATGGTGCCGATAAAAATAGAACAGGAGAATGTGTCATGGACCTTGGTATTTCAGGAAAAACCGCAATTATCTGCGCTTCCAGCAAGGGGCTTGGGAAAGGTTGCGCCATGGCTCTGGCACAAGCAGGCTGCGCCATTGTGATCAATGGCCGGACTGAGGAAACGTTGCAACTGACTGCAACTGAAATCAGGGGAGCCACTGGTGCAAAAGTCACCGCAATCATTGCAGATGTCTCAACCGCTGAAGGCCAGGCAAAGCTGCTGGAGGCCTGCCCGCAGCCTGACATTCTCGTCAATAACAATGGGGGACCGCCCCGCAAGGATTATACCCTGCTTGACCGTGATGCGATGATCGAAGGTGTTGTGCAAAACATGATCACGCCGATAGAGCTGATCAAGGCGGTTAGCCCTTCCATGAAGGAAAAGAACTTCGGACGTGTGGTCAACATCACGTCGCTTTCGGTGTTGAGCCCTCTGGAAGGACTTGATCTGTCCTCAGGCGCACGAGCCGGCCTGACATCGTTTCTGGCCGGCGTTGCCCGTCAGCTTGCGCCGCACGGGATTACCATCAACAACATTCTGCCCGGCAAGATGGATACAGACCGACTGCGCGGTGGCCTTCGCGCCACTGCCAAAAACTCAGGTGCAACGGAAGAAGAAGTGGCCGCCGCGCAACGGGCAGAAATTCCGGCCCGCCGCTTTGGAACGCCTGAGGAATTCGGCAATGCGTGTGCGTTTCTTTGTTCCCAGCATGGCGGCTATATTACAGGACAGAACCTGTTGATGGATGGCGGCCTGTTCTCATCTGCGTTTTAGGCTTGAAACCCTTCAGAGCTATTTTATCTGCCGCGCATTGAAAAAAGCCGCCTGAGATACTTTTGACCACGGTCCCAAGCGATCTTTGGCGGCCTGCATTGACCGGTAAATCCGGGAAGACAGATCATCAGCGGCCCCAAAGCTTGCCATTACATCTTTGGCAGCCAGTCTGGCCGCGTCCAGAATTGGTTCCGGGTAAGGACGCACATTTACCTGGAAGTCTTTGACAAGCCGTTCCAGGGCAGATGCATTCTGCCATTCGGCCTCCGCCAGCGCATAAGCGTTTTCAGCCCGGCAGGCATTTTCGACAACTGCTTTCAGGTCAGCATCAAGGGCGTTAAAAGCCTCAGTCGAAATGATGGCTTCACCTGTGCCGTTCGGCTCGTGGAAACCCGGCCAATAATAATGTTTCACCGCCCGATGAAAGCCCATGGCCATATCTGAAAACGGGCCCAGAAATTCTGTGGCATCAATAACGCCGGATTGAAGAGCTGGCAGAATTTCACTTGGCGCGATGGTCACAGGGCTCGCACCCATGCGTTCCAACACCTGACCACCAAGCCCGGGCATACGTATTTTCAGTCCCTTGAAATCATCCAGCACATTCACTGGCCGCCGGTACCAACCACCCATCTGGAAGCCGGTATTTCCTGCCATAAAGGGCTTCAGTCCGAAGGGAGCATAAAGTTCATCCCACAGATCCTGCCCACCGCCATGTTCAATCCAGCTGATATGCTCTATCGGCGCGAGGCCAAACGGCACAGCAGTGAAAAACGGTGCGGCTGGAACCTTGCCTTGCCAGAACAAGGCGGCAGTATGCGCCATTTCCGCGGCACCATTGGAGACGGCATCAAAGACTTCCAATGCAGGAACCAGCTCGCTCGCTGCATACAACCGCAGTTTCAAACGCCCATCAGACATGGCATCGATCCGATCAGCCAGGCGTTGCGCAGTCACGCCGGGACCCGGCAGGTTTTTTGGCCAGGAGGTGACAAATCGCCATTCAACCAGCCCCGCAGCAATGGCCGGCGATGCAAGCGTGGCGACGGATGCTGCACCCGCTGTCGAAACAGATACAAACTGCCTGCGTGACATGTTTTTGGAAATTGTCATTTGGAACCCTCCAGAACCTTACTGGTCCAGTATGCATGAAAATGGTTAACTGGTCCCGGCCCCTGCCCGATGGACAGTTCGTCGGCTCGGGCAATGGCATGGGACAGATATTGCTTGGCGTCTTCAATCGCCTCGGGCATGGAATTTCCTTTGGCAAGACCTGCGGCTATAGCGGCAGATAATGTGCAGCCAGTGCCGTGGGTGTTTTTGGTCTGAACTCTTTTTGCGGAGTACCATCGCCTGTCGTTCGGACTCAGATACAGATCATCAGCCGTTTCACTGTCAAAATGGCCACCTTTCAACAGCACGGCTTTTGCTCCGATCTCAAGCAATTGTCTGGCTTGGGCTTCCATGCCAGCTTTGTCCATGGCGGGGTCTTCACCCAGCAAGACCGCCGCTTCAAAAAGATTGGGCGTGATGAGATCAGCCATCGGCAGAAGCGTTTTCTTCAAACTTTCAATGGCATCATCTGACAGCAACAGGCTACCGGACGTGGTGACCATCACCGGGTCCAGCACAATTTGTCTGACCCTGTGCTTTTCAAGACCGGTTGCAACGGCCTCGATAATGGATGTCTGGGACAACATTCCGATCTTTGTGGAAACCACAGCAAGATCAGAGTAAACCGCATCCATCTGTGCAGTGACAAAATCAATCGGCACATCGTGGATAGCCGTCACACCGAGAGTGTTCTGTGCGGTCAATGCGGTCAATACACTGGCCCCATAGACGCCCATGGCAGAGAATGCTTTCAAATCCGCCTGAATTCCAGCCCCGCCGCCTGAATCCGATCCTGCAATTGTCAGTGCAATGGGTGTCGTAGAAGCGGTCATAGAGATCGTGCCTCATCAATGATTTTCTGGAACTTCATGGCTGCGGCCTGCACATCCGCTTCCATAAAAATTGCGGAGATGAGCGCAACGCCATCTGCGCCAGCCTTGATCAGTTGAGAGGCGCTGTGCTGATCAATCCCGGCTATTGCACCCACAGGAATTGGTGCGCTCGTTCTCTCGCGACAGAGCGCCGCCAACTCGGTCCATCCATGAAGGCCTATGCTGACAGGATTGTCCTTTGACTGCGTTTCAAACACACCGCCAATACAAACATAATCCAGTCCTTCGCGCGGAAATTGCGTAGCGTCCTGCCGTGTCTTGATGGACAGGCCAATGATGGCATCCGGTCCCAATAATTGGCGTGCATCAGCCACCGGCATATCGTCCTGACCGATATGCACGCCGTCGGCGCCACTCGCCAGCGCAACGTCCACCCTGTCATTCACCAGGAATGGAACCCGACCTGAGATGGCTGATTTGATAATGTTTGCAAGCGATAGCATGTCCCGCGTGGAGCTTTCCTTGTCGCGCAGTTGCAACAGGGTACAGCCACCGGTAATTGCCGCGTCAGCCAATTCGCCCAGGTCGCGGCCAAGACATCGCCGAGGGTCGAGAATGCCATAGAGGGAAAGATCAACCTTGGTCATGAAATGCGTCCCAGTTTTTCGATGTCGGCAGGCGTCAATTGGTAGAGCGCATCCAGAAATGTGGGCACAAAACTGCCCGGACCTTTCGCTTTGTCCGCGGCTATTTGACCAGCAACACCAAAGCTCATCAGCGCTGCAGTCACAGCAACAAACCTGTCATTCCCGACCGCCAGAAATGCTGCGATCACCCCGCCCAGCGCACATCCGACTGCGGTGGTTTTGGCCATCAGGGGATCGCCGTTTTGCAGCCGAACAGTTCTACCGCCAAACCGGACAATGTCTGTGATGCCGGTTTCAGCCAGCACCGTTTTGCTTGCATTGGCCTGTATGCCCAAGATCTCTTCAGCGTTTCCGCGCATGGCGGTTGGCTCTAGCGCCAAAATTATCTCGCCGAGCTGTTTTCTGGATGGTGATTTATGTGCAAAGACCGGGTCCAGCACAAAAGGTCTGCCCAGACCGTTCGCTGTTTCAGCAGCAATCAGCGCTGCCTGGCGTCGGTCAGCGTCCAATGTGCCCAAATTGATTAACGTAGCATCGGATGCGGAGACAAATGCTCCAATCTCGTCCGGTGCTATAGTCATCGATGGCTCGACGCCAAGGGCCAGAAGCACATTGGCAGTAAAGGTCTGAGCAACAGAATTCGTGATGCAATGCACATGCGGCTGCGTTGCGCGCACTCTATCCAGCAACGAAGCTGCTTCTGCTTTCAGAAAATCGGAAGATGTGTCGTTGTCGTTCAGACTGTCTTTGTCGTTCAAACCTCATTCCCTCCGCCAGCATGATCTGGATCAGGTTGTCAGGGTTGGCCATACGCCTCTCAGCCAACCACGAATATGCGATCGGCACCCCTATGAGTAGGATCTCCGTTTAACATGTTTTTCTAATTTGGCAATGGTGCGCATGCAAGTGGATCTGAGTTCAATTTGGCGGTTGGGTCCACACAGCTAGTCGTCCTGCAACGCCTCCCAGACACGCGATGGTGTTGCCGGCATGTCCAGATGCGTAATGCCTGCGCCCCGCGTCAAGGCATCGACAACAGCGTTCATGATGGCCGGACATGACCCTATTGATCCAGCCTCCCCCGCTCCCTTGATGCCAAGCGCATTGGTTTTTGAGGGCACATTACGGGTCTCAAAGTTGAAATCGACAACATCGTCGGCGCGCGGCATGCAGTAATCCAGGAAGCTGGCAGACAAAAGTTGACCATCCTCGTCGTAAACCGTGTGCTCGAGCAACGCCTGCCCAATGCCCTGCACCACTCCGCCATGAACCTGGCCAGCCAGAAGCATCGGGTTCACTGTCACACCAAAATCATCAACGATGGTGTAATTCAGAAGCTGGGTGACGCCGGTTTGCGGATCTATTTCCAGTTCCACAGCGTGTGTGCCATTGGGATATGTCGCTTCATTCTGCTTGAATTCTTCCAGAGCAAATAGCTGCTCGCTGCTATTTTGGGCAATTTCGGCCAAGGTGATCTGCCGGTCGGTGCCCACAATGCGAACCACGCCTTGATCCAACTCCAGATCCTGCGTCGCCACTTCCAACTCGTCGGAAGCCTTCTCCTTGATTTTCTGAGCCAGAGACTTTGCTGCCCATTCTACAGATACCGCGCCAAGAGGAATTGACCGGGACCCCCCAGTCCCGTCGCCCTGTCGCACTCTGTCGGTATCACCCTGAACAACATTGATTTTATCATAGTCCAGTCCAAGATGGCCTGCGATGAATTGGGCATATGCTGTCTCATGCCCCTGCCCATTGGACTGCGTTCCAATCAACAAGGTAACGGACCCATCCTCATTCAGCTCAATGCGGGCTTCTTCAGATCCTGCAAAGGCACAGGCTTCCACATAGGTGGCAAATCCGAAACCACGATATTTCCCCATGGCCGCACTTGCCTGTCGGCGCGTCTCGAAGCCTGCATGGTCAGCTTTTGCAAGCGCTGCATCCATCTGACCAGCAAAATCGCCCGTATCATAGGTGCGGCGACCTGGTGTGCGATATGGCATTTGCTCGGGCTTGATGAAGTTGCGTCGTCTGATCTCTTCAGGATCAAGCCCTGTTATGCGGGCCGCTTCATTGACCAAACGCTCAATGTGGTAGGCCGCCTCAGGGCGTCCAGCACCGCGATAGGCATCGACCGGTACAGTGTTCGTGTAGACGCACTTCACCGTGTAATCCATGACGGGTATGTCATAGCAGCCAGTTGCCATGGTGATGCCGAGATAGGGGATGAACGGTGCATATTGGGAAAGGTAAGCACCCATATTGGCGACAAGATCCACACGCAGCGCCAGGAAACGCCCGTCTTCATCCATGGCCAATTCTGCTGTCAGCACATTGTCCCGGCCATGCGCATCCTGGAGAAAATGTTCAGAACGATCTCCGACCCATTTGATCGGTGTCGCCAATGTCTCACTTGCTTTTATGACCAGTGGATACTCCGGATAAACAAAGGCTTTCGGACCAAAACCTCCGCCCACATCGGGCGTGATAATGCGCATCCGGGCTGGTGCGATCTTCAAAATATCATTGCACAGAAAGTCACGCATATTGTGACCACCCTGTGTGCCCATGGTCACGGTAAAACGACCCGAACTCTCGTCATATTCGGAAAGGCAGGCCCGCGTTTCCATATAATTGCAAACCAAACGGTTATTGGTAATGTCCAATTTTGCGATCTTGTCGGCTCGCGCAAATTCCACATCTGTTTTCTGCTGGTCTCCACGATGAATGAGGTTCGCCAGATTTGTCCCCAGCTCCGGCCAGACCAGAGGCGCATCCGGGTCCAATGCCTGCGCCGCTTCGACAATTATGTCGAGCGCATCATAGTCTACCTCAAGCAAATCAGCAGCTGCCTGAGCGTTTTCTATCGAATCTGCAACAATGAAAGCGACAGGATCACCGACATGTCGCGCAACGCCGCTTGCCAGCGCAGTGCGCTTCGTTGCCGTTGGCATGGTTCCATCAGGCTGACGTTCCAGACCATCACAGGGGATGGGACCCAAATCAGCAATGTCCGCGGCAGTCCACACCAGTCTCACTCCGTCAGCAGCCTTGGCTTCGTCCAAATTGGAAACGACGAATCGGGCATGCGCCATTTGCGAGCGAACAACAAAGGCATGAAGACAGTTTTGTGGCGTGAAGTCGGCAGTATAAGCGCCTTTTCCCTGAATAAGGGCCGCATCTTCCTTGCGACGCACTGAAGCGCCGGTTCCGAACTTTGCCGGGGCCATCTGATTCATGCTACGCTCCATCTGACTTAAAAATTACTCGTCGCGACAAGTGCTTAGGCTCACCCCCCAAACATTAGGCACTTCTGTTCATCCTGTCTATTGTCACGCGATTCCCGCCACGGACACACATTATTATGCCAGAACGGCTTCCTTACGCCACTCGCCTGCTCGGTCATTTGAAACGATGGGGACAACCGGCCAAGAACTGGTGGTTGTCGAAACCCGGCAATGTGCGCGGCGCATTGTGGATATTGGTGGCCGCCCTTTTCTTTTCAATCGGGGTGGTCTTCATCAAGGAAGTCGGGCAACGAATTCATATCACGCAGATCTTGCTTGTACGCCAAGGTGTGATGTTCCTCACCGTTCTGCCGCTTCTGGTGGGTAGTTTCCCCGGGGTTCTGAAGACGGACTATTTTTCCATCCACATGGCTCGCATTTTTTTGGCGCTGGTCGCCATGCTGACCGGGTTTTCCGCGGTTATCCATATTCCGCTGGCACAGGCAACCGCAATCAGCTTTGCAAAAACTTTCTTCATTACGCTGTTTGCCATCATGTTTTTGAAGGAAACCGTAGGTATCAGACGCTGGTCAGCAGCTCTGATCGGATTTGTAGGCATTCTAGTCATGATCCGGCCAGACGCTGATGGTCTCAACATATGGGCTTTGGCGGCCGTTGTGGGTGCGGCGGCCGCTGGCATGGTGATGATCATCCTGCGTTATCTGTCGCGGTTTGAGCGTACCGTCACCATAATGACTTATCAGGTCATCTTCATCGGCATGTTGATGCTACCGGCGGCGATCTACTTCTGGAAAGCGCCCACACAGGAAGAATGGCTTCTGATGTTGGGGATCGGCATCACTTCGTTTTTCGGGCAATGGTGCAACATCAGAGCCTTCCGGGTGGGCGAAGCCACAGCAATTGCCTCACTCGACTACACAAGACTTATCTACGCGACACTGTTCGGTGCTATCTTTTTCAGCGAATGGCCGAGTTTCGAAACGTTTCTGGGCGCTTTCATCATTATCGGCGCTTCGCTTTACACGGTTGTGCGAGAGGCACAATTGGGCAAGCAACTTGCCCGCTCAGCCGAGGGTCGTGGCTATCATAATTAGTCTGAAAATTCAGTCAGATAGGCTGTTTCGTCATAGCCGCCAAGCTCTCCGATAGTGGCAAGCAATACGTAAGCGGCATAAGAACGATCATATTCGGCAAAAACCAGATCGATCTCTGCGTCCACGACCCTTTCACGCGCATCCAACAAATCCGAAACATCCTTCGTACCGGCGTTATATTCCCTGCCCGTTCCATACTCAGCGTCCAAAGCCGCTTTTTTACGTGCCTGTAATGAGACGATACGATCTCTCGCAGTCAGATAGTCTCCCCAGGCGATGTCGGCGGCATACTGAACCCCTATTGCTGCATCTTGCGCTTCATACTCACGCTGACGGCTGAGCGCCTTGCTTTTGCGAATGCCGGCATAAGCCTGTGGGGCGAATAGCGGAATTGAAACAGACACACCGATATAGCCTGTCTCCTCCAGGTCGGTTCCGTCAACCTGATCGTGACTCCAGTCATAACTGGCTGTCAGATCAACGCTTGGAAGAGCTTCCCCGAATTTGGCTTTTGCTGCATGGCGCGCAGCTTCAGAGCGCGCGACGGCAACCTTCACTTTTGGATTCTGGCTTGCAGCCCGGTCCCGGACTTCAGCTGCACTTCGCGGCAATAGATGGTGCAGGGAATCCGGTGCCATCAACGCGCTTGCAGATCCGCCTGTCAGCTTTTCATATGTCAATTCACTGGTCCGCAATCGACCCTGCGCCTGACGTTTTTCAGAGCGGGTCAGTTCCAGTTGAATTCTTGCCAGTGCTATATCTGTCCGCGTGCCCTCTCCGAGCCGAAAACGAACTTCCTGACTGCTACGAATTGCCGCAAGGTTTTCTGCGTTTTCCGTGCGCAAGGAAACGATCTGGCGATCACGGATAACACCGAGATACGCATCGATAGCTTCCAGAGAAAGCTCCTGCTTCTTGTCGAAGCGCTCGAGGGTGACTGCTTTTGCTTCAAATTTTGCAGATTTCAGGCCATGAACATGCTGACCACCACGAAACAGCGGCAAAGTCGCGGTCACACCATAGGAATAGGTCTTTGAGGAACTATCTGTTGTCGTTCCACCACTCTCGATGTGAGAGCTGCTGTGACCATAGGAGAACTTTGCACCAAGTGATGGGAGAAATGCGGCTCTGGCCTCATCAACGGCTGCCTCAGCGCCGTCCTTGCGTGCGTCAAAAGCAGATAATTCTGCACTGTTTTCATAAACTTGAGGCAACAAACCAGGAAGGTCCTGAGCCTGCAACGCACCTGAAACGGAAATCAGGTACAAAGCCGACGCGCCAGACAGCATAAAGACTCGGTGCAACCACCAGTTTTTGATGCATAAATTACGCGACATGAGACCCTAGCGAAGCAAGTGTGAAAGCTGTCGCATCATCATGGATTTATGCTTAATTTTTACTTAACTTTCAGAGAAAGCCACTTCCAGGGACCGATAAACCGGCCGCAGGAAATATCTCAGCATTGTGCGCTTTTCTGTTTGAATTCTTGCCTGAAGTTCCATCCCAGGGCGTAGCTTGGACAGATCGGCCACGCGCTTACCCTCTACGCTTTCAAGAGCTATATCGACTTCATAAAAAACATTGCCCTGTTCGTCAGATGCCGTGGTGGGCGATATCTCGGAAACAACGCCCTGAACTTCGCCAAAACTGTCAGCGTTAAAGGCGGTCAATGTGACAAGGGCCCTATCGTCGATTGCAATGGACGCGACATCTTTTGGCTGGAGGCGAACGGATGCGTAAAGAAGACTTCCTTCGGGAACAATCTCACCAATTGGTTCTCCGGCTTGAACCACTTCGCCGGGTGCCTTGGGGGTTAAATCCTGAATCCAACCATCAAAGGGTGCCCGGATTGCAAGTCTCTCGCTGCGGTCGCGCTGCTCGCGTGATTGCTCCTGCAAGTCCTGGAATTCAGCTGTAACCTGACTGAGCTCAGCTGACCATTTGGCTTTGTTTTCCGCCGTTAACTGACCCAGACTGGCTTTGGCCTCCACAAGCGCCTTCGATGCCGTTTCTGTCTGCCCAATGATTTGGGCCATCTGGCCTTCTGTTTTCGCGAGCTCGGACTCTGCCTCCAACAACGACTGACGAGAGGCATAACCTTCTGCCGCCAGACCTTTGCGCATTTCAACCAACGCCAAGTGGTTGGCTCTTTCCTGCTCCAGACTTTCCATCTGATTATCTGCAGCGTTTAGTTCGGCTTCACGTTGCGCGATCCTTGCCAGAAGAACTTCACGATTTTTTCTGGCAGCTCTGCGAGCCTGAAAGAATGA
Source organism: Alphaproteobacteria bacterium (assembly GCA_051251535.1). GTDB lineage: Bacteria > Pseudomonadota > Alphaproteobacteria > Rhizobiales. The sequence goes on from JBPOEV010000003.1 coordinate 678,167, forward strand.
CAATTCCTGGCGCGTCAGCAATTCAAGATCTGCAGTAGGAAAATTTGGTTCAGTTCCTTGAATAAGTCCCTGGAGGCGCGCAATTGTCAGCTCGGCATCTGAAATCCGTACATCCAGCTGACCCTGCTTTCGCGCATTCTGGAATTCCCGCAATTGGACGATGATCTCGCCCTTTTTCACTTTGGAACCCGCGCGCACGGCAATATGTTGCACAACACCGCCCTCTTCGTGCTGGAGCGTTGAAGGTTCCTGTGTCGACGTAATGTTCCCGGTTGTGATCGCGACTTCATTGATTGGCGCAAAGGCCGCAAACAAAATGATGCACAGAATGAACAGGGCCAATGCGACTGCAAAGCCCCTGAACATTCCATTCCAGCGTTCGCCCTCAATTTCCAGCGGTGATGTCAGCCGATTGGCATCGGCGGCCCAGCTTTTTCCTCTGTTAAGCATCACATCTTCCTATTGAGTTATGTTTGGTGTGGCTTTGGGTCATGCTATTGCCTTCAACACAGCTTCGGGGTTTCCGTCAGCAGTAACGGCGCCGTTGCTCAGATGAATGACACGGTCGCATGCGCGCATAAGTCCTGGACGGCTGGAGATCAGAACAACAGTTGCCTTGCCGCGTAGATGGTTCAACGTCCGGATCAGTTTTGCGTCACCTTCCCTATCGAGATAGGCGCCAGGATCATCCAGCACATAAAGGCAACTGCGTTTCAGATACGCGCGCGCCATAGAAAGCTCCATTCGCAACCCGTCGCTGAGATAGGCTCCGCCATCCCGGATAATCGTATCAAGCCCTCTTGGAAACTCGGGACCTTCTATGTCAATGCCAGCTTCCAGCAGCGCAACATGCAGTTGGTCCTCATCGACATCAGGCATGGCAAGGGTCAAATTCTGCTTGAGGGTTCCATAAAACAAATGCGGCGTCTGAGGTACGTAACCAATGTCGGTACGAACCTCTGAAACGTCTAGTTGTCGAAGGTTCAATCCGTCTAACAGAACAACTCCGGCTTGAGGCTGATAGAAGCCTGCTATCAGCTTTGTCATGGTCGTTTTGCCCGCGCCGGTATTTCCGGACACACACACAATTTCTCCAGCTTTAATTTGAAGGGAGAGATTTCTGATTGCTGGCTCTGCGGTGCCTGGATATCGGAAGCTCACCCCCTGAAATGTCAGGGCTCCGGTCAAAGGCGCATGCAAACGGTTTCTGACAGCAATTTTTCGCTCGACCTGCAAACGCATCAAAGCGTTGATTTGATAAACAGTTTCTCTGAATTGGGCTATTCTGTTCAACGACAAAAAGACGGTCTGTATGGGCGACAAGATGCGCCAGACCACCATCATGATCGCAATCAAGGCGCCGATTGACAGATCACCTGCAATCACCTGCAGCGCACCCAATCCAAGAGTTGCGACCCCTGCGACAGAGACCAGACTTTGCGACAGCGTATGCATGGTGCCGTCAAAGAAACGGGCCTTAAAGCGCAGAACCGTGTCGTCACTAACGAAACTTGTGAAACGGTTTTGCCACAGCGGCTCTGCCTGCAATTGCCGGATAGTGGATATCTTGTCCAATGTTTCGTCAATGAAGCTGCTGGAGCGAGAACTTGCGCGACCTCCCTCGGCAACATTATTGCGTGTTTTAGGTACCGAAAAAATTGCGATTGCTGTAAATGTGAGCGCCAGCGCCACCGGCACAAATCCAAGCGAGCCACCGAGCCAGAATACAATTCCCAGAAAAAGCAGAGTGAAGGGCAAATCCAGCAATGCGGACACGATATGTCCCGTGAAAAACGCACGGATGGTTTCGAACTGTCGGAAACGCGCCAACTGCGATGAAATACTGGAGTTTTCCAGCATGGGCACCGGAAGACCCAGAACCTGCTTCAACGCCTGATTGCTGAGAATATTATGAAACCGGGCTCCGATATAGGCGATAAGATTGCTGCGCTTCGTGCGCAGAAACATTTCAAATCCGACAATCAGTAAAATGATGCCCAAAAAGGTGAACAGCGTTTCGAGTGCCTTGGCGCCGACCACTCGATCATAGACCGACATCACATAAAGCGGTGTCGCCAAAGATAGGATATTTGCAAGCAACGTCAGAAGAAACACGCCCATTATTGGTTTCAAAAACTGATAAAGAGATTGCTTGAACCAGTTTTCGGGGCGTGCCGTCTTCCCCGCGCCCGGTGTTGGCTCTACCAGGCAAACTTCCACTGGTTTGCCACGGACCGCCATGACCCGTTCGTCGCGGGTCCATCCATCGAACACTTGCAGCTTGTCATCCGAGATAAACCGCAGAAGAACCAAAGGCATTCCGTCAATCAGAGCGATGCAGGGCAGTGCATTGGGATCAAGCTTGTTGAGCTTTATGTTATGCCGAGCGGTTTGGAAGTCGAGCCGAGACAGGACTGCTCTCATCTCGTCAAGATCAGCTATTTCAAGCAGATGAGGGCTTGCTTCAATGATACGTCGCTGTGTACCGGGCCAGTTTCTTGCTTCAAGCAATTCTACCAAACAGGCTTCCCAAACGTTTGCCTGCTGTGAGTTTACATCTACCGCAGGATGGAGCCCATCATCAAAACTGTTCGCCAATGACCGCAGGTTCTTGTGTACCGCATTGGATTCAACCTGAGTCTCATTGAGTTCTGATTTGCTCATATCGTCGAGATCTTTAGTCGTCATGCTGCAGACCCCAACCGCTTTGGCGCTTCAGATGCGTCATCTTGAACCGGAACCAGATGTCCGTCCTGAACTTTCAAACGAATGTCAGCCAACCGCAGATAGGATGGCCTGTTCGTAGCCATGACAATGGTCATCTTGCCTTTGAGTTCCTTCAATCCCGCCAGCACGTCACGGTCGGCAGCATTGTCAAGGAATGCCTGAGGTTCATCAAGAACCAGCAGACTTGGCCTTTGAGCCAAAGCTCTGGCCAATATTATTCTTTGGATGAAGCCACTTGCAAGTGCTGCTGAAGCTGTATTTCCAACGGGTGTATCGAAGCCAAGCGGCAGCGCATCAATTGACTTGCGCAAACCGATGAGATCAACCGCCCAGCAGGCATTTTCAATGGAGGCACCGCCGCCAAAGAGAGTCAGATTATCAAGAATGGTGCCGGTGAAGAGGCCCTGACTGGCACTGGCAAGTGCAATCCGGCTTGTCTCGCGTGTCGCTTCAGTGACAGGTTCTCCATCGGCCAACAGTGTTCCCTCGATTGCGGGTATATCTCCACCCAAAACCCGCATGAGGGTGGATTTCCCCTCACCATCGGGTCCTTCAATACCCAAAACCAGACCGGGCTGCAGATCAAAACTGATAGCTTCAATCAATGGTCGACCACCACGTTCGATGGAGATGCTCTGCGCTTGCAGAGAAATGGGTTCGGACTTTTCAGTGACCGGTACACCCTGCCCCTGCGGAGCGGCTTTTGGTCCCGATGCGCTGGAGAAAAGCTCTCCGATATCCTGATGGGCTAGCGCCGTTCTTTGAAGTTCGTTCCAAATGCCCGCGACACGGACAACCGGCTGAATTGTACGCCCGGCGAGCATGGTGCAGGCAGCCAGTGTTCCAACAGACAAATCGCCGGTTGCAGCAAGCCAGCCACCTGTTGAAACCATGGCGATAATCGTGGTGTTGCCGAACAGACCCATGAGGGTCTGGCTGTGTGCGGAAACCGCTATGGATTGAAAATCCGTTATGCTGCCACCTTTTTGCAAACGCTCGAACCGACGCAACATCTGCGATTCCATGGAGGCACCCTTGATCGTATGGATTCCGGTCAGCAGTTCAGCGATGAAATCATAGATCTTCGTGTCCTGGCTTTTGCGCTCTTCCAAGACGCGGCGAAAACGGCCTGCCAAGACAAGGATCACAACAGAAAACACTGCAATGACCGCAATCGGCACGATCGCCAGCCAGCCACCAATGAGAGCCATCACTGTCAAAAACAAGACAACATAGGGCAGATCGATCAATGCCAGTCTGGACTGGCTGCCCATGAAATCGGCATAGCGCGACACTGCTTTCAAACGCTCTGCCTGGCGCACGGGTGGTACGGAATTCAAAGACGAATAGTCAGCCGTCAAAACCTTGTTCAGCGCTTGCAGAGTTGTCTGCAACTCAAACTTTGCAGCTGACCAGCCAAGTACATATGCTCGACAAACACGTAGCGCAGCTTCAACCAAAGCAAACGCGATCAACATCACCACAAGCATGGTGAGCGATTCATAAGCGGCATTTGGTACAATGCGATCGTAAACAATGAGAATTGATAGCGGCATCAAAAGGCCGAGGATATTGATGACGCTGGACATCAGCACAACCGCCGGGCCAATGCGTAGATGACGCCCTGTTCCCAGTCCGAACCGTTCAAACCCGGACGACCAGAGAATTGAAGCTGTCTTGGGTTTTTTCTCAGCCAACGCCATACTTGTCGCTCTACTCAATACAATTCGCGATTCAATCTGCGCCACAGCCCGACACAACAACACCGGAATTTGGCTTTTGGAGCCTATGCGTTCGTCCTTAAGGAACCGTGAAAGCCTGTGTGTGTTTGAAAAGGAATTGGTTACCAATTTGACAGTAATTCGGTGTGTTGCCCCAGATACTTCGAATTCTATCGGGCTTGTTAACGCGGTGTTATGGCTGATTGTCCTCAATGCATTTGAGAGACTGCGTATTCCGTTGGGAATCTGGGGACAAGAATGGCTAAGACTGCGACAAAATCACTCAATCAGCGTGCAAATGGAAAAGATGGGCAAACACCCACCAATGAGCAAAACGCGAACCGTTTGACAGATGATACGCATGACTTTGTCCTGACAGACAATTCTGTTGATTTTGGCAATGAAAACCTGGCGAACGGTCATGAGGCTTTCCTGGCTGACGGCGTGACCGATGTCGAGGCACTGTTTACGCCCCAGGCATTTGATGAACAGCGGCTGGATCCGTTCACCGACCCCAACGACACAACAGGAAGTGCGACTGACGACACTCCGGGTTCTTCAGCCAACAATACTGGCAATGGAAATACCGGTGAGTTTGCGTCAGATGAAGATACAGGATCATCATCGGAGCGCTCTTTCACACCGGCAGCTACAGACCCTTACAATGCACAAGAAACAGTTGCGACGACTGCGACTAGTGCAGCCCCTGCTAACGGCAGCACACAAAGCAGTGGCGGTGCGGGCTCTGTTCCGGAAGAAAACAATGGGCCGATAGAACTGGACCTATTCGGGACGACCACGGACGAAGATACTTCAAAGCTGATTACACAGGACATGCTGCTCGCAACCTATGAGGATGCGGATGGTGATGTTTTAACTGCGGCTGATCTGACAGTCAGTGGTGGCGAAATCCAGGATAACGGCGATGGCACGTGGACATTCACCCCAGACCCGGACTTCCATGGCGATATAGAAATTGCGTTTACGGTAAGCGATGGCGAAGTCACGATTCCCGGAAGTGGAATTGTACGCGTTGCAGCAGTCAATGACGGTCCGGTTGCGGATGATGTAGACCTTGGCGCAACTCAGGAAGACACCAGCTTCATCATTACCGAAGAAGCGCTGCTCGCCAATGCATCCGACATTGATGGCGATGATTTGTCAGTTACCGATGTCAGTGTTGACGCCGAATATGGCGCTCTCACCGATAATGGTGATGGCACCTGGACCTTTGCGCCCACAGCAGACCTGAATGCAGATGATGTGCCGTTTGCGTTCACCGTCTCAGACGGAACAACAACAGATGATGCAACGGCTGTGTTGGACATCACCGAAGTCAATGACGGACCGGTTGCGGATGATGTAGACCTTGGCGCAACCGCCGAAGACACCAGCTTCATCATTACTGAAGAAGCCCTTCTGGCCAATGCATCTGACATTGATGGCGATGATTTGTCAGTTACCGATGTCAGTGTTGATGCCGAATATGGCGCTCTCACCGATAATGGTGATGGCACCTGGACCTTTGCACCAACAGCTGATCTCAACGCAGATGATGTCCCGTTTGCATTCACCGTGTCCGATGGCACGACGACAGATGATGCCACGGCTGTTCTCGACATCACAGAGGTGAATGACGGACCGGTTGCGGATGACGTTGATCTGGGTGCAACTGCCGAAGACACAAGCTTCATCATCACTGAAGAAGCCCTTCTGGCCAACGCATCTGACATTGATGGCGATGATTTGTCTGTCACCGATGTCAGTGTTGATGCCGAATATGGCGCCCTCACTGATAATGGCGATGGCACATGGACCTTTGCGCCGACGGCAGACCTCAATGCCGACGATGTGCCTTTTGCCTTCACTGTGTCCGATGGCACCACCACAGATGATGCCACGGCTGTGCTCGACATCACCGAAGTCAATGATGGCCCTGTGGTCGATGACGTTGATCTTGGTGCCACGGCTGAAGACACAAGCTTCATCATCACTGAAGAAGCTTTGCTCGCCAATGCATCTGACATTGATGGCGATGATTTGTCTGTGACAGACGTCTCGGTCTCAGCAGAGTACGGTTCCCTCACCGATAATGGCGATGGTACCTGGACCTTCGCACCGACGGCTGATCTCCATGCCGATGATGTCCCCTTTGCCTTCACCGTGTCAGATGGCACCACCACAGATGATGCCACGGCTGTTCTCGACATCACCGAGGTGAATGACGGCCCTGTTGCGGATGACGTCGACCTCGGCGCAACCGCCGAAGACACCAGCTTCATCATTACTGAAGAAGCCCTTCTGGCGAATGCCTCCGACATAGATGGCGATGATTTGTCAGTTACCGATGTCAGTGTCGATGCCGAATATGGCGCCCTCACTGATAATGGCGATGGCACATGGACCTTTGCGCCGACGGCAGACCTCAATGCCGA
>JBPOEV010000004.1:0-495554 GCA_051251535.1 Alphaproteobacteria bacterium
ACAACATCTTCATGGGGCGCGAAATAATGGGGTCCTTCGGTGTCGACTATGCCGAGCAGGAAAACCAGACTCGCGCTTTGATGCGCGATCTGGAGGAGGACATCGATCCGCTGACATTGGTAGAAGACCTGCGTCTTGGCCAGCAACAGATCGTGGAGATTGCCCGTGCGCTTTCCGTCAATTCGCGCATTCTCATCATGGATGAGCCCACATCGGCCCTGTCCGCAACGGAAGTGGAGGTTCTCTTCAAGGTAATCCACGACCTCAAGGCCCGCGGCGTAAGCATTGTCTATATCTCGCACCACCTGGAAGAGGCGCTGACCATTACCGACCACGCAGTTGTTTTGCGCGACGGTATCATGACCGCATACGGCCCCCGTGCAGAGATCGATCTTGAGTGGATTGTCCGCAACATGGTGGGTGACAATTTTGACCTTGGTTCGCCGCCCGAGAATGTTTTGGGCACGCCCGCACTGCAGTTGGAATCGCTTTGCGTTCCCATGGCCTCGGGCGCTGGAAATGCCGTAGATCGTCTGGATCTGACCGTCGCGGCAGGAGAGGTCGTTTGCATCTATGGCTTGATGGGCGCGGGTCGCACCGAGATGATGGAATGCGTCGCTGGCCGTCTGGCACCCAGTTCCGGCAATATTTTGCTGCATGGACGCGATATTTCCAAACTGACCATTTCACAACGGATTGCTGCAGGGCTCGTTCTCGTCCCGGAAGACCGTCAGCGCGACGGGCTGGTGCAGACCATGAGTGTTGGGCGCAATCTGTCGCTTGCTTCGATTGGGAACTTTACCAAGAGCCTGTTCACAAACACCAACGACGAAGACGCGATCATCGACCGATCCATCAAGGAAGTGACCGTCAAGACAGAAGGCCCTGACGCGCCGATTGGGTCGCTGTCCGGTGGCAATCAACAGAAGGTTGTGATCGGCAAAATGCTGGCGACCAAACCTTCGGTAATCCTGCTTGACGAGCCCAGCCGCGGCATCGATATCGGTGCCAAGGGTGAGGTCTTCCGGATTTTGGCGGATCGCGCCAACAACGGCATGGCCGTTGTCTATACAACATCTGAAGTGACCGAATGCCTCGCAATCGCACATCGTGTCATTGTAATGCGGCGCGGCCGGATTGCCGCGGAATTCACCCAAGACATAACCAAAGAAGCAATTATGGCAGCTTCCGGCGAAAGCCTGGCTGCATGACCGATACGCAGGGAGACCGCAAAATGTCAGATGTGAGATCGGCTTCGCTAGAATCCAAGCCCAAGAAGGCTGGTGAGCTAAACCTTGTGCATCTGTTGCTTGAGGGCAGGGCATTTTTTGCTCTCATTGTTATCATTGCGATCTTTTCGGTCCTGTCGGCGAATTACTTTTCCGTCCCGAACTTTCTGATCATGACGTCACAGGTGGCGATTTTCGGCCTGCTGGCCATAGGCATGTTGCTCGTCATTCTGTCCGGCGGCATCGATTTGTCAGTGGGTTCAACGCTGGCATTATGCGGTGTTTTCGCGGGTTTCCTGATGCAGGGGATCGAGCTGGAAGCATTGGGTATCATTTTATATCTCCCCGTCTGGGCTGTCTTCATCTTGACGCTTTGCATGGGGGCACTGGTTGGAATCCTTAACGGTGTTCTGGTCGCCTACTTCAAAGTACCTGCCTTTGTAGCAACGCTTGGAACACTTTATGTGGCGCGCGGTGTGGCACTGCTCATGACCAATGGGCTGACTTTCAACAATCTTTCCGGCGACCCGTCGTTCAGCAATACCGGCTTTGAATGGTTGGGCTTCAATCGGCTTTGGGGTGTTCCGATCAGCATTTTCGTGCTGACCGCGGTCGCTGTCTCTGTACATCTTTTGCTGACAAGAACGCCTTTCGGTCGGTGGCTCTATTCCACGGGTGGTAATGCCAATGCGGCGGAACTTTCAGGCGTGCCGGTCAAGAAGGTTCAGATCTGGGTTTATGTACTGTCCGGTGTATGCGCCGCGATCGCCGGTATTGTGCTGAGCTCTCAGCTTACCTCTGCCGGGCCGACTGCCGGTACGACTTATGAGCTGACAGCTATTGCTGCCGTTGTCGTTGGGGGAGCGTCCCTGATGGGTGGGCGTGGGACCGTGCGCGGCACGTTGCTGGGCGCTTTCGTGATCGTGTTCCTGGGAGCGGGTCTGGTTATCACCGGCGTGTCATCTTATTGGCAAACCGTCTTTACGGGTGCGGTTATCGTGCTCGCTGTCATGCTGAATTCAATTCAATACGGAAACAAAGGTAAGTCAGGCTAGCCTTTGATCCAAAATATTCGCGACTGCACAGGTCCAATGAACCTGACGCGGAAAATGCCGGGCATCGGCAAATAATCAACCAAGGGAGACTATCATAATGATTAAGTTTACTAAACGCGCAGTGCTTGCAGCTGCGGTATCGCTGCCGCTCATGGCAGGATCTGCCTGGGCCGAGGGATTGATCACCATTATCGTCAATGACCCGGCTAACCCATACTGGTTCACGGAAGGCGAAGTGGCCAAAGCGACAGCCGAGGAACTGGGTTACGAAGCAACAGTGTCCGCGCATAAGGGCGACACCAACGCTGAATCCAACCTCATTGATGCGGCCATCACAAATGGTGCCAAGGCAATCATTCTGGATCCGGCAAATGCCGATGGTTCAATTGCTGTCGTGCGCAAAGCGACACAGGCCGGCATTCCCGTCTTTCTGGTCAACGCCGAGATCAATGAAAGTGGCATCGCGATTGCACAGCTGGTTTCCAACAATGCTCAGGGTGCCGCTCTGGGCGCCGTTACATGGCAGGGTTTGGTCGGTGATGAAGCTAAATACGTAGAGTTCTTCGGCAACCCAGCTGATAACAACGCAGCGACACGCTCTAACGGTTACAACACCGTATTGTCGCAATATCCGGGACTTGAGAAAGTTGCTGAGGAAGTTGCCAATTGGGATCGTACGCAAGGCTACACAAAAATGCAGTCGATCATTCAGGCAAATCCGGTGATCAATGCACTCATCGCAGGTAATGATGAAATGGCACTGGGCGCAATTGCTGCTTTGAAAGAATCCAGCAAGCTGGACGGCGTTATTGTCGGCGGTTTCGATGGATCACCTGATGCGGTTGAAGCCATCAAAAACGGTGAAATGGCATACACTGTGCTTCAGCCTGTTGCGGTCTTCTCCCGTGAAGCAGTCATCCAGGCTGACCACTATATCAAGAACGGTTCTGCGAAAATGAGCGAAGAAAAGCAGCTCTTTGACTGCCTGCTGATTACGCCTGAAAACGTAGCCAACTACTCAGCACCATTTACCTTGTCGAACTAAATGGTCCTGTAAATTCGGAAAAAGGCGCCCCAACGGGCGCCTTTTTTCTTCTAAATCACTTTCACAACAAGCCTGACGTGTTTCTCGAATTATCCCCATTTTCAGTTAGCTCTTTTCCAGCTTTGCACCACGCGATTGTCGCCTGCAACTCACATACTGCTTATATTTGACATCTCTTGTTCCTTCTCTGCCAAGGCAGCGTTCGGGTCCGGCCTGGCCGTCTTCAACTGTTGGCCTGCGGGGCCACTTCCCAAACGCGATTGATCGTAGAGATAGTCCCGGGTCAGCGGGACGGCGTCGACATTTCGTGACAATTGGAACTGGAAAACCGCTTGCGGGCCATTGCGAAAGGTTTGCTCGCATGCGGCAAGATAGAAGCGCCACATTCTGACAAAGCGATCATCATACATCGCTGCCACCTGATCTTCATTTTCCTGAAACCGATCGTACCAGTGCCGCAACGTATAGGCATAGTGCAGGCGCCAACATTCGATGTCCGTTGCCCACAATCGGGCCTTCTCGACGGCGCTCATGGCTTCTGAAACGGTCGGGATGTAACCGCCCGGAAAGATATGCTTTGCGATCCACGGGTTCGTTCCCGTCGCAGGGGCGGCCCAACCAATCGTGTGAACCAGCGCAATGCCGTTGGGAGAGAGCCGGTTGCGGATTGTCCGGAAGTACTCATCAAAGTGGCGCAGCCCCACATGTTCGAACATCCCGACGGAGACAATCCTGTCGAAAGAGCCTTCAACATGACGGTAGTCGCACAGTCGGAAATCTACCTGATTCAAAAGGCCTTCCAGTTCCGCCCGTTTGGTCGCATAGGCGTGCTGTTCCTCAGACAGTGTGACCCCGACAACGCGAGTACCGCAGTCCTTTGCGAGCGTCAGTGCCAATCCGCCCCAACCGCAGCCAATATCAAGGACAGACATACCTGGTTCGATCATCAATTTGCGGGCGATATGTTCCTTTTTGTGCTTTTGCGCCTGATCCAACGTCTCGGTCGGGTCTTTGAAATAGCCGCAAGAATACTGCCGATCATCGTCGAGAAAAAGGTCATATAGACGGCCTGAAAGGTCATAGTGGTGGGCCACGTTACCGCGCGCCCGTTCCACAAAATTGTTTTGCGCCAGCCACCGTAAGGAAGAGCGTGACTTTTGCAGTGGCTTTTGCCACCAGACTCGATTTCCTGCGTCATGCTGAACGTTGTGAATAATCAACCCGAGAAATTCTTGTAAATCATCCCCATCAATCGTCAGCGATCCATTCATATAGGCTTCGCCCAACGCCAACTCTGGGTTTATAGCCAGATGCCTGACCGTCGAGGCATCGTGCAGCCGAACCGTTACCGGATGGCCGCTTTGGTTGCCGTATCTATGATTTTCGCCCGACGGCATGACAACGTGCAGGGTGCCGTCGCGCAAGATTGACTTCAGCATTCTGTCGAGTGCGTATTCTGAAAGCTGGATCATCAGATTACCTCTTGTCCTGGTTACGTTCATTTTAATCAGATCAGATGGCACTGGAAATCGAGTGGTGTGTCGCCAGATCACATTCTTGAAAGGTAACGGATCGCTGCGGATCAACCTGAGCGATGTCGCCCGTTTGCAAGATTTGCACATGAAACATGCGCCGTATTGACACCAATCAATATGTGCAAAAATCTTGGAGATAATTTGAAAAAGCTTGATCTGTCAATCCGAAAGGATGGTCACGGCCCGGCAATAATCCAAGGCCCACGGTGATATCAGTCATGTGATATTCAACCTGACTCAGGGCACCTTGCCAGAGATTTCTTTGATTGAGAATAGCGCGAACAATGACTCCATCAAGAAAGGGCCAAGGCCGTCCGGCAAGGAGCAGCCTTCAAAATTGCATGTCTGTGTCTGCCGTTATGTCGCGGATTCAAATGCGTGTGCGCTGGGTAAATTCCAGGCCGGGTTAACTGGTTTGTACTTGGCATCAGTCATCATTGACATTGATCAATGCCCAACATGGCGATGGTTATCAGAATAATGGTGTCGAGCAAGAATTGGCTTTGGAGAAACGAAGTTGACCGATCAGACATCATATCAAAGTGCCCGAAATTGAGCGGATGACCGAAAGAAAGCTCGAAAAAGAAAGAGATCACTCTCAAGGACATCCACTTAGACCAGTTGGCTGGTCATCAAATTGAGAGATGCTGCACGGTCTTATTTGGAAGATGTGGTCTGGCAATGGTCTGAATGCTCCTGCCAGCGTTCGATGTTTAATCGTTTATGCCGTTGGACTGTTTTTTGAATTCTGACAGGACGGCCTTGTCTGGATACTCTTGACGTATCTGTTTGCTCGCCGGAGCCTCTCAACGCATTGTGCGGATATTCCAGTTCACTATATCCAACGAAACCAAAGTCACCTGGGACTTCGATCCAACTGGATGAATCACGGCACTTGATGTGGGTTAAAAAATACCGGTGCTCCACATTGCATGTAACTTATGCCGCTTGAGTGAATGCCGATGTTATACCCCAAGCTTCGGCGAACTGACCATCAAAAATTCTCCAAACAACCGCCGCATCAATGGCAATGGATTCGCCATTATACTGCATAGTGTTGCGTGCGTGGACCACAATGAGCTCATCACCCATTGGTATTGCGTTGACAGGCTCAACTTTGAAGGTGCCTGCGGTCTGTCCGTGAAGCCCGTGAAAGAACTTTTCAGTCCCTCAACGCCAACATAATCGCCTTCAATATCGGGGAGTTTGGGATTGAAGTAATGCCATATGAAGCCCTCAGCGAACAGGTCGGCCGACGCATTCAAATTATGAATGTCCAGTTGACTCAGCAGAACAAGATTTGGGTGTGGTTTATTCATACATAAATTATATGACCGCGCGCGCTGTTATGTGTCAGTGGTACACTTTCAATGAGTTGGCACTTGGCCGATAGGTTTCGGAGATTTCGCGTAGGCGGGGCACCTTAGTTTGCATAGGTGGTTGTTCTTCAAAAACGGGGAACAAGCATGCCGCCATCGACGGAGATCACGTGTCCGGTTGTATAGGGGAGGCAGCCCCTTGCGAGATTGGCAACGACGGCGGCCACCTCGGACGGTTGGCCGACGCGAGGAAGTAGACATAGTCCATCTTCAGCTCGCGCCTGATAGGCGTCGATTACGGTTTCAGTCATGGGCGTTTCGATCAAGCCGGGCTGAACATCGTAGACCATAACGTTTTCGGGACCCAGACGGGCGGCAAAACACTTAGATATCATCGATGCCGCGGCCTTGGATGCACAGTATTCTGTACGCGGTACTGCCACAGCAGATGCGTTGGAAGACGTGATGTTTATGACGGAATACACCACATTTGGATCCCGGCTTCGAGAGAGAAGCCGACGAGCAAAGGCCTGCGTCAGGAAGAACGGCCCTTTGGCGTTCACCGCCATGCAACGATCGAAGCTGTTTTCTTGGACGTCTAAAGGATCACCACGGCTGACAACCCCGATACCAGCATTGTTCACAAGTGTGGTGAGTGGTCCCAACACGCCTTCAATTTTGGCTAGGGACCGGTCGTGTTGCATTGTGTCGCCCACGTCGAACGCGCATATGTGTGTGCGCTGACCGAGGCCATCGATTTCGGCTGAGAGTGTCTCAAGGTGTTCATCCGGCTGAAGATCGTTGAGCCCTACATCAAAACCGGAGCTGGCCAGTGCCACAGCGGTTGCCCGGCCAATTCCGCGGCCTGCTCCGGTCACGAGAGCGACTTGTCTTGTCATCTTGTTCTCCATCACTTCCAGCCATTCTCTAAACGAGCGCCGGCTCTGGCAAAAAGGCCAATACTGCTGTCTTAAATGTTTTTGGTGCCAGTGCGCGTTTGCTCATCAGAGCTCTATATCGCAAACAAAAACTCCTTCCGGACCTCTTTCAGCAGCGTTTACAATTCGCACACCGATGGCTTTGTGGTTTTCGTTCTCAAGATATGCATCTCGCGTAGCTACATCTTTAAAATCGAACCAAAACATATCTTTGAATCCGTGGATTACATCGTCCTCGGGAGACAGGTTGGGCCTGTGCCCGAAGGCCAGAATGCCTTCGATTTCCGATTTAAGTCTGTTTAGGTCTTTCAAAATGGAGTCCTTAACGTCCCCAGACACGTCCGACGCATATTTCAAAAAGACAAGATGCCTGATCATAGATCTCCCCTATTCGTTTGTTTCAAAAGACTTGTAACTCACCAATGGGTGAATTATCAAGTGCGAAGTTAAAAACCACATTTTGCTGCGCCGCATGAGGAGCCTACTATGTCAATTTACCAAACCAGCTGCTTTCAACGGACTTTCGGAACCTACCCTCTTGAAGGGGAAAACCTGAAGCATGCGGTGCTCATGGCAGCTGAGGTTGGGTATCGCGCGTTTGATACGGCGCAATGGTATGGCAACGAGGCTGCGCTTGGCGCGGTTCTGCCAGACCTGGGAATAGATCGGGATGACCTGCTGATCACCACAAAAGTGCATCCTGAAAATATGGGTCCAGACAAGTTTATTGCATCGGTCGAGCAAAGCTTGCGCGATCTAAAAGTGGATTCTGTTGGAGTGCTGTTGCTGCACTGGCCACCAAATGACAATCCAGTCGAGCCCTCATTGACACTGCTGCAGGAGGCGCATCGCAAGGGGTATGCAAGGCACATTGGCGTATCGAATTACACAACGAAGCAGATGCAGGATGCTGTCCAGCATCTGGATGTTTCGCTGGCCATAAATCAGGTTGAATTTCACCCGCTACTGGATCAGAGACGCCTGCTGGCCGCTGCATCAGAAACGGATATTCCCTTGGCATCATACTGTTCCGTCGCGCGTGGCGAAGTATTCAAATATCCGGTCTTTGCCGAGATCGGTAAATCATATGGGAAAAATGCAGCACAGGTCGCGCTCCGCTGGATTCTTCAACAAGGTGTGTCTTTGAATACGATGTCCACCAAAAGGGCCAATATCGAGGCCAACTTCGACCTCATGAACTTTGCCTTATCGAGCCAAGAGATGGCAGAAATCGCAAAGCTGACGGCTGCCAATTATCGGATCAGTAACGCGAAAGTCGTGCCATATGCCCCGACTTGGGATGCGCCAATGAGGGGAAATGGGCTCGTGGATTGACATAGTGTCGAAATACTGTAACTCTCCAGTGAGTGAATAATATTAAAAGTGGGAGACGGCCTTGAAAATGGGTTCTCTGGAAGACTGCGCAGCCATGGTGCGGGACGGCGACACTATCGCCGTCACCGGTAATGGCGGCGGCATGCTTGAACCCGACGCGATTTTTGCGGCCATAGAAAAAAGGTTTCTGACAACTGGGCACCCGCGGGACCTGGCTGTGGTTCATGCATTGGGGATTGGTGATGCTAAAACCCGTGGCATCAACCGGTTTGCGCATAAAGGTATGGTTAAGCGGGTGATCGGTGGGCACTGGTCCTGGTCTCCGCGCATGCAAGAGCTTGCTCAGCGTAACGAGGTCGAAGCCTTCACGCTGCCATCCGGCGTCATATCGCTTTTATTGCGGGAAAGCGGCGCGGGTCGGCCCGGTTTGATCACTACTGTGGGACTGGGAACCTGTTATGATCCGCGTAACGGCGGCGGGGCCGCTAATGATGCTGCACAAAGCGCCGGTCCCTTAAATGAAATCATGGAAATCGAAGGTGCTGAATATATTCGCTACTTGCCGATTAAACCCGATGTGGCGATTATCCGTGGCACCTTTTGTGATGAATTTGGAAATATCTCTTGCGAGGAAGAATCCGGAGATCTCGACTGTAATGCGGTCGCCTTAGCTGCATGTGGAGCGGGTGGTTGCGTTCTTGCGCAGGTGCGGGAAGAGCGCCGGTCGGGTCAGTTCCATGGTCGGCTTGTTCAGGTGCCGGGGGTCATGGTCGACCTTGTCGCCAAGGTGCCGGATCAGCCTCAAACCCATATGGGCGGGTATGAACCCAGCCTGGCAGGGTTGCCGGGCGCCAAGATGCCAGCTCATGGAACCTTTGATGGAATGTCCTCCCCGAAAGGTGCGCGGGCAATCATTGCACGGCGCGCGGCGGACGAAGTCCAGATCGGTCAATCCGTGAATTTTGGATTTGGAATTCCCGGCGGAATTGCTGCGATTTTGGCGCAGCAAGGCACCCTGGATAAAATCTGGGTCACAGTGGAGCAGGGCATCCACAATGGGCAGTTGATTGATGGAGCGCTGTTTGGTGCAGCGAGTCTTCCCTGCGCCATAATGCGGTCAACCGATCAATTCGATTATTACAGCAGCGGTGGAGCAGATGTCGCGTTTCTAGGGGCAGGGGAAGTTGATGCTGCCGGAAACGTGAACGTTTCGCGACTCGGGTCCAATGTTGTGGGTCCAGGCGGTTTCGTGGATATCTCTCAGGGCGCCAAATCGGTTGTCTTTTGCGGCACGTTTGAAACAGGCGGGCTCAAGGTCGACATTCTGGATCAGGCGTTAGAGATCATACAGCCGGGCCGCGTTGCCAAATTTGTAGATAGGGTGCGCGAAGTCACCTTTGGCGGGCAGGCAGCTGCTGAAGGGAAGAAACCGGTGCTCTATATTACTGAACGTGCTGTGTTTCGGCTGACCTTAAACGGAATTGAGCTTATCGAGATTGCGCCCGGTGCGGATCTTGAGGCTGATATACTCGATCGTATGAGCTTTCGTCCGCTCGTGTCAGACGATTTGTCCTTGATGCCGGAGCATTGTTTTGATCCAGATCTAAGGTCCCCAAGTGCAAGCAAGTCTCACGCATCTGTGGGAGGCGAAAATGTTGGATAATGCTGAGCAGGTCTTTGCCAAACCAAGGCAGTTCAAGAATTACATTGACGGCGCTTTTGTGGGCGCAAGTACGGGAGAAGTGATCGAACGCGAAAGCCCGGCGCATGGCAAGTTAGTTTCGATCTACCCAGCATCGAGCGCAGAAGATGCGCAGGCTGCGATTGCTGCGGCCCGGACTTTATTCGACATGGGTGAATGGGCCTATTCCTATGCCGGAGAGAAATCTCGCATTTTGCGCATCGTTGCGCAGAAAATCCGGGAAAATGTCGACGAACTCGCTCTGATCGAAACGCTTGAAACATCCAAGCCTCTGTCCGTCTCGCGCGGTGAGGTATTGTTTTCAGCCGAGCTTTGGGATTACGCCGCAGGCTCTGCGCGATCATTGCATGGTGACAGTCACAACACGCTTGGCACAGACATGATGGGTGTGGTTCTGCGCGAGCCGATTGGCGTGGTGGGCATTATCACACCTTGGAATTTTCCTTTGCTGATTCTCTCCGAACGCCTGCCATTTGCGTTGGCCGCAGGTTGCTCTGTCGTGGTTAAGCCAAGTGAATTTACCTCCGGCACGTCGCTTATCATTGCCGGGTATCTGGATGAGGCGGGTCTTCCAGCTGGTGCGTGTAACATTCTAGCGGGATATGGTGAGCCTGTTGGTCAGGCTATCGTGGAAAGCAGTGACGTTGACATGGTGGCCTTCACTGGATCGTCACGCGTGGGGAAAATGGCCATTCAAGCCTCAGCGAGCAACATCAAGAAGCTCTCATTGGAATTGGGTGGCAAGTCACCATCAGTCGTGTTTGCCGATTGCGACATTGAAGCCGCGGTTGATGGCGTTCTGAAGGCTGCGAATGTAAATATGGGTGAGTGCTGCATCGCAGGTTCGCGCCTATTGGTGCAAGATAGCATCGCCAAAACGTTCCAGGCCCGGCTGAAAGAACGATTGAACGATTTAAAAGTCGGCGAGCCGTTTGATCCCACCTCACGGATTGGTGCGATCATCAATCAACGGCAGTTTGATCAGATTGCAGACTACGTGAAAATTGGTATCAGCGAAGGTGCTGAACTGATCTGTGGTGGCGACGCGCAGGCCTATGGGGGGCTTTATTATCCGCCCACGCTCTTGGGCAATGTTCGACCCGAAATGCGAATTGCGCGGGAAGAGATTTTTGGTCCCGTTCTGTCGATCATGACGTTCAACGATACAGCCGAAGCAATCAGGTTGGCCAACGCCACAGACTATGGGCTGGCCGCGTATGTTTGGACTAACGACATGTCAACCGCTCTGCACTGTGCCCGCCGTATTCAGGCTGGTCGCGTCTGGGTGAATGCCGCTCTGGCCGGATTCCCGGAATTGCCTTTGGGTGGGTTTAAGCAGTCAGGAAATGGTCGCGAAACTGGCCGCTATGGCGTCGAAGAATACACGGAATTGAAATCGGTCCACCTTCAGATCGGACCTCAAACAGAACGATGGGTGACGGACGTCTGATCGTCTTTCACCACAATGGGAAGGTTCGGGGACGCTTTTACCCGGAAGTAATATGGCAGAGATCAAACTATCAAGTGTGCGAAAGTCCTTTGGTCCAGTGGATGTGATCAAAGGGATAGACCTGCAGGCTGATCATGGCGAGTTCGTTGTTTTCGTGGGGCCCTCGGGCTGCGGAAAGTCGACGCTTTTGCGCATGATTTGCGGGCTGGAAGGCATTTCGTCCGGGCAGTTGCTCATTGGAGGCGAAGATATGAGCAGTGTCGAGGCCTCTGATCGGGGCACCGCCATGGTGTTTCAGTCTTATGCCCTGTACCCGCATATGACGGTGGCACAGAATATGAGCTTTGGTCTGCGGATGGCGAAGACCCCAAAGATCGAGATTGATGCGCGGGTCAACAAGGCCGCTGAGATTCTGCAGATCAAACATCTGCTGGAACGCAAGCCTAAAGAAATGTCGGGCGGTCAGCGGCAACGTGTCGCCATTGGCCGTGCAATTGTTCGCGAACCAAAGGTGTTTTTGTTTGACGAGCCGTTGTCAAATCTGGACGCTGAACTACGGGTTCAAATGCGTGTGGAGCTTTCGAGATTGCATCACGAGATCGGCGCGACAATGATCTATGTAACCCACGATCAAGTTGAGGCGATGACCATGGCCGACAAGATCGTGGTACTGCGAGATGGTTTGGTTGAACAAATTGGTTCCCCGCTTGAATTGTATACGCGGCCCGACAACAAGTTCGTGGCAGGTTTCATCGGATCACCGCATATGAACTTTATGGACGCCGAGGCCGTGCACATCGATGATGGTTTTGCCTCCGTCGCAGTCATCGGCGCGGCAGATCGTCTTATCACTGTACCGCTTCGTCCGGACGCGCTCGTTCACAAAGGCCAGAAGGTTTCGGTCGGCATAAGGCCGGAGCACCTGCTTGGCATGGTCGGCAGGTCTGACCTCGAAGTCCATGTCGGCGTTGTCGAGAACCTTGGCGGCATGGCTTACGCATACGGTACATCCAAGTCGGGCCAGGAGGTTATCCTCAAGTCAGAAAGTGAAGCACCGCCGAAATTTGGGACCACTGTGACCGCGGAATTGAATGATAATTACTGCCACTTGTTTGATTTAGAAGGAAAAACGCTGAGTGAGTCCGCAGGTGCTGTTCGACGCCAGGATGCGGCGGCATGAGCGCCCCTGCCAAAACTCAATTAGTCGCGGGTAACTACTATTACGACGACCTCTCGAAAGGTGCGTTCTTCAGCACTGGGCGTATCGTCGTGACAGAGACACATATCGTGAATTTTGCCGGAATTTCTGGCGACTTCTTTGATGTTCATATGGATGATGGTTTTGCCCGTGAACAAGGGTTTCCGGCGCGGATTGCTCACGGCTTACTGGTTCTTTGTATGGTGGATGGCCTGAAAAACCGCGCAGACGTAAAGTTGCAAGCCGTGGCGTCGCTCGGTTGGAAAGACTGGAATTTCAAAGCGCCCATTATCGCCGGGGATAGTATTGGCGCGACAATCACTGTCGCGACTATGCGCCCGACATCTAAGGGGGATCGCGGTGTTGTCGAGATGAGGTTCGATGTGACTAACCAGAACGGAAAGGTTGTGCAAAGCGGTTCAAACACACTGCTCATGCGGAACCAGCCGCCAAAGTGAATTTTTTGGCGCAATTAAATAACTCACCGGTGAGTACTAAGCGCCGCGTGAGAGAGTGCCCTGGAGGAAGGGTAAGGGGCCAGCTCGAAAGGGCTGGACGGATTCAGACCGCAACATGCGGCTGAAACAACAGCGAGGAGAAACTATGAAAACCATAAAGACACTGCTTTGTGCAACCGCGATTGCGGCCTTGTCGACAACAGCTTTCGCCCGAGATTTGGTGATGAATGCCAATACATCAGACCCCGCCCAAAAGGAGGCTATGGAGAATCTGATCGCCGATTTTGAAGCGGCTTACCCGGAGATCGACGTCAAATTTAACCTCTATGACCATGAGGCATTCAAGGTCGCGTTGCGTAACTTCCTTGTGTCGGACGCGCCTGATCTGATTACATGGAACGCGGGCAACCGAATGAAAGTGTTTGTCGATCTTGGGCTGTTCGAGGATGTCTCAGATGTTTGGGCGTCGGAGAACCTTTATGAACAGATGCCTGCTGTCGTGGGCGCCTCATCGGTTGATGGTAAGCAATATGGTGTTCCGTACGCCTATTACGCTTGGGGATTCTATTACCGCAAAGATCTCTTCGAGCAGGCGGGCATCACAGAGACACCATCTACCTGGGAAGAATTCAAGGAGATGGGTGCTCAATTGAACGCAGCCGATATCACGCCTGTTACCATTGGCACCAAGAATCTTTGGCCCACTGCCGGTTGGTTTGATTTCCTAAATCTGCGTGTGAATGGGGCCGATTTCCATGCCGATTTAATGGATGGCAAGATCAAGTACACCGATGAACGCGTGAAAAAGGTATTCGAGATTTGGGAGGAACTGGTCGAAGCGGACTTCTTTGTAGAAAACCATCCTGCCTATTCTTTCCAGGAAGCTCTTCCCTTCATGAACCAGGGTAAGGCGGCGATGTATCTACTTGCGCCGTTTATCGTATCGATGTTCCCCGATGATGTGCGCGAGCAGGTCGAATGGTTCCCCTTCCCAATCATCGATGAAAGCGTCGGTATCTACGAGGATGCGCCTACTGATAGTTTCCACATCCCGGTAAACGCTAAGAACAAGGACGATGCGCGGTTGTTCCTGAAATTCGCGGCTGCGGCTGAAAATCAGACCAAAACTGCCGGGACACTGGACATGCTGCCGCCAAATATTAACGCCTCCGTCAAGGATGACCGGTTTGCCCAGGGTGGCTTCGCTCAACTCAGCAAGGCGGATGGCATCATGCAGTTCTATGACCGTGATACAGATCCGGCTCTGGCTAAGGTTGGCATGCAGGGCTTTCAGGAATTCCTGCAACACCCCGATCGTATCGATGACATTCTCGAACGGATCGAAGTTGAGCGCGCACGTATCTACGGCGCTCTCTGATCGCGGAAAAAGCTAATGGTTTCGGCGCGCATGCGCCGGAACCGCATCTCTGCGAGGGTTTCCCAATGACTGATATGACAAGCTATCCGGTTCCACCAAAGCCAAGACACACGACTTTTTATAGTCGGAACAAGCTGGTCATCACACCGCTTTTGTTTATCGCGCCGGCCTTTGCGATGTTCTCGCTATTTGTGATCTATCCAATCATTCAGTCAATTTCTCTGTCGTTTTACGAATGGCAGGGCATTGGTCCCAAGAAATGGGTCGGGTTCAACAATTACGATCTACTGTTCAAAGACCCGGTATTCTGGAAGGCGCTGGTCAATAATATCTATTGGCTGGTCCTCTTTCTTTTGGCCCCTGTATTGGGACTGCTCATAGCTTTATTCCTGAACCAAAAAGTGTTTGGAATCCGGCTGGTCAAATCGCTTTTCTTCTTCCCGTTTGTCGTATCACAGATCGTGGTTGGGCTTGTCTTTACCTGGTTTTATGACCCGGCATTCGGATTGATCGCAGCTTTGATCGAACCACTGGGACTTAAATTGCCATCGATTTTGGCAAGTGAGGATTGGGCTACCTTCGGTGTGATCATCGCAGGACTGTGGCCACAAACGGCCTATTGCATGATCCTTTATCTGACCGGCCTGAACAGCGTGAACCCCGAGATGATCGAAGCCGCGCGTCTGGACGGGGCCAGAGGATGGCGTTTGCTGGTAAATATAGTGCTTCCGCAACTGCGTGCGGCGACCTTCATCGCCATTGTTGTCACTGTGATCGGAGCACTCCGCTCGTTTGACTTGGTGGCAATCATGACCGAGGGCGGACCATACAATTCGTCCAACGTGTTGGCCTTTTACATGTATGACAACGCGATCTTCCGGTACCGCATGGGTTATGCGGCCTCGATTGCGACCGTCCTGTTTCTGATCATGGATGTCTACATCGTCTGGTTCCTGATGCGTCTGTTGAAAAACGAAAAAGGATCCCGATAATGTTTCCGCGTCCAATACAGGAATCAAGTAAATCGCGTCAGTTGATGTACAAGGTGGCTTTGCCCATCTCGTTGGTTATCTGGTTGCTGCCGATGATTGCGATTGTTGCTACAGCAGGCCGATCGCTGCACGACATCAACTATGGAAACTATTGGGGCATTCCCTCGGAATGGGCATTCCTGGACAATTTCGGCGAGGTTTTCAGCTCGTCTCCAATCCTGATATATCTGCTAAACAGCGTGATTATTACTGTGCCGTCCATTTTTGGGGCATTGTTTCTATCGACGCTCGCCGGAGCTGGGCTGGCGCTCTACAAATTCAAAGGCCGGTTCGTAATTTTTGCGCTCTTTATCGCAGGCAACTTTGTACCATTTCAAATCCTCATGATTCCGGTTCGACAACTGACATTGGACCTTGGGATCTATGATACTTACCTTGCCGTCATTCTGTTTCAGGTCGCATTCCAGACGGGCTTTTGCACCTTCTTTATGCGCAATTTCATCGCTGATCTACCGTTTGAGTTGGTGGAGTCTGCGCGTTCGGAAGGGGTGAGCGAATGGAAAATTCTTATCCATGTGATTATTCCACTCGTGCGTCCTGCGCTTGCGGCGCTGGCAGTGTTGCAATTCACATTTATCTGGAACGATTTCTTCTGGCCGCTTATCTTGATCCAATCTGATGAATTGCGCCCTATTACTCTTGGTCTGACCACCCTAAAGGGCCAATATATCTCTTCATTCAATCTGCTGGCTGCCGGGTCTTTGATCGCTGCACTCCCGCCGGTTATGATGTTTTTTGCAATGCAACGCCACTTTATTGCGGGATTGACACTGGGGGCCAGTAAGGGATGATCGGGTCAACTCAAATCATCCTAGAGAGGCGCGGAATGATCAGTGCAGCGGCAAAGCAATCAGTAACAAAGCGGGTCGGTCGGAACGCAGAAACCGCGAAGGCCGATCTAATCGCTTCGGCTCGGCGCGAGTTTGCCGACAATGGCTTTGCGCTCGCGGGAATCGAAGCTATTGCTGGGCCGACCGGTTTGAACAAAAAGATGATCTACCATTATTTCGGATCAAAAGAGGGTCTTTACATCGCAGTTCTTGAGGAAGCCTATCTGGGCATCCGCAAAATGGAGCAATCCCTGCATCTGGATGAACTTGACCCTCTCGACGCTATTCGGAAACTGGTCGAATCCACCTGGGACTATTATGTTGCCAATCCAGAGTTCCTGGCATTGGTAAATCAGGAAAACCTTCTGCGTGCAGAATATCTCAGGAAATCTGGGATCGTGAAGCGTAGAACAAGTACTTTGCTCAGCATCGTGCAGGACGTGCTTGATCAGGGCGTCAAGGATGGCGTGATCAGGTCCGGCATTGATCCGATGCAGTTGAACCACTCAATTGCAGGACTAGGTTTTTATTATCTCAATAACCGCTTCACCAATACAGAACTCTATGCGTTTGATCATATGACGCCCGAGGCTCTCGCCGCGCGGCGCACATTTATTGTGGATTTCGTCATGAGTTTTGTTACCAGCCCGAATTAGGATCCACATGGCGCAATCTTCGTTCAGTCATATCATCATTGGCGGAGGCACTGCAGGTTGTGTCCTTGCTGCACGACTAAGCGAAGCCCCAGGGACCAACGTTCTGCTTCTCGAAGCGGGTGGGCGCGATTGGCATCCCTATATCCACATGCCGGTCGGGTTCTCTAAAACAACTGGCAGCAACTTGACTTGGGGCTACCACACCGAACCGCAGGTCCATGCCGGAAATCGTCGTATTCCTTACGCGCAAGGCCGAGTACTCGGCGGCGGTAGTTCCATCAATGCTGAGGTTTTCACCCGAGGCGTACCGCAGGATTATGATCGTTGGGCCAATGACGAAGGATGCCCAGGCTGGTCTTTTGCTGATGTTCAACCTTACTTTCTCCGATCCGAAGGTAATCGAAGTTTGGCGGATGCCTGGCATGGAACCGATGGTCCTCTGGGCGTATCCAATGTCGCCAATCCGCTGCCGCTCACCCGTGCATTCATTATGGCCTGCCAACAATACGGCATTCCATTCAACCACGATTTCAATGGTCCACGGCAAGCGGGCACGGGTTGTTATCAGCTCAATGTGGTAGATGGTCGACGGTGTTCGGCGGCCAAGGGTTACCTCGATCCCGCCAGGGGCCGATCCAACCTGACGGTGTTGACTGGAGCTCACAGCCAAAAGCTGATCGTCAATGGCCATAAAGTGTCGGGTGTCGAATATGTGCGAAAAGGTTTGGCTGAAGCCGTTTATGCGGATGTTGAAGTCATACTCACAGCTGGTGCGATTGGTTCCCCAAAGCTGCTGATGCTGTCAGGAATTGGGCCCGCGAACCACCTTCGGGATATCGGAATTGAAGTACGAGCAGATGTCGCGCAGGTCGGATCTAACCTGTCGGACCACGTTAATATCGATCTTGTTGCCGAGCTTCATGACCATGGTGGTTTGGACAAATACAAAAAACCTCAATGGGCCGCGTGGGCCGGGTTGCAATATCTGATCAATCGCACGGGCCCGGCAGCGAGCAATGTCGTTGAAGGTGGGATGTTCTGGTATTCGGGCGAAGACAGGTCAATCCCCGATCTGCAGTTTCACTTCTTACCCGGAGCAGGAGCCGAAGACGGTGTTGGCAACGTTTCAAAAGGACGCTCGGGCATCACACTGAACTGCTACGGGTTGCGCCCCAAAGCGCGAGGTACAGTGCGGCTCTCATCCGGCGACCCGAAAGCTGCACCCAGAATTGATCCAAACTTCTTCGGCCATCCTGACGATCTGGCAACCACCGTGGCCGGGTTGAAACTCTGCGGCGAGATAATTGCCCAACCAGCTTTGGCAGAGCATGTTCGCCGGATCGTCTTGCCCGATGACAGCCTTACCACGGACGCGGAGCTATCTGATTTTGTGCGCCATCACGGTCGCACGTCCTATCATCCGGTTGGAACTTGCCGGATGGGGTCTGACCACAACGCCGTTGTGGATACCGAACTGAAACTGAATGGCTTCGATGGCATTCGAGTTTGCGACAGCAGCATCTTCCCCAGCTTAATCGGATCGAACACCAACGCCCCCACGGCGATGGTCGCGGAAAAATCTGCCGACATTATTCTGGGACGGGAGCCAATTTGCGCGGTGAGCACTACCAGTTCGGGAAGTACGCATAGAAGCAAGCCCACACAGGTTGAGCTGTAGCCGTTTGCGATGGTCACATTACAGAAAGTGAGGCCAATTGCGATATTGAGTGCCTTTTCGAGAACCGTCTCGGTGCAGACTAGATTCGTTACTTTGAGTTTCATCAACTGTGATCCGCACTCGGATTGCACAGACTTGTTTCGGCAACGGTGGTGGCCAGGGTTTAATCAACCGAAACATGTTTGGTTATGCGAGTGTGCACCGCGAAATTCCAATGCTGCTGCATTGGGTTCCAACTGAGTTAGTCAGATGGTTGTGAAGGTTTGCTTCCCGCCCAATAGAGACCTTGGAATACGCCAACCTCAAGCGATGGGGCGCAAACATCAAATCTTCTGAAGATATTCCCGCATCTTCCCGTTTTAGTGCTTACTGTGTGCTTACCTTCTATCAATCGACAAAATTCAATAGCAACAAATATACGCTCAACATATTGATTTTATGTGGAAAAAATGGTGTCGCAGGGGGGTTGAACTCCCGACCTCGTCATTACCAATGACAGCGTCAAATAGCGAGGCAAGCAGCCTCCATATCAATTCCATCTATGGCAATTGGTGAGGCAGACGTTCATCTATCTTGGTTTATTGCTGTCAATTTGGGCTAAAGGGCAAATTTGAAGTGCAGCAGGGGCCAAGTTGGTGCGGCCTAGTGCTATGGTAAAAGTGGGCTAAATTCCAATTTACCTAATAAAACGTTTGTATATCAGTAGTTTAGAAGAGTGTATGGCGGACCTGCGGGGAGAAAGTTCGAACCATCTGGATGATCTTTTCAAAGACTTGGAAGCCTGGGAAGCAATTTTGAGTTCGCTGCCTGATTTTGGTGTGGATCAAAATCAGGATGAGATGGAATTGCCCGCGTTGGCTATCGATTAACAACCGAACGTCAAATGGCAGCTCCGAGCCCTGAGCTACCGAATGCTGCGCTTCGTTCTAATGGCTGCTTCGTAGAGCGCGGTCTATCTCAAAGCCGCGCTCTACCATCTTTAGACACATTAGTTGGTTTCTACCGTTGCCAGGGCGTCGGCATTTGATTGCAGCACTTCTTGGGTCTGCGACCAACTCGGATCGTCGTCGTAGAGATGGGAATACAGAAACGCAGACGTAGCCCGCTGCACGACCGCGAGACGATCCGGGTCTTCGTCGCCGGTTTCTTTCGCGTCGTAACCGGCGATCCCGCCAAGCCCGTGTTGTCCGCCGACAAGGCTCAACAGGTGCGATGCGCCGGGGCCATCCTCAAAGGCCGCCCGATACCATTCCGCTCCGCGCACAGTCATGAACGGGTTCACATCTTCGTCACCGACGACCACAAGTGACGGCGTTGAAAGGTGCGAATAGTCTGGATTGAGTTCAGAGAAGTTTTCCCGCGCGAAGTCGCTGAGGTTGTCGCCACCACGTCCTGGAGGGGCGAGCAGCACGCCGGTTTTGATCCGTGGTTCGATGACGGACACGTCGGTGTCCTCGGGTCGCTTCGGATCGGTGAGCCTTGCACCAAGCAGCATACCAACCGTCTGACCGCCCATCGAGTGCCCGACGGCAGCGATCCGATCATGATCAAGGCGGCCCGCAAGTAAAGGCGTTTTGGATTCGATTGCATCTAGCTGGTCGATGATATGCTTTATCTCATCGACGCGCATGCGCCAGAAGAGCGGTGCGCCCGGTTGGTCGTGGGGCAGTCCACCGACCTTCGAATTGGCGTGGGTCGGCTGGATCACGGCAAAACCTTGGCTCGCCAAGAAGGACACGAAAGGCCCGTAGCCATCCTTTGACGGCAGATAGAGCGAAGGCCCATCCCCGTGGGAGAGCAGCACGATAGGAAGGTCTTCACCTTCGATTGGGGCCGTAATGCGCAGTTCAAGCGGCTGCGATCGGAACGGCGCGGCAAGTGTCACGGGATCAATTGAGATGGTTTGCACAGGCGGGCGCATTGGCAGGTGGCGCGCCTTTTCGATGAGATTGTTCATGGTTCTATCCTCTTTGGGGTGTTCAGCCGGGTTCGGATCGGCTATCTGTCAGTAAGTGGAACGCTGTTCCGATGGCATATATGGAGCATTGTTCCGCTTATGTCAATAAACGGAACGTTGTTCCGAAAATGCGGATTGAAGACGAGTTAGGGTCAAAATGAAGGACGCAGATGCTCAACCCGAAACCACTCGGTCGTTGCGTGCGGATGCTGCCCGCAACGAGGATGCCGTATTGCAGGCAGCCAAAGAGGTCTTCCTGCGATCCGGTGTAGATGCTCCGGTTCGCGAGGTGGCGAGCTTAGCCGGGGTTGGTGTCGGCACGCTCTACCGGCGTTTCCCAAAACGCTCTGATTTGATCAAGGCCGTGTTCCGTAGAGAGATCGACGCTTGTGCTGACGCAGCGCGAAACCTGGAGGCGTCGCTCGACCCGGGCGATGCCCTCGCTGAATGGTTGATGCTCTACGCCGATTTCATGGGAACCAAGAAAGGTTTGGCAACGGCGCTCCACTCCGGCGACGAGGCGTATGCCGATTTGCCAGGTTACTTTCGGGAGCGGTTCGAACCCGCACTGTCACGTCTGTTAAATCGCGCGAATGAGGCGAGTGCCCTTCGCGCGGATGTCAAACCCTTTGACCTGTTGCGTGCAATCGGCAACCTCTCCGTGGCCGAAGGCGAAGATCGTGACGCGCATGTAAAGCAAATGGTATCGCTGATGATCGGCGGGCTTTTGGAGCGCTGAGCGCCGAATTCTGTACGCGAGCCACGCGATACCGCGCCGTGCATCATTCTTACCAAAAACGGTCATTGGCGTACCACGAAGGAACGACAGCTTTGTCCGCACAGCTGCCATCGATTTTCGCCAAATTTTGAGACTCGTTAGCCCAAGAACCGCCCAACCATAAAGCTGAACAAGCTAATGTAAGGCCTGAAAACTTAATTGTGTTGCTCTGATCCCGCCAAACGGGTTCGGAGACGCAACCGTTTTATGGAAATGGCGGAGAGGAAGGGATTCGAACCCTCGAAACGCTTTCACGCTTACACCCTTAGCAGGGGCGCGCCTTCAACCACTCGGCCACCTCTCCACCGCCGGGGATAGCGCGATGCATTGCGGTAGTGCAAGAGTTTTCTGAGTGCCATTCACAAATTTGTTGTTCGGGTGCGGTGACAGGCCGTTTTCCGAGCGTTGGGCGCGTTGGATCGTCCAACAATGGCCACGGTAAATTATCATAATTCGATGCGTTGAATTTTTTTTGAAACTTATTCCGGATCCCCGCCGTAGACCTTGTAGTTCCAACTTCAACAACCCCAACTTCAACAACCAACGGAGAGTTTATCATGACGCAGTTCCATTCTTCCTCACCATCCCGCCGCCCAAACATTTCCGGCAAAGCCTTCCTTGCCTGGTCTTGCGCCCCAGTATTGGCCTTAGGCCTGCTGATGGGGCAGGCCAATGCAGCCGGTTCTGATAGTTCCGAGCCACCCAAGCCAACTGAGACGACGCAAAAGTGTAAAGATGGTCAGATGTGGGACAAGGATACAAAAACTTGCGTATCCGCCCAGCAAGGCATGTTTGATGATGACACGCTCTATGATGCCGCGCGGGAATTGGCCTATGACGGCCAGTATGAGAACGCGATTGACCTTTTGCAGCTGGCCGGCAACTCCGATGACCCGCGTATCTTGAACTATCTTGGCTTTTCAAACCGCAAAGCGGGCCGGATGGATGTTGGTATGGGATATTACAAGGAAGCGCTGAAGCGTGACCCGGACTACATTCTGGCGCGCTCCTATATGGGGCAGGCCTATCTGCAGCAGAACCAGCGTAATGCAGCTCGTGATCAGCTTCTGGAAATCGAAGCGCGCGGCGGCAAGGGTACCTGGGCGCATACAGCTCTGGTCATGGCTATGAAGAACGCCAGCACTTATTAATGACTGTCGGCATTCACAGCCAGACTTGTGTACCTAAAAAAGAGGCCGTGGCGCTGGAATTCAGCGCCACGGCCTTTTTGTTGACTGCCAGAGATCAGATCAGATCAGGCGAGGGCCTGCTCCAGATCGGCAATGATGTCTGCCGGGTCTTCGATGCCGATAGAGACACGCACCACGTCGGGACCAGCACCCGCCGCTTTTTTCTGCTCATCGGATAGTTGGCGATGGGTTGTGGAAGCGGGATGAATGATCAGGCTTCTGGTATCTCCAATATTGGCAAGGTGAGACAGCAGCTCAACCTTTCCAACCATGGCAACGCCAGCATCGTATCCGCCGGTTACACCAAAGGTGAACACAGCACCGGCGCCCTTTGGCATGTATTTCTGCTGAAGCTGGTGATAGCGATCACCCGGCAGGCCTGCATAGGAGACCCAGGCAATTTTCGGGTGGTTCGAGAGGAACTCAGCCACCTTCAGGGCATTGTCACAATGGCGCTGCATGCGCAGGCTCAAGGTTTCAATGCCGGTCAGGATGTTGAATGAGTTTGTTGGCGAGATTGCCGGACCCAAATCACGCAGGCCAAGCACACGGCAGGCAATGGCAAAGGCAAAATTGCCAAAGACTTCACCGATGACCATGTTGTTGTATTCAGGGCGTGGCTCGCTGAGCATTGGATAGCGGCCTTCACGCATCCAGTCGAATGTTCCGCCATCTACGATAGCACCGCCCATGGAATTGCCATGGCCACCCAGGAATTTTGTCAGGGAGTGCACGACAATGTCTGCGCCATGCTCAAAAGGGCGGCACAGATAGGGTGTTGCCATGGTGTTATCGACAATAAGCGGAACGCCGGCGCGCTTGGCGATTTTGCTGATCGCTTCGATATCAGTCACAACGCCGCCGGGATTGGCAAGGCTCTCGATGAAAATGGCTTTGGTTTTTGGTGTAATTGCATTTTCAAAAGACGACAGATCATCTGAATCTGCCCATACAACGTTCCAGCCGAAATTCTTGAATGAGTGGTTCATCTGGTTGATGGAGCCACCATAAAGTTTTTTGGCTGCTACAATTTCATCGCCAGGCTGCATCAATGTGTGGAACACCAGCAATTGAGCGGAGTGACCCGAGGCCACGGCGAGTCCTGCGGTGCCGCCTTCAAGGGCCGCAACGCGCTCTTCCAGAACGGCTGTCGTGGGGTTTGTGATGCGGGTGTAGATGTTTCCGAATGCCTGCAGGCCAAACAGGCTGGCAGCATGATCAACATCTTCGAATACAAAAGCTGTGGTCTGGTAAATTGGTGTTGCGCGTGCCCCGGTGGTGGGGTCGGGCTTGGCACCTGCATGAACTGCAAGCGTGTCGAATGATGGGCCGTTTTCAGACATGGACGTTCCTCGGTTCGTTGATCAGTGTTTGTTTAGTGTTCAGTTTTATCCTCTGGGCGGGTGTCATAGCGGATTTTTGCCACGACTGGCAAACAAAGCGTTGCCGGGGAAACCGCAAAGCAGGGAAAATCAGTTTAAATCCGGATCTCAATGCAGAATCCAAAACCGGAATTTCAGGTCTAGCTGAAGATCAGCCAGACGCCGTGCCCCAGTAAGCCCAGTGCCAAAACAAGCGTGACCAGTGCCGATAGGCCAAAGCCAACAAAACGTTGCCAGCCTGGTGCGTCATCCTGAATAAAGTGCCATGCGTGCAGGATGCGGCCCAAGACGAATAGAATGCCAAGAATGTGCAAAACAAACACCGGCGTCCCAATCATTGCGGCAATTGCCAGCATGATCAGCGTAATCGGTATGTTTTCGGCGGCATTTCCATGACCGCGCATGGTCCGTATGAGATGCTTGTTGCCGCCATCCCCAACTGAAATACGGTGTTTTCGGCGTAGCGAACCCGTGCTGTTTCCCAGCCAGATCAGGATGAAAGCACACAGGGCTGTATAAATGCCAACCGCAGCAATGGCGGCCGGATCAAAGGGGGTGTTCATTGTTTTTCCTGTCTGCCTTGATTCCACTGATTTCTATATACGGTTGATTTAGGTCTGCGGATAGATCGTTCCTGCTTAACTCACGAGCTGAAGGGGAACAGGCGAATGAACCAATTACTGCCAGCAGTGAAGGTCAATAGTTCCGCGCAGCGGAACTGTGGGGTATTTCGATGGAGTTTCAAGAGGGGATCAGCATTAGTTGCCTCAAGTCGAATTTCAATTCGAAATCAATAATGGGAGGAACTAAAATGCGTAAGAAATTGGCTGTTCTAGTCGGGGCATTGGTCTTGTTTGCAACAGGCGCGAGCGCGGAATACCCGGAAAAACCTATAAATTGGGTCTTCCCGAATAAGGCTGGTGGAGGCATTCATAATCTCGCCTTGTCAACGCTGAACATCATTCAGGGTGATATTCCACAATCTATTAATGTTACCACGATGCCAGGTGCTGGAACCGTTGCGGGGACGCGTTTCGTGGCCGAACAACCAGCAGATGGATACACATTTCTCTTCATTCACGACGCACCTTTTCAAACCAGCGCAATGGGCTTGCTCGGCTTCGAGCTTCTCGATCAGATGGAGCCAGTTGCGCGCGTTGCGCAGTTCTGTCTTGGTTTGTTTGCGGGCGGGGATGCGCCTTATGCGAACCTTGCGGAGTTGCAGGCTTACGCAATTGAGCATCCAAATGAGATCAATGCTGCCATCAATATTGGGTCGCTGTCGCACATAAATATGCTGAGACTGGAAGAGGAACTTGGAATTGATCTTAATCTTGTTTCAGTTGGTGGTGGCGGCGCGGCCAGTCGTCAGGCGTTGATCTCCGGGGAGATTGATCTGATTGATAACTCGCCCACGGAAATCGGCTCTCAGGTGCGCGCAGGTGATGTTACTGCTTTGGCCTGGTACGGAAGTGAACGGCATCCGTCTTTGTCTGACCTCAGCACGATGGGCGAACAGGGGTTCCAGACTCCCCGTACAAGCTGCGCCTATGGTTATTTGTGGGGTCGCAAGGATCTTCCGCAGGAGATCAAGGACTACTGGAGCAACATCTTTACCGAAGCTTTTTCCGATCCGGCAAACCGCGATGAGTTGATGAAGCAAACCAACATGCCATCAGCGCTTTTGACAGGTGCAGAACTCGCACAGTTTTCAAAAGAAATGAACGATGAGCGCCGATCTGCGTTTGAACGCTTTGGTTTGGTCAAATAGTGAAATCGTTGAGGAGCCGATCGGGGATACGCGTTCGGCTTCTTCGATGTTGCTGCCCAAAACCTGCTGACTTACTAATCTAACTGTCGGTGAAGCTGCATTTTGATTTCAGATTATTTGACGCATCAATCACAAATGTGTTGTGGCGCGTGGCGTTAGGTGGCTGAGGAGGGGAGCTAAAATGCGTGATATCTTTTCAGGCGGGTTGCTGACGGTCTTCTCTGTATTGATGTACTGGCGCGCTACTCTGATAGAAAATCCGGGCTACGATTTGCTAGGTCCAGGTTTTTTCCCAAAGCTTGCGATTGCGATGATGGGCGTATTATCGGCAATGCTGTTGTGTGTGGCAGTGTTTCGGCGGTTTCAGAACACAGAGGCTGCGGGTGACGTTGAACAGCTGAACAGGTTGCTTGCACCAGACTTCCGTCGACAAAGCCTCATTGTCCTGTTGCTGGGTATCTATGTGTTCGTTCTTATCTCAGGATTGGCAAATTTCGAGGTGGCTTCGGTCCTTTTTGTGCTGTCGGGGGGAGCCGTTTTGGCTCCGCTGCGCGTCAAGTCTCTCATCATTTTGGGCGTAACGGCCGTGCTGGCGGTTGCCGCGATTTCTTACACATTTCGCAGCATCCTTTTCGTAAACCTTCCTTAGTGAGCGGGTATGAACGACCTTCTTAATTCTCTTGCATACATGGTTGAGCCGATGCCGATGCTTTACTGCATCATTGGCGTGGTTGCCGGGGTCGTTGTCGGCGCTATTCCGGGGCTGGGTGGCGGCATGTTGATGGCGCTGGTCCTACCTGCAACGTTTGCGATGGATAATCTGCTCGCCCAGGTGCTGCTGATCGGCATTTATGTGGGCGGTGTGACAGGTGGCCTGTCATCGGCTGTCTTGATTGGTGTGCCGGGGACCCCAGCTGCTGTCATGACGGCGATTGACGGCAACGCGATGGCACGAAAAGGGCTTGCTGCACGAGCGCTTTCTATCGGGATCATGGCCTCCCTGTTTGGAGGCATCGTGTCGTGGCTGATACTGGCTGGACTGTCTGCGCCATTGGCACGACTGGCATCACAGCTTCAAAGCTTTGACTATTTCGTATTCATAGCGCTCGGCCTGATCCTGATTGCATTTGCAGGGCAGGGCTCTGTGCTCAAGTCTCTCATTTCTGGTGCTCTTGGTATCAGTCTGGCTCTGGTTGGTTTCGACAGTATTTCAGCGACAAACCGGTTTACGTTCGGAGTTCCCTCGCTGTCAAACGGGTTTGATCTCCTGGCAGTTTTGATTGGCGCATTTGCCGTGCGTCAGATGCTGGTTGATTCAAGTGATGGGCGGCCTGTTGTGCAGCAGACTTCAGCACGGCTTCCGGAAATTTTGCACGAGCTTGGGCGACCATTCCGCCATTTTGGCAATTTGATCAGATCATCTCTCATCGGCACAATCATTGGGCTCATGCCAGGTATTGGCGCAAATATTGGTGCAATTGTCGCTTATTCAGCCGCCAAAGGACTATCCAAAAACCGTGAGGACTTCGGCCACGGCAGTGAAGAGGCTCTTGTGGCCTCAGAAAGCGGAAACAACGCAACAGTTGGTGGCGCGCTTGTGCCAATGATCGCATTGGGCATTCCGGGCTCCGGTCAGGATGTATTGCTGATGGCTGCACTCATTTTGCACCAGATTCAGCCGGGACCGCTTCTTGTTTCAGAGCATCCAGACGTGTTTTACGGGATTATTTCAACCTATCTGGTCGCCAATATTGTCACCTTGTTCGTGATGGTTTTGTCCGTGCGCTATCTTCGCTCGGTTCTTTCAGTGCCCAAATATCTGTTGGTTCCACTCGTACTCATGATGTGCACCGTTGGTGTTATCTCGACAAACAATCGGGTCGAAGACACAGCAATCATGTTTGCCTTCGGCGTGCTTGGCCTGTTCATGTCCTGGTTCCGGTTTCCGCTCGCACCGTTTGTTATCGGCTTCATTCTTGCGCCCTTGGCAGAAGAGCGGTTGCGAACCGCAGCAGGAACCGCACGTGGTAACTGGCTTGAATTGTTGATGACGCCGGTCCCATTGGCCGCCATTGCAATTCTGATTGTCATTGGGCTGACATCTTTGATTGGCCGAAAACATTTCCGGACCGAGATGGGCACGCAGCCAAAAAAACCATAACGAAAATCAAATGTCATCAGATCTGAAAGTCAGCTCATGCGCCAACCGAATTTTCTACTGTTCATGACCGATCAGCAACGGGCTGATCATTTGGGTTGTTACGGCAATTCGATTGTTCAAACCCCCAATATTGACGGGATCGCAGAGCGTGGACGCCGCTTTGACAAGTTTTATGTGGCATGTCCGATCTGCATGCCAAACCGCATTGCCATGATGACGGGCAGAATGCCCGGTACCAACGGGTCGCGGCATAATGGTATTCCACTTGATCTTGAGGCTGTGACATTTGTCGATTTGCTTCGATCTGCAGGTTACAAGACTGCCCTGATTGGCAAGAGTCACCTTCAGAACATGACCGGTCGTCCCGTCAGCGATGATGCCAGCCAGCAAAAAGCTGGTCTGGCGGAGCCGCCTGAAGACCTTGGTGACGCCGTTCGCGAACGGAGGACTGGGCCAGCATATGAAGCGGAGATGATGAAGCAGTGGGCTGAAAATCCGGATCGAGAAATCAGACTTCCCTATTACGGATTTGACCATGTGCGCTTTGCAAACGGACATGGAGATCAGGTTCACGGTCACTATGACCGCTGGCTGCAGGAAAGGCACACCAATCCGGAAGCCTTGCGCGGCCCAGAGGCAGCCCTGGAAACGCCGGGATTGCGGGCGCCGCAAGCGTGGCGCACCTCAGTACCTGAAGAGCTTTACCCAACCAGCTACGTAGCAGATGAAACACTCTCGTTTCTGGATGAGGTGGCAAAAGGTGATGAGAACCAACCATTTTTTATTCAATGTTCCTTTCCTGATCCGCATCATCCGTTTACGCCCCCGGGGCGTTATTTTGATTTATACGATCCCAATGACATACCGCTCCCCGAAACTTTCAAGACGATTGGAAAGGATGAGCATCCATTCCTCAATGCGTTGCGGTCCGATACACTCAACGACAAAGCTGACGATGCTGGGCCCAGACCCTTTGTGATGACAGATGCAGATGCGACCCGGCAGATCATCGCTTTGACCTACGGCATGATAACCATGGTTGACGATGCCATCGGGCGTATTCTGGAAAAATTGAGAGCGTGCGGCCTTGATGAAAATACAATTGTCATTTTCACCAGTGACCACGGTGACTTCATGGGAGATCACGGATTGATGTTGAAGCATGGGCTTCATTATGATGGTGTTTTGCGCGTCCCCTTTATCTGGTCTGAGCCTGACGACGCAGGCGCCAGCGTCAGTCAACAACTGAGCGGTACAATTGATATTGGCACAACGATATTGGCGCGTGCCGGCTTGGCACCTCAAAACGGGTCACAGGGGATGGATATCATATCCGGGACCGGCTCCGACGAATTGGCATTCCGGAAGGGCATGCTGGTGGAAGAGGACGAATTGGGCATCCATCTTGGCAGAGTCGAGGGCATGCGGACACGCACCTTTGTGACCGGGAGATGGAGATTGAGCCTGTTCGATGGCATGGACTATGGCGAGCTTTTTGATCGCGAAATTGACCCGGGTGAGACCCAAAACCTCTGGAACTCGCCTGCGCATGCGCAGCCCCGTGCCGAACTGATGGAGTTAATGCTTCGAGAGATGATACGCCTCGGCGATACTGCGCCAAGGCCCACACACGTAGCTTAAAAAGAGTACAGCCATGCGTCAGAGAACGACTGGTCTTTGGGAATACGACAGGAACCAGGCGACTGAAGGCTTTACCCTGATCAGCCCGCTTCATACCCATAAGACTTACCTCATCGATATGGGCGGCCAGGTGGTTCATTCCTGGTCACACCCGTTCGTTCCCGGAAACTATGCCTATCTGTTGGAAAACGGCAATCTGCTGTGGTCGGGCGAAACACCCGATGGCCCCCGACCGGGTGGCGGCAAGGGTGGCCTTTTGCGCGAATACAGTTGGGAAGGCAACATTGTGTGGGAACATGCCGATGATCGCCAGCACCATGACTTCAGACGGCTTTCGAACGGAAACACGGTTTATCTGGGATGGGAACAAATGCCTGGAGAGGCTGCGCTTCGTGTTCGAGGTGCTGAACCGGGTACAGAAGATGATCAGGGGCTTATCTGGGGCGATTTCCTGCGTGAGGTAACGCCTGATGGAGAAACCGTCTGGGAATGGCATACGCATTCCGGCATGCAGATCGAAAAGTTCCCTTTGCACGCCATGAGCACGAGAAAAGAGTTCCTTCACACCAATGCGGTGACGGAATTGCCAAACGGCGATTTTATGGTGAGCTTTCGTAAAAACAGTTGCATTGCAATTATAGAAAAAGCGACCTCGCAACTGGTTTGGCATCATCAGGATGACAGTTGGGGGCAGCAGCATGATTGCACGATGCTTCAGAACGGAAACATTCTTCTGTTTGCAAATGGATTGCACGTTCCGGGCGGCGTACCATTTTCCCGTGTTGTTGAATTTGATCCGGAATCCGGGCGGGAAGTCTGGACATATAAGGGCGCGCCGCCATACACTTTTTTCAGTCCTAATATCAGCGGCGTTCAGAGGCTTTGGAGCGGAAACACTTTGATCTGCGAAGGTTTGAACGGGCGCATATTTGAAGTCACGTCCAGTGGCAATATTGTGTGGGAGTTTGTGGCGCCGTGGTTTGGTCCGTTCATGGGAGGTGAGTCCAATTCGGTCTTCCGAGCCTATCGATATGCAGCGGATTCAGCGCAAATCAGAGGACGACTTGGGTCTAACTGAGTGTTTCAAGCTGCTGGCAGGGCGATGGTGCTCATTCTATGGCTCAACAATCATGGAAATTGCTTCAGGGAATTGTCAGTGATGCAAAGTCTTGCTCGTGGTCTGAGTGTTCTTGATTTTATCGCACGCAGCGAAGGTGTCACCTTCACTGCAATTGTGGAGGCCACGGGCCTGTCGAAGGCTGTCGTCCACAGGATCGTTGCCGAGCTTTTGCGCAGTGGTTTTGTATTCCGCAATCGATCCAACAAGAAATTTTTCGGGGCACCGTTGATTGCCGCGTCGCCCAGTGGGTCCTACGCCAGGATTCTCCTCAGCGCAGCGTCACAGCCAATGGACTGGCTGGTGAAGAAAATTTCCTGGCCGTCAGATCTGTTTATCCATGAAGGACGGCAGATGGTGATGATTGAATCCAGCCGGCCATCCTCTCCGTTTCACCTGCGGTGGAGCCGTATTGGCAGAAATGCACCGATGTTGTTGTCTTCGGTTGGTCGGGCGTTGCTGGCGGCAATGCCGCCGGAAGAACGCCAGACGATATATGACGAATTGAAAGCGGAAGGCGAATGGAAGAGCCAGATTGGTTGGCTGAAGCGTCCACTGGATCACATTATCGATGAGGCCTCGGAACGCGGATATGCTGAACGCGAACGCAGCTTTGCCGGTCCGGTTTTGGAACGCAGCGGCGAGACCTCCTTTGCAGTTGCGATAAGGGCAGGCAGCGTCATCATCGGGGCAATAAACATATGGTGGCCATCTTCGGCAGATTCTGATCGGACATTCATCTCCAAATTCAAAGAACCGCTCCTGGAATGCCGATCTATGATTGAAGCCAATCTTATTGCTAACGATTGAAACATCCGTCAAAAATGCTGACTGGCCTTTTGGGGTTTCTCCAACTCTTTTGCAGCGCAGCAACTTGCGCGTTTTCTCATGATCCGGTAATCGCTTATCATGACAA
The DNA here is from genome assembly GCA_051251535.1 of Alphaproteobacteria bacterium. GTDB lineage: Bacteria > Pseudomonadota > Alphaproteobacteria > Rhizobiales. Next base: position 31,772 of record JBPOEV010000004.1, read on the forward strand.
CACACCCAGATTCCATATTGATCGTCGATTTCGGCTCTCAGGTAACCCAGCTTATTGCAAGACGGGTACGTGAGGCCGGGATTTATTGCGAAATTGCACCGTTTCAGGCGGCTGAAGAAGCATTTGAACGGATGCAGCCGAAAGGCGTGATCTTTTCAGGCGGCCCGGCGTCGACCTCCGAAATTGATTCCCCCCGTGCACCTGACATTGTCTTTGACAGTGGCGTGCCCATTTTGGGGATATGCTACGGTCAAATGGCCATGTGCGTGCAGACCGGTGGTAAAGCGGAAGGGTCGGATCATCGCGAGTTTGGACGCGCCTTTGTTGATGTCAAAAAGGCATCTCCCTTGTTTGATGGCGTCTGGGAGACCGGCAGCAGCCACCAGGTTTGGATGAGCCATGGAGACCGGGTGATCTCATTGCCGGAAGGTTTTGAGGTTCTGGCGGTGTCCGAAGGGGCGCCCTATGCAGCTTATGCCAATGAAGCCAAAAAATATTACGGTGTGATGTTCCACCCCGAAGTGGTGCATACGCCGGATGGCGGCAAGCTTCTGTCCAATTTTGTGCACAAGATTGTCGGGCTTGAAACCAATTGGAGCATGGCTGGTTATCGCGAAAGAGCGGTTCAGACCATTCGCGATCAGGTGGGCGATGGGCGTGTTATCTGCGCGTTGTCAGGCGGTGTGGATTCATCGGTTGCTGCGCTGCTGATCCATGAAGCTATTGGTGATCAGCTGAATTGTATTCTGGTTGATCATGGTCTGATGCGCAAGGACGAGGCTGCCGGAGTGGTGGCCATGTTTGAAGAGCATTACGATCTGAACCTGAAACTTGTCGATGCGTCAGATCGGTTTATCGATGCGCTGGAAGGTGAAGCAGACCCTGAGACGAAGCGCAAAACCATTGGACGCCTGTTCATTGAAGTTTTTGAGGAAGAGGCCACGGCCATTGGCGGAGCAGACTTTCTGGCGCAGGGCACGCTCTATCCCGATGTGATTGAAAGTGTTTCGTTTAGTGGCGGCCCGTCGGTCACCATTAAGTCGCATCACAACGTTGGTGGTTTGCCAGAGCGCATGAATATGCAACTCGTCGAACCGTTGCGCGAATTGTTCAAGGATGAGGTGAGGGCACTTGGCCGTGAATTGGGCCTGCCAGACAGTTTTGTCGGGCGTCATCCGTTCCCGGGTCCTGGCCTTGCCATTCGCTGCCCGGGCGGCGTGACACGAGAAAAGCTGACCATTTTGCGTCAAGCCGATGCCATCTATCTGGATGAAATCCGCAAGGCGGGTCTGTATGATACGATCTGGCAGGCATTTGCAGTGTTGCTTCCCGTCCAGACCGTCGGCGTCATGGGCGATGGCCGAACTTATGAATCCGTTTGTGCCTTGCGTGCCGTCACTTCTGTGGACGGAATGACCGCCGATTTTTACCACTACGATATGAATTTTCTGGGCCGTGCTGCGACCCGGATCATCAATGAGGTGCGGGGTATCAACCGCGTGGTTTATGATATTACCTCAAAGCCTCCAGGCACGATTGAGTGGGAATGAACCCAGGCGTGTTGTGGTCACCGCAATCATTTTGTTTTGCGAATTGTTGCGTCTTTGCGTGACCAAAGCTCTTCTTTCAGCTCAATGCCGTGACCATGGGCTGGATTCAGTTTGATCATCCCGCGTTCGACGATCGGTATTCCTTGCGCCAACTCGGGATACCAACCTGTGTAGAAGGCGCGGACGCTTTCCTGTATCAGCGCGTTTTTCAGATGCATCGACAGATGGGAGGACGCGGCGTAAACGACCGGCCCGGTGCAGTCGTGCGGCGCAACAGGAACTTTGTAGGCTTCGGCCATGCCAGCAATCTTGCGCGCTTCGGTGACGCCGCCGCACCATGATAAGTCCAGCATGACAACACCGGCAGCGCCTGTTTCCAGATAAGCTCGGAAGGCGGCCGTGCCATTTAACGTTTCAGAGGCGCAAATCCAAGTTTTGCACGCTGTCGCATACTCTGCTAGGTCGCCGGGTGTATCCAACCGAAACGGGTCTTCATGCCAATAGGTCTTGAAGGGCACCAATTCTTGCGCAAGCCGCTTTGCCATAGGCAGTGACCATAGTGAGTGGAATTCGACCATGATATCCATTTCATCGCCGACTGCGTCTCGTATCTGTTGGAATGGCTTGAGGGCGGTGCGCAATTCCTGCGACGTGATATCCAGGCCGCCCGAGCGTTCGGCGGCGACATCGAAGGGCCAGATTTTCATGGCGGTTATGCCATCATCAAGCAGCGATTTGGCGAGCGTGCCAGCGTCCGTCAGAAAGGCCTCAAGGTCTTCATAAGGGCCGTCGCTTTCACCGGTGTTCCAATTCTTTACCGATTGGCCTTCGCGGTTTCGGACATATTTGTAGCCAGCACAGGTGTTGTAAGTGCGGATTGCATCACGAGACCGCCCGCCCAGTGCGTCGGCCAGCGGCAGGTTCATTGCTTTGGCAAATAAATCCCATAGCGCAATGTCGAGCGCAGAATAGGCACGCGTTTCAACGCCCGCACCGCGCCAGCCAATATAATCGCCCAACTGATTGATGCAGTCCTGAAGGTGTATTGGATTTTTTCCCAGCAGTCGTGGCGCGCACCAATCATGGATATAGGCTTCCACTGCGGATGCCCCAAAAAAGGTCTCGCCAAGCCCGATGAGGCCTTCATCAGTCTCGACCACCACCCAGATGATATTGGCAAACTCATCAAGTCGGAGCGTCTTTATGGCAGTGATTTTCATATCTTAGCGCCCTGTGATGCCAGGGAATGTGATCAGCATCGCCAGTGCCAGAATCTGTAAGCCAATAAAGGGCAGAAGCGATCTGAAGATGGTTGCCAAAGAGATGTCGGGTGGCGCCACGCTTTTGAGATAGAACGCCGCGGGCCCAAAGGGCGGCGACAGGAACGAGACTTGCATATTCATGCAGAACACCACGCCAAACCAGACGGGATCATAGCCAAGATCAGTGATGATCGGGACGAAGATCGGCATCGTTAAAAGCGCTATACCCACCCAGTCCAGGAACATGCCGAGCACAAACAGGATGAGCATCATGAATAGAAGGATTACGAGCCGGTCTTCGGAAATGCCGGTGATCAATTCTGAGACAAAATTGATGCCACCCATAAGGTTGAAAACACCAACGAGCGCGCTGGCGCCAATGCCGATCCACACGATCATGCCGACTGTTTGCAGCGTTTGAAGGGCTGCGCCTTTCAGCAAAGCGAGGGAGAATTCGCCGCGTATCACAGTCGATAGCAATACGCCGGCAACCCCGACGGCGGATGCTTCGGTGATGCTGGCGATGCCACCATAGATTGAGCCTAGAACACAGGCAACCACCAAGAGTGGCAGGAACAGACCTTTGAGCAGGCGCAGTTTTTCGCTCATCGGCACTTCGTCATCTTGCTCGGGAACCGGGGCAAGTGACGGGTTCAAATGGGCGCGGATGAGGACGTAGGCCACATAAAAACCGGCAAGCATTAGGCCAGGTAAAAACGAGGCCGTGAACAGATCACCGATGGAGACATTTGCGGTCAGGCCATAGATGATCAAAACAATTGATGGTGGCACCATCGTGCCAAGCGCACCACCGGCGCAGACCACGCCAATTGCCAGATGCTTGTCATATCCAAGCCGCAGCATTTGCGGCAGAGCGACGAGGCCCAGCAGCACAACTTCGCCGCCGATGATGCCGCTCATCGCAGCCAGAATGACCGCAACTACAATGGTCTGAATGGCAACACCGCCGCGCAGCCGACCGCCGACAAGGCGCATGGCATCAAACAAGTCGCGCGCGATGCCCGATCGGTCAAGGATCGCTGCCATCAACACGAACATTGGCACCGAGACAAACACAAAGGAGGAGACAAATGAGTAAACGCGGCTGGTGATCAATGGCACTACCATTGGGCCAAACCAGCCAAGTGCGAAAATGAGCGCGACAAGAAGCGTGACATAGGCCAGCGGAATGCCGGTCACCAAAAGGCACAGCAGCATGGCGAACATCAAGAAAGTGCCGCCCTCAATGCCGAGCGACTGAAACGAGCCGAAAAGTTCCACTAGGTGCGACCTTTTGCGTAATTATAGGCAAGGATGATGAATTGGACCGCCATCACGGTCAGAACGACCAGCAGAAAGATCTTGATGGCCCCGGGGTAGACAGGATCCCAGGCGCTGCCTGTGCGTTCCAGCCTGAAACTGCCGTCTGGCCGGAAGGCCGCGCGTAAAACCATCGTGTAGGCGGCCCATGCAAACATGGCACTCGCCGCAGCACAAATGATAGAAATGACAATATCGAAGATGCGTCGGATGCGCGGAGGGATGGCATCATAAATAAGAACGACGCGGATGTGACGGTTGCGCGCGGTACAATAAAGACCGCCATAGACGAATGCCACGCCGCACAAGAAAATGGTTGTTTCATGCGCCCAGATTGTAGGCGCGTTGAAAACGTAACGCAGTATGACCTCGTTGATTAAAATGAGCATCGACAACACAATGCCAATGGCAAACACAATGCCCAAACGGTCAATCCAGCGGCCCAGCCAACCTGCTTGTTCAATCGCGCCGGGGTCGGCGGTGACGTGCGTTGCTTCTTCAGTTTTTGACAAGATAATTCCTCATAAAAAACGGGCCCTACGTAAAAAGAACCGGGCTACAAGCCCGGTTCTTGATCGGCATATGCTTATTGCATCAGGCCGTTTTCTTTGAGGTATGTGGTCAGAACGTCATAGACTTTTTGTGCGTTGTCAGAGCGCGCGGCCACTTTCGCCCATTCGCCGGTGGCGATGGTGCGGAACTTTGCGCGTTCTTCAGCAGGCCAATCGGAAACGGTGACGGTACCGCCCGCTTTTGCGGCTGCAACAGCTTCCAGATCTCTGGCAGCAAGTGCTGCTACCTGGCTTAGTGAGAATTCGCGTACGCTTTCTTCCAGCGCAGCTTTCACATCATCAGACAGGCCATCCCATTTGCCTTTGTTCATTGAGATTTCGACCAGCGGCATGGAGTGGAAACCGGGATAGACAGGATTTGGCGCTACATCGTGCATGCCCTGCGCCTGGTTGGTGGAGAACACTGAATAGTCAGCCGCGTCAATCACACCTTTATCGAGTGATGTGAACACTTCGGAGCCGGGCAGGTTGACCGGTGCTGCGCCAGCAGCTGCAAAGACCTGCTGAACCAGACCTTCAGGCGCGCGCATTTTAAGGCCTTTAAGATCGTCAACGCCGTTAAGTGGCTTTTTGGAAACGAAAGCTTCAAGGCCCGGTGTTGTCGCGCCGATGAAATGGAGACCGTAAGGCTCTACCAATTCATTCATCAGTTCCTTGCCGCCGCCGTCATTCATAAAGGCGAACATTTCATCCGGTGACGACCATGCGCCCACTGGATTGGCGATCAAACCGAAGGCCGGATCCTTGCCTGCAAAATAAGACGTATCCGTGATGTGTCCGTCCAAAATGCCGGCTGCAATAGCGTCTTGCGTTTCGTTGTGGGCAACAATGGATTCGACCGGAAGCAACTCGATGGCCACTTTGCCGCCTGTCTTTGCAGACACGCTTTCAGCCCAGCCCTGCTGCAGAATAAAGTTGGGATTGCCTGCCGGATCAGATGACTGGAATTTGAGCGTCATTTCTTGAGCGCTGACAGACCCTGACATCGCAGCGCCGATAAGACCGGCAAAGGCGAGTTTTGAGATTGATTTTAACATGCGGTTTTCCTCCATTACATGTAGTTTCTTCGGTTTCGCAGTCCCATTGTGGAGTTGGGGCTGCACAGGCCTGCAAGACCCTGCGCGAAGCACGGTCTGGCGGTTGGTTGGCGCGCCATCATCTGTCTTCAGCGGATGCGTGAAAACGTATTGGCGCCGTGTGGACTTGATTTTTTCTCCCACCCACAACAGAATGATAGCGCTATCATTTGTCAAGAGCCAAATTTGACTTTGTGCCAATTGTTGTTGGATAAGCCAATTGGTTTGGGGGAAAGATGAAATCAACTGCGGTCACGATCGCCGATGTGGCACGCGAAGCTGGCGTGAGCCCGATGACCGTGTCGCGGGCGTTGCGCGAGCCTGAGCGGGTATCGGCCAAAGCACTCAAGCAGATCACCGCCGTCGTGGATCGGCTAGGCTATCAGCCTGACCCCTATGCGCAGGCGTTGGCCGCCGGTCGCACCAATGTCATAGCTGTGATCATTCCATCTGTGACCAATAATGTTTTTGCAGATGTCATGCGCGGCATTTACGCGATCTTTGAGGGTACGCGCTGGCAGGTACAATTGGGCAATTCTCGCTACTCGGCCGAATTGGAAGAGGCGCTGACCCGCACTTTTCTGCGCCAACGACCGGCCGGAATGATTGTCACGGGTATTGATCAAACTGCCGTAACGCGGCAATTGCTCGCGGACGCGCCCTGCAGGTTGGTCCAGATTATGGAACTTGGCGACACGCCCATTGATATGATGGTGGGGTTTTCGCACAGAGAAGCGGCGCAGGCGGCAACACAGCACCTTTTAGACCGTGGCTACAAGCGACCGGGCTTTATAGCTGCGCGGATTGACCCACGCACACAAAGACGGCGCCTTGGCTTTGAGGATATTGCAAAACAATCAGGCGTCCATGATCCAAGCCGCATCATTACAACGCTGGAACCCTCAACTGTGACACTTGGTGCCCGGTTAATGGCGCAGATGCTGGAGCAATCGCCCGATACGGACTCTGTGCTGTGCAACAATGATGACCTTGCATTGGGTGCCTTGTTTGAGTGTCAGCGGCGCGGCATGGCAGTGCCTGATCGTGTGGGCATTTGCGGCTTTAATGACCTTGAAATGATGGCCGCGGCTTATCCAACCGTGACAAGTGTGAAAACTTATCGCGAAGAAATGGGCCGTCAGGCCAGCACGATGTTGTTGCAGACCCTAAACGATGATGAACCAGCTTCGCCGATCGTTGATTTGGGGTTTGATATCATCACCCGCGAGAGCACAATCCGAACATTTGACGATCATTAGGGTTGAAGCGATATGGCGTTCTGCTGACCGACGCGTGGTTTATGGTAACCTCACAAAGCTTCCGCTGGTCAGGCGGACGCGTTCAGTCTTCAGTCTTGCGGAGCGTGCTCAGTCTCATCAAGGAGTTTAGTGGCAATATCGGCCATTTTCTCAGATGTGATGCGCGCGGCACGGGTGAGAGAGCGTCGTGTGTCGACATTAATTGAGACATTTTGCTCATTCAGCACGCGCTCTCGCAATGGAACAAAGACAAGGGTCCCAGACTCCAGTTCAGGGAGCACATCCAACCGCGATGTTATCAGAACAAGTTTCCCAAGAATTACGGCCTGCTTGAGCAATTGTAAGGAATTTGTAATCAGCATTGGCTCGTTCTGGGAGAAGAACCATGCATGTCGATTGTCGAAATATTGTCTGATCGGCAGAATGGAGCTTTGTGAGGCTGTTGGGTGAGCGCTGATGTCTTGCAGAGTAACCTCGGTTGCCTGGCCCAATGGATGGCCGGGAGCGACAGCGCACCCAAAGGGCAATTGCCAAGACCAAACGCGATGCTGAAACCGGCTTTGGGTGAGGTTGAAGGCGAGCACCAGATCCACCGTTCCTTCATCAAGCGCCTCTGCCGCTGCCGCCGGGGTCATGATATCCACAGAGAGACGAATGCGTGGATGATTGTTTTGCAACCAGTCTACAAGCTCTGGAAGCAGCCCATTTACCAGACTGTCCATTGCGGCGATTCTGACCGTTCCCTGTTCCAGACCACGCATGTCCCGTAGTTCATTGTCCAGTCGTTCAGAATCTGCACGCCAGCGTCGCGACATCACGACGATTGCTTCGCCTGCGACCGTGAGGCGCATGCCGCGAGGGTGACGTTCGAACAGTTGAGTCTGACTGGAATCTTCTAGTGAATGAATCTGGCGGTCGATTGCGGAAGCCGCTATGCCCAATGCACGTGATGCCGCCTGCACCGAACCGTGTTGTGCGACTGCCTCAATATATTGCAATTGGCGTGGGACGAGATGGAGCGGCATTGTTTAGTCTTTCTATCTGCACATCAACACTGCATTCTAATTTTGAGAATGCAGCGTTATATATTTTATCATGGTTGGCAATTGAGTTCTTGGCTAGCTTTCCCTGAAGCGACTGGTTGGTCGCAACGAGATGGCGATGGTGAGAAGGTTGAAAATGCCAAGTATCAATGAACTCAATGCCGCCTCTATCGATGACGCCACAGCGATGATCTTGCCCTTTATCGAGCGCTCACCCGCTACAGCTGCAAAGGTTGCAGAACGACGACCCTTTGTTGGGCCGCAGGCATTGATAGAGGCTCTTGGGGCAGAGATTTTCTCGCTCGATGAAAAAGCCTTTTTGGATCTTGTGCGCGGTCACCCGGTGCTCGCGCCAGCCGAGCCTGATACTATGACGTCGGAGTCGCAATGTGAGCAAGCCCGTCTGGGTCTAATAGATGCTGACGCCGCGACCAAAGCCCAGCTTGCCGAAATGAACCGGCTCTATAATAAAAAATTTGGCTTCCCTTTCGTTCTGGCGCTTCACCAACTCGACAGTCTTGCCGATGTCATGAAGGCATTTATGCAGCGGCTGGGCGGATCACATGCCTCCGAGGTGTTAGCTGCCCGGGCTGAGATTGCATCGGTCAGCCGCGCGCGCGTTTATGCGGCCTTCAGCTCAAAGGAGGCAATCGGCATATGAGTGGGGCCGGGGGAATATCGCTCCACGCTGTTGACGTGTCGACAGGTCGACCTGCTGAAGGTCTTGCAGTTCGGCTGTTGCGCATAAATGAGAATGGTGGGGAATTGATCGCAGCAGGCGTTTGCGGAAAAAGCGGCGGGTTTGATCATCCCAGTGTGCGCGGAGAGGGCATTAGCGCAGGAATTTATGCAGCAGAGTTTGACGTTTCGCAGTATTACACAGCTCAGGGAACAGATTTGGCGAACCCAGCGTTTCTAGGAATCGTACGCTTTCAATTTGGGGTTGCCGATCCCTCTCAGCACTTTCATCTGCCCTTCAAATTTACCGCCTGGGGTTATTCGCTGTTTCGAGGGGGACTGTAACGTGAAGCCCGAACGCCTTGCAGATGAAAGTCTGGACATTGCGAGCGCACATTATCGCTGGTGGGCGGCTTCAGGCGGTCTTTTTCTGGCTTTGGTAAGCCTCTATTTTATGTATGGCGGGCTTGCTTTGGGGCTCGGCTCCCCATTTCGTCCCGGAACAGGGGCCTTTCCCTTTTTTACAGGCATGATCCTGTTGGCATTTTCGCTTACGATCATCTTTCGTGATCTGCGCGGTGATGGGTTGGCTGAAGACCCTGACTGGATATCATTCTTTGCTATTGGCGCTGCGCTGTCGGTGTTTGCGCTTGCAGCTGGGCGGCTTGGGCTGGTGCCGGCAGCGTTTCTCACCACAGTCATTGCCAGCCTGCCGGATAGAAGCCTGCCATTGTCTGGCAAGGCCATTCTCGGTGCCGTCGTCGCAGCAGGGTGCTGGGTATTGTTTATCAAATTGTTGGGTTTGCCGTTTGATGCCTTCGAGTGGAGGTGGTGATGGATATTTTCTCGAATTTCGGCAACGGTCTGCTTACCGTTCTTCAACCTGAAAACCTGCTTTACTGTTTCATTGGCGTATTTCTGGGAACCTTCATCGGTGTGCTTCCTGGAGTTGGCTCTATGGCCGCGATTGCGATGATCCTGCCGCTCACATTCTATCTGGAACCAACCACTGCGTTGGTGATGATTGCCGGAGTTTATTACGGGGCCGAATATGGCGGCTCGATTGCTTCAATTCTCATGAATATTCCAGGCACACCATCTTCCTCCATCACCTGCATAGATGGCTATCCGATGGCCAGGCAGGGCAGGGCCGGTGTCGCGTTGTTCACCACGGCTGTTGCGTCATTCGGAGGTGGGATGATCGGCATGATGGTGATGGCTGTGATGTCTCCAGTGCTTGCAAAGCTCGCCCTGTCATTTGGGCCGACGGAATATTTCGCAGTGATCCTGCTTGGTCTTGTTGCGGCCTCGGCGGTGAGCAATGGCGGTGCGCTCAAGGGCATCGCCATGGTTGTTGCCGGACTGATGCTGGGCACAGTTGGTATTGATCTCACCACTGGCGATTTGCGTTTTACGCTCGGCGTGCCCGAATTGCGTGACGGTGTGAACCTTGTGATTGTGGCGATGGGCTTATTTGGGGTCGGCGAATTAATTGCGTCAATTCGCGCAAACAAGGATGGCCGCGGGCAGCAGAAAATCGACTATGCACAATTTTATCCGACGCGTGCAGAGTGGAAAGCCTCAATTGGTCCGATTTGGCGCGGCGGTGGGATTGGGTCGTTCTTCGGCGCTTTGCCTGGCACTGGACAGACAGTTGCTTCAGCGGTCGCATATGCAATTGAAAAGAAAGTTTCGAGAAACGCGGCCAATTTCGGCAAAGGTGCGGTTGAGGGCGTTGTGGTGCCGGAAGCGGCCAATAATTCCGCCACTCAAACAGCTTTCATTCCCACACTGACGCTTGGCGTTCCCGGCAGTGCAAGCATGGCGCTGGTCATTGGGGCCTTGATGATCCACGGCATCACTCCAGGTCCGCGTATTCTCACTGAACATGCCGACTTGTTCTGGGGGCTTGTTGCCAGTTTTCTGGTGGGCAATGTGATGTTGTTGATCCTGAATATTCCGTTGATAGGGATTTGGGTGCGGCTTTTACAAATCCCCTACAAATACATGTATCCGACCATTATCGTGCTGATTTGCATGGGCGTTTACAGCCTGAATAACAACGTCTTTGACATCTGGCTGACGCTGGCCTTTGGCATTTTTGGCTATCTGATGCGGCTGTATCGGTTTGAGCCGGCGCCGTTGCTGATCGGATTTGTACTCGGGCCGATGATGGAGGAGCACATGCGCCGTGCCATGTTGCTCTCACGTGGGGACCCGATGGTTTTCCTTGAAAGACCCATCAGTGGCACGCTGATTGGCATTACCTGTTTCCTGCTGGTTTATGGGCTCTTCAAGAGCTTCCGCCAGCACCGTCATGGTCGTGTACGACCCCTCCCAACTACCGAATGAACCCTAGTGAAAGGTATTCCTCCCATGAGTTTTAATGTTTCAATTTCGCGTCGCGCACTTATGAGCGCGGCCATTGTCGGGGCGCTGATGCTACCCGGCAAAGCCGCTTTGGCAGATCCAGGCGCCTGGTCCGATGAGCCAGTGCGGATCGTGGTGACTTTCCCACCTGGAGGGACGAGCGATCTTGTTGCACGTTTGCTCGCCAAATATCTTGAGACCGAGTTTGGTCAAAAGGCTGTGGTCGATAATCGTCCCGGTGCAGCCGGAACGGTGGCCGCCGATTACATTGCCAAACAGGATGCTGACGGCACCGCGCTGATGATTGCCAATAATGCGCCCTTCACAATTGCCCCGACCCAGTTTGAGTCGCTTCCCTATGAGCCGATGACGGACTTTACCCATGTTGCCTATATCGGTGCATCCGCACCGGGTTTGTTCGTCAAGCCGGATGCCGGGGTTGCCACGGTTGCCGAGTTCGTTGAACTGGCAAAAACGCAGTCGGTGTCTTACGGATCGAGCGGTGTGGGATCGATCAGTCATATTCTTGGCAAGGCGGTTGATGCCGAATTGGGCATCGAAACCCTGCATGTGCCTTATCAGGGCAGTGCGCCTGCGATTCAGGATTTCCGCGCCGGTGTGCTCGACACATTTTATGACATGGTGGCTCAGAACAGCGAGATGATTGAAGATGGTGAAGCGGTCGCCATTGGTATTGCAGCAGCTGAGCGCTATCCCGGCATGCCTGATGTCCCGACGTTCACAGAGCAGGGCTTTGATATTGTGATCGAAAACTGGGTCGGTTTGACTGGTCCGTCAGGTATTGACCCTGTTGTTGCACAGCAGATTCACGAAACAGCGCTGGCTGTATTTGCGTTGCCTGAAGTCAAGGAACAGATTGAGGCTCTCGGGATAACGCACCGCGCCTTGAGCAGCGCCGAATATACCGAATTTGTCGAAACGCAGATGAGTGTATGGAAGCCGTTGATCATCGCTGCTGGCGTACAGGGCAAGTAGCAAATTGCCATGATTATACAGGGCTTGTAAAATCCGGGCTGTCTTGGCGGCCCGGATTTTTCGTTTCTTGGAATTGGACAGGTTGATGATTTATCAACGGCTACTTACTCCAGCGTCAGGAATTACCAGTGGCATGCAAAAATGACTCCAAATTGCCTGCTGAACAGAACTATCTGCATTCTGCGCATGTTTTACTGCCTACTGGCGTAGGTGGGCCTTAAGCGGCTGATCAAATTCAATTTTTTCGAATTTTTGATCTCGAATTTCCCTCAATCATCGACTGTATTGCAGTCATAATTCTCGTAAAAAGAAAAATTTCTTAGTTTCCTCTTGTTTCCGAAAGCGCTTTCGGAATAAGCTCAGAAAGCGCTTTCGGAAAAGTGCAGCGGTGGCCAATGAGCTGCCATTGGGAGGAAAGATAGTGACGCAGCGCATGAGTTTGAAAAAGCTTGCCGCACATCTCGGTCTGACTGAGGGGACGGTTTCGCGCGCGCTTAATAATTATCCTGATATCAGCCAAAAGACCCGTGACCGGGTTCAGCAGGCAGCATCTGAACTGGGCTATCGCGCTAATCCCTTGGCTCGGCGGTTGGCGACGGGGATCGCGGAAGCGGTTGCCTACATTATGCCGGAGAACCACTCCACCATTTCCGAACCATTTGTTGCGCAGCTTCTGGCAGGTCTGGGAGAGACTCTTTCAGAGCGTGGTTGGGATTTGCTTGTGACACAGTCTGTTTCCGCTGAAGAAGAAGCGGACATGTTACATAAGCTGATCACGTCTGGTCGGGTCAGCGGCGTGGTTTTGTCGCGTCCGTTGAAGAACGACGCCCGGATCAAGCTGCTGCAAAAGGCAAAGTTTCCCTTCATCGTGCATGGACGCTCGGTCGAGTACCAAGATTATGCCTGGTACGATGTCGATAGCAAAGCTGCCTTTGTGGCTGCCGTTGATCATTTGGTCGCACTTGGCCATGCGCGCATCGGATTTATTGGCGCGCCGACCTATTACAATTTCGCTCAGATGCGTCTTGATGGCTACAAAGAGGCCATCGTCAATAATGGCCTTAATGTCGATCCTGATCTGATCCAGATTACAGAATTGAGCGACGATGGTGGCGAATTGGCTGCGGGTGACTTGCTGGATCGCAAGCAAGCACCAACTGCGTTCCTTTGTGTGACTGATACCCAGGCGTTTGGAGCCCTGGCAGCTATCAGGGCGCGGGGTCTTGTGCCTGGCAAGCATGTTTCTGTCATTGGCTATGATGGTTTGCGCTTTGGACGCCATACAAACCCTCCGCTTACAACCATGGCACAGCCGCAATCACATTCCGGTCGCCAGCTTGGTGACATGCTGCTTGCCATCATCGACGGCGGTGATCCGAAAGATTTCCAAGTACTTCGAAGCGCAGAGTTGCTGCGCCGAAAAAGCGACGGTCCTGTGTGGGCCGAGACGGAAGAAACTATGTCAAAAACCTGGGAGGAACAGACATGAAAAACTTAACTGGGATTACAGCGGGCTTGATGCTCTCTGCATCCGTTTTCTCAACTGCGTGGGCAGACGAAATCACACTTTGGACGATGGAAGAACAGCCGGAGCGCATGGCTGCCCAAGAAAAAATTGCCGCCGCATTCAAGGCCAAAACAGGTCATGATGTAAAAATTGTCCCTGTTACTGAAAAAGACATTGCAACACGCGCAACTGCAGCATTTGGTGCGGGCGATCTGCCGGATATTCTAAACCACACGGTTCAACATCTGTTGCCATTTGCGTCTGCAGGGATGCTGGATTCCGGTGCTGCCACTGAGGTGGTGGATGATTTGGAAATGGGTTCATTTGCAACCGGCCCTATAAATATGGCCAAATCCAACGGGGAAATCGTCTCTGTACCGGCCGATGGCTGGACACAGTTGGTTGTGTATCGTGCTGACAAATTTGAAGAAATGGGCCTGAACCCACCGAAAACCTTTGCCGACATAAAAGCTGCCATTGATAAGCTGCATAACCCACCGGAAATGTATGGCTTTGTTGCTGCAACCAAGATCGACGAAACATACATGATGCAGTTGATCGAGCATATATCTCTTGCGGCGGGATACTCACCGGTCAATGCAGATGGCTCCATCAATGAAGACACAAGCAAGCTCAAAGACGTGCTTGAGTTCTACAAAGTGATTGCTGATGCATCGCCGGAAGGTGATTTGTTCTGGAAGCAATCTCGCGAACTTTATCTGGGCGGTAAAGCGGCCATGATTATCTGGTCGCCATCCTTGCTCGATGAACTTGGTGGTCTGCGCGATAGCGCGCCAGTGACCATCAATGATGATCCAACAACAAAAGATCTGGCCAAAGACACCGGTTTTGTGACTGTGTTTTCCGGTCCGGGCAATGCGGCAGGCGCCGCCTATGCAGATGTGCGGTATCTTGGAATTACAAATGATGCCAACACCGAAGTTGCGCAGGACTTTGTGAAGTTTGCTCTTTCTGAAGGTTATGGTGACTGGCTGGGTATGTCCCCAGAAGGCAAGTTCCCTGTCCGCAAAGGCTCTGCAGCTGGTAAAACGGATTATGAAGTCATGTGGTCCGGCCTTGATGTTGGTGTCGACCGCAAGGAACCCCTCAGCAATATCTACCCGAAAACAGTGATCGACGACATCGTTGCCGGACTTTCAGTGGGTGATCGTTGGGGTGTCGCTGATGGTCAGCTGGAAATGGCTTCCAAGCTCGTCAATGCGCGTGTGATGGCTCAGGTGATCCGCCAGTATATTGATGGCGAACTGGACATTGATGCTGCTGCCGACAAAATCGTTGAAGGCCACAAAGGCCTTTAATCGACCGCATAAAAGCGGGCGGCAAATCATTGCCGCCCGTCTTCAGGATGCAAGGGTTGATCATGACTGACACTTCGATCCCACAACCTCCAAAACATACCGGAGCGCTTGCAAACCGAGAAAAACGGTTGGCTTACGCAATGTTGATTCCAACATTCTTGATCGTTATCGGGATTGTCCTGGGGCCGCTTTTGGCAAACTTCTGGATCAGCTTCAAACCGGTGGATCTTGCCGATTTGCGAGCAGCTCAAACTCTTTCCAACGAACGGCTGCGGCCACGGCCTGAAGTTGCTGGTGAGGAGGTTGTTCTTCAATACCGCATTCGAAATTCTTCGCAAAAGGAACCGATCCAGAATGTTGTCATGCAAGACACCATTCCAGTTGGTCTTGCGCTGACGTTGAATGATTCACGCTGCACGTTGGATGGCCAGAGCCTGAGCTGCGCATTTGGCACCATTGAAGCTGCCGGGCGGTTCAATCTTGAAATTCCTGCGGTAGTGGATCAAACCTATCTGGATGCAGGCGAACGTCCGCGCGATCACAAGGCCGTATTCACTGGCGATTCAGAAAACATTCTTACGTCCTTTGAATTCACGCTCGATAATTTCCGCAAGATTTTCAGTTCGGACGACTTTTGGAGCGTCTTGCGTGTGTCGCTCTATTATACAGTCTTTGGCACGCTGGGCGCTCTGGTTCTGGGGCTGTTTGCGGCACAGATTCTCAATACGGCTTTCAAGGGGCGCAATGTTTTGCGCGGGCTTTTCCTGTTCCCCTATGTTGCGCCGGTCATTGCTGTGGCTTTTGCCTGGGTGCTGCTGCTGGACGCCGGGCCGGGCGGTACATTTAACGCGATGCTGATGCAAATGGGGGCAGTGGAAGGGCCCATCAATTTCCTGGGGCAACGACACGTAGCGATTTCAATTCTGGGTTTTACATTCAACTTTCCTATGGCACTCACAACCGTGATTGCTTTTGAAGCGTGGCGCTATTTCCCGCTCTCATTCCTGTTTATTCTGGCGCGGATGCAAAGCATATCGACCGATATGTATGAGGCAGCTGAAATTGATGGTGCAACGCCGCTCCAGCAGTTCTGGTATCTGTCATTGCCGCAACTTCTGGGCATCTTGTCTGTCCTCTTCCTGTTGCGCTTCATTTGGACCTTTAACAAATTCGACGACATCTTCCTTCTCACCGGTGGTGCTGCAGGAACACGCACATTGACTGTCGATGTTTACGAACAGGCCTTTGCAGTTTCCAATCTGGGCGCAGGCGCGGCCGTAGCCGTTGTTGTTTTCATTGTGCTGCTTTTCTTTGCGCTGATCTTTTTCAAATTCTCACCCCAGGATGAAGGCTGATGAAATTCGGAACAGTAGATATTTCCGCAGTTCTTATTGGCGCGATTTGGGGCGCCATATGGATGATTGTGACCGGCATTGTGCTGATGCTTGTGTCGGGATTGATTGTTTCACCCCTGGTCGGATTGGCGGCTCTTGCGGGCGCAATATGCGGCTTTGTGTTTTTGATGCTGCAATTCCGTTTTGGCAAAGCACTGACGGCCATTGGCGCATTGACAATTCTTGTGCTTGTCCTGTTTGCCGTATTGAGTCTTGGCCAGCCCTTTGGTGTCGGCCTCGACCAGAAAACGCTTTACCAACTCGTCGCTATGGTTTTGTGGGCCGGTTTGACGGCGCTGTCGATTGGCATGTGTCTTTTAGGCTACCGATCTGGCTCCGCCAAACGCTACAGAATGGAGTTGTTGCTGATCAGACTGCTGAAGGGACTTGCATTTGTTTTCTTCACAATCATCGTGGTGCTTCCATTTTATGTGATGCTGATGACAAGCTTCAAAAGTCAGCAAAGCCTGTTGGCAAACCCGCTTGATTTTTCCATTGATTTTGGTCAGGGATTTGAAAGTCTGTTCCGCTCCTATGTGGAATTATTCACTCAGTACCATTTTGGCTCGTTCCTGATGAACACTGCGTTTGTGTCGGTTTGCACAGTGATCATCACTTTGGCATTTGCGATACCGGGAGCCTATGCGGTGGCGCGGCTGCGTTTTCCGGGGCAAGCGTTTCTGTCACGGTCCATTTTGCTGATCTATATGGTTCCAGCCATTGTACTGGTCATTCCGCTTTACGCTGTCTTCTCCCAGCTTGGCCTGCGCAACTCGTTGACTGGTTTGTTGATCGTCTATCCGGCAACAACAATCCCGGTCGCTCTTTATATGCTGCAGGGCTACTTCCGAGGGCTACCTTCTGAACTGGAAGATGCCGGTTTGATGGATGGGCTTTCGCGCCTGGGTGTGATTGCAAAGATCACAATGCCCTTGTCTTTACCGGCTTTGGCGTCGGTTGCCCTCTACGTTTTCATGATCGCGTGGAACGAGTTTTTGTTCGCCTTCATGTTCCTGGATGATCTGGATCTCTTCACATTGTCACGTGGCGTAGTGTCCCTCAATTCATCAGAGGTCCCTCGACAACATTTGATGGCAGGCGCTGTTGTGGCAACGGTTCCGGTCCTGGCAATTTTCCTTTGGTTTGAACGCTTCCTTGTTGCGGGTCTGACTGCCGGCAGTGTGAAAGGCTAAACTATGTCTCGTGATCTCGATCAGCAGGCGATAGAAGTATTGCGCCAAAATGACCGTGGTGGCTTCACCGTGCCAACCGCCAGATTGTATCCCTATCAGTGGAACTGGGACTCAGCATTTGTGGCGCTTGGGTTCGCGACATTTGACGGGGATCGGGCCTGGCGTGAACTGGAATTACTGCTGGAAGGGCAGTGGGCCAATGGCATGGTTCCGCACATTTTGTTCCGGCGTAACGATCCAGACTATTTTCCAGGTCCTTCCATCTGGCAGACTCCGAGCCATGAAAATGGTGGC
Organism: Alphaproteobacteria bacterium; assembly: GCA_051251535.1. Taxonomy (GTDB): domain Bacteria; phylum Pseudomonadota; class Alphaproteobacteria; order Rhizobiales. The sequence continues at coordinate 49,605 of JBPOEV010000004.1, forward strand.
GGTCTCTTTCCCTCAGGTGGCATCTCCCAACCACCGGTGCTGGCCTCAATCGTTCATTGGCTTGTGCAGCAGGATGGTAGTCATGACCGCGCGGCTTTGCTGTTTGAAAAGCTGATGCGGTGGCACCGTTGGTACCATACTGATCGTGTGCCGAACGGCCATTCGGTTGTGGCTACAGTCCATCCCTGGGAGACAGGGCGCGACAATTGCCCGGATTGGGAAATCGGCTTGTCAGCGATGCAGATTGATCCGGATATCGAGGTTTACGAGCGTAAAGATACCGACCATGTCGACCCCACGATGAGGCCGAGCAAAGAGCAATACGACAAGTATGTTTCGATGATAAAATTTGGGCGCGATCACAATTGGGATCAGAAGATCATTACCAATGATGGGCCATTTGTAATGGCTGATCCTGGAATTCATTTCATGTTGTTGCGTGCGGATCGTGATCTTTTGGCATTGGCAAAACGTCTCAACAGATATGATGCTTTTTCGGAAATCGAAAACTGGATTGCCGCCGGGGTGAAGGGCAGTGACATGTTCTGGAATGATGAAATCGGTGCTTTTGCGGCCTTTGATATTCGTTCCGGCAAGCGTTCCGACGGCTTTTCCAACGCCAGTGCGCTTTGTTTTTATGCAGATGCGGGCTCAGATTATCAACGCATGCGGACATTGGAAAATATGCGTCGGATTCAGACCAAAGCGAAGTTCATGATGCCGAGCTGGGATCCGGATGCTCGCTTGTTTGAGCCACAACGCTATTGGTGTGGTCCGGTCTGGCCGCAGATGAACCACATTATTGCCAAGGGCCTTAATGAGCATGGTGAGCATCAGCTTGCTGAGAAAATGCGTCTCGATATTGCTGCGCTCATTGAACAATCGGGATTTTACGAGTGTTTCAATCCCATAACGGGCGAGGGCTGCATCGGGGCGAATTTCTCCTGGACCGCAGCTTTGTGGCTAGCGTGGGCATCGCCGAGAAACAACGCTGTAGCAGCTTGAGGAAAGAAAAATGGGTTCAATTCAACTGGAAGCCGTTGAGAAATGGTTTGGCAATGTTCAGGTCATTAAAGGCATAGATCTTGAGATCAATGACGGCGAATTTGTCATTTTCGTTGGTCCTTCAGGATGCGGGAAATCAACTTTGTTGCGCATGATTGCCGGCCTTGAAGACACCAGCCGTGGCAAAATTTTGCTGGATGGAGATGATGTTACCGACCGCGTGCCAAGCGAACGAGGCCTTTCCATGGTGTTTCAGTCCTATGCGCTATACCCGCATATGACGGTCCGGGAAAATGTCGGTTTTGGGTTGAAGACGGCAGGTGAACCGCGTTCGGAAATTGATCGCAAAGTGAATCACGCATCTGAAATACTCGAGCTTGATCAATATCTTGATCGTAGGCCAAAAGCTCTGTCAGGCGGTCAGCGTCAGCGTGTTGCCATTGGCCGTGCCATCGTGCGAGAGCCAAAAGGGTTTCTGTTTGATGAGCCCTTGTCAAATCTGGATGCATCCCTGCGTGTGCAGATGCGTTTTGAGATTGCAAAGCTGCATGACAAGCTGGGAACCACCATGGTTTATGTGACTCATGATCAGGTGGAGGCGATGACCCTTGCTGACAAAATTGTGGTGCTGAAGGATGGCAGGATCATGCAGGTCGGCTCGCCGCGCGAACTTTATGAAAACCCTGACAATCTATTTGTTGCGCAGTTTATAGGCAGCCCAAAAATGAATGTCATGCAGTGTTCTGCAGATGGAGCGATCTTTCATCTACCTGAAAATGGATCAGGCCAACATGGCCTGACGACCGATACCACTGGTGTCAATCATCTTGGAATCCGTCCCGAACACATAACTTTGGGAACTGCAGAGAATTCCCATTGCAGCGGCATTGTTGAAGTTGTGGAATATCTGGGATCCGACACGTTTCTTTATGTGAGCAGCCCGAAACTGGGCACGATAACAGTGCGAGCGGGTGATGTTGGGAGAGACCTTAAGGGTAAAGAAATCCATTTGCACTTTGCGCAGGACAAAATGCTCTTCTTTGCTGATGACAGGCGCGTTGTCTGACAGATGATGACGGTTGTCGAAGTTGACGAGAGTGAGCGTAGCCAGGTTGCAAAAGTAATTGAAACCGGGCTTCTGACCTCGCTTGCCAGGACAAACACACAAGCTGAGAATGACAGTTTTGTGTTGGTTTACAAAGGTCAGAGCGGCTCCGTTGTTGGCGGTGTGACAGGCAGCACGTCCTATGGGTGGCTACTCATAAAAACGCTTTGGGTTGATGAGATGCGTCGCGGTAGTGGTCTGGGGAAACAATTGGTTCTGGCTGCTGAGAGCAGGGGCCGCGAAATTGGCTGTCATAGCGCCTGGCTTGATACATCCAGTGAAACCGCCCACTCATTCTACAGCCATTTGGGATATTCTGACTTTGGTGTTCTGGCCAATGAAGCAGATCAACCGCCAACAGATCATTGCCGGTGGTTCATGAAAAAGACGCTTTAGACTTCGGCTTTCAAAAACTTTCTCACCGTTTGATACAGGTCAAGTTTCTCAGCTGCATTTTGTGGATTGTAACCAGCCAAGCCACACACAAAATGGAGTGCCTGATGAAGCTAAGGAATGCATTTCTGGTAGGCGCGATGGCCACAGCATTGTTCGCTTCCGCAACAATCAGTGGCGTCGCAACGCAAGCGACTGATCCCGCCGCAGATCCAGAGAATTTTGGTCCGCCGGAGGCGATGTTGTTTTGGACGCCCGAGCAGAAAGTGGCTGGTTTTCGAAATATGGACAAGATTGTCTGGACCCGAAAAATTTCAGCCAGTGACGATCCGCAGCCACTAATGGACGCGCCAGTCGACCTAAGTGACGTTCAACTGCGTTACAATGGTGCTGAGATGACAATCGATGCGTTCCTGAACAGTGAAAATGTTGCCGGCCTACTGGTCATCAAAGATGGCGCGATTGCTTATGAATATTACGGATTGGGCAACAGTCAGGATACGCTGTGGCTATCGTTTTCGGTCACAAAATCCATTGTTTCGATGCTTGTTGGGGCCGCAATTCAAGATGGCTACATCGACAGCGTTGATGAACCGATTACGGACTATCTGCCTCGGCTGAAAGGGTCTGCCTATGATCAGGCGAGCATCCGGGATGTGCTGCAAATGTCTTCGGGCGTACAGTGGAATGAGGATTATTCAGACCCGAAATCTGACATCGCCCAAGCCGATATGAGTACGCTCGGCATCTATCGACAATTATCTGAAAAACCTGTCATGGCGCAGCCGGGCGAGACCTTCAATTACAACACTGCGGAGACAAATTTGGTGGGCACTATGTTGCGATCCGCCATTGGCAATAATTTGTCGACCTATCTGGCCGAAAAAATCTGGCACCCATTTGGAATGGAAGCAGATGCAAACTGGATGCTCAGCGAATCGGGCGGTGGGGAAATTGGTGGTTGTTGTTTGAGTGCTACATTGCGCGATTATGGACGTATTGGGCTGTTTGCATTGAATGAGGGGCGGTTGGCGGATGGAACACCAGTGCTGCCCTCAGGATGGATGGCGGACGCCACGGCTCCGTCAAAAGGCAATGGTGAATATGGCTATCTGTGGTGGTTGCAGGATGGCGGCCGCTTTCGCGCGCAGGGTATATTTGGTCAGGACATTTTCATTGATCCCGAGAACCAGCTTGTCATTGCGTTGCAAAGTGCGCGTGAGCATGCGGACAGGTCGGAAGATTGGGAATTGCAGGATGCATTTTATGATGCGGTGACGGATGTGCTGAAACAATAGGTGCCAACGAACTGCAGGACGCGGGCCATGATCAAGACCTGATCATGGCAGGGCCAAATTCTCACCTGCTTCCAGCGCGCCTTCCATAAATCCACCAAAATCATCTGCCATTTCGGTTGAAGCAAAGGACAACGCGCCTTGCCAAAAACCAGTGAGGGCTGGTGGTCGGCCATAGACCGGGTGAGCGCCGACATTTATATGATCTGCCGAAGTGGAAATCAGACTGTTCTGAGCCCAGTCTTCCAAGATCAGTTCAGTTGGGTGTTCTGCCTGCTGGCCGAACAAACGGATCAGCTGATTCAAGGCCATCTGCTTCAGAGACTGACCCAGCTTGCTGCGACTATCCGGTGGCACTCCGACAAAGCCGAACAAAGCACAGCCGCCGTTTTCCGCGGCTGAGGCGTCATGGATTTCCACAAGAGGTCCGCGCTGGCTCATTGCGTCGCCGGACAGGCCGTTTTGCCTCCAGAACGGTGTATCATAGACCGCGAGAATTTTAGCGTGACCGGCCATCCATGTGGGAATGTTTTGTAGGGCCTGATTGGCTCCGGCAGGAAGGGCAGGGCTGAACATCATGCTTGCTTCTGCGACCCGAGGTGGTGCCGTGATCACGACGTGCCGGGCGGAAATGGACCCAATGGCGGTGTCGGCGTGCACTTTGCCATTCGTGTGTGTAAGGGCTGTCACAGGTGCCGACAGATGGCATTTATCTTCCGGGAGATCGTTGACCAGTGCCGTGATGAGCGAACCAAGGCCGCCTGCCAGACGCAACGATCCTTGCATGGATGCGTATCCCCGGCTGCGCAAAACTCTGCCGTCTGCCGTTTCGACAACGCTTTCGCCTTCGGAATGTTGCTCAAAAACCTTTAGTTCCAACCTGTCGATCAGAGACTGAAGGCGTGGCTGTCCGGGCCAGAACCATGCAGGGCCGAGGTCGAAGGCGGCGCCCCCAATCGTTGTGGACTTTATACGTCCACCGAATCTGTCTGAGGCTTCAACCAGCAGAAAGTCCGATTTTTCACGGCGAAGGCGGTCCGCCAGAGCGAGACCGGAAAGACCACCGCCGACAATGAGCGTTTTCGTCTGCATCAGAACTTTTCACTCATGGGCCGCAAATCCAATTCGTGAGTCCATGTGGATTTTGGTTGATGCGCCAAGGTCCAATAAGCGTCGGCCAATTCATCAGGTTTCATCATTCTTCCAGGATCAAGATCGTGCAGGTCCCGACTTTTGGCGCTGTCAATGATGCCATCCAGAATGACGTGGGCAACATGAATGCCATCTGTCTGATATTCACGGGCCAAAGACTGGGTCAGGCCGCGCAGTGCAAATTTGGCAGAAGCAAAAGCAGAGAAGCCCGAACCACCGCGCAGACTGGCTGTTGCGCCAGATACAAGGAAAGCTCCGCCATCTTTCTGCATGGCTGGCAGAACTGCCTGAGCCAGTGCGACTGCGGAGAGGACCATATTGCTCCAGGTCGCTTTGAAACTGTCTGGTGCAGTTTCCTGAAATGGCCCACGCACCAGATGTGCCGTGTTGTGAATGACGGTCGCTGGAGCGCCATGCTTTGCAATCAATCGGGTAACGGTGGCCTGTACAGCTTCCGGGTCCGCCAGGTCCACGCTCTGTATTACATGGCCCGAAGGTGCAATGCGTTCTGTGCGAGCCAAGCCTACAGCGTGATAGCCACCGGCTGCAAATCGGTCCAGCAAGGCGTCTCCCAAACCACTGCCGGCACCTGCAACCAATATGAGTTTACCGTTGCTCGCCATGTCAGGTTTTTTCCTTTGAAGCTATCGGGCTGGTTATGGGGCCGGCCAAGTGATCGGATTTGATCCAGACCCGCGTTCCGACAGTCCCTGCTGTGGCTGCAAAATCTTCATCAGCGGGCAGCCGCAACCATGAGTCGACTTCAAACAGGTCATCTGCTTCGGTGAAACTGCCTTCCAGAACAAAGACCTCAAGCCCTTTATGAGCTTGGATGCGGATTTCAGTGCCGGGGTCCCAAACTTCAACCCGAACCGTTTCATGGGCATCTTTGTGCAGGGGAATGATGCTGACGCCGGGCCGCTCTGCAGCCGGTTCAGGGTTCATATCCGCCGTGTAGTGCGTTACCGCGGTTCGGTCATCAAGATCAAACTGCCACAGTTTCACAAGTATGGTTGCGCCATCTGATGCGCTGGGTGTGTGTGATGATTGGGGCGGGTTGCGGACATAACTGCCAATTGGAAAGTCGCCATGCTCATCTTGAAACACGCCGGACAGAACCAGATATTCCTCGCCGCCCGTATGTGTATGAGCAGAAAATGCGCTGCCGGGTGCATAGCGGACGATTGAGGTTGCCCGCGCCACTTCATCGCCAATCCGGTCAAGCATGCGTCGGTCTACGCCAGGCATTGGAGAGGGAACCCAGGGTTCTTTTGCTGCATGAACGACAGCGCGGATTTTGAAGTCTGAATTCTTGTCCATTTTCTCTCCACGTGGTGTTGGCTATGAAGTTCTTTGTCTATTCGAAGGCGTTTGATCGGATACGACTTGACGCGTGTGTCTGTCAACCTCTATCTATCAGTAGATAGGTAAATTGGAATTGATATGAATAGTGATGTTTTGCCGATGCGGGACCGAATTCTGGACGCCGCAGAAACACGTATGCGGGGAAGAGGGTTTCACAGCGTCAGTTTTCGCGACCTTGCGAATGATGTTGGCGTAAAAAGCGCGAGCGTTCACTATCATTTCCCACAGAAATCTGATCTGGGAGATCAGTTGGTGGAGCGCTATTCAGCGCGGTTTCAGGCTGAACTTGATGCTATTGATACGTCAGTTCCGAGCGCGGCAATGACCAGGTTTCTGGCCCTTTATGATAACGCGTTTTCGGTGGGGAAATCTGTCTGTTTATGCGCAATTCTTAGTGCAGAGGCCAACAGTTTGCCGGACACATTAAACGCCAGACTTCGTGGGTTCTTTGAGATGAATGTGCGCTGGTTGTCGGCCTTGAATGTGCGACACGGATTGACAGACAGGGCGCCTGATCCGCTGGAAATAGTCGGTGCGCTTGAGGGCGCGATGATAGTGGCCAATGCAATGGCGGATCGTGCCGCTTTGATAACGACAATTACGCGGATACAGGCTGCTTATGATCTGGCGGCAGAATAGCATCAAGATCGGCCAGGAATTTGGCGTTTTCCTGTTCTGATCCGATGGAAACACGGATGTAGGTGTCATATCCATCCTGTTTCCATGGTTTGACAATTGTTCCGCGTTTCATCAGGTCTTCCGCGACCGGCATGGACGAGCGATTGACGTCAAAGAAAATAAAATTCCCAAGTGATCGAGCCGTTCTGAAGCCTCGGGTGCTCAACTCCTGCGCCATGAGGTCTCGTTGCCGGATTGTTTCGGCTGTGCAGCTTTTCATATGGCCATCATTCTGCAGGGCCAGTGTTGCCGCCATTTGTGCAACTGCATTGATGTTGAAGGGCGTCCGGGTGAGGTCAAGGGCCTGACGCAGTTGTTTTGATCCGCAAATCCCGAAACCGACCCGTAGACCAGCCAGTCCCCAGGCTTTGGAGAATGTCCTCAGAATGATCCAGTTTTGATCATCTGGCATCAGGCAGGCCAGTCCGGAAACATAGTCGCCTTTAATGGCGTACTCGTAATACGCCTCATCAAGCACGAGCAATGTGTCTGGATGCTTTGTTGCTATGACCTGTTTGAGTTGTTGCGGATTAATCCACGTACCCACCGGGTTCATGGGATTTGCGAAAATAAGCATTTTTGCGGGCTTGGCTACAGCTTCCAGCAACGCTTTCAGATCGGTTTCCAGCACATTGGTGAGGCCAATTCGCTCAACTTTTGCGCCCATAAGTGTTGCGTAGTCTTCATGCAGAGGGAATGACGGATACAGTGTGATGACCCGATCTTCGGGCTGAACCACACTGCGGCAAATGATGGAAATCAGTTCTTCCGATCCGTTTCCAAAGATCAGATTGTCAGACGCAACATCCAGGTAGTTGGCCAGCGTCGTCGCCAATTGTGCTGAGTTTGCATCAGGATAGAGAAAGAGATCCGAGCTGGCCAGTTTCAGCGCAGCGAGCACTTGCGGGGCGGGCCCGGCAGGATTCTCATTCGATGCCAGTTTCGCGATTTCCGTGACACCATATTTCGACTTGACTTCATCAAGGCCCAACCCTGAATTATAGGGGTGAATATGAGCGAGCGTTGGGCGAAGGATTTTTTCCAGCTGGTTCATTCTGGCCTCAATATCTGCAATTTTGTTGCGAATGTTGGAATTATTATGTATAGACATATAAAATGAAGCGCAAGAAGGTTTCTTGAAATGGCACAGTCGATTTTTGATCTTTCAGGCAAGGTGGCGCTGGTTACAGGCGCAAGCCGAGGCCTTGGACGGTCGATGGCGGTTGGCCTTGCTGAGGCGGGTGCAAAAATTGTTGTTACCTCCAGAAACCTGACGTCTCTGGAAGAAACAAGCGCAGAGATTGAGCGCGTAGGCGGCACCTCTGTGCCGCTGGTGCTGGATGTCAGTGATGTGTCAGGTATGACAGATCAAATGTCCAAACTGGCAGCGCAGTTTCCCGGCGGCCTTGATATCCTCGTCAACAATGCCGGCTATGAAGAAGTCTGCCCGTCTCTGGATGTCACCGAAGATGTTTGGGACAGGGTGGTTGATACCAATTTGAAGGGCGCTTTCTTCTGTGCCAGAAACGCTGCCCGGATGATGGTCGATACAGGTCGTGGTGGCGCCATTATTAATGTCTGCTCTTTGACGTCCTATGTGGGCGTGCCAACAGCCGTGCCCTATGGGTCTTCAAAATCGGGATTGCTGGGAATGACACGAGCGCTCTCAACCGAGTGGGCGGCACATCGGATTCGGGTCAACGCCATTGCGCCCGGTTATTTCCGCACGGAACTGACGGATCAGTTTTATCAGAATGAAGATTGGCAGAACGCCATGCTGGAGAAAATTCCGCTGGGCAGTTTTGGTGATTCAAATGATCTGAAAGGTGCCGTTGTTTTTCTGGCAAGTGATGCATCGAATTACATTACGGGCCAATGCATTGGAATTGACGGCGGCTATCTGGCCTCTATCTAGAGACTGGACTCGCTTGGGGAGAGAGAAAATATGGAAATGGCCAGTCCTTACTTGACATTTCGGCAAGGCCTGCTTTTCATGTATATACATATCGTTTGCCGGGTGTCGTCATGCCAAAGAAACGAACCAGTCCATAAGGCCTTTCTCACGTGAATACTAACGCAATTCCGGCCCAGATTCCGGCGGTTTCAGCATCCAATGTTGCGATGCAGTTTTCGGACTTGATGGCCGTCAAGGATGCAAATTTTGAATTGGAAAATGGTCGTTTTCTGACAATTTTGGGCCCCTCAGGCTCTGGCAAAACAACGCTGCTGCGCATGATCGCCGGTTTTTTGAAGCCGACGCAAGGTCAGATCTTCATAAACGGCAAGGAAGTCAACGCTGTTGCACCCAACAAGCGCTCGGTGGGCATGGTGTTTCAGAAACTTGCCTTGTTTCCACATATGACTGCAGCTCAAAATGTGGCATTTCCTTTGAAAATGCGTCGGTTTGATGCCAAAAAAATTCCGGCACGCGTTTTGGAATTTCTGAATTTGGTGCGTTTGGATGGCTTGGAAAATCGGCGTATGAACGAGCTATCGGGTGGGCAGCAACAGCGGGTGGCGATTGCGCGTGCATTGGTTTTCGAGCCAGACCTTTTATTGCTGGATGAACCTTTGGCAGCGTTGGATCGCAAGCTGCGCGAGGAAATGCAGCTGGAATTCCGCCGCATCCAGAAAGAGCTTGGTGTCACAACGATCAATGTCACCCATGACCAGCGCGAAGCTCTGGTCGTCTCAGACCAGATCATTGTTATGGACAATGGTGAAATCCAGCAGGATGCATCACCAACACAGATGTACCGCACCCCGCACAATCCCTTCGTTGCCAACTTCATTGGTGTGACCAATCTTTTCGATGGGACTCTGATGTCGGCCAGCGCCGAGGGCGCTGAAGTGCATGTTGGTGATTTGACCCTTTCCGGCATTTTGCGCAGCAGTGCTGATGCCTCTGTATTGGGCATGCAAGCGCGGTGCGCTGTGCGGGCTGAGCAAATTCGAATTGCTGCAGCACCGGATGCGCTTGGCAAGCTGGACGTTACGTTCCAGGGCGTCGTAAAAGACGTAATCTTTGAAGGCGAACGGTTGCTCTATGAGCTGTCGGTTCAAGAATTGGGAGATGAACCCGTACGCATTTTTCATCATGATCAAAATGACTTCGCTACTCACGATGTTGGAGAGACTGTCCACATCGGGTGGATGAACCGCGACTTACATATTTTTGTCGCATCCTAATGGCCTCTGACACCTGTCGGGCCTGAACCAGAAACAGGGAGTATTTATATGCCCATAGACAAGACATTCAATCGCAGGCAACTGCTGAAGACCACAGCCACCGTTGGTGCTGCCGGTGTTTTTGTGGCCTCCGCACCATCTATTCTTCGTGCCGCAGAGCCGGATAAGCCGTCTGAAATCATCGTACGTGCATGGGGTGGCCCATGGGTCGAAGCCCTGAAGAACGGCGTTTCAGATCGCTTCACCGCTGAAACCGGTATTCGTGTGATCCATGATTTGACCGAAGACAACGAAATCCAGCCGAAAGTCTGGGCGGCAGTTGCTCAAGGTCGGACACCACCGATCCACATCAATTGGGATACGACAACAAACGCAACAAAATCCGCTCTGCGCGGCGTGTGTGAAGATCTGTCTGATCTGTCCAACATTCCCGGAACAACGGATCTGGCCAAGCCTGTTGGTGTTGTTGGCTACCCGATCGTGAACACATATGGCTATGTTTATGTACTGGCCTACCGTCCATCTGCGTTCCCCGATGGCCCGCCCAAATCCTATCACGATTTGCTTGATCCGAAGTTTAAGGGTCGTCTGGCTTTCTACAATGATGGCATTGGTTTCCACTTCCCGGCACAGGTTGCCGGTGGCGGAAGTCTGGATGGTATTCCAGATGCCATGGACCCGGCCTGGGAATTCATCACCAAGATGAAAGATCAAAACCCGCTGCTTGGCGAAGATCCCGACTTTGTGACCTGGTTCCAGAATGGTGAAATTGATGCGGCTTGCACCATTTCAACCAATGCTCTGGGCGCCAAGAAGAATGGCGTTGATATTGCCTGGACTGTGCCGGAAGAGGGCGCGAAGTTCGACACTGATGGCCTTTGGATTCCAAAAGGTCACTCTGAAGGCGATCTCTACTGGTCCAAAGCCTATATCAACAGCGCTCTGACGAAAGAATCCCAGCAGATCTGGCTGGATGGTCTTGGTCTCCCAGGTGTTGTACCAGGCCTGACACCTCCTCCAGGCATGGCGGGTGATCCTGCCTATCCGACAAAGCCTGAAGACTTTGAGCGTCTCATTCGCGTCTCCGGCCAGGTTCAGGTCGAAAATGAAAGCGATTGGTTCTCCAAATTCAAAACCATCATGCAGGGCTAACAGCCCCGCTACAAAGGTTCACCGGGCGGTCGTTTTGATCGCCCGGTGCTGTCCCTAAAGAGCACGCACCCAAATGCAACGTAGTCCTTCCTCATATCCAATTTTATGGCGTGTCATGGATGTCCTAGAGGCAGCCTTTGCGGCGGTATGGCCAAAAGGCGGCGGCAAGTTCACGCCATATCTGATGCTGACGCCAGCCATTGTGCTCGTGGGAACACTGGTGGTTGGACTGCTTTACATTGGGGATTCTTCGCTTCGGGTTCTGGACAGGTCCACATTTCTGTTTTCGGACTACTGGACCCTTGATAATTATATACGTGCGCTGTCCGAACCATTTATTTTCACTGTGGTCTGGCGCAGTTTGCTGGGCGCGGTGATTGTCACAATCGTGACGCTTATGCTGGCATTTCCCTATGCTTACATCATGGTCCGTACGCCCAGTTCATTCGTGCGCAAATTCCTTCTCATTGCGCTGTTTCTGCCGTTTTTCATCGGGCAGGTTGTCCGGGCCTATGGATGGCTGATCATCCTTGGCAATCAGGGCATCGTGAATGATGTGTTGGGGCTCGTTGGCGTCGAGCCGTTGCGACTTCTGTTCAACTATCCGGCTGTTCTGTTTGGCCTTGTGCAGTACATGCTGCCCTTTGCGGTGCTCATGCTGGCCCCAGCGTTGACAGCGATTCCTGAGGAGATTGAAGCGGCATCCGGTTCGCTGGGTGCAAGCTGGGTCAAGACGATGACTCATATCGTTCTGCCTATGGCAAAGCCCGGTCTGATTGGCGCGGGTCTCGTGGTTTTGACACTGTCATTAACCGACTTTGCCATGCCGGCCATTCTGGGAGGCGGTACGCAGGATTTCATAGCCAATGCCATTTATGACCAGTTCTTCCGCACGTCTGATCAAGGGTTTGGCTCGACACTCGCTCTGCTGCTGATTGCGCTTGGCTCCATATTGGTCGGAATCATATTCGCGGTCTTTGGTGCCGGAACTCTGGCACTGGATGGATCGCGAAAATGAATCGGTCCCGTTCTCAGCAAATCGTTTATTGGTCGCTGGTCATTCTGACATTGCTGACCTTATCGGCACCGACCTTTGTTGTTCTGGGTGCTTCCTTCACATCCGGCAATATCATTCAGTTTCCACCGGATGGATTTTCTCTCAAATGGTACGCCGCTATCATTGGAGAGCAGAACCTTAGAGATGCGTTTGGACGATCTTTGATCGTCGCCACCATCTGTGTACTCGTGTCATTGCCCACCGGGACATTGGCTGGCATCGCTCTGTCCAAGTTCCGCATCAGGGGCGCGAATGCCATTCAGGTCTATCTGCTGCTGCCCTTCACCATTCCACTGATTGGGTCCGGCATTGGTCTGATGCTGGCCTTTGGTGATGCTGGCCTTTTGGGCAATTTATGGCCCATCGGAATTGCGACCGCCGTTATCAATCTGCCCTTTATGATCTGGGCTGTGTCGTCCAGTGCAGTTGGTCTTGATCCAGATCTGGAATTGGCGGCTCAGAGTTGTGGGGCAGGGCCGGTGCAGACCTTTTTCTCTGTTACGCTGCCTGCTGTTGCGCCGGGTGTGATTACCGGTTCGCTGTTGATGTTTATTCTATCGTTGAATGAGTTTCTGGTCAGCCTCTTGCTGGTTGACGCACGGATCGTGACGCTGCCGGTTCAGATTTACAATTCCATACGCTCCATCATCACGCCGGACCTGGCTGCCGTATCCGTGGTGTTCATTGTCGTCGCGATGCTTGCCATTGCCGCACTCGACAAACTTGTGGGCCTGGAAATTTTCCTGAAATCCAAATAACCCGCCCGACAGGGCCCGATGAAGGCTAGTTAGAGAATGTCATCTGTATCTTTTTTCGAAACCGCAAATCTGAATTCTCAAACCTATAAAAACCTGCTGAAGCGATCAGAATCCGACCTGTCTGTTTTCATGGAGAAGGTGGAGCCGATTATTGAAGCGGTGAGAACAGAAGGCGATGCTGCTCTTGTCCGCTACGGACGGGAGTTTGATGGTGCCAAGCCGTTAACGGAAGCCACGCTGAAAGTCAGCGAAGCTGAGTTTGATGCGGCATTTGATACGGTTGATACCGAGGTCATTGAGGCCATCGAATATGGAATTTCAAATATCAGATCATTCCACGAAGAGCAGAAACCTGACCCAATGTGGTTCAAGGAAATTCGCCCGGGTGCATTTGCCGGTGATCGCTATACGCCCATTCAATCCGTCGCGCTCTATGTGCCACGTGGCAAAGGTGCATTTCCCTCTGTAACGATGATGACATCCGTGCCCGCCGTGGTGGCGCAGGTGCCTGAATTAGCCATTTTTACACCGCCGACGCCCGATGGGTCTGTCGATGCGGCAACATTGGTCGCGGCACGCATTGCCGGGGTTGAAACCGTCTATAAATGTGGTGGCGCCCAAGCGGTAGCTGCAGCCGCATTTGGTACGCAAACGATCAAGCCAGCGTTGAAGATTGTCGGGCCGGGAAGTCCATGGGTCGTAGCCGCGAAACGGCGTCTGTCTGATATGATTGACCCCGGTCTTCCGGCAGGCCCGTCTGAAGCGATAATCTTTGCCGATGAGAGCGTGCATGGCGGGTTGGCTGCACTGGATTTGCTGGTGGAGGCTGAACATGGGCCGGACAGTTCCGCATTTCTCGTTACGCACTCACAGCGGGTTGCAGAAGAAGCCTTGGCGGCGCTTCCTGATCATTGGGCAGCGATGACGGAGCAGCGTGTGGAATTTTCCAAAGCCGTGCTGTGTGGGGAGAATGGCGGTATCGTTCTCACGTCTTCGTTGGAAGAGAGTTATAAATTTATCAATGATTATGCGCCGGAGCATCTTGAGTTACTGTCCACAGAACCGTTCGAACATTTGGGCCATATCACCGAGGCTTCCGAGATTTTGATGGGGCCGCATACACCGGTATCCATTGGCAATTTCGCGCTTGGACCGAACGCTGTTCTGCCGACGAGCCAAGGTGCGCGGACCTATGGCCCGCTTTCCGTGCATGATTTCGTCAAATGCTCATCCATTGGCTATGTGACCCGGCCTGCCTATGCGGAGATGGCCAAACATGCGCGGGTTCTGGCGCGGTATGAAGGCTTTTCGTCCCATGAAAACGCGGTTTCGGACATGCGCCAGAAGTATCTGGGCAATCGCTGATATGAAAGCTGTCCGACTGCATGACAAGCTGGATTTGCGCTGTGAAGACGTCGCGAAGGCTCCTGATCCTGCTCCCAATGAGGTGCGGGTTCAGGTGGCCTATGCGGGCATTTGTGGCTCTGACATTCATAACTTCAAGACCGGCCAGTGGATTAGCAGAAAACCATCCATTGCTGGGCATGAATTCTCCGGATTTGTCGAAGCTGTCGGGGCAAATGTCCGGGGCCTGCAAGTCGGTGACAAAGTTGCGGCGGATTCACGCTATTATTGCAGTGATTGTGCAAACTGCCGATCAGGCAAAGTCCATTTATGCGAAAGTCTGGGCTTTGTCGGTGAAGCGATTGATGGCGGGTTTGCCGATTTTATAACCGTTCCTGCAAAGCTGTGTCTCAAATGCAAACCAGATGCTGCGCTTGATATCGCCGCCTTGGCTGAACCCTTGGCGGTCGCTCTGCACGCCTTGAACCTGGTGAACATCCCCAATGATGAGCCATTGCTGATTATCGGATGTGGTCCAATAGGAGCACTAAGCGCTCTTGCTTCGACCTGCAGGTCCAATCGCGGGCTGTTCATTTGCGATGTGAATGCAATCAGAGCTGAGCGTTGTGCAGAATTATCCGGCGCAGCCATTGTTGATCTGGCGAGTTTCTCGCAATCTGACAGCAGCGCTGAAAAGCCTGTCAGGTATGTTCTGGATACGACCGGCAATATCGGCGTCATCGATATGTTGCTGCAAAAAATGTCCGGCTGCACCATCGGTCTTGTCGGCATTGGATCGGGTGAATTGACCATCGATCCGGTTCATCTGGTGGAGCGCGAAATTTCAATTGTCGGCTGTCATGCATTCGCAGATGAATTGCCCGAAGCGATTGCGTTGCTGCATGAAAGGGCTGATCAATTTGAAGGTATAATTGGTGAGCGGATTACGCTGGAACAGACTGTTGCAGCCTATGGTGTGATTTCGTCCGGAAAATCACCAGCGATCAAGACATTGATTGAGGTGTCCGGTGAGTGAACCACAATCCCGGACTGCCCGAATTCGCGAACTCGCTAAATCGGATGAAGCTGCGGCGTTGGTCGAACTCAGACTGTTTCTCATCGAGACATTCGATATTGAGGTTCACGACCTGCAGATCAATCATGATCAGTATTCGCTCAATTCGCTGAACGGTTTTTTTCGCGGTAGCAAGGATCGATTTTTCTTCAAGTTTCATCAGGAAGAAGGCGAAGAGGAAATGAGCGGGGAATATTACCGCGCTGATCTGATCGCCAAAGCCAATCTGCCAATTGATCTTCCTGTTCTGATATCCGTCCAGCCAGGTGAACAGATACTGGTTTACCGGCGCAGGGACGACAGGCGATTTTCTGATGTTCTGCGTGAACTGGACGACGAACATGATGAGGAGAGCGCAGCCATTGCGGATTTGGCTGAGCGTCAATTGAACGAAAAAATTCTAACTGTTGCGAAGAACAGCCTGCACCCTGTCACCAAGGAGCAGGTCGCCAACGAACCGATTCATCGTTTGTTTTACGAACGTCTTATCGATATCAAGACACGGGAAGCACCGGGTGGCCGCTTTAAAAAATTCTATATAGATCAGACGTTTGCGTTCCCCGGTGCTACATTGTCCTGGGCCGAGTTGGCGAATGCCAAGCTTGTGCTGAACGGGCAGACCATGATGTCGACGATTGGCGACATTTTTGATCATGCTCTTGAAAACCTTCATCCTGCGCATCTTGCAAATGCGGGCGGTGTGGTGGCCCATGGTGATGCTCACAACGCTAATGTCTGGTTTGAGACTGGTGATAGTGAAGCAAAGCTGTCCTATTTTGACCCGGCCTTTGCAGGGGAGCATTTCCCATCGCTTCTGGCTGAGGCCAAAGCAACGTTTCATAATATTTTTGCGCATCCATTCTGGCTGTATGACCCGCAGGTTGCGGCAGATCGGTTCAAGGCGCGTGTCAGCTATGAAAAGGGTGTTTTTGCCATAGATACCGACTGGGCGCTGACGCCGGTACGCGAGCGTTTGCTGCGCGCAAAGGCGGAAGCCTTCTGGCAACCTTTCCTGATGCATTTGAAGAGCAGGGACCTATTGCCTGAAAACTGGGAGGCAACGCTGCGATCTGCATTGGCGATGTCACCGGCCCTTGTGATGAATTTGCGCGGCAATGTGGAGCGGCATAATCCCACATCATCGGCCATCGGGTTTTATGTCACTGCACTGGTAGGGTCGCGACCGGTGAGTGGAGATAATGTGGTGACAGAGTTCCTTACCGCAATCGATCCAGACAAACAGATTTAGGTGCGCCTTGAAGCAAGTGGTCAACATTGAAGATTTGAGGGCTTTGGCACAGCGACGGCTGCCTAAAATCTTCTTTGATTATATTGATGGGGGCGCTTTTTCGGAGACAACGGCCGGGCGTAATCGGGCTGATTTTTCCAACTGGTGCCTTACCCAACGCGTTCTGAAGCAGAAGGAAATGCCTGATCTGAGCTGTGATTATCTTGGGTCCCAACATGCGCTTCCTTTTATGCTGGGCCCTGTTGGTTTTTTGGGCCTGTACCGGGGCAAAGGTGAGGTTCTTGCGGCACAGGCGGCAAAGGCAAAGGGCATTCCCATGTGCCTGTCGACCTTCTCAATCGGCAGTATCGGGACACTTCGCAAGGACGTTGGCGGTGATCTGCAGTTCCAGCTTTACATGGATCGCGATAAATCATTCGTCGAAGATTTGCTGCAATCTGCTGTCGATGCCGACATTGATGTGCTTTACCTGACCGTAGATACCTCGGTTACATCAGTGCGGGAGAAGGATGTTCGGAACGGTTTTCGGGCCGTCACCAAAATTACACCGGCACTCGCATTTTCCATGATGCAGCGTCCGGCATGGTGTCTGGACATTCTGCGTGCCGGATCACCCAATGTGGAAGCTGTGGCGGACTATCCGGAATTCGGCAATGGCGCGCTGGAACAGGCTTCAAACCTGTCTGGTCGGCTGGATGCTTCGCTGACCTGGGATGATGTCAAATGGCTGCGCAGCAAATGGAAGAAAAGACTGGTGGTAAAAGGCATTCTTTCCGCTGAAGATGCCAAAATTGCCAGAGACTGCGGTGCAGATGCTGTTGTGATTTCAAATCACGGTGGCCGTCAGCTGGATTTTGCCAGTTCCACAATCTCGGTTTTACCATCCGTTCGGGAAGCGGTAGGGCCTGATTTCTGTGTTTTGATTGATGGTGGGTTCCGCCGTGGCAGTGAAATTGCCATTGCGCTTGCTTTGGGCGCAAGCGGCGTGCTGCTGGGACGTGCCTATGCGTTTGGACTGGCCGCTGGCGGGCGTGCTGGTGTTGAAAAGGCAATTGATATTCTATCCGTCGAACTGTCCATTACGCTCAAGCTGATGGGGCTGTCCGGCGTCAAGGAATTGCAGTCCAATGGCGCAGATTGCGTCAGCCGGTTGGGGTGAAACTGGCAAACATGCGATGCTGGTCACCCGGATATGAGAGTTTTGCCCAAGTAACATAACCCTTTTCGTTTTGCGTGGTCCGCTCGACGACAAGGCAGGCATCACCCATTGCAATCTGTAGTGATTTAGCGACGTCATCTGAGGCGGAGACCGCCATGATCTGATGTTCAGCTGAATTCCATGGAACCTTTTTAAGCAACCAGTTTCCCGGAGCTTCTTCTGTAAAATCCACCTGCCGTATTTCAGGAACCGCTTCCATGTTGATGATGCGTTCTTCCAGACAAAATGGGGCACCGTTTGCGGAATGAAGGCACGTGATTTCACGCACTTGATCCAGTTCCTGGAAACCAAAACGGGTTTGCTCTTCTGCCTTCAAAGCCCGGACCTCATCGCCCAGAAGCGTGTAGGAATAGGTTTTGCCGGATTGCTCCACTTCGGTTCGGATGCTTGTAATCTGCAATGCTGCTGACAAGGATTGCGGGGCTTTGACAAAAGTGCCGGATTTTCGATTTCTAACCAAAAGTCCGGATTGGGTCAGTTGGGTCAAGACCTTGTTCACGGTCATGCGCGAACAGCCATATTCCCGTGCCATCTCGGTTTCGAAGGGAATGCGAAAGCCTGGAGGCCATCTGCCAGAGATGATGTTGTCCTGAACTTCTTCCAGAATCCGCAAATGCAGCGATCTGGGTTCGTCTTTGCCAGATTCTTTGCCAGATTCTTTGCCGGACTCTTCAGTGGCTTTCGGGGCAGCTCTCATAGCTCAAGTATATACATGTTAAAGGTGAGAGGAAACCAGCTTGTGTGATTTTCAGTTTCCACAACCCCTCGGATTTAAGCAGAATTCAGTGCGCCGGTCAGATCGCGAATTGCCACGCGGTAATCCGTCAGGATTTTGTCGCGTTCAATGTGTCTGCCGTCCTGAACCATGTGCCGCCCGGCGGACCACAGATCGGTCACGACACTGCCATCTGCCGCGAAGCAAAATCCGTCAAACAATTGTTCTGGAGTAAGGGCGCACAGATATTGGCTTGTGCTGTCTATCGCGACAAGATCTGCCAGGAATCCCGTTTCAATCCTGCCTGCGTTTCGGTTGAGGGCTTGAGCACTTCCGGTCGCAGCGTTGAGATAAAGATTTTGCCCAACAGATCCTGATTTCTTCACCAATATGTTGCGGTTCAAATCGCGCATGCGTTGGCTGTATTCCAATGTGCGCAGTTCCTCCGCCACAGAAATGCGGATATCTGAATCTGACCCAATGCCGAACGTTCCGCCCGCCTCAACAAATGTGGCTCCATTGAACGGCCCATCACCCAGATTAGCTTCTGTTATCGGGCACAGGCCCACTACGGCGCCAGATTGGGCAAGGGCTTTGGTCTCTGCGTTGGTCATATGTGTTGCGTGTATGAGGCACCAGTTTGGTGTTACATCGTGATGCTCCAGCAACCATTCTACGGGCCGCTGTCCCAGCCAATGGGAGACTTCAAGAACTTCCCTTGGCTGTTCGGCAATGTGCATGTGGATTGGCCCTTTCTCATGTCGCGATATGAGTTCGCTCAATTCTGCGGGGGAGGTTGCACGTAGTGAATGGGGCGCAATGCCAAGCTGGTAATCTGCCGGTGTATCGATCATTGCCAGTTCAATTTCTTCCAGTAACAGGAAGAACTCGTCGACAGAATTGCCAAAACGCTTCTGGCCTCCAGTCAGCGGTGCTTTCTCAACGCCGCCATAGGTATACAGCACTGGCAGATGTGTAAGCCCGATGCCGGTCTTCAAGGCTGCTGAAAGAATGCGCGCTGATAGTTCTGAGCGATTGTCATAGAATTGCCCGCCGGGCTGGTGATGCACATAGTGAAACTCTCCAACCGATGCATATCCAGCTTCCTGCATTTCCATGAAAACCAAGGCTGCAATGGCTTCCATCTGCACTGGTGTCAGGTGATCCAGAAACTTGTACATCAAGGTCCGCCATGTCCAGAAACTGTCTCGCCCTGCAGCGCGATACTCAGTCATTCCGGCCATGGCGCGTTGAAAGCTGTGGCTGTGCAAATTCGCCTGGGCTGGCAGAAGCGTGTCTATCTGAATGTCAGTTGGATCAGCGCTTACTGATCTTTCAATCTCGGTGATTACGCCGTCATCAATCGTGACGCGCACATTTTCAATCCAGTTGGTTGAGAGCCAGGCACGATTTGAAAAAATTCTCATCTGACATTCCTTATGTATAGACATATTATTCTTACCGGATTAGAGTTGCTTTTGACAATCACAAAATTGAAGAGCGATGACCCACGATCCTTATGTCCTGACCTGTCGATCCGCCGCAACGATGAGCCCTGAGAGCGGCGAAGCGTATGGTTTGCTGGAAAGTGCTGCCATTGCCGTTGCTGGTGGAGTGATCGTTTGGGTGGGCCCAGAGGCAGACTTGCCCCACAGCTTTTCGGACTATTCCAGACATGAATTCGGTCAAAACCTGGTCACGCCGTCGCTGATCGATTGCCACACCCATGTAGTGCATGGTGGCAATCGCGCGCATGAATTTGAGATGCGCCTGAACGGTGCGTCTTATGAGGAAGTTGCAAGGGCAGGTGGGGGCATTGTCTCGACTGTAAGCTCCACCCGGGCCGCCAGCGAAGTGGATTTGCTGGCCGATGCGTTGCCGCGCATTGATGCGATGATTGCAGAGGGTGTCAGTCTGATTGAAATCAAGTCGGGTTATGGGCTTGATCAGTTAACCGAGTTGAAAATGCTGAGGGTCGCACGGCGCATTGCCACGCTGCGGCCCATCCGTATTCAAACCACGTTTTTGGGCGCTCATGCGGTTCCGCCGGAATATAGCGGCAAGCCTGATGCCTATATTGATGATGTCTGTATTCCGACACTGCGTCTGGCCCACGCTGAAGGTCTGGTGGATGCGGTGGATGGCTTTTGTGAAGGCATTGGTTTTACACCCGATCAGATTGCACGCGTCTTTGATGCAGCGCGCGAGCTTGGTCTGCCGATTAAGCTTCATGCTGAACAATTGTCGAATTTGGGTGGGGCAAAGCTCGCGGCCTCCTATCAAGCTCTATCGGCTGATCATCTGGAGTATCTGGATGAAGATGGGGTGGCTGCGATGGCGCGCAGCGGCACTATCGCGGTGTTGTTGCCGGGCGCGTTCTACACACTTCGCGAAACCCACATGCCGCCTGTATCACTGATGCGCAAACATGGTGTGACCATGGCTGTGGCGACTGACTGCAATCCCGGTTCGTCGCCGATTTCATCGCTGCTCCTATCCATGAATATGGCCTGCACGTTATTTCGATTAACGCCTGAAGAAGCCCTGACGGGCGCAACGCGCAATGCCGCAATGGCTTTAGGTCTTTCAGACACGGGAACAATTGCAATTGGCCAGCGTGCCGATTTTGCGATCTGGAATGTCGAGCATCCTGCCGAGCTGTCCTATCGCATCGGTTTCAACGTGCTGGAAAAGCGCATTTATGGAGGCGCGTTTGACTGAGTTGGTTCTGACCCCCGGCCAGGTATCACTAAGTGAATTGGGCGATATTTATTGGCATGGTGTGTGCGTAAAGCTGGATCGGGTTTGCAGGAACGCGGTTGAGAACGCTGCCCTGCGCATACGGGCTGCCGCGCAAGGCGATGTTCCGATTTATGGCGTGAACACCGGTTTCGGAAAGCTCGCCAGTATCAAAATAGCTTCGGAAGATGCAGCAATTCTGCAGCGCAATCTCATTTTGAGCCATTGCTGCGGTGTTGGCGAATCTATCCCGCGCCACATGGTTCTGCTGATGATGTCGTTGAAACTGCTGTCCTTTGGACGTGGTGCCTCTGGCGTCAGGTGGGATTGCGTTGACCTGCTGGAACAGATGCTGGCCCGAGGCGTAACGCCAGTCATCCCGGCGCAGGGTTCAGTCGGCGCTTCCGGCGATTTGGCGCCGCTGGCGCATATGACTGCCGTGGTGATTGGTGAGGGCCGGGCGGAGTATGAGGGCACAGTGATGCCTGGAGCTGAGGCCTTGGAGAAAGCTGGTTTGTCGCCGGTAGTTCTTGGCCCCAAGGAAGGTCTGGCCTTTATCAACGGAACCCAGTTTTCAACAGCGTTTGCTCTGGCTGGCCTGTTCGAAGCATGGCGGGCTGCTCAGAACGCCCTTGTGACCTCGGCCATGTCCACGGATGCCATTATGGGTTCTACTGCGCCCACTCAGCCTGAAATACACACTTTGCGGGGCCATCGTGGCCAGATTGAAGCTGCGGCTTCTATCCGCGCGTTGTTGGATGGCTCCATCATCCGTGAAAGCCATATTGAGGGCGATACAAGGGTGCAGGATCCGTATTGCATCCGCTGTCAGCCTCAAGTGACGGGCGCTGCGATGGATGTGTTGCGCCAGGCTGCCATGACGCTTGAGATTGAAGCGAATGCGGCGACCGATAATCCACTGGTTTTGACAGACCCGGAAATCATCGTTTCTGGCGGTAATTTTCATGCTGAGCCGGTTGGCTTTGCAGCTGACATGATTGCTTTGGCCATTGCCGAAATCGGGGCCATTGCCCAACGCCGCGTTGCATTGATGGTAGATCCTGCGCTGAACCACGATTTGCCACCCTTTCTGACCCCCAATCCAGGTTTGAATTCGGGATTGATGATCGCCGAGGTGACAACAGCGGCTTTGATGAGTGAGAACAAACATCTGGCCAATCCGTGTGTGACCGACAGCACGCCGACCAGCGCCAATCAGGAAGATCATGTGTCCATGGCAGCCCATGGTGCGCGTCGTCTGCTGCGAATGACGGCCAATCTGAACCATATTTTGGGTGTGGAATTGCTGTGTGCGGCACAGGGGATTGAGTTTCGTACGCCGCTGGCGACCAGCAAACCGCTGCAAAACGTTCTGGCACGACTGCGTGAAGACGTAGCGACAATCGGCGACGATCGCTATATGGCACCTGACTTGGAGGCCGCCTGTCGGTTGGTCTCTTCGCTGGAAATTGTACAGGCCTCCGGAACTGACTTGCCGGAGTTGGCGGCATGAACCCGGTTCACGTGGAGCAGGGCAATAGCCCTGTTGTTCTCGGCCAGCCCCATGGTGGCACGCATGTGCCAGAGGAACTACACGTCCGGTTGAATGAGCAAGGCCAGGGCCTTGCTGATACAGATTGGCATATCAGTCGATTGTATGATGACTTGCTAACCGGACAGACAGTCGTGAGCGCGTCGTTTCATCGCTATGTCATTGATGCCAATCGTGATCCGAAGGGGCGCTCGCTTTATCCCGGACAGAATACGACTGGCCTTTGTCCGATCACAGATTTTGATGGAAAACCTATCTGGCTGGACGGTGAAGAGCCATCTGAAAGTGAATGTGAGCAGCGTCGGCTGAGCTTTCATAAACCTTATCATGACGCACTGAGCGCTGAGATTGCGCGTGTAAAAGCCATTCATGGCTACGCCATTCTTTATGATTGTCACTCCATTCGTTCGCATATTCCCTTTCTGTTTGAAGGCACCCTGCCGGTGTTCAGCATTGGCACAAATGGTGGTGTGACCTGTGCAAGTTCACTTGAAGCCACCACGGTTGATATCTGCAAGAGTGCAGTGGGTTACGATCATGTGGTCAATGGGCGTTTCAAGGGTGGATGGACGACCCGTCACTATGGTCAGCCGGAAACCGGCGTGCATGCCATCCAGATGGAATTGGCGCAGCGCGCCTACATGGATGAGGCGGTGCCTTGGGCCTATCGGCCTGATCTCGCAGCGCAACTGCGTCCATATCTGACCCGGATTCTGACGGCCCTCGGGCAGGAAATACAGGAATACAAAGATGAATGACCCTCGTAAAAATTCTCGTGACGTCTATCCGCCCACCGGCACCGAGTTGAATGCCAAAAGCTGGCTGACCGAAGCGCCTTTGCGGATGCTGATGAACAATCTGCATCCAGATGTCGCCGAGAACCCCCACGAATTGGTCGTCTATGGCGGCATTGGTCGTGCTGCACGGACATGGCATGATTTCGACCAGATTGTTGCCAGTCTGAAAGACCTTGAGGACGATGAAACCCTGATGGTTCAGTCAGGAAAGCCGGTTGGTGTTTTTAAAACGCATAAGGATGCGCCGCGTGTCCTGATTGCCAACTCCAATCTGGTTCCCCATTGGGCAACCTGGGATCATTTCAGCGAGTTGGATAAAAAGGGCCTGGCAATGTATGGCCAGATGACGGCCGGGTCGTGGATTTACATCGGAACGCAGGGCATTGTTCAGGGCACCTATGAAACCTTTGTTGAGGCGGGTCGTCAGCATTATGGTGGGTCTCTCACCGGTAAATGGATATTGACCGGCGGTCTTGGCGGTATGGGCGGCGCGCAGCCGCTTGCAGCCGTCATGGCAGGGGCTTGTTGCCTTGCGGTGGAATGCGATGAAACCCGCGCAGATTTTCGTCTTCGCACACGCTATGTCGATGAAAAAACCAGTTCTTTGGACGAGGCACTGGCCATGATCGAAGGCTGGACGAAAGCCGGTGAGGCAAAATCTGTCGCCCTGATTGGCAATGCAGCTGATGTGTTTCCGGAACTGGTGAAACGCGGTGTTCATCCGGATATCGTGACCGACCAGACAAGTGCGCATGATCCGCTTCATGGCTATTTGCCACAAGGTTGGAGCGTGGCAGAATGGCAGGAGAAGCAGGAAAGCGATCCGAAGGCGGTGGAGAAAGCTGCCCGTGCTTCCATGAAAGTGCAGGTGGCTGCCATGGTTGATTTCTGGAACATGGGTGTCCCGACCCTTGATTATGGCAATAATATCCGTCAGGTGGCCAAGGATGAAGGTCTGGAAAATGCCTTTGCATTTCCAGGGTTTGTACCAGCTTACATTCGACCCTTATTTTGTCGGGGCATCGGCCCGTTCCGCTGGTGCGCGCTGTCGGGTGATCCGGAAGATATCTACAAGACCGATGCCAAGGTGAAGGAACTTATTCAGGACGAGCATCTGCATAATTGGCTTGATATGGCACGCGAACGCATCGCGTTTCAGGGCCTGCCAGCCCGCATTTGCTGGGTCGGGCTCGGGGTGCGGGACAAGCTTGGTCTGGCCTTCAATGAAATGGTCCGAAATGGTGAATTATCTGCGCCCGTTGTGATTGGACGAGACCATCTGGATTCGGGTTCTGTTGCTTCGCCAAACCGCGAAACCGAGGCCATGAAGGATGGGTCTGATGCTGTGTCAGACTGGCCTCTTTTAAATGCGTTGTTGAACACGGCCAGCGGCGCGACATGGGTGTCTTTGCACCATGGTGGCGGTGTTGGCATGGGCTTCTCCCAGCATTCGGGCATGGTGATCTGTTGTGACGGGACAGAAGAGGCAGATCGGCGGATTGAGCGTGTTTTGTGGAATGATCCCGCTACCGGCGTGATGCGCCATGCCGATGCAGGCTATGAAGACGCCATTGAGTGCGCACAGGAAAACAACCTGCGCCTTCCAGGAATCCTGGGCAATTGATCTGGTCTCCAGTCATGCAGCTTCACATCGAAAGCCTTGCTTGCTAGTCTGCGCCTCGGAGGTGCAGACATGTATAAACCAACTGGCTACACGGATATTTCTCCCTATCTGATTGTCGATGATGCGCAGGCAACTCTGAACTTCATTCGCGATGCATTTTCTGGCGAGCAGTTGCGGGTTCATCTTAGAGACAATGGTGAAATCATGCATGCGGAAGCTCGCATTGGCGACAGTGTTGTCATGATTGGCCAAATGGCTGGCGGCGCCGACGCACATATTCATCTGTATGTCTCTGACGTTGAAGCCGTGTTTGACAGGGCCATCAGTGCCGGTGGCGAGCTTGTTCAAAGACTGGAAGTGAAAGATGACGGGGACCGCAGAGGCGCGGTCCGCGACACGAATGGCACAACTTGGTGGGTTTCCCGGCAGGAAAGCTGATCTGTGATGCGCCTCGAAGTGTCTGATGTGATCGCAGACCAGGCATGCCAGAAATTGTATGATTTTATGGAGAAGTGCGAAATCCAGAGCCGGCGCTTGCTCTCTGTTTTTTGAGTATTTAGATGTAAGCGACTGAAGATAATAATATTATCTGAATGCTAAACTTAATGTCACAATGGGAAATTTAGCACAATAACAACGCCCCAACTGTCCTAACCTTTATTTGGTTCCGGGAGGCGGGCTTGGAAAAAGCAGCAGATATTCACATTTTTTTTTCGATTTTCTACCTTGAGAAAATCAGGCGTATGCGATCGTTGCGGGCTGCGCTGGATGAGTTATCCAAGACCTCACAAACATCAATTTGGCTGACAGGTTTTCCTGCGACTTGGTCGCTTGGAACAGTCAGTTTTGACGCTCTTGGCATGTCCTATCGAGGCAGATCTCATGCGTCAGACACCCGGCGCAGGCGCAGTGTCGGCGCTCCCTTTTCAAAATTCAGAATCGGATGCTGCGATCGCGTGCGGATGATCGCAATTGCCAATTCAAACAAGTTTTTAGACAGGAGGAAAGCATGAAAAATTACTTGAAAACTCTCTCTACGGCCCTTGCGTTCATCACGGGTGTTTCGTTCGCGGCGCCAGCAATTGCCCAGTCGGAATGCAACGATGTGGCCTTGCTCTTCAACAATTTTCTACCACCCAATCACACATTTTGGGCTGGTGGTTTCAAACCCTGGGCTGACGATGTGGCACGGGTTACTGATGGGCGGGTAGCAGTCACTTTCACGACGGCTTCGCTTGCCCCGCCACCAAAGCAATGGGGCATGGTCACCGATGGCATTGCGGATGTGGCAATGCAGGTCAATCCGATGGAATCCAAGCGGTTGCATCTGCCGAATATTGGCGGGTTGCCATTTGTCGGCAATCTGGCAACAGCTCGTGGTGTGGCCTTGTGGCGCACTCATGAGAAGTTTTTTGCTTCAGCCGATGAATTTAAAGGGGTCCATCTGGTTGGACATTTCTCGAACCCGGGTGCGGGCTTGATTGCTGGAGATATGGTCGATGGGATCGACAGTATTGATGGGATGAAATTTTGGACAATCGGTGGCCCGCCTGCAGACATTGTGTCGGCCATTGGTGCCGTTCCTGTGCCAGCTCCAGGTGAGGAGATGTTCAACATGTTCTCCAAAGGTGTTGTCGATGGACTGGCCACAAATTGGGGCGCGATGAAAATCTGGAATGCCTACCGCTATACGAAATCCTATGTCGATATTCCCGGTGGCCTCTATGCGGTCGATTTCTCGGTCATCATGAATCAGGGCAAGTGGGACAGCATTTGTGCGTCCGATCAGGAAGCCATTACTGCAGTGTCCGGGGAGACAATTGCCCGCAATGTTGGCTTGTTTGTTGACCGGTTCGATATCGAAACCCAGAAGGAAGTTGCCGAGACGGATATCAAGGTCGTCAAGCCGGATGCGGCGTTTATGAGTGCGCTTGAGGACAAACTGCAATATGCGCGTGATGCATGGATGGCAAAGGCCGAAGCTCGCGGTGTGGATGGGGAAGCGGCGCTTGCTTACTATCTTGAACAGGTGGCCGAATTAACCGCTGAATTGAGCAATTGAGGATGTCTGGCCCTTCAAACGGCCAACCTGACGACAACACCGTGAGTCTTCGCGGTGTTGTCGCACCTGACTGGATGCTCAACATTTTCAAGGTGACCACCGCAACGTCCATTTTTGCAATCGCGATTTTGACGTTTACAGACGTCGTTATGCGGTACTTCCTCAGTGCACCCTTGCGTGGTGTCTACGAGATGGATGGTCTGATATTGGGTCTGATGACCATGTCAGCTCTGCCGCTGGTGACGGAAAGCCGGGCGCATATCACTGTGGATGTGCTTGATCATTTTTACCATGGTGGGCTCAGGTTCTCGATGCAGTTGCTGTCTCTGGTATTCCAGGCTGTCATGATTGGATTCATCACCTGGCGACTCTATGCCATTGCTCTGCGCGAGTGGAATAATGGATGGGTGACCATTGATCTGCAGATCAGCCGTG
Organism: Alphaproteobacteria bacterium; assembly: GCA_051251535.1. Taxonomy (GTDB): domain Bacteria; phylum Pseudomonadota; class Alphaproteobacteria; order Rhizobiales. Next base: position 77,565 of record JBPOEV010000004.1, read on the forward strand.
CGCCTTTGTTATTCATCCTGGCGGCTCTGGGAGCCGCATCAACCCTCATTGTCATCGTCATGATTGTCCAGATGTGGCGCGGGCGTTTGCCTGTGATCCCTCATGGCGGACTGAATGATGGCTCAGAAGACATGCTTTAATTTCAATACTGGATGGAAGTCAGCAAATGACCGTGCTTCTCATTGGGACCATAATTCTGTTCCTGATTGTTTTTCTTGGACTGCCTCTTGGGTTTTCTCTTCTGGTTGTGGGGGCAGGTGGCTTTGCCATCCTGCGCGGTATGACGCCAGCATTGAGCATGGTGTCTCAGCAGATTCTGGAAGTGATCATGAACACCAATTTTGTGGTGTTGCCCATGTTCATTCTGATGGGTGCCTTTATCTATCGAGCAGCAATGGCGGATGATCTGTTTGAGGCGGCCAATGCCTGGCTTGGGCATTTCAAAGGGGGACTGGCCATGGCAAGTGTCGCAGCTTGTGGTGGGTTCTCGGCTGTTTCCGGCAGTTCACTTGCTACAGTGACAACCATGGCCAAGGTCGCTATTCCCTCGATGCGACGCCATGATTATGCCGATAGCCTGTCCGCCGGCACAATCGCGGCGGGTGGCACGCTGGGCATCCTTCTACCTCCAAGTGCAGCTATGATTATTTATGGTATTCTGACCGAGCAGGACATCGCAGCCCTGTTTGCCGCCGGCATTCTTCCCGGATTGCTGACCATCCTACTTTACATCATCACAATTCAGATTCTGACGTCAGTCTGGCCGAAACTGGGACCACGTGCAGAGCGCTCGAATTGGCGTGACCGCTGGGTTAAGCTTGCACGGGTCTGGGGCATCTTGTTCCTGTTTACGCTGATCATGGCAGGCATTTCCTTTGGTGTCTTCACACCGAATGAAGCGGGTAGCATAGGCGCAATTGGTGCGTTGCTGTTTGCTATTGCAAGGCGCAGGATGACGATGCCGATTTTCGTTTCCTCGTTGATTGATGCTGCCAAAACCACTGCCATGGTTTTCATGATCGGTATCGGGGCACTGGTTTTCAACAATTTCGTTACATTGTCGGGTCTGTCTGGCGCTGTCGCCAATTGGCTTCAGACCCTGCCGCTTTCCCCCATGGGCGTCATGATGGTGATCATCTTTTTCTACTTTCTGCTCGGCATGCTGGTTGATGGCATGGCCATGATCTTTTTGACCGTTCCGGTGATTTTCCCCATCGTTTTGGCGCTTGGAATGGACCCGATCTGGTTTGGCATTGTGCTGGTTATGGTAGTTGAAATCAGTCTGATCACTCCGCCAATTGGAATGAATGTTTTCTTGTTGAAATCGATGATGCCCGGGGTGTCGTTGCGGACGATTTTTACTGGAATTGCGCCATTTTTGGTGGCTGATGTCTTGCGGTTGGGTGTTGTTCTGGCGTTCCCGGGTTTCGTTCTCTATCTGCCACGGCTTTTCTACGGCTACTACTGATAATCGGAGCGCATAAATTGGCCAAAAAAATCAAGAACATCCTGTTTGTCATGGCGGATCAACTGCGGTGGGATTATCTAAGCTGTTACGGCCATCCACATTTACAGACGCCGAATATTGACCGGCTGGCCAAACGTGGTGTGCGGTTTGACAATGCTTATGTTCAATCGCCTGTCTGTGGCCCTTCTCGAGCTTCGTTCTATACCGGACGAACTGTTTTCAGCCATGGGTCCACCTGGAACCATGTGCCGTTGCCTGTGGGTGAACTGACGATAGGTGACTATTTAAGTCAGGCGGGATTGCGAACTGCCGTTGTTGGCAAGTCACATCTGATACGAGACACAAAGGGCATGGAACGGTTGGGGGCTGATGGTTCCAAGAACCTTGGCTATGCCGTTGATGAGCCAGGGTTTGATCCCTATGAGCGGGATGATGGTATACATCCGACACCGCTTTTAAAACTCAGTGGCAGTAGCTTAAGCTACAATGACTGGCTTCGCGAGAAGGGATATGACAGCGAAAATCCGTGGAATGACTATGCCAATTCCGCAGAAGGTCCTGATGGCGAAGTGCTTTCAGGCTGGGAGCTTCGCAATTCCAGTCTGCCTGCCAGGGTAAAAGAGGAGCATTCCGAGACGGCATTCATGACCGGGCGTGCGCGCGCTTTCATTTCTGAAATGGGAGATGCCCCGTGGCTTTGTCATTTAAGCTACATCAAGCCTCATTGGCCATATATTGCGCCGTCTCCCTACCATAATATGTATGGACCAGAGAGTTTTCTGCCATTGCAGCGGGATGAATGTGAGCTGCAGGATGCACACCCGGTTTTCGAAGCTTTTACACAGATGCGGGTCAGCCAGACTTTTTCACAGGATCAAACGCGTGAGACAGTGCTGCCGGGCTATATGGGGTTGATCAAGCAGATTGATGATCATCTTGGCGCGCTGTTTGACTGGCTCGAAAGTGAAGGCAAGCTTGACGATACGATGATCGTATTTACGTCCGACCATGGCGATTACTTGGGTGATCACTGGATGGGAGAAAAGGAACTGTTCCACGAGGCTTCTGTCAAAGTGCCTTTGATAATCTGCGATCCCAGGCCGGAGGCCGATGCGACACGCGGAACAGCGTCTGATTTGTTGGTGGAGGCTATCGATCTGTTACCAACGTTCCTTGATGCCGTCAGTGCGCCACCAGCGGGGCATCGCCTTGAAGGGCGGTCGCTTGTGCCTGTCTTGCATGGAGAGACACTGGATGACTGGCGGGAAGCTGCTTTCTCGGAAATTGACTACGCATTTTATACAGCGCGCGAAATGCTGAATGTCGGTACATCGGAGGCTCGGGGCTACATGATCCGCACACATCAGTGGAAATATGTTCATTTCACAGGCTTTAGACCGCAACTTTTTGATCTGAGAAACGATCCTGAGGAATTTCATGATCTGGGTGCCAGTGCTGATCATGAGGGCACTAGGCAGATGATGCACAATCTGTTGCTGGAGCGTCTGACTGCGCGCAAGAACCGCGTGACAATGGCGGACGACTTCTTTGATACTCTGAGCATCGGTGATGAAGACCTTGGTATCCGCATTGGCGTCTGGTGACCGTGATGCTGGGCCTTGGCCGGTTGATAAGGCGGGTCGGTTGCCCACCTAACTTGGTTGAAAATGGCTATACGATACCGCCACCTGCTCCTGAAACGGCTGGGCGTTCAGCGCTGACTTTTGCCCTGTAACCGGACGCTCTGAAGGCTGAGATCGGGTCTATTGCCGTGCCTTTCTCTTTGCGGGCCATGGCCAGAATGGGCTCCACATCGGTGCGAAACGCCTGCTTCAGTGTTCTGGTCGCCATGAGGGCATCATTTGCCTCCTGAAACCCCTCCAGGGCTTCACGGTCCACCAAAAGGGCAAGCGCATAGGCACGCTGGACTTCCATGGCCGACATGATGAGGCTTTCAATCGGATCGGTCACATTATGAGACTGATCCAGCATATGCGCCGGGTCGAAATCTTCGACCTGACGATATTCTGCGTCGACCAGTTCGTTGAACACAAGAAACAGTCGGAACGGATCAATGGAGCCGGTATCCAGATCATCATCACCATATTTGGAATCGTTGAAATGGAACCCACCCAACTTTCCGAACTGAATGATGCGGGCAACAATCATTTCCACGTTCACATTTGGTGCATGATGTCCAAGATCAACAAGGCAATATGCCTGCTCGCCCAATTCCTGCGCGATCATGTAATTGGTGCCCCAATCCTGCACTACTGTTGAGTAGAAGGCGGGTTCATACATTTTGTGTTCGGTGAAAAGCCGCCAGTCGGCAGGCAGGGCCGCGTAGATCTGTTTGGTTGCATCAAGATAGCGCTCTAACTGGCGGGTGAAATTTGTCTGACCTGGGAAATTGGACCCGTCACCAACCCAGACCGTCAGCGCTTTGGAACCAATCGCTTTGCCAATCTCGATACATTCCAGATTGTGCTCGACTGCCTGTTGGCGTGTGGCTGCTTCCGCATGAGATAGGGATCCGAATTTATAGGAACGCGTCTGATCCGGTTGATCCTGAAACGTGTTGGAATTCATGGCATCAAATGTAAGCCCCAATTGCTCAGCCTTGGCGTTGAGATCATTCGTGTCAGCTTTGTCCCAGGGGATGTGCAGCGAAACAGCAGGCGTTGCGCCTGTTAGTTGGTGAATGACGCCGCAATCATCGAGCTTGTCGAAAACATCGCGTGGTTCGCCATCGCCGGGAAAACGCGCAAACCGTGTGCCGCCAGTGCCAACGCCCCAGGATGGAACAGCTACGCCATAATTCGCAACTTTTTGCTTTATGGCGTTGATATCAATCCCGCGCCGGTCAAGTTGTTCGCCAAGTGCAGAATAGTCTGCTTCCAGCGCGCTCGATGGTGCTTCATTTGCCTGTGCTATTGCGTCCTTGGCGATCATGGCTGGTGCCTCCCGAAATTGTAGTGATGGTTTAAGCGGCTTAGCGCGTAAAGGCCTGAACGTTGCCAGCATCAACATTGATGATGTTGCCGGTTGATTTGGATGAGCTTTCAGATGCGAAGAAATAGGTTGCTTCAGCAATATCCTCTGGCAGCACAGAACGTTTCAGCAGTGACCGCTGACGGTAATGCTCCTCAAGCTCTGATGTGTCTTTGCCATAGGCGTCGGCACGTTCCTGCAACCAGTCGCCAGACCAGATTGTAGAACCACGCAAGACCGCATCTGGATTGACAACATTCACGCGAATGCCACTGGGAGCGCCCTCAAGCGCAAGACAGCGTGCCAAGTGAATTTCAGATGCCTTGGCTGTGCAATAGGCTGATGCACCAGGTGACGCGGCCAGGCCATTTTTTGAGGCGATAAAAATAATGGAGCCGCCAATGTCCTGATTGTTCAGCACTTTGAATGCCTCACGAGCGACGAGAAAGTAACCCGTCGACAGGATCGACATGTTGAGGTTCCATAATTCAAGGCTTGTCTCTTCAACTGGTGCAGATGATGCAATGCCAGCGTTGGAGACAATGATGTCCGCACCACCAAATTCAACCGCCATGTTTGCATAGGCGGCTATAACTGCCTCCTCACTGGTGACGTTCATAGACATGCTTCGAACCACATCAGCAGAATAGCGCGCAATCAGATTTTCCTTGGTCTTTGCCAATGCTGCTTCGTCAATATCTGCAAGAACCACGCAAGCGCCTTCCGATAAAAGACGCTCAGCGGTTGCCGAGCCAATGCCACCTGCGCCGCCCGTGACAAAGGCAATGCGTCCAGCCAGATTTTTGGGTTTTGGCATGCGTTGCAGCTTTGCTTCTTCCAGCAACCAATATTCAATGTCGAAGGCTTCCTGCTCCGGCAGGCCGCAATAGGTCGATACGGTGGATGCGCCGCGCATGACATTGATGGCGTTGGTGTAGAATTCACCGGAAATGCGAGCTGTTGCCTTGTCTTTGGCAAAGGTCACCATACCAACACCGGGAATGAGATACACGACGGCATTGGCGTCGCGCATGGGTGGGCTGTCATGATGCTTGCAGCGCTCATAATAGGCTGCATAGTCGGCACGATAGCTGGCGACAGAGCCCGAAAGCTTTTGGAGCGTCGCGTCCAGATCAGGATTAGCCGGGTCGAAATCGACCAGCAGTGGCCGAATCTTGGTGCGCAAAAAGTGATCGGGGCAGGAGGTGCCGAGGGCCGCCAGAGCTTCCATATCATTGGAACATACAAATTGCAGCACAGTTGCAGAATCATCGAAATGCCCGACCATGTGCACGTCCTGAGAGACCATGCCACGGATGGCTGGCATCAGGGCTGCCGCGATTTCCCGTCTCTTCTCAGCGGGAAGTGGCTCATGATTGTTCCCGCCAAATATAGGTTTGCTGACAGTTTCCTGTTCGAACCACGCGATGGCGCGGTTGATGATGTCGATGGTCAGATCATAGCAATCCTGTGCCGTGTCAGCCCATGTAAAGAGCCCATGACTTTCGAGCACGACACCTTTGGCATCCGGGTTTTCAAGGCAGAATGTTTCCAGCCACAGGCCCAATTCATAGCCGGGACGTTTCCACGGTAACCAGCCGATTTCCTCGCCAAAAATCTTTTGAGTCAATTCCTTGCTGTTTTCAGAAGCCGCAATCGCGATGATTGCATCCGGGTGCATGTGATCAACATGTTTGCGCGGCACGTAGGCATGTAACGGTGTGTCGATTGAGGCTGCTCTTGGATTTAGGTTGAACGTGCAATGGGGAAGGTATCCAACCATTTCATCTTCGAACTCCAAGCCGCGATAGACAGATTTGAGCGCCTGCAGCTTCTCCATATAGAGCGTGGCAAAGCCATCCATCTTTATGGTGCCGACATCGCCACCTGATCCTTTAACCCAAAGAATTTCAACAGTTTCTCCCGTTAACGGATCTTTCTGTATGACCTTGGCCGACGTGTTTCCGCCGCCATAATTGGTGACACGCTTGTCCGACCCCAGAAGGTTTGACCGGTAAAGCAGAAGCTCCGCTTCGCTCATGCCAGCTGCATTCTCCTGGTTCCAATAATTATCCAGGCGAGACCCGTTGTTCTGTTCGAGCATGCCATACCTCCCACGCGTTCAGCGAAAATTTGTTGCTGGGAAACTGCCCTCGAATTTGTCGAGTGTCAATCAACTTCAATCAACTTCAATCATATTGCACTGCAATATGCGCAATTTTGATTGTTTATGATTGACAATGCGCTTTTCCAGTGGAAAGGTTTGGGCAGGAGGACGGCATGCACGAGAAAGAACGCCAAAGGATTATCCTGTCTCTGATACAGGACAAGCCGCTTGCAACAGTGCAGGAGATGGTCGAATTGACTTCGTCGTCTGAGGCAACCATTCGTCGTGACATTGCGACCTTGCATGTTCAAAAAAAGCTGCGACGGGTCCGTGGTGGTGCTGAATCAATCAATCCACCGCAGTTCGTCGGCCTTGCAGGCCGTCCATTTAGTGTCAATGAAACCATCAACATGTCGCAGAAGCGCGCGATTGCGGTTAAAGCTGCTGAATTGTGCGAAGACGGCGATCCGATCATCATCAATGGCGGTACCACGACGTTCCAGATGGTTCATCCGTTTGCGACGAAACGTTGTCAGGTGTTTACCAACTCGTTTCCCATTGCCGAACATCTGCTGAAACATTCAAAAAACACTGTGACGTTGTCCGGGGGAACAATCTACCGCGAACAGAACATCATTCTCAGTCCCTTCGACAATGATGTAACGCGAAACTTTTATGCCAAGCGCATGTTTATGGGTGCCCATGGGATGGGGCCACTTGGTCTGATGGAAGCGGATCCGCTGCTGGTTCAGGCGGAACAGAAGCTCGTCAATCAGGCGGACGAACTTATTGTCCTCATTGATTCATCCAAATTTGAACAACGATCGAGCCTGATCCTGTGTGCCTTGTCGCGCATAACCAAGGTGATCACAGACGATGGCGTAGACGACAAGACAGCCGCAATGCTTGAAGCAGCCGGTGTCGAACTCATTGTTGCAGAAGTCGGACGTAGCTCTGCAAGAAATTCTCCGGAGCAAAAAGCTGCCGGTTGAAGAACGTGAATGCAAATCCAGGGAGGAACTTATGAGCATTCTGAAGACCTTACTAACATCCGCGACAGTCGCGGCCACACTGATGGCAATGCCTGCCCATGCGCAGGAAACCAAGCGTATTGCACTGGTTGTAAAGGCTTTGGGCATTGGCTTTTTTGAAGCAGCCGCAAAGGGTGCTGAAGAAGCTGCCAAAGAATTGGGTGATGTTGAAATCATCTACACTGGCCCCACCGACACAACTGCAGAAGGCCAGATTGAAGTGATCAACTCGCTGATCGCTCAACAGGTTGATGCCATTGCTGTTTCTGCCAATGATACAGACGCATTGGTTCCAACGCTTAAGAAAGCAATGGACCGGGGCATCACAGTGATTTCCTGGGATTCCGGCGTAGCGGCTGCCGGCCGTGAAATGCATTTGAACCCATCATCAAATCCGTTGATTGGCAATATGATCATCAAACTTGCTGCTGATCATCTGCCTGATGGTGGCGATGTAGCTGTTTTGTCTGCAACGACCACTTCCACGAACCAGAATACCTGGATTGAGGAAATGACCAAGGTGCAGGGCAATTATCCCGGCATCAATGTTGTCACAACTGTCTATGGTGATGACAAGGCTGATAAATCCTACACAGAAGCACAGGGTTTGATGCAGTCCTACCCTGATCTGAAGGCTATCATTGCACCGACTTCGGTAGGCATTGTTGCTGCAGCTCAAGCTGTGACAGATGCTGGTAAAGCTGGCGAAATCAATGTCACAGGTCTTGGCCTCCCGTCTGAAATGGCAGGCCATGTGGCTTCCGGTGCTTCCAAATCCTTCGCGATCTGGAACCCGATTGATCTGGGCTATTCCGCAACCATGATTGCTTACAATCTGGCTACGGACAAAGCCGAAGCAAAGGCTGGCGGCAGCATCCCAATGGGACGCATGGGTTCCGTCATGCTGGATGACAACACTGAAGGCGCTATGGCAGATCCATTTGTCTATGACTCGTCCAATATTGACGATTTCAAAGATATCTTTTGATCTGAAGCCATCTTCATTGGTGTCGCTGCCTCTCGCAGCGGCACCATCTAATCCTTTCCAATGAAGGACGCTGTCATGCTGGTGAATACCAAGCAGCCAGAGACCAGTGGCATCCAATCAGATGCGGACACCCAGTCAGGTTCAGGCAGGGCAGTGCTTTCGCTGAGCGGAATTTCGAAGGAATTTCCAGGCGTCAAAGCGTTGAACAATGTCTCGCTCAACCTTTATGCCGGTCAAGTCACCGCATTGATTGGTGAAAATGGTGCAGGCAAGTCCACCATTGTTAAGATCCTGACTGGCATCTATCAGCCCAATGGCGGAACGATCAGCGTCAATGGCGCTGAAATCAATTTCCCAAATGCGCATGCAGCGTCGGCCGCTGGCGTTACCGCAATTCATCAGGAAACCGTCCTGTTTGACGATCTGACTGTTGCCGAAAACATATTTATCGGACACGCGCCGCGGGGCCGTTTTGGCCTGATCGATACAGTCAGAATGCGGGCCGATGCAGACGCCCTTCTGACGCGAGTCGGCGCTGACATCAGCCCGACGGCGCGCCTGCGCGATCTTGGAATTGCCAACAAACACCTTGTCGCAATCTCGCGCGCCCTGTCTATTGATGCGCAGGTCGTTGTGATGGACGAACCAACAGCTGCCCTGTCTCACAAGGAAATCGGCGAGCTATATGCGTTGGTCGAGCGGCTGAAGGCTGAAGGTAAGGCAATCCTATTCATTAGCCACAAATTCGATGAGGTCTTCCGCATCGCTGATCGCTACACGGTGTTTCGGGACGGCGAAATGGCCGGTGAAGGCATTATGCAGGACGTAAAGGAAGATGATCTGATTCAAATGATGGTCGGACGGACTGTTGATCAGATTTTTCCGAAAATCGATGTGGAACTGGGTGAAACAGTTCTGACAGTGGCCGGTTACAGCCATCCCACTGAGTTTGAAGACATTGGATTTTCCCTGAAAAAAGGCGAAATTCTGGGCTTTTATGGATTGGTGGGCGCGGGGCGCAGCGAATTCATGCAATCTCTTTTTGGCATCACAAAACCTTCCAAAGGGGCGATGCGAATAGATGGAGAAATTGCAATTGTGCGCTCTCCCGCCGAAGCCATCGAGAAGGGCCTTGTTTATGTGCCTGAAGACCGGGGCAAACAGGGTGCTGTCATTGGCCTTCCGATTTTTCAGAATATTACGCTGCCGTCGCTCGACAAGACGTCTCGCAAAGGTTTTTTGCAATTGGCTGAAGAGTTCAAGCTGGCGCGGGAATATACCGAGCGCCTTGATTTGCGTGCAGCGGCATTGGATCAGGACATTGGTAATTTGTCCGGCGGCAATCAGCAGAAGGTTGTGATTGCCAAATGGCTGGCAACCCAGCCACGTGTCATCATTCTTGATGAGCCGACCAAGGGCATTGATATTGGCTCCAAAGCAGCCGTGCACGAATTCATGGGTGAATTGGCCAGCAATGGCCTGGCCGTGATTATGGTCTCTTCTGAATTGCCTGAAATTCTTGGTATGGCTGACCGTGTCATCGTGATGCGCGAGGGGCGTCTGGCGGGTGAGTTTGATCGTGATACCATGAGTGCTGAGGCATTGGTAAGGGCCGCTGCCGGGATCGGGGAGGTCGCCGCATGATCACCCAATTCATCAAATCTCGCGAGGCATTGCTGCTTCTGGCAATCGCGATTGTCATTGCACTGGTTTCCACGCGGTTTCCAGATTTTGCTGCCCCTGCCAATGCGGCCAATATCTTTAATGATACATCCATCCTGATCATGCTGGCACTAGGCCAGATGGTGGTTATTCTGACCCGCTGTATTGATCTGTCCGTTGCATCTAACCTTGCCCTGAGCGGTATGGTGGTTGCGTTGATCAATTCAATAGTTCCGGGATTGCCGGTTCCGATCCTTTTGATCATCGCCATCAGTCTGGGCATGATCATGGGCGCGTTTAACGGCATTCTTGTTTGGAAGCTCGATATTCCGCCAATTGTTGTCACGCTTGGTACATTGACAATCTTTCGCGGGATCATTTTTCTGATCTCCAACGGAGAGTGGATCAACGCTCATGAGATGAGTGCGTCCTTCAAGGCCTTCCCGAGGTTTGAACTGCTTGGTTTGCCGGTCTTGTCCTGGATGGCAGTTCTCACGGTGCTTGTCTTTGCAATAATCGTGATCCGAACACCGCTTGGGCGGGCATTTTATGCGGTTGGCGGCAATCCACATGCGGCTGTCTATACAGGCATTGATGTAGGTTTCACGCGCTTCATGGCCTTTGTGATTGCCGGTGGTGTATCCGGTCTGTGTGGCTATCTTTGGGTATCGCGCTATGCGGTCGCCTATGTGGATATTGCCGGCGGTTTCGAACTGGAAGTGATTGCAGCCTGTGTCATTGGCGGCATTTCAATTGCTGGTGGTATTGGCTCTGTGGGCGGTGCTGTCCTGGGCGCATTGTTCCTGGGTATCATCAAAAACGCGCTTCCTGTCATCAACATCTCGCCGTTCTGGCAATTGGCGATTTCAGGTTCTGCGATCATTATCGCAGTTGCGGTGAATGCGCGTTCTGAAAGCAAAAAAGGGCGTGTGATCCTGAAGAAAGCGGAACAAACAACATGAGTGAAATGGTTGCGCGCAACATCCCGGATCGTCTCACATCACGCGCCCAGCGGGTTCTGAAAAGCTGGGAAACGCTCTTGCTGGCGATTGCCATATTGGTGTTCATCACCAATTCCTTCGCATCTCCTTACTTTCTGAATGCCTGGAACCTGTCGGACGCGACCTTTAATTTCACAGAAAAGGCAATGATTGCCTTTGCCATGGCAATGCTGATCATTTCCGGCGAGATTGATCTTTCGGTTGCAGCCATCATTGCGCTTGCGTCTACCGCTATGGGCTTTGTCATGGAACTGGGCTTTGGAACGCCTGTGCTGGTTCTGACCGGACTTGCGGTTGGCGTTATATGTGGCGCCTTCAACGGCGTTTTGGTCACACGGCTTGGCTTGCCCTCCATTGTCGTCACCATAGGTACGATGAGCCTGTTTCGGGGCATTTCCTACATTGTTCTGGGGGACAAAGCCTACACCGGTTATCCCACCGATTTTGCCTTTTTCGGGCAAGGTTATGTCTGGTGGGTGTTTTCGTTTGAGCTTGTTTTGTTTGCTGTCTTGGCAATCATCTATGCGGTTCTTCTGCATAAGACAAATTTTGGGCGAACGGTTTATGCCATCGGCAACAACCCGGTTGGCGCTCAGTTTTCCGGTGTGCGTACAGCCCGCGTGAAGTTTGTCCTGTTCCTTCTCACAGGCTTGATGTCTGGCGTGGCTGCTGTCTGTCTGACATCGCGGCTTGGTTCGACACGGCCTTCCATTGCCTTTGGCTGGGAGCTGGAGATTGTAACCATGGTGGTGCTGGGGGGCGTCAATATTCTTGGTGGGGCAGGGACCATTCCTGGTGTCGTGTTGGCAGCCATTATCATGGGCATGGTGACCTTTGGCTTTGGCTTGTTGAACGTGCCTGGCATCGTGATGTCGATTTTCATTGGCTTGCTGCTGATTGGGGCTATTGCACTGCCACGCGTGTTCGCGATGCTAAAACGGGGGCGTGGCTGATGCAGAAATATGCCTTCAAAATGAAGCTGGCTGACGGCATGGAAGCTGAATACAGAAAGCGCCATGATGAGATATGGCCGGAGCTTGTGACGCTTCTCAAGGAGGCTGGTGTGTCCGATTATTCCATTCATCTGGACCGCGAGAGTCACATTCTGTTCGGCGTTTTGTGGCGTCGCTCGGACCATGGCATGGATGAACTTCCCCAGCATCCGATTATGCAGAAATGGTGGGCTTATATGGCTGACATCATGGACACGAAGCCCGGCAATGAACCCATTGCTATTCCGCTTGAAACCTTATTTCATCTGGACTGATTGATGATTGCGCCACATCACGTCGCTGTCATTGATATTGGCAAGACCAATGCAAAGCTGGCGATTGTTGATCCGCAAAACTGGCAGGAATTGGCGGTCCGTACCATGACCAATCGGGTTTTGCCCGGCCCGCCCTATCCGCATTTCAACGTGGAAGCCATCTGGGCGTTTCTTCTGGATTCCATGCGCGAGCTGAATGTGCAATATCCAGTGGCCAGCATTTCCATCACCACTCACGGGGCCTCCGGCGTACTGCTGACTGAGCATGGCGAGCTTGCCATGCCAGTGCTTGATTATGAGCATGACGGGCCTGACAGCATGCGCGATGCCTATGAGGCATTGCGGCCTGATTTTTCTGAGACCGGTTCACCAAAGATCGCTGTGGGATTGAACCTTGGAGCCCAGTTCTTCTGGCAGATGCAGGCTTTTCCGGATCTTGCCGCCAATGTGCGGCACATGCTTACCTATCCACAATATTGGGCGTATCGTCTGACGGGTATCATGGCGAATGAGGCCACGTCATTGGGCTGCCATACGGATTTGTGGAATCCCTGGAAAGGCACGTTCTCCTCGATGGTCGAGACCCTGGATTGGACGCCTTTGATGGCTCCGGTCCGCAAGGCGACAGATGTGCTTGGGTCGGTGCATGCGCATCTGGCAGATCAGTTGGGTCTTCCAGCCGCAGTGCCTGTGTATTGTGGAATTCACGATTCCAACGCCTCGCTGTTTCCGCATTTGATGCAACGGCAAGCGCCCTTCAGTGCTGTATCAACAGGAACCTGGGTTATCTGCATGAGCGTTGGCGGTAAGCCGATTGAGCCTGATCCAATGCGGGACACGCTGGTCAATGTGAATGCTTTTGGTGATCCGGTCCCGTCCAGCCGCTTTATGGGCGGCAGGGAGTTTGACCGTCTTGTGGGAGATCGCAAGGCGGCTGCATCGGAACGGGCCGTGTCGCGGATTCTTGACGACAAAATCATGCTGTTCCCATCTGTGGAAAATCAGACCGGGCCGTTTCAGGGCTACGAACCAAAGTGGACTGTGGCGCCGAATACGCTGACTGATGGTGAATATTACGCTGCGGTCTCGTTCTATCTGGCGCTGGTCACCAAGGTTTGCCTGGATCTTTGCGGAGCGGATGGACCGAACATTGTGGAAGGGCCATTCGGTCAAAACAAACTTTATCTGCACATGCTGGAAAGTGCCTGCGGAAGACAGGTCATCCGATCTGAAGCCAGTGCAACGGGAACCAGCATTGGTGCAGCGATGCTGACAAACAACAACCCGGATGAAGGATCGCAAGAATCCTTGCCCGCCGAATTTGCCGCAACGGATGAGCGTTTCGTCGCCTATGCCCAATTGTGGCTAGAGCAGCTAACTGCCAGAGCAACCGACTGAGATTTACCTGTCCGGTTCCCGGATCTTATCAAGCAAAAGAAATATCGTAGTCATCCTCATTGTCTTCCACGGTCAGCGTACCGCTCGCGCGTATCTCAATATTTTCATCATTTTCATATCCAGGCACTGTGAACGTGGCCTTGTACTTGCCGGTGGGGACATTGGCAGTCTCGTTGAACTGAAAACCATTGACGCCGCCCCAGCGTGCGCCTCCTCCATGGCCAATACCTTGTAAGGTGACGGTCAGAATGTTCTCTTTGTTGGTGCCTGTGGTTGCGAGTGTAACTGTGGGCATGGGATTTCCTTTCTTTTTTGCATTTGTGCAGGTTTTGTTGGCTAGGCACTGAAGCAGGGTCAGGTGCCTATGAGTGGATAGGTTTCTATTTCCACGGCGATGATTTCGGGTGATTTCTGGGTCTGGGCGTAGGTGATTGTCGGCATGCTGCCGGTCAAGTCAGAGTTTGTCTGATCAAGGGCCAGTGGAATGCCCAATAATTCCAAATTACGGTTCTGAGTGATGCTGGATTGTTGGGACTGGGTGAGGTTCTGGTCGCCAGAATACTTGAGCGAGACATCAAAGCCCACGTAAAATGCTGACACCCGTCCGCGCAGCAGGCCGCTGGACCCGAAGAACATCTCAGGGGTCTTCATATAGCTCTGGCCGACTTGCAGCAGGCCAGACTCAAACCAGTCGCCGGGGGAAAGGGTAATCTTGCCCCAATTCTTTGCAGTAATTGAAACAGCACTGAATGTTCTCAGCAGGCGTTCTGGCTGGGTGGCGGGGTGGTTTGTTATCAAATCACGGGCCACTGCGCTTGGCTGTCCTCCAGCGTTCAGGGATATCCGTATGGTCTGAGGCCTTTGTGGTGGTTTGGTAATTGCTTCATTGGTCCAGTTTTTGCTGGTTTGACTGGCAACCCAGTTAGGTGCCCATCTCAGAACACCAGCTGGCATGATCTTGGTCCATCCGGGGGGAGCCGTTCCGCTTGCAGGGCTGGATGTTGGCGCGGTGATGCGTTGCTTTGCCTGTTGCAGCCCCACAGAGGCAGGAAAAGTTGCCACATCAATCATATTGAGAAACAGACGATAGTTCTTGCTGAAACTATCGGAAGAACTGGCAAATTCGCCGCCGTTTTGGGTGGATTGGGGCAGATTGTCAGCCAGATAAAACTGGTTCGTCGGAATTGACCCGATGGCCGATGTCGACCAATCCCAATTCTGTGAGGGAACCAGCACCTGGTTTCTGCCGGTTAGGGGTGCGGCCGACCAGGTGGGGGCAGGTGGCGGAGCACGACGCGCCATTGCAATTGTCGGAGCGGTTGGCACTCTCATTCTGCTGGTGATTGGCGCTGCTTCCAGATCATCATCTGCGATCGCGAATTGTGCCAACTCGTCCAGAAATGGCGCAAAAATTCCATCCATCCTGTCAACTCCTCAAACAGGTTCGGCGCGTGCGCCGAACCCAAATTGGTCTATCAAGTCAGGGTTTTTCAGTTCCGGGAAAGCCTACCGTGACACCAAGGATCACTGGGTCATCGGACGTCGAACCGCCGGTAACAGTGGTAGAGTTGCCCGTGGTTGACACATCATGCTGGTAATGGCCGCCTGAGCCACCAAAACTGAACGGTCCGATCCGCAAACCTGCGGAAGCGCTGATGGATTGTTCAAAACTTTTATAGGTGCTGCTTTTCATCGTGATCGAGAAGGAAGGTTTGTAAGCAACAACCAGCCCGGTCACCATGGTTGAGCAAATGCCGTTTGCACCAAACAGCGGGTGATCGCCGCCGGTCGACGAATAGGGCTGCAGGATGCTGTAACCCGTTCCCTGAGTGCCGGCATTCGCCATTTGTTTGAGGAACCCACCATTGTACCAGGCGCCGGGCGTGATCAGCACATTCGTTGCTGATTGCAACTTCACAGTCGCAGTGACGGAGTTATCTGACTTTGTGATGTTTGTTTCAGACCATTTTCCGCTTGCATAAACACCCCAGAACGGTGTGCCGTAGGAGACATTTGCCCCCGCCCAGGATTTGGTTATGGAACTGTCACTTTTGGAGGCATCCAGTGTGATTGACTTTTCACCTATGGTGCCTTTGGTCAGTTCCTGACGCCAGCTTTGACTCGAAGTTGAAATGGTGAAACTGGGCTGCCATTCCAGCACTCCCGCTCCGTTGGCCACTTTGGTCCATCCGCGAGGTGCGTCGCCGGCGCTTGGCGAACTGGTTGGGCGTGCCATGAGTGCCAATGCATCCGACAGTTCCGTTGGCTGGTTTGCAGCGTTCAGAGACTGAATCTGCTTCAGAATTGCATCCGCTTTTTTCGTCCAGGTTTCGGCCTCCGTTGCATAGTTTGAGCCAGGGCCCGCCATCCAATCAGCAATGGAGGGATACTGGGCTTCAAAGATAACGCCGCCATTTTGTTTTGCGGTCAGGTAGGCAGTGTTGGCATTTGTCCAGGTTTTCGTGATCTCATTCTGAGCCGTTGTTACATTGTCGGATAAATCATTGATTTGCTGTTCAATTTCCGGGCTGTTGTTAAAACCAACGTGGCCAAAGATTTGACGGTAATTGTCAAATAAAGTGGATGTCCCTACACCGCCAAACGTAGCGACCGGACTGTAGACAGGCGCGGCGCTCATGAGCTGATAGGCCTGTGGCGCCAATTGACCGGAAGCTGCGACAGGCCAGTTGAATGACTGGGGATTCCCGAGCATCTGGAAGTAGTTATTGCCAGTGCCGAGAATCTGTTTGGTGATTTGATCGTAGCTTTGGCTGAATAGATTTTGATTATCCATGATCGTTCTCCATTGTTAAGCGCAAAGTGGTTTCAGGCTGCCGGTGCGGGCCCGCCATTGTTGATTGGAGCTGGCGGCGGCGGCGGTGGAGCTGTGAAGACGAACACCAAAGGCGGATCGCTCAAATTGCTCTCAACCAGAGCGTTGGAAATGAATCCCCCCATGCCATCCACTTGGATGCCATTCACCTGGTAATTATGATTATTGTTCAAAAATCCACCTGGCGGAGGATTTTGTGGAATGGCATTACAAGCCACCCAATCGGGGCCTGCAAAGCTTGCCTGGTGCTGTGTCACCCACTGCATCCCATTGTTGAGATTGTGAACGACCACACTGTGAATTTGCGGCATAGCTAACTCCCTTCAGCTGTAAGATATCTCTCAAGACAAATGCATTCTTGGGTCGAACTTTACCAAGTTTGCGCAATTTATAATTGCATAAAGAGTCGTCAGGTCGCCCTGCTAGGTATTGCGTAGAGCGCAAGATAAGCGGCAAAATGATGCGCCGGATGCATTGTCAGTCGTCGGTAGCCGTCGATATGACCTCGACAAGGTGGATCATCGCTGAGGTTACCGCTGGCGGATGCTTTTGCAGAAGCCGCGCCAGTTCCATGGTCAAGAGAACATCGTTGGTTGGAAATGATGTTGTTTCCAGGTTTTCGCCCAGAAATAGCCAATCCATGGAAACGCCGAGGAAGCGGCATAATGCAATGCCGTGCTGCATGGAAATGGGCTCTCCCTTTTTCCAACGACTGACCGTGCTTTCGTTCACACCCAACGCGTGGGCAATTGCATAGGACTTCTGGAACCCGCGGATTTTTAGGATTGTACACAGTCGATTCCCCCAATGCGCCATGTTTTTCCAGCCCCCATTTTTCGTTTCAAAGATGGGCAGGCATATTCTCAGACGTGTGCATAAGAAAATAATACGATTTTAAATGGAAATAATTTTGAGGTGATTGGGAACCTGGAATCCGCTGTCAGGCCGCAAAACCGGCCTGGATGCAATCGATCACAATAGTGTGACTCATCCATGAGCGCGCGTGATCCGTAACTCCTTTAAGACGTTGTGTAACAAAAAGGATTCACTTTATGACTTCTAGGATTTCAGGTCTTGCAGCACTCATCGCCATGTCTGCTTCACTCGCCGTGGCACCGGTTTCGCTGGCCAGCGCGGAAACCGTCGCATTTGATGGTGGTTGGAAATCTGTCAATTTCAGATCAATACCAAAGACAAAATATGGATTTGGCGGAGGAACTCTTTCCATTGAGGCCTCAAAGAGTTCATCAGTGATCTATAAGCCTGTCCCGGAAACTTCGCGTGATGCAACCAACGCCAGTTGGAACTGGTCAGTTCAATCGTCTGTGCCCCCCACAAATTTGGCTAAAAAGGGCGGAGATGACCGGAACATTGCCTTATATTTCGTATTTACCGATCAGAAGACGGCCCGCCGTGCCGGAAAAAATCCGAATATCAAGAGCCTTTTGACAAAACGCAGCAGTCGCATGCTCATTTATGTGCATGGCGGTCAGCACGGTGCAGGCAGTTATGTACCAAGCCCGTACTTCTCTGGACGCGGCACAACCATCGTCAAGCGCGGTGCAGGGACTGGTTCGTTTTCCGAAAATGTTGATCTGGCAGCAGACTATCGCCGCGCATTTGGAACTGAACCAGAAGTTCTGGTCGGTTTGGCGGTATCGTCGGATTCCGACGATACCGGAAGCAATTCGCGATCTTCGCTCAGCTCAATTTCACTGAATTAAATCCAGACTTTAGGGCGTTCAGCGCTGGATTTTAATCTGGACGTTTGAACGCCCATATTTTTTGACAAGCTTGTAGAGGCGCTTTGCATTGCTTGTGTGCAGGCGAACACAACCGTGGCTGGCCGGGCGGCCAAGACGGCTAACATGGTTGGTGCCATGAACTGCGTAGCCACGATGGAAGAATACTGAATAGGGCATTGGCGCCATGTTGTAACTGCGTGAATGCCACATCTTGTGCGTGCGGGTTGGGCGGTAGCTGCCAACGGGTGTGCGATATCCGCTCCGACCTGTTGATACTTTCCAGGAATGTCTGGGTACACCGTTTATGTAAACGCGCATCTTTTGATCAGAGATATCGACCTTGGCGACAACTTTTGCAGCGTCTGCGTTGCCGATGCTGAGGGGCAGGGCGAGCAACAGGCTGCAAGCGAATAACATTGCAGTCTTTTTGAAACTGGAGAACGGCATAGTGGATCCTTATCGAAAACTTCGGCTGGACGCACACTAAGTTCGGCTTCTTTAAGTTAGGTAAATTCTGTAACACTTTGTGATTAATATAAAATTTAGGATGTTTCGTTGCTGGAGGCGCATGTGATGCACAATCTAACTGACGGGTCGACCGCCAGTCTCTTAAGGGCGATCTGTTCGCCACAATTCGTGCAATAGCCAAATTCACCGTCTTCCATCCGGCTCAGTGCACCAATGATGTTTCGCAAATCTGTGTCACGCTTGCGTTGTTGTGCTTGCGACATGGCCTGAACCTGCATGGCATCAATACGTGACAGGCGTCCGACAGATTGCTGATCCAGGGCGACTGGCGCCCGGTCTGCTTCGGTTTGCTCTGCGGCCAGCTCCAGCACTGCGCGCTGCTGCAGCAACTCTTTTTTGAATTTGGCGATTTGTTGAGTGGATAGCGGCATGGCACCAGTTGCTTTCAACAGTGAAATCAATCGAACTTATCGCAGGCTAGGCTCTTGTATCACGAACGTACAATTCCAACTTGTCACTTTGGAAGATTTCCTGGGCAATCCAATTCTCCTTATCGAAAAGAAACGGGCTGGTATCCGCTGCCTAAACACGAAAAATTGTGGCGCTGACGGGTGGCCTCAACCGGCAATTTGTTGAAAAAGAGCGCGCGAAATTATAACAAAAGGTGATTCTACCTTTTGCAGCATGGGGCATTCTTTCATGACGCTACTGATCATCGGGCTCATTCTGTTCCTGGGAATCCATTCAACACGGATTTTCTTTGAACCTGTTAGGGTCTGGGCCATCAACACCTTCGGCGCTGGCAGTTGGCGGGCGATTTACACGGTCCTGAGCGTTGCAGGCCTGATCCTGATTGTGATGGGCTTCAGCCCGGCTGCAGAAAACGCGAGTGTTGTCTGGGTGCCGCCATTTGCATTGCTGCATGTGTCTGCGCTGCTGACGCTGCTGGCATTTGTGTTTGTGGCAGCGGCTTATTTGCCCGCAGGCCGTATCAAAGCAAATCTGAGACACCCCATGACTGTCGGCGTTCTGGTCTGGGCCACAGCGCATTTGCTGATCAATGGGATGTCACACGAAGTTCTTTTGTTTGGTTCGATTCTGCTGTGGTCGGTGCTGGTTCTGATTGCAGCGCTGCGGCGTGACCGGCAGATGAGCCTTGCTTTTCTGGCAGGGCCTGTGCGTAACGATTTGCTAGCCATTGTCATCGGGGCAGGGGTTTGGGCCGTTTTTGCCCTTTATGCTCATGAATGGTTGTTTGGGGTCGCACCACTCGTTTAATGTAATTAATTCGTTTCGTGATTGCCTAAGACAGGCGCAACAGATATTGTCCGGCCAAATCTCAAGCCGGGCGCAAAATTCTGCGACGCCGGCTGTCATTCGTTTTAGCAGTAAGGCCAGTAATGTCTGATCAATTTGCAAGAGAGGTCGATGAAGATCTCCGCAGTGAATTTCTTAAAAGCATATGGGACCGTTTTGGCGTTTTCATTATTGCTACGGCCGTCATTGTCGTAGCAGCAACCGCTGGTTATCGCGGCTGGAGCTACTATCAGGAGCAGGCTGCCCAAAGCGCTGGCGATGCGTTCATGGAAGCTTTGCAACTTGCCGAAGACGGCGAGGATGCTGAAGCCCTGAGGGGATTTCAGACAATCGCGGATGGTGGTCACGAAGGTTACGCCTCTCTGGCGCGGTTCCGCATTGCTGCTGAATTGGCCAATGAGGGCAATGTGGAAGCGGCGGTTGCCGAGTTCGACCAAATTGCTGAGAGTACCAAGAGCGATGAATTGAAATCGCTTGCCCAATTGCGGGCAGGGCTTCTTTTGGTGGACACCGGCACATTGGAAGATGTTCAAAGCCGGCTTGCGGTGCTTGCAAACCCCAATAGTTCCTGGCGACACAGTGCGCGGGAATATATAGCACTGGCAGCTTATCGGGCTGGTGACCTTGAAACCGCCACAACTACATTGGATTTGATTTTGGAAGATGTGGAATCGCTCCAAAGTGTTCGGTCACGGGCGCAGATTCTGAAAACGTTGATTGAAGGCGCGAACGCGGGATAAGTCCGGGTTCACTGCCAGACAAAGAGCTGATTTATGAACAATAGTTACGTGAAACCGTGCAATTCAGTGTCGAAACCAACTGGCGTTCGCGGCACTTTGTTCAAATTCGGAGTGCTTGGAACTGTTCTGGCGTCTCTTACCGGGTGTGCTGGCATCGATGTTCTTGCCGACAGCGTTAAGAGCATCAATCCGTTTGCAGAAGAAGAGCAATTGCTGCCTGGCGCCCGTCGTGAGGCATTGCCGTCATCCGACCCATTGTTGGTTTCTGGTACCAGAACGGCCTCCATCGCGCCAGCGGCCGCCTTGTCCAATTGGAATAATCCATCCGGGAATGACGCCAACAATCCGGGCAATGTTTCTCTGTCCGGCGGTGGTGGCAACCGCGCATGGTCGGCACAGGTTGCCGAACGTCCGGGCCGGCGAAATGTTCGCGCCTCATCCGGCCCCGTGGTGGAAGAGGGTCGGGTCTATGTCTACGATCCGGAAGGCAATGTGACAGCCTCATCACTGTCTGGTGGTGCGCGCTTGTGGCGTGTGTCCCTGAGGCCTGATGATGAAAAACAGCCAGCACCAGGTGGCGGTATCGCGTCTGGTGGCGGCTTTGTGTATGCAGCGACTGGATTCAGAGAAGTTGTTGGCTTGATTGGCCGCTCGGGTCAGGAAGTCTGGCGCTATCCGTTGGAAGAACCTGCACGTGGAGCGCCATCCTATTCGGGCGGACGGGTGTTTGTGGTGACAGCCAGCAATGAAGTCATTGCTTTGTCTGCCGCCGATGGCTCTTTGCTTTGGACCTATTCCGGCATTCCCGAAACAGCTGGTATTCTGGCTGCATCCAGCCCCGCAATATCCGGCTCAACTGTCGTTGTGCCTTACTCCTCGGGTGAAATTATCGCTTTTGACGTTGAAAGCGGTGATCCCAAATGGAGTGACGCCGTGGTACGGTCAGGACGCAGTCTTGCCGTATCCGGTCTGACAGATGTATCTGGCTCTCCTGTTATCGCGAATGGAACGGTTTACGCCACTGGCGTTTCTGGCCGAACGATTGCAGTCAATCTGAGCAATGGTGAGCGCTTGTGGGAGCGAAGTGTTGGATCCAGTTTCACACCTGTCGTTTCCGGGAACACTGTATTCATTCAGGACCTTCAGGACCGGATGGTGGCGCTTGATCGCGCGACCGGAGAAGCCCTTTGGATTACTGATTTGCCGGTTGTTCGCAAGAAGCGTTCACGCACTGCATGGGCCGGCCCTGTTCTGGCTGGTGGCGCTTTGTGGTCTGCTTCAAGTGACGGCCAAATCGCTTCCGTTGACGCTCAGACCGGAAAATTGCTGGGCACGCGAGACGTGAACAAAGACATCTATCTCAAACCAATTGCAGCCAGTGGCAGACTTCTTTTGCTGGCTGGTGATGGAACGATGATAGCCTACAATTAAGAGGATGTTCGGCGCTGTGCGTCGGCCATCTCCGGGACCCCTTTAAATGTTTACTGTTGCTATCATCGGACGCCCCAATGTGGGTAAGTCCACTCTGTTCAATCGTTTGGTTGGCAAACGGCTGGCCTTGGTTGACGATACGCCTGGCGTCACTCGTGATCGGCGCTCCGGAGACGGCAAGATCGGCGACATATCCTTCAATGTCATTGATACAGCTGGCTTGGAAGAAGCGAATATAGAAAGTCTGGAAGGCCGCATGCGGGCCCAGACGGAAGCTGCTATTCTGGAAGCTGACATCTGCCTGTTTATGATTGATGCGCGTGCTGGTGTAACGCCGGTCGATGAGCATTTTGCAGATTTTCTGCGCCTGAGTGACAAGCCGATCATCCCTGTTGCCAACAAGGCAGAAGGCAAAAGAGGCGAGGCGGGCTATTACGAGGCTTACAGACTTGGCTTTGGCGAGCCTGTGCCGATTTCTGCAGAGCATGGCGAGGGGATGGCTGATCTTTATCAAGCGATCCGGATCATATCTGAAGCTGATAGGCCGGAAGGTGAGGAAGGATTTCCCCCGGACGCTATCGAAGCTGAGGAACAGGAACCATTCGATCCTGATGCACCTGCTGAAGAAAAACCCAGGGGGCCAATGCAACTGGCTGTCGTTGGTCGGCCGAATGTCGGAAAATCAACCTTCATCAATCATCTGCTTGGCGAAGACCGTATGTTGACCGGCCCTGAAGCTGGCATCACCAGAGACACAATTTCCGTTGATTGGGTCTGGGATGATAATCCCATCCGCTTGTTCGATACCGCTGGCATGCGCCGCAAGGCAAAAGTTCAGGAAAAGCTTGAAAGATTGTCTGTCTCGGACAGTTTGCGAGCCATCCAGTTTGCCCAGATCGTGGTTGTCATGCTGGATGCAACAATACCGTTCGAAAAACAGGATCTGCAGATCGCAGCATTGATTGCCCGTGAAGGACGCGGCTGTGTGATTGCATTGAATAAATGGGATCTGATTGAAGACCCCGATGCAGCTCTCAAGGAACTGCGGCTTGAGGCGACACGCCTTCTGCCGCAGATGCGCGGTGTTCCGGTTGTGCCTATTTCTGGCCTTGCGGGAAATGGCATCGATCAATTGATGAAAGCTGTCTTTAACGTTTACAAAACCTGGAATGCGCGCATTTCCACAGCGAAGCTCAACCGTTGGCTGGATGGCATACTGAACCATCATCCACCCCCCGCGGTCAGTGGCCGTCGGATCAAACTGCGTTACATGACCCAGTCCAAAACCCGGCCACCAACCTTCTTCGTGTCCTGTTCACGGCCAGAGGCTTTGCCTGCAGCTTATGAGCGATATCTGATCAATGCGTTGCGCGATGATTTCAAACTGATGGGCATTCCAATTCGGCTTATGTTCCGCAAAGGCGAAAACCCTTATGAAGGTCGTGCCAAGCGCAAATCCTAAGTATGCTTTTGGGCAAGGCCGCTCATTTGTTTTGAATTCCTGAAACTGGTTGGCACTTTCCATACCGGTTTCAGATGTCATAAAAGGTGCGCTCAGCGCCTAACGTGTCGTGATCGAAACGGATGGCTGTGGCTAAATCGGTTCCAGATTTCTTGCAGGCACCCACCCTTCGGAGCCATTAATAGCTGCACACAATATCCAGCCATGGGTCTCATTTGTGGCGAGCAATTCATCTCCAATGGCGCATGACAGTTCCATTGCCGAAAATGCAGCGTCCGCAAAATGTTTGTCTGCGACCGTGCTAACCAATGTACCTGGTATCCAACCTTCTTTTCCGAACTGGTTTATGGCCCAAATCCATAGGTGACCGTCCCAATGGTCGGATTTTCCGGTCAACCAGAGTTCCTCGCCTTGGTCCAAGACGATTGGGTCCTGGTAGGACGCTTTCCATTCAATTTTTACGCGGTAGCGTCTAGGCATTGTTTGTTCCGCTAACAGTTTGAGCCCGCTGCCGGGTTTTTTAGAATACGGCAGCTATCCGATATAGCCAATGGTAGCAAAATCCGGTCGAAGCTGCCGTTTACACACTTGGTAAGAACGTAATGGGTAGCTGCGGGCCCCAAGTGACCTCGTTCGCTATGACTGGAAGTGAGACCAGGCAGCTCGACATCTATTGAGTTGCTGCCATGGCATACAAATGGTCGGGGTGGTCGTAACCTTCAAACTCAATGTCATGCTGGAATGTCATCCCCAGTTTTTTTAGCCAACGGACAGACGTCACATTGCTCGGATCTACGATCCCGACGATCCTTGAAACGGTCTCATCCTGGAAGGCCAAGCTAACCATCGCGGTTGCAGCTTCATGCGCATAGCCGCATTGCCAATACTCTTTTGCCAAGCGTAACCCAAGTTCAACATCACCCGGTTCTGTTCTGTCCAAATCTTTGGACAGGCTTACATATCCGATCACGGTACTGTCTGACTTGAGCTCAATAGCTCGCATTCCAAGAGGGCTTTTCTCTGGCATTCTGGCGATTGTTTTTTGAAGCCATGGCTTCAATTTGGATGGACTAAGCGGGCCATGGTCGCTAAATTTCATAACTTCTGGATCAGATAATAGTGGAACGAGACAAGACAAATCGCTTGTCCGCCACCTTCTGAGCCTCAGCCGTTCTATATCGATGATGTCCAAACTCACAACTGTAAATCAATTGGTGACCCCAGTGAATTTTATCGCCTATTTTACACTGCGTAAAAACCTTTTTCGTAGAGGTCGCTATTGTCCGCATTGCAGCTATTCGCGCCAAGCCCATTTAACACTGTTACCAAGAGTGTAAAGGACAGCCTTGAGGCCAGGCTGCCAAGACTTGTGTTTTGAAATTTCGCAAACGCCGCAGGATTAGTATCCTTCTTGTCCTTTGGCTTGCTCAGATTTCAGTCGTTTGTATCCAAACATGCATAATCCGAAGATCGCCAGATTTCCGATAAAATCCAAGATCATCCACCCGGTAAACATCTCAACCACGAAGACGAAATAGAAGTTAAACACAAAGAAAGGCAAGGACCCGGCGATTCCGAAAACCAGAAACGTAATTGGTTGAAACCTTGAAAACCAGATAACCAGCCCAGCCAGAACCGCCTGTGCGCCGAAACATGCCAAAAGCACATTGGAAGCTGGAGTTCCAATATAGTGATCTGGGGCCAGTACCAATCGTTCAACGGTATTGGGGAACAATAACGCCCATCCCCCAAGCCCAAGAAAAACGCCAGCAAGAAGGCGTTGAATGAATAAAGGCGTCATTTGCATTTCTCCTTGAGCCTAACATGCCAGCACTAATATCGAAACCAGCCTTGAGGTCCCGTATGTGACTGAGCAAGATGTTTAAGATGCACACTTTTCTTTTGTCAGGCTACTCTCCAGGGCCTCCAGAAAAGCTCTTGCCACCAGAATACAAACAGACTTCATTGTCGTTGAACCGTGCTTTGCTCGTTGGCAGTGTACTTCAACTCTATTTTTGGGGCCTAAGTCATGAAGCATAAATACACCGGAAAATGCCTTTGTGGCGAGGTCAGCTACGTTGCTCGCGGACAACCAATCATCGTTGCGCAATGTCATTGCGAAGAATGCCGTCGATCAAGCGGAACAGGTCATACCGTCGGGGCCATGTTTGTTTCAGAGGCGGTTACTCTGAGTGGAAAGACAAATGAATTCAGGTACATGTCCGGCAAAGGCTCAGAGGTAACCAAGGCATCTTGTGCAAGCTGTGGCAGTCCAGTTTTTGGAACGAACACGCGGACACCCGATCATTTGACGATCGCGCTTGGTACAATGGACGATGCAAATGGACTGGAAATTGAGGTCGTTATTTTCGCGCGCGATAAACCACACTGGGACCAACTTGGACAAGATGTTATTTCGTTCGCGGCACAGCCAGATTGGAAGCCTGAAGACTGACTTTCTTGAAAATTGGGCTTTTTACGCGGCCATTTTGTCTGCATTGCTGAGCATCGCGAGAGGTTGATTTTCCGCTGATTGTGGGCGCGTAGTTTGCAAGTCAACGCCCATCTGAGGCTCTGGTTGCCGCGTGTCGAATGAGCGCTCTTTAACGAGAGATGCTTGGAACCTTGCTTATCACAAAACCCTCGACAGATGCATGAATTGCGTAAGATCAATGGCGTTACCCCTTTTGATTGGTAGCAAAAGGTCGTGTCTTTCTGCGGGATTTGGAAATGGGCGATTTGCCGGAACTGCTTGTGAACGGGTTTGTCAGCCCAAGATTCGCGGGTGTGAAAACAGCATTCGAAGAGAATTTCACCAAACGCAATGAACTGGGTGGCGCTTGCTGCGTTTATCTGAACGGCGAAAAGGTCGTCGATCTTTGGGGCGGTGTGCGCGATCCTGCGACAGGCGCGCCTTGGGAAGATGACACTATGGTCATCGTCTTTTCGCTGACGAAAGGGATGTCGGCCTTCACGCTGGCGTTGGCGCATTCGCGCGGCTGGCTGGATTATGATGCACGCGTGGCCATGTACTGGCCGGAGTTTGCCCAGAACGGCAAAGAGGCTATCACTGTGCGGCAATTGCTGGCCCATCAGGCGGGTTTGCATGCGTTTCACGAAAAGGTCGACCGCAGCATCATTGCCGACCTTGATCGTCTTGCAGCTGTCCTGGCGCGAGAGAAGCCCGCATGGCCTGCCGGCACCCGCAACGCCTATCACTTCCTGTCGCTCGGGTTCTACGAAGGCGAATTGATGCGCCGGGTTGATCCATCTCATCGCAGTTTGGGGCAATTCTTTCAGGCAGAAATCGCCGCGCCGCTTGGTTTGGATTTCTACATCCGGCTACCAGAGGGTTTACCGAACGGACGGTTGGCGCAGCTCAGCCAACCCGGCTTTGTCAAATCGATTCTCGGCTATCCGTTTCCCATGATCAGGGCACTTATGAATCCATGGTCCGACGCGTTCCGGGCTTGCATTGTGAATCCTGGATCAGCTGTGGTGATGGATAAAGACCGCATCTACGCGCGCGAGTTGGAGGTGCCGTCCGGCGGTGGGGTGGGAACCGCGCGCGCTATCGCCAAGGCATATGGCGTCTTCGCGACAGGTGGAGCGGAACTCGGATTGCGGCCAGAAACGCTCGCCGCGCTCCGGGCCCCTGCGATACCGCCATCAGAAGGTCCCTTTGACGAAGTGCTCCGGGGTGAGGCGCAATACGCACTGGGGTTCATGAAGCCGTCTGCGGGCTTTACCTTCGGTCATCCGGACGCCTTTGGCGCGCCAGGTGCAGGCGGGTCGCTCGGCTATGCCGATCCAACCATCGGTTTGGGTTATGGATATGTCACCAACCGGATCGAACTGGGCATCGACCCGGACCCAAGGGATGTGGCGTTGCGTGTGGCAATCGCGTCAGCAGTTGGGTGATGTTGCAGTCGCATTTTATGGCCTTCGTCAATCTGCGTGGCCGCTCCGCTGACGAACCCACCATTGTTTCATACAAATCAATGGCCGTTTCAAAGAACAAGCAGGAAGGTCACATCTTTATGTGTCGCCGACATGTTCAGCCGCGCGGCAAATGAAACGGACGTGGAATTCGAGCCAGTCCTGATTGAGTGGCAGGCCTGCAATGAACTTTCGAAAATTGGGGACAGCAATCGCCATCTCCACGAGATTACGCACTGGCGCATCTGATTTGAGCCCCCCGCGTGCTTCGGCTGCTGCAAAAATGGATTCAACCCAGGCGATCCGTTCCCGCATGAGTTCGTTTATGACATTTCGAGCGTCTGTGTCGGCAGCTGCCGCTGCTATCACTTGTGGTGCTATCTTGGCCCGGGGCGTATCGTTCAGGGCACTTCTGTGCTCACTGTAATCGTAATCTGGCAACCGCCCATGACAGCTTTGAAGTCAGGCCAAAATTCAGCGCGGTTTTCCAGGGTTTCTTAGTGAGCGATGTTCAGAGGACATTGTCCGCCAGTGCGGCCGATAATTCTCGGACCATTTCATCTACTCTATCTGACGCGAAAACATTCGTTGCTACCGCAACCACTAAATCTTTGTCTGGCATCAATGAAAGTACAGCGTACCACATCGTGTTTGAGCCATTGTGCCAAATAATGGGGCCGTTCTCTTCCGTAGATTGAACCACCCAGCCAAGCCCGTAATTCTCGGTTACAGGCGACTGCATCATCTGACAGCTCGATTGAGACAGGAAGTTGGGCAGTCGTCCCTGACAGGCGCGAACATGAAGTTGTCCCCACCTTGCTAAATCTGTGATGCTGAGATGAATGCTTCCGGCAGGCCCCATCCAGCCCGGATTGTCTGAACTCGAGCTTTCAGGTGCAACAGCATATTTGAAGCCCAGGATGCTGCGATGCCCCCTGGGTGCATCATGTTCTAGCGGCGCGCCAAATCCGAGCGATGTCAGATCAAACGGTTCGGCAATTTCGGACAAAATCAACTCTTCCCAAGTTGTTCCTGTTACCTCCTCGACGATGACCCCGGCAACCACATACCCAATGTTGGAATAGGTAAACGTACCGACCTTGTTCCCCAACGGCTCGCCCCACATGGCCGAAAGCACATTGCGCCGATCCTCATAGGGAGAGTGGGAAGACGTTCTGCGCATGATTGATCGAGGGGCGTTTGCTGGCAGACCTGATGTGTGGCTGAGAAGCTCTTTCAAAGTCGATGCTTTCCAATCGGCATGCATATCTTTGCGATAGGAAGGCAGATAGCGTTCGATTGGAACATCCAAGTTCAGCCTGCCTCTTTCCGCTAGTCGCATTACCAACGCGGCTGTAAATGTTTTACTGATGGATCCTATGTGCCAACGCGCATCATCGGCGACCGTGATCGCGCCATCACTTTCGGTCGTGCCCGCAGTTTTGGTAACGGGTTCAGAATCTCCAATGACATATGTTGAGCTGATCGCGAAACGAGAATTCGAATGTGCGAATTGGTCGAAGATTGAGTCAAATTCCGCCTGCTGCGCCATCACGGATCCTGCATAAATCCAAATGAGAAACGTCTGAAAAATCAGTCTAATAGTGTTCAATATCGACCAACTCATTTCATCAATGTAAGATTGGTTCTGGCATCATTCAACTCAGCCGTTGATCCGGAATGGTCATGGATGCTGGGACCACTAAGGTCTGTTTTATCCGCCCAGTCTGCCTTAGCGAGGGGTCGGTTTAACGCCATTGATAATGGCATCAAGTGGGTTTGGATCGAACGGTTGCACTGCGCGGACAAAGCTGCCGCATCTCCAAACGTCATGGGCTTAACTCTGGAAATCAATAATGACTGATGGCGCGCTGCGTCGTGCCTCGCCATGATACACAGCTTCGATATTGTTTCCGTCGGGGTCGAGCACGAAAGCAGCGTAGTACCCTGGGTGATAGGCCCGCTCGCCGGGCGTGCCATTATCGCGCCCTCCATGTGCCAACGCCGCCTGGTAGAAGGAATCCACTGTCGCTCGGTCCTTTGCCTGGAAGGCCAGGTGGTGACGCCCCGTCAGCTCACCCAACGCTTCTTTGCTTTCAACCGACGACACGACAAGTTCGTCAGCCCAGAAATAGTTTTCGGTCGTGCCGACGATGGGGATCTCTAATACGGCCAGAATGGCCGTGTAGAAGGTCTGGCTGGCCTTGAGATCGCGTACCACGAGTTGGATGTGGTCGATAAGGCGACCTCGATGCAGTTTGGTTTCCATGGTTTTTCTCCACTTAAAAATGGACTTCCGCAGCTTTTCAAACACTCCTTGTCAGCACGCCGAAATCTCCCGCGAAGGAATGCTTGGCCCTCGAATGAGTTGAAGTCTCCGGCCGCTCAGATGAAAATTGTACATTGTGAAAGCGTCAGCCGATTGATCTTGCGCAATTGTCTTGCAGAGGTAGGCATCAGGCGTCTGTCATCAGCCCAATTGAGCGTCGAGCAACCGTTTAAATCCGTCAGGTATGGTGTTGAGTGCCGCCGCTTTGATTTTCCAACCATGCATTGTGTCGGCACAGCCTCGACACAATGCATGGATTCTCTCAGTGTTCCGTATATTGTGTAAGCAAGAGCTACAACTAATGGGATAAATCAATTGCTTAAAACGACAGTGGCAAGTTTGGCTGTTGCATCTTTGATGCTGCTCACCACGCCTGTATTCGCCGAGGAAGTCATCGCCGAATATCTGACATGGCTGGATGCCAAAGACACAGTAAGTTCAAAGGGGGTGAAACTAACCTCGTTCGGTGCGGTTTTGGCACAAGATCGGGCCAACTATCACCGTTTCGGGATCAGGCAGGAACTGGACATGAGCGATCCAGTTTTCAGCAACAAAGACATGCGGGCAAAACTACCGCAATGGTACAAGGCGGGGGACCCTGTGCAGGCCAATATCCGAAACGATGTGATGAGCGGGCGCGGGCATTATGTCTTTGTTCGGGTGATGGGGAAGAACGGACGAATTACACATGTGAATGTCTATGAAGGGGCAGGGTAATGAAATGGCTTCTTGCCATCATTTTCTTGAGCTTGTTTCAGGTTTTGCATGCTGCGGCTGCTCCTACCATAACAGAAACACAACCTGTTGAAGGAGATCCATTTAAGGATTTCAGGATAGAAAATTGCGATGCAAAATTTGGGTTGGCATTAATTCAGTACGACACTCTGGGTGGTCCATTCGTCATATCTGACTTCTGCATTGATGCGAAGAATGCTCGATTTACGGGTGCTGAGATCAAGCAAGGTTTTGAACTGGTAAGCGACTCCAGAGCGGGCCAAAAATTTGATATTCCAAGCACCAGGGATCGGGCTTATCCACCGACAAGTTTTACAATCTTGCGCGAGGATAACGCTTTGAGTTGTCACGTTGAGGGCGTCACATCCTTTGACTACCCATTGTACGAGGAAGAATTGGAGCGGTTTCCCGAATTTGATTTCGCTTATGCGACGGGGTTTACCTACGATAAAGTTGGAGCCTTACCGACAAGCGTTGAACCTACAGAGGTATTGTTAAGCCTGACCAACTTCAATCAATATGACATCAAAGAAAAATCGTTGAAGGATACAGAGTTACCAACTGGAACAGGTATTTACTCATCGTTGGTGATGTCAGGCGTCAAGGGAACCTTGGATGTGATTGAGGGGGATGGTTACTCTACGGGAGATGCGTCAGGCACTCTTTCTGTCGAAATCAGTCCTGACGGTGAGGTAAGTTTGGCAGGATCGTTTGAAGCAAAGTCTTTGGACAAAAATGGTCAAGATTACAGCAAGTGGATAGCGATTAGGGGACAGGTAAAGTATTTTCGCGGCTACTTTTTCGGCGAGCCAGCGAGACAAATTCGCGGATTTGGGCTTGTGGAGGGATCACTTGAGACGGTGTCCGGTGATGTGTATCTGTTTCGCTCTGATGTAAGCATGGCTGGCTGCTTGCAGTAAGATTCAGACGAGCAGATTCAACAGTCTTGCCGATCATTGAAAATCGACCTTTTATTGCGGATGCGTGCAGGACCGTATTCGACGGAAACTGTTCAAATGATCTCATGTTTCGATATGTAACTGCTCAGCGAGAGTGCGCTGAGCAGCGATTTTGCTTTACAGATTGAGCCTACGCTTCGACCATGAACACGACTGTGGCGGCGTGAACGCCATCATGTTTCATCGCTGCCTCGCCGATTGGTCCGTTGTTGATCTTAAGGAACGTGTCGATATCGGGAATATTGGCGGACATGCCGACCTTGTTTGGCTCTGTCGGGTGAACGAAAGTCACCATGTCAAAAGCGACGTTCTTGAATATCTCTTCACGTTTGGGCGAGGCGAGCCAGTGTTCGACATCGTCCACATCATGCATCGCTATGATTCTGGGCATAAGTCTTCTCCTTGTTGAGGGTTTCAGGTGGTAGCAGGAATGGCTGGAGTCTTTGCCGCTGGCATGCCAGCGGCAAAAAGGGCCGCATATCTGGTGCGTTGGGCCCAGAAGATCAGGCTGCCGGTTACGATCAGGATTACCACGATCGGAAGCCCGCCAGGATTGAGCACGGCGTGAAAGAGAATGATGACCGCCATGATTGGCGCCAGCAGAGCCAGCCCCAGCGCAGGCGCCCGGTTGGTCAACAGAAGAAGCGCACCCAACAATTCGATGCTTTTCATCAGCGGCCAGAAGAAAACAGCCTCCTTTAGAGCTGCTTCAAAGGCAAGCCCTT
The DNA here is from genome assembly GCA_051251535.1 of Alphaproteobacteria bacterium. GTDB lineage: Bacteria > Pseudomonadota > Alphaproteobacteria > Rhizobiales. The sequence goes on from JBPOEV010000004.1 coordinate 110,161, forward strand.
CGACAGAGGTTGGCGGATGGATGAAGTGCGCACCAGTGAAGATGAACGCGAAGCCATCCACCGCACCAATCAGAAAGACACCGCCAAGTAGCAAGCGTGGGCCAATGTCGATCAATATCGACTTTAAGTTTGGCATTGAGAGTGCCATCGAGAATTTCCTTCAGTTGAGGATTGCGTTTCGATCCATTTTTCCCTGAATATGCGGGAGATTGACGCCACTCCAGCGAATAGTATTCAGACCAGATGAATGAAATTCAGATACGCAACCTCGACCTCAACCTGCTGCTGATCTTTCGCGTGCTGATGGAGGAAGGCAGCGTGAACCGGGCGGCCGAGCAGTTGGGCCGCACACCTTCAGCAATCAGCCATGCATTGGGCCGGCTCAGGGATCAATTGGGAGACCCTTTGCTGGTGCGGACGGGCGGCATCATGAAGCCGAGCCCTAGGGCCGAGAGTCTCTACCGGGAAATCCAGCCAATCCTGAGCCAGATTGAACGCGTCGTGCAGCGACCCGCGCCGTTCGATCCAGCCACAAGCACTCGTATCTTTAAAATGGCAGGCGCTGCGCTTGATGTCGTGACCACCGCGTTGATCGCCGGGATGCATGCAGATGGACCCGACACCGGACTGGTGGCGCTTCCCTACACAAAAGACACGTTGGGACAGATTATCAGCGGCGAAGTTGATATCGCATACGGAAATGCAAACTTCCCGCTTCCGCAGGGTCTGAAAGCGCACAATCTGCGACCGCTAAAGCGCTATGTTCTCGCGCGTCGGGAACACCTCGCTGCCAAAGATTGGTGTGTTGAAAGCTGGATGAAGTGGCCGCATCTGGTCGTCCGTATTCCATCGGCGACACACGGAACTGTAAGCGAGCATTTCATCAATCTTGGGCTGGAACGCAGAATTGGCCTGCATGCGGCCAGTTGGTCAGTCATAGGCTCGGCGCTGAAGAGCACGAATATGCTCGGGAATTTTGTCGCCCTATGTTTGCTGGAAGGACAGGGCGGCAAAGATCTGCAAATTTTTGAACCGCCCAAGCCCATGCCAGAATTGAATTTCAGAGTGATCTGGAAAGCAGAACTGGACGCTGACCCCGCCATCACGTGGCTTCGCCAGGTCTTCATATCGTCATTCGAAGACTTGCTCCAACAGGCGGATAATCTGTTAGCCGCGTCAGAAATTATCAGACCACGTCAGGGTGCAGATTGATGAACCGTCCCGGGACGTGCTGCATTTCCATTCTATTTGGTTGATCTCGCAAGTGAACATCCATACGTTCTGCAGCATCGGTCAGTTTTGGCTCAATGCTGCCGGTTGCCGGATTTACCAATAGTGCGACACTGACTTTTCGACAAAGCCTAACAGGAATGCGCCAGTTTGTTCTCTCTAAACTGATGTCCACGGTTTGCAGTAGATCGGCTCGTAGTCACACACCAATCAAAGTGGTGAGAAAAATCATTCGACCATTCAGGGCCGGTGAAACCACATCCCTGAGCCCGGTTAATACGGTTTTGGAGTTGTGCCGATGCAGTATATTGCTGACAAAACGCCTCATTTGTATCTGCTGTTTCGGTTGCTCCCTTGCATTCGTTTGAAAGCTTGTTAATCCGATACAGATTTCCTGTGTGAGCCGGTTCTCTTTCCACACGCATACACCAATCGAAATGCCAGCTTCTACTTGCATTCCATTCATTTCCAGAAAAGCCGCATCCACGGCTGACATTTTCTTTTTGTTGGCTTATGGCGCGATCTGTGTAGCGATTGCAAAAAGCTTCATCGCCGCTCGCGCCATTGGCCATACTGATGGACAGAGTGCTCACCGATAAAACGCTTATCGTTAGCAAACTCAAAAACTTCTTCTGGTTCATCCCCAACCCCTGATTGTTCTAGCAGTGCGTCATTGCCATATTCTCGATTCAGTCTGGAACAGACTAACTGAACAAGAACCGGATGGGTAGATAAACGGGGAGAACGGGCTTTTCATCGATGTGGTGTCGCTTTTTCCCGATGAAACCCGTGGAAAGTTGGCTCTCCTGCATTCTCAGAAAACTCGCTTTAACCGCAGATTCGGTGCTCAATGAGAACCGTCTAATCAAGCCAACTCCTAACTCGGTCATGCAGTAGAAAAATGCAGTCGCAAAGCAAGAATATTTGACCTTTGCACGGAAGCGATAATGCGCAATGCGTACTAATCTTTGGTTCAACGCGCTCATTGACACTCTGAAATGCAGAGTGGTACTCTGCGTTTCAGAGTAATTTCGATTTGAGCGCTTTGAATATGAAAACACTACACATCACAAACGGCGATGGGGCCGCTGAAATAATTAAAGAAAGCACCATCACTGGCGATGTGTTGCCGTGGCGTGATCCAATGCATCACGGACCGTTTCCAGCAGGATTGAAGCTTCAGGAACTGAGCCGCATTCGTACGAAGTACCTTGCAGGACCGGACATGGACCTCACTGATGTGGAGCGGGGCTTTCAGTTGAGAGACTCGCACTTACAAGCGGCTCCCGACTACGATCAAGTGGTGCTCTGGTTTGAAAATGATTTGCTGGATCAACTTCAAATTCTTCAAATTCTTGACTGGTTTTCCGATGCAGATCTGGGTGCCACAACTCTCGAACTCATCTGTATCGATAACTTTCCAGGAATTGATGACTTTCGTGGTATCGGTCAACTTGATGCAGCTCAAATGGCGTCTCTATACACCGAGCGACGAGACGTATCGGCCGAAACGTTAGCTGTCGCAAAGCTAGGTTGGGCGGCATTTCGAAGCGATAATCCACAGCATCTTCTTGAGTTCACTACACGCGATTTAGGGGATCTGATATTTCTCAAAAAAGCACTGCTACGCCATTTTGAAGAATACCCCAATACCCGAACAGGATTGAGCCGTACGGAAAGACAGTTGATGTTGCTGGCCAAAGATAAAAGCTGTGACCCTCTAGAGCTGTTTATTCAGAACATGAATTTTGAAACGGCGCTCTACATTGGCGACTGGACAACTTATTCCACTCTTGGTTTTCTTTGCGTAGCGTCACTCATGAAATGCCAACCGGGTCCGTTCTGGCACCCACCGCATACCAAAGAGCAACGGCAGACGTTTCGGGAACAGCGTCTCGATTTAACGGACCTGGGAATGCGCATTTTGACCGGCGAACTAAATGCGTTCGGTATTGTCAATCGGGATCTGTGGCTGGGGGGGGTGCATTTGCGATCCAATCAGCCTCATTGGGCATGGGATCCAGATGCAAGTCAGCTTATCATGCGCACCGCATGACCATTTCTTCTCCCCCCAATTTCAATCCTGTATTGCACCAACCAGTCCGGACACGGATGGCACTTTTGTTGCACGTTGCGGAACCAAGTTTCTCACAGCTAAAATCTGCGCTATCCATTACAGACGGCAATTTGGATGCACATCTCAAAAAATTAAGTGGTGCAGGCTACCTCCATAGTCGGATGGTGTTGGAAGGACGACCACACACAGTTTACTGCCTTTCGGAAAGTGGTACGAAAGAATTCGAAACCTACCTGAAAGCCCTGAGTGATTTCCAGTTGATGGCGTAAGCTGCAACAGAGCCATAAGCGTCCAGTTTAGACAACCGCTGGTGTCCTTTAAGGATGAGACGTGCATCTTCAGTCGAAGTAGGGCTTCGGACCAGCTCGGAATTTCTGCGCGAACGCGTGGTGCTGTCCGGACGAAACAGACATCGAGTCAATTTCAGCAATACAAGCAAACTCTGTTGGACATATGCTTTTTCCAACGGATGTAAGGCGGAATAAATGACTGTTGATCGACCCTTTGTTAGCTATGAAGACAAGCTGAATCGCGTGCTCACGTATATATATGACAACATTGATGAGGATCTAAGTCTCGACACGCTTGCAGATATCGCGTGCATGTCGAGGTATCATTGGCATCGTGTTTTTAGAGCAATGACCGGCGAAACGCTGGCAGCTGTTGTGCGCAGAATGCGGTTAAACATCGCAGCCAATACTCTGATTCACGAAGATACCCCTGTCCGAAAGATCGCTGAACAGGTTGGTTACAAAAATCTGGCGAGTTTCTCGCGCGCTTTCAAAGTTACGCACGGTGTTTCGCCGGAACAATTTCGAAAGCAAGGCGCAAAAATCACAAGTTTTCTGAACCAGGCAGAGACGGTTGAAGGCCTGTATTCGGTCAATTTCAGGGAATTGAAGGGATTTAGGGCAGCGGGTGTGTCCCATGTCGGCCCATATCAGCAAATTGGCCGCGCATTCAAAGATTTAGGTGGCGTCCTGATGGCCAACTCGCTCATGTCACATGTCGGCTTATTGTTTGCGATTTACCATGACCCGCCGGGTTCAAAACCAGGCGCTGAGCTGCGCTCCCATGTTGCGGTATCGATCCACAAGGGTTTCCCAGACAATCTCAACGGGTTGGACTACTTTGACATTGTTGGCAGCAATTACGCTGTGTTGGAACACAAAGGACCATATGCGAATTTGAAGACGGCTAATGATTGGTTATACGGAAAATGGCTGCCAGACTCAGGATTGGAACTGAAAGACAAGCCTCCGCTGGAGGTGTATATCAGCGACCCTAAGACCACACCGTCAGCCAACCTCATAACGGAGATCCGGCTTCCATTGTTATAGATGGTGCTCCTGGACCGTCGATTTCATTCAAAACCAGCGGACAGCGGATTGAAACCAAAATTTCGGACAATCTCATGGGAACCTACATTTGGGGTTCTGCGCATCGGGCTAATTCTGGCTCGGATATACTAGGTCTGGCCATAGCCGGGAATGAGATCAAAAACTGCGTCTTCCTGTATGTCGATCAGTTTCCCGGTTTGGCTGTATCCGGGAAGCATTGTCGTCACGATTTTTTCCGCAATTTCTGCTGGTGTTGGCAATGTGTCCGGATCTTCGCCGGGCATGGCTTTGGCGCGCATTGCGGTTCGTGTGGCACCTGGATTGATTGCGTTGACGGACATGGATGTCTGGCGTGTTTCACCAGCGTAGGTTTTTGCCAGAGCTTCAACCGCAGCTTTTGAAACGGAATAGACGCCCCAATAGGGTTTGCATTTCCAGGCGGCACCTGATGACAAGAGCAATACGCGGGCGGCATCAGCCTGACGCAGCAGCGGATCAAGTGATCGTATGAGGCGGAAATTGGCCGTTACGTTGATGGCCATCACCTTTTCCCATTCACTGGGTTTGATATGACCCAGCGGGGACAGAATGCCCAAAATGCCGCCATTGGCAACAAGGCCGTCCAATTTACCCCAGCGTTCGTAAATGGCACCGCCAAGTCGGTCTATCGCTTCAAAATCCTTAAGGTCCATGGGCACAAGCGTGGCTGAGCCGCCCTTGGCCTTGATGGCATCATCCAAATCCTCAAGGCCGCCTACAGTGCGGGCAACGGCAACGACATGCGCGCCACGTTCGGCCAGTTGCAGGGCGGTGAAGTAGCCGATGCCGCGGGACGCGCCGGTGACGACGATGACTTGTCCTTCAAGCGTGCGTTCGACGTTTGATCCTTGATCAGACTGATTCTCAGATGTCATCAGCTGGCCTCAACAAGTGTTGCGATTTGACTGCTGGCGCGCTCATTTTCCTTATCGGTCAGACGCGTTGGATAGTCGCTGGTGAAGCAGGCATCACAATATTGCGGTTGATTGTTGTTGCGGGCATCTTCGCCAACGGCGCGATAGAGGCCGTCAAGGCTGAGAAATGCCAGTGAATCCACCTTTATATAGTCCGCCATTTCGGCGATGGACATGCGGGATGCCAGCAGTTTTGATTTTTCCGGAGTATCAACCCCATAGTAGCAGGGGCTCTTTGTCGGCGGGCTTGCAATTCGCATATGCACCTCAGAGGCACCGGCATCGCGCACCATCTGGACAATCTTGCTGGAGGTTGTGCCTCTGACAATGGAATCATCGACCAGCACGACGCGGCGGCCTTTGAGCACTGAGCTGTTTGCATTGTGTTTCAGCTTTACGCCCATGTGCCGAATGGCGTCGGATGGCTGAATGAAGGTTCGGCCCACATAGTGGTTGCGGATAATGCCCAGGTCGAAAGGCAGGCCACTTTGTTCAGCATAACCAATGGCGGCAGGTGTTCCGGAATCGGGAACGGGAACCACGATGTCTGCGTCGGCAGGAAATTCTGTGGCCAGTTCCTTGCCGATCAATTTGCGCACATCATAAACGCTGGTGCCCTGAATGATGGAGTCGGGCCGAGCAAAATAGACATGTTCAAAGATGCAGGAGCGTGACTTTTGAGTCTCGAACGGACGCAGGCTTTCAATGCCGTCATCGGTAATGACAACCATCTCACCAGGGTCAATCTCGCGCACGAAACGCGCGCCGATAATATCCAGCGCACAGGTTTCCGAGGCCAGAATATACGCACCATCAAGGTCGCCCAGAACAAGCGGGCGAACGCCCAGCGGATCGCGGCAGCCGATCATCTTTTTGCGGGAGAGGGCAACGAGTGAATAGGCCCCTTCGATCTGATTGAGCGAATCCACTATGCGGTCTACCAGCGGGCCTTTTTCGCTGGTGGCAATCAGGTGGATGATAACTTCGGTATCGGATGTTGATTGGAAGATGGAACCACGCAGTTGCAACTCGCGTTTCAGCGTGTGGGCATTTGTCAGATTGCCATTATGAGCAACGGCAAAGCCGCCCCCGGCAAATTCCGCGAACAGGGGCTGAACATTGCGCAGGCCGGCACCGCCGGTGGTCGCATAACGGTTATGGCCAATTGCCCGGTCACCGGAAAGCCGTTTGATAACAGCTGGCTTGGTAAAATTATCACCGACCAGACCGATATGGCGTTCGGTGTAAAACTGATGGCCGTCAAACGATACAATGCCAGCAGCTTCCTGGCCGCGATGTTGCAGCGCGTGAAGGCCCAGCGTTGTGATAGCGCCTGCATCTGAATGGCCATACACTCCGAAGACGCCACATTCTTCATGAAGTTTGTCGTCGTTCGGGAGCATGATCAGGTTTCCGGGCTGGCGTTGATAATGCGTTCTACGTTTCTGGTATCGTCTTGAGGAATGCTGGTCGTATCGTCCAGAAGTGCAGGCAGTTCTTCACTATCCAGAATGGTCGGGTTGGACGGAGTGGTGGTGCCATCGGCTGGTGCTGTGAAACCGGATGGTCCTGATGTCGAATTACCGGGTGTGGAGGTGCCCGGCACGGTTGCACCAGAACCAGAGTTGTTCGGAGCAGGGACCGGTGAGTCCGGATCATCATTTGGCAGGACCGTGTTATCCGGTTCAGAATTGTTGCCAAAGAATTCAACAATTGTTTCCTGCATGTTTTCAGGCAATGCGGCGGTAATACGCCCACCAATTTCCATAAGAATTGGAAGGGACTGCGCATTGGTAACCCAGGTTGGGCGCTTTTCGCGCTGCACAAGGCCGTTGAAAAGCATCATGGCCACAACCACAATCAACAGGCCGCGCAACGCACCAAACATAAAGCCCAGAGTTCTGTCTATCGGCCCAACACCACTGTCCAGAATAAAGTCTGAAATCCGGATTGTAATGAAGGACACAAGGATCAGCGTTATGAAAAACACAGCTGCAGCCGACAAGGCCTGCGACAATAAATCATTGCCCACATAGGGTTCGACATAAGGCACGAGCAGGGAATGAAAAAACAGGGCTGCGGCTGCTGCGGCAATCCACGTTCCGATGGAGAAGACCTCGCGGATAAATCCGCGCATCATCGCCAGAAAGGCGGATATCAGCATTACGCCCAGCAGTACTCCGTCCAGAATTGTAATGGACATAGGGCAGGCTCCTGGCTTTCTTAATTGACGGTTTGCTTCTTAGCCTGATTATGCTGCATTGCCAAATGTTTCCATGGGTTTTCCAGCAATGTGTGCATCAAGTCTCTCTTTGCGGTGCGGAGGCTGCAATCCTTGCCACCATGCCGGTCAGATCGGCGGTTGAGTTTATTGAAATTTCCTTCAACCCAGACGTGTTGTCCTGAGTTGCCTCAGGTGCGGTTGCCAAAGTGAATCCCAGCTTCTCCGCTTCCTTCAAACGTGCCTGTGTGTGGGTGACTGACCGGATGGCTCCTGACAGGCTGACTTCACCAAAATAGACACTGTTTTGAGGTAAAGGTGCACCGGTGAGCGACGAGACAAGTGCTGCTGCCACGGCCAAATCTGCTGCTGGTTCGGCTATTCGCAGGCCGCCCGCAATGTTCAGATAAACATCATTTGCGCCGATTTTTACCCCGCAATGGGTCTCCAACACCGCAATAACCATAGCCAGACGGCTGTTATCCCAGCCGACGACCGCGCGTCTTGGTGTGCCAAGAGAGGAGGGGGCGACCAGAGCCTGAATTTCAACAAGGACCGGCCGCGTTCCCTCCATGCCTGCAAAAACGGCTGTGCCTGGATTGTTGGCTTTGCGCTCGCCCAGAAACAGCTCAGATGGATTGGAGACTTCGCGCAAGCCACCGCCGGTCATTTCAAACACACCGATTTCATCGGTTGGACCAAAGCGGTTTTTGACGGCACGCATAATGCGGAACTGATGGCCGCCTTCACCTTCGAAATAAAACACCGCATCCACCATATGCTCGACAACACGAGGACCGGCAATTTGTCCATCCTTGGTGACGTGGCCGACAAGAATTATGGTCGTGCCGGTTTTTTTTGCATAGCGAATCATCGCCTGCGCGGCTGTGCGGACCTGAGTGACGGTGCCCGGGGCCGAATCAACCTGCGAGGTCCAGAGCGTCTGGATGGAATCCAGAATGACCAAATGCGGAGGCTCATCCGCTTCCAGTGTGGTGAGGATGTCTTCGACACTTGTTTCAGCTGCCAGGCGTACCGGCGCATCTGCCAGTCCTAGGCGCTGGGCGCGCATGCGGACCTGAGCAATGGCTTCCTCACCGGAGATATAGATAACCCGCCGGCCCAATTTTGCCATGAGCGCAGCCGCTTGCAGCAGGATTGTTGATTTGCCGATGCCAGGATCACCACCAACCAGAAGCGCGGAGCCTGGCACAAACCCGCCACCGGTAACTCTGTCCAGCTCGGCAATACCACACTGAATTCGGGGAGCTTCCGGCGTCTCTCCTTCAAGCGGGACCAGTTCCATGACCCGGCCTTTCCCCACCATGCGTTTGGACGCGCCGCCAATACCGGAACCGGGGTTCTCTTCAATAATTGTGTTCCAGGCATTGCATGCCTCGCATTTGCCGCCCCATCGGGGCGTTACCGCACCACAATTTTGGCAGACATATTGAAGTTTCTGTTTGGCCAAGGAGGCTCCTGTCAAAGATCGTTGATGTAGGTGCGGTGATAGCGTGTGCCAAGGCTGGTCAGCAACTCATATCCGATTGTTCCTGCACTGCAAGCCACTTCATCCAGCGGAACCGTTGGGCCAATCAGCTCTATCCATTCATCCTGCCAGTTGTCGCCCATCAGTTGATCAATGTTGGGATGGTCTGTCATATCTACGGTGACAAGATCCATGGACACACGTCCGATCAAAGGCACCCGAACGCCACGCCAGGCAGCAAAAGCACCCGACTGCGTATCGCTGCTGCCCGCAGAGCGCAGATATCCGTCTGAATAACCTGCCGAGAGCGTTGCCAGAATTCGCTCTCTTCCAGCCGTTCGATCAGAGGGGCGTATTGTTTCTACACCGCCATAGCCAACGCTTGCACCCGGCAACACAGATTTCACCTGCAGGATGCGGGCTTCTACACAAATCACCGGTCGCATTGGATTGTTTTGCAAATGGCCCTCAGCAGCAGCCCCGCCATACAGTGCGATGCCAGGGCGCACCAAATCATAGTGATAGTCCGGCCCGAGGAATATTCCGGCAGAATTCGCCAGAGATGTGTTTTTGCAAACGTAACGATCCACGGTCTTTTGAAACTCGGCCCTCTGCATTTCGTTGAGAGGATGGTTCGGTGAATCTGCGCAGGCCAGATGGCTGATGACAAGGTCTGGCTGGCAAGAGGCAAGCATCTTAGATGCCTGTAAAGCTTCGAACTTTGAAATTGACATTCCGAGCCGGTTCATGCCGGTTTCCAACTGGATGGCATAGGGGAGGCGGTCTTTGCCGGATGCTTCTATCCAGGAGTTGATTTCATCATTGATGACAGGGCGCAGGGCATGGTCTCTGTAAATTTCGAGCGTCCGAGGCAAATAACCCGCCAAGACATAGATAATGGCGTCGGGCGCGGCTTTGCGCACCCGTATGCCTTCCTCCGGCAAGGCGACAAAGAAAGTCCGGCACCCAGCTTTCCACAAAGTGGGAACTGCCTGTTCAATGCCTATGCCGTAAGCGTCTGATTTTACAACTGCGCTGCATTCGCCCGAGCCTGACAGCTGGTTCAGCAGTTGCCAATTATCTGCAAGTGCGCCCAGATCGACGGTCAATCGTCCCCCGGCCAGATCGGAATTTTCTGACAGGCTATTCATATTGCTCCGGTAGTCGGTCTTCCTGCGCCAGATCGCTGAATCTTGTGAATTCGCCTTCGAACAACAGTTTAACCGAACCTGTTGGACCGTGACGCTGCTTGCCGACAATGACCTCGGCGACGCCAGCCAGTTCTTCCATCTCTGCTTGCCATTTGAAGAACTCTTCAGTGCCTTCTTTTGGCATTTGGCGTTGCAGATAATATTCCTCACGATACACAAACATCACCACATCAGCGTCCTGCTCAATCGAGCCAGACTCACGAAGATCAGATAATTGTGGCCGCTTGTCATCCCGGTTTTCCACCTGACGCGATAATTGCGAGAGCGCAAGGATCGGCACATTCAGCTCTTTTGCCAGGGCTTTCAGTCCGGTCGTAATCTCGGTCAGTTCCTGCACTCTGTTGTCAGACTTTTTGCCGGACCCCTGCAGCAGTTGCAGATAATCAATGATGAGCATATCCAGCCCGCGCTGGCGTTTCAGCCGTCGTGCGCGCGCCGTAAGCTGGGATATGGAAATGCCACCGGTGTGATCGATGTAGAAGGGAATGCTCTGCATTTCCTGACTGGCAATCACGATGTCATTGAACTGCCGCTCGTCGATTGACCCGCGCCGGATTTCTGAGGACGACACACCGGATTGCTCCGCGATAATACGTGTTGCCAATTGTTCGGACGACATTTCCAGCGAGAAAAAGCCTACAATGCCGCCATTCAACGCCTTGGTAGTGCCATCGGGTTGGGTTTCGCCCACATAGGCCTTGGCGATGTTAAAAGCGATGTTGGTTGCCAGTGCCGTCTTACCCATGGCCGGACGGCCAGCCAAGACAATCAGATCGGATGATTGTAGACCGCCCATCTGCCTGTCGAGATCCCTCAAACCAGTCGCGACGCCGGACAGGTGGCCATCACGCTGATAGGCTGCGCTGGCCATGTCGATGGCGTCTTTGAGGGCATCGGTAAAGCTGTGAAACCCGCCATCATAGCGGCCTTGTTCTGCCAGTTCGTAGAGACGCTTTTCTGCATCTTCAATCTGGTCGCGGGGGGCATGATCAACCGCAGAATCAAACGCGACATTGACCAGATCCTCTCCAATGCCGATCAAAGATCTACGAATGGCAAGATCATAGATTGAGCGCCCATAATCGACCGCGTTGATGATGGTGGTCGCTTGTGTGGCAAGACGGACCAGATATTGACTGACCGTAATTTCGCCGACCTGCTCATCCGCAGGCAAGAAGGTTTTCAAAGTGATGGGTGTTGCGACCTTGCCCACGCGAATCAATTGCGCGGCGGTCTCATAAATCTGGCTGTGCAGACCCTCGTAAAAATGCTCCGGTTCCAGAAAATCGGACACACGGTAAAAAGCCTCGTTATTCACCAGAATGGCACCCAGCAACGCTTGCTCAGCCTCGATATTATGTGGTGCAAGCCGATAATTTTCATCCACCGCTTCTGGCTGATTGGCTGCTGTGTTGATGCTCGTAAGTGCCGTTGTGTTCATTCTGCTCTCCGCTTCCCACGGGTTTTAACTTTTTCGTAACCAGAGCGGAAGGGAGTGTGTGCTTTTCCCCGTTACACACAAGAGCATTTTTTGACGGACAATTGACTGAGGTGATTTTTGTTGGCTGAGCCGGTGTCGGCAGTTGGCGCGCCGATGAATTTACGGTTCCGTTGCAAGCCTTTGGCCGGTCTCACTATCAAAGAAATGAAGGTTTTCAGTGTCAAATCTGAGATGGATCATTTCATTGGTCCGCAGTTGGATCGACGGTTCGAGCCGGGCTGTCATGTCTTGCCCACAAAAGCGGCAAATTGCCATTGTATCGGACCCTAGTGGCTCAAACACTTCTACAACAGGACTGAGTTTAGCGGATTCCTGCGTTGACCAAAGCAAATGTTCCGGGCGGATGCCGACATCTACCCGCGTTCCATCTGCGACCGGTAATTCTCCGATTTCAATTGCATCCTCGCCAAGCAGCAATTGCGGCGTGTTGCCTGACCGGTCAACGGTGCCTTCAAAAATATTCATTTGAGGTGAGCCAATGAATTCACCGACGAATCTGCAATTGGGTTTTTCATAAAGCTCGATAGGAGGCCCAGCCTGCACGATGTATCCCTCCCGCATGACAACAACTCTGTCTGCGAGCGTCATGGCTTCGGTCTGATCATGTGTCACATATATGGTTGTTGTGCCCAGCATGGCGTGCAGACGCTTGATTTGCGTGCGCATCTCCACCCGCAGCTTGGCATCAAGGTTCGACAGCGGCTCATCAAACAAGAACACCGATGGTTCACGTATAATGGCACGGCCCATGGCAACACGTTGCCGCTGTCCACCCGATAACTGGCCGGGCTTGCGCTCCAGCAGCTGTTCGATTTGAAGCATTTTGGCAGTGCTTTTGACACGCGGTGCAATATCAATTTTTTTCCAACCCCGCATTTTAAGGCCAAATCCGATGTTTTCTGCATTCGTCATGTGTGGGTAGAGGGCATAATCCTGAAACACCATCGCAACATCGCGATCGCGCGGTTCGACCTCATTCACAATGCGCCCGCCAATTCGCAAGGTTCCACCGGTTATATCTTCCAGCCCTGCAATCATCCTTAGAATTGTCGACTTTCCACAGCCCGATGGGCCGACAAAAGCGACAAAATCACCGTCTGTCACCTGCAGGTTCACTCCATGCACGGCCGAAATGGCACCATACTTCTTGACGATTTTTTCGAGTAGAATGTCCGCCAAATTGTCCTCCTAGCTTGGTTTCTGCCGACCAAATTATATCTTGCAATATCGATAATCGCGATGTTATTAATATCGATAATACGGATATTATCAATAATGATAAGTGTTTTCTGCTAAAAAGCAGTATTTGGGAGTATTGCCACCAATGGCTGTGGAAAGCTTTTCAGCGCCATCCATCACCAATCTGTTGCCTTGGCAATCGAGCCGCCGCAGCCATAATGTCTATGTGGCCCTGCAAAAAGAGATTGTGCTGGGTCAGTTGCAGCCGGAAGCGGTTCTTCTGGAACTTGAGATCGCCGAGCGGTTTCAATGCAGCCAGGGCACCATTCGCGAAGCTTTGATGCAGTTGAGTGAAGAAGGCCTGGTAAAGCGGCTGCCACATAGGGGAACCCATGTTGCCGCCTGTCGCTCTGCTGACGCCCGCGCGCTGATCGCCATTCGCCGAGACATCGAATGCGATTATCTTGAACGTGTTCTTGAGCGTGCCGGACCGGAATTACACGCAGACTTGCATAATTACCTGAACGCAATGCGCAACGCTGCGCGTGACGGTGATGAATATCTTCTGTCGGTTCACGACCGTGCTTTTCACACGCGTCTTTTTGCCGTTGCGGACTTGCCGGTGATCACACCCATTCTGCTGCGTTGCCTGATCCACAATCACCGCTATAAAATTCTCAATTCGCAAACCAGCCGCGCGTTGGAGGAAACTGCAGAACGCCATGCTCCGATTCTGGCAGCGCTTGAAGCGCAGGACCTGGAGTCGCTGCAGAAAATTTTGAGCCATCACATATCAACGATTGTGGATTTCGGGCCTGATCTCACCGACGGTGCTACAGGATGAGTGAGCCGAGCGCGTCAATGAAGGCCATATTGGATCGGCTGATTGTTGAAGATGAAGGTCTGGTTGACCCGACCACACTGCCATCTGATGCGGGACGTGCCCTGGCCAATCTGACCAATCTGCGCTGGAATGAAGCCCTGCCAGATGTCGCTGAAGCCCGGACCGTCATGATTGACGATATGCTGGCGCGCTACATTGTTCCACATGATGATTGCGGGACCGACGCGATCTTGCATGTTCATGGTGGTGGTTGGGCTTTTTGTTCGGTTGCAACCCATGAAGGTGCAGCGCGCAGGCTAGCCATTCAATCTCGTGCACCCGTTCTGACCTTTGAATACCGGCTCGCGCCTGAACATCCATATCCGTGTGCATTGGAGGATCTGCTGGATATCTGGCAAGCCAGAGATCGCAAGCGTCGATGGGGTATCGCTGGCGATAGTGCGGGGGCAAACCTTGCTCTTGCAGGCATGTTGCGGCTCCTGGAGGAGGGGGGCGACCTGCCTTCATGTGCTTTGCTCTTTTACGGTGTGTATGGCGCTGATTTCACAACGCCATCCTATCGGGATTTTGCCAATGGCCCGGGTCTGACCCGAGGCAAAATGCAGAGATTTTGGGATTGGTACGCGCCTGAGGACGTTCGGCATTTGCCTAGTGTCACGCCACTTCGCGCCGACGATTTGCAACTGCGTGCTCTGCCGCCGCTGTATCTCAATGCTGCAGAATTGGATCCGCTGCGCAGTGACACCGATGCATTGATCCACCGGTTGCGTGCTCTGGGACGGGATGATCATTTCGATCTGTTCCAGGGTGTCGTGCACGGCTTTATGCAAATGGCTGCCGAATTGCCGGAGGCACAGAGTGCTTTCGATTTGGCAGGCGCATTTTTCAAACAACAAACCGCTCAAAACGAGCATTTAAAGTAGGGAGGTAAGACATTGAATATTATTGCAAAACTTGGCCTGGCAGCGAGCGTGCTTGCTATGAGTTCCAGCATTGCGTCAGCAGAAAGCACAGTTCGCTTCTGGTATCACTTCGACAATGCCGACAATCCGATGAATGAGCTGGTCGAAAGCTTTGAGTCCCAAAATCCGGGCATTACAATCGAAGCTGAAAACATTCCATGGAACAGCTATTACGATACGCTTTATACATCCATCATCGGAGGCAATGCACCTGATGCGGCCATGGTGAAAATGTTTGCTCAGCCCCGACTGATCGAAATGGGTGCTTTGGAGCCCATTGGTGATCGGATTGATGCCTGGGCGGACAAGTCAGATGTTCAGGAAAACCTGTTTGAGTTGACCAGTGCCCAGGATGGAAGCTCCTATTATCTGCCCGTGCAGTATGTGGTGCTCTATCTTTATTATCGTCCAGACATGTTTGAAGAACTCGGGCTGGACGTTCCCAAGACCTGCGATGAGTTCCGTGCTGCTGCCAAAGCGCTCACGCGTGATACCGACGGAGATGGTCGCACTGATGTCTATGGATTTGGCCTTCGCGGAAGCAAGGGCGGCCACGATCATTGGGCCAGTCTGACGCTGGGCCGGGATGGTGTAAGCCTGACCGATGGGATCGAATCTGACGCGGCTATTGCTGGCAGCCAATTCGTTGTTGATATGTTCCGAGAAGATGGTTCGTTCCCGCCATCTGCACCCAATGATGGTTTTCAGGAAATCATCGGTGGCTTCAAAGCTGGTAAAACGGCGATGACCATTCACCATATCGGATCAGCAAACGGAATGGTTGAGGCACTTGGAGACAAGGTTTCCGCCACGACGGTTCCTGAATGTGGCGGTGGGCACTGGACGGCTTTTGGTGACGAAAGCACGGCCATTCTATCCTCAGCTGAAGACAAGGATGCAGCGTGGAAATGGATTTCGTTCCTATCTACTGCTGGCAACAATGCTAAATTCAATGAGGCCACAGGTCAGCTTCCTGTGACCAAAACAGACAGCGCGACCTGGACATTGCATCCTCAGCGGTTTGTCGAGGCGACAGTTGACTCCCTCCCATTTGCCAATTTGTTGCCAAACCGTACTGAAACGTCGGACTTTGTGAATACGGTCTGGCCGGTTTCAATGCAGCGTGCGCTGACTGGCGAAATAACTGCCGCTGAAATGAACGCCGAAATTGCCAAGCTTTACGGCAACTAAGCGTTACGCATTGATTGGGGCGGTGTATCTGCCGCCTCAATCGCCGTTCCATCTCTCCCATTACCGGAAGCCTCCAAAACAAGTTTTCTGATGGCTATGCAAACTCACAACGGTCCGGAATCTGCTGACGATGCCGGGCGGCAATCGCGCCGCAGGCTGGGCAAGCGCATCCTGCCTTATGCAATGCTATCGCCTGCTGTTTTGGTAACGTTGACTATCGTTTTTCTGCCGATGCTGCAGACAGCGTGGATGAGCCTTCACGAATATGTTCTGTTTCGACCCAAAGAATTCAAATTCATTGGTTTTGATAATTTCGTTGCCGCATTGCAAGACGAGGTTTTCTGGATATCCCTGAAGCACACAATCATCTGGATTGGGGTCACAATACCAGGTCAGATGCTTCTTGGCCTTGGTACAGCGCTTCTTTTGAATCAGGAGTTTCGCTGGCGGGCTCTGGCGCGTGCATTGATTATTATTCCCTGGGCGCTGCCTTCGGTTGTCATCGCGCTGATGTGGGTCTGGATTTATGACAGCAATTACGGCGTGCTCAACGACTTCATGTTGCGCCTTGGTCTGGTCGAGCAGGCTGTTCCATGGCTTGCTGATCCTGACCTGGCCCTTGGGGCCATCATTCTAACGCTGACATGGCAGGGCTTTCCGTTCTTTGCGGTCATGATTTTGGCGGGACTGCAATCAATTCCCAAAAGCTATTACGAGGCAGCTTCGCTGGATGGTGCGAGTGCCTGGAGGCAATTCTGGCACATTACCTTACCTGGCATTTCCGGTGTTCTGGTGACGGCCGTCCTGCTGCGCACAATCTGGGTGGCGAATTCGTTTGACGTCATATTTGTAATGACCGGCGGGGGGCCTGGATATTCAACTTACACTTTGCCGCTCTATGCGTTCATCAAGGCGCGCACCAATCTTGATTTCGGTTATGGCTCAGCGCTTGCTGTTTTGTTCACCTTCCTTCTCATGGGCCTTGTTCTGATTTATCTCAGGCGAACCGGAAAGGCTGTTCAATAATGGCGCTCGGTAAAATGCCCACTTCACGCCGACTGCTGATTGTGGAGCTTCCTATGCTCCTGATCCTTGCATTTGCGCTTGGTCCTTATATCTGGATGTTCATTACATCGGTGACCGATGAGAGCCGTCTCTTCACAAAGGGACCATCCATCATTGGGGCGACCATCGACAACTACACACGGCTGTTCAGAACTGTGGGTTTTGGTGACAATTTGCTCGACAGTTTTATCGTCGCCAGTGGAACCGTGGTGGTGGGCCTGTCTCTGAGTGTGACGGCTGCCTATTCGTTTTCGCGCTTTTCCTTCAAGGGCAAACGTGTCCTGATGCTGCAATTCCTGCTGATCAATATGTTCCCATTGGTTCTACTAATCCTGCCGCTGTTTGTGCTGATGCGGGTTTTGGGCCTGTTGGACACGCATCTTGCGCTGATCATTGCCAACTCAACAATCGCAATACCGTTTTCGGTATGGATGATGATCAGCTACATGAACGGAATACCCAGATCTCTGGACGAAGCTGCTATGACAGATGGCTGCACACGAATGGGGGCTTTGCGCCGCGTTGTGCTGCCGCTGTGTGTCCCAGGCATCATTGCTACTGCCATCTATATTTTCATCACATCCTGGAATGAATATCTGTACGCACTGACACTGGGTGGCAGAAATGTTCGCCCGATCACCGTCGCGGTTCAAACCCTTATCGGTGAGTATGAAATTCAGTGGGGTCTTTTGACAGCAGGCGGCATTGTGGGGGCGATGCCGGCCACTGTCCTGTTTCTGTTGGTTCAAAAACGCCTGATATCAGGCCTGACCCAGGGCGCGGTCAAAGGCTGAACCTGCCATGCCACAAAGGAAAACGCTTTTGGACAATCCAATCGGTATCATCTCAATGCAGTTCATCCGCCCGTTTACTGGCGCTGACCTGCATTATTTTGATTATGCAGCAAAGCTCGGTTTTGACTTCATGGAGCTTTTGGTTCCTGAACCCGAGGATGAAATTGACCTGAGTGTGGCCAGCAAAAAGGCTCATGATTGCGGGATCAGCCTTGTTCTTGCGGCAAGAGTAAATGCGCAACGTTCTATAGCTTCGGATGATCAGGATGCGCGACAGGGCGGACTGGATTATCTCAAACACTGTGTCGAAGTCGCTGACCAGCTTGGCGCCAGTATCGTTGGCGGCCCGCTTTATGGTGAGCCTATGGTTTTTGCCGGCAGGCCACCCGTGCCGCGCACAGATGATGAAATTGCGGCCCGTGCCAAACGGACCGTGGACGGGCTGGCAATGGTTGCACCACTTGCGCGCAGCGCTGGCGTGGTGTTCGGGCTTGAGCCGCTTAACAGATTTGAGACGGATATTATTTCAACTACGCGTCAGGCCATTGAAGTTGTCGATAAGGTTGATGATGCAGGGCTTGGCGTCATGCTGGACACATTTCATATGAATATGGAAGAGCGTTCCATACCCGATGCAATTCGTGCCTCAGGCAGCCGTCTGGTGCATTTCCAGGCCAATGAGAACCACCGTGGCCATCCAGGTACCGGTCATCTTGACTGGACAGCGATCATGCGCGCACTGGCGCAAATTGGCTATCGCGGTCCAGTGTCTCTTGAGCCGTTTCGCCGCGACGATGACCGTGTAGGACTGCCGATTGCCCATTGGCGTGCGCCGCATGAGGATGAAAGTGCCAAACTGAGGGCTGGCCTTGGGGTGATCCGCTCTGCGCTGGCTCTGGCGGAGGTTGACCAATGACCCTGAATATCGGCTGGATCGGTTGCGGACGCCATGCCCGGCAAATGTTGTTGCCCCAGCTTGGTATCAACGACATTCGGATTGCCGCCCTGTGCGACAAGGACGAGGCGGCCATGTCCGGTGTGGGCCGGGAATACGGGGTTGAAGCCCTGTATTCCGACTATCGCGACCTTGTTGCCCATCCAGGGCTTGATTTTATCGGTATGGCTGTGGGGCCGGATTTGCATGAAAATGCATCAATCGCAGCCCTGCAGCGGGGCTTGCCTGTTTTCATGGAAAAACCGCCGGCATCGACCGCGGCTGGCGCACGTGCGGTCGCAGAAGCTTCACGCCTAGCCGGTCAACCGGTCATTGTGGGCTTCATGAAACGTTATTCTACCGGAAACCGGATTGCCAAAAATATTCTGGAAGAAGGTGATTTCGGGCAAATCCTGGGCATCACCGGCGCCTATATGACGGCACCAACCTATTTTGTCGGTGAACCGGATTACACCGGGTTCTATCTGCACCATTGCGTTCACTATATGGATCTCATCCCCTGGCTGATGGGCGATGATTTTAATGACATGACTGTACGCAAGATCAGCCCGTCGCCTGGCAAAATCCTGTTCCATCTGGGGTTTAGCGCTGGCAATGGTGTGATCGGCAATGTGGTGATGGGTACCGTTCAGTCACGGGGGACACCCATGGAGGAACTACGCATCATGGGTGACCATGTGAGGCTAGAGATCGACAACATTGTAAATGTAGCTTTGTACCGAGATCCGGCTTTCAAAGCCGATGATCCGGCAGCCACACTTGATCCAGCGGCCGATACGCTGAGCTGGACGCCAAACTTTACTGCTGCCGCCAATGAGGATCACAAGGGATACAAGGCGCTGATTGCGGATGCTGCGGCGACGGTCCGTGGCGAGAACCGGAATGTCCCGACCATTGAAGACGGCCTGCTGGCAATGGAGCGCCTTGAGCGCATGATTGCGCTCATTGAGGCCTAAAGCATTTCTGCTGGGAGATGAACTTTAGTGCAGCGCTTACCGTTTTAACCGATATGTTCAGACATACCCCCACAAACAAAAACACCCGGTCTCTGACCGGGTGTTTGCATGAAGTGGTCGGCTGAAAGGATCAGTCTGCTTTTTCTTCTTCGGAAGCTTCTTCCGCATCAGCATCGTCGTCATTTGCAATCTCGCCTGCGCCTTCTTCAAAGACTTCTTCCAGGTCTGGAGCATCTTCGTCGATGGCAAATTCTTCTTCTTCAAAATCGTCCCCAGCGACAGAGACATCTTCGCCTTGTGCCTGACGTTCGGCTTCATCTTCTGAACGGGCGACGTTGACAGAGACAGAAGCATTCACGTCCGCAAAGAGAGCGACTGTTATTTCGTGAACGCCGATTTTCTTGATTGGCTCATTCAACTGAATTTGTGAACGCAGGACATTAAAGCCAGCTTCTTTGAGTTCAGCTGCAATATCGCGGGTGTTAACCGAACCGTAGAGCTGGCCAGTCTGACCTGCGCGGCGGATCATGGTAACGGACTGGCCGTTCAAACGCTCGGCAACCTGCTGAGCATCAGACTGCATTTCCAGATTGCGTGCTTCAATTTCAACACGGCGGCTTTCAAATTCTTTCTTATTTGCGACTGTGGCGCGCAGTGCTTTGCCATTTGGCAGCAGGTAGTTGCGTGCATAGCCGTCTTTAACTTTTACAACATCACCGACCTGTCCAAGGCGGGCGATACGTTCCAGAAGAATGATATTCATTGGTTTTTCCTTACGTTTGAAACTTACTAATTTGAAGCGCGATCAGATGAACGACCGCGCAGGTTTAAAAACCCATCGATCCAACCAAGGATCAGGATGAGCAAAAGCGGGAATGTAAAAAGAATGATGCTGCCATAAGTGGCGAACAGAATGATGCGCTGGGCTGACAATCGGCTGGTCAGGGCATGCAGAGCTGCAAAGCCAGCAAAAACCACCAGCGTTGAAGAGGCTCCTGCTATGGCGGCTAGAAACGGATGTGACATTCCACTGGTCCAAATCATGGCTAAAGATGCCAGGGCGATGATGTGCACGATGCGTGGAATCTCCAGGGATTGGATGCTGCTTGGCGGCCGTTTGAATGTGCCGTAACGCCGCGCAATACGAATGGCGAGCACCAGATTCAAGGTTGTGACCACGACAAACCCGGCGGCTGCGACAAATGGAAAAAGAGCCACAAAGAAAACCGCCAGTTGATTGATCGTTTCCAGTGTGATCTGGCCACTTTCAATGGTCGGCTCCAACAGGATCAGCGCCTGGGTTTCGATCGCTGTAACCGCTTCCTCGGGCGTAAAGCCGGAATAGAAGCTCAAGAGAACGAAGACGACGAATGAGGCGCCGGCAATGACCGTCAAAATCCGACCGAGTGGAAACCACGCTGCCAAATCGTCTTCCTGGATGTCTGTGTTTTTCAACCCGGCAAGGTAACTCGCAATTAAAGCTGGTGTCGCAAAATTGAGTGCAAATGATATGGTTTGACTGGGCAAGCCGGAGACAAATAGAAGTGCAACGATTGCGGCGAAGGCTGCAATGTAACTGGCGCGGGGACCAAAGGTCAGGCTTGCTGTTTGCAGCGGCAGTTGCGCGAAAATCTGCATCACTATGGCGATCAGAGACCCTGTCAGGATGCTTGCAAATAGCAAAGCAGACAGCAGTCCGGCACCAATACTGATCAGAAGAATCTGTGTCATTGTCGCTGTCCCGCATCTGGCGGTTAGAAACCCGAAAGCTTTAAGTCTGGGTCTCAACTGAAATTCCGGATGGCGGCTCATCCGCCATCCGGATTAGGTATTCGTTCGGTTTTGCTTACTTGATAACGTAAGGCAAAAGACCAAGAAAACGGGAGCGCTTAATGGCCTGAGCCAATTCGCGCTGCTTCTTGGCGGAAACTGCTGTAATACGCGATGGTACGATTTTACCGCGCTCAGAAACGTAGCGCTGCAGCAATTTTACATCTTTGTAATCAATCTTCGGGGAGTTAGCTCCGGAGAATGGGCATGTTTTGCGACGACGGTGAAACGGGCGGCGTTGCGGAAGTTGTGCAATATCAACCATTGAAAATATCCTCCTTCTTACCGGTCACGACCACGACCGCCGCCACCAGGGCGTCGATCATCACGGTCACGTTTTTGCATCATTGCTGTTGGGCCTTCTTCGTGTTCTTTCACACGAATGGTCATGTAACGCAGTACATCTTCATTGAGGCGCATCTGACGCTCCATTTCGGCAACAGCCGCATGGGGTGCATCAATGTTCAGGAATGTAAAATGTGCTTTGCGGTTACGCTGAATGCGATAAGTGAGGGACTTCAGTCCCCAGCTTTCCACAAATGGAATCGTTCCACCATTTTCGGTGACGATTTCTTTCAGGGAGTCGACCAGAGTCTCGACCTGTTGGCCGGACAAGTCCTGACGTGCAAGCACGACATGCTCGTAAAGTGGCATATTGCCTTTCCTTATATAGTAGCTCGGCGCAAAGCCCCATCGAAGCCCTCTGGCCAGATGACCGTTGGAAAGGCTGATCGAAGACGCATCGAGAGCGGGGACACTGAAAGCCGGGCCTAAGCCCTACTGTTTTCCTCATGATCGTTGTTTCTCACACACCGTGAGAACAATTCCTGCGAGAAGGCACAGCCTTTCGTTCAGCCCCCAGCCGAACTGGTTGCGATTGCGGCGTTATACGCGTGGAATCGGCAAATGCAAGGCGAAACTGGCGCTCAGCCCGGCTTTTGGGGCATTTGAGCTAAAGTTCCTTGACAGAGGGGCGCAGAATGGGGTGTTTCAGCGTTCGTTTCACATAATTGTAACATGATAAGACAGGGCTTCAATTTCATGACACGTGTTTTTACCTTTCCCGGACAGGGCAGCCAGGCCGTTGGCATGGGCAAGGCACTGGCAGATGCATCTGCCGCTGCAAGAGAGGTTTTTGCTGAGGTTGATGACGCTTTGGGGCAGTCTCTCAGTCAGGTGATCTGGGAGGGTCCTGCAGATGCATTGACGCTGACCGCCAATACACAGCCAGCGTTGATGGCTGTCAGTCTGGCCGCTATCGCAGCAATGAAGGAAGCCGGTGTCACCGTTGATAATTCGGCTGGCTTTGTTGCCGGGCATTCTCTGGGTGAATATTCTGCACTTGCTGCTGCAGGCAGTCTGAGTGTGGCTGATGCAGCGCGTCTGTTGCGCATTCGTGGTGAAGCCATGCAAAGCGCCGTGCCTGTGGGCGAGGGTGCCATGGCAGCCATATTGGGACTGGAACTTGCACAGGTGGAAGGTCTGGCTGTGGAGGCTTCAGAAGCTGGTGTGTGTGATGTTGCCAATGATAATGGTCCCGGGCAAGTGGTTGTGTCCGGCTCAAAGGCTGGCGTGGAAAAAGCAGCTGAGTTGGCCAAAGCACTTGGCGCACGCCGGGCATTGATGTTGCCGGTCAGCGCACCCTTTCATTGTTCACTCATGCAACCCGCAGCTGATCGCATGGCAGAAGCACTTGCGGAGGTCACTCTTACCGCTCCAGGCGTTCCCTTGATTGCCAATGTTCTGGCAGCGCCGATTAGCGATCCTGATGAGATACGTACGCATCTTGTAGCGCAGGTCACCGGACGGGTGCGTTGGCGGGAATCAGTTCTTTGGATGGCAGATAACGGTGTTGATGCAGCGTTCGAGATCGGTGCAGGCAAGGTGTTGACCGGACTGGCCAAGCGCATTGCTCCAGGAATTGCCGCCTCGTCAATCTCGACGCCAGATGATATTCAGGCACTTAATTGAATTCAGATCTTTAGCAGTAAGTGGAGCCTTGTATGTTTGACCTGACTGGAAAAGTCGCCCTTGTAACCGGAGCAAGCGGGAGCCTTGGCTCTGCCATTGCCAAAGCGCTGCATGCCCATGGCGCCACTGTTGCTTTGCATGGAACACGGGTGGAAGCTCTGGAGGCGTTACGAACGGATTTGGGAGAGCGGGCTCATGTGTTCCCTTGCAATTTGTCGGATCGTGCCGCGCGCGCAACCTTGGTGCCAAGCGTTACCGAGGAACTGGGACAAATTGACATTCTGGTCAATAATGCCGGCATTACCCGCGATGGGTTGGCGATGCGCATGAAAGATGAAGATTGGGATAGTGTTGTCGATATCAATCTCAACGCACCTTTCGAGTTGGCTCGTGCTTGCCTGCGTGGGATGATGAAGGCGCGGCAAGGGCGTATTATTGGAATAACGTCTGTTGCTGGCGTTGTCGGGAATGCTGGACAAACAAATTATGCGGCCACAAAAGCGGGTCTCATTGGCATGTCAAAGGCACTGGCACAGGAGGTTGGCAGCCGAGGTATCACCGTGAATTGCGTTGCGCCGGGACTGATCGATTCAGCTATGAACGACAAGCTTAACGACAAACAGCGGGATAGTATTTTGGCGAATGTGCCCGTGGGCAGACTTGGAACGGCAGACGAAATTGCAGCTGCCGTCGTGTTTCTTTCCAGTCAAGAGGCTGCTTATATCACTGGCGAGACCATTCAGATCAATGGCGGCATGGCAATGGTATAGCGCTCGAAGCGCTGGTTTTGCGGGCCTGAACACGGAGTGAACACTGACGGGATTCTGGCAATTCAAATTGAACTGTGTTAGCAAGCCCGTCATTCTGAGGTTGACGTGGCGTTGATGCGGTATTACGTGCTGCCGGGAACTGGGCAATGGTATTAATTGTCATGCAGGAGAGAGCCACACTGGCTCTTCTCTGGATCGGTTATGCCAGGGCTAAAGAACAGTTGAATAATCCTGCTTGGGTTTTGGTGTATCAAACATTAAGCTGGGAAAACATAGAATCACCGGCGCATTGAGAGCGCTCAAACGGTGTTCTGGGACAGTTGCGTGAGAATGCACTCGTAGCAAATGTAACGGAATTGCCGGTGTGTAGTATTATTTGAGCAACCGTGAAATCGCGGTGAAGGAATGAGGAAAGTAACTTATGAGCAATGTTGCCGACAAGGTAAAAGAAATTGTGGTTGGCCATCTCGATGCCGATCCTGACAAGGTGACAACTGAAGCCAGCTTCATCGAAGATCTGGGCGCAGACAGCCTCGATACTGTTGAATTGGTCATGAAGTTCGAAGAAGCCTTCGAAATTACCATTCCTGACGAAGCTGCGGAATCCATTGTGACCGTTGGCGATGCTGTCAAATTCATTGAGTCTCAGGCAGACGCATAATTTGGATTGCAACGATGCAGCCACAGCATGCTTTCTTCGGCTTGCTGTGGGTTGACCGGCATATGCCGATGAATTTATCAGCTCAGCGGTTGGGTGGATTATGAGACGTGTGGTTGTAACTGGCCTGGGCACGGTCAATCCGCTTGGCTGCGGAGTTGAAGTCTCATGGTCAAATCTAATTGCCGGGAAAAGCGGTGCTTCACGTGTGGAGCGCTTCCAGGTTGATGATCTGGCTTGTAAAATTGCCTGTCATATTCCCCATGGTGACGGGTCTAACGGCACCTATAATGCCGACGACTGGATGGCTCCAAAGGAGCAACGCAAGGTCGACAATTTCATTGTCTATGCCATGGCTGCCGCGCAGCAGGCGCTGGATGATGCGGACTGGCATCCAAGTTCTTATGAGGACCAAACAGCCTCAGGAGTTCTGATCGGTTCCGGCATCGGCGGCCTTGAAGGCATAGAAACAGCCTCAAATATTTTGAGAGACAGCGGTCCGCGGCGTATCAGCCCGTTCTTTATTCCCGGTCGGTTGATCAATCTTGCATCCGGCTATGTGTCGATCAAGCACGGCCTGAAAGGCCCCAATCATTCCGTTGTTACAGCCTGTTCAACTGGGGCCCATGCTATTGGAGATGCCGGACGATTTATTGCTCTTGGCGATGCTGACGTAATGGTTGCGGGTGGATCTGAGTCGCCGGTCTGTCGATTGTCACTTGCCGGATTTGCCGCATGTCGCGCTCTTTCTACCGGTTTTAATGACGACCCAACCCGTGCTTCACGGCCTTATGACAAAGACCGGGATGGCTTTGTCATGGGAGAAGGTGCAGGGGTTGTCGTTCTTGAAGAGTACGAGCATGCCAAGGCACGCGGAGCAAAAATCTACGGCGAATTGATTGGCTATGGCCTATCTGGCGATGCTCACCACATTACGGCTCCGGCCGATGATGGGGATGGAGCTTATCGCTGTATGAAGGCTGCGCTGAAACGCGCCAATCTGACCGCATCTGATCTCGACTATGTCAACGCGCATGGCACATCAACGCCGCTTGGTGACGAGATTGAATTGCGAGCCGTTGAACGGCTGGTTGAGGACAATGCAGAGAACTTGACAATGTCTGCAACCAAGTCTGCAACCGGACATCTGCTGGGAGCAGCAGGCGCGATTGAAGCCATTTTCTCGCTTTTAGCTATTCGGGATGATATCGTTCCGCCGACATTGAATCTTGATAATCCATCGGTCGAAACAAAAATCGACCTTGTGCCAAAAACAGCTAAGAAAAAGCCGATTTCTATTGCACTATCAAACTCTTTCGGATTCGGCGGCACCAATGCATCGCTTATTTTTCGGGATGTTGACTAACCGGTTTTAGCCGGTTGAAATCAACCCCAATTTGGAGACCAATTGATGACACGATCCAGGCGTGGTTCCAGGGATTCAGGGCACGACCGGCTTGATTTTGACAGCGAAGATCGCCGCTACACTCCACGCAGTGCGCGGCAATCCTTGCAGTCCGAGATTGCTCCACCACCGCCATCAGGTCACAAACGCGGACGGCATCCCATTGTCTTTCTTCTAAATTTCCTGCTGATGTCAGCGGTATTCCTGGTCATTGGACTGGGGGCGTTGTTGTATTATGGAAAGTCGATTTACGAAGCAGATGGCCCTCTTACGGTTGATAAGACTGTGCTGATTGAGCGCGGGATGAACACACAGACCATCGCCAATCTGCTGGATGAAACGAACGTCATCAATAACAAGATCCTGTTTCTTGCAAGTGTGCGTGTAACAGAAGCACGCGGCCGTTTGAAAGCTGGCGAGTATTTGTTTGAGGACGGTGTCTCCATGTCAGACGTGGTTGCGCGTCTGGTTGAGGGCAAATCAATTCTTCATTCGGTTACCGTCCCTGAAGGGCGAACTTCTAAGCAGATTGTCGATATCCTGAACGGGGATTCTGTTCTCACAGGTGAAGTTGTTGATATTCCGGCTGAAGGCACGCTTTTGCCAGAGACATATAAATTTACCCGTGGTGACAATCGAGCCCAGATACTGGAGCGGATGCGGACCGCTCGGGACCGTGCCGTTTCTGATGTCTGGTCGCGACGTTCGCCCGATTTACCTATTTCAACGCCGGAAGAAATGGTGATTCTGGCGAGTATTGTTGAAAAGGAAACGGCGCTGGCAGATGAACGTCCACGCGTGGCATCGGTGTTTATCAACAGGCTGAAGCAGGGCATGCGCTTGCAGACCGATCCAACTGTTATCTATGGGATTGTTGGCGGGGAGGGCTCCCTTGGGCGACCTATCTCCCGTGCAGATCTGCGGGCTGAAAATCCATATAATACCTACGTTATTGATGGACTGCCGCCCGGGCCAATTGCCAATCCGGGACGCGCTGCACTGGAGGCCGTTATCAACCCTGCGCGCACTGATGATTTATTCTTTGTTGCTGATGGATCCGGTGGGCACGCATTTGCTAAGACATTTGCAGAGCATCAGGCCAATGTGCGCAAGTGGCGACAGATCGAGCGCGACCGAGCTGCTCAGGCTGATGCGACAGACGAGGACAGCGCAGAAAACTAGTTTCCGGTGGTGGTAGCGACGGTTTTTTCGTCGCGTTGAAGTGGGGCTTTCTTGATGGCGATAAGCAGCATGACTGGTTATGGCCGGTCTGAAGGAACATTTGAAGATCGAAGCTGGTATTGGGAACTGCGGTCTGTAAATGGTCGCGGCCTTGATCTGAAATTCAGACTGCCCAATGGCTACGATGTTGTGGAGCAGACCTGTCGGAAATATGCACAATCGGTATTTGGCCGCGGAAACCTTCAATGCAATCTCTCGATGGGGTTTAGTGAAGGAAGGCCAGCATTTTCGATAAATGAAGTGGCGTTGACACAGGCCATTGCTCATATTTCTGCAATCGGCAGCCGCGTTGATGTAGCCCCTCCGACCGCTGCCGAGGTGTTGGCCATGCCTGGTGTTCTGGAGCGGACAGCCGATGAACGCGATGCCGCAGGCATTGAGGAATTGTCGCTTGCGCTTATCGAAAGCTTCCATGAGGCATTGCGGGCTCTTCATGAAGCCCGCCGCGCGGAAGGTGCTCATCTTCACAAAGTGATTTCCGGTCTTTTGGGGCAGATTGCGAGCCTGACCCAACAGGCTGTCGATAATCCGGCGCGCGCACCTGAAGCTATTCAGGTGCGGATCAGGAAGCAGATTGCGCTTCTGTCCAGTGGACAGACCAAGTTGGATGAGGAGCGGCTCCATCAGGAAGCGATGCTGATTGCAACCAAGGCTGACATTCAGGAAGAGCTGGATCGATTAAAGGCTCATATTGCCGCTGCACATGACTTGTTGAATCAGGAACAGCCCGTTGGACGGAAATTTGACTTTCTGACGCAGGAGTTCAATCGGGAAGCCAATACGCTTTGCTCCAAATCGAACGATGCGAATTTGACGAAGATCGGCCTTGCACTGAAGGCTGTTGTCGATCAAATGCGCGAGCAGATACAAAACATCGAGTAGGAATTCAGATGCGAAACAGCTCAGCCAGCACGATAGACCGCCGTGGTGTCATGCTTGTTCTGTCGTCCCCGTCCGGTGCTGGTAAATCCAGCATCGCGCGAGAAATCCTCAGCAAAAATTCAGAAATTGAATTGTCGGTGTCTGTGACAACGCGGGAACAGCGTCCTAGCGAAATTGATGGAACGCATTATCATTTCATCGACCAGAAGAAATTTTCTGTCATGCGCGACCGCGATGAGTTGCTGGAATGGGCGGAGGTTCATGGCAATTTTTATGGCACGCCCAGAGACCCGGTCGAGGAAGCGCTTTCTGCTGGTCGTGATGTTCTGTTTGATATTGACTGGCAAGGAACAAAACAGCTGCACGAAAAAATGCCGGAAGATCTGGTCCGGATTTTTGTATTGCCGCCCTCCATTGACGAATTGAAAGCGCGCCTGGAACGCCGCGCTGAAGACAGTGCCGACGTGATTGCCAAGCGTTTGGCAAACTCTGCCCTGGAGATGGAGCAATGGTCTGAGTACGACTACGTGATCATCAATGAGATGCTGGAGCTGTCTTTCGAGCGGGTTCAATCAATTTTGCATGCAGAGCGTATGCGCCGAGAAAGAGTCGTCGGCATGAACATGTTTGTCGACGGGCTCATCAGCCAGCTTTAACTAACAGATTTGGCCGCATCAAGTGCATTTGCCAAAGCTACGAAGCCAGTGACGGAAATCTGCTCCGCGCGTTCCATCGGTGAAATTCCTGTCTGTTCGAATATCTCACTTGTCACACCGACTGATTTCAGGCTCTGGCGCAGCATTTTCCGCCTTTGTCCGAAGGCCGCTGCCGTTACTTTTGACAGACTTTTCAGTAGGCAAGGCAATGGCTCTGCGCGCGGCTCAAGATGCACAACACTGGACGTGACTTTGGGTGGTGGCGTGAAGGCCTTTGCGGGTATGTCGAATAAAAGCTCGGTGGTGCAGCGCCACTGCGCCAATACCGCCAAACGCCCATAGGTGCGGCTGCCAGGCGCTGCAACAATGCGCTCCGCAACCTCTTTCTGGAACATCAATGTCATTGACGCGAAGAAAGGCGGCCAAGGCTCGGCCTCAAGCCAGCTCACCAGCAATGGTGTCGCAATATTATAGGGTAGATTGGCGATGATCCGGGTTTGAAGCTGCGGAGCCAGATCTGGTTGATCTTGAAGGGCATCGCCTGCAATTATGTGTAGTTTGCCCGGATAGTGGACCGATATCTGTTCAAGCGCCCGGATACAGCGATCATCTCGTTCAATCACGGTGACGCTTGCCGGGTCCTCTTTCAAGATAGCCCGTGTCAATCCACCGGGACCGGGTCCAATCTCTAATATGTGCGCGTCTTTCAAGCGACCAGCGCTGCGTGCGATCCGGCTTGTCAAATTCAGGTCCAGAAGAAAGTTCTGACCCAGTGATTTCTTGGGATGGAGATCAAGTTGCGTCAAGACATCCCGCAACGGAGGCAGGGCGTCGAATGAATGGCTCATGGATTGGCCTCTGTTGTCATCACATGCGCCATGCGGACTGCGTTTATGAGGCTGTCAGGGCGGGCGGTATTTTTTCCTGCGATATCGAGCGCTGTGCCGTGATCGGGCGAAGTGCGCACGAATGGCAGTCCCAGTGTGACATTGACACCTTCATCGAAGGCCAGTGTCTTTGCCGGGATCAGCGCTTGATCATGATACATGCAGACTGCCACATCATAGGCTGCGCGCGCACGTGGATGAAACATCGTATCTGCTGGCAAGGGGCCTTGAATGTCCAAGCCCTCATTGTGCAATTCTTCAAGAGCCGGTGAAATTACCGTCTGCTCCTCATGTCCCATGGCGCCGTCTTCTCCTGCATGCGGATTGAGACCGGTAACCGCGATACGCGGTGTTTTGATTCCAAACCGTGCAGTCATCTCAGAATGACAGATCCGTATTGTGGCCTTGATCAATTCGCCATTGAGTTGGGCAGGCACATCGGCAATTGGGATGTGAATGGTAATGGGGACTGTACGCAGGCTGTCGGACGCAATCATCATGACGGGCATATGGGATTGACCGGTATGCCGGGTCGCCAATGTGGCGAGATATTCGGTATGACCTGGGTGAGTGAAACCGGCCTCATAAAGGTTTTTCTTGTGAATGGGGCAGGTCACCAATCCTGAGAAATTCCCCTTTATGACCCCAGCAACAGCCTGATCAATGAATTCAATGACAGCCACTCCATTTGCGGCCTGTAAAACACCGCAGCAATCAGGACTGGCAACTGGAAAGTTGATCACCGGTATACCGGTTGAATCTGCGTGTGGTATCGCTTGCTTGTCAACGGGAGTTATGGGTACATCAATGCCCAAAGTTGCTGCGCGCAGCGCGAGTGTATCGATACAACCAAACACAATGAACGGCGGCAAATCCAAATGTGCTCGCTGCTGCCAAAGGGAAAGCACCAAATCAGGCCCGATGCCTGACGGCTCGCCCATCGTCAACGCCAAAGGTTTGGTCACAGATTACAGCCTGACAGCTTGTGTGCTAGCGAATATCAATGACCGCGTCCTGACGCAGATCGCGAATATAACGGCGCGCCAGCAATTGGCCCTCTTTGTCCATCATTTCTGTGCGAATTTCATCGAGAGCGGCGGTGTCGCTGGCAATTTCGCGAATGTTACAGATAACAAGCATCTCAAAACCTTCCTTGATGGGGGCTGGTTCTGTGGATTGGCCAATCTGCAAGGGGTCGAGTCTTTCAAGCAGGGGGCCGGACAATTGAGATTCATCGCGTCGGCCAACGGTTTTAACCACTACGTCTCGCATGCCCTCGATCTGATCAAGTACGGCATCGCATCCCGCAATGGTCGGCCTGAAGCGCTCAGCACGTTTCTTAATTGCGTTTCTATCAGAGTCGCTGGTGCCCTTTGGCACAATGAAGATAACCTGCTTCAGCGTGAATTCCCTAACCTGCCGCTCTGTGTCGCCTCGGGCACGTGCTGAAGCTACGACTTCCGCTTCTTCAACCTTGACAGTGCCACGGAACCTTGCGCGCACAGTTCTTGCCCAGGCCAACTCGGCTCTGAGCCGACTTTTCAAGGCATTGGCGCTGACGCCTGATTTGCTGAGCGCTTGGCCTAGCTGGGACGGACTCATTTTCGTTCGGGTGGCGATGCTTGCAAAAGCGCTGTCGACTTCCTGAGGTGTTGGATTGATGCCGCGTCGCTTGGCTTCACCCAGCTTCAACTTTTCTTCAATCAGTTCTTTGAGAGCTTTTGAGCGCGAGCCGGTGCGGGTCGTCAATTTTAGCAGCTTGGTCCGCTGATCAAGCTCGTAGCTGGTGATCGGATCATCGTTTACGAGTGCTACAATCTTGCTTTGTGCATGGGCTGAAAATCCAACTGAGACAAACAGACAAGCGAGCGTTGCAAATGCAAAACTGCGGAAGGAATAGGGGACAGACAACATGAAAATGCCCTTATGAGTAACATGTGTGTTTGGGTACATTAACCAAAACTGATTTCAGACGTAAACATTTGCCACGCAGATTGGGGTAAAATGAGGCAACCCATCCAACGGATAAACGTCCTAATAGCTTGAACTGTCGCTATCGTCTCCGCCCAGATCCTGACTGATCTCTCCGCCGCCAATAGTTTTCAGATTGACCCGCAGATAGATTTGTTGATCGCTCTCAAGATCAGTATAGCGATCATGGGTTTCGGAATAGGTGAGCGAAATTGCAAAACATTCGTCGTCATATGCAATGCCAAGGCTATCGCTGACAGCGCCATTGTTCTCAATGTCGTATCGCATATCACCAAATACGCGCCAGTTTTCGTTGATCTGAAGCGACGCAGAGGCTCGAATTTCCTCGCGGTCATCGACGATGCCCAAATTAGGTTGCGCATTGAAATAGGCATAACCGAGTGAGCCCGCGATAAATCCGCGTTTGCCGCTGGCTGTAATTTCCGTGCGATTGACAGCCAAATCGTCTGAATCCAGTCGCAAAAAGGCGTCGAGACGAAGATCATTGGGTGTGTCAATCGTGAACCGTCCGATGAAATCCGAGCGATCAGATTCCAGACCACTGTCCAGACCGGTTGCAGCAACATCTGGATTGGCAAACGAGTTCGTTCCAAAAAGATGGAATGATTGCCCCAATACAGTCCTGATAGATACGCCATTGTTCAAATTTGCGCGGTGAATAATGCCGATATTTGCGCGCGAACCACCTTCGATACGGTCATATCCGGAGAATTTATTGACGCTGAACAAATTGGTGTCGTCGAACACCAGACTTTGTGCGTCTTCATTCGGCAGAGAGCCCAACTGGTTTTCATTGCTGCGCAGAATGATCTGAGCAACCGGCTCGAAACGCTGTGTTCCCCAAGTATGCTGACTGATGAGCGGCCAGCGCCATTCAACACCTGCCAATGCCAGTCCACGAAACGCCTCATCGTCCTCAATGAAGCTTGCCAGTGGCTCGCCATTTTCCAACCAGAATGCGTCGCCACGCAGCGATGCAAAAGGTGTGAACAACTGACCCATTGGACCGACAAGTGTTTTCTGCCAAGTCGCTTCGAGAGACAGGCGGGTATAGGTTCCTTTCGGTCCCAAAATACGGCCCGTTGTGCTGCCGTTACTGCTGCCAAAATCGGTGTTTTCTCGCGACAGGCTGGTAAAATTGACATCGAATGACAATTCGCCGTCCAGAACCGGATCACCAAATACCAGATTGTAATCCAGCACTGGATGTACAATTGCCTGCTCTTCCTGGAAATCTGTTCCAATGCTGTCTTCCAGATCCTCGCTCAAAACTCGGAAATGGTATCCACGTAAGTCAAAATAGTTCCGCTCGCTCTGACCTGTCAGATAGAGCGTCGAAACAGCTTCCTGAGTGTCAGAATCTTCCAGATCATAGTCGCGGGTGAAGGTACGGTCACTGATTGC
Organism: Alphaproteobacteria bacterium; assembly: GCA_051251535.1. Taxonomy (GTDB): domain Bacteria; phylum Pseudomonadota; class Alphaproteobacteria; order Rhizobiales. The sequence continues at coordinate 143,826 of JBPOEV010000004.1, forward strand.
AGTGACATCCCAACCCCATTTCCATTGCTGGTTGATGTTGAATTCACCATCGGACTGCACATAGCCGCGGAATGTCTCATCGCCCTGCAACCCTTCAAACTCGTCCGGGTCAAATTGAGCGATTCCGGCGCCACGAATGCGGTAGGAACCGGTGATTAATTTATGACGCCATTCTGCATCCAGCAACACGCCCTGTCCGGTGTAGAAAGTCGGGGCAATTGTCAGATCGTAATTCGGAGCCAGATTAAAGAAGTAAGGCGTGGTCAGCCCAACCCCGAGTGAACTGCTGTAATTCAGGGTTGGCATCAGGAAGCCGCTCTTGCGCTTCACAGATGGGTCGGCATGCGAAAAGAACGGCATGTAGGCAACAGGAACCCCCATGAATTCCATCCAGGCGTTCTCGTAGTAGATCATTTGTTCCTGCTGATCATGAACCACTTTGGCCGCTTTGATCTGCCATAGATAAGGTCGATGAGGCCGGTCCGCACATGCTTCGCAAGCTGTGTAACTGCCTTGATTGAAGATGGTTCGATTGCCTTCTGAACGCTCTGCGGATTCAGCGCCAAAAGTCGCGTTCTCAGGTGTGCGAATTTGCAAAGACTGAACAAAACCATCTCGGAAGTCTTCAGTTATATCGACCTGGTCGGCCGTCAGAACATTTCCGGTTGGCTCGGTGATGCGTACATTGCCAAATGCCATCATGCGGCCGCTGCCCTGATCATAGATCACGCGCTTTGCATTCAGCGTATAGCCATCATAGACAATCTCGACATTGCCCTCGGCAGTAACGGTTTCCTTATCGTAATTATAGATCAGTTCATCAGCTTCCACCAGCATTTGCGCGTCGGGGTTGGCCTGAACTTTACCGCGCAGCGCATCAGCAGCATTTGAGCTGCCTGACTGCGGCCCAGTAACTTGGCCAGATGCGGATTGAGCATGAGCTGACAGAATATCTGGCGCAAAGCCTGCAGCAAGCGGAAGGGCCAAAGCTGACACAGACAGACACAGTGCCAGTTTCAGACTGATGCCTGTTCTTGACTTGCGTGTAGGTGCAATTCTCCCTTGGCGCCGAGGTGACGCGTAAGGGGGGCCGAAAATGTCTTCGGATCGGGCGTTGTCACGCTGCCTCATCCGTCCTCCTGATACAATAAAACAGTTACGCCCAACACCGAAGCGATGAGCGCAGGAAGCCAAGCGGCAAGGGCCGGTTCCAAAAGCCCGTTGCTTCCGAAATCCCCAACCAGTTCAGAAAGCACATAAAGCACGAAGCCTGCGCCAATTCCACCTAAAACCATATGACCGGCACCGCCAAGTCTTGTCAATTTTAATGAAACGGTTGCTGCAATGATAACCATGGCTGCAAAAAGCATCGGTCGGGCCAAATGTGTCTGGAATTCCAAGCGCATACGATTTGTGTTTAAACCGGCGCGTTCAGCAGCTTCGATAGCGTCAGAAAAACGCCAAAAGCTCAGGTTTCCTGTGCTTTCTGCCTGTTGACGTGCTTGTTCCTGTGTAAAAAATGTACTGAGTCGATATTCCGCTCTCAGCTCCGGGGGGGAATCGGCAGTTGTGACACGCGCGTCATTAAGCTGCCAGTAACCATCTTTCCAATTTGCGGATACCGCATCCACCTGTTCCTTGAATGTTCTGTCTTCATTGAACACCAGCGCGGTGACGCTGATGAGGGTCAAGCCGCGGTCGCGGGAGCGATCCGCAGACAGGATGGATTCTCCGTCGGAGCCCTCCTGCCGAAACCAGATGCTGGCGGTATCGGATTTTCGGAAATTCTGGCCGTTGCTGAATTGTTGTATTTCCATTTGCTCCGACTGCTCCTGTAGCCAGACAGACAACGGATTATAAGCAATACTGGTGAGAATGCCGATGAAGATGGCCAGAAACAATGCGGGTCGTATGAACTGCCACACCGACACGCCAGATGCTCTTGTGACGGCAAGTTCCAGCTTGCGTGTAAGGTTCAGGAACGCGACGGTTGACCCGATAAGAATGGCGAAGGGAAGAACCTGTTCGGCGATGGTGGGTGTCCGGTAGAGCGCCATTTGGACACCGAACAGGAATGTCCAGCCATCCTGATCTGACAATTCACGAATGCGCTCAATCAAATCGACCAGAAAAATGATGGCAAAACAGATCAGGAAGACACTGAGAATGGACTTCAGAAAGACTTTCATGAAGTAAAAATTCAGGGTTTTGCGAAGGATCATCTGTTGAATGCCTCGCTATCGGCTTTTGCAGCACGGCGGCTTGCCACCAGCTTTTCGAATACGTCAGCTAGACGATCGGCCACACGTTGCGCAAAATCCAGTCTGACATTCTGCCAAAGTAAAATCAGACATATGATTGTTGCGCCTATGGGAATTGCATAAAGCGGCACAACACCAACTGCGCTGCTCTCAGCCAGGCTTTCGGCGGCAAAGCCTACGCCTCTTATGGCCACAGCGACGGCGGTCGCAGACAGAATGGCGATACCCTGGCCTGATCGTGTGGTTTGGGGGCTGGCCATGAATAACATGGCGACCATGGCAAAGCAGAAGGCATAGAGCGGCGCAACAAAGCGGCTGTGCAACTCCGCGCCCAACTCGCTGCGTTTCGAGTTTTCGTCCGCATCGGGGTTCAAGAGATCCCCTAGCAATTCCATTGTGCTGCGTTCCTTGGTCCGGTATCCTGCTTTTGTTGTGCGTTCACGAAATTGCGACAGATCAAAAGCATAACTCTCAAACTCGATGATTGACGATGAGTTCTCAGCTTTTTCACGGCGCACAATGTTGCCATTTTGCATGACCAGATATGTGCTGGGGCCGGTTTCCACCAAGGCGCCCCTGTCCGCCAAATATTGAAACGATATTTCGGGATTGCGCGTATCGCTGATCAGGATGCCACCCAGGAACCCGTCGACACTGCGTTCCTTGATATGCACCATTAGCCCACTGTCCACATCTGTGAATGCTCCGGGGATCATAATGCTGCTGATCAGGTCAGCGCGCACCTGAGTCACGTGACCACGCAATTGTTTGAGGCCTGCCGGCGCAACATAGATGCTCAGAAACGCCGTCAGCAGAGCCACAAACAGGCTGAGCCACAGGAGCGGCCGGGTAACGCGCTTTGGAGAACCACCTGCAGCGGCAATGATGACGAGTTCGCTTTCCTGATGAAGCGTGTTCATTGTGTACAGGATCGCGATAAGAAGGGCGATCGGGGCCAGAACCACAACCAGACTGGGGATGGCCAGTGACGAAATGACGAGGAATAGTTGAAGCGTCTGACCTTTGGCAGTTACCAGGTCAATCTCACGAAGTGCCTGCGTCATCCATACAATGACGGTCAACGTAATGGTTGTGAGCAAAAAGGCAGACAGGCCTTTCCACATAACATAACGTTCGATTTTTGCACCAAGTCCGAAATTCATTTTCGTGTCTGTACTCTTCGAATTAAAGGGTCAAGCATCTGCTGCAGACCATGTCATCACCAACAATCACCAGCCAAATGGTTTAGCCAGAAAGTTTAGCCGTTGGGGCTTGTCGTAATTGCACAATTGTACCACTTTCCAGTTAACCGCTTATCACAGTTCAGTTTGGCGCCTGCAATGGTAGCACCGAATCTGATGTTTTGGTCAGTAAGTCATTAATCTATCAAGGAAGTCCACTTTATGTCCCACCTGTCAGACGTCACTTTTCACAAGAAAATAACCGGTTCGCCGAAAATTGTGGTGACGGTGTGTTCTGATGACCTCACTTTACCAGAAGCGCTGGTCGATGGACGGTCGGACTTGCAGGCCTTTTTTGAAAAGGCGGCTGCCGCTTCCAAGTTTGATGGCACTTTGGGCAAAACAATCAATCTGGTGACGCCAAGTGGGGCGGAGTTCGATCGTCTCATTGTATTGGGCATCAGCGCCAAAGATGACGAGGAAGCGTTGAATTGGCGCAATCTTGGTGGGAAGATTATGGGGCATTTGTCCGATGACAGCGCTTCCGTCGTTCTCGGCGACGTTGCGGCTGCAGACATGTCCCTATGTGCCCAGGGGCTTTATCTGCGAAGCTATAAGTTCGACAAGTACAAGACCAAAAAGGATGACAGCAAAAGCAAGGCGAAACCTCAGAAGATCGGTCTTGTTGGCGAGGCTGCTCTGGCTGCAAAGAAGCTTTGGAATGATGACCGTGCGGTGGCCGACGGCACGCTGTTCGCCCGCAATCTTGTGAATGAGCCGGCCAACATTTTGACCACGACCGAATTTGCTGACCGCCTGAAGGAACTGAAGGACCTTGGCGTTGACGTTCAGGTTCTGGATGAAAAGGCCTTGGCCAAAATTGGCATGCATGCGCTTTTGGGCGTCGGGCAGGGCTCTGCCATGCCATCAAAGGTCGTTGTTATGCGCTGGAATGGCGGCAAGGCGAAAGAACAGCCTTTGGCGTTTATTGGAAAGGGCGTGGTGTTCGACACCGGTGGCATTTCCATCAAGCCAGCTGGTGGCATGGAAGATATGAAGGGTGATATGGGTGGTGCTGCTGCTGTCTCCGGCCTGATGAAAGCACTGGCAGGACGCAAAGCGAAGGCCAATGTTGTCGGCATTGTCGGACTTGTGGAAAACATGCCGGACGGTTTGGCGCAACGTCCCGGTGACATTGTGACATCGCTTTCGGGACAGACCATTGAAATCATCAATACGGATGCTGAGGGCAGGCTCGTTCTGGCTGACCTGTTGTGGTACACGGAAGATAAGTTCAAGCCCAAATTCATGATCAATTTGGCAACCTTGACCGGTGCGATTATCGTCGCGCTGGGTCATCACCATGCAGGGATGTTCTCCAATTCTGATGACTTGTCTGAGGCACTTTCAAACGCCGGGCAAGCGTCTGAAGAGTTGGTTTGGCGCATGCCGCTGGGTAAACCCTATGACAAGCTCATCAACAGCAAGTTTGCAGATATGAAAAACACTGGTGGCCGCTGGGCAGGGTCTGTGACGGCGGCGCAGTTCCTGCAACGCTTTGTGCGGGATGTTGACTGGGTTCATCTGGATATTGCCGGCACGGCTATGGGGTCTCCCAGCACAGATATCAGCCGTTCCTGGGGTTCGGGGTTTGGTGTGGCTTTGCTCAACCAGCTTGTGTTGGATCAGTATGAGAGCTGATTGTTGGAGCAAATGCGTGCCATGTGGTTCAAATGATTGAACACAAATCAGGTGCGGGCTAATGGCGGAAGTTCTGTTCTATCATTTGCAGGCCCAGCCATTGGAAGAGGTTTTGCCTGGGTTGCTGGAGCGCTCTTTGGCGCGCAACTGGCGCGTTGTCGTTGAAAGCGGTGCGCCGGAGCAGCTTGAAGAGCTTGACACCTTGCTTTGGACTTATCGGGAAGAAAGTTTTCTGCCACATGGGCTTGACGGGAACGAGTTTGCCGGGGAACAGCCAATTCTTCTCACAGGCGGTAATGCCAACCCGAATGGAGCGCATATCCGGTTTTTGATCCATGATGCTGCTCTGCCGGAAGATTTGAACTACGAGCGGCTGGTGTTGTTGTTTGATGGTCTGGATGAATTGTCAGTCCAGAGCGCCAGACAACATTGGAAAGCGCTTAAAGGCACCGAGCATGAGCTGACATACTGGCAGCAGAATGAAGCTGGCCGCTGGCAGAAAAAGGCTTGAGACAGAATGCGATTCCCATAAGTAGCTATCTGTTTTCGAATGGGACTGATTTGGCGCGACGTTAGAAAATTGACGTGTTATCGTTTTCGTGGAGTTGTTCAAGGGTGCGGTTCTGACACATGTTTTTGAGTGTTTTTGATCTGTTTAAAATTGGAGTCGGGCCATCCTCATCCCATACGATGGGCCCAATGGTTGCTGCGCATCGGTTTTTGACCGAAATCCGGGATGGTGATTGGCCGCGGCCGGCCAATGCCCAAGTCAGTCACATCAGCGTAAGCTTGCATGGCTCGCTCAGTTTTACCGGTAAAGGGCATGCCAGTGACCGCGCCATTTTATTGGGGCTGGCAGGCTTTGAGCCAAAGACGTTGGAACCTGAACAGGCGAAAGCTGCGCTTTCAGATATTGAATCCACAAAAAAGGTGTCACCACAAGGGTTTGGCGTCTTTTCCTTTGATCCAGAATCCGATTTGATTTTTGATTATGGGCCCGCGCTGCCGCAGCATGCCAATGGCATGATTTTCAACGGTTTTGACACTGATGGGCTGCAATTGCTGAAACGAGCCTATTTTTCGGTTGGCGGCGGGTTCGTCATGACTGAAGCAGAATTGGAAGCGGATGCGCGTGAAAAAGATGGCGACACATCAACTGATGAGGTTGAGGCGGTGCCATACCCATTCCGCTCGGCCAATGAAATGCTTTCCATGGGCGTGGCAAGCGGCTTGTCGATTGCAGACATGAAGCGCGAAAACGAGGTCGCAAATACCAGTCCGCAAGTTCTGGATCGTGGGCTTATCGAGGTCTGGACGGCCATGTCGGACTGCATGGATCGTGGGCTTGCAGGAGAGGGCCAATTGCCTGGTGGCCTGAAGGTCAAGCGCAGAGCTCGGGAAATTCATGACCAACTGATATCAGAAACGGGCAGTAATGCCTTTCATCCCCACAAGGTTATGGACTGGCTGGGCGTTTATGCCATGGCTGTAAATGAGGAAAATGCTGCTGGTGGTAAGGTCGTGACTGCACCGACCAACGGCGCTGCTGGCGTTGTTCCAGCTGTCATTCGTTATTATCTGGACCATTGCATTGGCGCCACGGAGGAGGGGGTCAAGACCTTCCTGCTGGTTGCCGGGGCTATTGGCGGTATCATAAAATACAACGCGTCGATCTCTGGCGCAGAAGTGGGCTGTCAGGGCGAAGTCGGGTCCGCATCGGCGATGGCGGCGGCGGGCCTTTGTGCTGTATTGGGCGGCAGCAACAAGCAGGTGGAAAATGCCGCCGAGATCGCATTGGAACATCATTTGGGCATGACTTGCGATCCAGTGGCTGGCCTGGTTCAGGTGCCGTGCATTGAACGCAATGCCCTTGGTGCAGTGAAAGCTGTGACTGCAGCCAGCCTTGCGCTGCGTGGCAGTGGTGACCATTTCGTGCCACTGGATACATGCATAGAAACCATGCGCCAGACAGGGCGCGATATGATGGATGAGTATAAGGAAACGTCAAAAGGCGGGTTGGCAGTCAATCTGGTAGCCTGTTGATGTGGTAAAATAATACCGGTTATGCAAATATCTGCGAAATAACACCTTTTTAGCGTGAAATCTCAATATGTGATCTTGACCAGTGCGGTTTGCTCGGCTAAATCCCGGCCATTGATTGGCGGCTCATGGTTTGGGCCGCTTTATGATTTTGTAACCTGAGGCTTTGATGCTGGGTTACGTCTCCATCGGATTTGAGCTGAACACATGAAAACATATTCTGCAAAAGCCAGCGAGATCGAAAAAAATTGGATTTTGATCGACGCTGAGGACCTTGTTGTTGGTCGCCTTGCCGCAATCGTGGCAACGCGCCTGCGCGGCAAACATAAAGTTACCTACACTCCGCATATGGATTGTGGTGACCATGTTATTGTCGTGAATGCCGCCAAAGTGGCACTGACCGGCAAGAAGTACGAAGACAAAGTTTATTACTGGCACACAGGTTATCCCGGCGGTATCAAACAGCGCACAGCACGTGAGCTGATCGAAGGCCGTTTTCCTGAACGTGTTGTGATGAAAGCTGTTCAGCGCATGTTGCCACGCGGCCCACTTGGCCGTCAGCAATTGCGCAATTTGAAAGTTTATGGTGGATCTGAGCATCCCCATGAAGCACAGCAGCCTGCGACACTGGATGTTGCGGCAATGAACTCCAAGAACAAGAAGGCCTCCTGATCATGGCTGAAGAATTACAAACTCTTGAAGATCTGGGCAATGTGATGGATGCGGAGGGCGAAGCTGTTGTCACCGCTCCTGTACATGTGCAGAAACTCGATGAACATGGCCGTGCTTATGCCACCGGTAAACGGAAAGATGCGGTTGCTCGTGTCTGGCTCAGCCCTGGTGCCGGTCGCATTACTGTGAATGGCAAGCCTTTTGACGGCTATTTTGCCCGCGCTGTGCTGCAACTTGTCGTGCGTCAGCCGCTTGTCGCTGCTGATCGTGACACACAGTACGATATCAACGCGACGGTTGCTGGTGGCGGTTTGTCCGGCCAGGCTGGTGCCGTACGTCACGGAATCTCTAAGGCCTTGACCTATTTCGAACCCGCTTTGCGCGGTAATTTGAAACAGGGTGGCTTCCTGACCCGCGATAGTCGTGTGGTTGAGCGTAAGAAATACGGTAAGGCGAAAGCCCGTAAGTCTTTCCAGTTCTCCAAACGTTAATTGCGAACGAGTTACTATCTCGAGGATTCAAAACGGCCGCGGTAAATCGCGGCCGTTTTTCTTTGTCAGCAGTTTCTTGGTCGCACGTTGATATCATTGTCGTGTGGCGTTGTGAAATTTGGACCGTATTTGAGCTAGATGACGACAGGTTTTTATAATCATGGCAATAGTTTACGTTCTAACCAATCCCGCTTTTGAAACTTATGTCAAAGTCGGCAAAACGACAAACTTGGAGCAACGGATACGTAAGTTAGACAACACAAGTTTGCCGCTGCCGTTTCGTTGTGTGTATGCCGTAGAAGTGAAAGATGACACAAATGTTGAGCGTCTTGTGCATCAGGCTTTTGCTGACCACAGGACAAGAAAAACGCGGGAATTCTTTGAAATTGATCCGCAGCGTATTATTGCCGCTCTCAAATTGACTGGCGGACGTGACGTGACGCCAAAAAGTGACATTGCGGAAGATGAAGAGGGTGTAAAGGCGCTAGAGAAGGCGACGCGCAGGCCCCGAAGAACCTTTTTGTTCTCGGATGCGGGTTTGAGGATTGGTAGCATAATTTACTATGCAAACAATGACCAAGTGACTGCGGAAATCATCAGTGAAAAGAAGGTATTGTTTGAGGGCGAGGAAACAAGCCTCAGCAAGTCAGCGCTGACTTTGCTGCATCGTGATGGGTACACCTGGCAGACAGTAAATGGTTGGCAGTACTGGATGTATGAGGGCGAAACGATTGTCGAGAGACTGGAGCGTTTGCTAGAGGATGCGCAGGAGGTGGAAGCTTCTAACGAAGACTGAGTTGTATCATGATTTCAAAAGTTTTTGCATTGATATCATTGGGGCGTTTTGACCGCACGATGAGCTATAAGCTAAGTCTGGATTTCCTGAATTTAAAAGGGCGGCCTTGGGCCGCCCTTTTTGTTTGTGTTGTTCCGATTTGCCTTACGGCTGCAAAGGGGCCAGATCGAACAGCAGGAAATCTGCATTTTGGCCCGCTTCCAGAATGATCGAACGAGCATCAAGGGCGGCGCCATCGCCTTCATTCAAGACTTCGCCATTCAGGGTCAGTGACCCTGCGGCCATTTGTAGCCACAATTTGCGTCCCGGTTTTGGATCGTATTCAATCTGCTCGTCACCATCCAGATTGGCAGCATAGACCAACGCATCCTGCTGCACACGAATGGAGCCATCAGCACCATCTGGGGACAAAATGAGCGCGAGTTTTCCACGCTTGTCCAAATCTGCACCAGCCAGGGTTTCATAGCGCGGCGTTACGTTTTGCGTATCTGGTATCAGCCAAACCTGCAGGAAATGAACCGCATCATCTGCTGAAGGATTAAACTCGCTGTGAGACACACCGCCTCCTGTGCTCATATATTGCACACCACCGGCATGCACCACTGAGCCATTGCCGAGCGTGTCCTTGTGCTCCAGAGCGCCTTCCAGAACATAAGAAAAGATTTCAAAGTTCTTATGCGGATGGGTTGGGAAACCGCCACTTGCCGCTACACGGTCGTCATTGATAACGCGCAGTGCTTCATAGTGAACATTTTCCGGGTCATTGTAGCCCGCAAACGAAAAACTGTGCGCACTTTTGAGCCAGCCATGATCGGCCATACCTCTTTCATTGGCGCGGCGAATGGTGATTGGCTTGTTGGTTGTTGTCTGCATTGTTTCACTCCTTTTTGGAATTGGTGTTGCCCTGTATTTGGGAAGCGAAAGCAGGGTTATAATGGTTTCCAATGGTGAATGACTGTTTCTAATCAGTGAACAAATGAGTTGTTCTGATCGTAAGCGCGCTGAAGGTGAGAACGCTGATTTGCGTTTTGCGTTTATAGAGCGTATCTGCAGCGAAAATTGATTACAAAAACCTGGAAGAAAACCATGTCGGACAGAAAAATCAGAGTGGGTGTGTTGGGTGCCTCCGGTTACACCGGTGCAGATTTGGTGCGCCTTGCTGTTCGACATCCCAATGTTGATCTTACTGTCCTGACAGCAAATTCACATGCCGGAAAGCCCATTGAAGATGTGTTTCCGCATTTGCGCGGGCTTGACCTGCCTGCACTGGTGACCGTTGAAGAGGCAAATTGGGCAGAGGTTGATGCCGTGTTCTGTGGGCTGCCACATGGCACGACCCAACAGATCACCAGCACGGTTTTAAAAACACATCCACATGTGAAATTCATCGATATGTCCGCTGATTTCCGGTTGCGCGATGCGGATACGTATCAGCAATGGTATGGCATCAAACATCAAGCACCTGAATTGCAGGGTGAAGCCGTGTATGGCCTGACAGAACATTATCGGGATGACATTGCCAATGCCCGTCTGGTCGCTTGCCCTGGCTGTTATCCAACTGCTGTTTTGACGGCTATGTTGCCCTTGGCAGGCGCGGGCCTGATCGATGCCAGTGAGATCATCATTGATGCAAAATCGGGTGTCTCCGGTGCCGGACGTGGCTTGAAGCAAAACACATTGTTTTGTGAAGCAGGCGAGGGGATGTCCCCCTACGCTGTTGGTACGCATCGGCATGCACCGGAAATTGAGCAAGAGGTCAGCAAGGTCTTTGGCTTAGATGTCACGGTCAATTTCACACCGCATCTCATCCCCATGTCCCGGGGCGAGTTATGTACGCATTATGTGCGGTGCGCCGAGGGCAAGACGGCTGATGATTTGCGTAAAGCGCTGGCTGCATTTTATGCCGATCAGGGTTTTGTGCATGTGCTTAAACAAGGTGAAATGCCTGCAACGCAGCATGTGCGCGGCTCAAACAATGTTCTGATTGGCGTGTTTCCTGACCGGATACAAGGCCGTGCCATCGTTATCTCGGCGCTGGATAATCTGATCAAAGGCTCCGCGGGCCAGGCGCTGCAGAACTTCAATTTGATGTTCGGTCTGCCAGAAGCAACCGGGCTGGAGCAGGTTGCCCTGTTCCCATAGCGTATTTTGAGCTGCACAATCACTTGACTTTAGTCGTTTCTCATGTGTTTTTCCGGCAGAGTTTGAACCATTATCACCGGCCTTAGGGCCGCATAGAATTTCAGGACATAAAATGCACCGTTATCGCACCCACACTTGTGGCGCTCTTCGTTTGTCTGATGCTGATCAGACTGTTCGGCTGTCTGGCTGGGTTCACCGTGTGCGAGACCATGGCGGCTTGCTGTTTATTGATTTGCGGGATCACTACGGATTGACCCAAATCGTTGTTGATCCAGATTCTTCCGCCTTTTCAATGGCTGAGAGTCTGCGCTCTGAATATTGCATTCGTATCGACGGCGCGGTGAAGGCACGTGATGCTGACACCATCAACGCAAACCTTGGTACTGGCGAGATTGAAGTTTTTTGCGCAGATATGGAAATCCTTGGGTCTGCTGAAGATCTGCCTGTGCCCGTGTTTGGTGAACTGGATTATCCGGAAGACACCCGCCTGCGTAACAGGTTCCTCGATCTGCGTCGTGAGACACTGCACAAGAACATCATGACGCGTACGAAAATCATTGCCGATATGCGCGCGCGGATGACAACTGAAGGCTTCAATGAATTTCAAACGCCTATTCTGACAGCTTCGTCGCCTGAAGGGGCACGTGACTTTCTGGTGCCTTCGCGTCTGCATGATGGAACGTTTTATGCGCTCCCCCAAGCACCACAGCAATTCAAGCAATTGTTGATGATCTCTGGCTTTGACCGCTATTTCCAGATTGCACCTTGTTTCCGTGATGAAGATCCGCGTGCAGACCGTTTGCCCGGCGAGTTCTATCAACTCGATCTGGAAATGAGTTTTGTGACACAGGAAGACGTGCTCACAACGATGGAACCGGTTATCCGTGGCGTATTCGAAGCTTTTGCGGAAGGGAAACCTGTGACCCAGGAATTCCCGCGCATCCCATATGCGGAATCTCTGCGTAAATATGGCAGTGACAAGCCCGATCTGCGTAACCCGATTGAAATGGAAGCCGTCACTGAGCATTTTGCAGGGTCCGGTTTCAAGATTTTTGCGGGTATGATTGAGCGCGATCCGAAGGTTGAGGTCTGGGCTATTCCAGCGAAAACTGGCGGCAGCCGCGCGTTCTGCGATCGCATGAACAGTTGGGCGCAGGGCGAAGGTCAGCCCGGACTTGGCTACATCTTCTTCCGTATGGAAGGCGACGAGATTGTTGGCGCGGGACCTTTGGCCAAGAATATTGGTCCTGAGCGCACGACAGCTTTGCGCAATCAGCTTGGGCTTGGTGACGGCGATTCAGTGTTCTTTGTGGCTGGTGTTCCATCAAAATTTGCAGCCTTCGCTGGCGCCGCCCGTACCCGCGTCGGTAGCGAACTTGGCCTGATCGATGAAGACCGGTTTGCGCTGTGCTGGATTGTTGATTTCCCGATGTATGAGTGGGATGAAGAAAACAAGAAGGTTGAATTCTCACACAATCCATTCTCCATGCCTATTGGTGGTGTAGAGGCTTTGGAAAATCAGGATCCACTCACCATCAATGCCTATCAATATGACATGGTGTGCAACGGGTTTGAAATCGCCTCCGGCGCCATTCGGAACCACGATGTTGACGTCATGACCAAGGCATTTGGCATTGCCGGCTATGCGGAAGACGTGCTGGAAGAGCAGTTTGGTGGTCTCTATCGCGCTTTCAAATTTGGCGCACCGCCACATGGCGGCATGGCGGCTGGTGTCGATCGTATCGTGATGTTGCTGGTTGGGGCTAAAAACCTGCGGGAAGTCACTTTGTTCCCGATGAACCAACAGGCACAGGATTTGTTGATGGGTGCTCCGGCCCCTGCAACAGCCAGCCAGTTACAGGATTTGCATCTGCGGGTTATCCCGTCTGCAAAGTCCTGATTTTTCCGAGTTTTGAATTTGCCAGCGGTCCCGTACCGTTGGCAAATGCTCTAGTTTGGGAGCTGCTCGGAGCCTTCCTCGGGGCCGTCTTGCCTGTTTTGAATGGTGATGCCCAGCAGTGCCAACAACTTGCGGGGATCACCGCGTAGCTGGCGCTCAATGTCTGCTATGGCAACGCCTGATTCAGGCTTCAGCTCGACAATCAAACTATCAGGATTTGGCAGGAAAGCCTGCAAAGCCGTGACAAGTTCCTTCTGGAATCTCTGATTCTGCAAAACTGCGACCAGGAATGGAAGGGTCGCACCCACCTGACCTCGGAGCACGTCACCCTTTGTGTTCAGCTTTGCCGCTTGCGCATCAAATCCGGCTTCAACGACGCCAGCATTGCTGAAGGTAATCTGTGAGCCCATGAGTTTGCCACTACGGATGCTGGTGCTGGCCTGTGCAGGGCTTGTGAAGGGCGATGTGGCGACATCCTCAATTCGGGCTGCAACTTGAAGCCGGCCAAGGTCTTGAATATCGATGTCCAGTTCTTCCAGCGTCAGCACCTGCTGCGAGGAATCATATTGCAATGACAAAGACTGATTAAGTTCCAGTGTCTCAGTCTCCATCGTGCGCAGAATGCTGGTCAATCGCGTGATCAGACCTTTGCCTTCGGGGATAAGCGCAGTCGGTATACGCAGTTTTTCCAGGGTCATTGCCAAGCCGTTGGGGGTGCCATCGGCATTGGTTTTTGTTTTTAGATCGAGTGACTGAATTCCAGCTTCCAGTGCCAGATCAGGAACATTTGCCTCAAACCCTTCCAGAAAAACGGATGTGAATGTCGGTATCAGTGCTGCCGTTGAAACAGCATCTCCATCCAGTTTTGCCCGCAAAATATCTTTGTCAGGAAAGTCTGCATTTTTAACCGTTGCGCGACTGATATTCAGCGCTCCAAGATCAGTCAGGCTGGTACGCAATTCCTGAAGATCAATCTCGGCAAACCCGCCCAGAGAGGCCTGTGACATCCCCATTGATCCAATTGTAAAGTAGTCAATACCCAATGCTTCGGTGCTGAGCCGTTGCAACTGCAGTTCCTCCACATCAAATGCAGACGCCATACTCAGCAGGAATTGCGGGACGTCGGCATTCGGCACTGCATCGATACCGTTTGGGCTCTTTGCAACGGTGATCAGGTTTTTCCTGGTGGTCTCATCCAGCGCTTCCAGTGTAAGACTGGCCAGGCGCATGGCATCGATGGATAAGGTCAGACCACCGATTGAAACTGCGTAGTCGCCTACGGTGAGACCTTCCAGGATCACACCTTTGGTACTCCAATCGAGAGCAGGGTCCAGCAGTGATGTGAAGGCGTTGATGTTCACCCCGGTAAACACAGCGTCCTTGAAGCTTTCCCGGACAATGGGCTCCAGGGGCGGGCTCAAAGACAATGTATCGGCAATTTCCCAAGTTCCGATCTGGCGCTCTTTGACATCAGACATGACATTTTGGCGGTAGATGCTTTCGCCAAGCAGTTCTGTTTCTTTTTTTGAAGAGTAGGTGCGGACTGCCAGTCGGGGAATGCTGATCATGTCTGCCTGAACGCTGAGCAGTTGTGTTAAAAACTGGCGCTGGCGTTCAAATTTGTCAGTCCCTCCGTTCTTTGCACCAAGGCGTGCAATGTCCAGACGGGGCAGTGCTGTTTGATCAAGCACCATAAGATCAGTCGCAAATTCAAGCTGGCCTTGTCTGATGGAGACCTCGTAGAGGGTGATCTTGTCTGCTTGTGCAACAAATTCACTATCGCGCAGACGTGGGCTTTCCAGAATGGCTTTTCCAATTCCGACCCTCAGATCGAGGCCGGGTACTTCCAGCAACAAGCCATTCACCAACAAAGCACTATCGCCGGGGCGTGTGGAAATACTGCCAACACTGCCGTTTGCGCCGCCAAAGCGGGTGATCTCTCGGATCCAGCTTTGCAAGGAGTTGTTGATTGTCCGCGAGAATATGCTGTCGAGTGACCGTGAGGTCTGGTCGTCGAGACTTTGCGCACGAAGTGGCAGAGTGCCCGCTGCAAGTGTTGCAGCGATAACAAAAAGGACGATTCTCAATACAATCATCCGGCCCATTCCTTATCTGGTGTGTGCGCTATTCATTGGCGCTGATTGACAGGCCTAGCAGATCTACAACCGTGCCAGGTGCCGACGTCAGCGCCGCAAAAACCTGAATAAAGGGTGTTGGTTTTTCAGGAGCCATGAGAACGCTGAATGTCTGAGGATCACTCAAAAATGCGGATACTGCATCCGCCACCTGTTTTTGAAATGCTTCATTGTCCAATACCGCCAGAAAGAACGGCAGGGCTCCCGACAATTGGGCCGCAAGCGCATCTGGTTCTACGCCCATTTTCTCGGCCTGAGCCGACAGAACGCGATTGGCCAGCGAATTGTCATCTATATTCAGATCGAGATTACCGATGCTGGCGGTTGCGATAATGGCTCTTGGATCCAGGGGGGAGGCCATGAAACTCTGTGGAATGCCACCGATGGCAGCAGTGAGTGACAGGGCAGCGGTATCATCTCCGGTAAGTTGAAAACGCTCCACGGTCAGATTTTCATCTTCCGGGGCATAAGATCCCTTTGCCGAGAGCGACAGATTCAGCTCCTGATAGCCAAGACCGACAATGTCCTGCTTGATCCGCGAATCGGGAAATTTTGCGATCTGAATTGAGATATCTTCCAGCTCGACTTCACCAGCCACAGGGATATTGTCCCCATTGATGTCCGCAACAGTGTCGATTGACGCGATCGTCACAAGCCTGTTGTCGGCATCGCCGCCCAGTTGGATGTCTTTCATGGATGATGTCTGATAGCGAAACCACTGACTTACGGCGCCTTCAACAATCTGCTCTGCAGGCTGAACTGTTACATTGAAAGCACTTGCGGAAGCGACCGTTCCTTCAACAGCTCGGGATTGCAACAAAATGCCCTCTGTCGTGACCTCATCAGCCTTGAAGCCGCCGTCATCCAGTATTTCAGGTGCAACGATGCGTGTTTCGTCAATGATGATACTGGGGCGCTTTGCCTTGTCACGGGTCAGCGTGACTTTTTCCAAAACGACAACATTGTCGGCTTCTTCAAAGCGTGCTGTTTCATAGGCAAACGTGTCCCCGCTGACTTTTGACATGGTTTTAACCAGTGTCTGCCCAACGGTTTCCGCAATATCAGATTGTGCGAAGAGAGGACCTGCTGGCAGCATCAAACCTGTTGCCACAACCCCTATTGCAAGAACAGAGAGAGGGGCAAATGCCGTACGGAACGAA
Source organism: Alphaproteobacteria bacterium (assembly GCA_051251535.1). Classification (GTDB taxonomy): domain Bacteria; phylum Pseudomonadota; class Alphaproteobacteria; order Rhizobiales. Next base: position 160,305 of record JBPOEV010000004.1, read on the forward strand.
TAGATCATGAAGCTTCTTTCTAACTGCCTCTGCCAATGGCCGATAATCCGGTCATCTGGCGATATTGGATTGTTGCATGCTGTGAGTCCAAACAGACTCGATATGTTGTATTAACTGCTTTTGGCAAAGTGCCTTAGAAATGTTTTTGTATGTGGAATCATCAAATGGTTCAACTCAACAAACCGCACTCAGGCTTTGGCGAAAAAAAGGCCGCAATAAAAATTGCGGCCTTTCAGCATCAGTTTGGCGCGTTCCTATTGATTGGCTTCAACCGTGACGGCCAGCAAATCCGGAACGACTTGAGGTGAACTCATGGCAGCTCCCGCTATCTGAGCCACCGGAACCGGATTTTCCGGAGCAATTGTCACGGACAGTGAATTTGGACTGTCCAGGAATTTGGTCACGGCCTCTGTCACCATTTTTGTGAAGGCTTCATTATTGATCTGGGCCAATCCAAACCCAAGTACAAAGGGCGCCTGAGCTTTCAGTTGGCTGGCGTCCTGACCGGTCATCTTTGCTGCGAAGTCCAGACCTTTTTCAAAAATCGAGTTGTTTGAAAAACTCAGATTTGCACTTCTCAATGTAGCCGTTGCCATCAGACCCTGTATCTGTTCCGGGTCCCGCAGCAATTCATCGACCATGCCGCCCAAATTGGCAGAAAAATTGATCACGCCCATATCTTGTGCATCGAACGTCATTTTGTTCAGGTCAAGCGTTTGGCCAGCAGCATCGTAAGCGGCGTCGATGGCGACATCCAGAATGAGGTTTTCATATCCGGAGGCATCCATAAACGCTTTGGCTTCACCTTCCATGATGCTCGCCGGTAGTGACAAATCATCAATTGTCAGTGTGCCTTCGCCGCTTATTCCATCGTCGCCTGTGTAAGTCGCAGTGCTTTTCACCGAAGCCACGGTGATGGGCACTGAACCTTTTGGGATGGCATTGATGTTAGCGATTTCCGCAGAGGAGTACTTCACGTTTTCCCATGATTTCGGATCTTCCGGGTCGACATCCAGAGACGGAATCGAAAGGCCTGTAACTGTCACGCTGCTAATGAAAACCTGCGCATCATCATCATCAACCAGCTCAAATCCAGTTGCGGTAATGTCATCCGCACCGAAGCCCTTTATATTATCTTCGTCGTATCCCTTCACAGATACAGTGGCGAATGTACCGTTGCCATCACCGTCACTGATCTTAAAATTAAGCACAGTGACCACGTCATTTGACGGGTCGTAAACCGCACTTTCATAAGATGCCTGCGATCCGGAGAGGGTTATCATCTCGACCAAACGGTCTGCGACAGCAACGGGATCTGGTGCAGCAAAGGCTGATCCAGCCTGAAAGACGCCTGCGGTTAAAGCCGCGCTGAGCACGACATGTCTGAAAGAGTTCATAAAATTCCTCACCAATAGAGCTACGAAAATGGTAATGCGAAACCGAAAGCAACTTAGCGCAAGCGTGTTGATTGGGCTCGGTTTGGTTCATGTTTAGTGCTCACATTTCTGTGACCGCTTTGGGGCCAGGCCCGCAAATGTTAGTTTTCCAATAATGCGTCTTTTGGAGAATAACAAGCAACTGTGGTGGCCGAAGTGCGGCACGGTGGCCCAAGCACCATACTTTCACCTAAAGTTTTAGTGATTATAATTTTACAAGACTCATCTTTCCCATGATAAATTGGGGGAAATATTTCCTAAGGATTGACGCTGTTGCTTCAAGGAAAGCGATTAATTCTGTTCGTTGGTTTCGCTGCGATGTGTGTCGCAGTGCCCGTTTTTCTCGTCTTTTTGCTGCATCAGACGGCCCGGGATCGTGAAATCGATCGGGTCATGGAGCGCCTGCGGTTTGATTTGGATACTCAGGTCGAAATTGTCTTGGATGACGCTTTCAATGCATTGGATACCTATGCATTTCCAGCGTTTGGTACTTGTGATGGTCTGTCCAAGGAGATTATGCGTCGGCTCGCCTATACCAGCGTTTATGTAAAAGATCTGATGGTTTCAGGCCGGAATAATGATGTCATCTGCAATACGTCCGGCAGTCAGCAATCCATTCGCAGGCGAGCCCAATCCCAAGACCTGGCAGACGGCATACATCAGGTTGAGGCCGTGCAAATCGAATCGGAACAGATCGAAGCTATCCTGATTTCACGCAATTTGGGTGAGAATCGAATCCTGTCTGCGCTTGTTCTTTCGAATTCTCTGGTTGCCGCGCGCAGTCATAAAGCCCTTTTGGAAGACGGATTTGTATTTTTGTCACTGGTTGATGGTACCGATGTTGGGCGCTACCCACATTCAGCTCTTTCCGCACCGACAGGGCGGCAACTCAATGATTTCACGGTACTGGAAGGGCCGTTGACCAGTTTTCCGTTCGAGTTGAAGGTCTTTGTGTCCAATGACAGATTGTCAGAACCATTGACTGATAGCCCTTTTTGGATTTCCGTCTTTGGCGCGTTGGTGTTTGGCACAGCCCTGTGCACTGGGCTTTGCTACATGAGCTTTGCGCAGCCAGCCTCACTCAATTCTGTGGAGTTGGCTCTCAGAAACCGGCAATTTGTGGCCAGTTATCAACCAATAGTGAATATCAGAACCGGAGAATTTATCGGCTGCGAGGCCCTTGTCAGGCTGCGAAAGCCTGATGGAACTTTGATTGAGCCGAATGCTTTTATCCAGGATGCTGAGGGATCGGGACTTGCTATTGAAATGACTGTGCTTCTGATGAAACGCATTCGCGCAGATTTGGAAGAGCTTTATGGTCGAAACCCTTCACTGAAAGTCGGCATCAATTTGTTCAGTGATCATCTGAACCGGACTGAAACTGTTGCGGAAATTGAACAGGTCTTCGGGCCTTCCCAAATTGGGTTCGAGCAATTGACCTTTGAATTAACAGAGCGTCTGCCGGTCGAATCATCCAAAATGGCCAAGAAAGTTATCGCCAAGATTCAATCGCTTGGCTCTCATGTTGCACTGGATGATGTTGGAACAGGTCATAACGGGTTGAAATATCTCATGGAACTTGGTGTTGATATCATCAAGATCGATAAGCTGTTTATTGATGGCGTGTCAGATTCAGGATTTTCCAGAACCATTGTGGACGCACTCATAAAGCTTGCCAAGGAAATGGATATTCTTGTGGTTGCCGAAGGCATTGAGCGCCTGGATCAGGTTGCCAATTTGAAAGAACTCGGCGTCCATATGGCACAAGGCTATTTCTACTCCAAACCGCTGCCTCCTGAAGCTTTTTTGGCTTTCATGGAAGATGCACTGTCGAAGCGTGGTTCAAGCGGCAAGCATGATGGTCAGCACCGTCAAGTGCCTCAGTACCTGAAGCTTGTCAGTAAACACCACCCAGCCACCAGCTAGGGTCCGGACCTGTGTGCTTTGATTGTCTGATGACACAGTGCAATTTGCTAAGCGCCTAAAAGGTGAATTTCACTTTTCAGTAAGCATACGTTTACGAGCATTCAGGTAGAATACTCGGAACCAGCATCGGATTGGATGAATTGAGATTCTTTAAGCGCATAAGACGGCGACTGTTTATCAGTCTCGCGGCTGTGGCCATTTTTGCTGCAATTGCGCTGTTTATCTATGCTCGAACGAGTGCCAGTCTGCAGGAAAGGGCTCAGTTAAACCTGAACCGGGAACTGGTGGCAATCAGCGAAGCACTTGTCACTACATTTGACCAGAAAGTCACTGAAGTCATAAGCAAGGTCGACCAATCAGGTCTGGAAAAAATGGCGGGCTGCACGCCCGGTTTCTTCGGTGTTAGTCGCTTTCTGGTTGGCTCTCTGGATCATGTTCAGGACATTGGCTTTATTTCATCTGATGGCACCATGCAGTGCTCAGCGTTGCGGCCAAGTCGCCCCGTCGAAGGCTTTCTGCGGGCCTGGGACCTCGATACCCCTGCATTCACGCTTGCTGTTCTGGAAGATGTTCAACTCGAGCGCAGACCTTTGGTGTTGATCATCAATAAGGGGCTGAACCATCGGTTTGTTGTCCGGTTTGCTCCGACAATCTTACCTGCCTCCATCAGTTCAACACCCATCAGGCCATATCTTTCCTACGATGCAATGTTGACGAGTGGTGATCGATGGATTTTTGTCCATTTTGCCAATATGCGCAAAACTCAAGTAGCGTCGGTCACGCGACAAGCGTTTGATCTGCGCGATTTGCCAGAACGCCTCAGCCATTCAGCGCAATCTGAAAAATTTCCGATTGTGATGTCGGTGTCGGCCGATGCGGAAGCACTTCTGGTGCTTTATGACCGGCTTGGCAATGGTATTTTGCCTATGGGAATGTCAGCTGGCGCTGTCATTCTTGTTCTATTGTTGATCATCGGTTGGCGTTCGGGACGATCAGAATCCGATCACGCCACAGTTTTCGATGAGGGTGAATTTCTTGCCTATTACCAACCTGTTGTCGATATGGGCAATGGCAGTATTTTGGGCTGTGAGGTCTTGCTGCGTTTCAGGACCAAGGATGGCCGGTTGATTCAACCGGCGTCCTTCATCGCTTACGCCGAAGCCACGGGCGTGATCATGGAAATCACGCGTAATCTGCTGTCACGCGTAGCTTCGGAACTGGACCAGCTTTCAAACGAATTTGGACACCTGAAAATTGGTATCAATCTGACCGGAAAACATTTTGAAGACATGGTGGTTGTTGACGAAATTCAGGACGCGTTTGGTAAAAGTCATACCTCCTTCCAGCAATTGGTCTTTGAACTGACAGAGCGTCATCCGGTTCAGGATTTTGAGATGGCCAGAATGGTGATTTCAGGGATTCAGGAATTGGGTGCAAGTGTGGCGTTGGATGATGCTGGCACTGGCCATGGTGGATTTTCTTATCTGCAGAAGCTCGGGCTTGATGTGATCAAGATCGACAAGATGTTTGTCGATAGTTTTGGTGAAGATGTTACCACCATGACAATCATCGATATCATCGTTGAATTGGCCAAGAGTCTGGATATGGGCATTATCGCCGAAGGGGTGGAGAATCAGGAACAGGTGAACTCCTTGCGCAAACTCGGCATTTCAGCGGCTCAGGGTTATTTCTTCTCGCCACCGCTGCCACCTGAGAGATATATTGAACTGGTCCGGCAAAGCGAAGCCGCCGAAGATAAGTTTTCCTTGTTCGAAGCAACTCGGATTTCGCCGACGAAGGATCTGCGGTCTGCCAGCAATTCCGCCACTGACCAGGAGCCAGGATTGGGCCAATTGGCCAAAGCTTCCTAGGCAAGCTCGCATCAGCGGGCAGTGCTGCCGATGAATATGATTTTCCATCGGATTTAAAAGCTTCAGCGCCTATTTGTTTTGTCGATCCCCAAAATCGGTGCATAACAGATTCATGAATTTCCGCCTGATTGCACGAGCCTTATAGGGAACACACAATGGCTGATGGGGACACCTCCAAGGATACACGATCCGCAAATGATGACTTTGATCAGAATGCTCTTTTTTATCACGAATTTCCAAAGCCAGGTAAGCTCGAAGTAAGGGCGACAAAACCACTCGGCAATCAAAGAGATTTGGCGCTGGCCTATTCTCCCGGTGTGGCAGCGCCCTGTCTGGCCATCGAGCAGGATCCGGCTCTGGCGTATAACTACACCGCAAGAGGCAATCTTGTGGGTGTCATTTCCAACGGGACAGCTGTTCTGGGCTTGGGAGCCATTGGTCCACTTGCTTCCAAACCGGTGATGGAAGGCAAGGCAGTTCTCTTCAAGAAGTTCGCCGGAATTGATGTGTTTGACATTGAAGTTGACGAAACCGGGGTTGACCAATTCGTCAATGTGGTGCGCGCACTGGAACCAACCTTTGGCGGTATAAACCTTGAAGATATCAAGGCGCCGGAGTGTTTTCAGATTGAACGTGCTTTGCGCGAGAAAATGAACATTCCCGTGTTTCACGATGATCAGCATGGCACGGCCATTATTGTGGGTGCCGCTGTGCTGAATGGGGTGGAGCTTGCGGGCAAGAAGCTTGACGAAATCAAGGTGGTTGCGTCCGGTGCGGGAGCTGCGGCTCTGGCTTGCCTCAATATGCTGGTATCGCTTGGTGTTCAAAGACAAAACATCTGGGTTACCGATATTGAAGGCGTCGTCTATGAGGGCCGTGAGGCGCTGATGGATGAGTGGAAAGGAATCTTTGCGCAGAAGACTGACCTTCGTACTTTGAGCGATGTCATTGAAGGGGCGGATGTCTTTCTGGGGCTGTCTGCAAGCGGTGTTCTAAAACAGCAAATGGTAAAGCGTATGGCGGCCCAACCACTGATTATGGCTCTTGCCAATCCCAATCCTGAAATTATGCCGGAAGATGCTCTGGAAGCCCGGCCGGATGCGATGATTTGTACTGGTCGATCCGACTATTCCAATCAGGTCAATAATGTCCTGTGTTTCCCTTATATTTTCAGGGGCGCGCTGGATGTGGGTGCGACCACCATTAATGAGGATATGAAACACGCTGCCGTGCGCGCGATCGCCGCATTGGCCCGGGAAGAGCCAACCGAAGTTGTGGCTCAGGCCTATGGCGGAACCTCTCACACATTTGGTCCCCAATATCTGATTCCATCCCCATTTGATCAGCGCCTGATTATTCGCATTGCGCCAGCGGTTGCGAAAGCGGCGATGGATTCCGGTGTCTCAACGCGGCCGATCGATGACATGAGGGCGTATCGGGATCGTCTGAGCCAGTTTGTTTTCAAATCCGGTTTGTTGATGAAGCCGATTTTTGCCGAGGCTCAAAAGAATTTGAGCCGGATTATCTTTGCAGATGGCGAAGATGAGCGCATTCTTCGCGCGGCACAGGTGCTTGTGGAAGATGCTATTGCAATTCCCATTCTGATTGGCCGTCCCAGCGTTATGGATAGCCGTGCCGAGCGCTTTGGTTTGAGGTTCCGCCCAGGCCAGGATTGCGAGATAATCAACCCTGAAGATGATCCGCGCTATCGCGATTATGTTGATCTGTTTTTCTCCAAGGTCGGCCGTAAGGGTGTCAACAATGATGCAGCGCGCACGATTGTTCGTACCAATAACACCGTCATTGCCGCGCTTGCCCTTGAACGCGGTGACGCTGATGCAATGATTTGCGGCTTGGAAGGCCGTTATGACAAGCATGTTCGCGATATTCGCAATATCATTGGGTTGAAGAAGGGCGCTTACGATTATTCAAGTCTCAGCCTTCTTATCAATGGCAGCGGCGGATATTTTCTGACCGACACCTATGTGACCGAAGATCCGTCACCCGATGAAATTGCTCAGATGACTATAATGGCCGCGCATCATATCCGCCAATTCGGTATCGATCCCAAGGCTGCGCTTTTGTCCCATTCCAATTTTGGATCGCGGGATACAGCAACTGCCAAGAAGATGCGGGATGCGCTGAGTGTTCTGCGGGGCTTGAACGTCGATTTTGAGGTTGATGGCGAGATGCATGGCGATGCGGCCTTGTCTGCTGTGATGCGGGAAAAAGCAATGCCAGGAAGCCCGCTGAAGGGGGATGCCAATCTGCTCGTCTTCCCGACACTTGATGCGGCAAATATTGCACTTAATCTGCTGAAGACAATGACGGATGCGCTTCATGTCGGCCCGATTCTTCTGGGATGTGCGAAGTCAGCTCATATTGTCACACCTTCGGTAACATCTCGCGGTATCGTCAACATATCTGCCCTGGCAGCCGTCGAAGCCAATTCCGATCCGGCATAGTGCCCGAGCTAGAACCTGAGCGCCCTCAATATCTGGAGCATACATGATTGATAAACCGGACATGGACTGGAGCGACCTTTTACTGATGCCCGAGCCGATGAGCACCATGGTGACCATGGATGTTGACGAGGCTGTTGATCGTCTGGTGGAAATCTATGAGCGTAATTCCGGCTTCATCCAGACACATTTCCGGCAATTGCTGGACAATGGTGTGCCACAAGGCCGGGTGAGGGCGTGTTACCCTTTTGCGCGGCTGACCACGACTCGTTATACGCGGCCAGACTCACGCTCGTCATATGGTTTTGTTGCCGGGCCCGGCACCTATCAAACCACGCTGAGCAGGCCGGATCTTTTTCGTGGTTACCTGATCGAGCAATTCGGCAAGCTGATTGACAGCCACGGTGTTGGAATTGAAATCGGCGAAAGTGATTCACCGATTCCTCTGCATTTCGCCTTTCCTGAAGGGATGCATGTTGAAGGCGGATTGTCTCAGCGGCTCGATGTTCAATTGCGTGAAGTTTTCGACGTGCCGGATTTGGCCGTTACCGATGATGCTATTGCAAATGGTGAGCATGAGACGCTGCCCGGTGAGCCGATGCCGCTTGCCGCTTTTCCTGCGCAGCGGGTGGATTATTCGCTGCATCGTTTGGCGCATTACACGGCAACCAGTCCAACTCATTTCCAGAATTTTGTTTTGTTTACAAACTACCAATTCTATATCGACGAGTTCTGTGCCCTTGCCCATGAGATAATGAGAAGCGGTGAGGGGGAATATGACTGTTTTGTAGAACCCGGCAATGTGATTACCCAAATGGGTGATGATGGGCCGCGTGAGGGGATTGCTCCTGCGCGCTTGCCACAAATGCCCGCATATCATCTGTGTCGCAAAGGACATAGCGGAATAACCATGGTCAATATTGGTGTCGGTCCGTCCAATGCCAAAACCATTACTGATCATATTGCTGTGCTAAGACCTGCGGCCTGGCTGATGCTGGGACACTGCGCAGGATTGCGCAATTCACAGCGGCTAGGCGATTATGTTTTGGCTCATGGCTATGTTCGGGAAGACCACGTTCTGGACGCAGACTTGCCGACCTGGGTTCCAATTCCACCGCTTGCAGAGGTGCAGGTAGCACTGGAGCAGGCTGTGGCAGAAGTCACAGGATTGACCGGCTATGAACTGAAGAGCGTCATGCGCACCGGCACAGTGGCAACCATTGACAATCGTAATTGGGAATTACGGGATCATAGGGAACCCGTGCAGCGTTTTTCTCAGTCGCGCGCCATTGCGCTGGATATGGAAAGTGCAACCATTGCGGCCAACGGGTTTCGGTTTCGTGTGCCTTATGGAACGCTGCTTTGCGTTTCAGACAAGCCGTTGCATGGCGAGTTGAAGCTTCCTGGGATGGCCAGCGATTTTTATAAACGGCAAGTTGCCCAGCATTTGAAAATCGGCATTCGGGCTGCTGAGAAAATGCGTGAGATGCCCGCAGAAAGGCTTCATAGCCGCAAGCTCAGAAGCTTTGCAGAAACAGCATTTCAGTGAGTTGAACCTGACCCGCTATTGCTGAAGCAGATACAAAAACCCCGACGAAATTCGCCGGGGTTTTTTGTTACTTGCGGCGCCACCATCCGCTGCGCTTCGGTGCAGCAGGTTCTGGCGTTGGCGGCTCTGGTGCCAGTTCGACTGCTGGTACGGCGTTGCTTTCCGCGACCAGTTCTGTTGGCACTTCCAGTGCAGCAACTGGTTCCGGTTCAACAGGGCTCTCTTTGATCGGCTCAGCGGCACCATTTGCCATATCTTCGGGCAGGACTTCTGCGACTGCTGGAGCCGCTTCATCCTGTGAAGTCTCAGCTGGAACCTCTGCGTCAGGCACTGCGTCGACAACTGTGTCTGCTTTCTTGGCCCTTGGCTTGCGGGTTCTCCGGCGCTTTGGTTTTTCAACCACTTCGTCTTCTGCCTTGACTGCATCTTCGTCAGGCGTGTCTTGCGCTACGCCATCTGCAGGTTCTGCGGACTCTTCGGCGTCTGCGGATATCTCAGCACTTTCAGCTTCGCCGGTTTCTGATTGTGCCTCAGCTTCTGTGTTTTCTTCCGTATCACCGCGTTTGCGACGGTTGCGCCGGCCTCCGCGTTTACCACGGCGGCGTTTTCTCGGCTGGCCATCGCCATCTTCGCCGTCTTCACTATCATCAGCGACGTCTTCGTTGACGTCACTTGCTTCCGATGTCTCATCAGACGCTTCCGCGTCATCAGCATTTGCAGATGCTTCCTGCTGGCCGTTCTGATCGGAGTTACCACCGCGCTTGCGCCGACGCCGACGTCGTTTGCGTTTTGGTTCTTCTTCCTGATCGGGTTCTTCTGCAACTGTTTCTGCTTCCAACTCGTCGTCTTCTTCAACGGGCTCAATACTATCCACGCTCACAAGGGCAGTTCTGTCTACTGGCCGTGCCCGAGCTTCTGCACGCTCGCCTTTTTCAAGGGTAAAGCCTTGCATAGTGACAGAATTATCGGCTTCTACAGTCACCTGCACGCCAAACCGTGTCTCAAGCTCTGCAAGATTGCTGCGTTTCTGGTTGAGTATATAAAGGGCGACCTCTGTGCGCACTTTTACTGCAACATTGTTGTTTGAGTGCTTCGCCAGATGGTCTTCCAGACCGCGCAACACCTGCAAAGAAATCGAGGCAGGGGAACGGACATAACCAGTTCCCTCACAGTGTTCGCAGACGACGGTCGTGCTTTCCAGCACGCCGGTCCGAATACGCTGGCGCGACATCTCCATCAAACCAAACGGTGAAATGCGTCCCACCTGAATACGCGCTCTGTCAGATTTGAGGCAATCTTTCAACTTGCGTTCAACAGCATTGTTGTTGCGACGTTCATCCATGTCGATGAAATCAATCACAATCAATCCAGCCAGATCACGAAGCCGCAATTGACGTGCAACTTCTTCTGCAGCTTCCAGATTGGTCTGGACCGCGGTGTCCTCAATGTTGTGCTCACGGGTGGATTTGCCCGAGTTCACATCAACGGACACAAGTGCTTCAGTCGGGTTGATAACCAGATAGCCACCGGATTTCAGGGTGACCTGAGGCGAGAACATGGCATCCAGCTGAGGTTCAATTCCGAAAGCCGAAAACAGAGATTTCTCGGTTTTGTAGAGTTTGACGTTTTTCGCGTGGCTTGGCATCAACATTTTCATGAAGTCTTTAGCTTCACGATAGCCTGCATCACCAGCAACCTGAATTTCGTCTATGTCCTTGCTGTAAAGATCACGGATAGAGCGTTTGACGAGGCTGCCTTCCTCATAAACCAGGCACGGCGCACTGGATTGCAATGTCAGCGTGCGGACATTTTCCCATAAGCGCAGCAGGTATTCAAAATCCCGTTTGATTTCCGGTTTTGTCCGATTTGCACCGGCAGTCCGCAGGATCACGCCCATTCCTGGGGCGACTTCCAACGAATTCGCGACTGTTTTCAGACGTTTACGATCTGCAGGATTGGTTATTTTGCGGGAAATACCGCCACCACGTGCCGTATTAGGCATCAAAACAGAGTAGCGACCGGCCAATGACAAATAAGTTGTCATTGCAGCACCCTTGTTGCCACGTTCTTCCTTGACGACCTGAACCAGCAAAACCTGGCGACGTTTGATGACTTCCTGGATTTTGTATTGGCGGCGGCGAGGACGACGGCGTTCGGGAACTTCTTCCAGTGCATCCTCTGCGCCAACTATCTCAACGCGTGGCGTATCTTCAGAATCACCATTACTGGCCGATTCATCTGAATCCGTGTCCGCTTGTTCGTCTGCGGAGACTTCCTGACTTATGCTGTCATCTGGTTCTGCAGCCTCAGCGATTGTTTCATCGGTTGGCTCGCCTGAGTTGTCATCGGGCTCATCAGAACCATCATCCGACGGAGCTTCGGAAGCGCCATCCAGATCTGAGTCGCCGCTTTCCTTCGCCTCAATTTCATCAGCCGCTTCCTCATCCAGAAGTGCCTGACGGTCCGCTATTGGAATTTGATAATAGTCGGGATGTATCTCGCTGAACGCAAGGAATCCATGGCGATTACCGCCATAGTCCACAAAGGCGGCCTGAAGTGATGGCTCCACCCGTGTAACTTTTGCGAGATAGATATTTCCCCTTAGTTGAACTCGGTTTGCAGCTTCAAAGTCGAACTCTTCAACTTTGTTGCCCTTGACGACTGCCACCCGGGTTTCTTCCGGTTGGGAGGCATCGATAAGCATTTTATTTGCCATTGATGTTTTTCTCCGCAGGCCAAATGCCAAACGCTATGCAGGGCGCAATGAAGCGATCCAACTGCTGGCGAGGCAAAGCCTGGTGTTGTGCTTGAAATGCGTGAAATACGTTTCGGAGAGGGCAGAGCAGCGATCAACGCGAAGCGCGACCAGGTAAAGACCTGAGCAATGGCGAGCAGAATGTTATGCATTCTGCTAAATCCTGCTTCGCAAGCCGTATCTGCGGTATTTAGTCTCACCCGAAACGGAACCTTCAAAATGTTTTTGCACAGCCATAACTGACCGTGCGAGGAGTGGGCCCACTCTTCGCAGATGACGATGTCCGCTTCCCGGAAAATCGTTTCGCCCTATTGGCGTTGCGTTTCGACAAAAATTCGACCTGAGGTCGATTGCCTTGCCGGTATGCATCCACCATCTGAATGTGTGCGCCCTGACACCTTAATAGGTTTGACGGCGCATTTTAGCAAGCGCCTGTTTTAGAAAACGGTCTCTTTTGACAAGACTTGGATTTTTGATATCCAAATACTAATTTAACCCAATTCGTTCATATTTATGGTGTTTCACGTACAACTCTATGAACTGTGACCTCGTTGGAAACCAATTGCGGGATTGAGACGGCTGAATGATACAGAACTGCGGAGATCAATCGTTGAGAACGCGTTTGGGACGGCAACTTTTCGCTGTGCTTCTGGTGATCATGGCTGTGATGGGGTGTTTTGCCAATGGTGCTGCAGCCCAGGATGGCGCTGAACCTGTTCGCACAATCGATGCGCGTGCAGCTGGTAATTCTGACCGAACCCGATTTGTCATCGATTTAGAGGCGGCGGTTGAATTTGCAGCCTTTACTCTAGCCGATCCATATCGTGTTGTGATCGATGTTCCAGAACTTGATTTTTCCAATCTCAATGAAAATAGCAGAGACGGTCGTGGGCTGGTTGGGACGTTTCGATACGGCCTGATTGCCAAAGGCAAATCCCGAATGGTGCTTGATCTCACCGAACCGGTAAATATCGACGAATCTTTCGTGCTGGAACCGCTTGAAGGGCAGCCGGCACGTCTTGTTTTTGATCTTGTTCCAGCCAGTCGAGAAGAATTTCTTGAAGGCGTCGGCAAACTCAAATCTGTTGGTACTTTGCCAACCAAGTCTCCGATGGCGTCTGTACCGACCCCTAAGGGGCCTGGCAAGATGGTCATTGTGCTGGATCCAGGGCATGGCGGCATCGATGATGGTGCTATTGGCCCAGGTGGTGCCAAGGAGAAGGAGCTTGTCCTTCAATTTGCCAAGGATGTTCGGGACGCCCTTGAATCATATGGTGATTTTGAAGTTCTGATGACCCGTGATGATGACACTTTCGTTGCTCTTGACTCGCGTGTTGAATTTGCCCGCACAAATGGCGCGCAATTAATGGTGTCTTTTCACGCTGATACGGTGACGCAAGCCTATGTTCGCGGGGCCACGGTTTACACGCTGGACGAAACGGCCTCCGATGGGGTGTCAAAAGCGTTGGCAGACAAAGAGAACCGATCGGATACGATTGCCGGCGTCGAATTGACAGACAAGCCCGATGAGGTTGCAGACATTCTCATCGATCTGGCCAGACGCGAAACCAAAAACCTGTCCATTGCATTTGCCCGTCGATTGCTGGGCGATATAAAGCCAGCGATGAAGTTGAATAAAAATCCACGCAGATCAGCCGATTTCAGGGTTTTGAAAGCCCCAGATGTTCCTTCGGTTCTGGTGGAGTTGGGCTATTTGTCCAATTCCGGTGATGAGAAATTGCTGGAATCGCCGGAATGGCGGAGGAAAGTGGCAGCACGATTTGCGCTTTCCATTGAAACATTTTTTAGCCGGATGTCGAAAAACGCCGGATGAGGTGCTTCGTTGTTAGTGTGTGAGTGTGTCACCGTTCCTGCAAAGCAGCCAAATTTGTAATATATCTGTCACACTGACTGAAAAATGGACCTCACAACCCTGAACAGCCCATTTTTGCCCAAATTACTTGAAAAGACGTATAGTTAAAGCAATTCAAGGAATCATGGCAAAACGCTTAGGTTGAGGAAGCGTTTTGTTGGCCACAAAACTTTCAGATGGCCTGGATATAAGGAATGTTCGTGCAATGAATGGCGCAGGCAACCGCCGTCGAAAAAGGGCGAAACGATCAATGTTTGCAAAAGTTTTTGGCTTTCTGTTCACATTCGGAATAGTGGCGGCGCTTGGTGTTGGCGGCGTGGCAGCCTATTTTCTGACGCAGTACTCTGAAGAATTACCGGATTATGAGGTGCTGAGCGCCTATGAGCCGCCGGTGATGACGCGGGTACATGCAGCTGATGGTGTGTTGATTGCTGAATACGCAAGAGAGCGGAGGCTCTATCTGCCCGCCGCTGCCATTCCCGATCTGATCAAAGCAGCTTTTTTGAGCGCAGAAGACAAGAATTTCTATCGCCACAAGGGCGTAGATTATGTGGGCATCGCCACCGCAATGGCGCGCAACGTGCAGTCTTTGGCCAGTGGTCGGCGCTTTGCGGGTGCTTCGACCATTACCCAGCAGGTTGCAAAAGTCTTTCTGTTGTCCAGCGAACGGACAATGACCAGAAAGTTGAAAGAGGCCATGCTGGCCCTGCGTATCGAGCAGGCATACACCAAAGACAAGATTCTGGAATTGTATCTCAACGAAATCTATCTTGGCCTTGGTTCTTATGGTGTCGCTGCCGCTTCGCTGAACTATTTTGACAAATCAGTACACGAATTGACCTTGGAAGAAGCAGCTTATCTGGCAGCGCTCCCCAAGGGTCCGAATAATTATCATCCTTTCCGTCAGACAGAAGCCGCAATCGAGCGCCGCAACTACGTTCTGGACCGTATGCAGATCAATGGATACATCACACCGGAGCAGGCGGATGCGGGCAAGGGACTTCCCCTGCAAGTGCGACTTCGGGAGTATGGTTCCCAGATATTTGCGGCAGATTTCTTTGCCGAAGAGGTTCGTCGCGAACTCTTCGATATCTATGGCGAAGAGAAGCTGTATGGCGGCGGGCTGTCGGTGCGGACGACCTTGAATCCAAAAACACAGGTGCAGGCGCGTGCAGCTTTGCATAATGGGCTGATCAAATTCGATGAGGCGCGCGGTTGGCGTGGTCCCAAGACCACGCTTGATCTGACGGCTGCCGATGATTGGGGAAAGTTGATCGGGGAAATCGATCCGCTGTCTGATGTTCCGGAATGGTCTCTGGCTGTTGTGCTGGATGTCAACGCGGAGCAGGCAACGCTTGGTATTCGACCGGAATCCATACGGTCTCGTGGCCTGTCAGATGACCGGAAGACGGGCGTTTTGCCTCTGCAATATGCCAAGTGGGCCAAGTGGTCTACCGGCGAACGCAAGGGCCGCGCCATCAGGGGCGTCAATGATGTTGTGTCAATTGGTGATGTTGTTTTCGTCGAACAAGTGGCTGACACGGATGCCACCTATCGGCTCCGTCAGGTTCCCGAGATCAATGGTGCAATGGTTGTCATGGACCCTCATACCGGACGCGTAACCGCTTTGGTCGGTGGCTTCTCCTATGATGCCAGCGAGTTCAACCGTGCCACACAGGCTAACCGTCAACCCGGTTCCTCATTCAAGCCGATTGTCTATGCCACGGCTTTGGACAATGGCTACACACCTTCTTCGGTTGTGATGGATGCACCGATTGAAATCAGATCAGGTGGCCAGCTCTGGAAACCGCAGAATTATGGCCGCAACTTTTTGGGCCCATCGACCTTGCGAACTGGCATCGAGCGATCCCGTAATGTCATGACGGTGCGTTTGGCGCAGGATATGGGCATGCCGCTCATTTCTGAATATGCGCGGCGTTTTGGCGTGTATGATGATCTGCAGCCGGTGCTTTCCATGTCACTTGGGGCCGGGGAAACAACAGCGATGCGCATGGCTGCTGCTTTCAGCGTCTTTGCAAATGGCGGTCGTAAAATCGAAGCGACCTTGATCGATAGAATCCAGGATCGCTTTGGCAAGACCATTTTCCGGCATGACCAACGTATTTGCGAAGGCTGTGAGGCGGCATCATGGGCCGGGCAGGAAGAGCCCATTTTGATTGATGAGCGCCTGCAGGTGCTGGACCCGATGACGGCCTATCAGGTTACATCCATGATGGAAGGTGTGGTTCAACGCGGAACTGCGACTGTTGTGCGTGAAGTTGGCAAGCCGATTGCTGGCAAGACCGGGACCACAAATGACGAGAAAGACGCCTGGTTTGTTGGCTTTTCTCCCGATCTGGTCGCTGCGGTCTACATTGGATATGATAATCCGCGTCCCATGGGCCGGGGATCAACCGGTGGGCAATTGGCCGCTCCGATTTTCAAAGACTTCATGACCGCAGCACTTGCGGAGACACCTGCGGTGCCATTCCGCTTGCCTCGTGGTCTGACACTCATTCCGATTGATCGCAAGACTGGCCTGCGTGCCAATGGCGGCAGCGAAGGTGTCATTATGGAGGCTTTCAAGCCGGGTACTGCACCACCAGATGATTATTCGATCATTGGTTACAGCGATAATCAGGGGCGCCCTTTGACGGTGGCTCCAGAGTCTGATCGCGCTGTCATTTCTGGTACGGGCGGCCTGTATTAACCTCTTCAAAGAAATTGTCATCTTGAACTCAGCGCGTGGGTCATGCATAAGCCCACGCGCTGACGATTTTCGTTTTGCCGACTTTCAAATCCGGAGTTTTTTCCATGCGTGCTGAAACGCAGCAACTAGTTGATGACATCGAGCAGGCACTCACCCTGCTAAGGAGGCATCTTTGACTGGGATAATGCCCGTATTCGTCTCGCCGAGTTGAATGCTCTTGTTGAAGACCCCAATCTTTGGGATGATTCGACACAAGCGCAGAAGATCATGCGTGAGCGCCAAAATCTGGATGACCAAATCAATGGTATTCTGGGATTGCAGAGCGCAATGGCTGATAATCTTGAACTGATTGAAATGGGCGAAGCCGAGGGAGACGATGACATCGTTGCCGAGGCTGACAATGCCATTGCGGAGCTGAGCGAGAAAGTTCGTGAGCAGCAGATACGGGCAATGTTGTCTGGCGAAGTCGATGGCAATGACAGTTACGTGGAAATTCACTCGGGTGCCGGTGGTACCGAAAGTCAGGACTGGGCCTCCATGCTGCTGCGTATGTATACGCGCTGGGGTGGCCGGGACGGGCGCAAGGTAGAGGTCATTGAGATTCAAGACGGGGAAGAGGCTGGCATAAAGGCGGCGACAATCCTTGTGAAAGGTGCCGATTCCTATGGCTGGCTGAAAACCGAGTCAGGCGTTCATCGTCTTGTACGTATTTCGCCCTATGACAGCAACGCAAGACGCCACACCAGCTTCGCTAGTGTCTGGGTATATCCGGTGATCGATGATTCCATCGAGATCGATATTCCAGACTCAGATGTGCGTATCGATACTTACCGCGCTTCGGGTGCCGGTGGTCAGCACGTCAATACGACGGATTCTGCTGTTCGCATTACCCATCTGCCCAGCGGCGTTGTTGTTCAGTGCCAGAATGACAGGTCACAGCACAAGAACCGGGCCACAGCCTGGGGCATGCTGCGCTCGCGGCTCTATGAAGAAGAAATGAAGAAGCGGGAAGAAGCTGCCATGGAAGAAGCATCTTCCAAATCCACCGTAGGGTGGGGGCACCAAATTCGATCCTACGTGCTGCAGCCCTATCAGTTGGTCAAGGATTTGAGGACTGGTAACGAAAGCACGGACCCGCAAAAGGTTCTGGATGGCGGCATCGACGGATTTCTGGAAGCGTCACTGGCACAGCGTATCAAGGGCAGTGCCAGCGCTGAGATTGAAGATATCGAATAGTCAGCGCTCTCTGCTTTACAGGCTGGGAACCTGTTTTCCGGCATCCATAAAGGGTTGTGGATTACGAGCATTGCCTTTGTTCCGCACTTCGTAGTGCAGATGGGGTCCGGTGCTACGCCCTGTGCTACCGACCTTTCCAATTACATCCCCACGCTTTACTGATTGCCCGGCTTTGACAGATATCTTGCTCAAATGACCATAGCGCGTGGTCAGTCCATGTGCGTGACGCAGTTCAACCAGGTTTCCGTAACCGCCTGCGCGGCCGGCGCGCAAAACCTGGCCATCAGCTGTTGCCATGACGGGGGTGCCGGTTGAGGCACGAAAGTCGACGCCGGAATGAAAGGCTGCACGTTTGCGGAAGGGATCAATCCGGCGTCCAAAACTACTGGATTTACGCGGGTTTTTGACTGGAACAGCAATCGGCAGAGCCACTGAGAGTTTGCGCAACCGAGAAATATCTTTCAACTGGGATTCAATGCGCTTGGAAGCATTGTTGAGTGCTGCTTCATCAAAATCTGCTGGAAGGAAGGGGCCGCCAATGGCTTGCGCTTTGGCGGGAAGTTTCAGCTTGATTGGCAGTTCTGACAGCGCGCTGCGATAGGCCGCATGTTCATCCGTAATGGCTGCAGCAACAGCTTGAACCGATACGGCGTTGATTTGCTCCATTGCATCAAGGTCGGCCTGAAACCGATCGATGCGGCTGAAGGGGTCGTTGAGATTGGATTCACGTTCGAAATCTTCAAAAGTGTCCGGGAATGCATCCAAAGTGCCATTCAGCCCGTTGTCCAACGGCTCTTCAGAACCGCCGGCAGCTGTCTCGTCGCCGACAAGCGATACGCCGCTGGCCGCAAGAAGTGGCGTGCTGCCTGGCTTAATGACTGGCAGTGGAGCTGCTACGGCGGCAACGCGAATGCCCATTTTTCTGGCATTGTCGATAACAGCCGCAACACGTGCATGCCGTGTGGCGTATTTGTTCTGGCGTTCTTCCAGTTCCGCCATTTCCATGGCAAGGCGCATGCGCTCTTCCGCAGATTGATCCTGGATGGTTTCCATGGCTGTCTGGAAGCGCCGAAACTTCGCTTCATATGACTGACGCAATTCGATTTCCTGAATCGCATTGCGAGTGAGCAGATCATCGCGTTGGAACAGATAAAATGCGGCAGCAACATTGAACAATGCCAATATCAAAAGGCCTGTCACAGCACTGCTGAGAATCCAGGGTTGAATCGCCATGACAATCGTTTTCTTGCCAAAGCTGAAGATGACACGTTTGGCCTTCCGCTGATCAGCAGGCCGTGATTTACACTTATTCACTACTCTCGACATTACACCACTCATACGCAACACAAACTAAATGTATTACACACGGTTAAGGTTAACGTCGGCTTTCCAAAATGGAAACAAGGGGTTAATTCAGAGGGAAAAGCTGGATTTAAGCAAAGTGCAGCATTTGCAAATTGCATTGCTGCAATACTTGGTGAGGCTTTTTGGGGCGATAACTGCCTCTTTGGCGTTTTTGCAAAGCGTTTTTTGCCTCCTGAACTTTCAGTCGGATGGCAGACGATTGGAAAAAAACGTTTCGGCGCAATCTCCGTCGATCGCGCCGAAATATTGATGTTTCAGACAAAAGGCACTTTTCGAAATGGACCGAATGCCCGTTTGATCAAAGCTCTCTTGCAGCTTCCAGCACAGCGTCCACATGGCCTGGAACTTTCACCTTGCGCCATGCCTTGACGATGGTTCCGTCCTTGTCGATCAGAAATGTGGATCGTTCGACGCCCATATATTTGCGTCCGTACATGCTTTTTTCGACCCAGACGCCATAGGCGGAGAGGGTGGTTTTTTCCTCATCGGATGCAAGGGCCACATCGAGATTGTGTTTGTCGATAAATTTGTCGTGTTTTTTGACGGGGTCCGGAGACATCCCAATGATTGAGACGTTGAGTGCTTCAAAATCCGGCTTTCTGATGGAGAACTCAGTAGCCTCTTTCGTGCAGCCCGATGTGTCGTCCTTGGGATAAAAGAACAGCACCAGTGCTTTGCCCTTTTGCTCTGACAGCGAGAACGAACCTTCGCCGTTGGTTGGCAAAGAAAAATCAGGAGCCTTTTCGCCTTCTTGTACAGTCATAAATTGCCTTTCTTTGGTCTTGTTTAAATGCAAATTGAAATTGCTGTGTGTTGGGGCTAAGACACAGCTATGAGCGGGAGGTCACAGATCGTTTGCGCGATTTGCTTTGCAGGAAGAGTTTCCTTTTCAGGTTTCGGGCCTGTTACTCTCGCATTTTGTCAGACCTTTGCTTTTAAACAGCAAATGGAACTCTTTGAGGTCAGGTCAAGAATGCGTTTTCGAATCGCCGTGCTCAGGTTGCAGGTTTAATACGTATTCATGACCATGGACCATGAAAAAGTCGAAAATGAAGAAGCCAAAAGTGGGTCTGACGCCGTTTCATCAGGAACGGGGGATGATGCGCATGGTGATGCTGCGTCTGCTGAAGACATGTTTGAGGCATCCGAACAGGATTTGACGGAAACTGGACATGATAGTGAGCCGAATGCCGCTCCTGCCAAGAAGTTTTGGCGGCGCAAGCGTGTTATCATACCGGCTACAATCCTGATTTTTATGTCGGTTGCGGTTTTCGCCGCTTATATAAGACTATCGGCAAGCCCCGTTTCCTTGGAATTTATGTCTGAACGGGTGGCGCAAAATATTCAGGCTTCCTTGCCAGAAGAGCTATCCTTCGAATTTCAATCACTTTCCATTGCAATTGATCCTTTGCGCGGTCTTGTGACCCGCATTTCCGAGCCTCAATTGACAGACCGTGACTCCAGGCTTTCAGTGGCCGGAAAAAACATCTCCTTTGGATTGGAATCCCTGGATCTGTTGCTTGGGCAGGTTCGGGTGCGCGATGTAGAATTCGATACGCCGTCCTTTGCCGTGCATCTGACCAGTGAAGCACAGCGGTCCCTGAGCCAATTGAACCTGTCTGTGCAGACGGAGGGCCGCGCTCCGGTGGCCACACCGCTGGCCCGCGTTGGGAACGGCCTTGCAGATTTGCACAATGCGGTTGACAGGGTCATTCAATTGGCAAAGTCCCGGGGACTGGAAGAATTCACGATTATTGATGGCTCCGTCGCTCTGACGGCGCAAGGCAGTGAAAAAAGAGACTATTGGAATATTGGTTCGACAGTTCGGGTGCGGCCCGACAGAAACCGATTGTCAGTGCGCGCGTCAGGGATTGGGCGTGGTGGTGCGTGGCGTTTTGAAGGTGATGCGAAACCCGTGACCGATGGCCGGGGCCACGAGGTTACGCTGGCACTGAAGGACATTGTCCTTCCAGAAATATTGCCGGCATTTGGACGCCAGAATTTTGCGATCCGAAGCGAAGCGCCATTGACCATTTCAATGCGCTCAAAATTTGTCGATGAGAACACGGTGCCAACGGCTTCTTTTGACGCAGAAATTGGGAGCTCCTACGTTCACATTGGGCGTGATGATGTGGCTATTCTGGACAAGGGAGTCATTTCGCTGATCTGGTCGCCTGAGTTGAATGCGGTCAGCATTGAAGAGGCTAGCCTTCAATTCGGGAACACCAATTTGCCGTTTGCCGGATTTGCACGGCCATCGGAGAGCAACCCGGCGAATGAGTTGGATATTCGGCTTGTCTCACGCAGCGCAATCCTGGCCCCCCGAGATGTGACAGATTCTCAGCCTCTTCCGGTGGAACTCATCGGCATCAAGGCGCGGTTTGATATTTCCAGCCGATATCTGACACTTGATACATTCGAGTTTCGAACAGAACTCAGCACGATCATCGGGTCTGCAAATGTCGATTTTCAGCCGCGCTTTCCCTCCATCGCTGGCGCATTTTCCTCCAATGCGATTCCGGCCAAAGACCTTAAGCAAATCTGGCCACCGACGCTGGCCGGTGGTGCTCGTCGTTGGTTCATCCGCAATGTGAAGGGGGGTGTCATCGATGGCGCTGACATTGCGCTGGCCATTCCCGATGGGCTGGTCGGCAATCGTGATCCGGACAAGAGGTTTCCTGAAGGCGCAGTCACCGGAAATATTGACTTCTCTTTAGCACAAGTTCGCACATTTGGTGATGTACCTGATCTAAGTGCGCAAACAGGACGTGTGACGTTTGACGAAGCTGGCATGACAGTATCTGTTGAAAACGGAAGCGCTGTCAGCCCGGATGGTGAAACGGTCGATGTGCCGTCCGCAATTTTCAGATTACCGATACTTGGGCCACGCAATCCTGCCGTTGAAGCAACGGTATCGATGATCGGTGCGGCGCGCGATCTGGCCGCAATATCGGATGTTCAACCACTTGGGTTCATGACAAAGCGGGGGGTGCCACCTGAGGCAATCACCGGGAGCGCAGTTGCAGAAGTCACCTCGAAATTTAACCTGAGCCGCAAGATTGATGCGGCGGATGTTGAGACAGTTGCAACGGTCCGATTGTCAGATTTTTCAAGCAATGCATCCATTCAGGGGCGCCTCATTTCTGACGGGGACGTGGTGGTTGTCATTGATGCCAGTGGAACCGTTGTTCAGGGCAGGGCAAAGCTCGATGGCATTGACGCAGATGTGGATCTGTTTCTGCCAAATGGTGATGGGCTTGGCACACGAACCGATATCAGACTGGTGCTGAATGACAGTCAGCGCAAGAAAATGGGCATTGATCTGGGCGACATGCTGACCGGACCAACGCCGGTTGCTGTGGGCAAGGTTGATACACAGGGGCGCCGTCCGGTTTCGGTGGATCTGACGGACGCTCAGATATCATTGGCCTCTTTGGGATGGAGCAAAGGCGTTGGCGTCGTTGGCAGGCTGGACTTCCTGATAGAAGATACGGCTAACGGACAACAGCTTGATAATATCAGGCTGACGGGTAATGGGTTTTCTGCAGCAGGTGAGGCGACAATCAGCTCCGCCCGGGGGCTGGAACGCCTTCAACTCAGCAACCTCTCGCTGCGTCGTGGCGACCGTGTGTCCGTGAACGTTCGGCGTGCGTCGGCCAATGCCTATGACATTACTATCAACGGCCAGCAACTCGATGCCCGTGGCCTTGTTCGAGCGATCAAGAACAGCGCCACTGCCAATGATGAAGGCGACACCACACGCTATTCAATTGATGGAGAGGTCAAAACCCTTGCCGGATTTGGCGGACAGAAGATAACAAGCGCAAAATTCTCATTGCAGACAGACGGCGGAGTTCCGTCAATACTTCAGTTCTCGGGGTCACAAGGTGGGAATGCTGCCATCAATGCCACGATCGAGGGGGGGAACGGAACTTCCTGGCTCAGCATGAATGCGCAAAATGGCGGTGGTCTGGTATCATTCCTTGATATTACTGAAAGTGTTAAAGGTGGCACGCTCAGCCTCTCGGCTTCGCTTGGCAAGGGCGATTCAGCGACCGTTGGGCAGGTCTTCCTTAGCAAGTTTCGTGTCGGCGGCAGTGAAAACCTGGATCAACTTGCGCGAAGCGTACCAGGTGAAAACGGGCGCACAAGCGTCACGCCAGGGGTTCGAGTCTTTGAACAGGCGCGAATGGACTTCACTTTGCGTAATGGACGTCTGGTGATTGATGACGCGCAGGTGCGTGGCCCGGCTATGGGTGTTACGCTGAATGGCAGTATGAATTTGAAGGAATCCCAATTACGTCTGAACGGGGTTTATGTGCCAGCTTACGGATTGAACAATGCATTTTCGCGCATCCCGATATTCGGAACCATCGTTGGTGGACGCCGCAATCAAGGCCTTTTGGGCGTGACCTTTCGCGTTTCAGGAAATCTGGACAGCCCATTGTTGACCGTCAATCCCATTTCCGCTATTGCGCCAGGGATTTTCAGGCGGATATTTGAATTCCGTTGATTTCTGAAGGTTCGTCGCCGAGCCCACAAAATGCTCTAGCTGACTTTCAAAAGCACGTGCTTCTTTTTGCCAAGAGAGATTTTGATAACGCCTTCGTCAGTCAGATCATCAGGCCCAATGGTTCCGCGCTCATTTGAAAATGCAACATCATTCACTTTGACCGCACCGCCTTTGATGTGCCGTCTTGCCTCACTGTTCGATGTTGCAAGACCTGCTGTCACCAGCGCTGACAGGATGCCCAGGCCATTCAGGTCCGATGCAGGCAGTTGTACTGTCGGCAGATCAGCCGAGATGGCACCTTCTTCAAAAGTTTTTCGAGCGGTTTCCTGAGCTTTTTCGGCTTCGTCCCGTCCGTGCAGCAACGCGGTGATTTCTGTTGCCAGAATCTTCTTTGCCTCATTCTGCTCTGCACCTTCCAGCGCTGCCAGTTTTGCCACTTCATCCAAAGGCATTGTGGTGTAGAGCTTCAAAAAGCGCTCCACGTCAGCATCTTCTGTATTCCGCCAGTATTGCCAGAAATCATAAGGGCTGAGCAATTCCGGGTTGAGCCAGACCGCCCCGCTTGCGGATTTGCCCATCTTCGCGCCGGAGGATGTTGTGAGCAACGGTGTAGTGAGCGCGTAGAGTTGGGGTGCATCCAGCCTGTGCCCGAGGTCAATGCCGTTGATAATGTTGCCCCATTGATCCGAGCCGCCCATCTGAAGGCGACAATCAAACCGTTTGTTGAGTTCAACGAAATCATAGGCCTGGAGGATCATGTAGTTGAATTCCAGAAATGAGAGCGACTGTTCGCGTTCCAACCTCTGTTTGACGCTGTCAAAGGCCAGCATCCGGTTGACCGAGAAATGCGCGCCGACATCGCGCAGAAACTCCAAATAGTTCAATTCCAAAAGCCAGTCCGCATTGTTGGCCATGACAGCGCCATTTGGGCTGTCGTCATAGGAAATGTATGCAGAAAAACTTTTCTTGATGGCCTCGACATTGGCGTTGATCTGGTCAGGCGTCATCAATTTGCGCGCTTCATCCTTGAATGATGGATCGCCGACCATTCCGGTGCCACCGCCCATCAAAGTGATGGGGCGATGTCCGGTTTTCTGAAGCCAATGCAACATCATGATTTGTATGAGACTGCCCGCATGCAGACTGCTGGCCGTTGGATCAAACCCGATATAGGCCGTCACAATTTGCTTGCTGAACAGCGCATCCAGTCCTTCCAGATCGGAAATCTGGTGGACAAAGCCGCGTTCAATCATGACGCGCAGGAAGTCAGACTTGACTTGAGATAGGTTGACGGACATGGGACAAGCTCGTGATTAAATGTATTTCAAAATTGTTCTTTTGGGTGCGGCGCTGTCCTATCAGCGATTTTCGGAAATTGCACCCCCAAACAGGTTTTGCGCATGAACAACACATATACCATTGCCGGCACAATGAGCGGTACATCACTGGATGGCGTTGATGTTGCGGTTCTGACGACTGATGGTGAGACGCACTTAACGCCGGGTAATACTGGGTTCACACCCTATAGCGATGCTGAACGCGCGATATTGCAATCTGCTTTTGATGCCGGTGCTTCCATGACCGACCGCCGGGACCGAAGCGGTATTATTGGTGAGGCAGAACAGATTGTCACCGATGTCCATATCAGGGCGTTGAAAGAGCAAATCCAAAAATCCGAAAATCCGGTTGATCATGTCGGCCTTCACGGCCAGACTATTTTCCATGATCCCGGTCGCAAGCTGACAATTCAAATTGGTGATGCCCAAAGGATTGCTGATGAGCTTGGGCTGCCAATTGTGCACGACCTGCGTCAGAATGACGTGATGCAGGGCGGTGAGGGCGCACCGCTGGCTCCGGTGTTTCACGCCGCTCTGATAGAGGCTTTGGGTGCGGTAAAGCCCGCTATTTTCCTCAATATTGGCGGTGTAGCCAATGTGACCTTTGTCGGTAAGGCGCAGGAAATTCTGGCCTTCGATACGGGGCCGGGGAATGCGTTGCTGGATGATCTCATGCAGGTTCATTTTGGCATGCGGATGGATCTGGACGGGGCAGTGGCCGGGCGCGGTTGCGTTAAGGCTGACATTGTGAATCGTCTGATGTCGCATTCTTTCTTCGACCGCAAACCGCCAAAATCTCTGGATCGACGGGAGTTTCATGAATTTGCTCTGACTGCATTGGGTGACAGCGCGGCGGAAGACCGTATGGCAACGCTGACAGCGTTTACAGCAGATGCCATTCACAGAGCCCAGCGCTGGTATCCTGATGCACCCCGGACAATCATCGTCTCAGGTGGTGGGGTCAAAAACCCCGTCATGATGAAGCTTTTGCAGGCTTTGACACCGGTCAAACTTCAGATCGCATCTGATTTGGGTTGGGATGATGTTTTCATTGAAGCCAATGCCTTTGCATATCTTGCGGCTCGTCACTTGCGGCAATTGCCCATTTCATTTCCCGGCACCACATCGGTGCCGGAACCGATGCCCGGTGGTGAGATCGCATATCCGCAAGGCTCCTGAACAGATTTAAGTGGCTGCATTCAGCCGGTTTCTCTGGACAAGTGCCTATCCGCAAAGTAGACAGCAGCACTTATTTTTCTTTCAGCGCGAATAATCGATGCTGACATGCGGTTCCCAAGATGGACTAATCATCGGGAAACGCAGGAAACCAACGTTCCGAAAGTTACATCATGACTGAGTTCGAGGGCATCGTTCCGGCGCTTGCTGAGGCGCTGAACAAGCGCGGCTACAATGAATTGACACCTGTTCAAAAGGCAGTGCTTGAACCGCAGATGGATGGTGCAGACGCACTTGTTTCAGCCCAGACAGGCTCTGGTAAGACTGTTGCATTCGGACTTGCGATTGCACCTACACTATTGGAAAACAAAGAACGGTTCGGGCCGTCCGATGCGCCGTTGGCGCTCGCCGTCGCCCCGACGCGTGAATTGGCACTGCAGGTTAAACGTGAACTAGAGTGGCTGTATGCCGGGGCTGGCGCCATTATCGCGTCGTGTGTTGGCGGCATGGATATGCGAACTGAACGCCGCACTTTGGCGCGTGGCGCTCATATCGTTGTGGGCACGCCAGGGCGTCTGCGTGATCATATCACCCGAAATTCGCTGGATACATCGCAGATGAAAGCGGTGGTTCTGGATGAAGCAGACGAGATGCTTGATCTCGGGTTTCGCGATGATCTGGAATTCATTCTTGATTCGACGCCTGACGAGCGCCGGACATTGATGTTTTCGGCAACAGTTCCGCGCACGATCGCGAATTTGGCAAAGAAATATCAGCGCGACGCTATCCGGGTATCCACTTCTGAAGAACAAAAGCAGCATGTCGATATTGAGTATCGCGCACTGCCGGTTGCGCATAATGAAAAAGAAAACGCCATCATCAATATTCTGCGTTTTTACGAAGCGAAGAATGCGCTGGTGTTCTGCAACACACGAGCGACCGTCAATCATATGACTGCGCGGCTGAACAATCGTGGCTTCTCTGTTGTCGCCCTGTCTGGAGAGTTGAGCCAGAATGAGCGAACGCATGCCCTGCAGGCCATGCGCAATGGTCGTGCACGGGTCTGTGTGGCCACTGATGTGGCTGCGCGCGGGATCGATCTGCCCAATCTTGAACTGGTCATCCATGCGGATCTGCCGACAAATCCAGAAACGCTGCTGCACAGAAGTGGTCGTACGGGCAGGGCGGGCCGCAAGGGTGTCAGTGCACTTATTGTTCCAAAGAATGGCCGCAAGCGCGCTGAGCGCCTTCTGGGCGGTGCCAAGCTGACTGCGAACTGGGCATCGGCGCCATCTGCTGATGATGTGATGCGGCGGGATGATGAGCGGCTTCTGGCTGATCCAGCTCTTAGTGAGCCGGTGCAGGAAGATGAGCAAACTTTTGCCAATGAGTTGCTGGCGCAGCACGGACCGGAGCAAATTGCTGCCGCCTTTGTTCGTCTTTACAGGGCTGGCCAATCTGCGCCTGAAGAGCTGCAGGAAATTTCGGCTTCTGAGCCACCGAAAAAACAGCGCGATGAATTTGGCGCCAGTGTTTGGCTGTCTCTTGATGTCGGATATCGACAAAATGCAGAACCGCGCTGGCTGATACCGGTCCTGTGCGAGGCCGGTAACATTACCAACAAGCAGATTGGCGCCATCAAGATCAAGGATGACGAGACGTTCGTTCAGCTTGATGCTGGCCATGCCGATAAATTTCTGGAAGCCATTGGGCCCGACAATATTCTGGATCCAAAAGATCGCAAGGTTAAAGCCCGACGGCTGGATGGTGTGCCTGATTTGACCAGTTCGCCGCGCGGCAAATCGAATGCCGGAAAATCTTATGGTGATAAAAAGAAGAGTTTTGGTGACAAGAAAAAACCGTATGGGGCTGCAAAGCGCGAGCGACCCAATCGATCAGAAGGTTTCAAGGAGCACGCAAAGCCAAAGTTTGAAGGCAAGCGCGACGCGCCAGCGGACGGGCAACGCCAACACGAACATTCATCTTCGAGCAAGCCAGTAGCACCAAAGGCAAAATCAGAGCGGTTTCGCTCCGATGAATCTGATCGTCCGCGGTCGTCCAAGCCAGCCGGCAAGAGCGGCAATTGGAGCAAAGACGATCGAGGTGACAAGCGCGAAAAGCCCAAGCGTAGCTTTGCAAAGAAATCCGCTTACTCTCCAATGGACGCGGCTGCTGTTCCAAAATCTGACCGCCCATCACCAGCGTCGGATGGTCCTGCAGAACGCAGCGACAGGCCGATTTTCAACAAGCAGGGTAAGCCTGTTGAGCGAGCAGAGCGCGCGGGTGCGCGTGCTGGTGGCTCTGACTCTATCGGCGGAAAACCGAGATACGGCAAATCCAAGAAGCCGGGTAAACCTTCTGCCGGTAAGGCTGGCAGGGGTGGTGCGGACAAAGATGCCCGTCCAGCCAAGCCGCGTTTTGCAAAGTCTTCAGATGCAACCCGGTCGGGCACTGCTCCGGTAAAACGCAATAAACCCAAGGGTTCTTAGCATATCCCTGCCTTTCTGAAACATAACCAGCCTGCCTCAAAAATGGCGTAATACCTGCTGAGAAAAAGACAGTCATGTCGCGGCATTGAAAGCAACTTTGTCGGCAGGAGAAGCGGCTGGATGAGTGGATTTTCATCTTTGGGAAATTGGCGTAAAAGCCTGCTGGGAGTGGCGGCCATTGTTGCCCTCCCAAGCTTCGCCATTGCTGGTGATCGACTTGCCGTATTTGACGAAATTGCCAACAGGGCACAAACGCAGTTTTTTGATCCGGCCATGAACGGCCTTGACTGGGAGCGCCACGTTTCGCGCTACAGGTCACAAATTCTCTCCGACATGACGCCAAGCGCTTTTTCCAAAAATGTGAACGAGATGCTAGCGGCACTTGGAGCGTCTCATACACAGCTTTATGTCCAAGACAGTCCGCAGTGGTATCAATTGGCGGGTGTGTTCTTGCCAGGCAACAAGGGCCTGGAAGGCGAACTTGCGCCTTACCTCACCAATGGTGCGCCCATTTACACCGGGATCGGGATCATTGTTGAAACGCGCAGCGCGGGCATTTTTGTGGTCGGTGTTCTGGATGGCCATCCCGCTCAAGTGGCCGGGGTTTTGACAGGTGATCGGATTATCTCCGTAGATGATCGACCTTACTATCCGATCCGTTCGTTCGAAGGGCTTGCAGGAAAGGTGAGTGAGCTTTTGATTGAACGTCGTTCTGGCGAGCTGAAATCAATCACCGTTACGCCTGAGGTTCTTGACGGGCGCACAATGTATGAAGACGCAATGCGCGCAAGCATCCAACTCGTTAGACGCGATGCGGCCAGGATCGGTTATATCCGTGCATGGTCGTATGCTGGCCAGAAGTACCAGGACATCCTCACCGGCGCACTTCTGTATGGAGACTTGAGTACCGCAGAGGCTCTTGTGCTTGATTTACGCGGGGGATGGGGCGGAGCGAACAGCAGCTTTCTAAATTTTTTTACCGATCGAACGGTCGAGACCACGCGCATTGATCGGAATGGCCAGCGCCGGAACTTTTTTGGCTCCTGGACCAAGCCCGTAGTTCTGTTGGTGGACGGGCGGGCGCGTTCGGGTAAGGAAGTGTTTGCCTATGGCTTCCAGAAACTTGATCGTGGGCCAATCGTTGGTGAAACCACGGGCGGTGCGGTTTTGGCCGGAAGGATCAATGTGCTATCCGATGGCAGTCTTCTGTATATGGCTGTTGCAGACATTCGTATCGATGGGATCCGTCTTGAAGGGCAGGGCGTTGAGCCTGACATTGAAGTTCCGTTTGACCCGGTATTTACAGCAGGAAGTGATCCGCAACTTGAACGCGCGCTGACGATAGCGGAAGAATTGCTCGGATAGACATACGAATTTTATCGTTTGACTGCCACCACTGCAAACGCGGGCATAAGGCTTTCAGAACGGTTGGCGCAACACCAATATGGTTTCTGAGCGGGGGGCTGTTACAACGCAGAGCCGGTTTTGTTTTTCAAACGGCTCTGCACTAAGACTGCTGGAAGCAAGCCTACATCTCTACCTTGCCAAGGACCTCAAGGCGTTTGTCGACATAATTGCCGCACAGCTCGAGCAATGTGTCGGTTTGATCTGCAAAGAAGTGATTGGCACCGGGCAATGTCTCGTGATCGATCGTGATGCCCTTTTGCGCCTTCAGCTTGTCTACAAGTGCCTGAACGTCTTTCATGGGCACGACCTTATCCGCATCTCCATGGACCATCAGGCCGGAAGCGGGACAGGGTGCCAGGAAAGAAAAATCATACAGGTTTGCCGGTGGGGCAACTGAAATGAAGCCTTCAACTTCAGGGCGGCGCATCAAAAGCTGCATACCGATCCATGCGCCGAACGAAAATCCAGCGATCCAGCAACCGCGCGAATCAGGATGGAAAGTCTGCACCCAATCAAGTGCCGCTGCCGCATCGGATAGTTCACCGGCGCCGTGGTCAAATGTACCCTGACTGCGACCCACGCCACGAAAATTGAAACGTAACACGGTAAAGCCGCGTTTTACGTACATGTAATACAGCTCATAAATGATCTGATTGTTCATGGTGCCGCCAAAGCGCGGATGTGGATGTAGAATCAAAGCAATGGGAGCAGTCTTGGATTTTGAGGGCTGATAACGGCCTTCCAGACGGCCTTCCGGTCCGTTGAAAATCACTTCAGGCATAATACAGTCCTCTTTGCGGGCACTTGGCAGTGCACTGGTTGTGCCTAGACGTCTTTGCGGGGTGCGCAGGCGACGTACTTCTTGACAGCGTTTCGGGTGCGTCCTACTTGGTAGTTTAGAACTATTAAAAACTAGCTTGGGCGGCGCACCAGCGTTGATGCGCTTGTAAACACCATTTTCCACCCGGCTGGCAAGAATGACATACAGCTTGTTTGACAAAGAAGGCGATTTTTTTCGGTCATGCGGATTTATCTCGACCACAATGCTGGATCTCCCCTGCGTCCGCAGGTCAAGCACGCGGTCATTGAGGCGCTGGATCTGTCTGCAAATGGGTCGTCCATCTATCAGGAAGGTCGCAAAGCCAAGGGTTTGATCGAACGCGCCAGGCAATCTGTCGCCAAGATGGTTGGAGCAACGCCTTCAGGTGTTACCTTCACCGGTGGCGGTTCTGAGGCAAATGCCACCGTTCTGCAGCCCACATTGTTAGAAAAGGGCAAGCCGCGTGCGGTTGATCGGCTTTTGATCTCAGCCACAGAGCATGATTCCGTCCTGAAGGGTGGACGTTTTGCCTCAGAGCAAATTGAGATCATCCCGGTCGACAAAAATGGCGTTGTGGATTTGGTCTGGCTCTCTGACCGCCTTGTCAAAGCCCAGTCTGATAGTGAATGCGTCCTTGTGGCGGTCATGCTGGCGAATAATGAGACGGGCGTCAGACAGCCCGTGGAAGCAATTGGCGCTTTGGTCGCGGATACGGATTCCTATTTTTTGTGTGATGCTATTCAGGGGCCGGGAAAACTGTCAGTGGATATCAATGAAATCGGCGCGCATTTCCTGACGCTATCTGCTCATAAGTTGGGTGGTCCACAGGGCGTGGGTGCCATCGTGCGGCGAACAGAATCCTACGCATTTCAGCCTTTGATCCGAGGTGGTGGGCAGGAAAGCTTTGGACGGGCCGGAACCGAGAATATTGCAGCAATTCACGGCTTCGGTGTGGCTGCGCAGATGACTGCAGAGGAAGCCTCATCGACAGAGCGTCTGGCGAAAATGCGGGATGCGATGGAACAGGGACTGAATGGTGTTGTCGTGCTTGGATCGGAGGCTGTGCGCCTGCCGAATACCAGTTGCATTGCTGTGCCGGGTCTTACTGCGGAAACTATGCTCATATCACTGGATTTACAGGGATTTGCCGTTTCTTCCGGCTCTGCCTGCTCATCTGGAAAAGTGGGGCTCAGTCATGTGCTGACCGCCATGGGTATCGAGCCTGACATTGCGCATGGTGCGATGCGTATCAGCCTTGGCTGGAATACCACCGAAGAAGACGTAAAACAATTTACTGAAGCCTTTAATAAGATGACGGCGACCCTATCTCCCAATCAACGGGAAACAGCCGCCTGACACCAACTGAATAGCAACAACCTGCAGCCTTTGAAGCTGTGAAGGATGGAGTAAGACATGCCAGCAATTCAAGAAACAATTGAACAAGTCAAAGAGATTGATGTCGACCAATACAAATACGGATTTGTAACCGATATCGAAATGGAACTCGCGCCCAAGGGCCTGAGTGAAGACATTGTTCGTTTCATTTCCGCGAAGAAAGACGAGCCTGAGTGGATGCTGGAATGGCGCCTGGATGCCTATCGGCGTTGGAAAACCATGGAAGAGCCCACTTGGGCACGGGTGGATTATCCGAAGATCGATTTCGAGGATCTGCACTATTACGCAGCTCCAAAATCGACGCCAGGGCCGAAAAGCCTGGATGAAGTTGATCCGGAGTTGCTGGAAACGTACAAGAAACTCGGCATTCCGCTGAATGAGCAAGCTGTACTGGCGGGTGTTGAAGGTGCGAGAGTTGCTGTTGATGCGGTGTTTGATTCCGTGTCCGTTGTCACCACGTTCAAGGACGAATTGGCGAAATCCGGTGTGATTTTCTGCTCGATCTCCGAGGCTGTTCGTGAGCATCCGGAGCTGGTGAAGAAATATCTGGGATCTGTGGTTCCAACCACTGATAATTTCTACGCCACGCTGAACGCGGCCGTGTTTTCTGACGGGTCTTTTGTCTACATCCCCAAGGGCGTGCGATGCCCGATGGAGCTGTCGACCTATTTCCGTATCAATGAGGAAAAGACCGGTCAGTTTGAGCGTACACTTATCATCGCTGATGAAGGATCCTACGTCTCCTACCTGGAGGGCTGCACGGCGCCTATGCGCGATGAAAACCAGCTTCATGCTGCGGTTGTTGAACTCGTCACGCATGATGATGCGGAGATCAAATACTCTACCGTTCAGAACTGGTATCCCGGTAATTCCGAAGGCAAGGGTGGCATCTACAACTTCGTCACCAAGCGTGGTGATTGTCGCGGAAAGAATTCCAAGATTTCCTGGACGCAAGTTGAAACCGGCTCTGCGATCACATGGAAATATCCAAGCTGTATTTTGCGTGGCGAAAATTCACGCGGCGAGTTTTACTCGATAGCCATCTCCAATGGCAAACAGCAGGTAGATAGTGGCACCAAGATGATCCATCTGGGCAAAAACTCGTCCAGCCGTATCATATCTAAAGGCATTTCGGCCGGGCGTTCCCAAAACACCTATCGCGGCTTGGTGTCAGCTCATCGCAAGGCGTCTGGCGCGCGTAACTTCACCCAGTGTGACAGTCTTCTGATCGGCGATCAGTGTGGCGCACACACCGTGCCTTACATTGAATCGAAAAATTCGACTGCGGTGTTTGAACATGAGGCCACAACGTCGAAAATTTCCGATGACCAGATGTTCTATTGCCAACAGCGCGGTATGACCGACGAAGAAGCCATCGCGCTGATCGTCAACGGGTTTGTTCGTGACGTTATTCAGCAATTGCCTATGGAATTCATGGCCGAGACCCAGAAATTGATCGGGATCAGCCTAGAAGGCTCCGTCGGTTAAGTTATTTAATACAGCAGCTTGATCGACTTTGTTGTCGGGCTGATTCAGATATTCAGGACAGAAAAATGCTTCAAATCAAAAACCTCCATGCCAATGTCGATGGCAATGAAATTCTTCGTGGAATTAACCTGACCATCAAACCAGGCGAAGTTCACGCCATTATGGGGCCTAATGGTTCCGGCAAGTCCACTTTATCTTATGTTCTGGCCGGTAAGGATGACTACGAAATCACCGAAGGTGAAATCCTGTTCAAGGGAGAAGACCTTCTTGAGATGGCACCCGATGAGCGGGCTGCTGCCGGCGTCTTTCTGGCCTTTCAGTACCCGATTGAGATCCCTGGTGTTGCAACCATGACCTTTTTGCGCACGGCCATGAACGCCCAGCGCAAAGCCCGTGGCGAAGCAGAATTGAACACGCCAGACTTCATGAAGATCGTGAAGCAAAAAGCATCTGAATTGAACGTATCTCCGGAAATGTTGAAACGTCCTTTGAATGTGGGCTTTTCGGGCGGTGAGAAGAAGCGTAACGAAATCATGCAGATGGCGCTTTTGGAGCCAACGCTTTGCGTGATGGATGAAACGGATTCCGGGCTTGATATCGACGCATTGCGGGTTGTGTCAGATGGCGTGAATGCCTTGCGCAATTCAGAGCGCGGCATGCTGGTGATTACTCACTATCAACGGCTTCTTGATCATATTGTTCCTGATGTTGTGCATGTGATGTCAGCCGGGAAAATCGTTAAATCCGGTGGCAAGGAACTGGCGCTGGAGCTGGAAGAAAATGGCTACGCTGATTTTGTGAACGCGGCTTAAGGGCAGGGATCAACACAATGACTGCACAACCGCAGAAAATTCAAACTCAGGCTGAAACCTCGCTGATGCAGCAATTTGCATTTCTTGATTTGGAGCCATCACGCCAGGCAGCTGCAGATCGCTTGAACGAGAGTGGCCTTCCACACCGGCGTGTCGAAGAATGGAAATACACAGACCTTCGGGCACTGTTGAAAGATGTTCCGCAATTGGCAAGCGGGCAGAGCGCTGTTCCAGCATCTGCTGGTCAGCCTTTGGTTCCTGCTGACTTCGTTTTGGCTGTTGTGGATGGTATTCCTCAGGAATTGGCCAACGCAGGAGCTAAGGCCTCGGACGCGGCCAAAGAAGCTGTTTCGCTTGAGATTGGCTTGGGTGACGCCAAGGGTTTTCATGAGAAACCCAATGCGAATGTTGATTTCAACATGGCGTTGGCTTCATCCGGATATGTCATTCAAGTCCGAAAGAGCGCTGTTACACCAATTATCTTTATCGACCACATTGTGTCCAATGCTGATGCAATAACGGCAGCCTGTCGCCACAGCATTTTGGTTGAAAGTGGCGCGCAAGCCATTCTGGTTGAACGGTTTTCTGGCCCTGAAGGCAGTGCTTATATTGCCAGTTCCGGACTGTCGGTGATCGTTGAAGACGGCGCTAAACTGACTCAGGCTCGTGTTGTTGCGGAAGGGGATCAATCCTCTCATCTGGCCACGATCGGTGCGCGGATTGGCACTGAAGCGATTTACGAGCCCTTCGTCATGACGCTTGGCTCCCATTTGGTGCGAACCGACGTTCAAATTACTTTTGATGGTGAGCAAAGCCATTTGGGCATTCGTGGCGCGACCCTTGTGAAGGGCAAGCAGCACACTGACATGACGTTGGATGTGGATCACGCATCGCCCAATTGCACAAGCATTGAGCAGTTCAAGTCGGTTATTGCTGATGAAGCCAAAGCTGTCTTTCAGGGCAAGATCATGGTCAAGCAGATTGCGCAGAAAACTGATGCTAAGATGATGAGCCAAGGCCTGTTATTGTCCGAAAACGGAGAGTTTCTCAACAAGCCGGAACTTGAAATTTTTGCCGATGACGTGGTTTGCGGTCATGGCGCAACTTGCGGTGATATCGATGAAGAGATGCTGTTTTATCTTCTGTCTCGAGGCATTCCGCGCCCTGTTGCAGAGATCATGATGGTGCAAGCTTTTGTTGCTGAAGCAATCGAAGATACCGAGCAGCCGGAAATTATTGAGGCATTTGAGGCCATACTGGCTGATTGGCTTGCCAGCCGCTAAGTTTGGAAATCAGGCCTCAGAAAAGGGCCTTGGAAAGGGCATTTGTAAATGGATACGCTTCCACACGATGCAAACACTGCCTACGACGTTTCAAAGATCCGTAGTGATTTTCCAATTCTGGCAAGGGACGTCTACGGCAAACCGCTGGTGTATCTGGATAATGGCGCTTCGGCTCAGAAACCGACCGCCGTCCTTGAGGCGGTGCAAAGTGCATATGCTGACACTTATTCGAATGTGCACCGTGGCCTGCATTTCCTCTCCAACGCCTCCACTGACCTTTATGAGGCGGCCAGAGAGACCGTTCGCGGGTTCTTGAATGCGCCCTCGACAGACAATGTGATTTTCACACGTTCAACCACTGAAGCCATTAATCTTGTGGCGCAGTCTTATGGTGGCGCGCATATTGGAGAGGGCGATGAGATTGTGCTCTCGATATTTGAGCACCACTCAAACATCGTGCCCTGGCATTTTCACCGGGAACACAATGGCGCCGTGCTGAAATGGGTGCCTTATCGCGAAGATGACAGTTTTGATCTTGAGGCGTTTGAGGCGGCGCTGAGTGAACGCACCAAAATTGTGGCGATTACGCAGATGTCGAATGTGACCGGAACAATTGTCCCGATCAGGGAAATCTGCCGAATTGCTCATGAGCGCGGCATTCCCGTGCTGGTAGATGGCAGCCAGTCTGCCGTTCACATGGCTGTTGATGTTCAGGCACTTGATTGCGATTTCTTTGTGATGACCGGTCACAAATTATATGGTCCGTCCGGTATCGGCGTTCTTTATGGCAAGTCGGAACTGCTGGAATCCATGCCACCCTATATGGGCGGCGGTGAGATGATTCTTGATGTGATGGAAGACACCATCACCTATGCACCGCCACCGCATCGGTTTGAAGCTGGCACACCGCCTATCGTGCAGGCTATTGGGCTGGGCGCTTCTCTATCCTATATGCAATCTATAGGGTTGAATGCAATTGCGGCACATGAAGCCGATTTGCGGGATTATGCCGCAAAGCGGTTGGGTGAGATGAATTCGGTAAAAGTGTTTGGCAATGCGCCTGGCAAAGGAGCGATTTTCTCATTTGAAGTTGAAGGCGCGCATGCCCATGATGTTGCAACGGTGCTGGATCGGGAGGGCGTGGCTGTTCGGGCAGGAACGCATTGTGCGATGCCACTTCTGGCGCGTTATGGTGTAACCGCAACTTGCCGGGCCTCGTTTGGCCTTTATAATACGCGTGATGAGGTCGACAAGCTTGTAGCTGCGATCACAAAGGCGCAGAGTTTCTTTAGCTAAGGTGCTGTTGTTATGACGAATGATGATGTTGATAAGGTGCTGCCGGAAGATCATCCGCTTCATGTGCCGGAAGCCAAACCGGCGGTCGATATGAAGCTGATGGAAGATGGCATGGGCCAACCGCAATTAGCGGCGTCAGATGGTACCAATCTGTCAACTGAAGCGCAGGAACGTCTGACGGAAGACATCATTGCGGCGCTCAAGACGGTTTACGATCCGGAAATTCCGACCGATATTTACGAGCTTGGCCTGATCTACAAGGTTGATCTGACCGATGATCGTGATCTGGATGTGGACATGACACTGACTGCGCCTGGATGCCCGGTTGCCGGTGAAATGCCGATCTGGGTGGAAAATGCGCTCTGTTCGGTCCCAGGTGTCGGGCAAGTTAAGGTGAATATGGTGTTTGATCCGCCATGGACACCTGACCGCATGTCTGAAGAAGCCAAAGTGGCGTTAAACTGGTTCTAGAGAGAAATCCAATGGGTGCATTTCAGGTTTTGACTTTGACGGACGCGGCTGCAGATCGAGTGCGGCATATTGCCGCCGGATCAGACGGCGCTGCTGGCATTCGCGTGGGCATCAAAAAGGGTGGCTGTGCGGGAATGGAGTACACCATTGACCTTGCGCATGAACCTGATCCGAAGGACGATAAGGTCGAGTTGGATGGAGCTGCAGTCTTTATTGAACCAAGTGCTGTTCTGTTTCTTCTGGGCACCGAAATGGATTATGAAGTGACCAAGCTGCGCTCTGGATTTGTGTTCAATAACCCAAACCAGACATCTGCCTGTGGTTGCGGCGAATCCGTGACTTTGCAAGCTGCTACGCCTAATGCGTGAGTGCGCTTGAGTGCCTTTCTTTGACTCGTTGAAAACAGCCCGTGCCGATGATTGGCAGGCCTACACAAATCATGCGTTTGTAGAGCAACTGGGTGCTGGAACGCTATCAAAGGCGGCGTTTCAAACATATCTGGTTCAGGACTATCTGTTTCTCATCCAATTTGCCCGAGCCCACGCACTGGCAGTCTACAAATCTACTAATCTGGAAGACATGCGCGCCGCTGCGGCTGGCGTCTCGGCCATTCTTGATGTTGAGATGGATCTGCATGTGCGGCTGTGTTCTGATTGGGGGCTTTCGCGCTTTGACCTTGAACACAGTATTGAGGCGCCACAGACGATTGCCTACACGCGATTTGTGCTGGAAGCCGGGCAAGCAGGCGATATTCTTGATCTGATGGTCGCTCTTTCACCATGCATGTTGGGCTATGCAGAAATTGGCAATAATCTTCTGACACAATTTGGCCGGGCGGACGGAACACTTGCTCCTGACCACCCATACGCTGCGTGGATCAATGAGTATTCCGGACAGGATTATCAGGATGTGGCCAAGGCAACAGCGGCTACGCTTGAAAAACACGCAAATGAGCTACTGACGGAGACCCGTCGCCCAAGGTTGGAAAAACTTTTTGGTCAGGCTACGCGATTGGAAGCCGATTTCTGGCAAATGGGACTTGCAGCGGATTGAATGCCGTATAAGCAATATGTTCCTTACGACACCATTCGGTTTTCGTCGAAGTCACCCTTTTCGGACATGACGCAATTTCTACCGGCACGTTTTGCAGAATACAGTGCTGCATCGGCCCGTTCAATCAGTGTCACTGCAGTGTCGTCCTGCTCGTAGCGCGCAACGCCGGCTGACACAGTGACATTGCCAAGCTTTTCGCCTGTGGATCGCTTCAGGAGCTTCCTGTCCTTGATTGCCTCACGGATAAGGTCTGCCTGCATGATTGCCTCATCCAATGTGGTGTCAGGCAAGATCACCGCGAACTCCTCACCACCGTAGCGGGCGGCAATATCTGGTGCTGAGATGGTGTTCTTTATTGTCATGCCGACAAGTCTCAGGACCTGATCACCTGTTTGGTGGCCCCAAGTATCGTTGAACTGTTTGAAATGATCGATGTCCAGCATGATCAGGCAGAAGGTTGTTCCAATGCCTGAACTGGCCTGTACTTTGCGCGACATGGTCTGGTCAAACAAGCGACGATTGCCAAGGCCCGTCAACTCATCGGTAAGGTTTTCAAACCGCGCCGCTTCCAGATTGTCCTTCAATTCGGCAACCTGTGATTGGGACTCTCTTAATTTGTCTTCCATCTCTTTGTGAGACGCACGAACAACGGCAGTGGCTTTTACAAGTTGATGAACAACATTCTTGACCGCACCTGCGTTTTTGGCAGCGCCAAGCTCGCTGGAAAGTTCCGACAGAGTGGTTGAATAGTCCTCGTTCACTTCCATGCTTTGATCAATGCTGCCGAGCATGGTTTCAATCTGATCGCTGAAATTGCTGCCGAATTGATCAAGCTTGTCTCCCAGACGGAAGGGGGACAAAAAGGTGTCATACAAATAGGTGGTTTCTTCAAGTGTGACTTTGCCACGCGAACGGAGAATCTCGTTGATGGCTGTGTTGAGCTTCTGGTCGAAACCAGCCGAATAGGTGTACCAAAGCTCATAGTGGCGCGGAAACGCAGGAACTTCGCAGCGTTTGATCTGCTTCAGTGCCGCTTCGCCATGCACCAAAGTGCGACGAAAATCTTCATGCTCAGCCATAATTCAACCGGTCGTCCAAATAAATTAGACCAATTGTTATGACGATACGCTTAAGACTGGGTTAATCCAGCAAATTTGTTCGGCGGCGTTAAGAAGATATACACCTTCTAGTTGAGACTTACCGATCGAAGCAGAAATGCTGGTACGTGATCAGCTTCCGCAAACGGCACATTATCGTTAGCCGTCTGTTTGCGGCGGTTTGTGCCCTTGGGGTTGCGTGCCCTCTGAGACTCTTCCGACTTTGCTGGCTCTGTCGTTTTTCCAGCATCACGTGTAGGCTCGCTCACCTTCTCAGCTACAGGTTGTGGCTTTGAGGCGGCTCGACGAGGTTTTCTTTCAGAGCGTCGTGGCTTCCTGGTTTCGGACAGTTCTGATCGGTTATCCGTGTCAGCTTCTGCGTCGGCCTTTTGGGTGTCGTGTGGCACTCCGGCTGACTTCTCGGACACTTCAATCAGGGGCTTGCCGATCAGCTTTTCAACAGCATCAAGGTATTTCTGATCTGATTTGGATACAAGCGTGTACGCCGCTCCGCTGCGTCCCGCGCGGCCAGTTCGACCAATCCGATGGACGTAGTCTTCCGCATGTGTCGGTACATCAAAATTGAACACGTGGCTGACTTCCGGAATATCCAGGCCACGGGCTGCTACATCACTTGCAACGAGCAGCTTTGTGCTCAAATCTTTGAATGATGCGAGCATTTTCATGCGTGCGTGCTGATCCATATCGCCGTGCAAAGCGCCAGCATTATAACCATGGCGTTCCAGCGAACGAGCCACGGTGGCCACGTCACGTTTGCGATTGCAGAATATGATGGCGTTCTGGAGATCAGCGGCATTGTCAATTAAATGCCGGAGCGCTGCACGTTTTTCTGCTGGCTTTGATCCGCAATGAACAACGTTTTGTGTCACTGTGAGAGCTGCTGATGATCGTGCGGCAACTTCTACCCGAGCCGGGTTATGCAAAAACTGGTCAGCAAGTTTCTGAATCTCATTTGGCATTGTTGCCGAAAAGAACAGGGTCTGTCGTGTGAACGGGATCAATTTGCAGATACGTTCAATATCGGGAATGAAACCCATATCCAGCATGCGATCGGCTTCATCGATAACCAGAATATCCACGCCGGTCAGAAGTAGTTTGCCGCGTTCAAAATGATCCAGCAGACGACCAGGCGTAGCAATCAGCACATCCGCGCCACGCATCAGCTTCTTTTCCTGCTCGTCAAAGGAAACGCCGCCGATCAGAAGAGCAACATTCAATTTATGGCCTGAGCCATAGATCTTGAAGTTTTCTTCGACCTGTGCCGCCAACTCGCGTGTCGGTTCCAAAATGAGGGTCCGAGGCATGCGCGCACGTGCGCGGCCTTTTTCCAGCAATGTCAGCATTGGCAGGGTAAAACTGGCTGTTTTACCGGTCCCAGTTTGTGCTGTTCCCAACACGTCGCGCTTTTGCAAAACGTGAGGAATTGCACCCGCTTGGATGGGGGTCGGTTCAGTGTAACCAACACGCTCCACGGCGGCGAGCACTTTTGGGCTTAGTCCAAGTTCGTCAAATGTCATTTGGGGCTTTTCAGAGATGGGTTTCGAACCAATCTGTTGCGACGCCAAAAGCGTCAGTCCATTGTTTCCGGCAACATAGGGTAACAGTTAGAAATGTCAACAAATCTAAGAACTATCAGTTACTTGCCCCACCGAATGAATAGGTTTTTCGATCCTTTAAAAAGAGCTCGTAACCATAAGGGGCATTTGGGTCATCCGTGGGCTCTGCTTCCAGATACACACTCAACTCCCCTTTCACACCGACCTGCGCCGAGAGGCCGATAATTTCCTGATTGAGCTTACTGATCTCATCGATTTCCAACGCGTAGGGTGCCGCGCCCTGACCGCCTTTATTCAGTGGAACCCATTGAATATAAAGGGATTGTGTTTCGTCCGGATTAGCTAGCAAAACAACGCGGTGCGTTCCTATTTGCCCATTTGGTCCACGCCATTTGCCTGCCGATTGAACGAACCGAACGGAGGGCGCCAAGCTTGCCAGAGCGCGCTGGACGCTTTCTGATGCTGTTGCGTAGTGTGGGGTCGTTAAGGATAATGGCAATATGGCTAGGCATGCTGCTGCAAAAATTGTCTTTTTAAACTTCATCTATGCGCCGTCATTTATTTATTTTTACTAAGTCAGCCGCAGGGGATGTGGCTCACGTGGGGGCTTGCTTGGTTTATATATCCAAATCGCTGGCGAATTCAGCATTTTCCTGAATAAAGGTAAACCGAGCCTCTGGTTTGTTGCCCATGAGTTGCTCGACCGAGTCCTTTGTCAGCTGAACTTCGCTGTCTTCGATGCGAACTTTCAACATTGTCCGCGTTTTC
Organism: Alphaproteobacteria bacterium; assembly: GCA_051251535.1. Taxonomy (GTDB): domain Bacteria; phylum Pseudomonadota; class Alphaproteobacteria; order Rhizobiales. The sequence continues at coordinate 202,470 of JBPOEV010000004.1, forward strand.
GGATTCATTGTCGTTTCTTTTAGCTGAGCTGGCATCATTTCGCCAAGACCCTTAAAACGGCCAATGTCGATTTTTCCACGGGCATTGAATTCTGTTTCAAGCAATTCATCCTTATGCGCATCGTCGCGCGCATAGAGTGTCTTTCCACCCTGGCTGATGCGGTAGAGCGGTGGCACTGCAAGATAAAGGTGCCCGTCTTCAATAAGGTCCGGCATTTCACGATAGAAAAACGTAATCAGCAGCGCCGCGATGTGAGCCCCATCGACATCCGCATCCGTCATGATCACGATTTTATCATACCGTAATTCACTGGAGCGGTAATTGCTGCGCAGGCCAGTGCCAAGCGCCTGGCCGAGATCTGACAATTGCTGATTGGCCGCCAGCTTTTCGCGCCCTGCATTGGCAACATTGAGAATTTTGCCACGCAGCGGCAGAACTGCCTGGTTCTTTCGGTTCCGTGCCTGTTTGGCTGACCCGCCGGCTGAGTCACCCTCAACAATAAAGAGCTCTGAGCCTGAAGCGGCACTGCCGGAACAATCCGACAATTTGCCGGGGAGGCGTAGTTTCCGCGTTGCACTTTTGCGGTTGATTTCCTTTTCCTGGCGGCGGCGCAGACGCTCTTCGGCGCGATCGACCACCCATTCCAGCAATTTGGAGGCCTGGGAAGGAGAACCGGTCAGCCAGTGATCAAAAGCATCACGTATTGCGCCTTCGACGATTTTTGTCGCTTCCGCTGTGGCAAGCTTGTCCTTTGTCTGGCCAACAAATTCGGGCTCGCGTACAAAAACTGACAGCATGGCCGCTGAGGATGTCATCACATCGTCTGACGTAATGACGGAGGCCCGCTTATTGCCTGTCAGTTCTGCGTAGGCCTTCAGGCCGCGCAACAAGGCCGTTCTCAGACCACTTTCATGGGTTCCGCCATCGCCGGTGGGAACCGTGTTGCAGTAGGATTGTACAAATCCATCGCCGGCAAACCAACTCAATGCCCATTCGACAGATCCGTGACCACCACGACGGCCGGCCTGACCGGAAAATATCTCATCGGTCACACGGTGTTTGGTATCCATCTGATCTTCCAGATAGTCTTTCAAACCACCTGGGAAGTGATAAACGCCTTGCTGTGGTGTCGTGTCTTTTTCGCCCAGGAGGCTTGGATCACAACGCCAACGGATTTCAACGCCACCAAACAAATAGGCTTTCGCCCGCGCCATCTTGAAAAGGATCGCCGGTTTGAAACTGGCTGAAGGTCCAAAGATTTCGGCATCGGGGTGAAATGTAATCTTGGTGCCACGGCGGTTCTGGATATCGCCCAAATCCTCAAGACGGCTGGTCGCATGACCACGGGAGAAGGTTTGCCTGTATAGCTTTCTGTTTCGGGCAACCTCGACTTCCAATACATCTGACAGGGCATTGACGACAGAAATACCGACGCCGTGCAAGCCGCCGGAAGTTTCATAAACCTTGGAGTCAAATTTACCGCCAGCATGCAATGTGGTCATGATGACTTCCAAAGCGGAGCGGTCTTTGAATTTCGGGTGGGGATCAATTGGAATGCCACGGCCATTGTCGGTTATGCTGAGAGACCCGTCGGCGTTACAACTCACCTCAATCCAATTGGCGTGACCCGCGATTGCCTCATCCATTGAGTTGTCAATGACTTCAGAGAACAGGTGATGGAGCGCTTTCTCATCAGTTCCGCCGATATACATGCCAGGACGCTTGCGGACCGGTTCCAGACCTTCCAGCACTTCGATGTCGGCTGCAGTGTAGGCTTCAGGATCGCTGAAGTTTCCGGTTGCTCGAGCTTTCGAAGCCGTCTTTTTGGGAGCGGACTGAGGTGGTGTCTTGGTCGGTGAGGGGGCAGGTGGGCGCGTGCCGCTGCCAAAAAGATCCTCTGCGTTACTCATATCCTGTTGTGGTCCCATGGTGATTCGAAGGCTCAACTATAGACAAAGATAGAACAAAAAGTGGCGGCGGCATTCAAATTGGAGCAATTTTTGTTGCATCTCTGCGGATTAGCGCTTCCGGACCGACCATGAGTTGCCGATGGCCAGTGGATGGAATTGGCGGTTGGCGAAAAAAAATTCAAAAAAAGCTCATGATCTGGTTTTGGCAACCAAAAGTTTACTTTAATGCGCGATGTTACATTCAGATCTGGTCAGGTATTGTGTCGAGGATCATATGGGCGACAAGTCCACATCAGCTGGCGAAGCTAGTACTGTATTAGCTTCGCCAGCTGCTGTTAATTACAAATCTGCTCACGAGGCAGTTTTTCGGGCGGTTGAATTTAAGATATTCTTGCCAACTATCTTTGGCATGCCGTTTTTATTTTTCTTCCTGCTCTTTTATGTATCGTAATACATCCGGTTCGAGCTTCCGTTAGCCCAAATTCTTGAATGTTTGTATGCCTGTTGTGGTCACCAGTTCGCTGAAGTTGGCCTGAGACGGTCAGCTTCACTGGTCTTGAACTATTGGCGCGTGTTGAGAAGTTTGCAAAAAAAAGGCGCCCCGCAGGACGCCTTTCAATTTATTTTTATGGCAGCTTTTACACAGAATAATACATGTCGAACTCAACCGGATGCGGTGTGTGTTCGTAACGGATGTTCTCTTCCATTTTCAGGTCAACATAGGCGTCGATCTGATCATCATCCATAACGCCACCGGCCTTCAGGAAGTCGCGGTCAGCATCAAGGCATTCCAGAGCTTCCCGCAGGGAGCCAGCTACAGTTGGGATTTCCGCCAGTTCTGCTGGTGGCAGATCATAAAGATCCTTATCCATGGCTTCGCCCGGGTGCAGCTTGTTCTTGATGCCATCAAGGCCAGCCATCAGCAGTGCAGTAAAGGCAAGGTAAGGATTGGCTGTTGGATCAGGGAACCTGATTTCAACACGCTTGCCTTTTGGTGATGCACTGAACGGAATGCGACAGGAAGCTGAACGATTGCGTGCTGAGTAGGCCAGCAGAACCGGTGCTTCATAACCAGGAACCAAACGTTTGTAGGAGTTGGTCGATGGGTTCGTGAACGCGTTAATCGCTTTTGCGTGCTTCAGGATGCCGCCAATATAGAACAGGCACTCTTCCGACAGATCGGCATATTGATTGCCAGCAAACAGCGGATTGCCGTCTTTCCAGATGGACTGATGGCAGTGCATGCCTGTGCCATTGTCGCCAAAGACTGGTTTTGGCATGAATGTGGCCGTTTTGCCCCATGCATGAGCGACCTGATGCACTACGTATTTGTAAATCTGCTGGTGATCGGCCATTTTTGTCAATGTCTGGAAGACCAAGCCCAGTTCGTGCTGTGCAGAAGCCACTTCGTGGTGGTGCTTTTCAACAACCACGCCCATTTCTTTCATCTTCTGCAGCATGTCGCCGCGCCAGTCCTGGCCGGAATCAACTGGTGGAACCGGGAAGTAACCACCTTTGGTCCGTGGCCGGTGACCCATATTGCCGCCTTCATATTCCGAGTAGGAATTTACGGGCAGTTCAGAGCTGTCGAGCAAGAACCCCGTGTTATAAGGGTCTGTGGAAAACCGTACATCGTCAAACACGAAGAATTCAGCCTCAGGGCCGACATATACAGTGTCGCCGGTGCCGGATGATTTGACGTAGGCTTCGGCTTTCTTGGCGGTCATGCGTGGATCGCGATTATAGCCTTCGCCGCTGATCGGATCCAGAATATCGCAGAAAATCGCCAGAGTTGGCGCCTGGAAGAACGGGTCTTTGGCAGCCGTTGATGCATCAGGCATCAGTGTCATGTCAGATTCATTGATGGCTTTCCAGCCGGCGATGGAGGATCCATCAAACATAACGCCATCGGCGAACATATCTTCATCAACGACAGATGCGTCCATTGTTACGTGCTGCATTTTTCCCCGAGGATCGGTGAAACGCAGATCGACGTATTGAATGTCGTCATCTTTGATCTGTTTCAGAATGTCATTTTCGGTTGCCATAGATCGCTTCCCTTTGGAATTTTTTTAAACTGTTGACGAGGAGGGGCTTTATCAGAAAAGCCCCAGAAAATTTAGTTGTTTTTTTAAACGGCTTCGTCGCCGACTTCACCAGTCCGAATACGAATTGCATTCTGGACATCACTAATGAAAATCTTGCCGTCACCGATCCTGCCTGTTTGGGCTGCATCGCGAATGGCATCTACCGCGCGTTCCAGCATGTCATCTGGCACAAACAGTTCAATTTTGACCTTGGGCAGGAAATCAACGACATATTCTGCGCCCCGATAAAGCTCTGTATGTCCTTTTTGACGTCCAAATCCTTTAGCTTCCAAGACCGTAATTCCCTGAAGGCCGACTTCCTGCAAAGCTTCTTTGACCTCATCAAGTTTGAAAGGTTTGATGATAGCTTCAATCTTTTTCATGCGCTTCCTCAATACTCAGCCTAATGACATTTCATGTGTTCCACAGATCGGAAGGGATCACTGTGTGCCGATGCTGGGATATTAGCAAAAACCATGCCAATTTCTTGTTAGCAGAAAAATCGTTAATCAGTCACGGAAAATGGCGGCATCCCGTAAATTGGGAGCTGGTTCATTGCCCTGAAATGGCCTTAAATTAGCCGGCTGCTTTATATTTGTGCATGTTGCTGATTAAATAATGTGCATTTACTGTTTTGGTGGTTAAATATTGCGCATGCGCAGGGCAGGGTTTCGGGTATAAACGTGTGAACTTTGTTTCGTTTGCAGATTAACGGGAATTAAGCGCGGTTTTGGCGGGTTTTGGTTGACCCAATCGGACAGCTTGATATAGAGGCGCGATCAAATTGGTATCGCTTTGAGATGCTGACCTGTTGAATCTGCTTAATGCGGGCGTGGTGGAATTGGTAGACACGCAAGATTTAGGTTCTTGTGGCGCAAGCTGTGGGGGTTCAAGTCCCTCCGCCCGCACCAGTTCAATGTGGTCACGCGGTTCATGTGGTCATCAATGCATGTGATCATCAAGGCGTGTGAGCATCCAGGTTTGAAACAATAATATAATGCCGCTGAACCGTAATTGGGCAAGTGGCCAATTAAACGTCAGGACGACAAAGATGCAGGTTAGTGAAACCCTGAACGAAGGCTTGAAGCGCGAACTGGACATTGTGGTTCCGGCGTCGCACATGAAAGATCGCATGGAAGCGAAACTGGATGAACTGAAAGATCAGGTTCAGCTCAAAGGCTTCCGTAAAGGCAAGGTGCCTGTCGCGCATCTGCGTCAGATGTATGGCAAGTCCATCATGAGTGACATTTTGCAGGAAGAGTTGAACCAGTCTTCTCAAAAGGCCATCTCTGACCGGTCGGAAAAACCTGCCATGCAGCCGAAGATCGAGCTGCCTGAAGAAGAAGGCGCTGCAGATAAAATTCTGAGTGGCGACGCTGATCTTGCCTATAAGATTTCCTATGAAATCGTGCCTGCCATTGAAGAACTGGACTATGGCAAGCTGACGATTGAGCGTCCCGTTGTGGATGTTTCCGAAGCGGAAATCGATGAGCGCCTTCAGGAAATCGGCGAGAGCAATCGGCCATACGAAACCAAGACCGGTGCTGCTGAAGACAAGGATCGCCTGACAATTGCCTATCTTGGCAAGCTGGATGGCGAGCCGTTTGAAGGTGGTCAGGACGATAATGCGATGCTGGTGCTCGGATCAGGTCAATTCATCCCCGGCTTTGAAGAACAACTGATCGGCGCCAAAGCCGGTGACGAAAAAACCATTCAGGTCAAATTTCCCGATGACTATCAGGCAGAAATGCTCAAGGGTCAGGATGCCGAGTTTGAAGTGACTGTACGCGATGTCGCTGCACCTGGAGATGTGGTGCTGGACGATGAGTTTGCTACGCGCCTGGGGTTGGAATCCATTGAAAAACTTCGCGAAGCTGTTCGTCAGCAGGTTGAAGGCCAGTATGGTGGTGTCACCCGCCAGAAAGTGAAGCGTCAGCTTCTGGATCAACTGGACGAAATGCACGCCTTCGAATTGCCGCCAACTCTGGTTGAGCAGGAATTTGAAAATATCTGGCGCCAGGTTACCCATGACATTGAACAACATGGCAAATCCTTTGAAGACGAAGACACAACTGAAGAAGAAGCTCGGGCTGACTACCAGAAAATTGCCGAGCGCCGTGTTCGTCTCGGCCTGGTGCTGGCTGAAATTGGCGATAACAACAAGGTTCAGATTACGGATGAAGAGCTGCAGCGGGCTTTGATCGAGCAGATCCGCCAGTTCCCGGGTCAGGAACAGCAGGCGTTTGATTATTATCGGAACAACCCTGAAGCAATGGCCAGTCTGCGTGCGCCACTGTTTGAAGAAAAAGTTGTCGACTACCTGCTTGAGCTTGCCAATGTGACGGACAAGACCGTGACGAAGGAAGAGCTGAACGCTGATGATGATGATGAAGAAGATGGCCACAAACATGACCATGATCACGACCATTAAGGTCTGATTGCCTAACGGCCTTTTCTGACATTTTGATCTGCATCAAGGCCCCGTCCGGCAAGGCGGGGTCTTTTGTTTGTGGGTGTTTTTGATTCAGGTCTGGGTGCCCACATCAATCGAATGACAACCAAAAGGACGGGCCAGAATATGGGATGGATTGAAAGCTCTACACGTGTGACTTGCCTGGCGGCACTCTTTGCTGGCTTGCTGACGTTGCCCGCGGTCGCCGCGTCTCATTTGAACAATGACGAGTTGAAATCTGTACTCAGAGGTCAGACACTGGCGCAAGACAGATGCGCTACTTGCCACGAAGTCGGCTCGGAGGGCACGAGCACGCATCCCGAAGCTGTGCCATTTCGTTACATTGCGCGGCTATATCCGGTTGAGAACCTTGCGGAGGCCTTTGCCGAGGGGATTTATGTTGGACACCCTGACATGCCGACATTTGAACTGTCTGTGGATGATCTGAGCGATCTGTTGAACTATTTGAGAGCGGTTCAAGAAGACTGAGGGACGGCTGTTTCGCGCATTCCATGGCTGTCTGAGGCAGTTGGATCGAGCTCGTAAACCGCTTTCAATTGCTCAGTTTTCAGCAAGGTCTGCTGTGAAATTACCCGCTTGCCTTCAAAACAAGGCAGCTCGATGCTTTCCCGCAGACCGGCCAGTGTGATGTCGATCTGATCGGCGAGGCCTTTGAGGACTTTCAGCAGTCGCTTCTTGATGCGAATGCCAGTTTGTACGCGTTCAATTGGTTTGGCCGTTCTGTTTTTGTGTACCTGTGGGTACCAAGGCATCAAGTTATTTCAATCGATCCTAATTTTCATCCGCTGCCGATGATGACATGGATTGGTTTTTGAGCTAGCCTTACTGTGCTGTCCGGACGAGTCCGGGCCGACAACGGGAGAGGGTTATCAGCCTTGACCAGTCAATTTTGACCAGTCAGGATCGATGCCGCCGAAGGTGAAAATGCCCATAATCTCTCAGGCAAAAGGACCGTTGTCGGAAAAGCACTCTGGAAAGTCGAACTGGTTGGTTCGCGCCGAAGGTGTAAGTGGAATTGTCTGTCGGCATATCATTGTCAACAAGCGATTGTGCAAGTCTCTCAGGCTTTAGACAGAGGGGTCGGCCATTGCAATTTTGCAGTGGACGATTTCTGTTGTTTGATGTCGGGAGCCTATATGAAACAGACCCCTCTCTATGAACTACATATTGCCGAAGGCGCCAAAATGGGCGCGTTCGCGGGCTATGATATGCCGTTGTTCTACCCATTGGGGTTGATGAAAGAGCATTTGCATACGCGGGCATCTGCTGGATTGTTCGATATCTCGCATATGGTGCATGTGGAGATTACGGGCCGTCAGGCTTCCGCACTGATCGAGCATCTGTGCCCCTATGTTGCCAGTGAGCAAGGGATCAATGCGTCCCGCTATACGTTCTTTCTGGACGATGCTGCTGGTATTATTGATGATTTGATTATCACCCGGTTGGATAATCTGCGATATCTCGTGGTCGCCAATGCTGGCTGTGCGGAAAAGGATGTTGCTCATATCAGGGCGCATGCGGAAGCGTTCGATGTATCCGTCAATGTGATACCGCGCGGTTTTCTGGCGTTGCAGGGACCTCAAGCTGAGGCGGTACTGGCAGATCAAGGCTTTGCCGTATCCCAGATGGACTTCATGACAGGCATTGAGCCAAAACCGGGCTGGTTCCTGTCCAGAAGCGGCTATACGGGCGAAGACGGTTTTGAGATTGCAATGCCAGAGACGGAGTGTGACGCGTTTGCCCGCGCTTTGTTGAGAGATGAGCGTGTTATAGCCGTTGGTCTGGGTGCGCGAGACAGTTTGCGACTGGAAGCAGGGCTTTCTCTTTATGGGCAGGACCTTTCCGACACGATCAGTCCCCATGAAGCCGGGTTAATCTGGGCAATTCCCAAGGAACTGCGCAATGATGGGACGTTTATTGGCGCAAAGGCGCTGGCAGATAAGATCAGCGCCGGGCGCAGCCGTATGCGGGTCGGGCTCGTGCCAGAGGGGCGCATGCCAGTGCGGGCAGGGGCACTCCTGTTGGATGAAGCCGGATCTGAAATTGGTATTGTAACATCAGGCGGCTATGGCCCTTCAATTGAAAGCGGCGTGGCCCTGGGGCTGATTGCTGTTTCTGCTGCTGATATGCCCATATTTGCCGAAGTTCGCGGCAAGAAAATTCCCATGCAGAGGGCAAAGCTGCCTTTTGTTCCACATCAGTACAAACGATAATTTACCTTGCAAAGGAAGACACACCAATGAGCACAACTTACTACACCGAAGAGCACGAATGGCTGCGCGTCGAGGGTGACGTGGCGACTGTAGGTATTACCAATCACGCGCAGGAGCAGTTGGGCGATCTTGTCTTTGTCGATCTGCCGTCGACCGGCACAAGTGTGGAACAAGGTGATGATGTTGTGGTTGTGGAGTCCGTCAAGGCGGCATCCGATGTTTATGCCCCTGCATCGGGCGAAGTTGTCGAGATCAACGAAACACTCGCCAATGAAGCCGCTCTGGTCAATGCAGATGCTGAAGGGGCCGGTTGGCTTTACAAAATGAAGCTCTCCAAACCGGATGAGTTGGAGCAATTGCTGGATTTAGCCTCCTATACCGCCCAGATTTCCTGATCTTTTAGCCTTACAGCCCCTCCCGGAGAATTTTACAATGACAGACAGCCCGTTTCTCGCGCGCCATATTGGACCCGGTCTTCAGGATCAGCGTTCCATGCTCAACGCTTTGGGTATGACCTCTTTGGAGGCGATGATCGGGCAGACAGTCCCGTCCAAAATCCGGATGGAGGGCACCCTGAACATTCCAGATGGCATTGGGGAAGAAGCGGCGCTTGCTGAACTCTTCGGCAAGATGGAACAGAACATTGTTGCCAAATCCATGATCGGGCAGGGGTATCATGGCACACATGTGCCACCGGTTATTCAGAGAAACCTGCTTGAAACCCCTGGCTGGTATACATCCTACACACCGTATCAACCGGAGATATCTCAGGGGCGATTGGAAATGTTGTTTCATTTTCAAACACTTGTGGCTGAATTGACGGGATTGCCAATCGCCAATGCTTCGCTCCTTGATGAGGCAACTGCGGTGGCCGAAGCCGCTGGCATGGCGTTTCGCCATCACAGACAGAAGCGGCATCGCATTGTCATCGCCAGCAAATTGCATCCACAGACGCTTGATGTCCTGAACACCCGCGCGGCAACGATCGGGTTTACCGTAGATGATGGCGAGATGAATGGCGATGTGGCGGCCGTTATCCTGCAGCTCCCCGATACTGAAGGCGCGCTGAGCGATCCGGCAAGGATTGTGGACGCGGCAAAGGCCGTTGGCGCTCTTGTGATTGTATCAGCAGATCCGTTGTCTCTGGTGTTGTTGCAACCGCCGGGGCAATGGGGCGCAGATATCTGCGTAGGTTCCATGCAGCGCTTCGGCGTGCCTCTGGGCAATGGTGGGCCACACGCAGCTTATATGGCAGCGTCATCGGCTTTGACCCGGCTTGTGCCGGGTCGATTGATTGGTGAATCCATTGATGCGCATGGACGCCCCGCTTATCGTCTGGCGCTGCAGACGCGGGAACAGCACATTCGGCGTGAAAAAGCGACGTCCAACATTTGCACCGCACAGGCGCTTTTGGCCAATATGGCTGCTGCCTATGCGATTTGGCACGGGCCGGCTGGCCTGGCAGTCATTGCGAAACGGGTTCATGAATTGGCCAACCGTCTGACGACTTCCTTGCGGCAGGGCGGCTACACAACCGGATCCAGCCACTATTTTGATACGGTGACGGTTAGCAGCACCACCCAGGCGCAAGCATTGTGTGATGAAGCGGAAAAACTTGGCTATCTGCTGCGTAAAGTGAATTCTGACACGATATCGATCGCCTTTGATGAAACGTCATCGGAAGCAGATCTGGAGGCGCTTTGCGGCTTGTTTGGCGTCAAAGTTTCTATTGCAGCAAGCAGCGCGCTGACTGTGGAACGTGAGAGCGAAAAGTTTCTGTCACAGGATATTTTCCACAGTTGCCGGTCGGAAACCGAGATGATGCGCTTGTTGCGTAAGCTGATGGATAAGGACCTGGCGCTTGACCGTGCCATGATCCCTCTGGGTTCGTGCACAATGAAGCTGAATTCGGCAGCAGAAATGATGCCGGTGACCTGGGCGAAAACCGGGAATATCCATCCGCTGTCTCCTGCCGCCCATCGTCGCGGCTATGCAATCATGATTGATGATCTGGATCGCTGGCTGTCTGAGCTTACGGGATTTGCAAAGGTCAGTTTGCAACCCAATGCAGGCAGTCAGGGCGAATTTGCCGGGCTGCTCGCCATTCGCGGCTATCATGAGGCGAATGGACAGGGGCACCGCAATATTTGCCTGATCCCATCATCGGCCCATGGCACCAATCCGGCATCGGCTCAAATGGCTGGTTACAGTGTGGTTGTCGTGCGCTGCAATGATGAGGGTGATGTGGATCTTGCTGATCTCACAGCGAAGGCAGAGCAGCACTCTGACAATCTTGCAGCTCTGATGATCACATATCCGTCCACGCATGGTGTGTTCGAAGCCGAAATTCGGGAAATCTGCGCAAAGGTGCACGAACATGGCGGTCAGGTCTATTTGGACGGGGCCAACTTGAACGCACTGGTAGGACTGGCCAGACCCGGAGATTTGGGCGCTGATGTCTGCCACATGAATTTGCACAAGACCTTCTGCATTCCCCATGGCGGTGGCGGACCAGGTGTTGGCCCGATCGGCGTTGCAAGGCAGCTTGTTCCGCATTTGCCAGGACATGTGGCCTTGGGCTCAAATGGTGCTGTGTCTGCTGCGCCAGATGGCTCTGCATCAATCTTGCCAATTTCTTGGATGTACATCCGTATGCTGGGTGGCAATGGTCTGAAGACCGCCAGCGAGATTGCGATTTTGAATGCCAACTACATCGCCGAGCGGCTTAAGGATCATTATCCGATCCTGTTCACTGGCAAGAATAACCGGGTTGCCCATGAATGCATTATTGATGTGCGGCCATTGAAGGAAAGCGCTGGTGTGACTGTTGATGATGTCGCCAAGCGTCTGATTGATTACGGTTTTCATGCCCCGACCATGTCGTGGCCTGTTGCCGGGACATTGATGGTCGAGCCGACAGAATCGGAGCCTTTGTCAGAAATTGACCGTTTCGTTGATGCCATGATTGCCATTCGCGAAGAGGCTGCCTGCATTGAGCGGGGGGAATGGCCCCAGGATGATAATCCGCTGCACAATGCGCCTCATACGGCAGAAGAAGTGACCGCAGATGCGTGGAGCCACCCCTATAGCCGCAAGATTGCGGCCTATCCAAAAGGTGTCGATATCGCGACGAAATACTGGATGCCAGTGTCCCGCGTGGATAATGTACACGGCGACAGAAATCTGGTTTGTTCCTGTCCGCCCATGGAAGACTATGCGATAGGTGCTTAGGGACCTCTGCCCGATTGAATGATTCTGACGGGTACACGGCTTAGGGGGGCAGTGAGCTCAATGGGCCCGCTTGGTCCTGGGGGTGTTGTGGACACAGTCATTGGCAATTTGAGCCTGGGAATGCTGGCCTATTGCCTTGCTGCAGTGTTCATAGCCGGTTTGATCCGGGGCTATTGCGGTTTTGGGTTTTCTGCGCTTGTGGTGGCCAGCCTGACTCTGGTTCTGCCACCGGTTGAAGTCATCCCCTTCGTGTTCATGCTGGAGATTGCTGCCAGTGTGGGCATGCTGCCTGCCGTGTGGCGTTCGGTTAACCGAAGACTTCTGGGCTGGCTGCTTTTGGGCTATGTGGTTGGCGCTCCACTGGGCCTGTATGCCTTGATCCATGTGGATCAGGCGTTGGTGAGGATCATTATTTCCGTCATCATTCTGGTCATCAGCTTTGCGCTGCTGCGTGGTTTCGTGTTCCGTGCGGCGAACTACGCTGTGTCGATTTTCGGAACCGGAATTATATCCGGTGCTGTGAACGGGGTTAGTGCAGTGGGTGGTTTGCCGGTGGTGCTGCTGATGCTCGCGAACTCGGCTTCTGCAGCCGTGACACGCGCGTCCATTGTGGCGTTTCTGCTGCTTGGTAATATCTATGCGACAGCTTTTACGTTTGGATCAGGCATTATTACCGGCGATGTTATGACGCGGTTCGTGATTTTCCTGCTTCCCATGGCCATAGGTGTGTTTCTGGGCAGTCGTAAATTTGTGCGCTCCAGTCCGGAATCCTTCAAGGCTCTGGCACTTTGGCTGCTGATCGGCCTTGCTTCGCTGGGGTTGCTGCGTCTGGCTTTTTAGCCGGTAAAACGGCTTAAAAATTGAATCAGTGACCCTTCAGTTTTTCCGTTTCAACCGGACCAGCGCCTGATCCAAAGCCGATAAGAACCTGGAACGATCTGCTTTTGAAAACGGGGGAGGTCCGCCAGTGATATCACCGGTGGAGCGCAGACCCTCCATCAATGCGCGTGTTGCCACAGCGCTGCCGATCGAGTTTTCTGTAAATAGTTTTCCATTGGGGCTGATGACAATCGCATTTGAGTTCAAACACCGCTCTGCAAGCAATATATCAGCCGTAATGACCACAGAATTTTCGTCGGCTCTTTCCGCAATGTAATCATCTGCCACATCCGGTCCTGCGCTTACAATCATGCGGCTGACAAGTGGATGGTCTGGTATGCGCATGAAGCTGTTGCTGACAACCCAAACAGGCACGTTGTAGCGAAAAGCCACCTTGTAGATTTCGTCCTTCACCGGACAAGCATCTGCATCAATGTAAATACTCATGCTCATAGAAAATCCAGGGTTGTCCGCTTGTTGCGTTTTGTTCAAATCGGGGCCTGGGTCCAATCTCTCAATTGAGCGTAGGCCCATAGCGTTTATTTCAAGTTTTACTCATAATAACAATGCCTTGTTTACGATATCAATTGGTCCGAACTTAAGAAATTAACTGCATAGTCCGCCCGCGTGTAAGGTGGATGATGAAGCATATAACAACCAAAACTCTTGCGATCATTGTGGCGTCCTGCCTTTGTTTCCTCGTGGTGGCAAAGCTGGCGGTAGACCAAGCGCTCCATTTGATGCTGACGCAACAGGCCAGCGGGATTGGTCGTGATTGGTCGCACTATCTCGATAACAGGCTGGGTGACGGGTTGCCCACCTTGTTGAAGGATGCAGACGCGGTGAGCATCTCCAATGCCGAACTTGGTGTTGTGGTTGATGCGGTCTCTGAATTGTTTGCTGTCGGGAAAATCTTTCAGGTCGATTTCATAGACGCCGATTGTTCCTGCGTTGCTTCCTTTACAAACCTGTCCCACTTTGAAGACGACACATCAGACGCTCAGCTCACCGATGGTGACTCCCCCACTCATGCATCCGGTGAGCAACAAGATAGAGCCCTGGTCAAGCACAGCACACACACGCACGCGAGCGATAGTCGGTTTGTAGCGGAACGCCACAGCAGTCTTATGGATGTCCATTATCTTTTGACCTATTCCGGGTTTGAAAGTCACAGTGATGGCGTGCGTGCAGGAGAATGGGGCAGCTATTTGCCAATCAAAGAACGCTCTGTTGCGTTGGTCTGGAATACAGAACTGCACAGGGTTGCACTGGCGCAAAATAATTCAGCCATGTCTCATCATTCGATTGCTGAAATTTATCACCGTATCCAGCGTGGCGACGAAACGAAGCTCGCCCTGAGGCTGCTCGTTGACATGGAAGAGCCCGCCAAACGTAATCAGACCGTCATGTATGTTGTCGGCGGTACCATTCTACTTCTGCTGCTTCTTTCTTTCGGCTATCCGGCTGTCCGGCATTTTGAAAATCTTCGTGCCCGACGTAAATCAGATGCGAAAGCCCATTTTCTGGCGCATCATGACGTCCTGACCGGCCTGTCAAATCGCAACGCATTTCAGGAGACCGTTCCGGTGCGGCTGAAGCAGGCCATATCAGAAGGCCACAATGGCGCGCTGTTCCTCATTGATATTGATAACTTCAAGAAAATTAATGACTTTTACGGACATCACGTGGGCGATCAGGTTTTGCGTCAAATCGCGGAGATGCTGAAAGCGCAGGTCTCCTCGGACAGTATGGTTGCCCGACTGGGTGGGGATGAGCTTGCTATCGTATCGTTCCAAAATACTGGCGAAGACGAAATCAAGTTTGATGGTTTCGACTTTTCATCTTCCTTTCAGATCGACATGGATGGCAGCGAAGAAGCCTTTGATGTGTCTTTCAGTGTTGGAATTGCACGTTTTCCGAGGGACGGAAGTGAGCTTTCTGAACTGATGCGGAATGCAGACCTGGCACTTTACGATGCGAAGGATAAAGGCAAGTCCACAGCGCGCGAGTACCGCCCCGCGATGAAAGCCAATTTTAATCAACGACAGGTGCTGTTCAACGAGTTTCGAGCTGGTCTCAAATCCTCACAAATGGTGCCATTCTATCAGCCGGTCGTTTGTACCCGCACTGGCCGCGTCGCAGGTGTTGAAGCGCTTGTGAGATGGCAACATCCTCAGAAAGGCCTTATCTGCGCCTCGGACTTTTCGGACGTATTTGAAGATCGGGAGATCTGTGAGCTGATCGGTTGCCAGATGATCGACAAGGTCACCAGAGACATGGCCGTTTGGAAAGAGGCTAAAGTTCCGTTTGAGCGCGTTGGTTTCAATGTGAATGCGGCGAATCTGCTGCGTAGCGGTTTTATCCTCGATATCGTCAGTTCTCTTGCACGGCATGGCCTGTCACCAAAAGAACTGGCGATTGAAGTGACCGAAAAGACAATTTTTGGCACAAATTCCGGGGCGCTATTCGACAAGCTTCATGAACTTCGTGAAATGGGGTGTGAGGTCGTTCTGGACGATTTTGGTACCGGATATTCCTCGATTACGCATTTGAAGGATTTGCCTTACACCTTCCTCAAGATTGCCAGAACCTTTGTCAGCAACATCGTTGATAATCCTGAAGATCAGGCGATCGTCAGTTCCTTGATCGAGTTGGGCAGGTCGCTCGATTATAAAGTGGTGGCAGAAGGTGTTGAGACCTACGAGCAGTATGAGAAAGTCAAAGAACTGGGGTTTCACCTGGCTCAAGGATATTATTATGCCAAACCGGTGTCAGCCAGCGAATTGCCGAGTGTTATTGAGGGGGTAAGAGCACGGTCTTTCAGGCATTTTCAGCCACAGGAATTTCACGAGGATGTCGCATAAGCGTTCAAACGCCCTGCTTGCAAAGCAGAGGCGTGGCCAAAGACCTGCTGTACAAGCAGGGCGTGCATTTGCATCCCTTTCAAGCCCGAAGCCTTACAAATGTCTTTTTGGACGGTTAGCCAGACAGAATCAAGATTTTGAGCCGATGTTACGTAATGGTAACTCATTCTTGGGTTGAATTAAAGGTGGACTTTTGATGATGCTCTTCCCTCTGAGTTGTAATTATTTAAAATGTTATGATGAAATCGAATTGCCTTGCACCGTTTGAACAAATAGAAAAAGCAACCTAAGGGTGATTGACAGGATGTGCATGTGTCTGTGAAGTTAAGATAGTGCAATTGCAACCATAAACTGCATTTTGGCAAAATCTGACCATAACGATAGGAATTTCCATGAGAAAAAGTTTCTTCAATATTTCGGTAGCCATACTCTCAACAAGCCTTCTTGGCGGCACTGCGCTCGCGCAGGACCAACAATTCGTCTCGATCGGTACAGGAGGCGTTACCGGTGTCTACTATCCAACGGGTGGTGCGATTTGCAGACTGGTCAATAGGAATCGCAAGGAACATGGTATCCGCTGCGGGGTGGAAAGTACCGGTGGCTCAGTCTTCAACATCAACGCCGTTCGTGGCGGTGAGCTTGAATTCGGTGTCGCCCAGTCCGATTGGCAGTTCCATGCCTATAATGGCACATCACGTTTCGAAGAGCAGGGCGCTTTTGAAGGACTGCGCGCCGTGTTTTCGGTGCATCCGGAACCCTTCACAGTTGTGGCGCGGGCTGATGCCGGCATCAGCACCTTTGAAGACCTTAAAGGCAAGCGCGTGAATGTTGGTAACCCAGGATCAGGCCAGCGTGGCACCATGGAAGTCCTGATGGACGCCATGGGCTGGACCATGGGTGACTTCGCATTGTCCTCGGAGCTTCAGGCTGCCGAACAGTCTCAGGCCCTGTGCGATAACAACATTGATGCCATGGTTTACACGGTCGGCCATCCATCTGGTTCCATTCAGGAAGCGACGACATCGTGTGATTCAGTTCTTGTGACTGTTGAAAATGATGCAACTGCAAAACTGATCGCAGATAATTCCTACTATCGTTCCGCGGTCATTCCAGGTGGCATGTATCGTGGCAATGATGAGGACGTTAACACATTTGGTGTTGGAGCGACCTTTGTCAGCTCAACTGACGTTCCCGATGATGTTGTCTATGAAATTGTGAAAGCGGTGTTTGAAAACATCGATCAGTTCCGTAGCCTGCATCCGGCGTTTGCCAATCTGGACCCGGAACAGATGGCTAGCGCAGGCCTGTCTGCCCCACTCCATCCTGGAGCCGAGCGCTATTACAAGGAAGCCGGACTGATCGAATAAAACAATATAGTGCAGCGCAACTTGGCGCTGCACTAATAATTCATTGTTGACCTGCGCGGGTGATGATGATGGAATTGCATATGTTTTAGCGGGGCCACATCGTGAGCGATCAGAACAACAGCAATCAATCTTCAAAAAATCAGGCTCAAGAAAATCAGGCAACTGAAGACCAGGTATCAGGCAGGCAATTCACTGATGAAGAGCTGCAGGATCTTGTTGCCAGTTCTGATGCCGGCGCTCGTGCACCGACCAATCAAAACGTTGCCTGGCTTATATCCGGACTGGCGCTTCTGTGGTCGCTGTTTCAGCTTTGGATTGCCCAACCCCAATTGTGGTTTGGTCAATATCTTCCGGTCCTGAATGCATCCCAAACCCGCCCGATCCATCTGACATTTGCCATTGTGCTGGCCTTCCTGGCCTATCCGGCTTTCAAGAAATCGCCACGTGGTCACATTCCGATTTTTGATTGGGTTCTCGCCATTGTTGGCGGAGGTTGCGCGCTGTATATCTTTGCCTTTTCAAGCACTCTGGCGCTCACCGCGCGGTCTGGCCTGCCTACCACTACACAGATTGTCATCGGCTCTGTTGGTATTCTGGTTCTGTTGGAAGCGGCCCGCAGGGCGCTGGGGCCAGCGCTGACCATCGTTGGTTCGCTGTTTCTGCTCTACGCCTATATGGGGCAGGGCTGGTTGATCCCGGATCTGATTTCCCACGAAGGGCTGTCCTTCACCGCCATTATCAACGCGCAGTGGCTTGATACGGCTGGCGTGTTTGGAATTCCGCTGGGTGTGTCTACTGCCTTTGTGTTTCTGTTCGTGCTGTTCGGCTCCATGCTGGATAAGGCGGGAGCTGGCAATTATTTCATTAAATTGGCCTTTGCCGGTCTTGGCCATCTGCGTGGTGGCCCCGCCAAGGCGGCTGTTGTTGGCTCGGCTATGACAGGGCTTATCTCCGGATCGTCTATTGCCAATGTGGTAACGACCGGGACGTTCACAATTCCGCTTATGAAACGCGTCGGTTTCACCGCAGAACAGGCTGGTTCTGTGGAAGTTGCCTCGTCGGTCAATGGCCAGCTCATGCCTCCTGTTATGGGCGCTGCAGCCTTTCTGATGGTTGAGTTTATCGGCATTCCCTATGTGGAAGTCATCAAACATGCCTTCATCCCGGCGGTCATTTCCTACATCGCGCTGGTCTACATTGTGCACCTTGAGGCGCTTAAGAAAGACATGCCGGCCCTGGGCGAAAGCAAAAGCTTTGTTGGCATGATTGTAAAGTTTCTTATCGGCTTTGCCGTCTTTGGTGCCATGTTCACCGCGCTCATTTATGCGGTGCGGTTTCTGCAGGCCAATATGGCGGGAGCTGCCCCAACCATTATGATGGCTGGTTTGCTGGCTGTTTATGTTGGGCTTGTGTTTGTTGCGTCAAGGCGGCCTGATCTGGAGGTCGACGATCCCAACGCCAAAGAGATTGTCGTACCAACCGTGGCAGACGTCTATCCAACCGGGCTTCATTACATTCTTCCAATCGTTGTGCTGGTCTGGTTCCTGATGGTTGAACAACAGTCGCCAGCCAAGTCTGCCTTTTTTGCAACGTCGCTGATGCTGTTCATCATCATCACGCAAAAGCCGCTCAAGGCACTGTTCAGAGGTGGCTCTGATTTTGGCGGGCAAATTTCTGAAGGCATTGCGGATCTGAAGGAAGGGCTGATTGCAGGCGCCAGAAACATGATCGGTATTGGCGTGGCAACGGCCGCTGCTGGTATTATTGTGGCCACCGTGACCAAGACGCCTATCGGCACCGAACTGGCTGGTCTTGTGGAGCAATTGTCTGGTGGTGTTCTGATCATCATGCTGGTTTTGGTGGGCATTTTCTCACTGATCCTTGGCATGGGTTTGCCAACGACTGCCAACTACATTGTCGTGTCCTCCTTGATGGCCAGCGTCGTGGTCAGTCTGGGTGCACAGGAAGGCCTGATCGTACCGTTGATTGCGGCTCACCTGTTCGTGTTCTATTTCGGCATCATGGCCGATGTGACGCCGCCGGTGGGGCTGGCAAGTTTTGCCGCTGCTGCCGTGTCTGGTGGTGACCCCATCAAGACTGGTTTCACCGCCTTTTTCTATTCCATGCGAACTGTGGCGCTGCCATTCCTGTTTATCTACAACCCCGCACTCATCCTGTATGGTGTCGATCTTGGCACCACTGCGGGCATTTTGCAGGCCATTTGGATATTTGTGCTGGCCACCTTTGCCATGCTGCTTTTTGCGGCGGCAACGCAAGGCTACTTCCTGGCCAGATCCAAATTCTATGAATCAGCAGCTTTGCTGGTCGTGGCCCTCACCATTTTCCTGCCAAACGTCTGGCTGGATACATTCCAAAGCCCGTTTGACGAGTTGCCAGCCAGCAGATTTGTTGAAGCTGTGGGCGCGGCACAGCCGGGTGACCGGTTGCGCCTGCGCATTGCCGGGCCGGACATTGATACCGGCGATACGGCGGAAACCACTCTGCTGATGAATATTGAAGGTGAGGGGGATGCGCAGTCACGCATTGATGCGTTGGGTCTGCTCCTCATTGAAGACGGAGAAGCCGTGAATTTGGATGAACCGGCCTTTGGTTCCTCAGCAGGCGAATCCCTGGCTGATTTTGATTTTTATGGAGACGACCCGGTGCAGATTGCCAGCGTTCAACGCCCGGCAGATCGCTGGCCGCAAGAGATCTTCTATATTCCGGCCCTGTTGTTATTTGCCGTTGTGGTGATGTTGCAGCGCAGGCGTCAAACCAAGCCGGCTTTTTGATAAAGGCAAGTCTCATGTTCAAATCTATTCTTCTGCCGATTGATCTGTCCTCGGAAGCCAGTTGGATAAAAGCGCTGCCTGCCGCTGTTGAAATGGCGCGTGACAAGGATGCAGAATTGCACGTGGTTTCTGTGCTGCCTGATTTTGGAATGTCCATTGTCGAGAGTTACTTCAAGGAAGGTTATGAAGAAGAAGCGCTCGCTGATTTTGGCCATAAGCTGGCCGATTGGGTGCGCAAACACGTGCCAGACGATGTGACTGTGCATCCCCATGTGCTTCATGGCTCCATCTATGCTGAGATTCTGCGCGCCGCGAAGAAATTGTCCTGTGACGTGATTGTGCTTGCCTCGCACCGGCCGGAACTCAGTGATTATCTTCTTGGTCCAAATGCTGCCCGAGTTGTCCGCCATGCAAGTCAGAGCGTGCTGGTCGTTCGCAATTAGCCCCTTTAAAAGAGCAACACTTCGATGAAATCTCGTTATGTGTTTCCACGTAACTGCGCGGTTGATCTGCCGGTGGCCGTTGGTGGAGATGGTGTTTACCTGATCGCGCAGGATGGTACGCGCATTCTGGATGCTTGCGGTGGTGCTGCGGTTTCCTGTCTTGGCCATTCCAACCCGAATGTCATCGCCGCTATTCAAAAACAGGTTGGCAGCCTGGCCTATGCCCATACCAGCTTCTTTACCTCTGAACCGGCGGAAGAATTGGCGGAGTTCCTGGCAACACGCGCGCCGGGAGATCTGAACCGGGTCTATTTCGTCTCCGGCGGATCAGAGGCCATGGAAGCTGCCCTCAAGCTGGCGCGGCAATATTATGTTGAAGCTGGCAAGCCGGAAAAATCACAAATCATTGGTCGCTGGCAAAGCTATCACGGCAATACGCTGGGTGCCTTGGCCACTGGCGGCAATCGCTGGCGCCGGGCGCAGTTCGCGCCGCTGTTAAGCGATTCCATGCATCACATCGATCCCTGCTACACCTATCGAGGTCAGCGCGACGATGAAACCGAGTTTGACTACGGGCAGAGAGTCGCCAACCAGCTGGAAGAGAAGATTCTGGAACTGGGTGCGCAGACAGTGGCGGCATTCGTCGCTGAACCGGTGGTCGGTGCCACAATGGGCGCGGTTGCTTCGGTTGATGGCTATTTCAAACGCATACGGGCGATTTGCGATCAGTATGATGTTCTGCTGATCCTGGATGAAGTGATGTGCGGTATGGGCCGCACCGGCCATCTGTTTGCCTGCAATCATGATGGTGTTGAACCGGATATGATTGCCATTGCAAAGGGTCTCGGTGCCGGATATCAGCCGATTGGCGCACTTCTGGTCTCCGATGGCATTTTCGACACGCTGGCTGCCGGAACCGGCTTCTTTCAGCACGGTCATACCTATCTCGGCCATCCAACAGCCTGTGCCGGGGCATTGGCGGTCATGCATGAGGTCGAAGCGCAAAACCTGTTGCCAGCTGTCCGCCAGCGCGGTGAGGCGCTGAGAGCCTCTCTGACCGACAGGTTCGGCGCGCACCCCAATGTGGGTGATATCAGGGGCAGGGGCCTGTTTATGGGTTTGGAGCTGGTTGAGGACCGGGAAACCAAAGCTGCCTTCAGCCCGTCAAAGCGCGTCCATGCCCGCCTTAAATCATCTGCGATGAAAGCCGGACTGATGTGTTACCCCATGGGCGGCACCATCGATGGACAGGCCGGAGACCATATTCTGCTGGCACCGCCATTCATCATCGACGACAGCCATGTGACCGAGATTACCGACAAACTGTCCATTGCTCTTGAGGAAACGCTTGAAGCCATACGATAAGCCTTGAAATGCCAAGCCAGCGATGCTAATTGCCCATCAGCTTTCAAGCAAAGCACAGACATTGGTCTAATGGGGAATAGGTTAACGGTAGACCTACGGACTCTGACTCCGTCAGTCCTGGTTCGAATCCAGGTTCCCCAGCCAATTTTCTTATCCTGAATATAATACTCAAAATCAAAATGCTCATTAACAGTTTTGGCCGCTATTTGCAGTGTTTACACCCGGACAACATGAAGCCACCGGGAAAATTAGGGAATTGCAATAGTGCGGATTACTCCGAGTGCCATAGCTTTCGGATCGTAGGTAACTGACTGCTGCCCGTCTTGGGTCGTGAAAAAAATAGTATATTGGTCGGTGCTTGAGGACCACACTATTGGATCGCTTTTGAGGCCCGAGAGTATTATATTTCCGTTCTTTCCGTTAGGCTCAACGGCTAAAACCGACTTTTCGTCCGAATTTGACAACCGCTGGTCGTTAGAGGAATCTTGATCGACGAAAGTGACAAGATACATCAGTACAACTGCGCTGTCGTCACGGTCTTGTTTTTCAGGATCTTGGTAAAGTGCATCTACACTGGATATCAGTTGTTTTGAGGTTGGGAAAAGCCATACGATTTCCCCTGTTGTTGGATCGTAAAATCCAGTGTTCACGTCAGTTTGCCGCGTTTCTTTGGAAGCGCGCTGATGTCTGTACTGCTGTTCTGACTCAAGACTTACACGAAAGAGATCGTGCCCTGTTACGCGTTCAACAACCGAGAGTTCCAGTGTTTCCACGATGGTGTTGTCGGCTTGATCTATGTTTACCGTGTCGATTGCATGCTGGCCCTTGAAAACGTCGCTAAGCAACAATTGCCAAGCCAAAATAGCCACACCCAAAATCAAAATTAACGCAAGTGCCATGGCATTGATGCGCCAGACGAATTTGAAAAACTTGTTGTCATCCATGACGATGCAAAGCCGCTCTCGATAAAGTGTCAGACGATGGACATAAGGCTATTGGTCTGGTCCCGAATGTCCGTAGGAAGTGGGCAGAATTGAAATTACTTTGGGAAGGGAGATCATCCCAGCATCTAAGCTATACCAATCATCACTTGCTGCATTTCTTTCCAAAATTTGGTTTGCATCCGCTGTGAACAATTTTACAATCGTCGCCTCTTTTTTCGCAGTTTCTCAATGCGACGATCTTTGAATATTTTTTGGAATGTGCATTCCAAGACCACCCACAATGTTCTCGATCTGCACTTAAAGCGAACGCGTAATTGCCTTTATGCAGCGAAGTGTTTGCCATGTTTTTCGCGCATACTCTCTTTGTTCTTTCCGACGCGTAGATCTCGCTGGACGCTGAAAAGGACAAGCATATAGATGCCGTCAACAAAATCGCAACTTTAAACTTCATGACAGGATCACCACTAGTTGTCTGAAAAAATACTTCTCGCAAGTTCAGGTTGCAGAGTAATTTGCCACTGTCAACTGTCAGGATTATCGGCTGGCCTCATGCGTAGCTCACGAAATCAAACAGTACCAGGACGAGAATAACAATGAACCAATGAACCAATGAACCCTTATGCGCGGCGTTTGATTTCTAAGAAGGTGTCTACAAGTCTAGGGGCTATTCAGTTCACCCAATCATTTTCTGAGCGGCTTTTCCACGGAGTGAGACATATGGGCGATATTGTTGACCTGCCGGTCGTCACCACGCTTGACTGCGATGCTGACAAGATCCTTGCAAGTGCAATGGGCAATCTCGAAAGCGTTGTTATCATTGGCTATGACAAAGACGGTGACGAGTATTTCGCTTCATCCATAGCGGACGGTGGATCATGCCTTTGGCTGATTGAGCGGTTTAAATCCATGCTTTTGGCACATGGCGACACCGACCAAGGTTAGACACCACCGTCGCCGGGTCCAATACCAAATCCCCGTCCTATATCCCATTTACCCCCTGGTTCAGAGGGGTCATCGGGTGAGCATCTTTCTCCCATAGGCCAACTATTCCATACATACATGCCATCATCACGCTTACGCAGCGTTCGTCGACGGGTTCGATCGTGCCAATAGTACAAAAATACAGGGACGGTGATAAACAAAGCCGCAAAAAACCAAACTAATAAGTGTTGCGCAGTATTACCCATAACGTCACCCCGTATTATGCAGCTGATGATAGATCACAATCACAAATAACAAAACTCTAGATATGAGGTCGGAATGACTGACAAACTGATCCGCAAGAATGGGATGATGATTGCGCGGGTCATTGCGTGTATGGCGCCCTTGGTTTTGGCGCCTGTCAGCACGCCATTCAGCTTGTTCGCCGTTTCGCATATCATCTTTGAGTAAGCCTTGCAGTGTGTCCAACGCTCAAGCCTGTTTGAAGTGATTTCTGATCGAGATGAGAGTTTCTCTGCAGGCTTACTCGTAAGCGTTGCGTTCTGGCATGGGGTCGGTCCAGCGCATGGGCTCAGGTGGTCGGCTTTCGCGGACCCACGTCTTGATCGTACGCATTCTGGTCGCATTTGTGATTTGATTCCGGGCGATCTCGGCGGGATCCCAATTTTGCAAAATAAGGTGTGTGAGGTCAGCCAATACACCGGAATAGGCCGGGTCGTTAACGAGATCATTCAACTCTTTTGAATCATGCTCGAGATCAAACAATTGCGGGTCAAACCCGTCATAGTAGATGAGTTTATGAGGACCCCGACGGATCATGCGATGCCGGACATCTGCCAGCTTGATGTTCATCAAGCCACCATAATATTCGCTGTAGATCGTGTTTGACCAAGTGTCAGATTTGCGCAGATCTGTTCCGGTATGCTCGGTAAGAGACGTCCCGGCGAGGGCAAGGATTGTGGCTGACAGGTCCATCAGGCTTGTGACCCTTGTGTCAGTCATGTTCGCTTCAAACCCGGGCCCCCGGATGATCATGGGGACTTTTGCGCTTTCATCAAACATGACGCTTTTCCACCAAAGGCCACGTTCACCAAGGCACTCGCCATGATCAGACGCGTAGATCGTGACCGTATTGTCGTCTGCGCCGATATTGGCTTCTATCTGGCCGAACAGCCGATCGATCATTGAGACCAATCCGTAATATGCTGATCGGCTGTTTGAAATGGCGCTTTGTGAGACTGATGCGGTTCCTCCAACTTTCCGCCATGTGGCAATTGCGGGGTGGTCTGTTTCGGGTGTCGGCAGTTCAGGGGGCGGCAATTTTCCGTCAAACGGTTCAAAATCGGACCGCCTCGCGATGTAGGGCGGGTGCGGACAGAACAGGCTGATCAGCAGAAAAAAGGGTTTACCGCTTGATGCATGGGCGCTCTTCAGCTCTGCGAGTGTAATGAGCGCCTGCTCGACCACGGCGTGGTCATAGGCCTGGTAGGATGTCTCGCCGCAACCGGAAAACTCCAATTCGGGTCCCTTGTTGCCCCGTCCTTTGGTCAGTGGCCCGATGTCAGGTGGATTTCCGCCCGGATAACTTGCTCCGATATCGCCAATGGGACGTTTGGCAAACCCATGGGTCTGATCCGGTCCATTGAAGTGCATCCGTCCGACCAAATGGCAATCATAGCCTTTCGCGCCGAGCGCGTGGGCAATCGTCGGGATATCCGAGGCCAGATAGGTGTCGTTGTTCAGAACACCACTTTGATGTGGCTGAAGGCCCGTCAGGAAAGCCATTCGTGAGGGAACGCAAAGCGGCGATGAACAATAACAATTCTCGAACCGGGTGGCCTGCGCTGCAAAGGCATCGAGAGCAGGCGTGATCGCGGATTCATCACCAGCACACCCCATGATCCGGGCTGCGTGTTGATCGGTCATAACCATGATTATGTTGGGTCGCAGATCAGAAATTGGTTCTACCATTTATAGTCTCTGTAAAATTGGTCTGGACAAAATAAGAAATTGAATGGTAGTGATTGGACCAATTCATAGCAAGCATCATGTTCGGACAAAATGGGAGGTCCTATGTACTATCTATCTAATAAGCGCACTCTTCGGAGAGGTTTTTGCACACTTTTGGCGACCGCAGGATTGGTTTACGGGCTGGGATTGGTTGGACCAAACTCTGCCGGACAGGCGCAAGCCGAAGAGTTCCCCTCGAAGTCGATCAAGATTATTGTTCCCTTCAAACCGGGTGGCCGGACCGATGTGGTGGCACGGCTCATCTCGGAAAAAATTCAGGAAAAGGGATTGCTGTCTCAGTCCATGGCGGTCGTGAACGCTGATGGTGGGGCAGGGGCAAATGCAGTGGCTCAGATGCGGCGCGGCGATACTGATGGCCACACGATCATTCACTGGCACCATCAGGCGTTGATTGCCATGGCGATGGAGCTTGGTGATTTCGATATGAGCGATTTCCGCTCGCTGGGCTACACTGGAGGCGGCAGCCCGGTCTGGGCCGTCAAAGCCGACAGTGAGTTCAACACCATCGAGCAGCTTGTCGATCACCTCAAAGCCAATCCGCGCAGTCTGGTCGAAGCGGTCGGTATTGGGACCATTCCACATTTTGTTGGTGGTATGTTCGCAAATGCGGCCGGATTTGAGACCCGCTATGTGACCGCAAATAGTGGTGCAGACCGGTTGCGGCTGCTTCTTGGCGGAAATGCTGACATCGCTCTGTTTGCGGCGTCTGAGTATCTGGCGCAGGGCGACGGGCTGAAAGCTCTTGTCTATTTCGGACGCGAACGGTTGCCGGAAATGCCCGATGTACCGACGGCGACAGAGGCAGGCTATGATGTTTCATGGACCAACCCCAATTGGTGGCTTGCACCGGCAGACACGCCTGATGCAGCGGCAGAAGCTTTGTCAGCAGCGTTGGAGGCCGCCATCAATGATCCGGAAATTGCCGACTATTTCCGCAACAATACGCTTGAGCCTTATTGGATGAGTGGCGCCGATGCGCGCGCTGACGCTGAAAACGTGCTGGTCCGACTTAAGAAGGTCGCGGAAACAATCCAGTAGATTGATCCTCCCGAGTGGGGTCGGCTCCTGTGAAGGTGCCGGCCCCGCATTTCGGATTCAGAAATTAGGGTAACGCGTGTCGCAGTCTCAAACACAACGTGAAGCAATTGGCGATCTGATTTGTTGCGCGCTTGTGCTCATTGGCAGCCTGATCCTGTTCATTGGCGCATCGTCGTTGCCGCCGCCTCGATTTGAACCATTGGGGTCGGCAGCGATGCCTCGCATCCTTGGATTTCTGCTGATTGTTTTATCAGCGGTCGTGGCGTTGCAGGCGGTCGCGAAGCTGCGCCATCCAAAGACATCCACGGTTGATATTGAAGCGACGCCAAATTCGCCTTACCGCGGATTGATTGTTCTCGCGGCACTGATTGTCTACGTTTTTGCGCTGGATGTTCTGCAACTGCCGTTTTTGATTGCCACAACACTTTTTGTGACCGTAACAGGGACCGCGATGCACAGGTTTTCAGCGCGTTCAATTGTTATCCATGGGGCGCTGGGGCTGATCATTGCCGTCCTGATTTCCACGGTTTTTTCGCGGTTCCTCGGAATTGAGATCGGTTAGAAATGCTTGACGCATTCATACAACTGTTTGAGTTGCAAAACATCCTGTTCCTGGTGTTGGGCACCGCGTTGGGCATCGTTGTTGGCGCCATCCCCGGCCTGACGGCTTCAATGTTAATCGCACTCACGCTTCCCTTGACATTTCATATGGACCCGGTCGCGGCGGTGACTTTGCTGATCGGAGAATATGTCGGGGGCATTTCCGGCGGGCTGATCACCGCGATTCTGCTCAGGATGCCCGGTACGCCAGCCTCGATTGTGACCACGTTTGACGGCTATCCAATGGCACAGCAAAACAAGGCTGAACGCGCGCTTGCGCTCGGAATTATGGCCTCGGTTGTGGGCGGCATCATCTCATGGTTCTTTCTGGCTGGTATGTCACCTGCGCTGGCAGAGTTTGCACTGCAGTTTGGACCGTGGGAATATTTTGCGCTTGTTGTCATGGCCCTGGTCATGCTGGCGGTCCTGGCTCAGGGGTCATTGGCGAAGGGGCTATTGGCGGCCGCGCTTGGGATGGCGTTTGCCATTCCGGGCATTGACAGCTCCATCGGACAGGCACGTCTGACCTTTGGCAATTCCGCGCTTTTGACAGGCTTTGGTTTGTTGCCGGTTCTTATCGGAGCTTTCGCAATCAGCCAGGTTATCCGGGACGCCTGTGCGCCGCCGATGACTCAAAAGGTGCCTGTTCCACAGAAGCGTCTGCCCATTTTCGGTTCTGATGTTAAAACCCACGGGCTCAACATGATCCGGTCTTCGGTCATTGGGACATGGATAGGGCTTTTACCAGGCATCGGCGCAAATATTGCAGCTCTGGTTTCCTATTCAACAGCAAAGCAAGTCTCGAAGGAACCTGAGAAGTTTGGCAAGGGGCACGAGCCGGGCGTTGTGGCTGGGGAAGCTGCGAACAACGCCTCGATTGGTGGCGCTCTGATCCCACTGATCACCATGGGCATTCCCGGCAGTGTCACAGAGGCAATTTTGATCGGTGCCCTGACCATTCACAATCTGCAACCTGGACCGCTGCTTTTTCAAAATGCTCCGGAGGTCGCTTATGGCATTATCGCGGCTTATCTGGTTGCTAATGTCATTATGCTTTTGATGATGTGGGGGGCCGTGAAATACATTGCGCAGGTGGTTCGTATCCCGCGCTCGGCTTTGCTGAGCGTTGTCCTCGTCTTCTGTGTCGTTGGGTCCTATGCGGTCAATTCCAATTTCACTGATGTCTGGGTCATGGTCGCATTCGGGATCATTGGGCTGGGTCTGGAAGCTGCGCGTGTTCCGCTTGGGCCATTTGTCATTGGCTTTGTCCTGAGCCCGATTGCAGAAGAGCAACTGCGCGCCTCACTCATGATGACGGACGGCGATGTAACTGAAATCTTGTCCCGGCCCTACGCTTTGCTATTCCTGATATTAGCTGTTTTGACCGTCGCGTGGCCGGCGGTTGTTGCCCGATTGAAACCTGCCAGAAAAGAAGAGATGAAGTGATGCTTGATTTGCCCGCCACTTCACGTCGCTATCTGAAGATAGCACGGAGCCTTGCTCAGCAAATAAATGATGGAACTTACAAGACAGGGGATCGACTGCCGCCTGAACGGGAATTGTCGGTTCAGCTTGAAGCCAGCCGCACCGTGGTGCGGGAGGCCTTGTTAGCGTTGGAAATAATGCACTTTGTTGAAATCAGAGGCGGTGCAGGTGTTTTTGTCCTACCTGAAAATCTGCGCGACCATACCTATGGTGAACTGGCGCAAGTCGATGAAATTGGCCCTTGGGACGTGCTGGA
Source organism: Alphaproteobacteria bacterium (assembly GCA_051251535.1). Taxonomy (GTDB): domain Bacteria; phylum Pseudomonadota; class Alphaproteobacteria; order Rhizobiales. Next base: position 231,390 of record JBPOEV010000004.1, read on the forward strand.
AGCCAGGCGCAGCATTGAGGCGCAAACTGCCTTCAGTGCAGCCTTGCGCGGCACCGAAGAGGTGTTGACAGAGATCAAGCAGTCAATCGAGCGAATGGAAAGCGCGATTTCAGACATACCGCGGTTTGATGCGGCAGATGCCGAATTTCACGCTTTGATTGCGCAGGCTTCAGGAAATTCTGTTTTTGAAACTTATGTGGCGCACTTATGGAAAATGCGTCAGAGCGCGCTTTGGAACACCTGGTATGACAAAACACGCACGCCGCAGAACCGTATCCGTTCGGTCGAGGATCACCTTGCGATCTACCAAGCGATCAAACGAGGCCAACCTGATGTGGCGAAGACGGCCATGGAAGCGCATCTGGACGTTTTGGCCAAGCGGTTTTTCGAATTGAATTTATAACTTGAAGGAGCCTTTTGTGTCCGACAAACCTGACATCATCATGATAATTACCGATCAGCAGCGGTATGATACCATCCGCGCGTTGGGCTATGACCACATGGACACGCCGAATATTGATCGTCTGGCTGAACGGGGGGTGTCTTTCACAAATTGCCATGTGACAGCACCAAGCTGCGTGCCATGTCGGGCAAGCCTGTTCACGGGCTTTTACCCTCATACAAACGGTGTGATTGCCAATGGCCAACCCTGGTCGCGGACCTGGGTTTCAGATTTGGCCCGTGCCGGGTATCAGACCGTCAATGTGGGTAAAATGCATACGATTCCTTATGACGCACCTGCGGGATTTGATGAACGCTACGTGGTGGAAAACAAGGATCGGTTCATGGAGGGGCGCTACTTCTTCGATGAGTGGGACAAGGCGCTTGCATCGCATGGCCTCAAGAAGCAGCAGCGTGAAGAGTATCGCAAGCGGTCCGATTACAAAGACCGGTTGGGGGCCTTTACATGGGATTTGAAGCCCGAGTTGCATTCAGATAACTTCATTGGCAGCACGACCAAATGGTGGCTCGAGACAAAACCCGTGGAAAAACCGCTGTTCCTGGTCGTCGGGTTTCCCGGTCCCCATCCTCCCTATGACCCCACGCCTGACTATGCCGAAAAATACCTCAATCGTGACGTGCCACTGCCAGATGTCACTCAGGCAGAGCTTGACGATCTCCCTCCGCCATTTGTTGAAAAGCGGCACCATGATGTTGATTTCGATCACGATTCCGTTTCCTGGAAGCTGGAGCCGACCCGCGATGAGATGCACAGAATGCGGGCGCATTACTACGCAAATGTGGAAATGATAGACCGCCAGGTCGGAGAGATTCTGGACACCCTTGAGGCACGTGGTCGGCTCGAGAATTCTATTATTATCTTTACATCTGACCATGGTGACTGCCTTGGAGATCACGGACTTAGCCAAAAATGGGCGCCCTATGAAGAAGTGACGCGGGTTCCGCTTATCATTTCCGCACCCGCCCATTTTTCAGGTGGTCGTGAAGTTGATGAGCTTGTCCAGCTGTTTGACCTTGGCCCCACCATTCTGGAATGGGCAGGTGTCGAACCCGATCACAGCTTGGAGGCTATCTCATTGAATCCGGCGTTGAACGGAGAGGTTTTTGCAGGGCGGTCACATGTGTTTTGCGAGCAGGGCGGGGACGTGAACCTGACGGGTGCCACATTCCTGACAATGGTCAGATCAAGCACCCATAAACTGGTTCACTTCCAGGGTGAGGATTACGGTCAGTTGTTTGACCTTGTCTCTGATCCCAATGAGAAAACCAATCTTTGGGACGATCCGAACTCGGCTGATCACAAACAGGACTTGCTGAATGTGCTCATGAACTGGCACATCGATAGTGCCGTTGCGACACGCGATGCCAGAAAACGGGTCGTGGCCCCGCCTGGCGCTGAGGTCGGGCAACACATGCAATGAGACCGGCGGCGTTCTGGTCGGTTCAAACGCCCAGATGGGCCAGCAAGCCGCCATCAACCAGATAGTCGCCACCGGTGCAAAAGCCTGAGCGGTCGCTGGTCAGGAATGCGATCAACTCGCTGGTTTCTTCCACCGTGCCGACACGGCCGATGGGGTGAGCAGCGCCAAATTCGGCGATTGCGGGCTCGATGTCATTGCCTGGGCCGACCACCTCTTGCGCTGCAAATTCCAGCAGGGGTGTGCGAACAGATCCCGGGCTGACGGAGTTTACCCGCACCTTAAACTTTGCCCGAAATGGCAACGAGGAGCAGTCTAAAGGTCTGCAAAGACTGATGAAGCCGCCGACGCCGGGGGGCGATGGATATGTGTCTTCAAATGGGCTATCAGCGGATAGGATCCAAGAAAATTCAACCCTAACCGTAGGAGTGCTTATGATGCACAGTGCAATGTTATTGCTAGTCACCGTTATACTAGTTATCGCTCCATCGTTGTCGTCAGCGCACCAGGATACCCAATTCTCGCTGTCTCCCGACGGAACCTTGCAAAATCTGCCTGATAAATATCATCCGGGCCGTGTGGAGATTGTCCATGATGGCGAATTCGGACCGCCCATTGTTACATTGACGTTGTCCGGTAATGAGACCCGTCTTCCTGTCTGCCTTGCGGAATTATTCGATATTCCAAAAGCGAGGATCGAAACCCGTGGTTCGTGGTATCATGTTAACTCAAGTCTTCCGCCATATCTGACCGTCTTGCTTCCGCAATATACACGCAAAGATGGCACTTTCATAACGTACTCATTGCTCTTCAATCTTGAAACTGCTGCATTCATAGACTCAGAGTTTTTGAGTTTCAATTTAGCCGATTTTTGCGATCCCCAGGAAATCGAGCAACTGCGCGTCGAAAGCGGAAATTGACGTGCAAATGACGGAAATCAGGAAGTTACAAAGTTAACTCGAATGCAATTAAGGCCGTTGTCAGACAGGTCATATTGCTCCGCTAGGCTCTGTCTAGAAGCGGAAACGGGTGGCGCGTCATAGTCGAACAAGGGTAATAATAATGGCGGCCCGGAGGCGCACTTGTTCCTAAGTTTTTTGTCGGCCTATGCACGTTCTGGATATGGGTCAGTCAACCTTTAGCCTGCTCAAACGCCCAGATGGGCCAGCAAGCCGCCATCAACGAGATAGTCGCCACCGGTGCAAAAGCCGGATCGATCACTGGTCAGGAAAGCGATCAGTTCGCTGGTTTCTTCCACCGTGCCGACGCGACCGATGGGGTGAGCTGCACCAAATTCGGCGATTGCGGGCTCGATGTCATTGCCTGGGCCGACCACTTCCTGCGCTGCAAATTCCAGCAGGGGTGTGCGAACAGATCCCGGGCTGACGGAGTTTACCCGCACCTTAAACTTTGCACAATCCACGGCCATTGCGCGGGTCATTGCATGTATGGCGCCCTTGGTTGTGGCGTAAGCCAGCACGCCGTTTTGATTGGCGTGACCCTGAACAGATGATACGTGCACAATCGAGCCACCACCGCGCGCTTTCATAAAGGGGTAGGCGTGGTGTGAGGAGAGGAAGCAGGAGCGCAGATTGATGGACATCACCTTGTCCCAGTGTGCGCTGTCAGTGGTCGTGAGATCGCCATAGGTCTGTATGGCGGCAGCGTTGATAAGAATATCGATCCCACTCTCAATCTTGCCGATGTTCGTAATCCAATTTGAGACCTGCGCTTCATCAGCCACATCCACTTTGGAGATCGTCATATCGAGGCCTGATGCGGCCTCTTCAGCTGCCTGATTGTGGGCATCATCAATGCCGCACACAAACACTTTTGCGCCGCCTTTGGCCAGTCGCAACCCTGCGCCAAGTCCAATGCCGCTGGACCCGGTGACGAGTGCTACTTTGCCTGCAAATTCCTGTTCCATTCTTGCTTTCCTTATCCGTGCGCGGCGACCAGCGCCTTCATATATCCGACCGCAAAGGCTTTGCCTGCGTGCCAGGGTGCATCACATTCTAGTTCCGGTGTGTGATCGGGGATCAAAACACCCTGATAATCATTTTCTTTGAGCACCTTGATAATGCGCGCCAGATCAATGTCGCCTTCATCAATGAAGACCTCGTGATAGTTTGGCACCTTGCCGCGCACATTGCGAAAATGGATGTAGCCGATGCGGTTTTCCTGCGCGAATTTGGCCACGGTCTCGTAAACATCACCATCCGTCATTTCCTGCAGGCAACCCAGACACAATTCAGCGCGGTTGTTGGGAGATGGATTTGCGGAAAATGCGCGCCTATAGGCTTGGTGCGAATTGATCAGCTTGGCACTCATGCGCAAGCTCTCAACTGGCGGATCGTCAGGATGCGCTGCAAGAATGACGCCTGCCTCTTCCGCCACCGGAAGAATCTCATCAAGAAAACGCTGGTAGCGATCCCATATCTGCTCATGGCTCACAACCGCCTGCAGACCTGGCCCGATCTTGTCGCGATACGCCATATTCCAAACCATGCCTTCGGGTATCGGCTTGTCAGGATCAATATCATTCAAGTCGAACCCGACCGACATCGCGCCACCGCGTGCATAGGGGCCGCGTGTCCAGCCCCAGACGCCTGGCACCGAGAAATTATAGCCGAGACAGGGAACGCCAGCTGCGCCCGCGGCACGCACAATCCGTTTGAGATGCTCCATTTGCGCATTGCGTTTTGGTCCGTCGAGCAGGACATCATGCCAATGCTGTACCGCGAAATTCTCGATTGCCGCGAGCTTCAAATCATGGCGTGCCAGATCATCAATCAAGGTGCGAAACATCGTTTCGGTCCAGTCACCGGACTGGCCGATGCCCCAGGACCCGCTGGTCAGTGAGGTATCATGGGCTCCATCAGCAAGCTGAGGGTTGGCGGAAAAATAGTCCTCCAGATGCGCCACAATATGCGTAACGCCCAATTGCCGGGCAAATTTGTAGTGCCGCTCATTGAGCATCTGACGATAAAGGCCAAGGCCAATCTTCATGAAAGTGTTCCGTTACATCGTGATGCTGTCAACCAGCAAGGCGGGGTGACAGCCCTGCCAATGTCTGTGCCAGCGACATTTGTAAAAATGGTTTTGCCAGGCAGATCAACACGATTTTCAGCCACTGCGTTGATGCTCAAGTGTTGTCATCACACCGCGCAACTCCGCCAGACCTTTCAGGCGTCCGATGGCAGAATAGCCAGGGTTGGTTTTCTTATGCATGTCATCCAGAAGTAAGGGTCCATGGTCTGGTCGCATGGGAATGTGCCAGTCCTCTCTGCCCTCGGCCTGGCGACGACGCTGCTCCGCCATAAGCCGTTTGAGAACTTCGACCATATCAACATCGCCAGCCAGATGATCTGATTCATAAAACGATCCATGTACGCCAAACTGTGCCTCACGTTTGACATTCCGCAAATGCACGAAATGAATACGATCCGCAAACTGCTCGACCAATGCCGGAACGTCATTGTCTGGTCTTGAACCAAACGAGCCTGCACAAAGCGTTATGCCATTGGATGGGGAGGGAACGGCATCCATCAATGTCTGATAGTCTGCGGCTGTGCTGACCACCCGTGGCAATCCAAACAACGAAAATGGCGGATCATCAGGATGGATGCACAGCCGTGCACCACAAGCTTCAGCCCGGGGAACGACAATTTTCAGGAAGTTTATCAGGTTTTCGAGCATTGCTGCTTCATCAATGTGATCAAAGGCTGCGATTTTTGCGCGAATACCTTCTCTTGTGTGTGAGAGTTCAGAGCCGGGAAGACCGGCAATGATGGTTTGCTCCAGCGTTGTAATGGCTTCGGCGCTCAATTTGGACGCGCACATGCGTGCCAGTTCGACGATCTCTGAAGAATAGTCCGAAATGGCACCATCCCGTTCCAGTATGAAGCAATCATAGGCCGCAAATTCGACCGCATCGAAGCGCAGCGTCAGTCCGCTATGGTCAAGTGGGTGGAGAAGGTCGGTTCGGGTCCAGTCCACCACCGGCATGAAATTATAGCAGATGGTTGCCATGCCTTGTTCGGCCAGACGTTCCATCGATGTTGCAAAGGCATCGGTATAATGGGCCGCTTCATCTCCGCCCAGTTTGATTGAAGGATGGATGGGTATGCTTTCCACAACCGACCATGTCAGGCCAGCTTCTTCAATGATCCGTTTGCGCTTCGCAATCGCATCAAAGGTCCATGCCTGGCCGTCATAGGTTTCATGCAAGGCGGTCACGACACCTTGTGCTCCGGCCTGCCGGATATCACTCAACGATACGGGATCATCTGGCCCGTACCAACGCCAGGTTTGATGTAGGCCTGGCCTTGTTCGGCCCTCTGCATTTGTTTGTATGCCTGTCATGGCGCGCGGCATTTGCCGCCTCCCTCGTTTTTTTCAACTTCTTTGGATACATCTTTTCAATCTGGTCCAACAATATCAAGGAATTTATCTTCGGATCTCAATTTTTTGTGGAGGAAGTCAGAGCTATATGTCGTAATTTTTGAGTAAATACCTGATATTAAATGATAAAATTTTTGTTGCGAAGATACTTGCATCAATCCGCATTTCGAGTATTTACTAACTGGACCAACAAATAGGCGTTTCAGACGTGACCCAGACGATTCCACCTTTACCCGGCACCGCCGGAAATGAGCCCGGTCGAGAGCCGGGCGATGGCAGCGCTGTGGATAATCTGGTCCAACAAATCAAAGGCTATATTCAGTCAAACAGTTTGACGGTTGGCGACACGCTTCCTTCGGAGCGGGAGCTTGGTGAAAAATTCGCTGCGGCTCGCAATACGGTGCGCGAAGCCGTTCGTATCCTGAAGGCCTATGGGGTCGTTGATGTGCGCCCAAAAATTGGCGCTGTCATCGTCAATCGCCACATGGATGCGGTGCTTGATCTGTTCTCGTTTCAATTGTCGATTTCGCGCGAGACTTTCCTGGATATTCAGGGCTTCCGCCGTCTTATTGAAGTGGGGTCCGCAGATGCCATTTTTTCGGCTGTTACCGACGCTGATGTTGCGCGCTTCCGCAAGTTGAACCAGGAGATCCTGGATGCGCCGTCCAAGGTGGAAGCTGCGGAACGTGATTTTGGCTTCCATGCCGCGCTGTTGGAACTGGCGGACAACCAGACTGTGCTCAATGTTTATACGACGATGAAACCTATCATCGTGAAGCTGATGGAAACCGGCAAGGAATCCCACGGCCTGCAGGGCACATACGACACACATACTCGCATTTTGGATGCTCTGGAAAAACGCGACCGGCTTGGCTTCCAGTATTGGATGTCAAATCATCTCGATCATGGACTTGGCTTCATCGACCGTTCGGTGGATGCCCAACACCCTGAGGAGACGGCACCAGAAGCCTGATCCAAGGCCCCAACAAGCGCCTGTGACACATACTAAGCCACAGGCCTACACAGAGCCCGATAAACGGGCAGAACACCACTAGGAGGATTATTCATGACACTCAAGAAAACCCTGTCGGGGCTGGCTCTTGCCGCAACGATGGCCATGGGCGTATCTGCCCCGGCGACAGCACAGGATGATATCACCATTGCTGCGGTCGTGTTCCAGCAGGACCAGTTTTTCCGCACCATTCAGTTGGGCATGAACGCTGCGGCAGATGCTGCTGGCATTGAGCTTCTGGAAGGTAATTCCAAGAGTGAACCTCAGCAGGAAATCAGCCTGATCGATACATATATTGCGCGCGGCGTAGATGCTATTGTCATCTCGCCTGTTTCCGCAGTCGCGTCCATTCCTGCTCTGATGCGCGCCCGTGACCGTGGCATCCACATTGTGACTTACAATTCAAATGTTGATGATGCGTCGATCCCGGTTTCCTACCTGAATTCCGCACAGCGTGATCTTGGCAACTCTACCGGTATGCTGGCAGCTGACTTCATCGCCAATGAGCTTGGCGGCAAGGCAAATGTTGCAACGCTCGGCTTTAAAGCATTGTTGCCAGAAATTTCCGCTGACCGTGTTGATGGTTTCATAGAAAAGGCTGAAGTCGGCAATAGTCTGAACATTGTCTCCCAACAGGATGCATGGTTGGCAGAAAAAGCGATCCAGGTTGCAGGCGACATCATCACTGCCAACCCAGACCTCAATGTCATCTACGCAGCTAATGAAGGTGGCACTGTCGGTGCTGTGCAAGCCGTGCGCAATGCGGGCAAAGCGGGCGAAATTTTTGTCTTCGGTGTGGATGGTACAGAGCAACTGGTTGGCTTCCTTCTGGATGGCGACAATGTGCTGCAGGCCGTCACTGCGCAGCAGCCATATGTGATGGGACAGATGGCCGTTGAGGCAGCCATTTCTGCGATCAGGAAGGAAGCTGTTGAGGCAGCCGTCATCGTTCCGGTGCTGGGCCTTTCGCGTACTGATCGCCCGGCAGTTGAAGAGTTTCAGGAGTATCTCGGCTCCCTGAAGTAGGTCTTTCCCAGAGATCTAACCCAAGCGGGGCAGTGCAAGCTGCCCCGCGACTTTTCAGACCAGCAAGAAGTATCCAGATAATCTGCCATGTCCGCTATTGTAGAAACTCAGGGCCTGACCAAAGTGTATGGCAACGTCGTCGCGCTTGATGATTTCAGCCACATATTTGAACCTTCGCGCATTCATGCGCTGATGGGCAAGAATGGCTCTGGCAAGTCCACACTGGTGAAGATGTTGTCTGGCGTTACCCAGCCAACCAGCGGCACCATGATGTTGAACGGCCGTCAGGTTGAATTCAAATCGCCTCAGGATGCTTTTGAGGCCAATATAGTGACCGTCCACCAGGAGCTTAGTCTGGTGCCGGACCTTTCGGTCACAGAGAATATTTTTCTTGGACGGCTGCCACGGACCAGGACCCTTGGCATTGACAGAATCAACTGGGGGCAGGCTCGCCGCCAGACTGAAGAGCTGTTTACTCGCATGGGCCTGGATATAGATCCAAAGGCAACCATTTCACGCTTGAGCGTTGGCCAGCAACAAACCGTTGAGATTGCCAAGGCGATGTCGTTCAACCCCACGCTTTTGTTGCTGGATGAGCCAACATCCGCGCTCGCCACCAAAGAGGTGGAAATGCTGTTTGGCCTTTTGCGTAACCTGAAAGATCAGGGCGTGACGATGATGTATATTTCTCACCGCATGTCCGAGCTTGCAGAGATCGCTGACACAGTGACTGTGCTGCGCGATGGCAAGCATGTTGGCTCTATCGAAATGGCGGCATCGTCGCTCGATACCGTGGTTGATATGATGTTTGGTGACGTTGCCCGCGCCACGCGGCCTGCACGGAATACGGATATTTCAAAAGAGAACCCGATCCTGCAAGTGAAGGGCCTCACGCGTGCGCCAGCATTTGAGGATATCTCGTTTGACTTGCGCCGCGGAGAGGTTCTGGGCCTTGCGGGAATGCTTGGGGCAGGGCGCACTGAGGTGCTGCGCGCCATCTTTGGTGCCGACCCGCATGATGCGGGAGAGATCATCATGGATGGACAAGTGGTCGAAACGCCCACGCCTGGCAGCATGGTTGATCTTGGCCTGGGTTACACACCGGAAAACCGCAAGGAAGGCGGCTTGGTGCAGGCGCATTCAATTCATAACAATCTGTCGATGGCCAGCCTGTCCAAGCTGGCCCCGCGTGGCATCATAACCAAGGCGGTCGAAGCACCTGGCGTTGCCAAGCAGATCGAGCAATTGCAAATTAAGGTCGACAGTCCCGCATTGCCGGTTTCTTCGCTGTCAGGTGGCAACCAGCAAAAGGTTGTCATCGGCAACTGGCTCAACACCGATCCAAAGATCATGTTCTTTGACGAGCCCAGTCGTGGTGTCGACGTTCATGCTAAACAACAGATTTTCCAAATCATCTGGGAGCAGGCTGCCACGGGCCTTTCGTCCATCTTTGTCTCTACGGAATTGGAAGAGATGCTGGAAGTCTGCGACCGCATATTGGTCATGAAAGAGGGGCGCCTTCTGGGCGAAATTGATCCTTCCAAAACCACATTGACCGAACTTTACACCGCTTGCATGGAGGGCCTTTGATGGCGCTTTCGTTGTTCCGCCGCTACCCGATGGAGATCATTCTGGTCTGCATGTACACCTATTTGATGTTTGCAGCGCCTGGCTTTGCCACGCTCGACAATCAGATGAACGTGTTGCGCAACATCACCATGCAGGGCATCATTGCTTTTGGCATGACGATGGTGATTGTCTCCGGCGAGATTGACCTGTCAGTCGGTTCGGGCGTGGCTTTTTCTGGCTGTGTCACAGCTTGGGTTGCGCGTGCATTGACCGATTTGCTGGGTCCCTGGCCAGCCATTACCATTGGCGCAATTGCAGCAATGGTGATCCTGTTCCTCGTGGGTGTTCTGACCGGCAAGGTGCGCCAGCACTTTAATATGCCGACCTTCATCACGACACTGGGTCTGCTGACAGTCTTATCTGGCGCGGCCAATCTGATCACAGATGGATTCCCGATCACCAGCTTCCCATTCCAGTTCAATTTTCTGGGCGCTGGTATTCTTTTCGGGATTCCATTCCCTGTATACATTTTTGCTGCGGTTTTCGGCTTTGTGTATTTCCTCATGAATTACACAAGCTTTGGCCGTGCACTCTATGCTGTGGGTGGCAACCTTGAAGCTGCGCGCCTGTCTGGCATTGATGTTTGGAAAACCAAAACTTTGGCGCTCGGTATCACTGGTGTGCTCACAGCCATTGCGGGCGTTCTGATTGCATCACAAATCCTGTCGGGCAGCGCCAGCGCAGCGCGTGGATGGGAGCTGGATGTTATCTCTGCTGTCATCATTGGCGGCACAAGTCTGTTCGGTGGCAAGGGTACAGTGCGAGGCACGCTGATCGGTGTTTTGTTCCTTGGCATTATCGTCAACGGCATGACGCTGTTGAATGTCAGTGAATATTGGCAGTTGGTGGTGCGTGGCGGATTGATCATTGGTGCGGTTCTGCTGAACCACGCTCTCGACCGATCGGCTGTGAAGCACTAGCGTTGGGACGCAATTGGGAGACACGAATGATAGGCAAAATTCAATGTGTTGCTCCAACCGGGGATGTATGCGGGGAGGCGGCCACTTGGTCTGCTGAGGAGAACCGCGTTTACTGGGTGGATATCAACCGTTTTCTCATTCACCGTATGGATGTCACCAGCCGCGCCGTAACCAGCCATCTGTTTGATGAGCCTGTTGTTGCCCTGTCGCTGACCACAGGTGAGGGCGTTCTGCTTGTCGCGCTGGGCTCAAAGTTGATCCTGCTTGATGTCGAAGCGGATGCCCGTGAAGATCTGGATGTGCAATTGCCTGGCGCACCGAGCGTGCGATTTAATGATGGTCGCGCAGACCCGAACGGTGTGTTCTGGATTGGCTCAATGGGTAACAATGTCGGACCAAGTGGTGAGAACCTTGAGGTTAAAGATGGTCTGGGCAAGCTGTTTCGCTATCAAGCCGGTGGCGAGTTGGAGGAGGTTGAGGCCGGGATCGGGATTGCCAACACGCTTTGCTGGTCGCCTGATCATTCCACCTTTTATTTTGGCGATACGCTGAAGAATGAAATACGGGCTTATCCCTTTGTCAGGACAACAAGCACAATTGGTGCCGGAACATCGCATTGCGCAGGCATTGAGCGAGGCCTGCCCGATGGCTCGACGATCGATGTGGATGGTTACTTGTGGAACTGTCGCTTTGGTGGATCGTGCATCGTCCGGATTGCGCCGGATGGCACGGTTGATCGTGTGATCGAGATGCCCGTGAAAAACGTTACGACCTGCTGCTTTGGCGGCCCTGACCTATCCTTGCTCTATGTCACGACGGCCAGCGTTGCCAAGGCCGCGCGTGACCGATTGGCTGGCAGCTTGTTTGCAATAGAGACGCAGACGCACGGCCTGCCGGAAAACCGTTTCAAGCTTTAAGGAGTAAGAATTATGGATATTGCCAAGCTGACCGAGCGTTTGAATGCCTGCTATAGCGGCGCTGTCTATGACGTCATACGCGCGCGCGGGCTGGAAAATTGCGTACTGCCCCATTCCATTGTCGGGCTTGATAATGAGACCCGCGTGGCCGGCCCGATTTCTACGCTCAAGGGTGTTGCGTTTGATGCCAATCGGCATGATGAAAAGGTCGATTATCTGTTGCCATGGGTTCAGTTTCTGTCCAGTGCCCCGGCGGGTCATGTTGTGCTGTGCCAACCAAATTCAGAGCGCTTGGCGCTGATGGGGGAGTTGTCAGCCGAAACGCTGAAAGTACGCGGTGTTTTGGGCTATATTGTTGATGGCGGATCACGTGATAACAGCTTCATTCGCTCGATTGGCTTTCCGGTGTTTTGCCGGTTTCGGACCCCACGCGATATCGTCGCAAAATGGGTGCCTGATGGGATTGATCAACCGATCACAATCGGTGATGTGCTGATTGAACGCGGTGATTTTGTGATTGCCGATTTTGACGGTGTCGTGATCATCCCGCAAGGTATCGTGGAAGAGGTGATCACCGAGGTTGAAGAGGTGATCAGCGCAGAAGACAAGGTGCGTGCAGCTATTCTGTCAGGCACTGATCCTGTTGATGCTTATCTCGAATTTGGTAAGTTCTGAGGCGTCATGGATGAAGTTCGTACACTGCGTTGGGCACATGGATCGCTAACAGTTCAGCGTTTGGGTGCCATGCTCGCACCGGTTCGGTTTGATCTGCCAAGTGGCCGAATGGTCGAACCGCTTCATATCGCTCCCTGGGCTGATGATGGCACGATCAGTGATGTAGAATTGGCGGCTTTACCGCCAATCTTGCACCGTCTTCGCGGCGAATGGCCGTGCGTTCCTTTTGGCGCAGATGAGCCGGAGAATTTAGCACCCCAGTGGTCAGAATCCATGGGGCGGCGCTTGCCGTTACCAGCCAATCCACCGCCACATGGCGAGAGCTCCAATTGCAAATGGAATTGGGAAGCTGCGGGTTCTGATCGGCTTTGCCTTTCGCTTGATTATCCAGACGATCATCCCATCGCCCGTGTGGAGCGAGATGTCATACCCGATCCCGACGCAGCTGCTGTAAATCTCGTCCTGCGCATAATACCGCGCGCAAATTGTCAGTTGCCACTTGGTTTACACCCGACATTCGCTTTGCCCCCATTGGCAGGCTCAGCAAGCATCATGCCTCCGCATGCCAAGCAGATCCGCAGCTATCCTGGATCATTGGAGCCGGGCGGAGATATCTTCGCTCCCAATGCGGTCTTCACAAACTTAACGGAGGCGCCTGACCATAAGGGACAGGCAATGGATGCAAGTAGCATTCCCTTTGAACAGCCTGGCGAGGACTTGCTTCAGCTCGTCGGCGTTGATGATGGGCGCGTATCTCTAGACAATCATGCCGGTGGCTATCGCGCCACGCTGAGTTGGAACGCCGAGCATTTTCCCAGCCTTCTTATTTGGTACAGCAATCGTGGCCGGCAACAATCCCCATGGCTGGGTCGCCATACTGCGTTGGGTCTGGAGCCTGTCTGTTCAGCCTTTGATCTTGGGGCAGCCATCGCAACAGGCGATAACCCGATTGCGCAACAAGGCGTCCCAACCAGTATTCCACTGCGTGCCGGCGAGGTTTTTCAGACCCATTATCGGATTGCCGCCGATGATCTTGCTTCCGGCTCCTAGCTAACTCCCGATCCATAGAAATGCCGCATATTGAAAGAGCTGTATTGACGGTTCGATTTATTTTGTCTACATAAATTCAAAACCTGTCATACAAGTTTAGGGAAATTGGTTTTGGAAGAACGAAGCAGCCAGTCAGAAAAAAGCGGCTCCAGTCGTGTCGGCGATGCGATTGGGGCTATCACGCGTCACATCCGCGAACAGGAGCTGATGCCAGGTGATCGGCTGCCATCTGAATCCAGGCTTTCCAAAGATTTGAAAGTGTCGCGCACGGTTGTCCGTGAGGCTTTCCGCTCTCTGGCGGCAATGCGGATCATAGAGTTGAACGTTGGAAAGCGTGCGACGATTTCGAATATCGACCATGGTGCAATGTCATTGATAATTGAGCATGGCGTGCACACAGAGCAGATCAATGTGCAGCAAATTTATGATGTTCGCCGCACCATTGAAACCCGCATTGTCACGCTGGCAGCAATCCGCCGATCTGATGAAGAAGCCAAAGTAATTCTGAAACTGGCGCAGGCGATGGCTGATTCAGCCACTGACCCAGCGCAGTTGATGGAGCACGATCTGGCGTTTCATACAGCGCTTGCCCGAGCGAGTCGCAATCCGGTTTTCGAGCTTATCGTGGGTGCCTTTCAGGGTATCACCCGTCAGACATGGCCGATTGGCTGGAAAAGCCGCACCACCGCAGAGGCACGCAACACTATGATCGAGACCCATCAGCGCATCGCCAGTGCTGTGGTTGCTGGTGATCCGCAACAGGCGGCTGAGGCAATGAGCAAGCACTTCGATGAAAGTGTCCACGCTCTGCTTCAGGCGGGTCTCTCTTGAGGACGCCAGCATGAAGATCACCAAACTTGAAACCATCCGTGTTGCCGAGCGCCCGAACCTTCTTTGGGTGGAGGTGCATACCGATGAGGGGCTGATTGGACTGGGTGAGACATTTTTCGGTGCAGCCACCGTTGAAGCCTACATACATGAGTATATTGCACCGCGTGTGATGGGCCGCGATCCACTGCAGATCGACTTATTGGCTTCCGAATTGGTCGGCTATCTCGGCTTCCGGTCCTCAGGCGCCGAGGTGCGCGGAAACTCCGCTTTTGACATCGCGTTATGGGACATCTTTGGCAAGGCAACAGGCCAGCCAATTGCCCAACTGCTGGGCGGGTTCAGCCGGAAAAGCATCCGAACTTATAACACCTGCGCAGGCACTGAATATATCAAGCACGCGACAGGGCAGACCACTGCCAATTATGCCATGAATGGCGGGCATGCCGACTATGATGATCTCAACGCCTTTCTGAACAACGCCGATGAATTGGCGCTGTCCCTGAAGGAGGAAGGCATTACGGCCATGAAAATCTGGCCATTTGACATGGCTGCAGAGAAGACCCGCGGTCAGTATATTTCAGGTCCTGATCTGGATGCCGCCCTGAAGCCTTTTGAGAAAATCCGTGATGCTGTCGGCAATAGCATGGATATCATGGTCGAATTCCACTCCATGTGGCAACTCCTGCCAGCCATGCAGATTGCCAGGGCGCTCGAGCCCTTCGACACATTCTGGCATGAAGACCCGATCAAGATGGACTCGCTGTCCAGCCTGAAGCGATATGCGCAGGCGTCCAAGGCGCCAATTTCTGCCTCAGAAACACTCGGATCACGCTGGGGCTTCCGCGACCTGCTGGAAACCGATGCAGCAGGCATTGTAATGCTTGATATCTCGTGGTGCGGTGGCCTGTCGGAAGCCCGCAAAATTGCTTCGATGGCGGAGGCCTGGCACCTGCCTGTTGCCCCCCATGACTGCACAGGTCCCGTGGTCTTGGCCGCTTCAACGCACTTGTCACTGAATGCACCCAACGCGTTGGTGCAGGAGAGCGTGCGCGCCTTTTACCACACCTGGTACCGCGATCTCGTCACCGCATTGCCGGAAGTGAAAAACGGCATGATCACAGTTCCACCAGGCCCAGGCCTTGGGCTCGAGCTCAACCCGGAACTTGGCCGGGCATTCACAGTGTCGCGCATTATGTCCGACGCAACCACGGTCTAGTATTCAGGCCAAACCCTGCTCTAGGGAGGAGCAAAAAATATGAAACTCAAACTACTTGCTATTGCGGCATTGCTCGCATCGGTGTCCACACCAGTCCTGTCCACCTCAGCTTCGGCGCTGGACATCGTCTTCACCCATCATTCATCTGCGTCCAACACGTTTTGGCAGGCTGTAAAAAAGGGCTTTGATGATGGATGCGAGCGCGTTGAAGCCGACTGTCAGATGATCTTTACGCAGACTGAAGGCTCAGTACAGGAGCAGCTTGCCAATATGGAAGCTGCACTCGCTCGTGAGCCTGATGCAATCCTTACCTCTATCGTGGACAACACGGCGTTGGATGAAATTGTTCAGCGAGCTCGCGATGCCGGTGTCATTGTCATTGGAGTGAATGTGGATGATCTGGAAGGTGCTGCGGGCAATGCGCGTCAGGCATTCGTTGGTCAGGGCTTCCTGGCTGCTGGGTATTCGCTGGGCGAGGCTCAGTCAGCCAACTTCCCTGAGGAAGGACCTATCAATGTGCTGGTTGGTATCTCCGCGCCGGGCCAGAACTGGTCAGAGCAGCGCGGCGGCGGCGTGTTATCGTTCATGGAAGACTATGCGGCAGCCAACCCGGATCGCGAAGTGAACTTTGAACGGATCGATTCTGGTACTGATCTTGCCACCGTATCGGACCGTATTGGTGCCTATCTGGGTGCCAATCCCGAGACCACAGCTTACTTCGATACAGGTTTCTGGCATGCCGGTGTTGCCCGCGTGTTGGCTGACCGTGGCGTAGAACCCGGTAAAGTGCTTCTGGGCGGATTTGATCTGGTGCCTGAAGCTGTCGAGCAGATGCAGGCGGGTTACATCCAGGTGCAGGTCGATCAGCAGCCATACATGCAAGGCTTTATGCCAGTGATGCAGGTCTACTTGTCCAAAACCGTTGGTCTGGCACCTGCGGATATCGACACCGGACAGGGCATTGTGACTCCCGCTGATGCAGATGCGATCATGGAACTGTCAGCCCAGGGTCTTCGTTAGAACCGACCTGCGATCATTTCTCCCGACAAGGAAGTCCCGGAGAACTGTCGCTTCTCAAAAAGGTCGGCGCGTGAGACTGCGCCGGCCTTTTCTCATCCATTGTTCGAAGGATCCAGCGTTCCATGAAACGCCTACTCAAACTGTCCCTGCAAAAACCGGAACTGGCCGCCCTGTTGCTGCTGGTCATCCTGATCGGCATTTTTCAGATCACCTCCAACAACTTCTTTCTGAGCTACGCCAATATGCGCGGGCTTCTGGGTTTCCTGCCTGAAATGGCGCTGGTCGCGGTTGGGGTGACACTTTTGATGATCTGCGGCGAGTTTGATCTTTCCGTTGGGTCCGTCTTTGCGCTGATGCCGATGACGATGGCCGTTCTGATGGTTGCTGGTTGGGGCTTCCTGCCGGCCGTTGCCGTTGGGTTGCTGGTGTGTGCGGCCATTGGCTTCATCAACGGCTTTCTAACGATCAAGTTCGGCATTCCGTCCTTCATCACCACGCTTGGCATGCTGTTTATGGCCCGCTCGATGACTGTGGTGATTTCTGGCGGTTTCCCGCCGCGCCTGCAAATGGACAATATTCCCGAACAGCTCTTTATCGCCTTTGTCGGACCGGGCGAGCTACTGCGCGCTTCCTTCCTCTGGTTTGTCTGCATCGCGCTGCTCATTGCGTTTCTGCTCGGTAAAACCAATTTCGGCAACTGGGTGCGCGCCACTGGCGGTTTTCTGCCTGCAGCGCAGGCCATGGGCATTCCCACAGCACGGGTGAAGATCGCCTGTTTCATGATTTGCTCCATGCTGGCGGGTTTTGCAGGTATGATCCAGGTGCTGCGCCTCGGCTCACCCCTGCCGTCCATCGGTGAAGGTTTGGAACTTCAGGCTGTGGCTGCTGCCGTTATCGGCGGAGCGTCGCTGTTTGGCGGTATCGGATCCATTCTGGGCGGTGTGATCGGCGCAACGCTGATCCGCGTCATCGATAATGGCATGGTGCTGAGCCAAGTGGACAGCAACTGGTTCAAATTCGCTGTTGGAGCGCTGACCATCCTCGCCGTGGTTGCCAATGCCTGGCTGCGAAAGCGTGGCCGAGCCATGAAAGTGGAGACTTGATCATGGAAAACGCAATTTTGGAAAACCCCATCATCTCCGTGCGCAATCTGCACAAATGGTATTCTGGTGTTCATGCCCTGAAAGGTGTTTCGCTCGACTTCAAACCCAACGAAAATGTTGGCCTTGTGGGCGACAATGGCGCAGGTAAATCCACGTTGATCAACATCCTTTCCGGCCTGCATACGGCTGATGAGGGGGAGATACAGGTCGAAGGCAAACCGGTAACCATCGCCAATCCACGCGACGCCATGGATCTGGGGATCGAGACGATTTACCAATACAATTCCATGGTTCCCATCATGTCGATTGCACGCAACATGTTCATCGGACGTGAGCCGTTGAAAATGTCCATTGGCGGCATCGGCATATTGGATGAGGCTAAAATGCGTGAGGAGAGCGTGGAAGCCATTGCAAATGTCGATCTGCACTTACGTTCACCCGATGCGCTGGTGGGCGAACTTTCTGGCGGTCAGCGTCAGGGTGTTGCGATTGCTCGGGCCATGCACTTCCGCTCCAAGGTGATGATCCTAGATGAGCCGACGAACCACCTCTCGGTGAAAGAAACGACAAAGGTGATTGGCTTTGTGAAATCCTTGAAACAACAAAGTGTCACCGGTATTTTCATCAGCCACAATATGCACCATGTGTTTGCCTGCTGTGATCGCATCGTCGCAATGGCGTTGGGTGAAGTGGTGCTCGACAAGCCCGTGGGTGAAACGAGCATTGATGAAGTGCATGATCTTTTGTGAGGTAAAGACAGATGATTGATCTTCATGGTAAAAAGGCTCTGGTCACCGGCGGCCTTGGCACCCTTGGAACAGCAATGGCGCAAAGTCTGAAGGCGGTTGGAGCCAATGTCACAATCCTCGACCGACCTGGCAGTACGCCGCGCGATGGCTTTGGTTTTCTGGGTGTTGATCTCAATGATCTTGCAAATGCTGAGGAGACTGTCAGCAAGGCTGGACCGTTTGATATTCTCATCAACAATGCCGCGCTCATCATCAACAAGCCGCATGATGAGTTCTCGCTGATGGAGTATGAAGATCAAATCCGGGTGAATTCCTCGGCGGCCTTTGCGTTGTCGCGCGTTTGCGCGGTGGCGATGAAGGAGACGGGTTGGGGAAAAATCATCAATCTCACCTCAATCACGCTCAATGGCCAGTGGGATGGATATGTGCCTTACGTTGCTTCGAAGGGGGCGATGCTGGGTCTCACCAAGGGCCTGGCGCGTGAACTGGGTCCTTTTGGCATCAATGTGAACGCTATCGCGCCGGGCGCGGTAAAGTCCGATGCGGAAAACCGAGTGTTTGCAGACAAACTGGAAGAGTACAATGATTGGGTGCTTGAGCGGCAGTGTCTGAAATCCCGCATTGAAGCCAGCGATGTGGCCGACCTTTCCGTTTTCCTCTGTTCAGACGCTGCCCGTATGATCTCCGGTCAAAACATGGCAATTGATGGTGGCTGGTAAATGCTGGAACTGAAGGCAGGCGATGTCCGGTTGAACCTGCACCCACATATGGGCGGCGGCATTGCGGAACTTTGGGTCGGTAATAAGCCGGTTTTGCGGCCCTGGTCCGGCAAGGTGGAGGAGGGGCCTTTTGCGCTCGCCTCCAATATTCTGGTGCCATTTTCCAATCGTATTGATGGTGGCTTTCGCTTTGACGGCACGTGTTATCCGATGGAAAAAAACATGGAGAGTGACCCGTTTGCGATTCACGGTGACGGGTTCCAGAAAGAGTGGTCTGTCACTTCTGCAAGCGATGCTGAGGCTACGCTGCACCTTTCAGACGGTGCCTTTGGACCTTTCCAATATGAGGCCATTCAGACATTCTCGCTGACCGGTGATTTGTTGACGATTACACTGACGATGACCAATAGGGCTGAGATTGCGCTTCCCTTTGGTGGTGGCTTTCATCCTTGGTTTCCACGCACTGCGCAAACGCGCCTTCAAGCAAATGCGACCCATTATTGGCCAGAAGGAGAGGGCGGTCTGCCGACAACCCAAACAAAGCAGACACCGCCGCATGATTTTGATTTTACAGGTGAAAAACCACTGCCTGATCGCTGGATCAGCTGTGGTTTTTCAAACTGGGATGGCACAGCAAGGGTTGAGCAAGGAGATGAAGCGATATCGCTCACTATCAAAAGCGAGACGCTGACCACCGCTATCATCTATTCTCCGAATTCCGATTGCGGGTTCTTTTGTTTTGAACCGGTCTCCCATCCTGTGAACGCGCATAATCTGCCCGGCATGCCCGGCCTGAAGGTGCTGCAACCCGATGAAGATCTTTCCATGACGATGATACTTGACTGGAGCATGCAGTGACCCAATTTTTGCCCATTAGCGACGATCGCTTCAGTGTTGCCGAAGGCCCGGTTTGGGATGCGACAACGCAACGCCTGTTCTGGGTGGATATCATCGGCAGGACCATTCACGCCCACCATAGTGAGGGTAAAGATCAGGTCTGGCATTCGGACGACTTTCCCACGGCCCTGGCTCTGTCCAAATCCGGTCAGAAGGCCTTGGTTGCGCTGGCATCCGGCATGGCCTGGCTGGATTTGGAGGCCGGAAGATTTACCCGTTTTGCAGAGCCGGATACCGTGCCCGGCAACCGTCTGAACGAAGGCAAGTGCGACCCGCAAGGACGATTCTGGGCTGGCACAATGCAGAACAATCTCAATGCCGACGGATCGGGCAAAGATATGGATCGCAACTCCGGTGCGCTGTTCCGGGTCGATCCGGATGGCACCATCAGTCAACATACCGGACATGAGTTTGGCATTGCCAATACGCTGGCCTGGTCGCCGGATGGGACCTCATTCTACTTTGGTGACAGCGTCCGCAATGTCATCTTTGCGTATGATTGGCATGCCGATGAGGGCTGTATCAGTAATCCAAGGGTTCATTTGGAAGGCTTTGAGCGTGGCGCACCTGATGGTTCGGCCATAGACGAAGATGGTTGCCTTTGGAACGCACGCTTCGGCGGCTCATGTCTTGTCCGTATTACGCCCAAGGGCGTTATCGATCAAATCATCGAATTGCCCGTGACCAATCCCACCAGTTGTACCTTTGGTGGATCGGGCAGAAAGACTCTGTATGTGACATCGGCTCAGTTTACCCTCAGTGATGAGCAGTTGATCACGAACCCGTTGGAGGGAGCCGTTCTATCGGCCGGTGTTCCGATAGCTGGTGTGTCTGATCACACTTTTGGATAGACGCAGACACATTATCAAGCAGCGGGAGGCGACAGAGAGAAACACTCAGATTCCATCAGTCTTGCTCACCTTTTCCTCGTCTCATTCCAGGAAATTTAGCCATTTCGGCAATAGTCCTGACCGACAGATGCGCATCACTACCAGATGAAAAGGCAAAGCAATTTCGAGGCAGGATTTGGCCTTCACAGCTTTTGTGTTTCAGCACCACATTTATTGTGACGTGGTGTTGTTCAATTCTATTTCAATGTCCCCGATAAGGCTGCCTAAAACGCCTTTGCCATTCGTGTAAACACCATCTGGATCATTATAATTTGCATGCAACTCGACAAGTGCTGAATGAAGTTCGGCACCTAGGTTCCCGCTGTCAGAATTTGCACCAACTTCTTCAATGAGGGCACGTGCACGTGCAATTGCGGTGATAGCCACAGTACGGTCATATTGGCTGGCTTGTGCGGCCAGTGCATGTTTTTCGACGTTGGCGTTTATCCTGTCAATTAAGGCCATCGTTGATTTCCATCCAAATTGATTTTGACACATTACGTTCTGCAATCTGGTGCCTGAAAAGGGAAGTAGGACGACTGGGGATGACTAATTCGCCATTTCAAAACGATTGACGGTTTAGAACCATCTAACTGTCCCAATTGACGACTGATTTAAGCAAGGATCTGACTGCGTCCGGTCTGATCGAGAAAATACAGGAAATCTGACAGACCATTTGCCAGTGCATTCACGTGGCTGCGCATGTGTTGGGCTGCAATACTGCCATCGCCTGCGCCAATTGCTGTGAGGAAGGCGTTGTGCTCCTCAATGGATGTTGCCATTCGGCCTGGTTGATGAGTGATGTGGCGTCGATAGGGTGACAGGACGCGGCCGACGCGCATTTGCTCTTGCAACATGCTATTTCCTGATGCTTCGAGAATAGCTGCGTGTAGCAGATCATTGGCTTTACAAAAGGCATCAACATCGAGGTCGGTATAGGCGGCTTCGCAGCTTGTCTGGTACTCCCAAAGGGTTGTTATCTGTTTTTCTGTAATTCGGCCCGCCGCTTGTTCTGCGGCAATGGCTTCCAGTTCGCTGATCACGCGGAAGCCATCCAGCAATTGGGTCAGCGTCAATTTGGCGATGTGAGTGCCATGTCGACCATTGATCTGCACAAGACCTGAGGCGGCCAGACGCTGCAATGCCTCGCGCACGGGTGTGCGTGAGGCGTTGAACTGTTCGGCAAGCTCACGCTCATCGAGACGTTCTCCCAAGGCGCGATGGCCTGACAGAACTTCAGACTCAAGCTGTTGAGCGATTTTTGCAGAAAGTGAAATTGTTTCCATGAGATAATGCACTTCATTGTTTGGCGCGTTTGCGCCACCAGTCAAACACAGGATAGAGCAGGGCTGCTGCTGACAAAAGCACCAAAATGAGAGAAATGGGTCGCTCCAGGAAGACAGACCATGAACCGCGGCTGATGATCAGGCTGCGGCGGATATTTTCTTCAAGCAATGGGCCAAGTATCAGGCCAAAGGCAATGGGGGCGGCGGGTAATTTCAGCATGTGCAGGCAATAGCCCACCGCGCCAAAGAACATCATCACATAGACGTCACTCATGGTGTTGCGCACGGCAAATGAACCGCAGACGCACAGCACGGCAATTACCAGCATGAGAATGTGCCTTGGCATTTTCATAAGCTGGACAATCATTGCAATTGCGACAAAGCCGAAAATCAACGTCAGGCCAATGGCAAAAAACAGGGACCCATAAACCGTTCCGACAAATTCCGGGTGTTCTGCAAACAAAAGCGGGCCTGGCCGCATACCGTGCAGGAGCAGGGCGCCCATCAGCACCGCAGTCATTGTGTCGCCAGGTACGCCTAGGGTCATCATCGGGATTAATGCTCCGGCAACGCAGGCATTGTTGGCAGCTTCAGGCGCCACGATACCGGCAGGCGCGCCTTTGCCAAACGTCTCCGGTTCCTTGGAAAAGCGCTGCTCCTGCGTGTAGGCGAGTGCCACGGCAATGGCAGATCCGGCTGCCGGAATTGCACCAATGAAGGCACCAATCATGGACCCTCTGAACATGGTTGTGCCAAGCCGGGCGATTTTCGCGATTGGCGGCAGGATACGGCCAAAACTTGGCAGCCGCTCGATGCCCCGGCTTCTATCCGAGATATTGATCAGGACTTCTGAAAAACCGAAAATCCCGACGGTCAGAGGCACAATATCAATGCCGTTCTGCAAAACCTTTGTTCCAAAGTCAAAGCGGGGAGCGTCTGTCAGCTTATCGAACCCGACCATGCCAATCAGCAGGCCGATACAGCCCACAAGCACACCTTTGAAAGTTGATCCGGGGGAGGCATAGGCCAGCATCGTCAGGCCAAAAACAGCGGCCATGGCAAATTCGGGGCTGCGAAACTGGATGGCAGCAGCGGCAATCAGAGGCGCTACGACTGACAGCACCAAAAGGCCAAGCAAACCGCCAATTGTCGAGGCCAGCAATGCATAGCTCAGGGCTTCCCCCGCGCGTCCCGACCGTGCCATCGGATAACCGTCAAACTGGGTCACAATCGCGCCGGGTGTGCCTGGAATATTGATCAGGATTGCTGAAATCGAACCGCCGAAAACGCTGGCAGAGAAGATGCCGATCAGAAATATGATGGCCGATTCCGGCGGCATTGCGTAGCTGAAGGGCAGCAATATTGCCAGCGCCATTGTAGAACTGACGCCCGGTAATGCGCCAAGTATGATGCCAATCAGAACGCTGGTCAGCGACAGGCCGATCAGAGACGGTGTCGAGCCGATATGGGCGATAGAAGCAAAAAAGACATCAAACACGGAAATCACCAACCATCATGGAAACCGCACGCCAATCAAGAGGTCGAAGCAAGCATAGATGAGCAGCGTTGTGATGCCTGCCGCCAACGCCGCGATCATGCCATTACGCAGCGGCGCCTGCATTGGGTCGTGTGCCAGGCCGAAGGCCCACACAAATACGAAGATGAAGGTGGTGGGCAAATAACCGATATGTGTCATGAAAAACGGAAAACTGGCGATCGTAACAAACAACGCCAGCGCCAGTTTGAAGCCTTTTGGCAGACCTAGGGCTGTATCTGCTGATTTTGTTGTAAGTCTGCGGTTTAAAAATGCGCCTGCTGCAAGAGCAACGCCTCCCAGAGACAGCACAGACAGTACGATAATCGGCAGCAGTGTGGGGCCGGGGTCAGCGCCTGCATATAGATCACTGAACAGGTTTTTGTCGCTCAACAAAGACGTCCAGCCGACAATGGCCCAGACTAGGAAGAATGCGGCTACAGCAATGTCGGACGCAAAATTATGGGTCTCAGCAATAGGGCCGGAGGCTGTCGTCTCATCCGTAACTGGATCTGTTTGCATGCATGCTCCGCTCAGGTGAAGCGGTCCGGGAGACAAGAAGCCGCCCGGGCCGATATATACAGATTACTTCATGTTTGCTTTTACCAGACCGGCATCGAGCAAAATTGGATAGACAGCTTCGTCATGCGCCAGAATCCAGTCTTTGGTTGCGTCTGCTGGCATGGGTGTCACCATGAAACCCGCTTTTTGAGCCGCTTCCTGAAATGCAGGATCGGACATGGTTTCCATGAAGAGCGTTTCCAGATAAGCCATACGGTCTTCGGGAACACCATTGGGCGCAAACAGAGCGCGCCAGTCACCAGCAACGAAGTCGAAGCCGAGTTCCTTGAATGTCGGAACATCCGGAACGAGGAAATGCCGGGCTTCGGCTGCCACTGCCAGTATCTTGACGTCTCCGGCTTTGTGCTGATCAACCAATTGATGAACCGGCAATGTCGCAGACTGCACTTCGCCGGAAATAATGGCAGCGACGGTTGGCGCATAGCCCTGATACGGAACTTTTGTCATTTCGACGCCAAAAGTGCTTTCAAAAACCGAGGCGACAATATGCGATGAGCCGCCAGGTGCATCATTGCCGTTTATAATGCTGCCGGGTTCAGCTTTCAGCTTGGCGATGTATTCCTCTACGCTGTTGATGCCGGCATCAGCACGCACTTCAAGCGCTCCGGGGTCCGGGCCAAAGAAGACAAGCGGAGACACGTCACCGATAGGAGTGGCGTTCGCGTTCAGATATCCTCTGGCGACAAAACTGGATCCCATAATACCGATTGTGTAGCCGGTGGGGTCTGCTTCGGCTGCGTGACGGATGCCATTTGCACCACCTGCGCCCGTTACGTTTGAAACAACAATGGGAACGTCGGCTTTCTTAGAAGCCCATTCGGCAATCAGCCTTGCTGATGTGTCCTGACCGCCGCCTGCGGGCCAGTTTACGATGATTGTAATCGGATCAGCGGGAAAGTCAGCCGCGATCGCCGGTGTCAGAGCCAATGCAAAGGACGCTGCAAAAAGCGTTTGAATTGATTTTCTTCCAATGTGCCAGACCATTTTCTACCTCTTTCTTCAAGGAGTTCTCAATACCTAAATTTATTTTTGGTATTTTGAAAGTGTTATGTGCACCGTTATGGTTCACGTTAATTTTAAAATTGACAAGTGATAAATACCAAAATACCAATTTAGGTATTAAATTTGATCGATATTCGTGGGTTTTGCACTTAATATGAGCGAAGTGTTCACGGATTAGGCAACCAAACAGAATGACGACCCCCAACAGAACGAAGATCGTGGAGAAGGGCATCTTATGGATCTGAACTTAACCGGACGAACCGCATTGATCACAGGGGCATCGCAAGGGATTGGCGAAGGTCTGGCCATTGGGTTTGCGCAAGAGGGCGTCAATCTGCATCTGGCTGCGCGTCGCGGCGATGTACTGGAAGCTCTGGCCAAGCGGCTTCGCGAGGAGTTTGGTGTCTCTGCAACGGCTCATGCGACAGATCTGACAGAGCCGGAAGCCGCAGAGCGTCTGGCCGCCAATGTCGGCGATGTCGATATATTGGTAAACAATGCCGGGGTCATTCCAGGCGGTGATCTGTTCAGTATTGATGGTGAAACATGGCGCAAGGGCTGGGAGCTGAAAGTTCTCGGCTATATCGATATGTGCCGCTTGTATTATGCAAAAATGAAAGCCAAGGGCGGCGGTGTCATTCTCAACAATATCGGAAATGCCGGTGAGCGGTATGACGCGAATTACATCGCTGGCACATCGGGCAATGCCTGCCTCATGGCCTTTACCCGGGCTTTGGGCGGACCAAGTCTGGATGATAACATCCGGGTTGTGGGCATCAATCCTGGCCCTGTCGATACGGACCGCATTTACAAATTGCTGAAACATCGCGCCAGGGAATGGCTCGGAGATGAGGGGCGCTACAAGGAACTGCAGGATAAATACCCATTGGGGCGTCCGGCGCATGTTGCTGAAATCACCGATCAGATGTTGTTTCTGGCTTCAGATAAGGCAGGCTACACGTCCGGCACAATTATCACCATTGATGGTGGCATCACGTCGCGCAGTTCCATAATCTGACAATGGATTGTTTGGTTTTGGTTCTGGAAAGCCCGTTTGAAAGGGATACTGCGTGAAGCGTGTCGGATTGATCATTCCCTCGTCCAATGTGGTCATCGAGGATGTTCTGCGCGGCAGGGCTGGTTCCTTTCGAAATGACATTGGTTTTCACATTGCCCGACTGCCGGTCACCACGGTCGATCTTGGAGACCGCTCCAAAAAACAATTTGCTGCGGATGTGGTTGATCAGGCGATAGATCAATTGCTTGAAGCACAAGTCAGTCAGATCATATTTGCAGGAACCGCCGGTGCATGGCTTGGTATTGAGCGGGAGCGGCGCTGGTGTGCAGAGGCTGAGCAAAGGACGGGACTTTCGGTGACCAGCACAACACTGCTCACTTTGGCGGAACTTAAATCCGCCAAATGGAGTGCATTAGGTCTGGTGACACCTTTCACGCCAAAGGTTCACAACGCGATTGTTCAGAATTTTGAAAGTGAAGGTTTTTCAGTCAATTATGGGAGCCATTTCGGGCTTGATAGCAGTCGTCAGATGGCGGAGGTCGCTCTGGATCAGATAGCAGATCGCATAGAAATGAGTTTCCGGAACGGCTGTGATGGCGTCCTTTGTTTTTGTACAAATTTTCGTGGTTTCGAGGCGGCACAATTGGCTAAATTCCCGCGCGCAACTGGAAAAACACTCGATTCTGTTCAATTGACACTGAAGGCAGCGGGGCGGGGTTAGCGCCAGCTATCAGACCCTGTGCGTAGCCCGTCAATCTGCCAGTGCTACACTCAGCACCGGCATGGATTTCTGACAATTGACAACACGCAATAACAAGAAGTCGAGCTATTTTCCTTTGGAAAATTCGTCAAAAGAACCGGCCCAACCCTCATGCCAACGTGAGAGCGGCGGCCGGTTTTCGATGATGTCACCCATGGCCCAGGCCATCCGCTTTTCGTCCGCAGCCCGGCTGACGTCATTGTCGGGGCAGATGATATAGAAATCATCGTTCCCCAGACTTTCCATCATGAAATCGGCGGTTTGTTCCGGCGTCCAGGCGCTGGCTGGCTTCTCGGTTCGGCCATGCCGTGTCAAATCAGTGAAAACAAAACCCGGAACCAGCAGATGTGCCGTCACCTCGGACTCGCTCTCTCGCAGATGATGTTGCAGCGCTTCGGTGAAGACTTTCACGCCTGCTTTTGAGACATTGTAAGCCGGGTCGCCGGGGGGCGTTGTTATGCCTTGCTTCGACCCTGTGTTGATAACCAAGCCGTCTTGCCCACGTGACATCATGCCCGGCACAAAGGTTTGGCAAAAATTCAGAACGCCACCAAGATTGACCGACAGAACCTGATCCCAGGTGTTTGTACTATCAAAAATATCACTGCCCGGCTGGGTTCCAGCATTACACATCAACACATCCACGCCGCCAAAACGCTCAACGATTTCAGCTTCAAGCGCCTTGACCGCTGCCAGATCCGAGACGTCAATTTGCCGTGACATCACGTTTGGGGCACCACCGGCACGAAGCGAAGCCTCAGCGGCTGGAAAGAGCTGATGACGCACGTCAATCAGAACAATATTCATTCCGTTCCTGGCAAAAAGCTGCGCCGCAGCAAGACCAATGCCAGCCGCTCCTCCGGTAATGATCGCCGTCTTGCCAGCTTCGATTGCATTCATGCCCATGATCATTTTCCTACCCTGATGGAAGAGGGCTCTTCATAGAAGTTTGAAGGCCTTTTGTGAAGCATTTCGACCCAACGGATAAAGGTCGGCAAGAGCAAAAAGATGCGTGATAGTAGCTTTACGTTCGCCAATGGCGGTTTTGCGAGCAATTCGGTCATCGTGCATGATGAACTAAGGTCCGGATCTTGTCGCAAAAGGGAATTGTTTTGCAACAATCTCTTTGCATCGATACGAACAAAACGAGCTTTGCTCTAAGGGGGAGATTGCATTTTAATTTTGAACTTGGTGTTTTGAAGGGAATTTGGAATGTACATTAGCAAGCTGCAAGATGTTCCAACATTTGCTGCGACGATTGCGGATCGTGCTTGGCGTGCGTGGTGGACAGACACCGACGTTTCATTGGATGAGTATACGTCTTCCATCGAGCTAATGGCAGAAAGCGAAGGCATTCCAACTGCACTTGTTGTGCACGTTGGCTTAAAATATCTTGGTTCGGTGCTTTTGATTGACAACGACTTAGATGTCCGCCCGCAATTTTCACCTTGGATAGCTGCTCTTTGGGTTGAACCTGAGTCAAGGAGTCAGGGTTGCGCGGCCAAACTCATTAATGCGGCAAGGGAAGAGGCTGCCAACTTGGGGCATGACACCTGTTATCTATGCGCCACGGAGGCAAACTCACCCTACTACATTGCTCGTGGCTTTCAGCTGCTAGAGCCGAATATTCAAGGGCTGAACATATTTTCCATTTAGCTCAACGGCATACTGACGAGAAATGTAAAAGCCTTCGATAACTCCATCACACATGCGGATGTTGCAAAAACCATGGTTTTTGCGACAATCTGATATGATTTTGAAACAGCATTATTACCAATTTGAGCCGCTTGGCGAACAGCATTTTGATATCTTGCGCGACTGGTTTCGCACTCCAGAAGTTCAAAAGTGGTATGGCGGCGAAAGCAATCTGAAGACTATTGAGACCCATCTTTCAGATGACCGCATTTCCATGATGCTGATTCGGTTGGACGGCAGCCCGCTTGCATATTTGCAGGACTACGAAGTCTCCGGTTGGAAAGACCACCATTTAGATTTCCTGCCACACGGTTCGCGAGGAATGGACACGTTTATTGGTCGGCAGGATATGCTGAGCAAAGGGCACGGCGAAAATTATCTCCGATGTCAAATCTCTCGTCTGTTTAAGGCAGGAATTCCTGCTATCGGAATCGACCCACACCCAGACAATAGAAGGGCAGTTCGTGCTTATGAGAAACTGGGCTTCAAGGGTGACCAAGAGCGAGAAACTGAATGGGGTAGAGTGTTACTCATGTCGTTATACAGAGAAGATTGGTGTCCTCTCGTCTCGCAAAATTGATTTTGCAACGTGGCTTCGGTCGTTGCAAAATGATCATCGAGTTTAAAGACCTTGAATTTCATGACTTTGAGTTGCTGCCGATTTCGTGAGCGTACTAGTTTGCACGGTGGGCGGCCGTACTGCTGGCGTCGGTTCTGGAAGCCGAGAGTCAGGCTCAGCGCTAGCTGTCAGGCAGGGCGAGTAGTCCGTCAATGATCGTGCGCGGAAGCATCAGATCGTCAAAGGCCGCGTGGATTTTCTCGTCGAACTTGCTCAAGGGCTGGTCGATGGAGGCGAAGTTCATAAAGTCGTGGTCGAGATCGATGGCCATGTAGAACCAGCGGCCTTCAAAGGCTGCGGTGATGCGTCTTTCGCTGCCGTCGGGTTTACGGGATAGCTCATTCAGCTTTTGGCCAAAGTCGGTTCCCAAAAGTTTTTCGGCGCATGCGGGATCATCGGTATAAACCTCATAAACCTCCTCACATTCCGCGTTGGATAAATCCAGTTTTTCAAATGGTCTGAACCCTTTGTAGCCCATTTGTTCAGTACATTCAGGAAGTCTCCGTGATCTGCCAGGAATATGATTTTCGGCATTTCAATCGGGCATTGCACGGCAATGAGCAGGCCGCTGAACAGGGTTCTGGTTTTCCGGTCGCCATTACTATCCCGGTAGGTGTTGGAGAAAGATGCCTGAACAGAGCGATAAGTTACATTGCGCCATTTGCCTTCAACTGAATCTTCGAAGCGGGCATTGTCATGCTGCGGTATCACGCGGAGGTCTCGCAGCAATTTGATGGGATGAAAACCCGGTTTAGGCTTTTTGAAATGTCTCAAATCACCCAGGAACTCGCAGATGATGGGGCTCGCCAGCTCGCTTAACTGATCCTCAAATTTTCCACCCCGGGACATGTAGACAAGCAATGCAAGGGCGCAACCCCAGAATAAAGGAAAGAGTGCGAAGGCGATATGGACATAGATTGCGGCGGCAACCGAAAGGGCGGTTGTCACTGCAAGAATGATTTCGATCCATTTGCCGGTCCGGTGATTGATGGCCAGCCGTTCGCGTTCCAACTCTTGCAGAGCCGGCGCGATTTGTGCTGCGAAAACGTCGGAAAACCCTTGTTCGTAATAAGCTGTTTCGACAAATTTGAACTGTGATGCTTCGTGCAACATCTTAAAACGGTGTAGTGGTCTGAAAGACAATGCTGAACCACAGTAGCAGCCATGCGATGAAGCACTGGAACGCAAATAAAAGCCAAACGATCCATGCTGTTCCCGTGAACGTTGCAACAACAGCAAACCCAACCGCCAGAGCTATGAACACGAGTATTTGAGGTTCATTCAGAAATGCATTTTGCTGAATCAGTGTCATAGCCAATGTCAGCGCCAATCCCAGCGAGCTGACAATTGTCAAAAGCCGCAATGGAGTCATTGTCCAGTTGTTGAAAGCGGAGAATGCCAATGCCACCACACAAACCGCCAGAAATACGATGAGGCTGATTGCTTCCTGACCCAGATCGGAGAAACTGGTTTGGTATTGCCGGTGCATCTTGTCGTCCATTTGTTGCCACTGAATTCGGGGGCAATTTGACAGCACAGCGTTTCGGTTATTGGTCAGCCAAGCGGATGTATCGTTTCAATTGTATCTGACCAACTGGGATACAGGACTACATTGTTACAATTGATACAAAGGAAGCCGTGCTGCGGATACAGGAACAGGGCTTACTGTGTGCGGGGCTGCCGACTATGATCAAAGAACATGGTCAAACATCGCTATGAGGTGTTAGCAATTCCGACGTATTATTGTTGAAACCGGGCAAAACGCGTGTCGCATGCGGATCATATGAACCAGAGCGTACAAACCCCACTGGACTCCCTCGACTTTCTGCAGGAAGTGATTGAGGCCCTTGAAGAGGGTGTCGCGCTGTTTGATGCCCGGCTGCAATTCGTCCTGTGCAATCAAAAATATCTTGATCTTGCCTGTTCACCTGATGTCGCTTTTCCAAAAAAGGGCGAGGGGTCCGATGTTATTGCCCGCCGCCAATTTGCTTCCGGGGCATTTGTGCTGCCTGAAGGCACCGAATTGAACGACGTTGTTGGCTCAACGCTTGACGCTGTACGGATGTTGAAGAGCGGCGTTGAATTCCAGCGCATCGATGGCCGTGTGATATCTGCATCTTCCAGAAAGACCCATCAGGGTGGATTTCTGGTCACCGTTATGGACATAACCGAGCGCCGCAAGGTGGAAGAGGCGGAGCGTCGGTCAGGCGAATTGTTGCGCACCGTCATTGAAGCCTGTCCGGCCAATTTTCTCATGTCGCGGGCTGCAACAGGCGAGGTGCTTTACCGGTCTGTGGCGTCGAGAGATCTGTTTGGCGAGCAGGTTAGCGCCAAAAGCCATTGGACGAATCCAGCCGATCGAAAGACCTATCTTGCCTCATTGGAGCGGGACGGGCGGGTTGATGACATGTTCGTCGAAGGGCGCAACGCGAAGGGCGAGATGTTCCCGTCCCAGGTTTCCGCGCGTTTGATCCGCTATCAGGATGAAGATGTAATCGTTTCCTCTACGACCGATCTGACCGAGGCTTTCACACTGCGCGGTGAACGGGATAAGGCTAATGCCCGATTGCGTGATGCCGTGGAGGCACTGGAGGAGGGCTTCGTTCTGTATGACGAAGAACATCGCTTCGTGCTGTCGAACAGCCGCTACGCGGATATGCTTGGTCCCCATCGCAAGAACCTGAAACCTGGCACACATATGTCGGATATTATCGGGCCGGCCCTCACCGGAGGGCACATATCCATGGTCCGTGCGCCAAAGGGCGGTATGGAAGGCCTTCTTGCCACGCTTCATGAGCAAAAGACGCTTAAAGTCGAGATCAAGGTTGCTGACGGGACGCAAAGGGAAATTACGCTCGGCAAGCTGGCTGATGGCGGAATTGTTGCCACGGTTCTGGATATTACGCATCAACGAACTGCCGAGGCCTGGGCGCGTGAAATGCTGAGTGACGCTATTGAAGCGGTTGATTTTGGTGTCGCCCTTGTTGACGATAGTGAACGGCTTGTCTTTGCCAATCAGAAGTTTCGGGAAATTGGAGATCCCAACAACAATATTCTGGTGGCAGGCCAAAAAATGCGGGACATCCATAGCGCGGCAGTTGATACCGGCCTTTTCCCAACATTGCCCGGATTGTCGAAAACAGCTTTGCTGGATCATCTGGACGCTCAAATCCGGGACTCAGCCAAAGGCTTTCTGGTTCCCAACAACCACAACAGTGAAATCGTCGGTAGCATTTACGAAACCTCGTTCGGCGGCCGGCTGCTGACCTTGAATGATGTCACGGAACAACGCCGAACCGAGCGCCTGTTTGCAGATGCGGTTGCACGTCTTCCGGTTGGTGTTGCCATTGAAAGGGCTGATGGGCGCTTTTCTCATTGCAATGATGCATTTGCAGGACCGTTTCAGCGCTCTGCGGCTGAGCTTTTGGAACTGTCGCCTGAAGAACGGGTGGATATTCTTGCGCCCAAAATGGCCACTGTAAATGGCAGGCCGACAAATGGCAGAGCTGTGGCGGCATTTGCAGAAGCCCTGGAAGTGCAGCGCATGTCATTGCGCCCGATGGAAGTCAGTATGCTGGATGGGCATCACTATCTGGTTGAGCGGGCTGATACCCAGGATAAGGGCCGTGTGGTTGTGGTGACCGATATCACTGCCCTCAAGGAAGCAGAAGCAAAGACGCTGGATGCTGTTACCGATGCCATTCAATCGCTTGATGAGGCGCTTGTGCTGTTTGATCACGATCTGAAGTTCGTGATGGCCAATAAGCGCTGGTATGAGATTTTCTTCTCTGACAATCGGTTGCCGGATATGGGCGAAAGCGCGCGTGATCTGATGCTGCGTCTCATGAATGCCGGGTTTTACATGCTGCCCGATGGCATGGATGCGCAGGAATTTGAAACACGTATGATTGATGCCCTGCGCAATTATTCCAAGCGTGTTCCACTTGCATTGACCGATGGCCGTTTTCTGTTGGCGTCATCGCACAAGACGGGCCTTGGCGGATTTCTGGTCTCCTGTACGGATGTCACAGAACAACACCGCGCTGAAGAAGAATTGGAACGCCAAAGGGAAATCAGTCATCAAAATGAAAAACTGTCTGCGCTGGGTGAGTTGCTGGCTGGTGTGGCCCATGAATTGAATAATCCATTGTCAATCGTGGTGGGCTACGCCCAAATGCTTCAGGGAAAGGTCAAGGACCCGGTTCTGGAAAAGCGCGTAGATCGGATTGCCCAGGCTGCCGATCGCAGCGCCAAGATTGTGAAGACGTTTTTGGCAATGGCGCGGCAGCGCCCGGCAAAAATCGAGACCTGTTCGCTAAACGAATTGGCGACGATTGCTTTGGAAGTCGCAGGCTATGGGCTGCGTGCAAATGGTGTCAAAATCTCCATCGACCTTGATCCGCAGCTTCCACCGGTTTCAGGAGATCCAGATCAATTGATTCAGGTCTTCACCAATTTGATTGTGAATGCAGAACACGCAGTTGCGGCCCGTGGCGCGCGTGGGAATCTGACCATACGCTCCTACCACGATCCCCATAAAGAACAGGCGGTTGTCGAAATTCGCGACAATGGCGCAGGCATACCCAAAGACATACAGGCCCGTATATTTGAACCTTTTTTCACAACAAAGGATGTGGGAGACGGAACGGGTGTTGGTCTGGCGTTTTGCCATCGGATCATCGCGACACATGGCGGTGTTCTGGATCTGAAATCCGTGCCGGGCCGCGGAACCGTTTTCTTCGTGCGTCTTGACGTCTTCAAGTCGGAGACGGAGGTGATCAATGAGGTTCCTGCGATTTCAAATTCGTCGAAGAACCTGCGTGTTCTCGTTGTTGACGATGAGCCGGATATTGGCGAACTCATCCAGGATATACTGGCGGAAGTGGGATATAAAACGGCGAAAACCGTCAGCGCTGAGGATGCACTGAGGCAACTCCAAAGCGAACAGTTTGACCTGATCATAAGTGACTTCAAGATGCCTGGCATTGATGGTGCTGGCTTTTATGGGCTCTTGTTGGATCAGATGCCACATCTGGCCGATCGTGTTCTTTTCATTACTGGAGATTCCATGAGCAGCAAAAGCACGGCCTTCTTTGAGGAAAGCAATCGGCCGTACCTTGAAAAACCAATTGTCGCAGGAGAATTGATCCGGAAAATCGATGAACTGATCGCTGGAAAGAGTGAGATAACCCAATGAATGCTGCTGCTAAACAAATTCTCGTCTGTGACGATGAAACCCATCTTCGAGAGATGGTTGCAGAGTATCTTGGCGAGCGAGGATACGCGGTCATTGAGGCTGGAAATGGTGCAGAACTGAAGACCGTTCTGCAATCAAATGCGCCTGATTTGATTATTCTGGATGTCAATATGCCGGGTGCCGATGGGCTGACCGTGCTTCGGGAATTGAGGATTGATTCCAATGTTCCCGTTATCATGCTGACCGCTGCCAGCGAGGTGATAGACAGGGTTGTCGGGTTGGAGATGGGCGCTGATGATTATGTCGGAAAGCCAGTTGATTTGCGCGAGTTGGAGGCGCGGATAAAAGCGTCGCTGCGGCGTCAGAACACCAATTTAGTTGAACAGGATGCCAAGGCAAAGATGAAAGGGACAATTCCTTTTGGAACTTGCCGTCTTGATCTGGATGCAGCGAAGCTTTTCGCGGCAGACGACAATGAAATTGCGCTGACCGCTATGGAATTCAGCCTGTTGCGGGTGTTCGCTGAAAATCGGGGCCGCGTCCTCAATCGCGATCAGCTTCTGGAACAGGCGCACGACCGGGGATGGGAACCCTTTGACAGATCGATTGATCTGCGCATTTCCCGGCTGCGGCGGAAGATTGAATCCAATCCAGAAAAACCTGAAACCATCCGCACGGTTCGTGGCATCGGATATGTCTTTGATTGAGTGACCAGAGCCTTGGTCAAAAAGGGAACCCTGCGATTGACGGATCAATCACAGGGTTGTCTGGCCCATTCAGTTAGGTTTCCACCGAAAAAGTGGTGGGTGGTTTAAGTGCCGAGGCACTTTTCCAGCAAAGCGGCATCGGGATTGGATGCGTTAGGTCCAAATTCGGCATAGCAACCCGCCGTCCATGCAACAGCTTTGTTCTTACTGTCAAATGTGCCATCGGGTACGCCCTTGCGCGGCGTGGTTTGCGCCGAGGCGCGCGCAGGTTTAATGGAGGCAGGAGGTGTGCTGTCCATTTTCGCTTCACGGGGTTTTAAGGGCGATGCTGGCTTCACGCCGCCATTATAGGCACAGGCAACTTCATCGCTTATCGCGTCATCGCCGAACTTGAATACAGTCCCATCAACACATTCCACGGTTCGGTTCATGCCAGCAGATACAGCTGGAAGAGTTGATGAAATCGCCGCCGCTGTCAGAACAGCGAGAGCTGCAAAGACCATCTTTTTCATATCTATCTCCGTTCATGTTTGGGGTGGCAAGATTGCCAGTCCCAACAACATGACGGGGAGACATATCAGGAGCGCGTTTGGCTGCGTTTCAATTGTATCATTGGGCGGGAAAATTGATACAATTGATACGTTGGGTTGCAGGTTTATCGAAATACGTAAATCGGGCTTGTCCATGCCCGGGTTCCATCTTCCAGCTCAACCCTGAAATAAAGCGGATTATCACCGGTCGAGTTGAGCGCAAGCGTGCGGTCAAATGAACAAGACACATGCGGGTTCGTATCAGGCAGTCGATAGACTTTCATGAAACGTGGTAATTCGCCTGAAGCATCGAAAATTGTATCTTCATAACCGACATCGGCAATTGCGACTTCTTGCTCAATCAATGGTGTTTTGATGGAAAGGGAGCCTGCGTCAGGGTCCGACATCAGGATGTCGACGCCACCGAAATTTCCGGTCGTCAGCGCGCGCCAACTGAGGTCCGTATCGCCTTGCTGCTCCAATACCTTGTCCCGGTTCAGAAAGTTGACGGGTTGGCTGCTCTTGATCGTATTGCCTGCCACTTTTGCAGACCCATCCCAGATGACTTCCCGGAACCGTCCGCGATATTCTGCGCCCTCCCAGTGCAGTCGCAGACGTGCTCCCAGATCAGCTTTGGAATATGGTCTGACGGTTTCCATCAGGTTCAGACCATTGAAGATATCAATACGGATGATCGGCGAACCGGCGGCAACTGATACGGCAAGGTTGATATTGCCGTGGGGTAGATGGACAATGTCGCCCATCATAGCCGTATTGGTTGAAACACCTTTGGTTTCAAAAAGGGCCGGGTCGTCGTGATACAGGATTCCCGGTGCGTCGAAAGTTGCGGCTACGTCAATGATCATGCGGCCTGCATCGCCGCCTGTGGTGCCATAGTGATGGCGCTTGCGCATGCAATCCAGCAGGGCCTCGCGAGAGAGCTCATGTGTGATGAAGCATGTCAGCCCGCCAATTGCGCCGAATTTTCCAGCGCCTGGATAACTGGCGCCGGGGCGGCCTTTATGGCCATCCGAATTTGTGACGACACCAACCCGGTATCCCAGTTTGAAGGCGTCTTGCAGCAGCCATTCAAAACTGCCCCAGGATGAATGAACCTCGACGGACCGTTCGAAACGTCCATCATGGGCATACCCAATATCTGCATAGCGCCCGCCGCAATGGGCGTAGCAAACGACATCAAATTCCTGATTGTCTGCAAAGGCCTCGAAGAGGTCCCGCGCTGTCGTGCAATCCGTATCAGCGGTCGTCTTATCTTCGATCAACGCATGGGACGAGCGGCGGATCGTGCGGTTTTCATCGGGGAAGTAGACGTTTCTGTCGCCGCCCAAAGATGTGTTGCCAGACCATTCATAGCCCGGCAATGCGACAAAGGATCCGGGCGTATCGAACTCTTCAGTAATTCGGTTCAATTCGTTCCAGAACCCGTCACTGATCTGGAAGTCATTTCCCTGATGACCGCAAGCATCCACAAAGGCGCGGTCTCTGGCAAACGCGAAATAGTCACGTGCGCTTCCAGTGCCAATGGTCTCTTCCGATTGCCCATGCATATCGCCCCAGAAATGCACCAGATCGCGCTGTTCCACTATCAGCGGATTTGTCTGTGCGATTGCTGTTCCTTCTGCATCTTTGACAACTATCGATGTTTGGCCTGCCTTTGACAGGCTCAGTCCTGTAATGATGAGCGCGTGGTCGCCTTTTGTGAAATGGGCGGTTTCGGGAAGGCCTTTGACCTCTGCATCGGTTTCCCGTTCCAGTAATACAGTTCCTTCACACTGATTGGATGGATTGCCCCATTTATCCTCGCCTTTGATTTTAAGTGAGAATGGTTCGTTTGGTCTGCAGCGTGTTGGCAAAACTGCGACGAAACGTTCCGGTTTACCCGGTACAATGGCAATGGTTGGCTGAATGGGCAGGGGCTGAAAATTGAACGTTGCGACAGGGTCGGCCAGCACTCGAAATTCAAACGTATCTTCGCAGAATGTCTGCAGGCGCATGCCCGGACCGCCAAAGTCGGTAACACCAAATCTGATGACGATCTGATCGCCTTCCTGAAGAAACCCCTTTACGACTTTGATCCACAAGGTCCGGTCCCAGGGGCGCACATTGCCTTTCGGGTCCCAGCGCAATTGGAGCAGCGCGCCATTGGAGGCTGTTACGGTGCAGTAATTTGCGGCCTCTGGATGATCAAATTGCGGGTTTCCCTGATCTGATGCAAAGCGGAAGCAGATGCGCAGACTGCCGGAATCATCAATGCCAAAAGTTCCAGTGGTGTAGGTCAGCGTGAAGGATGCATAGCTGCCCGCTTCGAAATTTCCCGTGGGAGAAATCTCTGCCGATCCCAATTGGACAGGATTGATAGCATGGCGAATGACACCACTATCCATAGCTTCCCAGCGTCTGTCGTCATTGCTCTTGGCTGGCAACTGATCGGTCATAACAATTGGTCCATTTCATTGGGGTCTCTCGGCGTGTGCGGGGCGGGCCACAGCGGGTGCTGAATCTATCCAAACAGCCCGACAAGGAAGAGGGAGATGGGCGGGAAATAAGTAATTAGCAGCAAATCCAGGATGAGGACCAGAATATATGGCCAGATCGCAACGACGATCTGCTCTATGGAAACGTCCGTGATGGCTGATGCAATGAAAAGATCAACGCCAAGTGGAGGCGTGACAGTCCCGATGCTGAGATTGACCGACACGATGATGCCGAACAGGACTGGATCGATGCCGAAGCTCATCGCGGCTGGATAGAGTATTGCCGTGAAGATGACGATTGCCGCAGCGGCGTTCATCATGCAGCCGACAATCAGCAGAAAGATGTTCACAAACAAAAGATAAAGGATCTGATTGCCCGCAATATCGGCCAGGAAAGCGGACACGTTCTGAGGGATCTGATTGATCGTGATGAGCCAGGCAAATACGCCAGCAGCATTCATGATGAACATCACAACTGCAGAGGACATAACTGCGCGGGTGAATGCTTTGACAAGGCCTTGAAACGTGAGTTCCCGATAGGCAAACCCGACAATCAAGCCGTAAAGGGCGGCAACGATGGCGGCCTCGGTTGGCGTGAAGATGCCGCCATAAATGCCAGACAGGATGATGACCGGCATCAAAAGTGGCCAGAACGCCTGCTTGAAACTGCGCCAAATTTCGGCGCGACCCTGAAATTCCGTTTTCTCAATGCCTTCGCGACCACTCAGATATCGGTTCATGATCAGCAAAGAGATGCAGATCAAAATGCCTGGGAAAAGCCCGGCGAGAAACAGATCTGCGATCGAAACACCAGTTACGAACCCATAGAGTATCAGCAGAATTGATGGTGGAATGATCATGCCGGTCACACCGGCTGCAGCAATGGTTGCCGCCGTGTATTGCGGTCGATAGCCTTTTTCTGCCATGGGCTTGTTCAAAACGCCGCCAATGGCGGCGACAGTTGCGGCGTTGGAGCCGGAAAGCGCTGCAAAGAAGCTGGAGCCAAGAACCGCAACAGCACCCAGACCACCCGTAAGATGGCCCACAAGTGAATTTGCAAACCCGACCAGCCGGCGTGACATGCCACCTGTCGACATGATTTCGCCCGCCAGAATGAAAAACGGTATGGCCAGGAGTGGAAACGAATTATTGGTCGAAAACATCCTCTGGACGACGATTTCCAGGCTGATATCGCTGATCACAAGGCCGACAACACTGGCCAGCCCCAGTGAGACCGCGATAGGAACTCGTAGCAACATCAACGCTACCAGAGAACTGAAAATGGCGAAGGTGGTCATAATTTTCGTCTCCGGCAGGGATCAGCGATCGTCTGCAACAAGCTGGTCGTCGGCAGCTCTAAATTGTTCGATGAAAAGTTCCAGCGCGTAGATCAGCAGGAACCCCATGCCGACTGGAATGGCCGAGTAAACCCATGCCATGGACACCTCCAGTGCCGGTGAGACTTGCGGCACAGAACGCGCTGTCAGATGATACCCGCTCCACATGATCGTGACGAAAAACACCACGCAGGCCAGTGTCGAAAACAGGAGCGCAAGTCGCTTGAGCTGGGCCGGAAGGCTGGCCACCAGAATGCCGATGGCTGCATGCATCTTGCGGCGATAGGCCACCGCAGAACCCAGGAAAATCATCCAAACAAACAGATAGCGGATCAGCTCATCGGGGAATGCCAGCGAACTCTGAATGATAAACCGGAACACCACTGTCGCAACGCCGAGCGCCAGCATGAGCGCGAATGCAGCGGCGCAAAGCGCCGTCAGGATGCTTTCTGACAAGTCCAAAGCTTTCTTGACATTGTCCATTGTCTGTCTCCTGACGGCGTATCTGTTTGCCTTACTTGGCTTCGACGGCCGAATTGATCAGCTCTTCACCAATCTTTTCGCGATATTCATCCCAGACCGGCTCCATGGCTGTCTGAAACGCCTGGGTCTGCTCTGGTGTCAAACGGGTCACGGTCATGCCATTGGCTGCCATTTCTTCCAGATACTGAGCCTCTACCGAGTTGAGTTCGGTGCGCTCCCAATCCTGTGTCATTGTTGCGGTTTCCTGGAACAGGGCCTGGACTTCCGCAGGCAGCTGCTGCCACATTTTATCATCGGCCAGGAACATGATGCCCGCCCATTGATGATTGGAAAGGGTAATGAAATCCTGGACCTTATCAAAGCCAAACGCCTTCACATTGCCAACAGGATTATCCTGTCCATCAACCGTACCCTGTTGCAGACCGGTGAAGACTTCAGACAAGGCCATGGGTGTTGGGTTGGCTCCAAGTGCCTTGAATGTCGCGACATTCAGGGGGTTGTTCACCACACGAAACTTGATGCCCTTCATGTCATCAGGTGTTTCCACCTTGGTCTTGGCTGTAGTGATCGTGCGGAAACCGCTTTCATACATTCCGATGGTGCGAATGCCGGTTTTTGCCAACATGTCAGCATAAAGGCCTTGGCCAACTGGTCCGTCAGAAACCGCATAGGCATGGGCGCTGTCGCGGAACAGAAATGGCAGATAGAAGATGTCCAGCGGTGGATAGAACGACGCGACATTGGTGGTTGGCACAAGCGCAAAGTCGACAACGCCGATTTGTATGCTCTCTACAAGATCACGCGATGAACCAATAGTTGAGTTTGGAAAAACCTCGATCTTGACTTTTCCGCCGCTCTTTTCCGCCACTGTATCGGCAAACATTTGCGCGCCTTTGGCCAGCGGATGGCTTTCATTGTAGGGATGTCCGAATTTCAATTGCATGTCAGGCATGTCCTGAGCGGCAGCACCGGTCAGCGTTCCTGTGAGGGCCATGCCACCGACGGCAAGCATGGCTGTGGCGGTACGTGCATGCCGCAGAAGGCCGCCGAGTAGGCTGGTCTGATTGAATAGAGTCACTTGCATTGCTTGCTCTCCTGTTTTGATTGTCTCCACATGAAGTGCGGTGGAGTACTTACTGATGAGCCTTTGAGCTCATTCTCTTTGTTGCGCTTCGTTGAGCGCAGTTTCATTTGACGGTTCGGAAATCCGGTTTTCCGTTTTGCGAAAACGGAACGATTTCAATCATTCGGTCGCTGGGTGGTACGAAAATGCGCTGCCAGGTGATCGGGGTATCGCGGTAGGTCATTCCGCCGATGGACCAGACAATTCCATATTGCCCGGCGGACACATTCAACTCGCGTGCCACGCGGGGCGGGAATGGCAGGCAAGCCATCATTTGGCGTGTGTTCAGCGTGGGCGCGTTGAACCGTTCTGCCAGCATGTCGCGAAATGACACGCCGTTCAGCGTGGCTTCGCTCATTTGCGCCAACTCTGAAAAACGATCTGCGGGCAGGTAAATCTCGCTGAACACCTCAAACTCATCATTGACCGAAACAATGCGGTGAATGTGGACATATTGCTCGACTTGCGAGCCCAGGAATGCGCTCCACGGGCC
Organism: Alphaproteobacteria bacterium; assembly: GCA_051251535.1. GTDB lineage: Bacteria > Pseudomonadota > Alphaproteobacteria > Rhizobiales. Next base: position 273,189 of record JBPOEV010000004.1, read on the forward strand.
GGTCTCACTGGTCAATTTCACACTGAGGATTTTGAAGTAGACCGGGAGCAGTTGTTTGCCGCCTTCCGCCATAAAACGGAAATGCATGAGTTGACCTTCCTGCGCTTGCGCACCGGAAACGAATGTGCCGCGTCCATGGCTGCGTTCGACCACACCCATTTGCACAAGACTGCGCAATGCCCGCTGGATCGTGCCCAGACTTGCGCTCATCTCAGTTGCCAGCTGATCTTCGGATGGCAATTGGTCGCCGGGGACCCATCTGCCTTCCTCTATCGCTTTCAGAATGTCTTCAGAAATCTGCTTGTGTTTTGCTTTTGCGGATTTCGGTTGGTTGGCATTTGCAGGCTGCATTGGGATCACACTATTTGTTCGGTGTCCTATATAGGACTTTTACCAAATACGGTATGTTCCGTTAAATATGACGTCAAGTCCTATAGAGTTATTTTGATAAATTGATCAGAATTTGAACACGACGCTGAAAAAAGCATCACGATTTTGCTGGAAATGACTGGAAAATGTGCGGCGGAAGAGCGTTAGGCCGTTTTGTGAGTCTGGTCCGTTGCGCGTTCGACGGACATTCCGGTCAAAAGCTCTGCATATTTTGGGTGGGGTTGCCTGTCTGTAGTCAGAATGCTGCCTGGAATCAGTTTGGGCAGGCTTATCTGCATATGATTGTCTGTGAACTTCGAGGCGTCTACGGCCCAGACATGTCTGTCGGCAATTTGCATCAACGCCGCGCACATATCTGCTTCACATTGTTCCTGAACCAGAAAGCCTCGCTTCGGATGCACGGATGAAGCCGACAGGAGTGCCCAATCGGTGTGGTGGGATGCAATGGTTTCATAGGCTGCCCGATCAAAGGCTGCGCCATCATGATTTCGCAATTCTGAGCCGGCCATGTAAATGCGGTTGCCGGGCACCATGGCCAATGTACTGGCGATAAATGTCGAGTTGGTGACCACTGTCAGATCATGATGTTGGCGCAGGGCCTGGGCCACAAAGGCCGAGGTTGAGCCTGTGTCGATTGCAACGGAATCGCCGGGCTTGATCATCTGCGCAACTTTGTTCGCGATGGCGATCTTGGCCTGTTTGTTGCGGTTCATGCGTGCCAGAAAGGGCGGGTCTGTCAGGTTTTGGGTGCTTACAATAGCCCCATGGATTTTTTCAACTTCACCGCGATCCACCATGGGTTTAACGATACGGCGAATGGTCTGATCAGATACATTCAGCAATTTCGCCAGTTCGCTTACACCGACAGAACCGCGCAAGCTGACAGCGTTTCGTACATCCTGCTCGTATTTTGACATGCTGGAACACCTTTCGACGACTGTTGTATATCAACATAAATCAACAAAAAAGTTGATAATTATTGTTTTGGATTTCATAATTTTGAGGAATCATCAACAAGGGCGCGCTTTTAATGTCTGATCCAACCTCTCGCCATGCTGCCAAACATCTGATTATCGGAGGCGGGATCATCGGATGTTCTATCGCCTATCATCTGGCAAGATCCGGTGAAAAAGATGTTGTGCTGTTGGAAAAAGCAGCTCTCACCGAAGGGGCAACATGGCATGCTGCCGGGTTGGTTGGGCAGTTGCGATCCAGCCGCAACACCACACGCATGCTGCAGCGCTCAGTGGCCTTGTATGACGGGCTGGAAGCGGAAACGGGTCTTGCGTGTGACTGGAAGAAAGTGGGGAGCCTTCGGCTGGCTGCCTCGCAGGATCGCTTGCTGGAGGCCAAGCGTCTTGCCACTATGGCCAAGAGCTTTGGTCTGGACATGCAGATTATTACGCCGCGTGAAGCGAAGGATTTGTTCCCTTACATCAACACGGATGGTTTGCAGGGCGCAGCCTTTATTCCCACAGACGGCCATGTGGATCCGGCGAGCCTTTGCCAATCCATAGCTGCCGGTGCACGCATGCATGGTGCGCAATTGCGACAGGGCATCAAAGTTCTGGACTTTACGGTTCAGGATGGCCGCATAACCGAAGTGATAACCACCGACGGCGTCTTTGAAGCTGAAACAGTGACCCTTGCCAGCGGCATGTGGAGCCGGGAGCTGGGGCAGAAGCTGGGCCTCTCCATTCCTGCTTGTGCGGTGGAACACCAATATATCGTGACAGAGCCAATTCCCGGATTTCCGGAGGGGCTACCAACACTGCGCGATCCGGACAGGCTGGTCTACTACAAGCCAGATGCCGGAGGACGGTTGGTCATTGGCGGGTATGAAGATGATACAATTCCCTTTGGTGACAAAGGGATACCGGGAGAGTTTGTCCGCCAACTGTTGCCAGAAAATCTGGATCGGTTTGAACCCCTGGCAGTTCATGCCGCGGAGGTGACCCCGATTGTGAATGAAGTGGGCATTCGTCAGGTTATCAACGGGCCCATTCCCTATTCGGCCGATGGTGACTTTGTGTTGGGTCCCGTGCCTGATTTCAAAAACCTGATGCTGGCAACAGGGTTCCTCTATGGCATTGCTGCAGGTGGCGGTGCTGGTGAAATGATTGCTGAATGGCTGGTTGAAGGCCGCCCAAGCCTTGATCTGTGGCCACTGGATGCGCGGCGTTTTGGGCCGCATCAAGGTGCACGGTCCTATATGTATCCGCGCGCAGTGGAGCATTATGCGCATCATTACAAAATGCGCTATCCCGGTCAGGAAAGCAGCGTTGCGCGTGACCTGCGTAAAAGCCCGCTCTATGAGCGGCTTAAGGCCAAGGGCGCCGTCTATGGCTCCAAAAATGGTTGGGAACGACCCTTATGGTTTGCGCCTGAAGGCGTTGAGCCGGTAGATCAACTGGATTTCCTGAAGCCGGGCTGGAAGCGCTACGTCGCCGAAGAGCATAAGGCCGTGCGCAACAATGTGGCGCTGGTTGATCAAAGCAGTTTTTCCAAATTTGAGCTGGTCGGGCAGGGCGCGCTGGACGCGCTGCAATACATGGCCGTGTCCAATATGGATAAGCCGCTCGGCTCTGTCATTTACACGCAGCTTTGCAATGAGCGCGGTGGCATTGAAGCTGATGTGACGATTACGCGGCTGGGAAAAGATCATTTTTACATCGTAACGGGTGCAGGTTTTGGTGTTCATGACGGTGATTGGATCAGACGCAATCTGCCTGTTGACGGCTCTGTCGTGCTGGTGGAGGTGACCTCTGGCTGGGCGGTTATCAATTTGTGTGGGCCGAAGGCCAGAGACGTTCTGCAGGCCGTCAGTGAGGATGACGTTTCCAACAGCGTGTTTCCATTTGCCAAAATGCGGACCATCACCATTGGTGCCGCGCCGGTTCGCGCCATACGCATTGGTTATGTCGGGGAGTTGGGATGGGAACTGCATGTGCCGACGGAATTTGCCCAGCATGTCTATGACCAATTATGGCAGGCGGGAGACCCTTTTGGCATTCGTGATATCGGCTATCGGGCCATCGACACGCTGCGCATGGAGAAAGCCTATTTGTATTGGAGCGCAGATATCACGCCTGATTACACGCCTGTCGAAGCCGGGCTGGCCGGGCGTGTGCATTTGAAATCAAAGGGAGCGTTTCTGGGGCGTTCTGTTCTTGAACAACAGAAAATGGGAAGTACGGAGCAGCAACTCTGCTGTTTTGTATCAGACGCAGAACTGCCGCTGTTCGGTGGCGAAACCATTTTGGCTGATGGGGAGGTTGTGTCTTTGGCCTGCAGTGTTGGCTATGGCACGACAGTGGAGCAGACGATCATTCTCGGCTACTTGCCCACCAAATTACTCGAGCGGGTGGATTTCATGCTTGAGGCTATGGGGGAGTTGCATATGATCAGAAAAGTGAAAGCACCGCTTTATGACCCTGACAACAAACGTTTAAAGGCCTGAGCGGGAGGGAGCCCTATGAGTGAATTTACCGAAAGCGTGCAGCAGGCGCTGCGCAATGTGCCACACCTTTCCGACATCACGCTGACTGACAGCCAATTGGTTCGGCTGGGTGGGCTGACCAATGTGGTTCACCGGGTGGATCTGGCCGAAGAAACGCTGATTGTTCGAATTCCTGGGAAAGGGACCGAAGAATACATTGACCGTGCCGTTGAATTGAACAACGCCATTGCTGCCGCGCGGGCCGGGGTGTCGGCAGAGGTGATCTGGGGCGATGCGGGCAGTGGCATCATGATCAGCCGTTGCATTGAAGACATCGTTACGATGACGCCGGAATCCTTTAGCGAACGTCCTGGCGCGCCCGAACGTGCTGCTTTGGCATTTCGGAAACTGCACCGATCTGGAGAAACATTTCAATTCCGTTTTGAACTGTTTTCCATGATTGAGGATTATCTGAAAGTGCTGTCAGGCAAAGACTCTGAATTGCCAGAGGGTTATTCTGAAATTGTCGAGGCTGCCGAGCCTGTTAAAACAGTTCTTTCGGAAAATGAATCCGCTTTGGCGCCCTGTCACTGCGATCCGCTGTGTGAAAACTTCCTTGATGATGGCACGCGGATGTGGATCGTCGACTGGGAGTATTCCGGCATGAATGATCCGATGTGGGATCTGGGTGATCTCTCGGTTGAGGCTGGATTTACTGATGAACAGGACAGGGCGATGATGGACGCCTATTTTGATGGGCAGGCCAGCGCTGCCGAGTTTGGGCGCATGGTGGTTTACAAAGCCATGTGTGATCTGTTGTGGACCTTGTGGGGACTCATCCAGCATGCGGACAAAAACCCGGCTGAAGATTTCTGGGCCTATTCAGTCAACCGCTTTGAGCGCTGCAAAACGCTTATGCGAAGCGCTGAGTTTCAGGCGCACCTAGACGCAATCAGGGTTGGGTAGCGTATGTGCTTTTTGTGGACCCACGGAATAAATCCGAGGGCGACGATAGAAGCGTGTCGAATGAACCGATTAAAATCAACATCTCATGCCGTCATCCTCGGATTTATTCCGAGGACCCAGAGGCGGTGAGGACTAAACCAGCACAAGTTAGGATGTTTTGATCAGCTCCAGAAGACTTGCATGAATATCCGGGTTTGCAGCGCTTATCACCCGGCCATCTGATTGCAGTGTCAGATCATTGCCGTCCCAGTCGGTCATTATGCCGCCTGCGCCTTTGACGACACAGACCAGCGGCAGATAATCATAGGGCTGAAGATCAAAGTCTATGACCGCGTCAATATGGCCGGACGCTAGCAACATATGGGGATAGCAGTCATAGGCGAAGCGCCTGAGTTGACCCGTGGCACAAAGACGCTGAAAGAGGGTCGGATGGGCCGCTGCGATTTTTTCGCCTTCATTGATGTAAAGGGCGGCCGTTGAAAGATCTTTGGTCTGGGACGTGGCAAGAGGTTCTTTTGCGTCCTTGAAAGCGGTTTTGCCATCTCCTGAATAAACCTCATCCAGTTCTGGCATTCTGACAATGCCGAATTGAGGCTTCTCATCTTTCAGCAAGCCCAGAAGCATGCCGTATAGGGGATTTCCGCTGATAAATGAGCGCGTCCCATCTATGGGATCGATGATCCACTCATAGGCGCTGTTTCCCGTTTCTCGGCCAAACTCTTCCCCGAATATGCCGTGATCCGGGAAGCGCTTCAGCAATTCGCGGCGCAGAAAGCCCTCTGTTTCCCTGTCAGCGACAGTGACCGGGCTTTCATCGCTCTTCTGATCTATCGAGAGTGTGGACCGAAAGTATTTCTGAGGCGTCGTGCAGGCATCGGCGGTAATGCTGAGCGCCGCCATCATCATTTCGTTCATAAACTATGCGCTCTCTCGATTGCGATTATTGTCGTCCGTAAGAACCAACTCTACTTCACTTTTGTCCAACATATCGCAGATATCAGCAGGGGGCATTTGATCGCTGATGAGCATATCGAAATCTGAAGGGTCCGACAGAATGATTGGTCCGGATTGATTGAATTTGGAACTGTCCGCCGCCACTATACGAATTCGGGCACGGGATGAAATCTCGCGGGAAAATTCAGCTTCTTCAACGTCATGCAGCATGAAACCGGCAGAAGCGTTTATGGCGGCAACCGACAGGACCGCATATTGCACGTTGAATTGCTTTACATATTCCAGTGCTTCGCGACCAAATGCTCCACCATCATGGGCACGTAATTCACCACCGGCCAAAAACACGCGATTGTTGTTTCGGGAGGCGAGCGATTGGGCAACCGTGAGGGAGTTGGTTACAACGAAGAGATCGCGATGGTTTTGCAATGCAGCGGCTATGTGGGCTGTTGTGGATCCGATATCCAGAAACAGCGTGTCGCCGGAACATATGATTTTTGCAAGGTGCGCGGCAATTGCCTGTTTTTGAAAGGAATTTTCAGAAAACCGCGTGTTGAACGGCTCTTCTACGTGACCACCGGTAATGTGCACGCCGCCATGGACTTTGCGCACGGCGCCAGCATTCGCCAGTGTTTTTACATTCCGGCGGATCGTTTCTTCTGACACATTCAGTGTTTCTGCCAACCAGTGAATTCGGCCTGAGCCGCCATGCTGTTGCAGAGTCTCCAGGATCTCCCGTTCCCGGTGATTGGTATGCTTGAAGAGCGGTTCCGTGGCGATTGCCTTGGCCATCATTATCTCCCGACAACTCAGATTTGTTGCGCAACCTGAGATCATTCCCGTCTGTTGATAAGCATTAATCCCACATCAAAAACAACATAAAACAGCAAAAACCAACAAAATTTGTGGCTTTAATATTGACGGGACCTTCAAATTGGCCAAAGCTTTCAATGGTGAATTTACCAGCAGTTCTGAAATTGAACCTATCGGCTTGGAGAAAAGAATGAAAACCTCATTGATATGCGGCCTTGCGGGGGCGCTTTCCCTTGCAGCGATGCCCGCTCTTGCAGAAGTGGAATCGACTGACCCAATCAAACTGACCCTGCATGACTGGACAGGTCAGCTCCTGACAACCAACCTCATGGGCGAAGTTCTGAAGAAAGCCGGATACAATATTGATTATGTCCAGGCCGATTACATCGCTCAATTTGCGGGCTTGAAAACGGGCGATTTGCACGTTGCCATGGAAATCTGGGAAACCACGGGCCGTGAAGCCATGGACGAGGCAACAGGTACCGGAAACGTTCAGAATTTGGGCGAAACCGGCATGCAGGCCATCGAAGAGTGGTGGTATCCAAGTTACATGAAAGAAACATGCCCCGGTCTTCCTGATTGGGAAGCTCTGAACGCCTGTGCCGAAGCCTTTTCAACAGCAGAAACGGCTCCGATGGGGCGTTATCTTGGCGGACCTGTAACCTGGGGTGGCTTTGATGATGAGCGTGTCGAAGCGCTTGAAATGGACTTTGAAGTTGTCCATGCCGGAACCGATGCAGCTTTGTTCGCTGAATTGGAATCTGCTTATCAACGCAAGGCACCGATTGTTCTGTGGGTCTATGCACCACATTGGGCACCTACAAAATTTGATGGCGAGTTTGTAGAATTCCCGGCTTACACATCAGAATGTTACAGCGACCCGGCTTGGGGCTCCAATCCTGATATGGCCTATGATTGCGGTAAACCGCGTGGCCCAATCTGGAAAGTTGCCTGGAGTGGTGTTGAAGACAAATGGCCTGGTGCGCATGCGATCATCAAGTCGTTCAATATCGACAATCAGGAAATGGGCGACATGGTTGCCAAGGTCGATCTTGAAAGTGAAAAGCTGGAAGACGTCGTTGCCAATTGGATGACTACCAATGAGTCCCGCTGGCAAGAGTGGATCAAATAAGAATCCAACTCGACTGACTGCCAGTTAAACATATGGTGCCGGGCTTGATTTGCCCGGCACCGATCTGCCGTGGCAAAGTCCTTACTTCAAAATCAACATCGCTGAGCCGCCGGGAGTTTATATGGAAAAGTCGGTGAAATTGTCGTGCCGACATGTCTGGAAGCTCTTTGGACATGGCGCCAAGGAATTTCTTGCAAAATCAGGTGATGTTCCATCTCTTGAAGAGTTGCAGAATGCCAATCTGATTGGTGCTGTTCGGGACGCGAATATTGAGGTCCTGGAAGGCGAAATCTTCGTCATTATGGGTCTGTCCGGATCCGGGAAATCGACATTGGTGCGTTGCCTGTCGCGTCTGGTTGAACCCACAGCTGGTGAATTGCTGTTTGAAGGCGTTGATCTGCGCAAAATGTCCGAACGCGAGCTGATCGAAATCCGCCGCCATAAGCTTGGCATGGTGTTTCAGCACTTCGCGCTTCTGCCGCATCTGACCGTTCTCGACAATGTAGCCTTTCCTCTGGACGTTCAGGGCCTTGATAAGGCCAGTTGTGAGGCCAAGGCCCGACAGGTGATTGATCTGGTTGGCCTTTCGGGCCGGGAGTTGAATTATCCGCGCGAATTGTCCGGTGGACAGCAGCAACGTGTTGGCATTGCCCGATCGCTGGCTGTTGAGCCTGAATTATGGTTTCTGGATGAGCCATTCTCTGCGCTTGATCCTTTGATCCGGCGTGAAATGCAGGATGAGTTTTTGCGCCTGCAATCGATGCTTCATAAAACCATTGTTTTCATTACGCATGATTTTGATGAGGCCATTCGACTGGCTGATCGCATTGCCATCATGAAAGACGGTGAAATCATTCAGATTGCCACGCCCGAAGAATTGGTGATGAACCCGGCGACTGATTATGTAGGTGAATTTACCAAGCATATTCCAAGAGCCAAGGTCCTGACTGTCGGATCGGTGATGTCGAAAGAGATTATTGAGGGCACCGACACTGTTTTGGTCTCTGCACGTATCGAAGAGATTGCAGACAAGGTGGAATCCGCTGGCAAGCCAATGAGCGTTGTTGACGCGGATGGCAAGCCTGTCGGGTCTATCCGACCATCAACCATCATCGACGTGCTTGTGGGTCGAAAGGTCATTTCATGATCCAAAAGGCCGGTCGGCTCTTCTCGCGCACATCTATTGTCTGGTTGGCCCTGCTGCTGATCACGTGGCTGTTGTCGACTTACAGCCGTGACATGTCCAAAGCGCTTGAAGCCAAATGGATCACGCGGTTCCCGGCCGGCTGGCGCCTGTCGCTCAAGAACGACATTTCAGCGGCCATGAAGTGGCTGGTGGAGGAGGCTGATTTTGGCCTGTTCACATTTCGCGAGGCAACGCGTGGTTTAGCCTGGCTGATTGAGCAGCCCTATAATCTGGTTCTGTCAGTTCTGTCCTCTGGTTTTATGGAGGGGCAGGGTTCCGGTGCGGTTCAGATCCTTCCGCCCTTAAGCTGGATTGCGGTAACCGCAATTGTTATTGCAGCCGGGCATTTTGCCAAAGACTGGAAATTGGCTCTGCTGATGGGGTTGGCCTTTCTCTATCTGGCAGTGTTCGGGCAATGGGATAGCGCCATGGTCACGCTGGCCTCCATTATCATTGCTGTGCCCTTTGGCGTTGCGGGAGGTCTTTTGCTTGGCATTGCCGCTTATCGCTGGAACTGGTTTGACCAAGCGCTCAAGCCGATCCTTGATCTGATGCAGACCATTCCGGTGTTTGCCTATTTGGTGCCCATTCTATTTCTCTTTGGGTTCGGCCCGGTCTCGGCTCTTGTTGCGACCATTATTTACGCCATGCCGCCAATGGTGCGCATCACCACTCTGGCCTTGCGAGCCGTGCCGGACGAAATTGGTGATTTCGGTGTGATGTCGGGCTGTACCCAACGGCAACTGATGTGGAAAGTGCTTGTGCCAACTGCCAAGCCGGACCTGATGGTCGGAGTCAATCAGGTCATTATGCTGTCGCTGAATATGGTGATTATCGCATCCATGATTGGGGCAGGCGGCCTTGGATTTGATGTGCTGGCATCGCTGCGCCGTCTGGATATTGGCGCCGGTCTTGAAGCGGGCATTGCCATTGTTGTGTTGGCCGTTGCACTGGACCGTCTCAGTCAGGCATTTGCGCAGCCTCGTCAGTCTGGAGAAGAACGGCGCCGATCTGAGAGTTTTCTCAAACGCTATCCAAGAACGCTGTTTGTCGTTGTGCTCAGCATCGCCTGTCTGGCTGCCGGGTATTTCTTTGCCTTCATACAAAGCTATCCTGAAGCCCTTCAGGTTACGACGGGAACGTTCTGGGACGAATTGGTCAAGTCCATCAACATTAATTACTTTGATGATCTGGAAGCGGTGAAGTCTTTCATGTTATCGACCTTCATGCTGCCAGTGAAGCGGTTTTTGGGTGGAATCCCATGGGCTTGGGGCTGGTTTTTAATTGCGGCTGCCGGTTGGTACTTTGGCGGTTGGCGTTTGTCGCTGCTGTGTGCGGCGTTGGCGTTTTTTGTGATCGCAAACGGACTTTGGGCCAAGGCCATGGTCACCGTCTATCTGTGCGGTGTATCAGTTATTATTGCTACGATTATTGGCATTCCGATCGGCTTGTTTTCGGCCTTGAACGAACGCGCTGACCGAATTGTAGGCGTCATAATTGATACTTTGCAGACATTACCGAGCTTCGTTTATCTGATCCCGGTGGTGATGCTGTTCCGCGTCGGCGATTTTTCGGCGATGATTGCTGTGGTGCTCTACGCGCTCGCTCCTGCCATCCGCTATGCAGCGCATGGTATCAAGACGGTTGACCCTCAACTCATTGAAGCTGGAATTGTGTCAGGCTGCACAAAGCGGCAATTGCTGTGGCGTATCAGAGCGCCGCTGGCTTTGCCCGAGATCATGCTCGGTATCAATCAGACCATCATGCTGGCGCTGTCGATGTTGGTGATTACCGCTTTGGTGGGCACCCGCGATCTGGGGCAGGAAGTCTATATTGCGCTGACCAAAGCGGATATCGGGCGCGGTATTGTTGCCGGACTGGCCATTGCCGCCATCGCAATCATTGCCGACCGCATGATTGCCGCCAGCGCAAAATCCATGCGTAAGCGCTACGGGTTGGCATAATGGCTTGGAGGCGAGGGCGATGAACACAACTCATCTGGAACAGCTGCGCAAGTTGGCTTTCTGGTCCGGGCCTATTGAGGCCACGGAACTGAGCGGCGGCATAACCAACGTCAATTATCTTGTGCGCGATGGTGACCGGAAATACGTCGCACGGCTTGGCAGTGACATTCCTGAACATCAGGTTATGCGCTTCAATGAATTGGCAGCCAGCAGAGCTGCCCATGCTGCGGGGATCTCACCTGCGGTGCGGCACTTTGAGCCCGGTGTTCTGATCCTCGATTATGTGGAGAGCCGCACGCTTGCTGCCGAAAATGTGCAAGACCAGGCCACACTGGAACGCATCATTCCGCTAGTCAAAGCCTGCCACCGCGACATACCACGGTATTTGCGTGGCCCGATTCTGACATTCTGGGTGTTTCACGTTGTTCGTGATTACGCGGCAACTCTGCAAGACGGCGGTTCCAGCCATGGCGGCTTGTTGCCGGAGCTTCTGGCATGTGCTGACAGGCTTGAGCAGGCGTCCTCACCGATTGATCTGGTCTTTGGCCATAATGATCTGCTGCCTGCCAATTTTCTGGATGATGGCGAGCGCCTCTGGCTGATCGACTGGGACTATGCAGGCTTCAACTCACCCTTGTTTGATCTGGGCGGTCTTGCTTCCAACAATCAGCTTTCCGAAGCGCAGGAGAGCTGGCTTCTGGAAACCTATTTTGAACAACCCGTCACAGCAGAGTTGTTGCATCGATACAGCGCCATGAAATGCGCTTCGCTGCTGCGCGAAACCATGTGGAGCATGGTGTCTGAAATCCATTCAGATCTCGACTTTGATTACGCCGCCTACACCGCAGAAAACCTGGCAGGGTTTCACGCTTCTTATGAAATATTCCTACAGTCTTGAGGACCAGGCAGAATGAGTGATTTTCCAAAAACAGCCAAAGCCGTAATTATTGGTGGTGGTATTGTGGGCTGTTCCACGGCCTACCATCTGGCCAAGCTTGGCTGGACGGATACTGTGTTGCTTGAACGCAAGAAACTGACCTCTGGCACGACGTTTCATGCCGCCGGTCTGGTGGGGCAGCTTCGCTCCAGCGCAAACATCACCCAATTGCTGGGCTATTCGGTTGACCTTTATGATCGGCTGGAAGCGGAAACCGGTCAGGCCACAGGCTGGAAGATGAATGGCGGTCTGCGCCTTGCCTGTAATGAAGAGCGCTGGACCGAAGTCAAACGTCAGGCGACGACGGCCCATTCATTTGGTCTTGATATGCAATTGCTGACGCCCAAAGAAGCATTGGAATTGTGGCCGCTGATGACGATTGACGATGTGGTGGGCGCGGCCTTTTTGCCAACTGATGGTCAGGCCAATCCCTCCGATATCACGCAGTCACTGGCCAAGGGTGCGCGTATGGCCGGCGCGCGGATCATCGAAGACACGAAAGTGGCTTCCATTGAAGTGGAAATGGGAAAAATCAAAGCTGTTATTACCGATCAGGGCCGCATTGAATGCGAAGTTGTGATTTGTTGCGCCGGGCAGTGGAGCCGCACATTGGCGGCCAGTGTTGGTGTCAATGTGCCGCTGGTCTCGGTTGAGCATCAATATATGGTCACAGAGCCAATTGAGGGCGTGACATCCAATCTGCCAACCCTTCGTGATCCTGACCGATTGACTTACTACAAGGAAGAAGTGGGCGGTCTGGTGATGGGTGGTTACGAGTCCAACCCGATACCCTGGGCCAATGACGGCATTCCATCGGGTTTTCATTACACGCTGCTGGATTCCAACTTTGATCATTTTGAACAATTGATGGAACTGTCTCTAGGTCGTGTTCCGGCATTTGAGCATGTCGGGGTCAAAGATCTGGTGAATGGACCGGAGAGCTTTACACCGGATGGCAATTTCATTCTGGGCGAGGCACCAGAGCTTGATAATTTCTATGTGGGCGCGGGGTTCAACGCCTATGGCATTGCCGCTGGCGGTGGCGCAGGAATGGCATTGGCCGAATGGGTCGACAAGGGCGAACCGCCTTATGATCTGTGGCCAGTGGATATCCGCCGATTTGGACGTCCGCATTTCGATGCAGACTGGGTGCGCACGCGAACCATGGAAGCCTATGGCAAACACTACACCATGGCCTGGCCCAATGAAGAGCATGACAGCGGGCGGCCTTGTCGCAAATCACCGCTTTATGAATTGTTGAAATCCTCCGGGGCCTGCTTTGGCGAAAAGCTGGGCTGGGAACGACCAAACTGGTTTGCTGATCTGAAAGCCGGCGAGAAAGCTGAAGACGTCTACAGTTTTGGCCGCCAGAACTGGTTTGACGCCGTTGGACGGGAACATAAAGCAGCACGTGAGGCTGCAACTCTGTTTGACCAGACCTCTTTTGCCAAATTCGTGCTGAAGGGGCCGGATGCTGAAGCAGCGCTGAGCTGGATCGCGGCCAATGACGTGTCAAAACCCGTTGGATCGTTGATCTACACGCAAATGCTCAACAACAAGGGCGGCATTGAATGTGATCTGACTGTGGTCCGTGTTGCCGAAGATGAGTATTACATTGTGACGGGCACAGGGTTTGCGACCCATGATTTTGATTGGATTTCGCGCAATATTCCTGACGGGTTGAACGCGCAGTTGGTCGATGTGACATCTGCCTATTCTGTTCTGTCGCTGATGGGACCGAATGCGCGGAAAATTCTTGAAGAAGCAACTCGTGACGATGTGTCCAACGAGACATTTGCCTTCGGTACCTCTCGTATTATCGGCGTTGGCGGCTGTCCGGTGCGCGCATTGCGGGTGACTTATGTCGGTGAGCTTGGGTGGGAGCTGCATCTGCCAACTGAATACGCCACTAAGGTGTATGATGTTCTGACCACGATTGGCGAAAAATACGGGCTGGCGCTTGCCGGATACCGGGCCATTGAAAGTCTGCGTCTTGAGAAAGGCTATCGTGCCTGGGGATCGGATATCGGCCCCGATCACACACCCATCGAAGCCGGGCTTGGCTGGGCGGTCAAATTGAGGAAGAACATTGACTTCAAAGGCCGCGAAGCGATGCAGCAACAAAAAAGCGAAGGCGTGCGTAAAATGCTGGCTGGCTTCACCGTGGATGATCCGGAGACTATTCTGGTTGGCCGGGAGACAATTTACCGAAATGGAGAGCGGGTTGGTTGGCTGACCAGTGGCGGTTTCGGCTACACAATCGGCAAGTCTATTGGCTATGGTTATGTGCGTAATCCTGAAGGCGTTGATAAGGCTTTTCTTGAGTCAGGTGACTATGAGTTGGAAGTGGCAACGGTCCGGGTGAAAGCGCAGCTTCATACCACCGCTCTTTACGATCCGAAAATGGAACGCATCAAAATCTAGGAGGGTCCGCCGTTGCTTAAAGTCTGAGCATATTTCACATCATATTCCAGGTTTGGCCGGAATTAAGGCGTGATCTTGTTGTAAAATCAGACTGTGTGTTACGCCGGGTAGACGCTCCGGGATCAGAGAACCGGTGTTCGTGCTCCAACCTCTCACGGGCGATTGTGGTGATTGCCGCAATCAAATCTACAACGCGGTTCTTGGGAGGAACTCATGAAATTGAAACTGCTATCTACTATCTCCATGGCGGCTGTAATGGCCACAGGTATGGCTCATGCCGCATCTCATTCAGGACCTATGAAAGTTGGTGTACTCGCAACGCTTGAGGGCACTTACACAGCTCTTGGTGAAGACGGTGTTCGGGGGCTGAAAACAGCTTTGGGCCAATTCGATGGCAAAGCCGGTGGCAGAGAGATCGAGTTGATTATTCAATCGACTGATACATCTCCTGACAGCGCCGTTCGTGGTGCACGCAAACTGGTTGAACAGGATGGTGTCGAATTGGTAATCGGGCCTCTTTCCGGTTCTGAAGGTATTGCCATTCGCGATTATGCCAAAACGCAGCCTCAGGCGACTTTCATCAACGGTATTTCTGGTGCTCAGGAAACCACCTATGTGACGCCGGCTGACAACTTTTTCCGTTTCAACACGGATGGAGCTCAGTGGTCTGCCGGACTGGGCGACTATGTGTACAATGACAAGGGCTATAAGACTGTTGCCACTGTTGGCGAGGATTATTCCTTCATTTACACGCAGGTCTTTGGCTTCGCGCTTGAGTATTGTGCTGCTGGTGGCGAAATCACCGAGCGGTTCTGGGTGCCATTGGGAACCAAGGATTTTGGCTCGATCATCGCGGCGCTGCCTGATGATGTGGACGCAATCTATCTCGGCCTTGGTGGCGGAGATGCGGTCAACTTCCTCAACCAATACCAGCAGGCTGGTGGTGACGCCAATCTGATTGGTGGCAGTATCATGGTTGATGGGACCGTTCTCAACTCCAAAGGCTCCGCCAAGGATGCCTTGATTGGTACGCCATCTTCAGGTCCTCAGGCCGATACATGGGATAATGAAGCTTGGCAGGCTTATGTGAAAGCCTATCAGGATGCTTTTGCCCCTGAAGACCGCTTCCCAAGCCCGTCGCTTCTGGCCACTGGTTACTACAATGCAACGACGGCTGCCTTTACCTGCCTCAACGAGGTAGAGGGCGATATGTCTGATGGTCACGCGGCTTTCCGCCAATGTCTGTCGACACTTGAGCTTGATGCACCAAACGGCAAAATCACGCTGGATGAAAACCGTCAGGCTGTTGGTACCAACTTCGTATCCGAAGTGGTTCAGCAGGACGACGGCACGCTTGCAACGCAGTTGGTTGCGATGAAAGAAAACGTAAATCAGACGCTGGGCATCGACAAGGATGCGTTTGCGGCTATTGGTCTTCCTTCACGGGAAGTCCCAGCATGTAAGGCATCCTATTAATCAGTAGGATCTCTTTTCCGGCCCGGGAGGGTTCGTTTCTCCCGGGCCACTTTTTCTCACCCGCGTATGGTGCTCGCTAACGATGCCCATATTCCCAGGGTAGTGATATGACACTTATCACCTATGTCACACGCATCCATTTCGCCGATGGCGTTCTGGAAGAAGCCTTGTGGTCAGAAATCAAGGCCAATGAGAAAAAGCGACCATTGTTGGTTGTGAATTCCGATGAGCTTGACGAGCAGCTTGCCGAGCGCTTTTTTGCCAGTCTTCCGGTCCGCACTTCGGTTGAAATGTTCTCCGATGTACCTTCATTTCCGACAGAAGACGCGGTTCAGCGCCTTGCGAAAACCTATAAGGCAAACAATTGTGATGTGCTGATTGCCCTTGGGCACAGCAATGTCATAGATCTGGCCAAGGCTGCACGCATTGCCATGGTGCATGATCAGCCTCTCTCTGTTTTCTCACATGCTGAGGGCGGGTCCCGCAGAATTGGCAAGAATTTGCCCGACCTCTTTGCCGTGCCCAGCATTTCCGGATTTGGTGCAGCCGTCAGTGCGCATACATCTGTCCTTATGAATGCCGGTGAACGCCAATTGCTGATGTGTCGCAAGCTGATACCAACAATGACAATTTGTGATCCCACCCTGACTTTAGGGGCTACCGACAAAATGACGGCCAGTGCTGGCGCCGACGCCATTGCCAGATGCGTGGAAGCCTATTTGTCGCGTGGCTACAACCCGCCAGCGGATGGCATTGCGCTTGATGGATTGTCCAGAGCCGTTCATCATCTGCACAAGGTTCTGAAAAGTGACAATCTGGAATCCCGGCGGGAGTTGATGGCTGCAAGTCTTAATGGATCGCTTGCTCTGCAAAAAGGGCTTGGCGCTACCAACGCCATCAATACTGCGCTTGAGACGGTTTCCAGGCGGGCTCTTGATCCTGGTGCGCTCAGCCGCTTGATTTTACCGGCCGTCCTTCGCTTCAATGCAGAGGCGGCAAAGGAAAAGTATCAACCATTGCGGCAAATGTTTTCCGTCAAGCCCAAAGAGACGTTAGCTGATGGGCTTAAGGCTTTTTTAGGTGATCTCCCTTTGCCGCAAAGCCTGTCTGAAATGGGACTGGGTATTGATCAGATAACGGCTGCAGCTCCCTTGGCCGCACATGATCTGGACAGCGTCACAAACCCAAGACTTGTGCAAAGCAACGATCTTTTTTCGATCATGGAATCAGTCCACTAGGATCCTGACTTATGAAACCTTTGCTGATCAATGGCGAATGGATTGCCACGTCTCACGGGCGGGATAACATCAATCCCTCTGACATCAGTGACGTGATTGATGTTTATGCGCAGGCCGGAATTGCCGAAACTCAGGCTGCGATTGAAGCAGCCGCGCAGGCGGCGGGAAAATGGGGTCACAGTACGCCGCAACAAAGACATGATGTGTTGTTGCGGACAGCCAATGAGATTCTGCAGCGCAAGGATGAAATCGGTCGGTTGCTCAGCCGGGAGGAGGGTAAAACCCTTGCCGAAGGCATCGCGGAGACCACGCGTGCGGCACAGATTTTTGATTTCTTTGCTGGTGAGGCGTTGCGGTTGACGGGTGATAAACTTGCCTCCGTGCGGCCGGGTGTCGAAGTGGATATCACCCGTGAACCTGTTGGCGTTGTTGGGATTATTGCTCCCTGGAACTTTCCGATTGCCATTCCGGCATGGAAAATGGCCCCAGCCATTTGCTACGGAAATGCTGTCGTAATGAAACCTGCCGAACTGGTACCGGGGTGTTCCTGGGTGCTTGCCGATATTCTGCATCGCTCGGGCGCGCCAGCCGGGGTCGTCAATCTGGTCATGGGACCGGGTTCGGTGGTGGGACAGGAAATGCTGGACAATGCAAAGGTCGATGCAATTTCCTTTACGGGATCGGCTGCCACCGGTGCGCGGGTTGGCGATGCCTGCATGAAGCAAATGAAGAAGGTTCAGCTTGAAATGGGTGGCAAAAATCCATTTGTCATTCTGGATGACGCGGATCTGGAAACAGCTGTTGAGTGTACGGTCAATGGCGCGTTTTTCTCGACAGGGCAACGCTGCACTGCTTCGTCCAGGATCATTGTAACTGAAGGCATTCATAATCGCTTTGTAGAAGCGGTGATTGAAAGAGTGCGCACGCTGGTTGTTGATGACGCATTGAAGTCAACTACCCACATTGGGCCCGTGGTTGATGAGAGCCAATTGCAGCAAGACCTTGATTACGTTGCCATTGCGCGTGCGCAAGGCGGTAATGTGCGCATTGGTGGAGAAGCTCTGCAACGTGAAAAACAAGGCTTTTATTTTCAACCGGCTTTGATCACTGATACGCAGAACACGATGCGGATCAACCGCGAAGAGGTCTTTGGTCCTGTTGCTTCTGTCATTCGTGTGAAGGATTATGACGAGGCTCTTCATGTTGCCAATGACACGGAATTCGGTCTGTCGTCTGGAATTTGCACGACGAGCCTGAAATATGCCAGCCACTTCAAACGCCATGCGGAGGCGGGGATGGTTATGGTCAATTTACCGACGGCCGGGGTCGATTACCATGTGCCATTCGGTGGGCGAAAAGCCTCAAGCTATGGCGCGAGAGAGCAGGGCAGCTATGCTCGAGAATTTTTTACAATCGTAAAAACAGCCTATACCGCTCCCTGAACCATCAGACGACACTGAACCAAAGATGTAGGTTGATCTGCAAGCCCATTTGCGATCTTTAGGCGTAACTCTTAGTCTCTTTCTTAACCCATGAGTATTGCCAAATCTCGGTAGTGATTGTGTTATTTTGAAGTCTGCTCATACTTTTGCATCCAAAGGCACGAAGAGGCCGGGTGCTTACCCCAGGGAGGAATACATGAGCGAAGCTATATCCGTTCACCACGGAGCGTTTGGTCGCGCCGCGCTTTATCAGTTGGACAAGCCGATCATTACACATGCTCATCGCGAGGGGCATTTGATTTTTTATCTCAGTGGGTCCAAGGCATCAGTAAGTGTCGGAGACTCGGCTTTTCCGGCTGATGAATCCTATGCGGTGGCCGTTGGTCCCTGGGAACCTCACTGCTTTGAACTGACGGAAAACAGTGATGCGTGCCTATGTCTTGTGCTTTACATCAAGCCAATGTGGTTCCTGGAGACAAGCCATTCAGCGGAATTTGCGTTGAGCTTTGGCAGTCCCTGTATTGAACTGACGCCGACTGTTTCGAAATGGGTCAATCGACTGACCTCACTTCTGCTTGAAGAAGAGAATTCAGATTTGTTCGACGGGTTTCTTTATGAGACGACGCGCCAGTGTTTCGATCAATCCTGGCATGGGGTCAATGATCGCACACCACTGCAGGGCATGCGGACCAAGTTCACAGACTATCGGGTACGTCGTTCTCTTCGACTGATGCAGGAAATGTTCACCGATGATGTTGAAATTGAATGGCTCGCACGGCAGGCGGGACTGTCTCGGCCACATTTTTTCAAGCTGTTCAAGAAGCAGATGGGCATAACGCCGAACATATATCTCAACACGCTGCGCTCTGAGCAGGCGATTGAAGATTTGATGACCACCGGCAAATCGGTGACAGATATCGGGTATGATCTTGGTTTTTCTTCGCAAGCCAGCTTCACTCGGTTCTTCACGTCCAATGTCGGAATTCCGCCCAGCGATTACCGCAGGGTTGCGCATATAATTTGAGGTCCGAACTCTGGCGCGGTCGCATCGGTCGTTTTCCCTATGATAGGCCACCCGAGAAGACTTTCGGGTATGCCTAAATTGGACAAAGCCCTTTAGCTTTTCCCTTAGAGCGGCCTTTTACAGGGCTGCAGGTCCGGAATCGCAGATCGTCGATGGTCCGGATTGGGAGGACGAGCTTGGAGGAGCCGCCATACATGACTGGTAACTGGACAGACGGATTGAATCGTCCTGACCATCAGGCTTGTCTGGTGGGCATGCGATGAGACAATTTGCCAATCGACATCCAGTTTGGAGCGGCATCATCGTGATTGCAGCTGCTGTCCTGTTGTGGATGATTTTTGCAATTTGGCCGGACTGGCTGATAGACGCAATTGGCCGCAAGAAAATCTTCCTCAATGCGCTGTTTAACGGTATTACTCTGGGCGGCCTCTACTTTCTGGTCGCCAGTGGCTTCACTCTCATTTTCGGTCTGATGCGCAACGTTAATCTGGCGCATGGCTCGCTGTATCTTCTGGGGGGCTATATAGGCTTCTTCGTTGCCGATATGACGGGATACTGGCTGCTGGCCTTTCCGGCTGCCTTTATCGTCGTGGGGCTGCTTGGTATCCTTATGCAGATATTCGTTTTCCAGAAAATGGAAGGCGAAGATTTGCGCCAGACGCTTGTAACCATTGGTATTTCCATCGTTATGGCGGATCTGATGTTGTGGTCTTTTGGTGGCGATTTCTTCAATATCTCCCCGCCACAATGGTTGAGCGGTCCTTTGACGACCTTCTTTGTCACGGGCGCGAAAAGCTCCGGTGAATTGGTCTATCTGAAATACCCGATCGTGCGGATCGTGATTTTTGTCGCGTCGGTTGTTATCGGGCTGGGCATGTGGATGCTGCTGAACCGGACCCGCATCGGGATGCTCATTCGTGCCGGTGTCGATGATCGTGACATGCTGTCTGCAACGGGTGCCCGCATTCAGGTCGTGTTTATTGGCGTGTTTGCCTTTGGCGCAGGTCTGGCAGGTGTTGCCGGGGTTGTCGGTGGCACCTTCCAATCTGTTGCGCCCGGCGAGGATATAAGATTCTTGCTGGCATCGCTTGTTGTGGTGATCGTGGGCGGAATGGGCTCGATCCCTGGTGCTGCAATTGGCGCGCTTGTGATTGGCCTGGCTGAGCAGCTTGGCTCGGTTTACTTTCCCACCTATGCAGTTGTGCTGACTTTCCTGATCATGGTTGTGGTTCTTGCATTCCGGCCCCAGGGCCTGTTGGGGAGAGCTTAGAGCATGGCCGTCATCGATGAAAGCGGAGCGGGTGATGCGGAAGGTCGCAACACTGGCTGGGCCGAGCAGATTCCAGTGCAATACTGGGTTGTCGCGATCTTACTGCTGATTATGCCCGCCTTCGCCAGTGATTTTACGCTGTACCAGATATTTGGCTGGTCCTTCATTCTTGGCATGATTGCTCTCAGCCTGATGTTCCTGGCGGGTTATGGCGGGATGGTCAGCCTGGTGCAGATGACCATTGCCGCTCTGGCTGGTTACATGATTGCCATCTTTGGCGACAGTGCCATAACCGACATCAGCCAGGGTTGGCCCTGGTATGTGACCATTCCAATTGCTCTTATTGTGGCCATGCTGTTTGGTTCGGTGGTGGGCTGGCTGTCTGTGCGCACCGAGGGCATTTACACGATCATGATCACGCTGGCGATTGCGTCAGCCTTTTTCTACTTTACGCGCCAGAACTATGTGGTTTTTAACGGTTTTTCCGGTTTTAACGGGGTCTTGCCACCCAATCTGTTCGGGGTGGATTGGCGCGGAAGTAAAGCCTTCTACTACCTGACGCTTTTCTGGGCCGTCGCGGCCTATCTGATCGTATTGTATCTTTCCCGTGCACCGTTTGGTCTGGCGCTTCAGGGCGTGCGCGACAATCCGCGCCGGATGGCGGCGCTGGGGTTCAATGTGAATGCCCATCGGGTTGCAGCCTACGCATTTGCGGCGGTGATTGCGGCCATTGGTGGCATCCTGCTGACATGGCAGTCTGCACAGGTTTCACCAGGAACCGCCGGTGTCGGGCCCGTAATCGATATTCTGATTATCGCAGTGATTGGCGGTATGCGGCACCCAATTGGCCCCTTTATCGGGGCGTTTATCTACGTGCTTTTGAAAACATTCTCTATTGATGTGCTGACATCGTTGGGACTGGGTGGTGAGCGGTTTCAGTTACTCATTGGCATCAGCTTCCTTGTGATCGTGTTCTGGTCACCAGACGGAATTTTGGGCCTTTGGGACAAATGGCGCCAGAGAAGCGACAAAGACCCTTTGCGTGACGCCGGGGAGAGCAAACTATGAATGCTCCCGCGACAGTTGCAGATCGGTTGAGCGCTACCGGGACGGCCAATGCGTTGGAATTGCGTGGTGTTTCCAAGCTTTTTGGTGCTCTTGCGGCTCTTTCTGACATCAGTATTACGGTGCGCCCGGGAGAACGAAGAGCCGTGTTGGGATCGAACGGTGCCGGCAAGACCACGCTTTTCAACTGCATCACGGGTGACTTTCTGCCAACCGGCGGATCAATCCGGTTTTTCGGCGAAGATATTTCTGAATTTCCTGCCCATGAGCGCATTCGGCGCGGGTTGCGTCGAACGTATCAAATCTCATTGCTATTCACCGGTTTAACGGTTCTGGATAATGTATATCTGGCCTGTTGCGGGGTATCGCGCGGCCGCTTTTCCTTTATCCGTCCGCGCCGCAACGATGCGCTGATGGCAAGCGCGGAAGATCTCGTCCGGGTGGTGCATCTGGAAGATGCGAAAGACACGCCGGTTTCGGTTTTGTCTTATGGCCAGCAACGTCAGCTTGAAATTGCCATGGCCTTATCCGGAGCACCGCGCTTCATCCTGTTTGATGAACCAGCAGCGGGCCTGTCGCCGACCGAGCGCGGAGAATTGGTGGAAATCCTTACCGGACTGCCATCGCATATGGGCTACATCATCATCGAGCATGATATGGATGTGGCTCTGCGGGTCGCTGAATCTGTGACCATGATGCATAATGGTCGCATCTTCAAAGAAGGCAAACCTGCTGAAATTGAAGAGGACCCGGAAGTCCAGGCGCTTTATCTGGGGGGTGATGATGGCTGATCGATCAGGCCCCGTTCTCGAGGTCCGAGACCTCAATGTCTATTATGGTCAATCTCATGCCTTGCAGGGTGTGAATTTGACATTGAACCGTGGCGTGTTGTCCGTGGTTGGGCGTAATGGCATGGGGAAAACAACCCTTTGCAAGGCGATTATGGGTCTGGAGCCCATGGCGGCTGGCTCCATCAGTTTCAACGGGCAATCGCTGGCGGGATTGATTCCAGCCCAGATCGCACGGCTTGGTATTGGCTATGTGCCACAGGGGCGTCGGCTGTGGCGGTCACTGACAGTGGATGAGCATCTGCAACTTGTTGCACGCAAAGGCGGTGCCTGGACGCCTGAACGGATTTATTCAACCTTCCCAAGACTGGCCGAACGAAAATCCAATGGCGGCGCGCAATTATCCGGCGGCGAACAGCAGATGCTGGCTATTGGCAGGGCGCTTCTGCTGAACCCCAAATTGCTGGTTATGGATGAGCCGACCGAAGGGTTGGCCCCGGTCATCGTCAATCAGGTTGCTGAAATGTTGGTGCGACTTGCCAAAGAAGATGATGTCGATGTTCTCGTGATTGAACAGAACATCGGTGTGGCCTGTTCGGTTTCCGAACAAGTTGCCATCATGGTCAATGGCAAGATCAACCGGGTCATGGATGCCGGGTTGCTGGCTGGTGATCGGGACCTTCAACAGGCCTTGTTGGGCGTTGGCAGGCATGCTCACGACGAAACGCCTGACGCCAATGCGGCTGAAAGGTCTGAGGGCAAGGATCAGGACCAGGACCATGAGCAGGGTCCGGTTCGGATTTATGTGTCCAATCCGAAAGTACCTACGCGCTGGTCGCAGCCGGTTCCGGTGCGCGTTATCGAAGGTAGCGCCAGAACGCAGACGCAGGAACGCACGAGCGGTAGCAGTTCCGGCGGACCCATGCGTGCGCTGTCCCGAGGCGCCGCCACAACAGTGTTGGTGGCAGGCACTTTGGATACAAAGGGTGAAGAACTGCGCTTCATGCGCGATTTGCTGAAGGTAAGCGGATTACGGGTTCAACTGGTGGACCTGTCCACCAGTGGCAAACCCTCTGGCGCTGAGGTTCCGCCCCATGCGGTTGCCGCGTTTCATCCAAGGGGCGTGTCTGGTGTTTTCACCGGTGATCGGGGAACGGCCGTTGCTGGCATGACATTGGCGTTTGAGCGCTGGATTGCCCATCAGAGCAATGTAGCCGGTGTCATTTCTGCCGGAGGCTCAGGCGGAACAGCCTTGGTTGCGCCAGCGATGCGGGCTTTGCCCATTGGTGTGCCGAAACTCATCGTTTCCACTGTCGCCAGTGGCAATGTGGGACAGTATGTTGGCCCTGCAGACATTATGATGCTGCATTCAGTGGCAGATGTTCAGGGATTGAACTCCATAACGCGAGAAGTCTTGTCCAACGGTGCTCAGGCAATGGCTGGCATGGTCAAAAGCCGCACAAAGGCGCCCGTGGTCGCCTCTGAAAAACCGGCCATTGGCCTCACCATGTTTGGGGTCACAACACCCTGTATTCAGCAAATCACCGCCCAGCTTGAAGATGATTATGACTGTCTGGTGTTCCACGCCACCGGCGTTGGCGGGCGGTCAATGGAAAAGCTTCTGGACAGCGGCATGTTGTCGTCTGTTCTCGACCTGACCACGACAGAAATCTGCGACATGATTGCAGGGGGCGTATTCCCGGCCGCCGAAGATCGGTTCGATGCCTCAATCCGTGCGGGGCTCCCCTATATCGGGTCCTGTGGCGCGCTGGATATGGTGAACTTTGCTGCTCCGGAAACGGTGCCAGAGAAATATCGCGGCCGAAACCTCTACGAACACAATCCTCAGATCACCTTGATGCGCACCACACCGGATGAAAACCGGCAAATGGGGCATTGGATTGGTGAAAAATTGAATTTGATGACCGGGCCCGTGCGCTTTTTCCTGCCGGAAGGTGGGGTGTCTATGCTCGATGCGCCTGGAATGGCATTTCACGACCCGGAGGCTGACGCTGCCCTGTTTGGTGCATTGGAAGAAACCGTGCGCCAGACCACACACCGTCAATTGATACGGGTTCCACATAACATCAACGACCAGGCATTTGCTGATCTGGTTGTTCAAACTTTCCGCACCTTTCATTCCGTGCGGACCAAAAAAGTCTCAGGAGAATAATGCATGTTTGATCGCAACGAGCTGATGAAGCGATACCGGGAAATGGTGGCCAAGGGTGAGCCGATCATTGGTGGTGGTGCCGGTACGGGCCTGTCAGCGAAATGCGAAGAGGCGGGCGGCATTGATCTGATTGTGATCTATAATTCAGGGCGTTACCGCATGGCGGGTCGCGGCAGCCTCGCTGGCTTGATGCCTTATGGCGATGCAAATGCTGTTGTCATGGACATGGCCGGAGAAGTGTTGCCGGTGGTCAAACATACACCCGTGCTGGCTGGCGTTTGCGCTTCCGATCCGTTTCGGATCATGGACAAATTCCTCGATGACGTAAAAGCAGCGGGCTTTTCCGGTGTGCAGAACTTTCCAACTGTCGGCCTGATTGACGGGAACTTCCGGGCCAATCTGGAAGAAACCGGAATGTCCTACAGTCTGGAAGTCGATATGATTGCGCTGGCGCATAAAAAGGGCCTTCTGACCACGCCTTATGTGTTTTCCACGGAAGACGCGACGGCCATGGCCAAGGCTGGAGCTGATATCATTGTCTGTCATCTGGGACTGACAACAGGCGGTGCCATTGGCGCTGAGACGTCGCTAACGCTGGAGCAATGCCCCGCGATCGTTGATGAATGGGCGGCAGCGGCACTGGCAGAGAAGCCCGACGCGATCATCCTGGTTCACGGTGGGCCAGTGGCCATGCCGGAGGACGCGGCTTTCGTTTTAAAACACACTTCGAATTGTCACGGCTTTTATGGCGCTTCCTCAATGGAACGGCTGCCAACTGAAATTGCACTGACAGAACAAACCAGAAAATTCAAACAGATCGGCCGCAGTTAAGCGGTAACGAGGGAGCATGCCATGACCGGGCAACTGATTGGACAATTGATCCTTTGGCTGATTTTAGCAGTCATCGTCATTTTCATTCTGTATTGGGTGATGAATTGGCTTTATCGCCGTTCCACCAAGGAAATCGCGTTTGTCAGAACGGGTTTTCTGGGTGAACGCGTCGTGATTGACGGCGGCGCTTTTGTCTGGCCGATTGTTCATGACATTACGCCGGTCAATATGAACACGCTGCAATTGGAAGTGACCCGTGCCCGTGAGCAGGCCCTGATCACCAAAGACCGAATTCGCGTTGATGTTGAAGCTGAGTTTTATGTCCGTGTTCAGCAGGACAAAAAGTCAGTGAGTGTGGCTGCTGCCACTCTTGGCCGCCGTACCCTGGAACCGGAACGGCTGCATTCACTTCTGGCCGGTAAATTTGTGTCCGCATTGCGGACAACGGCTGCAGAAATGACCAGTGAAGAATTGCTGGAAAACCGCAATACGTATGTCGCGCGCGTGCTGGAAGCCGCTCAAGCTGGTCTGGAAAAGAACGGGCTGGAGCTGGAAAGTCTGGCCATTACAGACATTGATCAATCTGACATCGAGTATTTCAACCCGTCCAATCGCTTTGATGCCGAGGGTCTGACCACCGTTATCAAATCCATCGAGGAACGTCGCAAGCTGCGCAATGATATTGAGCAGGATGCGATGATCAAGATCCGCAGCCGCAATCTGGAAGCCGAAAAGCAGGCCTTGCAGATCGAAAAGGAAAGCGAAGAAGCGCGGCTCGATCAGGAACGCGAAGTCGAATTCCGTAGGGCGCAGCAACGCACCGATCTGGTACGCGAACGAGCTGAGCGTGAGAAGGAGGCCGAACAAGCATCGCTTCTGTCCCGTGAAGCCATTGAAACATCCCGCATTCAGAACGAGCAGCAGATTGCAGAATCCCGCATCGATTCTGAACAGAAAATCCGTCAGAGGGAAATTGCCCACAAGAAATCCGTGGATGAAGCGGAAATCGTGTCTCATGAGGCGATTGAAAAGGCAAGGATCTCTCAGGAACGTGTGCTGAGCGAAGAGCGGATCAAGAACCAGCAACAAACGGACTCCGCAGATATTGTGGCGAAGGAAGCCATCGAGAAAGCACGTATTTCTCAGGAACGGTCTGTCACTGAGGCGCGGATATCCAAGGACAAAGACACGCAATCCATGGAAATCGAACGCCAACGTTCTGTTGACGAAGCCGAAATTCTGGCCCGGGAGATGATCGAAAAAGCGCGCATTGCTCAGGAGCGCAGTGTTACAGAAGCCCGCATTGCTTTGGAACAAGGCACTAAAGAGAAAGAGATTGCGCGTAATCTTGCCGTTCAAGAGGCGGAAATTGCGTCTCGTGAAGCGTCCGAAAAACTACGTATTGCGCAAGAGACGACTGTGAATGCAGAGCGCATCAAGTCTGATCGTGCAACACGGGAATTGGAGATTGAACGCCAGAAGGTGCTTGAGGAAGCGGAGATCGCTTCGCAACAGGCAACCGAAGCGGCTCGCATTGCCCGCGAAAAGGTCTTGTCTGCTGATCGGATTGCCTCGGAACAGGCAACGCGTTCGCTTGATATCGAACGTCAGCGTATCATTGAAGAGGCCACAATTGCCTCTCGTGAAAGCACTGACACGACACGTATTGCACAGGAAGAGCGCATCCGGGCGCTGGAGATTGAACGCAATCGCGCAGTGGATGAAGCAGAAATTGCGGCGCGAGAGGCCGTCGAAAAAGCGCGTATCGCGCAGGAAAAACAACTGTCGTTTGACCGAACTGCTGCCCGTGAGGAAACTGATGAACGGGAAGTTGGACGCAAGAAAGCGCTTGAAGCTGCTGAAATCTCTGCCAAGGAAGCAACAGAGGCGCGCCGCATAGCGCAGGAAAAAGCGACCGCTGCCGAGCGCATCGCCTTTGAAAAAGCAACCCGCGAGCTGGAAATTGAGCGCAATCAAGCTTTGGATGAGGCGGAAGTTGCCGCGCGCGAAGCCGTTGAGGCTGCCCGCATTGCGCAGGAAGCGAAACTTTCGCTGCAACGCATTGAAAGCGATGAGAAAACCAAGGAACGTGAAGTCGCCAGAGAGCGCGCTCTGGAATCGGCAGAACTGGCCAAGGCTGAAGCTCTGGAAGCGGCCCGGATTGCCAAAGAGAAGAAGGTCGCGGCAGAACGCATTGCTTATGAGCAGGATTTGCGTGAACGCGAGATTGCCCGGAACCGGACCGTTGATGCTGCCAGCATTGCGGCCCAACAGGATATTAGTAGCCGCCGTATTTCCGAAGAGCGCAATACGCGTGCTGCGGAGATTGAGAAGGAAGCTGAAATCCGGTCTCGTGAAATCGAGAAAAACGAAGCTATCGAAAGTGCCGAAATATCCTCCCGGCGCCTGGTCGATCAGCTTCGTATAGAAAAAGAACGCGAAACCACATCAGAGAAAATTTCTCGTGATGAAGATATCCGCAATCTGGAAATCGCTCGGAACCAGGCTCTTGATGCCGCTCAGATAGCAGCAGATGAGTCGATTGAGGCGGCGCGTGTTGCCAAGGAAAAAACGGTGGATGCCGAGAAAATCCTGGCGCAACAGGAACTGGACACCAAAAAGCTGGAACGCAAAAAGGTTCTGGAGCAGATCGAAATTGCTCGGGTTCAGGTCTTGCGGGAAGCCGAAATTGCCTCACAGGAAGAAGTCGAGCGTGCGCGCATTGCCTCTGAACGTGGGCTGGATGATGCCCGGATTGGTCATCAGACCGAACGCAGGCGCCTTGAAATCAATCGTGAGAATGCCGTTGAGCAGGCACTCATGGACAAGGCGATTGACCTTTACAAAAAGTCGTTGGACGAAAGTGCAGCTGCAGCTGAAGCTGATGCAGCCAAAGCGCATGCCACGCAGGCTGCCGAGAAAGTCAAAACAGTCAAAGAGACCGAGGAGGCTTCCAGACGCAAAACCGTTGACGTGGTCCTGGCTGAAAAGCAGGCTGAGGAAAAACGCATTGCTGCTGAAGCTGAGCGCATTCGTTCTGCCGTTGAGGCGGAAGCACAGAAACTTATCAATGAAGCTGAAAATGTGCTCACCGATGCCGCCCGTCACTCGCTCTTCAAACGCAAGATGCTGGAGCATGTCGAAGGCATCGTTGCAGCGTCCGTCAAACCGCTTGAGAAGATCAACGAGATCAAAATCATGCAGTTGGGTGGTTCCGGCACCAACGGTATGGGCTGGGGCAATGGCGACGGCGAGTCTGGTGGCGGAAACAGTAACGGCGGCGGCGGCGGCGGCAGCCCAACCGACGAGGTGATCAATTCGGCCCTTCGTTACCGGGTTCAGGCGCCCATGATCGATAGTCTGTTGTCGGATATCGGCATTGATGGTGCGAATATTTCAAAACAGGGTGGTCTGATCCGCGAAGCATCGGACATGACGCGGATGCAGGCCGAACTCAACCGGTCTCAAAAGGGCAAGGATGATGGCAAGGACGGCAAAGAATCCAAATCCGGGGACAAGAAATAATGGCTCGGGTTTACATCTCATCCGTCATCAATGCACCGGCGGCAAAGGTCTGGGAATATATCCGGGATTTCAACGGGTTGCCGAAGTGGCACCCACGTATCCGTGACAGCCGTATTGAAGACGCGCTGCCTTCGGACAAGGTCGGCTGTATTCGCAGTTTCCATCTTCAAAACGGCGATGCGTTGCGCGAGCAACTTCTGGGTCTGTCTGATTACGACATGTTCTACACATACGCGATCCTTGAAAGTCCGATGCCGCTTACCGATTACATTTCAACACTACGCCTGACACCTATCACAGATGGCGAGCGCTGTTTTGGCGAATGGTCTGCGGAGTTCTCATGTGATCCGGCGAATGAAACAGATTTGGTAACGGGTGTTGGTACCAACGTTTTTCAGGGCGGCTTTGACGCGCTGAAACGGCATTTCGGTAATTAGAAACCTGATGAAACGGGTCGGTTTTCAAACGACGGGAGGAAACGTCATGAAACTTTTGAAACTGCTTCTAACAACTGCTGTCTTTGCAGGTGCTTCGTCCTTCGCAATTGCTCAGGAACCGAGACCCTTGCCGCCGCTGGCCATGCAACCCAATGCCGAGACGGTGACATTCGAGCATATTGACGCGCTCAATGAATGCGATTGGGACCGGTTGATGGCGCAGTACCCTGAAGAGGTGCTGTTCATTCTGCCAAATGGTGTCTGGGTGGAAGGCCGCCGCGCCATTGGTGATGTGTTTGCCGGGTTCTGCACACCGCGTGAAGACGGTGGATTCAAAGGCGCAACTTTCATCGCGGAAAAGGTCAAGACGGTTGAAAACACCGTGAATGTTTCCTGGCGTGTGGAAGCGGACTGGTTGGCTGAGCCCTATAAGGGCGCTGACGCATACGTCACCCATGATGGGTTGATGTATGTGCAGGTCACCACTTTCGATCCTGCCGACATGAAATTCAAATAGGTCGGGACGGGTTAGGCGATCATGGTCAAAGTTATCCGCAGTACAGTTCTTTCAGCGCCGGTTGAAGCGGTGTGGGATGTGCTGCGCGATTTTAACGGCCATGACCGCTGGCACCCGGCGGTTGCGACCAGCAAAGTTGAGCGGAACATTTCCAGTGACCAGGTGGGTTGCGTGCGGCGCTTTCGGCTGGAGGATGGTTCGGAACTGCGTGAGCAATTGCTCTCACTGTCTGACATTGAACAAACCTTCAGCTACTGCCTGCTGGATACACCCATTCCGTTGTTCAATTATGTTGCGCATGTGCGCCTGTTTCCGGTGACCGACGGTGACCAGACGTTCTGGGAATGGGAAAGCAAATTCGACACCAAAAGTGGTGAGGAAGACAGGATGGCGACACTTGTCGGAGACGGCATTTACACCGCCGGGTTTAACGCAATTCGCACGCATTTGGGACTTGGGGACTAGACAATGCTGACAGTTGAGACCTTTGACACTTTGGCGCAGGCTGCCAGTGCCATGACGCCAGAAAGTCGCTTTTTTGGCGGCGGGACTCTGATCATGCGCGGTGTCAATTATGGCGATCAGAGTTTTCAGCGGATTGTCCGGGTGAGAGATCGTAGCCTACGGGAAATCCGCAGCGAAAGCGGCCGCATTGTCATTGGCGCTGGTGCGACGATGGCTGATGTCATGGCAGCTTCCGAGACGTCCTTTCTGGCGGACGTTGCCAGGCAGGTTGGCGGACCGGCTGTGCGCAATATGGCGACGATTGGCGGTAATCTGTTTGCGCCGCATCCCTATGGCGATTTTACAACTGCCCTTTTGGCGCTTGATGCCAGCGTGCGCCTGTCTGATGGCTCAGAGCAGCCGATCGAGAGTTTTCTGTCTGCGCGCTCCTCCATGCTCGGGTTGGTGGCATCTGTTTCCGTTCCCCGGCCAATGGGTGATGAATTCCGCTTTCGCAAGGTAAGCCGCGTCAAGCCGAAAGGTGTCTCGGTTATGAGCATCGCGGTTTGGTTGCCGCGTCAGGGTGGGCGCATTTCACAAGCACGTATTGCTTTTGGAGCGATGGGGCCGACGCCACTTCGAGCAAAAGCCGCAGAGCAAGCACTGGAAGGTGTGAACCTTGATGCTCAAGGTATTGAGCAGGCACTTTCGGCTACAACGGCGGGTCTCAGTCCAATGGATGATTCACTGGCCTCAGCCTGGTATCGCAACGAAGTCGCGCCCGTGCATCTGCGCCGTGTTCTGTTAGGTGAGGGGAACCGATAATGGCTAAAACACCGGTACGCTTTACCCTGAACGGGTCCGAGACCGCACTGTTTGTGGATGGCGGTGCCAATCTGCTGGACACTTTGCGCCGTGGTATTGGTGATCTGTCTCCAAAATATGGTTGCGGGCAGGGAACCTGCGGCACATGCACAGTGCTTATTGATGGTGAACCCCATCTCAGCTGTCTAACGCTGGCTGAAACCGTGGAAGGGCGTAGCATCGAGACAACCGGTGGCCTGTCCAATGGCGCCGATTTGCACCCGCTGCAACGCGTATTCATGGAAAACTTTGGAGCACAATGTGGCTATTGCACGCCTGGCATGTTGATGGCCGCTAAGGCGCTGCTCGCTAAAAATCCAAATCCCAGTCGTGAAGAGGTGGTGGAGGCAATTTCGGGCAATATCTGCCGCTGCACGGGGTATGAGCCGATCATTGATGCAATCCTGGCGACCGCAGGACAAATGCGTGGGAGAGTTGCCTGATGTCCTCGATTGAATTCAGAAAAGACCTGTTTGCTGATGAGCGTGACGACACGCTGAAGGAAATTGGCAAGCCGACCATCCGCCAGGATATTCTGGGTCATGTGACCGGGCGTTCGCCCTATTTTGATGATCATCTGTTTGACGGGCTGCTGCATATGCGGTGCGTGCGCTCGCCGCACCATCATGCGCGTATTCGCTCCATTGATACATCGGCTGCAGATCGTATGCCGGGCGTCAGGCGCGTCATACGGCCGGAAGATGTGCCTAATAATCTCAATACACTTTTGGCGCTGATCAATTTCGGCAAGGACGATGAAGCACTTCTGCAGGGCAAGAAGGTGGCTTACATCGGCGAGCCGATTGTCGCGATTGTAGCCGAGACGGAACGGCAGGCACGTGATGCTGTTGCTGTCGTGCGTGTCGACTATGAAGTGTTGCCGCATGTGCTGGATGTGGAAGAGGCGCTGGAGCCCAATGCACCGGTTGTCAGCGAGACCTATCCCAACAATACGTTTGATTATCACGAACTCTATGATCATCAGAAGCTGCGGTTTGGTGATGTGGATAAGGGCTTTGCTGAAGCCGACCACATTGTCGAAGGCCGCTATCAGATGTCGCCTATTGAGCAGGCTCCGACCGAGACCTGTGGAGCCATCGCTGCGCCCGAAACCAATGACCGTTTCGTCTGTTACACATCCACACAGGCTTTGTTCTTCTCATTGGGCACAACCGCCAAATTGCTGGATATGCCATCCTCTCAGCTGCATTTTATTGGCGGTACGGTTGGTGGCGGTTTTGGCGGCAAGGTAGACAGTCTGCACGAGCCATTGGCAGTGCTTGGGTCGAAACTGACCGGCGCGCCTGTAAAATACATTTTTGACCGAGCAGAGGAAATGCAGGTCGGCGCGCCGCGTGGCGCAGAGCGCTGGTACATCAAGGACGGGGTGATGAATGACGGGCGCATTGTGGCGCGTCAGTTTACCGGGTTCTTTGATTGCGGTGCTTATACACGGCTGAGCTCCTACGCCATCATCAAGGGTACGGGCCATCTGCCGGGGCCGTATTCCATCCCGAATGTCGCCTCCAATGTCTATTGTGTCTATACCAACCGGACCCCGGCCACTGCCATGCGTGGCTTTGGGATCACGGGCGTCGATTTTTCCATCGAATGCCACATGGACAAGGTTGCCGAAGCCGTTGGGATGAACCCGATTGAGCTGCGCATTCTCAATGCCTATCGCGATGGAGATATGAAGGCGCATCGGCGGCTGGCCAAAAATACCGCACTTATTGAATGCTGCCAGGTGGCTGCCAGCAAGGCCGATTGGGCAATCAGCGCAGAGGCTGCTGCACAAACCAGCCTGCAAGGCGGTGGTGGCGAGCGGGCTGCCATTCCAGAGACCGTAACGGATCAGGTCGGCAAGATCGGTGAGCGTCGGCGAAACAAGATTCCAACTGCGCCCGGAGAAGGTGCAACCGCCAAAGGCCGGGTCGCCGCGGGAACTTCAGTGGCACCCATTATTGCTGTTCCCCCGCAACGCGATGATATGATTATTGACCCGGCCAGGACGGGCCATCGGAAACTTGGTTCAGAGCAAATGCCCGTCGCTCCATCTGTGCAAGCAACGCCAACTGCTCCGCCACGTTACACACCGCCAACGCCAACAACTCCTTCACCAATGGCTCCGCCGCCTGCAGCACCCGTCGCTCAGCCACAACAGCCAGCGCCAGCAGTGCAACCGGCAGCCGCTGAACCTTACAAGCCGACTGAACCGTTTCAAAAGGGCATCAAGCGCCCCGGCGTATCGCGGTTCATATCTGGCACAAGGAGGCGTTGAAATGGCACTTCACAAAGGACGCGGTTTTGCCTGTATCAACTATCCCATCGGTATGAATTTGGGTGGTGACCCGAGTCAGGCTTTGGTGCATTCCACGCCCGACGGCAAATTCATGGTGTCGCTGAGCGCCATTGATCTGGGGCAGGGCATGAAGTCTGTCACCCGGCAGATAGCGGCTGAAACACTGGGTGTTCCTGTGGCGGATGTCTATGTGGACACAGCAGACAGCGATACCGGTCCGCACGATATGGGCTCTTTTGCCTCACGTGGAACGCACCGTGTGGGCAATGCGGTCATTCGTGCTGCGGCTGAAGCACGCGCGGCAATGATGGAAGCCGCCGCAGATGAATTGGAAGTCAATCCTGCTGATCTGGACACGGATGGCGAAGGCAACATTCATGTCAAAGGCGCGCCGGGTCGGTCCATAACTGTGGCCGATACGGCCATTGCGGCACAATTCAAGCAAGGGAAAACGCTCTCGGGGCGAGGCATCTTTCTCATTCCAACTTCGGATGTGGATGCTGATACAGGCGAGATGACTCCTGTGTCCTGTTTTGCCCATGCGGCCGTTGTGGTTGATCTGGAAGTTGATGATGAGACCGGCGAGGTCACGGTCAGCCAGGTGAATTCTGCCTATGAGGTTGGCCGTGCGCTCAACCCGAAAATGGTAGAGCAACAATTGATTGGTGGCGCATGGATGGGCATTTCTCATGCGCTCTATGAAACCACGGAGCCCTATTATCCCGACCGCTCTCACGGTCCTGATGACTACAACAGCTATTTGATGCCGGGCGCGGGCGACGTGGTGCCTCATAATATTGCGGTACTGGAACGGCCTGCAGAGGACGCGCCTTTTGGCGGTAAGGGCCCGGGCGAAATGTGTGCCAACCCGCTGCTGCCTGCTGTTGCGAACGCCATTTACAATGCTGTTGGGGTGCGCTGCGATATGTTGCCGATCACCCCTGAAAAAGTTCTGCGTGGCATTCAGGCCAATGGCGGGGCCCAACCAAAGGGGACTTTCTAAGCCGTGGCAGTTCGTCCTTCCATTGCTGGTATCAATTCGCCGGACGGTTTGCGGTCTGCGCTTGTTGGTGCGCAATATTTGGCGGATGAAGGCTTGTCGACATCGGCCTATCTGGCACTGGCGCTGGGAAAACCGCTTTTGCTGGAAGGTGCGCCCGGTGTGGGTAAAACGGAGGCCGCCAAAGCAATTGGTGCTGTGCTGGGGCGTACGGTCATTCGCCTGCAGTGCTTTGAAGGTATTGATGCGGCGGCTGCGCTTTATGAATGGAATTACACCCGGCAGATGTTGGCCATTCGTCAGGCTGGCGATGAATATGTGAATATTTATGGTGATGAATTTCTGTTGGCTCGTCCGATGCTGGAAGCGTTGCGGTCACCGGAAAATACAGTCCTGCTGATTGATGAAATCGACCGGTCTGATCATGAATTTGAAGCGTTTTT
Source organism: Alphaproteobacteria bacterium (assembly GCA_051251535.1). Taxonomy (GTDB): domain Bacteria; phylum Pseudomonadota; class Alphaproteobacteria; order Rhizobiales. The sequence goes on from JBPOEV010000004.1 coordinate 308,230, forward strand.
GCTGGAGTTCCTGTCTGACTTCCAAATTTCAATTCCGGAAACAGGCACGGTTCGGGCCACTCATGCACCAGTGGTGGTGCTAACTTCCAACCGCACACGCGATTTGCATGAAGCGCTGCGCAGGCGCTGCGTCTATCATTGGATTGACTATCCTGACGCGGCCCTTGAAGCTGAAATCGTCATGACACGAGCCAGCACTGTGGTGCGTGCCACGGCTGATGCTGTTGTGGCCGCTGTCACACAATTGCGCGCAGAGCCATTGGCGAAACCGCCGGGCGTGGCTGAAACTGTCGAATGGGCAGAAGCTGCCACATTGTTGCATTCGCAAGGCAATCCTTGGCCACGGGCGTTTCGCAAGGCCATTGGCGTGGCGCTGAAAGACCATGATGATCTGACATATATGCAGCCGCGACTCGATGCACTGCTTCCATCGGAGGCCGCATAATGCTTCCGCGCGCCATAGAACCTTTTGTCAATTTTGCCGTGTTGTTGCGCGCCCATGGTTTTGCTGTGGCTCCGGATCAAACCACTGGGTTTATTGAAGCCATTGGGCTGCTGGGCCCTCGGCACATGGAGGATATCCACCGGGCGGCACTATCAATGCTGGCAATTCCTCGAGAGCGGGAAACGGAGTTCGATGCGCTGTTCCGGGCTTTTTTCATGGGTCAGACTGTCGCGGCACCCGCCAGTGCCGGTGACGATGAAGAAGAGGTTGAGGCGTTTGACGCCAGTGACGGCGAATCCGAAGTGCCTGAAGGAGATGAAATTGAGGATTCCGGTGCTGAGGCGACGGCTGCTGAAAGTTTGAGCCAGCGCAGTTTCGGGCCGCGGGACGAAGCTGCTGCCTTGCGGGATTTCGCGCGCCGTGCACCCGGCAGTTTGCCGCGTCGCTTGTCTTACAGGCGTTCTGCTGCGCGTCACGGAGACCGACTGAATATGCGCAAAGCGCTGCGCGAAGCCGTGCAACGCGATGGGGAAGTGTTCACTCTGCCGCAACTGCGCCGAAAGACACGGCAACGGCGATTGTTGCTGCTGATTGATGTTTCGGGCTCGATGAAAGAGCAGACAGACGCAACTTTGCGCTTTGCCCATACACTGGCACAGGTGGCGGACCGATTTGAGGCTTTTACACTTGGCACGCGCCTGACTCGCATTACGCAAGCACTTGCGCCGAAAGACAGTCAGGAAGCTTTGGAACGAACCGGCCGGCTGGTTGCCGATTTTGATGGTGGCACACGTATTGGCGATGCGCTTCAGGCCTATTTGGCTGTGCCCAGATTTGCCGGCTTTGCGCGCGGATCTGCCGTGATCGTGCTGTCTGACGGGTTGGAACGCGGCGAGCCGAATGCATTGATTGACGCGGTCTGGCGACTGTCACGCATGGCTTGGCGTTTGGACTGGCTGTCGCCACTTGCCGGAGATGCCGGCTATGTGCCTCAGACCGAAGCTCTGGCCGCTATTCGTCCCTATCTCGACAGTCTGTCTGATGGCAGCGATACGCAGGCCATCTGTAACCACGTTTTGAACCTTGCGAGGGCTGCATGATCGACGCACATCACCATATCTGGCTGCAGAAAGATCTGCCCTGGTTGCTGGGACCTGAGCAACCACGCATTTTTGGGCCCTACGCGGACATCAAGCGCGACTATTTGATTGATGAATATCTGAATGATCTCAAAGGGCTTGGTATTACGAAATCGGTTTATGTCCAGGCCAATTGGGCACCTAACTGGTTTGAAGATGAGGTGGCTTGGGTCCAATCAGTGGCCGATGTAAGCGGCTGGCCTCATGGCATTGTCGGTTATGCGGATTTTATGGTCGATGATGTGCGGCCGCAATTGGATCGCCTGAAGAAACATCCCTTGATGCGCGGCGTGCGCCAGCAACTGCACTGGCATGAAAACCCGCTTTACCGCTTTGCTGCAACACCGGATCTGCCGACCAATTCTGTGCTCCAACGCAATATCGCGCATCTTGGTGACTATGGCTGGACTTTCGATTTGCAGGTGTTTTCGGGCCAGATGGAGGCTGCCGTCGAGCTGGCACATGCGTGCCCGGATGTGACGTTCATTTTGCAGCATGCGGGCATGCTGGAAGATTCCAGCGAAGATGGCTGGGCTGCATGGCGCAAGGGCATGAAGCGGCTGTCCAAATGCAAGAATGTGGTGACGAAGCTTTCAGCATTCGGAACCTTTATTCATCGCAATGATCCGGAATTCATCGCCGAGATGGTTTCTGAAACGGTGGGGATCTTCGGGGCCAAGCGCTGCATGTTCGGCTCCAACTTTCCGATTGAGAAATTGTGGACCTCCTATGCGGAGCTGTTTGCAGCCTTTCAGAAAGCCACCTCCGGTCTGCCAAAAGCCCAGCAAAAGGCGATTTTTCACGACACCGCAGCGCGGGTCTACCAACTTTGACGTATCAATTAGCAATCACGGGCCGTTGGCCCATCGGACTTAAAAGGGAGAAACACATATGGCGCTGACAATTCATGTTCTCGATTATGGAGACATCGAACTGGAGACTTCATTCCTGGTGCTTGGTCATGAATGTGGCCGGGTGCGGCGGGTTCCGGTTTACGGCTTTCTGATCCTTGGCGGCGAATATCCAATCGTTGTCGATACCGGGTATCGGGACAATGCCATCATGGAATCGCTGGGAATGCGCGGGCTGCAGTTCCACGACAATATGATTGAAAATCAACTGGCCAAACATGGCGTCAAAATGGGCGATGTGCGCTACGTGCTGCACACCCATCTGCATATTGACCATGCAGGCAAGGATGATCTGTTCCCGATGAACACTACGGTGGTGATCAACCGCAAGGAAATGGAATTCTCTGTTTCTGGCATCATGTTTCCGCAATATCCAAAGCCTGATATTCTGCACCTTGTAGAGCGGATTTATGAGCCGGAAGCGATGCGGTTCCTTGATCTTGAAATCACGCAGGCTGAGGAAATCATTCCCGGCGTGTGGTGCGAGGCCGCTGGTGCGCACACCGAAGGCTCCATGAATGTGATTGTTGAAACGGCTGAAGGTCTGGCCTGTATTTGCGGTGATGTGATTTATGACTTCAACGACCAGATCGTCAACCATGTCCACACCAATATGGATATGGAACCACGGGTAACAGGCAATCATTCCGGCTCGAAGCGGGAAGAGAAGGGCGCTATCAAACGCCTTTTGAACAATTACAAATTCCTGCTGCCTGTGCATGATCGCCCAGCCAAAATTGATCGCCAGAAAGTTGTTGGCCGTTTGGGTATGACGGTTCCCGGCCCCCTGGTTGAAACTGTGCCGAACCGGGACTGGTTCCCCGCGTAAGGGGCTAGGAGGACAGCATTATGAGCCACACCGCGATTGATCGGAATTTTCACAAGCTCATTGATGAATATGCGCCTGTTGCCCAATTGGGCACCGGATTTGTTTTCACAGAGGGGCCAATCTGGCACCCGGTGCAAAACCATCTGTTGTTCTCTGATATGCCGGGCGATGTCCGGCGTAAATGGACACCGGATGGACGCATTGAAGAAGTCATGCGCCCGTCCAACAAAGCCAATGGCATGACCTATGATGCGGATTTGAATTTGTTGGCGTGCGAACATGCCACCAGTTCTGTTGCGCGTTTTCTCCCGGATGGAAGGCGGGAGGCTCTGTGTTCCCATTTTGAAGGCAGGGAGCTGAATTCTCCCAATGACATCTGCGTACGCTCGGATGGCCGGATCTACTTCACTGACCCGACCTATGGTCGGATGGAACATTATGGCGTGCCAAGGCCAACCCAACAGGGGTTTCAGGGCGTTTACATGCTGGAGCCGGTGCATAATCCGGGCGATGAGCCTGTGCTGGTGTCCGATCGGTATATGTTCAACCAGCCAAATGGTTTGTGCTTTTCGCCCTGCGAACGGTGGATGTGGGTCAATGATACCGATCAGGCCAATATCCGCATGTTTGATGTCGGCGATGATGGACGATTGACCAATGGGCGGATTTTTGCGTCAGGCATACGAGATTCCCTGAAGCCGGGTCTGCCAGATGGCATGAAGGCTGATATTGAAGGCAATGTCTGGGTGACAGCGCCGGGCGGTGTCTGGGTCTACTCGTTCCACGGCATGCTGCTCGGTAAAGTGTCTGTTCCTGAAATGGTCGCCAATCTGCATTGGGGCGGTGACAATTGGGACACGCTGTTCATGACCTCCAGCACGTCGCTTTACTCGGTGAAGACAAAAGTGCGGTCGCGCAATGAGCCTTTCATGAATCCCAATATCCAAACCGGCGGAGCAACAAACGTGACTTCAGCGCAGCCACAAGCCCACACGCAACCACAATCACAGCCACAAACACAAATTGGCGGGCCCGGTTTGAAAATCGATCCGAGCAAAGCGGTTTTGCTTATCCAGGATATGCAAAATGACGTCATGATGGATGGCGGCGCATTTGCGGAAACCGGGTCTCCTGAACACGCAAAGCAGCAAAATGTGCTGGCCAATTCCGCGCGTCTGGCCGAGGCCTGTCGCGCTGCCGGTGTGCTGGTCATTCATGTGTGGCTTGTGTGTGAACCAGGCCATCCGGCGATGGCACGCAACTCACCATTGATGGAAGGCCTGATTGACGGAAATGCCATGGTGCGCGGCACATGGGGTGTTCAACCCGCTCCCGGGCTGGAGCAGAAACCGGGTGATCTGGTCGTGGAAAAAATGACCATGAGTGCCTGGGAAAGCGGACGTCTGGAAAATTACATCAAGGGCGCTGGTCGCAATGTCATCATCAATACCGGTGCCTGGACCAATATGAGCGTTGAACACACAGCTCGGACCGGCGCAGACAAGGGCTATAAAATTGTTCTGCCGGAAGATGCCTGTTCCACCATGAACGCAGACTGGCACCGGGTTTCTATTGAATACGCCATGACGAATGTGGCGACTGTCACCAATGTTGATGCGGTGATTGCAGCCCTGAGGTAAGCGAAATGAAAACCATGAAAGGCCCGGCGATATTTCTGGCCCAGTTTGCGGGCGACAATGCGCCCTTTAACTCACTGGAAGATATTGTAAAATGGGCTGCTTCCCTTGGTTACAAGGGTGTCCAGATACCGACCTTCGACAAACGGCTGTTTGACCTCGACAAAGCAGCCGCCAGTTATGATTACTGCGACGAAGTCATAGGCATATGCCGCGAGGCTGGTGTCGAGGTGACTGAGCTTTCCACACATCTGCAAGGGCAATTGGTGGCGGTGCATCCTGCCTATGACGCAATGTTTGATGCGTTTGCACCGGAAGAGGTGCGTGGCAATCCGTCTGCGCGGCAGGCCTGGGCGGTTGATCAGGTGACGAAGGCGGCGCGGGTCAGCCAGCGTATGCGACTGGAGGCCAGTGTTTCCTTCACCGGTGCGCTTGCCTGGCCATTTGTGTATCCCTATCCACAACGGCCCGAAGGGCTGGTGGAAGAGGCTTTTTCTGAGCTTGGACGGCGCTGGCGCCCCATTCTGGATGCCTATGACGCATCCGGTGTCGACCTTTGCTATGAGATTCATCCCAGTGAAGATGTGTTTGATGGAACGACCTTTGAGCGTTTTCTGGAACAGGTCGGCAATCACAAACGCTGCATGATCAATTACGATCCGAGCCATTTTGTGCTGCAATGTATGGATTATCTTGGCTTTATCGATGTCTATCACGAACGCATTGGTGCGTTTCATGTCAAGGATGCCGAGTTCAATCCATCCGCCCGCCAAGGCGTTTATTCAGGGTATTCCAACTGGGTGGACCGGGCAGGCAGGTTCCGGTCACTTGGAGACGGGCAGGTCGATTTTTCCGCTGTGTTTTCAAAGCTTGCCGCTTATGATTACGATCGCTGGGCCGTGCTTGAATGGGAATGCGCCCTGAAACACCCTGAAGATGGTGCTGCAGAAGGCGCGCCCTTTATTCGTGATCACATGATCCGCATCACTGACCATGCTTTTGATGATTTTGCAGGTTCCGGAACGGACCGGGCGACCAACCGCAAGCTGCTGGGCCTGACTTGATGAGCACTGGCAGCAAACGACCCCGCATACGTTTGGGAATGGTGGGTGGTGGTCAGGACGCCTTCATTGGCGGCGTTCATCGCATGGCGGCACGGCTGGACGATGAGTTTGAGCTTGTTGCCGGGGCGTTGTCTTCATCGCCCGGACGCGCTTTAGGGTCGGGGCAGGCATTGGGGCTTCCGTCTGAGCGCATTTATACGGACTATGAGACCATGGCGCGGTCTGAAAATGCCCGCCCTGATGGCATTGACGCTGTTGCAATTGTAACGCCCAACCATATGCATTTCAAAGTCGCGGAGACCTTCCTCAATCTTGGTTTTCACGTCATCTGCGATAAGCCCATGACGCTGAGCTTAACCGAAGCCCAGCGCTTGCATGACATGGTGAGCCGTTCCAGCCGAGTGTTTGTGTTGACGCATAATTATTCCGGCTACCCGATGGTGCGACAGGCCCGTGAGATGGTTCAGAGCGGTGCCATAGGCGATGTCCGTGTTGTGCAGGCTGAATATCCTCAGGGGTGGCTGAGTTCACGTCAGGACAGCAAGCAGGCCAAATGGCGGAGTGATCCGGCTCGTGCCGGTGCAGGTGGGTCCATTGGTGATATCGGCACCCATGCCTATCACCTTGCGCAGTTCGTCACCGGGCTGACAGCAGAGGAACTGACGGCTGATCTTGCCACCTTCGTACCGGGACGCGAGTTGGACGACAACGCCCATATTCTGTTGCGTTACAAGGGCGGCGCGCGCGGTATGATTTGGTCCAGTCAAGTTGCCATCGGCAAGGAAAACGCATTGCGACTGCGCGTGTTTGGCAGCAAGGGCGGGTTGGAGTGGTCTCAGGAAGAGCCAAATATCCTTTGGGTGCATGATCTGGACGCATCCACGCGAAAAATCACCCGTGGTTCACCTGAAGCGGGCGAAGCGGCAAGCCGCGTAACACGCATTCCCGCTGGTCATCCGGAAGGCTATCTGGAAGGCTTTGCAACCATCTACCGGGAGGCTGCAGAACTGATCCGCGCCGCTGACGGCGATAGCGTTTCCGATCCGGCAGCGATGGCACCGGACTCGGCAGATGGTCTTGCCGGGCTGCAATTCATTGATGCGTGTGTGCGCTCAAATCTGCAGGGATCCAGCTGGGTGCGGATCTGAACATCCGGGTCTGATAAGTCTGCCTCCAGGATATCACCGCGCTGCCCATCAACGCCGTCATATCCAGCCGCCCCAATTTTGAATTTGAATTCTGGTGCAAAGCAGCATGCGTCCTGGTTATGGGCGTTTGGCCATATGTTATTGGACAGCATTTGGGTGCGACAATACGCTCCACCGGTTGTTAAAAACAAAATCCCGGATTGGGAGGAATTGCGAATATGAAAAATTCTAAGAAAGCCTCTGCATTACTTGTCTCGGTGGGGCTCTTTGCGGCTGTTACTGCAAGCGCTGCGAATGCGGAAACATTTACAATAACGTCCTCATCTTTTCCTGATAATGGTTTGATGGACTCCAAATACGCAGGCAAAGGCGGCCCGCGTAATTGCGACGGAGAAAACATTTCTCCCCAATTGTCCTGGTCAAACCCTCCAGAGGGGACAAAAAGCTACGCGATTGTAGTCACTGATGCGGTTGGTCAGCATGGGCTTGGTGTTGATCATTGGACGGCCTATGGCATCCCAGTTTCAACCACTTCATTGCCTGAAGGCGAGGGCAGTGCGCCGTCATCTGCCTTCGTTGGTGGTCTCAACATCACGAAGAAGGACATCTATCTTGGTCCTTGTCCTGATGTCGGTGATGCGCCCCACCACTATGAATTCATGCTGGTTGCGCTTTCGCTGGAGCCTGATGCGTTGGAAGCCGGGCTGACAAGGCTGGAGCTATTTGAAGCGATGAAAGATCACAGCATTGCTGCAACGAGTTTCGTTGGTCGTTACGCCCGAAACAAATAAGCCTCAAAGCGTGTCCCGCGATTGATTTTGCGGGACACCTAACAAGAGATTTGTTGGTCTGCTCGGCAGGTTCTAATGCCCGTCCCCCAATTGACCAAAGCGGCCTTCTGCCCAACGTGAGAAGCGCAGAACGGGGTAGCAATACAGGAAATAGAAGAAGGCGATCAGCATGTAGATGAACATGATGTCGCCGGGCATGCGCATGATGGCGACTTCGCCCTGACGGGTCAGTTCGGCGATGCCAATGACGGACAGTACAGCCGTGCTTTTGATCACAATCACATAGACGCTTGCCATTGGCGGGATGGTCAGCTTCAGAGCCTGCGGAATGATGACATTGCGATAGGTCTGGGTTTTTGACATGCCAACCGAGCGCGCAGCTTCGCTTTGTCCGCTGGGTACGGCAATTATCGCCGAGGCCACGATTTCCGTCACATAGCTGGAGGTATAAAGCGACAGCGAGACAACAGCTGCCGTGTAGCTGTCGAATGAAAGCCATGCGATGCCCAGCGACGGCAGCACAAAATAAATGATATATAATTGTACCAGATAGGGCGATCCGCGCAGCACGTGCAAATAGGCGTTGATGAACTTTTCCAGCACGAAAATGCCAAGTGTTTTCCCGATACCCAGAGCAAAACCGATCAGCGAGCCACACAGGATCGATATCATGGATATCTGAAACGTTATCCAGAGTCCCTTCAGAAGAAAGGGCCAAAGGCTCTGAATGATGGAGAATTTATCTGCGATCATTTCCACATCAATTCTCCTTAATTGGATTTCCAGGCGCTGCCGCCCAGTTTTTTCTGAACGATGCCCGACAGCACCAGCATCATTGCGTAGATACCCAGATAACAGACGGCTGTTGTGACATAGCTTTCGGTCGCAATCACTGTCTCTGAGAACATCTGGAGCCCGGCTCCCATCAGCTCGAAGACGGCAATGATGGACAACAAGGACGTATCCTTGATCAGCACTGCGGTCTGGCCCAGTAAAGGGGGCATCACATTTGAAATGGCTTGCGGCAGAGTGACATTCACCAGCGTTTGTTGCGGTGTCATGCCAACAGACAGGGCACCTTCAATCTGGCCGCGATTGACAGATTCAATGCCCGCCCGAATGATCTCGCCCATATAAGGTGCTGTATGGATGGTCAGGGCAATAATGCCGGTTTCTGTCTCGTCGAAAAAATCGCCATAGCCGCGGGGAAGAAGGGCTGGAAGGCCATAGTAGACAATATAGATCTGAATGAGCAGCGGCGTTGATCGGATGAATTGAATGTAACCAGCAACAGGACGCCAGATCATCGGATTTTTGGACATCCGCGCAAGCGCGAGAAAGGTCCCGATAATCAGTGATAAAACGAGGCAAAGCGCAGAAATCCAGAGCGTTTGCCCGACACCGGCAACAAAGATATCGGCATATTGTCCGACAATCCGAAAATTAAAGTAGTTCTGAAGCCATTCCATAATCTATCCGAGGGCGTTGACACGCAGCCCAATGCGGTGGGGCGGTAGAAGAGATCCGGGGCGCCCTGAGGCGCCCCGAAGCAAATTTTACTTGTGGTCGGCTTCCCAAGCTGTGGAATTCCACCAGTATTCAAGCTTCTCGTCCAAACGGCCATCGGCACGGATCAGGCGCATGTAGTTGTTGAGCGCCAGCAATAGATGCATGGAGTCAGGACGGGTTGCAAAGCCAAGAGGCTCTTGGGCAAGCAGGCCATCCAATACCTTGATTTCATCAATTGAGCTCATGAAGCCGGCGATGGTTGCCTTGTCAGAGAGACCGGCTTTTGCGCGGCCGGACACGACAGCCTGAACCACTTGAGCCGTACCACCAGCAAATTCCTTCAAATCTGCTTCTGGCAGCACTTTGCGTGCTGTTTCCGCCCAGGAAGATGCCTGTGTGGCACCAACGGACACATCAGCTGAATTCAGATCCTGCCATGTTGTATAGCCAGAGTCATTCAGAGCAAATGCAATGGTTTCCGAGAAGAAGACAGGCTCGGTGAACACAATCTGCATGTGACGTTTTGCAGTTGGTGTCATATCAGCAGCAATGAAATCCGCTTTGCCGGATGACAGGGACGGGATCAGACCTTTCCAGTCATAATCCTGAATGATCAGTTTGACTTCCATGTCATCAGCCATCATCTGTGCAAGCTCAATGGCAAAGCCTGTGCGCACTCCGTCTTTATTGACGAAACTTACGGGAGGGCCCTGTGTCTGCACAGCAATGGTCATTTCACCCGTGCGCACGATTTTTTCCATCGTGGTTTCGGCCCAGGAAGCAGTTGAAGTCAGGGCAAGTACGGCTGCGCTGACGGTGGTTGTAATGAGTGTTGTCAGTTTCATTTTCTGATGTTCTCCACTTTGGTTTCTAGACAGTTGATTTTGAAGTTCATGATCCGCGCGCTGCTTTTCAGGTTTTTGCGCCGGTTTGTCTCATCATGTTCTCCTGACGAACTTGTTTGACTCTTAAAGAATTTGCCTCAGGAAATCCTGCGCGCGGTCAGTCTGCGGAGTATCAAAGAAATCGTCCGGGTTGTTCTCTTCCACGATCGCCCCTTCATCCATAAAAATTACGCGATGTGCGGCTTCGCGCGCAAAGCCCATTTCGTGGGTGACAACAGCCATGGTCATGCCATCGGCGGCAAGGCCGCGCATGAGTTCCAGAACGCCGCCAACTGTTTCAGGGTCCAGCGCTGAGGTTGCTTCATCAAACAGCATGACTTTCGGCTTCATGGCCAGCGAGCGGGCAATGGCCACACGCTGTTGCTGACCGCCGGACAACATGGATGGATAATTGTTACCGCGATCAGGAATGCCAACTTTCCCGAGCAGGTCATTTGCAATTTCTTCTGCTTCTTTGCGGCTGCGTTTGGCCACGATCATTTGCGGCATGACTATGTTTTCCATAGCCGTTTTATGCTGGAACAAATTGAAGTGCTGGAAGACCATGCCAACTTCGGCGCGCAGAGCATTGATGTTGGTCTTCTTGTCCGTGACGTTCACACCATCAATGGTAATTGTGCCGCTGTCTACGTCGTTCAACCGGTTGATAGATCGAAGGAGCGTTGATTTCCCGGAACCGGATGGGCCAATGATGACAACGACTTCACCCCGATCAATATGGTTGGTTACATTGTTTAATGCGTGAACCGGCTCAGGGCGTGATTTCAGATGGTAGGTCTTGCTGACCTTGTCGATCACAATCATTGGATCATTCATACGGCACGTCCCTCCCGACCGGTTAGGCGGCCACTGAAACAAAACTCGACGGGGCCCGTCAAGATTGCGTTTCTACTTTCTTCAACGATCACATTAACCGATCCGGCTAACATGTCCACGACCATCTCTTTTTTGTTTGTCAGCCCCAATAGCTGTGCGGCGCGTGCAGCAACACATGCCCCCGAACCGCAGGCTTTTGTAAGAATGCCTGGACGTTCAAAAACAGAAAGCCGGATAAGACTATTGCTCATTTTCTGCGCAACGCCAACATTTACCTTTTGCGGGAAAAGCGGATCATCCTGAATTGGCCGCGCCAAAGCCGCCACATCCAGGGCATCAAGATCATCAACAAAGAAGACAATATGCGGATTACCAATGTTGAGTGCGACGCCGTTTTTCAGCGCCCCATTGCTTAATGGAATGTTCAGCGTGTCGACATCTCGGGTCAATGGTATTGAATGCCAATGCGTTGAAATCTTTCCCATTTCCACGCATACCTGCTGCTTGTCCCGGCGCCAGCAGCGTAAGGGCCCGACAGCAGTTTCGAGCACAATTTCATCCAGCTCGGTCTCTTCCAGCATCAGCCATGCAAAGCATCTTGTGGCATTGCCACAAGCTTCAGCATCTTGCCCATCAATGTTGATGATCCGCATGAAGGCATAAGCGCCGTTGGAAGCCCCGGTTGCGGTTGGCGGTTCTATGATCAAGAGTTGATCGCCGCCGATTCCGGTATTCACATCGCAGATTTGAACAGTCTCTTTGACCGTTGGATTATAAGGGTTTTTGCGACCGTCCACGATTACAAAGTGATTGTGCAATCCCTGCATCTTTACAAACGCTCGTCCTGATGTCGGGATTATGCGGGACCAGTCGATTTTTTGCATTTGTAGGAAACTCGCTGGCGATGTGCCGTGTAGACCATAGGTAGGGCCTCAAACTTTGGACCCTTGGCCACGGATATGCAAGCGATTGTGTTTGAACCCCGCAGCCGGCTCAATTGTTATTTTGGGCTGCGGGGCTTATCAAGCGTCGTTGATCAATTCAAATGCCTCAAATGGCTATCAATTCAACAACTTGTCGGCGGGCACGTAGTCGTAGCCAAGAGACTGGGCGACCGGTTCGCACGTCACTTTGCCATTGCACACATTCAGACCATTGCGCAGATGTGCATCCTTGGACAGCGCAGATTTCCAGCCCAGATTTGCAATCTTTACCGCATGGGGCAGTGTGGTGTTGTTAAGTGCATATGTGGAGGTCCTGGCAACACCGCCTGGCATGTTGGCGACGCAATAATGCACAATTTCGTCGATCACATAGGTTGGTTCGGCGTGTGTTGTGGCCTTTGATGTTTCAAAACAACCACCCTGATCAATGGCAACATCCACAAGAACTGATCCGTTCTTCATGGTGCTGAGCATCTCTCTGGTAACCAGCTTTGGTGCCGCAGCACCGGGAACAAGCACCGCGCCGATCACAAGATCAGCCTCGGCGACGCTGGCAGCCAGATTGGCACGGTTTGAATAGAGTGTTTTGGCACGGGAGCCAAAATGCGCATCCAGGCGTTCAAGGGCTTCCGGGCTTCGGTCCAGTATGGTGACATCCGCACCAAGACCAACGGCCATTTGCGCCGCGTTGTAGCCGACAACACCACCTCCGATAATCAATACATTTGCTGGCGCTACGCCGGGTACACCGCCCAGCAGAATGCCGCGGCCACCATGAGATTTTTCGAGCGCTGTGGCGCCTGCCTGAATGGACATCCGCCCGGCAACCTGGCTCATTGGTTTGAGCAGCGGTAGCCCTCCAAGGCGGTCTGTGACAGTTTCATAAGCAATGCAAACAGCGCCGGATTTAACAAGATCTCTTGTCTGGTCGGGGTCTGGTGCAAGATGCAGATACGTATAGAGAATTTGACCCTCGCGCAGTTGCGCACGCTCTACGGCCTGTGGTTCTTTCACTTTCACAACCATATCGCATTCCGCGAAGATTTCTGCAGTTGTATCAACGATCCGCGCACCAGCGTCCACGTAATCCTGATCTGTCGAGCCGATGCCGCTGCCGGCTTCTGTCTCGACCAGAACCTCGTGCTGATTTGCAACCAGTTCTGTGACACTTTCCGGTGTCAGGCCGACGCGATATTCGTGATTTTTGATTTCTTTTGGTGTGCCGATGCGCATTGTTGTCTCCCAAGTTTGTGAGCGGACTCTAAGTCTGGTCACAGTGTTTCACGGATTGCGTGATATTTTTTGCGAAAAACTGTGGGAATCTCTCGATATTTCAGCTAAATCTTCGAATATATTTAAATTACTTCGGAGAAAACGCAGTGGATCGTATTGATGGTGGAATATTGCGGCGTCTCCAGAGGGACTCCGCGATCCCTGTTGCAGAACTTGCCAATGCCGTGGGTCTATCTGCGTCTGCCTGCCATCGCAGGATCAAGCTACTGGAGGAAGATGGTGTGATTGAGGGCTATGCGGCCCGGATCAACCGCGCAAAGCTTGGCCTCAAAATCATGGTATTTGTTGAAATTGCTCTCACATCCCAAAGCCAGGATGTGCTTGATGCCTTTGAACAGGCTGTGCTGCGCTATGAAGATATTCTTGAGTGTCATCTGACGACCGGGGAGGCGGACTATCTTCTAAGGATTGCAGCACGAGATGTGGCGGATTACGACGGTATTCACCGCAATTGTCTGGCAAAACTGCCCGGCGTTTCCAGTATGCACACAAGCTTTATCTTACGGTCCATTAAAGGCACTCAGGAATTTCCAGTGCGCATCTAGAACACCCCAAAAATGCTGTGAGACAAAGCGTAGAAGGGATATTCAAAAGTTTGAATCAAGCAGAATTTCTTTTAAATGGGCGCGGTAAAGCGACTATTTTGGTTTGTCTTTGTGTGGTCCATCTAGCATTTTTTCTGAGTCCTGTTCACAAAATGGACTGTACTTTGCAAGCTACTTGCTTGTCCGTCACTCTAGACTTTTGAAATTCCAATGAAGCAAGCCACGCCTGTCAGATTGAAAACTCTGCTCGCGTGTTAAATTTGTGTCGACCTGCTGCAAGCATTGTAATTTCATACTCGGCGTCACACTTCCCATGGGCTCAATTAAGCTGATTGCTTAAGGGAGAGTTTTTGGCCCATTTTCGCCGACCAGGAGTGAAGAATGAGATATGGAGCTGAACGTCCTACTGGTGCTGCCGATCGCACGGTGAAGGATATCCGCCGCAAGACGCGCAAGCGGTATTCATCTGAAGACAAGATACGCATTGTCCTTGCTGGATTGCGTGGCGAGGATTCGATTACCGAACTTTGTCATTCATTGCCCGGCAGTCGCTGCTTGCAGCGATGAGAGGATTGCAACCGAGAAGCTTGAAATCATCTGCCTGGTTGAACAATCGCATTTGCTGACCATACAGACCATCAACAGGCTCGGCATTCCCCGCACAACGTTTTATCGATGGTATGACAGGTATCTGACGGGAGGGTCCGAGGCCTTAGAGGGTCGTTCCCCAAGCCGTTGCGCGTCTGGAACAGCATTCCAGATGATGTTCGCCAACGGATTGTCGATCCGGCACTGGATGAGCCGGAACTATCACCACGCGAACTGGCTGTCAGGTTCACCGATACAAAACACTACTTCGTGTCCGAAGCCAGTGTTTACAGGCTGCTATTGTATCTACAAATAGGATCAATTTACCCTGCAACAAACTTTGCGACACAACCAGGATACCTCCGTTGAATGTCCAGAATATCAAGAGTCCGTTTAGCGTATATGCCTGTTAGATTTAATATCTCGCCTAGAACCTAATTTTGATCCCTGGCCTGACGGCATGTTCGCGGTCGTTGGCGGAGAAGACGCCCTGATAATCAACAAAGCCGGTGATTTTCTTGCTTAGCTTGGTGGCAAAACCTGCACTGATACGGCCTCTGCTGCTTGAAGGTTCAGCACCGATGGTGTTGAAAGCAAGACCGCCAGGCTGGAAGGTTGCCGTGGTCGCTGGCGTCACATCGCCAATCAATTGATCAAGGGCTACCTCCACGCGTGGAACAACCAGAACAGAACCCAGATTGAACTGTGTGCTCGCGCTGACCCCTATGGTGAACTGACCAAGAGCTTCGGTGCTGGAGCCAACAACAAGGTTGGCAGCACCCGCACCCGTCTCTGTAAAGCTTTCACGCGCCGTTACAGAGAAACCGCCACCGAGAAAGGGTCTAAAGGCAAAGCGGTTGAGCGTGGCAGTATAGCCAAGCTCAACATTACCAAACACAGTGTTGGCATCATACCTGGCACTGGCTGTCTGATTGAAGCCACCGACAACAACACCGCGTTCTGTCTCAGTGTCAGAATAAATATAGCCAAGCGTGCCGGTCGCATCGAAGTTGTTGTTTTTATAGCGGCCATAAAGATTGAAGATACCGGCATCAATCTCAGCTTCGCTCGCACGGGCACCAACATCAACAGCCGTTCTCAAATACCCAACCCCAATACCACCGGTAAAACGACTGTTGAAATCAATGCCACCCCCTGCGAGAAAGCCCCGGCTGCGGATGTCTGTCTCAGCGCCATTGCCATCGGCTTCAATCGTCACATCACGAAACAAACCACGGGAGAAGACATGGCGACGGTTATCGGGTTCTTGAACACTCCCATCTTCATTCAATGCCAAATCAGCCCCGAAGACGCGTGTGGCTGTCTCACTTGGGGCAAAGGCCAAAGCCTGAAGGGCAACAGATGCGTGAGCGCTTCGAGATGTTGCAGCATCACCGGAGGCAAAGCCGTCCAGCACATTGGTCAGATTGTCCCCCACGAATAGACCGGTGGAGTTGAGCGCAAAGGATGTCGAGCCATGCACTTCACCTGACAGGCTATCAAGCGCGGTCTGGGCTTCAGTGAATGTCAGCGGAATGAAGGCATTCAACAGGGTCGTCAAAGCCGGATCACCAAGTGGTACACTGTTAAGGCCTGTGCCTGTTGCAATCTGGTTAGGTGTTATGCCGACATTGTCAAGATTGATGTTGCCTGACGGAGAGAAGAACAATTCCACATCATTACCATCTCCACCTAAGAACGAGATTGTTGGATCAAGGAAAGCGAGATTATCGACCACATTAGCAAAACCTGCACCGGAGACAGCATCAGCCCCATCATTATTGACGATGATAAAGGAGCGCGTAAGGTCAGTTGCGGCAGGCGCCAAATCATCTACCTGAAGGGTTGCACCGTTAATCGCAACCGCACCCGTCACATTCACCTGATCGCTCGCGCCATCGGTTACCTCGATTGCCAAAGTAGAGCCGGCATTCAGCGTAAAATCACCAACCACATTTTGTGTGCCAATAGAATTGCCCGGTGAAATCATGCCGCCTGCATTGGCTGTTACACTACCAATGAAAGACCCTGTGCCCGCAAAGGTGCCGCCATTGATGGTGCTTGCTCCGGTCACAGTTCCATTATTCGTGAAAAGACCAGCGTTCTGATCAATCGTTGCAGCACTAACTGTTTGACCAGAGGCAATGATTGTCGCGCCAGAATTGGTCAATGATGCAAGGCCTGTAAAGGAACCGCCTGTCACATTGAGATTTGCTGTATTGGTAAAGGCGTCATTGCTGGAAAGTGCACCGGTAACATTGAAGATCCCATTGTTCGTAATGTCACCATTGAAAAACCCTGACGCATTGATGGTGCCGCCATTCACGCCACCACCACCGACGGAACCGGATGTGGTGACCGTGCCACCTGAGACATTGAGGGCACCGGCGATGACGTTGGTATTGCTGAAGGTGCCAGCTGTATGACTGAGAGAGGCAATCGTGCCGGCATTGGTGCCCGTTCCTGCATTCGTCACAGCCCCCGCAATACCGCCTGTATTGTTGGTGAAGGTACCAGCCGCCTGATTATCGACGGCTGCCACTGAACCTGCGTTGTTAACAACGCCGGCTGTAATGATTGTTGACCCAACAAGAGCGCCCGTGTTCGTCAGGGTCAATGCGCCAGCAGCCACTGTCGTGGTTCCGGTGAACGTGTTTGCAGCTGAAAGCACAATTGTTCCCGCACCAATCTTGTCGAGGCCGACACCATCATTGCCCGATATCACGGAGGCAATCGTTGTTGTCGTGCCCCCATCCGCATTCAAAAAACTTGCATTGGCGTTGCCTGCACTATCACCTGTCGCATTAATGGCGCCACCGGTGAATGTGTAGCCGTCGGTGCTAAACTGCAGGCCTTCGAAGTTCTGCGAACCTTGAACGGTTACTGTGCCCGCCGTGCCGCTGAACACACCAACCCCGCCAAGGAACGCTGCATTGATCGCGCCATCCACGGTCGTAAAATTGGTGTTGGTGCCATTGAATATACTCGTTCCGCCATCAACCACTCCATTGGCAGAATTATTCGGGCCATCGAAGAACTGAACCGCTTGATCGCCATTGCTAATGAAAAGATTGAACTCAGACGAGGCCGCACCAGAATTAGTGACAATCTGCCGAATGCTGGAAGCGGCACCTTGATTGGTGACCGTGGCAAAAGAACCTGTTGTGCTGCCCGCCACATCAAACAACGTGTAAAAGCCGGAAACAACGGCTGCTCCAGCACCATTTTCAAGATTAAGCGTGCCATCAATTGAGGCATTGCCGCCAACAATAACGAGATCATTCTGAGCACCGCCAACAACGCCGGACTGTCCCAGTTCGAAATTGGTATCGGACGCGGCATCAAGCGTCAGATCGCTAGAGAGCGTCAACGTCCCGGGGCTTAAGCCTGCAGCCAATGTACCACCCGCATTGATGCTCACAACACCATCAACAGTGCCGTCGCCACCAAGTGTGGCGCCCGTATTGACGTTCACAGCTGCGGATGTGAGCGCGCCGGTCACCAAGAGTGTGCCTTCATTGATATCCGTTGCATCGGTGAACGCATGCGTGCCCGTCAACGTCAAGGTGCCCGAACCATTCTTCGTCAGGGTTTCGAAGTTTAAAAAATCGTCCGCTGCCACGGTGGCGTTACCGATGGCATTAAAGGTGAGTTCGTCAGTATCGGCTCCACCATCAACCACCGATCCCGCTGCACGACTGAGTGTTGTATCAACTGAGATCGTATCATCGCCAGTTCCGCCAAGAACCTGACCCAAAGCACTGATGAAGGAACCGTTGCGCAAGGTAATAACATCATTATCTGCCCCGCCATCAACCGTACCCGTGCCGTCATCGCCCACATCGCTGTTGTCCAGCGTAATCGTATCATTGCCCCCATCACCAAGAACAAAGCCCGTGCTAGTGAAAAAATCACCAATTATGGAACCGTTACTAAGCGTAATCGTATCATTACCTGAGCCGCCGGAGACTGTGCCGTTGCCTTGATTGCCCACATCACTGTTGTTCAGCGTAATCGTATCATTGCCCGCATCGCCAAGAACAACGCCTGTGCCGGTCGCGGCGCCAATGTCGCTGCTGTTGATCAACGTGATACTGTCATTGCCCTCCCCACCAGACACCGTACCGTCGCCTGAACCACCCACATCGCTGTAGTCCAGCGTAATCGTATCATTGCCCCCATCACCAAGAACAATGCCTGTGCCGCCCGTGCTACTGCCAATGTCGCTGTTGTTGCTCAACGTGATACTGTCATTATCCGCTCCACCAGACACTGTGCCGGACCCACCAGCGCCTACCCCGCTGCTATTGAGCGTAATCGTATCCTCACCGGTACCGCCAAGAAGGGTTCCTGACGTATTGGCATTCTGGCCAATATAGTGGTCATATGCAGAAATTCCCGGTGCATTTGGAATAATGATACGATCATCACCCGCTCCGCCGGAGACCGTGGCACCCCCAGCAGCGTTAAGATCCGTGTTGATCCTTATTGTATCATCACCGGCCAAGGTGTCGATCGTCTGGCCCGTTGTAAAGGTTCCTGTAATGGTTACCTCATCTGCTTCAGCTGTTGGCGCGGGGTCCACGATCGCCTGCGCCAAAGCACCGTCACCCGACAGAGCAACCGCCCCAAGCACGGCTGTGCCCAACAGCGCCATACGGTATGCCAGCATGTTGGATGAAAGAACGGGCGCTTCAACCACTGGCTTTAAACAGGTACTCGAAACTAATTTCGCGTTTTTGCAAGAACGTGCTTCAGTCCGATGACGAATATGATGGTTCATTGTGCCCATTCCAATGCAACGAGACGCGCAAAGTGATCTGGGTGATCGTGCATTGCTGTTACTCACAATTGATCTCAATGGAGATTGGTTCGTATTGAGATCAATTTCCCCTATGCGTCATATTTTGAGACTAAATCGGCGCGTATTAAAACGGCCAATAAGTGTTTCGACCGACATGCGGCTGCATTTGTCCGAAACACGACGACGGCACTGAGTGAAGATCAATACATTACCGCTATATCTCCGGTGAGTTGGCAGGCTGGGTGAGCAATGAGGGCATGGATCATGTTCGAGGCACCCCATATCATCCGCAGACACAGGGTAAGATTGCCTCTCGGCGTTGCAAGCACGCCTGCCAGGCATTGGAGACGCTGGCATCAGACATTGAAGAACCGGATCCTACTGGAAAACTACCTTCTGCCGGGTGATCTCAACGCCAACATTGAGCGCTTCGTCCAGCACTACAATCACAACCGCTAACACGAGAGCCTCAAAAATTTCACACCCGCTGACGGCTATTTCGGACGTGCCAAAACCTTTCTGCTCGAACGCGAAAGGATCAAACGAAACACATTCAGCCAGCGACGTTTGCAATACCGCAATCAAGCCGCATAACATCAAAAAATAGATGAGCCAGTTTCTCCGCTAAATCATGCGGTCGACTGTTCCAAAAATCAGGATGACGGACAGATCTGTTTTTTTGTCAATAAGATCCGCGATGCGGAGAAATGTACTCTGTCCAGACGATCCAAATGGTCGCTTAAAAAAAGGCATTCAGAAGGGCAGGACAGACGGGACATTTGTTGAGATATCAATCAGCCGTCTAGCGGGGGGCACCAGACGTTCACACTTTGAATCGTGTCGATCACCTTGCAAAACAATTAGTTGATGTGAAGTGAGCGTCTAATCAGGTGATTTCTGACCCAAGGCACCCCACCTTTTACTTATAGCGGGGCACTTAGGAACAGGAGACATCGTTATGAGACATTTTTCAAAACATTCTAAAATGCTTGCAGTGTCGCTTGGATTGCTTGTGGCTCCAGCGACTGCTGAACAGGTGGCATCATCTGCCAGCAATGGCGGGGCTGATCATCTGATGAATGTAAGTCTGACGGCTTCAAATCAGGTGTTTCAGGCATCTGAACTGCTGGAGATGCGAGTTCTGGTCCACTCCTATTTGTGGGCAATTTCCAATAAGCAGGCGGAACTGCTCTATCTGACCGCTGCTGAGACAGTGATTAGCAAATACGCCACGCCGAACGCATTTTTGCAACGGATGCAAAAGGTCCATCGACCGGTCGTAAATGGCAGTCTGGTCCGATTTGATGGTGTAAGCATCAAGGATGGCGTTCCTGTGCAGAGCGTTTACATCAAGGATGAACGCGGCCTGCAGTGGCTTGCCTCTTATTTTCTGACAAAACAGGCTGATGGTCAGTGGAAGATTGCCGGATGTATCATTGTGCTGGCTCCGGGTCAGAATGTCTGATCTTCGGCATTAGCGGTCAGTCAGTCACCTGTGCACAGGTGACTGCAATCAGATTATAGACATCGGTCGCGTTGCAGCCACGGGACAAATCATTGGCTGGTTTTGCAAGTCCTTGCAGAATGGGGCCAATCGCCTCTGCACCGCCAATGCGCTGCGCAATCTTGTAGCCGATATTGGCTGCCTCAAGGTTTGGAAACACGAAGATATTGGCGTCTCCCTGTATGACAGCATTCGGAGCCTTGGCTGCTGCAACTGAGGGAACAAAAGCGGCGTCAAACTGCAACTCACCTGAGATTTTCAATGTAGGTGCGCGCGATTGTGCCAATGCGGTGGCGGCCGACACGGCATCGACTTTGGGGTGTTTGGCGCTTCCGAAGGTTGAAAAACTCAACATCGCAACGCGCGGCTCAACTCCGATCAACCTTTGAAACGATTCCGCAGAGGCGAGGGCGATTGATGCCAGTTCTTCTACATTTGGCGCGATGCTCAGGCCAGCGTCGGCAAATGCGAACACGCCCTTTTTATCGTGGTGGGGTTTGTTCAGGATCATCAGGAAAAAACTGGAGACCAGTTCCGTATCCGGCGCAGTGCCGATGATCTGCAAAGCGGCGCGCACAGTATCGGCTGTGGTTGAAATGGCTCCTGCTATTGTTCCATCGCCATGGTTTTCGTGGACCATCATGGCTGCAAACGCGAGCGGGTTCAGCACCGCTTGCGCAGCCTGTTCTGGTGTAATGCCTTTATGTTTGCGCAGTTTGTAAAATTCTTCTGCAAAGGGCGCGATCAGCTCTGATTTTGCTGGATCAGCAATCTGCAAACCATCTGGTAAACCGTTTTGAAAGTTCTCGCTTTTCAGAATTCGGTCCTGATCGCCCACAAGTGTTACGCGTGCGATGCCTTCACTTACCGCGCGCAGTGCGCCGGACTGGATGCGGTCATCTTCACCTTCGGCCATGATAATATGACGCGGGTTTGTGCGGGCGGCTCGCACCAGGGCTTCCATCGGATTTTCCATA
Source organism: Alphaproteobacteria bacterium (assembly GCA_051251535.1). Classification (GTDB taxonomy): domain Bacteria; phylum Pseudomonadota; class Alphaproteobacteria; order Rhizobiales. The sequence continues at coordinate 330,079 of JBPOEV010000004.1, forward strand.
AAGTTCAAACCCTTTAGACAGTTGTTTGGCAATCGGTATCATTTGTCGCACATCAGGCCAGCACATTCTCCATCGAATGCGCTGGCCTGTGTCTGTACCGCTTTATAGAGCGGTTGGTTGTTTTATGCGCCAGTCTGCGGACGCATGTCAGCCGGATCGATACCAGCTACAGAGACTGGCTTTTTCATCGCGTCGCGACGGAATGGTTCACCCAGTTCCTGATTCAACACCACTTCGATGAAGGTTGTTACACCATCTTCCATCTGCTCTTTAACAGCGGTGTTCAGTGCGTTGGTCAGGTCTTCCATCGTGGTGACCTGGACACCTTTCAAGCCGCAGCCTTCTGCAACCTTTGCGTATTCGACACCCAGGTTGAGTTCCGTTCCGACAAAATTATCTTCATACCAAAGGGTCGTATTGCGTTTTTCAGCGCCCCATTGGTAGTTGCGGAAGATGATCATGGTGATAGGCGGCCAGTCATTGCGGCCGCACGCAGTCATTTCATTCATGGAAATGCCAAACGCACCGTCACCTGCAAAGCCGACAACCGGAACATCCGGACAGCCAATTTTCGCACCCAAAATGGATGGGAAGCCATAGCCACATGGGCCAAAGAGGCCGGGTGCCAGATATTTGCGGCCTTGTTCAAAGGTCGGATAGGCGTTGCCGATTGCGCAGTTATTGCCAATATCTGACGAGATAATTGCGTCTTTTGGCAGGGCTGACTGGATTGCCCGCCATGCCATGCGTGGAGACATATGATCTGGTTGACGATTGCGCGAACGCTCGTTCCAGCTTGTGCCAGGATCATCATCTTCGTGATCCATGGAACTCAATTGCTGTAGCCAGGCTGATTTGATCTGATGGATCTGTGCTTCACGCTGCTTGCGTTCGTGATTGCCAGCATCTTGAGACAATTGCTCCAGCAATTGTTCTGCAACCAGTTTCGCATCACCCTGAATTCCCACTGTGACCTTTTTGGTGAGGCCGATGCGGTCTGAATTCATATCAACCTGAATGACCTTGGCGTCTTTGGGCCAATAGTCGATGCCGTAGCCGGGCAGGGTCGAGAATGGGTTGAGACGGGTTCCAAGGGCCAGCACCACATCCGCTTTGGAAATCAGTTCCATGGCTGCTTTTGAGCCATTGTAGCCGAGTGGTCCAACAGACAGTGCGTGGCTTCCTGGGAATGCATCATTGTGCTGATAACCGCAGCATACCGGAGAGCTGAGGCGCTCGGCCAATGCTGCAGATGCCGGGATGCCACCAGCCAGAATAACGCCGGCTCCATTAAGTATGACCGGGAATTTTGCTTCCGACAGAAGTTTTGCGGCCTGTGCAATGGCTTCTTTTCCGCCTGAAGGACGTTCCAGCCGCACGATCTGCGGCATCTCAATATCAACGACCTGTGTCCAGTAGTCACGTGGCACATTGATTTGTGCAGGTCCTGATCCGCGCCAGGCTTTTTCGATAACCCGGTTCAGAACTTCTGCCATGCGGGAAGGATCGCGAACTTCTTCCTGGTAGCAAACCATGTCTTCAAACAGTTTCATCTGTTCGATTTCCTGAAATCCACCTTGACCGATTGTCTTGTTTGCAGCCTGCGGAGTGACCAGCAGCAGCGGCGTGTGGTTCCAGAAAGCGGTTTTGACAGGGGTCACGAAATTGGTGATGCCCGGACCATTTTGAGCAATTGCCATGCTCATTTTGCCAGTAGAGCGCGTGTAACCGTCAGCTGTCATGCCAGCATTGGTTTCATGAGCGCAATCCCAAAACTTGATTCCCGCTTGAGGGAACAAGTCGGAGATAGGCATCATCGCAGAACCGATAATACCAAACGCGTGTTCAATGCCGTGCATCTGAAGTACTTTTACAAATGCCTCTTCGGTCGTCATTTTCATGGCAGTGTCCTTTCACCAAACCCTGAACCGCATGGGTGACATGCGGCGTTTTTATTCAATTACTGAAAGTCTTAGAGGCTACGCCTGTCCTCTAAGATCAAATCACTTGCTTTTTCACCGATCATAATGGCCGGTGCGTTCGTGTTGCCGGACACAATTTCCGGCATGATGGAACAATCCGCTATCCGCAATCCATCTATTCCATGTACCCGCAACCGCGCATCCACCACAGCCTGATCATCTAATCCCATCTTGCAGGTGCCTGTGGGGTGGTAGATGGTTGTGGCCGTATTGCGAACCCATTCCAGAATGTCTGCATCTTCAACCAGTACCTCTTTCGGTGAATGAGGACTGGCGATTTTGCTATCCAACGGCTTTTGTCTGGCGATGCTCTGGGCGATTTTCACGCCGTCGATGATTGTGTTGCAATCGGATTCGGTCGCCAGATAATTGGGATGGATTGTTGGATATCCGGATGGGTCTTTGGTGTTCAGGCGAATTTCTCCTCGGCTTTCGGGCCTGAGCTGGCAGACAGACATGGTGAAGGCGGAAAATGGATGTACGCCTTCGCCAGGGCTGTCAGCAGACCATGGCTGGATGTGAAACTGAATATCAGGTGTTTCCAGTTCTTTTCTTGTTTTCAGGAAACCTGTAGCAAGGCTTGCTGCCATGGTCATAGGGCCAGCTCTGAACAAAACGTATTTCAGAGCGATGCGTGCTTGATTAAACAGACTGCGTACTTCGTCGTTTAATGTGGGTTCATTACACTTGTAAACCAGACGTGCCTGAAGGTGGTCCTGCAGATTTTTACCAACGCCGGGCAGGTCGGCGACAACATCAATGTTGGCACTGCGCAATTGCTCGGCTTCCCCAATTCCTGACTGCATCAACAATTGTGGAGAGCCGATAGAACCGGAGGACAATACAACTTCGTTTCGCGTCTTGACCGTTTGTTCTTTGCCTTGGGCGTTTTTGAAGACCACACCAGTCACGCGGCGGTCCTCGATGGTGAGCCGCTGAACATTTGCGCGGGTGATGATTTGCAGATTTTCCCGATTTCTGACCGGGTTGAGATAGGCAACGGCTGCGCTACAGCGGCGGCCGTTGCGGGTGGTCAGCTGAAAATAGCCAACACCCTCCTGCTTAGCGCCATTGTAATCGTCATTATAGGCGTAGCCCTCATTCTGGGCTGCTGCGACCCAGGCATCACAGATCGGACGGCTGAGGCGCATATTGGATACATCCAGTGGTCCACCAACGCCGTGGAAATCATCTTCGCCGCGCTCCTGATTTTCTGCACGCTTGAAGAGTGGCAGAACATCGTCCCAACCCCAACCCTCATTGCCCATCTGCCGCCACCGGTCGTAATCCCGTGCCTGTCCGCGGACATAGAGCAAGCCGTTCAGCGAAGAAGAACCGCCCAAGACCTTGCCACGGGGCCAATCCAGCTTGCGACCATTCAGCCCTGGATCAGCTTCGGTGGTGTAGCACCAATCCACTGCGGGATTGTGCATGGTTTTGAAATAACCCACCGGGATATGGATCCATGGATTCCAATCGCGCCCGCCGGCTTCCAGCAGAATCACTTTTATGGATGGGTCGGCGCTGAGCCGATTGGCGATAACGCAGCCTGCAGAACCGGCGCCAATGATTACGTAGTCGGCCTCCAATTGTTCCATGGCACCGTGTCCTCCCCAAACGCCACATTAGGCGTCATCTATTAAATGTCAGTTCCAGTTCTGACTTGCCAATCGCACAATAATATGTATTTTTGAGACTGCAAGTCTTAATTATTGATGTTTCTGGGAGGAACTCATGAAAGTCTCAAACGCCTTGAGTGCGATATCTCGTCGTGACCTTTTCAAATTATCCGGGCAATTTGGCCTGACAACAACGCTTCTCGCAGCTGGTGCAATGGGCGGCGGTGTAACGCTGGCATCCCTCGCGCAGGCAGCTGAGTCGACTTACACAAAGCGCTATAAGAAGGAAGCCAAACACACGCTGAAATTCGGCGCTTCCGGCTTCAATGCTCGTAACCTTCTGATTGAACGTGCTGGCGCGCTTGAGTTCGCTCGTGATCTTGAAGAGCGTACCGAGGGTGAAATTCGCGTTGAGTTTATTGGTGACAATCAGATTTGTGGCCAATTGTCCTGTGTTGAGAAAACCCAATTGGGTATCGTGGATATTTATGCCGCTTCTACTCAGAACTCTGCCGGTGGTGCGCCCTATTTGAACGTGCTGGATTATGCCTATATGTTCCCTGGCCGTGCGTCCCAGTATCACTTCCTTTACAGCCCTGAGAGCCAACGGATTCTACGTGATCCGCTTGAAAAACGCCACGGTTTGAAATTCCTGTTCAGCCACTGCGAATTGCGCGGCATTCAATTGGGTCTGAAATTTGAAGACAAGCCGACAGTGACGAAGCTAGAAGAGCTGTTTGGTACCAAAAACCGTGTGACGGGTACACAGCTTGGCCGGATCGCCATGCAGTTGTTGAACCTGAACCCTGTGCCTGTGGCCTGGGAAGAAACCCTTGATGGCTTGAAGCAGGGCCTTATTGATGGTGCAGAAACATGGGCGTCTGCCGTGGCCTATGCCAATATGTCACCCGTTGTGTCCCAGTCGGTTGATCTGAAGTTCTTCTGCGGAACCGAGCACACATCCATGTCGGCAAAAGTGTTTGATGCCATGGACGGACATCTGCAGGATGCCATTATGGAATCTTCCTATCTGGCGCAGGTCCACGTGCAGGCAGCCAACGAAGCAGCTCTTGTGAAAACGGTCGGTTTCTCCGATCCACAGCTTCCGGACACAATTTTTGTCAAAAACAATGTGCGTCCAGCCTTCCTTGCGGCTGACCAGATCAAGATGGCGGAAGAAATGTGCTCTCCGGAGTTTAATCCAGAGCCATGGGCACCTTGGCGCGAGCGTCTGAACAACTGGTCTGGCGGTATCGACACTTACGCGGATATCCACAAAGTGGCCCGTGAGGTTCCTGCTGACATGTTGCCGGAAAATGTTGAACCACGCCGCTGGTGGCGCGGTTAATCTAACCGACACGCTGGCGGATTGCAGAAGCATGCAAACCGCCAGTATGGTTCGTTGCCAGCCAAGCTTGAACTTGGCAGCAAGCTTGGATCTGGCAAACAGGGCGAGATGATTTCTGGGGAGGAAATCAGTTATGGGCTCCATTTTTGGAGATGTTGCGGCAGTTATTGCTGCAATTCTTGAGGGTGATTCCTGGGGGATGAAAGAGGCCTTTGGTGGACCGGGTATCTGGCTTGTTGGGCTGATTGCAGTCGTGCTGGGGGCCTGGTTGATTGCGAAACTCTATAGGCTGAGCCCTTTCATCGAGAAGCATCTTGAACGGGCATTGATGGTGTGGAGCTATTTGCTGATCGCCGGCATTATCTTTGTGGAAGTCGTGCGGCGGTTTGTTTTCAACGAACAGGTGCCCTGGTCCACGACCTTGCCGCCTTATCTCTTTTTGATCATGACCTGGTTCGGATGTGCCTATAACGTCCGGCTGCGGACCCATCTGGCTTTTTCAGAATTTCGGACAAATCTACCACGCGTCGGACAGATGCTGTGCCTTTCGTTGGATGCGTTTCTGTGGATGGGCATTTGCTGGGTTGTTGTTGTCACCTCCATGCGTGTTGTTGTGAATTCGGCAGCCAATTTCCAGATCATGCTGGGAACCGACAATGTTATGCAGTGGTGGTTCCTGCTTAGTGTGCCCATCAGTTTTGTGATGTTGGCGGCGCGCGCCTATCAAAATCTCAGTGAAGACATTGCCAATTTCCGGTCTGGTGAAGACCTGATTTCGACTGCTGTCATTGGCGGCGAGTGAGGAGAGCATCATGACCGATGGAACCTGGATTACGCTTATTTCAATTGGGGTGACCCTGTTTTTTATGCTGGGAGTACCGGTATTTCTCGTCATCGCCTATTGGGTGTTGGGTTGCAGTTTCGTCATAGGACTGCCCCTGATTAACATCGGAACTGCCTTGTCCGATGTCTTCACCGACGGCTTTGCGCTGCTGGCGATGCCGCTCTTCATCCTGACAGGCGATCTGATCAACAAATCCGGAATAGCACGGCGATTGTCAGATTTTGCCTATTCGTGTCTTGGCTGGTTACGCGGTGGCTTGGCGATGGCTGCATTGGCTGCCTGCGGCCTGTTTGCCGCGATCTCAGGTTCCAACTCCGCTACAACGGCTACCATTGGTTCCATGCTTCACCCAGAGATGGTGAAGGGCGGTTATGATGAGCGGTTTTCGGCAGCAACGGCTGCTGCCGGCGGTACGGTTGGTATCATTATTCCGCCATCCATCATCTTCATTATCTATGGGTTCTTGATGAATCTTCCGATTTCGGACCTGTTTATTGCCGGGATCATTCCCGGAACCCTGATGGTTGTCGGTATGCAGTTCGCGTGCTGGATCATTTGTCGTCTCAATGGTTGGGGCTATCTGATTCCCTTGCAACTGACCCGGGTTCTGAAAACGGCCTTTGGTGCCTGGCTGGGCTTTTTTGCCATCGGGCTTGTTCTGTATGGCATCTACACCGGCAAATTCTCTCCAACGGAAGCCGCCGGAGTGACTGTCGGATTCTGCATTATTGTCGGGCTTATTTCCCTGCCGCTTTACAAAATGATGGGATCGCGGGATGAGGCCCGGCCGCATACCGAGAAGAGTTATGGCGAAATGCTGGTGGTTCAGGGGTTCAAACTAACCGAAATTCCGGCGATTACTCTGCGGTCTGCTCAGATCACCGGCATTCTGGCCCCCCTGATCGGGATCTCGGTTGTCATGCAACAGATCCTGTCCAGTCTTGGTGCGGCAGAAACGATCACTGCCTTTGTGACAAGCATGGGCGGCTATCACGCGGTGCTCTTTACTTCCATGGCCATCGTGTTTGTCTTCGGCATGATTTTGGAAAGCCTGCCTGTGACCATTATTCTTGCACCGATCCTGGCGCCGATTGCAGCTTCGATTGGTGTAGACCCGATCCAGTTTGCGGTCATCTTCCTGGTAGGGGCATCGATTGGTTTCATTACGCCGCCTTATGGATTGAACCTCTACGTGGCCAGTGGTGTAACGGGTGTTCCCTATTTCAGACTGCTGCGCTATACGGTTCCCTATCTGGCGGCGCTGATTGCAGTCTGGTTTGTGGTGGCACTGGTGCCCGAACTCTCAACCATGCTGTTGCCGAGCCGTTAGAGGACTATCCCACACGGATTGGCAAGCATGACAGACCAGAACGACACCAACGACACGATCCCGACAAATCTGCGTTTGCTGTTCGTTTTGGAGGAATTGTCAAATGCCGGCGTGCCGATGACGCCAACTGAAATAAATCAGAAGCTTGGTTTGCCCAAGCCAACGATTCACCGTCTGTTTTCAACGCTTGAAAGCGAAGGCTTTCTGCAGCGCGAAATCGACGGGCGGTCCTACGCACCGGGTCGACGTCTGCGACATCTGTCTATGGGCGTATTGTCCTCTCTGCGGGTGCGCACAGCGCGCCTGTCAGTGCTGAACGCCCTGGCAGAGCATATTGGCGAGACCTGCAATATTTCGGTGCCTGACCGGGATTCCATGGTTTACATTGATCGTGTGGAGACCAAATGGCCGTTGCGTATTCAATTGCCGATTGGCACCAGCGTGCCGTTCTATTGCACGGCCAGCGGCAAGCTCTATCTCAGCAAACTGAAAAAAGCGCATCTTGAGCGGTATCTGGCTTCGGTGAATCTGGAACGAAGAACACCTAAAACGATCACTGACCAGGATGAATTGCTGGCTGAAATCAAGAAGACCCGCAGCCAAGGCTATTCGGAAGACAATGAAGAGTTCATGGAAGGCATGATTGCCATCGCCGTTCCCATTATCGACGTCCATGGACGCCTGGTTTCAACCTTGTCGTTCCATGCCCCGACCCAGCGTCTCAGTCTCAAAGACGCTGGCGCTCATCTTGATCGTTTGAGAACAGGCGCCGACGATTTGGCGCAATTGCTGGTGTGAGGCGCTAGGCTTTTACACGTTCTGACTTTGGATCATAAAGCGGTCGTGTGGATGCCAATGCCGGAAAACGCTCTCCGGCGATTTCGATTTCGTATTTGCTCTCCAGCATCTCGGCAATGGTTTCTCCCTCGCATGGCACATAGCCAAGGCCAATGGAGGCGCCCAGATGATGGCCGTAATTTCCAGACGTCAGATGAGATACGATTTTGCCGTCCCGGAGAATTGTCTCATTGTGGTAGAGCATTGGCTCGCTGTCGGTCAGCTGAAACTGTACAAACCGTCGCAACAAACCGTTTTCCCTCTTGCGTAAAACCGCATCGCGGCCAACAAAATCCGGTTTTGCGGTTTTCACAGCGAAGCCAAGGCCAGCCTCAAGCACATGATCCTCGTCGGTAATGTCATGGCCAAAATGGCGGTAGGCTTTTTCGATACGGCAGGAATCCAGCGTGTGAAGACCGCACAATTTCAGGCCAACATCCTGACCGGCAGCTTCAATGCTTTCAAATATGTGGGCTGCCATATCGCTTGATGCGTAAATCTCCCAGCCCAATTCTCCGACATATGTGACCCGGTGGGCGCGTGCCAGACCCATACCGATCTCTATTTCGTGCATCTGGCCAAATGGGTGGTGTTCGTTTGAAAAATCGTTTGGCGAACAGGCCTGAAGGATGTCTCTGGATTTCGGGCCCATCAAACACAGAACAGCCTCACTGGCGGTCATATCTGTAATGACAGCATGCCAATCACCGACATGACGGCGCATCCAGGCGAGGTCCCGCTGGAGCGTCGCTGCCGGGACCACCGCCAAAAATGCAGTTTCCGAGAGCCGAGTAATGGTGAGGTCGCTTTCAATGCCGCCACGCTGGTTAAGCATCTGTGTGTAAACGATTTTACCCGGTTCAACATCCATCTGGTTGCCGCAGATGTGGTTTACGAAGGGCAGGGCGTCGCGCCCTTCAATTCTGATTTTTCCGAAGGAGGACATATCGAACAGGCCAGCATTCTCGCGCACTGCGAGGTGTTCCTCGCGCTGATTGTCGAACCAGTTCTGACGTTTCCATGAGTATTCATAGCGCCGTGGTTGGTCCTTCTTGGCAAACCAGTTGGCACGCTCCCAACCGGCCAATTCACCAAAGACAGCACCACGCTGCTGCAAATGCTCGTGTAGTGGAGAACGGCGAATACCGCGTGCGGTTGCCATTTGGCGATAGGGGAAGTGATCTGCATAAAGCAGCCCCAGCGTCTCTTTTGTCCTATTGTAAAGATAGCTGCGGTTGGCCTGAAATGGTTGTACGCGGCGCACGTCAACATCCCACAGATCGAAGGGAGGCTCACCATCATTCATCCATTGTGCCAGCGCCATGCCGGCACCGCCGGCGGATTGGATGCCGACGGAATTGTAACCGCAGGCGACCCAAAAATTTTTCAATTGCGGTGTTTCACCCAGATAGTAGCGATCATCGGGCGTGAAGCTTTCCGGGCCGTTGAAGAATGTATGAATTCCGGTTTCGGCCAAGAGCGGGAAGCGGTTTATGGCCTGTTCCAGAATGGGCTCGAAATGGTCGAAATCTTCGGGCAATTGATCGAAACAGAAATCTTCCGGAATGCCGTCCATGCCCCAAGGCTTTGCGACAGGCTCAAATGCGCCAAGCAGAATTTTGCCAGCGTCTTCCTTGTAGTAGGCGCATTCGTCGGGAACGCGCAAAACCGGTAATTGCGGCAAATCAGGAATGGTTTCGGTGACAATGTAAAAATGTTCGCAGGCCTGCAGAGGAATGGGAACGCCTGCCATGGCACCCAGTTCCCGTGCCCACATGCCAGCGCAATTGACCACGTGATCGCATGCAATATGTTGCTCTACACCGTCCTTTTCAGCTGTGACACCGGTTATGGTGCCATTGCTGGAGTGAATGGCTTTGACTTTTGTTTGTTGAAAGATCTGAGCGCCATTCTGACGCGCGCCTTTGGCCATTGCCTGTGTAATGTTTGAGGGATCTCCCTGACCATCCTTTTCCAGGAAAACACCGCTGACGACATCTTCTGTTTCCAGAAATGGATATCGCTGTTTGACATCATCAGGACCGATTTCTTCGACTTCAACGCCAAAAGCGCGCGCCATTGAGGCACCGCGCAGCAATTCTTCACGGCGCGCTTCTGTCAAAGCCACGCTGATTGAACCGCAGCGGCGAAAACCGGTGGCAAGGCCGGTCTCGGCTTCCAGGGTCGTGTATAGTTCCTGACTGTATTTCGACAGGCGCGTCATATTTTGGGTTGCCCGCAATTGACCGATCAGTCCAGCCGCGTGCCAGGTGGTGCCACTGGTCAATTGCTTGCGCTCCAGAAGCACAATGTCCGTCCAGCCAAGCTTGGCCAAGTGGTAAGCAACCGAGCAGCCCGATACGCCGCCACCAATAATGACCACACGGGCCTTGTCAGGAAGATCAGCCATTTTGTGCCTCCAATTGCGTTTAATAGATGGGGGGTGAAATAACCCAGATAACTACAGCTGGCTCATCCCCGGGATTATGCCAGCAGCAGGTTTTGTTCTGAAACTGAAAGCTGTCGCCTTCATGCAGCGTGTGGTGGCGCCCGCCAATCCACAATTCCAATTGCCCCGATACGACAAAGCCACCTTCCTGAACGGGCCGAGCTGGCTTGTCGCCACTCTTCGCACCGGGGGCAAAAATCGACCTCAACATTTCAAAATCGCCTGCAATGTCAGGCGATAAAAGCTCTTCCACAAGGCCGCTCTCCCGCGAGCCCAGCGCAATTCTATTCTGTTTGCGGACGATGGTTCCCAGTTCTTCAGCCGGAGCCTGACTGTTGCGAAAAAAGAAACTGATCGGTACTTCAAATTTTTTCGCAATTTTCTGAAGGTCCTGAATGGAAGGGTCTGTCTGATTGCGCTCAATCTGGCTCAGCCAGCCGATCGAACGGCCAAGAGCTTCTGCAAGATCAGCCAATGTCAGATTTTTCTGTTTGCGAAGGGCGCGAATGTCATCGCCAATAAGGCCAGAGGCGGATCGCTCTGCTGCCAAAAAACTGGCCCGCCCGTTTTGTTTGACTTGGCCGTCTAGTTTGACCCGGTCATTTTTATTGGCCCGGCCGTTTGGCTTGGGATGGGCTGATCTGTTCGCCAAACCGTCTTTCATCAATTCACATCCATTGTCCAAAATGAAATTATACGCACATTTTTCATTTTTTTGACAATTATGCAAATATATTATTAAAATGAAGGCGGGTTGTCCAAACTTCCCGCCTTCAAATCGTCAGGGATTCTGCAGATGAGGTCACATATTCTTCAAAGTGTTGCGGAACGCTTCGATGATTTCATCAATGTGACTTTTCTCGGCGATCAAAGATGGTGCAAGAATGGCCGTGTCTCCGGTCCATTTGGCATGACAGCCTTTCCAGAACAGCTCTTTTTGAAGATTATTGCCACGAATGCCAGGTTTTCCTTCTTCCGGGAAAACCTCAATACCGGCCATCATGCCATACCCGCGCAGATCCTTCACGATAGGAAGTCCTTTCAGCGACCAGATCCCATCCAGGAAGTAATCCGACATTTCCGCCGCACGCTCAAACAGGCCTTCATCTTCGTAGATTTGAAGGGTCGCCAGACCAGCAGCACAGGCTGCAGGGTGCGCGGAATAAGTGTAGCCATGGAAAAACTCAATGGCATTTTCAGGCGCGGCGTTCATGATGGTTTCGTAGATTTCGTCAGTGGCCGATACGGCCCCCATGGGAATGGCACCATTGGTAAGTGCTTTTGCCATGGTAATGACGTCCGGCATGACATTGAACGCGTCAACAGCGAACGGCGTTCCCAAACGACCAAAGGCTGTGATTACCTCATCGAAGACCAGCAGAATGCCATGCTGATCACAGATTTCACGCAGGCGCTCAAGATACCCCTTTGGCGGAACCAGCGAACCGGTGGAACCAGCAATGGGCTCGACAAACACCGCAGCAATGGTCGAGCCGCCATAGGTCTCACAATGGCGTTGCAGATCATTGGCAAGGTGTGCGCCCGTTTCCGGCTGACCGCGCGTGAAAAGCTGATCCTCTTCCCACGTATGGCGCAGCATGACGATGTTCGGCATCACCACGGGGAATGTTTCGCGGTTGCGCACCATGCCCGACAGGGACACACCGCCCATATTGACGCCATGATAGGCCCGTTCGCGAGAGACAAAGCGAATGCGCTGGGATTCTCCACGAGCCCGGTGATAGGCCATGATCATCTTCAGGGCCGTCTCAATGGATTCCGAACCGGAGTTGGTGAAGAACACGTGGTTGAACGGTTCGGGCATGATTTTGGCGAGTTTGGTTGCAAATGCAAAAGATGTCGGCTGTCCCAGTTGGAACGGCGCTGTGTAGTCATTTTGCAGCATTTGCGCATAGACCGCATCCGCAATTTCCTTGCGGCCGTGACCACATGCAACATTAAACAGGCCCGACGAGCCATCAATCAGCCGATCGCCATTCTGGTTCCAAAGGTACATGCCTTCGCTTTTTGTGATCAGGCGAGGCGCTTCCTTGAAATCACGGTTTGCGGAAAACGGCATCCAATGTTGTTCAAGCGAGTTCGTGACAAATTTCTCAAGCGGTTTAGCCACCATGTTCATGCCGTCATCCTCCTGTGCGCGCGCCAGTTTTCCGAAAGGGAAATTTACCTGAAATGCGGGTTTCCAAATTTTCTAGTTGATAGTGCCGACGAAATTGGCCTCATAATAGGTCCAGATGGAACTGAATATGGAGCCACATCCGTTTCGGGACAAAAGAAAGAACTGAGTCATGCGGGATAGTCTATTTCACGTTGAACGTATGGAGGCGACGACACTCCAGGCGCAAATTCGAGAGATGCTGGTAACGGCAATGCTGGCTGGACAATTGCCTGCGTCCTCGCCAATCCCGTCAACCCGAGCGATGGCCAAGCGCCTCAAAGTCTCCAGAAACACCGTCATGTTAGCGTATCAGGCACTGGCAGCCGATGGTTATCTTGAGGCTCGTGAGCGATCGGGCTTTTATGTGTCTGCGGAGTTGCAGGCCGGGCTGGCTGCGACCAATGTGTCTTCATTTCCCAAAAAAGTGGAAACGATCAATCCTGTTGACTGGAACAAGAAGCTCCGGCTTCTTCCAAGTGAGCAATCAAATATTGTCAAGCCGCCCAACTGGCATGACTATCCGTATCCCTTCATTTACGGGCAGTCTGACCCGGCTCTTTTCCCGATTACGGCGTGGCGAGACTGTACGCGGCAGGCGATGAACCGCAAATGGCTGGATGCCTGGACTGACGACCGTTACTCGGAAGATGATCCGCGGTTGGTTGAGCAGATACGTCAGCGCATTCTGCCGCGCAGGGGCATTTTGGCCGAGTCCGATGAAATCCTCGTCACTTTGGGTGCTCAAAACGCGCTCTATCTTCTGGCCAACCTGCTCGTAAAACCACACACTGCGATCGCAATTGAAGATCCCGGCTATCCGGATATGCGCAACACATTCACGCTGATGTCCGATGATGTGCGGCCTGTTGCGGTCGATGATGAGGGTATCGATGTCAATGGATTGACCGATTCAGAAATCGTGTTTGTGACGCCCAGCCATCAGTTCCCGACAAATGTAACCATGTCTTTGCCGCGTCGACGTGCCTTGTTGGAGTGGGCAGACAAGAATGATGGCCTGATCATCGAAGATGATTATGAATTTGAAACCAATTACATTGGCGAGCCAACTCCTGCTCTTAAGTCGCTGGATGGTATGGGCCGGGTGCTTTACATAGGCAGTCTTTCAAAATCGATCATGCCCGGGCTTCGCATGGGTTATCTTGTTGGACCGTCTGATCTGATTGCCGAAGTGCGTGCGCTGCGTCGGCTGATGCTGCGTCATCCGCCAGGTAACAATCAGCGCATTGTTGCGCTCTTTCTGTCTTTGGGTCGGCATGATGCCCTGATAGCTCGGTTGCACAGAACCTACGGAGAGCGTTGGAAGATTCTCGGCAAAGCTTTGGCAGATCATTTCCCAGGCTGGTTTCAGACACCGGGTTTCGGAGGAACATCTTTCTGGGTGAGGGGGCCAGATGGGCTGGACGCTGATGAGTTGGCGGTGAAGGCTCTCGAGGAAGGTGTGGTGATAGAACCCGGGCATGTCCACTTTGCTAGTTCTGATGGTCCGCGTAACTATTTCCGTTTGGGCTTTTCATCCATAGCGGACGAGCAAATTGAGCCCGGAATTATCAAATTGGCGGCTGTCGCGAAGCAAATGATGTAGTGCGTTGTGAAGGTCAAAAACAGGGTAATTGATCCCTTTTTAGTACCTGCGGTCTCGAAAACAGGCAAAAAATCACATCTGGTGCCATGGTGGCGCTTGATTTGGCACTATGCGAAGAGGCCATTCCGTTGTGTTCTAACTACCCAGCTTTTGCTTGGCTGGCAGCGGATTTAAGTTCCAGTTAACCGCTTGAGTTAGATAAATTTACGTACCGTATCGTCCTATGACAGTGTCGGGAGGACTGTCAACTTTCTTGAGACGTGCGGGTCCGAACTGGTTTGCAGAACATATTTTGTCAATACAGGGGAATACTCATGATTACGAAAAAACTTGCTCTTGCGCTTGCCGCCGGTGTCTCGATGGTCGCGTCACTGGGCATGAATGGCGCACAGGCACTCGATAAAGTTACAGTGGCATATTTTCTGGAATGGCCAACGGCCAATCAGGTGGCTCAGTTTGAGAAAACTTATGATGATGCCATGGGCGTGGAAGTTGAATGGCGCGCATTTGGCAATGGCAATGAAATGACACAGGCCATGGTCTCTGGTGATATTCAGATTGCCTACAGCCAGGGTTTTGTTCCGTTTGTGGTTGGTACATCTAACGGCGCGCCGCTGAAAATGGTCGGTGTGGCGGTGACATATGCTGAAAATGATCTTTGCATTGTCCGTGATGATGCGGGCATCACCAAAGAGAATGCAAAAGAGCTGGAAGGTAAGAAAGTCGCAACGCCAATTGGCAATGTGACCCACTACAAACTTCTAAAAACACTCGAGCATCTTGACGTTGATGTGAACAAGGTGAATCTGGTTCAGATGAACCCAGCTGACGCCGCCGTTGCACTTGTGCGCGGTGACGTGGTGATGGGCTGTGCGTTTGGTGGCTCACTGCAACGTATGAAAACGGTCGGAAAACCTCTTATGACCGGTGCCGAGCAACAGGCGATCGGCATCAATACATTTGATATTGTATCCGTAACCGATGACTTTGCAGCAGAACATCCGGATCTTGTGCGCAAATTTCTTGAAGTGACCGATGCAGCCAATGAGGCTTACAAAGCCAATCCAGAGGGTGCCTATGCAGCGGTTTCCAAAGCGGCGGGCATGGACATGGATGCAACCGTTTCAACCATGAACAATTTTGGTTTCCCCAGTGCCGCAGAGCAAGTGGGTGAAAACTGGCTGGGCGGTGGTGTCCAGGAAATGACCAAGGGGGTTGCAGATATCATGGTGTCATCCGGTGGCATGGATGAGGCGCTCGATGACTATTCAAAATTCATTGATGACAGCTTCCTGAAGTAAGTCAAAGCAGGGCGGCGGACTAGCACTGCCGCCCTTTTGTTATCCAATCTGGGAAAGTTTTGTGACCGGCATAATCATCGATAAAATATCCATGGTGTTCACGCTGCCTGATGGCGGGGCTGTGCATGCGCTTAACAATGTTTCACTCGATATCGAGCCAGGTCAGATTGTCTCGGTTCTGGGGCCATCGGGCTGCGGGAAGACAACTCTTTTGAATATTGTGGCTGGTTTCCTGTCGCCAACAGACGGGGAAGTTCGGCTGAACAATCATACGGTTACGGGACCTGGCGCTGAACGTGGCATGGTGTTTCAGCAAGGCGCTCTGTTCGAATGGCTGACGGTAAACGACAATATTCAATTTGGCCCAAAGATGGCCGGAAAGCCGAAAGCGGAATCCGTAGCCAAATGTGAAGAACTCTTGAACATTGTCGGCCTTGCGGGTTTTGGCGAAAAGCCCGTCTACCAATTGTCCGGCGGGATGCAACAGCGTGTCGCGCTTGCGCGGTGCCTGGCCAATGATCCTGATGTCATTTTGATGGACGAACCGCTGGGTGCTTTGGATGCTCTGACGCGCGAGAAAATGCAGGGGCTGGTTCTAAAGCTCTGGAAAGAAACAGGTAAAACTATAATTCTGATCACCCATTCTGTGGAAGAGGCACTATTTCTGGGAGAGCGTCTGATTGTCATGGCCCCGCGGCCAGGACGCATTGTTGAAGATTATAGTTTGCCATTTCCGGAACAAGCGCTGACGACGAATGCTCGCGATGTAAAGGCCTCTCCTGAATTTGTTGCCAAGCGAGAGGAAGTGCTTTCCATGATCTGGGAGATGGAAGAAGAGATTATGGGTGGTGGCGATGGAAGTTAGAGGTCTGAGCGATGCGTGAACAGAAAACTCCTTCAAGCCTGGCGATTTGGCTGGGTCTTGCTGATAATTCCTTTACACGACAGAAGACGGTTAAGTTTGGCGACGAAAGTGCGGTGAATTCAGGCCGATTTTATTCCATTCTCATTGTTGTGCTTCTCTTATCAGCCTGGATTATCACGTCTGTCTTTGGGCTGGTTAAGCCATTTTACTGGCCGACAATTGGTGGTACCGGCGACCGGATTATCAAATTGGTGAGTGAAGGCTTCCGTAATGTGCCCTTATGGGAACATGTTGGAATAAGTGTTTATCGCGTACTTGCCGGTGTTCTTTCGGGCGCTCTGATCGGTATTCCGCTGGGCTTTTCCATGGGGCTGTCATCCGTTGCGCGTGGCCTGTTTGACCCGATTGTGGAATTCATGCGCCCGATCCCACCGCTTGCGCTGATCCCGCTGATCATTCTCTGGTTTGGCATCGATGAAACTGCGAAAATTGCACTGCTGTTTCTGGCCTCTCTTTTCATTATGACCATTGCTGCGCGGTCTGGCGTTTCCAGTGTTCGTATCTCAAAGGTTCACGCTGCCTATTCGCTGGGTGCATCGAAGCTTCAAATTCTCAGACATGTCATTTTGCCAAATGCGCTTCCGGAAATCTTCACCGGACTTCGGACCTCCATGGGAGTTTGCTGGGGAACGGTTGTCGCTGCCGAACTCGTCGCTGCTGACAAGGGCGTGGGCTCGATGATCATGATTGCCAAGAATTTCCTGCAAACCGATACCGTTGTGATCGGCATCATCATCATTGGCGTTATCGGCTATATCATTGAAATGTTTATGCGTTTTCTAGAACGTGTATTCATTCCCTGGAAGGGGAAAGGCTAGGGTCTGCACCCTTGGTTCTAACCAAATATATGGTGAAAAACATCCATCATCTGCATGTGGATGTGCACATGCCGATTGCGCACATGGACGGCTGCGTAGATCGGCTGTGATATGTCCGGTGCGTCATTCAGCACATGCAGGCGTGTCTTTGCGGTCGCGGGATCCATTGTACCTTGCGGCATATATGATGTCGCAGACATGGTTTGCAGAAGTGCGGCAATGGCAGGTGATGGGCCACAGGACACTGGTGTGTCGGTGAGTTGCGGCAGAAGCTGTTTGTGGGTTTGAGCAAACACCGGAGACACGTCCGGGAAAATGTAATGCTCCGCTGAAACCTGATCCAGATTGAATGCCGCATTGCTGATCATTTGATAATTCAGATCACCCAAAGGCATGATGTGAAGATCAGGGGAGTAGTGCGGCGTCAAAATCAGGCCGAAATCGAGATTCCCATCCATCAGGTCGGCGACGATCTTGGCAGAAAAATCCACGCCGAGAAAGAATGATGTTTGTGAAAACTGCTCGCGCAGCTGCTGTATGGTCGTTCCAGCCTGACCGCTTGCAATATCGTGATGCATTCCCAGCCGGATAACGCGGTCGAAAGCGCGGGCCGTGGACACATGATGTACGGCCTCACGCCACTCCAGATTGAGTGCTCTTGCGTGTTCCAGAAACCTGTTGCCGGCGATGGTGGGATGGGTGCCAGCGCGGCTGCGGTTGAATAGACGCTTTCCCAACAATGTTTCCAGCGTGCGAATGCGGTGTGAAACCGTGGATTGGGTGATGCCCAACCGCTCTGCGGTTTGATTGAAGCTTTTGGTCTCCATCAGATCGGTGAAAGTCTCGAGTAGCTGAATGTCCAAGCGATTGTTCCCGGTGCAAGAATGGCAGATTTCAACCTAATCGATTTTTTCGATTAATAAACCTGTTTCGTTGGAATTGCATTCTGATCCTATTGAAACAACACTGAATTCCCAGCTTTCCAGGAGGTCGAAATGGCTGAATTGCCTACAAATGCACGTGTCGTGATCATTGGTGGTGGCGTCGTTGGCGCATCTGCACTCTATCATTTGGCAAAACTTGGCTGGACCGATTGTGTGTTGCTGGAAAAAAACGAGCTGACAGCCGGGTCAACCTGGCATGCAGCGGGCAATATCCCTACGTTTTCACCGTCTTGGGCGATCATGAATATGCAGAGGTATTCCACGGAGTTATATCGACGTTTGGGCGCCGAAGTGGACTATCCGATGAATTATCATGTCTCCGGCTCTGTGCGCCTTGGTCATTCTGCCGAGCGGATGCAGGAGTTTGAGCGTGTTGCTGGTATGGGGCGGTATCAGGGCATGGATATCGACATGATGAGTGTCGATGACATCAAGGCGAGATATCCGTTTATAGAGACCCATGATTTGCAGGGCGGTCTTTATGATCCTTTTGATGGCGATATCGATCCGGCGCAATTGACCCAGGCGCTGGCAAAGGGCGCTCGCGATATGGGCGCCAAAATTATCCGCTTTTGTCCCGTTACTGGTGCGCGCCACGACAAGGATGAGTGGATTGTTGAGACGGATCAGGGTGAGATCCGCTGTGATTATGTGGTCAATGCCGCCGGGTACTACGCGCGCGAAGTTGGCAAATTCTTTGGTCGTGATGTGCCGATGATGGTGATGAGCCATCAATATCTGTTGTTTGATGATGTTCCGGAAATTGAGGCCTGGTCCCGTGAAGCCGGTGCGAAACTGCCGCTGCTGCGCGATGTAGACAGTTCCTACTATCTGAGACAGGAGAAGTACGGGCTGAACCTTGGTCCGTATGAGCGCAATTGCAAGGCGCATTGGATCAGTTCAGATGATCCAATGCCTGAAGATTTCTCATTTCAGCTTTTCCCCGATGATCTGGATCGGCTGGAGTGGTATCTGGAAGATGCTGCCGAACGTGTGCCCTTACTGCAGACGGCTGGCCTTTCCAAAGTCATCAATGGACCCATTCCGTACACCCCTGACGGCAATCCCCTGATTGGCCCGATGCCCGGTGTTCCCAATGCATTCGAGGCCTGTGTGTTTACATTCGGCATCTGTCAGGCGGGTGGCGCGGGCAAGGTTCTTGCTGAGTGGATTACCGAAGGGCAAACAGAGTGGGATATGTGGGCCGTCGATCCGCGCCGCTTCACCGCTTTTGCTGATCAGGACTATTGCATTGCCAAGGGGATGGAAGTCTACGGCCATGAATATGCAATGCATTTCCCGCACCACCAATGGCCTGCGGGACGCGGCAAGAAACTATCTCCGGTGCATCAGAAAATCGCTGATTTGGGGGCCCAGTTCGGTCCTTATAATGGCTGGGAACGTGCTGACTGGTTTGCTCGCGATGGCGATGATGTCTCGGAAACAGGCACACAGCGCTGGGATCGTAACGGCCCATGGTTTGCGCGTGTGCGTGAGGAGTGTCTGGCTGTTCGCGACCATGCAGGAATTCTGGATTTGCCGGGTTTTTCGAGATACAGACTCAGCGGGGCAGGGGCGCGAGATTGGCTGAACAGTCTCATCACCAGTATTGCGCCGAAGCCGGGGCGTATGGGATTGGCTTACTCCTCAGACCGGGATGGGCGCATTCTGACAGAAATGTCGATCATGGCGCTGGATCAGGATTTCTTCTTCCTGACGACTGCTGCACCTGCCCAACAGCATGATTTTGAGTGGCTTCAGCGTCATCTTCCTGATGGATCGGACATTGAGATACAGGATGTGAGCGACGCGTTTTCCTGTCAGGTGCTGACGGGACCAAATGCGCGGGCCATCTTGAACGAATTGTGCGATGCGGATCTGCAGCTTTCCTGGCTGTCTCATCAGACGGCACAGATTGCTGATCGGCACTGCCAGTTGGTGCGTGTCTCATTTGCTGGTGAACTGGGATGGGAAATTCACAGCAAGATTGATGATACAGCCGCGATTTTCGACGCACTCATGATCGCAGGGCAATCTCATGGTCTCA
Organism: Alphaproteobacteria bacterium; assembly: GCA_051251535.1. Lineage (GTDB taxonomy): Bacteria > Pseudomonadota > Alphaproteobacteria > Rhizobiales. The sequence continues at coordinate 350,305 of JBPOEV010000004.1, forward strand.
AGCCGTTTGGCATGTTTGCGCTCAACTCATTGCGGCTGGAAAAGGGATACCGGGCCTGGAAGACCGATCTGTCGACCGATTACACCTTGCTGGAAGGCGGCATGGCGCGGTTTATCAAATGGGACAAACCGGATTTTGTCGGCAAGGCGGCTTTGGAAACACAAAGGCAAAAGGGCGTTTCCAAGTGTTTCGTGACCTTGATCATTGAAGCCGATGATTGTGATGCGCCTTATATGTCAACGCTTTGGCTGGGTGATGAAATTGTCGGAGAGATCACGTCAGGCGGCTGGGGACATCGGATTGATAAATCCATAGCCCTTGGCATGTTGCGCGTGGATCTGGCCGTGGCGGGCCGTGAAATTGAGGCGGAGATCTTTGGCAAGCGCTTCAAGGCTGTTGTTCAGGAAGACCAACCCTTATGGGACCCGGAGAACAAAAGACTGCGCAGCTAACGCAGTTTTCCGCGGTTCAGATACTGGCAGCCAGTCCTATTTGTGTTTGAAGTCGGGCTTCCGCTTTTCTGCAAAGGCGGCCATGCCTTCTTTCTGATCTTCTGTTGCGAACAGGGCATAAAAGACGCGCTGTTCGTAGTGCAATCCTTCAGTCAGCGTGGTTTCGAAGGCCCGGTTGACCGCTTCTTTGGCAGTGACGACGGATGGTCTGGAATAGCTGGCGATGGTCTTGGCAGCTTTAATGGTTTCGCTCATCAGATCCGCTGCCGGAATGACCCGCGCCACAAGGCCGCAGCGCTCTGCTTCTTCGGCGTCCATCATACGCCCGGTGAGAATCATATCCATCGCCTTGGCCTTGCCGACCGCATGCGCCATGCGCTGTGTACCGCCCATGCCGGGCATGATGCCAAGCTTGATTTCCGGCTGACCGAATTTGGCCGTATCTGCAGCAAAAATCATGTCGCACATCATTGCCAGTTCGCAACCACCGCCCAGCGCAAACCCATTGACTGCGGCAATGACAGGCAGGCGCGCTCCTGACAGGGAATTATAGCGTCCGAAAAAGTCGCTCATCAGCATGTCGATTTGTGATTTATCAGCCATCTCCTTGACGTCTGCACCGGCGGCAAAGGCTTTTTCCGACCCTGTGATAATCAGGCAGCCGATGTCCGAATTGTGTGACAATTCTTCGACATGCGCGTTGAGTTGAGCCAACAGATCAGTGTTGAGGGCATTCAACGCCTCAGGCCGATTGAGGGTCAGGATTGCAATCCGGTCCTGTATGTCCACTAAAACAAGATTGCTCATATTTTGCCGTCCTTCGCATCTGTCAGAAACTCAATCATGCCGGAAAAATCGGTTTCGCCAAATCCAGCATCCACCATCTGCTGATAGAGGTTTTTTGCATGGCTTCCAAGTGGTGTCGCGGCATCTTTGTCATGGGCTGCCTGTTGCGCAAGGCCGAGGTCCTTCAGCATCAGGGCGGCAGCAAATCCAGGCTTGTACTCATTGTCGGCGGGGCTATTCGGACCGATGCCTGGCACGGGGCAATAGGTGTTGAGGGACCAGCATGAGCCAGATGACGTGGATACAACGTCAAACAGGGCCGATTGCGAAAGGCCCAGCTTTTCTGCCAGCGCGAAAGCTTCACAAGTGCCAATCATGGAGATGCCAAGCAACATATTGTTGCAGATCTTCGCGGCCTGTCCTGTGCCGCCATCGCCACAATGAACGGCTTTTTGGCCCATGACGGCAAACAACGGTTCACCATTCGCAAAGGCTTCGTTCGTGCCACCAACCATGAAGGTCAGACTTCCAGCTGCCGCACCACCCACACCGCCAGAGACGGGCGCGTCCAGACATAGGATGCCAGCCTCTCTTGCCAGCCTGTGTACCTCGTGCGCCGAAGTGACATCAATTGTCGAGCAGTCGATCAACAAGCTGCCAGGTGTCATTTTGGACAGGATTTCTTTTGCAACATTGATGGCAATTGCCCCATTGGGCAGCATCATAAGGACGGCGTCGGCGCTCAGGGCTGCATCTGCATTGCTGGTTGCCAGTGTAATGCCGCTTGATCGTGCCGCCTCTTGAGCTGTGTCAACGACATCATAACCGGAGACCGTGTATCCTGCCTTTTGAAGATTCAACGCCATGGGCAATCCCATATTGCCAAGACCAATAAAGCCGATCGATGCCATTTGGTTTTCTTTCTATGTTGGTTTCTGCCCGAGAAGATGATCTTCAGTCGAGGTTGGTAGCAGGTCAATACATTCTGGCTTTACAGAGCCCTTGATTCTGCCGTGTCATTGTCAGAGCGTTTCTGAAATGCATATTGTGTTTTCAATTGGAAAGCGCTGCTTTCTGCGGGCTTTGGCCTAACAGCAAAAGGTGATCGTGATGCTCAGTCGTTTTTCAAATGCGCGGCGATTTGTGGATTTGTCGGAACAGGAAATACTGGCGCTTGCCATTTCGGCGGAAGAGGATGATGCGCGGATTTATCAGACTTATGCGCAATCAGTCCGTGAGACCTTTCCTGCCAGTGCCGCGCTTCTGGACGGTATGGCGGAAGAAGAAAATTTGCACCGGCAACGGTTGATCGATTTGCACAAGGAGCGATTTGGCAGGCAGATTCCCCTGATTCGACGGGAACATGTTGCTGGCTATTACGCACGCAAACCCATCTGGCTCATCGAAAACCTCGGCATTGATCGGATTCGCAATGAAGTCGCCAATATGGAAGACACAGCACGGGATTTTTATCTGCGTGCGGCCCAGCGAGTGACAGATGCCAACACCAGAAAGTTGCTAGGCGATCTGGCGCAGGCTGAGGCGGGTCATTTGGTGAAAGCCGGCGAGCTTCAGGAAAAGCATCTGGATGTGGATGCTTTGGAGCAGGAAGATAAGGAATCCTATCGCAAATTTGTGCTGACATGGGTGCAGCCGGGCCTTGCCGGACTGATGGATGGCTCGGTCTCGACATTGGCGCCGATCTTCGCGACCGCCTTTGCGACGCAGGATACCTGGACCACATTTCTCGTGGGGCTTGCGGCCTCCATTGGTGCCGGGATTTCCATGGGGTTCACGGAGGCCGCTTCCGATGATGGCCAGATTTCGGGCAGAGGGTCGCCAATCAAACGCGGGTTTGCGTCGGGAATCATGACCACGCTTGGCGGTTTGGGACATGCTTTGCCCTACCTCATTCCAGATTTCTGGATAGCCACCAACATTGCATTTGCAATTGTGTTCATCGAGTTGTGGGCAATTGCGTGGATTCAGAAAAAATACATGGATACGCCCTTTTTTAGGGCGGCTTTTCAGGTTGTTCTGGGTGGGGCGTTGGTGTTTGCAACAGGTATCCTGATAGGCAACGCCTAAAGTATCACTTTTTGAATGCGTCAATTCCTGTCAATTTGGCGCAAAATCACAAATTACTTCGGGGAATGGGGACGCAAATGAGTTTTACAGCTTTGGTTGTTGATAAGGACGAGGCGGGAATCGTCACGCAAACCATGCAAATCCTGGATGACAGCCGACTGCCCGATGGAGACGTGGTCGTCGATGTCGCTTACTCCACCCTCAATTACAAGGATGGCCTTTGTATTACTGGCAAAGGCGGGCTGGTGAGGACGTTTCCCCATGTACCGGGGATCGATTTCGCCGGTGTTGTGTCACAGTCCTCAGACAGCCGCTATAAGGCTGGCGATCCGGTCATCTTGACTGGATGGCGTGTTGGAGAAGCCTGGTGGGGTGGCTACGCGACGAAGGCCTGCGTCAAGGCGGATTGGCTAGTCCCAATGCCAGATGGCATGACGGCTCAGCATGCCATGGCCATTGGCACTGCTGGTCTGACATCCATGATCGCAATTATGGCGCTGGAAGATCACGGTTTGACGCCTGAAAAGGGTGAGGTTCTGGTCACCGGGGCCGCTGGTGGGGTTGGGTCCGTTGCCGTTTCGATTTTGTCTCATCTTGGTTATGAGGTTGCAGCTGTGACCGGTCGCCCGGAAACGGCAGATTATCTGAAAGGTCTTGGCGCAAGCACCATTATTTCCCGTGATGAACTGACAGAGGAAAACAAACGTCCTTTGGAGTCTGAACGGTGGGCTGGCACTGTGGATGCTGTGGGTGGCGAAATGCTATCGCGCGTTCTGAAACAAACCAAATCGAGCGGCTCTGTTGCGGCAATCGGGCTTGCGGGTGGTGCTGCCGTGCCTTCCTTTACGGTCGTGCCGTTTTTGTTGCGTGGTGTAAATTTGCTTGGGATTGATTCAGTGAATTGCCCTTATGAGCGCCGGGTTGCAGCTTGGAGCCGTCTTGTTTCCGAAATGCCGTTCGACCGTCTGGAGCCCATGATTGAGGAGCATGAACTATCTGATTTACCTGCGCTGGGGCCTGCCATCCTCAAAGGGCAGGTTAAGGGGCGTGCGCTGATCAACATAAAATCAGCTGCCAGCTAGGGTTCGCACCCACAGCTGCAATTTGCCTAAAGGTATCATTAATCACGCGCATGCTTGCGAACTGTGCTTTCCGTGCCTAAACTGGTGGCAACGTAAAAGCGCCACTGGCAATCCGCCAGCGTAAGGCGCGAGGAAAGTATAGTGACGAACAAGGATGGGGTTCCCGGCAATCTGGGCTCATCCTCGCAGGACGCAAAACTTGCGCGCAGGAATATGTCAGACGACGCCACAGGTGTCGAACCCATATCTGTTTTGCAGCAGCATAGCGCCCCAGCGAAACCGTTTGACGACCGTGAATCCGCCGAGTCTGGCTCGGGGTTTGCTGTCATCGGGGTTGCATCGAAGCAGGTTGACTCTGTTTCCGTGTTGGATGAACCGGCACAAAATGCCGGAAAAGCTGAGCGTGATGCGAGGCATCTGAAGGGTGATAGCGTTAACGACGCAGCATCCGCTCAGGAAATGGCGAGCATCGATGGTGCCGCCAAAAACAATCCTGATGCAAAGATAGCTTTTGAGAGTGCTGGGCCGAAACGGCATGGCAGCGCCAGACATCATAAAAATTATGGCATCGCGAAATCGTCTGAGGGCAAAGTTTCCAAATATGCTGCTTTGGACCTTGGAACGAATAATTGTCGATTGCTGATTGCCGAACCGCGGGATCAAGGGTTCCGTATCATCGATTCCTTTTCACGTATTGTGCGTTTGGGTGAGGGCATATCAATAAACAATCGCCTGAGCGACGAAGCGTCAGACCGCGCTATTTCTGCGCTGCGGGTCTGTTGGAACAAACTGAAGTACCACAAGGTCGAGAAGGTGCGTCTAATTGCAACCGAGGCCTGTCGATCTGCTGAAAACGGTGCTGAATTTCTGGAGCGGGTCTTTCAGGAAATCGGCCTTGAACTGGAGATCATTGATCGCGAGACGGAGGCACGTCTGGCGGTAACCGGTTGCTCCTCGCTTGTGGAACCGCGCTCTGATGGTGTGGTGCTGTTTGATATTGGCGGTGGTTCATCAGAAATCGTCTGGTTGGATCGACGTGGGCGCAGAAAGCGCAATCGTCTTGGCGGAACGTTGCGGGCATGGGATTCTCTGCCGGTCGGCGTTGTGACATTGTCTGAGCGTCATGATGGAAAGAACGTAACCCGCGAAAGCTTTGAGACCATGGTCAATGAAGTGCGGGACATGTTGGTTGCATTTCCAAAACGCCGTGAACTGCAGCAAGCCCTGTCTCGTGGACGTCATCACCTGCTGGGTACATCAGGCACGGTTACAACGCTTGCCGGTGTGCATCTGGGTTTGCGCCGCTATGACAGGCGCCGAGTTGATGGTATGTGGATGAGCAACAATGATGCGGCAACCATGATCGATAAATTGTTGACTTTGAGCTATGAACAGCGGATCGGGCATCCGTGTATCGGGCTTGATCGGGCTGATCTGGTGTTGCCGGGCTGCGCCATTTTTGAAGCCATTAGGCGGGAATTTTCCTGCGACCAGTTGCGCGTAGCGGATCGTGGATTGCGGGAAGGCATATTGGTTGAACTCATGAGCAAGGATGGCCATGGTCTGTCCCGACGCGGCAATCGCAGTACGCCTTGGCGCCGCAAACGCCCGAGATCAAAAGCCAAACAGCCTGCACATGTAAACGCAAATACGGACGGCACATCTGATGAATAGTAACTCCAGAGGGACTGGCGGGAAACGTGGCACGGGTGGCTATCGTGGCCTTTCGGTGCGAGTGAAGTCAGCACGTGGGCGCAAAATCTCGTCGACCAAATGGCTGCAGCGCCATCTTAATGATCCATATGTGCAGCGCTCAAAGATTGATGGGCTGCGCTCTCGGGCCGCCTATAAGATTTTGGAAATTGACGAAAAATATAATTTGTTGCGCAAGGGGAATCGCATTGTTGATCTGGGGGCAGCCCCGGGTGGCTGGTCGCAGGTCGCCGCGGAGAAGGTTGGCAGTCACATTGATGACATTCGCGTGGTTGGGATTGATTATCTATCCATGGAACCTTTGCCGGGCGTGACGCTTTTGGAAAAAGACTTTCTGGATGATGATGCACCTGATCAGTTGCGTGAAGCGCTGGGCGGACATATGGCCGATCTGGTTCTGTCTGATATGGCTGCACCAACCACCGGGCATAAGCAGACAGACCACATGCGCATCATCCAACTGTGTGAAGTCGCCGTTGAATTTGCGCGTGAAGTGCTCAAACCAGGCGGTGCCTTTGTCGCCAAGGTATTTCAGGGGGGCACGGAACATACCTTGCTGAATGAATTGAAGCGTGATTTCAAAAAGGTGGGGCATTATAAGCCGCCAGCCAGCCGAAAAGACTCCGCTGAAACCTATCTGATTGCCAGAGAATACCGGGGCCGTGACTTGAAAGTAGACACAGAAGCGGAATAAAGGCGCTTTTCGCATTTGCAACATAGACGATGCGTGATATCTGGCATTGCCAACTCACCCATGATTCATTTTTACTGATAGGAGTTGGCATGGCCACGATTGTGGAAACCGCTAGCATACGCGAAGCCCTTACATTCGACGATGTTCTGCTGCAGCCCGGCCATTCCGAGGTGCTGCCTGCTGAAGTCAGAATCGCCAGTCGGATCACACGCGATATCTGGATTAATCTGCCCATCCTGTCCTCTGCCATGGATACTGTGACGGAAGCCAAAATGGCGATTGCCATGGCACAGGCCGGTGGCATTGGTGTGGTTCATCGAAACCTGTCGATTACCGAGCAGGCAGAAGCTGTGCGTCAGGTAAAGAAATTCGAATCCGGTATGGTGGTCAACCCGGTTGTGATTGGACCAGAGGCTACTCTGGCTGACGCTTTGCTGTTGATGAGCGATAATGGAATTTCGGGAATTCCGGTTGTTCAAAATGGAGGGTCTGGCGGTCTCGCAATCGGGCGGCTTGTTGGCATTCTGACAAACCGTGATGTGCGCTTCGCATCTGATCCGGCGCAAAAGGTCTCTGAATTGATGACCGAGAAGAACCTCGTCACAGTCAAGGATAATGCGACGCAGGAAGAGGCCAAACGCCTGCTGCATCAGCACCGCCTTGAAAAGCTTCTGGTTGTTGACGATGAAGGCATGTGCATCGGCCTGATTACTGTGAAGGATATTGAGAAGTCACAGCTGAATCCTCACGCTACAAAGGATGATCATGGCCGTTTGAGGGTTGCTGCTGCCACAAGCACCGGAGATGACGGTCTGGCGCGGGCTGAAGCGTTGGCCGCAGCTGGTGTCGATCTGATTGTGGTGGATACTGCCCATGGCCATTCAGAGCGCGTTCTGCAGACTGTTCGCAATGTCAAAAAGCTGTCCACTGGTGTTCAGATTGTCGCGGGTAATGTCGCCACGGCCGAAGGCACAAGAGCGCTGATAGATGCTGGCGCTGATGCCATCAAAGTTGGCATTGGACCCGGGTCCATTTGTACCACCCGTATTGTCGCAGGTGTCGGCATGCCACAACTGACAGCCATCATGGATTGTGCAGCTGAAGCCAAAAAACATGATGTGCCGGTTATTGCTGATGGTGGCATCAAATATTCCGGTGATCTGGCAAAAGCACTGGCTGCAGGCGCGTCCTGTGCCATGATTGGGTCGCTGCTGGCCGGCACCGATGAAAGTCCGGGCGAAGTTTATCTCTATAAGGGACGAAGCTATAAGGCTTATCGCGGAATGGGCTCCGTCGGGGCCATGGCACGTGGTTCTGCGGATCGGTATTTTCAGGCAGAAGTGCGCGATGAGTTGAAGCTGGTGCCGGAAGGCATTGAAGGTCAGGTTCCACATAAGGGGCCAACATCGGCAGTGCTGCACCAACTGGCTGGCGGCTTGCGTGCTGCTATGGGCTATGTTGGCGCCCCGGATCTGCCAGCGTTTGAGGAAAAGGCCAAATTTGTGCGCATCACCAATGCTGGCCTCGCCGAGAGCCACCCTCATGATGTAACGATTACTCGGGAAAGCCCCAATTACGCAGGCGGCCTTTAGGGCGCCTGACGATAGTTAAAGCTGGTGGCGTTTGTCATCAGCAAATTTGTGGATAGTATTTTCAATGAGACTTGGCGGACGCATACAGGCAGCAATCGAGGTGATGGAAGATGTCCAGAACCGGCGGCGGCCTATTTCGGAGGCTTTGAAGGATTGGGGATTGGCCCATCGGTTTGCCGGCTCTGGTGACCGGGCTTTTATCGGCAATCTGGCCTATGATGCTCTGCGTTGGCGCGCATCGACACGCTGGATCATGGACAGCGATAAAGCATCCTCTTTGATCTTTGGAACCGTGGTCTATCGGTGGAACCAAAGCTGGCAGGAGTTGGAAACGACTTTTGAGGGCGACAAGTTTGCGCCGCCACTTCCTGGAAAATCAAAGCGGGAGGCGGCAGATGCCAGACGCCTGTCCGATGCGCCAGAGTGGATACAGGCCGACTTGCCCAAATGGCTTGTGCCGCATTTTCAATCCAACTTTTCTGATGAATGGATTGCCGAAGCTCAGGCCCTTTCTGGCAGACCGCCACTGGATCTGCGGGTCAACACTCTGAAGTCGGATCGTGGAACAGAATTGACCGCTTTGCAGTCATTGGGTGCCGAACTAACGGACATATCCTCCACGGGATTGCGTATTCAACCATCGGATGGTGCGCGTCGACATCCCAATGTGCAGGTCGAAGAATCCTATCAATTGGGCAGGATCGAGATACAGGACGAGGCCAGCCAGATTGCTTCTGAACTGATCTATGCCCAGCCAGACGAAACCATTTTGGACTTTTGCGCAGGAGCTGGCGGCAAAACCCTGGCGCTGGCTGCTGCCATGAAGAACACGGGCAAGCTTTATGCCTATGACAATGATCGAAACCGGCAAGCGGGTATCTTTGAGCGTCTTGAACGGGCAGGGGCAAGCCAGACCATTGTTCTGAAACCGGATGATGGCCGATTGGCCGGTTTGCTTGGTGCTTGCGACCGTGTCGTGGTGGACGCTCCATGCACCGGGTCAGGTACATGGCGGCGCAAACCTGATGCCAAGTGGCGGTTGACCGACAAGCAATTGTTGGCACGGCAGGAAGAGCAACAGGTTGTGCTGGAAGAGGCTGCGCCCTTTGTGCGCAATGAAGGCTTTCTTGTTTACATGACCTGCAGCGTATTGGCTGCTGAGAATGAAGATAGTGTTGCTGGTTTTCTGAATGAAAACCCGGCTTTTGAGCTGGTTTCAGCTGGGGAAGTCTGGCAGGACGTCTTCGGGTTTGACAAGCCGCAGCCATGGTCTGCCGACATGATGTCAATCACCCTGACACCTGCGTCTACGGCAACTGACGGGTTCTATTTTGCGGTGATGCAAAAAGTATCTTGAAGGTGTGTGCTGATGGATACTCGGGACAAGTCCGAGTATGACGGGGTTGAATTACGGCGATTTGACCGAATTCCGTCTGCAAAGCGTGAGCATAAATTTCTGACATTGGACGCAAGATGCCGTCATACTCGGACTTGTTCCGAGTATCCACCGATGCCGTGGGTTCTTCTGTTTTTTTAACGCTCGAAAGTCGCTGCCAATTCGATATGCGGGGACCAGAGGAATTGATCGACTGGCTGCAGTGACTTCATTTCAAAGCCGCCATCAATCAGAATTCGGGCATCCCGTGCAAAGCTGACAGGGTTGCAGGAAATGGCGGCAATGCGGGCCACGCTTGATTTCACCAATTGCTCACACTGCGCGCTTGCGCCTGCACGTGGTGGATCAAACAAAACGCCGTCGATCTTTTTCAATTCCATATGAGAAATCGGGTGTTTGAACAGGTCACGCCGCAAGGTCTTGATTTTTTTGATTTTTCTGGTTCGCGATGCGGTTTTATTCAATGCATCAAGCGCACTCTGTTCCGTCTCGACGGCCAAAACCGTGGCAAATTTGGCCATTGGCAAGGTAAAGGTTCCAATACCACAGAACAAATCTGCACAGGATTTACAGCCCTTCAAGAACGCAACTGCGTGATCGATGAGTGCTGCCTCAGCCTCCGCTGTTGCCTGCAGGAAGGCACCTGGCGGAACTGACAACTCAAAGCCATCACTTTCGATGACATCATCGCCCTGATCCATGCTGGCCAATTCATTGTTCAGCGTGACTTTCCAGAATGGTGACGTTGCGTTCCACATTTCTTCAAGCTGATGCCGATTGTTGCCGGGCGAACGGCCTGTCGACTCGATTGTAACGCCGTTCTGGCCGAGCGTTGCAATCATTCGGTCTTCGTGTTTGGCACGTACTGCCAGAGCGGCCAGACGTCCAAGATTGCCTGTGCTCTTCTTGCTGCCAGGTTTTGGAACCAGTTGTTGTTCCAGAAGCGGATGCAGGATGGGGCATTCCTGGGGTGACACGATCTCGTTTGATTTTCTGGCATGAAAACCAAGATGCACACCGTCTTTTGCAGCCTTGAATGAGAAGGCGGCGCGACGCCTTGTCCCGGGGGCAACAGGTATCGGGTCGGGCACCGGGAACACGATTCCGTTCTTACGCAGTACATTTTCAACCTGTTGGCGTTTCCACTCCAGATAACTCGCTGGCTTCATGTGTTGCAACGAGCAGCCACCGCAGGTTCCAAAATGGCGACAGGCTGGTTCAACCCTGTCTGCACTTGGCTCCAGAATATCTATGACTTCGCCGCGGCCCTTGTCGACATAGGCGCGCACGGTTTCGCCGGGCAGGGTGTAGGGGATAAAAATCGGTCCGTCTTCTGTACGCGCAACGCCGTCGCCTTCGCGCCCCAGATGGTCGATTGTAAGGGTCTTGATCATGTGTCGTTGTATCCGGGTGTCCTGATCGCAATCAGGAACTCCTGATTTCCGTCACCGCCTGAAATTGGAGATTCGGTGAGGCCGATGATTTGGCATTGTTGGTCTGCTTCCAGCCAATGGGCGATTTTTTGCGCGCTGGCAAGGGCCACAGCCGGATCTGATACAATTCCACCTTTTCCCAATTGACCTTTGCCGACTTCAAATTGGGGTTTGATCAAGAAGAGACCGACAGAGCCTGGATCAGCCAGTGACAGGATTGGTGGCAGCGCAAGGGTCAGGGAAATGAAGCTGACATCACTGACCACAAACGACACAGGGAATGGCAGATCTTCTGACTTCAGATTGCGTGCGTTCAAACCCTCGACACTGGTGACGCGATGATCCGTCTCGATTGTGGGATGGAGTTGTCCATGGCCAACGTCAAAGGCAAAGACAGCGTTTGCGCCTTCTTCCAACAAGATCTGGGTAAACCCGCCAGTGCTGGCACCAACGTCAATACAGTTTCTGCCAACTGGTGACAGTTCAAAGGTTTTCAGTCCGTGTTTCAGTTTCAGTGCTGCACGGGACACGTATTGGCTAGCCGGATCACTGAGTTCGATTACGTCCGAAGCGGTCACATTTTGCGACGCTTTTTTGCTTATTGCCCCATTGAGGGTGACCGCGCCACGCAGAATTGCATCCCGCGCTCTGGCTCGGCTGGGCAGCAGACCACGATTCACAAGTTCAAGATCAAGGCGTGCTTTGCTCAAGAACCAACTGCGATGAGGTTTGAGAGTTTCTCCCGGGCAACATCAGCGTCTTCACCATAGGCAATGGTGCCTCTGAAGGTGCCATCCGCATTCATCAAGAAGACGCTTGCGGTGTGATTCATGGTGTAATCGTCGTCTTTAAGCGCAACACGCTCGGCAACAACGCCGTAGGATTTTACGGTTGCCTGAATCTGCTCTTCCGAACCGGTCAGGCCTGTGATCTTGTCGGAAAACACCGTTACATAATCCTTGAGCATTTCTGGCGTGTCACGCTCTGGATCAACTGTTACAAATGCAAATCCCATTTTGTCGGCTTCCGCGCCCAACCCTTCAATCCAACCGGCCATTTCATAGAGGCTGGTCGGACAGATTTCAGGGCAATGGGTGAAGCCAAAAAACAGGGCGTAAGGCTTGTTATCAAACATGGTCTGATCAACCGACTGACCATTGTGATCAACAAGTGTAAAGGGTCCGCCAATCTGGGCGAATGTTATGGAATTGGAACCTGGTTTTTGTTCTTGCCAGGTCATGTAACCGACGCCGACGAGAACAATGGCTACCAACGCCCATGTGATAATTCTGAAAGACTTCATTACACATCCAATTGGTCTATGGAACAATTAATGGCGCGTCTCAAGTCGACCGCCTGTGAAGAGCAGATATCAAGCTGAAGCTGTTGCCTCTATATACGGGTTTCCGATTGAAATTCAACGGTTTGATCCGCCTCAACGGTTTCGTCCATGGAATATCCGAAATCACTCAACTGAACCGCTGTCTGCGCCTCCTCCAACTCGTTTGCTTCTGCGATTGCTTCCGGGATGAGAAGATCGGCATCAAGGTCAATGGCCTCATCATAGGTCATTGCAATAACCGGCGCCGTAGATGCCAGATCAAAGTCTTCTCTGTTTTTCTGTGTCGCGGCCTTGTTCTCCGATACGCGCCATATCAGGTAACCAACCATCACGATCTGCACCATCGCGATTGACAGGAACAAGGCACCAGGGCCGGTTTGTGCCATCAGAAATGAGGCAACCAGTGGGCCGATGGTGGATCCAATTCCAAATGCCAACAGCAAGCCTGATGAGGTTTCAACATAGGTATCAGGCTCGCAATGATCGAAGGCATGGGCAACTGCAATTGCGTAGGTTGAGTGGGTGAATACGCCAACCATGAAAACAAGTGCCAGAAAGCTCCAGCGGGAATCGCCTTCAATCAGCCCCAAAAGGGTGCAGAAAATGGCAGATCCGATACCAAGGAAGACAATAACCAAACGCCGATCGAATTTGTCCGAAGCGCGCCCTATGGGCCATTGAGCCACTGCGCCACCGCCAATCATGACAGCGGAGAAAATGGCCGCAAAGCTGGTGTCGAAGCCGCGTCCAGTGGCAAAGACCGGCGCCAGCATCCAGGTGGTACCGGCCGACACCCCAATCAACAGAGCAGAAACAAAGGCTGCGGGGGAGGTGTCATAAAGTTGTTTGGGTCGAAATCGAACCAGTGTGATGGGTGCGGGCTGTGTTGCAGTTGTCATGGTGACCGGAATGACCGCAACTGACACCACGATTGAAGCCACGACGAACAAGGTAAATCCTTCCACCGATGCAAAGGCCGTTGCGAGCTGGCCAGCCATGGTGGCGCCAAGTGCAACCACGATATAAGTGGACATGATGAGGCCGCGGTTTTCGTTCGTGGCGCGTTCATTCAGCCAGCTTTCGATCACAACGTAGAAAGCGGCGATGCAAAAGCCAGTTATGAAACGGAAAACAGACCAGGCAACTTCGTCGATCAACAATGGGTGCAAGAGTGCTACCGCTGAGGCCAGAGAAACCATGGCGGCATAGGCGCGTATATGTCCGCCTCGCAAGATAAGAAAGGGGCCAACCAGGCAGCCGACCACGAACCCGCCAAAATAGAACGAGATGCTGATGCCGATTGCAAGCGTGCCGAAGCCTTCAATCTGGGCGCGCAGAGGCACCAAGGCGCTCTGTAGCCCGTGACCGAAAAGGATCATGGCTACTGCGAGTAAAATTATGCCGATAGAGCTTATAGATTTGAACATTTGAAACGCCCAGCACTTGAAAAAGACAGGCCAATCACAAAACGGATATGGCCGTTGAAATTTCTACTTAGTGAAGGTTTTAGCCAGACACTGTATCAGGCGCGACGTATCAGTTCGCTTTTTTGCAATCCAAGCGCTTTTGTTGCGGTGTCGACAATCGCGCCCGCATCCAGCTGAGCGGCTGCATACATGACGTCCGGCTTATCCTGATCGATGTATGTGTCAGGTAAAGTCATGGGTCGGAATTTCACCGCGCCGTCCAAAAATCCGTTCAGGGTCAGGAAGTTTGCGACATGGCTGCCAAATCCGCCAACAGAGCCCTCTTCAACGGTTATCAGCACTTCATGATTGCGGGCCAGATCAGCGATCATATCTGTATCAAGAGGTTTGGCGAAACGAGCATCGGCAACAGTTGTCGAAAGTCCCAAGGCATTCAGCCTCTCGGCGGCCTGAAGGCTTTCCCCCAATCGCCCACCAAAGGACAGAAGCGCAATCTTTGTGCCTTCCTGCAAAATCCGACCCTTTCCGATTTCCAGAATCTTGCCACGATCCGGTAATTCAACTCCTAAACCTTCTCCCCGTGGGTAACGGAAGGAAATCGGGCCTTCATCATAGGCTGCCGCGGTGGCTACCATGTGGCGCAATTCAGCTTCATCGCCCGCGGCCATGACCACAAATTTGGGCAGACAGGCGAGATAGGCGATGTCGAACGAGCCAGCATGTGTCGGGCCATCCGCGCCAACAAGTCCGGCGCGGTCAATCGGAAAGCGTACAGGGAGCTGCTGGATAGACACATCATGCACCACCTGATCATAGGCGCGTTGCAGGAATGTAGAATAGATTGCCACAAATGGTTTGTAGCCATCTGATGCCAGTCCCGCGGCAAAGGTAACGGCATGTTGCTCTGCAATGCCTACATCGAAGGTTCGCGTAGGGAATGATTCTTCAAACAGGTCTATACCGGTGCCGGATGGCATGGCGGCGGTGATGCCAACAATCTTGTCGTCGCGCTGTGCCTCATCGACCAGACTGCTGCCAAAAACTCTGGTGTAGGATGGCGCATTGGGAATGGATTTAGCCTGTTCACCGGTGATGACGTTGAACTTGGAAACGCCATGATATTTGTCAGTTGAGGCTTCGGCAGGCGCGTAGCCCTTGCCCTTTTTCGTGACAATGTGCAGCAAAATCGGGCCCTTGTCGGCCTCTTTGATGTTCTTGAGAACCGGCAGTAGATGATCAAAATTGTGGCCATCCACCGGGCCCACATAGAAGAAGCCGAGTTCCTCGAACAGGGTTCCGCCGGTAAAGAAACTTCGGGTAAATTCTTCTGTTTTGCGAGCATTGCGCTGAATAAATTTCGGCAGATGACTGGTCAGTGCCTTTGCCGCTTCGCGGATGCCGATATAGGTGCGTCCTGATACAAGGCGCGCCAAATAGGCGCTCATGGCACCCACTGGGGGGGCAATGGACATGTCATTGTCGTTCAGAATGACGATCTGTCGGGCATCTACAGCACCGGCATTGTTCATCGCTTCATAGGCCATGCCGGCAGACATCGATCCATCGCCAATGACGGATATAACTTTATGGGATTTGCCATCCAGATCTCTGGCAGCGGCCATTCCCAGTCCTGCTGAAATCGATGTAGAGGAGTGCGCGGCCCCAAACGGATCGTAGACGCTTTCATTGCGTTTGGTGAAACCGGAGAGGCCACCACCCTGACGAACAGTGCGAATGCGGTCACGCCTGCCGGTGAGGATCTTATGAGGATAGCACTGGTGGCCGACGTCCCAGATAATTCGATCGTCAGGCGTATCAAACAGATAGTGTAGGGCTATTGTAAGCTCTACCACACCAAGGCCGGCTCCCAGATGACCGCCGGTTACCGAAACGGCATCCAGCATTTCGATCCGCAGTTCTTCAGCCAGTTGTGGAAGGTCAGCCTCGGCGATTTTTTTCAAATCGTCAGGAGTATTCACCTGATCCAGCAGCGGGGTTTCCGGTCTTGTGCTCACGGACATGCTTTCTCAATTTTCGCATTTCCGCCCTCTGACTATCTGGTCGTTGGGCTGCGCGATTTATGCATTGATCGTGACACATATATGTCCCTTGTTGTCTATCCGGGCAAGGGAATAAACTCTTCTTCATCACCGGGAACGGTATCAAAGCGCGCTTGGCGCCAATCCTCTTTGGCCTGATCAATCCGTTCTTTGCTTGATGATACGAAATTCCACCAGATGTGACGCGGTCCATCCATCGGTTCACCGCCCAGCAACATCAGCCGCGATGGTTTGTTTGCGCGGATTGTGATCCGGTCGCCGGGGCGGAACACCAGAAGCCGACCGCCTTCGAAGCGGTCTCCGGCAATTTCAATCTCGCCAGATACAACATAGACGCCGCGTTCCTCGTAATCTGCATCCAGCGGTATCACGCCGCCCGCCTGCAGTTCGGTTGAGGCATAGAACATGTCAGAATAGGTTTTTACCGGTGATTTCTGACCATACATGTCACCTATGATGACCCGCGTGCTTGCGCCGCCATCTTTAAGGACGGGAAGCGCTTTGGCTGATTGATGCTCAAAATCAGGATCGATTTCCTCAAACTGCTTGGGCATGGCCACCCAGGTTTGAATGCCAAAAAGGTTTTGACCTTTCTTGCGCGTTTCGTTTGATGTGCGTTCGGAGTGGACAATGCCTTTGCCCGCAGTCATCCAATTAACGGCACCTGGCGCAATTGGCAGTTCAGTGCCCAGGCTGTCGCGATGGTAGATTTCACCGGAAAACAGATAGGTCACTGTCGACAGGCCAATGTGCGGATGCGGCCGCACATCAATTCCCTGATCTGTGAGGAATTCTGCAGGACCCATCTGGTCAAAGAATATGAAGGGCCCAATCATCTGTTTCCTGGCAGATGGCAGAGCGCGGCGAACTTCAAACCCGCCAAGATCACGGGCACGAGGCACAATGATTGTCTCGATTGCGTCGCAGGCTTTTTTATCACCCGGGGTAGGATCTTCGGCGGGGTGCCACGTCATGTCTGATCTCCTCATCTGTTGCTACAGATTTAGATCACAGGCGAGGGGGTATACCAATGGTTGACGTTGTAGAATGACCGTCAATACTGGCGAAACAATTGATCAGTCGAGTGGTTCGGTCGAGGCTGCTTGCCCATCAGCATTGGTTCTGATTTTTTCGACTTTTTCTTCTGCTGATTTCAACAGAGTGTCGCATCTGGCTTTCAGTGCTTCGCCACGTTCGTAGATCGAAATGGATTCTTCCAAAGGCACGTCGCCTTTTTCCAGGCGGGCGACGATTGTTTCCAATTCTGCGAGCGCAGTTTCAAAACTCATGGATTTCAGATCTGCTTTGTCGTCGCTCATCATTTCTCCTCAGGTGCTCGCATTCATCAGTTCATCTATATGACAGGCAGCTGATTCGGCCAGTCCCATCAGATCATAGCCACCTTCCAGCAGTGAAACCACCCGGCCCGATGCATGAGTATCGGCCAGTTCAAGCAGCTTCCCTGTGATCCATGTGAAATCCTCACCTTGCAGATTGATTTGCGCAAGCGGGTCGCGATGATGCGCATCAAAACCTGCTGAGATCATTATTAGGTCAGGTTGAAAATCAGTGACTGCCGGAAAGATCCGCGTTTCCATGGCTTCACGGAACTGGGTGCCGCCATCACCGGCGGTCAAGGGCGCATTGACGATGTTGTCATGGTTTCCGGTCTCACTCAGTGATCCGGTTCCAGGATAAAGCGGCATTTGATGGGTCGAGCAATAAAGCGTTGTTGGATCATTCCAAAGGATATCCTGACACCCATTGCCGTGGTGAACATCAAAATCCACAATTGCGACGCGCTCTGCGCCATGGGTCTTTTGGGCGTGACGGGTTGCAATAACCACATTGTTGAACAGGCAAAAACCCATTGCTGTGGTTCGCTCTGCATGATGGCCCGGCGGACGAATGGCGCAGAAGGCATTATTTGCCTTGCCGGTCATTACAGCATCGACGGCTGCATTGGCCGCACCAAAGCCACGTAGCGACGCTTCCCATGAACCGGGAGAGGCTACTGTGTCATTGTCGATCCGTGAAATGCCAGCATCGGGAATGGCATCCCGTATCATGTTCAGATAGCTTTCCGGGTGAGCCAACAGAACTGTCTCAATATCGCCCATCGGCGCGTCCACCTTGACCAGCGCATCAAAATGCGGATCGGCGAGGACATCTTTCAGTGCACGTATCCGGTCAGGTCGCTCTGGGTGCCCCGCCGGTGTCTCGTGATTGAGGAAGCTGTCATGCTGATAAAGCTGGGTAGCCAAATTCCGTGTCCCTGAATCACAAATGAATCACAAAAATCACAAATCGTGTTTGTCATTGTTACGCGGCGCGGATGCTCGCTGCAAGCGGTCGTATATCGCGGCGCCAAGACCATTTCTGGGGGGCGCTACTACGTGAATTATGTCTGGTTGGAGTGCATCCAGTTTACGCAGCATGGAAAACAGATTTGCGGCCGCTTCCACGCAATCTCCCGACCTGCTGAGGTCCAGGCATGTGTTTGCATCTGTTTGGCCCGGAAGGCTCTTTCCGGCAAACGTCAGGACGGCGTCATTGATCCCGATGGGGAAAGCGGTCCCGGAACTCAAGCGAACTTTTGCCCCGGGCGCGTAGTGGGATGTAAGCATGCCGGGCGCTGATGGTGAGAGTTGATCATCGGCAGTTGCCTGGTGATCTTGAAGAACCTCTCCATGTAACACAGCCTCTAACTGCTCCCGGGTGACGGCTCCAGGTCGCAGGAGTGTCAAAGCGGCTCCGGGACAGCAGGCAACAATTGTGGATTCCAGTCCCACCGGACAGGGGCCGCCATCAACGACCAGCGGAACCGTGTCAATCGGAAACGCCAACCGGACGTCACTGGCCCGTGTGGGGCTCAGAAGGCCAGAAGGATTGGCGCTTGGGGCGGCGAGAGGGCGTTGCAGTTGGTGAATGATTGATCTGGTAAAGGCGCTGTCGGGGCAGCGTAGGGCCACAGTATCCAGGCCAGCCGTTGCCAATTCACTGACAGACGTCTCGGCTTTGCGAGGCAAAACCAACGTAAGGCCGCCGGGCCAGAAATTTTTGATGAGTTGATGTGCACGTTCATCGATATGGGCAAATGATTGAGCCATATCGACCCCATCCACGTGGCAAATCAAAGGGTTGAAGCTGGGGCGACCTTTAGCAGCATATATTTTTGCAACGGTGCGGTCTCCTCCCGTGGCGTCGGCTGCCAACCCATAAACCGTTTCTGTTGGCAGACCGACCAGTTGCCCATCCGCAAGAAGTGCCAAAGCTGCTGCTGCAGCTTCAGGGCCTTGCGGCATCAGACCTGGCTGTTCGTGACTATTGGTTTGAGACATCGTCACTTTTGGTTCAGCGGAGGACGGCCTTCTTGCGCCCAGCGTTCCATAAGGGTTTCCAGTTCAGGCTCTGGCTGATCTGGAAACTGAATTTGCAGACTCACCAAGAGGTCACCAGACTTTGATTTTCCAGGCAAACCTTTGCCGGGAATCCGCATTGTGCTGCCGGAATTGCTTTTGGGTGGTACTGTCAGGTTAAGTCGACCCGCCAGGGTTGGTACCTGTATTTTGCCACCAAGATAGGCTTCATGCAGATGGATCGGGGCATCGTAACGTAAATTCGTTCCATCTACTTTGAAGAGCGGGTGCGGAACAAACCTTACTGTGATTTTTGCATCTCCGGACGCGCCGCCCATGGGGCTGGGTGCGCCTTGACCCTTCAGTCGTATGGTCTGGCCATCCTTTGTGCCTCTTGGCACAGCTACAGCAACCGTCCTGCCATCGGCAAGCGTTACGGACGCTTTTTTTCCTGCCGCGAAATCTTCCAGCGTGATGGCTAGCTTGCCTTCAACGTCAGCACCTTTTTGCGCTCTGCGGGCGCCACCAAATCCTTGTTGTCCAGCGCCTGCCTGGCCAAATCCACCTTGACCAGATCCGGGCCGCCCGAAGCCGCCGCGACCGCCAAATATTTCGCTGAGGATTTCTTCTGCGCCACCGCCGCCAAACCCTTTGCCCGCTGCGCCGCCTGAACGTGGACCGCCGCCTTGGCCAAAACCGCCGAAACCGCCACCACCGCTGCCACCAAAACCAGGATGAACGGGATTGCCGTCGCCGTCGATCTCACCGCGATCGAACTGCGCACGTTTTTCGCTGTCGCCTATAACGTCATAGGCATTGTTGAGTCTCGAAAAGCGTTCTTTTGCTTTCGGATCGTCCGGGTTCTGGTCCGGGTGGTTCTTTTTGGCGAGATTGCGGAATGCAGACTTTATATCAGCAGCACTCGCGCCCTTCGTCACCCCCAGAATCTTGTAGGGATCTGACATTGGGATTTTCCAGATTTGTGTTTGTTTCTCTTAACAGGCGGAATTTTGGAGCCTAAACGTCGATTAAACCAAGGAAGATGCTTCTGGCAACAGCATGTGTCTTATTACCAGCTTGAAGCTTCTCCATAGCATTCTTTATATGGGTATCAATTGTCTCTGTTGAAATAGATAAAATGCTTGCTGTTTCAGCGGCCGTTTTGCCTCGGCTTGCCCATGACAGCACTTCGCGTTCACGATCAGTCAGGCGCGTCGTTTCGAATGCCTGTTCCCGTCGGCTGAAGGGTATTACTTCGCCGCTGCTTTTGCCGATCTCCCGAACCCGCATGAGCTCCTGCATCCAATAGATCAGAATGACATGGAGGATGTGGCGCATATCTTCGATGTGTTGGTACAGGCGCGTTGGCTTTTCATGCCAGAACAAGGTGCAGACACAGGAGCGCATCCGACCAATGTCATCGACAAAATGGAACGGTATGACGAGCCCTTCCTGAAAGCCATAATCCATGGCGGCTTCCATGAGCTTGTGGGCACCAGGTTTTCTTTTCCCTGTTCTTTGCGGAAGCGGCACGCTTGCCCACAGGAAGGGCACATTCGTTCTGCGAGCGGTCTTGAGACATTCATCAATCAAGATAAAATCGTTTGAGGCATAGTCGACCTCCCATCCGCTGCCCGTCGTTCCGACGTAGAAGGGGTCGATCTTGCCGGGCATTCCACCATCCAGAAAGCAGAATGCGGCAAATCCGAAATCATTCACAATGGTGTTGAGGACAGCAACCAACTGGTCCTGAGAAGAACATCTTTCGATGTCAGATATTGCCTTCTCAAGTTTCATTTCAAAACTCACCATTTATCGGGATGGTTATTAGCTAGCATAAATCGTTATGTCTCACCATAGCTGCTGGCGGGAGGCGACCTTGCTTTTAACAGGTACTTCAAATTCAGATCCTGACATACGCATTGTCATCGGAACCGCAGAAAACGCCTGCCAAGATGTCATTGATGTGATGGCGTTTCGCAAGCGCATTCTGGTTGATTCACTTGGCTGGGACCTCACGGTCACTGAAGGTCTGGAACAGGATGAATTTGACCGGGCTGATACGGTGCATTGCGCAGTTTGGCACAAGGAAACATTGGTTGGATCCTTTCGAGCTATAAGAGCTGACAGGACTTATCTTGCAGCAGAAAAATTCCATCATCTCGCCACACTCAAATCCTACCCGGATGACGAAAACAGTTGGGAAATCAGCCGTTTTGTTGTCGCCATGGGCGAGCGACGGTTCTCATATGCCCTGACGACCTATGCCTCTATGTTTCGCTTTGCTTTTGCCATGAATGCCGATCGCCTTGTTGCGTTTTCAGACCTGTCTCATGAGCGTTTGCTATCTCGTATCGGGATTGTGACCGAACGCTATGGTCCCCCTTTTGAGATCGGAATTGATGCTGCTGGCAGACCGGTCAAAGTGGTGTCGGGAGAAATTTCCATGGCTGCCCAATCGGGTTCCCGGTTTCTACAGCTTTTGTCTCACGTCAATCCTTTGGAGGAGTCTGATGTATATTCCTTACCGCGACGTCGCAGCCTTTCGGCGTGACCCGCTGACATTGTTAAGCAGCAAAGCTCAGGCGGGGGAGCAGGGTTTTGTGCCTCTGGCTCTCGGGGTGCGCCCGATCCATCTGTGCAACGGACCAAGCACGGCCCGATCAATCTTGAAATGGCCGACAACGGAATTGGATAAGGGGTCCTTGGTTCAGCGATTGCGCCCCATTATGGGCGAAAGCTTGCTGACCAATAATGGAGAGGCCCACAAGGCTTCCAAAGCTGCCATTCACAGGCATCTTCAACGCAATGCCATTTCTGGCAACATCGACAAGATGATTGCGGTCGTAAATGGTTACATTGCAGCGTTGTCATCAGAAAGCAGCTTCCGCCCGGTCTCGATCTCTGCACCTCTTGCGCTGCAGATGGGCGCGACTGCCTTGTTTGGGCACGACGTCCTGGGCGCTGCTGATCGCATGGCGTTGATTGAGGCTGTTCAGACGGTGGAAGCCGAGCTTGCAGATGATATGTTTCGCGTGTTGCCAAACGGCCCCAGAAAAGCGGCAGAAAGATCCAAACGTATTGATACTGCTCGGGAAATCGTTGGTGCTGTCATTAACAGGGCACGTGCCAATAACAACAAATCGCCGTTGTTGATTGCGTTGGAAGAGGCTGGTTTGAATGATGAGCAGGTCAATGCGGAATTGCTTGGATTGTTGATCGCCGGGCATCACACAACTGGCGCATCAATTGCCTGGATGCTTTACCAAATGGCGCTTGATCCTGCGCTTGCGGATGTTCTGGCCTATGAAGCAGATGGTGTCATGGATGCCTTGGAAAAAGGCGATTCCAGCGCTCTGCGCCGAGCACCTTTGAGCGAAGCTTTTGTCAAGGAAACCTTGCGGGTTTACCCTGCCGGATGGTGGACTTCACGGGAGTTTTTGCTGCCAGTTGAAGTCGAGGGCAAGCGTTTTCGTCGGGGGGATATGGTGATGATCAGTCCGTGGACCCTGCATAAGGATCCGCGCAATTGGGAACAGCCGGAAGAATTCAGGCTTGATCGTGATTATTCACACCCATCATATATGCCATTTGGTGTGGGTGGCAGATCGTGCATTGGCATGGCCATCGCATTATTCGAACTGCAACTGGTGGCGCTGCAATTTGCCTCAGCCTTTAACATGTCCGGCGCATTTACGGTAGATGACATGGTGCCCATTGCATCCATTACGCTGTTGGCACCAGATCATGAGCTCAGCCTGGCAGTTCGGGATGAACGCAAATTCAAAGACCGTATGGCGGTGGCCTGATATGCGGGAAGCCAACCATGATCTGCGTGATTTCATCGACCGTTACAGCGATGAATACAAACAACGGAAAGCCCTGTTGGCTATTCTGGAGTATGCGATTTCAGAAACAACGGATCTGGATCCAGATGCTGCGCGTCACCTGGAAACCGCGAAGTTGATGATTGCCTCAAAAATTACGTCAGAGTTGGTGATGAAGCATTAGAATCTGCACTCAAGCTGCAAGATTGGTTTAGCTGCGATCTACCAATTCGAAGCGATTGATCTGCCAGTTTTCCTGTCCGGCAATACAGGCTTCGCCCTTATAGCGATGGATGCCGTCGATGTTTTGCAATGTGGCGGCAAAATTCCGGCAGCGACCAATACCATCACTGGGCGCAGTGAAAGCCATGAGACTGCCGCTGGAACCGGTACGGTCGTTTTCCCAGGGAACAAGTGATCCTGCCGCTTTTTGATTGGCTGCTTCATTCAGCGCTGTTCGCATTTCCAGCCAATCAGAGGTGTCAACATTGTTTGGCTTGGGGGAAGTTGCGATTGAGCCAGTTATGATGTCGTCTGCACCATCGTCCAAAAGACCTGGCGAAAAGGAGCATCCCGCTATGGGAACCAGAAATAGCGCGGCATAAATGCATTTTCGCAATTGGCGGCTCATGCTTACATGCCTATATCTGGGTGGAAGTGTCTTCATCATTCATACAGCGGGTCATCAATTCCATGACTAGTGACGATAAAACTACACAATCTAGGTTAATGAGCCGTGACTTCACGGAAATTGAGCCCACAGCCTCTGCGCCATTTGAATTATTCGCATCTTGGTTGGGGGATGCAGAGCAAAGTGAACAGAATGATCCCAACGCCATGTCTGTCGCAACTGTTGACGGGCAGGGTGTGCCAAATGTGCGCATTCTGCTTCTGAAAGGGTTTGATGAACGCGGCTTTGTTTTCTACACGAATTTTGAAAGCAACAAGGGTCGGGAGTTGTTGGCTCATCCGCACGCTGCGCTTTGCTTTCACTGGAAAACCCTCAGGCGGCAGGTGCGCATTCGCGGACCGATTGAGCAGGTTTCGAATGAAGAGGCTGATATTTACTATAACAGCCGATCAGAAGGCAGCCGTATCGGGGCATGGGCTAGCCAGCAGTCGCGCCCCTTGAATTCCCGCGACGATCTTGAGAGGGCTGTTGAGGAATATACCGAACGCTATGCGGGTAAGGATGTTCCGCGACCGGAGCATTGGTCCGGCTTTCGTGTGAAACCGGTTGAGATTGAGTTCTGGCATGATCGGCCATTCCGGTTACATGACCGGATTGTGTTTTCCCGCGAGACCGGTGAAGAGCAGTCTTGGGCCAAGCAGCGACTGAATCCCTGATTGAATGGAAGCAATGCTTGTCAGAATAGTTTGACAAGCAGGGGGACCAGCAAAGCCGTCAAGGCACCATTCAGTGCCATGGCGATGCCTGCAAAGGTTCCGGCCAACGGGTTTATCTGAAAAGCTCTGGCAGTTCCGATGCCGTGAGAGGCAATGCCGACTGCGAATCCTCTGGCCGCATAATCCTGAATTTTCAGCGCATTCATCAGTGGCGTTACCATGACGGCTCCGGTAATCCCGGTGGCTATGACAAGCACCGCTGTCAGTGTGGGAATTCCGCCCAGTTGCTCTGAAATACCCATCGCAATTGGCGTTGTGACCGATTTTGGCGCCAGTGACAGCAGAATGTCGGAGGGCAGGTTCAATGC
The DNA here is from genome assembly GCA_051251535.1 of Alphaproteobacteria bacterium. GTDB lineage: Bacteria > Pseudomonadota > Alphaproteobacteria > Rhizobiales. The sequence continues at coordinate 375,271 of JBPOEV010000004.1, forward strand.
CCAGCCGATGGCAAGCGCACTCAGGATTGCTGTTATGGACCCGCCAATGAGCGCGGCGAGCACAGGAAGAATCCGGGATGTAACCTTTGGCAGGTTTCTGAAAAGGGGCACGGCGAGCGCGACGGTGGCCGGACCCAACAAAAAGTGGACGAATTGGGCGCCCTCAAAGTAAGTCTGAAAGGTGGTGTCGCTGATTTTGAGGATGAGGATAAGAACGCCAGCGGCAATAATCACCGGATTGGCAAGGGGATGACGGTCCAGTTTTTTGGAGATGCTATCTGCAGCTATGTAGGCCACGAGCGTTGTGGTGAGCCATAGCAAAGGCGTTTGTGACAGATAGACCCAAACCTCAAACAGGCTGTTGTTGTCGATCTCGTTCATATCAGGACTCTTGTCGATCCGTGCTCAGCAAGCGGAAAATGCCAACCGAAACCAGCAGTGTCAGAAGTGTCGATCCCAAAATTGTCAGGGTCAGAGAGATTGTGTGATCTGCAATCAAAGGGAGATGCTGGATGATGCCAACTGCTGCCGGCACAAAAAGTAGCGACAGATTTCCCAGTATTGCATCAGCCGCGCGATCAACGGCAGTTCCGTCCAAAACTCCGCTTTGTGGTGTCGCAGATGCGCGTTTCCATTTGCTCCAGACGAACAGAACCAGCAGGAGTAGGATCATACCGACCAGTGGTCCGGGCAATTGTATAAAAGTGACACGAACCAAAAATTCACCAAACAATTGACAAATCAGGAACAAAGTAAGGGCATGAAGCATTGTATAACCTTGGCAACGGTTGTTTTTATGTTCATATTTCACAACCAGTGCAAATTCTGGCAAGGGTTACGGCATGTGATGTGTCGAACAAGGAAGGAAATTTCTCATGACCATACGCAGAAGAAAACACTCTGTCGCCCGTCATTTCGGCATGGCGATCATGATCGGCAGCACTCTGGCTTTGGCAGCCTGTGGCTCGACGCCCGGTGAACGTGCCCTGACCGGTGGCGGTGCCGGGGCTGCGGCAGGCGCTGGCCTGGCGGCAGCAACCGGTGGTTCAATTGCGGGTGGTGCAGCAATTGGTGCTGCGGCCGGCGCAGTAACCGGAGCTGTTACGAACGAGTGTCAGTTCAATCTGTTCCAACGTCGTCCAGCTTACTGCTGATTGATTTCTATCTCAAACCAGGCCGCTTTGATGTGGCCTGGTTTGATAGGGCTGCAGCGCCAAGCTGACAGTCCTTCTAGGATCTTCGATTGCGCAGATCGCTAGCGAGCTTGCTAATCGCGTTTCCCCTGGACAATTTGATTGAGGATCATGGCGCAGAACAAAATGGCGAAGCCCGCCAGAATGCCTTGGCCAACTGAGGAATATTGCAACGCTTCCAGAACATCCTCGCCAAGCCCTTTTGCACCAATCAATGACGCCACAACGACCATTGCCAGGCTCAGCATGATTGTCTGATTTACACCCGCCAAAATTGATGGCGCGGCCAATGGCAAATCGACCTTTGTGAGCAGATACCACTTGGATGCACCATAAGCGATCGCCGCCTCACGGATGGTTTCTGGTACGCCGCGCATGCCCAGAACTGTGAGCCGCACGACCGGCGTGCCACCAAAAATCATGGTTGTAATGACCGCTGCGGGCTTGCCGACACTGAAAAAGGCGATGACGGGGATCATGAAGACGAATGAGGGCATCGTCTGCATGAAATCCATGATTGGTCGAATGACCGAATAAACTCTTGGCCGACGCGCGCAGAACAACCCAAGCGGTATACCAAGGAGAATTGAGATACACGCGGCTGTTCCAAGCAGCGCCAGCGTCGTCATTGCTTTTTCCCAAAAACCGAAAAACCCCATATAGGCCAGGAAACAGGCGGCAGCAAAAGCGGCACCTTTGCCGGCGGTGAGAAAGGTTAGCAATATGATGAAGCTGGCAATCACAGGCCAAGGCGTGGACACAAATATGACTTCCAGCCCATCAAGTACCACTCGAATACCATAGCTGATGAAATCAAAAACGCCTTGTCCGGCTGAGCGGATAAACTCGAATAATGCTTCAACCCAACCAATGGCAGTCAAGCGAATTGAACCGTCAGTGGGGAATTCCGCAAGGCCTTGCACCGCGCCGGGAAAGGTGAAATGCATGATACTGACGGCGAATATGATGAGCACAAAAACGACACTTACGCTTGTTCTTTGCAACGTCAGCCCGGAGTTTATAGAGCGGTCAGAAAGCCACTCCGAAAACCGGCTTTCAAGAGCCGAGTTGGCTATCACGCCCTCAGCCAGTTTTATGATCAGAAGCGCGGCGAAGCCAAATAGCGCAATCCAAACAGCACCTTCTTGCGCGGCGATTGCCTCTGCGTTGAAATCAGCCACAGCTTGTTCAAGAGACGCAATGGCCCGCTTGAACACATCTACATTGTCGGCATTTTTGCTGATCGCGGCCTCAAGCTGCTCGCGTCGGAACGACAAGGTTCCTTCGATCTGAGAAATGCGTTCACGGACACCTGCACCAAGATCGCCAAAAAGCCCGCGCGCAATTTGTATGAGCGCAAATGTTTCCAGGATGACAAAGGGAAGGCCCCACTTCCAGATGCTGCGCATACCATACCAAATGGGACCGAGCAGCGCTGCCATTACATTGAAGGTCCATGTGAACTGCGATGTTGAACCAATGTTTGCAAATTGCCGCTGATAATAGTCCGGATTTGTCTCGACAAACTCTGCGGTCAATTCTGCGCGGCTTTCGGCGCGCGTATCGGCCAAATCGCTCATGCTTTCCGTATTCAGAACTGTATCTGTCTGGCTCATGACGTTTCTGTTCCTTCGATGACAGTTCGCAAAAGATCCGCTCTTGTGATCACACCAACGCGCTGACCCGTTGCATCAGCAACAGCGATCGGTGCCTCGTGTTCGATTGCATGTTCGATAAGGCTGGACAGATCCGTATCTTCATTCACGGTGTTGCTGAAATCGGAGAGCCCGCCATGTTTTTCTTCAAACTGGGAAATTGATGTCATGACTGCATGAGCCCTCACCACCTTCAACCGTGAAATACCGGCAACAAAGTCGGCGACATAGTCATCAGCGGGCTTCATTACGATGTCTTCTGGCGTGCCGATTTGTACGACCCGCCCATCACGCATGATGGCAATGCGATCGCCAATTCGTACAGCTTCATCCAGATCATGAGTGATGAACACCGTTGTCTTGTTCATCTGCGAGGCCAGCTTCATGAACTCGTTTTGCAATTGTCTGCGGATCAAAGGGTCCAATGCGCTGAACGGTTCGTCCATCAGCAAAATTTCAGGATCAGCCGCCAGCGCTCGCGCCAGGCCGACGCGCTGCTGCATGCCACCGGAAAGCTCATGCGCAAATTTGTGACCCCATCCGGTAAGCTCAACCATATCGATTGTGCGTTCCGCGGTTTCAATGCGCTCATTCTTGCTGACACCACGAATTTCAAGCGGCATGGCAACATTATCAACGACAGAGCGGTGAGGCATGAGGGCAAAGTTTTGAAACACCATCGCGATATGTTCATTGCGGTATCGGCGCAGCACGTCTGACGGCATCGCCATAATGTCTTCGCCGTTTACGATAATTTTTCCGGCCGTAGGTTCCAGCAGCCGGTTGATGTGGCGTACCAGCGTGGATTTTCCGCTACCCGAAAGGCCCATTATGCAAAATATCTCGCCGGGCCGAATTTTCATGGAGGCGTCTGCGACACCAACCACACATCCATATTTTTCAAGGACGGCCTTTTTACCCAAACCAGTTGATCTGATATCAGCCAATGCTTCAGATGCATGGCCGCCAAATATCTTCCATACGTCGGATATCTCTACCGCATATTCACGTTCTGGATTTGAATCAGCCATTAGGGTTCTCCAAGGTGATCAGTGTGGTGCCCAGAAAGGTTGGGCACCACATTTTCGGTTCAGTCCAATCAGAGGCCGAGCCATCCATCTACGCGGTCTGAGTTTTCAGCAACCCATTCTTTTGCAACTTGATCAGCCGGTTTTCCACCTTCGATCTGGAAGGCAAAATTCGAGACATCTTCACCCGTAAGCTGCATGTTTTTCAAGAATTCAGTAATTGCCGGGGAGCGTTCTCCGAGCGATTTGGAGTAGGCGACCTGAACATTTTTCAATGCGTCTTCTGTCATGACCTTGGAGTTTTCATACCAGTTGGGGTCTTGATCAGGCTGAAGCGCCTTATATTTCGCAGGATCGAACTCAGGCTCTTCCAGACGCACGATATCATGCTGGAACCAGATGGCGTGCGGTGAATAGCAGTAGAATGCGTAGCCGATTTCCTTCTTGATGGAGTCACCGACAGTTGCCGTCATAACGGATTGATCTGCGCGGATCGGCTCCATGAATGGCAGCAAGCCATAGTCGCGGACTTTCACCTGATTGACATTTGCTGATGCCCAGCCAGGTGCTCCAACCCAGATTTCGCCTTTGCCATTGCCATCGCCATCCATCAGCGCTGCAATTTCCGGACGGGCCAGATCGAAGATGGAAGTGACGCCATTGGCTTCTGAAAACTGCTTCGTTACACAAAAACTCTGCTTGCCTTCGTATGGCTTGTCAGAAAGGGCCACATTGCCTGTGCCATCTACGTATTTTTTTGTAAAACTCTGCTGGTTTGGCAGCCACACATCAGGATGGACATCAATGTCGCCCTTGCCGGCATCCATGGCTGCAAAAATCGCCGCATTGTCACCTGGAACCAATTCCGCAGTGCCGCCAATACGCGACACAACCACTTCTTGAATAAGATGCGCAATGGCTTGTGCACCGGTCCATGCCGGAGCACCAATTTTGACTTCTTCTGCACTAAGTGCTGACGTTGAAACGCCTAGCGCTAGCGCGAATAGTGCTGTCGTTGTGATCTTTTTCATTTCACTTCTCCTTGTGTGCTCACACCAAAATGATGTGATCAATTCCAATTCATGCTTTTTCTTTCAGTCGGATGGTCTGCTGATCGGTTTTCGCACTGAGAAAATCAGCGAGCACCGCATTGAATATGTCGGGCTTTTCAAGATGAGCATTATGTGCGCATCCGGGTAAAACCGATAATTGGCTGTTCTCAATCGATCTCCAGAGTGCTTCTGGCTGTGACCAATCGTAAGACTGATCCCTGTCACCCCAAATGATCAAAGTGTCACAGGCAATGCCGCTGAGAGTGCTGCGGCCATCCCAACCTTCCCACGCCTGTAGACTGTTGAGTGCTGTGTCCATGGAGACACGTCGGATGAGATCCTTGCACAGCTCAAACCTTGGATGCCGTTCGCCCTCGACAAACCACGTTGCCGCAATCTGGCACCCGGTTTTTTCCACACCGTCTGTCAGCATTCGAATGCGTGATTGCTCGATTGTCTCAAATCGGCCCGGGAGAATGCCGACAGGGCCGGTGCCATAACAGATAAGTTTGGTGATCCGTGACGGCGCCAATGCCACCATCTGCTGAACGACCATTCCCCCCATTGAGTGACCAAGCAGTGCAAATTGCTCAATTCCCAATGTGGTCAAAAGACGAAGGACGTCTGACGCTATGTCGTTTATGGATTTGTGTGCCTGAATGGTGTTGCTGTCGCCAAACCCAGGCAGGTCGATGGCAATCACTTCATACTGAGACTGGAAGTACTCTATTTGATCCAACCACATATCCGAGCCGCCAAGGTACCCGTGTATCAATACGAGTTTAGAACCTTTGCCTTCTTGCTTGTAGCCTAGTGCGGTCACTCCATGCCGCCTGGCCGTTTGGAAAACAGGTGTTGATACGCAAACAGGGGCACTGAGCCATCCAAGGCTTTCGTCAAGTTCTCATGTTTTTCCAGCGGCGTTGGAAAGTGGCCAAATCTGAGACTTGGATACCGCGCTAGAAACATTTCGGAATTCTCCTGAATGACTAGACTCAAAGCGTAATGTTCAAAAATCAGGTTGCCCAACGCAAACATTGCATTAAACTATTCCGTTTACGCATAGTTTTGAGGGCGGAAATGGATCTGAATTGGCTACGCGACTTTATTTGTCTCGGCAGAACGCTGAATTTCACCAAGGCCGCGCAAGAGCGAAACATTACGCAGTCGGCTTTCAGCCGGAGAATAAAGTCTTTGGAAAACTGGCTGGGTGTTCCACTTATCGACCGGGCAACTTATCCGGTCAGGCTTTCAGAAGCGGGGGAGCAATTTCTGGTGGCAGCGAAGGAGAATGTGGCTCAACTGACTGAAATGCGACAATATATCCGGCAGCAGGAGAGCAGCCGAACGTCCTTTCAACGCTTTGCAGTTTTGCACACGATCTCTGTCAATTACCTGGTTCACAGGATTGCCGAGTTTGAGAAAACGATGACGAACCTGCGCGCTCGGACAATTTCCGACAGTCTGGCTTCGTGTTGCCAATTGCTATCCGAGGGGGCGTGTGAATTCTTGTTGGTTTATCGACACAAGGATGTTGAGCCCCAAATCGACGAGAAGCTTTTCGCGCGAAAGGACATTGCAAAAGAACGCTTGATTCCTGTTGCCGAGCGGGATGCAGCTGCAAGGCACGGGTGGGCTTTGACAGCTTTTCATGACCAACCCGTGCCCTATCTGTCGTATGATCCAAGCACATTTTTGGGCACCGTCGTCGATCACACCATCAATTACACCAAGCTTCCACTCGATATTCGCTACATTGATGGTTTGGTGGAAGCATTGAAACGCCGCGCATTGGCGGGCGGTGGCGTTGCTTGGCTGCCCGAGTTTTCAATCGAAAGCGAATTGAGTTCGGGGCAGCTTATTCAAATTGGCCCGCCCAAATTCGAGGCAGTTCTGACGCTTTCGCTCTATTGTTCACCATCAAAGCTCGACGAAACCGGGCTTGAAGTCTGGGAGCGCTTTTAGAGCGGGCATGCCCGCAATTGAATCAGACCGGTGCAGCGCGCATATTGCCGATCTGATTGCGACCGAAGGGCCCACAGGTGAGGGGCGTCTAGTATTCCTATAAAGTTCATCTAGACGCGTATCAAATAGCGCTGCCAACGCGGCCGCATTTGTCTGGTCAGCACTAAAACCATTGTATCGGTTCGATAATTTTCTGGGGATCGGTGTTTCTCTCCATCTTTCCTTATCTATTGCTTATTTCTATAAGGCTATATCATTATGCCAATTGGTGCTGAGCGGTTTATCCGCTCGACAGCGTCGGGAGGAATGACGGGCGACCTTTGCGGATTTCGCAAGGTGTCTTGTCGGGGAAATTATCAAGGGCTATTTGCTCGCACTTTGCGTGATTAATGTTATATGGGACACATTGGTCCCTGCGGGGTAGTTTGAAATGAGGCGTTATGTCTAAAGACAACAAAATCGATCAGGAACTCGTGCGCCAGTTGGCAGTCATCCTGAATGAAACGGATTTGACTGAAATTGAGGTAGAGCAGGGCGATTTGCATATCAGGGTTGCCCGCAACATCACCATGTCAGTGGCAGCGCCTGTAGCTCAACCGGCCATGGCTGCGCCAGCAATGCAGGCAGCGCCGGTAGCAACTGCGGAGGCCCCCCAAGCTGCGGAATCAACGGGCCATGTGGTGAAATCACCGATGGTTGGTACAGCCTATCTGGCTCCGGAGCCCGGGGCGGACGAATTTGTCAAGGTTGGCGATACTGTGACTGCTGGTCAGACAATTCTGATCGTTGAGGCCATGAAACATATGAATCAGATTTCAGCGGACAGGGCTGGCAAGGTTACCGAAATTTTCGTCGAAAGCGGTCAACCTGTCGAATATGGCGAACCTCTCCTGACCCTCGAATAGGCAAGACATGTTCAATAAGATTCTGATCGCCAATCGCGGCGAGATTGCACTGCGTATTTTGCGCGCCGCCCGCGAATTGGGCATCCAGACTGTGGCTGTACACTCAACTGCAGATCAGGATGCCATGCATGTGCGTCTTGCAGATGAGAGTGTTTGCATTGGTCCGCCACCAGCGGCCCAAAGCTATCTCAATATTCCCGAAATTCTGGCCGCCTGTGAAATCACTGGCGCTGAAGCGGTTCATCCCGGGTATGGGTTCTTGTCCGAAAATGCTCGGTTTGCCGAAATTCTGGAAGCGCACAATCTAACCTTTATCGGACCAAAATCCGAGCATATCAGGGTTATGGGCGATAAGATCGCGGCTAAGGAAACAGTCAAGAGACTTGGAATTCCCGTGGTTCCCGGCTCGGATGGCGGTGTTACCGATTTCGCTGAAGCGGCAAAGATTGCGGAAGACATTGGATATCCTGTTCTTGTAAAAGCGTCTGCCGGTGGTGGTGGTCGCGGCATGAAGCTGGCGAAGACCGCAAGCGATCTGCAAAGTGCACTTCAGGGCGCGCGCTCAGAAGCCAAATCGGCTTTTGGTGATGACACTGTTTATCTTGAAAAATATCTGGAAAAGCCGCGCCACATCGAGATTCAAGTGCTGGGAGACGGACAGGGTAAAGCCATCCATCTGGGAGAACGTGATTGTTCCCTTCAGCGCAGGCACCAGAAAGTTTGGGAAGAAGCCCCTTCACCTGCACTTAATGACGAGCAGCGTAACCGAATTGGCGGTGTTGTTGCCAAGGCGATGGCCGATCTTGGATATTCCGGCGTCGGAACGATTGAATTTCTGTATGAAGACGGCGAATTTTACTTCATTGAAATGAACACACGTCTGCAGGTTGAGCATCCGGTTACGGAAGCAATTACCGGCATTGATCTTGTGCATGAACAGATTCGCATTGCTGCCGGCGGAAAATTGACAATGACACAGGAAGATGTGGAATTTTCCGGTCATGCCATTGAATGCCGCATCAATGCGGAAGACCCAGCCACGTTTGCACCGTCACCGGGGCGCATTACGCATTATCACCCGCCAGGTGGGCTTGGAACGCGCGTCGATTCCGCTGTCTATCAGGGCTATCTGGTGCCTCCGCATTATGACAGTCTCATTGGCAAGCTGATTGTGCATGGCAGAAGCCGCGTTGAATGCATGATGCGTTTGCGCCGCGCTCTTGGTGAGTATGTGGTGGATGGGATCAAAACAACCATTCCGCTGTTTGAGGAACTGGTCGATAATCCGGATATTGCCAATGGCATGTATGATATTCATTGGCTGGAGAAGCACCTGGATCTCTAGAAACGGGATTCCGCATATCACATGAGTGAATATGACGCCGACCAAATGAAGATTACGCCGCAGGTGCTGCTGAAAGCTTATGCCTGCGGTTTGTTTCCGATGGCGGAGTCTGCGGATGATCCTACGCTTTACTGGATTGAGCCGGATCAGCGCGGCGTCATTCCCCTCGATACATTTCATGTACCGCGCAGTCTTTCAAAAATTATTCGAAAGGGTGTTTTTGACGTTCGTGTTGATACGGATTTTGATGGTGTCATTTCAGGCTGTGCGGAACTGACTTCCGAGCGGCGTGAAACCTGGATAAACCAACCCATTCGCGACTTGTATGGCGAATTGTTCCATATGGGGTTCTGTCACACAGTGGAATGCTGGAAAGATGGGGCGTTGATGGGAGGGCTTTATGGCATTCACATCGGCGGCGCTTTTTTTGGCGAAAGCATGTTTTCACGTATGCCAGATGCTTCAAAGGTGGCGCTGGTTCATTTACGAGATCGTCTCAAAGCTGGCGGCTTTACATTACTGGATACGCAGTTTGTGACCGATCATCTGAGGAAGTTCGGCGCTCATGAAGTGCCGCGCGCCGACTATAATGAGTTGTTGCAAGACGCCTTGCAGGTCGATAGCGATTTCTATCGGTATGATAGGGAGAGTGCGGGTTAGCCGGAGTTCGCGGGTGGCGCGATCTCGGTCTCCTGTTTGCAGCCGGTCAGCCATACGTCATAAACGGCGTGCTCCACACCTTTCAGACCGGGACTTGAAGCAAACATCCAACCACCAAACAGACGGCGAATCTCGTTGTGAAGTGTGACCTCATCAACTTCCACAAAGGACGTGGTGTTGGGTGGCTCTGTGGGGGGACGTGAGTAGCACACGCGAGGTGTTACCTGCAGCGCTCCGAATTGAACGGTTTCATCAATATAGACGTCGAATGCGATGATGCGGCCGGTAATCTTGTCGAGACCGGCAAACACCGCAACCGGATTGTTCAGGCGTTCTGCAACAGCGTTTTGTGCCGACGTAAAAAAAGCACCAACACCAATCAGGCCGCACAATGCGATCCCGATCAATCGACAGAATTTAAGTTTATCTAGCATTCCGGTTTTCATCATCAATTCTTGGAATCACCTTTTACAGGGCCAAGTGTCCATTGCGTGTAAATGCGGCGAAAGTCTGGAAGCTCAGGGTGTCCAGGGCTCGTAATCGCCTGTTACCTGCGGGCGGGTTTCTTTTGTCATGATGGAGCCTGGTGGACGATATGCCAGAGCGCTGCCTGTCATATTGGCCTGATGCGGCAATTGCCAGTCTTTGGCAACATAAGTCTGATCTACCGGAGCCGTGTCTGTGCGATGGTGCATCCAGGCATGCCAGCCAGAAGGAATTTTTGAGGCATCTGCTTCGCCATTATACATGACCATGCGGCGCGTGTCGTTTTCGGCCCTGTAGTAGACATTGCCCAACTCGTCTTTGCCGACCCGCTCACCTTTGCGCCAAAGATAAAAATTGGTTCCAACCGTATGGCCATTCCACCAAGTGAAGAAGCGGAGGAAGAAGTTTTTCATGCGTCAATTATCCTGTGACCGGCGAACCTGTTGATATGCGCCGGACTATGCCAATTTGCCGGTTGCCTGTCCAGCTTTCAGAGTGGTGCTAGCAGACTTTCTTCACTGTGGAGTTCGGATGCCAAATCTACAGTTGCTGCGCGTTGGGCCCGTTCCCTTTCGCGGCGTTCTACTTGTGGCGAACGGCCAAACTGATCGCGGTAGCATTTGGAAAAATGAGATGCGGATACGAAACCGCTTGCGATTGCCACATCGACAATTGGCAGATTGGACTGCAACAACAGATGTCGTGCCCGATCAAGGCGCAGTTCAGAATAATATCGGGCAGGTGACCGGCCAAGATTTTGCCGGAACAAACGTTCGATCTGACGGCGCGACAGATTGGAAATCTGGGCGATTTCCGTGAGGGCCAAAGGTTCGGATATGTTGGCTTCCATCATTTCGATAATGCTCAGAAGGCGTGCGTTCTGGACGCCGAGCCTTGCCCGGAGCGGCAGACGCTGCCTGTCAGATGAACTGCGGACACGATCTGTCAGACACTGTTCGCATATCCGGTTGATGATTGGTTCGTCATGGTCCTGGGATATGATGTAAAGCATCATATCAAGTGCTGCAGTGCCACCGGCGCAGGTGTAAAGCCGACCATCGACTTCAAACAAATCTGCATGAACATGGGCATTGGGGAACTTTTCCATAAAGCCGGGCATGTTTTCCCAGTGAATGGCACATTGCTTGTCTTCCAGGAGGCCGGCATCAGCCAATATCCATGATGCTGTGCACAGGCCACCAATGGCGATGCCTGTTCTGTAAAGGCGCCTGATCATGGCCTTGGTGTGTTTGGTTTCAAGCTGATCGACATCTATGCCGGAACAGACCACGACCATATCGGGCCGTTCATCCATATTGGATTGGGCCGTAATGTCATCCAACGAGCCATCAACCGATATCTGCAGCCCGTTGCTGGCACGCACGGGCTGGCCGTCTGTGGAAATGATTTGCCAGGAATATGTGTCTTTCAGCAGAAAGCGATTGGCAAGACGAAGTGGCTCAATTGCCGTCGTGAAGGCAATCATGGAAAAATTCGGCAGGGCTAAAAACACAAACCGTCTCAACGACTACTTGCTCCCAATTGTGGCCTGACTTTCGAACTGGCACCATAGATTTTGGCTGATTTCTGACCAGGCAATGTCGCAATTGCTGCATTATCGAGTTAAGTCGAAAGCTAAGGTTAGTCAATCGAATTGCGATAGGCAGGCAAACCGCAAAGTCTAATTGAGTTTGGACTCAGGTCCGAAACGTCTTTCTCACATCAATCTGGCAGAATGGAATCCAGTATGAGTGCTCATAAATCCGATATCGAAATCGCACGGGCTGCGTCAAAACAGCCAATCCAGAAAATCGGTGCCAAATTGGGTATCCCGACCGAACATCTGCTTCCCTATGGTCACGACAAGGCAAAGGTGTCTGCTGACTTCATTCAATCGGTGAAGGGCAATGTAGACGGTAAGTTGATTCTTGTGACAGCTATCAACCCGACGCCAGCAGGTGAGGGGAAGACCACCACAACTGTGGGACTTGGAGATGGCCTTAATCGCATTGGCAAAAAGGCAGCTATTTGTATTCGGGAAGCATCGCTGGGTCCCTGCTTTGGCATTAAAGGCGGTGCGGCGGGTGGTGGATATGCCCAAGTCGTGCCCATGGAGGACATGAACCTTCACTTTACGGGTGACTTTCACGCCATCACATCAGCACATAATCTGCTATCGGCGATGATCGACAATCATATTTACTGGGGCAATGCACTGGAAATTGATCAGCGCCGTGTCGCATGGCGCCGTGTGATGGATATGAATGACCGGGCGCTGCGGGAAATCGTCTGCTCCCTCGGCGGTGTTGCCAATGGTTTTCCGCGTGAAGCCGGGTTTGACATAACAGTGGCGTCTGAAGTGATGGCAATCTTGTGCCTGTCGACAGATTTAAAAGATTTGGAAAAGCGCCTTGGGGCGATCATTGTCGGGTATCGGCGCGACAAAAGCGCAGTGTATGCCCGTGACCTGAAGGCTGATGGGGCCATGGCTGTGCTTTTGAAGGATGCAATGCAGCCTAACATCGTGCAGACGCTTGAGAACAATCCGGCCTTTGTTCACGGTGGCCCATTTGCAAATATTGCGCATGGTTGCAATTCGGTTGTGGCCACCACAACTGCGCTGAAGATTGCTGATTACGTCGTTACGGAAGCGGGTTTCGGGGCCGATCTGGGCGCAGAGAAGTTTTTCAACATCAAGTGCCGCAAAGCAGGCCTGAAACCATCTGCGGCTGTTATTGTTGCGACCGTACGTGCGTTGAAAATGAATGGTGGTGTGGGCAAGGATGATCTGGGCGTTGAAGATGTTCAATCTGTCCAAAAGGGCTGCGCCAATCTGGGACGGCATATTGAGAATGTGAAGCAATTCGGTGTGCCTGCCGTTGTTGCCATCAATCATTTCGTGTCCGATACAGATGCTGAGGTTGCAGCTATTCAGGATTATGTGACGTCGCTGGGTGCCAAGGCCATCCTTTGCAAACACTGGGCGCATGGATCCAAAGGCATTGAAGAACTGGCTCATGAAGTTGTCGAACTGGCCGAATCCGGCGCATCGCAATTTGCGCCTCTCTATGCCGATGACATGCCGCTTTTTGACAAGATCGAAACCATTGCCAAGCGGATATACCGTGCCGAAGAAGTCATTGCCGACAAATCGGTTCGTGATCAATTGCGGGACTGGGAAGCAAAGGGGTATGGCGATCTTCCGGTCTGTATGGCCAAGACGCAGTACTCATTTTCGACGGACCCAAATTTGCGCGGTGCGCCCACAGGACATGTGGTGCCAATTCGAGAGGTTCGGCTTTCCGCGGGTGCCGGTTTCGTCGTTGTCGTTACCGGGGCCGTTATGACAATGCCTGGTTTGCCCCGGGTTCCGTCATCTGAAAAGATTTTTCTGAATGATAGTGGCGAGATTGAAGGGCTCTTCTAAGAGGGGCTGCCGGATTTCGAATGTCGCATTGAGATAAATTCGCCTGCGTATTGACGATAGGCATGAGACATGAATACCAGTAGGCTTGGCCAAATTTCTGTGGTTCGGCTCTAACTGGAGGATGTCTGCGCGATGTCTTCGAAATACAATGTATTCAACCTGATCCGTCAAGGCCTGCAAGGGCATACGGGCTGGAAAGCGCAGTGGCGCGAACCAGAGCTGAAACCCGCCTATGATGCTGTCATCATTGGCGGTGGCGCTCACGGGCTTGCAACGGCTTATTATCTTGCCAAGAACCACGGTATGACGAACATTGCCGTGTTGGAAAAAGGGTGGATTGGCGGCGGCAATTCGGGCCGGAATACCACCATCATTCGGTCGAATTATCTCTATGATGCAAGTGCTGCGATTTACAATCACGCCCTGAATCTATGGACCACGCTTGGACGGGATCTCAACTACAACATCATGATGAGCCATCGTGGTGTGCTGAATCTGGCTCATGATGAAGGTGAGGCCCGCACCCTGAAGCGCAGGGTTGAAGCCAATCGCCTGAACGGCGTGGATTCCGAATGGCTGGATGCAAAGCAAGTCAAGGAATTCTGTCCACCGATCAGCATTGATGAGGATATGCGCTATCCGGTGATTGGTGGCACATTGCAACGCTCAGGTGGTGTGAACCGTCATGATGCGGTGGTTTGGGGGCTGGCGCGCGCTGCAGATGCTCTGGGCGTTGATATTATTCAGCAATGCGAAGTCACAAGTATTCGTACCGAAGCGGGTGAAGTTACCGGGCTTGAGACCACCAAAGGCAGTGTCAAGACACCAAAAATCGGCTCGGTGGCTGCCGGACATTCGACAATCATCGCGGATATGGTCGATGTCCCGCTTCCCATCGAAAGCCATCCGCTTCAGGCGCTTGTTTCAGAACCATTGAAGCCGCTTATTCCATGCGTGGTCATGTCAAATGCCGTGCACGTCTATGTCAGTCAATCTGACAAGGGGGAGCTGGTTATCGGGGCAGGGATCGACCCTTACGTCTCTTACACTCAGCGTGGCAGCTTTGACATTATTGAGCATCAGATGGCTTCACTCATGGAATTGTTTCCGATCTTTTCCAGATTGCGCATGATGCGGCAATGGGGCGGCATTGTTGATGTGAGCCCGGATGCAAGCCCAATTATTTCCAAGACCAAGGTCAAAGGGTTTTACATCAACGCAGGCTGGGGCACCGGCGGTTGGAAAGCGACACCCGGGTCGGGTCACGTCTTTGCCGATCTGGTAGCAAATGACACACCGAATGCGATTGCGGCTCCCTTTAGTCTGGAGCGGTTTGTCACGGGTGATCTTGTGGCCGAGCATGGCGCAGCAGCTGTCGCGCATTAGGAGAGCCATATGTTTGTAATTGATTGTCCCTGGTGCGGTGAACGGGATATGTCCGAATTCAGCTGTGGCGGTGAAGCGCATATTGCTCGTCCTGAGGCATCAGAACAGATGAATGATGAAGAATGGGCACAGTTTGTGTTTATTCGGAAAAACTCCAAGGGGCGGTATGCAGAACGCTGGAACCACGCCGCAGGCTGCCGACGCTGGTTTAATTTGCTACGCAATACGGCCACGGATCAGATTTTGGCTGTCTATAAAATGGGTGAGGCTGAGCCCAATGTTTCAACAGAAGAACCGGCGACACCAAGTGGTGAAGCACCGATTGGTTCCGGGAATGATGCCGTTAAGCTCATGACGCCGGGCGAGGCATTATAATGGCGACATCTCGACAGAAAATCGGTTTGCGCACCGAGCAGGGTGGCCGCATCAATCGGGAAAAACCGATCCACTTTACCTTTGATGGCAAGGCATATCAGGGGTTTGAGGGCGATACTCTGGCCTCCGCTCTTCTGGCAAATGGCCAGCACATGGTGGCGCGAAGCTTCAAGTATCATCGTCCAAGAGGAATTGTCGCTGCTGGTTCTGAAGATCCGGCAGCCATTGTTCAAATTGGACCTGACGCTGTGGAGACTGATCCAAACACGCGGGTTACCGAGCAGGAAATTTATGAAGGTCTTATGGCCTCAGCCCAGAATTGCTGGCCGAGCCTAAGTTTTGATATTGGCATTGCCAATGATGTCTTGTCTGATTTCATTCCGGCAGGCTTCTACTACAAGACCTTCATGGGGCCGCCATTGTCCTGGATGCGGTTTGAACCGATCATTCGAAAGGCTGCTGGCCTTGGTGTTGCACCAACGGATCGTGATCCGGACCAATATGACAGCACCAATCGGCATGTGGATGTGCTGGTTGTCGGGGCAGGGCCATCTGGGTTGGCCGCTGCAAAAGCTGCGGCGGATGCTGGAGCACGGGTTATTCTGGCGGAAGAAACCAACACGCTCGGAGGTGCGCTTCTTTCTGAACCAGAGGGCAGTGTATCGCTGGGTGATAAGCCGAGCGATGCTGCCATTGAAAAAATGGCCGCTGATCTGGAAGCCAATCCTGATGTGACAGTGCTGACCAGAACAACGGCATTTGGGTATTATGGCGATAATTTTGTTGGTCTTTGGGAGCGTGTAACGGATCATCAGGCACCATCGGACCGGGTCACACATGTCCCAAGGCAGAAGATTTGGCGTGTGCGAGCAAAACAGGTCATTTTGGCAACTGGCAGCCTTGAGCGGCCAATGGTGTTTGACGGCAATGATCGGCCCGGCATCATGTTGGCCGGGGCTGTGCGGACCTTCTTGAACAGATACGGCGTCGTGTGCGGCCACAAGGCATTGATTTTTACCAACAATGATTCTGCCTGGGCGACGGCCTTCGATCTGCAAAAAGCTGGTTCACAGATTGCGGCCATTGTTGATATTCGCCGAAAAATCTCAGGCGAGTTGCTGCAAATGGCGGCGGAGCGGGGTATCCCGATTTTTGCCGGTTCAGCAATTGTTGGCACAAAGGGGCGCAGCCGTGTTGCCGCGGCTGATATACGCCTTATCGACGAAGCTGGAGCCATCTCGCCAAAATCCAACTGGATTAATTGTGATCTGATTGCAACCTCTTGTGGTTGGGCGCCGAATGTCGCGCTGTTTTCCCAGTCCCGCGGCAAGCTGTATTACGATGACGATTTGCAGGCCTTTCGTCCCGGTACCTCCTGGCAACAAGAACGCACTGTCGGGGCGGCCAATGGATCATATGACTTGCAGAATTGTCTTGATGAGGGACGAAAGGCCGGAGCTGCGGCTGCGTCGGATACGGGTTTCAAAAAACGCATTCCCAAGGTTCTGAAAGCCTCTCACAGTATGCTATTGCAGACTGATCTGCAGATTATAGCGCAAATTCCTTCACCAAAAGCGGCCAAAAAAGTACGTGCTTTCATTGACTTGCAGGATGATGTCACGACGAAGGACATCAAGATTGCTGTTCAGGAGGGGTTGCATTCGGTAGAGCATATCAAGCGCTACACAACGACTGGCATGGGAACGGATCAGGGCAAGATTGCCAATCTGAATGCGTTTGCTTTCATTGCTGATCATCTGGGAAAGTCTGTGCCGGAGGTTGGTGTGACCACATTCCGGCAACCTTACAAGCCAGTGACTATGGGCGCATTGGCAGGGCAGCATGTGGGCGCGCATTTCATGCCGCGGCGAACCACAGCGATGCATCCCTGGCACAGGGCGCAAAGGGACGTGATTTTCGAACCGGTTGGCGACTGGTTGCGACCACGGGCGTTCCTGCGGGACGGTGAGGACTTTCAACAAGCGGTACAGCGTGAAACAAAGGCGGCGCGAACTGGTATTGGTGTGCTGGATGCCTCGACACTTGGCAAGATCGACGTGCGCGGTCCTGATGCACGGGAGTTTCTCAACCGCATCTACACCAATGCCTGGAGCAAGCTGGCGCCGGGCAAATGCCGCTATGGGTTGATGCTGAAAGAAGACGGCATGGTGATGGATGATGGCGTGACGGCCTGTTTGGCTGACGATCATTTCCATATGACCACAACTACCGGAGGGGCTGCCAATGTCTTGGGGCACCTGGAAGACTATCTGCAGACAGAATGGCCTGATCTGAAAGTCTATCTGACCACGACAACGGAACAGACAGCGGTTGCGTCAATTTGCGGGCCGGGTTGTGACAGGCTGATTTCCGAATTGCTGGATGATCTGGACCCAGATCCTGAGACATTCAAGTTCATGGATTGGCGGGATGCGCATATTCAGGGCATTCCCGTCCGTGTCTTTCGCATATCGTTTACCGGCGAGTTGTCTTACGAAATCAACATTGACGCTTCTTACGGTTTGTGGCTTTGGAAAAGGATTTTCGCACAGGCAAAAAGTGAAGGTGGCGAATACGACATAACGCCTTACGGAACCGAAGCCATGCATGTTCTGCGTGCTGAAAAAGGGTTCATCATTGTCGGGCAGGAAACTGATGGCACGGCGACGCCGATTGATCTGGGCATGAAGTGGATCGTGAAGAAATCCGGAGATTTTGTCGGGCGGCGTTCACTCACCCGATCGGATACCTCCAGGGATGACCGCAAACAACTGGTTGGCCTTGTGACCGAACAGCCGGATTATGTGCTTATGGAAGGCACGCAGATTATAGCGACGCAGGAGGAAGGGACCGCTCCAGTTCCCATGCTTGGGCATGTTACCTCCAGTTATCTAAGCCCAAATCTGGACCGCTCAATCGCAATGGCGATGTTGGAGAGCGGGCGCAGCCGTGTTGGCCAAACCCTGTATGCCTCGCGTAAGGGCGATAGCGCCATGGCTGTCCGTGTGGTTGGAACGGATTTTCTGAAGGAGCGCGAAGATGGCACCATCTGATAAATTGTCGGAAACACTTGCTGATCGACCAGACCGACTGAGCGCCCTTTCTCATCGATCACCACTGACCGGTGATGACGGACTGCTCATGCGGGAAGCAACCCATCTGGGGAAGCTGGTTCTGCGTCTTGCCGAGACCGAGGCAGAAACTGTGGATGTTAAAGCGCTGGAGGGTGCCGGTCTGCCAACGCAGCCCTGCCATTCCAGCGTATCTGACACTGGTACAATTTCTGTTTTGTGGCTTGGTCCCGATGAGTGGATGGTCGTGAGCCAGGCAGGAACTGAGGAGGCTTTACAGACCAGACTGAACTCAGAATTGAGTGGTCGGCATTTTCAGCTTTCCAATGTTACGGACTATTATACATGCATCGATATTGCGGGTCATCAGAACCGCGAGATTCTGATGAATCTGAGCACGCTCGACATGCACAATCGGGCCATTTCTGCAGGTCAGATAAAAGGCTCCATATTTGGCCATGCCAATGCTTATGTCTGGCAATTGCACACTGACCCAGGAGCGAGTGAGACTTTTCGGCTGATCGTACGCTCATCAATGGCTGATTACTTATGGTGTTTGATCAGCCGTTCAGCGCGCTTGTTTGGTATGCCGGAGGATACTCCCATCTCTGGCGAAAAGCTGGTTATTTAGAAATCTTTCTGTCTTGCCCGTTACTGTCACAGAGGTGTCTGTTTTGCTGCTATGAGAGTTTACATGGCAGGATAAGCCGCACTTGACAATTCTCGTAAGGGTTGTGTTTACCATCTGCGCAACATATTTCGTGCGTTAATTTCACGCCAGTGTCGTCATGTTAAAAATCCTGAACTCAGAGGGTTTCTCACATGCGTATTCGCACGGTTCTGTTGATTGCATTTTTGACTGTAACCATTTGTCCCACAGCCATTTTTGGCTGGTGGTCCTACAGCCACGCGGTGAAGCGGGAATTTGCAGAGGTTGAGGATCGTCATTTGCTGCTTGCTCAGAATCTGGGCGCAGCGCTGACACGCTACCATACTGATTTGGTGGGAACTTTGAAGACGATTTCCTACGCATTGCTGTCCGACCAGACGACGCCGAATTTGAGGCCTTTGATGTCGGAACTCGACATCATCAACGTGTTTCTGGTTGACCAGGCCTCAGCCACTGTAACCGCGCAAATGGAAGCCGGAAACGGGTCTGATATCGAACCGTTTACCGACGAGTTTTTGGTCTTGGCGGAGAGCATTGCCCAACCCGGGGAGATGACTTTCTCGCACGTTGTCGGCACCAAAACACATGGCAATGCGCTACTGGGGGTCCGGCCTTATGGGGGCAATCTGGTCATTACTCTGGTGTCCACACGGTATTTTGTGGAGCTTGGCGAACAGATTGCATTTGGAAAAAATGGCCATGCAGCCATCGTCGACAATGCTGGCAATGTCTTGTTCCATCCTGTTGCAGCCTGGATTGAGTCTCGCCGAAACCTGGCTCAGGTTTCGGCTGTGAGCAGAATGATGAATGGAGAGACAGGAATCGATCAATTCTATTCTCCCGCCTTTGAGGGAGACATGATTGCTGGCCTTACGTCGGTGGTAGGCCCGGGGTGGGGGGTGATGATTCCACAACCCGTCGAAGAGATATACGAGAAGGTGCGTGAAAACAGCATCTCAATTGTTCTGGCGTTGGCAATTGGCTGGAGCATGGCTGCCGTTTTTGTATTGCTGTTCGTGAATTCTCTGATCAGGCCGTTGGAACAGCTTCTGCAATCTATCAAGAAAAACGCAAGAGAGAAAAAGCTCAACCCGGTGCGTGTTCGCCTTGGGCTGGTTCCATTGCGAGAGGTCTGGCAGTTGAAGTTGGGCTACAATGCCATGGTTGGGCGGGTTGCTCAGGCCAATGAAAAAGTATCAGCTATGGCCTTTTCCGATGATGTTACCGGATTGGCCAATCGGAAACGATTTGAAGAGGTCACCAACGGATTGCTTGCGGGCTGCGAAACAGAGGCCGCGCGGGGCATCGTTGCTTTTATCGACCTTGATGATTTCAAACAGATAAATGACGTTCATGGTCACAGCTATGGAGACCGCTTTTTGCGTGAATGCGCGGCCAAATTGACAGATTTGGTTCAAGAGGCCGAGCAGACCTTTTTTGGAGATGAGATTGTTGAACACCCGCCCATTGCAGCACGTGTTGGTGGGGATGAATTTGTCATAGTATTTCCCGGACTGACCCGGGATGCTGACATCAGACAGTTTTTGGCGCAGGTTCGCAAAGTGCTTTCAACGCCATCCACTGTTCTGTCTGAGGTTGCGTTTTGTGCGGCCAGCATTGGCTGTGCACGTTACCCCGAAGACAGCACAAACCTTGATGGGTTACTCAAATGCGCTGACATCGCGATGTATCATGCCAAGAAGGCCGGCAAGAACCGCTTTGAAATGTATTCCTCACAGATGGGTATGATGACTGCTGCAGAACTTTGTGTGGCTGTCGACAAGGCAATCGATGACAATCAACTTGTGCTGGAATATCAACCAAAAGTCTGTGCCAGAACCAAAGAGCCACGGGGCGTTGAGGCATTGGTGAGATGGAATCATCCGGTTCTGGGACGTTTGCTGCCAGACAATTGGATACCGGTTATCGCCCATTCTCCCATTATGGAGAAGCTTGGTGAATGGCTGATTGCGCGGGCTATTGATGATCACGCAGAGTGGACGCGGGCAGGGCTGGATCTATCGGTTGCGGTAAATATAAGTGCCGGGCACTTTTCCAGTCCGGGCTTTACGAGTTCTATTACGCGATTGGCGCGTGAGAAAAACTTTGACTGCAGCAATATGGAAATTGAAATCACTGAGGACACTTTGTTCTCCTCTGTTGTCAGCGCCAACCACGTGCTTGAAAGCCTCCGGGCTCAAGGCTTTCGTGTTTCCATCGATGACTTCGGAACGGGCTATTCAAATATTGCCAGGTTGAGCCAAATGCGGGTCGACTTTCTGAAGATTGATCGGTCGGTTATCTCACAGGCTCATGCAGATGAACGTGCTGCCTCTGTGATGGATTGTATTGTTCTGATGGCCAAAACGCTGGGCTGCAAAACTGTTGCCGAGGGCGTTGAAACCCAGAGCGAAGTTGATTTTCTTGCCCGTCACAAGATTGACATTCTGCAAGGCTTCTATTTCTCGAAGGGATTGTCTGTTTCACAGCTTCTGGCGTGGTCACGTGAACACAGTCAGGCTGTTGATGCAGGTGCGTTTAATCGTCAAGCCAGCCACGCTGCATAGATTTCGGTTAGATTTCCACCCATACCGGTACGTGATCTGAAGGCTTTTCCCAGGCCCGGACATGCTTGTCCACCTGGCATTGGCGTAATCTGTCGGCAACGCCGGGTGATAACATCAAGTGGTCAATGCGAATACCGTTGTTCTTCTGCCAGGCACCAGCCTGATAATCCCAGAATGTGTAAGCCTGGTCCTGATTGGTTTGGCGCAAAGCATCTGTCATGCCCAAATTCTGCAACCTGAAAAACGCCGAGCGCGTTTCTGGGCGAAACAACGCGTCACCTTCCCATGATTTAGGATCATGACAATCGATCGGATGAGGGATGACATTGTAGTCTCCGGCGAGAATGAAGTCTTCTTCGCTCTTCAGATGGTCTTCGGTCCATGCATGCAACCGATCCATCCAGCCCAGCTTGTAGGGAAATTTCTCAGTATCAACAGGATTGCCATTTGGCAGGTAGAGCGAAGCAACCCGGACCATTTTTCCATCGACTGATATCAGCGCCGAAATAAACCGGGCCTGCACATCCTCGTCATCACCTGGTAATCCACGTTGGACATCTTCCAATGGTGTTTTGGAAAACAGGGCAACACCGTTGAAACCCTTTTGGCCATGTGTATGAACTTCGTAGCCAAGGTCTTCGAAGACCGCGCGTGGGAAGTTTTCATCAATAGATTTGACTTCCTGCAAGGCCACCAGATCAGGCTCAGCTTCTTTCAGCCATGCCTGTAGGGTTTCAAGACGGGCCTTGATGCCATTTATATTCCAGGTCGCAATTTTCATGAAATCAGATCGAAAAGGAGGTGCCGCATCCGCAGGATGCTGTGGCATTGGGATTGTTGATCTGGAAGGACTGTCCCATCAAATCGTCAACGAAGTCGATCTCTGATCCTTCTAGGAAGGGCAAAGATACCTGATCAATCAATATGGTTGCGCCATCTCGCTTGAGCACCAGATCATCTTCCGTCATGTCTTCGACGAGATCGTATTTGTATGAGAAGCCGGAGCATCCGCCGCCATCGACACTGATGCGGAGTGATTTTCCATCCGCTTCACCGGCTAGAATTTTCGCGACTCGCAATGCAGCCCGCTCTGTAACAGTGACAGAGTTTTGTGCCGTTGGAGGCGTTGCGTCTGACGAAGTTGTTTGTTGTGTTGCACTGGCCATCTTGATCCACCCTTTTGCGGAACATCTGCTATAGAACCAAGAGGTAGGCGCGTGACCTGCGCAAGTCAAACGCCATCGTCCCTTTTTTGTAGCGGTTTTGAGCCAATGGCAGAAATTATGAACCCAGTTGATTTGCCCGAAGCTTTGCCTGATGCTTCGCCCCGGGCATTGGACGTGTCCGATATTGGATTTGGATTTACCAATAGAGCACCCTATGCCGTAGACCCGAAAATAACACGTGGTCGGGTCTTCGCTGAACCTGAAAGTCCAACCCGGACGGCTTTCCAACGGGACCGGGACAGAATCATTCATTCAAATGCTTTCAGGCGCCTTAAACACAAGACACAAGTGTTTATCTCCGATGAAGGGGATCATTATCGCACACGTCTGACCCATTCTATTGAAGTTGCTCAGATTGCCCGTTCCATCGCCCGTGCATTTCGCCTTGATGAGGATCTGACGGAAGCCCTGGCTCTGGCACATGATTTTGGGCACACGCCGTTTGGTCATGCTGGTGAACGTGCGCTCGATTCCGCAATGACGGAATTTGGCGGGTTTGATCACAATTTGCAGAGCCTTCGGATTGTCAGCAAAATGGAACGTCGATATCCGCGGTTTGATGGTTTTAATCTGAGTTGGGAAACGCTGGAAGGACTGGCAAAACACAATGGCCCGGTCTCAGAGCCCTTGGCTGGGTACATTCGTGAGCTGTTGCCGACACTTCAGTTACGTCTCGATGGCTATGCAAGTCTCGAAGCGCAGGCTGCTGCACTGGCCGATGATATTGCATATGACACACATGATATTGATGACGGCTTGCGTTCCGGATTGCTGCAGCTGGCGCAATTGAGACATGTGCCCCTGTTGTGCGGATTGTTGGATGACATTGCCGATGAATTCCCCGGTCTTGATGAAGAGCGGACGCGCCATGAGTTATCACGCCGGCTGATCACCATCATGGTGGAAGATGTCATAGGTGAAACACAGCGCAGATTGGCAAAGCTGCGGCCTGTCTCAGCAGATGATGTTCGCAATGCCGGGTATTCAGTGTTGAGTTTTTCAGAGCCGTTCAGCCGTCAGGAAGGCCAGCTCAAAGCATTTTTGTTCAAATATCTATATCGTCATCCTTCGTTGATGGAGAGGATGACCAGTGCTGAAGCGGTTGTGAGGGACTTGTTTGCGACCTACTTGCACGATATCGAGGAAATCCCGCTGCGTTGGCGGGAACAAGCCACCGAAGGGGTGGTGAGGCTCAACAAAGCAAAGGCTGCCAGATTGGTCGCTGATTACATTGCCGGAATGACAGATCTGTTCGCAGATCAGGAGCATGAACGCCTTTTCGGTGCCGATGCAACGAGCGGTGTTTGACCACCAAGCCAAAAACCGTTAGGTGCTGCGCACATTTCCGACCGTTTTGCCGATGAAAATCCGGCTTGTAACTGCATTCATTCAAAACAGATAGCTATGAACATTTACGCAGACTTCGCCGAAAAAATGCTTCCTTTGATCAAGGGGTCTGATTTGCTTTCAGACCTCGATGCTGAGGCACAAGCAGCACTTCCACTGGACCGTATCGTTGCGGAGCCGCCGAGGGATGCCACCCATGGTGACTTGGCAACCAACGCTGCGTTGCTTCTTGCCAAAGGGTTGCGCCGTAAACCACGCGACTTAGCGGAATTCATTGCCAAACTGCTCACCGAGCATGCTGACGCCTTACAAGTGCAATCGGTTAGCATTGCCGGGCCGGGGTTCATTAACATCACGCTGCAGCCGGCTGTGTGGCAATCGATCGTCCAGGATGTTCTGAAGAATGGCTCGGATTTTGGTCGGACTGATCTGGGGCAGGGCGAGAAGATCAATGTCGAATACGTCTCGGCTAATCCAACCGGCCCAATGCATGTAGGACATTGCCGGGGCGCAGTGTTCGGAGACGCATTGGCAACATTGCTGTCCTATGTCGGCTATGATGTGACGCGGGAATACTACATCAATGACGCAGGCGCTCAGGTGGATGTGTTGGCGCAATCCGCATATCTGAGATATCGCGAGGCGCTGGGTGAGGTTATCGGTGAAATTCCCGAAGGTCTTTACCCCGGGGAATACCTGAAGGCTCTGGGCGCGCAACTTGCAGATCAACATGGATCATCTCTGCTTGAGATGGATGAAGTTGAATGGCTTCCCCTGGTCAAGGAAGCTGCTATTTCAGCTATGCTTGAACTGATCCGGTCAGATCTGGACAAGCTTGGTGTCGTACATGACGTGTTCTTTTCTGAGCGCTCCCTGACAGCGGATGGTGATGACCGGGTTGCTGAAATGATTGCAGATCTGAGCAAACGGGACTTGATTTATCTGGGAACATTGCCACCGCCAAAGGGCAAGCTGCCCGATGATTGGGAAGACCGCGAACAGACCCTTTTCAGATCGACGCGCTATGGTGATGATGTTGACAGGGCACTGTTGAAATCGGACGGTAGCTACACCTATTTCGCGTCCGATATCGCCTATCACTTTGACAAGTATAAGCGCGGATTTAACCGCATGGTCGATGTTCTCGGAGCTGATCATCAGGGATATCTGAAGCGAATGACGGCTGCTGTGACCGCAATTTCATCGGAAAATGCATCGCTGGACATCCGTTTTTGTCAGCTTGTGAACCTGTTTCGTGATGGTCAGCCGGTAAAAATGTCAAAACGTTCAGGAAATCTTGTCACGCTTGCAGATGTGGTTGACGAGGTTGGCAGGGACGTCACCAGGTTCATTATGTTGTATCGGAAAAACGACGCCACGTTGGATTTTGACTTCACAAAAGTGCTCGAGCAATCGAAAGACAACCCTGTATTTTATGTGCAGTATGCGCATGCGCGCACACATTCGACATTTTCTCAAGCCATTGAAGTTTTTGATGAAAAAATTGTAGTTGATCTGGAAAAAGTGGATATTTCAATCTTGGATGATGCCAGTGAACTGGCACTCATGCGTAAGCTTGCGGAGTATCCACGCATTGTCGAAGCGGCGGCGAATTTCTACGAACCACATCGTATTGCATTTTATCTAAATGATTTAGCAAGTGCGTTTCATGGCCATTGGAACAAAGGCAAAGATTTGCCCCAATTACGATTTATTAAAGATGATAATGAAAAATTGACTAGAGCGCGCTTAGCTCTTGTTTTGGCGGTGCAAATTGTTCTGCGCTCCGGCCTGGGATTGCTGGGAGTGGATGCGCGGGACGAATTGCGTTAGCATTGATGATGGTTTGCAGGCGCGACTTTGATGGTTGCTTTTGCAAACTTGGTTAACGAAAGAGACGACTTGTTATGTCCGAGTATGAGTATGACAAAAACAAGCCCGGTCAGGCAGCCGGCGCTGGAAACGATCCAGTTTCAGGCGACGCTGGTTCCGGAGTAAATACACCTGGAAGACCTGCTGCAATGCAAAATCGCAGTTCAGGGTCTGATAGTGCATGGGAAAATGATGACTGGTCGATGCGATCGTCGTCTGTTTCCGATGACGATGATCCGTTGATCAAGCTCGCCCGGCTTATGGAGCAGAACGAACGAAATTTTGAGGCTGCTGCCCAGCGCTCAAATGACGGTG
This sequence comes from Alphaproteobacteria bacterium, assembly GCA_051251535.1. Taxonomy (GTDB): domain Bacteria; phylum Pseudomonadota; class Alphaproteobacteria; order Rhizobiales. The sequence continues at coordinate 401,816 of JBPOEV010000004.1, forward strand.
CCACAGCGGCTCCTCAGGATCCCTATGTCACTGAGGGCGTTTCCGGGTCTCAGGATCCGGTGGCCCAAGCCTATCATCCAGAACCAAGTGTTGCTGAGTCTGCCCGATCTCCAGAGCCAGTCTATCAACATGCGCCACAGGATCCGAATTATCTGCCAGCCGACGAGCCATCTGTGGCAAGGGATGATTCTTATGCATCATCTGGAACGATGGTGGCAGATGCACCTGCGCCAGCAAGGCCACAGTCTTACGCCGATGATGAGCAATACGATCCGTTTGCGCCGGGAGGTTCTTCCCAACCTTTGCCTGACAGAGATTTTGATGTCTCCAGAATTCCAAGAGCTATAAGACCAACTGCGTCGGTTGATCATTCGCAAATGGGTGGACTGCATGGAAGTGCCAGTCCCGATCAAGCAGAACCCGAAACGCCTCCAGAACCACCTGTTGCTGTAATGCGTGCGCAGGAAGTTTCCCAGAAACCGGCGCCGTCTCCAAATGAGCCGATTGCGCCACAGCCTGATCCTATCGCAGCTGAACTTCTGCGTTATGTTGATGCAAACGAAGCTCGGGAGCCCGTAAGGTCTGCTGCTGCTGAAGCGCGACCAAATTATGTGCCCCGGCAAATTGGCGAGAACGCTGCACCCCTGTCACCTCAGCCACCTCAGTCACCTCCATCTGCGCCAGTTGCACCCCAGCCTGCAACCGCTGCACCACAGCCTGCCCCTGCTGCCGTGCAACCTGCGTCCGAGTTGGCCAGTGCGCCGACACCTCCTCAACCTGACTTTTCCTATTTGCGTGAAGTGGAAGATTTGCGTGTCCCGCCTCGGGTTTCCGAGACTGAACAATCAAGCGCAGAAGCGACTGATTCCTTTGCGGATAACACACGATCTGAAGCACCTCAGACTGAAGAAGCCGATGTCCTTTATGATGAGTATGACGAGGAAGAAGGTGGTGGCCTGTTCGCCAGCCGCGGCATGATGGTTGCTGCCGGTGTTATGGCGTTTGTTCTGCTTGGTGGAGGGGCCCTGTTGGCCTATCAAGCTATTTTCTCCAGCGATGATGGTAGTCCTCCACCTCTGGTTCTGGCGGATAAAAATGCGGTTCGTATGCTACCCGACGGTCAAGCTGCCGATCCTGCTGCCTCGGGTGATATACCACTGACGAATGAAAGCGATGTGTCGAACAGTGTGATTCAACCGGGCGCAGAAACACCGATTGAGCGGATCAACCCCAATATCGATCCCGACAGAACCGTCCGGCAAATTGGCGCAAATGGTAACAACGCCGGATCAGACGCAATTGCGCCCAGGAGTGTTCGCACTTTCAAGGTAAATCCGGACGGCAGCATTGTTGCTGAACCGGCAGCCAGGGTTGACAACGATTCAAACGCCATTCAGCCGCGTACGGTTACGACACAACAAATTTCTGGAAACGGACAAGTGGTTGCGGCACCTGCTGGTGCGTCGGATAGTGGTGCACCATTGCCCCGCGCGCGGCCAAATGTGTCTACTTCAGCATCAAACAATGCTGTTGGTTCGACAGGTCTCCAGCCGCGTATTGTCGCAAATAACACCACTGGCACCAGTGGCCGGGCAGACTTGCCAATAGCGCCCCGTGTTTCCGTGGGTACAAATGCGCCCGCGTTCAATCAGAATGCGCCAACGGTTCAGCCGTCTACGAATTCTGTGGCGGCACGTGTTCCATCTGCCAATGTGACGCCAGCTGCACCGGCAGCGCAACCGGCTGCACAGGCAGCGGCACCCGCCGTAGTGGGTGACTTTGTTGTGCAGGTATCTTCGCAACGTTCCGAGGAAGCTGCACGCTCGGCATTTAGTGGGCTGCAACGTCGCTTCCCATCTGTGCTCGGCAACCAGTCTCCGGATATCGCGCGAGCTGACCTGGGCTCCAGAGGCGTGTTTTATCGGGTCCGGGTTGGCCCAATGGAAACCCGCGTAGCTGCAGCTGACTTTTGCCAATCCCTGAAAAGCGCTGGCGGAGATTGCATTGTTGCACGCCGCTGATCGTATATCGTGACATGCACTGACACACTTGGTCTTGTTTTGAGGCCGGTGTGTTGGCTTGACGAAAACGGAACGTCGCTCTAACCACGTTCTATGACACAATCCGCTTTTATTACTGGCTGCGAAGGCCTTGTGCTGTCTGACGATGAAAGACAGTTCCTCCGGGATTCAGACCCTTGGGGGTTCATCCTATTTGGTCGTAATATCGATTCTCCAGAGCAAGTACGTGCTTTGGTGTCTGCCTTTCGCGATTGCGTCGGGCGTGATGACGCTGCGGTTCTGATTGATCAGGAAGGAGGGCGGGTGCAGCGCCTGAGGCCACCCCATTGGGCGACCTATCCTGCCGCAGCTCATTTTGGGCAACTCGAAGAGCGGATTTCAGGTGGGGGATGCAAGGCCGCTCGTATCGGCGGCCGTCTCATGGCCCAGGAACTGCTGGCGCTTGGTATTACAGTTGATTGCTTGCCAGTGTTGGATGTCGCTGTTCAGAACACCACCAAGGCCATTAGTGATAGAGCTTATGGTGTCACGCCTGCCAGCGTCGCATCGTTGGGGCGGGCAGCAGCAGATGGTATGCTGTCTGGCGGCGTGTTGCCGGTTATCAAGCACATTCCCGGTCATGGTCGAGCGGTTGTCGACAGTCATTTTGAACTGCCAAAGGTCAGCAGCCCGCTTATTGATCTATTGGCGCATGATTTTGCGGCATTCAAACCTTTGTCGGACTTCCCCCTTGCGATGACTGCGCATGTGGTGTTTGAGGCGATAGATTCAGATAATCCGGCCACTTTGTCATCAAGAGTTATCTCAACGATCATTCGGGAGGAAATCGGTTTTCAGGGTCTTCTCATGTCTGACGACATTTCGATGGGCGCTTTGCAGACAGATATGGCTGACCGGGCTTCAAGCGCTATTCGTGCTGGCTGTGATATTGTTTTGCATTGCAACGGCCTTTTGGACGAGATGCAAAGCGTCGCCGCCAATGTGCCGACGCTTGATGGCCTGGCATTGGATCGTGCGAACACAGCGCTCGCCGCCAGGCCCACGCCTAGTGTCATTGATGCTGATGAACTTCGCAAAGAATTCTCCGCATTGCTCTCATTGGTTGACTGGGAGGCTTGAACTTGGCCGACGAAACTAACCAGATTGCCAATGATCCACTGACACAGGCGCTTTTGTGGGAAAACCAGAAAGAGCGAGCCAGCGAACCTGATGCGTCGGAACCATCGCTTGTTGTGGATGTTGACGGGTTTGAAGGGCCGCTTGATTTGCTGCTGGCTTTGGCTCGTTCACAAAAGGTGGATTTGGCCAAGATTTCAATTCTGGCATTGGCAGAGCAATACCTTTCTTTTATTCAGGAAGCGCGGCGAATGCGTTTGGAGTTGGCTGCGGACTATCTGGTGATGGCGGCATGGCTTGCCTATCTGAAGTCACGCCTTCTGCTCCCTGACATCAAAGATGATGAAGATGAATTGACAGGCGAGGAACTGGCCGCATCGCTGGCTTTTCGTTTGCGTCGACTGGAGGCCATGCGTGATGCGGCAGCGCGGTTGATGGCGCGACCACGCCTTGGACAGGATGTTTTTGCACGTGGCGATCCTGAGCCCGTGGTGACTATCAAGCATAGCAGCTATGTAGCCAATCTATATGATTTGCTGACGGCTTATGCCAGCCAACGTCAGCGCAATTCTGTGACTTCGGTCCAAGTGCGGAAGCGAACTGTCTGGTCGCTCCAGGAAGCCAAGGATTTATTGGTCCGAATGCTGGGCAATGTGTCAGACTGGACGCCCATTGATGATTTTCTGGTCGAGTATTTTTCAACACCCGATCAGCGCGCGACCGTCATCGCCAGTTCGTTTACGGCAAGTCTTGAGATGGTGCGTGAGGGGGTTCTGGAAGTTCGTCAGAACGGACCTTTTACGCCACTGTTTGTTCGCCGGGCATCAAGGCAGGATGGAGGGGGAAATCATGAGTGAGAGCGATACCGAAACACTGCATTTGAGAATGCTGGAAGCCATGTTGTTTGCCTCTGACCGGCCACTGGAAGATTCAATTCTGAAAGACCGTCTTCCGGCCACTGCGAATTTTGAGCAGCTATTGGTGGATTTGGCGGGCCTTTATGAAGGCCGCGGTGTTGTGTTGAAGAAAGTGGCAGATGGCTGGGCATTTAGAACAGCCGATGATCTTGCCTTCCTGCTACAAGCCGAGACAGCAGAGCAACGCCGGTTATCGCGAGCAGCGTTGGAAACACTTTCGATTGTGGCTTACCATCAGCCGGCAACGCGTGCCGAAATTGAGCAGATACGTGGAGTTTCAACGAGCAGGGGCACGCTGGATGTGTTGCTTGAATCAGGTTGGATACGTTTACGCGGACGGCGCAGAACACCTGGGCGACCGGTGACCTATGGAACCACACCGGAGTTTCTGGAGCACTTCAATCTGGAATCGATTGCTGACCTGCCAGGATTGGACGAACTGAAAGGTGCTGGTCTGCTAAACAGCACTTTACCACCAGGGGCACCTATGCCGATGCCGAATGATGATCCGGACCTTGGTCATGACGAGGACCCCCTTGAAGATGACCTGTTTGCACCCGATGTGGTGCTTGAAGACGATTGAGAGCAGACCCTGATATTCTCCTGATGGCACATTCATGAACCAAACAACACGCCCTTCCGGTTTGAAAACCGCCTTGAACTGGGGCCGCCGTGGCACGACGGGTGCCACGATTGCCAGAGAGATGCGCTTTGAAAGTGTGTGTCACAGTTATGGTGACACACAGGCCGTTCGGAATATCAATCTGACAATCGCTTCAGGGGAGATTGTGTGTTTGCTTGGCCAGTCGGGGTCCGGCAAGTCAACATTGTTGCGAATTGCTGCGGGTGTTGAAACACCTCAGGCCGGTCGTTTTTTGGTTGATGGCAAGGAATTTGGTGGACCAGGGGGGCTGGTTCCGCCGGAAAAGCGCGGCATAGGCTTGATGTTTCAGGACTTTGCGCTGTTTCCACATTTGACGGTTCAGAAAAACGTCATGTTTGGTCTGACCGCCCTGTCTGGCTCCAATGCGCGCAGCGAGGCGATGCTTGCTCTGGAACGTGTGGGGCTTGCAGATCATGCCAATTTGTATCCGCATCATCTTTCAGGTGGTGAGCAGCAACGTGTGGCGCTGGCCCGCTCGATTGCGCCGCGGCCGGGTATCCTGTTGATGGATGAGCCATTTTCGGGCCTTGATCAAAGGTTGCGCGATAGTGTGCGCGATGAAACCATAACAATTTTGCGGGAAATGCGGGCCACCTGCCTGATGGTCACGCATGATCCTGAAGAAGCAATGCGCGTTGCCGACCGCATTTTGTTGATGAAGCACGGTCAGATCGTGCAGGACGGGACGGCACGCGAGCTTTATTTCGAACCGGTTGACCTGGCTTCTGCAACATTCTTTTCCGAGGTCAATATGCTGGAAGGCGAGATCGTTGACGACCTGGTCATTACCCCAGTGGGCACATTTCCCGCAACCGGCAAACCAAATGGAACTGCTGATATCTGCATTCGGTTCCAGGGTGTTGAAATCACACCTAAAACGGAAACCAACATCCCGTCCGGTGCGAAACATGGCAGAGTTTTGCGGCGGCGTTTCCTGGGAGAGGTGGATCTGGTCGACGTGGCTGTTGAGGGACTGGACGATCCGTTACAGGCACGCATCAGAAATGCTGATAAGTTGAGACCGGGGACAGAGGTTTTCGTCAGCTTTGACCCGCGCGACATTTTGGTATTTGAAAAAGAACACATATAGCCCCACATCTGTTATGCGTGCTCGTTACGGGTGACGAAGTGACTGTTCAGATGGGCAAAAGATGCAGGGAAAAGCCAGCTTGGCGGGTTTTTTGCAATGCCAACATGTTCGAGCGGGCAGAAAACCGCCATTTCATCATCGAAAAAGAGTCCGCACCCTAGTACTAATTATGGGTGTCTTTTCACCGTTGGGCGGTGTAATACTATGATTAGCAAGCGATTTTACGGGCTGTGTCGATAGCGAACGTTTGGTTCGCCTTTGCAGTTCAAGAAGATTTTAGGAGTACATAATGGGTATAAGTTTCTGGCAGATTGCCATTGTTGTCGTTTTGGTCGTGCTGTTGTTCGGTCGCGGCAAAATTTCCGATCTGATGGGCGATGTCGCCAAAGGCATCAAAAGCTTTAAATCGGGGCTCGCCGAGGAAGATGACAAGCCAAAGACGATAGACCAGACGGCTGATGAAGTTGCGGCCGCTGTCAAATCCGAAGATAAGCAAGCTAGCTAATCCATAAATTCTGATGGTGGCTGTGCGCTTATCGTGCTGCGCCCTTTTTTGAGAAACCGGCAGATCTGAATGTTCGATCTTGGATGGACCGAATTCATTGTTGTGGCTGTTGTGGCTATTCTTGTGGTGGGTCCAAAGGAACTGCCGGGAATGTTGCGCACAATTGGCAAGACAATTGGAAATATGCGCCGGATGGCGGGTGACTTTCAGCGTCAGATGAATGATGCGCTGAAAGAAGCCGATCTTGATGGCATTAAAACCGGCATTGAAAGCGTAAACAGCATCAATCCGGTTTCGCAGCTCAAAAGCAGCCTCAATCCTGTGAAGCAAGCCGCTGAGGATGTCCAACGGGATATCAACAAGGGCTTGTTGAATGCGGGCGAGGGCGCTAAGTCAGGCGCGGTTGCGCAAACGACGCCCGCACCTGATGCCGTTGCTGCTGCCAAACCCAAAGCTGCTGCAAAACCAAAGGCTGCACCAAAGTCCAAGGCAACTGCAAAGCCGAGAGCTTCCGCAAAATCAAAAGCTGCTGAAAAACCGGCTGCAGCCACAAAAACCAATGCTGCCAAGGCAACCGCTGCGAAAGCAACATCAACCAAATCTACTGCTGCCAAGACGACTGCTGCCAAGACGACTGCTGCCAAGACGACTGCTGCCAAGACGACTGCAGCCAGAAAACCTGCCGCCAAAAAGACCACCGCAAAAACTGCGGGTACTTCCAAGAAGGATACTGACGCGTGAGCGAGAGCGAAGACGAAGTCGACAGCAGTCGCGCTCCGCTAATCGAGCATCTTATCGAGTTACGGCAACGGCTGTTTAAAGCCGTTATTGGTCTGGTGCTGATGTTCATCGTGAGTTTTATTTTCGCGACAGATATATTTAATGTTCTGACCGTTCCGTACGAAAAAGCGGCGGGGGATTTGCGGGATATCGAATTTATCTACACTGCGCCCCAGGAATATTTTTTCACTCAATTGAAACTGGCATTCTTTGGTGCGCTGTTTTTGGCGTTTCCGATCATTGCTTCGCAGATCTACATGTTTGTAGCGCCTGGCCTGTACAAGAATGAAAAATCGGCTTTTGTGCCTTATCTTGTTGCGACACCAATTCTTTTCGTCATCGGTGCGTCGCTGGTTTACTATCTCATTATGCCGCTCGCCATGGGGTTTTTCCTGAGTATGGAGCAGGCCGGAGGTGATGGTCAGGCCTCCATTCAACTGGTTGCCAAGGTCAGCGAGTATCTTGGCCTGATCATGACGCTGATTTTTGCATTTGGCCTTGTATTCCAACTGCCTGTTATTCTGACGCTATTGGGGCGAATTGGTGTGGTGAGTTCGGTTGGCCTTAAGTCCAAGCGGCGTTACGCGGTTGTTGCCGCTTTCGCGATGGCGGCTATTCTGACTCCGCCAGATCCCATCAGCCAAATTGGCTTGGCCTTGCCGACTATTGTGCTTTACGAGCTCTCTATTCTCTCCGTGCGGTTGATTGAGCGTCGGCGTGCGGAGCAGGAAAAGGCAGATGAAGCGGTTGATACTGTCTGACATTAGCGCTACTGCCACGCTCATCTCATTCAACGACAACCTGACAATTGAGCTATCCCATGCATGATATCCGATGGATAAGAGAGAACTCAGCCGCTTTTGATGCAGCGATGAAAGCGCGATTTGCCGATTACCGCGCCGCTGATCTGATTGCGCTGGACGACGAACGCCGCACTCACGTGACGAAACTTCAAGAAGCCCAGGAACGCAGGAACGCAGCTTCCAAGGAAATCGGAAAAGCCAAGGCTTCTGGCAACGAGGCGGCAGCTCAAGCAGCTATTTCAGCTGTTTCGGAGTTGAAGGCCTTTATTCAAAGTGGCGAGGATGTTGAGCGGACGCTCACCACTGCGTTGAACGACAGGCTTGCTGAAATCCCCAACATTCCACTTGAAGGTGTTCCGATCGGCCCTGGCGAAGAGGAAAATGTCCTGCTTCGTGCAGTGGGTGAAAAGCCGCGAAATAATTTCAAGCCCAAAGAACACTTCGAGTTGGGTGAAGCACTGGGCATGATGGATTTTTCCATTGCCGGGAAAATATCAGGCTCGCGCTTTGTTGTGTTGCGAGCGCAGATTGCCAGATTGGAGCGCGCTTTAGGGCAGTTCATGCTGGATTTGCACACGCAAGAACACGGCTACCAGGAAATCATGCCACCGTTGCTGGTGAAGGATGATGCTGTCTATGGCACATCGCAATTGCCTAAATTCAAGGAAGATCTGTTTCACACGGATGATGGTTTCTGGCTTATTCCAACCGCCGAAGTGCCTTTGACCAATCTGGTTCGCGAAAGCATTCTTGATGGCGATCAACTGCCTTTGCGCTTTTCGGCGCTGACGCCTTGTTTCCGTTCGGAAGCCGGGTCGGCTGGTCGTGATACACGGGGCATGTTGCGTCAACACCAATTCTCAAAAGTTGAAATGGTGAGTGTGACCAGACCTGAAGATTCTCTCGCGGAATTGGAGCGTATGCTTCAATGCGCCGAGGCCGTGCTTCAGAAGCTGGGATTGGCCTATCGGGTCATGACACTGAGCAGCGGGGATATGGGCTTTGGTGCACGCAAGACCTACGATATCGAAGTGTGGTTGCCGGGTCAGAATGCCTATCGCGAGATTTCAAGCTGTTCGGTGTGCGGTGAATTTCAGGCGCGGCGTATGTCCGCGCGCTATCGCATGGGTGACGACAAGTCGCTTGGCTTCGTTCATACATTGAATGGATCCGGTGTGGCCACAGGCCGTGCCTTGATCGCAATCATGGAAAATTATCAGCGCGAAGATGGCGGCATCGATATTCCAGACATTTTAAAACCGTATATGGCTGGGATCAGTCACATCGCAGGCCCTACGGAGTAAACCGAATGCGCATATTGGTAACTAATGATGACGGGATAAATGCACCAGGCCTAGTGGTGTTGCGGGAAATTGCAGAGGCATTGTCTTCTGAGGTTTGGGTTGTGGCACCTGAGACCGATCAAAGTGGATTGTCCCATTCTCTGACACTCAACGACCCTTTGCGTCTCCGCCGGATTGAAGAGCGGGTTTTTGCCTTGCGTGGCACACCAACCGATTGCGTGATTATGGGTGTGCGCGAAGTCATGAAAGAGGCGCCAGACCTTATTTTGTCAGGCGTCAATTCGGGTCACAATATTTCAGATGATGTGACGTATTCCGGAACCATTGCCGCTGCAATGGAAGGCACCATGTTGCGTGTTCCCAGCATCGCGCTCAGTCAGGGCTATGACTGGGATTCGGGGGCCGAAATTCCCTGGAATGTGGCACGTGTTCATGCGGCGGGGCTTGTGCGCAAGGTGATTGACAAAGGAATTGAGCCGGGCATTTTGATCAATATCAATTTTCCCAGCTGTGCTGCAGAAGATGTTGCTGGCGTGCAAATTACCCGTCAGGGTGCCTTGTCCCATGGACTGTTTCTCGACAAGCGCGATGATGGGCGCATGAATCCCTATTATTGGCTCACCTATCGCAGGCAGCCACAAAACGTGATTGCCGGAACAGATATGGATGCTCTGCAACAGAACTATATCTCTATTACTCCGCTGAAGCTGGATTTGACAGCCGATGAGGCCATGAAGCGTTATTCCGATCTAGCAGAATAGAGGTGTCGCGTGGCCGGGTTTTCAAATCCGCATAGCCATCATCTACCAGCCTTCCTGTTGCGTCTGCGCGAGCTAGGCGTGACCGATGTTCCATTGTTGAAGGCTCTGGAGAAGACCGACCGGCGACTTTACATTCCCGATCTTGCCAAAGAAGAGATGTGGGAAGATCGTGACCACTCCATTGGTTACGGCCAAAGCGCCGGGGTTCTGAGCGTTGTTGCGATTGTCGTGGATGCGCTGAAATTGCAGCGACAAGACAAGGTTTTGGACATTGGTGTTGGATGTGGCTACCAGACTGCCGTGCTGGCCAGACTGTCTCGCCGGGTATATGGCGTGGAACGGGTGCGACCCTTGATCCGGCAAGCGGAAAAAAATCTTGAAAGAGACGGTATTCTGAATGCCACTTTATACAGTGGTGACGGTCATGCTGGCTGGCCAATGCAGTCTCCATTTAATGCGATCGTTCTTACCGCAGCTTGTGAGACTGTACCGCCTGTCTTGTTCGATCAATTGGCGGATGGCGGCAGATTGGTTGCGCCAATGGATGAGGGGCATGGGGAAGAAGCCATCACTTTGTTCCATAAAAACGGCACTGAAATCAGCTCCAAAACAATCGGCAGGGGCGAATTCCCACCACTCGTTCCTGGGCGGGTGAGTGACGACTGAGTTTCATGTCCAAACGAGAAACGGCAGAAACTGAATCAATTTAAGCATTTATAAAGGGTGTCACGGTTAATACTTCGTCTGTGTTTTGAGTACAGGCGTGAGTATGCCGGATGTGTAAAAGTATAGCGTTTTCGCGGAGCCGGGCTGGCCGCTTAATTTCCAAGGCCCTATTTGTTTCATTTCTATCGGGCACTCTTGTGGCCTGCAGTAATGATTTTTCCAGAGTCTCGGATCAGGATTATACGGCAGCCGTGTCTGCCCAACGAGACTTTTTGGGTAAGCCGACAAGGCAACCAATGCCTGCGGTTCCCATTGCGGGATCTTTTTCCAATAATGTTGTTGCGCGGCAAAATTTGCAGCCTGTTCAGCCTTATCCGGCTCAACAGGCCTACCCAGCCCAGCAGGCCTACCCAGCCCAGCAGGCTTATCCCGTTCAGCAGACTTTTTCTTCTGTTCAGCCAACGGTTGACTATACCAGGCCTGTAGCCGCCGCTGCTCCGGCGTACAGGCCTACGCCATCCAATATGGCAAAGGGCGATTACCAGTTGCCGACGTCTCGGCAAGCTGATCCGATAACGACCGCAGCTGTGGGGCAGGATGAATCTGGTTGGACGCGTGATGGCGGTCAGACTGTGACTATCAAGCCCGGCGATACGCTCTATGCAATTTCTCGGCGCCACAATGTGCCTGAGCAAGCCATTCTCAATGCAAATGGATTGTCTGGCCCTCGTGATATTGTAGCGGGTCGCTATCTGACCATTCCAACTTTCGTGCGAGCTCAGACGCAACAGGCTGCTGCCAGAACCGCTCAGCCGCGATTGCAGGCGTTCCCACAGCAAGTTTCCAGACCTGCGCAGCAAGCTGCGCCTCAGGCGGCTGCGCGGGCCGCAGTGGTCAATGCAGTCAGATCAGTCGGTAGTGCACCAAGACCTTCTTCCAAGCCGGCGACGCAGGCTGTCTTGACAACACCTGCAGCCGCAGCGCCTGCGACAGTTGCTGGCGGGCGTTATCGGGTTGCTCCCGGTGATACGCTTTATAGTATTGCGCGCCGCCATAACGTAAATGTCGGCACGCTTTCTTCCGCGAATAATTTGGGTCAGTCGACAAATATCAAGATTGGCCAAACTCTTGTTATTCCTGGTCATGGCCAAGCAACAACAGTTGCAGCCGGGCAGACCGTTGCTCCAAACACGGTTGCGCCGAACAGAACAGCTCAACTGGCACCTCGGAATGTGCAGACAACAGGCTCGATCCAACCGCCAAAGCCGGTTGCTGTCCAGCCCGTCAAGCAGGTTCAGCCGGTTGTGTACACACCACCAAAGGCAGAGCAGCAGGAGCCGGCCAAACAGGCCGGTGCAGGCAGCCTGTCGTTTCGTTGGCCGGTTCGTGGACGCGTCATCTCTACATTTGGTGACAAAACCAATGGCGAAAGAAATGACGGTATCAATTTGGCTGTCCCAGACGGAACGCCCGTCAAAGCAGCCGAAGATGGTGTTGTAATTTACTCCGGTAACGAGTTGAAGAGTTACGGCAATCTGGTACTGGTACGGCACTCGGGCGGTTGGGTGACGGCATATGCCCACAACCGTGCCTTGAGCGTTAACAGAGGCGATCAGGTTCGTCGCGGTCAGGAGATTGCTCAGGCAGGTGCCACTGGCTCTGTGAGTTCTCCACAACTGCGCTTTGAACTTCGCAAAGGATCGACACCAGTCAATCCTTTGGACCATTTGGGCGGCGTTTGACCAGACACCAATATCCGCCCAATAGTTGTGGCGCTGAAGCTTAAGGCTTCAGCGCCACTTTCTTTTTGCCTGCCATATCCTGAATGAATTGCCATGCAGTTCTGCCGGACCGGTAGCCTCTGGTTGTGGCCCATTCCAGAGCGGCAGGTCGCCATTCCGATTCTTCGATATTGAGTCCAAAATGTTCCAAATAACCGGACACCATGCGCAGATATTCGTCCTGGCTGCATTTATGGAAGCCGAGCCAAAGGCCGAATCGGTCTGACAGCGATACTTTTTCTTCGACGGCTTCACTTGGATTAATGGCAGTCGAGCGTTCATTTTCAATCATGTCGCGCGGCATGAGGTGCCTGCGGTTTGAAGTGGCATAGAGCAGCAGATTTGATGGACGACCTTCAATGCCGCCATCAAGTGCCGCTTTCAGCGCCTTGTAGGATGTATCATCGGTGTCGAAGGACAGATCATCACAAAACAGCAGAAAGCGAAGTTTTGTTTGTGCCAATAGAATCATGAGATCGGGGAGGGACTCAATATCCTCGCGGTGAATCTCAACAAATTTCAGCTTTTCTGCCTCTGATGCGGCCGATTCATTGACATGAGCGTGGATCGCTTTGACGACGGAGCTTTTGCCCATGCCCCTTGCGCCCCACAACAGAGCGTTGTTTGCGGGGTAGCCTGATGCGAATTGTTGTGTGTTCTGCAAAAGAATATCTCGGACCTGTTCAATTCCCTTCAACAGGCGCAACTCTACCCGGTTGACCTTGGGAACCGGCTTTAGAACGCCACTGCGAGCATTCCATACAAAGGCATCTGCCGCATTAAAGTTGGCTGGTTCCACAATATTTGGTGCCATCCGCTCCAAAGCATCTGCGATGCGTGTCAGGGCGGGTTTCAGGTCAAGTTGAAGTTCTTCGGCCGGAATTTGGGTCATAAAGCGTCCAAGATTATGTTTTTGAGGCAATGTGCCTTTGTTTTCGCTGGCAATTTATGGGCAGATGCCCCATTTGCAAAGCTGTTATAAGCGATCCCGTGGATGAGGCTTGCAAAGCAAAGCGCCGTGAGTATAGTCCGCGAGACTTTTTCGACAGAAAAACCAGCAAATCTGCCCATGCCGATATAGCGTGAGGCGGTGTAACTAGACAGGATTGAACGATGTTCGTAACGCCCGCATATGCGCAGGCCGCCGGTGGCGGTGCTGGAATGATAACCAGCCTTCTTCCATTCGTACTGATCTTCGCGGTGATGTATTTTTTGATTATCCGGCCACAGCGCCAACGGATGAAAAAGCACGAAGAAATGATTGGCGCAGTGCGTCGTGGGGACACCATCGTCACCAGTGGTGGTCTGATTGGTAAAGTTACCAAAGTAATTGAAGATGGCGGTGAGTTGCAGGTCGAACTGGCCGAAGGCGTGCGGGTCCGCATCGTTCGTTCAATGGTCTCCGATGTGCGCGCCAAGGGCGAGCCGGCTAAAGACGACAGCTAAGCGTCCCATGCGGCTTTGGGCGGTGCCCGAGGCAGAAAATGGTCCGGCCAAATCTCTCACAGGTGCCTGAATGCTTTATTTCTCTCCGATCAAGACAGTTGCAATTGTCCTGGCCGTTCTGGTTGGGCTGATCGCTGCCTTACCCAATTTGATGCCGAAAGATGTTGCAGACAGGTGGCCGGGATGGATTCCTGGCGGCCAGTTGGTTCTTGGGCTGGATTTGCAGGGTGGCGCGCATTTGCTGTTGCAGGTGGAGCGTAATGATCTGATTGAAACCCGTCTGGATGATATCCGTGACAGTTTGCGTACTTCATTGCGAAATGAACGCATTGGCTACACAGGTTTGACCACTGTTGGTGAAACAGTTCAGGCACGTTTGCGTGATGCCTCTCAAAGTGATGCGGCCAGTGCCGCATTGCAGCAGATCGTTGAACCGATTCCCGGAGGCCTCCTGTCCGGTGGGTTGCCTGTTACGGAAGTCACGCTTGATATCGATAGTGACGGCCTTATCCAGTTGACGTTCACGCCCGAAGGTATTGCACGCCGGGTCAGCTCAGCCGTTGATCAGTCTATTGAAGTTATTCGTCGTCGTGTTGATGAGTTGGGAACGACCGAGCCCAACATTCAGCGGCAGGGCGAAGATCGTGTGCTGGTTCAGGTGCCGGGTCTGGGTGACCCACAGCGCCTGAAAGACCTTTTGAAGCAAACCGCACGTTTGAGCTTTCATTTGGTAAGTCAGGAAATGTCCGGTGAGCAGGCCTTGCAAGGGCGTCCACCCTCTGGCGCTGAAGTGATGTTTTCCTCTGATGATCCGCCCATCCCTTACGTGATCGAACGACGCGAGATCGTCAGTGGTGAAGATCTGGTTGATTCTCAACCCGGTTTTGATCAACGGACCAACGAACCGCTTGTGACGTTCCGTTTCAATAATTCTGGCGCGCGTGATTTCGGACGGGCCTCTACAGATAATGTCGGTCGACCCTTTGCAATCATTCTGGATGATGTCGTGATTTCCGCGCCAGTTATTCGGGAGCCGATTTTGGGCGGTAGTGGGCAGATCAGTGGTAACTTTACCGTTGAGAGTGCCAATGATCTTGCTATTCTGTTGCGCGCTGGTGCATTGCCTGCCGATTTGACGATTGTTGAAGAACGTACGGTTGGCCCCGGCTTGGGGCAGGATTCGATTGAAGCTGGTGAGATTGCCGGGATTATCGCTGCTGTTGCAGTGCTTGTCTTTATGGTGCTGTCCTATGGTTTGTTCGGTGTTTTTGCCAATATCGCGTTGACTGTAAACATCATCATGATCATGGGCGTGCTGTCCATGTTACAGGCGACATTGACCTTGCCAGGTATCGCCGGGATTATTCTGACCATTGGTATGGCGGTTGATGCGAACGTTCTGATTTATGAGCGAATTCGGGAAGAAGCGCGTGCCGGTAGAAACGCCATTGCGGCCATTGATGCGGGTTACAAACGTGCGCTTGGAACCATTTTGGATGCCAACATCACAACTTTGATTGCAGCGATTATTCTGTTCTCGCTTGGGTCCGGTCCGATCCGTGGTTTCGCCATTACTCTGGCGATTGGTATTGTAACAACCGTCTTTTCCGCCTTCACCGTAAACCGCCTTATTGTGGCATTCTGGGTGCGTCGCACACGCCCCTCAACTGTGCCGATTTAAGGCTGGAGCAACGTTATGCGCACTTTGAAACTTGTCCCGGATGACACAAAAATCGCCTTCATGCGGCACCGCAAATGGGCGTTTCCGCTGTCTGCGGCGTTGGTCGTCCTCAGTATGGTTCTGTTTGCCGTAAACGGCCTTAATCTCGGCATCGATTTCCGGGGTGGAACTCTGATGCAGATCAAGACGATCGAAGGTCCGGCCAATATCGGAGAAATCAGAAATGTTCTCTCTGATCTGGACTTGGGCGATGTGCAGGTTCAGGAGTTTGGCTCTCCTCAAGACGTGCTCATCCGGATCCAGCAACAGGATGGCGGAGAGCAGGCTCAACAGGCCGTCGTGGAACTGGTACGGGGCATCTTGGCTGGAACTGTTTCGTTCGAACGGGTCGAAGTTGTCGGACCTGCCGTTTCCGGTGAATTGACACAAACCGGTATATTGGCTGTGGTGGCATCTCTCGGTGCAGTTCTGATTTACATCTGGCTGCGATTTGAGTGGCAATTTGCAGTTGGTGCTGTCGTTGCAACGTTACACGATGTGCTCCTGACAATCGGGATGTTTGCGCTGCTTCAGCTTGAGTTTAATCTGGCGAGCATTGCGGCTGTTCTCACGATTGTGGGGTATTCACTGAATGATACGGTGGTCGTTTATGATAGGGTGCGTGAGAAGTTGCGCAAGTTTAAGCGTCTGCCAATTATCGAACTTCTCGATCTGGCGATTAACAAAACACTCTCCAGAACGGCGCTGACCTCTATCACAACCCTTTTGGCACTTGGTGCTTTGTATGTTTTCGGCGGTGAAGTGATTGCTTCATTCACATTTGCTATGATCTGGGGTGTGTTGATTGGTACCTATTCGTCAATTTTCATTGCGGCTCCTTTGCTGATGTTCCTGAAGTTGCGCAATACGGATGCTGCCAAGGGTAAAGAGGAACTGGAAAGCTCAAGCGCTGCATGACGAAGGATCGGACGTCAAAACCCGAGACACAAGAGACTGGCCATGCCAAAGAGGCGCATGATTTCCTCCGTTCGCCCGGAACTATCATAACAGAATCACATTTTCCGGGCCGCGCACCCATTGATGCCTACGGCAATGGCGGCTTCCGCTTTGCCGAAATGTCGCATCGTGGTGGCTTACTGGCTTTGCCCTCAGGTGTTTATGGATGGTCTGCATCCGTTCCTGAAGAAGTAACCTTTGAGAGACTCGACAGGGTTGTGGCAGAAGCTGACGCCATTGAACTTTTGTTCCTTGGCATGGGCGATACGGGCACGTTTCCAACTAAAGAAACCCGTCAGGCACTACGGGATGCAGGCATTCGATTTGAAATCATGTCGACCGGAGCCGCCATTCGGACCTTTAATGTCATTCTGGGGGAAGGGCGGCCGGTTGCGGCAGCTTTGCTGCCGGTTGAGACGGTTCGATGAAGCCGCTTGCGGCTGAAATAGATCTCAATCGCATTGTCCGCTCTGCCGACCCTGGGCGCTACTTTGCCGGTCAGTTCATTCCTGGAGCGCGCCGCGATGATGTCTTTGCATTGCATGCGTTTGATCTGGAAATCCGGAAAATCGTCCGTACCATTCGTGAACCAGTGGCTGGTGAGATTCGCCTGCAATGGTGGCGTGAGGTTTTTCAATGCGCGCGGAATGCAGAAGCCGCCGCCAGTCCGTTGGCACACCTCATGCTGGATCTCACACAACGCCATTCCATAGGTCCGCAGATCTGGGAAAATTACCTCGATGGGCGGATATTCGATTTATATGATGATGCGGTTGAAGATCGTGCAGCATTTGAAGCGTATGCAGGCCAGACGGAAGGAACGGTTCTTCAACTTGCCTGTCTCATGCTTGACCGTGGGCAATCCACATCGGCTTCACAGGTCTCAGGCTATCTGGCTTGCGTTTTCTGTCTGTGGGATCGTGTCCTGCAGCCCGTTCTTTATACAGATCTGCCTTTAACCTCGCAGCGTGTCAGCAGAATCTCGCGATACCTTCCACCAGAATTGCGGGACGCTTCTGGTTTGGTGGCAAATCCTTATCTGGAGTCTGAAGCGGTTGATATCGAGCGGGCTGTGTCTGAGGTTTGCGTAATTGCTGAAAGCTACCTTGAAAAAGCGCGCGCCGCCGCTGATACCGTTCCACCAACATTGCGGCCGGCTTTCTTGCATGCCGCCCCGATGGCTTCACAAATAGCAAAGCTCCATCGACTTTCTCAATTGGAATTGCCATTGAGAAAGGCCGGAACCGCACGTCTTATCTGGCAGCTTTGGCGAAGCTCCAAGCGCTGGCCTTGCTTTTAAGCAGCCACCTTTGCTTTGGAATCCTGCAGCCATTGTTGAAAATCGACAAGGGCGCGTTTACAAATCGACTGACGCTTGGCGATTGTTTTTTCCTTGCCACGCAGTCTGCGGCCGTCGATTTCAGTGATTGCGGGGACCGGCGGAAACAGGCCGAAATTGATGTTCATTGGCTGAAATGAACGTTTGCCGGGAACTTCTTCCGTTGCCAAATGTCCACCGGTAATATGTGACAACAAGGCTCCGAATGCAGTTGTGACCGGCGGGATGGACTTGTCCATCCCATGCCATTCTTCAGCAGCAAAACGGCCTGCCAAAAGTCCCATTGATGCTGATTCCACATAGCCTTCGCATCCAGTGATCTGACCTGCGAAACGCAGACGCGTATCGGCTTTCAATCTCAATGTACCGTCCAACAGGACAGGCGAGTTGAGAAACGTATTGCGATGAAGTCCACCAAGACGAGCGAACTCTGCATTTTCGAGGCCCGGAATGAGTCGAAAAATGTCTTTCTGAGCGCCGTATTTCAACTTTGTCTGGAAACCGACCATATTATACAGCGTTCCCAATGCGTTATCCTGTCGGAGTTGCACAACCGCATAGGCTTTTACGTCAGGATTATGGGCATTGGTGAGGCCCATTGGCTTCATTGGACCGTGACGTGGGGTCTCCGGTCCGCGCTCGGCCATGACTTCAATTGGCATGCAGCCTTCGAAGTAAGGCGTGCCTTCCCATTGTTTGAATTCGGTTTTCTCGCCCTCATTCAACGCATTGATGAAATTATAGTATTGGTCTTTGTCCATTGGGCAATTGATATAGTCCGCACCGGTGCCGCCCGGGCCGACCTTGTCGTAGCGCGACTGGAACCACGCCACTGACATGTCGATGCTTTCAAAATAGGCGATAGGTGCAATTGCGTCGAAAAATGCCAAAGCGGACGTGTCTGTCAGTGTGGCAATTGCTTCAGACAAGGCAGGCGACGTGAGAGGGCCGGTGGCTATGATGACATTGTTCCACTCTTCCGGAGGAAGGCCCGCGACTTCATCCCGATTGATGGTGATGAGCGGTTCGTTTTCCAGCTTTTGTGTTACGGCTGCTGAAAATCCATCGCGGTCCACTGCAAGCGCGCCACCGGCGGGAACCTGATTTGCATCGCCGCAAGACATGATCAGAGAATCTGCCAGCCGCAACTCCGCGTGCAGAAGGCCGACTGCATTGTTCTGTGCATCGTCTGATCGGAAGGAGTTGGAGCAGACCAGTTCTGCCAGGTGATCTGTCTTATGAGCATCGGTTCCACGGACAGGCCGCATTTCATGGATGACTGCCGGAACATTGCGCCGTGCCAGCTGCCATGCTGCTTCAGAGCCTGCCAGCCCGCCGCCAATGATATGAACCGCCTTCTTCGTCATCAATGTCTCCTTTGTGTGTAGTCGGGCATATAGCACATCCGTCCTTGATTGCATGTGGCTTTTCCCGTCAATTTGGTTTATCCGGGCAGTTCTGATGAGGGGGCGTCTATGCGACAGATTCTGGTTTTGTTGATTGCGGTGACATTGACTGGCTGCATTCAATCCGGCGAGGGCGATCCCATGAGTTGGTATGCGAGCCAGGATGGCCGTGCGCCAAAAGGTACCTCGGTTTATGTTTGCCACGGCACAGGTTGTGCCAGAAAAGAGCGCGTTGACTTTTCAGCTGCTGATATGAGGCGACTACGATCCATTCTGGCATCTGGTGCCAGCTCTCCGGAGAAAGAACGCCAAGCCATGGGACGGGCGGTTCAGTGGTTCGAAAAACGCGTTGCGCCACAAGTTGGCTCAGGCAATGATGTGGGTGGGTTCGACCTTTCAACGGTCAACAAGCCGGGACAACTGGACTGCATCGACGAAGCCACAAACACGACCAGTGTTTTAAAACTGGCCGCCGATAATAATTATCTGAAACACCATCGTGTTGGACGACCAAAGGCGAGAGGCTTCTTTCTGGATGGCCGCTATCCGCATGCAACGGGTGTTGTCGTTCAGATCAGCAATGGCGAATCCTATGCGATTGATTCCTGGACCCGGGACAATGGCGAGCCACCTGAAATCATGCCGCTAAGTGTCTGGTTCAAGCAACGTCCACAGGGCTTGCAGTCCTAAAATCGTAAGGTCCTCAGGCCCAGACCGTTGATGTCACGATCCTGTATCCGTGATGTCACGAGCCTGTAATGTGTTCCTGCGAAGCCTCCCATGTTGTTCACACAAATGGGGGGTCCCATGTATCAGACGTCCAAATTCGCTTCGCTTGCCGCATTGCTGGTTGCACTGTCTTCCACCACAGCAATGGCAGACATGATGTTTAACCGGGTCGCGAGCTTCCCGGTCAACGAGAATATTCCATCCGACATGGATCAGAAATCGGAGTCCTCTTCCGAAATTATTTCTGCAACAAAAGATGGTAACATGCTGATCTATTCCGACAGCCCTTTGGGTGGTGTCGGCATGGTCGATATCTCTGATCCAGCTCGACCCAAGCCAGCCGGCTTTCTGAGCGTCAACGGTGAGCCGACGTCAGTGTCTGTTGTCGGTGCATATGCGCTGATTGGCGTCAACACATCGCAGAGTTTTACAGCGCCTGATGGTCATCTGTCGGTCCTGAATATTGATGCCAAATCCATTGAAGTATCCTGTGACCTTGGTGGTCAGCCTGACTCAATCGCGATTTCGCCTGATAAATCACTGGTGGCCGTGGCAATTGAAAACGAGCGAGATGAAGATCTCAACGATGGTGTCCTTCCGCAGATGCCTGCCGGAAATGTAATCCTGTTTTCACTGAATGACGGCATGCCCGATTGCAACAGCATGAAGATTGTCGATCTGACCGGTCTTGCTGATGTGGCCGGTAGCGATCCGGAGCCGGAGTTTGTTGATTTCAATGCCCTCAACGAAATTGTGGTGACGCTTCAGGAAAACAACTACATCGCGGTCATTGATGGTTCCACGGGCGAAGTGACGTCCCACTTTTCGGCTGGAAGCGTGGACCTTTTGAACGTGGATGTTGATGAAGAAGGTGCTCTGACATTTGACGGGAAGCTGGACGCGGTTCCAAGGGAACCCGATGCCGTTCAGTGGCTGGATAATGACCGCTTCGTCACGGCCAATGAAGGCGATTACAAGGGTGGTTCGCGCGGTTTCACCATTTTCAGCAAGTCGGGCGACATGCTCTATGATTCTGGACTTGAGTTTGAGTACCGCGTTACCACTGCCGGGCATTATCCGGAAGCTCGTTCCGGCAATAAGGGTGCCGAGCCAGAGGGGCTAGAAGTTGGTACCTATAATGGTGAGACGTTCATATTTGTCCTGTCTGAGCGCGGTTCTTTGGTCGGCGTTTACCGTGACACGGGCGCGGCACCTGAATTTGTTCAATTGTTGCCAACGGGGCTTGCACCAGAAGGTGTTGTTGCATTGCCTGGCCGCAATCTGTTGGCTGTGGCCAATGAGGCCGATCTGATTGAAGATGGCGGAGTGCGGTCACACGTAACCCTGTATCAGCTTGCTGATCAGGCATCTGCCTATCCAATGATCCAGTCAATGATGAAGGATGGTCGCCCGATAGGTTGGGGTGCATTGTCCGGATTGACTGCAGATCACTCTGTCCCCGGCAAACTCTATGCTGTGAATGACAGTTTCTATGCCATGCAGCCAACCATCTTCACCATTGATGCCACGCAACAGCCCGCCCTGATTACAGCGGCAACGCCTGTGACACGCAATGGTTCTCCCGCCCAGTTGCTGGACCTGGAAGGGATTGTTGCGGACGGAGAGGGTGGTTTCTGGCTTGCCTCAGAAGGACGCACGGATCGTATGATCGCGCATGGGCTTTATCATGTAAATGCCGAAGGTGAAATCCAGCAACAGGTTGCATTCCCCGCTGAGTTGCTTGCGGTCGAAAAGCGGTTTGGCTCTGAAGGTATTGCCATGGACGGCACAACTTTGTGGGTTGCCATCCAGCGTCAGTGGGCCGACGATGCTGCCAATCAAGTCAAGTTGGTATCCTATGATACGGTGTCAAAGGAGTGGGGTGCTGTGCTCTATCCAACAGAGCCTGCAGAAACCGGATGGATTGGCCTGTCCGAGATAACAATCTTTGGCGACAACGCGTATATCGTGGAACGTGATAATCAGATTGGTGCAAATGCAAAGGTCAAACGGCTTTACCGTGTGGCTCTGTCGGAAATGACACCTGCCAAGCTGGGCAGTGAATTGCCTGTTGTCAGGAAGGAACTTGTAAGAGACTTCCTGCCAGACCTGCAAGCAACAGGCGGCTACGTGATCGACAAGCTTGAAGGATTTGCAATTGACGTTGATGGTGTTGGCTATGCTGTGTCCGACAATGACGGCGTAGACGACAGCAATGGTGAGACATTTTTCTTCTCAACCGGAAAGAACATAACCGGGTCAAACCCGATGTAAGCTTCTGGCACCGATCAGGCGCCTGATACTAAAAAGGCCCACACATTGATATGTTGTGGGCCTTTTCTTTGTTTGGTCGAACGCATGACTTATTAGCCACGGGTGGACCGACGTGCAACTTGTGGGATGTCGTAAGGAGCAATTCCGAGATCGTCGAGTTCACGACGGGACAGGCGGGACAATTCGCCAACGGTTTTGCGGTACTGGCGCCAGTTGCGGTAGGATTCTGTGAAAGAAGAGAATTGCATTTTAGTCTCCGGTTTGGGTTTGATTTAAATTCAGAGTTTGTTTCGTTTCTCTGATGATTGCTATTTAGGGTGCGTTGCAACATTTGTGGAGTGCCAAAACGGTATATCTGTCCTGCAAAAAACGCAGGTCTCGTGCAAAACTTTCTTAAGAATCAGGGATTTGTCTCCATTTTCCGATAGCTGGTCACAAAGCTATCTCCAGAAAACAAGGTCGACCGTATTTAACTGGCAGGACCTTGCCAGTTAAACCGGAATTCGGTGATGCATTAGGTTCTTATGTGGCTATTCAGCAGCCATCATGACGTCGCCATTTTCCGGGCGTCGTTCCAGCAATTCTTTCAGGAATTTACCTGTGTAAGATCGCTCTTCAGTTATGATCTGCTCAGGCGTACCTTCCGCCACGATCTCTCCGCCGCCATCGCCGCCTTCCGGGCCGATATCGATCACCCAATCGGCTGTTTTGATGACTTCCAGATTGTGTTCAATGACGGCCACTGAATTTCCCTGATCCACAAGCTCATGAAGAACTTCCAACAATTTGGCGACGTCGTGAAAATGCAGGCCGGTTGTTGGCTCATCCAGAATGTAAAGTGTGCGGCCTGTGGAACGTTTTGACAGTTCCTTTGCCAGTTTTACCCGCTGGGCTTCACCGCCAGAGAGCGTTGTGGCCTGTTGTCCAACTTTTATGTAGCCAAGCCCAACACGTTGCAATGTCAGCATCTTGTCGCGGACTGCTGGCACTGCGGCGAAAAACACGGCGCCTTCATCAACGGTCATATTCAATACATCAGCAATGGATTTGCCTTTGAACTGCACTTCCAGAGTCTCGCGATTATAGCGCTTTCCCTTGCAGACATCACAGGTGACATAGACATCCGGCAGAAAGTGCATTTCGATTTTGATGACGCCATCACCCTGACAGGCTTCGCACCGTCCGCCTTTGACGTTGAATGAGAACCTGCCGGGCGCATAGCCTCTGATCTTTGCTTCGGGGAGACCGGAAAACCATTCTCGAATTGGCGTAAAGGCACCGGTATAGGTCGCCGGGTTGGAACGCGGCGTGCGGCCGATGGGGGATTGGTCGATATCTATGACCTTGTCCAGATGCTCCAGTCCCGTAATGGCTTTGTGCGGAGACGGCAGTGCCTTTGCACCATTGAGATGTTTGGCAACCGCCCGATAGAGTGTATCGAGCAGCAAGGTGGACTTTCCGCCACCTGACACGCCGGTGATGCAACAAAATGTGCCAAGCGGAATCGATGTGGTCACGTCTTTCAGATTATTGCCTGTTGCGCCTTTGACTGTAATTTTCCGGTTCTTTGTTGGTTTGCGCCGCGTTTTTGGCAGAGGAATGGATCGCCGTCCGGACAGATATTGCCCGGTCAGAGATTCCTTGCATTTCATGACTTTTTGCGGTGTTCCGGCAACAACGATTTCGCCGCCATGAATGCCCGCCATTGGGCCCACATCGACCACGTGGTCAGCGGTTAAAATGGCTTCTTCATCATGTTCCACAACAATCACGGTATTGCCAAGATCGCGGAGATGCCTGAGCGTCGTCAAAAGCCGGTCGTTGTCTCTCTGATGCAGGCCGATCGAGGGCTCATCCAGCACGTAGAGAACGCCAGTCAGGCCTGAGCCGATTTGTGAAGCCAACCGGATGCGCTGGCTTTCACCACCGGACAGGGTTCCGGAATTCCGCGACAAGGTAAGATACTCCAGGCCGACATCATTCAGAAACGCAAGTCGTTCGCAAATTTCCTTTAAGATACGTCCAGCTATCTCGTTCTGCTTGTCGCTTAGAGTGTCCGGGAGTGTTGCGAACCAGTCCATAGCGTTACGGATTGACAATTCGCTGATCTGAGCAATGTGCTTGCTGGCAATTTTAACCGCTAAGGCTTCGGGTTTCAGCCTGTAGCCATCGCAAACCTGGCAGGGAGCTGAAGACATGTATTTTTCGATTTCTTCACGCGACCACGAGGAATCCGTTTCCCGCCAGCGGCGCTCCAGATTGGGAATGACGCCCTCAAATGGTTTTTTCGTTTTGTAGGAGCGCAGCCCGTCATCATACGTGAATGTGATTTCTTTCTTCCCAGTGCCAAACAGAACAGCGGTTTGGGCTTCGGCGGACAGTTTTGACCACTTGTCCCGCAGACTGAAACCATAGATTTTGCCCACTGCCGCCAGTGTCTGTTGGTAATAGGGCGACGTGGAGCGCGACCACGGCGCAACCGCGCCTTTGGCTATCGAGAGTTCAGCATCAGGGATGACCATGTCTTCGCTGACGCGTTTTTCAGACCCGAGCCCATCACACGTTGGGCAAGCCCCAAACGGATTGTTGAATGAAAACAGGCGTGGCTCGATTTCTGCAATGGTAAAACCGGAGACAGGGCAAGCAAATTTCTCCGAGAAAATCAGACGCTCGGGCGTGTCAGCACCTTCTGCTGTGTCAGCGTATTCGGCAACGGCAATGCCATCTGCCAATCCCAACGAAGTTGCCAGTGAATCCGCCAGACGGGAGGCTATGTCTGATCGTACAACGATGCGGTCTACGACCACATCAATGTCGTGTTTGAATTTCTTGTCGAGGACAGGTGCATCTGCAATTTCGTAGTAGGTGCCGTCTATCTTGATGCGCAGAAAACCCTTCTTCTGTAATTCTGCCAGTTCCTTGCGGTATTCGCCCTTGCGACCGCGTACAATCGGGGCCAGCAGATACAACCGAGTTCCCTCTGGCAGATCCAGAATACGATCCACCATCTGGGATATTGTCTGGCTTTCAATTGGTAATCCGGTTGCTGGTGAGTAGGGGATGCCGACCCGGGCGAACAGAAGCCGCATATAATCATAAATTTCGGTCACAGTTCCTACGGTGGAGCGCGGGTTGCGTGACGTGGTTTTCTGCTCAATTGAAATAGCTGGAGACAGGCCATCAATCTGGTCGACATCCGGCTTCTGCATCATTTCCAGAAACTGCCGTGCATAGGCTGATAGCGATTCGACATAACGGCGCTGGCCTTCGGCATAAATCGTGTCAAATGCCAGTGAGGATTTGCCCGATCCGGACAAGCCAGTCATGACAATCAGCTTGTCCCGGGGCAGATCAATGTCCACGCCTTTTAGATTATGTTCGCGGGCACCGCGCACCGAAATCATTGGGGGGAGATTTTTTGCAGCCTTGGATTTACTGCTGGTTCCAGAATTGGATTTGCTGGGCATAGAACTTAACTGACCGTCTGAATAAGGATGAAAACAGATTGCATGGAGACTGATTAAACCGGGTGTTCGCTGCTGGATAGTGCTGTACGAAATATGTTTCTTGAACTGGTACAATTTCGATCTGGCACTTTAACACCGATAATCAAGGTCCAGACGGGTATTGATGGTGTAGTAAAACAGGAATCAACAGACATCTTGCATTTTTTAAAATGCTAATGCATGTTCTCCTAAATTGGAACATAAAAAGAACAAAGCTTCTGAATCCGTTGATGAGCCTAGGGTCCAAACTCAATTTGGAGTTTATACCTTAGCTTTTGACAGTGATAGCAACAGCATGTGTGGAAAACTGTCAGCAGCGTGTCATTAATGGTGGAAGAGGCCGTGGAAAACGACGATGTGTGTTAAAAGAACAGACAATTATGTCGTCGATAGCTGCAAGTGTGACTCGAAAATAGCAATTTACCAACAGAGCCAGCATTTGCTGGCTGACCTTTACGTCAGGAGTATGCCATGGCTGGCAGTGTCAACAAAGTAATCTTGGTCGGAAACCTGGGCGCGGATCCGGAAATCCGTCGTTTGAACTCCGGCGATCCTGTCGTCAATCTTCGGATTGCCACCAGTGAGAGCTGGCGTGATAAGAACAGTGGCGAGCGTCGTGAAAAAACCGAATGGCATCAGGTCGTGATTTTCAATGATAATCTGGCTAAAGTTGCTGAGAACTATCTGAAGAAGGGCGCGAAAGTTTATCTTGAAGGCCAGCTTCAGACGCGGCAATGGGAAGACCAAAGCGGTCAGAAGCGCTATACCACAGAGATCGTGCTGCAACGCTATCGCGGTGAACTGCAGATGCTCGACTCGCGCGGACAGGGCGGTCAGGATTCTGCGGGTGGCGGTTATGATCGTGGCGCCGTGAGCAACCAGTCCGGTGGCAATCAGGGTGGTGGCAATCAGGGCGGCGGCAATAATTTCGGCCAATCAGACCCGATGCAGAAAGGCGGCGGTAGCAATTTCGCCGATGATATGGATGATGAGATTCCGTTCTAGAAAACTGAGGTCTTTCGCCTCTTCTTCGGCTTTTGTCTTGTCGTTTATGATGTTGCCGACGATGGCGCTGGCCGGGGAAGCCGATGTGGTAAGTGCCACGGCAACCTCTACTGGCGGGGATACATGGCGGATTGAGGCAACCGTCCGCCATGCCGATGAGGGCTGGGATCATTATGCCAATGCCTTTGAAGTGCTTGATCCGCAGGGTAAGGTGCTTGGTGTTCGGGAATTGTTGCATCCGCATGTGAATGAACAGCCATTCACGCGGTCTTTGGGCGGTGTTGTGATTCCACCGGAGACGGCTTTTATCATGATCAGGGCCAAGGATTCCGTTCACGAATATGGTGGCGCGGAATTTCGAATTGATTTACCCGCGCAATAGCGGGTTCAAGCCGTCGGGGCGGCCATAAAAGCTATAATGCCATCCGCTACGAATTGGACTGACAATGCGGCCAGAATAACCCCCAGCAGCCGAGTAAGCACCATGCGGCCTGTATCGCCAAGAATGTGATCCAATCGTTCGGCAAGCATGAAGACGACCATACACAAAACCATCAATGCCAGAATAACGCCTATCAGGGCGCTGCGCTCCAAGGGCGATGACATTTCGGTAGACAACAGGACCGTTGCCGAGATGGCGCCCGGTCCGGCGATCAGTGGTATGGCCAGCGGAAACACAGCGATGTGCTTTGCCTCTTCATGGCTGACGACCGCGCGGTCTGTTGTCTCCTGCTTTCGCTCCTGGCGTTTTTCATAGACCATTTCAAAAGCCAGCCAGAAGAGAAGCAGGCCGCCTGCAATGCGAAATGCCGGCATGGTAATGCCGAAAAGATCGAGAATGGTCATACCGGCCAGCGCAAACATCACCAGAAGGCCCGTGCTGATCAGGATGCCTCTCAGTGCAATTTGGGTGCGCGTGGCGCGGTCCATGCCTGCCGTGAGTGCCAGAAACAGCGGCGCCAGCCCAATCGGATCGATGGTTACCAGCAGTGTGACAGAGGCATTTATGAGCGTATCAATTTCCATGGCAACAAGCCGTGCAGCGATGGTCTATGGGTGTCAAGGCGCAATTTCAAAGCGCTGATGGGCTAGAAAAAGCAGAGCCTGTCGTAAATTTGGCAAAAATAACTGTAACTATTTGTTTTGTTTCAGGAAATTGCACGCATTTTCACGGGGCAAAATTAGTCTTTGCCGTGGCGGCAGTCTATAATGAATCACTTCAATTCTGAGCGACGATTCGTCGCCTTTAACCCGTGAGTACAGATTTGTCCGATAACGAGAATACCCCTCAGGGAAACGAACCAACCGGCGATTTGCCGTCCGATATTGAACGCATCGGTATTGTTGAAGAAATGAAGCGGTCCTATCTCGATTACGCGATGAGCGTGATCGTCAGCCGGGCCTTGCCGGATGTGCGTGACGGTTTGAAACCTGTGCATCGGCGTATCCTTTACGCGATGCATGGCATGGGTCTTGAACACAACAAGCCATATCGTAAATCAGCCGGTGTTGTGGGTGAGGTGATGGGTAAATATCACCCCCATGGTGACAGCGCGATTTATGACGCGCTTGTGCGCATGGCTCAGGAATTCTCCATGCGCCTGCCACTTGTGGACGGGCAGGGGAATTTTGGCTCTGTCGATGGCGATCCACCTGCTGCGATGCGTTATACGGAATGCCGAATGGAAAAGGCTGCCCAGTATCTGCTAGCGGACATTGAAAAAGACACTGTTGATTTTCAGGAAAACTATGATGGGCGTGAGCGAGAACCGGTTGTCATGCCGTCCCGCTTTCCCAATCTACTGGCCAACGGAGCTGGCGGCATTGCAGTCGGCATGGCGACCAATATTCCACCGCATAATCTGGGTGAAGTGATCAATTCCTGTATTGCGCTGATCGACGATCCAGAAATAACGCTGTCTGGCATTATGGAACATATGCCGGGTCCCGATTTTCCAACCGGCGGCATGATTCTTGGCCGCGCTGGCATCCGCTCTGCATTTGAAACGGGGCGCGGCAGTGTCATCATGCGTGGCAAGGTGGCCACTGAAATGGTGCGCAAGGACCGCGAAGCGCTAATCATCACCGAAATACCTTATCAGGTGAACAAGGCCACCATGATCGAAAAGATTGCTGATCTGGTGCGCGAGAAGCGTGTGGAGGGCATTTCTGACATCCGCGATGAATCTGATCGTGATGGTATGCGGGTTGTGGTTGAGCTGAAGCGTGATGCGGTTGCAGATGTGGTGTTGAACCAGATCTACCGTTTCTCGCCTTTGCAAGGCTCTTTTGGCTGTAACATGGTGGCGCTGAATGGCGGCAAGCCGGAGCAGATGACGCTTCTGGACATGTTGCGCGCATTCGTGGCATTCCGCGAAGTCGTTGTCAGCCGCAGAACCAAGTTTCTGCTGAACAAGGCGCGGGATCGTGCTCATGTTCTGGTGGGGCTGGCCATTGCTGTTGCCAATATCGATATGGTGATAGCGCTTATCCGTGCTGCTCCTGATCCTGCGACTGCACGCGCTCAATTGCTTGAGAAAAGCTGGCCTGCACGAGACATTGAGCCGCTGATCCGCCTGATTGATGATCCACGACACCGTGTTCAGGAAGATGGCACCTATACATTGTCGGAAGAACAGGCACGCGCCATTTTGGAACTGCGTCTGCAACGTCTGACGGGTATCGGGCAAGAAGAGATTTCTGACGAGCTGAACAAGCTTGGTGACGAGATCAAGGAATATCTTGAAATTCTCAGCTCGCGCCTGCGCATCATGACCATCATCAAGGATGAATTGCAGGAATCGCATGAACTGTTTGCCACGCCGCGCCGGACAGAAATTCTGGACGGTGGCGCCGAGCTTGAAGATGAAGACCTGATCCAACGTGAGGATATGGTCATCACCGTATCCCATACGGGCTATATCAAGCGTGTGCCATTGGCGACTTATCGGGCGCAGCGACGGGGCGGCAAGGGCCGTTCCGGCATGTCGACCAAGGATGAGGATTTCGTGACACGGCTGTTTGTGGCCAACACTCACACACCGCTGCTGTTCTTCTCCTCACGCGGTATTGTCTACAAGCTGAAAGCCTGGCGTTTGCCTATAGGCAGCCCGCAATCTCGCGGTAAGGCGCTGATCAATATTCTGCCGTTGCAGCAGGATGAAACCATCACCACCATTATGCCTTTGCCGGAAGATGAAGAAAGCTGGGCACAGTTGGATGTGATGTTTGCCACATCGCGCGGCACCGTTCGTCGCAACAAGCTGTCAGATTTTGTTCAGGTCAACCGCAACGGCAAAATTGCCATGAAGCTGGATGAGGGAGACGCCATTGTTGGTGTTGAAACCTGTTCTGCTGATGATGATGTGCTGCTGACCAGCCTGAAAGGGCAGTGTATTCGCTTCAGAGTGCAGG
Source organism: Alphaproteobacteria bacterium (assembly GCA_051251535.1). GTDB lineage: Bacteria > Pseudomonadota > Alphaproteobacteria > Rhizobiales. The sequence continues at coordinate 432,020 of JBPOEV010000004.1, forward strand.
ATGTACGCGTCTTTACTGGCCGAAACTCGGTTGGGGTGCGCGGTATCAATATGGCGTCTGGTGATACTGTGATCGCGATGTCGATCCTGCGTCATTTCGAGGCGACACCAGCGGAACGCACAGCCTTTATCAAGAAAAGTCGTTTGTTGCGTGGGATTGAAGAGGAAGGGGCTTCGACAGAAGCGCCTGATGATGAGGCTGAGGCGGCAACAGGTACAGATGAGACCGTTCTGGACGACGCCAAGTTCGAAGCCATGATGGAAGCTGAACAGGTTATTCTGGCCATTTCTGAAAATGGCTATGGTAAGCGCAGTTCCTCCTTTGAGTACCGGGTCTCCGGTCGCGGCGGCAAAGGTATTGCTGCAATGAGCATGTCTGACCGAAACGGGGCACTTGCAGCGTCTTTCCGGGTGGATGTGGGCGATGAAATCATGCTCGTCACCAATGGTGGTCAGCTCATTCGCTGTCCGATTGATGGTATCCGTCTCGCGGGCCGGTCAACTCAGGGTGTCACGGTTTTCAACACTGCAAAAGACGAAATTGTCGTTTCTGTTGAGCGTATTAGCGAGATCGAAGGTGATGATGAGGACGATGGTGAAGATGCTGAGGGCAATGGTTCCGAAGCAACGGAACCGAGTGAGGCACAAGCGTCTTCCGATGGCACTGATCCTGAGGCTGATGATTCAGGCGCATCAGAGGCCGGTTCCTCAGAAGCGGACCCTTCAGACACATAAGCTGCTTCATTCCGGGTTTTCGAATAAAATCCCGGAATGGCTTTGATCCCATGGTGATCCTGGAATAGGGTCGGATTTTCTCCGCTGGAATGCACATGTCCGTTGTTGAAGATTATGATCGAATATTACAGCCACGCGCTGCGCAGGGTCTTGTCGGTGCAGAAAAGCTGCAAGGCGTGTTTCTGGACGCGCTCGGTCATGGCAGATTGCACCATGCCTGGTTGATTGGCGGGCCGGACAGTTGCGGCAAGGCAACCTTTGCCTATCAGGTTGCCAAGTTTTTGCTGGAGCATCAATTTGCAGTCTGGGACGCGGCGCCAAAGGTTCAGGATTTATCTGTTTCATCAGACAGTCGGGCTGCGGCTAAAATCAGTGCTGGCTCACATTCTGATTTGCTCCTTTTGTCACGTCGCTGGGATGCGGATAACAAGCGTATGACGGCCGGTATACCGGTGAATGATGTGCGCCGATTGACCCAGTTTTTGGGGTCAACAGCGGGTGAAGGTGGCTGGCGCGTTGTCATTGTCGACAAGGTTGATGATATGGCGCCTGCTGCTGCAAATGCGCTTTTGAAATCACTTGAAGAGCCACCCTCTAATTGTCTGTTTTTATTGATTTCTGATAATATTCAAAGGCTGCTTCCAACAATTCGGTCCAGATGCCGCAAAGCCATGCTCCCACGGCCGACTGACGCCGAGGTGGCGACTATTCTGCAAGCACAAATGGACGATTTCGACGCAGCTGAGTTTGCGCTGGTCGAAGGGCTGGCAGATGGCCGTGTGCGCTACGCGATGGATCTTCTGGCAACAGACCATGGTGATCTGCGGCACGACATGCAAGCGCGGCTTGAGGAGCCTCCAGGTGATTTGAAAAACCTGCATGCATTGGCGGATGCGCTGTGTTCGCGCGGGCGGGATGCGCTCTTCGCGGAGTTTTTGGAACGTGCCCGGCTTTTTGTGCATAATCGGGCCAAAGCGGTGGCCGGGCAGGGCGGCGCAAATCCGTGGATTGATGTTTGGGACGTGCTTGATCGGCAACAGCGTGAGACTGAGACCTATAATCTGGATAAGAAACAGTTGATCCTGAACCTGTTTGCGCTACTAAACAAAGCCAAACATGCTGCGGCCCTTTTACCCGCTTAAGGGTCCCGCTTAGACAGGTCAGTTCCAGTTATGAGTCAAAAGACGTTTTATATCACGACAGCAATTTCCTATCCCAATGGCGCGCCCCATATCGGGCATGCCTATGAGTTGATTGCGACTGATGCCATGGCGCGCTTCAAGCGCCTTGATGGCTACGACACGTTTTTTCTAACCGGCGTTGATGAGCACGGACTGAAAATGCTGAAAACAGCACGAGATCTGGGCATCTCCACACAGGAACTAGCGGACCGCAATACGGCCCGTTTTCAGGAAATGGCGGTCGCGTTGAATGCGTCCAATGATGATTATCTGCGCACGTCTGAACCGCGCCATCATGCGGCCAGTGTTGAAATCTGGAAGCGCATGGCGGCGGCTGGCGACATTTACAAAAACACCTATTCCGGTTGGTACTCCGTTCGTGATGAAGCCTATTATGGCGAAGATGAAATCACGACGAATGAGGATGGCGTCAAGCTGGGCGGGCAGGGCACGCCGGTTGAGTGGGTTGAGGAAGACAGCTATTTTTTCAAACTGTCCGCTTATCAGGACCGCTTGCTGGCCTGTTTTGAGGCCAACCCAGACTTCATCGGACCTGATGAGCGTCGTAATGAGATTATCAGCTTTGTGAAATCGGGCCTGCGCGATTTGTCGATTTCACGAACAACTTTTGACTGGGGTGTCAAGGTTCCGGATGATCCTGAACATGTCATGTATGTCTGGGTTGATGCGCTGACCAATTATCTGACAGCCACCGGATTTCCTGATGAAACCGCCGACAGAGCCAGGTTCTGGCCGGCCGATGTGCATGTGATCGGGAAAGATATCATTCGCTTTCATGCGGTATACTGGCCAGCATTCCTGATGTCTGCCGGTCTGCCATTGCCGAAGCGGGTTTATGCACATGGCTTCCTGTTTAATCGTGGGGAGAAAATGTCGAAATCAGTCGGCAATGTGGTCGATCCGATTGCGCTGGTGGAAGCCTATGGTCTTGATGCCTTGCGCTATTTTCTGCTGCGTGAAGTCCCGTTCGGACGCGATGGCAGTTACAGCCATGAGGCAATTGTGGCGCGGATGAATGCCGATCTGGCAAATGATCTGGGCAATCTGGCGCAGCGCTCCTTGTCGATGGTGTTCAAGAATCTGGACGGATTGCTGGAAGCACCTGCACAGTTTTCTGACGAAGATACGGCTATTTTGGAGCAGGCCAGGTCTCTCTTGCCGCTATGCCGGGATGCCATGGATGTTCAGGCACCGCACAATGCGCTCAATGCCGTTTGGGCTGTTGTGAGTGAAGCCAATCGCTACTTCGCGGCTCAGGAGCCTTGGGCACTTAAAAAGACCGATCCCCAGCGCATGGCAGCGGTTCTGTTTGTGACAGCCGAGATTGTGCGGCGTGTTGCCATTCTCTCGCAGCCTTTTATGCCAGAATCCTCAGCCAAGCTGCTTGATGTGTTGTGTGTGCCTGAAGATGCACGCGACTTTGCAGCCTTGGAACCGGATCAAATTCTGGCTAGCGGTACACAGATCGACAAGCCGGAAGGTGTGTTTCCAAGATTTGTTGAAGCGTCATCAGAGAGCTGAGAGAGCAAATGCTGATTGACAGTCATTGCCACCTGGACTTTCCGGATTTCGCGGATCAATTGGACGACGTGGTTGCGCGCGCGCGTGACCGTGGTGTTCAACGCATTATCACGATCTGCACGCGTGTCGAAAAATTCGGACAAGTGCTTGCCGTTGCTGAGAAATTTGACGATGTGTTCTGTTCCGTCGGGACTCATCCGCATAATGCGGATGAAGAATTACATATCACCACAGATCGTCTGGTTGAATTGTCTGCGCATCCAAAGGTGGTCGCAATCGGGGAGGCGGGGCTCGACTACCATTACGACAAGAGTGCCCGTGAGGCCCAAAAACAGAGCTTTATCGCCCATATTGCCGCTGCACGTATCACCGGTTTGCCTCTGGTTATCCACGCGCGCGCGGCGGACGCTGATATGATTGACATTTTGAAGAAAGAGACGGAAATCGGTTCGTTTCCGGCGGTGTTGCATTGCTTTTCATCTGGCGCGGGCCTGGCCAAGATTGGCGTTGAACTGGGCCTGTATGTATCATTTTCGGGTATTGCGACCTTTAAAAACGCGCAGGATATCCGCGATGTTGCTCGCGATGTGCCGTATGATCGCATTTTGGTTGAGACAGATGCGCCATATCTGGCGCCGGTGCCGCATCGTGGTCGTACCAACGAACCGTCCTATGTGGCCGATACAGCCGCATCACTTGCAGAGACGCTTCATCTGGATGTATCGGAGTTGATTGAGCAGACCGGAGCCAATGCATTCCAGCTGTTCAAAAAACTTCCGAAGGTCTTATGAGTCTGCGCTTTACAATTCTGGGCTGCGGATCATCGCCTGGCGTGCCAAGAATTGGAAATGAATGGGGCGCATGTGATCCGGACAATCCAAAAAATCGCCGGCGGCGCTGCAGCCTGCTTGTCGAGAAACGCAGCAAAGATGGCGTAACGCGCATCATCATCGACACCGGCCCGGATTTTCGGGAGCAATGTCTGTCCCAGAACGTCGATTGGGCTGATGCAGTGCTTTATACGCACGCGCACGCAGATCATGCCCACGGCATTGATGATTTACGCGCATTTGTGATCAACCGACGTGAGCGCGTCCAAATCTATGCCGATCGCGAGACGCTGGATCGGCTGCATGATGGATTTGGCTATTGCTTCAAGACTCCGACTGGATCGTCTTATCCGCCCATTCTTGTGGCGCATGAAATTGCGCATGGTGAGACGTTGTCCATTGACGGTCCCGGCGGCACAATCGATATTCTACCGTTTAAACAAATACATGGTGATATTCTCTCATTCGGTTTCCGAATTGGTGATGTGGCATATTCATCGGACATCAGCGCGTTACCGTCAGAGAGCGCCGCGCTGCTGTCCGGACTGTCTCACTGGATTGTTGACGCGCTGCGCTATGATCCACATCCCAGTCATTTCTCATTGCGCGAGGCGCTAGCGGCTATCGAACAGATTGACCCCACGCAGGCTGTTTTGACCCATATGCACATTGATCTCGATTATGAGACAGTGCGTCAGGAAACCCCGGAATCCGTGGAACCCGCCTATGATGGCTGGTTCTGCGACGTATAATTATTCCATAATATATCTTATGCGATAATTGGGTGTATGGCTCAGATGGTTATATCTCACCACCCTAGCAAGTTAGAGCTGTCTCGGTTTTGGCATGGAGGCATTGAGTCTGGAGTGACTCAGTTTTCTCGCGGAAAGTGACTAGCATACTATTCAACCTTGATCTGAAAGCTGACACCCTACGGCTATGACAGTTAGAATCCCCTACAAATCAGATGCCTCAAGCATTGCTGCCCTCTCGATTGAAGTATGGATAGGCACCTATCTCAAGCGCGGCGTCAGCGCTTTGTTTGCAGACTATGTGTTGGAGGAGTTCACTTCATCAAAGACCGAAGCACTGATATCTGATCCCAAGGAGTTCATTCTTGTGTCTGAAAACGACGAAGGTATTGACGGCTTCATACGCGTGTCTTCTGAGAGCCGAGCGCCGGTTGCAGGTTGTTCAGACACAGAAATATCGACCTTCTACGTTCAGCCGCGTCACCATGGCAAAGGGGTTGGAAAGCGATTGTTACATGCGGCGCTCCAGTATTGTCGTGAAAACGGGGGTGAGTCTGTTTGGCTTGCGACCAATGCGGAAAATACACCAGCAATTGCCTTTTATCTCGCGCAAGGGTTCGAACATATCGGAGAAACCCACTTTCGCATCGAAGACCATGCATATTTGAACAATGTGTATTGTTACCGCTTTGCGTGATCATGGTTGACTGGGGCAGTCGGCAACAATGTGTGGATTGCCGCGTTTAGCCAAGTTCTGTGTTTGAAGAAATGAGGCGCATTTCGGATGCTATCTGTTGTCGTGTTTCCGCAACATCAGCGACTTCCGGATCAAGATAGAAGTCATGTCCACAATCTTCGAATACGGTCTGTCTTTCGGGCACATCAATCAGCCATTCATCCGATGGCTTGCCATGGTCCTTTGCGCCGAAAAAGACGTGGTTGGGCATTGAGATGCATTTTTCGTGTCGAAGCCGTGTTGAGGAAATGCAAAATAGGCCTTTCAGGAATAATCCCTCGGTGACAGCGCGCCAAAGTACCGTGCCCCCGGCGCTGTAGCCCAATCCGAAGCTGTCTTTCCCAGCTATGCTCAACAAGGCGTTGGCCGCTTTCTCAAGGCCCCCACCGGTGAAAAGATATTGATGCAGCGCCTCCCCTGATAAACCGGGTTGCCCGCAAAGTTCATTTATTCCAAATCGCTCAATTGTTGAGATGTCTGGCAGTTTTTCTGAGATGCAATCCGCTTTAGCTGGAAGCGCGAAGATATCTGTGACAACGATCAGCTTCACGACGGATCTGATACGTCTGCATGCCCATCACGTTCCGGAATTCCTGCGAGCTGCGATAACTCCATATTCTGCATGTTCACGCCAATATTCCCACTGCCTTCGCTTGGGCCGTTGCCTGTGTGGGCCCAATGTGTGAGGACACCGCAGGTCTTACATCGGTGAAACTCAATCATTCGCTCACCCCAGGCGTAGGTGTCAGTCGAGCCAGAAATCGTGAGGTTCTCGGGGTCGAAATACGCCCAAAGTGCGCCGTATCGCCGACAAATTGAGCAGCTGCATCGGTTGAGTTTCTGTGGTGCGTATGGAATTGTGATTCTGACGCTCCCACAATGACATTCAATTTCCATTTTGGAGCCTTTTCAGATCAGCCACGTTATGGAGTTTATGTGGTGCGTGGCCGGTTGCGCTCGACTATACACATCTGTCGCAAGGCTGCAATTGATCTGGCTGCCGCCAGGTGAGCTAAGTGTCAGTGGTGTTCTGCCGACAACATTCCCAGAAACTCAGATACGGTTTTTTCATCAATTCCAACCGCTTGGAAGACTGCTGCAGAAAAATGTGCGGGTGCATTACCTGGGGCGGTTATGACGTTTAGGTCTTCGACCGCTGTCACTTGATCCACATACAGGGATTTGCCTTTATACGTCTTTGCATTTTTGGCCAGATAGTCAGGCGCATTGCTTGTGTGATGCCTTTTGTCAAGAATGCCAGCCTTCGCCAAAGCCAGTGTGCCGCCGCATATTGCTGCCACGGCTTTCCCCTCATCCAAAAATTGCAATGCCAACTGCTTCACATCAGGCGCATTGTCGGTTTCCCAGATAGATCCGCCGCACAAAACCAATGCGTCGAACGCCTTTGGCTTCACATTTGCAAGACTGTCATCCGGAAGGGTCACAAGCCCGCCTAGAGATGTGATTTTATCTCCGTCAGGTGCCACATTCTGAGTTTCGATGCCGTAATAGGCACGGCCAATTCCATTCAAAAATGCGCACTCCCAGTCCGCATATCCTTCGGTTAGCACTATAGCGATTCTGGGCATCTTGTTCTCTTTGATTCTGATTGGAAAATTTGAGTTTTAATCACGAAAACTTCTAAACAGCTTTGCTGCCAATCCTTGTCAGGAGTGAAGCAAACATGTTTGCGATTGCCCGCGTCATCGGTGTAATTGCAGTTCCCTGCCCTATGGCCTGTTTGGAACAGGATATGAATATGGATTACCATATGATCATAGCCAGTCAGCGCGTGGTTCGCCAAGCTGCACATAATCGCACTATGGAGGCTACGGAATGCGTGCTCAAGGGAATGGATATGCCGTCTGCAGCGCAGTAACTGGGTTTCAAAGTCAGCACCGCAAATACGCATCTTCGGCGCTTGTTCGAAAAGACAGGCGTCAAAAGCCAGACAGCGCTTGTGTCTGTTTTGTTGAGAATCGTGCCTCCCGGCTAGATCACTTCGATAACTTGACGTGATGTGGGGCGAATCCCGGCCCCACATCCATCATCTAGTTGTTGGGTTCAATTTGGTTGTGCATCCGCATGTTGTTGGCCGACTGGAAACCGAAGCCTGTATCAACGTTGGTTTGGATCGAAGAAGGCAGCGGGTGTCAAAATGGTGTTGCTTTGGCTCACCAGATTTCCAGCCTCGGCACTGAGTTTCAGATAGTTCTGCCAGTCGGGATCAGCGGCCATCGCTGCCCGCTTAGCCGCGCGGTCTGCGACATCCTCATAGACCCAGATATGGACGTAGGAATTGACATCGCCCGTTTCTACTGCACCATAGACTGCGGGGTATCCCAAATGGCGGCTTTGCGCTTCCCAGCCATGATCTTCATACAGCTTCATGTGTTTTTTGATTGTGCCGGGGCGACAGACATAGGTGCGCATATCATAAATCATGGTTCTTATTTCCTTTTGTGGGACAGCAGGTCAGAGAATGCGACGTTGATATCGCGTAAAGTGTAGAGGACCATTACAAGGCCGGAGAGCGGGATGACACTGTAAAACAGTGATGATGGCAGTTGCAAAATGGGTGTCAGCGCTCTGCTCCTTGCGAATAAGTCATAGCCATAAATGGTCATGGCAATCAGAAAGCACAGGCACAACAGGCTGATCAGCCCGCGTAGTATGATCGCATATGGAGACTGGCCCAATGTGACTTCCAGCCAGTCAACAGCGAAGTGTTCTCGTTCGCGCCAAAGTGCGGCCGCCCCTGAAAATACCATCCATGCAAACAGGCCCTGTACGATTTCGTCGAACCAGGCGAAGCCAGCCAGTTGAAATGTGCGCGCAATTACATTGATGAACAGCAGAAAGAACAGCGCAACAAAGCAGGCCATGGAAATGCCGCGTAAGAACTGGCCAAAGAGTGCATCAATGCGCTTCAGGTTCATTGCCCCATCACCAATTCTGGCAACCAGATTGAAACGGGCGGAAAGATGATGACGGCCAGCAGAACAAACACAATTCCCAGAAGGTACGGCATGAGCGCCTTTGACAACCGCCCGACTGTCAAATTGGCAATGGATGATACGGCAAACAGCACCATGCCGACAGGCGGTGTCAGAAGGCCGACCATGGAGCACATGATCATGATGACGCCAAACTGAACCGGATCGACACCGATGTGTGTGACCACCGGCAGGAACAAAGGAACTGTGAGGACAATGACGGCAATCCCCTCCAGAAACATGCCCAGTATCAACAGGATCAACACAATGATGGCCATGATGATTGCTGGATTGTCCGAAAACGAGAGCATGGCTTCGACGAGTTGGTTGGGCACCCGCTGATGCACCAGAAGCCAGCCGAAGAAACCGGCGGCGGCGATCACAAACATGACCCGAATGGTGTGCAGCAAAGTATCCCAGAGAACTTTTGGCAGATCGCTGAATTTGACTTCCCGATAGACAACCATCGACAGGAAGAGCGCATAGGCGGATGCCGCGACCCCCGCTTCTGTTGGGGTGAAAATTCCGCCAAAAATACCCGCGATGATGATCAGTGGCGTAACCATGGACAGTCCGGCATCCAGAAAAGTGCGCCAGATTGCGGGCCAATCAATATGATCGCGTCGCGGCATTTTGTGCCGCAGAGCCACGACATAGACAGCGCCCATCAATGCGACAGCCATCAGCAGGCCTGGGACGACGCCGGCGAGAAACAGTTTTGAAACCGAAACGCCTGTGATTGAGGAGTACAGCACAAACGGGATGGAGGGTGGGAATACGGGGCCGATGGTCGATGATGCTGCAGTGATGGCAGCTGAAAAATCTGGGTCATAGCCCCGATCTTTCATGGCTTTCAGCTCTACCTGTCCAAGCCCTGCAGCATCTGCAACGGCTGCGCCGGACATGCCGGAGAAGAACAGTGAGGCGAGGACATTGACCTGGCCAAGGCCGCCACGAATATGGCCCACCACTGCGTCGGCAAAATTGAAAATACGGTGGGTGATGCCGCCGGTATTCATGAGATTGCCAGCCAGAATAAAAAAGGGAATGGCTAACAAGGTGAAGCCGGTTGTTGCCGAATACATTCGCTGCGGCAACATGGCCAGAATATTGAAATCACCCAGAAATATGTAAAATCCAACCGCTGTCAGACCGAGGGCTGCCGAAACCGGGACGCCTATGACGATCAACAGGATCAAAACACCGAGAATGAGAAATGTGGTCATGGCGGATTGGGCTCTGAAAACTGGGCAGACTGGTCTTGTCCAGAGAGAGGCAGGAATGGTGGAGAGGTCAACATCGGTGCCAACTTATGTTGGATAAACATTTTGCTGGCACCGAAGGGTATTATTTCAATAGGCCTAGAAATTTGTCCATATTATCGGCACCGCTATATTCTGCCACCCGCTTGCGGGCAGGTTCCATCATTGCTGCAAATGGCGCCAGGTCTGGCTCGGTGATTTTCATACCGCGCTCTTTCAATCCAGCCAGTTCTTCTTCTTCCTGCTTTTGAACGGCCTCGCGCATGGTCTTTGCGGCATTGGCGCTTTCTTCGCGCAGAATGGTCTGTTGTTGTGCGGTCAAGCCGTCCCAGACACTTTTGTTCACAACATGGATCATGGAATTGTAAACGTGGCGTGTCAGAGCAAGATGCTCCTGAAACTCGTTGAGCTTGTAGTGATAGATCACGCCAATGGGATTTTCCTGTCCGTCAACGACGCTCTGGTTCAACGCATTGGGCAATTCAGGAAAGGCAATCTGCGTGGTGGATGCTCCCAGTCCTTCCATGGCGGCAACGATTTGCAGTTCAGGCGGTGTGCGCAGTTTCAGACCCTTCACATCATCAGGTGAATTGATGGGCCGTTGTGAATTGGTGATGTTGCGGAAGCCATATTCCCAATGGGAAAGCATGACGAGGCCCTGCGCTTCCAGCAATGGTGCTGTCCAGTCTGTGAACGGGCCGTCCAGTATTTCGTGGGCGTTTTCGTAGCTGGAAAAGGCAAAGGGGGTCATGACCGTCCCGAAGGCACGCTCATATTTATCCAAACCGCCATGGGTTGGCAGGTTCATATCCACTGCCCCCAGAATGGTTTGTTCCAATTGCTCGGGAGGCGAGCCAAGTTGGTTCGCGGGGAACAACTCTATGGCTACGCTGCCATTTGTCCGCTCGTCGACATTTTTTGCAAATTGCAGTGCCGCTATGTGACCGGGGTGAGTTTCCGCCGCAAAATGCGCAAGTCGTAGTGTGACATCTGCTCCCATGGCGCCGGTTGTGAGCGCAGCCAGAGCTACACCGCTAATTATTGCTTTTAGAAACATCTGTTTTCCTCCCAAGATGTTGTTGCATTAATTGAGTGCCGCCATTTCGCGGCGGGACTTAATCCTCTTCCAGCCGGGCTTCAACGCCCGTCAGGTCTTCGTAGGCTTTGATAACTGCCGTACAGCTTTCATCCGCATGCCCCATGATGGAAGCCAGCGCATAGGTCTGATGAACTGATTGAGCCATGAAGCCGGGCAGCCCAGCGCGCTCAAGCCATTCGGCGTAATAGCGCACGTCTTTCTGGGCATTTGCGAGTGACATCAGCGGGGTGAAGTCACGTTTCAATGTGGCTTCGCCGTACAGGTCCATCATGCCTGATTTGCCGCCTGCTGCGGAAATGATGCCGATTACTTTGGACATATCCAGCCCTTCATGGGCCGCGAGCGCGAAGCCCTCGCACCAGGCCGCAACATTGGCAAATGCGATGTAGTTATGAATGAGTTTCAGACGGATGGCATGACCGGCCGGACCCACATGGAATATGTTTTCCGCATAAGTGTCGAAAACCGGGCGCAGACGCTCGAGCAAAGCCTCCTCACCTCCGAAAAGAATGTTTACTTCACCACGGTCGGCATGGATGGGCGTGCGCGTCATCGGCGCTTCGGCGTAGAGAATTCCATGCGCCTGGCATGCCTCATACATGGCATCAACGTGGTCAGCGGATACGGTGGTGTGATCCAGAAACACGCTTCCGGGTTTCATTTGTGCCAACGCACCATTGGGACCCAGGGACAGTTTCTGCACCGCCTCGGCTGTGGTCACACAGACTGCAAATACATCGCTTTGCGCCGCGATTTCAGCAATCTCACCACCCTTATGAGCGCCAAGGCTGACCGCTTGATCCACTTTGTCACTGTCCAGATCTGATACTGTTACGGACAGGCCCTTTTGCGCCATGTTCTTCACGACGCCCATTCCCATGCCGCCAAGACCGATGAAACCAATTTGAGTCGATGACATAATCATTCCTTTGTTCGGTAAGTCATTAAACATAACGTCAGTTGTCTGACAACTGCTTTTCATATATTCATAACAAATATTTTCATACGTGCTATGACCGGTTATATATCTGGCAGCACATTAGGAGTTCTGAGCCCGTGAACAGCCCACTTCAATTTGATCGCATCGCACGGCCGCGTCGGCTGCCGGATGAAGTGGCGGCTACAATTTCCAAGGCAATAGACAGCAAACAGTTGAAGCCGGGTGATAAATTACCATCGGAAAATGAGTTGTCTGAGCGGTTCGGTGTTGCCAGAACTGTGATCAGAGAAGCGATCTCCTTGCTGAAATATGACGGCGTTGTGGATTCGCGCCGTGGTATTGGTGCTTTTATTGCCAAAACAGAAAATCGCTCTGCTTTTCGCATCAGCCCCGCCTGTTTTGAAATTCGCAAGCAGATTGTCCAGTTACTGCAACTGCGTACCGGTGTGCAGGCTGGTGCATCTGCATTGGCGGCACAAATGCGAACTGCTGATCAGTTGGAAGCGATTGAAAACGCTTACCAATTGATGGTTGAAGCTGACAAGCAAGGTGCAGAAGAGGCGTTGGAAAAACGTGTCGATTCGGAACTTCTGTTTTACCGCCTGATCACGCAAGCGTCTGCCAATAGTTATTATGAAGACGTTGTGGGAATGATTGAATCCAATATTCAATCAAATCTGCGTTCGGCATTTTTGAAAAATGCTGCCGCGTCAGAGTTCGGTCCTGATATTCTGGCTGAACATTTTGCCGTATTGCAGGGCATTCAAACCCAGGATGTGGAAGCCGCGCGACGGGCCACACGCCATAGATTTGAACAAGCTGCACAAAGGCTTGTCGCCCGCGAAGACTTTGCATAGCCGCTAAAGGTTCCACTGTCGGCTTTCAAAATGTGTTCCGTTGGTAAAAGGGCACGGTTTAGGATGATTGGGCATGACGGGAACTGTCAGACTGTTGGTTAGAGCGGATGATGCCGGGTCCAGTTGGGCCTCCAATGTTGGGTGCTTGCGTGCCTGTTCAGAAGGCATTGCGCGCAGTGTTGAAGTTATGATGCCCTGTGCCTGGGTTGAACATGCTGCGCAGCTCTTTAATCGAAACCCAAAAATCGATGTGGGCGTTCACTTAACGCTTACGAGTGAATGGGATGCGGTGAAGTGGCGCCCCCTCACCTACGCCCCAAGCCTTACAGAAGATGGCAGCAGTTTTCGCCCTTTGCTGTTGCCAAGGCGTGGCGACAAACGCCCAAATCTATTGGAAAGCAATTGGTCCCTAGATGAGATTGCCAATGAATTCAGAGCGCAAATTGAACTGGGCATTGCGATGTTTGACAACGTCACACATGTCAGCGCGCATATGGTGAAACATTTTGCAGATTTCGACGTGCGGGTCGGCCTGCTTGTGGAGGAATTGTGCCATGAATTTGGACTAATGGATGATCCGCTTGGGCATGGCCTACAACGGATCAAGGGTTACTCCAAATACCCGCTGGACGCCCGGCATCGTACCAGTGCCTTTATTGACTGCTTGAAGGGGCTGACGTCTGGTACGTATATCTTTATTGATCATCCTGCTGTTGAAAATGCAGAATTAAGAGATACCGGGCATGTTGGGTATGAGGATGTTCTGGAAGACCGAACGGGCTGTTTGCAGACACTGATTAGCGAAGAGCTGAGGCACGAAATTTCAGCACTGAACATCGAACTTATTGGCTACAAAGACTTTTGAATAGCGTGCTGAATGGCCAATTAGGTTTTTAATTGTCGTGGCGGTTTCCAATCTGATCAACAATGCTTCCCCTAATTCAGGTTTGTGCCACCGGGTTGGTTGCATGTAACATGCAGAAAACTGGTGAGGTATTGTATGAATTGGGATGTTTCGGGAAAAGTTGCGCTGGTGACCGGTGCAAGTTCGGGCATTGGTCGCGCACTTGCTATCGCGGTTGCAAGGGCTGGCGCAAAAGTAGCTATTGTTGGCCGGTCTGACGATCGGCTTGAGGCGGTCAATCAGGAACTTGGCGGTGACGCTTTGGTTTTATCGGCTGATCTTACCATTCCTGCAGAAGTGGACCGCATTGCCACGGATGCCATCGCCCATTTTGGGCAAATCGACATCTTGCTGGCAAATGCCGGGCTTTATGTTCCAGGCGACGTGGTCGATGGAGACCCGGATGCATGGGATGAGTTGCTCAATGTCAATGTGAACAGTGTTTTCCGGCTGGTAAACCGGATATTGCCACAAATGACGGCGCGTCGATCCGGGGATATAATCATCACAAGCTCCGTCTCCGGCCATCAGGCCATCCAGTGGGAACCAATTTATTCGGCATCCAAACACGCGATCCAGTCTTTCACCCACGGTTTGCGCCGTCAGGTCGCGCCTCACAATGTGCGCGTTGGTGCCATTGCGCCGGGCGTTGTGCTTAATCCGCTTTGGGGGTTTGCTGACGCTGACGCCATTGACGAAAAAGTCGCAGCGCATGAGGGAATGCGCTCTGAGGATGTTGCTGAGGCTGTGATGTTCATGTTGACCCGGCCACCCCATGTGACCGTCCGTGACCTGGTCCTTCTTCCGCAAAATCAGGACATCTGATCCGTGGCCAAGTTTGACTATGTTATCGTTGGTGCTGGCGCTGCCGGCTGTGTGCTGGCAAATCGCCTTTCTGAAGACCCAGATGTGCGTGTGGCATTGATTGAAAGCGGTCCGGACCAGAATTCCGGCAAGGCTATCGTTCGTATGCCATTGGCAATGGTGACCTTCATGGCACCGGCTCTCGCCTTTTTGGGCGGTCCTAAATTCATGCAATGGTTCAAGACCGAGCCTGAAGAAGGCGTGGATGATCGCAGGATCGATCTGCCCCGCGGGCATGGAACCGGTGGCAGTACTCTCGTAAATGGCCAAATTCTCATTCGCGGCCAGCGGCAAGATTACGATGAATGGCGCGATCTTGGCGCATTCGGTTGGGGTTTTGATGATTTGCTGCCCTATTTCCGGAAAATGGAGCGGTTTGAGCCTTTGGTGGACAGTGGCTCAGATGCCCATCTACCGGCTCGTGCGGAACGTGAAGCGCAGCCAATTGATCCTGACTATCATGGTGTTTCGGGCGCAGTAAATCTGGCGCATATCCGAACCGTCAATCCGTTGACCCATGCATTTTTGAAAGCGGCGGAGCTTGCCGGTCACCGGTTTAATTCCGATTTTAACGGTCCGCGTCAGGACGGGTATGGGTTTTACACATTTACGCAATCCAATGGTGAACGGGTAACGGCCGAAAGCGCCTATATCAATCCAATTCGCAATCGCTCGAACCTGACCATCCTGTCCGGTCGCAGGGTCACGAAAGTGATTATGGATGGTAAGCGAGCCGAAGGTGTTGTTTGGCAGGATGAAAGTGGTGCGAGCGGAGAAACACGCGGCACGGAGATCATCTTGTCCGCTGGCAGTTTTGTGTCCCCTCACCTTTTGATGCTTTCCGGCATTGGCGACAAGACCCAATTGTCAGAGCATGGAATCCCGCTGGTGCACGACCTTCCAGGTGTTGGTGAAAACCTTCAGGATCATCTGGATGTCAGTGTGGAATACCGCGCCAAGACCAGCGTTCCCTATGGTGGCTCATGGCGGGCCTTTCCTAGGAATGTGCTGCACGTGTTGAACTGGATTTTCAGACGTCGTGGGCTGTTTGCCTCGACCACAGCTGATGGCGGTGCATTCCTGTCCACTACGGGTTCTGAGCGCCCGGACATACAGTTGTTTTTCTGCACGGCCATTGCCAATACACAGAACGCAAAGGGTTTCAGCACACATGGCTTTATCATGCATGTTTGCCAATTGCGGCCTGACAGTATTGGAAATCTTAAACTGAAGAGTTCAGATCCTCTGGATAAGCCCCTGATTAAATACAATTTCTTCCAGGGGAAAAGTACGACCCGAGCTTTGCGCGAAGGGGTGCGAATTGCCCGTAAGATTATCGGACAGCCACCCTTTATGCCCCATCTGGATGTGGAGCTGTCTCCGGGACCGGACGCAGAGGATGATGAGGCTCTTGATAGCTTTATTCGCAAAAATGTTGGAACGTTGTTTCACCCGATCGGAACCTGCGCCATGGGCACCGGCCCGATGGCGGTGGTTGATCCTGGTACAATGCGGGTGCATGGCACCTCTGGCCTTCGGGTGGTTGATGCCTCTGTGATGCCAAAAATTGTGTCTGGCAATACGGTTGCAGCCACATATTGTCTGGCTGAAAAATCTGCCGACTTGATCAGGGGAAACCGCCGCGGCGAGATGGACTAACTTCAGGGCAGGACTGTGCTGTCTGGAGTGGGCATTCGCAACTCCGTGTCAAATTTGGACCGGCTGATCTTTGAACCTGCGGGCATTCATGTTATTATGTGAGAGTAACACGGAGATTTCATGTCCTGATAATGTGGGGAGGCAAAGCGTCCTCCCGGTGCAAAGCAGAAGCGACCAGACCCACTAACCGGAAAGCGGTTTGTGGAACGCAGCTTTGCGATTTCAGAAAATCTGACACTGCGACCCGAGCTATGCTCGTGGTTTGAACATGAGAGTTCACATCAATGAAACGGGATTACTCAAAATTCCTGCGGCCTCCTGCAATGGATGGAAGCCCCAAACGCATACCTTCACAACTTGAAACGCTCGGTTGGAAGCCGTTTTTTGCGCAACAAATCAGTACCGAGGACATGGACAGGACACCGCCAGTCCGCATAGTTGAAGTACAAAGAAGTGGTTTTCACGTCCTGGGCGACGGTATCGATACTGTTGTGCCACCAAACCCGGAAGCAACTGTGGGCGATTGGTTGTTGCTGGATGAAGCCCGCCCCGGTTCCAGCGCGGTTCTGGAACGGAAAAGTCTCATCAAACGACGTGCCCCGGGCAGCGACCGCCAAGTGCAATTGATAGCTGCAAACATTGATACGACTTTCATTGTATCTTCCTGCAATCAGGATTTTAACATTGCGCGGCTTGAGCGCTACATCGCTGTCGCTTTTGAGGCTGGCGTATCTCCTGTCATTGTCCTGACAAAGAGCGATCTTTGCGAAACGCCGGACAACTATGTTGCAAAGGCCAGTGGTATTTCTGATCTGGTTCCGGTGGTGATTCTGGATGCACGAAGTGACGAACCAAGGCAAAAACTGGCCGATTGGTGCAAGCCGGGGCAGACGGTCGCGTTTCTGGGGTCTTCCGGTGTGGGGAAATCAACGCTGACCAATGCGCTGCTGCAAAGCCTTTCCATTCAGACCCAGGCTATTCGTGAGGACGATGCTAAGGGACGCCATACCACGACAAGCCGCAGGCTTCATATTCTTCCAGATGCTTGCGCGGTGTTGGACACGCCGGGCATGCGGGAGCTTCAGCTTGCTGACGTTGAAACCGGGCTTGCACATCTGTTCTTAGATATTGATGCCCTTACGATGCAATGCCGCTTTACAGACTGTCAGCATGTCAGTGAACCGGGATGCGCTGTGCTGGCGGCAGTCGAAACTGGTGAAATTGATGAGGTCAGGCTGGGTCGATGGAGAAAGTTGATTGCAGAAGAACGCTTTAACACCTCGAGCCTGGCGCAACGGAGGTCGAAGGATAAGGCGTTTGGAAAAATGATCCGCACCATCAAGAAGCAGAGCAAAAAATGAACGCCGATCGTGGGGAATAAGTTGCGTACATACTGATGCCCCTCACCTTCACCTCATTAAAAAGGGACCCGGATTCGGGTCCCTTTCCTTGTTGCGGAGGTCACTCAGTTGACTGTTCAGATTTGTCAGATTGGGCGAGCCTGACCAACAATTGGATCAGTTTGTCACTGCCTTGGGGCGTTTGATGTCATTTCCGGCACCGCACTTCAATTTGATTTCGGCCCACTTGCTGGTCATTGCCTGTTTGGCAAGGACGATCTGATAGCGTCTGTGAACAGATCTATTGAACTCATATGTCTTTGCCCAACGTTTGACATTGCCATTTGCAACCTTGGTGGTCGTGACGGATGCTTTTTGTTTTGCACCATCGTTTCTGGTCAAAAAGAACTCCACCTTACCCGGTTTGTTGGTCCAGATTTCAGTGATCAACTTGACCGGTTTTCCGCAAACCGGCTTAGCCGGAATGGTGTAGAGTTTCACATTGGTGGCTTTTAGAGCGACGGGAGTTCTTGAGGGGTTGCTTGGCTTGGGCATGCAGACAATCCGCATTGGCAATTGCACTGTGTCTTTCAGTACCTTCCCCTTATTGGTGGCTGCAAGCGCCTCAAATTTGATGAAAAAGCCGTCTTTGACGAGTTTCTGGGAGCCACCGTGGCGGTTACAATAGTCCGCAAATCCCGGTGCAAAGCTGTTCAGGAACGATCTCTTGAATGTGATGTTATCTGCGTGAGATAATTTGCGCTTCTTACGCGGTATTTTACCGCTCATTTCCTGTTTGGGAGACATGGTTATTGGTTTGAGTGTCACGCTGTTTAACCAGTTATTATGTCGACCTGCATCCCCAGAGACACTAAATCGTAGTGTAATGGTCTTGCCGTTCCACTTGTATTTTCCACCGGTATAGTCAAATTGCATGACGGCCTTGGAAAACTGGTTTGAGTGTATATCAAAATTCAGATACGGATTGTTTTTCGCTTGCGAACTGTTTGTAAATGCGACTAGCGAAGACAACATGATCAGGGCAAATGTGCCGCGCTTTAGTTGGTAATTCATTTTGCTTTTCCTCTCCATTTTCGCATGAGCCGTTGATCGTGCACTGCATTGGGCGGCGACGGCTGGTCGGCTCATTCGAATTCGATAACGGGAGTCCCGGAACATCGTTGCCGGTGCGAGCGAACCCCCGTGTGGGGAGGCCAATAGAATTCGAAAGTTTCAGTTGAAGCTCGTGCGATGTTTCAATTGTATCAACAGCACCCATGGCTGATACAATGCGTGCCCGATGTCAGGCAGCCATAATGCGCAAAGCTTTTTCTGTTTCATGGTCTGCTGGAAAGTATAACTCGATTTTCAATTCATCGAGTGTCAAATCTTCAGGCGTGCCAAATTGAGCAATAGTGGTGAAGAGAGACAGGCGAACTGACCCTGCTCTAAAGATGGTCGGTACAACCGGGCCGCTTTTATGTGGGGCAGATATGGGTATTTCGGCCAGTTTTTCCGCAGCCTTGTCGAACACGGCGATACCGCCCTGAGCTGTACTTTCTGTGCGCAGGCGCTGAGCTGCATGATGCGCGACCTGAGGCCAGTTTTCGATCAAAGGTGGCAGGATATCTGACAGCATCAGTTCAAGGAGGCTGTCTCCCTGGTTTAAATTAAGCGGGCCAAAAAGGCCTTGAGCAGGCCTGTTCATCTGGACAATGGTCCAAAGTCGATCAATGGCAAGTGCCGGATAAGGCGCATGTTGATTGAGCGTATAGTCGACCGCTGCGCGCACAGGAGCCATCTCTTCCGCGCTCCAATTGCGGGCCTGGTGTTGAATTGCAAAGCCCGCGAATGTCAGCATTTGATTGCGTGCGGCCAATGGCAGCTGAAGGGCATCACCCAGCCGTTTGATCATATCGACGCTTGGGCGCGCCCTGCCCGTCTCCAGAAAAGAGATATGGCGAGTGGACACATCAGCCTCAACGGCAAGTGATAACTGGCTAAACCGTCTGGCTTTGCGCCAGGATTGCAAAGTTCTTGAGAAGTCATTCATGGCCGTAATATACGGCGTTTATGGCCGCTTGTCTGTTACCTGCAAGGTAATTGTTTTTGTGACCGAAGCGGTTCTATTTCCTGTCAAACAACACAGGAGAGCAAATTATGTCCCACAATTTTCATAAGTTTTGGCTGAAGGTTACAGCTATTGTCGTTGGATCCTTTGGCCCGATTTTCTTTCTGGGCACCATGTTGCCTACCGCGGAGCCCGCCCGCCTTACACTCGACCTTATAAGTTGGCCGTTGGACGGGCTTCAAACCTACGCTTCACCAGATACACGGTTTCTGTCAGCTCTGACGGCTGGCTTTCTGTTGGGATGGGGTGTGACAATCTGGTTTCTATCGAGTTGGGTCTATGATCAGGCCCCGGAAGCTGTGCGCAAGTCTGTTTTGGTTGGTGTCCTGTGCTGGTTTGGTCTGGATTGTCTTGGGTCCATAACATCGGGCAATTCATCAAACGTATTTTTCAATACCCTCGTGCTGCTGCTCGCAGTTGGCCCACTATGGCGACCGGCCAGAACTCAGCAATTGGCTTGATTTGATACCCTGCCTCGAACGGCCGCTGTTTTCGCGGTCGTTTTGGGTCGCAGCGCATATTGCGCGGCAAAGACGCTGGCAAGGGCAATCAAGGCGCCCAATAATTGCAGCCAATCAAGTGTCTCATTGAGTATCAGCCAGCCCAGAAGCGTCGCACTGACGGGGCTGAGAAACCCGAGAACAGATACTGATGATGGCTGTAATCTTGCTATTCCGCGCAACCAGATGACATATGTCAACGCCGCGCCGATCAGGCCAAGGTAGCTCAGTCCAATTACATTTGAGGTGTTAATGGTCGTCCAATCTGTGGACGAAAATGGCATGAAGGGCAGAATGAGCAACCCGCCTGCAGTGAGCTGCCATGCGGTGAATGTCAGCGCGGACACTGGTGGCTGCCATTTTCGACTAAGGACGATGCCCATTGCCATGGAGGCCGCCCCCAAGAGGCCGGCAGTAACGCCCAGCAAATCCAGTTTTGCTTCAGGCGTCAGAATTAGAAGAGCAATGCCGCAAGTGCCAGCCAGAATTGCGAGAAAGGAAAATGGCTTTATCGGGTGACCGAGAATTGCCCTTGCAGACAAAATCACAATCAATGGCTGAAGTGCACCCAGTATGGCGGCGACCCCGCCGGGCAACCGGTACGCGGCAAAGAACAAGAACGCCCAGAAGATTGAAAAATTGAGCGCCCCCAACACAAACATTCTGGCGATCCAGATGCCTTTTGGCAGACGTCGAACCAATAGCAGCAACAAGAGCCCTGCTGGCAAGGCGCGCAAGAGCGAGATCGATAGCGGATCCATGTTGGGCAACAACTGTGTCGTGACGATGTAGCTGCTGCCCCAGATGATGGGCGCCAATGACGTCAGCAAGAGATCTGAAAGGCGGTTCATAATCGAATCCTGTAAAGTATCTTGATGTCAAGATAGATTGATTAATCTTGACGTCAAGATAAAAACGGTATTCCATTGGCCCATGGATGAAATCGATACGATCAAAGCTCAATGGGCGCTGCAAAAACCTGACCTGGATACCGATCCGATGGCGTTGATCGGTCGGTTGATGCGCCTCGCCCAGCATCTCTCTCAGGAAATGGCCGAAACTTTCGCCAGGTTTGACCTGACGGGCGCCAGCTTTGACGTGTTGGCGACACTCTTAAGGTCAGGCCCGCCCCATGCGCTTTCTCCAAACCAGCTGCTGTCCACGATGATGATTACATCTGGCACAATGACAAACCGGATTGATCAACTGGAAAAACAGCAACTGGTAAGACGGATCAAAAGCACGGAAGATCGGCGCAGTGTGCAAATTGCCCTTACAGAGAAGGGACGCGCGGTGATTGACGAAGCGGTCACAGCGCATGTTGCCACGCAAACCCGGCTGGTTTCTTCACTGCCCGACAAGGAGCGAAAGGATTTGGATCAATTGCTCCGAAAATATCTTGCGCAGATATCAGATTGATCAACAATTGACCTTTCCAAGATTAGGACCTGACGCTTGAAATACGCCCGTTGTCCGGTTAACCTTCTGGCACAGGCTTAGCCCGCGCCTCCCCCCTCCATTTGGGAAAGCATCATTCATGTAGGGTTGCCACACTGATGATTTAACCGACTGTTCGAGCGTTCACATAAGGAGGGATTGTGATGGTTGCTCGATATCAGGAGGTTTGACATGAAATTATCTGCTCCCATCTATCGACTGAAGCGTGAAGCAAAATTGCTGTCACGAAAGAACGGGATCCCGCTTCATGCAGCTTTGGATCGATTGGCAGCAAGCGAAGGCTTTGAAAGCTGGAGTCTGTTGGCCAGCAGCGCAGTATTCCGGTGCCCCACACAGCGCATATTGGACGATCTATTACCAGGCGAGATGTTGCTGCTTGGCGCGCGTCCAGGGCACGGCAAGACGCTGATGGCACTTGAGATGATGGTGGATGCCGTTAAGGCGGGCGAACAATGCTTGTTCTACAGTCTTGATTATACCGAAACCCAGATCATGAACCACATTGTGGCGTTGGGGGCAGACCCAGAAATGTTCAAAGGTGCCATAGACACGTCCGATGCAATCAGCGCTGATTATATTCTGCAGAAGGCAAAGGCAGTTCCGGCCGGAACGCTGATTGTCATAGATTACCTTCAGCTTTTGGATCAGGACCGGTCCAAGCCGGACGTTGCTGCGCAGGTCTCACTGCTACAGGCATTTGCCCGGGCTGCGGGCGCTATCATCATCTTCATTTCGCAGATCGACCGTGTCTTCGACGCGTCTGCCAAGGCACTTCCTGATATGACGGATGTGCGCATGCCAAATCCGCTTAATCTTGATCTGTTTGACAAGACTTGTTTTGTGCATGATGGCGCAATTCAGTTTGATAAAGCGAGTTGAACTGACCGGTTGGAGCCGTTCAACCACTCATCGGGTTTCGTTCTGTTTTTGACAGTTTCGGCGGCTGCAAACCAACATCGCTTCAAGTATCATGGCCTTGTACGAGTCGGTTTGTAGCCCCCTGAAAAGGATCTGATAGAATGGAAGCATCACGTGATATCTCACGGCTGATCGAGATCATGGCGCGTCTCAGGGACCCGGAGACCGGTTGCCCCTGGGACGTGGAACAGGATTTTTCCTCTATCGCGCCATACACGATTGAAGAAGCTTATGAAGTGGCTGATGCCATAGAGCGCGATGATATGGTCGACTTGAAAGAGGAACTTGGTGACCTGCTGCTTCAGCCGGTCTATCACGCGCAATTAGCCGCAGAAGCTGGACACTTCGACTTTGATGATGTGGTTTTGGGCATTACGCAGAAATTGTTGCGACGTCATCCTCATGTCTTTGGTGATGAAGACGCCCGCAAAGCAAAATCTGCCAAACATGTCTGGGAACGGATCAAAGCTGAGGAAGCGGCTGAAAAAGCTGCTGAACGAAAGGCTCTGGGTCAAGAGATCAAATCAGCAAGCATGCTGGACAATGTGCCGGGGGTTCTTCCTGCGCTGACACGTGCAGAAAAGCTTCAGACAAAAGCTGCCAAGGTTGGCTTCGACTGGCCGGATTTACAGCCGGTCATGGACAAGATTGAGGAAGAATGGAGCGAACTGAGCGCGGAAATTGAAAACCGGAATACGGATAATGCAGCGAGAGTTGCAGAGGAGTTTGGCGATTTCCTGTTTTCGGTGGTGAATCTCGGCCGTCACCTTGGCATTGATCCCGAGCATGCCCTGCGGCAAACAAACGCCAAATTTGTCAGGCGTTTTCAACATATTGAGGGAACATTGAGCGCTGAAATGCGCGACATTGATTCAGCCTCTTTGGAAGAAATGGAAGCGATTTGGCAAAGTGCAAAAGGCGTGGTCGGCTGAATTTCTGTCTTTAGCCAAAGCTGATCAGGGTTTTCGCCATTCCATCATCATCGTGAATGGCGTTTGGTAGTACCGTTTTACGCGACCCTCTGGACCGCCGGAAGGCTTGGGCTCATCGAAATATGTGAGTGTAAGACCAGCATTGAGTAGCGCCGACATGTAGGTGCTTAGAGGGCGATGCCAATTGCGTACTCGCAAACCATCCCATTCACACCAGTTGCCCTTTTCCTCTAAATAGGTCCCGAGAGGATGATGATCGCGGCCATCGTTATCTTTGACCCAACCAGTCGTGCCATTTGACGTGAAAAAACTTGTCAGGTTCGCAATCAGAATTGTGCCGCCGGGTCTGATAACCCGCTCGGCTTCCTGGATTGCAGTTCCCATATCGGCAATATCGATGAGACTGAGGTAGAAAACGGCGAGATCGAACTGCGCATCTTCAAACGGCAATGCCTCAGCAAAGCCGGTCAGGTAACGTCCATCAGGATCGATTTGCTGAGCGTGCTGGATGAAGGGCTCAACCGGATCAATGCCGGTTGCTTTTAGAGGAAGCTCTTTTGCCAGCCGACAGAATCGCCCGTCGCCGCAGCCGATATCCAGCATTGTATTTGCTTGCGATAGTCTTGCGCGCTCAAGCATGGGGCGATCAAGGACGAACTCCCGAGTGAAATCACCAGCCGCCGGCATTCGACTTAACCACGCCTGAGATGAACTGAGCCAGCCATTCTCGTCAGGATCGCGTGACACCATTTCAACTATGTCTTCCATGTTCGTAAACGAAGGTTTCGTAACGGTCTTTCGCAAAGTGATTGCGAATGACCAAGTCGAG
Source organism: Alphaproteobacteria bacterium (assembly GCA_051251535.1). GTDB lineage: Bacteria > Pseudomonadota > Alphaproteobacteria > Rhizobiales. The sequence continues at coordinate 456,484 of JBPOEV010000004.1, forward strand.
CCCACTTACGACGCTTAAGCACAATAGAAAAGCCAAAATTGTTTCTGAGTCCGAAGTGTGGGGAGTTTGTGCCTGCTGACTGGTATCTGATCACCGACTGAGAGTTGGCACTGGTAGGCACTGCCGCTCCGTTCAAGTTTCGTTATATGCGAAATTGAACCTAGTGAGATCGATAAGATGTGTCTCCTAACAATGGGTGCAATCTGGGGAGCAGGTCACATTCTTTCTCGCATAATATGGTTTTTGCAATGCCGGTCCGCAAGATTCAATTGGGGAACAACCAACTTCATCTCCGCTAGCAAATGAGACCGAACCTGCAACTCAGCAATCGTTTGCTTATGGCTCTTATCGTTCCTGCAGAGCTATCCGTATGCCCAAAGTGCAATAGATGCTTCCAACGATTTTGCCCTGCCATTTCAAAACCTTGGGATTGCGTCGAAGGAAGTTTCCGAGGCTGCCTGCGCTGACCGCAAAAACGACTGTGCTGAAAAGGCCTATTAATGCGAACAGCACACCCAGAATACTCAGCTGAATAATAACTGCCCCATTCTCGGGTTTTACAAACTGCGGCAGGAAGGCCAGAAAGAACAGGGCTGTTTTGGGGTTCAGCAACTCTGCCAGAACAGCCTGTCGAAAGGCTTGTGGTGCGGTTATGGGAAGTTGCCCTTTTCCTCCGAGGGACGTTGGAGACTTTTCGATTATCGCCCTGATTCCCAGGTAAACGAGATACGCAGCCCCCATATATTTGATGATGCTAAAAAGAACCGCAGACGTTGCGATTATGGCGGAAACCCCAACTATTGCTAGAAGTGTATGAACGATGTCGCCGACGGTAATGCCTGCACCTGTTGCAATGCCCACTCTTGTCCCGGAAGTTGTCGCGCGGGCTACAGTCAAAAGTGTCGCGGGGCCGGGAATAAATACGAAACCAAGCACGATGGCGACGTAGGTGATGAGTGTTGGTTGGTCTATCAAAGTTCTTACCTGTTTTCAGACGTATAATGCCGCAAAACCATCGTTCCGCTCTTTGCAGGAATTCACTCCAACACAGCATTGAAACCGACTTTGAGCGGATGCGGTCTTGTCCCACTGTGTCATGCAGCAGTGCTGGTGATATCTTCCGGGTCAGTTTTCACAAAACGGCCAAATTTATTGCGGAATTCCGGACCGTTTTTGGGATCCACCCGAACTGTCAGAAGGACTGAGCCATCCGTCTCGTTTTCAATGCGGTTCAGAACCTCTGCATGTTCGTAAAGCCAATAGAGCCTGCCGAGTTCTTCCGTTGGCAGATGAACTGACAGGACTGTGCGCTTCTCCGATATTTTCCGTTCGATATGGTCAATCAGTGCGGCAATACCCTTGCCTGTCTGCGCAGATACCGGGAAGCCGGTGTCATCACCGGTGAAGTTGGGGCCACTTTCTCTACGTGGATCGCCTTCTGGCAAGAGGTCAATCTTGTTCCAGACCTCCAGAACGCGGCTGGAATCCCCCGGATTGACCTTAAGATCCATCAGAATTTGCTTTACGTCTTCTGCCTGTGCATCGCTGTCATCATGTGCAATGTCACGCACGTGAACGATCAGATCTGCGTCGATCACCTCTTCAAGTGTCGCGCGAAATGCGGCCACGAGATCATGAGGCAACTCTGACACAAAGCCCACTGTGTCGGATAGAATGACCGTGTCCCCATGTGGCAACTGGACCTCACGCAGTGTTGGGTCCAACGTCGCGAACAGCAGGTCCTCAGCCATCACATCTGCATTGGTGATGCGATTGAAGAGCGTTGACTTTCCAGCATTGGTATAGCCAACCAGAGCGATGATCGGGTGCGGCTTGCGTTTGCGGTTCTTGCGATGCAGATCACGGGTTTTCCTGACATCCGCTAATGCCGCTTCGAGAGATTTGATTCGTTGCTGCAGCATGCGGCGATCAGATTCGATCTGGGTTTCACCCGGGCCGCCCATAAAGCCGCCACCACCGCGTTGACGTTCCAGGTGGGTCCAACTGCGGACCAGTCGCCCTTTCTGGTAGTTCAAATGAGCCAGTTCGACCTGCAACCGGCCTTCCTTGGTTTGGGCGCGCTCACCAAAGATTTCCAGAATGATGCCAGTCCGGTCGAGCACCTTGATCTCGAGTGCCTTTTCCAGATTACGCTGTTGGATTGGGGTGAGTGCGTGATCAACGATCAGGAGTTTGATACCCTTCTCGATTATATGCTGCTTCACTTCATCCAGAGCACCCTGCCCAATGAGCGTTGCCGGGCGGTATTTTCGCAGGTTGAAGTGATTGGAAAAGACGACTTCCAGATCACTGATGGCATTGGCCAGACCCACGGCTTCCTCAAGCCGCGCTTCGCCGGTACGGGGATTAGTTCTTTGCCCTGCCGCAGCGCCATAAGCCGAAATGATCGGAACAATGACTGCACATTTTGTTTTTTGCCGTTCCGTGGAATGGAATTCGGACTTCTTATGATCGTCTGTTTCCGTAGAAGAACTCAATCGGATTCATCCTCATTGTCCGGCTCAAACAGCTGGATTGGCTGTGCCGGCATGATTGTTGAAATGGCATGCTTATAGACGAGCTGGGAGTGCCCATCGCGTCTCAAGAGAAGACAGAAATTGTCGAACCAGGTAACGATGCCCTGAAGCTTGACGCCATTCACGAGAAAAATTGTTAAGGTGGTTTTGTTTTTGCGCACATTGTTCAAAAACGCGTCTTGGAGGTTTTGTGTTCGTTCGGCCATCATTTATCCTGTGGTCTGGTGGCTCATTATGAGTCAGCTATCTCTGCCTGAGTATGAAACAGCGAACGCAGTGTTGTGGCAATGTGTCCGGGAGCGCCATTGGCCACGGTAACATCATCAACAACAACGACGGGCATTACAAGAGTTGTTGCTGCTGTAATAAATGCCTCTCTCGCCTGCTGGGCTTCTTCTATTGTAAACGACCGCTCCTCGAATTTCATTCCCTCTCGTTCTACCAATTCCAGAACGATTGCTCGGGTAATGCCTTTCAAGATGCCTTTGTCAGCTGGCCGTGTGATTAAGGTTCCGTCTTTTGTGACAATCCACGCATTGGTTGACGAGCCTTCAGTAACATATCCCTCGTCATCCACAAACCATGCCTCATAGGCCCCCTGCTCACGGGCCATCTGTTTGGCCAATACATTGGGTAGAAGTGAGACGCTCTTGATATCAACGCGGTCCCAACGATTGTCCGGCATAGAAATTACTGCGACACCTTTTTCCGCCATTGCCGAGGATTTAGCAACAGAGGCGTTGCGTGCTGTTACAACGATTCCAGGCGCAGTATGGTCGGGTGGAAAAAAGTGGTTTCTTGGCGCCACGCCTCGGGTTACCTGCAGGTAGACCAGTCCGTCACGTACCTTGTTGCGAACCACAACTTCTCGCAGGACGACACCCAGCGCTTTGTCAGACATGGGGTGCGGAATTTGGAGCTCGGTCAGTGACCTTGAAAGCCGTTCCATATGGCGTTTTTCGTCTATCAGACGACCACCCAAAACCTCACACACTTCGTAGACGCCATCGGCAAACTGGTAGCCTCGGTCTTCAACGTGAACAGATGCATGCTGATGGGGAAGATATTGTCCGTTTACATAGGCAATTCGCGACATAAAGGGCCTTTACCGAGAGTTCCAGTAAGTCAGGTTAAACACTCCGAAGAAAGCTAAAATCTCAATTCGGCCAAGTAGCATCGTGACACCAAGTGCGGATTTGGACAATACAGGCATATCAACAAATTCCGGCCACAGGCCAAGATCATTCCATTCGGGGCTGTAAGCGCTGCCCATACTCGAAAACGCCGCCAGTGAGGCAATTATGGAAGCCTCGAACGGAATACCATCCAGGGTCAATACGGCAGCACACCCCCACACCAGAAGAACTGCAACAATGAGAAAACTCCAGATGGCTTTCAGCAGTCCGATTTCCACCTGGCTTCCGCCAAACCGGTCTGATTGAACGCTGTGCGGGAACACCAGTCGGTTCAATTCGTGGAATGACTGCAACAACATGCCGCCAATGCGATAAAACTTCAGCCCGCCGGCCGTGGAAAACGCACCGCCGCCGACAATGACGATACTACCGATTGCTATTGGCTGAATATGCATGATCTGAGAGCCGCTCCATTCAAATCCGGTCGTCGTGATCAGCGATGCAGCTAGAAAGAAACCGTCCAGGAAGGGCGTAATTGCAGATTTTTGCTGTCCGGGTAAATTGGGGATCTGGGAGAACGCCAATGTCAGCAATACACCAAGCACGGCAATGCCAGCAATGATCATATAGCTTTCACGATGTTCTCGCAGTAATTGGCCGCGTCGGGTAAACAGCATTCGGTGCCACAGGATGCTGGTTGCACCTATGATCATAAATACAAACATGATCGGATACATCAGCGGCGCGTTGTAAGAGGCCAGCCCGCCTTCGATTGGCATGAAACCACCTGTGGAAACTGTGCCGGCGGCAAGACAAAGGCTTTCAAACAGGGGCACGCCGGACAAGGCGATTCCGCCAGCACAAATCAAGGTTAAGAGCGTATATACCCCGCCGACATTCATGCAGGTTTTCAAAATCCTGCCGCCGCCGCCAATGCCAACTTTCTCCAACAAAGCAATCTGTCGTCGGGGCAATCCCCCTACCCCGGCCGGTGCCAACACGATGACCAACGATAAAAGGGTCAAAAGGCCGCCCATCCACTGGAGCTGAACGCGCCAGAAAAGCACCGAGCGCGGCAGATCCACAACGCTTGTGATGACTGATGCGTTAGACGTGGTGATGGCAGAAATGGTCTCGAAAACTACGTCGATAGTGGACATCTGCGTTGTAAGCGCCAGTGGCAGCGCTCCACTTGCCAGAAGCAGTACCCAAGCCAACAACAGCAGCCCGAACGTTTCGACTCGCTTCAGACCGCGCTCCTTGCCGCGCAGCGTTATGAAAATGGCAGATGCAAAGAAAGCGTAGGCTGCGGCGGTTGCGCCGAACAATTGCGCAGCCTGAAATTCATCCATGTAAAGGGCGATCAGAAAGGGAGCAGCCAAAGCTGCTGCCACGCTGCCCAATATGGCAGCCAGTACGATCAGTCCCGCAGCCATCTCTAAAAGAAGTCGAGGCTGACGCGGAACATCTGCTCAACTTTTCGCACATATTCAGCGAGTGCAAAAATGATGACACGGTCATGAGCGCGAATTTTCATATCGCCATCTGGCCGTGCATACACACCATCATGGATGATCGCGCCAATGCGAACGCCGTCCGGTAGATCGAGATCACGTAGCGCTTTGCCCACAAGTGGGGACGTTTCCAGGGCCTCAGCCTCAATGACCTCAGCCTTCCCGTCCTGTACCGGATACACACCGCGCACCCGACCGCGTCTGACATGCTGCAGAATTTTGGACAAGGTAACAACTCGAGGATTGATATGGGCATCAATTCCAAGGGATTGGGTGAAAGTGGGATAGCTGGTGTTGTTCAGCAGGCTCAGTGTGCGGCGGCATCCCATACGCTTGGCCATGACGCAGGCAAGGACATTCACCTCATCATTGTTGGTCAGCGTCACCATGGTATCAACGTCCTGGATTTCAGCTTCGCGCAGAATTTCCTGATCCAGCGCGTCGCCATGCAAAACGACGGCTCGCTTCAGATCATCGGCGATGTCAATGGCGCGCTCCCGAGACCTTTCGATGATCTTGACTTTGGATTTGGAGTGACGCGCCTCCAGATTTTGAGCGACGTAAAGGCCGATATTTCCTCCGCCTGCCAGAACGATGCGTCCTGCTTCCTGTTCTTCATGTCCGAAGATGGACAGCGTGCGTTTAACCCGCTTGGTCTGGGTAATCACATAGACCTGATCGCCCTGAAGCATGGAATCATCGGAACGCGGCACGAACAGCGTTCCGTTTCGGTTGATTCCCACCACAACGGCGCTGAGGTCCGGAAACAATTCGCTTAGTTGCTTCAGCGGCGTGTCGATGACGGGACAATCATCCTCACAGATAATGCCCAAGGTTGTGACTTCACCATTGGCAAACTCAACTGCGTCAAACGCACCTGGCAGCGCGAGACGACGCAACACCATTTCGCCAACTTCAATCTCAGGGGATATAATCACATCGATGGGCATGTGATCGCGCGAAAACAGATCGGCATAATAGGATTTAAGGTAGCTCTGCGCACGGACGCGCGCCACTTTGGTTGGCACATTGAACAGGGAATGCGCAACCTGACAGGCCACCATATTGACCTCATCATACAAGGTCACAGCGATGATCATATCCGCTTCATCAACTCCGGCTTGAGCCAGAGTATCAGGGTGTGCGCCGTGGCCGACGATGCCGCGTACATCCAGATGATCTCGAACGGCCTGAACAAGCCTGGGAGAGCTGTCTATGACGGACACGTCGTTTTGTTCCGAAGACAACCGTTCTGCGATACCGTAGCCCACCTGGCCTGCACCGCAAATGACAACTTTCATATTCGACTGGCCTTAGCTTTTTCTGCGTCTCAGGCATACAGTGTTAGGCCGTCGAATCCAAACCCTTTAAATCCCGTCAGCCTATGTTGAGCGATTTCAGCTTACGATGCAGTGCGGAGCGCTCCATGCCCACAAACTCGGATGTTTTGGAGATGTTTCCGCCAAACCGGGCAATCTGCGCTGATAGATATTCACGCTCGAACACTTCTCTGGCTTCGCGTAGGGGCATCGACATCAGGTGTTCGGATTCACGCCCTCCGTCAGATGTGGAAGGTAGCAATTCGCCAATTTCCTTTGGCAACAGATCAGCCGACAATGCAGCCTCCTGATCGCCCCGGGTCAAAATCAAAAGGCGCTCCAGATTGTTGCGTAACTGCCGAATATTTCCGGGCCAAGGATGAGCCTGCAATACGGCCAAAGCATCCGATTCCAGCGTTCTGATTGGTATCCCCACTGTGGACGCAATCTGTTCAATGAAATGTTCGACTAGCAGAGGAATGTCGTCGCGGCGCTCTGCAAGAGATGGGACTTTCAAAGGCACCACAGCAAGCCGATGATACAAATCCTCGCGGAAGTTCCCGGTTGAAATCTCTTCTTCCAGATTGCGCGCTGTTGATGACAATATCCTGACATCAACATTTACTTTCTTTGTCCCGCCGACGCGTTGAAAGCCCTGCTCGACCAGAACACGTAGGATCTTGTTCTGGGTTTCGCGGGGCATTTCTGCAACTTCGTCCAGATAAAGGGTGCCGCCATGAGCTTCTTCAAGGGCTCCGACAGAACGACCACTGCCATTTTCTGATTCTGTACCGAACAATGCAATTTCTGTCATTTCAGGCGTCAAAGCCGCAGCATTCAAACAGATGAACGGGCCTTCTTCTCGAGCCGAGTTCTTGTGCAGCGTGCGGGCAACCAGTTCCTTGCCGCAACCGGACGGACCAAAAATCATGACGCGACTGTTGGTCGGAGCGATTTTTTCGATTGAACTGCGCAATTGTGTCATCGCAGCGGAATCGCCGATCAGTTCAGCCGCATCAACGCTGCGTTGCCGCAACTCGATGACTTCTTTTTTCAGCTTTACATTTTCAAGGGCGCGCTCGGCGATCAACACCAGTCGATCAGCCTTGAAAGGTTTTTCAATGTAGTCATAAGCGCCGCGTCTGATTGCGGAAACCGCTGTTTCAATGTTTCCGTGGCCTGATATGATCACCACCGCCAGATCAGGATGCTGCTCCTTGATGACATCCAGCAATGCCAATCCATCCAGGCGACTGCCCTGCAACCAAATGTCAAGAAACACCAGACTGGGCCGCCGGTCATTTATCGCAGCCAGTGCGCTGTCACTGTCCTGCGCCGTACGCACATCGTAACCATCATCTTCCAGAATACCGGCAACCAGGTCGCGGATATCTGCTTCATCGTCTACAATCAGTATGTCTGACGCCATTAGCCTACTTCTTTTTCTTGCGCATCAATATCAATGGCAGTTACCGGCATGGTCAGCCGGACCATGGCTCCAAATTGTTCCCCATCTGAATTTTTGGGAGCATCCAGAAGTTCGATTCCTCCACCATGCTCTTCAAAAATCTTCCTAACTATGGCTAGACCAAGGCCTGTGCCCTTTTCCCTTGTGGTCATGTAGGGTTCCAGCAATTTACTTCTGTTCTGTTTCGGCAATCCAACACCATTATCTGTGACATTGATGATGAAGGTCTCGCCGTTCTGAATGGCCGTTACAAGAATTTTACCCCTCCGATTCAATTCGGAGGGAACGGCCGAGATTCCTTCGGTGGCGTTTTTGACAATGTTGGTCAGTGCCTGTGAGATCAGTCGGTGATCGAAGCGCCCGATCAATTCCGCTTCAGGCAGCTCCATTGTGAATTGAATCTCTGGATGCGCGACTTCCTGAAGGAACACTGCTTCCTTGATCGCGTCCGACAAGTTCCGCTCTACCATTACAGGCTGAGGCATCCGCGCAAACGAGGAGAATTCATCCACCATTCGCCCGATATCGCCAACCTGACGGATGATTGTGGCGGTACACTGATCGAAGACTTCCCGGTCAGTTTCGAGCTTGCGCCCATAGCGGCGTTGGAGCCGCTCCGCTGACAATTGGATTGGGGTCAGTGGGTTTTTGATTTCGTGGGCAATGCGGCGTGCTACATCGGCCCAGGCGGACCGTCGTTGTGCTGCAATGAGATCGGTGATTTCATCCAGAGTGATGACAAAGCGGTGCTCTGCCTCGTCTGACTGCTCCATGGTAATGCGTACATTCAGGGTTCGCTCGTCGCCCTTTCTGCGAATGCTGATCTGATCCTGATGCAACGGGCGCTGATTGGCGACTGCAGCTGCAACTGTGGACGCAAGTTCGGGTATGGCGTCTGCAACGTTTTCAGACAGGAGTTTGCTTCTGTCGACTTCCAGAATGCGCAATGCCGAGCGATTCACAAGGCTGATCGTTCCGTCGGTTTCAATTCCGATAACACCTGCTGTTACACCTGCCAGAACCGCCTCACTAAAACGGCGTCGCTCATCGACCTGATCTTTAGCAAGAATGAGATCATCTCTCTGGCTTTGGAGCTGCTCTGTCATGGTGTTGAAGGTTTGCGAGAGCGTTCCCAGGTCCCCTTCTTTTTTGTCCCATGGAACACGGACGCCAAGGTTCCCGGATGAAATTTCAGTTGCTGCGGTCATAAGACGCCGAATGGGCGAAACCAGCCGATTGGCAAAATTGATGCCCATCCAGATGGCCGATAGAAGAACGATGAGCGCAATTCCGATATAGAGCAATCCGAAGGCAATCTGGACGCTGAATTGGGTTCTCTCAAGCTCCTGATACTCAGCGGCTCGCTCATTCACCAAAAGGACGTATTCCAGCACTTCAGGATTTAGTGCGCGAACAAGATACAGATACGTGTCCTGATCGAAAGACGATAGTTTCATGGCCGCGCCAGCTACATTCGACAGACCCCGGTTCTGGAGGGCTACCTCATCTGCTGTAAGACCGCGCAGGGCATTGGGGCTTGGTATGGGGAGTACTTCTGTCTCGGCGCCGCCGCTGCTGCGGGCAACGACATTGGCATCAGCGTCCAAAATCAGAATGGCCGTGAGTCGTCTCAGGCGAGCCTGTGTGGTGAGATAGCCGAGAAGCCGGTCCTGATCTGAGGTCAGATTTGTGCCCGCATTGTTCAGACTTGTTGCGATGGTGATGACATCATTGGCCAGAACGCGGGTGTGTTCCTGAACATAGGCTTGAGCCACAGAACGGGATGTATTGACGATTTCTTTGGTCCGCGTGTCAAACCAACGATCAAGGCCCCGGTCCAGCGTTACGCCCGCTACAATGGCGACAAGAATGGCAGGCGCGGCCGCAACCACACTGAAAAGTGCAACGACCCGAACATGAAGGCGCGCAGCCGCTCGGCGATTCTTGCGTGCAAGCCAAATGCCGACCAGTTCCCAGACGATTGCCCCGACCAGCACGCTGACGAGCATGCCGTTTACGATGACGGCAACCTGGACTGTGTCCTGGTCTGGCTTGATGGACGTGAATCCCATCAGAACCATGAATGAAATGCCCGCGGAAATCAGCGCGAGAATGGCAGCTATAAACCCGATAAGCCGGATAAGACGCGGACGATCTGACGTGCCTTTTGAGGTCACGTTGGTCGTCCCGCTAGAAGTGATATCCAGTTGGGTCATAGAAAGCTGTTTGGGTCCGCATATGATGTGATGCAAATATACAACAAATGCATACCATGGCAAACACGGATAGTGTGGCTTAATTGTGGAGACTGCACAGCAGAAGGTGAATCAACGCTGTTTCCTGTGTGGGAGCCGTTCTTTAAACTGCTTTCATAATTTTGATATCTAATTCTTTGATTTTTTTGCGTAATGTGTTGCGGTTTAAGCCCAGAATATCGGCTGCCTTGATCTGATTCCCGCCAGTGTGGGCAAGTGTCGTGCTGATAAGAGGCCTCTCCATCCGATGAAGGACGGTTTGATACAGGTGCTCTGGAGCGCCGGATGGCGCCTCGGAGAAAGCCGATTTCACCAGCGATTCAATAAGCAGTGATATGTCCTGAGGTTGCGAATTGGCGGGTTCATCCCCGGCAATTGTGTTCACCTTGCCAAGCTCATGGTCGACAATCGAATGGGTGATTACATCCTGAGGATATAATGCTGCCAGTCGTCTCACGACGTTTTCCAGCTCCCGAACATTGCCTGGCCAACTATGCTTTCGCATGCGCGACAGAGCGTTGCCGTCAATCTGTTTTGCGCCCAACCCTTCTTTCGCTGCCAGGTTGAAGAAATGTCTGACCAGATCATCAATGTCTTCAAGTCGGTCCCTGAGTGATGGCAATCGAATCGGAATCACATTCAAGCGGTAGTACAGATCCTCACGGAAACGTCCCTCGCCTATCAGGTGATGCAAATCCTTGTTTGTGGCGGCCACAATGCGGACGTCTGTCTTGATGGACTTTCTGCCACCGACAGTCATGTATTCGCCTTGCTGAAGCACACGCAGCAATCGTGTTTGGGCGTCCATTGGCATATCACCAATTTCGTCCAGGAACAGAGTGCCGCCTTCCGCCTGTTCAAAGCGACCGCTTCCTCGATTATGGGCGCCAGTAAAGGCTCCCTTCTCGTAGCCAAACAACTCAGCTTCAATCAAATCGCGCGGAATCGCAGCCATGTTAATGGCAACAAAAGGTCCATTCTTACGCTTGCCATAATCGTGGAGCGCCCGGGCAACCAATTCCTTGCCTGTCCCCGACTCTCCTTCGATAAGCACAGTCAGGTCATTCTGCATCAATCTTGCAAGAACCCGGTAAATCTCCTGCATGGCGGACGATCGACCAACCAGCGGAATATCATCTCCGTCACGGTTGGATACATCTGCCACTTTGCCAACATCACGTTCTGATAAAGCACGTTCAACGATGGAAACCAGTTCGCGCAGATCAAACGGTTTTGGCAGATAGTCATAGGCACCGCGTTCTGATGCCGTGATGGCTGTCATGAACGTATTCTGTGCGCTCATTACCAGAATCGGCAATCCGGGACGCACATTCTTGATGCGCGGTAAGAGATTGAAGGCATTGTCATCAGGCATCACAACATCGGTGATGATCAAATCGCCCTCATTTTGACTTGCCCAACGCCACAGCGTTCCAGCTGTTCCTGTCAGGCGGACCTGATAGCCTGCACGTGTGAGAGCCTGATCCAGAATGGTTCGGATTGCAGCATCATCATCGGCAACAAGGATTGTTTCACCGGCCATCAGCAGGGGCCCTTTCTCTTACTCATTGATTTTCTCTTCCTTGAAAGCAGGAAGCAGAATTTTGAAAACTGTGCTGCCTTTTCGGCTCTCACAATCAATCACGCCACCATGGTCACGCACGATCTTTGCGACCAATGCGAGGCCGAGGCCTGTCCCATTGGTTTTTGTTGTGATGAATGGGTCAAACAGATGCGGCAGCAGGTCTTCCGGTATGCCCGGCCCGTTGTCTTCAACACTGAATTCAAGCGGAAGGCTCATCCGGTCGCTGGTTCCGGGCAGCGCCAAACGAATGCCGGGCCGAAAGGCTGTGCGGAGAGTGATTTCCGGTTCTGGTTCATCATGCAGCGCTTCGGCAGCATTCTTGACAAGATTCAGAAAAATCTGGATCAGCTGATCATGATTGGCATAGACAAACGGCAATGACGGATCATAGCGTTCAATCATCCTGATATCACGTCCGAAACTGGATTGGGAAACAGACTTAACCCGCTCCAGAACAACGTGAATATTCACCGGGGCACGTTCTACAGGCCGTTCATCGGAAAAGACCTCCATCCGATCCACCAAACGGACAATGCGGTCTGTTTCATCGCAGATGAGGCGGGTCAGCGTCCGATCATTTTCATCAGCAGAAGTTTCCAGAAGCTGGGCGGCGCCGCGAATGCCAAACAATGGGTTTTTGATCTCATGGGCCAACATGGCAGCAAGGCCCGTGACCGTTCTGGCGGCGCCCCGATGGGTCAACTGGCGATCAAGTTTTTCCGTCATGGTGCGCTCGAGGAACATCAGCACCAGACCTTCCACATCTTCTGATATGGGAACGGCGTTGACGTCGATGCGTCTTTCGTCGGCCCTGCCCTGAAACGCGATTGCCACCCGGTATTCAAAAACCGGAAGGTTCCTGTCGATGGCCTGTTGGGCAACATCTATAACCGGGCTGCCAAACGGCAGAAGAGAAGACAGTGAGCGCCCTTTCAGGACTGTGGAGCTGCTTTGGAAAAATGTTTCAGCCTCCTGATTCATCGACTTTATTTCCAACGCGCGGTTGAGAAACAACACGGGATGCGGCAAGGCGTTCAAAATAGCATTCGATGTTGGAGCATCGCTGCCAATGGCAGCATTCAGCAGTGATCTTGCAAGTCCGCTCATGCTGCTATCTCCAGTTTCTCGTTGGTTTCGGGCGCTGATGAGAAAGCGTCTTCCAGCGCTTTCAGAACGGCTTGAGGATCAGTGCCCGTCAGGATGTCCTTGCGAAGCCCTGAGTTGCTTATGCCCGCGTCGTCCAGATACCAGCCAAGATGCTTGCGTGCCGCGCGAATGCCAACCTTGATGCCGTAGTGAGACAGAATTGCTTCGTAATGCTCGGAAGCCAATGCGTGTTTTTCATCCCGCGATGGTTCTGGCATTGGTTTTGGATTGGTGGAGACACGGCTTGTCACATAGCCAGGGAACCACGGTCTGCCATATGCCCCACGGCCAATCATGATCCCGTCAGCGCCGGAGAGATTCAATACGTTTTCAATCTGATCCAATCCAACAATGTCGCCATTGGCAATGACCGGGATATCCACACTGTCGGACACACGGCGAATGGCTGCCCAGTCTGCCTTGCCCTTGTAGAATTGGTTCCTTGTACGTCCGTGGATTGTCACCAGTTGAATACCAGCACCTTCCGCTCGTCGCGCGATTTCATCTGCATTCAGGCTGTTTTCGTCCCAGCCCAAACGCATTTTCAGACAGACTGGCAAGTTGGTAGCGTTGACGGTTGCTTCAATCAGACGAAGAGCATGATCGGGGTCCTGCATCAGCGCCGAGCCTGAGTATCCATGGGTCACCTTGCGTGCCGGACAGCCCATATTGATATCCAATATGTCAGCACCATTATCAGCCGCAATTTTTGCGCCTTCAGCCATCCATTTTTCTTCACGTCCTGCCAGTTGTACGACGTGAATACCCACGCCCTCACCACGGGCTCGGGTGGCCATTTCTCGACTTTTATTGGCCAGTGCTTCACAGGCCACCATCTCGGACACAACAAGACCGGCCCCGTACCGCCACGCAAGTCGGCGGAATGGCAGGTCTGACACGCCAGACATGGGGGCGAGATACACAGGGCACTCAATTTTATGGCGTCCAATGCAAATGGGCGGTATCATGAACACAAAGACCCTGACTATAATTTAAGCAGTTTATAGCACTGCATGGAATTTAGGCAAACGCAATTTGCCCAAACGGAGCAGAATGGTTTCATTCGCGTTCTCCAAGGTTAACAGGACTGTGCAGATATGAGTGATGAACAACCGCCTCGGGTTGCTGTTTTGATCGTTGGGGCGGGCAAGGGAAGTCGCGCCTCTGAAGAAACAGAAGGAATTCCCAAGCAGTTTTATGCAATCGCGGGAAAACCGCTGTTTCAGTGGACAGTTGACGCGTTTGGAGCGGTGCCTGAAGTCGATCATATTGCCTGTGTGGTGCCTGAAAACACCGATATTACGTGGCTGCCTGGGCTGGATGATGACACTGGCTCCACAGGTTTTTCCACTGTCATTGGCGGCCCGTCCAGACAATTGTCCGTGTTGAATGGCCTGCATCATTTAGCCGCATATTCTGAGCCGTGGGATGTGGTGCTTGTGCATGACGCGGCACGGCCCTTTGTAACAACCAAGATTATCACGAGTGTTATCAATCTGGCCGTTCACCATGGTGGGTGTATTGCTGCTATTCCCGTTATAGACAGCCTGAAGCAAGGTTATAGTGGTTCAAATTGGGACGAGAACATTGTCTGTATTTCCGGGTCGATTCGCCGTGATGGAATTTACCAGGCACAGACCCCTCAAGGATTTGACTTTAAAAAACTTCTTGATGCTCATGTCAGGGCTTTGGATGATGGACATCAAGATTGTTCAGACGATTCTGTGATCTTTGAGACTTATTGCGGGGCTGTGGTTATCGCCGCTGGCGACCGTAACAATTGGAAAGTTACTGAGCCTGATGATTTTGAAACTGCGAGATTATTGATGGATGCAAGACAGAAGTGCTGTTCCGTGCCTGATGTTCGGGTTGGTCATGGCTATGATGTTCATGCATTTGAACCTGGGGACGATGTGATCTTGTGTGGCGTCACCCTGCCCCATGAACGCGCATTAAAGGGTCATTCAGACGCTGATGTCGGTCTGCACGCTCTGACAGATGCTGTTTTGGGTGCGCTGGCTGATGGCGACATTGGTTCACACTTTCCGCCCAGTGACCCAAAATGGAAAGCGGCCTCTTCGGATCAATTTCTGGCTCACGCGATTGCGCGGGCTGGAGAACGGCATGCCACCATCACCCATTTGGATGTGACCCTTGTGTGTGAGGCACCCAAAATCGGTCCGCACCGGGATATCATGCGTGATCGCATTGCCGAGATTACGGGGCTGGAGCGTGACCGCATCAGCGTAAAGGCCACGACCTCGGAGCGGCTTGGCTTCACTGGTCGCAAGGAAGGTATTTCTGCTTTTGCAACTGCAACACTTGTATTTCATGGACTCGAGAACCGATGATCGAAGAGCGCCTCCAGGAAGCCGCAATATCAACTCTGGAAGCCTGCGAGGTTGCGGGTAAAATGCTGGCGACTGTGGAGTCCTGCACAGGCGGACTGATCACTGCCAGCCTTACGGAGATTGCTGGGTCTTCGGCTGTCGTAGAATCTGGATTTGTGACCTATTCAAATGATGCGAAAACCCGACTGGTTGGTTTGCCATCAAGCCTGATTGAACAACATGGTGCCGTCAGCAAGGAAGTCGCGATTGCGATGGCTGAGGGTGGCTTGTGGCGTTGTGCTGCAGATATTGTGGTGTCAGTGACCGGAATTGCTGGCCCAGGTGGTGGGTCAGACGAAAAGCCAGTTGGCACCGTACACATGGCGTGTGCCATTCGGGGGGGCATGACCCGACATGTTTTGCAATACTATCCAGATAATGGGCGTTCTGAAATTAGAATACAGACGGTTCTTGATGCGCTTATGCTGGTTCAGGCCTGTTTATCTGCAGACGCCGCGTAAATTGTGTCGGCTCTGGCTTCAAAAGCTTCTGCGAATTTGCGAAAAGCCCGATCGAACATGGAGCCCATCAGCATTCCCAGTGTGCGTGATTTGAACTCATAGTCGATTTTGAAATTGACTGCTGAGGCGATATCCGCCTCGCTGGTTTCACGGTTTTCAAATCGCCAAAGATTATCCAGATGGGAAAACGGTCCGTCCAGATATGTGGCCC
Source organism: Alphaproteobacteria bacterium (assembly GCA_051251535.1). Lineage (GTDB taxonomy): Bacteria > Pseudomonadota > Alphaproteobacteria > Rhizobiales. The sequence goes on from JBPOEV010000004.1 coordinate 472,506, forward strand.
GTATCAACATGTTGGGTGCATCCAGCACGACACGCGTCACAAATGTTTCATTGACGGGTCCGTATGCGACCGACATGTCTGCAATCATGATTTCGGTGCCGTCAGATTGTTGCTCCCGTCCACGAACCGACAAGCGCTGACACAGAGGCACAAACTCTGGATAGTGCTCAATATCAGCTACGAGTGCAAACATCTGCTCTGCCGTGTGGCCGACAATCCGTGTGGTCTCAAACTTTGGCAACGCAGGTGTCTCTAGGCAGCATTATTCAATTTGGAAGCCCGGGCAGCTCTAAGACGCGCAAAATCCTCGCCCGCATGATGTGACGAGCGGGTCAGTGGGCTGGAAGAGACCATCAGAAAACCCTTTGAATAGGCAACGGTCTCAAAGGCTTCGAATTCCTCTGGCGTCACAAACTTCACGATCCGATGGTGTTTGCGGGTTGGCTGCAAATACTGGCCGATGGTGATGAAATCGACATCCGCGGAGCGCAAATCATCCATCAGTTGCAACACTTCATTGCGCTCTTCACCAAGGCCAACCATGATGCCGGATTTGGTGAAAATTGTCGGGTCCAGTTCCTTGACCCGTTGCAACAACCGGATGGAATGGAAATAGCGCGCTCCTGGCCGCACAGTCAGGTAGTTGGAGGCAACCGTTTCCAGATTGTGATTGAAGACGTCAGGTTTTGCCTCCACCACAATTTCCAAAGCGCCCTCTTTCCGTAGAAAGTCAGGTGTCAGAATTTCGATTGTGGTGTCTGGGCTTTGCTTTCGGATGGCACGAATAACGTCGGCAAAATGTTGTGCACCGCCATCATCCAGATCATCTCGATCAACCGATGTGATCACAACATGGTTTAGTCCAAGTTTTTCAACGGCTTCGGCAACATTGTCGGGTTCATTGGGATCCAGTGGTAATGGAATACCCGTGCGCACATTGCAGAAAGCGCAGGCACGTGTGCAGGTATCCCCCATGATCATCATGGTGGCATGTTTTTTGGACCAGCATTCACCAATGTTGGGACAGCCAGCTTCCTGGCAGACCGTGACCAGATTATTGGCGGTCACAATTGCCTTGGTTTCCTTGTAAACCTCTGAGCCAAGTCCTGTTCCTGGCGCTTTCACGCGAATCCAGTCAGGCTTTCTCAGAATGTCCGAATCCGGCTTATGGGCCTTCTCCGGGTGGCGTTGCTTTACTGCCTGGTCCGCCGGTGCTGGCTTTTCAGAAAGCCGCGATGCGGAATTGTCTATCAGAGTAACCATGTTGTTCCGGCCTTTTCAGTTCCCGATCTGAATCGCTCTAGCTGTGGATCACACGCCCGTAAGCATCCAACACACTTTCATGCATTGTTTCTGACAATGTAGGGTGTGGGAAGACGGTATGCATCAGCTCTTCTTCAGTTGTCTCGAGATTCATGGCAACCACATAGCCCTGAATGAGTTCCGTCACTTCGGCTCCCACCATATGGGCACCCAGCAATTGGCCGGTTTTCTCATCGAAGACGGTTTTCACCAGTCCATCTGGCTCGCCAAGAGCTATGGCCTTGCCGTTGCCTACAAATGGGAAACGGCCGACTTTAACCTTGTGGCCAGCTTCCTTGGCCTTCGCTTCGGTCAGTCCGACAGATGCGACCTGTGGATTGCAATAGGTACAACCGGGGATCATGCCCTTGTCCATTGGATGTGGATTCTTACCGGCAATGGCCTCGACACAAATGACACCTTCATGCTCGGCCTTATGGGCGAGCATGGGTGGTCCGGCCACATCGCCAATGGCGTAAATGCCCGGGATATTGGTGTTTCCAAAGCCATCAATGACGACACATCCACGATCTGTCTTGACGCCAAGCTTTTCCAGGCCCAACCCTTCGATATTACCTTGCACACCGACAGCTGAAATCAGTTTTTCAGCTGTGATTTCCTGCGTCTTGCCATCTTTGGTTTCAACGGTGGCTGTCACCGAACCCTTGCCTTTGGCAACCTTGGTGACTTTGGCTTCCGTGAGTATTTTCATACCCTGTTTTTCGAAACGCTTTCGCGCAAGGGCCGATATCTCCGCGTCTTCCACAGGCATGACTTGTGGCATTAATTCCACGACCGTAACCTCTGCACCCATGGTGCGGTAGAAGGAGGCGAATTCAATGCCAATTGCGCCAGATCCCATCACTACGAGGGATTTGGGCATGGATGGCGGAACCATGGCCTCGAAATACGTCCAGATCAGATCGCCATCCGGTTCGATGCCTGGCAGCGCACGCGGGCGAGCCCCAGTAGATACAATGATATGTTTTGCTAAATAGGTGCCTTCGCCCAAGGTTCCCTTCGGCGCAGGGTGCTGGGGCGCGACAGCCTTCTTCTTGGGCTTTCCAACTTCCACTTCACCGGGTTTGGTGATTTCAGCTTCGCCCCAGATTACGTCCACTTTGTTTTTCTTGAGCAGGAACCCAACACCGCCATTTAGCTGGCCAGATACGCCCCGGGATCGCTTGACTATGGCGTCCATATCGAAGCCGAACTTGTCGGCCGTCAGGCCATAGTCTTTGGCATGTTCCATGTAATGGTAGACTTCGGCAGACCGCAAAAGCGCTTTGGTTGGGATACAACCCCAGTTAAGGCAAATGCCACCCAGATGCTCTCGCTCTACCACTGCTGTTTTCAAACCCAGTTGGCTTGCGCGAATGGCGGCGACATAACCACCCGGCCCGCCGCCAATCACGATTACATCATAGGAATTTGCCACTTTGCCATCTCCTTCTTAAACGCCGCTTTTTTGCAGCGCCGGGATGGCTGGGGTTCTTAGGCGCTCAGCATCCCATAAATTTCATCTTTCAACCGCATGCGTTTTTTGCGCATATCTTCCATATGGAGGTCGTCGGTTGGTTCAATATTCGTCTCTGCACGATGAATGGACCGGTTTACATCATGATACTCATTAGACAGGCGTGAGAAATGTCCGTCATTCATCTTCAAATCACGAATTTTTTCAACGTGTTCCGGAAATTCTTCTGCAAGTTCATGCGGCGTATTGCTCATGGGGTGTCCCTTCTCCTGATGACTTCCCCGAAACTCTATTCGCCGCCTGTTCAACTCTCCTTGATCTGCGTCAATTCTGGCATTGCATACCGCAAAACATGCTGGGCATACCGCAAAACATGCTGGCTTAAACCAGCATGCTCATTGGATTTTCGATGAAGCCCTTGAAGGCCTGCATCAGTTCCGCACCCAATGCGCCATCGACAGCTCTGTGATCGGTTGAGAGCGTGACCGACATGATTGTTGCCGCAGCAACCGCGCCATCTTTTATGACAGCTTGCTGTGTGCCTGCACCAACAGCAAGGATGGATCCATGCGGTGGATTTACGATCGCCGCAAAGTCCTTCACGCCAAACATGCCAAGGTTTGAGACTGCTGATGTTCCGCCCTGATATTCCTGTGGCTGAAGCTTGCGATCCCTTGCCCGTTTTGCCAGATCCTTCATTTCACTGGAAATGGTCGACAGGGATTTTTCCTCTGCACGTGTGATAATGGGCGTAATCAGGCCGCCTGGAATAGAGACGGCAACTCCGATGTCGGAATGCTTGTGTTTCAGCATGCCACCGGCGCTCCAGGAGACATTTGCTTCCGGAACGGCACGCAGGGACAGAGCGTGTGCCTTGATCACCATATCATTGACCGAAATCTTGTAGGCAGGTTTGCCTTCAGAATCCTTCGGTGCAGCCGCATTCAACTGGCTGCGCAATGCAAGCAATGCATCCAGATCGCAATCTATTGTCAGGTAGAAATGCGGAATGGTTTGTTTGGCTTCGGTCAGACGGGCCGCGATCGTTTTGCGCATGCCATCGTGGGGAACCAACTCATAGGAATCTTCCGCGTATAGTTTCAGAACTGCGTCATCAGACATGCCTGATGGGGCAGAAGACGGAGCGGCGGCAGTTTTTGCCGCTGGTGCAGTCTGCGCAGAAGCTGTCGTTCCGCCATTTGCAATGGCTTCTTCCACGTCACGTTTGATCACCCGGTTTCTGGGACCCGATCCCTTTACGGCTGCAATATCGATGCCGCTTTCTTTTGCCAGTCGACGTGCCAGAGGCGAAGAGAATACACGATCACTACTGCTGCCAGACTCTGCCTTGGAAGGCGCTGGCATGTTTGCCGGTGCTGCCTCTGACTTGGCTGGTACCGGTTTTTCTGCTTCTGCTTTGGCCGCCGGAGCTTCGGATGAAATCGCAGATGCATCCTCGCCCTCTTCCAGAATGACTGCAATGCGGGCATTCACCTTAACACCCTCAGTGCCGGCCTCGACGAATATCTTGCCGATGACACCTTCATCAATGGATTCAACCTCCATCGTGGCTTTGTCAGTTTCAATTTCTGCAAGGACATCGCCGGAAGAAACGCTGTCGCCTTCCTTAACGAGCCATTTTGCCAGATTGCCCTCCTCCATGGTTGGAGACAGCGCCGGCATCAAAATATCAATTGGCATCTTTTTTCTCCAATCAGTCGGTGTAGGTGACAGCTTTGACGGCATCAATCACTTCGCCAACATTCGGTAGAGCGAGTTTTTCCAGATTGGCTGCATAGGGCATTGGCACATCCTTGCCGCAGATCCGCAGGACCGGTGCATCAAGGAAATCAAAAGCCTTTTCCATCAATTGAGCGACGATTTCAGACCCGACACCTGATTGCGGGAAGCCCTCTTCGACAGCCACACAACGACCCGTCTTCTTCACCGATTTTATAATCGTGTCGACATCCATTGGGCGAATTGTGCGCAGGTCAACGACTTCCGCCTCAACGCCCATGGCAGACAGCTCTTCTGCTGCCTTAAGCGCGTAAGTCATGCCAATCCCAAAGGATACGATGGTGACATCAGAGCCTGTACGCGCGATGCGCGCTTTACCGATTGGCAGCACCAGGTCTTCCACGTCCGGCACCTCGAAGGATTGACCGTAGAGGATTTCGTTTTCCAAAAAGATAATCGGGTTCGGATCACGAATGGCCGCTTTCAGCAACCCTTTTGCATCTGCCGCTGAATAAGGCATCACAACTTTGAGGCCCGGAACATTGGAATACCAGGCTGCATAATCCTGGCTGTGCTGGGCTCCAACTCGTGCCGCAGCGCCGTTTGGACCACGGAACACGATGGGTGCGCCCATCTGACCACCTGACATGTAGAGCGTCTTAGCGGCAGAATTGATGATGTGATCAATGGCCTGCATAGCAAAGTTGAAGGTCATGAACTCGACAATCGGACGCAAACCCGCCATCGCAGCGCCGACGCCGAGGCCAGCAAAGCCATGTTCGGTAATGGGTGTATCGATGACGCGGTCTGCACCGAATTCCTGCAACAAACCCTGCGTGATCTTGTAAGCGCCCTGATATTCGGCGACTTCTTCGCCCATTACAAAGACATCTCCATCCCGCCGCATTTCTTCGGCCATGGCATCACGCAGCGCTTCACGCACCGTTGTGGATACCATTGGGGTTCCTGCAGGAACTTCCGGATCAGCAGGTGCTTCAGGCTCCGCGGCCTGCGCTGCAACCGGAGCCGAGGCCTGAATTTGTTCTTCTGGCTGTTCTGCAGTCTTTTCGACAGAGGCAGTCGCAGACCCGGTCTCAGACATTGCATCAGCGCTTTCGCCGTCTTCCAGAATAACTGCGATCCGTGCATTGACCTTCACATTTTCGGTGCCTTCGGCAACGAAGATCTTGCCAATGGTGCCTTCATCAATGGATTCAACCTCCATGGTTGCCTTGTCGGTCTCAATCTCAGCAATGACATCGCCGGAAGACACAGCGTCGCCTTCCTTTTTGAGCCATTTAGACAGTGTGCCTTCTTCCATCGTCGGGGAAAGCGCGGGCATTAAAATATCAATAGGCATATGTCTCGCTCCCCTTAGCGGTAAATGTCGGTCCAAAGCTCAGACGCATCCGGTTCCGGATTGGCTTGAGCAAATTCAGCAGACTCAGCAACAATTGAACGGACTTCCTTGTCGATTTCCTTCAATTCGTCCTCCTTGGCCCAGTCTTTTTCCAGCAATCTTTTCCGGACCTGTTCAATCGGGTCCTGCTCGTCGCGCATTTTCTGCACTTCTTCCTTGGAACGATACTTTGCAGGGTCGGACATGGAATGGCCGCGATAGCGATAAGTCAGCATCTCAAGGATCATGGGCCCTTTGCCGGCACGACACCACGTAACGGCTTCATCTCCCAAAGCCTTCACTGAGCGCACGTCCATCCCGTCAACCTGTTTGCCAGGGACGCCAAAGCTTTCGCCGCGGCGGTAAAAATCGGGCTGTGATGACGACCGGGCCACAGAAGTGCCCATGGCGTAGCGGTTATTTTCGATGATGTAGATGCATGGCAGCTTCCAAAGTTCAGCCATGTTCAGGCTTTCATAGACCTGGCCCTGATTGGCAGCGCCATCGCCAAAATATGTCAGCGTTACGCGATCATTCTTGCGGTAATGATTTGAAAAGGCCAGACCGGTTCCCAATGAAACCTGACCTGCGACAATGCCATGACCGCCATAGAAATTCTTCTCCTTGGAGAACATGTGCATTGAGCCACCCTTACCGCGAGAGTAGCCGCCAATACGACCTGTCAGCTCAGCCATCACGCCCTTCGGGTCCATCCCGCAGGCAAGCATATGGCCGTGATCGCGATAGCCGGTAATGACCTGATCACCCTCGTCGATGGCCATTTGCATGCCGATAACGACAGCTTCCTGGCCAATGTACAAATGGCAAAAACCGCCGATGAGTCCCATTCCGTACAATTGCCCAGCTTTTTCCTCGAACCGACGGATAAGAAGCATATCCCGGAAGGCTTTGAGTTCCTGATCTTTGGTGAACTCCGCCACAGCGGGTTTGGTGGATTTGCTTCTTGTCTTGCGCGACGTGGATGTCGCGGCACCACGTGACCCCGATGCTCTGGCAGCGGATGTCTTCGCGCGCGTCGTCGATTGCTTTGCGGCAGCCATACGTATGAACCTCCCCTTAGAATGATTGGTAAGTTACATACATATAGGACAATACGGGGAAAATCAAAGGCGAATTTGATGCTAGCAAATGCGCCAAGCATCTGATTTAACGTCAAAAAAATGACTTAACCGAATTTTTGTTAATTGCTGCAAAGCAACAATTCAGCGGTTGAAATAGATCAGCAATTCATCTGATCGAACATAACCCAGAAGCTGCCGCGCCCGCTCATCAAGCAAGTCTGCGTCAATTGCTGCAAGTTTCAGCAAATTTGCGCGATCACGCATGGCTTTACGCTCATCAAGCAATTTTGCACGTTGCTCCAGCAATTCGACAATGCGCACCTGCTCTGTTTGCAAAGCGCGGTAGCCATAGCGACCATTGACTGCGTGAAAGGTGAAATAGGTCAGCACAAGCACTGTTAAAACAGGCAGAAACAAGCGACCGTAAAGGCTTTGTTTTTTGTAACGTGTAGACATTGGCAATACGCGCCTAAACTATCGAGCGGTACGCGGAACTTGAAGCCGCCCTCGAAAATGACATTATGCGCTGAGGGTTAAAAAAAACTTTCGGGAATTCATTTCGCTGTCTGGCGAGCGAAAAATATTCAAAAAAAGGCCCGACACAAACATCGGGCCTCTTTGCATTCGTTTTACGGTTTTAGTTCTTCAGAATACCGCGACCGGCAAAACGTCCCTGGGTACCCAATTCTTCCTCAATCCGGAGAAGCTGGTTGTATTTTGCCAGTCTGTCAGAACGTGCAAGCGAACCGGTTTTGATCTGACCGCAATTCAAGGCCACCGCGAGATCTGCAATGGTGCTGTCTTCAGTTTCTCCGGAGCGGTGTGACATGACGGCCGTAAACCCTGCCTTGTGAGCCATTTCCACAGCTTCCAACGTTTCGGTCAGTGTGCCGATCTGGTTGACTTTCACCAGAATGGAATTTGCCGATTGTTCCTCAATACCGCGTATCAGTCGTTTTGTGTTGGTTACGAACAAATCGTCGCCCACCAATTGGCACTTGTCTCCGGTAGCTTTTGTCAGAGCGTTCCAACCGGCCCAATCATCTTCGGCCATACCGTCTTCGATGGAAATAATCGGATAGCGCGCAACCAGATCTGCCAGATAAGCGGCCATTTCATCAGAGGATAGCTTCTTGTCCTCGCCTTTGAGATTGTAGGTGCCACCTGCATAGAATTCGGTGGAGGCACAATCCAGTGCCAGATAGACATCTTCGCCTGGCTTATACCCGGCTGCTTCGACTGACTTCATGATGAAGCCAAGTGCATCCTCGGTTGATGCCAGATTGGGTGCAAACCCACCTTCATCGCCAACATTGGTGTTGTGACCGGCAGCGCTCAAGCCTTTTTTCAGTGTGTGAAAAATTTCAGATCCCATGCGCAAGGCTTCGCTGAAAGTCTCAGCGCCGACGGGCATGACCATGAATTCCTGGACATCAATTGGATTGTCAGCGTGTTCGCCCCCATTGATGATGTTCATCATTGGAACTGGAAGGTCTCGCGCATTGGCGCCGCCAACATATCGATAGAGCGGCAGGCCGCTTGCATCTGCTGCTGCCTTTGCGCAAGCAAGGGATACGCCCAGAATGGCGTTCGCGCCAAGGCGCGCTTTATTGGGCGTGCCATCCAGCGCAATCATGGTGCGATCGATGTGAATCTGGTTCTCAACTTCAAATCCGCCAATGGCGTCAAAAATTTCGGTGTTGACCGCCTCAACCGCCTTCATCACACCTTTACCGAGATAACGAGATCCGCCATCACGCAATTCAACCGCTTCATGAGCACCCGTGGATGCGCCGGAAGGAACAGCCGCGCGACCCATCGATCCGTCTTCCAGCATGACATCAACCTCGACAGTTGGGTTTCCACGGCTGTCCAAAATTTCACGCGCAACTATATCGACAATGGCTGTCATTCTGTTTGTCCCTTCAGGATTAACTTATTTTCTGCAAATCAGCGGGTGTTGTAGGCAAGTCTGGTGAGAATGCCAAGCTGACGGATGCTGGTTTTGCCGAAATTGCGGTTGAACTTCTGATTCCATTCAGAAAATAGGGCTTCAATGTAACAGCAAAATTGCAATGCGGGGCGCAGGGGTTATATAGTAGCGGAAACGAAAGGTCGGGAAAATGGCCCACACTGAGACACAAGACAACTCGCCCAAGAGATATGCACCGACCGGACGGGCCGCAAAATTCAGCATTGGTGATGTTGTGAAGCATCGCATCTATGCGTTTCGCGGCGTGATTTTCGATGTGGATCCGGAATTTTCCAACACTGATGAATGGTGGGACTCAATGCCGGAAGACGTGCGCCCCAAGAAAGATCAGCCTTTCTATCATCTCTTCGCCGAGAATGATGAAACAGAGTATGTTGCCTATGTGTCGGAGCAAAATCTGCTGCCTGACACCAGTGGCGATCCTGTGCGCCATCCGCAAGTCGCTGAGGTCTTTGAAAACATCAAAGACGGACGCTATCAGCCATTTGATATCCTGAAACACTGATCAGTCTACACGATAGTAATCTGCGCATTTCGGTTTCACCGCATGGGTGACGCTTTGGTTGTGGCTGGTAATTGTTTTATTTTCTGATGGTCGCTGCGAGCTTAACACAGCAGCCTTTCAGACGATCTTGTCTTGAAAGGCTGCCGTTAATGCCTGCTATTGGGTAGCGTCTTGCTGCATTTTAATCAGGTTGTCTCTGGCCTGCTGGGCTTTGTCGGCCATTTCCTGCTGGGCTTTTTCGCGCTGTGCCTGAATTACAGCTGGATCAATCGGGTCACCATCATAGGTCGCCGTGAATCCTGCCAATGTCAGCTCAAATCCAATCGCCTTGCCTTGCTGGCTGAAGGTTGTGACCGTGAGGTTATTGCCCCCCTTCATTTCGTCGATCGCATCTTTTTTGATCGGCAATTCTGAATAGCAGTATTTTTGGAAACAGATGCCGTATTTGACCGGGCGCGGTTCGTTTTCATCAACCTTGAATTGGATGCCGGGCTGCAAAAGCATACCTGGCGGCACCGAAATCAGGATTGAGCGGTTTTCATCGCCATCAATATCACGAACAGCCACAGATGCCAGGAACTGACCATTTGCAGATCGGATTTCCTGTGAAACCAGGCAAATGTCTTTTTTGGTTTGTTTGTTTTGCGTGCAGATCTTAGTCCAGGGCTTGGGACCTTCTGCTGCATCCTGTGCGCCCGATACGCCCGGTGATGTCACCAGAAAAAATGGTGCCAAAACTGGCAGCAACCGAGTGAGTGTCTGTTTCTTAAAAAAAGCCATTAGAGTCTCAGACTTCCTATTTGGTTTCGTCAAATCACGTACCGCTTAGTTGCCGGTTGCGTTTTGCTGTTGTTCAATCAAGCGTTTGCGTGCTGCTTCGGCCTTTTGCTGCAATTCATCGCGCAGTGTTTCCTGTTGCGCTTTCAATTGTGCCGGGTCAATTGCATCGCCATCGTAGCTGGCCGTAAAGCCAACGAGCGTCAGCTTGAAATTGATCGCCTTTGCCTGTTGGTTCAGCGTGGTCAGCACCAATGCGTTTCCGCGTTTCATCTCGGCAATAACAGATGGATCAATCGGCAATTCAGCATAGCAGGCATTTGGGAAACAAATGCCGTATTTGATTTCCTTCTGTGTGTTCTTGTCGACCTGAAGCCTCAGGCCGGGTTGAACCAGCATTCCGGTTGGAACGGCGATGACCAGACTTTGCTTTTCTTCTCCACCAATCTCGCGCACAGCAACTGACGCCAGGAACTGGCCGGAATCTGCTCTGATTTCCTGAGTGGTCAGGCATACATCTTTTTTGGAAGTGGGGTCCTGATTACAGACCTTTACCCATGCAGCCTGTGCCGGGGCAGCTTGCTGTGCATGGATGTTCCCGATTGTGCCGACCAGCATCGCTGTCGCGATTGTCGTGGCGGCTAGGATTTTTTGTTTCAGAGGTATCATGTTGATTGCTCTTCGCTTGTCAGGGCTCTTGGTTGTTCCGTGTGTCAGTGGTCGAACAGTTCGGACAGTCGACACCGACAAGTGTTGTGTTGTGTTTCGCAAATTTGCGGCAAGGTCGCAAATTGTAATTTTGTCATGTTACACAAACAGTGAGTTCGGATGTGGGTCAGACAGTGGTTGGGCAACAAATAAGGCGATAAATTGGCCCAAGGACAGTTGGAAGCGCTGAGAACGATCATTTTTGACCTGCATTGCATGCTACTTCTTGGATGCGCCATACTCTTTGCCTAATGCAAAGGATGATTCGCGTCTCGGCGATTTGTAATTCTGGAGGATGTTGTGGTTTCCGCTAACATGGCTGTTTGTTCAATGAAAAAGCGCCTGCAGGCCTCGTTTGGTCTGCTCGCCTGTCTGTTGTTTTCCCTCTCGGGCGGCATTTCAGTTGCTGCTGACCGTGCCCAGGACGCACCGGTTGGTGCTGAATATACAGGAGAAGTTGCCAATCCGCCTCACGGATTAGCCATGCATGGACAACCGGCCCTGCCCTCCGACTTCACCAGCTTTTCCTATGCGAACCCTGATGCGCCACAAGGCGGCCTTATCACCTATGGGTTCAATGGGTCATTTGACAGTTTGAACCAGTTTATCGTTCGGGGCGTGGCACCGCGCGGCCTGTCTGACGGTGTCTTGGGCGCAAATGTCTATGAGGGCCTGATGCAGCGCAATCGGGATGAAGCCTTCACAATGTATGGCCTGATTGCTGATACCATCATAACGGACCCGGAACGTACATTCCTGGAAATCACGATTCACCCTGATGCAAAATTTTCCGATGGTGAGCCGATCAAGGTGGACGACGTCTTGTTCACCATCGATTTGTTCCGCGCAAAAGGCCGCCCGCCCTATAGTCGTTGGATGCAGTCCATTGAAAGCGTTGAGCGGATCGGCGAGCGCGGCGTGCGGATGAATCTGGGCGAAGGAAAAAACCGCGAATTGCCGCTGTTGCTGGGTATCATTCCTATCCTTCCCAAGCACGCCATTGATTTTGATACATTCGACCGCTCCAGCCTAACGCCTGTCCTTGGCTCCGGCCCATATGTTGTCGCTGATGTAAATGCGGGAACACGGGTCGTCTTGAAGAAAAACCCGGACTATTGGGGCAATGATCTTCCTGTACGGGCAGGATTTGACAATTTTGATACCATACACATCGATTATTATCGCGAGGAAAGCACCAGATTTGAAGCGTTCCGCAAAGGTCTGTTTGATATAAATCCGGAAGATAGTCCTGCGCGCTGGGCAAATGATTATGATTTTCCAGCTGTTCGCAATGGTGAGATCGTTCTGGATACTTATGAAACGGGTACGCCAACAGGCATGCGCGGCATGATTTTCAACACGCGACAGGAAAAGTTTGCCGATAAACGGGTACGGGAAGCGTTCACGTATTTGTTTGATTTCCAATGGGTCAACGAAAACCTGTTTTCTGGTGCTTATCAGCGGACCGCGAGTCTGTTCCATAATTCCGAATTGTCAGCATTTCAACGCCCGGTGGATGACGCTGAAAAAGCATTGCTGGGCAGTTCCATAGATCAGATCTTACCGGAAGTTCTGGATGGCACATATACGCCGCCGACAAGTGATGGCACAGGACGTGATCGGAAAAATCTGCGCAAAGCGGTCGAGTTGTTCCGCGATGCAGGTTACGTCCTCAGGGACGGAAAAATGGTGGATGGTGAAACCGGAGAGCAGTTTTCGTTTGAGTTTATGGCCGCTTCACAACCTCAGGAACGACTTGCCCTGGCGTTGCAGCGCAATGTGGAACGCATTGGCGTTGAAATGACCATCCGCACAGTTGATTCCGCCCAGTATTGGGAGCGCTGGAAGCGGTTCGACTATGACATGCTGCAATATATCTTTACGGCATCCCTGTCTCCCGGATCTGAGCAATATGGTCGCTGGGGACAAGTTGCTGCCACTACAGATGGCAGTCTCAACCTGTCCGGCGCAAGCAATCCAGCGATTGATGCCATTATCGACAAGCTGGTTGCAGCCCGTGACCGTGAGGATTTTGTCACTGCGGTACGAGCCTTTGATCGCATGATCCTGTCTGGCATCTATTTCATCCCACTGTTTCACACACCGGGCCAATGGCTGGCACGGAGAACGCGTATTTCCGTTCCGGAGAAAACATCTGTTTACGGCTATCAACCTGCTACATGGTGGGCTACCCAGTAGGAAACCGGCTTACAGATTTCAGTCATAACGAAAGTCCAATTCATGCAATCTATCCGCGTTGAAATTGTTTCCGATGTCATGTGTCCGTGGTGTTACATCGGCAAAAAACGCCTCGAGATGGCGCAAAATCTGCTTGATGGAATCGAGCTGGATGTTCATTGGCTCCCCTTTCAACTTGATGGGACGCTGCCAAAAAGCGGTAAGCCCCGGGCTGATTATCTGTCAGAAAAATTTGGCGGCAAGGAACGTGCACAGACAGCTTATAGCCAGATTGAAGAAACCGGGGCGGCGCTGGACATTCCCTTTGCGTTTGATCTGATTGAGTATTCGTCCAATACGCTTGATGCACATCGTTTGATACATTGGGCGGAGCAGGAAGATTTGCAGAACCAAATGGCCGAACGCTTGTTTCAGGCCTACTTTCTGGAAGGCCAGAACATTGGTGACGATGATGTGTTAGCAGCCCTGTCGGGCGACATCGGCATGGATGATGATGAAATTCTCGACAAGCTCCACACCGATCTGGCGAAAGATGTGGTGAAGCAACAGATCGCAGAAGCCCAAAAGATCGGCGTGACCGGCGTCCCATGTTTTATTCTGGGGCAGAAATACGCAATTATGGGGGCTCAGGAGCCTGAAACGCTAGCTGAAGCGATTACCCGCACCGCAGCAGAAGCCGATCAAGACGCTTCCTGATCGGCCTCGCTGGCAATTTTTGCCAGTTGGGCCAATGCGACAGCAGCCCCTTTGAGGCGTTGAACAGGCTTCGGCCAATCCCGGATCAGCACGATCTTCTGGTCTGGTCTGATTTTCGCAAGTGTTCCCTGCTGCGCAATGTATTCAATCAAGCCGGTTGGGTTCGGATAGACCCCCTTGCGGAGTGAGAAAACCATGCCTTTGGGGCCTGCATCGACCTTTTCGATGTTACATTGGCGGCACAATTGTTTGACGAAAACCAGTTTCAGCAAGTGGTCGACTTCCTCGGGAAGCGATCCAAACCGATCGATCAATTCAGCGCCGAAATCGTCGATTTCCTGCGCCGATTCCAGCGATGACAGGCGTTTGTAAAGGGACAGACGCAACTGCAGGTCCGGGACATAGTTTTCCGGAATCATAACAGCCAGGCCGAGTGTGATTTGCGGCGACCATTGGTCTTCCATCTCCGCTTCCAGATCACCCGCTTTCATGCTGGCAACAGCTTCTTCCAGCATTTGCTGATAAAGCTCAAACCCGACTTCCCGCACTTGCCCGGATTGTTCTTCACCCAACAGGTTGCCGGCACCACGAATATCCATGTCATGGCTGGCCAATTCAAAGCCGGCACCCAGACTGTTCAGCGATTGAAGGACACGTAAACGACGATCTGCTGTCGCTGTGAGTTTCATGTTGGTGGGGACTGTGAACAATGCATATGCACGTGTTTTGGAGCGCCCGACACGGCCGCGCAACTGATACATTTGTGCCAGACCAAACATGTGTGCCCGATGAATGATCAGTGTATTGGCGGTCGGAATATCCAGGCCGGATTCCACAATGGTAGTTGATAGAAGCACATCAAACTGCCCGTCATAAAAAGCATTCATGACATCATCGAGTTCACTGGGGGGCATTTGTCCATGCGCTACCACGGCTTTGATTTCGGGAACATGTTGTTCAAGAAAGGCTTTTCGTTCTGCCAAATCGGAGACCCTTGGACAGACATAAAAGCTCTGACCACCTCGGAAATGCTCGCGCAGCAGAGCTTCCCGTATTGTCACCGGATCTACCGGTGAGACAAAGGTCCGCACTGCCAGGCGGTCTACCGGAGGCGTGCTGATAAGAGATAATTCGCGTACACCAGTCAGTGCCAATTGGAGTGTGCGCGGTATTGGCGTTGCCGTGAGCGTCAGAACATGAACATCGGATTTCAGTTCTTTCAGCCGTTCTTTGTGCCGGACGCCAAACCTCTGTTCTTCATCGATAACCAGGAGCCCGAGATCGCGGAACTTGATGGCTTTTCCAAGCAAAGCATGGGTGCCGATCACAATGTCGACTTCGCCGGTTTCCAGGCCAGACTTGGTTTCCGACAGCTCCTTTGCGGGCACCAGTCTGGAGGCATGGCGTACCTTGATCGGCAGTCCTGCAAACCGGTCTGCAAATGTCTTGTAATGTTGCCGAGCCAACAATGTGGTTGGCACAACTACAGCCACTTGCCGACCTGACATTGACGCCACAAAGGCTGCGCGCAGCGCCACCTCGGTTTTGCCAAAGCCCACATCACCACACACCAGTCGGTCCATAGGACGACCTGATGCCAGATCATCGGTGATGGCGTCTATTGCACCCAATTGATCCTCAGTCTCCTCGTAGGGGAAACGTGCGGCAAACTCGTCATAGATGCCTTCATCGAGGGTCAGTGGTGCAGCAGTTTTCAACGCCCTGGCAGCTGCAACTTTGATAAGCGCTTCCGCCATATCGCGAATGCGTTTTTTCAGCCTTGATTTGCGCGCCTGCCATGCAACACCGCCGAGCTTGTCCAGGGACGTTTCGCTGCCTTCGGAGCCATAGCGGGTGAGCAGCTCAATGTTTTCAACGGGCAGGAACAGCTTGTCGCCACCGGAATAGACCAGTTCCAGACAATCGTGGGGCGCACCGGCCGCCATAATGGTGCTCAGTCCGGCAAATTGCGCAATGCCGTGCTCGACGTGAACAACAAAGTCTCCCTCGTTCAGACTTGCAGCCTCGGTCAGAACATCGGCATCGCGGCGCTTGCGTTTACCCTTGCGCACCAGGCGGTCACCAAGCACGTCCTGTTCGCCAATCAGGGCGAATCCATCAAAGGAAAATCCGTTCTCCAGTTCAAGAACAGACAGGCCGACCGTTCCATTCTGCAGACCTTTGGCATCAGTCCATGAATTGATCAGCCTTTGCTTGACCAGTCCATGATCCTGAAGGACTTGCGCCAACCGGTCCCGTGCGCCTTCACTCCAGGCAGCAATCAGCACACGGTTTTTTTCATCAACCAAACCGCCGACATGAGCAATCAACGCATCGAAGACGTTCTGGTCATTGGCTGCGCGCTCAGCGGCAAAGGTTTTGCTCTGGCGCCCGCCCATCAGGATTACCTTACCTGCGTGGGTTTCCTGAATGACATCAAATGGTGTCAGCGAAACAGTCCGGCGCTGCTGCAACAATTCGTTCCAGCTGTTGATATTCAGATAAAGCAGGTCGGGTTCTGAGGGACGGTAGATCGCCCCCTCGCCGCTATGCTCTAGTCTGGTTTGATAGTGATCCTCGATCTGGGTGGCGCGATCGTCTAAAGCATCTTCAAGCAAATGATCCAGAATGACCGGCGCTTCAGGTGCGAAGCTTAAGACCGGCACCAGTTCTGGCTCCAGATATCCCAGCCAGTGCTCCAGACCGGGATAACGGCGGCCTTCGCTGACGGCTTCATATAGCGGATCATCTTTTGTGACGGTTCCGTTGGAGGCTCGATAATTTTGCCGGAAGCGCTGAATGCGGTCTTCGTCCAAGATAGCTTCACTGGCCGGCACTAGTTCCAGCTCCTGAAGCGCATTTGTGGTGCGTTGCGTCTCCGGGTCAAACCGCCGCAGTGTTTCTAAAGTGTCGCCAAAGAAATCCAGGCGTATTGGCTCTTCATCACCTGGCGCAAATAGATCGAGGATACCGCCGCGCACGGCATATTCACTGGTCTCGCGTACCGTTGGGACGCGCAAAAAGCCGTTGCTTTCAAGCCATGCAACAAGATCGGACATGGACACGACACTGCCCGGCTTTGCCTGCCACACCCGTTTTGGAATGATGGATGGCGGAAGTGACTTTTGCAGGGCCGCATTCGCTGTCATCAAGATGATGCGTTGTTTTCCCTTGGCCGTTGCTGTCTGCAACTGTGCCAGCGCCATCATGCGTTGCGCGCTGGTCTGAGCAGTTGGCGAAACGCGATCGTATGGCAGGCAATCCCAGGCTGGAACAAAGATGATTTCTGACAATGGCGCAAAAAACTCTAACGACTGGCGCAGTAATTCTGCGCGCCGGCTGTCACGGGCCACGTAACACCATTCTTTGATGCTGGGATTGTTCGCCAGCATTTCAGCAAGAACATAGCCTTCAGCTCCATCCGCCACGCTGCTCAAGGTTACGCGCTCTGTGATTTGAAACAGGTTTTTGAGTTTGAGTCGCATGGACATGGCTTGGTGTGAGCTTTCGCCTGTTACAAAATGTGTTGTTGCTGTTTTTTTGATTTTTCGGCTTGGTAGGTAACCCAGCGCTGAAACAGCGGAGTGTTGTAATTGTCGGGCACTGGCAACGTCCCTGTGACCCATTTGTAAATGTCCCAATCCGGCGCTTCCATCAGGTGCTCCAAATCATCCATTTCGGCATCAGAGAATGAATGGACCTCAAATTCGACAAAGCTACCCAGCAAAATGTCCATTTCCCGGGTGCCGCGATGCGTGGCGCGGAAAATTGCCTGCCTTTTGCGAGAACTCAGGCCACTGTGATCCGGTCTGGTACTGGTATTGGTCATAACGCGCCTCTGGAAGGTTTCCGGCTTGCTATACCCAAGCCACTGGAGTTTGTCAGCCCATGCAACTGGAATAACCTTGTTGAAATTCGTGAGCAGAGGTTGCTTGCGGGGGCGCTGGAAAAACGGCATTTAATGATCATGCGCCCAGAGATTCTGACACCCCTTTACCAATCTGTTCAAGTTCTTCCCAAAATCGGGCCAAAACTGGCTGTTTTGTTGGGCAAACTGACCCGTGGAGCCGAGAATGAAGATGCACGTGTCATCGATTTGTTGTTCCACAGACCTTACAGTCTTATCGACCGGCAGCAGCAACCGGGCGCGGCGCATGCAAGAGATGGCGAAATAGCGACAATAAAATTGCATATTGATGAACATGTGCCGCCACCGCGTGGGAACAAGCGATTGCCCTACCGGGTGAGCGGACATGATGACAGTGGTGAGTTGGAACTTGTGTTCTTTCACGCTCATGCATCGTACCTGGAAAAAGCACTTCCAGAGGGCGAAATTCGGTATGTTAGTGGAACTGTAGAATGGTTCCGCAATGTCCCGCAGATGGTGCATCCAGATCACATTGTAAGCGCTGAAGATTTTGCCACCATGCCGCTGATTGAGCCTGTCTATGCAATGACCGGTGGCCTGTCGCGCAAAGTTTTTGGCCGCGCAGTGAATGCAGCTGTTGAACTGGTGCCTGACCTGCCTGAATGGCATGATCAAACAATTTTGGGACCAAGAAACTGGCCGGACTTCCAGCAGGCGCTGTATAAATTGCACGCACCTAAAACCGCCTCGGATCTGGAGCCGGAAAGTCCGCACCAGAACCGCCTGGCTTATGATGAATTGCTGGCGACGCAGCTTGCCCTGTCGATTACGCGTCAGAAGATGAGAAAACAAAGGGGTGTCTCAAGAGATTTTTTCGGGTCTAAAAGTGAAGCAATAAGGTCTGCGCTTCCTTTCTCGCTGACAGGATCGCAGCAAACCGCCATCAGTCAGATTGAAACAGATTTGCGCAAGCCAGAACGTATGTTGCGTTTGCTGCAGGGAGATGTCGGGTCCGGTAAAACATTGGTCGGTCTGATTGCCATGGCTGATGTGGTGGAAGCAGGTTCGCAAGCCGGATTTATGGCCCCCACAGAATTGCTGGCCCGGCAGCATTTTCAGACCATGGAGCCGCTTTGCGAAGCCGCTGGGCTGCGTATTGCCATTTTGACTGGTAAGGACCGGCAATCCCATCGCAAGGCTGTCCTGGCTGATCTGGAGGCTGGACTGATCGATATTCTGGTCGGTACACATGCATTGTTTCAGGAGAGCGTCGCTTTTCGCGATCTTGGTCTTATCATCGTTGATGAGCAGCACAGATTTGGCGTGCATCAACGGTTGGCATTGTCAGCCAAAGGTGTCGCGGTTGATGTTCTGGTCATGACGGCAACGCCGATCCCGCGCACATTGGTGCTCACCTACTTTGGTGACATGGATGTTTCGAAATTGACCGAGAAGCCTGCGGGCCGGCAGCCAATCGATACACGGTCGGTTTCACAGGACCGGCTGGATGATGTGATTTCTGGCCTGCAACGCGCCATCAGCGGTGGCACGAAAGCCTATTGGGTCTGTCCTCTGGTTGAAGATGCGGAAGTCCTTGATCTCACATCTGCTGAGGAGCGTTTTGCAACATTGCAATCCGTATTCGGCAATCAGGTTGGCCTGGTACACGGGCGCATGACCCCTGCCGAAAAAGATGCAGCCATGTCCGCCTTCAAATCGGGCACAACCAGAATTCTGGTTGCGACCACCGTCATTGAAGTCGGCGTAGATGTTCCTGACGCCACCATTATGGTGATTGAACATGCAGAACGCTTTGGCCTGTCACAGCTCCACCAGTTGCGTGGACGTGTTGGCCGCGGCGCAGAAAAATCGTCCTGCATTTTGATGTATAAAGGGCCCTTGGGCGAAACTGCCAAAGCGCGTTTGAATATTCTGAGGGACACGGAAGACGGTTTTCGCATTGCCGAGGAAGATTTGAAGCTGCGCGGCGAGGGCGAAGTTCTGGGCATTCGCCAAAGTGGCGCTCCAACGTTCCGAATTGCCGATTTGCAGGCGCATGCGGATCTGCTTGAAATGGCCAGGAAGGAATCACGCCTCATCCTGGAACGCGATGCCGATATGCAAAGCGAACGTGGTCAGAAACTAAGGGTTTTATTATATCTGTTCGGATTGGATGAAGCTATCCGCTACCTGAAATCGGGATAAATCCCTTACTCGGCAGGCTCGACTTCACGGGCAGCCTTTTCAAGCATTTCCTTGGCAACTTTGGGATCATCGCCCTTAACGCTGACAACATTGTCAGGATTGGTTACCACGTTACCCCGATCCTTGTCCGGATTTACCAGACCAGCCGAAATGACCAACTTGGCGGCTTGTTCAACCGACATGTCCAGTGGAGTCAGGTCTTTGCTGGGTACAAAGAGCAAAAAACCGGATGTTGGATTGGGTGTGGTCGGTAAAAATATCGAGACCATGCTGTCGTCTACAAACTCGCCGAGTTTTACCTTCACCTCACCCTTTGTTTCGGTTGAGATAAACACAATAGCCCAGAGGCCGCGGCGAGGATATTCCAGAAGTGCAGCTGTTTGAAAAGATTTGGAACTATCAGACAGCACCGTTTCGAAAATCTGTTTCAAGCCCTGATACAGATTTCTGACAAGTGGCATGCGGCCTAAAAGCGTCTCTCCATAACGGATAATCGTTTTACCGACGATACCGGCTGTGAAGAAGCCCAGCAGTGTGATCGCAAGAAATGCAAACAGCAGGCCGCCACCTGGCACCGAGAATGGCAGATACGTGTCCGGATTGTAGACAGATGGAATGAGTGGCTTTACCCAGCCATCAATCCACTGAATGAACGTCCAGGTAAGATAAATCGTTATGCTGACGGGGGCCGCAATAACAAGGCCGGTAAGAAAATAGTTGCGCAGACGTAGGCCCGGGCTGAGCCGCTTGCGAATGTCTTTGCCTGTTTTAGGGTGTTTAGGGGCCATTTTTTTCCATCAACTGGCCACGAAAAACGACTGTGGCTTTCCGACAACATAATTCTCAAATGTGAAAGCGCAATGGCACGGCGTGCTTTCTATCGACAAATTACGATTAATATCACTCCACTGTGACAGATTTAGCGAGATTTCGTGGTTGATCGACATCCGTTCCCATGAAAACCGCTGTGTGATAGGCCAAAAGCTGGATCGGAATAGAGTAGATCAAGGGCGCAATATCGGGGTGAACATCCGGTAAAACAATGGTTTTCAGCGTTTCCACTTCTGCCTTTGCTGCGCCTGCTGCATTGGTAAACAGGATGATCTGCCCACCTCTGGCTGCGACTTCCTGCATGTTGGAGACGGTTTTTTCAAACACATTGTCAAATGGGGCGATAACCACCACCGGCATATCTTCGTCAACCAGCGCGATGGGTCCGTGCTTCAACTCGCCGGCCGCATAGCCCTCTGCATGAATATATGAGATTTCCTTGAGTTTCAGGGCACCTTCCTGAGCCAACGGGAAGTTTGTTCCCCGACCCAGATAAAGGGCATGGCTGGCTTTCGACAGATCGCGCGCGAGGCTTTCGACATCATCTTCCTGAGCCAGCGCCATAGATGTTAATCTTGGCACTGCTGAAAGTGCTGCAACAATTTCTTTCTCGGCTGCTGGATCAATAAATCCGCGCGCAACGCCTGCCCGTACGGCAAGAGAAGCCAAGACCGACAATTGGCAGGTGAAGGCTTTGGTTGAGGCAACGCCAATTTCCGGTCCGGCCAACGTCGGAAAAACGACATCTGATTCCCGGGCGATTGTGCTTTCTGGCACGTTGACAATGCTGGCAATGGTTTGGCCGTTTTGCTTGCAGTAACGCAATGAAGCCAGCGTGTCGGCGGTTTCACCAGACTGAGAAATAAACAGCGACAGACCGTTTTTGTCGAGCGGTGCCTCGCGATAGCGAAACTCAGATGCAACATCGATATCGACTGGCAGGCGGGCCAGTTTTTCAAACCAGTACTTTGCGATTTGACCTGCGATATAAGCGGTTCCGCAGGCTGTCATGCTGATGCGTGTCAGTTTTGCAAAATCAAATGGCATATCCTGCTGCTGGCTGGCCTTGCCCGCCGCAAAGTCCAGATAGTGGCTCAGCGTGTGGCTGATCACTTCCGGTTGCTCATATATCTCTTTCAGCATGAAATGCTTGTAATTGCCCTTATCAACCATCAATGCGCTGGAGCTTGAGCGCTGCATTGGGCGCTCGACAGGATTGCCTTCGCTGTCGAGTATCTCCAGGCTGTTGCGGGTAATGGTGGCCCAATCGCCATCATCGAGATAGGTGATGCGGTCGGTAAATGGAGACAACGCAATGGCATCGGAACCGATATACATTTCGCCATCGCCATGACCGATAGCTATGGGGCTGCCGCGGCGGGCGGCGATCAGCAGGTCCGCATCACTCTTGAACAAGACAGCCAGAGCAAAAGCGCCCTGAAGCTTGTTCAACGTATTGAAGACGGCTTCCTTTGGAGAGCTTCCATTTGCCACTTCGCGCGAAATTAGATGCGCGATGACTTCCGTATCTGTTTCTGATTCAAAGGCCGCGCCCTCTTCCAGCAGTTTTTCGCGTAGACCACTGAAGTTTTCGATAATTCCATTGTGGACGACAGACACATCGGTGGTGGCATGTGGATGAGCATTGCGGACAGAGGGAACACCGTGTGTTGCCCATCGTGTATGACCAATTCCCGACAGACCATCGAGAGGTACTTCAGCCACGTGTTGCTCAAGATTGATCAATTTGCCTTTGGCACGACGTCTGTCGAGTATGCCCTCATGAACTGTGGCAATACCGGCAGAATCATAGCCGCGATACTCGAGCCTCTTAAGCGCATCAACCAGAAGCGGGGCGACCGGCTTGGTCCCCAATATTCCTACGATACCACACATATATATGCTGCTCCCCAACGAACACGAGTAAACAAATGACCTGTTGCCATTTCTGGTGATGTGCCAAAAAGCTCTGCGATAGCCAAATCAAGTCATATGTCGAAATATTGCTGTTAAGGCCTGAATTCAGAGCATAATTCTGCAATGCGATCTGGGATTGTCTTGTAGGCAAACATTCTAAGAACGGGTTAAAGTTCGCCCGTTGCCCCTTCAGATGCTTCACAAAGTCTAAATCTGAAATCATCTCAATATTGATCTGCGCTCCGCTTCGATCCGCCTTGAGACAGGATGTTCGTATAAAGAAATCTTTATATCTTCAATTCATTTATTGACATTTTGCTTCCATGGCGCGATTGCAATGAAAACACCCA
>JBPOEV010000005.1:0-314457 GCA_051251535.1 Alphaproteobacteria bacterium
TCTCCAGTTGGCTAGAGACACAAGGCCTCGCCGCCAGCGGCACGTCCGCTCTCGATGAAGCGGTTTATATGGGTAGGTGCTTTTAGTGTCAAACGCTTTATCTGCTTTTTGTGAAACTTTTTTGGCGCTGCAACATTCAGGCTCGTTTGCCTGGCATAAACGGCAGAATTACGCCGTTTTTCTTTATCCACATCGTCTGCAAAAGATTCACGAGCCGAAAGTCTCAGTCCGTCATCAGCTTTATATATAGGGTCCTGTGTGCAAAGTTTAAGACCTGCATTCTCCACGACATAAGTCTGCCTCTTTTTCCGCTCATATGGGCGCAGTCCAGATAGGGGCTGCGCTTGCGGCTTTACCGGGTCTTGGTCTATAACGGTGTGCTTAACGCGCGCTCCCAAACGCAACAGTGAATCAAGAAGCTTTATGTCACCATCCGCCTCAGAGTTCCGCCGCAAACGAGATCAGCAATTACGTGTCTCCGTGGATGTAGGAACCGATGCCCCCTTGATGACAACCGATACACGCCTGCGCGTGCCAGATCGTCGTCATGTCAATATGCGCTGGTTTGCCGGAACGGTTCTGACAGGCATCACATCAGTTGTTCTTATGGGCGGCGCCTTGTTCGCAGCGATTGATGCAAGTCATGAAAGCGCTCAGCCAACAGGCGCTCTGAGCGGATCACTCATTCAGGGTGGCCAGCCCATTTCCCAAAGAGCCTCCACACTTGGAAACAGCGGAAAGGGTAATCGCTTCCGGCCGGAAATCAAGGCAAAGCCCGCCCGACGCGTTATTCAGGTGTCTACGGTCAACCGGGAAGGCAATCGCGACTTTATCCGCGTCAAGCCCTTTGTGCACATCAAGGCACCGCTTGCCCTGGAAACCACGGACCGCATCAGCGAAATTCCAAACTTCAATCCACTGACCGTCTATACAGAAGAACAGCCCGATGCCCGGCAGGAAGCTCTGCCCATCATTACCACCGCAAAGGTAGATGGCGAGATATCCATTCAGGTTCGCCCCTTCCCGCTTGCCATGGGCGCTGTTGATACAGCGGTACTGCTGAGCGAAGCGGATGTCATGGCCGACATCAACGAGATCGGCCGGTTCCTGAACGGCGAGGATGCCAATGCGATCAGCGTTGCAGCCATGGATCCACAAGGCATCGGCATGCCTGATGTCGGCTCGGATCCAGTCGATTTGGCCAATGCACCGATGGCCGACCCGTTCAACATCACAATCATTCCTGAAAATGTATCCTTCATCGAAAAATACGGGGATACAGGCGCGAATTTCTCATATGAGGAACGCATTGTTGACGTCGCAAAGGATGACACACTCTCCGGAATCCTGGCAAAACACGATGCTGACCAAACGGAAGTTGCCAGCGCCGTAGATGCACTGATCAAAGCCCATGCCATCACCCAGATCAAACCCGGTCAGAAAATCCGGATCGCCATAGCGACGGCGGAAGACGGCAGCAACAGGAATCGCCCGGTGCGCGTGTCCATCTATGAGGGACGTGAGCATCTGGGCAGTGTCGCTCTCAACGACAGTGGCGAGTTTGTTGGCGCAGCCGAGCCATATCTGGAAGCGGACCTTGGCGAAATTGCTGAAGCAAAGCCCATCCCCGGTCAATTGCCGACTTTATATAACAGCCTCTATGAAACGGGCCTCTCCCTTGAGATGCCTCGGGAACTCGTTGCCGATGTCATACGCATCTTCACCTATGATCTGGACTTCCAGAAGCGCATCACACCCAGCGATTCCATTTCCGTTCTGCATTCCACACCCAATGCGGGTAGCGATGAAAACGGGCATGTACTGTTTGCAGAGGTAACACTGGCTGGAAACACCAAACAGTTTTACCGGTTCCGTACGCCCGATGATGGCTTTGTAGACTATTATGACGATTCAGGACGCAGCGCCAAAAAATTCCTGATGCGCAAGCCCGTTGCCAAGGGCGCGTTCCGCTCTCCTTTCGGCATGCGAAAACACCCCATTACCGGTGTCTTTAAAATGCACACGGGTGTGGATTGGTCGACAGGACGCGGCACACCGATTTACGCGGCTGGCGATGGCACTGTTAAAATGGCCAAATGGAATGGCGGATATGGCCGACATGTCCGTCTTCAGCATGCCAACCGCTATGAAACCACTTATTCTCATATGAGCAAATTTGCATCAGGCATCAAGGCCGGTGCACGCGTGCGTCAGGGACAGTTGATCGGCTATGTCGGTTCCACCGGCTTCTCTACCGGCCCTCACCTTCACTATGAAGTGCTGGTCAATAAGCGCCACGTGAACCCGATGAAGATCAAACTGCCCAGAGGGCGGGTTCTGAAGGGCGAAATGCTGGCCAAGTTCCACGAAGAACGCCAGCGCATCACATCTCTCATTGCACTGAATGAAGAAGCAACAGTCGCCGCAGCGTCAAACTAAGATCGCGGCGACCATCTTAAGGTTGGCCAACAGCGGGTTCTCGGAACATGTCCGAGAATGACGGGAGAGATTGCTCCCTCTGGACAAGCGGTCTTACCCCCCCCCCGAAGAAGACAGATAAAGCGCTCAATCCTGGACCTCATCGGCCAGTCCACGCGCCATGTGTTGCAACGCTGGACCGAACCATCGAATGCCCCAAGATCTCGGACTTCTGCCACAGCCAGTCAAAGACATCTGAAAAGAAAACCCCGCCGGAAGGCGGGGTTTTGAAGTCTTTTATTGCACCGTTAACAACAAGCGGTCAGTGCCATCGTCTACTTTGACCTCGGATCCATCTATGACCTCACCGCCCAGAATTTTCTCGGACAGCGGATCCTGCAGATATTTCTGAATGACGCGCTTCAACGGACGCGCACCATAGGCTGGTTCAAAGCCCTTATCGGCCAACCATTGTTTGGCACCATCACTCAGTTCAAGGACAATCTTGCGATCTTCCAACAGGGCATCCAGACGCTTGATCTGGATATCGACAATCGCGCCCATATCCTGCTGACGCAGGCGGTCAAACAGAACGATATCATCGATCCTGTTGAGGAATTCGGGCCGAAAATGGCTGCGCACAGCGCTCATCACCAGACCTTCGGTCTCATCGGAAATGATGTCATCTGTATCGGCCAGAAGAAACTCTGATCCAAGGTTCGACGTCATGATGATGATCGCATTGCGGAAATCCACTGTCCGGCCCTGACTGTCAGTCAAACGGCCATCATCCAGCACCTGCAACAACACATTGAAGACATCAGGATGGGCCTTTTCAATCTCATCAAACAGAACCACCTGATAAGGCCGTCGCCGCAAACTTTCTGTCAGCGCACCACCTTCATCATAACCCACATAGCCGGGAGGCGCCCCGATCAAACGAGCAACCGAATGCTTCTCCATATATTCCGACATATCAAGCCGGGTCATGGCTGTTTCATCATCAAACAGAAACTCTGCCAGTGCCTTGGTCAGTTCAGTCTTGCCGACGCCCGTAGGCCCCAGAAACATGAACGATCCTAATGGCCGATTCGGGTCCTGCAAGCCCGCACGCGCCCGCCTGACGGCTGTAGACACTGCTTTCACCGCACGGCCCTGACCAACGACACGGGCCGCCAGATCATCTTCCATCGTCAGCAGTTTTTCCCGTTCACTGCCGAGCATTTTTTCCAGCGGAATACCGGTCCAGCGTGACACAATATGGGCGATGTGATTGGGCATGACGGCTTCTTCAAGAAAGCCTTCCTCAACGGAATCAGCATCCTCTTCCTGCCCCTGCAACGCGGCTTCCAGATCGGGAATAACGCCATAGGCCAACTCCCCGGCACGGGCCAGATTGCCTTCTCGCTGCGCCTTTTCAAGCGCAGAACGAGCTTCATCAAGCTCTTCCTTCAGCTTTTGAGCGGCCGATAATTTGTCCTTCTCCGCATTCCATTTGCCGGCCATTGCAGACGCATCTTCTTCCAGATTGACCAGGTCCACTTCCAGTTTTTCCAACCGGTCCTTGGATGCCTGATCGGTCTCCTTCAGCAGTGCCTCGCGCTCGATCTTCAGCTGAATGATGCGGCGGTCCAACTCGTCCAGCGCTTCCGGCTTGCTGTCAATCTGCATACGCAGCCGAGCAGACGCTTCATCCATCAGATCAATCGCCTTGTCTGGCAAAAACCGATCCGTGATGTAGCGGTTCGACAGATTGGCCGCAGACACAAGTGCGGAATCGGAAATCCGGACCCCGTGATGCAACTCGTACTTTTCCTTGATGCCACGCAGAATCGAGATCGTATCCTCAACGGTCGGTTCACCCACCAGCACAGGCTGGAACCGGCGAGCCAGGGCTGCATCCTTTTCAACATGTTTGCGGTATTCATCCAGCGTGGTGGCGCCCACACAGTGCAATTCACCACGCGCCAACGCAGGCTTCAACAGATTGGAGGCATCCATCGCCCCGTCTGATTTCCCAGCACCCACCAGCGTGTGCATCTCATCGATGAACAGTACGATTTCACCGGCAGCATGCTGCACTTCATTGAGCACGGATTTCAGCCGCTCTTCAAACTCACCGCGGTATTTCGCACCGGCAATCAAGGCACCCATATCCAGCGCCAGAAGAGACTTGCCTTTCAAGGATTCCGGTACGTCGCCATTGACGATACGAAGTGCCAGACCTTCCGCAATTGCGGTTTTACCAACACCCGGCTCGCCAATCAGAACCGGGTTGTTCTTGGTGCGCCGGGACAGAACCTGAATGGCTCTGCGAATCTCATCATCTCGGCCAATAACAGGGTCAAGCTTTCCGTCACGCGCATCCTGCGTCAGATCGCGGGCATATTTCTTCAGCGCATCAAAATTGCCTTCAGAATTGGCACTGTCAGCTGTCCGGCCCTGCCGCAAGGCGTCGATGGCTTGGCCCAGAGCCTGAGCAGAAACCGCACCGTCTGACAGACTTTTGGAAGTTGTGGCGGCTTTGACCATGGCCAATGCCTGCAACACACGTTCAACGGTGACAAAGGAATCGTCAGCCTTCTTGGCATTGTCCTCAGCTTGCTTGAACACCTTGGCCAGTGCCGGTGCGATGTAAAGCTGGCCAGAACCGCCGGTGACCTTAGGCAAAGCCGCCAAGGCGGTATCATTGGCCATGCGCACACGTGCCACATCACCACCAGCAGATTGAATGAGGCTGGCTGCCAGTCCTTCGGAATCATCCAGAAGAACTTTCAAAAGATGTTCGGGAGAAAATTGCTGATGATCTGCAGCAAGGGCATTGCCCTGGGCAGACTGCACAAAACCGCGCAGGCGGTCAGAATAGGTATCAATGTTCATAATCACACTCCAGAAACACATCACACCCAAACGGCATATGACGCGAAAACAAAAGAGACGAACCCGCAAAGCAGCGTCCGCGCACCGATCGGTTGCCGGTGCTGTTCATATATAGTGTTGCTAATTCGCAACAAAAGAGGTCGCAGCGATTCTCTTAAACAAAAACGCGCCCTGTCCAGCAAGGCGCGTTTTTAAATTTCATCCAGAAACGAGCATAGACCCGAAAGCCTGTTATTCGGCAGCATCCGGTTGCGTCGCCAATTCAGGTTCTACTGGCTTTGGGCGGCGTATCCGCGGCTTACGAGCCGGTTTTTCCGGTGCCGGGCTATCAGCAGTTGCCTCAACAGCCGGACTTGCTTCAATCTTGGGGCGTCGGGCACGCCGTGGCTTCGCCTCAACAGGCGCGGCCTGAACTGGCTCAGCAGCAACCTGTGATGGCTTGCTTGCGGCTTCTTCAGAAGAAGCGCTCTGATTATCCGACTCTTTGTCATTCGACTTATTGGTGTCAGATGCTTCCAGACCGGGCTGCGGACCTGAACCATTCAGCTGTTCATCGTTTGATGACTGCTGAGAATTGTCCTGCTGTTGCTGACTTTGCTGCGCCTGCTGAGCTTGCTGGGCCTGCTGGGTTTGCTGATTGGCAGCCTGGGCTGCAGCAATAATCCTGGAATAATGCTCTGCATGCTGCATGTAATTTTCAGCCAGAATCCGGTCACCCGCAACCTGCGCATCGCGCGCCAGCGTCAGATATTTCTCGGCAACCTGCATGGCATTGCCGCGAATTTTTACATCCGGGCCATTGCTTTCATAACTGCGCTGCAGCGGATTAGGGCCACGTCGGTTATTATTGCTGTTGTTATTGTTGCTGTTATTACGCCCGCGATTACGCTGGCGATTCTGATTGTTCCGCGAAGACGCGTCTCTGTTAGAAACCCGGTTCATTCCAGAGCTAACCTCCAAGTGTTTATCTTCCGCTGCCCTTGGGCCAAGCGGCTCCTATAGCCAAAATTCATCACACCAGTAGTCCGTGGCCAATGTCCCAAAAAGGCAAGTAAATATATGCCGGGCATCAATCAGCAGTCGGTCAATGAGATTCAAATAGGCTCTGTTCCTGCCTCAACTCAGACGGTCAGATTTCCGGTGCGCCACAAAGGCTCGGGTCAATTTGAAACAAAATGCTCCGCAAGACCCGCCTGCATGAAATCCCTAAATCGTGGCCAGTTATAGAACCGAACACATCTTACGAGATCAGCACGGATTCTTCTGGGCCCCAACAAGTCGAGCTGCAGAAAAATCGAAGACTGTCGTCTGAGATGTAATCGAAGCGAGCAATCATTGTTCGCTTCCCAACGGGCAGACTAAGCCACTGATTCCGCCACTTTTCAAGGCTTATCCTGAGAAAACCACTCGAAAAGCGGTTTTTTTGTCAATTTGGTTCGCTTTTGTGGCCTATCAGCACACGCGGATGCCCAGCAAGATCGTGCAAAAGCTCAGGCTCAAAGCCAGCTTTCAACATCAGGGCACTCACAGATGAACTTTGATCATATCCAATTTCAACAATCAGATAGCCTCCAGGTGCCAAAAACGGGGCAGCTTCGGAGACCAAAGGTCGGTATACATCAAGGCCATCAGTGCCGCCATCGAGCGCAACCCGAGGATCATGATCCCGAACTTCAGTGTCCAGATCATCAATCACGTTAGAGGCTATATAGGGTGGGTTAGACAGGATTACATCAAAAACATCCGTCTGTGGCACGCCATCATAAACATCACTCAGGCAGGTGGAAAACCGGTCGGCCACATCAAGCCTGTGCGCATTGCGCTCCGCCACCGCCAAAGCACCCTGGCTGATATCAACGCCCAGAGCGACAGAACGCGGTCGCTCGGACAGGATAGCGAGCGGCAAACACCCTGTTCCGGTTCCCACATCCAGAATGCGCGTCGCTTCACCGCCAATGCGCGACAATGCAGCCTCCACTATCACTTCACTATCTGGACGCGGCACCAAAGTATCATCCGACAGATAAAATGGCAGGCTCCAGAATTCCGCCTCACCCACAAGCCGTGCCACCGGAACACCAGCACCGCGCCGGCTTGCCAATTCTGTAAGCGCGTCTGCGTCACGTTCTGAAAGCGGATGCGTCGGTGCTGCAATCAGTTCGGCATGAGATATTTGCATGTGATGCAAAAGCAGCATCCGGGCATCCAGGCCGCAATCGACAAATATCTCTCTGGCCTTAAGTCCACGCTCGATAATCAAACGCATTGTGTGAAGGGCAACCGTGAGATTGTCGCCAGGCAAAACCGCCAAAGGCTGGTCGGCCTGCTGCATCAGGCCTCATCACCAAGGCTTGCCAAAAGTTCGGCCTGGTCTTCTGTGATCAAAGCATCGATCACCTCATCAAGGGCCTCGCCTACAATCACTTTTTCCAGCTTGTAGAGCGTGAGGTTGATTCTGTGATCTGTCACCCGACCTTGCGGAAAATTATAGGTCCGGATGCGTTCTGACCGATCTCCCGATCCGACCTGACCTTTGCGGCTTTCAGCACGCTCGTCGGCCAGCTTCTGGCGCTCCATGTCATAGAGCCGCGTCCGAAGAACTTCCATGCCTCTGGCCCGATTCTGATGTTGAGACTTCTCGGCCTGCACCACCACAACGCCACTTGGAATATGGGTTATACGCACCGCCGAATCGGTGGTGTTGACGTGCTGACCTCCGGCACCGGAGGCCCGCATTGTATCAATTCGCAAATCCTCTGTGCGGATTTCAATATCCACTTCCTGAGCTTCCGGCAGCACAGCGACCGTGGCAGCTGACGTGTGAATGCGGCCTCCAGATTCCGTTTCCGGAACGCGCTGAACCCGATGCACACCGGATTCAAATTTCAGTTTGGCAAACACACCTTTACCGGAGATCTTGGCAATGATTTCCTTGAAGCCACCCACATCCCCTTCGCTTGCGGAAATCAATTCCACTGTCCAGCCATGGTTGGCCGCATAGCGTTCATACATGCGGTATAGGGTACCTGCAAACAGCGCCGCTTCATCTCCGCCTGTACCCGCCCGGATCTCCAGCATGGCATTTTTCTGATCAGCGGCATCCTTGGGCAACAGCAGCAGGCGCACTTCATGACCAAGCACTTCAAGCTGTTCTGCAAGCGCCCGCTCTTCTTCCTGCGCCATGGCGCGCATATCTGAATCAGTCTCAGGATCGGAAATCATCTCCTGCAAATCCGCATATTCGGATTCGGCGGCCTTCAGCGTTCGAATCTGCGCAACGACCGGGTCCAGTTCTGCATATTCCTGCGACAGAGCGACATATTTCTCCGGATCGGGATTATGCGCCATCTCCGCTTCAATCACATTGAGGCGATTGACAAGCGCATTGAGCTTTTCCTGAGGCAGTGAGACAGATGACATGGGATCACTTGGTTATGGAACTGAAGACAATACTGATCCGCCCCTAATAGGGCACCTGATGTGCTTTCGCAAAGTCTTCCAGCAACCCGCGCAATCCCGGCGCACCGGAACTGTCGTTCAGCCACACGGCAAACTTGTCCTGAAGCTCCTGAACCGGCAAGGCCCGAAGCATTTCCTTGACGGGACCAATCTGCGCTGGAGACATGGAAATTTGCCGAAATCCGATACCGATCAAAGCCATGGCCGCCAAGGGGTGTCCGGCCATATCTCCACACAGAGACAAGGACTTCCCGGCTTTGTCAGCAGCTTCCGTTACCTGCCTCAGCGCCCGGAAATAAGGACTGCCCAGCGGATCAAAACGTTCCGCCACGCGTGTATTGCCACGGTCACTGGCCGTCATGAACTGCAACAAATCATTTGACCCGACAGATATGAAATCAGCCACTTCAAACAATTCATCAAGTTGAAACAGCAGCGAGGGAACTTCCAGCATCGCGCCCATCTGCAGCATTGGCGGCTCAACCTCATAGTGCCGCCGAACATGATCAATCTCGCGTTCCACAGCAAGGCGGGCTTTCCTCAATTCCGAAACCTCGGTGATCATGGGAAACATCAAACGCAACTCATTGTCTTTCGCCGCCAACAACAACGCCCTGATCTGAGCGCGCATCAGACCCGGACGATCAAGACCCAGACGAATCGCCCGCCAGCCCATGGCCGGGTTTTCTTCCACATCCATCCGCAGATAGGGCAATACTTTGTCTCCGCCTACATCAATGGATCTGAAGGTTACAGGCTTGCCCTTTGCATGGTCATAGATCTGTTCATAAAGCGCCTGCTGTTCCGCCATTTTGGGAAAGGACGATGCCACCATGAACTGCAATTCAGTGCGGAACAGGCCGATTCCGGAAGCGCCAGCCTCTTCCAGATGCTCCATATCAACCAGCAGACCGGCATTCATCAGCAACTCGACATGCACACCGTCCTTGCTGACACTTGGCAAATTCCGGTTGGCCCGGTACCGCTCCATGCGCTTGGCGCGAAAGCGAACCTTTTCGCCATAGGAATGAACAACTTCAGGCGTCGGGCGCAGATGGACCTCGCCGGCATCACCATCGATGATAATGTCGTCCCCGGACTCAGCCAAAGCGACCACGTCAATGGCGCGTCCAACACTGGGCAGGCCAAGCGCCCGGGCCACGATGCTGACATGACTGGTAGGCGCACTTTCCTCCAGCACCAGGCCGCGCAGATTTGACCGGTCATAGTCCAGCAGCTCCGCAGCCCCCATGGTGCGTGCAATCAGAACCGCGTTTTCCGGCAGTTCTGCCGTCATATCGGTCTGGGGTTTGCCCATCAGAACACGCAGAAGGCGGTTTGCCAGATCCTCAAAATCATGCAGCCGGTCCAGAAGGTAAGGATCACTGGCCTGCCGCTTCATACGCGCACGGGTTTGGTTCTGCACCCGTTCAACAGCCGCTTCGGCTGTGAGGCCAGACTGCACGGCCTCTTTGATGCGCCGGACCCAACCCTGATCATTGGCAAACATGCGATAGGCTTCCAGCACATCACGATGCGCGCCACCAGCGGCCATATCTCCTCGTGCCAGCATGTCATCTACCGACAGGCGCAAACTGGCAATCGCCGCATCAAGGCGGCGCAATTCAGTTGGAATATCCTCAGCGATCAGCTCCGTCACCACCACGCGGGGCTGGTGCAGCACCACAGTACCAAGACCAATCCCATCACACAGTGTGGTGCCGGCAAAATGACTGGCACGGCGAATGTCCAGATCACCCCCGGCACCCGAAAGGCCGGTTAGTTCATCAGACGCCAGAACTTCAGCAATAACCATAGCCGTGGTCTGAAGCGCTTCAACTTCATCTTCGGCATAACCGCGTTGGGTGGCGTTCTGGACCACAAGCACACCCAATGTGCGCCCTGCCCGTAAAATAGGCACGCCCAGAAACGAGTGATACAGATCCTCCCCCGTTTCCGGACGATAGGCAAATTGTGGATGGTTGCGCGCTTCAGGCAGATTAAGCGGCCGCGCATCAGCGGCAATCAGACCCACAAGCCCTTCTCCGACTCGCAGAGTTGTCTTGTGGACCGCATCAGGGTTCAGGCCTTCAGTGGCGTAGAGTTCCAGCGCGCGATCGGTCCGCAAGGCATAGATGGAGCAAACTTCTGCCACCATATTGGACGCAATCAGGCTGGCGACCTTATCCAGTCGCTCTTGCGCGCCAATTGATTCCGCCATGGTTGCCCGAAGGCTGCGGAGCAACAGGCGCGGACCTGCAGTTGCTCCGGACATCCGCTTCATCCTTCTGGCTCATAACTCATGTGTGCCTCAATCCTTTACCCGGTCTGCAAGACGAACAGTGTCTGTACAACATTGCTCGCGCAATAATGTGTCACACAGACTGTCTGCCAGTCCATCAGTCCTGCGGTTTATCGAGGCCATAAAGGCTATGCAAGGACCGTACCGCCAACTCAGTATAGGCCGCATCAATCAGAATCGAAATCTTGATTTCAGACGTCGTGATAAGTTGAATGTTTATGCCTTTTTCAGCCAGAGAGCTGAAAGCCTGGGCCGCAACACCAGCATGCGACCGCATACCAATGCCTATCACGGAGACCTTCACCACATCTTCGGAGCCTGAAACAAGCTCGCAGATGATCTCACCGCTTTCGCGCTGTTCATCGATCACCTTGCGCGCACGGGCGTAATCCCCTTGCGGCACAGTGAAGGTGATATCTGTTGTTTTGCCGTCTTCAGAAATATTCTGGACAATCATGTCCACAATCACATTGCCCTCTGACAAGGGCAGGAAGATCGCAGCTGCGACACCCGGCCTGTCAGCAACTCGGCGCAAAGTGATTTTCGCTTCATCTTTGCTGTAGGCAATGCCTGTCACCAATTGCTGTTCCATAAGAGCCTCTTCATCACAAATCAGGGTGCCGGGGGGTGTTGCACCCGGGCTGGAATCGATTGAGTCCGGATCATCAAAGCTGGACCGCACAAACATGGGCACATTATGCACCATGGCCATTTCAACCGAACGAACCTGCAGCACTTTCGCGCCCAGAGAAGCCATCTCCAGCATCTCTTCAAAGGCCACACGGTCCATGCGCCGGGCACGCGGCACCATACGAGGGTCAGTCGTGTAAACCCCATCCACATCGGTATAGATATCACATCGGTCTGCTTTCACAGCGGCCGCGATGGCAACTGCACTGGTGTCCGACCCACCCCGTCCAAGCGTGGAAATCCGATTGTCGGGGCCAATGCCCTGAAAACCGGCAATGACCGCGACCTGGTTGATTTCCAGACGCTCGATCAGCCGCGTCCCATCAATGTCCGTAATGCGGGCGACCCCATGGGCGCCATCGGTCAGAATCGGTATCTGCCATCCCAGCCAGGACCGCGCATCCACACCCATATTCTGCAGCGTCATAGCCAGCAAACCTGCTGTAACCTGTTCTCCGGAGGCCACCACGGCGTCATATTCACGCGCATCATGAAACGGGCTTGCCTCGCGACACCAACCCACAAGCTCATTGGTCTTGCCGGACATGGCGGACACAACAACAGCTACCTGATGGCCAGCATTGATTTCGCGCTGAACATGGCGGGCCACATTTTTTATGCGCTCAAGATCGGCGACGGATGTACCGCCGAATTTCATGACTAATCGGGACATGCTTTCAGAACTCTTTGATGCGGCGGACACGTGGCAGAAAACCAACGATAATCCAGCCTTTTTGCGCGGCATTCATAGACGTTGAGTGCCAAGGAAGCAACCGCGCTGTGCACACATTTGCGCCCATTTTTTCCTGTTTTGCTTGACATGTGATCGATGCCAACCACGTTTGTCTGTAGCAGACCGTGATCCACAAAACATGAAGACGAAAATGGCTGAAGCACCCAACACCGGAAGAACCACCATCGATGACGCTGAAGTGGAGCGTTTTTCAAAGCTGGCAGCAGAATGGTGGAACCCAACCGGCAAGTTCAAACCGCTGCATAAATTCAACCCGGTCCGCCTGACTTACATCAAAGAAAAAGTATCCGCCCGTTTTGACCGCGACATCAAGGCGACAGATGCCCTTGCCGGCTTGCGCATTCTCGATATTGGCTGCGGCGGTGGTCTTCTCTGCGAACCCATGGCGCGCCTGGGTGCTGAGATTGTGGGTGTGGATGCATCAGCCACGAACATAAATGTTGCCTCATTGCATGCAGAACAAAGCGGCCTGTCCATCGATTATCGGGCGACAACCGCCGAAGCTTTATCAGCCGAAGGCGAGACCTTCGATATCATTCTCAACATGGAGGTGGTTGAACATGTGGCAGATGTGCCCCTGTTCCTGAGCGAATGTTCCAAAATGTTGCGCCCCGGTGGTTTGATGTTTGTCGCCACCATCAACCGCACCATGAAAGCCTGGGGTCTGGCAATCATCGGCGCAGAGCACATTCTTCGGTGGTTGCCAAAGGGAACACACCAATATGAAAAACTGGTTCGGCCGGAGGAGATTGAACAACCGCTGAACGCCGAAGGGCTGTCAATTTTGGAAATCAACGGCGTGTTCTACAATCCGCTGAAGGATGTCTGGGCTCTATCGAACGACACGGATGTTAATTACATGATGCTTGCAGAACGGCCCAAATAGGCTGAACCCAGTCTAACGGCCGAGCCTACAGGCACGTACAAATCCGTCAGGACTTTCCAGTCACGGGGATGAGTGCACCGTGGATCGCGTCGCTGTCGGAAGACACCAAAAAAGCGATAATCGCAGCAAGCTGATCCAGCGTCACCCATTTGCTCGAGTCTGCACCCGGCATTGCGTTGCGGTTATCCGGCGTGTCCAGAACGCTGGGCAAAACCCCATTCACATTGATGTTGTGAGACTTCAACTCTGCAGAGGCGCTTTCGGTGACGCGCATGACAGCCGATTTGGCCGCCACATATGGGCCCATGCCCGCACCACCCTTCAAAGCTGCATACGCGCCCACGGTTACAATGTGCCCGCTTTCACGCTGTTTCATTCCCGGCACAACAGCGGCCAGCACTGACAACAAGGTTTCCAGATTAAGCGCCTGCATTTCCTGCCAACCATCGGCCCCAACTTCATGAATCTTTGGCCCCATATCAAACCCACCCGCAGCCGCAATCAGACAGTCAATGGCGCCAAACTCTGTTTCCGCCTGCTGGACGGCAGCAAGAACGGCCTCGCGATCGAGCAAATCAAGCGCACAGACCCTGTGCTGGCCGGGCAGTTCATCAGACAAGGCTTGAAGCGCCCCGAGATCACGACCCATCAGCACAAGCCGAGCGCCTTCCCGCGCCAGGCGCTGGGAAGTTGCTCGGCCCAGATGTCCTGCTGCTCCGGTCACAATTGCTGTTTTTCCGACAAATCGTTTCATGGCTGATCTTCCATATGTCTTCGCTCAGGTTTCCGAACAGGACATAGCGCAGAAATGCGCGCACACAAGCAATTGCCTCTGCTCTCACAATGCGATTGCCGGAAGTGACCATGAATGATGTCAGTCCTGATAACTCACGACTTCAAATTCAATCATATCAGCATCATGAAAATAGAATCGTTGACCCGGTTCGTAATCGGCATGGCTATGGGTCTTGAACCCCTTTGCCAAAACCCGTTGTTCTGCCGCTTCAATATCGGCCACGACGACGCCAATATGGTTCAAGCCACCGCGTGTTGAATAGCTGTCGTCACGCCCTTGTTTCATCTGTCCCATTGAATAAACGGCAACGTAACTGTCATCCGATCCCACATGCACTGTGGTGCCCCCGTGTATGGCCTCCCCTTGCCAGCGAATATGCCAGTCAAACAGGTCACACAGGATTTCCGCGGTCTTTGCTGGATCGCTGACCGTCACATTGACATGTTCCAGCATTCCGGATTTTTGGGTCCCATCAGTCATAAGTCACTCCATATCTTTAACAATGACGGAACCCTAATTCCTAAACCTAACTTGAGGTCAAGTAATTTTTATGATAGTCTCAAAATCAGAAAACACCTTGAATCAAAAGCGATTTTCAGGCGATGAAACCAACAGACAGACTTTCAATTGGACAATTGGCTGGGCGAACGGGCCTGTCGGTTTCAGCAATCCGCTACTATGATGCGCAGGATCTGATTGAGGCAGAACGCAATGCCGGCGGCCAAAGGCGCTTTATGCGGTCTGATATCAGGCGCCTCTCCTTCGTTCAGATCATGCAGCAATTCGGACTTTCAATTGATGAGATCAGAGCGCTTTTGCAAACACTGCCTGAGGGCCGCACACCGAATAAAGCAGACTGGCGTCAGATCAGCCGCAGCATAAGGCACCATCTCGACAGTCAAATCGAAACACTTGAAAAACTGCGCGATAATCTGGATGGCTGCATTGGCTGTGGCTGCCTGTCCTTACGCAATTGCGAACTCTACAATCCACAAGACCGCGCCCGGAAAAAGGGAGCAGGCCCACGCTATTTATTGGGCGACAAACCGGTACTCGAAACCAGATAATCTGCAGATATCATCACCCAAACACGGCCCTGATTGGCACATGATCTGATGGTTTTTCCCAGCCGCGTGCGTCACTTAAAATCTCAACCGAAGACAGATGCTTTGCGACATCTGGATGCGACCAGATGTGATCGAGCCGCCGTCCGCGGTTGGACGTCTGCCAGTCACGTGATCGATAGCTCCACCAGGAATAAAGTGTCTCAGGTTCGGGAAAGTGTTGCCGCACCAGATCAATAAAGTCACCAGATTTGAACACCCTGTCCAGCGATTCCACTTCCACCGGTGTGTGTGAGACAACTTTCAAAAGCTGCTTGTGGGACCACACATCATGCTCACTGGGGGCAATGTTCAAATCGCCCACGACAATGTTCTTGTCGCTCTTGAAACGGTCACCGAAATGCCCGGTCATTTCATCCAGAAATTTCAGCTTGTGATCAAATTTGGGGTTTTTGACAATATCCGGCTCATCCCCTCCGGCTGGCACATAGAAATTATGCAACAGAACCGAATCAGACATTCCCGGAATTGCGTGTCGTGTGGAGATGTGTCGGGTATCACCCATCTCGCAAAACTCAACCCATTCAGCATCG
Organism: Alphaproteobacteria bacterium; assembly: GCA_051251535.1. Classification (GTDB taxonomy): domain Bacteria; phylum Pseudomonadota; class Alphaproteobacteria; order Rhizobiales. The sequence continues at coordinate 15,843 of JBPOEV010000005.1, forward strand.
GCCTCAAATGGCTGGCGGGAAATGGTGGCCACGCCATGATAGCCCTTTTGCCCGTGCATCGCGATATGCTCATAGCCCAACTTCTTGAAGGCAGCCGTTGGGAACTGATCATTTGGACATTTCGTCTCCTGCAGGCACAACACGTCTGGCTGCCACAATTCGAGCAATTGCTGTACAATGGGCATGCGCAAGCGCACAGAATTGATGTTCCAGGTGACGATAGAAAAAGCCATGATGAAATTCCTGTAAAAGAGAAGTATCAGATGGCCGGATTCGCGAACAGAAGACAAGCCCTCAATCGAAATTCGGCTTCTTGCGGTTTTGTTTGGTCGATCCGCGCTGCGTTTTCTTTTCCAGCCGACGCCTCTTGGATGCCAATGTCGGGCGTGTCGGCTTGCGGAATTTGGGGCGCTCACTGGCCTGCTTCAAAAGCTTCAAGAGCCGGTCCCGCGCATCTGCCCGGTTTTGCTCCTGCGTGCGAAACCGCTCTGCCTGAATAAGAATTTCACCGGATTTTGTCATCCGGCTGCCAGCAAGTTCTGAGGCCCGGGTTTTGATGTAAGGCGACAGCGTTTCGCAGTTTTTCAGGTCAAACCGCAACAACACGGCAGTCGACACCTTGTTGACATTCTGACCGCCGGGGCCGGACGAGCGTACAAACAGCTCTGTCAGGTCAGCGTCGGTAATATAGTTTGAGCCGGAGATGGGAAATTGTTCCATGCCCGGCTCATATCATAATCATTAGACAGCGCAAATTGCCTACATGTGGATCGGCTTGGCAAAAGTCGCCAGAGCGGCTTCACGCACCGCTTCTGACAAGGTTGGGTGCGCATGACAAGTGCGGCCCAAATCTTCTGACGATCCACCAAATTCCATCAGCACGGCTGCTTCGTGAATCATGTCACCTGCACTGTGCCCGACAATATGAACGCCCAGAACCCGGTCTGTTTTCTTGTCTGCAAGCACCTTCACAAAACCATCTGTGGCCAGCATGGCACGGGCCCTGCCATTGGCGGAGAACGGAAATTTGCCGGCTTTGTATTCAATGCCAGCTGCCTTCAGTTCCTCTTCCGTCTTGCCGACAGAAGCAACTTCCGGCGCTGTGTAAACCACACTTGGAATCACATCATAATTCACATGGCCTGCCTGGCCCGCCAATATCTCGGCAACGGCCATGCCTTCATCTTCAGCCTTATGGGCCAGCATCGGACCGGCAATCACGTCACCAAGAGCATAAACACCATCAATATTGGTCTGGTAATGGCCATCAACTTCCACACGGCCAACCCTGTCCAACTTGACACCAATGGCTTCCAGGCCTAGCGAATCCGTATAAGGGCGGCGTCCTGTGGCGACCAACACCACATCCGCATCGATCGAAACCGCATCGCCGCCGGCAACAGGTTCATAGGTCACCAGAGCACCCTTGTCAGTGGATTCAACGCCCGTCACCTTGGACGACAGCTTCATCTGAAGGCCTTGTTTGGCAAGCATCCGCTGGAACTGCTTTGATACATCGCCATCCATACCGCCGAGAATCTTGTCCATATATTCTATGACGGTCACCTTGGCGCCAAGGCGGCTCCAGACCGAACCAAGTTCCAGCCCGATCACCCCTCCGCCAACGACAACCATATGGGCAGGGACTTTTTCCAGCTCCAGCGCACCGGTTGAGGAGACGATAACCTTCTCATCAAATTCAATGTCTACACCTGGGATACCGGCCACATCAGACCCGGTTGCCACCACAATATTCTTGGCAGCAACTGTTTGCACAGAGCCATCATCCGCAGTGACTTCAACTTCGCCTGCACCAAGGATCCGACCTTCACCATGAAAAGTATCAATCTTGTTCTTTTTGAACAGGAACGCCACACCTTCCACATTGGATTTAACCGTCTCGTCCTTATGCACCATCATTTGCGGCAGGTTCAGCTTTGCGGTCCCCACATCAATGCCCAGCGTCTTCAGCTTGTGATCTGTTTCAGACAAAACCTCAGAGGCATGCAGGAGAGCTTTGGACGGGATGCAACCAGTATTCAAACAGGTTCCGCCAAAGGTCGCACGTTTTTCAATCACGGCAGTTTTCAACCCCAGCTGTGCGGCCTTGATGGCGCAAACATAGCCCCCTGGTCCGCTTCCGATTACAACGAGATCATATTGGTCAGCCATGGTTCGTTCCTTGTGGTTGGGCTAGCGCCCGCCAGAGACATCCAGAAAAGCACCTGTCACATAGGATGCCTTTGGTGAAATCAGAAATAAAATCGCATCGGCCACTTCCTCGGCCGATCCTTCACGTTTCATCGGTATGGTATTGCGCAATTGCGCAGCCCTGTCCGGTTCGCCGCCACTGGCGTGAATATCAGTATCAATGATGCCGGGGCGCACTGCATTGACGCGTATGCCCGTTTCCGCAAGTTCAACAGCAAGGCCGGTGGTCAGCGTATCTATGGCGCCTTTGGAAGCGGCATAGTCAACATATTGATGCGGCCCGCCCAGTCTTGCAGCAACGGACGACAAATTGATGATTGACCCACCAATACTGCCTGTTTCAAGCGACATCCGCTTGATGGCCTCTCTGGCATAGACCATGGGGCCGAGCACATTGACACGCATCATCTGTTCCAGTCGATAGGTGCTCATTTGCGAAAGAGGAGACTTCACATCAACAATGCCTGCGTTGTTGACAAGCGCAGTCAGCGGCAGGCCCAATTGATCGATCTGGGTAAAAACCCGCTCTGTATCCGCTTCAACACCGACATCAGCCTGGATGGCAATTGCGCGCCGAGACACGGCCTCAATCTTCTCCACGACAGATGCAGCAGAAGCCGCATCTGTGCGATAGGTCAGGCATACATCATACCCGGCCTTGGCCGCCCCAATTGCAACTGCAGCACCAATGCCCCGGCTTCCACCTGTGACAAGAACAAGACCGGACATGCCCCAAATGCCGCCTTTCTAGAGATCAAGAACGAGACGTTGTGGATCTTCAATGGCTTCTTTGACACGCACCAGAAATGTTACAGCTTCCTTGCCATCAACAATTCGGTGATCGTATGAAAGCGCCAGATACATCATCGGACGGATCTTGATCTCGCCACCAACAACCATCGGCCGTTCCTGGATTTTATGCATGCCCAGAATACCGGATTGCGGTGCATTCAAAATCGGCGTCGACATGAGCGAGCCATATACGCCACCATTCGAGATGGTAAAAGTACCACCCTGCATGTCGGCAATGGACAATTTCCCGTCCCGAGCTTTCTTGCCATAGGCACCGATGGTTTTCTCCACTTCGGCAATGGACAGCGTATCGGCTTCTTTGACAACAGGAACAACAAGGCCTTTCTCTGTACCAACGGCAACGCCGATATGGTAGAAATTCTTGTAGATGATATCCGTTCCATCAACCTCGGCATTCACGGATGGCACGTCTTTCAGCGCCTGAATCACGGCTTTGGCAAAGAAACCCATGAAGCCAAGCTTTACGCCGTGCTTCTTTTCAAACAGCTCTTTGTAGTCTTTGCGCAACGCCATGACATTGGTCATGTCCACTTCGTTGAAAGTGGTCAGCATTGCTGCGGAATTCTGGGCATCCTTCAAGCGGCGCGCAATAGTCTGCCGCAGCTTGGTCATCCGCACACGTTCTTCACGGGAGCCATCATCGCTCGCTCGGGCCGCAGCCGGAGCTGCTGCAGGTGCTGGCGAAGGAGCAGCTGGCGGAGCAACTGGCACTGGCGCTGCTACTGCAGCCGGCGCAGGCGCGGCAGGTTCGGCGGCGGCCTCAGGCGCTGCCATCGCATCAGCAATTCCCTGATCAAGAGATGCCATGACATCCTCTTTCAAAATCTGGCCGCGTTTGCCCGATCCTTCAACATCATCCTCTGTCAGATCATGTTCGGCCATTTTCTTCGCGGCTGCTGGTGATGCAGGCATGGCGGTTGCACTGGCAGCTGCGACAGGTGCAGCTTCTGGCACAGGCGCCGGGTCAGCCGCAGCTTCCGCAGTTCCATTACCGGAAGCGCCAGCAGAAGCATCGGCGTCAAGTGCAGCCAGCAAAGCGCCAACTTCAACAGTTTCGCCTTCCTGTGCAATGATTTCGCTTAGCACACCGGAGCTGGGGGCTGGCACTTCGACAGTTACCTTATCGGTTTCCAGTTCCACCAGCGGCTCGTCGGCATTCACCGCATCGCCAACTTTCTTGTACCACTGACCGATAGTGGCTTCGGTGACAGATTCCCCCAGAGTCGGGACGCGAATTTCAGTTGCCATTGTTAGAACTCTTTCGATTGCATCAATACATTAGACGATCAGAACCTGCCGGATTAAGACAGGGCCTGATCAAGGAAATCGGCCCGTTGTGCCAGATGGGTGGACATCAGGCCTGTTGCCGTGGCCGCAGAAGCTGCGCGTCCCACATAGATAGGCCGCAAAGACGCTGCACCAATATGGTTCAGAACCCATTCGATATAACTTTCCGCAAAGCTCCAGGCGCCCTGATTCTTGGGCTCTTCCTGACACCACACCATTTCGGCCATTTTGAACCGTCCCAATTCAGTGACCAGCGCCTTGGCCGGGAACGGATAAAGCTGTTCCAATCGCAGCAGATAGACATCATTGATGCCCCGCTTCTCGCGCTCTTCATAAAGGTCATAATAGACCTTGCCGGTACACATCACGACGCGGCGGATCTTGTCATCAGGCACCAGTTTGATTTTTTCGTCCGGCAGATATTCTGCATCATCCCACAACAGGCGATGGAATGCGGAATTGGGGCCCATCTCCTCCAAAGTGGATTGCGCACGTTTGTGACGCAGCAGAGATTTAGGCGTCATCAGGATCAATGGCTTGCGGAAATTCCGCTTCAGCTGGCGTCGAAGAATGTGGAAATAATTGGCTGGTGTCGTGCAGTTTGCCACCTGCATGTTATCTTCCGCACAGGCCTGCAAAAAGCGTTCTGGCCGGGCTGACGAATGCTCCGGTCCCTGACCTTCATAGCCATGAGGCAGCAGCAGCACCAGACCGCACATACGCAGCCATTTACGTTCACCAGAAGACAGGAACTGATCAATCACCACCTGAGCGCCGTTGACGAAATCGCCGAACTGAGCCTCCCAGAGTGTCAGCCCATTTGGCTCTGCCAGCGAGTAGCCATACTCATAGGCCAGCACCGCCTCTTCAGACAGCATTGAGTTGATGACATCATATTGGGCCTGCTCTTCAGAGATACTGTTGAGCGGAATATAACGTCCCTCTGTTTCCTGATCATACAGCACTGAATGCCGCTGGGAAAATGTTCCGCGTTCGCAATCCTGGCCGGACAGACGAATCGGGTGCCCTTCCTCGGCAAGCGTTCCAAACGCCATGGCTTCCGCCATTGCCCAGTCAATCCCAGTTCCGTTTTCCATCATCTTGGCGCGGTTGTTCATAAACCGCTGAATGGTTTTGTGAACTTTGAAGTCTTCGGGAACCTGCGTAATCTTTCTGCCGATTTCCCGCAGAGCTTCCACATCCCTGCCGGTTTTGCCAACGCGCTTTTCATCAGAGCTGTCAGCACGGCTCAGACCCGACCAGGCCCCATCCAGCCAATCGGCCTTGTTGGGCTTGAAGGAATTGCCAATTTCAAACTCTTCGTCCAGATGAGACCGCCAGGACGCTTTTTGCCCGTCAATGTCATCTTGAGACACAAGCCCTTCAGCCAGCAATTTCTCACCGTAAATCTGCAGGGTGGTCGGATGACTGCGGATTTTCTTGTACATGATCGGCTGCGTGAAGGCCGGCTCATCGCCCTCATTGTGGCCATAGCGGCGATAGCAGAACATATCGATAACCACCGGCTTGCCGAATTTCTGACGAAACTCGATCGCAACCTTGGCCGCATAAACCACGGCTTCCGGATCATCACCATTCACATGGAAAATCGGCGCTTCAATCATCTTGGCCACATCAGAAGGATAGGGCGAAGAACGAGAGAGACGTGGATCGGTGGTAAAGCCAATCTGGTTGTTGATGATGAAATGTATCGAGCCGCCAGTGCGGTGCCCTTTAAGACCGGACAATCCAAAACATTCCGCAATCACGCCCTGACCGGCAAAGGCTGCATCACCATGCAGCAGCAGCGGCAGCACCGCCGAGCGGTCATGGTCATAAACCGAGTCCTGTTTCGCACGCGACTTGCCCAGCACCACAGGATCAACGATTTCCAGATGGGACGGGTTCGCTGTCAGCGACAGATGCACATTATTATCATCAAATTCACGATCAGATGAGGCGCCCAGATGATATTTAACATCGCCAGAGCCTTCCACATCATCCGGCGCAAAAGAGCCGCCCTTGAATTCGTGGAAAATCGCCCGGTGTGGCTTGGCCATGACCTGCGACAGAACATTCAGTCGGCCACGATGGGCCATGCCAAGGACGATTTCTTTGACCCCAAGCTGACCACCACGTTTGATAATCTGCTCAAGAGCGGGAACGAGAGATTCGCCACCATCCAGACCAAAACGCTTGGTACCGGTGTATTTGACATCAATAAATTTCTCAAAGCCTTCCGCTTCAACAAGTTTGTTGAAGATCGCTTTCTTGCCTTCCGGCGTAAAGGAAACCTGCTTGTCCGGCCCCTCGATACGAGCCTGTATCCAGCTCTTCTCTTCCGGATCAGAAATATGCATGAATTCCACGGCCATCGTCGAGCAATAGGTACGACGCAGGATTTCAAGCATTTCCGGAATGGTTGCGAATTCAAGCCCAAGCACATGATCCAGAAAAATCTGCCTGTCATAATCAGCTTCGCTGAAGCCGTATGAGGAGGGGTGCAATTCTTCGTGGTCGCGCTCTTCTGCCAGACCGAGCGGATCAAGATTGGCATGAAGATGGCCGCGCATACGATAGGCGCGGATCATCATGATAGCGCGCACGGAATCTCGCGTGGCGCTGTGGACCTGCGCGTCGGTGAGATCAACGCCATTTGAAGTGGCTTTTTCGGCGATTTTCTCGCCAACAGCCTCGGTCACGGCAACGGGGGGAACATCGCCCCAGTCACCATCAAGTGCAGAGACCCACTCACCATTGGCTTTTACGGGCCAATCAGCGCGTTTCCAGGAAGCACCTCGGGCATTGGCCTGAACGTCCTGAGGCGCGTCCTTCAGCTTTGCGAAAAAATCTTTCCACTGCGCATCAACCGAATTGGGGTCGGCCTGATACTGAGCGTATATTTCTTCAATATAGGACGCATTGCCACCATACAGAAATGACGTCCCAGCAAAAATCTCATTCGCCTCTTCACGAGCCATCTTGTAATTTCCCGGAGAGCTTTCGCCCCCGTACCTTTTCCACTTTGATCCCAGATTCCACTGTGTTCTTTTGCCGCCGCACCGTCAACAGTCCGGCGACCCAAGATTGCGTGATTGACGATTATCCGTTGAGCAATTCAACCAGCGTTGTGCCAAGTTTAGCCGGAGATGGTGAAACGCGGATGCCAGCTTCCTGCATCGCCGCGATTTTGTCTTCAGCACCGCCCTTGCCACCGGAAATCACAGCACCTGCATGGCCCATGGTCCGGCCCGGAGGCGCAGTCCGCCCGGCAATGAAGCCAACAGTCGGCTTTGAACGGCCTTTCTTGGCTTCATCAGCCAGGAACTGAGCCGCATCTTCTTCGGCAGAACCGCCAATTTCACCAATCATGATAATCGACTTGGTTTCCTCGTCAGCGAGGAACATTTCCAACACGTCAATGAATTCTGTGCCCTTCACCGGATCGCCGCCAATACCGACAGCGGTCGACTGACCAAGATTTTCATTGGTGGTCTGGAAGACCGCTTCATAGGTCAGCGTGCCGGACCGTGAAACGATGCCAACATTGCCCTTCTTGAAGATGTTGCCTGGCATAATGCCGATCTTGCACTCATCCGGTGTCATGATGCCCGGGCAATTAGGGCCAAGCAAACGGGATTTTGAACCCGCCAGATGATCCTTAACCTTCACCATGTCGACAACAGGAATGCCTTCGGTGATGCAGGTAATGAAGGAAATCTCGGCATCAATCGCCTCGATGATCGCTGCTGCTGCACCTGCTGGCGGCACATAGATTACCGATGCATCGGCACCAGTAGCTTCCTTGGCTTCCACAACGGTTGTAAAAATTGGCAATTCCTTGCCCGCTGCAACACCAGCACCTTCGCCAGCAGTCCAGGTTGAGCCACCCTTTTTGGGGTGAATACCGCCCACCATCTGTGTGCCGTGATAGGCCAGCGCCTGTTCAGTGTGGAAAGTCCCGGTTTTACCGGTCATGCCCTGAACGATAATTTTCGTGGATTTATCGACGAGTATGGACATTTACGCGCCCTCCTTCACAGCTTTGACGATCTTCTGCGCAGCATCATCCAGATCATCTGCAGCAATGACATTGAGGCCCGATTCATTAATGATGACCTTGCCGCGTTCCACATTGGTGCCTTCAAGGCGCACAACCAGCGGAACCTGCAGACCCACATCCTTAACGGCGGTGACCACACCCTCTGCAATCACATCGCAGCGCATGATGCCGCCAAAGATATTCACCAGAATACCTTTCACATTCGGATCCGCAGTGATGATTTTGAAGGCTGCCGTCACCTTCTCTGTGGTCGCGCCACCGCCCACATCCAGAAAGTTTGCAGGTTCTGATCCGTAAAGCTTGATGATATCCATGGTTGCCATGGCCAGGCCCGCACCATTGACCATGCAGCCGATGTCACCATCCAGGGCCACATAAGCCAGATCATATTTGGAGGCTTCGATTTCCTTGGCGTCTTCCTCAGATGTATCCCGAAGGCTCATCACATCATCATGGCGGAACAGCGCATTGCCATCGAAGGACATTTTCGCATCCAGCACCCGCAGACGGCCATCTTTCATGACGATCAGCGGATTGATTTCCAGCAGGCTCATATCCTTTTCGACAAAGGCTGTGTAGAGCAGCGGAAACAGGAATTGACCATCTTTGCGGGCAACGGCATCGAGCTGCAATGCATCACACACCTTGTCCGCGACGGCAGATGTTACACCATCAGAAAAATCCACATCGATCGTGTGAATCTTTTCGGGCGTGTCTTCTGCAACGGCTTCAATATCCATGCCGCCTTCGGTTGACGCGACGAACGAGATTTTGCCGGTTTCGCGATTGACCAGAAGCGAGAGATACAATTCCCGCTCAATATCCGCGCCATCTTCAATATAAAGACGGTTGACCTGTTTGCCGGCCGGACCGGTCTGCTTTGTCACCAGCGTATTGCCCAGCATTTCCTGCGCATGGGTCACCACATCTTCATGTGAGAAAGCAAGCCGCACACCGCCCTTGGCATCTGGACCAAGTTCCTTGAACTTGCCCTTGCCACGCCCCCCGGCATGGATCTGGGATTTGACCACCCAAAGCGGGCCGCCCAATTTCTGCGCTGCAGCTTCTGCCTCATCGGCGGAAAAAATCGGTACACCATCGGCAACAGGCGCGCCATATTCCTTCAACAGCGCCTTGGCCTGATATTCGTGGATATTCATGAATCACTCTTCCTTGATTGTGCTCAGAGCCAAAGTCTATTTGAGAGCGGGTGCAATTTTCTTACAGGCTTCGACAAGTGCCTTCACCGATCCAACGGATTTATCGAATTCGGCCTGTTCCGATTTATTGAGGTCGATTTCTACAATGCGCTCAATACCACCGGCACCGATGACAGCGGGAATACCGACATACATGTTTTTAACGCCGTATTCGCCGTTCAGCGCACCGGCACATGGCAGCACACGCTTTTTGTCTTTCAGATAGCTTTCGGCCATGGAGATGGCAGAAGCAGCAGGCGCATAGAAAGCAGAGCCAGTTTTCAAAAGCGCCACGATCTCAGCGCCACCATCACGCGTACGCTGAACAATCTCATTCAACTGTTTCTTGTCCATCCAGCCCATTTTGACCAGATCAGGAATTGGAATACCGGCAACCGTTGTGTAGCGGGTCAAAGGCACCATGGTGTCACCATGTCCACCCAGAACAAACGCCGTTACATCTTCAACGGAAACATTCAGTGCCTCGGCAATGAAATAACGGAAGCGGGAGGAATCCAGCACGCCAGCCATGCCAACAACTTTATTCTTCGGCAAGCCGGAAAATTTCTGCAATGCCCAGACCATGGCATCCAGCGGATTGGTGATGCAGATCACAAAAGCATCAGGTGCATATTTCTTGATGCCGGCGCCAACCTGTTCCATGACCTTCAAGTTGATTTCCAGCAAATCATCGCGGCTCATACCAGGCTTGCGCGGTACGCCTGCAGTCACAATAACCACATCCGATCCGGCAATATCGGCATAGGACTGCGTCCCCGAAAGACGTGAATCAAACCCGTCCACTGGAGAGGATTCTGCAATGTCCAGGGCCTTGCCCTCAGGTGTTCCCTGAGCAATGTCGAACATCACAACATCGCCAAGTTCTTTCAAACCAATGAGATGCGCCAATGTGCCACCGATTTGCCCGGAGCCGATAAGTGCGATTTTATTGCGTGCCATTTGGGGTTTCCCTTTACGTAAGATAGAGATAAACGCTTGCGCGATCAGATAGTTAGCTTTTCCGTTTCGCGCCTTGCGTAACGCAACTGTTGCCAAAGAACAAGTCAGCCAATGGCGAAAATCTGCCCTTTTCCGCGTGAATTAAGTGTGATCAGATCAAACCGTCGATTTCTTCAAGGGCTTTACGTATACGTCAACAAATGACGTACTAGTTTGATCCATCATCCACAACCATTCCATGCGGTTCTGCCAGATAATCCTTCGACTGCATTTCAATCAGACGCGATACTGTACGATCAAACGCGAATAATTCATTACCGGATTTTGCGCTGTAAAGCCGGTCTGGCGCATCAGCAGCCGAGGCAATCAGCTTCACCCGGTAATTATACAGCGCATCAATCAGATTGATGAACCGCCGTGCCGCATTCGCTGAGCTCTGTGTGAGCAGCGGAATCTCTTCAAGAATAACGCTGTGGTAAAGTTGGGCGATGGCAAGATAGTCGGCTGCGCCCAAGGGCCTGTTGCACAACTCATCGAACGAGGCGCGTGCGACCCCTTGGGCCGCCTGGGGAATGATAATCTTGCGCCCTTTCATCTCAATCTCGGCTGTGGCTCCTGGCTCATCCTTGCCGGTCAGATCCAGCCATGCCTGATCCAGGCCATCCTGAGCCGCTTGGCCAAGCGGCGAAAAATACGTCGTGCTCTGGCTCAGTTTCTCCAGCCGAAAGTCCGTGCGGGCGGTCAGTTCAACCACATTCACCCGGCTTTTCAACAGCGCAATGAATGGCAGGAACAATTGTCGATTGAGACCATTGGGATAGAGCTCATCTGGATCCACATTTGAGGTGGCAACCAGTGTCACGCCATTTTCGAAGAAACGTTCAAACAGCCGTCCCAAGATCATCGCATCGGCAATATCGACAACGTAAAACTCATCAAAACAAAGAAGTTTCATATTCTCGGACAGGGCGTCGGCAACAGGCGGGATCGGGTCCCCATCCTTCATCTGGCCATTCTTGATCAGTGCCCGTTGCGCATGAATACGTTCATGAACGTCGGCCATAAAGGCATGAAAATGAAACCGCTTCTTCTGCCGAATCGGGGATTCTTCAAAAAACAAATCCATCAGCATGGTCTTGCCACGGCCAACGCCACCCCAAATGTAAATCCCCTTTGGTGCGGTTTTTGGACTGGATTTGGCAAACAGCCAGCCAAGCGAGCTTTTCTTGGACGCAAGCTCGTATTGTTTCAGTGCTTCCGTAAGCTCGGAAAATTTGTCGATAAGCGCAATTTGCGCGGGATCGCGCTCAATTATGCCACCTTCAACAAGGCGTTGATAGCGCGTCTGCATGGCTTGCGGCATGGAGCAACCAGAAACTGGTGGGAACCTTAGCGACTAACGGAAACGGGAGCGCCGCTTTTTGTTTGTCCGGAGAAACGATTGCCACCGGCTGGCGACAGAGTTGCAACCTGCGACCCTGTGGCCCCAACAAGAACCACCTGGTTGTTCTGCAAATCCCACGCCGTAACATTGGCAAGTTCCACAGAGTTGCAGCCCTTCGTCGTAGCACGATAGCCACCCGTCCAGGTAGTAAGTGTCATGAACAGCTGACACGTATCCGCTGTCGATGCCAACTGCCAGGCACCAAGCATATCAGCGCGGCTCAGTTGAACGGCAGAGACTGTTGGTTGAATGGGCTGTGGTGCGGCTGCGGCTGGCGCCTGTGTAATCTGCGTATTGGCTGGTGGCGTTGTCACCCGTGGCGGCGCTGCATTGGCAGCAGCGGCCGGATCAAATGGCTGTGCACCGACTGGCTGGCCCTGTTGTGTCAGTGCCGGTGCTGGCGCATTGGGATCAAAAGGCTGTCCGGCCTGCGTGCCATCAGCTGAGGGAAGCGGCGGAAGATCACCAGACTGCACCGGAGCTGTCGGCGAACCCGAGAACGGATTTGGCAAACGCGTCTGACAGGCACCGAGCATAAATGAAGTTGCCAGAAGGACGACGGCGCTTCGTGTAACCACAGATGTTCGTCCGGTCCGCACGCGAACCTCAGTTCCGGCAATAGCGGTGGTAGCGCCATGACTGGCGAAAGCCGCTTGGATTTTCTGTCCGGACATTATAGTTCCCCTGTGACTCAACTCATACAATTCGTCGACGCGTACGCCCTATGGTCCTTTTTTGACCAAATATACTGAATATTTTATTGACGCCACGGTTAAAAAAATCAATGGCGCAGTGAAAATACGGGCAAGATTTAGGTGTGGCACGTGTTGGAATTGTGGCACAGGCTCATTTCGGAGGCAGAACCGACAACAATCCAGCCAGTCTGATTCACCCTTGAAGACGCCTAACGATTGTCATAAATCTTTGCTAGTTGGCGTAAACGTGACCTTTGGTATTATGTTCAGTCTCTGGACAGGCGTATCAGGTGGCGCCGGGGGTGTTGAGGTTCAACTCTTCTGAACATTATTAATGACTGGGGGTCACCATGGCTCTTTATGCACATACAGCCTTGAAGGACCGCGTGTCGGAAGCTCGTCAGGCCCGTTCACGCGTAGCGGTCAAAAACCACGTTCACATTGTGGACAAGCTGATTGCCGAACGCGCAATCGGGCTGGCGTCCCATTGGTCCTGGCCCGTTATTCGTCCCATGCTGTACAAGCTGCTGGGTTACAAACGCGCTGTCACCATGTCAGATATCGTGGCGGACATGTCGGGCCCCGACGCCATGTCCTTCGTGTCGACCATGCTCAATCTGCAACTGGATATTTCCGGTCTCGACCGCATTCCAAAGGAAGGTCCCTTCCTTCTGGCAGCCAACCACCCGACCGGCATTGCCGACGGTGTTGCCGTATATGATTTGGTCAAAGCGGTCCGTCCCGACATTGCCATTTTCACCAATCGCGACGCCGTGCGTGTTGCCCGCCGGTTTGACGAAGTGCTGATCCCGGTTGAGTGGCGCGAGGAACATAAGAGCCGCGAAAAAACCAAGGAAACGCTGATCAGAACCGCTGAAGCCTTCGATGACGGCAAAGCTGTTGTGATCTTCCCCTCTGGCCGCATCGGTTATTGGGCCGATGAAAAACTGAATGAACGCACCTGGCAAGCAACACTTGTGACACTGGCCAAACGTTACAAAGTACCGATTGTGCCCGTCCATGTGCGCAGCCGCAATTCCGGCCTGTTCTACTTGTTCAGCCGCATCTCCAACGAATTGAGAGACATGACTGTCTTCTACGAACTGCTCAATAAGTCAGGTACCGGGTTTGGTCTGAGCGTTGGCAAACCGATCTCTCATGAAAGTCTGATTGGAGATGCAAACGAGTTGACGGCAGAACTGCAGACCCACACCGTGGCGACACTGGCACAGGACAGGAACGCACTCTTCAAAAGCCGCGTGAACGCCTGACTCCGGGGTTTGAACCCCTGTTGTAAAAAATTGGACAATAACGCCGGATTTGCAGGATCAAATCAGTTGGAGCAATAAGCCGATGGCTGCCAAACTGCGGAACCTGTGTTTATTGGGAACATCGCATGTCGGCAAATCGACATGTGCACGCGCATTGGGCTCTACAGCCGGAATGGCAGTGATATCCACCGACAGGTTAGGGCGTCATCCGGGCCGTCCATGGACTGATGTGCCGACGGAAGTCGAAGAGTTTTATCAACACCTCAGCGACGATACCATTCACTGGTTTTTGCGCGTCCACCACGAGAATATGCGCCCCGTTATTCAGAATTGCGTAGCAGAAATGCGCCAGGCAAACAGCGCCTTTGTACTGGAAGGGTCTGCATTGAGGCCTGAATATCTGTCATCCTGGAACATCAGAGATGCGTTTTCCATTTGTCTTTACGCAGATGACGACTTCCTAAGACGGAGAATCGAAGCTGAAAGCAACCATGCCGCACAAGGTAAACCAATGAAAATCGCCATCGACAAGTTCATTGAACGCTCTCTTCGCGAAAACGAGGCGCTCGTCGAGGCCGCGAACAGACATGGTGTGCCCCTGTTCGATGTTACCCAGGTAACGGACGCGAAAAGCCTCATCGAAAAATTAAGCGCCCAAATTGAGATCGCAACCGAGTTGACGACAGAAAAGCAGACCCAGATTGTGGCCACACCGGCACAGGAAAGGAACACCCCGTTCAAAGGCAACGTGGAAACCTGAATCCGAAGGCCGAATGATTTCATCCCCTTCAGTTCAAAGCCGTCATAGCAAATCTCCCCCGCTTGCGGGCAAGACCCACTTGTTTAATATTGGGCCACTAAGGCACTGAGCTTACGGTCGTCGAGGCGCATCGCCGCTCTCACCCCACGGCACCCAATGGAGGTTTCACATTGAAAGCCGACTTGTTTCTGATCAACGGGCAAAACAAAGACAACGCCTTTCAAGCGTCTGGCCTCGATGATTTCAAGCTAAGTCCAAAAGGACAAATAGGGGTGGACATGCTTGTTGCCTCGCCGGATTGGACGCTCTATTCGGTCGATCCTGCAAAGGGTAAGGCAATGCTCATCGAGATGCCCGCAGGAACCGATTTATCCAATTCCGTCTTTGTCTACCAAGACCAGTTTGATCAGGGATTGCGCGCTGCAATCCTTGAACTCGATGCCTTCCTTGAAGCCAGTCAGGCGATTGCACCACCAAATCATCTGTCAATTTTGTTCTCAACCGGGCGCTGTGGTTCTACATTGGCCAGCCGCATCTTCGCAAAAATACCCGATGTCTGGAGCCTGTCAGAGCCCGATTATCTGACCAACATAGCCATGGCACGGCTGAAATACCCGCGCGCCGAGCTTGTGGCGTTGGTCCGGGCAGCCACGCTTTGGACATGTCGCCCACCAAAAGACCAGGCACCAACAGCCATCATTCTAAAACCACGCAGCGAGGCGATCCTGATCGCCGAACTGTGCCAGGAGGCATTTCCGCACTCACAGAATGTATTCCTGTATCGAGGCTTGCTCGGCTGGGCAGATTCCATAGGCAAGCTTTCACAGCGGGCCATGAACCCAGCGATTGTATATGCCGAGGGCGAGTTTTGGCGTGACTGGTGGGATCATGTCATGGCGGGTCAGCCACTGACGACTTTACAGGACTATTTCCCTCAAGATCACGGACCGATTCTGGCGTCAGAATTCTTCACTTTGGCATGGGATCTGCGCATAGAAGGCTATCTTCAGGCGCTGCGGCGGGGCATGAACTTTACCGCCATTCACTATGCAGACCTCAATAAAAACAGGGAGCACGAGACGGCTCGGCTTCTCAGCGGCTGCGGATTGTCCACCGACTATCTGAATATGGCAATGGAAGCATTTGACGTGGACAGCCACAGAGGAAGCGTCAGCGGAAATGCAACACCCGCCATGCCGATGCCAATGAACCAAAGGGCGCGAGCCACAGCCTTGTTGGCCCGAATGGGAAAGAGCGACTATGTAGAAGCAAGACTGCCAGATTAGAGTCTGATTTAAGGTCTGAACCCAATTGAGCGATGGCATAAATACAGAAAAACACAGGAAACTGTTCGGCCATGCCATATTGTGCCGACAACAATTGTTGCTGGCGCAAAACAACCGAGCAGGAGACGTAACGCAGACATGTATGACCCAAAAGGAAACGGCAAAGACAAATCAGTACAATCAGTGCAGTTTGCCGAGGCAGAACCACCCGATCATTTGCGTGGGATCGTACATCGATTTTTGGAACTCAAGACAGATGGCACGCTGTCGGATGATTATCGATTCCATGCATTGCCGGATGCATGCGCCTACATCGTCTTTGACCAATTGAACCCAGAAATCACAGGGGTTTCCAAATTGCGCGCTGCGTCCGAAGAGCTCAACTTGGGCAAGGCATTTCACTATGTGAACATTCGTTTTTTGCCCGGCGTCTGGCAAGGTGGCCGTGATGAGGTTGCTTACGGCATGGTGGAGACTGCATATTCAGGGGACCTGCCGCTGAAGGAAATTAATCGTCAGCTTTCCAAACGAGACTTTATCGATCAACAGTCGGTTTTGTCAGGATTCGTAGACAGACTGGTGGAGAGCAAGCAGGTCGTAGCGAACCCTGTCACTGAAAAGATATTTCAAAACCTCGACGGGATTCATACGGTTTCAGACATGGCAGCTGTTTCAGAACTGTCGACACGCCAGCTCCAACGAACGCTCAAACGAACCACCGGTTTTGCTCCGCATGACTTTCTCAAAGTGCTGCGCCTCCAACAAACTCTGAACGGCAATGATGCATCTTCTTACGCCGACCAGTCGCATTTCATACATTCGTTTCGCAAAGCCACTGGCTACACACCGGGTAAATATTCTCGAAAATTTGATGTCTGATATCTACAATACAGACCAACTTCGACTTGCTATCTGATTGTCATAATCGATAACAAACAGGAGTTGGATATGACAAAAATGAACGCAGTTGGATGGTTCGACATCTATGTAAGCGACCTGAAACGGGCAGTTGCCTTTTATGAAACTGTATTGGGGCACAATCTGGAAGAAATGACCGACCCAACAGGTCAATCACAAATGATGAGTTTTCCTGCTGACATGAATTCATACGGCGCAGCCGGCGCTTTGACAAGGTCAAAACACGCCTCACCTGGGGTAGGCGGCACTGTCGTGTATTTTTCTGCAGAAGACTGTGCGGTGGAAGAATCACGCGTTGCTGCGGCTGGCGGCAAAGTCATCAGACCAAAATTCTCAATCGGAGAGTTTGGCTGGGTCACACTGTGTCAGGATACCGAAGGCAACATGTTTGGTCTCAACTCCCTGAAATAGAATTCCAATAATTTGAGATGATTTTGCAGCGCCAGGTCTGGCGCAGGTCACAATTGCGCGGGCATGTCGAAAGACAGCCCGTGCTACGCCCGCAATCCCTTCAAGACCGGTTTGGAGCAGATGTGCATTTGCGAATGCAGCGGTCTTTAAACAATGTCCCAGAACACATAGCCAAACCAGGCGTAGAACAACACCCAGATGAACAGCGTCAACCGCATCAGGCCGACGCGGCGAAGCCGGGCATACAGAAAACTGCGCAACAGTCCTGACAGGGCAAGCACCACAACAATTCTTGAAAAGCGGGCAATGGTTGCCGGTTCCAGAAACGCCAGCAATGGCGCAATGCCGGCTTCAAAGGCTGTTGCGGAAAAAATCTTGAACGGCACGCCGGTGAAGCCACCAAACAACAGCGCACCCATCGGCTCCGCGGCCATATCAGTGGATGCATAGCGCAACAATTCCTCGGTAATACCGGGAACCGTCAGAATGAAGGACCGAACAAATTCCGGATTCACCTGCGATAATTTATAAAGAACAATGCCGCCCAGCATTGTGCCAATCAAGGCGGCAAAGGCAGGGACCATGGCCTTCAGCACGCCGAAGCGCATGACAGCAAGGCTGATCAGCACATCCACCATGATGAAAAACCACAGGGCTTCCGCAAATCCCCAGATGAAACCCACGAGTGACCACACCAGCAGCCAGCTCCAGGTCAGGGCATTTCTGGGAGACATGGGACCGAGCAGCAGCCCAACCATGACAGGACCTACCCCTTAGACACGTCTTTCAACCATCATCTTCTTGATCTCAGCAATGGCCTTGGCCGGATTGAGACCCTTCGGACAGGCTTGCGCACAATTCATGATGGTGTGACAGCGATACAGCCGGAACGGATCTTCCAGATCATCAAGCCGTTCACCTGTTGCCTCATCCCGGCTGTCAATCAGCCAGCGATAGGATTGCAACAGAACGGCAGGACCAAGATAGCGATCACCATTCCACCAATAGCTTGGGCAGGAAGTTGAGCAACAGGCGCACAAAATACACTCATACAGCCCATCCAGCTTTTCACGGTCAGCCTCGCTCTGCTTCCATTCCCGTTCCGGGCTTGGTGTCGTCGTTTTGAGCCAAGGCTCAATCGACCGATGTTGCGCATAGAAATTCGTCAGATCCGGCACCAGGTCCTTGACCACGGGCAGATGCGGCAGAGGATAGATTTTCACTTCTCCGTCAATTTCATCCATGCCCTTGGTACAGGCCAGCGTATTGGTGCCATCAATATTCATGGCACAGGACCCGCAAATACCCTCGCGGCAAGACCGCCGGAACGTCAGAGTCGGATCGATATTGCTCTTGATCCAGATCAGCGCATCCAGAACCATCGGGCCGCAATCATCCATATCCACATGATAGGTATCGACCTGCGGATTGCCGTCCCCATCCGGATTCCAGCGATAGACGCGAAATTCACGCAAATTGCTGCCAGACGGTTTTTCCCAGGCTTTACCCTGCTTCATCTGTGAATTTTTAGGCAGTGTCAGTTGAACCATGGTTGAAAGGCTCTCTCAGCAAAAACGAATTTAATAAACGCGGGCTTTGGGGGCAATCTTCTCCAACGGTATTTCGTTGGACAAGGGGTCAGCATGAACCGGACGGGAGTCCAATGTTACTTTCCCTTCTTCAGACACCCACGACAATGAATGCTTGCGCCAGTTCTCATCATCCCGGTCCGGGCAGTCCTCACGCGCATGCGCACCACGGCTTTCTGTCCGCGCTTCGGCGGAGTAAACTGTGGTGATGGCATTGGCCATCAGGTTTTCATACTCGATGGTTTCCACAAGATCCGTATTCCAGATCATAGACCGGTCGGTCACCTGAATGTCGTCGCGCGCATCCCAGATTTCCGACACGCGCTTACAGCCATTCTTCAAGGTTTCCCCGGTCCGGAACACTGCAGCATCGTCCTGCATTGCTTTCTGCATTTTCAGGCGCAGATCAGCGGTGCGGGTACTGCCATTGGCATTGCGCAATTTATCAAACCGCTGCAGCGCCTTGTCGACGGACGCCTGATTGAGGTTCTCATTGCTGGATTTCGGATCAACAATTTCACCGGCACGGATAGAGGCCGCCCGTCCAAACACAACCAGATCGATCAGAGAGTTCGACCCGAGACGATTGGCACCATGCACAGAGGCACAGGCAGCTTCGCCAACGGCCATCAGCCCTGGCACCTTGGTGTCAGGATTGCCGTCTTTGAGGGTCATCACTTCGCCCCAATAATTGGTCGGAATGCCACCCATATTGTAATGCACGGTCGGCAGGACCGGAATCGGTTCCTTGGTCAGATCAACACCGGCAAAAATCCGTGCCGATTCAGAAATACCCGGCAGACGCTCGGCCAATGTTTCCGGCGGCAGATGATCCAGATGCAAATGGATATGATCCTTGTCATTGCCCACGCCGCGCCCATCGCGAATTTCCATGGTCATGCAGCGGGACACAACATCACGCGAGGCCAGATCCTTGTAGGTTGGCGCATAACGCTCCATAAAGCGCTCGCCTTCGGAGTTGGTCAGATAGCCCCCCTCACCGCGCGCGCCTTCGGTAATCAGGCAGCCCGCACCGTAAATTCCAGTTGGATGAAACTGAACAAACTCCATGTCCTGCAAAGGCAGGCCCGCACGTGTGACCATGGCATTGCCATCGCCAGTGCAGGTATGGGCGGATGTGGCAGAGAAATAGGCCCGGCCATAACCACCGGTTGCCAACACCACCATTTTGGATTTGAAGGCATGCATCGTGCCATCATCCAGCTTCCAGGCAAGAATACCCTGACAGGTGCCTTCTTCCGACATGATCAGATCAATTGCCAGATATTCGATGAAGAACTCGGCGTCATGTTTCAAAGACTGGCCATACAGCGTGTGCAAGATGGCATGACCGGTGCGATCTGCTGCAGCGCAAGTACGCTGCACAGGCGGGCCTTCGCCATATTCCGTCGTGTGGCCACCAAATGGCCGCTGGTAAATTTCGCCCTCTTTGGTCCGCGAGAAGGGCACGCCGTAATGTTCCAGCTCATAAACGGCCTTGGGTGCCTCACGCACCATATATTCAATCGCATCATGATCACCGAGCCAGTCTGACCCCTTGACCGTGTCATACATGTGCCACTGCCAGGAATCCGGCCCCATATTGCTGAGACTGGCCGCAATGCCGCCCTGCGCTGCAACTGTGTGCGAACGCGTGGGAAATACTTTTGTTATACAGGCGGTACGCAGCCCCTGCTCCGCCATTCCCAATGTGGCGCGCAGACCAGATCCGCCAGCGCCAACAACAACGACATCGAATGTGTGTTCGGTAACGTCATAGGCCTTACCATTTGCAGCAGTCACCACGGACTAACCTCCAAAGCTCAATTTCAGAATGGAAAACACCGACACCAGCGCAATCGCTGCCGTGAAAAAGGTGTTCCCGAGTACGAGCACAATTTTCATGCCCTCTGAGTGAATATAGTCCTCAATCACAACCTGCATACCCAAACGCATATGCCAGGTGACCGACAGCACCGCTGCGATCAGGAAAATTGCGCCAAGCGGCGATCCTGCCGCTGCAACAAATTCTGCGTGGGTCGCGCCAGACAACATGATTACAAGAATCACAAAGCCGATAACCAGCGGCACATTGGCAACGGCTGTCAGCCTTTGCTGCCAGAAATGCGAAGTGCCATCCTTGGCTGATCCAAGGTGGCGAATGGTTTTCAAAGGTGTACGCATTGACATGCTGATTTGCTCCTATCGCACCATATAGCCGATGATCCAGACAAGAACTGTCAGAATCACCGAGCCTGCGAGTGTGGCCTTCGCCATAGTCTCACGTTCAACTTCGCCGAAGCCATGGCCCATGTCCCAGACAAAGTGGCGCAGGCCGCCCAGCATGTGATGCAGCAGGGCCCAGGTGAAGCCAAACAGGATCACCTGTCCAAACCAGGACCCGAAAAAGCCCTGAACCCAGGTAAAGTAATCGGGGCCACTTGCGGCCGCAAACAACCACCAGGCCAGCAAAAACATACCAAAATACAGACCGACGCCGGTGATGCGGTGGACGATGGACATCATCATCGTAAACAGCGGTCGGTAAACCTGAATATGTGGAGAAAGGGGTCGATCAGCGCCAATGCGCGGATGAGGGGTGGGTGTCGTTTCAGACATGAAGTGCGCCTTTATTTGCAGCAAAGCCAATCGGCGAGACAGATTTTGGAAGGAGCCCGCCAGAAAATTGACCTGATATTGCCATCAAGTGACCTGTTCTTAGAAAACTTAAGCAGCCACGTCAAAGTAACCTTTTGACCCATGGTGCTTTATAAGAAATGAAAGCCTACTGAAGCAGAACGCGTTCCACCTCAAACCCATACTCACGAAACAGCGCAACCAGCCCCTCTTTGCCCGGCAAATGCAGCGCTCCGACCGCAATAAAAGCCCCACCCTTCTTCACATGAGGCAAAGAACGCTCGGCCATGCGCCGATTGCGATCAACGATCATGCTTTTCGCAAAACCCTTCGGAATGTCGGCCAGCGGCGCGAAGGGCATCTCGATTCTCTCAAGCGCCAACATCTGATCCATGCGTTCGGCATCATAAAGCGCGACCAGTGTTGCGGCAAAGTCTTCGATTTGATCTTCATGCAAAACCAAAGTCTCCAGCATCTTTACCCCTTCGGCCAATGGAATGTTGGTAATCGCTTCCATTTGCTCGGCAAAGGATTCAAGGCCGGCTGTGGGAATGCCAGCAGCTTCTGCAGCGCTGGCTATGCGCACATCAACCGTATTGTTCATGCCCCCGGTGCTTTCCAGCATTCCAGGCAATTCACAGGACGGAATGGAAATCAGCGCCGTGACGACAAACGGACGAAAACCGATCAGGGCAAAAGGTGGCAGTCCCATATCCGTCATCAGACGTTCCAGATTGCCATAGGCCTGCGGGCTCATGAAATCTTTCAATGTCTTGCCATTGCCCAGAAACAGGTTCCCCATCTGCAGCACCGATTGTTCTGCAACAATCGTTTCATTGGCAATATCAGGGATTTCAGTGATAACCAGCTGCGACTGCAGCACCAGATCAAGAACCGTCGGCGAAATCTCCGGAACGCTCAGTTCAGACAGATGAATTGTACCGAACAGATACGATGTTTTACCGTCAGGCGCAGTGATCCGCCACAACAGCCCTTCACCGTTGGGAATAGCTCGCGCTTCGCGCTCCAGATTGGCATAGACGTCCGGATAATCCGCTTCCAGTTGGCTTACAATACTTGTACCGGTGCAACTTGGATGCGCCGGGTTGGCAGTTGCCGCTGTCGCCCCAAACGCCACAAGCAAGCCTGTAAGGCCAAGCACGCAGCCAAGAAATCCCTTGCGCCAGATTGCGGTCACAACAATTCTCCTAATAGTCAGACAAGGTTATATCGTCAGAATAAGTGCCTTCGGTCTCTTTCCAGACCGCCTGTCCGCACATCATGGAACCACTTTCAGGATTATGCGTCAGCGTCGGGCTGCCATGCAGGTTCCAACCGGCACTTAAGGCCTTGGAGACGCGTTTGCAAAATGACGAATCATCCGGACCTGTAAGATATCGATAGAGTTTCATTGTGTTTCCCGCTTCATGATGTGTCCTGCTTATTGAGTGGCATCTGCAAGACCTGCTTTCACCAGCACGCGTTGCGCAGCTTTGAGATGCAGAAATTCAACCATTTTGTTGTTCACAGTCAAAACCGCTTTGCCGGCATTGGCCGGATCGGCAAACGCTGCGCAAATGGCTTTCGCCTCCTGCAGATCTGCCTTGGCTGGAGTAAAGGCGGCCATACAAGCCGCAATCTGACCTGGATGGATCAGGCTTTTGCCATCAAGGCCAAGTGCAGCGCCTTGTTCACATTCCGCCTGAAACCCGTCCATGTCTTTCAAATCTGTATAAACGCCATCCACAAAGGCCAGCCCATAGGCGCGGCACGCTGCAAGGCATTGCATGATCCACGGAATATAGGCCGCCCGTCCCGGCACCAGAGGCGTACCTGTCTCTAGCGCAAGATCATTCGTTCCCAGCATCAGCGCTTCCAGTCTTGGGTCAGCCGAAGCGGCCATTGCAGCAATCTTGCCAATATTCATCAGCGCCAGCGGACTTTCAATCATACCCCACAACCGAATGGAGGCTGGCGCATCGCTTGCTTCAAAGGCACTCAGCGCAGTCTCGATATCAGCGGCCTTGTCAACTTTGGGCAACACAATGCCATCTGGCATCATTGCCAGAACAGCCAGAAAATCTTCCGCTCCCCATTGCGTATCAAGCGGGTTGACGCGCACCAGAATGCGACCCTTTGGGCGCTCCCCTGCCAGCGCCGCACGCAAGGCTTCTCTGGCATCAGCCTTGTCAGCACTGGTAACTGAGTCCTCCAGATCAAAAATGACACAATCTGCTCCCAACATGTCAGGACTGTCCAGCACTTTGGTAACGGCGCGATGATTGTCGGCCGGGACATACAATATGCTACGATATGCGTTGTTTCTATTCATGAGATTTCCAGATAATTGAGCACCTTCTTATCACCCACAAACTGGCTCCTGTCAGTAGTCTTTTCATGGCTTTCACCCTGTGAACCTGTTACAGCAGCGATTATATGCCCGGTGAAAAAACCAGCGGTTCCCAGTGCAAAACACATTTGATGTCATCATTATCGGTAGCGGCATTGTCGGCGTATCAACCGCGTGGCATTTGCGGGGAATTGGCTTTGCCGGCACGATTGCCATCGTGGAGCGCGATCCCAGCTTCAGCCATTCATCCACATCTCAGGCAATCGGCGGAATCTGGCAGCAATTCTCCCTCAAAGAAAACGTGCAAATGTCCCTTTATGGCGCAAAATTCCTCAAGGAGTTCGCCAAGGAGCAGAAAATCGATCTGGATTTTCAGGAGCATGGCTACCTGTTTCTGGCCGATGATGCAGCTCAGGGCACTTTGGAAAAAAACGTCGAGCAGCAGCGCAAGCTAAAGGCTGACATCGCCCTATTGACTCCCACCCTGCTGAAACAGCACTTCCCCTGGCTCAACACGGACGGACTGGCAGCCGGCGCTTTGGGTCTGTCCAATGAGGGCTGGTTTGATGCCCACCAGCTTCACAGTTCCATGCGCAGTGCGGTTCGCGACTGGGACGTGCCTATGATCAAGGGGTCAGTCACCGAAATCGAACATACCGACACCGAAATTCGTTCGGTGATGCTGGATAATGGGCGGCGGCTGAAATGCGGTCACCTTGTCAATGCAACCGGCCCCAATGCTGGAATTCTGACGCGTATGGCCCGGATTCGTCTGCCCATCGAGCCAAGAAAACGTAGCATTTTCATGGTCCATGGCGAATCCGCACCAGCCGAAATGCCGGTGCTTGTTGACCCAAATGGTGTGTTTCTGCGTCCGGATGGCCCTTTCCATATTTGCGGCGTCGCGCCCGACAAAACTGATGACCGCCGCAGCAGCGCGTCAGACATAGAGCCCGATCCAGATCTGTTTAATGACATCATCAAGCCAGCACTTGCGGCGCGCTTGCCCGGTGTAAAAGAATTCAAGATCATCAGGTCCTGGGCTGGCCATTACGACTACAACAATTTTGATCAAATCGCTGTTCTGGGACCTCATACCCGTCTTGAGAATTTCTATTTTGCCAATGGTTTTTCCGGCATTGGCCTGCAACAGGGCCCGGCGGCTGGGCGCGCCGTTGCCGAACTCATTCTCCATGGCGCCTATCAGACCCTCGATCTGTCCCGTCTTGGTTTCGAACGCATTGTTGAAAACCAGCCGCTTGAAGAAGAAAACCTGATTTAGCCGGTTCGTGAATTCGATCCCCTGCCAAGTTGACTAACGCGGCCAACGGGCTGATATGGATGGCTACTTGGTTCAACAGCACAGAAATGCGCTTAAGATGCAGCCTTCAAACTCCAGAGCCACACGCCCGCCAATTATCGTTCTGTCCAGCCTGGTAGCAGATGGTTCTGTGGGTGGACGGCTGGCCTGTTTTGCCCTGGAAAGGCTGGGGTTTCCGGTCTGGTTCGTGCCAACAGCCACCCTGCCCCGCCATCCCGGTCGCAGCCCATCGGTCCGCACAAATACGTCCGCAGAATTTCTGCAAGGCTGTCTGGCTGATCTGTCTGAACTGGCGAATTCGCAGCCCATCGCTGCAGTCCTGACCGGTTATATGGGAGATGCTCAGCAGATTGACATCATCGCCGGCGCCATATCCAATCTCAAAGCCACCCATCCGGACCTGCTTTATCTATGCGATCCCGTATTGGGGGATGGCGAGCAATTATATGTCACCGAGGAAACCGCGAACGCTATGCGCGACAAGCTCTGGCCCCTATGCGATATCGCGACACCCAACAGTTTTGAACTGTGCTGGCTGGAAGGCGCAGTTGATCAATCGGTGACAACCGCGCCAGCTCTGGCTGACCTTTCAAGAACCGCAGCGCCGCAGCGCATCGCGGTCACCAGCGTTGCCGGACTGATGAAAGGGCATATTGGCAATCTGTTAGCCACGCCCGACACGCCTGCAATTCTATTTGAGCATTTGGCCATGCCGCACGCGCCACACGGCACAGGAGATTTGTTTGCGGCCCTCTTGCTGGGTCACTATCTGCTATCTGGCAATTGGGAAAAAGCGACAGAACGGGCAAGCGCCGCGCTGTTTGAATTGACCGCCAGAGCTGCAAAATCAGGCCTTCATGATTTGCCCCTGGTTGCAGAGCAAATGTCGCTGGAACGACCCATGGCCTCAGTGTCCAAGCGACAGATCACAACGGCTCAAACAGGAAGCAAAACCGGACAGCAAGCTGGAAAGAAGGGCAAACGACCCGTATTGAAACCCAGCCCTCTTTCGTAAACAGGTCCGCTCTCATAAATCAGGAACCCTCATGATAAGCAAAAGCGCTATCGAAGACGCCCACGCGCGCATCGCGCCCTATATTCGCAGAACACCTGTGATGGAAAGTAATGGCGACTTTTGCGGTCATGACACGCCCCTGTCCCTCAAGCTGGAACTGTTTCAGCACACAGGTTCTTTCAAACCGCGTGGCGCATTCAACAATCTTCTCACCAGAGCCGTTCCAAAGGCGGGCATCGCGGCGGCCTCCGGCGGCAATCATGGTGCCGCCGTAGCCTATGCCGCAGCGCGGCTTGGTCACAAAGCCAAAATCTTCGTTCCGGAAATATCCAGCCAGGCCAAACAGGCAAAAATCCGTGAAGCGGGTGCGGAACTGGTCGTGGAAGGTGCGCTCTATGCCGATGCCCTTGCCCTGTGCAACGCCTATCAACAACAAACCGGCGCGATGACAATCCACGCTTACGATTCTGAGGAAACCATCGCCGGACCGGGAACGCTCGCACTGGAGTGGTTGCAGCAAGCAGGCCCGCTGGACACTTTGCTAATCGCTGCCGGTGGCGGTGGTCTTATCGCGGGCATTTTACTGGCATGTCAGGATGTGTGTCGGGTGGTCTCCGTAGAACCAGAAGGTTCCTGCTGTCTTGCGCAGGCACTGCAGGCTGGGCGACCCGTTAATGTGGACGTTGATTCAATCGCAGCGGACAGTCTGGGAGCGCAATCATTGGGCAAATTGTCCTTTGAGATTTGCCAAAAACACCTTCATCGCGCAATCACCGTACCTGACAGCGCTATTCTCGAAACTCAAAAAGCCATCTGGCAAAAGCTGCAAATCATCACCGAACCGGGTGGAGCAACGGCACTGTCCGCGCTCGTCCATGGCGCCTATATACCCGAACCGGGAGAGCGAATTGGCGTTTTACTATGCGGTGCCAACGCCGAATCTGGTGTTTTTTGACCATAATTCCCCCAAATCAGCCTTTTCTGGCAAAAGAGTCTTGAAACTATTGCCTTTCAGAGCCTATTTTAGGGAAGCGCTTGGCTTAGGCCCTGCGCGAAGGTAAGTAGCCGTTCACTCAGACGAACTCTCAGATGAGATTGTATGATCGTTGACCGTGTGGCCGTTATCGGAAAATTCTTCACCATGAAAGCCTGTGCTTTGATGTGGTTGGTTCGTTTGGGCCGACGCAAAAATGCCGGTTTAGCCCATGATTTTGGGCTGTGACATGAGGAAGACCTATTCGGCAACGGGTGCATTAATTTTTAAAGGATAAAAACCCTGACCACGCCATTGCAGGCTTCGTCCTCCGACACAGCGCCACAAAAGGGTGCAAATGTGCAGCCAGCACATACGATGTCAGAGGCAGCGGCTGAAACCGAATTTTCTTCGGAAGAAGCCCTTAAAATAGTTCTCGCCAGCCTGGATGATTCCAAGGCGGAGGAAACACTCCCGATCGATATCAGCGGAAAATCTCCACTGTTCGACCATATTGTTGTAACCACCGGACGTTCCCATCGTCACGTCAATGCGATTGCCGACCATCTTTTGCGCGATGTGAAAACAGCAGGTCTTGGCCGCGCGTCAGTTGAAGGCCTGCCAGCTTGCGACTGGGTGCTGGTCGATACTGGCGATGTTGTCGTTCATATTTTCCGCCCTGAAGTGCGCGAGTTTTACAATATCGAGAAAATCTGGCGCGCCCAGGAAGACGATATGAAACCGGCTCCGGCGAACGCCTGAGCGAGTGAACCTGAGCCAGTGAAACTGACAATTGCTGCAATCGGGCGGATGAAACGTGGTGCCGAACAAGATTTGTGCGCGCGCTATGCTGATCGTGCTGACAAGGCAGGCCGTGCGCTCAGCCTTGGTCCATTGCGCATTGTTGAATTCAATGAATCGCGCGCTTCGCGACCGGCCGAACGCAAAGCCCAGGAAGCCGACATGCTCTTGGGTGCCGCACCGCCTGGCGCAGCGAAATTTGTGTTTGATGAACACGGCACCGCACACACCAGCCGCAGCTTCACAAACCTTCTGGCAGAAGAACGCGATAATGGCTGCGCGGAAGCCTGGTTTTTCATTGGCGGCGCAGACGGCCATGGCAATGCTTTGCTGGACGCAGCGACCAAAAAAATATCACTGGGCAAGATGACCTACCCCCACCAGATTGCACGATGCCTGCTGGCGGAACAGATTTATCGGGCCATCACCATCCTGTCCGGTCATCCCTATCATCGTGACTAGAGTGGGAAGCTTGAAAGCCGTTCTGTTTTTGATACAAGGATAGCCATGATCCGCACCCTCTTATGTCTTCTTTTGCTCGTCACCTCTGGACAGGCCTTCGCCCAGGATCGCGGTGCTATCGAGCGGCAGTTCCAAAATTGGCTGAAAGAGACAATTTTACCGCAGGCGCGGTCCGTCGGTGTGTCACAGCGCACATTCAATGCCGCTTTTTCCGGCGTGACCCTGAATTGGGACCTTCCGGACCTTGTGCCGCCGGGCACCAAGCCCAAAGTTCCAAAGCGCCAGCGTCAAGCTGAATTCAGTTCACCGGGAAAGTATTTCAGACGCGGCAGCATTGATGGCGCCACCTCGGTTGGCCGACAGATGGCGTCACGCCACGCAAAAATACTTGCGACGGTGGAACGGCAAACAGGCGTACCAGGACGCATCATTCTGGCCATCTGGGGCCGCGAAAGCGGTTATGGTCGGGCTTCCATCCCCCACAATGTGTTCAAAGTTCTGGGCACGAAAGCCTTCATGAGTACAAGAGCGCCCTATTTCACCCGCGAATTGATTGCAGCTCTGCAGATCGCAGAAGCAGGCCATGCACCAGAGCGCACTATGAAAAGCAGTTGGGCTGGCGCCCTTGGACAACCGCAATTCATGCCATCCAGCTTCTTGAAATATGCCGCTGATGGCAATGGTGATGGCCGAGCTGACATCTGGAACTCTGAAGCTGACACCATAGCATCCATCGGAACCTACCTTGCCCTACACGGCTGGGTCGGCGGGCGCGATTGGGGATTTGAAGTGAATCTGCCACGGTCTGTTTCCTGCACTCTGGAAGGCCCGGATCAGGGTCGTTCCATCGCCGCATGGGAAGCCATGGGAATCAAACGCGTGTCCGGGCGCCCTTTCCCGGATCACGAAAAACGGGGCGAAGGCTATCTGCTTCTGCCAGCAGGCCGAAACGGGCCAGCCTTCATTGCCACACCGAATTTCTTTGTCCTGAAGGAATATAACAAGAGCGATCTATACGCGCTGTTTGTGGGTCACGTAGGTGACCGCATCCAGTATGGCGTGGGTGATTTTGCCGCACGCTGGGGCGCTGTCGGCGGACTGTTGCGCTCAGACGTTGCAACCATGCAGCGTGCTTTGGAATCCAAAGGCCATGATGTTGGTGGTGCTGACGGGCTGGCCGGGTTCAAAACCCGCCGTTCCATTGGCCGCTGGCAAGAAGCAACAGGACAGGCCTCAACCTGTTTCCCGGAAGCCAATATGAAGGCAGCGCTGACCCGCTGACAATCCGGCAGACAAGTTGGTTGGAGCATCACCGATGATGGAACACTGAGATGATCAGGTTTGTGGCACTTCTGCGCGCTGTCAATGTCGGGGGCACGGGAAGACTCCCTATGAACGATCTCGTGCAACTGTGCATTGACGCAGGATTTGAGGATGTTCAGACCTATATCGCAAGCGGCAATGTTGTGTTTGCTTCCGATCTGCAAAAAGATCGGGCAAAGACCGCACTTGAAGCCCGCCTTGAGGCTTATGCAGGTCGGCCTGTCCCTGTATTCATAAGAACTGGCCTTGAATTGAGCCGCATTCTGGACGCAAATCCCTTCCCCGATAAGCCGGGAAATCGCACGATGGTCGTTTTTCTGGATGGCACACCACCAAAAGAAACGCTTGAGCAGGCAACCGGGTTGAGGACTGAAGAGGTGCGCTTGGGCAAGCACGAGCTTTACATTCATTATGGCGACGGTATGGGGCAATCAAAATTGAAGATTCCAGCAGCCCAATCCGGAACTGCACGAAACATGAACACCGTGGCAAAGCTGGTCAAAATGGCGTTGAAGGATTGAATTCTGATCTTGCCGTAAATACCAAATCGAGAAGTATGATGAATCGCAGCGGTCCAGCTTCACAGCGACAGTGAAATTTCTGTTGTGAAGAAATTGGCACTCTTCTAGCCTGTGTCCTCAGCCGCTAAAACTTCAGCGCATCGGCCAGCGAAACAGGCCTTTCGTCTTTGACCGTCAGATCCAGCCCTGAATGAAGATCGACAATGTGACTGCGCATGATTTCTTCCGCGGCCTGCCTGTCCCCATCCGTGAACGCATCCATCAGCGCATTGTGGGAATGGCTTTCACAAGTGGTGTCGGGCCGCTTCCAGTAAAGGGCAATAATCAGCGATGATCGTTTGACCAGAGACTGAACGAAATCCGTGAAAACATCATGTGCCGCGATACGCGCAATCTCCACATGAAACTTTCCGGAAAGCGCCAATGCAGTACCCTTGTCACCAGAGGCCATCGCCGCATGTTCTGCTGCGATGTGATCTTTCAGCTTCGCCAAATTCATCGTTTCAATTCTGGACGCTGCCATTCCGGCCACCCGTGGCTCAATCAGGGCTCGCGCTTCGAAAACTTCATTGGCTTCCCGGATCGATGGACTGGCGATAAATGCACCGCGATTCTTTTCGATGGTGACAAGCTGTGAATGTGCCAAAGACTGTAGCGCCGAGCGAACAATGGTTCGACTGACTCCATAAACCTGGCCGACTTCATCCTCCGGCAAGCGTGTGCCAGGTAAGAGGCGGTGCTCAAAAATCGCCTGTTGCAGACCGTCTATTATTCTGTTCGCCATACAGCCAAAATCCGCGCCATTGCAGCCATTCAGGAATTGAACGCTGACCTCATATCCGCTGAAAGCGAAATGTCTTGGTCTTCCAATGCATATTCTTTTGCCCATCAAATGACAATTCAATATTGTATACATTTTTTAATCATATCGTATCCGAAGTGATTAAATTTTGAGCACATTTGACATTCCAAATTCAAGACAAACAGGAAAGATAAATTATTTCAATGATTTAAAAACTGGCATGCTGTTTGCATTATACCTTGCTTAATCGTGAGAAGGCCGAGCATGTCAGCGGATACCGATCTTGAACTCATCTCTGTTACCAAAAAATATGGTGATTCCGTCGCCGTTGATAACATCTCCATAAAGATCCCCCGCGGCTCCTACATTTGTTTGCTCGGACCATCGGGCTGCGGAAAATCCTCCACCCTACGGATGATCGCAGGCCATGAAGCCATCACATCCGGAGATGTTCTCCTGAATGGGAAGAATGTCACCGATCTGGCACCTGCCAAACGCGGAACAGCCATGATGTTCCAAAGCTACGCCTTGTTTCCTCATCTCAGTGTTACCGAGAATGTTGGTTTCAGCCTCAAAATGAAGGGGGTTGATAAACCAACGCGTGACGCAAGTGCCGCAAAGGCCTTGCAATTGGTCGATATGACCGAGTTTGGCGACCGACTGCCGGCACAGCTCTCCGGTGGACAACAGCAACGCGTGGCACTCGCCCGCGCATTGATCACGGACCCGGCCATCCTGCTGCTGGATGAACCATTATCAGCATTGGATCCGTTTCTGCGTCTCAGGATGCGCAGCGAACTCAAGCGGCTTCAACGCAGCCTCGAAATTTCCTTCGTACACGTTACGCACAGTCAGGACGAAGCACTGGCACTGGCCGACATTGTCATTGTCATGAACAATGGCGAGATCGAACAGGCAGGCCCTGCGGTTGAAATTTTCAACGCCCCGAAAACAGAATTTGTCGCCCGTTTCATGGGCGGACACAATGTCATCAAGGATGGTCTGAACGATCTGGCCATCCGAGCAGACAAAATCAAGATCACCAGTACAAAGACCGATGATGCAACGGGCGTAGAGGCCGTAGTTCAGGATATCGAGTATCTGGGAACCAGCTTCTCGGTCACAGCCAGACGCGAGGACGGCACAGACCTCAATGTCACCGTGCCGGACGCTGCCTTTTCCAGCCACGCCATCGAAATCGGCCAGACAGTTTTTCTGAACTGGACGCCCGGCGACACCCACCACCTTAGCAACCCTTAAACACAACCTATCAGGAGACTAAAAGCCTATGACCAAATCCAACTCAACAAAAATCAACCCCGCCATCAGTCGGCGTAGCCTTCTCAAAGGCACTGCGGCGACCGCCGGCGTTGCAATTGGCAGTGGTGCCATTACAGGATTTCCCACCATCTGGGCACAAAACATCAAGGATGTGACCCTGCGCCAGTTCGGCACCGGCGTATCAAACCTCAATGAAGTCGCAGACAAGGTGAAAGAAGACCTTGGTTTCACCCTGGAAATGACGGCACTGGATTCTGACAGCGTCACCCAGCGTGCCGCCACTCAGCCGAAAAGCTTCGACATTGCAGATATTGAATACTGGATTTGCAAAAAAGTCTGGCCCACTGGCAACCTTCAGGCCATGGACACATCCAAGATCAAGAATTACGACAAGATTGTCGGCATTTTCCGTAATGGCAAACTCACCCCTGAAAGCGTGATTGCACAGGGCACTGCACCTCACTCTGTCGGCTTTGTGGAAGGCCCGGGTGGCACCAGCTTTGTAGACAATGAGTCTGGCTGGATGACCCTCATCCCAACCATTTATAATGCAGACACACTCGGCATCCGCCCAGACCTGATTGGCCGTCCGATTGACACATGGGCAGAACTGCTCAACCCGGAATTCAAAGGCAAAGCCTCCATTCTTGACATTTCTTCGATTGGCATCATGGACATGGCCATGGTCTGCGAAGCCATGGGCGAAGTGACCTATGGCGACAAGGGCAACATGACCAAAGAAGAAATCGACAAGACCATCGGTATCTTCACAGAAGCCAAGAAGAACGGCCAGTTCCGCGCATTCTGGAAATCATTTGATGAAAGCGTGAACCTGATGGCTTCCGGCGAAGTTGTGATCCAGTCCATGTGGTCCCCTGCCATCACGGCTGTAAAATCGAAAGGCATTCCATGTGTCTATCAGCCGCTGAAAGAAGGGTACCGGTCCTGGGGCGGTGGCATTGGCCTCTCCTCCAACCTGTCCGGTCTGGAGCTGGATGCAGCCTATGAATACATCAACTGGTATCTTGATGGCTGGGTCGGTGGATTCCTGATGCGCCAGGGTTACTACTCCGCTGTGCCTGAAACATCCAAGAACTATATGTCAGAAGACGAATGGGGCTTCTGGTTTGAAGGTAAGGCGGCGGCCGGCGACATCGCCAATCCGCAAGGTGACGTCATCGAGAAAGCCGGCGCTGTGCGTGACGGTGGCTCCTTTGAAGAGCGTATGGGCCGCGTGGCCTGCTGGAATGCGGTCATGGATGAAAATCAGTACATGGTTCGCAAGTGGAATGAATTCATTGCCGCCTGACGTTCGTTAATCCCCGCCTCGCGCCCCACCGGGCGCGGGGCTTTCTCCCTCCCAACGGGTCCTACTGTGTTTAAAAAGTCCACTGCGAATGATCTTGTCGGATGGCTTCTCGCATCACCACTTCTGGTCATTCTGGCTCTTTTTCTGGTGCTGCCGATTTGTATGATTGTGGCTGTCAGTTTCTGGGGAGCAACAGAGTTTTCGATCTACCCTGCGTTTCAGTTCGAGAACTATCAGTATCTGTTTGAATCCTCGGTGACATATGCGGTCTTCTTCAAGACCTTCCTGTTCACGATCATCACCTGGTTCTTTTGCCTGATCATCGGATTTACCGTTGCCTATTTTCTGGCGTTCCATGTCCACAGCCTCACCTGGCAAATCGCGCTTTTCCTGCTTTGCACCATCCCCTTCTGGACATCGAACATCATACGCATGATTTCGTGGATTCCCTTTTTGGGGCGAAATGGCATCGCCAACCAGTCGCTCATGTCCCTCGGCGTGATTGACGAGCCTCTTGAATGGCTGCTGTTTTCAGATT
Organism: Alphaproteobacteria bacterium; assembly: GCA_051251535.1. Classification (GTDB taxonomy): domain Bacteria; phylum Pseudomonadota; class Alphaproteobacteria; order Rhizobiales. Next base: position 50,083 of record JBPOEV010000005.1, read on the forward strand.
TCGCTGTCGTTCTGGCTTTTGTGCATCTTTATGCGCTGTTTATGGTTGTGCCCATTTTCAACACCATGATGCGCATCGACAAATCCCTGCTGGAAGCAGCACGAGACGCTGGCGCAACCGGCTTTCAGACACTGACAAATATCATCATTCCCCTGACCAAACCCGGCATCATGATTGGGTCAATCTTTGTCGTGACCCTGGTCATGGGCGACTTCATAACCGTGCGCTTTATGAGCGGCTCCCAATCCGCCAATGTAGGCCGGTTGATTTCTAATGATGTTGCACTGCTCCGCTACCCGTCAGCTGCAGCCACCTCTGTCATCCTTCTCATCACCGTTCTGATAACCATCGGCATCATGCTGCGTTTCGTGAACATTCGGAAGGAGTTGTAAGATGCAGGAAGGACGCAGCCGATCATTTTACATTCTGGCAGCATTTTTTGCGCTGTTCATCCTGTTCCTCTATGGGCCAACCATTACCATTGCCATCCTGTCATTCCAGGGGCCAAAGGGCGGCCTGACCTTCCCCATGAACGGCGTTTCGCTGCATTGGTTCCACGATCTTTTCGAACAACAGGCTGTTGGTGACATCTGGGGGTCATTCCGCAGATCATTTGCTCTGGGTCTGATGGTCATGGTGACTACGGTTGTCATCTCCGTGATGGCTGGCCTTGCCTTCCGCAAACGCTTTTGGGGATCTGGCATCCTGTTCTATCTGGTCATCACCAGTCTGATCATTCCATCAATTCTGGTATCACTGGGTGTGGGCCTGATTTTCAATCAGCTTGGCTTTGATATCCACTGGACAACATCAGGATTCGGCTCTCAACTGACCTGGACCCTGCCCTTCGGCCTTCTGATCATGTTCGCCGTCTTCAATCGCTTTGACAAAGCCTATGAGGAAGCGGCCCGTGATTTGGGAGCAACATCATGGCAGACCATCCGCTATGTGGTTCTGCCCATCATCGCCCCCAGCCTCATCGGCGTTGCTCTGTTTGGCTTCACATTGTCCTATGATGAATTCGCGCGCACCCTTCTGACATCAGGGTCCTACAACACACTGCCGTTGGAAATATTCGGCATGACCACCAATGTCACATCACCCGTGCTGTACGCGCTTGGGACGCTCACAACCGTGTTTTCACTTTTGATTATCGGGGCCTTCCTCCTGATCGCCTATAGCGCCAGGCGCCGACAAGCGGCCAAGGGTTCGAATGCCGGCGACGGGATGGTTTAAACCGTGCCCACCCGCATCTTAATCATCAATCCGAACAGCACAGCGGCCATGACCGCCGAGATCGCAGAGGCAGCCAGTGCCTTTGCGCATACGGGCACAAGCATCACAGCGGTCAACCCGCCGGACGGCCCGGCCAGCATACAAGGCCCGGAAGATGGAAATGCATGTCTCCCCGGCCTCTTCAAGCTCTTTGATGAGACCCTGAATGATCAGGCCTATGACGCAGTTCTGATTGCATGTTTTGATGACACTGGGCTGTTTGAGCTTAAAAAACGTGTGTCCATTCCGGTCATTGGTATTGGCGAAGCAGCCTTTCATGCAGCCGCCATGTTGGGCCGCACTTTTTCCACGGTCACGACTTTATCGGTCTCCGTCCCGGTTATTGAAAACAACATCAATGCCTATGGGTTTGCAGATCAAAGCATACGGGTGCGCGCCTCTGAAGTGCCCGTTCTTGAAGTCGGGCAGCAAACCCGGCAGATCATTCACGACGAAGCCCGCCGAGCCTGCGAAGAAGACAAATGTGACGTCATTGTCCTGGGCTGCGCTGGTATGGCTGGCCTTGCTCGGTCACTCAGCACCCAGTTGGAGCGCCCGGTTGTGGATGGGGTAAGCGCTGGAATGGGCTTTTGTCAGACCCTGGCAAAGATGCACGCCGCTTAGGCAAAAATTCCACCGTTCAGCTGGTAACTCTCGTCAAGGAATTGACATAGTGTATATTCACTATAGTAAGGAGTGCATGGCGAAATCGATGGCAACAGAAGATGATTTTTCGCAGTGTCTGCTCTTGAACACCATCAAGGCAGCCCGGTCGCTGTCGCGCAGATATGATGCAAGGCTCAAACCCTATGGGGTAACGGTCGCGCAATTTACAGTCATGATGCTGGTCCGTCACAATGAGGGTAAAGCCATCAATGCAATTGCAAAACGCATTGCCATGGAGCGCACAACATTAACGCGGAACATCGACCTGCTTGCACGTAAAGGACTGGTCGTGAAAGAGTTCGCTGAAAAAGGCAACGTGAAAACATGCCGACTAACAGACACAGGCGATGCGCTCCTCGATGAACTGATTCCGGTCTGGCATGCGGCTCGCCAGGAGTTGCAGACATTGCTGACGGGACGAGATCCCGACGAATATCTGGCAATTCTGCAAACTCTGTCAAAGGGTTAGCGAGCCAATATTTTTGACTTGTATAGTGTATATACACAAAGGAGATCAATGAGATGCAGTTTGAAATTCGAACCACCGATCCAATCGTTGTCACAGGTCTGGGAGCTGTTTCGCCGCTCGGAGTTGGCGTCAAGAATAATTGGCGCCGACTGATTGCCGGGCAAAGTGGCATTGGTGCCAACACGCGCTTTGACATAACAGAATTCGGTTCCAAAATTGCAGGTCTTGTTCCCTCCAAAGCTGAAAGCCCGGACGGATTTGACCCATTGGATTTCATGGATCGCAAGGACATCAGAAAGACGGATCTGTTCATTCATTATGCAATCGCCGCCACCGAGGAAGCGCTACAGCAGGCAGGTTGGAAACCTGACAGCGATGACCAGAAAGCCCGCACAGCTACGATTATTGGCACCGGCATTGGCGGCTTGCCGGTCATTACCAATGCGGTCGAGACACTGGCTGAAAAAGGTCCGCGCAGACTGTCTCCTTTTGTGGTTCCAGCCTTCCTGCCCAATCTGGCCGCAGGACATATTTCCATTCGTCATGGATTTGCCGGGCCGATTGGGACGCCGGTTACAGCCTGTGCAGCCTCAACACAGGCCATTGGTGATGGCATGCGCTTGATCTTAAGCGGCGAGACGGATGTTGCCGTTTGCGGTGGTTCAGATGCCTGCGTCGACCCGGTAGGCATTGGTGGTTTTGGGGCTGCACGGGCCCTATCAACCAACTTCAACGAGACCCCCGAAAAAGCATCCCGTCCATTTGATAAACAGCATGATGGCTTTGTCCTGTCCGAAGGCGCTGCCACCATCATCATCGAACGTCTCAGTCACGCCAGAAAGCGCGGCGCTCAACCGCTCGCAATTCTGGCTGGTTACGGCACGTCAGCGGACGCCTATCACATTACCGCTGGGCGGCCTGATGGATCTGGTGGGGCTTTTGCCATGAACCTGGCCCTGGAAATGGCCGGTGTAAAACCGCAGGACATTGACTACGTCAATGCGCACAGCACCTCGACGCCCGTTGGCGATGCTGCAGAGATTACTGCATTGCGATCCGTCTTTCAGGACCGTGGAAAGGATTTGCCTGTAACGTCAACAAAATCCGCAACGGGTCATTTGCTGGGCGCAGCGGGTGCAATTGAGGCCGTTTATTCCATTATGGCACTTCAGAACAACATAATTCCCTGTGGTCTGAACATAGATGATCCCGAGCCCGACGCGGATATTTTTGACCTTGTTGCAAACACACCAATGGAAAAGCAATTGAACACTGTGCTTTCGAACAGTCTTGGCTTTGGCGGCGTCAATGCGTGCCTGGTGCTGAAGCGTTTCGTATGAACACCCACCCTGGACGGCTCACGAAACCCTCATTCACCAGACAATGCTCATTGGAGGCTGTTGTTCCAAGTCTGTCGCCTTGAAACGAAGCGACAGGAATACTGGGTCTGCTGTCTCCAAAAAACACACTCAGTGAACTTTTCGGCGGCGATCAGATGGGTCGTGAAGGCTTCATTCATGAAGCTCTTTCACTTGCGGATCAGTCAATGACCATTCATGAAAACGTGCCTTGAAGCCGGCACGTTCCGGGGAGCAAAGATAGGGTCCGACATGAACTGTTGTAGCGGCATCGGGAAGCGGAGCGAGGCGAGCCATTTGCCATCCATCTTTCCCCCGATGCTGCATCAGCAACACATTGCCCAGACGGGTGATGCGCAATGTCACCGGCCCGTCAAGCGACACCGATTGCGCCGACCAGTCGGAAAAACCGTCTGTGACGACAACGCTGAGATGTGTTGCCCCGTCGGTCAGCTCAACCCCGAACTTCACCCATGCGGTCGGCCCGGACCGTACCATAAGCCCGGCCTGATCATACAGCGTCTGATAATCTCCGCTGAACGTCAGAACCGCACTGAAATCCTCCGAGCTCTTTTGAAGCAGCGCATGTCCATCATCCCGTTCAAATCCGTAATGTGTCCGTTGCCAGAAATCGGTTTTGTCTCCCGATGTCGCATGCAGCAGGCCATCCACATCAATCGACCAGTCTTCCGGCTCATTCAGCCACGACATATCCGCCCAGTTTTGCGTTGTTTTTGCCATTCGATCCGATCCTTTTTCCGATAGATGCCAATACATGAGACGCAAAACATTGGGTGCGAACACATAACGGTTTTTACGAGCCTTAAAACCCAATGAATGCGTCTGCAAGAGCCATGAACACTGGAATACTGAATATGGCCACAGGCGTTCCCAACCCAGTTGAAGTTCCGATATAGGCAGATGGGTTGGCTTTTGGCAGGGCAGCTCTCATTGTCGGAGGGCCGGAAATATCAGAGCTAGAGGCCGCCATAATCGACAAGAGGACAATCCCTCCGGCAGAGAAACCTGTGAGTTCGTGTGCGAGCAAACCAAATCCAAATCCGATAAATCCATGCACAACAGGCGAGATCAGACCATAAAGAAGGTAGGCATGAGCCACTTTGGCAAGTTCGGAAAGCCGCGACCAGGCCTCCATTCCCATGACCAGCATCAAAATCGACAGCAGGCCCCGAAACAGCGGCTCATAGAAACTGTCATAGACAGATTGCGGCTTGGCAAAAACACCAATGGCCAGCCCCAATGCCAGAGCTGAGATGGCCGGGCTCCGGAACGTATCCACCAGAATTTGCTTCAAAAGGTCTTTGTTAATCGCGAGCGGTGCAACACCATCCCCCCCTGAGCCAAGGCCTGAGCCAATTGTCATGGCTGCGGTCCCATCACCGTGTACGACATTTGCCAGCCGCCGTTGTTCAGCTGTTTTTGCCAGCACAATGGCGGTGACAAGTGCAGCGATATCCATGAAAGGGTATAGCGCTCCGATGAAACCCTCATAGGCAATCCCGCCATCATCCAGCATGGCCATGCCAGCCGCCAGGGTTGATGCAGAAACAGCGCCAAACAAGCCGGCGGTGGCATAGCCATCCATATGTGAGACGCCGGGCCAGCTGGACAGGATACGTCCACCCGCGACCACAATGATAACCCCGGCAATGGCAGCAAAGAAAGCTGGCAGCGCCAGTTCCAGGAAGTCAGCTTCTCTGACGGAAATGCCCGCACCCAACCCAACCTTCAACAGCAGCAGCATGACGACAAATTTGTAAACCGGTGCCGGAACCTCCAATTTACTGCCCAACGCTGCAAGCAGCATCCCGCCGATCAGGAATGCAAGGGTCGGCTTTTGCAGTTGCGCCAGCATAGTGCTCGCGATTTCAAAAATGATGTCCATAACGCTACCTCTCAATTGTCAGAGCGGTATGCGTGATCAGTTTGAGAATATAAAATATATCTTTTCTGAATTTTCGTTCTATTATTTAGAACGTTTTTGCAAGCCCCATCTCGCTGAGAACCAGAAACATATGGACACCCTGAATTACCGACATCTGCGTTATTTTCGTGAGGTCGCCCATGAGGGTAATCTCACCCGAACGGCCGCAAAGCTGAACCTGTCGCAGTCGGCCCTATCCACGCAAATCAAGACTCTCGAAGAGCGTCTGGGTCATGTCTTGTTTGACCGCGTGAGTCGCGAATTGGCGATCACTGAAGTGGGACGCATTGTGCTTGACTATGCGGATCGTATTTTCGGAACCGGTGAAGAACTGGTTGCGCAGCTTGAAGGACGTGGCAACGTGAATTGGCCGCTGCGCGTCGGTGCCATATCAACCTTGTCGCGAAACTTTCAACTTCAATTTCTGAAACCTGTGCTTGAGGAGCAGACGACTGAGGTCATCCTGAAATCAGGTGGCGAGGAAACATTACTGGCATCTCTGAAATCACTGGCACTGGATGTCATGCTGACCACCCAGCCGCCACGCAATTCCGGTACGACGGAGTTCACAGCACATCTTATTGCAGAGCAAACAGTAGGAGCCCATGGCAATCCGGCGCGGCTGAAGCATAAAACACTGGAGGAGTTGCTTCGCAATGAGCCGCTCATTGTCCCCACAGAAAGCTCCATTCGCACCGGGTTTGACAGTCTGATTGCACGGTTGGGTGTGCAGCCTAAAATTGCCGCTGAAGTCGATGATATGGCCATGGTGCGGCTGTTGACCCGCGAGGATTTTGGCGTTGCCATTGCACCAAATGTTGTTCTGGCAGACGAGATTGCAGCTGGACTGGTGGAAACATCGCAGTTTGATCTTGCGATTGTGGAAACCTTCTACGCAGTTGTCGCCCGGCGCGCCTTCCCGCACCCGGCACTGGATGACCTGCTGTGAGCCACGATGCCAGTCTGCCACTTATTCTGAAATCAGCCATCCACATCGGAAGGTTTGTGCAACTCTTGATGCCGCGCAACGCACAATCTACACTTGCAGCAGCAAAAGAGAGGGAACCACAGAATGATAAAATTGCCTGCAAGACTTGTAATACAGTTCTTGATTTTCCTCGCAATTCCCAATTTTTTGTTTGCCCAATCGGCAGACGCGCCCCCAGGCCGGGTGGTCGAAATCGAAGTGCCAGCACCTGCCTTGACGGGAAATTTGCTTGAAACGCCGGACACCCAGAAAGCAGCGGTGTATCTACCACCGAGCTACGACACTGAACCAGATCGTCGTTACCCGACGGTTTTCCTGCTGCATGGAATCTTCGATAACTACAATGTCTGGCTCCAGAACGTCGATGTACCGGCCATTCTCAACCGCCTGATTCAGTCAGGAGATGTTCCGGAATTGATAGTGGTGATGCCGAATGGCGGCAATAAATACGGCGGTGGTTTTTACCGCAACTCGCCCGTCAGCGGCCGCTGGGCTGATTATATTGTCGATGATCTCGTTGGTTTCATCGACAATCGCTTTCGGACGCTGGCAGGCAGCGACAATCGCGCCCTTATTGGCCATTCAATGGGAGGTTATGGCGCCCTCAATCTGGTCATGACCCGGCCTGGAGTTTTCTCGGTTGCGTGGGCATTAAGCCCTTGTTGCCTGGCGGCAAATGATGATTTGAGCATCGGCAATGACGCCTGGAAGCGCGCGGCGCAGATCACCACAACAGATGACTTGCAGAACTTTTTTAAAACACGGGATTTTTATCCAATCGCAGTTCTCGGCGTCGTCGCAGCCTTTAACCCGGACCCGGACAATCCACCATTTTACGGTCACTTTCCGTTCGATATTGTCCGTGGCGAGATTGTGCTCGATGATCCCGCTTATGACCGCTATCTTGACGCCCTGCCAATACGCCAGGTGCGCGAGGCACGCGAGGCGCTCCGCAATTTGAGGGGCCTGGGGCTGGGCGTAGGCCTGGGGGACCAATTCCTGCATATTCCCACTGGAACCCTTGAGTTTTCACAGCGTCTGGGAGCCGAGCGCATACCTCATTTGCTTGATATCTATGCCGGAGACCATCGCCAGTTTGTCGGCGAGCGCCTTGAGCAAATGATCCTGCCCTGGGTTACAGATCGCCTGGGACCGAGGGAGTAGGCGACCAACCTGCGGAAGCCCATCAACAGCGGTAAAAAAACGAGGAACATGTAACAACCTCATCACGGCATTTCGACTACCTGGCTCATGCCGGAACATGAGATTCGTCGTAGTATGCCGCTGGTGACACATGTCCGGCAATCCACGTGACGCTCTCTTGGAAACTTTACCACCTTCACTTTTTTCATTGCCGCTTTTTACCCGGGCAAGATTGCGCTAAACAGGCGTCATGATCGCTTTCCTCATCCGATGTGTCGTTATGACGTCCCTATGCCTGTTCACAGGCATGGCTGCCGCAGAAACGCCACGCGAGGTCAAACTGCGCCTGGAAATGGAGCAGCGGGCCAAGGATCTTGCAAATCTGCAGACCACGATTGAGGTTACCGAAGAGCGAGAGGCTGAATTGGCCGCAGATGTACAGGCTCTGGAGCAAACCCGCGCGACACTCAATACGGAATTGATCGAAGCAGCCCAGCGCTCCAGAACACTGGAAGACAGCATTTCCAATTCCGAAGTTCGGCTGGATGCCTCACTGGAAACCGAAGAAGTGATTCGCCTGTCCCTGCTCAAACGGCGTGCATTGCTCGGAGAAATTCTGGCCACACTGCAACGCATGGGCCGCTCACCGCCGCCCGCCTTGCTGGTACGTCCGGAGGATGTGATGAGCGCCATCCGCAGTGCCATGCTGATTGGAGCCGTCCTGCCTGATGTGAGGGGACAAGCTGAAAAACTGGCCTCTGACCTGGATGAGCTGGTGGCTGTACGAACGGAAATCGAGGAAACGACAAATCAGCTCAAATCCGACTATCAGGCCTTGAGTGAAGAACAGACCCGTCTGGCATTGCTGCTCGACAAAAAGCGCGAAGAGGTGAGCGAATCGACATCTGAGCTGGCAATCCAACAACAAAAAGCTTCGGAGCTGGGCAAGGAAGCTGTCAGCCTGAAAGAACTGATTGGCTCAATGGAAGAGCAGATAGCCGCCGTTCAGAAAGCCCAGCAAGACTCCATCAACGCGGCGGAGACCGCCCGCCGCGAGGCAGCGCAACGAGCTGCGGCACAAACAACTACGTCAAAATTGCAGGCTTTGGGAGATCAGGGCCGTATTGCACCGGCCATCTCCTTTGACGATGCGAAAGGATTGCTGCCACTGCCGGTCAGCGGCGCATTGCTGTCAGATTTCGGTTCACCCGACGAAGCCGGCGATGCAAGCAAGGGAATCAGCATTGCCGCCCGCCCTGGCAGCGCAGTCATTGCCCCCGCCGATGGTTGGGTCGTTTATGCCGGGCCTTTTCGCACTTATGGCCAATTATTGATCCTGAATGCTGGTGATGATTACCATCTGGTTCTGGCTGGCATGGAAACAATTAACGTCGAATTGGGGCAGTTTGTTCTTTCCGGCGAGCCCATTGCCACAATGGGGTCACGGAAGCTTGCCAGTCTGGTGACTGCAAATGTTGGCTCCACAACCGATGGGGATGGTCAATCCCTAACGGATAGTAACGTGACAGATGGTCCGACAGCGCTATATGTAGAGTTTAGAAAAGATGGCATTTCAATAGACCCGTCCTCGTGGTGGGTCGTGGATATAGCCACTGAAAATGATTTAGATGGTTGAGATTTTGCGGTAGACTATCCAGCAAACATATTCGAAGGGCATGAAGATGATAAATAAATCCGTTGTCACCCTCGTTGCAGGCGTCATGATTGGCGCAGCAGGCGTGGTTGGCTTGACCCAATTGCCGATCGTCGGCGCATCTGCCGAGGCCGCAAGCCGCGATACATACCGCCAATTGAACCTGTTTGGTGATGTGTTTGAGCGGATTCGCAACGATTATGTCGAGGAACCCGGCGACGGTGATCTGATCGAATCAGCGATTACCGGCATGCTCACTTCTCTTGATCCGCATTCCAGCTTCATGAATGCCAAAGCCTATCAGGATATGCGGGTACAGACCCGCGGTGAATTTGGTGGTCTTGGTATTGAAGTCACCATGGAAGACGGCCTGGTTAAGGTTGTGACCCCGATTGATGACACACCGGCTGCAAAAGCTGGCGTTTTGCCCGGCGATCTGATCACCCATCTGGATGGCGAACAAATTCAGGGGCTGACCTTGAATGAGGCCGTGGAAAAGATGCGCGGCGCTGTGAAAGAACCTTTGACCGTGACCATTCGTCGTGGCGATGGCGCGCCGTTTGATATCACCATCATTCGCGACATCATCAAAATCCGCTCCGTCCGTTTCCGCATCGAAGACGGCATCGGCTACATCCGACTGAGCCAATTCACCGATCAAACTTTTGATGGCTTGAAAGATGCAATTGCAGAGATCAAGGAAACACAGGAAGAAGATGGTCTGAAAGGCTATGTTCTGGATTTGCGCAACAATCCCGGCGGTTTGCTGGATCAGGCCATTGCCGTATCCGATGCGTTTCTGGAGCGCGGTGAAATCGTCTCCACCAGAGGACGACACAATGGCGACAGCCAACGCTTCTCCGCCCGCGATGGGGATCTGATAGACGGCAAACCGGTTATTGTATTGGTCAATGGCGGCGCAGCCTCTGCCTCCGAAATCGTTGCTGGCGCATTGCAGGACCATCGCCGTGCCACCATTCTTGGCACACGCTCATTCGGCAAGGGATCGGTTCAAACCATCATTCCACTTGGCACCGAAGGCGCAATTCGTCTGACGACCGCACGTTACTATACCCCGGCTGGCCGTTCCATTCAGGCAAAAGGCATTGTGCCCGATATCCGCGTGGATCAGGAACTGCCTGAAGAACTGAAGGGGCTGGAGCAACCTCGCGGTGAAGCCTCCTTGCGTGGCCATTTGGCCAATGGTGGTGAAGAAGAAGAGAAAGCGGGCTCCTCAGCTTATGTGCCACCCGATCCCAAAGATGATCAGCAGCTGAACTTTGCCTATGACCTTCTGAACGGCATTCAGGTTCATGCAAACTTCCCGCCTGATCCGTCTCAGGGCATCCCCAACTAGGGCGCCCCAACTGGATTGCCTCGCGGTCCTGAAATTCTATCAAACGACCAGAAGCCCGCTAATTCATTAGCGGGCTTCTTTGTCGAAAAGAAACCAATTCTTCACCATGTAGCGGCTAGTCTGTGTCCTCGCCATCAGGGGTAGCAGGTGGAAAGCCGCATCACGTGACCAGTTTTTCTGTTCCAATAAACGTAACGGACCCGGTTTCACAAGAAAACCAATCAGGTTCAGCACTGCCCGCAATTGTCGGCCTGTCTACCATAAGCTTGTGCCTGATTGCTGTTCTCATTCTTTGGGTTTCTGTTCTCGACGACCCTGCAGGCGGACGCCCGCATGTCAGTGTTGAGATCACAAACGCAACGGCGCAGCTTGACCTTGGCGCCGTAGGCGTCGCAAACGTCCGCCCCAGCATGACACCGGATCCCGAAGATCTCAGCATTGATCCCCAGCCGCCACGCACACAAATACAAGTCACAGCAGCCACCGTTCCTGACAGGGTCGCAACCGTACCAGACACCACTGCGGCAGCCAGTGAAGAGCCAACTGTGGCGTCAATCCACTCCAACGCACACCGCCTTTCCGTCTTTCCTTTAGATAACATGGTGGCGCGCAGTGAGCATGGATTGATCCCCAAACGCTCTGGCGACGGCAAGACCCCGTTTTCCGTCTATTCAAGACCACAACAATTTGTCCCAGAGGGCCCCAAAATTGCTCTGGTCATCGGCGGCATCGGCCTATCCCAAAGCACCACGGCAGAAGCACTTGTTGAACTTCCGCCAACAATAGCGCTTGCTTTTGCAACCTATGGCGAGAACCTGGAAAGATGGAAGAAACTGTCGCGCGAAAATGGGTTCGAGTTGTTGATCGAAGCACCAATGGAGCCTTTCAACTACCCACAGAATGATCCAGGGCCCCACACGCTTCTGGTCGATGCAACCCCTGCAGAAAACAAGTTCAAGCTGGATTGGATTTTATCGCGCACGTCCAATTATATCGGCGTGATCCCTTCTATGGGAGCGCGGTTCACTGCGGATGAAAATGCATTAACGGCATTTGCCACCGAGTTGAACAAAATCGGCCTCGCTTTCGTTGATCCATCGAACTCCGCGCGCAGTATTGCTGATAAAATTGTGCGCCGTGCCTCGACAAATCAATTGGGACATCTGCCATTTCTGAAGGTGGATGTTGTGCTTGATGGAGAGGCAACACGCGCTTCCATCGAACAGCATCTCATTCAACTTGAGGAATTGTCCAACACCAAGGGCCTTGCTGTAGGCTATGCCCAATTGCGCCCATCCACAGTGGCAACCCTGACAGAATGGATGCAATTGCTGGAACAACGCGGTGTTACACTGATCCCCTTGAGCACTGCAATCAATCTATCCATACCCAAATAAGGCTGCCGTAGAAAGCAGACATTGCCTCACTTCTTGTCAGGGGTTACTGCTGGAAGACGTCGACAGAGGATGCACTCATGACATTGGTAACCGACATTCGCGAGTTGGAGGAACTGTATGGCGTGCCATCAGAAGCCTCATTGATTAAAGTCTCTGACCAGGTCACCAAAAACTACCAATCACTGATCGAAGCATCACCTTTCATGGTGTTGGCAACCAGTGGTCCCGAAGGGATGGATTGCTCACCACGCGGTGATGCAAAACAGGTCGTTTTCATCCAGGATCGAAAGACGTTGTTGCTGCCTGACCGCAGGGGAAACAACAGAATGGATTCCTTGCGCAACATCGTGCGCAACCCCGAAATTGCCCTGTTGTTTCTCATTCCGGGCAGCAACACAACACTTCGCCTTAACGGAACAGCAACAATCAGCACAGCGCCGGAACTCACTAGCCAGTATAAAATGCAGGGAAAAGACCCGCGCTCTGTGATCATCGTGACAATACGCGAAATTTATTTCCAATGCGCCAGAGCTGTCATGAGGGCGGATTTGTGGAACCCTGAGAATTTCAAACCCGCAAATACCCTGCCAAGTGCAGGCGATTTGATGCAGGAACTCAAAGATGATTTTGATGGAACCTCGTATGACAAGGAATGGCCCGCCCGTGCAAAAGAAACAATGTGGTAAACGCTCATGAACAGCCCAGAAAACTCCCTTCCCTACCGCCAGAATGTGGGCATCGCCCTGTTCAATAAATCTGGCAAAGTGTGGGTCGGTCGCAGAGCCGGAATGCCCGAAACTCTGCCCGAAGAAGATGATATGAGTTTCGCCTGGCAAATGCCTCAGGGCGGCATTGATGACGGGGAAGACCCGCTTCCGGCTGCCAGGCGCGAATTGTTCGAAGAAACCGGTGTCAGCAACATAGAACTGCTGGCTGAGGCCCCGGACTGGTTTACCTATGAATTGGCACCCGACATCATCAAGAAGGGCTGGCGCAGCAAATTTCGTGGCCAGCGGCAGAAATGGTTCGCGTTCCTGTTTACCGGCGACGAAACAGAAATCAACGTTCTGACACCCGGCGGCGGAGCTTTTGAGGCCGAATTTTCGGACTGGCGCTGGGCCGATTTGGAGGAAACGCCGAACCTGATCGTCCCGTTCAAACGAGAAGTCTATGAACAGGTCGTAGATGCGTTCAGTGGAATCTCGGATAATCTGAAACTGGACGCTTGTTGAGACATAAAAAAAGCCCGGCGATTGAGCCGGGCTTTTCTGAAAATTCAGATATGTGACGTCAGAGCGAAAGCGACTGTTTCACATATTCAAGATCGGACAAACGCAGGCTGGCCATGTCTTTGGCATCGCCTTCCGCCGCATCAACTTCTTCCTGAGCATTCTTCAATCGTGCCGCCAGCGTTTCGCTGTCCAGCTCGCTGGCCAACATGGCAACTTCTGCCAAAAGGCTCAGACCATTGTCATTGATGTCTGCAAACCCGCCATCGACGAAAATCGTGTCTTCTCCGCCCTCGGCGCGTTTGACCAGAACCAGGCCTGGCTTGACGGTTGTCATGGTCGGAGCGTGATCCTTCATGACAGTCATTTGACCGTCAGATGCCGGAATTACAACTTCAACCACGTCTTCCGACAACACCAGACGTTCTGGTGATACCAGTTCAAACGGAAAGGATTCGGCCATTAGACTGCCTCTTTCAATACTGCGACTGCCTGCCTATTAAGCGGCTTCGGCTGCCATTTTCTTGGCTTTTTCCAGAGCGTCATCAATGGAACCGCACATATAGAATGCAGCTTCCGGAAGATGATCATACTCGCCGTCAACAAGGCCTCTGAACGAACGGATTGTGTCTTCCAGAGCAACGAGCTTGCCTGGTGAACCGGTGAACACTTCCGCCACAAAGAATGGCTGAGACAGGAAGCGCTCGATCTTGCGTGCGCGTGTCACGGCAATCTTATCTTCCTCAGAAAGCTCATCCATACCCAGAATGGCGATAATGTCCTGAAGGGCTTTGTAGCGCTGCAGAATTTCCTGAACTTCACGTGCTGTATTGTAGTGCTCTTCACCAACGATCAGGGGATCAAGAATTCGGGACGTGGAATCCAGCGGATCCACAGCCGGGTAAATACCTTTTTCCGAAATTGCACGGTTCAAAACGGTTGTCGCGTCCAAGTGGGCAAACGAAGTTGCAGGAGCCGGATCGGTCAAATCATCCGCAGGCACGTAAATCGCCTGCACGGAAGTTACCGAGCCTTTTGTTGTCGTTGTAATACGTTCCTGCATGGTGCCCATATCGGTCGCCAGAGTAGGCTGATAGCCCACAGCAGAAGGAATACGGCCAAGCAGCGCGGACACTTCCGAGCCAGCCTGTGTAAAGCGGAAAATATTGTCCACGAAGAACAGAACATCCTGTCCTTCATCACGGAACTGCTCAGCAATTGTCAGGCCGCTCAACGCAACACGGGCACGCGCTCCAGGAGGCTCGTTCATCTGGCCAAACACCAGTGCACATTTGGAGCCTTCGCCGCCGCCTTCCTTGTTCACGCCGGATTCGATCATTTCGTGATAAAGATCATTCCCTTCACGAGTCCGCTCGCCAACACCGGCAAACACAGAATAACCACCATGTGCTTTAGCAACGTTGTTGATGAGTTCCTGAATGAGAACAGTCTTGCCAACACCGGCACCACCGAACAGACCGATCTTACCGCCCTTTGCGTAAGGTGCCAGCAGATCCACAACCTTGATACCTGTGACCAGGATTTCAGATTCTGTTGATTGTTCGGTGAAAGGGGGTGCGTCCTGGTGAATCTCGCGCATCATGTCGCTGTCAATTGGACCGGCTTCATCAACCGGCTCACCAATTACGTTCATGATGCGGCCCAGCGTACCGGCACCGACGGGCACGGAAATCGCTTTGCCAAGATCAGCAACCGCCTGGCCACGCACAAGGCCTTCAGTTGTATTCATGGCAATCGTGCGCACTGTGTTTTCACCCAGATGCTGCGCGACTTCCAGAACCAGACGGTTCTCGCCATTCATTGTTTCAAGACCATTCAGGATCGCGGGCAGATGGCCATCGAATTGAACGTCCACCACCGCGCCAATCACCTGCGTGATATGTCCACCTTTTTTTTCAGCCATGACTTTTGTCCTGTCCTTGCGTTCTAAAGCGCTTCAGCGCCCGAAATAATTTCAATCAATTCTTTGGTAATCTGAGCCTGACGCTGACGGTTATAGCTCATTGTCAGCTTGTCGATCATCTCACCGGCATTGCGGGTTGCATTGTCCATGGCACTCATACGTGCGCCCTGTTCGGAAGCCGCGTTTTCCAGAAGTGCACGGAAAACCTGTACCGAAAGATTGCGTGGCAGCAAATCGCCCAAAATCTCTTCTTCGCTCGGCTCATAATCATAAATCGCCGCGCTGGATGTACCTTCTTGCGTGCCTTCCGGAGCTTTTGCCGGAACAATCTGCTGTTCGGTCGGAGTCTGCGAAATCACAGATTGAAAGCGGGAGAAAAACAGGCTGCAGACATCAAATTCGCCATTTTCAAACATCGTGATGATGGTTTTGCCGATATTTTGCGCGCTCTCAAACCCGATATTCTTGTACTCGCGCAGATCAACTACATCATCAAGAATTTGGCTGGCAAACTCCCGTTTCAGGGCATCGTATCCCTTTTTGCCGACACACAGGATTTTCACTGTCTTGCCGGCTGCGGTCAGTTCACGAATACGCTTACGCGCCAGACGCGAAATGGACGAATTGAAGCCACCACACAGACCACGCTCCGCTGTGCAGACCACCAGCAAATGTGTTTTATCATTGCCCGTGCCTCGCATTAAAAGCGGAGCATCATCCCGACCTTCCATGGCCGTAATGACATTTGCCAGCACCGCATCCATACGCTCAGCATAAGGACGCGCGGATTCCGCAGCCATTTGGGCACGCCGAAGCTTGGCCGCCGCAACCATTTGCATGGCTTTGGTGATCTTCTGCGTTGCCTTGACCGAGGCAATCCTGTTTTTTAGATCCTTCAAACTTGGCATGTTTGTCTACTTCTTCCTGAATGAGCCAGCGCCACCGTCACCAACAGGTTTCACAGTCTGTCTGCAAAACGCCGATCAGCGGGACAGCCCCGTCCAACAACCAGACTTACGCGAAATTCTTCGCGTAAGCATCGATGATTGATGTCAGCTTTGTCTTGATATCATCCGTCAGAGCTTTTTCCGTCCGGATTGCATCCAGCAATTCTGCATTTTCGTTGCGCAGAAGTGCCAGAAGACCATCTTCAAAAGGACGAACTTCACTGACTTTGATCTTGTCCAGATAACCATTCACACCAGCAAAAATCACTGCAACCTGTTCTTCTGTTTTAAGCGGAGAGAATTGTGGTTGTTTCAGCAATTCCACCAAACGCGCACCGCGGTTGAGGAGCTGTTGAGTGGACGCATCAAGATCAGATCCGAACTGAGCAAACGCAGCCATCTCACGGTACTGGGCCAATTCACCCTTAATCGTACCGGCAACCTGCTTCATGGCTTTAATCTGAGCCGCTGATCCCACACGAGACACAGACAGACCCACATTCACAGCCGGGCGAATACCCTGGAAGAACAGATCGGTCTCAAGGAAGATCTGCCCATCTGTAATGGAAATCACGTTTGTCGGAATATAAGCCGACACGTCATTCGCCTGGGTTTCAATAACCGGAAGCGCAGTCAGTGAGCCGGAACCATTGTCTTCATTCAGCTTCGCTGAGCGCTCAAGAAGGCGAGAGTGAAGATAGAAAACATCGCCGGGATAGGCTTCACGGCCTGGTGGGCGGCGCAGAAGCAATGACATCTGGCGATAAGCAACAGCCTGTTTCGACAGATCATCATAACCAATGAGTGCGTGCATGCCATTGTCGCGGAAATACTCACCCATCGCACAACCAGCAAATGGCGCCAGGAACTGCAAAGGTGCAGGGTCAGAGGCCGTCGCTGCAACAATAATGGAATATTCAAGCGCGCCGCGCTCTTCCAGAACTTTCACGAATTGGGCAACTGTCGAACGTTTCTGGCCAACGGCCACATAAACGCAATACAGTTTTTCGTTCTCATCACCGCTTTCATGCAGCGATTTCTGATTGAGGATCGTATCCAGCAGAATAGCTGTCTTGCCAGTCTGACGGTCACCAATCACCAATTCACGCTGACCACGACCAACCGGGATCATCGCATCAATTGCCTTAAGACCGGTCGACATCGGCTCATGAACCGATTTGCGCGGGATAATGCCTGGCGCCTTGACGTCTACCAAACGGCGCTCACTGCTCTCGATCGGGCCTTTGCCATCCAGCGGATTGCCAAGCGGATCAACAACGCGACCAAGCAGACCTTTGCCCACGGGCACATCCACGATTGCGCCGGTACGTTTAACCGTATCGCCTTCTTTAATGTCACGATCGGACCCGAAGATCACGATACCGACATTGTCAGTTTCAAGGTTCAGCGCCATGCCACGGATGTTACCGGGGAATTCCACCATTTCACCGGCCTGGACATTGTCCAAACCGTAAACGCGAGCGATACCATCACCCACAGACAGAACCTGGCCGACTTCAGAAACTTCAGCTTCAGCGCCGAAATTCTTGATCTGCTCCTTGAGGATTGCGGAAATCTCCGCGGCCCGAATGTCCATCAGCCAACCTCTTTCAATGCAATTTTAAGGGAATTAAGTTTGGTACGCAGAGACGTGTCGATCATTTTGGAACCAACTTTTACGGTCAGCCCTCCCAAAATCGATGGGTCCACACGCACATTCAGTGCAACGTCCTTGCCAAGACTTTTCTTCAAAGCCTTTTTCAGATCGTCAAGATGAGTTTTATCCAGTGCCTGGGCAGCAACAACGTCTGCCGTGACTTCGCCACGATGGGCCGCAGCCATTCCATGAAACGCGGAGATCATGCCGGGAACTGCAAACAGTCGGCGATTCTTGGCAGCTATCTTGATCAGATTTGCGGCGGATCCTGAAAACCCTGCCTTGTCAAAAACCTGCCCCAGAGCCGCCAATTGTTCGTCAGCTGAAAAGACCGGGCTTTTGACCAGTCGCTTCAAATCGTCGCTACCCGCCAGCATTTTCGAAAAATCGCTCAGGTCCGTCTCAATCTTATCGAGGGACTTTTCCTCAAGACCGAGTTCAAACAGCGCAGTCGCATAGCGGTTCGCAACACCGGACGATACGGTGGTTGCTTGCGCACCAGAATTTTCTTGAGAAACAGTCTCAGTCACCTTTGCCCCGTCTCCTTCGGATCAACAATCTTTCCTACCACCCGCCAAAACGAGTTTCCGACAATTAATTCTGTTTAAATTCAACACCTTGGATTTAGGTGCCGCAGTCTTCACAAAACTATAACCGGTGAAATCGCGCTTGACCTATCATATGGTTTGGCGCGGTGCAATATGGCTGTTACGCGTTTTGTCCAACATTACACAGCCAAAGCCGCCGGAAGCGCCGCCAGACCAAGGCCCAGTTCAAACAGAATGGAGCCAAAATTGAACTTCGTACGCCCATTATCCAGCACAATGGAAACACCGCGACCAAACCCTGTGAACAACCATCCCAGCGCCAGCGCCCAGTAAGCTGCTGATGAGGGAGCAAAAAGGCACAGCAGGCCAACGCCCAGATAGAAACCCGCAAGCGTACCGCGCCCTTCAGCCAGCGCCTCCGGCCGCTCCGCTTTTGTCTGGAGATGGATAAGCCCGAGCGAGTAGCGTGGCGCAATCAGGCAGATGAGACCAAAGCCCACGGTGATAATGGCAGACAGAGTGACAAGATAAATCATGAAATGCGCCTTATTGTTCTTTGGTCTTACGCAGGCGTCTGCAAATTGGTTTTGTCCCAATTACACCCAAAAGGCGCACGCAATCAGCCTCAGAAAAAACTCACTGGATCTATGTCCACTGACACGCGCACACTGCCGCGAGCCTTTGGGGCCGCGTTCAACCATTCACGAAGATAGCGCGATAAATCAAAGTTTCGGGGTGCCCGGGCCAACAGCCGAAACCGGTGCCGCCCCCGTACAAGAGCCATAGGGGCTTCAGCCGGCCCCAACACACGCACACCGTCAGCCCTGGGCGAGGCGCGAGACAGGGCCGCCGCATGCGTCGCCGCGGCGGCCTTGTCTTCGCCGGACACAATAAGCCCGGCCAAACGGCCAAAAGGCGGCAAGCCTCCCGCCTTTCTCTCAGCCAGTTCACGTTCATAAAACAAATGGGGCTCGCCCTTGACCAACGCATCGATCACCGGATGGTCAGGTTGATAGGATTGAATGAGACCCGCGCTCTTGCCACCCGACCGGCCTGCCCGGCCGGTTACTTGTGCCAGCAATTGAAAACAGCGTTCTGCAGCACGTGGGTCGCCCTGCCCCAATGCCAGATCAGCATCCAGAACGCCTACCAGCCGCATCAACGGAAAATGATGCCCCTTGGCAACAAGCTGAGTACCGACCACGATGTCCACATCACCTTTGGCAACAGATTCCAGTTCCAGCTTCATGCGCCGCACACCGCCCATCATATCCGATGACAGCATCAGGGTGCGCGCTTCGGGAAACAACGCCTCAACTTCTTCTGCAATACGCTCAACACCCGGGCCGCAAGGCACCAGACTGTCCGTGCTGTTGCATTCCGGACAGGCATCCGGCTTTTTCTGTGTATGGCCGCAATGATGGCAGGACAGCGTTCCACGAAAACGATGTTCCACCAGCCAGGCAGAACAGCTCTCGCATTGAAAGCGATGTCCGCATGTCCGGCACAGGGTCAATGGTGCATAGCCGCGCCGGTTCAAAAACAGCAGGCTTTGCTGCCCCGCAGCCAGCGTATCACGCAACGCGGCAACCAGCTGTGGCGCAAGCCAATGGCCACGCTCTGGCCCGTCTACACGCATATCTATGGTCGATAGATCGGGCAGCTCGGCAGCCGCGTAGCGCTCGTTCAGTTTGATATGTTGATAACGGCCTGACTGCGCATTGTTAAGCGTTTCCACCGATGGCGTGGCCGACGACAGGATGACAGGAAATCCGGCCCGGTGCGCACGTACCACCGCCATGTCGCGGGCGTGGTAGATCGCACCTTCTTCCTGTTTATAAGCCGGCTCATGTTCTTCATCGACAACTATCAGGCCAAGCTCACGAAACGGCAGAAACAATCCGGACCGCGCTCCGGCCACGGCACGCACCGTGCCATCTGCAACACCCCGCCAGACCTGCGCACGCTGTTTGGGCGACACGTCGGAATGCCACTCCGCCGGACGTGCGCCGAACCGATCTGTAAACCGGTCAAGAAAACTGGTCGTGAGGGAAATTTCCGGAAGCAGCAACAGCACCTGCTTGCCACTGTCCAGCACCCGGGCCACCGCTTCAAAATACACCTCGGTTTTGCCAGACCCGGTGATACCTTCCAACAGAGAAGGCTGAAACCCGCCTTCATCGACAGATGCAACCAATTGGTCAGCAGCCTGCTGCTGGGTTTCACTGAGTTCCGGCACGCCATAGGCTGTGTCCGGCGCCAGCAATGTGTGTTGAGGTGGCAGCAGAACCCGTTCCAGTGCGCCCAGCTTTTCCAGACCCATGACAACGCTGGTGCCAACACCGGCGGCTTCCGCCAGCCCCTTTTTGGTCCAGGCAAACCCTTCCTGGAGTTGATCCAACACACGCCGGCGCGCTGGCGTCAGCCGCTCAGGAACAATCGAGCCTAGCCGAAATCCCAGAAGTGGCTTTGGCGGCTCCAATGCTGCAGGCGAACGCAGAACCATGCGCAGCACCATGCCCAATGGGGCCAACGTGTAAGTCGATAACCAGGCGATAAAGTCCAGCAGATCATCCTGCAATGGCGCTACATCATGAACGGAAAGAACCGATTTCAGTCTGGTTGAAGGCACATCGGCCTGCTCAGAACTGGCTGGCCAGACAACGCCGGTAACTTCACGCGGCCCCAACGGCACCACAACCAGAGCCCCCGGTCGCACGATCATGCCTTCCGGCACCTTGTAGCTATAAGGCCGATCCACAGCCACTGGCACCAGAACGTCAACGACAGCTTGACTGCTGCCAGAAAGGCCCAGTTGTTGCTGTTCTTGTTGGCGCATTTTGTTGTTCATATATTTGTCTTAACCGATTCGAGCCTCACCTGACGCCAAAGCGGGATAATTTCAACAAAACTTTCGTGGCGTCTGTCCGCAGAATGTGCGATTGAACGGCAAGCAATGAATACATTTGTAAGAAGATGAGGATGACCCCATGAAGTTTTTTGTCGACACGGCAGATATCACAGAGATTGCCGAGATGAATGATACCGGTCTGCTGGATGGGGTCACCACAAACCCATCCCTGATCATGAAATCCGGTCGTGATATCATGGAAGTGACCAAGGAAATCTGTGATCTGGTCGAAGGACCTGTATCGGCAGAGGTCACTGCAACAGAATATGCTGAAATGATGAAGGAAGCAGCGGTTCTGGCAAAAATCGCAGATAATATCTGCATCAAATTGCCATTGACCATGGACGGATTGAAAGCCTGTAAGGCGCTTACGTCAGATGGCCACAAAACCAATGTCACCCTGTGTTTCTCGGCCAATCAGGCGCTTCTGGCCGCCAAGGCTGGAGCAACCTTCGTGTCTCCTTTCATCGGTCGTCTGGATGATATGGCCGTCGATGGCATGGATCTGATTGCCGATATCCGCATTATCTATGACAATTATGATTTCCAGACAGAAATTCTGGCAGCGTCCATTCGTACCGTTGATCATGTCAAACAGGCAGCCCTCATTGGCGCTGATGTTGTCACGGCACCACCTGCAACGCTGAAAGCGCTGGTCAAACACCCACTGACCGATAAGGGCCTTGCTGCCTTTTTGGCCGATTGGGCAAAAACCGGTCAGTCAATCACCTGATTGTTCAATGATTTCCAGGCGGCGGCCCCATGGGCAGCCGCCTGCTACAGACGTTTGCTGCAAGGCAACTGACTATGGCGTTGCACGCGACCCAAGGATTGCACTGCCGACGCGCACATGCGTCGCGCCCAGCATGATCGCCGTATCATAATCGCTGCTCATACCCATCGACAAATTGGCAAGGCCAGCTTCTTCGGCTAACTGACGCAGCAAGGCAAAATGTGGTGCTGCCACCTGATCTGCAGGCGGAATGCACATAAGTCCGTCCACCGTCAGGCCAATCTCGTCCCGACAGGTTTTGACGAAATCCACCGCATCCGCCACTGAAACGCCAGCCTTTTGCGGCTCATCCCCTGTATTCACCTGAACGTAGTATCGGCGCTTAAGGCCAAGCTTTTCCTCAGCCTTTTTCAAGGCGCGCGCGATTTTTGGGCGATCCACCGTTTCAATGACATCAAACAAGGCCGCGGCATCTTCCGCCTTGTTGGATTGCAAAGGCCCGATCAGATGCAGTTCGATATCCGGGTAACGCGCCTTCAGCTGAGGCCACTTTCCCTGCGCTTCCTGCACCCGGTTTTCACCAAAAAGACGTTGACCCTCGGCAAATAATGGCCCCAACGCCTCCGCCGCGAACGTTTTGGTAACAGTCACCAGATGCACGGAGCCAGCATCGCGCTCATAGCGCAGCACCGCTTCAGCAATATCGCCGCGCACAGCAGCAAGTCGGTCGATCGTGTGGTTTGAATTTGGAGTTGGAGAGGGGGTCCACGCCATGAATCGGTCCTGTATAGTGATGAAAACTCTGTTCGATCTCTTATTGCAGTTGACCGGCGCTGTCATTTCTGGTGTTTGTCTCGCCGAGATTTCAAAGCAAATTCCAAAATTTTGAGCGCAGAAACATGGCCGCCGCGAAAGTGCAGACAGAACGTTACAATCCGCAGATCACCGAACCGAACTGGCAGAAAGTCTGGACGGAGCGCGATCTGTTCACGACTGACAATAATGATCCGCGCGAAAAATACTATGTGCTTGAAATGTTTCCGTATCCGTCAGGCCGAATTCACGTAGGCCATGTGCGCAATTATGCCATGGGTGACGTGGTTGCGCGGTTCAAACGCGCCAAGGGTTTCAATGTATTGCATCCCATGGGGTGGGATGCGTTTGGCATGCCAGCCGAAAATGCAGCCATGAAGAACAAGGTCCATCCAAAAGGCTGGACCTATGACAATATCGCAGCCATGCGCAGCCAGCTTAAATCCATGGGCCTGTCGCTGGACTGGCAACGGGAATTCGCCACATGCGATGTGGCCTATTATCATCAGCAGCAAAAATTGTTCCTCGATTTCCTGAAGGAAGGCATTGCCTACCGCAAGAAGTCAAAAGTGAACTGGGATCCGGTCGATCAAACCGTTCTGGCCAATGAGCAAGTCATTGACGGTAAGGGCTGGCGCTCTGGCGCTGACGTGGAACAGCGCGAGTTGACACAATGGTTCTTCAAGATCTCTGACTATTCAGATGATCTTCTGAACGGCCTTGAGGGGCTTGACCGCTGGCCGGACAAAGTTCGCCTGATGCAGAAAAACTGGATCGGCAAGTCAGAAGGCATGAGTGTTCGCTTTGCATTTGAAGACGCCGATCATGATCCGCTGGAAGTCTTTACGACCCGGCAGGACACCTTGTTTGGCGCCAGCTTCATGGCTCTGTCACCAGACCATCCGCTGACTCAGAAACTGGCTGCCGACAATGCAGGCCTGACCGAGTTTGTTGCCGAATGCCGCAAACACGGCACCAGCGTCGTTGCTGTTGAGACGGCAGAAAAACAAGGTTTTGATACGGGTCTGCGCGTCAAACATCCGCTGCAGGACCGCACGCTTCCGGTCTATGTCGCCAATTTTGTTCTGATGGATTACGGCACAGGCGCCATTTTCGGCTGTCCGGCACATGATCAGCGCGATCTGGATTTTGCCAACAAATATGAGTTGTCAGTCACGCCTGTTGTGCTGCCGACAGATGCCGATGCGGCAGATTTTTCAATTGCCACCGAAGCCTATACCGGCCCCGGCAAAATCTTCAATTCAGATTTCCTCGATGGGATGACGATTGAAGATGCAAAGCAAACAATTGCCGAGCGGTTGGAATCCACACAATTGGATGGCGCACCGCAAGGGACCCGGCAGATTAATTACCGACTGCGTGACTGGGGCATTTCGCGCCAGCGCTATTGGGGCTGTCCGATTCCCATCATCCATTGCGATGATTGCGGCCCATTGCCGGTGCCCGAAGAGCAATTGCCGGTTGAACTGCCCGATGATGTTGATTTTGACACGCCGGGCAATCCGCTCGACCGCCATGTCACCTGGAGACAGGCGACCTGCCCAAATTGCGGCAAGGCGGCCACGCGCGAAACCGATACGATGGATACATTCGTCGATTCATCATGGTATTACGCCCGTTTCACCGCGCCCGAGAGTGACAATCCGACCGATCCAAAGGCCGCTGATTCGTGGTTGCCCGTCAATCAGTATATTGGTGGTGTGGAGCATGCGATCCTGCATCTTCTCTATTCACGCTTCTTCGCACGCGCCATGTCGCAATGCGGTCACATGTCCATCGATGAGCCTTTTGAAGGCCTCTTTACCCAGGGCATGGTCGTCCATGAGGCCTATCATGACGGTCAGGAGCGCACATGGTATACGCCGACCGAATTGAGGTTTGAAGGCGAGGGCGCAGACCGCAAGGCTTTCCTGATTGAAGGCGGCCAGGAAGTGACCATCGGCAAAATCGAAAAAATGTCGAAGTCAAAGCGCAACACCGTCGACCCTGATGACATCATCAAAACCTATGGCGCTGACACAGCCCGCTGGTTTGTGCTGTCCGATTCCCCTCCCGAGCGCGATGTCATCTGGACAGATGCTGGCGTCGAAGGAGCACACCGGTTTGTTCAACGGGTCTGGCGTCTGGTGCAAGAAGTGGCTGCGCTGGAAGACAGCAAATCACCCCATGATCATGCTCTGACGGCTGCGGCCCACAAGGCACTGCATTCGATCGAAGCTGACATTGAGGGTTTGCGGTTCAACCGCGCTGTCGCACAGATTTACGAATTGACCAATGCTGTCTCTGCGCAATTGGCGAAAAACAACAATGCTGATAGTGGCGCTGTGCGCAATGCATTCGAAATGCTGCTCCATGCAATGGCCCCAATGATGCCGCATCTTGCGGAAGAATGCTGGACGCATCTGGGACATTCGGATTTGATCGCAAGCCGCCCCTGGCCTAAGGTGGACGAGGCGCTGCTGTCGGAAGACACGATCATTCTGCCGATCCAGATCAACGGCAAGCGGCGTGCGGAAATCAGCGTTTCGAAAGAAGCTTCCAAACAGGAAGTCGAAGAGGCTGTGCTGGCCATGCCTGCTGTACAAAAAGCATTGGACGGGGCAACCCCGAAAAAGCTGATCGTTGTGCCTGGCCGCATAGTGAATGTGGTAGTTTGATTAACCAAATAGTGACATGTTGCGGCAGTTTATCGTGAGCGAGAGCAGACAGATGCAGTGGATTTTGCGAATTCTTAAAACACCGGCGCTGGCCGTAATTCTGTTGGGCCTGCTAACCGCAGCCTGCAATGTCCGCCCCGTCTACGGGCCAAATGGCAGCTATGGCATCGATAAGGTGTCGAATGAACTGGCAGCCATCGGCATTGATTCGGCCAAAGGCCGGGTGTCGCAGGAACTGCGCAACCGTTTGATTTTCAACTTCAATCACGGGCGATCTGTTGCGGAAAAACGCTATCAGATGAGCTACACGCTGGCTGAGTCTGATGATGCCATTGCCATCGAAGAGGCCAGTGGTGCGCCTGCATCCTACCGTCTGACAGTGATTGTTCAATATCGTGTCATGGACCCTGTGGCCAACACACTGGTAACAGCTGGAACCGAGCGTGCCAGCGCTTCCTATGACCGGTCAACACAGAGTTTTGCCAATATTCGTGCCCGCCGGGACGCGGAAAATCGTGCTGCGAAATCCGCCGCCGATGAAATCACCGCGCGCATATCCACTTTCTTCGCCACCCGGCAGTAAACATGGCGGTTCTGCAAAGAGGCGCCCTTAACTCCTTTCTCAAAGAGCCAACTGGTCGATATCGCGTTGTCGTGGTTTTCGGTCCCGACCGCGGCCTGGTATCAGAGCGCGCCACAAGCGTTCTGTCTGGCTTGCAGCAATCTGCAGGGTCCGGCTCTGATGATCCCTTTGGCCTGACCCGCATTGCTGCCGAAGACCTTAACAGTGATCCTGACCGGCTGGCCAATGAAGCCTATACAATCTCACTGTTTGGCGGCGCTCGTTTTATTCATGTCAGAGCGCATGGCGCGCGGAATTTGCCGGATCAGGTCTCGCCACTTTTGAAGAACCCGCCGGAAGATGCCTTTATCGTCATTGAAGCGGGCGATCTGAAAAAGGGCACCGCCTTTCGCAAGCTTGTCGAGAAAAGCGACGAAGCCGTCGCCATCCCCTGCTATGCCGATGACAATGCCAGCCTCAATGAAGTGGTCAATGAAGAAATTGCCGCCTTTGGCCTCAGCATCACAAAGGATGCAAGACTGCGCCTCTTGAGCCAACTGGGCGGCGACCGATTGGCCAGCCGGGGCGAAATTGAAAAACTCTGCCTGTTTGCCGCTGAAAAAGGCACCATTGACGAAGAAGATGTCATTGCCCTGTCCGGTGACAGTTCGGTTCTGTCTGCAGATGCACTCAGCGACGCGGCAGCGCTTGGCCAAATGCCGGCACTGATGGATGCGTTGGCACGCATGGATGCAGGCAGCCTCAGTCCGTCGGCCGCAGGTCCCCAGATTCTGCGTAATTTTCAAGTCTTGCATAAAGCCCGCATCATGGTCGAACAGGGTGTCCCTGCCAATCAGGTGGTAGACCGAATGACGCCCCCGATTTTCTTCAAACGCAAGGATGCAGTCAAAAAACAACTCGCCTTATGGTCGGTTGCGCGATTGGATCGGGCATTGGGTCTTCTATCAGATGCGGTTCTGAAAAGTCGTCAGCAACAAGGGCTGGCAACTGCTCATCTTGGTGATGCCCTGATTCGCATTGCCGGGAACGCAAGACGCCGATAAAACCCCACCCCCTGGAATAATACACCATTTTATTCCAGAAATTTGGTCCTGGCTGCTTCGCAATGCGCCGTTTTCTGACATACTTTTCGGCAACCGTGATTGATGGGATGATCTGCGCCTATGACCTTTGAGCAAATGTTCCTGTTTGGTCTTTTCTTCGCTGTGTTTGCCATGCTGATCTGGGGCAAATATCGCTATGATCTGGTGGCTTTTTCCGCATTGGTGATAGCGCTCATTGTCGGCGTCGTGCCCTATAAGGACGCGTTTTCGGGGTTTGGACACCCGGCCACAATCATCATAGCGCTGGTCCTGGTGGTGTCGCGCGGTCTCATCAATTCAGGCGCCATTGACGTTATCACAAGGCAGCTTCTGGCAACCGAACGCCCGGTTGCACAGCATATTGGTATTCTGGGTGTTGTCGGAGGTGTTCTGTCCGCCTTCATCAACAATGTCGCGGCCCTTGCCATATTGATGCCCGTCGATATGCAGGCGGCAGGCAAGGCCAAACGCATTGTCGGCATTACACTGATGCCTCTTGCCTTTGCCACCATTCTGGGTGGCATGATCACGCTGATCGGCACTCCACCAAATATTATCATTGCCGCCTATCGGGAAACGGCGACAGGCACGCCATTTTCCATGTTTGATTTTGCCCCGGTCGGCATTGCCTGCACCATTGCTGGCATTAGTTTCATTGCCTT
The DNA here is from genome assembly GCA_051251535.1 of Alphaproteobacteria bacterium. Classification (GTDB taxonomy): domain Bacteria; phylum Pseudomonadota; class Alphaproteobacteria; order Rhizobiales. Next base: position 78,102 of record JBPOEV010000005.1, read on the forward strand.
GGTCGGCTGGCGTCTGATCCCCATAGACACATCGAAATCTTCAGACTCCTCCAGCTTCAGCTCACTTGACAACTACATTGCTGAGCTCGTTGTCGGCGAAGACAACCCGGTCCTTGGCCAGATGGTGCGTGATCTTGATAGCCAGGCAGACGAATTCGACGTTGTGACTGTCGGCCTCGTCCGGAACGGCCGCAGACTGCCGGGCCGGGCCCGCACAAATGAAATCCGCAAGGGCGATATTCTGGTGGTTGAGGCTCCTCCCGGCCCCATAGACAAATTCCGTTCTGCCCTCAAACTGTCCTTCATCGGCGAAGATCGCCATGCAAAAATCGCCTCTGAAGGCATGGCTCTGATGGAAGTGGTGGTGCCCGATGACAGCCGCATCATTGGCCGCTCGGCCATGGATGTACGGCTACTCTACCGCCAGAGCACCACGCTTCTGGGCGTTTCACGCAAAGGCAAACGCTTTGTCGAGCGCGTGCGGCACTTGCCCATAGAGCCTGGAGACGTATTGCTGTTGCTTGGCGCCTCGGAACACCTCCCAAGTGTCGCTAACTGGCTGGGCGTGCTGCCCTTGCGCGAACGCGGCCTCAACGTCACCCAACACAAGCAGGCAGGTCTGGCGGTGGGTTTGTTTGGGGTGGCGATAGTGCTGGCATCCCTCGGTGTGCTTCAATTGGCTGTCGCACTGGCCGCCGTGGTCGTTCTTTATGTCATATTGAAAATCGTGCCCATTTCCACCCTATATGAGCAGATTGAATGGCCTGTCATTGTACTGCTGGGATCTATGATACCGCTCGGATCGGCCCTTGAAACCGCTGGCGGCACAGACCTGATCGCCAATGGCATTGTCTCGCTGACAGCACCCTACCCCATTGCCGTTGTGCTGACCGTTCTGATGGTCGTGACAATGACCCTGTCGGACCTTTTGAACAACACAGCGACAGCAGTGATTGCAGCCCCGATTGCCGTCAATATTGCCAACACGCTGAATGTCAGTCCTGACCCGTTCCTGATGGCCGTTGCGGTTGCCGCATCCTGTGCGTTCCTGACCCCCATCGGCCACAAGAACAACACCTTGATCATGGGCCCCGGCGGCTATCGCTTTGGCGATTATTGGCGCATGGGCCTGCCACTGGAAATCATTGTCATTGTGGTTTCAGTGCCCACGATCCTGCTGGTCTGGCCGCTGTAAAACGCCCGGGAAAGCCCAAAACACGTAGTTTCAATTCCAATATGCTTTGCCTGTTTGTTGATTTTTCAATCACAGATCGCCCGGGCAATATCTTAGCTTTCCAGACCATCATCTAAACAAATGTTGCAATCGCAGCGGCAGGCGACTTCTGAGTAAGAGCCGGGTTTTGCCCCAAATACAAAAGGAAACACAATTAGTAGAATGCAAGCCCGGCAAGGCCTGCACAATCTTGATGCTTTGTGTCCCATGGAACCGATTGGATGCTCCTGAAGAATTGCATAAACATGGCTCCGGTCCATGGCCTGCAAAGTCAACATTCGCCGGTTGCAATAATTTTGGTGTCATTGAGGGCGTGTTTTAATGTGAATTCAGCAATTGGTGTTCCCGCAACTAGAGCGTATCGGGACAAGTGGATTGAGTTCTACAGAAGACCCCGAAAACCTTCATGACTGGACTTACTGGCCGTTTCACCACAATGCCAGGACCATGCTGCCAGGCCGCTCCAAATTCGCACAAATAACTTTGTCTTCTCGACAACAACTAAGTTTTGTACAAGATCGGGAGCAGCGGCGTGTTTTTCGGAATATGTGTGTGCGTCAAACATGGGGTGCCTCGTTTTTCGGTTTGGTTTGTGATCTAACGATAGGCGGGGACCCAGAAACTTGCTTGAACAGACGCTTGCCAAACGCTTCCCAAACGCTTGAATCTTCTTGCCATGGGACAAAATACGCTTGATTTTTGAATTCACAGACTTCCGAATTGACACAGACCATCAGGAATTGTTGCGCCAGGGACAAGCTGTTCCGATTCAGCCACAGGTTTTTGACCTTTTGGTATTTCTGATTGAAAATCGAGATCGGGTGGTCAGCAAGGACGAAGTCATTGAATCTGTCTGGGATGGTCGTGCGATTTCTGATGGCACATTGAATGCAAGGCTGAATGCTGCGCGTCGTGCCGTTGGAGATACAGGCGAAGCCCAAACCATTATCAAGACAATGCCGCGCAAGGGATTTCGCTTTGTGGCAGAAGCTTCATCATCAGATGGAGCGGCGATATTGGCCGATCCGGTTCCAGAATCTACAACCGATAATGGTCCATCTCTGACAGTCCTGCCATTCGTCAATCTCAGCTCTGATACCGAAAATGAATTTCTGGCCGATGGGCTCACTGAAGATGTTGTGACCGCACTTTCCAAATTACGTGGCTTCTTTGTCACAGATCGCAGCACAACATTTGCATTGAAAGCCGAGAAGAACGACACCCAACAAATAGCTGCGGAAATGGGCGTTCGTTATATTCTTCAGGGAAGCATCCGCTCCGCTGGATCTCGCATAAGGGTAACGGCGCAACTGACTGATACAAGAACCCGCTCCCAATTGTGGAGCGAGCGCTATGACCGCGACGTAACCGATATTTTTGCCATTCAGGATGAGTTGACTGAAAGCCTGGTCGGACATTTATCGCCCGAACTTTATGCAGCCGAACATGCAAGGTTGAAACGACGGCACCCCAAGAGCCTCGATGCCTGGGAATGCTTCGTGAAGGCAATGCACTATTATGGGCAACAGTCCCAGGATGGCAGTAAAACCGCGATTGACCTGCTTGAGCAGGCCATTTCCCTCGATCCCGATTACTCACAGGCATTGGGCCTTTACGCAACTATTCTGGCATGGCGAACCATCCAGCATTGGGAACCAGTCGACCCGACACTAAAAAACGCACGCATTGCTGCCGACAAAGCATTGCTGGCAGATACGAATGACCCGTGGGCATCCATTGGACGCGGTTACGTATCGATTGTCTCGCGCGAAGGGGATGCGGCCATTATGAATTATGGCCACGCCGTCGATCTCAGCCCCAACCTTGCCTATGCCCGTGCGCTGTTAGGCGTTGCAAATGCCTATGCCGGAAATGCCGATCTGGCACGCACCCATATTACCAAGGCCATTGCCCTTAGCCCCCGCGACACTTTCATCGATAAGTTTCACCTCTACCTCTCTATTGCAGAGTTTCAGGCTGGTAATTATTCGGCGGCAGCCAATGCTGCGCAACATGCCATTCAATTGAAACCGGGGCATGCAAGCTCTCATCTCTTTCGAACTGCATCATTTGCGATGGCCAATGAGCCAGAGATGGCAGATGCGGCTCTAAACGAGTTTTTGGCACTTGTGCCAAATGCACAGGCATCAGAGATTCAACGAACCGTGTTGTATTATCAGCCGGAAGATCGCCAGCGATTTGCAGATGCGATGCGCCGGGCTGGCCTGCCGGAATAGGCTGGTTCACAGACCCCGCTCCAACAGGCCCCACACTTGCCCATGCCAGCGCCGCCGGTTTCCAAATACGACAATGGTCAGATTTGGAAACGCAGCGCAAAACAGGAATCTAAGGGATCTATGCCGGTCTTCGGGCGACGATGAACACCGCCGCGCCTTCACTGGGACGCCAGACATGTTCAACTTCAAAACCGTGTGCACGCAGACCATCGGTCAACATGTCAGGTGTCAAAGGGAGAATTTTTGGCAATACGCCAATAGCTCCCAATGGCGGCAATACATACCGGATAAGACCGCCCATTTCGGCAATACACACAGTGGAGGAAAAGAAAAATCCGCCTGGTTTCAGCTGTTGGTACACACGGGCCAGCGTCACGTCCAAATCAGCAACAAGATGCAAAATCGATAATCCCAATACCGCATCATAGCCTTCATCACCTTGAGGAAGAGGCCATTCCTCGAAGGAGGATGTTTCAAATCGAACATTGGAGACAGCTTGCGCCTCGGCTTTTTCACGCGCAATGGCAGTCATTTCCGATGAAAAATCTATCGCATCAATATGGGACACACGCGGTGCATGAATGAGAGCAGTGGTCCCGGTGCCGCTCCCGAATTCCAGCAAACGATCCTGTGGTTTCAGATAGCTGGCGGTCATGTCGAGCTTGTACTGATAGGACTCATTGTCCTTCACAGGGCTGCGGGCGTATCCGCGCGCCATGAAGTTCCAAAAACGGGTCGGGTGAAAAATCATGACATGCTCCTGTTTGAGATAATGATGGGCAATTGTGGGACAAAACGCTCAGAAACTGAGCCGTCCCAATGACAGGAAATCCAAGCCTTAACTGGCATCCTCAATGTCAAAGACTGCTTCCAACGGTTTATCGAAGACCCGGGAAATCAGGATCGCAAGCTCCAGGGTCGGAGAATATTTGGCGTTCTCAATGGCCACGATTGTTTGCCGGGTCACACCAACCCGTTCGGCCAAATCCTTCTGCGTCATTTCATCCGCATCAAATCTAAGGCGTCTGATCCTGTTTGTGATTTTCAGCTTTCCCATAGGTCAATAGCCCCGCCGGTAGCTGATAAATTTCACAAGATCGGCAGACATCGAGCCAAGCGCCATTGAGAAATAAATGATGTTGAAAGCCTTCAGTGCTGACCAGTCAAACGCCAGCGCGATAATTGCCAGCAGGAAGCCAGCGCCTGAAAAGAGCACCACGGCCACGATGCCCCGGCGGTCAAACAGTTTGTCGCGCTCATCAACCAGAAAACTTGGCTTTTCAGTGCGGGTAACAATAGCGTACCCAATGTTGAACAGAATAGTGCCGATGATGGTGCCGCCAATCGCTATTGGTATTATCCAAATGACCATTTTCGCCCAGACATTCACGGCATCAGCGCCGTCAAACTGGCCTGCAGTATTCATTTCCACAAGCCGGAATATCACATATGTGGTCGTGATCAGACCGACGATGATCGACACAACATTGTTGCGATCCTGATAGGTCATGGGCGTTTCTCCATTCAATTGACAATGTGCAGCTAGCTGTCAAGTTTCTCAGACTTCATGTATGATTTATAATACACAGAGTCAAATATTTTATACACATAAATTCAAATCATGAAGATGCACAAAGGGTGCTGGGAACTGTTGTCATGTTCAGAAATGAAAGGCGACATGCTATATCGCGGCTGTTGTCGTTGAGACAAAAGCCACGATAAAAGTGCCGTGTCAGCGGTAGTTCATAGCCCAGCCAATGTGTAAGGAAGCTTACAATGGCAGTGGTTTCGAACAGACGGGCATTCTAGGCCGGATGCTCCAGCAGCCCCAATCTTTGCCCATGCCGACGCTGACGATTGCGCAGCACAGCAATCGTCACCATCAGCACGCATATCTCGGCAACAATGCCAGCATACCAGATGCCGGGTTCCCCGAACCAGAACGGCAGAGCATAGGTGAGCGGCAGCGCGAACAGATAGGTGCGTGACAGACCCAGCAGAGCCGCATGGCCCGCCTCGCCAATAGCCTGGAAGTATGTGCCAATCATCATCAACGGCCCAAAGACAAACATCAGCATCACCGCATAAGGCAGTATTCTGGCAATCTCGCTGGCGATCTGAGCATCCTCAACAAACACAAAACCAATATCAAACCGCGTAGCCAGGAATGTGAGTTCCACCAGCGCGCAATAGGTGAATGCAAGCACCAATGCCAGTTTCAATGTGGTGTTGGAGCGCATCCATAATTTTGCGCCGAAATTATTCCCCACAATGGTTTGAAACGCCATGCTCAGCCCAAGCAGTGGCAAAAACGCAAAGGTCATAAGCCGGGTGATGATACCAAACGCCCCGGCAGTCGCTTCATAGGAATTGCCTGCCCAGAGCTGAAGACAATAAAGCGTCAGACCAGCAGAAAGTGAAATTCCCAGATAGCCAAGACTGGAAGGCGCACCGAGCGCCAGAAGTTCGCCAAAATAATGCCAGCGGCGCGGCAGGACCACTCTGTCTTCAGACCGACCGGTTTTTTGGCGATAGATCAGAATAGCAATCATGGAACAGATTTGTGCAGCCACCGTGCCATAGGCCGAACCAGCTACACCCCAGCCGAATTTGGCAATAAAAATGTAGTCAAATACGATGTTCAAAATGGCAGATGTGAGGGTGATTGCGGCCATGGCCGGCAACAGGCCTTCACAGCGAAGCGCATCAATATTGATGGCCAACACGAATACCAGCGGCGCACAGAGAATTAGGATCGAGATATAAGTGTAGCCCATACCGGCAAGTTCAGCGGAACCATTCGAGGCCCAAAGGGTGAGGCGATCGCCGCCCAACAGGAAAATCCCGATCAATACCCCACATACAAGAAGCGACAGCACCAGTGCCTGACCAAAGAGTTCTTTGGCCGCGACCTGTTCGTCTGCGCCCAGAAGCCGTGCAAAAATGCTTGAAAAACCGTTCGAAATCCAGGTCGAAAGCGCAATCAGCAGCATGTACAGCGGAAACATAAGCGTCACTGCGGTCAAGGCATCGGCGCCAACATAGACTCCCAAAAAATAGGCGTCGACCAGTGTAAAAAGTCCGTTCACGCCCATGACGACTATTATGGGTGTTGCTGTTTTTGCAAACAGAACGGGCAGCGAACCTTTCAAGTAAATATTGGAATCATTGCCGGAAGGAAGACTCATCTCAAACCTCATTCAGTGTTTGGATGCGGTCAAATGATGGTGCTCGCATTGCCATCAAACCGCACCAACTGAAGCCAGTGGATAAGAAGACGGATGAGAAATTGGAAGCATTCGCCAAGGACAAACCCGCGAGCGGCAGGGCACTTCACCCTGCTGGCTTCCTAAGTGCCATTTGGAATATTGTCAACAACACCGGCCGACGTCTCAACTCAGCGGCTTGGAGTCAATCACACGCCTTTTTCATTTCCTCGGCAAAGAGCCGCATGCGGCGGTTAAGCCTCCGATCTTCGGCGTGGATCAGATAAATCCCCCATTCCGGCACCGTCAGGCCAAATGAAACAGGAACAAGCTCTCCACTGGCAATTGCATCGATTGTAATAAAATCCGGGAACCGCCCGATCCCGAGGCCTTTGCGTGTGGCGTCGACCAGAAACACACCGCTGTTCGAGTTCAAAAACGGTTGGAATTCAAATGTCTGCGGCTTGCCATTGCTGGTCACAAAGTCCCAGACCGCCCGGCGAGCGGAACCAAAATACAACAATCGATGTTGACGAAGTTCCTCAAGTGAATCGGGCGTTGAGTGTGCTTCAAGATAGTCCGGACTGGCCAGAAGCTGATGTTGCACGGTACCAATTTGCACCGCAGGTTCATCAACCTTGGGTGTGATTCGAATGGCAAAATCATAATTCTCTCGCGCAAGATCAACAGCCCGATCATCAAAATCGACGGTAAGCTGTATTTCAGGATGGCGCTCGGTAAAATCAATAAGGATCGAATTCAGAAACGATATCCCAAAATCGCGGGGAACGGAGACTGACATGGGCCCGGAAATACTGGCAGAGGCATTGACGAAATCATCTTCGATTTCATTCACATCCCCAACCACACGTATGGCACGTTGAAACAGCTCGCGCCCTGTCTCGGTAACGGCCCACACGCCCGGCGAACGATCAATCAAACGCGTGCCATAACGCTCTTCCAGCAGGTTAAGCCGACGGCTTACGGCTGACTTGGCGATGCGTAGCTTGTCACCCGCTTTGGAAATACTGCCGCTTTCCACAACAAGCACGAATAGACGCAAATCTTCAATCTGGCCCAATCCGTTCTCCCTTTTTGAACGACCAACTGTAATTATAGCAGTTCATCACACAGATTAGAACATCAAGGCCTAATCATTGCACCTCCCCTGATCTCCGCTTCGGCTCTAAATAAACGGCTCAACAAGGAGTAAGGCATGGGACTGTTACAAGAAGGCAAATGGGTCGATCAGTGGTATGACACCAAGTCAACCGGCGGACACTTTGTGCGCAAATCGCCGCAATTTCGCAACTGGATTACAGCTGATGGCTCAGCTGGGCCAAGCGGCGAAGCGGGATTTGAGGCGGAAGCAGGACGCTATCACCTCTATGTCTCACTGGCCTGCCCCTGGGCCCATCGCACATTGATCTTCCGCGCCCTCAAAGGCCTTGAAGACATGATCTCGATTTCCGTCGTCCACTGGTATATGGGCGATAAGGGATGGACCTTCAATTCGGCCGCTGGGACGGTGCCCGACACGGTGAACGACGCCGACTTCATGTACCAGATTTATGCAGCGGCAAACCCGGACTACTCCGGCCGTGTGACCGTGCCTGTTCTGTGGGACAAGAAGACCAATACAATAGTCACGAATGAATCGTCCGAAATCATCCGCATGTTCAATTCGGCATTTGATGGGATTGGGGCCGTAGAAGGGGACTTTTACCCCGAACCGTTGCGGACCGAGATCGACGCGTTGAATGAGCGCATCTACCACACTGTGAACAATGGCGTTTACAAGGCCGGCTTTGCCTCCACACAAGAGGCGTATGAGGAAGCCGTGTTACCATTGTTTGAAACGCTCGATTGGCTTGATGAACGCTTGTCTACGCAGCGTTACCTCACCGGCAGCGCCATTACGGAGGCCGATTGGCGTCTGTTCACAACGTTGGTGCGGTTTGACCCTGTCTATGCCGGACACTTCAAATGTAACATCCGGCGGATCGCGGACTATGAACATCTGTCGGGCTATATGCGCGAACTCTATCAACAGCCGGGAATTGCGGACACAGTCAATTTGCAGCACATCAAGAACCACTATTACGCAAGTCACGAATCCATAAACCCATCACGCATCATCCCGATGGGCCCGAATATTGACTATGCCGCACCCCATGATCGTGCGCGCTTGGGGTAACAGGCGCGCGCCAAAGACACCACACTGCAGAAAGGAAGCGATATGTTGGACCAATTTGAAATCCGCACAGATGACATGCCGTCTGAAATGCGCACCTTGCTTGCGGACTATCCGCGCGACGATTGGGAAGCCCATCCCGGCTTCAAGGAACGGACGCGGCAATGGATGGGTGCACACCAGATGTTTCGCCGGCTTGGCGGAATCATAGGCAAGGAAACGGAACTTTATCTGGACAAGTCTCAAGCGCCTGACGAATACGCAGAGCGGCTATCCTATTATGGCGATGCTCTGGTCAGGAATCTGCACGGGCATCATCATTGGGAAGATGACAATTACTTTCCTGAATTGTCAGCTGCAGATTCGCGCTTTGATGCGGGCCTTGAAATTCTGGAAAAGGACCATCAAGCCCTGGACATTGTCTTGGACAGTTTCACAAGAACAGCCAATCGCACGATCAAGCTGATCCAATTGGATGAAGTCTCGGCGCGCGAGGAAGCCGGAACACTGCACAAGACAGCTGAAACCATCGAAGCTTTCCTGCAACGACACCTGAGCGATGAAGAGGAATTGGCAGTGCCGATCATCCTGCATCATCGTCTCCGGGGATGATCTGGAGAATTTGTAAATGACGCAATCCAATGATAATTCGGTTGAGGAATCTCAGATAGATGCCACCACACCGCGCGCCAAAGGCGAGTTTGTGCGTGGCATCAGCGGGTTCCGCAGTGTTCTTGGCGAAGACCAGGATTTTCCAGCTGAGCCGGGCCGCTATCATCTGTTCGTCGCATTCAACTGTCCCTGGTGCCACCGCGTCACGCTTGCCCGCAATCTTCTTGGTTTGCAGGACAGCATTACCATGGACGTGGCATTCCCCAATCGGACCGGCGAAGACGATCCGGCCGGGCCCAATCAATGGGAGTTCAATCCGGGCCGCATCGCGACATTGACCGGCACAACACTTTCCGAATGCACCGTTGAAACGGCAACTGGCCAGAATTTTCGGCGGGTCAAACAGGTCTATGAGGCAGAGGGATCAGATGAGACCTCTGTCCCGGTCCTTTATGACAAGAAGAGCAAGCGTATCGTTGCAAATGAAAGTGCCGAAATCATCAGAATGCTGAATGCGCAAGCTGGCCCGCTTGGCAGCAATATGACTGACGCAGACAGGCCGGACCTTTATCCGCTGGACCAAGGTTCGGCAGAGTTGCGTCAAGACATCGACCTGCTGAACGACGAGATTTATCAAGCCATCAATAATGGCGCATACAAGGCCGGTTTTTCCTCTAGCCAGGACATCTATGCTGCCGCGTTTCAAACCTATTTCGACACGCTCGACAGGCTGGAAACACGCCTTGGCTCCGACAATCGTCCCTATCTGACCGGCGACAATTTCACCGAGGCGGATCTGAGATTGTTTCCAACCCTTTATCGCCACGATCCGGTCTACTACATCCGCATGAAGCTGAACGGCGCCAAGATTCTGGACTATCCCCACCTGTGGCGCTGGCTCTGCCGGATCTATGCATTGCCTGGCGTCATAGACAGCAATTCACTGGATCATTGTCGCCAGGGGTATTTTGGACGGTCATGGAACAACGTCATTCCGCTTGGCCCATTCCGCCCGATGACATACCCGGCGGCTTATTTGCATCCTGAGTTAGCAGGATGAATTGGGAGGAAAAAGGGTTTCAAGAATAACAAAAGTCGGGTGTAAGCCCACTTTCGCCGTTGAATCTGGAAAATTGAATGTCGGCTTTCAGGCCTTGAGTATTTTCTGAACATGCTCGACAAACAGGCGGGTAAGCGAGCGGCGTCCAACATTTTTCGGCCAAACGGCTTGAATGTTAAATCTCGGCAGCTCCCAATCTTGTAAAAGATCGACTAATTCTCCCTTTGTCCGCGATTCAATCAACAGGCGCGGCAATCGGGCAATCCCACATCCACGAAACGCCAATGACAAAGCCGCATCTCCTGTATTGACCCTGATGACTGGCGCAAGATGAACGCTCACGCCGCGCCTCGAACTTTCTTTGCTTTTGAAATCGAGTCTGTCAGAGCTTGACGGCACACCGATCATTCGAAAGTTTGGCAATTCATTGGGCATAGAAGGTTCACCATATTTTTCTATGAAGCTTGGCGCAGCGCAGATCACATCCTCAACACTGGTGAGCTTTTGAACCACAAGGTCACTGTCTTCCAACTCACCCGCTCTAAGCGCTAAATCATAACCCTCTCCAATAATATCGATGCGTTCATCGCTAAAATGCAGTTGAAGTTCAACATTGGGAAAGAATTCCAAAAACTGCGCCACATCGTCCATGAAACGGCCATGTTCCAGAATGGCAGGTGCGGCAACACGCAACAGACCCTGAGGTTCGGCCAGATCAACTTGCAAAACATCCTGTGCGCTCAAGCCCGCTTCCATCAAAGCCTTGCCATGTTCCAAGACTTCTTGCCCGGCTGCGGTCAGCTTTAATTTCCGTGTGCTGCGGTATAGCAGAGCAACATCATAACGGTCTTCAAGCCTGGAAACATGATGGCTGACGACAGAAGGCGAAAGTCCGAGCCTGTCAGCTGCTGCGCGGAAAGACCTTGTTTCCGCAACAACGGTGAAAACAGCTAAGGGGCGTAGGAGATCAAGCATTTATTCCATCATATTTTAGAATAATGAGTTTCATATATACCATATTATAAAAGTCAGCAAAGTTCCCTACCTTTTCATTGCCCCATGAAAAAGGAGACAGGGATATGTTGAAGCAACTTATTCTGGCAGCCACAACGACACTGTTTGCAGCCAACATTGCGTCTGCTGACGAAACACGTGCGACAGGCGCTCAGCTTCAAGTTCAAGATCTCGGCCAAATCAAGGTGCACGCCTATGCTGCGCCTGAGAACATGTCCGTCCCGCTGGCCGATGACTATCGTCTTTATGCAGACAGCTTGAACAAGCCGATCAACAGGCTTCTTCTGACTCATGGACAGCCGGATCACTATCTTGGCCTTATCGTATTTGAGGACGTGCCTAATCATGTGCTGCCGTCAAGCGTCAAAGAGGTTGCCGAGACTGGTGAGGCAACCCGATGCTGATCACACGTCTCGCCCAATTTGGCGTCATTTCAGTTGGTGACACGGCCATGAACAACATTCACCTTTTCCTCGCAGGCAAGCCTGAAACCGGGGTCAACGCACTTACGGATATTGCTGCGGATGAGGCCTATGACAAAGTCCTGCCTGGTCATGATCTTCCCGGCGATCAATCCATGTATGCAGCGAATATCAAATATCTGAACACAGCCGCTGAGATGTTGAAAACATCCAAAACCGGACCTGAGTTCAAAGAGGCTATGGTTGCCGCGTTCCCGGAACTCGGCTTGGTTGGCGCGATAGATTTTTTCCTGCCCGACCTTTTTCCAGCGAAATACGCCAGCAGATCAAAATGAGATTGGGTTGGAACAGCCACCCGGTTCAAACCGTCCAAGCGAGAGGACACCAGATAATGGCACGCTTTCATCCATATTGGCTTTGGCTGGTTCTGGCCATTCCGGCAATCGGTTTCACTGGGGCACTTATCAATTCGCCTGACCCAAAAATCATTGGCGAATTGCTTCACCCTACAGGAGAGTTTTCAGCACGTTTCCTGATTATAGCCATGCTTGCTTCGCCGCTTGTCTTAATTTTTAAGGGCAGATCATTCCCCCGCTGGCTACAAAAAAACCGACGCTATTTTGGCGTTGCGGCTTTTGGTTACGCACTGTTCCACACCATTCTGTATCTCATCGACAAGGGAGCGATTGGCCCCATTCTCTCGGACGCCCCGAACTTTGCAATTTGGACCGGATGGGTAGCCTTTCTCATTTTTGTGCCACTCGCGATCACGTCAACGGATAGGTTTGTGCGCAAGCTGGGTCGCCGATGGAAAACACTTCAGCGAACAACCTACATGGCTGCAGTTTTGACATTGCTTCATTGGGCCGCGCTCCACGAATGGGGCGGCGTAGGCCCAGCACTTGTTCATTTCGGGCCCCTGGCCGCACTGGAAGCCTATCGCCTTTGGTATTGGACTTTGCGTGCCCGCCCCCCAAAACACGCCCGCTGAATATTTGTATCAAAACAGAAAACACACCACCAGCACTGCCAAACAAAACGCCACAGATTCAGCAATTCGTGCCGAAGGCATCATGGCTTTGCGGGTGGCAACCTTCATCAAAGACGGCGCGTGACCTGCAGCAGCACACCGAGCTGGCGAAGACACGCGAAAAATCACTTACTCGATACTCAGAAAAGGAAAACTAAAATGGAAGACACACTGTTCAATCGCCGCAGCATGATAAAAGCCGCTGCAGGTCTCGGTGCAATCAGCACAACGTTTGCAACGACAGGACAAGTAGCGCAAGCCGGGTCCCACAGTGCCACACCGAAAGAGGGTCTGATCTCGATCCACAAATTGGGACCGGTGACATTTCACACTTACACCTCGCCAGAGTATTCGGGCATGGTGAATGCGCATGTCATTGAAACGAATAACGAACTTTATCTGATCGACACCCAGTTCGTTCAGGCGCTTGCAAGCGAGTTCAGTTCTTATGTGGACAGCCTCGGCAAGCCAATTCAGCGGATTTATCTTTCGCATTCGCACCCCGACCACCTTTTTGGCGCGGTACAGTTTCCCGATGTAGAGTTCGTCACGTCTGACGAAGTTTTGGCCGAGGCAAACTCCGCCATGGACATCTACAAAGCCCGCAAGGATGCGCTGAAAGACGCAACGGAAGTTGTGTTGCCAGCAGGTGGTTTGACAATTGGAACGGAGACTTGGGACGGGATTGAGGTTCAGATTGGTCAGGTTCTCGACGCAGAAGCAGCAGCAGAACTGACGTTTCACATCCCCGAAGCTGGCCTCTATGTTGCGCAGGATCTGCTCTATGCCAATGCGCACACATTCCCGATCAACAACAGTGAGAACTGGCTCGCGGCACTTGAAGATATGCAAAAGCTGGAAGGCATCAAGGTCTTCGGTTCAGGCCACGGTCTTCCAGGTGCACCTGGTTTGATTGATGACGCCATCGCTTACCTGAACTTCCAAAATCAGGCGATTGCCGAAAACAATGATGGCGAAAGTGCTACCGCAGCCATTTTGGCAAAATATCCAGGCTATGGCGCAAAAGATGTGCTGAGTTTCCTCAGCTATCGCTATCAGAAATAGCTTTTACAGTCGCGCGGGCCAGCAACAAGCTGCAAATTGTGTTGGTCCGCGCTGACCACGTCCATTTGGGTAATCCACATTGTTGGATAACTAAAATCCCTTTTCAAGAATAATCCATGGAGAGTAAAATGAGCTTAGTTGCAGGCATAAAACGTACGATCCGTGAACAATTTGGGCGACCAGGCCCACGCCTGTTGACGGTCAAGACTGCGTGGCAGCTGACTCCCAACATGATCCGCGTTGTTTTCTCCGGTCCGGAACTGGAAGCTTTCCCGGAAGGCCGTGAAGGTGGCAATTGCAAGCTATTGCTGCCGGACCCGAATGAAACGCGGGAAGTATTTGCAAAGCGCCTTGCCGACGGCTCCTCTCTGACCAAACGCACCTATACCGTTCGCAGCTTTGATGCCGCGACTGGCGAACTTGCAATTGATTTTGTCGCTCATGGCGATGAAGGTCCTGCAAGCCGTTGGGCAAGCCGCGCGAAACCCGGCGACTTTCTCGGCTTTGCAGGACCGAGTGGTCCAAAAATCACGCATTTTGAGGCCGACTACTACATCATCGCGGCTGATCCATCAGCCATCCCGGTAGCAGCAGCAACACTGGAAGCCATGCCACACGATGCAAAAGGCACTGCGATTTTTGAGGTAACATCACCGGAAGACAAACAGATCTTGGATGCACCAGAAGGCATCGATATTCACTGGCTCGTTCAGCCCGATCCTCATGTGCCATCCACCGCACAAGAGGATTTCATCCGCGCACTGGACTGGCCGGATGGTCGTGTTCAAACTTGCATTGCAGGAGAATCCAGCGTCATCCGCAGCTTGCGTTCATTCCTGCACAATGAAAAGCAACTGCCGCGCGAAGACGTCTACATATCCGGTTATTGGAAAATTGGCCTTGTTGAAGACGAGCATCAACAGATGAAACGGAAAGAAAATTGAAAGTTATATTACCATTATGAAATGGCAGACCGACTTGCAATCGAGTTTCGATTACATTGCCGTTTGAATATTTGAGGGTTACAGATTTAACGAGACAAGATTTTGCCCGCTTTTAACTGCATCGACTTCCCTCAAATAAAGAGATTGATTTCTAAATTGAATGCAAGGACAACTCGCCAATGGCAATTTTTAATAACCGTTCAGGGGCCCGGCTTTAATCAGTCCCTGGATATGTGCAGATAAGACGGCCATCAGGTTCAGTCGTCCCAATTCCGTTACTTTCCGCACAAAATTTCGTAAAACCCTCATTGCACCACTTACTGTCGACCGGCTGACATTCACCGACAGCGTCTCCGGCACCTTTTACCTGGCGTGCAAGCACTCTTTTGAAATGACCTGGTCCTCGAATACCCACCCGCTTACCTGCTTCCATGCGAATATGGTCTCTCTTTTCGACTTTCGATGCCTCGGCAAGGCCCACCGCTGCCGGCAGCATGAGTGCGGCGACCGCTATCGTAATACCTTGAACTAAATGTTTCATATTCCTGTTCCTTCTTTTGATGTGGATTGCAAATGTTCGTTACGTCTCATGAAGTCGTTTGTTGACCCTCAAAGTAACGAGTGAGACCACACCCTGGGTCATACGAGATTGATGAAATCTGAATGGGACATTCACGCAGCATTCAGATTCAAAAATTCCTTGTTTTCTATTCGCAAAATTCCGACATCAACCGCCATTAGGTGAGGCAAAATGGATGCTTACGACCTCAAAGGAACAGCAGACCCATCTATCGTTTAAGTTCAAAAGGTTTGATGCTCGCAGGTCAGACAGTTATCCAGATTGAAGACGGCAGCGTCGTTCGCGCAAACCAATCAATTGGGAAGTGTTAAAAAACGTCTGTTCAAACTACTTCTTTTGCGGTCTTCTCACAGCAACGGGCCAAAATGTTAGGGTGCACGAATGACTTACGAGACCTGGATAGCCTTTGCGATCGCCAGTTCAATCGTCGTCCTCATCCCCGGACCCAACATCGTTCTGACTGTCAACTATGCGATCCGGGACGGAAAGCGATCCGGATTGGCAACCATTCCCGGCGTCGTGGCCGGAGCATTCATTGCCATGTCTTTGTCCCTGGCCGGCGCCGGGGCGCTTTTGGAGACATCAGCCTACCTGTTTTCGCTGCTCAAGCTGGCGGGCGCGGTGTATCTCATCTGGCTGGCATATTCTCTCTGGACCGCACCAGTAGAGGGAGCAACGGCAAATGGAAGCGCTGAAACCCAACCATTGAAATCGCTGTATTGGCAGTCGTTCCTGGTCAGTGTTTTGAATCCGAAAGGTCCGGCTTTCTACTTGGCATTTGTTCCTCAATTCGTAACCGCAACCGGATCAACCTTTCAGCAATTCGCAATTCTCATTGCAACCTTCCTTGTTGTGGCCACCATAAACAGCCTCTTCTGGCTATTTTTTGCAAGCACTATGCGAGAACAGTTCCGCAAACCCAAAGCGATGAAGATACTTAATCGTATCGGCGCAAGTTGCCTGTTTGTGGCCGGAGTGATTACGGTACGAGCAACGCGAGCGACCTGACCCAGAGGCCCGTTTTGTCCGCCCTGTTGCCATTCAGCTGAGTTACCAACAGTGTAAAATGGTGTGCTCCATAATTGCCGGACAAAATCCATCAAATGTCCGGTGTGAGCCCAAATCACTGATTTTCTGCACCGCCGCGGATGTCTGCATTGCGTTTGAGTTGCCGAAAATGGCTACGTTGACTATGCGCGGTGAGAAGCTCTTGACGCGCATCAATGATGAAGTTGCAAAGCAACATACATTCAACGGCAGAATGAAGTTTCGCGTCTTGGCCGGATGTTTTCATCAATTTGCGCCAGTGGAACACATCGGTGAGCCAGTGATCTGCGAGAGGGGTGACACCACCAAAGACATTGCGAAGCCCTAAAGGCTGCTGCGGGACGGACCATATGACGAACAAAAGTGATGAACTTGCCAAGACTCTGGCCCTTGGTACGAAAAGGAAATGGCATTTGCGGTTGCTTGCAGCTGCGGCAATCGTGGTGGGCGGCCTTGTGGTATGGCTGTGGGTGCCAATTGGAACGTCCGCAGACAGACCAGTGTATGTGACAGAGACCGTCGGACGTAGTGACATTCAGGTCTCCGTATCTGCAACCGGAACAATTGAGCCAACCGATATGGTCGAAGTTTCCAGCGAACTCTCGGGCACAATCACCAATGTTCACGTCGACTTCAATGACACCGTCGAAATTGGAACGGTTCTGGCGGGGCTGGATACATCACGGCTCGAAGCCGAGCTGGCGGTGCAAAACGCTTCATTGGCTTCGGCTGAGGCCCAGATTGCTATCGCCGAGGCCACGCTCGGGGAGGCGCGCGCGGACTACGAACGCGGACTTGAACTGGTACAGCGTGGTATCGAGTCTGATCAGACATTCACGGCCCAGGAAGCGGAATATGAGCGCGCTCAGGCGGAACTGTTGTCAGCCATGGCTGCGCGCGATCTGGCACAGGCCAGTGTAGACTTGGTTCAAATTGATATGTCCAAGTCTTGCATCTGTTCACCGATTGAAGGCGTGGTACTAGATCGCGACGTCGAGGAAGGGCAAATCGTGGCGGCATCGCTTGAGGCACCAATCCTGTTCACAATTGCTGGGGACTTGGAGCGCATGGAGCTTCAGATTGATATCGACGAATCCGATATCGGCCGTGTGGAAGTGGGTCAATCGGTCGTGTTCACGGTAGAGGCCTATGACGATCGTGAGTTCCCCGCTGAGATATCCGAGTTGCGCTTTGCTTCCGAAACTGTCGATGGAATCGTAACCTACAAAGGTATCCTGTCACTCGACAATAGCGAAATGGCTCTGCTCCCCGGAATGACTGCAACGGCAGAGATCATTGTGGCCTCGCAGACGGATGCACTGGTCGTTCCCAACGCTGCACTGCGCTACACACCACCACAAGAGGCGGCGGCGAACAATAGCACTCGCAGTGGACTTGTTGGAATGGTGCTTCCCAGCCGCCCCAGAGAGGCTGAAGTGGTCCAAACAACGAATGACTCCGTTTGGGTGCTGCGGGATGGCCTCGCTGTCGAGGTGCCTGTCGAGACCGGTGAAACAGACGGCACTGTTACCGAGATTTTAGCCGGCGATCTGACAAACGGTGATCAGGTGATCGAGGACCGGATTGATGTCGAATGATGCGCAGCCCCCACTTATCGAGCTGCGCGACATTATACGCATCTTCGGCATAGGCGAGGCTGAAGTACGCGCGTTGGACGGCGTGGATTTACAGATCGAAGCGGGTGATTTTGTCGCGATCATGGGGCCATCGGGTTCAGGCAAGTCCACCGCACTGAATGTGCTTGGCTGCCTCGACCGCCCGACGTCGGGCAACTACCGCTTCCACGGCACAGAGGTCGCAAACCTTAACCGCGATCAGCGCGCTCTGCTGCGACGCCACTATTTGGGTTTTGTCTTTCAGGGCTATAATCTTTTGCCAAGGATGACGGCGTTGCAAAATGTAGAATTGCCTCTGATCTACAAAGGAATAAGCCATGGAGAACGGGTGGAGCGCGCGCTTGTCGCATTGAAAAAAGTCGGGCTGGCGGACCGTGCAAACCATGACCCGTCTGAACTGTCAGGTGGTCAACAACAGCGCGTGGCGATTGCACGCGCACTTGCCGGCGATCCTCAGGTGGTTTTGGCAGATGAGCCAACAGGCAACCTCGACACCAAGCTGTCGGTCGAAATCATGGAACTTTTGCACAATCTCAACAGAAACGACGGGCTGACCATCGTCATGGTCACGCACGAACGCGATATGGCCGAATATGCCCGCCGCCTCATCTGGATGGTAGACGGCAAGGTGGAATCCGACCGTTTGACGGCCAAAGGGGCGGCGTGATGCTTTGGGAAACCTTCAAACTGGCCTTTCAGGCGATCCAGCGCAATCCGATGCGGTCTTTCCTGACCGTGCTTGGCGTCGTGATCGGCGTCGCCGCTGTTATTGCCATGGTAACAATAGGCAACGGCTCAACCGCACAGGTGACGGCTGATGTGGAAACATTTGGTGCAAATCGCCTCATGTTGTCTCCAGGCCAAGGCCGAATGGGACCGGGCAGTGACGCGTCTTCGGTAAAACCCTTCACCTTGAGTGACGTCGACAAGATCATCGATCAACTTTCCAGCATCGAGATTGCGGTACCCACGTCCACAAGTCAGTTGGTGGCAGTCTACGGCAATGAAAACTATCAAACGAGCGTGACCGGCACGGATTCAGGCTATCTGAGGGTCGCGGATTGGG
Source organism: Alphaproteobacteria bacterium (assembly GCA_051251535.1). Classification (GTDB taxonomy): domain Bacteria; phylum Pseudomonadota; class Alphaproteobacteria; order Rhizobiales. The sequence goes on from JBPOEV010000005.1 coordinate 97,450, forward strand.
ACCTTTCGTCGGGCCGATCGTTCACTGAGTCAGATGAAACCGGCAAAGCCGTCTGCATCCTTGGCGAAACCGTTGTCGAGGAATTGTTCGGCAACGCAAACCCGCTCGGCGAGGATATCCGCCTCGAAAATATCTCCTGCGAGGTCATCGGTATCCTGAAGGCAAAAGGTGCGTCAACCTTCGGCACCGATCAGGACGATCTGGTGCTTATCCCCTTCAAAACATATACGCGCCGCATAGCTGGCAGCGCTGACGTCAGCATGATCTCGCTCTCTATGCGCGATGGAGTCTCGACCGACCGCGCCGTGAATGACGTAACCATGCTGATGCGTGAGATTCGCCGCATTGATCCCGGTGATGAGGATGATTTTACCCTCAATACGATGGAACAGCTTTCCTCAATGCTGACTGGGATCAGCGACGTGCTGACTGGTTTGCTTTCGGCGGTAGCGGCTGTATCACTTCTTGTGGGGGGAATCGGAATCATGAACATTATGCTGGTGTCTGTCACCGAACGGACGCGGGAAATTGGGATTCGCATGGCTGTTGGGGCCCAAGCGAGCCAGGTTCTGCTGCAATTCCTTGTCGAAGCCATCGTTCTTTCGGTACTTGGTGGCGCAATTGGCATCGCCTTGGGCATGGGATTTGCAGCAGTCGGCGCAAATGTGCTGAACATCCCCTTCATCCCCGACCTTGGCATCATCGCCTTGGCTTTTGCTTTTTCCGCAGCCGTCGGTATCGTTTTTGGTTACTTCCCTGCGCGTGCGGCAGCACGTCTGGACCCCATTGAAGCTTTACGACACTAGGTGCATTGGCTGGTAACCTGTTAGCCATCGATACCATTGGTGAGACTCATCAGCAGATGGACAACCGAACAATGCGGTCGCGAACAAATGCAGCGCCACCCTTGCGATCGTAGGCTCCACTGACAAAGTATCCAGATGTTAAAAAGAAAAACCCCAAGAAAAATGTGGCGTTAAACAGAAAGAATGGCCCCAGCAAATCGCTTGAGACAGGCTCATCAACTGGCCATTGGCCACCAGTCCGACCCTAGGGTTGCGCCACATGATGGGCCACAACAGGCGAGATCAGCAAAACACGAAGCCAATGGACAAAGTACAACTTGCCCGGCCGTTGCTGTGAGTCTTGGCCGACGCTGAATTCAGACATTTCCAGGCGCCCCTGGTAGTCCAAACACCTATCAGCTGATCTCATCCAATAGCCATTGTGCACGTTCCAATTGCTTTCGCGTTGTCGCGAGCTTCTGCTCAAGGCGTTTCTTCTTGGTCGCCTTCCTGGTTGTTGCGATCTGTTCAAGCAGGTTGCGTTCATTCTCCAAAAGCTTGTCTATGACCTTTACAACATGGCTTGGTTTGATCTTTTTGGCGTTACCCGCCTCAAGCCTCCCATAGTACTTCTTCAGTTTTTCAATCGCCTTTGTCAGCGGCATATCAATCATCCTTGGTCGTTGTTGACACAATTGTTCCCTGCCGGGCGAAGATCAGACGGTGTGAGCATCTTCCGTCTTGGTACTTGTCTCCGTGGCGTAAGCTTCCAACTCGTCGTCATCCATTGCGATGATCTGTTCGACCTCAGCGACGGCGCCATCTCTTTCAACATAGTAAGTGCACGCCGCTTCAATCAGCTCACGCATCGCGCCATATGCATAATGGCTGTCATTGAGAAATGAAGTGGCGGCATCTGCACTGATTTTCCCACCCCTTATCAGCGCACCGATCCGCACATTCGTGCTCTGGTGGTCGCTTTCAACATGGGTGCGTTCCTCCTCCAGCCACAAGCGGCTGCGGTGCTCCGGATCTGCCAATTCAAGGTTGTTGATCTCGACCAGAATGCGTGCGATCTGCGTGCGCAATTCATTGTAAAGATCCGACATCACATCTTGATGACGCACCGTGTAGCGGATGACATTTTTCCGCATGTGCTTGATGTCCTTGATCGCTCGAACGATCCGCTCCGATACATCACGTAACTGATAGATCCGCGCTATGATATCAGGCGGCAATTCCCTGCCCGTCACACGGGTTGTGAACTCCACGATTGCTGAATAGAGGGTTTTGACCCTTTGTTCGTAACGCGCATCCATATCAAAATCGACCGGCTTGCGGCTAGCGGAAACCAGTGCAGCAATGTCCGTGGCCTCAAACAGATCATGACGATGAATGTTCAGTCCGTGCGTGATCAGCTCGACGGCATTGTCATAAAGGTGCTTCACTTCTTTCTGCAACGCGGTTTCAATTGTATCGGGAAATTCCTCAACAGCCTGCGAAAGGTATTTCGGGCGGCTAAGGTCGATTGCGGGTTCACGAATGACGCGCTCAATGAATGTGATGAGCCGGTTCATCAGTGGCAACATCATGGCCACACCCAGGACATTGAAAATAGTGTGAAACACAGCCAGTTTTAATGCAAAATCGGTTTCTGCGATTCCCAACAACTGACTGAAAAAATCGACCGCTTCACGAATCTGATTGATAAACACCAGAGCAACGATGGCCGTTGCGCCGTTGAAAATTAGATGAGCCAGAGCCAGTCGCTTGCCTTGAAAGTTGGCTGTTAGCGAGCCGATGATGGCCGTGATCGTCGTTCCGATATTTGCCCCGATCGCCAGGGCCAGCGCATTTTCATAGGAAATCTGACCAGACGCCAGCGCTGTGATGATCAGGACCATTGTTGCATGGCTGGACTGCATCACCACCGTCGCCGTGGTGCCAACCAGAGTATAGACCATCAACCCCAGGATGCCGGTCAGGGCGTAACGGGTAAGGTCGAAGGAGTCCTTGAAGGTTTCAAAGCCCACTTTCATGTGGTGGATGCCAAGGAACAGAAAGCCCAATCCCGCCATCACGAAACCCGCACCCTTGAGATACTTCGATTTCTGAAACACAAGAACGACGCCAATCGCCAGAAGCGGCATGGCATAGGCTGAAATATTGACCTTCAGACCAAAGCCGGCGACCAACCAGGCACCAGTGGTGGTGCCGATATTTGCCCCAAAGATGATTCCGACACCGGCCAGCAAAGTGAGGAGACCGGCGCTGAGGAAAGAGATCGTTATGACGGAGACGAGTGAGCTGGATTGCATAAGTGTCGTGGAAACAATCCCGAACAGCAGTGACTTGGGCACAGAACCGGTAGCGCGGGCCAATATCTGTTCCAGAAACCCGCCACCAAACAGCTTGAACCCATCTTCAAGCATCAGCATGCCAAACAGGAATATCGCAACCCCTGCTGCGATCTCCTGAAAATCTGAACTGGCCCAGAACCCGGCAATCAGAATGCCAACGATAACGGGAAGCAGAAGCCGTCTCATATGCGTTTTCATAGGCGCTTCATGGCAGCATCATGCCCCGCAAGACAAAGTAGAACATGGCCGCAAGAATGGCTGATACAGGAACTGTGATTATCCAGGCCGATACGATTTTCAGGAGCGCGGATCGTTTCACCAATTGTCGTTTGAGCGCTTTTTGCAGTTCCTTGCGTTGAGCGGCCGAAATGACCGCATCAGGGCCCATCTTTTTCAATTCGCTGAGCAGGCGCAATTTGTCCTCGGGCGGGGCGTTCTGAAAGTTATGCAGAACTCTTTCAGCTTCCAGGAAATCTGGTTGCCCTTGATGACTGGCAAGGACATTCTCGACAGCAAGACCTAATCGTTGTTCGAGAAATTCGCGCAGAAACCCAACGCCAAACACTGCGCCCAACGCCACATGTGTTGAGCTGATTGGCATGCCCATCTGGCTGGCGACGATCACTGTCAAGGCTGCGGCGAGCGCAATACAAAAGGCGCGTGATCGATCGAGTTCGGTAATCTCCGAGCCAACTGTTCGGATCAATTTAGGTCCGAACAGAGCAAGACCAACCGCAATTCCAAGCGCGCCAATGCCCATGATCCAAAGCGGAATGGCCACCTTTGCTCCGCCCGAACCCTCGGTCAGAACATCGACCACACCAGCCAGAGGACCGACCGCATTGGCTACATCATTTGCGCCATGGGCAAAGCTGAGCAACGCCGCCGACAAGATGAGCGGCAGTGTGAATAGGCGGTTCACCCCGTCCCGATCAGGCGTCAGATGTGGTGCCGCCTTGCGGATCATCGGCGCCACCACAATCCACACAAGAGTTGCCACCAGCAACCCGGCCACAAAGGCCGTTGGGAAACCAACCTTGATGATCTTGCTGATCCCTTTGAGGAATATATATGTGGTGAAGGCCCAGGCCATGATCGCGATCATTATGGGCACGACCCGTTTGGCCGCCTCAATGGGATCATCCTTGAAGAAGACCGTCTTCTTCAGCGTGTACAAAAATCCGGCGGCTATGATGCCTCCGGTCACGGGGGAGACCACCCAACTGAGAGCGATTTTTGTCATCGAATCCCAGTTCACGATGTCCCAGCCACCGGCGGCGATCCCTGCGCCCATTACGCCGCCGACAATCGAATGGGTGGTTGATACCGGTGCCCCGAGCCAGGTCGCAGTATTTAACCAGATCGCAGCCCCCATCAACGCCCCCATCATCACCCAGACAAAGACATTCGGATCATTGATGTTGGCCGGGTCAATAATGCCCTTCTTCACAGTCGATACGACATCGCCGCCCGCGATGATCGCACCGCCAGCCTCGAAAATCGCCGCGATCACAATTGCACCGGTAAGGGAGAGCGCTAAAGACCCCACGGCGGGGCCGACATTATTGGCAACATCGTTGGCCCCGATGTTGATCGCCATATATGCGCCAATAACCGCAGCCGCAATCAGCAGATAGGCCTGTTCGACATGTGCAAATTTGCTGCCTGTGTAGACCATGACAACGACGATAAAGATGATTGCAGTGCCAAGCCGTCCCACTTCTGATCGGCTGATATTAGTCGCCTTCTCGATTTTCAGATACTCTTTCACTTGCATGGCTCGCTCCCCAACCGGCCAATGATCATCTGTTTATCGAGACAGCACACCTGCAGCGACAATCCGCACTGCGCGAGTATGTTCAAGATGATCAAAGGCACATTCCATCGAGAAGCCTAATGCGAAGCCACGCGCGTAACATTGCGGCAGATCAATTCTCTGCGAATGAACAGAAAGCCAGACAGAAGCCAAATCGTGCCAACAGGTCTGATCCTGCAGGCAGGTGCCATAACTGAGGTAGCGAAGGCACGGCTATTGGCGCTTCAAATTCGGTCCGTTTGTGGCTTCGCAGTTGGAACTGCGGGATCGAGGTCGCGCATTCCTGACGATCAGCCTCAGCAATCGCTTTGCCACAACGCCGCACATCGAAAATGCTTCAACGACACCGTAAATCCATCTGCAACCAGCCCCGGCATGTAAATGCATGAATGCATCTTCTTGGCGCTGAGCCTCCGATTTCCTTTGTTGCGAAAACGGATGACCGCCTGTTCCCATATTATGCATCTCGGTTTTCCTTTTGAAATATGCTGTCCGACCAGCCAATTGGCCCTTTGGTCCTTGACCTGAAGCAGACTTAATGGCTCTTTGGATCACTTGAAATGAAACGTTTTGAATAGGTCATTGCATGAATGAAACGAAAGTCGACTGGGACGATCTTCATCTCTTTCTTGCGGTCGCACGGGAAGGTGGTCTGTCGCCGGCTGCGAAGGTGACCCAGCGCAGCGCTGCCACATTGGGTCGGCGTATGCTTGCGCTTGAACGGGCAATGGGGCGCGAATTGTTTGTCCGGCATGATCGCGGTTACGAAATGACCAGTGAGGCGCGCAAACTGCTGGAAGAACTGACCGAGATCGAAGCCCGGATCGTCAGACTGACCGCCAGGCCCGACGCGAAGGAACGCCCGCTTGTAAAAGTGTCTGCAGGGACATGGACGACCCTGGCCCTTCTGGAAAAACTGGATGAGATCACAGGTCAGCCCGCCGACATAAGACTGCGCTTCATATCTGCCGAAACCACACTCGACATGCCACGCCGCGAGGTTGTTATCGGCTTTCGGAACCGCCGCCCGACCGAGGAAAGTCTGGCAGGACGCAATCTGTCGCGTGTCGAATTCGCGCCCTATGCACGGACAGGTGCACCAGAGCGTTGGATCAAGGTATTGGCCGATACGCCATCAGCGCGCTGGCTGGACAAAACGATTGGCAATGATGCGGTGTGTGAAGTCAACGCTCCGCGCAACAGCCTCGACCTTGCCCTGGCCGGCAATGGAGTTGCCCTATTACCGACATTCATTGGCGATGGCCAAAAGGGATTGAAACGAACCGGTGGCACCATCCCCGAACTGGCCCATGATCAATGGATTGTCACGCATCAGGACGATCGCCACCTGCCTGAAGTGCGCCGTACAATTGACCGAATGTGTCGTGTGCTTGAAAAGCGCCATGGACAATAAAAAGCCTATTGGGCGCGTCTGCCGAGCTTGTCCGCCAATCATCCAGGGTCAGCAACTTCGAGATTCTTGCGGGCGATATCCAGAAACGTCTCACCCAATCTGGAGAGCGGCTTATGCGACGGCAGCAGGACACGATACTGATAACTTATGCCAGGTACAAATGGCCGTGTTTCGACCAGCCCCTGATCCTGGAGACTATGCGCTGTGATATGATCGATGATGGACACGCCAGTACCTCTTGCGACCATGCGGCCTACGGCCATCGACAATTGGGTTTCAATCTGCAGTTTCCGCGTGACATTACTGGCCAGAAAAACAGCATCAACCTTCTTTCGCGACAGGTAATTGGACCCCAAGGAAACGAAATTCTCGCCTTCAAAATCTTCAGGTGAAATCACTGACCGCTGAAGCAGTGCATGGCCCTTTGGCAGGATTGCGACCATCGGGGCTTCGTAAAGAACCCGGGATAAAACGGCCGGGTGTTCCGTATCGATTTCGGCAAATCCCATGTCAAACTGTTGTGACGCAACACACTGCAAAACCCGCTGTGAACTGTGGATTTGCAAACTGATGGAGATATCCGGTTTGTCTTCGCAAAACTGAGAAATCATGCGCGGCAGGAAATCCAGAGCCATGGCAGGAAGACTTGCCAGATGCAGAGATCCGCGCCTGAAATTACCGATTTCCTGAGCCGCTTCGGCAATTGTGCTCAGGCCTATAAAGGACCGGTCAACTTCCTCGAACAGCGCCAGCGCCTCCGGCGTTGGATACAGCCGCTTTTTCTCGCGCCGAAACAAAGCATAGCCGACGTTGTGTTCAAGGTCAGATATCAATCGGCTGGTTGCCGGTTGAGTGACAAGTATCCGTTTGGCAGCTTCCGTCACACTCCCTGTTTCGATCAACGCTCGAAATGCTTCAAGTTGCCGATGGTTCAACTTCATTGCTTTTCACCACTCGCAAAGAGTCTAATTCATAACATTAAAGCATGAACTTGTCTATAATTAGAATTTGAATTATGTTTTTAAATCTGGAAACTAGCCTTTGTCCACATCAAGGGAAGATAAAATGCGAAACATACTCATCACTGCCAGCCTTTTGGCGCTCGCGAGCTCAGCGGTTCATGCGCAGGAAAAAACACTCTATCTGGCTGCCTATGGCGGTTCAACGGAAGCACTTTTCAAAGAAAAACTCATTCCAAAATGGGAACAGATGTCAGGTGCAAAGGTTGTCTATGTTCCGGGAAACTCAACTGACACGCTGGCCAAATTGCGCGCGCAGGAAGGGGCACAAGACGTTGATGTAGCCTTCATCGATGACGGCCCCATGGCCCAGGCAATCGGCTTCGGTTATTGCGAAACTGTCGACGAAGACACATTCACGAACCTTTATGATGCCGCCCGCATGCCAGAAGGCAAGGCCATTGGCGTCGGTATTATCGCCACTGGTCTGGCCTACAATAAAGAAATGTTTGCCGAAAAGGGTTGGGACGCTCCAACATCATGGAATGATCTGGCAGACCCGAAATACAAGGGCATGGTTTCAGTCCCGCCCATCACCAACGGCTATGGTCTTCATGCTTTGATTGCAACAGCTATGCTCCATGGCGGCGGCATCAATGACATTGAGCCTGGCTTCAAAGCCTTCGAGGATAGCATTGGCGACAATGTTCTGGTCTATGAACCTTCATCCGGAAAAATGTCAGAATTGTTCCAGAACGGCGAGATCGCGATGTCGGTGTGGGGCAGCGGGCGCTTGAAAGCGTTGGCTGATTCCGGATTCCCAGGTGCCTTTGCCTATCCGGAAGAAGGCGGTGTCAAACTGCTGGTATCAGCCTGTCCTGTTGTCGGATCCGATGTTCCGGAACTGGCGCAGGATTTCCTGAAATTCGTAACATCTCCGGAAACGCAAAAGGAGTTTGCGACCAATTTTGGCTGGGCACCGGTCAACTCAACGGTTGCATTGACCGAGGCACAAAGCACAGCGCTGCCGATAGGTGCTGAGATCGTCGATAAGTTGATCAACATTGACTACTCGGTGGTCAACGCCGCGCGCGGCGACTGGACCAAATCATGGACCCGGCGCATTGAGCGCTGAGCCACTCAAATAATGGTGGCGCGCATGCAAACAATGCGCGCCACATCCCTCAATCATCTCAGGATGCCGCCATGTCTTTTCTCATCTTTGAGACCCTCAACAAAAAATTCGGCGACTTCGTAGCTGTCCGCGATATGAGCCTCAGCGTCGAGCGTGGCGAATTTATCTCCCTGTTGGGTCCCTCAGGCTGCGGTAAAACCACGACACTACAGATGGTCGCTGGCCTCTTGCCGCCAACGTCTGGCAGAATTGTGCTGGATGGAAAAGACATCACAAAAACGCCCCCCAACAAGCGCGGTCTGGGCATCGTTTTCCAAAGCTATGCGCTGTTTCCGCATATGACAGCCACAGACAATGTGGCCTTTGGCCTGGAAATGCGCGGCGTCGGCAAAGCGGAACGCACGGACCGGGCGCGCGGTGCTTTGGATCAGGTAAAGCTGGGTCAATTTGTTGATCGATATCCAAAAGACATGTCAGGCGGACAACGTCAGCGCGTCGCTTTGGCGCGGGCCCTGGTCATTGAACCGCCGGTTTTACTGCTGGACGAGCCACTGTCTAATCTGGACGCCAAGTTACGCGAAGAAATGCGGATCGAATTGCGCCTCTTGCAACAGGATATCGGCGTGACAACCATTCTGGTCACCCATGATCAGGAAGAAGCGCTTTCAATGAGCGACCGGATTGTAGTGATGCAGCAAGGCGACGTCGCGCAGATTGCTGCACCGCTGGATCTTTATGAACGCCCCACCAACACCTTTGTATCCGATTTTGTAGGCAAGACCAATTTGATCCAGGGCGAAATCACTGGTGACAATGAGGTAAATGTCGACGGAACCCGCGTCAGTGTCGATACGCTTGCGCACACGCACGGGTCCAGCGTCACACTGTCTATCCGTCCCGAAAAATTTCACATGTCAGATGATCCATCCGGTCACGAAGTTCGCGTTGAAGCGGCCATCTTTCTGGGGGCCAGCTGGCTTTACCGGGTCAAAGGCAGTATGGGCGATTTGTTCGTCACCCAGCCAAATACGGGTTCGGCCGGATATGCCAAGGGCGACGTTGCCTGGCTTGGCTGGCCCGAAGGTGCGCTGACCTTGTTCAAAGGTGCACGATGATGGCCTCCATTCAGCCGCGCAAGGTGCCCTATTTTCTGACAGGGCCGGGCGTCATATTTTTCGCCGCGCTTCTTGGCGCACCCATGGTGATGACTTTATTGCTGAGCCTTCACTCATATGATTTCAATACGGGTATTCAGCCAGATTGGACTTTGGCCAACTATGTTGAGGTTCTGGGCGATAGTTACTTTCAGAAGATTTTCGGCCGAACCTTCGGCCTGGCACTGCTGGTAACAGTCATCTGCGTGCTCATAGGCGTGCCCGAAGCTTATGTGCTGTCCCGCTTGAGCAGCCGCTGGCGATCAGTCTTTCTGTTGGTTGTGCTTGGCCCATTGCTGATCTCCGTCGTTGTCCGCACCTTGGGCTGGGCTTTGTTTTTTGGCGGCAATGGCGTGTTGACAATGACAGCACAGGCCCTGGGATTTGGCGATGAACCCGTCAGCCTGATGTTTACATTCACAGGCATGACCATTGCTCTGGTGCATGTACTGGTGCCCTTCATGGTCATTTCGGTTTGGGCGTCCCTGCAAAAAATTGATCCCCAAAGCGAAGATGCCGGACTCAGTCTGGGCGCATCAAAAATGACTGTGCTGCGTCGCATCACCCTTCCGCAAGCCATGCCGGGCATATTGTCTGGAAGCATCATCGTCTTCGCGTTGACCGCCAGTGCCTTTGCCACACCGGCTATCATCGGCGGCCGGCGGATGAAGGTCGTAGCGACAGCCGCTTACGACGAATATCTCAGCACACTCAATTGGCCACTTGGTGCAACGATCGCGATTCTTCTTTTGCTCGCAAATATTGGAATCATCGTCAGCTACAACAAGCTGATCGAGCGGCGCTTTGCAAAAGTTTTTGAATAGGAGCGCATGATGCAAAACCTTGGTCCTGCCGCCCGCATTTTCCATGCGCTTTTCGTGATCTTTATTCTGGCACCACTCATCATGGTTATCGCAGTTTCCTTCACGGATAAGGGCTATCTGTCCTTGCCAACCGATGGTCTGTCACTTCGGTGGTTCAGAGCCATTTTGGACAATCCCGATTTCATTGATGCATTCTGGATGTCCGTGTGGCTGGCTGTGATTTCCGCTTCAGTCGCCGTCCTTATTTCTGTGCCCGCAGCTTTGGCAATCGCGCGCCACAAATTTCCCGGACGCGATGTGATTTCCGCCTTCCTGTTGTCACCGCTGATGATCCCCCATCTCGTATTGGGCGTCGCTTTCCTGCAATTTTACTCGACCATCGGTTTGGGTGGATCCTTCTACGGACTGGCCGCAGCCCATGTCATCCTGATCACCCCTTATGCGTTGCGATTGGCGCTCGCATCGGCCACCGGCCTGTCCACGGATGCAGAGAATGCCGCGCTCACCCTTGGTGCATCAAAGCTTACGGTGTTCCGCAGAATTACCCTGCCTCTGATATTGCCAGGTGTTGCGGGTGGATGGCTACTGTCTTTCATTACCAGCTTCGATGAACTGACCATGAGCGTGTTTGTGGCCTCGCCAGCAACACAGACCCTCCCTGTGCGCATGTATCATCACATCACGCAGACGATAGACCCGTTGATCGCTTCCATCTCCACAGTGCTCATCGTTCTGACCTTCTTGGTCATGCTGATACTGGACCGGTTTTACGGGCTCGACAAAATCTTTGTGGGCAAGGGATAGCCCATGGCCATTATCATTATTGGTGGCGGCGTCGTCGGCCTGTCGGTTGCCCATGGTCTTTTGAAACAGGGCAAAGATGTCATCGTTCTGGACGGCGCGGATGATGACTTCAGGGCCTCGCGCGGAAATTTCGGGTTGGTCTGGGTTCAAGGCAAGGGCGAAAATGCACCACATTATGCAGTGTGGTCTCGTCGTTCATCAGATCTTTGGACCGACTTTGCAGATGATTTGCTGAAAGAGACGGGGGTGGATGTTTCATTCAGCAAAATCGGTGGGGTCGACTATTTCACAGATGAATTTGAGCTGGCGGAGCGCATTAAGTCGCTTAACTCACTTAGAGATGCACTGAATGATGATTATCCATTCGAGGTGCTTGATCATGACGAGTTGAAGAAACGGGTGCCGGAAATCGGCTCCAAGGTCGTGGGCGGTGTTTACTCGCCAATGGACGGACACGTGAATCCATTATCTTTGTTGCGCGCCCTGTCGATTGCTGTGCGCAATGCCGGTGGCACGATCATGACCGGAGTCAGAGTTGTCGACACACAGGCGAAAGATCGCGACTTCTCGGCAGTTTTGGCAGATGGCACCAGAATTGAAGGGGAGGGTCTGGTGCTGGCTGCGGGTCTTGGCGCAGTCGAGCTTGGGAAAAAACTTGGTTTCCAGGTGCCCATTCGCCCGCAACAGGGACAGGTACTGATCACGGAAAAACTCCCGTTCTTCCTGCATTATCCCTCCGGCACGCTGCGGCAGGTCAATGAAGGCGGTGTTCAGATCGGGGCATCCAAGGCGGAGATAGGATTGGATGATGTGGAAGACATAGCGACCAGCGCTGGATTGGCCCAACATGCGATTGATGTATTCCCGCACCTTGGCAAGGCCAAACTGGTGCGCAGTTGGGCCGCGTTACGCATCATGTCGCCTGATGGGCTCCCGATCTATCAACGCTCTCCAAAGGTCTTGGGCGCGGCTTTCATGACCTGCCACAGCGGCATCACGCTGGCAGCCGCTCATGCGCGCTTGATGCCTGACTGGATATTAGAGCGAAACACCGCACCCGACGTGTCACAATTCAGCGAAGGCCGTTTCCGTGTTTGAGTCTTTTGACGAAAGCCGCTCTGATTGCACCCTGTCCTTCACATTTGATGGTAAATCCGTTTCAGCGAAGCCTGGCATGAGTGTCGCGGCGGCTTTGTTGACGCATGGTGTGATAGCCTTTCGTGAAACGCCTGTGAGTGGGGCTGCCCGTGGCCCGTTCTGTATGATGGGCGCTTGCTATGATTGCCTCGTCCTCATCGACGGGGTCACCGTTCAGGCCTGCCTGACACCGGTGCATGAAGGCCTTGTAGTAGAGCGTGTTCCCATCACCAGTGAGGACGCATAATCATGCATCCAGACTTTGATATCATCATCATTGGGGCAGGACCTGCAGGGATGTCTGCCGCCATTGAAGCGGCAAAACATGATGCGTCGGTTTGCATCCTTGATGAGCAGGCAAGCGGCGGCGGCCAGATTTACCGCAATGTCAGCAACAGCAAACAAGACCAGGTTGATATACTCGGCAAAGACTACCTGGCCGGCCGTCAATACGTGGACGGCCTGCGCCACGACAGAATTCTGCATCGGGCTGGGGTGACAGTATGGAAAATAGACAAAGCCGGCACTGTTGTGTTCAGCGATGCTGGCCGTGCTGAACAAATCAAAGGGCGGCACTTCATTCTGGCCTCGGGCGCAATGGAACGTGCTGTGCCCCTGCCCGGCTGGACACTGCCCGGTGTCCTCACCGCAGGTGCCGCCCAAATCCTGATGAAAAGTGGCTCGATTGTCACCCGTGATGCTGTGCTGGTCGGGTCTGGCCCTCTGCTTTATCTGGTAGCAACCCAGTTGCTTGCAGCAGGCGCACCTCCCAAAGCTTTGGTCGAAACCCAGACGCGCCGGGATTTAATCGCAGCGCTTCCTCATTTGGCGAAAGCACTGAGAGACTGGAAGCAGCTTTTCAAGGGCGCGCGCATGATCGCAGCTCTTAAGTGGGCCGGTGTCCCACGTTTCAAAGCAGCGCATGATATTGCAATCGAAGGCGAGGAGAATGCCGAGGCGGTCCGCTTTCGCGCTGGCGGCAAAGACCATTGCATAGACACCAACATTGTTCTTCTCCATCAGGGCGTCGTCCCCAACACCCAGATCAGCCGGTCACTTGGTCTTGAACATCACTATGACCACACGCAGCGTTGTTTTCACCCGGTCATTGATGAGTTTGGCCAAGCCTCACACCCGATGTTTTCGATAGCGGGGGATGGAGCAGGAATAGGGGGAGCCAAAGTCGCGGCCCTTTCGGGCCGGATTTGCGCATTGAACGCGTTGGCCCGCATTAAAAAAATCAGCGGTGGTGAGCGCGACAAAAGCGTTCGTCGGCTTGAAAAATCAAGGCAGAGCGAATTGTCCATCCGGCCATTTTTGGATACGCTGTATCCACCGCCGCAATCTGTGCTACTGCCACAAGATGAAACGATTATTTGTCGCTGCGAAGAAGTGACCGCCGGTGACATACGCCGTTACGCGAAACTTGGCTGTAAAGGCCCAAACCAGACAAAGTCGTTTGGCCGTTCGGGTATGGGACCCTGCCAGGGGCGGTTCTGTGGTCTGACCGTGACAGAAATATTGGCTGCCGAAACAGGTGAAACACAAGATGTTGTTGGCAGTTACCGCATTCGAGCGCCACTCAAGCCCGTAACTCTGGCAGAGCTGGCAGCGCTTGCTGAAACAAATGAGAAGGAAGCTGCAGAATGATCGAACGCATTGATACCGGACCGCGCATGAGCAAAATTGTGAAACACGATGGCGTTGCTTATTTGTGCGGGCAAGTGGGCGACGGAGACACGGTTGCAGATCAGACACGTGATTGTCTGTCTCGCGTCGATGCGTTGCTTCACAAAGCCGGATCCTCTCGCGAACACATATTGCAGGCGACCATCTGGCTGGCAGATATGAAGGATTTCGCCGATATGAATGCGGTTTGGGACGCATGGGTTCCAGAAGGCTTTGCTCCGGCACGCGCCTGTGGCGAAGCAAAGCTGGCACGTGAAACGTTGAAAGTCGAAATCATCATCATAGCCGCCTGCGATTAACGCCTCTGTGAGCAGAGGGCGCATGCCTTTGGATCGGTTGCAAGAACATATCAGCGAAGTCTGAAGGCTATTTCATAGACAATTGAAACGTGTTCATGCCGAAATCTTTGCCATTGATTCGAAGCGTCAAATGCTGTTGGCCGTCGTAATATCGTCGTGTTGTCACCGGTCTGATTGCGTGCCGCCGCGTTAGGGATCGGCGTTCACCAGCGTCCAGGGAAATAGTCGTCCATTTGAACACTTTCGGCATATGCAAGCCATTTGCCTTCTTGAAATGCACGACATAGTCGATGTGCAGCTTCTGCGGTCGGCTGGCTGTCGACCGAATTTCCGTCGAAAAGTCGATACTGCCCCCAAGAATAATCTGCGGGTTTGTGATTGTGATTTGGGGCTCAACAATCTCAGGACTGTGAAAACCAAATGCCGCGAGTGCACCGGGATGCCCCTGTTTGATAAGACTTCGGCATGCATGCCTGACAAGCTTTCGGCGTGGCTCTGGCGCATCACGCAGCCATTGCAACGCAAGCTCGGCAACACGATCAGGGTGATCCTTGGCAATGTCGTTGAGATGATTGGCGACCGAGCGACGCACATATTCACTTGGATCATCCCTGAGCGCGTATAGTATGGGAAGCGTGGCTGATGGATCGGCAGTCAATCCTTTCAACCGCATACCCCAGGGCAAACGGGGGCGGGTTCCTTCCGAGGCAAGCCTGCGCACATGATGATTATCATCATGAACCCAGCTCAAAATTGTTTTCAAGGCTCTGCCTGGATCTGCATCAATGAACGGTCTTACATCAAACTCGGATGTCCCGCGTTTTGTAATTTCCTTCAATAGGGCAAGGGATGCATCAAAGTCGTTCAACCCATGCTTGCCGACAATTTCGGTCAGTGGCCAGACACCCCAACCGCACATCCCTTCCTGCGTGCTGGAACGGCCTGCGCTGTTTTCCTGATCGGGATGCAACATGGCTGCAAGGATGGCATAGCGCTTCTCCATCGGCCTTGGCAGCACCTCATGAATGGCGTCAGCGAGCAGGCTGACCCGCTCTTTCAGCTCAAGATGCGGCAGGCGTTGCAGCAAGGGTGCAACAAAACTGTCCAAATCCAGAGACGGAAGATGCTTGCCAAGCGATTTGGCAAGCAATCCCACAAGTTCCGGAGAGATCTCGTTTTTGAAGGGTTCCATCAAACATCAACCGGCTGAGAATGACGCAAGCAACCCGCAATGCGCGACACCTTCATTCATGTTCTCCGGGTCAAAATCCATCAGCGAAAAATACTGGCCTACGGCTTCGGATTTTTGCGCCTTTTCAAATATGGCGTCCGCATGCGCACGGCTTTCCCAAAGAATGATGTCAGTGTATGTGCCATCATCTTTACGCACCAGATCACGGCGGACAAACCCGTCCTGCCCATTGAGAAATTGCGTCTGAAAGACCTCGGAGGCCTTGATCAACTCATGTTCGGTCTTGCCTTCTGCCAGTTTGATTAACGCCAGTTCGATAATCCGATCGCTCATTTGATATCCTTTTTGATGTGTTCAACCTGAGTTCGGATTCACTCTATTTGTAATTATGCCATATTATGTCATATTTGATTGATGCATATCCTGTCTCGCCTGGAACGGCTCGATCTACTGGAGTCCTGGCTCAAATCTGACGAGCCCCTCGTGCTGAAACACGCAGCAAAAGAGCTGAGTGTCAGCCTGCGCACAATTAATCGCGACATTGAAATCCTGAGAGAGCGAGGTGTTCCGGTAGAATCTGACAGGGGTCGCGGCGGCGGCGTTCGCCTGCAAAGCACATGGGGTGTCGGCCGGGTGAATTTGACCTTTGAGGAGGTCATCGATCTGCTGATCGGCCTGGCGATAGGCGAACACCAGCACCACGCCATTCAGATGGCAAAAGCCAACAGCATCCGGCGCAAATTGCTCGCCTCTTTTTCGCACCCCGATCAACGGCGCATAAACAGCCTGCGTGACCGGATCAGAACAGGTGCAACATCGTCCAGTGTAGTTATATCTTCCCTGGAGGCGGACGGGATACAGGTTGGAGACCAGCTCAAGCGGGCCTTCTTTTTGATGCGCGCCATAGAGATTGAATATACGGACGGTCAAGGTGCAATATCTGCAAGGACAGTTGAACCACACTACCTCGTCCACAATCCTCCGGTCTGGTACGTCATGTGCTGGGACCGACTGCGTAATGACATCCGAACATTCCGCTGTGACCGTATCGACAATGCCTGCGTCATCGACGAACAATTTGCGCTGCGCCCCTGGGCCGAATTTGCACGAACGATGGAAGGTAATGACACGGAGCGAATCTAACCCCGTCAGGGAAGCGCTGCGTAGAGATCGGAGGGAGTTGGGCGTTCAAGTTGAGGGCGCTCTGAATCACGTCAACATTCACGCCGCCAAACTGTTTATGTAGTTATCGATTCAAAAAATTCAATATTAAAAAACAAAAATTTTCTTTTTACTTACATTATTGACCTGCATCAATCTTGTATTGGAAGACGCCAATATCATTACTTTATCATAGAAATAAAGGAGCGTGATATGGGTATTGTATCGGGTAAAACTGCACTGGTCACTGGCGCCGGAGCCGGTATCGGTCGGGCAACAGCGCGTAAATTCAGCACCGAAGGTGCCAGAGTTGTTGTCTCGGATATAGACAGCACAGGCGGGATAGAAACTGTTCGGCTCATTCACGCAGATGGCGGCAAAGCAATCTTCATTCAGGCAGATTGCAGCAAGCCTGAAGACGTCAAAGCCCTGATCGAGGGTGTCGTCGAGGAATATGAGTCCCTTGATTGTGTCTGCAACAATGCTGGCATTGAGGGAAAAATCGCTCCCTTCGCCGAACAGACCATCGAGAATTACGACGCCGTCATGAATGTAAATGCCCGCGGTGTGTTTTTATGCCTTCGGGCGGAAATCCGGGAAATGCTGACCTCCGGTGGCGGTGCCATTGTCAATCTGGCATCGATTGCGGGCCTGATCGGGTTTCCAGGAATTGCTCCCTATACTGCATCAAAACATGCGGTGAATGGTCTGACGAAAAATGCGGCCCTTGAATATGGCAAGGATGGCATTCGGGTAAACTCCATCTGCCCCGGCGGCATTGACACACGCATGCTGGATTCTCTTGCTGAGCAGACCAGCGGCGGCCAGCAGAGCAGCCAACAGATGATGGCACCGCTTCATCCCCTTGGGCGCATTGGAACGCCCGAAGAAGTGGCTGAACTGATTGTCTGGCTGTGCTCCGATCGTGCCGCTTTCGTAACAGGTGCTAACATCCCGATTGATGGCGGCTACGTCGCTCAATAGGGAGGGCCCACCGCTCCAAAATCCGTTGCGCGCTGTCATCCCCAATTGTCACTCATGGCGCGCAACGCATCTGCCCGGCTGATCTGGCCCACAAGCCGACCATTTTCCATAACGGGAAACCGTCTGAAGGTACTGTCCAGAAAAACACTGGTGGCAGCCACAATATTCATGCCGGAATCAAGCGTCTGAACATCTGTCGACATATAGGCACTCACAGGCTTGCCCCAGTCCCTGTAGTAACTCGCGGCCAGCGCCGCTGCCAGACAGTCCTTCTTTGACAAAACCCCCACAAGCTTGCCACTGGCATCGACAACCGGCGCGCCGGAAATGTGCTTTTCCAGCAGAATATTCATGGCATGGTTGATCTCCATGTCTGGAGACAGGGTGATCAGATCACGAGACATGTAATCGGCAACTGTTGAGGCAGAGCTCATTGCGGCTCCTCCAATAGGCGTTTTGCGCGGCAAGCGCCGCAATCAATGTCTTTCATGCAGGCCAGACCACCACAGGACCCCTTGATCGGTTTGCGACCCGCCATCACGCCTAGAGCAAGACCACCCATCGACACCAGCAGAATGGCAAAGGCAAAAACAAGCGTTCCCATAACAATCTCCTCAGATCTCAATGTGGGTATCAAACCCACCGGTCATCACTTCCAAAGGTGCTTCCGATCCATCCGTTACAAACAGGGCCGAAATACCAAGACGCTCGGCCAGATCAATCCCTGCCCTGGCACCATGGGCGCACAGGGCAGTGGCAAGTGCATCCGCCTCCATGCCGGATGCGGCCAGAACAGAAACAGAAGCCAGCGTCATATGCGCTGGCCGCCCGGACTGTGGATTGACGATATGGCTGATACTGACCGGCGCACGAACGCCATTTACCGCGTGACCAGATGTGGCAAGAGCCAGAATTCCAGGCTTCACGACGCGCTGCACCCCCGCACCATTTGACAGCGGATCCGCTATTCCGATCTTCCACGCACGCCCATTTGGGTGCATCCCCAGCGCCCGCACTTCACCACCAATCTCTATCAGGGCGTTTTCAACACCTGCTTGAGACAGGCCAGCCACAACCCGGTCCAGCGCATAGCCTTTCGCAATTCCGCACAAATCCAGCGTCAGTCCCGGCACCCGCTTCCGAATGGCGCTTGGCGCAACAACAATATCATCATACCGTCCCACAGCACCCTGGATCGGCCCAAAACCGAACCGGGCGACCAAAGGACCGACGGTCGGGTCAAACGCCCCTTGTGAAACTCTCGCAATGCGCAGCGCCTCCGCCACAACGGCACAACTCGGTCCGGACATGGGCAGCCAGTCATCGGTCTTTGCCGCATTGAAACGAGAAAGCTCAGATGTCGAGTCGTAAGGCGACATGCTGTGTGTGACGTCATCAACAATCGCATCCACCACGGATTTGGCCACACCCGCCATTTGAGCGTCAGCCGTGACCAGACGCCAGAAACTGCCAAAGGCCCATCCTTTGGAAACATGGCCCTTGGAAACCTGAGCATTGGAATTGTGGTTTCCGGCCCATGCAGGACCTGCCAGACCAATGCCAGAGCCGGCCACGCCAAGGCCAGAGGCGGCCAGTCCAAGCACCATGTCACGTCGTGAAATCTGCATCGCCTAAACTCCAAAATCGTCGTTGAAGATATGATCCCGGTCCACACCAAGCTCATCCAGCATGGCCATGACCGCCCGGATCATGAGCGGCGGTCCGCACAAATAATATTCGCAGTCTTCGGGGGTCGGGTGGTTTTGCAGATGCTGTTTGAACACAACAGAATGCACAAATCCCTTGCTCCCGGTCCAATTGTCTGACGGGGCAGGATCGGACAGGGCCACAGTCCAGTTGAAATTGGCATGCTTTGCCGCAAGGGCATCCAACTCCTGCCTGTAAAACAGCTCGGCTTCGTTTCTGGCACCGTACCAGAAACTCATGGCCCGGCCGGTGCCCACACGCTCAAGCTGCTCGTGAATGATGGCACGCAAGGGCGCCATACCAACTCCGCCGCCAATGAACACCATCTCACGCTCAGTATCCTGCGCCCGGAATGTGCCAAACGGACCGGATACAGATACTTCTGCGCCCTCTGACAGGCCAAACAGCCAGGAGGATACAATTCCAGGGGGGGCATCAGGGGCTGAGGGCGGCGGCAATGCCAGCCGTACATTCAGCACAAGCCGCCCTGCAGCCAAATCTTCCGGTCGATCAGAAACCGAATAAGCGCGCGTGACGTCACCCTCACTGTCAACGCGCAAATCCCGCATGGATTTCCACGCATCTTCATGCGCATCGGGCACTTTCAAATCGGCATAAGCCAGCGAAAACGGGGGAGCGGTAATCTGCACAAAAGCACCGGCAACCAACTCCATCTCGGTGCCTTCCGGCAATTGCAGCACAACTTCACGGATCAGCGGCGTGAGAGAACGCGAGGAGACCACCTGGCAGGAGAATGTCTCCACAGACATAATATCCGCTGGCACCTGCACCTTCATATCGCCACGCACCATAACCTGACAGGCCAGATGCATCCCGTCATGCAATTCGGCTTTCGTGAACAGTCCGGCTTCAATGGGAGTGGTATCTGGCGCGCCTTCCTCAACTTTGATCCGGCACAGGCCACACGTCCCGGCCCCAGCGCAAGCGGAGGGCACCAGAATATCATTCTCAAGCAGACTGGACAGCAGCTTCTGGCCGGTTTTGGTCTGAAGCTCGGTTTGCTCATTCACCGTCAGAACGGCAGCACGGACCGGCATCAATGCCGAGCGTGCCAACACAACAATGATGGCCAGCACCAATACAATGACGGTTAAGAGCAAGCTGCCAAACAGGATTTCATTCATAGCCCCGCCCCCGCAAAAGCGGAAAATCCAAGCGAAATAAGACCGGTGATAAGAAAGGCGTTACCCAGTCCCCGAAGACCTGCTGGCATATCACTATATTTCAACCGCTCACGAATGGCAGCAAATGTGACAATGGCCAAGGCCCAGCCCGCACCGCTGCCAAAACCATAAATGACCGAGTCTGTGAAACTGTACTGCCGCTCAACCATGAACAGGCTACCACCCAGAATGGCGCAGTTCACGGTGAGCAATGGCAGGAAAATGCCAAGGGCGCGGTAAAGAGTTGGCACAAACCGATCCAGCGACATTTCCAGAATTTGCACCATCGCCGCAATCAGGCCGATAAAGGCAACAAGTTTGAGAAAAGTCAGATCAATATCTGGCAGGCCAATAAAGGCCCATGCCCCTTCAATCAGCAACCCATTGTAAATCAGATTATTGACTGGGACCGTAATCGTTTGAACCACAATTACCGCAATGCCCAACCCGAAGGCTGTTTCGATACGCTCTGACACGGCCAGAAACGTACAGATGCCCAGGAAAAAGGACAGCGCCAGGTTTTCCTGAAATACCGACGCAATCAGAAGCTCGGTCATGGCCGCACGCTCCGCGTTCTCAGTTCAAACTTTGCGACTTCCTTTTGCTGTGTCCAAACGCTCCGTATCAGCCAGATCAAAAGGCCAATGATGAAAAACGCGCTTGGAGCCAGTTGCATCAGACCCAGCGGCTCAAACCAGCCCCCATCGGAAACCGGCGTAAACACGGCGTAATTGAGCAGCGTTCCCGCACCCAGTAATTCCCGGATCGAGCCAACAATGATCAGGATCAGACTGTAACCCAGCCCATTTCCCAGACCATCCAGTATGGAAGGCACAACGGGATTGCGCATGGCAAAGGCTTCCGCACGGCCCAGCACAAGACAATTGGTCACAATCAATCCGACAAAAATGGAAAGCTGGCGGCTGATCTGGAATGCATAGGCCTGCAAAATCTCATCAATCACAATGACCAGCGACGCGATGATCGTGATCTGCACAATCAGGCGGATCACTGATGGAATGTGATTCCGGATCAGACTGATCAGGCCTGATGCCAGGCACAAGACAACCGTCAAGGCCAGCGACATCGTCAAAGCCGTGGACAGCGACGTCGTGACAGCCAGCGCAGAACAGATACCCAGAATCTGCAAGGTAATTGGATTGTTGTTAATGAGCGGCGTCGAGATGTGTTTCATCAAGGTGGCCATATCAAAGTCCTTCCTGCTGCAGACGGTTCAGAAAGGGACCAAATCCATGATCACCCAACCAGTATCGCACCATATTCGCCACACCATTTGCTGTTCTCGACGCGCCGGAAATTCCATCAACTTCAAAGGGCCCGGAGGCCTGCCCGCGCACAACAGAAATGACGATTTCGCCGCTGTCATCAGCAATCTGCTTACCCTGCCATTGGGCCTGCCAGGCAGCCTCTTCAATGCGGGCACCAAGACCGGCGGTTTCGCCCTGTTCGATGATCGTCAGTGCTGCAACGGTGTTCAGGTCAGCTTCAAGTGCCAGCATGGCGCGCAATGTGGATTGATAACCCACACCACTGACCGGCAGCACAACAAGCAGAAGTTCGCCATCACTTTCCAGAAGATAAACCGGCGCATACAGCGCACGTCTCTGAAGACCCGCAACATCAGCCTCAGCCGGGATGGCAACACTTTGCTCCGGGTCATTAAGAGCGGCCTGTGCGTCGTAGCTGTCAGGATCTATGTCGGAAACAAACGCCCCACTTGCCAGATCAACAAGGCGCGTTTCCAACGTATCAACACCCGCTTCCTGCATGATGGAGCGCATGCTTGGCAAAGTATCCAGCATGGCTTCCATCCGCGCCTGACGCTCCGCCTCCAGATGCGCTTCCTGCATCGGTCGCAGCGTCACAGAAGCCGTCGAAATCACGATGGCGCACACAAGAGCAACCAACACCGCGACGCCGTACACCTTGACGCGGTCATCATTGTCTCGCGCCAGAAATCCGCGCCATGCTTCAATGGGGTTAAGCAAGGCTTTGCCTCCTGCGTCTTGAACTGCGCTCCAACCTGCTTTTGGCCTTTGCAAGGACAATCAGATGGTCAATCAAAGGTGCAAACACGCTGGCCGTCAGGGAGCCAAAAACAAGGCTTGCAGATGAAATAGCGGTACTCTCCGGGCTGAAGATTGAAATCAGCAGACCTGCCAGAAGACCATAGATCCAGCGTCCCGAATTTGTAGACGCCGCTGAAACTGGATCACCGGTCAGGAACACCAGGCCAAATAGCGTCGCAATACCAAGCGAAAACACGTCAACTTCCAGATTTGAGGGCAAGGCTAGTCCAATAATCGTCACAAACGCGCCAAGGATGACCCGCCACGAAACCAGACCGGAAACCAACAAAAGCAAAGCTCCCGGCACTGTGGCCAAGGCTACGTTCTGTGACATCGGTTCCAGTTGAACCTGAGGAAACGACAACAGCAGCAGGGACAGGCAAATGGCTGCCGGACTTAAAAAACCGAACCCCCGGCCTCCAAAGACATGTTCACCAATGACGCATCCAAGAGACAGAGTCAGGGCCAATTGCCACAATGGCAAAGCAGGTGGAACCAGAACGGCAACGATCAAGGCAGTCGACATGCCATGAAAATAGAACTTCCTTTTGCGCAGAATGGCAAAAATCAGATCCCAGAAAATAGCTGTCAGCAACGCGACCGCCAGCAACTGTGCCTGCCCGTTGCCTCTTTCAAAAACCACCACCGCGATCGGCAGCAAAAGAGCCGCAATCTGGAGGACACTGATCCCGCCAACGCTCAGCCGCGAGAAAAGTCCGGGGCGCAGGATCATACAATGTCCCCCGCCAGATCATCAAGGACGTGCCTGAGAAGCGCGCCATAATCGGCACCGCTGGTACACAATTCAGTCAGGGCCGCGACATCTTCTTCGACGAGGGCAAGACACCCCAGCCGTTCGGCAGCTTCGCTATCACCAACGCTCAATGCGCGCATGAGCGGAACAGGCAAAACATCAATGGCCAGAGCCTGTTCCAAAGCGCCAGTGGGAACAATGACACCTTGTGCGGCAGATGGCCCTGACAACCAGCGCCAGATGCCTTTGTCTGATGGCCTGTCCATGATTGTAATCTGTTGGTGATAACGGCCGATATAGGCAGCGTCTCGGCCCGTCAGCGCGTCACCAGACAGAATTCGCGTGGTGGAACCACCGCTTTGGGAGGCAAATTCACCGCTGCAGATATCGCGTATACCGCCACCAAGGCAGGTTCTGACAAGCTTCGGCGCGACTGCCCGCGGACCAGCAATGGAAATCAAACGATCCGCCAGATACTGCCCGGATTGAAACAGATGGCCGATAGCAGCAACATCCTGATATCCGATTGACCAGACATGATGATCAAGACTGGCCGGGTGCAGTCGATCAATATGTGTTCCAGACAGTCCCGCTGCCCGGGTTCCACTGAAGAATGCGCCTTTCACACGGCCTGAGAAGGTACAAAGCGTATCTTCTGGCGCCTGACAGACATAGACCGGCCCGTCAGTCAGGCGGGTCAGCAACTCGACGCCCTGCTGAAATTCAGTTTTCCGGCGTTCCAGTACAACCCATGGAGCTGGCGCCCGAGGAGATATTTGTGTCGCGTTGACAAAGATGGCAGCAGGCGTCGCATCCGGCGCTGGAATGCCGCCAAATGGGCGCGTTTGAAAGGCTGGCCAGAAGCCGCGCTTCAACAATGTCTGGCGCACGCCCTCATTGCTGGTTTCGTCAATTGAAGCGGTATCGGAAAGATCATCCGCAACCTTATCCGGCTCGCCCTCCTCAGCTTCTATGACAAAAGCAGACAATGTGCGGCGCGGCCCATAATCAATCGAAGCAACACGCCCGGACAAAGGCGCTGCAAAGGCAATGTCCGGATATTTACGGTCCGTGAAAACAATCTGTCCGGCCGTGACCCTGTCCCCAAGAGCAACGGTCAGGGCAGGACGCAGGCCCGGGCAGTCTGCACCCAACAAAGCTGCAGTGCTGACACAGCATTCTTCATGCACAAGATTTTCCACAGGTGCACCCTCATTGGAGAACTGCAGCCCACGTTTGATTTTGGTGTGACCCATCATCAGCGATCCTTCACCGGGGAAACAGGGAACTTTGAAACGTAATCTCTGATTCCAGATCATCAATCAGGAAGGGATGGATCTCTTTGATCTCCATCAATGATTGCATATCCGCGTGTGATATTTTTCAGATCAGATCTTCAAAAAACAGTGGAGCGTAGTTCATGAATAGGTTGTTGAAGGCCGCTTGTACGGTCACCGGTTCGGTTTTCCTGATGTCACTCATTGTACCCCTGAACGCGCTTTTGCCAATGACATCCGCCAATGCTCAGGATGCGGGCCGCTCTCCAATCGCGGACATTGTCGAGGCCTGGCGTGCGTCACCGCATGCCGACAGGTCATCTGAAGCGTTCACACATTGGAATGAAGACGGCGAGATTCCCGGATCATGTGCCACCTGCCACTCCAGCATTGGCGCTGAGGATTATCTGAACGGCCCCATGAGCACGCCAGGTGTCATCGACCACCCTGTGCCTCTTGGCACCACAGTTGGATGTGTTGTCTGTCATCAAAGCAGCGCCGAAACTCTGGCATCAGTTCCGTTTCCTTCAGGCGTTGCTGTCGATTCGCTGGGTGATGGCGCGGTTTGCGCCGTATGCCATCAGGGCCGGGCATCCAGTGACCGGGTCAACACCGCGACGCTTGATATCGAGGACGATGCGGTTTCAGCAGACCTTGGCTTCATCAACATCCATTATGCTGCAGCTGCAGCAAGCCTTATGGGCGGCGAAGCACGGGGTGGCTACCAATATGAGGGCAAGATCTACAAGGGCAAGTTTACCCATGTTCCCAATCTTGCAACATGCACAGACTGCCACAATCCACACACACTGGAAGTGGCACAAGAAAGCTGCTCCAGCTGCCATCAGAACATCTCGCAATTCAGCGATATCAGAATGTCGCCGATCGATTTTGATGGAGATGGAGACACCACAGAAGGCATCGCAAATCCTATTGCCGCCCTGCACGAACGCCTTGATGTAGCGATCCGAGCATACGCAGCGGATGTGGCTGGAACGGCCATCGTCTATTATTCTGGTTCATTCCCATACTTTTTCACAGACAGTGACGGCGATGGTTCGGCATCGGGTGATGAAGCCATATACCCAAACCGTTACCAGACCTGGACACCACGTCTCTTGAGAGCTGCCTACAATTATCAGGTCATCGCCAAGGACAAGGCGATCTATACCCACAACCCACATTATGCCCTGCAATTGCTCTATGACAGCCTTGAAAACCTGTCAGAGCAGGTGGACGTAGATATGTCGGGTCTGGTGCGGCCCTGAAACTGATACAACAAATAAACAATCCGTTTGGCCGTCAATCAGAACGGGATTCATTCCCTCAGCCTGGAATAGGCCTCCCGCAAGTCCAATGCCTTGGTCTGAGCCGCCCCTGAAACAGAGGCGGCCAGCAGATCGGTCGCCTCAAACGGATCGGCCATCAGAGCCAACAACATTGGCGCGCGGTATGTGCACAAAGATTGCCCCGTCTGATTACAACAAACCCTGTCAGTGGAACCAAGACCCCGAAACGTTACAACGCACCCCGCAAGTTTGACAGAGCTTGAGAAAGTGCACATGGATTGGCGTCAAATGAACACTTTTCTGGAAGATGCTTTGGGGCAGGAAAAGCCCTCAAATGGCATTTAAACGTTGACATATTGACCTGAACCCAATCGGAAATCAGACATGCTCTCATTCACGAAATACCGATCTGCCTGCCTGCTTGCCCTGGCATCAATTGCCCTTTGCAACCCGGCAATGGCCGAAGCACCAGCATTGCAGACACCTGCACCCGTTATTTATCTGGCCGACAATCTCGACGAGGTGGATGCGCTGGGTTGGTGCATCGATACCTTGGGACGGGGGTTCTCAGAGCAGCTTCAGGCCCATTCCTGCAAACCACAAGGTGGTGATGTGCAGTTTTCCTTTGATGGTGAAACCGGCCAGATCAAATCCGCCGAATTCGCTGGCAAATGCATGACACTGAGTGAACCGGAAAACGAAGCTGTACCCTTTGGACTAAAGGATTGTCTGGAAAACGATGCCAGCCAGCAATTCGCCTACGCCACTGAGACAATGCAATTCACCCTGACAAGCGACGAAACCCTGTGTGTCTCGGTTGCTGACACCAGTCGCAGCGCGGGGCCATTCATGTCACGCGATCTGACATTGACACCATGCCAGAGCACAGACGCAATATTCATGCAGTGGGTCATCAAGAGCAGTTGACCTGAGGGAAAACACATAACAATCTGGGCTAAATGTCCCAACAGGTCGTGGAATTGTGCTGACACCCAAACTGCGCACATTTATTTTGCAGAACAAACTGACGGTCGGCTTCTGCGCGGCGTCTTTTTTTGCTTTGATCTATTTTGCTGGCAGTTTCGCGGCAGAGCTCATCTACTTCAATGATCCAAGACATCAGAACGAGGCCTTAAAGCCCTGGATGACCCCGCGATATGTAGCGCTGTCCTATGATCTGCCTCGGGAAACGGTACGTGAAATTTTCGGATTTACAGAGGCGTTTGAAGGCCCGCGGCGCATGCGTTTTGTCGCTGAATGGCTGGACGTCTCACTGGAAGAGTTGACGCAGATGGTTCGGGATGCGGCACAGGATTATCGTGAGCAGACAAATGACTGATTATTTTCTTGGCCTTATTCCCGACTATGGCCTGTGGATTGTCTTCGCTTGCGTTGCCATTGCCTGCTTGGGCATTCCGCTGCCTTCATCTGTCCTTGTGCTGACATCAGGAGGGTTTGCCGCTGCCGGTGATCTGGATGTTCTGAATGTGCTTTTGGTAACCTTCACAGCTTTCGCTCTGGGCGATCAACTGGCGCTCAACGCGGCACGCATTGTCGGCCCGTCCTTACTCGACAAGCTGCGATCAATTGGAAGGTTTCGTGGTCTGGTGGCGCGTGGCGAACTGCTTCTGGAGCAAAAGGGCACGACCGCTATATTCCTCAGCCACACCATCCTGAGCCCGGTTGGCCCGTATGTCACCTATATTTGTGGTGCCAGTAAAATGAGCTGGCTCAAATTCTCCACCACAGCCCTGATCGGCACTGCGCTCTGGACCATCACTTACACCATGCTGGGATATCTGTTGGCGAGCCAGTTGACGACATTGACGGAAGCCGTTCGGAACTTTCTCGGCATCGGCATTGCCTTGATCTGCTTCAGCGCAAGCGCATTCGTGATTTATCGCAAATGGCTCGTCTTCAAAGCCGAGACCGGACAACTAGTCTAACAGATGCAATATTTCACGCGCGATGACTCCGTCTTTCAAACGTAACTCGTCGAGAACAGAATAATGATTCTTGTTCGCAACCAATAGGTGCTGCAGATCTTTATGCGAGCCAGAGAGATGCAATGCATAATCCCGGCTTTGCCGCGTCAACTCGGGCAGTTCCAATTCACCTGCAAACAACAGAACTTTCTTGTTGCAGTCCAAATGCCTGTTGATCGGACTCAGGTCGAAGATTTCGTCATCAGACAATTTCAGCTTTTGATTCAGATAGCATTTTGAAATCGGCTCCAGATCAAAGATACCGCTGATTGAGACAAAACCCTTGACGGATGGATGCTCAGCCAGGATCGCAGACAAATGTCCGCCTGCAGACCAGCCACCGATATAGATTTTGCCAACGTCGAACCCCAGCCTGTGATTCTCACGTAGCAAGTGCTCAATGGCGAGCCCAATTTCGGATACAATCTCGCTCAGTGAGGCCTCGGGTGCCAGCGTATAGCCTATTGTTGCAACGTTGACATGCCCGGCACAAAGACCTTCTGCCACAAAGGCAAACATCTCTTTGTTATTGCGCTGCCAGTAGCCGCCATGAATGAAAATGAACAAGCCGCGATCTGGTAAACCCGCTTTGAAAAAGTCCAGTCTGTTTGCTGGTTTCGGACCATATCGCAGATTCAGAACAGCGTTCTGACCGCGCCGCACATCGGCACTTCGGGACATCCACAGATCCATGTGCTGAGCACTGTCATGCACTGCCTCGGTATTATTGTATCCGGCATCAAGTTCAGCGCGTGTCATGCCGCGATAGACGCTTGGATCGGGTGTTTGACTTTCCTTGGGATCTGATTGGTCGCTATGCATCTATTGCGTCTCTCACTTTGGGTGCCGCTGCAATGTGACGTCTCAACTGATTGCTGACGTCACGCCTGAGATCATTGAATTCGATTGAAGAAGGATCGCGCGGTCGCGGTAAATTGAGAGAAATGTCGGACTCAATGTGCCCAGGACCCGCGCCCATGACAACAATTCGGTCTGACAAAATGACGGCCTCTTCAACCGAGTGGGTCACAAATATCACTGTAAGATTGGTGCGCTCCCAGATTTCCAGCAACTCTTCCTGAAGCTTTGCCCGTGTCAGCGCATCCAACGCGGCAAACGGTTCATCCATCAGCAATATCTCGGCATCATTCGCCAACACACGTGCAATCGCCACTCTCTGCTTCATGCCGCCGGAAAGCGTATTTGGGTATTTACTGGCAAATTGCGTAAGGCCCACCATCTGCATGTATTTTTGCGAGGTCTCTTTGATTTCGGATTTGGCCAAACCGCGATGCCTCGGCCCGAACGAAATGTTTTCCGCAACGGTTAGCCACGGGAACAGCGCATAATCCTGAAACACAACCCCGCGATCTGGACCGGGACTTTTAATAGGGGTGCCATAAATCTTTGCTGAGCCTTCACTTGGGTTCTCAAATCCACCGACAATGCGCAGCAAGGTGGATTTTCCACAACCGGACGCTCCAAGCAGGCAAACAAACTCCCCCTTGCGAACCTCAAGATTGATGTTTTCGAGCGCATGAACATCGCCGTCAGCGGATGGAAAGACCTTTTCCAAACCCTCGATCGACAGAATTGGCAAGCCCGATGGCTCTTGTGCGGACATATTGGAACTAGGCATGATGTTGGGGGCTCCATCGCAGCAGACGATTGTTGAGCAGGACAATCAATCGATCGGATAAAAACCCGGTGATACCGATGATGATCATTCCCGTGATGACCAGATCCGTTCGCGAAAGTGTCCTCCCATCCATGATGACCGCACCCAGGCCTTCTGGAACCCCGGTCATTTCTCCGACAAC
The DNA here is from genome assembly GCA_051251535.1 of Alphaproteobacteria bacterium. Taxonomy (GTDB): domain Bacteria; phylum Pseudomonadota; class Alphaproteobacteria; order Rhizobiales. The sequence continues at coordinate 127,269 of JBPOEV010000005.1, forward strand.
AATCAGAATCCAGGCAAATCCAAGACCAAGTCGCAAACCATTGAATATCTGAGGCGTTGCCGCAGGAATGACGACAGATCGAAACAGCTGCGATCCCTTGCAGCCCAGCATGGCTGCAGCTTCAAAAAGCTTATTGTCGACTGATCTGACCCCGAATACCGTGTTGAGTAAAATGGGATAGAACGCGCCGAGAAAGACGAGAAAAATTGCTGATTTGGGCCCAAGACCAAAAAATATCATGGACAATGGCAGCCAGGCCGTAACCGGGACAGGGCGCAGCAGCGACAAGGTCGGATCCAGCATGACCCGCAACAGCGCAAAGCGCCCAATCATCAGCCCCAATGGCACCGCAGTGATAACGGCCAACAGAAACCCGCCATAGACGCGTTGTATTGAAACCCAGAAATGCGTGAGAAGGGATGCGCTGAAAGCATCGTCATAGATGCCACCAAACGCAAAGTCCCACATCATCACCGCGACTTCATAGGGCACAGGGATGAGACGGTTTTTGGTCAATACGACTGCAAAGTGCCAGGAAACGATCAAAAGTATCGGGAAGATGGCCCCAAGGGCCACCTTCCACACTCGATTTTCCATAATTTTGGACGACACGGCATATTCCATTGTCTTTGAAGCTCGGAATTACAGTCTGAGCTTATTATGGATGGGAGATATCAGGACGCGGCCAGATCTATTCCGCTTCAATGGCATTGACGAAAGACGGGTCAATAAAGGTCGCATAGTCCGGAAGCTGCCGAATTTGCTTTTTATCAAGCATCTGCGTGCCGTAGTAATTGGCCTGCTCGATGAACTTGTCATCGATCTTCCATGTCAGCTCGACATTGGGAGCCGCTTTCTCAATGGATGGTTTGGTCTGGCCAAGCTTTTCCATTGCAACTTTGACAAAGTCTTCGCGGTTGGACATAGCGTATTCAGTCGCCTGACTGTGAATGGACAGCAGCATTTCGATCAACTCTTTATTGCTGTCGATGTTCTCCTGACGTGTGGTCAGAACCATGTTCAGCGAGCCCGTCGGCGTTGTGTAGGGATACTCGACAATCTTGCCGACACCCTTGGCCAGACTGATGCCTGGTCCAGGCTCTGCACCGACATAGGCATCCAGATCTCCCCGCTCCAATGCGGAGGCCATATCGCTAAATGAGACGCGAATTGGTTGAATGTCTTTAATCGTCATCCCTTCGGCAGCGAGGCGATCAAGAATGACCACTTCCTGGGTGGAACCGGGCCAGATCCCGACTTTCTTGCCCATCAGATCTTTGATTGTGTTGATATCTGAATCAACACCGGACACCACCGCCATCCCGCGGTTACAGGCAGCTCCGACCACAACAACCGGCTCTCCGGCTGCCGCGCCAAGCGTTGCCGCCGCCAGACCATAAATGCCGAAATCAACAGTTCCTGTAACAACCGCGTTTTTACCGTCGGTTGGGCTTTCAAACGGGATCACTTCGATGGTGACGCCCTCTGGTGCAAATTTTTCATAAAAATAGGGAGTGATCCCGTGAATGAGTTTCAAAGTTCCAATTTTGATCGTCTTGTCTTGGGCGAAAGCCCGCGTGGACAGCGTGGCAAAAGTGCCGAGTGTTAAAGCGGCGACCGTAAGGCCAAGTAAAATACGTCGAGTTGCTAACATTGTGCGTGTCTCCAGAATTTGAGAGGAAATTCATTTAATGACAACGTCAGCGTAGCTCGCAGCTGCAGCAAAAAAAAATTTATTCTTTAAATCGAGTTCATAAATATATTTAATACAACTATGAAACAGACACTCGACCCAAAATTGCTGCAAGCCTTTGTTTTATTGGTTGAAACAGGGAGCGTATCGGAAACCGCACGCCGAGTCGGCCGAACTCAGCCCGCTGTGACACTCCAAATCCAGCGTCTGGAAGCCGCGGCGGGCACCAAATTGTTTTCCACAATTGGCCGGCGCTTTGTCCTGACATCAGAGGGTGAATTACTGCTGGGCTATGCGCGTTCAATACTGCATCTGCAAAATGAAGTTCATGTCCGGCTCGCAGCGCCAAAGCTCACCGGTCAGGTGATATTGGGCGTGCCGGATTTGTATGCCGCAGCTCTGCTTCCAAACATTCTTTCAAGTTTCATCGCCGCTTACCCGAATGTGGAGGTGAGCCTGCAAAGCAGCCTGTCCAGTCCCTTGGTAGCGCGGGTCATGCAAAACGAGATTGACCTTGCACTTGTGACCGGAATGCGAGCGTTCCCGAAGGGGCAAATCGTGGCAGAAGAGCCATTGGTCTGGGTGACTTCGGATATGAATTCCTCCTTCAATTTCGATCCCCTGCCCCTGGCAATGCTGCCTGTTGGCAATGTCTTCAGGGATATTGCGCTTGATGCATTGCAGGCCATCGGCCGCAAATGGAAAATCCAGTTGATCAGCGAAGGAATGGCTGGATTACAGGCAGCTGTGATGAGTGGAACCGTCGTCAGCGTTATCGCCAAAAGCGCACTTGTTCCCGGAATGCGGGTGTTGGGGAAAGCAGAGAGCTTCCCATCTCTTGCAAACGTTCAGCTGGTTCTTTACCAGGCAAGCGCCAAATCAAATCCGGCAGCCGATGCACTGGCGGATGTCATTCGGTCGCATTTGGCAAGCTCCGGCGCCATGACCCGGAATGAGAAAACACAAGCCGGCAGCGGTTCGTTCTAGCGCCTGTTTCGTTTAGCGGCGGAGCAGCTTTGTAAACAGCCCTTTTGGCTTGGCTTCTGCTTCCAATGGCTGGGGCATGGGTGTTTGCGCAACCGCGATATCAGCCTGCGGCGCGGTTAACGGCGCACTCGGTGCTGTCATGGCAGATTCTATGGTCGGAACGACCGCAATCGGCGTTTGCGGCACATAAGCCTCACCGCGATGCTTGGCCACCGCCCGGCCAATGGATTCAGGAACCGTATAGGGCGGACAAACTTCGTCTGCGACAAACTCCTCACCCTCTACCGCTACGGCATTGAAGATATAGCGTTTCTCACAAACATTCACCGTCGGCGGCTGTTTGGTTGCAGCAAAATGGTCCGACCCATCTTTCAGCATGCGCCAGAAATCAGCATGCGGGCTGTCACTGTGGCGCGCAAGATTCTTGTCCGTCATACGGAACGGAAAGGCCTGAACCTGAAATGATTTCTGGCCGGCAGAAAAGCTTTCCCTCCCAAGCTGGTAGATTTCCTCAATCTGATCATCTTCCATGGCATAACAGCCACGTGACGAGCATGATCCGTGAACCATCAAATGGCTCCCGGTCCGCTTGTGCGCCCGATCAAATTCATTGGGAAAGCCCAGATTGAACGCCAGATAATAATTTGATCGGGGATTCATCAAACCGGGCACAATTGTGTAAAACCCTTCGGGAGCCTGACGGTCACCTTCTTTGATTTTCGGCCCCAATTCACCTGAATAGGCGCAGATGTCGTATTTCTTGTACAATGCATATTTGCGGTCAATCTTGCGCCATTTCCAGACTTCAAGTTCCGCCTCTTCCTTGTAGATCCGCACAATCATCGGCGACTTGGCATCCATTTTCAGGTTTTCAAGCCGGGTCTTGGTGGCATTTGAAAGCGGCTTGGTGTGCCGGTCATCAAAGTCAAAATTCGGGTTGCAAGCAGCCAGAACAAGACCAAGAGACAGCACAGCTGCAAGGCGCAAGGGCGCAGCTTTCACAAATGAGACAGATCGAAACAGGGTCAAAAGAATAGTCACCAAAAAATTCTGTTGATCAACCGTTACAGAATAGGGTTGATATTACGTTAGCGCAAATCACGGAATTGTGGGGAAGTTTGGGCCGCACTGGCGTGACTCCTCAGTATTTTCAGGTTAATCCAACACTCAATCATGGGTCATGACTGACTGCTGTCATATCGAGATCAACCATCAAACAGCCCACCTTCATCACGGTTTTACACCATTTGGCATCTATCTGGCGTTGTCTGGCAACAGCTCTGTCATGTGCCTTGTGGCTAACCGCGACGGCCAACGCGGCCGAAGTTGACCTTGCAGAATGCGGCCTCCAGCCGGCAAACCCCGGAACCATTGTTAAAGCACACAGCAATGACCAGCTGTCCCTGCTGGACGGAAGAAAGCTGAAACTGGCTGGTGTCAGAATCGCGACATCCCAAAATTTGCTTGCTGATCTACTGGGGCAAACCATTACTCCCTATCCGGCTGCCAAAAAGCCTGATCGAACTGGGTTTACGCCAGCGCACATTCTGTTTTCGTCAGAAACGGAAAATCAAGCGCCAGTTTGGCTCCAGCAAAAGCTGTTGCAACAGGGAAACGCCTTTATCTATATCTACCCGGATCAGATCAGCTGTGCCAACGCACTCCGCTCAGCTGAAAAAACCGCCCGGCAATCTGGCACGGGCATCTGGAATTTGGATTTATTGCACCCAACACCCATTTCCACACCAAAAGACACACAGTCTTTCTTTCTGAGCACAGCCGGTCATTTTGACTCAGACCGCGCTGTAGGCCATTACGGAATCATTAGGGGCCTTGTGCTAAGCACGGGCAGCGCCGGACGCTGGCGCTATCTGAATTTTGGAAGGAACTACACGCAGGATTTTACGGTGAGAATGACAGTAAATGTCGAAAAACGTTTGAGTGAACACGGTTTCACCTTAAAAGGACTGAAAGACAGAACTATCGAAGTGCGGGGCATCGTCCAGTCAAACGGCGGCCCCTTGATTGATGTGTTTGACACAGCACAAATTGTGATCATGGAGTAAGCAGACTTGCCACTATGACAGGTCCGGTTGTTCAAATGGGGCTGAAATCCCGCCAGCAGGCAATCAACCTTGCGAATCGCATCGATTCGCGAGCGAAGGATTTGCTGCGCGTTATTCGTCCACTGATTGTTGTATTTCTTGCGGTGCCTCTGCTCGCTGCCTGCGTATCATTTGGGGGTTCACCAAGCCTGACCGGCCTTGCGCCTGGTGCAGGTGCCTCCATTGGCCAGCGCGAACATCCACGTGTGGTGGCCGCCTATGGCGGTCGTTACCGCGACAAAAAAGTCGAATCACTGCTCGGTGATGTGACGAAGCGGCTGGTCGCCGTGTCTTCAACACCGAACCAGAACTACCGCCTCACGGTCCTCAATTCACCAGTGGTCAACGCCTTTGCCCTGCCCGGCGGCTATCTCTATGTCACCCGTGGATTGCTTGCTCTTGCAAACGACACATCGGAAGTGGCTGCTGTCCTGTCTCATGAAATGGCACATGTGACCGAAAATCATGCCTTCCAGCGTCAGCAACGCGCACGCCAGGCCAAATTGGTCAACAAGGTTGTGACAGACGTAATTGCCGACGAGCAGGAAGGCCAGATTGCTCTCACCTCCAGCCAGGTCTCACTGGCCAGTTTCTCACGCGGACAGGAACTGGCAGCTGATCGCATTGGTGTTGAAATGATGGCAAAGGCCGGTCTCGACCCCTATGCTGCAGCGCGTTTTCTGACCAGCATGGGACGCTTCAGCCGGTTCCGCGCGGACAGCCTGTCCAGCAATGCAAACAGCCCCAATTTCCTAGCGTCACATCCAGCAACACCGGCACGTATATCACAAGTTATCGAAACAGCCCGCGGCTTCACATCACAAACCAATCGTGCCGAAGAACGCGCCAATTATCTTGAGGCCATTAATGGCCTGACATTTGGCGATGATCCATCCGAAGGTTATGTTCGGGGCCGTTCCTATTTGCATCCCAAATTTGGCTTCTCATTTGAATTGCCGGCTGGCTACACGTTGGAAAACACCTCCGAAGCTGTTCTGGCGGCCGACAAGAATGGCACAGCCATGCGCTTCGATGGCGTTGAAATTCCTCCTCAGCAATCGCTGGTGGACTATATGGGATCAGGCTGGATTGGCGGCCTCATTCCGTCATCCATTGAAGGCCGCACGATCAATGGCCTTGAAGCCGCAACAGCTGACGCCCGCGCCAAGGGATGGCGTTTCCGCATTGTGGTCATTCGCCTGCGCGGCGCAACTTATCGCTTCCTGTTTGCAAACGCAGATGCGACGACCAATTTGAAGGCCGATGCCGACAAGACCCTGGCCAGTTTCCGACGTCTTGGTCGTATCGAACGGGCCAAATTGAATCCACTGTCGCTGAAAGTCGTAAAAGTGCGTAATGGTGACACCGTCTCCTCCATGGCCGCCCAGATGGATGGTGTGGATCGCAAACGCAGCCTGTTCCTGATTTTGAACGGCATTCAGGAAGGCGCTCAATTGCGCACTGGAAGTCTTGTCAAAATCGTGGTGGATTGAATCCGCACTCTAAAGCTTTCGCCCTGGCCTGCCAGGCATTACAATACGCTTCTTTCTCATCAACCATTCTACTCAACAAAAAGCCAATTCCATGTCGACCATTGCCCTATCGCCACTGGCCCCAGAAACAACACCTCAATTGCCCATTTTAGATGGACTCAAAATCTCGACCGCGGAAGCTGGCATCAAATATCGTGGACGTCATGATGTTCTGCTTGTTCAGTTTGATCGAACAGCGCAGATTGCTGGCGTCTTTACCCGCTCGCGCTGTGCATCCGCTCCTGTTGAGTGGTGCAAATCCCACCTTGGAGCTGGCACGGCCCGGGCTCTGCTGGTCAATTCCGGCAACGCGAATGCCTTTACCGGCCGTGAAGGCCGGACGGCAGTGGAAACATCTGCAAAACTGACAGCAGAAGCCATTGGCTGTGCACCTGAGGAGGTCTTTCTTGCCTCAACCGGTGTGATCGGAGAGCCGCTGCCGGCCCAGAAATATGCTGCCATCATGGATACGCTGGCCACCAGTGGTGCAATGACTTCGACTGCCTGGGAAGCGGCTGCCCGCACCATCATGACAACCGATACATTCCCGAAACTGGCAAGTCAGACATTTGAGTTGGAGGGCACGCGCTACACCATTAACGGCATGGCCAAGGGCTCCGGCATGATACAGCCTGATATGGCGACCATGCTGTCCTTCCTCTTCACCGACGCGCCTTTGCCAGCTTCTATTCTGCAAACCGCTTTATCGGGCAACGTCGACCGCACCTTCAACTCCATAACTGTGGACAGCGACACATCCACCAGCGACACGGTTCTGCTCATCTCCCTGCCCGGAGAAAGAGCCCTGATCGAGCCTGCGGATATTTCCGGATTTGAAGTGGCGCTGGCTGCGCTCATGAAGGATCTTGCCCTGCAGGTGGTGCGTGATGGCGAGGGGGCACACAAGCTGGTGGAAATCACGGTCACTGGTGCAGAAAGCGAAGCCTCCGCCCGAAAAATTGCTTTTTCCGTTGCCAATTCACCGCTGGTCAAAACAGCCATTGCCGGGGAAGATGCCAATTGGGGCCGCATCGTCATGGCCATTGGCAAGGCAGGCGAGCCAGCGGACCGCGATCTGTTATCAATCTATTTCGGTGATGTCAGAGTGGCTGAAAGCGGCACGCGGTTTGACGGCTATTCCGAAGAAGCGGCAGGCGCGGTCATGCAACGCGATGAAATTCCCATTCGGATTGACCTGGGACTTGGTTCCGGCAGTGCCACTGTGTGGACCTGTGATCTCACCAAAGACTATGTGGCGATCAATGGCGACTACCGGAGTTAACCCATCCATAAAAGCACTTGAACAGGCAGGCTTTGCCTCCTGGCCAGCAGCTGAGGTGTTTGATGATGGCGCATGGCATATCCGCCTCGCCCCATCGCTTCCCTATAAACGCACAAACTCCATCAATTGTCTGGATCAAGCGGACGGGAAGAACACGGAACAGCGCCTCGCTTCAGCCATTGCACGTTTCAAGATGGCAGGCGTAAAACCTACTTTGCGAGCCACGCCGCTCACCCCGCCGGAACTGATCGAAGCATGCAGCACAAGTGACTGGTCCAGACCCTATTCTGAAAGCCTTGTGATGACGGCGCCCCTTCAATCTGAATTCAATCACGGTGCATTCGAAGTGTTTGATGCGCCGGTGGCGGAGTGGATTGCCAATTACAAAGCGTTGACCATGAACCAGGACATTGATGGCGCCGCGATCACAAGCACTTTGAAGGCTATAGAAAAGCCGGTTCATTTCTTCCAGATCGCCTCACCTGATCAATGTCTTGGTGTGGCCGTTGCCGTGGTTCAGGCAAAGCTGGTTGGCCTCTTCGGTCTGGCAGTCGCAAAACCTGCCCGCCGCACCGGCCTTGGGCGCGCGCTCAGCCATGCAGCGCTGGCCTGGGGCGTTGATCAGGGCGCAATCACGGCCTGGCTTCAGGTGGAGGCTGATAACAGACCTGCACGACAGCTCTATCAGGCCCTTGGTTTTACCGAGCACTACCGCTATGCCTATCGCAGTTTCATAGGGCAGTAGACATATGACTGACAAAAAGATTTTGCTCGTCGCTGCCTGCGCTTTGCTGGACTCAGACAACCGCATTTTGCTGGCGCAGCGCCCTGAAGGAAAATCCATGGCGGGCCTCTGGGAGTTTCCCGGCGGCAAGGTGGAGCCAGGTGAAACACCGGAAATCAGCCTGATCCGCGAATTGCAGGAAGAACTGGGTGTCACAGCAACCGTTCCCTGTCTGGCACCCTTGACCTTTGCAAGCCACACCTACGAAAAATTTCATCTTCTGATGCCGCTTTATATTTGTCGCCGGTACGAAAGCCCACCCGGGTTCGGCTCTGGCAGCGGACGCGAAAATCAGGCATTGAAATGGGTGCGTGCACGCGATCTGAAGAATTATGACATGCCGGAAGCCGACATTCCGCTCATACCGCATCTGATTGAATTGCTCGGCTGAGGGCTACTGCCCGGTTTTTTCACCGGCCGGAGTCTCCGCAACGCCCAATGCGTCCGCCAACCGGGTTTTCGCGGATCCTGGCTGCAAAGGTTTTTGCTGGCTTTCGTGGGGTGCCCAACCCGACAGGGAGACAATCTGAAACGTCGCTGGCACTTTACCGTCAGCTTCAGAAAACCGCTCCTTGTAAAGCGCCATGGCACGCAACAGCACATCGCGGCGCAATGGCCGGCGCGCGCCGGATTTCAGAATGTTGGTGGCACCCATGGCGCGCAAATCTGACAAGAGACGCATTGGGTTGCCATAGCGCACAACCAAGGTGTCGATATCAGCAACCGGCAAGGCAAACCCCGCCCGCTGCAACAGCGCACCCATGTCTCGAACTTCGCCGAACGGAAGAACCCTGGGTGCCGCGCCGCCAAGAATCTCGCTTTCAGCCTCCAGCAACACCTCACGAAGTTCAACCAGCGTATCTCCGCCAAACACCGCCCCCAAAAACAAACCATCTGTTTTGAGCGCGCGCCGAAACTGGATCAGCACGCCGGGCAGATCATTGGCAAATTGCAGCGACAGAACAGACGTTATGAGATCATACCGACCGCCATCATCTTTTCTGTCACCAAGAGACAGACCGGTTTCATCCTGAGGACGATCTATGTCGGCACCTGCAAAGCCTGTGCCCACGGAAACCGTCTCCACTTTGCCTGTGGCCAACAGGGCTTCGGCCAAAGCACGATCCGGTGCATCCACATCCAGAGAATGCGCGAAGCTGCGGTTCACAGCATCGAGCCGCTCCGTCAAATCAAAAAGGGCTGACTGTCTGAGAAATCCAGCATCTGCAAATGCAACTGGCTGTGCCAACGCACGACTGCGACGCGCAGCCAGCAATGCATGATCAAAAAGCGCTGGGACGTTAGACATGAAATCTGTTTGCCAAAATCGAAACTTTAAAGGCCCTCAAGGCGTTCAGCCATTTCGTTAATCAGCCGGGCAGCTTCATCCATCTGTGTGACAAGCTGGGCTTCGCTTTGCTGGACCCGGTTTATCACCTGATCACGGGTCCCGCGCAGCCCTTCAAGTTCTTTCTCCAAAACAGACACCTTGTTGCGCAGTTCAAACACTTCGTCCTGACCCATCACACCGGCCATGACGGTCAAACGCTGATCACCGATTTCGCCAAAGGATGTGCGCAACTGTTTAACCATGGCGTCAAATTGCTCGGCCAGAAGCTGCAGATGCGCCTCCTGACCGTCCTCGCAAGCCATCCGATAGCTGCGGCCATTAATGTTGACTGTGATTTGAGCCATAATCCGCCCGCTCTACTCCCTGCAGCCTACTGCGCCTGATTTTCCAGAACCGTGCGGATTGTCTCCATAGCGGCACCCAGCCTCCGCGACACATCCTGATTGACCTGCTGCATGGCCTGTCCCCGGCCTTCTGCCTGATCAAGCCGCGCCGCAAGACGTTTTCGTTCGTCATTCATCTTGTTGAATTCAGAGCGTAATTCGCCCTGATTTTCATCTAGTTTCAGACGATATTCTACGGCAGCACGCAAATGCTGCACAGAGTTTCCAAGCCGCTCCAGTGAAGCGCTGACATCTGATTGCATGGAAGCGTCTTTCGGCAAGGCAGTTTCCTTTGTTGCCGCTTGTTGCACGTCCAAATCACTCTCGACAGCGCTTTGCGCAGCCGGCTTTGGATTTCTCGCAAAAGTTCCTGAAAAAGGTCTTTGGGCCATCGGATGCTAATGTGTTGCGCCAGAAGACCGATCGGATATTCATCACGCGGCTTCGGCTGGTTTTGACCAAAGTCATCAATCAAGCCTTCATTTCCCGAGGCTTGAAGACTCACTAAAGTGCAGTTTCATAAACATTCATACTCAGAAGCAGGCAATTGTGCGGCAAAGCCACTTTCAGCACCCTTCGCCAAAGCAGCCTGCCACCCTGCCGATCCTGCACAGGCGGCTAATGTGCGAAGTTTGCCTCTTTGCACGGATTCGCACAAGTCCTTTTATGACAATGGCTTGGTCAAATTTCATTATATGGTGCTGTAAGCCGCATCAGATATTTTCGGATCATCAGCGATCCTGGCTCTTGCGCCAGGCTGCGACACTGGCAGCTGCCCGATTGACTCACCGGTGCCAGATGCTATGTGTCTGCGCAAAATAACAACAGGAACAAATCGTCGGTCTGCGGGGACTATGCCGCGCGTATTGGCCCTGTCCAACACATGACCCAACCGGGATTAAAGAGACACTCTCTATGACAAACAGTGAAAAACATAACAGCATGGCCAATGCCATTCGTGCCCTTTCAATGGATGCCGTACAAGCGGCGAATTCCGGCCATCCGGGTCTGCCAATGGGCGTTGCGGATATCGCCACGGTGCTGTTCACCAAATTCATGAAATTTGACCCTGTTGATTCAAAATGGGCAGACCGTGACCGATTTGTTCTATCTGCAGGCCATGGATCAATGCTGTTATATTCGCTGCTCTATCTGCTGGGTTACGAAGACATGACCCTGGAAGAACTCAAGAATTTCCGCCAAATGGGATCAAAGACAGCTGGCCACCCGGAATACGGCCATGCAACAGGTATTGAAACCACCACCGGCCCATTGGGTCAGGGCATTGCCACAGCAGTTGGCATGGCCATGGCAGAAAAGAAGATGGCCGATGAATTTGGCTCAGGCATCGTCGATCACCACACCTATGTCGTGGCATCCGATGGTGATTTGATGGAAGGCATCAGCCATGAAGCCATTTCGTTGGCCGGACATCTTGGCCTCAGCAAGCTTATCGTATTGTTCGATGATAATGGCATTTCAATTGACGGCCCGTTGACCCTGTCGGAATCCGGCGACCAGATCAAACGCTTCGAAGCGGCAAACTGGAATACCATTTCTGTCGACGGCCACGACGAAGAAGCGATCGCAGAAGCCATTGAAGCGGCTCAGAACAGCGACAAGCCCACACTGATTGCCTGCAAAACCATCATCGGTTACGGCGCACCGAACAAAGCTGGCAAATCAGCGGCTCACGGCTCACCACTCGGCCCTGAAGAGATTGCTGGTGCACGCAAAAGCCTTGGCTGGGATCATGAACCGTTCGACATTCCAAGCGATGTTCTGGATGCATGGCGCATTGCCGGACTGCGGTCCTCGCAGGCACACAAGGAATGGAACAAACAATTCGCGAAACTGGATTCTGACGTCCGGTCCGAATTTGAGCGCCGCACCAACGGCAGACTGCCAGCCGGTTTTGGTCAGGCGATCCTGGACTACAAGAAACAACTCGCTATCGAACCACCAACAATGGCAACGCGGAAATCATCCGAAGCTGCATTGGAAGTGGTCAACGCCGCAATTCCGGAAACCATTGGCGGCTCTGCCGATCTGACGGGTTCCAACAACACCCGCACCAAGGACATGGTCGCCTGGACAGCTGACGACTTTTCCGGGCGCTTTATCCATTATGGCATTCGGGAACATGGCATGGCAGCAGCCATGAATGGCATGGCCCTGCATGGTGGTCTCATTCCCTATTCCGGCGGCTTTCTGATTTTCTCCGATTACTGCCGACCATCCATCCGTCTGGCAGCTTTGATGGGCATCCGCGTTATTCACGTGCTTACTCATGATTCCATTGGCCTTGGCGAAGATGGTCCGACCCATCAGCCCGTTGAACATCTGGCTGCTTTGCGCGCCATTCCAAACCTCAATGTTTTCCGCCCTTGTGATGCAGTGGAAGCTGCAGAATGCTGGCAACTGGCTCTGGAAAACGAGACCGCGCCAAGTGCAATGGCGCTCACACGCCAGAACCTGAAGCCTGCCCGTCTTGAATTTGACACCGATAACCTATGCGCGCGCGGCGCTTACGAGGTTGTCATTTCTGAAGGCGAAACCGCAGATGTCACTCTGTTTGCATCCGGCTCCGAAGTCGAGATTGCAATTGAGGCCAGCGAAATGCTCAATCAGGCCGGCCACAGCACACGTGTTGTTTCAGTGCCATGTTTTGAGTTGTTTGAAGCCCAGAGCGCCGAATACAAGGCAGCCACGATTGGCAACTCGAAGGTGAAAATCGCCATTGAAGCCGCTATAGAAATGGGCTGGCGGCGCTTCATTGGAGACAATGGAGAATTTGTCGGCATGACCGGCTTTGGTGCATCGGGACCTTACAAGGAATTATACGAACATTTTGGAATTACAGCCGAGGCCGTCGCGAAACTGGCGACCACAAAGCTGTCCAAATAGGGCTATAGGCCTGAATTTAAATTGAAGAACTGATAGATCTCCCATTCGGGAAAGGAAAATAGGAATGACTGTAAAAGTTGCCATTAATGGTTTTGGGCGTATTGGCCGCAATGTTCTGCGGGCCATCATTGAATCTGGCCGGACCGACATTCAGGTCATAGGCATTAATGATCTGGGTCCAGTTGAAACCAATGCGCATCTGATGCGCTATGATTCCGTTCATGGCAGATTCCCGGGCACCGTAACGGTAGATGGCGACACCATTGACGTTGGCCAGGGGCCAATCAAAGTCACCGCAATTCGCGACCCGAAAGAACTGCCATGGGGCGACGTCGATGTCGCTTTGGAATGCACAGGTATTTTCACCAATCGGGAAATGGCTGGTTTTCACTTGGAAAACGGCTCCAAGAAAGTGCTGATTTCGGCACCGGGCGGCAACGATGTGAAAACCATCGTCTATGGCGTCAATGATGAGAGCCTGACAGCGGATGACAAGATTGTCTCCAATGCTTCTTGCACAACCAACTGCCTGTCACCCGTCGTTTATGTGCTGAACAATATAATCGGCATCGACAAGGGCTTCATGACAACGATCCACTCTTATACAGGTGATCAGCCAACTCTGGACACGATGCACAAGGATCTCTACCGAGGTCGTGCAGCGGCACTGTCCATGATCCCGACATCCACTGGCGCTGCCAAGGCTGTTGGTCTCGTATTGCCGGAACTGAATGGCAAGCTGGATGGTGTTGCCATCCGCGTGCCAACGCCGAACGTCTCAGTTGTTGATCTGACCTTCAATGCCTCACGCGCAACCAGCGTTGAGGAAATCAACAACGCCATCCGCGCTGCCGCAGACGGCGAGTTGAAGGGTATTCTGGGCTATACGGACGAGCCACTGGTGTCCTCCGACTTCAACCATGACAGCCATTCATCCATATTCCATATGGATCAGACCAAAGTCATGGACGGCACCATGTGCCGGATTTTGACCTGGTACGATAATGAATGGGGTTTCTCCAATCGAATGAGCGACACAGCCGTTGCAATGGGCAAACTGAACTGATTAAAAAGGGTTGCTTCGGCAGCCCTTTTTCTTGGTCCCTCCACACCTTAGCCTTTAATGGGGAGCAGTCATGTCGCCCGAAAACATTTTGACATTCTGGTTTGAAGAACACACCCACGACGATTGGTTTGGCGGAAAAGCAGCCTTCGACGATGAGGTGAAAGCCCGCTTCGGTGATCTTGTGCCGCAAACAGAAGCAAGTGAGCTGTTCGACTGGCGGAAATCACCGCAAGGCCGTTTGGCTGAGATCATCATTCTGGATCAATTCACCCGCCAATTGTTCCGCGGAGAGGCGAGAGCCTTTGCCAGCGATCGCCTGGCACTGGCATTGGCGCAAGAGGCCATCGCAAACGGCGATGATCTGCAACTGACCGAAGTGCAGCGGTCATTTCTCTATATGCCGTACATGCATTCTGAAAGTCTGGTCATCCAGCACGAAGCCGTTCGGATTTTTGCCCAGCTGGATGAAGAGAATTTGAAATTTGCCGAAAGCCACCGTGACACCATCCAGCGCTTCGGACGTTTCCCCAAACGCAATGAAGCCCTGGGGCGCACATCCACGCAAGAAGAACGCGACTACATTGCCGATTCCGGCAGTTCCATGTTTTAAGGACCCCCAAATGTCTGAATTCAAAACGTTTGATGATCTGGACTCAACCGGCAAAACCTGCCTTGTTCGAGTTGATCTGAACGTACCAATGGCCGACGGAAAAGTGACAGACACCACCCGCATCGACCGCATTTTACCCACCATCCGCGAATTGTCAGAAAAGGGCGCCAAGACAGTTCTGCTGGCCCATTTCGGACGCCCCATGGGCCAGGTCGTGCCCGAGATGTCATTGAAGCAGGTCGTCCCCGCACTCACCCACGCAGTGGGAAAACCCATTGCCTTTGCCGCTGACTGTGTTGGCGCAACAGCGGAACTGGCGATAGCTGGCCTGATGCCAGGCGATATCATTCTGCTGGAAAACACCCGGTTTCACGCGGGTGAAGAGACAAACGACCCCGAGCTTGCCCGCGACATGGCAAAGCTTGGCGATATTTATGTGAATGACGCCTTTTCAGCCGCGCACCGCGCCCATGTATCCACCGAAGGACTGGCCCATCTGCTGCCAGCCTATGCCGGTCGCACCATGCAGGCAGAACTTGAAGCCCTCTCCGCTGGCCTTGGCAATCCGGTTGCGCCGGTTATGGCCATTGTCGGCGGCGCAAAGGTCTCCAGCAAGCTGGATCTTCTGCAAAACCTGATGACCCAGGTTGATATGCTGGTAATTGGCGGCGGTATGGCCAACACATTTTTGGCCGCCATGGGCAAGGATGTCGGAAAATCTCTATGCGAACATGATCTGGCCGAAACGGCCCGCCACATTATGGACACGGCAGCAGAGAACGAATGCGAAATCATTCTGCCGGTTGATGCAATCATTGCCCGAGAATTCAAGGCAAATGCCGCAAACGAAATCGTATCAGTCGATCAGGTCCCAGCCGATGCCATGATGCTGGATGTGGGACCAGAAACAGTAGCCCTGATCAGCACCAGGCTGGATCAGACAAAAACCCTTGTATGGAATGGCCCGCTAGGCGCGTTTGAAATGGAGCCTTTTGAGAAAGCCACCGTGGCAACCGCCCAGCATGCTGGAAAGCTGACAGAAGCTGGAAAGTTGATCTCCGTAGCAGGTGGTGGCGACACCGTCTCTGCCATGAACCACGCAGGCGTTGGCAATCAGTTGAGCTACATATCAACAGCTGGCGGCGCATTTTTGGAATGGATGGAAGGCAAGCCCCTTCCAGGCGTAGATGCACTCAAAGCCGCTTAAGCGGCGTTTTTCAAGAAGGAGCACTTTCATGAGCACAATTCACGACATAGCTTCCGCAATGGTAAAACCGGGACAGGGCCTTCTGGCTGCTGACGAAAGCACCGGCACGATTAAAAAACGCTTTGACAGCATCAATGTCGATTGCACGGCTGCCAGCCGCTGTGACTACCGCGAAATGCTGTTCCGCAGCGATGCTATGAAAGAGGCCGTTTCAGGCGTCATTCTGTTTGAAGAAACACTGAGTCAGGTTGGATCGGACGGCACCCGCCTGGTCGATCTGATCACGGCCACGGGAGCCATTCCCGGCGTCAAGGTCGACAAAGGCGCAAAGCCTCTTGCGGGCCATCCCGGAGAAACCGTAACAGAAGGCCTTGATGGACTGCGTGAACGGCTCGCGGAATATCACGACAACGGCGCCAGATTTGCAAAATGGCGCTCTGTCATTTCCATCGGCGATGGACGGCCAAGCTGGAATGCGATCAAGGCCAATGCCCATGGCCTTGCTCGCTATGCAGCGCTCTGTCAGGAAGCCGGGATTGTGCCCATGGTCGAGCCGGAAGTTGCCATGGACGGACCGGACGCCAAACATGATATTGATCAATGCGCAGAGGTCTCCCGCTGGGTCCTGAAAGCTGTTTTCAATGAACTTTATGACGCCAAAGTGGATCTTGAAGGCATGATCCTCAAACCAAACATGGTTGTCCCCGGCCAGCACAGCGCAAAACGCGCCAGCGTTGAAGAAGTGGCAGAGAAAACCATTGCCTGCTTCAAAGCTGAAGTACCGGCGGCGGTTCCCGGCATTGCCTTCCTGTCCGGTGGCCAGACCGATATAGAAGCCACGGCACATTTGAACGCAATGAATGCGGCCTATGATCTACCCTGGGCCCTGACCTTCTCCTATGGTCGTGCATTGCAAGCCGCGGCCCTGAAAACATGGTGTGGCAAGTCAGAAAATACCGCAGCAGCCCAAAAAGCATTCGATCATCGCGCACGCATGAATGGTTTGGCTGCCTGCGGCAAATGGTCAGACAGTCTGGAAGTATAATGGTTGCAAATTCACGCCCCGGCGCTCAGCTGTTTCTGGTGACGCCACTCTTTGACGACAGGGATGCTTTTGCAGCCCTGTTGGAAACCGTGCTCAAAACAGCTGAAGTCGCTGCCGTGCTGATCGCACCCAGAGGCCCGGACAATGTGTCCGATACCTATCAGAATGACTGCAAACAACTGGTACCCATTGCCCAGAAACATGGCGCCGCGGCACTGACCATGAATGACACACAAATCAGTGGCCGTGCCAATGCGGACGGCATCCATTTGACCGGTAGTCTGAAAGAACTCAAGGACGTCACCGGCCGATTTCAACCGAAGAAAATTGTCGGTGCCGGTGCCATCAAGAACCGGCATGATGCCATGGAAAAGGGTGAAGCCCTGCCAGATTATCTGTTGTTTGGCGATGTGTTTGAAACCGGTGAGAGTGACCTGGAAACAACGCTGGAATTGGCCGACTGGTGGGCCGAGGTGTTTGAAATACCCTGCGTGGCGATGGCCGGCAAAAATCTTGACGATGTAAGCAACGCGCTGGCAACAGGCGCAGATTTCATTGGCGTTGGCAGCTTTGTCTGGCAGCACCCCGATGGCCCAGAAACTGCCATAATGGAAGCTCATAAATTGCTGCAAGGCGAATAGGGCATTGCCCGTCTGCCATCACATTCAGGATTTTTGATCATCTTGCAGCGCGCGCTTCTGACAGTGTTTGTTCTTACGGGATTGGCCATTGCTCCTGCACCGGCCCAGCAGTCGAATGCCGCCAATCCAACCGCGACGCCAGAACCTGCCGAACAAATTCCAAATGCAACAGCCGAAACGGCAGCGGCCAAGTTGCCTCCCCCCATTTTGGACCCGGCCTTTGGCGCTTATCAGCGTGGGTATTACCTGGAAGCGTTCGGTCTGGCTTTGGAAAAGGCGGAGCAAGGTGACGCACCATCTCAGACCTTGGTGGGCCAGATCCTCTATCAGGGTGAAGGGATGGAGAAGAATTATCGCCAGGCGGCGGACTGGTTTCGATTGGCCGCAAAATCTGGCGATCCACAAGCTAAATTTGCACTCGGCATGATGCATCTGCGGGGTCATGGCGTCATTCCGGACAAGGCGATAGCTGCACAAATGTTTCGCGAGGCTGGCCAGACCGGCCATGCAGACGCGCTCTACAATTTGGCGCTTCTCTTTTTGGAAGGCGACGTGGTGGACCGCAATGTGGGCGTGGCCGCAGCCTATTTGCGCCGTTCAGCCCTTGCTGGACATGCACAGGCACAATATGCGCTGGGCGGGGCATTTGATGAAGGTGCGGGTGTTGCCCGTGATGAAAGTGTCGCGGCTGAATGGTATCAAAAAGCTGCAGAACAAGGCCTGGCCGATGCTCAGATTGACCTGGCGACCATGCTCTTTGAAGGGCGCGGCATTGAACAGGATCAAAAGGCCGCTGCTGGCTGGTTTCTGCGCGCCGCAAACGCTGGCAACCCGGTGGCCCAATCCCGCATTGCCCGGTTGATGGCAACCGGCAGTGGCATCGAACGAAACCAGGTCGAAGCAGGCAAATGGCATCTCATTTCCCGCCGTTCAGGTCTGGAAGATGCATGGCTGACAGACTGGTTTAAAGACCTGACGGATGATGAAAAATCAGCCGCGTTCGATCTGTCGCAAAGCTGGCAATAGACCCCACTGGAAACCGGACGCCTTTTAGAAATCTGGAACCATATCGAGGGTCGTTACCAGAGAAATGATCTTGCCACCCGAAAGATGAAACACATTTGTGCCGCTGCCCTGCCCGCCGGGAATGGCCTTTGAAATACAAGTCCACCGTACCGTAATCACCTCGCCTGAAACCGCCACGCTGCCAAGTGTGATCACGGCATCATCAAAATCATCACTGCGACTATTCTCAAAGGCCTGCAGAATGGCGGCGCGACCACGATGCGGCTCCGAACTGCCTGAAAACGGCTCGGTGTATTCAGCATCATCTGAAAACAAGGCTCCCAGCAAATCCAGTCCCGATGGTCCGGCCTGCATTGCAAGGAAGAAATTTGTGATCTCTAATGGCATGTGAGTCATGAAATTGGTCCTGTTCCTATGTCCGTTGATCCAAAACTTCTCAGTGCCCTGTCGTCTGTGGTGGCGGAGCTTGGAAACGTCCCGACAAGACCCATTCCACAATCCATTATCAAAACCCTTGCCCCATTGGTCCGGCCCGGACTGGAATTGACAATTGATCTGGACGCCAGCCAGGCGATTGGTGCTCCACTGGTGATGCTGTCAGATAAGTCTGCTGAAAGCCCGCTACTGTCTGCACTGACACCACGCCAGAGACAGGTCGCGAAGCTGGTGACGGAAGGAAAGACAAATCGCCAGATTGCAGCTGAACTCGGCATTACCCTTGCTACGGTCAAAGACCATGTTCATGCCATTTTGCAGCGACTGAAGCTCCCGTCCCGCGCAGCACTGACAGCGGCACTGAACAACTCACAAAAAGCGTAAATCATCCAATCAAGGCGCACAATCCATCCAAGGATGGATGCTCAACGACTGATCAGACGCGCATTTTCAATCGCAATGACACTTTGATCGGCAAACATTTGTGCCGTTTCAAGCGCCTTGTCATCAAACGGGCGGACCGTTTGACGGTAAACGGAAAACGCCCCGATCAACCGATCACCGGCGAGCATTGGTATGGCAGCAAAGGACCGGGCACCGCCCAGATCCGCAGTGGCGTAACGCAAGGGATCGCCGGTGTGGTAGATCATCTCTGAGCGCACATCGGAAATATTGATAACTTCATGAGCGGCAATCACACGGCCAAGCCCGGTTTTCGGGCCAACATGAAAGGACTCCATCTCCGACAACCAGTCGGAAAAGGCTGCGGGAATACCGCGCATGTAATTCGCCCGATAGCCGGAGGTTGAATCATATTCAAACAGAATGCCAAACTCCGCATCACACAGTTCCAGCGCATAGCCCAGCACAGAGGCGATCACCTCATCCAATTGTCCGTTTGAGCGGCTGATAATACGTAGCACCTCGCCCAGAACCCGCTCCCGCCGCACAGCTTCTTCCAGGCTAAGCGCCAGCTCCGAAATCAGTGCGGCCTTTTCCGCATCATCAGACGGCTGCACCTGCGCCTCACCGTTCAGAACACCGTATAATTCAATTTTTGAGGATACGCCGAGCTTGCGATAAATCGTTGTCAGATGCGTGCGCACAGTGGAGGGCGCAATTCCCAATTCCCCGGCAATTTCATGATAATTATCACCGCTGGCATAGGCCGCTGCAATCTCATGCTCCCGCGATGTTAGCGTCTCTTGTTGCACGGACAGGCCTCTCGTTGCGCAGCTTGGGTTTGGATTTTATGACCGCTTTGGCCGCCGCTTCCTATACAGCAAATGCATTAGCAAATATCTGCAAATGCGTATGAAAATACATCATACGCCCGATAGGCGCGCCACCGAAAGTCTTATAGCACTGCAAGGAAGATGCCGATCAAAGGCGGGCAAGACGTGTATCGGGGCTGGAAAAATGACAAATCGTTGGCACGTTCTGGCCTTGCTGTTCAGCATTCGCGTCGCCATGGCCTTTCAGTTTCAGGCGGTCGCCGCCCTGTCACCATTTTTCATGGAAGCCTACAAGATCGGCATTGCTGATATCGGTCTGCTGATCGGTCTCTATCTGTCACCGGGTATTTTTCTGGCCCTGCCTGGCGGGGCCATAGGCAAACGCTTTGGCGAAAAACAGGTCGTTTTGGCGGGTCTGTTGCTGATGGGCGTTGGCGGGTTGATGGTTGCAATCGGCAGCACTTGGGAAATGCAATTGGTTGGCCGGGTGTTAGCGGGTATTGGCGGCGTCCTGCTGAATGTCCTGATGACCAAAATGGTCACGGACTGGTTTGCCGGACGTGAAATTGCAACCGCCATGGGCATCTTTGTCAATTCCTGGCCGGTCGGCATTGCGCTTGCCCTGCTGGTTCTGCCGGGCTTTGCGGACGCAACCGGCCTGAACATGGCCTTGCTGATGGTTGCGGTTCTGACCATTTGCGGCTTTGCCCTGCTGGCCACAGCCTATGAGGCTCCTGCTGGCCTCAGCGCGCAAGACATACAGCCCGTTCCGCTGCGGGGCACAACCTTGTGGCTGGTCATCTGCGCCGGGTTTATCTGGGGCCTTTACAATGCCGCACTCAGCATGGTCTTCAGCTTTGCGCCCGCCATGCTGGCGGAACAGGGCTGGACAGCCACTGCTGCCAGTTCTGTCACCAGTATTGTGCTGTGGGTCATGGCCATCTCGATCCCTCTCGGCGGCATAATTGCAGATCGCACCAGGCGCATAGACGCTGTGCTGATGACGGGCCTCATATTGTTCGCAATCATGCTGGTCATAGCGGCACGCACAGACGCCATTCTGCCAAGCTTCATACTAATGGGCACAGTTGCAGGCCTTTCAGCAGGCCCGATCATGAGCTTGCCGTCACGCATATTGCTGCCCGGCAACCGCGCAGTTGGCATGGGTGTATTTTTTACAATCTTCTACATATTCGTCGTGCTTGGACCGTTGACGGCAGGATACCTTGCCGATCGAACCGGTCGCATCAGCATTGCCTTTGATTTAGGCACACTCATGCTGATTGCCTGCACAATTCTACTTATGGTATTCAGACACCAAACCACCACACGCAAATCTGCCGGCATCCCTCAGGTTGCGCCGCGTTCAGCGGGTTGACACGACGCGCTCTCACCCCGCGCACATGTGCAATAAAACTAGCCACCCTGTCTATTTTTCAGGCAATTTGATCCGCAATATCTCCAATTTACAGCAAATTTTCGCCCTTTCAACTGGCACGAAAATTGCTACTCAGCCATAGAGTTCGAATTAGGAGAATATTATGAGCGGCAATACCGTGCGTTTGAATGCCATTTCAGCAATTACATCGACGCCAACCGTTGAGTCAGGTTTTGATTTTGTATCAAGCCCGACCAGCAGTGTTTGGGGCGATAATGTTTTCAGTTTAAACGAAATGGAGCAGCGCCTGCCAAAAGCGATCTTCAAATCGCTTAAGAAGACCATCACTTCAGGTGAGGAACTGGACCCGACCACGGCAGATGCGGTCGCCGAGGCCATGAAGACATGGGCCATTTCAAAGGGCGTGACGCATTATGCACACGTATTTTATCCGCTCACCGGCCTGACAGCCGAAAAACACGATTCCTTCTTTGATCCCGATGGCAATGGCGGCACGATTGCCACATTTGCCGGCAAAGCGCTGATCCAGGGCGAGCCAGATGGCTCTTCCTTTCCAAATGGCGGCATTCGCCAGACATTTGAAGCACGTGGATATACCATTTGGGACGTCACAAGCCCGGCCTACATCATTGAGAATCCAAACGGCACGACGCTCTGCATCCCCACAGCTTTTGTGTCCTGGACAGGCGAAGCGCTGGACAAGAAGACCCCGGTTCTGCGCTCCATGCAGGCGCTTAACAAACACGCCCAGCGCGTCCTGAAATTCTTTGGAACAGATGGTCCGTTCATCTCGTCCTCTGCCGGTGCCGAGCAGGAATATTTCCTCGTCGACAACCACTTCTATTATGCACGCCCCGACCTTCTGGCCGCCGGCAGAACTCTGTTCGGCTCTCCGCCACCCAAAGGACAGGAATTCGACGATCACTATTTCGGAGCCATCCCGGAGCGGGTTCAGGCGTTCATGTTTGAGGTGGAACGCGAATGCTTCAAACTGGGCATTCCTGCAAAGACCCGCCACAACGAAGTAGCACCCGGCCAGTTTGAATTGGCCCCCGTTTATGAAATGGCCAATGTGGCAACCGATCACCAGCAATTGGTGATGACCACTTTGCGCAAGGTCGCCGCCAAATACGGCATGACATGCCTGCTGCATGAAAAACCATTTGCCGGCGTCAATGGCAGCGGAAAACACGTCAACTTCTCCATGGGCTCTCCAAAAGCTGGCAATCTGTTTGATCCCGGTGAAACACCTGCGGAAAACGCCCAGTTTGTGGTCTTCTGTGCAGCCATGATTTCAGCCGTTTACAAACACGCAAAACTGCTGCGCTCCGTTGTTGCTTCAGCTTCAAACGACCATCGCCTCGGCGCCAATGAAGCACCGCCTGCCATTCTGTCGGTCTTCCTTGGCACAGAGCTGAACGAAGTCATGGAATCCATTGTCAATGGCACCCCGATTACATCCAAAAGGGTCCCGCTGAACCTGGGTGTTGATGTCCTGCCATCCATTCCAAAAGATTCCGGTGACCGTAACCGCACCAGCCCGATGGCCTTTACCGGCAACCGGTTTGAATTCCGCGCCGTTGGCTCCAACCAGTCCATTGCCGGTCCAATGGTTGCGATGAACACCATCATGGCTGAAGCGCTGGATGAGGCGGCCACATCGTTGGAAGCGGCCGACACGTCGAACACCGAGAAACTGGGCGCAGCTGTTGCCAGCTACGTCAAGAAGGTGTGGGGAGAATGTTCAAACGTTGTCTTCAATGGTGATGGCTACGCCGATGAATGGCAGACGGAAGCTGCCAGGCGCGGCCTGCCAAATCTCGTCACAACACCCGATGCGCTGGGCGTTCTCAAAGAACAGACTTACATTGATCTGTTCGACAAATATGACGTTCTGTCCGAGCGCGAGCTGGACTCTCGCTATGAGGTCTATGCCGAGCAATACATTTCTGCAGTCAATGTGGAATCCAATCTGGTTGTGGAAATTGCCAAGACAATGGTTTTCCCGGCAGCTGTCCGCTATCAGGGCCAGTTGGCATCAAGTCTGGCCAGCCTGAAAGCCATTGGCGTCGAAACCGACCACGACACAATTTCCAAAGTCACCGACCTGATCAAGAATCTGCAGGATTCAGTGGCGGAACTGGAAGCTCTCAAAGCCAGTGAGCATGACGCGGAAAGCGTGGCTGCCCATTGCTTCATGATCAAGGATAAGGTGTTGCCGAAAATGCTCGAAGTCCGGGGCTATGTCGACGCTTTGGAAGCCATGGTCGCCGATGATTTGTGGCCATTGCCTACCTATCAGGAAATGCTCTTCATCAAATAAGAGCAGACCACAAATCGCAGACACAATTAAGAGCCCGCTATTCCATAGCGGGCTCTTTGCTATTGGCACACAACTACGCTGCGCCACCTTCCACAACCTGCTCCGGATGCGCCTGTGCCCAATCGGCCAGAAACGCCGCGACCGCCTCTTCACCAGCCAACTCGGCGGCACGGCGCGGCAGGCCTATTCCTTCGTTCAAAGCCAGTCTGAGGCAGGAGACATGATCACGCTCGGCCCGCATCGGACAATTTTCCGAGCCATGAACAATGGTGCCGAGCAGCGTTCCACCATAGCCATTGATGTGGTTGAGATCCGGTTTCAAGCTTAACAGATAGGCCATTTCATCAGGAAGCCCTTCCCAACCGGCCAGTTGCACAGGTGTCAGTCCATCGCCATCCGGTCTGTCATAGTCCAGTCCCAGCATCACCAACCGCTTCACATGGTCCAGCTTGCCAAATCCCTTGGCATCAGACAGATGCAGGATCATGCGAATGATATTCTGATACGCCTTGGGCAGTTTTTCAGGATCAATCGTCTCACCATCCAATCCTCCGCCATCTGCAGCTTTCGCCAGCAATATTTCTTCCGGAGTCAGGTTTACGGAAAATCCACGCGCTTCAATGGCCTGAGCCACGGCCGCATTGCCGAACACCCGTGCATAACCATAGGCCGAACTGCCTTCAAACTGGCGTGTGGGATCCGCGCCCGCATCCAGCAGCACATTGGCCATGTCGGAGCCACACATGCGCCGCGCCGCCTGATGCAGGGCTGGCACCACAATAGGAAGTTCGCCACCAACAGGCGCATCATTATACTCGTCGGCCAACGCTCCGGCATCCAGCAACATTTGAACCGCCTCCAGATCATGAAAATCCATGGCTCGCAGCATGGCGTTGGTGCCTGTCGGATCGGCATTGTGCTCAAGCAGCATACGCAGCCCGTCATGATGACCAAGCTCGGTGGAATGATACAGTGATTCATTGTCATTGGGGTCGGCACCATGCTCCAGCAACCAGCGACCCAGCACCATATTATCTGAATGCCCGATGGCGAAATACAACGGCGATAGCAGATGCTCACTGCCTTCATACGCCGGAGAGCCAAGATTAACGTCAGCCCCATTGGCCAGCAACAGCTCCGCAATTGCCAGCATGTCCGCTTCCCGCTCGGGCCATAGTTTGATCATCCGAGAATGCGCCAGATGGATCAGCGGCGGCGCCATGCCAAGAATCTCTGTTGCCCGACCCGGCTCTGTCTCCAGTGCAGCTTCCACTGCTTCGTGCCGATACAGCGCAATCTCCAGCCCCAGATCGCCATCAGCCAGCGTCGGCGTGTCCGCCAGCAATTGCTCAACCACCTTGAACTGGCCATGATGCACAGCAATTTTCAGCCGCTGCCGCTTGGCAGCCACATCCATGCCCAGCATGTCCACCGCCAGCTTGAGAGATGGCCAGCTTGCAAAACTGTTTTCGCGCGCAATCACATGCAGAAAATCTGAATGTTTCAGGTCCGTCCCATCCGGGCGCGGCGCAGCGCTGGCAATGCGTGATCGCGCATGCGCCTCTCCCGCTTCATGGGCTTTCTTCAACGCCTTGGCATCACGGCGCAATTGTTCAATGGATTTCATGTCGGTTTTCCCTTGTGTGCACCCATTGGTTCGCTGATCCGGGTGAGAGAAAAATCCGAGTTTTCAAAGCTCAGTCTAAAAAAGAGGCGCCGATGACAGCTGTCCGCGAACCTGGGTGCCACCTCTTATGGCAACTGTAAGCATAACGGATTTGGCAAGGTCTGAAAATGGGTGAACGGACTTAAAATTCGACCGGGGTTTCACTTTTTGACAATCGGCCAAAATTTAACCCTGACGATTTTCGGTGACTGACTTCAATCAGGTAACTTCCAAATCCGAACCCAACCACCGCAGGGGGCAAGGCGTCTTTTTCAACACCAGTATGGGACTCTGAAGCTGGCTCAAACGACGCGCTGCCATGGATTGAAGTGCGGGCTGTTTCAACCTCACCAGTCAATCGATGTTTGGACATGTTGAACCTCCTATTCGGCAGCCACTGGAGCCGGATATATGATTGGCGTCTGAAGTGCTTTGCCATGCAGAATACTGAACAGCACGGGGACCACACCCAGCGTCAGAACTGTGCCAACCGCCAATCCCCAGGCCATGATGCTGGCCATCCCGTAAAACAGCGGATCGCGTGCGATAATGAGTGGCATCAGGCCAAGAATGGTTGTGATCGTCGTCATGATGATCGGCCTCAGACGCACGACAGATGCATTGATGATGGCATCCATGCCACTGGTTCCGGACTTCAATTCCAGATCAATGCGATCAATCAAGACAATCGCATTGTTGATAATGATACCAGCCAGAGACAGCAGGCCCAGAATGGGCATGAAACCGAAATCTGCCCGCATGAGGTGAAGCCCCATCGCAACACCAATGATAATCAGCGGAATAGTGGCCAATACTGCAGTTGCGCGCCGCAGCGAGTTGAATTGTCCGACAAGCAGGATGGTGACCAGCGCTAGAGCCAGAGGCACATTGGCCGCCAGCGCCGCTTTGCCATCGGCGGAATCGGTGACGATGCCCGTCAGGGCAGCCGCATGCCCAATTGGCATGGATGCCGCAATCTCGGCCAGCCCCTCTTCAATGTAAGGGACCATCTGTTCAGCGTTCATGATCGCCGAGCGGCCTTCGATTGTCACCGCAAATTCAAGGTTCTTGCGCTCAATTCTGGAGTAGGCATTCACCGGCCTGATCGAAGCGACCTGTGACAAAGCGACACTCGCTCCACTTGCACCAAAGACGATCAGACTTTCCAGCTCAGAAGGGTCGCTTCGCACATCTTCAGGGCCGTACAGCAAGATCGGCAGGACATCATCACCCTCACGATATTCGCCCAACGGCGCACCTGAGACAGTGCCGTAAATGGCCATATTGATGTCGCTCGTCGTCACCCCGGCATCGCGCGCCTTGGCCTGGTCGATCACGATATCCAGCCGCGGAACACGTGTTTCCCAATCGATCCGAATGCCCGTGGCCTGAGGCACTCCGGCCAACAAATCCTCAACCCGTTCAGCGGCCTGATATACAAAGTCCATGTCAGCGCCGGTGATTTCAATTTCCAGAACATTGGTGTCGCTCGGCCCCAGAAACATCCGGGTTACCCGCGCCATGACCTCAGGATGGTTTTGAGAAAAATGCGCATTCAAATCGGCAATCGCGCCGTCCATTTCCTCCAGTGAGACGACATTGGAAACAATCACGGCGCGATTGGGCGCAGGATCAACCGGCGCCAGCGACAACACGAAACGCGGCCCGCCAAAGCCAACATAGGAAACGCTGCTTTTGAGCCAGTCGAAGCTGGCTTGCCCAATGGATGCGTTGATGGCTTTGATGGCCTTGTCAGTCGCTTCAGCCGTGGCACCAGCCGGCAGATCGATATAAGTGATGATCTGGCTTCGGTCAGAGTCTGGAAAGAACCGTTGGCTGGCCTGCGACATACCGAACACACCAAGGCCAAGGGCCATCAGGACCCCCACCAAAAACAGACCCCGATGACGCAGCACGCCACCCAGAACCGCCCTGTAGGACCGGTTCAGCGGACCAAACATGCGTTCATTGAAGGGGATAGGGTCATCCGCTTCTGGCAGTTTCAGAAACTGGTGGCACAGGATCGGCGTCACCGTCATCGCCATCAACCAGGAGATGCTCAGCGAAATGGCAATGACGATGGATACCGAACGCGTATATTCACCGGCGGCATGTTGTGCCAGCATCAGTGGCAGGAAAAACGCAATGGTGCTGACTGTCGAGGCAAGAAGTGGAATGGCCAGTTCACGCCCGCTATTGACCAGCGCAGCATCCCGGCTTTCGCCAGCGCTGATGCGGCGCTTGAAATCCTCGGCCATGACAATGCCATTATCCACCAAAAGCCCAAGCGCAATCACCAGCGTGGCCAGGCTCATGCGCTCCAGCGGCAGTTCAATGAACCCCATGATGGCGATTGTCGCGAGCATCACCCCCGGCACAATGGCACCAACAATCAGCCCGGTGCGCACACCCAGCAGGATCATCACCACCCCCAGAACAATGACAATGGTCTGAAGCACATTGATCGACAGGCCGAACACGGCAGCGCTGACCTGCTCGGCTTGATAGGTGACGGTCTGGAATGCATAGCCCGCAGGCAAGACCCGCTCGATGTCTTCAAGACGTGCCAGAATGGCTGGGCCGAAATCCAGCACACGCACACCATCATTCATCGATATCGCCAGAATGATGGCTTGCTGATCATTCAAATAGGCTTTGCGTGGCGCCGGGTCCGCAATGGTCCGCACAATGTCGGCAAGGTCACGCAGAGCAATTTCAGAACCATCAGGTCCCGAGACCAGAAGCTCTTCTATATCTTCAACCGTGTCGAAATCTCCGGTCGGAACGACCAGCAGGGACCGCTCGCCCAGAGCCATTTCCCCACCTGGCCGAATGGTATTTTGTGCAGCCAGCGCCTGCGAAATAGCATCAACACTCAAGCCTCGTTCCGCAAGTCGGGCACGGTCCATGCGCACCTCGATCAACTCTGGCACAGACCCTAATATGTCGATGTTCTTGACCCCGTCGACGGCATAAAGCCGGTCCCGAACCACAACCGCCATCTCCTGAACTTCGGCAATGGAATAGCCATCACCGGTCAGCGCGGTAGTGACCACCGAAACATCGCCAAATGTGTCATTGATTTCGGGCGTTCCTGCGCCGTCGGGCAGACTGCCTTCAGCTTCAGTTATGCGCTCCCGCAAGGTCGACCAGATTGGATCAAGGTCATGAAACCTGTCCTCCACGGTAATCTGAATGATCGAAACACCCGACAGTGACGATGATTTGATGTCTTTGATTTCCGGCACCCGCCGGGCTGCCTGCTCCAGCGGTCGTGTGATGAGCTTTTCAACCCGCTCCGGCGGCAGACCGCGATATTGTGTGATAATCATGGCCTGGCGAATGGCAATCTTCGGGTCTTCCTGAGCCGGCAGCGTAAAATAGCTGAAGGACCCGAACAGCATCAATGTGCCGACGATCACAAAGACAAGGCGGCGATGATGATTGGCAAGTCTGGTGAGCATGGTCCGGTCCTCAAAGATCAAACCGGGCAATGCCCGTGCCGATCAGTTCCACACGCTGGCCATCGCGCAGCAAATTGACACCACGTGTGGCAATGATGGCCCCCGTATCAGGCGCGCCACTGACTGAAACCGTATCGGCCTTCAAACCAACCAGCGCGACTTCCACTTTCTCCACCAGACCCGTGTCGGGGCTGTAGACGAACAGATGCGTTCTATCGCCAGTGCCGGACACAATGGACGTCAAAGGCACATCGACCAGATCATTTGCTTCAGGCTGGAATGAAAAGGCAACGCGGGCGGTCATGCCGGGCTTCAAACCCGCAGCGTGCGCAGGTACGGCCAGCGTCACCGGAAAGGTGCTTTCCCCGGCATTGCGCGACCCCATTTCGGTGATCATGCCGATTTGTTTCGCCCATGACCCGAATTGCACTGCGTGTTCCTGCCCGATATCCAGATGGCGGAAAACATCTTCAGGAACGGCGACCTCGAGTTCGGGGGCAATATCGCGGTTTTCCAGAGTGACAATGGATTGGCTGGCTGCAACGGTCTGAAAGTTTTCCACACTCACATCGGCCACAAATCCGGAAAACGGCGCAACAAGTTCGGTCTGCGACAGTTGCTCTTCAGCTATCGCCAGCGCCTGCCGGGCAAGATCCACGCGGCTTGTTGCACTGGTCAGGGAAGCCTGAGCACTGTCCAGACTGGCTTTGGCCTCAACGCCTTTGTCGTGAAGGGTTTTCTTTCGCTTGAAATAAGCCTGCGCCTCAACCAGAAGCGCCTCTGTTTCCACAAGGCTGGCTTGCCGTTCATTGACGGCCAGAATTGCTGTTGTCTGGTCAAGCACGGCAATCATGTCGCCCTGGTTCACTTGCTGACCCACCTGCACATTGATCTGGCTGATGGTTCCCAGCCGCTCAAAGGCAAGCGGCGTGATCGCACCAGCCTGCACGGTAGCGGAAAAGGTTCGGCTCAAACGCGCCGTGCGATCCGGAATTTCCTGCCAGTAGATCAGGGTCGGATTTGCCCCTTGCAGCGGTTCAATACCCGGCACCGTCGGCCCTTCTTCGGCAGGTTTCAAATCCTGCGGGATTTGCGGCGCGGCACGCGGCGCAAGCGCCTGAAAACCCAATGCAACAGTCCCGCCAGCCGGATCACCGGAGAGAAAACCGGATATCAGGATCGCGCCCCATGCAGAAAGCGCCATACCTGCCAGCGAGATGATTCCCCTGTGAAAACCTCGGCGCAGCCCGAACCCGACAAGCGCCAAAAGAAGCGCAACAACAACCAAACCAAAAGCCATTTATGCCTCCCCGTTTCGTTTGATACAGGCCAGGAACTCAAGACCTTTCAGGTAAAACGGCGCGCTGGCAAACAGCAGCAGCACAAACACAACCAGAAAGCCCGGACCGCTGACCCACATGAGATAGGCCACAACAGCGCCCAACACGGTGAAGACCAGCACGGCCAGGCTGAGCCATATTTCCAGCCCTTCAAAGGGCGCATGAGCGGCGGCATCATCAATAATTCCGCGCGAAGGATGTTCCGGTTCTGAAGCGCTCGCCTGCCGGGTTCTGGCGTTCATCCACCCCGCACTGGCCACATTGGCCACCCCCGAAGGGCTGGAACACAGAGCCGAACCGGCAAGCCCGCTTTGCCCAAGATGTCCGGTGTATCCGGTCGCAAAAAGCAATTCCGGCAGCTGCAGCTCTGTGTTCAGAACATTGAATTGTCGTGCATCTGACATCACATCCACTCCATAATAAACTAAACCGTTCAGTTCATTTTTGAGATATAATCCGCAGAAAGCTTGAAGTCAACAGAAAAATGAACTAAACGGTTCACTTCATAAAGGAGCGTACTTTTGTTGAACACCGGCACAGCCAGAGCCCAGAAAAAAGCCCATCAGATCATGGAAGGGGCCGCTGAAATTTTTGATCAGCACGGATTTGAAGGCGCGAGTGTCGACATGATTGCCGAAGCTGCTGACGTGTCAAAAGCCACACTTTACAAATATTTTGCCAACAAGCAGGAGCTGTTCAAGGCCGTCATCCAGCGCCAATGCAAATTCTATAGCGGCAGAATTGCAGAACTGAGTGAGGTGGATGGAACGCTGGAAGACAATCTGCGCGCCATCGCCAGAACCATTGGCCAGACCTTTACGTCTCCGGTGCTGGCCAATCTGTATCGACTGGCCATCGCAGAGGCCACCCGCTTCCCGGAAGCCGGCCGCACCTTCTATGAATCAGGTCCCCAAACCGGTGAGGTTCTGACGGCCAAAATTTTGCAGAAACACATTGATTCCGGTGAACTCGACATAGACGATGTGCCTTTGGCCGCGCGCCAGTTTCAGGAACTGATCAAAGCCGATTTCTTCCACGTCGCAATCTTCGGCATCCGCACCGATTTCACGCAAGCGGACATCGAAAAAAGCGCCGAAGCCGCCGTCCAGACATTTCTGAAGGCCTATCGTGCGCGGTGAATGAAAGGCGATCAACCCACTGGTAAAAGCCACTGCCGACAATTCTCCGCGACCCGAGTCTCGACAACAAGCGCTCGACTTTGAGGCGGGCGGTCTGTATCGAAACCAAACCAGACCGGAACACCGACCAAATGGAGAATTGTGTGAAGAATATCGTTTTTGACATCGGCAATGTCTTGATTGCCTGGGACCCACATGCGGCGTTCCGCGCGGCTTTTCCAGATGATGCGACGATTGATCAATTTTTTGCAGAGATCAGCTTTTACGACTGGAATCTGGAGCAGGACCGTGGACGGTCGCGCCCGGAAGCCGTTGCTGCCATACATGCAAAATCACCTGAACATGCGCCACTCCTTGATCAGTTTTTTGACCGGTTCCCCGATACCATCCAGCAGAAAATCACTGGCAGCTGGCAGATTTTGGATGATCTGAAAATATCAGGGCACAGGATATTCGGTTTGACCAATTGGGGAGCAGAGACCTGGCCCGTGGCGAAACAGGTCCATCCCGAATTGAACACGATCTTTGAAGATGTCGTCGTATCTGGCCATGAAAAGCTGATCAAACCGGATCAGCGCATCTATGAGGTGCTGACCGGCCGAAACAATCTGCAACCTGATGCGTGCCTGTTTATCGACGACAGCCCCAAAAATGTCGAAGGGGCACAGATTGCAGGCTGGCAAGCGCTGCATTTCACCGGGCCGGATGAATTGCGCAACTCCCTGAAGGAGTTGGGACTGTTGTGATCTGGGGTTGGCATCTGGATGACTGGGAAAGTCTGCTCTGGGCCAATTGACCCTGAAAATTAGAGCGAACCAATGCCGCATGGCAAACAAGTTCCGGCATCCGCCCAATTTTCACAAGCGGGCATCAACCAAAGCGCAGAGAGTGTGGTGCAGATGTTATTGAGGGCCTATCGGGTGCGGTAAATTTCAAATGGTAGTGAAAGCTTCAGCCCGCAACCACCAAATGCAGACAACATACGGACTGACAGTTGGTAGATGTGGGCGGGGAGCTGACATTGGGCTGAATTGGTGATTATTTCCAACCGTGGGGGAAACCGGAAGCTCGCTGCATCTAGAGCCAAGGTCGACAAAACGTAGAAACCCGACTTTGCCAAGTTTTGAGCTTAGCCTGATCGGAACCCTCGACAGAAGTTCAAGTTTCTACGGTCGCACTCCGCACAGCCCCCCTGCAGCATAGGGAATCAAAAACTGATTACCGGATGTCAGACCAATGGGGCTTTGGCACACACGTCAAAGGTGATATGAATTCCAAACAATAAGATTAGCCAAAAGAGACTAAAGTGAAGTTTCTCAAAGACTTTCTATGCGCCGCGTTATATTCTTTGTGTAAAAAACAAGAGACAGGCCCGCAAAGCAGTAAGTTCGTTGACCTGGCACCGACCAGCCAGGCAGACGAAAACGGGACGTATGCTGAAGCTCTCAACTTCGCGACCAATAATACAAACGTGTTCAATATCGCCCTGACTGGTCCTTACGGTTCCGGCAAGAGCAGTGTGATCAAGTCTTTCCTCAAAGAATACAAAAAGAAACCAAATCGGGCCGCCTTAGAAATATCACTGGCATCATTCGTGTCTGAGCTTGACGTGGATGATGGAGAATCATCCGCCAAGTCAAAGGGTCGGGAATCTGCGGTTAGCAAGCAAGAAATCGAAAGAAGCATTCTTCAGCAAATGCTTTATGGTGCCGACGCGAACAAATTGCCTCTATCCCGATTCAAACGTATTCAAACTCCAAGTTGGTGGGCATGGGCGTTTTCCTTGCTGATCATATTTGGCAGCGCGTCGGTCTGGCATCTGCTCCAGCACACGTCCGAAATCGGGTCAGGGGATTTCTTTAAGCCCTTCGAAAAGTCCAACTGGTTCAATCTAAGCGCGTTCGCCTTTGGCGTCCTATTTATCTGGTTGATCATCCACCGGCTTTACATCCAAAGCTTTGGGCTCTCGTTGAAGGGAATTAGCCTAAAGGATATCGAAATTGCCCCAAAAGCGGCAGATGAAGAGTCGATCCTCAACCGCCACTTAGACGAAATTGTCTATTTCTTTCAGTCAACTTCCTACGACTTGGTCGTCATTGAGGACTTAGATCGCTTTGATAATCCAGAAATCTTTGTGACTCTTCGAGAAATCAACAACCTGATCAACTCTAACGCAGGGGTGAACCGACACGTACGGTTTTTGTATGCCCTTCGCGACGACATGTTCGGCAACACTGATCGCACGAAGTTCTTTGAGTTCATTGTACCCATTGTTCCTATCATCAACCATTCGAACTCTATTGATATGGTTCTACAGCAGGGGCAAAGGCTGGCGCTTATCGAACGTCTAGATCAGCAGTTTTTGCGGGAAGTATCGCGTTACCTGAGTGATCTCAGGCTCATCCGCAACGTGTTCAACGAATACGCTATCTACGTTCAGAATCTGGAAAGTGAAGGTGAAAACGATCTTGATCCAAACAAGCTTCTAGCAGTCCTGATCTACAAAAATGTGATGCCCAGCGACTTTGAAGCGCTTCACCGTCAGAAGGGGGCCCTCGCAAGCCTGCTGTGGCAGTACGATGAACTAGTTGAGCGCGCTGAAGCCGACCTGAACGAGCAAATCTCCGAAATTGAAAACGAAATTTTCCAGGCCAAAAATCAAGTACCCAAGGACCTTACCGAACTGCAAAGAATTTACGCTATGGCGCTGGTGGAGAAGTTGCCTGCAAACCGGCTGTACCTTCGCTATAACAACCAAAATGTCCCTATTGGTCAACTTACGGGGCGTGAGGAACTGGGTCAGATTATTACGGCGGGTCGTCTCGCCACCGCCCCACAACAAAATGGTGGATGGACCCAATTCAATGTTCCGGACATTGAGAAGCTAGTTGATGAGCGAATGACCTATGCTGAACGTCGAGGGGAAATTGAAAAGAAATCTGCAAAGTTCGTTGCTCAATCGGGCCAAAAACTTCGGGAACTTAAGTCGAAAATTTCGACTTTGCGGCTTCAACCGTTTTCCGAGGTTATCCCAGCAAACTCTCAGCTTGCTGAAGATTGCTTCGAAGGCTTAGGCGACAACAAGGAACTTATGAAGTTCTTGGTTTTCGAAGGTCATCTTGATGACTCATACTACCAGTACATTTCACTATTTCACGAAGGCCGCCTCTCTCCACACGACAACAAGTTCCTTCGCCAAATTCGTAGCTTCAATACGCCTGAACCAGATTTCCAAATCGACAACCCCGCTGAAGTCATCGTCGCTATGAGGCCGGAGGACTTTGGTCGAAGTTATGTGCTGAATCGTCATCTGTTCGATTGTTTGTTTGGTAGCCCATCACGGTACCAAACACAGATATCTTCGGCGCTACGTTACATCACGACGAACTTTGAAGACTGCGATGCATTTTTCACCAGCTACTATGACAGAGGGCGAAAAGTTTCCGCGCTTGTAACATCCCTTATGGCCCAATGGCGTGAGTTCCCTGCGATAGCCGCCGAAAGCAAACAGAGCGCTTCGCATGTTGCGAGGCTGGTCGCATATGCGCCAGAATCGGTGTTGAGCGAGACACCATTTGCAGAGGGTCCTGTTGCTGTTTGCCTGTCAAAGAACACCAGTGAGGTCCTGGGAGAAGGAGTAGATTTTGAACTCTCCAGGTTAGAAATGCTGAGTGTAGAGGTCGCCGACCTGCCAAGCATAGACGACTTCCCAGAGGTACAGGAACATGTGGTGGACGCAGGCCTGTACGCAATCAGCATTCCTAATGCTCGGTTCATATTGAAACATTCAGAGGATTCAATTGCACCGAAGTCGCTGGAAACGAAACACTACACGACAGTCTTGAAATCCAACAACAAGAACTTGCAACGCAGCGTCGAAGCCGATTTCATCAGATATTTGCGCCAAGTGTTGCTGAAGCAGGAGGACAACACGGAGGAAGACGGTTCCGCTATCTTGGCGGCATTGCGCCATGACGAAGTTGCCGTTGAGTTCCTAGAAGAATTCTGGACTAAGCAATCGACAATCTTGCCGCTGCTATCTGAAGTGCCTCAACACTTTCATACCTTTGCGCTCGAACACAAACGGATTGCAGCATCATGGAAAAACTGTCTCACCTTTTTATCCAGCGAGAGTTTCGATGCAGAGCGTCTCACAGCCTATTTGGCAGATGCCGACGTAATGAAGGTCCTCTTGAAGAAACCTATGCCCGAAAACGAAGAGGCGCTGCCACTCTCGCAGTTCCTGCTCAACAATGGCGGTTTCGGAAATGGTCCATATCGTTCCTATGCCGGTATTCTTCCTCGGAAGTTTAAGGATTTCCCGGCAGATTTCAGCTCGGAAAAACTGAAGATACTCGTCGAAGAGGAGCGAATTTCGTTCTCGCCAAAGAGCTTTAAAAGCTTGAGTGAAACGCCCGAACTCCAAGTGTCGTTTTCCGCGAGGAATATCGATGCCTTCCTCGGCAATTCGAGCAACTACGAGGTTGATGATAGCTTTCGGATGGGGCTGCTAGGGACGAAGATTTCTGACGACAAAAAGAGAATAGTTGTCCAAGACATGGACCCAGCTTCAATCGCAACAGACGCGTCGCGCGCGTCAGTTGTTGGGCCGATACTGGATAGGACCAGTTTCGAACCCATTAAGCTGGGTTTTGACTTAGTTCGTTCGTTAATAGTCAATTCCAAACCGATCGCTATACAGGTGTCTTTGCTGAACAAAAGTCAGGAAGTACTGCCCGACGAGCAAGTTCGAGGCATTCTAGCTGAGTTCGACGAACCCTACAGCGACATCGCCGTATTCGGGAAGTCGCCTAGAATTCCAAACACCCCCGAAAACAGATCGTTGGCTGAATGGTTGGAGCGGCAGCAGATCATTTCGTCATGGAAACCAATGCTCACTGAAAAAGAATTGCGCATCAACACGTTCAGGTCGAAACCGCAGGGGGATGAAACTGTGTGACGTCTTGAGGGGAAGTTCGGTATGGACTGGAAGTTATAAAGCTTTCTTGGGCCAAAGGGACGCAACGGGTGAGCACATCGTCCGGTCACTACCGGGTTCGCAGTATGTTGTTTGATTGTCCACAAAATGGAAGCGGGCTCGATTTTTTCGCTATAGCAGAAGTGGTTGTCGACTATTCTAGAATTGGGAAGTCCAATGTCTGCTGTACAGGGCTTTACTGCCTTTATATCATTTTAGCTCCAAAGGCGACTTTGGGCCGACAATTGATATCCCGGCCTCCCCACCAAACCCCCACCCCTTGCAAAAACCCACCAAATGTGGTGCAGACGCCCTCAATCATTTGAAAACGCCACAAAAGACAAAAACCATGAAAATCAACGGTAATGAAATTCGCCCCGGCAATGTGATCGAGCATCAGAATACGATTTGGGCTGCGGTCAAGGTTCAGCATGTCAAACCCGGCAAGGGCGGCGCGTTTGCGCAGGTGGAGCTGAAAAACCTGCTGGATGGCCGCAAGCTGAATGAGCGGTTCCGCTCGGCAGCAACGGTGGAGCGGATACGCCTGGAGCAGAAGGACTTTCAGTTCCTCTATGCAGAAGGCGACATGCTGGTGTTCATGGACACCACAACTTACGAGCAGCTGGAATTGCAGGCCGAATTTGTGGGCGACCGCGCCGTGTTCCTGCAGGACGGCATGCAGGTCA
Organism: Alphaproteobacteria bacterium; assembly: GCA_051251535.1. Classification (GTDB taxonomy): domain Bacteria; phylum Pseudomonadota; class Alphaproteobacteria; order Rhizobiales. The sequence goes on from JBPOEV010000005.1 coordinate 164,553, forward strand.
CCGTGGAAATGTATGAAGAGCGCCCCATTGGTGTGGCATTGCCCGATCAGGTAACGCTGGAAGTTTCCGAAACCGAGCCTGCGCTCAAGGGTCAGACCATCTCATCCTCCTACAAGCCAGCGATCATGGATAATGGCGCACGCGTTATGGTGCCGCCTTTCATCACTGTCGGTGAGCGCATTGTGGTGGATACCAATGAGCTGATTTATCTGCGACGCGGCGAGTAGGGTTTTCAGGCATGGCACGTAGTGCACTTTTAAACGTCATGGTTCAGGCCGCCACCAAGGCAGGCCGCAGCCTCACCCGCGATTTTGGCGAGGTCGAACAGCTTCAGGTGTCCGTCAAGGGACCGGGAGATTTTGTCTCCGCAGCCGATACGAAGGCTGAAGAGATCATCGTTGAATCCTTGCAGAAATCCCGTCCCGACTGGGGCTTTCTGCTGGAAGAAGGCGGCGAGATCAAAGGCAGTGATCCACTGCATCGCTGGATTGTCGATCCGCTGGACGGCACCACAAACTTCCTCCATTCACTGCCATTCTTTGCGGTCTCCATTGGCCTGGAGCGGCAGGGGCAGCTGGTGGCCGGTGTGATCTATAACCCGATCACCGAAGAATTGTTCACCGCCGAAAAAGGTGGTGGCGCTTTCATGAATGACCGGCGCATGCGCGTCGCCGCCCGCCGCAAATTGGCCGATGCCGCACTCAGCACCGGCATTCCCAATATGGGCAGCAAGGCCCTTGGCCGCTATCTGGAAGAAGCAAAAGTCGCCAGCGCCCACGCATCGGCCGTGCGCGGCTTCGGCTCGGCAGCCATGAGCCTTGCCTATGTGGCAGCAGGTCGTCTGGATGGCTATTGGGAACATACGCTCAAGCCATGGGACATGGCAGCCGGCATCGTGCTGATCCGGGAAGCTGGCGGTTTCATATGTGATATGTCCGGCGGTGAGCGCATGATGGAAACCGGCGGCATCATTGTCGGCAATGAAACCATCCGCGATTCCATCCGCAAAAACATCATTGAGCGAAACTAGAATTTTTTAGCCAATTTGCAGATTTTGGCTCATCGTTAGTGGACCCTCGGAACAAGTCCGAGGGTGACGTTGGGAGGGTGTGGCAACTCCGGTATTGAGCAACATCTGCTGCGATCAACTAACAGCTCCTTTCATGTCATCAATTTGAGTCGACACCTGATACCGCCGCCGCCGTCATTCTCGGACTTGTTCCGAGAATCCAAACAACGCCCCAACCAATCCGCTTTTTTTGAAACCATCGCGCGGGTTCGACCTCACCGATAGTGGACCCTCGGAACAAGTCCGAGGGTGACGTTGGGAGGGTGTGGCGACACCGGTATTGAGCAACATCTGCTGCGATCAACTAACAGCTCCTTTCATGTCATCAATTTGAGCCGATACCTGATACCACCGCCGCCGTCATTCTCGGACTTGTTCCGAGAATCCAGGCAACGCCCTAACCAATCTGCATTTTTGAGCCACGCCGCGCAAACTTCAGCGCGTGGTTCATGGTGGCGTGTGAAACCGCAATGCAGCCTTCTGTCGGGGTAAAGCCCGGCGCAGCAATGTGGAAGAAAATGGCACTGCCTCCGCCCGGCCTGCGCGGATGGATATTCTGGTTAAGCACCACAACCACATCATACAGCGCATCATCGCGCCACAGCTTCTCATGACTGCCCGCAAAGGGCAGCATCACAAGCTGATTGTAGCGCGCATCATGCGGGTCATCGCACCAGCCATCCAGCTCCAGCATGGGCCGCATCGGCAACTGCGTCACGGGCTTTGCCAGCCGGTCCGCCCGATAAAACCCGCAAAGCAGCGTGTAGGCCCCGGCAGGGCTGGCGCCATCACCTTCGCGCTTTTGGGTGGTGATGCCACTGCGCCCCAGCGCACAGTCAAAACTGCGCCCGCCAAACTGCAACTGTCCTGTTGTCGCAGCCCGGTGCATGCATCGCACCTGAAAATCATGCTGCTGCACAGGATCAGGATCGGAAACCTGCATAAAAAACCCTTTCCATCCCTTCACGCCCCCCTCACAGTGATTTGACAAAATGTCACCGCATCCACAGGGCACGCTTGCTTGCGCCATATTTCAAACAATGTTCTAAGACTGTTAAGCTTTTAACTCAATCGGACGTTTGAATTCCAACAACGCCCTGCTAGTTTCCCTGCCAGTTTCGGTGATGAGGCCCCTGATGAATGAACGTAAAATTCTGATCGTCGATGATGACACAGATCTGCGCGAAGCCCTTGTAGAGCAACTTGCGCTGTATGAAGAGTTTGAGATTGCCGATGCTGACACAGCCGCCACCGGCATGGCCGCGGCACGCGATGGCCGGGTCGATCTGATGGTGATGGATGTGGGCCTTCCCGATATGGATGGCCGCGAGGCGGTGAAACTGCTGCGCAAAAACGGCTTTCGTGCCCCCATCATCATGCTGACCGGCCATGACACCGATGCCGACACGGTGCTGGGTCTGGAAGCGGGTGCTAATGATTATGTGACAAAACCCTTGCGGTTTGCCGTGCTGCTGGCACGTATTCGCGCTCAGTTGCGCCAACATGAACACAGCGAAGACGCCACATTCTCCATCGGCCCTTATAATTTCCGTCCAAGCGCCAAGCTGCTGACCACCGAAGGCGGTGACAAGGTGCGCCTGACGGAAAAGGAAACCGCCATTTTGAAGTTTCTGCATCGTGCTGGTGACAAGGTTGTCACACGCGATGTCTTGCTTCACGAGGTCTGGGGCTATAATGCTGGTGTAACGACCCATACGCTGGAGACCCATATTTATCGCCTCCGTCAGAAGATCGAGGATGACCCGTCAAATGCGGAAATCCTTGTCACTCAGGATGGTGGCTATAAGCTGGTTCCTTAAGTCCTGAATAACAGGATATTTGGGTACGAACTGTAGGTAACACGCATTAGGCACCACATTGGGAAAGACATGTTGTGACAATCGAGCGCGACATTGAGGCACTGCGTCAGGTAATGATGTTTTCAGAGCTGAACAGCGAGCAGTTGCGTCTGCTTGCCTTCAGCGCGGAATCCGTAAAACTGGCCCCCAAGGAAATCCTGTTTCAGGAAGGCGATGTCGCCGGCTCCGGCTTTGTTGTTACCGAGGGCGAGATTCAGCTGCTTCAGCGCAGTGATGGACGGTCCGTCTCTGTGGGCCGCTTGGGTCAGGGCTCGGTGGTCAATGAACTGGCTTTGATCAGCGAAACATTGCGCCCGGCAACAGCCATTGCCACCCAGGCCAGCGAAGTCATCAAAATTCGCCGCTCCCTGTTTGGCCGCTTTATCAATGAATATCCTGATATTGCCGTGCGGCTGGAACAAAGCCTGCGCGGACGACTGCAGGAAACCATCGGCCAGCTGAAACGCGCCCAGCGCTCGCTGAAATACTAGGGTCTGGATTCAACGCTCCATCTGCGCGCTTCGGCCTGTGGATTCTCGGAACAAGTCCGAGAATGACGGCGGTTGGTGGCATGAGGCTAGCGCTGAGACATGAGATGTTGCGGCGGATCTAGCCTAGGCAACACACTTCTATCGTCGCCCTCGGACTTGTTCCGAGGGTCCAAAACACCCAAAATCACCGCTGCTCCAGATGATCCAGCCCGGATATCAGCGCATTTGACGGGCCCTCCCCCAGCGCCTGCAACACATCCGCTTCAAATTTTCTGGCTTCCTCTATCAGCGCTGCATAAACACGCCAGCCCTTTTTCGTCAGGGCCAGATGCTCGATACGCCGGTCAGCCCCATCGCTGGTACGCGCCAGCCATCCGCGTTGCTCCAGCGACACCACCGCACGGCTGACCTTGGTTTTATGCATCGAGGAATGCTGACCGATAAAGGTAGCGGTCACCGTGCCAAATTGGCCGATCGTGGCAAAAGCCCGCCATTCCGGCCGGGTCATACCGGTATGTTTCTTGTAAATATCTGCAAATGAACGGCTCATGATTTCCGCCGCCCGCGCCAAACGATACGGCAGAAATTCTTCCAGCTTCAAAACCGTCTCAATTTCAGATGCTGATGCCTGTTTTCCCATGACCGGTTCTCCCCCTCGCGCCGGTTGATAGTTACATTTTCAATTGTTACAAATGAAACTAATAAAATCAATTGCGTGCGCGCCCCGGCGCGTCACCCAAAAGGGGATGGAAAATGTCGGACCAGACCGCAGACAAGCCTGCCGCTGCATCAAACGCCGTCAGCTATATGCCCGGCTTTGGCAATGATTTTGAAACCGAGAGCCTGCCCGGCGCCCTGCCCCAGGGCCAGAACAGCCCCCAGAAATGCGCTTATGGCCTCTATGCCGAGCAACTATCCGGTTCGCCCTTCACCGCACCACGCGGGACCAATGAGCGCTCATGGCTCTATCGCATCCGCCCCAGCGTGCGCCACACCAGGGACTTTGTGGCGGTCGCGCGCCCGTACTGGAAAACAGCGCCCATTCATCTCGATAAAGCACCCCCTCTTGGCCAGTATCGCTGGGACCCGGTGCCAATGCCGGACAAGCCTGTAAATTTTCTGGATGGCCTTCAAACTGTCACAACAGCTGGCGATGCGCAGGGCCAGTCCGGCATGGCGTCTCACATCTTTGTCTGCAATGCCCCCATGGTGGATGATTACTTCTTCAACGCCGATGGGGAATTGCTCATTGTGCCGGAGATGGGTGCTTTGCGCATTTTCACGGAAATGGGCATCATGGATGTGGCATCCGGCGAAATTGCCCTTTTGCCACGCGGCATGTTCTTCAAGGTGGAACCACTGACAAAGAGTTGCCGCGGCTATGTCTGCGAGAATTACGGGGCCAAATTCACGCTGCCGGATCGCGGCCCCATTGGCGCAAATTGCCTTGCCAATCCGCGTGATTTCAAAACTCCTGTCGCCGCCTATGAAGACAAGGAGACCCCCTGCCGCGTCCACGTAAAATGGTGCGGCTATTTCTATCAGACCGAGATCGGCCATTCACCACTGGATGTGGTGGCCTGGCACGGCAATTACACGCCTTACAAATACGATCTGGCCACCTTCTCACCGGTTGGAGCCATCCTGTTCGATCATCCGGACCCATCCATCTTTACCGTCCTCACAGCCCCCTCAGGCGAAGAGGGGACAGCCAACATCGATTTCGTGATTTTCCCGCCGCGCTGGATGGTGGCCGAACACTCCTTCCGGCCACCCTGGTATCACCGCAACATCATGAGCGAATTCATGGGGCTTATCTGCGGCCAGTATGATGCCAAGGAAGAGGGCTTTGTGCCCGGTGGCTTCAGCCTGCACAATCTGATGCTGCCCCACGGACCGGATCTGGATGCCTTTGAAAAAGCCTCCAATGTGGATTTGAAGCCGGTCAAGCTGGATAATACCATGGCCTTCATGTTCGAAACCCGCTTCCCGCAACAGGTCACCGATCTGGCGATGCAGATGCCAACGCTGCAAAAGGATTACATTGATTGCTGGGCGGGTCTGAAAAAACATTTCAACGGCACCAAAGAGGGTTGCTGAGTGGTCCCGTGTGTTGTGGTGGCATGCGTTCCCGATGCGCCTCGGTCAGCCGCCCATTTGCCAGGTTTTTACCGCTTCAACCGGCCACAAAAGCATCAGCACATTCAGCGCCAGCCCATCGCGGATGATCCACATGGTCACCGCTTCAAACACCAGCACCAGCATCACCGTGGCGGCAACGGGCAAGCGCCGCGCCAGGTAGAACCCCAACAGCATGGCAAAAATATCAGAGACGGAATTCAGCACGGAATCGCCAAAATAATCCAGCGAAATGGTCACTTCACGGTAGCGTTGAATGACGTAATTCGTGTTCTCGGCAATCTCCCAGGCCGCCTCCAGCGCAATCGAAATCAGCGCCTTGTTGCCAACAGAGCCCCTGCGCCAGACCAGCCACAGCACGAAATAGAAAATCATGCCGTGGATCATGTGGGACGGCGTGTACCAATCGCTGATGTGCTGGGAACTTTCCGAACTCAGCGCATCCGCATGCCACAATTTGATTGTGCCGCAACTGCAGATCGGCTCGCGCCCCATCAGCAGCAAAATGATGGCAGTGCCGACAATCAGCCCCAGACCAATCAGAATGTGTTTGGACCGCATCCAGGTAAATCCCATCTGACTCTATTGCCCCCACTGCCAAGCGCGCACCGCATCCATCGGCCAGATCAGCATCAATGTGCTAAGACCAAGACCATCGCGGATCAACAGCATCATGCTGCCTTCCAACGCCAATGCAAGCACAAGTGTCGCATAGATCGGCAGATAGCGCGCCAGCACAAAGCCAGCCATCATGGCGAACAGGTCAAACACGGAATTGATGATACTGTCGCCCAGATAATGCTGCGATACGGTGACAATGCGAAACCGTTCAATGACAAAATTCGTGTTCTCGACGATCTCCCACGCAACCGCCGTCAGCGTGCCGATGGCAAACCGCGTTTCCAGGGCCATACCAGGCCAGAAACGGGCCAGCAGCGCATAGGCCAGAATGCCGTGCAACATGTGCGAGAAAGTATAGAAATCGGCCACATGCTGAGAATTCTCGTAGCTGAAAACCTCATGCTGCCAAAGCTTCACTGTTCCGCAAAAACAAATCCAGTCGCGGCCCATCCACAACAGCAGCAACGCCGTGGCCAGGGTGACAAGAAGTGCACCGACAATCACGGGCCCCACAGCCAAATGCGTGTTTTTGAGAGAAGGCGTCGACAAATGCACAAAAGTCCCCGAACATCACCCCAAGAATTCCTTGCAGACCCTGCAAGACAATCAAGAAGGAAAAATGGCGAATGAAACTTGCCTCACTCAGAAATGACACGCGAGACGGGCAATTGGTGGTGGTCTCAAAAGACCTGACCAAATGTTCTGAGGTCAGTCACATAGCCGATACACTTCAGGAGGCACTCGACAATTGGCCCGTGCTGGCACCACGCCTGCAACGCGTTGCCGATGGCGTTGAGACCGGTGCCCAGCCAACACAGCGTTTTCGTGAGCATGATGCACTTTCTCCGCTACCCCGCGCCTATCAATGGGCTGACGGCTCGGCCTATGTGAACCATGTGGAATTGGTGCGCAAAGCGCGCGGCGCAAACATGCCTCCCTCATTCTGGGAAGATCCGCTGATGTATCAGGGCGGTTCGGATTCCTTCATCGCACCCCGCGACCCTATCAAGCTGGCCGATGAGGCCTATGGCATTGATATGGAAGGTGAGCTGGCCGTTATTGTTGATGATGTGCCCATGGGCTGCGACATCGCCACTGCTAGCGCCGCCATCCGCCTCATCATGCTGGTCAATGATGTGTCTTTGCGTGCTTTGATTCCCGGTGAATTGGGCAAGGGCTTTGGCTTCTTCCACTCCAAACCTTCCAGCGCCTTCTCTCCAGTTGCTGTCACACCCGATGAATTGGGAGATGCCTGGGATGGCAGCAAGCTTCATCTGCCTCTGGATGTGGATTTGAATGGAGAGGCTTTTGGCCGCGCCAATGCAGGCATCGACATGACCTTCGATTTCGGCCAGCTCATCGCCCATGCGGCCAAAACACGGCCCCTAGGCGCCGGGACCATCATCGGTTCAGGCACCATTTCCAACAAGCTGAATGACGGGCCCGGCAAACCGGTTGCTGAAGGCGGTGTCGGCTATTCCTGCATTGCCGAAATCCGCATGATAGAAACCATCGAAGACGGCACACCGGCCACGCCTTTTATGCAGTTCGGCGATAGTGTGCGCATCGAAATGAAAGACAAGGATGGCCATTCCATTTTTGGTGCCATTGAACAAATTGTGGAGAAAGCATAATGGCCAAGGCATTCGCATCTGCCGGAGACATGGCAGACAAGAAAATCTCCTTTTCCGAAATCGGCGAAGGTCTTTGGGCGTTCACCGCCGAAGGTGATCCGAACACCGGCGTCATCATCGGCGATGACAGTGTCATGATTGTCGACGCACAGGCCACACCGCGCATGGCTGCGCAAGTCATTGAGAAAATTCGCACAGTCACTGACAAACCCATCAACCATGTGGTCCTGACCCATTATCATGCAGTGCGCGTGTTGGGCGCGTCAGGCTACAATGCCACAGACATCATCATGTCGGAAAAGGCCCGGTCCATGGTAGTGGAGCGCGGTCAGGAAGACTGGGATTCAGAATTTGCCCGCTTTCCGCGCCTGTTTCAGGGCCATGAAAGCATTCCCGGCCTCACATGGCCGACACTCACCTTCAATGACCGCATGACCGTCTATCTGGGCAAGCGCCGGGTTGATCTCATGTTTATGGGCCGCGCTCATACGGCAGGTGATATTGTGGCCTATGTGCCTGATCAGAATGTCATGTTCACCGGAGACATCGTGGAATATCACTCCGCCTGCTATTGCGGCGATGGTCATTTCCATGACTGGCCGGGCACATTGCAGAAAATCCGCAATTGGGATCTGGACGCCATTGCGCCGGGCCGTGGCGATGCGCTGGTTGGCACACAAATGGTTAATGCCGCGCTGGATTCCACCGCAGATTTTGTCACCTCGACCTATCGCAGTGTCGCGCGCATTGCTCTGGCTGGCGGTTCCCTGAAAGAAGCGTTTGAAGCCTGCCGTGCCGCCTGTGACAGCAAATTCGGCGACTACGCGATCTATGAACATTGCCTGCCGTTCAATGTTGCCCGCGCCTATGATGAAGCACGCGACATCGACACACCCCGCATCTGGACCGCGGACAGAGACCGGGAGATGTGGGAAAGCCTTCAGGGATAATGGCCTACAGCTACAAGACACAGCCCTATGTGCCTCCCAAAGCCCTGACAGAGGCCGAACAACGCCACAAGGTCGCCATCGTTGGCGCAGGGCCCATTGGCCTTGCCATGGCCATTGACCTTGCCCTACACGACGTTCCAAGCGTTATCTTTGCGCAAGGGAACAGTGTATCGGTTGGGTCGCGTGCCATTTGCTGGGCCAAACGCACCTTGGAAATTTTCGACCGGTTGGGCGTTGGCGACCGCATGCTGGCAAAAGGCATCACCTGGAAAGTCGGCCGCTTGTTTCATGGCGAAAAGGAAGTCTACAGCTTCGATCTGCTGCCCGAAGAGGGCCACAAAATGCCGGCCTTCATCAACCTCCAGCAATATTACGTCGAGGACTATCTGATCGACCGGATTGCCGATTTCCCGGACCTGATTGATCTGCGTTGGCAAAATGAAGTGGTGAGCCATACAGACAAGGGCGACCATGTTGCCCTGCAGATCAGCACACCCGATGGCACATATGAGGCGGAAGCCGATTATTATCTGGCTTGCGATGGCGCCCGCTCACCCACCCGCAAACGCATGGGGCTGCGCTTTACCGGCGAAACCTTTGAAGAACGCTTTCTGATTGCCGATGTGCACATGCCGCAAAGCCCGTTTGGCGACGGCCCGGCAGAACGCTGGTTCTGGTTCAAGCCGCCGTTTCATCAGGGCCAGTCGGCACTGTTGCACAAACAGCCCGACGATATTTACCGCATTGATCTGCAGCTTGGTTTTGATGCGGATCCGGATGTGGAAAAACAGCCGGATCGTGTGATACCGCGCATTCGCCAAATGGTTGGCGATCTGCCCTTCGAGCTGGACTGGGTATCGGTCTACACCTTTACCTGCGCACGGTTGGAGCGCTTCCTTCATGGCCGAGTGATCTTTGTCGGCGACAGCGCACACATCGTCTCACCCTTCGGCGCCAGAGGCGGCAATGGCGGCATTCAGGATGTGGATAATCTGGGCTGGAAACTGGCCGCAATTCTGCAGCAGCGGGCCAGTGAGGAATTGCTGGAAAGCTACAATGAAGAACGCACGTTCGGCTCTGACGAAAACATTCGCAATTCGGCCCGCGCGACCAATTTCATGACGCCAAAAACGGATATGGAACATATTTTCCGCGATGCGGTACTGGATCTGGCCGAAACAGAACCCTTTGCCCGCAAGCTGGTCAATTCCGGACGCCTGTCGACACCTTGTTCCTTGAATGGCCTGAACCTCCAAAGCCGTGCAAATGACGATCTGATCGGCCAGGCCTGCCCGGACGCGCCTCTTGGCGAGCGCAGCCGATCAAACTGGTTGCTGACAGAAATCGCCAAAACAGACATGAACGCCTTCAAGCTCCTGCTGCCGTTTGGGTGGACGTTCCCAATCCTGTCAGATGTAGCAGACTTGCCAGACATAGCCGTGATCAACATCGACGAGGCAAACCTGCACTACCAGAACCGATTTGGCCATTCAGCCATATTGCTGCGCCCGGATCAGCATGTGCTGGCAAGGTTTTCCACTCAGGCAGATCTTGAAGCCGAATTGCAATTCACTGTGAAAACCATACTGGATCAATGAACATGACCGCTACTCAGGACAATCTCAGCCCTCACAGTGATGATTTTTATGCTGCCTTGATGCAGGCCCATGAAGGGTTGGCACTTGCGGACAGTCAGGCACTGAACGCCCGTCTCGTGCTTTTGCTGGCCAATGAAGTGGGTGATCTGAAGCGGCTGAAGCAGCTTCTCGACAAAGCAAAACCATAACGCCAACCCTTAACAATTGGGCAAGCGGAACCGGTTAATATGGTGGTTGTCAAAACACCGGAGCCAGCATGTCCCAGGCCCTCACATTTGCCGATCCAAAGCTGCTTGATCACCGACGGGCCTGGCTCAGCCATCTTGAAAATGGCAAACGCCTCACCCCAAAGACCATTGAGGCCTATGAGCGCGATTCCCGTCAGTTTCTGACATTCCTGTCGCAGCATCTGGGCGCACCGGCCAGCGTGCGACACCTGCGGGAATTGAGAATTACCGACTTGCGCAGCTTTCTGGCGTCCCGGCGTGGCAGCGGCAGTGGGGCACGCTCATTGGCGCGCAGCCTTGCTGGCATCCGGTCATTATTTGCCTTTTTGCGCAAACAGAACATAGTCGATGTCACAGCCGCAAATGCGCTGACGACCCCAAAACAGCCCAAAAGCCTGCCCCGTCCGGTAGGCGCTTCAGACGCCAGCGCAATGCTGGAAGAAGCGCTTGAGCCAAACGCAGAGTCCGAGGCCTGGGTCGGTGCCCGTGATGCCGCAATTCTCAGCCTGCTCTATGGCTGCGGATTGCGTATTTCCGAGGCTTTGGGCCTATCTTTAAAAGATGTGGATGCACTTCAAACAGGAGTGATGAAGGTTACCGGCAAAGGCGGCAAGGAACGCCTTGTACCCGTTCTACCAGCAGTCATCGAAGCGGTCAGCCTGTATGGCTCGCTCTGCCCCTTCATTATCGCCCATGCCGACAATCCCGAAGCACCCCTGTTTTTCGGTGTGCGCGGCAAGCGGTTGAACCCGCGCATAGTCCAAAAATCCGTCGAGGATTTACGCATGCGTCTTGGCCTGCCGTCCAGCGCCACCCCCCATGCCCTGCGCCACGCTTTCGCAACCCATTTGCTGGCCGGCGGCGGCGATCTGCGCACCATTCAGGAACTTCTGGGCCATGCCAGCCTGTCCACGACGCAAATCTACACGCAAGTGGATACCCGCCATCTGCTGTCGGTTTACACCAAAGCGCATCCGCGCATGATTGCGGGTGAATGAGGAACTTTTCAGGTGGTTAAGGCTGGATTCTCGGAACAAGTCCGAGAACGACGGCTGGTTTGGGGTCGAAAAACATCTCCACTACCGTCATCCTCGGACTTGTTCCGAGGATCCATAGCGACAGGTCAGAAATCCTACTGCCGCTCGGAAATCGCAATGCGGCCATAGGGAATCTTGAACAGCTCTTTGTTCCAGTCCATGCCGCCCTTCAGATTATACACAGCAACCGTCGTATCCAGTCCCTGCGCATCGGTTACGGTCCATTGCCGCAATTCCTTGGTGGCACGGTCAAACAGCAATGTGACCCTGCCTTTGCCGAACATGCTTTCCTCGACCATTGTCACGGTTACAATATCGGCTTCAACCTTGATGTCATCGACTTTGGAATCGTTGAGGAAATCCACCTTGTCAGACAATAGAAACCGCAAAGGCGTTTTTGACAGAGGCCACAAATCCCAGGTTTGCAAAGCACGATCGTGAATCACCACCGATTTACCATCCGACATGATTTGAATCTTGGATGGGGAATCATAACGGAAGTGAATCTTTCCAGGCCGATCCAGCGCAAACACGCCTTCTGCCTTTTCACCATTGGGACCAAACTGGACAAAATCGCCACCCATGGTCCGCATGCCGTTCAGACTCGCGGCAATGTCCTGCACCACCTGACCATTTGTCTGCGCCCGCGCCGGCTGAATCATCGTAGCGAGTGCCAGCATGATCACAAACCACAGAGAGAACAGGCCAAAAGCCAGTCGCACATTTGAAGTCACAGCTTTGACCCTTGCGGTCTGCGATGATCTTTGAGTCATGTCACTTTCCAATCGACAACGTATTTCGCTCTTATGAATCAGCTAGGAAGCTACTGTGGCAAAATCACGGCTGCCACAAAATGGATCATATCCGATTCAAATGGTCTCTTCTGCATTGCCAACCAGAATATCACGTTTTCCGGCATGGTTGGGCCCACTGATCACGCCTTCTTCTTCCATTTTTTCAATAATGGACGCAGCCCGATTATATCCGATGGAGAGCCGTCTTTGCACATAGCTGGTTGAGGCCTTCTTGTCCCGCAGCACGATGGCAACCGCCTGATCGTAAAGATCACCTTCACCGCCGTCGCCGCTGCCACCAGTCATGGCCTCCAGAACGGCAGAGGTTTCAACTTCATCTTCATTGGTGATGGCTTCCAGATACTCCGGCACGCCCTGGCTTTGCAGATGCGCAACCACTTCTTCAACTTCATTGTCGCCCACGAATGGACCGTGGACACGCTGAATCCGTCCGCCACCGGCCATGAACAACATGTCACCCATGCCCAGAAGCTGTTCAGCACCCTGCTCACCCAGAATGGTTCGGCTATCAATCTTGGACGTGACCTGGAACGAAATCCGGGTCGGGAAGTTGGCCTTGATCGTTCCTGTAATGACATCCACTGACGGACGCTGTGTGGCCATTACCACATGAATACCGGCAGCACGCGCCATTTGCGCAAGCCGTTGGACGGTGCCTTCAATTTCCTTGCCGGCGACCATCATCAGATCTGCCATTTCGTCGATAATCACAACGATATATGGCATTGGCTCGAGTTTCAGTTCTTCCTGCTCGTAAATCGCCTCACCCGTCTCATGGTCAAATCCGGTCTGGACGGTACGGGTGATCACTTCGCGCTTTTTGGATGCCTGTTTCACACGGCTGTTGAAGCCATCAATGTTTCGCACGCCAAGCTTGGACATTTTCTTGTAGCGGTCTTCCATTTCCCGCACAGTCCATTTCAGCGCCACAACCGCCTTTTTCGGATCGGTCACAACAGGTGTCAGCAAATGCGGAATACCGTCATAAACCGACAGTTCCAGCATTTTTGGATCAATCATTATCAAGCGACATTCTTCAGGCCGCATCCGGTACAGGATCGACAGGATCATGGTATTGATCGCAACGGATTTACCAGACCCTGTCGTACCAGCCACCAGCAAATGCGGCATCTTTGCCAGATCGGCAATGACGGCTTCACCGCCAATGGTTTTGCCAAGGCACAAGGCCAGCTTCGCCTTGGTTTTCTCAAAATCGGTGGAATCCAGCAATTCGCGTAAATACACGGTTTCACGCTTTGAATTTGGCAACTCGATACCAATGGCATTGCGGCCTGGAATAACAGCTACACGGGCAGCAATAGCGCTCATGGAACGGGCAATATCATCGGCCAGCCCAATAACACGGGAGGATTTGATGCCCGGTGCCGGCTCCAGCTCATAGAGCGTGACAACCGGGCCGGGGCGAACATTGATGATTTCACCACGCACGCCGAAGTCTTCCAGCACACCTTCCAGCAATCTTGCATTTTGCTCCAGCGCATCTGTGTTCAAATTGGCACTGGCAGTCGATTGCACTGGCTCGGACAGAACATGCAACGATGGCAATTCATAGTCAGCATTACCCAGCAAATCCGGTTGCGCTTCGCGGCTGGCGCGGCGACCCGGTTTAGGCTTGGCCTTGGGCACGGTCACGCGATTTTGAGGCGCTGCCTGCGCACGTTGTGCCGGTTCGCGCTGTGCAGGAGCACGTTGCGCCGGCGGTCTTTCAGCAGTTGTGCGCTGCATCGGCACAGGGCGCGCGGCACTTACCTGAGTGGCCAAAGGATTGATCCTGACCTCTTGGTCTTGATAAGGCGCTTCATTGGCCCAGGCTCCACCCGGCTGATCATATTGATCAAGCTCGGCTTGCTGATCTTCATACGCTGCCCACTCGCCCTCAGGCATGTGCTCTTCCTGATCCCATGCTTCCTGCATTTGGTCTTCGTGATAAACAGCTGTTTCCTGAGGAACCGCTTGATGAGCCGCAGACATGACTGGCTCATTGCGTTGCATCACACGCACGCGCGATTTCCGGTTTGCGGTTGGTTTTGGGCGGGCAGACACGATCTTTCGAATAGACCGTGCGCCCAGTGCTTTCGTACTCAGCGCCATATGGGTCAGCGCGCCGAAACCATAGGCAAGGGCAGATCCAACACCAAACCCGCGGGAGCTTGGTTCATCAAATTCATCCAGTGGCGTGTCCATATGCGGTGGTAGATCCGGTTCAGATTGTGGCGAAATGGACCCTGCAGAGGATCGGCTCCAGGCGGTCAGAATGAAGCAGGCGAAACACGCCACACCCAGTATCAGAGCCGTCAAATAGCCAATTACGCCTTTGAACAAATCTCCAAAGGCGGCAACGGGCAGCCAGATCATGACATCCCCAACCACACCGCCAAGCCCCATCGGCAATGGCCAATTGGACGTCACCGGAAGTGCAGACATGGTGCCAGCAGCAAACACCATTGCCAGAACCGTATAGCCAAGCCGGCGCTTGAAACGATAAAGGCTTTGGCCGAACATCATGCGCCAGCCCCAGATCGCCAGTATCAGCACAAGAAGAATGGATCCAAGGCCAAAGAACTGCATGAACAGATCAGAGGCAATTGCGCCTGGCGCACCCAAGGCATTTTGAACCGGCCCCGAGGCCGCGAAATTGAGGCTGGGATCCTGAACTGACCATGTCGCAAGAGCAGCAGCTGCTGCTGCGGCTCCCGCAATCAGAATCAGGCCTGTGGCCGCCGACAAATTACGCCCAAGCCAATAGCGAAAACCACGTCGCTCGGAAATTGCCGGAGCCTGATTGGCATAGGCCAGTTGCTCTGCAATTTGTTGATCGGCGTCATAGTCCACATAATTCAGTGGGCCGGCCGTATGGGCTTGAAAAGAAGCAGCATTACGCATGAGACTTACCTGTCTGCTTGGATCGATTTTGTGATTTTGAAATATTTTTCTTCGGCAATTGGTCAAGACACTGCCTGAAACGGGTCATGGCAATCTCCGTCGTTGCCAGATCGTGGACCAGCGCCACACGAATCCGGCCATCGGATCGATTGATGGGTCGATTTGTCGGGTGCAGTTCTTTTCCCGCACTTGCGCTGTCAGGCTCGTCTGCGGTCAGATACGCGCCCGGGACAACCCGCAGACCTGCGCTCTTCCAAAGGTGCAGCGCCATGTCTTCACCGCACATATATGAGCTGCAATCTGCCCAAAGGAAAAACCCGCCATCGGGAATGTCCAGCGGCAGCGCGTCGGAGAGAATGGTCCGGGCCAGTTCAAACTTTTCATTGTAGAGCCGCCGGTTTTCGGCCACATGGGCTTCATCCCCAAAGGCCCTCGCCGCCACAGCCTGAAGCGGCATTGGCACCTGCGGGGCGGCCATATTGCGAAACTTCGTGACATCGCGCACAAACTGCGCATCGCCCGCCAGAAAGCCCACGCGCAGCCCTGGCAAACTGGAGCGTTTGGACAGGGAATTGAAGCTGATAATGTGACTGGCCGAGCCCGTCAGCTTTGCCGCTTCCAGAATACCTGGGGGCGCCATGTCACGATAGATTTCCGAGTAGCACTCATCAGCGAGAATCATGAAATTATGCTGCCGGGCCAGCGCGATTAAATCCTGCCAATAGCTCAACGGCGCACAATTACCTTGCGGATTGGCCGGTGAAGCGATGTACACCGCAATTGTCTCTTTCAAAACCGCAGGCGAAAGAGCAGAAAAGTCCGGTAATCCATCCAAACTGTCTGAAGCTGATTCTGGCGGGCTGAGGAAACGGCATCCCGCTGCCTGCGCCGCCGCTGCATAGGTCTGGTAAAATGGGTTTGGTGAGAACACCACAGGTGCCGCCACTGGCTTCCGGCGTTTGGCCTCGAAGAGTGCGTAGAACAGACCTTCCCGCGACCCGTTCAAAGGCAGGATCGCGTCCTCATCGACAAAACCGTCCAACCCGTATCTGTTATCCAGCCATTGACGCACAGCCTTGCGAAAGTCTGGCGTTCCCTTGATTGCGGGATAGCGGCCAAAACCATTCACATTTTCTGCAAGAACCGGTGCAACAAAATCTGGAATTGCGTGTTTGGGTTCACCAACACCCAGATCGATTCTGGACTGTCCGGGCTCATGCCCGCTCAAAAGCACAGTTAGCCGCTGAAACGGCGACCCTGGTAAGACCAGAGACACCGCACCACCATCTTCACCATGACTTTTAGACTTATCGGACTTGGCCGAACGCATGAAACACTACCTGAAAATACGCAGAACTAGCCTGAATAGTAGGGGCTTTTGGTTAAGCGCTCTTTAACCAAAAGAAAAACCCGGATTGGGAGCCAATCCGGGTTTCATGCGCTGCCAAAGGGAGGAGAAAGCAGCGTAGTTTCCAAATTGTCCGGCGAGGCTGCCCGCCGGACAATTGATTTCAGAAAGCTCAGAGGCGTTGGCTGCCCTGACCAAATTCAGGATAGGCTTCGACACCAACTTCTGCCTTATCCATACCCATGGTTTCTTCTTCCTCGGAAGGACGCAAACCGATTGTGCCTTTCAAGATGGCCCAGACAATGCCTGATGCTACGAAGGTGAAGATACCGATAGCGGCAACACCCAGGAACTGGACACCATAAGTGGCATCGCTGTTGCTGAGCGGTACAATCATCGTACCCCAGATACCTGCCAGAAGGTGGACAGGGATCGCACCGACAACATCATCGATTTTCATTTTGTCAAGCATTGGCACTGCAAACACAACGATCGCACCACCAACACAACCAATGATGACCGACAGGAAGATGCCAGGCGCAAGCGGCTCAGCAGTAATCGATACCAGACCAGCCAGTGCACCGTTGAGTGCCATGGTCACATCGACCTTCTTGTAGATAATCTGTGTCAGGATAACCGCAGTCACAACACCGCCACAGGCAGCAAGATTGGTGTTGACGAAGATGCGGGAAATATCTGTCACATCACCGATCGTACCCATCGCCAGCTGGGAGGCACCGTTAAAGCCGAACCAACCAAGCCACAGGATGAATGTGCCAAGTGTTGCCAGCGGAATGGAGGAACCCGGCATAGGATTGACCTGGCCATTTGGACCGTATTTGCCAATACGTGCACCCAACAGGATAGCACCGGACAAAGCAGCCCAACCACCAACAGAGTGAACCAGTGTAGAACCGGCAAAGTCGGAGAAGCCAAGACCGTCGAGCCAGCCTGCACCCCATTCCCAGGAACCTGTGATCGGATACAGAATACCGGTCAGGATTGCAGTGAAGATAAGGAAAGGCCAAAGTTTGATGCGCTCAGCCAGCGTACCGGATACGATGGAAGCGGTTGCTGCACAGAACACCATCTGGAAGAACCAGTCAGAGGCTCCCGAATAACCCGTGCCCAGATCACTGCCACCAACTGGCTCGATCATTTTTGGCGAAGGCGTTCCGAAATATCCACCATCAACACCGGAATACATCAGATTGTAACCGACGATCCAGAACATCAGGCCGGCAATTGAATAAAGTGAGATATTTTTAAGGCACTGCATGGAGACGTTTTTGGTCCGCACCATGCCAGCTTCCAGCATGGCAAAGCCAGCGGCCATGAACATCACCAGGAAACCACCGATCAAAAACAGCAGAGTGTTGAAGATATAGGCTGTATCAGAGGCCAGAGCGTACTCGACCGCCTCAGCAGCTTCTGGAGCCGCCGCATCCTGACCAAGGGCCGCCCCTGCGCTAAGCGCCAGGACCCCAACAGCCAGGCCTGTTGTTCTAAAAGTTGAAGACATCATGTTACTTATTCCTTGGGAGTAAATCTTTAAACCACGCCGGCTCTACAGCGCTTCGGAGTCGCTCTCACCGGTACGAATGCGCACCGCGCTATCAAGCGCATAGGAGAAAATTTTGCCGTCGCCGATCTGGCCGGTTTTTGCAGCAGTCGCGATTGCATCGATAGCCTGTTCAGCCACGTCGTCATTCACAGCCACTTCAATTTTCAGCTTGGGCAGAAAACTAACCGCGTATTCTGTGCCGCGATAAATTTCGGTATGGCCCTTTTGCCGTCCATACCCTTTGACTTCCGTCACCGTCAGACCCTGTACGCCGATGCCTGTCAAAGCATCGCGTACTTCATCGAGCTTGAACGGCTTGATGATCGCCATGATGATTTTCATATACTCACTTCCCGTTCTGTTGTGTCGGTTGCTGCCTCAAAGGCCTTGGAACGCCTTAGTTGGTCGACACTTCTAATTCACGCTCCGTGCGATGCATGATGCGCATCGGACGAAGCTCACGAACCAGATATTCAAACATCGTGCCAAAACGGGAGCGCACGCTATATTTTTTGATAAAATACTGATTTTATTCAAGTTTTAGGAAAGACTAAGCGGCCCAAATACCATGAGACCGTAAACTTTCTCGCAGTCGCACAAATCGCGGTCACGAGTCACGCCTAAAAAAACGCCAACATGTCAGGAATGCATATATTTTAGGCAATTTGCCGTATCAGGCCTTCCTGCGCAACAGATGCGATCAGGTTTCCACTCTTGCTGTAGAAGGATCCGCGGCAGAATCCGCGTGCATTGGAGGAGCTTGGGCTGTCCTGAACATAGAGCATCCAGTCATGCGCCTCAAAAGGGCGGTGGAACCACATGGCATGGTCCAGGCTGGCCATTTGCAGCCGACCGGTAAACATGTTCAGGCCGTGGGCAAACAAGGATGTGTCCAGCAATGTCATGTCAGACATATAGGCCAGGGCACATTTATGCAGCGCCGGGCCATCCGGCAATGGGCTGGTGCTGCGCACCCATATCTGCTGCCGGGGCGGCAGCTTTTCGCGGCTCACATAATGGGTCAGATCAATCGGCCGAAATTCAATCGGCCGATCTCGTTCCCAGTAGCGCTTCACGGGCTCTGGAACGTTCGGGCGGCTCAGCATCATGGCCTTCATCTCAGCCTCACCCGGCAGCGTCTCCGGCCCAGGAACAGCATCCATATCCATGTCTATCTGATGCTCCAGCCCCTCTTCAGCGATCTGAAAGGAGGCCGACATGATAAAAATTTCCTTGCCATGTTGAAAAGCAACGACACGCCGGGTGCAAAAACTCTTCCCATCACGCACCCGTTCAACTTCATAGAAGATCGGGATGGTGGGATCACCCGGTCGCAGGAAATAGCCGTGCAGCGAGTGCAATTGTCGGTCCGTAACGGTGCGTGAGGCCGCCACCAGCGCCTGACCGATCACCTGACCGCCATAGACCCGTTGCCAGCCATCCTGAGGGCTTTGCCCACGATAGCGGTCCGCCTCAATCTGTTCCAGATCAAGGATCGACATCATCCGGTCAACAGCAGAACCCTTTGTGCCATGCGTGCCATGTCTGTCATGCGTGTCTGACATGCCGATCATTCGTTCGTCCGAATCAGGTCCACTCATTCAACGCTCCATCCGCAATTCTGAATGCACATGTAACAACTGTCTGACACAACGCCAATCCACCGAAGGAAAATCTGTGCCCTGCGTTGAAAGCCGTGCTAGAAAACCCATCTTTACTAAGAGTAAGTATGCAACGCGGAACAGCAACATGGCCCAGACAAAATCAGCCGATCTGACCGAAGAACAACTGCAAAAACCCTTCGATGTGGTCATTGCGGGCGCCGGCTATGCAGGCCTTGCCATGGCGCTGGCCTTGAAGACCTCCGTGCCGGAATTCAGCGTTGCAATTGTTGACCCGCGTGACCCGCGCCAGGCATCCAAGGACCAGCGTTCATCGGCCATAGCCGCCTCGGGCAGAAACCTGTTTCAAGCTCTGGGCATTTGGGATGAAATGCTGGCTTCTGCACAACCCATCAACGAAATGATTGTGACTGACAGTGAGACGGGCGATGCGGTGAGGCCGGTTTTCCTGACCTTTGAAGGTCCTGAGGCCAGTGGTGCAACAGATAGTGGCGCACCCGATGCAGCAGCGCCCTTCGCCCATATGGTGCCTAACCAGACAATGGTGCGCGCACTGGCCAAAGCCGGTGCCGAGCACGGGCTGCATTTCCTGGCCCCCGATCGCGTGACCCATTTCAGCGAAACCGGGCCGTTTCAACAATTGACGCTCGACAGTGGCAAAACCATCAAGACCCGCCTTTTGATTGCTGCCGATGGTGTGCGCTCCGCCCTGCGCGAACTCTCCGGCATCAAAACCGTTGGCTGGCAATATGGTCAAAGCGCCATCGTCTGCACCATTGGCCACACAGAACCGCATAATGGTCGGGCATGGGAGCATTTTCTGCCCGCCGGGCCTTTCGCCATTCTGCCCTTGCCTTCAGATGGAGAGCAGCATCGCTCCTCACTGGTATGGACAGAGGCAAATTCTGACGCACAGCGTCTGGTAAAGGGCGACGAATTTACCTTCCGCATGGAATTGGAGCGCCGCATTGGCCATGAGCTTGGCACCCTGTCAGTCCTCAGCCCTCGGCAATGCTTTCCATTGGGCCTGATGGTCGCCCGAGATTTTGTAAGGCCACGTTTTGCCCTGTTGGGAGATGCCGCCCATGGAATTCATCCCATAGCTGGCCAGGGTCTCAATCTGGGCCTGCGTGACGTTGCAGCCCTGTCAGAGACCATTATCGACGCTGCCCGACTGGGTCTGGATTTCGGAGCAGAAGATGTCCTGAAAACCTATGAACGCTGGCGCCGTGCCGATACGGTGCAAATGGCCGCCACCACGGACATTCTCAACCGCCTTTTCTCCAACAATCTGGCGCCTGTCCGTCTGGCACGCACCATAGGCCTTGGTTTGGTAGACCGCATGCCTGGCCTCAAAAAACGCTTCATCGGAGAAGCCGCAGGCTTTTCTTCGCAGCCAAAACTCCTGCGCGGCGAGCCAATCTAGGATCATGCAACACCGACTCGCTGCCTATAATTTCGGGATCTTCACGCAGCGGGCAGAACATTCTGCCAATGAAGGCTGGCGTCAGCGCCACGACCCCCTCATGGTACTGGTCGAAAAAGCCCCCGGCTTCATTGCCCGCTCCGGTTATGATGGGGAACCAGGGCCCGATAGCTGGGGCAAACAGATTGTTCCGCGCTTTTACAAAGAACGCGGTGATGGTTGGTCACCCGCCACACTGTCATTGTGGGAAAACCCGCAATCACTTTTCAACTTCACCTATAAAGGTCTCCACCGCGAAGCGTTTGCATTAGGCAAGAGCTGGTTCGAGCGCGGGGAGTGGCCACCCTATGTCCTGTGGTGGGTACAAAGTGCCCACACGCCAGACTGGACAGAGGGCGTCGCAAGGTTCGAACACCTCCACGACCACGGCCCAACCCCACATGCCTTCAACTTCAAACAGGCGTTTTGTTCCGACGGGCAAGCGACAGCCATACAGCCTTGATACAACACAGAGCGAAGATGTCAGCGAGAGAGTTCCATTGATGCCGGAAGTCTAAATGTGCTGCAATTCAGCATTTGCCGAGTGGTGACTTCCATCGGATAGGCTCAATTTTCAGACCGGGCTTTTCAGACCGGGTTTTTCAGGCCAGGTTTTTCAGGCCGCCCCACTACTTTTCCGCCCGCAGCCACCAATTATGCATAGCATGAAACATCTCTTCCAGATCCAGCGCGCGCTTTGTAGCTGTATATTCCACCCTGGGCGGAACCTCAGCGTAGACTTTGCGTGACACCAGCTTGTGAGCCTCCAATGCGCGCAACTGATTGGTGAGCATTGTCTGCGTTACGCCTGGGATCATCCGGCGCAACTCGTTGAAGCGTTTTGTGCCTTTGAAGATCAGGATTTGCAGAATGATGAGCTTCCATTTGCCACCGATCAACTTCGCGATGTCTGGCATGGGACACATATCAGCCAGTTCGGGGTGCTGTTCCAACGCTTCGGCTTCACTGGTCGTGGCCATGTTCTGATCTTTCTCCAATAGTATCATTTTCACTACTATATCCAAAAATACTGCCTTCTTGCAACAAGATACCGTGTTCGTATCTCTGGTCTTGATCGATTGCCAGGCCTGTCACTGCGATCGACAAAAAGGAGATTTGAAATGACAAAAGTACAAATAGCAGCGCTGACCGGCGCCTTCGCGATTACGTCCTGCTTTGCGGTCTTGTGGCACGTCGTTCTGTTTGAGCAACAATTCTTGTCCTCCGGAGTGTTCACCCGCATGGATGATCCGGTTTATGCGTTAGGTGTCACCGCATGGGTGATTGAAAGCCTCGCAATCGTCCTGCTCTATTTCAGGACTGATTGGCGTAACAACACTTGGATCGATGCCTTGATCATCGCCTGGCTTGTCGGATTGTTTTCTGCTGCCAGTGGACTGTTTGGCATGGCGGCAAAAACGCACATCAACAATCAGCCGCAGTGGTTTTTGCTCACAGGTGGCTTCATATTCCTGCACACAAGCCTTTTGGGACTGTGGTTGTCATTTGTATCAAGCAGGTTTGACACACACTAAAACGAAACTCGTACAGCCCGACAATTTCGGGCTGTACGAAAAGACTTCATGCCGCAGCAATCAGCACTTTTTGCTGCAAGCAGGCCGCCCGACGATGCACGAAAGCGTCGCGGTAGCCCGCGTCCTGATAGAGATCAAGAAAAGCCCGTTGATTTGGATAGGCCCCAATCGCAATCAGATCCCAATCCTCATCAGCCCCGATCAAAGCCGCCTGAAACGGTGCAATCAACAGGAATTTTCCGCCAACACGCTCCATCGTTGGAACACTTACCAAAGCATAGCGATCGAACGCTACAGTCCCGGGCGCATCGTTTAGTTCTTTGCCATAATCTGCAACCTCCCTGAACTTGAAGAAATTGACCAATGTAATGGGTTGATCGGGGGGCCTATTCAGGATGCGCTCCCATTGATCCGGCCGCGGCGCCGAGCCATCTGAGCCGTTCCCGTATAACTCTACAAACTGATCCCGAATGCTGGTCTTGTTCATCATTGTTCCTTCGTTTTTGAATTTTCGCTTGGCAATTCTCTATTGATCGAATTGCACGTCTCATCTGCCGCAGGTTCGCGCAGTAGATTGGTGAATCGCAGATATCGAAACAGACCTGTTCCAATGCCAGCTTCTAGAATGCCACCGAAACAAACAGATATAGAGAAGCCGCGACACACAGCACTCCGATCAACGCGGAAAATACAAAAGGGTGTTTCAACCACTTTTCCAGGGCGACAAGGGCTGCAAGAATGCCCATCCAGTAAATGTTCATGACGCCGAATACCAACATCAGCAACATCAGCACGGCGGAGGAGCCAAGACATTGCAGGCCATAGAAAAACCCATCGCCAAAAGCCCGGTTTGAAGCGGAAAATCTGAGACAGGCTGTCAGGTATCGGGTTTTCCACGGCGATAGCTGATAGAGACCAACAAGACCCAACAGGCAGGCGTTCAGGATGCGGCTGGTGCTCCACATCATCGTCTCATGCAGCAATTCACTGGACACCAGATACAGTTGAATCGCAGCAGCAGCGGCGGAAAACAAAAGCCAAATTCCGGCGTAACCCATCCAGAAAGCAACAATCCTGGAATCCGCTGAACGCGACCGCCCTGCCTCCAGGGGCAAGTGCTTCATCGTGCCTGGCATCATCATGGCCATCATCATGACCCACCACATCACCAGATTGGCGAGAAAACCGGAAGGCATCATGGTCATATTAGGTTGGGGCGTGATAGCCGGAAAGCTCAGTGTCGACATGGACCAAATGCTCATGTCCATTCCGGCGCCCGACAACAGAAATGACCAGAATGCCAGAACCGTGAAAATGGAAGCCGCCCCCGCAAGGGGAGCGGCACGCAGCAGCGGGCGCAAGCCAGATTCAATAGCTGTCATGGTGCCTGACCCACGCCATTGGATTGCCTTCGGCGGGTTCACCACGCCCTTTCGGAACCATGTCGATGTAACTATAGGCTGCGTTTGTGGCATCCAGACCCCGTCCATAGGTGGAGTAGGTGTGGTAAACCGTGCCATCCGCATCCCTGGCAAACACGCTGGTTCCATGCGCCTCATCCATTGGATAAAAGGTGTCTTCCTTGAAATTATAGGTCACCGGGTCTTCCGGCTTATGCAACGAACCAAAACTCACATCGAAGTCCGCGTTGAAGTCGTTTTCAAAAGAAGATACCCAGTCAAATGACCAGCCCATGCGTTTCTTGAATGACAACAGCTTGGACATGGGAGCGCGTGATACCGCGGCAAAGGCAATATCACGGTCATTCAGATGAGGTTGCAACCCGTTGAAGCTGTCAGCCCAGAACGAGCAACTTACGCAACCTGCGTCCCACTCTGGCCCAAACATGAAATGATAGACAATGAGTTGATTTCTTTCGCCAAAGAGTTCCGCCAGGGAACGGGTCGTTCCGTCTTCGCATTGGAATACATAGTCCTTTTCAATCTTGACCCATGGCAGGGCGCGACGTGCCGCGCTCAGAACATCCTTCTGCCTTGTATGTTTTTTCTCTTGCTCAAGCAGGTCCAGTCTGGCTTTTAGCCAGGCGTCACGAGTTGCGGTTTTTATCGCGGTCATCGTCTTTCCTTTCATTGTGGAAATTAAAAAGTTTTGGATTAAAGGCTGCTCCAGCCACCATCGAGAGTCATGGTTTCGCCCGTCATGTAGGACGCACCATCGGTTGCCAAAAAGAGAACCGCATTTGCGATTTCGTCGGCCTGTCCGATCCGTCCCATGGGAATGGTGGAGACCAACTGCCCCATCAGCCCCTCAAGCTGTTCATCACTCATCCCCAGTTTGCTCATACTTGGGGTATCAATCGGACCTGGAGCCACCGCATTGACACGAATGCCTCTGGGCAGAAGCTCTGCCGCACATGTCCGCGTAAGCGAAACAAGCGCCGCTTTGGTGGCTGAATATGCACTGGTTGTGGGCACGCCCATGCCTGCCAGATTGGAGGCATTTATGACAATTGTTGCGCCCTCGGACAGCACGGGTATCAATTTTTGGAGGGTGAAAAACGGTCCCTTCAAATTGGTCCGGTACAGAACGTCGAATTGATCTTCCGTCACGGATACAATCGGCGCTGGCAACGTGACACCGGCATTTAGGAAAACCGTGTCCAGGGTGGAAAAATGCCCGGTGAGTTCTTGCACCATCGCATCGAGCTGGCGCAAATCTGTCTGATCTGTGCTCAACACCAGCACATCTTCCCCAAGCGCCTTGCCGGCTTGGGCAAGGCGCTCTGTATTTTGCCCCGTAATTGCCAGCTGCGCACCAGCCTTCAGATATGCTTTGGCTGTCGCAAAGCCGATGCCGGTTGTCCCACCGGTTATCAGTGCAGTTTTGTTGTTCAGCTTTCCCATTTACAGGCTCCATCCACCTCTGTTTTCAACATTTGAGACGGAGTTAGCGCTGTTGGTATGCTTCTGCAAGAAGGCAGAATTTTCGGATATAGTACCAAAAATAATACTGACAAAAACGTTTAGGGGTTAGTCTGAAATTCCGTGTCCGGTTTGAATTTTCTGCCTTCTTGCAAAGGCTTACATGGCCATTAGCTCTTCTGGAAAACACAGGAGAACAGTATGACATTTACCCTTTCAACCATCAGCGGATCACCGCGGGGATGGCGCGTTTTGCTGGGTATGGCGTTCAAGGGACTGACGCCCGAGATCAATGCGCTGCAGCTGTCAACGAAAGAACACAAGACAGAGCCCTTCCTCACTCTCAATCCGCGCGGCACCGTTCCGGTATTGGAACACGACACCATTGTGTTACGGGATTCAGTCGCAATTCTCGCTTGGCTTGACCGGAAGTTCCCGGAAACACCCATCTTTGGAAAAACCCACGAAGAGGCCGCCCAAATATGGCAGACGGCCATGGAATGCAGACACTATCTGCGTAGTGCGAATGCAGATTTTCTATCGCCGATTTTCTTCGGCGGCGCCTCTCTTGAGGACAAGGGCACACCTGCCTGGATTACGCTGAAAACAACCGCTGAGGTGATGCAAAAGGAAATGCGGTTTCTCAATGACCTATTGGACGATGGACGCCCGTTTCTATGCGGGGCGGCACCATCGGCAGCGGACGCTCTGGCTTGGCCAGAAGTCAGATTGGTACAGCGTGCGTCCGAAACCAGACCAGAGTTGATGGCTGAGTTGGGGTTTGCGGAGTTGGCCCATGTGCTTGGCCATCTCGAAGATTGGAAAACAAACATTTTCGAGCTGCCAGGAGTACGAGCAACGATGCCGGATCACTGGAACAGGTCGGATTGAGTATTCACCTGAATTTGCAGGGAATGTCCCATCAACCTTGGAACCTGTGGGCCAGGCAGTTGCCTGGCCCACAGGTTCCCAAACTTACCTGATACGCAGACAACGCCTTCCAATCAGGACAATTCCAAAGCCCCCTCTCCTGTAATTGCATAGGAGGTCGCTGACCGTGGAGCCGGTTTGCGCAGCAACTCGATCACATGAGATGCAACATCGGGCGCTGTCAGCGGATTTTTCCACTGCGTCCAGAATTGATCCAGCGGTTTGTCTACAACTCTGGCATAGGCTGCAGCGGCATCCGATCCTTTTTCGGTTCCCTGAACCAGCTGCCTGGGAATGATCGATAGGAACCGCAGCCCCAGATCAAGGTCATCAGCCTCACGTTGGGCATATTCGGTTAAAAAATGCTGCATTCGCTTGGCCCCGGCATAACCGCCTGACAAGCGCGATCCACTAAGGCTCGCACCGCTGGAAAAGCTGACCAGCGTTCCACCCGGGCGCATCGGTTGTGTCAAAGCCGCCGACATGAAACCATGAGCGGTTTTTACATCGACATTCCAGGCGACGCTGAACTCATTCCAGCTTTGAACCTGGAACGGGGCCATTTTTGGCGTCGCACCGATGGTGAGGATAAGAAGATCGGGCCGCACAGATGAAAGAAGTTCTTCAGCCACCCCATTTTCACTGGCATCCCGTGCGATTGTTCGGATGCCAGGCGCTTGCGCCAAGAGCGTTTCCAAATCAGCTTTTGCGCGCGCAACCACGTGGGTTTCCACACCGCTTGCGGATAATTTCAGCGCCAATTCTTTGCCAATGCCTCGGCTTCCACCAACGACAAGGGCAGTTTGATATTTGGAGTTCATTTTATGGTTCCTGTTGAAGCGTTTCAAATGTCGTTGCCGGATTGATCACTGAGCGGATGGTGTGTAACCAAACGCGAACAGCATCTGTGAATCGCGGTCAAAAATGCCTTCGCTGCCCTTAACGCCGTGCCCGTCAACCAGACGATTGAAGAAGCTGAACAGCGAGACGATTGCGATCACATCCGTCAGCGTGTCCTCGCCATGCCCAGCCTCCAGAACAGCCAACCTATCTGCGTCAACAATTCTGGAAGACTCCTGCGAAAGCTTACGGGCAAATACAAAAATGGGTTTGAGACTGTCCGCAATGTCAGCCTGCGCAACATCGTTCAACAAGCCTTTCAACAAGGAAGGCTCGACACCAAATTTTTGGGCTGTCTGTTCGTGTACACCGACGCAAAACACACAGTCGTTCAGACCGGACACATATGCCGCCAGCAATTCACGCATTGAAGGCTCCAGTTCAGACTTGCTGCGCATGACATCATTGGCAAACAGGAGAAGGGGTCCAAACCGTTCCGGTTGCGAAAAGAGGATATCGCCGATGCTCGCATCAGGCCCGGCTTTCAGGAATTCAGTCATATCATCACTCCAGCTGTTAAATTCGCGGGAGCACCTTTCTCCCACGCCAACACAGAGGTAAGAAATCTATAAGTTATTGAAAGAAGGACAAAATATCTGACTAAGTATCAATGTCTGTACTGTGGTTGATGCGATCATTCGGTTTCGAGGGAGTCAGAAATCTGGACCAAAACCACCCTCGCGGTTGCGGCTTGCTTTGCCCAGACATAGTTAGAGATTATGAGCTTTCTGAACGCGCAAACAGGAGACACTTTTGTCCCGTCACAAACCACAAGTCACAGC
Organism: Alphaproteobacteria bacterium; assembly: GCA_051251535.1. Taxonomy (GTDB): domain Bacteria; phylum Pseudomonadota; class Alphaproteobacteria; order Rhizobiales. The sequence continues at coordinate 192,925 of JBPOEV010000005.1, forward strand.
ATCCGAGCTACCCGCCGACAGCCACCTGCATGACCGTGTTGCACCACCGGATTTTCTGGATTGTTATTCGGTTTCATCTGATGCCACACCGCGCCGCGCCGCCGAAATCATTACCGATTTTCCAGGTTGGGCACGGTTTCTTCTGCTCATTCGCCGTGCGGTAACCGCGCCCTTCGGTCTGTCAAATGATGGGCCCGACGCGCCTGACAAGCTGGGGCCGTTTCCAGTTGAGTTGGAAACAACTTCCGAAATCATCGCCGGGTTCAACGACAGACATCTGGACTTCCGGGTTTCAGTCGTCTCCCAAGATAATCGGGTATCGCTGGCCACATGGGTTCATCCGCACAATATTGGCGGCCGCCTTTATCTGAAAGCCATTTTGCCGTTTCACATTCTCATAGCCCGAAATGCCCTGCGCAGGGTGGCCGCACAGCAGCGTTAAATGAGCAGCGTTGAACAGTCTAAAGCCGCTCAAGTGCAATGATTGTATCACTCACACTGGCCTTTTGCCCCTCAGGGCCGGTGCTCTCATGATCAACTTTACCGACAAACAGTTTGACCCAGTCAGAAGCTGGAAGATCCAACTCGGCCAGACTGTCTTTGGCAGCGGCCAACGGCTGACTGCGAACTTTCCATTGCCATGGCGCAAAAGAGCCGTGACCGACAATGAGCAGAAGTCCACCGGGACGCAGCGCCTTTGCAGCACGCTGAAGAACCTGCGCGCGCGGGAATGCCAGCGGCGTGTGCAAAAACATCGCCGTCACCAGATCGCAGGCCAGCTCAGGAATGGATTTTGACAAATCATGAACCTGAAAATCAATGCAATCCGAGACACCATTACGCTCTGCATTGGCTCTTGCATAATCAAGCGCAGTCGGGGAGATATCGACAGCCGTCACATGCCAGCCCCGCTTCGCCAACCATACCGCGTCATCGCCCTTTGCACAGCCCAGATCAAGAGCCACACCAGGGGTTCTCTTTGCGACATAGTGCTCCAACATTGCTGAAGGACGACCCTTGGTGTCTGGTGAGGCATTCTTGTACAGCTCTTCCCAGAACTCATGTGCCGTTTGATTGATATCAGGCATTCCCATGCTGCATCCTTTCGCAAATTCAAGATAGTTTCAAAGCAATTCGCAACATCATATGTCACATGAAATTTACAGCGTCAATATCATGTGCTTTTTATTGTCACATAAATAAATCTGCGCTAAAGTGAATTCAAAAGGAGAGTGTTTTGCGAACAGACAGCAGGCTGCCACGCGTGCTTCACGTATTGCTGCACCTGGATCAGATAGCAGACCCGGTTACGTCCGACAGGATCGGCAGAATGCTGGGTATGAACCCATCTCTGGTCAGGCGCACCATGGCGGGATTACGAGAAGCCGGATTCGTTGGTTCAACAAAAGGTCATGGCGGCGGTTGGTACCTGGCAAAACCTCTTGCCGAGATCACGCTTGCAAAAGTTTATGATGCCCTTGGCTCACCCACACTGTTTGCCGTCGGCCAGTCCGATGATGCGCCAAAATGTCTGCTGGAGAAAGCGGCCAACGCGGCAACCGAAAATGCACTTCTGTCAGCACGCACAGCGTTTGATACCGCATTGACCAAAGTGACCGTTGCAGATCTGGTGAGTGGATCGCTTGATGAAATCAATCAGGTTCAAGCTGCTCGAAATCTGGAAATGGGGTCAGATCCAGTCAAGGAGAGCAACCTTTAGTCAGCCGTAACACCGCTTGGCAGATTCGCATTGTCACTGATAAAGCCAGTCGCTGCACGAATGGTGGCAGCGGCATAAAGAATGCGTCTGTGCCCCAGCCCCGGCAAAGGCAACAATGAGACAGTCTCATTTGCGTCCGCCATGAATTCTGCACCTGAAAACGGAACTTCCTTATCATCTGGCGCATGTAGAAGCAGGGTTGGCACAGCGGATTGCTGCAACATGTTCGCACATTCAAACTCGGCCAGCGCGCGGCCGGCCAAAGGCCTCACAAGATCATCGAAAAGCTTCTGCGTGCGTCCGTTAAGGCCAATTGCACGACCAAACCCGTGAAAAATCCATTGCATGGAATGGGGGGCTGCGATGAGGACAAGCCGCTGCAATGGCACTTTTGCGAAGGACGGAATGAAACCGGAGGCCAGGACACAGGCCACAGCACTGCCAAATGAGTGAGAAATAATGCCGTGCCACGGCCCTGTTTGCCGATGCAATTCGCTCAGGGCATTGACGGCTTTCGGCAAATGTAACTGGCGCGCAGAAGACCCGCCATGGGCGGGCAAGTCCGCCGCCAACACACGAAAATTCTTCGCCAGCAGCGGACCGACAAAGCCCAGCATGAATGCCGATTTTCCTGTCCAGCCATGCAGCAGAACCACCGTTTTCGTATCCGCCGTCACTGTCTCAGGTTCAAACACATAATAGCGAAGTGTCTCATCCTTCGGCGCGTCGTGCGTTTGATCATGTCCCGCATCATCAAAATACGGCCCCTTGCGATAGGCAACATCCATCGCGCGCGCAGCAGAAAGCCTCTGCTCCGCCCGTTGCGTCATGGCTGTTTCCTTTTGTGACAGGGAACGGCTTCGGGTTGGGGTGCAAAACAGTTTGAAGGTTGTTTTGGCTGTCAGCGTTGGTGCCAGAATATTCCCAATCCAGACAGCAGTTTGAAACGCTTTCAGGCCCAAGGACTTCACCATGTGTCACATTCCTGCTTAAACGGGTTCGGAAGGGACAGATAATGTTCAATATTGAACAAAGTCAAGTCACCACCGATGGGTTTATGCGGTTGATGCGATCAATTTGGCATAGGATTGTGGACGTATCTGGGAGAAATTATGGAACAGGACAGTCAGGACGCAGAATTGGTCTGGAACCATCCACGCTTTCAAAACTGGATCGAAGTGCCGAAAGCCTATCAAATAGCCCGGCGGCTTCTATCGGAGGGTCTGGCTACCATTGATCTGGATTTACCGCGTTATGATGTCCTGGCCACCATTCTGCGATTTCCCGGTCTTACCCAGCAGGAATTGGCAGACAAATTGCTGGTCGGGCGATCCAACCTGTCCATGCTTCTGCCCGACATGGAAAAGAAGGAATTTCTGAAGCGCCAAGAAGATGATTCAGACCGACGCCTGAAACGTCTCTTCCTCACAGATGCTGGCGAGGAACTGGCGCGTTCGGGACTTCGTGTTCACGTCAAGCTGGTGGACCACATGATGGCGCCCTCCAGCGAGGCGGAATGTAAAGCTCTGGGTGACCAGATGCGGAAAATCCGCAAGCACATGCTGGAAGCACCATCACCTGATTGGTAAACAAACCCATGCTGACAACAGCATTTGCCAGCATTTGCCAGCATTTGGTTGCAGACGCGAGCACTCAATCAAGCATTGCCGAATTTGGCGCGCAGCAGCCTCAGGTCATGGTGATCTTTGTCCCGGAGTTCATGGCCCTGCTTGTGGGCAATCTGTGATGTCGCCGACATGCATTTCACGGGAACACCATTGATCATTCCCTGCCCTGAAAAAGCTTCGGCAGGATAGGCATCGCCATTTTCTGGTGGGCCATAAATGCCATTGCCAACGCCGTCAAATACCACCACATGGAAATCGACTTCCTGTCCATTTCTATCACCCAGAACGAAATTCCAGGCGCGTGTGTCAGGACGTGGAACAGGAAAAAATCCATCCTTTTCCAGCATGTTTACAACCCTTTGCAGGTCCTTTTCCGCCACCACAATATCAAGATCATCATGCGGACGGGACTGCACTCCCAGCAAAGCATCCACGCCCCAGCCACCATCGAGCCAAACCTCAACGCCAAGCGCGGACAGTTTGCGAATAAATCCATTGATGAAAGCCGCTGAACTAACCATTACGTTGCTGTTGGGTTTGATGGACGTCAATTTAATAAAATCAGGAAACGCTGTCAGAAACTGCCAAAAAAGCCAATCGACACCGGTTCCAGATAGGCCTGACGCAGTCTGAGAACAACAGACCGTTCTGCTATGATCGCGCCGCCACCACAATGGCAACGGCGCAATCTGGCATCTTAGGGTTTCTGTCGCGCAACCATCAATTCAATGCGCTTCAGTTCCCTGATAATGCGGTCAGCCTGCATTTGCGGCATCAGGCTGAGCTTGAGTTGGATCGCCATCAAAGCCAGCGTTGCCGCCGACAGGCCCCACTTCAGAGCGGGCAAGGTTTCGACGGCCCCGAAAAATTGAAATCCGCACCAGACTGCCGCAATAAACATGGCGGTCTGCACAATCATCAACACCCAGGTCACCCAGCCCAATTTGCCGGAGAACTGTTTCAGTCCAAGTGCGAAATATCCCAGTTCTTCGGTCTGATGCAGGATGTCACGATCCTGCTCCTGAAGGGCTTCTTCAATCAGTCTGTCCAATTTATTCATCACTCTCTCCTTTCAGAAGATCTTTCAATTTCTCACGCGCATGCATCAGCCGGGTTTTGATGGTTCCCACCGGCACATCAAGCGCAACAGCAACTTCCGCGACGCTCATATCGTCCAGATAGAACAGGGCAATTGCAGCGCCATGCGTGGGCGGCAGTGCCTCAATGGCGGCGCGAACCCGGGCAGCATCAGAGACCTCCTCAAAGTTAGGACTGGTGGCCTTGGCAGCGACATCGCTTTCCACAACCAGTTCCTGCTCCAGCTTCCGCCGCGATGTCTTTCCCTTGATCAGCCTGGCACATTTTCGGGTTACAATCCGTGTTGCCCAGGCCGGAAAACTCATCGGGTCACGCAGTTTTGCAAGCCCACGATAAATATCAATCCAGCCGTCCTGAACCGCATCTCTGGCTTCTTCACGATTGCCCAGAAGCCGGGTTGCGTGGCTCAACAGACGTGGACCACGCAATTCCACCAATCGGGCAAAAGCCTGCCTGTCTCCCAGCTTGGCGCTGGCAACCAGATAATCTTCCAGAATGCGGCTCTTGCGGCGCATAACACCTCTCATATTCCCGTTTCTGTAGATAAGGTGCGCTGCCAGCCCATACCGGTTCAATCCGGACACAATTATTTTTGCAGATCATCCTGATGCGCGATGAGGACGCGCAAAGCATCGGTCAGCCCATCCATGGCATCTGCGCCGATCAGCTGTCGATATTGATCTTCAATATCCCGCTTCACATCATTGGCCACCGTCATCGCGTCGAAGCCCAGTGCGGTAAAGCGAATGATCTTCCGGCGCGCATCATCCGGGTCTGTTACCCGTTCAACAGCACCATCACGCACCAGATCATCCAGATGTTGCTGCACCGCCTGTTTGGTCATCCCGGCCTTTGCGGCCAGAGCGGTCTGAGGAATGCCATTGCGGCCAATATGTTGCACCAGATTGCCACGCGCTTCCCCAAACCAGCCAAATCCCCGCGTCACCATCTCTGTGGTGAAACGGTTTTTCCAGCCTTCGGTCACGCGCCATAAATCCCAACCGATATGATCAATCAGCTCCGGTGCAGTGGTGGGTTTCATTTGGGCATCCTCATAATTTAGGTCAAGTTACTTGACAGATTGAGTCGCCAAGCCTATTTGTCAAGTAACTTGACGATAACTTAGCGGATAACGTACTCATGAACAAGCGGCAGTTTCTCTCACTCGCAACCTTCGGCCTTGGCACCTTGATCGGGGCGCCGATCTCACGAGCTGCCACCGGTCCCACGATGCCAGCCCGATCTGTGACCCAGGACGACGTTACATTCTCATGGCGTCATGACAACACGTCTCTGATCGGCACATTGAGTGCCCCCACCAAGGGCTGGATCGCTGTCGGGTTCAATGAAAAACCAGAGCTCAAAAATACACGTTTCATCATGGCGGCCACATCGCTCGCCCCCATCCGGGCAGAAGAACACATTGCACGCGTCCCGGACCATAAATCCGTCACAGAGCTTGGACTTAAACCGGCTCTGGAGCTGGCCCGAGGCAGCTACGCCGATGGCCGCTCACATCTTGAGTTTCAAATATCTCAAAGAATTGCGGGCCGACCCGCCCTCTCCCTTGCGCCCGGCTCCCGGGTGCATGTGATGCTTGCATGGTCGCAGGCAGTTGCGTTTGGCCACCATTCTGCGTGGCGCAAACATTTTCCCCTCACCCTTTAATCCCAACCTGCAAAAGGACTTCACAATGGTTCTCACCGGAAAAATTCTTGCCATTCTCATGATTGGCTCCACCCACTACATCGATATCGGCAAAGACACAGATGCCGTCATCTATTATCCCAGCGAAACCGTCGCCCATATGACGCTTCCCGACGGCCCGACCCTGAAGGGCGATCTGAAAATCAACGAGACCGGATATTTTGTACAGTGGCAGGGAGGCCCAGCGGGTGACTGGCAAATCATCTATGAACCTGGAACCTTCACCTATCACGGGCCAGACGGCAAAGCCGTTGGCACAATAACAAGAATTGTGCCCGGCAACGCAGCCAATTTCTGACCTCAAAGATCACCTGGTCTCAAAGATCAGGTGATCTCCCTAACTGTTGTACCTTTCGGAACTGCCCTATGCGCGCTATAGAGCCTCACCATCAGCCATCCGGACAACAGCAAAATGACATCAAACCATTCCCGCTATGATGCCATTGTTCTGGGTGCAGGCGGCGCCGGCCTGATGTGCGCCGCCATGGCCGGACAACGTGGCAAGCGCGTCCTGCTACTGGATCACGCACCGGAACCGGGCCGCAAGATCATCATCTCCGGTGGTGGCCGCTGTAATTTTACAAACATCCACACCGCCCCGGACCGTTACCTGTCCTCCAACCCGCATTTTGCCAAATCCGCTCTTGGCCGCTACACCGCCACCGACTTTCTGGCACTGGTCGAGCGCTATCGCATTTCCTGGCATGAAAAGACCCTCGGCCAATTGTTCTGCGATGAGTCCGCAAAACAGATCGTCGCCATGCTGCTCAGCGAATGCGAAAAAGGCCGGGTGGATGTGCGCCTTGGCGCCACGCTGGGTGACATCACCCATGCTGATGGGGTGTTTCAGGTAAAATTCGGCACGCAATCCGCATCAGCTCAATCTTTGGTCATCGCCACCGGCGGCCCATCAATTCCCAAACTTGGCGCAACCGGCTTTGCCTATGATCTGGCTCGGCGCTTCGGCCTCAAGATTGTCGAGCCCCGCCCGGCTCTTGTGCCCTTCACATTAGGCGCAGATGAGGCTCTGTTTCGCGAACTGTCCGGCGTGGCCACTGACATTGTGGCAAGCAGCGGCAAAACCAGCTTTCGCGAGGCTGCTCTGTTTACTCATAAGGGCCTTTCAGGTCCGGCCATTTTGCAGATTTCATCCTATTGGCGTCATGGAGAGAGCATCGGCGTCAACTTTCTACCCGATTGCTCTACCGGCTGGCTGCAACAGACCAAACGCGACAAGCCGCGCACTGGCTTACAAAGCGCCCTTTCCGCATATCTTCCAGCCCGTCTGGCACAAACCCTGTCCGAAAAGCTGACCGACAATCTGGGCCTCAACAGTGAATTGGCCAATCTTTCCGACAAAAACCTGGCCAAGGCAGAGCAGAGCCTCGCCGACTGGCCATTCCGTCCCAATGGCACAGAAGGCTTTGCCAAAGCGGAAGTCACCATTGGTGGCATCAGCACTGCGGAACTATCCTCCAAATCCATGGAAGCCAAAAAAGTGCCGGGCCTTTATGTCATTGGCGAAGCGGTGGATGTCACCGGCTGGCTGGGCGGTTATAATTTCCAATGGGCCTGGGCCAGCGGCTGGGCGGCTGCACAAGATATCTAGTCGCAAAAGCCCCTAAAAAAAGCCCACGTGAGCCCCTGCCGGAATTCCGAGCAGGATCCCATCGAACTCCATTGATCCCAATCAATGCAGCACCCTCCACACACCTTAAATTGTTGTGAGACATGGAGATGCGCATGAAGTTCCTAACAGCCTATGCCACCACAGAAGGTCAGACCCAGAAAATCGCCCGATTCTGCGCTGATCAGCTCACAGATTCTGGCCATTCGGTCGAATTGCTGAACCTTGCAGATGACGGCGAAATCGATCTCCTGCGCTTTGACGCGGTGATTCTGGCTGGCTCTATCCATATCGGGCATTATCAAAAATCCCTGGAAAATTTCGTGACCGCGAATCTACGCGACCTGAAACAACGCAACACCCTGTTTCTTTCCGTTTCGCTGGCAGCCGCCGGACATGAAGAGGAAGACCGAATGGGTCTTGAACACTGTATCGACGTCTTCGCCAAGGCCACTGGCTGGGTGCCAAACCGCATTGAACACATCGCCGGTGCATTTCGCTTCACCAGTTACGATTTCTTTCGCTATTGGGCCATGCGCTGGATTGCGTCGCAAAAGGAAGACGAGCCGGTCGATCCTCATAAAGACAAGGAATATACGGATTGGGATGGCCTGGCGGCCATGCTTGAAAACTGGAGCAGCGGCGTTCAACAACAGGGCTCACAAGCCTGAACGACTTTCAAACATTAACCGTCCTGATGAACCGCCCGCAGCAACCCGTCGCGTTGCTCTGCACATAGACGCATCAGAATCTGTGGATCAGCCGCGCCATGGGCCAACACGATTGCGCCTTGCCACAGCGCAATGCTCTGCTGCGCCGCCATCATGCCGTTCGGGTGCCCGGCCCGTGTCAGTTCACGGCCCAGAAATGCTGTCAGCATGGTCAGCGCTTCCGTGGATTTGCGAGCAGCCTTGGGCGCAGCTTCGGCAAAATCAGCCACGGAACGCGCAATAGGACACCCCGCCTTGGCGCGGCTCATATGAGACTTTTCCAGCATATCGAAGAAAGCACCTATGCGATCTCGGGATACTTTGTGTGGGCTGGCCGTGCCGGTGGGAAACCGCGTTTCAATGTCGTCCAGAGCCGCCTGCGACCCTTGCACAAACATGTCGGCAACGGCATCAGCCAGATCGCGCTTGCTTTTGAAATAATAATAGACATTGCCAACCGGCACATCCGCCTGCTTGGCAAGATCGGCAATGCTGGTGGCGGCAAATCCCCGGGACCAGAATAATTGTGCCGCCGCATCTTCCAGACGCTGACGCTTTGAACGTCCAGATGGATCAGCCAAGACCGAATCTCCCGCAAAAAAACTTAGTCAGTCAACTGATTCTAAATCGGGATTCAAGAGAATGAAAGGTAATTCTTCTCAGCCAGACCGTCCGCCTCACTCGATGATCGGCTCAGCCTCATCCAGCAACATGATCGGAATGCCATCGCGCACCGGGAATTTCAGCTTGGCTTTCTTGCTCAGCAGCCAGTCGCCGCCTTCATCCAGCACCAAAGGCGTGCGCGATACCGGACAGACGAGCAATTCCAAAAGCTTCCTGTCCGGCTGCGTCATGCCAACAAATCCTATTGCAGCGGGCTGGTGCCATCATCGCCGCGTGCCAGTTCCATTTCAGTAATGGCAATCAGCGTTTCAGCGCGTGTCTTCAAATCAGGTGCTTCCAGCAGCGCCTGCTTTTCCGCCGGTCCATACGGGCTCATCATCGACAGGGCATTGACCAGAGACTCGGTCGACGCCTCATTGATGCTGTCCCAATCGGCTTCCATATCATTGGCGTCCAGATAATCCCGGAAGGTTGCCAGCAACTCGTCCCGGTCCACTTCCAACTCAGCCATTTCGCCATCAATATCGCCCAAAAACGGCAACACAGATATCCGCGCCTGACGGTAGGGCGTCATGGTTGTCAGTTCCTGTTCCATCTGGAACCGGGCAACCCCCATCAGCGTGATAAGATAGCGCCCGTCACCGGATTCCGACCAGGCCACGATTCGCCCAAGGCATCCACTGGCGCATAAGGCGTTCGGGCTGCCATCGCCGCTATCGTCCAGCGCTGGCTGTATCATGCCAATCAGCCGGTCGCCGGCCATGGCCGCATCGATCATGGACAGATAGCGTGGCTCGAAAATGTTGAGCGGCATCTGCCCTTTGGGCAGCAGCAAAGCGCCGCTCAATGGAAAAATTGGCACGGAGGATGGAAAATCCTCCGCGCTTTCAAATGTTGTGTTGCCAATTTGCACTGACATGTCCGGCTCCTTCGCCTGAACCCGCCTTACGAGAACAGAAGCGCCGACAATTTGCGACGTCCTGCCTTTGTGGCCGGTTCCTTGGCACCCCAGGTTTCGAAGAATTGCAGCAATTGAGTCCGCGCTGCATCTTCATTCCAATCGCGGTCATGTTGGATAATATGGAGCAGTAGATCAGAAGCACCAGTCCTATCGCCTCGTCCATTCAATGCAACCGCCAGATCGAACCGAAGCTGATGATTATCAGGGTCTGCCGCCAATTGCGCTTCCATCTCTCCGGTATCACCCAGAGCTTCTGCCTGTTTCAGCAGTTCAATCTTGGTTTCCAGCGTTGCCAGAGCCGGATCTTCAGCCAGATCAGGCATTTGCTGCCGCACCATATCCAGCAGTTCCAGCGCCTTTTCGGCCTGATCCGTGCCGATATAGCATTCCACCATGCCCACAAGCGCGGCTACAGTTTCTGGCTCGGCTTGCAAAATCGCTGCAAAAATCTGTGCAGCGCCGCCAAAATCTTCCGCTTCCAGAGCGGCCTGGCCCTGTTCCAGCATCTCATCAATCGGCGATGGGCCCGCAGGACCAGCCACCTTATCAATAAAGGCCGCAATCTCGCCTTCGGGAACCGCACCCATAAATCCGTCTGCCGGCTGCCCGTCCTTGAAGGCGACAACTGCAGGGATCGACTGGATGCCCATCTGCCCGGCAACTTCCGGAAACTCTTCGATATTCATCTTCACCAGCTTGACCCGGCCGCCCGCCTTTTGCACGGCAGCCTCAATAAGCGGCGTCAATTGCTTGCAGGGGCCACACCAGGGCGCCCAGAAATCCACCAGCACTGGCTGCTGCTTTGACGCTTCAATCACATCGGCCACAAAATTCGTCATGGTCGTGTCCTTGATCAGGTCACCGCCACCAGCAGCGCCACCACCAATCATGCCGTCAGCTGCGGGGGCAGCGCCCATCGAGGCCGATACACCACCGGCGTTACCCGTCATGGACGCGCCGCCAATCGAACCGCCCATCTGAAATTTCTCATCCATTATATGCTCGCCTGTCTGCCTGTATTACGTATCTGTACTATCTATCTGTCACTGCAATCTGCGTGTCACAATCTGATCTGTTACTGCTCAAAATGGGGTTTTATTCCCACACTGCAACCAATTGCTTTTCAACGCATCAGCAGTCTCTCTGCTGACGGTATAAACCCTATGCGCCCTGTGTGGCCAGCGCTGTAAAATCAAGCCGGTTGGCTGTAAACCCAATCGCCTCGACAAACCGTACCAAATCAGCGCTTTTCAGCGTGGTTGTCATGGTGTTTTCCAGCGGATGAAAATTCACCTGCTCATGCCGCATCAACGCCTCATCCAGCCAAAGCGTGCAGCGCTTGTCTGCATCATTCATCAGCGCAAACGGATTGACCGATCCCGGTGTCATGCCCAGCACCTCCATCAACAAATCAGGTTTGCCAAAGCTCAATCGCTGCGAACCGATATGCCGGTGCAGACCTTTCAGATCCACCTGACTGCTCTGCTCGGCCACCACCAGAAAAAGCTGCCCTTTCTTGTCTTTCAGAAACAGGTTCTTGGAATGCCCGCCTGGCAGTTCCTCATGCACCGTATGACTGTCTGCCACCGTGAACACCGCCGGATGCGATACGGTCGCATGCGCAATATCCAGCCCATCCAGCTGTGCAAATAACTCGTCTTTGGTAATCACCCGAACACCCCCTCAACAAACTGGCCCACCAAACATCACAGCGATGTCAGGCCCGCGCGCACCATCCCGGTCGCGCCCGAAAGCCGATCCTCAAAACCCTTTCATTTACGCAAATGAGGCAGATTGCAACCGGCACCACGGCATTTCCCGCCAGTGCTGGTAAAACACCCGCATTTACCCTGTCCGGCATCATTTGGGCTGCGCACAAAAAACCTGAATCTTTAGCTTGCTTTTCCCAATATCTTACGCCATATGTGCCCTCGCAGCCAAATACGCTGTCATTACCCAAGGATGCGGGCGTAGCTCAGGGGTAGAGCACAACCTTGCCAAGGTTGGGGTCGGGCGTTCGAATCGCCTCGCCCGCTCCATTGTTTTTCAGTAATTGTGTGCTGCAAATAGAATTATTTGTGTGCATGCTTTAAAGTTGACTGCAATAATCTCATCTCTGCTAAATTGTTCATTGATAGCCGCTTAGTTAGCGTTATTTTTCAGCTAATCTAACTTTCAGAAGCTTTAATGAAGGGTAAGCTCTAAAATCCTAATGAGCAGTTGCATCCTGTTTTAGCCAATCGCACCCAAATTGGTAATTCACTTGATATCAAATATACTGAATACAGCATATTTGATGTTTCTCAAAAACTGCCTGAAATACAATTTACATCGAACGCATTCTATTGAGCACTGCATACAAAACACTCTCATTTGGATGCTTTTAATTCATGCTTGCGAATAACGTTCTTTTACCAAATAAAACTAGTTTTCTCCTGTTAATACATATCGCCAAGGTTTACCGGGATAGAAAATTTAGTTAAACACTGGGTATGAAAATCTCATACTCCCTAAAAAATCTTCGGCGCCTTATTTCAACGCCAGAAATTGAAATACGACCCATTACAATCCTTGTGGGTAGAAACAGTGTGGGCAAAAGTACGTTCCTAAGATCGTTCCCGTTGTTGAGGCAATCTATCGAGACAAAGTCCAGTGCGCCTGTTTTGTGGTACGGTGATCATGTAGATTTCGGTGATTTTAGAAGCGCTGTTGCGCATCGAGAAACATCAAAAGTTATCGAATTTGAATTTCGCATTTCTGAATATGAAGCCGTGACCAGAAATCCCATTCGCTTCATGGATCCCGATTTTGATTTTATTCGACGACCCCGATCATACGGAATCAAGGAGTTGAAGGTTTGCTATGGTGTCGGCCACGGATCTGAAGGAACCGAAAGGAAATTCGTATCGGTTGAAATACCTACCACAAAATCCAAGTTACGCCTTGATTTTTCAAATAACAGCCCTTTTGCCTCAAAAGTGACTTTTAACGAAATTGACTCATCAAATGAACTGTTTGAATATCGAATATATTTTCCGCAAGATAGTATTTTCAGCGAATCTTTGGTATTCAAAAAGCGCAAATCAAAAGATATATCTGATCCTAAACTAGAATTATTTAATAAGAACAGAGCCTTTCTTACATTAATTGAAACTGTAATACAAAATAGCGTAGACAGAAGAATAAGTGCAAAGAGAATAAGTTTAGAAGCAAGGCGTATTTTAAATTTTAAGCTTCTAGACGAAATAAGCTTATTAGAACTCTCCAAAGCAAGTACAAAAACATTTCGAGACATCTATAATGACCTAATGAATAATAAAAGACCTGGATTGAAAAAATCTTTAGACTCGTTATGTCAAGTAAATCATCTTCTTGATGTGCTGGACACGTTGAACTCCGACCTATCAAAGTTCTTTAGCGCAGTTCAGTACATTGGACCGGCTCGAGCACGAAGCGAGAGATTTTATCGCCAACAAGAATTGGAAGTTTCCGAGATATCTCCAGATGGAAAAAACTTACCTATGTTTCTTGCATCCTTGGAAAATTATCAACTAGCAAGCTTTTCAAATTGGGTCGAAAACACCTTCGGATATGGCGTCACAGTACAGAAAACTGAAGGTCACATAAGCATAAATCTTGAACAGTCTGGTCAATCTGTGAATATCGTCGACACGGGTTACGGAGTATCACAAGTATTACCGGTCCTGGCTCAAATTTGGTGGATGCAGCATTCCAACAAAAATGCTTGGCAAGCTAGAAACAAGAATAGCATAAATGTCAAAACGCTAGCAATTGAGCAACCCGAGTTGCATCTTCATCCAGCACATCAAGCACTATTGGCAGATGTTTTTGCGGAGTCGATAGGTTCTGAAAAGGGATCAAAAGACAGGGCAGGACAAATTTTCATTGTTGAGACACATAGTGAAGCCCTAATCAACCGGCTTGGTGAGTTAATCGCTGCAGGTTCAGTTTCCGAACAAGATGTCCAAATTGTTGTATTTGGCGGTTCGAGTGGCCTTGATGAAGTAAACAACGTTACGGTGGCAGAATACACCGAAGATGGTATTTTGAAGAATTGGCCGTATGGGTTTTTTAATTATAGTTAATCATGTTGATAATTTTTGATCCCGACACCAATGAATTAGATGCAATAAATCCTAAATTGCTTGAAGAACTATTTGCGGAATTATCACGAATAAATAGAATGGGGAGACACTTTGTAATAATAGGCAGAAAAGTTTGTAGTTGGGCAACACAGAATCTTGACCTTAGCGGTATGGAAAAATCCCAAGTCTCTAGAATTGGGCATGAATACACGCAGAGTGGAACATTAATTGATACAGCTCCATGTTCATTGAGCATTAAGGTTGACGGGAGAATGATATCAGAAGTAACACCTAATAAGTATGTGATTGGCATAGATAGATTCTTAAATAGTAATTACTCACGAGAGACAGTACTACTGGTAGAACATATCGAAAACGATGGCTCTTTTTACAAGTATATTCTTGACGAAATGAAAAAGAAGGCCGTTATTAAAAATTACATGGTGGATATTAATAATGGGGGCGGGACGGCGATAGTTCCCTGTTTTCAAGGAAAAATTAATGAACAGCGATCAGTAGTGTGTGTGTTGGACAGCGATAAACATGCGCCCAACGATCGAGTTTCGAGCACGGTAAAGTCTGTTAAAAAAATAGCGAGAGCAAGTGTATATGTAGGCAATGTTTTGGAAACAGTTGGGCATGAAATAGAGAATTTTATACCTATCGATATTTATCGTCAGTATCTGTTTCCCGAGTATCAACACTATAACATAATTGAGAAATTAGTTCAAAATCAAAAATTAAAATGTAACGGGGAATGTCTTTGGTTATATTTTGACATCAAAACAGGAATTCTAGGATCTAGATTGGTCGATAAAGGACTATCGAAGCAAACTTTGGATTGGGTTTCGCAAAAATATCTTTCTGATAATCAAGAAATTGAGGATCTGTCTATCCCTGGCCTAGGAACAGCTACTATGAGTCAATTCAACGCAATTGGAGGGGCAAAAAGTGCTTATCATAGTTTTACTCGGAGCGATTATTGGCACGAACATTTCGAGGAATTCTTTTCAAATCTTTATTGGTATTTTGTAGCGGCAAAGAAAAAGGCAGCGATTTGAAATTGTATTTCAGATTTGATTTGCTGTTTTGGCAGGAAGTTTCTACGGGTAAAAAATTTCCTCTAGATGCTAGCTATCCTACCCTCAAAGTAATACTCACAAACGCTCGCCTCACCCGTCCAAATGCTTGTTTGGCGCTTTTGAATCAATTTCTTGTTTCCCGTGCAGTGTCCAATTTGACCTATTTTCGTGAACCCTGACTGATTTGAAGTTAGTTTGTTTCTTAATATCGTCAAATTTTCTTAAAAGTACGATTGTCCGTACAATTGTTCACGCCCGGCAGATACCGCTTGCTGACGCTCTTGCTTTATTCAACCTCGAAGCGATTGTGCAAAAGGGCAAATCCTAGCCGCGACATTGATAGTTTGGTATCTCCTGTGTTGTCGGCTTGCTTTGCACTTGACTTGCAATAGTGAGAAAGCAGAATGCATCATTTAGATGCTGAGTTAATTGAATGTAGTGCTTTTCCGCGCAACGCCAAACAGACCTAGCGCAAGAGGCACCGCGTCAAAGATATCATCTGGTTCAGCAATCAAACAGTTCCGGTTGAAATTTCCGCCCATGCCCCCTAGACCCTTCTATGCCGCACAACACAATGGGGACTTCGTGGGTATTTTCGGGATTGTTTATTTTCTGCTTTTTTTTGGAGTCGCAGCTTCAGCTTTCCAACCCCATGGGATTCCGACAACACTGGCTGTTGCGATTATCGGCATATTCGGGTTCTGGGGGCCGACCAACAAAACTTATAGAAAGGTGTTTTTTGGTGATCGGTCTTTGAGTAAAACCAGAGTGGCCATTGGCGCTTTGGCAAATGTCGTGGTGGTTGCGATCGTGACGGATTTCAGGCTTTCGGTCTTACAATATCTCGTATTGGTGCTGGCGTGCGGTGCGCTTTATTTTGATTTTGTGCGTAAGCAGGATGCATCCTAGCCAAGCGAAAACCTGAATACACCCTCAGGCAATCCCCATGATCCGGCCTCTGGACCCATCCAGATGATCGTTCAGCGCCTGCACTGCGCCCTCTTCATCCCCGCCCATAATTTTTTCCAGGATTGCGACATGTTCCTGGAACGCCCGAATATCCTGATAATTATGCAGGCGGAAAATCAGGCGGGAGAGGCGTAGTTTGCTGAGCACTCGGGTCATCATGTCATTGACAATTTCATTGTCCAGCGCGCCAAGAAACAGCAAATGCATCTCGTGATCAAGATCAGCGAATTCGCTTATTTTTTGAAAGTTTGAAAGCTGTCGGGCCTGATCGCCGTCGCTTGCCGCTTTGGTCCGATCAAACAAATCCTGCACGCCAGTCATGTCAGCCCGTTTAAAGAAGGCGCGCAGGCCCTGGATTTCCAGAATTTTCCGCAATTGAAACGCATCCGCCAAAAATTCTTCTTCAATGCCGAAAATCTGGATGCCGCGCTGGGGGATCAGTTGAACGAAGTTTTCCGCCTCCAACCGCTTCAGCGCTTCGCGCATGGGGTTCAGCGGAATATCAAGAATTTCGCAAAGCTCGCGCTGTGACACCATGGAACCAGGGCGAATATCCCCTGAAAACAGATGATCAATGAAAGCATGATAGGCCGCATCCCGCAGGGTCTGGCGGGGCTTACCACCAGTGCCTGGGGAGCTCGGTGTCTTGGGAGTGCTTGACGATTTCATGATCATCTCCTGACTGTCAGCTGCGACCTGATTATCCCATGTTGGAACAGTCCGGTATCGTCCGCCTTCTGCGCTGTTGTTGCTGTTCATCTTCTACGCGGCAATCACGGTCAATCTCAACAACGATGTATTGAACCGCTCGATAAAACCGATGGTAAACCCCTGCGCTAAGCCGTTCTCAGCCATGCTGCACCCGTTTCAGACAATCAGTTCCACAACAGGAAAGCAAAAATCGACTTGAATTACAACTGAGATGTCAGTAAAGATATCAGTAATATTCATCAGGATGGCACATTGGCAACACAACACACATTTCTGGGCTATCAACGTCAGCAGGGCCAACCTGGGATTCGCAATACACTGCTTATTCTCAATGTGTCCGGCCTCACCCAGCCAGCAGCCAGAAGGATTGAAGCAGCCTTGTCCGGTGCCGTATTGGTGTCCATGCCGCACGGAAACGGGATGACCGGCAACAATGATGAGCAGGTCAACCGCATTCTTCTCAACCTTACGGCAAACCCCAATGTGGGTGCCATATTGGTCCTCAGTTCCGACAAACGACGGGCCGCACTGTTTGAAGACGCCCCTTCAAACCTTGGCAAACCCTTTGAGTTTTTGTCCCTGGGCGATTGTGATCGCGACATTATTGCGTTCACGGCCCGCGCTGTGCGGATTGCCGCCCGATTGCTGGTCGATATCAGCCGCCAGACACGCGAAATCTGTGCGGTTTCAGAGCTTACACTGGGCCTGCAATGCGGCATGTCAGACCCCTCATCCGGGATTGCCGCAAACCCGCTTCTGGGTGTCCTGTCCGATGCGCATATTGACGCTGGCGGGACCGTGATATTCAGCGAAACGGCTGAATGGCTCGGGTGCGAAGAATCGGTCGCGGAGCGTGCAGCTTCCAAGCCTGTATCAGACGCAATTCTAGAGGTAATATCCCGGCGCGAGCGGCTTGCGGTGGAAGCAGGCATAGATCTGATGGGCAACAACCCCAATCAGGCCAACATTGATTCCGGCCTCAGCACCATTGAAGATAAGGCCATTGGCAGCATTGCAAAATCGGGAAGCCAGCCAATCAACTCCATGCTGGACTTTGGCGGGCGCCCCGCAGCCGCAGGCCTTCATGCCATGGATGGGCCAAGCTTTTCACCGGAATCGCTCACCGGTCTGGCCGCAGCAGGAGCACAGATCATTCTGTTCACCACGGGCTGCGGCAACAGCTATGTCAGCGCCCTTTGCCCAACCGTTAAAATCACCGCCAACCCGGGCGTGGCGTCAGCCCTCACCGACCAGATTGATTTCGACTGTTCCGATTTGATCACCGATGATCGAAGTCTCGACGATGCAAAAGCCCGTCTGGAAGGCGAAATTGCAGCCATCGCATCCGGTGCTCTTACCCTTGGTGAAGTGCTGCTGGAAGGTGATGAAGTCATCAGCCGTTTTGGGGAATCCCTGTGAGCAAGAGGGACGACCAGACCAAAGCACTCAAGGGAATGCCGCAGGATAATGTGGCTGTTATCCTCAGCTCGGCCAGAGCTGGGGATGACATCCAATTGGTGTGTCATGGCAAGGTCGAAGCTTTGACCTGTCTCACCGACATCCCAACGTTTCACAAGATTGCCACCGACGACCTCAATCAGGGGGATGTCGTCATCCGCCGGGGCACGCCCATCGGCATAGCCACAAAGACCATCGACAAGGGCGAACTGGTGCATGTCCACAACATCACATCGCAGCGCGCGCAGAAATCGGCAGTCCTGTGACACAACCAAACATCATTTACATTCTCACCGATCAGCACAATCCGTTCGTCACCGGATGCTATGGCGACAACATTGTGCGCACGCCAAATCTTGACCGTCTGGCGTCTGAGGGCGTGGTTTTTGACAATGCCTACACACCCTCACCCATCTGCGTGCCTGCACGCATGTCGCTGCTGACAGGCTGCTATCCGCACAATCAGGAATGCTGGACAAACAGCGATATCTTGCCATCTGACCGGCCCACATTCGCCCACGCTCTGGGGGCTGCCGGATATAAAACACGGCTTGTGGGCCGCATGCACTCAATCGGGCCGGACCAGCTCCGTGGATTTTCAGAACGTTTTGTTGGTGACCACAGCACAAACTGGGTGGGCGGCGCGGCGCATTCTCTGGGCATTCTGACGGGCACCAGCGGCCCTGCCCGCGTCAGCATCGACAAATCCGGCCCCGGTCAATCCTCTTATGAGATTCACGATCATGATGTGGTCAAATCCTGTCAGGACCTGTCGTCCGTCATTGCCAAAGAACAGGCAGCACCTGATGCCGCGCCATTCTTTCTGCATGTCGGCCTCATGCTGCCGCACCAGCCCTATGTCGGCAATCAGGAGCTGTTCAAATACTATTACAACCGCATTCCCGACCCCGAAATCAGCGCGCCGAAGCCAGAGGACGAGCACCCATACCTGCGGGCCTGGAAGGAACAGACAGATACGGCGGATATCTCTGCAGAGGATACGCGCAGAGCACGCGCGGCCTATTATGCGTTGGTTGAAACAACGGACCGCATGATCGGAGATATTCTTGAAAGCTACCGGGACAAAGGCCTGCTGGAAAACACCCTCATCATCTACGTATCCGATCATGGCGACCAGATTGGCGAGCGCGGTCTGTGGTGGAAACAGACATTTTACGAGCAGTCCGTTCGCGTGCCCATGATCCTGTCTTGGCCGGGCATCTTTCCAGCCAATGAGCGGCGGTCGCAGATCGTCAATCTGGTGGACATTGCGCCAACACTGGTGGAAGCCGCCAACCATAATCAGAGCGGTAAAGCTGTTCAGATGCCCGAAATTGACGGGTCTGGTCTCCTACAACTTGCCATCGATGGTCAAGCGCCATGGAACAATGAAACCTTTTCTGAATACTGCACCGACGGAATGAACAAGCGGATGCCGGAAAAAGTACAACAGCGCATGATCCGCTCTGGCCCATGGAAGCTGATTTACTATCACGGCTACCCCTCCCAGCTTTTTAATCTGGAAGATGATCCGCTTGAAACAAAGGATCTGATCAAAGCCCCGGGCCATGCGGATCTGGTGCACGCCCTTCAGGAAAAAATCCTGAAAAACTGGGACCCGGAGCAGATCAGCCAGACCATGGAACAGAGGCGCTTGCGAAAAACAATCCTGTCAGAATGGAGCCGCCAGACAAAGCCCGCAGACACATACCGATGGGCCATCAACAAAGACGACAATTGGCTCGATTCATGAGGGTGGTACATGACAGATTTCCCCGGCCTGAAGAACGCCAGCAACTGGGCAGCAAGTTGCAAGATTTTAAGCATTTAACTAAGATGTCAGTTGCGTGCACAGTGTCGGATCATCGGATAGAATCCAAGGCCTGCCAAGCCGGTTCGGGGCTGAAGACACGCCGGGGCAGGACATTCAGATATTCAAATTTGGCAACACGAGGTCGCGTATTCCCGCCACCCACAATTGCCGGATCACCCAATCGTCTCCGGGGATTGGAACCTGGAACTTTATCGAAACAAAATATCGAAAACCCAAGGGAGGAAGTTTAAATGAAACAGTCATTCACCAGAAAAGTTGCGATAGGTGTCGCAGCAGCCGTGATATCTGCAACAACTGCGTTCGCGGAATATCCGGAGCGACAGATAGATTTGATCGTGCCATTTGGCGCAGGTGGCGGCAGCGACCGTGTCGCCCGTATTGTTGATGGCGGCTGGACCGGCGAAACAGGCACCGGCTGGAACTTTCAGTACAAGCCGGGTGCAGGCGGCGCAATCGGTTCAAATGCAATCGCCACAGCGCGCAATGATGGCTACACGGTTGGCATTGTGAACCTGCCAAATCTGGCCATTCAGCCCATTTCAGGTGCAGCCAGCTTTGCGCTGGATGACTTTACCTATCTGGGCCGTGTCAATGTCGATCCGATTGCCCTCGTTGTCCCCAGCAACAGCCCTTATACGACGCTGGAAGACTTTGCGGCAGCGGCCCAGGAAAACCCGAAAGTTCTGACGCTCGCAATTACCGGCACGCTTGGCACCGCCCATATTGCGGCGCTTGAAATCATGCGCGGTTCGGAAATTGAAGTAACGCTTGTGCCAACACAGGGCGGCGCCAATACAGTCGCACGTGTTGCAGGCGGCCATGTGTCCGCTGGCATCATTGGTGCTGGCCTTGCATCCCGTCAGGAAACCCTGCGGACATTGGCCATTTCTGGTGGTGAGCGCTCAGCAGCCATGCCCGATGTGCAGTCATTCTCGGAAGCTGGTTATAATGTCGATGCCGTCACCTCCCGCATTTTCGTTGGGCCAAAGGGCATGCCGGATGAAGCTGTCAGCTTCCTGCGCGAAAAGCTTGGGGCTGTTGCACAGAATGAGGAAATCAGAGCCGAGTTCCTGAAAAGCGGTCAGATTCCTGTCTGGCAATCCGGCGCAGATCTTGAAGTTGAAGTTCTGGCAATGGGCGATGAAATCCGCGCCCTCCTCGTCGAGTTTGGCGTCCTGAAATAAGTGATGCAGCCCTGACCGCCTGATTTTTGGTCAGGCGGTCAGGTTGGGGTGCGGGTGAGGCTCTGGAAGCCACGGCCTGCAGCCCATTTTCAAAGGTGGATTTCATGGACAGCATTTTATCTCTGACAGGGCTTTTGGAGGCGTTGCAGCCTTCCACAGTGGTGCTCATTCTTCTGGCAACCACCTTTGGGGCCATCATCGGCGCATTTCCCGGCTTCAGCTCGGTTATGGCCATCTCATTGCTGCTTCCAGTTGTCCTGCCAATGGACCCGGCGGTCGGCCTGATCCTGCTCGGCTCCATCTACATGGGCGCCATGTATGGGGATGCAAATTCCGCCATTCTTCTCAACATTCCTGGCACCGCGTCTTCTCTGCCAACCACATTTGACGGCTACCCGATGACCCAGCAGGGCCGCGCTTACGAGGCGCTCCTGGCAGCTCTGTTCGGCTCCGTTTTCGGCGGCATTGTCGGCATTGTCGTTCTCATGCTGGCATTTACCGCGCTGGCACGCATTTCACTTCTATTCGGCCCTCAGGAGTATTTCTGGATCACGGTTCTCGGCCTCACGACGATTGCCAGTCTGAAATCCGAAACACTCGTAAAGGGGCTTCTGGGCGGCGCCATCGGTCTGGCGATCAGCATGATCGGACTGGACCCATATTGGGGGACGCCGCGCTTCACCTTTGGCTCAAGCCATCTCATCGCGGGCGTAAATCTGATCCCGGCACTGCTCGGTCTGTTTTGTCTGGCGCAAATATTGGAAGCAGCTTCCGGCGGCGAGCGCACCAAGCCGGCACATCAGTTTCAACGCAAGACTTCTGATCTGAAACTTGTTTTACGCAAAATGCTTCAGCGGTGGGATGTGATGATCCGCTCCAGCGCAATCGGCATCCTCATTGGCATTTTACCGGGTGCAGGCGGACCCATTGCCTCCACCATTTCCTACAATGAAACCCGCCGATGGGATAAAAACCCGGAAAAGTACGGCAAAGGCGCTGTTGAAGGCGTTCTGGCCTCTGAAGTTGCCAATAATTCGATGGTTGGTGGCAGTCTCATCCCCATGATGGCACTTGGCATTCCTGGCAATGTCAACGCCGCTGTCATCCTTGGCGCACTGCTGTCATTCGGGCTGCAGCCGGGGACTGCACTTCTCAATGACAGTTCCGGCACAGCTTTCACTTTCATGTTCGGTCTGCTGATCTCCAGCATCGTCCTGGCGCCGCTAGGCTATTTCATAATTGTGCGTCTCGGCACGCAGATATTGCGTGTGCCTGCCGCAATTCTCACGCCATCCATTCTGGTATTCGCCACCATAGGTGCTTACTCCGTCACCAATTCAATGATCTCGGTCGTCATCATGATCGTCATGGGCATCGGCGGCTATTTCCTGCGCCGGGTTGGCATAGAGGCCGCACCCATTGCGCTTGGCCTGATTCTGGGGCCAATCGCTGAACGGGAATTCACATCTTCAATCCTGATTGCACAGGCGCAAGGCAGTTATCTCACACTCGTCATGCGGCCAATTTCCGCCGTCATCGTCGCCCTGTGCCTGCTGTCAATCATCTCGCCTCTCATCGCCGCGCGCAGACAGCGCAAAAACAAGGCCGCTGCAGGGGAGATCACGGATGCTTAAGCGCGATCATTTCGATGCCTTGTGCGGGTTACTAATTCTGGCCATAGCTGCGTATCTGATGCTCGAAGCCAGCAAAATAAATGCACCTGCACATGTCTATCCGCTGGTCATTCTCACGGTGGTCATAGCCCTGGCTGCCGTTTCAACAGTCGCGGCCATTCGGCGCGTGGTTCGCGCGCACAGCCAATCTGCAGCAAACCTGCCTGATAAAAGCGAACCAACGAAATCCCTCAAAATCTGGGGGATTCTCAGTGCCGTCATCCTTTATGCATTCGGCATGCAGTTTGACTACACACTTTCAACGGGCGTGTTTCTGTTTGTCATGTTTCTGACACTTGGGCCCGGCCAGATTTCAGCTGCAACAATTGTCAAAAGCCTCTTGATGGCCGTGGCCATGACCATCTTCCTTTATCTGGCCTTCGCGATCTGGTTGAACGTCTCAGTCCCGAATATCTTTCGACAATAAGACCGGGCTCTTTTCGACCAATCGCGATCCACCACCGACACCGCAACAAGGCCTTCAAATCAAGGCGGCTGTCGCCAACACACAGAAATTGCGACCTTTTTTCAGCATGGCACCAGTCTATAGGTGCATTCACCAGAATAACGAACCTCATTGGGACGAGACTGGTTCATCAGCCAGAACCATCGGTAAGCCCCCAGACTTACCTGAACAACACGCTCCCGCACCTTCACGAAACTTGCTAGTTTTTCTACAAATGGGTAGTGATCCTGAATGCAGATTCTGGACTATTCACATAACCCAATGCTTGTTTTTGCCTCGCTTCTTGTGGCGATGATGGCGGGTTTTACGGGCCTGTCCCTGACAAAGGGATTGTCTGAGCGGAACATTATGCACCGGAAAATTTCGGTCGCGCTGGCGTCTGTAGCATTGGGTGGTGGCATCTGGTCGATGCATTTTGTGGCAATGCTGGGCTTGCAATTGCCCATCATGTTTTATTTTGACGCTGCCATCACTCTGGCCTCGGCACTGGTCGCAATTCTGGTGGTTGGTGTTGCCCTGTTGATCCTGCATTTCCGAAAACGCACACGCACCACCCTGGTCGCAGCTGGTACGATCGTAGGGCTGGGCGTGCTGGCCATGCACTATATCGGCATGTCAGGGCTGCAATTGTGTAAGGCGCTTTACACCCCATCGGGCATTGCTCTGGCGATTGTGTCCTCCTGCGCGCTCAACATTGCGGCTTTTTCCATTGCCTATGGCAAGCGAACCAATCGCAATATCATCGTTGGAACCCTGTTTTTTGGCTTCGCTGTTTTTGCCGTGCATTTTATCGCCATTGGTGGAACTGAATTCGTGGCCATTGATGTTCTGAACGAGGTTGGTCCGCTCATCAGCAAGGAAGTCATGGCTATTGGCGTTGTTCTGAGCAGCTTTGTCCTGTGCGCAGCATTCCTTTTGACAGGCATTACTTTTGCAGCGCCCTCGCAACCTGCTGCACCTCAATTCCAAGGGAACATTGCACCGGAAGCCAAGCAAGAACCCAATCAAGAAGAAGCTGGCACAACCGTTGAGCCAGAGGCCTCGCCAGCAGCGGCTGATGAAGGAGCCACCGAGCAAACCACCAGTGTCACAGCGGCCAATAAACAAATTCCCTATGAGCAGGGCGGTCGCACCTTCTTTGTCGATGTGGACGCCGTTGCCGTGATCCGGGCGGAGGGGCACTACACGCATCTCTATACCGCCACCGACAAACTGTTCTGCGTCTGGTCAATCACCGAGGCTGAAAAACGTCTCACACCAGGGCCCTTTATACGGACCCACCGAAGCTTTCTGATCAACCCGTCCTTTGTCACAGGCTTTGAACGTCTCAAGGATAATGGTGTTTGCCATTTTAAAATCGCCAGTCTTGAGAAAGTTCCGGTGAGCCGCTCGCGTCTGCGCGCGGTCAGAGACGTTCTCGGCATATGACCAGCGCGCATTTCGTGCAGCCCAATTCGCATTTCGTGTAGAAATTTTCTCGTTTCACTCATAAGCCAGTGCCGCCGCGCGCAGCCGCGGTTAGCCTTCTTCCAAGCTAAAACAAATTGCAAGTCGGGGAGGACCAGCAATGATACCAGCAGCATTCGATTATCATCGACCCACGAAAGTGGAAGATGTGATCGCCCTTTTGGAAGAACACGGAGATGACGCCCGTGTTATGGCGGGCGGGCACAGCCTGATACCCATGATGAAGCTTCGGATGGCGGACATTCCACATCTGATCGATCTTCAGGATGTCGGCGGGCTCGGCGGAATTTCCATCGAAAGCGGTCGGATCAAACTTGGTGCAATGGTCACCCAGCACGAGATCATCAATCACGAAGGGCTGGCATCTGCTGCACCAATCCTGCGCGAAGCGGCCCTGCAAATCGCCGATCCACAGGTGCGCTACATGGGAACAATTGGTGGCAACGTCGCCAATGGTGATCCGGGCAATGACATGCCAGGACTGATGCAGTGCATTGATGCACAGATCGAACTGATCGGCCCCGGCGGCACACGCAGTGTTGCCGCGCGCGACTATTATGAAGCGGCCTACATGACAGACCGTGAGGATGACGAAGTTCTGATATCCATCAGCTTTGCGGCACCCTCTGGCGGTCATGCCTATGAAAAGCAAAAGCGCAAGATTGGCGATTATGCCACGGCTGCGGCTGCCGTTCAGCTGGTCAAGGATGGCGGGAAAGTCGCATCAGTCTCAATCGCAATGACAAATCTCAGCGATGTGCCGGTCTGGTCTGAAGCTGCAGGGGCCGCATTGGTGGGAACCACATGTGACGCAGCTGCGCTTAAATCAGCCGTCACCGCCATGCTGGCTGACATCGATCCATCGGAAGACAATCGCGGCCCGGTCGCCTTCAAACGCCATCTGGCAGGCATCATCCTTTCACGTGCGGTCACACGCGCCTGGGATCGGGCGTAAGGAACAAAATCATGACAGAAAAAATGCAAGTTAAATTGAACGTAAATGGCGAAGATCGGGAGTTCCTTGCCGAACCACGCGAGCTGCTGATTTACGCGCTGCGCGAACATCTGAACATCACCGGCCCCCATGTGGGCTGCGATACCTCGCATTGCGGGGCTTGCACGGTGACATTGAACGGGAAGTCCGTGAAATCCTGCACCATGTTCGTGGCACAGGCCAACGGCGCCGAGGTCACGACGATTGAAGGGCTCGGCAATCCGGCCGCGCTGCATGTCCTGCAGGAAAATTTCCGCGAGCATCATGGTCTGCAATGCGGTTTCTGCACACCGGGTATGATCACCCGGGCGTCCAAACTTCTGGAAGAAAACCCAGACCCCACCGAAGAAGAAGTCCGGTTTGGCATGGCAGGAAATATTTGTCGCTGCACTGGCTATCAGAACATTGTGAAATCCATCCTTGCTGCGGCAAATGAGATGAATTCCGCGAAGGAGGCTGCAGAATGAATGACATGACTCCTGAGCGCGATGAACGCGCCGCCAACCTCAAGGGCCTCGGCTGTTCGCGCAAACGTGTGGAAGATGCACGCTTCACCCAGGGCAAAGGCAATTATGTCGATGACATCAAATTGCCGGGAATGCTGCACGGAGATTTCGTGCGCTCACCCTACGCCCATGCCCGTGTCGTTTCTGTCAACAAGGATGCTGCAATGGCCCTGCCGGGCGTTCTTGCCGTTCTGACAGCCGAAGATCTGGCACCTCTTGGCCTCCATTGGATGCCAACCCTGGCCGGTGATAAACAAATGGTACTGGCCGATGGCAAGGTGCTGTTTCAAGGGCAGGAAGTTGCCTTTGTCGTAGCCGAAGACCGTTATATCGCGGCAGATGCTGTTGAATTGATCGAAGTGGAATATGAAGAACTGCCGGTTCTGACCGATCCGTTCGAAGCGCTGAAATCAGATGTGGTTTTGCGTGAAGATCTGGCAGGCCAGACCGAAGGTGCCCACGGCCCCCGCAAGCATCACAATCACATCTTCACCTGGGAACAGGGTGATGAAGCTGCCACCAATCAGGTGATGGACAATGCCGAAGTCGTCGTGACCGAAAGCATGTATTATCACCGCACGCACCCATGCCCGCTGGAAACCTGTGGCTCTGTCGCGTCGATGGATGCAGTCAATGGCAAGCTGACACTCTACGGGACCTTTCAGGCACCCCACGCCATCCGGACAGTGGTGTCTCTGATCTCCGGTATCGAAGAGCACAATATTCGCGTCGTCTCACCCGATATTGGCGGTGGTTTCGGCAACAAGGTTGGTGCCTATTCGGGTTATGTCTGCTCGGTCGTGGCCTCCATTGTTACCGGCAGGCCGGTGAAATGGGTCGAAGACCGCATGGAAAATCTGATGACCACGGCCTTTGCCCGTGACTATTGGATGACCGGCAAAATCTCGGCCACCAAAGAAGGTAAAATCACTGGACTGCATTGTCAGGTGACAGCCGATCATGGCGGGTTTGACGCTTGCGCTGATCCGACCAAATTTCCGGCCGGGTTCATGAATATCTGCACCGGGTCCTATGACATTCCGGTTGCCTATCTGGCAGTGGATGGTGTGTACACCAACAAGGCACCGGGCGGGGTCAGCTATCGTTGCTCCTTCCGCGTGACCGAGGCGGTGTATTTCATTGAACGCATGATTGAGGTTCTGGCCATTGAGCTTGATATGGATGCAGCAGATCTGCGCCGCATCAACTTCATCAAAAAGGAACAGTTCCCTTACCAATCCGCCCTTGGCTGGGAATATGACAGTGGTGACTATCACAGGGCCTGGGACAAGGTGATGGAAGCGGTCGATTACGAAGGCTTGCGCAAAGAGCAGGCCGAACGTGTCGAAGCCTTCAAACGCGGCGAAACCCGCACCCTGATGGGCATTGGTCTGTGCCACTTCACCGAGATCGTCGGTGCAGGACCGGTCAAGAATTGTGATATTCTCGGCCTTGGCATGTTCGACAGTTGCGAAATCCGTATCCATCCGACCGGATCGGCCATTGCGCGGCTTGGAACAATTTCTCAGGGTCAGGGTCATGCAACGACCTTTGCACAGATCCTTGCCACCGAAATTGGCCTGCCTGCGGACAGCATCACCATTGAAGAAGGTGATACCGACACGGCCCCTTATGGACTGGGTACCTATGGCTCACGCTCCACACCGGTAGCGGGTGCTGCCACGGCCATGGCCGGGCGTAAAATCCGCGCCAAGGCGCAAATGATCGCAGCCTATCTGCTGGAAGTTCATGACAATGATGTAGAGTTCGATGTGGATCGGTTCGTCGTCAAAGGCGCGCCTGAGCGCTTCAAGACGATGAAGGAAATCGCTTTCGCCTCATATAATCAGGCCATACCGGGACTTGAGCCAGGGCTTGAAGCGGTCAGCTATTACGATCCGCCCAACATGACCTATCCGTTCGGTGCCTATGTCTGTGTGATGGACATCGATGTCGACACCGGCGTGCCTGAAATCCGCCGCTTCTATGCGCTGGATGATTGCGGCACCCGCATCAACCCGATGATCATCGAGGGGCAGATTCATGGCGGACTGACCGAGGCTTTCGCCGTCGCTCTGGGGCAGGAAATTGCCTATGACAAACAGGGTAATGTCAAAAACGGCACGTTGATGGACTTCTTCCTGCCAACAGCCTGGGAAGTACCGAACTACGAAACCGACCACACTGTCACCCCAAGCCCGCATCACCCGATCGGAGCCAAAGGTGTTGGCGAAAGCCCGCATGTGGGTGGTGTTCCGTGTTTCTCAAATGCGGTCCACGATGCCTTCCGGCCCTTTGGGTTGAAGCAGACCAACATGCCACATGACCATTGGCGGATTTGGGAAACAGCCAATAAACTTGGCCTGCATGATTAAGTGAACGCTGGGCGGCCTTTTGGCCGCCCGCCACCAATCGGGTATCAAAAATGAACTGGAACGCCCTGCAAACCGCTTTGGCGGACGAAGGCTATGTCGCCAATGACGATCTGGCCATGGCTGTGCATCTGTCCATGGCTCTTGGTCGCCCATTGCTGCTTGAAGGCGCGGCTGGTGTCGGCAAAACCGATCTGGCCCGTGTCCTCAGCACTGTGCAAGACACCCGACTGATCCGCCTTCAATGCTATGAAGGACTGGACGCTGCCCAAGCAATTTACGAATGGAACTATCAGCGACAATTGCTTTCAATTCGCGCGGCAGCCGAACATGGTGAAACCGGGCGCATTGTCGAAGAGCGTATTTTTTCTGAAGAATTCTTGCTGGAGCGGCCTTTGCTGAAGGCAATTCGGCAGCATACGCCACCGGTTCTGCTGATTGACGAGATCGACAAGGCCGATGAGGAATTTGAAGCCTATCTGATGGAAATTCTGTCAGAATTTCAGGTGACGATCCCGGAACTGGGCACAATCAAGGCAACTTCTCGGCCTATCGTCATTCTGACCGCGAATGGAACACGGGATCTCAGCGACGCATTGCGCCGCAGGTGCCTCTACGCCCATATTTCCTATCCGGACCGAACCACAGAACTGGCCATTCTGACCGCTCGCTGCCCGGAAGTAGAAGCAGCACTGGCGTCTCAGATCATCGGTTTTGTGCAGTCACTGCGCAAAGAGGATCTGGAGAAAAAACCTGGCATTGCCGAAATGCTGGATTTCGCCGCCGCATTGATGGGCCTTGGAATTGCAGATCTGACCCATGACCCTGTGGTACTGCAGGCCAGCCTGGCGACGCTTCTCAAGACCCAGACCGACCGCGACAACATCACAACCGAGATTGCCCAGCGCCTGGCAGGAAAAGCTGCATGAGTCAGGTAACAAAATTCGCCGCCCGTGACCCTGGACCCGCCGCCCGTATGGCTGGGTTCATGGCACATTTGCGGTCCAACGGTCTGCAACTGGGGGTGGGCGAAGCAAAGGCCGGGCTTGAAGCGCTGACACATACGCAGGCTGCCAACCCCAAAGAGGCCCGCCATGCACTGCGAGCGGTCTTCAGCGGTTGTGCAGAAGATGCCGAACGATTTGATGATCTGTTCAACGCCTTTTGGTTGAATGGCGGACGGGTTTTAGAAAAAACCATGCCCACCACGACAACCGGTTCCGACAGTGTGCACACCTCACGCAATGCCAAAGGCGGAGAAGCGGCCAGCGGTGCTGGTGCGCCCACAACGCCTGATGGTGGGGAAGACGAAGCCGAGACCGATGGCGAAGGCAAGCTGGTCTCCAGCGTCATTCGGTCACTGACAAAGAAAGACTTGCGGGATCTGGTACTGCCGGAAGACATTGCAGAGGCCGAGAAAATTGCGCGCCGTCTGGGTGCAGCCTTGCGCGACCGCCGCTCACGCCGCCGCAAACAGGCCCGCAAGGGTGACCAGATCCATTTCCGGAAACTGATCCGGAAAAGTCTGTCAACCGGTGGCGAGCCACTGCATTTGCCGATGAAACACCGTCCTGACCGACCGTTGAAAATCGTCACACTCTGCGATGTATCCGGGTCAATGACCGTTTATGCCCGTGTGTTTCTGTCTTTCATTGCGGGCATGATGCGCTCTGATGATGCCGCCGACGCCTATCTTTTCCACACCCGCCTGGTCCGCATCGCAGATGCCCTGCGTGACAAGGATGCACTGCGCGCACTGGGCCGGATGTCAGTGCTCGCGGATGGATTTGGCGGAGGGTCCCGGATTGGCGCTTCATTGATGCAGTTTTCAAAAACCTATGCCCGCCGATTTGTCGACGGGCGCACGGTCGTTCTGATCCTGTCTGATGGCTATGACACCGACGCGCCTGAACTGCTGGGCGACGCTCTGGCAAACCTGAAAAAACGTGGATGCAAAATCATCTGGCTGAACCCGTTGAAGGGCTGGGATGGCTATGAACCCGTCGCGCGTGGCATGGCAGCTGCCCTACCCCATCTCGACCTGTTTCGGCCTGCCAACAAGCTGGCGGATCTTGCAGCGCTTGAGCCCGAACTGGTGCGCTTATGACCCCCGCAGAATTGACAGACGCTGACATTGCCGAACTTGCACAGGAAATGCGGGCAAGCGGTGAACCCTTTGCAATTGCAACGGTGGTTCGCACCGCCGGATCAACGGCCGCCAAACCCGGTGCCAAGGCGCTTTTGGACGCAAGCGGAACTATTCTTCAGGGCTGGATCGGGGGTGGCTGTGTGCGCAGCGCATTGGCCAAGGCCACTGATCGCGCAATGAAGGACGGCCAACCTCAGCTCATTTCCCTGCATCCGCAGGACGTGCTGGATGAAAAGGGCGTCGCAGCCGGGGACGATGTAGAAGGCATGCGCTTTGCTCGCAATGGCTGCCCGTCCAAAGGCTCAATCGACATATTTGTCGAGATGATCTTGCCATTGCCAGAGCTGATGATTTTTGGATCCTCCCCTGTTGCCCAATCGCTTGTGGCACTGGCCAAAGAATTTCAGTGGACGCTCGCGGAAGGCACTTCGGACATGCAGCCCCGCGCGCTTGCGACTGGCGAAAAGCGCATGATCATCATTGCCACACAGGGCAAGGATGACCTTGCGAGTCTTCGGACAGCATTGGCGATGCAGGCAGATTTTATCGCCTTTGTCGGCAGCCGTCGCAAATTTGCAGCCCTGGCCCAAAAACTGGCCGGTGAAGGCATTTCACAAGACCTTCTATCCAGGGTCAACGCGCCTGCCGGTCTGCCAATTGATGCCGTCACTCCCCAGGAAATTGCGCTTTCAATCCTCGCTCAGCTGACGCTGGAACGTCGCCGGCACCTGCGTGACGCAGGGGATACAGATGCATAGAAGCGCGGCCATCATTCTGGCAGCTGGCCTGTCACAGCGCATGGGGACAACCAACAAACTGCTGATCCCTATAGAAGGCGTTCCGATGATCCGCCGGTCCGTTACCGCTTACCTTGGCGTTTGTGATGGCGAGGTCAGTGTTGTCACCGGTCACCAGCGCGCGGAAATCGAAGCGGCCTTGCATGGGTTGGACGTGCAATTCGTTTTCAACCCCAATTTTGAGCAGGGCCAGAAAACATCCGTCGCGGTCGGGTTGGCCGCATCGGTGTCGGCACAGGACACCTTTGTTGGTCTTGGTGATCAACCGTTTTTAACCGCCGCTCATCTCGTTTGGTTGTTAGAGCAGCATCGCACAAACAAATCGCCCAAAATTACGGTACCGGTGCAAAACAAGGTTCGGGGGAACCCTCTGATCATCCCCTTCGATCTGAAAGCACGGCTTCTGGCGGACCATCACAATCCGGGATGTCACAAATTCACCCGTGAGAACCCGGATCTCGTGAATTTAGTCGCAACCCAAACCACCGCTTTCTTCCGCGATATTGATACCCCCCAGGAAGTTGCGGCGCTGCGGATTCATGAGGAGGCCACATCATGAGAGCTGTAATAGCCCGATTGCTGAACTGGCTCCCAAAACCCAATTTGAGCAAAGAACAGGCCGAAATGCTGGCCTCTATAAAATTCCCCTGTTGTTAATAAGGAATTCCCCATGGAACTGAATGATGAAGTCACAATCAATGCGCCAAAGGCACGCGTTTATGAGGCATTGAACGACCCGGAGATCTTGCAGCAATGCATCCCCGGTTGTGAGGAACTCATACAGCACTCCGACACTGAACTGGAAGCTAAGGTGGTTCTGAAAGTCGGCCCTGTCAAAGCGCGTTTCAGTGGCAATGTTGAGCTTGACAAGTCAGGCGCGCCGGATGCGTTTTCACTGTCTGGTCAAGGCAATGGAGGAGCCGCCGGTCATGCCAAGGGCGGAGCAGATGTGATCCTTGAGGAGGCTGACGGAGTCACCACCCTTAAATACACCGCCAAGGCCGAAATTGGCGGCAAGCTGGCGCAGCTTGGTGGCCGGTTGATTCAAAGTACGTCCAAGAAGCTTGCTGCCAAGTTCTTCAAGAAGTTTGCAGAAGTTGTTGAAATGGCCGAAGCCTGACGATGGCCGGTGGCGCCGACACGCAATTTCTTGAACACGCTGAAGACATGCTTGCCTATGTCCAAGACTGTCAAAGCTATGCGGTACCACGTGCATTATGTATCGTCACGAATGTGTCTGGAGGGTCAGCTCGATCAGCCATGCTCACTTGCGGCGGTACAAGCCGATAGAGACGGATCAGGACACCGCCAGCCATCAAAAAGGGATATGAACCGCTGTTGGGTGTTTTGCCCGTGTCAACCTGTCTCTCGTCGAGGTCGGGTTTTCAATTCGGCAAACATCGATTTCTGTATGCGTGTTGAAATTGTCGACCGCCGATAATGATGAAGAACCACAGCCCCATTGAGCCCCAATACGTGTGCTAATAAGGTGCCATACAAGCGATTCACCCGACATTGGCACTGCAATGACCACCACTGAACAGGATCTGCAATGGCTTGAACGCCGGAAGTCCAAATTGGCCGCTGGTGCTGGCCCTGCCTCTGTCTTTGCGTTTCAGCAGAATCTGATGAAATCACAGGCGCTTCCAGTCAACGCCACGGCAAAGATGCGGACGCAGCAGATTTTCCAACTTGTCTCTCATTGCATCGCCAATGTGCCACTTTATCGTGACTATACGAAATTCGGCACTCCAGCCGAGTTGGCACGCGATGCAAAATTGTGGGCTGATCTGCCAATTCTGAAGCGCAGCGCTCTGCAATCACAATCGCAAAATTTGCAGTCCAAAAGCCTTCCAAAAGGGCACAAGCCGGTCGCACTGTTACGCAGCTCTGGCTCAACCGGCAGTCCTGTGGAATTGATGGCCACGAACATCACGGCCACTTGGCAAAAAGCCTTTGCACTGCGCGCGCTGATCTGGTTTCGCCGAGACTTTGATCAATCACTTGCTGTCATCCGCAAATTCTCGCGCTCAACAACACTTTTGCCCGAAGGGGAAACCAGCACCCATTGGGCAGATTATGAGGGCATTCCATTTCACACCGGAAAACGTTTTGCACTGGAGGCAACAAAGGGTCGGATATCAGACCATCTGGATTGGCTGCACCGCCGTCGCCCCGCCTATCTGATGACCTTGCCCTCTGTCCTGCGTGAACTGGTGGTTCTTTCGGCCCAAAACGCAATTGACTGGACACCAAAGGGCATCTCAACACTGGCAGAAACCGTAGATGACGATTTGCGGGAAGCTGTCAAAGAGCGCTGGAACATTGAAATCAACGACACCTATTCTGCTGAAGAATGCGGCGTGATCGCCATTCAGTGCCCATCACATGGCAATTACCACATTCAGACCGACTCGGTGCTGGTCGAGATAGTTGATGATGCGGGAAAGCCCTGTATACCGGGGCAAGAGGGCGCCGTCATCATCACCACCCTCAGCAATTTTGCGACACCCCTTATCCGCTATGCCATTGGGGACCGCGCGATAGCCGGTGAGACATGCGGATGCGGCCGCAATCAACCCATTCTTACCCGCATTCTGGGGCGCGAACGCAATCTGCTTGTCGCCAGGGACGGAAAATACTGGCCAAGCTTCGGCATGCGGTCCTTCCGGGATGAAGTACCTGTTCTGTCGCAACAATTCCGGCAGACAGCGCTGGACCGGCTGGAAATGAGCTATGTATCCAGCGAAGAACTGACCATTGATCAGGAAGACCAGCTCCGCGTCCATTTGCAAAAAGCTCTGCCAGCGGACATGACGATAAAACTGATACGCGTCGACGAACTGCCCCGCCATGAAAGCGGCAAAGCAGAGATGTTCATCAGCGAAATCGAAAACTAGGAAGGCTGGAAGTCAGCTAGTAACCTGAAAATGGCATTCGAAGCCCGACCATAATCGAGTGAGCAAGATAATCATGCTCGATTTCGAAGGCATCGCCATTTACATCACGGCCTTCAAATGCGCCATCGGCCGTCAGGAAGGCGCGGTAATCAACCGTTGCAATCCAGCCCTGTGGCAACATCATGGAAAAACCAACACCGGCCTGCCCGGCCAGGACCCAATCAGAATCATCGACCCTGCCAACCTCGCCTCCGCCGGTCGAATCAATATCGTCCAACTCCACGTGAAGCTGTGCAACGCCCACACCGCCACCAAAATGCATGCCAAATGTTTCGTTCAAATCCACATCCCGCCAGACATTGGCCATCACCGCCAAGGCTGAAACATGATCATCGGAACCGGCCTGATTAAATGCTCCGCCAGATTCAGGCGATCCTTCATAGTAGGAAGACACGTCATTCCTGCGGTAGGACAGTTCCAGCTCACCACGAATGTTGTGGGAAAATTCATGGCCCACTGCCGCGCCTAGAACAAAACCCGTGTCATATTCAATATCACCACTGGTTGACCGTATTTCACTGCTCATCGGATCAACCGATACATCTGCATCTTGCAGAATATTCACACCGCCAAACACCGCCGCGTAGAAGCCAGCTTTGTCAAAGGGCGCATAGTCTTCGGCTGCCGCAGATCCCACCAACAAACCAAAGGCTGCGCAAGACGCCAGCAATCCATGCTTCAAATCAGACATTTCATTTCCCGTGTAGTTCAGCAGGCACCCGGAATATCAACCAGATGCTGTTTTTAAATAGCTACTTGAAAACCACTTTGTTGTCTAGACTGGTTGCATTGACAATGCTTGATCAAAACTCGACACACCGAATAGGCCGCCTGAATGCTTCATTTCCCGGAATGCCCAATGGCTAACGCAGAAATGTGCCTGAAATTGGCACCGCGTCACTGTACCGCCTGCCACGGGTTTCATCTCAGCGCCATCATGCGGCGTGCAACACTGCCCATTGACCAGCGTATTGGTGATTTTGCGGAGTTTCAGGCGGCAACCAGCCAAGTTCTGGCACAAGCAAGAAGCACTTCAAATCCGGTCAGGGTCATCATTGGCGGCACAACTGACACTGGTCTTTATGCCGGGTTGCTGAATGCTGCAGTCACAGTTGGCGGGCCCGGCTTCGCCCGATCTCTTGAGGTCACCATCATCGACCAATGTCAAACGCCTTTGGAAATCTGCAAATCCTACGCACGGGAAAATGATCTGCACCTCACGACAATCCGTGCCGATATGGCAGAATTCCAACCTGATGCGCCAGTCGGACTGATCCTCATGCATGGTGTGCTGTCCTTCATCCCGCTTACAAAACGCCTGTCGTTTCTGAGGCATCTTGGGACTTGGCTTACCCCTGATGGGAGGGTGATTTCCTCCACTCAAATGGGCCATAAGCGAGGAACGACCGAGCGCGAAGCCCGTATCGATCAGGCACTGCAAAACCTGAAAACTGTTCTGGCAGACAGCACTGATATGGACAACATAGAGGCTGAAATGCTGGAACGCCAATTGAGGGAGGGCATGCTGACTCGCAGCCAGCATGCGGATTTGTTCAACACTGAGGAAGACGCCATCAGATTTTACGAAAGCGCAGACCTGAGCGTTGAGAGTTTCACATGCGTCGACACCGCCAAGCGCGCCATTCATGGGCTTGAGCGCCGCTACAGCCAAAGAGGCCTTGCCGTCTGCAGCCGCGCCTAAGAGGCAATGAGGCTGGCATAGAACCAACCTGTAATCATCGGCTCGGCTCGAATATCCAGAACCAGAGCCAGAAAACCCAACTGAACCAGCGCAACACTCAATGCTGCAAGCCCGCCGGCAAGAATACGCGCCCCCGCCTTCCGCATCATCCAGCCGACATACAGGGCGCTGGCCAATGGCAGGCCGACAAACGGTGTCATGATGCAAAAAATCACCGTTGTCCTGATGTGATCAAATGTCTGCAACTCCGGCCTATCCGATGCAGTGTCGCTTTGTGGGGGCCGGAACCCCACAAACATGACCAGCCCGGCCAGCATAAACCCTGTCACAGAAACAATCAGTGGAACGGGCGAAGCACCATTCGGGAGTAACAGGCTGGCGAAAATAGCCGCCATAAAGACAAGGCTCAGCGGCAAGGCCAATTGTGCATCGGCCGGTCCGGCAACAATCCGGCGGCCCACGGAACGGGACCGCATGCCACGCCAGGCAATCAAGCCAAAAACGATCAGCATGATCACACTGGCCGGTCGGCCAAACATCGACCAACCCCAGATCTGGGATGTTTGAATATAGGAGATTTCTGCCAGTGGCCCCATGATGAAGCCCAGCAGAAAGGCGGCACGGGACCATTCCACACGTTTCAGAGCCACCCCAAGCGCACCGCCAATCACGAATTGCGCCAACGTTGTCCAATGCATGTCCTGATAGAGTGCCGCAAATAAAGACAACGCAATCGCTATCGGCACCATATGATCCCGGCGCAGGGCAGCCAGCCGAACAATGCCAGGAACGACAGCAAAGAACATCGGGATTGCAAGAAGATTAGCCAGCAAAACAGTTAGTGCCAAAGTCACCGAAACATCAACATCACTGGTCAGTAAATTGGGCCCGACTGGCAACCCGATCACCAGAAAGGCCCCCAGCATAATGGCCATGCTGGAACTGCCCGGGATGCCAAAAAACAGGGTCGGCACCATGGCCCCGCCTTCTTTGGAATTGTTGGCCGCTTCAGGCGCAATCACACCCTCAATCGCCCCTTTCCCAAAGGGCACTTCAGATTTGGAGTGATTAGCGGCATACGCGTAGGACATCCACACGGCGACGCTGGACCCCAGTCCCGGCATCATGCCGATGCCAATTCCATAGAGCGATGAACGCAGCACCAGTCGCATATGGGCAAATGTCTTGCCCATGCCATGAAACACATCTGCAAGGCTGGTGGACACTGCCCTGTTATGCCCCTTGGCATCATAGGACCATCTGGCCAGCATTTCAGGCACCACAAAAATTCCGCCGACAAGTGCTGCCAGATTGATACCGCTGCGCAATTCAGACAGGCCGAAGGTAAATCGAGCGGCAGACGTATGCACATCCAACCCGATACAGGCCACCAGAAACCCGAGCGCTGCGGCCAGTAATCCAGTCAGCAGACTGCGTCCGGACAACAGGGCAACCATCGAAAGGCCGGCCAGAGCCAGCAAAAGAAATTCAGGCGGCCCAAAATGATTGAGCACCAGCCGTGCAACAGGAATGACCGCCAGAAACGCCAGGGCACCAAGCACACCGCCAATCGCCGAGGAGGATAGACTGGCTCCCAGTGCCTCCCCAGCCCGACCCATTTTTGCCAGTGGATAGCCGTCCAGCACCGTAGCCGCATCAGCACCGGTCGATGGTAACGCAAACGCAATGGCCGGAATGGAGGCGGAGGTGTGAACAACCGAATGCATGGCAAACAGAAAAACTGCACCGCCCAGAGGATCCCAGAATGCAGCAACAGGCAAAGACAGAATAATGCCTATACGCCCGCCAATTCCGGGCGCAAGCCCGGCTACAAAGCCGAACAAGGTCCCCAGACACAATGCTGTCAACAGGCCAAGCCCGCCGGACGTTGCAACGGACAGGAGTTCGGCAAGTACCGGCATCAATTAGCTTTACATAAGGTTGTGGAACAGACTGTGAAAACTCTGCCCGAAGAACGGCTCAGTTGGAAGTCCCGGCTTGCGAAAAGTCACAGCGCGTCACTTTACCCCGTGACATGGCCAGGCCACACGCATAGGCCGTGTCCAAAAGCAGTTTTTGCGCAGGGTCGGAGGTCAGCAATTCCTGCAATTGTGCCTCAACTGTTTCACTGGCCACCGCGGCAACCGGCACCCCCTCCTGTGCAGCCCTTTCAACGAAATCCGGATCACTCAAAATATCATGAAACAGAGATCGCAAAGCTGCCACATCCTCATCCGCAACAGATGGCGGCGCGTAAAAAGCCCGCCCCATGCCACGCGCCGATTTAATGAACGCAACAACCGAGGCTGGAGCATCTGGCACAAGAAAGCTTTCGAGCGGCTCAACCGTGCCCATCGCAGCGGGAAAATCCTCTCCGGTAATCGTATACAACGCCTTGATATCGCCCGACGCCAGCAGCGGCTCCAACCTGGCGTCTGCTGCAGTCGTGTAAAAATCGACATCTGCGGCCAGCAAGCTGCGCAGCCGATCAGATTTGTTGAAACCGATCACAATTTTCGAGGGAATTCCAGTCACCGCGTTAAGCAGAATTCCCACGGTGGCATGGGTTGCCAGAATATCACTGACCGGAAGAATGGTCTGCGGGTCCAGGGTCCGCAAAACATCCGGCTCCCATGGCAGGCCGCGCCGAGCGGCCATAATGAAACTCTCCACCTCCACACCAGCAATCCATTGCGCCTGCCGAAAGTCAAAATCCACATCCTCGCGGCCATTCAATTGAGCAAAGGCAATTTCAGGCGGCCGCACAAAACCGATTGCCAGCAAACCCTCTGAACGGTCAAACAAATCACTGGTGCCATCCACGCCGCTGCCGGTATCATTGAAACGCGTACGGATGGGCGTCGCTGGAAGCCGTTTGCGCAATTCCTGCGAAAAGACATTCCAGAACCGCGCCCCGCCTCCAGTATTGGAAAACCCAACCATCACATCCAGAGTCCGCCCGGCTAATTGCTGTTTCGGCCCGGATTGAGCAAAAGATCCGCCGGTCAGAGCCAAACAAAAGACAACAATCCTGGCAAACTTTCTGACGATCAACTTGAGTTGCATTTAGAATTCCTCATATGCGATTGACCGTTGTTTAAAAGTGTTTTTGCGCTTTGATCAAGCAAACTCGTCTCTGTTCATCCAGAAGGCCTGTGTTGCGGCATCGGCGGCCTGGATCAACCAGGGGCGAATGGGAAACAACCCCGAAACGTCCGACTCCCGCTTGACTCGGCGCAGAGCCTTCTTTAAGAAAAATGTACTTTGGTATACCAAAATACCAAAACCTGACTGCATAGCAGGACGGGTAAAGCTGCAACCGGGAGGAAACTATGAAAGACACCAGAAAACTGCGCGCATTGACGCTGATTGTTGGCGCATCGACACTTGCGCTCACCAGCTTCGCGCCTCAGGCACAAGCTCAAGACTACCCTTCAAAGACAATTGAAGTCGTCACACACGCTGGCAATGGCGGCGGCACCGACGTCACCACACGCATGATGATGCTGCGCGGACGCCGCGAATTGGGCGCTGACATGGTCGTAGTCAACAAAGGCGGTGGCGGCGGCGCTGTTGCCATGGATTACTATCTCACACAGCCTGCCGACGGTCATTCCATTTTGACATTCACCATTGGTCACGCCGCAACGCTGGCCAAAAACGAAACCAAGATGAAACTGGAAGATGTGCGCCCGATCGCACGCGGAACAGATGATCCCCAGATTCTCATGGTGAAATGTGGTGCCTACGCAGATGCGGCCGAATTTGTTGCAAAACAAAAAGAAGAGGCCATCATCTACGGCACAACCCATTTGGGCAATATTGATGATGTTTCCGCTTTCATGTTCACCAAAAAAGGTGACATGAAAACACCAAAGATCCTTCCATTTGATGGCGGCGGCGAATTGGCCACCCAGCTTGTCGCCGGCGCAGTTGATGTTGCTGTATTGAACCTGGCGGAAGCTGGTAGCCAGATCGATTCAGGCGATGTCTGCCCGATCGTTGTTCTGGCCGATCAACGCATGCCGGCATTGCCGGATGTGTCAACAGCCAAGGAAATGGGCATCCCGGTCAGCTTCTCGACCGTACGTGGATTTGTCGTTCACAAGGACACCCCGGATGATGTCGCCGCGAAGATTGAAGAGGCCCTTGTAAAATCCATGAACCATGGCGTTTATCAAGGTTTCCTGGTCTCGGTTGGCCTTGATTCGTCATCTGTTGCCGGATCAGAAGAATGGGGCAATCAGCTGCAAACCATGGTGACGGATATGTCAGCAGCATTGAAAGAGCTTGGTTTCATCGAGTAAACCAGACCTGTTTCCACACCAACTGCCCCTTGATCCAGGATCAGGGGGCAAACCGGGCTGCTTCATGAAAACACCACTCAATCCTGACAGGCGGGCCAGATGGCTGGTTCCGATCTGCATCATCCTCTTTTGTATTGTAGCGCTCTACTTCACCACAACATTCAAGAAGATGCCGCCAATCCTGAAGCGCGGTATTCAGCCGTCTGATTTCCCTCAACTGGTGTGTCTGCTGATTGTCAGTCTGACTCTGTTGATGGTCTGGAAGGACCCGGTAAAAATTGTTGAGCGTGTCACATCCAAATCATGGATGACCATGGGTTTGATGATCGGGTTTGTCGCCTTGATGCAGGTTGATCTCTTTCTGGCTTTGGGCGCCTTTGCGGCCACATTGACCATGTTGTGGGGTGAACGTCGCCCTCGGAACATTGCCCTTGTGGGCATCTTCATTCCGACCACGGTTTTCTTTCTCTTTGATCTCGTCTTCAAAATCCGCTTCCCCCGCGGATTATTGACCTCCCTCTGGTACGGATGAGCACAATGGATGCTTTCTTAAACGGCTTTCTGGCACTGACCGATCCAAGTCTGTTGCTGTTGCTTGTGGCCGCAACTCTTGGCGGCGTTATCATCGGTGCATTGCCCGGATTGAACGCTACAACAGGCGCGGCACTGCTCTTGCCCTTCACTTTGACGATGGAGCCGGTTGCAGCCATTTCGATACTGACTGCAATCTATTGCTCAGCGACGTTTGCCGGCGCAATCACAGCCATCCTTATCAACACACCCGGCACATCTGCCAGCGCAACCACCTGTCTTGACGGCTATCCTCTGGCCTTGCGCGGCGAGGCGGGCCGAGCCCTTGGCATGGCCGTTGTCGCGTCGACCATTGGCGGTGTCCTGAGCGTTATCTGTCTGATGATTGCCGCGCCGGTTCTGGCCCGTGCCGCCTATAATTTTGCACCGCCGGAATATTTCGCACTGACCTTGTTCGGACTGTCCATGCTGGTCAGCGTTGGCGGCGGTTCACCGATCAAGAACCTCATTGCAGGCGCATTCGGCATTCTGTTAGCAACGGTCGGCGTCGATCTTCTGACATCCGTCAAACGCTTTACCTTCGACGTTCCACAACTCCATGAAGGCATCGGTTTCGTTCCGGTCATGATCGGCGTATTTGGAATTTCCGAATTGCTGTCCCAGGCTTCCGCTCTGCATCAGAAGCGTGAACAGGTCACCATGAAGGCCATCAAACTGCCCTCCATGGCCGATTACAAAAAGGTCTGGAAAACCATTCTGCGATCAACCGGCATCGGCACCTTCATCGGTATTCTGCCAGCGGAAGGAGCAACCGTTGCCTCCATGATCGGTTATAATGAAGCGCGGCGCTGGTCCAAGACACCAGAAGAGTTCGGCAAAGGTGCCATTGAAGGCATCGCGGGATCAGAGGCCGCGAACAATTCTGCAACCGGCGGTGCCATGGTGCCGACACTGGCTCTCGGCATTCCCGGAAGTCCAACTGCGGCAGTTATTCTGGCCGGATTGCTGGTCCACGGCCTGCGCCCCGGTCCTACAATGTTCACCGAACAGGCGGATTTCGCCTTCGCCATTTTCTGGTCGATGCTTTTCGTAAACCTGCTGTTTCTGGTCATTGGCCTATATGGGGCAAAGGTATTTGCGCGGGTCACCCTCATACCGATCCGCATGCTTTGGCCAAGTGTCTTCATCTTTTCGATTGTCGGTGCCTATGCTCTGGATCAATCCATGTTTGATGTCTGGATTGCCATCGTTTCCGGGATCATCGGTTACTTCATGCGGGTTTACGGGTTTTCCGTCGTACCTCTGGCCATCGGCCTGATATTGGGCGGCATGCTGGAGCAGCGCCTGGGCCAATCCATGGTCATGCTGGACGAGCAATGGTGGCTGATCGCTACCCGGCCCCTTTCAGCATTCTTCCTGATTCTCACTGCTATTGCCCTGTTTGGGCCCGCCCTGTGGAAACTGATCACAGGGCCACGGCCAGCGTTTAAAAAAGGTTCCTGATCATGAGTCGCATCAAATCCATCCGCACACGGGTCTGGAACTGGACCGGTCCAACCGTTCCCCCCCAGGGCAATTTCTGCACCAATGCATCAGATGTGTTGTGGGAGCGCGGCGATGCCATGTCGTCCTTTCGATTCTACCAATGGCTGACCTGCGAAGTCGAAAGCGAAGACGGCACAATCGGCATCGGAAATGCGGCCCTTGCGCCGGTCGTGGTCAAAAAGGCCATCGACGAATACTACGCCCCTTTGGTGATTGGCGAAGATCCCTTTGACTACGCCTATATCTGGGAAAAAATGTACCGTCGCACCCATGCCTGGGGTCGCAAGGGCATCGGCATGACAGCCATTTCAGCAATCGATATTGCGATCTGGGATTTGATGGGCAAGCAAGTCGGAAAACCCGTTTTCAAGCTGCTCGGCGGGCGCACCAAGGAAAAAATCCCGGTCTATTACTCCAAGCTCTACGCAGACTCGGTGCCAGCCATGCAACAAGAGGCCGAAGAGGCCATGAAAAACGGCTACAACGCCTATAAGTCACGCTTTGGCTACGGCCCAAAGGACGGTATGCAGGGCATGCGCGAGAATCTGAAACGCGTTGAAGCACTGCGCGAGGTCATTGGTTATGACAATGATCTGATGCTGGAATGCTATATGGGCTGGACGCTTGATTACGCCAAACGCATGCTGCCAAAGCTTGAAAAATATGAGCCGCGCTGGCTCGAAGAGCCGGTTATCGCTGATGACGTGGCAGGCTATGCCGAGCTGAACGCCATGGGCATAGTTCCCATTTCGGGCGGCGAACATGAATATTCAATCATTGGCTGCAAGGACCTGATCGAAAAGAAAGCCGTCAGCATCCTGCAATATGACACCAATCGCGTCGGCGGCATTACAGCCGCGCAGAAAATCAACGCCATAGCGGAAGCAAACCAGATTCCGGTCATTCCCCATGCTGGCCAGATGCACAATTATCACCTGACGATGGCCAATGTGAACTGCCCGATCAGCGAATACTTCCCGGTCTTTGACGTGGAGGTTGGCAACGAGCTTTTCTACTATATTTTCGAGGGTGATCCCGACGCGGTAGATGGCTATCTGCAGTTGGACGATGACACACCCGGTCTGGGAATCTCCATTTCAGATAAACATCTGAAAAACTTTGAAATCATAGAATAAGCTCAGGAGTAGCGTTCATGGCAAACTTTCAAGGCATCTGGCCAGTCGCGCCAACCCCGTTTGAATCTGGAGGTGCGATTGATGTCGATGGCATGAAACGGGTTCTGGATTGCATGATCGATCAACAGGTCGACGGAATT
The DNA here is from genome assembly GCA_051251535.1 of Alphaproteobacteria bacterium. Classification (GTDB taxonomy): domain Bacteria; phylum Pseudomonadota; class Alphaproteobacteria; order Rhizobiales. The sequence continues at coordinate 237,089 of JBPOEV010000005.1, forward strand.
TGCATTCTCGCAAATTTCTCCGAACAATTTCTCATCACCGATGAGGAGCGCCGGATTCTGACCCAGACATCTCTTGAACATGTGGCCGGACGCATTCCTGTCATTGTGACCATCAGCCACTTTGCCACCGACATTGTGGTCGACCGCGCACGGGAAGCCAAGGAACTGGGCGCACAAATCGTGATGATGATGCCCCCCTATCACGGGGCCTTGATGCGCGGCACTGCCGAGCAGACCTTTGAGCAATTTGCACGGGTCGGGGAAGTCGGCATTCCCATCATGGTGCAGGATGCACCCCTGTCAGGTGTTGATCTTCCAGTGCCTTTGCTTGTGAAAATGGCGCAGGAGATCGAGATGCTGAAACTCTTCAAGATCGAGTGCGCCCAGACAGCTGCAAAACTGCGCGCGCTGATTGCGGCAGGTGGCAGCGCTATTGAAGGTCCGTTTGACGGTGAAGAAGCCATCACCCTGATGGCTGATCTTGATGCAGGCGCCACAGGCACCATGACATCTGCCATGATTCCAGACCAGATCAAGCCTGTCCTGACGGCCCATGCGGCAGGCGACAGACAGCAGGCGATGGCCCACTACGCGCGGGTATTGCCGGCGATTAACTTTGAGAACCGCCAATGCGGATTTCGCTCCGCCAAAGCGGCCATGATGGAAGGGGGCGTGATCAAATCAGATTTTTGCCGCCATCCAATCGCACCTTTGCATCCGGACACAAGGCAGCAATTATTGGAGTTGATCCGGCCGCTGAACCCTGTGGTTTTGAATTGGGGGACCTGACGTGAGCAAAGTTGCAAACCTGAAGGGTCTGATGGGAACCGAAGGGCGGCTATCCCGAAGTCTCAGCCTTGCCGAGGATGCAGCCCAGACCCTGCGCAGCATGATCCTACTGGAAAAGCTGCCGCCTGGTATCAGCCTTCCAGAGCGCGATTTATCCGAGGCACTCGGGATCAGCCGCACGCCCTTGCGTGAAGCCATCCGCCTTCTGGCTGGTGAAGGGTTGATTCAGTTTACAGCGGCGCGCCGGCCATTTGTCGCCAATCCGTCTCTTGAGGAAATCAACAATTGCCTGCGCGTTCAGGGCGCCTTGGAAGCGCTTGCCGGCGAGTTGGCCTGCATCCATTGCAGCGATGCCGAACTGCGCGAGATAGCAAACACCAATGCTGCAATTGCGGAAGTAAACACAGATGATGGAGACGGCAAATTGGCTGGATTTCAGGCAGATATGCGTTTCCACCAGGCCATCGTTCAAGCTGCAGGAAATCTGCCTCTGGCCGAAACACATGCCTCCTATAATGCACGTCTTTGGCGGGTCCGTTTTCTATCCTCTCAGCGCCGCGCAGGCCGCGACAGCACGCGTAAGGAACATTCTGAAATCGTTGCGGCGCTCACCGCGCGGGATGCAAAACGAACGGCGCAGGCTCTAAAAGCCCATTTGAGAACAGCCGAAACAAATATTGCTCAGGCTCTGAGCGAGCGTGAATCCACCTAACGACGGAAATGCCCATGAACCGCCCCAAAATTGCAATCATCCCTGGTGATCCCTCCGGCATCGGCCCGGAACTGATCGCAAAACTGCTGAATGAAGACGGTGTTCGCGAAGCGGCCGATATCGTGCTTGTTGGTGATGCCCATTTATGGCAACGCGGGGCCGAGCAGGCTGGCCTGCCGGTGGAACTGAACACATTGCAAGAAGAAGGTCTGCCCGATTTTACGGGCCTTGCCCATCTTGATCTCAACACCATTCAGCCGGATGAGGTGGAAATCGCCACCGTATCCGTAGCAGGCGGAACATCCTCTTTGCGTTGCCTCGACAAGGCTATGGATCTGGCAATGGCAGGGCTGGTGGATGGCATTCTGTTCGCCCCATTGAACAAGGGTTCCATGACGTCAGCTGGACTGAATGCAGAAGACGAGCACCGCTATATGGCCCGTTATCTCGGCTTTACGGGCTATCACAGCGAAATAAATGTGCTCGATGATATCATGACCACACGTGTAACCAGCCATATTGGCCTGAAGGAGGTTGCCGCCAATATCGATCAACCGGGCATATTGCGTGCAATTACGCTGGCATCCGACACACTGAAACGCGCCGGGAAGATGCGTCCGGCCATCGCTGTCGCTGCCCTCAACCCACATGCTGGAGATAATGGCAAATTTGGCCGCGAAGAGATCGACATTCTGGAACCAGCAGTGCGCGCCTGTCAGGACAAGCAAATGAATGTCACAGGGCCCTGGCCATCTGACACTGTGTTCCTGAAGGCAATACGCGGCGAAGTCGACGCCGTCGTCACCATGTATCATGATCAGGGGCAGATCGCGATCAAGCTGCTGGGCTTCGAACGCGGTGTGACCGTGGCTGGAGGTCTTCCTTACCCGATTGGAACACCGGCCCATGGCACTGCCTTTGACATTGCAGGCCAGAACAAGGCGAATGTCAGCGCAACACGGCAGGCGTTCAATCTGCTTGTCCGCATGGCTCAGACACATCGGGATCAGCGCTCAGCGGCTTAGAGCGCTTCCTGTTTGTACAGAACCGCGCGGCAGGTCCGCGCGGCGGCTTTTATGAAGTCGACTTAATTGGCAGGTTGAACAGCAGCATCTGTCAGCTTGCCCAAAGCACCGGCCATCATGGCCAATGACTTCAGATCGGCAGGAACCTGGTAGGTCGCGGCAATGAGTTGAGGATCATGATACGCCACCATCGTATTGCCTGCAGCATCTTCAAAAATGACAACGCGGATCGGCAAGTCGAGACCAGCCATCGGGTCGGCCTGCATGATGGGCGTCCCGATCCTTGGATTGCCAAAGACAAGCATCTGATTGGGCTTCAGTTCAGCATCAATACTGGCAGCCCCTGCTGCATGGTCAACGCGTGCAAAAACCGTCGCGCCCGCTTTTTCAACCGCGGCTACCAGCCGATCCATAGTGTCGGCAACAGAATGTGGACTGCTTTTCGTAACAAGCTCTGCCGCATGGGCCGAAAAGGAAGCGACTGTCATCGCCAGAACCAGAAATAAAGTCTTCATGGGATTCTCCGTGAGGTACAAATGGAAACCAGACGTCGAACAGCAACATGCATAAGCGTGTTCACACTGAGACGACGCAGCTATCACAGTCATATTTCAACGGGAAATGTGGGTTCATAGTGTCAAAGAGGAAAGAATCTCAGGGCTTGAGTTCAATCAGGCCTTCAGACAGCCAATTCGGCATCAACATTCAGTCTAGTCTAGGGTGCGGACCCATTATGGGTGGTGAAATAGTCGGGATCGGTTTGTTTGCAGACTAGGAGCAAAGAAGCAGGAAGTCTGAAGACTTTCAAGTCTTTGCAACGCGGGCTGCGGGCAAACAGGCCCGATCCTTGATGGACGGAAAAATGGCTGCGACCTGCGGCGTCAAGGCGCTTGACCGGGCAGAAAGCCCGCTCTGCGTGCATTTCCTTGCATCTCTTTGCCATTTGCTCCGCTATTTCATCACCCATAAAGGGTCCGCACCCTGGCTCCCAGGAACAAAACTACCATGCTCCGGCACATCACCAATTTCAGCCATCTTGGCATCCAGTTGCCGCATCATGTTCTGCACAACATCAAAATAGGCCTGATCCTCAACCACGTTGAAAAGCTCAAGAGGGTCTTTCTGGCAATCAAACAATTCCCACTCCCGGTCTTCACCACCATGATTGGTGCCGGGCAAATCAAAGCCCTCATTATACCAATAAATGAGTTTGTAGCGCTGATCGCGAATGCCGTAATGCGAATAGGCATTATGATCCGGATCACGGTGCATCCAATAGCGGTGATAGGCCAGTTGCGACCAGTCTTCAGGCGTGTTGCCACCGAACAAATTCCTCAGGCTCTTGCCTTGCATATAGGAGGGTACGGTCAGCCCGGCATAATCCAGAAAGCTGGGGGCAAAATCCACATTACACGCCATGTCGTCACACACTGTGCCAGCGGCAATCTCTTTGGGATAGCGCACCAGAAACGGCATCTGAAAAGACTCTTCATACATGAAGCGCTTGTCGAACCAGCCATGTTCTCCCAGAAAGAATCCCTGATCGGACGTATAGATGACAATCGTATCCTCGGTCAGACCTTCCTGATCCAGATAATCCAGCATTCGACCGACATTTTCATCAATTGAGGCGATCGTTCGCAGATAACGTTTCAGATAGCGCTGATATTTGAAATGCGCCAATTCAGCCTGTGTCTCAAAGGTGAAGACCTCCCCGGTGGCCCGGTCAATCAAGCGCAGATCTGACGGGTCCTCAGGATGCGGTATCTTGCGTTCGATATCGCCATCCTTGACCCGAACACCGACTTCCGATCCACCTTCCGGCTGCACAAGACCCAAATCCCGGTATTTCATATCATCCCGGATGCGCATTTTTGCTTCGCTCGCGGCCTTGGCACGATTGCAATAATCATCATCAAACGTATCTGGAACCGCAATATCATCCTGATAAAGACCGGCGTGTTTTGGATGATGCTCCCATTCCCTGTGAGGTGCCTTGTGGTGACACATTAAAAAGAAGGGTTTTTCCCGGTCACGCTCGTCCAGCCAGTTCAGACATTTGTCTGTAATGACGTCTGTGACGTAGCCCGGCGCTTCAATATCTTCGCCCATCTCGATCATATAGGGATCGAAATACTCGCCTTGGCCCGGCAGAACGGACCAGAAATCAAACCCGGTTGGCTCATGCGCCTTGCCCTCACCCAAATGCCATTTTCCGACCATTGCTGTTTGATAGCCACCCGTTTTCAGATGCTTGGCCACATTCGGCAGACGGTTGTCGATATGGGTTTCCAGCGTTGAAACGCAATTGACGTGATTATAGGTGCCCGTGAGAATTGCCGCTCGGCTGGGCGTACAAATTGAATTGGTCACATAACAATGGTTGAGACGCATGCCCTCATTGGCAATGCGGTCAAGATGCGGCGTCTGATTGATCCCGGCACCATAGCAACCAATGGCCTTGGACGCGTGATCATCAGCCATGATGAACAGAATATTGGGTTGTTTCGCCGTCACAGTTTTCCCCTCAACAATCTCAAATAATGCATGCATTTCCGGCAGTGCCGGGTTTTCCCAAGGCTTGCCTATGATTCAATGTTTCTGAATTCTGGGCAACGCCTTGCCCGTATCCGGATTGAACGCATGCAAACGCGCCGGCGCAATTCGAATTCCGATTTGGTGACCGCGCTCAGGGTGGTCTACTCCGCCAACACGAACCAGCATGTCTTCACCAGCAACGGCAAGGTTCAAAAGTGCATCAGCGCCCAGCAATTCGGCCAGACGAATATCTGCATCAAAGCACCATGGATCACCTGTTTTGCTGTCCCGCGCCACCACTTCAATGTCTTCAGGGCGAATGCCAAGCGTCACAGATGTAAGATCACTCGTATCAAAACCATTCAAATCCGGGATGGCAAAGGAGGAGTCCTTGCTCTTCCAGCCATTATCCCCAGCGGGTTCAATATTGATAAAGTTCATCGCAGGGCTGCCAATGAAGCCGGCTACAAATAATGTTGCCGGGTGATCATAGACTTCGCGCGGTGTTCCAACCTGCGCCACAACACCGGAATCCATGATCACGATCCGGTCCGCCAGCGTCATGGCTTCAACCTGATCATGGGTCACATAGATGGATGTCACACCCAGCCTTTCATGCAATTGCTGCAACTCCATGCGCATACGCACCCGCAGCTTTGCATCCAGATTGGACAGGGGCTCATCGAACAAAAACACCTCTGGCGTGCGCACAATGGCACGGCCAATGGCAACACGCTGGCGCTGGCCACCGGACAAAGCAGCTGGCTTGCGTTCCAGAAAATCGGTTAGCCCCAACATGTCAGCCACACCACCAACACGGCGCTGAATTTCATCTGCTGGCACACGCTGCAGCTTCAGGGCCATCGCCATATTATCAAAGACGGATTTATGCGGATATAGCGCATAATTCTGAAACACCATGGCAACGCCCCGATCCTTCGGATCAACCGCATTCATGACTTTGCCACCAATTTCCAACGTGCCTTTGGAGATGCTTTCCAGCCCGGCAATCATCCGCAAGGTGGTGGATTTACCGCAGCCTGACGGGCCAAGCAGCACCAGAAATTCACCGTCATTGATGGTCAGATCAAACTCATGGACGGCGGTCACCGAACCATAATTCTTGCCGATCTGTTGAAGCGAAACAATTGCCATGATTGAACGAAGTCCTGAGCGTTATTTGCCGGCACCGGCGGTCAAACCACCGACGATCTGTTTTTGAAAAATAGCCGTGATAATGAGGATCGGTATGATCGCAATCACCGTGGCCGTTGAAATGGTTTCCCATGGGAACGCGTATTCGCCGGGATAGAGCGAAATGCCAACCGGCGCCGTGCGCATGGCGTTCTGGGTCATCAGAACTAGCGCCAACGGAAACTCGTTCCAGGAGAAAATGAAGACAATCAGACCGGTCGCCACAAAACCGGGCCAGGACAGCGGCAGAACAATGGTGAGAAAAATCCGCAAAAAACCCATGCCGTCCATGCGGGCTGCCTCTTCAATTTCCACTGGCAGCGTCGCAAAATAGCTGGCTAGCATCCAGACCGTAAACGGCAGAAACAGACCGGCATGCGCCAGAATAAGCCCGGTATAGGTGTTCAATAATCCCAGTTGCAGGAAATTCTGAAACAGAGACGGAAGCAGCGACACCGGCGGGAACATGGACACAGCCAGAATGCCAACCATCAGAAAACCCGCAAATTTCAGGTTCAACCGCGACAGCGCATACCCGGCAAGGCCTCCGAAAACCAGCGTCAGGGCAGTACACCCCACCCCCACAATAAAACTGTTCAGCACATAGCGCAGCAGTTCGGGCGACTGGGTGATGATCGTCCAGTAATTTTCAAAGGTGACGGGCGTCGGCCAGTATTGCGGCGGCCAGGCATAAATGCCCGCTGTGGTTTTTACCGATGTCAGAATAAGCCAGACAATCGGGAAGAACGAAATCACAACCGAGATTATCACAAGCAGATAGAGGCCAAATCGGGGACGCTTGGTCATCGGTCAGTTCCTTGTCCGCAGGACGAAGATATAGGCAAGGCTCATGGCAAAGATCACCAGAAACTGAACCACCACAATCGCAGCGCCGAAATTGAAATCAATGAAATCGAAAATCACCTTATAGGCATAAAGCGACAGACTTTCCGTCGCTATCACCGGCCCGCCATCAGTCAAATTGAAGGGCAGTTCAAACGTGCGCAGCGCATCCATCGACCGGATTATCAGAGCCACAAGAATTGGCCCTTTCAGCAATGGCAATGTGATCTGCGTAAACTCCTGCCAGCGGCTCATCCCATCCATGCGCCCGGCTTCATAAAGATCCCGGGGAATGGATTGCAGACCCGCCAGAATAATCAGCGCCATGAAGGAACTTGTTTTCCACACAGCCACGACAACCATGGAGAACATGGCAAGCCACTCATCACCAAGAAAATTGATTGGCCGGTCAACAATGCCGGACTGCAGGGCAACCGCATTGAAGAGCCCATAATCCGCATTATACATCCAGCGCCACATCAGCGTGTTGAGCGCCGTGGGCAATGCCCATGGAAACAGCACCGCCAGACGCGCAATTCCTTTGCCACGAAAGGATTCATTCAGCAGAACAGCCAACCCGATGCCCAGCATCAGTTCCAGTGGAATGGAGATTGCTGTGAAGGTAAAGGTCACAGCCATCGAGTTCCAGAACCGCTCGTCTCCCATCAGCTTTGCGTAGTGAGCGAAACCAACAAATTCATAGGGTTCAGACCCATCAATGCTGGATTGGCCAAAACTCAGAACCACCGACTGGATAATCGGATAGATCAGGATGATTGCAATCAGCAAAACCGTTGGCGCCACGAATGACATGCCTGTCATTTGCCGTCGATGATCGAGGCTATATGCGGCGTTCATGAAAGGCTCCGTACGCTAAAAGATGAGAAAAGAGGTCGCCCCGGACTTGGGAATTCAATGTCAGTGGAAGAAGTGACACCGGGAATATTGTCCGGGGCTATTTTGGATCAAAGGACAGAGCGGCTGAACCACCCTGTCTTCTGACTTTCTATTCCAGGCCAGTTGACCAGAGGCTTATTGACCCAGGATTTCCTTGACCTGTCTCGCCGCATCACCCAGCGCGTCTTCAGGCGTTTTGCGCTGATGCAGAGCATTGGTGATTTCAAGCTGCATGACTTCCGACACACGCGGATACAGATTACCGGTCTGCGCGGAAGGACGCACAACACCAACATCATAATTGGCACCAAGCTTGGCCAGAATACCGGCATTGGCCAGCTTTGCATCCGTATAGACATCAGATCGGCCAGGCGCACGGTTCGCATCAAGCGCCGCTGCCAATTGGCGATCATAGGCGGTGAAGGTCTTGATCAGTTCAGCCGCTTTTTCCTTGTTCTCGGAATTGGCATTTACAGCCAGCAACCAACCACCCATGGCAGTGGAGTGTCCATCTGCATGACCTTCGAAGTAAGGATTACGCTTGAAGTCAAACTTGCCGGCAACCGGGCTATCGGCAGCACTCAGCGGTGCATGTACAAAATCCTGCACCATCAAAAACACGGCACGGCCCTGCTGGAACAAAGTGCGTGCATCATCAGGGCGCATGTTCAGGATCGATTGTGGTGCGATTTCATGTGTGTGCAGAATGTCGACCATGGCCTGAGTCGCCGCAATGGCTTCAGGCGAATCCACAGCAACATTGCCATCGGCATCAAAGAAGCTGGCACCATTGCCGCCTGTGAAGGACAGCCAGTTCATGAACAGACCTTCGATTTTGGCCCACATGGAGACAAAACCGTAAAGCTGCGGATTGTCTTCGCCTTCCATAACGGTTTTTGACGCTGCAATCAGCTCTTCCCAGGTCTGTGGCGGCGCAAGATTATACTTTTCGAGCAAATCGGTTCGATAGAACAAATGTGTTCCATCAACATAAAGCGGTGCGGCATAGACCGAGCCATCAACCGTGGCAGCAGACAGGAAGGACTGATTGAAGGCGCCCAACTCGTCGGCTGAAAAATGCTTGTTCAGCGGTTCCAGCCAGCCACGCTGAGCAAATTCGCCAGCCCAGATCACATCAATGGCAAACACGTCTGGCGTCGGGCTTTTGGCCGTCAGGCCGGTGACATAAAGCTTGCGGGAATCGCCTGGAACATCGGAAACCTTGAGCCAATCAACTGACATGCCCGGGTTGTTTGCCTTGAACGCCTCAATATTTGGCTCAACCATTTGACCGTAGCCACGTGACCCGATTGACAGAACGAGGTCCTCCGCACTTGCCATTTGAGGTGCAGCCATGAAGGCCGTCGCCACAATGGCGGCAGCATGAATAAGGGTCTTTTTCATAATATCCTCCCAGGATGATGTGCTACGGCCCGAACTCGTTTGAGCTCAAACCCTAGCCGGCGAACCGTTCGCCTTGTTCTGCATTTGCAGTATCGCGGCCAGTCTCAAGCGCGGTCTTTGCCTCGAAGAGAACTGTCCGAATTTCCGTTAGATGTGCGTCTTCATTCGCAATCGGGGTCGCCGCTTCGGCAACCGTCAGAAGACACAGAAGATCGCCATTGGCGTCGTTAATTGGCACGCAGAAACGGCGCACGCCTTTGGCATTACCCTGCAAATCATATTGCAGCGTCTCGTCACGTGCGCTCACCAGACGCTCTCGCGCCACTTGCCAGGACACTTTCGCGCCAGCAACACCAACGTCAAAAAAACCTGCCAGATCCCAGTGGGCTTCAACCTGCTCTATCGGCAGCGATGCCAATGCCACGCGGGTGATGGAATCCAGCTCATAGGTTGAGCGCAGAAAGCCCGGATGGGCACGCAGCCGCAATGCCATTTGCGGATGTTCCTCGCGCAAATGCCAACGCAGACTCTGATTGCGCAGCAAAATGATCTCCGCTGCAGAAAACAACTTATTGGAAATGTCCTGACAGGCTTCACTCAGCCGCGCAGGAGAAATCGATCCAAAGGATATGTGTCGTTCAAATGAGAAATTGGGGTGAATGCGTCGGTCGGCAGAGCGATAGACATGCCCCGACGCTTCAAGATCACTCAGCAACCGGTACAAGGTCGAGGGCGGCATATCCAGCCGCGCCACAAGCTCCGAGGTCAAAAACCCTTCGCTTGAAGTGTCCGACAGACACTCCAGCACACTGATGATTCGTTCAACGCTATTCGACATCAAAATTCCCAATATTTAGAATTTAATTATCAAATATGAGAATTGAGTCAAGCCAATTCTGGGAGTTGGGGATAATGAGTGTCTGAAATGGCAGAAATGCTTGGAAAAAGCCGCGACCGATTTTCAGCAAGGACTCGTCAGGCCCGTGTCAGATCCCATTCAATTCAGACGGCATCAATTGACAGGATCAGCTTTTTCTGCCGCATTTTGGGCGCTCCACTGCCTGTATTGCCGAATTTAACGGCTCTACGGAGAAGTTTTCTATTCGTACCAAGCTTATGACGGTTGATTTTCCCAAATATGAAATTGGACAGTCTCGAGAGGATGACTGCTGGCACTGATGACCAAAGGTGCCGATGGCCGGTCTTTACGCTCAAGCTTCAGCTTATTGAAGGTGATACAACTTACTCTGCCTGTCAGATGCGCCCCATGTCCACGTACTGCTCCCTTTACTGGCTTTCTCGCCACTTCCGATCAAGGTCAGGTTGAACGTCAAATACAACAGCAGCGGCTGATTGATTTCGCAGTCGCCACCGCAGTTTGTAGTCCTGCTGGTCTAACCGCGGCCCACAAAGGGCATCTGATTGGCCATAACCGTCAAAAACAGCACATTGGCATCAAGCGGCAGATCTGCCATGTGCAAAACAGATGACGCCACATTGCTGACATCCATGGTCGGTTCCGGCTTTAACGACCCATCTGCCTGGGGAACGCCACCCGACATCCGCGCTGTCATATCGCTTTCTGCATTGCCAATATCAATCTGACCGCAGGCGATATTGAAAGGTCGCCCGTCCAGCGAGAGTGTACGTGTAAGGCCCGTTATCGCACTTTTTGTGCTGCTGTAAGGCACCGAGCCAGGCCTTGGAACCTGCGAGGAAATGGAGCCATTGTTGATGATGCGCCCGCCTTGCGGCTTCTGCTGACGCATGATGCGAAAGGCTTCCCTTGCACAGAAGAACGCGCCGTTGAGATTGACATTGACCACCTCCAGCCAATCTTCTGTTGAGATCAGATCAATCGTCTGTGACTTCTTGCTCAGACCGGCATTGTTGAACAATACGTCAATGTGGCCCCAATGCTCATAGGCTGTGTCAAAGGATGCACGTACCGAATCCGGATCTGTTACATCGCATGGCAGAGCCAGCACGTTATCATCCTCGGCAGCGAGTTCCTGCAATGGGGCCGGGCGCCGCCCGATCAGGCCAACCTTGTAGCCATTTTTCAGAAATAAATCTGCACAGCTTCGGCCAATGCCACTGCCTCCACCCGTTATGATTATTGACTTGCGATAGTCACTCATACGTGAATTCCTTTCAAAATCGCTGTTTGGACGTGTGATGATTTGCAAAAGGTTTCATCCAGAAAATTCACTTCTGCAATAGGCTTCGAACGATTGATTATTCCCCAGACTGCGGGTCGGGCTATGGATTTTCTGGCTGGTGCCGGTCTTGGTGCCGGTCCTGGGCCGGGTAGCAACCGGCCAGTCGTGCGCGCAATATAACCAGTGCAACCACTGTATCCAAAGTGGGAGTCTTCACGCCGCATTGCCTTCCGAAATCCTGCACGATCCGCAAAATATTGTCGATTTCCATCGGGCGTTTCAAATCATAATCCTGGCACATGGAAGGTTTTTGACGAGCGCCACCGCCACGTTTGAATACGTGTTCCACATCATCTTCCAAACCCGGAAATCCATGCGCTGCTGCAACGGCGGCGCCTTCCAGAAACAGAGCTCGTGCGACATTTCTTGCATGATTGTCATTCAATATATCGTAGGCTTCGCCACCTGTCAGGACAGATGACGGTGCCGTTGACAGATTGCGCAGTAATTTTCGCCACATGGTCAGGCGTATATTTGCGTCTGTTTCAAATAACACGCCAGACACCGAAAGCTGCACAGCAAGTTCGGCTGCCAGATGACTTGCTTCAGGCGTTGCCGGACCCAGCACAAATCTGTTTTTGCTGCTCCGGTTTTGTATGATTCCCGGCTCTACAACTTCATTTGTTGAATGGATCACCACTCCCATTGTCTGCTCAATTGGAAGCATCGCAGCAATGTTGCCATTAGGATCAAGACGAGAGGTATCCGGCGTTGAACCGCAGATATCCATCCCGCGCCCATACCACCAAAAAACACCGTTCATGGCAGTTATGACGGGTGTGCCAGATTCTATCACCGGACGGATTTTCTGCAAGATATCCGGCAGTGCCGGGGCCTTGACCGACGTAATAATCAGATCCTGGGGCCCCAATGTTTCGGGGGCGTCACTTGCATTGAGAAGGACCATTTTTTCGGTGCCGTCCGCACTTCGCAATTTTAGGCCCCGTGCCTTGATTGCGTCTAAATGCGGGCCTCTTGCAACAACGCTGACGTCATGGCCGCCATCTTGTAAACGGCACGCCAGAAAGCCGCCAATAGCGCCCGCACCAACGATCATTATCCGCATTTTTGAACTTTCCATATGATGAAAATCAGGAATTTTGTGACTGGTTGACGAAACGAATTTGTTTCTCTACCGTAAATTAGGTTATCGCTAACCTATAGGAATATCAATAGAGATATCGATATCATTTTCCAGGTGAATGGGTGCGGAATTTTGCATTACGAAAATTCACCGCAGAATTAAAACAAGTAAATTGCTCTTTGGGAGGATGCTGTGCTTCATAGAAAGATTACTACATTTGGCGTGTCAGCCATGTTGGCTTTCGCCGCACTTAATTCGACATCTGCGCTGGCTCAAACCATTAAAATGGTCATGAGTCCGCCAGCCGTTGAAACAAACCGATACTGGAACACTCCGGGTGACTTTGCGCTCGGGCCGTCCATGCAAGGCCTTGTCGGGCACAACCCGCAAACCGGGATTTATGACAGTAGCAGTCTGGCCGAAAGCTGGACGCATAATGATGACTTTACCGAATGGACTTTCAAGCTGAAACCGGCTGCCAAGTTTCATTTCGGTTGGGGTGCGGTTACCGCCGCAGATGTAATCCACAGCCTGACGCTTCATACAGGGCCGGATACGACACTCAACGGGATCAGCCAGCTCGAAGGCGCTGTTGCAGAAGCCATTGATGATCACACCGTCAAATTCACACTGCCAAAACCGCAAGTGGATTTTCTGTTTGTTCATGGCGGACGTGGATCCTTGGTCATCTATTCCAAAGCTCAGTTCGATGCTGAAGGACTTGAGGGGTATGATGCCAAACCTGCCGGCACTGCCGAATTGCAATATGTTGAACGCCTTGTTGGACAGGGCCTGACCTTTGAGAAAGTTGAAAATCACTGGTCTGGTACTGATGCAGAGTTTGACCGTCTTGAGCTGACCTTCATTGCAGAACCGGCAACTACATTGGCAAAACTTCTTGCCAAAGAAGCCGACATCGTGATTTTGCCACGAGAATTGCAGGGCGATGCACTCAGCGCTGGTTTCCAGGCGATACAATCGACAAATGCCTCGAACCAGACAACAATGCTGTTCAACGGTGCATTCTTGACGCCGGGCGATGAAGGTTTGGATAAAACCCTTCCCTGGCTTGATATCAGAATCCGTGAAGCCATAAATCGTTCGATCGACCGCCCAACCATGATCGATGTTCTCTACGATGGCCGAGCCGACATTCTTCCAGTGTTTGGCATGGATCCGCGCCACGAAGGTTATGTTCCAGAACTGGCAGAACGGTTTGAAGGCGCCTACGGCTATGATCTGGAAAAAGCCCGTGCCCTGATGAAAGAAGCCGGTTACCCGGAAAACTTCTCACATCCGGTCATTCCGATCCTGTCGTCGACACTTGCAGGTAATCCGGAATTTCCGGCCATGGCTGAATTGATGCAGGTTTTCCTTGATGAGGCAGGCTTCCAGACAGAAATCGTTGAGATGGATTGGGCAAGCCTTGGTGGATTGCGTTCCAAGCGCAGCGCCAAGATGTTCCATCCCATGCGCAACCTGCCGGTGAAACCAAGTGCTGTTGGCATCCGCAACTACTACTCGGTTATGGGTCGTCCCAAGAACAATTATGAGGACCCCGTCATTGAAGAATTGATGGCACAATATTCCGTGTCAATTGATCCTGCGGAACGTGACAAGCTGGCTGCAGGTATCTTCACCCAGGTGTTTGAGCAATATGCAGTGGCGCCTCTTGCGAGCATTTCTGCAGAGGTGATCGTAAATCCTGAGACCGTCGGCAACTGGGTCTTTCCCGGTGCTACCTCGGTCGGGGTGAGTCATTTTTCATCAATTTCACCCGCCAAATAGCCTGCTGTAACAACGAGTCCCGGGCCTAGTTTTGCTCGGGACTTGATCTTAAAATTAGCTTTGAGGGACGTGTGAATGCTTCGTTTCCTGTTGACCCGACTTTCTCAACTGGTTGCTTCGCTGTTGGTCATAACGGTTATTGTTTTCAGTCTGAGCCATTTGACCGGAAGTCCGGTCGATGCCCTTCTGCCGGATGATGCAACGCCGCAGCAGATTGAATCTCTGACCGAGCATCTGGGTCTGAACCGACCTTATCACGTTCAATATTTTACCTTTCTCAAGAATGCAGCTGTCGGCGATTTTGGCGACTCGACAAAATGGAAGGGCAGTACAGCAGCACAAGTTGTGGTGGAGCGATTGCCTGCGACACTGAAACTGGGCGGGCTTGCCATGCTCATCAGTCTCGTTGTCGCCATCCCACTTGGCGTTCTGGCCGCTGTCAAAAAGAACAGCATTTTTGATACGGCCGCCAATATTATCGCCCTTCTTGGACAATCACTTCCCGCGTTTTGGCTTGGCATTGTCCTGATGTGGATTTTTGCGGTGACGTTGGGCTGGTTTCCAACATCCGGCTATGGCGGATTGTCACACATGATTTTGCCAGCAGTCTCCATGGCCTGGTTTCAAATTGCCGCGCTTACACGGTTGACCCGTTCTGCCATGCTGGAAGTCCTGGATGCGGAATACATTAAGCTGGCAAGGGTCAAAGGCGTCTCGGAACCGTGGGTCATCTGGAAGCACGCTTTTCGCAATGCGGCGATCATACCCATCACCTATTTTGGTGTGCTCGCCGGATCACTTCTCACCGGATCTGTTGTCATTGAAACGGTTTTTGCGTGGCCCGGCACCGGATTGTTGGCCATCGATGCCATTCGCGGTCGCGATTTTCCGGTCATTCAGTCGGTTGTGCTGTTCTTCGCCGTGTTCTTTCTCTTCGCGAATTTCCTAGTCGACGTTTTATACGCGGTCATTGATCCGCGCATTCGGTATAGTTAAAGGGGCAATCATCGCATGGCTCGAAAACTAAAGCTTTTTGGCGGATTGCCGATCATACCAATCATCATCCTGATGACGGTTCTTATCATCCCCGCCTTGTTCGCAGATCTGATTGCTCCCTACGATCCCTATAAGGCTCATTTGCGGGATCGATTGGTGCCACCGATGTTTTTTGGTGGTACCTCCGAATTCATTTTTGGCACTGACCGTCTGGGCCGCGATGTCCTCAGCCGCATCCTGCATGGTGCAAAATATGCGCTTGTCATTTCGCTGGTGGGTATCTTGCTCGGCGCTGTTGTTGGCACAATTTTGGGGTTGCTTGCAGGGTATATGCGTGGCTGGGTCGACATCATCATCATGCGCATTGTCGATATCACCTTTGCGCTTCCCAGCATTTTGTTGGCGCTTGCATTGGCATCTGTGTCTGGACCGAGCTTTCAACTGGTAATTTTTGTCGTCATTTTCGTCATCTGGGGGTATTTTGCACGCCAGGTGAGAGCAGAAACGCTTAGCCTGCGGGAACGTGATTTTGTGGCGCGGGCACGTGTTGCCGGGGCCTCGGATTTTCGCATTCTGCGCAAATATATTCTGCCCAATATCGTCAATACGATTGTGGTTTTGGCAACGCTGCAGATCGGTGTTGTTGTGATATTGGAAGCGACCCTCAGCTTTCTGGGAATTGGTATCCCCCGGCCGACCCCGGCTTGGGGTCTTCTGGTTGCTGATGGGCGTCAATTGATCATTTCAAATTGGTGGATCTCGTTCTTTCCCGGCATGGCGATTTTGCTGACAGTTCTTTGTGTCAACATGCTGGGTGACAGTTTGCGTGATTGGCTGGACCCAAAGTTGAGGCAGGTCTGACATGACTGACAACACTGTTCTGCAAGTAAAAAATCTGCATACGACACTGAATTTTTCAACTCAGTCTGTGTCCGTTGTTGATGATGTCAGCTTTTCCGTTGAGGCAGGAGAAACATTGGGCATTGTTGGAGAGTCAGGCAGCGGCAAATCCATGACGGCCCTATCCATCATGCAGGTTCTGCCAAGCCCTATTGGCCGCATTGAAGGTGGAGAAGTTTGGCTGAACGGCGAAAACCTGGTTGGCAAGACTGCCAAGGAAATGACTGCGATACGTGGCAATGAGATTGGCATGATTTTGCAGGATCCTCATACATCGTTGAATCCTGTTTACACTGTGGGCAATCAGGTCATTGAGGCGCTTCGCATTACAGACCCGTCGGCACCTCGAAGTTCACTGCTCACCCGTGCAATTGATGCTTTGAAGAAGGTCAATGTGGCTGATGCCGAACGACGGATCAGCGCTTATCCGCATCAGATGAGCGGTGGCATGAAACAACGCATTGTCGGTGCAATTGCCATTGCCGGTGCGCCCAAAGTGATCATCGCTGACGAACCCACGACGGCGCTGGATGTGACGATCCAATTGCAATATCTGAATTTGTTGCAGGAGATACAAAAAGAAACCGGCATGGCGATTGTGTTCATCACCCATGATCTGGGAATCGTCGCCAATCTCTGTCACAAACTGGTGGTTATGTATGGGGGTAAGATTGTTGAATCCGGAACGGTAAAAGATGTTTTCGAGGCGCCATCGCATCCCTACACCGAAGCCTTGCTCAACTCCGTACCATCCGTCGATAAAAAGGTTGATCGTCTGTATGCAATTGAGGGCCAGCCTCCATCCCTGTTTGCCGAGAAAACCGGATGCAGCTTTGCCCCGCGCTGCCCCCATGCTGATGATATTTGCAGGATGCAAGCACCGCCTGAGACACAAGGCCTGAGTGGTGCCGAAAGCCATTTGGCAAAGTGCTGGAAAGTTGAGCGTACAACATGACATTGCAGCACATTCTGGACGTAAAGGGACTGACCAAGCATTTCCCCATTTCTCGCGGATTGTTTGGCGGGAATGAAGCCATTGTGCGGGCAGTGGATAATGTCAGCTTCAATTTGGAACACGGAAAAACACTGGCACTTGTTGGAGAATCCGGCTGTGGCAAAACCACACTGGCGCGCATGTTGCTGAAACTTCTGACACCGACAGCAGGTCAGGTCATTATCGAAGGCAAGGATGTCGGAGAGATGACCGGTGCGGATTTGCGCACGTTCAGAACCAATGTTCAGGCAGTCTTTCAGGACCCATGGGCATCGCTCAGCCCGCGTATGCGTGTGTTTGATATTGTCGCCGAGACATTGGTCATCAACCAGAAGCTTACCAAAGGTGAGTTGACCAAGCGCGTTGATGAAGCACTGCTTGCGGTTGGCTTACGCCCTGATCAGGCTAAGAACTTCCCCCATGAGTTTTCAGGCGGTCAGCGCCAGAGGATTGCAATTGCCAGCGCGATTGTTGCCAAGCCAAAGCTGATCATTCTGGACGAACCGGTGTCCGCGCTTGATGTGTCAATCCGCTCGCAGATCATGAATCTCTTCAAGGATTTACAGCAGGAATTTGGCTGCTCCTATGTTGTGGTCGCACATGATTTGGGCACCACGCGGTTTATGGCCGATCAGATTGCCGTCATGTATTTGGGAAAACTGGTGGAAAATGGCCCTACAGACCAGATGTTCGATGCACCGCAGCACCCCTATACTCAGGCGCTCTTGTCTGCCGCCCTTCCATTGAGAGTTGATAAGGCCCACGACCCGATCATTTTGCGCGGCGAAGTTCCATCGCCTGTAAATCCGCCGTCCGGTTGCGCCTTTCATCCCAGGTGTCAGAGCTATCTGGGAGAAATATGTCAGACCAACGAGCCGAAACGGTTGGTAACCAATAGTGCAGGTCATTCCATCACTTGCCACCGGGTGGAAGCAGGTTTGGATTGAGCCGAGCCGCATAGCGTATCCAACGATTATCGATCTGCATTTGAGTGAGTCTTTGCTATTCAAGCAGCTTTTGTTTGAATACAAATAGCAGAATTGGCGATCCTTTTTGTCTGGCGCCTTTTTAAGCTTAACTGGAACTTTTGCGCCTGTTGTTCAACACCCTAGGTAAAACACATGTCTTTGCACCGACACCCAGATACCCGATATGATATCAAAAGCCGTTTTTCGGGTCATTTGATACGGGCACTTTATGAGTATTAAGAAAAGCGGTCCCGCAATGCGCGGACGTTTGTCGGGCATTGGAAAACCCAAAAAAGTCACTCTGTCAGATGTCGCCAAATTGGCGGATGTCAGCACGATGACAGTTTCCAAAGTTATCCGTCAGACAGGAAGCATATCTGCACCAACGCGCAATCGTGTGCATGAAGCCATTGCAGAACTAGGGTATCTGCCGAATTTGATTGCTGGCTCCTTGAGTTCCCAAACCAATTTGATGGTGGCCGTTATTATTCCATCGCTCGGGAACAACGTGTTTGGCGAAGTGTTGGGCGGTATCAACACCGTCCTGACCGGTGCCGGTATGCATACCTTTATCGGTGCCTCCGATTTCCATACCGATATCGAAGAGGAACTCATTCGCACCATGCTGCCCTGGCAACCATCAGGCATGATCCTGACGGGCGGCATCGCTCACAGCACTTCAACAGACAAGCTGCTCGCGGCAAAGCCCTGTCCAATTGTGCAGATCTGGGACAATGATGTCCCTGAATTTGATTTCAATGTCGGGTTTTCGCACATAGAAGCAGGCCGCATGATGGCACGACATTTCCTGGAAAAGGGATTTCGCAAAATTGGCTATGTCGGCTCACAACATACCAAAGATGTTTGTGCTGCAAGACGCTATGAGGGTTTTTGCAGTCAGCTCCAAGAGCATGGTTTGACCGTGACTGCGGAAATTGTCGAAGACGGTGATCGTGAACCATCTTTCGGCTTGCAGAGCACAGGAGACCTACTGGCCCGTGCGGGTGATCTGGATTCGATCTACTACCTCAATGATTCTCTTGCAATTGGCGGTTTGACCCATTTGCACCGCGCAGGAATATCAGTGCCAAATCAAATCGCAGTTGCTGGTTTCAACGGCTCATCCAAAGGGAAGTTGATATCAACTGAATTGACCACGATCGACACGCCCCGGTGGAAAATCGGTGATACGGCGGCACGCTGTTTGCTGGATTGTATTGAGGGCAAAACCGTGTCTCAAAAGATCGATATCGATGTGGAACTGATTTTAGGTAACACAACCTGACAGGTACCCATCGGCACAACCAGCCCCACAGAACTGAGGGCCAGTTTATCTGGGAGTTCTCCCTGGTCCCTCAATGACCCATGAGCGCTCGAACACGTGAAACAGTGTCCGGGTCGGGTGTGACCCCTTTCACGTGATCACAGATTTCAACAACCTGTTCTTCGCTGTTCAGCCCCACGATGACACTGGCACAATTGGCCGACATCAGCGGAAAACGTATGGCAAAGCGGGTCATGCCATCAGCTGCCTCAGGAATGGCCGCTGCCAATTTCTGCCGGGCGCTGAATGCATCAGCGTATTTCTCTTTAGCCAGACGATGTCCCTGAGGCACGTCCGCGTGGCTTGCATAACGGTCCGTCAGCACGCCTTCATAAAGCGGACGGATGGCCAGAAATCCCCGTCCATCATCATTCAGTGTGTCGATCACCGGCGTCATTTCCATTTCCAACGGATTGTAATAGGCAATCAATGCCTTCTCGGCCGGATGCGCCATGGCCATGGCAGCGCTTTCTGGAAAATACGGGAAACAGGCCAGATGACCAACTTTGCCTTTCTGGCGTAATTGCTCGAAGGTTTCGGCAACCCTATCGTGAATGCTGGCCAACAAGGGAAGTCTGTGTTCCTCATCATGAGGACGGCATCGCCACAT
Organism: Alphaproteobacteria bacterium; assembly: GCA_051251535.1. Lineage (GTDB taxonomy): Bacteria > Pseudomonadota > Alphaproteobacteria > Rhizobiales. The sequence continues at coordinate 257,377 of JBPOEV010000005.1, forward strand.
CCACTGCACCATGGCAATACGGTCGGTGCACAACTCGCGCAGGGCATCGTCAATGATCAGTTCCAGCTTGGCAGCGTCGAAATCCGGGTCGTCCCAATCAGGCACCGGTGCCTTGATGACGTGCAGCAAATTGTGTCGCTCCGGATGGTCCTTCAAGACCTCATGCATCATCCAGCGCACGCCATATTCATAGCTGGAGTGAATGAAATTTATGCCATGATCAATTGCAGCATGCATTGCACGCAAATGGACTGGAAGGTCTGGATCATCGTGGCTTTGCGCAATCCGCATCGGCCCGTAACAGATTACGGAAACCTCCAAGTCGGTGCCGCTGATAATTCGTTTTTCCATCTCTGTGTCCTTCATCTGAATGCTCTAGAAGCCTGGGATATGAACTTGCCGTATCTCGACTTTTTCAAGCAAAATCTTTACGTCCGACAAGACGGTTCGAGTTTCTGTTAGACGCGTTTCTTGTATGCAATCGGGCTGGCTGTTTCGCCCACATTTATAGCACACAAAAATCGCCATCAGCATCGTTGGTCGGCACACAGAGGCTGGGCCCGCCCTTGGCACTGCCCTGCAAATCATGCTGCAGCGTATCATCGCGCGCATTCACCAGACGCCGTTCGACATCATAAAACCCGATAGCTGAAAGTTATTTATCAAATCAGGGAATGTCAAAGAGATACGGTATGAAGTATCTGAAATAAAATGCAAAAATCAAACTTGAACCAGATGGATCCAACTCCATCGCCGACTGGCGGCAAGCCTCAGAACAGCATGGCGGCCTCAAAGAGGATCGTCATCATCCTGCAAAACACGTTCTGCAGCCCCTTCCGGATCATCATATTGACCGGTCCGCAAGCTCCACAAAAAAGCACCCAGACCCAGCAGGCCAAGGCCAAGCGCTACTGGAATGAGGAATATCAGAAGATTCATGCAGATGCCTCAAGCGCCTTTGTGGACCGCATCCATCGCGGCCTGTTGCTGATAAGAGCACCGGCTTGTGCGCGCAGACCTTTGTCCCCCAACAATCTGAGACTGTTGGCCACCACAACGATTGAAGAAGCCGACATGGCAATAGCGGCCACCAAAGGTGTCACATACCCTGCCATGGCAAGCGGTACGGCAATGCAATTATACATAATTGCCAACGCAAAATTACCCCGAACCAGACGCCCGGCACGCCGCGCAATGCCAATGGCAAAGGGAACAGCTTGAAGACTGTCGCGCGTAAATACAAAATCAGCAGCCTGGCGGCCAATATCCGATGCGCTGGCAGGCGCTATCGAGGCATGTCCGGCCGCAAGGCTGGGGGCGTCATTAATGCCATCACCAACCATCAGAACCTTGCGCCCTGTCGCCTGTAATTCATTGATCCGGGCAAACTTGGAAGCCGGTGTCTCACCAACGCCAAACTGGTCAATTCCAAGCTGATCTGCAATCCGCTGAACGGGCACCACACTGTCACCAGACAGAATCTCACTGGAAATGTTTTGCTGTTGCAAAGCGCCCAGCGCTTCCTGTGCCCCAGTGCGCATGGTTTCCTCAAGCGCAAACCAGACAGGCTCTGCCTCTGCACATGCAAAGCTGATAGGGTAACCCTGTGGCGCTTCATCCCTTGGCGTTGCTATCTCCGCCACCCAATCCGAACGGCCAAGACGCATTAGTGTTCCGTCAATACTGGCTTCCACACCAAAGCCGGGTTTTTCCACCACGGTCTGGGTGCCAAGGTCCGGCGCATCGCGCAGCAGATGGGCAATCGCCTTTGAAGCCGGATGGGACGAATTACTGGCCAGAGTTTTTATGCGGGCACGGTCCTGCGCGCCCATCTTCGCAAAGGGCGTCACGCTGGCATCTCCCATGGTCAGAGTGCCGGTCTTGTCGAACACGACATGATCAATATCGGCAAGTCGCTCCAGCGCCGATCCATCCCGCATCAAAATACCATTTTGGAAGAGCCGCGTTGCGCCCACCACATGCACCACCGGCACAGCCAGACCCAAAGCACAGGGACAGGTGACAATGAGAACCGCAATGGCAATCGTCAGTGCCCGGTGCCAGTCGCCACCAGAGATGATCAGCCAGCCTATAAAGGCAGCAAGCGCCAGCAAATGCACGGCCGGTGCATAAATACGCGCCATTCTGTCTGCAATGCGTACAAAGCCACCGCGTCCATTTTCGGCCGCTTCCAGCATTTTCATGACTTCAGACAGGAAGGACTGATCCGCTGTTTTTGTTACCAGCAAATCCAGTGATCCGGTGACATTCAGCGTACCGGCCTCAACGTCGTCCCCGGCACTGGCAGGCACCAAAGCACTCTCGCCCGTGACAAGGGATCGATCCAGATCGCTGCCGCCCCGCAAAATAGTCCCGTCCACCGGAATGCGGTCGCCTGGAAAAACCCGCAGATTCATATCGGGCACAATGGCGTCAAGCGGCACATAGGCCAGCTTGCCATCCTCTTGGATACGGGTGGCCCCCTTGGCGGACAGCCGACTGAGACTGACAACGGATTTGCGCGCCCGCTCCCGCATATTCTGATCCAGATAACGCCCGATCAACAGGAAGAACAACAGGGTGACCGCCGCATCAAAATAAGCATCCGCACCACCGGTTAATGTCTCAAACAGGCTCATGCCAAGCGCCAGCAGAACGGCCAGCGAAATCGGTACATCCATATTCAAATGCCCCCCACGCAAAGCGCCAAGGGCCGAGCGAAAGAACACCTGTCCGGAATAAATCACCACTGGAATGGCAATCAACGCGGAAATCAGATGAAACAGATCACGGGTCGGACCATCTGCACCCGACCAGACCGAAACCGAGAGCAGCATGATATTGCTGGCAGCAAAGCCGGCAACAGCCATGGCCTTCAGCAAAGAGGATGCTTTCTTATCGCCTTCCGCTTCGCTCACATCACCAAGCTCGATGGGTACAGCCGGAAAACCAAGACGTGTCAGGGTGTCTTCAACTGCAATGACATCGCGTTGCGTACCCACCACCACACTAAGCCGTTTCAAGGTCAAATTCACCCGCGCAGTGTCCACCCCTGGCAAAGGCGACACGGCTCGCTCTATTTTGGAGATGCAACCGCCGCAATGGATGGATGGCACCGAGAAAGTGAACTTGAAACCGCCTTTGGGCAAAGCCTCCCCGGCGTGAAGCAACGCATCATGTTGGGCCAATTCTGCGCCCGCCTCTTCGGCGATATCAAGCTTTTCCTGCGCGCCACAACATCCCATCGCGTCAGCTCTCTACTTCAAAACGAATGATCCGGCTCCAGGCCACGATACCATATTGTGAGACAATCAATTGGGCCTCCCAGACACCGGCACCCAGATCTGTTTCAACCTTGTAGCCACCAGCATCCGACGGCTGCATCTGCAGACTGCGATCATCGCCTTCATGCACTGGCCGGCCAAGGCCCACAGTCACTTCGCTTTGCTGAACAGGGTCACCGGCAACATCTGTCAGTGCAAGAGAAAACACACCATCGGAATAATCGGTCTCCGCATGCCAACCAAGCTCTGCCTGGCGCTGATATTCAGCCGATTTGGCATTGAAGTGCTGACTTTCCACATAGGTATTCTGTACCACCAGCCCTGTCCATGTAGACCCGGCGGAAAATGCCAAGAACATGTTGACGGAAATGATGGTTCCAAAAAACAGGCACATCACACCGAACATATGCCAGCCGGTAAATTCCTCTGGATTAAAAACGCGTTTCAGGGACAGCATCACTTGACCTCCGGTGCTTCAAAGACTGCTTCATAAATATCCATCTCATTTGACTGCTTGTCCTCTGCAATCAGATGAAACTGAGTAGATCCGCCTTCAATATAGGCCGCCGGCTGACGAACAAAAACGCGCAGGGCACGGAGCTTGTCCGGCTCGACCGGAACAGCAAAGGACACACCATCCGGCTGGTCCAGCCCATTGATGGACATGGTGGCCCCAGGCAGCCCCTCAAGGGACAGGAAGATGACCCGCGGCTCCTGCACCATATTCAAAATCTTGACTGTATAGCCATTGCGAATACCACCATCGCTCATCTGGACAAAAATCGGATTGCGGTCGTGCTGCACGTTCACGCCCAGTCGGTCGCGCATGACAAGCGCCGTCAACAGGCCAATGCCGATCATCGCCCAGACTGAGAAGTACAAAAGCGTGCGGGGCCGCAGAAAGATGCGCCAGTCAAAGCGACGAATGCCTTCAATGAAACCGTTTTCATCACGTATCCGATCCGGATTGATCGTAGATGTTCCAGGGTCCGTGGCCAACGCCATATTGGTGTTGTAGTCGCTCAGGGTTGAGTAGGAGATCAGGCCTTTTTCACGGCCAAGCTTGCCCATGATATCGTCGCACGCATCAATGCAGAGCGCACAGGTAATACACTCCATCTGCTGGCCTTCACGAATATCAATGCCAGCAGGGCACACCACGACACAGGCATTGCAATCGACACAATCGCCCATCGGATCGCCCGCAGCAGCCGCCTTTTTACGCCCATGAGTGCGTGGCTCACCGCGCCAGTCATTATAGGTAACCACAAGCGAATCTTCATCCAGCATGGCCGCCTGAATCCGTGGCCAGGGACACATGTAATTGCAGACCTGCTCACGCATATGACCGCCAAATGTGTAGGTCGTGGCCGTTAGCACGCCCACCGTTGCATAGGCCACAAACGCGGCCTCACCGGTAAACAGCTCCACCAGTAAAGTCGGTGCATCGGCAAAATAGAAAATCCACGCACCGCCCGTAGCAACGGCGATCAACAACCAGATGGCATGTTTGATCACTCGCTTGCGAAGCTTGTCAAAAGTATAGGGTGCCGCATCCAGCTTCATGCGGGCATTACGGTCCCCTTCCATGAAACGCTCAACCACAAGAAACAAATCAGTCCAGACCGTTTGCGGGCAGGTATAACCGCACCAGGCGCGGCCAACGACAGACGTGACCAGGAACAGCCCAATGCCGGCCATCACCAGCATGCCAGCGACAAAGTAAAATTCCTGGGGCCAGATCTCGATGAAGAAAAAATAGAACCGCCGATTGGCGACATCCACCAGAACCGCCTGATCCGGCGCGTAACCCCCCCGGTCCCAGCGCAGCCAGGGCGTTACATAATAGATCGCCAAAGTGACGATCATGATGATCCATTTCAGCCGCCGAAAATCACCTGTGGCGCGCTTGGGAAAGATTTTCTTGCGCGCCGCATAGAGTTCCTGAGGTTCTGAAGGGTCGTCTAGTGTTCCAATATTGCTCATGTGATCTCTGACCATCTGGGTATTTGAAACATATGCGCCTTTGCGCCGATTTCAGCCTTGATCCACATCAAGCTGAGTTCCGGAAAACCCATTCAAAAACAAACCTCAAACGCATCATGCATCCCGAAGCATTGCCCCGGGATGCATGATAACAGATTTTGATATTTCGAGCCTATTCACCACCGCCTAGACTGTGGACATAAATGGCCAGTTGCTTGGTTGTCGCTTCGCTCAAACGGCCTGCCCAACCCGGCATCACGCCTTGTTGTGGTCTGGCTATCTGGGCAACGATTTCCGCATGGGACCCGCCATAAAGCCAGATGGCATCATTGAGGTTGGGCGCACCAAGGTCATGGTCGCCTTCACCATTGTCCCCATGACAGGCAGCACAATTGTCTTCATATACTGTCTGACCCCGAAGGGCGGCTTCCGCATCGCTTTCCTGTCCGGAGATTTGGCGTACATACCAGGCCGCATCTACAATGTCGCTGCGCTCCAGAATTTCGTCTGCCCCAAAGGCCGGCATGTCGGAAAACCGTGTATCTTCATCTGCATCGTAGCGAATACCGTGCTGCAGCGTCAGATAAATCTGCTCCACATCACCGCCCCAGATCCAGTCATCATCCAGAAGGTTTGGATACCCGCCGCCACCGGCGGCTCCCGCACCGTGACATTGCGAGCAATTGACCTTGAAAGCCGAGCTACCACCGGCAATGGCAAATTGCAGCAGGTCCGTATCTGCCTCAATCTCCGCCAGTTCCATGTTGAGAATTTTCTCTGCAAAGACAAAGCGTGACGCTTCAACAGCGGCAATATCTGCGCTGACATTGGCCCGGCTGGACCAGCCTAGCAGACCCTTTGAGGCCCCAGTAATACCGGGCCAGGCCGGATAGGCAATCGTATAGCCAATAGCAAACACGATCGTGGCATAGAAGGTCCACAGCCACCAGCGCGGCAATGGGTTGTTCAATTCCTTGATACCGTCCCAGTCATGGCCCGTTGTCTCAACGCCAGAGAACTCGTCAATTTCATTTTTTTCGGCCATGATTCTAGTCCTCTTTGAAAGGGATGCGGGCCGCATCTTCGCTGTGTTTCTTTGAGCCGGGCCTGAAGGTCCACAGCACTGCGATTACAAAAATCACAAACATGTAGAGCAGTCCCCAACTGTCTGCGAATGTCCGCATGGACTGATATGTGGATTCCATGGTCGCCTCCTATCGCTCGTTCTCTTCCGGCTCATAGGCCGAAAAATCCACCAGCGTACCAAGCATCTGCAGATAGGATACAAGGGCATCCATCTCGCTCAGTCGCGCCGGGTTTCCGTCAAAGTCACCCAGAACCGCTTTTGGATAACGTTCAATAAGGCCATCAGTATCCGCATCAGGATCAGCCTGATCGGCCAGGTCCCTGGCCGCATTTTCGATCATCTCATCGCTATAGGGCACGCCCACCCGGCGGTTGGCGACAAGATGCGCGGAAGGATTCTCGAAGTTCAGCCGGGTTTCTTCCAGAAAGGCGTAGGATGGCATGATTGATTCTGGAACAACCGATTGCGGGTTCACCAGATGTTGTACATGCCACTCATTGGAATAGCGGCCACCGACACGGGCCAGATCCGGCCCGGTCCGTTTGGAGCCCCACTGGAACGGATGATCATACATCGATTCAGCCGCCAGAGAGAAATGTCCGTAGCGCTCCACTTCGTCACGGAATGGCCGGATCATCTGACTGTGGCAAGTATAGCAGCCTTCCCGCAGATAGATGTTACGTCCGGCCAGTTCCAGGGGAGTGTAGGGCCGCATGCCCTCCACTTTTTCGATGGTGTTTTCCAGATAGAACAGAGGTGCAATCTCGACAATACCGCCAATGGTGACCACCAGAAGTGACCCGGCCAACAGCAGAGACGCATTTCTCTCAAGAGCTTTATGTTTGCTTAAAAATGACATTGTTCTATCTCCTATTCGGCCGGGCCGGCGGCTTTGAGTTCACCAGACATGGGAGCGCTATCGCCCAAAGGCACCTCGTCCCGCAGCTTGCCGTTAATCGTCATGAAGATATTGAAGGCCATGATCAGACCGCCAGCGAGATACAGAACCCCGCCAAATACGCGCATCACATAATAGGGGTGCATGGCCGCAATACTCTCCGCGAAGGAGTAGACCAGGTAACCCTGTGGATCATATTCGCGCCACATCAAGCCCTGCGTAATCCCGGAGACCCACATCACGGCTGCATAGACAACAATGCCAAGAGTCGCGAGCCAGAAGTGCCAGTTGACCATGCGCATGGAGTAAAGCCGTGTGCGACCCCACAATTTTGGAACCAGATAATACAGCGCACCAAATGTGATCATGCCGTTCCAGCCCAGCGCACCGGAATGCACGTGACCAATGGTCCAGTCGGTATAGTGAGACAGGGAGTTGACCGTTTTGATCGACATCATCGGACCCTCAAAGGTCGACATGCCGTAAAACGCCAGCGAGATAACCATCATCCGCAAAATCGGATCAGTCCGCACCTTGTCCCAGGCACCGGAAAGGGTCATCAGACCGTTGATCATACCACCCCAGGACGGCATCCACAGCATGATGGAGAACACCATACCCAGTGTTTGCGCCCAGTCCGGCAATGCGGTGTAGTGCAAATGGTGAGGTCCGGCCCAGATGTAGAGAAAGATCAGACCCCAGAAATGGATGATCGACAGCCGATAGGAATAGACCGGCCGATTGGCCTGTTTGGGCACGAAGTAATACATCATCCCCAAAAAGCCGGCGGTCAGGAAAAAGCCCACAGCATTATGGCCATACCACCACTGGGTCAGCGCATCCTGAACGCCTGAAAAGGCGGAGTAGCTTTTGGACCCCAGCAGAGACACCGGCATGGACAATCCATTGACCAGATGCAGCATGGCGACCGTGACAATGAAGGACAGGAAGAACCAGTTGGCCACATAAATATGTGGCTCCTTGCGCTTCACAAGAGTGCCGAGAAACACCAGCAAAAACGCGACCCAGACCACCGTCAGCCACAAATCAACATACCATTCCGGCTCGGCATATTCTTTTGACTGGGTGATGCCCAGCAAATAACCGGTTGCTGCCATGACAATGAACAACTGGTAGCCCCAGAATACGAACCAGGCGAGGTTTCCGCCCCACAACCGCGCGCGGCATGTGCGCTGCACCACATAAAACGCTGTACAGATCAGCGCATTGCCACCAAAGGCAAAAACCACCGCAGATGTGTGCACAGGCCGCAACCGGCCAAAGTTCAGCCATGGCTCAATATTCAGAACCGGCCACGCCAATTGCGATGCTGCAATCACGCCGACCAAAAAGCCAACAACGCCCCAGAACGTCGTCGCGATCACACCATAGCGGATGACATCATCCATATAGGCACTCTGATCAATTTCGGTTTTGGCGAATACTTTGCCGGCTGGTGCAAATTGCACCCGGCGCATAAGCACAATTGTGGCCAGACCCATGACCAGAACCAAAACCCACATATGGGCCCGAAACTGATCATCCTGGCCAAACCCGACGGCCATAAAAGCTATAAGCGTGGCCAATCCGCACACAATGGCGGGTGTTGCATATCGCATGATGTTTACCTCTGACGAATTCAAACATCAGGAGTTTCTGCAGGCTGTTGCCCACAATTCCTGATGCTTAATTTTGCTAGAAGCCCCGGCAACTCCCTGCATTGATCTGGATCAAGGTCACTGTGCTTGTCTCACTGCAGTCTGCTCTCAGTTGAATGAATTTTGGAGCAGGCGGTATGCCGCGAACCGTTGGTGCGAATGGAGAAGATCCAGAAACCAGTTTTTCCCCGACAAACGGTCAAGAGAACCAACAATTGTCGGAAACGGAAATTCGTCAGAAACTGGCCAGGAATTTCAAAAGCCAACTCGGCCTGTGCGCTCTGTTGGAAGACATAGCGGATTCGCTGCCGCACAATGTCAGTCGCAACAATTGCCTACTTGCAGCTCAGAACATTCAACCAATTGTCCAGGTTTCACATAAATTCGAAGAAGAATATCTGTTCCCTCTGTTGCTGTCCGACGATCAGAAACAACCTGAGTTGGAACCCATCCTCACGCGGCTTCACGCGGAACATTGTGAAGACGAAAGCTATTGCAATGAGATTGTTGATGCGCTGGAGGAGCTGGCGAACGACCAGCTCGCCAATATTGACAAGCTGTCTTACATGCTGCGCGGTTTCTTTGAGGGCATGCGCAGACATATCGCATTTGAGCAGGAGCATCTATTGCCCCTTCTGGCCAAGGACAATGATCCCCAGTGAACAAGACCTCCATGAACTCAACTTCTGCGTGCCCAGCATCAACTATTGACCACAAAGCCGTTCTGGCCGCCCATAAAGCATCCGTTCCCCGCTACACCAGCTATCCAACGGCACCCCAGTTTCAAGCCGGAGCTGGACCGGCACTGATGAACCGCATGTTGAGCGATCTGCCTGAAAGCGACCCGGTCTCCGTCTATATCCATATTCCCTTTTGTGATCGGCTTTGCTGGTTCTGCGGTTGTCACACAAGACACACGCTGAAATATGCGCCGATCAAAGGGTATCTGGCTTATCTCAGACAGGAAATACGGCTCTTGTCCCAGCAGCAGCCATTCAAGCCTCGGTTGAAAAGCCTGCATTTGGGCGGTGGCTCTCCAAGCCTTCTGAAACAACAGGACATGGCCGATCTGCGAGCTGATCTGGCTGCAACCTTCCAATTCGAACCGGACACCGAAATCAGCATTGAGATCGACCCCTCCGACGCCAATGAAGAGATGTATGACGGATTGTTGGCACTTGGCGTGACGCGCGCCAGCATTGGCGTTCAGGATTTTCACCCCGATGTGCAGGCTGCCATCAACCGTCCGCAAAGCTTTGAGCAGACCCAAAAAGTCGTACAACGTCTGCGCCAGATCGGCATTGGCTCAATCAATGTTGACGCGCTTTACGGTCTGCCACTGCAATCCACAGATCGCTTGCGTGACACATTGTCAAAATGCATTGCCCTTGAGGCCGATCGCATGGCGCTGTTTGGCTATGCCCATATTCCCTGGTTCAAGAAACATCAAAGATTGATCAATGAAGCCGATTTGCCCGACAATCTGATGCGGTTTGAACAAGCCGAGATGGCCGGGCACTATCTGCAAAGTGCCGGCTATCATGCCATTGGCATTGATCATTTTGCCAAGCCCCATGACACGCTGTCACTCGCCGCGCAAAACGGAAATCTGCATCGGAATTTTCAAGGCTATACAACAGACAATTGCAAAACCCTGTTCGGTCTTGGCGCTTCGTCTATTGGTCGTTTCGAAGGGGGCTATGTTCAAAACCTGGTGGCAACAGGCCAATATCAGGACTGTGTTGCTAATGGGCAGTTGCCGACCGACAGGGGTGTGGAACTCAGCCTGGATGACAAACTCCGTGCGCACATCATTGAACGGCTGATGTGCGACTTCCGCATCTCCTTTAACGCACTTGAACAGCGTTTCAGCGGCAAGGAAGAAGAGCATTTGTTGCAAGGCTACAGACGAGAAGCCACAAAACTGGCAGCACAGGACCAGTTTGGTCTTTGCAAGTTCTCTGACAACGCGCTCAGCATACCGCGCGAAGCCCGCGCCTTTACCCGCATTGTAGCATCCGGCTTTGATGCGTATTACCACCGGGAAACGGCGCAATATTCAAAAGCGGTGTGATCAGTATCCTCTGATTATTCTGATGCCGACTTATTTTCCAACGCCTCAAGAATTGCCTTATTTCCTTCTTCAATTTTTACAACTCTTTCACCAAGTGAAGAGTAAGACTGAAATAACCAAAGCAAAGCAACAACGCTTACGCCTATCACAACGGTCATCAAACCCATCATCCAACTAAATCCGATCCCTGATGAACCATTTGATTCTGTTGGAGTTGAACTCTGGATAACTGCTGCAAGTGCCTTAGCTTGCTCGTCTGTTAAATTGTCAATTTTGAGCAGATGCGAAATGTCAGTCACAACCACGCCTCCCCTTAGAAGGTGATTGCGTTTATGCCGCAGCCAGAACTTGAAAAAATACTTTGGTCAATTTTTCGGCAGTGGAGTCTTCAAAACCATTCTTTTCCAAGAACTGCTCGGCATCGTCCATTGAGATGACGCCGGCGCGAATCCCGATAATCACTGTAGTAAGACCTAGCGCTTGCTGATTGGTAAAACCCGCTGACATAAGCGATTTTACAATCTCTGAAGATCGCATAGATTGTTCTTTCTCAAAATCACAAACGTTAGTCATGTTGCCCTTACCACCGGGGCATAGTGCCCCTTCATATTGTTCTAATTCTGTTAAAGCTTGATGAACAAAAAGACACCGCCATAAAATGAACCGCCGCCTATCCGCGTCATTAGCGAATCACTCTACAAATAAATAGAATGCAAAGAAAATTCATTCAATAGCGAATTTGTCTTGGCTAACAAGACACGCCCAGAAAACTGCATTTCAACAACAAATTTCGATAGTAAATATTCGTATTTATTTATTTACTGGAGGATACACTTAGCAAAGCCAGATAAACATCATTTTTAGCTTGAGCAATCGCCCTAGTCAGACCGAATTCAGTATCGATGCAGCTATTGCGCTTCACAGGCATCTTCAAGCGCCTCAAGCCTGGGCACCAGAATTGTCCGATTGTTCTTGATATCAATGATCCCGGCTTTCCGCAGTTTTGTCATCTGGCGGCTGACTGTTTCAATTGTCAGACCCAGAAAATCGGCAATATCAGCGCGCTTCAAAGGCAGTTCGAACTCGATTTGCTGATCCTCATGTTCAAGCTCCGGATCATTGTGGATGGCAATCATATGCAGAAAAGTCGCGACCTTTTCATTGGCCGTTTTGCGACCCAGTGTCAGCATCAGATCTCGTGCTTCATCAAGCTGCTTCAGCGCCTGCTCATGCAACCGGTGTTCAAGTTGGGGTGATTGTTTGACCATGTCATCCAGCACATTGCGTGGAAATGAGCACAGATGCACATTGTTCGCTGCTTCGGCATAGGAATCATTCTGCTTGCGAAAAGGTCGTCCCAGAAAATCAGGAGAAAACTGAAGGCCAACAATCTGCTGACGTCCGTCCGCCATCAGTTTCGTCAGCTTCACTACGCCCTTGATGACATTGGAATAATGATGCGATTCTTCACCTGAGGCCAGCAACTCACTGTCCGGCGTATGGTCAGTTTTGTTCGTATGCTTTGATAGATGCAACAACTGATCAGGTGTCAAGGCGCCACAAATACCCTTGTGCCGCGCTTCGCAAGAGCGGCAGACAATGGGAAGGTCTGAGTTATGTATATCCTTACGTGAAGTGTCCGCCACTATGTGCTCCTGCTATGGCCAAATGATGTGTGCCATTTTGAAGTCTGGTACGAGTCTTATCTGAAAACACGCTTTGAACCTAAGAAATAAAACCGGGATACCAAGAGGGCAGAATGCGAGTTTGGGACAAAATTCACCGTTTCTTGCCATGAGAGGGTTTCAGCCATACTGTCGTAACAAAGGCGTATCACAGGGCTTTCGATGAACATTCAGACCATTCAACGCAATTTTGAAAGACGCACGGCTGCAGACGATATTTTTGAACAATTGCGGTCCGAAATCGTTTCACTACGCCTGAAGCCGGGCACCAGAATTTCCGAAGTTGAATTTGCAAATCAGTTTGACGTGTCACGCCAACCTGTACGGGAAGCCTTTATCCGGCTCAGCAAAATGAATTTGCTGGAAATCCGGCCCCAGAAAGCGACACTGGTCCGAAAAATCTCGGAACGCGAAATCCTCCATGCACGCTTTTTGCGGGTCGCAGTGGAAGTGGAAGTCATTCGTCTCGCCTGCAAGATTGAGGGCAATCCGTTCCAGGCTGGTTTCGAAGAAAACCTCAACGCCCAGGAAAGCGCATTGTCTGCAGGCAAAGTATTGGAATTTCATGACCTGGATTATGATTTTCACAATCTCATCTGCGCCACAGCACAGTGCGAATTTGCATTCGACACCATTGCTGACAGCAAAACGCATGTCGACAGGCTATGTCTGATCAGCCTGTCCACCGAACGCGGTATGTATGAGATCTTCCAGGATCATCAGCAACTTTATCAGATGCTGCAGAAGAAGGACGCCGTTGAAATGGAACGCCTGATCCGTCTGCACATCTGTCGCCTTGACCAAACCCTGGCCGATGCGCGGGAACGCCACCCGGATTACTTCCAGACTTAAGCGAGAAACTGTTCTTAAGAGAACAGAATCCCGCCATTGATGTCCACACAGGTGCCGGTCATGAAGGCTGCCTGATCTGAACTCAGGAACACAGCGAGATTGGCCGTGTCCACCGGCAGGCCTTCACGCTTCAACGGCGTGACGTTGGCGACATGGGCACGCACTTCATCCTTGGTGAAGATGTTGTGGAAATCGGTGTCAATCATGCCGGGACAAATCGTGTTCACACGAATACGCGGCCCAAGTTCCTTGGCAAAACCACGCGTCATGCTCATCATCGCGCCTTTGGATGTGGCATAGGCGACAGCGCCCGGCCCACCACCATCACGGCCAGCTTGTGAAGCAAATGAGACAATCGAACTGCCGTCCGGCATGTGCGGCTCCACGACCTTTACCATGCGAAACAGAGATGTGGTGTTGAGGCTCATCACATGATTCCAGAATTCCTCATCCATTTCGGAGACTGTCTTGCGCGCCACAAGACCGCCGGTCACATGAACCAGCGCATGGATTTGTGACCCGAAGCGCGATTGTGTTTCCGCCACCAATTGCTCTGCGTCCGCCATCTTGGTCAGATCACCCTTCAGCGCAAACGCCTCACCACCCTTGGCCGTGATCTCGTCAACGGCGGAATCCGCGCCATCGGCACTTGCGTAATAGTTGATCGCCACTTTGGCACCTTCTTCAGCAAGCCGAAGGGCACAGGCCCGTCCAATATCCCGACCACCGCCGGTTACGATTGCAGTCTTACCTTTTAGGGTCATGAATTCTCCTGGTGTTGAAACAATGCGCCACGCTGTGTCATGGCGCTAAATTACAGATTTTGGCATCAGCAGCTTTGGCAGCCACAGAATGATTTCGGGAAATAGGATGAGTAACAGTAGAATAAAGACCATCGGAATGAGAATGATGATCACGTCGCGCAGGACATGGACCACATTCATTTTCCCAATGGCAGCGGAGATTAATAAACACAGCCCATAGGGCGGCGTCACCAGCCCAAAGGCCAGTGAAACAATGCCGATGATGGCAAAGACAATCGGGTGAATTCCCGCTGCCGAAGCAACAGGGAACAAGACTGTACCAAGGATGATGATGGTTGGAATGGCATCAATAAACAGCCCGAAAAACAGGAACAGCGCCGCGATGACCAGAGACGTACCAAACACGCCAAATTCGTAAGCAGTGAGCGCATCCACAATCAGTCTTGGCACATTATAGAATGACAGCATCCAGCCAAATACCGAAGCAGTCCCAATGGCAAACAGCGAGATGGAGGCAAACCGCCCAGTGTCATACAAGACATCGACAAGCTGCCTCGGGCTGATAGTACGATAGACAAAACAGCCCAGAACAAAGGAGTAGAAAGCTGCAATGATTGCACTTTCTGTTGGGGTCACAATGCCACCGACAATGCCGCCAATCACAAAAACCGGTGTGAGCAAGGCAAGACCTGCCCCTTTGAAAGCATGCCAGAACTCGGCCCAACTGGGACGAACGGCAATCGGGTAATCATAGACTTTGGCATAGCCATAGACGGTCGCCATCAGCGCTGCTGCAATCATGATGCCGGGAATCGCCCCCGCCAGAAACAACGCGCCAACCGAAATCGACATCACGCCGCCCCACACCACCATCAAAATGCTGGGCGGAATGATCACGCCCATGACAGAGGAACAGGCAGTAATGGCAATGGCAAAGCGCGGATCATAGCCCTGCTTGGTCATCGCAGGGATCAGAATTTTCCCGCAACCGGCCGCATCCGCGGTGGACGAACCGGAAATACCCGCAAACAGCATGGAAACAGCCACATTGACCTGCCCCAGCCCGCCAGGCATCCAGCCGGTCAGCACCCGTGCAAGTTCAATCAGCTTGTCGGTGGTCTTGCCGGAATTCATAAGATTGGCGGCCAGCAGGAAGAAAGGAACCGCCAGCAGAATGAAAGAATTATAGGACTGGAACATCCGGTCCATGATCAGAAACGGCGTCAGCCGCAAATCCAGCATCACCACCGGAATGGTGGCAATGCCAAGCGCAAAGGCCACCGGCACGCGCAGAGCGACCAGAAAGATGAAACAGCCGACCAGCAGCATGGAAGCGTGAAGCGTAGAGACAATCATGAGGTCTGCTTTCTGGCGGCCTGGTATTCGGCAAAAACCTCATACAACCGGTAAAGCGCAAACATCGTCCAGCCGGCACCAGCAATGGGCACAGTGACATAGGTCACTGCCAGGTTTGCACGCATCATCACCGAATTCTGAATGGATCCGAATTTGACGTAGTTGATGCCGTGATAGGTAAAGAATATGGCAAACAGGCTGACCATCACCAGCACAAACCCATTCTGTATGAGACGCCCAAGGGGACTTTCCGCATCCGGGATCACATGCACATCAAAATGTGTGCCTTCCCAGACCGCGATCATTGAGCCCAGCATGATGATCCAGACAAACAGAAAGGTCGCCAGTTCTTCGGTCCACAGATAGACCGGAATAATACCGGTATACCGGGCCACAACCTGCATCGCGACCGGCACCAGAAGTGCCACGATCAATGCGCCCACAAGAAAGCGCAATAGCTGGCAGAAATGCTCTAGAAAGCGTCCAATCATGGCCATATCCGGTGCGGGGAATCTGTCTGGCAATCAGGGTTACCCCAATCGCCAAAGGGTCTGAACGCCTCCGGCCGCAATGGCCGAAGGCACTCGGCAATGCTGTTACTTGCCGCGGATTGCAGCCAGCAGATCTTCTGCACCCAGTTCCGCCGCATAGGCATCCTGGACAGGCAGAACCAGATCGAGCAATTTGTCACGATCAGCAAATTCATGAACCTCGATTTGACCGGCATCAGCCATCTGTTTCAGCTTCTCTGAATCCTGCTCAGATTCGATCTTGCGACCATATTCACCAGCTTCTTTACCAGCTTTGAGGACAATCGCCTGCAGCGCTTCCGGCAGTTTGCGGAAGCTTTTTCCACTGAACACAATTGGACGCACAGTGATGGAATGCTGCGTCAGTGTCACATGCGGTGCCACTTCGAAGAATTTATATTGCAGCAAGCTGGCAGATTCATTTTCCAGACCATCAACAACACCGGTTTGAATGGCGTTATAGACTTCCGAATAGGCAATGGCTGACGGGCTGGCTGTGATCGCATCAAAGATACGTGCCTGAATAGGCGCGCCCATGACACGCATTTTATGGCCGCCCAACTCATCGATATTGGAAATGGCTTTGTTTGAAATCAGATTACGGGTTCCGCCACCGGCATAGCCGATAATGACCATGTCAGCTTTTTCCAGCAACTCATCTTCCAATGGCTTCAGAACATCGCTGGAAAGAACCGCATTCCAGTGATCAAGATCACGGAAGACAAAAGGCATATCCATCAATGGTACGGACGGTGCAAAGCGCGCCAGATTGGAGGGTGCGATAATGGCGTAATCAATGGCCACGCCCTGATTGAGGAAGTTCACATAGTCTGGCTCGATGCCAAGCTCGCTATTGCCGCGAAGGTCGAACGTGATCTCGCCGTCATTATATTCGTTGACCAGCTCACCAAAACGGATCAGCGTTTTGCTGTAAGCGTGCTCATTGTCAAAAAGGCTGGCACCGCGCAACGTCATGTCCTGCGCCTGTACGGCACTTGTCGCCAGTGTCATGGCGCCCGCAAGAGCGGCGCCCGCCAGGAAAGTCCTGGTGGATGAAAAAGCAGTCATTCTGGTTCCTCCCATTTGCCCAAACTCGCGCACAAAAACCACTTCTGCGCGCCTCTTCCTCGGGCATGGACAGCAAAATAATCACGATTTTTCAGATCGGTCAAGCATCTTGTATGCTAGTATGGTTTACTGGTATGGTAATTCACACGAAAGAACGACCCAACCCGGCTTCGCAATCGCAAAGCCGGGTTGGGCATCTTCCAAAATAGCCTGGAACCCTGTGATCAGAATTGTTTTGCCAACCGAACAAGGTTGATGAACTCGCTGCGATAGCCGAACTCATCATTGCCCCTGGCACCACCGGCCAATGAGATCACATCGTCAAACCCGTAAGATCCAAGATATTGACCACCTGTCAAAAGCTGACCGAATGCTGCCACGGATGCAGCAAATCTGGCAGATTCCGGTGCAGCGTCCAGCCGGTCAACTTCCACAGCCTTTGTAATCGGCGTTGAGATCAATTGGCTGGTGTTTTCATCGGGCAATTTGTAGCGAATCTTGAGGAAGCCATATTCGTTCACATCGCCAGCGATTGCGGGAGCATCTTCAGAGCTGTAACGCAGATCATCCATCAATTGGCTGGTTGATCCGACCGGCGTTACCTCATAAAGCGCTGTGACTGTGTGGCCGGCACCAATGTCGCCCGCATCCACCTTGTCATTGTTGAAATCCTCGCGGGCAAGAACACGTGTTTCATAACCGATCAAGCGATATTCGCTCACCACAGCCGGGTTGAACTCAAGCTGCAGCTTTACATCTTTGGCAATGGTGAAAAGAGTCGATCCGGCCTCTTCCACCAGCACCTTTCGTGCCTCGCTCAGCGTATCGATATAGGAAGCATTGCCATTGCCGTTCTGGGCCAGCGCCTGCATCAGAGCATCATTGTAATTGCCCCGGCCAAAGCCCAGAACCGACAGCGTAACACCACCATCCCGCTTGCGCTCGATGTAGTCTTTCAAACGGTCGGGATCGGAAATGCCCACATTGAAATCGCCATCTGTTGCCAGAATCACCCGATTGACGCCGCCTTCAATCATCTGGCTTTCCGCCAGTTGATAGGCCTGCTGAATTCCGGCTTCACCTGCCGTTGATCCGCCGGCCTGGAGACGATCGAGCGCTGCAAGAATGCTCTGCTCATCAGAAGCAGATGTTGGTTCCAGAACAGTTCCTGCACTGCCCGCATAAGTCACAATGGAAACCGTATCATCAGGTTTTAAGGTCGACAGAAGCAGTTTGAACGAATTGCGCAGCAAAGGCAGTTTGTTCGGCTCATTCATCGAGCCGGAGGTATCGATCAGAAAGACAAGATTCGCACCGGGGATCTCGGCTGCTGGCAGATCATAGCCCTGAATACCAATGCTCAGCAGTTTGGTGCCGCTGTTCCATGGGGTTGGCATGATGGACAGCGTTGTGGAAAACGGCTCCGACGTATTCTGAGGCTGTGCATAATCATAGTCAAAATAATTGATCATCTCTTCCACCCGCACACCGGCCTGCGGCGGCAGGGAGCCCGCGTTGATGGCTGAGCGCATAAAGGCATAGGAGGCTGTATCAACGTCGACAGAAATGGTGGACAGAGGATCTTCTGTCACCCGTTTGACCGGGTTTGAATCAGCAACCGGAAACAACTCTCCGTCAGAAGGCAGGACAAATACGGGCTCCGGTGCAACTCTGCCCGGATTGCCCTGACTGGCCACGCCATCAGAGACATTCGCTCCGGACATCAACCGTTTCTGGTTTGCAAGGCCGCCAACCACGCCTGTTACGCGAGACCTGTTATCCAGGCGTGGGGCTGCCGTTGGTGCCGGCGCAAAGCTTGGCTTTGCGGCCATCGTTGAAGTTTGATCCTGAAAGACCAGCTGAGGTGAAGGTGGGCTTGCCGCCATATCTTCTTCCATCTCGACGGTTGCATTCCCGCCCTGTGAACGGAACAATTGAGACACCGGGTCGGCAGAAGTCTCCGGTTGCGGCGAAAAGCTGGTGTTAATATTTGTCACGGCAAAGGCCATCACCATCAGGCTGACACCACCTGCAACGGCATAGGCAAATTTTGGTTCAAAGGTTTTCATCAGGCGTCTCCAATCAAATGAGCGGTAAATTTTGTTACCCTGCTCAGTCAGACGTTGCCCGGCTGCATTTCCTTGGTCCGCTTGCAAATTTTCTTCATCAAACACATCCATAGCGGCTTGAATGGCCGCTTCACGCGCGTCATTGCGCGGCGCATTTCCAGTCTGCGCGCCCATCTGCTTGCGAAAAATGTCCTCAACTCGTTTTAATTCGTCACTCATGTGCTCGCCATCTGTTTCAGGTGCTTGCGCAATTCATGCATGCGCCAGGACACGGTGGATTCCTTGATCTCCAGAATTGCAGCGGCTTCCGCATGGCTCAGCCCTTCGGCCAACACCAGAACAGCCGTCTCCTTCAGCTCGCCGCCAACCTCGTCCAGCATCTCGTAGAGCCAGATCAGATCGCGATTGCTGGCGGCTTGTTCACCGCGTTCCAGCTCCGCAACTTCGCCATAGGTTTTGGTGGCCTTGTCAACCGTCATGCGTTTGCGATGCGCATCCCGCGCGGCATTCATGACAACGCGATAAAGCCATGTGCTGAATTTTGCATCCCCGCGAAAAGACCGGATTTTGCGGGCAAGCGAAGCACAGACATCCTGTGCCAGATCCTCGGCATCTGCCCGCTGACCTGAAAATCGGAACGCAATCCGGTAAACGCTGTCATAGTGGCGCTCCAGCAGCAGCCGAAACGCCGCCGCATCGCCCTTTGCAGCCCTTGCTGCCAGCTGATTATCGTCGGTCACCATATCCATATGTAACCATTGGACGTGTGACGACAGCAATTCCTTGGCAGTTTTTAATTTTTTTTGAAATTAATCTAAAGATCAGCCATAGGCATCGCGGCGTCGCAGCCAGGACATCGTTCCATCCAGCCCATCTTCCTGCCGGCCCAAAGGCGTCAGATCCAGCATATGATAAGCGCCATTCATCATATCCAACCCGCGTGAATAAGTGGAATAGCTGTGCAGCACAGAATCGCCATCGCGGATGAAAACGCTGATGCCGGGCATTTCTTTGCCATAGATATTGCCGGAGTAATTATAGCCTGTTCCGGTCAGGCTTTCATCACCCTCATGAAAGCTGACGGCAAAATCCGCACTGAAACTCGTATCTTCTGCCGACACCCAATTAAAGTTCCAGCCCAGACGTTTGCGATAGGCCAGAAGTTTTTCCAAAGACGCATTGGAAACACAGGCAAACGCAGTATCACGTGCGGCTAGATGGACATCAATGCCATCCAGATTATCAGCCCAGAATGAACAACTGGGGCAACCTTCCTGCCAATCCGGGCCAAACATGAAGTGATAGATGATCAACTGCTTGTTGTTGCCAAACAGGTCCAGCAGGGATTGCGCACCCGTTTCGGTGTGAAACAGATAAGGCGTCTCAACCTTGACCAACGGTAATTCACGCCGCAATGCGCTCAGCGCATCACGCTCACGGGTAAAGGCTTTTTCGCGTTGCAAAAGCGCCCTGCGCGCATCCAGCCATTCTTCTCTGGAGACCGGTTTGTTTAAGTTCATGATGTCCTCCCGGCGGGGTTTTTAAACCCGTAAAAATGTGAATTCTGGACAAAAGGGTTGCACAATCGGAGACTGAAGCAAGCCCGTAATTTTATTTTTGATCATTTGTCGGAAACCACAAACCCCGGACGTCTTGATGGAATTGGCATCTTGAGAGATGGGCATAAACACAGGGCCAAACTCTAACCGAAGGGTCAGACATGGACTATGCAATCCTGATTTACGGAACCGAAGGCACCTTCGAACGACTGCCGCCAGAGAAGCAGGAAGAGGCCATGGAAGGCCATTATGCCTTGCAGGCCGCACTGGAAAAACGGGGTGCCTATGGCACAGTCAAACTGATGCCGACCACCAGTGCTGTCACTTTGCGACCGACCTCTGATATTAATGAAAAACCCACACTGATGGACGGGCCCTTCGCAGAAACCAAGGAACGCTTTCTGGGCATTTACATAGCGCAGTTCGATACTCTGGACGAGGCAATATCCTTTACCGAGATGATCAGTTCGCCCTATGTCAGCCTTGAAATCAGGCCCATCGCATGGGCCGGGGGCGTGCTTGGAGCGCCGGAGTGATACAGCATGCCTGGCTTGAGGCGCGGTTTGCAGACATTCGCCCACAGGCCCTGGCCGCACTGACACGCCAGTTTCGCAATGTTGATCTGGCGGAGGAAGCCTTTGCCAGCGCCTGCATACGAGCCGTCCAGACATGGCCCAGGACAGGCCTGCCAAATGATCCCCTGGCCTGGCTGCTGAGCGTGGGCCGCAATGCGGGCATTGACATCATCCGCAAAAACCAGCGCCTCAGCGCATTGTCGCCAACACCGTCACCTGATGAGGACATGGAAGGCATTTATGCTGAACAGCTCGACAATGACGGGCTGCGTGATGATGTGCTGCGGCTTTTGTTCATCTGCTGCCATCCGGCTCTGTCGGCGCAAGATCAATTGGCTGTTGCGCTTAAAACCATTACCGGCATGTCAGTGGCGCAAATCGCAGGCGCCTTTGTCGTCAAACCCAAAACCATGGAACAGCGTCTGACCCGCGCAAAGCGCACCATCGCCGCTGCGGCTATCCCCTTTGAAACACCGGATTCGACCGAGCGCAGCCGTCGCCTGAAAACGGTTAGTCTGATGCTCTATTTGCTGTTCAATGAAGGCTGGTCGGCCAGTTCAGGCGAAGTGCAGATCAAGGAGCCCTTATGCGAGGAAGCCATTCGGCTGACACGCCTGTTGCTCAATCTGTTTCCAGGCATGGGAGAGCTGATGGGGCTTTTGTCCCTGTTCCTGTTCCAGCATTCCCGCCGCAAGGCACGTTTGGATGCAAATGGAAATCTGGTGCCGCTGGATGATCAGGATCGCAAGCTGTGGGACCGCCCCATGATTGCAGAAGCAAAGGCCCTTCTGGAAAAGACCTTGCGCCGTGGCCCCTCCGGCCCGCTTCAGGTCCAGGCTGCCATCGCCTCCATCCACTCTCTCGCCCCCAGCCCAAACGATACCGACTGGCGAGAACTGGCAAGGCTTTATGCGCTGTTATACGCTATAGAACCCACGCCCATCATCCGTCTCAATCAGGCCGTCGCGATTGAAAAGACCAAAGGACCGGAAGCGGCGTTGGCCATGCTGGAACCACTGGCGGCAGAACTTCAAACCTATCGCTGGTATCATGCCGCCCGCGCCGCCTTCCTGTTCGATCTGGAACGATTTTCTGAAGCGCAACAAGCCTATGAAACAGCCCTGAGCCTTCATCCAACTGAGGCCGAACGTCGGCTTTTGCTGGAAAAAATCGATAGCTGCAAAAAAAATTCATGAACGTGTCGGATTCAGCAGGGTTCGCCCGTCCTTGGGGCACTGCAACACGCAGAACCCACTTCAGGAGGACATCATGAGCGAGATTAAAATGACAACACCGGGCAATGCAGGCTGGATTGGACATTCCGGCCCCGACAGCGCAGCTGCCATGAAATTCTATAGCGAAACCATCGGTTGGACCATTGGTGACATGCCCATGCAGGACGGCTCCAGCTTTCCGGGCATCATGATCAACGAGCAGCCCATTGGCGGTTTTTCACCCATGCCACAGGAAAACGGCGCCTGGCTCATTTATGTGACCGTGGAAGATGTGGATGCCTGCGTTGAACGGGTCAGAAAAGCGGGCGGAACGATTGTCAGCGAACCAATGGACATGCCGGGCGTTGGCCGCATGAGCACGATTGCCGATCCGCAAGGCGCACAGATTGCCCTGATTACCTATGAAAGCATGCAGTCTTAAACGTCTAAACTCTCGGGCAAACTCTGGAGCAGAAGCGGCCAGTTCACCACAAACTCTGTTTGCAAATTCAGGATATGATTATGTTGATACCAATTACACTTGTGTTTGTTGCCCTGCTGGCACTGCTCCAGATTCCCATGACAATTACGGTCGGGCTGAAGCGCGTCCATACCGGGATCCGGTTTATGGATGGTGGCGATTCCGATCTCATGCAGCGCATGCGCGCTCATGGAAACTTCACCGAAACCGTTCCCATCACTCTGTTGGCCATGGGCGGTGCCGAACTGGTTGGTACGCCCGCATCGCTTATCTGGGCAGGCGGGCTGATACTTCTAGGCGGTCGGCTCATTCACTACACCACCATACGCAGCGTGGGTTGGGGCAATGGCCGTGCCATTGGCATGTCGATGACCTTCCTGGCACTTGCGGGGTTTGCGATTTGCATTCTCATTGCCATTATCCGTAACCTTATTTGACATCTGATTGAGCTGGAGGGGTCGGATCATGGCCTATGATGAAGAACTGGCAGATCGCTTTCGCAATGCCGTTGATGGCTTGGGCGGCATCGTGGAAAAGCGCATGATGGGTGGCGTTTGCTTTATGCTGGATGGCAACATGCTCGGCGGCGCCAATCGGCAAAAGACGGGCGAAGGCCGCTTCATGTTCCGGGTCGGCAAGGACAATGAAGCCGAAGCCATGAAGCGACCCGGCGCGATGACCATGGAACAGGGTGGCCGAAAAATGACCGGCCTCATCTTCGTCTACGAGGATGATTGTGATGCAGAATGTCTGCAAAGCTGGATCGCGCTTGCCCTGACCTTTGTCGGTAATCTTCCGCCAAAATAATCAGAAAGGATGAACCCGTGACCGCAACTCCATTTTCCGGATTTACCGCCCAAACCATCTCTTTCATGAAACAGTTAAAAGCCAACAACAATCGCGACTGGTTCAAAGCCCAGAAAAAGACCTATGAAGAAGATTACAAAATACCCGCGCTGGCCTTTGCAGACGCAATGAGCGAGCAACTGCGCAGCTTGACCGGTTTTTCGCACACGTCAAAACTGTTCCGTATCCACCGCGACGTGCGCTTTGCAAAAGACAAGACACCTTATAACACCCACATGCACATCTCCTTCACGCCGGAACACCCCATGGCAAATCCACCCTGCTGGTTTTTCGGCCTGGACACAGAAAAGCTGTCTCTTGGCTGTGGCATTTTCGGCTTTGACGCCTCACAATTGAAGGCCTTTCGCAATCGGGTCGATGGCGCAGAAGGAAATGACATCGCGGCCACTTTGCAAAGCCTGACCCAAAAAGGCGCGCGTATCAGTGACCCGGAGTTAAAACGCGTCCCATCCGGCTTCGCAAAAGATCACCCGCAAGAAGACTTGTTACGTCACAAGGGTCTCGCCATCTGGTCAGATCTGGGTGATGAAAAAGCTGCCCTTGATAACAATCTGATGGTCACCTGCAGAACCGAGTTCAAACGCCTGAAACCGGTGTTTGACCTTTTGTTGGTTTGAAAAAAGGGCAGCATCCCTATCAGTTAGCGCCTACCGAAAGAGGTACTTGGTGACCTTACATCATCTTGAAAGGCATGAATGAGAACAGGCTTGCGTAGTTTGGTTCACAGCTTTGGAACGGCTCCACACGCGATGATTCACCAATCCTCGCGGCTCTTGCAATGCCGCTGAGTAAAGGTCTGCTGTGCGGACAAAGCACTAATTGGCAAAGGGCAACACCAATGTCCGCATCGATATTCAATCTAGGGTGCGCATTGCGTTAGTTGCATGTCGTTTGTTCAACTGCGTAAGGCTGAAAATCCGAAACGTAAGAAGCTCTCGATTTGATCTGACAGAACGCCTTCTTTTTGCATACGCATCGCCCCCGCGTGTTGGGCATCAATAAACAGAGCGGCGACGGTCGTGGGCAAGTTCTTGTCGAACTGGTCTTTGGATTTTGCATCTTCAACCCAGTCCGAAATACCCTTTCGAAACCCCTCGCGAAGCAGATCCAACTTTTCCACGGTTTTTGGACCAAGTCTATGCTGCTGTGAACGCATCATGACGAACAAACAACCGTTTGGAATGCCCAAGGCCTCACGGTCCTGCATCATAAAAGCAATGACGGCCTCAACAGTCACGTCAAACGTTCGCCTCGCTTCAAAAATGTCAAGAAGTGGAGCAATCGCCACGTTTTGGTAAACATCCAGAACCTTTGATTTCAACCCATCATCACTGCCGAAAGCGCGGTAGATCCCAGGTTTGGACGCACCGGTTAGCTTACAAATATCGTTAATCGAAACTGCAAGTGGATCATGTGTCCAATACTGCATCAAGGATACATGCAACACCTCATCTTGGTCGAGCGTACTTGGTCGACCACGGGTGGGTGACGATGTTTGCCTCATTATCGGACCTTGGGGTACTTAATCATTGACCATATTCTTACGTACCTGTAGTTACGAAATAAAATGCGTGAGCGCTACCCAATTTTCAAAGGAGCTACGAATGACTAAAGATCCTATTGGCCTGTTTGGCCGAATGAACGCTTTGAGCCTCATGTTGATCACGCCCGAATTCTATAACGTCCGGCGTCGTCGCACCAGCACCGCCTCCAAGATCGATTACGCGCCAACTAACTTCACCATGAAGCCCGAGCACATGCAGCTGGATGGGTTGTCAATCCGCTATGCACGCGCTGGCAAATCCGATGGTCCGACGATCCTGTTCCTTAGTCCGTTGCCACAAAGCATTCTGTGCTACGATGCTGTCTGGGCTACCCTTGCGTCTGACGCCAATCTAATCGCACTCGACATGCCCGGATTTGGCAAAAGCGAAGGGGGCATGGAGTACATGACCTTTGCCGCTCAAAGCGCATTTCTTGAAAAATTCGTAGCCGCCTTAGAGCTGTCGGATATCCATATCGTTGCACCTGATGTAGCCATGCCTGTGGCACTGCACTACGTCATCCACCGCGATCACAAGGCCAAAAGCATCGCAATCGGGGACGGTCCAGGCATTCTGCCCTCGGATGACGGGAGTTTGATCAGAAAGGTCGTAGGCTACGGTTTTTGGCGGACTTTGGTGAATACGACAGGCATGAGCACTTTCATCGCCGGCGCGACGTATTTGGGCTACCTGCACTACAGCCCAAAGGCAGCAGAGGTCACGGATTACATGCAATCCTACACCGGGCGTGCGCGCCAAGTCACCAGTTGGTTCAAAAGCTACCCTGAGGCCACAAAAGAAATCGACCCAAGCCTCGACACTCTCGATGTGCCGGTCCAAGTGTTCTGGGGCGATCAAGATGCGTTCCTGACAACGGATAACGCCAAACGTTTGCATGCTCGCCTGCCAAACAGCGCGCTGATGATTTTTGAAAATTGTGGGCACTTTTGCTACCAAGACAAAAGCGACGATTTCAGCGCCATGCTTGCTGCATGGGTGAATGGCGGGCATCAGTTGGACAAAGCCGGTGGCTGATAAAGTTTATGTTTCAATCACCGGCCTAGAGTTGAAACGGATATGGCATGCGCCAATATTCTGGCGTCATGCTATCGCGTCCATGTCCCAAGCACAGCAGGCCGATGGTTGTCTGAGCGCAGATGCAAGAACCATCAACGGCGTTCACCACACGCTTAGTCTCTGGCATTCACGCGACAAGATGCTGACATATCTGCGCACGGGGGCTCACCTAAAGGCCATGCAAAAGTTTGATAAAATAGCGACAGGGAAAGTTTTGGGCTTTGACACAGATACGCCCCCGAACTGGTCGGAAGTTCATGACCTTTGGGTCCGACGTGGCAAAACGGTTTCTGAGGACCCTGAAAGCGGACATTAGCATCTTTGCAGCAATTTGGTAAATTTGGGCGGTGGGCTCAACAGGTGAACGCAACATCCGTCGTGCAACTGTTTCAAACAGCACCTTGAAATTGGTTTTTTTAACGCTTTATTTGAGTGTAAGGGCGCAATTGAGAAACTGAGTTGGATCAGACTCCCCCTCGCCCTCAAAGCTCATAATAATTAAAAGGACCACCATGAAGCCAACACACAGGCAGACGTCTAAACGCGCCGTTGCAGGAGGCACAGCATTGTTGGTCTCCATGTGCATTAGCACCGCATCGGCACAAGAGGTTCTGGCGCCGGGCCTGGAATTTGAATTGGGTGCAGGAGTGCTCACAGCCCCGACTTACGAAGGCTCAAAAGACTATAAGGTTTCACCTTTTCCGCTCTTCAACTTTGGCTATCTGGCCACCAGAAACGGCTTCACACTTGGTGGTGGCGATGGACAAGGCCTGTCGGCTCGTCCGTCATTTCGTTATCTGGGATCACGCGAAGCATCAGACCATTCTGAGCTGACTGGCCTGGAAGATACAGATGCAGCGCTCGAGTTGGGTGCCGGTGTGGCTTACACAATGGGAGCGGCCAGCGCATTTACTGACATTCGCTATGGCGTAACCGGCCACAATGGATTTGTCGGCGAATTTGGGGCCGACTATGTGATGCGTCCTGAAGCCAATACGACCATTACTGTCGGGCCACGGGTCTCTTGGGCCTCCGGCAATTACATGGAAGAATATTTCAGTGTAAGTGCGACCGAAAGCGGGGCTTCAGGGCTCAATCAATTCGATGCAGATGCAGGTTTCAAATCCATCGGTCTGGAAGCCTCTGTACGGCACGACTTCAATGAAAACTGGGCGCTCGAAACAGGTGCGGGTTACAACAGACTCATCGGTGATGCGGCAGATTCTCCCATAACCGATGTGGGATCAAAGGATCAGTTCAGCGGTAAAATTGGCATCGTGCGCAAGTTCCGCTTCGACTTCTAAACCCGGGAACATTTTTGTTCAGACGCAAAAAGGGCGGCCCATTGGACCGCCCTTTCCGATCATAGCTTGGGAGACTTATTTGCCCCAGATTTTCTTGTACTCGTCACGATAACCATTACCCGGGTCAAAGCTGTTTTTGTCGCCACCATCAAACGCGATGTTTTCGCTGGTCACCACATGCAATGGGGATGTGTAGCCGGACCATTCTGCACCCTGCATGGCGCGGTTCAGCTCATCAACCAACTGCCAGCCCTGCAGATTAAGCGGCTCGGCAACAGTGACTGACTGATACTGGTTGGCGCGAATGCGCTGATAGGCACTTTCAGATCCATCACCGGCAGCAACCTGTTTCGGTTGACCATCACCCTTGATGCCAGCTGCGGCAAGAGCCGGGCTCATGAAATCAAAATAGATATCATTGATGGCAAGGCTGTGGGTCCATTTGTCACCATAACGCTGCAGCAGAGCAGTGGTCAGGGTCGGCATGCGGTTGGAGGTTTCAGCAATCGGTGTATCGACATATTCCAGAACCGTGCCACCCAGCTCTTCAATGGTTTCCTTGATGCGGTCCGCTTTGGCAATGGCAATGGCATAGGTGGAATCGGTGAAAATGATCACACCCGGCTTGCCACCTGCATCCGCAAACGCCCATTGCGCAGAAGCCGCAGACACTTCCATCGCATCGGTTGAGACATTGACGAAGACACCGATGTCAGGGTTGGGGCCGATCACAGGTGAGGAATGCCAGCTGACCAGCGGTATACCGGCGGCCTTCGCGGCATCCATGCCGACCTGTTGCTCAACGGAGTCGAATCCATTGATGATGATACCATCTGGCTGCAGCGCCAAAGCCTGACCGAAGGATGCGGTACGGCCAGAGACTGTACCAGCACCATCCAGCACCCGCACTGTCCAGCCAATGGCAGCAGCAGCTTCTTCAACACCATTCGTGGTGCCAAGAATGCCGCCATTTTTCAAATCGCCTGCCAGCACCACAATGGTTTTGCCTTCAGCAGCTTTGGGCCCGGTGGTTGGTCCGTCCCATTCCAGTTTCTGTCCGGCATGGCGTTTCACCATGTCCATGGCATCTGAAACCTTGTCCGCATGGGCTGGCACGGCAACGCCCAGCATCAGCAGACCTGCAATAAATGATCTTCTCAGCATAGTTTCCTCCAGGATAATCAGCTTATTCAAAAGCCCGTTTCAGGTGCCCATCCGGACCCCTGTGTTATAGATCCGCCTCCCAGCGCATCTGATATCTGCAGCCCACCGGGCCGCTTTATTTGAGGCCGCGTACACACGGCCAAAATCTACTTTTTTGCAGCACCCTTGCGGCGTTGGGCATAGCCGGCGATGCCAATAGCCACCAGCAAGGTGACCCCGTTGAACATCGGTTCCACCCAGAAGGAGCCACCAATTTGTTGAATGCCGGAAATGCCGACGGCCAGAATTGTGACACCCACAATTGTGCCCCAGACATTCACCCGTCCGGGTTTGATTGTGGTGGAGCCCAAAAACGCCCCAACCAGTGCAGGCAGGAGATATTCAAGGCCAACACTGGCTTGACCAATGCGCAATTTTGAAGCCAGCAAGACACCGGCCAGCGCAGCCAGAACACCTGAGGTCACAAAAGCACCGACTACAAATTTGCGTGTGGGAATTCCGTTCAGTTCGGCAGCGCGCGGATTGGCCCCAATGGAATACAGATACCGGCCAATGGGCGTGTATTCCAGGATCAGCCACATCGCCAATGTGATCGCCAGAACGTAATAGCCAGTAATCGGAAGGCCGAAAACAAAGGTGCCATTGAGGGCATAAAACCCTTCTGGCAAGACACCGACGACCTGACGGCCACCTGTGTGCCACAGCGCCAGCGCATACAGCACAGTACCGGTACCCAGCGTTGCAATGAACGCATCAATCTTGGCGACTTCCACAAGCAGACCGTTGAGAAAACCAACGGCCGCACCCAGCAGCAGCACAATGATAACGGCCATCGGCCATGGAATGCCATAGAGGGTCTGCAGCGAGATCGCCAGAATGTGCCACAGCACAATGCCATAGCCGACCGTCAGATCGATGCGACCCGCCACCATCGGTATCATCGCAGCCAGACTGAGCAGAGCAATGATCGACTTGTCCGAAACAATGGCGCGCAGATTGAGAAGGGTCGGAAACGTGTTCGGCAGCAAGACGGAGAACAGGATTATCAACCCGAACATCAGAATAACCAGCCCGTAGACCGGGGCCAGCCTAATCAGACGTGTCGACAGGGACTGGCCCGCCAGTTCCGCTTTGGTTGGCTCCAGCGCATTTGATTCAATGGACTGCATGATCGGTCTCTCCGCTAGTGGCCGCGCCGGTCTCGCCGGTAGATGCTGCCTGGATCAGGGATTCGGTGGATAGTTCAACGCCGGATAATTCACTGACAATCTGACCACGGCTGAACACAATGGCGCGGTGGCAGATGGCGGCGACTTCTTCAAAATCGGTCGATACAACAAGAACGCCCATGCCGGAAGCCAGCGCATTGTACAGCAGATTATAGATCTCGGCTTTGGCGCCCACATCAACGCCCGCCGTCGGATCTTCTGCGATGAGAAATTTCCGGTTGGTGCCAAGCCAGCGTCCGACCACAACTTTCTGCTGATTGCCCCCAGACAGGGCTTCAATGGCAAGGGTGGGATCATTCGGGCTGAGCCCGACAAGCTCTCCCAACGCTTTGGCCTGCACCGCTTCTTTTGACGGTAAAAGAAGGCTCAGCGGTGTCCGACCTGAAGCAGCAGGATTGATAAAAGCGTTTTCCCGAATGGTCAGAACCGGAGCGATGGATTCCACGACCCGGTCTCGCGCCACAAAGCCAAAACCGCTTTCCATGGCGCTGCGTGGTGACGACAGATCGGGCGTCTTGCCATCCAGAACAATCTCACCCTGATGTGCGATCACACCAAACAGGCTGCGGCCAACATCTTCATGCCCCGCGCCGCGCAAGCCGACAATGCCAAGCAGCTCACCATTGCGAACCGACAAATCAATCGGGCCCACAGTGTCTGTGCTCAGGCCTTTCACGGTCAGAATTTCACCGCCGGTCTGAATGACGGGTTTTGAAATTTCGCGGGTTTTGCGACCAACGATCAGACTGACAAGCTCTTCCGGGGTGGTATGGGCAACATCACGCACACCCACCAGATTGCCATCGCGAAGAACAGACACACGGTCCGCAATACGAAACACCTCATCCAGCCGGTGCGAGACATAAATCATGCCCACACCCTTCTGGCGCAATGGACGCAACGCGGTGAACAGGCGCTCAACCTCGTCAGCCGGCAAACTGGCCGTTGGTTCATCCAACACCAGAAAATCGCATTCAACAGACAGTGCGCGGGCAATGGCAACCAGTGATTTTTCCGTCCGGCTCAGGCTGGAAACGCGGGCAGAGGGGTCAAAATCACAATCCACCAGTTTCAGCGCAGCCGCCGCTGTGGCCTCCGCCTTGTTCCAGTCAATCATTCCGAATTTTCGTGAGTAGCCAATGGCCAGTGCAATGTTTTCCGCAACACTCATCCATTCGATCAGACCCAGATCCTGATGGATAAAAGCAACCGCTTGTTTTTCATTGATACGGCCTGGCGCATGGGCATAATCAGCCCCGTCGATCAGCACGCGTCCGCTGTCTGGTTTGTGGATGCCACCAAGGACTTTGATGAGCGTGGATTTTCCCGCCCCGTTTTCGCCGAGAAGCGCTACAATCTCGCCACGGTCCACATGCATGGACACGCCGCCCAGCGCCTGCGTGCCGCCAAACGATTTTTCGATACGATCAAAAAAGAGCCCGCTATCCGGTCTCATATCGCAACTTCCTCCCGGTCAGTTCCAGTATTTCTTGACAAACGTTACCGGTAACCTACTGTAACTTTCATCACGGTGCTTCCAGAGTCAAGCGGAAAATGTTATCGGTAACGTAACCCTGAGATCAGCTTGGAAACAATGTCGAAAAAGACATCAAAATCGCCCAGAAAACTAGGTGCCAATCTTGCACAGATTGCAGATGCAGCTGGTGTTTCCAAGATGACAGTATCCCGCATCCTGCGTGACAGTGGTGGTTTTTCTGAGGAAACCCGTGAACGGGTCATGCGCGAGATTGATCGGCTTGGTTACGTACCAAACCGTCTTGCCGCAACTTTTGGATCGGAAGCTGCCTCAACATTGGTTGGTGTTTGCGTGCCACGCGTGACCAGCCGCCTGTATGGCGAGGTTCTGGAAAGCATTGACCGCACCCTTTTCCGCTTCGGTTATCAGACCATGATCGGGGTCAATGATGAATTGCCCGATGTGGAAGAAAAATGGCTGCGCGGTCTGCTGTCCTGGCGGCCTGCCGGTGTCATCCTGTCTGGCAGAAATCATTCCTCTGCCACCTTGGAACTGCTCAAGGCCACCTCTATACCAGTTGTCGAAATCTGGGATCTCAACACCAGCCCGCTGGATGTTTCTGTCGGCTTCAACCATTTTGATTGTGGCCATGAAATGGGTCAGTTTCTGATTGGCCGCGGGCGACGGCGGCTTGGCTATGTCGGCATTCAGCCCAGCACCACCACCATGGGATCAATTCGCTCCGAAGGATTCCAAAAGGCCCTGTCTTCAGCCGGTCATCCGCTGGTCGCCTCGGAACTGCTCCATGATAAATCCAGTTTTTATGCCGGCTATTACGGTACGGAGAATTTACTGAGCCGGGAAAGCAATCTCGACGGCATCTATTATCAGGATGATGAAATGGCA
Source organism: Alphaproteobacteria bacterium (assembly GCA_051251535.1). GTDB lineage: Bacteria > Pseudomonadota > Alphaproteobacteria > Rhizobiales. The sequence goes on from JBPOEV010000005.1 coordinate 290,085, forward strand.
ATCGGGGGTCTGTTTTTCTGCCAGGCCCGCAACATAGATGTGCCGGGCCAGTTGGCCATCGCCGGATGGGGCGGCATGGAAGCCGCCTCAATCCTGCCTCAGCGCCTCACCACCACAATGGTGTCCACACAGGGTGTTGGAAAACAGGCCGCAGAGTTGCTGGTTGCGCGTCTTCGCGATGAACCCTGCAAGGATGTGGTGGTTGTGCCCACCCGGCTCGTCCCAGGCGCAACAGCATAGTTTAGCAATGCTTTGGTGCCATTACGGCCACTGCACACCCTGACGGTTCAGGCTGATCATATAAACACTGGTCGAAGCGGTGATGAATAGCTGATGTTTTGACCGACCGCCAAAGCACACATTCGATACCAGTTCGGGAACCAGAACCTTGCCGATCAACGCGCCCGATGGGTTGATGCAATGCACCCCATCGGCTGCGGACGACCAAAGATTGCCATCACTGTCCAGCCGGAACCCATCGGCAAATCCTTCGCTGATTTGGTGAAACACGTCACCACCGCTCAGGCGATTGTCCGCATCCACATCAAACACGCGGATATGTCGCTCGGCATCTTCGTCAAAGATCGCCCCCGTATCCGCAACATAGAGCTTGTCTTCATTGGGTGAAAAGGCAAGACCGTTGGGACCGGCAAAGTCGGTCAGCACAACATTAATTGTGCCTTTGGACGGATCGACCCGATAGACCTGACATGGCAGTTCCTGCTCGGATTTGAACCCTTCATAATTGGTCTTGATGCCGTAATGTGGATCGGTAAACCAGATCGTCCCATCGGATTTCACAACAACATCATTTGGTGAATTCAGCCGCTTGCCATCAAAACTGTCGGCAATCACGGTGACCGAGCCATCTGCTGCCGTGCGCGTAACGCGCCGCGTGCCATGCTCGCAGGAAATCAACCGCCCCTGGCGGTCCCGCGTATGCCCATTGGAATAGTTTGAAGGCTCGCGATAAATGCTAGTGCCAAGCCCGGGTATCCAGCGCATGATCCGGTTATTGGGAATGTCTGAAAACAACAGGCAATTGGCATCACCAAACCAAACCGGCCCTTCAACCCAGTCAAACCCTGTGGCAATTTGCTTGACCGGCGCATTTCCCAGCACAAAACTGTCAAAGGATTTATCCAGAACCTCAAAAAACGCCATTCAACTCTACCCTTTTTGTATCAATTCATGACAAACATGTTACCGATATCATATCAATCATTTTCTGCAAGGAGCCTTAGCATGAGTTTCACCGCCGCCAAAACCCAACTGACCCATCAGGGCGCCATGGCAATGCTGAATGCCGCCATAGCAGAGGCCGACAAAATTGGTCAGCCGCAATGCATTGTTGTGGTCGATGCCAGTGGCGAGCCGATTGCAGAAGTCAGAATGGACGGGGCCAAGTTCCTCAGCCGTAAAAGCGCTCTTTCCAAAGCCAGAACAGCGGCCTCCATTGGCGCGCCAAGCGCAGCTATTCCAGATCACATCCGTCCCGGAATTGCCGCCGCGACCAGTGGAAGCGTGACAGGATTGCCGGGCGGGCTGCCCATCAGGATCGGTACGGACCTGCTGGGCGGTGTTGGCGTAGGCTCAGGAACCGGCGAACAGGATATTGACGTTGCCAACGCTGCCCTTTCCGCAATCGGCGCTGATACGTTTCCTCAAGCCTAGGGTGCGGACCCTAAGCGCTCTTTGCAAACTGAATTTGTGTCTTCATGGATTGGCCACGATCAGTTGCCACTTCGAAGGCTTCCACCGCATCATCAATGCCAAATGTGTGGGAAATCAGTGGCTTTACATCAATCTGTCCGCTTTGCATCAACTGCACGGCCGTGGCAAACTCTTCGTGGAAGCGGAATGAACCGCGCAAATCCAGTTCCTTGGCGGTCAGCAGCAACATCGGCAATGTCATTTCGCCGCTCATTCCAAGCTGCATCACCACGCCGCGCGGACGCATCGCCGCCATGCCAGCGGCCAGCGCAGGAGCAGCGCCTGAACATTCAAACAACACATCAAAATAACCCTTATCTGGCTCATAGGCAGCCAAAGCATCAGGTGCTGTCACCACATTGATGGTCCGGTCCGCACCAACTTTCTTAGCATAGGCAAGAGCCTGGTCTGACAGATCGGTCACCACAATTTCGGCCGCACCCGCAGCCCGCGCCGCCAGAATGCTAAGCGTTCCAATGGGCCCGCTTCCCGTAATCAGAACCTTCTTGCCCAGCATTTCCCCTGCGCGCCGTGCAGCGTGAAGCGTCACCGACAAAGGCTCTGCAACAGCAGCTTCACCGGCAGTCAGGCCATTGGCCTTCACACATTGGCTGGCATCAGCAATCAGGCTTTCCTGAAAAGCACCCTGAATATGCGGGAACGGCATTGCCGAGCCATAAAACCGCATATTGAGGCAATGATTGCGCAAACCTTGCACACAATATTTGCAGCTTCCACACGGGCGTGATGGAGAGATCGCCACAAGATCACCAACTTCAAGCCCCTCTACCTCGTCGCCTAAAGCGCGAATATAGCCAGACACTTCATGACCCAGAATCATCGGTTCCTTGATGGTGATCGGCCCGAAGCCACCGTGATTGTAATAATGCAGATCAGACCCGCAGATACCGCCCGTCGCCATCGTTATGGCAACTTGCCCGGCCTGGGGGCTGGCTTCCGCACGTTCTTCGACACGCAGATCCTTGGCTTTGTGAATAACGATGGCACGCATGATGTATGACTTTCCTGACTGGGCGGGGATTTAATCTCGTAATTGAGTTCAGACCCTAGAGCATTTCGAAGAGAAACGCATTTTTCCGTAAAGTTACCCTTGAAGATGTTATCGATAACATATACAGAAGTATGAACTCCTGTCGAGATGAAAAAGGACCCTTGGTGTGACAATTGGAACGAAGCTTTTTGACCTGACCGGGCGCACTGCGCTGGTAACCGGATCGTCGCAAGGAATTGGATTTGCGCTGGCAAAAGGTCTGGCGGAAGCCGGAGCTGCCATCATTATAAATGGCCGCGACAAAACCAAGATTGCCAGCGCGGCGGCCGCGCTGTCTTCCATTGGCCCGAAAGTTTATCAATTGGCCTTTGATGCCACCGACCATGGCGCTGCCAAAACAGCCGTAGACGGATTTGAAGCTGAAACCGGTCCCATCGACATCCTCATCAACAATGCAGGCATGCAACACCGCACGCCATTGGAAGACTTTCCGCCAGAGGCATTTGAAAAGCTGTTGAGCACCAATATTTCCACCGTTTTCAATGTCGGACAGGCCGTTGCCAACCACATGATCAATCGCAATGCTGGAAAAATCATCAACATTGCATCAGTGCAGACCATGCTGGCACGGCCCGGCATTGCTCCTTATACGGCAACAAAAGGCGCCGTCGGCAATCTCACCAAAGGCATGGCCACGGACTGGGCGCAATATGGCATGCAGGTCAACGCCATTGCGCCGGGCTATTTTGACACGCCGCTGAACGCGGCTCTGGTCGCAGATCCGGAATTCAGCGCGTGGCTGGAAAAGCGCACACCGGCCGGGCGTTGGGGCAATGTGGACGAATTGGTCGGGGCTTGTATTTTCCTGAGCTCTGCGGCCTCTTCCTTCGTCAATGGCCACACGCTCTATGTCGATGGAGGCATCACTGCCTCGCTCTGATCAAACCATGACACCATCCAACAAACAATCCGAGCCAGCAACTGCCCGCCTACTTGTCGTAATGGGTGTTGCCGGTTGCGGAAAATCATCCATTGGTGAGGCTCTGGCCGACAGGCTGGGTGGCCTCTATCTGGATGGTGATACCTATCATCCGCAGGCCAATGTGGACAAAATGAGCCGGGGTGAACCGCTCACCGATGAAGATCGGTGGCCATGGCTGGAGCGCTTTGCCAAGGAGATGCAACAACGGAAAGGCATCATCATTGGCGGCTGCTCGGCGCTGAAGCGCGCCTATCGTGATCGCATCACAGCGGCTGCGGGTGAGCGGACCACCTTCGTCCACCTGTCCGGCAGCCGCGAGCTGATCCGAAGCCGTATGGATGCCCGCACCGGCCACTTCATGCCGGTCAGCCTTCTGGACAGCCAGTTTGCGACCCTGGAGCCGCCAGCCTTGGATGAGGATGCTGTCACCATAGATATTGACGCGCCGGTGGACACAATTGTCGCCAACGCAATTGCCGCGCTGCAAAACCGCGGCCATGAAAGGGAATAGAATGTCAAACAAGGTTGCACTCATCGGTGCCGGCGTTATGGGCAGTGCCATCGGCACACGCCTGCTGGAAACAGGAAACCAACTGGCGGTCTTTGATCTGGACAAGGACAAGGTTGCGGCTCTGGTAACAAAAGGCGCAACAGCAGCGGCCTCTGCGGCAGCTGCAGCGGAAGCATCAGACTTCATCATTCTCAGCCTTAATTCGCCAAACATCGTGCGCGCTGCCGTCTTTGGCAAGGACGGTGTTGCAGCAAGCGCGAAGCCCGGCACGCTGATCATTGACATGTCATCCATCGATCCTGAATCCACCAAGGCACTCGCTACAGAGGCGACCGAGCACAAGCTGGAATGGCTGGATTGCCCACTGTCAGGCGGCGCTCCCAAAGTGGCCATCGGACAATTGGCGGTGATGGTTGGGGGGCAGAGCGACGCCTTTGAGCGCTCAAAAACCGTGATGGATCATCTCTGTGCCAATTACACCTTGATGGGGCCAAGCGGCGCAGGCCAGACAACAAAGCTGATCAATCAGGTTCTGTGCGCCTTGAATTTTGTCGCTGTGGCAGAAGCAACTCAATTGGCACTGGATGCCGGGGTTGATGCAACCCAGATTCCAAAAGCCATTGCAGGTGGCCGTGCCGACAGCGCCATTTTGCAGGAATTCATGGCCAAATTTGCACGCAAGGATTACACGCCGACCGGCAACATCAACAATATGGTGAAAGATTTGAACGGCGTGCAGGACCTTGCCCGGATCACTGGCACCGCAATGCCATTGACCGCAGTGTGCGCGGAAATTCACCGTGTTCTGGTCGCTGCAGGCCTTGGCGAAGCCGACAATGCCGTCCTGATGAAGTATTTTGAAGGTCCAGCCGCATAGCCTGCGGCCCGATGGGCAAATCCCTCAACTAGTAACCAATACAAAACAAGGAAATGCCCGTGATAACCCGATACGCTTTGTTCGAAGGAACTGTTAAAGAAGGCCAGACAGCTGCCTTCAGAACATTTGTGAATGAAAAACTGGTGCCGCTTTGGACACAGTTCGACGGCGCAGTGGAAGTTCGGGTCATGTTCGGTGAAGACCGCGATGAAGGTGCACCGGAATTCCCGTTGATCCTTGCCATCAGCTACGAAGATACGGCCGGTATGGAAAAGGCACTGGCCTGTGATGCCCGTTTTAAATCACGCGAAGTGACCGGTGAAATGGTGGAACTCTATTTTGATGGGCGCATTCATCACCATGTCATGGCGGCCAACGCGCATCCGCTAACGGCCTGACGCCAAGTTACTCTATTCGTCGGCCTCCTCATTCAGCCGACGAATTCCCGGACCAATCGGCTTCATCTGATTACCGGGATGGACCGGGTCAGGGCCCCAGATTGCCTGATAGGTATCAACGGTCCGGCCCTTGGTTTGCAGGCGGATAAACACAACCGCCAGAACACACCACCACAGCGCAATACCAACCCACATCCAGCGCGGCGCGTTGCTGTCCCACAGGCCGGTAAAAATAGTCACTGCCGCAAGCAGGATTGCCGCATAACCCACCGTTTTGTGGAAATACTCAAAAATGCGGCGGCGCGTGGTCATGTCATAATGATCGCCATGCATGGAGCCGTCTGCAGCGATCTCGGTGGGTCCGCCCTTGCTCCCGCGATAAATGCCAGCAATGAACTGAAACAGGCAGAAAACCACAACAGTCCAGCCAAGCACCGCATGAAGATGAATGTGAAAGACACGGCCCGGATTGGTGAGGATCACAAGAAGCGCCACAAGCACAACCACGCCACCAGATATCTGCAGATACAGATGCGACCGCCACCATGCCAGATTATCGACTTCCCGTGGCCAATCCTGACGCGGCATGATTTTGAAAAAGCGGGCAATGATGACGCCTAGTGGCAACAGAAATGCCCAGGCCAGAACCATCAGTCGCCCATGCCATGCAACGTTAAAACCAACCTCGTGCAATCGCGATGGATCGATTGGTAATAACAGCCACTCAATCATGCTCAGCCTTTAACAGCGCCTGCTGTCATACCGGTGATGATCTGCCGAGACGCTACAAAGGTGAAAATAATTGGCGGGACCGCCAGCAGCATGCCGGTTGCCATGATCACACCCCAGTCAATATCGTATTCAGTCAGGGAGTTCACAATGGTCACAGGAACTGTGCGCGAGTTTCGATCTGCCAGCGCATTGGCCAATAGGAATTCGTTCCAGGCAATGCGGAAGGTGAAAATCGAGGCCGCAGCCAATCCCGGTTTGATGATCGGCAGTACCACCAGAAAGAACACCTGGAAAGGTCCGGCGCCATCCATCCGGGCAGCTTCTTCAAGCTGAATCGGCACCTGAATGATGAAGCTTTGCAAAATCCAGATCACAAAGGGCAGGTTCATGGCAACATAAACCAGAATGATGCCCATCTTTGTTCCGTCAATCTGGAACTGGAAAGTCCAGATACCAAACACCGGAACCAGCAGAACAGCCGGTGGCACCATGCGCATGACCAACGTGGTCAATGACACTGTATCCCGGCCCATAAATCGGAACCGCACAATTGCATATGCTGCCATGCAGCCAATCACCAATGTCAGTGCAGTTGATATGATCGCAATCGTCAGAGAGTTCATCAGCGCACGACCAAAGGTCGGATCGCAATATTCCACGTGCTGCGGCGCGTACCACAACATGTCGCACAGCGCGGTTTCGTAATTGCGCAGTGTTGGCATGAAAAACAGGCCCGCCGTGTCGGACATGATGTCGACATTGAGCTTCAGCGAGGTCATCAACATCAGGACGATCGGTCCGACCGACATGACGACCAATGCAACAATCAGCGCATAAAAGGCCGGGTTTTGTTTATCATAAACCTTGTCAGCCATCAGTCATCTCCCTCAGCTGCAGCCCGCAATCGTGCAGTGCGCATTTCAGAAACCTTGTTGTAGAAGAACATCGCCAGCGTCAGCAGCAGCAGGACGATCAGCAAATAGTTGGACATCGCCGCCGCTTCGCCAAGTTCGCGGAATTCCGAAGCTGTTCGCGATATGCGCAGGGACAGAATTTCGGTCGACAGTCCCGGGCCGCCATTGGTGAGCACCAACACGACTTCCAGAACCTTGAAGGCATCAATCAGGCGCAGCAGACAGGTCACAATCAAAACCGGCATCATCAGGGGCAGTTTGATATGCCAAATCTGCTGCCAGCCGGTCGCACCATCAATACGGGACGCCTCCAGCGCAGATTGCGGCAGCGACTGCAAAGCCGCCAGTGACAGAATAAAAATGAAAGGCGTCCATTGCCACACATCGGCAATGATCACCGATGTAAAGGCCCAACTGCCATCGGACAGCCAGGGAACGGATTCAAATCCCAGGGATTTCAGCGTGCGGTTAAAAATACCAACTGTCGGGTGATACATGTAGCGCCACATCAGACCGACCACGATGGGAGCGATCATCATGGGCAGAATGAACAGCGTACGCAGCGCCGACATGCCTCTGATGTTGCGGTCCAGCAGCAGTGCCAGCCCAACGCCGACAAGCATTTCCAGAAAAACAACAATCCCGGCAAATTTCAAAGTAACGGAAAGGCTCTCACGAAAGCTCTCATCGCCCAGAAGGTTGATGTAATTTCGCAGTCCGACAAACTCAGCTTCGCCAATGCGCTGGCTCGGGTTCCAGTCCAGAAAACTGGCATAAATCATATAGCCAATGGGATAGAGCAGCGCGATGACAAGGATCACGACCGCCGGAGCCAGAAACATATACGGGGTCAACCGATTGACATTTGCCATTTGCATGATGAGCGCCTGCGTTTCCCTGGAGTGAGAACAGTGATTTGGGGATCCGGAACGGGGCTGAATGTGCCCCGTTCCGGGTATCGGGTTCTAATCTTGGGAGATCAGTTCCAGGTGTAGTAGCCGGCCTCGTCCATGATGGCCCGGGCACGCTCGGCAACACCATCCAGAGCTTCCTGAGGATCAAGACCTTCTGTCAGAACCTTGGACATTGAGGTTCCGATGTCGGCATTGATCTTGCCCCAGGTTGGGATGATTGGACGCCAGTCAGGATCAGCATATTTCAGGGCTTCACCAAAGGTAGCGGAATAAGGATATTTCTCATTCAGCCCGGCATCTTCATAGGTTGAGAAGCGCGATGGGTTTCCACCAGCCATGGCAACCATCAGATCACCCTTTTTGGAAGTCAGCCACTGCATCAGCAGGAAGGCAGCTTCCTTGTTCTCAGCGTTCTGAGGAATGGCAATACCAAATCCACCCGTCTGGGAGCCGCGACGGACGCCTTCTGGATGAAGGGCATAGCCAACTTTGCCAGCCACTTTGGATTTGGAAGGATCTTCAAAACCGGCAGCAAAGGCAATTGAGTCCATGAACATGGCAGCCTGACCCTGCGAGAACGCAGCAGCCGCTTCAGCAGGTCCGAAAGTCTGTGCACCTTCTGGACCACAATCCACGATGGTTTTCAGAGCATTTGCTGCAGCAACACCGGCTGCATTGTTGATGATCGGGTTCCACTCACCGTCAAACACACGGCCACCCAATGGCGCCAGATGCAGAAGGAATGCGTGGCTGGCCTGATGGCCTGAGGCTGCACGGGATGCCATGCCACCAACACCAGGCTCAACTTCCGGAATTTTGCAGGCTGCATCGAGAAGCTGGTCATAGGTTTCAGGAACCGCGATGCCATGCTTTTCAAAGATATCCTTGCGGTAGGCCAGAACGGATGTTTCTGATCCGAACGGAATACCATAAAGGGAGCCGGTTTTGCCGGGCAGATAACCCTTCGTGCCACCGGCAACGCCGATATTCTGCACATAACCGTCAATCAGATCATCCGCATCATATTTCGGATCAGACAGTTTTGGGTTCATGAAATAGCGTGCAAGATTCTCAAGCTGATCGGCAAACACGTAATCCGCTTTGGAGAACACCACATAGGCGATCAGATCATAATCGCCTTCATCCTTGGTCAATTCCAGGGTCTGGCGCTCACGCATTTTGAGATACTGCAATTGATCCACTTCAACGCGGATACCGGTTTCCTTGGTGAATTCCGGCAGAACTCTCATCACCGCATTGTAGTGCGGATGAGCTGGAAAGTTCACCACCAAAGTGGTGCCTTCATAAGGCTCGTATGGGTTTGCCAGGACAGTGGATGACATCATGGCCAACCCGGCTGCCGCAGCCGTTGTGTATTTCAGGAAATTCAGCATCAATGTTTCCTCCCTAAGTGCTGAGAATAGGCTCAAAGCCGCTTTCCGGACGTATGGTCGAAAAGCATTATTTCGTCCGTGCGAATTGCAAACTCGTTGATTTCGCCCGCTTTGACAGGTGAAGAACTTTCGTACTCCACAAGAACATCGGCAGCGCCACAGCGCGTTACCAGAACAGATTGGGCACCCAGATATTCCGAGACGATGATCCGCAGGGAAATAGGCGCGCCTTGTGAGACGTCCGACGAGAATGACGACGGACGGATACCGACAGAAACTGACTTGTCAGTGTAATTGGCAAGCCGCGTGGATTGTTCATCTGTCAATGGCAAGGAGAAGCCGTCGCCCTTGACAGTCAGCTGGCCGCTTTCGGTCATCAGCTCGCCATCCAGGAAATTCATGGTCGGGCTGCCAATGAAGCCGGCGACAAATTTATTGGCCGGGGATTTGAACAACTCTTCCGGCGTGCCTTGCTGCTGAATAACACCTTCGGACATCACGACAATGCGGTCGCCCAGCGTCATCGCTTCAATCTGATCATGGGTTACATAGACCATGTTCTTGTCGAGCGTGTTGCGCATCTCAGCCAGCTCAGTGCGCATTTTGGCGCGCAGCTTTGCATCCAGATTGGACAATGGCTCATCAAACAGGAACGTCGAGGCATCGCGCACCAGGGCACGGCCCATAGCCACCCTCTGGCGCTGCCCGCCTGAAAGCTCGGCCGGCTTGCGTTGCAGCAGATGATCAATATTCAGCATCGTGGCAACGCGCTTGACCTTGTCATCAATCTCGGATTTCGGCACCCGTGCCAGTCGCAGCGCAAAGGACATGTTCTTTGCGATGTTCATATGCGGATAAAGCGCATAATCCTGAAACACCATGGCAAGGTCGCGCTCTTTGGGCTCCAGATGACTTATCGGTTTTTCATCGAAATAAATCTCGCCGCCACTGAGCGTTTCAAGCCCGGCAAGAATACGCAGAGTAGTGGACTTGCCGCAGCCTGAAGGCCCGACGAGCACAGTGAACTCACCATCATTAAGTTGAAGATCGACCGGTGGCAGCACGCGAACGTTGCCAAAACTCTTCTCAATCTTGTCGAAACGGATATTCGGCAAGCCACCCTCCCAAGCATGCTTCCACAAATTGTTACCGATACCAAAGCCGATAAATCGATCCGCATACAAAGGAATTCTGAAAAACCTACGTTAGCGCTAACGTAAAATCTCTGCTACATTGACCGGGCGATTGACCGACCAAATGGACGCCACAATGCCTGTTGAAGTAACACCAAACCGCCCAGCCAAAATTCCTGCCAAAATTGAGGATGTAGCCCGTGCAGCCGGCGTCAGCATCATGTCGGTTTCCCGGGTCATGCGCGGCGTTGAAGGTGTTTCACCAGCCAAGCGAACCGAGATTCGCCGCATTGCGCGCAAGCTGGGATATACGCCCAGCAGTGTCGCGGGTTCCCTGGCCGCAGCAAACTCCACCCTGATCGGCATTTCCATACCCACATTGTTTGAGGCCGTTTTTGCCGAAATTCTGGATGGCATGCGCGGCATCTTCAATAAGGCTGGACTGCAGGCAATTGTCGAAACCACCGATTATGTGGAAAGCTTTGAGGAAAAATGGGTCCAGCGCATGATCGCCTGGCATCCGGCAGGCGTGATTCTCAGCGGTGTATTTCATAGCAAGACCACCGAAGAGCGCCTGCGGAATTCAGGCATTCCTACTCTGGAGATATGGGATTATACCGACACACCAATTGATATGTGCATCGGCGTTGATCATTTTTCAGCCGGCTATGAAATGGGGCTCCATCTGGTTCGTCTTGGTTACAGACACCCGGCCTATGTTGGTGTGAAGCTGAACAAGGATCCGCGCGCGGAAGATCGTGTTGCCGGATTGTCCAAAGCCTTTGCTGAAGTTGGCTCAGGAATTCATGCAAACTCGAGACTGGCTGAGACAGCTTCCTTTGAAGGTGGGATGAAAGGCACGATTGATATTCTCAACAATACGGCCCCGACACCCGATGTAATCTGCTTCCTGAATGATCATATGGCGTTTGGCGGCACAATGGAGTGCGAACGGCGCGGCTTATCGGTCCCCGACGACATTGGCATTGTCGGCTTCAATGGCCTGAACATAAATGAGGTTCTGTCAAAGCGCATCACAACATCGGTAACGCCCCGCACCTTGATGGGCGCAACGGCAGCCCGCATGCTGGTGGCGCGCATTTACGGTGCCCGGACCGAGGAAAAAATTCGGATGCCGGTTGAAATTTTTGATGGAGACACAACAAAAGACAGGATGAAAACCGGCGATTCCAACACATAAGTGCTGCCGTGTGCCTTGCCTATTGCTGCAAAATGCGGTCAGATGATATCGATAACAGTTTCCAGAATCTGCCAGAATTTGCCAAAAACCTGAGTAACGCAGCATGACGAAAAACCCTAAGCAACCCACTATGATAGATGTGGCACATCTGGCAGGTGTGTCACCGATGACAGTGTCACGCGCTCTGAAACCCAACACCTCTGTCAGCGAAGCCACGCGCAGCAAAATACGTGCGGCAGCCGATGAACTGGGCTATGTTCTGGACAGCACCGCAGCGGGCCTTTCATCGCGCCGCACGGGCTTTATAGCCGTCACCATTCCATCCATTAACAACGCCAATTTTGCCGATACTTTGCGTGGTCTCACGCAGGTATTGCGGGAAACCAACATGCAGGTTCTGCTTGGCTACACCGATTATGACGTGGCTGAGGAAGAACGGCTGGTGGAGCAATTTCTGCGCCGTCGCCCAGAAGCCATCATTGTCACCGGCCATGCCCATACCGATCGGTGCAGACGCATGTTGGAAAAATGCGGGGTTCCGGTGATTGAAATGTGGGACCTGCCCGAAAATCCCATCGGTCAGGTTGTCGGCTTTTCCAATGCCCAGGCCGCAAAACTGATGGTCGATCATTTTGTCGGGCAAGGGTACCGTAAAATCGGTTTCATTGGCGGCGACCCGTCACGCGACACACGTGGCCAGGACAGGCGACAGGGCTTCCTGGCAGCACTGGAAGCCCACGGCCTCGACACATCTCGCATGATTGCAGCACAGCGCCCCCCGATCACCATGCGCGAGGGCGCGCATTCCATGCGCCTTATGCTGGAAAAATGGCCCGACATCGAAGCGCTGATGTGCGTGTCGGACCTGTCAGCCTTTGGTGCCATGACCGAATGCCAACGTCAGGGATTGCGCATACCCGATGACATCGCCATCGGCGGATTCGGGGCCTATGATTTGGCTGAACAATCCCTTCCCCCGATCACCACAATTGATGTGAGTTCAGAAAATATCGGCCGCATTGCTGCTGAAGTCATTCAAAACCTTCTGTCTGCAGATGCCACCAAAACGTCTGAGACCATACATCGTATTGAACCAAAACTGTTGGCACGAGACAGTTCGTTGCGTCACACAGAACGGTAACGTCAAAGTTTAATGACTTGAGCATCACTGCAATGCCATCATAATCAGATGCTGATGATGACTCACTTTCACGATCAGGGAGACACGCAACAGGAGGCCTCAATTCAATGATCGGTCTGCTGGTTCTGGCGCTGTTCACCATCGCATATTCCATGTTGGCAAAACGTCTCGCCAACACCATGGTCACAGCGCCCATGCTGTTTCTGGGCTTCGGCTTTTTACTGTCCACCACCGAGCTCATGCCGAAAGCGGGCGCAGAAGAAGCGCTTCATCTGGTCGCTGAACTGGCATTGATCGTCCTGTTGTTTCTGGATGCGGCACAGATCAATTTAAAAACACTGCGCCAGCGTCACATCTGGCCCTTGCGGATGCTGACAATTGGCCTGCCACTGACCCTTGTCATCGGCACGCTGGCAGCGTGGCCCTTTCTGCCCGGCTGGCCTCTTATGGGCATCGCACTTGTCGCAGCCATTCTGACCCCAACCGACGCAGCCCTTGGTCAGGCCGTGGTGACAAATGAATCTGTCCCGGATCGGGCGCGCCGCGCGCTTTCAGTTGAAAGCGGACTGAATGATGGACTTGCTTTGCCTGCCATATTGTTACTCGCAAGCCTTGCCATGTCTGAAGCGGACCAAGGCAGCACCAATTGGGTCTGGTTTGGTGCAAAGCAGTTGATATTTGGCCCACTGGTTGGCTGCGCAGCAGGCCTGTTAGGCGGAAAAATACTGATCTGGGCCAAGGACCACAACACAACAGCAGACACGTATGAAGGCATCGGAGCCCTTGCGCTGGCCGGAACCGCCTACATGGCGGCAACTGCAATTGACGGAAATGGATTCATCGCCGCCTTTGTCGCCGGCATTGCCTTTGGTCATGTTGTCAAAGGGCGTTGTAAATTCGTCTATGAATTTACCGAAGGCGAAGGCCAGCTTCTGACATGGGCAGCCTTCTTTCTATTGGGTTTGACCCTGATGCCGGAAGCCCTCCAGCATCTGACGCTGCCCATGTTTGGCCTCATCATGACCAGCCTGCTTATCGTTCGCCCGCTGGCAATTTATCTGTCACTCATCGGAACAGATGCACAGGCAAGCACCCGCCTTTTCTTCGGCTGGTTTGGCCCAAGAGGTCTGGCGACAGCCTTGTTTGCATTGCTGGTTGTTCCCAGGATTGATCCCCGCCTTGCCGAACCCGTCCTTCATATCGCCATTAATACAGTTTGGATCAGTGCCTTGTTACACGGCATCAGCGCTGCCCCTGGCGCGCATTTTTATGCCTTGGTAACAAGCAGAAACTCAACTCAAGAATACAATCAGAACAGGGATCAGGAAACCTCATGAAGAAAATTTCGATTGCGACATATGACAAGATTGAAGACCGGAAACCGGAACATGCCTTCGTCGCAGGAATAGATCTGGTCATCGTACGGTTTGACGAAGATATTTCGGTATTCTATGGCCGCTGTCTTCACCGGGGCGCGCTTATGTCCGATGGCTTTGTGCGTGGCCAGAACCTTATTTGCGGGCTGCACAATTGGGATTATCGCCTGGATTCAGGCGTCTCTGAATATCAAAATTCTGAGGTTCTGCCCAAATTCAACTCCTGGGTCGAGAACAACGAAATTCTGGTCGATGAGGACGAAATTGCGGCCTGGGCTCTTGAGAACCCACAACCCTTTAACCGCGAAGCCTATCTGGGTGTCTATGCAGACACAGCGCATGGCACAGAGGAAGAGCCCTATAAGGGCCTGATACAGGGTTACGCCCGTAATGGCCTGTCAAAGACCGGTCACCATGGCCAGGTCGATGCCATGGGCGTCCCGCGCACCCAATTGCCTGACTGGGATGATATTCAGCTTCTGACAGCGCAATTGCACAAACCACCATTGCTGGATGACGCACCGGTGGGCACACAGACCATCATTGGTCCAAACGCACAGAAACCGCTCAAACTTGATATCCCGCTATTCGTCTCGGATATGAGCTATGGCGCATTATCCGAAACCGCAAAAGTTGCGTTGGCGCGAGGTGCTGAACTGTCCGGCACCGGCATTTGCTCCGGCGAAGGTGGTATGTTGCCTGAAGAACAGGCCGCAAATTCGCGTTACTTCTACGAAATGGCGTCCGGTCGATTTGGATTTGAATGGGAAAAGCTGAACAAGGTACAGGCCTTTCACTTCAAGGGCGGACAGGGCGCCAAAACCGGCACAGGCGGACACCTTCCGGGCAACAAGGTGGTTGGCAAAATTGCTGAAGTGCGTGGTCTGGCAGAGGGCGAAGCTGCAATCTCCCCGTCACGCTTTCCTGATTGGACGGATGTCAGCCAGATCAAGGAATTTGCCGACGAGGTGCGGGACCGCACAGGTGGCATTCCTATCGGCTACAAACTGTCGGCACAACATATCGAGAAGGATATCGATGCTGCGCTTGAAGTCGGTGTGGACTATATCATTTTGGATGGCAGAGGAGGTGGTACCGGCGCCGCGCCCGTCATCTTCCGCGACAATATCTCCGTTCCCACCATCCCGGCTCTTGCCCGTGCAAGGCGTCACCTGGATGCTTCGGGCCGCAGCGATGTGACACTTGTCATCACAGGAGGCCTGCGAAAACCAGCTGACTTCATCAAGGCTATGGCACTGGGCGCAGACGCCATAGCCGTCTCGAATTCGGCCATGCAGGCGATCGGCTGCATTGCCATGCGTGCTTGCCACACCAATAATTGCCCGGTTGGCATCGCCACGCAAAAGCCGCATCTGGTCAACCGACTGATTGTAGAAAAATCCGCGCAGCAATTGAAAAACTTCTTCGAAGCATCAGTTGAGTTGATGCAGGTCATGGCACGCGCTTGCGGACATGATCATCTTTCACAATTCAATGTGGATGATCTGACGAGCTGGAAACGCGAAATGTCCGATTTGTCAGGCATCGCTTATGGTGGCCTTTACAACCAGACAGGCCGGATCGACCAGATCAGTCAGCGCTAACACCAAACAGGACAGCGGGGGAATGACGCATGGGTGCAGCCTTAACAATTGCAGTTTTGCTGATGATCTCGCTGCTGATCATCAAAGTGGGAACGGTTGCCATGCGGCTCACTGGCTTGCCAGAGCCGGTGGCCCGTTTCCAGTGTATTTCTGCGCTCACTGGAACGGGCTTCACCACCAGCGAAGCTGAAATGATCGTCAATTATCCGATCCGGCGGCGCATTGTGATCACGCTTATGGTTTTGGGGAATTTTGGTCTGGTCTCGGTCGCATCGACCTTCATTGTTGCTTTCATGGATGCGGGTGACCATGGTGAGGCGATTCTGTTTCAGGTGCTGATGATTGTTCTGGCCATCATTCTGACCTTCGTCATCATGCTGAACAAAACACTCGACCGGTTCCTGACGAAAATCACGGGTCAGATACTGTCTCACACCACCGATATCGAGCAGCGCGGATACCACCGGATATTCCAGATCAGTGATGGTTACAGCATTGTCGAACATCTTTACAAACACGAGGTTCCAACGACGTTTGATGCAATGGATCACAATGGCCTGACATTGCTGGCCATCCAGAGCGCAGGATCAAAGCAAACGGTCACGGTTAGAACGAACCATCCGATAGGGCCTGGCGACGTTCTGGTCTATTTTGGGAATGACAAGGCGCATGAAGACCACGCAAAGCATATCAATCCCCTGCCATCCCAGACGTGAGACCTGAAACGTGAGACTGGGCTTAACTGCGAGTGGCCAATCAGGGGACCACAAAGGTCTTCGATGAAATGTTCAGATCGTGACACTCACTCAGCGGGATCGGGTTTTCAGGATCACGGGCATCAACCACGCACCAATCCGATTTGCGACAGATAAGGCCAACAGGATGAATGGTTTGCGGCGCTGAAGAACGCGCCCGGATGCGCACAACATTGGCCCCTCTGACGGCTTTGGCCAGCGCAGGGATGCGTGGATCAGTGTCCGCGCGCTCTGCGCCATGGAATTGAAACCGCTGTTTTGCTTGCTGAACTTTGTCCCGCACACCATCGGGAAACGATTCAAGCAATTTGCTCCGGGCGCGGTCTGCAGCCTTGTGCAAACCAATCTGCTCCAACTCGGCCATAGGACGAAACAGGATAACAGCCAGCGCCTCCGCTTCATCTGCGGCAAGACCCGTAAGACGCGTGCGATAATTGAACCCCAGTTCAATACCGCCCTGATTGCCTCGATGGACAATGATGGGGAGCCCCGCTTCGGTCATGGCATCGACGTCTCGCAAGATGGTGCGGCGGGCAACTTCCAGTTCATCGGCCAGATCGGCACTGCTCATACGCCCTCTATTTTGCAACAGAAGCAGCATTTGCAACAATCGGGCAGCGCGCATGTATCAAATCCAAATAAGACATAAGATGTCATATAAGGGTGTTTATATCCAAATGTCGGGAAACAAAAGGAACCGACATGAACTTCATCGAAATCACACGAAACATCAATGCGGCTCCTGACGAAGTCTGGCGCGTCCTGACCGATGCGAAACTGCTGCAAACAAGCAATCTCGGCATCAATCGCCTCGACGGCCAAATTGCCTTGGGACAGACCCTCAGGCTGTGGTCTGAAGCCAGTCCGAACAGGGCCTTTGCCCTGAAAGTGGTTGAATTCGAACAGGGCCGACGCATGGTCTGGAAAGGCGGCATGCCCTTGAGGCTTTTTACCGGCACAAGATGCTTTGAAATCACTGCTTTATCGACCGGGTCGCAACTCCATATTCGCGAAGATTTTACCGGACCATTGTCACAATTGATCTGGCGGTCCATGCCGGATCTCAATCCGTCCTTTGAAAAATTCGCCAATGGCGTAAAACGCCTCGCGGAAGGAGCTTCAACATGAATATGATAACCTATGGAACAGGTGCCGAAGACGACCCCTGGATTCTGAAAACGCCTTCCCTCACCTCAGAATACAGGGCCTGGAAAGACGAACAGGCCGACCCGCCCGCACTGGTGGTTCAGGTCGGGAAAACCAGACTGTCTTACCAATTGCGCTGCATAGAAGACCTCCATCAAATGCTACTCAGCCACAATGATTGGATGCCCCTTGGCAATGCTGATGAAGGCAAACCTGCCAAGGAAGGCACCGTTGAGGCATGGGCGCGCAGCCAGACAAATCCGCTGGGCGGCTATTATGGATTGCGCAAAGGATACAGAGGGCGGTTTGCAAATTATGTTTCACCCGTCCTGGAACTTCTGGGCCTGGCAGAATTGGAACACAACGCGCGCAACAACAGTATCCGGGCTCTTTGAAATCACAATCCTCGGCACACAAGGACCGATGCCAGGCCTTTTACAAGGTTAAAACGATGCAACAGAGCAAAGAAATAAGCAAAATGTGATACTTACTGGATTCCCTCAAGATGGTCTGGACTTAGCCGGCAAAATGGTAAAAGCTCGACAGTTCTAGACAATAACACATCAATCAGGGGACTGTGTCGTATGAGCTTTCTAGATCCTATTTTCAACCTCATAAATGATCTGACCTGGGGGTGGGCACTGATCCCCATCCTGGTCATTTTCGGCGTATTTTTCACATCCGCCAGCGGCTTTGTGCAGTTCCGCTTTTTCAAACGGATGTTCGGCGTTCTCACCGGTGATGGCGAAACGGCGGATCCAACGAAGATCACCGCGCGTGAAGCGCTGTTCGTATCGGTCGGCGGACGTGTCGGCGGTGGCAACATTGCAGGTGTGGCCGTCGCCATCACTGCTGGTGGTCCCGGCGCAGTGTTCTGGATGTGGATGATTGCTCTGGTCGGTATGTGTACCGCATTGATCGAAGCGACTCTGGCTCAATTGTACAAACGCACCACACCGGAAGGCGACTATCGCGGTGGACCGGCTCGTACAATCATACATGGTCTGGGTGAAAACTATCGCTGGCTCGCAATTATCTATGCGGTCTGTCTCATTGCATCCTTCGCCATTGGGTTTAACGCGTTTCAGGGCAACACCGTAGCCGGCGCTGCGTTGGACAGCCTGTCCATCCCACGTGTTTACACCGGAGCCATATTGGCCATCGCAACTGGCTTCATAATCTACGGCGGTATTCACCGCATCGCAAAGACCGCTGATGTCGTCATTCCCATCATGGCAATCGGCTATATCGCTATGGCTTTGATCGTCATTGTAATCAATATTACGGGACTTCCCGCTGTCATCTGGGACATTGTTGCAAATGCATTTGGCATTCGCGAAGCCGTTTCCGGAGGCATTGGCGCTGCCATTGCGCAGGGGCTGCGCCGCGGCCTGTTTTCAAACGAAGCTGGCCTTGGCTCCGCCCCCAATGTGGCGGCCACAGCCTATGTCAAACACCCGGTCAGTCAGGGCATCACACAAAGCTTTTCGGTGTTCATCGATACCATCATCATCTGTTCCTGCACCGCCTTTGTGATCCTCCTGGGAGATGTCTATCAACCTGGTGCGGAAGGCATTGACGGGGTCGCGTTGACTCAGCAATCCATGGTCAGCCATGTTGGCAGTTGGGCCGCGTACTTCCTGACCTTCGCCATCTTCCTCTTCTCTTTCTCATCCATCATGTACAATTATTATCTGGGTGAGAACGCGCTGACATTTATGACAAGCAATCCAATGGCATTGCACGTTCTTCGCATTGCGATTGTTGGCATTGTCTTCCTTGGAGCGGTCGCACCTGGGGCAACGTCGATCTTCTCATTCTCTGATCCGATGATGGGCATATTGGCGGTGGTCAACCTGTTGGCTCTGATGATGCTGTTTCCGGTGGCAATGCGGATCATCTCAGACTTCCGGCAACAACTTGCTGCCGGTGTCGCAAAGCCGATCTTCGATCCCAAGAAGTTTGCTGATCTGGATACCGATCACACAGCTTGGCCGGACGCACCACCAGTTGAGGCACAAAAGAGCAGCTAATCAGCACATGAACGCCATCCAGAGATCTGATCCAGTCCGGTTCAATATCTCTGCGATGGCGTTCGGCCTGCTGTGTAACTGAACCACCTTTGATACCAAGAGGGCATTACCCTCGAGCACATGATCGCACCAAGCTTCGGCACACAGCGTCCGATGCAGGTTTTGGTGACAAGCCCAGGCTGTGATCCGTTCCTTCAAGGGTCTGATTGGCCGTCAGACCCTAAATTCCTTTTTCAGCCATGAAACCTGCCATCGTTTCCAGACAGGTCTTCCAGGCCGGCTCGTGTTCGACCAATATGTGATTGCGGCTCTCAAGAACGAAAAAACGCGCATCAGGGATACCCGAGGCCACCGCCCGGCCCAATTCGAGCGGAATGCGTTGATCATATCTGGAGTGCAGCACGATCGTTGGCGCTTTGACATCTGCTAGCCTGTGCCGCACGTCGATCCGACCAAACGCCTCCTGAAATCGGGACGCATTGGCAGGTGATGTGGTCTGACGCTGAAACTCGTCAAACCATGTCAGCTCAGCCGCAGTCGCATCCGGCATGAAGGTCTGGGAAAATATGTGCCGGTATGCAGGGTTATCAGTGCCCCAGCCAAGCTCGGTCAGGGTCAGGACGGCTTCGCGCCGTGCCTGTTCCTCTGCACTGGCGCTATGCCGCCAGCCAGCCGCATAGCCACCGAACAGCATCAGGCCGGAAACACGTTCTGGATGGCGCACCGCATATTCAATGGCAACCGCACAACCCTGCGAAATGCCCAGCAGCGGGAAGCGCTTGAGTTCAAGCTTGTCGGCGACCGCTTCCAGATCTTCGACGAAGGCATCAAAACTCAAATCCGCAACCTTCCAATCCGACAGACCACAACCGCGTTCATCATAGCGAATGAATGTGCGCCTGCGGGCTATTTCAGCAAAAGTGCGCCCCCAGATTGGACTGCCCCAGTCAAATTCCAGATGATTGAGCCAATTGGCTGCCTTCAATAAAGGCCGGCCTGATCCAATGGTTGCGTAGGCAATCTTGGTTCCATCCTGAACAGCACAGAATCCGATACGCTGCGCACCTAAGGCACATGCAGTAAGACTTTTTGCTTGTCCCGCTCCAACCCCTCTGGCCGCCTGTGACGCTGCCGGACCTGCTTCACCAATGTGTTGAGTCCTTTGCGGGTTTTCGCGCCGAAGCGGTCCCCGGCCAAGGCCAAATTCCGGCCCTGAGTCTGGTTTTGGAGCCAGTATTAGGGTTGGGGTTGGCGCAACTAAAACACGGTCATGTACACTGGCACCCGCTGGATCAATGTCACGCCATAGACGGTGCCATTTCTCAGCCGCGATCGGAGATATATCGGGATGTGTCGCCAATTGCCGCAGCACATCGACCCGTGCCAGGTGGGCGTCTTCGCGCTTACCTGTCAGCCAGGAAGCAAATGTTTCATCGCCCACGCCGTCAAGACCATCAAGCACCATCAATTCAAGCCGCCGCGCCATTCTTTCCAGAGTGTTGATGGCAAGGTGTCCTTCACGCGCGTACAGGGTTGAATGGATGTCATCAATATCGATGAGGACGCCCGTGGCATCAAAGTGGACCCGTTCGCGGTCAGCAATGATCCTTGAATGGCCAGGCATGTCGACCACCTTCCGCAGTTTGCTGAGAGACCAGCGTAAAGCGGCTTTGGGATCATCCGGCACATCCCAGAAAATTTCGCACAGACGTTCCCGCCGATGCGGGCGCCCCGTTGCCACAAGGAAAGCAAGCAGCGCGCGCGCCTTTCGGGACGAAGGCAAAACGACTTCAGTTCCCAAAGATACAACGTTCAATTCACCTAGGAGAGATATTTCGAGAGGCTGATCCAACAACGGCTCCAAAAAACGGCGGTCTGAAAGGAGTTTTATGTTCCAATTGAGTCCTGCCCCTAAAAAACAACGCATTTATGGCGAGATTACCACCACGCTTACAACGCTGATGACAACGGTCAGGCTCGAATGCGGGGCCAACAAACATATTCCGTTCATGACGGATGTGGATTCAAACGCAGAGTTCTAGTCATCACGAAAACGAAACCGGTTGCGCTGCGCAGCAACGGTGATCGATTGAGCGTGAACAGACCTTGGACTCTTCAAATTTCGGACAATGAAAGGTTCAATCATGCAATTGCATTCTCATCAGTCACTCAAGCAGGTACACGGCCTGGCTCTGCCTTGCAGCCGTGGCGCATCGAAAACCCGTCTGGTTAACACGGCCGTTCGCGGCTTACGTACAGTAACCCGTTTCATTGTCGCCTATATGGCTTACCGGGCCGTGCTCAAAACCCATCAATTTCTTCTCAAAAGCCCGCACCTGTTGCTGAACGATATCGGGTTGACCCATGCAGATTTGATACGCACCCAGAATGCAATCAGATTTTCCGATTTCTGGCAGGAAAGGCCGTGACAGCAAGTTCGCTTTTTGCGGATTTGCCAGTACTTCTAAGCGGATTTCTGGTAGTCATTTTTCTGATGATGACCCCGTTTTTTCGAAACCGTCACCCAATCCTGATAAAAAAAATGACAGTAGCTCTCGCTTTCGCGTCCCATTATGCATTTCTTGGGATTGCCGTTGCATCGATGGTGAATTTGATTGGTCTGCTGTCCTGACAAGGCCCGAACGCAGACCAGTATCAACTGACTTCAGTCTCTTTACAGTACAGACAGTTGCTCTGGCATTTAAAGCGACCCCCGCAATGTGATAACCTCATTCAAGCAACCAAATCTTGGAAAGAGGTATCACAATGGATCTCACGACACTCCTCAGCTTCAGTTTTATCGCAGCTCTCCTTGTTATTTCTCCCGGTCCCAATGGCGTTCTCATTGCCAAAACGGTTCCCACTTCCGGGAAGATTGCAGGGTTTGCCAATATCGCAGGCTTCATCGCCGCGTTTCAGGTTCATGGAACCCTGTCCATTCTCGGTATCTCGCTGATCCTTGTTCAGTCAGCGCAGGCGTTCTTCATCGTCAAGATGCTGGGAGCAGCCTATCTTTGCTGGATAGGCCTTAAGGCGCTGCGGGATGCATGGACAGGTGTTGCAATTGTCCAGGATGTTGCGCCCGCCAGAAAACAGAGAACATGGGCAAAAGCCTTCATCGAAGGGTTTCTGACCAACGCCTTCAACCCGAAAGTCTCCATGTTCTATCTGGCAGCGTTCCCGCAATTCATCTCGCAGGCAGAGGGGGTGTTCAGTGCATCTTTCACCCTGGTGTTCATTCACTCAGTGCTGAATGTGGCATGGTTTTCAGCCATGGTGCTGCTCTTTGCCCGTCTGGCGCAAGCTGCCCGTGGCGGCACATTTCAACGCTGGCTCAAGGGCATTACGGGCATTGTCTTCATCAGCTTTGGAGCAAAGCTGGCAACGCTAAAGCCTTAGAGCAACAAAGATGATCATCAATAGATATGAAACCCATCAAAATCGGCCTTGCCAATGTTCATACCTCCATGGCGCAAACCGGCATAGCTGACACTCATATGAAATATCATATTGGGTAAGGCGAAACAGCTGACATATTCTGCCGTAGTTTGAACCAGTTCGGCATCGCCGGCCCGGTGCGAAACAATTGGCGCAAAATCTGCTTCGGAAATCGGCTCGATGAGTATCGAGACCTCGTCCGAAAACCTGAGAAGAGTCGCAACAGTATATGTGTCGGGAATGTCGGGCAGTTCAATCTTTACCGGAAGGCACAGCGCACGTGCTGCAAATTGAATGGCAATGGCAAAGTTGAATCCCGTGTCAAACATATCCGGTGCAAGGCGCACGGATAAAAGACGCTCGGCCTCTGGCTCACTTTCAAGCTGCAACAGAATTTGGCGGATGCGCTCAAGATAGTGTTTTACAGTCTTGGGAATGGACGCGGCCAAGTCCAGATGCTGTTTGTCTTCCATAATACCCTCCAGATGCTGTTCGCGACTCGATGATAGAGCTCATTGGGGCAAAAACAGACCCGTATTTTGTCCTGGCAACAGGAATCATAGCTTGGTTCGGGGTGGTTTTTCGGCCATGCAAAGCGAATTCCCCTTATTTTTCAAACACAGCTTTGTCACATCGATACACAGGGTTGTGAGGTGTTTCAGTAATTCTGTGAGGTTGTGATTTCCAATCCGCAGAGTTCTGCGGTTTGGCCCTGTCGGTCTCACGCGTCCGTGAATGTTCAGGTTTTGCGAACGAATTGTTGCCGTTTAAATCTTCGAACTTCTTCCTTAAATCCAACTCATCGAGAGGCCAACACCACTCGCAACAAACAAAAACAAACCGAATATCGAAAATCAATAATAAGGAAAAACAACATGACTTTTCGTAAAATCGCAGCACCAATCCTGATCCTCGGCTCCATCGCACTGGGCGCATCTGCAGCTACTGCAAATGTTTACAACCCAGCCAATGACAGCTCACCTGATGCCATGACCCCAGGTTACACTGGTTTGGCTAAAGACCTGTCCGGCAAATAAGCCAGACATACTCCCCACCGGACGCCGATTGTCTCTCTGGTCTCCTCCCTGACAGATGAGAT
>JBPOEV010000006.1:0-241453 GCA_051251535.1 Alphaproteobacteria bacterium
TGGCTCTGGCTCTGGCTCTGGCTCTGGCTCTGGCTCTGGCTCTGGCTCTGGCTCTGGCTCTGGCTCTGGCTCTGGAACGAAATCGACCGGATCTTGCTCTATGGCAAGGTCATTTGTTTCTAAAGTTTGCTCAACGGGCGCCGTCTGCTCATCGGGCGCGACCTGCTCACCAACCTCTGTCGGCGTGTTGTCCTCAGGCTGCCTGTCCTCAGGCGTATTGTCCTCAGGCTGATTATCTTCAGCTTCAGGCAACGCGATCTGCGGCTCTTCAGGTTGCGGATCGCTTGACCCGAACAGCCTGCGGAAAAAACCCTTTTTCTCGCCCTCGGCCACTAGACCACCTCGCCAAACAGATGACGATGGGAACAATCCTTGATGTGCACCGGAACGATATCGCCTGCAGTTCCACCTTCCAGCTCCACCTGCGTGAACTGCTCGGTCCGCCCAAGGCCGGGCTTCTCGATCAGAACCTGATGCGTTGAGCCGATTTCGCTTTTCAGATGCTTTTGCAGCGCTTCATCACCCTTTTCCCGCAGACGCCCTGCCCGCTCCTTGATCAAGCCGCGATCAAGCTGAGGCATGCGTTCAGCTGGCGTGCCTGGCCGTGGCGAAAACGGAAAGATATGCAGATGGGTCAAGTCGCAGTCATCCACAATTGAGAGAGAGTTTTCAAACATGTCCTCAGTCTCTGTCGGAAATCCGGCAATGATATCAGCGCCAAAGGCCATGTCAGGGCGCAATGCACGCACCTGATGGCAAAAATCAATCGTGTCCTGACGCAAATGCCGGCGCTTCATGCGCTTTAAAATCATGTCATCGCCAGATTGAAGCGACAAATGCAGATGCGGCATCAAGCGCTCTTCTTCTGCAATGGCTGCCATCAGTTCCGGGTCAACCTCGATGGAATCGATGGATGAGAGCCGCAGCCGTTCCAGTTCGGGCACATGTTTCAAAATGGCCTGCACCAAGGCACCCAGTTTTGGTGTGCCGGGCAGATCGGCCCCGTAAGAAGTAATGTCAACGCCGGTAATGACCACTTCGCGATAGCCATTTCCCGTTAAACGCCGCACCTGATCGACAACCGCACCCATTGGCACGGAGCGTGAATTGCCACGGCCATAGGGAATGATACAGAATGTGCAGCGATGGTCGCAGCCTGTCTGAACCTGAACAAAGGCGCGGGTTCGTCCTTCAATTCCTTCAATCAGATGAGCCGCTGTCTCGCGCACCGACATGATGTCGTTCACGCGGGTCTTCTCTGTGTCATTGACGCCGAATTGCGGCAACATCCGATAGCTTGCTGCCACCAGCTTCTCTTCATTGCCAAGAACCAGCGAAACCTCGTCCATATTGGCAAACATGTCCGGGTCAGTTTGCGCAGCGCACCCTGATACGATCACAGTCTTGTCCGGATTATCCCGCTTGGCGCGGCGGATTGCCTGACGTGCCTGACGTACCGCTTCAGATGTCACCGCGCAGGTATTGATCAGAATTGCATCGCTCAGGCCTGCCGCGATTGCCTCACGCTTCATGACCTGACTTTCAACCGTATTCAACCGGCAGCCAAAGGTCAGTACGTCTATGTTGGGCGCTTTGCTCATATCCAGCTATGCCACATCACTGGCCTGCATTGCTGCGGCAAACATGGTTGAGGGCAAGGCACCGGAATGTTCCAGTTCCCAGGGGCCTGTCATGATCACATGATCATCCGGGCGCCATGAAAGCTTGAGAGCTCCGCCCGGCAAAGCTATGCGCACTGTGCGTCCAGTCCGTGCGGTGCGCGCCGCGCTGACCGCAACCGCACAGGCCGCTGACCCGCAGGCTTTTGTTTCGCCCGCACCGCGTTCCCAAACCCGAAGACGGATTTCATCATGTGAAATCACTTGCGCAAAAGAAATATTGGCTTTCTCAGGGAACATGGCGTGATGCTCCAACTCCGGTCCAATCAGAGACAAATCGTAATCGTCTACATTGTCGACCCAGAAGATTGCATGAGGATTGCCCATATTCGCAACAGATGGGTTCGCCAGATGGACACCATGGTCTTCATAAACCAGTTCAATTGCGGCCGTGTCTTCTGCTTGCTTTGACAGGGGAATGTCTGCCCAACCGAATTTCGGCTGGCCCATATCCACACTGATTTCAGAACCTTTGCGAATTGTCTGCAGCAGTCCAGCTTCTGTTTCAAAAATCGCTTCGCTGACTCCCAGACGATCGAACTCCATGCCAGCAATGCAGCGCGTCCCATTGCCGCAGGCGCCGGAACGGGACCCATCATTGTTCCAGATTTCGACATAGGCCACCGTGCCATCGGATTTTGGTGGCAACAGAACCATCAATTGATCAAAAAACGACCCTTCTCTGGCTGCAATAGCACGAGCGGCCTCAGGCGTCACCAACACGTGGTGATCCCTAAGGTCGAGCATGACAATCTCATTGCCTGCGCCGTTCATTTTGGAATAGCTGATGTCGTTCATGTTTGTCTGCGTTTCAAGCGTTAGAATACTGCCGCCTATATGGCGGACTGGGTGCCAAAATACTAGGCCCCCGCTCATTTGAAAGGTTGTACTGCGCGACTATACAGCCAAAAAATGATCGATCATTGTTGCATTGTGCAGCGCAAACCCTAAGATATTTGGAGATCATGGAGGATTCAGCATGTTTGCATATCGTGTGTTCCTAGCATTTCTAATCTCCTCTGCTCTTTTTGCGCTGCCAAGCTACGCGTCCCCACGCCTACAATTGGTCCAGACTGAAAGAGCCCCCGTCAGCACCTGTCTTGCAATTGCGCAAAATATGGATCGGATGCCAACTGTAACGCGCGCAAACTATACCAACCTGGATCAGCCTTCCGGCCATGGGCCCTTGATCTGGAAAGCAAATTCCGAAATTGATACAGACATTGATCGTGACCTTTCGCTTTTTGAGGCGCGGATCACGTTTTTCGATCACTCTACCTACATCATTGAAAGCTCGCAGGGGATAACGGCCGCTACCGACTACTTTGGCTATGCCCAATACAAGGGCCAGAACCTGATCCCGACCATTGTGACCATGAACAAGGCGCATTCGAGCCACTACACCGCAAACCCGGATAGCCGTATCGTTCATGCCCTGCCCGGTTGGGGAGATACGGAGCCTGCGAAGCACCTCATTCAGGTCGAGGATATGCTGGTACGCAATGTCACGACCGATATTGTGCGTGGCGGCTTTCGCGAAGCCGATGCAAATTCAATCTTCATCTTTGAAGTCGCAGGCCTGTGCATTGGACATTTGGGCCATCTGCATCACGCACTGACCGATTCCCATTTCGCCAATATCGGCCGGTTGGACGTGGTAATGGTGCCGATTGACGGCGCCATGACACAGAGCCTGGTTGGCATGGCAGAGATTGTGAAACGACTGCGGTCCAGTGTTGTCCTGCCGATGCATGCACGCGGCTTTGCCACTCCCGACACACTGATTGCCATGCTGGGCGACAGTTTTGACAATATTCGTCTGCCCGGGAACACCATGATCCTGTCGGTGAATAACCTTCCGCGGCGACCGACCGTTATCGTGCCAGCCAGATTGTAGACGCTAAAGAATCGGCACTGACCGATCAGCGCTCAACGAGACGCTGATCGGTGCTTTTCAATGTGGCTATGAAGTGATCACGGATTTCTTCATGCTTGCAAGCAGTTGCGAACCGGACGTGAGGTCGGCTTGAATCATCGATAATTTGGGTGTCTCCAAGACCTTCACCATCCAGCACCACTTTGACAGGGGCTGTTTCGTAGGAAAACCAGTCCGGGTCCGTTATGGCAATCACAGCAGCGGGATCGTGCAGGCAGCAACCATCAAAAGAGCGGCTATCCTGATAGAAGCGGACATAAAACGCCGAAACATCCCGCAAGAAGCCGCCAATTTCCGGTGCCCCAATTGCAATGTCTTCCAGATGCTGTGATGTGCACAGGATTTGCTCCGTCACATCCAGCCCAATAATCCTGACATCCCAGCCTGCGGCGAACACCATTTCAGCCGCGTGGGGGTCATTGTGAATATTGGCCTCCGCAAAGGCGTTGACGTTGCCGGGAACTGTTACGGCCCCCCCCATAAGAACCACGCCGCCAATCTTGTTCTGCAAGTTTGCATCAAGATCCAGAGCATGGGCCAGATTTGTCAGCGGACCAATCGGGCAAAGGATCAAATCTTCCCCGTGCTCGTCAGCCATATCGCAGATAAATTGCGCGGCGCTGCGCGGATCAGCGGGTCTTTGTGGGGTCGGAGCAGGCAAATCACCAAATCCTTCGGCACCATGAATGAAGTGTGCCGGATCGCGCTGTGCCTGCTGATAGGGCTTCTCCGCACCATGGGCCACCGGCACGACAAGGCCTGCCATTTCAACGAGATGGCGTGCGTTTCGAGTGGCCTGATAGGTATGAACATTGCCGAAAACAGTGGTTAGTCCCACCACATCCAATCGGGGGTCAGCAAATGCCATGTGGATCGCCAAAGCGTCATCAACGCCGGGATCTGTATCGATGATGATTTTTTGGCGGAACATTGCCATAGCGATCTGTCTTTCGTTTTTTCGGATTGGTGCAATACCGCCAGAACAGTGTGTCAGGCTTGCATGGTTCAATATCTTCAATCAAAACTGCTTATAAGCGGCAACTGCAAGAATCCAAATCTTTTCAACCATTCATGCCAGAGGGGGCAGCATTGAAACCTGTCTGCTTCCATGTTTGACGTTGCCACACTGGCAGCCATTTGCGCTGCATTTCTTTTGGCAGGCGTGGTCAAAGGCATCATTGGTTTTGCTTTGCCGATTGTCAGCGTTGCGCTTTTGACGGTTCTGATAGGGTTGCCAAATGCGATGGCGGTTTTGCTCGTGCCAGCGCTTATGGTGAATGCCTGGCAGGGCGCCATTGGTGGCAATTTGAAACCCATTATTCGGCGCATATGGCCTTACCTGATAATGGCAACGATGACTGTGTGGTTGGGAGCGCTGAGCCTGACGCGGATTGAGTTGCCACTTTTGTCAGCTTTTCTGGGATGCGTTCTGATCATCTATGCGCTCAGCAATATGATGGGGCTGCGGGTTACCATCACGCAGGCACAGGATCGCTGGCTCGGCCCGCTGATTGGCGGCATAAACGGATTGGTGACAGGTATGACCGGAACAACAGCCGTTCCCGGCGTCATCTATCTGCAGGCTGTTGGGTTGGAGCGTGATGCACTGATCCAGGCCATGGGTGTTCTGTTCACACTTTCCCTCGCCGCTTTGGCACTGGTGTTGGGTGGCAATGGTATACTAACTGGCGAGCTGGCGCTTTTGTCAGTTGCGGCATGTGTTCCAGCTGTTGCTGGAATGGTCATTGGCCGGCGGATCAGGCAGTCGCTCTCGGAATCTAATTTTCGCCGTATCTTCTTCATCGCCCTGCTGTTGCTCGGTTCCTATATTGTCATCTCGTCAGCTCCCTGGAGCTAGGGTCTGAATTCAATTGGGAGCTTAAATTGAATTCAGAGCCTGGTAATCGCGGCTGGCCTTGTGTTCCAGCTTGACGCACCAGTGCAATTCTCCTAGAACCCGAGCATTAATCGGATTTGCCAAATTCGAGCCGCCGACCGGTTGCCTATGATACCGGAGGTCAACACCCGCCAGCGCGTTGCGCTCTCGGGTGTGTTTTGCGTTTGGCTGTTTGCATCCTATGTTGGTTGCATCCGAAACAGATTTGGGCGCGGGCGAAAATCCGTGTGAATTGAAGAGCCATGTTCGACACACTGTCAGATCGCCTTAACGGCATATTGGACAAGCTGACCAAGCGCGGCGCGCTGAGTGACAGCGATGTATCTGCGGCCATGCGTGAAGTGCGACGCGCACTTCTGGAGGCCGATGTTGCTCTGGATGTGGTGCGGGACTTTACCGCCCGGGTCAAAGAGCGCGCGGTTGGAGCGGATGTCGTCAAATCCGTGACGCCAGGTCAGATGGTCATCAAGATCGTCCATGATGAACTTGTCGGCATGCTGGGTTCTGAAGCGCAGACGATTGATCTGAATGCGGCAGCACCGGTTGCCATCATGATGGTCGGCCTGCAGGGCTCCGGTAAGACAACCACATCGGCCAAAATTGCAAAGCGGCTTTTTGACAGAGACAAGCGCAAGGTTCTGATGGCCTCGCTGGATGTGCGGCGCCCTGCAGCTCAGGAACAGCTGAAGATCCTTGGTGAGCAGATTGGCGTGGATACTCTGCCGATTGTCGCAGGTCAGATGCCTGTGGATATTGCCACACGCGCCATGAATGCCGCCCGTCTGGGTGGTTATGATGTGGTTATTCTCGATACAGCTGGTCGCACCCATATTGATGAACCATTGATGATGGAGATGGCAGACATCAAGCGGACAGCCAATCCGCATGAAGTTCTGCTGGTTGCTGATAGTCTGACGGGTCAGGATGCCGTTAATCTGGCAACGTCCTTTAATGACCGGGTTGGCATTACCGGCCTTGTTCTGACACGTGTTGATGGTGACGGACGCGGCGGTGCCGCCCTGTCGATGCGCGCTGTTACCGGCAAGCCGATCAAGCTGATCGGTGTTGGCGAGAAAATGGATGCGCTGGAGGATTTCCATCCCAAGCGTATTGCAGACCGTATTCTGGGCATGGGCGACATTGTCAGCCTGGTTGAAAAAGCTGCCGAGAACATTGATGCCGAACAGGCTGCTCGCGCTGCCGAGAAAATGCGCAAGGGCCAGTTTGATCTGCAGGATTTGTCAGACCAGCTTGGCCAGATGCAGAAAATGGGCGGTATGGGTGGCCTGATGGGCATGATGCCCGGCATCGGCAAAATGAAGAAGCAGATTGCGGCATCAGGTGTCGACGACAGCATTTTCAAGCGTCAGCAGGCCATTATCTCTTCCATGACGCGCAAAGAGCGCAGCAATCCAAAACTGCTCAATGCAAATCGTAAGAAACGTGTCGCATCCGGGTCAGGCACCAGCGTGCAAGACATCAACAAACTGCTCAAAATGCATCGCCAGATGGCTGATATGATGAAAGCCATGGGTAAGAAGAAGGGCGGTCTGATGGGCGCTCTTGGCGGCATGATGGGCGGCGGTGGCGGCATGCCTGGTGGTATGCCCCCTGGCGCTGGCGGAATGCCGGATATGGATCCTAAACAACTTGAGCAAATGGCAAAACAAATGGGCGCTGGCGGTCCAAATGGCCTTCCAGGCGGTCTTCCAGGTCTTGGCGGACCAGGCGGTCTTCCCGGCTTACCGGGCCTTGGCAAAGGGAAGAAATGATGACCCAGGCATCCAATCCGACCCCTGAAGCTCAGAATGCTGCGGCTCTTGAAGAGCTGAATTCCATTCGCGGTTCTATAGACAATATTGATGCAGCCGTGATCAACATGCTGGCCGAGCGCTTTAAATGCACAAAACGGGTCGGTATTTTAAAAGCGAAAAACGACCTGCCACCTTCTGATGTTGACCGGGAACAGCGGCAGATCGAGCGTTTGCGCAAGCTGGCGTTGGATGCTGACCTTGATGCCGAGTTTGCCGAGAAGTTTTTGAACTTCATCATTCGCGAAGTGATCCAGAACCATCTGGCGTTGAGGAACTGATAGTGATGCAGACACTCCCTCGCATTGAGACAGAACGTTTGAGTTTGCGCGGATTTACCGTGGCTGATTGCGAACCGCTTTCTGCGTTTCACAGCAATGCTGCAAAGTTCAAATCGCATCAGTCCGACTGTTTTTCACCGCCGAAATTTGTCGGCACCGATCTTCACAAGATTTCAGAAGAGTTCTGAACTCATAATTTAAAACACACCCAAAACACCTAAGGAAACTGAAATGTCTGTTAAAATTCGTCTGGCCCGTGGTGGCTCTAAAAAGCGCCCATTCTATTCAATCGTCATTGCTGACATTCGCGCACCGCGCGATGGCCGTTTCATCGAAAAAATCGGTACCTTCAACCCGCTCCTGGCCAAGGATGATGAAAACCGTGTCGTTTTGGACGCTGACCGCGCAAAACATTGGCTTGATCATGGTGCCCAGCCAACAGATCGTGTTCTGCGCTTTCTGGACGCTGCGGGTGTCGCCAAACGCGAAGCGCGCAACAACCCGAATAAAGCCAAGCCCGGCAAAAAAGCTGAAGAGCGTGCTTCTGAAAAAGCTGCCGCCGCCGAAGAAGCTGCTGCCGCTGCTGCTGCACCTGCTGAAGAAGCACCAGCCGAAGAGCCAGCGGCTGAAGAAGCCGCTGCCGAATAAGGCAAAATGCGCATCCAACCAAAGACGCCAGAGGGTATGGTCCTGATCGCCGAGATCGGGGCCGCCAGCGGCGTTAAAGGCGAAGTGCGTATCAAGCTGCATTCTGATGATCCGGCAGCCCTGACTGGCTATGGCGCGTTACAGGACGCTGCCGGACATTCCTACACGATCAGCAAATCCCGACCGGCCAAAACGGTTTTCGTCTGCACCCTTGATGGCGTTCAGGACCGGAGTGCTGCAGAGGCGCTGAAAAACACCCGGCTCTATATCAGCCGCGACCAACTTCCCGAACCTGATGCAGACGAGTTCTACCATATTGATCTTGAAGGACTTGATGTTCAGCAAGCCGATGGAACGCTGATTGGAACTGTCTCAGCCGTCCATGATTTTGGTGCCGGGGATATTCTTGAAATTGCTCCTTCTGAGGGCGAAACACTCATGATCCCCTTCAGTCTGGCCGCGGTTCCGATTGTTGACATAGATGGTGGATTTGTAAAATTGGCAGATCTGCCAGGGCTTTTGGAAGATGATCCGTCAGAGGATGATCCAGCCGTAAAAAAGGACAGTTAGCTGTGGCCGGTTGGCGCGCTTCAATCCTGACACTCTACCCGGACATGTTCCCTGGACCCTTAGGGGCCAGCCTATCGGGCCGCGCTCTTGAAAAAGGCCTGTGGGATTGCCAGACCGTCAACATACGAGACTTTGCAACAGACAAGCACCGCACCGTTGATGATACGCCTGCTGGCGGTGGTGCGGGTATGGTTTTGCGTGCCGATGTGCTGGGCAAGGCGATCGATTCCACAGCTGATGCCGAAGATATCCGACCCCGCCTGATGATGAGCCCGCGCGGCAAACCGCTGACCCAGCGCCGGGTTCGAGATTTGGTTTCAGGCCCGGGCGTTGTAATTGTCTGTGGCCGATTTGAGGGCGTTGATCAACGGGTCATTGATGGGCGTAATCTGGAAGAGGTTTCCATAGGCGATTACATTCTGTCCGGTGGTGAAGTGGCTGCAATTGCGCTGCTGGATGCCTGTATCCGTCTCATTCCGGGTGTAATGGGCGCAAAAGCTTCCGGGGAAGATGAGAGCTTCGAACATGGCCTGCTGGAGTATCCGCATTACACGCGGCCAGCCGAATGGGAGGGTTCATCCATTCCTGCGGTATTGACATCCGGTGATCACGGCGCTGTTGCGCGCTGGCGGAATGAACAGGCGATCCAGCTAACCCGTGAAAGACGACCCGATTTGTTGTTGAATGACGACACGCCCGACAAAAGTTCCTGAGGGCAACATGCTGCGCAGGGCTATTGCCACGGATGAGACAGAAATTCGGCTTTGCGCCGAGGCGGCCTACCGGCAATACATTGCCCTGATTGGCAAAGCTCCTGCGCCAATGATAGCTGATTTTCGATCACAGATTTCAAATGGCTGGGTTCATGTTGCAGAAAACGAAACCGGACCGGTCCAGGGCTTCATCGTGTTCTACCAACGCCAGAACAACATGTTTTTGGAAAATGTGGCCGTCCACCCTGCCGCCGCGGGCAAAGGGATTGGCAGGGACTTGATCAACCTGTGTGAGCAGACGGCGCGCCGATTGGGGCTTGGGGCTGTTGAACTCTATACCAATGAGAAAATGGCGGACAATATCTCCATTTACCAACATCTTGGTTATGTTGAAACCGGCCGTCGCAAGGAGGCCGGTTTCAACCGTGTCTACTTTGAGAAAACTCTCTCTTAGCGTTTTTTAGCGAAGCCTGATCGTTAACGGCTTTGCAGTTATGACGCCTGAACGACGATCTTGCCTTTGGCCTGACCCGTTTCAACCAGCGCATGAGCCGTCCGGATGTTTTCAGCATTCATAGGCGTCAAAACTTCGTTCAGCGTTGTGCGGATGCGTCCCGCATCAATTTCATCAGCCACATAATTCAACAGATTGTGCTGCTCGATCATATCCGGCGTTTCAAACATGGCGCGGGTGAACATGAGTTCCCAATGCAGGCTGGCCGCTTTCAACTTCATTCCGGCCATTGGCATGGGCAGATCAGTATCATCGATCGTCACAATGCCACCTTGCGGGCGGATCAGTTCCACTGCGGTCTCCCAATGGCGCATATCGTTAAAAATTGCGATGTGATCAACATGCTGAAACCCGAGCGCGCGGACTTGTTCAACCATCGGCTCGCGGTGATTTACCACATGGTCTGCGCCAAGCTCCTTCACCCAATCTGATGTCTCCGGGCGCGACGCTGT
Source organism: Alphaproteobacteria bacterium (assembly GCA_051251535.1). Taxonomy (GTDB): domain Bacteria; phylum Pseudomonadota; class Alphaproteobacteria; order Rhizobiales. The sequence continues at coordinate 10,502 of JBPOEV010000006.1, forward strand.
TGCGATGACAATAAGGCCTGCAGCCTTGGCGAGTTGGATACCAATGGAACCAACACCGCCACCGGCGCCGATAATCAGAACCGACTGCCCTTTATCCGCGCCATCGCGATCAATACCAAGACGGTCAAAGAACGATTCGTAAGCGGTAATTGTTGTCAGCGGCAACGCTGCGGCTTCCGCAAAGTTGAGGCTTTTTGGTTTCTTGCCAACGATGCGTTCATCCACCAATTGATGCTCGGCGTTGGAGCCGGACCGGGTGATATCCCCGGCGTAGTAAACTTCATCACCCGGCTTAAACAGTGTCACGCCGTCCCCGACAGCTTCGACAATTCCACTGGCATCCCAACCCAGAACTCGCGGCGGGTCTTCCACACCATCCTTCGGCTTGCGGACTTTTGTATCAACCGGATTGATGGACACGGCCTTAATGGAGACCAGAAGGTCCCGACCGGTAGCTTCAGGCGTGGGCAATTCCACATCCAGAAACGCATTGGGATCATCGATGGGAAGATAGTGTTTCAGTGCAACGGCTTTCATGTTCGGACCCTCCAGGTCTCAATAGGTCTCTAGGCGATGTGTGACATCTCGTTAAGCGTAAATTCAGCGACAGCACCTTCTGTAGCTTCCATATAGGTGGCCAGATGTGCGGCATTCATATGGGTTTGCCATAACTCGCGGGATTCCCAGTTTTCAAAAAGCATGAAATGCGCTGAGTGGTCATTGTCCTGATGCAGATCATACCGAATGCAACCTACTTCCCTCCGCGTAATTGGAACCAGTTTTTCCAATTCTGCCTTGACCAGATCAATCTGCCCGGGTTGAGCATAGATGTTTGCAACAATCGTGAGTTTACTCATTCTGAGTCTCCTTCTGGGACATGAAACGGGTATAACTGTTTGTAATTTTCGGATAAATAGATAATATTCGGAATAATAATCCGGAATATCCGTATAATGATCTTGGACAACATTTCCCTGTTTCTGCAAATTGTCGAGAAAGGCAGCCTTGCGGCTGCTGGCCGTGAGACGGGCCTATCATCAACCACGGTTTCTGAACGATTGTCAGCGCTTGAAGCGCGTTTCGGCGTGGTCCTTTTGAACAGGACCACAAGGGCAATCAGCCTTACCGAAGAAGGCCGTACGCTGGTTGAGGGGGCAAAACGGGTTCTGGGTGAAATGGAAGAGCTTGAATCGCGCATTCGCTTTGATGCGGACACTTTGTCCGGGCCCATCCGGATTAGTGCTCCAAGTGATATCGGGCGGACTGTTATTTCTGATGAAATCAACCGTTTCCTAACCGACCATCCTGCCATTTCTATCGATCTCATGCTGTCAGATGGTTATGTAGATATTGTTGGCCAGGGTTTTGATATTGCTGTGCGCTTCGGGGCCGTAACGGACAGCACTTTGCGTATTCGTGCCATGGCACAAAAACGGCGTTTGGTCTGCGCATCGCCCGCTTACCTTGAAAAACATGGCACGCCCAAGAAACCAGTTGATCTGAAAAACCATAATTGCCTGCTCATGCGTTTTGGCACGCATCTGGACAATGTATGGCGGTTTGGGCCGGGCGTAATGCCTCAACTTATCACTGTGCGTGGCGACCGCATGGCCAATGATGGGGCGCTGGTGCGACAGTGGTGCCTTGCTGGCTACGGGATTACCCTGAAATCAGAATTGGATGTTGAGCGCGACATCAAAAGCGGTAGACTGGTGGAACTGCTTCAAAAATACACGCCTCCCCCGACGCCGATACAAATGCTATTTCCGCCTGGGCGCGCACAGCCACGTCGCGTGCGGGCACTTGCAGACAGATTGGCCACGATGTTGCAGAGTTTTGAAAGCTAAGACCAGATCTTCCGAACTAATGGGTCCCCGGCGACCCAAGACGAAATAACCCTATAGCTTATGTCTGGCCTGCCGGGCCGAGGAACTGAATATGTCGGAATGGAAATTGACTGAGAGTTATCAAACATCCGCAGGCCGGGTCTTAGCCGGCCAATGCGGAGATGGGCCTGATTTAATTCTGGCTCACGGATGGCCATGGTCATCCTATTCCTGGCATCGCCTGATTCCGGAACTAGCCAAGACTTACAAGGTGCATTGGTTTGATATGCCGGGATACGGGCAATCAGAAAAAAAGAGTGCTCAACGCACTTCTCTGGACGTTCAGGGTGAGGTGTTTGTCGAGATGCTCAGGCATTGGGGATTAAACCGTCCAACAGTAATTGCTCATGATTTCGGCGGAGCGACAACTTTGCGGGCGCATCTTCTTCATGGATGTGACTTTGAACGCTATGTCCTGATGAACGTGGTTGCAATGCGGCCCTGGGGTTCGGAATTCTTTGATCATGTTGGCAAACATGTTGATGCGTTTGAAGGATTGCCATCTCACATTCATAAAGCAATTGTCGAAGCCTATATCCAAGGTGCGCTTGTCAACGAGATTGCCCGAGATGACTTTGAAAACCTTGTCGCACCATGGCTAACGGATGAAGGTAGCAGCAGTTTCTACCGACAATTTGCTCTGGCCGATGAGAAATACACAGCGGAAGTGGAACCGCTCTTTGGTGATATTCGATGCCCAGTCAAGATCGTTTGGGGTGAAGATGACCCCTGGATTCCGATTGAGCGCGGCAAAGCCCTTCATAGATTGATTGGCCAAAACCGGTTTGAATCCATGAACGGGGTCGGCCATCTGCCGCAATTGGAAAGCCCGCAGACAGCTTTAAAGGCGATTTCAGACTTTATTTGAGCCCGCCTTGTAAAGCGGACACCATCTCCCTGCCACAACCGGCAGCGAAATCCGCCCGATTAGGCTCGACAAAACCGCAGAGCTGGTGTACATCGCGCGCATCTTTGATCAATGCAAAGAAACCAGTTCGTGGCGTATTCGCCCGACAAGCTTGTGGATTTTACGAAAATCAATGCAAGTGAGCTGGCCTGAACCGTAAAGGTTTTGGGATCAGCCGGGCGCTCTGGGTGTGGACAAGAGACAAACCAAAACAAGATGCAATCAAGAAGGTGCTCTCGTGAATATTATTGAACAGCTCGAAAAAGAGCAGGCTGAAGCCATTGAAGCGAAGCGCAAGCTTCCAACATTTTCCCCCGGTGACACTGTTAAAGTGAATGTGCGTGTAACCGAAGGTGCACGGACCCGCGTACAGGCCTATGAAGGCGTTTGTATTGCCCGTAAGGGTGGCGGCATCAACGAAACATTCACTGTGCGTAAGATTTCTTACGGCGAAGGCGTGGAACGTGTATTCCCGGTTTATTCTCCACTCGTAGAGGGTGTTGAGGTCATCCGCCGTGGTAAGGTTCGCCGTGCGAAGCTTTACTATCTGCGTGATCGTCGTGGTAAATCCGCACGTATCGTGGAAGCCAGCAATGCCCGCGCTAAAAACCTCAATGAGGAACAGCGTAATATTATTTCAGCTGCCAAGGCAGTTGTCGCTGCTGAAAAAGCTGCAGCCAAGGAAGCTGCCGCATCCGAAGCTGCTGCCAAGGAAGCCGCCGCAGAATAGGCCTGTTGGATTGCTCGCCGATATGGCTGGCTGCTGACAGACAGACGAAGGCGGCTTACAGGCCGCCTTTTTTGTTTGGCAATTTGTTCACAAGGACCAATGGGAACAACTTGACGGGCACTGGGTTGAAACCACATATAGATACAAAATTCCGCATTCGGGGACGAACGATATGAGCGCGCCTACAACACTTTACGACAAGATCTGGAACGACCATCTGGTGCATGAGCAGGATGATGGTACCTGCCTTTTGTATATTGACCGCCACCTTGTGCATGAAGTGACCAGCCCTCAGGCTTTTGAAGGCCTGCGCCTGACGAACCGCAAGGTGCGTGCGCCGCAGAAAACACTAGCCGTTGTCGATCACAATGTACCAACCTCCGATCGGTCCAAAGGCATTGATGATCCGGAAAGCAAGCTGCAAGTGGACACGCTGGCGCAAAATGCTGCCGAGTTCGCGATCGACTATTATTCCGAGCGCGATATCCGCCAGGGCATTGTCCACATCATTGGACCAGAACAGGGTTTCACCCTGCCCGGCACGACCATTGTCTGCGGCGACAGCCACACATCCACCCATGGTGCATTTGGCGCCTTGGCACACGGCATCGGCACATCCGAAGTCGAACACGTGTTGGCAACCCAGACATTGATCCAGAAAAAAGCCAAGAACATGCTGGTTCAGGTGGATGGCGAACTGCCAGAAGGTGTGACGGCAAAAGACATCATTCTGGCAATCATTGGTGAAATCGGTACCGCTGGCGGCACTGGCCACGTGATCGAGTTTGCTGGCGAGGCCATTAGCGCTTTGTCCATGGAAGGTCGGATGACGGTCTGCAACATGACCATTGAAGGCGGCGCCCGTGCCGGCCTGATCGCGCCGGATGAGAAAACCTTTGAGTATCTGAAAGGTCGTCCACGCGCGCCAAAAGACGCCGAGTGGGATGCAGCTGTTGCTTTCTGGAAGACGCTGAAAACTGACGAAGGCGCACATTTCGACAAGATCATCAAGCTGGATGCCGCCAAACTGCCTCCGATCGTGTCCTGGGGCTCGTCCCCGGAAGATGTTGTATCCATCACCGGTGTAGTTCCGAACCCTGCCGAGATTGATGATGATAACAAACGTTCTTCCAAAGAACGGGCGCTGGCCTATATGGGCCTGACACCAGGCACCAAAATGACGGATATCACATTGGATCGGGTGTTCATCGGCTCCTGCACCAATGGCCGCATTGAAGATTTGCGCGCTGCTGCCTCCGTTATCGGAGACCGCAAAGTTGCTTCTACAGTTGACGCCATGATCGTTCCGGGCTCCGGCCTTGTGAAGGAACAGGCAGAAGCCGAGGGCCTTGATAAGATCTTCAAGAATGCGGGCTTTGACTGGCGCGAGCCAGGCTGCTCCATGTGTCTGGCCATGAATGCCGACAAGCTGAAGCCGGAAGAGCGCTGCGCGTCAACGTCAAACCGCAATTTTGAAGGCCGTCAGGGCTTCAAGGGCCGCACGCATCTGGTGTCCCCAACGATGGCTGCAGCGGCAGCGATTGCCGGGCATTTCGTCGACATTCGTGAGTGGAAATAACCCATCAATCACTGAAATAACGGAAAAGCGCGGGGCTTCGGCTTCCGCGCTTTTTTGTGCGCGGATCACTGCTGGGAAGCAGATGAAAAACGCGCACTGACAAACGATATCAGACCCATGACACCGAGACAGATCAGGCTCAGTCCGATGAGTGATTGAATGATGTTGTACATCCAACCTCCCAAGTGCGAACGGTGCAGATTTCCCAGAAAATTGTAGGCTTTTTCGCCAATTGGCAAAGTGCGCGCATCGATGCGTAAATCCATATAGCCGTCATAATCTGTGATGTGGACCGAGCTGTTGCCCCGTTCGGACCACTCACCGCTCTCACGGATCAAGACGCGCTTCACACCGGTTCCCTCTGGCCAGGCAAGACCTGTAATCTCGGCACCGGGGAATACGGCAGCGGCACGGGCCAGAACTTTTGGCCATGAGGTTTCGCTGCTGCCACTTACCGCGTCAACGCCATCACCAAAATTCTGGCCATAACTGTCGTCATCTTCATAGGGCCAGAAGAATGCCTTGCGTGATGTTTCAGGGAACGCCAGGACAACGCCCGCAAGAATGACAGCAGCAATGGGCAGCGCCATCAATATCCCGGTGTTGCGGTGCAGGCGCAAAAGCTCTGGACGCCTGAGACTGCGTAGCGCCAGACCCAATTTCCACGAGCGCCGGGCCGGCCAATAGGCGATCAAACCTGCACCTATCAAAACTAGCGCAGCGATGCCCGCAAGTCCGACGATGTAAAGCCCAACGGTGCCCGTCAGCAGGCGATGATGCAGATCGAGCAACCAGTCTTCGAACCGCCCATTTGGCTCCCAAACAGCCAGAATCTGGCCATCAGGTGCGACATAGGCGGAGCGTTTGTCGACCAGATAGACTTTGCTGAGACCGAAACTTTGATCGCCAAACTCGATCTGGCTGATGGCAGCAGATCCAAAGGCCGCATCAGCTGACAAGGCGATGGTTGCCATGGGCTCAATGCTGCGTTCGAACGCCAACGCACTTTGCGGAAAGACAAAGCCCAGATACGTATTTTTCCAGATCAGCAACGTTCCCGTTGCGCTGACAAGAATGAGCAACACCGCCAAAGACGCACCCATCCAGCGATGGATCACACGTGCCGTCTTCATCACTTTTTTTAAAAACATGGTATCCCAAGCTCATTTTTTAGGTTAGCATGCTAACCTAAAAGCGCACCCTCCGGTTGTCATCAGCCCCTTACTTTAGTCGCATATAAATGCATTTCTACCGATAATTTATTGATAATTGAAAAAAAATCGTTTTATATTGAGGTCGAACTGCAAGAAAACTAAATACGCTCCTGAGGGATGGAAACGTATAAACAATTTTAGATTGAATCTTTTGCCAGCTTGAACGTGATGCTGGTTTTCAATCAAGGGGCGGAATATCTGCCGGGTCTCCGGCGAAATTTGGAGGAACTATCAATGCGTAAAAAGATTCTTATCGGCTGCATGGTCGCGCTTTGCAGCGGTGCATTTATCACCACGGCCAGCGTAGCGCATCACGGCGTCAATGGGCAATTTGACCTTTCCAAGACCTTGGAAAAAACGGGCATTGTCACCCGTGTGCGATTTGTGAACCCGCATTCCTACGTTTATTTCGATGTCACGAATGATGCCGGCGCGGTGGAACAATGGCGCTGTGAGCTGCGCTCCGGCAGCCTTTTAAAACGCAAGGGCTGGACCACCGACATGTTTGCGATAGGCTCGGAAATCACGATTTCCGGGTCACCTGCACGCACGGAGCCGACCACCTGTTACACCGAGACAATCACATTTGCCGATGGCAGATCACTGATCCGTTACGGTGAAGTTGATGATGAAGGGAATTTTATCAACCCCGAGAAGGGCGCCGACACAGCGCAGAACCCTGCCGGGCAGGAGCCTGCAAGTGATACGCCGGACCTGTCGGGCAACTGGTCAGAGCCGATCGCAAATGGACCGCCCCTACCCTATGCCGGACGCGCGCCAGACTATGTCTTGACGCAGGCAGCCATGGACGCAGCCGATAACTGGGTCGCGGAAGATAATCCACGCTTCAGCTGCAAGCCAACCAACATCATTCTGGACTATCGCTTTGACCAGATGATCAACAAAATCGAGCAATCTGCAAGCGAAGTGAAGCTGACTTACGGCTTTATGGATGTGGAGCGCACCATTCATATTGATGGCGAGTTCCCCGGCACTATCGAGCCAAGTGTAACCGGCTATTCAGTGGGAAAATGGGATGGCAACAAGCTGGAAGTCATGACGAAGGGTTTTGCGCCAGGTTTCCTTGAAGCCATCGGTGGACGGTCCACTCGCTCGATTCCGCACAGCGACCAGATGGAAATCGCTGAAACCTTCTATGTCGATGATGCCGGTGAACTGGTGCATGAGTACACAATCACCGACCCGGTTAATCTGGCCGAGCCGCATTCGCATCTTCAAAAATCAGTTAAGACCGACGACGCATTTGAGCCATTCAACTGTGACGATTTGACTGTCGAAGAAGCGTTCAGCAACAACTGACTTGCGCTGAACAGCCCCTGCAAAAGAGCCGATCAGGATGAAACGAACACTCCTGATCGGCGCATTCACAAGACCATGTCTTGCACCACAATCTTTTGGATTTCGACGTGTGTGAGCGACTAGACGCCTGGGTAAGACAGGCCGTCTGCATCTGCTGAGATAAGACAAGAGGAATCAATGGATTTTCTGTTCATGCTCGAGGATTCGGCGCTTGGGACCATGGTCTCAAGTTCCATCTGGGGTTACCCGATCGTGCTGTCACTTCATGCGCTGGGCATGGCGACGCTGGTTGGCATTTCTTTGATGCTGAGTTTCCGCACTCTTGGTTTTGCCTCCGGAATACCGGTCACTTCACTTGCACCCTATTGGCGCATCGCTCAGGCTGGTTTTGTGGTCAACCTTCTGTCCGGTACGGCCCTCTTCTTTGGCAGCGCCTCATCGCTGGCCTTCAACTGGCCGTTTCGCATCAAAATTATCATGGTCATTATTGGCCTGTTGCTGACCCGTCATCTCGTGAAAACCTGCATAAAAGGCGATGGGCTGGTGACCTCAAGCGATCGCACACTGGCCGCTGTCGCGGTTCTGATCTGGGTCGGCGCACTGATTGTGGGCCGTCTCATCGGCTATGTGTTTTAGGGAGATCGGCAGATGAATGATGCAATAATCTGGCTCAGAGCCACTGATCTCCACGCGTTTATTACCGGCAATAGCTGGGTCTGGCCGTCGATGGAGATGGTGCATTTCCTCGGCCTGTGTCTGCTTTTCGGCTCGCTTTTGTTTGTCGACCTTCGTGTCATCGGCGTTGCGCGCAAAGTGCCACTGAAACTGGTCGACACATTTATCATTGTCACGCTGATCGGCTTTAGCCTCAACGTTATAACCGGCGCATTGTTTTTGGTGGGAGACCCCGGGCGCTACTTTATCAACATCGCGTTCAGACTGAAAATGGTGCTGATCATCATTGCCGGGCTCAACGCGCTGTATTTCACTATTCGGATCAGGCCGCAGATACAGGCGGGTGCCGATTCATCCACGCTGTCTGCGGATGCAAAATTTGTGGCCGGATTTTCGCTGTGCTTGTGGACAAGCATTATCGTTCTGGGCCGAGTTATTCCCTACGTTGAAGATTTGTAGACATGAAGTCTTGGCCCGCCCGACATGATGCAACTCAGCAGACACTGTGGTTTGCATGGCTTGCCTGCGCCTTGATCCTTGTCAGCTCTGAGGCCTTTGGCCATGGCGTTGCCAGAGGGGACCAATCCTACCTCACCAATATTGAGGGCATACACCCGTTTCCCTTCATGTATCTGGGTGCCAAGCACATGGTCACCGGGTACGATCATCTGTTGTATCTGGCCGGAGTCATCTTCTTTTTGCGCAAGCTGAAAGATGTTGTGAAATTCGTCAGCCTGTTTGCCATCGGCCACTCCATCACGCTGCTGTTTGGGGTGCTGTCCGGTATTCAAGTCAATGCCTATCTTGTGGATGCCATTATCGGATTGTCCGTGTGCTACAAGGCGCTGGAAAATCTTGGGACGATCCGATTTCTTGATCCCCGCATTGCCGTTTTCGGGTTCGGCCTGGTTCACGGCTTTGGCCTGTCGACCAAATTGCAGGACCTGTCTTTGTCACAGGATGGGCTCGTTGCAAATATGATCTATTTCAACATCGGTGTTGAGATCGGCCAAATCATTGCCCTGACTTTCCTGCTCGTTCTGTTTTCCTGGCTGCGCAGCTTGCACAATTTTCCGCAGGTGGCCCGCAACGCAAACATCGTTCTCTTTGGCGCAGGTCTGCTGCTTTTCGGCCTGCAAATTGTTGGCTTCATCATAAATTGAGGTGAGTTATGACTGACACATCACACACGACACGCTCCATCGGCATTCGACTTCTGATCTCTGCATTTGTCGCAGTGGCGCTTCTGGTTGCATTCGTATTGCCCGCCGAATACGGCATCGACCCGACGGGCATTGGTAAGCTGACAGGTGTTTCTGCCCTGGCTCAGGACGCGCCCGAGCCAGCTGCATCCAAAGATTTTGGCCAGTCATTGAGCTTCAATGTCGAAGAGTATGATCTGACGGCTGAGCAAATCAACCGCTCTATTCGTGGATTGCTGCATCTGGAAGATGCTCCCTTCAAATCCGAAACCATTGTTATAGAGTTGGAGGATCTGGGTGAAATGGAGCACAAGTTCATTCTGCCGCAAGACACGGCTCTGCTCTATTCGTGGAAAGTTCTGAATGCCAGAGGCGACGGCGTTTATTATGAATTCCATGGCCACCCATCGAGTGAAGACGCGCCCAACTACCCTGAAGGTTTTGAACAAGCCTACAGCAAAGGCGAAGGTGCTGGTCAGAACGGATCATTCACCGCACCCTTCCCAGGTTATCACGGTTGGTACTTTATGAATTTGGAAGAAGGCCCGATCCAGATCGAATTGACCGTAAGCGGATATTATGCGGAACATAAGGAAATGTACCGGGCCGTCGATGGCAAGGTGATCAACAATGTCGAATTCTAGGACATTTCTGATCTAGCTGAGAAACTGCTCAAACACGCGGTCGCGCTGTTTTGTGCCGTCCGGATCAAGGCTTGTCTTCAGGCTTGTGAAGTCTTCGGCCCATTTTGACGTGCGGCGGCGAATTGGCGGCTGATCGGCAGCAACGCATTCCATAATCACTGCGGCAACCTCATCTGCGCTCTGGTAAATATCAGATCCGCCCTGACGGTTTTCTGCGCCGCCAATGTATTTCTGCAGGATTGGCAGATATTCATCATCCAGCATGCCACCGGTTTCGCCGACCTGTTTCAGCACATTTGCAGCAAATTCTGATGCGATGCCACCTGGTTCCACCGCTGTGAAATGAATGCCGAAATTTGGTGTGACGTAAGTGGCCAGCGACTCGGTAAAGCCCTCCACAGCAAATTTTGCTGCGCAGTATATTTCATTGAAAGGCTGTCCCACCAAACCGCCGACAGACGAGACGGTCAAAACATGCCCGCTGCGTTGTTTGCGCATATAAGGCATGACTGCTTTTGTGCAGCGAGCGACGCCCAGAAAATTTACATCCATGACCCATTCAATATCTTCTTCGCTGGCCTGCTCGGTCGAGCGGACATAGCCAGCACCTGCATTGTTGATCAGCACATCAATGCCGCCTTCCTTCTTGATGATCGTCTCGACGGCAGCGTTGATGGTTTCAGTTTTTTGCACATCCAGCGGCAGAACCTCAAGCATCACGCCGGCTTTGGCGGCAGCTTTATCCAGGGCACCGCGTTTGCTCACATTGCGCATGGTTGCATAGACTTTGTGTCCGGCCTCTGCTGCTTGCACAGCAATGCTGATGCCAAGGCCTGTGGAGGTGCCGGTTATGAGGGTAATTTTAGACATGGAACTATCCTTTCAGGAGTTGCAATTCAGTCCGTAATTGAGCGCCACACCCGTTCAAAGGTGCGATCAAGTTCGTCCTGCGTGATTGTGTTTCCCTGCAAAAGCCGGTGCCGTGCCAGATGCATGGCGGGGGCCACCAACATCACGATAACTGTTGATACTGGCAGGTCTGCCAGTGTCCCATCATCAATGGCGCGCTGCAGCAGGGCTGATATCTCAAGCGGCATGTGAGCGATCTGTCGGGACTGATCGTCGGTCAGGATTTGAGAGAGGCTGCCAGCTTCCAAAAACAAAAAACCAAACGGATCTTTGGCGACAAAACCAAACATGTTGTTCCACATCTGACGGATCATCACGGATGATTCCGCTTCATCTTTCGCTGCCATGATCGTGGCGTGAAATTCGGCCTTCAGCTTCAAATAGATTTTCTGAAGCAGATCGTCCTTGTTTTCAAAATGCAGGTAGATCGTGCCAGGCGAGACCCCTGCACGTTTGGCAACCAGCCCCATGGCGACGGACCCAATCCCCTTCTCGGCAACTTCCTGCACAAGAGCCGCTTGAATTTTCGCACTGATTTGATCTGCTGTCGGTCTGGGCATTGGCTTCTTCTAATTAGTAATGAATATTCATTATTTAAATAAGACATCTGGTCTGGATTTCAATGTCCTGTTTTCAGACCTATGAAAAATGTTGGTTTGTCGGATGCGGCCCTATTCAGTAGGACTGGCAAAACACCCAGACTTCATGTGACAGAACAGGACAACAACCATGCAGATGTTTCAAGTGGATGCGTTCACGGACCGGCTGTTTGCCGGAAATCCCGCAGCCGTGCTGATCCTGGATGACTGGCTGCCCGAGCACCTGATGCAATCCATCGCCAGTGAAAACAATCTGGCAGAAACGGCCTTCGCCCGCCCCAACCCATCCGCCAATGGATCAGGTAAAAATTCCAGTTGGGAATTGCGCTGGTTCACCCCCACTCACGAAGTTAACTTTTGCGGCCACGCAACCCTGGCGACGGCACATATTCTGGCGACTGAATACAGCTTACAAACCAATATGCTGTTTGAAACACGTATCGGCACCTTACATGTGCGACAAAGCGCAGATGGCTATCAAATGGACGTGCCCGCCTTCCCGCCGGAACCGCTGGAATCTTTTCCCGCCGAGATCGCCCATATCTTCGGCACGGTGCCCGCAAAGCCGTTCAAAAACTTTGAAAACATTTTTGCAGAGTTACCCAGTGAACATGCTGTCAGAAATTTCATCCCCGACCTCCACGCCATCTCCGAATTGGGCACAACCGGCCTTGTGATCACCGCCCCCGGAGCTGAACATGGTGCTGAAGATGGCGCTGAACATGATTTCGTCTCACGCTATTTCGTCCCGGGCGCAGGAATCCCGGAAGATCCGGTCACGGGTTCAACACACGCAACACTGGTGCCCTATTGGGCGGAAAAGCTTGGCAAGACACAACTCAGTGCGTTCCAGACCTCGGTGCGCGGTGGATTGCTGATTTGCGAGTTGGCGAGAGACCGCGTTCTGATCTCCGGCCATGCGGTAACGTTTATGGAAGCGCGGCTTCGGGTTTCGAAGTGAGACGGAGCAATGTGGCTCAGCCCATCAACGATAGAAATGTATCGATGAGTTCAACGTCTTTCGATATTCCGGGTCCAAACGAACTTTTGTGCGTCCATGACAGCGACAATGCGCTGTAGGCGGCAGCCCAGGACAAGAGGTGATCCCGGGAAACATTGAGTCCTGCCGACCATATCTCCGCGCGTTTCAGAATGATCTCGGGGCGACCACTGAATTTCTCAGCCCCCAAAGGATTGCGAAAAGCGTTGGCAAATTCAAAGCTACGCTCACCCAAGACGCCTTTGGCATCGAAGGCAAGATAGCCACGCCCGCTTCCTTTCACATTGTCATGGTGAAAATCACCGTGAAGGGGACGGATGTTTGTTTGGTTTGCCAGCAAACCTTGCGCCAGGCCGCAAGCCTTTCGGATGGTTCCCTCGGCGGCAGATGGGCAATCAGCGGTAAAGGTCGCCTCAAACAATGCGCGAAACCGATTGTCCAGAGGATCAAGGCTCTCTATCGTTTTGACCGGCATCTGGTGCAACCGGTTTGCCGTCTCCATAAGCGCCAAAGTAGCTGATGCATCATCACCTGACCGCGTCAAATCACCCAGCAATGGACCATCGAGCCACTCCATCAAAACGGCAGATTCGGCACGCGCATAAAGATGTGCTGCGCCCCGCCCCTCCTGGGCTGCCAGCAAATCAAAACCGGGAGCCTCATCCTGCAGATTATCATCTTTGTAGATTTTAAAGGCGGCAAAAGCCCCATCATCTCGCGTGACACGCCAAATAGTGGCAATGGGCGTATCGGTGATGTGTTGAGGGGAATGGACAGAAAACTTTGCAAGAACAGCGATTGGTGGCGTCATGATCTAACAATAACCAAGCTGATTTTGGATGTCCATGTTGGCGTCATGGATGTTGCACCCTGTTTTGATTTCTGAAGCCATGGGATGGTCACAAAAATCGCATTCAGAAAGGATCAAGCGCCGTTCACACCAAAAGCCTTTGTTGAACGCTTGCCAAATGACTTCACACTGTCTTTACCAAATCAGGTTTTGAATGCGACTTTGGTAAAAAAAATCAGGGCAGTAAACGGCAAGATGACATCAACTGAACACCTATCGACCGTCCGCCTTGGTGAAGCGTGCACACCAGAACACACCAGAGTATACGCGATTGGTGATGTTCACGGCTGCCTGGATCAATTGCAGATTTTGAACGCAATCATCGAAAACGACAAGGAAAGTCGTCCTGTCCCAAAGTATCAGATCATTTTTCTCGGCGACTATGTGGATCGCGGGCCCGATTCCAGGGCCTGTATCCAGTTTCTCATCGACAAAATGGCAGTTGATCCAAATATCTTTTGTTTGAGCGGCAATCACGAAGACAAGCTGCTGACCTTTTTGAATGACCCCGTCAGCACAGCACACTCCTTTTTGACATATGGGGGTGATCAATTGTCTTTGTCTTATGGCGTCACACCAGTTCCGGTCACAGCGCAGGAACAGGCATTCATCAATTTGCGCGACAGATTGAAATCAGCAATTCCGAAGGAACATCTTTCCTTCATGGAAACGCTCCCGACGTCACATGTCGCGGGCGACTATATGTTTGTGCATGCTGGTGTGATGCCTGATAGAGCCCTTGAAAATCAAACTGATCATGATCTGATGTGGACCAGAGCGCCATTTCTGAACCACAAGGAACCGCTGTCCAAAGTCATCATCCATGGCCACACGCCCCATATTGAACCGGAAATTGCCATAAACCGGATCAACGTGGATACGCTTGCCTATGACACCGGTAATCTTACCTGCGTGGCATTGGAAGGTAACGAATATCGGTTTTTGTCGACCAATGCCGACTGACTTGAACCAGTGTCAATTCGCCGCCTTGTGCTCTGTCATTAACTGCTCGCCAGTCGCCAAGTTCAGAAGTGATGCAATCGTGCCGAGACCAGTGGCGCTGCGGCCATGCCAGCGTCGACTGTCACGTGATCACCTTCATTTACACCGGGCAGAACATCTCCGATGTTCTTCTTGATTGATGCCGCTCATTCCAAGCTACGCGTTGCGCTCTGCGCCCCATATCGTATTGAATTAGAGGCCCAGACCACGCAAATTGTCGATCGTGCTTTTTGCGAATTTTTTCCAATCTGATGGGTTGTCATGCTCGGCAACGAGATGATCGGCTTTCGTTTCTCTGAAGAGTGGGGCCAGTTTGGCCCAATCAATAATCCCGTCTCCTGTGGCCGTCCAACCGTCATCGACAAGCGTCCCGATGGGGGCTGTGTCCTTTGTCTGAATCACCAGAATGCGGTCTTTGAACCGCGTTAATTCGGCACTGGGATCAGCGCCAGCGCGCACAATCCACCCACAGTCGATTTCGAAATAGACGTTTGGAGCTGACAGGATATGGTCAATCGGGCGGGTCCCGTCTGGCAAGGCGGCATACTCAAAATCATGATTGTGCCAAAGGACTTTTAGCCCCTGCTCTGCCACGATTTCCGCACCCGTCGCCAATTTCTCACCAATTGATTTCCAGAAATCCGGCGTGTTGACGCGGTCTTCCTTTGCCACAAAGGGCGGGATGAGATAGCGCGCGCCAAGTGTCAGCGCGATGTCGATATATCTTTGGGTTTCGTCTGTCAGACCGGTCAATGGCATATGGAAGCCATAACAATCCAAGCCATTGTCATCCAATGCCTTTCGGAAATAGGCCGGGTTTTCTTCATAGGCCGGCAACCAAGGCTCGATGGCATCATATCCCATCGCTTTG
The DNA here is from genome assembly GCA_051251535.1 of Alphaproteobacteria bacterium. Taxonomy (GTDB): domain Bacteria; phylum Pseudomonadota; class Alphaproteobacteria; order Rhizobiales. Next base: position 25,890 of record JBPOEV010000006.1, read on the forward strand.
AGATGTGGCAGTTGCGCTTGAAGTGGCGGAAAATTGCGTGACGAGTAAAGCTGATATGCAATAGGATATCGCGAGACGGTCATGGCTGCACCTCCATGTCTTTGTTGAATTCCAAAAGCTCAACCATGACGCCAAGCTCTTTGACCGTGTCATAATAGGCATACCGGCCATGACCGCCGTCAAACTCTCCACGTTGCAACAAAGCGTGGCCCTTTCCTTCCAGGTAATCGTTGCGTTTGGTCAGGTTACGGGTCCGAAAAGCAATGTGATGACAACCGGGGCCTTTTGCTTCCAACAGGTCGCGCCATGCGCTTTTTTCGGGACCTGGTTCAAGGAATTCGACATCGATATTGCCAAAAGCGAACATACGGATCTTGCAGCCAACAGCGGCCGGTTCGCCGTTATAGATTGCCTTTGCTTCCTTTGGATCAGCGGCACCGCCTTCGGGGGGAATCGGTTTTCCTGTCAGGTCCGAGAACCACGTGGCCGAGGCAAGTGCATCATGAGTCACAAAACAGATTTGCATCACTGCGTCTTCATCCAGAAGCCGGGAATCCATATCAACTACCTTTTTAGAATTTTGCGGAATCTGGCCCGCCCCTAAAAAGGCGCGGACCAGCATCTTGGGAGAAGATTAGTTCAGGATCACGTCGTATTGTGCTTCCAATGCAGCGATCGCATCATCAACGGACATCGCTGGGTCGGACCAATAGTTGAAGGCAACTTCCCAAATCGCATTGGACCAATCGGAGTCTACGGTCACGGATGGGTTGTTGACCTGTCGGTCATTGTCGCCGAGCAAAGCGATCACACGCTTTGAACAGGCATCAAGCCCATCAACCGGCACATCATCTCGCACAGGCGTTGCGCCTTTGACATTGGCGAATGCAGCATTGACGGCAGCATCGGTGACCGTTTGAGCAAACAGGATCTGGGCGGCGTCTTTTTCAGGTGATTGCCCACCCAATGCGCCCCATCCATCAACGGTCACGGCAACAGCTTTATAGCCGGGAACAGGGATACAGCCAAAGTCGGTGCCTGCTTCTTTTCCGGCAGCACGCCATTCGCCTTTCATCCAGTCACCATGTATTTGCATGAGAGCCTTGCCGGCTATGACCTCGTTGGTTGTCATGTTCCAATCGCGGTTTACAGATCCTTCATCCGCGGCTTGTTGGAATTTACGCAACCATTCAAAAACGCTGCGAACTTCAGCGCTTGAAAGTGCTGCAGGATCGGGTTCACCGCCATAGACTTTGTTGTAGATTTCCGGGCCTGCGACCGTCGCCATCATGGCATGCATCAAATAACCGACCTGCCATTTCTGCGCGCCCACTGCCAGGGGCGTGTAACCCGCTGCACGGATTTTCTCGAAATCTGCGTACATCTCGTCCAGCGATGACCAGCTGTTTGGATCAATGTCAGCAGCAGCAGCGACTTCCTGATTGTAATAAAGCATCCCGTCAATGTGCACGCCCAGCGGCATTTTGCGGATCTCACCGTCAATGGTGATTGCTTTCGTTACCGCGTCCGAAAAATGCTCGAGCGCACCAGACTCAGCAAAGGCTTCCCTCAGATCGCGACCAAGCCCCATTCCGGTCAAATCGCGGTACACACCGGTGTTATTTTCTGAAAAAATGTTGGGTGGCTGGCCGCCAATGACAAGGTTCAGCAAACTAACGCTGGAACCTGTGTCATGCGGGATCGTAATATCAATCCAGTTGATGCCCTTGTCAGACACTGCTTCATGCAGAACCTTCAGCGCTGCAACTTCAGCTGGTGATGACCACTGCTGAAAAACGACGAGATCCTCAGCCTGCACGGCCATTGTTGACGCTCCGAGCATGAGCGCGGCACTTAGATAATTTGTTACGTGTTTCATAATATTCCTTCCCAGATATCTGTTCAAAGTCTCAGCCCGGTTTGGGCATCGAACAAGTTCAGTTTGGCTGTTGGGTAGTGGACAGAGACCGTTTCACCGGTCTTCGTTCTTGCGGCCCTGTCGGGCTCGGCGCGGACGAACAGATGTTCGCCAACGAAATCAAGTGAGATCAGCGCATCAGACCCCGTGCGTTCAACCATGATGACGGGCAACTGCAGCATTGAGTGGCCGTCAGCGGTTCCAGTGGCATCCATGATGAAATGCTCGGGGCGCATGCCGACCATGATGTCTCTCCCCGCCTGCACCTCCTGATCGAAGGTCGCGCCGACAAGTGAAAGCTGGGTGCCATCTTCAAAGATCGCGGTTGCGTTATCGGCCTTCAATTCCAGCCTTGCTGGCGAAAGATTCATTGCAGGAGAACCGATGAAACTTGCGACAAAAAGGTTCGCAGGGTTCTCGTAGACGTCATCGGGCGTGCCAAATTGTTGTATCTCGCCATCCTGCATGATCGCGATTTTGGTGGCCATCGTCATGGCTTCAATCTGATCGTGAGTCACATAGATGATGGTTGGATTCAGTGTGTCATGTAGCTTCTTGATCTCAAGGCGCATCTCTGTGCGCAGTTTTGCATCAAGATTGGACAATGGTTCATCAAACAACAGGACATCGGCGTGCTTTACCAAGGCCCGCCCAATCGCAACGCGTTGGCGCTGGCCGCCTGAAAGTTCTGAAGGTTTGCGCCGCATCAAAGGTTGAAGCTGCAACAAGTCAGCCGCCCACTGGATTCTCTTGTCGGCTTCTTCCTTGGGCAATTTTCGGGCGGCGAGACCGAACCGCAGATTTCCTTCGACGCTTTTGGTGGGGTACAGCGCATAGGACTGGAATACCATCGACAGGCCCCGGTCTTTTGGGTCCAGCTCTGTTACGTCCCTGTCACCGATCATGATGCGGCCGGAGGAGACATCCTGCAGACCTGCAATCAGGTTCAGCAAAGTGGACTTGCCACAGCCAGAAGGCCCAAGCAGAACAAGGAAGTCGCCATCTTCCACATCAAGGTTCAGCCCATCAAGGACAGTCACCGCACCATAGCGCTTGACGATGTGTTCAAATGAAACACGCGGCATAAGAACTTACCCTTTGATTGCGCCAGCGGCGATGCCCTGAACAAAAAACTTGCCCAAAACGAAATAGATCACCAGTGGAGGAATTGCGGTCAGCAAGGCCGCGGCCATGTTGACATTGTAGGAAACGGTTCCAGTTGAAACAGTCACCATATTGGCGAGGTGCACAGTCATCGGCTTGGTGCCCAATCCGCCAAATGTGACACCAACCAGATAGTCATTCCAGATCGATGTTATCTGCAAGATCAACACAACGATGAGGATGTTGCCGGACAGCGGTAAGATAATTTCGACAAATATCCGCCAAAATGAACCTGAATCCATGATGGCTGCTTTTATGATATCGGAGGGAATATCCTTGTAAAAATTCCGAAATATCAACGTCAGCACAGGCATTGCCAACACTGTATGCACAAAGGCAATTGCTGTGGTTGAGCCGTATATTCCCATCATGACCGTTAGCCGTATCAGCGGATACATGATGATCTGGAACGGCACAAAAGCGGTGAGAAACAGAAGAAAAAGGAACGGTCCGGCCCACTTGATGTCCCAAATTGCAAGCGCATAACCGGTGATCATAGAAACCGCGATGGACGCGATGAGCGACGGCACCAGAATGACAACTGAATTCCAGAACCCCTGCTGCAATCCTTCGCAGGACAGACCCGAGCAGGCGTCGAACCAGGCAAATCTCCACGCTTCCCAGGTCCACCGGATCGGCAGCGAGAAAATAGCGCCTTCGCGGATCTGGTCCATGTCTTTGAAAGACGTCACAATCAGAACATAGAGCGGGACACAAAAGAACATCGCGGCCATGACAAGGAAAACGATGACTGCAATGGATCGCCCCCTGATACGACGGGGTTTGCGTGGGAACATGACACCGGCATCACTCATCAATTCGCCCCTTTTTTCGCGGCGCGCTGCTGCCAGACCGTTAGCAGGACGAGCGGCAGGAAAATCACCAGTGTGATCGCCAGCATCATGGTCGCAGCGGCGGACGCGTAGCCCAAATTGCCTTTGTTCGCCATTGCATTGATGGTGAAATACGCAGGCACCCACGTCGATTGACCGGGTCCGCCATTTGTCATGGCCAGGATGATGTCAAAGGCCTTGATCACGCCCAATGACAACAGGATAGCGCAGGTTAAAAAAGTGAATTTCATCATTGGAATGATGATCTCAAAGTAGACGCGAAACAGGCCAACGCCATCAAGGCGCGCTGCACTCCAGATTTCGGTGTTGATGCCCTTAAGGCCTGCAAGCATCAGTGCCATGTAAAAGCCCGAACTTTGCCAGACGGAGGCTATGATGATGGCGTACATCGCTGTGGTTGGATCATTGAGCCAATTGAAAGCCGCAGTTTCCCAACCCATTGATTGCAAGACATGTTGGATGCCGTATTGAGGGTTGAAGATCCATCGCCACGCGACACCGGTGACAATGAGCGAGACCGCAAGCGGATAAAGGAACACGGTGCGAAAGAAATCTTCGCCGCGGCGCTCTCGTTCGATCAAAGCAGCAAGGATGAACCCAAACACAATGGCCATGGCGCTGCCAAGAGCCAGCACAATCAGGTTTGTCAGCGAAATTTGCCAACCCGCGTCGGCAAACAGGCGATTGTATTGACGAAATGGCCGCTCCCAATCAACCGCATATTCTGGAAGACGACGGGACCGCGTGAAGGACATCAGGATGGTCCAACCAATCGATCCCAGGAATGCAATCAGCGTAATGCTGACAGCCGGAAGCATGGCAAGTTGGGGCGATAGTCGGCTCCATCTCAGTCTCATGTTCTTCCCTTTTTTGGTAACAGGACTTCCCCCTTTGTCGAAGCAGGGTTTGCCCTTTTCGCAACAGCTCTTGCACTTTTTCGCCGATCTGTATTATCGTTAATACTACGGCGAACAAACAGGCTGTCAAGAAATTTTCGGCGCCGCGTTTTGTTCTGCAATGCACAATGAAGGGCGTTTTTTAAAATGGATCATATACCACGACTGGGGTTTGGCACTTACGGGCGCACCAACCAAGACGGCGTGGAAGCCATTGGTTTTGCACTCGAAACCGGTTATCGGCACCTTGACACCGCACAGTCCTACAACAATGAAAAAGAGGTTGGTGCGGCGCTCGCCCAATGCACGATTGATCGTGGGGATATTTGGGTCACGACCAAGGTCGACATGGCGAACTTCGGAATCGGCAAGCTGATCCCATCACTTGAAATCAGTCTTGAAAAGCTCGGCGGACCCGTTGACCTGGCCCTGATTCACTGGCCGTCACCCAACAATGAAATTGCGCTGGACGTTTACCTTGAACAGATTCAAAGCGCGAAATCTCAAAGGCTAACCCGCCACATTGGCGTGTCCAATTTTCCGATTGCGATGCTGAAACAGGCAGAAAAAATTCTGGGTAAAGGAGAAATCCTGACGAACCAGTTTGAACTCAATCCGGCTTTTCAAAATAAAACCCTCGCGGATTTTTGCCAGGCATCGGGAATTCTCGTCACCTGCTATCAGCCGATTGCTCAAGGGCGTTTGGATTCGAACCCCGACATGCAAATCATTGCCACAAATCATGATGCGACCCCCTCACAAATCGCGCTCGCATGGGAGTTGGCAAAGGGCTATTCCGCAATTCCAACGTCATCAAAGAAAGAAAGAATTCAATCAAATTTTGATGCATTGGCACTCCAACTTACCAACGCTGAAATGGAAACCATTGGTGCCATCCAACAAGAGCCTCGCTCAATCGCGCCCGACTGGGGTCCTGCATGGGACGAATAATCACATCAATTTACCGGCCAATTCTCAAAGGAAATTCGACATGAATGGAATCAATGCATTGGGGCACCTTGCTCTCAAGGTCCGCGATCTGGAAGCCTCTGCCAAATTCTATCGCGATCAGGTCGGGTTTGCAGAGATGGATCGCCTCACGCACGACAATGGCGACACCTGGTTGATCTACCTGCGCATCACCGATACTCAGTTTCTTGAATTGATGATCAGTGACAGCCCGGATCCTGCGCCCGCGGACGGGGCCACCGGCACCACACATTTTTGCTTTGCAATTGATGATCTGGATGTGGAAGCGGCTCGCCTTAACGCAAATGGGGTCAAGCTGACATCGCAGATTAAACTGGGAGAAGATGGCAATCGCGGCGCCTGGATTGAAGATCCTGATGGAAATCGGATAGAACTCATGGAAATGAACCCCGACTGCCTGCAATATAAGGCGATCAGGGCCCTCAAGGGCGGGAACTAAAGGCATACAAAATGGCAGGGTCGGCGTCGCGCCTAAAGGATATTGCTAAACAAACCGGCTTCTCGGTGAACACCGTTTCACTGGCTTTGCGCAACAGTCCCCGAATCCCTGACGAGACCCGCCGTCAAATTGCCGAGGCCGCAGCCAAGCTCAATTATCTGCCCAATCAGGTCGCTAAATCGCTTGTTATGAAAGAGACCCGGTCCATTGGGTTGATCCTTACAGATTTGACGAACCCGGTGCTTACTGCGATGGCACAAGCCGTCGAACTTGAACTGACCAACCGGGGATATACGACCCTGTTTGCGACCTCAAACAACAAGCTTGATCTGGAGCGCAGTCTGATCGAAACGTTTCGGGCCCGGCGGGTGGACGGGATGCTGATCTTTCCGTGCCAACACGCGGAACTGGAGCATATTCGCAACCTGCGTGCGCGGAACTTTCCCGTTGTTCTGCTGGTTGGAGACGCAGACGCAGGCGTTGATGCGGTATGTATGGATGAGCGGGCCGGGGCGCATAAGGCCGTTGCCCATTTGCTCGACAATGGTCACCAACGTATCGCCCTATTGGACAGCGCGTCTGACAAGGGCAACTACGAAAAAAGAGAAGGCTATACCTCGGCCATGGCGGCTGCCGGGCTGAATGTTGATCCGACCCTGATTATCACCCCGGACGGCAGCGACGTCGCCAGCGGCTATCTTGCAATGGAAACCCTTCTGCAAAATGACACTGGCGCGACCGCCCTGCTTGCAGCGACGGATTCTTTGGCGCTGGGGGCGCTGCGCTATTGCATCAAGAGCGGAATCAAAGTGCCTGATGACATGGCAATTTTTGGCTTCGACAACATCGAGTTTGCCGAACACGCGGTCATCTCACTATCCTCTGTGGACTACGACATTGACTCGATTTCCAAAATGGCCATAGAGCGGGTCATCAGCCTGATTAATTCAAAGGGCTTGTTGCCTCCGCCCCGGATCACGCAAGTCGAGCCAGACCTGATGATCCGTGAAAGTACGCTATAATTAGAACCGACGTTCCAGCCAGCGAGTTGTCCTAAGTCAGCATAGGGTAGCGGACATAGGCAAAATGGCTGCTATCGGGCGACCAGGATGTAACGTTGATGGTGCCCTGCCCCCCATTAAAGGTGTCAATATCGCGCTGGTTCGAGCCATCGGGGTTCATCGTGCGGATGATTACTTCCTTGTCAGCCGGGTGGCCCAGCGTCCCGCTTGGGAAAGAGATATAGACAAAAATTGTGCCATCGGGTGCCGCATGGGGGAACCAATTAACGCGTTCGTCATGGGTCAATTGCTCGACGCCAGAACCGTCATTCAACATCCGAAAGATCTGTGCATGGCCCGGCTGAGTGGCTGCTGCTTCCGAGTTGTAATAGATCCATTTTCCGTCAGCTGAATATTCAGGACCGTCTACTGCACAACTTCCATCCGACAGCTCAATGTCCGCGCCGCCTGATGAGGGAATTGTACAAATGCGGGTGACCGTTTTGCCGCTACCACGTTCGTAACCGACATAGGCCAGCGTTTCGCCATCGGGCGAGATGCCGTGCAGATAATAGGTAAAGAGGCGCGCGGAGTCTTGGTCGTTGGAGATTTTGACCGGCAATCCACCGTCAATAGGGCATCGGTACAGGTGACTGTCGTTTGAAGAGACGTAAATGCTTTTGCCATCGGGAGCGATGACATGATCATTGTTCAGATCTTCGACCGGTGCGGTGTTGATGCGGTGCGGGCCGTCGGAGCCGTCGGGTGAAATCCGAAACAGACGACCGTCTGCATTGTAGATCAGCCATTTTCCATCAGGTGTCCAATTGGGGGCCTCAATCAACTCGCCGGTTTGAAAAACCGTTGAGATTTCCGAACCGTCACGGCTGGCGACCACCAGTTCACTCACCTGGCGTTCATTGAGCCTGCGAAAATTATTTGGCCGCATGTTGCGATGCTCCCTCGTCTCTTATTCTCTTTTTGAGTTCTGTGTATTATCGTTAATACTGGCACGCATGCAGCGCAAGCCAATTTTTTGAAAGCAAGGGTTTCCAAACATACGGTTTTGCTATCCTGCAGGATCGTCGATGCTTTTTTGCGGTCCCGTTGTAAGATTGACGCCGTTCACACACTGATATGCAGCAAAGTCATTGGTAGATAAAAAGTGGACATGATGCTGCCCAGAGAGCGCCCCTCCGGTCCGAATATTATGCGGACCTAATTATTAAATGTGATTTGGGTCTCAGCGATGATTTTTCCGTCCATGGCTTGCGTCATCGTTTCCCAGTCGACGGCAATGTCATCGTGTTGCGGCAAGCTACCGAGCGGTGCGTCCAGAGCATGCAGCGTGATGGTGTATTCGTGCAGTGCTCCAGGTGGCGAGCATGGTGGGGTATAGCCAATCCGACGTTGATCCTTGTCAGACCCTTCATCACCGATGGACAGCGGATTGCCCCGTTCGATAGCGAGCGTATCTGCCGGAATGTTCCACAACAACCAGTAGTGGCTTGGCGCATCGCGCCCCTCGACAGTGCCGCGTGGGTAGTGGTGCATGATCACGGCAAGACTTTGGGTGCCATCAGGCACTGCCGTCCATGACAAAGGCGGCGATACACCATCACCCCCATCGCGGGTACATTTCAGCTCAGCAGGCAGTGCGCCGCCGTCCACGATCTCGGGGCTTGACAGCACAAAGCCATCCTGCGCCATGCCTGCCGTTGCAAGAGTTGCACAGACCACAGACATGGCGGATATTGTCAGAAGCGGTTTCATCGACAATACTCTCCTGTGCTGACAACACCGTTATTGGTCACGGTCTTGGTTTCAAATGCGTAGCAGCCCGGAGTGTCTGTTGGGCTATAGCGCATGTAGTAGGCCGCGCCCTGATAGGTGTAGTCCATACTGCGGTTGCCTGCCTCATCTTCGGTGAAGACAAGATCCTCAACTCCGCCATTTGGTGGACGACCGACATCTGGAGACAATGGGCGCACGCGCGGTAGATCGCGGATGTCAGCGACTTCGCCCATCAGGCACTGCACGATGTAAGGTGCTTCGCTGGAGGTGTGGTAGCGATAGCCAAATATTTCATCCGGTTGACCGTTACAAACATCAAGCACGCCTTCGGCAATAATGGTGCCGTCCGGATTTTTGTCGCCATAGATCGGGAAGCCATCAAAGGCCCAGCCGATGATTGCGTCATCACCTGCATTGGCCATCTGTTCGATCATGCAGGTCGGTTTGACATGGTAATGATAATCATCACCGCGCCCCGCATGACCACCGCAGATGTCCAGTTGCTGGGTCAGCAACGTGTCGTGTTGGGTCTGATGATGGTAAAGATCGGCCTCGGACATTTCCCCGCCACCGGTATAATCAAAAATCGGCACGCCGTTAACTGCAACGCCAAGGGAAGAATCGCGGGTCAGAGGATCGGAGCCAAGAGTGGGTTGCAACGGGATCGGGGCCGCGTAATCCGCGGGCACTGGTATTTGTTCGTTCGTGCCCACAATCCCTGTCATCAAGGGATGATCTGGGTAGGTGTCAGAGGCAATGATCGCGTGGCCGTCGGCGCATGTCACTGTCACCTCATCAGCAAATCCAGCATCACTGACGGACTCGGAAACCGCATCGCAATGCGACCCTTCTTCGTGCGCCTGTGCCGCTGGTGCCAGGAATAAACACGCACCCATAAGCAGGGAGCCTGTGCCGATTCGGGTCTTTTTGTCAGTTGTCCAAGTCATGTTTTGCATTCCTTCAAAAAGGGAAAATCTAAGCTGATGCGTGTCACGAAATGTCTTACTCAACGAGCAGACGGCACAGCAATGTATTGTCTGTTTTCAGGTCTAGACCCCAAATCAACTGCGCAGAACTGTCCCAAGAAATTTCGTCGTAGCCGTCCTTTGGGCTGACTGCACGTTCACTGTGAATGGTTGCCGATGGCCAGACAGAGGCATCGAATTCGATCGTGTCCCAGCCCTCTGGCTCTGCGATTGTTTCAAACCCACAGGCGCCTTCGCCAGCAATAGGATTGGATTCATTGGCGCAAGATGTTTGTGTCGGTGCGTGGTGGGTCACGAGGCAACTCCAACCATCATTGGTTACCGCAACGATCTCTCCGCTTGCATCTTTGATCTGCATGATCACGCCGCCGTCTCCCATCTGCTGGCGAGACGTTCCGATGTACTCCAGACCCGTATCGTTTTCCTTGAAGTCTTTAGCGATCAACCCAAGCACAAAGGGCCGTTCTGCGGTAAACGAAAAGCTTTCTGCGTTAAAGGATCGTTCTGTGGTGATCGAAACGCTATCCTCGGCAACTTGCGCACCATTTACATTCAACGCAAACCAGTTATCGGCCCAAACGTCTGCGGAAAATGTTTCGGCCTGTGCGGCCCCGGCAAGCATTGTCATGGCAGCAATCAGCACGGCACCTTTTGCAAGTGTCTTTTTCATCGGAGCGGTTCCTTCACGCGGGTTTGTCGGATGTGTTTCGTTGCCTCCTAGATGGCATCCGATGTTTGCTGCGACCTGACGCAAACTTTACAAATTTGTAAGCTTCACGCGAAACTACGGACAGCTTTGATCCTGATAAGGTGGGATGGCTCTTTGGGGCAGTCGCATTTACGGTAGGGCTATGAAAATATTGCTTCTTGAAGATGATACTGAAATCGGATCCTGGACCCGCGATGGGCTGACGCAATCGGGGCATGTCGTTGATTGGTTGACGCGCGGACGCGACGCGCTCATTGCAGCGACCACCCAAAACTATGATCTGCTGATCCTTGACCGGATGGTGCCTGAACTTGACGGGCTATCCGTGCTGCGCGCAATCCGGGCGGCCAAGGACACGACACCTGTTTTGCTGTTGACCGCATTGGGAGATGTTGACGACCGTGTTGAAGGATTGCAGGCAGGTGCGGATGATTACCTTCCAAAACCCTTTGCATTTTCTGAATTGGACGCACGCGTGGCAGCGTTGGGTAGAAGAAATACTGACGTGGGACAGGCCGCCATCACCAAGCTTGTTGCAGGTGACATTCACCTCGACCTTCTCAAACAAAGTTGCACACGTCAGGGACAAACAATTGAACTGAACGCAAAGGAATTCCGATTGCTTGAAGCGTTCTTGCGATCCAACGGGCGCGTTCTAACACGGACCATGTTGCTGGAGAAAGTCTGGGACATGAACTTTGACCCAACAACAAGTGTTGTAGAAACCCACGTCAGCCGATTGCGTGGCAAGATCGAAAAACCATTTGGTGACGCTGTGATCCGCACCATGCGCGGGGCTGGTTATGTCTTTGAGCCAACGGTTTAGTTTTGCAAAACTACGCCGCATGTCGGCGTTACGGCAGGCCTTGTCATTGACAATGGCATTTCTTGTTTTGATCTTTACAGCGGGCTTTATTGCCATGCTGCAATTTGAAGCCGAATTTCAAAAACGTATCGAGGACGAACTGACTGCGCGTTTCGCATTGGTCAATGATGACCTGAAAACAGTCGGTTTTGACCGGGCACGTTATCCACCAACCCGCATGGAACGGATCGAATTCAATGAACAACCTGATGATATTCGTGACGGTTTTCACAATCAGTTGAATTTTGGCTGGGGCATTGCGGGAAACAATCGCGGGGCTGACGATGAATGGCAAGCGGCGCATGGCCTTGGTCAATGGATGTATCTGGTCGGCCCATCGATCGGCGGGCAATTGATTGTAGGAACCAATCTTGCGCGTCAGGATGACTTTCTGGACATCATGCTGCGAACTATGGGGCTTGTTGGCCTTGGTGCTGCCCTTGCAGCTCTGGGGCTGGGGGTTTTTCTGGGCTCCCGCACGCAGCGGCGGATCAATGCGATTTCCAGTACTTTGGAAGAGGTCGGCGCGGGTGACCTTACGGCGCGGGTTGCGGCCTTGCGCACCCGCGATGATCTGGATGATCTGTCCCACCAGGTTGATGCGACGGTCACGCAACTTGACATGCTTATGCGCCAAACCCGCGATTTTTCGGCCAATATCGCGCATGAACTGAAAACACCGCTCGCCCGTCTTCGCATCCGGCTTGACCGCGCCTTGACGGCTCAGGAAAAAGAAGATGCCAGCGCCGAAAATATTGAGGCCGCTATTGCTCAAACAGACCAGATCATCGCAATTTTTGATGCCTTTTTGCGGATCGCCAAGCTGGAATCTGGTGCAGCTCATGCCGCTTTTGAAGCTATTAATCTTGGTGACCTTGTTGAGGAAGTTGCCGATATTTACGATGCCGTCATCGAAGACAGTGGTCGCAAATTAACCATCGAAGTCTCCAATCCAGCAATCATCCAGGGAGATCGCGTTCTATTGGTGCAAATGCTTGCAAACCTTATCGAAAATGCATTGCGTCATACGCCCGAAGGGACAAAAATCGCGCTAATTGCAGACCGCACGACCATGGGGTTATCTGATACGGGACCTGGCATTCCTCAAGATGAGTATGATCGGATCACGCAACCGCTCTATCGTCTGGAGAAAAGCCGTACGACCGATGGTGCTGGCCTGGGCCTGTCACTGGTCAAAACCATTGCCAATTTGCACCATGCGGAATTGATTTTTTCCGAAAACCCAAGCCTGCCAAGCGGTGGGCTTTTTGTTCGCGCGATGTTCAACAAGGCGAATTGAACTGAAGGACTTCTCGACTGATCACACAGATGCCGAGTGTGCGTTCCCCTAGATCAGAGCCGGCGGTTGGCGGACCAAAGCTTCGAGCTCTGTCATCGGAACTCGTGATGTTCTTAAAACAGATTCCCTGCAAAATGCGAGCTGGGCTGAACTCCGGTCAGGGCTGCTCGGTATGATAATAATTCATGCCAGATCAACAGAGATCACGGTGAGGCTGAAGCGTGGGATAAACACCAAAGCCACCTTTGTTGGTCCGGCTTCTCGCTCGACCTGCCCGGTCTATTGAACGTTCAAGGTTGCACGTTTCGCGGCATCGGCCATCAATGGGATCAGTTTTTCTGGTTTTTGGTAGATCAATGCAAGTCCTGCTTCTGGAACCACTTCAAACTCGATCCACGGATAGGCTTCCTGCAATTTCGGGATCGAACCAATGTCGATTGTCGGATCTTCCTCTGCAAGAAAAATTTGCACGCGAATATGGCGTGTGGCCATGACGCTATCGCTCCAATCCTCCTGAAACGCAATGTACTCCATAGCGAAGGCGCGTGCGGCGTTGGTCGCCTCTCCGGCCATTAAGCGGATATTTGCCACAAGGATCTGCTTCATTTCTTCTCTTTCAAGAAGGGCCAGATCAGAGGGCGAATCCTTGCACAATTGGCGTAACATCGCCTCCGGGCCAATTCGTTTGCACATAGCCATCACTGCCTTTGAGGCAAACCGGACCAGATGTGGGGAATTTCGCGCAGTGGATACGAAAAACTTCTGCCAACGACCTGCACCGTCCACGTTCAAGCCACCAGGCAGGCAGGGCCGCCCACCGATACCAATCAACTCTGACACGATATCCGGTTGCTTTGCGATCAGATCGGCGGCAAATGGGAAGTCGCTTCCCTGGACGACATAGGGCAACTGCGGGATACAAAGCCGCTCCAAGAGAAACATCGTATCATTGCGCGCTGCTTCAAATGGGTCTGCGCTCGGACCAAGATTATCGCTGTGACCATAACCCGCTCGAATAGGACAGATGACACGTAGATTGCGTTCGAATGCCAAGTGGATCATCGAACGCGACCACCGCGCCATGCACGATCCCATATGGGAGAAAAGCACAGGATCGCCGGTTGGCGGCCCCATATCGTGATATGTCAGCGCCCTGCCATCAGGAAGGGAAATGGATTTGAACGGTTTCCAGACTTCTGTCTCAAGCCAATTTTTCGACAGCTCAGGCGTTGCCCGATCCACAGCCTCTTTTCCGGAGGCACCCATGGGGAACTCGCCGAGCGCCATGACCAGGCGAACAATATCTTTCTGGGAACGTAAATTCATTTTGCCGGTAATCGACTTGATCTGTCCCCGTACCGTACCTTCGCTGGTGTTACGCGTGGTTGCGATGGATTTGGTGTCCAACCCTTCTATCAGCAAGCGCACCACGTTTTGTTCAGCCCCGGTCAGTTGAAACACGCTGCCCAAAAGTGCGCCGGTCTTCTCGCGCCAGTGAAAATGAGTCGAGACAATGAGGGCAGCGGGACCATCTTCAAGAGCTTCTGCAATACGCATTATGCGAAACAATATGGCACCGCCCTTGGTCGCCAGTTCCGCTTTGAGAAATTTTTCGGAAGGTTCCGATCTATTCAGGACGTCCTGCGTGGTGCGAACCAGCGCCGCCCGCATCTCTGCCGGGAGGTTAAGCTGATCCAGACTGTCGCCAGAGCTCACGCCAAACGCGGATTGGGCACCAGAGTTGGATGCCTCGACAATGAGTGATCCTACGACGATAAAGGCAGCGAGGTTATCATAGGGCTGCAGATACTCCATCAGGTCTGGTCGCGCAATCTCCCCGCGCTGGAGAAACGTCTCGCCTCGCTCCAGATGTGCCTTGTAGGATTTGTCGAAATCAGAAAACTTTTCCGAAAGATCCGTATCGTGCCAGAAATCAATAAACTCTTCGAGCGACGACGGTTCCAGCGCGATTTCGTAGATGCGATCGACGATCATATCACGGTCGATTTCGGGAGCGTCTCGATCTTGCGCCATCACATGCAGAAGCCTCATTTTTGGCACAAGGCCGGTCGATTCAATAGAAAGCAATCTGCTTTGATTATCAATTTGAAAAACGTGTTGCACAACGCGCTGAAAGTTGTGTGCCTGCCATTGCTCCCTTCACGACTTTGCCTTGCAGACACACCAATTTCTTAAGGCGCAACGGGAAAGAAGGTAGTTCCGAGAGCGCTCTGGATGGCGCTATCGGATGCTCAACATTCCGCAATTCTAGACGAATGCCATCCAACCACCGCCAAGCACAAGAATGCTTGCCAAACAACGGCTCAGGATCATCATCGAACCAGGTGAGCGGACCATTCGGCTGATCTGCGCTGCAAAGGCAATGATCAAACAAGCCCCCGCAAACAGAGAAGTGAATGTAATCATGGCAACGATCAGGAACTGAGGCAACTCAATCGTGGTGATGTCCATAACGCTCGGCAAGACAAGGGGAAACAGGATCATCATATAGGGTGAGATAAAGCAAGTCAGGGTCCCTGCGCCAAGTGAAGACAAGATGGAGAGGCGCTTGGCTTCAAACCTGTCCGTCAAATCAAACCCGCCTTGCCAGATTCCATAGGCCAACCACAGAATATAGGCCATCATCACATATTTGCCGTACCCAATGGCCTCCGGAATAGTCGATAACCATGCACTAAGACCGTAGCAAACCGCCGAAATGATCAACAGGCCTCCAAGCGCAAAGCCGACGCCAAAGCCCAACGCCCCCACAATGTCCTTGCTTGCTGATCTGACAATCAACACCAATGCAACCGGACCAGGTGCCAGAGTAATCGCAATCAGGGTCATGAAATAAGAGGCGATATCAGAATACGACATTATGCCATATCCTGACCGGGCAAACGGGACACCAGTTGAACCGGGACGCACTTCTTAGCGAACAGGCGCCTCAACAGTCCCACCAAGACGATGATTATCCAGCGCCCTTGAATATACGCAGCTGACTGATTGTGTTCCGCGATCGGGCTTACGGCCATCACAGTGGGAACCGGCACATTGCAAAATGAATAGAACGCGCGGTTCTCATGCATCCAACCAATCCGGACCCCGCCAAACGAGAACCCGTAGATCAAAAGTCCACAACGTTGATCAACTGAAGCGGTTCGATTGCAGTAAAATATTGAACGACTGCAAACATGGTTCACCCCTCTGTGATCGCAATCGCCAAGGTAGGAAAAATGTCAATTTGCAGCATCCCCCAAATGGGAGACGAGCTTGCTAAAAGTGGCCTCAGGTCAGGAAAATCATGGTGATGCGAAACAACGGCCTTTGATCTGACTCGGAGGACCGGCAAGTGTTCAGATCCGCCAGATACAGCGAAGTATCCTATGCTCGGGGAAATGGCGGGCGGTTTCAACGGATCAACGCAACACGTTAATCTTTTTGAAAAGATGAAGGTTAAGTCATGAAGGAAGCCTGCCAACGCGGACTTGCGCCACGACAGACGATGCGGGTTTGGTTCAGGCCCCATCAATCCAATGGATGCAATGACCGTTGCGAGCCCATCTTACAGGTTTTCTGTATTGCGGCGAAAGTCAGCATTGCAAGACTGGAATGATGGACTTGATCGAAACCACTGGATTAAGGTCCAATGGGATCAAGAAGTCGCTGCCATCAGGCAAGCTGATACAGTGCATTTAAATTATGCAAAGGAATTCGCTATGTGGGATTTTAGTATGGGAACGGCGTTTGGAGTGATGCGCAAGACGGCGCCCTTTTTGCTGTTTCGAATTGTTGTCTACTTTGGGATCGCTGTAGCATATGTGCTGGTGACAGGTACGGGCGCGGGTATCGGTTACGGTGTCGGTGGCTTTGGAGATGACGATTTTCAGGCATCCACAACCGTTTGGGGGGGCTTCATCGGTTTCGGAGTTACAGCTGGTGTGCTGTATCTTATGCGCGAGTATCTGCTTTATGTTGTCAAAGCCGGCCATATCGCGGTGATGGTAGAGATCTTGGATGGTCGCGAATTGCCCGATGGCCAAGGTCAAATCGCTTACGCGCGAAAGATCGTCACCGAACGTTTTGGAGAAGCATCGATTCTGTTCGGAATTGATCAACTGATCAAAGGGGTCGTCAGAGCGATTACCGGGCTGATTCAAGGGCTTTTGTCGATTATTCCTATCCCCGGGCTAAACAAGATAATGTCGCTGGTGCGGGCCTATTTGAAGCTCGCTGTTGGGCTTGTTGATGAAGTTATTCTTGCTCATGGACTACGCACAAAGGCTGAAAATCCTTATGCCTCCGCGAAAGAAGCGCTCGTGCTTTATGGTCAAAACGCCAAGCCTATGCTGAAGAATGCGGCATGGCTGACTTTGTTCACATGGGGCCTTTCAATTGTTGTATTCCTGTTCATGTTGGCTCCTGCGGCAGCGGTTGTTTACATCATGCCAGGTACGTGGTCAGCAGGCGGTATGGTCTTTGCCTTGCTCTTTGCCTGGGCAGTGAAGGTCGCGGTGATTGAGCCATTTGCGATTGCTTGTCTCTTGCAGGCATTCTTTAAGGTCACGGCAGGTCAGGAGCCCAACCCGGAATGGGAAGCCAAACTTGAAACGGCTTCGGCGAAGTTCAAAACCCTGGGCGAGAAAGCCGTGACCTGGGCGGGTGGTGGACGCGACAGTCCAACCGCATAGAAACCACCAAACACCACAGCATGTTTCTCACAAATGCAGCCCTACCGTGGGTCGTTGATCTGTATTGATGACTATAGATCGGTGCCTCCGATATTTCATGCGATCGAACCCGCATTGAACCGCGCCAAGTGGTTCGGGATCAGTTTCCTGAGTTTTTTTCATGATTGGTATTAATCGGAGGCAGATATTGACCGGGACACCGCAGCGACTCGTTGCTTATCTTTCAAATGCGGTCACATCCCTCACCGCTTCCCCTTATTCGCCCGGACCCCGCCGCGTTGCCCCGGTTTGCCGCCGGATGACCGACCGCTATTGCCGCGCCCTCTTGGCGTAATATCCGCAGTGGCCCCGCGCGGTCCCTTGTAGCCGCCGGTGCGATCATCAATCGCCTGTTGGCGAGCGAGCGGGTCATCGCCGATGGCGAGTTCGGTTTCCTGAAGGCGTTTGATTTCATCACGCAGGCGCGCCGCTTCCTCAAAGTCGAGGTCGGCAGCCGCATCGCGCATGCGTTTTTCCAGATCCTGAATGTGGGCCTTGAGGTTGTGTCCCACCAACGGCGTTTCGGCCATGCCGGCATCGACTGTGACATGATCGCCCTCATAGACGCTGGAGAGAATGTCTCCGATGTTCTTCTTGATCGATGCAGGAGTGATGTTGTTTTCGACATTATAGGCCGTCTGTTTTTCGCGACGGCGTTCTGTCTCGGCCATGGCCCGCTCCATGGAACCGGTGATGCGGTCGGCATAGAGGATGACCTTGCCGTCGACATTTCTCGCCGCCCGGCCAATGGTCTGCACCAGGCTGGTTTCGGAGCGCAGAAAGCCCTCCTTATCCGCGTCCAGAATGGCGACCAAGGCGCATTCGGGAATGTCCAGCCCCTCGCGCAGCAGATTGATGCCGACCAGCACGTCAAACGCTCCCAACCGCAGATCCCGCAGAATTTCAATGCGTTCCAGCGTTTCAATATCGGAGTGCATGTAGCGCACTCTGACACCGTTTTCGTGGAGATATTCGGTCAGATCTTCCGACATGCGCTTGGTGAGTGTCGTCACCAGCGTGCGGTAGCCCTGTGCCGTGGTTTCGCGGATCGCGCCGAGCAGATCATCGACCTGTGAGGTGGCCGGGCGTATTTCAACAGGTGGATCAATCAGGCCCGTAGGCCGGATGACCTGCTCTGAAAATACACCACCGGTCTGCTCCAGTTCCCAGCTGCCGGGGGTGGCCGAGACATAGACGGAAGGCGGGCGCATGGCGTCCCATTCCTCAAAACGCAGCGGGCGATTATCCATACAGGACGGCAAGCGGAAACCATATTCGGCCAGCGTTGCCTTGCGGCGGAAATCGCCGCGATACATGGCCCCGATTTGAGGCACAGTCACGTGGCTTTCATCGACGAACACCAGCGCATTGTCCGGCAAATATTCGAACAATGTGGGCGGTGGCTCGCCGGGCGCGCGGCCGGTCAGATAGCGCGAATAGTTTTCAATACCGGCGCAAGCGCCAGTGGCCTCGATCATTTCAATATCGAAATTTGTGCGTTGTTCCAGGCGCTGCGCTTCCAGCAAACGCCCCGCCTTGTTGAGTTCTGCCAGCCGCAGGACCAGCTCTGCGCGAATGCTTTTGACAGCCTGCTGCAGGGTTGGCTTGGGCGTTACGTAATGCGAGTTGGCGTAGACTTTGATCGATTCCAGATCCTGGCTCTTTTGGCCAGTCAGCGGATCGAATTCGGTAATGGATTCAATCTCGTCGCCGAACATGGACAGCCGCCAGGCACGGTCCTCATAGTGCGCCGGAAAAATTTCCAGCGTATCCCCGCGCACGCGGAATGTGCCGCGCTGAAAGGCCTGATCATTGCGCTTGTATTGCAGGGCTACAAGGTCGGCCATGATCTGGCGCTGATCGATGTTCTGGCCAACCTTCATCTCAAAGGTCATGGCCGTATAGGTTTCTACCGATCCGATACCATAGATGCAGGATACGGAGGCGACGATGATCACATCATCCCGCTCGAGCAAGGCGCGGGTGGCCGAGTGACGCATGCGATCGATCTGCTCGTTAACCGAGGATTCTTTCTCGATATAAGTGTCGGAGCGCGGCACATAGGCTTCCGGCTGGTAGTAATCGTAATAGGAAACGAAATACTCGACCGAATTGTTCGGAAAGAAGCTTTTGAACTCGCCATAAAGCTGTGCAGCGAGCGTTTTGTTCGGAGCCAGAATCAGCGCAGGCCGGTTGGTCTCAGCGATGATATTGGCAACGGTGTAAGTCTTGCCGGAGCCGGTGACGCCCAGCAGCACCTGATCTCGCTCGCCGTCGATCAGGCCCGACACCAGTTCGGTAATAGCTGTCGGTTGATCGCCCTTCGGTTCAAATTCCGACTCAAGATCGAATGAAATACCGCCCTCGGATTTGGAGGGGCGTTCCGGGCGGTGGGGCACCCAGACATCATCCATTTCCTTGCGGCCCGTCTCAATGAGACGTGAAAGCGCTGCAACCGTGGCGGTGACGCCGGAATTATCAACCTTGTCCGCATCCTCCAGCGAGACATCCAAACCGGCAACCGGGTTGAGGCCGCCTGCGGCGCGATCCTTTGCCGAGGCCGGACCGCCCATAGACGTGCCACGCGCGGTTTTAAGACCTGCCTTTTTGGCTGGTTTCTTTTTGGCTTTTCCAGGTGCCGGTTTAGCTGGTTTGGTTTTGGCCGGTTCGATTTTGGCGTGGGCAGTTTTGGTGGGCGCATCCGCTTCGCGGCTGATCTCATCAGCCCAGTCCGATACAGAACCGGACAGAGGTTCACCGGTCAGTTCCTGTTGGGGAGCTTCTTCAAATCCGCTGGTCTTTTTGGAGTCACTGGTCATGATCGGAATATGGCGCGCCTGCGGTCTGATGTGAAGGTCTGAGATTGCTTTTGGCGGAACTTTATCACCCATGCTGACAGCATGTTGTCAGCATGTCATGCGGTTAGAGCAGCCACGGCAGAAACCTGCGGCTCCACAGCCGCATAGCACTTTTGTATCGCGTAAAAGCTGCTATAGAAAGACAACCACTCCCAATTCTCTGGTGTTACTCGACATGGCCGATATGTTTGCACTGGCAGGGCAGAACCTGCTTTCTCCAGTTGTGCTGTTTTTTGTGCTGGGTCTTGCAGCAGCCCTGGCAAAATCTGATCTGGCCATTCCAGAGCAGGTCGCCAAGACCATTGCGCTTTATCTGATGTTTGCCATTGGTTTCAAAGGCGGCGCGGGCATGGCGGCCCACGGTATGGACGCGCGGCTGGTTGGGGCGCTTATATCAGGCATCGTGCTGTCCTCACTCATTCCTGTTGTGGCCTTTGCCTATCTGTCGGCCATCAGCCGCCTGCCGCGCGTGGATGCAGCGGCGGTTGCTGCTCATTACGGCTCCATTTCCATTGTTACTTTCGTGGCTGCGACCGAAGCGTTGAAAACACTGCAGATGAGTTCGGAAGGCTATATGGTTGCGGTTGCTGCAGCCATGGAAGCACCGGCCATTCTGGTGGGGCTGTATCTGGCCAAGAAGGCCATTGATGGGGCCGATAAAAACAGCGCACCAGCGCAAGCAGTGCCGTTTCGGGAAATTCTCCTGAATGGTTCGATTGTCATGCTGATCGGGGCTTTTGTTATTGGCTGGATTACCGGCGAAGACGGTCTCAGCAAGATTGAGAGCTTTATCGTCAGCCCGTTTCAGGGTGTGCTGTGTCTGTTCTTGCTGGATATGGGGATCATTGCCGGGCGCGGGCTGCGCCAAAGCCGCAAGGTTCTGACCTTGCCGGTGGTGTTTTTTGCCATGACCATGCCGCTGATTGGTGCTGTGATAGCTGCGCCTTTTGGCTGGTTGATCGGCCTGTCGGCGGGTGGCGTGGCACTGCTGTGCACATTGGCCGCGTCCGCGTCTTACATTGCGGTGCCTGCAGCCATGCGCGTTGCCTTGCCGGAAGCGCGGCCCAGTATTTATCTGACCCTGTCGCTGGGCGTTACATTCCCATTTAATCTGGTAATTGGTATACCGGTCTATAATCTTATCGGAACATGGATTGCGGGATGACAACATGACACAGACATTTCGCAAAAAACGGCTGGAAATCATCGTTGAAGAGCCCATCCTAAGTCGGCTTACTGATGCGCTGATCAAAGAAAAAGTAACCGGTTACACCATTCTGCCCGCTCTTGGCGGCTATGGGTCCGACGGGCAATGGCATCGCGAGAATGCGTTATCACGGGCGGGTCATATGGTCGCACTGGTGTGCATTCTCGATGAAAGTCGCGTGGATGATGTGCTGAGCGCAGCCTATGCAATCGTCTCAAGACAGGTTGGCATTGTCACCCTGTCTGATGTGGAAGTGGTGCGTCCGGAATTGTTTTAACATCAGACTGAACAAGCCGATTTGCCTGAACTGCACCGGTTTGGGCGCTGATCTGGAGAATGTTGATGGCTTCACTTCCGGGAAGCGAATCCCTTTTTACCGAACCGCTGATCCTGTTGGGCGCAGCTGCTCTGGCAGTGCCGATATGCAAGCGGTTGGGATTTGGCTCAATTCTGGGCTATCTGGCCGCCGGGGTGGTCATTGGTCCGGTCCTGCGACTGATCACGGAAAGCGAATCCATTCTGAAAGTGGCAGAGTTGGGCGTGGTTCTGCTGCTGTTTGTCATTGGGCTCGAATTGAAGCCGTCCAGGCTCTGGAGCATGCGGCGGGACATCTTCGGACTGGGCAGCGCGCAACTTCTTGTGACAGGCGCGGCGCTTACCGCCATTGTTTATCTGTTTGGTCTGAACTGGCAGGTTTCGTTGGTTGTCGGGATGGGATTGGCCCTGTCTTCCACCGCTATCGGCATACAGACCCTCAATGAGCGCGGCGAGTTGTCAACGCCTTATGGACAAAAGAGCTTTTCAATCCTGTTGCTTCAGGATTTGGCCATTGTGCCGCTGCTGGCGCTGGTCGCAGCGCTTGCCCCTCGGACAGGCAGTGACAGTGAACCTGTTGGCTTATCAACCGCCTTTCTGGAACTCGGCCTGATTGCAGGCAGTGTTGTGTTGCTGGTGGTGATTGGCCGCTATCTCCTGAACCCCATGTTCCGCATTCTGGCGAATTCCAAAGCGCATGAAATCATGACGGTCGCGGCACTTTTGGTGGTGTTCGGGGCCGCTGCCCTGCTTGAATTTGCCGGCATGTCCAGCGCCATGGGGGCCTTCCTGGCCGGTGTGATGCTGGCGGATTCGTCGTTCAGGCATGAGCTGGAGGCCAATATTGAACCCTTCAGGGGATTGTTGATGGGCCTGTTCTTCATGGCGGTTGGCATGACGCTCAATCTTACCATTATCTCTGAGAACTGGGCATTAATCGCCATCACGGCCCTGTTGTTCATTAGTCTGAAAGCCGCCATTCTCTATGGCTTGGGTCGGCTCTTCCGATTGGGGCATGCGGTTGCAGTGCGCACAGCCCTGCTGCTGCCGCAACATGGTGAATTTGCCTTTGTGCTGTTCACGGCAGCGGTTGCAACCGGCCTCATGAACACAACGGATGCCTCCATACTGACAGCCGTTGCGACCATAACCATGGCCCTCTCGCCATTGGCCATGAGCCTTGCACCCAGGCTTATTCCAACCGTTGCCGGCGAAGAAATGGAAGAAGATTTTTCCGAAGTTACCGGCAATGTCATCATGATCAGCTTTGGACGGTTTGGACAGGTGGTGTCCCAGCTTCTGCTGGCCGAGCGTATTGATGTGACCATTATCGACAACAATGCGGAGCGCATCCGCAGTGCCGCCAAATTCGGCTTCAAGATTTATTATGGCGACGGGCGTCGGCTGGATGTGCTGCGTGCTGCCGGTCTGGAACGCGCAAGGATGGTGATCGTTTGCACGGATGGTGCGGCCCAGACATCGCAGGTCGTTCGCATGGTGCAAAAAAATGCACCGCAGGCAAAAGTCTATGTCCGCAGTAACGACCGGTCGCATTCCATTGCACTTCGTCAGGCAGATGTAGATTATGAAATCCGGGAATCCGTTGAATCGGCCATGCGGATGGGAACTGAGGCCCTGAAAGGTCTGGGTGTGCCACCGGAGCGCATTGAAGAAATTGCAGAAGATGTTAGAAAACGAGATGAACTGCGCCTTCAGATGCAGGCTGATGGCGATCCAGATGCTGCACGCCACACCCTGCATATCAATACGGTCAAACCAGAACCCCTTCTGGCACCCCGCCGTCCGGCAAAGCCTCTTACCAAGGAAACCGGGGAACTGGTGGACGAAAATGAAGGCGCTCAATCTGAGGAGCTTTCGGATACAAAGTCTCATCATTAGTTCCGCGAACACCCCAAGGACTGGATTGTGAATGACCGCCAAAGACAAGCCTGAATCAGCAGGAACTGGATCCGGGGCCACTGCGGCAACGATTGCAAGCACACCGCCCAAAGCGCGTTTTGTCGAAGGGTCGACCATGCGCCATGTGTTCGTGATGACCTCGACCGGATCTGTTGGCCTGATGGCGGTGTTTCTCGTTGATTTCGCAAATCTGTTTTACATTGCGCAACTGGGTCAGCAAAACTTGGCTGCTGCCATTGGCTATGCCGGAACCATTCTGTTTTTCAATGTTTCCATCTGTATCGGCATCACCATTGCTGCAACCGCCCTCGTGTCCCGTTACATCGGGCAAGGCGAGCGAGAGCGCGCCCGCCATATGGCAGGCTCAGCGCTCGCCTTTATCGTGCTGGTGACCATTGTCGTCGCCGCTTTGATGATTGCCTTCACCGATTCGTCCCTGGCTTTGTTGGGTGCTACCGGCGAAACCAAGGCGATTGCGAAGGGGTTTTTGCTGATTGTCCTGCCGTCCATGCCGATCATGGGTTTTGGCATGTGCCTGAGCGGTCTGCTGCGCGCTCAGGGCGATGCAAAACGGGCGATGTATGTCACACTGGGCGCAGGCTTCGCCGCTGCTTTACTCGACCCGTTGTTTATATTCGGGTTTGATCTGGGCGTTACCGGTGCTGCCATTGCAACGGTTTGCTCTCGGATCGTGATGGTCATGATTGGTCTTTATGGCGCCATTAAAATACATGATCTGGTCGGGATGCCCTCTCTCAGTGGTATGACAGAAGATGCCAGCGCATTGGCAGGCATTGCCCTGCCCGCCGTGTTGACCAATATCGCAACCCCTGTCGGCAATGCCTACATCACCGGCGCAATCGCGCCTTATGGCGATGATGCTGTCGCCGGCTGGGCTGTGATTGGACGGATCATCCCGGTGGCCTTCGGCGCCATATTTGCCCTGTCAGGCGCTATTGGCCCAATCCTTGGTCAGAATTTTGGAGCAAGGAAATTTGACCGCGTTCGGCAAGCCATGCGCGACGCGTTGATTTTGATGATCGGCTACTGTCTTGTCGTCTGGGCAATCCTGTTCATGCTGCAGGGATTTGTGATCTCCATATTCGATGCGACTGAAAATGCAGCCGAACTGATCAGCTTTTTCTGCACCGTGGCCGCGTTTGGCTTTCTGTTCAATGGTGGGTTGTTTGTGGCCAATGCGGCTTTCAACAATCTTGGATTTCCAACGCTCTCGACCCTGTTCAATTGGGGCAAGGCCACCATCGGGACCATTCCTTTTGTTTGGGCAGGATCTGCATGGATGGGGGCCACAGGCGTGCTTTTGGGCCAAGCTGTGGGCGCATTGCTATTTGGTCTTGCCTCCATAATTGTCTGTTTCCGGGTGCTGCGGACACTGGACACACGGGACCCGGACGAGCGCAAGCCGCCCTTGTGGCGCAGCGGCGCTTCAGCCTTCTCCAGCGCCAAAAGCGCCACTCTTCACAATTGAGCCATGAGGTACTATTTAGTAGTGGGCTTTAAGGAGATTTTTGAATGCTTGATCAGCTGACACCCATGGGTGGCTCGCTTGCGGAGTTGCGTTATCTGGACAATGATTTTCAGGTCGTGCGCCCGGGTAGCCACGTGAAATGCGCCATAACTGCTACGCTGATAGAGCTTGAAGAACTGAAATATTGGAGCGTGGCCCGGCAGGAGGCCTACGCAACAATCGAGGCATCACTCAAGGCTGAACTTGCCAGCCGACAACGGCGGATGGGGTAGTTTCAAGCTGAGTTAAGAGCCCGTCTCGTTCGAACTGGCCATAAGGCCGCGGAGCATCTCATCTATGCTGTCCGGGTTCTCCCATTCAATCTGAATTTTCAGAACCTTTGTAACCTGGCGTAGCTCAGCTGCAAATGTGTGTTCCGGCGCTGCCAACAACCTGACGAAGTCCTTCTGGGTTGTGATCGGCATGGCATCCTGAGAGCGACATCTGGAAAGTATTTTTTCCGCATCCTGTTCCGTAAACACATGGTGATCAGGAAAGGAAAAACGCTCCACCGCTTCCAGATTTGCGTTTGTCAAAGACTTGAAGAATTTCTCCGGTCGTCCAATACCGGAATAAGCGATGAAACGCCGGCCGACAAAATCCTCTGACATCTGAACGGGCACAATCTCGCCGCGATAAATGGGAAGGTCGTGACGATTTGCGGCGTCCTCAA
The DNA here is from genome assembly GCA_051251535.1 of Alphaproteobacteria bacterium. GTDB lineage: Bacteria > Pseudomonadota > Alphaproteobacteria > Rhizobiales. The sequence continues at coordinate 52,040 of JBPOEV010000006.1, forward strand.
CGTCTCTCCCCCGAGCGCCATTGCCAAGGGCAATGATTGCGGAGGCTTTTTGCAACTGGCTGTTTACGGGCGCGCGTAACGGTCCTGCGGGACAGCATAATCCATTGCCCCAAGCCGTCTGTGTGTCCACCACAATGAGCGATAAATCCTTGTGCAGCGATAGGTTCTGAAACCCGTCATCCATCAAAATGATGTCCACACCCGCCTTCCCCAAAAGCGTTGCCCCAGCCACCCTGTCTGCACTGACAACTGTCGGAGCAACATTGGTGTAGAGCAATGCTTCATCGCCAACCTGCCCCGCAGTGTGACCGCTTTTGACCAGGAGCGGCCCTTTTTCCGTTCCGCCATATCCGCGCAGCAGGATTCCAGGCTTGTGGCTGAGAGTCATGAGGTGTTTCACCAAAGCAAGTGTGGTGGGTGTTTTACCTGTCCCACCCACAACAAGATTGCCAACACACAGGACCGGGATACCAGCGTTTCCCCTTGGCGCTTGTGACATGCGGCTCCCTGTTACCCAGCCGTAAATTGCTCCAACGGGAGACAACAGCCTGGCCAATAGTGTCGGTTTTCTCTGCCACCAAAACTCCGGTGCCGTCAGGTCCACCCCGAGCATCAGGCAGCCGTATTGCGAGGATGTTTGATCAGGTCTGCACTCTGCTTGATCGCCCGCAACAGCGTTGGCTCCAATGCGGTCAGACTTCGTGCGACGGCACCTCCGACATTTTCAAGCGACTTGGTGGCATTGGCAGCGAGTGCCTTTGTGTAAAGCGGATCAGACAGGCAACGCGTAACAGCGGTGGCAATCTCTTCCGGATTGCGCACCGTAAGACAGGCCTCCGCGCCTTCCAATACGCCAAACACTTCGCGAAAATTGGATACGTGCGGCCCACTGAGAACAGCGCAACCCTGTTGGACCGCCTCAATTGGGTTGTGGCCGCCAATCAACTCCAGCGACCCACCAACCAATGCTGCGGGTGCTATTGAATAGAACAGGCCAAGCTCACCCATTGTATCCGCTACATAGGCCTCACAGGCCACAGATGGGTTCCCGGATGCCGTACGCAATTCAGCCTTGATACCCAAGGTGCTGGCAAGCTCCACGATCGTAGCGCCACGCCTTGGATGGCGCGGGACTATACAGGTCAGCAAGTCAGGGAAAGATTGCCTTAGAATTTGATGTGCCTTGAGAACAATCTCATCTTCGCCATTGTGGGTGCTGGTCGCCAGAAACACGGGACGCCCGGCAATGTCGTGCTGCAAACTTGCACGCTCAGAAGGATCAATGCTGGGCACCGGTGAATCATATTTCAGATTGCCCGTGATGGTGACCCGTTCAGAACCCAGTTCCTGGAACCGCAGCAAATCTTCCTCGCCACGCACCAAAACCTGATCAATTTTCCCGAACAGAGACGGTGTGGCAGATTTGAACTTTCGCCAACGCCGAAAGGACCTATCTGACATGCGCCCATTAACGATGGCCGAAGGAATTTCCCGAACAGACAGAGCTTTGATGGTCATCGGCCATATCTCGGATTCGGCGAATATGGCCATGCTGGGTTGCCAGTGATCCAGAAACTTCTGGATGATTGAAGGCACATCAAATGGGGCATATTGGTGCAAAATGCGTGGATTTTCTGATGCTCTTTCAGCAAGTGTTTGCGCGGCAGTCGTTGTCACTGTTGTCAGGAGCACCGTAAATCCGCGTTCCGTGAGTTCGACACAAAGCGGTAAGACCGCGTTCGTTTCACCAACACTGGCCGCATGCACCCAGGCAAGCGGGCCGTCGGGCCTTGGAAAATTTATCTGCGCGAGACGTTCCTGATGTCGTTGGCCGTCTTCTTTTCCCGCGCGCTTGCGTCTGGCTATGAAAAGCGGCAGAAACGGACGCGCAGCCTGGGTCGCAAGCCAATAAGTCTGAAGCGCCAGGTCACCGAGCATTCGCATTAAGGATTTCTTCCTACAATCTGGTATGCCTCAGCATAGGCCTGATTGAGCGAGGTTTCCAATTCCAATCTCGCTGTTTCCTGTGTTTCCTCATCTGCATCTGCTGCAACTCTCACCAGATCGCCAGCAACAAACATGCCACGACCGAAGGGAAGTGTAATCACGGATTTGTCCCAGGTGTTCAACCGCTTGAAGCGTGTCGAGGCAAATGCCACAGGCAGAATGGGCCGCCCCGACAGGCGCGCAAGCGTAATGATACCGGGGCTTGCCTCTCGTGATGTTCCTCTTGGAATATCGGCAGTCATGCTGACGCTAATGCCTTCGCTTAGGGACCGAACCATTGCAAGGAGCCCCTTTGCGCCACCCTTGCCAACTGTTCTGCGGTCCCTTTGTCTTCCACCTGAGCCGCGGATAACCTCCATTCCGAGCATTTTTGCGGCAATGGAGTTAATTTCTCCATCACGGGCATTGGAGATCAGAACCTGAACACGGTGATCCTTGCGCCGGGCAAATGGCAACATGAAATGTTCACCGTGCCACATGGTTACAATAACCGGCATATCATGATCAATCAGGGCATAGATGTTTTCAGGTTTGGTCCTGATGCGGTTTGTCCAGCCAACGATCAACAGATACGTTCCCGCGCAGCGTCCCAGCACAATCTGGACGATTTTTGAACTCATCAATCGCTTTATGCGTTTGCGCATTGTTCAGGAGACAATCTGTTCTTTTTGGCTGGCGGTTTCCGCCGCGTCAGACATATCCAACGCTGCCTTTACCGATACCTGATCACCGGATGCTTCGGCCGAGCCCTCATCGAACTGACTTTTGCAAAAAGCCGAATAAAGCCCATCTCTGCCAATCAGTTCCTCATGAGTACCGCTTTCAACAAGGCGCCCTTTGTCCAAGACACAAATCAGGTCTGCATCTCGGACAGTGGTCAGTCTGTGAGCAATCATCAACACGGTCCTGCCAACGAAGAGAGTTTCCAATGCCTTTTGAATTTTGGCCTCGCTGCCCGGATCAAGGGCGCTGGTTGGCTCATCCAACAACAATATTGGTGCTGATTTCAACAAGGCCCTTGCAATGGCAATCCGCTGACGTTGCCCACCAGATAACAGCGAGCCCGCCTCTCCAACATTTGTATCGTAGCCTTCGGGCAATTCCTCGATAAATTCATGAGCAGCAGCCGCTTTCGCTGCACCATGAAGCTGGTCTTCCGTGACATCTGACATGCCATATTCAATGTTGGCCCGAACTGTATCGTCGAACAGGATCGGGTCCTGGGTCAAAAGTGCGGTCGCGGCCCGAACGCTTGCAATGCTTTTCGTCGAAATATCCTGTCCGTCGACCAGAACCCGCCCCTTGGTGGGGTCAAAAAAGCGCATTGTCAGGTTCATCAAAGTCGTCTTGCCAGATCCGCTGGGACCAACAAGAGCAACTTTTTTTCCTGCCGGAATGGTCAGTGAAAAATCCTGAAGCACAAGATTTTCTTCATCATAGGCGTAGCTCACATCTTCAAAGGTGATCTCACCTTTGTTAACAGCCAAAGGACCGGCGCTCTTGTCATCATTGATCTTCGGTGCGTGATCGATCAGCGTGAAAATTCGCTTGGCTGCCTCTGTCCCCTGCGTCAACTGGCCCTGCAACGCCGCCAATGCTTTCAGCGGTTGATAGGCCAACATGGAGGCCGTCATAAAGCCGGAAAAGCTGCCTAGGCTCAAATTGCCATTGATACCCTGCCAACCGCCATACAGGATTGCGGCGGCAAAACCGACGCCGGTCAATGCTTCCGTTACAGGGCCCATGGCAGATTGCGCCCGCGCCTTGTGCATCAAATGAGTGATGATGCGCCGAATGGAGTGAGAAAAGCGGGCTTCCTCAAGGTCTTCCTGACCATAGGCCTTGATGATCCGAACTCCGCGCAACATCTGCCCGATGATGGACGACAAATCACCGGTTTCACGCAGCATTCCACGCGTTGACTTGCGAATTTTTGTGCGTTGTCGTCCCATGAAGTAGATCGCAAAGGGCGCACCGACCATCACAAGAAGTGCCAAGAACCAGTCCATAACGAACATTGCGCCAACCAGAAACAATGCGGTCAATCCATTCTTGACCAATGATGTCAGGGTTCCGGCAGCAGCTTGATTTACCATGCCAACGTCTGTCATGAACGCGGAGACAAAACGGCCGCTATGCATGGCCTCCAGATAACCGATATCTGCACGGGTGAGGCTCTGGAACATATCCATGCGCAGAGCGCCGACCACCTCATTTGAAATCTTTGCCATAGAGATGCGACTGACATATTCACCGCCAGCACGCAGGATCATTATGCCCATTACCACAACGGGCAGTACGAACAGAAGGTTCTGATCTTTTGCAACAAACACCTTGTCGATGACCTGTTGCATCATGAATGGCAGCGCACCCGTGGTTGCTGCCATGAACACCATGGCGATCAATGCAACTGCGAGGTATTTCCAGAGCGGCTTCAAATACACTTTGGCTATGCGGTGTATCAGCTCTTTTGCTGTGAATTCGACAGCATCAAGCGCATCCGCGCCACGGGAAAATCGGGCAGGCGCCAGCAAATCAACCTCGGCCTCAGCTTCGGTTTTTGCCTTCTTATTTTTTGATTTTGCCAAATCTACACCTGTTTTTCGCCCAGGAACCAGTTACCCCTTAAGCGGCATCCGGATCCATCAGACGATGCAAGTGTACAATAAAATAGCGCATCTGTGCATTGTCTACGGTCATTTGAGCCTTGGTCTTCCAGGCATTATAGGCCGTCGCGTAGTTCGGAAAGATGCCGACGACATCCAGTTTTTCAAGGTCCTTGAACTCAATATCACTGATATCTTCAAGCTCACCACCGAAAACGAGGTGCAACAATTGTTCGTCTTGGTCACTCATGTTCTCTAAATCCTTTACGACTTATAGTTCAGGCGCTTAATCCGGGCTCTACGATTATCGCCAGTTGCGGACCAGACCCAATAATGGCTGGCCAAGCAACTCACCAGACGCGAACAGAACCCCATGTCTGGGTATAGGTGAATTGTAGCTGATCGGGCCGCCGGTTTCGCCCCAAAGCAATCCGCCCGCTTCATGCACCAGAAGGTCGGCAGCGGCAAGGTCCCAGTCATGGGCATTTGGTCTAGCAATCGCGGCGGAAATTGCACCCGAAGCGACAAGCGCCAATCGATAGGCCAATGACGGGATGTAACGGGTCTTTGCCGACCCCAAAACTTCAAGATCAAGGGCACGGTACATTGGGTTCGATACTGATATTTGTGACCCGGCCAAAACACTTTCTTTCGACGCAGTCATTTTTTTGCCATTCAGAAAAGCGCCGCCGCCCTGCTCAGCAACATACATCTCGTCCCGGCAGGGATTGTAAAGCGCGGCACTGGTCGGCCGCCACTGGGATTGACCAGCAGCTTGGGCACTTGCTCCACTCTTGCGCTCGACAACAGCCACACTGATAGTCCAGTCCTCAGACCCGTCCATAAACCCTCTCGTGCCATCGATGGGATCAACGACAAACAGGCGGTCAGTCGCCAGACGCCTTTCATTGTCCTCGCTTTCCTCCGAAAGCCAGCCATAGTTCGGGCGGGCGCTTGTGAGCAATTCAAGAAGGTGCTTGTTCACAGCAAGGTCTGCTTCCGTGACCGGAGAGTCCCCCTCTTTCATCCAGACCTGTGGATCTTTGCCAAAATACTGCATGGCAACGGCGCCAGCAGTTCTGGCTGTCGCTTCCAGTAGATCCCGATCCTGCCGATTGTGCATTTGGGGCTTAGCGTCCAGCAAGGGTTAAACCTTCTACATAGAGGGATGGCGCATTTGTTGCGCCCCGGATTTCCAGATCGGCAGCAGGCACCAGTTCTGCAAAGATCGATGGCAGAGAACCTGCCAAGGTCAATTCGCTGACCGGAAATGCAATTTCTCCATTTTCCACCCAAAAACCGGATACGCCACGGCTGTAATCACCCGTGACGAGATTTGCGCCATGGCCGATGAAATCCGTCACAATCATCCCTTTTTCCATGGATTTGATCATGTCTTCCGGTGCTTCCCCGCCCGGTTCCATCCACAAATTCGTCGCTGATGGCCGAGTGCCGCTACCGGCGAAGGACGCACGTCCATTGGACGACAAATCCAGTTCCCGTGCGCTATAGCCATCCAGAAGCCAGGTTTTCAATATGCCTTCTTCCACCAGATCCAACTGACCTTGCGACAGGCCGTCTGCGTCAAAGGGCCTCGATCCTGCCCGTCTAGAAAGAAGAGGGTTGTCACGAATGGTCACTTCAGACCGAAATATCTGCTCACCAAGCCGGTCTTTCAGGAAGCTGGAACCACGTGCAATTCCAGCTCCGTTGATGGCACCGGAGAAATGCCCCAGAAAGCTCGCAGAAACGCGCTTGTCAAACAGAACCGGAACCGTCTGGGTTTCAACTTTCCTGGGATTCAGCCGTTCCAGCGTGTGCTTCGCAGCGGTCTGACCGATATCTTCCAGCGTGCGCATATCCGCCAAATGGGTGCGACTGTCATAATCATAATCGCGCTCCATGGCAGTGCCTGTTCCTGCGACAACGGACACTGAGCGAGAATGCCGTGTTCCCAGATAGGCTCCAGAAAAACCGTTGGAGGTGGCCAACACCATACCACCAAGGCCGCAGGCTGCTGACGCGCCAATGGAATTGGCAATGCCATCCACATCTAGGGCAATCTGCTCTAGTGCCAGAGCCGCTTCGGCCAGTTCGTCGGCTGATACAGTCTCATGATCGTACATATCAAGATCCTGCCAGGAACTGGCGATTTGGTCTCCATCCATCAATTGCGCATGGGGGTCTTCCGGCGCTGAGCCAGCCATAGCAAGCGCGCGCTCAATCAGGGCATCGCCTTCTTGCCGAATAAGACCGGCTTTAGCCGCCACAGAGGCAACACGTTTTCCACGAAAAACCCGCAGAGAAAGACCGTCATTTTCTGACTGATCTGTGTTTTCCACTTTGCCGAGACGTGCAGAAACGCTCAGCGAACCGGATTTGGAAATTACAATATCTGCAGCATCCGCACCTGCTGACAACGCTTTTTTGATGAGCATATTTGCATCATCGGTCAGTTTCTGAAGGTCCGGTCCGGCCGTTTCGGTTTCGCTCATGGGCAAAAAGCAGTTCTCTGGCTGTGTTGGCTAAGAGGGCATGTGCCCCGATTTGTCGTCAGGGACTCGATAGCTTGTGTTTAGGGGCTCAGTTCAGCGTCTGCAAGACCGCGTCCTGGTGCCGTCCAGCATTTAGGACATGGAACCAAAACACATACATTTTTACCGACTCCATACACCATCAAGTAACCTACTGTAAAACAACAATTTTTTAACCAGAAAACTTAGGAACACCTGAACGGATTTGGCGCAATTCTCCCCTCACAAAAATCATCACAAACTCATTTGAGGGTCAACTGTGAACGTAAGAAATTTCATTGGCATCGTTGCAGCGGACAAGGCTTACGCAAATGACAACATTTGTGAAGGTCATCAAGAGCCGGACTGCCCCAAACAAAAGCCGCTCTACACCTTACATAACCGGATTGATCCAACGAATGTTCCCTATAGCGGCCCTACTGATGCGCTGGGCCTGGTTCATCTGGATACAGAGCGGGTCATTATTCGTCACCGCCTGAGTTGCGGCCTAGAACTTAACGTAAAGGCCAACATCAAAAATTATGAAATGGTGGCTGTCCGAATTCTATCCTCCTATGAGGGCGACCACCGAATATTTGCGCGGCTGGAACTGGTTCATAATGATGCAGATCTGAACATAGTTCTGGCAGAAGCCGAATGTCCGGAACACCTTGCGGTAGACTGGGCAGCATGGAGCCAGATGCTGAACCTGCCTTTGAGATTGATTGACCTTGAAGGAAACATTGTCGTTCCTCCGGGTGCCTTGGATGTTTCAAAATCCGACCCATTGCCGCGCCGTTTCGGGAATCCGCTATCAAAACGCCGCACGCGTTTTCAGGCCAAGCGTCAAACCGGCATACAGGGATCCAATGTTGTGATGTTCTCACCGGCTTCGGAAATCATCGCAAGGCATTAAAAATTACCCGGTGGTAGATCCGGTATACTGCAAAAACAGCATTTGAGTGTCAGCAAGCTCACGCTGGTCAAGTGTTTCAAATTCCGCCGGGGTGGCTATCGTATTGCCCCGGCGCTCCTCAAGAACCACAATTGCATCGGCGCGGAGCCAGCCCCCTTGTGCCAATGCTTGCAGGGCAGCTTCTCCCAATCCCTTGTCATAGGGCGGGTCCAGTAAAGCCAAATCAAATGTACCAAGTCCCTCAGATGCCCCAAGACTGGTAGCATTGCGCCGGTATATCTTGGTGTGACCCATTTGCCCAAATGTCTCGACATTGGTGCGGATCAGCGCACGTGCTTCTGCCGCATCTTCAACGAACAGGCAGAACGCAGCACCTCGTGACAGGGCTTCCAAACCAAGCGCGCCGGTTCCGGCAAACAGATCCAGAATACGTGCCCCCTCAAACGACACATGGCAGCCATGCTGGAGAATGTTGAACATGGTCTCCCGCGCCCGGTCGCTGGTTGGGCGAATGGCATCGGATTTTGGCTCAGTCAGACGCCGTCCCTTGAACTTACCGGCGACGATCCGCACGAGGCCCCCCTGCAGGATTGCCACCAGGACGCCGGTTTTGGGATGATCTGTCTTGCGATGGCCGATTTTGCGAAGGTTGGGCCGATCCGGACTTTTTTCCAGCAGATCTGGGAGGCTTCGAGGTGCTCATATGCTCCAGCGCCTCGGCTTTCCGATCGCGCTTCTTGGGCTTTCTTTTCTGCTCGGTCCGAGCATTGGCACCGGACCTTTGATCAGGTTTTGCCGCATTTGGTCTTGTGCGTTTCGGAGCAGGACTTGTTTCTTCTTCCACATTGTCAGGCCCGTGAAAGCTTAATCCCAACTCTGCAACCAATCCTTCGCTTAACTGGTCACGCAACATGCGGCTTTTGATTTCCCGCGTTAGACCCGTTTCCAGATCACCCAATTGAAATGGACCATATGAAATCCTGATAAGGCGGTTCACGACAAGGCCAAGATGCTCGAGGATTTTTTTGACTTCCCGGTTCTTACCCTCGCGTAGGCCCAGGGTCAGCCATATGTTCGACCCCTGCTCTCGCTCCAGTTGAGCTTCGATACCCCCATAGAGAATGCCTTCAATGGCAATTCCGTCTGCCAGCTTGTCCAGTTCAGCCTGGGTAATTCTGCCAAAGGCGCGCACACGATAGCGCCGCAGCCACCCGGTGCTGGGCAATTCCAGATGGCGTGCCAATGCGCCATCATTGGTCAGCAACAACAGGCCTTCGGTGTTGATATCAAGGCGCCCGATGCTGATGACCCTTGGCATTCCCGTGGGCAGGTTCGCAAAAACGGTAGGACGGCCTTCTGAATCCTTGTTTGAGCTCACAAGGCCCTTGGGCTTGTGATACAGCCAAAGCCGGGTGCGGTCTTTCAGCGGCAGCGGTGTATCATCGACCAGAATGTTATCCTTTGGCCCGACCACCACCGCCGGACTGGTCAGCTTGGTTCCATTTACCGAAACACGTCCATCGGCGATCCAGCGCTCGGCATCCCGGCGGGAGCATAATCCCGCGCGCGCCATGACCTTTGCAATGCGGTCGCCTTTTTCCTGATCAGATGTCATAAGTGTCCGGTGTTAAATGATGAGAACGAAGATGTTCAACAGTTACATGGATTTGGCTTTCGAGGAAGCACAGAGCGCTGCTGATCGCGGGGAAGTGCCGGTCGGCGCGGTTCTTGTCAAGGATAATCAGATTATCGCCCGCGCTGGAAACCGCACATTGGAACTGAATGACCCGACCGCCCACGCTGAATTGCTGACCATTCGGGCTGGTGGTGCGGAACTTGGCAGCCAACGACTGACCGGCTGCGATCTTTATGTTACGCTAGAGCCCTGCCCCATGTGCGCTGCTGCCATTTCATTTGCCCGCATCGGGCGGCTTTACTATGGCGCACAGGATGAAAAATCCGGCGGCGCGGAAAGCGGAATTCGCTACTTTTCACATCCGACCTGCCACCATACGCCAGAGATTTATGGCGGTATTGGCGCAGCCAAAGCTGCCGGTCTGTTGAAGACCTTCTTCAGCCAAAAGCGTTAGAAACCACTTTCGACCTTTTCCGCAATGGTGCGTTTGATTGTGTCACGATCACGCTCTGCTGCTTCCAGAATTTCGTTGGCATCCAGAAAATCAAGGACACCGAATTCCTCTATCTGCGGGCGAAACAGAATGGTCGGGCTTCGGCTTTTCAGTTTTTCCGAAACGATGGATTGCATTAGAAGCTGCGTGCTGCCGAAAATCATTTCTTTCAACGCTGGCATTGGGGGATGTTGCCCAGCATCTTCAACTGAAGGTGCTTTTGGGCCGCCGACTACGTCAACAGCGATACACAAATCCTCTGTGGGTAGATGATCGAACGGCAAAGGATTGACAAACCCGCCATCAACCAGAATGCGGCCATCAACCCTGACTGGAGAAAACAGCACCGGAATGGCAATGGAGGCAGCAACAGCCTGTCGCAAATCTCCAGTTTTAAAAATTCTTTCGCTCCAGCCATAAAAATCTGTGGCGACGACAGTCATTGGAATCTTCAGTGCATCAAAATTCTGTGGGATCAGATCACCGACAAAAGTATTCAGAACCAGCAATGGATCAACATCCGTCAAAGACATTTTGGGCAGAACGCGTTTGCCGCGCATTTGCCACAACAATTGAATGGTTTTCCCTCGGTTTGAAAACAGAGCCAGCACGGCTTCGCGAATATCGTTACCGCTCAGGCCGCTGGCATATCCAGCTCCCATAATGGCCCCGATTGATGTCCCGGAAATCTCTCTTGGCTGGATGCCCAGATCATCCAAGGCCTCCAAAACGACAATGTGCGCCAATCCACGTGCACCACCACCACCAAGAGCAAGTGAAACAGGAACTGTCTGACGCATGTCTTTAAAGCCTCACAATTACCATCACAGGGCACGCCAGCCAATATCGCGGCGGCAGAACCCTTCCGGCCAGTCTATTCTGTCAACCGCCTTATAGGCCAGTTGCTGCGCCGCTTTGATTGTGTCCGCACGGGCGGTAACAGTCAGAACACGGCCGCCATCAGCAAGGATCTTGCCATCCACCTCTTTGGTCCCGGCATGAAACACCACCACATCTTCCTGGTCTTTCAAAACCTCAAGGCCTGAGATGATGCTGCCCTTCGCATAGGGACCGGGATACCCGTTGGATGCCATGACGACCGTCATTGACGGATCATCATGCCAATCAATGGCGGCATCTTTGAGACTGCCTGTGGCGCTTGCGCTCAACAATGGCAACAGATCGCTCTGCATACGCATCATCAGAACCTGACATTCAGGATCGCCGAACCGGCAATTATATTCAATCAGTTTTGGCCCATTCTCGTTGATCATCAGCCCAGCGTACAATACGCCCCGATAGGGCGTGCCGCGGGCAGCCAGCGTTTTCAGCGTTGGTGCGACAATGGTTTGCAAAGTCAGTTCCAGAAGGGCGCTGCTGACGACTGGAGCCGGTGAATAAGCACCCATGCCACCTGTATTTGGGCCAGTGTCACCCTCGCCAACACGTTTGTGGTCCTGTGCACTGGCCATGGGCAGCATATTCTCACCATCGCACAGAATGAAGATACTGGCTTCTTCGCCTTCCATGAATTCCTCAATCACAACACTTGCGCCTGCTTCACCAAACTGTCCATCAAAACAGTCCTGAAGGGCAGCGTCTGCCTCGTTGGCCGTCATGGCAACGGTCACGCCCTTTCCGGCAGCCAAACCGTCTGCCTTGATTACAATCGGTGCACCCTGCTCTGCGACATAGGCTCTGGCGTCTTCCAGATTGGAAAAATGCCCAAAGGCGGCAGTTGGAATATTGGCTTCTTCACACAAGGCTTTGGTAAATTGTTTGGAGCCTTCCAATTGGGCGGCTTCTCGCCCCGGACCAAAAGCAGCAATTCCGACGGCGGCCAGATCATCCACAAGGCCTGCCACCAGCGGAGCTTCCGGGCCGACAATCACAAGGTCAATCATGTTGGCCTTGCAGAAGGCGACAATTGCATCATGATCCGCCGGATCCACCTGGCTTGGCTGGCTTAACGCCAAAAGGCCGGGATTTGCGCCCGTGGACCACAATTGCGTCAATGAGGGGGATTGAGCCAGTTTCCAGCCCAGAGCATGCTCGCGTCCACCATGTCCGATGAGAAAAACATTCATAATAGCAATCTTTCGCCTGCACTTTCCGGCGTTGAATCCGGCTTCATGTGTGCGGTTAACATGCCGATACCTGCGGGTAAAGCCAGGATGGGCGCTTCTAAAAGCTTGACGGATTGGCGATTGCAAGCCATTTGTCCGCCCCATGAATGAGACAACAGATAATCTGCAGGAAAGCGTTTCTGACGCGGTTAGCGGCCATTGGGTTGATACAACAGCTCCAGAGTGGCTGCGCCCCTATGCGCGCCTGGCCCGATGGGATCGCCCAATTGGCTGGTGGCTGCTGCTGCTGCCCTGCTGGTGGTCTGTTGCGCTGGCCGCCAATGCGGCCAATACGCATGTAAATTTATGGCATCTTGTGTTGTTTTTTGTTGGCGCAATTGCAATGCGTGGTGCCGGGTGCACGTTTAATGACCTGGTGGACCGCAATATCGATGCGCAAGTGGCCCGCACCCGTTCCCGGCCGCTGCCATCAGGGCAAGTGACAGTCAAACAGGCCGTTACTTTTTTGGTTTTGCAGGCGCTTGCCGGATTTCTGGTGTTGCTGCAATTCAACCAGTTTGCAATTTATCTTGGGCTCGCCTCACTGCCGATTATCGCCATCTATCCGTTTATGAAACGCATTACCAATTGGCCCCAGATCGTTCTGGGCTTCGCGTTTTCCTGGGGCGCGCTGATGGGTTTTGCCGCACGTTATGGTGAGTTGAACCAACTGGCCCCTTACTGCCTCTATGTCGCGGCCATTATGTGGACCATCGGCTATGACACAATTTACGCGCATCAGGATCAGGAAGATGATGCTTTGATCGGCGTGCGCTCAACGGCCCGCACATTTGGTGACAATTCTCAAATGATCATCGGGGGATTTTTTGGCGGTGCCATTTTGTTTGCTGCAATCGCAATCTTCGCTTCCGGCGGCGGCACTTATGCAGCCTTGGGCCTGACCGGATTCAGCGTGCATCTGGGCTGGCAGATTGCCACACTTCAACCGAATAATTCCGCGCGCTGCCTGATGCAGTTCCGCTCCAACCGCAATGCAGGTCTGCTGCTGTTCGCAGGCCTGGTGCTGGAAACCTTGTTGTAGGTTTTGTTTATCCGCGACCGATGAATGGCATGTCACGCGCCATGATGTTCATGAATTGAACATTGGCATTCAAGGGTAGTTCTGCCATCTGCAACACTGCATTGGCCACATGGTCCACGTCCATAGTCGGCTCAGGCTTTACCGAGCCATCGGCCTGAGGCAGACCCTTGTCGAAATGAGCTGTCATATCGGACGCTGCATTACCAATATCAATTTGCCCGCAAGCAATATTATGGATGCGGCCATCCAGAGAAATGGTACGCGTCAGACCGGTCACCGCATGTTTGGAGGCGGTGTAGCAGACGGAACCTGGACGCGGGACATAGGCGGAAATGGAGCCATTATTGACGATCCGTCCGCCTTGCGGGTCCTGATCGCGCATCCAGCGATAGGCATTGTTGGCAACCAGAAACATGCCGTCGAGATTAATGCCCATCACCCGGCGCCAATCGTCGAATGTGACGTCGCCAAAATTGGTGGAAGAACTGGAAACCCCAGCATTGTTGAACAGGACATCCAGCCGAGGCAGGCGCCCCTTCAGATCAGCAAACATGGCTTCCACCGAGGCCGCATCTGACACTTCAGCGGCAGACGCGATAATGGTTCCCGGCAAGTTTTTCCCTTGCGCGACGGTCTCTTCCAGTGCATCCATCCGCCGCCCACAGACAGCAACTGTGTATCCTGCGCCCGCAAGTTTTAGTGCAGTGGCCCGGCCAATGCCTGAGCTGCCACCTGTTACAAGTGCTGTTTTCTGTGTCATGAAATATCTCCCTTATGTGGAGCGGTTTAGCGGAAGGGAGTGCCGCGTGGCAAGCGGGTCAAACTACAATCAGCGACGGCCAAACAGTTTTTCTATGTCAGCCAGCTTCAGCTCCACATAGGTTGGACGACCATGGTTGCATTGACCAGAATTTGGCGTTGCCTCCATGTCGCGCAGAAGAGCGTTCATTTCTTCCGCTCTCAATCGTCGGCCAGAGCGCACCGAGCCATGGCAAGCCATGGTCGCAGCCACATAATGCAGCCGTTCTTCAAGGCGTGTGGACGCGTCCAATTCGGCAAGATCATCGGCAATATCGCGCACCAAACCGCCCACATCCGTATCGCCCAGCAGAGCCGGTGTTTCGCGCACGCAGATGGCGCCAGGTCCAAAACGTTCCAAATGCAGGCCCAGATGGTTGAGTTCTTCAGCACGTGCTTCCAGTCGATCCACATCATCTTCCGGCAGATCGATGATATCTGGTATCAACAGCATCTGAGTCGCGACTTCTTTCTTTGCCAGCGCGGCCTTCAGCCGTTCATAGACAAGCCGTTCATGGGCTGCATGTTGATCAACGATAACCAGACCATCTTCGGTCTGGGCCACAATATAATTCTCATGGATTTGCGCGCGTGCCGCCCCCAGTGGCAGATGAGCTGCGTCGGGCTCGGATGGCACCGCATGCATGGGTCTGGTGTCCGTGGACGGGTTTTGAAAGGCTTCAAAACCCGTGTTAGCACCGGGCGCACCATAGGCAGACTGTAATGGTTCAGAAAACCCTCTATTCTGAACGGCGTCTCCTGCTACCGGCATATCCTGAACATCGGGTCTGAATGCCGATTGTTGCCAATCTGATGGTCGCGTTGATGGAATGTGACGCCGCTGAAGCAGCGCCAGCGCCTCTGCTCCACCGGTGGTGGCCGAGCGGTGGCCAGTTGCCGCCATAGCCTCCCGGATTGCACCAATGATCAGACCACGCACCAGCGCAGCGTCCCGAAAGCGGACATCGGCTTTGGTAGGGTGAACATTGACATCCACCTGATGTGGATCGATGTCGACAAACAGAACGGCCACGGGATGACGGTGTTTCGACTGAAAATCCGAATAGGCTGCGCGCAATGCACCCAGTAATTGCCGGTCCCGGACAGGGCGACCATTGACGAAGAAAAACTGCTGAAGCGTGTTCGCCCGATTGAAGGTCGGCAGGGCTGCAAACCCGGAAAGCCGAACGCCTTCCCGAACCGCATCAATGGCAACGGCATTGTCACGGAACTCTTTTCCCATGACCTGGGTTATGCGCGACAGGAGCGCGTCATCTCCAGTGGCTGCGCCATAATCGAGCGCTGTGCGGTCTGGTCCTGTCAGGGAAAATCGAATGTTGGGATGCGCCAGCGCCAGGCGCTTTACCACATCTGTAATGGCGGAGGTTTCAGCACGGTCACTCTTTAAAAACTTCAGGCGGGCTGGTGTGGTAAAAAACAGGTTCCTCACTTCAATCTGGGTACCGGTATTCAGCGCCGTCGGGCTTACAGGAGATTTCTGTCCACCATCAATTGCAAGCGCCCAGCCGGTGTCTGCGCCTTGCTGTCTGGTCTTGATGGACAATTCTGCGACCGAGCCGATTGACGGCAGAGCTTCGCCGCGAAAGCCGAGGCTTTGAATATCAAACAGGTCATTTTCATTGAGCTTGCTGGTGCAGTGGCGTTCAACGGCCAGTGCAAGGTCGTCTGCATTCATGCCGACGCCATTATCCGTGACCCTGAGCATGGTTTTGCCACCGCTTGCGGTCACAATGTCAATTCGGGTCGCTTCAGCGTCAATCGCGTTTTCGACCAGTTCCTTGACCACACTGGCAGGCCGCTCCACCACTTCGCCAGCGGCAATGCGGTTTATAGTGCCTTCCGTCAATTGTCGGATGATCATTGCATGAACTCCCAGCACAAATGCCGAGGTATCGTTACCCCGGTGATTCGGTCGTCACATTATAGATTTTATGCAGGTCAGTCGCGCCAGCGTTTCCAAAGAGATCCAAACAGGGTTCTGGCTTCGGTACTTTCTTCAAAATCATCCGGCTGAGGTGCATTGGCAGATGGCACACGATATTCAACCGGTGGATCTGTCAGATATTTACGCTCAGTCGGGTTCAGGCTGTTCATCGACGCGCGCTGCTCACGGAATTTACGCTGGGCTTCCAGACGCTGTGCCGTGTTCATTTCAGTTACATCAATTGGGCTGACATTCGGATCTGCGTCACGGCTAGAGCCTCGGGCCAGACGCCCGCGACGAAACTCCTCGGGAATTTCGCCCGATGTATTTACAGCCGGTTTGTTTCGATCCGGATCATTTGGCCACGCAGCGGTCTGTGACAGCGCCAGCTTTTCTTCAGGAGCCGGCAATTGTGAAGATGGTGGAAGTACCAATTCAGAACGGGCCTGATATTCAATCGGCTCTTTCTTCTTCGGGCCAGCACCAAGGTTTCCGGTCAATTCCTGAATCATGGACAATTCAGGCGATTTGCCGGTGCCATAAGTCGGTGTATTGCACCCAGCCAACGCAAGAAGCGAGGCCAAGAGGCCAAAAGCTGCCGTTGCCTTAAGGGCACGTTTTAAGGACTTCGTGACGGTCAATACAACACCCGTTCTCACTCAAATGGCCATTCTGCAAATGCGCTTTTGACAGAAAACCTTAAATAAACTTTCACTACCGGACGCTTTTGTGCAACCAAAATGGCGCAATTAAGACCCGTCCTGCTTCTCAGGGGCCGATCCCGGCCAGATCATGTCATACAGGAGCAGCACAAATCCTGCAACGATTGCAACATCAGCGACGTTGAAGACATACCAGTAAAAATTGAATGCATGCAGAGATACAAAATCCGCGACCGCACCATAGATCACACGGTCAATCGTATTGCCAAGCCCACCGCCAATCACGAGTGCTGCGCCTATGCAGAACCATTTTGTCTGAACACGATTTGCCCAAATCCAGATGGCCACACATGCGGCCAGACCAACCACGACCAGGAACCACCGGCCAATGTCACTGTTCTGTTGAAACAGGCCATAGCTGATCCCCCGATTCCACACCATCAACAGGTCCATATACGGGTTCAGAACAATCTTCTGCCCCTGTCGAAGCCCAAGCCCGTAAAGAATTCCGTATTTTGATGCCTGATCCAGAATCAATAAAATGGCGGCCCAGCGCAGAACAAAAGCTGCGCTGGGGCTCCACAAGGCCAGATTTTGAGGCCATCGCTGACCAGTCTTCACAAGCTATGCCTCCAAAAGACCGGCAGCTGCCAGCTCGCGCAGTGCCTGAGCATCGCGCAGCGTGACTTCCGGATAATCCGGGTCCTGCCCAATTTCAGTGGAATACTTCCAGGAGCGTGCACATTTCTGCCCATCGGCTGCCGCAAAGACCACGGCCACACCGGGCACTTCGTCCAGACGAAACGCATCCGACGGGGCTTCACCGGCTTTGACATCAATACCGCTGGTGATGCAGATATCTGCGAAATCAGCCTGTTCTTCCACACCGCTATATGCATCCCCCTCCAAATAGACATGTGGTGCTGCTTCCAGAGACGAGCCAATACGTTTTTCGCGTCGTTCTATTTCCAATGCACCGGTGACAACCATACGCACCGCGCGGATTTTGCTCCATTTCTCCAACAATCCATCATCCAGCCATTCTTCGGGAAGCTTGTTGAAATCCTGAAGATGGATAGATGGTGTTTCGCTGTCGGAACCTGCCTTGTCCTCTTCTGCAGCCAACACATCCAGCTTGTCATGACGCGACAGCCAGGATTCTTCGCTGGTAAATGGAAGAATTGGAGCCAGCCAGCGCAACAGATTGTCAAATATCTGATCAATCACTGTCAGCGCGGCCTTGCGGGTGAGGCTGGACATAGGATCGCAATATAATGTGTCTTTGCGCACATCAAAATAGAACGCCGACAAATCAAGGTTCATGAAACGCGACAGCGCGCCAAACACCTTTTTGAAATCATAGGCGTCATAGCCCTCATTGACCGTCTTCTCCAAGGTGCAGAGCTGATGCAGCATGTAGCGCTCCAGCTCAGGCAATTCAGAATAGGACACCCGATCCGTTTCAGCGTTGAAGTGGGTCAATGCCCCCAGCATCCAGCGGATTGAGTTGCGCAGTTTGCGATAGGATTCGACATTCGTCTTGATGATTTCCGGTCCCAGACGCTGATCTTCGGAATAATCAACCGATGCCACCCAAAGACGCAAGATATCGGCGCCATATTGTTTGATGATATCTTGTGGTGCAACCGTATTGCCGAGAGATTTCGACATTTTCCGGCCATCCTGATCCATGGTAAAGCCATGGGTCAGCACGGCTTCATAAGGCGCGCGTCCTCGCGTGCCGCAGCTTTCCAAAAGCGATGAATGGAACCATCCACGGTGCTGGTCAGAGCCTTCCAGATAGAGATCTGCCGGCCATTTCAATTCAGGTCGATCTTCCAGAACATAGGAATGCGTGGATCCACTGTCGAACCAGACATCCAGAATGTCTGTCACTGGTTCCCATTTGGCAGGATCATGATCATTGCCGAGGAAACGTTCCTTGGCACCTGCTTCAAACCAGGCATCTGCACCTTCGGCCTCAAATGCATCCAGAATACGCTGATTAACCGCGTCATCGACGAGGACATTGCCGTCTTCATCTGCAAAGACCGCGATCGGGACACCCCAAGCACGCTGGCGTGACAAGACCCAGTCAGGACGGTTTTCGATCATCGAGCGCAATCGTTTCTGTCCGGCATCGGGATAGAAACGTGTGGCATCAATGGCGTTCAAAGCACGATGACGCAGCGTATCGTCCGCCTGCCCTTCAATGTTTTCGTCCATGTAGACGAACCACTGGGGGGTGTTGCGGAAGATAACCGGCTTCTTGGAACGCCAGGAATGCGGATAATCATGCTTCAGGCGACCGCGCGCAAACAGCTTGCTCTGACCGATCAGCGCAGTGATGACTCGCTGATTGGCATCGCCCTTCTTGCCCTTGTCGTCAATAATACGGGCAGCGCCACCTTCTGAAGACGGGCCAAATCCGGGCGCATCGTCGGTGAAGAACCCGGCATCATCCACCGTGAAAGGGATGGACGTATCAATGTCAAGCGCTGCTATGTCACGGCGTTTGGCGACCCAGATTTCAAAGTCATCACGGCCATGGCCAGGTGCTGTGTGTACGAAGCCAGTACCGGTTTCAGCAGTGACATGATCGCCTTCCAGCATTGGGATCTGAAACTGATAGCCCTCAACGCCCATGCCCTGCAGAGGATGATGCAGCACCATGCCGGTCAGATCATCAGCCGACACGTCAGAAATCCGGCTCAGCTGCACTTTTGCTTTTGACCCGCATTCTTCTGCCAGGGCATCGGCAAAGATCAGCTTATCTCCAGGTTGCGGGCCAAAATCATTCTCTGCAGCGGAAACTTCATAAAGGCCGTAGGACACAGTTCCCGAAAAACACACACTGCGGTTAGCGGGGATGGTCCAGGGCGTGGTTGTCCAGATCACCACCGAGGCATCCAGCAACGCATCTGGACCTTTTACGATGGGGAACTTTACCCAAATCGTATCGCTTTCATAGGTGTGATACTCGACCTCAGCCTCGGCCAGAGCAGTGCGTTCGACGACAGACCACATGATGGGCTTGGAACCACGGTACAATTGACCCGTGTTCGCAAATTTCATCAATTCGCCAGCAATCCGCGCCTCAGCGTGAAAGGCCATGGTCTTGTAAGGGTCGTCAAAATCACCCTGAACGCCCAGACGCAAAAATTCTTTTGATTGCTCGCCAATCCAGTGTTCCGCAAATTCACGACATTCCTTGCGAAATTCGTTGATGGGAACATCGTCCTTGTTTTTGCCCTTGGCGCGATATTGTTCCTCGATCTTCCATTCAATCGGCAGACCGTGACAATCCCAGCCCGGCACATAAGGCGCATAATAGCCCTGCATCTGCTTGGACCGACAGATGATATCTTTCAGGACCTTATTGAGGGCATGTCCGATATGCAGATTTCCATTGGCATAAGGGGGGCCATCATGAAGCACGAATTTAGGACGCTCTTGGGCGCTGGCACCGCGCAGCATGGTGTTGCTCAGGATCTGTTTCTGCAAGGAAGCCCGGTCCCAGAAGGACAGAATTTCAGGTTCCTTCTTGGGCAGACCGGCCCGCATTGGAAAACCGGTTTTCGGCAAAAACAGTGTTTTGGAATAGTCGCGCGTTGCCGCATTGGTATTTTCAGCCATTATCAACTCTAAAGTCAGGAGAAAGTGTCAGAGCACAAAGAGGTCTGGGACCTGTCTTTGCTCTACGCTGCAGTTGTGTGTGGAACCCGGCTCCCCGCGCGCAAACCTGCCCGCGCCTCAAAGGGAGGCCGGGCCAGTAATTCGTATGGTTCGTCTTGATAAATGTATCATCGATACCAATGCCGGTTGTCTATCTGTTGGGGCTTTTAACAGCGCTTGGCGGCAGAATAAAGCTTTTGCTGCCAAACACGTCATTTTTGCGCATGTCATACACCCAAGCCCCTTCGATCCGAGTTCACAAGGCCATCTTTAACTACCATCAATTGGGCAGGGTGCTGCGTGCTATGCGCCCATTCAGTGGTCGTAAGCGTGCTGGCTGCGAGACCATCCAAACGGAATCCAATGCACTTCCAGACGGCCTATTAAAAGAGTCAAATCAGGTGTTTACGCGGCTTTTCTGTCGTTATGATTCAGGTTTAAGAAGTGTCGGATCATTGAATAAACCAGAAAAAGTTATCGATAACACTTGACGTTAGTTACCGGTAACGTATAGGAATCGAAGGTGGAGGTATCAGGTTCGATTGCCAGTCAATCGTGCTTGAACAGGGGTTCTTTAACGCCAGCAAAAAGCTGAAATCTGCAAGCGCTCGTCGCTTTCGGACACGGGTGACCTTTGCCTTTTGGGAGGATAAGAATGGTTGAGAATCAGCCTATCGTTGCCATGCGTGGCATCAGCAAACGTTTTGGCGGCGTCGTCGCTTTAAGCCATGTGGATCTGAAGGCCTATGCCGGTGAAGTGCTGGCAATTGTCGGTGACAATGGTGCCGGCAAGTCTACGCTCATCAAAATCCTGACCGGTGTGTATCAGCCCACTGAAGGGTCGATTGAACTTGATGGCAAACCCTTTTCAATGGCCAGCCATTCCGATGCCATCGAGAATGGAATTGATGCGGTCTATCAGAACCTGGCGATTGCCGACCATCTGACACCGGCGGAAAACCTGTTTCTCGGCGCCGAGTTGACGAAAAAGGTTTTTGGGTTCCAGGCCCTCGACAACAAGCTGATGAAATCTGAAGCCACCCGTGTCCTGAAAGACCGGCTGGGTGTCCAGTTGAAAAGCATGGATGTTGCGACGGAGAGCTTGTCCGGCGGTCAACGACAGGCTGTCGCAATTGCCCGTGCTGTCCGTCACGATGATCTGCGCGTCCTGGTCATGGACGAGCCCACGGCAGCACTGGGGCCTCAGGAAACAGCCCGCACCCTTGAGCTGATCAAAGTACTGAAACAGCAGGGCCTGGCAATTATCGTCATCTCCCATTCACTTGATGATGTGTTCGAAATTTCGGACCGCATTCATGTGCAGCGTCGTGGCCAGTGTGCCGGTGTCGTGAAGACTGCGGACACAACAAATGAAGAAGTGCTCGGCCTTATCGTCGGCACCAGAACGGCGGCTTAGAGAAACATGTCACAATCTGATTCACCCGCCCCCGGCGGCGCGCAAACCCTGTCAGAACGCCAAACCTTGTCAGAGCGTCTGGCCCCTTATGTCAGTTTCCTTGGCCCGATGGCGATGATCCTGATGATCATCGTTTTCATGGGCGTGGTGGAGCCTGCGCGTTACTTCCGGCTTTCCAACCTCAATCAAATTCTGCTTGATGCGGCGCTCTATATGCCAATGGCTATGGCGATGACGTTTGTCATCACTCAGCGCGGCATTGATTTGTCCATTGGGTCTGTGGCTGCCCTGTCGTCGATCATCATGGCATTTCTGATCAAACAATATGGCTTTCCGGCCTGGTCAGCGGCTCTCATTGCACTGTGCCTTGGCGCCATGATGGGGCTGATCAACGGCCTCGTCATCACCAAGTTCAAAGTGCCGGATTTGATCGGTACTCTGGCAATGGACCTTGTCTATCGCGGCTTCGCCCTGGTCATTGCCAAAGGGCTGGTGCTTGCTCGCTTTCCAGACATGATCACTGAAATTGGTCGCGGGCAGTCCTTGATGTTTCTACCGACACCCGTCCTGATCGGTGTGCTGACTTTCATCGGCGGTTATGTGCTGCTGAAGTCGACCCATTTTGGGCGCTACACCATTGCCATTGGCTCCAATCCGGAAGCATCTGATATGACCGGCATCGCTGTCGACCGGCACCGGGTTTACGCCTATGTGCTGATGGGCACCATGGCCGCCCTTGCCGGCATCATGCTGACGGGCAAGCTGAATGCCATCCAGGCAACCTCCGCTCCCTACTTCAACCTGCATGTCATTGCAGCTGTCGTTGTGGGCGGAACATCGCTGTTTGGTGGCCGCGCCTCCATTGTCGGGTCACTGGCTGGTGTATTGCTGTTGTCAATGATGATCAATGCGCTTGTGACACTGCGCATTGAGTTCTTCTGGCAATCCGTTGCCTCTGGTGTGGTGATCATATTCTCGGTGGCCCTTTACACATGGCTGCAAAAGAAAGACCGCGACGGGTCTGGCGGCATCAGGGCCGCAATGGGCAATCCCGACAATCGAAAACTACTGAGGCTGACCGGCTACATCGTTGGAGCGGCGGTCATCCTGAGCATCGCCAGCCTCATGCTCGGAGGGTCACCAAATCCGAGCGGCTGAAGACAACAATTTCATCGCAGTCAAAATTCCAAAGTGACTGCAAATTCCGGGAGGGAAAAAAATGAAAAATTGGAAACTGGGACTAAAAACGGGCCTTGCGGCAGCTTTGCTGACCTCAACAGCGATGGCAGCGGACTTGCCATTGAAGGAAATGGAAGGCTTTGCAGACCGGGAGCATTATCTACCGGGTGAAGTCAATCAGGATGGTGCACTGGAAGCCCTGCAAAATGCGACGGGCCTGGAAGCCACCAAATACACCGGCACTCAGGATAAGCCACTGCAGATTGCTTTGATCTATCCATCAGCAGATGTTTCGGATTTCTGGGCACGTAACTATCTGGCACTCACAAAGCGGCTGGATCAGTTGGGAATTGAGTATGAAACCCGCGAATTTGCTTCGCGACAGGTCGAGCATTCGCTTCAGGCAACTTATGCCGCACAAGTGGATCAAGATGCAGATCTCTATGATTTCGTGATTTTTGGCCCCTCTGAACTGGCCACACAGGCCGATAACATCGACAAGCTGGCGCAAAACCCGGATCTGACAACATTTGTCTGGGCTTTCCACACACCGCTGAAATATCTCAAACAACAACCTGCGGCGTGGTTTGACTTTTCTTCAGCCTATGGCGCATTGAAGATTTGTGACTACATGGTTGAGCGGCTTGGCAACGATGTGACCTATGCCATGAATCGCGGTATTCCGGGCATTACCGACAATCAGCGGTCCGGAGATTTCAAGGATTGCGTTCAGGAAAAAGCCAACTGGAATGTGGTTTATGAGCACTATGGTGAGTATCAGCGCGAAGGCGGTTTTGAGGGTACGCAATTGATCCTTCAGGCCTACCCGGAAGCAAAAGTCATTCACAATGCGAATACAGCCATGTCCATGGGGTCAGTTGAAGCACAATTGGCAATCGGCAAGGAAAAGGAAATCTTTTCAACTGGTTGGGGTGGCACAGGCCTGGAACTGGATGCCATTCGCCGTGGAGAACTGGACGCAACGCCAATGCGCATGGGCGATGATGTAGGCGCAGCTACTGCGGAAGCCATCAAAGCCCATCTGGAAGGTCGCGAAGCCGAGCTTCCACTTGTGTTTCTTGGGCGCATCACGGTTGCCCATGATCAAATGAGCGTAGAGGAAATCGACGCTCTGGAAAAAGAAGCATTCCGCTTCTCCGGCATCGGCGCACTGGAACGCTAAATAGTGAACTGATCAAGAATGGGTGGGGCTTCGGCCCCATCCTGTCTTCTAAGGCGTTGCCAACTCGCTCGCCAGAAGATCAAATACCGTTCTGATCCTGAGGCTGGTGCTTATTTCCCGATGGGCAACGAGCCAGATGGGAAACATGAGGGGTTCAAGGTCCGGGAGCACGCGCATCACGGTCGGCTCCGCATCGCCTATATGAGCGTCCAGAACACCAATACCCAATCCCCGTTTCACGTATTCCCACATCACCAGATAATTCTCGGTCATGATGGGAAAGTTGGCCTTTGTAAGGTCAAGACCCATTCTGTTGAGGCCATGCATGAAGGCATCGCCGCTGGTGATGTTGATGAACTCGGCATTTCGCAGATCAAATGGCAGTTTTGGGTTGCCGATCCGATTCAGATATTCAGGCGTTGCATAGAGTTGAGCGGGCACATCCCTGATTTTCCTGGCAATCAGGTCAGGTTCGGTGGGCCGGAAATTACGTATTGCGATGTCAGCCTCGCGTCGTCTCAGATCGCTGGTGGAATGGGATGCGACAATCTCAATCTCGATCCCTGGCTGGTCCCGTCGCAGCCTTGCAATGATTGGTGGCAACAAATGAGCCGCATAGACTTCGCTTGCCGATATGCGAACAATACCTTCTATGGATTGCGATTGACCCAAGGCCGTCAGAGAAACCCGGTTGGCCGCGTCGCCCATGACCCGCACATGATCCAGCAGTTCCAAACCTGCCTCCGTCAGGGCCAGCCCGCGCCCTACCCTTTGGAAAAGCACGATGCCAAGCTCTTCCTCAAACGCACTGACCTGTCGGCCAAGGGTTGGTTGAGCCGCCCCCAACACACGTGCCGCCGCTGACAGTGAGCCCTCTTCGGCCGTGATGAGAAACGCTTTTGCGTGGTTCCAGTCAAATTTGACGCCATTCCATTCCATGCATAAATGCATATCATTTACGCAAATTTAGTCAATTTATCTTCGACAAATGCATATTTATATAGTCGCTCTGACATCAACTTACTCATCTGGAGCGGAACAATGAAAGCTGTGACTTATACAAAATATGGAGCCCCCAACGTACTCAGGCTGACGCAGGCAACCCAACCAGCACCGAAAGACAATGAGGTCCTCGTCAAGATACACGCAACCAGCGTGACTACTGGTGATCAAAAGGCACGCAGCCTGGACCTGCCAAGGGGATTTGGGGTGATTGGCCGCCTGGTATTTGGGATCTTCGCACCAAGACGTAAAATCCTTGGAACGGAATATGCAGGCAGAATTGTCGCCGTTGGACAAAGCGTCACTCGTTTTAAGATTGGTGATGACATTTTCGCCTATCCCGGTGCCAGTTTTGGCGGGTATGCCGAGTATGCCACCATTGCAGAGAACGAAGCCATTGCATTGATGCCGGCCGCCTTGTCCTACAAGGAAGCAGCGGGCCTGTCCTTTGGCCCGGCAACAGCTCTGAATTTTTTGCGAGACATGGCCGGAATCCAAAACGGCGAAAAAGTGCTCATAATCGGTGCATCAGGCGGAGTTGGAACGGCTGCTGTCCAAATCGCAAAGTATTTTGGTGCCCATGTCAGCGGTGTCTGCAGCACCGGCAATATGGAACTCGTTCGATCCATCGGAGCCGACAGCGTCATCGACTACACCCGGGAGGACTTTTCCTGGCAAGAAGACGCATATGATATCATTCTCGATACGACTGGCACTCTCTCCTATAAATCCGCGCAAAAGGCTTTGCGAAAAGGGGGACGCTTTCTGATGGTCTCTGGCGATTTGCCGCAACTTCTTTCTATGATGTTTGCAACCAAGACCGATGGCCAGAAAGGCATTGCAGGGTATGCCCCAGAGAAAGCCGAAGATTTGAAATTCATCGCAGAGCTCGTGGAAGCCGGCCAGTTCAGCCCCGTAATTGACCGGTGCTATTCGCTTGACCAGATTCAACAGGCGCATGCCTATGTGGATACGGGGCGCAAGAAGGGGAATGTTGTCATCAGTCTGGATTACGAAATCTAATGTGCCGGGCTGAACTTGCCGAAAATGGACACTTGATACCCCGTTTTCTGTTTTGCCAGATAGTTGAGCCAGATCGACCAGAAGAGCGTGGTAATGATGACGGCTGCTGCCGCACCTTCAAATTTGAAGAGTGGCACCAGCACTATGTTGCTGACAAAAAGCAAGATTGTGCTGCAGACATAGACCGGTATACCGGCGCGCTGGTTTCCTGTAATCATCAATATCTGGATTGCAGGGCCGGCTGAAGCGCGAATGATATGCGCGATGATCAAACCGAGAAGACATAGATAGGCGGCCTGAAACTCTGGACCGAAGAGGCCCAGAACAAACGTGCCTAACAGCAGCAGGGCAATCAGTGATGCAAAGCTGGATGCAATTGCAAAGACGTTGGCCTTTTGAATGATCTGATGCATTTTGTGCCTATCCGCCGCCAGATGCGCGTCGGCGGCATCGCGCAACAGAATCTGGTGCGCTATCTGAACAGCGAAGACCAGCAAGGCCGCTATTTTCATGGCCACGCCAAAGATACCCGCTTCCTCGGCCGGCAGGATCAGCCCGATCATCAATATGTCCATGTCTGCAAACATGTTGACGAATAGGATGGAGAAGATCATCGGAACGGCGAGCCGTCTGAGTTTTGACTTCTGCTGACCTGACAAAGTGGACGCGTCTGGACCGTCTGCAAATGCGGGACCAGCCTTTTGGTACAACGACCATGCCATCCATACTGCCAAGGCGGCAACAACCAGAAAATTGAGTGTTACAATTGAGATTGAGCCCAGCTGCACTGAGAAGGTCACGGCCGCCGCTACAAAGAAAAGCGTCAGAACCGGCCTGAACAGCAGCTCCGGCAGATTGGCCACTTGAAAGAACTTCATGGCATTTGCAATGCCACTGCACAGCCGCATCACCAGATAGACGGGGGCCGTGGCCAGACCAATCAGCAGTGCATAACGTTTGTCGATGGTCATTTCCGGATACAGCCAAATCAGCAATGCAACAGGGATGCTGAACAGGCATGTCAGAATCAAAGCATCCTTGCAGGCCAATTGGAGGAATGCCCTTAGGCCCGTCGAACGACTGTCTGAGTCATTCTCTGCAATGATGGGTGCGACAATCCATGGATACCCCATCGAAATAAAGAGCGACAAAATACTGGCCAGGCTCACCGCCACATAATAGGTACCAAGTACGTCCGCACCATAAAACCGTGCGATCAAAATCTGTAGAATGATGCCTGTACCCGCACCCACCAGCCGCGCCAGAGTCAAGAAAAATGACATGCCGAACAGGGTGGATAGCAAACTGACAAATTTTGGCATCATCACATACCTACCAACGTGTCGATAGGTTGAACTCTGCCGATCGGGCAGTCAGTTCAGTTCGGATTTTTCGCGGAATATCCAACCCGTTTTCGCCATTGGCTCCAAAACTTGCCAAGCGAACTTCTCCGGGCAGCAGTACTGCCGCATCGGAACTTGAAGCCTTTAGAAGCGTTACAAGGGCTTCAATTCGCGCGAAGAAATCAGTCAACGGCATAATTCGCCAGCCCCCGATGCAGAGGGCCATCGGTGGCAATGCCGGATGCACAGACTGTAAATTCAATCTCGCGTAACCTGGGCAGGTCCCGCACCAGACGATCAATCGAATACCCGGCCGTGCTCGGATGTGTGGTTTTGTTGCCAAACATGTCACCCATGCAGGCGTTGCGAGGGAGGACGTTTACAAAGATTGCCTGACCGTAAAGCGCATCTGAAATCTGAGGCGTTTCAAACTCCCGCAATTGCGTGACCTGCAGGGCTGAAACACTTTCAAATCGCGTGTTTGTCATAAAGCCTGATGCGCTGCACATTTCGTACGATGCTGGCCTTGCCTTGGCCCCCTCAGAATCATCAACGGATACAAGCGATACAACAGCAGCTCCATTGTCCGTTTCCCTATGGGAAACGACATGGTTTGGATTGCGGCCATCCCGCAAATCCAACTGATTGTGTTTCTTGATTTTGTCGCGCATTTCTAGGAGTTCCTTGTTAGGATGCTAATATGTCAGCATATCCCTTCAAATCCGTTTACACTTTTGCGAACAATTTTTGTGGGTTTTGTATAGACATCGTTAACGTTACCTGGGCGTATTTTAAGGATATTCTACTTATGGCTGCGCTCCTTGCAACCCAGAGTCAGCCTTTCATCTGGCACAACAATTAAACCTGAACGCTTTACTGCAAATTTGAATGCTTCAAATAACTACGATTGGTGGCAGGTGGCTGTTGGTCATGCTCCATTTGCAGGCTGGCAATTTGCTTCTCGTCTTTCCCTGCAGATGGCAATGTGAACCGGTTTACAGGCTGCTGCTCAAGGCACGCAGCACCTGCTGTTCAATCCATCAAATTTCGACTTGCAGGCGCCGGGTCACAAATCTGTTTCGGTGCCGCAGTCCTGGCAACATTTATAGGGTGCTCTCCTGACCTCAAGCAAACCGATCACAAGCGTAGGGAGCCATATCGATATTGGGTTTTTGATTTGAGATCAGTTGAGACAGAAGCTGACCTGTTCTTGCACCACCGGTCAGACCGACATGTTGATGCCCGAACCCCAGAAACACGCCAAGCGCGCCGGGAACCTGATCAATAATCGGCACCGAATCCGTCGGCGCAGGTCTGTGACCCATCCATTGCGTTTCTTCTTTCCAGGTCAGGCCTGGAATGGCCCTTATGGCATTCTTGCGCAGCAGATCGAATGGTGCCTGCGATGCCTGATTTTCAAGACCGCCAAACTCCACCATGCCTGCAACGCGTAACCGCCCCTCCATTGGCGTTGCAATAAATTTGCCACTGGGTATGAGCGATGGCGAGCGCGGCATTTTGTTTGGCTCCCAAAACTCCAGATGATATCCGCTTTCAGCTTCCAGAGGAATTTTGATGCCAAGCTTGCTGGTCAATCGGGTCGACCACGCACCGGCCGTGACTGCGACCGCAGATGCTTCCAACGGGGCGCCACCCACCCGCACACCGGTAACCTGACCGTTTTCCAGGATGAAATCCTCGACTTCGCCCTTTAGCACTGTGCCGCCCTGCGCAGAGAAGTGGGATGTCAGATCAGCCACATAGGCGCTCGGGTCATTGATACGGCCGTGATTGCCAAGGCAGGCAGCAAAGGTAAGGTCCGGCGCAAAGACAGGATCATAGGCCTTGCGTTCAGCTTCACTCAAACTGTCCCATTCAAAACCGAGTTCCTTTTTGACAGACCAGCCAAATCCGTCTTTCTCAAAGGCCTTCTGATTTTCATACATGAAGGTAAAATCAGTCGGAATAATCCGTTTCTGCGCATTTGTGCCTTCAGCCAGCGCCAAATGATCCTCAAGACTGTCACCAATGATGTGGCGCAAGGCCGCTGCAATTCTGCGCACTTCGCTGGCTTTACTGTGCGACAAATAGCGAAGAGCCCAAGGCGCGAGCCTTGGCAAATAGGACAATTTTGCGAAAAGCGGCTCATTCGGATCGAGCAGCATTTTTGGAATTTTACGCGCGATGCCCGGTGTTGTGACAGGAATGACGGACGAAGAAGCAAGCACGCCAGCATTGCCGTAGCTTGCCTGGGCTTCCGCGTTACCACGGTCAATCAGCGTAACGCTTTTGCCAGCGCGTTGCAGCCAGATGGCCGTTGATATGCCAACGATGCCTCCGCCAATGACGATTACAGGCTTCATATTGTTGTTCAATCAAGGTTTGGTTCAGGTAGTCGGAACGAGCCATGGCCTCGCAGGAAGTTCTTAGTTGCTTCCTGCTTGGGGTTGATCAGCACGGCCTCGGGATCGCCCTGCTCCAGAATTTTCCCTTCGGAGAGAAACAGAACCCTGTCGGCCACCGTATAGGCGAACCCAAGCTCGTGGGTGACAATCAGCATGGTCATACCATCATCCGCCAATTCTTTCATGGTTTGCAAAACCTCTCCCACCAGTTCCGGGTCGAGAGCCGAGGTTGCTTCGTCAAACAGCATGACTTCCGGTTCCATGGCGAGTGCACGTGCAATGGCCACGCGCTGCTGCTGACCACCAGATAGATGAGAAGGATAAGCATCCGCCTTCCAGCCAAGACCGACTTTCTCTAGATACCTGTCAGCGCGGCGCTCGCATTCCGCCGCATTACATTTCAGCACCGTGCGCGGTCCTTCCATAACATTCTGCTTCACATTCATATGAGGAAACAGATTGAAATGCTGAAACACCATACCAACACGCGCACGCATTTTGGCCAGTTCGGAATCACTGTAACTCATGGTTTCACCGGTTCCGCTGCCAATCAGATCACCCTGCAGGATAATTTGGCCGGCACTTGGAATTTCCATGAAATTGACACAGCGAAGTAAAGTGGATTTGCCAGACCCAGACGCGCCAATGATGACCACCGTGCTGCCCTTCGAGACTGTCAGATCAATGTCATTCAGTACCTTAAGATCGCCAAATGACTTGGACAGTTTTTTGATTTCAAGAACATTGGTCAAGCCATCAGCTCCCTGGCTGGAATTTGATTTCCAAACGGCGCACTAAAATCGCGAATGGAAAAATGAGAAGGAAATAGAAAATCGCGACGGCGGTATACATCTCAATGGGATTGAATGAGATCGCTGCGATTGATTTGGCCTGATGCATGAGTTCGCCATAAGCAATCACGGAAGCCAGAGAGGTCATTTTCACCAATTCAACGGCGCGGTTCATGAAAGCTGGCACCATCCGCCGAATGGCCTGAGGCAGAATGATACGTTTCATCTGCTGCATGTAGGTCATGCCAAGGGCCTTGGCTGCCTCCCACTGCCCTTTCGCAATGGACTGAATGCCCGCGCGAAAAATCTCCGATGAAAACGCTGTGGTGTTCAGAACAAGGCCAAGCGTGGCGGCCGTAAACGCATCGACCTGAAAAGGCGAAATGATGGGAAAAGCAAAGAAAAACCACATGATCTGAATGAGCACGGGCGTGTTACGGAACAGCTCGACAAAAGCAGTTGCTGGATAGTTCAGGATGGGTCTGGTCGAGTAACGTGCCGCGCCTACGAACAGGCCAAAAAACAAGCCCAATACGAGACACACCACAGCCAGAATGATTGTGTTCTGCAAGCCCGTCCACAACAGGGCACGGTAGGTCCAGACCGCGCCAAAATCCCAATTATATTCCATCAGCCCCTCCTATCCTGTTGTGATTTCGCCGGTGCGGCCAAGGTAATGCTCAAGGTGGCGCACACCCATGGAGCATATGAAAATCACGACGAAATACATGCCTGCCGCGACGGTAAAAACTTCGAGGTACCGATAAGTCTCCTCGGCAATTGAGTTGGCCTCATACAGAAGATCTGCATAGGAAATTGTGCCGACAAGAGTTGTGGTTTTCATCACCTCAATGGCACGTTCCATGAAAGCCGGTACCATGCGCTTGATGGCCTGAGGCAGAATGATGCGGCGCAATTGGGCATTGCGTTCCATGCCAAGTGCCTTGGACGCTTCCCATTGGCCGCTGTCGATCGAAGCAATTCCCCCGCGAAAGACTTCTGCGAAAAACGCTGATGACTGAAGTGAAAATGTAATCACAGCCGCTTCAAATGGATCAATCTCTATGTCCAACAGCAGCGGCATGGCAAAAAAGAACCAGAACAGCTGAGCAATGGGCGGTGTGGAGCGCAAAAACTCAATCACAAAACCAACAGGAACTCGAATGATTGCAACGCCATAAAGCCGGGCAAGAGCCAGAACCAGTCCGAGCGGCACCCCGAAGAGCAGCGCAAAACCAGTGACTTTCAAGGTGTTGACCAGACCAAGCAACAGCAGATCAAAGTCACGAAAAACAATCGCGAAGTCCCACTCATATCCCATTTCGGATTATCCCAGCATCAAGTGAGAGGTCGGGGCGGAGTTCAACCCCCCGCCCGGATCATGTTCTTATTTCAACAGACTACCAGTCTTCTTACCAGTTTTCCTGGCGGATGGCGGGAACTGTGGAAGGGTCAACGTCAAAGGAGATCAGGAAATCCTCATACAGGCGCTGTGTTTCGCCAGTGTTGTACATGTAGCTGATGGTTGTGTTCACCCAGTCACGGAAGGTCTTGTCATCTTCCTTGCGCACGCCAGCCGAAGAAGCAGAGGCCCGGATCGGCGTTGGAATGACAATCTGGCCACGGCCAACATTTTTGCGCATTGTGATCAGCGGTGGATGGAACAGGACGACTGCGTTGACGCGGCCGGACTGGAAGGCTGCAAGTGCCTCAGCATTACCAGGAAAGCTCAGGATTTCTGCGTTTGGCAGGTGCTTCTTGATGTAGGCTTCCATCGTTGTGCCCTTGGACACTGAGAGCTTCGTGCCTTCCTTGTTGAGATCTTCCCAGGCGGAAATGGTGAGGTCTTCGTCAGCCAACACTGCGAGCGCGTAATAGAGCAGCGGCTGGGATGGGAAATCGACTGCCAAAGCCCGTTTTGGCGTTGCGTCGAGCACAAACTGAACATCAATCTTTCCTGCCTGAAGAGCAGCAATTGATGTGGCCCAAGTTACTTCAACGGGTTCAAACTCAACGCCAAGCGTTTCAGCCATGGCTTTGCCAACGGATGCGCCAACGCCAGTCCATTCATCACCGGCTGGATCTTTGTAGAACCAGGGTGGTGCCTGCATGACACCGACACGCAGTGTGCCCCGGTCCTGTACAGTGTCCATTGTGGATTGCGCCTGCGCGCCATTTGCTGCAAAAAGCATCGTCGTAACGGCAATGGAGACCATCGCTACTACGGATTTAAGATGTCGTATCATAACATTCCCTCTTTCGTGTTTCAGTTCGTTTTCGACCTTTGGTCGGTTATTGGCAGGTCGCCTCTGTCAATTCTCACAGTCTTCATTCCAGGCCCAAATCAATTCAAGAATAGTCCCGTTCGAACTCGCTGAAGCATCGCCTCAAAGCTGCGATCACTGGCTCTACGTCGCTCATCGACAGGCAAAGCGGTGGCACCATCCTCAGGACATTCTTGAAATTACCGGACTTTGACACGATCAAACCATGTTCACGCGTTTTCTCAAAGACCCATGCTGTCTCTTCCACAGCGGGTTCTTTGCTCGTTCTGTCCCGGACCAGTTCAATGGCCTGCATAAACCCGAGTCCGCGCACATCTCCAATGATTTCAAACTCTTCTTTAAGCTGAAGAAGACCTTCATGCAGCTTTGCGCCGACCGTTTTGGCGTTCTCAATCAGGTTTTCTTCTTTGATAATTCTGAGCACAGCACGAGCGGCAGCACAAGCCACCGGGTTTGCGCCATATGTGTGAAACAGGAATTTACCGGCCATGGCATCGGCAATGTGGCGTTTAGCCACCACGGCCCCTATTGGAATGCCGTTACCCATGCCTTTGGCCATGACAACAATATCGGGAATTGTGTCATGGGATTCGAAGCCCCACATGGCTTCGCCTGTCTTGCCAAATCCTGACTGCACTTCATCAACAATACACAATCCACCGGCTGCACGAATGCGCTCAAAAGCGCCTTTCATATAGCCAGCCGGCATGGGAATGATGCCACCATACCCTTGCACGGGTTCAATCACCATGCCTGCCAATTGGCCACTGGTGGCAAAGGAAATCGTACGGTCCAGATCATCCAGATAAGGCTGGACGCCTTTGCCAAAAACACCTCGATACTGGCAGGGTTCTGCAGCAAAACTGACATTGGATAATTGCGCGATATTATGACGGAAATTTTGCACGCCTGTCACGCCCTGCGCACCATAAGTGGCGCCATGATAGGAATTACGCAGAGCAATCAAATCCTGATTGCCGGTGCTGGCTCTGGCCATCATCAACGCCAGATCAATCGCTTCCGCTCCTGAATTGGTGAAGTGGACGACCCAGTCATGCCCATCTGGCATGGTGGCGGCAATTTCCTCTGCCAGATGCGCCGGCACAGGATGATAGAACATTGTGGTGCAATGAGTGAGCTCTTCGACCTGCTCCTTGACTGCCTCAACAACCATCGGGTGGGCATGGCCAACACTGATGCACAAATTCATGCCCAACAGATCAGTCAGTTTATTGCCCAGTTCATCCCAGATGTATTGGCCTTTGCCATGTTTCAGGATCAACGGCTTCTGATATGGAACAAAGGCGCGTTGAGAGGCAGCGTAATACTGGTTCCGCTTGTCAATAATCTTCTGCGTAGACCAATCGACGGGGCTTTTCGTGATTGTCATATTGCGTCTCTCCAAACCCGCTCGCCACAGATGTTTTGGCAAGTTGCTGTCTAAGGTGACGTCACGCTAGGTTTGAATGGAATGAGAAAACAGGGACAGGTTATCTCAAAAAAAAGAACAGAAAGATTGACCCTGTTCCAGTCGCTGTGCTGCCTATGACAAGATTTGAGCGATCTCTTCGGAAATGATCTGCACACCGGGCGCTATTGCTTTTTTGGGAATGGCTGCAAAACCCAGTCGGAACATACCAGTTCCTTTTGTGGGATCTGAAAAAAACACCGAGCCAACGTCAATCAGAACGCCCTTCTTTTTAAGTTGCTCAGCAAGACGGTTCACATCGAGCGCAGTTGGCCCGACAATCCAGAAACATGTGCCGCCCTGAGATGCCTGAATATGCAAATCCGGCAGATGAGCCTGCAACGCGCGGCGCATTTCTTCCCAGCGAACTTTATACCGTCGATGCAGGCGGCGCAGATGCACATCCTGATAGCCCAACCCCAAAAACAGGGCCATGGCTTCCTGCAGCAATGTCGGCGGGTGCCGCATCATGGCGCGGCGGACAGCCTTTGCTTCTTTAACAATGTCCGGATGTGCCACCATGTAACCAAGCCGCAATCCTGGAGCCAGTGATTTCGAAAGACTGCCGATATAGACAACATGTCCGGTACGATCCAATGAGCGAATGGGCAGCGCGCGCTCCGTGACGAAGTTCATCTCTGCCTCATAGTCATCCTCGCAAATGACAAATCCATTTTCGGCAGCCATCTGGCTCAATTGAATGCGCCGCTCCTCCGACATGGTCACCGTTGTCGGGAATTGGTGGCTGGGCGTTGTGTAGACGAGTCCGCAATCATCGGGCATGTCATCAATTCTCATCCCGAGTTCATCCACCGGAACATTGACAATTTTGCAACCAGCCAAGGTGAAGGCATTGCGAGCCTCCGGATAGCAAGGGTCTTCCAGGGCAACCACGCGGTTTTTTCGCCCGAACAGAGTAGCAAGACAGAAAATAGCGTTTTGTGCGCCCGATGTGATCAGGATTTCATCTTCTCCGGCATCCAGCCCACGATAAGTCAGCAGCCTTTGCTGAACCTGTTTGACCAGGTTTGCACTGTCTGCTCCACCAGAATCGCCGCTCCAATCCGCAAGACCTTTGGAATTCAGCGCAAGACGCATGCATTCGCGCCACTCCTGAAGCGGGAAAAGCCGCGGGTCCATCTGGTTGTAAATGAATGGATAGGGGTAGGTGTTCCAATCGTCCGGATGCTCAACTTTGCGCAATTCGGAAGGCATTATATCTGAGCCATCAATCGCAAGATCGAGCTTGAGTGGCGCGTGGACCTTAGCCCTTTTGTTCCCGGATAGTTGCACATGCTTTACGATGTCCGGATTGACGAAATAACCGCTTCGGTTTCTGGACAGGATAAGACCTGAATCGATCAGACGGACATAGGCGGCAAAGACCGTGTTTCTGGAGACACCAAGCTGTTTTGAAAGTGCACGGCATGATGGCAAAGGTTCATTCTGCGCGATGTTGTTTTTTGAGATTGCGTCGCTCAACATTTCGCAAACCTGATTGCGCAGGGACAGCTTTGAGTTTTCAGGGAGCCTCAGGAAATGTATTGCTGCCAAAACTCAGTCCTTATCTCAGATGATGCCTTTAGGTATGCCTCGTGTCTGAGAATTGTCTGCGATCATGGAAGCTGGCGCAACAGACCAACAGACTTCAACCCGAATTCAATTTAGAAAGACAACCTTGCATCCAACGCAGAAAGCGGCGTTGCGGCCTTGAGAATAGTGCGAGCCTGGGCGCTGTCCTTATCCATCTGCGCTACCAGTGCATCGACGCCATCAAACTTGGCCTCTCCACGCAGAAATTCATGAAATGTAACCATCAGCGTTTCACCATACAGATCGTCTGAAAAATCGAACAGAAATGCTTCCAGAAGCGGAGCGCCATTGTCGAATTGCGGTCGGCGGCCATAGCTGGCGACGCCGTGATGGAGCGTTCCATCCTGTCTGCGCACACTGACGGCGTAAATACCAAGCGCCAATTTGCAAGAGGATGGCAGAACCATGTTGGCGGTCGGATACCCTAAATCCCGCCCACGTTTCTCACCGTGAATGACTTTGGACTGAACGAACCAGCGATAGCCCAACTCATTATTGGCAGACCGCACATCAGCATTTTCCAAATGAGTTCTGATTGCGCTGGAAGACACAGCCAGACCGTCCGGCAGTGTTACCTCTGGCACGACTGTCACACCAAAACCTGCATCCTGGCCGGCAGCAAACAGGAAGGCCGGACTGCCTTCACGCCCTTTGCCAAAATGAAAATCATAGCCCACCACCACATGAGAAGCCGACAGATACTTGATCAGAACATCATCCACAAATGTCTGGGCGCTGAGGCTTGCAAAGTCTTTGGAGAACGCCCAATTCACCACCCCCTTCAACCCACAGGCCTGTAACAAGGACGCTTTTTCCTGCATCGGGCTGAGGCGAAACACAGGCTCTGACGGTTTAAAGACGCTTCTGGGATGAGGCTCAAAGGTGAGTGCGAGCACCGGTAACGTGCCGGCAGCAAGATCCAGCGCGTGCTGTAAAATGACCCGATGACCTGCATGTAATCCATCGAAATTTCCGATGACCACAATCGCGCCACGCAATTGGGCAGGAAGTTCAGAGTCGCCATCCAGCAGGACGAAATCGGTCTCAATGTCAGGCAGCGGCATAAGGGA
This sequence comes from Alphaproteobacteria bacterium, assembly GCA_051251535.1. Classification (GTDB taxonomy): domain Bacteria; phylum Pseudomonadota; class Alphaproteobacteria; order Rhizobiales. Next base: position 89,218 of record JBPOEV010000006.1, read on the forward strand.
GGTCCGGCGATAACGATTTTTCTAGCGTTACTTTGATCATACAATGTGTTGCATGTCGTAAGTTGGGCGCACACTGCCGTGCGGGCTGCTCAACGTCAAGATGGCATCTGACCCTCTGTGTGTTGTACCATTTCGCCACACCCGTTGCAGGCAAGAAGAACAGCTATTTTAACCAAACTTTCAAGATACCTATCTACGTTAGGCCCAAATATCCGGCCAACTGAAGAGATGGAAAATGACGATTGACCTCACCATGCCTGTGCTCATCGTCGATGATTACACGACCATGGTCAGAATTATCCGGAATCTTCTTAAGCAACTTGGTTTTGATGACATCCATGACGCTTCCAACGGAGCAGACGCTTATAAGCTGATGGAAGAACGTCCATATGGCCTTGTTATTTCCGATTGGAATATGGTGCCGATGACCGGCTACGAACTGTTGCTAAAAGTTCGCGAAGACCCGCGATTTTCCCAAACACCCTTCATTATGATCACTGCCGAAGCCAAAACCGAACATGTCATTGCAGCCAAACGGGCTGGCGTTAACGACTACATTCTCAAACCTTTCAATGCGCAGACATTGAAAGGCAAAATTGAACATGTGTTCGGACAGGGTTTTTCCACGAAATCGAATATTCGAGCCGAAGATTTTGCGCAGCGTTAAGTGCCGGAACTGCGCGCGACTTACATAAAGTTAAGTGGCAGAGTGTCATACGCTCCTCTATGTAATTGTGTAATCGGGCCAGACATCCGTATCTGACGCCCGTATATCGACCGCACCTGGACACTGAATTCTGACAAGAGTGATTTTCATGAAACTTAGGCCGATTTCCCGACACCTTATTGTAGCAATTTTTGCTGCATCTTTTGCTTCAAGTTCCTTCGCTGAGACATTTAAAATTGCGCCCAATGCTGAATCCAGCATGTTGAAGAACGGCTTGCAGATTGTCGTCATTCCCGACAATCGCGCTCCGGTCGTCACGCATATGCTTTGGTACAAGGTCGGGTCCGCAGATGAGACGCCCGGCAAAAGTGGCATAGCCCATTTTCTGGAGCATCTGTTGTTCAAGGGCACGAAAGCCAACCCTGACGGGGCATTTTCCAAACGCATTGCGGAAATTGGCGGCCAGGAAAATGCGTTCACATCCAGCGATTATACAGGTTATTTTCAACGCGTAGCCCCAACACATCTGGCTGAGATGATGGCGTTGGAAGCAGATCGAATGCGCAACCTTGTTTTGACTGATGAAGTTGTTCTTCCTGAGTTGGAAGTGGTTCTTGAGGAAAGAAGCTCCCGAATTGGAAACAATCCATCCTCACGGCTGGGTGAAGCAATTGATGCCTCATTCTACAAAAACCATCCCTATCGCTTTCCGGTAATTGGCTGGGAGCATGAGATAAAGCAGTTGAACCGCGAGGATGCCTTTGCGTTTTACGAAAAACACTACGCGCCAGAAAATGCAATTCTGATTGTTGCAGGTGATGTGGTGCCACAAGAAGTGTTTGACCTTGCAAAAGCAACTTACGGCACGATTTCACCCAATGGTGATGCATTGCCAAGGGTGCGCCCTACTGAACCTCCTATGGAGACCGCGCGCACCGTTACGCTTGCTAATGAGCAGGTCAAGCAGCCTTCTGTGCGCCGCTCATTTCTGACGCCATCCTACAGCACTGCTGAGGGTCCAGAGGCAGCCGCTTTGGCCTTGCTGACCGAGATTCTGGGAGGCGGGTCAACCAGCCGCCTATACAGGGAACTGGTTCTCAATGGCGGACCTGCAACAGCGGCAGGTAGTTGGTATCAGGGGCAGCAGCTCGATAGTGGCCTTGTCTCAGTCTATGCTGTGCCAAATGGTTCAGAGAAGCTTGAAGACCTGATCGAAAAAGTTCAGGACATTGTCGAAAGCATCAAAACCATTGGCGTTGAGCAGAATGAATTGGACAAAGCGCGCAATCGTATGATTTCCGACACGGTTTATGCTCAGGACAATCAGGCATCTCTGGCCCGGATTATCGGCGTTGGGCTGACCACAGGCCAGACCCTTGAAGAAATTCAAAACTGGCCAGCATTGCTCCAGTCGGTAACGACAGATGATGTTCAAAACGCCGCAAGACAATATCTCGATGCTGACCGCTCTATCACCGGCTATCTGCTGTCTGCAGATGACGAAAACCCTTCCTGATTTCTGGATAATTGGATTTGACCATGTTCAAAAGACCCGTCGTCGTTAAAACGCTTCTGATCGGCGCCTTCACACTTCTGGCCGCCAGTTTTCTTGTCCGGCCCTCAATGGCCGTCGATGTTCAGGAAATCACAACCCCGAGCGGCCTGGATTACTGGCTTGTTTCTGACAACACAGTCCCACTGATTACTGTCAGCTTCTCGTTGACAGGGGGATCAGTGCTGGACCCTTCCGGCAAGGAAGGGCTGGCAGAACTCCTGTCAGCGACGCTGGATGAAGGGGCTGCGGATATGGATAGCCAGACCTTTCAGGCAACCTTGGAAGAAACCGCGGTTCGTTTATCGTTCAGTTCGCGCGCAGAGCGGTTCTCGGGCGTCATGCGCACGCTGTCTTCCAACAAGGATATTGCCTTCGAGCTTCTGGGAAAGGCCATGTCACAACCCAGATTTGACAAGGAACCAGTAGAGCGAATGGTCTCGCGTATTCAGTCCCGCTTGCGCGGTGATCTGACGGATCCCCGCAGCATTGCGTCTGAGACATGGTTCACGACGGCCTTCCCTGCGCATCCTTATGGCGCGCCACGGTCGGGCACCATCGGATCTCTTGGACGTATTACACCGGATGATTTGCGGACGCTTCATAGTCAGATTTTCAAGCAAAACGGACTCAAGCTGGCCGTTGTGGGCGATATCGATGCTGAAAGTGCCAGCGCCTTTATCGACGCAACCTTTGGCGCCCTGCCTGTAGGCGAAGCCTTGTCCGAAATCGTGGGCCCCGCCCCGATTATGGAAGAGACAATTTTGGTGCCGCTCGACAAGCCGCAAACCACCATCCGAATGGGTGGCAACAGCATTTTGGTCGAAGATCCCGATTTCATTACGGCCTACGTCGTCAATCACATTCTGGGCGGCGGCAGTTTCACATCCCGTCTCTACAAAGAAGTGCGGGAAAAGCGTGGCCTTGCCTATTCGGTCTTCAGCTATCTCTCCAGCTTCGACGAACGCGGCTTTTTCTTTGTCGGTGTCGGCTCGCGAAGTGACCGGGCGGAAGAAGCACGCGAAGTGATTGTTGCCGAGTTGCAACGGATGGCAGAGACTGGGCCGACAATGACCGAAATGCGCGCTGCGAAAGACTATCTGAAAGGCGCCTATGCGCTGCGCTTTGACACGTCTGACAAGATCGCCAATCAGTTGGTTGGCTTGCAGATTCAAGGCCGAGATGCGGACTACATCAATCAGCGTAATGAGTTGATTGAATCTGTTTCGCTGGAAGATGCCAAGCGTGTTGCCAAGCGTATCTTCTCAAGCCCACTGCTCACTGTTGTTGTTGGGCAGCCGTCGGTCACTCAGGTCTCTGAAGAGATTAAGGGCTGATTGGCTTTATGATTGCCGACTTCGTGGACCCTTTGAACAAGTCCGAGGGTCCACGGCTGCACAACCCTTCATTCATTCGAAAGATTGTCAGGAAGCGCGTCTGGCGGGGCTGACTTCAAAGGCGTAACCCATTGCGAATGCTGCGTTGAGTTCCAAAGCTTCGAGCACCATGGCTTCATCTTCCAGGTCGCCGACAATCAGTTCCATACCGTAGCGGCCGGTCAACCCAGCCAGATCTGCTGGGTGGAGATCAAACGGTGTCTTTTCGCCCTTCTCAATTGCAGTCAACGCTGTAATGAGCGGCTTTGCAGAGATGCGAACATAGCGAAAGCCGAGTTCAGCAAGCATGCCATAATCGGCAGCCAGACCGACTCTGGCGTTTTTGTGCAGAGCGTAGCTGTACCCCCAGCGCGCGTAGCGGCGCAATCTGGCGCGCAAGGCTGTGCTTTCACTGTCCCGCGCATTGGCGGCCAACTGACTTGTTATCGCCCTGTCAGGAAACTCAAGAATGATATTGTGTGCGTTGTCCCGCTGTGTTTCCAAAGCTTCCTCAAAAGCATCAGAAAATGGGTTGGGCAGCAGACTTTCCAGGTTCAACTGACAGATAACTGGCGCAGCCTGGCCATCAGCCAGCTTGATGCTGGAGCCCTTACCCGCTTGGGACAGGGTCAAGAGATCAATACACGGCAGCAACCCGTTTTCGGCAGCAATCTTTCGCAACACGGCCTGATCGCGTTCTCCGGGAACCTGAACATTGACCTTGGCAAAGCCGGACCAGATTTGCCGTCGTGGCATGCGAACCACCGGTTCATAATCGAAGGTGACAGCATTGCTATTCAAAGCACGCCGCAATGCTGACAGCTTTGTTGCATCGATGTTGCGGTCTTCTATGGCATCGGCTGCGGACTGATCAGGATCTGCCGCCGGCTTCACCACTTGTGGTTCAGCAGGTCGTTGGCTTGGCAAAGAAGTCAGAAGCCGGCCATGATTTTGCAAGCGAATATCCACATCACCCATAGCCTCAACAATGTCTTTGATCAGGGCACTCAACTCGGCTATATCTGAACGTGCCTCATAATCTTCCGCTTTCCCCAAATCCTCGGCCAGAAGATCAACGCGTTCTTCACATACTTGCAAACGTGAATTCCAGGCTGACCAGCCTTTGCGGGCGGTCGCAACTTCTTCGGCAAGATTATCTATCTCAGTTTCCAGCCGCATATGGTGCTTGCGCTGCACGGCCAACCCTTGCGTCAATGTGAATATCAGCAGTAGAAATCCGGCAATCAGAATGCTGGCGAGCAACGGCAAATCAAATATAGTTCGCGCCCCAACCGCAATAGCCATCGCGGTTGCGAGCATAAAACAGAATATGAGCGTGGCGATGATTCGATCCATATAGCGACAATAATGACAACGGCATTTTTTCCAAGTGGAGCGTGCCAGATTTTCGAAGTGATCTTGCGGGAAAACTACTGTTTGGAAAACAATCAGGCCAAAATCCAATCCAATTGCCGATCGGAAACGGTTTATTTACCCTGTTAGACGAAAATTGAGCTTCGACCTTTCAGCAGTGATGGACTGCAAGCGTCTCTGGTCTCTTGTGCCAGTACAGCGGACAGCGACCATCGGTTCAGCGCAGGCCTGGAACATATTTGATGCAGCATACCGAGCACGAATTATCCTACTCGATCCTTCTTATTGAAGGGGATGAGGCCCAGCAACGCGCCATTGGCACGCTGATTAACGATTTCATTTCCAGACAATCAACTCCAGCCAAAAGCTTGGCGGCAAATCCAGCCAAAAGCTTGGCGGCAAATTCAGCTGAAAGCTCGGCAAATCAAACCACCAGCCTTGATATCGTGCGTAATCTTGAGGAAGCCCATCAGCAGATTGCAGCCACTGGCCCCGCGATAATTCTGGCAGATATGGAAAGCGTTTGCGGCATTCAAGGTGTTGAAGCCCTCACCTCAGTTGCGCCACATGCAAAGCTGATCAGCCTTTCTGGCCTCGGCGCCCTCTCATCGGCCATAGATGCAATGCGGGCAGGTGCCTGGGATTTTCTCATCAAGCCGGTTGGAAAATCAACGCTGCAAAAACGCATTGGTGAGGCTCTTGCCTCCTATCATAAAGATCTGAAGCGACGTTTGAAAGCCAAACAGAAAAAAGTCGCCTTGCTGGAGAGCATCAGTCCGGCTACTGCTGCCACGAAACCGGCGAAAACCCAGGAGGCCAGTGAACTGGCCTTTGAGGGGTTTTGCGGGCGGTCTGCCGCCATGCTGGAGCTCTATCAACAAATTGATCGCGTCGCTCCCTCTGCAGCCCCTGTCTTCATCACAGGCGAAAGCGGAACCGGGAAGGATGTGTGTGCCGAGGCCCTTCATGCCCGGTCAGGACGCGGGGACAAACCCTTTGTGGCCCTGAATTGCAGCGCCATTCCAAAAGATTTGATGGAGAGCGAGCTGTTCGGTCATTGCAAAGGTGCCTTCACAGGCGCTGTTGCTGATCATCCAGGTGCTGCCGAGCAGGCTGACGGGGGAACGTTATTCCTCGATGAAATCGGCGATATGGATATGGCGCTACAGGCAAAATTGTTGCGCTTCCTGCAGACCGGAACGGTGCGCCGGATTGGCGATGTTCAAATGCGTTCAGTGAATGTCCGCATTATCTGCGCGACCCATCGGGACCCTTACAAAGCTGTTGCTGACAGACGGTTTCGGGAAGATCTGTTTTATCGCCTGCATGTTCTGCCAATTTTTGTTCCGCCTTTGCGCGTGCGTAAAGAAGATGTTCTCGTATTGGCCAATCGGTTTCTGCAGTCCTATGTCAGAGAAGAAGGAAGAGCCTTCACAAACTTTTCTTCTCAATCCGAGGCCTGTCTGAAGCACTATCATTGGCCCGGGAATGTACGGGAACTGCAGAATGTGGTTCGCCATACGATTGTCATGAATGATGGTCAGGCTGTCGAAGCGCATATGTTGCCTGATTCCATGCGATCCAGCTCAATTGTTGCAGAAGCTTTGGATGCAGGCATAAAGACTACAATTGCCGAAGCACGTGTGAAGGATCCGTTTGAAGGCCGTTCCAAGGGACATGATTGTCTGCCGTTCTGGCAACAGGAACAGTCGATTATCGAAGCGGCCGTCACACGCTATGATGGCAATATTTCACGCGCAGCTGCAGCGTTGGAAATAAGCCCGTCAACCATCTACCGAAAACGCCAATCCTGGTTGAGCCAGAGCGTTTAACGCAATTTATTTGATCATTTTGTTGCAGGCCTTGTTTCATGCGATAATAAGGCCAGCCGAATTGTGAGACACCTTCGGCGTTTTGTATTGGGTCCTGATCATGTATTGCCGCAATTCTTCCGCGCCGTTTTCAGAGGTTTTCCGAATTGCCTTACTGGCACTTTCCATAGGGTCTGCTTCAATTGCGATTGCGGCAAGCCCTGCTGATTTGGCGCGGGAAGCCGAAGCCCTTGCACGTGAGGGGAACATGCCAGCTGCTATGGAGCGGATGCAACAAGCGGCAGACGCATTGTGGGACCTGCAGCAACTCAAGATCGTTGAAACCACATTGTTGATCGATGGTGAACCACAGCAAACGGCAATTCTGCGATCTGGTGAGATTCTGTCAATCAGCACCTTGTTGGCTGGGTTCAGCTATGAGGGGAGCGAAGATGCTCTGTCCGTTGCATTTGCCGTTGATGTCGATATTCGTCATACCAGTGGCCGCGTGTTGGCCAGCATGCAGGATTTCGCCTCTGTTTCCCAAACAGTTTCCGGCCGGGTTGCCGAGTTTTCGATTGAGATAAACCTGACAACACCTGCCCTGCTTGATGGAGATTATGAAGCCGCCTTTACCCTGCGCGATCTGGCATCCGGCCAGGCAGCGCAATTTGTGCAAGACTTCAGCATCAAAGGCATTCTTGGAACCCTGCCGCAACAAGGCAATTAGGGTCTGAACTCATCATGACAAATTTTGTAATCGAAACCGCTGATGATGGATCGGGCCGCGGGCTGGCAAGTCTCATTGCGTCGGTCTACAGCGAATATGAAAATTGCCCCTTTGTGGAGGACGAACTCAGAGAGCTTGATGAGGTCTCCACGCATTACCTGGGATTGGGCGGCGAAATCTGGGTGGCCAAAAGCGCAGATACATCAGGCAATGGCACTGTGATAGTCGGCTGCCTGGCAATTGTTCCTACGCGCAAACCAGGCGTTTTTGAGTTGTACAAAATGTATGTTGCGAAAAGCGCGCGGGGGACAGGGTTAGCGCTGGAGCTGTACGCAGAAGCTTTACAATGGGCCAGCGCACGTGGCCTGAAATCCCTGCGGCTTTGGACTGATACACGTTTTGCAAGCGGTCACAGATTTTACGAGAAACTGGGATTCGCCAAACAGCCGGTTGTACGGTATCTGGGAGATGCTGGGCAGACTTGGGAACACCTATTTGTCTGCAATGCACCCACTGCTCCATCATAGGCCCGCTTTGTCCGATACTGCACTCGCCAAACATGATCTGGCTCCGCTGGCAGCGATGACGGTCGCATTGTTTGCGCTGTCTTTGCTGGATGCAGGCATTAAAACGGCGTCGTTCAATCTGCAAACGTGGCAAATCGTCGTCATGCGCTACGGTGTCGGTGTCGTCTTTGCATTTATTTTCCTTGTCTACAGGACGCCGCTGGCATCCCTTCCCACACGCCTGACGCGGCTTGCCTCGTGGCACCTGCTGTCCACCAGCTTGGTACGAGCTGTGTTTGTTGTTCTCACCGCCAGCTGTTTCTTTTTCGCCCTGTCCGAGCTTCCGCTGGCACGCGCGGTGACGATTGTCTTTACGGCGCCCCTCTTCATGGTCTTGCTGTCCAGAGTGATCCTGGGTGAACCCATTGCCGCTTCCGCCCTGGCTGCCATCGCGCTCGGGTTTAGTGGTGTGCTGGTTATTTTTGGCGATGCGTTTCTGGAACCCTTGGGCGGTGCTTTGATCCCCATGCTCAGCGCGTTACTGGCAAGTCTGTTCTATGCGCTGTCAATTGTGCTGTCGCGCAAGCACACCGCCCATACCGCGCCGGAAGAAATGGTTATGCTGCAATCTGGCTTTGCCCTTCTATTGGCCCTCCCATTTGGTCTGTTGCCCCTTCCTCAAACCGAGTGGGTCGCTGTTGATGGGCGCCTGTCCCTGCTCTTTATGGCAATCGGGTTTCTGGGAACAGCCGGGCATCTGATGATCGTCTGGGCATTGAAGCGCGAGACGGCGTCCCGATTAGGCCCGATAGAATATACCGCTCTGATCTGGGCCGTTGTATTCGGATATCTGTTTTTTGGAGAAGTCCCGGAAAGTCGCACATTGTTGGGAGCAGCGCTTGTTGTCCTGGCCTGCCTTGTCGCCGGACGCAAGAAACTGCCGCATCCGACTTAGGACGCATATCTTCCATCTTCGTTTTTTTAAAACAACAGAATGATTTCGACATTTATTCGGAACCCAATTCGCATTCTGCTGTTGACACAGGCCGCTGCAATCATTATCTGCCTGCAGTCGGTTAGCACTCTCTTGTAAGGAGTGCTAACATAGTTTTAGATCAACGTTTCGCATCCAATTGGGATGCCTAGCAGAAGGAAAAGAAGACGATGAAATTCCGTCCTCTCCACGACCGTGTGGTAGTTCGCCGCGTAGAGTCCGAGGAAAAGACCGCCGGTGGTATCATTATTCCAGATACCGCTAAGGAAAAGCCACAAGAAGGCGAAATCGTTGCAGTGGGCGCAGGCGCACGTGACGAAACCGGCAAGGTTCAACCTTTGGACGTCAAAGCTGGCGACCGTGTTCTTTTCGGCAAATGGTCCGGCACCGAAGTCAAGCTTGACGGCGAAGACCTGCTGATCATGAAAGAATCCGACGTTATGGGCGTAGTTGGCTAAGCCAGTTCTGCCCTTAATCACATTTTAGATTTTCACGACTTGAGAGAAGGATCTCAAAATCATGGCTGCTAAAGAAGTAAAATTCGGCAGCGACGCGCGCGACAAGATGCTGCGCGGCGTCGACATTCTTGCCAATGCTGTAAAAGTAACATTGGGCCCAAAAGGCCGTAACGTTGTTCTCGACAAATCCTTTGGCGCACCGCGCATCACCAAAGATGGTGTATCCGTTGCCAAGGAAATCGAACTGGAAGACAAGTTCGAAAACATGGGCGCACAGATGGTGCGTGAAGTTGCCTCCAAAACCAACGATGTTGCTGGTGACGGAACAACAACTGCAACCGTACTGGCTCAATCCATTGTCAAGGAAGGCGCTAAATACGTTGCCGCCGGCATGAACCCAATGGATTTGAAGCGCGGCATCGAAATGGCTGTTCACACAGCAGTTGCCGACCTTGAGTCTCGTTCAAAAACCATCAGCACTTCTGAAGAAGTTGCACAGGTTGGTACAATCTCCGCCAATGGCGACAAGATTGTCGGCGAAAAAATTGCCGAAGCCATGCAGACTGTTGGCAATGAAGGCGTTATCACGGTTGAAGAGTCCAAAGCTCTTGAGTTCGAACTGGAAACCGTTGAAGGCATGCAGTTTGACCGCGGTTACCTGTCCCCTTACTTCGTGACAAACTCCGAAAAAATGATCACAGAGCTGGAAGACCCGTACATTCTTCTGCATGAGAAAAAACTCTCTAACCTGCAGGCGATGCTCCCAATTCTGGAGAAAGTTGTTCAGTCCGGTCGTCCTTTGATGATCATTGCTGAAGACGTTGAAGGCGAAGCGCTGGCGACTCTCGTGGTCAACAAGCTGCGCGGTGGCCTGAAAGTTGCGGCTGTTAAAGCTCCTGGCTTTGGCGACCGTCGTAAAGCCATGCTGGAAGATATTGCCATCCTGACCGGTGGTGAAGTGATCTCCGATGATCTCGGTATCAAGCTGGAAAACATAGAAATGGAAATGCTCGGCACAGCCAAGCGTGTTTCCATCACCAAAGAGAACACAACTGTTGTCGATGGTGCCGGTGAAAAAGAAGGCATTGAAGCACGCGTTGCACAGATCAAAGCTCAGATCGAAGAAACTACATCTGACTATGATCGTGAAAAACTGCAGGAGCGTCTTGCTAAACTGGCTGGCGGCGTTGCCGTTATCCGCGTTGGCGGTGCAACTGAAGTTGAAGTGAAAGAGCGTAAAGATCGTGTCGACGATGCTCTGAACGCTACACGCGCTGCTGTTGAAGAAGGCATCGTACCAGGTGGTGGCGCCGCGCTGCTGCGTGCAACTGTTGCTGTTGGTGAACTGTCTTCCGAAAATCCTGACATTCAGGCTGGTATCAAAATCGTTCTGCGCGCATTGCAGTCTCCGATCCGCCAGATTGCTGAAAACTCCGGTGTTGAAGGTTCAGTCGTTGTCAACAAAGTTCTGGAAGGCAAAGATCCATTTGGTTTTGATGCTCAGAGCGAAGAATATGTTGATCTGATTGCAGCTGGCATCATCGATCCAACTAAAGTGGTTCGTACTGCTCTTCAGGACGCAGCGTCTGTTGCAGGCCTGTTGGTCACGACAGAAGCCATGGTTGCTGACAAGCCTTCATCAGAAGGCGCTGGTGGCGCTCCAGGCGGCATGCCAGGTGGCATGGGCGGTATGGGCGGCATGGACTTCTAAAGTCCACTACCCAAACAGATTTGAAAAAGGCGGCCAATTGGCCGCCTTTTTTGTTACACAGGCACAAACGATCAACATCCGGGACAATTCCATCCATGCCTGCATTGAAGCGATATACTTCCCCTGGATTCAATTGGGCAAAACGAAACGTCTTGCCTTCTCAAGGCGCGCAAATTGAATTGCTTCCAGTTTTTACAGAAGGGCGTTGAAGGCCTAGACCTCAACACCTTTCATGCCCTCCTCAGTGTACCGCTCACCGACAACCAACTCTGGCGTACCGGCAGCATCAAGTTCCTGAATTTCGCCCGGGCTCAAAACAATCTCTGCTGCAGCGGTGTTTTCTTCAAGGTACTTCACACGCTTGGTCCCGGGAATTGGGACAATATCTTCGCCCTTTGCAAGCAACCATGCCAGTGCGATCTGGGCAGCTGTCGCGCTTTTTTGATTGGCAATGGAATGAAGCGTGTCAACGATCGGGCGGTTGGCCTCCATATTATCCGATTGAAAGCGTGGCAGATTTGCCCGAAAGTCGCCCTCTGCGAAATCCGTATCTGTGGCGAAGGTTCCGGTGAGGTAACCGCGTCCCAATGGCGAATAGGGCACAAAGCCAACACCCAGCTCGCGGCATGTTGGCAGAATCTCTTCCTCCACATGGCGGGTCCACAATGAATATTCCGTCTGAATTGCGGCAACGGGGTGTATGGCGTGGGCGCGTCTGAGAGTATCTGCACTTACTTCACACAGACCAATGTGGCCAACTTTCCCGTCCGTTACCAGACGCGACAGGCTTTCCATCGTTTCTTCAACCGGGTGGTCCGGGTTAAGACGATGCACATAATACAAATCAATACGTTCGACCCCCAGCCGGGAAAGTGAGGCTTCGCAGGCTTGCTTTATATGGGCATCGCTGTTGTCGATCCGACGTTCATAGGCACCGGGTTCGCGCACGATGCCAAATTTGGACGCGATCACCATCGGTGCCTGACTTTCGCGCAAAAACCGGCCGACAAGCTCTTCATTGTGACCAATGCCATATGTATCTGCGGTATCAAGAAAATTGAGACCCAGATCGCAAGCACGGTGCAGAACCTTAAGGGACTCGGCATCTTCACGCGGGCCGTAGAACTCACTCATCCCCATACATCCAAGCCCGAGGGCAGAAACCGAGAGGCCGGACGATAAGTGTCTGTGTTTCATAGTGTCTCCTGTGAAAGTCTCTGCAAAATGCTAGGGCTGGACTCAATTGGGAGGTTGGATTGTTGAGTGAGGACGCTGTCTAGAAAGCGTCAAATCAGGCTCCCAATTAAGTTCAAAGCCTAGTCTTCCGTATTTGGAAAATAAATGTCAGAAATCGGAACAGTTTATTCCAAAAACGGAAAGCCCTGATGAGCACGCCCAATTGGGACGACACGCGTATATTTCTGGCCATAGCCCGCACAGGTGCTGTTTCCATCGCGGCGCGGGAGCTTGGCCTTGGCGTGGCCACAGTCTCGCGGCGGATTGCACGGCTTGAAGCGGCTCTTGATCTGCCTCTCTTCTCACGCCATCAGACAGGCTATCGGCTGACCCATGAAGGCGAGATGCTGCTGCCAAAGGCAGTGGCTTTGGAAGACACAATGCGTGGCCTTTTGGTCGAAGCACAGGACAGCACAGGCGCTGTGGGACAGGTCCGCGTTGCGACGGCAGAGAATCTGGCCAATCCGATCATCATCCCTGCACTATGCGAGTTGCTGCGTCGTCACCCTGCTTTGTCGGTTGATGTGATCACGGATGTTGCCACCGTTAATTTGGACCACCGCGAAGCCGATATCGCAATCCGGATGGTTCGGCCCGACAGGGGCAATGTTACCATAAGGCGTGTCGGAACATTGGGCATGGGATTATATGCATCTGCTGGCTATCTGGAAGAACGCCCATATGTTGCAAAAGGCGACACACGATCAAACCGTTATATTGGCTGGAGTGAGAAGCAGGCCCATATCTCAGCGGCACAATGGATAGCCAAAACTCTGAAGGGGGATATGGCCGCGATCAGCACGACAACATTGTCCGCCCAACTCAGCGCTGCAATGTCGGGTCTTGGCCTGGCGGTCCTGCCACACTTCCTCGCCTTGGAAGCAGGTCTTGTCGTTGTCAAAGCGGAGCTGGGTATCAATCAGCCGATCTGGTTTGCCATGCATTCTGATCTCACCGGCTCACACAGGGTCAGGATTGTTGCAGATCACCTGCTTGCGATCATGAACGAACATGCGGATCGACTGTCTGGCAAGGCATTCAGTTGAATTTGATCGATTCCAATTCGTTTGAATCGAAACAAAACAGCAATTTTCATCACGACGCGACATCATTCCCTGCTCTTCCAGGCTAAATATCCCTTATTTTTCAAACACAGTTTTGTCACATCGATACACAGGGTTGTGAGGTGAACTCGCGTTTCTGTGAGGTTGTGATTTCCAATCCGCAGAGTTCTGCGGTTTGCCTCTGTCGGTCTCACGCGTCTGTGAATGTTCAGGTTTTGCGAACGAATTGTTGCCGTTTAAATCTTCGAACTTCTCGCCTAAATCCAACTCATCGAGAGGCCAACACCACTCGCAACAAACAAAACAAGACGAACACCGAAAATCAATAATAAGGAAAAACAACATGACTTTTCGTAAAATCGCAGCACCAATCCTGATCCTCGGCTCCATCGCACTGGGCGCATCTGCAGCTACTGCAAATGTTTACAACCCAGCCAATGACAGCTCCCCCGATGCCATGACCCCAGGTTACACTGGTTTGGCCAAAGACCTGTCCGGCAAATAAGCCAGACCTACTCCCACCGGGCGCCGATTGTCTCTCTGGTCTCCTCCCTGACAGATGAGATGACCGGCCACCGGAACACCAAACAAACGTCAAGCAAGAACAAGGAATAATAAAATGACATTTCGTAAAATCGCAGCTCCAATCCTGATCCTCGGCTCCATCGCACTGGGCGCATCTGCAGCTACTGCAAATGTATACAACCCAGCCAATGACAGCTCACCTGATGCCATGACCCCAGGTTACACTGGTCTGGCCAAAGATCTTTCTGGCAAGTAATAGCCGGAAGAACGCAACATATACGCTTGTTGCGGCAAAGATTCCGTCGCCCAAACGCCCCCTAAGCAGGGCGGCGGGATCTGAGCTTTACGGCTCACAAACACAAACGACGATAAATAATCCGACCCCAAGGCCGCCAATAACAATAACAAAATGGCCAATGGTTGGGTGTTTCCAGACCCCAGAGACGGACTAACCGTCCTACCAGGAGATAAAGAAATGCTCTTCAGAAAAAAGACTTTTAGAGAGATACCGCAGACGCAAGCACCTTCGGGTCGCCACCAATACGCTGCACAATATCTGTCGCAAGTTCCAGATTTGCAGATGTCCATGCCGCAGTTCTTGATCCAATCAAGTTGGCTTGCGATTTCAGAACCACGCCATCGGCCAAAATTTTAAGATGATTGGCCACAAGCGTTGACCCCGTGCTGGTAATATCGACAACAATGTCGGCAGTACCAGCCGCAGGCGCTCCCTCTGTGGCACCCAGACTTTCGACAATCCGGTAAACACCCAGACCATGGCTCGCGAAGTAGCTTTGGGTCAGCATCCAGTATTTTGTTGCCACCCTTAGACGACGGCCATAATTCCGTCTGAACCCTGCAGCGACATCATCCAGATCTTCCATCGTATTGACGTCAATCCAGCTTTCGGGGACGGCGACGACAACGTCGGCATGACCGAAACCAAGTGGCTTGAGAAGCGCAATCTTGTCATCAACATTGCGCAGGGTTTCGCGCACCAGATCTTCACCCGTTATGCCCAGATGAATGGCACCGCGCATTGTTTCGCGGGCAATCTCGCCAGCCGACAAAAATGAAATATCGGCGCTGCGCCCATCAGAAAACCCATCAAGTCGCCCAAAATAGCTGCGGGACGTGCCGAGTGCCTTGATCGAAAAACCGGCGTCTTTTAAAATCGCTTCGGATTGCTCCTTCAGCCTGCCCTTTGATGGAATTGCAAGTGTGAGATCAGCCATTTTTGGCACCCCAATTTGGCATACGATCAAGCCACAATGAAAAACCAACAGCGGGAACCGGATCTTCAGATCCCAGAATTTCCATCAGCCGATCATACCGACCTCCCGCTGCGACCGGACGGGATGCGCCATTTACGAACAGTTCAAATACAAACCCGGTATAGTAATCCAAAGGCCTGGCAAAGTCTGACGCGAAGGTAAAGTCTGCTGGAATGGAAACATCAGCCTTGGCAGAAAACTCTGACAGGCGGTCGGTAAACTGCACGAGGTTCGCACCAAAAGTGACATCATGTCGGCGTTCAAAATCAGTTAGCCTGGCCGGCATTTCCAGCGCCGGACCGTTCAGACGAAGATAATCCACCAATATTTTCATCAGCCGCGCCTTATCCGATTGAGTCAATCCGATGTCCTGTGGACCATAGATTTCCAGATAGCGTTCCGCGATATCGTGCGCGTTGCGGCCTGCATGAAGAGACAGTCCTTGCGCCAGCATCATATCGGCAACAGCCTGCTCCAGAGCCTCTGGATCATGCAGCAATTTTCTCAGATCAGCCGGCAGGGGCATATCTTCCGCCTCACTGGGCGACAGAATTCTCTTGAGTGATACTTCATCAAGGCCACGGCCAAAAGCCCGGATCAACCGATTGCGCAAACCTGTGGGGACTTCCAGCGACACCAGCAATTGATGGAACAGAGATGGATCGCCCAGTTTGAGTGTCAGCACGGCCTGCGCGTCGGGCATCAATGCCGCGTCAACAGCAATCGCCATGAGATCAGCGTCCGCCAGATATGGCGTTTCCGTGCGTCCTAAATGCTCGACACCTGCTTGCAGAAACTCATGGAGACCTTCTTCGCGTTGCCGGAAAACGGGCCCCAGATAACCATATCGACGTGGCAAATCAGTGCTGGATTGCAGATGATGCAAGCAGACAGGGATGGTAAAATCAGGTCGCAGGCACAGTTCTTCCCCTGCCCCACCGACGGTCGTAAACATGCGCCGGCGTAAATCTTCCCCCGCTGTTTCCAAAAACGGATCGGCATTCTGGAGGATAGCAGTTTCAATTGGCTCGCACTGATAGCGCTCAAAAAGCGCATCGAAGGCCTGCAAGGAGCGACCGGTTGCAGAATTGGTTGTTTCATCACGCAACATGAGACGCGCCTTTAATTCTGCTGATACTTTGCCACGATCGCAGCGACAGCTGTCACAAGATCGGCACGCTTGGCAGTCGTTTGGCCGGGGTTTTCTGACCGCCACTGCTCATTGTCAGTAATGTCTGCGGACAGTTTCTTGCCGAGAAACAGATCCTTGATCTGCAACTCGCCAGCTGCGCGTTCATCGGACCCTTCGATGATGGCGACGGGTGAATTGCGCTTGTCTGCATAAGATAGTTGTTTGCCAAAATTCTTGGGATTTCCCAAAAACATTTCAGCGCGGATGCCCGCATCGCGCAATTCGCGCGTCATTGCCTGATAGGACACCATTTGGTCGCGATCCATAACCAGAACCACAACCGGTCCGAGTTGCTGCCCCTCGGTCAGAAGGTTCTTCTGGCGCAAGGCCGTCAGCAATCGGGACACGCCAATTGAAAAGCCTGTGGCTGGTACGGCTTCACCGCGAAAGCGTCCAACCAGACCATCATAGCGGCCACCACCGGCAACCGATCCAAACTGTACGGGTTGTCCCTTCTCGTTCTCTACTTCAAAGGTGAGCGAAGCCTCATAGACCGGGCCAGTATAATATTCCAGCCCCCGAACAATATAGGGCGCTATGGCAATGGCGCTGCTGTCATAGCCTGCAGCCTGCGTCAGCGCAGCTATGGTTTCCAGTTCATCCACGCCAGCAGAAAAACTGTCATTGCTCATAAATGCGGATGCTTTGAGGGCTTCCAGCGTCGCGGTGTTTGCCTCTGCTTCGCTGCTTTCCAAAGCACGAAAATCAACAAAGCCCATGATTGTATCAATCTGACCTTCATCAAGACCGGCACCGTTGGTAAAGTCGCCGCTTTCGTCCATCCGCCCCTTTCCCAGAAGCTTCTTGACTTCATCTGCGGGGAATTTGTCGAGCTTGTCGATAGCTCGCAAAACAGACAGACGCGTTCCGGCCTGTTCAGCACCGGTGAGACCCGCGCTTTCCATGACGCCATCGAGCAGTTTGCGATTGTTGACATAGATGACAAAGTCACGCTCTGCGCCACCTTGTTTAAGCCCGAGTTTGGCCAGTGTGTCTGCCGCCATCATGCAGATTTCAGCATCCGCAGCGACAGAAGCTGTGCCAACTGTATCAGCATCAAATTGCATGAATTGGCGGAAGCGGCCCGGGCCCGGCTTTTCGTTCCGGAACACCCATCCGGCGCGGTAGCTGCGATAGGGTTTGGGCAGGTCCTGATAGTTTTCGGCGACAAAACGGGCCAATGGCGCTGTCAGATCATAGCGCAGGCTCATCCACTGCTCATCATCATCCTGCAACGAAAACACGCCTGCATTGGGACGATCCGTGTCAGGCAGAAACTTGCCGAGCGCGTCGGTGAATTCAAATAAGGGCGTTTCAACCGGATCAAATCCGTAGAGTTCATAAACGCCACGAATGGTCTCCATCATGGCATTGGCCGCACGGATTTCCTGGACCTCACGATCTCCGAAACCACGTGGTTTACGGGCCTTGACCTTCACGGCCTTCCGGTTCTGTTTCGTGCTCATGGGATGCGCAATCGGTTCGCTTGAAATTTGAGCGTTGTCGTAACCCATTGGCCGGACTGCGGCAAGTATGGATGCACCGTGATAAAATGAAGACCAGGGCCCAGACCCTATTTTCCTGTTGGCCTTATGAAGACCTCACGCGCCATTTCTACTTTGGCCCGACAAAGGCATCCTTCCAGATGGTCATTGACCAACCCCATGGCTTGCATAAAGGCATACACGGTGGTTGGTCCGACGAATGACCAGCCGCGCTTTTTCAAATCTTTGGATATGATTGTTGAAACATTTGTTTTGCCAAGGGTGAGAGCAGTGGCATGATCAAGCGTTTCAGGGCGCTGGTCCGGTGTTGGTTCATAGCCCCAGAAATAAGCTGCCAATGAGCCAAATTCGGACTTCAATTCCAAAGCGCGGGCTGCATTGTTGATGGTGGAGCGGATTTTGCCCTGATGGCGGACAATGCCGGCATCCTGCAGCAGACGGGCCACATCCTTCTCACCAAACTTTGCGACCTCTTCCATTTGAAAATTGGCGAAGCCTGCCCGAAAATTCTCTCGCTTTCTAAGGATCGTCAGCCAGGACAGTCCTGATTGAAAACCTTCCAGACAGATTTTTTCAAACAGGCGTCTGTCTTCATCAACCGGCCAGCCCCACTCCGTGTCGTGATAGAGCCGGTAATCATCCTTATTATCATGCCACCAACAGCGGATTTGGCCATCCGGTCCTTCGATCAACCCATCGGGCAATATTTTGGGAACAGTTTGGGTCATGCATGCGTCCTTTCAAAACCGGTGTTGGACACAATCCAGATTCCCTGCGTCAAGACAAGGGTTAAACATCAACAAGCCAATGCATTTGTTTGGTGCGGCATCCGGCTCTTTAGTGATGAATTCTGTGCTGCAAATGCAACAGAGCGTAATTCACAAGCATGCGTTAGCGTGAAATTGAACCATTCCATCAATCCATCTACTGGAATTCACTGACAATGCGTGTCAGGAGATTTGACATGGTGCTCGGCACCCAATCCGAATTTTGACTGGGGACACTTGATGAAACGACTGATTATTGCGCTGATCGCATTTAGTTTTATGCCGGTATGGCTGACGGTTTCTGCGCATGGGCAGATGACCGAAATCTTCAACCCTTCAACCCGGACCTATATGAAGGTCGACGTGTTCCGCGCCCGTCAGGGCAAACCTGCGCGCAAATATAACCGCAAGGAAGTTCGCCTGCGCACAAGTGAGCAGCCCGGCACGATCATCGTCGATCCCAAGAAAAAGTTCCTGTATCTGGTAACAGAAAACCGCCGCGCCATTCGTTACGGCATTGGTGTAGGACGTGAAGGTTTTGGATGGTCAGGTATTGTCAATGTAAAACGCAAGGCAGAATGGCCAACATGGCGTCCGCCGGCTGAAATGATCGTGCGTGAACGCAAAAACGGTCGTCGCCTGCCAGCTGTCATGAAGGGCGGACCCAAAAATCCGCTGGGCGCCCGCGCGCTTTATCTTTTTGAGGGCAACAAAGACACGCTCTACCGAATTCATGGCACCAATGAGCCATGGTCCATTGGCCACAATGTATCGTCTGGCTGCATTCGCATGCTGAACAAGGACGTGGAAGACCTCTACAGCCGCGTCAAACTTGGCGCTAAAGTAATTGTAAAGGGCTGAATTCCTACGCCTTGCATCAAAAGTTCGGCCTTTTGAATCAAAAAACCGGCAGTGCTGAAATCAAAAGCAATGCCGGTTTTTTTATAACGAAAATTATAAGCTTTATCGGCGCTCAAGCGTTTGACGCACACCGCGGGCCAGATGTTGGGCCTGTTCCTCATCAAAACCAAAATCGACGTAACCGCCATTCGGGATTTCGATGCGGATGAAAAGACTACGCTCACCATCAGACCTGGTGGCTGCACCCACAGCAAACGTCTTGACCGGCAAAGCACCTGCTGGAGAGAAGGCCCGCTGACCGGATTTCTCACCTGATGCGATGGCACGGTTGTTTTCCGCAGCCGACTTGGCCGTCATGACGGCAGACAGCAAAGTGGAAGCCTGTTCTTTGGGAACCACCAGGCGGACATTTCCCGCACCAGCGACCTGCAGCGTCACGTAGGACAAATTGCCGTCGTCGCTTGCGCCGACATTGATGACTTTTTCTAGTTGATTGCCTTCGATCATAACAGAGCTCTCAGCTGCTTCCTGTGTATTTTCCAATTGCTGGCGGTTTAGCAGAGTGTTTGAAAAGTTTCGAGCCTTTATTCTGCTGCTTCGAATAATGGCACCCTTACCCGGCTTTTCCCTGTTCCGATTGGTGTGTTTTCAAAGCCCAATTCATGCAGTTTTTCCGGCATTTCTCCGCCATAGGCCCAATTCAACAAAACAGCTGTATGCAATATTGGCAGATCCGTGCCACCGCCGATCTGTGTCATGCAGCCAATATTGCCCGTCGCAATGATATCAGGTCGGGTGCGTTCGATATTGGCGATTTTCCGATCACGCAATTGCCGGGCGATGTCGGGCTGCAAAATATTATAAACACCGGCAGACCCGCAACACAGATGCCCTTCAGGGACTTCCATCACCTTGAAACCAGCGCTTTCCAAAAGCTTCTTGGGTTGTGTCTTGATTTGCTGTCCGTGTTGCATGGAGCAGGCAGAATGATAGGCAATTGTCAGGTCAAAACCGCGTTGGGGCGTGCCAAGTTCGATCTCCGACAAATACTCGGTGACATCCTTCGCCAATGCCGAAATTCTTGCGGCCTTGTCAGCATAGTCTGCGTCCTCGCTTAGCATATGTCCATAATCTTTGATTGTCGTGCCGCAGCCAGATGCGGTTATGATGATAGCATCCAGACCATCGCCTTCAATCTCGCGCCACCAGGCGTCGATGTTGGCTTTTGCCTGGTGATGGCTTGCCTCATCCTTGCCCATGTGATGCACCAAGGCGCCACAGCAGCCCTCTCCCTTTGGCAAGACGATTTCCACGCCAGCGCGATTGAGCAGACCGACGGTGGCTTCATTGATGCCAGGATTTAGGACCGGCTGAGCGCAGCCGGTCAGCAATGCAACACGTCCAGCCGGTTTGTTGGCAGGCGTAAACACATCGCCAGCGGATAATTGGCTGCGCGCTTCGATGCGGGATGGCGCAAGTTCAAGCATTGCGCCCATCTGCTTGAAGGGCCCACCAGCTTTCTTCAACAATCCGGCAAATGGTTTGGCATAGAACGCACCGGCCAGTGCCATCCGGAACCGTCCGGGATACGGCAAAATACTGGCAAGCACGGTACGCATCAGCCGCTGATGCCAGGAACGCGTATAGGTCTTTTCAATATGAGACCGGGCGTGATCCACCAGGTGCATGTAATTCACGCCCGAGGGACAGGTCGTCATACAGGACAGGCAAGACAGGCACCGATCGATGTGTTTGACCACCTTGTCATCTGCCGGACGATCGTTTTCCAGCATATCCTTGATCAGATAAATTCGCCCGCGTGGACTGTCCAATTCATCGCCCAGCAATTGATAGGTGGGACATGTGGCTGTGCAGAAACCGCAATGGACGCAGGTGCGGAGAATCTTTTCCGACGAAGCAACCTGAGGATCCTGAAGCTGCGCCTCAGTAAAATTTGTCTGCATGATTAAGCCCTATACTCCGGAATACATGAAGCCGGGATTGAAGATGTTTTTCGGATCAAACGTGTTTTTGATCTCAGCGGTGATCCGCATGACAGGAGCCGGCTGCGGATGAAACACGTCGATACGGCTGCGCAATGCCAGCGGTCCCCGCATCAAGGTCGCGTGGCCGCCAAATTCAGCGAGCAATTCGCGCAGGGCAACAGCTCCCGCATCCGCATATTGTTCGGGGTCGATTGCCAACCAGACCAGCCCACCACTCCAGTCGAAATAGTGCTTCGCAGAATGTTTGCTGGTGAAGCAGGCCATAAAGGCGGCACCTTTTGTAGGTGCTACGGAAATTTTCCAGATTGCGTGGCCGGATGGCTCCGCCAGCGGTCCGCAGTCGCGAATGCTGTTCCACAAGATTTCGCTTTCAGCTTCGGCAATTTCTTCTGCCTTGCCAAACTCCGACAGATGTTTCGCCATCTGGTCCAGACGATAACGCAATTGCGAATCAAAGCCTTCCAGCCGGATCAGTGTTTTAGCTTTTTCACCGTCTATTCCAGCTGGCAGATGCGCAGTCCCGGTGGCCTCAAATTGAGATTTCATGGCCGCGCATAAAGCGGCAACAGCTTTGTCATCAGCAAGATTTGAAAATTGCAATGTGGCGCTGCGCACCGGTTTGGGCAGGACCTTGAAAGTGACTTCGCTCAGAACCCCCAAAGTGCCCCAGGAACCGGACATAAGCTTGACCAGATCAAGCCCGGTAACATTCTTCATCACCCGGCCGCCATTCTTGATCAACTCACCCTTGCCATTCACCAAACGCACACCGATCAGACTATCTCTGGCGGCACCGGCCAGGATGCGGCGCGGACCAGATATATTGCCTGCGGCCACAGCTCCAATGGTCGGTTCACTGTCCGTGCCGTAAAGCCGCCGATGATCCATGGGTTCAAAGGTCATAGCCTGACCATGTTCGGCAAGAGCTGCTTTTACAACAGATACCGGTGTGCCCGCTTTTGCCGAAAAGACCATCTCGGCGGGCTCTAACAAAGTGATGCCCGACAGATTCGACGTGCTGAGTATCTTTGCGCTCTGCACTGTCCTGCCCAGGCCTGATCTGCTTCCATTACCCTGAACCAGCAAAGGTGTTGCATCGCTCAGCGCCTGCTGGACCGCGCTGACAAGTTCAGCCTCATTGTTTGGTGTCAAATCGTTCATGCAGCCTGTCCCGAAATACGGCCATCCAATGGGAACACCTTGGCCGGGTTGAGTTGCCACGCCGGGTCAAAGACCGCCCGCACGAGCATTTGCTGGCGCAAATCCTCCTCGGTAAACTGAACGCGCATCAAATCACGTTTTTCGATGCCCACGCCATGTTCACCGGTCAGGCAACCACCAACCTCCACGCACAATGTCAGAATGTCATTGCCGGCATCTTCCGCTTTTTGGCGCTCTGCCGGATCATTGACATCATAAAGGATCAAGGGATGCAGATTTCCATCGCCGGCATGGAAGACATTCGCAACACGCAGGCCATAATGATCGATGATTTCGGTCATGCGAGCGAGCACATGCTGCAGTTGCCCTGTCGGGATGGTGCCATCCATGCAGATGTAATCTGCGACACGTCCTGTGGCGCCAAAAGCCGATTTGCGACCTTTCCAGATGGCGGCAGCCTCCATGGCCGATTGGCTTTCCTTGATGGTCTTCACGCCGTGCTGTTTGGCTATCTCAATGATCTTGCCAAGTTGCTCGCGCATTTCCGCCTCAGACCCTTCAACCTCGATGATCAACAGAGCTTCAACATCCATGGGGTACCCGGCCTTGGCAAAGGCCTCACAGATTTCAATGGCCAGCTTATCCATGAATTCCATGGCAACAGGCACCAGGCCTGCTGCAATGATACTCGCCACGCAGGCCCCGGCACTTTCCGCGGTTTCAAAGCCGAACAAAACCGGTTGTGCACCTTCTGGCTTCGGCAGAATACGAACAACAGCTTCAGTGATAATGCCGATCTGCCCTTCCGATCCGCATACCAGCCCAAGCAGATCGTAACCCGGCGCATCCAGATGTTCGCCGCCAATATCCAGCACGGTTCCGTCCAGCATGACCATCTTGACGCCAAGCAGATTGTTGGTTGTGACGCCATATTTCAGACAATGAGCGCCGCCTGAATTCATGCCGATATTTCCGGCGATCGTGCAGGCCAGTTGCGATGACGGGTCAGGCGCATAGAAAAACCCGTCCGGCCCGACATGGTCTGAAACGTTCAGGTTTGTGATGCCTGCCTGAACTCTCGCCGAACGGTTGCTATAGTCCACGTCAAGAACGCGGCTCATTTTCGCAATGCCGATCACGACAGCATCTTCCTGAGGAATGGCACCACCTGCCAAAGACGTCCCGGCGCCGCGGGGAATAACTGGCAAACCCGCCTTGTTGCAATATTTCAGCACTGCAGAAACCTGTTCTGTGGTTTCCGGCAGCACAACAGCCAGCGGAACACGACGATAGGCGGTAAAGGCATCGGTCTCATAGGGAACCAACTCTGTGGCGTCGCTGATCACGCCCTCGCCGGGCACCAGTTTGCGTAAGCTCTGAATGATCTCCTGCCGACGCGCGAGAATACCCATATCAGGTTCAGGTATTGCAATTGTTCCCATGGTTTTCTCCCTTGCTTTTCTTGATTTTGACAGAGAATCCGCAACTGGTCAATTTTTTTTACCAGTTCGGAAAACCAAGCCTATGCGACAATTCAGCTGTATCGTCAGAGAAAAAACCATTGGGGTTGACGCAGAAGGTAATACATTCGAAAAACCAGATGGGTGCGCGAACAACTTCGGTCTATCTGACCGGACATTTGGAGTGAGTGAGGTGATATATGAATAAGATAATTCTCGCAGGGCTGATGAGCGCACTGATGCCATTTGGCGCAATGGCCGAAGGCGACGTTGCAGCTGGCGAAAAGGTTTTCAAGAAATGCAAGGCTTGTCACGCTGTCGGCCCAAAGGCTAAAAACCGAGTTGGACCGCTTCTCAACGGTATTGTGGGACGCGAAGCTGCGACAGTTGAGGGATACAAATATTCCAAAGCCATGAAGGCCGCCGAATTGACCTGGGATGTGGAGACATTGACGACTTATCTGGCAAATCCGCGCAAGTCCGTCAAAGGGACAAAGATGGCGTTTGCAGGTTTGAAAAAGGATGCGGATCTGGCGAATGTGATCGCCTATCTGGCGCAGTTCGACCCGGAAGGCAATATAGCCGAATAAGACAGGACCAGTCCTGAACTACAATTTCAAAGTCGCGAAAGTACCGTCTTGAACAGGCGGTCATCGCGACTTTTTTATCGCCGAAGCAGCAATTCAGTTCTCAACCACGAATATTTGCAAAGCGCGCGGACCATGGGCACCCAGTAGCATAGTCTGTTCAATGTCGCCGGAGCGAGACGGTCCGGTGATCATGTTTACCGTGCGCGGCATGTTGCCCTTGCCATATTTTTCACGAATCGTGGCCCAGGCGGTTTCATAGTCGCCTGAAATGTCAGCCGCGCGGATTACAACGCAATGGGTTTCCGGCAGGAAATTGAGTGTTGTGGGATTGTCGGCTCCTGATTCAAGCATCAAGGTTCCGGTTTCGGCGGCACCGGCGAAAGCATGAGAAAGGCCAACCGGATCGTCTCCGTGTGATGGCCCTTTGGATATCTCAAGGTCGGCAAGCCTGTCCCAGCCAGCCTGCTCCAGAATCGGCGCATTGCCCATGCGCACTTTCTTGGGAAGGTTTCTGCCCCGCAAATACTCTGCAAGTGCTACCGGTAAATCTTCAATCTTGTTGATGCGGGTAACGGTGGTCTGGACCTTGATGGCCTGCTCACAAAACAAATCGACCTGCTTGGCGTGCGGTTTGCGTGCGCGCGCCGGTATCAATCCAACCGGGCTTCTGGACAGCCGGTCTGCAACCCTGGCTTCACGCACCGGATCATCGAGATTCTTGATATTCTTGCGAATCTTCGCCAAAATGCTGCTGCGGCCATTGGGCGTTGCACGATTGCTGTTTCCACTACGCCTGTTCATTGCGCCCGATCCATTATGTGGTCTGTCCCAGTTTGGAGTTTCTATGCCGCGCCGCCCATTGCTGTTGGAAGGTTTGCCCTTCTGGCGCAGGTAGATCACGATGCTCTGTCCAACCGCCAGCCAATGGCAGTTTTTTGAACGCCCCTTTGCGACGCCCCATCAAGCCGAGCAGATTAATCGCCAGCCTTGAGCCTGCATGATAAAGTTTTGGATGTTTGGCCATCCAGGCCCAGACGCTCAGACCACGCCGCATTCTATCTGGTGTGGTATGTCGTTCAAATTCCTTTTCCCGCCAATGCCGCATCATTTTCGGTAGCGGTATGCGCATTGGGCAGACACTTTCACAGCGCCCACAAAAGGTCGATGCATTGGGCAGATGCCCCCCCATTTCAACGCCAATCAGCGTTGGTGTCAGAACCGCTCCCATGGGTCCGGGATAGACCCAGCCGTAAGAATGGCCGCCAACAGCGTGATAGACCGGGCAATGGTTCATGCAGGCACCGCATCTGATACAGCGCAGCATATCCTGAAATTCGGTTCCAAGCATGTCTGAACGGCCATTATCAAGCAGCACCACATGATATTCTTCTGGTCCGTCAGGGTCTTCTGCCCGGCGCGGGCCAGTTGAAAATGTCGTGTAGACAGATATGTCCTGCCCCGTGGCAGAGCGTGCCAGAACGCGTAATATCTGGCTGACATCTTCCAGCGTAGGAACGATCTTCTCAATGGAAGCGATTACAATATGGACGCGGGGCAATATCTGAGTGAGATCGCCATTGCCTTCATTGGTGACAATGATTGACGTGCCGGTTTCGGCAACCAGAAAATTGGCACCGGTTATGCCCACATCTGCTGCCAGAAATTTGTCACGCAGGACAGAGCGTGCTTCGGATAAGAGGCTTGTCGGGTCTTCCAGGTTACGCCCCGGTGGCAAATGTCGGTGCGTGCGTCTGAAGTCCGCCTCAACCTCCTCCTTGTTCACATGCACAGCTGGTGCGATGATGTGACTGGGTGCCTCACCGCGCAATTGAATGATGTATTCGCCAAGGTCGGTTTCAATTGGCTCAATGCCATTGCGTTCCAGATGTTCATTGATCGCGATTTCTTCCGCGATCATGGATTTCCCCTTGGTCACCGTCTTGGCATTGGCGCGTTTGCAAATGTCGAGAATGATGTTTCGGGCATCCTGAGCACCCGCCGCCCAATGGACGCGGCCACCTGAGTCCTGAACCTTTGCTTCATAGGTTTCCAGATAAAGATCCAGATGATCCAGCACATGGTCCTTGATCTCTTTAGAACGGTCCCGCAGCGCCTCAAATTCCGGCAGGTTGGCAGCCGCCTTGGCGCGTTTGCCGATGAAACCCCGTTCAACATTGCCCATGGCCTTCTGGAGATTTTCATCTTTCAGGGCTGCTGAGGATTTCTCCTTAAAGTAAGGGGATGTGATCTGCATTACCGTCTCTATCCCTTTTTATCTTTTTTGCTTTTACCAATGGGCGGCACGTCGGTCATTCCCGCCAGCACCTCAGCCACGTGGCGCACATCCACATGGCTGCCCTCGCGTTTCAGCTTACCGGCCATATTCATCAAGCAACCCAGATCGCCAGCCAACAGGGTTCCAGCAGATGTATCGTCGATGTTTTTGGTTTTCTTCTCAACAATCGCATTGGAGATGTCGGGATATTTGATGCAGAATGTGCCACCAAACCCGCAACACACTTCGCTGTCTTTCATCTCTTTCAGGGTCAATCCATCAACCGCTTCCAGCAGCCGTCTCGGTTGTTTTTCAACACCCAATTCCCGCAGGCCTGAACAACTGTCATGGTAGGTGACAGTGCCATCGAAATGTGCCGTAACCGGATTTCGGCCCATGATATCGGCCAGAAAGCTGGTCAGTTCAAAGGTTTTGTCGGCCAGCTTGCGGGCGCGTTGATGCCATGCGGACCCTTCTTCAAACAGTTCCAGATAATGCACTTTGATCATGGCCGCGCAGGAGCCGGATGGGGCAACCACCGCATCATAGGATTCAAATGATTTGATGACCTGCATGGCGATGTCGCGCGTATCCGCCTTATCGCCCGAATTATAAGCCGGTTGGCCGCAACATGTCTGGGCCGGAGGCACAGAGATGGTACAACCGGCATCTTCCAGCAGTTTTACGCTGGCAAATCCAATCGATGGCCGAAACAAATCCACCAGACAGGTGACGAAGAGAGCCACGTTTTGGGGCGTTTCGATAGCAGTTGTTTCCGGGGCAGAGTTCTGGTCTGATACGCTCATATTCTACTTTGCTTTGGCTGTTTTCGCAGCGCGTTCCACTTTGTTCTGGGTGCTGTGTTGCTCAAGCCGCAGACGGGAAACCGCTTCCCGCTCGCCAACCGTTTCCACTTCTCTGGCCGCCTCGGCGACAAAATCCATATGCGCTTCCGCTGCCTTACGAGCAGCTAGCGGGTCACGTGCCATAATGCTGGCGTAGATGGCCTTGTGCTGCGCCAGCAGCGCGTTGCGCGAACCATTGTGGCTGTAAAGGCGACTTCGGTTGATGAACACACCCTGTTCCAATAACCGGTAGCAGGAGCGAAGCATATGCAGCAACACAATATTGTGGGCGCATTCGCCGATTGCTTGATGAAACTCGGTATCAACCTCAGCTTCGGCAGAAAAGTCCCGCAACTCGTGGGTTTCTGTCATCGTATTTATAAGCCGCGTCAAAAGCTCGCGATCAGCGTCGGTAGCGCGAATAGCCGCCATTTCGGCTGTAATGCCTTCAATCTGCCGGCGGAACTCAACGTAGTCGGCCGTTGCTTTGGGATGCTTGCGAATGAGGTCGACAATTGGGTCCTTAAACACGGTGCCAACAACATCAGCCACAACGCTGCCCTCACCCTGCCGGGTTAGGAGCAATCCGCGTGCTTCAAGCTTTTGCAGAGCATCGCGCAAGACGGGGCGTGACACATTCAAGGATTTTGACAAAGCCCGTTCGCCGGGAATCCTGTCCCCTGGCTTCAACACCCCTTGCAACACCAGTTCTTCAATCTGATGAATCACCTCGTCGGCAGTGCGGGTGTGTGAGATTTCTGTAAATATCATGCCGACCGATTTGACCCCATTTGTTGACTTGATTGTACCGCGCCACCTGACTGGTGGTCAATAAAATTGCCCACTCATGCCCAAACGGGGTAACGAGGCTGCAAGTCGCTTGGTTACCGAGCTGGGCTACATCACTTGGCGACACATTCGGCAAGACCACTTTGCAAGCCAGACCTTTCCTTTTTGGCCAATGATGTTGATATGTGGTCAGCCGACCGAATCGGAGCAAGCAGCATGTCAAACATCATATCCACCCATCCTGAGCGAGCACGGGTCCTGGACGAGGTGCATGCGCGCCCGTTTGAGCCCATTTCATCGCCCCGGACTGTCCGCCACGTATCGCTACTGGCGGGACTGGAGGAAGCCGCCGCGCTGCATGAGGCCATTTGTGCGTATGCCAAAAAAGCCGGCGCAGAGCCGCCCGCTCATGATGCCCGCCACTGTGCGCTGGATGGCTTTGGCGGCAAATTGCGCTGGGAGCAGCATTCCGAATTCAGTTCTCTGACCTGGGATACCCCGGCACGCAATTCGCATGATGGATTGGCTATGGTCATCGAGCAGGCCAAAAGCTCACTCGGACAGATTATCTCAATGACGCGCATTGATGTGCTGGAAAGCACGAGCGATGTGAATTTTGAAGACATCTATGACAAGCGTTCGCTTTGTGTCTCTGAGGTGCATCAGGGCCTTGCGCTTATCGCAACGGATTTTCGGCAGGGAGATGACGGCGCAACACGGATGAGCATTCTCAATCAGGGCGCGAGCGACATTGCCGTCGGCGGACTTGTGCAACGTTTGTTGGAAATTGAAACTTACAGAACGCTGGCTTTGCTGGGTTTGCCGCTTGCCCAACGCACCGGACCCGTTGTCAGCGGTATTGAAGATAGTCTGGCACAGATGACCAGTGATCTGAAAGACAACATGCAGGGCGTCAGTGAGCAATTGCTTGACGAAATCACAGGATTGTCTGCTGATCTGGAAGCAAATGCTGCCGCATGCCTGTTTCGGTTCGGAGCCAGCAAAGCCTATCATGAAATTGTGCAACTGCGCCTCTACGCCATTGAGGAAGTCAGTTATGAGCATCATCCAACCCTTGAAGCCTTTCTGATCCGTCGGATGCAACCGGCGATGCAAACCATCAGAGCTCTGGAAGAACGTCAGGCCAATCTGTCACGCAAATTGTCACGCGCAGCAAATCTGTTGCGAACACGAGTGGATGTGGGGCTGGAACGCCAGAACCGCGATTTGCTGGCTTCCATGAACCATCGCGCCAAACAGCAGTTTCGACTGCAACAAACCGTTGAGGGCCTCTCGATCGCGGCGATCAGCTATTATGTGGTTGGCCTGATTGCCTATCTGCTAAAAGGCATTGATGCGCCATTGCAGGCGCTGTTTGGTTATCCACATATAGGCGCTGTCCTGACCGCCATTTCCGTGCCGTTTGTGGTGGCAGGCATGTGGCTGGTGGTGCGCCGTATCAGACAGTCTCATACTGACGACAAGCCTGACTAGCTGGGGAGTTAACAGGTCTTGTCGGGGACAGGCTGTCGTTTCGCGCCCTAATTTCAACTTGGAGATACGTCCATGACACATGAAATGAGGAAACAGGCACATCCATTTACCAACGTGCCGGATCGTTCCGTGGGCAGCTCTGGCCCTTGGTTACCTCGGTTGTCACGCGCTGCAATCACCACGTTATGCGTCTCGCTTTCAACTGCAGTATGGGCTGATACAAAAGGCTTCGAATTGTCTGACTTTGACGGCATATCCGTCGCAGAGGGAATCCATATGCAAGTTACGTCAGGCGAGGCTTTTGAAGTCGTCGCCGAAAGTGAAGATGCCCGGCAACTGGAAATTTTGGCGTTGGAGGTCCGGCGTGGAATCTTGCATGCGCAAATGGATGACGGGCTGTTGTCCCTGATTTGGACCAATGGAAAGCAAGTGACCATACGTGTTACCATGCCGAACCTCATCCATGCTGAAGGTTCCTCTGGCGCCAACATTGTGGCTGACACGATGAACGGTTCTGCTTTGGAAGTGGCTGCTTCCGGCGGGGCGAGGCTGCAGATTGATGACGTCGACGGGGATACAATGTCGGTGGATGTCTCGAGCGGCGCTGAAATCAATATCACGGGCGGCACTTGTAAATCGCTCTCCATTGACGCGTCCGGCGGGGCATCTTTGGACATGGGAAAAGTGGGATGCATGGATGCGGACATTGATGCAAGCACCGGTGCTCAAGCATCGGTTCACGTCGATCAGTCGATCACTGCAGACGCTTCCAGCGGTGCCAGAGTTCGTGTCTATGGAGCGCATGAGAAAGTCGAAGTCGAAAGTTCAAGCGGTGGAGCAGTCGAATTTCCGTAAAGTGGAACGCAGTCCAGGAGATGCTAAAGGAAAGCACACGATGATCGGACCGCATCGCCTACGACCATGTTCAAGATTAAGGGCGGGCTGATGATAAATCTGATTAGCTGAGGTTGACGCTTTGGCTGCAGGTGTAACCATAGAAATTTGAAATGTTCTGTCTGGCATTGTTTCCAGTAAACCCATTGAGCGACTTAGCCGCTTGCGATAAATGGAAGCGAAGACTCTTTTACATAAAAGATTGAATGAATTTGATGCCTGAACTCATGCCCGGAGCGATCTTGTTTGGACTTGTCGCTGCGGGCTTTTCCTGGACCTTGAAGCGTCACGATGGTCAGCGACGACTTCCGTTTTGGGTGGTGATAGCAACAGGAATTGCAGCGGCCTATTTCGGCCCTCCCGTATTCGCCGTCATAAAGAGTGCCCTGAGTTCAGTGCCAGGCCTGTCACGGCTAACTGAAACGTCGGTGTTCTTCGGACTTTGGGTCGCCCTTATCACGTTGACTTTGTTTGAAACCAAAGGCCAACCGCGACGTGTCCCGATCTGGGTCGGAGTGTCGATTGCATTGGTAGCAACATTTGCGGTGCCGCCATTGCTCGACA
Organism: Alphaproteobacteria bacterium; assembly: GCA_051251535.1. Lineage (GTDB taxonomy): Bacteria > Pseudomonadota > Alphaproteobacteria > Rhizobiales. The sequence continues at coordinate 120,899 of JBPOEV010000006.1, forward strand.
GAGTGACGGAGATCTATCAAAACGCATCACTGAGACCCAATGTAAATGGTTGCACGAGCGGCATGCTGGGCCAGTCTGAGCCGCGACAGGTCACGAATATCTGCGACTACCCCATAACCGTCGGCCTTTGCATGCCAGCAGAAAAAAATCCTGCTCCATGTGGACAAACCGCCACTATTGCACCTGGTGCTGTGGCAAATTTTGACCCTGGCGAGGCGCGCCTGTCCTATCTTCCGTCCAACCCAAATGGACTGACTGTCGTCGCCTGTCGGCCACCGGACCGTCCATCGCGGAGCTTAAGCGTGATTGGACGTGGATATGATGGTGTATGTTTGCCCGCCATTTGACCAGTAACGGACTGAAAACGCGCCCTTCCAATTTCCAAGCCAAACAAGTATTCATTGACATTTTCTAGACGACCGGTCTATTTAATGTGAAGTTTGGAAAATAGGCCATAGCTCTTGCAAGAAACAGTTAAAAAACGTCGCCGTGGCCGCCCGCCCAAGGCGTTATCCGGGCACAGCAAAACACGGCAGGCATTGCTGAGTGCTGGCGTAGCAGCGCTGACCGAAAAGGGTTTTTCTGCGACTGGCATCGAAGAGATTTTGCGCAAAGTCGATGTACCAAAAGGCTCCTTTTACCATTACTTCAAAAGCAAAGAAGCATTCGGTGTTGAGCTGATTGAGCTTTATGCGAGTTACTTTTCTGCAAAGCTTGATCGGATATTCCTGGACGAAGCGCTGACACCAATGCAGCGACTGCATTATTTCATCGAAGATGCTGTCACCGGCATGCAGCGCTTTGATTTTTCGCGCGGTTGCCTCGTTGGCAATTTGGGTCAGGAAATGGGTGCATTGCCACCTGCCTATCGAAGCCTTTTGATTGAGGTTTTTCTGGATTGGCAGGGCCGGACATCTGCTTGTTTGACGGCAGCTGTGGAAGCTGGAGAGATCTCTCCAAATATTGACTGCCATGCAACCGCAGAGTTTTTCTGGATTGGTTGGGAAGGCGCCGTTCTGCGCGCCAAGCTCGAACAGTCGGAAGTGCCCTTGCGCCAATTCGCGAAAGGCTTTTTTGCAGGACTCACACAGTAATTTTTTGGGCCTTTTAATAGACGATCGGTCTAATTTTAATGCCTCCCCGCGAATACCCAATATTTGAAACATCAACGTCTCAATGAAAGTGTCCAAATGAACGAAATGTCCATAACAGAAAGCGCTGTAACAAAGGTCGAAAACGATGTAGCCGGTAACCACGCGCCGACAAGCGCAGGCCGGGGACAGGATGTTTTCAACCCAGCGACAGGTGAAATTACTGCGCATGTCGGTTTTTCGAACCAAGACGATGTTAATGCCGCCGTAAGTGCTGCCAAACGCGCATTTCCAGCATGGGCCGATACGCCACCAATCCGGCGCGCCCGCATAATGAACCGCTTTTTGGCGTTGATGAATGAGAACAAGGACAAGCTTGCTGAAGCGATCACCGCTGAGCATGGCAAAGTCTTGTCCGACGCTCGCGGCGAGGTAGAGCGAGGGATTGATATCGTAGAGTTCGCCTGTGGTGCACCCAATTTGCTGAAGGGCGATTTCACCGATCAAGTGTCAACAGGCATGGACAATTGGACAATGCGGCAGCCATTAGGTGTCGTTGCAGGCATCACGCCCTTCAACTTTCCGGTCATGGTCCCCGCCTGGATGTATCCGATGGCAATTGCCACTGGAAACACATTCATCCTCAAGCCAAGCCCGACCGATCCCACCCCATCATTGATGATTGCCGAACTCTTCAAGCAAGCCGGTTTACCGGACGGCGTTTTCAACGTTGTACAGGGCGATAAAGAGGCCGTTGACGCCCTTTTGGAGCATGAGGATGTGAAAGCCGTTTCGTTTGTCGGCTCCACACCGATTGCAAATTACGTCTACGAGACTGGTGCACGTCATGGCAAACGGGTTCAGGCGCTTGGCGGCGCTAAAAACCATCTGGTGGTGATGCCTGACGCCGATATCGACAAGGCTGTCGATGGTCTGATTGGTGCCGCTTATGGGTCCGCAGGGGAACGCTGCATGGCGATTTCTGTGGCACTGCTGGTTGGTGATGTTGCAGATCAAGTCGTCGAAAAACTACGGGACCGCGCAAACAATCTGGTGATCGGTTCGGGCATGACCGAGACCAGTGAAATGGGACCAATTGTATCCAACGCGGCGCGACAACGGATCAGCGGTTACATCGACAAGGGTGTCGAAGAGGGAGCCAAATTATTGGTGGATGGTCGTGGCTACACTTCGCCCGGCGCTGAAAATGGATTTTTCCTCGGCGCGAGCCTTTTCGACCACGTCACGCCTGACATGACGATTTACAAAGAAGAGATTTTCGGCCCGGTACTGGCGTGCGTGCGCGTCAATGATTTTGAGGAAGCGTTACAGCTGATCAACAGCCATGAATTTGGCAATGGCGTGTCCTGCTACACACAGGACGGCAATATTGCCCGCGAATTCAGCCGCAGGATTGAAGCTGGAATGGTGGGTATCAATGTCCCGATTCCGGTTCCCATGGCTTGGCACGGGTTTGGTGGCTGGAAGAAGAGCCTGTTTGGCGACATGCACGCCTATGGCCAGGAGGGTGTGCGTTTCTACACCAAGCAGAAATCCATCATGCAGCGTTGGCCGACAAGCATCTCGAAGGGTGCTGAGTTCTCCATGCCGGTTGCAAAATAAAACCAACAAGAAAGGGATTCGCAATGTTGAATTCTGGCTCTGAAAAATTAGAGGGTGGTCCCTTATCCGGCATCACTGTTCTTGACTTCTCCCGCGTTCTTGCGGGTCCCTATTGCACCATGGTTCTGGCAGATTTGGGCGCGCGCGTCATAAAAGTCGAAAAATTCGGCACGGGCGATGATACGCGAGCTTTTCCGCCCTTTGTGGATGCCGAGAGCGCGTATTTCATGTGCTTCAACCGCGGCAAAGAAAGCATCGTTCTGGACATCAAATCACCTCGCGATCGAGATTTGTTGGAAAAACTGCTCGATACATCTGATGTCCTGGTTGAAAATTTCCGGCCCGGGGTCATGGAACGGTTGGGCTACGGCCCGGAGCGGTTGGCCAAGACCCACCCACATCTCATCTACACGTCAATCTCGGGCTTTGGTCATTCCGGCCCCATGTCCGAATTGCCAGGATATGACATGGTGGTCCAAGCCATGGGCGGGGTCATGAGCCTGACTGGCTGGCCCGGTGAACGCCCTGCCCGCGTTGGCACAAGCTTTGGCGATCTGGGGGCTGCGTTGTTCGGTGTGATTGGCATCTTGTCGGCATTGTACAAGCGGACAAAGAACGCTCAGGGCGATCGCGTCGATATCGGGATGCTGGATTGTCAGGCCGCACTGATGGAAACCGCATTGGCGCGCTATGACGTGGAAGGAAAAGTGCCAACCTGCACTGGCGATTGTCATCCCTCGCTTGCGCCATTCGAGACATTCGAGGCCCAGGACGAACGCTTTGTGATCGCCGCTGGCAATGATCAATTGTTTTTGCTGATGGCCGATGCGCTTGACGCATCAGAGCTTGCCCTTGATCCAGATTTTTCCACCAATGATCTCAGGGTACGCAATCGTCCCAAGATGGTAGCTGCAATTGACGCCGTCACACGCACAAAACCCGTTCAACATTGGCTTGATGCCTTGAATGAGGCAGGCGTGCCCTGCGGCCCGATCAATTCAATTGACCGGCTTCTTGATCACCCACAATTGCTGTCACGCAACATGATCATTCAAGTTGAAGGTGAAAGCGCCAAGCCGTTTCGAACTGCCGGGAACCCGGTAAAACTGTCGGCCTATCAAGACATTGACCCACAACAAGCAACCAGAGCACCCGCGCTGAACCAACACCGAGAGGTCATTCTGGCCGAGATCATGGCAGGCGCGGAATCATATGATCAGTCAGCGGCCGCCCACGTTGAGCTGGATGATGAGGCCCACGCGGCAAACCCATGGACTGCCATCAAAGACGCAGTCTGAAACACCTTATCTGAAGAGAACAAATCATGACGAATGCAAAGATAAAGTCCAAGGCGCCTCAAATTGCACTTGCAGAAGATACAGCAGAAGCTTCAAACCCTGCGCAGCGCACGGCATTGGAAACCATCATCGTTGAGCGGCGCGAACGTGTCGGGCTGATTACGCTGAACCGCCCCAAAAGTCTCAATGCACTTAACCTTCAATTGGCCTCCGAAGTCATGGCGACACTCAAAGACTTCGATGCCGACGAGCGGATTGGCGCTGTAGTGATCACTGGCAGCCCTCGTGCATTTGCAGCGGGCGCCGATATTGAGGAAATGGCCGAAAAAACATTGGTCGAATTGCTCAACAACGACATCTTCGCCGATTGGGACCAAATGCGCTTCATCAAGAAGCCCGTTATCGCTGCAGTCAGCGGTTTTGCACTTGGTGGTGGCTTTGAACTGGCGATGCTGTGCGATACAATTATTGCAACGGAAGACGCTCAATTTGGGCTGCCCGAAATCAAGCTTGGCATTCTGCCGGGCATCGGCGGCTCCCAACGGCTCACAAAATCTATCGGCAAAGCGCTTGCTATGGACCTTATCCTGACCGGTCGCACCATTGATGTTCACGAAGCCAAATCCGCCGGAATTGTCGCGCGCGTGGTTCCGTCAGGAGAGCTGCTTCAAACGGCACTGGAAGCCGCCCATCAAATAGCAGGCCTCAATGCGCCCGCAGTTGCCATGGCAAAAGAAGCGGTGAACCGCGCCTTTGAAACCGGCCTGTCAGAAGGTGTTCTGCACGAGCGACGGCTGTTTCAGGCGGCCTTTGCCACCGATGGACAGAAAGAAGGCATGGCCGCCTTTGTTGCCAAACGGGCACCGGTGTTCCGTAATCGTTAAACGCGGCTGGCATCTGAATTTTGGAAGATGAAAAGGCACCCCATGTCATACGTTACAATCGAAAAGACAGGCCGCGCAGGCGTTATCGGTCTTGATCGCCCGAAAGCATTGAACGCGCTTGATCTGAGTATGGTTGAAACCATTGCGTCCGCCCTGGACGATTTTGAGGCCGACCCGGCTGTCGAACTGGTTATCTTGCGATCAAATCATGACAAGATGTTTTGCGCCGGTGGTGACATGCGCCGCATCCGAGAGTTGGTTTTGGAAAACCATTTTGAGGAAGCAGAACATTTTTTCCGAACTGAATACGCTCTGATCCTGCGCATAAAATCTTACTCAAAACCCTATGTTTCGCTGATTGACGGCATCTGCATGGGTGGCGGGATTGGGCTTTCGATGCATGGCAAGTTTCGCATCGCCTCGGAGAATGCGCTTTTTGCCATGCCAGAAACCGCCATTGGCTTTATTCCTGACGTGGGTGGCAGTCACATTCTGCCCAGAATGCCGCATCATGCGGGCTATTGGATGGGCCTGACAGGTGCACGTGTCAAAAATTTCGATGCCCATGCACTCGGGCTTTCAACTCATATGACCCAAGCAGCGTCGCTTGATAGCCTATTTGAGGAGTTGTGCTATTCTCGAGCGGCCACTGAAACCGCAATCGAAAGTCACTGTGGTGTTTTGGGATTTCAAGAAAGCATTCTTGGTCTGGCAGCGTCCACCTCGTGTTTTTATCAACCGACACTTTGCAGTATCGAGGATTGCCTGACCAAGTCCAAGAGCACAAAGACAAACGAGGCACTAAGAGCACTGAAACTGGCGTCCCCGCGAAGCCTTCAAGAAACCCTTTCGCTGCTAAAGCGTGGTGTCGGCTCGACATTGAAAACCTGCTTGATGCGTGAATTTGAAGCTGTGCAACGCGCGATACGACATCCCGATCTTGCAGAAGGCGTACGGGCGGTTCTGGTCGACAAGGATCACACACCTGTTTGGCCATCAGCAGATTCCCGCCTGGCGGGGCGCAACCCACCCAAATTTCCAGACCTCTCTTCATCACAGGCAATGCTATGAGCGCAAATACATCAAATTACGATTTCATCATTGTGGGCGGTGGTTCGGCGGGCTGTGTTCTTGCCAATCGCCTGTCAGAGGATCCCAAAACAAAAGTCTTGCTGCTCGAAGCCGGGGGCAAAGACAATTACATCTGGATTCATATTCCTGTCGGGTATCTCTACTGTATGGGGAATCCAAGAACGGATTGGGGATTCAAGACCAAAGAGCAGGATGGCTTGAACGGCCGGGCATTGAACTACCCGCGCGGTCGCGTCCTGGGTGGATGTTCGTCAATCAACGGCATGATCTACATGCGTGGTCAGGCCAACGACTATGATGGCTGGCTTCAGATGGGAAATTCCGGCTGGGGTTGGGACGATGTGCTGCCCCACTTCAAAAGATCCGAGGACTACTATTCAGGCGCGGATGATTTGCATGGGGCTGGTGGTGAGTGGCGCGTTGAAGAGCAGCGCCTGTCATGGGAAATTCTCGATGCTTATCGCAACGCAGCTGAACAGGCCGGCATTGCCAAGATTGAAGATTTCAATCGCGGCGACAATGAAGGATCATCTTATTTTCGCGTGAACCAAAAAGGCGGGTGGCGCTGGAACACATCGAAAGCTTTCTTGCGTCCGGCAAAAAAGCGCGCAAACCTGACTGTAGTGACACATGCGCAAGCACGCCGCGTTATATTTGACGGAAAGCGTGCGTGTGGCGTTGAAGTGGAACGTCATGGCAAAACCGAGACCTATCGCACAAAGGGTGAAGTGATCTTATCGGCTGGTTCCGTTGGGTCTCCACAGCTTCTTGAGCTATCAGGCATCGGCAATCCAACCCATCTGAACAAGATGGGGATCGAGGTTGTTCACGCGTGCAATGCGGTTGGTGAAAACCTGCAGGATCATCTTCAATTGAGAGTGGCATTTCGAGTTAAGAACGTAAAAACGCTTAACCAGCGGGCGGGATCCCTGTTGGGGCGGATGGGGATCGGACTTGAATACGCATTGTGGCGCAAGGGCCCGATGTCGATGGCTCCCAGCCAGCTTGGTATCTTCGCCAAATCAGGCCCCGAAGTTGAAACCGCTGATCTGGAATTTCATGTTCAGCCTTTGTCGTTGGAAAAGTTTGGTGACCCACTTCATCCGTTTCCTGCATTCACTGCAAGCGTGGTCCCGTTACGCCCTCAAAGCCGTGGGTCAGTGCATATCACAACACCCGATCCATCGGCGCAGCCAATGATTGACCCCAATTATCTCAGCGCAGAAGCCGACAAAATCGTTGCCGTTCGAGCAATCCGCCTGGCGCGTGACATTGCAGATCAGTCAGCGATGGAGAATTATCATCCAACGGAGATCAAGCCGGGAGAAGCATACCAATCTGACGAGGATTTGGCTAAGGTTGCCGGCGAAATCGGCACCACGATTTTCCATCCGGTCGGAACCTGCCGCATGGGCGTGGATGATCAGGCCGTCGTTGGCCCGGATTTGCGCGTCAAAGGCGTTAGTGGTTTGCGCGTTGTCGATGCCTCTATAATGCCAACCATTCCATCGGGAAACACGAATTCGCCTACAATCATGATCGCAGAGAAAGCAGCTGAAATGATCTTGCGGTCATAGATAGTCACAACATCCAACTGAGGGTCCCTGCCATGGTCGAGTTTGAAACCAGCGCAGACGCTTCGCGCCTGCAAGATCACCCTGATTGGGTGTATTTGCTGCAAGAATTTGATGCGATTTATCGCATGGGTTCGTCGGGCGGCAGTACCATTATCCGCAGTCATCGCAAGCGGGTGCGCGACAGATTGTCGAACGAGGTAAAGTCAAACCCCTTGATCATCAATAAGCCGCCCGTCAATTTGCCTGTTACCGCCCATTTACCGCGCGCTCTGGATCTGGGTGAGCGTGGCGTCATGCAAGGGATGACGCGTGCCCTTAGAAGGGTTCTTGGAGATCTGGTGTGGGAATATGGGTACCAGAAGCTTCCAAGGTCATTGGTCAAAAAATACGCATATTGCGAAGTCCTTGGACCCAACGGCCCTGTAAAAGCCGACAATCTGATCATCGGCTTTGTGTTATTTGCACCGTCGACCACATACCCCCAGCACAATCATCCTGAAATCGAGGAAAGCTATATTTCGATCTCGGGATCCTGGTCAGAAAATAACTCTGCTGTGTTTTCCCCTGGTTCGCTTATCTTCAACACGCCCGGCGCCAAGCATAGAATAACCACAGGCGACATTGATCCCTGTCTCTTGGCATATGCCTGGACCGGAACAAGGGAACGACTGATTGGACCAGACATGAATTTCTCAAGGAAATAATGGGGTGAGAGCCTCGAATGAATGTTTGCGAGGCCGCTTTGATGGGCCAGCCGTTGTCGCCACGGCAGGGCCTAACTGCGCTCAGGTTGCTATCACTTTGCGAAGAGAAGCTGGATATATTGCCTTAGCTGCATAATCTGTTTGGCGACAGTGTTGTTTTCACCCAAGGCACGCTGGAGAATAAGCCCGCCTTCGGCAACGCTGGACACCATGTCGCCAAGTGCATCCAAATCTGTGTCAACTTTTGGCGGATATTTCTCGGCGATATCTTCAAACATGTTTCGAAAACGCTTCCTCCAACCAAGTATGGCTTGTCGATTGAGTTCTCGAACGCCGTGATCAAAAAGTCGATCCTGATAGGCAGTTGCGGCTATGATACAGCCTGGATGCCCATTGGGGATATCATCCAGCAATTCTGCCAGAAGCTTCAGTCCAATGAGCATGGAGTGCAGTGGATCGTCATCCAGTTCCCGGGCTCGAGCAAACAGATCATCATAGAGTTCATTTTCCGCGTTTATGTAGCGCTCAATCATCGCGCGGGCGAGTTCGTTCTTGTCTTTGAAGTGATAAAAGAAGCCACTTCTTGAAATGTCGAGAGCGGCCACGATTTCTTCAATCGAAGTTGCTTCAAAGCCCTTTTCGAGGACCGCTTTCTCCGCGACATCCAATATGAGCGTTTTTGTTTGCGTTTTGCCAGCCAACTTCGCACGCCTCCTGTACCATAAGTCTACTTGACGCCGGATTTGTTGCCAAGTTTCAGCCTTACAGATTTAACCTATTGATATTTAATAACAATAAAACAAATGCAAGTGCACCACGCGTTCACTGCACGCCGACAGTTTCTTCGTCTATCCCTATCAGCAACTTAAACAGGAGCTGATTGATGCGAATTGAAAAACTGAAATCCACACGCCGTTTTTTTCTCTCCGACGGCGGACTTGAGACCTTCATGATATTTGAGAAGGGCTTTGATCTACCTTGCTTCTCGGCCGCAGTGTTGCTTGATACGGAGCAAGGGCGGTCGGAGCTGACCTCCTATATGGAGCGCTACATTGATCTTGCGCAAAATACCGGCCGCGGGTTTGTCATGGACGTGCCAACCTGGCGAGCGGGAACGGCCTGGGCAGGTCCTCTGGGGCTGAGTCTGAGCGAGACACTTGCAATTAATCAAAGTGCGGCCGACTTCATGCGCGCTATTCGTGATGAGCATGAAACAGATGCACTACCAATTCTGTTAAACGGACTGGTTGGTCCATCGGGTGATGCCTATGCACCTGAGACCATGATTTCCGCACAAGAGGCGTTGCTCATTCATGCACCACAAGTGCATGCGCTCGGCCAGGCTGGCGTTGATATGATCAGTGCCATGACGCTGACCCATGCAGGTGAGGCTTCAGGCATTGCCCTGGCTGCACAGGAAATCGACCTCCCGGTTGTGATCGCGTTTACTTTGGAAACTGACGGGCGCCTGCCATCCGGTCAGGCCCTGGGTGAAGCAATTGCTGAGGTCGACGAGCAGACTGGCAACGCGCCCATCTACTACATGATCAATTGTGCGCATCCCGATCACTTCAGGGAGGCTCTGGATACAACAGAACCCTGGTTGCTTCGCATTGGTGGTCTTCGCTCAAATGCTTCTCGCATGAGCCATCAGGAACTTGATGCCTGCGAAACACTTGATGATGGCGACCCGGTGGAACTTGGTCATCTTAATTCGGAGCTTCTCAAGCTCCTGCCAAACATCCGCGTAATCGGAGGCTGCTGCGGCACCGATCATCGGCATGTGGGCTGTATTGCCGAAAAAGAACCCGCGCGCCCTGCGGCCTGAGCCTATCCGCAGAACCCAACAAGAGTGCGAACTGAACAACCATACTCAACGCTCGTCTTCGTCCGGCTGAATTGCCGGACGAGGCGCCAAGAAATCACAAAATTCAGAGAATGACATGACATACCAAAACGTGAACATCAGACCGGCGACACAAAATGACGCAGAGGACCTTGTCAGACTGATCATCATTGCTGGAGACGGCCTTCCGCTCGATCTTTGGGAAAGCATGCGAGAAACGGGCGAAACAGTTTTTGATGTTGGAGTACGCCGCGCAAAGCGTGAGACCGGCGGATTTTCCTACACCAATGCGTTAATAGCAGACATAGATGGAATGCCTGTGGCTGCGGCAATCGCATATCGCTTGCCGGACCACGTCGAAAACTTCGACCCTGCGTCTATGCCATACCATCTTGTTCCATTGCAGGAGTTGGAAAACCTGGTCGCGGGGACCTGGTACATCAACGTGCTTGCAACTTACGAAACATTCCGTGGTCGCGGGATCGGCCAAAGCCTGCTGAAGCACATCGACACCTTGGCCAAACAGGCTGGTTGTTCTCGAGCTTCAATTATCACAAGTGACCTCAACCCAGCGCTTCGTCTTTATCAACGAGAGGGTTTTATCGAACTTGAACGACGGAAAGTCCTGAAACCAACATACACACGATCCGACAATGAATGGATTGTGCTCGCCAAGAGCCTGTGACGCGCAAATGACAATTCATAAGCTGTATGGCAGCATTGCACCAAATTACGACAAGCTGCATGCACGCTGGCTGAAATATGCCGGAGGCGAAGCGCAATGCGCATTCGAGGGGGCGGTCTATGCCCTTGTCAAACCCAGCATCAAGCTTCTGGACGTTGGCTGTGGAACTGGCACTCTGGCACGCAAGATTACGAAATTGGTGGGATCCGACATTGATTTGACACTGCTTGACACCTGTTCCGAATTTTTATCGCGCACGCTTGATATCCCAAACATCAATCGGTTGCATTCATCAGCAGAGTTCATACCAAGCACTGACCAAAAATATGATCTGGTGACTTGTGCCTGGGCTCTGGAGACAACTCGAAATACGACGAAGGCAATTGCTGAGCTCGTTCGTATAACCAAACCCGATGGTCATATATGCATCGTTTTTTGCGCGGATAAATGCTGTTCAGGTCTTACGGGGCGCGCAATGCGAACCGCAGTTACGTTGCGCGGGACTGGAAAATTCCTCGATCCCGAATTGGTAATCAAAACCCTGCATGACTGCGCCGTAAAATCAATAAGACAAGTTCCGTGTAACGGGCCAGCAGTCACATTGGTCGTCAATGTCTGAAATTCACTTTGCAAGCGCGCACGCGTTTTTGGGATGTCGAGACGCCTTGAAAACCAGCCGGTCAACAAGATCTGAATATCTTATCAGCATGATCAAACTTGAGAGCAGCGCCGCCACTCAGAGAATATACAAGGTGTTGATTGAAGAAGAGAAAGCCGTCTGGTTCTACGTTTACTTCTATGAGACATTTCGATCCAAACCTCCTGATAGAGATTATTTTCAGGACAAATTGGAAATGGCGAAGGCAGTTTGGCGATGCTATTTCGATTTCAGAATTTCGAGTACTTTTTCAGCAACGTCGCTGGCAAACTTATCAAGCTGGTTGAAACTCTTCGGAATTATATGCCGAATTCCGCTGGCTTGGGCACTGCGATTCCATTCAGGCGTGGACGAAATTGATATGATGTTTTCCTTGCCAAAGCGGTCAAAATCCAAAACATGGAAAGACCCCGCAGCCTTGCAATCGCGGTCCAGAACTATGACGTCATAGTGTCGCTCAGAGACCTCGTTCACCAACCGCTGGACAGAGTTGCATGTCGACAACAAAGTTACATCAAGATCGAAAGGCGCCAGATAAGGTTCCATGCGGTGAAAGGCCTGCAATAGTTTTGCAGCAACTTCCAGATCGTCTTCCAACACCAGGATTGGGTAAAGATGAGGGGCTTTTTTCATAACTGTGTTCTTCGGGCTCCAAGGTCGTATCGAGCGTCTGGAGATGCCTCCCCGCTCAGCATAGTTTTTTTACGGAATTGCCAGCCCGAACATCAAACTTGCGCCTTCTCAATTGCTGTTTAAACAAAGCGAAAAGCTCTCTACCGCCTTTGTTGCGCCTTCTCTATCTTGGGAAATCAACTCCAGATCGAGGTCATAGGTTTTTGTCAATTTCTCTCCAATTTCAGTGCCATAACTGCTGCCGCAGCGTTGCGTCTTTCGCCATTCGATGCGATCCCATACATGTTGAAACGCGGCGATTTGAATTGGCGTTTGATTGTCATCGCGGATAATTTCAAAGGTCCAGACATCGTCGTCATCATCGCATTGTGGGCCAACTTCAAGAACAACACGCATGGAATAAGGATCATAAAGGCAATTGCCGTTCCTGACGTAACGATTTGCAAGAATACCGCGCTTCCGAAGTTTGTATGGACCGCTCAAGCGATCATTATTTTCCGTCACAACATACTTGTCCTTATCAAACGACAAGTTAGGCAAATTGGAAGGATCCGATTGGCATATGGCTTCCCCCTCACAGCAGAAGGCAGCTTGTGCGTAATGGCCACTTGAAGTCGATGCTGTTGTTGTCTGAATGATTGTACTGGCAGTATTCGGACCGCAAATATTTTGCATATCTTCCACGACGCTTTGACTTGCCTCGGCTATGCTCAGAGCCACGGCAGCGGTAGATCGCGAATTATCTGGTGGCGCAATATCGGAAGAACGGGAGACGGCTTGCTCAGGCAAATTTGAGAGTTCTGCCTTGGCCTGCTCCAGCAAATCTTCTGGGTCGGTCACCAGATGTCGTGCTGCAATCATAGGATTTTCAAGGAATCCAATGGCATCAAAGTCTTCGAAATATCCAAAGTACCATTGTGTACCGGATACGAGTGCCACAATGAAAATCGCCGCGTAGGTTAAACGCTTGGCAAAGCTACGGCCCTTGGTTTTGGTTTTTCTGGCTTTGATGACAACAAATTTTTTCCCGTCATAACGGGCTCTTTCTTGTTTGCCATTGTCATGTTCGATAATGCCCTCGTCCGGTGTTCCATCCTTAAACATGCCGAGGAAGCGCCGCCCGTCCCCAAGGTCCCACTCCCCGACACCGTGCAATTGCAAATCTTTGAAGGTTCCCTGTTTTGAGGTGCCATTGGGAAATCGCATGACTCCCATTGTCAGTTCACCGTCTTCAAATTGGCCGCTCCAAAACACTCCATTGTCTTGAGCATGCTTGCCCTGGCCATGAAGAACTCCGTCAACAAAAGTTCCTTCTTTGTGGGTTCCATCTGGAAAGCTCTGCTTTCCAGCGCCATTCAAAGCGTCATGATTGAACAGTCCCTGTTCAGTTGTCCCGTCCGGCCAGACAGTCTTTCCCTGACCAAAGCGCTTTTCCGAGACCAATACCCCCGTATGGGTTGCATCCCCATATTGTTGGACCTTGGTAGCGGCAGCTAAATTCGCGATCTTTTTGGCTAGAATTTTTGCAACAATCGCATCAAGCTTTGACAGCTCATTGCCATATTCCATGCCCTCCAGGCCTGCCTGATGCAATTGCATACTGGCCTGTTGGAATATCTCATTCTTCTTCCGACTAACCGCTTTTTTATCTCTTGGATTGATGCCCTTCAAAATCGTTTGGCTAAGCAAGACAAGGTCAACTGGAATGGGTTTTTGCTTCATGTTCGAAAAATGATGCTTCACTCTTTACCGAGAGAAAAATCTCCAGCTAAAGGGTTTTTCCTTGTTGTAGTTGCGAAGGCAGCCTTTGTATTCACTGCCATTCGCCAAGGTGGCGTCGAAGATGACACGCCCAGTTGGATTGCATATCCAATACACTTGCTTGTCCCCGCTGTCATAAGTGTTGGACCCGCAGTCCCACTTCCCATTCAGGTTTTCGATGCATATTCTGGATCGAACTTTCATGTCGCCACCACCAAACACAGACGGAACTTCAGCTGTAACGACCAAAGATGTGGTCTCACATTTGGTGTCAAACTCTGTTGTGATCGTGGAGTAAAACGTTGAAACAAATACGCAATTTTTTGCGGTTTCCTGACCGTATGCCGAGATAGCTGAGGCGAATATCAAAAGCAGGGCGCATACAGATTTGGTCAAGTGTCTCAATGCGATCCCCATACTCTCTCAGGTCAACACCATTGGTCAGCATTGGTCCAAGGTCAATCCCTGCCATTTTTTCAACTCGATGAATGCCGGGTTATCCAAGTCTGACCGAAATTGATTGGCTTGATTAGGGCGCACAACACATGCAAGCTGCTACCATGAGACAGCATAAAAAGCCGCTTTACCGGTCCGTCAACACAAGAACCCATGGCGTGAGACATGGATCAGGAGCAAAGTCCAAATGGGAGCGCAACACGAAGGCTGCTGCGAAAAACCAGTCAAAGAACCAGTCGATGCATTCCGGTCAGCTACATGGATTTGATTACACTCCGCTTTTCAAATTCCTGCTTTCGCGCGTTGGAAAAAATTGGGATGAAGTGCGCAGCGAAGCCGTATCACGACTGGACCATGAAGAACCGATAAGCTGGCTTGTCGCCTCCGACTTGTCAGATGGAAGCAGCTTTGTCCGGATCGGCGAAAGCTCCTATTTCAGTGGGCTGTATGTCGATGACGACAATAAACTGGCTGTCGTTGATGTCGAACTGACTCCAGACAATATGCGGCCCTTTTGTGCCTGCTGCACGCACACATTAAACGGTGTCCGACTAACCACCCCTTATTCCGACGAAAGTGCTTAGAAGCCCCGTGAATTAAACCGGTTCATGGATCGCGTTTTATCTGTAGACAGAGCGGCAATTGACGCTCGCCCTTCTTTGCGCACAGCGTTATGGTGAGCCATGTCAAAAATCGATTCACTTTTCGTCACCCGCCTTTACCGTGCGCCCCTGTCTGAATTCGGCAAGTCGCCGGATGCGGCAGAGCTGGAAGCTTCATGCCTCTCGATAGCCGTGGATGATGAAGCGGGCCAAAACTGGTGTGAGGAAAATGACTTTCCTGGCTACACCAGCTACGCCTCGCTGGCTGATTTGCCATGGCGGTTTCCGGTGTTCAAGGATTTGGTGAAAGCGCTGGACAAGCATGTGGCCGCCTTTGCCAAGGATTTGCAGTTCGACCTCGGCGACAAGAAGATCAAATTGGATTCGTTGTGGATCAACATTTTGCCGACAGGAGGTGTGCACACCTCCCATATCCACCCCCACAGCGTTATCAGCGGCACGACTTATGTTTCCATGCCCGATGGCGCCAGCGCCATTAAATTTGAGGACCCGCGCTTGCCGATGATGATGGCAGCACCTGGCCGCAAGCCCAAGGCCCGCAACGAATTGCGCAGCTTCATTTATGTCGCGCCCAAGGTCGGCGATGTGCTGCTCTGGGAAAGCTGGCTGCGCCATGAAGTACCGCTCAACATGGCAGATGATGACCGCATCAGCGTGAGTTTCAATTACGGATGGGAATAGGCGTCTGACGCCATGGGCGCGTTAACTGTGATTAGGCTTGCAACTGGCTTGCGAGGCCCTGTTGCGGTTAGGCAAATCTGCCCCCTAAACCACGACCATATTGCAGGCCGTTTTACCGTGGTTTCAAGAACCGACTCTAGAACAAACTACCCTGATTTCCGGGCGGTTTTGTCGGCGCTGCCTTTTTAGGCTTCGGCTTTAGCATCTGAGGTGCTGCTGCGCCCTCCTGAACGACAGCTGCAACCCTGCCATCTGCAAATTCCAGAGAAATGTGCTGCTGCATACTGGTTTGGGACGCAGCCCTGATGGGCTGGCCCTCTCCATCGCGTACAAGCGCAAACCCGCGCTGCAAAACGCTTTGATAGGAAACCAGTTTCAGCAATTGCGCCTGACCATCCAGCTTTTGTGACACTCTTCTGAAACTGCTGACAAAGGCCCGGTCCATTCTGGCTATGCGATCATCAAGCGCGGTTCTACCGAGCGCAATCTGACGCGAAAGCACATCAGGTTTTAATGCGCTAACACGCCGCCAGTTTTCGCGTCGGCGTTCAACGATCCTTGCCATGATGGTCCCGAGTCGCAGAGTGGCCTGGGACTTGCGGTCCTTGGCTCGGGCAAAATGGATGGCCAGCATGCGTGGACTGACCTGGCTGCCGGCCTTGATGAAGCGTGTGCGATGGGCTGTGGTGTTGGCGGACAGGCTTGATGTCAGGCGTTGCGCGACTGTGTCAAATCGTTGCCGCGGCATGCCGAACAGGCTGTCCAGCGCGGGCATGGCGCGCGCCAGACTGCGCAGTGCGTTGCGCTGCTGATCCAGACTTCTTTGCATGGCCTGCACATTGCGCAAATTCAGTGTGGCGACCGTATTTTCCAGATCATGCCGAACTGGCACCGCCCTTTCGGCAGCCCCTGTTGGGGTGGGCGCACGGTGATCAGCGACATGGTCAATCAGCGTCCAATCGGTTTCGTGACCAACAGCGGAAATGACCGGAATTGTTGAGGCAGCAACGGCCCTGACAACAGCCTCATCGTTGAAACCCCAGAGATCTTCCAGACTGCCGCCGCCGCGAGCGACGATCAACAAATCGGGTCTTGATATGCTCGATCCGTCCAGTTGATTGAAACCGTTGATGGCTGCTGCAACCTCCCGCCCGCTTGTTTCGCCCTGCACACGCACAGGCCAGACCAGCACATGGGTCGGAAACCTGTCTCGCAGCCGATGCAGAATATCGCGGATGACGGCACCGGTAGGCGATGTTACGACGCCGATGGTTTTTGGCAGGAACGGAATGGGCTGCTTGCGCTCATTGTCGAACAGGCCTTCGGCGGCGAGTTTTTTGCGGCGTTCTTCCAGAAGCGCCATCAGCGCGCCAACGCCTGCCGGTTCAATCCGCTCGATGACAATCTGATATTTGGACGAGCCGGGATAGGTGGTCAGCTTGCCGGTGGCAATGACCTCCATGCCCTCTTCGGGGCGGATTTTCAGTTTTGAGAACACGCCACGCCAGATCACAGCTTCCAGACGCGCCCGGTCATCTTTCATGGAGAAATAGGCGTGTCCCGAGGAATGCGGCCCACGATAGCCGGAAATCTCGCCGCGCACCCGCACATAGCCATAAGTGTCTTCGACTGTGCGCTTCAAAGCTGCAGAAATTTCTGTGACAGAAAACTCCGCCACATTGCTGTCCTGCGAGCCCGATCCGGGCAAACTATCTGTCTTGCTCATGGATTACCCTGCATCTGTGTCTGCATCTGAGTCTGGCACCGCGATTCGAAAAAGTTGACCTGACCTGTCTGTGTGTGTCACCCAATTTACCACCGCGTCAAGAAAGAGACCCATGGGCGAACGCTACGATTTTCGGACCAAACGGCTGTATGTGGATGAGGACCTTGTTGTCGATGTGGCCATTGAGGCTGATCGCGGCAAGTCGAATTATCTGTTGAATGTTTTGCGACTGAAAGCTGGAGACCCGGTTCTGCTATTCAATGGCAAAGACGGTGAATGGCGGGCCGATATTCAGCCAACCGGGCGTAAGGCCTGCCTGCTGGTTCCCAGAGAGCTGCTTCGACCTCAGCCCGAGCCATATGACCTGATGCTGTGCTTTGCGCCCCTGAAGCAGGCCAGGCTGGATTACATGGCACAAAAAGCAGTTGAAATGGGTGCAGGTCAACTGCAACCGGTTATCACCCGCTACACTCAGGTGCAGAAACTCAATAGCGAGCGGATGGCCGCCAATCTTGTGGAAGCCGCAGAGCAGTGCGGTATTTTATCTGTTCCAGCGCTCAATGAACTGGTTACCCTGGAGACAATGCTGGATAATTGGGCTTCAGAACAAGCGGATCGCGCGCTTATCTTTTGTGATGAATTGGTTGAAGGTTCAGATGGCCTGAAGGCATTGCAATCTCTTGACGGGCGACCGTTGGCGATCCTGATTGGGCCGGAGGGCGGATTTACCGAAGAAGAACGCCAGTTACTTGTTGGCAGACCGTTTGTTCACGCGCTTTCACTTGGTCCCAGAATTCTGCGGGCAGATACCGCTGCGGTGGCCGCAATGGCTGTCGTTCAGGCTTTTATCGGTGATTACCGATAAAGGGTTGCCATTCTCTGCAATCGCGCAGTAAGGTCGCGCCGCTTTGGCAATAAGGAATTCGGCATATGGCCCGGGATACAGCTGACGATACACCCCTTGAGGGCCGTGCTGCGCTCATAGAAGCGCTAAGCGAAGGCTGCAAGCCAAAAAAGGCCTGGCGCATTGGCACCGAGCACGAGAAATTCGGCTTCTATACTGAGGATTATTCGCCCGTACCCTATGAGGGTGAGCGCGGTGTGAAAGCCCTGTTGGATGGCATGAAGGCCAATCTGGACTGGGAAGGAATTTATGACCATGAGCATATTATTGGTCTGATCGACCCTGTCGGCGGCGGTGCCATTTCGCTGGAGCCAGGTGGGCAGTTTGAGCTTTCCGGCGCTCCGCTGGAAACTCTGCATCAAACCTGCCGCGAAGTTCATGGGCATCTGGCCCATGTGCGGGAAATCTCTGATGCATTGGGAATCGGGTTTTTGGGCCTGGGTGCCAGTCCGAAATGGACTTTGGAAGACACGCCGCAAATGCCGAAATCGCGCTACAATATCATGCGCAATTACATGCCCAAGGTGGGGACGCACGGCCTTGATATGATGCATCGCACATGCACCATTCAGGTCAATCTGGACTTTGAAAGCGAAGCCGACATGGTTCGCAAAATCCGGGTTGGATTATCTTTGCAAGCCGTTGCGACAGCCTTGTTTGCCAATTCGCCGTTTCTGGATAGCAAGCCAAACGGTTTTCTGTCCTATCGCGGCGAAATCTGGCGTGATGTGGATAATAACCGGTCTGGCCTTATGCCATTTGCATTCGATCAGGGGTTCGGCTTTGAACAATATGTTGATTACGCTCTAGATATACCAATGTATTTCATCAAACGCGGCGTGAACTATATCGATGCGACCAGCATCACATTCCGCGAATATATGAACGGCAAGCGTCCGGCTGGTGCAGAAAAGGAAACTGTCACGCAGGGTGACTGGAAAAATCATCTCTCGACGGTCTTTCCTGACGTACGGCTCAAGAGCTTTCTGGAAATGCGCGGCGCTGATGGCAACCCATGGCGGCGCATTTGCGCATTGCCAGCGTTTTGGGTTGGCCTGCTCTATGATGAAGACACGCTGGCTGAGACAGAAGATTATCTGGCCGACTGGACAGATGAAGAACGTCAGATCATGCGTGACACCGTTCCAAAAACGGCTCTGAACACACCGTTCCGGCGTGGCACAGTGCTAGATGTTGCCAAGCGTGTCGTCACGCTGTCGCATCAGGGTCTGAGACGCCGCAGCCAGTTGAATGGCGCCGGGTTTGATGAAGGACAGTATCTCACACCGATTGACGAAACCGTTGCTTCGGGAAAAACACCGGCTGAAATCATGCTCGGGAAATACCACGGAGAATGGGGCGGAAACATCGACCGGGTATTCGATGATTTCGCCTATTGAGGTCCTATGTCAGCACTTAGCCACATCACCTTCATCGTCCAAAACCTGGATCGCATGCAGACTATTCTGGAAAAGGTTTTGAAGGCAAAATGCATCTATGCCAGCGGTCAGAATACATTTTCCTTGTCAGAGGAACGTTTTTTTCTGGTTGATGATGTGTGGATCGGCGTGATGAAGGGCGAGGCATTGTCTGACCGAAGCTACAATCACATTGCATTTAAAATTGAAGATGCCGACTTTGATGACCGTCTGGCCGAAATCAACGCGCTTGGCCTGGAGATACGGCCTCCACGTCCGCGGGTAGAGGGTGAAGGACGGTCCATCTATTTTTACGATGATGACAATCATCTGCTGGAACTGCATACAGGAACACTCAAACAACGCCTGGAGCGTTATGGCGTAAAAGACGCTTCCTGACCGGACAATGCGAAACCATCTGGCAGCCAATTGCCGATGCCGGTGACTGGTCAGGTTTCCCATTCTGTATTGGCGAAACTGCCGAGATGCGCAGCGCCGAAGCTGTGAATTATTTGGACTGGATGAGAATGGCCGAAACCGGTCATTTCTTCATTTATGGGATTGATGTATCGGTCAATAATCCTGACTGGACCAGGCGCAGACGCGGGCGCATGATCCGGCCTTCACCGTCAGGATTACTCGTTTGAGCATTGCACAAAAATCACACCCGATCTCGTCCGAGCAAGGCTTCGGATTTCAGAATTTGGGTCTTTACGCCAGCATCGTTTTTTTGTGGGGCACAAGCTGGTTTCCGCTCAAGATGCAGGTCGGTGTCGTTGCGCCCCACGTGTCGCTGACATGGCGTTTTCTGATTGCGTCCGCCATCATGATGGTACTGGTGATAGTCACGAAGAGGCCGCTGCAGTTTTCGGTCAGAACTCATCTGCGATTTCTGCTGCTCGGCATCTTTTTGTTCTCCACCAATTTCGCATTGTTTTATTACGGCGCACAATGGATTGCGTCGGGACTTCTCTCAATCGTATTTTCTCTGGCATCGATCGTGAATATTGGATTTGCCTTGATTTTGTACGGCCAGATCCCAACACGCAGAGTGGTGTTCGGAGCGCTGTTGGGCATTTCCGGCATTGCTGCCCTCTTCTGGCCAGAAATCATGGCGGCTGATGCAAATCCAGGAACGCTTTTCGGCTTGCTGCTCTGCTTTGGCGGAACCGTGTCTTTTTGTATCGGAAACCTGTTTTCCGCCCAAATGCAGCGCAGTGGTATTTCTGTCATGTCCGGCAATGCCTGGGGCATGGTCTATGGCACCGCTTTCAGCGCTCTAATTGCCTTTGTCAGCGGCGCTGAATTCATTATCGAGCCAACGGCAAGCTACATCCTGTCCCTGTTGTGGTTATCATTGACCGGCACCGTATTTGCATTCTGGTGCTATTTGACGCTGCTGGGCCGCATTGGTTCGGCGCGGGCAGGCTACGCCACGATCATGTTTCCAATCGTGGCCCTGCTGGTATCCACATTGTTTGAAAACTATCAGTGGACGCTGCTTGGTATTGCTGGCGTTGCCCTGGCTTTGGCTGGGAATGGCCTTGTGCTGTCAGGGCGAAAGTAGGCCGTTTGAACCTTACTCCGCAAACCATACCAATGCCTGCCAGCTATTTTTTGGTGTTTTGCGGTTCCAGATAAGCTCTGAGCTGCTGCTGCGTCAGTCGTCTGGGTGCAACGTCCTCGGCAAACTCCGTCAATGCCTCGGTTGTCGGAAAAATTGGCCAATAACCGATGGT
Organism: Alphaproteobacteria bacterium; assembly: GCA_051251535.1. Taxonomy (GTDB): domain Bacteria; phylum Pseudomonadota; class Alphaproteobacteria; order Rhizobiales. Next base: position 142,298 of record JBPOEV010000006.1, read on the forward strand.
CCCATCGGCGGATGTGGCAGCCAGTGCCGTTCCATCCATCGCAAATGCAGCAACAACCGGCTGCTTGCCAGAAATCGTGAACCGGGCAATGACTCCGCCTTTTTCCGGATCATAGATTTCAACACCCTGCTCTGAGACCAATGCAACCCGGTTTCCGTCCGCACTGAAAGAGGCGGCGGATGGTCGTCGGTCAATTGGCCCCCTTCGGATCGTGTGGAAGCCTTCCGGATCCAGAAGATTGCCAACCACAAGGTCGCTGAGACTGCGCGTCAGTGGCACGCCAACAATCGAAATCATTTGCCCATCAGCATGAAGCGCAAGGACGGAGTCCAGATTGGTGGACCTGTCGAGTAATTCAACTCGGGCATCAAACATATAAGGTCGCCCGTTTTCCGGCTGCGGCAGCACCTGCATCGACAGCCAGTCAATAGTGAACAGCCTGTTTCCGTCTTGCGAAACAGCGGTGACGCGTTCTCCAGCGCCATCAAACGTCATCAGATATTGCGGGGAGCCAAAAGCGTCATTCAGTTCCTGATTAACGGTATCAAGCGGTCCCATTACTTGAATCCATGCAATCAGTTTCGGCTCATCGCTGAGATTATAAAGCTCGACATGGCTCGGATTGGAAAAGTAAAGCGCCGCTCGCGACTGATCCGCCGCAAATGCAACAGCGCTGGGTGTTTTGAAGGTTATGTCTGATGCAGGATAGCGGCGATTGCCTATTTGAAACTCAAAAGGCAACAAAGAGCTATCCGGCCCCAGTATGGTAACCGGGCGTTCACCAGCAAAACCGGTCGCCAAGATCTGAGGATAGTCCGCATCCAATTCGCGATCAGCAACCAGTTCCTGACCTTCATCTACGTTCCAGCTACCAAGTTGACCAACGGTCGTTGAACGAAAGACGCGTTCCCCGCTTGGTGAGAATGAAATCGTGCTGCGCCCGCCATCGGCGGGCAACAAACCCTGATCGCTGTCTTGCGTCGATTGCGCTGTGCTTCCTTTTTGGAAATTAGCAATTAGAGAGGGTCCAGCGCGCTTGCCAGACATGGATGTGCCAAGAGACCACACCCGCAGCGTGCCATCTAAGCTCGCTGAAACAATCTGCGAGCCGTCAGGGCTAAATCGCGCAGAATTGACCGAACTGTCATGGCCTGTCAGTACCAAAGCCTCTCCGCCGCCGTTAGACGGCCACACACGCAACGTGCCATCACCGCCAGCAGACACAATTCGAGCGCCGTCAGGGCTGAAATGAGCGGATGAAACCGGACCCTCATGCCCGCTTAGTATCAAGAAGGCCTCGCCGCTGCCATCAGACGGCCATACCCGCACTGTACGATCAAAACCAGCCGAAACAATCCGAGCGCCGTCCAAGCTAAACTGTGCGGACAAGACCGAATCCTCATGCCCGTTCAGTATCAAAGCCTCGCCGCTGCCGTCTAACGACCAAACACGCACCGTGCCATCTTCACCAGCAGATACAATCCGACCGTCGTCTGGGCTAAACTGTGCGGACAAGACCGAACCCTCATGCCCGCTCAGTATCAAGGCATCACCGCTGCCGTCTGACGACCAAATACGCACTGTGCCATCTTCACCAGCAGACACAATCCGACCGTCGTCTGGGCTGAACTGTGCGGACAAGACCGAACCCTCATGCCCGCTCAGTATCAAGGCATCGCCGCTGCCGTCTGACAACCAAACACGCACTGTGCCATCTTCACCAGCTGACGCAATCCGACCGCCATCATTGCTGAACTGTGCAGAAAAGACCAAACCCTTATGTCCGCTCAACATCAAGGTATCGAAGAAGGCGTCTGACGACCACACACGCACCAAGCCATCAACGCTCGCAGAAACAATTCGAGCGCCGTCAGGGCTGAACTGAGCGGACGAAAATGGCAGTCCATCACCTACGAATACAAACTGCTCCCTCAATCCATAGAGTGCGGAAAAAGCAGCCCGTTCAGCCTCCGGCACATAAGGTAGTTCAATTTGATTCTGCAGCACTTCCAACGCCATAGCCAAACCAGAACCTGCGTCACCCGAAAGGGTTGCCTCACTTGACTTTTGAGCCAGCAATTGTGAACGCAGCTTCTTGTTCTCATCCTGCTCCTCAGTGAGCTTCGTAAGGCTCTCCTGCGCTTTGGCCCTAGCTATGACGGCAGCTTTCTGCGCGCCTTCTGCTACTGCGCGCGCTACGTCCGCAATTTGCTTTTGCGCTTTGGCTTCTGCAAGTGCGGCTTTGAGATCTTCATTTTCTGCGCGTGTTGTCAGAATGAAAATTCCCAGTCCGATTACACCGATAACCAAGAAGCCAAGCAGGCTCTTGGTCAACTTTTGCCGACGAACATTGGCGGCGCTGGCTTTCAACAGTTCGGCAACATCGGCAAAGCGACCACCATAACGCTCCGCCCATACTGCATTGCGCTTGGCCATCCATTCTGCGCGTTCCGTTGTAACGGCAGGGGACAAAACGGCGGAATTGTCCTCAGCATATCCCTCTGCAGCAACAAGCAATGTCTTCCAGATCAGGCCGTCCTTGAATTCCTCCTGCAGCCATCCTTTCTGCGGATCTGATATCTGTTTCCAACAACGGATGAGTGCCTCGTGACTGATGCTGATTTCGTCTTTTGGCGAAAGTGGTAAGTCACCATAAGGCCGCAAAAACGATACGCCATCGGCACGCAAGGGCCTCAGCATTTCCGCTAGTTTTTCAGGCACCACTCCAGCTTGATCAGCCAATTGCTGAAGTGTCTGGCTTTGGCGAATTGCATTTCCATCGGCATCAATTTCCGTCAATGCGCGGAATACGGTTTCCATTACTGGGCCCGCATCCTTGTGCTTTGCCACAATGGTGTTCAGAACCTCATCCGCATGGTCTGATAAAAACTGCACGACACCTTTTGTCTTGCGATAATCCTCCAGTGACAGAACCCAGCTCAATTCGCCTTCTGCACCCCTGCTCTCCTGCTTCGGTAGTCTGCGTTGCATAACCATGAGGCCATGCTGGATGAGCGGCAATTGATCCTGACTGGAACCTGCATCTGAGATCAGGCGTTCGGCCAGATCCATCGCCACCTGCCCGCCATAAAGCACTGCCGGTTCGCGGATTGCCCGTATCAGTGCCTGACGCCGCACGGGGGGCAGCAAGTATTGCGTGTCATTTATCGCCTCTGCCAGCCCGTTGAAGCGCGCACAGGCACCAAGATATTCAGACCGCATGGTCAGAATGATATGCAAGCCTTCGGGCTTCTGCTTTTGAATGCCGGTCAATACGTCAATAAATAGCTCCGCCTCAGTCCCTGGATGTTCTCGCGCGAAGGAAAAGATTTCTTCAAACTGATCCACCAGCACGCAAAGGTGATCATCGTCATTGCGGCGCAATTCTTTGACCAGCGGCCCTGCAGCGTCTGCTCCCAGATTCAGAATCCGGCGAATATGGGTCAGCTGATCCTTACCACCGCTCTCACACAATTCGGAAAATGCAGCTGCCAGATTATGCAGGGGTGCGTTGCCGGGCTCCATGGAGGCAGTGCGCCAACTCCCGCCGCTGCGACTCACGTCCTGCATCAATCGGGGCAGCACTCCGGCACGCACAAGTGAGCTTTTTCCGCTGCCGGAATCGCCATGTACCGAAACGAAGCGATTGGCGACAAGTTTGCCGACAACATGCTCAATGATGTTCTCTCGACCGAAGAAGATCGCCCATTCATCTTCCCGAAACGGGCGCAATCCGGGATAGGGAAATTCAGGAAGCGGCACTTCATACAGTTCGTCGAAACCCAACTCGTTCTCAACGCTCATATCCCGGCCCCGCTCAACCAGGGTGGGATGTCAGATGTCCAGGACTCATCTTGCGCCTTGAACCAGTGAACGCCGAGACGGCGCGCATTTGTCAAAATGCGTTGCCGCGTGTCGGCCAAGCCAGCCTTATCCACTACGGCACAAGGCATCAGTTTATCCGAAAATGCCCGGGCCTGATGGCGCTCATTGCGACCGACGACGACAAGGTCTGCATCCAACATGCGGGTGTCATCTGTACCGACCAGAAGCAGTGCATCACACCCTTTCAGGATTTCGATGCGGCCTTTGCTGATTTTCTGGGTGTCCGCCAAATCGGTGGTGATCGGGTCGGGTTCGCTTGGATAGACCTGAAAGCCCGCTGATTCCAGATCGGACCAGACATCCTCCCAGACCTGAGAGTTTTCCTGACTGCCATGCAGATAAATGGCCTGGCCACCATCTGCAGCCAGTCGCAGAGCCTCGGTTTTCTGGCGCTCTTTTTCCTGCATAAGTGAGCGCAGATCTTTCAGATGCACCATCAGATTGCCAATATAATCAACCAGCGTTCCGCGAAAAGGATCTCCCGACGTTGATTTGGGTTGCGGCCATTCAAACGGACGCGCATTCGCACTGGACCGATCATAGAAACACTGACCGACCAGCTTGTGACCCCGGCTATCGACTAGCGCTTCCGGCCAGTCGCTGTCTGTGGTTGGCAGAATATGGGCCACGGCCAGACGCCCATTCACCTGCAACTCATTTTGCTTTTGCGCCTCCAGCCACCAGCTTCGTTCATCTCCGCACCAGTTGGAGTTCAGGTAGTGTGGCGTCATCAAAATGGCCAGAATGGCCGAAGCGGCAATGTCTTCCTTCAATTGTTCTGTCAGTGGAGCCATTGGATCAAGCGCCTGACCGGGGCGCGCATGTTGATCACGAAAAACCTTTATTCCCGCAAGCTGCCCCTGCATCAGCTGCAGTTCCTGCTCCAGTTCGCGGGCGAAGCCCTCCGACCATTGCTTCAGAAGCGAATGACCATCACCGTCCGCATCACCATGGCTGTAGGTGATGAAGACATCATGCTTGAATGGTTCGCCTACAAAGGACATTCATTCACTTTCCAAAAACAGCCTAAGAGATAAAAGCTACCTGCAGTATGTATGCCACCGGTTGCATTGTGAAGTACCAGCGTCAGTTGCGCGACAGGATGCGTTTTCTGAAGAGTTTCAGACGCGACAGGAATGGCGGCCGAACCTTACGTTTCACAGGTGGGCTACCAGCACCACTGGCACCAACTGTACCCGTGCTCGGCATGTCGCTTGGCCAGCGATAAGCAATCAATCGGGATTTGGAGTAATTGGATTGCTTGACCTGATTGGACTGGTTGCCGCCCAGCACTTTGATATGCGTCGCCGTTTCGCTGACATAGAAGGCCACATGGCCAGATTGCGGCCCGGCTGAGGGTCTTGAGAACACGACAATGCACCCTGGAATCGGATCATTTAGCTTGCTTCCCCAATTCTGCCAGGATCGGGCGCGGGCGGAGTTGGTACCTTTGAGCCCAACGCGGCTGATGCACCAATTGACGAATGAGGAGCACCAGGCGGTCTCGTCAATTCTGGCCAGATTTCCGGGCAGTGTGGTGGATGCATGATATTCCAGAATGCGTGGATTGTTGCGTACCGAACCTGCCTGTTCGGTTGTTCCCAATTCACGCTTGGCAAGATCAAACCATGGCGTATCGCCTCCCGTTTCCATAACCGGCTCTTCGGCGGCTGGCATTTCCCTGCCCACAAGCAGAATTGAATCGCCGGGGAAAATCTTGTTCGGATTTGTGATTTGCGGATTCCAGGCACGAATCTGATCCGTCGTCAGGCCCGCACGTGTGGCAATTTTATGAAACGTATCACCCGGCTGGACGAAATAGATCGTTTCGTCGCTCGCACCATTCGGTCCCGTTTCGACAGGTTCCGCAGGTTCGATTACCGGAGATGTCGCTGGTGCTTTTGGTTTGCCTTTTGGCCAACGGTAGCCAAGCAAATCATCCTTTCCATAATAGGATTCCTTGACCTGATTGGACTGATTTCCACCCAACACCCGAATGCGCTCTGCCGTTTCTTTTACAAAGAACCCAACATGGCCGGAATGCGGACCGGCGCTGGGCCGTGCAAAGACCACGATGCAGCCCTCTCGCGGCGTATCCAGTTTTTCGCCCCACTTCATCCAGGACCGGGCCATTGCGGAATTCGTGCCTTTCAAACCGCTGCCTTTGACGCACCAATTTGCGAATGATGAACACCAGGGTGTTTCATCGCGCCCGGCCAGTTTCTTGTTCAAATTTGTGGAGCGGTGATAATCGAGAATGCGGGTGTTGTTGTGCAGTTTGCCCTTGACTTCCGAAGTCCCCAACTCACCCTTGGCTTTGGCATACCATGGGGCTTCAATCATCGCAGTCGTCGCCGGTTCGGCATCTGCATCTGTCGCGGGGCTGGTTTCATCATCGACCGGTGGTGCGCCGACAAAGCGGATCATATCGCCAGGAAACAGCAAATTATGGTCTGCAATATGCGGGTTTAAATGCAACAATGCCTCAATGCTCAGGCCATTTCTATGCGCGATATCGCCAAAGAAATCCCCTGGCCGGACAATGTAGAAATATTCCTGCGCGACCTCCCCGCTGGCGGGTTGCGCAGGCGTTATTTCAGAGCCGACTCCATCAGGGGTGTCAAACAATTTGCTCTCTGCCTTGCGGCGGCGCACAAGCCCGGGCAATGTCACTTTTTTGCCGTTTATGGTGCCCTTCACCCATTTTAGAAATTCTGTTGAAGCGCCTTTGGCATCGCCGGCATTGAGCTTTTTGCGCAAGGTGGAGCTGCCGAAACTTCCAAGCCCGGTATTAAAGGCAAAGGAGACCAGTGCAGCAAAAGCATTGTTGCTGACAGTGACAGTAATCTTCTTGCGCACACCGGTTGCAAACTTTTCAAGATCAGCGCGCAAGATCTGATCTGCCTTCGCCTCGGAAATGGTTTCGCCAACCCTTACCTCGGGACCTGTGTGGCCGTAACCGATGGTCGGAATACCGACGGGATCAATGTATCCCGTAAGCCGCAGCCCCTCGAAATGCTTGATCAGTTCAATACCCTTCTGATTGATTGGCATGCACTTTCCTCCCAAATTCAGCCTCTTACTAGCTTGGCTTTGCTCTCCTGATTGATTGAATCCAAATACCTTCATTGGCCGGATAGGTGCCAGGTTCGCCATTCAGCCTGTTCATATTTTTGGAACCTGCGTGATGCAGGGCAATGGCCAACCAATTGCCATTGAAGACCGGACTTCCAGAACTCCCGGGCTCTGTCGGCGTATGATAGTGGATGCGAAGAGGCCTTTTATCTTCCTCATTTTCCATAACACCATTTTCATAATCGAGCAGTTTGTTGTCCTGAAAGGAGAAGCTTATTTCGCCGCCACCGGGATGGCCGATGATGTAGACCCTTTGGGGCCGGTCCGGGTTCAGCACTGGTAGATTGGGACTGAATTTCAAAGGTTTCAGCTTGCCGTTCAGGTCTGTGTCCAGCCTTAGAAGGCTGGCGTCGTATTGATCTGGTGGTGAATTCCAGATCACTTCACGCACAGAATAGGTTTCGCCCTCTACAGCCTCGGAAACCTCGAAACTAACAGACACTTCGGAATGGTCAGCCGCATTGCCAATGGGCGGGTCACTGACAACATGTGCATTTGTCAGAATAAACAACTCATCGCCAAGATCCGGGTTCAGGTCACCTCCCCGGACCAGAAATCCGGTACCTATACCGCGGCCATTTTGCCGGATTAATGCAACCGATTCTGCCGTTCGAAAGCCATTCTGCATCCAAGTGTAGGTCTTTGGACCGATATCACCGAGCACCTTTTCATAACTTGCCTCGCTGACTGCCGCCATTTGGTGCATATCATCTGAGGTAAGTGAAAATTCGCCACCCGGTTTTTCCAACAGATGCGCGCGCATGGGCGCGAGCAATTCGCGTCCTTCTTTTGTATCGTCCAGCTTCCACAAATCCGTCAATTGACGTACGGTTCCGCCGAGCGAAAACGCGTCTGCCTTGTGGGCATAATTGCCGAACCATCCAATGGCCTCATCTTCTCGGCCAAGTGCAATCAGCGCCTCTCCTGCAATCGCCAAATCCGATGTGTTGCTTTGGCCGTCAGTATCCTTCTGTTTGACCCGTGCCAGAATGTCAGCGGCGGTTTGCAGCGCGGATTTGCGTTCCCTGGCTTTCAAGGCCAGGCCACGATCCCAGCAGGCAAGCGCCACAGCATTGATGCCCTGGTAAAGCGCATCCGGGTCATCGGCATAAACATCCATATAGCTTTGATAGGCATTGCGCAGGGCTTTCGCGGCAACTTTGTCTCGGGTACCGCGCGTTGCAATGGCGCGTTCTTTCCAGGCTCTGCCGAGAACACCTCGCGCATCATCAAGTTCCGCTTTCGAGCCTTTCTTTTTGGCAATGACACCTTCCAGCATATGAATGGCCGGCATCGTCTGACCGTTTTCAATCAGCGCCTGAGCATATTGTCTGTGGACTTTCGTGTCCTCGCATCCATCAATCATAAACGCATCAGCCATGCGGCCTAATTGGTCGAAACGCCGGCTGCTGCGAAGGGCATCCAGCGCTTCGTGGGCGAGTTTTGCTGCAATCGTATCAGGTTCCCGCTTCATCTGGCCTTCAATATTCTGACACGCGCCTTCCAGAACATCAGGATTGTCCTGGGCTGCCGCTTCCTTCAATTTATTGATGAGGCTTTTCAGTTTCGACATGAGGTGTCTCCAATCAAAGCCCAAGCATTGATTTCAGACGGGAACTGACAACCGGGCCACGAAAATACTTGTCCAGACTGTGAGTCCACAGGCCATCATGGTTCTGGCGCTGATCATCCACCACATCAGTTCCGGCCTTGCGATAATCATTGGCCAGATGAGGGTCGAGCCGTGACACCACATCCTTCGGGTCGAAAACATTGAGCCAGTCGCCCGACACTTTGTCAGTTGGAAACCCCTCATTTCGCGACCATTCCGGCTTTAGTTTGTCCTGAACCTCATCAATTCCAAGGGGGCTACCAAGCGTGATCAGCGCATCCACCTTCGGGCAGTCGGCGACGCGCTTCAGGCAATCATAAGCAATGACCGTGCCCATGGAATGTGAGACCACAATATGAGGGCTGCTTTGTGTATCGCCCCGTTTTACCGCATCCACAAAGCGGTCGCGGATTTCATCCTGTACCCAAAATGTTTCACCGGGTCGCGGCGTGATTTCTGCATTAAACAGATAATGATGCACATCGCGCAGGAACCGTTTGATGAAACGGTCTTTGACAAAGCCCGGCAGCGGAATTCGCTCCAGATCACCGGCCATCGTGCCAGTGCTGCCTCCATCCCCGTCCAGAATGTTATTGTCACCCTCAAGCGCTTTGCCGGTTTTCGGGTCCACACCTATCCGGTCAGACATGGCTTCAATCCATGCGCGTTCCAGTGGATCACCCGCCGTGGGAATACTGACTTCTTCTGTGTCACCGACGGAAATTTCCAGAGTATCTGCCGCAGACTCCAACTCACCTTCTGGCATTGGTTCGGCATAGAGAACATCCGCCCAATAGACCATTTCACTGGTTACACCCTCCGCATCCAGATCCAGCGGAGATGCCGCATTCAATAGCGCGGCCCGCCAAATCCGATGGAGTTCCTCGGCCGCTGGCTTGTTGGAAATGCCATGTATGAATGTCAAATGTGCCATGCTGTTCTCCCGTGGGTTTTGGATGTGGTGTGGTGGTGTGATTTTTGGGCTGATTGGCTGTTGCCCAGGGTATGAGAACCATTTTCTGAACTGCCCGCACCAAGACGGCTCTTCCCGATCAAGGCAGAATTCGGCGCAATGTTCAGTCCCCGGACAGATTTTCCGCTGTTGATACGTCTTTGCGCTTTTTCAGCGGTAATGACTGGTACCAGCGGGAAGCCGACATCGGTTACATGGAGCTCGAAAGTCTCGAAAGCTTCCAGTAATTTCCAACAACATGTGCGTGCTCCAAGTAGAAGGAGAAAGCCATCAGGCTCATCAAGGGATGTGTAAAATTGAGGTACAAAGAAATTTCCCACACGCAGACTTCGCGGCGCAAAGGGAACCCCTGCGTCGGCATAGCTGGTCTTAAGCGCTTGCTTCAATGCAAGTGCCAAAGCCGCGTCTGGCGAATGGCAGGATAAGCATATCCTCACAACCGCTCCCCCTATCGCAGGCCTTAGAATTGGCCTGCCGTTAGGGAAGTAAAACCCAAAATTGCAAAATGAGCAAGATTATCGCATTTCGAGTCTGTTGGTTGCGGTTCAGTTCATTGTCAGAACTATTCTGCAGCCGTCAGCGGTTTAGCGATCTGCAGCGTTTCCTTGACGGTGACGTTGCCAAGGCTTTCGCTGATGTGGCAGGCGAGCGCATCCATCAATGGGGTCCAGTGGTGCCATGAGCGCAGCAAGCCGATATTGCAGGACGGCAATTCGGGGAATCCTTCCGCCTCGGTCAATATACGCATGCCAGGCCGGATGGCGGATTCCGGCAGCACTGATACGGCAAGACCGGCCAGAACCGTGGCTCCGACAGCGGTGGAGTTCCAGCTGGAATAGAGCACCCTGTGGACTCTTGCGCCGCGTTCCAGAGCTGCAATGGCAGAACCGCGCCATTCGCAGGTTGGACGACCAAGTGCCAACGGCAGCACTTCTTCTTCATGCTGATGGTGACGACTGGATGTGACCCAATAGAGCGGTTCGCGCCGGATCATCTCTGCTGGATGCTGCTCGGGAATATAGGTGATGATTGCCAGATCCAACTCGTTTGACTTCAATTGATTGGTCAATACCGGGGTTGGTGCGCATTCAACAGCCACTTCCACCTGGGGGTTTGATCTTGCAAAGCGCGCCAGAATTTCTGGCAAAAACCGGTCTGCATAATCGTCTGGTGTTCCAAGGCGAACACTCCCTGACAGAGCTGAATCATCGAACACCGCCAGTGTTTCATCATTCAAGCGCAACATCTTGCGGGCATAGCCCAGCAGTTTCAGACCCTCTTCGCTCAAGCGGCTGTTTCTGCCATCACGGGTAAAAAGCGGTTTGCCTACACGCTCTTCCAAACGCCGCATCTGCATCGATACGGCAGACTGCGTCCGGAAAACTGTGTCTGCTGCGCGGGTAAAACTACCTGACTCGGCAATAGCAACGAATGTCCTGAGTTGATCCAAATCCAGCAAAGCGGCCATGTTCATCTAATCCATCAATAACTCTCATACATTAGATTAGAAACATTCACTGGTCTTATCAATTGAAAAAGATCATGTGTACCGCGTCATCTTTAAATTGATTCACTTCAACATGGCCCAACACAGGAGATTGCCATGTCTGCGATACCTAGAAACAGTCTTGATACGTCTATCAGCCCAGCGGCCGCTACGAGCGCCTCTATGCTGAAAGCGGCTGTGCTTTCCGTTGGGAGGCGCATTTCATCGGTCTGGAATTTCTGGGCCTATCGCCGCACAATGACGCAGCTGGTAACGCTGGACGATCATATGCTGAGAGACATTGGCATAACGCGTAGCGATATTCACATGGCTTCCTCCCTGCCCTATTCGAACGACCCGACTTCTCGGCTTCGCATGTTTGCACTGGAGCGGCGGGCCTCGGAACAGGCATTGGCAAAAGAAATACGGCAGCGCCGGAAGTTAAGTGCTCAACGCCCCACAGCCAACGATTGTGAGCCCTATAGATCCACAGATCGGCGCGATACACCTCCTGGTTGATCGCCTGACGTCAAAGCCGAACGGGCAGAGCCCCCTCATGATGTGCTGATGCGCCACCCTACCATGGCCATCTGCATAACTGCCCGAACTGGCTTTACTGGCCGCCCGGACTTTGTGCCGGGCGGTTTTTTTCCGTGATGGACCAGGGTTTAGACTGAATTGTGAGGTTGGATTGGGTTCAGCCCGTAAAAGGCTTGTTATTCTGCAAGAACGCGGGTGTTGGGAAAGACGACCCGGATCAGCGTCCCTTTGGCGGGGGTGCTTTCGATCAGGAATTGCGCTCGGTTGGCTTCAACCAATGCTTTGGTCAGTGGCAAGCCCAAGCCTGTGCCGCCATTGGCCATGGTTTTGCGCGCAACGCCATCTTTTTCGCTGTTCTGTTCGATCTGACGAAATGGCTCCATGGCTTTGGACAGATCAGCCTCGCTCATACCGACACCGGTGTCGCGCACGCGCAAAATCAAAGAACCATCTTTTTCTACGACCGCAGAGACAATCACCTGCCCGCCTTCTGCCGTGAATTTGATGGAATTTGACAGGAGATTCAGTGCGATCTGGCGCATGGTCTTGGCGTCGGCTACAATACGTGGCAGATCATCAGCGAAACTTGTGCGGATAATAACGCGACCTTCATTGGCCTGGGGCTGCATGAGTGAAACGCATTCTTTCAGAACCTCCACCAGATCAACTGCCGTAAACGTTAGATCCAGCTGCCCGGCTTCAATTTTGGAAATGTCCAGCATGTCATTCACCAGATTGATGACATGGGCGCCGGATGTATGAATGTCGTTGATGTAATCCTTGTAGCGCGGGTTGCCTATCGGGCCGAAACGCTCTTCCAGCATGACCTCCGAAAAGCCCAGAATGGCATTTAACGGCGTGCGTATTTCATGGCTGATTTTTGCCAGAAAGTCCGATTTGGCTGTATTGGCTTTTTCAGCATTGTGGCGAGCGGCGATCAGATCGTCTTCGGCACGCTTCCATTGAGTGATGTCCCGCAGCACCACGCAGAGACGCATGTCTGCCACATCATCCGGGCTTTCTTCGCCAACCCGACCCATCGTCATGAACAGCGGCATATAACCGCCCTTAGCGGTCTGGCCGATAACCTCGCGGCCATCATTGAGAATAGAGGCAACGCCAGCACCTGTAATTCCGGCCAGATAGTCGCGAGCTGGTTTATGACTTTCCACCGCAAGCAAGGTTGTCAGGTCGCGGCCAATGAGACTTGCCTGATCTTCGTCAAACAAAGCTTCTGCACCATGATTGAGCGCCAGGATTTTCCCTTCCACATCAATCATCAGAACACCTTCAGTGGCGGTGTTCAAAATGGCCAGCAGTTCATCCGCGTTCCACACCCGGTCTCCGACCTGGGAACTCAAGGCGGGCACTGGTGCATTGTAATTAACGGGGTCGACCGTCAGCAAGCTGGCGGGCTGGCCATCCCAGTCGATCTTGCCAATTGCGGCACGGACCTTATGGGTGGCATCGTCTTTACCCGTCAGTTGCATTATTCCTTCGTCGCCAACACGGTCCAACGAGAAGCCACCCATGGGGGCTGCAACATTAGCCGCCAAATAGGCTTGCGCATCCATGTAGCCGGCCATTTCTGCAAGAGACCTGTTAGCAAACAAAACCTGATCATCGCGGACCACGAGAACACCGGTATCGATCCGGTCCAGCATAGCGCGCAAAGCATCCTCGGTTCCTGCACCCTGCTTTTGAACAAACTCAACATCCTGATCTGCCGTGTCAAATTCCGGCGTCACAGATTCTAAAATTTCTGCGGCTGGGGGTCCTGCGGCTGGAGTTTCTGCGGCTGGAGTTTCTGCGGCTGGTACTTCCGAAACAGGAACTTCTGCAGTTGGCTGGTCTGCCGTTCGTTCGGTTATCGCCTGCCGTGTGACAGACTGTTTTCCAAGGGACTTTCCAATTTCCTCAAAGGCTTTGCGCTCCTCGGGGGTCAGACCTTTTGTATGTTCTTGTTGGCTGGACGGCCTTGTATCCACAATGGCAGGAACTTCATCCGGCTTGTTCTGCGGAATAGCCTCAACGACAGCCGCTTTTGGCCCGGTAACAACCGGTTCGGCATCATCAAAAACATCTTCGGCATCATCAAAAACATCTGCGGCCATGCCATCGCCCGAAAACTCATCAGGCAAAGCTGCATAATTGTCTTGCACCGGAGGTTCGTCGACCGCAACGATTTGTTCCTGCAACTGGCAGGCTCCGAAACCGCGATAGCCCTGAAAGCGCTTCTCAGCGTCAAAGACCGGCATTGCGGACAATTCAATCCTGGCAACTTTTTTCCGCTTCGGCAAAGCCCAGACTATGTGCTTCCCGCTCCAGGAATCTTTTGATGTGATGGCAGTTTGCACATCGCCATCGGGGTCGAGTTGGTAATCGCCCGCCAAATCCTGCCACGTGCGTCCTTCAAAGGCGCCGCGCAACCCAACAAGGGTCTGAAATTCCGGAGACACAAAAGTGAATTTGAAACCATCATCCATGCGCCAGACAAAGCGCATTAACTCAGGCTCGGCAGATGGAGCAGCTTTCGCGGGTTCTTCCGCCGTCACTGGTGCTTTTGTCTGCTGCGGCATTGTATCATTGGCCGGTTTCGGCACTTTGATTTCTGACGCTGACAGTCTTCCTGCATGGTTTTGCCTGACTGACTGCTGACCCGTTTCCTTCAGGTCAACGGCTTGCTCGTCAGCTGCTTTCTCGTCAGGTCCCGGTTCATCTTGCAAATGTGCATCGGACAAGGACAACGACGCCTCATCTGCATCAACCAGCAGCAGAAAAACCTCATCATCATCCAAGGGCAGTTTCAGCGCCGTCACAAGGTTTCGCGTGCCTGACTGAATTGTTATCTGCTGAGACACTGGAAGTACGCTGTCTTCTGCCTCTTCCAGCAAGGACTGCAATGCTGTGGCGGCATGGCGTAATTCATGGAAAGCGCCCGATGAGGCGATGACATCGCCAGTATTGGAAAACAGAGCGGCATAATGGTGACCAGACCCAAGCCAATCTGCCATCCGGTCTGCGCGCGTCTGAAAATCCTGCGCGGTCGGCTCTGCAACCGGGCGCAGCAGAACACCGGCGACGCCTTCCACATTCCTCAGTTTGCTGACAGTCACCATTTCCAGCGGCGTAGATGCGCTGCGGCCAAGCCGTAAACGTTGAATCTGGTCTTTGTCATTGTGTAACCAGTTAAACAAATGCCGGATCTGTTTGCGCAACGGGAAGTCCTGCGGAAACTCTTCGTTCAAAAGCGTTTCCAAATCCTGGGTGCCCAGACGCTTTGCCCCGGCTGGATTAGCCCAAAGCAATTGCGCGCCATCAGGAGACAGAACCAGAGCTGGCTTCACGGACAAGGCAAGGGCATTCAGCGGCTCACAAGCCGTCCAAGACATAAAGGCCCGATTGTCACGACGTTTTGACAATTGCAATCCATTCTTCCGTGGGCAAATCTCTGGGCGCTTTTCGAGTTAAGCACTCGCCGAAGACCGGCCTGAATTCATTGGTAGGCTTCCTCAAAACGTGAAGCCGCTATTAAGGTTTTGTTAATACAAAGTGACTGGTGGGTCTATCTATTGTGCCAATTACGGCATTTTGATTGCGAATAGGGTTAAATTCGGAGCAATCCACAGGTTCCACAGGTGCATGGAAAAACGGTGAAAAAGCCGGACTTGTAATTTTTATGTTGCACTGCACAATTTTATAATTATATTGCATTGCAACATAGACAAACACAAACCAACAAGGTGTGATGATGACCAAGAATTATGACATGAGCGAACAGATGCGTGCCTTTGCCGAACAAGGCATGGAACAAGCCCGCAAGGCTTTCGATACTTACATGGAAACAATGCAGGAAACTGCAAGCAAGATGGAAAGCTCCGGTAGCGATCTGCAATCCAAA
Source organism: Alphaproteobacteria bacterium (assembly GCA_051251535.1). GTDB lineage: Bacteria > Pseudomonadota > Alphaproteobacteria > Rhizobiales. The sequence continues at coordinate 157,830 of JBPOEV010000006.1, forward strand.
ACCACTGAAGCCGGCAAGAAAGCCTTGGCTCTGACCGAAGATCACATGAGCGCGGCGTTTAGCCAGGCTGAAAAGCTGGTCACAGCAAAAGATCCTCAGGAAGCGCTGGAACTGCAGACAAAATACATCAAGGAGCAGATTGAGTCCGTTACAAAACAGGCGCAATCCATGGGTGAAGAAGCTGTCAATGCAGTGAAAGACATTCAGGGCAAATTCAAAGTCTGATCTTTGACGGAAATGGTGCATTGCAAAATATTTGTTGCAATGCACAAAAAATCTATTATATCTGATATGCAACGGCTTGCCGAGACACCGTGTTCACGCTGCAGGCCACAAGAAATACGGCAAATACTGGAGTTATTGACATGACCGCGACTAAAGCAAAAACGACCCGCACCCGCGCTGCAAGCAAGCCTGCGGCAGCTGCGAAGACTGCAGCAACCACAACACCTATCATCCCCGGAATGCCCGGCTTCGAAGCTTTCAAAATGCCTGAGATGCCATTTGCAGGTGCTGACATGTTTGATGTGTCGAAATTCGACGCTGCCAACATGGAAGTTCCAACAATGGTTCGCGACATGGCTGAAAAAGCTGTTTCTCAGACCAAAGATGGCTATGCAAAAGTAAAAGCTGCTGCAGAAGAATCCATCGACGTAGTCGAAGAAACACTGGAAACAGTGCGTGAGACCGCTTTGGAAGTTCAGCACAAAGCGATGGACAATGCCAAAGCAAATACAGATGCGGCATATGATTTCTTCAAAGACCTGTTCAGCGTGAAATCAGTATCCGAAGCTGTTGAATTGCAGACCTCATTCGCCCGTCAGCAGTTCGAAATGATGAACGCACAGTCCAAGGACCTGTCTTCTTTGACTGGTAAGGCTATGACCGAGACTTTTAGCCCGGCCAAACAGGCTGCTGAAAAAGCTATGAAAGCTGCATAAATTACGCACTCCCAAGCTTCCACTGAGAAACCCGGATCTAGGTCCGGGTTTTTCTTTGCCTGCATTTCCAGGTGCCATACGGCCCGGGATCTGAAAAGCATTTCACATATCCACCGGATTTCCCCTTTTGCGGAAACAAATGGATATTGCGTTCAAAGTTTTGCTTGAAATAACGCTAACGTCGGCCTAAAGACTTTCTCGCGTGCAACTGTGATGTTGTCGGGCATGTGCAGCTGTAGCTCAGTTGGTTAGAGCGCCGGATTGTGGATCCGGAGGTCGGTGGTTCGAGACCACCCAGCTGTACCATTTCTCTTAACTCACCAATTTCTCTTAACTCACCAAATGCCCTCTAAGGCGTTGCGGCCGATTTAAATTGGCTGCGCTGTTGTTCTTTGCGCATCAGATAAGATGCAATCAGAACCCCAGATGTTACCAGCCCCAATAGAATTGTGCAGACGGCATTTATTTCCGGTGTCACGCCCAACCGAACCTGACTGTAAATTTTCATCGGCAGCGTTGTGGCACCTGGACCGGATGTAAAGCTCGCGATCACCAGATCATCCAGAGACAATGTGAAGGCCAGCATCCACCCAGCGATTATGGCAGGTGCTATAACCGGCAATGTAATGACAAAAAAGGTTTTAGCCGGCGGGCAACCAAGATCGCTGGCGGCCTCCTCCAGTGAGCGATCAAATGTCACCAGTCTTGATTGCACCACAACAGCAACGAAGCACATGGAGAAGGTAATGTGCGCCAGTGTGACTGCCCAAAACCCACGCGCAAAATCTATGGCAACAAACAGCAGCAGCAATGACAGGCCGGTAATGACTTCCGGCATAACAAGCGGTGCATAGATCATTCCTGAAAACAGGGTCCGGCCTGCAAACCGCTTATGCCGGGACAAAGCCAATGCTGCCATCGTGCCAAGCACCGTGGCGATTGTCGCAGATAGCAGGCCGACGCGCAGTGTGACCCAGGCCGCATCAATCAAACCCTGATTCTGCCACATCTCGCTATACCATTTGGTGGAAAACCCTCCCCAGACGGTGACCAGACGCGATTCATTGAAGGAAAAAATGACCAGCAAGAGGATTGGCAGGTAAAGGAATGAAAACCCCAGGACCAAAGACGTTATGTTGAACCAACTGGAACGCTTCACGAGGCTTTCTCCTCGGCGCGCGCCTGTGCATTCTGAAACAGGGCAATTGGGACCACGAGAATAAGAAGCAGGACCACTGCGACTGCGCTTGCGACCGGCCAATCGCGATTGTTGAAGAACTCGACCCACAAGGTGCGACCGATCATCAGGGTCTCGGAACCGCCCAGAAGGTCAGGAATGACAAACTCTCCTACGGCAGGAATGAAGACGAGAAAGCATCCGGCGACGATACCTGGAATCGATATTGGAAGTGTAATCGTCCAAAATGCCTTCATAGGTGTGCAGCCCAAATCGGCGGCGGCCTCCAGCAAGCTGTCATCCATGCGCTCAAGCGAGGCATAAAGCGGCAACACCAGAAATGGCAGATAGGAATACACAATGCCGATATAGACCGCAGCGTTGGTATTGAGGATCGTCAATGGTTCGGAAATGACGCCAATCGCCAGTAATGCCTGATTAAGCAGACCCTCTTTCTTCAAAATTCCGATCCAGGCGTAAACACGGATCAGAAAAGACGTCCAGAACGGCAAAATAACCAACATCAACAAAATAGCGCGCCAGGATCGTGGCGCGCGCGCCATGGCGTAAGCCAAGGGATACCCGATCAACAGTGTGATGAAGGTGGCAATGGCAGCAATTGTGAAACTGGACAGATAGGAGCGGTAGAACAGCGGTTCTTCTATGAGGAAAACATAGTTCTCAATGCTGAACTGTAGAATTTGTTGCCAAAGAGCAGACAAGCCATCGCTGATGTCCAACCTTGGGCTGTAAGGCGGGATAGAGACTGTCGGCTCTGAAAACGAGACTTTCAGGACGATCAGGAACGGAATGAGAAACAGGATCACCAGCCAGAGATACGGCAAACCAATGAGCACAAACCGGCGACTGACCCAATCACTGAAAAACTGCTTCAAACTGTTCATGAAGCCAGCAGGATGCCCGCATCCGCTCCCCAATGTAGCCACACCTGGTCTTCCCAGGACAAAGGCCGCTCCACCAATCGGGTGGTGTTGGTCTGTGTCGCCCGAATGATCACGTCGTCATTGATCTTCACATGAAAGACGGACACATCTCCCAGATAGGCTATGTCGTAGATGGTTCCTTCGACGGCGTTGACCGGATTGGATGGATCAATTCCCTCTGGCACCTCATGGGACAAGCGAATTTTTTCCGGACGCATCGCAAACCAACCACGATCACCCACAGCCAAATCGCTTGTGGTCTCGCATTGAACCTGGATTTCGAGGCCGACGTCCGAATTTGGCCCGATGCCCGGGCACAGCATGGTTGCAAGATTATCGGTAAGTTCGGCCTCTGAGAACTCGGTCAACCGCCCCTCAATCAAGTTGATGTCGCCAATAAAGTCAGCAACATAACGCGAGGATGGCTGCTCATAGATTTCCGTAGGCGTGGCGATCTGAATGATGCGGCCCTTATCCATGACAGCAATGCGGTCCGCCACAGTCATAGCTTCTTCCTGATCATGGGTCACAATCATAAACGTCATGCCAAGGCGTTCCTGCAGGTCCATCAATTCAAATTGGGTATCTTCGCGCAGCTTCTTGTCCAGCGCGCCCATTGGTTCATCCAACAGCAAGACTTTCGGGCGTTTCGCCAGAGATCTGGCCAAGGCAACACGCTGACGTTGCCCGCCCGACAATTGATGGGGCTTGCGTTTGGCGAATTCTTCAAGTTTGACGAGGCTCAGCATTTCCTCAACGCGGGCCTTCACATCCGCATTGGCAATACGCTCCTGCTTCAGACCGAACGCAATGTTCTTCTCCACGCTCATATGGGGAAACAGCGCATAGGACTGAAACATCATATTGACCGGGCGCTTATAGGGCGGAATCCCGGTCAGATCTGTGCCATCCAGCGATACGTTGCCGCTGGAGGGTGCGTCAAACCCCGCCAACATCCGCATCATTGTGGTTTTCCCACATCCAGAAGGGCCAAGCAGCGCAAAGAACTCGCGCTCATAGATATCAAGCGACAGATCATTTACCGCAGTGAAATCACCAAAGCGCTTCGTTACATTCTGAAAGGAGATATACGGCACAGCATCAGGATCATTCCATGGCGCAAACTCGCGTCGGACAGGCCCCAGAGTTTTTGCCATCGTGTTCGCCGCTTTCACATATCCGTTTGAGTCAAATATCCGGCTGCCCGGAACCGGGTATTTCGTTGCAGCATAGCAGGCTTCTTTACTGGCCGGTCTTTACCTTGGTCCAGGTCCGTGTCAGCAGCCGCTGCTGACGGGGTGCAGCGGCTGTCACTGTAAACAGTTTTGCGATCGTCTCGTCACTTGGGTAAATCGCGGGGTCAGTAAAGACGTCCTCCAGCAGCAAAGGTTTTGATGCATGGTTGCCATTGGCATAATAGACATAATTTGACGCCTTCGCGATGACCTCCGGGCGCATCATATAGTTGAGAAACTCATGGGCCTCTTCAACATTTTTTGCATCAGCTGGAATGGCCATCTGATCAAACCACATCAAAGCGCCTTCTTTCGGGATCGTGTATTCAACAGATACGCCATTGTCGGCTTCGGCAGCCCTGTCCCGCGCTTGCAGCACATCACCTGACCAGCCCACTGCAATACAAATATCACCATTGGCAAGGCCATTGATGTATTCTGAAGAGTGGAACTTCTGAACGTAGGGACGGATGCTCTGTAACAGCTCTTCCGCCTGCGCCAGCAAGTCCGCATCCTTGGAATCCGGTTCCAGTCCCAGATAATTCAGGGCAGCGGGCACAAGCTCGGTTGGGGCATCCAGCAAATGAATGCCACAATCCTGAAACTTTGACACGATCTCGGGATCAAAGATCATCCGCCAGCTATCGAGCGGTGCATCTGGCATACGCTCGGCAATCTTCTCAACATTGTAGCCAATGCCGGTGGTGCCCCACATATAATTGATGGAATAGGCATTGCCCTGATCATATTGGGCCACACGGTCTTCAATGTCGGTCCACATATTTGTCAGGTTGGACAGCTTTGCGCGGTCCAGCTTCTGGAACACGCCAGCCTGAATTTGCCGCTCCAAGAAGGTTCCGGTCGGCACGACAACATCATATCCGCTGCCGCCCGCCAATAATTTGGTTTCAAGCACTTCATTTGAATCAAATACGTCGTAGGTGACTTCAATTCCAGTTTCAGCAGTAAAATCAGACAGGATACTTTCATCAATGTAGTCGGACCAGTTGAAGATATTGACCTTGCGTTCCTGCGCAAATGCAGCACTCGTTGAAAGCGCAAGGCTCAGGCCGAAAATGCTGATTTTCAAAGCTGATTTAGATCGGTGCATACAATTCCCCAAACAGATGCCAAGCCAGTATCGCTAAAAACATAGCAATATCTGACATTTAATTCAAAACGATAAGAGGGAATGCGGTTCACCTCAAGATTTATTTCAGAAACCATCGTAATGCTGAATCCGGATTTTATCCGTATGTACTGTGTTCCAGAGGCGTGATTTCCGCTGCAAAGGCATCAATTTCTGCCTGTTTTAAAGCACAGATTATCTTGTGACCAAGGGGGGTGAAGGCCTCTTTGGCAAAGCTGCTTTCGCGGAACAACTGCAACGCTGCTTTCGGGCTATCCGGCAATTGGTCCTTCGTGCTGTTGTAAGCATTGTCTTCGATTGGGTCAGCAGGCTCCAACCCGTGCCTCATTCCTTGGCGCATGGCGGCCAAAACAGCCGTCATGACAAGATAGGGATTTGCATCCGCCCCTGAGAGGCGGTGTTCAAGTCGCATTGCAGCAGGCGGTGACGCGGGCACCCGAACAGCAACAGAACGATTGTTGCGCCCCCATACAGCTCTGGTCGGAGCATAGGACCCTGGATGCAGGCGGCGAAACCCATTGAGGGTGTTGATGAATACCAGCGTGCAATCTGCCATGGTTGCCAAGGTGCCTGCGATGGCATGGCGCAACAGCGCTTCTCCATCTCTGCCAGCGAAGACATTATCACCTGCTGCATCCAGAAGGCTGACATGGATGTGCATTCCGTTGCCAGCCTGATCAGCAAATGGCTTCGCCATAAAACTGGATTTTAAGCCATGCGCCTTGGCGCAATCGGCAACAATCCGTTTCAACAGAACCGCTTCATCTGTGGCTCGCATCACATCGCTCAAATGTTTGAGATTCACCTCAAACTGACCGGGCGCGGCTTCCGAGACAATCGTATCGACTGCAACACCTTGACGCTCTGCCATGGCAGTGATGGCGTTGAACACTGGGGCATACTGGTCCAACGAGCTGAGAGAATACATATTCTGACGATCCGGACCAACGCCGTGTTCAACCGGGTGTGGAGTGCCATCGGGCCCGATTTTTTCAGGATCAAACAGGAAGAACTCCAACTCAATTGCGGCACAGGCCCTCAGTCCTTCGGCCGCCAATGCTGCGACTTGCTGCGACAGGATCTGTCTCGGGTCTCCGCAGAAAGGATGTCCATTCTCATCGCGCATTGTCATGATCACTTGCGCCGTGTTTTGGGGTGCGACTGCATTTCTGCACAATGTTCCGGGAACCGCAAAGCACAAGCCATCGGGATCTCCGGTGTCGATGTGAAGACCTGTTTCCTCCACTTCCCGTCCCCAGACATCAAGGCCAAAAACGGACAGCGGGAAGTTGACGCCCGTGTCAAACGCCTTTTGAAGCGCCGTAACAGGCGCCCATTTACCGCGCAGAACACCGTTGAGATCAGAGATCAGAAATTCGATGATCGCGATATCCGGATTGTTGGCCAAAAAGATTTCAGGTTCAGATTTGGAATGATTGGACATATGGGTCTGGCGCGCGGCTTCTATGGATAATTCACTTCATGTGTGACTACGCTCCGTGATACGGTTTTGCAATCTTACACTGCACCCCACAGGTTTTTATGACGGACTTCGACACTACCGGCACTCTGGATATGCTGCGTGGCGTTCCTGATATGGCGGCAGCCAGAAAGTGGCTGGCTGAACGGCAGATTGAAGATCTTGAGTGCATGACCAGCGATCAGGCCGGCGTTGCCAGAGGCAAGCTGATGCCTGCTGAAAAGTTCTTCAATACGCCCGATATGAATATCCCAAGCTCGGTTCTGACCCAGACAATTACTGGCGACTACGCCTTGGATAATGAAAGGTTTCAGCACGACCCGGTTGATAGCGACCTGGTGCTGAAGCCGGACCTGTCTACGCTGACAGTTGTCCCGTGGGCGAATGACCCAACCGGGCAAATCATCCATGATGCGTTCTACAAAAACGGGGATCCTGTCGATATCTCCCCCAGAAATGTGCTGAAGAAGGTTCTGGCTCTGTATGCAGATTTGGGTCTGCGCCCCATTATTGCACCGGAACTTGAATTCTATCTGGTCAAACCGAATACCGACCCCGATGACCCCTTGGAACCACCCGTTGGGCGGTCCGGCAGATCGGAAAGTGGCCGGCAGCTTTATTCCATCTCTGCCGTTAATGAATTCGATGATCTGTTCGATGACATTTACGATTATTCCGAGGCCCAGGGCCTGGAAATTGACACGCTGGTGCATGAAGAAGGTGCCGGGCAGATGGAAATCAATCTGCGGCATGGCGATCCGCTGGAACTGGCCGATCAGGTGTTTTTGTTCAAGCGCACGATCCGCGAAGCAGCGTTACGGCACAATATGTATGCCACGTTCATGGCCAAGCCGATTGCCGGTGAGCCGGCCTCCTCCATGCATATTCACCAATCCATTGTTGGGTTGGAGACGGACGAAAATGCGTTTTCCGGCAAGGATGGCGAACCCACTGAACTGTTTTACAATTTCATTGCCGGTCAGAATGCATTCCTGCCAAATGTGATGTGCATTCTTGCACCCTATGTGAATTCGTATCGCCGCCTAGCGCGCGATACGGAAGTCGCGGTGAATGTGAATTGGGACTACGACAATCGAACTGTCGGGCTTCGGGTGCCGATGGCAGATGCGCAATCCCGCCGGGTGGAAAACCGCATACCGTGCTCTGATGCCAATCCCTATCTTTCGATTGCCGCAAGTCTTGCCTGCGGATTGATTGGCATTCAAAAGAAAATGACTCCACCACCACCCCTGTCCGGCTCTGGTGAAGGCCTGCCTTATGGTGTGCCGCGCGGGTTGCTGGAAGCCGTTGACCTGTTTGAAAAATGCCCCGAGCTCATTGAGATTATGGGCGCACGCTTTGTTGCAACCTTCTGTGCCATCAAGCTGGAAGAGTATGAGACCTTCATGGCTGTCATCAGCCCTTGGGAACGCGAATTTCTTCTGTTGAATGTGTGAGCTTTATGAACCGGATTTCAAATCAATTCCCGACCACTGACCTGCAGGAAGCTGATGCAGCGCATCATTTGCATCCGTTCAGCGATCATGAATCTCTCAACCGGGAGAAAAGCCGTGTTATTGTTCGCGGCGAAGGCGTCTTTTTGTGGGACTCAGACGGGAACCGCATCATGGATGGGATGGCTGGACTGTGGTGCGTGAATATTGGCCATGGTCGGCGTGAAATTGCCGATGCTGTGCATGAGCAAATGCTGCAATTGTCTTACTACAATACATTTTTCAAAACCACCCACCCGCCAGTGGTGGCCCTGGCGAAAAAGCTGGCCGAGCTTGCGCCGGACGGGTTCAACCGCGTGTTCTTCACCGGGTCCGGGTCAGAGGCCAATGACACCGTTCTGCGCATGGTGCGCCATTACTGGACCACAATGGGCCAGCCGGAAAAACACATCATCATTGGGCGCAAGAATGGCTATCACGGCTCGACACTGGCCGGAGCCAGCCTTGGCGGCATGAGCGGTATGCATTCTCAGGGCGGCATGGCGGAGGGTATTCGGCATATTCGCCAGCCCTATTGGTTTGATGAGGGCGAAGATCTCAGCCCCGACGCGTTTGGCCTTATCTGTGCCAAGGCCCTAGAGACGGAAATCGAGTTGGTGGGCGCTGATAAAATTGCAGCTTTCATCGCCGAGCCAATGCAGGGCGCAGGTGGGGTCATCATCCCGCCCGACACTTACTGGCCCGAGATCAACCGGATTTGCAAAGCCCATAATATTCTGCTGGTTGCTGACGAAGTTATTTGTGGCTTTGGCAGAACAGGGAACTGGTGGGGCAGCGAAACATTTGGCATTGAGCCGGACCTGATGCCCATCGCAAAAGGTCTGTCATCCGGCTATCTGCCCATTGGCGGTGTTCTGGTCAATGACAGTGTCGGCGATGTCATCACGTCAGGTGGCGGCGAGTTTTACCACGGGTTCACCTATTCCGGTCATCCGGCTGCCTGCGCCGCAGCACTGAAGAACCTTGAAATCCTTCAATCAGAGCAGATTGTTGAGCGGGTGCGCGATGATATCGGGCCCTATATGCAAGCCAAATGGAGGGCGCTTGGTGAGCATCCGCTTGTTGGCGAAGCCCGGATGGTCGGGCTGGTCGGCGCGCTGGAACTTGTGCCCGAAAAACCATCGCGCAAGCGTTTTGAAAATGAAGGTATTGTTGGCGGGATTTGCCGCGATCATTCTTTCAAGAATGGCCTTATCATGCGGGCGGTTCGCGACTCCATGATTATTTCACCGCCGCTGACGATCACCAAAGATGAAGCTGACCAGTTAATAGCACTCGTTGAAAAAACGCTGGATGATACAGTGCATTCGCTTCGCAAATCCGGACATTTGTCTGCATGAACAATGCTGGCGGCACTCCCTATCCGCAGAACAGCTACTACACAGCAACCGCTCCCCTGCTTGAGAAAAGGCCGTCTCTGAAAGGCGAGCTCAAGCTTGATGTCGCGATTATCGGAGGCGGCTATACCGGCCTCAGTGCAGCACTTCATCTGGCGAAGGCTGGCAAAAAGGTTGCGGTTCTTGAAGCCAACCGTGTGGGCTGGGGTGCCTCCGGGCGCAATGGCGGGCAAATTCATTCAGGACAGCGACAAGAGCCTGAGTGGTTTGAAGCGCGCTATAATCGCGCTACCTCCCAACGTTTTTTCAAAATGGGCGAAGACGCAAAGCAATTGGTCCACAGCCTGATCGAGCACTACAAAATTTCTTGTGATCTGAAGCCCGGCCTGATCCATGCCGCGCATAAACAACGGTTTGTCGCCGAATACCAGGATCAAGTTGCACTTCTAAATGCGCATTACGACCATCCGGTCAGTTGGCTTGACCGGGAAGAGACTGCTCACAGGCTTGGAACGAACGCTTATCATGGTGCGATTTACGACCCGACCGCAGGTCACCTCCATCCACTGAAGTTTGCTTTGGGTTTGGCTGAAGCGGCGCTGCTGGAAGGAGCAGATATTTATGAAAACACACCGGTACAGGAAATCACGGATTGGGATCGTCCAACCCTGACAACACCTGATGGTACAGTGCGCGCCGGCAAAGTCCTGATTTGCGGAAATGGATATGTTGGCGGTTTGGTTCCGAAAGTGGATGCCCGCGTCATGCCGATCAACAACTTTATTGCGGCCACAAGGCCGTTGACCGAAACCGAAATTCCGTTGTCGGGCGATGAGTGCGCCTCAGACAGCCGGTTTGTCGTCAATTACTGGCGCATGAGCGCCGACAAACGCCTGTTGTTTGGCGGTGGTGAAAACTACTCGTCCAATTTTCCAGATGACATTGAAGGCTTTGTGCGAAAGCCCTTATCGACGATCTACCCCCAGTTCAAAGATATGGATATTGATTACGCCTGGGGCGGTACTTTGGCCGTTACGGTCCACCGCGTTCCATTTGTGCAGATGTTGAAGGAAAACGTCTTTGCTGCAGCAGGGTTTTCGGGCCAGGGCGTGACGCTGGCGCCATTGGCCGGGCAGATACTGGCCGAAGCGGCGCTGGGCCAATCCGAACGTCTGGACCTTTACTCGGGCTTACCAACACCACCCTTTCCCGGCGGCAGTTTGCTGCGCTCCGCAACGCTTGCTCTTGCCATGGGGTGGTATGCGCTGCGAGATCGGCTTTAACGGAATTCAGCCTTTCAGGGAGAACACATTTTCCGGCTGTCCGGCTACATCCACGGCCATCGAAAACACACTGCCAGCGTGCAATTCTCCGGGCTGAGCTGCGCTTGTGACATAAAGTGTCTTCAGATCAGGTCCGCCAAATGTACAGCTGGTCAAATTGCTGACCGGCATGTCTACGACACGGTCGACTGAACCATCTGGCGCGACCCGCACAATGCAGGAACCTCCATAACGTGCGTTCCAGATGTAACCGTCTGAATCAATGGCAGACCCATCTGGCCGTCCGCGTTCAAAGCCCACAAAGAACGGGCGCTTGTTGGTAATTTCCCCGGTTGCAACATCGTAATCCCAGGCAAAAATTGTGTTCTGCAGCGTGTCTCCGAAATAGAAGATAGTCCCGTCGGGTGACCAGCACAGGGTGTTTGATATGCCAAGGTCACGATCCTGGACGGTTACACTGCCATCATTGCGGACGCGATACAGGGTTCCAAGATGAGGATCGGACACAGGCTGACCCTGGCCATTTTCGTTGACATTGTTCTGCATGGAACCAATCCAGAAATCACCGAAAGGACTGGGGCGGCCATCATTCAGACGACTGGCAGGCAGATTTGTCTCTGGTGTGGCAAAGTCTGTTCGCTCATCTGTCGCTTCATTCCATAAGATCAGCTTTGACCCCAATGCCAGCACAAGAAGCCCTGGCGTGTCCGTCAACCCGGTGGCACAGACGGGCTCATCAAATATCCAATAGCGAACACTGGCCGATGCCGGATGATAGCGCTGCAGCAAAAAGCGATTGATATCGGTCCAGTACAGCGCCTGGTCTTTGGCTGACCAAAGCGGTCCTTCACCACACCAATTGGCTGCAGGTACGGCAATTTGAATATCAGTCATGAATGCGCCTCAAAAAATGATCCGCCAGATGACGAGGCCATCTGGCGGTTTTTCAATCAGTGTCTGCTACTTATTATGCGATTATTCAAATGTTGTGTAGCCAATGGTAACGGTTTTTGGTGATCCACCTGAAATGCGGTTCACCCGGAACTGGCTGATGCGTCCCTTATTGGTTTTGACGCAGACATAAGATCCAACCGGCACATCCCTCAAAGACACACGCTCTGTGGTGTAGCGGGCTCTGGAGCAACCGCGATAGCCACGGTTTGATCGATTTCCAACACCAATCTGTGCGCCATTTCGCGGTGCCAGATACAGCAGGTCGCGCGTTTCTGCCTGAAACCAGATGTCAGCACCGGCGCTTCCTACACGGCCACGATCCAGATCGGCAAGATAGGTTTGCGGAATGTTGATTTCGCCAGTCGAAAATGTCCGTGGGCCAGCCGCAGCGCGGATTTCGCACCTGAAACCGCCTGGACGCGCTTCACATGTTGAGCGGTTTGGTGCGTAGCGCTGAATTTTGCCAGACGGACCGTAATCACACTGCAAGGCTTTGCGCCCGCCAATTTCGACAATCTTTGTGGTTCGAAGCGATGTGACAAACGGTGTGCTCCACCAGCCATCAGGCAAGGTGGTCGTGACTTCGCGCCGTGCCTTGTCGACCGGGCAACTGATTGTCCGTGTAGCGGCTTCCGCCTCGGTGCTGGATTGCAGCACTGCGCCACCGGCAAATCCGGCGACTAGAACAGACGCAGCGCTGATGCTGCGCAGCCCGATGGATACTTGTTTCAAGAATGCGAAAGCCATGATGTTTCCTCCCAAAAGTCTGGTTTGCCATTTCGACCAAGCAAAGCCCGACGACGGCTGATTTCAATAATACCGTTCTACATTACAATTCTGATAGATTTACTGAACATTGTGTTCAGATTGTATTCATTTTCTGAATGTGCGAGTTCTCCAAGCTTCAACATGCATTGTGAATTTGGAGAATTTTATGGGCCTCCTCGTAGACGGCGAATGGCAAGATCAATGGCACGATACGAAATCATCAGGCGGTAAATTCATCCGAGCCGATGCCCAATTCCGCAATTGGATTACCGCAGATGGCACTGCGGGGCTTTCCGGAAGCGATGGCTTCACGGCCGAGCCCGGCCGCTATCATCTGTATGTGTCCTATTCCTGCCCGTGGGCACACCGAACCTTGATTTACCGCGCTCTGAAGGGACTGGAGGAGATTGTCGATGCATCCATGGTCCATTGGATCAATGGTGAAAATGGTTGGACTTTCCAGCCGGATGAGGAGGGCATTGTTGGCGACAAGCTGTATGGTACTGATCTGCTGTACAAACTCTATCTGAAAGCTGATCCCGTCTTTTCCGGTCGCGTCACGATCCCCGTTCTGTGGGACAAGAAGCGTGAGACCATCGTGTCCAATGAATCCTCCGAGATCATCCGGATGCTCAATTCCGCGTTCGACACTGTGGGGGCAAAATCAGGAGATTTTTACCCAGTCCATAAACGGGATGATATCGACCGCCTCAATGACGTAATCTATGACACCATCAATAACGGGGTCTACAAAGCTGGTTTTGCTACCAATCAAGACGCCTATGAAGAGGCTGTCTTTCCGCTCTTCCAGACCTTCGACATGCTGGAAGAGCGCCTGGCTCAGTCTCGCTTTCTGGTCGGCAATGCGCCAAGCGAAGCGGACTGGCGGCTGTTTCCGACCCTTTCGCGGTTCGACCCGATTTATGTCGGCCATTTCAAATGCAATCTGGCGCGTCTGGTCGACTATCCAAATCTATGGGCCTACACGCGTGATCTTTATCAATGGCCCGGCATTGCAGGCACCATCAATCTGGATCACGCGAAAATGCATTACTATCAAAGCCAGAAACGGGTGAATTCAAGCGGAATTGTACCGGTTGGACCATTGCTGGACTGGTTAGAGCCTCACGGTCGGGAGCATGTTGGGTCCTGAAGCTCAGGCCCCATCTGCTAGACAATCGTGGAAGCTATTTGCCATTTCTCTGATGAGTTGATCATACAGATCCGGACCTTTTTCCAGATCCACGCCTAACGGATCTAAAAGCCCAGCCTTTGCGTTGGTGCCTTCACGGGCAACATCAACGATGCGGGACTGAAATTGTGGTTCAGAGAAGATGCAGGCCGCCTCCACATCATTCAATTTCTGTTTGATCTCAGCCAGCCTTGCAGCTCCAGGCATTGTTTCTGGACTGATGGTTAGCGACCCAGCGGCCTGCAGACCAAAGCGATCTTCAAAATAGTGATAGGCATCGTGGAACACCACAAACGGACGATCAGCGACCGGCTTCAAAAGCGCGTCTACGTCACTGGCCAACAGCTTTAATTGCTCCTGCATTGCTGCGGCATTGGCGTTATACTTTGCCGCGTTGGCGGAATCTTTGTCCGACAATACGCTGGCGATGTGCGAGACAAGCAATCCGGCATTGACCGGGTCCAACCAGATATGAGGATCTGATTCTGCGTGCTCATGCGCTTCTGCATGATGGCCCTCTTCCTTGTCATCGTGATGTTCGTGCTGCTCGTTTTGGGCCTCATGTTCTTTGTGCTCTCCATGAGCTTCGTGTTCTTCATGATCTTCATGATCTGCATGCTCTTTGTGATCATCGTGAGCTGCATGATCTTCGTGAGCTTCATGAGCTTCATGAGCTTCGTGCTCTTCATGAGCTGCATGATCTTCGTGAGCTTCGTGCTCTTCATGCTCTTCATGCTCTTCATGAGCTGCATGATCTTCGTGCTCTTCATGTGCTCCATGGTCTTCATGGGCATCAAATGCGCCACCTTCGCGGAAGGCCAGCTTGGTCAGGCCAGGCACATCTTCAAGGGCAACGATACGCGCGTTTTGACCCAGAGTTTCCATAGGTTTTTCAAGAAACACTTCCAGTTCGTCACTAACCCAGAAAATGACATCGGCTTCCTGAAGACTGCGCGCCTGTGATGGCTTCAGACTGTAGGTGTGCGGAGAAGATGCCCCATCCAACAGCAGTTCCGCTTCTCCGACACCTGACATGACCCCAGATACCAGTGAATGTATCGGCTTGATAGACGTCAAAACCCGCAAATCCTGTTCCTGAGCGTAGCCGTCTGACTGAGCAAATCCAAAGCTGACAAGGCCACTTAGTAAGCATGCATTAGTGAGAGAACGAGCGAAAGCCATAGATGATCCTAGAGTTAATGTTATAAAGTTACGTTTTGATAAACGGATTTCTCCTCTGTTGCAAGTGGTTTTCAAAGCTGTTTTTGAACATGCTCTGCGGTTGTTCTGCCCGGATGTTTTTCGGGAGCTTTCTTTGTCGTTTCTGGCATTTTGTAAAAAGAGGACAAACATGGTAGTGCCAGCCAAACTATGATCGCCAATAAGAGTTGCATCACTGGCACTCTATTGCGATCGATGCCGAAAACTCAGTCAGGAAATGTGATCTAATGAATATTAAAGTCTATTTGTCCGGTGAAATTCATACCGATTGGCGCCAGGAAATCATGACAGGTGCGGCCGACTTGAACGTATCGTTTTCATCTCCGGTGACAGACCACGCGGCGTCAGATGATTGTGGCGTTGCAATTATGGGTCCGGAAGATCAGAAGTTCTGGCACGATCACAAAGGCGCGAAACTCAATGCCATGCGGACGCGCAAAGGCATTGAGGATGCAGATGTTGTTGTTGTGCGTTTTGGCGAGAAATACAAACAATGGAACGCCGCTTTTGATGCCGGCTATGCGGCGGCACTTGGCAAGTCATTGATCGTGCTGCATGGACCAGACCATCAGCATGCGTTGAAGGAAGTTGATGCAGCAGCCCTTGCTGTTGCGGAACGTCCCGAGCAAGTTGTTGAAATGCTGCGCTATATTTTGAGCTAGAGTCCCCAGCGACCCTGTCACCACTCCCCAGTAGGCCAGACCCCTGTCAGGCCAGATAGGCCTGCAGGGTTGCTTTTGTTCCTTTGGACCATAGTGCGGCCAATGCTGCAGAAAACGCGTCTGCAAATTCTGCGTTTTCGCCCAATGGGCCGAAAATATCCGTCATTTCCAGGAATGCCGAGGGATTGTCTTTTGCACGCAAGGCATGCTCGGTCAAACGTGAGGCCTTTTCGTCGACCAGTTCAATTGCATTGCCAGCATCATCGGTACCAGCGCAATAACGACACCAAAGTGCAACCTCCAGCGCCAGACCGCCGACGCTCTCTCCACCTGACAGCCTGTCCATGATTGTCGGAAGTATGAATTTGGGCTGTCGGTTCGAGCCATCCAGGCAAAGCCTTGGAATGGTATCGGCAACCGCCGCGTTGGAAAAACGCTCGCGGACCTTTTTCAGATATTTCTGGAAATCCACACCCGGCACAGATGTCACTGTTGGAATGATTTCCGAGGTTTCCAGCTTGGTCAGAAACCCGTCAACGAGTGGGTCTGCCATTGCATCATGAACGAATTGATAACCTATCAATGCAGCGGGGTAGGCAATCGCGGCGTGACCGCCATTGAGAATGCGCAGTTTCATCAACTCATAGGGCGCAACTTCGGATACGAACTCCACGCCGACTTTTTCCAGCGCAGGTCGACCACTTGGAAATTTGTCTTCCATAACCCATTGGCGAAACGGTTCGCAGGCGACAGGAACTGCATCAACAATGCCGAAACGCTCTTCAACCATGGCGCGCTCACGATCCGAGGTTGCCGGCGTTATGCAATCAACCATGCTGTTGGGAAACGAAACATTGTCTCCAATCCACTTTTCCAGATCTGGTGACATGTCCACGGCAAGGCCAAGAACTGCCTGCCGGGTGATGATGCCATTTTCCGGCAGATTGTCACAGGACATTATCGTGAAGGGTGCAACACCATTTGCGCGGCGTTTTTGAATGGCGGCAATGATCACACCAAAAACAGTCTTCGGTGCATCAGGGTTGTTCACATCATGAACGATTTCCGGGTGCGTGTGGTCAAAACCGCCCGTGCGGTCATCCATGAAATAGCCACCTTCAGTGATCGTCAGGGAGACGATGCGTATCTCTGGAGACGATAATCTAGCAATGACAGCCTGAGGATCCACTTCGACAAAATCGATCATCGAACCGGACACCTTGGCAGTGAAGCCCTCCGGATCCAGTTCAACCACCGTTGTCAACCAATCCTGCTGCTTCAATCGCTCACGCATGGCTGTGTCGTAGGGCTTTATGCCTGCACCAACCAACGCCCAATCGTGATCTTCGCCCAGCGAAAACAGCTCATTCAGATAGACGGCCTGATGCGCGCGATGGAAATTCCCAACACCAATATGAAGAATGCCCGCTTTCAGTGCGCTGCGATCATAATTGGGCACGGCGACATTGTCTGGCAGGCTTTGCAGAGCAGTCTCGTTCAATTTTGTCGAATTCATCAACTCATCCAGTTTCCACCATCGGCATCGTAGGTCTGTGCAACCACATCGGTACTATCGGGTGACGCCAGAAAAACAGCCACTCCTGTCAAGTCCTCTGCGGTTCCCATGCGCCCCTATGGAACGCTTTCGCCGACTTGTCTTCGTTTTTCCCCAAGGGGCAAATTCTCGTATTTGCGAACGGAGCATCCGTGCTGTACCAGCGATGGCCGTCACTTTCAGATGCAAAAATTGCACGGCAGCACCAGTTTCTGCCGCACCTTATTTTAGACAGTTGAGGGCAACATCGATCATCGTAACATTTGCATCTTGTTGCACGTGGCATCCAGCGGTTTGGCCGCTGGTGCCGGTGCTACGCATGTTACAAAACCGTTCGCCCCTAAAACCGTGTCAACGGACTGCCAAACCGTCTTTGTCAAAGCGGTGAAGACGATCCATAACAGGTGTCAGATAGACCTCATCACCATGATGCAAATCAACATCACCCTCGGCACGCACCGTAAACAAGTCCATGCCTTCGACATGCACACGCAGGAACGTGTCTGAACCAAGGTGTTCGGAAACCCCAACTTTACCCTTCCAGGTGCCCTGTTCTTTGGAGACCATGGTGTGCTCGGGCCGGATACCGATTGTATGCGAACCCAGTTTTTCAGCCTCTGGACCGGTGATGATGTTCATCTTGGGTGAACCAATGAAGCCGCCCACAAACACATTTGCCGGTTTATGATAAAGCTCCATAGGCGAACCGACTTGTTCGATATTGCCTGCCTGAAGCACCACAATCTTGTCGGCCATAGTCATGGCTTCCACCTGATCGTGGGTCACGTAGATCATTGTTGTTTTCAGGCTTTGGTGCAGTTCGGTGATTTCCAAACGCATGTTGACGCGCAATGCCGCATCCAGATTGGACAATGGCTCATCGAACAGGAACGCTTCAGGTTCACGAACAATGGCACGCCCGATTGCCACACGCTGGCGCTGACCGCCAGACAGTTGGCCCGGGCGGCGTTCCATGTAATCCGTGAGGTTCAGTACGCTTGCGGCACCTTCCACCTTGCGGGTAATTTCCGCCGGATCCATATCAGCCATTTTCAGCGGAAACGCGATATTCTTGCGTACCGACATATGCGGGTATAGCGCATAAGACTGGAACACCATTGCAAGTTTACGTTTGGCTGGTGGCAGCGTTGTGGCGTCGGCACCATCAATCTCCACAAGTCCGCTGGTGACGTCTTCCAGACCGGCAATCAACCTGAGCAATGTTGATTTACCGCAACCGGATGGACCAACGAAGACAACAAATTCACCATCTTCAATGCTCAGGTCCAATGGCGGAATGACAACTGTTTCACCGAAGTGCTTGGTGACCTGTTTAAGTGTAATATTTCCCATGATCGAATTCCTCTCTGAACCCTATTTCACTGCGCCAAATGTCAATCCACGAACCAGTTGCTTCTGGCTGAACCAGCCAAGAATAACAATTGGCGCGATTGCCATGGTCGATGCGGCAGACAATTTAGCGTAGAACAAACCCTCTGGGCTTGAGTAACTTGCGATGAAAGCTGTCAGTGGTGCAGCTTTGGCGGCTGTCAGATTGAGCGTCCAGAATGCCTCGTTCCATGCCAGAATGACATTGAGCAGAAGCGTGGAAGCAATTCCCGGTACAGCCATTGGCGTCAGAACGTAGATCACTTCTGACCACAAGGTCGCTCCATCCATACGGGCAGCTTCCAGAATTTCACCCGGAATTTCCTTGAAGTATGTGTAGAGCATCCAGACGATGATCGGCAGATTGATCAACGTCAGAACAATGACCAGAGCCGTACGCGTATCCAACAAACCGGTATCGCGGAAAATCAGATAGATTGGGATCAGAACACCAACCGGCGGCAGCATCTTTGTTGACAGCATCCACATCAGAACATTTTTGGTGCTTTTACTTGGAACGAATGCCATCGACCAGGCCGCCGGAATGGCGATGAGAAGACCAAGGACGGTCGACCCCAAGGAGATGATAACCGAGTTCATGAAGTGAAGTGGATAGTTCGACCGTGACTGGACTTCAGTATAATTCTCTGTTGTCCACTCAAAGAAGAGGAAGGAGGGAGGCGATGCGATCGCCTCCGCTTCGGTTTTGAAACTCGTCAGGAACGTCCACAGGATCGGGAAGAAAATTGCAATCCCGATGCTCCATGCGATCACCGTGACGACCAGTTTACGTTGGTTAGTTACAGCACGTGCCATGATCTCAAGCCTCCAGATTTTTCCCGATCATCCGCATCAGGAAGATCGCAACAATGTTTGCCAGGATGACTGCCACGATACCGCCTGCGGAACCGCCGCCAACATCGAATTGCAGAAGAGACTGGGCGTAAACCAGATAGGTGATATTGGTTGACGCTGTTCCCGGCCCGCCATTGGTTGTCACCAAAATCTCAGCGAAGACCGACAGAAGGAAAATTGTCTGAATGAGGACAACCACTGTGATAGCCCGCGACAGATGCGGCAGCACAATATAGAAAAAGCGTCTCCACCAGCTTGCGCCATCCATCTCGGCAGCTTCAAGCTGCTCTTGATCCAGTGACTGCATGGCAGTCAGAAGAATGAGGGTCGCAAACGGGAGCCACTGCCAGGAGACAATCATAATGATCGATGCCAGTGGCGCGTGTGTCAGAAACTCAAACGGTTGCAACCCCAAGGCCTTGGCCGCGTGGGCGAATAAGCCGTTCACCGGATCCATGAACATATTCTTCCAGACCAAAGCCGAAACTGTTGGCATTACGAAGAACGGTGCAATGACGAGAATGCGGACGATGCCCTGTCCCCACATTGGCTGATCAAGAAGATTAGCCAGCGCTATACCCAGGACTACGGTGATCAAAAGCACGCCCACAACCAATACGATGGTATTTGTGAAGGCAGAAAAGAATGCCGGGTCAGTCAGGAAATACCGATAGTTCTCCCAGCCTGCGAAGGTCTCTTCGCCAGGCGACATCAAACTGTAGCGTAGGAACGAGAAGTAAATCGTCATTGCGAGCGGTACAATCATCCAGGCCAGCAACAGAACTACTGCTGGTGAAATCATAAAGCGCGCAGCGGTTTTGGAATGTGCCGTAGCCATGCCAATTCCCCCTTATGTCAGGATCAATAGGGTACCGTTTATCGCAGATCAGACCGGCGAAACCAATATGGGACGGAGGCTGATGGGTATAAACAGGTTCCAGAATAATCTGGACGGGACCGACCTGAACGGCCGGTCCCGTAGGAGAGTGTGATTACTTAATGTAACCGGCTCTCTTCATTTCACGCTCAGTCAGGTTCTGAGCATTCTGCAGAGCTTGTTCGATAGAAGTTGATCCGGCCAGTGCGGCGGAGAACTGCTGTCCAGTAGATGTTGCAATGCCCTGGAATTCAGGAATGGCAACGAACTGAACACCAACATATGGAACAGGGTCGATTGTTGGGTTCTGCGGATCAGCAGAATTGATGCTGTCGAGTGTCATTTTTGCGAATGGCACTTTTGCATATTCTGGGTTCTCGTACAGTGATGTACGGGTGCCAGGAGGCACGTTTGCCCAGCCTTCGTTGCTGGCTACGAGTTCCAGATATTCTTTCGAAGTTGCCCAAGCAACGAACTTCTTGGCAGCTTCTTCTTTCTGCGTACCGGCAGGAATGGCCAAAGACCAAGCCCAGAGCCAGTTTCCACGTTTGCCAAGACCAGTATCTGGTGCAAGAGCAAAACCAACCTGATCAGCGACCTGGCTGTCATCCGGGTTTGTTACGAAGGAAGCAGCAACCGTTGCATCAATCCACATGCCACATTTTCCGGTCTGGAAAAGGGACAGGTTTTCGTTGAAACCATTGTTGGATGCGCCTGGAGGGCCAGCGTCGTTCAGCAGGTTTACATAGAAAGTCAGAGTTTCTTTCCATGCATCGCTGTTGAACTGAGGATTCCAGTCCATGTCGAACCATTTGGCTCCGAAGGAATTGGACATGGCTGTCAGGAACGCCATGTTTTCGCCCCAACCGGCTTTACCACGGAGGCAAACACCATAGATTTCGTTATCTTTGTCGGTCATTGCGCGAGCAGCCTCGCCAATGAACTCCCAAGTTGGCGCATCTGGCATTTCAAGGCCAGCTTTGTCCATCAGATCCTTGCGGTACATAACCATGGAGCTTTCACCGTAGAATGGTGCAGCCATCAACTCACCATCAACAGTCAAACCACCGCGGATCGCAGGCAGAATATCGTCAATGTCGTAGGAAGCGGGCAGGTCGTTCAAAGAAACGAGCCAGCCTTTGCCGCCCCAGATCGGAACTTCGTAAGTACCAATGGTCATTACGTCGTACTGACCACCTTTAGTGGCAACATCAGTGGTGACACGCTGGCGAAGAATGTTTTCTTCCAGTGTTACCCACTCAAGTTCAATGTCAGGATTTTGTGCAGTGAATTCACCGGACAGCTTTTGCATCCGGATCATGTCACCGTTGTTCACGGTTGCGATAGTGATTGTCTCGGCCAGAGCCGGCGACGCCAACAAGGCAAGCGCAGATACGCCAACAAGGGCGCGTGCGAAAAGTTTCATAAGGTCCTCCCAGAACCGCTTGAGCATTTGCTTATAGAACGGGCAAATATTCAATGATATCCATAACGATGTCAATAGGAGACCAAAACTTTACCCATTGAGGTACATCCTAAAATAGAAATGAGCGTTGGATCAAGGTACCCTGTCCACAGGGTTGTTGCTATTTGCTCAGCAGAATTTCAGCCGTAGCCTCATTGGTGATCAGGGAATTAATCAGCCGCCCGCGCAATGCCCCCCAAATGGCATCAACCTTGGCTTCCCCTACAGCGATGCCGAAAACCGGGTGATCCTGATCCGGAAAAAGCGGCGCACTGGCCACCCTGTCATTGATAAGCCCGTCAATCAGCTTGCCTTCCCTGTCATAGACCCAGCTTGTGATCTCCCCGACCGCACCAATACGACTGAGAGACCGAGCCTCTTCTCTTGTGACAAAACCATCTACTACAAGCTGAGCATTTTCGTTCATTTGCCCAAGGCCTACAAAGGTAACATCGGCCTGGCGAGCGAGTTCCAGAATATTGTGAACTGGCTCCTGGGTGTGCAAAAGCGTCTTTTCTTCATGCGAATTTGCAAAAACCGGCAATGGCATTGGGAAATGTCGAGCGTTGACCCGATCAGCCATGCGAATGATCACATTATAAGCCGTTGCCGACCCGTCAGACATCATGTTGCCAAGCAGCGAGACGATTCGATGCTGGGGACAATCCATTGTAGGCAACTGCTCGACACAGGCACGCAACGCACGGCCGGTTCCGATGGCAATGATCTTTGGATGATTGGATTTCAGATGCCGCTCCATTTCAGCAGCTCCGGCCTGGGCAATACCAACCATGGAAGCGGGCGCATCCGGGTCCGTGGGCACCACTTCACATCCCAGAAGATTGAACCGCTCGGTAAGCTCGCGTTCCAACTCCATACATTTCGCAATCGGATGATCAACACGAACCTTTATGAGACGTGCACTAACCGCCAGTGAAACAAGCCGCTGCGCAGATTGTCTGGAAACGCCCAGCTTACGCGCAATCTCGTCCTGCGTGTTTCCGGCGACATAGTACAACCACCCTGCCCGTGCTGCCTCGTCAAGGCGGCTGGTTTCGTTGTCGGATTTAGCGGACACTGATATCCCCGATACTGTGTTCTTGTTGTTTTAGTGCTGGCGCCATTTCAAAGAATTTTGACCAATTGTCAAAAACCGGCACATCAGGAAACATGTCATGGTCCTTCTGCGCAAGCCCCTGCAAGTGACTTGCGCCGATAAAACGCCATACCAGCATTCCAGCTGCGACCCCTGCTTCCATGCCAGGCAGACTGTCTTCGATCACCAGACACTTCTCAGGATCCACATTCATTTTTTCGGCCGTATGGAAAAACAGATCCGGCGCCGGCTTGCCATTTTCTACTTCCGATGCGGTAAACACATCCCGGCCGAAGTAATGCGCCAATCCTGTCAATTCCAATGATTTGCGCACCCTTTCAGGTGTGCTGCTTGTGGCGACACAAGTTGGCCTGGAGAGATTACCAAGAATCTCGGCCACACCCTCGGTCGCCTTCAGTTCGGTGCTGAAAGCCTTTAACAATCTGCGTCTGTAAGAGGTTTCAAAATCGGCCGGTAAGACGACATCAAACGTTTGGCGAACCGATTCTGCCACTTTGGGAAAGCTACGACCCAGAAACCAGCGCTGGAAGTAATCAAAATCTACCGACACTCCGGCAGACGACAGTTGTGAGATCAGAATTTTCGAGCTGATGATCTCGCTGTCTATGAGAACACCATCGCAATCAAAAATAACAAGATCTATCTCTTTGGTCTGCATAACCCGGTACATTTCAGAACAATCTGGGTCTGAGCCCAAGATGAGACTAGCGGCTTCGCAACACAATCACAAAAAGAAATTTCTCCGGAACAAGACAAGTAACGGGTCAAGCTTGACCTTCCCGTAGCTGGAAGCCTTAAAGCCACTTATATGAGAACAGATGTCTGACCACTGTCAGGCCGAAGTCAGGTCAATGTCACGCGCTCTTAGCGCCTTCAGGACGAAATATGGACCATCAGCACAGCGCAGCTTGCGGGCATGCATCACCTAAATCTGAACCAGCGCAGGATCAGGTTATCGACCCTGTTTGCGGCATGACGGTCTCACTGCACGGCGGCAAGCCCAGCTTTGCGCATGCTGGCACAGACTACCATTTTTGCAGCCAGTCCTGCAAAGACCGGTTTGAGGCAGACCCTGTCTTTTATCTTTCGGGCAACCACAAACGAAAGCAGAAAGCGGCTCCAAAGACAGCGCTCTTTACCTGCCCGATGGACCCGGAAGTAATCCAGGAAGGCCCTGGCACCTGCCCGATTTGCGGCATGGCTCTGGAGCCCATGGATGGTGTTTCAGATGGTCCGAACCATGAACTGGAAGATTTCACCCGTCGCCTTTGGGTGAGCATCGCGGCAGCCATTCCGTTGTTGATCCTGACCATGGGGCCGATGGTGGGATTACCGATCCGAGATTGGATTGGCGAGAAAACAGCCCTTTGGCTGGAACTGGCTTTGGCAACACCAGTGGTCCTGTGGGCCGCGCTGCCGTTTTTCCAGCGCGGCTGGACATCGGTCCGCACCTGGAACCTGAATATGTGGACCCTGATCATGCTTGGGGTCGGAGCCGCATATCTTTACAGTCTTGTTGCTGTCCTTGCGCCCGGCCTGTTCCCGCAGGAAATCACAAATGCTGGGCATACACCCGTTTACTTCGAGGCAGCTGTTGTCATCATAGCTCTGATTTTTGTTGGCCAGGTTCTGGAATTGCGTGCGCGAGACCGCACCGGCGACGCCATCAAAGCCTTGCTGGACCTAGCGCCCAAAACGGCACGGCGGATCAACGCAGATGGATCAGAATATGACGCTCCGCTGGCAAATATTCTGCAAGGTGACCGTCTACGCGTGACACCCGGCTCAAGCATTCCTGTCGATGGCATTGTTCTGGAGGGCACGTCTGCGGTTGATGAAAGCATGATTTCCGGCGAACCACTGCCGATGCAAAAACATATCTCCGACACGGTTACCGGGGGAACGCTGAACAAGAACGGAAGTCTGATTATTGAAGCCAGTCATGTTGGCGAAGACACGATGCTGGCCAAAATTGTGCAGATGGTCTCTTCAGCACAGCGCTCCCGAGCTCCAATTCAGGGACTGGCCGACAAGGTGTCTTCCTACTTTGTGCCCACCGTTGTTCTAATTGCGATTGTGGCCTTTATCGCCTGGATGATTCTGGGGCCGGAGCCAGCCTTTGTATTTGCCATCATTTCCGCCGTATCCGTTTTGATCATCGCCTGCCCCTGCGCTTTGGGGCTGGCAACGCCCATGTCGATCATGACTGCAACGGGACGCGGGGCGCAGGCCGGTGTTCTGATCAAGGAAGCCTCAGCGCTGGAACGCCTGGCCAAAGTCGACACGGTGATCGTTGACAAGACTGGCACGCTGACAAATGGAACGCCGGTTTTGACCGATGTCGTACCACTTGCCGATTGGAAGGAAGCCACCGTACTGGCTTTCGCAGCGTCATTGGAAAAAGGGTCTGAACATCCTTTGGCCGATGCCATTATCGAAGGAGCCACCAACAGAAATATCGCGCTGCAAACGGCACAGGACTTTCAGGCTGTCACAGGGAAAGGTGTTGTCGGCAAGGTCGGCGACGTTAGAGTCACCCTTGGAAACAAAGCGATGTTTCAGGAAACCGGTGCAGATGCGGCCCATGGCGAAAAACTGGCGGACGCCCTTCGCCAGTCAGGCAAAACCGTCATGTATCTGCTCGTTGACAACCACCTTGCCGGTTTGATTGCGGTTTCTGATACAATAAAGCCGAGCACGCATGAAGCAATCAAGGCGCTTCATGCCGCTGGTATGACCATAATCATGGCCACTGGCGACAATGAAATCACAGCTACGGCCGTCGCAAACGAACTTGGAATTGACGAAGTTCGGGCTGGCGTTCTGCCGCAAGACAAACAGCAATTGGTCATGGACCTGCAGGCAAAGGGGCATGTCGTGGCTATGGCAGGCGATGGCGTGAATGATGCCCCGGCTCTGGCAGCAGCTGATGTCGGCATTGCCATGGGAACGGGCACAGATGTTGCCATTGAAAGCGCTGGCATCACGCTTTTGCGTGGAGACCTTGCCGGAATAGCCAAAGCCCGGAATTTGGCGGTCTCAACCATTCGCAACATCAAGCAAAATCTGTTTTTTGCCTTTGCCTATAACAGTGTCGGCGTGCCAGTGGCCGCAGGTATTCTATATCCCCTGACCGGCACACTGCTGTCTCCCATGCTGGCAGCGGCTGCAATGAGCCTGTCTTCGGTATCGGTGATTTCCAACGCGCTGCGCTTGCGCAGGCTGAAACTTTGAAAGTGCCAGGGATTTACACTCAACTGGCGAAAGGTGGTTTGATATGAATATCGGAGAGGCGTCGCAGGCATCGCAATTGCCGACAAAAACAATCCGTTACTATGAGGAAATCAAACTCATTAAGCCTATCCGCGCTGAGAATGGATATCGTACCTATTCTGAAACAGACTTGCATCGGCTGAGGTTTTTGCAGCGCTCCAGAAGCCTTGGCTTTTCGATTGAAGAATGCCGATTGCTGCTCTCGCTGTACGAAGATGAAGACCGTGCCAGCGCTGATGTCAAACGCCTGGCGCTCGACAAAATCGGCGAAATTGACCGCAAATTGGCAGAACTGGAATCGCTGAAAGCAACATTGTCGGCGCTTGCGACAGACTGCCATGGCGATGACCGGCCAGCCTGCCCGATCATTGACGATCTGGCCGGAAGAACAAGCCGTTGAATAAACAAACCATCATTGCTCTGGTCGGAATTGTTGCAATCGCGTTGGGCGTTTGGTGGCTTCTCGCCCCGTCTCCCAAGAGCGGCTCCGGTGCGCCATTGGCGCAGGTAACAGTTCCGCAGCTCAACAGTGCAGAAACAGCGGGACGGGTGTTGTTCGACGGGAATTGCGCCGCATGCCACGGAGCGGATGCCGCAGGGCGGGATGGCATAGCCCCGCCGCTGGTCCATGTGCTGTACGAACCTTCCCATCATGCAGATATAGCATTTCAGCGCGCAGCAAAGCTGGGTGTCAGGGCACACCATTGGCGCTTTGGTGATATGCCGCCCGTTGAGGGTGTCACTGAAACCGATGTTGGAAAAATAACAACTTATGTGCGTGCCTTGCAGCGCGCAAACGGGATCAACTGACATGAAGCGGTTTCTGCTGATTGTGTGCAGCTTGTCAT
This sequence comes from Alphaproteobacteria bacterium, assembly GCA_051251535.1. Lineage (GTDB taxonomy): Bacteria > Pseudomonadota > Alphaproteobacteria > Rhizobiales. The sequence goes on from JBPOEV010000006.1 coordinate 185,067, forward strand.
TGGTGTTGGCGGGAAGTTTCTTTTCGCACCAGCAAGGTTTTGCCGATGGCGCGCATCAGCATTCGCAGCCCACAATCCCGGCACAGCTTGCCACCGTGAACGAAGCCAATGACCACAGTCATTTTTCACCAACGCAAAATCAAGAAGATTTCAATGCTGGCACGTTACATTGCGGTGCCAAAATACTTGCCTTGATTGAATGGGTTGAGCATCGCTGCTCTAACACAGAGCAAACCATACCCATCGCACAATTCTCTTCCAGATACGGTGTCTGGGCCATGCTGGACCCGCCCCCTCCTCGCGCTCATTCCAGAAGCACAGCCACAATGGCCTGACCGGGCCAAGCACTTTTGGAAAAACGAGGACTAGAACATGAAAACTAAGATTATGGTTTCGGCGGTTGCGGCCGCATTGATTATATCAGCGGCGGCGTATGCGCATAACGGCGCGACAGGCGTTGTAAAAGAACGCATGGATGCCATGAGCACTCTTGGCAAAGTTACAAAATCCCTGACTGAAATCATGCGGGGAGATGTCGGCTATGACGCCGAGCTTGTGCGAAAGAATGCCGCCCAAATCCAAAAGCACGCGGGGGACAGCATGACACAGCTTTTCCCCAAGGACAGTTTGATGAAACCGTCTGAGGCGCGTCCGACAATCTGGTCTGACTGGGAGGAATTTGAGATCCTGGCCATGAGGCTTGAGGCTCTGGCCGTGGGGCTGGCAACGTCCGCTGACAATGGACTTATGGCATCCGGAAATGCTCCGGCTGCCGGGATGATGGGCACAGATAGCATGATGTCGTCCGGTGACATGATGTCTTCTGGCGATATGATGACTGGTTCAATGATGGCTGGTTCAGGCCGCCTGCCAGATGCCGCTGAATTGGCATCAATGCCTGCCGATGGTGTGTTCAATATGCTGGCGCAGACCTGCGCTTCCTGCCACACAAAATTTCGCTCCGAAAAGAACTGACGGATGCAAAAACCGATTATTTTTGCCTTGGCTGCCCTGGTGTTTACCGGGGCGGCTATGGCGGCACTGACGGTTTGGCCTATCGGCGAAACACGTAACTTAACCGGCATGACTGGCAATGCAGAACGGGGGGCCTATCTCGCCCGCATGTCCGGTTGCATCGCATGCCATACTGACTCAGAGAATGGCGGTGCCCCTTTGGCAGGCGGTGTTGCGCTCGAAACGGATTTCGGCACCTTTTATTCTCCCAATCTAACGACTGACAAGGAACAGGGAATGGGGGATTGGACCATTGAGAATTTCGAGAAAGCAGTGCGGCAAGGCGTCTCTCCCGATGGAAAGTCATATTACCCCGCCTTTCCCTATCCATTTTATAGAAAGTTTAGCGACCAGGATGTTGCAGACCTTTGGATGGCGTTTCAAACGGTGCCGCCAGCGGCACAGCCTTCGAGGGATCAGGATGTCGTGTTTCCGTTCAATTTTCGCGGCGGGTTGAAATTGTGGCGCGCTTTGTTTTTGGACCAAACCGGATTTCAGACAATCGAAGGCCAAAATGAAGCCTGGAATCGGGGGAAGTATATTGTCGAAGGCCCTGCACATTGTGGCGCATGCCACACGCCCCGAAATACATTGGGCGCACGGCAGGCAGAACTTAGATTACATGGAGCTGACAAACTTCCCGGCGGCGGAAAATCTCCACCCATCACCACCGCCGCGCTTATGGAAAATGGCTGGACGGAGAAATCTCTGGCCTATGCCTTGCGTACCGGTGTCTTGCCGGATGGAGATACATTTGGCGGATCAATGGGCGAAGTGGTGCGGGATGGAACACGCTTTCTTTCGCAGGATGATCTGAACGCCATTGCCGGTTTTCTGATGAACCAGGAGTAGATATCATGTCCTTCAACAGACGAACTTTTCTTAAATCCAGCGCTGGAAGTTTGGGCCTTGCCCTGCTGCCAACCAGTTTCAAAGCGTCGGTAGCATCTGATGGGTTTTTCGAAATAATTGCCGGCCCCTCGCAACAGAAACTCTATTCCGGCGATGCGCCTGACTCTGATCTTTGGAGTTACAATGAGTCCACACCTGGCCCTGAAATCAGGGTCAAACGTGGAGATCGGGTGAAAGTCCGGCTTGTTAACAAGCTTGAAGAAGCAACATCGATCCATTGGCATGGCATCCGCATTGCCAACGACATGGATGGGGTGTCCGGACTGACGCAGAAAGCCGTAGAGCCTGGTGCCACCTTTGAATATGATTTCATTGTGCCGGATGCTGGCACCTATTGGTATCACGCCCATAATAAAAGCTGGAATCAGGTTTCTCGTGGCCTATATGGCGCTCTGATTGTCGAAGGCGACACGTCCGATTTCGACACCGAGCACGACAGGACACTGGTTCTGGATGATTGGCGTCTGGACCAAAGCGGTAAATTTGACAGCGCCAGCCTCGGTTCACTAATGGATTGGAGCCATGGCGGACGCCTCGGCAATTGGCTGACCGTCAATGGCAAGAGCCAACCCAGTTACGCACTGAACGCAAATGAGCCCTACAGATTGCGGTTGATCAACACATCCAATGCCCGCGTGCTGGAACTGGATACAAAGCAACTTGGTGCAAAAATTCTTGCCTATGATGGCCAAAGCCTGCCAGCTGTTACGGAATTACCGTATCAGCCTTTGCTGCTTGGCCCTGCGCAAAGGGTCGATTTATTGGTGGTTCCCAAACCGGGAGTTCCGATGCAGTTGGACGAGGTTTCAGGTGGGCAGGCATTCTCGTTTGCCAGTTTCGAAATCGTGGAAAAGTCGGACAGCACCCCGCCGGTAGCCGCACTGACAATGCCTGCGCTGATTTTGAACGACCTGCCAGAACCGGACTTTGAAAATGCCCGCATTTTCACGCTGGATATGACTGGCGGCGCCATGGGGCGGATGGGCGACATCACCTATAAGGGTAAAAAGCTGGAACGAGCGGATTTCAGGAGCACACGCCAGGTTTGGGCTTTCAACGGCGTCGCCAATCTGGCCGATGCGCCCTTCTTTTCAGTCCAGCGCAATGACACAATCATTCTGGACACGGTTAACAACACTGCCTTTCTTCATGCCATGCATATTCACGGGCATCATTTCCGCGTTCTGGAGCGCAGCGGCAGTGACTTAGATGAAGGCAAGCCATGGCGCGACACCTTTCTCATCGGTCCCCAACAGACCACCAAAATTGCCTTTGTCGCGGACAATCCTGGCAAATGGCTGTTGCACTGTCACATGCTGGAACATGCAGCTGCCGGAATGAACACTTGGTTTGAGGTCATGGCTTAGCCCTTACAACGGACCTCACGGCATGGTGATCAGCTCGGGCTAGATTTTTTGGCCGGTTCTGGGTATGAGAGAATCATGAGGAAATTGATTTGTTTTCTGCTGTTGCTTTTGTTTGTCGGCACCCATGGGTTGCCTGACAGCGGAACAGCATTTGCAAACTTAACCTCTTCGGAACTTCAGGAATCTATTGCGGATACTGATCAGGAGTCCACTATTGTCGCGGGCAGTGGTGCCATTGTGACCGCAAGGCAGAAATGTTGCGGCGAAGATGATGCAGTTAAAACGTCCAACAGTAATGCGCCCTGCAGTTCTGACTGTTCCTTCACAAATGCGGCTTTTAATCCAGAGTTCCTGTTCGGCGGAACCATTCCTTCTTATGAGCCGGCGACCAGCCTCAATGCCGCCTTTCGACACGCGCTTTTTCGACCCCCAATTGCCTGATTGTCTAAGCTAAACGCGCATCTCTGCTTCTGCAGGAGATGTATCTTTTCTCAGACAATTCATGAGGCATGACATGCTTACAAGACGTAATCTGATACTCGGCATCTCGGCACTTGTTGCGACAGCACCGCTGCCCGCTCTGGCTGCCAAACCGAAAAACTTCCGACTGGACCGCAAATTCAAGCCACGTAATGTGCGGTTCAAAGGCTATCCGGTCGGTACAATTGTGGTCGACCAGCGCAAACATTTCCTGTATCTCGTCACCGGACGTGGCCGTGCGCGACGTTACGGGGTCGGACTTGGCAAGGCGGGTTTGGCCTTTAACGGGTCAGCCACGATTGGACGCAAAGCCAAATGGCCGCGCTGGACACCTACGGCGAATATGATCCGACGTGATCCTCGTCGCTACAAGAAATATGCAGGTGGCTTGCCTGGCGGCATCAACAACCCGCTTGGCGCAAGGGCCTTATATCTCCACCGAAATGGCCGCGATACGCTGTTTCGGATACATGGAACAACTGAGCCGTGGTCCATTGGACAAAACGTATCCAGTGGATGCGTGCGCATGATCAATGCGCATGTAGAAGATCTTTATGAACGCGTCAGAATTGGCGCAAAGGTAGTTGCAATATGAATTTTGATGACAATACAGCGCGCACGCCATCCCGGCGCGCCTTTGTGCTGGGAAGCGCCAGCATTCTGGGTCTTGCGGTTTCAGGCTGTACTACAGCCACAGATGATAGCGCGGGCGATACTGGTGGCGGGTTCGGCAATTATGCGTCGATGTATGGGCCACTGCCCAGTGAACAATTCCCCATTCCCGGAATTGATCTGGCCAAGGTGCCAACCAAATTCAGGCGTCGCAGCGTTAGCTATCGCACCGATGAAAAGCCTGGAACGATCATTGTCGATACGTCTTCGCACTACCTCTATCTGGTGGAGCCAGGTGGCAAGGCAATGCGTTACGGGGTGGGCCTTGGCCGTGCCGGTTTCGCATGGTCTGGTCGTGCAAGAGTTGCCTGGAAGCGGCCATGGCCAACATGGACGCCGCCTGAAGAGATGATTGCAAGACGCCCTGAGCTAAGCAAATACAGTGCCGATAATGGCGGGATGCAGCCTGGACTTGACAATCCGCTTGGTGCGCGTGCGCTGTATATATTTGAGGGCAACAAAGATACGTTGTACCGCATTCATGGCACGCCGGAGTACTGGACAATCGGCAAGTCGGTTTCCAGTGGCTGCGTGCGCATGATCAATCAGGATGTGATTGATTTGTATAAACGCGTGCGCTCGAACGCAGAGATCATCGTGGTGTAACTATGCCGGTTTCAAGAGCCGGACATATAATTTGTTGGTCCATAATACTGGTTTTGGGAGGCGGAACATTCATGTTTGCCTCCCAAAGCGGCCTTTTCAAACCAGAAGATACAGCTACAGTTCAGCTTGGCAGTGCAGTCTATGCTGCCAATTGTGCGTCTTGCCATGGCGACAACCTTGAAGGCCAACCGAATTGGCGCAGTCCTGGCGAAGACGGCCTTCTGCCCGCGCCACCACATGATGAAACCGGGCACACGTGGCATCACACAGATGACGTACTGTTTGGAATTACCAAATACGGACTGGCTGAATTTGCGGGGCTTGAAGGCTATGAAAGCGCCATGCCTGTCTACAAGGACGTTCTGAGCGATGCCGAGATAACTGCTGTTTTATCCTTCATCAAATCACGCTGGCCAGACGATATACAGGCGCGACATGACGCAATGAATGAGCAAGCAGCACAAAGCAAATCCCGACAATAGCAAGGTTACGGGATTTTGGGCTCAGACCCCAGGCTGCTATCTATCCACTTCTCCACGTGGGTCGAGCAACGCCGTCAGGATATTTTCCTGAGTGATTTGCCCAACAATCGCACCGTCTTTCTCCACCCCGACAGCATCGCCGCCTGTTTTCAGCAGCTCCATAACGTTCTGGATCATTTCCTGACCGGTTACCGTCACCGTCGGTGCATTGCCTGTAACAGGGTGCATAATATGTTCTGCACACAGCACGTTGAGCGGGTTCATATGGGCGACAAAATCGGCCACATAGTCATTAGCCGGTGCTGAAAAAATCTCTTGCGGCGTGCCGCACTGGATAATCCGTCCACCTTCCATAATGGCAATGCGGTCGCCAATCTTGAAAGCTTCATCCAGATCATGGCTGACAAAGATAATCGTGCGTTTCAAACTGCTTTGCAGATCCAGTAACTCGTCCTGCAGGCGTGTGCGGATCAAAGGGTCAAGCGCTGAGAAGGGCTCGTCCATCAACAAGATTGGCGCTTCTGTCACAAATGCCCGGGCAAGACCGACACGCTGCTGCATGCCCCCGGACAGTTCCCCAACCTTGCGCTCGGCCCAATCAGAAAGGCCAACCAACGCCAATTGCGTATCGACCCGGCTGGTGCGTTCCGCCACTTCAAGGCCACCGAGTTCCAGGCCCAGCCCGACATTTTCCCGAACACTGCGCCAGGGCAATAATCCGAACTGCTGGAACACCATGGCAACATGGGACAGACGCATCCGTCTCAGTGTCTTCTTGTCGGCAGAGGTGATGTCGACCATCTGATCACCATCATTGACGCGAACAGATCCACGCACCACCGGATTGAGACCATTGACGGCGCGCAGCAAGGTGGATTTGCCGGAACCCGAGAGCCCCATCAAAACAAGAATCTCACCAGCTTTCACATCCAAAGAGCAATCATGTACGCCCAGCACCTGCTGGCTCATCTCTTGCACTTCGGCTCGGGTCTTTCCTTCATCCATGGCCGGCAGAGCGCTTTTCGGGTTTGACCCGAACACAATGGAAACCGCATCAAATTCAACAGCATTGTTCATTTGCGGCGCTCCACGCGCAGCATGCGATCCAGCATGATTGCGACAATAACAATGACAAATCCACTTTCGAAGCCGAGCGCAGCATTCACCTGGTTAAGCGCCCGAACCACTGGAACGCCCAAACCATCTGCGCCCACAAGCGCTGCAATGACGACCATTGATAGTGACAGCATGATGGTCTGGTTGAGCCCCGCCATGATTTGCGGCACCGCATAGGGGAATTCCACTTTCACCAATTTCTGCCAACCAGTAGCGCCAAAGGCGTCGGCGGCTTCCAACAGTGGCTGCGGAGTTGAGGAGACGCCCAAATGGGTCAGGCGAATGGGCGCGGGCAACACAAAAATAACCGTTGCCATAAGGCCAGGCACCATGCCGATACCAAAAAAGACAATCGCGGGAATGAGATAAACAAAGGTTGGCAAGGTCTGCATCAAATCCAGAACCGGTCGCATGAAGCGATAAAGGTTTGGCCTATGCGCGGCCGCAATGCCAATTGGCACGCCAACAGCCATACAGACCACACAGGCGGACAAAACCAGCGTCAGGCTTTCTGTGGTTTCTTCCCAATAATCCTGATTGAGAATAAACAGAAAGCCCAGAAAAATGAGCAGGCAGGTTTTCCAGGAACGCTGGAGATACCAGGTCAATCCAACAAAGAATGCAATGATGATCAACGGATGCGGTGTCTGCAACACCCAGAGGATGCCGTCAATCAGGGTTTCCAGTCCCACCGCCAGCCCATCAAAAAACCAGGCACCATTGGCCTGTAACCAGTCGAATACGGATCGGGCGGTTTTGCCGACCGGAATCTTGTTTGCCGTCAGCCATTCCATAGGTCTTTAAGTCCGCCAATAAGAATTATCAGAAAAAGCCTCCCGATCCATTGATCAGAACGGGAAGCTATATTTTAGAGCCTAAACTCTGGACACTGCTCTTTAAAGGCCGAGTTCTGCTTTTACAGCAGCCATGGCATCACTGCCATCCTGGGTGGTAACGCCGTCGAGCCAGCCTGACAGCACATCTGCATTGGCTTTCAGCCATGCGGTCGCTGCATCTTCAGGATCTTCGCTGTCATTCAGGATCGCGCCCATGATTTCATTTTCCATGGCCAGCGTGAATTTCAGGTTGGAGAGCAATTTGCCCACGTTCGGGCATTCTGCCACGTAGCCAGCACGGGTGTTGGTGTAAACTGTTGCACCACCAAAATCCGGACCGAAATGGTCATCGCCGCCTGCCAGATAGGTCAGTTCGAAATTCGCGTTCATCGGATGAGGCTCCCAGCCGAGAAACACAACAGGTTCGTCGCGCTTGTCTGCCCGGCCAACCTGCGCCAGCATGCCCTGCTCGGAGGATTCAGCCACTTCAAAGCCCTTCAGGCCAAACGCATCGGCTTCAATCATATCGATGATCAGCCGGTTGCCATCATTGCCTGGTTCGATGCCGTAGATTTTTCCTTCCAGAGCATCCATATGTGTCGCGATGCTGGCAAAGTCCGTAATGCCAAGCTTTGCGCCTGCAGCATTGGTGGCAAGCGTATATTTTGCGCCTTCCAGGTTTTCGCGAACAGTATCAACGGTTTTGGCTTCGCGGTAAGGGGCAATGTCAGCTTCCATTGTTGGCATCCAGTTGCCCAGGAAGACATCAATGTCGCCGCGTGCCATAGAAGTATACGTCACCGGCACGGACAGAACTTTCACATCTGTCTCATAGCCCAAAGCATCCAGCAAGACGGTGGTGGCAGCTGTTGTGGCGGTGATATCTGTCCAACCTACATCGGAGAAGGTCACGGAGTCACAATTTGCCTGTACGGCTGTGGAAAGCGTGCCAAGCACCAAAATGCTTGCTGCTGTCGTTTTAAAAAATCTCATGGTGGGTCCCTATGACTAGAATTATTCGATTGATGATCAGCTGGTGAACGACCAGAGTCTGGTCTGAGCTCAGGCTCTGATGACGTTTCCGATTTTTATTAATTGACGAGTCAATTAAAAACATATTCCCTGAACATAGCAAGCCCCTGCCGTTTTTACCGCAAAAGAGCTACCAGCGAGGACTGAAATGCCCAAGGTCGGAATGGAGCCCATTCGCCGACAGGCCCTGATCAACGCCACCATTCTGGAAATCGGTGAAATCGGTTCGCTGGACGTTACCGTGGGTCGCATTGCAAAACGCGCCGGCGTTTCAAGTGGTCTGGCGCATCATTATCTTGGCGGTAAAGATCAGATCTTGCTGGCAGCCATGCGCCATATCCTGAAAATATTCGGCGAGCATGTGCGCCATGAATTGTCGTTGGTAAACGATCCGCTGGATCGACTGGAAGCCATCATCACGGCCAGTTTCCACCCGCGCAATTTTGCACCTGAAGTGGTGGCAGCATGGCTTTCCTTTTATGTTCAGGCACAAAAATCAAAACAAGCGCAGCGCCTGCTGCAGGTCTATGCACGACGCCTGCATTCCAACCTGCTGTTCAGTCTGATGCAACTCACGGACCCCAGTCGGGCAGAACATATTGCACAGGGACTTGCGGCCATGATTGACGGATTCTACATCCGCAAAGCGCTGCAGGATATTGCGCCCAGTCGTCTGGATACAATTGCAACAGTGGCTGAGTATCTGCACTTGCAACTCGGCCAGAAAACCATGTCGGTTGGGATTTCACAGTGACCAGCCAATACATTTTGACACCTATTTTGCAAAGACTTGACCTATGAAAGCACAACCAACCGCCAGCCATTTTATCAATGGTGTCTATGTGGAAGATACGGCAGGAACGCCGATTGATATCATTTATCCAGCCAGTGGAGAGCTGATCGGACGGGTGCATTCGGCCACGCCTTCCATCATTGATCAGGCGTTAAGCGCCGCAAAAGCGGCTCAAAAATCCTGGGCACGGACCAGTGGGACTGAGCGCGGGCGCATATTACGCAGAGCCGCCGACATGATCCGCGATCGCAACCGGGACCTCAGCACATTAGAGACATTGGACACCGGCAAGCCATTGCAGGAAACACTTGTGGCCGATGCCACATCGGGCGCGGATGCGTTGGAGTATTTCGGTGGCCTTGCAGCCACCATTACGGGTGAGCACATCCCGCTTGGGGAGGATTTTGTCTACACCATTCGCGAGCCGCTTGGGGTTTGTGTCGGCATCGGCGCCTGGAATTACCCGACGCAGATTGCCTGCTGGAAGGGCGCTCCGGCGCTTGCCTGCGGCAATGCTGTGGTGTTCAAACCATCTGAAACGACACCGCTCTGCGCCTTGAAGATTGCTGAAATACTGGTAGAGGCAGGCCTGCCAGCCGGGCTTTACAATGTCGTGCAGGGCCTTGGCGATGTGGGGTCAGCATTGGTGGCTGATCCGCGCGTCGATAAAGTGTCTCTGACAGGATCGGTTCCCACAGGCAAAAAGGTTTATGCTGCTGCAGGTGCCGGTGTGAAACATGTAACCATGGAGCTTGGCGGCAAATCACCCCTTCTCGTCTTCGACGATGCCGATATTGAAGACGCGGTCGGTGGGGCGATGCTGGGCAATTTCTACTCTTCTGGCCAGGTCTGTTCCAATGGCACACGGGTGTTTGTACAAGATGGCATTCTTCCTGCATTTCTGGATCGACTGGCAGCACGTACCAACACGATACGGCTGGGTGATCCCATGGATGAAGAGACGCAGATGGGACCGATGGTCACCGAAGCGCAGATGGACAAGGTTCTGGCCTATATCGAGATTGGCAATTCCGAAGGTGCAAGACTGGTAACCGGCGGCAAGCGTGCGATGGGCAAAAACGGGTTTTACATTGAACCAACCGTCTTTGCCGATGTTACAGACGATATGCGCATCGCCCGGGAGGAGATTTTTGGCCCGGTCATGTCAGTCCTGAGTTTCAGCGAAGAAAGCGAAGCTATTGCCCGTGCCAATGACACTGAGTTCGGTCTGTCCGCTGGCGTGTTCACCAAAGATCTGACACGCGCTCATCGGGTCATCGCAGAGTTGGAGGCTGGATCCTGCTGGATCAACACTTATAATCTTGCACCGGTGGAGGCCCCTTTTGGCGGCGTCAAGCAATCCGGTGTCGGACGGGAGAACTCCAAGGCGGCCATTGAGCATTACACCCAGTTGAAATCTGTCTATGTGGCCATGGGTCCAGTTGAGGCGCCCTACTGATGCAAGCAGATTTTGTAATTGTTGGTGCCGGTTCTGCAGGCTGTGCCATGGCCTACCGCCTATCGGAAAACGGCAAATATTCGGTCCTCGTGATCGAGTATGGTGGCACAGATGCCGGCCCGTTCATTCAAATGCCAGCGGCCTTGTCCTATCCCATGAATATGGCGCGCTATGATTGGGGTTACTCATCTGAGCCCGAACCTCATCTTGGCGGGCGAGAACTTGTCGTGCCACGTGGCAAGGTCATTGGCGGGTCATCCTCCATCAATGGCATGGTGTATGTGCGCGGCCATGCAAAGGACTTTGATCATTGGGCAGAGAGCGGCGCCGAAGGCTGGGCCTATGCCGACGTGCTGCCCTATTACAAGCGTATGGAGTATTGGCATGATGGTGGCCATGGCGGAGATCCGTCTTGGCGCGGCACTGACGGGCCTTTGCATGTCACGCGCGGACCGCGTAAAAACCCACTGTTTCAAGCCTTCGTTGATGCCGGTGAACAGGCCGGGTATCAGGTCACGGGTGACTATAATGGCGAGCAGCAAGAGGGTTTTGGCCCGATGGAGCAGACCGTATGGCGCGGTCGGCGCTGGTCTGCTGCCAATGCCTATCTCAAACCCGCTTTGAAGCGAGACAATTGCTCGATCATCCGCGCCATGGCGCAACGCGTGGTGTTTGAAGATGGTCGTGCAATTGGCGTTGAAATCAAGCGCGGTGGTCAATTGGAAACTGTGCGGGCAAACCGGGAGGTCATAATTGCAGCCTCCTCCATCAACACACCAAAGCTTTTGTTATTGTCAGGCATTGGTTCGGCAGAGCATCTGGCTGAACACGAGATCCCTGTGGTGGCAGATCGTCCCGGGGTTGGACAAAACCTGCAAGATCATCTGGAGCTTTATATCCAGATGGCCGCCAGCCAACCCATCACGCTTTACAAATACTGGAACCTTTGGGGCAAGGCTCTGATCGGGGCGCAGTGGTTGTTTACGCGCAAAGGTATGGGCGCTTCCAACCAGTTTGAATCCGCTGCTTTCATTCGCTCAAAGGCTGGTGTTGATTACCCCGATATCCAGTATCACTTCCTGCCTATCGCTGTGCGCTATGACGGCCAGACAGCTGCCGAAGGGCATGGGTTCCAGGCCCATGTCGGTCCAATGCGCTCTGCGTCTCGCGGCGCGGTTACCCTGCGGTCGGGCAACCCGGACGACGCTCCGAAAATCAACTTCAACTATATGAGCCATGACAGTGACTGGCAGGATTTCAGAACCTGTATCAGACTGACTCGCGAGATTTTTGGGCAAGAGGCCTTTCAACCCTTTACGTCACACGAAATTCAACCGGGTGATGCGCTTCAGAGCGATGACGAGTTGGATGGGTTTATTCGTGAGCATGCTGAAAGTGCCTATCACCCGTGCGGAACAGCCAAAATGGGCAGCGCAGACGATCTCATGGCCGTTGTTGATCCAACCTGCCGCGTGATTGGCGTTGAGGGATTGCGGGTTGCTGACAGTTCCATCTTTCCGCGGATCACAAATGGCAATCTGAATGCCCCTTCCATCATGGTGGGTGAGAAAGCGTCAGACCATATTCTTGGCCGTGATCCGCTAAGTCGATCCAACGCGGAACCGTGGCTGAATCCAGATTGGCAGACATCACAAAGGTAAGGGCGGACCTACTCCCGATTGCATGCTGTATGCGACTCGCGGTAGAGGTCTGAGTTCTCGCCCCCTTCCATTCAGGCCAATCATGAACCCACTACGCGGAATTTTGCTGAAACTCATGTCAGTGACGATCTTTGTCGCCATGGCAAGCTGTATCAAAGCCGTTGCAGATCATATTCCACCCGGCGAGACCGTGTTCTTCAGATCGCTTTTTGCCATTCCGGTCATTCTTGTTTGGCTTGCCTGGCAGCATGATTTGAAACAGGGCCTCAAAACCAACAACCCGATGGGCCATGTCTGGCGCGGACTGGTGGGGACTGCTTCCATGGCCATGGGCTTCACCGCGCTTGGGCTGTTGCCGTTGCCCGAAGTTACCGCAATTGGCTATGCCGCGCCTGTTCTGACCGTCATTTTTGCGGCAATGTTTCTAGGCGAACCTGTTCGGGTGTTTCGCCTGTCAGCGGTGGTTCTCGGACTGGTGGGTGTGGTTGTGATTCTACTGCCGCGCCTCACTGTTATCAGTGTAGAATCAGCAGACAAGCTGGAGACCATAGGCGCTTTCCTGACTTTGATCAGTGCCGTGTTCATGGCTCTGGCTCAAGTGTTCATTCGCAAACTGGTCGGCACGGAAAGCACGGCTGCGATTGTGTTCTACTTCTCCATCACTGCCACGCTTCTTTCCTTGTTGTCGCTGCCATTTGGCTGGGTTGTCCCGGAACTTCCCGAATTGGGCCTGCTCATCATGGCGGGTATTTTGGGAGGGATTGGACAAATCCTGCTGACCATGTCCTATCGGTTTGCCGACACATCTGTCATTGCGCCATTTGAATATATCTCGATCCTGCTGGCTGTCATTGTGGGCTACACTGTATTTGATGAGATTTTGACCGCCAATACACTGGCTGGCGTCGCGCTTGTGATCCTTGCCGGGTTGATCATTATCTATCGGGAACGCAAACTGGGGCTTGAACGCGCCCGCCAGCGGGAGGCCATGACGCCTCAAGGCTAGGGCAGACCGGGCTTGAAAGGAATAGAATGACTTCAGATCCCGTAATTGTCGGCTGGTCGCATAGCCGGTTTGGCAAAAGTGAGGCCGCAGATGTGGAAGCGCTTATGGCCGAGATTGGCGGGGCGGCTTTGGACCATGCAGGTGTTACACCCGATAGTGTTGATTTTGCCTCGGTTGGCGTTCTCAATAATGGGTTTTCAGATCAGGGGTTTGAAGCGGCCCTGCTTGGGGTTGCGGTTCCAGGCCTTGAGCACACACCTGCCATTCGCACAGAAAATGCCTGCGCCACAGGTTCAGCAGCGCTGTATACCGCGGCCGACTTCATTGCCAGCGGGCGCGGACGCATTGCCTTGGTCGTGGGGGCGGAAAAAATGTCTGCCACCTCAAACGCAAAAGTCGGCGATATTCTTCTGAGCGCATCTTATCGCAAGGAAGAAGCCGGTGTCAGCGACGGCTTTGCCGGTATCTTTGCCCAGATAACACAATCCTATTTTCAAAAGTATGGGGATCGAAGCGCCGAAATGGCGATGATTGCCGCCAAAAACCATGCCAATGGTGTGCACAATCCCTTTGCCCACATGCAGCGGGATTTCGGGTTTAATTTCTGCAATACGGTTTCCGAGAAGAACCCGTTGGTGGCACCTCCCCTCAGACGCACGGACTGTTCGCTGGTGTCTGATGGTGCTGCCGCGATTGTACTTGCTGACCGGGAAACAGCCAAAGACCTGTCACGGGCTATCAGCTTTCGCGCGCGGGCCAACAGCAATGATGTATTTCCTCTGTCACGGCGCGACATGACCGCGTTCGAGGGTGCGCATCGGGCCTGGACACAGGCCAAAGCATCATCCGGTGTTGATCTCAATGCACTCGACTTTGTTGAAACCCATGACTGTTTCACAATTGCCGAGATGATTGAATATGAAGCGATGGGCCTGACCAAACGCGGTGAAGGCTGGAAAGCAGCGCGTGAGGGTTGGACCCGGAAGGATGGAAAGCTGCCGGTGAACCCATCCGGCGGATTGAAATCCAAGGGTCATCCGATTGGGGCAACCGGCGTTTCGATGCATGTGATGGCCGCCATGCAATTAATGGGTGAAGCAGGCGACATGCAGATACCGAACGCCGAGCTTGGTGCTGTCTTTAACATGGGCGGTGCAGCGGTATCGAACTACGTCTCCATTCTTGAACGCGTGCAGTAAGGTCAAATTTTATGCAACGTAATTCCGACCGGGTCATGAATCTGGCTCATTTTCTGGAACAATCTGCAAGGCGGTTTCCAGAGAAGCCGGGTCTCGTTTGGGGTGATTCCGAATGGTCGTGGTCAGCACTGAATGCACGGGTCAATGCCATGGCGCGCGCATTGGTGGACACCTATGGCGTGCAAAAGGGCGATCGAATTGTTGTTCAGTCGCAAAACTGCAATCAGGTATTTGAATCAGCCTATGCCTGTTGGCGTATTGGTGCCATCTGGGTGCCTGCCAATTTTCGCGGCAGTCCGGACGATCTGTCCTGGATAGTGCGCTCCAGTGGCGCCAAGGGCATGATCATACAATCCGTGTTTGCCGATCACGCAAGCCATTGCGCGGATGATCTGGAATTCATGATATCCATCGGCGCATCCAGTATCGGGACCGATTATGATGCGCTGGTCGATCAGTACCAGGACACCACGACGCCACTATGCGATGTCGACTATGATGACCCTTGCTGGCTGTTTTACACATCGGGTACGACCGGTTACCCAAAAGCTGCTGTTCTGGCGCATGGCCAGATGGCATTTGTGATCACCAACCACCTTAGCGATCTGATGCCCGGCACAACTGAAAATGATGCCTCGATTGCAGTTGCGCCACTGTCACATGGCGCTGGCGTGCATATGCTGATGCAGGTTGCACGCGGGGTTCCAACCATCCTGCCCAAATCCAACGGCTTTGACGCAGAAGAGATCTGGCATCTGATCGAGCGTTGGCGCGTCAGCAATTTGTTCACGGTTCCGACCATTGTGAAAATGCTTGTCGAACACCCTGCCGTTGACAGCGTTGATCACAGCTCGCTCCGACATGTGATTTATGCGGGTGCACCAATGTACCGGACCGACCAGATAGCTGCGTTGGAGAAACTGGGACCAGTACTGGTTCAGTATTTTGGCCTTGGTGAAGTGACCGGCGCCATTACCGTATTGCGCCCAGATCTGCATGAAGATGGCAACACCGAAGTGCGCCGTGAAGGCACATGTGGCACAGCCCGCACTGGTATGCAGATACAGATTCAGGACGCTGACGGCAACGAAGTCGCTCCGGGTGAGACCGGAGAATTCTGCATCATCGGACCTGCCGTGTTTTCAGGTTATTGGGACAATCCAAAAGCCAATACCGAAGCCTTTCGCAATGGCTGGTTTTGCACCGGCGATGTGGGACATATGGATGCTGAAGGATTTTTCTATCTGACGGGCCGAAAATCCGACATGTATATTTCCGGTGGTTCAAATATTTATCCACGCGAGACCGAAGAAAAATTTCTGCGGCATCCAGATATTTCCGAGGTGGCAATTTTTGGATATCCCGATCCCAAATGGGGGGAAGTTGGGATTGCAGTGTGCGTGCCTGCCAATGGCCAGACGATCGACGCTGACGTTCTGCGGCATTGGCTGGCTGGAAAAGTTGCGAACTACAAGATGCCAAAGGCAATCGAGTTCTGGGATGAATTGCCGAAGTCCGGCTATGGTAAAATCACCAAAAAACTTGTGCGCGCTGAGTATGAAAGACGGTTGGCAGAAAGCGCGAAGACATAATGCGTTACATCGGGCAACCCGGCCCGGTTGAACCGGAACGTCATTTTATCCGCCTCACGGATGCGGTCCCGATCACCATTGAGTTGGAGGCCGGACAAACCGTGCTGCCAGCACTCGCTGAAAAGTTGGACGGGCTTGGTGCAATATCTGCCTATCTTTCAGTGCAGGAAGCAAATGTGCGCCAGTTGGAATTCGTCATGCCTGCCCCTTCCCCTGATGATGATCATACGGCCTGGTGGAGTGAGACTTATTCGTTGGCCGGATCAGCGCGGATCGAAGAGGCGGGTCTGGTCGTCGGCTGGCGCGATGGTGGACCCTTTATCCATTGCCACGGCTCCTGGACAGACGAAACAGGTGCGCAATTTGCCGGACATATGCTGCCTGATCGCTGCATCATAAAGGACACGGCGACCTTCACCGGGTGGATGTTTCCAGATGCCCGATTCGAGGGTCAGTTTGACCCAGAGACAAATTTTACGTTGTTTCAACCAAAGGGAACTGCCGCAGAACCCGATGCCCACGCAGCTCTGGTGCGTTTGCGCCCGAATGTTGAAATCGGTCAGGAATTGGGCAAGATCTGCGAAAAACTGGGCTGGGCAAAAGCCGAAGTTCACGGCCTGGGCAGCCTGGTTGGTGCTTCCTTTGACAATGGCGACGCCATGGAAAGCTACGCGACGGAATTTCTCGTGCGGACGGGATCAATCAATCTGGAAGGCCCGCAATCTGGCGCAGATATCGACATTCTGATTGTCGGCCTGGATGGCGAAATCATGCAAGGTCCTTTGCGCAAGAACGACAATGCTGTGCTGATGACCTGCGAATTGGTGTTGCTGCGGTCGGAACAATCCTGCTGATCTGACCGCACCTCTTCTCTAAGCGTATTGAATCCCTGTTTCCTTTATCTTCATGCGGCTGGTTGCGTGGTGCGCAAAAGACATGCGGTGGTCCAGCATCACATTTGCGTAATGCAGAAGCTCGCTCGCATGGGATGGTTCTGCGGCCAGATTGTTGAATTCCTGCGGGTCGGCCTGCATATCAAATAGCAATGGGGGCAATCCGCCGTTGAAATGGACATATTTGAAACGGTCATCACGAATGACGGCAAAATTCGACTGGAACTGTGACAGGCCGAACGCTTCCTGAAAACGGGTTGGCTCCAGCGGGTCACCAAAATCCACTTCCGCAAAAATGTGGCTGCGCCAGGATCGAGGTGTTTCCCCTTTCAGGAACGGCAAAAGGGATTTGCCGTTGAAGCTGATATTTGGCTCCTCACCAACCCAATCCAGCAGGGTTGGTGTGATGTCGATGGTTTCGGTGAAATGATTGATTTCAGTCCCGTGGCTTTGCGGGTTATGCGGATCGCGGATGATGAGTGGAACGTGAAGCGCAGCCTCATGCGGCGTTTCCTTGCCCCACATATAGTGGTCACCCAACATTTCTCCATGGTCTGCAGTGATAACAATCAGCGTATCGTCAAATTGCCCACTGTCCCGCAAATAATTCAGAATCCGGCCGATATGGTGATCCACTTCCATGGCCAATCCGGCATAAACAGCGCGCAACTCGGCAACATCGTGGTCTGACATCAAATCCTGACGGCCATCGAATCCGATATACAGACCCTCATTGGCGGGGTGCGTATAATTTGCGGCGAAATATGGATGGGTCTCTTTGTGTTTTTCAAGGCTTTGCGGCCGCACTGGTGCTGGTAATTCTGACGGGGCAAATGCTTTATTGTAAGGTGCCGGCGCTACCAGAGGTGGATGCGGGCGAATATAAGTTACCAGAGAAAGCCAATCCTGCTGCTCCCTGGCACATAATTCCTCCAGTGTCCGGTTTGTTAAGTATGCGGTGTCGCTGTCTTCAGCTGCATAAAGGGCAGGATCGGAAATTGCCGGTTTCGTGCTGCCATTTGCCGCAACAGGTTTAAACAAGTCCCAATAAGCCGCCGGAATTTCATAGCCTTTGGTCTTCAGATTCCCGATCCACGACGAATTACTCTCAGACCTTAGTCTAACAACCTCGGAAAACCCGGGAGCCAGGCCTTCGTAGTTTTTCAGGTCCGGGTCGTTCGGATGAAGAAAATGAGGATCGGCACTTATATCGGTGTAACCAAACAACAGGGGCTCATATCCCGCCTTTCGGAATTCAGAAGCGATGGTCGGGTGCTGTCTGGGAAGCGGGTTACCATTGCGGATTGACCGATGGTTCATGGCGTAAAGGCCGGTCAAAAGACTGGCACGGGACGGCCCGCATGGTGATGTCACAGTATAATGACGGTTGAAACAAGTACTTTCCCGCATCAGCGCCTGCAAATGCGGCAGTTTGATATGCCCAGATAGTGCACCATTGAGACAGTCTGCGCGAAACTGATCAATGACGATCATCAGAATTTTTTTCTTCAATGTCTGCTCCAAATCCTGCAACCCTAAGTATGTCAGCGCTTTGCGACCGGCATGGTCCGGGAAGATAGTGCTTCCCTGCAATTGACGATCATCAGAATTTCCTATTCTGTAATAAGAATAATCGATTTCACTGATAATTCGACGGTTCGTACGGTTTCATCAGCTATGGCAGGGGGCTGTGGTCGAACCGAGTTGGGAAACGTACAATTTCGCGCTCATTTGCATTTGACGGTTCCCCCCAAAGAGGCTTTGATAAATCCACGTTGTAAAAGCTTCATACAGAAACGCTAGTCACTGTCAGTTCTGATGCACATCCTGAGGAGATAAATATATGAAGAAACTATTTTTAACAGGCGTCGCGTTCGCCGCGCTATCCAGCACAGCCTATGCTGCTGGATGCCCGGAAGTAACGGTCGCCGATATGAAAGGTGTTGCTGGGGGTGAATATCCGCAGCAATTTGAGTTGGCTGAATTTCAGGCAGCAGCAGGCTGCACACTGTCATTCCAGGAAAATCCTGCCATTGGTGATCTGAACGCACAGATCCAGGGCAATCCTGATCTGCCAGCGCTGGCAGATCGCTTGCCTTCCGAGCCTCTTGTTGTTGCCCCATACGAAATGATCGGCAGCTATGGTGGCACATTGGATGCTCTGTCCAATGCGACAGAAGCCGGCACATCCGATTTCCTGTCCACACGCCACGTCAATCTGGTTCGTTATTCCGATGATCTTCAGACAATCGTTCCAAATGTAGCGAAAAGCTGGTCCTGGAATGACGATTACACAGAAGTAACATTTTCGCTGCGTGCAGGTCACAAATGGTCTGATGGCGCTCCGTTCACTGCCGAAGATGTAAAGTTCTGGTACGATAACATTGCGCTTGATCCGAACATCAATGAAAAGCCAAAAGACTATGTGCTGGTTGGCGGCGAGCGCATGACTGTTGAAGTGATTGATCCGCAGACAGTTAAGTTCATTCTGCCAGCGCCAAAGCCAGGCCTGATTGCCCACTTTGCAACATCATTTGCACAGGGCTTCCAGCCAAAGCATTTTCTGGGTCAGTTTCACCCGGATGTAAGTGCTGATGCGGATGAAAAAGCCACAGCTTTGGGTTTTGAAAATGGCTATGACGTCATCAAAGCCTATTTCGGCAATTCAGACTGGACAGACACACCGTCTCCGCTGCTGAACAGCCCGGACAAGGTTGCCAACATGCCAGCTGCCGTGGTTCCAACGCTGGAATCATTCATCACAGTTGCGGACTCCACTGAGGGCCGTCACTATGTTGCAAACCCATACTTCTTCATGGTCGACACTGCTGGCAACCAGCTCCCATACATCAATGAGCAGGATGAAGTTTACGCAAATGACAATCAGGTGCGTTTGCTGAAACTGATCAATGGCGAAGTGGACTACAAGACACAATCCCTGCAATTGTCAGATGCACCGCTGCTTCTGGAAAACCAGGAAAAGGGCGGCTATTCCGTTCAATTGCAGCCAAAAATTGCGATGCACGCATTTTCGTTCAACGTGACCTCGGCTGATGAGGAAAAACGCAAAGTCTTCGGTGATCTCAATTTCCGCAAGGCCATGTCAATTGCCATCAACCGCGAAGAGTTGAACGAAGTCGCGTATTTCGGTCAAGGCACCATCCAGCAGTTCACCGGTTTCTCTCCGGTTCCGGATTTTGTCGATCCAAAATGGAAAACTTTTGCTACTGAATTCGCTCCTGATGAAGCAAACTCATTGCTCGACGAAGTTGGACTTGCTGATGCAGATGGCGATGGCTTCCGTGATTTGCCAAATGGCGATCCGCTGGTTCTGAACCTGCAATTCGCGACACAGGGTATCGCCGGACAGGTGGTTGAACTGGTCGGTCAGTATTGGTCAAATGTAGGTATCAAAACCACTGTTAAAGAAGTGACACCGGATGAGTATCGTTCGGCTCAGTCTTCCAATCAGCTGGATGTGGGTCTTTGGGAAAAAGGCCAACCACTTGGTATTATCCTTGGCAACAATGAGCTCTGGGTTCCACCGTTTGAGAACTACTTTGCACACCGCGTTGGTATGTTGTGGGCTGAATATGTGGACACAAACGGCGCCAAAGGCGTGAAGCCACCGGAATATGTCATGCAGTTGATCGAAGACATCAACGCATTCCAGTCCGAGCCTGTTGGCACAGACAAGTCCAACATGCTGGGTGCACGCATGGTTGAGAACATGACCGGCAATCTGCTGTTCATCGGTACGGCTTTGACGCCTGATCCGATCTATGTGAACAACAAGCTGAAGAATGTTCCGGAATTCAAAACTGCGTCTTATGAGTATTATCGGACATACCCATATCGCGGAGCACAGTGGTTCCTGGAAGAATAAAAATCGCGGGAGGCGTCAGTATCAAGTTCAATTGATCTGACGCCTTCATTGCAATTGGGGCCCGTGTGTAACGGGTCCCAACACTTGGACGATCAGGTTGGGTTAGATATATGGGGCGCTTCTTACAATTCACGTTAATGCGGGCAGTGATGGCGATTTTTACGCTACTCACAGTGTCGCTG
Source organism: Alphaproteobacteria bacterium (assembly GCA_051251535.1). Classification (GTDB taxonomy): domain Bacteria; phylum Pseudomonadota; class Alphaproteobacteria; order Rhizobiales. The sequence goes on from JBPOEV010000006.1 coordinate 206,255, forward strand.
ATCGTGTTTACACTGATGGAGCTGGTTCCCGGCAGTTGCGCTGAGCGGTATCTTGCCTTCAAGAACACTCAGGGCGCACAAATCAGCATTGATGATATTCAGGCGGAAGAACGCCGCCTTGGCCTGGATCGCCCTTTTGCGGTGCGTTGGGTCAGTTGGGTCAGCAATGTGATGTTCCGCGGTGAATTCGGCGACAGTTGTATTCTGCGCCTCGATATCAACCAGCTTCTGGGCGACAAATTCTGGATCAGTTTGATGATCTGTCTGGCAGCTCTGATCGCCGCGTACCTCATCGCCATTCCGGTGGGCATTATTTCAGCCTCATCGAACAATGCTTTTGCCAACAACTCACTCAGGTTTGTCTCTTATCTGGGTCTGGCTCTGCCAAACTTCCTGCTGGCTCTCATCATAATGCTGATTTCCACAGTGTTTTTCGGTGATTCCTTAACAGGGCTGTTTTCCAAAGAGTACCGTGATGCCGCGTGGTCGATGGCCAAGTTCTGGGATTTCTTATCTCGAGCCTGGCTGCCAATTTTCATTCTGGGGTGGTCCGCCACAGCCTTTGCGCTGCAAACCGTGCGAGCATTGATGCTGGATGAAAATGGCAAACTCTATGTCACTGCCGCATCAGCCAGGGGCATTGGCGGGTGGACGCTTTTATGGCGCTACCCTGCCCGACACGCTTTGGGACCGGTGATCAATTCGCTCGGATTTGATCTGAACCGTATCTTCAATGAACTGCCTATTATCGCGCTGATTTTGACGCTGACAGAAGCAGGCGCCCTTTTGATTGAAGCACTGGCGCGTTCGAATGATCAGCAATTGGCTGGCGCAATTATTTTCCTTCTGACAGCAACAATTGTTGTCCTGAATTTTGTGACTGACATTCTTTTGGCGTTGATGGACCCGCGCGTGCGTCGCGGAATGATGGGGTAGATGATGAGCGCAACAACCGCAGACTCAAAAGATCTGGCCAAAGCCGCCAAGCTGAAAGAAGAATATTTCACTGCCTCGCAAGGGCAGTTGATCTGGGCTCGGTTCAAAAGCAATCGGTCCGCCATGATCGCGCTTTGGGCGCTGATCATCATGATCAGCATGGGCATCTTTGCGCCGTTCCTTTCACCCTACGATCCCACTATTGCGGGTCGTGACAGTGAGTATGAAAACGGCGCGCCGCAAATCCCGAAATTTTGGGATGAGAATGGATTTTCTGTACGCCCATTTATTTACTCATCTACCCGCGAGCGCTCTATCAAAACCAACTTTCGCTGGGTCACCACGATTGATCGCGAAGAGCGTCGCTATGTGGAGTTTTTTGTAGAAGGGTGGGAATACAGCCTTATTGATATTGCATGGGACCTGCCTGGCGATCTGTTGGATATCAATGTCAAGACGCTGACGTTTGACACTCATTTGTTTGGCGTTGCGGAAGGCGGCATTCACCTGTTTGGCACCGATTCCAGTGGTAAAGATATTTTTGGGCGAACGCTGCATGCGATCTGGACATCGCTTGCGGTGGGCACGCTGGGGGTCCTGATCTCCTTCGTGTTGGCGCTGATCATTGGCGGTGCAGCGGGGTATTTTGGCGGTTGGATTGATTCCTCATTGCAAATGCTCACAGATGCCATTCGAACGGTGCCACCGATTCCGCTGTTTATGGCTCTGGCAGCGTTCATGCCGGATTCATGGAGTTCGGAGACCCGGTTCTTCTTTATCTCCATCATTCTGGGATTGATCGGCTGGCCCACGCTTGCAAGGCGCATCCGAACCCATTTGCTCACAGAGCGCAGCCAGGAATACGTGTTGGCAGCCGAATTGTGCGGTGCCTCATCGGGGCATGTGATCCGAAAGCATCTGCTGCCCAGTTTTACCAGCTACATCATCGTCGATCTGATGATTTCGTTTCCCTATATGGTGCGCTCTGAAACCGCCCTCTCCTTCATCGGGCTTGGCCTGAAAGATCCTGTGAATTCACTGGGTTCCATGATGCAGAATGTTTCACAAGCCGATGTTCTATTGAACTACCAATGGTATTTTATTCCCGTCGTGTTTTTCGTTGCTCTTGTGCTGGCCTTTGTGTTTGTCGGCGATGGATTACGTGATGCGGCCGATCCATATTCAAGCGTGAAGAAATAATGACCCTGCTGACTGTTGATAATCTCACGCTGCAATTCGATACTGACGAAGGTCGTATCACCGCAGTGGATGGCGTATCCTTTGAAGTGAATGCCGGTGAAGTTCTGGGCCTTGTCGGAGAATCCGGTTCCGGAAAATCCGTCACGGCGAAATCGCTGATGAAGCTCAATCCGGGCAACGCAATTTACACCCCGGAAAGCAAGATCACGCTGTCACTTGAAGATGAAACCGTGGATGTTCTGTCGTTGAAGACCAACAAGTCTCTGCGCATCGTGCGTGGTGGTGCTGTGTCGATGATTTTTCAGGAACCGATGGCCAGTTTTGCACCGGCTATTACCATTGGCGATCAAATGGTCGAACAATTGGTTCTGCACAAGAAAATCACCAAGAAGGAAGCCAAGGCCATTTCGGTAGATATGTTGGACCGGGTTGGCATTTCCGATGCGGCCAAACGGTTTAATCAATATGCCTTCGAACTGTCAGGCGGCATGCGCCAGCGCGCAATGATAGCCATGGCCCTGTCGACCAATCCGAAACTGTTGATCGCAGATGAGCCGACAACCGCGCTGGATGTGACCATTCAGGCGCAGGTGATTGATCTGATGAAAGATCTTGTGGCTGAATTCAACATGGGCATCATATTCATCACCCATGACCTTGGTGTCATCGCACAAACCGCAGACAAGGTGGCAGTGATGTATCTTGGCAAGATCATCGAATATGGCTCAGTACGCGACGTCATCAGAACACCGATTCATCCTTATACGCAGGGATTGATCAATGCGATCCCCAAGCTGGACGATCTGGATGCAGAACTGACGCCGGTCGCGGGTGATATTCCAAGCCCTCTGGAGCGGCCTTCCGGGTGTGTGTTTCACACCCGTTGTCCGGTCGCAGAGCCAATGTGCAGCCAACAGGTTCCTGACATGACAGCATTTGACGCCAACCACACTGCGGCCTGTCTGGTCGCGGCCCGCGAGCGGAGTGCTGCATGACCGAGAAGCCGATCATTTCTGCCCGCGACCTTTCCGTGCATTTCACTCTGCGCGGTGGCGCGCTGTTTTCATCACAGACACTGAAAGCCGTTGAAGGCGTCAATCTGGATATTCCCAAAGGATCCTTTTTTGGACTTGTTGGCGAAAGCGGTTCCGGCAAGACCACATTGGGCCGCGCTTTTCTGAAAGCCCTGAAGATTACCCGCGGTGAAGCGCGCTTTAATGATGGCGAGGTCGACTATGATCTTGTGACGCTGCCCAAGGACAAATTGCGCGATTATCGCAAACGGGCACAGTTGATTTTCCAGGATCCCTATGCGGCCCTCAGCCCGCGCATGACTGTGCGCGACATTATTGCAGAACCGCTTGAAGTGATGGGCCTGACTTCCTCACGCGAGGAAACCGATGAGCGCGTGCGAGAGATTGCTGCCAAATGTCGGCTCAATCTGGAACATTTGCGCCGCTTTCCACATGCATTTTCCGGCGGTCAGCGCCAGCGCATTTCAATTGCCCGGGCTCTTGTTTCCAATCCACGCTTTGTCGTGGCCGATGAAAGTGTTGCCGCGCTGGATGTGTCCATTCAGGCCGATATTCTGAACCTGCTGAAGGATCTGCAGAAGGAATTGGGGCTGACCTATCTGTTTATCAGCCACGATCTGTCGGTGGTTGCGCATATCTGTGATCATGTGGCTGTCATGTATCTCGGGCGTCTTGTTGAGACCGCACCAACACGTGAACTGTTTGCAGCGCCCCGCCATCCCTACACCAAGGCGCTGCTATCCGCGATCCCATCGCTGGACCCGGACAACAAAGGCGACGCGCAGAAACTGGAAGGGGAAATCCCCTCCCCGACAAACCCGCCATCAGGCTGCAAGTTTCACACCCGCTGCCCTTACGCGATTGATATCTGCAAATCTGTCGAGCCCGAATTGACGCATTCGGGGATGGAACATGATGTGGCCTGTCATCGCTGGGAAGAACTGGCTGAAGCGTAGATTTTAGTTTGGGTTCTTGTTGCTGAATCGCCATCCCTTGAAAAATGCGCGCTGTGGATACTCGGAATAAATCCGAGTATGACGGCGGTGGTGGGCGCGACAGCGGGAATAGCTGAAAAGCTCAATTATAGTAAAGCAGCAATTCGAAAGCAGCGCAGCTAATGCACAGCCGCAACCGTGTTTGGTGCCGACCCTTAATGCCGTCATACTCGGATTTATTCCGAGTATCCACGTAGCTTCGCAATCAAGTTTTTGGTGGGTGCGCGCAACGATATCTGGCACAGCAGCAGTGAGCTCCGGAAAACCCACTACCACTGTGATCATCTCCGCTTAGACGGAGATGCAGACATATTTCATTTCCAGATAATCATCGGTGCCATGGTGGCTGCCTTCGCGCCCTAGGCCGGACTGTTTGACGCCGCCAAAAGGCGCGACTTCTGTTGAGATGAGGCCCGTATTGACCCCAACCATGCCATATTCCAGCGCTTCGGAAACCTGCGTCACGCGGGACAGATCGTTGGCATAGAAATAAGCCGCCAGACCGAAAATCGTGTCATTTGCCAGTTCGATAACTTCTTCTGTTGTTTCGAATTTATACAGCGGCGCAACAGGCCCGAAAGTCTCCTCGGTGGAAAACAACATTTCCTTCGTAGCGCCGGTAATGATGGTCGGCTCGAAGAAGGTGCCACCCAAGGCGTGTCGTTTGCCACCGGTCAGAACTTCGCCGCCCTTTGCCTTGGCATCGGCAATGTGCTGTTCAACCTTTTCAACGGCATCAGCATTGATGAGCGGTCCCAATTGTGAGCCTTCACTGAGGCCATCACCAACCGTCATCTTGTTAACAGCGTCGGCCAGTTTCCTGGCAAAAGCATCATAGACGCCCGCCTGGACATAGATGCGGTTGGCGCAGACGCAGGTTTGACCATTGTTGCGATATTTCGAGATCATCGCTCCTTCAATGGCCGCATCAAGATCGGCATCGTCAAATACGATGAATGGCGCGTTGCCGCCCAGTTCCATGGAGCATTTCATGACCTGATCGGCAGCCTGTTTGAGCAGAATGCGGCCGACTTCGGTTGAGCCGGTAAAGGTCAGCTTCCGAACCAACGGGTTTTCGCAGAATTCCTTGCCAATATCAGAAGACCGGGTTGATGGAATGATGGACAGCAGCCCCTTTGGCAGACCGGCCCGCTCGGCCAGAACACCCAGCGCAAGCGCTGACAATGGGGTTTCCGCAGCAGGCCGCGCAACAAAGCCGCAACCAACAGCCAGTGCCGGACCTACTTTGCGAGTGATCATGGCATTGGGGAAGTTCCACGGTGTGATGGACGCTGCAACACCAATGGGCTGGCGAATAACTGTAATGCGCTTATCGCGTTGATGGCCGGGAATGGTTTCGCCATAGACGCGTTTGGCTTCTTCTGCGAACCATTCGATAAAGGAAGCGCCATAGAGTGCCTCCCCTTTGGCCTCGGCAAAGGGCTTGCCCTGCTCGGAGGTCAAAATGGTTCCCAGATCATCGGCATTCTCGATCATCAATTCATACCATTTACGCAGAATTGCCGAGCGTTCTTTACCGGTCTGCTTGGCCCATTCCACCTGCGCTTTGGCAGCTTTTTCAACCGCAACTGCGGTTTCTGCGCGGCTCAAATCAGCAACTTTGGCAATCACTTCGCCATTTGCCGGGTTGGTCACGTCAAACGTTTTACCATCATCTGCATCCACCCAATCACCACCCGAAAAGGCCTTTGTTGCCAAAAGTGTAGGGTCTGAGAGCATGTCTGCAAGTTTCTTGTGTGTGTCTGCCATAGTTTCCTCCTGCGTCACGAAATGAGCGGTGTTTTGCCTTCGACTTAGTTTATTCAGTGTCGTTTTACCAGCCACCACCTTCATGTTCCTCACGTGAATATGAAGCCAAACAGCATCTCCAACCATGTCCTGCGTCAGCGGACCATTTGAGTCAGTACCATCATGCATTTCATGGGTCTGGGTGCTGATGATACGAATGCTTGTGTCACGCAGTTCGTGTGCGGCCCAAACTGCTTCGGAAGAGCGTTAAGAGGGAGGAAATGATCAGTCCAATCATGATTGTCACCTGCATGACAATAATGATGTTCAACTGGAAGACTTCAAAGCTTCTGATCGTCACTTCGGTGCATTATCATCTGCCACGACCTACACAACGAACCCTCAGGCCGATGCGTATTGCGGTCGTTCGCGGCATCAACAGATCAGTCGACAGATGCAGAGATCCATCAATGTCGTGCCAGATGGTTCAGAAAAAAGCGCCCTTACAGAGCTCTCAGCCATGTAGTCCATTGCGGGTCACTCATCACAATGCGCGCTCTCATATGCTTCCAGGCGCCATATTTGAAATAGTCGAAATCCAGCGCGGAAAGCTGGTTTTGCACCATGGCCCAAGTTGACCATTTAAGATCTACAAGCGCTTTAAAGATGGTGATCCGCGCAACGATCTTTGGATCAACTTTGCCAAAATACTCTTCGATGACTTCAAGCTCGGTTTCGCGATCAAAGCACATCTCAACAAACCAAAGTGCCAGTTCTGCGCATCGGTCGTTGTTCGAGGCATATTCGAAATCAACAAGCAGAACTTTGTTCTGCGGGTCCAACAGGAAATTTCCTGCCAAAGTATCGTTCATGCAGGGAACAAGATCCAAGCCAGATGCTGTCAGAGCAGACTTTGCTTCTCTGAACTTGGCATTCAGCCATGTGAAATCCTGGGGAAAATGTCCGCCAAATGTCAGAACCTGATCGAAGTGTTCTTCGATCATATCCATTGTTGTCTTTTGCAGGATCAGCCCTTCGGCGTCGTTAAATGCCTTGATTGCATGGGCGGCATTCGTCCGAACAGTGCGATTGAGAAAATCACCATTGGTGGACGTTTTCAAACCCTCAATAAACTCAAAGACCTCTATTCCGGTTTCTGCATCGAAGTGAATGACTTCGGCACCCACACCAACTTCAAAAGCTCTGACACTGGCGTTGTTGGCAGCAGAGCGATCAATAAAGTGCTCTGTCCCTTCACCCGGGACTTTCAGAAAAAATGTTTTGGGCTGGTCGGTCAGAAAAATCCGCCAATTTGAATTGCTGATGCCACCTGGCACCGGTTCATAGGTAAGCCCATCTGTTGTCCAACCGGGAACTGCCAAAGCAGCTGTTTCCAGATTTCGTTCCGCTTCGTTGGAAGCTTCGCCCAACTGTTTTCTGATCATTGCCTGGCCCCTCTCATATTTTCGTCAACCAGCGATCAAAGTCATGACCACCGACATTCGAAAGGCTGCGCAGCAGCCTCCATTCAGCATATTTCACAAATTCCACCTGGCTACGCTGAGATCTGGCAAAGCTGATGAAGCCCCACAAGGCCCACTTCAAATCGTCGGCAATGCCATAAAGCATGCAACGATTGAACTCTGTCTCGCGGCACTCACCTTCGTAGATTTCCAGAACAGCTCTGGCCAAATCCGGAAACTGCGCGATCTCAACGACCAAGCTGCCAAGGTCAAAATAGAGGTCCTGATTGGCAGCTGAATCAAAGTCAACCAGTCTCACCTCACCAACAGTTGAGATCATCACATTGGAGGCAACGCCGTCTCCATGGCAGGGTTTCGGGGCGACGCCGGCGGCGTTGATCGCTTCGCCAATCTGCCGGACTTTCTGCAGCACCACATCCAGTGTTTTTGGAATGATGATGTTTTCCGCGTCAACGATCTGGCTGTAAGATTCGACCACATCAAAGACAGATTGGTCGTTGGAAAATGCAGCGCTGTTGTGGATTGCCTGCTTGGCCTTGACGGTGTTTTCCAAAACCGTGGGATCTTCGAAATCATCGACCTTACCCCAATGCCAATCGTCTCCAAGACGTTCGAACAGATAGCTGCCGGTGTCGGTTTGAGCGTTAATCAAGCGTGGACCGACGCCCAGATCTGATGCTCGACGTGCACCTTCACGAACGACTGTTTCATCAAAGAAAGCCGCCATGTCCGGATAGCGGACTTTCAGAAACAGCTCTTCGGCTCCCGCATTCACATCGAAACAGGCGCTTTCAACGCCGCGGTGAATGGGGGAGACAACCGACCCGATTGAAGCTTGATACTGCACTGTTGCACCATCCAGGGTCGGCACGTTTTGCAGCGCGGCTTCAGCCATTTCTTCCAATGGATTTGATGGGGTTCCAAGTAGTTTCATTGTGACTGTCTCCCGGAATATGGCTCAGATACAGGTCTGGCTATCAGGTTCGAAAGGGCGTCAAGCATTGCGTCAAATCCGGCGCAAACATCTTCGTCCGCAGTGAATTCTTCCGGCGAATGTGTGATCCCGTCTTTGGAAGGAGCGAACAGGAGTGTCGACGGACAGACTTCCTGAAGCCGAACCGCATCATGCCCCGCAATGGTTTTGAGATGCAGAAATGGGATTGAGGCCGCTTTGAAACCGGCCTCAATCGTCGCGATGGCTGTCTTGTCAAACGTAATGACACTCCTTGTTTCTGTACTGGAGATATGCGCCGTGCAACCAGTTTCGCGTTCAATCCCGTCAAGTGCTTCAAGAAGATCCTTTTCCGCAGCCTCGAGCGCGGCTTCATCCGGTGATCTGAATTCGATCCACATTTCAACATGCTCAGCAATCGTATTTGGTGAATTGGGCCGCACTTCAATGCGGCCAACCGAGCTGTACAAGGTCGCCTTTGCCTTGTTCGCAATTGCCTCAACCTCAACGATCCCATGAGAAGCGGCGAGCAGAGCATTGCGCCGGTCTTGCATTGGTGTCGGTCCGGTATGGTCGGGAGCGCCCTTGAACTCGAGGCGGATTTTCTTTGCACCCCAACAATTGGTAACAAGCGCAATCGGCGTTTTGTTTTTTTCCAGTTCAGTTCCCTGTTCGATATGGAGTTCCAGATACTGGTTGGCCTTCGGGATAGTGTCTTTGCCACGATACCCAATGGCGTCAAGCGCGACCGCCAGACTTGTCTCATCACTATCTTTGATAGCGAGTGTTTCAGCAGCTGTTTTCGCTCCGCTATACACGCTGCTTCCCACCAGACTTGGCTGAAAACGTGCGCCTTCTTCACCTGTCCAACAACACACAACGAAGTATCTGAATGAAGGTTCAAGCCCCTCGGTTTTCACGCTCTCTTGCAGGCAAAGCGCAGCGATACAGGCACAGGCAACACCCAAAGCGCCATCAAATTTTCCGGCCTCAGGCTGGCTATCAAGATGCGATCCGCAAAAGAAGTGCTTTTCAACAGGGCCTTTCATCAAGTCCAGCACGCCAAAAACATTGCCGACTTCGTCTACCAGCACACGGAAATCTCGTTCCCTGAACCAATCGCAGAGAAAGTCACGCACCTGTCCATCTGCCGGGCTTGCGGCAAGACGCGCGATGCCGCCCTTCTCCGTCTCACCGAACGTTCCAAACGCATCGAGCAATTCAAGCAATTCTGTATGCCGCGCACTTTTGACTACAAGCTCATCAGACATGAGATATTTCCAATTCTGATGTTTCAGACCGCAGCACGTCGATGCAACGTAGATTGTTCATACGCATAAGCCTGCTGAATGAGTGCCGGTTCACTCCATTTTTGCCCCAGGAATATCAATTCAAATGGCGCGCCGCTTTGGTAGTAGCCAGCAGGCACAGTGATCGCTGGCAGACCAGCGATATTCAACTCGCCGACCGTTGTCTCTCGAATCGGATCTCCTGAATGCAGTTCGGGGATTTCTTCAAGCATCTGCGGATAAACCAGACCGTCCAGTTCATGGCGTACAAAAACTGCATCAATCAATTCAAGATAGCGCTGTTTCAATTCAATGAAAGCAGGCATGGCCGGTGGCGTATTTGGTGATTTGATTGCTTCCACAAAATCGGGAAGCTCATACAGAAATCCAAGAATTGTTCCCGGTCCTGTCACCTCTTCCAGATCGGTTGCCTCAACAAAGTCTTGCCAGGTCTTAAGCGCGGCATTGGGTCCAAGGCGACGCAAATAGAGACCCAAATCGTAAGCGATGGATTCAAGCCCTCTGCCATCAAAGAACGGCGTTCCCGGCGTGATCTCTCTATAAGTTGCGAAATCAGTCCCACCAAAGGGATCATCAATCAGTACGGCACCCGCATCCGCCAATTCAGATACAGCACGGTCATAAAGGTGTTTGGTTTCGGCCGAGAGTGCATTCGGGCGCCAGCCAGGGCCGTAGAGCCCCAGACGTTTGCCTTTCAATCCATCTTTCGAGAGATTGGCCGTGTATCCGGAGACAGGAATTTTACCGACAGATGCAAGTGTTTTAGGATCTTCGGACGAGTAGCCGGCAAGCGCGTCGAGACCACTGGCTGCGTCTTCTACAGTCCGGGCAATGGGACCCACAACATCGCGATTTCCAGACAAGGGAACCACGCCTGCATTGGGAACCAGACCAATGGTTGGTTTTATCCCAACCAACCCCTGTGCAGATGCCGGATTTTGAATAGACCCGCCAGTTTCTTCAGCCAGGCCCAGCACAGCCATATGACTTGCAACAGCAGCGGCCGTGCCAGCGCTTGATCCACCTGGTACGCGCTCCTCATGAGCCGGGTTGATCGTGGGTCCGGCCCAGCTGTCATTCGCATGTGTGCCTGTCCAGCTTAGTATTGGAACATTCGTCTTGCCGAGAATGACCGCATCAGCTTTTCGCATGCGCGCAACAACGGGGCTGTCACGCTCCGGCATCAAATCAACGCCACCGGCCTTTGAGTAGAGTTTTTTCCATCCAGCGGTGGTCGGAAAACCAGTCATATCCATCGGGTCTTTGACGACGATTGGAACCCCTGCCAACGGGCCAACAGGTTGGCCAGCGGCAATTCGCCGATCAATGTCTCTGGCGCTGTCGAGAGCGGCATCATTTTCAAAAATGATGGCGTTGTATTTTGGGTTCATGGCTTTGATCTGAGCCATTGCAGCAAGGGTTAAAGCCTCCGCAGTGAAGCGACGGGTTTCCAGCCCCTCGCGAATTTCCCTTACACTGATTGTACCAAGATCAAACATATCTGCATCGGTCACTTATGACCCTCCTGTTGGATGAGACAATCCTGTGCCTGGGCACAAAATTGTCAGGCATGTGAGACTTCCATTTTCGATAGCCTCGTCTTTGCTGCTCATGGCACTCTCCGCGATGTTTTCCTTTGCACATACAATGCAAACCGCGTGCCAGACCAAAAGCCTGCAATTCAGCCAATATTCACCCAGAGATTCAATCAAGTTGCCCGATTTGTGTGCAACTACAGCATTGCGGCGTCCATCAAGTAATCATTTACTTATTTTCCCAGAGCGCTCGCAGTAAATTCTCTAGAAAATCAGAGGCCTAGATAGCTGGCACGGCGACTGCATCAGCACAATCGAAGCGGGGATAACCTGCCTCTTGGGGCAACTGGAAAGGGATGTAAATGTTTACCCGACGCCCTTCTGGCAGTTGCAGAAATACGCACTTTTACGGAAGACATGACGCGAGGCGTGGGTTACCTCGCCATTGTGACAGTGATCTTCGGCAATTGGCGGATTGGGCAGGTGGTTGGTGCCTGCCTGATATCTGGGGCAGCGACAGCGCTGATACTACAGCGTCCTGCGTTTGGAGAACACTTGCCCAACCCTTTTCGCGCTAGATGCGTCGCAAAACCTTTGTTCCGGCAAACCCATTCCAAGGTAAACGCACGACAATCTCAAGTTGGAAAAGGTCAGAGAAACATCCGAAAACGGATCAGGAAAATACGCGCCACAATGTGCGCACAACAAAAAAGCAGAGCAATGACAGCAAGGTGGCGAGAATTGCAAAGCCGTCTGTGTATCTGAATCTCACCACATACAGGTCCCCCGTGGGCGAGCGCATTGCAGATCTCAGTTCACCTAGCTGAAAGTCAGACGCCAATATCTCACGCGCACGGATGATCGAGACAGACGAATAGGACGTGCCTTTCATCTGTTCGGTTGCCGCATTCAAATCATCCGGCGCTCTGACGAACACGTCCAGATAGGCAGCCCTGGTGCCATTGCCAACATTGAAGATGCGCGCCTCGGAGGAGATAATTTCCACCGTCTCACGGGGCCAGAGGACAGATCGTGGCGGAGGGTCGCCAAAGTTGGCTGCGAAAATCAATAAAAACAGTGGAACTGCTGTGAAAAGCAGGATGAACAGCGCAAGGATCCAGCCTGCTGACCCATCGGCATTGGATCGCCCTTGTCCGGTGTTTTCCGGAAGTTGCTTTTCAAACAGGCGGTGTATTTGAAACCCAGCCAGAAAAAGCAGAAGCGCTGCTAAGCCGAATGCCGGCACCGTCATGAATGGCCATTTGCTGGTGGGATAGGCCACGCGTTCAAACGGGTGCAGCCGCGATTTTACCTGCAGGCCAATGGGCCAGTTTTTCACGACAGCGTCCCGGTCTGTTATGTGCTTGTCGATATGGAGCATAACTGTCGGATGCTTCGCCTCAGGCGAACTGCGGTCCATAAGCGGCAGGGTTCTTCTAACGATGCTCCAGCCCGAATCCCAGTCTTCGGTCTCATGCCCGATAATTGTCAGGGTTTCGGTTTTCCAAAAAAAAGAGACGGCTGGAGGGTTTCCAGCCGTCATGATCAGAAAAAGCAGGATTGTCGCGATAACGCCGAAAATGACTTTCCCGATGATATGCACGACTTAAGAGCCTGGATTATTTGAAGCCTAATTCGCCCAGCACCCAATCGGCATAATTGCCAGCACGGGTATAGGCCGAGAATTTGGCGTTACGGTTACAGCCCGGTTCGTCTGAACTGAACATGCCCCAGCTTACGATACCGGCCTGAATGAACGTTCCATCCGCCTGACGAACGACCAGAGGGCCACCACTATCACCATCGCATGCGCCACGTGGGCCAAGCGGCGTTCCTGAACAGATCATGTTTTCGGAGAATGGTTCTTGAACAGCTGCGTTCATGTCCAGCCACAGCTTGTTGGCAACTTCGCCCTTGACGCCCAGAATTTCGACGGCTTTGGAAAATGAACTGGCTGCGGCCTTTCTGCGGGGTTCCATCATAACTGCATTACAGATGGCGCGGTCCAGAATTTCGATTTTTCCTTCAAGAAGCTCGATTGATGCCTTCCCGGTTTCCGTCCGGCCCCAGCCTGTCACAATGGACTCCACACCTGGCTGTTCCAGAATATCTGCATATTCTTCAGTAGGAATGGTGATGGTTTTAAAGGCCGACTTTGGCGTGCGCACAAGCTTTAGCAGCGCGATGTCATTTTCAAAGCTGTTTGGATTATAGGACGGGTGGACCTTGATCTGTTCAATACCAATCAGGTCGCCGCCTTTGGTAATATTGTTCGACCCTACGAGAATGCCGATATTGCTTGAATCCACGAGATAAAGTCCGTCATCGCGTGCATCCACGACGCAGTGCGCAGCCGTCAGAACCCATTGGTTCTGGATCATTGACCCACCACAGAACTGGGCAACGGTGCTCTTTTCTATATCAACGCGCAGCAATGCGGTCTGATAGGGATATTCACCTTCATCAGCTCGTTGTCCGTTGAGAACACGAGAAGCTTCCTCATCCTCACCTGCACGTTCCACGAATGCGCTTTTTTCAGCAGAACCGGCCAGTGTGTAAGGCGCGACAAAATTCACGCCTTTTTCCAGGGGCGCAAGCTTTTCTGCTGCCTGCAAGGTTGCAGTTGTCATCAACAATGACGCTACCGCGAGACTCAAACCAATTTTCATACATTTTCCTCCATAGGGATTTACAGAATTAAAAGACCAGCAGAAATGGAAAAGCCATTAGTGAAAGAGCCATTCCTGATGCGAATAGAAGTAGTCCGTTGCCACTTGTTTTGTTGTCTGCGGCCAACCAGTCAACATAATCTTGAAATTGAAATCTGTGCACTGCGACAGAACTTCCTGTGCGCAGCCGCAAGTAAGTTGGCAGGTGCCGGAAGAACTTGAAGGCGCCAAAAATGGCGAGGATGATTGCCAGCGCAAACACGATGATGAAAGCGAAAGAAAGTAAATTCATTCCAGTTGCCCAACCACATCAACAAGTATCTGGGCAATTCCACCACCGGCACCGCCACGTTTCTTCACAGCGCGTGTCGTGGACGCAAAACCTGCTTCAGCCAGCATGCCGCCTAGCTCACTCTGATTTCCTCTGGTGCGCTCCAGACTTGACTGCTCCAGCCAACTCAAATCTTCAACCGCGCTTTGTGGTGCTGCGGGCGTTGCCACAACGAGAATGCGCTCTCTGCCCAAGGAAACATCGGTGATATCAAACAGATCAAGATCAAAACTGTCTTCTCTGTTCAGGCGCTCCGCATAGATGTGAGAAATCGAAAAATCGCTGCCGATATACAACACGTTCACATCGACCGGATTGCGCTGCGTGTTTTTTGCTTTCAGAAAGACTATGTCCCCCGGCACCAGCTTTGAAACAGAGGCTGCATCCAGCACAAGCGGTTCTTCACGCAGCGTATTCTGGGCCGTAAATTGCAGGTCAACGCCCATCGCCGACGGCCTGAAAATGCCACCGAGCTTGATGAGATTATTGGCCCGCGCCATCCGTGCCAGATTATCTCCGACCATGGCCAAAAACTCGTCAGCGGATTTATCTTCCATGGAGATTGATGGGGTTTTGTTCAGCCCCTCGGGCACCAACATGCCATCCCTGCCGACGAACCAGAGGCTGTTGTCTCTGACAACAAACTGGACATCGGCTTCGGTTTCAGGATCGGTCATCTCCAATCTCAGACCAGCCTGCTCAAAATTATCCAGAGCGGAGAAAAGTGCTTCAGTCTCGGGCGTCTGCTGCTCGTCCAATGGTTTGGCAATGGTGAAACTGTAGTCGATACTGGTCTCGATTTTTCGTGCAAACTGCGTATCGGCAGGAATTGCAAAGCTTTCGCTGATTGGCGTCACAGTGGCCGTCAGGTCAGTGATTGTTTCGACCTTGAACTGCAGGTTTTCGTCCACTTCTGTCTGAGCGGGCGTCTCAACCATTCCCAGGGTTTCGCCAAGAGACAAGCCATGAAGACGACCTGCCTTTATCGTCAATGTGCCGCCCGTCTGTTTGACCGGCCATTGCTGGATAAAAGCTGCTTCGGTATTTGAAAAGACACCAAAATCGAGATCGCCTTCAAACAGCGGGGTGGGCTGCGAGCGGTTCAGTACTGAATAGTTTCGCAGAATTTCCTGACCGAGTTGGCGATAGGAGATGCCTGGATTTTGTGCAATGGCCTCCAGAATGGAGAAGGTAAAAAGCCCGTGCGGTTCGCGCGGAGTCTTGTTCGCCGGAAGTCGCATTTCCGGCGTTGTCTGGTTGGTTTGCGCGGCGTAAAAGGCAACAAAACTACCGGTTTCAGAAGTCGGGCTTTCGGTCAGGCTTTCAACCGAACCACCCGTCTCTTCAAAGCCAATGCCTCGTGTTGTTGGCTGGGCGGCAATCAAATCAGCATCACTTATGCCGAGAAGAGCTGGCGACAACTTGCGGGACACTTCTCTGTCCAGCGGATCAGCCAGGTTTGCAGCGCGCGTGACGGTGCCTGAATGGCAGCTGTCAAAAACCGCCCAGATATGGGCGCCTTTGGCCTGAATGGCACCAATCAATTCGCCAATCTCATCATCAACCAGGGCATTGGCAACCGTACCGATTGTGTTGTCCCAGGTGCCAATATCTGCAGGCAAAAACAACTCATCCAAACCATCCAGTTCCGTTGAAGGGTCGCGGGCCGGTGCCTGCGTTCCATGACCTGAAAAGTGCAGATAGACAAAATCACCCGGCCCTGCCTCGGTGGCCAGACCGCTCAAGGCACCGCGTATCGCCGCCAAGGTGGGGATGTCAGCGCCCTCAACGCCATCGGCGAGTATCTGGATGTTGTTTTCTTCAAACGGTCTGGTGCTGTTGGAGATTAAAAAATCACGCACCAGAATGGCGTCATTCCTGGGACCTTTCAGCCACAGGTCCTTTGGCAGATTCTGGTATTTTGACACGCCAACAATCAATGCATGATTTGTTTTTGCAACCGCTTCGACTCCGAAGAGCAAAGCAACTCCACATATTATCGACAGCAAAACGGACGCACGCTTGAAACACATTACTTTTTTCATAACAGACTTAAATACACCAGATTCTGTCTTCTTTGTGTCCAGGCAAATCTTATCACTCATGCAGACCTTTTATGATCTGTGCTCCCAAATTAATCTACCTGTATTTGCAAAATACAATCTGCAACCACAACAATTAGTTGTACAAAACAACGCTATTCAATCTTATGTTTATTTAAGTATAACGGATATTATCTTTGGGCTAACCCTATGTTACTGCGTAATTTTTTGCAACATAACCGATCATGGTTGTTTGGCCTGGAACCAGTTTAAAGATGTCTTTGATGGAAAATATGACTGCGATCGCTTTTGGCATGCTCGGAGCATTTTATATGTTTGGAGGCTATGCGGTTTTGCGCGCAATTGCGATGGACGAGCTGATCGACACAGTTATCGAGCATGTCAATTATCCGGAAGAGACTTCCGAACCTGTCAGTACAGGGCGTTTCAAAAAACGGTTTCTTGGCGTCATGGCTCTCGTCAGTTTTGCAGGCGGCGCCTTCCTATTCTTTCAGTCGGCGCTCGCAACTGCTCTGTTTTGCATCTGTCTTGCCATGCAATTGCTGCACGTTTTGGTGCTTGGACCGCGTTATTTCGACCGGGATGAAGACATTGATTTCAATGAATCAGGCCGCCAGGCGACAATCAATGCCATGCTTATCTACGCGGTGGTGACGGTCTGTCTGCTGTACGCTCAGCACCTTGGTGCGCTGCCGTCATTCCCACACTCCTGGTCTCAACGGGAATCAGCAGGCCTTGCAGTGACAGTGGCCTTCGCGATTTACGCTTATCGGATGACATGCATACCCCGACCTGACACTGACATCCTACAATCGCTGCAGCCTAATGATCAGCCGCTTCAAGCGGAATTTTCCACTTCAGAGCAGCCCGCCAGTGTTGTCAGCATAGCGGAACTACGTGTTCAAGCGACCGCGCATGAAGAGGGACTTTGGGCCCGGTCAAAGGCAAATAATTTCTGGGAAACAGTTGATCCAGATCTGCTTGGTATTTCAATCGCCTTGGAATCGCGAATTTCCAAGTGGGAAGACAGATATGACCGGTTCTGCGACACGGACAAAATGGACGTGTTGAACGACGAACCAGACTGGAGCGATCCTGAAAAACAGGCACATTTTCACGAAGCCCAATCGATTGCTCAACTGCTGAAAGACGAGGTGACTTCGCTACATCCCCATAGGGTCAAGGTAACCTGGGTAAATCAAGATGGTGAAATTCTCGACATCCAGACTTAGAAGTCAGAGCTACAGCCAATTGCCCATCAGCACGAATGGAGACCAGAAATAAGGGTGCGCAAATGTCGCCTGCGGTGCCTCTGCAGCTTTCTTCTTCTGACGTCCAGAGACGCCGCGTTCAAGACTTGCCATAACTTGTGGAGCCTGATTTCCGGTCAACATGGCAACCTGTGCAATGCGCAGAGCTTCGGCTTTGGAGAGCCCCTGATCAATCATTGCATGGTAGAAATCACGCATAAGGATCGGCGTTGCATCGTCGGCGACCGGCCATAAGGATGCCATCACAGCGCCCGCACCATTGGCTTGCGCCGCCGCACCAAACCCTTCGATTTCCGAGCCATCGCCGCCGCCGAGAGCCGTTTGACAGGCAGACAGGGTGACAAGATCAATCCCCTTGAAACTGAGGGCCCTTTGCTTGCGAATGTCTGACAGCTTCAGATGTGCGCCATCACCCAATAGCAGGAATGAATCATCTTCCTGGCCAGGTTTCAGATTGAAGTGACTTGCGATGTGAAGAATGGAGGGCTTTTTCAACAAAGCCAGCTTCAGGCTCTTTTCATCGAAACTTGCGTCAAGCGCGGTTGGGCCTTCCAGCACACCCTGCGCATCATCACCGGAAAAAATGATTTCCAATTCCTGTCGCACACCGGGCAATGGGGAAAATCCCGGATGGGCAGCGGTAACCCCAAAACCGGCGGTTTTGGTGCGCTCGCGCGCGCCTTCATTAAATTGCGTTGGAATGGTCGTGGTATACAGCGAAAAAGCAAAATTCTGGACGAGGTATTCCTCACCATCAAACAGGGCTGCAAATGGCACATAGCGCAAAAACCCGTTCAGGTTCAGCATCACCACCTCGGTTTCGCTCTTGTCCAGCGCTTCACGCACCGGCGCGAACAAAATGTCGTTCAACTCCTGCAGCTTGGCTGACGCATCGGGCGACCGTTGTTCAATGAGTTGCAAACTGTCGAAGACCAGCTTGGCCAAATCTGCCTTTTTAACATTCACCTCCTCATGCAAATTCAAATTCGGCAAGGTCAGAAACAGATGTGCCTTGTCATCAATTGCCGCAATTTGAAGAATGGCCGCTTTTTGCCCCTTGTCTTCCAACAGGGCCTGGTAGCTTTCGATCTTGTCAAACTGGGCCGTCAAACCTTCGGTCTGAGTGGGCTCGACGCTTTCCAGAAATGCCTCGACCTGCGCTTCAAACGTTGCGTTGGAGGCCTCCAACGCCTCTTGCAACACGAAAATCTGCTCGATTTCAGCATCATCCGCAGTGTCGGCTTCCAGCTTGAGTGTCAGTGCGAAGAGGGTCTGGGCGGCTTCAATTGGAAATTCGGAAAGTTGCTTCAATCGCTCTTCTTCAGACAATTCAGCGTCGGTCAATATGGCGGTGGTGTTTGCCACAGATGCGCTTGCGTCACGGCGCAGGAAATTGAAAACCTCCTGCTCCTTTTCCATATTCAGCACCGCTTGGGCTTCTGCAATGCGCCCCTGTTCTATCAGCAGTGAAGCAAGGTGCTCATAAAGCCGCGACCATTCGCTGCGCAATTCCTTGGTTCCCGCTTCGCCCAAATCTGCATTCTGGTTTCGAATGGCTTGTTGCGCATTCACCGCCAGCTTTCCGAAAGTGATCGCCTTGTCGATGTCGCCTTTGGCGCGCATGGCGCGTGAAAGCGTATCAAATGCCCAACGCTGATCATCATAGGTTGTTGATTTATTTGCCGAAATATAAGGCATGGCGCGCATGGTCCAGCGAATGGCTTCGTCGGCGCGGTCCATTTGATGGTAGATAATGCCAAGATTTATTCTGACTTTTCCGCCATTGTCGGAGAATGCGCCTTCATGCTTGTCTATCATCGGCAAGGCTTTGAGCGTCCAGTTTTCAGCCTCTTCGAAATTATCAAGGCGTCTGAAGACCCAACCGATATTGTTGATGGCATAAGCGACGGGCGCGCTTTCCGGTCCATAGGCCTTGCTGTAATGCAGCATCGCCTTGTTGTAGGTCTGGATGGAACCGACATACCGTTTCATGCCCTCAAGTGCGATGCCTTCATTCAGATAGGTATCACCCAGGTAAACGCTCTCTTCGCCGTCGCCCGCAATCATAAGTGCACGCGCAGCTTCGAAATAGGTAAGGCTCTCCTTGTAGCGCGACAGATCAATCATGGTGAGACCCTGCGCCTGCAAGTTTAGGGCACGCTCCAGTGCCACACCGTCCAGATGCATGAAACGTTCAAATACCTTGTCAGCTGCGCGGTATCTTTCCAACGCTACCGCATAATTGTTCAATTGGCCGTATCCATCACCAATCATTTTCAAGAGGGAACCGGCAAAACGTTCGTCGTCGTTCTCAGCCTTTGAATATCCCTCATAGGCAATATCAAGATACCGGAGTGCGGTTCGGATGTTCTCTTCACCACCTTTCACAATCAGATCATAGCTGATGATATATGCAGAGTAGGCATCACCTGCATCCGCCGCCTCAATCATTTCGGGTGTGATTTCCGGCACATCCTGCGCTGCGGCAATGGAAATTGTGGAAAGATACGACACGCAAAATGCGGTTGTCAGGGCTGCGACCAGACAAATTGTCTGACGCCACAGGCGGTTTGCGCAGCCACTCATTTGAGAGGCCTGAGCGTTATTCAGTTTTGATATCAATTGTTTAATCATGTGTTCAACCTACGAATTCTGCGGCAATTTTCAAATAGAAAATCCGCTCGAAATTCAAGTGATATGAACTGGCGGGCCACAGGCTCCAGTATTCGGCCAACAATTGCGACCAAAATTTGTCATCAAAGACTATTGTGATTTAAAACTACTCAATCAAAGATTGTATTTATCTGAGGCGACATGCCGATTATTGTAATTACCATCAAAACAACACACTGGCATTTTGCGAAACCGATCAACATTTCATGATGCACATGTAGGATTGACCAGGCAGACAAGCGTGAGCAAGCCACGCGCTTATAGAATGACCCTACCCGCGCTTAGGTCTTGGTCTTCCAACCCTTCAGCTTCCGCACAGTAACAATAATGACGTAAAGCACTGCAAGACTTAGAAAAAATGCTGTGATCGGTCGCTCAAAGAAGGGAAGGATGCTGCCTTTTGTCGACATTAATGAGACACTGGCCGGATCAGAAATATCTACCATGACAGCATGGACATAGCCGCACCGCTTTAATTCTGCGGTTTGGCCAAGCCGTTCAGAAGAAATGTTGCGGTATCAAAATCCGGGATCAAACATCCTAGATGGTAATACCACCGTCGATGTTGACGATCTGGCCGGTCATAAATGCTCCGTCATCCGATGCCAGAAACGCACAGAGGCCGGCAATCTCATCAGGAGTTCCAAAGCGGCCTGCTGGCTGACGATCAATGAAATACTTCTCGGCTTCTTCCTGACTGCCCATCGTTTCGGCCAGCACCCCGATACGCCCCCGCAGGCTTGGGCTGTCCACCGTACCGGGACAAACCGAGTTGCACCGAATACCCTGGTGAAGATAATCCGCTGCCACGGCTTTGGTCAGGCCCAGAACGCCAGCCTTGGTTGCACCATACGCAACACGTTTCGGGAACCCTTTGGTGGAACTTGCCACTGAACCGATGGTGATGATGCTTCCGCCGTTTGTTTTCATCTTGGGAATGGCCGCGCCCAGCACAAAAAAGGCACTGTCCAAGGTAATCGAACAGGATCTGCGCCAATCTTCAAGGCTGCATTCTTCAATATCACCATGATGGACGTAACCCACCGCGTGGACGACGATATCGACCCGATCAAATTGTTCAAAATAGGCACTGACTGCGACATTGTCTGAGGCATCAAGTGTGCTGATCTCCGCGCCCTTCAACGTGCTCAGAACCTCGCCATTCAAATCCGAGGCATGCACATTCGCACCCTCAGCCATCAGGCGTTCTGCGACGGCACGGCCGATGCCCTGAGCGGCGGCCGTAACAATTGCCGTCTTGCCTGCAAGACGTTGCGTTAAATCCATTTCTCTCTCCTTCTGGGGAATAGCTGACTGAGCCTACACATTATGACCCTCAATATCCAAAGCGACTTTGTTGCCGATGTTCAGGACCATCACGATTGCTCGCCATTGGCTTTTCGGCCCCACCAAGTGGCAGCCAGTGGCGCGCCACCGACGAAAGCGGATGGCCCAAGGATGTCCTGAATGCGCAGGCATTCATTCCATTTGGCCATGCGTTCCGAGCGCGTGAATGAACCGACCTTCAGCTGCCCGCAACCAAGGCCGGTCGCCAAATGACTTATGGTAACATCCTCGGTCTCACCGGAGCGGGCAGAAACAACGCTGCGAAACCCGGTTTTTTCCGCAGCAAGAAACGTGTCGACAGATTCTGATATCGTCCCAGCCTGGTTCACTTTGATCAGAACAGCGTTGCAGGCACCGGCGGCAGCGGCCTCTTCGACAAGCGCTTTGTTGGTTACAAGATAGTCGTCGCCAATAATTTGAACGCGCTGGCCATAGCGGCGCGTGAATTCCGCCATGCTCTCGGGGTCATCCTCGCCGACGGGATCTTCGATCGATACAATCGGATAGGCCTCGATCCATCGGCCCAGCAGGTCGATGAACGCTGCAGAATCCATGCTTTGGTCATCCAGCGCCAGTCGGTACTTTCCATCTTTGCCAAACTCGGATGCCGCAATATCAAGCGAGATAACAACTCGCTCGCCCGGCTTTTCTCCCGCCTTTTCAATGGCTGCAACCAGGGTCTCCAGCGCTTCTTCGTTGCTGTCAAAAACCGGCCACCAACCGCCTTCATCAGCGACACCTGCCAAACGGCCCTTCTGCTTCATTATGTCCCCTGCGGCGAAGTAAACTTCGCTGGTGATTTCCATCACCTCATCAAAGCTGTTCACGCCAGGCACCATGATCATGAAGTCCTGAATATCAACCCGGCGACCCGCATGCGCGCCGCCGCCAAAAATCTGAATTTCTGGCAAAGGGATAGAAGCCGACCTGTCATAAACGTTGGCCACGTGCTGCCATAAAGGCTTGTTTTCTGCCGCCGCTGCCGCTTGCATCAGCGCAATCGATGTGGCCACAGTTGCATTGCCGCCAAGTGTGCTCTTCAACGGGGACGGGTCCAATTCCAACATGGCCCTATCGGCTCCGAGCTGATCTGCGACGTCGCGCCCGACAAGGACCGGGGCAATGATCTCGTTAACCGACGTAAGTGCTCGCTGCACACCCATACCCCGAAGCCTTTCGCCACCATCTCGCAGGTCAATCGCTTCCCGGGCACCGCGGGATGCCCCCGCGGGAGCAATGCCGCGACCTGTCACGCCGTTTGCCAAGGTCACGTCAACTTCCACCGTGGGGTTCCCGCGTGAATCCCAAACCCTGCGGGCTTTGACAGATTTTATGGTTGTCACAGTTCTGTTCCTTCGAGCTTGGCGTCAAGATGTTGGGTAAGTGCGGACAGGCGTTTTTCGGGTTTCTCGATCAACGGGGTCGCAAGGTCTCGAACCTGCTGGCGACTTTGATCGGATAAATACTCAACTGGCGATTTTCCATCGATCCTGGCAAGCATCAGCATCGGAAGAAGCGCGCTGACACGCGCTTCGAGCGCCTCAGGTGTTTCCCAATTGACATGCGCTGAATAAGCCCTCCAGAAACCTTCAACCGCTGCCAAAAGACTATGACGTGATGCAGGCATGTGCACCGCCTTCAGCAGCAGGTGGTTCAAGCAAAAAGCCACGTCAAAACTTGCGTCTCCCATGGTTGCGCATTCCGCATCGAGAATAACTGGCTTGCCCGCACGAAACAGAATGTTCTTGGGGCTAACGTCACCATGGACCAACACCTGCTGGCTGGCATAAAGCCTGTCGGCCAATCCGTTCAGATGATCAGCCAAAGCCGGATGGCGCGTTGCCGTAAAGCGCAGATATGGCTCCAACCGAAGTGCCTGGAAGTCGTCGCGATTCTCAAATGGGCTGGTGTCAAAACCGGACCTTGCCGATGCCGCGTGGATTTGGCCAATTACATCGCCCACAGCAATAGCTTCGCCATTGTCCGGCTGAGCTTGCAGGAGGGCAGTCTTCCAGAGATAGACATCTTCCCCGGCCAGATATTCCATGGCAAAGCCGTTCTGAAACTCGGACCGGCCCAGAAGTTTAAGTGCGGTATCTGGCGAAATTTCAGCTGCCATTCGCAGCCAATGATATTCAGCCTTGTTGCGATGAACCGGCGCATACCAGTCTTCGGCAACTTTCAGTTTGGCCAACGCGAATTTCACGCAGATACGATGATCTCCCAAGTCGACCATGGCGATATCAGATGCCACACCGCCAGCGAGCGGCTGCGCTGAAATCACCTCGTCTGATGTGCCAAGTCCAAGCTCGACCACCAGTTCCTTGCAACGATCCTCAAGAGTGATATTTTTCTGCATCATCCGGCAAACCAGTTTTCATTTTGTCCCCGGATGTCAGTTCGAACCACCAACATGGCGCCATCGTCGCGGCACAATGCCAAAGCTGTCGGCAGATCCCCGGTATTCCAAAACGGGCTTTCGCTGACTCCATCGCGCACTGGCCCAAGCATTTTCGGCGTCACCTTATGGCCCGATTGTCAGCGGCAGTGACTTCAAAATACTCAGGAAAGCGCTGGCGTGCTTCATTGACGTAATGAAGGATACGACGCAGATGCGTTAACATTTGCTTCTCGGCGAGTTTATCGTCACCCGCTTCGATTGCATCTGCAATGTCGACATGCTGATCCACGACGATATTCAAATCATCAACCTCGGACACCATCAGATGGCGGAAACGGTCCATGTGGTCTTTCATGCGCAGGATTTCCGGCAACACGTGAGATAGCCCCGCATATTCTGCGATCAGTCCGTGAAACGTCTCGTCTGATATGTAAAAACTGGCCTTGTCGTCGAACCGGGTATAGGTCCTTTGCAACGTAATCTCTTTGCGCAAACTCTGCACCAGATCTGCACGCCGTTCAGAACCCATTGCTCTGCGGAGAAGCCCGATTTCCAGGGCTTCACGCATGAATTGAGAGGTTTCCAGATCTGCGTTCCGAAGCGGCGCAACTTGCGATCCGCGTTGCGGCAGAACATCAACAAAACCTTTTTCGGCTAGGCGGGCAAGCGCTTCGCGTGCTGGTGTCCGGCTGACGCCCAGCATTTCCGATACCGACGCCTCTGACAGCATCTGAAATGGTTTCAACTCAAACGTCAGGATTTGCAGGTGCAATGCGTCAAACACTTGTTTTGCCAATGGCAAGGAACGCTCGGATACGGTTTTGTATGGGGAAGCCAAAGATGTTGCTCTCATTCTCACGATTGTTGAACCTGTAAACCTTCCATAAAATGACGCCGCAACAAAAAGAAAAGCGCCAGGCTTGGAATACTCGCCAGAAGGGCCGCCGTCAGGACGATATTTGGTCCGGTTGAGGAGTAACTGCCCTGAAAGACCAGTAGTGCGTTCATGATAGACCGTGTTTCAAGCCGGTTGCCAAGCACTGTGGAAAACAACATGTCGTTCCAGATCCAGGTGAATTGTAACAGGAACACTGCCGTCATTGGTCCAATTGTGTTTGGCAGGACGATGCGGAAAAATACGGTGAATTCACTGGCGCCATCCATGCGCGCAGCCTCGTCCATTTCACGCGACAGGCCAGACATGAAATTGCGCAGCACCAGAGTTGGGAAGGGTACACAGATTGCGGTGTAGAACAATAGCATGCCGATATGTGAATTCAGGATACCAAGTTTCTGGTATCCGAAAAACAATGGGATCAGATACATCTGGAATGGAAAGACAGTGCCGGCAAAAATCAACATGAACCATGTTGTACGCCAGGGAATATCGATGCGCGCGATCGCAAACGCTGCCATGGCGGCAAAGAAAACCGCAGCGCCTGCGCCAAAAACGCCATAAAAGGCCGAATTCATCATTGCCTGTCCCATATTGCCCAACTCCCATGCCTGACGGGCGTTTTCAAGGATGGGAGCGAACCCCTGCGGTAGAGACAATGGCGGATTCGTTGCGTATTCGGTGTTCGATTTGAATATGGAAATCGCCAGATAATAGAACGGGACAATCCACAAGAGAGAAAAAGCAACGGCCGCGACAAGCTTCCAGTTCGCGCCCCCGTGGCGGGCACTCTCACGTTTCCTGATTGCGTCGAAATCCAGTTTACTCAGATCAAAAGCCATCAGCGTACCATCCTGTCTACACGTGATTGCAGCACGGTCTGAATCCAGGTGACGCTCAGCACGACCAATCCAATCACGACAGCGACTGCTGAACCGAACGCCCAACTGCCTTTCTGGAAGGCTTCAAAATACATGAACACAGCCAGCGCGAGGCTGCGTTGACCGGGATAGTTGGCCCCCATAACCCACAGAAGATCAAACACGGTGAAACCGGCCAGAACTGATAGGATCGTAACCATCAGGAGGGTTGGCATTAAGAGCGGCAGAGTGATGTAGCGAAACACCTGCCACGGTGTAGCACCGTCAATATGTGCCGCCTCGATTGGATCACGCGGGATCGCCGCCAATCCAAGAAGCAGGAGCACCATGACAAGTCCAGCGGTTTGCCATACAAATGTGGCAATGATCGCCGGTGTGACGGTCTCGCTTTGATAGAGCCAGCCAATGCTGACATCCTGGCCAGAGACAAGGGATAATCCGCGGTTAAGCAGCCCGTCCGGCGCATAGACATAAAACCATAAAACCCCCACTGCAGTGGGGGCGAGTATGCGGGGAATAAATACAATGTTTTTAAAGGTCTCGGCGCCCCGCATATTGCGAAGGAACATCGCCATTCCAAGTCCCAGCGCGATGGGGAAAACAATCGATGCACCGACCCATATCGCCGTATTAACAAGGGCGTCGGTAAAGAATGGGTTGGACGCCATTTTTTCGTAATTGGACACTCCGGCATATTCACCGAAGCCCTTGAATTTCTTCCATTTGGTGAAGCTTAGCCAGATGTTGTAGCCCACCGGTGCCAACAAAACTCCGACGACCAAAAAGAGAGCCGGAGACATAAAGATCAGCCCCAGCCCAAGTTGACCGCGCCGCCTTGCACGTTCCTTACGGGCGATTTTATCCATCCCGATACGCTCAAAGAGCGCTTTGTCTTTTGCGGCGCGGTCCATTGTCTTATCCAGCCTTATTGCTCAGCCCAATAGGCCGCATTCAGTGACTGCATGGTTGCCATAACTTCCTCTGCTACTTCCATGGTCGGGTCCAGCATGAAGCGGTTCATTTCAGCAACCAGCTCTCCCTGAAGATCAGGTGCAACAGCTTCCCACCAGCGCAGATACGCCCCTGCGTTCGAGGCAGCAATGTCAGCATTGACCTTTGAAACGACTGCATTCGGAGCATTGGCTAAATCATTGCCGACATAGTTCCCCGAAGCTCCACCCCATACGTTGGCGCCTTCTGTCGAAACCCAAAAGCGCAGGGCCGCCATTGTATCGGCATCCGCTGCACCTGCCGTTGAGACAACGATCGGCCCACCTTCGACGATGACGGCATTGTCGCCACCATCTGCTGCATTGGGCATTATGAATACACCAATGTCATCGCTGGCAACGCCGGCTGCCGTGATCAGGCCATATGCCCACTCACCGATCAGATACATCGCGCCGTCACCACGTGCATAGTCGTTGACCTCTTCAGTTGAGCGTGCGTCCGAGAACCAACCCTTGGCATACATGTCCGACCAGGTCTGGAAGACGTTACGGACCTCATCGCTATCATAGGCGATCGAGCCGTCATTGAGACCGTTATAGGCTTCGGGATGCAAGCGCAGAAGCAATTCCTGAAACCAGATGAAACCGCGCCAGCCTTCCTGAACCGTTGCTAGGAATGGGGTGTGCCCAGCAGCCTTGATCGCTTCTGCAGCGCCATTCAACTCGTCCCAGGTCGTCGGCTCAGACAGGCCCAGTTCTGCAAACAATGGTTTGTTATACATCACAACCCAGCGCGCCAGAACCATCGGCACTGCGTAAGGCTTGCCATCGACCATGAACAAATCCTTGGCTGATGCGCTGTAGCCGCCGCTATCGTTCATTTCAGCCCACAGCTCATCCAGCGGGGCGATCTGTCCTGTCCCGACCAGTTCTGCAAATGTTGCGCCGGTCCACCAGCTAAACATGTTCGGGGTTTCACCCGAAGCAATCGAGGCCTGAATGAACGCCTTGTATTGTTCGGCTGACGCATAAGGCGTTTCTTTGATCCGAATGCCGGTTGCCGCTTCGGACGCATCACCAACGGTTTGCAATTGTTCAGACCAGAACCCTTTATCATGAAAAAGCTGGACTTCTTCCGCAATGGCCGGTGTCGCAGCCAACATCGAGCCGA
The DNA here is from genome assembly GCA_051251535.1 of Alphaproteobacteria bacterium. GTDB lineage: Bacteria > Pseudomonadota > Alphaproteobacteria > Rhizobiales. The sequence continues at coordinate 234,102 of JBPOEV010000006.1, forward strand.
CCAGTGCACCAAATAGTTTTCCTTTAATAGACATCATTCCTCCTTCGTCTGTTCGCGCTGTGAGTTCTTGCGCAGGGATAGTTCAGTTTCTGCATCAAACAGATGCAGCCGTGACCCGTTCACATGGAAGCGGACCTTTTCGCCGTCCTCGACGATACGCGGTTGCTGCATTCGGGCTACAAAATCTGTCCCCCCCACATCCGCGAAAAGAAGTGATTCATTGCCTAAAAGCTCTGTCAGGGTGACAGTCGCTTCTATCTCTATCCCACCGTCCGGTTGCAGCCCGTGGCCGTTGGGGATGATATCTTCCGGGCGCAGCCCAGCCGTTACTTTCAGGCCCTCTTGAAGTGAACCATCAAACTGGCTGGCATCCAGATCCACGCGCAAATCTGCCGAGACAAATGCGAGTCCGTCGCCGTTGCGCTGAATCTCTCCATCAAAGAAATTCATTTGCGGCGTTCCAATGAAGCTGGCAACAAACCGATTTGCCGGATTCTCAAACACCTCCAGAGGTGTCCCCTGTTGGACTATTTCACCGTCCTTCATCACCACAATGACATCGGCCAGTGTCATCGCCTCGATCTGGTCATGGGTGACGTAGATTGTGGTTACACCCAGGCGGTGCTGCAGGCGTTTGATTTCGACCCGCATCTGATTGCGAAGTTTGGCGTCAAGATTGGACAAAGGCTCATCGAACAGGAAAACCTTGGGCTCGCGCACGATGGCACGGCCCATGGCAACGCGCTGTCTTTGTCCGCCAGAAAGTTCGGAGGGTCGACGATCCAGATAGGGCCCAAGTTCAAGCGCGTCGACGGCTTCATTGACGCGCCGAGTAATCTCGTCGGGCGATACTTTCGCCAGTTTGAGCGAGAATACGAGGTTCTCTTTCACAGTCAGGTGTGGATACAGAGCATAGGTCTGAAAAACCATTGCCACACCGCGATCACGCGATGGCAAATCATTGGCCAATTCTCCGCCGATCCTCAGTTCACCATGAGAAATGGGCTCCAGGCCTGCAATCATACGCAAGGTTGTGGATTTGCCACAACCCGAAGGGCCAACGAGAACGACGAATGATCCGTCTTCGACATCCAGATCAATGCCCCGGACTGCCAATTGGTCGCCATAGACCTTTACCAGATCACGCAGAATGACTTTTGCCATCTACTTCGCCTCCGGCATTGTTTTAACAGCGGGATCCGCAAAATTTTGCTCAGGCCAGATGGAATACCAGGAGGGACGGCCAGGATCGCGATCATATGTGTAGCCACCAGTCTTGCGAAAATACTCTGCATATTCAGCAAGTTTTTCGCGACTGACATCAACCCCAAGGCCGGGGCCCGTGGGCACATTTATACAGCCGTTGACATAGGGCAATTTACCCCCGACCAAAATATCATCTGTCAGATGATGATAATGAGCATCCGCCGCGAAATTGAGATTTGGCAAGACCGCTCCAAGATGCAACATCGATGCAAGCTGAATGCCCAATTCGCCGGATGAATGCACTGCTGCCGAGCGCTGGAATGTCTCAAGAACATGTCCGGCCTTCACGGCCTGTCGCAAGCCGCCCCAAAACGTCGTGTCCAGTAAGATCACATCGACAAGGTCATGCCGCAAACACTGGGCCAATTGTTCAAAATTGACGACCACCATATTGGTGGCGGTGGGTATTGGCTGGCTTTCACGCACGCGGCGCATTCCTTCAAGACCCCAGGTGGGGTCTTCGAAGTAGTCATTGTTCAAATGCGCGATTTCGCGACCAACGCGGATCGCGTCTTCAACTGACCACACACCATTAGGGTCAAGCCGCACACGGTCTTCCGGAAATGCCTCCGCAAGGGCCACGAATACATCTACGTCGTGCTTCGGGTTAAAGTGCCCGCCCTTCAGCTTGTGAACACGGAACCCGTGTTCATCGCGCAACGCTGTGGCATGCGCGACCAGTTCTTGCGCACTGGTTTCCCCGCCCTTGCCCGTCACCTCGTTTTCGTAGCGATAGAACAGGTAGCTGGCGAACTCGACCTTGTCGCGAATGGCACCGCCAAGCAAGCTGTGCGCTGGCACGCCCAGCCGCTTTCCGGCCAAATCCAGACATGCCATCTCGATTGCCGCGTGCAATTGCAACCGGTTGTTATAGAGCGTCGCCGTCGGGTTCATGATCTTCCAACGCAATTGCTCAAGGTTCAGAGGATCATGACCTTTCAGATAAGGCAACAAAGACAAGATCGCCGCCTCGGCCCCTTCTCCTCCACCACCCAATTCTCCCCATCCCGACAATCCATCGTCGCCAATGATTTCGACAATCGTGCGGACAAACCGTCCCCAATGCGCCCCGGCGGAATGCCGCAAGGGTGCTTCCAACGGAACAGCGACAGTGGTTACCTTGATATCCGCAATAGTCACGTTCTAAGCCCTTTACCTGGGAGTTCCGCCAAGGCGCGCCATAAGGCCACCATCGACTTTAAAAACTTCGCCGGTCATAAATGACGCTTTATCCGAGAGCAGAAATGCAACGAGTTCTGCCACTTCGGACGCCTCTGCCGCGCGACCAAGCGGGTGCATATTGTTGATTTCGTCCCAGACAGCATCCGGGGTTTCTGAAAGACCCACGGCCCATTCCAGCATGGGTGTATGCACTGAGCCAGGTGCGACCGCATTCGAGCGCACACCATCCTTCGCAAAATCCACCGCAATGGATTTCGCCAGCCCGATCAGCCCGTGTTTGGATACGGTATAGGCTGCCACATTCTGTTGCGTCGCCAAACCTTGAACCGACGACATGAACACACAGCTTCCTTTGTTTGTGATGAGCTGCGGCATCAGCGCTTGCGCCATCAAGTAAGCGCCGCGCAAATTGACGTCCATGACCTCGTCCCAAAGCTCCGTCGGCGTGTCCACAACGGTTCCATAACGCTGAATGCCTGCATTGTGCGAGAAGCCCTTGGCACCGCCCAATTCTGAGGCGGCCTCAGCAACCTGTGTGGCCGTTTTGTGCTCTGCCACAGACCCTTCAATACAGATCAGAGTTTCGATCAGAGGTGCGAGTGTTTTTTCAGCGGCCAGCAAGGCATCGCCGTCAGAATCCACCAAAACCATTGATGTGTTTTCCTGGGCCAGAATCTCGGCCACTGCGTAGCCGATGCCCTTCGCCGCTCCCGTTATGACAACACACATGGCTCCCCTTTCCCAATAAGATTGACCCAATATGCCACACTACCATGGTAGTGTGCAATCAAATTCGATTTTTGTTGGAACAGGGATGCTCCGTTGGTCTCGGTCCGTGTGGAATAATCGTAATGCGATATTCAAGTTTGCAACTGATGGCATGCACGTATACGGAGCGCTTCTTTAAAGCGATGAGATGCAACAGACTTTTCGATTTGGGAACAAATCTACGGTTTGATACTTCGGAGAAATGCCGCAATTTCGGCTGGGCCCAAGCCTTGGAAAAAGCCCGCAGTCCGAACCTTTGCAAGGTGAATTTAACTGAATTGGCACTTGGAGTTTTCGTCTATTTTCGCGAATGGAAATGTGTAAACAATTCGCCGTAAACATGTTGGGGATTAGTGATGCAAAGTCGAACGTGGACGACAGTTTTCGAATGGTTGGGCTCGGCTCTCGGCATTCTATATGCTCTGCTGATCGCCTCTAACACCGGGAATGAAATTCTCGCATTCGCATTGTTGCTGACCTCAGCCACTCTATTTTCCGGCTGGGCAATAATAGACAAACGATGGGCGTTTCTAGCGTTGCAACTGTTTTACGCTGGCTCTGCCATCATCGGCTTCATACGCTGGGGCTAATGGCCGGCAGCTGCCGTACGGTCCTGCCTCTCCAGAAATCCAGCCATGCTCAAAAGCAGACATTCATTCAAAAAAACCAGCCGAATTTCACGGCGCCCCGACAGGATAGCGGGGCGCCGGGAGTTTTAGTGGCAGGCCGGACGTGTGCCTGGAAGCAGCACTTTGTCCACGACGTGGATCACGCCATTGTCTGCCATGATATCTGCGATGATGACATTTGCCATCTCACCACTACCATCCGCAATTTTGACGCCACCGTTTTCGGCAGTGATACACAAGCGGCCACTTGCCAGGATGGGCTTGAAATAGTTGGAGCCGGTGGGGAACATATTGGCCGTCAATTTACGGTCATCCACGTGATACAGAAGCACATCGGTCAGTTGCCCTTTGTTCTCGGGCTTCAAAAGCGTGTCGACCGTACCGGCAGGCAGCGCTGCAAAGGCATCATTAACCGGCGCGTAAACGGTGAACGGACCGGGTCCGGAGAGTGTTTCAGCAAGGCCAGCAGCCTGGACGGCAGCGACCAGCGTTGAGAAGCGCTCGTCGCCGACGGCGATTTCGACAATATTGGCGGCGTTTGCAGCAGCGCCAGAAAAGCAGAGGACGGCAGCGCAGACGGCAGTTTTCAAACGGGATTTCATCAGGTGTCTCCGTGATTTTATGGGGATTTATTTTATGTGTCGTTGCAACTGGTCAGACTACGTTGCCAAAACGAGCTTGGATCAGCAGATCCATGAAAACATGAGATGACCGGACAGTTGTCCAAGACATTGAAAGTCTGCCCGCCCCGATAAAAGCTCTGCAATACCAATGAACTATCCCAAGAAGAGCAATCCAAAAGCTGCAGAGGGAACTGTCGCTATTTTTTCTGAAAACTCCGAAAGTGCTGGCAATTAGCCCCAAATTCATACGATCGAGCGTCAGCACCAAGCCCCTTCCCGCACTGCGCTATTTCATGGGATAATGAGAACTTCCTGATCACTTTTGGCCCATGCCCGACCTTTTTGATGTTTCAGGCTGTGTCTTCAAAGCCGTTCTTTCATTCTGATGGCGGCGCTGAGGACAAACCAGAACGTGATCGTGCAACCCGCTGACATTCACAAACCGGGAACCCAGTCGCATGCATTGGGAAAATGTCGCCAAAGGCACAGGCCATTGGTGAAGAATGGGAGCACAACCAGAAGTCCGACAAGGCATCTGTAACCCCACTCCAGCTTCTCATGCCATCTTCAAAATAGAGTCCATCCATAGAAAATGGTCACGAATAGCGTGTAGGCGGCGAGAAGAGCTACGTTGACCGGATTTCCAGAAAGCTTTGGCGTTTTTATCTGAGAGACATTCAAAACCGAGAGGCAAAGACCGCTGACCCCGAGTAAAATGGAAAATACCGAGCGATCAAAAAACCCAGAAAACATGAACAGGAAGACTAGAATAATACTATTGTTATCAATAGCCAGGCCAGTGTATTTTGCATCACCGGAGAGACCAAAGGTGCTGAAATAGCTCAATCGAATAGCACCAAAAACCAGCATTATAAAAGCGACCGGCAAAAAGGCAGGATTGAAATTGGCATAGCTCAAGATCAAAATGGCAGGTGTGACACCATAACTTACAATATCAATGAGTAGATCGAGCTGCCCTCCAAATTGACGGTCTGCGCCTGTTCTTCCCGACATTCTGCGGGCAATAAGTCCGTCAGCCCAATCAAATGCAACAGCCCAGATCATTCCGATCATTGCGGCGGCGTAAACTCCCACAATCAGAAAATAGATTGCAATCAGTGTGCAACCCAACCCCGCAAGCGAACAGATGTTGGGAAGATCCTTGACATACGACAGGATTGACTTGGCTGGCGGCTCGTGAGCCGCTGAGTTTTCAGTTGTCATAGCAGGTCCTTTAGGTTAGAGAAACGCAGTGCTAGTCGATATTCGACAGGCAAACTCTGCTTCCCATTCTGCGTGCATTTGAAACGTGTAGCGTTCAACGCACCGACCAGCTCCAGACTTCTGAAAGTCTGGAGAGCACTCAGCTATATTGCATGAAACTACTGAATAAATGTTGCGCGATCGTGAATTCAGATTCCGTTCGCTAGCACCGTTTATCAGTGGATAAAAGGATAATGTGAACAATGATTGTCTACACGGTTGGCACTTTCGATTTGCTTCACGTGGGTCACCTTGCTTTGTTGAACCATTGCAAGACCTTGGGTGATATTCTCGTAGTTGGGGTTGCCTCAGATGAGGTCGTAAATCTGTACAAACCCAATGTCCCGGTTGTTCCATTGGAGCAACGCGTAGAAATGTTGGAAGCCTTGAGCTGTGTCGACCTTGTCCGTCCGTACCACGAGCTTGAATATGTTTCAGGCTGCATAGCGGTGAATGTGGATATTTTTGTGGTTGGGGAAGATTGGGGAAAAAAGGCTCACAACCTTGATGTGGACACCTATTTGAGGGAGATGGGGAAGGAAATCGCCCAAGTTCGTTACAATCCTCGAACGTCTTCCACGAAAATCAAACAATTGGTTTTGGCTCAATCTCAGGCAAAAAGAGCACCGAGCTATGCCTAGGGTGCGGACCCTGGGTCCAACCAATGCCTTCGCAAATAGAGCGACCGTAAAAGTTTATTCTGGTATCGATGACGGTTCAGCGGGGCAACTTGCGGCTACTGGCGGCTACCGGCGGTCCCTGGACACGTTGCAGCATCTGCTTTCTGATTGCGCCCACCATGAATGGAACTAACGTCCCATTCCTGCCGTTCGTCGAGCAAGATCGGCTCTCCCGATTGCAGTCATTCGCGGCATTTGCAAACAATAACTGGGTCAGACGACCGCATTATGGGACTTTTCTGCCGTTGGATTGCAACGCAGATAAGATACTGATTTACTCGGGTATTACTTTTCCTTTGACCGAACCTGCAGGGCTAAATCAATATGGTGAAACGAATAGCGACATGCAGATGCGGTCAGCTCTCAGCAACCTGTGAGGGAGAGCCAGTTCGCGTTTCGGCGTGCCATTGCCTTGAGTGTCAAAAGCGTTCCGGCAGCGCGTTCGCTACTCAGGCGCGGTGGCCGGAGGCCAATGTTAAAGTATCTGGAAAATCCAAGCTGTGGGAACGACTTGCAGACAGTGGTCATAAAGCGACATATCAATTTTGTCCCGAGTGTGGGTCGACGCTGGCATATGTAATCGAAGGCTGGCCAGGCGTCGTAGCAATCCCCGTAGGTGCATTCGCAGATCTAAAATTCCCTGCGCCGTGTTTCTCGGTGTACGAGCACCGAAAGCATCCATGGGTGGAGATTCGAGGTGATGACGTTGAACACTCATCGGACCCAGGCATCGCTCATATGCAAGGCAAATTACCAGACTCGGAATAATAATCGACATACCCTCGAAACAATCACTTTGGGCTCGTTGCTGCCTGATGCGGTGCAATATTTGGCGGCGCTCACATCCGACCAGGGTCGACGCTTCCGGCCGATTTTGTTGAAAAAGTCGGATTTTTTGACATCTATTGAATAGGGTTGTTCCACCTCTTAAGGGTCTTCTA
>JBPOEV010000007.1:0-228710 GCA_051251535.1 Alphaproteobacteria bacterium
ATTCGTGACATCCAGTTGACGCATGAATTTATCAATCCCTGTTGGCCTGCCCCGATCCTTCGGCGTCTGACACGAGACATGGCGCGCGCACTGGAACGCACCGGCGCGCGAGTGACTTCTGGCATGACCGGGCCGTATGGTCGGCTCAATCACTTCGGTCACCCAGATGCAGACGTCCGCCGCTATTACGTGGATTGGTTCAAGACCTTTGCCGATATTGTGGGTGATCTGGGGGCAAGCTCGGTTGGCACGCAGTTTGCTATCTTTACGTACAAGGATTACGACGATCCCGCTCGTCGGGAAGACCTGATCGAGATCGCCATCGATTGCTGGGCCGAAGTCGCGGAGCACGCCAAATCTGCCGGGTTGAGCTATGTGTTTTGGGAGCCCATGAGTGTGGGCCGCGAATTCGGCGAGACGATTGCGCAAAGCATAAAACTACAGGATCGGCTGACAGCTGCAGAAATGGCAGTACCGATGTGGATGATGGCCGACATCGACCATGGTGACGTTACTTCAACCAACGGTGAAGACACAGACCCCTACGCATGGGCACGGGCCGTGCCAAAGGTCAGCCCGATCATCCACATCAAACAATCGATGACGGACAAGTCTGGCCACCGACCCTTCACGTCTGCTTTCAACGCCAAAGGCGCAATTCAGCCCGAGCCTCTTCTCAAGGCATTTGCCGATGGTGGTGCCAAAGACAATGAAATCTGCCTTGAATTATCATTCAAGGAACGCGAACCCAATGATCGGCAGGTGATCCCTGACATCGCAGAAAGCGTAGCGTTCTGGGCGCCTCACATTGACAGCGGAGTTCAGGACCTGAATGTCTAGTTCCCCCAACATCTCTGGTCGTCAACAGCCTGATATGCAAGCTCAACAATACTTGCTTCGCACACCAAGTCGAACGCTTACATAGAAGCGCCGAGCAACGGATTGGAAGCACAGAAATTGTGCGCCAAATGCCTGAACAAGGAGGCACCACAATGGCCAAGGATCGTTTGTCAGGAGATGAAGAATATTCTTTGGCAATACGTGCGGCATGGCTGCACTATGTCGGCGGTTTGCGACAAGCCGAAGTTGCCAAGCGCATAGGAGTTCCATCGGTCAAGGCACATCGCCTAATTGCACGCGCCGTTGCAGAAGGCGCTGTCAAAGTCAGCATCGAAGGCGAAATCATCGAATGCATCGAGCTTGAAGAGGCCATGTGCGAGCGCTTTGGATTGGATACCTGCGAGATCGCACCTGATCTGGAAGAAGAAGGGCTGCCGCTGCGTACGCTTGGATTGGCAGGGGCAGCGCGCCTGCGGCGATGGCTCGAAAGCGGAGAGGAATTGACGATTGGCATCGGTCACGGGCGCACGCTGGCCGAAGCGGTTCGCGCCATGCCACGCTTTAAGACCAGCGGCCTCAGTTTCGTCTCACTTCTTGGTGGTCTCACACGCAACTTCGCAGCCAACCCGCATGACGTGATACACATGCTCGCGGAGAAAACAGGCGCACGGGCATATGTGATGCCGGTGCCATTCTTTGCCAATACCACTGAGGATCGGGAAGTTCTGCTGGCGCAACGCGGCGTCAAGGAAGTGTTCCAGCTGGCGAAGAACGCGCCCCTCAAGATCGTAGGCATTGGGACGGTCGAAGCCGAAACCCAGCTCGTAACCTCCGGTATGATCGAACCCTCGGAAATCGAAGCGATTTCACGCGCTGGCGGTGTCGCCGAAATGCTTGGCCATTTCTTTGATGGCGATGGTCAGGCTTTGGAAACGCCGCTTACATCAAGGACACTCGCAGTGTCGCTCAGTGAAGGTCGAAAGGACCGCATCATCGCTGTCGCGGGTGGACCAGAAAAAATCGAGCCGCTTCGGGCAATCCTCAAAAGTGGCCAATTGTCAGGTCTCGTCACTGATGAGCGCACGGCCAAGGCGCTGGTGTCGAAGTGAGCCACTGAAAATAGGTCGAGGCAACTCAACCTCCCAATTCATTTCTCCCATGGCGGCCAATTATTTGGCCAAGGGCAATGCCCGATTTGAGACGTACCTACGTGTCGGATTGTGTGAGATAGTCCTGGAGCTTGGAAACTTCAGACCTGGCGCCGAAAAACAGCGGAACCCGTTCGTGTGGACTGTTCGGGATCAGATCAAGTATCGGGCGTGAGCCATTGGTTGCGGCACCACCTGCCTGCTCAATCAGATAGGCAATTGGAAACGCTTCATAAGCCAGACGCAGAAAGCCGTTCTCGTGTCCCGGACGGCTGTCACCAGGATACATGAAGAACCCACCACGTCGTAAAATGCGGTGCAGATCACTCACGGCGGCTGCAATCCAGCGCATGTTGAAATCCTGGGCTCTCGGTCCATCTTCACCCAGAAACAGATCGTCGACATAACGTCTGAGATCCGGTGTCCAGCGCCTTTGATGTGATGGGTTGAAAGCGATGGAGGTGCAGGCATCCGCGATGGTGACGCTGTCTTCGTCCAGGATGAACGCCCCCGAGTCCCGGTCAAATGTCGCAATCGCCACACCGGATCCAACACCGAAGCCAAAATCAATACTATGACCAAAGGAAACATAACCCGCTGCGATAACGTCCCTGCCCTGACGCAGGAAGCTTTCGCCCGCAGGAAAGACGCAAAACAGGACACCCAGCGGCGCGCCAATCCCAATATTGCTGGAACCGTCGATGGGATCAATCGCCACATCAAAATGACCGCTTGGATCAATACTTATGACCTCTTCAGCCTCTTCGGACAAAAAACTGGCCACCGACAGACTGCAACAGGCGTCCAAAAAGTGATCATGGGCAGCAACATCGAGCGCCTTTTGCTTGTCGCCAGACTGGTTGGTCCCAATGACGGCGCTTGGGTCGCCGGTCAGCCCCCCTTGTGCAAGGCGGGCCGCCAATGGAATGCTTGCCTCCGCAATCCCGCCTATAAGAGCCGCAAGGGCTTGCCGGTTACCATCCACGCCAGCCCAAGCAGTCAGATGTGCCGCGAGCGTGGGACCGCGCACCACATCGTCAGAGGAAAGGTGTAAGACATCCACTTCAGGCATCGGGGATGCTCATTGGCGCACGTGGGTGACCGGAACTTGCAGCCTCCACCGCATCCATACGCAGCGCACAGATGCCGTTGGTGCGCGCGAAGGTCAGCGTGCCGGGCGAATGCCTTCCAGAAAGGGCTTGGAGCCGCAGTTTGTTTGGCATGAAATCCTCCTTCAGTTGCGTCAAACTACCCCACGCCTCAAAACATAACAACAAAAAATCACATTATCACATTATTGACGTAACATTTGTGATGTGAGATGTTACTTTCTGGAGGCGGCGCTGTGAAACGAGATGAACGGCAACAAGCGATCATGGACCTGTTGGTGGCCCAGGGAGAAGTTGAGCTTGACCGGCTTGCCTTGCATTTCGACGTGTCCAAAATGACGATCCACCGCGATCTGGATGAGCTTGAAAGTGCCGGGCTTTTGCGCAAAGTGCGCGGTGGAGCGACGATTCAGTCAGGCAACCAGTTTGAAAGCGATTATCGTTTTCGTGAACGTCAGGGCGCCGAAGTAAAATCTTCGATCGCCGACGCCGCCCTGGACCTGATCGAACCGGGAATGACTGTCATGATAAATGACGGCTCCATGGCAGCTGTCCTTGGGCAAAAAACCGTAGCGAAGCGGCCTTTGACCGTGATCACCAACAATGCTGCCGTCATCGACACCCTGCGCGGCGAAGTTGGGATCACAATGATAGCACTTGGCGGTGTGTATTCGGCCAAGTTCAATGCATATTTGGGAAAAGTCACTGAGGACGCGCTGGCGGGCCTGCGAGCGGACATAGCTTTCATCTCTTCGCCCGCCGTGTCCGGTCTCGAAGTTTTTCATATGGATGACAGCGTGATGCGCGCCAAACGCGCCATGATGGCGCAGGCGACGACCCGCTGTCTTCTCGTAAATCATACGCGTTTCGGGCAGGCCGCACTGCACAAGCTGGCTACCCTCTCTGAATTTGAACACATCATCACAGACCGCTCTCCCGGGCCCGAAGCCTGCGCCGCTTTGAGTCACGCAGGGATTGTCCTGACTATTTCAAACACGCAGGAGGCAGACATATGAACCAAGCCAAGTTCTGGATCGGCACAAGTTGGAAAATGAACAAGACACTGGCCGAGGCGCAGTTGTTTGCCCGCGAATTGGCCAAGGCAGATGTCGCGCGCGACGCGCGCATTCAGCGTTTTGTGATCCCCCCCTTCACAGCGGTGCGGGACGTGCAGAAAATCCTCTCTGACACATCCGTCAAGGTTGGTGCGCAGAACATGCATTGGGCCGATCAGGGTGCCTGGACCGGCGAGATTTCCCCTGTGATGCTAACGGATTGCGGCTTGGACCTCGTCGAACTGGGGCACTCTGAAAGACGCGAACATTTTGGAGAAACCGACGAAGCCGTCGGATTGAAAACCGAAGCTGCGGTGCGGCACGGATTGATCCCGTTGATCTGTATCGGAGAAACATTGCAACAGCGCGAGGCAGGCCTGGCGCGTGAGGTCCTTGAGGCGCAAGTGCGAGGTGCCCTGGGCAAATTGAATGCCGAGCAAAAAGCCTTCCCCATTCTGCTCGCCTACGAACCAGTCTGGGCCATTGGGATCAACGGTATTCCCGCCACGTCGGAATATGCCGACGCACGGCAAGCCGAAATCATCGCGGTCGCGCAAGACATACTGGGCCGAAAGGTTCCCTGCCTTTACGGCGGGTCAGTCAACCCAGCCAATTGCGAAGAGTTGATCCAATGCCCACATATTGATGGGCTTTTTATCGGGCGCTCTGCGTGGGAAGTCGAAGGCTACGTCGACATTCTCACTAAATGCGCTGCATCCATCTAACTGCAAAAGGACACAACATGAAAATTGCAATCGCAGGAGACAGCGCAGGTGAAGGATTGGCCCAAATTCTTGCCGAACACCTGAAGGACAAACACGAAATTACAGAAGTATCCCGTGTTCACGGCAATCCGGACCCGTTTTATGCCAACCTGTCCGACCGGGTCGCATCTGCGGTAATCGCAGGGGATTATGACCGCGCCATTTTGGTGTGCGGAACCGGGATTGGTGTGCAAATCTCCGCCAACAAGGTTCCCGGCATCCGGGCCGCACAATGTCACGATACCTATTCAGCAGGCAAAGCTGCCACATCAAACAATGCACAGATCATCACGATGGGCGCACGCGTGGTGGGCACTGAATTGGCCAAGGACATTGCCGATGCTTTCCTCTCAGCTGAATTTGACCCTCAAGGCCGGTCAGCCGGAAACGTCGATGCAATCAGTGATGTAGCTGCGAAATACACGAAAGACTGATCAAGGTCGGCAATGCTTCGCGCAGGCTTGGCCACTTTGAAACAGCATAGTCAAAACGCTCCCTCCCAAGGCTCTGACTAAGCACCAACGCAAGCAATAGGACTGACGCATGAGCCGCATTCTGGCAATTGACAGTGGTCTGACCGTCACAAAGGCCGTCATTTTCGACACCAGCGGTCGACAATTAGGCGTGGCGCGTCGAAACGTGCGCCAGTTGATGCCCGGACCGCGCCGGGTTGAACGGGACATGATGGATTTGTGGCGTCAGACGGCGTCGGCGATCCGCGATGTGATGGAGGCGACCACAACCGACGCAAGCGATGTTCTAGCCGTTGCTGCGACAGCGCATGGGGACGGACTTTACCTGCTGGACAAAGAAGCGCAGCCGCTGGGAAACGGAATATTGTCGCTCGACAGCCGCGCAACGGAAATCATCAACGACTGGCATATTTCGGGCATCGACCGACAAAGCCTCACTATGACGGGACAGATGCCGCATGTCTCCGCGCCTTCGGCGCTATTGGCGTGGATGCAGCAAGAAGAACCCGACCGATTTGCGAAAATCGGCCATGTCATCGCCTGCAAGGATTGGCTGCGGTTTTGCCTGACGAACACCCTTGGAACGGACCGGACCGAGGCAAGCACGTCGTTCACCGATGTGCAGAGTCAGAACTACTCGGACGAAGCCCTTGCCCTCTTTGGCCTGAGCGCGCTGGCGCGGGCGCTTCCGGAAGTGAGTCATTCAGCAGAAACCATCGGCACAATCTCGAACGAAGCCAGCAGGCTGACCGGCCTTAAACCGGGCACGCCTGTGGCCGCTGGCCTACATGACGTGACAGCCTCTGCGCTTGGCATTGGCGCGCACAAGCCCGGCATTGTCGGGATTGTCGCCGGCACATATTCGATCAATGAATGCGTCTCGACAACGCCGCTTACTGACGACAAATGGTTCTGCAGAAATGCGATTGATCCAGCGTCCTGGAACAACATGGCGATCTCTCCGGCGTCGACAACCAATTATGACTGGTTTCTGGACACGTTCTGCGCAGCGGATCGCAAACTCGCCGAAACCAGGGGCGAGACAATTCATGCAGCTCTTGCGCCAGAAATAGACGCGGCATTGGAACGCGCCTCGTCAGCTCTTTATCACCCATATCTTTTCGGCTCCCCATTTGGAGCGACCCCAAGTGCCAGTTTTTTTGGCCTGCGCGGCTGGCACAATCGGGGCGACGTTCTGGCAGCGCTGCTGGAAGGAATTGCCTTCAACCACTGCCAGCATATCGATGCGCTGCGCGGCTCGTTTCCCGCGACACAAGCACGTCTCACAGGCGGGGCTTCGCGCAATGTAACCGTCGCACAATTGTTTGCCGATGTACTGGCAATACCGATGACCGTGACTGACACCGACGAAGCGGCCGCATGGGGGGCTGCACTTTGTGCAGGAGCGGCAGTTGGCGTATTCGAAAGCTTTGATGCAGACCCTCGGGATCTGGCCGCAACATCGAAGACCTATCATCCACGCCCCGAACGGGTTGCCCACTACGCAGAACGTTACGCCGCCTATCTGAATCTGGCTGAAACACTGCCTGATGCATGGCAACAACTGAATGCGCTGGAGGCCCTTGGCCGCCGGGGATCGCATGACGGATAATGCCCCACATGACTATGACGTTCTGATTATCGGCGCCGGGATCAACGGTGCAGGTCTGTTTCGTGATCTCTGCGAGCAAGGGTTGCGCTGTCTGATCGTCGACAAGGGGGACTTTGGATCAGGCACCAGTGCAGCACCATCACGTTTGATCCATGGTGGTCTCAAATATCTGGAAACCGGAGAATTCAGGCTGGTTGCGGAATCAACTTACGAACGAAACCTCCTGCTGCGCAACGCGCCACATCTGGTTACGCCCCTGCCGACAATCATTCCGATCTATTCCTGGACCAATGGCATCTGGTCCGCCATCCGCACCTTCTTCGGTTCCAAAACGGCGCCGCGCAGCCGGGGCGCTGTTCTCATTAAAATCGGACTGAAGCTCTATGATTTTTATGGTTCGCGTGCACGCCAGATGCCCCGGCACAAGATGCTCAGCCGCAAACGTGCGCTTTCCGAAGTCCCAGCCTTGAACCCCGATATCGTCGCCATAGGCACCTATCACGATGCCGCAGTTTCAGCCCCCGAACGGCTGGTTCTTGAACTTGTTCAGGACGGTATAGCCGCCAATGACAGCTCAACCGCGATGAACTGGACCAGTGTTGAGAACCAGGTCGACGGTGTTGTGCACCTGTCCGACCCTGAAGGCACGCGGATGGCCGTTCGCCCGAAAATTGTGGTGAATGCCGCAGGACCCTGGATAGACCGGGTGAATGCCTGTTTGGGCATGGACACTTCGCTGATCGGTGGCACAAAAGGGTCCCATATTCTTCTCGATCATCCCGAACTGTTGAAACAGCTCCAGGGGCGCATGATCTATTTCGAAAGCAATGACGGGCGTATCCTGCTTGTATTTCCCTATCTGGGCAAAGCGCTGGTCGGCTCGACAGACATTCCAGACAACGATCCCGATAATGCGGCCTGCAGCGACGATGAGACCAGCTACTTTTTACACAGTCTGAGCGAACTGCTGCCGGGCCTTGCATTTGACCGTGATCAGATTGTCTATTCATACGCCGGAATTCGCCCGTTACCGAACTCCGTGGGTGTTGCTCCCGGCCTTATCAGCCGGGATCATTCAGCCCCCCTGGAGCCCGTTGGAGCGGGCAGACCCTTCCCCATCCTGTCGCTTGTGGGCGGAAAATGGACAACCTTCCGCGCCTTTGCAGCAGATGTTGCAAATACAATACTTGGTCATCTGGAACACGCTCGGCGGATACAGACAGACGAACTGCCTATCGGCGGCGGACGCGACATGCCTCAATCGGCTGACGACCGCGCGGCATGGGTCGCAGAACTGGCGCAACAGTCGAGTGTGCGCCCTGAACGGGTAGCCGAATTACTGGAGCGATATGGAACAACTGCGCGCGAGATCATTCTTTACGAAGGCACAACGCCTGTATTCATCGGCGCGACGACATTCAGTGAAGCCGAGATCACCTGGATCGCACGCAACGAAAAGGTCCAGCATCTGGAGGACGTACTTCTGCGCAGAACGCAACTCACAATTACGGGCCAGTTAACCGAAGAAATCTTTGAACACATCTGCAGGGTCACGGGAAATGCCTTGGAATGGAGCGACGCACGCTGCGAAGATGAATTGACTTGGGCCCGAAAAACCTTGGCCAAAAAGCACGGGATCAAACTCCGATAGAAGGATGAGAAACCGCTTCGAATACTTGAACCGCGAACAACGCAAAAAATGAAAATGCCGCTGTTAGCAACGCGCGAATAAATCGTTTGCGTTTCAATTCTCGAAGCCCGGATGTTTTCAGCAATTCGTAGATAATCTCATCTACGGGCTCGCATTTTTGAGCAGAAGCCTTGATCGACTCCAATGTATGGTGTCTTTCCGGGTCGACATAAAGAATGTGTTCGACAGACTGCAGCGTCGTTGACTCAAGCTTAGGCGCAGTCTTTCTGGTGGGGTACAAGACACTACCAAAAAGGATCAACGGCGTCATGATAACGCCCCAAAACACTAAAACAGGCATCAATTCATTTGCCGTCGATTTGGGAAACCAGTTCGTGGTGCCCGCCACGATCCCCAATGCGAAGGCATAACCCACCCCTACAATCTGCGCTTTGGTATCATAGGCCCGGGCTGTAGTCCGAGCTTCTGCCAAAGCGTCGTTTAGCAGGGCCAACGCGTCCTGGCTAAGGCTGTGAACATGTTCTGGGGCTGTCATTTGTTACCGCGGTTATAAACAAGCTGGTAATCGAAAAAGAACTTGGCTGGACCTTCTCCGGGTAAACTCACTTGCTTTCCTATATCAATTTGCGTTCGGACAGGTTTTGCATGAGGGCGCGAACACCAAATGTCCATTCAGCACACTTGGTTGAAAGATTCACAGTGTTACGAAGGGTCCCCAAATCAGCATTGCTGATAGAGACCACATCATTGAGCTTATGAGTAAACCCTTCGCCGGGCACATCGCGATCTTTTGTCGGCGCAAAGAGTGTGCCGAGAAACAGAACCAACCCGTCCGGATATTGGTGATGTCGACCAATGGTCTGCGTCACAAGCTCCTGCGGATCGCGGCTGATCTGGCTCATGGACGAAAGCCCCTCAAGTTCAAAGCCATCCTCACCGCTTACCGTCATCTGGAGATCCATCTGACGGACATCATCCAGATTATATTCTTCGTCGAACAAACGGATAAATGGTCCAATGGCGCACGAGGCGTTGTTGTCCTTGGCTTTGGAAAGCAACAGGGCGGAACGCCCTTCAACATCGCGCAGATTAACGTCATTGCCCAATGTCGCACCCACGATATGCGCCGCAGAAGAAACCACGAGGACAGCTTCCGGCTCGGGATTGTTCCATTTGGATATCGGATGGAGGCCGACTTCAGCGCCATACCCAACGGATGAAAGCACCTGTGCTTTCGAGAAAACTTCGGCATCAGGTCCAATACCCACTTCCAGATATTGGCTCCAAATCCCTTCTTGGATGAAGGCTTCCTTGATTTTCTGAGCTTGTGCCGAGCCCGCTTCCACATTGTTCAGGCTGGTGCCGATGAGACTGACAACACGCTCGCGGATGGCCAACGCCTTTGAAGGATCGCCTGCCGCCTGCTCTTCAATCACCCGCTCAACCATGGAATTGGCAAAGGTGACCCCGCAGGCTTTAACTGCCTGCAAATCGCATGGAGCCAGCAGATGGGATTGAGATAAATCACCCGGCGATCGCCCCAAAAAGTCTTCCAGTGAACCAACAGTGGTACCAGGCGCGCTGCGCACATAGCCCAGCGGGTCTTCCATTTCGCAAATGTCGCGCACCAAAGGCGCATCGGCCGACGTTATGTCAACCAGATGATTGTCCCGCAGAGTGACAACACTGGGACCCTTCGCATCGGCATCCCACACGCGTCCCAGAAACGTGCCATTTTGGGGAAAATCATTCATGTCCACTCCAGTCTTTTTCATCCAGCTTTGTACTCTCTCACCCAATCTCAAACGACCTTATCAGGAACGCCGGGCCGATTTATTGCATCGACAGCGTGTTAGGCAGTCTCAAAGTACAAATTTGGTAGTTACCATCAACGAAATGGACATTCGCATAATTTTGATTCTTTGACGAGGCTATCCTGACAGAGGTGACGGCGCCGACTTGCCCGATCTCCTTCGAAGCAGACCGGTCCCCATATGCCTTGTTCATCCAGTGGCTCGGAAGCTGGTGAGTTGGTTGAATGTCATGCGGAGCCTGACCAGGCTCGATATGCCCGGTGGACAGATGGATCTCATCTTTCTGCAAACACAACGCGCACGGAAAGCCAAACGGCAAAGGCAGTTTCACCTGTAATAACCAGTTGAAAATTTATTCTCAGCGCATTTACGAACACTTCAAATGCCTGCGTCACCTCATAACGCCAAAACTGATCATTGCGCTTGAGCAGGCCAAGCGTCGAACGCCTGTTTCTCTAGCCGCATGCTGCCCTTTTCATCCTTGTAAATGTTGATCCAGCACCGCCAGTTTTCATCATCTACTTCGGGATAATCCAACCGAAAATGGCTGCAACGGCTTTCCGTTCGCATGAGCGAAGCACGAAGTTTCATTTCAGCACTAATAATCATGTTGGCAGTCTCATGTGCCAATCGCAGTTCATGCATGTCGCTTGCGCGCAACATAGGCATATGATGGTCACGAAGTTCCTCAATGTATGAAAGCGCTGCACGCAACAGGCTCTCTTTCTTGATGTAAAGCACAAAATTCGGGATCATGATTCCCTGTAGGGTTTGCGTCACCCATGCCGGGCCGTAGCCCGCCTCTCGTTTCAAGGGCGCCAGAATCTCATCTTCAACATTGGCCAGCGTTTCTGAAGAGACCGCTGGAACTTCAACAGTATTGGCATATTCAGCGCTCGCCTCCCCTGCAATCGCGCCTTGAACCGCCGACCCGGCAAGCGATGAGCCGATTTGGGTATAAATCCCGCCACACATGTGAGACCCAAGTGCGTCACCGGCCGCAAAAAGCCCCGGTACATTCGACGCACAGCGCTCATTGATTGGCACCAGGCCCTCTGATTTGTGAATAGCCATGCCCGCTGACGCCCCCCCGACAGGGCTGCTGCTCATACCGGGAGGAGGACCATCTGATGGACCATTGTTGTCTGCATTTGGGGGTGATCTTCTATCGCCAGATTCCTCTGCACCACCGCTACGATTGGCTTCGACAGAAAACTCCGTTGGACGGTAAGGCCCGCCTTCGGCCGTTGATTGCACTTGTGAACCAGGCCCTCCCTGAATTGGGTTTCCGTTTACATAAGCGGCATAATTCAGTTCAACGCCCAGATCATGACGCACGCCAATGCCCAGGGTGTTCGGCACCTGATCGAACATGTCGCCCCAACCATCATAGGTCGCGGCGGCGTTTTCCGTTCTGGCAGGGTGTCCATCGTTCCATTCCTTGCCAGTCACCTTTGCTCCGATATTGTAAGCCATGATTGTTCCGTCATGTGTCAGGTCACAGACTGGAAATCCGTTTGGCTTGAACCCACCTGCGCCGGTACACAAAATCACGCTCTTAGCTGCAAATGTAACGATCTCTTCAGCATCCAGACGAAAACCTGCAGCGCCAGCAATCCGCTCACCATCTTTAAGCAGGTGAGTCATCATAACCCTTTCAACCACTGGAATATTGCGCGCACTTATCGGTTTGGAAAAGGAGGCGTTGTAAAGGTTGCTCTCAAAGAAGCCCCATTCTTCCAGGTTCTTGGCGCAGGCCAACGAATGCTCTGCTGTCTGGCGTGTATATACGGGATTGTTGGTTCCCAGCGCCGAGTGTGAAACCGCATCGGTAAACTCATCCAGCGACATATCTTCAACCGCCGGGTCATAGGCAAAGAAGCCCTTGGCAAATGGGGTCAGACCAGATGATCCGAGCCGCCCTTTGGCCACCATCAGCACAGAAGCACCGGCATCATGCGCTTTGACAGCGGCAAAAAGACCAGCCATCCCACCACCAATGACAAGCACGTCCGTTTCATGGCTCGTGTTTGATACAGACGCCACATCAATCATGGTGTCATTCTGCGCCCAACCGGCGTTGAAACCCATCGCCCCTGCGCCCACGAAGCCGCCGCCCAATGCCAGAAATTCACGGCGCGAAGGCCCTGCCCGTGCGGGTTCGTTTACAATTTGGGTTTTGTCTGAATCCGTCATCTAACGTATCTCCACGGTTTTGCTCGCGGCGCCAAAATACAATCTGAACAAGAGAGTGATTCCAGCAATCGCCAGAGCAATGAAAAATGCCGCCATAGTCCTGTCCGTGTGTCGGCCCAGTTCAATTGCATGCCAGATTGCCAGCACGACAAAAGCAACGGTCAGGTAGCCGTGAAATTTTCGCCAGTCCCGGTATTTGATCCTGTACCGCTTGATCAGACGCATCCGGAATATTGCCGTCAGGGCGATGATCACAAGAAGCGCCCATGCAACCATCCCCAGTAAAATTCCGCGATTGTCAAACGATGTCAGCATCGTCAACAATGCATCAACAGGATCAACGCCAGCCTCGAAATAGCGCGGAAAAACTATCAGAAACGGATGAACCAGGAAAATGATCAGGGCCGGATAGGCAATCGCCTTGTGCACGTTCTGGATGTGCTTGCGATCAAACAGATTGATAACGGCCTCGTTGCTACGCGCAAGAAAGAACTGACCGAGCATCAATGAGAAGGCCAGCAGAGTGATTAGGGAAATGGCTTCCTTCAGCAAGGACCGTCGTGGAGCGTTGCCCAAAATATATAAGAGCATCGGCAAACCAATGAAAATCAGGACTCCGAGGATTACATTGATTGTTTTTAGGTCCCGGCTCACAATTACCCCCATGAGACCACGACTGGTATCGATTTTTCCGGTGACATTTCGATCGCATCAACGGGGCAATACATCCGGCACAAATGACAAATCTGACAATCTGCCGGATAGGCGATGAAGGCCTTTCCGGTCTGCTCATTCATGCGAATGACATCGCACGGACAAGAACGAACACATTCTTCACAGCCAATGCATCCCTGTATGCTTTTAATGGTCATGGAACACCTTCCCTTACGCAAGTGGCGCCAAGGTCGAGGGGAACATCTATCCTGCTCGATGAAATTGGCATGCGTTCAAAATTTAGGGAATAATACAGTTAGCATGTTAACTCTAATTGATGTGGATCAAAATGAGCAGCCTGTGTTCAATTTAATTTTGTAACGACCAGCCAATCTAGGCAATTCAATGTGATCAGCTTTGCTGAAACCACACTGCAATAATCAACGCTCTCGCCTATTCGAGCTTACCAAAAAGCATGTGCACATCATCGTTACGGCACAGATCCGTGCCGGGCGTCATGACGGCTGCGGCTCCGGCAGCCAGGCCAAACCGGAATGCCTCAGCCACTGGCCTGCCCTGAGACAGGCCCCAGGTCATGGCCCCGACAAAGCTGTCGCCAGCACCAACGGCTGAGCACGCTTTGACTGCAGGTGACGGCAGTTGAACCACACCACCGGCATGCGCCAGAAGCGCGCCGTCGGGGCCAAGGCTCACAACAAGGTTCTCAACCACGCCCTTGGTAATCAAAGCTGTAGCAACATCGTGCAGACCGGCTTCATCCAGCTTATGGCCTGCGTAGAGTTCCAATTCGTGCTTGCTCGGCTTGGCAAGGTAAATGCCGCCATGTTCAAACGCTTCATGGAGCGCTTCACCCGATGTATCGAGGATAAACCTTGCGCCTTTCTTTTGGGTCAGGTCCGCAATACGTGCGTAACTGTCAGATGGCACACCGCACGGCAGACTGCCGCTGGCGACGTAATAGTCTCCATCAAAATTTTCGACAAATTTCATCAATGGTTCAAGTTCATCGGGCCCTATTTCAGGACCTTCGGGAACAAACCGGTATTCAAGGCCTGTACTTTCTTCACGCACCATATAGGCAACACGCACAGAACCGCGCATCTTAAAACAGCGTTGGGAGACCCCGTAATCCGCCAACAGGGTTTCAAACATGGATCCGGTCGTGCCACCGCTCAGATAGGCGAGGATCGGCTCTCCGCCCAAAACGTGAATGACCCGCGCAACATTAACTGCGCCACCACCGGGATCATATTTTTCATGTCTGGTGCGCACTTTATGAATGGGCCCAACAGTCTGTGCGGTGCACGAGATATCAACCGATGGATTGAGACCAATACATAGAATACCGCTCATAAATCAGTTGCCATTTCTACTTTCGGCGCCAGAGAGCGTGATGTCATTTGTTACTGATTTGCATCCGCTTACGCTTTCCGCTGCAACACGTGCAGCGTCACGTTGGAACACCGTTTCCACCGTTCCACCAAGAGTTACATGGCCATCTTCAATCATGACCCGCAATTCGAATTCCTCAAGCCCAGCATCTGTGGCAAGTCGCGCCATGGTGGCGATTCGTAACGCATTATCGCCCCAAATTGTATGCTCTGGTGGCACCGATACAATTGCCCGGAGCAAATCGGCACGACTTACAATACCAATCATGGTGCTATCGCGGACAACAGGGACGCGTTTACAATGGTGGCGTTCCATCAACTCGGCAATGCAAGCAAGCGAACACTCTGCCGGCACACTGATAACATCGCGTGACATGACGTCACTGACCCGCCAACTACGGCTTCGAATGTAATCCGCAGCCCTGTCGCCATTCCCGGTTTCTGTCGCAGAGCTGCCGCGAAGAGCCCCGCCCCCAAGCTCGGTGCGGCGTATCAGATCACCTTCAGTCAACAGACCAATCAATTTGCCAGTATCGCCTATAACCGGCACTCCGCTCACCTTGTTGCCGAGCATGATTTGCGCGGCATGCAAAATGCTGTGACCGGGCCCCACCGTAACGATATCCGTGGACATAATATCCCTTGCTAACATGTTGCCATTTTCTCCTATCACCATCTGTCTGTTCATTCAGCTTCCACGACGGCTGTCGTCAGGTGAAAACGACTGTCGACGGTCACGGAAATAGAGGTAATGCAACAGGATGCAGGCAGCGCTTGGTTGACGCTCATCAATTGATGTCGATTTAGTTCAATCCGTCAGCGTTGCGATCAAAGCGGCACATCGGCGCACCTAAACATCGCGACGGCTTTGGCGACCCGCCAACAATCTTCACTCAGGTCCAGGGTCTGAAACGATGGCGTTTCACGCTGTATCCTTGATCTCATTCTTGCCAGTATGACCAACTTGGAGGAGGTAAGTTTCAAGTTTTTCCTTGGGCAGCGGATGGGAAAGATAGAAACCTTGCGCATACTGGCACTGGTTGCGAATGAGCAATTCCATCTGCTCGTTATTTTCAACACCTTCTGCCACAACATCAATATCAAGCGACTTGGCAAAAGCGAGTATCGAAAGAACGAGCTTTCTCTTCTTTTCATGCAATTCTGCGTTCTTGATGAAGGACCGGTCAATCTTGATACGATCCAGTGGCAGTTCGGCAAGCGAAGCCAGATTGGAATAGCCCGTCCCAAAATCATCAATGGCAAGTTTGACGCCAAGATCCACAAGCTCAGAGAACACTTTATCCGAAATAACCCGGTTTCCGATGAA
This sequence comes from Alphaproteobacteria bacterium, assembly GCA_051251535.1. Taxonomy (GTDB): domain Bacteria; phylum Pseudomonadota; class Alphaproteobacteria; order Rhizobiales. The sequence goes on from JBPOEV010000007.1 coordinate 16,056, forward strand.
TACACTTTCCGTAATTTCGATCTCAAGACGGTCCGGCGACAAGCCAGTTTGGTCTAGGACGGTCTTTACGTAAGAGGGTAGCCCTGCATCCTGAAAGCTCTTACCGGACAGATTTACAGCAAATGTCAATTCGGGCTGTATCAACAGCAGTTCAACGGCATCAGCACACGCTGTTCGCAAAACATATCGGTCAAGCTCAAGTATCAGATCACTGCGTTCTGCAAGCTGTATGAATTCAGATGGTTCAACAATGTTACCATTGACAGGGTCACGCCACCTGACCAAAGCCTCCAGACCCGTGATATGACCGGTCGCAAGCCTGAATTGTGGTTGCCAGAAAATAGAGAGCTCATCGTTGTTCATCGCGGGTTGCAAACGACTTTCCAGCTTGGAGCGCGTATTGACCTGACTGAGAATCTCGCTTGAGAAGCTGACAACCCTACCGCGCCCCTCTCCTTTGGCTGCATAGACGGCGTGATCAGCATTCTTGAGCAATGTTTCAAGATCCTGACCATCTTCCGGGAAACTGGCTGTGCCAATGCTCGCGCCAATTCTAAGCCGGTGCGTTTCGACTTCGACATGCTGATTGAGCGCATCAGACAAATCTGCAAACAGGACGTGTGCATCATCCTTGTTTTCGCATGAGACGATGATCACAAACTCATCCCCTCCAATGCGACAGGCTCTGACATTAGGCGTATCAGCGAACCTTAGAAGTGTCTCACCCACGGCTTCCAGAACCTGATCTCCAATGTGATGGCCAAAGGTATCATTGATGCTTTTGAAGTGATCCAGATCAATCAGTGCGACACTGACGCAGTGATTACTTTTTTGAGCTTCCCTGAGAAAAAATTGACCGTTCAGCGACATCCAGTTTCGGTTATGAACGCCCGTCGTTTGATCATGTGATGCAAGATACCTGACGGCGGCCAGAACTTCGTGGCGATTGACCAACAAAAGCGCTGAGCCAATTGAAACCACCGACAGAGCCAGCAACGAGGCTATGATTTCCCACCACAATTCCCCCAATATGGATTGCAAATCGGCTAAGGCTATATTTGTGTTGGCCCCGAACGAGTAATAATACTCGTTCATTTGTTTCTCGATTTCGCTGATCTCGTTCTCGATGCGCAAAAGCGTTGGCGGATCGAATGGCAGTCCCTTGGCAAGCACTGCATCTATGGCTTCGATCTGCCGGGCAGTGCTATCTATCAACTCGCCATATTCAGGGAGACTTTTGATCGTCTCTTCGCGATCCACCCGGACAAAACGGATATAGGCCAGATCATTGGCTTCAGAGAGCCGTACAAGGCTCTCTGGGTTTGCGGGGGCAAGACGCGCACCAGCAACTGCATCTCCAAGAGCTGTGGTATCCCGCAGCATAATGTGAAGATCTCGAATGGAGTAGAATCCGTATTGTGGTAACTCATTGCTGACCTGACGCAATGTTCCCGATACGACCATTATCACAAACAGACATGCCAATGCAGCACCGAAAGCAGCACCAATTTTGGCAGCAAGACGCCGCCTGCGCGGGACGCCGACTTTGCTGACATCTTTCGGAAATTTCTTAAAAATACGTACCACCAAATCCTCAGAAATTTATTGCGTGTACTCAATGGACGTTATTGCCCAGACCCATCGGCGTTTGTGGACTTCGGTGTCGTATTCAGGATGATCAAGGAGTGGATACACCAGTCGGATTGGCCCTTGCGTGCGAAGGGTCAAAGGCTTCCCATTCTGACGCGTTGCCAGCAACAAAGGACCGTCCGTCCAATCCTTTCGCGGAATGATTTGCGTATAATTGTCCTTTGCTCTCACAAGGACAGCTTCGGCATCATCAAGGCCAACCATCTTAAGAAAATCGCGAAACAGGATGCCTTCAAAAACCAGCTCGCCCTTTTCCCATGGCGAACTGGTGGTTACGCGCTTAAGTCCGATTGCTTCCAACTCCGCGACCGAGACACTGATTGTACCATCGGTCCCAATGACTGCAACGGCCGCATTTGCCAATGGCGCGGTCTCCGCGACAGCCGTTTCAATGGCGCTAACAGATCCTGGCACAGCGCAAACCGCCACTGCCATTGCCGTTAGTGTGAAAGTAAAAAATGTTCTGATCGAATGCATGCAGTCTCCCCCGCATTTTTTTGAGGCCAGAAAGATTACGTCTGGGGAGACAAATACGCGCTTGTCCTTAAAAAACAGGCTGTTAAAGAACGTTAGCAGAAACTTAATTTGAAACAGAAAATTGCGGTTTTACAGGTCGTTAGGACGCTCACCTTTTACAGCTTTGTCCATTTGTAAAAACGCGTTTGAACCCCAAAAAAATCCATGCCTTAAGAGGTCCCGCGCAGCCGTTGCGCAACTCCATCGTTTCGCATTATCATGCCTCATGGCCAAGAAAGTGCAGCTCAAGACCCGAAAAAACGAGGCGAGTGTCCAAGCATTTGTCAGCACTATTGAGGACGCGCGCCTGCGCTCAGACAGCGAACAGCTTCTCCTGCTGTTTGAAGATATCACAGGGGTCGAGCCCAAAATGTGGGGTGGCTCCATCATTGGGTTTGGTGAATACACCTATTACCGCTCCAATGGAGATCAGGGCACATATCTGGCAACCGGCTTCAGCCCGCGAAAAAGCGGGCCGACCATCTATATAATGCCGGGCTATCAGAATTATGATACCATCCTGCAAAGGCTCGGCCCCTATAAGCTTGGCAAATCATGTCTCTATCTGAAGAGCCTTGAGAACATTGATCTGACTTGCTTAAGGGAATTAATCGAGACCGGACTGAATGATCTGAAAAAGGGCTACGCAACCAGCTTTGATTGAATACGCAGTTTGAACAACCTTGATTGCGCCAACGGATCCAATTTGATCGCTCTCAATGCTGTTGCCCCATCCCGGACACCTGCCCCGCCAAACGATTGGCCGTTTTCAAAGCACAGGCCGTGGCTTCGCACATTTTGGGCAAGACCATCCATTCCAAAGCCCAGGCGCTTCCGGAGCGTTCCTGTTCATGCACTAGCGCCTGATGCATGGCAGAAACCTGAACGGCATTGAAACGCGCCAGCGTTACAAGCGTTTCTGCAGCAATTGGATTTTGCTTGTGAGGCATGGCTGAAGAACTGCCACCGCCCTTCAAAACCACATCATCAATGCCCTGCTGAGCCATCAGGCAGATATCCTGTCCCATTTTGCCGAGCGTACCAGTAACCAATGAAAGCCAATTTGCGTATTCGACCAGATTGTCACGCTCAGTCTGCCACTGTTTTGCAGGATTACCGAGGTCAAGTGAAGTCGCCATATCTCCTGCGATCGCCGCCGCTTTTTCACCAAACACATGATTGGTTCCAACAGCACCACCCAGTTGCAAGACACAGATTGCCGAACCGATCCTTTCCAACCGTGTCAGGTGCCGCTCCAAAGGAGCCTGCCAGGCCATGATGCGGTCGCAGGCTTTGACTGGCAGAGCCGCCTGCATCCGTGTGCGCCCCATCAATCGGTTTCGACCATAAGCGTGAATCAAACTCTGCAGAGATTCATTTAAAACGCTGATATCAAGCGCGAAATTCTCGTTTATGCCCTTAAGACTAAGCGCGAGCGCTGTATCCAAAAGATCCTGGCTTGTAGCGCCGAAGTGAACATCCGCCTGATAGCGATCAGCAATATGAGCCTTGAGCTGGCGGACAAATGCAGGAACCGCAAGACCATCAATCACTGTCTCCGCGCGGATCTTCTGTAGGTCCGGCGTAAATGAGCGACATCCGGCAATGATCGCTACAGCGTTTTCGCTGTCTATCAGACCATGTGAGCCAAGCGCATCGGTCAGTGCAATTTCAAACCGGCAGAAATGCGTCAGAAAGGCTTCGCCGGAAAATGCTGTCGAGACAGTTTCATCCCCCAGCAAATCCCCGAGTATGGCATGCTCAAACATCAAAAAACACGGTTTCCAGCGCGCCCTGCAAATGTATGTCAAACAGATAGCTGTCACCCTCACGAACGGCAATCAAAGTCTCTCTGCGGGTTGGATCAGCTATGCTGGCCAAGACAGGATCTGCAGAATTGGCATCCGGTTCATCCGCAAAGTAGAGCCGTGTAGAGAGGCCCAAATTTATGCCCCGGGCAACGATCCAAAGCGAGATATGAGGTGCTTGCATCCGCCCGTCAGCCGCGAGGACACATCCCGGCTTAATGGTGTCAAAGGCAAAATGTCCAGTTTCCAGATCAGTCGGCTGACGCCCCCACCCTGCAAACTCCGGATCTGCTGCACCTCGGGTCTCATCGGGACTGTTGTAGAGACCTTCTGCATCCGCCTGCCAAATCTCAACGAGGCCATCTTTCACGATATCATTCGCCCCATCGAAAATCCGACCGCGAATGTGAATGCGCGCTCCTTTGGTCCTGTCGGAGAGCATTTTCTTGCCAGGATCATTCGCGTAGACGCCTGAAATACCGACAAAGTTTGGAGTGCAGCCAATATGAACATAGGGACCGGCAGTCTGTGACGCGCTTTCTTTGAAAAGAAACGAATGTGCCATCAATTACCCTCCATCCGGTTTTCAAACAGTGTGGAATTGCGTCCGCGCAATACCACATCCAGCCGATAGGCTCGGATGTCCATCGGCACTGTGTGCTCCATATCCAGACGTGCCGTTAGTTGATCAATCGCTTTCGGGTCATTGATGGAATTGACAATGGGACACAAAGCGATGTGTGGATCACCTTCAAAATAGATCTGGGTGATAAGACGCTGAGCAAAGCCGCTGCCAAACAATGAATAATGGATATGGGCGGGGCGCCAATCATTGCCGCCATTGGGCCATGGATATGGCCCTGGTTTGATGGTTCTGAACGCATAGTAGCCGTTTTCGTCGGACAGCACCCGTCCACAGCCGCCAAAGTTCGGGTCCAACGCCGCCAGATAGCTGTCGTTCTTGTGCCGATAGCGTCCGCCTGCATTCGCCTGCCAGACTTCCATAAGTGCGCCCGGTATGCCCTTGCCATTTTCATCCAGAATATGACCGTGCACAATAATACGTTCACCAATCGGGCTCTCACCTGGATTTGCAAAATTCCGGATTAAATCATGATCCAGCGCCCCAAGAGCGTTCTGTCCAAAGACGGGGCCCGTTGTCTCTGACAGCGTCTGTTCCAACATCACCAATTTCTGTTTTGGAGACCGCAAAATGGTGCTTCGGTAAGCAGGTGTAAAAGCATCTGGATGCCATTGCCGGTCACGCCTGTTGAAGCCAGACAAGCTCTCCTCCCCTGTTTTTGACATGGTCAGTCCTCCTCAGATGCTGTCTTGGTCTGCTCGGCGTCCATATCGGCGAACGTTTGTTTGACAATTTTGATAGCGCGGTTGGCCGCTGGTACACCGGCATAAATGGCAACATGCATCAACGCTTCGCACACATCATCCTTGCTGGCACCGGTGTTTGCGCTCGCCCGCACATGCATGGCCACCTCTTCGTCATGTCCAAGTGCAGCCAGCAAGGCAATCGTGACGATTGACCGCTCACGCGGGTTCAACTGCGGACGCGCCCAGACATGCCCCCAGGCAGCCTCTGTAATCAATTCCTGAAACGGTGCGTCAAACGCCGTTTTGTCAGCTTCAGCCCGATCCACATGGGCATCGCCCAGAACCGCACGACGAACCTGCATGCCGGTGTCGTAACGAAGTGATCCCATTTCCTGCCCTCAAAAGATTTCAATACTGTCCGCTATTCTGCGAAGTGAATGGTGACACATTAGGCGCAGGGTTCCATATGATAAAGGCTGATTGTAAACAGCAGCAGTCGAAACACCCCCAATATGCAGTTACAGAATTGCGGAAACTCAATACCATGAACACAAGACTCACCACAGCAGATGATATCAAGCCTCTGCAAAGCGTCTTGAACCAGACCGAACTGTTCCCCAGCGAAATGCTGCCAGACATGATCGCTGATTTCCTGTCATCAAATGACAGCAGTGACATCTGGCTCACCTGCGAGTTGGACGGCACACCAATCGGCTTTTGCTACGCAACTCCGGAAGCATTGACGGAAGGTACATGGAACATGCTGGCAATTGCCGTTCTCCCGTCCAGCCAAACAAATGGGGCGGGCAGCGCCTTGACAATCCATCTTGAAGAACTGCTGCGACGGCGCGGCCACCGTATTCTCATTGCGGATACGTCAGGGTCTGACGCGTTCAAAACGGCCCGAAACTTCTATCAAAAAAACGCCTTCACACAGGAAGCCCGCATCCGTGATTTCTGGGCTGATGGAGACGACAAAATCACCTTTTGGAAAAAGCTGAGCTAGCCAATGGGAAAGCACGCACACTGATACGCCTTGTGAGCATAAACAATTTGGCCCACTGCGCCTGAAATCAGAATACCAGAGCCCGCACTTAAGGGCCGCCTCTTAAACTCTGTAGTCCATACCATCGGCCGCAACAGCTTCAAGCAGATGCCTCAGCAAATCGGGGTCAGCGGATTGAATGCGGCTCCAGTTTGGAATGAAGGGTGTTTCCATGGGGTTTTCAAGGAACATGTGCCCCGCTTCCACAATATTGGCAGCGAAGAGTTCTACCGCCTCCTCTTCCTGATGACGATCAATCGATAATCCATTGATCAGCGCGTCATTGTAATACATCTCGATCAGATCAAGCGCAGTCCGGTAGTAGGTCGCCTTGATGGTCCGGAATGTTTCCTGATTAAACACCACTCCATCGGTTGCCAGTTTGCGGAACAGAGCTTTTGATATGTCCGTGGACATGCGCGACAAGCCACGTGTGGCATCATCTTTGGACAGGTCCTGATGCTTATGGTCATAAGCATCGGAAATATCCACCTGACAAACCGACCGGTTCGAAAGATTGCGCCAGACCTCTGACAGAACTCCAATTTCCAGCCCCCAATCAGAAGGAATACGAATGTCAGGCAATATGCTGGTCCGCATGGCAAACTCGCCCGCCAGCGGATATCGGAACCCTTTCAGATATTCGATATAATCCTGATGACCGCAGACTTTTTGAATGGACAACAGCAAAGGAGACACCAACAATCGGGTGACGCGCCCATTCAGTTTTCCATCGGCAATGCGCGGATAGTAGCCCTTGCAGAACTGATAGGGAAAAGCAGGATTTGTCACCGGATAAATAAGGCGCGCCAGCATTTCCCGTGAGTAGGTGATGATGTCGCAATCATGCAGCGCGACCACATCTGAATCCTGCGCTGCAAGTGCATAGCCGATGCAATACCAGAAATTCCGCCCTTTTCCCGCTTCCTTTGGCGCAAGACCAGAATCGGCCAATTGATTGTGTATGGCCTTCAGACGTGGGCCATCATTCCACAAAATGTCGAACCGTTGCGGCAAACGCGAAAAGTACTTATGCGCATACCGATATTGTTCTTCAGTGGCCTGATCAAGCCCGATAATGATGCGGTTGATGTAATCAGCACCAGCAAGTTCATCGACAATTTTGGCCAAAGCCTCGCGTTCCAGCTCAGAAAAAAGAGACGGCAGAATAAGAGTTACTTTGCGTCTGGTCGCAAATTCTCGAAGCTGGCGTTCCATTTCCTCCAATGGCACGCGGGTCAGGTTATGAAGCGTTGCAACGCTGCCATTTTGATGAAAGTCGGCCATTTGATCTCCTGCTTATTCTTTGTTGGCGAGTAGTGAATTTATAGTTTCGTTCCAGCCGACAGGTCCGGGCACTGCCGCACGAATGATGGAACCGTTTGCCTCTCCGGCAAGGCGCGGAATGCCCTTGTGGTCTGGATTTGGAATGATCACGCCAAGATCCACCGCTTCAAGCATGGCAATGTCATTTCCAGCGTCACCCAACGCTATGGAATAGGTCAGCTGATCCGTTTTATGATAACGCTTCTGTACAGCCAGCATTTGACCGGCCTTGTTGCCCCCAAATGACAACGAAATGAAGCGCCCCCCTTGCTGAACCAACAATCCCCTTGACTTCAACTTACGACAGAAGACATCAAATGTCTGATCATCACCCGACCACAGGCCCGGTTCCGAAAAATAGCGCTGTTTGGCCAATTCGGAACTTTGCAACGAAAGACCAGTGCGATCTGCCACCTCTTGCGCTGACCAGTCAGAAAACCCGGTAAACCCCGCCCGAAGATCTCTCGGCAATTCCGAGAGTAAATCCAGAATGTGTTCATAGTCAGTGGCGGCATTCCTGCCGGGGTCTCCAGGCGCCAGCAAACCGGCACCGTTTTCCACGATTGCCTCACAATGCTGAAAATCCAGCGCTTCGCGTAGCGGAAGTATTTCTGCTGCGGTTTTACTGGAGGCCAGGATCAGCGGAATCCGCCGTTCCCGCAACAATGCCAACGCATCGCCCGCTTCTGCGTAGGAATAGGTCTCATGATCCAGCAGTGTTCCGTCAAGGTCAGTGAAGACGATCAGATTGGCGGCATCAGCGGGTTTCAATGTTTTGTGGACCGGTTCGTAATCCACCGGCATTGATAGGGTGCCAGTTCAATCGCATCGCCATAGGCCTCGATTGTGTCTCCAGACAGCAAATCTGACCATTCTTCGCCGCCAATAAGATTGAGCGACATGGCGGGAATCGAAACTGTTTCATCGGTCACATTATGGATGGCGAACATGCTCTGCGAGCGGTCCAGGCTCTGCCGCCAAAAACCAAAAACACTTTCTCCAAGCTGCAAGGTAAACTGCGTCGCATTGGGGTGAAAGGCTGGCTGCTTTGATCGTTGCCTGATGAGCCCGTTCATGGCGTCGAAAACGCGCGCATGAATGCTGGATGTATCCTCAAGCTTTTCAAGAAGGTCAGGATAGTGCCAACGATGGCGGTTGATCGCCCGGTTAACTCCGGTTTTTTCCACGCCCTCGTGATCATTCGATGTCGCCAGCAATGAATGAATGTAAAACCCTGGAATACCCTCAAGCCCCATCGCTATGGTCTGACTGCACAGGAACCGCTCTACATTCCACTGGTCTTCGCCCTTAACCGTGCCTTTCAGAGCATCAAACAGAGCGATATTGATTTCATAGGGTCGCGGACCGCGATCAGCCGTTTGCCGCATACTGACAAGGCCGCCAAAGCCTTCAACGGTTTTGATTACGCTATCAATTTCCGCATCATCCAGAAGACCTTCGGCGGGACGCACGCCAATACCATCGTGAGAAGCCGTAAAGTTGAAGTAAGTGCAACCCATTTGCGCCGGTGGCATGGTCATCTGCCACGCACTGAGATGACGCGAAGTGCCATTCAGCAAGGCGTGAAGCAACAAGGGCGGCAGTGAAAAATTATAAACAACATGCGCTTCGTTGCGATTGCCGAAATAACTCAAATTTTCAAAATTAGGGACATTTGTTTCGGTGATCAGGATGAGCGAATTTTCATTGTAATCCGCCAACAAACGCATCAGTCGCACAACTTCGTGGGTTTGATGCAGGTGAATGGACGAGGTTCCCACTTCTTTCCACAAATAGGCAATGGCATCCAAACGAAGTGTCTTCACCCCTTTCGAGATGTGGAATCGCAGCACCCGCAAAAACTCAAACAGCACCTGCGGATTACGGAAGTCAAAATCTACCTGATCATGGCTGAACGTGCACCAGACATGTTTTGGCCCATTGGCTGTCTCCACTTCCCTCAGCAAAGGGTGTGCCCTCGGCCGGGTAACAGTGGACAGATCATCTTCTGGAGAAGCTTCAAAGAAGAATTTGTCATAGGGCTCATGGCCAAGCAAATACTCATGAAACAGCCCGCTCTGGCTGGAGCAGTGATTGATGACCAGGTCAGACATGAACCGGAAATTTTGAGAAATCCGTTCAATATCCTCCCACGCACCCAGCACGCTGTTTACGGAGTAATAATCCGTAATCGCAAATCCATCATCAGAGGTGAAAGGGAAATACGGCAGGATGTGAACCCCGGATATGCTGTCCTTCAGGCGGCTTTCAAGGAAATCATAAAGCAGGTCGAGCGGCTTGTGCTCGCCGTCTGTGAACGTGTTGCCATAGGTGATGACATAACTGTCTTGCTCACTCCAAAGCGTATTTGCAGCCATTCTGGAACGTTGCCTCGGCAAATCTCCATCAGGCCAAAACGCCTGCAATGCCTGGTCCAGCAACGCCTTTTGGTCATGCTCGGGGTAGATTGACCCCAACAATTGCAGCAACCCATCTCTTAAACGTTTGGGAAACTGCTTTGATGAGGCAGCGGACGAGGCTGGTGTGGTGACGTTAAAATTTTCCATAGGAAATTTTTACTGCACTGCGGTATTTTTGCAAGCGGCAGAAACAGAAAATAGAAATTTGGTTGTCACACGAAGTACTTCAGCCGCTCACTTGAACCAACTTGTTGCGGTCTTTCGCGCCCCTGATGATGGTGAGCGACGTTCTGGCGACGCCCATTTCTTTAGCCAAAAGCTTTATGACCGCTTTATTGGCTTTGCCATCTTCCGGCACGCTCGTGACATAAACGCGCACCAGTGGTGAGCCATCATCCAGCTTGTCCAGTGTGATGCGATTTGAAGAGGCTTTGGGCGTCACGCGCACAGCAAAGGGATTGCCAACCATCGTTGACCAATGCGGTGCGGGCATGATCGCCTCAACAGGTGCGGCAGTCTTACTCGATCCCGATTTTCTGACGCAGCAGATCGTTCACAGCTTTCGGGTTTGCCTTGCCACCGGTCGCTTTCATCACCTGCCCGACAAACCAGCCAAGAAGACCTGGCTTTTCCTTGGCCTGCGCGGCCTTATCCGGATTGGCAGCGATAATGGCATCTATCTCGGCTTCAATGGCTCCCAAATCTGTAACCTGTTTCATGCCCCGGCTTTCAACGATTTCCGCAGGATCACCGCCTTCTGTCCAGAGTATCTCAAAGACATCTTTGGCGATCTTGCCGGAAATCGTGTCATTGGAAATCAGATCAATCATGCCGCCAAGCTGTGCGCTTGAGATCGGGCTTGCATCGATTGACTTGCCTTCTTTATTCAGCCTGCCGAACAATTCATTGATAACCCAATTGGCTGCGATCTTGGCATCGCGCCCCTTCGCAACATCCTCGAAATAATCACAGGACTGACGCTCGACCACAAGAATATCAGCGTCATACGGCGTCAGGCCGTAATCATTGATGAAACGGGCTTTCTTCTCATCCGGCAATTCCGGCAGATCACCCGCCAACGCATCTACATAGGCCTGATCAAATTCCAGCGGCAGCAGATCGGGGTCAGGAAAATAGCGATAATCATGCGCTTCTTCCTTGGAACGCATGGAGCGGGTTTCACCCTTCACAGCATCGAACAGGCGCGTTTCCTGATCAATCTTGCCACCATCTTCCAAAATGGCAATCTGACGACGTGCCTCATATTCGATGGCCTGTCCGGCAAAACGAATGGAGTTGACGTTTTTGATCTCGCAACGTGTGCCAAATTCCCCGCCTGGGCTGCGCACGGACACGTTCACATCGGCCCGCAGATTACCTTTTTCCATATCCGCATCAGACGTTCCAAGATAACGCAGGATCGAACGCAGCTTGGCGATGTAGGCCTTGGCTTCATCAGAGGAGCGCAGATCAGGCTTGGAGACAATCTCCATAAGAGCAACGCCCGATCGGTTCAGATCCACATAACTCATTGATGGATGCTGATCATGCAGGCTCTTTCCTGCATCCTGCTCCAGATGCAGCCGTTCAACCCCGATTTCAACAGGGCCATCAGGCATGTCCAGATGGATGATCCCCTCGCCGACAATCGGTTGATCAAATTGCGAAATCTGATAGCCCTGCGGCAAATCCGGGTAGAAATAGTTTTTGCGCGCAAATACGGACCGATTGTTGATTTGAGCTTTCAAACCAAGTCCGGTTCGAACGGCCTGACGCACACATTCTTCATTGATGACGGGCAGCATGCCGGGCATGGCCGCATCAACAAGACTTACATGATCGTTCTGCTCGCCGCCAAAGGCCGCGGCGGCTCCGGAGAACAGCTTTGAATTCGACAGCACCTGCGCATGAACTTCCAATCCAATAACAACCTCCCAATCGCCGGTGGCACCGGGGATGAATTTTTTCGGGTCGGGTGTGCGTGTGTCGATCAAACTCATTTTACGTGCTCGCCTGCATCATCTTTGTGTTGGTTTCAGTTAAAGGAACCGGGTGACGGAGACAAGTGCTCCAATAGCCAATAAGCTTAATTTATTAAGCACAATCAATGCCAGTGGTGGTTCGACAAAAATCTGTCACTTGCCCCGGCAACACAAAAACAGGCATGGTTGCCACAAGACAACACCTACCGGGAAGCACCTTTATGCTTAATCCATTCAACTGGATGCCTCATCCAATCAACTGGGCTTTATCCTGGCCATTCTTTCTGGCAGCACTTTCATTTGGCTACCTGCTGGGCAGCATTCCCTTTGGCTATCTGCTAACCCGGTTTGCGGGTCTGGGAGACGTCAGAAAAATCGGCTCGGGCAATATCGGCGCAACAAACGTGCTGCGCACCGGCAGTAAGAAATTAGCCGCGATGACCGTGCTGGGCGATGGGCTAAAGGGCACCGTCGCTGTTCTGATAGCTTTTCGATTTGGAATCGATGCAGCTGTACTGGCGGGACTTGGCGCATTTCTGGGACATCTTTTCCCAGTCTGGCTGAAATTCAAAGGCGGCAAGGGCGTGGCGACCTTCATTGGCATCACGCTTGGCTTGTATTGGCCCTCAGCCCTTGTTTTCGCAGCGTCCTGGCTGATACTTGCCTTTGTAACGCGCTACTCTTCACTGTCTGCACTCATCAGTTCCATATTGGTGATCCTCTTCACTGCCTTTATGGGGCGTTGGCAATTTGCTGAACTCTATGCACTGCTGACCCTGTTGTTGTGGATCAAACATCACCAGAATATCGGTCGGTTGCTCAAAGGAACGGAAAGCCGGATTAGTGGCGCCAAGGCCACCGATAAGAAGTGAGCCTGTTCGATGATCCTTATGGACAGGGAATTGCGCTGACCGATCAGCAGCGGCTGAATTGGCTGCGCCTTATTCGCAGCGAGCAGGTTGGACCTTCAACCTTTCGCGATCTCATCAATCATTTTGGCACTGCTGAACAGGCAATCGATGCCCTGCCCGATCTGGCAAAACGCGGCGGCGCGGCAAAACGCATCCGCATTGCCAACCTCAAAGACATCGAAACGGAAATTGAACAGGCTGCAAGTCTTGGCATCAAACTGATTGCCATGGGCGAACCGGACTACCCATCCTGGCTGCGTGCCATAGACGATGCGCCACCCGTGATTCTGGTCAAGGGCCGCTTGTCCGCACTTGAAAAACCGATGATTGCTATTGTCGGCGCACGCAATTGCTCGGTTATCGGTCGAAAAATGGCCGTGAAGCTGGCACGTGATTTGGGGCGGGCGGGTTATTGCATTGCCTCAGGCCTTGCCCGTGGCATCGACGGCGTTGCCCATGAAGCAGCACTGGAGACCGGGACAGTGGCAGTTCTGGCAGGTGGTCTGGACCGCATCTACCCACCGGAACATGAATCACTTTCAGAACAAATCACAGCAACAGGCTGCCTTCTCAGCGAAAAGCCTCTCGGCTGGACAGCACGTGCGCAGGATTTCCCGCGCCGCAATCGTATTGTATCGGGCCTGTCTCTCGGCACAATCATTGTGGAAGCGGCAAAACGTTCTGGCTCGCTTATTACCGCAAACCTTGCCTTGAAGCAGAACCGCGAAGTCTTCGCCGTCCCAGGATCCCCACTCGACCCAAGAGCGGCAGGGCCAAACCAACTCATCAAACAAGGTGCCTCATTGGTAACGGAGGCAAAGGATGTACTGGATGCCCTGCGCCCGCTACACGGCACAACCCATCCAGCGCCCCCAGCCAGCGGGCTACAGGAAAGCCCTACAGAAGAAGTCCGAGACTTATCTGAGACGGATCGCAGTTTGATCATTGATGCGCTGGGCATGGCACCTGTTGAAACCGATGAGCTAATTCGCGTTACAGGCATATCCAGCGGTGCGGTCTATCTGGTTTTGCTTGAACTGGACCTTGCAGGACGATTAGCCCGACACCCTGGAAACAAAGTCTCACTGGTCGAGTGAATTGGTCCTGAAAACACCCTTGAATAGTTAGCAATCCACCACTGGTGGCAAGGCCTTTTGTACCATTTGGGAAATAATCTTTGTCCACTGTATTGTCACTTGGGACTTGACCAATCGGATTCTTCCGACCATGTGACAGGCGAACATTCGTTCAATCGGTGGGCGTTCTCTCAGGTTCGCCTCTAAGATTTTTGCGTAACAGACAGGCACTTTCATGGATCTGGTCATCGTTGAATCGCCCGCAAAGGCGAAGACCATCAACAAATATCTCGGCTCAAATTATCAGGTACTGGCCTCTTATGGCCATGTCCGCGACCTGCCTGCGAAGGACGGTTCGGTGCTCCCTGATGAAGAATTTGCCATGAAATGGGAAATTGATGCAAAGGCCAAAAAACGCATCAGTGAGATAACTGCCGCTGTTAAAGGGTCTGACCGTCTGATCCTCGCGACCGATCCGGACCGAGAAGGCGAAGCCATTTCCTGGCACGTATTGCAGATACTGAAGGACAAAAAGATCCTCAAGGACAAGCCGGTCGAGCGCGTCGTGTTCAACGCCATCACCAAAAGCGCCATTTTGGAAGCCATGAAAAATCCGCGCGAGATCGATGTCGATCTGGTCGAAGCCTATCTGGCACGCCGCGCACTGGATTACCTGGTTGGCTTCACCCTGTCACCGGTATTGTGGCGAAAACTGCCTGGCGCACGATCCGCGGGCCGTGTCCAATCTGTGGCGCTACGTCTTGTCTGTGAACGGGAAATGCAAATTGAGGTCTTCAAACCGCAGGAATACTGGTCCATTCAGGCGGCGCTGAAAACCAGCTTCCGCGAGGATTTGAAAGCCCGACTGGTGGAGTATGAAGGCAAGAAAATTCAACGTCTGACAATCGACGGCGCTGATGAGGCCAACACCATCAAAGCCATGCTGGAAACAGCAAGCTTTACAATTTCAAGCGTTGAGGCAAAACCGCATAAGCGCAATCCACAGCCACCTTTCACAACGTCTACGCTGCAGCAGGAAGCCTCGCGAAAACTGGGTTTTTCAGCATCGCGCACGATGCAGGTGGCACAGCGCCTGTATGAAGGTGTGGATATTGGCGGCGAAACCACCGGTCTCATCACCTATATGCGAACAGACGGCGTAGATATGGCTCCAGAGGCCGTTGCCGAAGTCAGATCACAAATCGGTTCGGAATTTGGCAGTGATTATGTGCCGGAAGTCCCGCGCAAATATTTCACCAAAGCCAAAAATACTCAGGAAGCGCATGAGGCGGTTCGCCCCACTGCTCTGGCCCGTCACCCGGCAGAAATGTCGAAAACCCTGGAAACCGATCAGGCGCGGCTTTATGAGCTGATTTGGAAGCGCACCATGGCCAGTCAGATGCTGTCTGCGGAGATGGAGCGCACGACGGTTGATATTCTGGCAAACGGATCAGGCAAAAGCGCAACCGTGCGCGCCACCGGAACAGTGATGCGGTTTGACGGCTTCCTGAAGCTTTATCAGGAAGGTCGTGACGATGATGACGAAGAAGCGGAAGGCCGTCTGCCAGCTGTAAAAGTTGGCGAAGACCTGACCCGCGAGAGCATTGCCGCCAGTCAGCACTTCACGGAGCCCCCCCCGCGCTATACCGAAGCCACTCTCATCCGCAAGATGGAAGAATTGGGCATTGGACGGCCATCGACCTATGCATCGACCCTGGCCGTATTGCGCGAGCGCGACTATGTCGAAATGGATCAAAAGCGCCTGGTTCCTCATGATAAGGGCCGCATCGTCACCGCCTTCCTGGAAGGTTTCTTCAAACGCTATGTGGAGTATGATTTCACGGCGCAATTGGAAGAAAAGCTTGACCGCGTGTCAGATGGAAAGCTGGACTGGCGTGAAGTCCTGAATGATTTCTGGGGACAGTTCTCAACCAGCGTTGAAGATATCAAGGAACTGCGCATTACACAGGTTCTGGATGCGCTGAATGAGCTTCTCGGACCGCACATTTTCCCCGAAAAGGAAGACGGATCCGATGCGCGTAAATGCCCGACTTGTGATGATGGTCGCATCAGCCTGAAGGTTGGGAAATTTGGCGCCTTTATCGGCTGTTCAAATTACCCTGAATGTCGTTTCACCAAGCAATTGGGCCAAGCTGGCAAGAATGATGGCGAAGCAGAAAACGCCATTATCGAGCTTGGAAAAGACCCGGAAACAGACCAGATGATCACGGCCCGAACAGGTCGTTTTGGCCCCTATGTGCAATTGGGTGAAGAAGCAAAACCCAAACGTGCCAGCCTGCCAAAAACCTGGTCTTTGCAGGCCATGGATCTGGAAAAGGGTCTGGCACTATTGTCCCTGCCGCGTCCAGTGGGCGACCACCCGGAAACCGGCAAGCCGATTGTTGCCGGCATCGGGCGCTATGGCCCCTTCGTGCTGCATGATGGTGCCTATGCCAATCTTGAAAGTGTCGACGAAGTCTTCTCCGTCGGGATTAACCGGGCTGTCGCTGCTATTGCCGATAAGGCTGCCAAAGGACCTGGCCGACGTGGAGCTGCTGCTGCATTGAAGGAATTGGGTGAACACCCAGACGGCGGTAAAATTACCGTTCACGAAGGGCGCTACGGCCCCTACGCCAAATGGGGCAAGGTCAATGCGACTTTGCCAAAAGGCAAGGAGCCAGAAGCCGTCACTCTGGGAGAAGCCATAGAACTGGTAAATGAGCGCGCGACCAAAGGCAAAAAGAAACCCGCAGCAAAGAAAAAACCAGCGGCCAAAAAGCCTGCAGCAAAAAAACCAGCTGCAAAGAAGAAAGCTGCACCCAAAAAGACAACTGCGGCCAAGGAAGACTGATCATTGGCCAAAAAAAGCAGCTCAGACTTTGATCACTTGCCAAGCAAGGATGATGTGCTGCGCTTTGTTGCCGACAATCCCGGCCGTTCCGGCAAACGGGAAATCGCCAAGGCGTTCAACATCAAGGGCGCAAGCCGGATTGGTCTGAAGCGTCTTCTGTCAGAAATGGCCGAAGATGGCAGTCTGGTGCGTCGGCGCAAGAAACTCAGCCGTCCTGGCGGAGTGCCATCAGTCACGGTTCTGCATATTTTCGGCCGTGATGAAGATGGCGAATTGCTGGGCAAACCGGTCAGTTGGGATGAGGCCGAAGATGGACCGTCCCCACTGGTTCTGCTGACACGCGGTTCCCGCGACAAAGGCCCCGCGCCGGGCGTTGGTGACCGTGTTCTCACAAAACTGACACCTGAAAATGATGCAGCCTCGGGCCAGCCAACCCATATGGGTAAGGTGATCCGTGTGCTGGAAAAGGAACGGGGCCCTACTCTTGGTATTCTGGGCTTTGATGGTGAAGGCAATGCGCGCCTGATCCCGATCGATAAAAAACAGAAGGAAATGCTGGTCCACGCGGACGATGCCGCCAAGGCCAAAAAGGGCGATCTGATCTCCGTCCGCATAGACAAGCCCGCGCGCTACGGACTGCCAATCGCCCGCATTGTAGACGTGATTGGCGATATGACGAATGAAAAAGCGGTCAGCGCGATTGCCCTGCACGCTCACAACATTCCACACATATTCCCAGAACGCGTATTGGCTGACGCAGATGCTGCAAAACCTGCGCCATTGAAGGGCCGTGAAGACTGGCGCGAAGTTCCGCTGATCACCATTGATCCCGCTGATGCAAAGGACCATGATGATGCGGTCTATGCCGAGATGGACACGGATCCGGCCAACAAGGACGGCTTTGTCGTAACCGTCGCGATTGCAGATGTGTCCTGGTATGTACGCCCCGATACGGCGCTCGATAAGGAAGCCCTGCTGCGTGGCAATTCGGTCTATTTTCCCGACCGTGTTGTCCCCATGTTGCCAGAGCGGATTTCAAACGATTTGTGCTCACTGCGCGAAGGTGTCGAAAGGCCAGCGCTTGCGGTCAAAATGACATTTGACGCCACGGGCCACAAGACAACACACAGCTTTCACCGCATCATGATGCGGTCCGCCGCACGTCTGTCCTACCAGCAAGCACA
Organism: Alphaproteobacteria bacterium; assembly: GCA_051251535.1. GTDB lineage: Bacteria > Pseudomonadota > Alphaproteobacteria > Rhizobiales. The sequence goes on from JBPOEV010000007.1 coordinate 34,154, forward strand.
AAGCGCTATTGAAGGGCAGACCGATGACAAGACGGCGCCTATTGTCGATACTATCTTGCAACCGCTCTGGAACGCCTACGCCACGGTTCTGAAAGGCCGTGACAGCCGCGCTCCCCTGGAACTGAATTTGCCAGAGCGCAAAATTCTGCTGAAAGACGATGGCACTGTGGATCGGGTTTTGGTGCCTGAGCGGCTGGATGCACACAAGCTCATCGAAGAATTCATGATACAGGCCAATGTTGCGGCGGCTGAAAGTCTGGAAGCCAAGAAATCTCCCCTAGTCTACCGCGTGCATGAAGCGCCATCACTGGACAAGCTGGAAACGTTGAGAGAATTCTTACGCTCTCTTGAGATCAATTTAAGCAAGGGCGGCAATCTCAGGCCGCACCATTTCAACGATATTTTGACGCGCGTTGCCGAAACAGAGCACGAAACCGTGGTCAATCAGGTGGTGCTGCGCTCTCAAAGCCAAGCAGCATACAGTCCTGCAAATCTGGGCCATTTTGGCTTGAACCTGCGGCGTTATGCTCATTTCACATCGCCCATTCGTCGTTATGCGGATCTGATCGTCCACCGCGCTCTGGTCAGCGCTTTGGGCCTTGGCGAAGGTGGGCTTCAACCAGGTTTCGAAACCCGACTTGTTGAGATTGCAGCAGATATTTCCGCCGCCGAGCGCCGCGCGATGCTGGCTGAACGCGATACGATTGACCGCTTGATTGCCGCCCACCTCTCCGATCAAATCGGAGCCCGTTTCCATGGCAGGATTGCTGGCGTTACCAAGGTTGGCCTGTTCATAAAGCTGGATAACACCGGCGCTGACGGCTTTATCCCTATTTCAAAACTGGGCTCCGACTACTTCTTTTTCGACGAAGCCCAACACTCCCTGATTGGAGAAAAAAGCCGTGAGCGCTATCGCATTGGTGACCCGGTTGAGGTAAAGCTTGTTGAAGCCGCTCCGGTTGCAGGCGCTCTCCGATTTGAAATGCTGAGCGAAGGCACTAAATCTGGAGGGCCGACGAACCATCGCCCCGGACGCAAGCAAAAATCACGCCGCAAAAAGCCAGGCACAGCGCCACGGCGCGGCCGCAGATAGTGGAGCAGACATGAGCAGTGTAGACATCACAACCCCGGCTCAAACAGGTATTGATCAAAAGCGTGCTATCTGGCCTGCTATGCGCAAAGGTCTGGCAGGAAAATGCCCCAATTGCGGAACCGGAGACCTGTTCTACAAATATCTGAAAGTAAACGACAATTGCGGCCATTGTAATGAAGAACTGTACCATCAGAGAGCTGATGATGCGCCGCCCTATTTCACCATTTTCATTGTTGGCCACATCGTCGTGGCGGCCATGCTGGTACTGGAAAAGTTGTATCATCCGGCCTTGTGGATTCACATGGCGCTTTGGCTCCCATTGACCATTTTGCTGTCCTTCTGGATTCTTCAGCCCATGAAAGGCATGACCATCGGCCTGCAATGGGCCAACCGTATGCATGGCTTCGGTCATGAAGAAGACGTTGATGGCACAATCTGGCAGGATTGACATCCCGTCTGGAGAGGGCAACGCTGCCCACTCCTGCCCTGTCATAAAACCAAAACCTGCAGGTACGTTGCTTATTCTTGATGAGCAGAATGGCCGACCAAGCGTTCTGATGGGCCGCCGCCACAAGGCCCATACATTCATGCCGGACGTTTTCGTCTTCCCTGGCGGACGTGTGGACCGTCCGGACAATCATGCCCCTTTCAACAACGATTTAACCAAACCAACGCTTGAACGCCTGATGGTGTCGGGGTTGAAGAGCCTTGCGACACACCGGCGTGCCCGCGCCTTTGCTTTGGCAGCCATCCGCGAAACCTTCGAGGAGGTCGGCATGTTGATTGGCACCCCATTGACGCAGGGCACCAATGAAACAAATCCTGTCTGGGGTCCTTTTCTGAATTACAAACAGGTGCCAAACCTTGAACCCTTGCGCTACGTGGCCCGCGCCGTGACGCCTCCGGGTTGGATACGCCGTTATGACACACGGTTTTTCACCGTGACACGCGCCGCAGTCAGCCTGGAACTGCAGGACAGCCCGACGGATGAACTGAGCGAATTGACATGGATTCCATTAGACCGGACGGATGAGTACGACATTCCACGCATTACGAAAATGGTGCTCAAAGACGTGACAGACCGTATTGCTGCCGAAGGCACACTTGAACTGCGCGATGACCATGCAGTCCCGGTCTATGCAACCCGAAACGGCAAGCATCGTCGTGTCATGGCGTGAAGAAATCCATGTCGATGGTTTTTCAGGTTTGACGCTGTCGGTTGACTGTCAAAATACCATGCTCAGCATCGATCCTCGTTGGATAGCCCATCGCAATTCGCTGCGCGCCAACGTCATGGCCAAGTGGCAAGCCACCCAGTATCGGAACGTCCAATTGTGACAGATACTCGCGTAACAGGTCCACGATGGTCCAGGTTCCACTCGGCTTGATCCCGGTAAACTGACCAAGCGCTATGCCGGCGACACCATCCAGAAAACCACCCTTGATCAGCATGGAGAGTTGCCGATCGATTTGACCCAGATAGGTGTTTACCGCTTCAATCAACACAATACAGCCATTGAGATTGGGCAGAGTCCAACCGACAGCTGTTGCAATCATATCCAGATTACCACCGACCAACGGGCCGTCCGCAACACCACGCGTCGTCAGAGACATTGTTTCATTTGCGGGGTCAACCGCAAGCCCCACTTCAGACTGGCCTGTGAGTAAATCTTTCAGTGATGTTCTACCCGGTGTTTCAGGTGCGTCCCAATCCGCCGCATTCAATGCGCCATGTATGCCGCCACCAACACCCTGCTTCCACAGAGCCATCTGCAGGATCGTGACATCACTGAAGCCCACGAAAAACTTGGGATCACGCCGCGCACGACCAAAATCCAGACGATCCGCAATCCGGTAAGAACCCTTGCCACCACGTGTTGCAAAAATCGCCCTGACCTGTGGATCATTCAGCGCTTCGTTAAAGTCAGATAACCGCTCATCATCTGTTCCGGCCAGATAGTTGAGCTTGTTGTAGGCATTTCGCCCGACATCTGCCTTGAATCCCCAGCTTTCAACAAGCGCGACGCTGGCTTCGACATCCTCACGGTTTGGCGGGCTGGCCGGTGATACAAACCGGACTTTGTCACCAGGCTCCAAGGGGCGCGGCATAACAATTTGGGGCTGTATATATCGAATCATACGCAATGCTCCCACGTCTGGAATTTTCTGTCCGCTACAGGCGCTGTTTTTGTGTTGATAGCGTCATCAGACCCGCCCAGACGTTATGGGGAGGTCTCTCAAAAGCGATTTTTATGACATTGCGTAATAATTGTCTGGTTTGTGCCTGACAGACCACTCGCCCGCTTGACTTTCTGTACTTTATGAGTAGTTTGCGCGCTCAAAGAGGCGGTACTGCGCCCGATAGCATTTCCAAGGAATGAGAACATGGCAAAGGCCACCACCATCAAAGTTCGTCTCGTGAGCACAGCTGAAACCGGCTACTTTTATGTTGCGAAAAAGAACTCACGCACAATGACTGAAAAGCTGACACAGCGGAAATACGATCCTGTTGTTCGCAAACACGTTGAATTCAAAGAAGCCAAAATCAAATAGCTTCTTCTGCCTCAAGGCGGAAACCAAATTGCAAAACACCGCATGATCATTGTCCTGCGGTGTTTTTTGTTGTCTGAAATTTTTGAATAATTTGGTTAGAGCTTTTCTTGTTTATACGGAAATGTTTGATGACCCAAAACAGCTCGTCCCGCAAGGCAGTCAGCGCAGCGCCCAATCGTGCTGGGGCGGGCGCATCGGGCAAGCTGGCTAACGCTGCTGGTGGGCTGTTCTGGGTCACCGAAGGCCGGATTTGCGAGATCGCTGGACATCGTTACAGCCCACTCGTGGTCGTAAAGACCACCGCGTCGCCTGTGCCTTGCCAGCAAACGCGCAAAACCGGTCAAACGTTTCCGTATAAACAAGAAAAGCTCTAGGCGGCTTTGGAAATCACCTGATTGCGACCAGCTTCCTTGGCACGATAAAGCGCTTCATCGGCGCGTTTCAGCATGGAATCAGCGGAATCCTTGCGCCCCATATATTGGGTAATTCCAAAGCTGGCAGTTACCGTAATCTGAGAACCATCATCATTGATGATGAACGGCACTGATTCAATTTCCTTGCGTAGACGTTCAGCCGCCAAAAATGCCACATCCAGTTCGGTCTCGGCCAAAACGCAAACAAATTCCTCGCCACCAAACCGACAGGCCAAATCTGAGCCGCGTAAGCTACGCCTGATGCGATGCGAAATTTCTTTCAACACGACATCGCCGACCGCATGGCCATGAACATCATTGATCGATTTGAACTTATCAATATCCATAATCATCACAGACAGATCACGTTTGTAACGCAATGACTGGTCGATCAAAGTCGACATTTGCCGTTCTAGAAACCGACGGTTCTGCAGGCCTGTCAGCGGGTCGATAACTGCAAGCTCAAGTGTGTTTTCCACTTCCAGACGCAACTCACGCAACATGCGGTGTCGATAGACTTCACGGCGCATGCGCGCAGCGAGTTCGCGCTCTGGATATGGCGCGATTACATAGTTGGTCGCTCCAAGGTCAAAGCTGCGCTGAAGGCGTTTCTCGTCTTCCGGCTTACCAACAACCAGTGTCGGCAGATGACGGTATTCCAAAGGTGCCTTTAGCTTTGACAGAAACGAAAGCGGATCTGACGAACTGACACCCAGTGATACAACAACGGCGTCCCAGTCGCTGGAACTGATCGCAGCCATAGCAGCCTCCTCGGTGGAGACTGTCTTAATGCCCTGCTCAAATGAGAGGCTTCTGAAAATTTTGTCTGCCGAAGTCTGATCATCATCGAAAACCAGAACCTGACCATTGCGGCCATCATCGTAGGATTCGTCAGCCTCGTCGAAATTGTCGCCCTCACTGGCCGCGTCAGCATCTTTGCGAAAAGCATTCATGCTGTGGGTGCGCATGTCTTCAAGGGTCTGTTTCTGAGAGGCCAGATTGCGAATTCGGCTGATAAGCGCCACATCATTGACTGGCTTGGATAGAAAATCATCGGCTCCGGCATTGAGCCCTTTGATACGCGAGGCCTCATCCTGTAACGCCGTCAGAAGAATAATGGGAATGTCACGCGTGAGCGGATCGGATTTCAGGGCACGACAGGTCTCAAACCCGTCCAGGCCCGGCATCACAATATCCAGCAACACAACGTCAATGGGATTGTTACGACAATACTCAAGCGTGTCCAACCCTGCCGAGAGGGTCTTCACGGTGTAGTATTCAGCTGTAAGGCGGGCAGAGAGAAGCTTCAGATTTGCCTGAAGATCGTCAACGGCCAAAACACGTATCGACATAGTCGTATTCTGTTTCTACTTAAAAAGTGCCCCCCCGGACAACACGCCTAGTCATTTTCGACTGGCAGGTGTTGGGAGACAACATCCAAAAAATTAGCGACTGAGATCGGCTTGGAAAGATATGCCTCACAGCCAGCTTCACGAATTCTGTCTTCATCCCCCTTCATCGCAAATGCGGTGACAGCAATCACCGGAATCTTGCACAACTCGTCATCTTCCTTGAGCCATTTGATGACTTCCAGTCCCGAAACTTCCGGCAACTGAATATCCATCAACACAAGATTCGGCCGATGCTGTCTGGCCAGTTCAAACGCTTCGATCCCATTGCGACTTTGCAACGTGTTGTAGCCATGGGCTTCCAGAAGATCGTTGAACAATTTCATGTTCAGTTCGTTGTCTTCTACAATCAGAATATTCTGTGTCATCAATTATCCAAATAATTCCCTAAGGTTACCTAAACAGCCCGCTGGAATATTGCGGCTTTTGCGGATCGTGCTAGACTCGGGACTCAATTCGTCAAGCCAACGACCTCTCAGATACCAGAGTTTCCACCACAACACCCGATTTTATGAAAGGTGCTTCCATCTTGCACGGCGAAGATACAGAATTTGCAGAGGCATTGGCCATTCAGGCCCTTGGACATCTGGCTCAGGATAAGGAAGTTCTGGAACGGTTCCTGTCTGTGACAGGCCTTGCCCCAGAGAAGATTCGGGAAGCTGCCGCATCGCCGGGTTTTCTTGCAGGCGTCTTGGACTATATGATGCAGAACGAAGCGCTTTTGCTAACCTTTTCCGTAAACAACAATATTGATGCTGAAGCAATTATGGCGGCCCATCGCCAACTCAGCGGGCCCATTCCGCAATAGACCACCCTTAGGAGACTTGAATCATTCTACCCGAGAACACCCATAAACAACTGAAAAATATAAATTTTTCGAATCGCCCCCTGATTGTTTGCGACGTGGATGAGGTGGTGCTGCACTTTGTGCGCCCGCTAGAGGCGCATTTTGGCAGGCATGGTTATGGCTTCAAGGAAGAAAAATTCAAGCTGACGGGAAACATCCATGCATTGGATGGCGGGGCGGATGCGCCCGATGAGACCGTCTTTGCCATGATCCACAGCTATTTCGAGGTCGAAGCCCATAGTCAATTGCCGATCGACGGCGCAGTTTCCGGACTGAACAGGCTGTCAGAGCATGCCGACATTTTATTTCTGACAAATATGCCCTTTAAATATCGCGATGCGCGCATAGAGTGTCTAGCCGGTCATGAACTGCATTATCCCGTTGTTACAAACACTGGCCCAAAAGGCCCTGCCCTGGCACATATCGAGGAACAGTCATCAGGTCCCATCTGGTTTCTGGATGACAGTCCGGAGCACCTCCACTCCGTCGCCGATAAAGCTCCGGATGTGAATCTCGTTCATTTTGTTGCTGATCCGATGTTTCTGGAACTGGCTGACAATGTTCCGTCAGCGCATCTGAGAACGCGCTTTTGGGATGAGGCTCACACCTTAATCACCTCATTCCTGACAAGGATTGACGCGCAGTAGTGTTCAATCAGATCGTGATCTGAAAAATAACATTCGGGTAAACGTAATTTGGAGCTATTGTCAGAACCCTCCAATCAGGTGAGCTGCGTTCTAAAATGTCCATTGCTGCACTATGTCGGGCCTGTTTTGCTGTTGAGACAGTTTCAAATGAAGGCGAAAGGCCGCGTTGCAAGACGTGCGGCAGCCCGCGCATGGTTGCCCATACAGAATTGCTTGATCTGACGATTGCTCATGTTGATTGCGATGCCTTCTATGCGTCCGTTGAAAAGCGTGACCGCCCAGAAGTACGTGATCATCCCGTTATCATCGGTGGCGGTCGGCGTGGCGTTGTGTCGACCTGCTGCTACATGGCCCGTACCTTTGGTGTGCGATCGGCCATGCCCATGTTCAAGGCAACAAAACTGTGTCCTGACGCGGTCATCATTCGCGGCGATATGGAGAAATATGTCCGCGTCAGCCGTCAAATTCGCGCGCATATGGATGATCTCACGCCTGCCGTGCAACCTATTTCCATTGATGAAGCCTTTCTGGATCTCACCGGCACAGAAAGGCTACACCATGCCAGCGCCGCCGAAACCCTGGCGCGCTTTGCCCGAACGATTGAACAAGATATCGGGATCACCATTTCGGTTGGTCTCAGCCACAATAAATTTCTGGCCAAAGTCGCCTCTGATCTTGATAAGCCACGCGGCTTTGCGGTGATCGGCAAGGCCGAAACACTGGATTTCCTGGCACGGCAGAATGTCAGCCTCATCTGGGGTGTGGGCAAGGCCATGCAGAAGAAGCTGGCAGCCGATGGCATCCACACAATCGGACAGCTGCAGACCATGGAGGAAACCGCTCTTGGCAAACGCTACGGCTCCATGGGACTGCGTTTGGCTCGGCTATCCAAAGGCAAGGACAGCCGCAAAATCGAATCGCGTGGCGGCGCAAAAAGCGTCAGTTCAGAAACAACGTTCAACACCGATCTTGCCACGACAAATGACCTGCATCCCATTTTGCGAGGCCTTGCGGAAAGAGTCTCCGCCAGTTTGAAGGCGAAGAACATTGCTGGCCGGACACTGGTTCTCAAACTGAAAACCACCGACTTCAAGCAACGAACGCGCAACCGCGCATTGGGTGACCCAACTCAATTGGCCGACCGGATTTATAGCGAGGGGGTTTCCCTGCTGAAGCCGGAACTGGATGGCACACGCTTTCGGCTGATCGGCATCGGGGTCTCGGACCTGGTCGATGGTCGCTTGGCGGATCCTTTGGATTTGGTCGATCACGGCGCTAAAAAGCGCCGTGCGGCCGAATTTGCCATGGATAAAATACGTGCCCGCTTTGGAAAACATGGAGTCGATCTGGGCCTGACCTTCAAGGCCAAAGACCCCAAACCCAAAGACAAATCATGAAGCCCACCAACAAGGCGCTTTAGCCAATGCCGGACAGCCCATCCCACAGCAATTTCACCCCGGCAAAGGCCAGAAACACATAGGCTATATTGGCAAACACGCGTTGATTGACCAGACCATGCAGCCGAAAGCCCAGAAAAACTCCTGCAATCAGAAAAGGTATCAGCGTTGCGCTGGTCTGAAGTGTATCAGCTGTAAACTGGCCCATTGCCATATAGGACAGCGTCTTCAGAAAATTCAGGGCGAAGAAGAAAACGCTGTTGGTGCCGACAAATTCTGACTTTTCCATATTCTGCCGCAACAGATAGCCCTTTACAGGCGGCCCCCCGGCGTGCGCGACAAAACTGGCAAACCCCGAGACAGCCCCAAGGCCGAAAATTGCCGCCGAGTTGGTTTCGCGCCGCGCCGCACCTCTGGATTTTGACAAAACAAATTGTGCAGCAAACAAAAGTGCCATCGCACCAACCGCGAGTTTCAGAAATGATGGGTTCATCCACTGAAAGGTAAAGGCACCCAGTGCAAGGCCCAAAAAGGCACCCGGCAACATGGACCAAACAATTTTGCGCGACCATGAGGCGCGATACTTCCAGATATTCGCACAATCCATGATCAATAGGATCGGCATCATGATGGTCACTGCCACTTGCGGTGTATGAAACAGAGACATCATGGGAACGGCCAATACGCCCAGCCCGCCGGCAAACCCGCTTTTTGAGATGCCAGTCAGCAGAACCGCTGCCGAAGCCACGAGGTAGAATTCAAAAGTCACGCATCAACCAATCAACGGAGAGACAATCAGAGGCCTGCAATAGGCCCTGTATATAAATATTGGAAACAGTTATATATGATCATAAAAAACTGTTTTGGAGATTTTCATGCCTATTGACTTTGGCTGGCTGGAAAGCTTCGTTGTCTCAGCGGAGACATTGAATTTTTCAGAGACTGCAAAAAGACGCGGCACTGTTCAATCAGCGGTCAGCACACACATTGTCAGATTGGAAGAAACGATCGGACAACGCCTGTTTGACCGCAAACGCGGCCAATCCATGCAGCTTACGGCAGAAGGCGAAGCGTTCATTGTCTATGCTAGGCGCATCCTCAATCTGGTGGATGAAGCGGTAGACAGTCTGAAACGGGACAAAACCCGCTCAGTCATCCGTCTGGGCACCACCAGCACACTGGCTGTGTCTATACTGCCCGGCGTGCTGGAAGAGATTGCTGGGCAGTTTCCAAAGCTTCATGTCGAGGTATCCTGTGGCCGAAGTGCGGAGACAATTACCCGGTTTGACAATGGCGAGTTGGACCTTGCCTTCATCGTCGACCAGGGCAAGCGCCCCGGTCGCCTGTTCGTTCAGAACATTGACCTGGCTTGGGTATCGGGCCCTGATTTCAGGTTCGACCCCAATGAAAGCATCCCCCTGGCCTTTCTGACTGACGGACGCGATCTGCGCCGCTTTGCCATGAATGCACTCGATAAAGCCGGCCAAAACTGCCACATCGCACACACCAGCCCGGACCCAATTGGCGTGCGCGCACTGGTGGCTGCGAACCTTGCCTTAACCGTCATGCCGACACTTGCGGCAACACCGCCTCTGAAAACCCTGTCTCGTGATGACGGCTTGCCGGATATCGGCCAATTGCCTTTGGCAGCCTATCAACGCATTGGCGTCAAACGCATGGAGGTGGAAGCCTTCGGCGAGTGCCTGCAAGCCCACACAGATCATAGCCGAAAAAAATTATGGCCGCGCTTTTCGTGAAACTGGCACTGCGACAAGCACACCAGCCATGTATCTCTCCAGAGAAGTTGGTGCCAGTCAGAGACGCATTTCACTGTCCGGGTCGAAGAAATGCAACCGTGAAAGATCAGGAACAAGCGTCACATGATCGCCTGTGCCCACATCAAGTCGCGTGCTTGAGGTTACGCCCATGGAAGCTCCGTTCACATCAACAACCAAAAATGTTCGGTCCCCGGTATTTTCCTCGGTGATAATTTTACCTTTCAGGCCACCGGCCCCGGATCGGCTCAGCGTAATGTGTTCCGGACGAAACCCCATAATCACGGGACCTGCCGGCAACTGCGCCGCCCCAAGCTTCAAACGCATATCCTCATAGATGAATTCACGAACAGTCCCACTCGCATTGATCTCGCCTACGACAAAATTCATCGGTGGAGACCCAATAAAGGAGGCCACAAAGCGGTTTGCCGGTTTGTCGTATAATTCAAGCGGCGCGCCAAATTGCTCCACCTTGCCATTGTTCATGACAATCACCCGGTCCGCCATGGTCATGGCTTCAATCTGATCATGGGTCACATAAACAGATGTAGTTCCCAATTGGCGCTGCAAATCGCGAATTTCAGCGCGCATCTGAACCCGCAGCTTTGCGTCAAGATTAGACAATGGCTCATCAAACAGAAACACTTTTGGCTGGCGCACAAGCGCCCTGCCCATGGCAACGCGCTGCCTTTGCCCACCGGATAATTCCCGAGGTTTGCGTGCCGCAACCGGCTGCAGGTTCAGCATGGCAATCGCCTTGTCGGTCGCCTCGTTTATGTCGTCCTTGCTCCAATTGGCAAGTTCCAGAGGGAAGCGGATATTCTCAGTGACCGTCATATGCGGATAAAGCGCATAGCTCTGAAATACCATCGCAATATCCCGTTCACGTGGCGTGCGGTCACTCACCTCTTTGCCATCAATCAGAATTTGTCCGCTGGAGCTGGTTTCCAGACCGGCGATGATGCGCAACAAGGTTGATTTGCCGCATCCACTTTCGCCAAGAATGGCAACAAATTCGCTGTCCTTGATGGCTGCATCAATGCCGTGAAGCACCTCTACATCGCCAAAGGACTTTCGAATGTCTTTCAGATCAAGTGTTGCCATCTCAAGTGTCCTGCCCACAAGGAATTGCCAAGCGTTCAAAGGCTTCAGGCGGTGCCTTGGAAGCCCGCATGAGGTGCGCCATGACAGTCACAAGCTGTTGCTCTACTGCCGCGTTCAATATTGGTTCTGTCTGGCCTGGATCAGCCTTCAAATCATAAAGAGCCGTGTTGCACTCCGCCATCGCACCTGGCCCGTGAGTGCGATACCAGCCGGGACTGTCCCGAACCTTCAAGCGCAACACTTTCCAGCCCTGTGCTAACTCCAGATCATCAATCAATTCGGCAGCCTGCAACTCTTCCTGCGAGAATGAATGCAACATGTGGTTCGGCATCAAAGTGTATTGAAAGAGTGGTTGATCCATCATGTTTTCCGGATAGCGGAAATAGGTATAGTGCCCATCGGTGAGATTTATCGCACCACCAAAATAACCAAAAATCAGTGCGTCATGGTTGTTGGCATCAGCATCTGCGATCAGCGGCAAGACCGACTGGCCGGTCGCTCCATCAAGACTGGACGCCTTATGAGCATCGCAAAAAGTCGCCGCTAAATCAGGTGTTTGCGTCAGCGCGTTGCGGCGTTCACCAGCGCATTCTGAATGATCAGGATGATGAACAAACAGAGGAATATGAGCAATCTCGGAAAAACAAGGCATCTTGTTTTTCGCCCACCACTCATGCTCTCCCAAAAGGAAACCGTGATCGGTGGAAACCACCAGCATGGTATCTTGCCACATATCATGCGCATCCATGAAATCGAGCACCCTGCCGAGCTGCTCATCGCAATGGGAAATCAGCGCCATGTAATTGCGCATCATCTCGTCGTTTTCAGGCGACTGGCCCGTATAGGGTGCATAAGGCGGCCAGTCTCTGATTTTACCGTCATAATCAGACTCAAACGTCTGCCGATGTTCCTCAGGTGCAAAAAACGGCTCATGAGGATCAAAAGTCTCGATTTGCAGGAACCAGTTATCCGCTTTCCTGTTCTTGTCCAGAAAGGCGCAGGCTGCATCAAAGCATTGGGTCGATGGGAATTGTCCCGTCTGCTCTAAATGCGCCCGGTTGGCCATATAGTGAAACGGCAGTGAGTCGCAATTGGCATCAAACTGATCGGCATGATAACGCGCTTCCCATTCCTCAACAGGAGCTGCAGCTTCCCCCTGCCACTTGTCGCCTTCCTGGCCACGAAAATGTTCGTAGCTGGAATATTTGGTGTGATAGTTGCCCGCCCCTTCCTCAAAATAATGGTAGTGGTCGGTAATGAGGTGCGAATAAACACCGGCGTCCCGCAGTTTCTCAAATACGGATTGATCAAACGGCTCCATCGGCCCCCAGCTTCGATGCATGAAGCTGAGACGTCCCGTCTGAATGTCGCGGCGCGCAGGCATGCATGGAAGACTGCCAACATGGTGTTGCTCAAACGTCACTGATTTTTCTGCCAGTCGCTTGAAATTTGGCGTGCTGAATAATTGCGAGCCATAGCATTCAAGAAAATGCCGGTTTAGGGAATCGAACAGGATGAAAACTGTTCTCATTATGCGCTCTCACTTCGGGTCAGTGCTTTTGACTTGAGCGAAACATCCAATTGATAATCGCGATGTTCGCCGGGTTTCAGAAACCCCATTTCATTCGCCGCATGCGCAGCGCTGCGGCTGCGTTTTCCTGCAGTGCATGGCTCCAACCCGATGCCATAGGTGCCTTGCCCCGTCATCCGCAGCAATTGAAAGAACGGCAGCGTCTCCTGTTGGAACCGAAGAGCCAGTTCAAGGCCATTTTCAGGATTGGAAACTGTGCAGATGCCAACCTCCTGGCCTTTATCTAGAGCAAAGACGGACAGGCCGTTTTTCTGATCCAATTGCGGTTCGGGAAATGCATCCAGCGGATCGGGCTGCCCCCAGACATGCTGCGCATTTGGCAAATCGATCTGACATCCTTTTGCAACCAGCGGATGGCCAATGTTGAAATGATACAACATCATGTGGCTCATCTTGGTGGGGCCGCGATTGACCACGCGGTCATGCATGGAAATCTCCGTGCCGCCCAGTGGCACTTCGATGCGCCGCCGCATCTTCAATGTGCCGTGAAATTGCATTGTCTGAACAATCTCACCCTCACACCAAAGATAAGGATGTTCCGCGTCCTCTTCAAAACCATATGAGATCAACCGGGCTGGCTGGTGCGCGCCATGCCCATGCAGCGGATAATCCATTTCTTTATTCGGATAGACACCCTGATCTGCCAACAAGTCTGTTTCCGGCTGACGAATATGATCAAGACCACATGTGCTCAAAAACCCATTATTGGCACGCAAAAATCCCTGCCCATTGTCTGATGACGGGTTGAGCAGCCATGGGGCTCTGTAACCATTCGCGCAATGCCATGAGACGGTCACACCGTTGATTGCCAAACGTCCCAGATCAAATCCACGGTCCACGACAACTTCAAGCTCAAGCCCGCCACCAGAGCGAAGCTCAAGCACACGAACACCACGTTCCGCACCATCAGACAGAGTGACCAGACGGATATCGGCATAAGCTGCCAGATCTGCATGATATGTGCGCAGCCGTGTTAAATCCGGCGTGCTGGCTGAAAACCCATCACCACTCATTTGACGGCACCGGCTGTCAGGCCTTTGACAATGAAGCGTTGGCCAAAGATGAGAGCTATCAGCGCAGGAATGGCCGAAAGCACAGAGGCAGCCGCCATTTGCGTATATTTGATCTCTTCTTCCTGAACATATTTTGCAATTGCGACCGGCACAGTGGCAGTTTTGTTGTTGGTCAGGGCCAAAGCCACCGGAAATTCGTTCCAGCTGAAAATGAACACCAGAACGGCTGTGGCAACAATGCCGGGCATCATTACGGGCACGATGACCCGGCGCAGCAATGTCAAAAACTTCGCGCCATCGACAAAGGCAGCTTCTTCCAGTTCTCTCGGCACTTCACGGAAAAACGAGATCAGAAGCCATAAGGCCAATGGCAGATTCAATGTGGTGTGTGCCAGGGTCAGTGCGACCAGGTCAATACTCAGGTTGACGGTCCGGAACAGCTCATACCAGGCGCTGGCGAGAGAGACCGGAGGCACAAGATTGAACAACATGGCCCAGACAAGAAACGCATTGAGGACCCAACGCGGCCAGTTCATCCGCAGCAATGAATATCCCGCAAGAAACGCAATCACAATGACGAGCGTGGTGCTGACACCGGCTACAATCAGGCTGTTGAGAAAGTTCTGCGGATAGGTTGATCTGCGATCAAACAGCACTTCGTCAAAATTATAGGAAACCGGCGAAAACGTAATGTCGCCCATCAGCAACACGATCTGCGTCTTGAAAGCCGACAAGGCAATCCACACAAACGGCCCGAGCGTGATGATAACCGCCGCGATCATGGCCACATGCAGCAAGACTTTGTCAGTGGGCAAGCGCCGTTTGGTTTGGACAATATCACTCATCGCGTCGCCTCCCGACGGTTCTGCAATTGAAGGGCAATCGCAATGATCAGAGCAACTGAGAATATCACGGCAACCGAGATGGCTGAGCCATAGCCGGGATTGTCCTGCAAAAAGAAGCGCTGATATATGGTAAAACTGATAACTTCAGTCGCGGTTCCCGGCCCCCCCGATGTCAGCAGAAACACCTCATCAAACACTTTGAAGGCAATGACAGCGCGGAAAATGAAGGTCATGAATATCGCCGGCCAGAGCAACGGCAGGCTGACACGGCGGAATTCCTGCCATGCAGTTGCGCCATCAACCTTGGCGGCTTCCGAAACATCTTTTGGCAGGCCCTCAACAGCAGCCAGCAGCAACAGAAATGAAAACGGCGTCCAGTGCCAGATATCAACCACAATGACCGAGGCCAGCGCCAAATGCGGCGAGCCCAGCCAGTCAACGGCCGGTATACCCAGCAAATCCAGACCCTGATTGATAATCCCAAACTGGAAGTTATACATCAGGCGCCATATGGCACCGATGATGATACCTGGAATGAGAATGGGCAGAATGAAAAGCGTTCGATAAAGCCGGGAACTGTGTCCGAGCGATGAACAGGCAATCGCCAGTGCCAGCCCCAACAACACCTGACAGCTTGTCGCGACCACGACCAGAATGAGTGTGTTGACAATGCCCGCCTTCAGAAGCGGATCGTCCCCAAGAGCTGCATAATTTTCCAGACCAACAAATTCCCGCTGCACAACACCGCCGGACCAGGAAATGTCCATGAAGCTCAGAAAAATGAGGTTCGCGACCGGCAACACAGCCAGAGCCAGGAAAAAGACAACTGCTGGGAACAGTGACCCATATTTGGGCATCCAGCCTAATTGGACAGAAGTCATAGCATTCCTGCCTTCTTGTTGAGAAGCGAGTACACCATCAGGTCAACAACCTTGCTAGAGCCTATGTTGCACAGGCACGTGTTGCATAAGAATGTGTGCTGTACAAACGGAGAGCCCCGCCCCTGCATAAATGCAATGAGCGGGGCCCCCGGGGAGGATCTGCTATTTCAGATCGGGCAGATTGCCAGTCTTGTAACCAGCGTCTGCCAGGACTTTTGCCATATCTTTCGCCATGGAATTGAGCGCATCAACAACCGTGATTTCACCGGCAACCGCGCGGTTCAATCCCAATTCCATAACGGCTGCAATTTCAGCACCTTCAGGAATAGTCCAAAGTCCCTTGGCCTGTGGAGAAGCTGTCCGCATGGCCAGCATATATCTGTTCTCAGGCTTTTCAGCGAAGTCGGACTCATAGGCTGCAGCACTCACAGGGGCGCCGCCAAGTTCAGCATACGCAATCTGTGTTTCAGGCTTCTGGAACCATTTCAGGAACTCCAGCGCGGCCACTTTTTGAGCGTCGTCCAAATTCTTTGGAATACCGGCAAGCCAGTGACCCAAAGCCGGTGTGGAATCAAACCCGTCTGCATGTGGCAGCGTCGCGAAATCAATCTTGCCAGGTACAATGGATTTGTTCGGATCATCCATCTGCGCCCAAGCCGCCACAGGCAGCACTGCATGCACGGCTTTGCCGGTTGCAAGGAACTGAATCAGATCACCCTGTGTCAAACTGGCTGTGTTTTGCGGTCCAGCCTCTTTGGCAAGCTGCACATACATTTCCAATGCATTGCGACCAGCCTCGCTGTTCAGCGTCACAAAGAAATCACCATTGGGTTCATCACGGAAGAAAGAACCGCCATAGCCGTTTATGTAAGGGAAAAAGTCCCAGGTGACGGAGACAGTTCCGCGGCTGGCACGTTGAACAATCCCGTACATTTCCGGCGGGTTGTGGAACATCTTGGCATTGGCCAGCAAATCATCAAATGTTTCGGGAGCGGACAGACCCTTCTCGTCATACAGATCTTTTCGATAGAACATCAGAGTGATATTCGGATTGACCGGAACAGTCAGAAGATCGCCAGTTTCCCGGTTCACGGTTTTGTTCTCAGCGTCAAACCAAGGCGTATCGCCGTAAGTGTAAACCTGCGGGTCCAGCTCAAAATCCGGATCGATGTTCTTCAATGGCTCAAGAAAGCCACCATGATACATTTCGGGGTAGAAAATCCCGTTCACGATCAACAGATCGAATTCACTTTTGTCAGAGCGAACGGCATTGCGCTGTTTTTCAAGACTGCCAGCATACGGGTTGACGTCAAGAGACACCGTATTGCCGGTCGCATCTTCATATTCCTCAACGATCGAGGCAAAGCCTTCAAGCCAAGGCGACTGGTTGATCACCACATTGATTGGCGGCTGCGATTGTGCAGCAGCTGCCAGAACGCCCATCCCAAGCACTGCCGCTGCGGATGTTGTTACGGCAAATGATTTGCCAAAAACTGATCTGATACCCATTCTCATTTCCTCCCAAAAAGAATTTCAGGCCTTATCTTCCCATCACGAGCTAGAATAACAAGCTTCTTTATGTTTGATTTATATAACTTTCAGGAATAGACAGGAGACAGGGAGACTATCTGTGATACATTTGCGGCAACTCAAGCATTTCCTGACTGTGTTCGATCATGGCAGCTTTCTCCAGGCATCCCAGAGCGCAAATATCAGCCAGCCGGCCATCAGTAAAAGCATTCACTCTCTGGAGCAGCACTACGGCGTTCTGCTCTTTAAACGCTTGCCGCGTGGCGTCGAACCCACAACATTTGCCATCGCCCTGGAGCAACATGCCAGACGCATTCTGCTGGATTTTGAGCGCTCAAATTATGAGATGTCTATCATGGCGCAAGGCTCACTTGGTCTGGTGCGCATTGGCGTCGGCAGATCCTTCATCCGAAGTGTCAATGATGCCATATTAGACCTTCATGCCCTGCATCCCGGCATCGATTATTCAGTAATGACCGATCACGCAGATCGTCTGCATCAGGCACTTCTCAGCAATCGGATTGATCTTTATGTCGGAATGGTCAACCGGGTGATGCATGACCCTTCCTGTCTGGTCGAAAGCATTTTTTCAGACAAATATGTCGGCCTGTGCAGTGCCGATCATCCATTTGCGGGCAAATCGGTTTCCATTGACGATCTGCTGCTTTACGACTGGATTGTCCCGGAAATTGAAGAGGCTGGTCGAACCGCTCTTGAAGCCTATTTCACACATCGCAAAAAGCCAAAACCAACCTTCAAAATCGTCACCAACTCAAACGAAATTGTCTATCAGAGCCTGCGGCAAACCCGTCTGCTCAGCGTCATGCCGGAGGGTAGCCACTATGAGACGCAGTTTGAAAATCTGGCGCGGTTTTACCCAATCGATTTCGAATTTGAGAGAAATGTCGGGATCGTGCGGCGACAGAATTTCTCATCCAGCCCGCTGATCGAGAAATACATCCACAATCTGCAAGCCAGATTGATCTCACTAAACCAACAAACGCCAGATATCCGGCAAAGAATGCCGATCAATCCGTGATCTAGGGTCTGGACTCAACTGGGAGGTTGAATTGGTGAGTGTGGTTTTGGTCAGGGTTAGAAGTAAAGACGCAGGAAACCGTCTGGTTTTCAAGCCTTTGCGCCGACATCCTGCCCAAAATCACACTCATCCCGAGGGGACGTTATATAGACAGCCCAACTGCCGCTTCACAGATTTTGAAAAGGCAACCAGCCTTACCTACAATCTGTTCATAGCATTTGGGTTGTCTATACAACGCCAATTTAAGCTCCCAGTTGGGTTCAGACCCTAGTTACACGAACTTGCATCCAGAACATCAAGCTGGGTCAAGTCAGCTTTCAAGATCATGTCACCATAATCCATGGTGATATTCCGGCTGATACCATTGTCATGCATATCAAAACTGGTCACATAATTCGGCAGTAATTCGCCGGTCGCACCCAGATCAAAATAGCTGATTGTGACAGGCCAGAACGGTGATTTGGCAAGTTCATCAATCGATAAAAGACCATCCTTATCAGACTCTGACAAATTGCCGCGCGCGCCAATAAGGCTGGTCGCGTCAAACACTTCTTTGCCCTTCTCTGAACCATCAAAAACAAGATGCTGGACAATTTTCTGACCGTCGATTGCCGCATTGATCAGTTTTTCAAATTGCTGGCTGGGGAAGACAGCGCTACCGGGGAATGTCATGTCTTCCTCTTCCGGGACAGTCAGACCGACCGATATTTCATCATCTTTACGATTGGCAACACCCCTCACCTCATCGATCTTGTTATTGTTTACAAAATTGGAAGAAGCAAAACTGAAAGAGCTGCCATCTGCTTCTTCAAATGTCGTTACGCGGAAATCCGTGACAGCCGATGTTCCATCTTTTTCACCAAGGCGTGTGACGAAGCGGTATTGCACTGCATAACCATCGCATTCGGACCCGGTCAATTCAAACACCATGCGTCCAGACACATCTGAAATCGATGTGGCATCTTCCGCCTCGACCAGGGAAATATCGTAAACCGCACGATGGGACACAAGCGAAACGGCTTGCGCTGGCAGGATACCTGCAATGACAATCGACAAAATGAGCGTCGGCTGGAAGAAATTCCGTTTCATCGCAAGAAAACCCTGTGTTGTTTCAATATTGCGGCGCGCTGAACCGTCATAGTCCAAGGGACTCAGCCACGAATTAACTGTGGATCGCTTTGCCACCCTGTGACAAGTTAAAATCTGAACAGGCACCACGTCTGAACTGGCGACCCGCCGTCCCAAATTTTAGAGAGCCACGGATTGATCTATGTCGATTGAAGACCGCCTTGCAGAAATGAACATCACTCTTCCAAACGCAGCAGCACCCGCTGCAAACTATGTCCCCTTCGTCATCAGCGGCAACCACCTTTATATTTCCGGCCAGATCCCCATGGGACCCAATGGCATAGAGTATATCGGAAAGCTTGGCGAAAATGCGAGTATCGAAGATGGCCAGGCGGCTGCAAAACTGTGCGCTATCAACATTCTGGCACAGGCGAAATCGGCGCTTGGTGATCTGGAAAACATCAAACGCCTGGTCAAGCTGGTGGGATTTGTAAGTTCTGCCCCTGATTTTGTGGATCAGCCAAAGATCATCAACGGTGCCTCTGACTTTATGGTCGCCGCCCTGGGCGACCGGGGTGCCCATGCCCGCTCGGCCGTCGGCGTCGCGGCCCTGCCTTTCGGCGTGGCCGTTGAAGTTGAAGCCATTATCGAGATTTAGCCGACCGTGATTGACGCAGCTTCCCTCTTCAAAGACCCCATCGCCCATCGCGGCCTGCATGACAAATCGCAAGGTCGGGTTGAAAACTGTGAAAGCGCCTTTCAGGCAGCAATTGAGGCAGGCTTTGCCATCGAATGCGATGTACACCTGTCGGCAGACAATCAGGTTGTTGTCTTTCACGACGATACTTTGGGCCGCCTGACACAAAACAAGTCATCGGTCCGGAATTTGTCAGTCGCCGAATTGAAAAAAATCCCGTTCAATGATGGGCCCGATCGCATTCAGACCTTGCAGGAATTGCTTGAACAAGTGTCTGAAAAAGTTCCACTCATCATTGAGTTGAAAAGCCTGTGGGATGGCGATGAAGGTCTCGCGCTCCGGGTGTCTGAAACCATCGGCACCTATTTCGGCCCGGTTGCAACCATGTCTTTCGACCCGGTTCTGGTGAAAGGCGTACAGAATTGGCTGCCCCATGTGCCAAATGGCATTGTTTCAGAACATTATCGCGACACGGAAGAGTGGCGCTTCCTAAGCCGGTTCCAGCGGTTCAAACTATCCAAAATGCTCCACTGGCGGCAATCCAAACCCGACTTTATCTCTCACAATATCAACGACTTGCCAAGCCGGGCGGTCTCACTGTTTGAAAACCTGATGAGTGTTCCGGTCATCTGCTGGACGATCCGTACGCCTGAACAGGCTGCCAGGGCTTTAAAAATTTGCGACCAAATCACATTTGAGGGTTTTGATCCCCGATTAACGCCATAGATAAGAGCTATGGATTCCAATTCTGAAAAAACCGAACTGCCAAACAGCGTGCGTCTTCTCTCCTCCCTGTCGGACATCGGCAGGGAGGAATGGGATGCCTGCGCAAATCCGGGCTGGTCCAACACCAGACCACTGGATTCAAAACCTCAGGACATTCCCTATAACCCCTTCTTGTCATACGATTTTCTGTCGTCACTGGAAGAGTCGGGATCTGCAACCGACAGCGCCGGCTGGTATGCGCGCCATCTGGTTCTGGAAAAGCCTGGCGATGCCCCTCTGGCGGTCGTGCCCGCCTATCTGAAAACCCACAGTCAGGGCGAATATGTCTTCGATCATGGTTGGGCGGACGCCTATGAACGCGCCGGCGGCAGCTATTATCCCAAATTGCAAATGTCAGTGCCTTTCACGCCGGTCACTGGCCGCCGATTGCTGATCGCCGATCAATCCAGGCACAAACAGATTGCGGCGCTCCTGGCCGCAGCCATTCAACAAGTAACGGTGCAATTTGAAGCCTCATCAGCGCATCTCACTTTCCTGACAGAACAGGAATGGGACGCCTTGTCAGATATGAATTTTCTGCGGCGCACGGATCAGCAGTTTCACTGGCGGAATAACAGCTATGAATCCTATGAGGATTTTCTGGCCGCCTTATCCTCATCAAAACGCAAGGCGCTGCGCAAAGAACGGCGACGGGCACTCGAAAACGACATAGAGATTGAATGGCTTACCGGATCAGACCTGAAAGAAGAGCATTGGGATATCTTCTTTGATTTCTACATCGATACCGGCAACCGCAAATGGGGAACGCCTTATCTGACCCGGCAATTCTTCTCATTGATTGGCGAACGTATGGCCGACCGGGTGTTGCTGATCATGGCAAAACGTCAGGGCCGCTATATTGCAGGGGCACTGAACTTCATCGGCTCCGACACGGTCTACGGTCGCAATTGGGGCTGTCTGGAAGATCATCCATTCCTGCATTTTGAGCTCTGCTACCATCAGGCCATTGATTGGGCCATCGCCAATGGCTATCAAACAGTAGAAGCTGGTGCACAGGGCGCACACAAACTGGCCCGCGGCTATGTGCCAACAACTACCTACTCGGCACACTGGATTCCCAATGCCGGGTTCCGAGATGCCGTGGAACACTATCTGGAGCAGGAACGGCTCCATGTGAAGATGGAGCAACAGGCCCTGTCCGCGCGAGCGCCATTCAAAAAGTCTGATTGAGGAATTCCCTATGACTGCCTACGACCCAGACAACATTTTCGCAAAGATTCTGCGCGGCGAACTGCCCTGCCAGAAAGTCTATGAAGACGACAAGACCCTGGTTTTCATGGACATCATGCCGCGCGGTGACGGTCATGCGCTGGTACTGCCAAAGACGGCATCACGTAATCTACTGGACATAGACGTGGCAGATCTGGCTTCTGTCATGGCCACGGCACAGAAAGTTGCCAAAGCCCAAAAGATCGCATTTGCGGCCGATGGCATCACACTGCAGCAATTCTCGGAAAGCGCGGGCGGTCAGGTGGTGTTTCACACCCATGTGCATGTGATACCGCGTTTTGAGGGTGTTGCGCTGCGCCCACATGCTGGCGAGATGGCAGACATGGATTTGCTGGCAGAACATGCCGAAAAAATTCGCGCTGCAATCTCCCAAGTGAGTTCTGACCCTAGATAAACAGAGCGGCCAGCAACACAGCTTCAGCGGCCACGACACCGGCCAGAATGCTCTTTCGGCACAGCCAGAATGCAGCCATGCCAATTGCTGTTGCGCCAAGGCGCAGCAGCATTGAGGTGTCGCCCAATGGTCCGCTGGGAAACAGAATAAGTTTCGAAATAACACCCGCAATGAGCGCAGATGCGACGGCTCTGACCCACAGCAACAGATCGGAATCATCACGCAGCGAACCACCCACAAACACACCCAGCCAACGCCACATATTTGTTGGTAAAGAGCCAGCCAGCAAGATGAAAACATAGGGCCACCACCAGGCGTCCACACTGAAAAATGTCTGGTTCATCCGCGCGCTGCCCGCTTCTTGATCTGCTTGTCCACAAAGAACGCAAGCGTGCCTGCCAGCAGGCCCGAGAAAAGCAGGTCCAACTGGATTCCTGTCATGTAAATCAACGGGCCGAAAATCAATCCGAACAACAAGGCAAACCGGTCTGATGGCAGATTTGCGGCGGCTGTCAGCGATGTGAGAAAATAGATGGGCGTCAAAAACAGCAACGCTGCCCGCCAATTATCAGATAATTCTCCCGCCACGATGAAGCTAAGGATCGTAACAAGCGTGTTGCAAACAGTCAGGCTGGACGCAAATCCGACAAAGAAGGCTCCACGCCCTTCCCGAGGGATATCAGGCATACGGTTCATGGTCACAATCCAGGCGGTAATAGCCACAAACTGAGACATCAGGACAAGCGACAACTTTGTGCTTTTGGGCCCCCGAACCACTGGCACCCAGGCCGCCACCATGGGCGTCAAACGTACAGATGCCAAAGCAACCGCCAACGCGACCAGTCCAATACTGGTGCCAGCAGCCAAAGCCCCGGCCAGAACCACCTGACTGGGCAGCGCCCAGATGACAGCGGTGCTGAAGGCAGCTTGTGTCACACTCAGCCCGGCTTCCTGGGCAAGCGCTCCAAAGCCGACATAGCTCATCATCAAGATGAAAGCTGGCACCGACACAATGCCTTTCAACCCTTGGCAATACCAATGAAAACGACTCAATTGAGGGGCTGAATCAGGCTTATCGGCTGGATTTTCTTGTTCGAACGACTCCATTTTCCTGCGATAGCACGGGAACACCTGTTGCGCATAGAAAACCAGTCTGAGTTGCGCTTAAAATGCAGCGGTCAAATGGACCTTGATAATTTTTTGGAAAATGGCTCGCGGAACAAAGCCATCCAAATTCCCTTAAGGACCAGCCGAGTCAAAAAAAGCAAATGATAGGTTTGTTTACTCCTCCACCGACGACCAACCACTAGGTAAAATGCAGTATCAATTGATCCATCATGGTGCCTGCGAACCGTGTCTGTTCCTGATTCCAACATTACTCTTCTCCTCAGTTACGAGGATACGAATTCACCACAGACACAGCTTCTCTGCTTGAAGGGCCCCTTAAGAAACCCTTGTCTTTTTCCTCTGATTGCCGCCAATAAGAGCCGATCTCTTGAGAACCGACACGATCCGGCGTCTATTGAAACCATGATTTACGAATTTTCAAATTGCACGCTCGATCTAGCTCGCCATGAATTGGTTCGGGATGGAGAAATTGTTCACGTCGAACCACAAGTGTTTGATGTTTTGGTTCTTTTCGTTGAAAATGCAGGGCGCT
Source organism: Alphaproteobacteria bacterium (assembly GCA_051251535.1). Taxonomy (GTDB): domain Bacteria; phylum Pseudomonadota; class Alphaproteobacteria; order Rhizobiales. Next base: position 58,126 of record JBPOEV010000007.1, read on the forward strand.
TGATCACGAAAGACCGCCTGATTGAAGATGTCTGGCAAGGGCTATCAGTTTCTGATTCCACCATCAGTGCCCGTATGAATGCCACACGCAAAGCCATTGGAGACAATGGAAAAGATCAAAGGATCATTAAAACTGTCCCGAGGCGGGGTTTCCAGTTTATCGCCGAATTAGGCCTGTCGCACAATCAATCCGAAGCTCCAAAATCAAAGGTAGATCAGGCAGAACAGGACATTCGATTTGTCAATTCCAAGGGCGGGATCAAGATTGCCTATGGGCGCTCAGGAACTGGACCCGGCCTGATCCGTGTGGGTCATTGGCTGTCGCATCTTGAACTCGATTGGCAAAGCCCGGTCTGGCACCCTTTCTTGGAAGCTCTTGGCAAAACTCACACGCTGTACCGGTATGATCAAAGAGGAACAGGGCTTTCCAGTCGTGAATTTGAAGGATTGGGAATCGACGAATTTGTTGATGATCTGGTAGCAGTGGCAGATGCAAGTCAGCTTGAAAAATTCCCTATATTTGCCGCATCTCAAGCCGTACCCGTTGCCATCAAATATGCAGCAAAATTTCCCGAGCGCGTCAGCCATCTGATCCTGTATGGCGGCTATGCAGAAGGACGAACTTTTCGCCAACCCTCCCAATGCGACGTGGATGAACAGACGGTATTGAGTTTGATAAAAGCAGGTTGGGGTCAGCCAGAGCATACATTTGCAAAGGCCTTTACGTCGCTCTTCATGCCTGATGGCACAACTGAGCAGATTGATAGTTTCACCAGAATGCAACGTGAATCGGCTTCGCCTGACACCGCTGTAAGGCTTCGAAAACTGGTTGATCGGTTTATGGTGCGAGATCTTCTGCCTGAAATCACGACGCCCACATTGGTCGTGCACGCGCGTGGTGATGTCATACATCCAATCGATCAGGGACGCATTCTGGCAAGTGAAATACCAAATGCCCGTTTCATCATGCTGGACAGCAACAATCACATTCCAGTGCCACAAGATCCGGCCTGGAAAGTGCTGCTACAGGCAATTGAGCAATTCCTGGGCCAGGATTTCCCGGCCACATAGAATAGAAAAAGCCGCATCTGCAAAACAGACGCGGCTTAAACAATTATAGTGAAAACAGTCTCTGTCTCAGCTTACTTTGCCGGAAGCGGCACCTTGGGAACAGACCCCGCCCCGCCGCCCGGCTTTTTACCGGCAGCTTTGGCTTTTGGCGCACTGCGCTTCTTTGGCTTCGTCGGCACGGCTTCTTTCTTTGGCTTTACCGGTGCGTTCTCAACAACTTTCAGATCAAGAACAGTTTTGCCGTCATCATCTGTCTTGGTATCAACCTTTACAGTGCCGCCTTTTTGCAGGCCGCCAAACAGAATTTCCTCAGCCAATGGACGCTTGATGTTTTCCTGAATGATGCGTGCCAAAGGTCTTGCACCCATCAATCCATCATAGCCAGCATCTGCAAGCCAGGCTGTAGCGGTTTCCGACAGTTCAAACGTCACGCCGCGATCTTCCAGTTGAGCTTCCAGCTGCATGACGAATTTGTCGACAACTTTGTAGACAACATCACGCGGCAGGCTGCCAAACGGAATAATCGCATCGAGCCGGTTACGGAACTCAGGTGAAAAGAGCCTGTTGATAGCCTCTTCATCATCACCTTCACGCTTGGTGGAACCAAACCCGATGGCATTTTTGGCCGCTTCAGAAGCACCAGCATTGGTGGTCATGATGATGACCACATTGCGGAAATCAATCTGTTTGCCGTTGTGATCAGTCAGTTTACCGTGATCCATGACCTGTAGCAAAATGTTGAACAAATCCGGATGCGCTTTTTCCACCTCATCAAGCAGCAACACGCAATGTGGATTTTGATCCACACCATCTGTCAGCAATCCACCCTGATCAAACCCGACATATCCAGGAGGTGCGCCAATCAGCCGTGAGACTGTATGGCGTTCCATGTATTCCGACATGTCAAAGCGCAGCAACTCGACGCCCATTAGAGACGCCAATTGCCGTGCAGCCTCAGTCTTACCGACACCGGTCGGACCGGAGAACAGATAGTTGCCGATTGGTTTTTCCGGATCACGCAACCCCGCACGGGACAGCTTGATGGCCGAGGAAAGAGCTTCCATCGCCGCATCCTGTCCGTAGACAACCCGCTTCAAATTGGTATCCAGACTTTTCAGGGCCTCTGAATCATCCTTGGAGACAGATTTCGGCGGTATCCGCGCCATTGTCGCAATCGTGTCTTCGATCTGTTTGACACTGATTGTTTTCTTACGACGGCTCCGAGGCACCAGCATTTGCGACGCACCTGTTTCGTCAATGACATCAATTGCCTTATCCGGCAGCTTGCGATCATTGATATAGCGTGCAGAAAGTTCCACCGCCGCCTTCAGCGCGTCATTGGTGTAGCGAACCTTGTGATGATCCTCGTAACGTGACTTCAGACCTTTCAGAATGTCGATCGCATCCGGGATGCTCGGCTCGTTGACATCGATTTTCTGGAACCGGCGCACCAAAGCGCGATCCTTCTCAAAGAATTGGCGATATTCCTTATAGGTGGTCGACCCGATGCACCGCATGGAGCCCGCTGCCAAAGCCGGTTTCAGCAGATTGGACGCATCCATCGCTCCGCCAGAGGTTGCCCCAGCACCGATAACCGTATGAATTTCGTCAATAAAGAGGATTGCGCCATCGTATTCTTCAATCTCTTTCATCACCTGCTTGAGGCGCTCTTCAAAGTCCCCGCGATAACGCGTTCCCGCCAGCAACGTACCCATATCAAGTGAGAACACTGTTGCAGCCAACAACACTTCCGGCACATCGCCATCGACAATGCGTTTGGCAAGTCCTTCAGCGATGGCGGTCTTGCCAACGCCGGGATCGCCCACCAACAGCGGGTTGTTCTTCTGTCTGCGGCACAGCACCTGCACAACACGTTGCACTTCGCTGTCGCGTCCGATCAGCGGATCAACTTTGCCATTGGCCGCCTTTTCATTGAGGTCCACACAATAGGCTGACAAAGCGTCGGGCGTCTTTTTCTCGTCCGCCTCTTCAGACTCAACTGTTGTCGCATCTTCATCCTCAGCGCCAGTAACCGGGCGGGGCTCAGACATGCCAGGCCGTTTGGCGATGCCGTGACTGATATAGTTCACAGCATCGTAGCGGGTCATATCCTGCTCCTGCAGGAAGTAAGCCGCATGGCTTTCCCGCTCAGCAAAAATGGCAACCAGAACATTGGCACCCGTCACTTCTTCGCGACCGGAGGATTGAACATGGATGACAGCACGCTGAATGACGCGCTGGAATCCCGATGTGGGCTTTGTATCCACATCCGCATCGGCAATAAGATTGCTCAGTTCGGTGTCGATATACTCCATAAGATTGCGTCGAAGCAGATCAAGATCCACCCCGCAGGCACGCATAACAGCGGCCGCATCTGCGTCATTCGTCAGCGCGTGAAGCAGATGCTCAAGCGTTGCATATTCCTGACGCCGCTCATTGGCCTGAGCCAGAGCGTTGTGGAGAGCTTTTTCCAGACTTCTTGAAAAGGACGGCAAGTTAAATCCTCACTTCTTTTCCATAACACATTGCAGCGGATGCTGGTGCTTGGCGGCAAGGTCCATAACCTGCGTCACCTTGGTTTCGGCCACCTCAAAGGTGAACACACCGCATTCGCCGACGCCATTTTGATGCACATGAAGCATGATCAATGTGGCCTCTTCCTGATTTTTATTGAAGAAACCTTGCAACACATGCACGACGAATTCCATCGGTGTAAAATCATCGTTTAGAAGCAAAACCCTGTAAAGGCTTGGCTTTTTAACCTTCGGCTTTGTTTTTGTAACAACGACAGTATCGGAGTCATTGTCACGATCATCATCTGAGCTGCCGCGATTGGGGTTGGACATAATAAAATCGCTGCTGTTTATCGTTGGTCGTACAATTTGCACTGGCTTTCGGATATGCATGGGCTTCCGGATTTCTGGTTCGCTGACAGAATACCATCGGTCAGCTTTCTTGTCTGAGTCAAAACGCATTAAATCCGTTATTCTGCTATCGAGAGCGTACATGGTTTCATGAATACATGCCAAGGGTCTGTCTGAGACAATTTGACAGACGGCATCGGCCTGCCTCACAGGAATAGTAATATAGGGGTCGGGTGCCTGATTAAAAGGACCCCCGCAACGCAAAAAGCCAACCCCGCGGGATTGGCTTTTCCAGACCAGCCTAAAGGCCAGCCAAATCGCGTCGTAAAGCGGGACGCGCCTTACTTGTTGATACGTGCAAGAGCAGTTTCAACTGGGCTGTACATGGTTTTTGACAAATCCATGAACATTTCGCCAAGCTTATTCATTTCGCTGACATGAGCTTCATAGGCGTTCTTTGCGTAGTCGCCCTGAGCTTCCATAAATTTGTCAAAGCTCTTTGCGCCGAAAACTTTTTCCGCAGCCTGTGTGCCGTCTTCAAAAGACTTTTTGGCATAGTCTGCAGTCTCGGTAGCAATAGCCTGGACTGATTTGGAAACTTCCGACAGGCTCTCTGTTGCCTGCTCCATGTTTTCTTTTGCCAGTTTCTGGATGTCGTCAATGTTCTGCATCATAATGAATGGTCCTTCTATCGCGCAGTAGATGTTCGTTTCTGATCACACATATATGCAGTGCAACATAAAATGTCCAGTATTTTTTGTGCAGCGCACAAATTTGTTTTCCACACCCTTTTCACGTCAACCAAACAGCCATATTCACCCCATATTTTCCGGTGCAATCCGGGGTGAATGCAACCTGAATCAGAAAAATTTTGAAAGCTTTACGGTTTCGTAACCCTGTTTTTCTTAAATTGATGAAAATTTGAACGATCTCGCAGCGGAGTGGCGTGTTGCCATGATTGGGCCATTTTGATGGGACCATCACTGGCCTAAGCAAACACACAAATTTCTGACTGCCAACAAATGGGTGCAAGTCGTGCAAGTGTATATGTACTCCCGGCTAATCAATGCGACCAAGGGTCTTGGGATCACAAGTCTGGGAAAAGCAGTTTTCACAGCTTTTCTGATCAGTCTGACAGCCTCCCTATCGGTCACCACAACAGCAAATGCCAATTCGAAATATGCTGGAATTGTGGTTGATGTTAAGTCCGGCAAGACGCTCTATTCAGACAATGCAGACAATCTTCGCTATCCCGCCTCCCTGACCAAAATCATGACCCTTTACATGTTGTTTGGTGAGTTGGATGCCGGCCGCGTCAGCCTGAACACCAGGATGAAAGTGTCGAAACGTGCTGCAGGACAGGCACCTTCCAAGCTGGCTCTGAAAGCAGGCAGCACAATCCGGGTCAAGGATGCCATCAGCGCGCTGGTCACCAAGTCGGCCAACGATGTTGCTGTTGTTATCGCCGAGCACATTGGCGGCACTGAAAGCAAGTTTGCCATCAAGATGACCAAGGCCGCTCGTAGCATTGGCATGAAAAAGACAACCTTCAAAAATGCGTCAGGACTGCCAAACAGCGGACAACGCACAACGGCGCGCGACATGGCGCGCCTCGGCATGGCCGTTCAGGACCGCTACCCGAAATACTACAAATATTTCTCGACCCGTTCTTTCTCCTACAAGGGCAAGAAGTATCGCAACCACAACCGTCTGCTCGGAACAGTCAAAGGCGTCGACGGCATCAAAACCGGTTACATCCGCGCCTCAGGCTTCAACCTGGTCACTTCCGTCAAACGTGATGGCCGTCACATCGTGGCCGTGGTCATGGGTGGGCGCACAGGTAAATCCCGTGATGCCCACATGAAAAACCTGATCGGACGTTTTCTGAAGTCAGCGACAAAGGGACGCCGCGTCACACCATTGGTGGCCAGCCGCAACGTACCACTGCCCCGTGCACGTGATGTTGCAGCAGCAGCAGCCGAAGGCAAACGCATCCCGCAAATCCGCCCTGATGAAATTGTGACCGCCAGCGTGTCGCGTACCGCATCTTCAAATGAGCCTGAAATTGGCAGTGCTGATGATTATGATAAAACCGACCTGCCTGACGGTTGGCAAATCCAGATTGGTGCTGTTCCAAGCGAAGAAGCTGCAAACATTCTTCTGGGAAATGCCATGAATGTTGGCACCAGCTATCTGCGCGGCAAAGTACCCTTTACCGAGCCGGTCATCAGCCGGGGACACACACTTCACCGCGCGCGTTTCGCCGGTTTTACCAATAAGAATGCCGCTCGTAAGGCTTGCAACTATCTTGAAACCAAGGACTTTGCCTGCCTCGCGTTACGTTAGTATTTATAGCCCTGACGGGCTCCCTTTGAGTGTATTGTGTACAGGGATTAGAAGATGCTTCTCGACGAAACTTATCCATTGGCGTCCAGTCAACCTCATGCAGCAGCGCGGTCTTTAAGCGCCGGCATCGAGAAAGTCTATGATCAGGCCACCGCACTTGAAGTGCCAAGGTTCAAACTGGCGGGGCTGAGACGCAAGCCTGGCGACATGCTGAATTTCCTGCGCAGCCACGGTGCCCGCGCAAGGCGCCACACCATGCCAGTCAAAAACCTTGCTCTGGAATGTTATACGCCCGACGGGTCGATGGCAGTTGAAATCAGTTTTGGCGACAACAGTTCCTTCTGAAGCTTCAGATCCGAAAAACATGTGGCATTCCGCCCCACAAATAGATGAAAGCCCGGCCTTGTCCGGGCTTTTTTGCACACAAGTCGCGCCCCCAAAATACAGATTGAGAAAGAAAAGACTGGCGCTCCAGAACGGATTTCCGTAGTGCACATTTTCTGACTGTCATGCTTTTGATGTAAGTACGCAAAGTCAACAACACCGTACGCTGGGGGAACTTGTTCATGTCACCTTCTGGAAATTCCGGCACGACCACAGATAATAATCTGGATGGGCCACACACAATCTATGGTTTTGAGCGCTGGGGCCATGATCTGCTGACCGTGCTTGAAAATGGGGATGTGGGTTTGCGGAACCCGCTCAAGCCTGACACGCCTCCTATCAGCCTGCCCTCCATCATTGGTGATCTCGACCAGCGCGGCATCCATGCGCCAATGCTGCTGAGGGTCAGTTCCTTTCTTGAAAACGAAATCAGGGACATCAATCAATCATTCGCAACGGCTATGAAAGAGGCTGGCTATCGCGGTAAATATCGCGGCGTTTTTCCGATCAAGGTCAATCAACAGGCTCAGGTGATCAAGCAGATAGTCGATTTTGGACGTCCCTATTCCTTCGGCCTGGAAGCCGGGTCAAAGCCTGAACTGGTCATAGCCTTGGCCCAGTCATTGGAAGATGACGCTCTCGTCGTGTGCAATGGCGTCAAGGATCTGAAGTTCATCAAGCTTGCAATTCTGTCTCGCAAACTTGGCTTCAACACCGCCATCGTACTGGAAAGCCCCAAAGAGCTGGAGCTGGTGATCAAGGCCTATGAAGAGCTTGGTGTCGAACCGCTTTTGGGCGTGCGGGTAAAACTCTTCAACCGCATTGGCGGCGACTGGGCTGAGAGCTCGGGTGATCGCTCTACATTCGGAATGAACACCGATCAATTGATGTCGGTCATTGATCGCCTGCGCGAAGTTGGCTTGCTCCACTGTCTTAAGTTTCAGCACTCCCATCTGGGCAGTCAGATCCCCGATGTAAACGATGTGCGTCGGGCTGTGGTTGAAGCGTGCCGCTACTTTGTCGAACTGACAAAGGAAGGCGCACCTTTGACACATCTGGATCTGGGCGGTGGCTTGGGTGTGGATTATACGGGCGAGAAAAGAGCCTCAAAGAGCTCGATCAACTACTCAGTCATGGAATATTGTGAAAACGTGATCGAAGCGGTTCGCTACGCAATGGATGGCGCCGGATTGGAACACCCGACCCTGACCACCGAAAGCGGCCGTGCCATTGTGGCAACATCCTCCATGCTGATTTTCAATGTTCTGGAAGCAACATTGTATGACAGCGTCACAAACAGCGCAGCCGAAAGCACGGACCATCATTATGTGAATGATATGGCCGTGATTGAAACCTATCTGGAACCAAAGCGCCTTCAGGAATGCATCAATGATGCAAGCTTCTACCGCAACGAACTGCGGAACCTGTTTATGCGCAACGCAGTTGATCTGCGCCAGATGGCACGCGCTGAGCGTATTTATCTGTATTTGATGTCACGCATCAAATTAATGGCCCATGAGGCGGAAAACTCTCCCGAGATCGATGAGCAACTGAACGCACTTGCAGACATTTACCACTGTAATTTCTCGCTTTTTCAGTCGCTTCCCGATGTTTGGGCGATCGACCAGATACACCCCATTGCGCCTCTGCAAAAACTGAATGAAGAGCCGAAGCGACGCGCTATCCTGTCTGATATCACCTGTGATTCCGACGGTAAGATCGACGAATTCATTCTGGCGGACGGCCTGTCTCCATCCCTGCCGGTCCATGATCTGACCGAAGGAGAGCCGTATTACCTTGGCGTATTCTTTGTCGGAGCCTATCAGGAGACGCTGGGCGATCTGCATAATTTGTTCGGCGACACAAATGTTGCAACTATTGAGTTGCGTGAAGACGGGCATTTTGATCTGCTTCAGGAAGTCGAAGGGGATACAATTGCACAGGTTCTGTCCTATGTAGAATTTGATCCGAAAGACTGCGTAGATGATTTTCGTAAGTTGCTGGACCGGGCAACATCACAGAACCGGTTGAAAACTTCTGAGCGCAAACTGCTCATTGCCACTTACCGTGAAGCAATCAACAGCTATACCTATTTCGAGTAATTCCGGCTTGGAGAACCAGACATGACAAACCTAACTGGCAATACTTTGGTCATCGGTGCAGGTGGCGTATCGTCCGCTGCGGTCCACAAAATGGCTATGAACCCGCAGATTTTCACAAAAATCACATTGGCGAGCCGCCGGAAATTCAAATGCGATGCCATTGCCGACGCGGTCAAACAGCGCACAGGCGTCTCGATTCACACCGCAGAAGTCGACGCGATGAATGTCTCGGCGGTCGTGGAACTGATCAAAAGTTCCGGTGCCGATCTGCTGGTCAATCTGGCCCTGCCCTATCAGGATCTGAAATTGATGGATGCCTGTCTGGAAGCGGGCATCCACTATCTCGATACGGCCAATTATGAGCCAGAAGACGAGGCGAAGTTCGAATATCATTGGCAGTGGGCCTATCAGAAACGGTTTGCAGAAGCGGGCCTGACAGCCATTTTGGGGTCCGGCTTCGATCCCGGCGTCACCTCCGTCTTTGCCACATGGCTGAAGAAACACAAGCTGGATACGATCAGCCAGATTGACGTTCTGGATTGCAATGGTGGCGACAATGGCAAAGCCTTTGCGACCAACTTCAATCCCGAGATCAACATTCGCGAAGTCACAGCAGATGCCAGGCATTGGGAAAACGGAAAATGGGTAACTTCGCCCGCTATGACCCACAAAGTGCCGTTTGATTTTCCAGGCGTTGGCACACGCAATATGTATCTGATGTATCACGAAGAATTGGAAAGCCTGAAAACCCACTTTTCCGAGATCAAGCGCGCCCGTTTCTGGATGACCTTCGGTGATGCCTATATCAACCACGTCACCGTGTTGCAGAACATCGGCATGACCTCGATTGAGCCTGTTGTGCATGAAGGCGTTGAAATCATTCCGCTTCAGTTCCTCAAGACTGTCCTGCCGGATCCGTCTGATCTGGGCGAATTGACGAAGGGTAAAACCTGCATTGGCGATATTGCGACAGGCCAGAAGGATGGCAAGGACCACACTTTCTACATCTACAATATCTGCGATCATGAAGAATGCTATGCGGAAGTGGGAAGCCAGGCTGTCAGCTATACAACCGGTGTACCGGCCATGATTGGTGCTGCCCAAATGATCACGGGAAACTGGCTGGAACCGGGCGTCTGGAACATGGAGCAGCTTGATCCTGATGGCTTCATGGACATGCTGAACACCCAGGGCCTGCCTTGGCAGGTTCACGAGTTGGACGGTCCTGTCGACTTCTGATGGCAGATAGTATGACGCCAATCATGCAAACACAGGCAGGCGATCCGGGCAGTTTTGCCCGGTTTGATTTGAGCCGCGTTCCCAGCCCCTGTTTTGTGGTGGATGAGGTTGCTATTGAGCGTAACCTTGCAATCCTGGCAGATGTGGCGGACCGCAGCGGCGCTAAAGTCTTCCTGGCATTAAAAGCATTCTCGATGTTTGAAATGGCACCGCTGGTTGGCAGATATCTGTCCGGCACCTGTGCCTCTGGCGTACACGAGGCCCGTCTTGCACATGAAAAATACGGCGGAGAAGTCGCCACCTTCTGTGCCGGTTACAAATCAGATGAATTCGATCAAATCATCGCCTATTCCGACCACATAATCTTCAACTCGCCCGCACAGAAAAATCGGTTCGAAGAACAAATCCGCACCAGCGGAAAGCCTGTCCAAATCGGTTTGCGGATTAATCCTGAACACTCTGAAGGCGAAATTCCCAAATATGATCCCTGCGCGCCCTGCTCGCGTCTCGGCACACCCGTTTCCCAACTGAATGATGCTGCGCTCTCCGGCATTGACGGGCTGCACATGCACACACTCTGCGAACAAGGGTATGAGCCTTTGCAGCGCACATGGGATGCCATTGAAAACCAACTCAGCGGCTGGCTACCTAATTTGAAATGGATAAATTTTGGCGGCGGGCATCACATTACCCGTGCCGATTATGACCGCGAAGCGCTCATCAGTTTCATCCAGAAGATACGCGCACGCTATGGCGTTGACGTCTATCTGGAACCCGGCGAAGCTGTGGCGCTGGATGCCGGCATACTGGTTGGAGAAATTCTGGACTTGCCACAAAACGGCATGAATCTGGCTATCAGTGATCTGTCCGCAACCTGCCACATGCCCGATGTCATCGAAGCTCCCTATCGACCAGCGCTGCTGGGAGAAGTGGAAGCTGACACCGGGATAACCTACCGCATTGGTGGACCTTCCTGTCTGGCGGGTGACGTGATCGGTGATTACACCCCGGCAGAGCCGTTTCGGATCGGCTCCCGCATCGCCTTCCTGGATCAGGCCCATTATTCGATGGTCAAGACCAATACCTTTAACGGTGTTCCTCTGCCTTCGATCGCAGTATGGAACTCCAACAGCGATGAATTGCGGATCATCAAGCAGTTTGGTTACAGTGATTTTCTGGAGCGTTTGTCTTGATCGACTTTATGGACAGTGAACTGACCGGCGAAGAACGCGATCCGAAATTATCCCGCTTCACCATCATTCCCGTTCCACTGGAACGCACAGTTTCCTATGGCTCTGGCACGAACAAGGGACCAAACGCCATTCTGGAGGCCAGCAATGAACTGGAGCGTATCTGCCAGATCGGGGACATGGTTCTTGAGCCCTGCCAGCTAGGCATCGATACACAGCAGCCCGTTGATTGCTCCGGCCCCTTGCCACAAATCATGGAGGCCATCAGCCAACGCACCAGCGATGCTGTTGCTGGTAACAAGCTGCCTGTTGTCCTGGGCGGCGAGCATTCGCTTTCCTACGGCGCAGTAATGGGCGTTCAAAGAGCTCTGGGCCGCCCAATCGGTCTGGTTCAGATTGATGCGCATGCTGATCTGCGCGTGGCATATCAGGGTAACAAGAATTCCCATGCATCCGTGATGCACCTGCTGGCGGATGAAAATGTCCGCCTGGCGCAGTTTGGCGTGCGCGCGCTCTGCCGTGAAGAAATGCAAAGCCGACAGGACAACAACGTATTCCATGTGGATGGCGAAGCACTGGTGTCAGGCAATATCCACGAGGTCCGCCTGCCGGACGATTTTCCGCAGGATATCTACATTTCATTTGATGTCGACGGCCTTGATCCATCCCTGATGCCCGCAACCGGCACACCGGTTCCAGGTGGCCTTGGATACTATCAGGCGCTCCATTTGGTAGAACATGCGCTGGAGGGCCGCAATTGCGTGGGTCTGGACGTGGTGGAACTGGCACCAGATGGTAATCCGGCCTGGGATTTTACAGCGGCACAGATTGTCTATCGACTGATGGCCGCAACACTTTAATTTTCGGTGTTTTTAGAAATTCGCCCAAGTTGCGGATTGGTCAAGTAAGATCACAGTACACCTCAGAGGAAAATGAAAATACTAACTATAAGCTTTAATATTTAAATATCTAATTCATCTATTTTATGAAAAAATTGCAAAATGCAATTTAAAGTGATATTTATGTCAAGTCAAAATTTTACGGAGGGTTATCTAAATGAGAATTGAAATTTGTGCTGACGATATACCTATGGATATTGATGGAATTCCAGGTTTGACAAGCAAGAAAATACGCATTGACATGCCAAATTCATTAACACCTGATCAGGTCGAAAAAATAAAATTTGATAGTCAATTACTCGGCGATATGTTTACTAATAAATCTGATTCTGTAAATACCGCTTTACAACTGATAGCAAACAAAGACAACAAAGCCGCAAGCGCTCTTCTAAAAGACATTGGAATGACTGAGGAAGCATTTGCACAGCAAGGTGGAGGGTTAGCATTGGCAATTGCAGTTGGTATAGGACTTTTGCTATACTCCCAAAGCGCCTACTAGATATTTTTAAATGTCAGTGCACAGTTTTTCGCCTATTGCGATAGTGCACTGGCTCTCTGCCTAAAGCAGTCCCAATTCAAGAAGTTCGTTGCGCATTTCATCAGGCATATCCTTCAGCGCCTGCGCATCTTCCGATAAATCCGCTGGCACATCTTCGGCACGAAAATATCGCCATCCCTGAAAAGGCCGTTTGGGTTGCCATTGGGTCGGCCTGACAATTTGCTCCATAACCAGATCACATCGGCTGATACCCGCTGAATCGGTAAAGGGTCGTACATCCAGCAAACGCTGCCGCGCCTGCACATTCCCCTTGATCACCCAATAGAGCGAGCCACCATCCAGCAATTCATCGCGCCGCTTGGGCATCATACGGGTTGTGTGCGCATGCTCTGGTTCAATGCCTGCCTGCTTTGCCAGCATGGCCCGATGCGCGATCCAACGATCCAGATCTTCAATGGATTCAGCGCCAACACACAGTTTGATGAGATTGAGTGGCATGCGACCTCTAATACCCGTTCAAGTAAGGAGCGATTGGAGAATCTCCCATGGAAGCAACATACATGTCCCCCTCTCCCAACATAACCTTTTGGAAGTCAAAACTTATCCACTGCGCGTTGCCAACAGCGCTCAGCTCTTTGCGGTATCAACCGGCAGACCAGCTTCCGCCCAGGCCGTAAAGCCGCCATCCATGTGAGCCAGCCCCGTCATTCCCATATCCTGCAGGGTCTTCGTGGCCAACGCGGAGCGCCATCCAGCAGCACAAAACAACACAAAACTGTCATTCTGGCTGAAAACATCGCGATGATAGGGACTTTCTGGGTCAGCCCAGAATTCTAGCATTCCGCGCGGTGCGTGAATGGCGCCATTTATCCTGCCGGAGGCGGACAACTCTCTGACATCACGGATATCTATTAAAACTGGCGGATTTTCGCCCGCTATGCGGGCCTGGACCTGTGACGGGGTCAACGCTGCGATTTCTGCTTCCGCCTCAGCGACGAGATCAGCAACTGATTTGGTAAATGTCTGCACGTGATAGAGGCCTCGGTAAAATTCCTCGAGTCCTTAACGTAGTTCCTAAAGACAGATTTGGTAAGAGCCTATTGGGCTGCAATAGCTGCAGGGTCTGAAACAGACTGATTGCCGTTGTTACTCACAAGAAAAAATACCAGCAATACGCATGCCGAGACACCTAAGGTCCAACGTGCGGCGCCCCAACAGGACGGTCCATTCTGTTGATACATTTTTTAATCTTCTATTGATAACAGGATGTTCACAAGTCCGCACCAGCCCCCCAAGGATAGTGATTATTGCGATGCAGCACGTCCTTTAGACTTTTTTAACTTTAGGCGCAAGGGACATTTTTCAACACATCATTTCAAGTGTGAGTGATGAATTCATAAGGGGGTGATTTGTCTGGAAGACCATAAACCATCTTGCAGCACACAGGAGCGCCATGCATTGCAACTTCCGCATTGAAGTGCTGCAAGATGGTTTATGGGTTTGTTGGCAAGCGTTGATGCCTCGCCATCAATCCGCCTGTTCTACTTCACCTTTTTGCGTGCGATCGTAAGATCAGGTTTTCCTGCGGTGGAATTTGCGGTCGCTGAAGCTTTGGGCTTCTCCGCTTTGGGTTTTCGGGTCTCTTTGTTCCCGCGAATGTTGTTTCCTTTGCCCATATTCTCTCCTTCCAAATTGCAGGGATCGTGTGCCGAAATAGCAAAACGATAACTGCGGTTGTCCGCCGCTTGCCTTTTGAAAGGCGTGCAGCGGTTAGCGATATTGTATCCAATGGGTCAGCCTTCGGTGACGGCCTTAGCTGCAGCTTCGTCTAGCGCCTGTTGCTGTCCGCGCGAAACAGTCGTGATCGGGGATTGAAACATGACGTTTGCGGCGGCAAAATCTTCGGCTGTATCAATCTCATTCCAGTTCAACCCGGTGACATCAAGCGCGTGAAAAACAGTTCCCGCGGTCACCAATTGTGCATAGGCGGCCTCATAACTTTCCTGATGATGCACCGGGATTTTCATTCTCTTGGCAAGTTCGGAAAACAGCAGCGATCCGGTCCGGGCACTGATCTTTTCTATTCCTATGGATTCACCGATGGCAGTCTTTCGATCTACAAATTTACCAACCTCAAGCACCCGCATCTGATCGTCGGCAAGAACCTTCAAATCATCATCTTCCAATGCGGTATTTCGATCGATGCAAAGCACATTTGGTAGGTTACTATCCATAAGGAGGCGCAGGATTTTGACGTCAAACACCACATCGTCATCAAACTTGATGAATTCTGATCCCCCGACTGCGGTCGATGCCAACATCAAAGAATAGGCCGTGTTGGTATCTTGGTACATATCATTGAAAACATAGCTGATGCGAATGCCCCGAAAAGTCTTGCTGACAAATTGCCTGATCTGATCGTCTTGATGTCCCAAGACCAGAACAAATTGGGAAATACCGGAACTCAGGCAATTTCGGATTATCCGTTCAAGGATGGCAGACCCGCCAACAGACAGCAGGCTTTTGGGACAATCATCCGTCAGAGGGCGCAGGCGTGATCCAATACCAGCCGCCAGAATGACAGCCTTGGGCGCGCGTTTGTTTTCTTCTCTCATTGTCGAATGTATCCCTTTGTTTCGCAGCCAATGACGCGCTATTTCTGTGTGGGAAATTTTCGGTCGGCAGTGATAGTCATCCCCTGCTGCGCGGCCCGGTAGAGGCCACAATTCAATTTGGAAAATACAACTCTACCAGCAAGGGCTTCTGCTACGTCATTCACGAATTGAACGCTTGTGACGAAAAACCAGGAAACGCTCAATGGTGAAGATCAATCACAAATGTTGTGATCCGCATAAGCCAAAAATTAGCGTCAGAGGAATATCATGCCGAGCCAGACCACAATCAGAGGTCGCAAAATGGCCAAGCCCAGATGCATATATTGTGGCTTTTAATTTTGAGTGGTTCAATTGCCAGCCACTAGAGACAATTCAAACTCCAAGATTTAAATTGTACCACAAAACTTCTGGCGCTTCACGGGTTGAATACCCTTGTAAGGGTAAGGGTTCGGCCAGTTAATAGCAAGGGTTAAGTGCGGCCGCAGCTCGTTGGCACAGCCATGAATGGTGTGAGTTAACCGCCGAACACAGGCCTGAACTGGAAGCCATTGCCTTGGGTGGTTTTGCAACCGGCGTCTGGGCACAACGCACAAAGCATGTGTGGTTCAGCAGCCAACCGGCATCTCCCGCGGATGCACATGCCTCCTGACTTTCTACTTATGGATGTCATTGCCATTTCCTGATTTGCAGCGGGTTCAGGTACACGGACTGGCATTGGCAATGCAGCAAACATGTTGTGCGTGCAATAAATCCGGCAAATGGTCTCCAAACGGACCAAGTGACAGTTTCACACAGAATATTGCACTGCACCCGCGCGAAGACAGCTTGTGTTTTGTGGCTCCGGGCCGCATCTTTGCCCAATGAACATGTTGCCTCAACTCCCCTTTATGGATGTCATTGCCATCTCCTGGTTTGCAGCAGCCTGGATTCTCTATGCCTATCTGCTTGACCACTCAAAGATCGCAGAAAAATCGCTCTCTGCAGCGATGGATAAACAGCGTGTATTGTGGATGAAGACAATGATGCTACGAGAATTGCGCATTGTGGACACGTCTATCATGGCCGGGTTGCAACAGGGCACGGCCTTCTTTGCCTCGACGTCCATTTTTGCCATCGGTGGCACCTTTGCCCTGCTGAATGGTGCTGAAGAGGTGCTGGCGGTTTTCAGTCACCTGCCCTACGCCATTGAAATGACCCGGGCGGAATGGGAAACCAAGATACTGGGCATGCTGTTGGTCTATGCCTATGCCTTCTTCAAATTTGGCTGGGCCTACCGACTGTTCAATTACGCCTCAATGCTGGTGGGAGCCGTACCTGCCAAAGAACATGCTGAAACGGATTATGCGAAGACGTCCGTCGAAAGCGCTGCTGAAATGACGGTCCTTGCTGGTATTCACTTCAATCGGGGCTTGCGCGCGTTCTTTTTTGCCATGGGCTTCCTCGGCTGGTTCCTGGGTCCGGAAGTCTTCATGATCTCAACAACTCTTGTGCTGCTGGTCTTGTTGCGAAGGCAGTTCTTTTCCGCCTCGCGCGCTGCAGCCTTCAGAAGCCTTCGGGCAAGCGAGTCTTTTTATGGATCAGAACAATCTGATTGATGCCAAAATTCTGGAATTGATTGCGCAATGTGGCGCCGACAGGACAATTTCCCCGTCGGATGTGGCGCGTGCATTGGCTGGCAATGATGAAAAGAAGTGGCGTTTGTTGATGAAGCCCATAAGAGCCAGAGCGGTCTTGCTCGCCGAAAATCAGGAGCTTGCCATCAGGCGCAAGGGCAAACTTGCCGATCCGCAGAATTTCAAAGGGGTTTACCGGCTTGGCTCCAAACCGCTGGATACCCAATGACAGATCACTCCGTCATTGGGTTTAAAAGCTCCAGGGGCCTCAAAGAATCTAGGAGGCCTGAAACGGTCCAGACTATTTAATGTCAGCTTCAGTCTGTACGATTTGACCCGCAAGTCCGTAATCAATCGCTTCTTGCGCGCTCATCCAGTAATCCCGATCAGTATCTTCCTCGATCTGCTCGATCTTCTGGCCGGTCGCATCCGCAAACATTTTATTGAGTCGGTCACGCATTTTGATGATTTCACGCGCCTGAATTTCGATATCACTGGCAGCACCACCGGCTCCACCAGATGGTTGATGCAGCAGGAAGCGCGTGTTCGTTGTGGCAAAGCGGTTTTCTTTTGGCACTGACACATAAATCAGAGCACCGGCGCTTGCCACCCATCCAGTCCCGAGGATGTTCACCTTCGGTTTGATGAAACGGATCATATCATGGATCATGTCGCCCGATTCCACATGTCCTCCGGGCGAAGAGACGATCACGAGAATTGGGTCATCCGATGCCTGTGCCAAAGCCAGCAGGCGTGCTGACACATCCCGCGCCATCTCCTGTGAGACCTGACCGGTAATCAGAACTGTGCGGGCCTCAAACAGATGCTTGTCAACGGAAGGCGACTTATCCTTGTCGTCATCCTGCTTCTTGTCATCATCATCCAGTCGGGCAGGTGTTTTAGCGTGGGTCATCTGGCGGTTCCGTTTCAAAGGCGGGAAATTGTTTTTTCCGATATGGCACTTGGGTGGCGTGGAAACAAGTGAAAGATCACTCAATCCTCCCGCAAGCCAACAAACCACCAACTTGTCATCATGCAGGTTACAAAACCGTTGCACCAGCGTTCCAGCCGTGTAGTTTTACGAAAAATATAACGCTGAGGATGAAACAATGGATGTAAAAGCAGCTGTCGCCTTTGAAGCAGGCAAACCTTTGGAAGTCACAACGGTTCAGTTGGAAGGCCCGCGGGCCGGCGAAGTGCTGGTCGAGATCAAAGCAACCGGCATCTGCCATACAGATGAGTTTACAAGATCCGGCGATGATCCAGAAGGGATTTTCCCGGCGATATTGGGGCATGAAGGTGCTGGCGTGGTGGTTGAAGTTGGTGCCGGCGTCACGTCACTGAAGCCAGGCGACCATGTCATTCCTCTTTACACACCGGAATGTCGTGAGTGCGAGTATTGCCTTCACCCCAAAACGAATCTTTGTCAGTCCATCCGCACGACGCAGGGCCAGGGCCTGATGCCAGATGGCACCTCACGCTTTTCCATCGATGGCACGCCAATCATGCATTATATGGGCACCTCAACTTTCGCCAACTACACGGTGCTGCCCGAAATCGCGCTGGCGAAAGTGCGTGAAGACGCCCCATTTGAATCCATTTGCTATATTGGCTGCGGCGTCACCACCGGTATTGGGGCTGTCATCAACACGGCCAAGGTAGAGCCAGGCTCCAATTGCGTTATTTTTGGGCTTGGCGGCATTGGCCTGAACGTCATTCAGGGTTGCAGGCTGGCCGGTGCCAACATGATTGTTGGCGTAGATATGAATAACAGCAAGAAGGAATGGGGCGAGAAATTCGGCATGACCCATTTCGTCAATCCCAAAGAAGCCGGAGATGATCTTGTATCCCATCTGGTAGATCTGACAGGTGGCGGCGCTGACTATTCATTTGAATGCATCGGCAACACCAATGTCATGCGGCAAGCCCTGGAATGCTGCCATAAGGGTTGGGGCGAATCCATCATCATCGGCGTCGCCGGTGCTGGACAGGAAATCTCTACACGGCCTTTCCAACTGGTCACCGGGCGTTCGTGGAAAGGCACCGCATTTGGCGGCGCACGCGGACGTACTGATGTACCGAAAATTGTCGACTGGTATATGGATGGCAAAATTCAGATCGATCCGATGATCACCCATACGATGCCCCTGGAAGATATCAATAAGGGCTTTGACCTGATGCACTCTGGAGAATCCATCCGCAGCGTTGTTCTCTACTAGGAAACACCATGCCCGATATTAAGTTGATTGAAGAGCGCCGTTCACATGGCGGCGCTCAGCGCGTCTACAGCCACTGGAGCGATGCGTGCCACTGCACCATGACCTTCTCGGTCTTCCTGCCACCGCAGGCGCTGGATGGCCATCCTTGCCCCACCCTGACATATTTGTCCGGCCTCACCTGCAGCCATGCCAATGTGATGGAGAAAGGTGAATACCGGGAAGCAGCAGCGCATCACGGCATAATCTTCATCTGCCCGGACACCAGCCCGCGTGGTGATGATGTGCCGGATGAAGATGTCTATTACTCCGGCAAAGGTGCGGGCTACTATTTGAACGCAACACAGCCGCCCTATGCCACACATTACAATATGGAACGTTACATCACAGATGAGTTGCCGAACCTCATCTGTGAGCATTTCCCCACAAACGATTCAAAAGACTCAATCTTCGGCCATTCAATGGGCGGACACGGTGCCTTAACATTGGCGCTCAAGCATCCTGAGCTCTATCGGTCAGTCTCTGCATTTGCACCAATATGCAATCCAATGAGCAGCCCATGGGGCACCCACGCCTTTTCAGAATATCTTGGCGCGGACCGGACTACCTGGCGGTCATCAGATACAGTCGCGCTGGTAGAGGATGGCTACCGGGTTGAAGACATCCTGGTTGATCAGGGTCTGGGTGATGAATTTCTGGAGAACCAATTAAAGCCCGATGCCTTGCAAACGGCCTGTGCATCGGCTGGAATTCCCCTCACCTTGCGACAGCATGAGGGCTATGACCACTCCTACTATTTCATTTCAAGCTTCATGAAAGACCACATTGATTGGCATGCCAAGCGGCTCACTCGCTAGCGTGTTTGTGCCTTTCCAGGCATAAAACAAAATAGATATAGAGACCGATAAACAGGAACATATAAAGTTCCTGCACTTCACTGTGGCGAATGCTGCCGATATGTGTCTCCAGACTATCCAAACCGAGCCGTTCGGGTAAGCGAGACACGACGACCAGAATGCTGGTTGGAAGGAACAGGACTGTCGGCGCGTAGGCACGCAGCCCGGCAGGAACAAACCGCATGAAGAGGTTTGGAAAAATCGGCAGCAACAAACCACCCAAAAGAATCGCCAGTTCCAGAATAACCCTCGGTTTTTCATTGAACCAGGAGCTGATATTGTGCAGATTTGTCTCCTGCTGTTTGTTCACTTCCAGAAACACGCCATCAGCTTCCCAGCCAAACATATGTTGCCCATAGCTGGCTTCCTCCAGCGCAATGTAAAGGCAGACGAGGGCGGAGAATATCGCGAATGCCATTCCCAGCTTGTTTTTCTGCTTCCAGAACCAATGGAGCAGCCGCAGCGCCAATAGAAAACCGACAAGACCAAGGACGATATGCAGCAATTCAACAATGCCATCTTCGCCAGTGGCAACAGCCCGATACAAGGACGGATTGGTTGCCGCTACGAACAGAATAGCGAGGTATGAAACCAGCGGAATCCAGATGTAAAACAGACTGACAAATAAAGAAATCTTCAAAGGATGTGTGCGCATTGAGCCAGCCGAAACGGTAAAAAATGTATTTAACCGGCTACCCGCTCAATTGCAATGAGGTCAATTTTGAACATTTGGTTTGGAAAACCGAAGCTGGCAATTGTCGTGTTTCTGCCACAGCCTCCCAATGCATGCTGCCCGGCAACGCCCATGATTTTTATTTTTTGTAGAACCATTCAAACTGAGTATCTCTGCCTGTCTTTCGACAATGAAGGGTCACGAATTGCGGCTCGACTACCCGCACTGAGTGACAGGCGGTTGAGTTGCCCACCGGCTCAATAGCGACCGTCAGACCCTCAATCTTTCGTGTGTCGGCAATGGTTCGCACACGGCTGTTCGCGCGCTGGTGATTTGAACAGATGGTTTTCTTGAGAAGTGTCCGGAACCGGGTCACATCCAGCCCGGTGATCCCACCAGTCCCTATGGCCGATGAGTTGTTCAGTTGGTGTGCGTTTGCGGCGCATTCGGCTGGTAGCGTATTGCGATCTCGTTTGGCGAGACTGATGGCACAATACTTGGCCTTACCATTGAGAATTTGCCATGCCCAACTCGCCTGATGCTTCCCCCGTCCCCACGCCCAGAAATCAGCACCCGGCAATTCGGTTTTAGATAGGCCGCTGCCAGAAACCACAAAGCGTATGTGACACTTGCGGTATTCATAGGCACTGGCAGAATTCTGAACAGCCAGCAGGCTGATAGCAGCCAAAGCGAGGGTACAAAGTCGGGCAATGCGGAACATCAATCATCATCCTTGGTAAATTCAACGACAGATCAGGTAGCAATCACCAATCATCGGGTCATGACGCAATTGCGTCATGACTGCAGCTCGTTGCAGATTCATGAGGTTTGATAGGCTGGCAAAACCAGTTACATCTCGCCATTTGATGATAGCGGTAAATGACGCACCGATTGCGCTTCAATGTCTAGACACACAAAACAGGATCGCAATGTCTTCAAGACTTTGTCCCACTATCTGCTCCACAGCTACAACGTCAAAAATACAGTCTCCAACATTGAACAAAGCGTGAGACATCAATCCTGCATCCTCCTGTTTTCCGCCAATGACGAGATCAGCGGTTTCAAAGTTTAAAGACGCGCAACACTCACCCAGTTACTCCGCCGTCCGGCAGGTCGGAAATCATTGAATTATACCAAAAGAGTGTCGTTTATCGAAGGAACAATATTCCCCGTTTTTTCAATAAAAATCCCCTCAAAGAAGTCTATTACTTAAAAAAATCAAGCGACTTCAAATTGAACTTCCAGGCGTCATGCAATTTCTATTTTCCTCAGTTTACACGTTGCTCGAAGCGGTGTTTTCTTACATTTGAAGGGGTGTGATTCGATCAATTGAGGTGGATCATTGATCTAGGGGCTTTCGTGAACGCAAATTTTCCCAAAAAAACAATTTTTGAACCTCTCAGCGGGAAACTTGATTTCAGACGAACTATCACACCCAGAATCTCTCTTCTAAAAACAGTGGCCAGTGGGGCGTTATGTGTTGGCATGCTGTCTCAATCAAACACGGCCTATGCAGACCCAGATTTTTGCACAACAGACGGCTCTGTTGCGACTTGCAGTGGTGACCAGTCAAACGGAATTGCAAGTGGAACGGATTTCACTTCGCCTCCGATAGACACGCTCGATGTGAACAACCTTGATGCAACCGGAATAACCCCAGTTGCCAATGTGGACGGCATCAATTTTCTCACTGCAGAACCGCATGGGATCACTATCCGCATTGACACATCAGGAACGGCTGGCATCGTAACGACCGGAACTTCAACTTACGGTATTAAAGCTGACAGCACCGGAACGGGCTCGATTGCCATTCAAAACAACGGTTACGTTCAATCCGGTTACTCGGCCATCCAGGCACGGATACTAGGGGCCAACGGCAATGTAACGATTACGAATAGTGGCAACCTCAATTCAACCGAACGTGGCGGGATTTTGGCTGAAGTCACAACGCTTGGAGATGTCACGATCAGCAATAGTGGCACAATTGATGCGGGAGCTACCGGCATTGTTGGATCAGCTTTTGGAAATGTGGCAATCACCAACAACGCAGACATAACAGGTTTTACTATCGCCGGAATTGAAGCTACGGCAAGCGGAGATATCAGCATCACAAGTTCCGGTGCCATTGGTTCTGAACTCCATGAAGGCGATGAAGGAATTCTGGTTGAGGGATTTAATGCAGCAGGCGTTGTAAGGATAACAAACGACAGCGACATTACAGTGTTCAACGATGGCATAGACGTTGGCGGAAAAGGCGACGTCGAAATCATCAATACAGGTGACATCAAAGTTAAGCTTGGAAAAGGAATACTCGCTAAGGGCCATGGCGACATAACCATCAGCAACTCAGGCAATATATTGGGTGCCGGTTTTGATTTTGGCGAATTCCCCGACGGCATAGAGGCCTATACAGAGGGCGCTACCGGGCACATAGCAATTACCAACAGCGGTACTATTTCATCCAACAGGTCACATGGAATTTTTGCTGGCCATTCCGATACGGGCACAGTGGAAATTCAGAACACAGGCTTCATTTCAGGCGCGGTTGGCATATCGCTACGTGAATCAACTGGTCCAGGCGCCTCAGCATCTATCATCAATTCGGGCAACATTACCGGTAGTGATGGTTTTGCGATCTATTTTCTTGGTGACGGGCACGATTCCCTGACCCTGTTGGCCGGGTCAGAAATTGACGGCGCGATAGACTTCGGGCGCGGCAATGATGGCTCAGGTGGCGGGAATGAAGATGATCTTGATGTCCTGAATATTGGGCGCGGCGTGAACGCTGAGCTCACATTTGCAGATCATTCCGGCACCGACAGTGATCTTGAAAGCGCCCCTGAGACTATCAATTTTGCAGGTGCAGGTACCTTGATCAATAGTGGCGAAGGTATGATAGCCGTAGACACGACCGGCTTTGCTGCCAGTGGTACAATCATCAGTGACTTGGTCGGCTCGGTTTTCAATTCCATTGAGAATAACGGTCAAAACCCGCAGGCTGCCACTCTTGAATATTTGTCCAGTTACAGCACTCACATTCTGGAACCATTGTCCGCCTTTTCCGCGCAAGGACCACGGCTCTGGGGAAGCCTTTTTGGCAGCGCTGCAAAAGTTTCCGGAAACAACAAAGCAGTTGAATTCAACCATGGCAGTGCCGGCATCGTCACCGGCATGGAAACTGGTGACATTGGCCATCACAATGTTTTCGGTATTCTGATCGGCTACAGCAGAAGTGGGGTCTCCTTAGCGCAGAACGCCGGAGACACGACGACCGACTCATTATTCGGCGGCGTCTACTGGAAACGGGATTTTGAGTACCTTCACATCCATACGGCATTTATTGCAGGCGTTACGGATTATGAAATATCACGCAATTTGGGTTCGTCATCCGCTGAGGGAAAGTCCGATGGCTGGTTCTATTCACCGTCGCTGACTGTCTCGGTGCCGATGTATTTCGCGTTGAAACCAGCGACCATCAGCGCCCGCATCAGTTATGCTGGCCTTCACATCGATGAATATACCGAAACTGGCGTGTTGAACCCTTTGAGTGTTGAGGAGCGGGATGTTTCCATCCTCAACTTCAGGACCCAATTGAAACTGCCAACAATTTGGGATCACGCCAGCGGCAGCCGTACAAATCTGGATTTGAGTGTGGGGTTGGACGCGACAATTGATGCCGGGTCAGATGATGTGCACGCAGTTGTTGCCGGTACACCGCTCAGTTTTGCAGCAGACACAACAGAAGATGTGTCAAGTTTTGTGGGCGTTGGCGTTCTGCATACCAGCCCGGATGCCAGAACATCTGTGGGCCTTTCCGGTGAAATACAATCAGGCTTCGATGGCAGCTTTCAGACAAGCGGTGAATTCAGAGCAAGCTTAAAATTCTGAAACACCACCCTGTCTGCCTCCGGACATAACAGGCCAACGAGCAACCAGCCTACAGCGGAATGTTGTCATGCTTTTTCCACGGATTTTCCAATTGCTTGCCGCGCAACAGCTTTAACGCGCGTGACACGCGCCGCCGTGTGGAATGCGGCATGATGACATCATCAATGTAGCCCCTTTCGGCCGCCACAAATGGCGATAGAAAACGGTCTTCATATTCACCGGTATGCTCAGCAATACGTTCCGCATCCGCAATATCCTTGCGGAAGATAATTTCCACAGCACCCTTGGCGCCCATGACAGCGATTTCGGCGCTGGGCCAAGCGTAATTCACATCTCCGCGCAAATGTTTGGAAGCCATCACATCATATGCGCCGCCATAGGCCTTGCGCGTGATGATCGTGATTTTTGGAACTGTGGCCTCGGCATAGGCAAATAGCAGCTTTGCCCCATGCTTGATCAGCCCGCCATATTCCTGAGCGGTTCCCGGCAAAAAGCCCGGCACGTCCACAAAGGTGACAATGGGAATGTTGAAACAATCACAGAACCGCACGAACCGTGCGGCTTTGCGGCTGGCATCACTGTCCAGCACCCCGGCCAGAACCATTGGTTGATTGGCCACAATTCCAACCGACCGCCCTTCCATGCGCGCAAATCCGACAACAATGTTGGCGGCGTGCTTTTCCTGCACCTCAAAGAAATCTGCGTCATCAACGGTTTTGGCAATAAGTTCCTTCACGTCATACGGCTTGTTTGCATTATCCGGGATCAGCGTGTCCAGAGACGGCTCAAGCCGGTTCGGATCATCCTGCAAGGGTACTTCAGGCAATTCGGCTGTGTTGCTGGCAGGCAAAAAATCCACCAGGCGCCGTATTTCAAGCAAGGCTTCCACATCATTGTCAAAGGCACCATCTGCAATGGATGATTTTGTGGTGTGGATCGATGCGCCACCCAATTGTTCTGCGCTCACTGTCTCATTGGTAACGGTTTTCACCACATCGGGACCGGTCACGAACATATAGCTGGTGTCGCGCACCATATAGATGAAATCAGTCATGGCTGGCGAATACACATCCCCGCCTGCACATGGTCCCATGATCACTGAGATCTGGGGAATGACGCCAGACGCCAACACATTCCTTTGAAACACTTCTCCATAGCCAGCAAGCGCAGCAACGCCTTCCTGAATGCGCGCACCGCCAGCGTCAAACAGCCCGATAATAGGAGTCCGGTTTTTCAGCGCCATGTCCTGAATTTTGGTGATTTTCTGCGCATGGGTTTCTGACAGGGATCCACCGAAGACTGTAAAATCCTTGGCAAAAACAAAGATGGGGCGGCCATTGACCGTCCCCCAACCGGTCACCACGCCATCTCCGGCAATTTTGGTGTCTTCCATGCCAAAATCTGTACAGCGGTGCTGCACGAACATGTCGTACTCTTCGAAAGACCCCTCATCCAGAAGCACTTCAAGACGTTCACGCGCTGTCAGTTTTCCTTTGGCGTGCTGTGCGTCGATGCGCCGTTGACCACCACCAAGCCGCGTTTTTTCGCGGCGGGCTTCCAGTTCAGCCAATACAGATGTCATGAGTATCCCACTCTTGTCTCGTCCCTGCCTCATTTGTCAAAAGCAATACCATGCAAGACAACAGTCAGAGAAGATAATCATTCGTCGGATAAGGCCGCCGCCGCAATATGAGCAACTTCAAACTCGTTTCTGCGGTAAACCCGTCTGGCCTGAGCTTCCTCGTCGGAGCCCCACTGGGTAATATTCCAGTCTTCATCCACATGAGCTGCCTGCCAGGCCGCATCAACTGAAAGAACATTTTTTGCAGCAGCCAGCGCAATTAGAACTGATCCGGCAATTGAGGTCATGACCTGCAAACCGGCCAGACATAAGGGATCTTTTTTGTAGACGCTGATCAGCTCAGAGATGCGCGCGACACTATCTTCTGGCTGTTCCACATACATAAGCCCTTCGGCCAATAGAAACCTGGCCTCGTGCTGGGTTTTGAAATGATCCAGAAGCGGGTCCCAGTGCTGGCTCTGCAAGGCAACCAGCTCTTCTGGTCGCCCGGCCCTATAGAACAGAAGATCAGTTTTCGCAAAGCCGGAAACCTCCTCCGCAACAGGATCTAGCGCCGCCGACACTCCGTCGATTGCCGAATTCGCCAATCGCGTAAAAGGCATGGTAGCCGGATTGATATTGTCCTTTTGAGCGTTCCAATCATTTGCCAATCCTTTGGCAAACGCCTGGTTTTCGACAGCAAGCGGATTTTTCCCAGGCGTTCGCGCCGAACGGCCATCCAACAGCAGGTGATGCGCTCCATCGCGCTCTGCCACTGTCGCTTCCTTATAGAAGCGCTTCGGCAATTTAGGGGCCGAATGCACCTGAGCACGTTTAACCGGGTCTGTTTCTATTGGGTCCAAGGTATCAGCCATTTAGTCCAGTCAGCAAAAATTCACGAAGGTCAGGAAAACTGTCAAACAGATGACTTGCGCCGGCCTGCCTCAACGCTGGTTGATCATGATAGCCCCAGGTCACTCCCAGAGCCGCTATTGAGGCGTTCTGCGCCATTTGCATGTCGAAGCTGGTATCGCCAATCAGTGTCGTAACGCTGGCGTCCAACCCAGTTTCATTCAAAGCCTGATGAACCATCGCAGGGTTGGGTTTGGACGGTGCATTGTCAGAAGTTTGTATGGTTACAAACCGGTCCTGCATATCATGCAGCTCCAAAAGGGCATCCACGCCGCGTCGGGACTTACCCGTCGCAATACCAAGCAGAACATCATCGCGGGTAGCCAAGGCCTCAATACAGTCCTTGGCACCCTCATAAAGCGGTTCGTGATAGTCAGGATTACCGCGCAATTCAAAAAAACTCTTTCGATAGGCCGCAACCATGTCTTCGATCGGATGCTCTGCATCCGTAAGATCCACCATGGCCTCATGCAGCGAGCGACCGACGATCGACAAGGTCCGCTCACGGGTTGGTGGCTGTAGATTCACTGCAGTAAACGCGCGCTCCATGGCAGCTACAATCATGTGCTGGCTATCGACGAGAGTTCCGTCACAATCGAACAAAATCAACCGCATGTGTTAGAATTCATCCTCTTCCAGCATTCCGTTTTGTTCATCAAACCCAAGCAGATTGAAGGTTTGCTTGATGTGTGGAGATAACGGCGCTGTGATGTCGAGGACTGGAATACCCAGATGCGGCGCGGGATGCGGAATGATGAGGCGTTGAGCGTGCAAATGAAGCCGCTTCTGAATTCCGTTCGGAAGCTCCCAATTCTCAATATCAAAATATTTCGGATCACCAATAATGGGCGTTCCAATGTATTGCGTGTGAATGCGCAACTGATGCGTTCGGCCTGTCACCGGCTTCAATTCTAGCCATGACAGCCGATCACCCGCCTTCTCAACCACACGATAATGGGTCACGGCGTGGTCAGCATCAGGCTCGCCATGACGCGCAATGCGCATCCGGTCGCCATCTTCTGTCGCCTCTTTAATTAGATGCGTGGAAATCCGCGCCTCATTGGGCCGCGGAACGCCTTTAACGATGGCCCAATAGGTTTTTTTCGTATCACGATGACGAAAGGACTCAGCCATTGCCTTGGCCGCAGCACGTGTCTTGGCAATCAGCAGCACACCGGTCGTGTCCCTGTCGAGGCGGTGCACCAGGCGCGGCTTTTGTCCCTTTTTATCCCGAAACGCTTCCAGCATACCATCAACGTGGCGATTGATGCCGGAACCGCCCTGCACCGCAAGGCCAAATGGCTTGTTCAGCACCATGACATGCTTGTCATCATGCAGAATGAGAGAGCGCAGAAATGTCGCATCATCTTCCCGCCAGGCAGCTTTGGACTGACCCAGCGCCTGATCAGGAGCGGCAGCCCCCGTCAGCGGCGGAACGCGCACCATCTGCCCGACCAACAAGCGGGTAGAGCTCTTGACTCTTCCGCCTTCAACGCGAATTTGGCCCGAGCGCAACAGTTTTTGCAACTGGCCAAAACCAACGCCTGGAAAATGCGATTTGAACCACCGGTCGAGACGCATATCAGCCTCGTCAGCATCCACCTTTTTCATTTGAACAGCGTTCATGCAAAAGCCCTTATCAGCCTGGCGCCCGCAAGCACCGCTACGAAACACACAAGCAGCTTGCCGATCATATAAAGGGCAGCAATACCGCCCTCCCCACGTTCCCAAAGATGAAGCGTTTCAAGTGAAAATGCCGAATAGGTTGTGAAACCGCCCAGCAGACCAGTCAGCAGGAACAGGCGCATTTCATCAGAGCTGCCCTTAAGCAGCAGAAAACTCGCCATAGCTCCCATAAGAAATGATCCAATAACATTCACAAACAAGGTCGGCCACGGATAAACACCGCCAACCATTCGGACAATCAGTAAACCGGCCCCATAGCGCAAGGACGCTCCCAATGCGCCTCCCAGCGCCACAGCAAGAAAACCGGTCATGACGGCATAACGCCGAAAATCCAGCCTTCCTTGTGCGCAATTGGCAGCTTGGGCGGGTAAGAAAATAAATTAGGGTCATATGATAAGACCCGCAGCGCGGCAGCCGCAATGACCGCATCAGCCTCGTCCTGGATGCTCATTTGTGGTGGGCTACCAGAATGAAAATAGGCAAGTGTGTTTGCAATAGTCGCATGATCGTAAGCGCGCTTCAACCCGGCCATTTGATAGAACAGACTTGGGTAAATCTCACATAGAACCACATTCGCATTGTCAATCGGATCAAATGGCCAGATTGCAATGCGTGGATCATTGACAGTGCGCAAAGTGTGAAACATGCGCATTCCGGCAAATGATCCGGGTCCGACCTGCTTGGCACCCATGCAGTGATAGATACTTGCCGGTTTAGGTGACAACTGACGCTCTGTCTCGCGGAAGCGATCAAATCGGAATTCCGGGCCCCGATACCGATCGCACAAAATGTAAGGAGCAAAGTCGGAGCTCAGATTGCGGATCGCGGGACCAGCATAATAGTGCGCCTCACCCGAGCAGATCGATTCAACCTGCGCCCACAACTCTTCTACCGATCCGACCTGTTGGCGATCTTCCGGCAAGGGTCCTTCATCCGGCCAGGGAACAGAAAAACAGAAATCCATTCCAACCAGAGTACGCTGATCAGCACGAGCCAGTTTGCTCAGGAGGTTTTTGATAACCACCCGGCCCCAATTCTTGGCGTCCGGCAGACGCATCAGGACGGGTCCTGTGTCAGATTGGTTATCCAAATAGGCAATCTGAATCCCGCGCTGGCGCTCACCCATAGCGCCAGACCAGTCAATCGCCAAAAACCTGTCAAACCGGTTCATTCAGTCCTCGTCGTCTTCCTGTTGTGTGCGGTCCTGCCGCAGTTTGTTCCAGTAGTCCAGCCGTTTTTGAAGGTCTCTTTCAAAACCGCGCGGTACCGGTTGATAAAATTGTTCGCCCTGCAACGCATCAGGAAGGTAAGCCTGCCCGGAAAAGGCATCTGGTTGATCATGATCATACAGATATCCGCCACCATAGCCTTCTTCTTTCATCAGCTTGGTGGGAGCGTTCAGAATTTGCTTTGGCGGCATGAGCGAGCCATTGGCCTTCGCCGTCTTCATGGCCAGCTTATAGGCCGTATAGACCGCATTCGACTTGGGTGCTGTTGCAAGATAGATCACAGCCTGAGCCAAAGCTAACTCACCTTCGGGACTACCGAGAAATTCAAACGAATCTCGCGCTGCAATGCATTGCGTCAAAGCCTGAGGATCGGCAAGCCCTATATCTTCCGATGCCATACGAACAAGCCGCCGCGCCAGAAAGAGCGGAGCCTCGCCAGCGTCCAGCATACGGCACAAATAATAGAGCGCCGCCTGCGGGTCAGACCCGCGCACAGATTTATGCAGCGCCGAGATAAGATTGTAATGCCCGTCTTCGCTCTTGTCGTAAATCGGCGCGCGGCGCTGAAGCACCGTCTGCAGCATTGCTGCATCGAATATCTCATCGGCTCCTGCCGCACGCCAGACCTCTTCGGCAAGACTGAGCGCGGCACGCCCATCGCCATCAGCCATCCGTATCAGCGATGATCTGGCCTCCTCATCCAAAGGTAATGTCTGATCAAGGAAGCCTTCAGCGCGGGTCAACATGGCGCCAATGGCGGCATCGTCCAATGCTTTAAAAACAAGTACCTGTGCGCGTGACAACACAGCCGAATTCAATTCAAAAGACGGATTTTCGGTAGTCGCCCCAATCAGCGTAACCGTACCATCTTCCATGACCGGCAAGAACGCATCCTGCTGCGCCCGGTTGAAGCGATGGATCTCATCAACAAACAGCAGCGTTCCCTGACCGGTGCTTCTTCTGTGCCGGGCTGTTTCAAAAATCTTTTTCAGATCAGCAACACCGGAAAAAATCGCCGATAACTGCACAAAATGCAGATCGGTTTCATCTGCCAGCAAGCGTGCAACGGTTGTCTTTCCAGTGCCGGGAGGGCCCCAGAATACCAAAGACCCGACACGCCCGCTCCGCAACATGCGTGTCAGCGTTCCTTCAGAACCGACAATGTGGTCCTGGCCAACAACCTCACCAAGAGTGGCTGGTCTCAGCCGGTCGGCAAGAGGCCTTGGAGCATCCTCTCCCATTCCGGCCGCATCAAACAAAGACGACACGGGCTATCCGCCAACAGAGAAGCGAATGACTCTGCCGTCACGATCAAGCTTGAAACGCCAGACAGAACCGGCACGGCGCGCGCGCCTGGCAAGCTGGTCAGCACTTTTCACTTCACGACCATTTAACTCAAGGATCAAATCACCAGACCGAAACCTGTAGCGCGCAGCGGGCGAACCGGGCTCTACGGACAACACGATAACGCCAGAGTTTTTGAACGAGCCGATTTCCTGCGCAAGCGCTGGCGACAAATTGGCAATTGTCGCGCCAGTAAGCGGCGTGCGCCCCTTCAACAATTGTTCATCACGCGGCACGGTTTCAGGTGGCGCCTCCATGATCAAATTGAACCGGATACGTTTTTTGCCGCGACGAACTACAAACGACACTTCATCGCCAAGACGCCGTGTGGCAAGGCGGTATCCCAGTTCATCGGGATCTGACAGCCGGTTGCCTTCCATGCGAACCAGCAAATCACCAATACGAATGCCGGCCTTGTCAAACGGTCCATCATCAAAGATTCCGGTCACCAATGCCCCTCTTGGCAAATCAAGCCCCAGACTATCGGCTATGTCCGACGATACCGGTTGAAACGTAGCGCCAAGCCAAGGCCGCATTACGATATCGCCCATGTCTGACGCCGCGACGACGACATTCACCATGTTTGATGGGATTGCAAAGCCAATGCCGTTTGATCCGCCCGAGCGTGAAAAGATGGCTGTATTGATGCCAACCAAATCACCCTCAACATCCACCAATGCGCCACCAGAGTTGCCAGGGTTGATGGCGGCATCGGTCTGGATGAAGAATTGATAGTCAGTCACACCGACGCGTGTACGGGCCAATGCTGACACAATACCGCTGGTCACGGTCTGCCCCACACCAAACGGGTTCCCGATAGCCAACACAAGATCACCCACTTCAACGGCATCACTGTCGGCAAATTCCAGATATGGAAAAATCTCGCGGCGCCCTTCCAGGTCAATCCGCAAGATAGCCAGATCAGTCCGTTCGTCCTTCAACATGATCTCGGCTTCAAATTCACGCTTGTCAGCCAGCACAACCTTGATCGTGCTTGCGTCCTTGATCACATGATTATTGGTAACAACAATGCCACTTGGATCAACGATCACGCCAGAACCAAGGGAACTTGTTTCCCGCTGTCTTGGCGCACGTGAGCCAGGAGCTGGCTCGCCAAAGAAACGACGAAAAAACGGATCATTACCAAACGGCGATCTCGGCCGCTGGCTGATCATTCGTGTTGCGTAGACATTGACCACAGCGGGCGCTGCACGTTTGACAATCGGCGAGAAGCTGAGGCGCATCTGTTCCTGGTTCTGCGGTACAGACTGCGCCAAGGCCGGCTTCAACGGCGATACAGAAAAATGGACAGCGGCCAGAACCGCAAAAGCTGAAATGCTGCTGATGAAGCGGTGGAGAAGCGACATGATATTTTCCCAAACTGAGGTCAAAGAAACCTGACGAAGTGAGTCTGTCCTTTACTGCCAGACAAGGCAAAGAAAAAGGCGGCACAAAGGCCGCCTTTACACAGTTTTGCCGAAATCAAATGCGGCTTCCGAACCTGCGTTGAGCGGCTTCGGTTTTTTATTGCGGCAGTCGCGCACTTACGTCGCGCCAAGCCTGTATTTGGTAAAAAGAGCAGTTTGCCGGGGCAGCCCCCGGCAAGCCAAGACCCAGCCTTATCAGGCAGCTACAGTCTCAGACGCAACTTCTTCGCTTTCAGCGCGCGCACGATCCTCAGCGCCTTTGGCGTCAACATCGCGGTCAACAAGCTCGATAACACCAACTGGTGCGTTGTCACCAAAGCGGAAACCAGCCTTAAGAACGCGGGTGTAACCACCCTGACGGTCTTTATAGCGATCAGCCAAAGTATCGAACAATTTGCCAACGGCACCCAAATCACGAATCTGCGCAATCGCCTGACGACGGGCATGCAGATCGCCGCGCTTTGCAAGCGTGATCAGTTTCTCAACGACCGGGCGAAGCTCTTTCGCCTTTGGCAGAGTTGTAACGATCTGCTCGTGAGTAATGAGCGATGCGGACATATTTGCGAACATCGCCTTACGGTGGCTGGATGTACGATTGAGCTTGCGACCTGATTTGCGGTGGCGCATGGCCCTCTCCTCTTTCTAATGCCCCGGACTTGATGAGGATCCGTTGTAGATACTCACTTGGTTTCCGGGGACTTCTTAAATTAAGCGGCTTTCACCGCATCTGATTCTTAGTATTGATCTTCGAAGCGCTTAGCCAGATCATCAATGTTCTCAGGTGGCCAGTTTTCGACTTCCATACCAAGATGGAGGCCCATGCCAGCAAGAACTTCTTTGATCTCGTTCAGCGACTTACGACCAAAATTCGGCGTCCGCAGCATTTCGCTCTCGGTCTTTTGAATCAGGTCGCCAATATAAACAATATTGTCGTTCTTCAAGCAGTTTGCAGAACGGACAGACAGTTCCAACTCGTCGACTTTTTTCAACAAGGCAGGATTGAAAGCCAGTTCCGGTGCCTGATCTTCGACAACCTCTTTCTGAGGCTCTTCGAAATTCACAAAGATAGACAGCTGATCCTGAAGGATACGAGCCGCAAATGCGACGGAATCTTCAGGCGAAATTGAACCATCAGTCTCAACAGTCATCAACAGCTTGTCATAATCCAGAACCTGTCCCTCACGGGTGTTCTCAACCCTGTAGGAGACTTTGCGAACTGGAGAGTAAAGACTGTCAACTGGGATGAGACCAATTGGAGCGTCTTCAGGGCGGTTACGCTCTGCAGACACATAACCTTTACCAGTATTCACAGTAAATTCGATGCGGATCTCAGCGTCTTCATCCAAAGTGCAGAGAACCAGCTCCGGGTTCAGAATTTCGACATCGCCAACAGTCTGAATATCCGCAGCAGTTACGGCACCAGGCCCCTGCTTGCGAACTGTCATCCGCTTGGGACCATCGCCTTCCATCTTCACGGCAATGGCTTTAACGTTCAGGACAATATCCGTAACGTCTTCGCGTACACCTGGGATAGATGAAAACTCATGCAGAACGCCATCAATTTGGACAGCCGTAACAGCAGCACCCTGGAGGGATGACAGAAGAATGCGGCGCAGGGCATTGCCGAGTGTCATGCCAAAACCACGCTCAAGCGGCTCAGCTACGATAGTCGCTACACGGAGCGGCTCGTCACCGGGCTTCACTTCAAGCTTGGTCGGCTTAATAAGTTCCTGCCAATTTTTCTGGATCATATCACAATCCTTTCTCGGCCAGTTCAAAGGCCTTTTTCAGCACCGAAATAGCATCCTGTCGTCACAGGTTGGTTTCGGCAAATTTGCTTCTGGACTACGGCATCAATTCCAAATGTGGGAACGGAACAACCGGCCAGACAACACCAGATGGCTGCAGGGACTCGCCCAACAGCCACAATGCGGTAAACTCTAAACGCGACGTCGTTTAGGAGGACGGCAACCATTATGCGGGATAGAAGTCACATCCCGAATGGTGGTTACTGTAAAACCAGCGGCCTGCAGAGCACGCAAAGCTGATTCACGGCCGGAGCCAGGTCCGCGCACTTGAACCTCAAGGGTCTTCATGCCGTGTTCCTGCGCCTTCTTGGCAGCATCTTCACTGGCAACCTGCGCAGCATAAGGGGTCGACTTACGAGACCCCTTGAAACCCATTGTACCGGCAGAAGACCACGAAATCGTGTTGCCCTGCGCATCGGTAATGGTGATCATTGTGTTGTTGAACGTGGAATTAATGTGAGCCACGCCGGAGATAATATTCTTTTTCTCGCGGCGACGCACGCGTGCTTCTTTTGCCATTTGGTAGTCCTTTCGATCTCAGCACCGCCGTAAACCAGCGGCTCCACCGAACAATCCGAAGAATGTCAGTAATTGATTATTTCTTTTTACCGGCAATTGCCTTGGCCGGACCCTTACGGGTGCGGGCATTGGTATGGGTCCGTTGACCACGTGTCGGCAATCCACGACGATGGCGCAGACCGCGATAGCAGCCCAGATCCATCAGACGTTTGATATTCATTGCCCGCTCACGGCGCAGATCGCCCTCAACCATGTAGTCCTGGTCGATGGATTCACGAATCTGCAGAACTTCCGAATCGGACAGTTCGTTCACCCGGCGTTCCACCGGAATGTTGACCTTGGTCACAATTTCCTGAGCTTTCGCGGCACCAATGCCGTGAATATACTGCAGGGCTATGACCACGCGTTTGTTGGTCGGAATGTTGACGCCAGCAATACGTGCCAAAACCGTCTCTCCTTAATGGATCATCAGAACTGTCGCTGATG
Organism: Alphaproteobacteria bacterium; assembly: GCA_051251535.1. GTDB lineage: Bacteria > Pseudomonadota > Alphaproteobacteria > Rhizobiales. Next base: position 93,592 of record JBPOEV010000007.1, read on the forward strand.
AAGTAAATCTGCTTCCATTAGAACGAACATGACCACCTCGGCCCCGGTTTTTCCGGCCCCAATGTGGTCAGTCATTCAATGTATTTGCGGTTATCTATAGGAGTTGGGACCGAGTCGTCAACCGCCAATTCCTAATAGATGACCCGTTACGCAATCTCTTTCAAGACCGTCTCGATTGACGCCCTTACTTCGTCCATGGATTGCATACCATCGACGGAACTAAGCAATCCTGTTCCGCTATAATAATCAATCAATGGCTGTGTCTGCTCACGATACACCGACAAACGCTTGGCAAGTGCTTCAGCATTGTCATCCGCACGCGGACCACCTTCTGTTTCTTCAGCCCGTTTAACTATACGGTCCAGAAGAATTCCTTCGTCAACGGCAAGTTCAATCACCGTATCCAATCTCAAACCCTTTTGTTGAAGCATTACATCCAATGCTTCAGCCTGGGCAACTGTGCGCGGAAATCCATCAAGGATGAAACCCTTTGCACAATCCGCTTCATCAACCCTGTCCGATACGATGCCGACAACAACTTCATCGGATACCAGATCGCCACGGTCCATAATTTCCTTGGCCTGAAGGCCAATGGGAGTCTTTGCTGCAACGGCAGCTCTCAGCATATCCCCGGTGGACAACTGGGCTATGCCGTGTTGTTCCACCAAAAACTGTGCCTGGGTCCCCTTGCCTGCCCCAGGAGGCCCCAGCAAAATCAATCTCATCTACGTTTTCCCCCGCGCAACTTCGACTTTTTGACTAGTCCCTCATATTGGTGCGCGAGCAAATGGCCCTGCACCTGAGAAACAGTATCCATGGTTACGCTGACCACGATCAAAAGGGAAGTCCCACCAAGGTAGAAGGGCACGCCGGTTGCAGAAATCAAGAATTCAGGAAGAAGACACACGACAACCATGAAGATGGCACCGACCACAGTGATCCGGGTCAGAACATAATCGATATAGGTCGCCGTACGCTCACCAGGGCGAATGCCCGGTATAAACCCACCATGACGCTTCAGATTATCCGCTGTATCTGCCGGATTGAACACAATGGCAGTGTAGAAGAAGCAGAAGAACACGATCATGGACGCATAGAAAATCATGTAGAGCGGCTGACCATGGCCAAGCCAGGCAGCAACAGCGTTCAGCCATTCAGGCCCTGTCCCACTTGCAAACCCTGCAACAGTCGTCGGCAGCAATAGAAGCGATGACGCGAAGATCGCCGGGATCACACCCGCTGTGTTCAGTTTCAATGGCAGGTGAGACGAATCACCCTGGAACATACGATTGCCCATTTGCCGCTTGGGGTACTGAATGAGCAAACGCCGCTGCGCCCGCTCAACAAAGACAATCAGCATGATTGTGGCAATAGCCAAAACAATAATGATCAGAATAAGCAACGTTGAAATCGCGCCCTGACGGCCAAGTTCCAGCGTACCGGCAATCGCGCCTGGCAGACCGGCCACAATGCCAGCAAAGATGATCAAGGAAATACCGTTACCAATGCCGCGCGCGGTGATCTGTTCACCCAGCCACATCAGGAACATTGTACCACCGGTCAAAGAAATGATCGTCGATAGCTTAAAGAACCAGCCTGGATCGGTAACAATATTGGTGCCGCCCTCAAGCCCGGCTGCAATGCCATAAGACTGAAGCACTGCCAGAAAAACCGTACCGTAACGGGTATATTGGTTGATTTTCTTCCGGCCCTGCTCACCCTCTTTCTTCAATTGCTCCAGCGTAGGAACAACTGTCGTCATCAGCTGAATGATAATCGAAGCGGAAATGTAAGGCATGATGCCGAGGGCGAAAATTGCCATCCGCTCAACCGCACCACCGGAAAACATGTTGAAAAGACCAATGACACCCTGCTGCGCCTGATCAAAGGCCGCTGCAAAGGCATCAGGATCAATACCTGGCAATGGAATGTAAGTTCCAAGCCGATAAACAAGCAACGCACCTAGTGTAAACCAGATGCGCTTCTTGAGTTCAGTTGCCTTGGAAAATGCGCCAAAATTGATATTTGACGCGAGTTGTTCAGCTGCTGAAGCCATTCATTTTTCTCCAAACACCGCCTAAACAATACCGGGCTGGCGACAAGAAGAAATAATTGCCTTCGGCCTGGCAGTCAAACGGGGTCTTATCAGGCGTCGCCACCAGTCTCTTTTGCGTCGGATTTTGTCTCAATAATTGTGACAGATCCGCCTGCTTTTTCCACCGCTGCAAGCGCCGGTTTGGAACCACCAGCAACTGCAAGCGTAACCTTGCTCTTCAACTCACCACCGCCGACAAGGCGAATACCGTCTTTCACACGACGTACCACGCCTGCTGCGATCAAAGCAGCCGCGTCTATAGTGTTGCCTGCGTCCAGCTTGCCAGCATCGATTGCTGTCTGAATGCGGCCCAAAGACACTTCGTTGAAATTCTTTGAGAAAATATTATTAAAGCCACGTTTCGGCAAGCGCCTGTGAAGAGGCATCTGACCACCTTCAAAGCCCTTGATGGACACACCACTACGGGACTTCTGACCCTTGACGCCACGTCCACCGGTTTTACCCTTGCCCGAACCAATGCCACGTGCGACGCGCATCCGGTTCTTTACAGCACCATCATTGTCCTGAAGTTCATTGAGTTTCATCGTTACAATTCCAGACTTGCCGCGACACTGACGCCTTCATATCGGCTGATATCGTGTGGCAGATATCGAAGTTCAAGCCACCAATTTCAAGGCGACCATGATTATTGTTTACAACCGTCGGCCTATTCGACCACACGAACCAAGTGACTGACCTTGCGGATCATGCCACGGATAGCAGGTGTATCTTCAAGTACAGACTGGCGTTGCATCTTGTTAAGGCCAAGACCCACAAGCGTTGCGCGCTGCTCCTGAGGACGCCGCAATGGGCTTCCCGTTTGAACAACCGTAACAGTATTTTTCTTGCTATCAGCCATGTTGGCCTCCACTCAATTCTGTTGGGAAGCCTAAGCTTCCGCCACTTCGCCGCCTTCAGCCGGTGTACGGCGAGACTGCAATGTTGATACCTTGATCCCACGACGAGATGCCACGCTGCGCGGGCTGTTCTCATTCTTGAGAGCTTCGAAGGTTGCGCGGATCATGTTGTAAGGATTTGACGTTCCAACAGATTTCGCAACAACGTCCTGAACACCCAGGGTTTCGAAAATCGCACGCATTGGACCGCCAGCAATGATTCCGGTACCCGCAGGTGCCGACCGCATTGTGACACGCCCTGCTCCGTGACGACCGGATGCATCATGATGCAATGTCCGACCTTCGCGCAGCGGCACTCGGATCATGCCGCGTTTTGCAGCTTCAGTCGCCTTGCGGATTGCCTCAGGCACTTCACGAGCCTTACCGTGACCAAAGCCAACACGACCTTTCTGATCACCGACAACCACCAAAGCGGCAAAGCCGAAACGACGGCCACCCTTGACCACTTTGGCCACACGGTTGATGTGTACAAGCTTATCGACGAATTCGCTGTCGCGCTCTTCACGATCTCTGCCAGCCATGTTCACTCTTTCCAATTCTGTGGGAACCAGTCCCAGTTAGTATCAATCAGGCCTTAAAAAGCCTTAGAATTCCAGACCACCTGCGCGGGCGGCATCACCAAGCGCTTTGACGCGACCGTGGTAGATAAATCCACCGCGATCGAACACAACCTGCTTGACGCCGGCAGAGGCTGCACGTTCTGCAACCAGTTTACCAACGGCTTCAGCCGCATCCTTGTCAGCGCCGGTTTTCAGACCAGCGCGCAGCTCTTTGTCCAGGGAAGAAGCTGCTGCAAGTGTCTTGCCAGCCGCATCATCAATGATCTGCGCGTAAATGTTCTTAGACGACCGGTGAACGCTCAAACGCGGACGACCGGTTGAAGTCTTGTGAAGCGAACGACGAACACGGGCGCGACGACGTTCAAAAAGTGTCAAATTCTTTGCCATGATATCAGCCGCTACTTCTTCTTGCCTTCTTTGCGGAAGATGTATTCATCCGCATATTTGACGCCTTTGCCCTTATAGGGCTCGGGCGGACGATATTTGCGAATTTCAGCCGCAACCTGGCCGACCTTCTGCTTGTCTATGCCAGACACACTGATTTCAGTGGGCTTTGCACAGGCAATCTGAATGCCTTCAGGAATTTCATACAGAACTTCGTGGCTGAAGCCGAGTGCCAATTGCAGGTTCTTCCCCTGCACGGCCGCGCGGTAACCAACACCGTTGATCTGCAAATCTTTTTTGAAGCCCTCTGTAACCCCAATCATCAAATTCTCGATGATTGTGCGGGACATACCCCACATGGCACGCGCCTGGTTAGAACTATCAACTGGCTTCACTTCAATGCCTTCATCACCCATGGATGCAAGTACTTTATCAACCAATACGGCTGACAATTCACCCTTGGGGCCTTTGACATTGACCTGTTGGCCATCAATCGTGGCTGTTACCCCCGTAGGGACCGCCACTGCTTTTTTACCAATCCGAGACATCTGACTTACCTGTCCAATTCCCGTTAAACTTCACGACCATGCCAGCGCCTTAGAAGACGCGGCACAATACCTCACCACCAACATTCTGGGTCCGTGCTTCATGATCGGCCATCACGCCACGTGGCGTAGACACGATAGAAACACCCAGTCCGTTAGCAACCCGGGGAATACCATCTGCACCGGCGTAAACACGACGGCCAGGTTTGGATACCCGTTCGATTTTCTGAATAACAGGGTCGCCATCAAAATATTTCAGTTCGATCTGAAACTCTGATTTACCCTTGTCATACTCAACTTCACTATAGCCACGGATGTAACCTTCAGACTGAAGGACATCCAGAACACGTGCACGCAACTTGGATGCAGGTGTTGAGCATGAGCTCTTACCGCGCATCAGAGCGTTGCGAATACGGGTCAGCATATCGCCGAGTGGATCAGACATTGACATGACTGTTTCTCCTTACCAGCTGGACTTGACGAGGCCAGGCACTTTGCCGGCGGAACCAAGTTCACGCAGCGCGATACGCGACATTTTCAATTTACGATAGAAACCACGCGGACGTCCGGAGACTTCGCAACGGTTACGAACACGAATTTTGGATGAATTGCGAGGCAACTCAGCCAGCTTCAAATGGGCCAGAAAACGTTCCTCAGCAGGAACACTCTCATCCCGTGTCTTCGCCTTGAGGGCAGCACGCTTCGCAGCATACTTGTCCACCAGTTTACGGCGATCATTATTCTTTTCAACAGCGCTTTTTTTAGCCATGCGTCTTAGTCCTTAGCGACTAGTTTCCAGATCCCTTACTTAGGGAATGGAAAGTTCAATGCCTTGAGCAATGCTCGTGCTTCATCATCATTATCTGCAGTTGTGCAGACAATAACGTCCATGCCCCAAACCTGCTCCACCTTGTCGTATTCGATTTCGGGGAACACGATATGTTCTTTAATACCCATGGCGAAGTTGCCATTTCCATCAAAGCTCTTCGGGTTCAGACCACGAAAGTCACGAACGCGTGGCAGTGCGATTGTTACCAACCGATCCACAAATTCATACATTCTGGTCTTACGAAGCGTTACCTTCGTACCAAGGGCCATGCCATCACGAACTTTAAAGCCAGCAATAGATTTACGAGCCTTTGTAATAACGGCCCGCTGACCAGCGATCAGTGAAAGATCCTCGGCAGCTGCCCGAACCTTTTTCTGGTCACCAACACCTTCACCGATGCCCATATTGATTACGACTTTTTCAAGCGCTGGAACCTGCATAGGGTTCTTGTAACCAAACTCTTCAATCAGTTGAGCGCGAATAACGTCGTTGTAATGCCCTTTAAGCCGGGCTTGCGTTGCAACATCAGCCATCGATCATTTCTCCGGAGCGCTTCGCAAAGCGAACCTTCTTGCCATCGTCATTTGTCTTGAAACCAACACGGGTCGGCTTGCCATCCTTAGGGTCTTCCAATGCAAGATTGGACAACTGGATCGCCGCTTCCTTGTTGATAATGCCACCCTCAGTGTCCTGTGTCTGACGCTGATGCCGCTTTACCATATTGATACCCGTTACAAACGCACGACCATCTTTAGGTACAACCCGGATAATTTCGCCGCTGCGACCCTTATCCTTGCCGGTGAGCACCACTACGCGGTCACCTTTTTTCAATTTAGCAGCCATTAGAGCACCTCTGGCGCGAGCTGAATGATTTTCATGTGGTTCTTGGCGCGCAATTCGCGTGGGATCGGACCAAAAACACGGGTGCCAATTGGCTCCTTGTTATTGTTCACGATCACAGCTGCGTTTCCGTCAAAACGGATCACGCTGCCATCGGCACGGCGCAAATCCTTGCGGGTCCGCACAACAACGGCTTTCAGCACGTCGCCCTTTTTAACGCGGCCCCGTGGAATAGCCTCTTTAACGCTGACAACAATAATGTCGCCCACGGATGCATATTTGCGCTTGGAACCACCAAGCACCTTGATGCACTGCACACGACGTGCGCCGGAATTATCGGCCACCTCGAGGTTGGTTTGCATCTGAATCATAACTGGCTGCCTTTATGTTGTTGAACAGCAATTTCCGACTGCTGAACGTTCCAGTTGTTTGCTCCCGGTGAAATCAAAATCGCTTGCTTAAGCGTTTTCGACAACAATCCAGGTCTTATCTTTCGAAATCGGCTTGGTTTCCTCAATGGACACCAGTTCACCGGTTTTGCGCTGATTAGTCTCATCATGCGCTTTATACTTTTTGGACCGACGAACAGTCTTTTTCAAAAGCGGATGCGTAAAACGACGCTCCACTTTGACAACCACTGTTTTATCGCTTTTGTCGCTGACAACGACGCCCTGCAAAATACGTTTTGGCATCGAGGCCTCCTTAGCCTACAGCAGCAGCTACACGCTTTTGCGTAGCTACTGTATTAATACGCGCGATATCCCGGCGTAACTGCCGAAACCGTGCTGTGTTCTCCAACTGTCCCGTCGCACGTTGAAAACGCAGATTGAACTGCTCTTTTTTCAACTTAACCAGCTCATCATCGAGCTCGTCGACGGTCTTCGTTGCCAAATCATCTGCCTTCATGGCTCAAACCTTCAAATTCTCTAGTCTCGGCTATTCGCCGATACGCTGCACAAAACGGGTCTTGATCGGCAGTTTTGCTGCCGCCAGACGAAACGCTTCGCGCGCCACTTCCGGTGTTACACCGTCAATTTCAAACATGATCCGACCCGGCTTTACGCGAGCGGCCCAATAATCCGGCGAACCCTTACCTTTACCCATACGGACTTCGGTAGGTTTGCTGGATACTGGAACATCCGGGAAAATACGGATCCAGACACGGCCTGCACGCTTCATATGACGTGTCATTGCACGACGAGCAGCTTCGATCTGTCGCGCTGTAATACGCTCTGGTTCCAAAGCTTTCAAGCCAAAAGCACCAAAATTCAGATCTGTTCCACCTTTTGCAAGACCGTGGATACGGCCTTTATGCGCTTTGCGGAATTTTGTTCGCTTCGGTTGCAGCATAATTGCCTGCCCTCGCTCTTATTTCTGTATCTTCGACTCAGCGCTTACGCAGATGGTCGACGACGATTTGCTTCAGGACCTTCGTTCATACGACGCTCGGACGCCATGGGATCGTGTTCCATGATTTCGCCCTTGAAGACCCAAACCTTAATTCCAATGATACCGTAGGCCGTAGCGGCTTCGTAGGTTCCATAATCGATATCAGCACGCAACGTATGAAGCGGGACACGCCCCTCACGATACCATTCAACACGAGCAATCTCAGCACCGCCAAGGCGGCCACCACAATTGATCCGAATGCCTTCAGCGCCAAGACGCATGGCATTTTGAACAGCACGCTTCATAACACGGCGGAAAGAAGCACGGCGCTCCAACTGCTGAGCAATCGACTGAGCGATCAAATTCGCATCAACCTCAGGCTTGCGCACTTCAACAATGTTGAGATGCACGTCAGAAGTGGTCATTGCGCCGATCTTCTTGCGCAGCTTTTCAATGTCTGCACCCTTCTTGCCAATCACAATGCCTGGACGGGCGCTGTAGATGGTGACACGGCACTTTTTGTGCGGACGCTCAATGACGATTTTCGAAACGGCAGCCTGTTTCAATTCAGCTTCCAAAAACGTGCGAATGCGCATGTCTTCGTGAAGCAGAACACCATATTCACCAGTATTGGCGAACCAGCGTGAATCCCATGTCCGGTTGATGCCGAGGCGGAGGCCAATCGGGCTTACTTTATTTCCCATTAAGCTGTCTCCTCAACTTCACGAACAACGATCGTCAGATTTGCAAATGGCTTTATGATGCGGCCAACACGACCACGCGCACGTGGCTGCCAGCGCTTCATAACGATGCTTTTACCGACATAAGCTTCAGAAACAACCAGCGCATCTACATCAAGATCGTGATTGTTTTCAGCGTTTGCGATTGCCGATTCCAGCCCTGCCTTAACACTGGTAGCGATACGACGAGGCGAGAAAGAAAGTTCGGCCAAGGCCTTTTCGACTTTCTTGCCGCGGATCGTTGCCGCAACCAGGTTCAGTTTCTGTGGGCTGACGCGCAGATTGCGAACGACCGCTTTGGCCTCGCTGTCACCCAATACGCGTTCGCGTTTTGCCTTACCCATGATTACTTCCTCTTCGCCTTCTTATCGGCGCCGTGACCGTAATAAGTGCGGGACGGAGCAAATTCGCCAAACTTATGGCCAATCATATCTTCCGAAACCTGCACCGGAATGTGCTTATGACCGTTGTAAACGCCAAAGGTCAGACCAACGAACTGCGGCAAGACAGTGGAGCGACGGCTCCAGATCTTGATCACGTCGTTGCGACCCGAAGCCTGAGCTTTCTCGGCCTTTTTCAACAGATATCCGTCGACAAACGGACCTTTCCAAACAGAACGTGCCACTATGAACCTCTAACGACCTTTGCGCGCATGACGCGAGCGCAGAATGAATTTATCAGTCGCTTTGTTGCGACGTGTCTTCTTGCCTTTTGTTGGCTTGCCCCAAGGCGTAACCGGATGACGACCACCCGATGTACGGCCCTCACCACCACCATGTGGGTGATCGACCGGGTTCATGGCGACACCACGAACACTTGGACGACGGCCCAACCAGCGGGATCGGCCGGCTTTACCAAGGCTGATATTGCTGTGATCCGGATTTGAAACCGCACCAACCGAAGCGATACAGGCAGATGGTACACGGCGCTGTTCGCCCGAATTCAGACGAATGACAGCATAACCGGCATCACGACCAACCAATTGCGCATAAGCACCGGCTGAGCGAGCGATCTGACCGCCCTTACCTGGTTTCATTTCCACATTGTGGATAATGGTTCCAACAGGCATCGCACCCAATGGCATTGCATTGCCAGGCTTCACGTCTGCTTTTTCGCTGGCAATAACCTTGTCACCAACCTGCAAACGCTGTGGTGCCAAAATATAGGCCTGCTCACCATCGCTGTATTTAATCAGCGCGATGAAAGCGGTCCGGTTTGGATCATACTCCAGACGCTCTACAGTCGCTTCAACGTTCAACTTCGTGCGTTTGAAATCAATCACACGATAGGTACGCTTGTGACCACCACCACGACGGCGTGCTGTGATGCGCCCTGTATTGTTACGACCACCGGATTTGGAGAGCCCCTCGGTCAAAGTCTTGACCGGTTTGCCCTTCCAAAGGCCGGACCGATCCACAATCACCAGCTGGCGCTGGCCCGGTGTATTCGGTTTGAACTTTTTCAATGCCATTGTTCTTGCCTATTCCCTTGTCGCAACCCGGCCTAAAGACCGGTCGTTACGTCGATGGTCTCACCGTCTTTCAACGTGACGACTGCTTTTTTCACGTCAGACTGGCGACCTTTGATACCGCGAAAGCGTTTGACCTTGCCCTTACGGACAAGTGTGTTGACCTTCTCGACCTTCACACCAAACAGTTTTTCGACTGCAGATTTGATTTCTGGTTTCGTCGCTGTCGGTGCAACGTTGAAAACAACTTGATTATGCTCGGAAGCATTGGTTGATTTCTCGGTAATAACCGGGCTGACGATAACGTCATATGCGGACAGCTTGATCATTTGAAACGCTCCTCAAGTGCGCCAAGTGCAGCCTTGGTCAGAACCAGAACGTCACGACGCAGAATGTCGTAAACATTGATGCCCTGAATTGGCAGCACATCGAGCTGCGCAATGTTACCGGCAGCACGTGCGAAATTTTCATTCACCTCTGCGCCATCAATCACCAAAGCATTGCTCACACCCAGTTCCTTCAGCTTAGCTGTCAGAACCTTTGTCTTTGCGTCGGAAAGATTTGCATCTTCCAGCACGATCAACTCAGAAGCCTTCGCCTTGGTAGACAAAGCATGTCTCAGAGCCAGCGCCCGAACCTTTTTCGGAAGATCCGTTGCATGGTCACGAACAACGGGACCAAAAGCACGACCACCAGAACGGAACTGAGGCGCTTTTTTATTGCCGTGACGCGCGCCGCCAGAGCCTTTTTGCTTCACAAATTTCCGTGTCGAACCAACAACATCAGCACGGTTCTTCACCGCATGCGTGCCAGCACGACGTTTGGCCAACTGATAGCGGACCATACGGTGCAGAATGTCAGTGCGTGGCTCAAGACCAAACACGTCATCTGCAAGAGAGACGGACCCCGCATCGGCGCCATCAAGTGTTTTAACAGCGAGTTTCATTATTCTGCACTCTCTTCGCTAGCTGGCGCTTCTGCAGGCGCTTCTTCAGCAACAGGAGCCGCAGCGGATGCTCGAATGGCAGCCGGCATTGGAGCCTCAGCAGGAAGTGTGCGCTTGATCGCGTCAGAAATCATGATCCAGCCGCCCTTGGCACCGGGAACAGAGCCCCGTACCAGGATAAGTCCGCGGTCAGCATCTGTCTTGACGACAACCAGATTCTGGGTGGTCACACGTTCAGCACCAAGATGGCCAGCCATCTTCTTGCCTTTGAAAACCTTACCCGGATCCTGACACTGGCCGGTAGAACCGTGTGCCCTGTGGGAGACTGATACACCGTGAGAAGCACGCATGCCGCCAAAATTGTGACGCTTCATCGCACCGGCAAAACCTTTACCGATCGATGTGCCCACAACATCCACATATTGTCCGGAGACAAAATGGTCAGCGGTGATTTCAGCACCAACGTCAACCAAACTGTCTTCGCTTACGCGGAATTCAGCAACACGACGCTTCGGCTCAACATTGGCGGCAGCAAAATGCCCCCGCAGAGCTTTCGGCGTGTTCTTAACTTTTCGGGTACCAACGCCGAGCTGAAGGGCCGTATAGCCATTCGACTCCACTGTACGTTGAGCTACAACTTGGCAATTGTCCACTTTAAGGACAGTTACCGGAATGTGTTCCCCAGCGTCGCTATAGACGCGGGTCATACCCATTTTTTGTGCGATAACACCAGAGCGCCTGGTCATCTTCATTCCCCCGCCGCTTTAAAGCTTGATCTCGACGTCGACACCGGCCGCAAGGTCGAGCTTCATAAGCGCGTCCACTGTCTGCGGTGTCGGGTCGATGATGTCGAGAAGACGCTTATGTGTCCGAATTTCGAACTGTTCGCGACTTTTCTTGTCGATATGAGGTGAACGGTTCACCGTGAATTTTTCTATGCGTGTCGGCAGTGGTACTGGGCCACGCACCTGAGCACCTGTGCGCTTTGCAGTGGAGACGATTTCTTTCGTCGACACGTCTAGCACGCGGTGGTCGAACGCCTTTAGGCGAATGCGGATGTTTTGACCGTTCATGGATCTGTCCTTTGAAGACCTGCCCCTTGGCCGTAGATGCCGGGCAGGTCCGAATGGCTCTTAAGTATTATTCGATGATGGTTGCTACGATGCCGGCACCGACGGTACGTCCGCCTTCACGAATGGCGAAGCGCAGGCGCTCTTCCATTGCGATTGGCACGATCAGCTCGACATCCATTTCGATGTTGTCGCCGGGCATAACCATTTCTGTACCTTCAGGAAGCTGAACAACACCGGTCACATCCGTTGTACGGAAGTAGAACTGTGGACGGTAGTTGGTCAGGAATGGTGTGTGACGACCACCCTCTTCCTTCGTCAGAATATAAGCTTCTGCCTTGAACTTCGTGTGTGGCTTAACGGTACCAGGCTTACAAAGAACCTGACCACGCTCAACATCTTCACGCTGAACACCACGCAACAAAGCACCAATGTTGTCACCAGCCTGGCCACTGTCCAGCAGCTTGCGGAACATTTCAACGCCAGTACAAGTGGATTTCTGTGTGTCACGGATGCCAACGATTTCAATCTCGTCACCAACGTTGATGACGCCACGCTCAACACGACCGGTCACAACTGTACCACGACCGGAAATCGAGAACACATCTTCAATCGGCATCAGGAACGACAGATCAACAGGACGTTCTGGCTGAGGAATGTACTCATCAACAGACGCCATCAAAGCGCGGATCGCATCTTCGCCCAACTTCGCATCGCCACCCTCAAGGGCAACAAGTGCAGATCCCATGGTCACTGGAATATCATCGCCAGGGAATTCGTACATGGACAACAATTCACGGATTTCCATCTCGACGAGCTCAAGAAGCTCCTCATCGTCAACCTGATCAACCTTGTTCATGAACACAACAAGAGAAGGAACACCAACCTGACGGGCAAGCAGAATGTGCTCGCGGGTCTGAGGCATTGGACCATCTGTTGCAGACACAACCAAAATCGCGCCATCCATCTGAGCGGCACCAGTGATCATGTTTTTCACATAATCGGCGTGGCCTGGGCAATCAACGTGCGCATAGTGACGCGCTTCCGTTTCATACTCAACGTGAGCCGTGGAAATCGTAATGCCACGGGCCTTTTCTTCTGGTGCGCCATCAATCTCATCATAAGCCTTGAAGTCACCAAAATATTTCGTAATCGCTGCCGTCAACGTTGTTTTGCCGTGGTCAACGTGACCAATCGTGCCAATGTTCGCATGCGGCTTATTACGTTCAAACTTTTCCTTGGCCATCGGAACTTCTCCGTATTTCGAGCCACCTGGGTGGCAATTTCTGATCTTTGTTTATGTAAACCGCGTAACGCTTACGCGAACTTTTCCTGCACTTCTTTAGCGACCTGCTGAGGCACTTGCTCATAATGGTCAAACTGCATGGTGTACTGAGCACGTCCCTGGCTCGATGAGCGCAGATTGTTCACGTAACCAAACATGTTTGCCAAAGGAACCATGGCACTCACGACTGTCGCAATTCCGCGGCTTTCTGAGCCGGTAATCTGACCGCGACGCGAGTTCAAATCGCCGATAATGTCACCCATGTAGTCTTCTGGGGTCACAACCTCAACGGCCATGATTGGCTCCAGAAGAACCGCACCTGCTTTTACAGCACCTTCACGGAACGCAGCACGCGCTGCTATCTCAAATGCCAAAACGCTGGAGTCAACATCGTGGTAAGCACCATCGATAAGCGTTGCTTTGATGTCGAGCATCGGGAAACCGGCAACCGGACCAGATGACATGACACTGCCAACACCCTTATCAACGCCCGGGATATATTCGCGAGGAATATTACCGCCGACAATTTTACTTTCAAACACGTAACCGGATCCCGGCTCACCTGGTTCGAAAATAATCTTGATGCGTGCAAACTGGCCGGAACCGCCGGACTGTTTCTTATGGGTGTAGTCAATTTCAGCAGCGCGGGTAATAGTCTCACGATAGGCCACCTGAGGTGCACCAATATTCGCTTCAACCTTGAATTCACGCTTCATGCGATCAACGATAATGTCGAGATGCAACTCGCCCATGCCAGCAATAATAGTCTGACCGGATTCTTCATCAAGCTTCACGCGGAAGGACGGATCTTCAGCTGCAAGACGATGCAGGGCAGCACCCATTTTTTCCTGGTCAGCCTTGGTTTTAGGCTCGATCGCAATTTCGATCACAGGTTCAGGGAATTCCATACGCTCCAGAATAACTGGTTTGACCGGATCACAAAGCGTATCGCCTGTTGTTGTATCTTTCAGACCAACGATGGCAACAATATCGCCAGCATAAGCCACTTTGATTTCTTCACGTGAATTGGAGTGCATCTGAACCATACGGCCGATACGCTCACGTTTGTTTTTCACGGAATTAAGCAGAGTTGAGCCAGTCTCCAACTTACCGGAATAGATGCGGCAGAAAGTCAAAGAACCGTACTGATCATCCATCAATTTGAATGCCAGCATGGAAAGCGGAGCTTCATCGTTGGATGCGCGTGTTGTCTCTTCTTCGGTCTTTGGATCAATACCAGCAATCGCAGGCACATCAACAGGACTTGGAAGATAGTCAACAACAGCATCAAGCAAAGGCTGAACACCCTTGTTTTTAAAGGCCGTTCCACAAAGAATGGGAACAAACAAATTGTTGATTGTTCCGGCACGGATCAGAGATTTAAGCTTCTCATTGTCCGGCATATCGCCTTCAAGATAGGCTTCCATGGCAGCTTCTTCAGCTTCCACAGCAATCTCGATCAGATTGTCACGATACTCAACGGCCTGATCAAGCATGTCTTCTGGAATTTCACCGTAAACATATTCGGCACCAAGCTTTTCTTCTGCCCATGTGATGCTGCGCATTTCAACAAGGTCAACAACACCAAGGAAATCATTCTCAGCGCCGATTGGAAGCTGGATCGGAGCAGCAGTAGCACCAAGACGTTCTTTAACCATCTCGACGGAGCGGTAGAAGTCAGCACCGATCTTGTCCATTTTATTGACAAAGATCATGCGAGGCACATTGTATTTGTCAGCCTGACGCCAGACAGTTTCTGTCTGAGGCTCAACACCGGCATTGGCGTCCAACAAGGCAACAGCACCATCAAGAACACGCAAAGAACGCTCAACTTCAATCGTGAAGTCAACGTGTCCAGGTGTATCGATAATGTTCAGAAGCTTGTCGTTCCAGGAAGTAGTGGTCGCAGCTGAGGTAATCGTGATGCCACGCTCCTGCTCCTGCTCCATCCAATCCATGGTGGCAGCGCCATCATGAACTTCGCCAATTTTGTGGCTCTTGCCAGAATAGTACAACACACGCTCGGTGGTTGTTGTCTTACCCGCATCAATATGGGCCATAATGCCAAAGTTGCGGTAGTCTTCAATCTTGTGACTGCGAGTCATGACGGAAAGTCTCTCAAAAATTACCAGCGATAATGGGAGAACGCTTTATTAGCGTCAGCCATTTTATGCGTGTCTTCGCGCTTCTTAACGGCAGAACCACGATTGTTAGCTGCATCCAGCAATTCGCCCGAAAGACGATCAATCATGGTTGTTTCGTTGCGCTTGCGTGCAGCAATTATCAACCAGCGAATAGCCAGCGCCTGACGGCGCTCGTTACGAACTTCAACAGGAACCTGGTAGGTGGCGCCACCAACACGGCGGGAGCGAACCTCTACCTGAGGCATAACGTTCTCAAGAGCCTGATGAAAAAGAACAACAGGGTCCTGGCTCGTTTTTGCGCTCATGATATCCATGGCACCGTAAACAATGCTTTCAGCGGCGGATTTTTTGCCGTCCTGCATAACGCTGTTCATGAATTTGGAAAGAACGACATCTCCGAATTTCGGATCAGGAATGATATCGCGCTTTTCAGCTCTGTGACGACGAGACATATCTATGCCCTCTTATTTCGGACGCTTAGCGCCATATTTGGAACGGCGCTGCTTACGGTCTTTAACGCCCTGTGTATCGAGAACGCCGCGAATGACGTGGTAACGAACACCGGGCAAATCCTTCACGCGGCCGCCACGGATCAATACAACGGAGAATTCCTGAAGGTTGTGACCCTCACCTGGAATATATCCGATGACTTCAAAACCATTGCGCAAACGAATCTTTGCAACTTTACGCAAAGCCGAGTTCGGCTTTTTTGGAGTGGTTGTGTACACGCGGGTGCATGAACCCTGTTTCTGAGGGTTTGCTTCAAGCGCTGGAACTTTGTTCCGCTTGACTGGCGCCTTGCGTGGCTTCCGGATCAACTGGTTAATCGTTGGCATGCCGTCTCTCTCAGCCGTTCGGCTTAAAATCTCTAACAGATGACTGGATATCGGATCCACGCCCCGGCTTGCGTATAAACATACACAAAAGCCCCATTCCATCCGCGAGGATGGTGGAGCCGGCTAACCAGAGGACCACGGCAAAGCCGCGGTCATGAACCCGTATTTTCAGTCGCTTATATAAGACAGTGTTTAAAACTTTATCTTTGGCGCGTCGCCGCAGACTGTGTGTTTCACGACCTGTCTTCTTATGGCGCGGAACATATGGCCATCACCGTCACGCGTCAAGTATAAATTGGGGACTTTTTTCGGCGGCCGTAAAAACCACCAGGCTTGCTGAATCATGCGAAAAATCCTGTAATGGTTTGCAGTAATTGCGCGGCGAAACCAAATACAGCGATTGTCTCTCTGTTTAGTCCAGCTCTGTCCCGGAAGAGGCATAGATAATCGCCGCCACGTCTCCGGCAACCGCCCGCTCAAAGGCCTCTTCAACCTCCTCATCGATCATAGATTCGTCAACAAGGCCGCCCTTTTGCCAATCGATTCCCTGCCAGCCTTCATTGGCCATGTACTCCGCGGCCATAGACACAGCTACGTCCAGATCGTCGGCCTGTAGAAAAATCTGAAATTCATATTCAGGCTGGTCCTTTGGCCCGGCTTCTCCAACCAGGGTTTTGTGGACTCCGCCCTCACCTACGACAACGTATATATCTTTACCCATTCCAGTCTCTTTTAAGATTTGAGGTCATTTGCTGCGCTTCTAGTCGCATGAGACCGGAAACTCAATGATTGAGTTTTGGCAGCGACGTCACCTTGATCAGCATTCTCAATTACCACTACCATCCAAATGGATGAAGAATTTCTACTCAGCTTAGTATTTTTATTCAAATCGGTTGACCACAGCTGGGTTGATGATTGGGGTTTCCGCCTCGTGCCTTGTCGGCAATTGCAATCAATCAATCGGTTGCGCTATCAAAATGGGAGTTGGATGTGCAGGACAAATTGCTTACCGCCATCGAGACGCTCTACGACTGCGTGGGCGATCATTATGATGTACCCCGTGCTTTGTGCACCTACAGCGACATGTCAGATCATAGTGGCATATTCCTGTCTGACATAAGCCCCGATCAGCGATCCTTCCTGAGTTTTGATGCCTTCAACCTGCCTGACGGTGCAGTTAAGATGGCGTCGTCCCTGTTTGATGACCCGGTGGAGAATATGATCCTTCGGCTCTACCCTGTTTTGCCACGAGGTGTGCCGACCTTGACCCGGGTTTTCTACAGTGATGATGAGTACCAAAGCACACGCATGTATCAACAGGCCTCCAAACCATGGGGCCTGCACAATGAATGCGTTTGTGTCTTGTCTCGCGAAGCCACATATGGCCGTGCTGTTGGGTTTGTCCGCCACAAAAATCAACACGAAATTGATCCTGAGTTGCTGAGCGTTCTGGCCTTACTGGGGCAACACCTGCAGCGCGCAATGAGTTTTCAAAAACGGATCGACAAGCTTGAAGAAATGGTCATTCAGTCCACAAGCGTGTTGGACCTCATTCAATTTGGCTTGATCCTCTTTGGTATGGACCGCAGTTTGATGTATGCCAATTCGGCTGCTCGACATATTCTGGACAATGAAGATGGCATTCGCCTGAGATCTGGCGAGGTGATAATAGGAAACCGCAAGGCCGAAGCTCAGGTAAATCAGCTACTCGAGGCCGTTTTTCAACCTGATGCATCGCTTGAGAAATTGTCCGGCGGAATTGTCACAATACCACGTTTGTCCCACGCAAGACCCTATAGCCTGATCGTCGTGCCGATGGTCACAAACAAGGTGAAAACTGGAAAAGCATCCGTCGCAGTGTTTCTGTTTGATCCGGACGCACGCAAAACCACCGCCATTGATTTGTTTGTCGCCTCCTACGGGCTCACCCGTTCGGAAGCGCAACTGGCACATGCTCTGGCATCAGGAGAAAGACTGGAAACAATAGCGGCCAAACGCGGCGTCACACGCAACACGGTTAAATCGCAACTTCATTCCATATTTGCAAAGACAAGCACCTCCCGGCAATCAGAGCTTGTCAGCCTTTTGCTTCGCTCCGTTGCCGGGATTCATATCAGGGTAAAATGAAATCGCTCAGGGTCTGGCCTCAATAGGCAACATTAACGCCCAACCGCCAGACATGAACGTCATCAGGATCATACTCTGTCGGCCACAGGAATACTGTTCCTTGAGGAATAATTGGGTCGGTCGTAATGCTGCCGTCAAAGCGCATGAATAAATAATCCGCTTTGATCGATACCCCATGGCTTACCAAATACTCCAAACCAGCACCCAATGTGTATCCACCAAGCCAATCAGACTCTTCCACAGCATTCCCCACTGGGTCATCAGGGTCGGCAGAGACGCCACCAAATGACCCCACTTCATAGTGCCCCGCAGCCAGACCCGCAGTTACAAATGGTAGAAACTGCTTTTCATCGCCGAACGCATAGCCCAGCCGCGCACGAGCAGTCAGAATCCCGTTAAGTTCAGCTTCAATGTACTCTCCTGAGGTGCCACTCTTACCGCCGTCAATATCGGCCAGAGCGGCGTCAAACTCGATGCCGAACACCCAATTGTCATACATCTGAAAATTTCTGCCGACGGTTACGCCGACTAAGCCACCAGACATATCAAAGGAATTGTCGAAGAAACTGACCGGGGCAAACGTATCGGTCGTTTCCATGGAACTTTCACCATACCCGGCGGCCAGTCCAACATAATACCGATCCCACGGAAAATCACTGAAAGTCTCTTCATAAGGCAGTTCAGGCTCTGGTTGCTGGAGAGCAACCGGCAAATCCGCGCCAATTGCAGAGGGCAGAAACGCAATTGTACCAATGTAAATCGATACAGCTGTGAGGGAGGAAGAGAAAAGCAACTTGGTCATGTTCATTCCTTTGTCTTGCACCCAGGCACGTTTTGAGTTGCGCCATGCCTGATCTGCGTTTGTGTTCGGAATGAAAAATAAAGCCCCGAAACTGCGGGTGCATCATCCAAGTGGATGACTATTTTGGATTGTATCCTGAATGCGACAAGTTTCTCACATCAAGTCTGATTGTGCTGTCGCAAACAAAAGGGCCGCCAAACAAGTTTGGCGGCCCTTTAAATTTTTGCGATCCTTTGGAAGAAGGTTAGAGCCCTTCAGCAGTTGGTTCTGCTGCAACTTCCGCAGCTGACGCCAGAGAAGCCTTCTTACGCTCATCCAAAATCAAATCATCACGGCGACCCGCAATAATTTTCATGCGGTTCATAGCACCGCCTGTACCAGCCGGGATCAGACGACCCACGATGACGTTCTCTTTCAGGCCTTCAAGCGTATCAGCCTTACCGTTCACAGCAGCTTCGGTCAGGACACGCGTTGTTTCCTGGAACGAGGCAGCCGAGATGAACGATTTGGTCTGCAGGCTGGCCTTGGTGATTCCAAGCAGAACCGGGCTGGCCGTTGCAGGCGTTTTGCCTTCTTCAACCAGTTTTTCATTGTTCGTCTCGAACTCGATACGGTCGACCTGCTCACCATTCAGATAGTCAGCATCATTGGCTTCAGTCACTTCAACCTTCTGCAGCATCTGACGGACAATCACTTCGATATGCTTATCGTTGATCACAACGCCCTGCAGACGATAGACATCCTGAATTTCATTGACGAGATAGGAAGCCAGTTCCTCCACGCCCTTGATCGCCAGAATATCATGCGGTGCTGGCAGGCCATCCATGATGTAGTCGCCCTTTTCAACCACGTCACCATCCTGCAGATGGAATGGCTTGCCTTTAGGAATAAGGTATTCCTGCGGCTCCATGGTCTCATCAAGCGGCTCAATCACAATGCGACGCTTGTTCTTGTAGTCGCGACCAAAGCGGATTGTACCACCAATTTCTGCGATGATTGCATGATCCTTTGGACGACGCGCCTCGAACAGTTCGGCCACGCGCGGCAGACCACCCGTGATATCCCTTGTTTTGGCACTTTCCAGCGGAATACGAGCCAAAACATCACCGGCCTTGACCGATGAACCTGGATCAACCGACAGAACCGCATCCACAGACAATTGATAGCGGGCTTCACGACCGCGATCGAGTTTGTAGACCTCACCATTCTTGTCTTTCACAGTCATGGCCGGCTTAAGATCGCCACCCTTGGAACTGCTGCGCCAATCAGTAACAACACGCTTGGTGATGCCGGTTGCCTCATCAGCGTTTTCTGACACAGACAAGCCATCGACCAGATCTTCATACTCGACCACACCACCAACTTCGGTGAGAATTGGGCGTGTATACGGATCCCATTCAGAGATACGCTGACCGGATTTGATCTTGTCGCCATCATCCACATGGACACGCGCACCATAATTGATGCGATGAACAGCAACTTCCGCACCCTGCTCATCAGTGATGAGCACAGACATGTTGCGGCCCATGGCAATCAGCTTGCCATCGGAATCGCGCACAACATTGCGGTTACGAAGGCTGATGGTGCCGTCAAAGTTACTTTCGATGAAGGAACTATCGACAACCTGTGCCGTACCACCAATGTGGAAGGTACGCATGGTCAACTGTGTGCCAGGCTCACCGATAGACTGAGCCGCGATCACGCCGACAGCTTCGCCCATATTGACGGTTGTACCACGCGCCAGATCACGTCCGTAACATGCGCCACACACGCCAACTTTGTTCTTACAGGTCAGAACCGAACGGATTTTCACTGACTGGATACCAGCAGTTTCAATCATATCCACTTCTTTTTCCTGGATCAAAGTGTTCTGAGGCACAACGGTTACGCCGTCCATTGTGATGACATCAGCAGCCGTTGTACGACCCAATGTGCGCATACCCAAAGTTGCCACAACCTGACCGGAATCCACCACTGCCTGAACAGTCAAACCGTCGTCGGTTCCGCAATCTTCCTTGGTAATGATGCAATCCTGCGCAACATCAACGAGGCGGCGGGTCAGATAACCGGAGTTGGCTGTTTTCAGAGCCGTATCCGCAAGGCCTTTACGAGCCCCGTGCGTGGAACTGAAATATTCCATCACGGTCAGGCCTTCTTTAAAGTTGGCGATGATCGGAGATTCAATGATCGAGCCATCCGGACGCGCCATCAGACCGCGCATACCAGCCAACTGTTTCATCTGAGCGGGTGAACCACGTGCACCGGAATGCGACATCATATAGACCGAGTTCATCGGCTTCTGACGTCCGGTTTCTTCGTCCATCTGAACCGAGGAGATGCGTTTCATCATCTCATCAGCAACTTTGTCGGTACATTTAGCCCAGGCATCAACAACTTTATTGTACTTCTCGCCCTGGGTAATCAGGCCATCATTATATTGCTGCTCATATTCCTTGGTCAGCAAGCGGCTTTCTTCCACGAGACCCTTTTTGGTGTCGGGAATAACCATGTCATCCTTACCAAAGGAGATGCCGGCCTTGAATGCATTGCTGAAACCAAGCTGCATAATGCGGTCACAGAAGATCACACTCTCCTTCTGACCGCAGTGGCGATACACCACATCAATCATGCCGGAGATTTCTTTCTTGGTCATCAGACGGTTGCATGTGTCGTAAGGCACATTGTGATGCTTCGGAAGAAGATCACCAATCAACATACGGCCCGGCGATGTCTCGTGAATTCCGGAGACCACATTGCCATCTTCATCAGTGGTCAGGAAACGACCCCTGATCTTGGAGTGCAGCGTAACGACACCATTGTCCAGCGCGTGCTGAACTTCGGCAATATCGCCAAACGCCATGCCCTCACCCGGCTCATTGTCGGACTGAAGTGACAGGTAATAAAGTCCCAGAACAATATCCTGTGACGGCACAATAATCGGCTGACCATTGGCTGGGTGCAGAACATTGTTGGTCGACATCATCAACACGCGTGCTTCCAACTGGGCTTCCAGCGAAAGCGGAACGTGAACAGCCATCTGATCGCCATCAAAGTCGGCGTTGAAAGCTGCGCAAACCAAAGGATGAAGCTGAATAGCTTTACCTTCAATCAGAACAGGCTCAAATGCCTGAATGCCAAGACGGTGAAGCGTCGGAGCCCGGTTCAGCATGATCGGATGTTCGCGAATAACCTCGTCCAGAATATCCCAGACTTCGGGCCGCTCTTTTTCAACAAGCTTCTTGGCCTGTTTCACCGTGGATGAGTAACCCTTTGCGTCCAACCGCGAATAGATGAACGGTTTGAACAGTTCCAGCGCCATTTTCTTCGGCAGACCACACTGATGCAATTTCAATTCCGGTCCCACCACGATGACGGAACGTCCGGAATAATCAACACGCTTGCCGAGCAAGTTCTGACGGAAACGGCCTTGCTTGCCTTTCAGCATGTCGGAAAGGGATTTCAACGGACGCTTGTTGGTACCCGTAATGACACGGCCACGACGGCCATTGTCAAACAGTGCATCAACGGCTTCCTGCAGCATCCGCTTTTCATTTCGGATGATGATGTCCGGTGCACGCAATTCCATCAAACGCTTCAAGCGATTGTTCCGGTTGATCACGCGACGGTAAAGATCGTTCAAATCAGAGGTCGCAAAGCGGCCGCCATCAAGCGGCACCAATGGACGCAGATCAGGCGGAATGACAGGTACGACAGTCATGATCATCCATTCCGGACGATTGCCGGATTCAATGAACGCTTCGATGACTTTAAGACGCTTGGCCAGCTTCTTCGGTTTCAACTCTGTGGTTGCCTCGGAAATCTCAACGCGGATTTCCTCGCTGAGACGCTGGAGATCCAGGTTCATCAGCATTTCACGAATAGCTTCAGCGCCGATCATGGCTGTGAACGCATCTGGACCATACTGATCCTGTGCTTCAACCATTTCGGTTTCGGACAGAAGCTGACGCTCTTTCAAAGCAGTCAGACCAGGCTCGATCACGACGTAATTCTCAAAATAGAGAATCCGCTCCAGATCCTTCAAGGTCATATCCATCAGCAGGCCGATGCGCGATGGCAGTGATTTCAGGAACCAGATATGGGCAACCGGCGCAGCAAGCTCAATATGGCCCATCCGCTCGCGTCGCACGCGCGACAGCGTAACTTCAACACCACATTTCTCGCAGATAATGCCTTTATACTTCATCCGCTTATATTTGCCGCACAGGCATTCATAGTCCTTGATAGGGCCAAAAATGCGTGCGCAGAACAGGCCATCACGTTCCGGCTTGAATGTCCGGTAGTTGATGGTTTCTGGTTTTTTGATCTCGCCGAATGACCAGGAAAGAATTTTCTCCGGGCTGGCGATAGAAATCTTGATCTGGTCAAACGTCTGTGCGGGCGCCTGAGTGCCAAAAACGTTCATCACATCCTGATTCATGGATTTCTCCTTTAGAGCGGCTGATCGGGTCCATTCCAATCAGCCTAAAAAACGGTATGTCCAACAAGTCCACTTCGCGCGGCGGAATTACTCCGCCGCGTCGATCTGCGGTTGTTCGTCATTCTCGGCACTCAAATCTTCCAGTGTGTTTTGCAACTCCACATTCAGACCCAGTGAACGCATTTCCTTCACAAGCACGTTAAAGCTTTCCGGAATACCCGCCTCAAACGTATCGTCACCGCGTACAATGGCTTCGTATACCTTTGTACGCCCGGCCACGTCATCGGATTTGACGGTCAGCATTTCCTGCAGGGTGTAGGCAGCGCCATAAGCCTCAAGTGCCCAGACCTCCATCTCCCCGAAGCGCTGGCCACCAAACTGCGCTTTACCACCCAGCGGCTGCTGGGTCACAAGCGAGTATGGTCCAATCGAACGGGCGTGAATCTTATCATCCACAAGGTGATGAAGTTTCAGCATGTAGATGTAGCCCACTGTGACCTGACGATCGAACTGGGTTCCAGTACGCCCATCATAAAGGGTGCTTTGTCCAGATCCGTCCAGCTTGGCTTTTTCCAGCATGGTCACCACATCAGGTTCCCGCGCACCATCGAACACTGGTGTTGCCATCGGCACACCGCGTTTCAGCGTTGTGGCCAGTTTCAGCACCGAGTCATCGTCCAGATCAACAATGTTGTCATTCTGGGCGTTCTCGCCGTAAATATCTTCCAGCATATTGCGCAAAGGCTTGATATCGCTGGATTTCTGATAGTCACGAACCTGCTCGCCAATCTGTATACCAAGACCTGCACAGGCCCAGCCAAGATGGGTTTCCAGAATCTGACCCACATTCATCCGGCTTGGCACGCCAAGCGGGTTGAGCACGATATCGACCTGTGTACCATTTTCCAGATACGGCATGTCTTCAATCGGAACGATGCGGGATACAACACCCTTATTGCCGTGACGACCGGCCATCTTGTCACCTGGCTGCAGCTTACGCTTCACAGCCACAAAGACTTTGACCATTTTCATCACACCTGGTGGCAACTCATCACCGCGCTGCAATTTGTCAATCTTGTCGAGGAAGCGTGTTTCCAGCTCTTTGCGGCTGTCATCATACTGCTCTTTCAGAGCTTCCAGCTCGCCCATGAGCTTGTCATCTTCGACAGCCAGCAACCACCACTGAGACCGTGGATACTCATCCAGAAGCTCATCGGTGACTTCCGTGCCCTTCTTGAAGTTCTTCGGTCCGGCAACAGCCGTTTTGCCACGGATCATATCAGACAGGCGGCTATAGACGTTCCTGTCCAAAATGGCCTGCTCATCATCACGATCTTTTGCAAGCGTTTCAATCTGCTCGCGTTCAATCGCCATGGCACGTTCATCTTTTTCGATGCCGTGACGGTTGAAAACACGCACTTCGACAACGGTTCCGGTAACGCCTGGTGGCAACCGCAAGGATGTGTCACGCACATCAGATGCTTTCTCACCAAAGATCGCACGCAGAAGCTTTTCTTCCGGTGTCATCGGGCTTTCACCCTTTGGCGTGATCTTGCCGACCAGAATGTCGCCCGGATCCACTTCGGCACCGATGTAAACGATACCTGCCTCATCGAGGTTTTTCAGCGCTTCTTCCGAGACATTCGGAATATCGCGTGTGATTTCCTCAGGGCCAAGCTTCGTATCACGTGCCATCACCTCGAACTCTTCCAGGTGAATGGAAGTGAACACATCATCACGCACGATGCGTTCGGAGATGAGAATGGAATCCTCAAAGTTGTAACCGTTCCAAGGCATGAATGCGACGAGCACGTTCTTGCCAAGAGCCAGATCACCCAACTCGGTAGATGGGCCATCAGCAATGATGTCACCCTTCTTCACCCGCTCGCCAACTTCCACAAGCGGACGCTGGTTGATGCAGGTATCCTGATTGGAACGCTGGAATTTCATCAGACGATAAATATCGACGCCTGATTTCGATGGGTCCAACTCTTCTGTTGCGCGGATAACGATACGCGTTGCATCCACCTGATCCACAATACCTGTACGGCGCGTGGTAATGGCAGCACCTGAATCACGCGCCACGACAGCTTCCATGCCAGTGCCCACAAACGGAGCCTCGGCTTTCAGAAGCGGAACGGCCTGACGCATCATATTGGAGCCCATCAAAGCCCGGTTCGCATCATCGTTTTCCAGGAATGGAATAAGCGCAGCG
The DNA here is from genome assembly GCA_051251535.1 of Alphaproteobacteria bacterium. Lineage (GTDB taxonomy): Bacteria > Pseudomonadota > Alphaproteobacteria > Rhizobiales. The sequence continues at coordinate 119,222 of JBPOEV010000007.1, forward strand.
GCAACAGACACAAGCTGCTTCGGCGACACATCCATCAAAGTCACAGCGTCCGCTGGCATTGACAGCACATCGCCTGACTTGCGGCATGTAACCATCTCGTTGATGAAACTGTTATCATCGCTCAACAGCGCGTTTGCCTGAGCCACAACATGCTTGGCCTCTTCCATAGCGGAGAGGTAGATAACAGTGTCGGTGACCTTGCCATCTTCCACGGTGCGATACGGGCTTTCGATAAAGCCATATTTATTGACGCGCGCAAATGTGGCCAGTGAGTTGATCAAACCAATGTTTGGTCCCTCTGGGGTCTCAATCGGGCAGATACGTCCATAATGGGTCGGATGCACATCGCGCACTTCAAACCCGGCACGCTCACGTGTCAGACCACCTGGCCCAAGCGCCGAAAGACGGCGCTTATGGGTGATTTCAGACAGCGGATTGGTCTGATCCATAAACTGGGACAATTGGGACGACCCGAAGAACTCACGCACCGCTGCCGCAGCAGGCTTGGCATTGATGAGGTCCTGAGGCATCACCGTGTCGATTTCGACAGAGGACATGCGCTCTTTAATGGCGCGTTCCATCCGCAGCAGGCCGACCCGATACTGGTTTTCCATCAACTCACCAACGGAGCGCAAGCGGCGGTTGCCAAGATTGTCAATATCGTCAATCTCGCCCTTGCCATCACGCAGACCAACCAGCGTTTTGACAACTTCCAGAATGTCGTCCTTGCGCAAAACACGCACAGTGTCTTCAGCATCCAGATCAAGACGCATATTCATCTTCACACGGCCAACCGCAGACAGATCATAGCGCTCTGAATCGAAGAACAGAGAGTTGAACATGGCTTCCGCGCTTTCCATGGTGGGCGGCTCGCCCGGACGCATGACGCGGTAAATATCAAACAAAGCAGTCTCGCGGCTTTCATTCTTGTCAGCGGCCAGCGTGTTGCGGATGTATGGGCCCGCATTCGCATAGTCGATGTCCAGAACGGGCACGTCATTATAGCCCAACTCTTCCAGCAGAACGAGGTTCTCTTCGGTGATCTCATCACCGGCTTCAATGAAGATTTCTCCAGTTTCCATGGAGACGATCTCTTCAGCAATAAACTCACCGATAAGATCTTCATTGCTAACCTTGAGCGCCTTGACGCCCTTCTCAGCCAAATCACGTGCGCCGCGCGCAGTCAGCTTCTTGCCTGCCTCAACGATCACTTCGCCGCTATCAGCATCAATCAGATCAACAACGGCTTTGGTGCCGCGCATCTTCGTGGCGTCAAATGGCTTGCGCCATCCATCCTTGATGCGGCTAAAGGTAATGATGTTGAAGAATGTGTCGAGAATTTCTTCACTATCCAGACCAAGCGCAAACAAAAGCGTCGTGGCCGGAATTTTCCGACGACGGTCAATACGTGCATGCACGATATCCTTGGCATCAAACTCAATATCAAGCCAGGAACCACGGTATGGAATAATACGGGATGCGAACAACAGCTTGCCCGATGAATGCGTCTTGCCCTTGTCGTGGTCGAAGAACACGCCGGGTGAACGGTGCATCTGCGAAACAATAACGCGCTCTGTGCCATTCACAACAAAGGTACCATTGCCGGTCATCAGCGGCATGTCGCCCATGTAGACATCCTGCTCCTTGATGTCCTTGACCGATTTAGCGCCTGTGTCTTCGTCAATATCAAACACGATGAGGCGCAACCGCACCTTCAATGGCGCAGCAAAGGTAATGCCGCGCTGACGGCATTCTTCGACGTCATATTTTGGAGCTTCAAATTCGTATTCAACAAATTCCAGAAGCGAAGAACCGGCAAAGTCAGAAATCGGGAAAACCGATTTGAAAACCGCCTGGAGCCCCTCATCAGGTCGTTCTCCCGGCAATTTATCCGCCTGAAGAAACTGATCATAAGATGCCTTTTGCACCTCAATCAGGTTTGGCATGCTTGCCACTTCGCGAATGGAACCAAAGAATTTACGAACTTGTTTGCGACCTGTATAAGTCTCAGCCATTTGGCACCTCATGTCGTCCTAAAAACATATGTCATTTCAGACACTTGTTCAAAAATCCCGCTCAGATCAGCAACTCTGCGGGCCTTCAAAACAACTGTCTCTCATGCACATTCATCCGCACCTTGCGGAAGCCTGCGCCAGAGACGCGTAAAAGCGCTTTCAAAAAAAGCGCTTTCAACAGATCAAATCCGGACCGCAAGCGGTCCGGATTCAAATAAAACTTCGAACTTATTTGAGTTCGACAGTCGCGCCAGCTGCTTCCAGCTTGGCTTTGATTTCTTCTGCTTCGCCTTTGGCGGCAGCTTCTTTAACAGCCTTAGGAGCAGACTCAACGAGATCTTTTGCTTCTTTGAGGCCCAGACCAGTGATGGCACGGACTTCTTTAATCACGTTGATTTTCTTTTCGCCTGCTGACATCAGCATGACGTCAAATTCGTCTTTCTCTTCGACAGCAGCTGCATCGCCAGCACCGGGAGCTGCTGCAACAGCAACAGCTGCGGAAGCGGAAACGCCCCATTTTTCTTCCAGCATCTTGGACAGCTCTGCTGCTTCCAGAACGCTAAGGCTCGACAGGTCTTCTACGATTTTTTCAAGATCAGCCATTTTTCAATTCTTTCAAGTTTATGTTGGTTTGAACCAAGAGAGTTAATTTGCATTCGGCCTTACGCCGCTTCATCCTTGCTGGCATAAGCTCCAAACACACGTGCCAGCTGACCGGCAGGTGCGTTGATGACCTGTGCAATGCGGGTTGCAGGTGTATTGATCATACCCACAAGCTTCGCACGCAGCTCATCAAGCGATGGCATGGAAGCAAGAGCTTTCACACCAGACGCGTCCAGAGCAGTGGCGCCCATTGTGCCGCCAAGAATGACAAGCTTGTCATTCGTTTTGGCAAATTCTGAGGCCACTTTTGGCGCTGCTACCGGATCGTCTGCATAAGCAATCAGGGTTGGCCCCTGAAACAGATCCGCCATTTCGGCAGCGTCAGTACCTTTAAGAGCAAGCTTGGCAAGACGGTTCTTTGCAACTTTGACGGACGCACCCTGGTCACGCATCTGATTGCGCAAGGCAGTCATCTGGGCCACGGTGAGACCGGCATAATGAGCAACAACCACACTGCCTGATGCGTTAAACACATCACCCAGCACGGATACCATTTCGGTTTTTTCCGCTCTATCCACTGCGTCTCTTCTCCATTTGACCTCTTGGGCGAAAATCGCCAAGGGGCCGGTTACGTTTGCCACCTCAGAACCTTTTGCAAGGCGCTGCTGCGGCGCGATATCCTGCCCCCTTGCAATACGAAATAGGCCCGTATTACGAAGGTCCGTTGGTTCAAACCAGTCAGGTCCCAAATGGAACCGGAAAACCGGTTATTCCCTATCTGTGCGGGCATTTTTTAAACCGTCACATTCTTGCAAATGATCTGGTACCAGCAGTCTCGGACAGGTTGCCATCTTTGCAGATGACCACCCCGCCAGCGAACCGGCGGGGAATTCTCAATATCCCTTAAGCGTTGGAAACGCTCGTAGGATCAACATGAATGCCAGGCCCCATTGTGGAGGTAATGGCAAAACGCTTTACAAAAGTACCTTTGGCACCACTTGGACGTGATCGGGACACCGCATCAGCCAAAGCCTGGATGTTCTGAAGGATCGCTTCCTCTGAGAAAGAGGCTTTGCCAACACCGACATGCAGAATTCCGGCTTTTTCAACGCGGAACTCAACAGCACCACCCTTGGCTGCCGCAACAGCGGCTGCAATATCCATGGTTACAGTGCCAACTTTAGGGTTTGGCATCATGCCACGTGGCCCAAGTACTTTACCCAGACGACCAACAAGCGGCATCATGTCCGGCGTTGCGATACAACGGTCGAAATCGATTTTGCCCTTCTGGACTTCTTCCATAAGGTCTTCTGCGCCGATTACATCGGCACCAGCTGCACGAGCCTCATCGGCTTTTGCGTCTTTCGCAAACACACCAACACGGACATTACGACCCGAACCATTTGGCAGATTACACACGCCGCGAACCATCTGGTCTGCATGCCGTGGATCAACGCCGAGATTCATAGCAATCTCAATAGTCTCGTCAAACTTTGCATTTGCATGCTTTTTCAGAAGTTTTACCGCTTCTGAAAGATCATACAGTTTGTTGCGATCAACAGCTTCACCGTTGTTGCGAACTCTTTTACCTGATTTAGCCATTGATTCTACTCCGCAACCGTAAGACCCATTGAACGCGCAGACCCGGCAACCATTCGCATGGCGGCATCGATGTCATTTGCATTCAAATCGACCATCTTCGCTTCGGCGATTTCACGCACGGCAGCGCTCGACACAGAACCGGCAGATGTCTTGCCAGGCTCTCCGGAACCTTTTTTGAGATTAGCGGCTTTCTTCAACAAGAATGAGACCGGTGGGGTCTTCATTACGAATGTAAAAGACTTATCCTGGAAAATGGTCAGAATAACCGGAATCGGCTGTCCTTTTTCCATTTCCTGCGTCTTGGCATTAAATGCCTTACAGAATTCCATGATGTTCACGCCGCGCTGACCAAGTGCCGGGCCGATAGGCGGCGACGGGTTGGCTGCGCCGGCTGGCACCTGAAGCTTCAGATACCCGGCAATTTTCTTCGCCATAGTTCACTCCATATCATGCCGGATAATCCGGCGTTGGGTGTTCGTGGTCCGGAATAATCTGATGTGGCACATCAGACTCGCCTCCCACGACTTCAAAATCAGATCAGCTTAAAGCTTTTCGACCTGATTATACTCCAGCTCAACCGGCGTAGGCCGGCCAAAGATGGAAACTGCTACTTTGAGCCTTGCACGCTCTTCATCGACCTCTTCAATATGGCCGCTGAAAGAGGCCAAAGGCCCATCGGATACACGCACTTGCTCGCCGATTTCGAAACTGATCGACGGCTTCGGACGCTCAACACCTTCCTGAACCTGCTGCAGAATGCGCATGGCCTCTGCTTCAGGGATTGGCATTGGTTTGTTTGCAGACCCGAGAAAACCGGTAACCTTTGGTGTGTTCTTGATCAGATGAAATGCTTCATCTGTCAGATCAACCTTGGCAAGAATGTAACCGGGGAAGAATTTGCGCTCTGCGTCCACCTTGCGGCCGCGGCGCACCTCAACAACTTTCTCAGTTGGGACAACGATTTCTTCAAACTGCTCTTCAAGCCCGGCAGAAGCAACGCGCTCCATAATGGCGGCAGCAACCTTGTTTTCAAAGTTGGAATAGGCTTGGACTATGTACCAGCGTTTTGCCATGAAATCTTTTCCCTAGCGACCAAGAGTCAGAAGCAAACCAACGCCCCAACCCAGGACCTGATCAGCTAGAAAGAAGAAGATCGCCGCAAGGAAAACCATAATGAAAACCATCACTGTCGTGATGATCGTTTCACGGCGCGAGGGCCATGTCACTTTGGAAACCTCAGCACGGACCTGCTGAATAAATGTAAAAGGATTCGTTTTTGCCATAAAGCGCGCTCAAATAGACCAAGCGCGCTAGCATTAGGCCGGCGCGCTTATGTCATGACTAAGGTCAACGTTGATGACCGCCATATAAGGCAGCGGCCTGGAAGATACAAGCGAATAATGCCACTGGGTTGTTGCAGCACGCTTCGCTTGTATCAGGTTTTGGCAGGGGCAGCAGGATTCGAACCCGCGACCTACGGTTTTGGAGACCGTCGCTCTACCAACTGAGCTATACCCCTAAGGTCGTCTTTCTAGGCGATTCTTATTCGATGATGGTTGCTACGATGCCGGCACCGACGGTACGTCCGCCTTCACGAATGGCGAAGCGCAGGCGCTCTTCCATTGCGATTGGCACGATCAGCTCGACATCCATTTCGATGTTGTCGCCGGGCATAACCATTTCTGTACCTTCAGGAAGCTGAACAACACCGGTCACATCCGTTGTACGGAAGTAGAACTGTGGACGGTAGTTGGTCAGGAATGGTGTGTGACGACCACCCTCTTCCTTCGTCAGAATATAAGCTTCTGCCTTGAACTTCGTGTGTGGCTTAACGGTACCAGGCTTACAAAGAACCTGACCACGCTCAACATCTTCACGCTGAACACCACGCAACAAAGCACCAATGTTGTCACCAGCCTGGCCACTGTCCAGCAGCTTGCGGAACATTTCAACGCCAGTACAAGTGGATTTCTGTGTGTCACGGATGCCAACGATTTCAATCTCGTCACCAACGTTGATGACGCCACGCTCAACACGACCGGTCACAACTGTACCACGACCGGAAATCGAGAACACATCTTCAATCGGCATCAGGAACGACAGATCAACAGGACGTTCTGGCTGAGGAATGTACTCATCAACAGACGCCATCAAAGCGCGGATCGCATCTTCGCCCAACTTCGCATCGCCACCCTCAAGGGCAACAAGTGCAGATCCCATGGTCACTGGAATATCATCGCCAGGGAATTCGTACATGGACAACAATTCACGGATTTCCATCTCGACGAGCTCAAGAAGCTCCTCATCGTCAACCTGATCAACCTTGTTCATGAACACAACAAGAGAAGGAACACCAACCTGACGGGCAAGCAGAATGTGCTCGCGGGTCTGAGGCATTGGACCATCTGTTGCAGACACAACCAAAATCGCGCCATCCATCTGAGCGGCACCAGTGATCATGTTTTTCACATAATCGGCGTGGCCTGGGCAATCAACGTGCGCATAGTGACGCGCTTCCGTTTCATACTCAACGTGAGCCGTGGAAATCGTAATGCCACGGGCCTTTTCTTCTGGTGCGCCATCAATCTCATCATAAGCCTTGAAGTCACCAAAATATTTCGTAATCGCTGCCGTCAACGTTGTTTTGCCGTGGTCAACGTGACCAATCGTGCCAATGTTCGCATGCGGCTTATTGCGTTCAAACTTTTCCTTGGCCATCGGACCGGATTTCCTTGCAACTATCAGGTGACACAGGCCACCGAATTCTTGTTCTAGGCTGACTATCAGCCTGTATCTCAAACCACAACTGCAATCCTGCAATCAGGCATTTGGAGCGGGTAGCGGGAATCGAACCCGCGTCTTCAGCTTGGAAGGCTGTTGCTCTACCCCTGAGCTATACCCGCCTGTCGTTCAATCTTAACTGCCGATCAGCGTTATCTGCAGTTCAGCCTCGTTTGCATGTCAGCATTATCTGCTGACTTGGTTTGATGGTGGAGGGAGCTGGATTTGAACCAGCGTAGGCATAGCCAACGGATTTACAGTCCGCCCCTTTTAACCGCTCAGGCATCCCTCCGAAATCAAACACTGTCCAGACTGGCAAACATAACAGAGTGTCTGCGGGCCAAGACAAAAACGCCCGCAATTTCTCGCAGGTGCTTCGGTGGCCGTCGTTATGCAGATGCTGATACAACATGTCAACGCAGGATTCCTCGTGAACAACGCTTTTTTGCACTTATATGCAATCGGTCAACTGCCACACCCAGCGATCTGTTAAAGTGAGCTGTCCCTGCAGTACTTTTCCTGGCCTGAATCCGCCGGACTGAGAGCGCTGCCAGACTTGCATTGCACACCAACAAGCCAAGGCCATTTACAGGCTGCTTGAAATTCGCGATACGAAACCAGTGTCTTTCATTTCAGCCGCCCTATCTGCCAAACTGCCCAAATCGGTCTCACACAAATGAGCAAAGCACCTGCATAAGATGAACAAACCTTTATATAAAAAGCCTCACAAGGGTGAACGTAATTCCAGGGGTCCGAAAACCGACAAATTTCGCGATATGGAAGGGCCGGTATGGCTGTACGGCTATCATGCCTGTGAAGCAGCCCTGAGAAACAGCAAACGACAAATCAGACAGGCCAGCATAACCAAGAACATGGCGGACCGCCTTCAGGCAGAATCAGTACCCCTGCCGCAAGAGTGGACAGAAGTGCGCCCAAGAGAGCTCGATGGTCTGGTCGAACGCGATGCGGTGCATCAGGGCATCGTACTCGAAACCGAACCGCTTGAGCAGCCAACGCTTGAGGAAGTCCGCCATCATGATCTGGTGGTTGTGCTGGATCAGGTCACAGACCCTCACAATGTGGGGGCAATTATCCGCTCGGCCTGTGCCTTGGGTGCAGGCGCTGTGGTGACGACATTGCGCAATGCTCCGCATGAAACAGGGCTTCTGGCCAAAACAGCATCAGGCGCTTTTGAACACGTCCCCTATATTCAGGTCACCAATCTGGCACGCGCCGTTGAGGAAATGCAGGCATTGCAGTTTTCCGCTATTGGTCTGGACAGTGAAGGGCCGATGGATCTGGTCGAGACGACCAAGCGTCAGAACGCCTCTAAAATTGCATTATTACTGGGCGCTGAAGGGCGTGGACTGCGCCGCCTCACCCGTGACCTGTGTGACGATCTGGCCCGACTTGATATGCCGGGGCCCATCAAAAGCCTGAACGTGTCAAATGCGGCTGCCCTGTCTCTGTTTGTCTGTCGGCAGTCACTAAACCAGCAAAATGCGGACTAGGAGCCGTCCGCTAAACACGGCGCAACAGCCTGTTTTTCCAGCCTTTAGGACACAGCATCCAGAGTATCAGCACCAGATTGATTGCCAAAATCGTTGCGGCAATGGGGCGGTCGATGAAGAAGCTGTAATCATTTCCGGAAATCACCAGCGAACGCCGGAAATTACTCTCTGCAATCGGCCCCAGAACCATGCCAATGACCATCGGTGCCAGCGGATAATCATAGCGCCGCAGCACATACCCGATAGCGCCGAATGCCAGCATGACCCACAGATGAAATGTGGAGCTTTCCAGCGAAAACACGCCCAACACACATAACAGCGTAATAAATGGCAGCAGATACTGCTTCTTGAATTTAATACAGGCAACGAAGAGCGGCGTCAGAAAAATACCCGCAAAAAACAGAACGACATTGGCAGACATGTAAGCCAGAAAAATTCCCCCCACGACATCCTGATGCTGTTCAAACAGATTGGGACCAGGGAAAAACCCCAAAATGATCAAGGCACCCATCAGCACAGCTGATGTGGCATCGCCCGGTATGCCCAAAGACAGGGTAGGAATAAGCGATCCACCAACCGTGGCATTGTTGGCTGATTCAGTGGCAACAATGCCATCTTCAAACCCGGTGCCAAATTTCTCAGGCGTTTTGGAAGATGACCGGGCAATGGCATAGGCGGTAAAAGACGACACCACGCCCCCTGCACCGGGCAAAGCTCCCAGAAACGAGCCAATGGCCGACGAGCGGACAAGATTCACCCAGCGACTGAGGACCATCAGCGCAGAATTCAGTGACGGGCGAACCCAGGGCACATCCGGGTTGCGTGAAAAGAAACCTGCCTTGATCTGAACAATCACTTCGGAGATCGCAAACAGACCAACAACCATTGCGACAATGTGGATACCGCCAAGAAGTCCATTCACCCCAAAAGTGAAACGCAAATCATTGGCGAACTGATCATAGCCAATGGTGGAAATCAGAAGGCCGAAAGCTCCGGTCATGATGCCTTTGGACGTGGCTTCATTGGAGACGAGCGCGATCACCAAAAGCCCGGTCAGCGCCAGCGCGAATGTTTCCGGAGGCGCGAACTCCAGCGCAAACCGCGCCAGAAGCGGCGCCAGAAAGATCAGTACAATCCCGCCCAGAACACCGCCAAGCGCGGAGGCTGAAATGGCAATGCCAACCGCATCCTTGGCACGCCCCTTTTGCGCCATTGGATAACCATCCAGCAAAGTAGCGGCGGCCAATGGCGTTCCGGGAATGCGCACCAAAATGGCGGAAATCGCTCCACCACAGGAACCACCAACATAGATGGCAATAAGCAGCCCCATCCCGGCCACTGGCTCCATATGAAAGGTAATCGGCAGCAGAAGAATGATGCCCATCAAGGGACCAAGCCCTGGCAGAACACCAATTAACAGGCCGAGCAAAGTTCCCACCAGGACTGCGAAAACCGCGTCCATTGTGAAGAATAACTGAATGCCCTGGAAAAGTGGCTCAAGCATCAGTGTCTGTTACCTGCGCTAAAAAGGAGCAATTTCAAACACCCCGGCTGGAAGCACGACATTCAACAGGCCGCCAAAAACATAGGCCGAGGCATAGGATATGCCGACCGACAGACCCAGCACGAAAAACAAATTGCGCACGTTCAAAAGAACAAACAGGCTTGCCAACAAGAAGGGGGTCGCAATGTGATAGCCCAATGGGCGCATCGCAAATATGTACAAGGCCAGAAACACGAGTGCCACAAAACTGCGCAGCGCCAAGCCACGCTCCATTGGCGTTTCATCTTCCTCGTCGGCTTCTGACGCACTTGTATCAAGATTGGCGTCAGCAAGCCGAAAAGCCTGTAATATCTGGAAAACGGCCAGAACAATCAGCACGATTGCCAGAACCTCCGGCACGAACGCGGCATTATACTGCATGCTGCCGCTTGCTATGTCCTTTTCGACCAGATCCGTGTTGGTTTGCCAGAACACAATGGCGGCGATGGCCAAAAAGAATATCGGTGCAATCAAACGTCCCGGCAAACGTCCGGGGAAACGTCCCAGCCTGATGGAGTTACTTGTCATTGCCTGTCCTGTCTGGGCCTGGTCTATCCGGGCGTGTCCTGTCTGGCATGCCAGTAAAACTTTGTTGGCCCGCCGCCCAGATTGTCAGGTGCGGCGGGCCAACATTCGGGAGGAGCCCTTAATTTGCGGCTTTTACAGCTTCTTCTTCCCAGGTGATGGCATCCTTGGCGGATTCCAGCTGCGCCCGGGCACTGTTACAAACATCACTATACTGGTCAGGAGAATACTCGGTCAGCACAAAACCGGTCGCTTCGATCTGAGCCCGGACTTCAGGATCGTTGATTGTGGCTTCCATGGCGTCACGCAGAACAGCGACCCGGTCTTCTGGAGTGTCTTTGCGAACCAACCACCAGTTCCACCCCATCGGCGCAAGACCTGAAATGCCCAGATCAATTCCAAAATCCAGTGCTCTGTCAGCACCGTCATAGGTCCGCTGCACTGACTCAAGTTCACTGAGCGTCACAAGAATTTTCAGATTATCCTTGTTGGCATTGTAGACACCCGGATTGACGACCAGCCAATCCAACACACCTGACCGCAGATCTTTCATGCCCAGTTCAATGTCGTCATAGGGAACCGGACGGGAAACCAGATCAAGCGTTTGCAACACCTTGGCTGAAACCATATGCGGCAGCGACAAACCGTTGCCATTATAGGCTGTTTTGCCGGGGTTTGCCTTCAGATATTCTATGAAGGTCGGGAAATCGGTGAACCGCTCTTCGGTGGGACTGATTGCGATTGCAAAGGCGTTGGAAGTGGCTGACCACAAAGGTGTAAAATCATCACATCCCCAGTCTGCCCGTCCAAACATTGGCGAAATCACCAATGGCGCAACATAGCCATCAAAAATCGTATAGCCGTCTGCCGGAGCTGCCAATGCCGTGTTAAATGCTTTCACGCCACCGGCGCCCGGCGTTGCCACCACGGGCAAAGGCTGGCCCAAACGCTCCGACATGCCTTCGGCAATCATCTGGCTCACACCATGGGCAACTGTGCCAGGTGCCCATGGAAAGATGTTCTGTATTTTACGTTCCGGGAAATCCGCAAATGCTGCGCTTCCTGCAAGCGCTACGGCGGCTATGGTCGCCACACCCAGTGAGAATTTGGATTTAAGTGTCATATCTTCCTCCTTAAGATCTTCTGTCATGTCATTATTGGTTGAGCGCCAGCAAACGCCCCAGTTTCCGCCCGTGTCTCGAGGCCGTACCAACAATAGGCCTCTTGCGGTGTGTCGAGCTCTGCCAGATGCTTCATCATCGCGGCATACAATCTGGTCTCGACTGTCCGGTCGCGTATCTTGGTTTTCTGGTCTGGATCAGATGTCAGGTCGTAAAGGGCAAACTCGGCCTCATCGAAACCCAGTCCGTCATTCATGGGCACGCGTTTTGCATCCTTCTGAGCTTCAATTTTCAGAAGCGGAAGTCCCTTGGTGAAGTCGAAACCGGAAGACAACTCGGCCGTCTTCAGTTCCTTGTTCGTGAAGGGGGCCGTCATATGCTGAGGATTGAGCGTATATTCATACAGACCGTCTGCTGTCGTATCCGGCGGATAGTGGAACATCACATATCGCCCATCGGTCACACCAATAGCCCCGCCAAATATGCCGAACAGAACTTCTCGGTCTTGTGACGCAGAACCCATTAATTCCAGCAGTGATGTGCCAAGCGTTTCAGGCGGTTTTTCCAGCCCGAAACAGTCCAGAATGGTCGGCATGATGTCAGGTGTCTGGGTAAGCTGGCTGCAGCGTGTTCCGGCCTTATCTGCATGATCTGGATGATAGAACATCATTGGGATGTGAGCGATTTCCTCATAGTAAGGCATCCGGCACTTGCCCCACCATTGATGCTCTGACAGCAAAAACCCGTGATCCGTGCTCATGATCAGAGCTGTATCCTTCCACAGATCATGCGCGTCGAAATAATCCAGCAATTTACCGAAATAGGCGTCACACATCCGCACCAGAGCCGTATAGTTGGCGCGAATTTCAGCTATCTCTGAATCACTTTCATCCACAGGTGCGTATGAGGGCCAGTTCAGGGCACCGCCGCTATAATCGCTGTCTCCTGCCCGACGGTACTTTTCCGGTGCATGGAATGGCTCATGCGGATCAAAGGTTTCGATCTGCAAAAACCAGTCATCGGCTTCCCGGTTATGATCGAGAAACTCAAATGCGGACTCAAAGCATTTTGGTCCGGGAAGCTCTTCTTCTTTCTGCATGAACTCGAGATTGACCGCGTGGCGGTTTTTCCAGGAATTGCGATCAAAATTGTAGTGCTTGGGGTTGAACGCGTGCTTGAATTTGTCCGTCGGCGGATCAAGCAAAACCTTCCAGGAATCATATTCCTGTCCGCGGATCATGTCCCACGAACTGTAGCGCGTGTGATAGCCTGCGCCGCCATCTTCAAAATAGTGGTAGTGGTCGGTGATCAAACGGGAATGCGTGCCTGATTGATCCAGCATTTGGGCAAAAGAGTTATCATAGGGCTCAAGAGGGCCCCAACTGCGGTGCATCATGTTCAAACGCCCGGTGTGCAAATCCCGCCTTGCTGGCATGCACGGAAGGCTGCCAACATAGTGTTTGTCAAAGGTCACAGACCGTTTGGCAAAACGCTCGAAGTTTGGCGTATCACTTTTTGGGCCGCCATAGCTTTCCAAAGCCAAACGGTTGAGTGAATCGAACATGACGAAAACAAATTTCAAACGCTCCTGCCTCCCGTGGTCCAGAGCAACGGCTTTTGCCGTCATTTTTTGAAAGCTAGGTGGATTTAGCAACAACTTCCAATGCCAATAAATGCAAAAGCCATGAATTAATATTATGACTTTTGCATGCTGTGATGGCATGCTGGTGCAATGCAGTTTCTATTCTCCAGACGATTTCAGCATTTCCGTTCCACATATGATGCAGGCAATCTGCGAATTGCCGCGGAACAAGCTGGCGTGTCCCAACCGGCCCTTTCCAAAAGCATCAAGGATCTGGAAAACCATATGTCAGCCAGATTGTTTGAGCGCACATCTCGTGGCGTCATTCCAACGAAGGCCGGGCGGGTCCTGAACCGCCATTTGCTGAATATGGAGCAACAAGCAAGATACGCAGAAATCGAGGTGGGCGGATTGCTACAGGGGCGCGGTGGCAGCATTCGGCTTGGCGCCGGATTGGTCTGGGCCCAAAGCCTTGTTCCACATGCACTAGCGGAATTTCACCAGAAATTCCCGAATGTCCGGCTTGAGGTTTCCAACGCCATCTCAAACATTCTTGTACCGATGCTCATTCAAGGCACGCTGGATCTGATCGTCTGTGAATTGACCGAAACCGAACTGCCAGATGAGTTTCAAATTGGTGCCTCATGGACCACCCGGCGATGCCCGTGGGTGCGGTCCGGCCATCCGCTCACTCGAAAACCTGAAATCAGTTGGCAGGAATTGGCGGAATTCGGCTGGGTTGGCCATGCCTCTGACAGGAACCTGAAAGAAAAAATTGCAGCAAAATATCGCCAGATTGGCTGCAAGCCGCCACAGATCGTCATGGAAACCTCGTCCCTCTCCTCCATGATGCAAATCATAAGTGATACGGATCTCATCGCTGTCCTGGCCGATCAATTAGAGAGCGACGCCCTGTCTCGCAATCTGGTACGCCTGCCGATCTCAGAAGATGGCTGGAACATGGAAAGTGCCGTTATGTTTCGCTCGGAAGTAAGTGACATCAAACCATTTCGCTGGCTGATTGACGAGTTAAGCCAGTAGTCCCGGGTATCGCCTCGCATAGAAATCACCAAACGTGCCATCTCGGAAAGATCTTCGTGTTTGAGGAATGCGGCAACATCTAGTGCCCAGTTGACAGATGCGTTGCTTCGGTTGCTATAGCTATGCAGAAAAATTCAGAAGAATAAGCTATCAAGTGACTGCAGATTTTCCTAAGGTCCAGCCGATAATAAGAGCACCCGGAGACTAAAAAATGCTTGTTTCTTCCCTTGACCATGTAAACATCAGAACGGGCAAATTGCAGTCCATGATTGACTGGTACACAAAGTTTCTGGGCCTGAGAAACGGTCCACGCCCCGATTTTGGTTTCCCCGGTGCATGGATGTATCTGGGCGAGCTTCCCATTGTGCATATGGTTGTTGCGGAAAATGATGGCGGCGCTGGATCAGAGCAGGAACTGAAGCTGGAGCACTTCGCGTTTCGGGGCAATTCCTGGTCCGAATTCAAACATCTGTTGGAGACCAATGGTGCGCCGTACAAACTTCAAACGATAGAAGAAGTTGATGTTCTACAATGCAACATCTGGGATCCTGATCAGAACCATATTCATGTTGACTTTCCGCTCTCTGAATCGGGACCCATGACCTGAGGTCACGCAGCTGAGCTCAAACCACCATTATGGCAATACAGCGCTTTCGTCTTCAGGATGCTTTCAGCTGTTGTGCCTTGGTGGTTGCAACAATTGTCTGGGTGATGTTTGTCAATTCTTCGCAGAGTTTTGACGCCAGACTGTCCGCGCCGGACTCAGCGCCTTCCCGGTGCATTGCAGCAATTGCATTGATGTGCTGCTCAATCAAAATAGGCGGCGCGCTGGCCAAGGTTTCATCATCTTCAAAAATCATGCAAAGGCTGGCGGCAACAGTTGCAACATAGGGACTGCCAAACGTTCCGGCCTGCCCTTTCAGATCATGCGCTGCACGAAACAGGGGTGCTGCAATTTCCGGGTCCATAAGGCCATCAGCCCCTGACGTCTCGTTGAGGTTCGTCCATGCTTTCTGAAGTCGAGCAATATCCTTCGACATCCATTCTGCAAACTGAGGCTCAAGTTTTTTCAATTCACGCTCTGCCCGCGCGACAGGATCCTCAATTGGCTTGCCATGCTCCTGACGCAGAGGCTTGACCTTATCCTTGAGCTTGTTGGGTGGCTCAATAATTTCGTGAGCAGATTTTCCGGAACCCATTTGGCGGGACGAGACATTCGTATCTGTCATATTATGCTACCGATTTCTCGCTTCGGGGTTCAATTAAACTGTCGATCTGCGTCACTTTGTGTTCGCTTTCACCCTTGCCCCTGCGTTCTTCCGCATCCTGAGCCAAAGCGCCAACGATACGCCTGCGGTCGGGCCCAAAAAAAGATTCGGTCCGAATGAACGCTCTCGGCGAAACGGCTGAGACCACGATACGCTGATAGAGCGCAGTGGCCGAGATCGGCTTGCAGACAAACTCCGTGACACCGGCATCTCGCGCTTCTATGACGCGTTTTTTATCGGAATGTCCGGTGATCATGATGATGGGCACATAGGGGAAATGGCTTGAATCGGTGTCACGCATCATGCGCGTCAATTCAACACCGTTGAAGACCGGCATAGCCCAATCGAGAACAACAAAGTCCGGAGCGGTGGATTGAAACAACTCAAACCCTTCCGCGCCATCTGCTGCTTCGATCACTTCACGAATGCCAAATCCCTGAAGCAGCATCCGAACGACGCGCCTGATATGCGCGTTGTCGTCAACAATCAGGCACCTTAGCGCTGTCAGATCAACCGGTTTCATTCATAAAGGGACTTTCATTCCCCGACTGTTCAACGAAAGATAGAAATACGCCAACAGGTATTAACAGTCCGTTGACTCCCACACCACTTCCTCAGACTGCAGATCGCCTGGGGTTTGCGCTCCATATCAGGCGTATTCTTGAAAACTGAATGAAGCGAGGCGACTTTCGATTTTCTTCGTTTGACACTCATATATCTTCGACTTAAGACGAGCTTAGTATGGAGAGACCGTTTCATGACCGAACAAAATGCCGATATTCTCGACACCACCACGCAAGCAACCTCTGACCAACCTTATGATGTGTTCATTGTTGGCGGGGGCATAAATGGCGTTGGAATTGCGCGGGATGCCGTCGGCAGAGGCTTTCACGTCGGCCTTGCGGAAATGAACGATCTGGCATCAGGAACATCGTCGTGGTCGACAAAGCTGATCCATGGTGGATTGCGCTATCTGGAACACTATGAATTCCGTCTGGTTCGCGAAGCTCTGATGGAGCGCGAAACCTTGTGGGGCATGGCGCCGCACATCATCTGGCCACTCAGGTTTGTGCTGCCGCACCACAAGGATACGCGCCCGGCCTGGCTGATCCGTCTTGGTCTGTTTTTGTATGACCACATTGGTGGCCGCAAAAAACTGCCTGGCACCAAAACACTCAACCTTAAGCTGGACCCGGCCGGACAACCGCTGAAGCCACACTTCCAAAAGGCTTTTGAGTATTCCGATTGTTGGGTCAATGACGCGCGGTTGGTGGTACTGAATGCACGCGATGCGGCAGACCGCGGTGCCGACATCAACACCAGCACCAAGGTCGTCTCACTACAGCGCGCAGATGATCTGTGGCAGATAGGTCTTGAAGACAAATTGACCGGGAAATCCTGGCAAGTTTCGGCGCGCTGCGTGGTGAACGCTGCAGGCCCTTGGATTGACCACGTATTGACCGGCGCTCTTGGCTACAATGATGCGCACAATGTGCGCCTGGTGCAGGGCAGCCATATTGTCGTGAAACAGAAGTTTACCGACCCACGCGCCTACTTCTTCCAAAACAATGATGGCCGCATCTTCTTTGCAATTCCCTATGAGCAGGATTTTACCCTGATCGGCACCACAGACCGCGACTATGATGGCGATCCCAAATCCGTTGCCATTACCGAGGAAGAAACCGACTATCTGCTCAGCGCTGCAGCCGAATATTTCAGCGAGCCGATACGCCGGGAAGACATTGTGTGGACTTATTCCGGCGTTCGACCGCTCTATGATGATGGTGCGTCGAAGGCACAGGAAGCCACGCGAGATTATGTGCTGAAAAGCGAAGGCGCTGAAAACGAGCCGAAGCTGATCAACATTTTTGGTGGAAAAATAACCACTTACCGACGGTTAGCTGAATCAATGCTTGAGAAGATCGAAGAAGCGATCGGAGCTAAAGGTGCATCCTGGACAAAAGGTGCCACTCTGCCTGGCGGTGATTTTGACACGCTTTCATTTGATGATGAATTGGCAAAATTGCAAAAGGATTTTCCATTCCTTGAGCCAACCCATGCCTGGCGGTTGTTCCGCCTCTACGGAACGCGCGCGCGCGCCATCCTGGGCCATGCAACCAAGCTTGATGATCTCGGTCAGAATTTCGGTGCAGACCTGACCGCCGCAGAGGTGCGCTACCTGATACGACAAGAATGGGCGCGCAATGCAGATGATGTGTTGTGGCGGCGCACAAAACGGGGCTTGATCATTCAGGACAAAGCCGAGATTGCGCAGCTGGATGAGTTCATGAAACAGGAATTGTCAGGCTCGGCCCAGACCTGATGCCGGTCACCACCGTATTTCGCATTTGTTCAACATCGTGTATCAGCAAGACTGAACGGTTTCCCTGAAAATGTCGCAAATCCTTTAGCCTGCGCTGTCAGACATGCGCAGGTCAGATGTGATGGACAATGCCTTCCGATGCTTATGACGCCGTCGATAAAGGTAGGTTGCAAAGCGTGCCATAAACGGGGTGCGCCAACCCGCATCGATGAGCACTGTATCTCGCCACTCTGTGCGTCCGTCCCGTGGCTGGACTGACAAGGTGTGGTCCCACCGACGGATCCCCGGCGCATGCTCCCGGCTTTGCAGGATACGCCCTGCCCGATCCAGAAGCTCGATATGCATGGTGTGCCCTTTGACCGTGAACAGCTTCCAGAAAGTTACATCAACCATATAGGTGGCACCTTCCTGCACCGCTTCGTCCGGCAAGCCCTTGTAAACAGCCAAACCGGACATGGCCTCGATCATTTCAGAAAAGCGCAACGCGCCTTCAAAAACCTGATCCGCTGGTTCTTCATAAATTGCGATAACTTCAACCACACACGGGGACTGCTTCTTGAAGAACCCGAATATACCAACAGTCATAGTGATCCGCTTTTTAACTTGCTGCAATTTCGGTACAGCATATTCAATCTATACGCTTGGCCAGCGCTTGACATGCGCGCATCTCGATACCGTAATCAGCGGCAGTACGTCTATGCGTCTTTAAATTGAAAATCAGACAAAAATCAGGTTCACACTCCTATGCTTAAAGCCCCGGCAAAAACCATTGATCTGGAAACGGAACGTACAATAATGCGGCCGCATACATTGTCAGATTTCGACGATTGCGCAGCCATGTGGGCTGATCCAGCGGTAACCCTTCATATCTCCGGGCAACCAAGCACGCGGCAGGAATCCTGGGCCAGACATTTGCGCAACATCGGCCATTGGTCAGCATTGGGGTTCGGCTATTGGGTGGTTCGTGAAAAATCCACCGGCACTTTTTGGGGAGAAGTCGGATTTGGAGATTTCCAGCGCGCCATTGAACCGCCCTTGGATGCGGTTCCGGAAATGGGATGGGTTCTTTGCACCGCCGTCCATGGCAAAGGTGTGGCCAGCGAAACCGCATCGGCGGCCTGTGCATGGGGTGATCAGTATTTTTCGGCTGATAAAACAGTGTGCATTATCGCACCCGAGCACGCCGGATCCATAAGTGTTGCCCTCAAGCAAGGCTTTGAGCACAAGCACATAACCTCTTACAGGGGAGAGCAAACGCTCATTATGGAGCGCCAAAAACCAATATGAGTTGGCAGCAGCTCTAATACTGGAATTGCTCGGCCAGGATTCGCTCATCCCAGGAATGATCCGGATCGAACAAAATACCGCATCGGCTGGTATTATCTTCCCAAGCCACGACACGCTCTACCGATTTGAACTCTGTGTGGTCGGCCACCGCATTGACCGGGCGCAGGGCCGGGTCCAGCACATCAATGGTCAACCTCGCCCGATTCGGCAGCAACGCACCACGCCACCTGCGCGGACGGAACGGGCTGATCGGCGTCAAGGCAAGCAATGGCGCATTGATAGGCAAAATAGGACCATGAGCAGATAGATTATAGGCTGTACTGCCCTGCGGCGTTGCCAGAAGAATTCCATCACATATGAGCTCAGGCAGACGAACGCGTTCATCAACTGAAATCTGCAGCTTTGCCGCCTGATAGGATTGGCGCAGCAGCGAGACTTCATTCAGCGCGTAAGCACGCTCAATGCTGCCGTCAGGAAGCGTAACCTCCATCACAAGCGGATTGATGAAAGTCGACACGGCTTTTTCAATGCGTCCGTCCAGCTTTTCAGCAGAAAACTCATTCATCAAAAAGCCAATGGACCCCCGATTGAGGCCATAAAGCATTTTTCCAGAATTCATGTAGGTGTGCAGAGCCCGAAGCATGCTGCCATCACCACCCAACACAACAATAATGTCAGCTTCTTCCGGTGGGACAGACTTGTAGTGTTTCTGCAGTTCGGACAGCGCTTCTTGCGCCCCGTCTGCATTGCTCGCTTCAAAGGCGAATTTCATGCCGCGTCCCAGTTCACTCACTTACAGGTTCGCAGCATGACACAAAGTGCAGAGCTGTTTGTCAATTAGAGTCTTGCAAAGGCTGCTTAGAGCAGAATGCTCGTCAACGCCATCACAGCCCATAGCGCAACCGCAAAGCCAAATCCTAGGGCATAGCGGCGGTCAAAGCAGGTGTCAGAATCAAGACAGTTCATGGGTTAAACCTCCATTTGTTATGTTTACGACTTTACAGAGTGTTCGGTTCAAGAGAAAATCAAATGGATGTGAGCGGCTGGTTACTAGCTGCGCAGGGGGCCATGTCAGAACGGCGGAATTCTTCATCGTCTGCCCCCTTTGTTGGTAAACACACTAACTTCAAATCAGGGCGTTTTCAGGGGAGCAGATCACCCTCCACTGTTACTCTCCAGCGTTTAGGTTAAGCGCACACGCCTTCATTGCGGAATATCTCGCTTAATTCTCTTTCATTGGAAGATTATGAAATGGAATGAACAATCAGGTCTTGGTGCCAGTTTGATTGTCTGGGTTCGTAATGATGCGTGCACTGTTTTGGCCAGTTGCAAATGACCACAACCAACTCCATGCGACCGCGAATCGGCTTCGTGTCCCTATCAGGAAGTAGATATGTGCGATGCCCCAAACCCACCAAGCAAGTGCTCCCTTCATCCTGAACGTTCCGAAATCAGCAATTGCTGCGCGTCGCCCAAGAGTCGCCATGCTACCAACATGCAGATACTTGAAAGGCTTTTCATGAGGCATGCCACGAAGCTCACCTGAGATAACTTTTGCGACGTAGGCTCCCATCTGTTTCGCGGCAGGGGCAATACCGGGCACTGGCTTAGCGTCGTCGTTCGCGACAGAGGCAGTATCACCAATCACATAGATGTTCGGATGACCGGGAACGGTCAGATTTGGCTCAACCGCGACTCTACCCGCCCTGTCCTTGTCCACGTCCAGCCATGTCGCTGCTGGAGATGCTTGCACACCGGCGGCCCAGATGACGGTCTTGCAAGGAATTTTTGTTTCCCCCTGCTCAATGCCGTCGGGTCCGATATCGGTCACGGCATTACCCAAGAGGACTTCAACACCCAAATCGGTCAGCTGTTTCTTGGCGTATTTGGACAATGCCTCCGGATAAGCCGACAGAACCATATCGCCAGCTTCAATCAGCAAAATTCGCGCAGAATGCGTATCAATTTTCCGAAACTCTTTGGGCAGAACCCGGTGTGCAAGCTCTGCAATGATGCCCGCTAGCTCAACGCCCGTTGGGCCCGCGCCGATGACGGAGAACGTCAAGTGGGCGCTTTGCTCAACTGGATCATCAGACATTTCAGCCGTTTCGAATGCTTCAAGAATTTTGCGACGGATTTTTGTTGCATCCTCGAGCGTCTTCAATCCTGAGGCATGCATCTCCCACTTGTCGTTGCCAAAATACGAATGACGTGCGCCTGTTGCCAAAACCAAGGTATCGTAAGAGATTTCTCTTCCGTTTGCCAATTTGACGGCAGAACTATTAGTGTCGACATCTATTACCTTGGCCATCAACGTGGTGACATTGGGTTGATCGATGAACAGCTGCCGCAAGGGCCACGCGATTTCTGAAGGAGCTAGAATCGTGGTGGCAGCCTGATAGAGCAGTGGCTGGAAAAGATGATGATTGCGCTGATCAATCAATGTGATCTGCAGGTCAGCACCTTTCAGCGATTTTATACATTGCAGACCACCGAATCCACCACCGACAACAACTAAGTGTTGCTTTTTCCCCTCTTTCAACTTTGTCATGGAAAATCTCTTTGCAGACGAGCTCTCGTGGCTTGCTTTGACCTTGATGAGTTTTCATTAGCTAGATGATGCTGCGTCAGAAAGGGTTCAAGAGCACGATTGTCGATTTCGAATCTTTGTTGCGTAGAGCATGTACATTCGCAAGCTCGGGGTCGTTCAACCAAGCCAAAGCAGAGTCGCTATCGGGGAACTTCAAAAGAACACTGACAGAGCTGCTGCCGATTTTGTGGACGGATCAGCCAAGCATGCAACTCACTTCGTGACACACATCCAACTCACTGACCAAACCGCTCGCTGCTTCGCGACAAACCTAAACATCACAGATTGTCCCTGGCGAAGTAGGCTGCGGCCCTTCTTTAAGATGTCGCGTTCCGCCTTCAGTTTCACGACTGCTCATCTAAGGCTGCGAAGCTCCTCGTCATCCGGCATCAACAGACCTTTGACCGGGAATGCGTCCGGCCCGCTTGATCCAAATTCTTGCACCCACCTGCGCTGCACGGTCGCATGCACATCCAGACCGTTGACCGCTTGCGCGACAATGACACCGCGAGCTGTCACAAGCTGTGCCCGGCGCTTATATTCCCGGCTGTAAACTCTTCTTGTCATCGCTACTCTCCAAACTCATAAACACCTAATCTCGGTGTCCACGAGACCGGCAGCAGCTCACACCAAGGGCTGCGTGGCAAGTTCGAGCGCGTCTGCTGTAGTCAAGGCCGTAAAGCGAAATTCATCCAAATTGTCCTTTTGATGTTTCCTAATTGCTTCCAAATGCAAAGCGGCCTTTGGCATAAACTTCGCGCTCACCTATGCGTCTGATTTTTATGAGAGAATTTGGATTCGGTGGAGGCAGGATTTGAACCTACGACCTTCAGGCAATGAGATAGCCTTTATACGCACAAGCCACATCATATGGTCGACAGCGCAGTTCTAATGTGAACCGCATCCATTCAAGCCAATACCCTCTCCACTTGCTTCCAGAAAAGCATGCAGACTCACAGAGCGACAAACGTGCGCTCATATATGATTCATATTACTGAAAGAAAATGGTGCCGGCACCAGGATTCGAACCCGGGACCTACTGATTACAAATCAGTTGCTCTACCAGCTGAGCTATACCGGCGACACAGGCGAACAACGCCTCTAGAGAGTCACTCTGCTAGTAGAGTAACTTCGCTAACGAAGCGCTTCCTAAGGGAAAATGCCGGCTCTGTCCAGCGCACTTTTCAGCTTTCTCACACCATGATTTTTTAACTGTCCGGACGGGTCAGCTGAAACACTGCATCCACCACTGCGTAATCCCTGTAACCAAGCCGGGCAATGGGCTTCAAAAGGGCTGTATCCAGCAGGCCGTCCACGAGGCAGGAATCATCGATATGAATGCCCACAACCTGCCCGATCACCATGGTGTAGCTGGCCTCCTGCCCGCTCCGGTCCACCAGCGGTTTGACCTCCAGTGTCTCACATTCCATGACAACAGCCGCTTCCTTGATGCGTGGCGCATCAATCAGCTCGCATGGCACCGGCGTCAGCCCGGCGCGCTCAAACTCACTGACACCATGTTCAAGCGGTGCTGAGGAGGCATTCATGGCATCCTTCATGGCATAGGTGGCCAGATTGCAGGCAAATACGCCTGTTTCCTGAGCATTGCTGGCGCTGTCCTTCATGCCATCGGAAGAAAACATGACGATTGGCGGCTTGTCACACAGGGCATTGAAAAAACTGTAAGGCGCCAGATTGTGGCGACCTTTCGCATCCTGCGTAGAAATCCAGCCAATGGGACGTGGTGTCACAATAGCTTTGAAGGGATCATGAGGCAGTCCGTGATTCTTCTTGATTGCGTCGTAGAACAATATCTGAGCTCCAGCTTCAAATGTAATCAGGTCAAGCGGACCATTGGGTTGTGATGTCTGACACGTCCGGCCGCGCGCGCTCTACCGGTCCTTCTTGCGGTGTGCCGATGTGAAAAAAGCCCGCAATACGTTCTGTTCCTGTCAATCCAAGCTTTGCGCAAACCTTTGGATCATAAGCCATCCAGGCTGACAGCCACTGTGCGGAAAAGCCGAGCGCATTACTGGCATGAAGCAGGTTCATGCCCACCGCACCAGCTGCAAGCTCCTGCTCCCAAAGCGGGATTTTCGGATGGTCCGTTGCTGTTGAGACCAGAACCACAATCAGCGGTGCCTTCGTAAACGTCGTTGCGGTCTTGTCGATTTCAGCTTCGGTCAGGGTGCGCCCCTCATCCAGCGCAACTGCCTTTTGGCGCGCAACGCAAAAATCGCTCAGTGTCTGGCGTGCAGGTCCGTCAATCAGGATAAACCGCCAGGGAGCCAATTTACCATGGTCCGGGGTGCGTGACGCCAGCGTCAAAATCTCATCGCATTGCTGTTGGTCGGGACCAGGCTCACTCAAATGCGCCGAAGGAATCGTCCGCCGAGACGACAGATACGTCTTCAAATCCATACAAACTCCTGAAAATACGGCACAGCATTACTATTGAAGCACAGCTTAAAACCCGTTGTGGTGCAGAAATCAATATAAGCTGGCTGACGAGGAAAACAGACGCACTTTCAAAAGGCTGCTGAACACTGTATTCACAGACAAGTGAAAAAGGGTTGCACCGGTCATCAAAAGGCCAATGTGTAAAGCCATTTAGAGTTCGGACCATCCATTGATCTGGCCCGACGAGACAACAGAATAATTTGCAAGGGTTTCATGAAAACGCTGCCATACGTGAAATTGGTTACACTTTGTCGCATTGTGCTGGCCGCTCTCTTCATGAGCGCCACAGCCTCTGCCGCATTGGCTCAAAACGCCCCGCTTCCAAGGGCAAAACCAGGCTCTGGCGCCGACAGCATCAATCCAGGACAAAGCCTGTTGAATGTATTGCCCCAAATTCTGGGCGCGCCAGATATGAGCAACATTCCGGAAATGCCACCGGTAGATCTGGATGCAGGTCCGGCTCAAGCCAGACTGGTTGCCAAATTGGTGGAAGATGGCGAACCGATTCCCTTTGGCGTGACCTGGCGCATTTACGATCAGGTGCCTGATGCAGCCGGAGCCTATCCGCTGATCGCCAGCGGAAAAGGTGGTGATTGGGCCCAAACCCTGCAACCGGGTAATTATCTGGTCCATGCCTCCTATGGCAAAGCCTCCTCAACCGCCATGCTGCGCCTTGCCGGGCAATCCGTCACCGAGACCGTCATTCTAAGCGCAGGTGGGCTACGACTGCAGGCGCAATTGACCGGGGACGTCAACATTCCTGCCGACAAGGTGCGGTTTCGCATTACCGAGCGTGATTCTGAGACCACAGATGAAAGACTCATAGTGGAAAGTGCACGTTCGGGATTGATTCTGCCTCTGAACGCCGGAACATTTCGGGTCGAAAGCCTGTATGGAAATGCCAATGCCAGTGTCAGTGCAGACATCACGGTTGAAGAAGGCAAGCTGACGGATGCGACCCTTTATCACCGAGCGGCAGAAGTGACGCTGAAGCTTGTCAATGATTCCGGTGGCGAAGCAATTGCAAACACCAGTTGGACCCTGCTTTACCCCAATGGCGAAGTGATTGCCGAGACTGTCGGAGCGTTTCCGGAATATGTTCTGGAAGAAGGTGATTATGCCGTCGTTGCTACCCATGAGGGAACACCCTACAACCGCAACTTTTCAGTTGAGGCTGGTCGTCACCGTGATGTAGAAGTCCTGATATCTGCCGAGTGAATGATCGGCTAACTCACAGACAGGTCACCTGAATCGTGCATTGGCTTCGAAACATACAATTGATGTGGATTCGCATCGCCTGCGTATGTGCCATCATGTTAGCAGCTTTTGCACATCAGCCAATTGCAACGGGTGAAAGCACCACAACGGTTTCCGAATACGCACTGCCAGATGGCACCATTCTCAGCCTGTGCGTCTACACACCGGCAGGCGAAAACGGTGCTGCCGGCCCGTCCTGTGAATTCTGCCGCATTGCAGATGGCGCAATGGCCTCACCGCCCTGCGGAATGTCGCTGGCGGTCGCACGAATAATCGAAAACCAAAGGCTGAAGGTTGCCGCAGTAAATCTGCCGCGCGCCATTTTTCAGCCGGCCACACCCCTCCGCGGTCCTCCAACAGTTTCTTGAAGTTTCAAGAGCTGAAAAGCTCTTGATAACAACAAGCTGACTGATTTTTAAATTCTACATCTTTGGAGATGATCGTGTCTTTTATCAAAATTGCTGCGTTTGCCCTGCTGGCAACGCTTACACAAACCCTGCCATCCACCGCCCATAGTTTCACGTTGGGTGACCTTGTTATCGACCACCCCTATGCCCGCGCTACGCCGCCGAATGCAAAGGTAGCCGGAGGGTATCTGACCATTACCAATAATGGTGAAGAAGCGGACCGGATTATTGGTGCCAGCACCGACTTTGCCGAACGCGTGGAAATCCACAAAATGGCAATGGAAAATGATGTTATGAAAATGAGCCCTGTTCCTGAAGGTCTGGAAATTCCAGCAGGTGGGTCCGTCGAGTTGAAGCCCGGCTCATTCCATCTCATGTTCATGTCAATTTCCACACAGCTCAATGAAGGTGACGTTCAAAAAGTCACCTTGGAATTTGAAAAAGCGGGTAAGGTGGAAGTCGAGTTGAATGTCGAAGGTTTTAAACGCGGCGGGTCACACGACATGCATAAAAAAGAAGGCATGTCGGACGAGAAAGTCATGGATGGCGATATGAAGATGGACCACAAGACCGCTGAATAAGGTCTGACGACAAAACACAGTCTCAAGCCGGTATGGCTGGCTTGAGACAGAGAAGCGTTTACGAACCCTCCGGCTTTGTCTCCACCGCTTTGTCGGGCGTCAGCAAACGCTGATAGATCATCCCAATCAGCAACAGCACACCACCAAGCCCGATGAATGACAAAGCGCGCCAGATGCCCGTCAGGTTCGACATGTCGATCAGGAATGCTTTGCAGGTTACGAGCGCAATAATCCCACCGGATATCATCCGGCAGAAACGCCAATTACGCACCATGCCCAGCGCCAGCAGTGCAAGCCCGATCAGAAGCCAGACAGCCGAATAGGTGTAGAGTTCCAAATCTCCGGTTGGACCCGTCGCCAGATTTTGCGGATGAAAGACCAGCCTGATGGTAAAATTCACCCACAGGAAGAGCAGCACGGCGCTGAGACCGAACAGTGCATCGGTATGGAGTTTGGGCCGCCTGCCCATGCTGCGCCAGGCCAAAACCCCATACAGGATGGCTGGCATCAGATAAGAGAACACCAGCTTGTTCCAGAAAATGCTACTCCCCACCGCAGCATTGGTGAGCATCGGATTGTAGGCGAACATCAAATTGCTGATTGCAAATAAAACCCCCAGCCCGCCCAGAACAGTGGCAGATCCCCGCAGTGGCACGCTTTTTTCTGTGCTTTTGATCTGCAGCAAACCGAGCGCCACACCGCCACCAATGAGGGACAAAAGCGCACTTTCTTCCAGCGTATCGATGGGGCCGAAAAGATCGGAGGGATCCAGCGCATGAAGTGCAATCACTGCAATGGCAGCAGTCACCGCTGAAACAGCGCAGACCTCCATGGCATCGAGCCAATTATCGCGCTTCGTAGCGCCCAGCAGCATGGCCGCATAGACAAAGGCGGCCGCCGGAACGGCATAGCCGACCAGCAACCAGTTGAAGATTGGGGTGGTGCCCAGAGCATCGCCAACGATGAACGGATCCCACAAGATGCGCAGCACCCACAACAGCACCATCACCACAGCCATGGGCCGCAATGCAGGCATGGCCCGCTGGCTGTAGCACCATGCCAGAGCTGGAGCCAGCAAGGCCACGGTGACGGTAAGCACCCACCCGGACAGAAGTATCCAGATCGCAAGAATGATCGAAGCCAGCGCGGCAACAGCGTAAAAGTCCAGCACCCGGGCGCGGAATCCAGTGGTTTTGGGCAGGTTTCTGAGCAGCCATTCCATGCTTCCCAGAAAAAACACAGCCAAAGCAAGCGCCAGCAATCCAAAAGACAGCGATGATGTAACCACATCAAATCTGAGATAGGACACCAGCAACAGAACAAAGGGGGCAATCGTTCCGGCCAAAGCAAATTGCAATTTGGACCGGGTTCCAACAATCCCGCGCAATCCGGCAGCGGCAAACAGGAAAATCAGCACGGCACTAAGTAGTGCGTAAAGGCGCACAGCCTCGGTCAGTCGTAATTCTGGCGGCACAGACCAGACACCCAATGTCGGATTGTAAATCTGACCAAGGGCATCCAGCGCATTGCCCGGCAGGTTCCAGCCTGCATGGCTGAAAATCGCCAGACCGCTGGCCAGATAGGCCAGAAGCCGCAGCGCAGAATACTGGTAGGCGACAGCCAAAGCCAAAGCGCTAAGGCCCACCAGAACAAGGGCTGAGAACCCGTCAACCGGGCTTTGCAAGACCACAAACAGGAACAGCAAAAATGGAACGATCAGCGCGCCAAACGCAGTCCAGTCAACAGCTTGGCGCAATTTGGGTCTGGCGGCATAGAGGCTGACCACAAACACAAACAGCACCAAACCAAGCGTCAGACTATCGTAAACTGTCAAAATCCAACGCTCGCCAACACCTGCCTCAAACACCATCACAAGGCCGATAAAACACAGACCGGCTGTCGCAATCAGAGCCAGCCAGCGCCAGACTCTCAAACGCGCAACGCCGAAAGCGGCCACACCGACGGCCAGTGAATAGCCACCAAGCCCTGCAATGTTAGGCTGCTCGGCACCGATCAGAAACGGAACGGCAAAACTGGCTACAAGTCCTAATGCGGCCAGCATTGGTCCATGCAGCAAAGCTGCCGCCATGGTTGCCAGCGAAACGACCGCAAGCGCGACAAATGTCAGCGCCGGCGAGAAGAACCCATAGAGCTGATAAGCCGCGTAAACTGCCGCAAACATGGCAATTGTCCCTGCCGCTGTCAGCACGGCGGGAATATCTGCCGTGGGGAAACTGGACAGCGAGAAGCGGGTGCTATGCCGCCTCGCCCATTCCCCTAATGCGCATAACAACAGCCCAAGACCTATGCCGAGCGCAATACGCACCTGCGGCCCAAGCAGGCCCTGCTCAATGGAATAGCGCGCAAGAAGCACCGTTCCAAATGCCAGTACCCCACCGCCAAGCCAAACAGTCCATTTGGCACCAACAGTCTGCTCCATATCAGTGTCGGCTTTGCGAATTTGCGGACTTGGAATCGCTGCACTGACCGTTTCAGGTTTTGGTTCGGACTCTTGATTTGGCTCGGGCGCAGCCTGTGCTGTCTGCTGGGCTTCAACCGGCGGCACGTCTTTTTGTGAAGGGGCAGTATCTTGCTGTTCTTCAGTGGCGGCACTCGTAGCATTGTTGATGAGGTCTGGCGCATCCGCCTTGATCGATGCTGCGCTTATAGCCTCCGGATCCGCCTCAAACAGCTTAAGCCGTTTTTCCAGAGCCGTTACCAGCATCGTCAACTCTGCCAGTTTTCGCTTCGCATCACTTACTTTCGACAAAGCAACGAAGGCAACAACTGCACCCACAAACATAAAAATAAGCGTGAGAATAATAAGGAAGAGCATTATTTGAATCCCGCCCCATAAAGCCTTGGGGAAACTGTAATAGGCGTCAATTCAACACAAATACAGCAATATTGTGTTTGTGATTTGGAGATCGCCAAGGGTCAAGATCCAGGGTTTCATAGAATTTATCAGAAGATCAATTTGATCAGGACAACGACCGTAAGCAAAGGAATTCCAACATGCTCGGCGGCTCGTCTGACGCTGGATTTGAGATCAGCTTCGCCAGTTCAGGCAGATTTTGAATGACGAACACATTTTGGGTACCCTAATCGGACAAGGGTAAGTCCGGCGCCCGGCCCACTCGCTCGGCCAACCGGGTCACAGTCAACCCCTGCACAATGATCGAAAAAATCACGACGATATAGGTTGCGGTCAGGATCACAGGCTTCCATTCGCCATCAGGCAAGGAAAGCGCCAGCGCCACGGAAATGCCTCCCTTCAGTCCGCCCCATGTCATGATCGGAATGACACCATCGCTGAACTCCCGAAACGGTTTGAGCATTAGAACGGGTACCGATACAGAGACCAACCGTGCCAGCAATGATAAGAAAATGGCCATGAAGCCTGCAATCAGCAAATCAGTTTCGAAGGCCACCGCAAAGACTTCGAAACCAATCATCAAAAACAACACAGCATTCAGGATTTCATCGACCATCTTCCAGAAAGCGTCGACATATTGGCGGGTTTCCTCGGACATGCCGTGTTTTGCACCAATGTCGCCGATCAAAAGCCCGGCGCAGACCGCCATGATTGGCGCTGAAACATGAAGCCAAACAGCCAATTCATAGCCTCCGAAAGCGAGGCCAAGGGTGATCAGAACTTCGAGTGAATAATCGTCGATCAGACGCATCACCCTGAAGGTGAGCCAGCCAAGCACAAGGCCTAAAACCGCTCCGCCCAGTGCTTCTTGCACAAACAATTGCGCTGCACCCGCAAGGCCCGAACCATGGCTCTCGCCCGAGGGAAAAGCGAGCCCGATAAGGACAAGAAAAACCACGTAGCCAACACCGTCATTAAAGAGACTTTCTCCGGCAATTTTGGTTTCCAGCGACTTCGGCAACTCCGCCTCACGCAACACTCCCAATACAGCAACCGGGTCGGTGGGCGAAATCAACGCACCAAAAACCAGTGCGACCATCAATGGCATCCCGGTAAACCAGCTAAATCCGACGCCCACGATGACGGTCGAAAGGCCGATGCCGACAGTTGCCATCAGAGAAATCACCAGCCAGGATTTTCGCAGATCCGAAAGCTTGACATGCAAGGCCCCGGCAAACAGCAACAGGCCCAGCATACCTTCCAGCAACGCATCGGAGAAATCCAGTCCCAGCACCTGCGCACGGACCTGTTCTTCGACTGTCAGAGCCGGAAACAGCGCATCTGAAGCGATCACTGCGAACGAAGCAAAAAGCGCCACCACAAGAATACCAATGGTCGATGGCAGCTTCAGGAACAGATAGTTTATGGTCCCAAAGGCCCCGGCCAGCACAATCAAAAGTGATGCAATTTGAAGAAGTGACATGTTCGTCCTTTTTGGCCAGCTTAACAGGACAAGTCTATATGCCGAAATGCCCAGCGAAAAGGCACGATCTGCGCCTTGGATCACAGTAGAAGCTAACCGAACCCGCAGTACGATATAGATCTTTGAAGGGCCCGCCGGGGCCGAATCCCGCGCCGCAGTATTGGGCCAGATAATCAGACTTGGTTGATCACTTTCGATCCATGGCTTTCAACCTGTCTCGCCTCTCATGAAATCAGTTCATGTTCACAAACAGACATTCGAACGAAGCCTTTATCCGGTGGTCCTGAAAGACAGTAATTCGGATTTTGCTGAACTTTGCAATCGAATGGAGGGGTTCGAAATAGCGATTTCGAACGTTCTATTTCACGTATCCGGGCTTTTTGCACGACACCATTTTCTAGGTTTTGGGCGCTGCCGAAGCATGCAGCCCCAAATCAATTTGGCAAAAGGAACTTTCGAAATGTCAACTCGCCTCAACTTACTCCTTCTTCTGCCCATGCAAGTCTTGTTGTTTGTCACGCCACTTGCAGCGTACGCCCAAGACACAGATCGTCCGGTGCACTGGCCAACAACCACCGCGGTCCAGACTGAAGCTGGTCAAATAATACCCGCTGGTGCCTTTGGAATTGTCCAGATTGACACCCCACGCGCCGCAACGCTCCTGCACCTTCGAGGCGTTATGGGGCGTGGCATTGCGACCATTAGAAGTGCGGATAACCAAGACTGCCTGAGCTTGCCGATCCGGTTTGTCGCCGGGGATTTCGGGGGCGATAGCATCTCGACCCATACGAGAAAACCAATTCGTCTGATCCTTCAAACCGCCGCGGTCGCCAAAGCGCTTGCGCGCGGCGAAGACGTCGTAAGCGACATGTATCGCACCAGCAGCCAAATAACTGATTCCAATGCAGATATCGTCATTGAAAGAGGATTGAGTGATGGCTACGGCTTTGTCCTCAACCCAGGAGCGTCCGTTGTTGCCGATGTATTTGGCGCAAAGGCAAGCCGCACCACCTGCTCAAAACTATAAGGCTAAACAGACAAGGCAGATACCGTCAGATATCTGCCTTGTCTGAACGAAACTGCGATGGGGTCTGTCCGGTGATCCGGCGAAATTCAGTGTTGAAGTTCGATTTACTGACAAAGCCTGCGTCAAACATCACTTCCGTGATCGGCAATTCAGTTTCGCGCAAAGCATTTTGCGCATGACGAATTCGGAACCCATTGATGTATCGCGAGAAATTTTCACCTGTCATGCGGTTGATTGCCATTGAGACATCCCGGACAGGCACCGATAAGCGTCGCGCCACTCGCGCGAGTGTTAAATTGCTGTCTGTGTAAATGTGTTTTTCGTTCATCAGTGCATCAATTGCCGCCAACATTGAGCGGTCACTGTCAGTGGGTTTCTCGGAACCCGCAAGATTGCTTTTTGAAACCCTCAGCAACATCGGGACACCAGCAAGGGCGACAACAAAGACAAATGCCGTGAACACTCCCGATACGCCGGTCAGGAATTTCACTATGAAAGCGTCCCCGGCAAACGCACTGGCGGCAACGATTAAAAGGTCAGAGGCCACGATCATACCAAGCAAGATGATCGTGGCATAAACCGCAGATCGCAGAATACGCAATGCGTGCGGTGCTACATGCACGAAGTCATCTGCGTTACAGGGCAGAAGCCGTGCCGTCCGAAACAGGTAGATGCTGGTGAACACCAGCACAAACACATCCGCCGAAACAGGGACGTTTACCAATATTGCCACCTGCGCCAAGGCCACCGGCATTCCGTGCACAAGCAGCGTTTTTTGCCATTTGGGTTCTGCGTCCTTGGTCAGCGCGTTGAAACCAAAATAGGCCAACGGTGCGACCATCAAAGCGACCAATGGCTGAACCCGCGCGGCCCAAATGGCGTCAAAAGAAAGTCGAAACCCCAGCAGCAAACTGACGATGGCCAAAGCCAGTAGGAAACTGCACAAGAACAATCGCGCAGGAAACGGCAAACGTGTGTCTTGCGCCAATGCAAAAGCGGCGATTGTCGTCAAAACACTGACAAGCCAGACAAGGGGTAGAGTGATCATCAGTTTCCGCGATGCTAAAGGGCCGATTCAACCAGATTATTCGGTTTTTCTGGCAAACTCTACAATTTCTCCGCCGGCACTGCGTTTGCACTGATCGTCTTTGTGACCTCCTCTTCGAGGCTCTCGAGAATGCGCCTCTCATAGTGCACAAATTTTTCGTCGGTCACAGATCGAGGATGCGGCAGATCAATCTCAAATACGTTTTTGATCCGCGCGGGTCTTGCCGAAAAAAGCGCAACACGGTCCGACAATAAAATGGCTTCTTCCACCGAGTGCGTCACAAACAGCGTGGTCTTGTGTGTGCTTTGGTGGATACGGGTCAGATCATTGATCATCCGGCCCCGGGTTTGGGCATCCAGCGCGCCAAAAGGTTCATCCATCAGCAGGATTTCGGGGTCGTAGGCAAGCGCACGGGCAATGGCTACGCGTTGCTTCATGCCGCCCGACAGCGATTCCGGATATGCGTTTTCAAACCCCTGGAGTCCGATCATCGAGATCAACTCCGCGACACGCCGGTCTTGTTCAGCCTTTGGAACACCTGCGATCCGCAAGCCATAGGCAATGTTTTTTGAAACGACCTGCCACGGAAATAGCAAATATTCCTGAAAAACGATGCCTCGATTGGCGCCTGGTCCTTCGATAGGAACATCATTCAAAGTAAGTGATCCGTCTGTCGCCTTTTCAAACCCGCCCACCATAAACAAGAACGTTGACTTCCCACAGCCAGACGGCCCCAGCAGTGAGACAAACTCCCCCTCCTTCACATCAAGAGTGATATCCTCGATTGCCTTAACTTCTTCTGGCGTTCCGGGATTGAAAAGTTTCTCAACATTTTTGGCTGAAATCTTGATCCGGCCCATTTTTATAAATCCTTTGAGGTCGCGACACCCCATTTTATGACCGTGCGGCGTTCGATATATCCGAACAGAACACGCTCCAGCGTGACGCCAATCAAGCCAACAATAATAAGGCCAGCAAACATCGCCTCGGAATCCAGGAACGTACGCGCATCAAAGATCATAAACCCGACGCCATATGCGGTTGATGCAAATATCTCTCCGGCGATGACGGCCCGCCAGGCCCGCCCTAACGCAAGTTTGTGACCTGCAATAAGATAGGGCATCGTTGCCCCAAGCAGCACAGTCGTCAGGATTTGCCAGCGTGAGGCTCCGGCGGTTTGAGCGGCCCAAATCATGCGTTGAGGAACACTTTGCACACCGGCGGCTGCCGTGTAGATGATCGGAAAGCACGCGCCGGTGACAACCACGACGATCACTGTCTTCAATCCAAGTCCCATCCAAAGGATAATGACCGGTACAAAGGCAATATTCGGGATAACCATGAACATTGAAATGATCGGATTAAGCCAGGCATAAATGGCCCGATTCATCCCCATAATGAGTCCAATTGCAGAGGATACCAAGGCTGCCAGGAAGAAACCAACAAGCAAGGCAAGCATGGTCATTCCGACATGGCGCAGCAAAAGAAAATCGGGCGTTGCACCTTTACCCGGACCGATCATTTCGACAAGCCGCACCAAAACGGCAGATGGCGCAGGCATCAACAAAGCATTCACGCCACTCAGTCGCACTGCCACTTCCCAGATCGCACCAAACAGCAGAATGGCAACAAATGGTGTCCATTTGTTGCCACGTAGCAGGGCAGTTACCGGGTTTTCGATTTCCACAGACGACTTGCTCATGTCGCATCAACAGGCTTAGGGGCCGGCGTTGCACTTGCGCTGCGTTTGGTCGCAACGGCCTCACGGCCGCCCAGTTGATCAATCAGGACCTGCTGATCGGCCTTGGCTGCATGGTCTGTGGCTTCTGGATCGAGAATGCCATTCAGTTGCGTCATGAACTCGCGCAGTACACCGGAATACTCTGGCTTCAATGCAAGATTGGATAGCTCTTCTGGATCATCTTCCAAGTCGTAAAGCTCAGGCGCAAACCCGACATAATGGATGTATTTGTAGCGCCCGCGTCGGATCATGTATTCTGCTGAACGCGCCGCCGTGGCGTGATATTCGCTAAAGATTGAACGGGACAGATCGTCAGGCAGGTTTGCAATCTCGATCAGTGACCGTCCAGGGCGGTCCTCAGCAGGTTCAAGCCCGGCATTGTCCAGAGCGGTCGGAAAAACATCGAGCAGTTGGACTGGTGTGCGGCACGTTTTGCCTTCGGGAATTCCTGGTCCTGCGATGATCATCGGCACCTGTACGGATTCATTGTACATGGTGGACTTCCCCCATAGCCCACGCGCACCCAGGCTTTCTCCATGGTCAGACAGGAATACGACGCGGGTTGTTTTATCGAGACCGGTTTCTTCCAGCACAGACAGGATTTGTCCCACACAATCATCGATAAAGCTGACAAGCGCGTAGTATGACGCTATCGCCAACCGCCGGTGCTCGTCAGAGGTAAAATAATTGTCCCAAAGGTAGCTGTTGTTAAAATCGCGCCACCAGCCAGTCTGATCTGTGCCATCGTCAGGGCGTTGTTTGGGAAGTGGCATGTCGGCAGGATCATAGAGATCAAAGAACTGTTTCGGCGCCACAAGCGGGTAATGTGGGCAAATGAAAGACACGAACGTAGCCCATGGCTGATCCGATGTTCCGGCAGTCTGCTGCTTCAGCCAGTCCTTTGCACTATCACGAATGTCGCGATCATATTGGGTGTACTCCGTCTCGCCGGGACCAAGATTGTCAGCCATATCGCGGCATTGCGGACGCGGTGACGGGGGATCGCGGACAAGACCCTGTGTGTCACCACCGGCATGGATGTGCATTGGCAGAATCTGTCGGTCAAATCCCGATGACGCGCGATTATCAACATAATGAAGTTTGCCAATTGATGTGGTTTCGATATCTGCCGCCTGCAGCCGATGTCCCCAGCTTTCAACATGGCCGTCATAAGCGATGCAATTGTCCCAATAGCTGGTCTGATGGGGATACTGGCCCGTAGCCAGAGCAGCGCGCGCCGGAACACAAATTGGCGAATTCGTGTAGGCGCTATCAAACCGGGTGCCGCGCTGCGCAAGCCGGTCAAGATTTGGTGTTTTAGCAATTGGGTGACCGTAACAACCGAGCGCATTACTGCTGTGCTCATCATCCATGATGATCAGCAGGTTTGGGGTATCCATGAATGCTCTCCAGTGGTCACGTCGTCAGATAGTACGGCCCGGATATATAAGCCGGGCCGCCAAATGGATCAGTTCATTTCACCGACGATGGCCAATGCTCGTGCATGGACATCGGGCAATAGTGCCGCCGCAAAATCGGGCATTTCACCTGAAAGCTTGCCAGCTGTGGACAGGCTTTCAAAGACACCCTGGAACACGCGCACCTTCCGGTCTGGATCAAACGATGGTGTGTAATCAAAATCGGCAAGCCCCATCTTCAGAATATCAGCAGTCAGGTCCCGCCCCCGTTTTTGCATGCCAACTTCCAGAAGCGCTGCAGCCCGGTCCGGATCTTCAGCAAAGATCTGCTGAGCCTCAATTGTGGCGGCAACAAATTTTGCGACAAGCTCAGGGTTCGCATTTGCAAATGCGCGGTTTGAAACCCAACTTGCCTGACCTTCATTGGCGCCGGAGAAATTCATCATGATCCGTCCAAAACCTTTAGCCACGGCGATTGACGTGGTCGGCGCAAACCAGATACCCGCCTCCACCGACCCGGCTTCTATTGCCGCCAGAATGGCGCCGGGAGACGTATTCAGAATCTCGAAATCGTTGAGGGAACAGCCGTTTTTCGCGCACCAATCATTCAGGGCCCGATAAGACCCAGAGCCAATTTTGGTCGCAATGCGCTTGCCTTTGAGGTCTTCAATATTTTGGATTGGTGAATCTTTGGCCACAATGACCTGTGCATAGCCACCGTCTGTCGACACCGCTGTGCCGATCACTGCGACCAGGTCTGTCTTGCTGAGAAGCGAGGTCAAAGGGGTTTCACCAACGCTTCCAACATCGACTGATCCGCCGATCAGGGCTTCGGTTACCTCGACACCGGTTTTCATCGGAACGACTTCCAACTCCAACCCATATTTTTCGGCAATTCCGCTTTCAATCAGTACAATGTCCCAATTTGACGAACGTGAACTCATGCGGATTGTTTCCGCCCAAGCTGGTAACGCCATTGTTGCAGTGACGGCCAGCGCCACGGCAGCCGTTAGAGCAGTGCGTATTGGATGTTGCATTTTTAGTCCTCCCAGTGGATCGATTATATGGTTTACCTTGTCAGAGTTTGTCGCCGTGAGTGCGCTTACGGCTGATTGCGTAGAGGCTGGCTCGCAGTATGTGTTCTTTCATTGCACGGGCCGCTGCATCTGAATCCTGACGGCAAATTGCACTCAAAATTTCCGCGTGTTCTGTTTGGGATTGCCGTCGTTCGTCCAATTGCGAGAACCTAGCGCGTTGGAAAGGTGCCGTTTGAATGCGCACGATACGCGTTGCGGCCACCAGACTGACATTGCCAGACAGCTCACCTATTCTGTCATGGAACTCACGGTTTGCAGATGAGTAGCGCTCAGGGCCTTCTTCATTGACTGCGGCGTCACACACTTCAAACAACTCCTGAAGATCGACCATTTCCGATAGCGATGCGCGCATTGCAGCCTTACCGGCAGCCAGCGCCTCCAATTCGGCGGCCGCCTCAAATGCCTGGCCTATGAGTTCAGGATCTGAAGGCACAACCACCGCGCCGCGCCTGGGTTTAATTTCCACAAGTCCAGCCGTAGCAAGCTGACGAAGCGCCTCGCGCACCGGCGTCCTTGAAACCTTGAATCTATCGGCAAGTTCTTGTTCATCCAGCCGATGATTAATTTCGATCTCACCGGAAAAAATTTCATCGGCAAGTGCACGGCGAATGGAGTCCGCGAGAGTCGCCTTGTCTCCCGGCATCCCCTCGTCCGGCTCATCTTGTATTCTATATGCTTCCATTTTGCAGAAATTGCATACTACAACTGTCATAGTCAACTTATATGTATACGTAGCGGCATCTTCGACGACCGAGCTCGGCAAGTGAAACCAGAGGAAGCTCTTGGGGCCTGCACCCAATGAAGATGCACAGCAAAATCAAACGACAGCTAAAAAAATCGCTGCATGTGATGCATCGATGAGTTGAACCTTCCGCCCAGCTCAGACATTCAAAGCAACCCTGAACTGTTGGAATAGAGCCTCAACAGCAGAGGTCGGGTTTTGGCGTGTCGGAACTGCGCAGAAGGTGGGCCGCACTTGGCTTCCCTGACAATCGCTTCAAACGTCATGTCCACATAACCAAACCGAAAGCTGGTTCGCTTGTGGGTTCTACGCCTGGACCACAATTTAACGTGTTCGAGCGGCCCTTGCTTCGTCAGAAGAAATCGTCTTATCGTGAAATATTGCAACGAAGATAGCGTGAACGAGATCTCTTAAAAGGCTGCCATTGCAGTACATTATCTACTTGAGGATTCAGCCCAAACATTTGATTTGTGTTTCTGCAAATAGGCCTGACAGTCACGCGGGAAGTGCATCAAATTAACGACGTGGAAGCTAGGTATAACCGTAATGTCGGACGTAGCCATCTAAGACGCAGATTGGCGCGGCGCAAAATGGGCAACCTAGAATGGGAGTGTGGGAAATGGACAAACAAAACCTCGATTGGGTCTCTGTTGGTCATGTTGATGATCTTCCCGAGGGCCGGGTAAAAACGGTCACGGCACGTACCACCTCTATTTGCCTTGTGCATTATGAAGGACAGTGGTCTGCGATGAACAATCACTGTCCGCATCAGAAAGGGCCGCTTGGCGAGGGCGCGATTGAAAAGGGCCATGATGACAAGTGTTGGATCAGATGTCCCTGGCACGGTTGGGACTTTGATCCTTTGACCGGCAAGCCACCAGGCGGGCATGAAGACAGTGGCCAGCAAATGTACCCACTCGATATCCGTGATGGCGAGATTTTTGTCGGACTTGAGGCCGAACCACCCCACACGCGCACTGTGACGGACGCCATGGTTGAAACCATGACCAATTGGGGCGTGCAATCGGTCTTTGGCATGGTCGGTCATTCCAACCTTGGCCTGGCCGATGCGATCCGGCGATCAGTCGCTGACAAGAAACTCAAATATTACGGCATTCGGCATGAAGGTGCCGCGGCATTCGCGGCCTCGGCCTATGGAAAGTTGACCGGGAAACCCGCCGCTTGTCTTACGATTGCAGGTCCCGGTGCGACAAATCTCATGACCGGCCTGTGGGACGCCAAAGTGGACCGCGCACCAATCCTGGCTCTGACCGGTCAAGTTCAAACGCAGGTGTTCGGTCCAGGCGCGTTTCAAGATATTGATCTGAAGTCCGCATTCCAGGCCGTCACGGAATTTTCGCAACCCGTGCTGAGTTCATCAAACCACACAGAACTGATGTCTCTGGCGTGCAAGAATGCCATCGTAAAACAAGATGTCGCACATCTCATATTCCCAGATGACGTGCAGACGTTGCCATCAGACAAGCCTGCGGGTGTGCCAACAGGCAGGATGGGTGGGACAATTGTAACTCCATCCAGCGACGATATCGAAGCTGCTGTCGCACTTCTGAATTCTGCCAAACGACCGATGATCGTAGTGGGGCATGGTGCATTTGGCGCCCGCGATGAGATTATTGCGCTGGCCGAAAAAATCGGTGCACCAGTCGTGACAACATTCAAGGCCAAGGGTTTAGTGCCAGACAACCACCCCCTTGGTGCCGGCGTGTTGGGCCGATCAGGCACACCGATTGCAAGCTGGTTCATGAATGAAGCAGATGTGTTGTTGGCTTTGGGAGCCAGTTTTTCAAACCACACCGGAATTGCGCTGAAGCAAAACATAATTCAGGTGGACTACGACCGAATGCAGCTTGGCAAATTTCACGCTGTGAAAGTGCCGGTTTGGGGCGAGATTGGCGCATTCTGTGAAGCGGCAGGTGAGAAGATCATGCCAAATGCAAATGCGGTTGATCAGATTTCCGAAGTTGCGGACCGTTGGACGATGTGGCGTGACGAAAAGCACCGCCGCTTGGCGGAGGAGCATGGGCAAGGCATCCACTCAGTCGCGATCTTTGATGCACTGGGCAAGTTGGTCCCAGACGACACAATCTTTGCCGTGGATGTGGGCAACAACACCTATTCCTTTGGTCGCTACCTTGAAACAAAAGGCACACAACGCGTGCTGATGTCCGGCTATCTAGGCTCCATTGGATTTGGATTCCCGGCTGGTATGGGGGCGTGGGCTGCCACTCAGGACCTATCAGAATTTGCAGGCCGCAAAGTCGTTTCAATCTCCGGCGACGGAGGATTTGGGCAGTACCCTATGGATTTCACAACAGCTGTAAAATACGGAATGGATGTGACCCATATACTTCTGCACAACGGACAACTTGGAAAAATCTCCAAAGAACAGCGATCCGGTGAGTGGCCGGTTTGGGAAACAGACCTGCACAACCCCTCCTTTTCAGCCTTCGCAAGACTCTGTGGCGGACACGGTGAAAAGGTCACCAAAACTGAAGACATCGGGCCAGCCATTGAGCGAGCCCTCGCAGTCAATGGCCCTGCATTGGTTGAAATCATGACGGACGCAGAGTTGGTTTGAGCCGCGGCTGGCATCTGATGGATGCACGCATTACCGACACAGGCGGTCTAAGGGTGATTGAGCACATCCTCCTCAACAACCCGGCTACCCTCCATGGGTTTATGCAAGAAAATCACCGTGTCGCAAAGCCTGTGTTTCCAATTAGAAATACGGACCTTGGTAAACGACCTATCAAATATCAAAAATCGGCGAGTCCCGCCGTGTTCGCGTGTATAGCTTAACAAAACATTTACGCTAATTTCTGGACATCAGTTGTTCAATCAGCGATGTACCATTTTGATTTTTGATAAATACAT
Organism: Alphaproteobacteria bacterium; assembly: GCA_051251535.1. Classification (GTDB taxonomy): domain Bacteria; phylum Pseudomonadota; class Alphaproteobacteria; order Rhizobiales. The sequence goes on from JBPOEV010000007.1 coordinate 160,045, forward strand.
CGAAAATCACCTCAGGGGGAACTATGAACAATAAGACGCGATTATCACTAATTTCGGTGTTTTTGGTAATTTGCCAATTCTTTCTCGTAGTTTCATCCCAAGCTCAAGAAACAACTCCCTGGACGATTGCAGTAGTTGGTCCGATGTCAGGAGAAAGTGCGCATTTGGGCCGCGCAATGGTGGAAGCCGCACAAATTCGAGTCGATGAAGTAAATGCCGATGGCGGTGTGAACGGACGTCTCGTTGAATTGAAAACATATGACGATGAGAACTCAGCCACAAAGGCTGTTTTGGCTGCAAAACAAATCGCATTGGATGACAACAACCTGTTGGTCATTGGGCATAGAACCAGTGGTGCATCGATAGCGGCCGGGGCCATCTATCTGGAAAACAAGATTCCGGCCATATCAGGAACGGCGACAGCAGACGCACTTACGGTTGGTAACCCCTGGTACTTCCGCGTGACCTACAACAATGGCTTCCAGGCAGATTTCATAGCGAACTACATTAACAGCGTTCTTGGCTATAAGACCGCGACACTCGTCTCAACCAACAGTGTTTACGGTCGCTCGCTGGCGAAGGCTTTTATAACCTCCACTGGGAAACTGCCGCTGGAAATCAAACGTGAATTCACGGTCGATGCCCAGAGCCCCGATATTGATCTTGATATGGCAGACATTGTTTCAGAACTGTCATTGGCTCCGGACAGTGGCATGGTATTTCTTGCCATGAATGCCGCCAATGCGGCGCACTTCGTGCGTGAAATGCGAAATTCTGGCTTCACTTTGCCCATCTTCGGGCCGGACGCCATCAATCAACAATTTCCAACCTATTTTGAACCAGACCCTATTCTAAAGACACGTCCGGGAGATTTCACAGACCAAATTTACGCCACGACATCCATGATCTGGGATGTTGCCAACGAGAATGCTGTGAACTTCCGCGCCAAATTTCGTGACAAATACGGCCATAGTCCGGATTCCGGCAATGCGCTGTATTACGACGCCGCCAGTGTAGCTATTCATGCAATAGCAAATGCAACGATTGCCGGAACGGATATCACTGCGGATCGCGACGCTATTCGAAGCTTCCTGACATCAATCAACAAACCTATTTCCGCGTTTGATGGAATAACCGGGAACATCTATTTCGATGAAAAGGGCAACGCAATAAAATCTGTCCCTGTTGGAATTTTTGAACTTGGGGAATTCATCTCAGCGCCTATTCAGCTGCAGCCCGTCCTAAACCCGGTTATGGTGCCGAACTTCTCCGAGAAGCTCGAATCCAAGGACATTATTCCGTACGCTGACGGATACATGAATTCCGCCCAAATCGTATATTTTGGGGTCGATATAAACGAAATCAGCAACCTCAACACTTCTACCGGCAACTACACATTGGATTTCTTCATTTGGTTCCGATACCGAGGCGATTTGGATTTATCGAAGATTGAGTTCAGCAATGCGGTAGGCCCAATCCGCCTGGTCAACCCGATCTGGTCCCGTGAACGCAACAGTATGCAAATCGAGACATTCAAGGTCAGGGGCACATTCCATGGCGACTTCCAGTTTAAAAACTATCCATTTGATAAACAGAACATTGTCTTGGAAGTTCGACACCGCGATCTGACCAGTGAAAGTCTGAGGTTTGTCACAGACAATCTTGGGATGAGATTGACCGGGGAAGGCGTGACACTTCTGTCCAGACTTCACGAGGAAGACGTTTTCCGGTCCGCCAAGGGTTGGCAAATGACAAACGCCCAAATTTATCAGGACGTGGTCAAAACGGCTTCAACCCTCGGTGAAACGCGGTCCTTCCAGGGAGAGACTGCGGTAAATTTCTCAAAAATGAAAATGGAAATGGAGATTTCACGCAAGCTGACCAGCTATAGCACGACCATTATGTTACCGATGGTCATACTGTTTGTTATCGGACTGTTGTTGTTCGCTGTTCCCATTCGCGAAATCCCACCCAGATTGAGTGGCGGAATTTTGGTGCTGGTGACTGTGTCGCTGTTGAGAGCCCGACTGTCCAACGACCTTCCAAACATCGGCTATCTCGTGGCAATTGATTATATCTTTTTTGCTTTGCAGATCGTCATGTGGTTCTCGATCGCCGTGAGTGTCCTGGTATTTTGGGTGAACGAGCGAAAATCCAAGGTTTTGGCAAGTCGTTTGAACATGATAGGTGCGTCGCTGTATCCATTGCCGATCGTTGCGGTCGGTATATATATATGGTGGACCGTTTCCTTCGTCGAGTAGCCCTCAGAACAAGATCGGGGGGCCTTCATACGAGATTTAAAGGAACCCACAATCGCGCAATCGACTTGTGGATCAGAAGTCACGCTCTTTTGAACAGAAGAAACGGCAAAACCGACCAAGCCTAAACCTGTGTGTTATTGAAGTGGGCGAGGTATGAGGTTCGGCCCCTCCCCCTCAGATGTCCAACCCGGAAACCTAAAAACCCACTTCTTTGTAATAACGCATTGCACCAGGATGCAAGGGCGCTGAAAGACCATCCTTGATCATTTCTTCTTCTTTTAGATTACCCAAAGCCGGATGTAATCTGCGGAAGCGTCGCATGTTTTCAAATACCGATTTGGTTACTGCGTAGACCACATCGTCAGACACTTTAACTGAAGTGACAAGCGTAGCGCCCACACCAAACGTCTTCGTGTCATCTGGATTGCCCTGATACATACCACCTGGAATAATTGCGGTTCTGTAATAGGGATTTTCGCTGATTAAAGCGTCAACTTCTGGCCCCCCAACTTCAACCAACACAGTATCGCATTCCGTGGTAGCTTCCTTGATCGATCCGCTGGGATGGCCAACCGTAAAGACCATCGCATCAATTTTATTATCGCACACCGCGCGTGCCTGTTCTGATGATTTGAGTTCGGTCACAAGAGAGAAATCACTGATTTTAATTCCCTTGGCCGCCATCAAGACATCCATGGTGCCACGGGAACCTGATCCAGGATTGCCGATGTTAACGCGTTTCCCAACCAGATCTTCGAACGATTTAATTCCCGAATCCGCCCGAGCAACCAAAGTGAACGGTTCCGGATGCACTGAAAAGACAGCTCTGAGCTCTGTGTCTGGGGTATCTTCCTCGAACTTGGAAGTCCCGTTCAGGCTATGGAATTGCCAATCTGACTGAGCGATACCAAAGTCGAGCGTGGCAGCGCGGACCGCCTTGAGATTGTAAACTGAACCACCAGTGGACTCGACCTCACACATGACACCATGGTCAGCGACACCGCGGTTTGTAAGCCTGCAAATTGCCCCTCCAGTTGGAAAATAAACGCCGGTCTTCCCACCGGTCCCAATCCGAATTGTCGTTTCCTGCGAAAGAACTGCTGTTGTTGATGTCAAAACTGACAAAACACCAACAATGATACTTGATGTGATACGACGCATTTTTTTCCCAACCGTTCTGCCGTTTTTCGTATGATCAACGGCGCGTTATCATCGTTCAGTTCAACGCGTTTTTTTGGTGTTCGTCAACTATCGAAGCTCAGGACAATTAGTCGCTTCGCCATTGCGTTCAAAACCTTGGCTGAATTGCCTTCAATGTGGCCAAGCATGTTGGTATGCAATTTGAGCTCAGTCGTCTCATATGGCTCAGACTGCCGTTTTATCCTCATTGCCGAAAAGTCGGCCATGCCAAATTTGAATGTTCTTCAGCCGACCACGTTCCCCATCTGGCCAGAAGGAGACACTTAAGTGGCGCATCAAAATGGGCGAAAGCCCCACTTGAAAAGACACATCGGAATGGCGAAGTGCAATAGGCTTCGATCGCTGAGTAAGTAAAGCGACCGAAGTTCGAACGCAGAAAGTTTAAGTTTGGACACCTAGGACAATAACAGTCGAGCAAGATGGACTATGGTCGCAGCGCTTGAAGCAGGCATTATTATTCTGGTTTCAATTGCCCTCATTCAGGGTTTTTTGCGTGTAGGCCAAGAAGCTACAGCCATTTTCTTTATCTTAAGCGCAGTAGCTTTGATCATCGTCCACTTAACGAGTTTTTATTTTCGCTGGCAAATGACGCCCGCTTATCTCGTTGCCGCAATTTTACTCCTCGTATTGATATTTGGTGCCCAGACAGGAAGCATAATCAAATTTGCAAGCATCAGCATTGCGGTGCTCTTGCTGCCTCTGTCCTTTGCGCTCTCAATTGGCTTTCCCGTTAAAACCCTTCCGGAGCCAGAAGGCCCGCACACGGTTGGCGTCGCGGAGCTAAATCGTGAATATGCTCCCGGAAATCAGACTGAAGACAATTCGAGGGGAAACAGGAAACTTCATCTAAAAATCTGGTATCCCGCGACTCTTGAAAACAAAAAGAAATATGCCCGCGATACCTTATGGAGTGACTTCCATAATTCAGAGCAATTCTCATGGGTTGAACGCTTTTTTACTGCCTATCTTAAAAACATTGAAACGCATTCCTATAAGGCCGCGCCCATTGCTTCCGATCGCGCAGAACGGTCAGTTCTAATGTACAATCACGCCCTACTTTCTACAGCATCAGACAATACGCTTTTGATGGAATTTTTGGCGAGCCATGGCTATCTCATTGTCAGCATTCGGCACGAAGACCAACGATACGAATATGCGTCGCTGCAAGAAAACCTGTCTAAGGAGGAACAAGCCAGGGATCTGGAAAATTTCAAAAGATTGGGAGCGGATATTGATAGGAAGGCGCGCGCGACCTTGTCGTTGCAGACCTATCAGGCAAGCAAAACACTCCCTGTCATCGTTAGGCGACGAGCATTAGACACTGAATATGTGATTGATAATCTCAATTCCATTTTGAACACCATACCAGGATGCATGAACGGCACCTGCGTGAATGAACACAAGTTAGGCCTTGTGGGCTTATCCCTGGGAGGCGCCGTTGCGACCGAGCTTTGTAAAAGAGATCAGCGATGCCGAGCAGCGGTCAACCTGGATGGTGGTATATTCGGAACCAATATCCAAGCGCCTGTCACCATTCCTTACCTCATGCTCTACAGCGAACTCAATGAGGGCGGAAATGACTTCCTCAAAGAGGCGTCGGGCCAGACCTATCAGGAACATACAATTAAAGGTGCAATGCATCTGGATTTTCATGACGCTACTTTCACTCTCCCCGCATTGCGTTGGTTTAAATTGCTCGGACAAATTGGCGGTGAAGAGATGACCCATCAAAAAAACGAACTTGTTTTGAAATTTTTGAATGACAATTTGTGAAACAGCAAACCAACCAGAACATCAGGTTGCCTCTTCCGTGTCGGGTACATGTCGTCCTGGCGTTTGAGGCCCTAAGATGATGCCTATCCCGGCCCTGGCAATCATTGGCGGAGTTTGTCAGTGCCCTGTCGTCTAACCTGCATGCAAATTATCAAACGCGCTGGACTGCAACTTTCCTTCTCTCAAAAGGTATTGCACGGTATGTGCGACGGATAGCGCATCGTCGCGCGCATCATGCCCCTTCAGCGGCGGATGATCGACATCATAATAATCGGCTAATTTGTTGCTGGGCGTCCGTGCCAAATCCTCAATCGGCATGCCCGCCGCGAGCAAGAGTTTGACGGCATTGTCAAACCGGTTTGCCGGGATAGTCGGTTCAATGCCGGCCACATAGCAACTGATTGCGAGCATATTCAACTCGTCCTTGCCCCAGGACCAGAAGCGAGCACCCTGTGAGAAACGATCGACGCGAGCGAGAGCTTCCGACAATGAAACACCCTCAACATCAATGTTCTCTTCAGTGATTCCGGTCAGCTTTGTGAAAAATGGATCAAGCGCATATCGCTCGCCGTAGCGGTCGATCGGCACAACATAGACCATGAACGTATCCAGAATTGGGAAATCAGCCTCCAAACCCAGTTTTGCAGCACCGATCTGAGCAATGACTGGGTCGGGGTCGTCAGCCGCGCACCAGAACCGCCGCTGCGACCCTTCAAGGCAAAGAAACTCACAGTCGAAAAGGATTGCCGTTCTCATGATCATGATGTCCAAGGTTCATTGGCCAAAGTCGTCTGTAATACTAATGGAACGCCCGCCAAGGGCAAGGCTCGTTCACTCTGCTGTCGGTGGCACTGGTTTCACAAAGGCAGCATCTGCATTGGACCCCATACCGATGAATTTCTTTCTGTGGCGAATGTCAGTCTCTCGGCAGCCTTACCTAACCATTAGACACCCATCGATCATAATTGCATTGACTAATAGCTAAACGACTATGTATTCTTAGGCTATGACCGACCGTCTTGAACAATCCAAAGCCATAGCAAGTGATTCCCGGCTAGCCATTCTGGGATGGCTGGCAGATTCGAATACACATTTTCCGCATCAAGTGACGGGCAATCCATCAGAGATCGGTGTCTGCGTCACTCTTCTGTCCGAGAAACTTGCGATGGCCCAACCGACGGTGAGCCGCCACCTTGAACTGTTACGTCGGGCGGGTTTCCTGAAAGTAGAAAAGATCGGCCGCTGGTCTTTCTTCAAGCGAGATGAAGTAGCAATCTCCGACTACAAGGCGTGGCTCAATGAGCATCTTTGAAAGAGCCGATGCAAAACTGTTGCCCGGCTTCCAGCGCCACCCGGTCGAGATTGACGGCAAAAGCGTCATGACGCTGATTGCTGGCAAGGGGCCACCGCTTTTGATGTTGCACGGTGACCCGCAAACGCATCTGTGCTGGCATCACCTGGCGCCAACCCTCGCCACCAAGTTCACCGTTGTGTTGACGGATATTCGAGGCCGCGGCGAAACCCACAAACCTCGCTATATTGAAGGGCAAAACGCCTATACGAAGCGCGAAATAGCCGCCGAACAGCTCTCGGTCATGCATGCATTGGGTCATGAGACCTTCTCGCTTGTTGGCCACGACAGGGGCGCACGCGTCGCGCGTCGGCTGGCACTGGATTACCCTGAAGCAGTCGCGCAACTCGTTGTCATGGACGTTATCCCCGCCCTCGACTTCTACGAGAACACCAACGCAGAGATAGCGCAGGACTATTTCTACTTTTCGTTTCTCACCCAGACCTATCCGATACCGGACCGGTTGATTTCCGCAGACCCAGAAGCCTTTCTCAAGCTCATACTGCATGGATTATCTGACCAGCCCGTTCACTATGATGACCTGGCTCTGGAAGCCTATCTGACGGCCAACACCAGTTCAGATGCGGTTACGGCAATGTGCGAGTGTTTTCGCGCCGGATACCACATTGATCGGCTTCACGACGCAGCAGATCGGGCTGCTTATAAAAAGATCGTTTGTCCGACGCTCGTCATGTGGGGCGAGCGGGGTGTTGTCGGTAAACACTTTGACGTTCAGAAGATCTGGTATGGATGGTGCGAACAGGCCCAGTTTTCGGCTATGCCGAGTGGACATTTTATACCTGAAGAAGCCCCCGACGAAGCTCTGGCAGCGTTGAACAACTTTCTGGTCGTCCAAAACTAGAGAACACCGATTTGTACAACCGGCATGCCGATGATGGGCATGGCAGACCAGAGACTTATCGAACGGCTTCCGCTGTGAGCCCTTATCCTAAAGCATCTTTGATGCCCCTGGCGGTAATTCGCAAGTCAGGCGCCCAAGTGTTGCCGGAGCCAAACGTTTGGTTCAAATGATTTATGCTAATCTCATGAATATCAGGAAGTCATGATGAAAATCAGTTTGTTTCTTGGTGGCCTTGCAGGATTGGCAATAGGCGCCGTCACTGGCTGGTTGGCATTCGGCAGTGTCGGCAGCGGCATCGGTATCGGCGTTGCGATCGGAGCTGCTGTCTGCGGTGTGCTGATCGCCTACGGTTATGAACAAAATAAGTAGCCGCCGCTTTGCCTGGGCTCCGGACACAACAACAGCTTCGGCTTCCTCCTGATGTATCTGGCAGGCACCGTTCACGATAGTCTGCAACCATCTGTTGCTGACGTCTGTGGTTACCTAGGGCTCTTTCTCGATAGATCTGAAAATTTCAAAAACTTCCCATACAAACCAGTACCCGAGGTCCGTTCGTGAAGGTTTTTCTCTACATCATTGCTGGTTTCTTGTTGATTGGCCCACTCTTGGCCTGGGCCTACATCATTGCGCTGGGATGTGCTTACAACACCGGTTCTTCCAGCTGTGACATCGGGTTGCATGACTATCTGGATACAGAATTCCTGTTGCTCGCGGCGTTGCCTTGGGTATTGGGATTGATCTGTTTGTATATCGCAATCCGTAAGCGATGAGTCCAATTTGACCCTGCAGTCTTTCAAAACCTGAGCTGTTTCAAGGGTCTGAAAAACCCTGCCTTGATGGCATATTCAGATGCATCCCGATCACTGAGGCAATGCTGAAACGGAGGCACAATGCCATTGGGATCGGTGGTCCATTGAAAGGCCTGAACAAACGGACGGATTAGTCCGGTATTCTATCGTGCCGGACCTGTTCCTGCCCACCATGGCATATGCCGCAACGATCTTGTTTTGACCGCCGGTCCACAGATCCAATCAAATCCTCATTAAAAAAAACCCGGTCATAAACCGGGTTTTTTATCTTCAATTCACTTGGCTTGTTGTCGTGCCAAATCCGGTGGAGTTGCTTCCCGCACAAAACTGTCGATCGCTTCTTCCAAAGTCATGACCGTTTGCTGCTTGGAGCCGATCCGGCGAATGGACACGGTACCCTGTTCAGCCTCACGGGCACCCAGCGCAATAATGGCTGGCACTTTGCCAAGACTGTGCTCGCGAACCTTGTAGTTGATCTTTTCATTGCGCAAATCCGCATCAACGCGCAGGCCCGCTGCACGCATGGCTTCACGCACCTTCACAGCATACTCATCTGCTTCTGACGTGATGGTCGCAATCATGATCTGCAACGGCGCCAGCCACAAGGGGAAGTGTCCGGCATGATGCTCGATGAGAATACCGGTAAAGCGCTCCAGCGAGCCGAAAATGGCCCGGTGCAGCATAACTGGAACATGCTTCTCGCCATCGGAGCCGATGTAGAAGGCGCCCAACCGCTCGGGCAGATTCAAATCCACCTGCAACGTGCCGCACTGCCAGTCCCGGCCAATTGCATCACGCAAAACATATTCCAGTTTGGGGCCATAAAAGGCGCCCTCACCCGGGTTCAGCGTATAGGCATCGCCAGCCGCTTCCACAGCGGTTTTCAAAGCTGCTTCTGCTTCGTCCCAAACTTCATCAGTCCCGACACGCTTTTCAGGCCGGTCCGAGAATTTGATACGAATGTCGGTAAACCCGAAATCGGCATAAATCGACAGCAACAGGTTATGGATCGCCAGACATTCCTGCGTGATCTGATCATCCGCCACAAAGACATGAGCGTCATCCTGTGTGAATGAGCGAACCCGCATCAACCCATGCAACGCCCCTGAAGGCTCATAACGATGTACCTTGCCAAATTCACTGATTTTGGCCGGCAGATCGCGATAGGATTTCAGCCCGTTCTTGAATACCTGAACGTGACCTGGACAATTCATCGGCTTCAGCGCAAAGACGCGATCATCCGGCGTTGTCGTGGTATACATGTTCTCGCCGAATTTTTCCCAGTGACCAGAGGCTTCCCAAAGGCTCCGGTCAAGCATGTCTGGCGTATTCACCTCGTCATAATCGGCGCCATCGTTTCGGCGGCGCATATAATTGATAAGGTTCTGAAACAGGCTCCAGCCTTTTTCATGCCAGAAGACGGACCCCGGACCTTCATCCTGGAAATGGAACAGATCCATCTCGCGGCCGAGCTTGCGGTGATCACGTTTTTCAGCTTCTTCAAGCCGTGTCAGATAGGATTTCAGATCTTTTTCATTGTTCCAGGCCGTGCCGTAAATTCGGGTCAGCATGGCGTTATCACTGTCACCGCGCCAATAGGCTCCGGCCACTTTCATCAGCTTGAATGCCTGCCCGATCTGGCCGGTAGACACCATATGCGGTCCCCGGCACATATCGTACCAGTCACCCTGATGATAAATTTTGACGTCTTCGCCCTCAGGAATCGCATCCAGCAATTCCACCTTGTAGCCCTCGCCCAAATCAGCGAATGCCTTGGCGGTATCTTCGCGGGACCAGACCTGTTTGGTGAAACGCGCATTGCGCTGGATGATCTCTTTCATCTTGGCTTCAATCTTCGGCAGATCGTCCAGCGTGAAAGGCTCATTGCGTGCAAAATCGTAAAAGAAGCCATCTTCAATGACGGGTCCGATGGTCACCTGCGTGCCAGGAAACAATTCCTGCACAGCTTCGGCCATCACATGCGCCGCATCATGGCGGATCAACTCCAGAGCACGCTCATCGTCACGGGTGACAATCTCGACAACAGCGCCGTCATGCAGCGGATCGGTCAGATCTGTAAGTGTGCCATCCAGCACCATCGCCACAGATTTTTTTGCAAGGGATTTTGAAATATTTTCGGCCAGATCCAGCCCTCTGGAACCATCTTCCAAAGAACGTTCTGAGCCATCTGGTAGTTTTACGGAAATCATCATTTTGTCTCCTGCTCACTCTCTGCCAACGAATGCAGGTAAGCCGTTTGTGTTAAATTACGCGGGCGGTTTAACGCGAGCGCATGTGTGATGCAAGTATTTGCCAGCAGAACTGCAGACGGCTGTTCCGGCAACCCACTCAGTCCAGCCGGGTCGCCGGGTCGATGTGACGGCCTGTCCAGCGCCCATAACGCCAAGGCAAGTACCAGACTGCATCATCTGGAAGTCTTTCAGGTGCCGGGTCATGGCCAGATGCCCCTAAGGGATTGCACCGGCAAAACCGAGCCAATGTCATCCATCCCCCTGCCCACAATCCGAACCGGGAAATGGATTCAGCCCCATAAGACGAGCAGGTCGGCGCGTAACGACAGGATGATCCCAGCAACGGCGAAATCACTTTCTGATAGAATGTGATCAGCCCCAGTCCGATATATTTCGGAATTTTTCGTAGGGAAAAAGTGTCAGCTTTGTTCATCATTGGTGGCCCGAAGACCCGTTCCATCTTGTCTGTTTCGGAAAATCACGGCATTCTACAGTTCAATTGGTTCATCAAATGGTTCCATACGAACAAAACATGCTCTGGATCCCATGACACGTCGCCAGCTTAACATACTCATTCCCGCGGTCGGCATTGCCATTATAGTTGGCATTGTCTGGAATTGGCTGGCTGGCAATACCGGCAAGATGGTCTACGTCCTGACACCCGCCGATTCAGACGATTCTGCCCGCATTGAGAGATTGATCACCGAGCCAATTGAACAGAAATTGGTAGAGGCGGGAGGCGTGGGAAAGGTTCAGACATACAATGTGGCTGGCCTTTCAGCCATCACTGTTGAAGCCGGATCCTTTGGAATATCCATCGATGGTCTAACCCAAAAGCTGACCGAGTTGATCCCGCCCTGGACTGTTGAGGAATTGACCCTCCGCCCCTCGATTATCGGCCTCGATAAAAATGATGTCGTCCACGTTTTCAGAATTTATAATGATGTATCTGATGAACGCCTGATGCAAACCGCAGCAAACCTGCTGATCGGCGAGTTGAAGAATATTGATCTGAGAGTGTTTGCCAATCCGCTCAACACGGAATCTGCCGCAGATGAGCAGACCTATGTGGCTTTGGGAGCTGTCGATGAGGAACCGTTTTCAGAGATGGTTGAAAGCATCCAGAACCGAATACCGCCCGAGGTCTATCTTAGCGCACATTACGACGTCTCGTCCCATTTCTGATTTGCCCAAAGACTATGCACTTGCCGTTATGTTCCGATCTGCTTCAATCTGGTCCAGCGCAGAAACCACCGCGTCAAAGATCAGCAAAGTAGAAGCATGGCGGGCGCGATAGTCTCGAACCGGCTCCAGAAATTTCAAGGCTTCAAAACGCCCTTCAGGCGGCGGCCCGCCTTCTTTCATCATGGCATACATCGTGGCTTTCAAACTGCGCATCTCATCTGCAGTCGCACCAATAATATTGGCGGCGACGATTGAAGCAGATGACTGACCAAGCGCGCAGGCCTTCACCTCTTGCGCAAAGTCCGTGATTTGCCCGGCATCCACCTTCAAATCTACAGAAATGGTAGACCCGCATAATTTGGAATGGGCCTTTGCAGAGGCATCAGGCGCATCCAGCGTTCCAATGCACGGAATATTTCCGGCAAATTCCAGAATCTTTGCGTTGTAGACCTCGTCAATCATCGTGAATAATGCCTATTCTCGCTGGTGCGACATCAGAATTGATGACATTTCGTGTCAGTATATAGGTCGCTTTGAGCAAATTGTCAGTCATTCAGCTTGCCTCTGTTCTGATATGCCTTATCTCCTTGCAGCAGGGCCAACTGGCTGAAACCGCTTGGCATGGCTTATATTAGGGGATATCCAATCCCGGCTTGCCGATCAGGAGTTTAAAATGGACGCAATTCTTGGGCCGCTCAAAAAGGCCATATCTGCCGAGCAACAGGCTCCGTCGCGCCCCACGCGTGAACAGGCGGAAGAAGCAGTGCGTACACTGATTGCCTGGGCCGGAGACGACCCCACGCGAGAAGGTGTCCTTGATACGCCGAAACGCGTAGTCAAAGCGTATGAGGAATTTTACAGAGGCTATGATGAAAGCCCTCAGGACGTTCTGGCGCGCACATTTGAAGATGTCGGCGGCTATGACGATATCGTCATCGTTCGGGACATTCCATTCTACTCTCATTGCGAGCACCATATGGTGCCATTCACTGGCAAAGCCCATATCGGCTATTATCCGGTTGAAGGCGTCGTGGGCCTGTCAAAACTGGCACGGGTCACAGATGTTTTCGCCCGCCGCATGCAAACGCAGGAAAATCTGACGGCACAAATTACAGATGCCATCGATGACGCATTGCAACCGCGTGGCGTCGCCGTATTGCTGGAAGCGGAGCATATGTGCATGTCCCTGCGCGGTGTACAGAAACATGGTGTTTCAACCATCACAACGCAGTTCAAAGGCGTGTTTCGGGATGACCCGAACGAACAAACGCGCTTCCTGACGCTGGTTCGCGGCAAGTAAGCCCAATCATAAGTCATCCAATGCGAATGCAGGGGAATTTGCAAAGCAGATTCGCCTGCTTCATAACGGTTTCTCACTCAGGGAGAAGCCAATGCCAGTCTACGAACTTGATGGTCAATCACCGCAACACGCGGATTCAGACGACATCTGGATTGCACCGGATTCACACATCATCGGTCATGTGAAGCTGGGCCCGAAAGTCGGCATCTGGTTCGGTTCTGTATTGCGCGGCGACAATGAGCTCATCACAATTGGCCAGGGCACCAATATCCAGGAGCACACCATGGTGCATACTGATCCGGGGTTTCCGGCAACGATTGGAAAAAACTGCACCATCGGACATCGCGCCATCATTCATGGCTGCACGATTGACGACAATTCACTGATCGGAATGGGGGCAATTGTATTGAACGGCGCCCATATCGGGAAAAATTGTCTGATTGGCGCGGGCGCGCTCATTCCCGAAGGCAAGAGCATTCCCGACAATTCACTGGTCGTCGGCATGCCAGGCAAAGTCATCCGCACCCTCACCGATGATGATGCTGCAAAGCTGACAGAGTCGGCGCTGAATTATCAAAAAAATGCCAAACGGTTTTTGACCGGTTTGAAACAGGTCTAGAGTTCTGAGCTCTAATCCGTGCTCGCGGTTTCCGCCAAAAACTGATTGTCGCGCTTGTCGGCAACAGAGACCCACTTGCCCGCATGTTTACTGGATTGACGTTTGAGATAATTGTAAGGCGTTTCTGTCCAATGCTTGATCAGAGCTTCCTGATTATCCAGGACAAAGTCTCCTCGATCTGTACGCACGGTCAGGACCGCGTGGCCGCCGCCGTCGATATCACGAACAACTGTAATCAGCAGACTACCAGCGGGCCAACCGGCCTGCATAAGGTGATGCCGCTTTAGCAGGACGTAGTCTTCGCAATCGCCATATTGATCCGGGAATGCCCAAACTTCTGGAACTGAATAGAGCTCAATATCCGTGACCGGCTGGATTGATTGATTGACCATGTGGTTGATCTGAATGAGTTCGTCCCAGCGTTCCTGTGTCAATGCCATAGCCCGATCCTCGCTAACCTGTGAGCGGCACTGTTGCGGATTGGCACGACAGAATTTGACATGACCAATTGGTGGACGGGTTTTGCCCGCCACCGCCATAAAAGCAGTATTTACATCTCTGGCTTCAGAATTATCAATCGCAGTGAAAGCGACGATTAAGCCAAATAATAGGGACCGTTTTAAGTATTTCATGGACTCTGACCTAGGTTTCAATCAAGATCAGAATACAGGTCATGATTTTACATCACGCCAAAAATCAGATGTACTTTTAAATCTAATTTATTGATAATTTTATTTAAATTTTTAACAGACCTTTAACCACAAAATCGGCGATCAAACCTCGCGACCACCCTCAAATACAGTAAGGTGCTGGATACGTTTTTCCGTCGTCACCAATGGAACAACATTAAAATTGGGGACCTTCACATCATCCGCAGGTTCAAGACTGTCTGTGTAGCGCTGGGGCAGGACAGGTTCGTTTTGGGTCCGACGCCGACCAAATTGCCGTTCAATGAGAGCCTGCAATTCTGCGATGCCTTGCGGAACGTCCGGATCAGCAATGCCGCCCAACCCATGAAGCGGCTGCGCGGTGGATGGGCGCAGTGAGACATGGTGCGTGGAAACTGAATGCCCGCCAAGTTCCTGCATTGCAGCTTTATTGCCTGCGCTTATGATTCTGGCAGACAAAATGCTGTTTCGGACAATTGGATCGCGCCCCAACCAAACCGGCTCGTCCAGTGTGACGCAGGCACCAATAAGCCGTGAGCAGCTGCCAGCTATCTTCTTCAGCGGCAATACAATCCATTGCTGTTCAACCGTGCGGCCCTGCGCACTTGTTCCCAGAATTTCTGCTTTGAAAATGGCCCCTTTTTCGGCCACTTGTGTCAGGGCGATCTGCATTTTTCGCCGATCCAGGTCGGCGAAATGGGCCAATGGTCTCTGCCCTTTCAACTCACGGCGCGCATTCTGACATAACAATGTGCCTGCAAGACGGTAGTAAAATCGACCATTGGCGTTGCGCTCCAGCAGGAAAACCTCTGGTAAAATGCCGCGAATATCGCCCGGATGAATGTCAGCCCGTGCCGGGGCAGCCAACGCCCCACGCTGTCGATCCCAATAATTGAACAAGGCGCAGATTGTCTGGTGGTTCATAAAAAAGCGCTCTATCCTGAAAGTGTGCAATGGCTAACAATGTCTTAACAGGATTTTTAAAGCTCTGTGGGTGCAGATGAGCAATATAGTTAATGTCGCTCTGATCTGTGGATTACGGCTCAAAACGCCGTCCCAATTCGGCATAGCGGGCTTTGTGTTCCGCTGATCAGAGGCTATCTATGGCCCATGGAGAATCAACAACACACCCCACCCGCAGACGGCACCCGCGCCATCAATGCGCCGAATGTAGTTATCGGCCTGACGGCGCTTTTCATTGGCATTCACGCTGGTATTGGTCTTTTGTCAGAGCAGAGTTACGTAAATGTTCTGATCCGCTTTAGCTTCATTCCTGCGCGGTATGATGGGCTTTTGCAACTACCCGGATCGCCTTATGCCGAATGGATCAGCCCTTTAAGCTATGCTTTGCTTCACGGCAGTTGGCTTCATGTTCTGACGAATTCCGTCTGGATGCTGGCCTTCGGCAGCGCACTGGCATGGCGCTTTGGCACAAAACGGTTTTTGCTTTTCTCTGCTTTATGCGCAATTGCAGGCGCGGGTGTGCATTTTCTGGCACATCCAGCATCACTGACACCAACCGTAGGGGCGTCTGCGGCAATTTCGGGGCATATGGCAGCAGTTGCGCGCTTCGCGTTCAGCGCAGGTGGCCCCCTCGCCCGGTCTCCCCTGCGGCGCAGTCAAACCGATTTCATGCGCCCTTCCGAGCCCTTCTCCGCTGTGCTCCGCAACCGATCTGCGCTGACATTTATCGGCATCTGGTTTGCAATGAATCTGTTGTTCGGACTGACCGGAGGCGGCCTTGGTGAGGACGGTGCGCGAATCGCATGGGAAGCCCATCTGGGCGGGTTCCTGGCTGGCCTTTTGCTGTTTCCAATCCTTGATCCTATCTCTAGGAAAGGCTGAATCTCGCTCCGCAACACTCGGAAAGGTTGCGTGACTTGCTCATTTTGACATTTCGTCGCACAATTTGTCTCCAGCTCGCTTATGGCGACACAAAGAGAGACGGGAGGACGACATGACAATTGCTTCTATTTTAGGTTCCAAAGGCAGCGATGTATTTACAATCACCCTGCCCAAAACGCTTTTAGACGTTTGCTCCACACTGCGTGAACACCGCATCGGTGCAATTCTGATTGTGGACGACAAGGGCAAACTGGCTGGCATCCTGTCTGAACGCGATATTGTACGAAGGATCGCGGAACATGGGCCCGATGCGTTGCAAGCTGATGCGTCGGAGTGCATGACATCAAACGTCGTGACATGTTCCCCTCAGGACACCATCCAGATGGCGATGGCCCGCATGAGCGAAGGCCGTTTCCGCCACATTCCAGTTGTAGAAAATGATGAGTTGGCAGGAATGGTCTCAATTGGCGATCTGGTCAAACGGCGTATTGCAGATGCTGAACGCGAAGCCGAAGATCTGAAGAATTACCTCTACGCCAGTTGAAGCCTAGACATATCAATTGATGGATTATCCGCGACGGGTCAGATAACAAGACCCGTCGCGCAAGTGCTCAGCGGCCCACAAATCCCTTTTGTTCGCGCGTTTCCTGCCGCAGGATGTACATGCTGGCGCCAACAATGAGCGCAGCCCCTATCCATAAATTGCCGCCTGGAACAAACTGGAATGCAAGCCAGCCAAAAAGCACGTTCAGCGGCAGTTTCAGATGATCAAAGGGCTGCACATAGGATGCATCCGACACCGCATAAGCCCGCGTCAGTGCCAATTGTGCCAGCGCAGTCAAGCCACCAGCCAGCAAGATCAGCCACAATGCGTTGCCCGTTGGCACGACGAACCCTTCGAAACCTGCGAAAACCGCATTAATTGGTGTCAGCAAGACCAGCAAATAGGCAGTCACTGTATCGGGTGCTTCCGTTTTCGTGAGGCGCTTGGTCAAAAGTGAGACAAAGGCCCAGAGCGCTGCCGCTGCAAGTGGATAGAGCGCCGCAACGGAAAAGCTGTCAGACCAGGGCGCAAGGATGATCATACCGCCGGCAAATCCAACCAATGTCGCAAGCCAGCGCTGCAGGCTGACGCTTTCTCGCAAAAATAGAGATGCGCCGATTGTGACAAAAAACGGCGAGGTCATGATAAGGGCAATTGCCTGCCAGATCGGCACATATTTAAGGCCCAGCACCCAAAGCTGCACGCCCGCAGCGGCAGCCAGAACCCTCAGAATATGCAGCGTCATGTTTTCGGTCGCAAAGCGATTCCAACCCAGCCGTGCCAACCATGTTCCGCCAAGTATCAAAGCGGTGGCATATTGCCAGAACGCCACAGATGAAGATGGCAACCCATAATGCATCGCAGCGCCCTGCACTGAAATATTGACAAGCGCGAACAGAACGCCCGCGAAAACCATATAGGCAGCACCGATGAGGGCGGGTGAAGCTCCGTTCTTGATGAGCAATTGGTTCATTACGTCTTTCCCCGTTTCAGAACAGAATCAGGGCGCGTAAAAGATTCCATAAGGTTCGCTGCGCCCGCAACGGACGCACCGATCCTTCAATCTCCGTTCTCTTCCATCCGGACTTTAACCGTCGGCTCCGGAATCACACCGGATCTGCTGACACTTTCGATCTGGCAAAGCCTGACCAGAAAGCCGCTCGCGGGCTGGTGCCGATTGAATTTCAACCTGCACATCACCGCCGGTGGGGAATTGCACCCCGCCCTGAGAACTGTCCACATTAATGCGAACAGAGCCTTTTTAGCGGAAAGTGTCGTGCGGAGCGAGTCCTTATGTTCCTGTCACGCACACCGTTCCGTGACCAATTTGTAAATTGATCTTTCCCGGCGGCAGGCTAACGTACGGTCGCACCCTTCACTTTAGGAGACCATCATGGTTCGGATGACAGCAAAAGACTTCGATCAGGAGCTTCTTGATCTGTATGACTATTATGCTCACGGAAAAATCACCAAGCGCGAGTTCCTGGACCGCGCAGGGAAGTTTGCACTGGGCGGCGTGACAGCTGCTGCCCTGCTGACAATGCTCAGCCCACAATACGCTCTGGCTCAGCAGGTCGCTCCCGATGACAGCGACATCACAGCGGAATACATCGAGTACCCCTCCCCAAACGGCCATGGCAGCGTTCGTGGCTATCTGGTCAAGCCCGCCAATGCTACCGGTCCACTCCCGGCAGTGCTGGTTATTCATGAAAACAGAGGGCTGAACCCTTACATTGAGGATGTTGCGCGGCGAGCAGCAAAAGCCGGCTTCATGGCTCTGGCACCCGATGGATTGACCTCCGTCGGCGGTTATCCCGGCACGGATGATGAAGGACGCGAGTTGCAGCGCACAGTGGACCGCGAAAAGCTGATGAATGACTTCTTTGCAGCTTATGAGCATCTGGCGGCGCATGATGACAGCACTGGCAAGGTTGGCGCGGTCGGCTTTTGTTACGGCGGCGGCGTGTGCAATGCGCTTGCGGTCGCATATCCGGAATTGTCAGCGTCTGTGCCGTTCTATGGCCGCCAGGCTGCGGCAGAGGACGTGCCGAGTATCCAAGCGCCCTTACTGCTGCAATATGCTGAATTGGACACCCGCATCAATGAGGGCTGGCCTGCCTATGAAGCGGCTTTGAAAGAACACGGCAAAACCTACACAGCCTATATTTATGAGGGCGTAAATCACGGGTTCCACAACGACACCACACCGCGTTACGACGAAGCGGCGGCGGAGCTTGCGTGGAGCCGGACAATAGAGTTCTTCAACACACATCTGAGCTAAGAGTTAAATAACAGCCATCGACCAAAATGAAAAATCTGGCCGATGGCTGACGATCAGTCTGATTTATAAACTTCTGACGGATCGAAGTGCCGTATTGTGTCGGTCGTGACCAGACCAGCGCTTCCTTCGGCTCCCAGGTCCACATCCCGGTAGAAACATGATGTGCGTCCGGTGTGGCAATTTGCGCCACTGCCTGCGGTTGTGACGCTGATCAGCAAGACATCCTGATCACAATCCACCTGCATCCGCTCAACATATTGCGTATGACCGCTGGTTTCGCCTTTAACCCAGAGCTTCTGGCGAGACCGGCTCCAATAGGTTGCAACACGTGTCTCTATTGTTTTTGCAAGCGCATCTGCATTCATATGCGCAACCATCACCACGCGGCCAATGGCATGGTCGCTGACAACACAGGTAATCAGACCGTCTGAACCGAATTTGGGAGCGAACTCCCCGCCCTCTTCCAGATCGTCAACGGAAGCCGGTTCGTGAAATTGTGATGAATGCACGAATGATTACCTTTCACCCAACCCGGCGAACAAAGAGCCGGAACCATACTATTCCAGATCAATGTCCAAAATGGCCATTGAGAAATTATAGGATCGGTCACCATCCTCATCATCCAGATAAATCACGCCGAGAAACTCATCCACAAGATACAATTCCAGGGAATCAGTCTTGCGCGGACGTGCGCGCACCTGAAGGTTCGGATTGGCAAATTTTGACTTGAAATAGGCGTCAAGTTTCTGAATTTCATCGGCGTTCATGACGCGGCTTCCTCTGTTTTATCAGCAGATTTTACGGCAATTTAAGTGCGCTGTTGATGGCATATAGATCCGACAAAAGAAAGGGGTCAGGCGTGCTTGTCAGCGGTTTTCAAAGTTTTTCAACACGTGAAATTGAACGATCAGACCTGTCGCTCCGCCAAGATTTGATCCATTGATCTGGAAGGCTCCGAACAACCTGCGGCACCAACGACTTTGGCAGGAACGCCCGCCACTGTCGTGTTGGGCGGTACTTCGCTCAGCACCACCGAACCCGCCGCAATGCGCGAGCAATGACCAATTTTAAAGTTGCCAAGGATTTTCGCCCCGGCACCAATCAGAACACCATTTTCAATCTTGGGGTGGCGATCACCGCCCTTTTTTCCGGTCCCGCCCAGCGTCACATCCTGAAGAATAGAGACATCGTCCCCAATGGTGGCTGTTTCCCCGACCACCAGTCCGGTAGCGTGATCCAGAAAAATTCCTTTGCCTATGGTAACCGCTGGGTTGATATCAGTCTGGAAAACGGCTGATGCCCGACTTTGCAAATAGAGGGCAAAATCACGCCGCCCCTGCCCCAGCAACCAATGGGCCAGTCGGTGAGTCTGTATGGCGTGAAATCCCTTGAAGTACAGGACAGGTTCAATAAACCGGTCACAGGCCGGGTCGCGATCAAACACTGCGCCCAGATCAACCCGAATAATATCCGCCAATCCGGGCTCATCGTCCAATGCCTGCAAAAAAGCTTTGCGTATCAGATCATCGGGCATCACCTGATGATCGAGGCGATCTGCAATACGCCAGATGATGGCCTCTTCCAAAGTCGCATGGTTCAGGACCGTGCTGTAAATGAAGGGAGCCATATCGGGCTCATGTGCAACAATGGACTGTGCTTCCTTGCGCAAAGTATCCCAAACAGGATCAATGCTGGGTAGCTTCTGTTTTGCTTCCGCCATGGCGTTTTCCAATACAGTGGAACAATCGGCACACCCACAAGGGGCGCATTCTGTTCTAGCGAAAGTGGGTTACCGAAACAAGAATAACAAGGTGGGCTGATTAAGCGATCATTCTATCAATCACATTTTTCAAAATGCGCGAGACATTGTTTTGAAAATTGTTCCACGGAAGACTGCCACAAAATGTGATGGAACCTGTTGAAAAGACACTGCCGCCGCCAGGCACATCGAAATAGATCATGTCGGCACGGATCATACTTTGCGCAGGTGAGCCAGACCATGTTGTCAGATGCGTCAATTGTTCCTCTGGCACCAGAATGAAATCCTTACCATGGCCGCCGGAACTGGCGAGGATCACCGCATTCTCGGGCGTGCCCAGCCTTGGTTCTGCCCGATCCAGTTCAAACCCTGCAGCGCCACCGCCGCTGAAACCGAAATCACCAATAACGGTGCTGTCGACACCCTCGAAAACCCACTCATATTGCGGGTCAAAACAGGCGCGCTGGTAACCGATGCCGTTGAATTCACCCTGCGCGGAAAAACCGACCCCGCACAGCATTTGCGGCGGACGTCCGTTGCGCCGCCAAAGACCGCCATAGCTGCCATCAAATGCATTGTAATACTCACCCGGTTCTGCAGCCCAGGCCCGAATGCCATCTTCTGCTCTGCGAATTTCCAGAATGCCGGGGTTTTGCTGATGCGCAACAATGCGCCAGTAAAAACCATTGCCCCCAAGATAACAGAAATGACCACCGCCATCGCGGTAATCCTGCAATGCGTCAAGCGTTTGCAAAGTATGGTATTCCGGGTGGCTGCCGGTGATCACACAATCATAATCTTCAATCGCAGCGACGCCCTCATCATGGAGTTCCTGGTCAGTAATCAGATCAAAATCGATGTTTTGACTGTGCAACCAGGAAATCAAATGGCTGTCGGCCTGCAAATGTCGAAGACCTGACCCCTCGCCGCTGCCAAATGTCAGAAAGCCCGGCCTGAGGTTTAGCAACGGTCTCAAATGGGAGGCGTGGCAAATACCCGAATTGTCAGAATGGAAATTATAGGTGGAGTGACCATAGGCCGGATATTCGGCCGGATTATATGGGTAGGCCTCCCAGTCCTCGATGCGCTCCTGCCAAGATGGATCATAGTCAGGTCGAGCATGATTGCCATAAATGACATAAGTGAAGGTGGAAACCAGAACGCAGAGTTTTGCCGTTGGTTTTCCTGACGGGGCACAGACAAAAAACGGCATCGCATCTTCATGAATTCCTGACTTCATGCGCATCACATAAACACCTGATGGAAGATTATCAGGAATTGAGAAGCTGAAAGTCGTATCCCATTCGAAGTCGTAAATGTCCGTCTCGTGGAAATGAATGGCGCCATAGTGCCCCGGCGCATGCCGCCAGCACATTTCTTCGCTATTCCAGTTTGACCCGGTCACAGCGCGTGCCGGAAAATTCCTGATGACACCATCAAGCTTTCTGGAGCTGGTTTCTACAATGCGGGTCGTTGATATTTCCTGTGAAAAGTCCCATTGCAGCCGTTCTTCATCACCAAACTGCAGAAACGGCGCTTCGATTTTCCCGTTGAAATGGTCTGTA
The DNA here is from genome assembly GCA_051251535.1 of Alphaproteobacteria bacterium. GTDB lineage: Bacteria > Pseudomonadota > Alphaproteobacteria > Rhizobiales. The sequence continues at coordinate 182,319 of JBPOEV010000007.1, forward strand.
TGGGCTTCACCTTGCATACCTGCGGCAATCGACACTTTTGCCGTCGTTTCCTTGGGCAGCCCATCCACGGAAACAGAAAACAGATCTGTGTCTTTTTTCTGGTTCTTGCCGGGCGTCCACTGGCTCAGTTGAATAGTCGATGATACGGCATCAAAACGCGCTGCTACACAGACCCAGTGGCTCAACGATATCTTGTGTGTGCTGACAAAATGTTGATCACCGACACGCAGACAAAGAGCATTATTCTCAAGTGTCAGCGCCAGATTTCCAGCACTGATGATGACTTGCGGCACAGACTTCTTTAACGTTGGAAACAGCGTCGCACCAAGATGGAAACCGGCTTGTGGATGACAGGCAATCGCCTGATCCGTGATGACATATGATCCGCTAGCAAACGCCTGAGCGCCGGCCTCAAACGCAATGGGCTCAAAGGCCGCATCCTGAGGCCATTCGACAATGCCCTGCCCATCGGGGTTCGGATCCGCACTGATGGATCTGGTCAGCCATGCCCGGACGGGTTCATTGGTCTGCGATGAGATCTTGAAATCGATTGTTTCGCCGGGCCGGACAGACAGCCGGTCAGTATAGCCAATCAAGGGAATGAGTTTGCGGGAATCAGACACCATCAGAGCCTTTCACCATAAACAAGGTTCGGCAGATAGGTGACCCACTCGGAGAAGAACACGAGAATAAAAATCATGAGAATGTATGGGATAAGAAGCGGCAGAACACCAATCGAAATTTGCTCAATTGAGACTTTTGATATGCGTGCAGCGACGAATAAATTGACGCCAATGGGCGGCGTTAAAAACCCGATCTCGCATGTCATGACAGTGAAGATGCCAAAGACAATCGGATCGATCCCAAGGCTGGTAACAAGAGGAAAGAACACGGCGGTAAAAATTATAATTTGCGGAATGCTTTCCAACCACATGCCGACAATGATGTAGAAAATTCCGATCAGCAGCAGCACCAGCCATGGATGCTCCTTGATCCCCTGAAACAGGCTCAAGATACCGTCGGGAATATCAAACAGCGTCACCAACTGGCCAAAGGCCTTGGTCGAGCCCAATATGAAAAGCACCGTCCCAATGACAATGGCCGTGAATTTGAAGGCCTGAAACAGCTTTTCCCAGGTCAGTCCCTTGTAGATGAACAAGCCAACGAACAGGCCATAGGCAACAGCGACCGCTGCGGCTTCTGAAGGGGTGAAAATGCCAGCGTAAATCCCACCAAGAATAATGACAGGTGCAAACACCGCCCATTTTCCATCCCAAAGAGCCTGTAGCAGTGGCCCCCAGGCAAAGCGCTCTCCGGTGCCACCATAATCATTGCGCACAGCCACAATCACCACGACCACCATCAACATCAGACCCAACAGCAGACCCGGCAGAATGCCCGCCAAAAACAGGCGTGGAATGGATTCATCCGTCACCAGGGCATAGATGATGAGAAGATTGCTGGGCGGAATCATACTGCCCAAGGCACCGGCTGCAGCGGCTATGGCACCGGCAAATCTGGGCTTGTATTTTTCTTTCGTCATGGCCGGAATGGTTATGGAACCAATAGCAGCCGTTGTGGCTGGCCCGGAGCCGGAAAGTGCTGCGAAGAACATGCAGGCAACCACGGTTACGAGACCCAATCCGCCCTTGTAAGCACCCACCAGACGCTGGGCGATGGTCACAAGACGCTGTGACATGCCCCCCTGTTCCATCAATTGCCCCGCCAGAACAAAAAGGGGAATTGTCACCAATGGAAAAGGCTCAAACGCCGTCCAGGCTGCCTGTGCCATCAAAGTTAGCGGAATGTCGGCAATCAAGATGCCAGCGACCGTTGCAATACCGGCGGCAAATGGAATGGGAACGCCAATTGCCAATGTAAATACAAAGACAAGCGCCATTAAAATAGGACCGCTCACAATGGCAATCCTTTCCAGCCGGTCTGACTCCAGCGCCAATAGACCTGCGCCATTCGGAAGACCATCAGACAAAAGGCCATTGGTATCATCATCTGCACCCAGCGTTGCTCGATGCCAAGGCCCGGCGTCTGGTAGGTGACTTCAAACAGCAATTGCGTGTAGATCGTGGTTTGCACCACCATGAAAACAAGAAAGCTGAACCACAGAACATCAGCCAGAACCACGAAACCGACCTGCAGCTTTCGGGGCAGCGCATTGATCAGCATGGTAATTCGTATGTGTGACCGGTCACGAATGGCCATGCTGGCGCCAAGATAGACAGCAAAGATCATTCCATAGACTGCGGTTTCTTCAGCCCACACGGCAGCGGTTGAAAAGAAGTAGCGCAGCACCACCTGCAGCAAAACACTGCTGACCAGCACCACCAGACAGAGCGTGCACATCACCTCTTCAAATCGGCGGTCAATTTTGGAAAGCATAAAAGTCGCCCCGATAAAGTCGAGCTGCAGTGCAGAACCATCGGACAATTCTGGAGACGATGGCAAGCTGTGATGGAAGGAGGAAGCGCGGTTTGGCCCGCGTCTCCAATTTAAGCCTGTGTTGCTCTAGTTCGCGGCGGCACGAATTTCGCCCAGCAATGCTTTGAAATCATCGCCTTTTTCCGACGCGTAGCGGTCCTGAACACGCAGTCCAGCCGCGATGAAGTCAGTACGGTCAAACTCGGCAGTCTGCATGCCGCCCTGACCTTCAGTGGTCAGGAATGTCCGTATTTCGTCGATTTGAGCGGACATCGTTTCCTTTTGAAAGATCCCGGCTTCCTTGGCTGCACGCATGACAGCATCTTTCTGCGCATCATCCAGCTTCGACATCAGCCTGTCACTGGCCAACAAAGGCGAAAAATAGGTGAAATGCTCAAGCGCGGTGAAATGCGGCATGATTTCGTAAAATTTCTGAGATTTGATAAAGGACGTACCATTATCGGCCCCCTCAACCGTACCGGTCTGAAGCGCTGTTGGTGTGTCGGCCCAGGGAAGCGGAATCGGCGCGGCACCAAATTCAGTAAATGTATCAATCATCACCTGATTTTTAGGAACCCGAACCTTCAACCCCTTCATGTCTTCCATTTTGGTGATCGGGTTGCGCGAATTGTAAAAATCGCGATCGCCGACAAAGCCATAGGACAAAAGATGTACCTTCGTGGCATCATAAAGCTGTTGGGCAAATTGGGATCCAACCTCACCTTCCAACACACGATAGGCATGGTCCTTGTCCTCAAAAACATAAGGCAGCACAAATGCATCGATCAGGGGGAAATGCGGTGAGATGTTGTTGCCGGCAATGATATACATATCGACAGTGCCAAGCTGCATGGCCTTGAAGGCTTCATCTTCGGTCAGCAATTGCGCACAACACCGGATTTTCACATCAATGGTGCCACCCGAATACTTTTCTGCCAACTCTTCGAACTTACTTGCAAGAAACCCATATGAACTGGTCTCAGCCGTTGCATAGCCCAAATTGATACTGACATCAGCGGCCTGCGCGGCACCCGCAAACATTGCAACACCTGTCAGCGCTGCCAGCGTGCTCCGAAGCTTCCTGTTCAACGTCATGATAATAAGTCTCCCGGTTAAAACTGGGGAGAGTGTGGCCGATGAAAGCAATCGTGTATAATATCAATTTTGGTGTAATTGATACGGAATTGATATCATGAAATTCGGCCTACGACACATCAGGCACTTTGCTGCTGTCGCTGAGGACTTGCATTACCGCAAAGCGGCTGAACGCATGAACATAGCTCAGCCCGTCCTCACCCGATCTGTCCAGCATCTGGAAAAGGAACTGGGCGTCGTCCTGTTTGATCGCACCAACCGGTCAGTCAGCCTCACATCGGCAGGAAAGGTCTTTCTCCAGGGGTGTCAGGTAACGCTGGCAACGATGGAAGGGCTGGTTTCACAAACCCTGAAAACACATAGTGGTGAGGCTGGTCATTTGCGCATCGGCTACACGGATTTTGCAATCAGTGGCGAGCTTCCGAAAATCCTGAAAAGTTTTCGACAATTATACCCTGATATAAGTGTTGAACCGCTGCATGGAGTGACCTCCAGCCAGCTTGATTTAATCAAGAAGGACAAACTGGATTTTGGTTTCGTGACAGGACCGATAAGCCATGAGGATCTGGAAACACAGACGGTTCAGGAAGACAATTATGTTGCAATTCTGTATGACAATCATCCACTTGCAAACCGGTCATCAGTGTTGCTGTCTGAATTGGCCAATGAGGATTTCGTGTTGGGTTCCCCCAGCGCCTGGCAACATTTTCATGATCACTTGCACCGCATCTGTCGTGCAGCCGGGTTTGTTCCCAAAATGGTTCAACATGCCTTCAACTCTGAAGGCATTTTTGGACTTGTCGCCTGTGAAATGGGCATCTCCATTCAAACCAGTTGTGCAGAAAACTATCTGCGTAAGGGCCTCATATTCAAAAAAATCCGAGATGTGTCAGACACAATCAAAACGATTTCCATCTGGAGAAATGACCCGGCATTTCCAGCCAGGAAAGCCTTTGCCGACTTTCTGAAGCAGTACCCGGTTGGCGCGACACAGCAATAGCAAAAGCGTCCCAGCGGCCGCAGCTTCTCATCTCCCCGAAGCGTATTATCTCAATGTAGTCAACAAATCTCTCAACAGAACAAAGAAACCATCTGCGTCTGCGTTAAGGGCCACGTCCGTATGACAGCCCTTTTTGCCGATATTCCAGATGTCATGCACGGTGCGCCCAAAACTGATGCCTGAATTCGTATCCACATCCACCCGCATCTTGCGCGTTTCAAACAATTCAGGTTTCAGCAGCCAGGCAATGGTGCAGGGATCATGCAGCGCGGAACCGGAAAAGTCATAAATCTCGCGATAGACTTTTTCAAAAAACACAGACATGTCGGCAAACACCCTGCCTGTGTCGTTTCCGATATCTCTCAGCATTTGAACACGTTCAGGCGTTGCAATGACCTGATGTGTAACATTAAGCCCAAACATGATTTTGGGAACATCTGCAGACAGAACAATTTGTGCAGCATGCGGATCACATAGCATGTTGAACTCTGCTGCAGGACTGTCATTTCCGTAATCCGTCGACCCACCCATGAAAACAATTTGTTCTATATTTTCAATCACATCCGGGGCCAGGTGCAACATGATAGCCAAATTCGTCAGGGGCCCGGAAGCGACAAGGGTGATCTTGCGATCCGTTGACCGCAATGTGTTGATGAGAAAAGAGACTGCATCCATTTGCTGTTTCTTGCTGGTCGGTTGCACAAGTTCAGGCGCTTCCAGACCCGTTTCTCCGTGATATGCCGCAGCATCCACCATCTCGGCGAGTAATGGACGGTCTACGCCGGCAAAGACGGGAATGTCTGATCCAAACCAGTCCAATATACGAAGGGCGTTGTTGGTAGTCTGATCCAGTCCCACATTTCCGTAAGTCGTGGTCACCCCAAGAATTGTCAACTTGTCACTTGCAAGCGCCATCGCCAACGAAAACGCATCATCAATGCCCGGGTCGCAGTCCAGAATAATAGGAAGGGTCATGTCGTTTCCAAAGCTGTTGATGGATCAGAAAAAAGGCGCAGCGCTAAGGTTAAACCATTTACATTTGTTGAAATGCAATTGAAACCAGTTAACTCGGCAGATCTGAATTCAATAATTTAAAAGCGATGACATGACCAAAGATGACACTGCCCCTTGCATTGACCTCAGCATCGCCCAGCAATTAGCAACCATTAGCATCTGCAACCCTTTGCACCACAATGCGATGACATTGGACATGTGGAAGGTCCTTCCCGCGCTCATGGAAGAGGCCGAGCGGAACCTGGATGTCCGCGCCATCATAATCCGCGGTTCCGGCGACACCGCCTTTGTCTCAGGCGCAGATATTTCCGAGTTCTCGGATTTGCGCGCAAGAGGTGCGCCTGCCCGAGCCTATGACAAGGCCAACAGCATCGCCTTCGCCGCTATCAGAAACTGCAGTAAACCAACCATCGCCATGATCCGGGGCGCATGTATGGGCGGCGGCTTTGGCATCGCTGCAGCGTGTGATCTGCGCTACGCAGCAACCAATGCAACTTTTGCCATACCGGCAGCAAAGCTCGGCATTGGGTACCCGGTTGATGCCATGCAAGACATTGTGTCTGCTGTGGGAAGCAGCGCTGCAAAAGAATTGTTCTACACCGCGAAAACAATCCACGCAGAAGAAGCCCAACGACTGGGGTTTCTGAACCAGGTTTTCGACGCTAATGAGTTGGAACCCAAGACACGGTCTGTTGCCGAACGAATTGCCAATGGCGCTCCCCTTACCTTGATGGCCGCAAAGAAAGCAATCCTGGCATTGCAAGACCCTTCAGAGCAGGCACAAAAGCGGGCGGTCCAAGCGGCCGAAGCCTGCTTTGACAGTGCTGACTATGAGGAAGGCGTAATTGCTTTCCTGAACAAGCGCAAAGCGCGCTTTACCGGAGATTGAATTCAGAGCCTAAAGCTGCGCCAGGAACGCCAACACACCAGCTTTGAAAACCTTATCACCAACAGCAAGCTGATGATCACGACCGGGAATGTCAAGAAACGTTGAGCCGGGAATCAGCGCTGACAGCTCCTCACCGGAGCCGGAGATGTCATCTTTTGTACCCACGGCGACCAGCGATGGCGGCCTCAATTCGGCAATTTCGGTTTCTGACACCAGCTGGCGTGTGGACACCATGCAGGCCGCCAAGGCTTTGCGGTCACTTTTGGTGGAGTCCGCAAACAGTCGGAAACGCTTGCCCACATCATCGGTGATATCATCCGGGTGATCGGCCAGAAGCGCGTCAACAATGGGTTGGGAAGCGCCGACACCGGTTACCATGCCCATGCCAAGACCGCCAAACACGGCGGAGCGCACCCGCTCAGGATGCGCCAACGCCAGAAACGCGGTGAGCCTTGCGCCCATGGAATAGCCCATGACATGAGCCTGGTCGATGGACAGATGGTCCAGCAGGCCGCGCGAATCCTCTGCCATCTTTGCAGCAAAGTAAGCGTCTGGATCATAAAGCTTTTCGCTGTCGCCGTGCCCGCGATTGTCAAGCGCAATGACCCGATATCCTGCATCGGTCAGTGTCGTGACCCAGGACGGATAGACCCAATTGACATGCGCACTTGAGGCAAATCCGTGAATCAGAAGGATGGGTGTGGCCTGAGCTGGCACATCAGCCTTAGGCGGCAGATCGAAATAGGAAATTGTCACATCGGAATGATCAAACTCCGCCATTGGCATCTTGTTCAGGTTCATTTACCTAGCCCGCTCTTAAATTCATCCTCTATCTCCCCCTCAATAGCCATTTCCCCCTACCCTTTCCAGTCGGAACCTTTTAAGGTTTGAAAAATCGATTTGGCGCACCCACACGGACGGAGTTTTGTCACTATGGCAGAGGCGGTTACCCCCCACTTTCACAACACAGATGGTGTTGAAGCAATATCCATCGGCGTGAAGGAATTTATGTGCATTGGTGCACAGCCACCGCAAGATCATCCGCATGTGTTTCTGGATATGGGAGATGATTCAGAGAAGGTCTGCCCCTATTGCTCAACGCTGTACAAGTATGATCCGGATCTTGGCGCGACTGAAAGCAAGCCGACCGGTATGCTTATCAGGGTCTAGAGTCCGTTTTGGCCGAACCACTTTCGATTCTCATCGTTGGTGGCGGAATCGGTGGTCTGACAACGGCCCTTGCGCTTTCACAGGCAGGGTGCCGCGTTTCTGTTTTTGAGCGCGCCAAAGACTTCCAACCCATCGGCGCAGGCTTGCAACTGTCAGCGAATGCCCTGTCGGTTCTGGAAAAAATCGGCCTGACCATGCGCGGGAAAAACGGCATAGACATTGCCAGCACAGAAGTTCGGGATGGCAGTTCCGGGAAGCTGATTTCTCGCATAGCGACGCCTGACAACAACAGCACGCTTGTTATTTCCCGGCCCGATCTGCAGGCCACTCTGCTTCAGGCCGTCATGGCCGATGTGAACATCGAACTCAACACTGATGCAGAAGTTGTGGACATGCTCGGCGGCAAGTCGGTTGCGTCGCTGACACTGTCAAATGGCACAATGCATACCGGAGATGTGCTGATTGGAGCTGACGGTGTGTGGTCGCAGACACGCCGGATGGTAAACTCCGCACGCCCCGACTACTCCGGCCGTATCGCCTGGCGTGCAACCATGCCCTTGTCAAACGTGCCGAAAGATATCAGCCGCCACACTGTGGCATTGTGGCTGGCAAAAGGGGCGCATCTGGTGACCTATCCAATCGCAAATGGTGCATCCTTCAATGCGGTCGGCATCATTCAGGATGGCTGGCAGGCAGAGGGCTGGACCGAGAAAGGGAATATGGCCGAACTGGCCCTTGCCTTTTCCGATTGGCACAGCCCGGTGCAGCGCCTTCTCCAGTCGACTGATACCTGGCAGAAATGGGCTTTATGCACCGTTGATCCGACAATGAACTGGACCAAGGGCAGGATGGCACTTCTGGGCGATGCCGCCCATGCCATGGTGCCATTCATGGCACAAGGCGCCGGAATGAGTATTGAAGACGCATGGGTCCTTGCGCGCCAGTTAGGCAAAGCCAACCGGGACACTGTGCCGGAAGCGCTTGCGGCCTATCAGACAGAACGTCAGGATCGGGTCACGAAGGTCTGGGAAACATCCATGCAACAAGGCAAGATTTACCATCTCAGCGGTCCCATGCGCTTTGCCCGCAACATGGTCATGCAAGCCGGTGGAAACCTTTTGAAAAACCGCTACAACTGGATCTATGACTGGCGGGCACAATAGATGAACGAAAGTGCCCGGCGTCAGGAGAGAACTGTGCTGATTGCGAGACCGCAGTGAGCTATCCGGCTCTGAAACAACGCCTCCCCCTTATCGATGTGCTGCGTGGCATCGCACTCATCGCCATGATCATCTACCACGCCAGTTGGAACCTTGATGCGTTTGGCTTTACGCAGTTGGGCGTTCTCAGTGCACCCGGTTGGATTGCATTTGCAAGAGCTATTGCAGGCAGTTTTCTAGTGCTGACAGGCATCTCGCTTGTGCTGGCAGATGCTGCCGGTCATGGGGCACATGCAAAGTTGAAGCGCATTGGAAAGATCGCCCTGGCCGCCGCGCTCGTCTCCATTGCGACCTACATCGTTTTCCCCGATGCCTTTGTCTATTTCGGCATTCTGCATCACATCGCTTTGGCTGGCTTGCTTGCCTGGCCGCTGATGCGCCTGCATTGGCTGATGGTACTAGGCATCGCTGTCGGTATCGTGTTTGTAAATCAGACAATTGCTGTTGAATTTGCAGATACACGCTGGCTTGCATGGATCGGCATCAGTCAATTCGTGCCGCCAACCAATGACTATGTGCCGGTGTTCCCATGGTTCGCGGTTGTTCTGGCCGGAGTGCTGGCAGCCCGCCTGATCCTCAAAACGCCAGCCTTACAAAACCAATTGGCCGCGCAACCATCCTGGTCTTCGCCGCTCATCTGGATGGGGCGTCACAGTCTGCTGATTTATCTCATTCATCAGCCCATCCTGTTTGGATTGGCGTCCTTTGCTTACGGTCTTACGCAGTAGCAAGGTCTTGAATGGCAAGGTAATCGAGTTTTCCGGTGCCAAGCACGGGCAATGCATCAATGGCAACGAATTTCTTTGGCATCATGAGTTCTGGAACGCCATTGATCTTGGCCCATTTCACAAGACGCTTTATGTCGGGATCAGGCATGTCTGTTACCAGCACCAACGCCTCTCCCTTGGTCTTGTGGTCCACAGCCACCACTGCGTGATTATGATCCGGCCAAACCGCGCCAATGTTCATCTCAACGGCACCCAGCGACACCATTTCACCACCGATTTTGGCAAACCGTTTGGCGCGGCCCTGAATGGTCACGAAACCATTTTCATCCACATCCACAATATCGCCTGTATCATGCCAGCCTGCAGTCGTTGGCTCCAAAAGACCCGGTGCATCATGGCGCATATAGCCGCGCATGATATTAGGGCCTTTGACATGTAGACGTCCGCCGGTCTTCAACCCAGGAATGGGTTCAATACGATACTTCATGCCAGGCATCATCCGGCCCACAGAGCCATCCTTGTGATGGTCCGGCGTATTGGCACAGATCACCGGAGCGCATTCTGTTGCGCCATACCCTTCCAAAAGCCACAGACCAAACTTGTCCATCCACAGCTTGCGGGTCGAATCCTTGACGCGCTCAGCCCCCAGAACCACAAGTGTCAGATTGGCAAAATGCTCTTTGCTGGCCACACGGCCCCACCCGGCCATAAAGGTGTCAGTCCCCACCAGAATATCGCAACCAGACGCCAGGACCTCTGCCGGTATTTGTTTGTAATGCAATGGCGAAGGATAAAGGTAAGTCCTCATGCCAAGCACAATCGGGGCGATCAGTCCCACAGTCAGACCAAAGGAATGGAAGGCTGGAAGCGGGCTGAAAATCGCCCGCGTTTCATCAATATTCTCAACCTTCAAAAACTGCTCGCAATTGGCCAGCAGGCTCATATGGCTAAGAGCCACACCCTTTGGCAATCCCTCGGAGCCGGATGTAAACAGCATGACGGCTGTGTCGCTCTGCACCACCCGACGGCGTTCAAAGCGCTTACGTGCCCATCTTGCACTCAGCACGCCCCGTATCTTGTCAAATTTCGTGATGCTGGCGCGCAGATCTTCCGTCCACAAGATCTGAACATGCTCTTTCAGACCCTCGATGAGGTCCTCAAAGCCTGCTTCTTCAATGAATTTACGGGACGTGATCATCGTCTCCATGCGCGTGGTCTTGCAGGCAGCAATCAGGTTTTTCAATCCGCTGGAAAAATTCATCATGGCCGGCACACGGCCAATACCCTGCAGTCCGAAAAACACAGCCGCCAAACCCGCTACATTTGGCAGCATCAGGCCAACGCGTTCGCCCGGTGCCGTATGTTTCTCAATTTTGCGGCCAATAATCGTCGCCCCAAGGATCAGGCGGTCATAGCTCAATGGCGTGCGCTCTGTATCCTCAACCACAAGCCGATCACCACCAAGACGGTCACGCGCATCCAGCAGCGCCTCAAACAATGTCTTGTTCCAGGCCTCCGAATTGAGCGGGACATCCGCTGTCGACGGACTGTCCTTGGTCATAGGCGCAAGCGCTGATATCGCACCCGATTGTTTCATCAACTCATCACTCGATATGTCTTAAGGAATCTCTTCGTGAAGTGGAAGATGGTGTTTTACCAGACAGATAGCAAGCAGATAGCCTTGGTTTGCCTTACCAATTGCACGAAGCAGTTTCAGTCTTAGAACTATGTCATTACGTTTGGCGCATCCCTGCCAAGCCTCTCGGTCAGGCCGGAAATCTCCTGCGCCGCATCCCGGACAGATTGCAGGGCTTCCTGTGTGTCCTTGCCATGATCTTTACCCTGCGGCGCGTATTGTTCCAGGTAGAGCCGCAATGTGGCTCCCTCTGTGCCGGTACCTGACAGGCGGAACACTGCGCGGGCCTCACTTTCAAAGAAAATTCGGATGCCCTGATTGTGGCTGACAGAGTGATCCACCGGATCATGATAGGAGAACTCATCGGCCCGTTTCACGGTCTGACCGGCAAAGCTTTGGCCCGGCAGGTCCGCAAGCTTTGCCCGAAGATCATTCATCAATTGACCGGCTGCATCTGCCGGAACCGCTTCAAAATCATGACGTGAATAGTAATCACGACCATAGGTTTCCCAGTGATCCTTCAGAATATCAGACGCTGACATCTGACGCTCGGCCAGAATATTCAGCCAAAGCAAAATAGCCCAAAGACCGTCTTTCTCCCGTACATGATCTGACCCGGTTCCCGCACTTTCCTCGCCACAAATCGTGACTTTTCCAGCATCCAGAAGATTGCCGAAGAACTTCCAGCCAGTCGGTGTCTCGTAACTGCCGATCCCCAGCTTAGCTGCCACACGGTCACTGGCAGCACTTGTTGGCATGGAGCGTGCGATGCCCTTCAGACCACCATTGTAGCCCGGCGCCAGATGGGCGTTGGCGGCAAGAACCGCAAGACTGTCTGAAGGGGTGATATATGTACCGCGCGCAACAACCATATTGCGATCGCCATCGCCATCGGAAGCCGCACCAAAGTCCGGTGATGCTTCGGACATCATCAAATCCATCAAAGTCTTGGCCCACACAGGGTTCGGGTCGGGATGCCCGCCACCGAAATCCTCTTGCGGAACGCCATTGATAACCGTCCCGTCCGGCGCACCAAGTTCGCCTTCCAGAATGGCCTTTGCATAAGGTCCGGTAACCGCATGCATGGCGTCAAATCGCATCGTAAATCCAGAGGCAAACAAGGCTCGGATTTTATCGAAATCAAACAGGCCTTTCATCAGAACTGAATAGTCAGCCACCGGATCCACGATCTCGATTTCCATCGCGCCAAGCGTCTGCTTGCCAAGCTGGCCAAGAACAGCATCTGGCGCGCGCAAGATCTTATAGGATTGCAGAGTTTTGGTCTGCTCCAGCATTGCATCTGTCACACTTTCAGGTGCAGGACCGCCATTTTGAATGTTGAACTTCAGTCCAAAATCTTCATCAATCCCACCCGGATTATGGCTGGCCGACAGAATCAACCCACCATCAGTCTTGTTCAGACGGATAAGATGAGATGCAGACGGCGTGGACAATAATCCGTTCTGTCCAACGATGGCTTTGACAGCCCCATTGGCTGCGGCCATCTTCAAAATGGTCTGAATTGCCTCAGCGTTGAAGTACCGCCCGTCACCACCAATCACAAATGTCTTGCCCTCGGCCCCGCCAATGGCATTGAAAATCGACTGAACAAAATTCTCCAGATAATGCGGCTCCATAAATGTGCGAGTCTTCTTGCGAAGCCCGGAGGTGCCGGGTTTCTGGCCCTCAATCGGCTGTGTGGACACAACATCAATGGTCACTGGCATTCTCCTTCTGTTTGTTCGCCCGGCGCGCTGCGCGCACCATCCTTCATCAGTTTTGCAGTTCTTAGAAGACGGTCATCCGTCTTCAGCGTTTCGACCGGAATTTTACACCGGCGTCGCCAATTGGGATGTTCGTCAATCGTGCCGGGCAGATTTTGTGCCTCAGCTTCTCCCAACACATCATCCAATTGAACGGAGATCATGGCAATGTGTGAACTGGCAAGAGCGCTATGCACACACCCATTCAAGTGATCGAATGAGCCTTCGTCGAGAGTTCCACCGTCAGATGTGCTCTCCCAGTCGCAAAGCCCGGCAATTTCTTTTTGTCTTTGAGACTTTGCGTCCGACGCACCATCCGCGTCAATCCAGTCAAGCTTCTGCCACCAGTCAATATCGCGCCCTTCAAAATACCCCTTGAGGGTGGGCGTGTCATGGGTCCCAAAACAGGCAAGACTGGATGGGCGGAGCTTGTCAGGACGGTTGATCTGACCGTCCTGATTTTTTTCATATTGCAGAACTGAATAGCTATAGAGACCACGCGCCCGCATAGCCTCGCGAAAACCATCTGGCACCAGTCCCAGATCCTCGCCGATGACCACAGTTTCTGCGCGCTCTGCTTCAATGGCGACCACAGCCAGCAAAGACTCAAATGGCTGTTTTATGTAGCCACCGGGACTGCCATCATCCGGTATCCAGTAGCTGCGGTTCATCCCCAGCACATGGTCGATACGCAGCACGCCGCAATGACGCATGGTCTGTGTCAAGATATCCCGCAGTGCCTGATAACCGGTATCCGCCAGCTTGCGCGGCGCAAATCCTGCCAAGTCCCATTTTTGACCGGCTGGACTGAGGAAATCGGGTGGTGCGCCGATGGAAACACCATCGGCAACAGTGTCTGTCTCGCACCATGTTTCCGCAGCCCCGCGCCGCGGCCCTACGGCCAGATCCAGATAAAGCCCGAGCGCCATGCCACTGCTTCTGGATGTATCTTGAGCCTGCGACAATTGCCTAACCGCAATCCATTGTAGCCACTTGTGAAACCGTTTGGCGATTTCCGGCACGCCTGCGCCGGAACGATCTGCTTTTTGTATCTCCAAGGGCCAATCACGCCAGTCAGCACCATGCACTTCACTCAGGGCCTCAAAGCAGGCAAACCGATCCAAAGCACTGCCCTGCTGCTGGCAAAATAGTTCGAAATCAGCTTTGGCTGAGGTCTCAGCCTCCAACTCGAAGTGCTTGTACAAGTCCTGCAACAGATTGCCGTGCCTACGATAATGCTGCTGATAATCAATAACCGAGTCGGACGCGCCCACGCCTCCTGCATTTTGCAAAACAGCCAGCGCGGTTGCACAATTTTGCATTCCCGGAATCTGATCTGCCGCAATATGCGCTGTATTCAAAAAACCGCGGTGAGACGGTGAGTATGGGCTGATCGTATCACGCTCTGCCCAGCCAATAGAGTGCACAGGGTTTATACCAAGAAAGCCAGCTCCCATACTGCCGACCGAAGCAGCGGTAACTGCAAGATCCCGAAAATCTCCCAATCCTCTCGTCTGGTTCGAATGAAGGCCGTAAAGGGCAGTATTAAGGCCCCAGATACGTGACTGCCCGGTTATGGTTTCAAGAGAGGGTGCCGCGCGCGGGGCCGCAATCACACGGACATGCTCGCGTGCCTTATCCGCCCCCACAAAAAGAGTGTGAATTCCGGAAACCAGCGGCGGAAGCTGAAAGTCGGCACCAGCGCGCCCTTCAAATGCACTGTCTTGTGCACCTTCAAGACACAGGCTCCATTCAATATTTTCTGGCAACGGGAAACGCGCACGTTCCCCTGCCACCACAATCACTTCAATGGGGTAATTGCGCACTGCACGCGCCTGTTTGATGTCTTTGAGTGCAGACTGGATCATCGCACCATTATCAAGTTGCAGACCGTTTGCCCGCAAGAGAGCCAACTTGGTCTCTTTGGCTGTAAATTGCTGTTGCCCACCAAGATCGACAAATTCCGGTAGAATACCGAACAAAGTCGCCAACTCATTCAGGGCATCGTCAGCCGTCACCAGGAGCCCTCATTGGGTTTAGCAACGAGGGCGATAACAGACCGTCCCTCACATGCAATGGTCCTATCCCTTGCCTGACAATACGGAAATACATCAAGGGCTGCCGTATCAATAGCACAAACCCAATGCTGGCCCTCCGGAGTCTCCGGCAATGTAACTTCAGCAGGCTCTTCTTCGCGATTGAAAATCAGCAACACCACATCGCCATCGCTTTCCGTGGGCGCAGCTTCTGCAGAGCATCGCAACGTCAGACAGAATTGCGATAGTCCAGGGTCCCGCCATTGCAGCGGGGCACCATGAAAATTAGTCCACTCCACATCTGGATATCCGTCCTTGGAACGAGTGGCACCATGCAGGAAACGACTTTGCCGCAAGCATTTATGGTCGCGACGAAACTGCGATAGCTCGCGGACGAAATCGAGCAGTTCCGTATCAGGATTGCTCCAGTTGATCCAACCGATTGCATTGTCCTGACAATAGGCATTGTTGTTGCCCTGCTGAGAGTTTCCAATCTCATCACCGGCCAAAAGCATGGGCGTACCCTGAGACAGAAACAGGGTCGCCAGCATGTTTCTCTGCCGTTTGGCCCGCCGCTTGCGGATGAATTCATCATCCGTTTCGCCTTCGACACCGCAATTGTCACTCAGATTTGCATGATGGCCATCTGCGCCATTCTCGCCATTGGCAAGATTATGCCGTTCATTGTAGCGGGTGACATCAGCTAGCGTGAAACCATCATGCGAGGTGACGAAATTCAGCGAAGCCCACGCCCTGCGTCCATCCTTGTCAAATTCCCCGGCAGAGCCAAGCAATCGTGCACCCAGTTCCTGGGCGCTGTGCTTGTCTCCACGCCAGAAACGACGGACTGTATCGCGAAAGCCATCATTCCACTCTGAAAACTCGGAAGGAAACTCACCAAGACGGTATCCACCGGGCCCAATATCCCAAGGCTCCGCGATCAATCGCACATCCGACAAAACCGGGTCCTGACGCAGCGCATCAAAGAAACCACCCCTGCGATCAAAACCATGATCCTCACGCGCCAGTGTGGTTGCCAAATCGAAGCGAAAGCCGTCAACGCCCATCTGCTGAACCCAGAAGCGCAGACTGTCCATCACCATTCGCAGCACAAGTGGATGCGCAACATTCACCGTATTGCCGCAGCCGGTATCGTTGACATAATAGCGCGGCTGCCCAGAAATCAGTCGATAATAGGACGCATTGTCGAGGCCCCGATAGCAAATCGTCGGCCCACGATGATCACCTTCTGCGGTGTGGTTGTAGACAACGTCCAGAATGACTTTGATGCCATGGGCATGGAATTTTCGCACCATGTTGCGAAAGCCCAACAACCCCTGGGGGCCAAAATATCGTGGCTCCGGCGCGAAAAATCCGATCGTGTTATAGCCCCAGTAATTGCGCAGACCGCGTGCCACCAAAAACCCGTCATCGAGAAAAGAATGAACCGGCAGCAATTCGATCGCTGTCACACCAAGCTTTTGCAAATGCTCCAGCATGGGCTCCGAGGCAAGCCCTTCATACGTGCCTTTCACGCTTTGCGGCACCGCAGGATGCTCCTGGGTCAGACCTTTCACATGGGCTTCATAGATCAGCGCATCTTCCCAGTCACAATCAGGCCGCTCTTCAATCCGCCTGAACAATTCAGGATCAGATACAACAGATTTTGGAACAAAGGGCGCGCTGTCATTTGCATCAAATGACAGATCCAGCTTCGGCGATTTGGGATCGTAACCCAGCGTCACCGAATTGTTGGTCCAATCGCCCCGCAATTCTCGTGCATAGGGGTCCAGCAACAGTTTGTTGGGATTGAACCTGTGCCCCTGCTCAGGTGCGTAGGTGCCGTGTGCACGAAACCCGTAAAGAGTGCCTGGTGACAGCCCCGGTGCATAACCATGCCACACATGACCTGTGCGCTCGGGAAGCGGAACCCGTGCGGTTTCCACCGCGCCACCTTCTGAAAAAATGCACAAATCCATTTGCGTGGCATTGGCCGAGAACACGGCAAAGTTCGTGCCATTGCCATCATGTCGCGCACCAAGATGGTTCGGCGATCCTGCGAGAAGTTCAATCGTCATATTCAGATTTCTTTACTCAAAATCGGCAAGCTCTTTGTACAAATCATAGTAGACTGACGCAGAGCGATCCCAACCCACCGGATACTTCATTGCAGCCAGTACCATCTGTTTCCAGACCGGCTGATCTGCAAACAGATCACAGGCTCGGTGAATGGCATCAGCCAGTTGATCCGCATCGATCGGAGAAAAAACAACGCCGGTCGCACGTTTGGATTTCAGATTTGCAGCGTTAGCGTCCACAACAGTATCGGCCAACCCTCCTGTCTTTGCGACAACCGGTAAAGTACCATAGCGCACACCATATAATTGTGTCAGTCCGCAAGGTTCAAAGCGTGAAGGAACCAGAATGGCGTCACTGCCCCCCTGCAACACATGCGACAGTTTTTCATCATAGCCGATTATCACGCCAACGGACCCGGCATAGTCTTTTGCAGCCTTGGTAAAACCGGCCTCAAGGTCCTTGTCGCCAGATCCAAGAAGAGCCAGACGTGCGCCACGCCCAACCAGAACCGGCAATGCTTCCAGCAACAGATCAAGACCTTTTTGCGATGTCAGGCGGCTGACCACGCAAAATAGCGGCGCTGTTGGATTGGATGTCAGTCCGAAGCGCTGCTCAATGGCTTCACGGTTCTTCAAGCGACGTTTCAAACTGCGCGTGGAATAAGGTGTAACAAGATTGGGATCTGTCTTTGGGTTCCAGACTTCCAGATCTATCCCGTTGAGAATACCGCACAGATCGTGCTGACGGGCCTGTAACAATCCTTCCAGTCCCATGCCGAATTCCGGTGTCAGCAGCTCATATGCATAAGTTGGGCTCACGGTTGTGATCTTGTCACTGAGCGCAATACCAGCTTTTAAAAAGCCAAGTTTCCCATAATATTCAATGGCTTCTGAATGAAACAACTCATCCGAAAGGCCAAGATCATGGCAAACGGACCTGTCGAAAAGGCCCTGAAACGCGATATTGTGGATTGTCATCACGCAGCGCGGCACAGAAATGCCGACACCTGCCATTTGTTCCTGTTTGAGATAGGCCGGTATCAGCCCCGCCTGCCAGTCATGCGCGTTGATGACATCCGGTTTCCAGCCTTTGATACCCTCAAGACCAATTCTGGAAGCAACGAAGGACAGCGCTCCAAACCGAAAGTGATTATCCGGCCAATCTATGCCGTCAGCGTTGAGGTAGATACTGCCCGGACGGTCATACAGATGCGGAGCATCCAGCAGCAACATGTTGAGACCTTCGGCATGGACCGACACAATGCGTGCCGGCCCGCCAAAAAGATCAGGATATTCATCAACCACCTCGCCTGCAGCAAGAACACTGGCCAGAGCCGGATAGGCCGGCAGCAGAACTCTCACATCAACCCCATGGCTCTCAAGAACCTTGGGGACAGCACCAATCACATCTGCCAGACCACCGGTCTTGACGAATGGCGCGCATTCGGAAGCGACGAACAGAACATCCATTTACGGAACAAGCCTATCAATCATTGGCTGCGTGATCAGGCAGACACCGCCATCTGAGCGGCGGAACCGTTTTGCATCAAGTTCCGCGTCTTCACCGACAACCAGCCCCTCGGGAACGGAGACACCTCGATCAACCACAACATTGGTGAGTTGCGCATTGCGGCCAATATTGGCGTAAGGCAGCACAACAACGCCATCCAGCGTGGAATAGGAATGAGTTTTGACGCCGGTGAACAACAGGCAGCGATTCAGCTGAGAACCGGAAACAACGCACCCGCCTGATACCATGGACGAGAGTGCAAAGCCCTTGCGACCCTCTTCGTTGTGAATGAATTTGGCAGAAGGAACCAGTTCTGAATAGGTCCAGATCGGCCATGAATTATCATATAGATCAAGCTCTGGCGTGAAATCCGTCAGATCAATATTGGCCTGCCAGAAAGCATCTACCGTTCCCACATCGCGCCAGTATGGCATCGTCTGATTGGCACTTCGCACACACGAACGGCTGAAGGGGTGAGCAATTGCCTTACCGCCTTTAACGATCGATGGAATGATGTCCTTACCAAAATCATTACTGGAATTTGGATCTTCCGCATCCTTGCGCAGCAGATCAAACAAAAACTCTGTTTCAAAGACATAGATCCCCATGCTGGCAAGAGCCATATCCGGGTGTCCGGGCATTGCGGGAGGGTCTTCCGGTTTTTCAACGAAATCCAGAATGACATCATTGTCATCCACATGCATGACACCATACCCACGGGCTTCCATGCGGGGCACTTCAATACAGCCAACCGTCACATCTGCGCCGCTCTCTACATGATGTTTGACCATCAGCGAGTAATCCTGCTTGTAGATGTGATCCCCGGCCAGAATGATCATGTATTTCGGCGCATAGCTCTCGATGATATCGATGTTTTGGGTCACCGCATCAGCTGTGCCCTTGTACCAGTTTTCCTGATCAAGGCGTTGGGATGCTGGCAGGATATCCAGAGACTCATTGCGCTCGGCACGGAAAAAGCTCCAGCCACGCTGCAAATGGCGGATAAGGCTGTGGGCCTTGTATTGGGTCGCCACGCCAAGACGCCGCATTCCTGAATTGACCGCATTGGACAATGCAAAATCGATGATACGCCCCTTGCCACCAAAATAAACTGCCGGTTTTGCCCGACGCTCGGTCAGTTCCTGCAATCGACTGCCGCGTCCGCCTGCCAAAACAAACGCCATGGTCTGTTGCGCCAGTCTTTGGGATTCATTGTCCATTTTGTGCTCCTCCACTTTTTGATCTTCGTGTTTTCAAGGGTCTGAACCCAACTCAATCTCCCAACCAGGTTCAGACGCTAGTTCCGTTCAAGTTCAAAGAATATGGTTGTCAAAGGCGGTATCGTAATGCTGATGGAATGTGCTTGCCCGGACGTGCCAATCGGTTCGGAAACCACACCGCCAAGATTACCGCGATCCCCACCGCCATAGTGACGTGAATCCGAATTGAGCTTCTCAATCCACCGCCCTTCATTGGGAACCCCCACACGGCGTGAACTGCGCTCGACCGGTGTGAAGTTGGATACCACCAGCACTGGTTTTGAAGCGTCTTCACCACGGCGCACCCAGACGAACAGGGATTCTTCGGCAGCGTCGCCTTCCATCCATTCAAACCCGTCTGGCTTGCAGTCCTTTTGGTAGAGTGATGGTGTCTGAGTATAAAGGGCGTTCAGATCGCGAATAAGGTTCTGGATACCCTGATGCCCGGGATCATCAAGAAGATGCCAATCCAGGCTGCTATTGTTGTTCCATTCCTGACTCTGGGCGAATTCATTGCCCATGAAGAGCAGTTTCTTGCCCGGATGCCCCCACATGAACCCGTAATAGGCGCGCAGATTGGCAAAGCGCTCTGACAGATCCCCCGGCATTTTGGACAGAAGCGAACCCTTGCCATGCACCACTTCATCATGACTGATGGGCAGGACAAAATTTTCGCTGAAGGCGTAATGCAGACCAAACGTCATCTTGTGATGATGGTATTTTCGGTGGATCGGGTCTTCTGACATGTAAGTCAGCGTGTCGTTCATCCAGCCCATATTCCATTTGAAACCAAAGCCGAGACCACCATAATTGGTGGGGGCGCTAACACCGGGAAATGCAGTTGATTCTTCCGCGATGGTCATCACGCCGGGCATTGCGCCATAGGCGGTTTCATTCATGACTTTCAGGAAATCAATCGCTTCAAGGTTTTCACGGCCGCCATGCACATTTGGGACCCATTCGCCTTCATTGCGCGAGTAGTCGCGATACAGCATGGATGCAACCGCATCCACACGAAGACCATCAATATGGTGCTCCGTCAGCCAGTAAGCCGCATTCGCAACCAGATAATTTCTGACTTCGAGCCGCCCGTAATTGAACAGCAGAGTGTTCCAGTCGGGGTGGAACCCCTCACGGCGATCCGCATGTTCATAAAGAGCAGTCCCGTCAAACTGGCCAAGACCATGTTCATCTTCCGGGAAGTGACCGGGCACCCAATCAAGAATAATGCCGATATCTGCCGCATGGCAGGCTTCCACAAAAGCGCGGAACTCTTCCAAAGTGCCGTGGCGAACGGTAGGCGCAAAAAGACCAATTGGCTGATAGCCCCAGGATCCGTCAAATGGGAACTCTGTAATCGGCATCAGCTCGATATGGGTAAAGCCCATATCCTTGACATACTCGACCAGTTGAGAGGCGTGCTCATAATAGGAAAGCGGTCTGTTATCCTCTTCCGGCACGCGCCGCCAGGACCCCAGATGCACTTCGTAAATGGAAATTGGCTGATCAATGGAATGGCGCATTGCGCGCTTGGACATCCAGCCCTTGTCTGCCCATTCATGGCCATCGAGCACCCGCACAATCGAAGCCGTTTTCGGGGCATGTTCAGAGCCAAACCCAAACGGGTCGGCTTTCTGGGGCAGAAGCTGCCCATGACTGTCCATCAATTCAAACTTGTAAGGTTCCCCGTCGCCAACGCCAGGCACAAATGTTTCCCAAACACCACTTTGCCCGCAGCGTCGCAGAACATGGGTCCTGCCATCCCATCCGTTGAAATTTCCAACAACGGAAACACGGCTTGCATTGGGTGCCCAGACCCCAAAATGGGTTCCCGCAGCCCCTTCATGGGTCATGACATGGGCGCCGAGCGCATCCCAAAGCCGGGTGTGGCTTCCTTCATTGAAGAAATAGAGATCTTGCTCGCCCAGGACCGGCCCGAACCGATAGGGGTCATCACTCACCCATATGTGTCCGGCTTTCGTGAAGCGCAGACGGTATTCAAAACGGTCTGTTCGCTCTGGAACAACGCCCGTGAAAAAACCATCTGAACCGCCTTGCGGGGCCAAAGTGACAAGCTTTGTAAGACCGTCTGAATCCAGAACATCAACAGCGTCTACACCCGGCATGAATACACGAACAACCATTTGCTCGTCGTGTGAATGCAAACCAAGCACCGAGAACACATCGCCATGTGTCCCTGAGGTAACTGCGCGGATTTCGTCTGGATTTATATCAATCATGTCCCGCCCTAAAGCGCGCTCTGTCCGAGATCTTTATGACCCGATTGCAGAATGCACATTCCATATTTCATCAGCATAGCCTGATATTGTTCGATCTGACGAGAACCAACCCACGCGCGCCGTATTGAGAATGGATTTGCGCGTCCAGCTTTCCGTATCGTTGAAGTCAACATCAATCTGTCGCTGCGTTTCAAAATAACTGTCGAAATCACAGGTCACGAGGAAGTAGTCGTGCTCGTACATGCGCCGCACCAGAGAAGCGAACCGCTTTGGCTCTCCAGGAGAGAACACGCCATCAGAAATCTGCCCGAGAACGCGAGACAGACGTGGGCTGGCTTCAATCGCATTGCGGGAAAAGTCAGTTTCGTCCCGCCTAGCCACAACTTCTGCTGCGGTCAGGCCAAACAGATAGAAGTTCTCTGCCCCTACCCGATCCCGAATTTCAACATTTGCGCCGTCCAATGTGCCGATGGTCGGCGCACCGTTCAAGGCAAACTTCATGTTACCGGTGCCGGAGGCTTCCTTCCCGGCGGTTGAAATCTGTTCTGACAAATCGGTCGCCGGAATCAGAAATTCCGCCATCGTGACATTATAGTTTTCCGGATAGACGATTTGCAGAAATTTCGATGTCACCGGATCCTTGTTGATGAGTTTGGCCACATCATTGATGAGATGGATGATCTCCTTGGCCACGACATAACCTGGTGCCGCCTTGCCACCAAAAATTTTGATCCGTGGCGTCCAGTTCCCGTTTGGATTGTCCCGAATTTCATTCCACAACGCCACTGTTTCCAGCAGGTTCATCAATTGACGCTTGTATTCATGAATGCGTTTGATCTGCACATCGAACATGGCAGACGGGTCAAGTGACACGCCATCCCGAGCCTTCAACCAGTTTGAAAGACGGTCTTTGTTCTGCTGCTTCGCAGTGCGGAAATCCTGCTGGAATCCGGCATCATCTGCAAATTTTGCCAATCCATCCAACTGTTCAAGGTCATCCGGCCAAGTCTCGCCAATGCTGCGATTGATCAGGTTTCGCAAAGGCGGATTGCAGGAATAAAGCCAGCGCCGGGGCGTAACTCCATTGGTCATATTGGTAATGCGATCGGGATAAATGGCATGCAAGTCCGAGAATACAGTTTCCTTGACCAATTCACTGTGCAGAGCCGAAACGCCATTGACCTTATGAGCCATGATGAAGGCCAGTTCACCCATTTTGACGGAACCATCTTCGATGATCCGGACGGACCCGTCGGTGGCCTTCACATGCGCGTCCTCAATCAGCTCGATGATGCGATGGTGACGTGGCAACACGCGTGCAAACAAACCCTCATCCCAGCGTTCCAACGCTTCCGGCAAGAGCGTGTGGTTAGTATATCCAAGACACCCACGGGCAATTTCGATCGCTTCGGCAATTGGCAAACCATGCTCATCCGCCAGCAAACGCACCAGTTCTGCACCGGCCACCGCCGGGTGTGTGTCGTTCAATTGAATGGCGACCTTGTTGGCCAGATCACGCAAATCATGACCTTCCGACAAAAAGCGGCGCAGCAAATCCTGGATGGAAGCAGCGGTGAAGAAGTATTCCTGCTTCAGGCGCAGTTCCTTGCCAACAGGTGTCGTGTCATCGGGATAAAGTACCCGGGAAATGGTGCGCGCCAAAGCCTCTGGCTCGGTCGCCGCCAGATAATCACCTTGATTAAAGCTTTCCAAATCAAACAGACGGGTCGGCTTTGCAGCCCAAAGCCGCAGCGTGTTCGCCCAGTTCCCTTTCCAGCCAACCACTGGCGTATCATAAGCAGACGCCAGAACGGTTTCGCCGGGGTGCCACTTTGCGCGACCATCAGACTCTTTTACATAACCGGAAAAGCCAATTGGATAGCTGACCTCTGGACGTTCAAATTCCCAGGCATGGCGCTGGGCAAGCCAACCCTCCGCTGTTTCGACCTGACGCCCTTCTTCAAAATGCTGCTCAAACAAACCGTGTTCGTAGCGAATGCCATATCCGTAAGCAGGAATGCCCAACGTCGAAAGACTGTCGAGAAAACAAGCGGCCAATCGGCCAAGCCCGCCATTGCCCAACGCGGCATCTGGTTCATCTGCAACAACTGCTGCATAGTTCTGCCCAAGAGATTCCATCGCTTCTTCAGCAATCTCATCAACCCTGAGATTGACGGCAACATCCTCGATCAAACGACCGATCAGAAACTCCATCGACAG
Source organism: Alphaproteobacteria bacterium (assembly GCA_051251535.1). Taxonomy (GTDB): domain Bacteria; phylum Pseudomonadota; class Alphaproteobacteria; order Rhizobiales. Next base: position 206,613 of record JBPOEV010000007.1, read on the forward strand.
ATAGTAAACCCGCTTGCCCTTGGCTTCATAAGTTGTGCGCGTGCTTTCAAACCAGGGATCGACAACCAGATCACGCAGAGTCAGGGACAGCGACATGCGCCAGTCATAGACCGATGCATGGCTCTCATCCTTGCCGAGGGAATATTTCAGATGGCGCAGAATTTCTGCCCGAACTGTGGCCACATCAATTGGCTTTGTATCTGTGATGTTCATTCTTATACTCTGGTGTCTGTGCCGGAAGGCTGAGGAATATCTGGGTTTGTCCAAGGTCGGATCTTCGCAAGTCCGGTAGATCTGTCTGCTCATAATGAACTGACCTGAAAAACGCCTGCAGAATCCGATCAGCTACATAACCGCAGTTGTCTCAAAAAGCTTGCAGTTTTTCAGGTGTTCGGAATTGCAGACCTACGACATACGGTCGACTTGGCTCACCTCCCTATATGAACCGAAATTGAGAAATTGCCCTTACCGTGGGCATTTGCTCAAAGGTTAGCAGGAGAGCGATAATTTCACAATGAGAGATTTTGGGCGCATGAACCATGTGCCGTAGCAATCTGAACGCATTTTATGGGATTCTACCAAATAGCCTGATTCAATTCAGCTTCCTCGATATCCAAAATCAAGTAAGGGAATGGATCAAGCTGGCTGTAGGAATCCAGAACCAGACAAATCAGCGCAAACGCTCATCACCCACAGCCAGCTTGCTGATCCTCATTTGCCCGCAACGCGCTCACTAATTTTGACGCTACGTCTTCTCTGAAGTCTGATCTCTACTTCGGGCGAACGCCATTTTCCACAAAGGTGTCTGGCTTAAAATCATAAGCACAAAAGCTGTGGTTAAAACCAGTGTGATTGGGTTGGACACGAACGCCCAAAAGAAATTCCCGAAATCCTGCCGTGCGGAAATCATGGCACGTCGATAGTTGGAATCCATCATGGGGCCCAGAATTACGCCCAGAATTACCGGCCCAACCTGAAACCCGTAAGTCTTCATGAAATAGCCAACGACTCCAAACAACAGCATCCAGTAGATGTCGACGGGATTGTTCTGAATTGCATAGGTGCCGACCGCACTGAGAATGATAATCAACGGAATCAGCACAGCTTTTGGACATTCGACGATCTTTGTAAAAACACGGATACCAGTCAGTCCGAATATCAACAGGAAGATGTTTGCAAGCGTAAGGCTTCCAACGATAAACCAGAACAGATGCGGTGTTTCGACCAGCAAAAGCGGGCCCGGCCTGAGGCCGTGAATGAAAAGTGCCCCAATGATAACAGCCGTAACCGCATCACCGGGGATACCAAGGGTGAGCATCGGTATATACGCCCCGCCAACGGCAGCATTATTGGCAGCTTCCGGCGCCACAAGCCCCTCCCGGCACCCTTCGCCAAACGGGCGCTCTGGGTTCTTTGTAGATCGTTTGGCATCGTCATAAGCCAGCAGAGCAGCAATATCACCGCCAGTCCCCGGAAGAGCGCCAATGATTGTGCCAATTCCTGAGGCGCGCATGGCAAGCCAGAAATACTTCTTCACATCAGACAGGCGCGGGATAATTCGGTCTATCTTCTGCTTGATGGCAGGCACATCGAGGGTGTGTAACTGCACCAGCGCCTCGGCAACACCAAAGAAACCGATCATCGCCGCCACATAGGGAATGCCACCCATGAGCGTTATGGTGTTGAAGGTAAAACGCCCTTCAGCTGTCATCGGGTCAAGTCCAACCATGCCAATCAACACACCAAGCGCCCCGGCAAAAACGCCCTTGGCAAAGCTTTCACCTGACAAAGTGCCAACCAGAAGAATGCCAATGAGGCCCAGTAGCAGATAATCACGGGATTGAAACATCAAGGCAAACTCGGAGATGAGCGGCGCAAACAGTGCCAGCGCCATAATTCCAATGAAGCCGCCAAAGACCGACATAACTGTCGTCAGCCCAATCGCCTCACCCGCCTCTCCGCGTTTGGCAAGTGGATAACCTTCAATAGCCGTCGCGATAGCCGAGGGCGCACCTGGAATGTTCAATAGAATTGCGGTTCGCGAGCCACCATAGACACCGCCAAAAAATACGCCTGATATCAACGCCAGCGCTTCATTGACATCCCATTTGAATGTGAACGAAATCAGAATTGACGCTGCCATGGTCACAGACAGACCCGGAATGGCACCAACATAAATGCCAGAAAGCGTCCCGGCTCCGGTCAGGAACAAAAGCCATGGATCACTCCAGGCAATCAGAAAATAACCAAACGCTTCCGCCATATCAAAAAAGGCCCCTGAGCAGAGTTCCCTGTGGAAGAACCACCTGAAAAACTTCTCGAAAAATTACGTAAATCGTGGCCAGTGCGACGGCAGTCAAAAGCAAGGTGATAAACACGTTTTTACGCCACAGATACTGGAACGCAGCCATAAGAAAAAGCCCAGAACTCGGCAAAAAACCGAACCAGGGCATGACAAGCAGATAGCCCAGAACAAGTGCGATGAGAACAATGTGATGGAGAGAAAACACTTCGGTGAAAAAGCGCTTTGTGACGGAGCCATTGTTTGTATCTGGAGCGCGCGTTTTCAACGCTGACAGCAGAATCAACAGGCCCGAAACAACCAGTGTTCCAGATGCGAGCATGGGGAAAACACCGGGTGTTGTCTTCCCGGTAAAGCCTGAAATCTCGTACGCCTGCCAGAAGGCAGCCACCGAGAAAACCAGAATGACAAGTGCGAAAACCAGTTCACCGGGTCGCCGTCGTCTGGCGTCGCAATCAACTGTTTGCGGCGCGTGATCAATCGCCATGGAAATCCCCCCAAGAAGGCGTCAGAAGGAACCAGCGCAGATGATAAGGTCTGCGCTGGTTGATCTGTTATGGACGCGGAATGCCCAATTCTTCAGGGCTGACTTTGGCGACACCAGTGTCCTGAAGTGCCCAGGCAGTAACCTGCTGCCATTTCACGAGGAACTCAGCGGCCTCATCACCTGAAATATTCATGATGATATTACCACGATTACCCATCAGCGTTTTGAACTCTTCACTCTCGGCAGCCGTTTTAAAGGCAGCTTCCAGCGTTGCTTTCACATCATCAGGCGTATCACCACGCACGAAGGCACCATAAAATGGACCCCATGGCAGGAATTTAGCCATTTCAGGGATCGCATCCGTGATTGCCGGCGCATCAGGAAGTGTGTCGACAGGCGCTGTGTTGACAACGGCCAAAGCGCGCATTTTGCCCGCTTTCACTTGTTCAGCCGCAGCTGAAATGCCTGATGGCATAAAGTCAACTTCGCCGCCAAGCATTGCAGTCAAACCAGGGCCTTCCCCATCATAAGGAATGGCGGTTACTTCAAATGGAGCCGAATTTGCAATCAGCGCAGCAATGGTGCTTGGCAGACCACCAGGACCGGTCGAGCCCATATTCACAGCGCCAGGGTTTGCCGCAATATCTGCCATCAATTCTTGCATGGTCTGATATTTTGAATCAGCCGCAACCACAATTACAGCAACGCCGCGCCCGAGAATGTTAACCGGATGAAAGCTGGAATAGTCGAGCTTGGATACGCCCATGACAGGGTGCAACTGAGGATTTTCAGCGCCATAGAGGAACGTATAACCATCGCCCGGGGCCGCGGCCACATAAGCGGTGGAGATTGCGCCCGCACCGCCGGATTTGTTCAACACAACGACAGATTTGCCAAGTGCTTCTTCGACAGCCGGATTGACAGCGCGTGCCACAGTATCGGTAGCGCCGCCAGCACCCCACATGACAACACCCAGAAGCTCGCGCTCCGGGAAATCCTGTGCGGAGGCAACACCACCTGCAACCATCAGCGCCGCAACAGCGCCCATCAATTTCATGCTAATTTTCATTCTGTTACTCCCTATGCGGTTCCACCGCATCAGTTTTTTTTACCAAAAGCAGGTCATGCGAATTGCGTAGCCTGCCACGCCTATAGCTGGCAGAATTGGCAGCAACAGGCAATCGCAATTCTCGGACTGTCTTGCATTCCACTTCCCTTCAGCAGGGATCAAAATTAGAGAAGTTAAGCGCATTACGATCATGTTTCGCCCGCAAGCGGATACTGGCCACGAAGCTCTCAAACAAGTTGCTGAGACGTCGACTTTACGCATCAAAACTATTGGAAGTATCACCATTTTGGTGCAAATAACGGAGGCAATCCAGGATCCGAGCCAAGGCGCTCGACTGGGTGTCTGCCGCCTATGCGCCGCCCATCAAAAGCGTCCGCTCAGTAAACTACCATGAGATAAATGATGGTGCACTTCGGAGGAGAACCTTCGAACACCTTATTTGAAACATTAGAAGACTGGAACACACACCTCAAACAAGAAAACATTGGCTTTGAGGAGCTATCCCCAGACAGGCCTAAAGTCCCGTTTCAAGGGCCAAGGCCATGAGAAATCAGGAAAACTCGGCTAGCGACAGCGAACGCCGCAATTCATTTAAACGGGCCGCCAAATCGCAAAAGCAGACCAAGAGGCATCCTTCCCCGATAACCTTGCGGCTGACGGACGAAGAACGGGCGATGCTCAAGGATTTGGCCGCTGGTATGTCTGTAAGCGCCTATATCCGCAAATGCGTATTTGGTAATGATAACGCTCCCCGTAAGGTGCGCTTGCGCGTTCCGGTCAAGGATGAAATGGCTCTTGCACGGGTTTTAGGAATGCTGGGGCAATCCCGGATTGCCAATAACCTCAACCAGATCGCTTATCACGCGAACGCCGGCTCTTTGGTGGTTGATGAGCAATGCACCAAAGAAATTCATGAAGCTTATGGACATATCGTTTCCATGCGCGGTGATTTGATCAATGCGCTTGGGCTGACTGAGTCAGCATAATGATCCTCGAAGCTAATGAGCGTGCCGGTGGATCGCGCCTGGCCCGGCATCTTGTGAATGCGGTCGATAATGATCATGTCGAGATCCATGAATTGAGGGGCTTTGTCTCGAATGATCTGTTCGGCGCGTTCAAAGAAATTCAAGCCGTTTCCATAGGGACAAAGGCCAAGAATTATTTGTTTTCGATTAGCCTCAATCCTCCAAGCAATAAAAATGTCCCGGTTAAAGTTTTCGAGGACGCAATTGAGAGAATTGAAAAGAAGCTGGGTCTGGTAGGTCAGCCGCGCGCAATTGTCTTTCACGAAAAGGAAGGCCGTCGTCACGCCCATTGTGTGTTCTCACGCATCAACATTGACCAGATGAAAGCGATTAATCTGTCTCTCTACAAAGAAAAATTGACCGAGATTTCGCGTGAACTTTTTCTTGAACATGATTGGCAAATGCCACCCGGACTGGAGAATTACAAAGATCGTGATCCGCTGAATTTCAAGCGCGCTGAATGGCAGCAGGCCAAGCGGACAAAACAAGATGTGCGGGTTCTCAAGAAGCTGTTTCAAGATTGCTGGGCGGTGTCGGATTCACAAGATGCGCTTGCAAATGCCCTGGCCGAGCGTGGGTTCACTTTGGCGAAAGGCGACAGACGCGGCTATGTGGCGATTGATTGGCGCGGTGAAATCTGTTCAATCTCGCGATGGGTCGGCATTAAAGCAAAAGAGGTTCGGGCGAAACTTGGTGATCCTGACACTCTGCCCTCGGTTGATGATGTAAAGCGCAAAGTCGCGAATGGAATTTCTCACGAGGCGCGCGAAATTCACAAAGAGGCAATGGCCTCATATGATCGCCGTCACATAGAATTGCAGGCCAAGCGGGCTGATATGGTCGCTGGCCATCGAGCCGCCCGTGAGACGCTTCGACAAGAACATGAAGCTCAGCGCATCGCAGAGATCAAAGCGCGTTCTGAACGGCTTCCGACAGGCATAAAGGCAGCTTGGGCCAAGTTGTCAGGCCACTATCAAACACTGCGTCAGGAAATTGAAGCAGAAGCGCACGCTTGCGACTTACGCGATCAGGCCGAGGCGCAAAAACTGATTGAGCGCCAGCTCAATGAGCGGCGGGTTCTGCAACATGACATTCGCATTCTTCGGCATCATCAATCCATCGCATTGGCAAAACTATATCGCGATACCGGAACGCTCTTACGCAGTGATGATCTTACGGCTGATCCAAGACAATATTTTGTTCCGCCCGAGGAATGGAACCTCATCTGGAGCGCTGAACAAATCAGAAGCGTCCCGGAACGGGTTCTTGATGTAATCACCGATAAGGACACCAGTTTCAGTCGTAATGACATTGTGCGAAAGTTGGCGGAATACATTGATGATCCCGCCAAGTTGCGCATTGCCTGTGATGAAGTGATGGCCTCGGGCGAGTTGGTCAAACTCCCCGATACGCCAAGACCACTTTATTCAACGCGCGAGATGGAGCGTCTTCATGCGTCCCTGAACGATCAGGCAAAATCAATGGCACGACAAAAAACCCACAGTGTCGGGTCACGGGCGACCCACGCCGCCATTCATCACCAAAACGCAAAGCTTCAAAAAGCTGTGGGAGCAAACTTAAGCGATGAGCAATGTCATGCAATCAACCATGTGCTTGACGACAATCAACTGAGCACCGTTGTCGGTTTTGCTGGCTCCGGCAAAAGTACGATGCTTGCCGCCGCACATGATGCCTGGACAAAACAGGGATACCGCGTTCTTGGCGCGGCTCTTTCCGGTAAGGCCGCAGACGGGTTGCAGGAGGCTTCTAGTATCGCCAGTCGTACACTAGCTTCCTTTGAAACAAGTTGGAACAACGGTTTCAATCAACTCCAGCGTGGCGATGTGCTGGTGATTGATGAAGCCGGAATGGTTGGCACTCGCCAAATTCTGCGATTTTTCAAGGAAGCACGCCTTCGAGGTGCCAAGCTTGTTCTGGTCGGAGATCCCGAACAACTACAACCCATCAATGCCGGGACGCCTTTCCGTGATATTCTGAAACAAATCGAAAATGCCGAACTGACCGAAATTCGCCGTCAAAAGGAAAACTGGCAACGTCAAGCCACCCGAGACTTTGCGCAAAACAAAACGGCTGCAGCCCTCAAAGCCTATGCGGATCGTGGCGCGGTTGAACAGCATGATAGGAAATCCGACGCCATTACCGCATTGATGCAGGACTACATGGCGGATTTTGAATTGCGGGGCGCGTCTGCGTCTCGTTTGGCGCTGGCCTATCGCCGCAAAGACGCACACGCGCTTAATCAGGCTGTCCGCAAGGCGCGTCAGTCCGGTGGGGAATTGGTGGATGAAAAGCTCTTTAAAACCAATCATGGCCCTCGTGCTTTTGCCGCCGGAGATCGTATTATTTTTACGAAGAATGATACCAGCCTTGGCGTTAAGAATGGAACGCTCGGCACAGTCGAGAAATTTGACGAATACAGTCTCACTGTCTTGCTTGATGGGAATGGACAAGGCCGGACCCGAAACCTGACATTCTCGCCAAAACAATACGCTTCCATCGACCATGGCTATGCGACGACGATTCACAAAAGCCAAGGCGCGACTGTTGATCATACCTTCGTGTTGTCGTCGGGCAAAATGGATCGTCACCTGACCTATGTTGCTATGTCCAGACACAGAGACACCGCGAAACTCTATGTCGATAACTCTCTACCGCAAATGATGAAAACTGAGCGTGTATTGTCACCGAGACGAATGAGAATGCTCACCCTTGGTTAAGAACAGACTAACCAAAAATCACGGACGTTTTAGGGGAGCAGGTCATCACTGATGCTGAGATTGCGTTTGTTCTGTAACAGGTAAATAAAGGTGTTTCAGTTCCACGCTTACAGGGCAATGGTCGCTCAACCGGTGGAATTTTTCGCCTGCGTATTCAGGGAAAGCTGTTTCGTCGCTAAAGCCGTAATCGGTTTTTTTGATCCCGGTTAACTCATTACTTGAAATAACGTTGCTGCCTAAGACAATAAAATCTACAGAGCTGGCCTTAGACTTTGAATGGCCGGGCCAGCAATTCTCTTTACCGTCAACGGGGCCTTTGACAAGCTTGATCGGCTCTTCATCATTAAGATCGACCCAGAAATCGTCGAGTTTGTCTGTGTCTTCTTTTTGCCAGTTCAATCTTCGGTTAAAGTCACCCATCATGATGATTTTGCGTCCGCGCGCGTTTTGTAGTTCAAACCAATTTTCCACCATCTCAAGCTGGGCTGTCAGTGTACGACAGGCAAACCGTTGGCGTAGGTGACGTCGAAATTCATTGGGATTGGTAAGAGAGCCGCTATTGCACCCTGATTTAAGGTGGAGGTTCAGCACAGAATATCGGTCTCCTTGGAATTCAAACTCAACGCTCATACCCGCACGGGTTGGGCGCTCCTGATCAACCGCCGTGTCTTCATCCCATTGCATATGCGGCAAGGAAAGAGCCTCGATGGTTCTTACTTTTGGCACTTTTGGGAACGTATTACGTGAAAAGGCAAAGGCCGTGTAAATGTCACGTTCAGGCGGCGCTCTCAGTTCATCGCCCGGCCTGTAACGGTTTGACATGACAAGATGGTATTCTTCGGGACTGAAGATACGCGCGAGTGCCTGCACGGAGCCAATTTCTTGCAGCGCGACGAGATCGGCATTCAAATCTTGGGCCACCTTGGCAAGGCGTTCATAATCGATCTCTTCACGTTTTTCTGCTCCCAGCCGGAGTGGAACACCTGTTTCGTGATGAAGGTTTGCGATGTTCCATGTTGCAATTTTCAAGTCTTTGGTAATGGCATCAGGAGACACATAGCTCGGTTCAATGTACGCTGTGTCCTTCTTTAAGTCCTTGTTAAGCGGTAATTCGTTAACCCATTTTCTGAATTGGTGCAGGCCAACGGTGGCTTGCAGGGAATAATCAAGGCTTTGTGTTCCTTCCAGAAAAGGCTCGTTTGAATTGAGATTCCGGAAAAAGCGTCGCAACTCTTCTATTGCTGGCTCTGGGTAAACGTCGTTTGTCGGGTCAGCAAAGGGGACGAAGGGGATGAGCCTCAAAGCGTCTTTTTCATAGCGCCCAAAATCAATGGCTCTGCTATGACAGGCAAGACAAGTGGAGCGGTGATTATCGACCGGTCCATTCATGCGCCCATCGTATCCAAGATAGGAAGGATGTCCGCTCATGAGCCGCAGCGGTTCGAACATTTTTGTGACATTTTGGCCAAGCCAATGCTGCACGGGCTCACCTTGTCTATTCGTCGCATACATTTGCGGATCATTGCCCCATTGCAAACCAATAGGAACCAACCGATCCCGCCAACGGGCTTGCTCGCACGCCTCAATATTTTTTGAAATACGATCGCAGCGCGGCGATGTTTCAATCATGCCATTATAGAGATAACTGCCCATGACCCACCCTGTTAGATCATCATGAGGAGGCGGGTTTTTGCCATCTGAGACGCGATCATCCTTCACCAAAACATCGACTTGTATCAGTCGGGCTTTCATGATTTTCTCGCCATCGTGAATGTCCCACGTCTTGGCGTAACGCAGGTAAGGGACATGTTCTGGCGTGGCGAGAGAAAAGAGCAGTTTCACCGCCATTGTGCCGTTATCAAAAGCGAAGTTTTTGGTGTCTGGATAGGCTTTGTTCTCTCCCCAAATGCGATGGAAACCGTGACCGCCAATCTCATTATAAAGCCCCACAGCCCAATTTTCAGTCCTTTTGGTTTGACTTGGATGCAACTCTCCCAAGCGGGAGCTACGTTCCTTAGTTAAGCCGCGCATAGGCTCGCGCAAATCATGCATCCAGGGGGCATGGAACCAACCGCATTTTGCTCCATCCCAGTCCAAATGGTCTTTGCCACAACGGTCTATGGCATATTTCAAAACCGCGTCTAGGTAGCGCTGAGGCTCTTCGATGGGGTGAATCTTGTTCCAAGGCAACTGGCTTGTGTTGGGCAACTTAGTTGGAAAGTCCAAGTTGGCCTGGAAAGTGGAGAGAGCTGTGTCAGTAGGAGAAATCCAGCGGTGACACCGGTAGAACAAGACAGATGCTGCCTCCATAAATTCACTCTTTTTCATGCTGAACCGCTTTATCGGAACAGGCAGTTCAGCCTTTTGATCGCAAGTCCGCATTTCTGCAGCCGCTGGCCTAGGTGAAAGGGCCGCCAATCCAATGACACTCAAAAGTATGAGAAAAATGAGGGTTGAACACAAACGGCTAAATGCAGGAAGACTGCGGTCAAACATCAAATTTGTTCCCAAAGAGTTCATCATGATCGCTCTAGGGCCCTAACCCTAAGATACGCCTTTGTCTTGGAAGACTTGAATAATTGTGTTGGCAATTTCTTCGGCGTGCGCGGGCGTATATCCTTCATGCAAGCGCACCCAAAAGGCGCGCCGAAGATAGCTCTCGGCGTTTGCACAAGACATTTTTTTGTAGTCGTAATGTCCAAGTGATATTTCTTCTGGATACAGTGTTGCTGCTAGAAGTTCAGCAGGCCAAATGTTTTCTGTGTTCGCTGAAAAATTACGATTTTGGAAAAGTGGATATTGATAGATTGGTATGTCTTGGTAGTTGTAAGAACCGCCCATGCTTATACCGAGATGAGCAAGTTTGCTCTTAACTTTATCAATCACATCGCTCTTTTCATCCAAATCATATTCATTTTGTGTTGTGAACATGTATCCAAAGAATGTTGGAAATGCATCATTCAGGTGTTCCTGAGGCGTGAAATTTGTCGTGGCGCTTAAACAAGCATCGAGCGTTTTGCCAAAAACGTTTCGCGCTTCTGCAATGCTTTCCAATTTAGGAATCTGGCCCACTAACATGGCACCCTGTAATTCACTCATGCGAAGGGAATGGCCGGGGCCTTCATATTGTCCGTGTTCACCGCCTAATTTCGAGCCATTAAAGCGGTCTCGATGTTTGTCTGAAAAATTGTGGCTCCGATGGTAATCGGTCTCATTTTGAAGAACAACAAATCCGCCTTCGCCAACGGAAATATGTTTGTGACTGTTGAGACTAAAACAACCGGCGTCGCCCAACATGCCGAGCGGCACTTTATCAAGCGACGCACCAAGCCCCTGGGCAACGTCTTCGATAATTTTCACATCGTTGCGGCCCAAACCGGCAAGCATTTTGACGATACCCGGCACATCAACAGGCGAACCCGTTAAGTGTACAGCAATGACGGCCTTGGTGCGCGACGTCAAAACAGCTTCTACTGTCTTTGGGGTTATAAGACCGGAGGTTGGGCTCACATCAGCAAAGACCGGGATTGCATTGTGAAAAATGATCGGCGTGACAGTGCCGGGGTCTGTGATAGGCGTGACAATAACTTCGCTGCCGGCCGGTATTTGCAAACCGCCTAGGGCCACTTGTATGCTTGATGTGCCTGATGCGGTGGGAACCATATAGGCTTGCCGGCCATTCACAGAGAAATGACTTTCAATCATCGTGGATGCTTTGCGCATCATCGGGGCGTAGACGCCACCCCTGCCGTAGGGCCATAGGCTGTTGTCTTCCATCGCCTCTTTGAGCAATTCTTCTTCAATCTCGTTGAAACGATCTCTTTCAATACTCATTGGACTTTGTTCCCCATTCTTTATCATTGCGTTAAATCTGTCGGTTTATCGTATGGCCTCAATAATGGGCAGACGCCTGAGCGTGTTGACGGGATAGGTCGGCTCCAGCATCGTCGTCACATTGAAATCCGGTTCAGTTTGGCGCATGGCGTTCACAGCAGTTTCCACGCCGTTGTGATCTTTAAGATGAAGCGCAAGTGCGACTTCGTAGCGGCGTGGGGACACAAAATCCGGAACGCGGCTGACACTGATGCGCGCGTGGCGCAAGGCGACTTCATACTCTCCCGCGGCGGTCGCTGCCATGCAGGCAAAGTGTTGGAAATAGAAAGCGTAGCGACTGTTTGAAGCCAGCGACACGGATTGCAGTGCAACCTGATAGGCTGCTTCCAGATGACCGTTCACAGACAACGCATTTGACAACAATGCGCGCGCTAGCGGGTCGGACCGGTCTGTTTCCGCTGCTCGTTCAGCGCGGATCAATGGTTCAACGAGATTGCCTTGGTTCACATAATCAAGTTGCGATGAAAAAGCCTGCACAATGGCATCATCGGGTGATTGATGGAGTGCTTCCAAAGATAGTTCCTCAGAACTAAACTGTTGTTGGAAAAAATTGGATGTGCGGTGCTGAAAGAATGCTGTGTTTCGCAGAAAAGCCCGCCAACCTAGATATTGCCCTCGGGGTTCAATTTCATAGGCTCGAGTCAGTAAAAGGTCCGCTTGGGTCAGACTATCACGGTCCAATGCAAAGGTCAGTTTTCGAGCCTGGTTCGCCAACAACGCAGCCTCAGCAGCACTGCCAACCGGCAGGTTCTCAAAATCCATACAATCGAACAATGTGTCCGTGGTTGTTTGGACCAGCCTGCCAATTTCTGGCGCGTCGCGCATCTGAGACATGGATAGTGGCAAGACGATGCTTTGATAACCCAGACGGGGGCCAAATTTACAGCTATCAACCTGCACACCCAGACAGACCTCATCGCGGTTTGCAAATGCTACAATCCTGACGACAACAGCAAACATGCTGACCTGTACTGACGAAGGTATTTCATCTTGCGCAGTATTATCATGGCCAACACAAGTGAAGAGATCGAATTGCTCCAGTTTGCGATAGAGCTGTTCGGAAAAGAACATAGACGCAACATTCGCCTCCAAACTGCCTTTGGCATCACAATCGAAAATAACGGTACAGGGTTGCTGGTTGCGGCGTGGTTGACGCCCCAAAACAAATTCTTGCGGTAAAGGATCGATTTGTAGGTTAGCTTTGTCCAACATATCTGAGTTGTTGTAAAAGAACTGGCGCTGTTCTCTTAGCCAATCTTCAAATGCCTCATCTGCAATGTCCATGCCTTGCAAAAGGTCCGCATGAGTCAATCTTGGGGTCGTGGTGAGATGATCAAATTCAAACTGTGTTGCATCCAGCCAAACATCAATACGGTCCGAGCAAATTGCAGCCCCGATAAGACGTTTAAGACGGGTTAGTTCTTGGCGAAGACTACTTGCTCCCTGTGCATCATTGCTGCTTGACCAGAGTTGAGATTGAAGCCATTTTCGAGATTGGCGATGCCCATCGCTTAGGGCAAGCATAGCAAGAAGAGCACATGATTTTCGCACAGTGGGGCGAATTGAAGAGCCACAGGATAATTGTAGATCAAAAGCTCCCCAAACTTTAATTTTGTAGCTCAAAACATGAATGCCTTCGACTTGCCCGTTGTTTATATGCGTGTACATCAGTTTGTCGAAAATAAACTGCACTCTTATATCAGGAGAATGTGACTCTTGATTGTTCGGTCTGTCAACTTTTGATTGGTATTTTAAAGGAGGGGTTGCTTTTCTTTTTGCGCTGCAGCGCCGCTGTATACCTGAACCTACGGCGCTTAAATTTTGAATATCCATTATCAGTATTCCCACCCAGTGACGCCTGCTCCGTCTTCACGAGGGGATAATGCAAGACCTATCGTGATCTCAGCGTTAAATCTACTTTGACCATTCTTACGGGTTAACACAGATTTATTTATGGGCATGAAAATGGCCCAAATTATTTTATTCAACAAAATCAGATAGTATCAGTTCTTTGAAGAGCCGAAACCGGCCTTTCATTACTTCAAATCTATTCAGATCACGGCCCGGTCACGCTCCGCCTAGTTAGATGAATTCGAACAAAACAGTTCGTTTTTGCAACATTCATCTTAAGGGAGGCTGTAATGCCCGATCAATTGAAACCAGTGCCAAGCGGTTCTATCAGGGCCGATATTGCCAAGCGTGTGCGCACAACTGCTGCCAATATTTCCCAAGGCCGCGCACCTTATATTACTCAATCTGATAATGGTGATCTTGAAACAGCGCTAAACAGCAAGGACGAGTATGTTTCCGCAGTGGGCACCTTCACCAAAGGTCTGCCCCACGATAATTATGGACGTGTGACGAAAACAGCCATTAAAGGCTTGGTCGAAGCGTTAAACCAACCTCACGCTGATCCTTCACAAGACGACGAAAGTCCGTTTCCTGGTGTTTATACTTCTGGCAAGCCGGCTGCTTTCGCCGCGGAACTTTACAATTCTGGGATTCATGGCGCTTATTCTCATAAGCCTGCGAAGGGAACGCGGGGGTGGGAAAGCCCAATTTCAGGTCATACTTTTGATCTGCAAGGCTGTGATGCGGATGCGACAGGAATGCCGCCTGCCCCAAAGGTGGGCTCTGCTGAACTGACGGCTGAAATGGCTGAGGTCTATTGTGCAGCCCTTGTGCGGGATGTTGAATTCTCCAAATGGGGAAGTGGCGCCGTGGATGCCCAAGTTGATGATCTTGCTGCCCTGCACTTCTTTGTCAGCGAAGATGGGCTGAATGATGCAGCCAAGAAACGCAGGGCGGCGCGGTTTAACGAGGGTAAGTTCAGCGCCCATACTTTGTTCCGCGGTTCTACACCGGGTTCCATGAAAGGGCCCTACATTTCCCAGTTTATGCTGGTTGGAAACGCTGAGCGTGGAAAAACTGATAAGACCGCGCCAAGTAGTTTTGGCGCCCAATCAAGAGCCTCCCGATTTGGTATTAACGTGGCTGGTAAGGCAAAGAACGAGCCAATCAAGCCTGAGGACGGGTATATCCTATACGGCACCCAGACTATTCCGCAGCAGTTTAAACCTCATATGGAAAATGTTGATCATATGACGACGTGGTCTTCGTGGCGGGACGTTCAAAATGGCGCAAATCTTAAAGATGTGGCTGATGAATTTGAAGGCAAAAGCCGGTTCATCAGTACCCCAAGAGACCTTGCGACCTATGTGCATTTTGATGCCCTCTATCAAGCCTATTTGAATGCTGTGCTGATTTTGTCGGGCATGGGTGCGGATACGGATATCGGGTTTCCGGAAGGGGGTAATACGCTTCAGCCTGAGCGAGATGCCTTTGCAACCTTTGGCGGGCCACACATCTTGTCCCTTGTGACGGAAGTTGCGACCCGCGCCTTAAAAGGCGTGCGGCGCCAAAAATTCAACACGCACCTGCGATCCCGCCCGGAAGCGCTTGCAGCCGCCATTTCATTGGCATGGAAAGGCGGCAAAGCTGCCGCAAGTCTTGGTCCATTCCAAGAAGATTGCGATGCCATGAGTAAGGCGTTGGAGGGCATTCTTAAAAAAATCTCTATCCACAATAGCACTCAAAACACGATGGGCCACGTCCTCAAAGACGAGGATCTCGATGGCATTATTGAGAATGCCAACGGTTTGTTGCCCATGGTCTTCCCGGAAGGTTCTCCCATGCACGCGGCTTATGGTGCAGGCCATGCCACTGTGGCGGGAGCCTGTGTAACGGTGGTCAAAGCCTTTTTCGAAATGTTCGAAATTGGCGATCTCAAACGGAGTCAAACGAGCATTTATGATGTTGTCAACAAAGGTACGGGATACCCAGGTATTTGCCCCAATGACCTTTACAAAAAGGAACGGCTGTTGACCGAGACCGGACAGAAGTCCAAAAATCCATTTGGATATAACCCACTCGATACGGCTTTCGAAGCAGACAATAAAGGTGAAAAGCTCAAGCCCTGGGCTGATGAAAATCTGACCATTCAGGGTGAGCTGGACAAATTGGCGGCCAACATCTCGATCGGGCGTAACTTTGCAGGCGTGCACTACTACACCGATTACTATGAATCCTTGCGCATGGGAGAACGCATCGCGGTCTCAATCCTGCAGGAACAGATGTTGACCTACCGCGAACCAGTTTCCATGCGCTTCAATTCCTTTGATGGTGATCGCGTGATGATTGCCGGAACAGGCGGCACACGAGGCTCCAACGATGCGCTTGTCTTTATTTGGGATGAAAACGGTCATGGTGGAACCGAGGCTGATTTCCTGAACTGGTGGAACAAACATCGTTAAAAGGTCGACCTGATCGGGGACTGGAGCGCCATCCTCCCGAAGCGCTCCAGTCCAAGATAGGCGAACACGCGTCAATCTTAGCGTGTTCGCCCCTCAAGAAGGAGAGAAGCTGTGACGGGATTGATCCAAAAACCCAAGAAGACCCCGGACTGTAAATGCGAAAACGCGCGGCTCCCATTGTGCAGCGAACCAAGCGATCTGACGGTTGGTTATGCTGAGGACGGTTCAGTCCATCGTTTGTGGGAAGGGGTTTCACCATGAGCTTGGTGCGCCTTGGAAGTGCTGCAACGCGGCGTCAACAGACTGTTTCAAAGGCCGTCGTCGCAAAGGACCTTAATCATTCTTCGCCGTCTGCTATTGCCACCACAGCAGAAACTGAAACGGCGACGGAACGGGCGTTTGAGCCTCTTGTACAATATTTTCCAACAGAGACTATCACTTTGTTTCTCGCCGCAATTTCTGTGTTCCATAGTCTGGATCACATCTCATTTGTAATCAAAATGAACCCGCTTTGGTTGGTCGCGGCCTTTACAATACTAACGCCGTTGATGGTGCTGCTCGTGGCTTATGCGACATTTCGTGAAAGCCAGCTTGCAGGCAACATGCCGCCAGAACAGCGCTTCAAATTGCCGGTGTTTGATCTGATAGCCTCTGCTGTGGCTTTTGTGCCTTGGGCATTGGCTGTCCCGGGTCTCTTTCCAGCTTTCGTGTCACCGCCTGATCAGCAAACCCAAAACATCTGGACAAGCGAAATCATGCAGGTATTTGCCGCGTTTCTGGCCTTTTCGGTCTCCTGGTTCCTGTCGCAACTGCGCCGGATTATCGGCCACAAATAACAACGAAGGAAGTTTCGATGATTGTTGCCAAAGGCAGATTTGAAGGCAGAGGCGGCCATAGGCTGAGCGGAGATTTCGTGATTGAACTTCATGGTGCAGAGCATTGGCTTGTTACAAGTGACAATTTTTATTTTGACGGCTCACCGGAACCTGCATTTGCCTTCACCTCCGATCTTTTGCCCACCGCAGCGCAAGCTCAAGCCACACGCTTTTTGAATTTGCCAGGGAGCGGATCATTAGTTGGGGCTCAAATTGAAGTAAGCGGAAAACTGGAAGGCAGGACCGGACCGGACTTTGATCTGGCGACGGTAAAAACCATTTTCCTGTGGTGTTTCCAGACGCCTTTTCTCCTCGGCATCGGACCGATAACCCGGATGGAGGCTGAGATATGATTAGGATTCGCGTTGATGAAACCGCTTATTCCGATGTGGCCAAAGGACTCGTCAGGCGCGTGGTCAAAACTTTGATTGGCCAATTTGCCGACATTGGCGTTCTGGATCTGTCGCAGGAGCTGAGCGACGAGGGTTTGGCTTTCGTCGATGTGACCGCTTTCGGTGTGCTGGTTCAGTTTGAGGATTTCCGCGGTCATTCATTGGACGGACAAAGGCATCCGCCCGTCGTCGGCTTCATGAGTGTGGCGAAAAACGGAAAATTAGACCTGCATGAGCCGGAAGAAATTCTAATCAGTCCCCGCCGCACAGATCTGCATGGTGGTGTCGACAAAAACCTTATTCGGGAAGTCTTCAAAGAGCTTCAAAAGCGACAGAGTATTTCGCACCAAGATATCAATACAAAGAAAATTCAACCAAGGAGTAACAAATATGACCAAACTTAAATCATTCGTACTGCGCCTGCCCGGCACGAACGTTCGTAACAACGGTGGTGTTAGCCCCAATGCAAACCCTGCCGCGATACCCGGTGTCGAAGCCATTGCGAACTCTGCTTCCGCGCTCAACGAACTCAAAGTGGAATCGCTGGATCTAGAGGAAGGCGAACGGGCTGAAGTTGCAGATGAGCAAGATACGGTTGCAGTTGGCATTTCCATGCCCTTCACTTTGATTGAACCAAAAGCCGCCAGTGCTGCTGCCTTAGCTGAAGGTGACAGTTGGGGGATCGCGTCAATTGAGGCCGATGGTTTGGATGCAAACGCAGGTGCCGGAGTCAAAGTCGCCGTTCTCGACACGGGGATCGCGGACCATGAAGCCTTTGCTGGCATGAACCCGATCAGAAAGAATTTCACTGACGAAGTTGACCATGACATCAATGGTCACGGTTCACACTGCGCCGGCACGATTTTCGGTCAGGATGTGGGCGGCCGCCGCATTGGTATAGCGCGAGGCGTACGTGAACCGCTGATCGGAAAAGTGCTTGGCCAAGGTGGTGGTGGCAGCGAAGAGATCATGCAGGCTATTCTTTGGGGGCGAGAAAATGGTGCCAACGTCATTTCTATGTCGCTTGGAATGGACTTCCCGAATTTTCAGCGGCTCCTTGTTGGAAGTGGTTTGATTGATGTGGAAGCCACGTCCATTGCGTTACGCGCCTATCGGGATAATTTACGAATGTTCGACATCTTGTCCCGTTTATTTGCAGATGGTGTCGGATTTAATTCACCGTTGCTGATTGCCGCCTGCGGCAACGAAAACCGTCACCCTCATCCCGGCATTGATCCTCCACACTACGAAATTGCCACGGCTCCTCCAGCAGCCGCAGACGACATTCTGTCCGTTGGAGCAATCGACAAAAACGAAAAGATTGCCTACTTCTCCAACACGCTACCGGATTGTTGCGCACCGGGCGTCGATATTGTTTCTGTCGATCACAACGGTGGCCTCAAGGCGATCTCCGGAACATCCATGGCTACGCCTCATGTGGCCGGTGTTGCCACCTTGGAAGCTGCCCGCCTCAGCAGTAGCGGTTCATTTACCGGGCGGGAGCTTCGACAGGCCGTCCTTTCGAATGCAAAACCCGTCGCGGGATTGAGTAAAACCAACGGCGGTGTCGGCAAAATTACGGTTCGTAACCCGTGAAACATTCCAGTAGCGAACAAGGCATCGTCCGCTTCGTCGTACCAACCGGCGACGCGGGCGATAATGGCCCTAGAATGCGCCATGTAGGGCTGGGCATGCTGCTCGACGAGCGCACAATTGTGACCTGTTCCCATGTGGTTAACGCGGCCCTTGGAAATGATATTTACAAGGCTGAGCCACCGGAAGGAGGGACGCTTGTTACCCTCACTTTTCCTTTATTGGGCGATCAGGAGACAGCCATTGCCCGTTTGATAGACTGGAGTAGTCCAGGAAAGAACGGACTGGATTGTGCAATTTTAAAGCTTGAAGATTTGGCACCTGAGGGTGTTGGCCACACAATTTTATCCGTCATACCGCCCGAAGATCTCATTGGCGCGGAACTGTCGGTATATGGTTCTCTTGATCCTGAGCACCCCGGCTCACACAGCAATGCCCACTTGCTCGGGGAAGTCGGCGCTCAATGGAGCCAGCTTGAAGTTGCGGGGCGGTTTGGCGTTCAACCCGGCTTTAGTGGCGGCGCTGTATGGGATCGCAATCAAAACACGTCCATCGGAATGGTGGTCGCCCGTAAAATTGGTACGGACGGCGCAACGGCATATTTCCTCTCTGCACGACGTATTGGAGAGCGGTTTAGCGACCATATTCCCATTGAAGTCAGAAAGACGCCGCTCGCAAGCCAATCCAAGTTCAGCATCGCTGCTCTCATTCTTTTTGTCCTCATGCTCATTCATTTCATGTCCATGCAGGGCGAAGGATCAAGCATCCTGGTCCCATGGACAATGAACAGCAAAGAGTTTGCCGCTTTTTGGGGGGCGCATTGTTTTGCTATAATCTTGGGACCGTACGTGATGTGGCATGCTGCCCAACACGCAAGATCATTTGCGATGAGGGACTGGTGGCAAAGAGTGCCGGTGGCCTTTGGTGGCAAAACAGCAGAGATGCTCAATCATTCTCGGTTTAGCGCACTGATAGTAATCTTGTTTTTGATCGCCTTGCCGGTCTACGGCCAAGGCGCATTTCTCGACAAGGTGTTCCTTCAGGAACGGCGAGTTTTCGTAAACATCGCACGGTTTGAAAAGACAAAACATTGTGTTGGCGAGGAAGAGAAACGAAATTTCAAGGGGTGTGAAGGCATCGGTGTTTGCCAATCAGGTGACCCTAAATGGTGCATGCATGAAGATGTAAGCACCATCTCATTTCTAAAGTCCTTTCCCTATTTCAACCACGCCTATCAAGTCGCTGGAACGTGTCCTGTAGGAGAAGATTGCACCTTAGTGACGTTTTTTCCTTTGCTTCAGCCCCTGATTTTGTTTCTCGCAACGCTCTTCGCTTACGTCTACTTCCTGTTGTTTGTGTGGGCGCTCATTCGGCCATGGCCGCATCATCTTTCTTCAAAAAAGGAGACTATCAAATGATCAGAACTCTCGCGCTTGTTGGCTTTCTTTCTATGTCAAATTCGGCCCAAGCTGCAACGTTGTCGCAGCATATTCAGCAGAAAGGCAGTCATGCTTCACTTACTTTGGAGCTGCCTTTCATAGTCATTCAGCAACTTGCAAACCAGTCTATCAAACCCATGTATTCGGGCAGCAAAGATGATCCGACAAACGCGCTCAAAAATGACCAGTTGACGTGGAATGCGCGCCCAACGCCGCTAAGCATATCGGAACAAAGCGGCAAGCTGGTCGCCAAAGCGTCTGCGGCGGGAACAACGAGAATTGAAGGCAAACTAGGTGGGGTTGTTAAGGTGAGCGTCTCCACCGATTTGGCAGTCGATGCTCAGGTTTCTATCAATCCAACAGTCAATTCAGATTGGTCTGTATCTCCTAATGCCACGGGCGGCGCCAATCTTAGAGAAGCTGACCTTTATGGTGTTTCCATTCGCGGCCTTCTGCAACCCGATTTGAACCGGGCATTCAACAACGCGTTGGCCGAATTCAACGCAAAGTCGGCCGTACCTGGATTTTTGAAGAACCATGCCCAAGACTTTTGGAACAAGATCTGTGGCATCGGCTCAGCGGATAGCCAAATTGGTATTATCCCAGGTTCAATCGCCATCATGCAGCCCAAAGTCAGCAGTTCTGGAGTGCGTGTCACGCTTGTTGTTTCAGGCGAAGCATCATCTTCAAAATCCGGCGTGGCCCCATGCCCGGCTCTGCCAGAAACACTGATCCTTTTGGATTAAGATTAGGTGGCCTGTACAACGCGCGATTTGCCCATAGACTGATAGGGCCTGCTATTGGCCAATCTATTGCGACGGAGATGAGATCATGACGCAAGAAATTTCCAAAGACGCGGCTGCTTTAGCCGAATTTGTAAAAAAATGGAGCGGAGCAAGACTTAAATCAACCGGTGCTGAGGTGGTTGACTATTCAGGTGCACTCTACAACGTGAACGGGAGCAGCGATGATCCAACCATCAACGGCTTGAACTGGAGGGGATTGCTTATCAGACACGGCATTGACAGCAATTGCTATGTCGACAATGTGCCCGCGCCGGCAGGCCTTTCCCATCCGGATTTTAGCGTAGGTGGCCACATGACATCCAATAGTGATGGCTCTGTAAAAATCGGAGGCGTCTGCTATCTGATGCCGCTGTGCTCATGGCACAACCACAAGACGCGCGATGGAAATCTCTTTGAACATAGCAAGACTGCAATGATCAAGCTGAGCGGCTATATGGAAGCTGAACCGGCAGCCACTTTCATGGCCAGAGGGCTCAGTGATGAAGACTATTCGATGATCTCTCTTCCACAAGAAACTGGCAGTCCCCCTCTGAATTTGTCCCTTCGTCGCAGTGATGAGAAAGGTATACTGATGCAAAGCCTTTCTTCAGAATCTGATCGTCCCTTTTTTGTTTTGTTAAAAAAAGAACATGGAAAGAATGGGGTTTTTTATTCAATTGATGAGGCATTACTACCTGATTCGCATTAACGTTCGAATATCGCACTTTTGAATTATTGACGGTGAAATCCGGGGGCATGGCGTTTCCTCTCCACGTCGTGCGGGCTCGTCGATGCGGCCCATGCTACTGTTCAGGTTTGCGTTCACTGCCAATGGCGGCCCAAGCCCTCGACGGGATCATAGTCTCAGGATGCAACACGGGCTCGCCATCACTGTTACAATAGCTTTTATTTGCTAGACGGGATGCAACGGGAGAGCGCAGCGTCTCCCTTGCCAAGTCGGTGTTGTAATACAACACACAGCTTGCGAACCGCCATAAGCGTTCGGGAATGTTCAAAAGTTTTGTGAACTGAGTTATCCAAATAGGGTCAAGTTAGTTCAACCTGAGCCGATCTAATCATATGGGATGTATTCTGGAGAATGTAAATTTCGGCCGATTTTGTTGAAAAAGTCCGAGTTGCAGTAGTTTCTCAGATCTGATTCAATCTCCCTATTGGCGGGAGGTTT
>JBPOEV010000008.1:0-213448 GCA_051251535.1 Alphaproteobacteria bacterium
TAAACTCTTCTCGTCATTGCTGATCTCCAATCTCATAAACACCTTATCTCGGTGTCCACGAAACCCGCAGCAGCTCAGCCCAGCTGAATTTATTAGGCTTTGCTGCCGCACGGCGTCAATACTGCCGAACTTCAACAAGCCATTACCCAATTGTATTATTGAAATCCGGACCAGGGTGCGGACACTAAACTATTGAATGACGACACCGCCTGGTCTTCTGACTTTCATTCTGGCGCAGTTTCGTTAAACTATGAGCCTACACCGAATTAATCGTTCTCACCATATGAGTTAACATGCCCCACGCTGTCTATGTGTTCGACGCCTATGGAACACTGTTTGATGTTCATGCAGCCGTTAGAAAACACGCTGACACAATCGGACCCGATGGCGCGCGCCTATCTGAAATCTGGCGCGCCAAACAATTGGAGTATTCCTGGGTGCGCGCCCTCATGAGCCGCTATCAGGATTTCTGGGAACTGACCGAACAAGCGCTTGATCATGCATTTGCGTGTGTTCCAAGTGCTGATCCCAAATACCGTGAAGCGCTGCTGGATGCTTATCGCGAACTGGACTGCTACCCCGAAGTTCCTTCTGTATTACGCGCACTTAAGGAACGCGGCGCAAAAACTGCGATCTTGTCCAATGGCTCGCCGGATATGCTGGATAGCGCCGTGAAATCGGCAAAAATTGACACTTTGCTGGATACCGTTCTGTCTGTCGATGAATTGCGGACCTACAAAACCGCTGAACCCGTCTACGAAATGGCGACAACCAAGTTTCGTGTCTTTCCAGATGCTATTTCGTTCCAGTCATCAAACCGCTGGGATGTGGCAGGAGCAACCGCATTCGGGTTCCGTACGGTTTGGATAAATCGGACCGGACAGCAGGATGAGTATCAGGATTTAAGTCCTGCAGCGGTGCTGGCGACACTGGATGGTCTTCCAGCTCTCGGCTGACGCAACCGCTCAATTTGTGTGGGTTATGGCGATGTCATGGTCCTGTCATAAATGCGCTGCAAGGATGAATTCCACTGAAAAAAACAATTCCCAATTGAACTTTTCAGATTCAATCCTGTAAGATCAATACATCCACAATCTGAATCCCTCCTTTCCCTGTCGCTCCCCTTGGAAGGCCTTCATGTCACAGAAACAGAGTTTTGACGGTACGTTCGTACTGCTGGGTTTTGGCTCCATCGGTAATGCGGGCCTCGACATCATCTTCAATCATATAGACTTGGACCCGGACCGTTTTTTCGTGGTTTCAGAGAGCTTCGACCGCGCTGATATGCATCAGGACCACGGCGTATCCTTTGTGGAAAGATGCATAAACTCCAAGAATTTGGATGAAGTGCTGGATCAGTTTTTCAACGATGACTCCGGTATTCTGGTCAATGCTTCGGTGAATATCTGCAGCAAGGCGCTGATTGAGTACTGCCAGCGACGCTCCATTCTTTATGTTGATACCAGTTTTGAAATCTGGGCGGATCTCGTCGGCTCAGAAGACATGATCAACAATGGCGGGCGCTTCAGCGACATCCAGCAAGCCAAGAAGCGCTTTGCCGGTGGCGCGAGCGCCATTACCTGCCATGGTGCCAATCCGGGCATCGTCAGCCATTTTGCCAAGCGCCTTATCTGCCTTTTGGGGCAAGAAGAACTGGGGTCGGACTTCTCGCAACCTCGCTCACAAACCGATTGGGCACAGCTTGCTCATAAGCTTGGCATTACATCGGTGATCATTACGGAGATGGATGACCAGCGACCAGACACGCCGTCCACTGAAAAGATGGCGCTGAACACTTGGTCCATATATGGGCTGCTGGAAGAGGCATCTGAGAAGATATGCGTTCCCTTCGGCACCCATGAACCCATAAATGAAGCCATTGCACCTTTTGTCCTTGATGCCAGCGGTGTGCGGTATCTGGAAGTTGATACGCGCTCAGCGCTTTATCATTCCCTTGGGTACTCTCCCACGTTTGGCGTATTCTCCGGGATGGTCATTCCGCATGTGGAAGCATTCACGATCGCCAATTTTCTCTCACTGCGTGAAGGCGATGAACTGCTTTATCAACCCACATCCTATTTCTGCTATCAGCCCTGCCCTGCAGCCCTTGATACGGTCACCAATGCCTCCCGAAACGACTGGCATCCGGATGGGCCGGTTCGAGTGATGCTGGAAGAGATTGATCGTGGTATCGACTCTCTCGGCGTCATGGTTTTCCGCAACACGACAGATGAAGTGGTTTGGTATGGTTCGGAAGTCTCCACAGAAATTTCCAGGGCCTACAAGACAACAAATGCAACCAGTTTGCAGGTTATAGCCGGGCTTATTTCATCGATACTCTATGTGATGGCTCATCCACGTGAAGGCTTGCTGGAGCCTGAGGATCTGGACACTGATTTCATACTCGGTATTGCAGAACCCTATCTCGGCAATGTCTATACGCACCGGGTAGAAGCGCCATTTGCGGATGGGAAAAGCCTGTTTGGCCGACATCCACTTACCACCCCTCGTGAAATCCAAGCCGATCCCCGCACAATTGGCGTGCCGCTCTAGTCACCAATTCACAGAGATTTGTCTTCTTGGGAAGCTCGCATCTCTTGCCAAATTCCAACATCGCGCCATATTCTTGGCCATGGCTAAATTACGTTCGCTTCTGATAATATTTGCTCTGGTCTTTTTTCCAGTCAACAGCTTTGCTGACCAAGCAGACCCGCGCCTTCCAGAATTGTTTGATGAGTTGAAGTCGGCGGCTGATGCTGGCGAGGCGGCTGTTGTTGAACAACAGATCTGGGAAATTTGGCACACGGCTCCAAACGAAGAATTGCAGCTATTGATGCGTGAGGGCATGGACGCCATGAACCATTCAGACCTTGCTCAGGCGCGCAGCATTTTTGATGAGATGATTGAACTTGCTCCTGATTATGCCGAAGGGTGGAACAAGCGCGCAACCGTGAATTACCTGATGCAGGACCTTCCGGCCTCGCTTGCTGACATTGCTGAAACACTGAAACGGGAGCCGCGCCATTTCGGAGCTATTGCCGGACGCGGACTGGTGCACATTCAAAGCGACCAGTTGGCAGAAGCAGCTGAAGCTTTCGAAGAAGTGCTGATCATCAGCCCACAGAACCCCGGTTCACAGTCAAACCTTGATGCCATCAGAGAAGCCCTTGGGCAACGGGATATCTGAGATCCGCTCCAAACCAATGGCGATTTAAAGCCGGTACGGTCGCTTTCCAATCGGAACATCACATTTGCGGGGATTTCAGACGCGTGCCTGTCGTTGCATCAAATTGATACATAAGTTTTGGCTCAATATTCAGACCAACAATCTCGCCGGTCTTGACGGCAGTCTGGCCTGGAACCTTTGCAACAAACTGATCGGGGTGATCTTCCAGTTGAAGATATAAAAACGACTCGCCACCCAGCTGTTCAACCAGCAACACACGGCCTTTCAACAGGCTCTGGTCCGGGGCGCCAAGCTCAATATGTTCAGGCCGCAAACCAAGCGTGAAATCGCTTCCAACGGCGCTGGTTGCGACCGATTGGCGGGAAAGTTGCCCACCGGGAAGCGCGTAGTTTTCATCTCCTGAAACTGTCGCATTCAGAAAATTCATTTGTGGCGAGCCGATAAAGGCAGCGACAAATTTGTTGACCGGCGCGTTGTACAGCTCCAGTGGCGTGCCAACCTGCTCTATTTTACCATCCCTGAAGACCACAATTCGGTCGGCCATGGTCATGGCTTCGACCTGATCATGGGTCACATAAATCATTGTGCGCTTAAGGCGCTCGTGCAGTGCTTTGATTTCCACGCGCATATGCACGCGCAATTCCGCATCAAGGTTGGACAAGGGCTCATCGAACAAAAACAGATCCGGATGTCTGACAATCGCGCGTCCAATGGCCACTCGCTGACTTTGGCCTCCGGATAACTCGCCGGGACGCCGATCCAACAACTTCTCAATCTTCAGCGTGCTGGCGGCTTCGTCAACAAGACGTTTGATCTCCGGTTTTGACAATCGTGCCTGCTCCAGACCAAAGGACAGGTTCTGTCTCACAGTCATATTCGGATACAGTGCATAAGACTGGAAGACCATGGCGACACCGCGTTTCACGGGCGCTTCATCGTTGACGATCTGACCATTGATCAAAAGTTCGCCGCTCGTGATGGTTTCCAAACCTGCGATCATTCTCAGGATTGTGGATTTGCCGCAGCCCGAGGGGCCGACAAAGACAAGAAACTCTCCCTCCTCGATTTCCAGATCCACTCCATGAATAACCTGAAGCGCTTTATAGGATTTTTTGAGGCTTTTCAGTTTGAGATGGCTCATGACCCCACCGTACTGCGGTAGCGTTGACCGCGATAATCTGTCGGTGTCAGGCCAAGATATTTACGGAATGTTCTGGAGAAATGTTGCGAGCTGGCAAAGCCCATATCATGCGCGATATCCGTGATTGAAAGGGCTCCATCGCTGAGCCATTCACAGGCTTTTTTAATGCGCAAGCGTTGCACATAGTCACTCGGTGCCATTCCAACCTCCCGCCGGAAAACAGCGTGGAGATGCCCGCGTGTACAGCCAAGCCTCTGCGCCAGCACTGACACCTTCGGCCATTCATTGACGTCATCGTGGATGATCTCCAGAACCTTTTGAACCAGTTCATCTGGCGACTCATTTCCTGGATTTGTTTCATGTGCCTTCCACGTTTCAACCATGATCAAATGCAGGTGTGCCCTCATCTCCGAGATCAGAAGTGGCGAGCCAGAGTAAATCCGCTTGTCTTTCATAATTCGGATAACCATGGAGATGCTGTTCAGCCCCTGCTCCGAAATCGGTCGCGTCAATCCGCTGCGCCCCAAAGCACTTTCAAAAAGCGTGCGGTTGCTGTCGGTCAGCATGGCAGGTCTGACCTGTTCATTGACAGCTGTCATCACCATCCAGAATGAGGCACAGGGGGGATAAATACCGTTGGTAATCCGGTGCTTCAATTGCGAGGGAAACAATGCGCATTGGCCCGCAGACAGGGGAACCAGAAAATCATCTTCCAATTCCCAGCAGGCGTCCCCTTCCAGCAGGAAGACCAGCTCGGCTCCCTGATGATGCGCCCAGTCATCGGATGTGGCGACCGACGATTGAAACTGAGCGTAGCCAAACCGGAAGATTTCCGGAACACCGATTTCATAACCGGCGATTGAGCCGGTATACTGACTGGCCTGAGATCCAAGCATATTCTACGATCCTACCATGTAAATTGCGACGTTCATTTCTTCACTCCCGTACTGGCAATGCTTTCCACGATGAACCGTTGTGCGATCAGAAAAATCAGCAACAGGGGTAATATGGACAGGGCGACAGCTGCCAGAATGACAGACAATTCCTCTGCTCCATAACTGCCAAACAACGACAAGATACCGACCGGAAGTGTCATCACGTCGAACGAGCGAATGAACACAAGCGGCAACAGGAAATTGTTCCAGCTTGTGGTGAAAACGATGATCGAGAGAGCCGCAATTGGCGGCCCCATTTGCGGCAATGATATGCGCCAGAAGATGGTCCAGTAGCTGGCACCGTCAACAAAGGCGCTTTCTTCGTATTCACGGGGCTGACTGCGCATAAACTCCCGCATCATCAATATGGCCAACGGATTGGCAAGGGCAGGTAAGATAAGCGACCAGAGTGTGTCGATCAGCCCTAATGCGGCCAGCCCGAAAAACAGTGGGATAAGCACCAGTGCCGGCGGCACCATAAGGCCGATCAGCATTGAGGCAAACAGGATGTTTGATCCTGGAAATCGAAGGCGGGAGAAAGCAAAAGCTGCCATCGCGCTTGTAAACACCACTCCAATTGTCGTGACGGTAGCCACCAGAAAGCTGTTCCAATACATGGGGAGAAACGGGATAGGACCATCCTTCAGTTTCCCATACGACGAGACATCAAACTGATCGGGGATGAAACTGGGCGGCAAGCGATAAGCTTCAGCGACCGGTCGCAGACTGGTTGAAAACGTCCATAAAAATGGCAACAACATAAAAATCGCACCCACAGCCAGAAGGACCATAACGGTCCAGTTCCGCCAATGAATGACGCGCGTGGCGCTGTAAAACCTGCCTGCGAAACCAGTGTTTTGTGACAGTATGGCGGGTCTCATCGGCTACGGCCCCGCTGCATGAATTTCACAAGCCCCATCTGACAGGCCACGACGAATGCGATTGTGATAAGAAGGATCAGTGCAGAGGCAGCCCCTGTTCCAAGGTCACCGGCGCTGAACGCCTCCGACACCATATACATGACGACAGAACGGGTCGCGTCACCCGGACCACCATCGGTCAAAATCTTAATGGAATCAAAGACCTGAAGACCGCCAATCGTTGCATAAGTCACGCAGAAAACGATAACCGGCGCGATAAAAGGGATTTTTATGCGTGTGAGCACTGCAAAGGGGCGCGCGCCGTCAATGGCAGCGGCCTCAAGAAGGTTGCGCGGCACGCCCTGAAGCGCTGCCAGAAAAATAATGACAAAGAAGCCCATATTCTTCCAGACATCGACGATCACAACCGAAATCATAGCCATGCTTGAACTGGTCAGCCAGGGAACATTCTCAATGCCAATCTGGCGCAGATAATAATTGATGATGCCAAGGTCGGTGGAATAGAGGAATTTCCAGATGAAGGACACAAACGCCAGTGAAACAAGCACAGGCAGAAAATAGGCCAGTCTGAAGAAATACAAAACAGGCCCGGGAATGGCCCGATCCAGAGCCAAAGCCACAAGCAAGCCTAGACCAACATTGCCGATAACTGAGAATGAAATGAAATAAAATGTATTTCGGAAGGTCTTCCAAAACCTGGGATCGTTGAGAATCCAGTCAAAATTCTCCCAACCAACCCAATCTATTGTCCAGCTGATCCGGTCCATCTGCGAGAAAGACAGCCCCAAGGCTGCCAGCAAAGGTATCAACAGAAACACCAGATAAATAAGATAAGCAGGCAGAACAAACAGATAGCCGGCGCGTATTTCACGTTGGCGTAATGTTGACATAAACCCAGCTCCGGCACCCAATTTGGACCCGGCTATGGTGACAGCCGGGCCCTTTTGCGAGAAGTTTATTTTACGCGAGACATGGCACGCTGCAACTCGCGGTCCATTCCGGCAATGGTATCGTCAAGACTGACCTCATCATTGAAGTATGTGGACAGATGGCGTCCTGTGATTTCCTGAATGGCGGCAAAGTTGGATGGTGATGTGACAGGGATCGCTGTTGCAGCCGTTTCGTAGAAGATTTCCGAATTGTCAGGCCATGCAATGTATTCTTCAGTCGTGGCAAATTCCCTTGCCGAAGGAATAGATGCGCCGCCGTCAGCAAGGCTCTTCTGATATTCCTTGCCTGTCATCTCAGCCACAAATGCCCATGCCAGATCACGGTCTTCCGTCTCTTTGGTGATAGACAGCCCACCAATGCCGAATACGGTCGTCTGCACGGTGTTTTTAGGCATATGCTGCACACCAACATTTTCCATACCAGCTGCTTTTATGGACGGAACAGGCCAGTGACCTGCCGAGAACATGGCAACCTGTCCAGCTGTAAACTTTTCAGTTCCAACGCCAGATTCATAGGCAGGCGCAACCTTATGAGTGTGGATCAAATCATGCAGATATTGCAGTGTTTCACGAAACTGCGGTGTGTCCACAGTCGGTTCGCGCCAGTCATCATCAAGGATCGCAGCACTGTTGGTGAAATACCAGGGTTGCTGGCCAAAGTTGAACCCTGGGACGAAATAGCCGTATTGGGTCACATTGCCTGAATCGTCGCGTACGGTCAGTTCTTTTGCGGTCTCGACGAAATCATCCCATGTCCAGTCAGGTGCCGGATAGTCTGCACCAACCGCGTCAAACGCATCCTTGTTGTAGTACATGACGATATTGTTCCACTCGGTCGGGAAGAAATTCAGCTGACCCGTCCCCTTGGTGCGCATGCCGTTCAAAATATTTGTTTCAATTCCTTCAAGCACCTCTTTTGCCGCCGCATCTTCTGCGGCAATGCTATCAAGATCGACCAGCACGCCAGAACTGGCCAGCTGCGCGAAGCCTTCAATCGCTGCACCAATAACGTCCGGTGAGTTTCCAGAGGCAATCTGGTTGATAATCGCGTTGTTGTAGTCGCCCCAATTACCCGCAACGACTGGAATGTATTGCGTCTCAATCGTCACATTGGGATATTTTTCTTTGAAGCGTTCGATTGCAGCGCTCGTCGCCGAAATCACATTTTCCGCTGACCACTGGGTTACCTTCAGCGTCGCCGTTATGTCGCTTGCCGGCTGCGCCTGAGCGCTCAGACCAGTCAGCGCTCCAAGTAAGGCGACTGATGTAAATAGTTTTCTCATTGCGTTTCCTCCTTATGATTTTGCTGCGGCTATGCTTCAGATGTCGGACAGTTTTTCAGATCTAGAGGTGAAGGTGGGTGCCGACTTCCAGATTCACCCGCCCCTTCTCTGCCTTCACGCCCAATACTGATCCAATGTGCTCGGCGCTGAATACCTGGCCGTTCACGGACAAGGTTTTGATCGAGAGCGCGCCTCCCAGGACAGACAATCTTGTTGTGGCCTCCCCGATCTCAATCTGCCCCCATGACAGACCGTTCGACCAAAGGCTTTTGAAGTGCCCATCCTCAGTATGCACCGGGGCAAAACCCATATGCGCGGCAGAGGCGTCGTATTCAAAACCGGTCAAAACAGGAATGGCGGCATAGCTGGCCATGGAGCGCGCGTAATTTGAACCGCACTCAATTTCGTTCCATGGGTTTCGGTTGTGGCCCTGATATCGGTCCCGAACGGCTTCAAAGACACGGATACCTTTGTCGACTTCGCCAATCATCATGAGCTGACAGCCGAACGCGTATTCAAAGCCGTGCATAGTCTCCTGAGAATATGGCAACGGGATTACCGGTCGATCCACGCCATTGGGCCAGCTGCAAATGGTCGTGCCGCTTTCCTCTTCCATCCCGAAAACTCGACAAGGATTAGCAAGATCGCCAATGCGTTCAACGAAATTGTGCTCATAGATAGAGCGTACAGCAGTCGCAAATTTGTCCGGATCATACAGATGCTCCAGCCCATAAAGACGGGCGTGCCACTCAGCCAGCACCTGATCAATCGCACAACCTTCGCCGATCTGATATTTGATCTCGCCGTGCTCATCACTCCAGTATTGCTGGTAAATGTCGCCCGACATATGCATGACCTGCCCTTTATCGGTCACGAAGGGTGCAAGTGTCTTCTTGTCCTCAACATTGATCTGCTGCATGAACCAGTCGCCGTTGAACAAATGTTCGCCAACCCAGGTTTTGCCGTTGGCAAACAGCTTTCGATAGAGGTCCGCAGATTGCGTGTCGCCAACCGTTTCCGCCATCTGCGCACCAGCCGCCAGCGCGCCAAGATAGAAACCACAAAGCCATGAGCTTGGGCCAAAAAGCTCCATATCGAGTGTATGGTGTTGACGCCCGCTCAAAATGCCGGTCTGGTCCGGGTCCCACAAATCATGATTGTCCGGATGCCAGGCAAAATCGATGGCGGCTTTTATGTGTGGCCACAATTGTTTCAACCAATCGTCGTCGCCGTGGAGTTTCCAATCACGAAAAGCCTTCATGACATTGCCGAACTGACCATCAGCGCAGGGCCGGACCGTGCTGCGGCCAATGCCCTTTGGAAGCGCCATGCGAAACGCCATGCCGCCACTTTCAGGGTCCTGATTTTCCACGAAGTCGGCAACACGCATTGAGCGTTCCAACGCGGGAAACAGGAATGGCAGAGCCTGCTGGTAGTTCCAGACATGGGTGCATGAGCCTTCGCAACAGCCCGATGCTGGATGACACCCTTCAAACCCGTAAAAAGTGCCGTCCTCCAGCCGCAGAACAGTTGCGGATTTCAAAATCGATAAATTGGCGGAGACGGCATCTGTGATGACATGAGGCAACGTCGTGTCTGTTAGCACATCGCGGAAGCTCAGTGTTTGTTCGGTGAGGTGGTCCCAGTTTTTCAACGCCTCAGCGGCCACGGCCTCTGACCCGGTCCATTCCGTCGCATAATAATTGCGCCACTGAGATTGGGTTTCCTGCGTTCCACAGCACGTAATCGGGAATTGCGAAATCCAGTACTTCTGCACATTGGGAACGTACCATGACAGCGCAACCCGAATGGTTCCGGTCTCCCCGGGCGGCACGGTAATGTGCGCTGCCATCAGGGAATGTTCATTGGCATCGGCCTGATTGTGGGCTTCCAGCCCTTTCAAATCCGTGTATTTACGATCTTTCAGGCGTCCGCCTTTTGAGATGTCGGCCCAGTAAACCTCCATCGTGTCAAACCAGTTTCCACGATACAGATGATGCTGAAAGCTGACATCATCATGATCGGTTGCAAGGCTCAATTGGGCATGGTCAGCATGGTCTGATGGATGGGACGTGGTCCCGGTCAACCGCAACCCCTGGCTGGTGTCTATCGTCACGTTTGCATTGGCGCCAACATCAACAAAGTCAAATGCGAGGCATCCAAACAATGTGTAGTCGAGCGGCGTGTCGCCATCGTTCACAAAGGAAACTTCAAACATGGCAACCGGCATCGAGCTTTCACGGTCACGCAGCGGTATGAAGGGGCTTAACGCTCGCATCGTCACCGTACCGGGGAATGATATGTCTTCGAATTTCAGATCAGCTGCCGGATATGGTCCGGTCATTGTAGACTTCCGGAAGGACGGGAATCCCGTCAACTGCGGTCGGCGCGGTCCGAAACCAAAGGCATTGTACTCAGCGCCCAGAAATGACCCGCTGCGATTGCCAGTGAAAGGCCCATGGAGAATTCGAGTATCAACGACCTGCCCTGCGCGTTCAGCCCGGACAGCAAAATGGGTAAATCCGTTCACGCTGCCCTTGGAGGGTCGATTGAAAACCTCCCAGTCCTGCAGGCGTCCATCGGCGCCGATGCCGATTGATCCGGCACCAATACCGCCAAGCGGAAAAACAGCATAAGGCGCGTTTGAGGCTGTATAGGCCCAAGGGCTTTTCGTCATATTAAGTCCTCCCAAGACGAAGCTTAGTGAGGCACATTAATCTTGTCGTTCACAGTTGTAATATGACATTTGTGCACATTTGATCAGATGCTCATAAGCCGAGGCAGATCAAACTGTTGTAGTTGAATATCCGGGAAGGCAGACCCTTCCCGGGTTTCGTTAGCCTAGCGGGTTCCAGCCAGACCGAGTTCTTCAAGGTTTGTCTTCCAGCGCTCAGATTCCTGCGCAACAAATCCTGCAAAATCTGCTGGCGTGCTTGTTTGCACCACGGCACCTGCGCTGGCAAAACGCTCGGCAACAGCTGGGTCAGCAAGTGCCTTGTTGGCTGCAGCATTCACGACATCCACAATTTCAGGCGGCGTTCCCTTGGCCATGAACAGGCCATACCAGGCTTCTGCAGAGTAATCCGGCATGACGGTTGCAGCCAATGTTGGCACGCCTGGTAGCAGCGGGAATTCCTCAGCACTGCTCACTGCCAAGGCAATGAGAGCGCCGGCCTTGATCTGAGGCAGGGCTGGCGGCATGCCTGCCATGAACATGTCAACTTCACCGGCCAGAACCGCCGTGGTCGAGGCCTTTCCGCCCTTGTAAGGCACGTGAACAATATCAATTCCATGGATGTTTGCCATCGCATCCGTACCCATGTGCTGAAGCGAACCAACACCGGGACTGGAGTAATTGAGATCACCGGGCTTGGACTTTGCAAGATCGACGAATTCTTCAATCGTGTTCACGCCAAGGTCTGGCGACACAACAACCACATTGGGAATCGAAGCCACGCGCCCCACAATTGCAAAATCCGTTGCCGGATCGAAGGGGGGCTTGGCAGGCAACCATGTGGCAATTGCCATGTTAATGGTGCCAATGAAGATTTCGTAGCCGTCTGGATCGCCGCGTGACACCGCTTCGGCGGCGACATTGCCAGCAGCACCCGGTTTGTTTTGAACAACAACTGGCTGCCCCAGCGCAGCGGCCAGTTCCTCGGACATGGAGCGTGCCAGAACGTCTGGTCCAGAGCCCGGCGATGAGCCAACGACCAACGTTATCGGCCGCTCTGGATAGTCTGCAAGCACCGGGGACGTGGCGGCCAATACGGCCGTTGTCCCGACTGCCAACGCCCCAAGCATTGAGTTCCTGATGAGATTTCCAAGTTGCATTTTCTTCCTCCTGTTAAAACTGATTTTCCGATCAGGCTGAATAGATTGGTAAGGGCGATGTCTCTGTATGACAGAGCATCTCGCGCAGCATCTGTTCAGTCATCACGGCACGTCTGGCCGCAGCCTGCGGCAGATTCCAAAGATTTTTAAGCTCATGCGGGTCTTCGTTCAGATTGTAGAACTCGCCCTGTTCGAGACCGTCATAGATCGTCAGACGCCAACCATCCGACAGCAGCGTGCGGACCCTGCCACGCACCTTGTGCCCGGCCAGATCAGACTGAACTTCATCTTCAATAAGAATGGCGTCGCGCGCGGCAATATCGTTGCCTGCATGGTCCTTGAACGGTTTGCCCTGCATGCCGTTGAACGGTGCAATCGAGGCCGTTTCCAGAATTGTGGCTGCAACATCAATTGCGCTGACTGGCGTTGAAATCACCTGGCTCTTTGAGGCTTTCGGATCTGCCCAGATCAAAGGGGTCCGGATCATGCCGCGATAGTGATAAGGCCCTTTGAACAACAGGCCATGCTCGCCCATCAGATCGCCATGGTCGGACAGGAATATGACAATCGTATCCTCAGCCAGCCCCAACGCTGTCAGCGCTGACATGATGTCTCCCACCGCGTCGTCGATCATGGCAATCATGCCATATGTCAAAGCCAGCGCGACGCGCAGTTCCTGCTCGCTCACGGCAATGGCAGATGTTCCGGCAAGATTGGCTTCTTCATTTTTGCGCGATTGCATCAGACTTTGGACAAAGTCCGACCCCCGCTCCGCTTGAAATGACGGAGGCAGTTCCACATCCTCAGGCTTGTACATGTCCCAGTATTTGCCAGGCGGCGTGAATGGGTGATGCGGATCACAGAAGCTGGCCCAGTGGAAAAACGGCGTTTCAGGTATCTTGGCATAAGAGCGCAGACGCTCAATCGTCGCGTTCTGGATAAACCGGGTAGGATAAAGCTCTTCGGGCACGGCTGTGCGCCAGGCCTGTATGGTTTCCTGCCCCGCATCGTCCAGCGCGTTTTCTGCGCCTCTCAAGGCATCGGGATCGCATCCCTGATCGCGCAACCAGGCTGTGTAATGGCCATCAACGATATCGCCGTGGCCCACAGCAAGATCGACCTCTTCAAAACCGTAATACGGCAGTTGCAGGGTTCGGTCCTTATGATCGTGCCAGAGCTGGCCCAATTCCTGATCATAGTGGCCCTTTGTGCTGCAACGCGCTTCCGGTGTTGTTGCGGCATCCTGGCATTTTGTCATGGGTGCCGGATTTTGCGTCACACACTGGAAATGCGGCTTGCCACTCAATGATGTGCGCCAGCCTGCCTGTCGTAGTGCCTCGGCGAAGGTCATGGAACCCAGATCAAGATTAAGCCCATTGTGCCGCACGCCATGAACCGAAGGCATGCGACCGGTTACCAGACTTGCGCGATTTGGCATGCAAACGGGCGACGCTACATAGGCATTTTCATAACGGGTGCCCAACAACGCCAAACCATCAATATTTGGCGTCTGCAAAAGGTTCGCGCCATAGCAGCCCAGATGATCAGCGCGTTGCTGATCGGTGCTTATCATCAGGAAATTGGGGCGCCGCGTGCTCATGCGTCACCCGTTTTGGATTTATTGCCTTTCGAGGCGATACTTTTGCGTTCCCCTCTCAAGGAAAACAAAATGATGGCGAGGCTGGCCAATAGCAGACCGGCGCTGATCGGGTGCTCGATGAAGGTGGCCAGATCACCGCGAGAGAGAATGAGCGCACGCCGAAAGTTTTCCTCCAGCAAAGGCCCAAGAACAAATCCCAGCACCATAGGTGCCGGCTCAAGCCGAACCAGCTTCATGCCGTAGCCCAGCAAGCCGAAAAAGATGACCTGCAAAACGTCAAACTGGCTGTTGCCCACGGTAAAAACGCCAACACAGATCAACATGATGATGACCGGATATAGAAACCGATATGGGATGATCAACAATCGGACCCACAGGCCAATCAATGGCAGGTTGAGGATCAACAACATCAAATTACCGATGACGAAGCTTGCCACCAGCCCCCAGAACAAATCCGGATGATCGGTGATGACCGTAGGTCCGGGCTGGATACCGTGAATGATCAGGGCACTCATCATGAGTGCCATCACCGCATCGCCCGGCACGCCCAGAGTTAGAGTTGGAATGAAGGCCGATTGTGCAGCCGCATTATTAGCCGCTTCCGGCGCCACGATTCCTGGCACGTGTCCGGTGCCGAACTTCTCTGGTGATCGCGATATGCGTTTTTCAAATCCATAGGAAACAAAGGAGGCAATTGACGCACCCGTGCCGGGCAGAATTCCCAATATGGCCCCGATGATGCCGCCACGTGCAATGGGACCTGGCGATTGACGCAAATCCTCGCGTGTCGGAACCAGATCACGCAGGGGTATTTTGCGGGTCGTGGTCGTGTTGCGGCTGGTACCTGACAGATTGCTCATGATTTCCGCCACACCAAACAGGCCCATAGCCATGGCGATGATGCTGAACCCATCAGCCAGTTCCAATATGCCTGCCGTCAGGCGGAAGGTGCCGCTGGTGACGTCTGAGCCGACCAACCCGAGCATGAGACCGACGACAACCATCGCAAGTCCACGCATAACGCCATGTTGCGCAAGAGAAGCGGCAGCCACCAATCCCATGATCATCAGCGCGAAATATTCTGTTGCGCCAAAACTGAGAGCCAGTCGCGCAGCCAATGGCGCGATGGTGAACAGCAGCAAAATCGCAAACATGCTGCCGAAGAAAGAGGCCATTGTGGTGAGAAAAATTGCAGGCCCAGCCCTGTTGGCCTTTGTCATTGGATACCCATCGAGGCAAATGACTGCGGAGGATGGTGTTCCCGGCAAATTCAGCAATATGGACGAAATTGAACCGCCATATTGCGCGCCGTAATAAATGCCCGCCAACATGATCAATCCAACATCCGGCGTGACGTAGAATGTCACCGGCAAAAGCATGGAAATGGTGGCCATGGCACCTATGCCGGGCAGCACCCCCATCATCATTCCCAAAAACACGCCGAAGAAACAATACATCAGCTTTGTCAGCGTCAGGGCGGATGAAAACCCGGAAATGACATTATCAAAAACGTCCATCAGAAGGCCACCAATTGCACAGGAATGCCCAGTGCATACACAAACACAAGTGTTGCGAAGCCAGTGATGAGCGCGGCAATAATGCACAGCTCAATCAGACTGTTTTTGGGATCTGCCAACCCCGCCAGCACCGCTCCAGCAAACAAAGCTGGCGCAAATCCGGCCACTTTGATCAGGAATGCAAATGCCAGAATACCGCCCAGCGGGAACAGCAAGGCTCGGCCATGTGAGGCAAGCCCCGGCTGGCGCACTTCTTTTTCGTCCACATCTGGCTGAGCTTTTTCGAAAAACATCGCAGCGGCAATCACGCAAAGTGCAAGGCCCAGAAGCATTGGAAAATAGCCAGATCCCATACGGCGCAATGTTCCGATTTCGTAGGACAACGCGCTGACCGCGATAACGCCGCCAAGGAAGAACAGGCAGATCGCCGTCAGGCGGCCAATGCTCATCCAGTCAGGTAAATGAGATCTCTGCAACGATTATCCTCCCCTGTATCGCAGCACTGCTTTGTCAAAGCCTGAAAAGGATAAAACTTCCCCTGATGAAAGAAAAATGAATTAATGAACAAAAGCGATGAGGAAAAGTAATCATGAAAATCGGCTCAATACGAATGCTTCGACACTTCGTGGCAGCCTGCCAGAACGAAACCATTCACAAAGCCGCCAAAACACAGTTCCTGTCACAATCTGCATTGACCAAAAGCATTCGGCAGCTGGAGAGCAATCTGGGTGTGCAGCTTTTGGTGCGTACTTCAAAGGGTGTGACGCCAACAATTTTTGGCAAAGCACTTTACGATCGCGCCAGACGTGTGGAGGTGGAATGCGATCTGATTGAAAAAGAGCTGTCCGAAATGGCCAGCGGACATGGTGGTCAATTGAGAATTGGCGCGGGTTCAGTCTGGTCTTCCATGATGCTCCCGCGCGTGCTGGCGCGCCTTTATACAGAACGCCCCGGTGCGGAGTTTACTGTGCTGAGAAGCTCCGGGGGCCGGTTTGCAGAGCAATTTGAGAATGACGAGATTGACATCGGGGTCGGTGCATTTGACGCATTTATCGACTATGCCGAACCAAATTCGGCCGATTTTGTGTGCGAACAACTTGGTGAAGTCAGCACTTCGTTCTTTGCCCACAAAGACCACCCCCTGCACCAAAAAACAGAGGCCTTGCCAGCCGAAGCCGGCACATATCCCTATGCCGCCTTCCGGTTGGACCACGAATTGCAGAACCGGGTTGGGCGCTACTTTGCAAGCCGGGGGGTAACGCAGCCGCACACAGCGCTGGTATCAGACTCCATATCCGGCGTGATGGAAATCCTGAAAGTCTCGCCGATGATCACTTGCCTGCCCACCCCGCTGGGAGACATCGCAAAAGCCTTTGATGTTAAGGCAGTCAGCATGCGAGACAGCCCCTGGATCATCAAAACCGGAATCATGCACCGCAAAGCCAGCCTTGGATACCAATTGCTGGAGGATTTGGTGGCGGAATTGCGCACAGAAAGTGCTGCCTTTCAGCAATAGGCGCTGGCTTGCAAAGACTTCGCAGTCCAAAAAACCAAAAGAGTGCTTTGGATTAATGTTACAAATTTATGTCAGCAATGTTGACATAAATTACCAATTATGCGCTTTTCTGTTTCCAAAATTATCCGGAAGGGATGGGGAAATGGACTGGGAGAACCTACTGGCAGCAAGATCCAAGCGGATGAATGCATCAGAAATTCGCGAATTGCTGAAATTGCTGGACCAGCCAGACATCATTTCCTTTGCAGGCGGCATTCCCGACCCGGCGCTGTTTCCGACAGAGGCCTTTCAAACCGCATTTTCAAATATTCTGTCTGGCAAAAGACAGGAACAGGCCCTGCAATATTCCATATCAGAGGGCTATGTGCCTCTGCGAAAATGGATTGTGCAGCATATGGCGCAGTTTGGTATTCCGTGCATCGCCGACAATATTCTGATCACATCAGGCTCCCAGCAGGCACTGGATTATCTGGGAAAACTGTTCCTGTCGGCAGATGATACAGCGCTGGTGACATGGCCGACCTATCTTGGTGCGCTGGGTGCCTTCAATGCCTATGAACCGACCTATGATCGCCTGCTGTCTAAGAGTAATCGTATGCCGGCAGATTATCGCGATGCAGCGCACGCCAAAGGCGGGGCTGTCAAATTTGCCTATTGCTCGGTTGATTTTGCCAATCCCACCGGCGAAACACTGGATCAATCTGCGCGGCAGGATATCTTGCGCCTGGCAGAAGATCTGGACATCGCTGTCATAGAAGATGCAGCCTATCAATCACTGCGGTATGACGGAGAAGCGCTGCCCCCCATTCTGGCGCTGGAAATAGAACAGCGCGGCACCATTGAAGATTGCCGCACGGTCTATTGCGGAAGCTTTTCCAAAACGCTTGCCCCAGGGCTTCGGGTTGGATGGGTGTGCGCCGCAAAACCAATCATTTCCAAGCTGGTCCTGATCAAAC
Organism: Alphaproteobacteria bacterium; assembly: GCA_051251535.1. Classification (GTDB taxonomy): domain Bacteria; phylum Pseudomonadota; class Alphaproteobacteria; order Rhizobiales. The sequence continues at coordinate 17,801 of JBPOEV010000008.1, forward strand.
AATCTTCTGATCTGCATACATCCACGCTCAATCAGATGGCCATTGCTGATGTGGCGAGCGCCTGCTTTGACGCGCAAGTCGATAAGATAAAGGCTGCGTATATTGCACGGCGAGACTGCATGCTGCAGGCACTGGACAGGCATATGCCAAAGGGCGTGTCATGGACACAGCCGGAAGGTGGCATGTTTATCTGGTTGACCCTCCCCCAACATTTGGACAGCACCCTGTTGCTTGCGAAATCCATAGAAACGCAAAAGCTGGCCTTTGTGCCTGGAAAGGCGTTCTTTGCAGATGGGTCCGGTGCGAATACGCTGCGCCTAAATTTCACACGTACGGATCAGCCGGTCATTGATGAGGGGATCAAGCGACTTGGCCTGGTGTTAAGAGAGGCCGTTTGACGCATTACATCTTTTCCTATGGCTCAAATCTGTTGCTCGCGCGCCTGAAAGCGCGGGTGCCGTCTGCCCGCTTTGTAACCAAGGGGACTCTGCCCTGTCATGAACTGCGTTGGCACAAACTGAGCAAAGACAGATCGGGTAAATGCGACGCATTCCACACAGGAAATCCTGCGGATCATTTGTGGGGCGGCATATTTGAAATCGCTGCAAGGGAAAAGCATCTACTGGATATCGCAGAAGGTTTGGGCACCGGCTATGATGAGAAACACATGGATATCCACTGCGTGGCCTCAAACGGTCAGACAGATCTTGTGCGGGCTAGTCTATATACCGCACTGACAACTGATCCTTCTGCTATTCCCTACAGTTGGTACAAGGCGTTTGTCATTGCGGGCGCGCATGATTGCGGCCTTCCCCAAGATCATATTGAACAATTGCTGGCAATGCCATCTGCTCAAGATCCGGACAAACAGCGCGAAGCCCTCAACCGCTCTCTGCTCCCAGACAGATTCAGAGACTTCGAATTCAGCTCTTAAATTTCAGCGCGTTCGACCCATTTCTGTAATTCTGGCGCATCGTAGCTTGCAAAAGCCTTCAGGATTTCATCGGCATCATCGCTGAAAATTGCCATGTCCCGGTGTCCCTTGCGGACAAAACCTTCTTCCGACTGATGATCCAGAAACGCACAGAGCGGATCGTAAAAGCCAGAAACATTCATGAAAGCCAAAGGCTTATCGTGATGACCCAATTGCGCCCATGTCCAGATTTCAAAGATTTCTTCCAGCGTACCGACGCCGCCGGGCAAGGCGATGAACCCGTCTGACAAATCCGCCATCAACGCCTTGCGCTCATGCATCGAGGAGACTTCGTGCAGTTCTGACAGACCTTTGTGCGCAATTTCCTTCTCCACCAATGCACGCGGCATGACGCCGATGACATGACCGCCTGCCTTCAGCGCAGCATCAGCGACCGCGCCCATCAGACCAACTTCAGCGCCGCCGTAAACCAGCTTGTACCCATGCGCTGCGATGATCTTGCCAAGGGCAATTGCCGCTTCCAGATAGGCTGGATCATTGCCGGGGTTTGATCCACAAAACACGCAAATACTTTTCAATTTGTCAGAACTCATTTCGCCAAAGCCTCCATGACTCTCGCCCATGAGCGAATGCCCTTGTGGAAACTGGTCAGATTGTATTTTTCATTCGGGCTGTGAATGCTGTCATCATCCAGACCAAACCCGATCAGCAAGGTGTCCATACCCAATACGCGTTGAAACTCGCCAACTATGGGTATTGAACCACCCATGCCCATCAGGACAGCCTGTTTCTGCCACTCATCCGTTAAGGCCTGCTGGGCCTTTACGATTTCTGGCATATCAAGTGGCAGACTGAAGGCGCGATCATTGCCGTAGCCGATAAACTCAACCGTGCAATCCTCCGGCAGATTCTCCTGCACATAGGCGCGAAAGGCTGCCTGAATGGCCTTTGGGTCCTGCTCACCGACAAGGCGGAAGGAAACTTTGGCAGACGCTTTTGATGCAATGACGGTTTTGGCACCGGCACCGGTATAGCCGCCCATGATGCCGTTGACATCGCATGTGGGCCGAGACCAGAGCTGCTGTAGCGCCGAATAGGCGGTTTCGCCAGCAGGCTTTGAAAGACCGACGGCCCCCAAAAAGGCATCAGCATCAAAATTTAGGGCTTCCCAGCTCTCGGCGATGTCAGGGGCCAGTTCCGAAACGCCGTCATAGAAGTTCGGCAATGTGATGCGGCCATCATCGTCATGAAGATCGGCCAGGATTTTTGACAGAACCCGAATGGGGTTTTGGGCCGCGCCGCCATAAAGGCCGGAATGCAAATCGCGACTGGCAGCGGTGACAATCACCTCCTCATAGACCATGCCCCGCAGCATCGTATCAATGGCCGGCGTTTCTGCGTCGTACATGTTGGTGTCACAGACCAGCGCCATGTCGGCTCTTAACTCGTCAGCATTTGCCTTCAAAAACGCATCCAGGCTCGGGCTGCCGGATTCCTCTTCCCCTTCAAACAACATCGTGACGCGCAGCGGCAATGTGCCGTGTTCGGCCAGATAAGCGCGGCAGGCTTCCACAAAGGTCAGCAATTGCCCCTTATCGTCAGCAGCTCCACGAGCGAAAACCTGCTTTGTGCCGTTGACCTCGCGAAATTCCGGCTCAAATGGAGGCGTATTCCAAAGATCAACCGGATCAACCGGCTGCACATCATAATGACCATAGAACAGCACATGCGGTGTCTGATCACCGGCATCATGATTGTGCGCGATGACCATGGGATGACCCGGCGTGTCACGGCGGGATGCGTCAAATCCTATCTCCGTCAACTGTGTCACCAGCCAGTCAGCGGCTTTAATGCAGTCCTGCGCATAAGCCGGGTCGGTTGAAATGGAGGGGACACGCAACAGATCGAACCAACGCTCTATGCTTTTGTCCAAATCAGCATCAATGCGGTCCAGGACCGCGTTAATTTTGGCCATGTTGTTAAATTCCTGAATTCTAGAAACCGCGTTTTAGGGAACCCAGAATGCCGCGCACGAGCGCACGACCAAGCTGAGTACTGACCGAGCGAACCACTGACTTCATGGCAGCCTCTGTTACCGTCTGACGGTTGCTTGAGCGGCGGCGCTTCGTGCTTTTGCTGCGTGCGCGCTTGGTCGGACGATCATCGCGGTAGGTGCGGCGGCGGCGCGTTGATGTCTTGCGGCCATCATCGTCGTCATCATCAAAGTCCGGCAATGTAAAGCCAGTTCGCGAGCGGCGCATCCTGCCGGTTTCCTCACGCTCTTCATCTTCCTGATCGCGCTGTTTCTCTTCCTTTTTCAAAAGATCAGCTGCGCGTTTTTTCAGCACTTCATAAGCGGATTCGCGGTCCACCCTGTCATCGTACTGACCAAGGACGGGGCTTCCTTGCATGATTTTCTTGCGCTCCTGCGGCGTAATGGGTGCCATGCGGGAAGACGGAGGACGGACCAAAGTACGTTCTACGATGGACGGAACGCCCTTTTTCATGAGCGTCGAGACCAGTGCCTCACCCACTCCCAGATTAGTAATGACCTCAAACGCGTCGAATTCCGGATTGGGGCGGAATGTATCAGCCGCTGTTTTCACGGCCTTACGTTCACGCGGCGTGTAAGCGCGCAAAGCGTGTTGGACGCGATTACCCAATTGAGCCAGCACACTGTCGGGAACATCGAGCGGATTTTGGGTCACAAAGAACACGCCCACGCCTTTGGAGCGAATGAGCTTGACCACCTGCTCCACTTTTTCCAACAGGATTTTCGGCGCTTCATCAAATAGCAGATGCGCCTCGTCGAAGAAAAACACCAGACGTGGTTTGTCAGGATTGCCGACCTCCGGCAATTGCTCGAACAATTCGGACAAGAGCCACAAAAGGAAGGTGGCGTAGAGGCGCGGTGACATCATCAGTTTGTCAGCAGCCAGAATGTTGACCATGCCGCGCCCATCCGGGGCGGTGCGCATAATGTCGGTGATCGCAAGGGCTGGTTCGCCGAAGAAGTTTTCCGCCCCCTGCTGCTCCAGCACCAGCAACTGGCGTTGAATGGCACCAACGGATGCTCTGCTGACATTGCCATATGTGCCGGAGATTTCCTTTGCTCGTTCTGCCAGATTGGACAGCAGCGAGCGCAGGTCTTTCATGTCCAGCAACAGCAAACCTTCTTCATCGGCAATCTTGAAGGCAATGTTGAGGACGCCTTCCTGTGTTGCGTTCAACTCCATCAACCGTGACAGCAGCAGCGGGCCCATGTCTGAAATGGTGGTGCGAATCGGATGGCCCTGCTCACCGAACAAATCCCAGAATATGGTGGGGAAAGCCTCATAGTTGTAATCATCTGCAAATCCGATAGTGTCTGCACGGGCTTCCAAAAAGTCCTTGCTTTCGCCCGCCATGGCCAGGCCAGACAGGTCTCCCTTTACATCGGCGCAAAACACCGGAACACCTGCCCGTGAGAAGCCTTCTGTCAAAATCTGCAGACTGACCGTTTTACCTGTACCGGTTGCGCCCGTGATCAATCCGTGCCGGTTGGCCAGCTTTAACTGCAGGTATTCCGGCTTGTTGATGCTGTCATCCGGGTGACGACTGGTCCCGAGATAGACTTGGCCCTCTTGATACATATGCGGCTCTCCGAATTGTCTTAAGTATGGGCAAAGCCCAAATATGTTGTTTCTGACATAGACGCCGAGGCGTCTCAATGTCCAATCTTTTGACCATTTACAGCCGCTCGGCAGATGCAACCTGAAAGGTCCGGCAATTGTTCTGGCAAGACTACTCCGCAAAACACTTGTCATCACGCTGATTCTGTTGCCAAATAGTGCCACATTTTTAATGTCCACTTCCGGGCATCAAGAATCATAGTTTTATTCAAAGGTACACATGAACGATCTCATTGCCAGAATTGCCGCTAAGGTCGGCATCAGTGAAGAAATTGCGCAACAGGCCGTTGCGATTATTATGGGCTTCCTTGCAAAAGAAGGCCCTGATTCTCAAGTCAGCAAATTGCTGGATGCTATCCCCGGTGCACGGGAGATGGTCGCCTCCAAAAACGAAGGCGATAGCGGCAATGGCGGTGGCGGTTTGCTGGGCGGATTGCTCGGTGGTGCCGGTGGCATGATGGGCGCGTTTGGCGAACTCAAAGGTCTTGGACTTGAAATGGACGAAGTTCAGAGCGTTGCCAAGGAAACTTTGGACTATTCGAAGGAGCAGGCCGGAGAAGAGACAGTTAATGACATTATCAAGTCAGTGCCTGGCCTCAGCCAATTAATCTAAACCGATTTTACTTAGCCGATGGGGCGATTCCAATTCGGCGCACTATCAAGGGAGAATAGCATGTCATCTTATTCCATCATCGACATTGAAGGCATTGGGCCAACCTACGCCGCCAAATTACAGGGTATTGGTATACGCACCACAAAAGCCCTATTGGACCGCGCGAAGGACCCAAAAGGCCGCAAAGCTGTGGCGGAAGAAGCTGGCCTTGAGACCACTCAAATTCTGAAGTGGGCTAACATGTGTGATCTGATGCGGATCAAGGGTGTTGCTGAAGAATACTCTGAATTGCTGGAAGCCGCTGGCGTCGACACAGTGAAAGAATTGCGCAACCGCAATGTTGCCAATCTGGCCGCAAAGATGGCTGAAGTGAACGCCGAGAAGAAACTTGTAAGGCTGGTGCCCAGCGAAAAGTCTGTTGAAAAATGGGTTGCGCAGGCCAAGACCCTGCCAACGACCATGACTTACTGATTATCGGATCAGACCAGGAAAAGGCGTCGCTTTTGCGGCGCCTTTTTTGTTTGCGGGCTTCTTGCCTGCTGCTTGGTTACATTCGATACGCCTGGATACCGCATCCCTTTTCCTACCATAGCAGGGCTTGCCCCGTCGGTTGGGCACACCTATTGTGCCGTTGCAAACTCCAACATCCGATAGTTTCAGAGCACATAATGGCGAAGGCAGAATTCTCTCTGCGAGAGATGATTGAGGCGGCACCAAAAGGCCGCGAATGGTTGGATGGCCTCAGCAAAACGCTTGGCCAGACGGGCCATAAGGATGTGCTGGAAAAACTGAGCGCAGTGACCGATGACGGGCTGGTGATAGCTCCGATCTATCCTCTTACCCACCCTCAGGAACAGCTGGTTGCAATGGCTGCCAGAGCGGACAAAGCGTGGAAAACGCCGACACGGATCGACCATCCATCTGCGACTGAGGCGAATGTACAATTGTTGCATGATCTGGAACAGGGTGCCGATGGCGCGTTGCTTGTTCTGGCGGGTTCCGCTTCGGCTCATGGGTTTGGGATAGACCTGCCAGACCTGTCTTCTTTCAAAACGCTCTTCGACAATATTTTTGTGGATGCTACCAGCATCCGGTTTGATGGTATGAGCGCAGCCCAGTGTGATCTCTGGACCGAATTTTGTGATGGGCGTGGCTACGATCATAACGCTCTGAATATCAGCATGAATGGCCCGGGCGCCAAAGGCCTGAAGGGAGTGTCTGCAACTCTCATTGCCGATGCGTCCAAATGGCACAATAAGGGTGCCACAGCGGCACAGGAACTGGGTCTAGCGCTCGCCGAAACTGTTTCATTGATGCGCGGATTGTGCGCAGGCGGAACCGACATAGGCTCCGCGTCAAAACGGCTGAGTGTCACATTGAGCAGCGATGCTGATCAATTTGAAAGCATGGCCAAATTTCGCGCCATGCGGCTGCTTTGGCGCAAATTGCTACAGACGCTACGCGCAGATGATACCCCTTTGTCACTTCACGCCACCACAAGCTGGCGCATGATGGGCCGACGCGACCCATGGACGAATGTTTTGCGCACAACCATGGCAACGTTTGCAGCAGGTCTGGGTGGCGCGGATAGTATCAGCGTATTGCCACATACGCAGGCATTGGGATTGCCAGATGCGTTTTCAAGGCGGGTTGCTCGCAATATCAGCCTGATTTTGCAGGAAGAAAGCCATATTGGCAAAATCGTGGACCCGGCATCCGGAGCCGGTGTGTATGATGCGTTGACCGTATCGCTTGCCGAAGCCGCATGGGCCATTTTTCAATTCGTTGAAGCGCAGGGTGGCTTCTCGGCGGCCGTTGAAAACGGGGCGGTTCAACAGATGATTACAGCCAGCCGAGCGGCTTATCTGCGCGATGTTGCAACCCGTAAAACCGTCTCACTTGGTAACAGCCATTTCGCCCAACTTGATGCGCCTGATGTCACCACATTGATCAACATTCCGCTCGAACCTGAAGATCAGGATGAGCAGTTTGGCGATTTGCGCGATGGCATTCTGTTTGAACGGTTGGCCGACCGGGCGCTAAACCTATCGGTTCTCAGCCAACCAGCGGTGTTGCTGTTATGCCTTGGCAATAGAAAGGCGTGGAAGGCGAGATCGGACTTCGCGACTGACTTGTTTGCCGCTGCTGGTCTTGCAGTAAAAAATCTGGAAGTTGGCGCAAGCACAAAAGTCGACAAACTGGATACCGAACGCACACCTGTCATTTGCCTGTGCGGCGCTGATGCAGATTATGATGCAAACGCCGAAGCATTGGTTGCAGGCCTGAAAGAAACAGGTGCACAACATATCCTGCTGGCAGGCCGCATTGACCTTGCCGGGTTGGATGATACGATCTATGTCGGCTGTGATGCCCACGCGGCGCTGGACAAGGTATTGCTGGCACTGGAAGGGTCGAACTAATGGACTTTCCTGACTTCACCCAAATCCCATTCAGCATTCCCGATGCAGCTGAAACGTCACAAGACGGCTCCTGGACGACGCCCGAAGGGATCGAGATTTCAGCGATCAACGGGCCAGCAAATCTGACAGGTCTCAATCATCTGGATGGTTGGCCGGGTTCACCGCCATATTTGCGCGGCCCCTACCCCACCATGTATGTGCAGCGCCCCTGGACCATTCGCCAATATGCCGGGTTCTCGACCGCCCAGGAGAGCAATGCTTTCTACCGGCGCAATCTGGCTGCCGGGCAAAAGGGCCTCTCAATCGCCTTCGACCTTGCAACTCATCGCGGCTATGACAGCGACCATCCGCGCGTCACGGGTGATGTTGGCATGGCTGGCGTGGCCATCGATTCCATTCTGGATATGGAACAATTATTCGATGGTATTCCGCTGGATCAGATGTCAGTTTCCATGACTATGAATGGCGCAGTTCTGCCTGTTCTGGCGCTCTATGTCGTTGCCGCGGAAGAACAGGGCGTCGCCCAGAAAGACCTGACCGGAACCATTCAGAACGATATTCTGAAAGAGTTCATGGTGCGCAATACCTACATCTATCCGCCCTTGCCTTCCATGCGCATCATCTCTGACATCTTTGCCTATACCAGCCAGCACATGCCGAAATTCAACTCCATCTCAATTTCCGGCTATCACATGCAGGAAGCTGGTGCGACGGCTGATCTGGAATTGGCCTACACGCTGGCCGACGGGCTGGAATATATCAAAGCGGGCATCAAGTCGGGCATGGATGTGGATGTTTTTGCACCACGGCTTTCCTTCTTCTGGGCTGTTGGCATGAACTTCTTCATGGAAGTGGCCAAGTTGCGCGCTGCCCGATTGCTATGGGCGCAATTGCTGGAGGAGCGGTTTCAACCGCAAAATCCCAAGTCACTGGCTCTGCGAACCCATTGTCAGACGTCCGGCTGGTCTCTGACTGCACAGGATGTGTTCAATAATGTGACACGGACCTGCATCGAAGCCATGGCCGCGACCCAGGGCCACACCCAGTCTCTGCACACCAATTCTCTGGATGAGGCGCTGGCCTTGCCAACTGATTTTTCGGCACGCATCGCGCGTAACACGCAGCTGTTTCTGCAGATGGAAAGTGGCACGACACGCACCATTGATCCGTGGGGCGGGTCATACTTTGTTGAAAAACTCACCCATGATCTGGCCGAAAAGGCGTTCGGACATATTCGAGAGATCGACGCCATGGGCGGCATGGCAAAAGCGATCGAGCAGGGTCTGCCGAAAATGCGCATTGAGGAAGCTGCAGCCAGAACGCAGGCGCGCATTGATGGCGGCCGGCAAATTCTGGTGGGCGTTAACAAATACCGGCCAGAGAGCGACCCACCGATTGACGTTCTGAAGGTGGACAATAAGTCTGTGCGCGACCAGCAGCTTGAAAAGCTGGCACGCTTGCGTGGCAATAGGAATGAGGCGGCAACACAGGCTGCATTGGACAAGCTGGCCGATGATGCCGCTGGAACCGGCAATTTATTGGCTGCCTGTATTGAGGCGGCGCGCGCGCGCGCCACAGTCGGTGAAATGTCCGACGCCATGGAAAAAACCTTTGGACGTCACCGGGCAGATGTCAAAACCATATCGGGTGTCTACAGGCAGGAAGTCGGAAATATGAATGAGCAGGTCCGCACCGTGCTGGAGATGACAAAACAATTTGAACGCAATGATGGTCGCCGCCCTCGCATTCTTATTGCCAAGGTGGGACAGGATGGCCACGACCGGGGGCAGAAAGTTATCGCATCTGCATTTGCTGATCTTGGTTTCGACGTGGATGTCGGTCCGCTTTTCGCCACACCTGACGAGGCCGCCCGGCAGGCGGTCGAAAACGATGTTCACATGATCGGTGTTTCGTCTCTGGCCGCCGGGCATCTGTCACTTGTACCTGCCGTGCGCGAAGCGCTGCAGCAAGCGGGGCGAGAAGACATTATGGTGATTGTCGGCGGTGTGATCCCACCGCAGGACTTTGAAGCACTTTATGCCGCAGGTGCCAGCGCGATATTCCCGCCGGGTACAATTATTGCCGAAGCTGCTGAGAAGCTTCTGGTCGATCTCAGCGCAAAACTGGGCTATGGCAGCACCCGACCATAAGTGGCATATTAGCCCGATGACCGATATTTCAACTCTTGAGCGCGGTATTCTGGACGGTCACCGGCCTTTGCTGGCGCGCGCCATTACACTGGTGGAATCAAAGCGACGCGATCATCGCAAGACTGCGCGTGCATTGCTGGATCGGCTGTCGGATAAAACGGGTCATGCCATACGGGTCGGCATTACCGGTGTGCCGGGCGTTGGAAAATCGACCACCATTGAAGCACTTGGCAATCGCCTGACTGACGCTGGACACAAAGTCGCTGTTCTGACGGTAGACCCCTCCTCCAGCAGAACCGGTGGCTCCATTCTTGGCGACAAGACCCGCATGCACACACTGGCGGCCAATCCTCATGCGTTCATAAGGCCATCTCCGGCCGCAGGCACATTGGGCGGCGTGGCGGCTAAAACACGCGAGACCATGCTGCTGTGCGAGGCTGCCGGCTTTGACGTGATCCTGGTGGAAACCGTCGGCATTGGTCAGTCAGAAATCACGGTCGCCGACATGGTGGACTTTTTTCTGGTCCTGATGCTGCCCGGCGCTGGCGATGATTTGCAGGGCCTGAAAAAAGGCGTTCTGGAAATCGCCGATATGATTACGGTTAACAAGGCAGATGGCGACAACAAGCAGGCTGCGGAACGGGCCGCTTCAGAGTACCGAAACGCACTGCATATTCTCTCACCTCAAAGCCCCACATGGTCACCGCCCGTGCTGACCCATTCCGGTCTCAAGGATGATGGCGTTGATGCTTTATGGGAGCAGGTTCTGTTGTTCCAGACCCGCATGACAGCATCTGGAGAATGGCAGCAGCGCCGCGAAGAACAGCGGATAGGCTGGATGTGGTCGATGTTCGATACCAGAATGAAGAACGCGCTGGAGGACAGGCAAGAATTGCAGGATCTGGCGCAAGATCTGGAGGTCGAAGTTAGGTCTGGGAGACTTCAGCCTGGAAGCGCTGCCGAAAGGCTATTTGACGCGCTTTTTAGCAGTTAGTGCGTTTCTGGTAAGATACTCATATCTGCGGCCTGGCTGACATCCAAGTGGTCCGCGTCGCAAGCACATCAGCCTTTCAATGAACGACAGGCCCATGCCGCTTCTCATCACAGGCGACACACCATTTTGCATGTCAATTCAGCGAATTGAGTCCGAGAAGAAATTCACAACCACAATCCCTGAAACAATCAACCCGATGCCCAGCATCGCTGCCGTGTCCAGATGTTGGCGAAAGAACACGACACCCACCAATGCCAAAACGACGATGCCAGCACCGGACGCAATGGCATAGGCGATCCCAATAGGAATAGCTTTAACCGAAACGCTCAACAGATAAAATGACAACATAAAGGCTGACACCATCAAGACACTGGGTATCAAGAGTGAAAACTCCTTGGATTTTTGCAACATGGCCATTGCAAACACTTCAAAAATAACTGCACCAGCCAGTGCAAGATACGAATACGTCAAAGCGTTCATCGCCTATCTCCGCAGAAATTCTGTTTTGTAAGTACTGAAATCACTCCAATGAAACACCTTTTCTTGCGTGTGAATCATCTTGAATCCCTGTCACTGTCTTGGGACGTTTCGGCGCGTTATTTGACTCGTATGGTGAACCGGATGAACTATTCATGTGCCAGAAAAGGACTGAATTACGCGGACAGGCAGCATCTCCGCACAATCAAAAAATCATGACTTTAATCACTTGGCAGAACTTCAAAATAACGGCCTCCACAATTTGGGAAAATACAACCAACCGACTAACCTACTGGAGATACGTATAATTTTATCGACAGTAATTAAAACAGTCACTGAATGTGAGAACTCTATCAACGAATATAGAGAGCCTTTCCAGGGGAAGTCTTGACTGCCATCAAACTGATGATGTCAATCTGGCGCCGTGGATGCGTCAGCCTTACCTTCAAATCGGCACAATTCGCTCTCACTGTTTCCATCCATTGAGGCCAATATCCGAAAAATAGTCCTATGCTGAGAGCTTTACTGAAATCGACAAAATACCTGTCGCTGGTATTTGTGTTCCTGTTTTTACTGCCTTTGGGTGTCCACGCGGCCGTATTCTGGTCCAAGGGCTGGGAGAAAAGCTGGCGCAGTGCCGACTGGTCCAGCTCCGGCATTCTAAGTGAATCTGCCAGCACATCTGAGCCGACAATTTCTGTCTACGCCGCCCGCACCGGCAGATGGAAGGGCATATTTGCTGTCCATAGCTGGATCTTGGTAAAGGATCGCAATTCCCAGTCTTGGGACAGGTATGAAGTTGTTGGCTGGGGAACGCCAATCCGCAAGAACGCCTATGCGCCAGATGCGCGCTGGTATGGAAACGAGCCGATGCTGGTTGGAAGCGTCACTGGTGAGTTGGCCGAAACCCTGATCCCGAAAGTAAGAGCGTCGGTGGATCGATATCCTCACGGTGCGCGCGGTGATTACCACATCTGGCCGGGACCGAATTCCAATACATTTGTAGCGACGGTCCTTCGTGAAGTTCCGGAACTGGGCTTGAGCCTGCCACCCACAGCAGTAGGTAAGGATTACCTTGCTGATGGTGGCTGGTTTAGCATCGGCAGAGACGGCGTGAAATTTTCTGCCAATGGGATTTTCGGGTTTTCGCTTGGTGGCACCGAAGGTTTTGAGATCAACATCCTGGGCCTTGTCGCAGGATTTGACTGGCAACACCCGGCACTCAAATTGCCTGGCTTCGGCCGTATTGGGGCCTAGGGCGCGGACCCTTTATGGGTGATGAAATAGCAGAACAAATGGCAATGAGATGCAAGGAAATGCGCGCAGAGCGGGCTTTCTGCCCGGTCAAGCGCTTTGACGCGGCAGGTCGCAGCCATTTTTCTGTCCATCATGGATCAGGCCTGTTTGCCCGCAGCCCGCGTCGCAAAGACTTGAAAGTCTTCAGACTTCCTGCTTCCTTGCTCCTAGTCTGCAAACAAACCGATCCCGACTATTTCACCACCCATAAAGAGTCCGCACCCTACGCCCCAAGCCATTTAGCCAAACGCTCTACAGCGTCATCAAGCACGCTATCCTGCTTGCAGAAGCAAAATCTCAGAAACATTTGAGGCGGTTCATCACCCTTGTAGAAGGCAGACACCGGCACTGTGGCGACGCCTGCATCGCGAACCATTGCCTGACAGGCCTCCACATCTGTGTCTCCGATGGACAGCGCAGAAAAATCCACATTCAGGAAATAGGCGGCCTGGCAGGTGCCGACTTTAAAATTCAGCGCACTTAAGCCGACGGCCAGTCGATCCCGTTTTGCAGCAAGCTCTAATTTGATGCTCTCGAAATAACTATCGGGCAGTTCCAGCCCCTTTGCGACCGCCACTTGCAGATGAGGCGGTGTTGTGAATGTTGTAAATTGATGCGCCTTGGTGATCGGCTCAATCATATGAGCTGCGCCTGTGACGGTCCCGACCTTCCAGCCGGTCATGGAGAAGGTTTTCCCAGCCGAACCAATAGCAACAGCTCGCGCCTTTGCTTTTGGCAGGGACAGAACAGAGATATGAGGCTGCCCGTCGAAAGTCAGGTGCTCATAGACTTCATCAGCGACAATAAAAACATCATGCGCTTCACAAAGATCGACAATCAACTCCAGTTCTGACCGGGAGAACATCTTGCCGGCCGGGTTCATGGGATTGTTCAGCAGCAACAGTCTGGTGTTGTCAGAAAAGGCATTCTGCAAGGCTTCAATCGGTAACACCCACTCGGGGGGATCAAGACGGACCAGTTTGATGATGCCGCCTGCCCGCTCCACCAATGGTGCGTAACAATCATAGAGCGGCTCCAGAAGAATGACCTCATCGCCGGGATTAATGAGACCATTGATGCAATCTGACAGAGCTTCCGTTGCACCTGATGTGATGACGACCTGGCTTTGCCAATCAACTTGCACGTTCTGAAACCGCGCATAGGACTTTGCAACGGCCTGCCGGAGCGCGGGAATGCCTGGCATGGGCGGGTACTGATTTGGCCCCTTCAAAAGAGCCTCCGCCGCATATTCCCGCAGGCTGAGCGGACCATCGACATCGGGAAAACCCTGCCCCAGATTCACAGCATTGTGCTGCTGGGCAAGACGGCTCATGACTTCAAATATTGTTGTTGGAATGCCGGAATAGATGGCGTTCTTTGGCAGCATGGTCAGGACACCCTGATTAAGTTCAGACCCTACTGGCCGAAAATGCCGCGCAACAGCCCGCCAATGGGATTGTTTGATGGCGCTTGTGGGTTTCCGCTTCCCGGCAAAACTTCTTGAGTCGGTGCCCGCCCCTGACTGAGCAGATCAATCGGGCCGCCATTGTTACTCGCCGGCGCAGCTTGCTGGGTAGCGACAGCCGGAGCTGTGTTGTTTGCAGGCGCTGCATTCTGGTTGCCTGAGACGATAGCGCGTCCGCCCGTTAAGCGGCGTGCTTCCGCTGGTGTCATAAAGCGCGGCGCGGCATTTGCCGGCGCGGATGTGCGGACCAACGACCCTCTTGGATCAACACGCGGTATCGGTACACCACTTGTGTTGGCTGGTTGTCCTATCTGCGCGTTACCAATTTGAGACTGGGTTTGAGGCTGGATGCCGCCTTGCTGCTGATTACCACCACCAATGAGACGTCCAATCAGCTCAGCGCCCTGCCCGATGGCTGCATCCCTGTCTATGCCACCGTCTCTGACAATCTGGCTCACGTCCAAGCCTGTCCTTTCACGGACCTGATCGCGCAAAGCATCGCCATCATCACTCAGTGCGGCCAGTCCACCGCCAAACTGACGCAATTGCTGAAGAGCAGCATCCGGATTTTCAAGAATGCCCGCAATATCAGGATAAATACGAGGTTCGGCAAACGAGCCTTCAACAACAATGGGAACGCCAAGTCCGGCAAAATCCTGCCCCGCGCCCTGGCCCTGCAAAGACGCTACAACTTTTGGATCAAACCGCATTTCCAATCGCTTGGCGGGCAGGTCAACCGACCCTGCACCAGTGGCGCGCACAAGAGGTCCGACCATCCTGATATCACGGGTACGACCAAGGCCATTGGCGAATTGGAAAGAGCCGGAAAATTCACTGAAATCTGTCTTTTCCTGTTCGTTGGTCTGCCAGCCCAGTAATGTACGCGCAGACAGGGTGCGCACCATTTGAGGAATGTTCACCCCACGGATGGCCCCGTTTGAAAAAATCATCCGGGTTTCGCCATCAAGGCCTGAAACGAGACCCAATTCGCTGCGGCCCTGAGTGGTCAGTGCAAGACTGTAATCTGCTGTACCCTCCAACCGGGTGAATTGTGCCGCGTCACGCAGGAACGGATACGCATCGAGTGAGGACAGATCAAAATTGACCGCCATCGAGGGCGTATCGCCGGATGCGTTAACCTCCAACCGACCTGCACCCCTACCGCCATAGAGCTGCATTTCGGTCAGATCAGCGGTTAAAACACCATCCACCACCGACACCACCATACTGGTGTTTCCGGTTCGAATGTCGTCCAGAACAATCTCATTGGCACTGATCGTCAGATTGGCATTCATGCTGTTTAGACCAGACAGATCAATGGCAGCATTGCTCCAACCGGCGTCCACCGCGCCTTCAATACCTGGCAGATTGCTGCGATTGGGCGCAGATGCCGAACTGCCGGACGACCCACCAGAGGCATAGGGTGTCAGGTCCAGTTGCTGCAGGGCGAGCCGCGCTTCAAGCCTTGGTTTACCAGACAATGAGATAACCCCATTGCCCGTTCCCTGTGTGCCATCAAGCAAAATCCGGGCATTGTCAAAATTGACAGCACCTGGGCTGAAAGACAATTCGCCAGTGTAGCTGAAAGGCCCAAGACCACCGCCATCGCCAACGGGCTGATTCAGCCACGCAAGCAAACCGCGCAAGGATCGCGTTTCAACCGTGATGTCTCCATCAAAGTCCCCTGTCTGGGTAAATGTGCCATCAACACCTGCCGACAACCTGCTGGAATTGATGCCAAACTGGGCAGGTCCCATGCCGTTGGACAGCATCTGACCGGCTGCAAATTGACCGCTCATTTCGAAGCGTTCATCGCGCCATTCGGCCTGCCCCAGCAAACCAATCGGTGTATCCAGCGTGTTGATGGTAATGTTGGCGGTGATGTTGTTGATCGTGTCCGCACGCTCTTCACCAAGTGCAAGACCAATGCCGGTTTGTGTCACAGACCCGCTGCGCAATCCAAGTGTTCCCCTGGCGTTCAGGCTGGACATGATTTGCTCGGGATCTGCACCCTGGGAGGCAAATTGCAGATCAACAATCAAAGATCCATTCACTCTTGGCTGGCCTTCCACAACCAGCCCGGCTGCGGACATCAATGTGCCAACATCCACACCCTGAGAGACCAGCTCCCCAGACAGTGCCGGTACTGCCTGAGACAGATCAACCCGCAGAGAACCCTGCAGGGTCTCCTCACCAACCATCACCGCAAATTCCGAAATTTCTGCAGCATCCGGAGAGGCGGCAAGGTCAGCCGAGAGACGAATACTGCCGAGGCCGTTTGTCTCTTCGGGCAATTGCGTTCCCAACCAGGCTGCCAAAGCCGGAACAGATGGGATATCAGAAACAAACTGACCACCGAAAGCGGGTCCAAGACCAAAATCCACGGTGCCGCCCAAAGAGGCATCGGCTACGCTGCCATCCAAGCTAAATTCCAGCGCGGACCGCTCGCCCAGTATTGCGGATCGCGGTTCATCAAGTCTGGCAGTCAGGGCAAAGTCCTCTCCCTGATAGGCAAAGGCAGATTCAATAAGTAATGGAACGTCAAGCGATGTCAGGGCTGTATCCACTCTGATCCCACTAATCAGATGGTCAGTCCCATCGCGCATATCCTGATATCGCACTGAGCCTTTGCGAATGGTTACGGCATCGATTTGCAGGCGTTCAAGAGCCTGCAGAACACTTCCGGCATCATCAACAACTGCATCATCAGCGTTGATACTACTCCTTAGATCCGCCGACGACGTGTTGTCCGCGGCAATGTTTTGCTTCCAGCTTGCGCGGCCATTCTGATCGACAATGAGATCGATGTCCGGCCCTATCAGGGTCGCTTCATCAAGGCGTACATTGCCCGTGAAGATGGCAGCCAGATTGATACCAAACCGAACTTTTTCGGCGCGCACGGAGCTGGTTTCACCATCAGCGGAAATCCGCACATCACTGGCGCTGAAGCGCGGCGTCGGGAAAACACCAACGGAAATCGGTCCATCGATGGCCAATTGCCAGCCTGTGGCCTGCTCAACCTGTCTGGACACTTCACGTGCAATTGTCTGGCTGGGTAGAAAGAACGGCAGCACAAACACGACCAGCAGGAACAATCCGATGATGCCGCCGCCTATATAGGCAACCTGTCGCATCCATGGAGCCTTGAAGAGGGGCTTGCCGGGCTCACGAGGCTTGCGTGGTTTTCTGGCCTTGCGTTTTTTTGCAAGCGGCGCGGTGGAGGATGCAAGCGTTGCGGAAGCCGCATTCGAGTCATGCGTATTTGCCGCTGATTCTGCGGCAGCCTGTGTTTCAAAATCTGGCGTGACCGGCGCATCGGTGCGGGTCTCTGTGCCCTGCCCAATCTCGAAGGATGGCACAAATTGCTCGGCTTGAACGGATTGTGCCTGAACAGATTGTGCCTGAACGGCGTCAACAGTTGGATCCAAATAGTGATCTGAAGGCGACGCAGCCTCTGGAACATGAATGTAATGTGGTTCGGCAGGTGCATTCGGTTGAGGCGCAATGGGTTGAGACGCAAAAGGCTCTGGAATCACGGGCTCTGAATAATTCGGTTCAGGCGCATATGTCTGTTGTGGTTCCGGAAATGTCGGCGCGGAATCCTGCACTACGGGTGGCTGCACAAAATCCTGGGGGGTAGCGGTCTGAGGTGCCTGACTTTGGGGCGGCGCAACATACTGTTGATCAATCGGCTGTTGACCAGTCGGTGGCGGCGCGGGTGTGTATGCCGGTGCTGGGTTCCGCAATTCCTGTGGTGCTTGTTGTTGCTCTGGTGCTCTCAAAGGCTGCGGGGGCCTAACAGGCTCTGTAACTCGCGCGGGTTCTGGCGGGCGCACAGGCTCGGGGGCTCGCAGCGGTTCGGGGGCGCGTGCAGGTTCATGGGCTCGCACTGGCTCTGGGCGCACTGCCGGGACGGGTCGCACACCTATTCCGCGTTCAATTTCGAATTGCGCATCCAATTGAGGGTCATCAGAAGCCTGCCGAGGATCATCATAAGTTGGTGTCGCAGGCACTGATGAGGGAGCGCGTGGAGATGCGACAAAGTCCTGTGGCGTCGACCCGAAAGGACCATCGGATACAGATGGCAATCCCTGCCTTGGCTGGTAAGGCGATGCAACTGGCCTTTGAGAAACCGCAGGTTGCGATGGCGGCACGGCTCGACCAATCCGGTCCGCTGGCAGGTCTGCGGGATGCTGACTACCAGTCCGGTTCTCCGGCGAAGGTTTACTTCGGTCTGTCGGGTCGTCGTTCGACACTAAATATTCCGCTTTTTCAAGTGGTTGCAAATCATAGGCTGATCAACAACATTTACTAATTCACAGATTACACTGGATAAGAAATAAGGCAATTCAGTGCTGGCCGTAAAGCCTTACTAATCGTGCAAACTGAGGTCTATTTGGTGGAATTCAACGCAAAAACAGTGAATTCCCGTCTCCCATAGCATGATTGTAGCTCAGATCAGGAGGGAAGACACATCAAATGCGCGGCGCCGATTCTCTCAAAACGCTGCAAAAGCTGACTTGAAACAGCGTCTATCTGAAGTAGAGCGGCACAGGTTCACAGTGCTACTCAATTGGCATTCTTAAAGCCTGGACGGCTCAAGCTACCGCTCTTGACAAAGCACACTGCGACCAAAGATCAGACAATGCCCCCACCAATCTGTCCATGTCGTCATCACTGTGGAGTGGCGTAGGCGTAAAGCGCAGCCGCTCGGTGCCCTCTGGAACTGTTGGATAATTGATCGGCTGGACATATATCCCATAATTGTCCAGCAGCAGATCGCTGATCCATTTGCATTTACTGGCATTTCCTACCATCACCGGAACAATGTGACTGGGATTGGAAATATGGGGAATGCCTTTGGCATCGAGTTTTGCCCGCAAGGTTGCCACACGCTCCTGGTGCTGGACGCGCTCTTCATTGCTGTTTTTCAGATATTGGATGCTGGCAACAGCACCGGCTGCCAAGGCCGGCGGAATGGCAGTCGTGAAAATAAATCCCGAGGCAAAGCTTCGGACAAAATCGCACAGATCGTTCGAGCCTGTGATGTACCCACCCATCACGCCATATGCCTTGCCAAGCGTGCCTTCAATTACGGTCAGGCGGTCCATCAGACCTTCGCGTTCCGCAATTCCACCACCGCGTGGCCCGTACAGGCCAACTGCGTGCACCTCATCCAGATAGGTCATGGCACCGAACTCATCAGCAACGTCACACAATTCCTTGATCGGTGCGATGTCCCCATCCATGGAATAGACTGATTCAAATGCCACCAGTTTGGGAGCGGCAGGATCATCTGCAGCAAATTTGCGACGCAAATCGTCCGGGCAGTTATGTTTGAAAACACGTTTTTCAGCGCGGCTGTGGCGAATGCCCTCAATCATTGAGGCGTGATTCAGCGCATCTGAGTAAACAATGCAGCCAGGCAGCTTTGACGCCAGCGTCCCAAGAGCGGCCCAATTGGACACGTAGCCTGAAGTGAAAATCAGCGCCGATTCCTTGCCGTGCAAATCCGCCAGCTCGCGTTCCAACAAAACGTGGTGATGGTTAGTGCCCGATATGTTGCGCGTTCCACCAGCGCCCGCGCCGCATTTGGCTATGACATCCGTCATGGCACCAATTACCTGCGGATTCTGGCCCATTCCAAGATAATCATTGGAGCACCAGACTGTGACCTCATCGGTGCCATCCGCACGGTAGCGAGTCGCTTTGGGAAAGCCGCCACTGTGGCGCTCCAACTCCGCAAATACTCGGTAATTGCCGTCTTCCCGCAATTTGTCGAGTTGTTCTTTAAACAGCGCGTTATAATCCATCAGGAACTCCACATTGAACCTAAGGCCACTCAGCGGCCGATTGCCCGGAGCCAACCAGGCCCCGGACTCTCCAACTATAAAATGATCTTGAGCATTTGTGCGCAAAAATCATTGAGGCAGATCAATCCAGCGTTGTTCTTTTGCTAGTGGCCGAACGCGTGAACGTTCTGATGCTGCGTGCCCAGGCCATCAATGCCCAGCTCCAACTGGTCACCATCGACCAAAAAACGCTGTGGCTTCATGCCCATCCCAACACCTTCTGGCGTACCTGTTGCGATCACATCACCCGGCATGAGCCGCATGAACTGGCTCATGTAGCTGACAATCGTCGCGACAGAGAAAATCATGTCGGACGTATTGGAATTCTGGACGGTTTCACCATTCAGTTTCAACCAGAGTGGCAATGCCTGGGGGTTGGGAATTTCGTCCGCTGTCACCAGCCAAGGGCCAATCGGCCCGAAAGTTGGTGCCGACTTCCCTTTGATCCATTGTCCACCGCGTTCAATCTGAAAGCTGCGCTCGGATACATCATTGATCAGACAATATCCGGCAACATGGGAAAGCGCATCAGCTTCGCTGACATGCTCGGTTATGGCCCCCATGACCACCCCAAGTTCCACTTCCCAATCAGACTTAACGCTGCCCTTCGGGATAATGACGTCATCCGCTGGTCCCTGAATGGCTGAGGTCGCTTTGGAAAACAGGATTGGTTCGGAAGGCGCGTCCATGCCGCTTTCCTTGGCATGATTTGCATAGTTCAAACCAACACAAAAATAGTTGGGAACAGAGCCGACACAGGCACCAATACGAGGCTGTCCATCC
The DNA here is from genome assembly GCA_051251535.1 of Alphaproteobacteria bacterium. Classification (GTDB taxonomy): domain Bacteria; phylum Pseudomonadota; class Alphaproteobacteria; order Rhizobiales. The sequence goes on from JBPOEV010000008.1 coordinate 38,456, forward strand.
ACCATTGGGAGACTGCCTGGATCGAGTTCACGCAAATGGGCAAGGCTCTCACGTGTCAATGTTGCCGGCTCGATATCATGCAGGTGTCCGGACAAGTCGCGCAACGCACCGTCACTATCGAGTATGCCTGGTTTTTCAGCGCCCAGCGCCCCGTAACGTACGAGTTTCATGTCCCGCTCCCTTTTACTTTTACAATGCTATTGGTTTCATTTCGTCGAATTTGGCCGCCTCTATGGCACAGGCAAGGATGCCTGCCAATAACCGGAGGTCTTTTTGCACGACAATGCGGCTACAAGCAGGCTGCGAGCAGGCCTTGCAAACAAAACATGCTCTGGCAAAATCTGACAAAAAAACCTGGCGAAAGGTTTCTCTCTCCGCCAGGTTTTGCCTGTATCTTTGGGCCTGATCCTAATCGCGTTCTGCGGATGCTGCCCACAAATTGATATCAGCTTCTTTGGCATGACCGTCGATCAGTGCCAACTCTTCGTCGGTAAAATCTGATCTGTCGAGCGCCGCCACACAATCCACAATCTGTTCGGGACGGCTGGCACCGATGAGCGCAGTCGTCACCCGTCCGCCGCGCAGAACCCAGGCTATGGCCATTTGGGCCAGCGTCTGTCCACGGCTTTGGGCAATATCGTTAAGGGCCCGTATGTTCGACAGGGTTTTCTCATTGAGGAAACCAGGATCAAGGGACGAGTCTTGCGCTGCCCGGCTGTCAGTGGGTATGCCACCCAGATATTTGTTGGTCAGCATTCCCTGTGCCAAGGGCGAGAATACAATTGATCCAACACCCAGATCATCAAGTGTATCCAGAAGTCCATCTTCTTCCACCCAACGATTGATCATGGAATAGCTGGGCTGATGAATGAGGCAAGGCGTGCCGAGATCGTTCAGAATTTTTACCGCTTCCCGTGTGCGTTGAGAATTGTAGGATGAAATTCCGACATATTGCGCCCGGCCCGACCGTACAATGTGATCCAGAGCGCCCATGGTTTCTTCCAATGGCGTGTTTGGGTCAAAGCGGTGGGAATAGAAGATATCCACATAGTCGAGGCCCATGCGCTTCAGGCTCTGATCGCAACTGGCAATGAGATATTTACGGCTGCCCCATTCACCATAGGGCCCCGGCCACATGTGGTAACCTGCCTTTGATGAAATGATCAGCTCATCGCGAAGACCGCGAAACTCATTTTTCAGAATGTCGCCAAAGGCGATTTCGGCTGACCCCGGAGGCGGGCCGTAATTATTGGCCAGATCAAAATGGGTAATGCCGCAGTCCAATGCCTGCCGGCACAAAGCCTGTTTTGTTGCGTGTGGTGTTTCATCACCAAAATTATGCCACAGCCCAAAAGACAATGCAGGCAGTTTCAGCCCGCTTTTGCCAACGCGATTGTAGCGCATTTTGTCATAACGATTTTCGTTGGGAAACCAGTTCATATGTGGGGTCCTACTTCAAAAGTGCTTCGGCCTCAGCAATGCCAAGTGCTGCTGGGCGACTGCATGTGGTGCTCATGGCTACAAATTCGCCGGTCTCACCGGATTTCAGGATCGAGGTCATAATATCGACCGCGTGTAAAGCGCGTTCAAGGGAACAGCGATGGTCCCGACCATCCATAATCGCCATTGCCATGTCTGCCAACCCGGCAGCACGGTAATTTGCCCGACCCACGCCTTTATCTTCCTGATTGTTCACACCAAAGGGATGATCCCAATCCGGCAAAGCAACCACCTCGGAGAAATCTGCGCCGCCTGCCGAAACAGCGCCACCAAAGAAATTCGGATCAGGCAGATAGACCGATCCGCCAGTGCCATACAGCTCCATTTCGGAATGCTGGTGGGCCCAAACATCCCAGCTTGACAACATGGTGATGGTTGCGCCTTGTTCAAATTCCAACAAAGCGTGGATGTTGGTTGGCGTATCTACCGGGACGGTTTCCCCCGCACGCGGTTCACTGGAAATCGTTCGAGTCTTGGATGCCATCGACGTCAGCGCTGCCACACGTTTGACCGGCCCCAAGAGGTTTATCAAATTCGCGATGTAATAAGGTCCCAGATCCAGCACGGGACCGCCGCCTGGCTGGAAAAAGAAATCCGGGTTCGGGTGCCAGTGTTCCATGCCATGGCTTAGAACGATAGCGGTTCCTGAGGTGATCGTGCCAACAGCGCCGCTATCGATATGCGCTCTTGCCTGCTGATGTGCGCCGCCAAGAAATGTATCAGGTGCCGACCCGACCATCAGTCCCTTTTGCGTTGCCAAATCCCGTAAGGCTTTCCCTTCTTCAAGAGTAAGCACAACCGGCTTTTCAGAATAGGCGTGTTTTCCAGCCTCCAGAATCTGGGTCGTCACGCTGTAATGCGCATCGGGTATCGTCAGATTGACGATGATGTCGATATCCTGTGCTGACAACAGGCCGTCAATTGTTTCAGCACGCACGCCATACTCTTCTGCCCTTGCTTTTGCGGCAGCGCTGTTCAAGTCAGCACAAGCCCTTATCTCGATGCCATTAAACAGGGGGGCAAGCGAGAAATAGGTTGTCGAGATATTTCCGCATCCAATGATGCCAACGCCAAGTACATTCATCTCAAACCCTTTCGGAATTGCTTTGCAGCTTTAAGCGAGCGTTCGGCAAACCGCCTGTCATCGCTCGGATTGTCATGTTCCATCACAAAGGCTTCGGCCTTTGTCTTACGCAGAGCAGCCATAATGGCCGGCCAGTCCATGGTGCCGTCTCCGACATCAGCCCAGCCATCTTCATCAGCCTTTTCACCTTCCGGCGCGATATCTTTGATGTGAGCAGCGGTCAGTCTGTCACGGTATTTTTCAATGTAGTCCTGTGGTTCTTTGCCACCCCGGGCAATCCAGGCAATATCAGCTTCCCAATGAAGCAACGGGCCGCCTTCAAAGATGAGATCAATCGGCAGCTCGCCTGTCGGCAGTGCGCTGAATTCAAAATCATGATTGTGCCAGCCAAAAGCAATGCCGCCATCACACAGCGGTTTTCCAGCCGCCTGTAATCTCTTTCCAAATGCACGCCAGCCTTCCGCATCAGAGGGGCGCAGGTCAGCTGCAAGATGGGGCACGAAGATGGACTTAATGCCAAGTAAATTTGCGATTTCAATGGCTTGTCCCGGTTCGTTCTCAACCAGATTCAAGTCCATATGAGTGGTGGGCATGGTGAGACCACTGTCTGCCAGGCCAACCATGAGACCATCGATAACGGACTTGTTGGCGTAGAGCCCGCCATATCCTTCAACAGAACTGTAGCCGAGGTCGGCCAACATGGCGAAAGTATTGCTCAACGGCGTGAAATTGCGGGAGCTGTAGAGCTGATAGGAAAAATCGGTCATGTCATATTCTCCTTGGGATACGGGCAGTTCGCGTCATGCGGTGCCGTAGGTCGCAGTGAAAAGGTTTCTCACTGTAATTTCGGGTTTTTTATCTGACAGATCTGGTGCGAAGCGCAGGGACTTCTTGCGGCCCGGCAGCATGGTGAAGGCATTGTCAGAAAACCGCCCTGCACCATCGGCTTCCAGTGCCACGAAGAGTGCGAGCGTTTGGCAGGTCAACGTCACTTCCCAATCTTCGCCAGACCGCACAATATCAAATTCGATTTCCGGATTCTGGAGATCCAGCGTCTTATAGGGTTCGTTGGTGAAATGGTCACTGTGAACAACGCCATCTGGCCCAGCCCATTCAAAATAGAGGATTTCTCCAATTTGAAGGTCTTGTTTTGGCACGTTTAACAGAACAGCATTTTCAATAGAATTGATGCTCCGGTGTCCCACCCCGAGTTCGCGCTGCGTTCCGGACATGGACACGGCATAGGCCATGACGCGAAGCTCTCGCTCACCGCGCAGGTCGTTGATTGCAATCAATGCAATATCATCGGCGGTTGGGACCGCAACCACGACTTCCGGCGCGAAGAACTGTTTGGCCATATGATGCAACAGCTTCCAATTGCCGCCATAGTCCAGACTGGACCAGCTGGCCACTGGCCAGGTGTCATTCAACTGCCAATAAAGCGCTCCCATACAGTGCGGCTTGATGCTGCGCCAGTAATCGACAGCGGTCTTGATGGCCAAGCCCTGTTGAACCTGGCTGAGATAAACGAAATTCTCGAATCCGACTGGAAACCTGAAATAGCGAAACATGGTCTCGGCGATCCGCGCGTTACCGCCAGCATTCTTCTGATGGCTCTCCATCACGGGCGAGGCAATATTCCAGTCTTTCTCGTCGGCAAAATCACGAATGACATTCATCGAGGGAAAGGACTGAAACCCGAATTCTGAACAAAACCGTGGTTTCACATCGCGATAGTGAGAAAAGTCTTTGCCTTCGTGCCAGACCGACCAGAAATGCATATCGCCGGAGCTGTCATCGTGCCAGGCATCGCCAAAGTTCATGGGCCCGGGTGATGGGCTGGACGGCCACCAATTGGCATTTGGCAGCGTTTCTTTCAAAGCCGTTTCCACTGTCCGGTTTAGCCGATCGTAGCTGACCAGATAGCGGTCTCTGTCTTTTCGGCTTTCCTCAAACCAGGTGAGTGCGCCAATCAGTTCGTTGTCCCCGCACCATAGTGCAATTGAAGCGTGGTGTCCCAGACGCGCTGTCTGCTCGCGAACTTCAGCATCAACTTCTGCCAGAAATGCCGGTGTTGAAGGGTAGAGATTGCAGGCGAACATGAAATCGTGCCAGATCAATAGGCCCATTTCATCGCAAAAATCATAGAAGTAATCCGGTTCATACCGTCCGCCTCCCCAGACCCGGATCATATTCATGTTGGCATCAACTGCGGACTGAAGGAGCGCGCGCGTCTTTTCTTTTGTGATGCGGCCCGGCAGCGCGTCAGCAGGAATCCAGTCTGCGCCGCGCATGAAGGTGTCATGATCGTTGACGCGGAACTTGAACCCCAGGCCAGCGGCATCTGTTTCTGTCACCAGATCGATAGAGCGCAATCCGACACGCCTTGTTTGGATCTGGTCGTCCAATGTGACTGTCAAATCGTGCAAAACCTGATCACCAAGTCCCGCGGGCCACCACAGTTCCGGATTGTTAAGCGAGAATTCTGCTGTTGCTGTGTTATCGACAATCTCGATTATGCGGTTTTCACCAGCAAATTCGACGCTGATACTTCTGCCGCCGCCCTGCCCGATTATTGCCACTGTCACTGTTACGTTGGCGCGCTCGTTGGTGCAGATTTGATCAACTCTGATTTGCCCTACAGCCGCGGGACGATTTTGCACCAATTCCATACGGCCGTAAACGCCAAGTGGGGCAAGAGCGATGTTCCAATCCCATCCAAAATCACACTGAACCTTTCGCAGCATATTGCCATTGGCAAGCGGGCAATTTTCCTTATGCCATGGAACATAAAATGGCTGTTCTTCCTGCAATTCCGAGGCAATGCGAGAAGATGATGCGAACCGAATTGTGATTTCATTTTCGCCGGACAAAAGAACTTCTGAAACATCGATTGTGTAAGTTCGGAAGCTGTTCTGTGTCGTTGCTACGACCGTCCTGTTGATGCTGACCTCAGCAATTGTGTCCACATCCTGCAAAATGAGAGACAGATCGGTCTTGTCGGTGTGAAAGGTGCGGCTGACAATCCAGTCACGTTCCGCAATCCAGCGCACTTCATACTCGTTTTGCCCGCTATATGGATCCGGCACAAATTGCGCATGCTGAAGTGCGCTCACGACATCGCCCGGGAGCATCATCGGCAGGGAATAGGATCGCTGCTGGTCGCGAAGCAACCATTCGCCAGATAGGTCAATCATGTTGAACTCTTAATTGTGACGCTGCGTCTTTGCGCCTACAGGCGTAACTCAGTCGTTTTGTCGAATAATGAGGCACGTTTCGGGTCGAACCCGATTTTCAAATCATCACCCGTTGCAACCGACGCCTGGCCATCCATTCTGAACCGGAACGGAATGCCGTTAATCTTGGTCCAGACCAATGTGTCAGAGCCCATTGGTTCAACAATATCAACATGTGCATTGGTGGTGAATGGCGCGTCTTCATTGACCAGGATGTGCTCCGGGCGAATCCCGAACCATGCGGAGGATTTAGCGCTTTCATCCAAAAAATCATAACGAGACAAATCAATGCTCATGTCCCCTTTGATGAATTTGCCGTCCGCAACTTCACCTTCAAAGAAATTCATTGCCGGTGAACCGATAAAGTCTGCGACATATTTGTTGACCGGCCGGTTGTAGATTTCCTGAGGGCTGTCGAGTTGCTGGATCAGGCCGTCCTTCATGATCGCAATTCGGTCGGCCAGTGTCATCGCCTCGATCTGATCATGGGTGACATAGATCATCGTGTTTTTGAGGCGTTCGTGCAGCACTTTCAACTCGACGCGCAGATCAGCACGCAGTTTTGCATCCAGATTGGACAAAGGTTCATCGAAAAGGAATACGTCCACATCGCGCACCAATGCCCGGCCAATAGCAACGCGCTGGCGCTGACCACCAGACAAGGCCGCAGGTTTACGTTGTAGCAAGGGCTCAATCTGAAGGATTTCTGCAGCACGTTTCACGCGTGCTTCAATCTCGTCCTTCGGCATTTTTGCATTTTTCAGCCCAAATGTCAGATTTCCACGCACCGTCATCTGCGGATACAGCGCATAGGATTGAAACACCATGCCAATTCCGCGTTCGGAAGGCTGTTCCCAAGTGACATTCTTGTCATTGATGAATATCTGGCCGTCGGAGACATCCAACAGCCCTGCGATGCAGTTAAGCAGAGTGGATTTACCACAGCCTGACGCGCCCAGAAGGACCAGAAACTCTCCCTGGCCGATATCCAGATTGAGGTCCTTCAAGACCTTGACCGAACCAAATTCCAGGTCGAGATGCTTGATTGATACGCTTGGATTTTCCATTATTCTCAACCCTTCACGGCGCCCGCAGCAATGCCGCGTACGAACAATTTACCGGATACAAAATAGACGAATAGCGGCACGAGGCCTGTCAGCAGAGTGGCCGCCATATTGACGTTATATTCCTTCACACCCTGCACTGAATTCACGATGTTATTGAGCTGCACAGTCATCGGATAATTTTCCGGTTTGGTGTAGATCACACCGAACAGGAAATCATTCCAGATGCCCGTCACCTGCAGAATGATGGCAACCACGAAAATCGGCAGCGACATTGGCAGCATGATCCGGAAATAGATGCCCCAGAACCCAGCGCCATCAACCCGCGCTGCCTTGAACAACTCTTCCGGAACAGAGCTAAAATAATTCCGGAACAAAAGGGTCAGAATGGGCATGCCGAACACAGTGTGCACAATGACCAGACCACCCAATTTGGTGTAAAGGCCCATCTCACGCAAGATGATCACAATTGGATAGATCATGACCTGATAGGGAATGAACGCCCCAAATATCAGAATCGTGAAGAAGATATTGGCGCCCTTGAAACGCCAATTCGCCAGTGCATAGCCATTCACAGACGCGATCAATATGGAAATCGCGACAGAGGGGACCATGATGCGGACAGAATTCCAAAACCCTCGCGACAGACCATCGCAATTCAAGCCGGTACACGCTTCCGACCAAGCCTTGACCCAAGGCTCGAATGTGATTTCCACGGGGGGCGAAAATACGTTGCCGAGACGAATTTCCGGCATGCCCTTTAGGGAGGTCACCACCATCACATAGAGCGGTAGCAGATAATACAAAGCGATGACGATGAGTGTGCCGTACAACATGATGTTTCGCGGCGACAGCGCCCGTTTGGGCTTGCGCCCCCGGGGGCCGACCATCGTCGTTGTTTCTGAATTGGTTGCGGATGTGTCAGCCACGTGATCGCTCCCCTTTGAATTCGAGGTAAGCCCATGGGATGACTATCACCAGGACCGACAAAAGCATCATCGTTGAGGCCGCAAATCCCTGCCCCAGATTCTGATTTTTGAACATGTAATCATAGACATATTTGGCAGGCACTTCCGAGGCGATGCCTGGCCCGCCAGATGTTTGCGCAACAACCAGATCGTAGACCTTGACGATGCCTGAAGCGATAATGACCAGTGTGGTGATGAACACCGCCCGCATCATTGGAATGACAATGAACACATAGGTCTTCCACATCGGGATCCCGTCAACCCGCGCGGCCTTCCAGATATCCTCATCAATGCCACGCAGTCCCGCCAGCATAAGGCACATGATCAACCCTGTGCCCTGCCACAGCCCGGCGATCAGAACGCCGTATATGACAATGTCAGGATTATAAAGAGGATCGAACACGAACTCCTCAAAACCCAGATTGCGTATGATTTTCTGAATGCCGAATTCGGGGTTCAAAATCCATTGCCATACAAGTCCCGTGACAATGAAGCTCAGAGCAAATGGGTACAGGAAGATGGATCGGAAGGTATTTTCAAAACGAATTTTCTGATCCAGCATAGCGGCCAGTAAAAACCCGATAACCAATGAAAATATCATCGAGCAAATGCCATAGATGGCCAGGTTTTCGATGGAAATCAACCAGCGGTTTTGGCTCCAAAGGCGTTCATACTGATCCAGCCCGACAAGCTTGCTGTTGGGCAGCAGTTTAGACTTCGTGAATGAGTGATACACCGTCCACAATGTTGCACCGACAAAGACCACCAATGCTGTCAGGACCATGGGAATGGCCGCGATCTTGGCACTCATATTGCGGAATAATTGTGTTGGCCGCCCGGTCTGCGCCATGACCTTTTCCCCACCTGAAGACAAGTTTGTGAATTGATTTATCGGAAAATTCTTGGACCGGTTCTTGTGCCCGGATGACCGACCCGAAATGTTCGGGTCGGTCCAATTTTGACGAAGATGTTAGTCAGCGTCTTCGATAATTGCGACGTAACGTTTCTGGGCGTCAGCGGCAGTGATATCGGTGCTGTTCCAGAACTCGACCATCAAATCCTGAATCTGGCCCTGAGTATCCGCAGACTGGACATTCACGCCATCAGGCAAAATGTTGCCATCAGCAAGGATCTTGAGACCCTTCTTCATGCAATCATTAGCAGCCGTCAGATCGACATCTCCACGAATTGGCAGAGATCCCTTCTTCAGGTTGAAGGCAACCTGCACTTCTTTGGAAATCATCTGTGATGCCATCCGCTTTTGAGCAGCTGTAATCTCAGGATCATCATTTTTTGGGAAATAGAACGCATCACCGCCGGTGGCGATCACTTCATTCACACCGAGACCCGGCAGGCAAGTGTAGTCTTCACCGGCGACCTGATTGGCAACCTGGAATTCACCCTGTGCCCAATCGCCCATGATCTGACCACCGGCCTTGGCGGTAATCACCATGTTGGTGGCCTGGTTCCAATCCTGAACATTTGAGCCTTCGGACAAGGAACGCGCAGCAGCATAGGCCTCAAAGACGGCAGTAGCCTCTGCACTGGCCGCAGCCTTGGCATCTTTGTCGGACAGGATGCTCTTATACAGATCAATCCCACCAACGGCGACCATCATGGTGTCAAATGCCAGCTGAGTCTGCCAGGATTGCTGCCCCATGGCCAAAGGTACGATACCGGCCTCGCGCAATTTTGGCGCTGAAGCGACGAATTCATCCCAATTCGAAGGCACCGCAACGCCAGCCTTTTCATAGGCTTCATGGCTGAGCCACAGCCATTGTGGCGAGTGAATGTTGACTGGAACGCAATAAATCTTGCCGTCCACTGTGCAACCATCGAGCAAACGCACAGGATTGACCAGATCGCGCCAGCCTTCAGCTTCGGCGATTTCTGTCAGATCCAGCATCAAACCGGCTTCCACCAGTTCTTCAGCCTGACGGCCGTGGTTCAACTGGGTCGCGCCCATAGGGTCGCCACCGATAATACGGGAAATGATAATGGGGCGGGCAACGCCGCCGGACCCGGCTATTGCGCCATCAACCCATTTGTCTCCACCATCGTTAAAGGCTTTGGCAAATTCGGCCACGGCAGCGGCTTCGCCACCAGAGGTCCACCAATGAGTTACCTCTAGATCAGTCGCTTGCGCGGCCAGTGGAATTCCCGCAGTGAGCATCAATGCGGCAGCTAGTGTTTTAAGTTTCATTTTTTCCTCCCAGGTGAAACTATAACGTTATAGTAGGACGCTATAACGATTTAGATTACGAATCAATCTGGTTTTTTCAATTTTTTTCACTCATGTTGAAAAGCCCGTTTAAACGGAAGGCCAAGCCGGGAGACTGGCCATTCAGAGGCAAAGCCGATATAGACTGCGCGCGTTATCGAAAGCAGAAGTATGGATTCCAACCAGCCACCTGACAGAGTCGAAAAGCAGGAACCAGACAGTCATGGTTCGGGGCGAGGTTTGCCCAAACGGCCAACCCTGAAAACAATTGCGACGATTACCGGATTGTCGATCGCCACCGTGTCCCGGGCGCTGAAAGATGCTGCCGATATCGGCGAAGCGACGAAACTGCGGGTTCGCGAAATAGCAAATGAGATCGGCTATCGACCAAACCGCGCCGGTGTTCGTCTGCGCACGGGCAAAACAAATGTCATTTGTTTGGTTATGTCAGCTGAAAGCCATGTCATGAATCATACGGCGCAGTTGATTTATTCAATCTCAACAGCGCTTAGAAACACGTCCTATCACCTCAACGTCACGCCCTATTCCGCTGATGATGACCCAATGGAACCCATTCGATACATTGTGGAAACCGGGTCAGCTGACGGGGTAATTCTGAACCAGATCAAGCCGGAGGACCCACGCATTCGCTATCTGAGCGAACACGGAGTTCCCTTTGCAACTCATGGACGGACCGAAATGGGGATTGCACACCCCTATTTTGATTTCGACAATGAGAGTTTTACCGAATTGGGCGTGGAAAAACTGGTCTCACTTGGCCGCAGAAACCTTGCCTTGCTGTCACCGCCACCGGAACAGACTTACGGCAAGCATATGATTGATGGCCTTGTTGCGGCTGCAAAACGGCTTGGCGTAGATTGCAGAACTCTTGAATTGGTGACCAGCGACAGCAATATGACCGAAATTGAAGCAGCCATATCCAGAACCATGCAAGAGCCAAATCCGCCAGATGGCTTCATTAGCGGTGGTACCAGTGGCGCCATGGCCATCGTGAACGCACTGGAAAATGAGGGCCTGCAACTTGGTAAAGACGTTGATCTCGTAGCGAAGGAAGCACTGCACTTTCTGGTGCACTTCCGAAAGGAGATCATCGTCGTGCAGGAAAATGTCGGCCAGGCGGGTACGTTCCTGGTGAAAGCATTGACCGCCTCAATTGAAAAAGACGGACCGCCACAACAGGATCTTGAAGTACCCGTATTGGACCTTTGATCCCCCTGAAAGTTTCTGGCGTTACCCGCCAACAGCCAATAAAATGACGCCGCCTGCCACTATCATGGCCGCCAGCATACGCAATTTCCATGGTCGTTCCTTGAACCAGATCACGCCGATAAGTGCCGCGATGATGACACTGGATTCGCGAATGGCGGAAACGGTGCCAAGGCTCGTGAGGCTCTTGGCGTAAATTGCAAGACCATAGGCGACCGCAGACAACAGCCCCCCACCAAAGCCAATGGTCAGGACTTTGGATTGAATACCGCTCCAGTTCCTGCGCCGATAAGCGACAAAAAAGACGCCGGGAATACATTCCAGCAAAAACAACCAGCCAATATAGCCAAGCGGACTTTGCGATGCGCGAACGCCCAGCCCATCCACCACAGAGTAGGAAGCAATGGCAATGCCGGTCAGGATAGCGGCCGAGACAGCTTGCGGATTTGCTGCCTTGTGCCTGCGCCCGAAAAACAAAACACTGATGCCGAAAGATACCAGCAATATACCTGCCCAGGCTGTGGACGACAGAAACTCATCGGCAAAAACCTGAGCACCCAGGGCCACCAGGACAGGCGCAATGCCCCTGGCAATAGGATAGACTTGGCTGAGATCACCATGCCGATAAGCCCACAGCAAAAACGCATAGTAGAAAAAATGGATGAAAGTGGAGGCAATGATGAATGGCCAGGCTTCAGCCGCTGGGGGAGCATAGAGAAGAACCAGCACTAGACCCAGCGCCGCATGGCCCAGATTGAGCAATCCCATCGCCAGGGCCCGGTCGGAGGACCCCTTTATGATCGCATTCCATGTTGCGTGCAGGACTGCTGCCGAAAGAATCAGGCTGAGGGCAAGGAATGACGGAGGTCCTGTCATGACCAGCGGGCGGGCGCGGTGCCGCCCTCACCTATGTGCAAGTTCAGCGTGGCCAGGGCAGTGAATAAGTCTTGACGTTGGTGAAGAATTTCATCGCTTCCAGAACGCCCTCTTTCACGCCGTTGCCAGAATCCTTGATGCCGCCAAAAGGAGACATCTCGATGCGATATCCGGGTTGTTCCCAAATATTGACCGTGCCGACATTCAGACCATTGATGTAGGAAATCGCGCGGTTCAGATCATTCGTGCAAACGCCCGAGGACAGACCAAACTCTGTTGAATTCGAGATCCGCATGACGTCGTCATCATTCTCCGGAACACGCACAATCGGGATGATGGGCCCGAAGGTTTCCTCATAGACCAATTCACTGTCATGCGGCACGTGATCCACAACAATTGGTGGCAACAAAGCGCCATTGCGGCCCGGATTATACAGCACTTTTGCGCCATGTTTTTCCGCTTCATGAACACGGGCTTCAAAGGTTTCAGCGGCTTGCGCATGGATAACGCAACCCAATTGGGTATCTGGATCCTGGGGATCACCGAAGCGAATGGCTTTGGCTTTTTCCGTGATCAACTCCACCAGTTTATCAGCAATGGAATCCTGCGCCAGAATGCGTTTGACTGCGGTGCAGCGCTGGCCCGAATTGCCCGTGGCTCCGGCAACAGCAATTGTTGCCGCTTTTTCCAGGTCAGCATCTGACAGATCGTTCAGAATGATCAGCGGATCATTGCCGCCCAGTTCCAGCGCGGTGCGTTTGTAGGCCGCCTTGCCAGCGATCATTTTACCCACCTTCACGCCGCCGGTGAATGTGATGATGTCAATATGCTCATTGGTGATCATCTCATCACCGACATCAGCAGGCATTCCAGTGACAATCTGGAACATCTCTTTCGGCAGACCCGCTTCATAGAGAATGTCAGCCAATGTAATGGCAGTCAGCGGTGTTAGTTCTGTTGGCTTGCAGACCATGCAATTATTGGTCGCGATGGAAGGTGCAATCTTATGCGAAACCATATTCAGCGGATGGTTGAATGGCGTAATGGCCGAGATGGCACCAACCGGTTCCCGCATGGTATAAATCTTGCGATCTTTACCGTGAGGCGTCAGATCACAGGAGTAAATCTGTCCGTCATCCAGTATGGCCAACTGCCCCGCCAGCATGAAGACATCATAGGCCCGGCCGGTTTCATACAATGAATGCTGTTTGCAAATGCCAAGCTCCAGCGTCAGCCAATGAGCCAGTTCTTCTCTGCGCTCAACAATCAGCTGTGCTGCGCGAAAGAGTATTTGTTGACGCTCGTAGCGCGTGAGGGTTGGCCGGTATTTCGCAGCTATTTCAAACGCTTCTGCCGCATGCTCAGCTGTACCTGCAGGCACAGTTCCGACAACCTCGTCGGTGTAGGGATAGCGCACTTCAACCAGATCCTTGGTGAAGACTTTTTCACCGCCAATCCGCATTGCGTCATTTCGAATTTTGAAATCTGAGTTCAACATAAGGGGTTCCCGAATACGCGCGACTTAAAGCGCGGCTGCCATGCAAGCAATGTGAAAGGCGTCAAAATTGCGAAGCGTTGGCGCGTCCTGCAAATCAGGCAAAACCCGATTGACGATGAACGGCACTTCCTGCTCTGTCAGCCCGCCATGCGAGCGCAGCGGTTCATCAAGAGCTGCAAGATCGTGTCGATGTGCGCTTGTGCCAAGGGTCATATTTTCTGTCGATATGACCACGATGTCGCCAATGCGGTCATCTGGCAATTCAAACCGCTCACAAGCCGCTTCCTTGTCGACCGCCAGCAATATTCCATCAACGCCACCAAGACGGGTGACGATCTCTGCTGCATCAACACCATCGGGAAGATAGGCGGTCGCGAATGAGCCAAGTGCGCCATGGTGCACCACATAAGGATCCGTAATTGGCAATATGACACGGGCAGCAGCTTCACCAAGCCATTCATCCAGCAAATCCTGCAAATAGACGACGGCAGGATCGCCATTTTCAAGATGTTTGGGTTTCATCCCGTGATCAGCGGTGACAACAATAGCCGCGCCTGCTGCATCCAGTTCCGTCAGATATTTGTCGAACATTTCATAGAACGCATTGGCCTGAGGCACGCCGGGGGCATATTTGTGCTGCACATAATCCGTGGTCGTCAGATACATCACATCCGGCTTGAACTCTTTCAACAATTGCACACCGGCAGCGAAAACGAATTCGGATAATTCTGCTGAATAGACGTCGGGAACCGGCAATCCAAAATGCGCCGATGCGTTGTCGATACCGTGTTCCGCCACTGTCGTCGTATCGGATCGTTCCGCCGAGAAACACATGGCGCGGCCATCCTCAAAACTCAATCCGCTCCCAAGCAAAGCCCGTAATTTGTCTTTCGCCGTGACAATGGCAACGCGCAAACCAGCATCATAACAGGTCTGGAAAATGGTGGGTGCACGCAAGAAACGCACATCGTTCATCATAACCTCCTCTCCGGTTTCCGGATCATAGAGGAAGTTGCCGCAAATGCCGTGGACAGACGGCGGGCGCCCGGTCGCGATCGACAAATTGTTGGGGTTGGTAAAGCTCGGGATGACACTATGCGCCATGCGTACCGTGCCGCTTTGCTTGATGCGCTTCAAAGTTGGCATCAAACCGGCTGCAATGGCTTCGTCCAGATAGGCCGGCTCGCAACCATCAAGACAAATGGCAATGGCTGGCACTTTTGGTCTGGCATAAGTGCGGTCATTGACGGAGATATTCATGGGTGACAGATCATTCATTCTTGTTCTTTCCAAAATCAGTATCGGCTGCGTGGTCACAACCGGTTTGAAAGGCAATTGGCAGGCTGCTTCAGGCAGCCAGTTTGGAGCGTTCCAGAAGAGCAATTTCCGGTGGTCTTGCACTGTCAACGCCCAGTTCCACCAACACGTCGCGCGCAGCATCTACAACTTGCTGCATGATCGCCCCATCCATATGGCCAATACAGCCGATGCGGAAACTGTCCACGACAGTCAGTTTGCCGGGGTAGATGATGAAGCCCCGTTGTTTCATGGCGTCATAGAACTTCTGAAAGTCAAAGGAGGCGTGATCCGGGTTGAAAAAGGTCACGATGATCGGAGACAGCCATGGCTCTGTCAAAAGGGTTTCAAAACCGATATCGCGCATGCCTTTGACCAGAACATCGCGGTTTTCAGTATAGCGCCGGCCCCGGCCAGCAACACCACCTTCTTCCTTATGCAGGCGCAGCGCCTCCATGAAGGCCGCCACAACATGTGTGGGCGGTGTGAAGCGCCACTGCCCGGTTTTGTTCATGTGGGCCCATTGGGCATGGACATCGAGGCTGAGCGAGTGGCTTCGTCCCTTTGCCAATTCCAACTCAGTCTTGCGGCCGATTACGAAGCCAAACCCGGGTACACCTTCAATGCACTTATTGGCTGAAGCAACAATTGCTTCATAATTAATGGTATCCACATCTACCGGCAATGCGCCAAATGCGCTCATGGAATCAATCAGCAGCTTGCGACCCGCCTGATAAACCGTGTCCGATATTTCCTTGATCGGATTCAGGATGCCAGAGCTGGTTTCGCAATGCACCACCACGACATGGCTGATTGCAGGATCTGCTTCCAGCGCCGCTGCAACCTCGGTCGCGCGCGGCGGCAGATAATCGCCTTTGTCGATGATCGTATGATCTCGTCCCAGATATTTCAGCGTTTCGGCAATCCGGTTGCCATAGGCCCCGTTGACCAGCACCAGCGTTTTCGACTCTCTTGGCAGAAAGGAAGCCAGCATGGCTTCAACGACAAAAGTGCCACTGCCCTGAATGGGAACACAATCAAAGGCGTTGTCTGTATCGCCAATCAAATCCAGCAGGTCAGTCCGCAATTGCGCTGTCATGGCCCGAAAGTCCCCATCCCAGGAGCCCCAGTCGCGCAACATGGCTTCTTTGACTGAATAGGCCGTTGTCAAAGGGCCAGGCGTCAGCAAATAGGGTTCGCCCAGCGGCGGCGGGCTTATTGAGTGTTTGGGATGTGATGTCATGGGCTGAGCCTATCCGGCAGAACAATCGGGCTTGCGGATGGCAAAAATAGTGTCTCCCATCCCATATGTTAAATCGATAATACGTATTGAATTATCGATTTCTCAAATCCCAATTGAGGTCAAGCCCTAACTCAGACGGCTGTCCAGCAAAATTCCACGCCGCTCCAATGTCGGATAGGCAAAGGTGGCGAACCGCGAGTTGATTTCTTTCAGTGCCCGAATGGTTTCCAGATGAATATCACTGCTGGCGCGGCTTTCAGGTGTGCCGCTGCCGAGTCGTGCCATATGCTTGTCATGGCTTTCCCGTTCCAGTTTGCGCATCACGGCCTTCTCTTCAACCAGCTTCCTGGCTGTCTCAATATCCTCTGATACCAGTACGTTAAGCGCCAATTGCATATTGGTGATGACACGAGCGTGGAGCGTGGTGAGTTCTTTCCAACCTGCTTCTGAAAACTCCAGACCACGGCGATGTTTTTCCGACGTCAACGGCAACAGTTCCTTTGAAATGATGTCGCCAACGCGTTCCAGACTTATGGCGACGGTGGTCAATTCCACCGCACGATTTGCTTCGTCTGATGACAATTCGTTCTGGCTGAGTTGAGCAATGTAGAGCTTGATATCAGTGTGGGCGCGGTTCACATCCTTGTCGAGTTGTCGGATACGCTGGACTTGCTGTGGATTGGAGGCATCAAAGAAATCCATGACCGGGGTCACCATGATTTCAACGATTTCGCTCATGCGCAGCAATTCACGGGTGACACTGGCAAGGGCAAGGTTCGGCATTTTGAGAACAGCGGCATCCAGCGCACTTGCGGGTCGCAATCGGTCTTGCTCGGTCTCCGGGTCTTCTTTGATGAGCCCGCGCATGAGTGCCAGAACCGGCTGAATAAAGGGCAGGCAGACAATCACAAGACCAGCGTTGAAAAGCAGATGGAAATTCACCAGTTGGCGGTCGGCGGTTGGACCAAGTCTATCGGTTGGAATGTCCATGCCGTATAATACGGCAAGCACCGCCAACCCTCCAACAAGGCGGAACAGAAAATTACTCGCCGTCACATGACGCGCTGGCATTTTACCGCCGCGTGACAGCCATACCGCGATAAGCCCCCCACCCGCGTTAGCGCCCAGAACCAGCGGCAAGCCAGCCTCAATCGGCAGAACGCTTTGCGCGCACAGGGTTGCGAACAGCAAAATCGCGGCGACACTGGAGTGAAACAAAAAGGCCAGCAAAGCGCCGCCGAAAAAGGATATCAGCAGGTCTTCGCTCATAAAATTGACAATGCCCGGCATCCAGCTTGCTTCACGCAAGGGTGCGCTGGCAGTTCCAATCATGCCCAGCGACAACAAAATGAGCGCAATGCCAATCACCACCCTGCCCAATTGCTTGGCCAGTCGCGTATGCATTTTCAGGAACATGAAGCCGCCAATGGCCAGCAATGCGGGCATAAGCCAACTGAGATCAAGACTCAGAAACTGAACCACGATGGCTGTGCCAAGGTCGGCTCCCAGCACAATGGTAAGCGCGGCTGCAACGCTGACCACACCGGTTGCTGCAAATCCTGAAACCAGCAGGGCAATGGCGGTGGAACTTTGCAAAAAGATTGCGCCAACAACGCCTGCAAAAACGCTTCTGAATCGGCCTTTTCCCAATTTCACAAACAGAGTGCGCAGCATTGGGCCTGCTGCCCGCTCTATACCCGTCCGCACCATGCGGGTGGAGTAAAGCAGCAGCATAATTGCGCCTGCCAATTGCACCAGGAAACCTGAAAGATGCATTGAAAATCCTATTCGCGATTCACGATCATTTTGTTTGACGGCTAATATAAACGATCTTCGCGACTACGGGAAGAGTGTTGCATTAATCAAAACGATAGTTCTTATTGCAGTATCTGATTTGCTGATGGAAGTGGAGATACCCTTGCGCTACGTTCAATTGCGCGCCTTTCACTATGTGGCCTGCCATGGTGGTTTTTCTCGGGCAGCAGAGGCTTTGCATCTCACACAGCCCGCAATTTCCGATCAGGTTCGCAAACTTGAAACGGAATATGACGTGCGTCTGTTTAACAGACATCGCAAACAGGTAACGGTAACAGCTGCCGGGCAGGAATTGCTGGAACTGACGCGGCGCATGTTTGAGATTGAGACTCAGGCCCATGATTTGTTGTCACAAACCCGCGCACTGAAGTCCGGAAATCTGCAGATCATGGCTGATTCAGCCCACCATATACTGCATATCCTTGGATCTTTTCGCGTCAGCTATCCGGATATTCATGTCTCAATACGTGTTGGCAATAGCGAAGCCGTTGTCGACGCGCTCAATACTTATGAAGCGGATATCGGCGTTCTGGGAGAGGTTCCGGAAGGGCGGGACTTTGAAGTCGTGCATCTGAACTCCACTCCAATTATCGCGTTTGCGCCCAAAGACAGTGTCTATGCAGCCAAAAAATCGATCAGTTTTCGCGAACTGGCGGAAATGCCCCTCGTGATGCGGGAAAAGGGTTCAAAAACCCGCTCCAAACTGGAGGAATTTGCGCGCAAGAACAAAATCGATCTGCCAATCCGAATTGAAGCGGAAGGCCGAGAGGCCGTTCGCGAGATTGTCGCTGCAGGGGCTGGCGTTGGCCTCGTTTCAGAAGCTGAGTTCGGCGTTGATCAACGGCTCTGCAAGATCGAAATTGCCGACGCGAATATCACTATGGACGAAGCGTTGATCTGCCTGCGTGAACGCCTGGACAGCAAGTTGATCCGCACGTTCATGCCATATGCAAAAGCTGCGGCCATGCTTTGAATTGTGGCGTCCGGGCTGCCTCGCCTATACGCACTTATGCCGGTTCAGCCAAAAACGCTTTCACGTCTGATGCGTATGGCATCGGTGCCACTGCACCAAAGCCTTGGGTTGAAAGAGCTGCTGCTGCATTTGCATAACTGGCTGCAGAAAACGGATCGGACCCAGTAACGATTTGCGACAGGAAGGCCCCGTCAAAAGTGTCCCCTGCCCCCGTCGCATCCACTGCGCTGACTTTTCGACCCGGTATCAGCCGGGCCTCAGATTCTGTTCCAACCAATGTGCCTTTCGGGCCCAAAGTCAGAGCCACAATTTTGGCACCCAGATCCAGATAGAATTGGACAATGGCTTCCGGCTCGGACAGGCCGGTCAGGAGTTCTGCATCATCAAGTCCTGGCAAAGCGATATCACATTGCGCGACGGCTGCATGAATGACGGCTCTTGCCCGTGATACAGGCCACAGTTTCTCACGCAAATTGGTGTCATAGGACACCAGACCACCGGCCTCTTTGACAATGCCAATTGCTGCGAACACTGTATCTGCAGCGCTTTCTGAAATGCCCTGACTGATGCCGGACGCGTGAAGTATTTTGGCGGATTGCAAAGCATCCTTGGACAAATCATCCGGCGTCATCAGACTGCAGGCCGATCCAGCGCGGAAATAGCTGAACTCATGCCCCTCTTCACCATGGGTAACGAAATAAATGCCGGTGTGGGCATCTGCGACTTGTTCCACATGGGCCGTGCTGACACCTTCGGATGTCCAAAGCGCCATGAAGCTTTCTCCAAATGCATCCTTGCCGATATGAGTCAGACACCCCGTGCTCGCACCCTGACGCGCTGCTGCAATGGCACAATTGGATGTATCACCGCCATGGCCAGGCAAATACATGCCATCGGGTTGCTGATTGAACTCAAGCATGGGTTCGCCAAGGCATAAAATATCAGGGGTCATAAAGGTCTCGTCTACGTGGGAGAGTGCACCTGAAGCACTCGTGTCAGCCCGTAATAGACCATTGCTGCCGAAAAATCGATGGAGGTGGGACGCCAGGATTCAATTCTCTGGCTGACAAGGTTTGAATGCTGTTTCTTATGAAAGGCAATGAGACCGACAGGATCAAAATCAAATCGCTCTGTCAGTTACACACTCTGTTCCAACATCAGGAAAAAGCTCCGGATACAATTTGAATACAGGCCTTGCGCGCGCCCTCAAACGGCATCGACATGAAGCCAGCTTCGCAGGAAGAGTTCATCCCAGTAGATTAATCGTTTAATCAAAGTTGTTGACAGAATCAATTCCAGGGTGATTAATCGTTTCATCATCTGGAGAAGATATGGCCAATATCAAGCAAATTGCTGCGAACATGGGTGTTTCGGTTGCGACCGTTTCAAATGCTCTGACCGGCAAAGGCCGCGTATCCCAGGAAATGGTTGAACGTATTCGCAAATGTGCGGATGAACTGGGATACCGCCCCAGTCTTGCAGGTCGTGCGCTGCGCAGTGGCCAAACAGGTATCCTTGGATTGGTCATGCCTGATCTGACAAACCCGCTTTTTCCACGCATTGCGCAGCACCTGTCTTTGGAGGCAGATAGCCGCCAATTGAGCATTCTGATCGCGGATTCTCGCGGAAATGCTCTGGAACAAAGCCAGGCCATGAAACGGCTTGTTGATCGCGGGGTCGATGGTTTGCTGATTGTGCCGCAAAAGGGTACCTCGCCCGAATCCCAACCGGTACCCACGGTGATTATCAATACAGCCTCCGATCCGCGAAACATCGTTTCGGCAGATCATGCAGGCGGCGGCAAGCTGATCGCAGCGCATATGGCAGGCCTGGGACACCGAAAGGTGGCAATGCTGGGCGCTGACCCTGTGTCCGAAGTCCAGGGCGACCGAATCGACGGGATGATATCCGGCCTGGCGGGCGCAGCTGACTTCCAGGTTTTTTGGAGCCAGGACGGTCTTGGCAATCTGATCCGGGCGGTTGAAACAGGCGTGACTGCCATCATGGCCACATCAGACCTGCTGGCGCTCAGCGCGCATTCGCAATTAACACGCGCAGGATTTTCTGTACCTGATGACGTCAGTCTGACGGGATTTGACGATTTGCCTTTGGCGACAGCCATGCATCCAATGCTCACCACTGTTGCGCAGGATGTTGCGCAAATAGCTGACCGGGCCATCAACGTCCTTACGCTGGCCATCAGCGGAGAAAGCCTGCCGGATACGGGAACGACAATTCCCATGCATCTGGTCGTTCGAGATTCGACAGCAAAACCAAGACACACTCCCAAACCAAACCTCACTTTCAAACAGGAGATTTCTCAATGAAAGCCGCACTAACTGTAGCAGCACTGTCCTGCGCACTTGCCTCAACGGCATTCGCGCAAGACAAAACCCTGACCATTTCGGTCTACTCCTTTGCGCAGGATGCTTACAAAGAAGCGCTTTACGACCCATTCGAAGCCATTTGCGGATGTGAACTGATTATCGAAACCGGCAACAGTGTAGAGCGCATGGCCAAGATCGAAGCCAATGCCAATGACCCGATCATTGATATGGCAGTGATTTCCTCACACGACGCTCTGAGTCTGGCGCGCAAGGACCTGCTGGCTCCGCTCGATATCTCAAAACTCACTAACCATGGGAAACTCTATCCCGCGGCGCAGGATCCGATTGGCGATAATATGGCGGTTGGCTATACATTCTACGCAAGTTCAATCGTTTACCGGACCGACCTTGTCGAGATTGCAAGCTGGAGTGATTTGCTGGACGAAAAGCTGGCCGGGAATGTGTCGCTGCCGAACATCACAGGTACGCAAGGACCCCTCACATTGATGATGCTGGCCAAAGCTGCGGGCAATGAAACTGATGATTATTCCAGCGTGATTTCCAGCATTGGCGAGCACGCTGATGATATCGTCACCTTCTATTCCCGCTCATCAGAACTTGCGCAGTTGATGAACCAGGAAGAAGTGATTGCAGCTCCTGTCGGGCGCTTTGCATGGAGCCGTTTCAAAAGTTCGCCATTGCCATTTGCCTGGGCAGAACCAGCCGAAGGCCAGGCCGGCGGTATGAATGTCATGATCATGACCAAAGGCAATGGCAACGAAGAACTGGCCTATCAGTTCATGGATTACTGGTTGTCCACTGAAGTACAGACCCGTGTCGCCGAGGCGCTGATCGACAGCCCTGCCAACACAGAAGTCGTGGTGAGTGAAGACGTTGCCGACAACCTTACCTATGGGGCCGAGCTGATCAATTCCCTGAATATCCTTGATCCTGCAAAGATCATCGACAGCCGCGAAGGCTGGGTCGAACAGTGGAACACTGAAGTTATCAGATAACGCTAAGGGGCGGTCTTTGGGCCGCCCTGCATGTCTTTTAATCAAGATCGGACCAAGCAGATGTTTTTCAACACGCGCGAAGGGCTTGCATTGGCCTTGCCTGCCGCCTTCTTTGCGCTACTGCTGTTTATTGTGCCTGTCGGCATCCTGTTGTCAGAAGGGTTTCGCTCTGATGCCGGATGGACGCTGAGTGGATATACCGAGTTTTTCTCAAAGCCGCTGAACCGAACGGTGTTCCTGCGCACATTGAAACTGGGCGTTCTGGTTGCGGTTACGTCAGCAATCATCGGCTATGCGGCGGCGTTTTGTATCGTCAATCTTCCTCCTACAGCGCGGGGACGCATTTTCGGCCTGGTGGTTTTGCCATTGATGATTTCACCGGTCGCCCGCACCTATGCCTGGATCGTGATTTTGGGACGAACCGGGATCGTGAATGACACCATTGTCGGGCTCGGCCTATCCGACACGCCGATCCGCCTGTTGTTTACTGAAACAGCTGTCTTCCTGGGCTTGTTGCAACTCTTCATGCCGTTGATGATTATCTCACTGATATCAGCCATGGAGAACATCCCCCGCGACGTCATACCAGCAGCCCGTGTGCTCGGCGCAAGTTGGCTTCAGGTGTTCTTTAAAGTCATCCTGCCGCTGACCAAGGAGGGTCTTGTTATTGGTGGAACCCTTGTCTTTACTGGCGCTCTGACAGCCTACATTACACCCGCCATTCTGGGTGGATCAAAAGTGCTGATGCTGGAAACGTTGCTGTATCAAAGGGTCAATGTGGCCAATGATTTCGTCTCGGCCAGTGTGATCGCGATGATCCTGATTGTCATGTCCTTTACAGCCAATCTGCTGCTTAAGCGCATCGCAACGGCGAGGAAATGATCCCATGAAAAACCTCACAATCTGGGTCATCCTCGGCCTCACCCTGACCTTTCTGATCGGGCCATTCATCATCATCATTTTTGCCGGTGCATCCGCGGGCGAGGCACTGGCCTTTCCACCAGATGGATTGTCACTGAAATGGTATTTCAAAGTTTTCACAATCGAGAGCTTCCGCGACAGCTTTTTACTATCAATGTTCCTGGCGATTTTCGGCACTTTGACAGCGTTGCTGCTGGGCGTCCCAGCCGCTTACGCGCTGAACCGCTATGATTTGCCTGGCAATGAGACCATCAGAACCATCGTCGCCGCACCAATCATTGTACCGGGCATCATCGTAGGCCTGGCGCTGTTGCGCTATTTGGTCATACCGCTGGATTTTACGGTCACACTGGCACTGTTCATGGCCCATACGGCGCTGGTTCTGCCCTATGCCGTGCGGGTCGTTTCATCAAGCCTGAACAATTTGCGAGCTGATATGGAAGAAGCCGCCGTATTGCTGGGGTGCACAAGGATGCAGGCCTTCATGAAAGTGGTGTTGCCGAACATTCGTGGCGGAGTTCTGGCAGCGTTCATTCTGGGATTTGTCACCAGTTTCAATCAGGTTCCTGTTTCGCTGTTCCTGTCCGGTCCGGGCGTGAGGACACTGCCCATCGACATGCTGGCTTATATGGAAATCACTTACGATCCGTCGGTCGCAGCATTGTCTGCGCTGCTGGCTTTCATGTCTCTTGCCATTGTGTTCATTGCAGAACGTCTTTTGGGGTTTTCTCGTTATGTCTGATAAATATGTCCGCCTCTCCGATCTGACGCTGTCTTACGGAAAGACCGTAGCTGTCCCGAACCTCAACCTTGACGTCGTGGAGGGTGAGTTGATCGCCCTGCTCGGGCCATCAGGCTGTGGAAAAACAACCACGATGCGTGCGATCGCTGGCTTGTTGACGCCCACCTCGGGGGCAATCGAGATCGACGATCGGGACGTCACCCGACTGGCAGCTAACAAACGCGGCATTGGTCTGGTGTTTCAGTCTTACGCATTGTTTCCCCATCTCAGTGCCTTTGAAAATGTTGCTTTTGGCCTGCGCCTGAAGAACATGGCGGACGCTGAAGTCCGTTCTCGCACAGAGGCTGGCATGGCAACGGTTGGTCTGGCAGGGTTTGAAGCCCGCAAGCCTGCTGAAATG
The DNA here is from genome assembly GCA_051251535.1 of Alphaproteobacteria bacterium. Taxonomy (GTDB): domain Bacteria; phylum Pseudomonadota; class Alphaproteobacteria; order Rhizobiales. Next base: position 62,863 of record JBPOEV010000008.1, read on the forward strand.
TCGGGCGGCCAGCAGCAACGTGTCGCACTGGCACGATCGCTGGTGATGGAGCCAAAGGTTCTGCTGCTCGATGAACCGCTCTCCAATCTGGACGCACGATTGCGGTTGGAAATGCGCACCGAATTGCAACGCGTCCAAAAAGATACCGGAGTGACAATGGTGTTTGTAACCCATGATCAATCCGAGGCTCTGGCTTTGGCAGACCGCATTGTCCTGATGAAGGATGGCAAGATCGAACAATTGGGCACACCGAGCCAACTATACGCAGAGCCAGCCACAGCCTTTGCCGCAGAGTTTATGGGTTTTGAAAACATATTTCGGGTGGAAGGTGAAAACCTTGTGTCCAACTCCGGGCAATTGCCGCTGGGATTTGAGGCAAGCTCGTCAATGCTCGCCTGGCGGCCAGGCGGTGTGCATGTCGGAAAGGGTCCGTTCAGCGGCCGCGTTGTCGCCAGCAGTTTTGCAGGTGGACACCGGGAATATGTGTTTGATTGCCAGTTGGGCGAGATCAAAGCAGACGCACCGATTGAAACAGCTGAGGTGCCGCTGGGCCAAAGCATTGCCTTCGACCTTCCGCAATCCACAGCACGCCCGCTTCTGGCATGAGTGAGATCTGGGTCGATACCGATTTCGGGTTCGACGATCTCTGGGCCATGCTGCTTTTGCGTCATCTAGGTGTGCGTATTGCAGGCGTTTCATTGGTGGCTGGAAATGCACCCCTCACTCGGGTGGTGTGCAATGCTCTAGGGGCACAGCAGGCTTATGGTCTGGAGGCACCACTCTTTATGGGCGCAAGCCGCCCACTTGTTCGCCCGCCGGAAACCGCCGAGCGCATTTTGGGGCCTCGCGGAATGTTAAGCCGTGGCCGACACCTGCCCGATGTGACTGTCCAACCCGGTCTCCCCGATGCCGATGAAGGACTTCAGCAATGGCTTCACTCGGCGGGACCTGAAGACAAGCGAGACATTTTGGCGATTGGGCCTTTGACAAATATTGCCAATCTGGTTAGCGCGGCACCCGATCTGGCCCGGAAAATTACACGTCTCATCTGGATGGGCGGAAGCAACGGCCCCGGAAACCATTCCGCAGAGGCTGAGTACAATGCCCTTGCAGACCCGGAAGCGGCAGCAATTGTTGCGCAGGCCGGCCTGCCGTTAGATGTGATTGATCTTATGCTTTGCCGCCAAGTACGTTTCGGACCTGACGACCTGCCAAAATGTGACGAACTAACGTCCGATTTGCTCGGCGGCTATCTGGATATCGGACTGTCTCGTGGAAACGCCACCATGGCGATATATGATCCCGTCGCCGCACTCGCCAGCCAACGAACCGAGGCATTCGCATTCATGCCTTGTGCCATGACCGTCTCGGTTCTTTCAGACACAAGCTGCGGAAAAACACTTTTTGAAAAAGATAACAGCGGATCAACGCGCCTTGCAGTTGGCACAGGGGCAGACATTGCTCAGATATGCCTCGGAGCACTCGCTGAGGAGGAAACCCATGTCGATTGACGAGAGCCTCAACGATTCAATCCTTCGGTCCAATGCGGTCAAGGCTGCACGTGACCTGCGCCCGTTCGATTTGCTAGTGCGCAACGCCGTCGTGCTCGACATGGTCACCGGCCGGGAACGGCCTGCTGATATTGGTCTTGTGGGACCATTGATCGCCAGTGTTCATGCCCCTGACCCTGCTCGGGATGCAAAAGAAGAGATTGATGCGGACGGCGCCCATATACTCCCCGGCTTCATTGACACCCACATGCATGTCGAAAGCTCCATGGTCACCCCTGCAGAATATGCAAAAGCTGTACTCCCACGCGGCGTTACGACAGCGTTTTGGGATCCGCATGAACTGGCAAATGTCGCTGGACTTGAAGGCGTTGAATATGCCTGTCGGGCAGCGCAAAATCTGCCATTGCGGCTGCTGCCGCTTGCACCCACCTGCGTGCCCTCTGCCCCCGGCTTTGAAATGAGCGGGGGCGACTTCGGTCCGGGTGAAATTGCAGATATGCTCGCGCGTGATGATATTCACGGTGCGGCAGAACTCATGACCATGCACCCTCTGCTGGATGGAGACCCGCGTGTGCAAGGCATCGTGGCTGCAGGCTTGGCCAGCGGCAAACGTATCTGTGGCCACGGTCGTGGTCTAACCGGAAGCGATTTGGCGGCCTATGCCGCAGCCGGTGTCGAGACCGATCATGAATTGACCTCTGCCGCTGATCTTATGGCACGGTTGGAAGCTGGTTTTACCGTCGAGCTACGCGGCTCTCATGAACATTTATTGCCGGAATTCGCAGAGGCGCTGATCTCCCTTGAGCACCTGCCCCAAACGGTTACTCTTTGCACCGATGACGTGTTTCCCGATGATCTTCTTGTCAAAGGCGGGCTTGATCATGTGATCCGAATTTTGATTGCCAATGATATGCCCCCTGCCTGGGTTTATCGTGCCGCAACCTTGAATGCAGCGAGCCGAACCGGTCGCCCGGATCTTGGTCTGGTGGCCCCGGGAAAGCGGGCTGATCTTGTTCTTGTATCAAACCTTGCGGAAGTGTCTGCAACGCATGTGCTCGCCAATGGTCACCAGGTTGCTCATACTGGAAGGCTGCTTCATCCGACACACACTGTTCCAAGCCCCTCCAGCATAATGCAGACCGTAAACACTCGTGAATTCAGCCCAGCAGATTTTGAAATATCCGCCAAGGGTCCCTCCGCACGGATCGCCACACTTTCCAAACCACGCTTTCCAGAATGGGGCGAGCGCCAGGTCGATGTTCAAGATGAAAAGCTTGTGCTGCCTGACGATATGATCCGAATGGCGATCTGCAATCGATATGGTCAAAATACGCCCACACGCGTTGCATTTCTGGAAAACTGGGGCGACTGGCGCGGTGCCTTTGCGACTACCGTTTCTCATGACAGCCATAATCTTACTGTCTTTGGACGCACGCCCGAAGACATGGCCGCAGCCGCCAATGCGGTACGACAGACACAAGGTGGCCTTGCCGTTGCCAGTCAGGGCAAAGTCATCGCAAATCTTGAACTGCCGCTTGCCGGACTTATCAGCGAAAAACCATTGCAGGATGTCGCCAGGGATTTTGCCAATCTGCGCGATGCGCTTGACGCACTTGTTGACTGGCAGCCACCTTACCTTGTGTTCAAAGCATTGTTTGGCGCATCACTGGTTTGCAATTCAGGGCCTCGGCTGAGTGATGTGGGGCTTGTTGACGTCTTTGAAAAACGCATTCTGGAGAACTGTGTTCTGGAATCCGGGCCCATTGATTTTAATGGGGCCTAGCTGCTGGGGCCGGCTCCCTTTGGGTGAAAACACAATCCAAATTCTCCAAGGTTTGCACTCCGATTTTGCATTGGCGCTCTTTGTCGGTCAAAATCCGTCAAAAGTTTACGACGGTCTCCCCTTCGCACCACATAGAAAGATGCCCTGATCATGCACCCTACTGAAAAGATCGTTCGCCAATTCCATGAGTCATGGGACATGCGAGACCCAGATCGTGGCGCGGCAGTCATTGCGGTTGATTGCGATTTTGAGGATGTCGCACGCGTCGAGAAGCTTCCAGGAAAGGACGCCTACAAGGCCGATTACTACCGTTGGCGCGAGGCTTTCCCGGATGGGACTTGCAAAGTCGAGAATGTCATGGTCAGCCAGTGCGGTGAATGGGCGACTGTAGAGTTTCGGAATACCGGCACCCATACGGGTGTCCTCCGCTCAAGCCTTGGTGATTTCGCGCCGACCGGTAACCGAGCCGAAGTCCGCTATTGCTCTGTAATGAAGGTCAAGGACGGATTGGTGGTCGAGGGTCGGGACTACTATGACAGTGTTACGATTGCACGGCAGCTCGGGCTTGCAGAGGAAAATTCGCATTCGAATTAGTTCGCAACTTACCTTAACGCTTTTTACCCGATATCGCGATCACCGCCACAATGATGGCTCCGGTCAGAATGAGACGATATCCAGCGCTGAGACCCAGTGTGTTCAGCATGGTGACCAGCAGGAACATGAAGAGCGCCGCGCCCCACAGGCCCGGCAGATTGGCAAAACCGCCTGCGACCGAGGTTCCACCAATAACCACGACAGCGATGGACATGAGCAGATATTCCTCGCCCATATTGAGCGCCGCGCCACCAGAAAATCCAGCCAAAAAGTAACCGCAGATTGCGGCCAGGACAGCGCACATGACATAGGTCATGAACCGTGTGCGTTCGACCGGTATACCGGCAAGATGTGCCGCTTTCGCGTTCTGGCCGACAGCCAGAATCGATCTGCCGAAATAGGTTCGGTGCAGGACGAAATGCATCAGGACCGTCAATATCAGCACTGCGATGGCCAGCAACGGGACCACACCAATTTTTCCGGTCGCAAACTCAGCCAATGCCTCAGGTGGTTTCACGCGCAAACCGCGATTGTACCAGATGGCGGTCGACAAATAGAGAAAGCTGGACGACAGGGTTGCGATGATCGGAGGAATGCGCAGCAATATTATCAGCGCAAAATTAAAGGCACCAATGGTCAGGCCGATGGCAACAACGATCAAAAAACCCGGAATCAGCATGGCTTCGGAGCCATTCATGACTTTCATCGCAACGGTACTGGCCAAAGTCATGCAGGCGGGTATCGACAGATCCACATTGCCCGGACCAAGGGTCACGACAAACATCTGGCCGATGGCAACCAATACGAAAAATGTTCCAAAGGACGCGGCAGCGGTGAGCACTTCTGTCCCCGCGGACAGACCGGAAATAGAGGCAATCACCAGCCAGATTGAGACGGTGCCAAGCCAGGCCCAGATCCATGGTTTTTCAGTCAAGTTCATGAGCGCTTGTCCGATCTGTTGATCAGCATGCGCATCGCCAAAACCAGGATCAAGATCGCGCCTTGTGCGCCAATCTGCCAGTCCGGGTTAAGCCGCAGAAACGACAGGAAGGACCCGGTCAGCAACAAGGTGACGGCACCGATAACTGCCCCGATTGGCGACACACGCCCCCCGACAAATTCGCTGCCACCCAGAATGGCCCCGGCAATACTGAGCAAGGTGTAACGCTCGGCGATATTGGCATCGGCAGACGTCGTCAGGCCCACCAGCGCCATGCCGGACAGAACCCCGAAAAAGCCGGATATCGCATACATGGTGACCTTGACTTTCAGCAGGGACCACCCGGCCCGTTCCACCGACAATGGATTGCCACCAGCGCCACGTAACACCACTCCTGCTGCGGATTTCATCAGGCCGAAATGTACAACAATTGCAAGGACTACCACTGCAATGATGGGAAACGGAATCAAGGCAGGCTTCAAGGTCATCAGTGCCCGGATCCACTCCGGTGCCTTACCGCCTGGCGTCGGCAGAATGAGCACGGCAATGCCCACCCAGACGAATGACATGCCAAGGGTCACGACAATGGATGGTAAGTTCCGTAAATGGATCAGCGCGCCCAGTGCCGCATAGGCCAATATGCAGCCTGCCAGAGCCAATACGCCCAGCACCGGCGTGTCATACAACCATGTTGCCGTAATGCAAGCTGTCAGGCTGACGAAAGCGCCAAGCGATAAATCGAGATCATTGACACACAGGATGAACATCTGGGCGATGGTTGCCAGAGCGATTGGCACCGCAAGATTGAGCAGAAGGTTCAATCCGAAATAGCTCATGGTGCGCGGCTGCAGATAAAAAATTGCGGCCAGAATTGCTGCCAGTGATAAAGCGGGCAGCAATGTGCGCATTGTGTTGGCTGTGAGGTATCTGGACATCAGGCAGCCGTCGCAGGATCAAATGATGCATTCAGAATACTGGCCTCTGTCACTTTGTGACTTGGCAATTCGGCCACCGCCTCGCCGTCGCGGAAGACATAAACATAATCGCAGTGTTTCAACTCATCCATTTCCGTGGTGTACCAGACGAACGTCCGTCCGTTTTCCGCTTCCTGTTTCAGGATTGCATAGACATCCTGCTTTGTGCCGATATCAACGCCGCGCATTGGATCATCCATCAGCACAATCTGTGCAGGAGAGCCAAGCGCACGTGCAAACAGAACCTTCTGCTGGTTGCCGCCCGAAAGCGATAGAATGTTGTTGGATAAATCGTCGGTACGAATACCAAGGCGCTCTTTCCATTCATTGGAAATATTGATTTCCTGTAATGGGTCGATGAGATAGCGCTGCACCATCATGCGCACCGAGGCGATTGAAATGTTTTTCTCGATTGACCAGCCTGGAAAGACACCAGCGGCCTGACGGTCTCCGGCCACAAAAGCGGCAGCGTTGTCGATGTTGACCGCATTGACCTTGCCATTTGATGCGTCAAATATCTGGATCAGCTTTTCAGTTTGCCCCTGCCCGGCAATTCCAGCAAAGCCGACGATTTCTCCCTGAAACACGTTCAGGTCAATGCCGTCTTTCGCTGGAATCTGGATCACCCTGGCCGTGTTGGCGCGCGCAGTCTCGGCGCTTGCTTCTTCCGCATCCTCGGCCAGAACTGACCCCATTTCGCGCACCAACCGGTCGCGATCAAAATTTTCTGTGGCATCATCGGCCACCATGGTGCCGTCGCGCATGACCACAATGCGGTCGGAGGTGCTCAATACTTCTCTCAACATGTGCGAGATCAGAATGACGCTTCCACCCTGTGCTGTGAACTTTTTCACAAAGGTCAGCAATTGATCTGCTGAAATCTTGTCGAGAGATGATGTCGGTTCATCCAGAATAACCAGGCGCACCTGTTCATCCAACGATGAAAAAGCACGCGATATCTCGACCATCTGGCGGCGGGCAATGGTCAGATCACCAACAACATCATCGCCCTTGATACCATTGTCGGGGAATACCTCATCCAGCCATTTTTTGATCAGCTCAGAGGCGTCATTGCGCCAGCCAAAGCCGCGAATTTGAGGATGGGTAATACGGGCATTTTCAGCAACCGTCAGATTGGGACAAAGAGACAATTCCTGAAACACACAACGCAAGCCAAATTGCTTGGCCTCGCTTACGCCATATCGTGCCGTGATGGCCTCTCCCGCGAAGCTAATCGTGCCTGTATCCGGCGATAACACGCCGGACAAAATGTTCATTAAAGTGGATTTGCCGGCTCCATTGTGGCCCACCAATCCGACGCATTCGCCAGGCTGTACCACAAGATGAGCGTTCTGGAGGGCGTTCACGGCACCGAAAGATTTTCCGACGCCGTGAACGTCTACGACTGGGAGGTCGTTGATCATTTAGTAAACCCTGTCAAACGAGACAGCCGTTACATTGCGCCGGCAATGACACCCTGCGCTTCTTCCTGAGAGTATTCCACATTGGCAACACCGCCAGCCTGGGTCGTCTCCAGGCTTGCTTCCAATGTATCCTGCGTGATCGACAGGAATGGAACAGTCAGGTCTTTAGGCACGTCCTTGCCGTCCAGAATCTGCTGGGCAACCCAGAATGCCAGTGTCGAAACACCCGGAGCAATGGACACTGACATGGTTTCATAGCCATTCGCGTCTTTCTGCTCTTTCCACCAGGACAATTCATCATGACGATTGCCCATTACGATGATCGGCATGTCACGACCAGCGGCTTTGAAAGCCTGCGAAGCGCCATAGCCATCACCACCCTGTGTCACAACACCTTTGATGTCGGACAAGCTTGGCAGAATGCCAGCAACAGCTTTTTGAGCAACGTCCTGCGCCCAGTCACCATGGACCGAACCTTCGATGGAGAACTTTGCGTTTTCAGCTACACCTTCGTGGATGCCACCTGAGATTTCGTCATCAACAAAGACGCCAGCAAGCCCTCTGATCTCCAGAAGATTGCCACCGTCCGGCAGACGTCCAGCTAGATATTCAACCTGGATTTTGCCCATCTGATGGAAATCAACGGCAATGCGCCACGCACATGGCTCAGTGACGATACCGTCAAATGATACCACAACAAGACCGGCATCACAGGCTTCTTTCACAGCGCCATTCAGGCCTTCTGGAGAGGCCGCATTGATGACAATCGCATCATAGCCCTGCAGGATAAGGTTCTGAATTTGAGCCGCCTGTTCGGTGACCTGATTTTCGGCCGTTGTGAAGGCATCAGCCGCTGCAACAACACCGTCGGCTGCAGCCTTTCCAGCGACAGTTTCCCAACTGGTGAGCATGGCCTGACGCCATGAGTTACCGGCGTAATTATTGGACAGAGCGATCTTTTTGTCGGCTGTATCTGCAAAAGCAGGCACGGTGACAGAGCTAAGAAGACAGGCAAGCGCTGCACCAGCGACAGTTACTTTGGTAAAATTCATATTTTCCTCCGTTGACAAAAATTTGAGCCGTTTTCGGCTTCTTGATTTTTAGCGACGTTCTAACGCACCATAGTTTTGCGTGGCCTCAACCCCGGCCTCAGACATGTGTTACCCGGTCGGGACGTAAAGCTTACGCTAATGAAATACCCTCGGACAAGCCCAGCAGTCAGCGTGGTTCGGGCGATTTCAACTTCGTATATGCACGGCCAAACTTGCGGGTCTCCGCAGGTCTCATGCGCGGGCAAACCTACAGTCCGACCTTATCAAGCCATGCCTTGTAGCGCTCTTCGTCAATCGCGAGTCCCTCAGCGTTCAGCAAACCGCGCGCCACCGCCACTGCGACAGCCCTTGTTCTGGAGTTAAAGGCAGGGCCGATTTCCTTTGTAATGGGTGTGGGATCGATACCCATTTTGTCATAGAGGCTTTTTAGGCGACTCTGGACGCCACGTGTGGAAATGGACCTGCGGGCAGCAATGGCCTTATCAGTCATGCCCAACGCAATATCGCGCAGAACTTCAAACTCTGCGTCGCTCAGACCTTCATGTATGTTCTGGCTGCGTTGCTGAACGCCACGCACCTCCCGATCAACAACGCATTGATCTTCCTGAAACACACCTTGCACCGCCAATTCGAGCCGGTGTTCGGAGGCTGTCTTCAATAGATATCCATAAACCGCATCGGCTGGCACAATGCGAGAAATGCCACGGACATAAGCCTCATCAGCATAATTGGACCAGAACAGAATGCGCATTGTGGGATTGTGATGCCAAATGCCGCTGGCTGCGGCAACGCCGCTGGCTTTCGGCATCTGCAAATCCATCACCACACCGCCAATGGTCTCGCGCTTGACACAATCCAGCGCCTCTTCTCCATCAACCGCCTCAAAGATTTCCTCGCAATCCGGCAGCGCTTTGGAGACAATTGTGCGCAAAAAAGACCGGTGAAACGGGTCGTCTTCAGCAATAAGTAAATTCATCAGGAGGCCTCCGTTAGAAGCTGCGGTGCAGGTTTTACGCTATATGAGCCAGGTACTGTCAAACGGATGACAGTCAAACCGCCCACACGTTCAAAGGCAATTTTTCCAGAGATCAGGGCAGCACGGACGCGCATGTTGTCAATGCCCCGTGTTGATTGCGCCCAGTTTTTTGGTGGCTCGACACCATCATTGGAAATCGAAACATCAATGGCGTCGCCGTTTTTGGTAATAGCAACGTTCAAATTGCGGCAACGGCCATGGCGAACGGCATTATTCACCGCTTCCTGACAGACGCGGAAAACAGATGTACGCAGCATTTCCGGCGCGTGATCCAGCGCACCTTCCGTTTCATCACTTACAGAATAAGCAATCTTGGGGATAATGCCCTCTACTGTCTGCTCCAGTTGCGCCTCGATGGCCTGCTGCAATCCGAACAGATCCAGCACACCGGGCTTTGCATTCTCGATAATCCGGCGCAACTCGCCCATGCATTGACCAATTGCATCGCCAATGCCTGCAATTTCCGCGGCGGTCACTTTGCTGCGCCGTGAAAGCGTGGTCATCTGTCGGTAGATGCGGGACAGATCACCCAGGGTCTGATCATGCAGTTCCATTCCCAGACGCTTGCGCTGATATTCCATACCTTCCGTGAGCCGCAAGGCGCCCGACCGCAGTGTCTCTTCCCGCCCGCGTGCAGACCCTTCTGACAAAGCGAGTTTTCGTGCGCGTTCACCCATGGAAAGCGCATAGAAATAGGGTGAAATCAAATCTGCAATGTTCTTTGCGACGGCCAGATCATCTTCATCATATGCATTTTTCTTGTGGCTTGAGATGTTCAGCGACCCATGAATTTTGCCGTGAACCAGCAGTGGCACATGAATTCTGGAATGCAGATCGGCTTCAAAGATCGGCGCTGAAAAATGACCCGTTATGTGGAAGATCGGATCTTCCCACGCATCGCCTGACAATATGTAGTCCAGATCACCGGTGAGCAGATCCCGGATGGGACTTTCCTTGATCGGCCGGAACTCATCATCGTCGCCCCATTGGGTTGCAACACCCACCTCCACCGATACATGGCAATCGGTGTTGTCGGGTGAGATAATGACCACGTCCATGTGGTCGTAGGGTAGAATGTTCTGCACTTCTCCGGCGATCTGATGCAGCACAGCCTTAAAGTCCATCTGCCCGGCCACAGCGCGAGAAATGGCCAGATAATGATCCAGAGTGTGGTCGACCCGTGTTTGCATCTATCAACTCCGATTTGCTGCAGTGTAGGGCATGGCTCGCCTGAGAGGAAAGTCGCCAGGTTCTGTTATCAACTTCAGTTTTCCGCGCTGGCGACCACGGATTTCCGCATCCATTGTGTGTATATGCGCAAGACATGCTGCCACGTGCACCTTGTTTTGTAACGCATTCAGATTTATCCGGTTGGAATATAATATAGGGGGAGTCTATGTCAGATCACTTAGTCATTCATGATCCAAGGTTTAAAGACCTGATCAAGGCGAATGCACAACTGGAAAAGATTCACAGCGGGTTCCTGTGGGCTGAAGGCCCGGTCTACTTTCCTCTTGGTGACTATTATCTGTGGAGTGATATTCCCAACCATCTGGTCATGCAATGGACTGAAGGCTGCGGTGCCCGCCTTTATGATAATGAGTCCAATTACTGTAATGGTCACACTCGGGACCTTGAAGGGCGCCTTGTTACCTGCGAGCATTTGACGCGGCGTGTTACCCGAACCGAACATGATGGCAGTCAGACGGTTATTGCCGACAGCCATGACGGAAAGCGGCTGAATTCCCCCAACGATGTTGTCATCAAATCTGACGGCTCAATCTGGTTCACCGATCCGCCTTACGGGATCATCAGTGATCATGAGGGCCAAATAGCCACCCAGGAACAGGGTGGCTGCTATGTCTTCCGTGTTGACCCTAAGACGCTTGAAACCACAATCGTCGTTGATGATTTTGTAAAGCCGAACGGACTGGCGTTTTCTCCAGATGAAAGCGTTCTTTACATCGCAGATTCCGGCCGCTCGCATGATCCGAACGGCCCGCACCATATTCGCGCGTTTGACTGTGATGGCGCATCCCTAAGCGGCGGAGATGTGCTGATCGATGTTGAAAAAGGCGTGCCGGATGGCATGCGCATTGATGTAGATGGCAATATCTGGACCAGCAGCGCCATTGGCGTTGAGTGTTTTGATCCGCAGGGCGTGGCCCTTGGGTCCATCCTGGTGCCTGAAGTTGCGGCAAATCTGACCTTTGGCGGGCGTAGCGGTAGCCAGATGATGATTACAGCCACAACATCCGTCTACACGATTGATGTTGCAACACGCGGTGTGAACTGAGCAGGCTGATGTCGCCAGACACAGCTGACCTCAATCAATCCTCATTCAGTTCTTGTTTCCGGTGTGTGTCCAAAACTTATGGCCAGTCTGTTCCAGGCATTCATTTGCGCAATGATAAGCGTCAAGTCGACAATCTGTTTCTCTGAAAAGTGAGTGCTTAGGGCGTCAAATAATGGCTTTGGCGCGCCACGATCAGCAATCGCGGTTACAGCTTCCGCCCATGCAAAGGCCGATTTCTCACGTGCATCAAAAAATTGACACTCCTGCCACACGGTCATGCAATCAAGCCGTTGCTGCGTTTCGCCCGCAGCTCTTGCCTGAATCGTGTGCAGGTCAACGCAATAGGCGCATCCATTGATTTGAGAGACCCGCAGTTCAATGATTGCCCTCAACCTGCCATCGATGGATGACATATCGTCCTTAGCTCTTGCCATGCTGGCGATGGCTGGACCATTGATGGAAACATAGTCGAGGCGTTCGATCATATCACTGGCTCCAAGTGTTTTTTCAACGTTCAGTTTGGAAGTTTGTTGCTTATTATTAGCGTAAAGCCAGAATTTGATTCCACTTTATCGGATAGCGATTTTCCCAACCGTTTGGCAGCGAAGGCAAACCTATCTTTCAACACAGGCGAAGGCCTGCATCAAAAAGGCACAAGACACCAGCATTCGACATTCATACATTCGCGACTTTGTGAGCGGTACAGGCCAGGTTTTCCTGTGATGAGAAGTCGGGATTGCACTTTGTAACAGGAGAGGCAAAAACAGCTGTTCTTGCAGAAACACTTCAATGCAATTATTGCAGGTGGGATCAAAACCTTTACACCACCGGGATTCGCTCATGCAAAAGACGCGCAAAAAGACGCGACCAGGACAAACTGATATCGCGAAGACCCTTGGCGTATCTGTCAGCACGGTATCGCGCGCCTTGGCAGGATCTCCACTTATCAAGGACAGTGTTAAACAACAGGTCCGCGACGCAGCTGTCAAAATTGGCTACCGCTTCAAAGAAGCGCAGGATTTTGAGGGGTTTGAACGTATCGTCGTTCTGACATCACTGGATGCTTTTCGCGATACATGCTCGTCAATGTACAATCGTCTGCTGGATGGTATTCGCGCCGAGGCCTCGCGCTATGGAGGGGAGTTCTCAATAGCCATTGCAAAATCCCGAACGCCCATTCCTGATGCCGTCGATAAAAATCTCGGCCCGAAAAGCGGATGTATTTTTCTGGGCATTACACCAGATGCTGCAACAGCGCAAAATCTGGTTGATAGAGGCATCCCGTCCATCGTCTGCAATGGTCTTGACGAAGAACTGATTCTGGATTCCATCAGCCCGGCCAACTACCAGGGCGCTGCCATCATCGCACGGCATCTGCTGGAATTGGGACACAAGAAGTTCCTGTATGTGGCAGGCACTGACCGGGCAACCTTGCGGCTTCGCTATTTAGGCTTTGAAAAATATATTGAACGACATGGCGATTTTTCAGGAGCCGGAATCCTTTCCATATTTGAGGAATGGGCTGACCAGTCAGAAGATAAAGATGAGCGTTTCGAACAGTGGTTCAAGGCGGAACGTGGCGACGCCACGGCATTATGCTGTTTCAATGACGGGGCTGCCGTCTGGGCAATAGAACGTCTTCAATCCATGGGCGTGTCCGTACCCGATGAAATTTCAATTGTCGGCTTTGACGATCTGCCAATTGCTGAAATCTCAGATCCAGGTTTGACGACATTTCACATCGACTGGATACAAATCGGGCTCCAAACCGTGCAAATTTTGCATAAACGCATGATGTCACCACACTCAGCGCCTGAGATTATGCAAATTTCTGGAAAACTTGTCACCAGAAACAGCTCTACCCGTGTCTAAAATATCTCAATATCCCTATATTTTCTGCCGAAAACAGCTGAAGCCACCTCAACTCTTCTGCAAGACTCTCTAATTTCTGCAATAATTTCTATCTTGCAAAAAATTTCATATTCTGTTTTCAATTGGCTTCAATCAGTTGGAGGCTGAAAGTTGACATCTATTGCGATTCTCATGCCTGAAAAGGTGTTTGATGCACAAATGACCAGCCGCCAATTGGAGCAATTGCGCAATCTAACCGCAGATGGCAGCTACTTTCACGCGACGACCATGGAAAACCTCTTGAGCCACCCAATGGCCGGAAAATTCGATGTTCTGATGACCGGCTGGTCAACACCAAAATTAACTTCTGATCTGTTGGACGCCTGCACCTCGCTCAAATTGGTGGTCCATTGCGCCGGAACCGTCCGACACTTGGTGGACCCCTCCTTCTTTGACCGCAACATTCGTCTGGTAAACAGCGCAGACGCCAATGCAGTGCCGGTGGCTGAGTTTCTGTTGTCCTGGATTTTACGATGGAACAAAAGGCTGCCCCTGTTTGAAAACAAATACCGTGCTGGCCACTTCATCGAGAAAAATGTGTCTGCGGAATTCGATCTGCTTGGGAACCGTGGAAAAACAATTGGCGTCGTCAGCGCTTCACGGGTCGGGCGTCGTTTGATTGGCTTGCTAAAGCATTTTGAGCTGGATGTTTTGCTATGCGATCCGTTTTGCACAAATGAGCAAACATTGGCGATCGGTGCTCGCAAGGTAGACCTCCCCGAACTCATGAGCGCAAGCGATATTGTCTCGATTTGTGCACCGCTATTGCCTGAAACCGAAAACCTGATTGGTGCGACGCAGCTTGCTCACATGAAAGACGGCGCATTGCTGATCAACACATCCCGCGGAAAACTGGTCGATCATGATGCTCTTTTATCGGAGCTCGTATCCGGCAGATTGAATGCTGTTTTGGATGTCACTGAGCCAGAACCATTGCCGCCGGAATCGCCTTTCTTCAGCTTGCCGAACGCCTACCTCACACCGCATGTGGCGGGCTCCATGGGGTTGGAAATTCATCGCATGACAGATAGCGCTCTTTCCGAAATTGAGTTGTTTCTATCCAGCGGCAATCTGCGGCATTCCATTACATTGAACGACTGGGCGATTGCAGCATGAGCATCCACCCGGCCATTCAGACAGGTTTGTGTTCAGTCACTTTCCGACAGTTCGCGAGTACAGCGATCGTGTCCATGGCCCAGGATGCAGGGATAGATGCCATTGAGTGGGGCACAGATGTTCATCTTCCCCCGGGTGATCTGAAAAACGCACGCGCAGTTCGTCTGGCTTGCTCGGACTCTGGCATCGCTACACCGACCGTCGGCTCTTACATCCGCTGCGCTGAGCCATCTTCTTCCGATTTTTTGTCAGTTCTGGAAACAAGTCAGGAACTCGGTGCCGCGTCCATTCGCATATGGGCTGGCACCCAAGGAAGTGCGGAGACGCAAACATCGCAACGCAAAGAAATCACGGCGACCATCAACAATTACTGTGATCTGGCGGCAGAACAAGGCGTTGAGCTTTCGCTGGAATATCATCAGAATACTTTGACGGATACGCTGGATTCCACGCTGCAGCTTTTGCGCGATGTTGATCACGTTTCCCTTTCCACATATTGGCAGCCCCGCAAATCCGGCCCGGTTGGTGATGCGCTCATCGAACTGGATGCCCTGAAGGGTCACTTGCACCATATGCATGTCTTCCATTGGGAAAGTTACGCCGAACGCTACGATCTGGCTGAGGGAAGCCAATACTGGGCTGCTGTATTTGCCCATTTGTTCGCTTTGCCTAAGCCGACAAATCTGAATGACCGCTTTGCATTTCTCGAATTCGTCAAAAATGACGACCCCACACAATTTCGTCGAGATGCTGCAACTTTGAAAGAAATTTTGGCGTCAATCCATGCCGATATCGGTGTGGAAATAAACTAAAAGGGAGGAACTAAAATGAAATATAAGGCCTTACTAACGGGCGTGGCATCGATTGTCTTGATTGCTGCTGGCCCTTCATTCGCGGACTACAATGAAGCACCAACCCTGAAAGCCATGGTGGATGCAGGAACAATCGGACCCGTCGCTGACCGGCTGCCTGCTGAGCCGCTTGTCGCGCAAGCACCGGAAGTGGGAACCTATGGCGGAACCTGGCGCTCGGCGCTCAAGGGCAATCTTGACTCTGGCTGGATCCGCCGTTCCAGCGGGTATGATCCATTGGTCAAATTTTCGATTGATTGGGATGCAGTAGAACCAAATATCGCGTCGTCCTGGGAGGTCAATGACGACGCCACGGTTTTTACCTTTCACCTGCGTGAAGGACATAAATGGTCAGATGGCAAGCCATTCACCTCGGAGGACGTTCTTTTTGCGATTAATGATGTCATCAACAATGTTGATTTCGTTCCAGGTGCACGCCCTGCATTCTTGATTGGTGCAACAGCAACGGCTCCCGATCCAACGACGGTTGTTATCACACTGCCTGAACCCAACGGATTGTTCCTGGAATTGATGGCGACGGTAGATGGACCTCAAGTCACGCGTTTCCAAAAAGAATTTTGCTCGCAATTTCACCCAAAATACAATCCAGATGCCATAAAAATGGCGACGGATGGTGGCCTGAGTGGCTGGGGCGAATTGTTGCGTGACAATTGCGGCGTTTCCCGTGACGGCAATGCAGACCGCCCTACCCTGTATGCCTGGAAAATGCTGGACGATTATGATGGCATCAACTCGGTCATCAATTTCGAACGCAATCCGTATTACTTCAAGGTGGATCAGGAAGGAAATCAGCTTCCCTATCTCGACAAGCTGCAAATGACGCAGGTCGAAGATGCAAATTCGATCGTGTTGATGGGCATTGCGGGTGAGATTGATTTCACCAATCGCCATATCAACAATGTCACCAACAAACCGGTATTCTTCGATAATCAGGAAAAGGGTGGCTTTAGAATTTATTCGACGGTGCCTGCTGATATGAACACCGCAATTATTCAGATGAATCTGAACTACGAAGATGATGGTTTCCGCGAATTGTTCCAGAACCGGGATTTCCGCGTTGCCATGTCACTTGCAACAGACCGTCAGGAAGTCATTGACGTTCTCTATGCAGGTCAAGGTGAACCCTTTCAGGCCGCACCACGTCCTGAATCACCCTTCTACAATGAGGAATTGGCCAAACAATACACCGAGTATGACCCGGACAAAGCCGAAGAAATGCTGGATGCAATTGGCCTGACAGAACGTGATGGCAATGGCATCCGCAAATTGCCGGATGGTCGTTCGATCAACATTCGGGTTGATGTGTCTTCAGATTTGGGACCGCAGCTCGACATTCTTGAACTGGTGAAAATTCACTGGGCTGAAGTTGGTATCAATCTGGATGTTCGCAAGGCTGAGCGCAGCTATGTGTACGAGCAGAAAGACGGCAACAAGCACATGTTGCATGTCTGGAAAGGCGATGGCGGTCTTGGCGATGCTCAGCTCGACTCTCGCTATTATCTGCCGATGCATCTGGAATCCGGCTACGCTATCCGCTGGGCTGAACATTGGACAGACCCAGATAAAGCCGACCTGATTGACCTGCCCGAAACAGTGGCGAAGCAGTTGGAACTTTACAAAAAGATGTTCAACAGCCCCTCACCAGAGGACCGCACAAAACTGTTCAAGGAAGTGTTGGAAATCACCAAGAGTGAGTTCTACACAATCGGAATTTCTCTTCCTCCCATGGACTATGGCATCGCCACAAACGAGATGCGTAATGTTCCTGAAAACCAGCCGCATGCCTGGGTTTATCCAAATCCGGGTCCGATGAATACGTCGGTGCTTTTCAAAAGCGAATAGACTGGAATTGCAGGTGGCTCACAACAGTGTGGGCCACCTGCAACTGAAAGAGACAGATGCTTCAGTTCATATTCAATCGCTTTCTGACAATGATCGCCATGATGCTGGCGCTGTCATTTGTATGCTTTTTTATCATCCAATTACCGCCCGGTGATGTGATTTCAGCCTACGCTGCGGAACTGGCAGCATCGGGTGATAGCGGTGGCCTGGTGGTGGAACAGCTGCGCGAGCGTTACGGCCTGGATCAGCCATTCTATGTGCAATATCTGAAATGGGTTCGAAATCTGCTCATTGGCGATCTTGGCTACAGCTTTAACCTCAGCAAACCCGTATCCGAAATTATCTCAGGCCGTATCGGGATTTCGCTGCTGGTTGAGTGTATGGCGCTTGTCGTGCTTTGGGGAATTGCCATTCCAATTGGCATCTATTCTGCGGTCCGTCGCTATTCGGCCGGCGATATCTTTGCCACGATTTTTGGCTTCATCGGATTGGCGGTACCGAACTTTCTTCTGGCGCTGTTGATCATGTATGCCGTGTTCATTTTCACTGGCACCGCTGTTGAAGGCCTGTTCTCAGCCGAATATGCCAATGCACCCTGGACGCCAGGGCGGATTTGGGACTTTCTCACCCATGTGTGGGTACCTGTCCTTGTCATATCCACGGGCGGGGCAGCCCATATCATCCGGATTTTACGAGCCAATTTGTTGGATGAATTGGGCAAACCATATGTCGTGACCGCGCGGGCAAAAGGAATGGCGGAAAGTCGTCTGATCATGCGTTACCCGGTGCGCGTGGCCATGATCCCCCTGGTGGCAACCGTTGGATGGGTGTTGCCAACGATTATCTCAAGTTCAATCGTGACAGCCATTGTTTTGAACCTGCCCACACTCTCGCCCATCCTGCTGCGATCTTTGCTGTCGCAGGACATGCATCTTGCGGGTGCTCTTATTTTATTCATGGGGATGCTGACGCTCGTCGGCACTTTGATTTCTGACATGTTATTGATCTGGATCGATCCGCGTATTCGCACGGGGATGATGGATGCTTGAGTCCCCCAAATCCCAGCAACAGCCAAACTCAGATGATGGATTTGAAGCGCCAACACCGCTGACAACACAGGGTACAGAAACCCAGTTTCAGTTGATCTGGCGAGCATTCAAAGCTCACAAGCTGGCCATGATCAGCCTGGCGGTGCTGTCACTGTTGTATCTGGTTGCCATTTTTGCAGAGTTTCTTGCACCTAATGACCCGTATGCGGTCAATGCCAGATACACTTATGCCCCGCCACAAGAGCTGCATTTCGTTGACCATGATGAAACTGGCGGCTGGTCAATAAGGCCGCACGTGCTTGGCTACAAGGTGGAGGTCGACCCGATTGCGTTGCGCCGCACCTATGTGATGGATGAAACTACCAAATACTACATCCACTTTCTGCCCGAGACGCATGAAGTCAACATGTGGGGATTATTCCCGACAAAGCGGCATCTTTTTGATGTGGATGGGCGACGCGAGGTGCTTTTTTTGCTCGGCACTGACCGATTGGGCCGCGACGTTCTTTCACGCCTGATTTATGGCGCGCGCGTCACTCTTTCCATTGGGTTGGCCGGCATCCTTCTCAGTTTGGTATTGGGTGTCATTATCGGCGGCGTGTCCGGTTTCTACGGTGGCTGGATTGATAATCTCATCCAACGGGTTATTGAGTTCATTCGCTCAATTCCGCCAATACCATTATGGATGGGATTTTCCGCAGCGCTTCCGCGAGACTGGACCCCACTGCAGAACTATTTCGTCATAACGGTGATCCTGTCGTTAGTCGGCTGGACAGAACTTGCCCGCGTCGTGCGAAGTCGGTTTTTATCATTGAAAAGCGAGGATTACATTGCTGCCGCCAAGCTGGATGGTGTCAGCGATTCCCGCATCATTGTTCGACACATGTTGCCAGCTTTCACCAGCCATATTATCGCAACCGCAACTCTGGCCATTCCCGGAATGATACTGGCTGAATCCAGTCTGAGCTTCATCGGCCTGGGCTTGCAATCACCTGTCATTTCGTGGGGTGTCTTGCTGCAGGAAGGCCAGAACCTGCGCGCCTTGGCGGATGCGCCCTGGCTGCTTTGGCCCGGAGCGGCCATCGTGATCACCATTCTCGCCATGAACTTTCTTGGCGATGGGATGCGGGACGCAGCTGATCCGTATGGCTCAAATGATTGAGGTCACAACCATGCCTGAGACGCACCCCAAAAAGGTTCTTGAGGTTCGCGACCTGTCGATCGGCTTTAGCATGCAAGACCGGGTCGTTGAGGTTGTCAAAAAAATATCCTTTGACGTCAATCAGGGCGAGATTTTGTGTGTCGTCGGCGAAAGCGGATCGGGCAAGTCTGTAACCGCACGCGCATTGATGCGCATTGCCAGGCCCGGCAAGATTCTAAACGGCTCAATTCGGCTATATGACGATGCTGGTCGCTGCGTTGACATCACGGAACTGGACGAGCAAAGCGAAGACATGCGCGCAGTACGCGGCGATCGTATCGGGATGGTTTTTCAGGAACCAATGAGTTCGCTCAGCCCGGTGCATACGATTGGCGAGCAGATTATCGAAACGATTTTGCTGCACCGAAACATGACTGCAGGCAAGGCACGTCAGGAAGCCATCGAGGCGCTGCGGCGGGTTCAAATTCCCAATCCGGAAACTGCCATCGACAAATACTCGTTCGAATTATCCGGTGGCATGCGTCAACGGGCCATGATTGCGATGGCACTTTCATGCGAGCCTGAAATTCTGATTGCGGATGAGCCGACAACGGCGCTGGATGTCACCACACAGGCCGAAATATTGCGCCTGATCAAGCGCCTGCAAAGTGAACTAGGTATGTCCGTGATTTTCATCACGCATGACATGGGCGTGGTTGCAGAAGTCGCAGACCGGGTTGCGGTTATGTATCACGGCGAAATCACAGAAATTGGCACAGTGGAGCAGATTTTTCACAAACCTGCCGCCAAATATACGCGCCACCTCATTGGCGCATCATCGCGGTTCACAATAACCGGCGATCAGGATCGGGGCGGCACCCTGCCGCGAGATGGTGCCAAAAAAATGCTGGAAGTCAGAAATCTCAATCTGACCTTCCGTAAATCCACGGGTATCCTGTTTCGAAAAGTCACAGAATTCAATGCCCTGAAAGATGTGTCCTTCTCACTGGCAGAGGGCGAGAATCTGGGGATTGTCGGCGAAAGCGGGTCCGGAAAGACCACCCTGGTGCGGGCGTTGGTCGGTCTGCTGAAAACCGACAGCGGTACTGCCATGTATCAAAGCGACGATGGACGGGAATTCGATTTGCTGCAGCCCAATGCGCTGCGCAATGCCGGGCTTAACCGGGAAATCCGTATGGTCTTTCAGGACCCGTTTTCGTCGCTCAATCCACGCATGACGGTTGAACAGGTTATTGCCGAACCGTTGGTGATGGAGCGCAAGCACTCACGTTCCGACATTCGCAAGCGTGTCGCCAATCTATTGGACCGCGTGGGTCTGCCCAGCAACGTTCTCAGCAGGTATCCACACGCATTTTCCGGCGGACAGCGACAACGGATCAGCATTGCGCGTGCGCTGGCCGTAAACCCGCGCATGATCATTGCCGATGAAGCAACCTCGGCGCTGGACGGGTCGATACGGTCGCAAATTCTGGACCTGTTGTTTGATCTGCAATCCGAACTTGGGCTGAGCTACATGTTTGTGGGCCATGACCTGGGTGTCGTGCGCTATTTCTGCGACCGGATCGCCGTCATGCACAATGGATCGCTGGTCGAAATCGGGGACGCTGCAAACGTGTGCCAGCGTCCTGAGCGTGACTATACCAAACAATTGATAGGGGCCGTTCCCGGCACCGATCCAAGCAATCGACGTCTCATTTTGACTTAGGGTCTGAACTTAATTGGGAGATTGAATTGGCGTTGTCTAGAAAGCCCAAATGCTATGAACAGATTGCAGGTAAGGCTGGTTGCCTTTTCAAAACCTGTGAAGCGGCAGTTGCGCTTTCTAGACAACGTCCCTTCGGGATGAGTGTGGTTTTGGGCAGGATGTTGGCGCAAAGGCTCGAAAACCCGGCAGTTTCCTGCATCTTTGCTTCTAACCCTGACCAAAACCACACGCACCAATTCAACCTCCCAATTGAGTTCAGACCCTAGTGCCCAAGGAAACATCATGAATCCGTTAAAGAATAATCCTCTGCAAACGCGCGATGATTTTGCGTCTTCCGTCGTCCAGTTGTGGGAGCCGCTAAAGCCCTATTTCAGCCCCGGCAAGGCACGCGTCAATCTGGGATTGCCAGCAGCGCATTTCACACAGACAGCTGCAGAACTGGAGGGCTTTTCTCGCCCATTGTTCGGACTTGCACCTTTGGCTGCTGGCGGATTGCCGTTTGGTGACTGGGACATGATGCGTGAAGGTTACATCAACGGAACCAACCCGGAGCACCCGGAATATTGGGGCACCTTCGGTGATCTTGATCAGCGATTGGTGGAATCTGCGGCTATTGGCTTCGGCCTGATTTTCGCAAAAGACAAGCTATGGGATCCGCTAACTGCCCAACAAAAAACCAATGTCGGCAATTGGCTGAAATTCTGCCAGACCCAAAAGACGGCCAATAATAATTGGCATTTCTTTCATGTCTTCGGCTCGCTCGGGTTGGAAAATGTTGGAGTGGATCATGATTTGTCCGTCAGGCAAGCAGCTCTGGATACGCTGGAAAGCTTCTATATCGACGATGGTTGGTATGCCGATGGTCCAAAACGCCAATTTGATCATTACATTGCATTTGCGATGCATTTCTATGGGCTGATCTATTCCAAAGTGGCCAAGGGCGATGAGGAACGCTGCGAGCGGTTCCGCCAACGCGCGCGGGACTTCGCACAGGATTTTCAACACTGGTTTGATGCCGAAGGTGCCAGTCTCGCCTTCGGGCGTTCGATGACCTATCGCTTTGCGCAAGCCTCCTTTTGGGCAGGCCTTGCCTTTGCCGATGTCGAGGCACTTCCATGGGGCCAAATCCGAGGCTTTTGGGCTCGTAATATGCGGTGGTGGGGCAATCGGGACTATTTCGACCGGGACGGCATCATGCCAGTTGGGTACAGCTATCCTAATCTGCACATGTGCGAAGTGTATAATTCGCCCGGCTCACCCTATTGGGCAATGAAAGCCTATCTTCCACTCGCATTGGCCGAAGACCACCCCTTCTGGCAGGCAGACGAAATAGAAAAACAGGAAACACCGGAACTGTTGGTCTCACGTGTTCCCGGAATGATCGGGTTCGAAGCCGGCGGAAACCGGGTCATGCTGTCGTCCTGCAACCAGGTCACGCAACCGTTTCGTGGTACGTCGGAGAAATACGGAAAATTCGCCTATTCGACCAAGCTGGGTTTCTCGGTAGACCCGGACCCGGTCGGGTTTTTGTCCAATCCTTTCGATAACATGCTGGCTCTATCGTATAATTGTCGAACGTTCATGACCCGCTCGCCCTTGGAAGAGGCTCGGATTGGCACGGATTTCCTATACTCCGTCTGGAAAGCCGATGACGAAATTGAAGTGGAAACATGGCTGATTGCCCGAGCCCCCTGGCACATTCGGGCGCACAAAATCACCACCAATCGGGCGCTGTTCGCGACAGAAGGCGGATTTGGGATTCAAAGAACCGATACACCGCCAACACTGGAAACACATGCAATCGGGCACTCCGAATTTGTGACCGAAACGGCCTTCAGTGTGGCGCTGGATATGTCCCCAACGGTGCGCAAGGGGCTCCCACGCAGGGTGCATCCCAACAGTTCGCTGTATTTCCCACAAACCCATGTGCCGCATCTGGCCACCGAGCTTGCGGTTGGAACGACATGGTTGATCGGCGCTTATGCGGCCAGTACCAACCCGGAAGATGCCGAACGCTGGAAACAACTGGCCCCAAAGGCACCTACACAGGCGCAGCTTGAGAAAATGGTATCGGATAGCGAGCAGGTTTTGGGCATGAAGTATGAAACACATATTCCCACATTATTTTGAACACGAAATTGGGGATTTGAGGTGCAGGCAGCGTATCGAAAACCTGCCTCGCCTCAAACGCAATGAAGCCCGGGATCTTTTGCCACGCCTGAGAACACCATTTTAGCGCATTCACCTTGGAATATCCGTCTAAATCAATCCTCGAAAGACTTGGGACCATGTTCACAGTTACAAACCTCCCATTCTTGCCGACTGGAAATAGTCCCCGATGTCTTTGACGACTTGGATCAGATCTCTAGTCTGTTCCAGACAATCCTTTTGTAGTAGCTGACCCGCGAAATTTTGTAATTTTATATGTCTGACGTGCTCCCCATATTGTACTCGTTTTCGGGGGCATTGCTAAAGATTAACGGTGCTAACGCAATCAATATCAGTTGGTGATCGTATTTGGTTATCACTCACCGTTACTTACTACATATTTTTTCGAAACCACCCAATTTAATGATTTCCAAATTCTATATATTATTTACAATATACATTAATTATCTGATTTTATTATCCAGGCACCGTCTAGTTTTGATAAATACAACTGGTTAGGATTATCAAAACATGTAGGATTTCCAATATCCAAAATTTGGTTGTGATTTACTTCATCATTTCGAGCATAACCTATGAAAATCTCGTCATCACGATATTCGACAATTGCGATCCAATCGAGTGGAACACCATCGTATGGCATATCTAAATCATTAGACACCTCGCCATCTTGAAGTATGCAGACTTGAGTAACCGAACCTTGTAAAAAAGGTCTTTCCCCCTCCTCCACCTCGTCACTATCGATACGTTCCTGTATTGGGTGGCGTGGGCTTATTGGCCCCAAATTACAGGATACGATTGTAAACATTGCGAAAAATAGAATAAATCCACGACCAATGATCGCTTCCTTCATCCGCATCCAAATCACTCCCATCACACCAACCTCGCCACATAGTTTCCGCCGATGGTCACAAACCCCATGGGGGTCAGCATCTTGTCGGCGCGTTCAGGTTCAATTCCGGACGTTAAATGAATATGGATCTCCTCAGCATTTTGCGATTTGGCTCGTTCCGAAACAAGCCGCAGCAGCCTGATGCCCAGATATGAGCCACGCATTTTGGCTGACACATATTTGCCGTAGATTGCCACCATGCGCCCGCCGATGGTCAGATAATAGCCCCCACGCCGGTATGGAGCAAACCAAACGGGCGCTCTTGGCGACAGTAAACGGATTTTGGGTTCAAAGAATCGATACACCGCCAACACTGGATGCAGATTTAATCGGACACTCCGAATTTGTGAAAGAGGTGGCCTTCAGTGTGGCGCTGGATATGCTCAAAAATCCAAATCTCCCGCTCTGGCCGAGCGGAAATAGTCTTCGATGTCTTTGATGGTTTGGGTCCCATCTCCGGCTTGGTCCCGACAATCCGTTTGCAGCAACTGACCGGCAAAATTTTGCAATTTTATATATCTCGGCCACCGGGGGCGCAGGACTGCAGTCTCTTGCATGGTCCGACATTCGTCGAAAAAAGTGCCATTGATCGTCTTTTTGGCTGACGGCGACCAAACGCTCCGGTGCGCGGGCTGCCCGCCCGCTTCCGCCATTCGGATTTGCGGGCTTTCCTTAACCAAATGAAGGGCAGCTTTAACGGCTGCGCCAATATCGCGCGTGGAAGACGACACAGCCAATCCGGTCCCTCCAAGCACAGGAGCGGCATTCGCAGTGATGGCGGGACTGTCGCAATAGCGGAGGTGATGGCGTCCGGCCGCAGGGGCCTGAGCGTAGCTGTTAAAAGAAAAAACAAACGGGCAGTAGGCCACGTCATCTGAATGGGCCATCGCTTCCAACAGATCGATCGAAGACCAATTGAACGCAGCATCAGGAATATGACGTGCAAGCTGACGCAAGATCGACAGGGCCTGAACGGCAATGTCATGAGGAAGCAGGCGCTCACCCTTGCCGGAAATATTTGCCCCAAGACAACTGGCAATACCGAGATAGTTCATGAAGGCATGGGGGTTGGCCATTGAGAGGCCAAGCCCTCCCCGTTGACCAAAAGCAATCGCTTCATCAAAGGTTGCTGGCATAGCTTCATCGAGAAGATCAGGACGACAAACAGCCACTTGCGAGGCGGCATCAATGGGCAAGGCCCAGAGGCCGCCGGCATATTCATAACTCTTGAAACTGAGGCCAATATAGCTTTCTTTCAGAGCGGCAAGATCGACCGCATCAATATGTTCTTGAAGATTTAAAAGAGCACCACCGGCTGCTGCGTCACCCATAAAGGGATGATCCAGTATAATCAGATCATACTTGTCTGCTGTCTCAACGATTGGCGTTGCCTCAAAACCGCGCAAGCTGTGGACATCCCACTCGATGGCAATGTCATTGTTCAAAGCATTAAATCGACGTGTCTCTGCGAAAAGCCCGTCGCAGGCCCTCGGGTGATCCCAAGTCAATCCGCGTAGTGTTACCTTTTTCGACATGCCATGACCATTCAACCTCTATCGGACCACCTGGCTTAATACATCATTGGTGTGCCTGCCCCATACCGATACCAAGAGGCGTCTCACGGCAGGCGGTCCATGAACTGATGCAGTTACGAAATAGAATACCATAAAATAATCTGGATCTATCCCGCATCTTGTAGCGACACCTGGTGGGATGGTCGGCGTATCTTTCCTTTGTGAGACGGCGATCATGACCGGTTTCTCCGCAAAGACCGTTCTTTTTCGAGAGCTTCAAGACTGTGAAGTTGGGAAGTTACGAAGCCCGGGCGGCAAGAAGCATTCATGGGACACCCATGAATGCTTCTTGCCTACTAAAATCCTATTGGTTTTTGGGTGTCAGATATGCAAATCCTTCATTGAACGATTGATGACTTTGCAAGTCAGGCCAACGTCCTCAAGCATGTGGTCGGGGACCTGTTGCTGATGCTTGTAATCGCGGCGATAGCGAAAATACTGCCTGACGAGTGTCGCAATACCGTGACCGGTGCCAAAGTTACCGTTAAACGCGCGGTAGGTTGGTCTGTTGCCTCGTCGCACCGCTGCGGTGAGATCGTAAGTCATTCTATTGTCGCTTCAATTTCATTTTGTATGACCGGCAGGGCTTCAGCGGGATTTTCTCCGATATTGCCCTGAATCTCGGCGGGTGTTTGGTCGGTGGCGAGTGGAAGGGGTTCTGTTGCAGACGCCTCTTCTGGCGCAAACTGAAAATCTGGCGCAGACGGTAGAACTGGCGCAACCTCGAAGCCGGTATTATCCGGAACATTCACATCGGGCACGCCGAACACCTCAAACTCTGGGGATTGTTCCGGCATATTGCCAAGATCATCCCGGAAAATATCATCAGGCGAGCTGCCTGCAATCGGCTCAAAGTTCCGAGCAGCAGCGGGGTCAAAATCGTCCGGAATATCTTCATCAGGCATGTTGATGAACCCATTTTCAAGGTCTTGCTCCGGCACGTTGCCGAATTGATCAACTAAGCCCTGGCTGCGCCAGTCCTGGTCGTTATACTTCTGCTGATACCCACCATGGTTGCCGTAACTGCCAGAGTTGCCATATCCTCCAGCCGATGCAGTCGTCGTGACGACTGCTGTAGTTGTGGTTGCGAGAACAACGAGAGAGAGTGTCGAGAGAATTACTCTACGGGACATTGGAATATTCCTTGTTGGTTTTGTTGGCGGCGCGGTTTTTCGACCCACACTCACCATTGACGAGGGGGAGGTTCCGTCTCGATGCCAATCTCGCAAAATGCCACCAGCGGCGTTCTATCGGACTGGACTGAGCAAGAACCGCGATGCTTTTTGGGTTTTGACGACCTTGAAACCTATGGATTATCCGGCCCGATTACTGGGACCTGAAACCTGTACCAATTGATCATGAGCGGAAATCAAGGTGCCCCAATCCCGGCTGCGCCCAAGGACGCCATTCCCGGCTGCACCCGGGAATGATTGTTCTGGGTCCAGGCCTCGAGGGCCCGGACCGTATTTAACCTTCGGCAGGATCAGCCGCGGTAGTAAGGAGACCAGCACTGTGCGCGCCGACCGTGGTAGGGCTGGTAGGTATTGTTGTAAGCATTGTAAGTTTTGAAGCGCGCATGGCACCATCTGACATGCTGCTGCGGGTACTGGTACTGATTCTGATGCTGATAGCCGGAGTTGCCATATCCGCCAGCTGATGCAGTCGTGGTGGAGACCGCTGCCGTCGTGGTTGCGAGGACAAGGAGAGTGAGTGTCGAGAGAACTGTTTTACGAAGCATTGTGATATCCCTTTGGTTTGATGTTCAGCGGAGTTTCCCTCCGCCGATGACCAAAACCTAAGCGAGATCGGAGCTTGCTACCTGTGACGCACAACACACCGAAATCATCTTGCCTGCAAAAAAATGGAATGCACTGCCTACCCGGGTTTTGCTGCCGGGGAATCGCTGTCTAGGAATCGCTGTCCGGGTTTCGTTGCCCGGGTTTGGCAGTCAGGCAGGCCTCACTCGCCTTCGGCGAGCTTTTCCAGTCCGGCCCTGTCGCGCACAATCAACCAACCGTCCTTAAGTTCAACCAGTTGGGCATGTTGCCATTTACGCAAACAGCGGTTCACATTTTCCCGGGTATTGCCGATCATCTTGGCAATTTCCGATTGCGACTGAGACAAACGGCTCAAAGGCTTGTTCGCACTTGCCGGCGGGGCAACTGTCAGACGCAGCAACACACGCGCCAGGCGTGAGGGCAGATCGAGGAAAGCAATCTCCACCATCCGTTCGTCCGATCGCCTGACCCTTTCGCACAGCAATTCAATGAGCTTGATAGAGAGCTTTGCATTGCGCTGCAGCACAACCAGCAAGGAACGCCTTTCAAGTACGACCAATGTGCAATTGGTGATCGCACGAATACTTGCCGATCGCTCTCCACCATCGAGCAGCGCGATTTCTCCGAAAACGTCTCTTGTCCTGAGTTCCGTTAACGTGACGTCGCGTCCTCCGATTGTTGGCATCTCAACCCTCACGGTTCCTTCGGCAATTGCCATCATGCTATGGCCCGGGGCGCCCATATTGAAAATAATATCACCCGCGTCATAGCGTTTGATTTGGGCAAATGCAGCAAGCTCCCGTTTTTCCTGGTCATCCAGAGCCTTGAAGATAAAGCTCTGGTTCAGGAGTTTTTCCTTGTTCAGGTTCTCACCATCAATCATTCACGACACTTTCATTTACAGAGGCTTAGCAATTCTTTGGCTGTTGGCTCCCACAAGATTGACATAATCCAATTGTAGTGCCCTTGACCGCAACACGTAACACCAGTGATTGCAAAAATACTTTTACACAATTATAAAGAGAGAGCTATGCGAACAGCAGTGTCGAGGAACTTTCTGGCCGTTTTTTGTATATTGGTGATGGCCCCGTCCTTGGCTGTCGCGCAGCAAGCCAGCGGGTGCGTTGCAACCGAATTAAGCGATCCGCCACGAATTGTCTACCAGTGTGCAAACGGGCTTGTGCTGGAGGCAGAGGCTGCGGCGGCGCTTGAAATCGCGGAGACAATTGTCGGCGAAAGGCCGGATGCGGTGCGCCTGACAGAGAAGGGCGTGCTGGTCGAAATGGTGCCAGACAGCGGATCCTTCCAGATACTGACGCCTCATGCAATTGCGGCGGTTCGCGGCACGATCTACGTAGTCGACGTCATGGATGGCATGACGTCGGTGTTCGTTGTGAGCGGCGAAATTGCCGTCTCTCGTACAGACGGGTCTGAGACCGTTGCACTTGCCGCTGGCGATGGCATCGAGGTGTCCCTTGATCAACCGATGATCGTAGAGCTTTGGCAGCCCGAGAAAGTGGCACGTTTACTGGCTCGCTTTGGTCGATGAATTCGAGCCTGCCTGTCTGGCTTGTTGTGGCCGCAATGCTGAGCGGCGGGCTGTGGGCAGGATGGCTGGGATATCGGCACATGGCAGGGGCCGCCAGTCCAGTTGACCGGGTAGAGACGGTTCTGCTCGACTTGCGGATCCTCGTAACTGGCCCACGCGCTGCGCCGCCTGATATGGTGATCGTTGCAATTGACGACACGACCGTTGCCAGCGCAGGGCGCTACCCGATCGACCGAAGCCGTCTGGCGCGCTTGCTGGACAAGATCCGGGAAGCCGGTGCTCGTGCGGTTGCCATCGACATATTGCTTGTCGGCGCCACGAATCAGGCGGCTGATTCGAACCTTGTCGTGTCTCTTGGAGCCATACCCACTGTCATTGCCGGCGCAGGACAATTCCCGGAGGAAAGCTGGCACGCACCTTTTGTGCCGGCACCGAATGATGTGCTGCGCCCCTCGCCGATTTTCGCAGATGCGGCATCGATGGGGCTTGTCAACGTTTCGACGGATGCTGGCGGTACGCCGCGCCAAATTCCTCTCTTGTTCAAAGTCGGGGGGAATCTGGAGCCGTCGCTGACCTTACGTGCAGTCAGTTTGTATCTCGGAATGCCCCCTACCCTGACCAGCAATGGCGTGCGGCTTGAAGAGCGCGTGCAGGCTGTTGATCTGGGTTGGCATCTGCCGCTCAATTATTATGGCCCCAGAGGGGCGATCAAGACAGTGAGCGCCCAGACCGTTCTCGATGGGTCGGGACCGAATGCCGATATTGACGGGCGGCTTGTCATGCTGGGTGTCACGGCGACAGGCGTTGGAGACCGTTTCGGCACGCCCTTTGACCAAATCCTGCCGGGTGTGGAAGTCTTGGCAACCGGGGTCGCCAACATTCTGGATGGGTCGGCGCTGGTAAGGGATCCGGTAATCCGGCGAATCGATGCAGCGGCGGCGGTATTGATCACGCTATCCGGCATGACAGCTGTGGCGCTGTTGCCGCTTGCAACGGCTTCAATTTCATTCCTGCTGCTTTTGTTCGGGTGGCTGGTGGCCATTACCTTTTCCCTGGCGCAGGGATACTGGCTCAGTGGCGCGCTTCCCATGGCCGCAAGTCTGCCACCGGTCCTTGGATTTATCATCATCCGGCAGGTGTTTGACCGGTACCAGATGCACCAGCTGGCCATGGCGCAAGAGGCTCTCAGCCTCTTTCAGGCCCCGGCGCTTGTAAAGCGGATTGCCGAAGATCCATCCTTTTTGCGCGAGCCGAAGGAACAGGACGCTGCGATCCTGTTTATCGATCTTGCGGGCTATACTGGCCTTAGCGAGTGTTTGGGGCCGGCAAGAACCAGAGATATTCTCAAGGCATTTCACACACTCGTCGTCAATGAATCCGGTAAGAACCATGGTCTTGTCATGGATTTCATGGGCGATGGTGCCATGATTGGCTTCGGAATTCCCGATGCAGGTCCTGAGGACGCGACAAACGCGGTTGCCGGCGCCTTTGGCCTTGTTCAGGCCGTCAGGAACTGGATCGCCATCTTGGAACCGGATGCAGACATCAACGAGGTTCGGGTCGGGGCGCATTTTGGCCCAGTTGTGCTGTCGCGGCTCGGCCATGACAACCAGCAGCAGATTGCTGCTACAGGCGATTGTGTGAACGTCGCAAGCCGTTTGCTGGAAGTGGGAAAGGCGCATGATGCGTCCCTTGTCCTGTCATCAGAACTGATCGCCGCTGCAGGGCTGACAAAGGGGAATGCAAGGGCCCCTCAACGGCTCGAAACGGTTGCTATCCGCGGTCGCCAGAAAATTATGCAGGTGGCACTTTGGACCGGATCCGAGGTGGCCGCAGACCGATGAACATGTGTCATCTATGGCAGAAGCTGTTTGGCTGGGGCGGGCGGTCTGGAGCTATGTGGTCTAGTTCCGGACCTGTCAATCGACGGGATTCCCATTTTAGCTGAATTCTTGTTCATCAAGATAAAGGGGAGTGGTTATGACTGACTTGTTTTGACTTTCGCAGGATCATTTGGTGGAGATCGAGCCGATAGGGTGTTTTTGATGGAATCTTCAGAGCGTTAGTCAGCAACGTGGTCAATGCTGATAGGCTTATAATTGATTGCCCCCACTTAAAAGTCGACCGAACTGCCTGCAGTTTGCTGAAAGAGAGGATGTTCCCCGCCATATCCACTGGCCGGCAGACTCAAAGACTGGCGGCGCGTAGCAACGTGATGCGTCAGATGGGCGCACATTCCTTTTGAGCATATGCATTGCAGCTATCGTCATATGATATGATTTAATGGGTCCGGAACCTAAGTTGCTGGCCGGCTACGTCAAATCTTTGATAAAAATGCACAAATTATCTCTCTGCGGGCTTGCCTAACATTGTGTAACCCATAAGGTTGGGTACTGAACGTGGCAGCCCTAGTGGACCGCCGCGTCAAACCAGGGAGGAACGACATGAAAATTAAGAATATGCTTTTCGCCACCGCCTCGGCCATTGCTGTGCTGGGGCTTTTGCCTGCCACGGCCGTTGCCGAAACCAAACTGAAATGGGCGCACGTCTATGAATCGAGCGAGCCCTACCACACCTGCGCTGTGGCTGCGAACGAGTTGTTGATGGATGCCACCGAAGGCCGGTATGGAATCGAAGTATTCCCCGCCTCGTCCTTAGGCAAAGAGGTCGACATCAACGAAGGCCTTGGGTTCGGCACGGTCGACATCATTTACACAGGACAGTTGTTTGCAGGCCGCTCCTACGGCCCAATCGCCATTGGCGGCGCGCCGTTCATGTTCCGCGATTGGGATCACTGGGACAAATTCCGCAATTCAGAACTGTTTAGTGAATTGTCCCAAGGATACACTGATGGCACGGGCAACCGCATCACAGCGATGACATATTATGGCGCACGCCATGTCACATCTAACAAACCGATTCTGGCACCTGCCGATATGGATGGGTTGAAAATTCGCGTGCCCAATGCCCCACTTTACATGATGTTCCCAGAGGCAACGGGTGCCAACCCGGCGCCCATCGCCTTTGCGGAAGTGTATTTGGCTCTGCAACAAGGTACCGTGGATGCGCAGGAAAACCCCCTGCCGACGATCCAGGCCAAAAAGTTCTATGAGGTGCAAAGCAACATCAACCTGACCGGACACATCACCGATGCTCTGCTCACCATCGTTGGCGGCCCCGCTTGGGATGCAATGGATGCTGCAGATCAGGCAAAGCTGAGCCAAGTGACCAAAGACACCGCCGTGTGCGCCACGGATGCCATTATCAAGGCCGAGGGCGAATTGGCTGAATGGTTCCGCGGTGAAGGCGTGCAAGTGAACGAAGTGGACCGCGGCCCCTTTATTGAGGCGGTTAAGGCTATGCATAACGGCGAAATGGCCACCTGGGATCAGGCCACATACGACCGGTTGCAAGCCATCGAGTAAGTCGACCCTTCTCTTTGCAGGCGGGCGCAGTGCCCGCCTGCACCCTTTCTCCTGAGGAAACGTCATGAGCAGACAAAACGCCTCTGACGAAACAGCGTCAGCGCCGATCACCATAGAAGAAGAGAAGATCGACCTGTCCGATCAGCGCTGGGACGATTCTTTGGTTCTGATCCTGTTCTGGGTATTGGCCTTTGTCGTTTTTCTTCAGTTCTTTACGAGATATATTCTAAACGACTCCATCGCCTGGACCGAAGAAATAGCCCGATTTTTGCTGATTGGCGTTACCTTTATTGGGGCGATCATGGCGACCCGCAAGCAAAGCCATATCGCGGTTGAATTCGTTTTCCGATGGATCCCACGCGTTGGGCGGCGCATTGCCCAAACCGTGATCGACTTGCTGACCACAGCCTTTTTTATCATGCTCGCCGTGTTCAGCGCGCAAATCGCAGGCCGTACCCGGCAGATGATGGTATCGCTCGATATTCCGAAATCGACGGTTTACTGGATAGTCGCTGCCGCATTTGTTTGTATGGCGCTGTATTCCGCCTGGAATACCTGGCGCCACCTGCGCAGCGGCACCAGCAAACTGATCGACCCAGAATTGCATGCGGACCAGATCCGCGCCATCGACTAGGAGCAGGCCAGAGTGGACATTGTTTGGATTTTCGTAATGCTGGCGGGCATGTTGGTATTCGGCATGCCAGTGGCCATAGCTTTGGCTGGATCGTCGGCGATCTTCATCATCTTCAATGGCTCGCCGCCGCCCATGGTGGTGGCCCACCGCATGATCAACGGTGTGGACAGTTTCCCTTTGCTGGCAGTGCCGTTTTTTATTCTGGCGGGAAACCTGATGAACACAGCCGGAATCACCGAGCGCATTTTCAACTTTGCCTTGGCGCTTGTCGGTTGGATGAGAGGGGGCCTTGGTCATGTGAATGTTGGTGCGTCGGTTATTTTTGCAGGCATGTCAGGTGCTGCGGTGGCCGACGCTGGGGGGCTTGGCGCGATCGAAATCAAGGCGATGCGAGATGCCAATTACGATGCAAAATTCGCCGTCGGCATCACTGCGGCATCGTCCACCATCGGTCCTATCATTCCACCATCTCTGCCGATGGTGATTTATGGCGTGGTAGGAGGGGCAAGTATTGGGCAGTTGTTTGTCGCGGGATTCATTCCAGGGTTGTTGATGGCAGGATCGCTGATGGCCATGATCGCTATCATGGCGCGGCGCAAAGGGTTCGGGCGCGATCAAACCTTTTACTGGTCGGTCCTGTGGTCGACATTCCAGCGCGCGTTTCTGTCACTTCTGACCCCGATCATCATCGTGGGGGGCATTCTTTCGGGTGCATTCACCCCAACTGAGGCTGCAGTGGCTGCCTGCGCCTGGGCTTTGTTTCTAGGGCTTGTGGTTTACCGCACCCTGTCACTGCCCCGGTTCCTGCGCGTCAGTTTTGACACGATCGAAACAACCGCCGTGGTTCTTCTGGTCGTGGGTGCTGCCTCGATTTTTGCCTGGATTCTAACATCCAACCGCTTGCCAGAACAATTTGCCGCAGGATTGCTAGCCATCTCTGACCGCCCTTGGGTGCTTTTGTTGCTGATAAACCTGATCCTGCTGGCGGTTGGTTGTTTCATGGAAACGGTGGCAGCGATCACCATTATGGTACCGGTGCTGTTGCCCATTGCCGTGACTTTGGGCATCGATCCGGTGCATTTTGGCGTGATCATGGTGCTGAACCTGATGCTGGGGCTTTTGACGCCGCCGGTCGGCATGGTGCTGTATGTACTTGCACGGGTCGCCAAGATTCCGTTTGAAGATTGCGTTGTCGGCACAGCACCTTTCCTGATTCCGCTGGTTATTGTGCTTTTGATGGTGACGTTCATTCCCGGTATTACGATGTGGTTGCCAACCCTGATCTACCGCTAGGAAAGACATGACGGAACTGCTTCGCACTTAAACTCGCGGCTGCAAACTCGTCTCGTCATTGCCGGCGCTAAACGTTCTCGATTCTATCGCGTCTGGTAAGCAGCCTGATGGTCTTACCAACGACTACCTGATCAAGAAGGGCTTCCCAGCCATCTGCTCAGAACAACGTAAGCAGTTCGAAGTGCTTCGAGGCAAAACCCTCCAACCTTCCCCAAAACTCGTACCGCCGGAATCGCAATCTGAGACTTCAGCCGTAATGCGGCCCGCATAACATTTGAGTTTGCGTCTTATCTGAAATCTGCACAAGCCAAGCGCCCGAAAACACGGGCCAAACGCGCAGTAGACTCACTGTCTGAATGTCGGAAAGTGGGTGGCTGGGGCGGTAGGATTCGAACCTACGGTACACGGCATCAAAAGCCGTTGCCTTACCACTTGGCTACGCCCCATCCGGTGAATGTGCCGAAGCGGCTTTCATTCTCCAAGTCGGACCAGTCTATAGCGATGTCTTTTCGCCACCGCAAGGCGCGAGAAACAGAAAAATCGACCCAGTTCTTTGTTTTTGTCTTCATTGCCGGAATTGCAAGATAGCGGTCGGTTTTTGACCCGCGCCACGCTATAAAAAACTATGCAGATTAGCACCGGAAAATCGGAGGCAGATATGCCCGCGCCGTTTTACGCACATCTTCGTCAAACCCTGGATGAGATCGCAGCGGATGGTCTTGAAAAAATCGAACGGCCATTGGCATCAAAGCAAGGCGCTCATGTGGATGTTGTGGACGGAGACAGCACACGAACTTTAGTCAATCTGTGTGCCAATAATTATCTTGGCCTGGCAGATGATGAGCGCCTTGCAAAAGCTGCGATGGATGCGATTGAAACACATGGGCTTGGCATGGCCTCGGTGCGCTTCATTTGTGGCACTCAAGATTTGCACCGTGTTCTGGAAAAGCGGCTTGCCGATTATCTGGGCAAAGCCGACAGTATTTTGTTTGCGGCCTGTTTTGATGCAAATGGTGGCTTGTTTGAACCTTTATTGGGTCCACAGGATGCGATTATCTCAGATGCCCTGAACCACGCGTCCATCATCGATGGCATACGCCTGTGCAAAGCAAAGCGATATCGCTATGCGAATAATGACATGACGGCCCTGGAAGACCAATTGAAGGCGGCGCGGTCTGATGGTGCACGTCATATCATGATTGCGACAGATGGCGTGTTTTCCATGGATGGTTATCTGGCAGACTTGAAGGGCATCACAGAGTTGGCAGCGCGGTTTGACGCGCAGGTGATGGTTGATGATTGTCACGCAACCGGCTTTATGGGGCCCCAGGGCCGTGGCACGCCGCACCTAGCCGGTGTTGCCGACTATGTGGATATTCTGACCGGAACCTTTGGCAAAGCGCTGGGTGGAGCATTGGGCGGTTATGTGGCCGGTTCACAGGAAGTTGTGGATTTGCTGCGGCAGCGCGCCCGCCCCTATCTGTTTTCAAATGCATTGCCGCCAATGGTGGTCGGGGCCGCAATCAAGGCTATTGAAATTGCTGAAGCCGGTGATGATTTGCGCGCACGCCTGTTCAGCAATGCTGCCTATTGGCGCGCGGGTCTTGAACGTGCCGGGTTCAAGGTGTTGCCAGGCCAACATCCCATTATTCCTGTCATGCTGGGCGATGCACATCTGGCCCAGCAAATGGCTGCTGGGTTGAACGCCAAGGGGGTTTACGTATCCGGGTTTTTCTTCCCGGTTGTGCCGAAGGGGCAAGCCCGCATTCGCACACAGATGAATGCCGCTCTGACAAAAGCCGATCTTGACGAGGCTCTTGACGCTTTCACCAGTGTTGGCCGGTCGATTGGCGTGATTTGAAGGTGATGAGATGACCCTGCCAAACCATAACATGCGTGCGCTGGTCAAGGCGGAGCCTGCACCTGGTCTGACCCTTCAGGATATGCCGGTCCCGGATTTTGGCATGGATGATGTCTTGGTAAAGATCCACCGAACCGGCATTTGCGGCACTGATATGCATATCTGGAACTGGGATGCCTGGGCGTCAAAAACAGTTCCGGTGCCGCTGATTGTCGGGCACGAATATTCCGGAGAGATCGTGGCCGTTGGGTCTCATGTTCGCGATCTTGAGATTGGCCAAAGGGTAACGGGTGAAGGCCATGTTGTTGGCCATCGAAGCCGAGCGGTGCGCGCTGGAAAGTATCATCTGGACCCGGATACAAAAGGTATCGGTGTCAATATTCCTGGCGCATTTGCCGAATATCTGCGCCTTCCCGCCTTCAACGTAATCAAGTTACCCGATGATATTGATGATGAGACCGCAGCCATTCTGGATCCGTTCGGCAATGCGGTCCATACGGCGCTTTCATTTGATCTGGTGGGCGAGGATGTTCTGATCACCGGTGCCGGGCCAATTGGCATTATGGCGGCCATGATTGCGCGCCATGTGGGCGCCAGGCAGGTTGTGGTGACAGATATCAATCCGGAGCGTCTGGCCCTTGCTGGCCGGTGCGCAGATATTGTGCCTGTCAACGTGGCGGAAGAAACGCTTGAAGACGCACGGGCTCGCCTCAACATTGGGGAAGGCTTCGATGTCGGGTTGGAAATGAGTGGCGCGCCTGCCGCGTTTGATCAGATGGTCACCCATATGATCATGGGAGGCCGCATTGCGATGCTGGGAATTCCGCCAAAACCGACCATGGTTGACTGGACCAAAATCGTATTCAAGGCTCTGACCATCAAAGGGATTTACGGTCGTGAGATGTTTGAAACCTGGTACAAGGCCATTGCGCTGATCCAAGGCGGCCTGCCGGTAAAACGCATCATCACCCATCGTTTTGATATTGGCGACTATGAACAAGGCTTTGCTGTCATGAATGAGGGTGCTTGCGGGAAAATTGTTCTGAACTGGACCTAGAAACCCGAAGGCCCTGATAAAAAAGCTCGAAACAAAAAACAGCACAAAAAAGCCCGGCACAGGGCCGGGCTTTTCTCAAATCATCGAAGTTTGCAGGATCAGCTGCGCTTGAGCCATGTCCAAATGGCTGGAATGAGCGCAGATGCAAGCGCGATCTTGATCAGGTCGCCAACCACGAATGGATAAAGACCCCATTCAAGAACCGGCTTGTCCCAACCGACAAGATTGCCGAGCCACAAAAGGCCAAGGCCAAAAATGATCACGTCAGCAAACAGCATCAGACCGAAGAGTTTGACAATCGAACGATCCCAGCCGCGCTCTGCAAAATAGCCGATCACGCCCATGGCAACGATAAAGCCGACCAGATAGCCGCCTGTGCCGCCCATCATATAGGCAAGACCGTTTGATTCAGCTGTTGAGCTGGTGAACACATCCATGCCCAAGGCGCCAATGGCAAGATAGAGCAGGACAGTTGCCAGTCCAAGACGCATGCCATAGGCCGCTCCAAGGCCCATGATGGCGATTGTCTGGAGAGTCATTGGCACCGGCGTGAATGGCAGCGGCACACGAATTTTTGCCGAAATTGCCAGCAATGCTGCGCCGATAATTGCCAGCGCGATAAAGCGTAAAGCGGCTTGTGTGCTGCTCTCTGTCTGCGTTGGCCAAAGGGCGATTGCGAGTGGATTGGGAGAGGTCAGACTTTGAGCACTCATGGGCTACATCCTTATGAGATATTCTTACTTGCGAGAAATTCCTGAAACACGGAGATGACAGGTTGAATTCCACATGCCGTGTTTCATTTCCTGCTTTTAGCCGTTTGCTTGTTTTGAAACAAGTTCCCAGATAAACCGCCCTCAAGAAAACTTATCATTTTGGGCACAGCGAACAGATTGCGCGCCCACAGGAGCGTCCTGATGGCCCTTTCCTTCAATACGGACTTCAATCCGAAGCATGGCGTTGCTGTGGATATCGTCTCCGGCGTTAAACGCATGACGGCCCCCAATTCCGGCCCCTATACGTTTCGCGGCACAAATACATATCTGATTGGCGAACATTCCCTGGCCCTGGTTGATCCGGGACCTGACAGTAATGCACATTTTGACGCGCTGATTTCCGCCATCGGCGGCCGGTCGGTTGACGCGATTATACTAACCCACAGCCACCTCGACCACACACCCCTGACAGCAAGACTGAAGAGCCAAACCGGCGCAGATGTCTACGCAGCTGGTCCGCACAAGCCTTATCGTGACTTAACGCAAGAAGAGACTGAAATCCTTGGTCGCAGCGCTGATCTTGACTTCATGCCAGACCGTATTCTGGCAGATGGCGACAAGATTGAAGGGCATGATTGGCAGATTGAGACCGTTCTGACGCCGGGACACACCGCCAATCATTCTGCGTTTGCCATTGGCGGGACCGACTTGCTGCTTTCGGGCGATCATGTGATGGGCTGGTCAACCACCGTCGTTGCGCCGCCCGATGGCTCCATGGCTGACTATTTGAGGTCTCTGGATGTATTGCTGGCGCGTTCCGAGACGCATTATTTACCTGGACATGGCGACGCAATTCCGCAGGCACATGCCTATGTAAAAGGTTTGAAAACCCACCGGATTATGCGCGAAACGGCGATTCTGGATCAAGTGTCCAAAGGGGTCGATACCATTCCTGAACTTGTCAGAATTCTCTATCGCACTCTACCTGCAAAGCTGCATGGCGCAGCTGCGATGACGGTTCTGGCACATCTGGAATCCCTGATTGAATCAGGCAAGATCACAAGCGCTGATTCTCAGCCGACACTTTCATCGGGATTTGAAGCGGCAAGTTGATCGGTTAGTTCACGCTCAGTGCTTTAACCGTCAAATCCAATTCGCGCAGGAAGGCCTGAACACGTCTGGCATTGGCACCCAAATCGTGATCGCCAATGCGGGACGCTGACCTGACATCCACAGTTGAGCCATTATTGATGGCCCTTACGCGCACCACAACATCATCAACAAAGCCTAGAACCGGGGTTTTCCCAGACGCTTCGAACACGCCTTCAGCGGAAGCTTCCGTATAGAATTTTGCTACCGTGCGCCGCATCACGGAGCCGTCTCTCAACACGATAGGCTTTGCTCTTGGGGCTGGCGTGCTTGCGACGCTTTCCCCTTCAACCTCGATGAAATTGGCGGCAACGATGGGCGGCAATTCAAATGTAATGTCCAGCCCTGTCCGTTCTGCAGCACCGCGTGCCAGATCATAGACCTGAGGTGCAGGCAACGGGAACTCCTGTGTCTGGATGGCGGGATAGGCCGCTTGCTGATCTGTCAGCACCTGCTGATCAACCCGGCCGAAGGCAATGTCCGCCAACATTAATGGCGGATCTTCGGCATTCGTGGTGACACCACTGACTTTTGGCAGATAAAGCAGCCCAATCACAACAAGCGCAAAGGGTGCCAGTGTTATCAGACTGATGACCAGTGCCACTGCGGCACGGAAAAAGCCGCGCACGCCCAGCTGCCAGATATCAATGAAACTGTTGAGCGACATGCCGACTGCGGCCAGAGCAAGCAACGCACCTGCTCCAAGAACAGACAGCATTTCATCGACAGGAATAAATCCAAACCGATGCAGCAAAGCGCCCAACATAATGGTCGCAAATCCCAAGGGAGCTGTTTTTCTGGCCCAGATTGCGGAGCGGGACACATCTTCTCGGGTTTGCTGCCCTGCACTTATCCGTGCGAAAGAAGCACCCTGATACCCGCTTCCCGATTTCTTAAAGCCGTTGTACTCAAAATCAACCGCAGACATGGCAAATACACTGCCTCAAATACTGGAATTTGGAGGGTTTTATCAGTGATTCTGGCTAATCGCAAATCAACTTAAGCGAATTCCAGCTCTGAATTGAAAGATTTTTGGCTTCCGAACCCTGTATTGTCTTGTCGTCTTGCAAAGCGGCCTGAGCCAGAAAACCGCGCCGGTCCGCTGTCATCGGATGTGTTGCCAGCAAACCAACCTGTTGGTCATCCCCTTGCAACCGCTCCAGCATGTTTGCCAGAACCAACGGCGAAATGCCCAGATCCTGAAGTATCTGCACGGACAGCTCATCGGCTTCCCGTTCAAACTCGCGACTGAAGGCCGTGCCCATCAAGGCCTGGCCAATGGCGATGAGGGCCGCGCTTCCGGTGAAATCACCCAAAAGGAAGCCAAGCATGGCAGAAGATCCGCCCACCCGCAGAGACAGACGCAGCGCATGATGTGCCTGAACATGGCCCATCTCATGAGCGAGAATTGAGATCAGTTCATCAGAACTCTGGCTGAGATCCAACAAGGGTCTGGTTATGAATATCCGCCCTGATGGCAACGCAAAAGCGTTGGCCACCGGCAGGTCAATGATGTGCAGACTGACCGGATCACTGCCGCCGCTTGCCGCCAGCAAGCTCTCCGCCAGAGAGCGCAAATAGGGATTGTCTGATGATGACCCGCATATGTTCTTAGGACTAGCCTGCAGCACAGTGCGCTCCAGGCGGTCACCAAGCGTCTGTTCAACGCTTCGCGGCACAATGAAAGCCAAACGGTCTGATGCAATGGGAATGAGAACCGTAAAGGTGGTGAGACAGGCCAAAATGAAAAGCACACAGGCTAGAATGATACGCGATGGTTGGCCCGGGGATTGACGACGCGCTTCCGGCAGGGTCTTCAGATATGTCCAGACATCGGTTGGCACATTGACCTTTTCAATCGTAATCCTGCGGTCATCTTGCGGGCCTTCAACAGCCAGGACGATTTGATCAGCCTTGGTTATGGGGCGAAACAGTTGATCGAGATTGACCCTGTCCGCCATTTCATTCTTCGCATTGAAAACAAGCAGTTTGTCTTTTTCGATACTAACGCGCACCCGCTGGGCCGCGGCAGTTTCACCATCAAATAAAACGGCCTTGAATGTGGGTTGTTCTGGGGGCGACTTTTCCGGGGCGATGGGGCTTTGCTGCATCTTACACCCCACCCGCGTCCAAAGCGTCTGCGATACCCTCGCCAAATCCGTCGCGGCGGCGCAACTCATCTGTCGACCCCACCGCTATTTCGGATATGGCATCTGTTGGCGAAAACGACAACGAATTGCCGATTGCTCTCCAGCGATGGAAGCGCAAATGGACCAGATGAATGACTGCATAGGTTATGAAGCCGATGCAATAGTACAGAAACAGGGCCACAAAAAACCAGAAGCGGGTTGTGGCACTATCCAGAATGCCGACCGGCAAATCGGAATACAGGAACGCACCAAAAAGAACCGCACCCAGTCCAAGATAGACGGCGCTGAAGACTGCAAGTATCGCCAGAAACCGACCCCACACGGCAACCAAGGATGACCTTGTGAGTGATGAGTTTATTCTGACCGCACCAAACGATGTGGCGCTTGCAAAATGACGTGTTTCCGCCGCCAGATAGGAAGGCCCGGCGAGCGCTAAAACAGCAACGTATGCAAAGCCTGCGATGCTCACGACCCAGAGGATATCAGCAAAGGGAATTGCCGCAACGGAGTCTTCAAACCTCATATTGCGCAGGTCTGAACCCAGTATTTCCCAAACCCCAAACGTTGCGGGTGTTGCCTGCCAGATGTTTGCAAACTGCCAGACTGTCCAAGCGCTGATCAAAGCCACCCCCAGAAATAACGGCCAGCCGGCGCAGTAAAGCGGTGTCAGTGATGCGTCAAAGCTGGCCTTTTGGTCCCCAAAACAGGTGTGGCGCGCTTTGTAGGCCTGCAATGCTCGGCGGCGAGCCGGCCAAAGCAACCCCAGGCTTGCCAGCCCGATCACAAGCCAAATTGTCGACAGCAGCGCGTAGACGATGCCTGACCCTTCCTGCCGAAACCGCAGGCCTCGCCAAAGGGTTCTTGTGAGGCGGTAGTTTCTGGCGCGGTACAGACCGAATTGACTGAGAAACCACACGACCAAAACAGCCCCCAAATTGGCGGCCAGAACGCCATTTTGCAAACCCAACGACACAACAAACAGACCAAGATAGAGCGGCAGCAATATTGCAACGGCCATGAAGAAACCGACGATCAAATCAACTGGACGGCCGGTGAATTCCAGCGGGTAATTGCCGATGCGTGTGTGTGACCAGAAATATTTTCGAACCCTTGTGACATACCAGAACCGATAAAGCCCCAATGTGAGGGCTGTGAGCAGCATTCCCTTTAAGGCCAGCCCGGCAAGTTCTGTGGTGGACGCATCTACACCGACATGCCCTGTCTCTTGCCCTATCTCCGATTTTGACGGCGAGCATGGTTCAGTGGAAATAGGTCTGATGACGGTCTGGTTCAAAAACTATCCCTGCGCAAAAAGAGGCTGCAGCCTGACTGGGCTCTCATAGATATCGCATTTTGTGGCGACTGCGATGCTTTTCTGCAATTCTCAGTTGGTTCAAAACAAGTCAATTTGATGCACCGGCTTAAGACTTGATTCACTTAACTGGCGCAGACTTGGGAATAATATGGTGATACCGTGCGTTATCAGCACGTTACTAACCTTACTATGAGTATTGGAGTTGTGTGATGCAATTGATGAAATCGAAGGGTTTTCGCTGCCGGGAAGACCGGGCAAAAGACAAGGAACTGGCTGCACACTACGGTGAAATCGGAATCAAATCCGTACAGGCAGCTCAGTCTTTGTGCACCAAGCACAAAAGTGTCCCGTTGCACAAATCCATTTCAGCGCCGGCAAAACCTGCTAGCTGAAAAGCAGTGATGCGGCGAGCAGCCACATAATGCCGCCAATCAGCACGTCCAGCACCTGCCACGCGACTGGCCGTGCGAACACTGGCGCAAGCAAGCGTGCGCCATAGCCAAGGCCAAAAAACCAGGCAAATGAAGCGGTTACCGCACCGGCGCCAAATGCAATGCGCTCCTGTCCCAAATATTTTG
Source organism: Alphaproteobacteria bacterium (assembly GCA_051251535.1). GTDB lineage: Bacteria > Pseudomonadota > Alphaproteobacteria > Rhizobiales. Next base: position 106,264 of record JBPOEV010000008.1, read on the forward strand.
CCGAAAAGGTTCCCAACAGCAGTACCGTATCCAGATAGACATGCGGATTGAGAAACGTGAAAGCCAGCGCTGTTGCAACAGCTGCCGCCAGGGTTGGTGTTTCTTTTTGGCCGGTTTTCATCGCCTCTGGCGTGAACACCCTGCGAAAGGCCATCAGGCCATATACAAACAGAAACAATGCACCGCCATAGGTCACGGCTGTCAGAAGTAGCGGCGAGCGCTGGACCAGCGTGCCCAGCCCGGCAATGCCAAGAACAATCAACGCGGCATCCGATAAAGCGCATAGCAGACAGATTGCAAAGACGTGACTGCGCAAGAGTCCAAGGCGCAACACAAAGGCATTTTGGGCGCCGATGGCCATAATCAACCCGCTGCCCAATGAAAACCCTGCCAGAGCGGGCGCCCAAAAACTCATGACCTGTCTATCCCAGCCAGCGCGCCATGGCATCAATAGCCTTGTCGATGGTAACTTCGTCTCCGGCGAAGGAAAACCGCATCATGGTCTGGCCGTGATCAGGGTCAAAATCAACGCCCGGTGTGGCGGCAACACCGGTGTTATCCAAAAGCGATTTTGAAAAACTCAAAGCATCATTGGTGAAGCGCCCGGCATTTGCATAAATGTAAAATGCGCCATCAGCGGGATGCAGACCTTCAAACCCAATTTCAGGCAAGGCTTTCAGGAGTTTTTGCCTGTTGGCCGCATATTGCTGACAGATCGCATCCAGCTCGGCTGACGCATCAAACGCTTTTGCGGCAGCAATCTGCGAAATATAGGGCGCAGAGATATAGAGGGATTGCGCCAGTCGTTCCACCGGCCGCACCAGATCTTCAGGCAGCACCATCCAGCCGATGCGCCAACCGGTCATGCAATAATATTTGGAAAATGAGTTGATGATGATGGCTTGGTTTGTATACGACAAAGCCGATCTGGCCGTGCCCTCATAGACAATCCCGTGATAGATTTCATCTGAGATGAATCTGATACCGTTCTGCGCGCAACACGCGATCAACTGCGCAAATGCGTCTGGTAACAGCATGGTGCCAGATGGATTGGCCGGGCTAGCGATCAGGATACCATCCAGCGGCGTCTGGTCATGAACCGCCTGCAGATCATCGGCCGTGATGACATATCTGTTTTCTGCTTTGACCGGGATCGAGACGGCGACTAAGCCCAAAGCCTTCAGAACATTGCGGTAGGCCGGATAGCCGGGCGCTGCCAGGCCAACTCGTGCGCCAGCGTCAAAAGCTGACAAAAAGCTGAGAATGAACCCTGCTGATGATCCGGTTGTGATGGCAATCCGTTCATGCGGAACGACTGCCCCATAGGCTTCCTGATAATGTGCAGAGATACGTTCCCGCAAGGACAATAACCCCAGGGCCGGTGTGTAGGAAATCCGGTCGTGATCAATGGCCGCTTTGGCGGCTTCTCGCACGATTAAAGGTGCCTGATGGCCGGGCTCCCCAACCTCCATATGCAGAACCGGCTTGCCTTCAGTCGAGCGCGCCTGGGCTGCCACCATGACATCCATCGCCAAAAATGGATCAACCGCACTGCGCACTGAGGCGGCGAGTTCGTGGGAAATGGTCTTCATGGGAGTTTGACTCATATTTTTGAAGGCTTCGGGCAGCGGCTGGAATCGTTCATAAACTGGCACAGGTCAAACGACAAGAATGCCGGTGCAATGCGACCCCAGCAACTATTGGCACTTTTAGGCCAGCCGCAGAACCTCCCATTCCGTTTTCCCTTCATCAGTGCCAGAATGAAACGCACAAGCCGTTACAGGAACCGGCAAATCGGGAAGTTGATACGACGCGGAAACCGAAAATGGGCTCGCGCCAGAATGGCCAATGGCCTGCCCGCAATGCTTGAGGCATGCCACCGCAATGACTGTTTTCGTGGCGCTCCTTCAAGGGGCAATTGCATCACTGTTCAAAATGATCTTTCCGTTGGATTCCAGGCATGGACCTAGTTCATCGGCAGTTCTTCCGCACCAGCCCCTTTTACAGAATCAGAGGTCGTCGTTCAGGTCAACAATGAACCAGCTACGCAGCGCACTTCAAAAGCCTTTACATAACTAGATTATTAGTTATATTAAATCCATGAATGAGAACATGACCTATGCCCCCCTGCTCGCCGCGCTTGGCCACGAAGCACGTCTGGAGATTTATCGTCTTCTGGTGCGGGCCGGAGAGCCAGGATTGAATGTTGGTGAAATCGGAACGCATTTGCAAATGCCAGCTTCAACCCTGTCTCATCATCTGTCCAGCCTTGTTCATACAGGTCTTGTGGTCCAGCAGAAAAATGGCCGCGAAGTGCTGAACCGCGTTGATTTTGACATGATGAATCGGACTGTTTCATTCCTGACAGATGAGTGTTGCATTGGTCTCGGCGTTGCCAGTGAGGACGCGGTCTGAGAAAAACGAGCTTCCCTTTTTTTGCCCTTAAATAACTATAAATCTGGATATATAGAAATGTTACAATCGAAGCCGTTCACTATTTGGCCCTTCATCATAAACATCGGCGGATTCTGGAAAAAGGGCCAGGTCTGGTTTGTTTCACTGCTGATATTGGCCCTTTTATTTACGATAAACCCGCCACAGGCATCCAACAGTTTCCAATTCGCCTTATCCAATTTGCTGCACACTTTGCCGTTTCTTCTGCTGTCCATTGGCCTGGCGGCCTATGCCAGTGCAACGGGCGCTGATGGTTTGATTGCGCGCGTCTTTCAGGGGTCACCGCGAAAGATGATTGTGTTGGCCGCTATTGCTGGCGCGCTGTCTCCCTTCTGCTCTTGCGGTGTGATCCCGTTGATTGCCGCACTTCTGTCCATGGGCGTGCCTTTGGCAGCTGTCATGGCTTTTTGGCTGGCCTCCCCCATTATGGACCCGTCCATGTTCGTGCTGACGGCAGGCGTTCTGGGTTTTGAATTCGCACTTGTGAAGACCATGGCGGCCGTAAGCCTGGGCCTTTTGGGCGGCACAGTGGTCTATCTTCTTTCAGCGAACGGAAGGCTGCTTGATACGCTGAAAGAAGGTGTTGGCAATGGCGGCTGCGGTGGAACGAAGGTCAGCATGGCGAAGCCAATCGAGTGGCGCTTTTGGCAGGACAGGACACGTGTTGACCGGTTCTTCCGTGAAGGTGCTAAAATTACACTCTTTCTGATCAAGTGGCTGTTTCTGGCTTATATTCTGGAAAGCCTGATGCTGACCTATCTTCCTGCCGACCTTGTGTCGCGCTCGCTTGGCGGGGAAGGCATCCTGCCAATTGCAATCGCAACATTGGTTGGCGTTCCGGCTTATCTGAATGGATATGCGGCCCTTCCGCTTGTTGGCGGCTTGGTGGAACAAGGCATGGCGCCGGGCGCAGGATTAGCATTTCTCGTCGCCGGAGGGGTGACTTCCCTGCCCGCAGCGCTTGCCGTCTTTGCGCTGGTCAAGAAACAGGTTTTTGTCTTGTATCTTGCTCTGGCCTTGGGTGGTTCATTTCTGGCTGGGTTGCTGTTCCATTTATGGACCCTTCTCTAGGATTTGGGCCGTTGATGCGTGGTACCGCGATGCACGGATGTCAACGCAATGGTTCTGGTTTCCAGTATTCGTGAAGGGTCAGCAAGGCGCTTCATCATCAGTTCGACGGCTACTTTGCCACTGTCTTCAATGTTCTGGCTGATGGTCGACAGATTATAACCAGACCATTCGGCCTGATCAGCATCGTCAAACCCGAGAATTCGTACTTGCTCTGGGACTGAAACATCATGGCGTATCCGCAAACCGTCCAGAACCCCAAATGCCATCAGATCGGTTGTGCAGAAAATCCCATCAAGATTGCCCAATGCCGATCGAATATCGTCTGAGGCCGCCAAGCCATCCTTGTAGCTTTGTTCTTTGGTTTTGATAATGGTGACACCGAACCCTTCAGATTTGCAGTTTTGGGCAAACTCTCTTGCGCGTCCGACGACCGAATAGGTCTGTGCCTCTGGTTCCAGAACGCCAAACCGGGTGGCTCCTGCCTCATGCAGCATCTGAAATGCCATGCGGCCAGCAACCTTGATATCAAGCTGAACCCGGTCAGCGCCGGCGACGGATGGCGCCCGATTTATCAGGACCACCGGAACGGAGAGATGACTGCATTCTTCAATGATATCCGGCGGCGGCGTATCAGAAGTTATGATCATTCCGGAAACGTTGAAGTTCAAAAGACCGGACATGTGTCCACGCAAATCTTCAACACCATCAGCAGTCAGAAGAATTGGCGTAAACCCGGATTTCACCAGTTCCCCCGATATCAGTTTGACCTGACGAGCACGGTGAGATGTTTCCAGCCGAGAGGCGACAATACCAACAAGTCCCGAGTTCTGCGCGTGTAATCCACGGGCCAGATAATTGACCCGATAGCCAATGGACTGCGCGGCCTCGACAACTTTACGGCGCGTTTCATCGGAAATGCTTTTGCCGTCGGAAAATGCCCGAGACACAGCAGAGCGGTGGACGCCAGCCAATTTGGCGACATCGTATGATGTGGGTTTCTTGTTTGGTATATCAGCCACTTATAGAGATTTGCTTGCAGATTGAATCATGTCGCGAAAGAGAAAAGGCTGGTCAAGGTTTACCATATCTGGTTGCGCGTCAATTATACTTTGCATCTCTTTCCTGTCGGCACCGTTATAGGCGACCATCACATGCAACCCACTGTTCCGGCATTCAACAAACTCCGACCAATCTTCAGCCATCGTGTATTCGATAATGTCGGGAGACAGGAAATTAAGCGTCTCTTCAAGGGTCGTAAAATCCTGCCGCCGTACCATGATGCTTGCTCTGTCACTTATCGCCCGCATATCTTGCAGGAGGGCTGAATCAAACGACCAGAAGAAACACCTATCCAGCATGTTCGACGCCATGATCGTGTCATAAACCTGATGTGCGGGGGTGTCTTTCAACTCAACATAAAGCGACCCGTTGTAGCGGTTTGCCGTCTGCAGGATTTCGTCCAATGTTGGAATGGTCTGCTCTTTGAACCTTGGTGAAAACCAACTGCCCGCATCCAGACTTTTCAAATTTGCCAGCGGCAGTTCTGCAACCACGCCCGTGCCGTCTGTGGTTCGATCCACAGTTCTGTCATGAATGACAACAAGCTGGTCATCACTGGTGGTGCGCACATCGATTTCCACATGAGAAAACCCGGCGGCAAAGGCGCAGTGTGCGGCTTCAAGTGAGTTTTCCGGGGCAAAGCGATTTGCGCCCCGGTGGCAGACGATCTGAACCGGCCAGTCCTGCGGAGGTGAAAACGGTTGAACCAGTTCCGGCCGATCCGAGCATATGCCAATAACGGGCATGTGCCGTATGGCCGCCATGCGTTCTGGGTCTTCCTCGTGCCACAATACGACCAGCTGATTTTCCTGCTCGGCACGCCTGAAAAAATATTCTGTCATTAAATCCTGTGGGCGAAGCATGCGCTCCCAACACAGATGAATAATATCTGCACCTTTGGCATGTTCAAATGGGTCAGCGCCAATGGGAACAAGAGCTGAGCGCGGATAGGAGCAGCCAGCTTCCTTCAACAGCTTTGCAGCTTCTGGATCAAACGCACCAATGATGGCCTTTTCAATGCCAAATTTCTGCAGCGCATGAAATGCCGGAACTGCCGCTCCTGTGTCTTTGATATCAGCGTAAATCCCCGCAGTGTGCTTGCGCGCCAGATCCAGAACATCTTCCAACAATGGGGCTGCCATTTCACCTTTGCTGCACGCATCAATCTGCTGAAAGCTGAGATCCTTTATGGCCCTTCCATCTGGCATTTCGTGATCGTGATAGACGATCAGCTGATTGTCCGCTGTCAGCCTTATGTCAACTTCCCAGAAGTCGGCTCCCAGTTCAGCGGCAATTTCGAACGCGCGGAAGCTGCTCTCAGCCGCATAGGCGCTGGCACCGCGATGAGCAATGGAATAGGCCCGCGCGGGCCGAGTCCAGTCAAAGCTCACAGCCGTGCTCCATTTTGGTCGAACATCAACACATTGTCTGCAGCCACTCCCCAATCGATTTGTGCACCAACATTTATGCCAGACCCTGCTGGCTGGATGGACCGCACGAGCGAGCCGTCAGCAAGCAGAACATCGAACAATTCCTCCCTGCCCTGCATTTCCACAAAACAGACCTTTCCGGGCAGACCGGTGCCAAATTGGGGCCCAAAGCTTTCTGGTCGAATGCCCAACTGAACTTTTGATTGCGCAGAAATGTTTTCTGGAATTGCAATCGAAAGACCGCCTGGCAGCATCAAGGCGCCGCCATCGACAATTGGATCTATGAAGGAAATCGGAGGATTGCCAAGAAAGCTGGCAACGAATTTATCGGCTGGGTCTGTGTACAGAACGGATGGTTGATCAAACTGAACAATTTTTCCGGCATCCATCAGGGCAATGCGGTCGCACATGGACATGGCCTCGACCTGATCATGCGTCACAAGAATGGCTGCAATGCCTGTTTCCTGCTGAATACGGCGAATTTCCGAGCGCATCTCCAACCGCAACTTGGCATCCAGATTGGCCAACGGCTCGTCCAGCAACAAGAAATCCGGCTTGCGCACAAGGGCGCGTGCCAAAGCCACACGCTGCTGCTGACCGCCAGATAGCTCCGCCGGTCGCCGCTTTAGCAACTCACCAATATAGACAAGCTCTGCAATTTCGTTGACCTGACGCTCTATGTCCGACGCACTTTGTTTCTTGATGGTCAGCGGAAAGGCAATGTTTTCAAATACGCTCATATGCGGATAGAGCGCATAATTCTGGAAAACCACGCCGACATTGCGTTTCTGTGAAGGCAAATCGGAGACTTCACGGTCTCCGAAAAAGAGCTCCCCTTCATCCATCCGGTGGATGCCACAAATGGCAAACAGTGTTGTGGATTTTCCGCAACCAGACGGCCCAAGAAGGGCGATCATCTCGCCGCTATTGACCGTCAGATCAAGGTTTTCGATGACCGTCAGATCACCAAATCGTTTTGTGAAATTTTTCAGTTGAAGTTGCATCAGCCTTTCGTGCCTCCGCCATAAATGTTCATGAGTTTTTTCTGGAAAACCAGATAGATGAAGATGACTGGCAGCGCGTAAAACATGCCAACGGCCTTGTAGAGGCTGAAATCCAGTTTGCTGTCATCAGCAATCAAAGCTGCCAGATAGGTAGACAGGACCTGGGCATCGCTTCCTGGTGCCAATACCAGTGGCAGGACAAATTCTGACCAGCCTAGTAGAAATGCCAATACGAACAATGCCGACAGGCCTGGTTGCACTTGTGGCAGAACCAGCCTGCGCCAGACCGTGAACCGACTGGCGCCGTCCTGAACTCCGGCCATTTCAATTTCCCAGGGAACCGTGTCGTAAAACCCCTTCATGATCCAGATGCCGAATGGCAATTCCAGTGCCGACTTGACCAGAATGACACCAAACAAGCTGTCATAAAGGCCAAGGAATTGCAGGATCAGAAATATGGCGATGATCAGGGTTACGGTTGGGAAACCGTGAAGCACGATCAGCCCGCCCAAAAAGAACCCCCTTGCTGGAAAATTCAACCGCGACAAAGCATAAGCCGCCGTCATGGAAATGGAGGTAATGATGACTGCTACGCTGGTAGCGAAAACGAAGGTGTTGAAAGTGACCTGCCAGATGCTGGATCGACCAGGGTCAGGTGTTTCCCAGAGAAATCTGAAATTCTCAAATGTCACTGCGCCCGGGATCAGCGAACCGGGTTTTGGTGCTGTGAAACTATCAACCACCTGAAATACATACATGATGATCAGCGGAAGTGAGACCAATGACAGAATGAGTAGCAATGGCCAGGTGCGGAAATTATGCCTCATGGGTCAGCCCTCTATCCGGGGTTTGGCAATCATCTCACGGAAATTGAAGAAGCGCAGATAGGCAAGGCTTGCAATAATTCCGATGATGACCAGCAACATGGCAAAGGCCGCACCAAGGCCGTATTGAAGATTGCCGCCATAATTATTCAGTGCTGTATGAAAAGCTGCCAACGACCAGACTTCGGTCGCGCGACCTGGCCCACCATCGGTGCTCAGCAGGATGTACTCAAACGATGTGAGCAGCGAAAGCGTCTGATAGGACGTTACGAACAGAATGGGCCAGCGCAATTGCGGTAAAATGATGTAGCGCGCTTGCTGTATGCGAGAGGCGCCATCAACTTCGGATGCGTGCAGCATGGAAGTTGGAATTGCCTTGATGGCCGATGAAAACAGGATCATCCCGAGAGAGGCCCCGACAAAGCCATTGATCAGAACGATGACGACCCAGGCATGCGTAGATGTATCCAGCATCCAGTTTTTTGGCGCCACCCCAACCCAGCTAAGTGTTGTGGCTATAAAGCCTGTGTCCCAAGTGAACCATTTCCACATCAAGACATAAAGCACGGGCGGCAGCACACGTGGGAGGAACCATATTGTGCTGAAAATAGCGGATGTCCTGGGTGGCAGGTAGAAAATGGAGATTGCCAGAAACAGTCCGAACAGCACATTGAAAGATAATGTCAGCCCAACATACATGAGAGTGTTCATTGCATAGCGCAGGCTGGAAGGAAGCGTGAAAATAAGCTCGATATTTTCCTTCGTCCAAACCCATCCAGAATAAGCCTGCATCACGATGGCATCATGGTCTGCGGGATTGATGTTTGCTTCGATCAAAACTGCGCGAAACTCGTCTTCAGTCGAAAAACGCTCGTTCAAGACCGAACGTTTGAACAATTCTGCGGCGGCTTTCCTGTCCCTTGTGCTGCGAATCTGATTGGCTCTCAAATCCTTGAGCGCACGTTCCATATCGCGTCTGGATGTGAACAGAGCATCACTATGCAGTTCAGCAAACTCTGCAGCAGCGTTTTCACCAAATTGCTCCGCCATTGCGGCAAGACCCTTGGCATCGACGCGGTAGCCGGCGTTTTTCAATTGTTTCAGTGTTGCTTCGGGCAATCCCTTGTCTTCAATCGCTCGCAAGCCAGTTTGGTTGAGCACATATTCACCGCCAGTCACACCAGTTGACGTGCTCATATTGGTAAAAGCGAAAAACCCGGTCAGTATGACCGGAGCCAGAAAGAAGAAAATGACAATGCAAAAGGCGGGTGCCAGCAGGCCCAGCCCAAGCCAGTTGATGCGTTTCATGAGGCGCTCATTTGGACGTTAAAGGAACATTGTGCGGCATTGGCGAGACCGAAAGCCCACGCCAATGCCTTCGTAAAACTGATGGCCAAAAGGCTCAGCTTTTAACGAATGATGACTTCATCGCCCAATGTTGCCTTGAGTTCCGCTTCAACTTCAGCAATCGCTTCAGCCGGTGTCTTGATACCGGTCCAGGATGCTTCAAGCCCTTTCCAAAGAGCTTCTGAGAATGCGCCATACTGAACGTGATTGGGTTGCGCATTTGCCGCGCCAAGCAGTCGTTCGGTCGCCACTGATGCCCAACGATCATTGGCGTAAAGCTCGATATTGGATTGTTCTTTTGCAATACCAAGATGAGCGGATTTAATTGCATGCAACGAATTGATGCGTGGCTCAGATGCGATTTTGATCAACTGAGATGCAATTTCTTCTGCCCGATCGGTTTCTTGATTGGTGACCAGATAGACCAATGGATGGGTAATGGTATTGGCGCGGCCATTGGCATTGCCAGCCGGGATCAAAGAAAATTCGATGGTGCCGAAGAAGTCGGTGTTGCCTTCCGTTTTGGTATACCGGCCATAATGCCATGTTCCACCATGCCACATGGCAGCTTTACCATTGGCAACTTCATTGTACCATTGTGACCAATCAGTGCCGATGTGGTTTTTGCGGGTAACGCCAGCAGCCACTGCATCGACAAAGAACTGATACATGGCTTCCATGGCTGCCTTGTCCAAAACCAGTTTACCGGTTTCAGGATCTTGCAATTCGCCACCAAAAGACTGGTAGAATTGTGCATAATCCGGCCCATTGGAAACGCGCGGATAAAAGCCGTAGCCTTCTTCAACCAGCCCGGCTTCCACAGCCTTTTTTGCATCCGTCAGAACATTTGCCAACGTGTATTCGCCGGCTTCGACCTTGGCCGGGAGCGCCGCAATATCAGCGTCGCTATATCCAATGCCCCTCATTGTTTCTTTCCAGAAAAAGAAAGGACGGCTTTCAGCATCCTGCGGCAATCCCCACTGCACATCATCAAACGCTGCGACAGCCATCAGGTTTTCGTAGATGTTGTTGAGTGGCCATGAATCCAGATCAAGGTAATCTTCAACCGGCACGATATAACCAGCTTCTGACCAAGGCGCGATATCAAGATGGCTGGTCACGACAATGTTTGGAGCTGTGCCAGCTTCGGCTGCAAGTGTGACTGCCTGCTTGAATTCTGGCCAATCGCCAAAATCGAGCTTTTTCTCAACGGTAATATTCAACTCTTGGCCTGCAATGGCGCTTTCGCGCGACAATATGTCGGCGGCCATTTCAATTGCCTCTAGGCGATAGGAATCCGACTCGTTGGACCCTCCGGCCCAAACAGTAATTGTAATATCTTCTGCCAAAGCTGGCCCTGCGGCCAGTACTACGGCAGATGCCATAAGCGCGCTGCGAATAATGGATATTGTCATGAAATCCCTCCTGTCAGATGAATGAAGTATTTTTGTAATTGCGGCATTGCACACGTGTGCAAGAACTAGGTTACCGCTTTTGCACACGTGTGCAAGAACTAAATTAGCGCTTCAATATGACAGTTGAATAACGAACTGAGCCCTCCTGCATGCAACTTCATGGGGCAATTGATGTATCTGCCGGTTTTTTTGCAGGTACAGGAATCTCCATGTCTGCAGAATGCCATTCCTCAATGAATTCAGCCGCCTAAGTATTTTGAAGCTTTAGCTTGCAAGGCTGGAAACCCAGCTAATGCCTCACCTAGCGGCGCCTCACAGGCCCCTGAGCGCGAACCATTAATGTTTCATTGGGGGGATTTGAATAAATTGCCGTTCTATTTGATTTGGGGATCAAGATGCTACAGCGCCTTCACTCCGTACTTGCCAAGAAAAGTCGCGGACATGTTCTGTTTTTGGGTTTGATTGCAACGACCTTTATTGTCAGCGCTCACTTTTCCACACGCGTTGTGGATGAATTGGTTGATGAATCAGCTCAATCCACTGCCCGCAACTGGGCAGACGCATTTGTGGCGCAGGGTGCAGATCAACTCGACAAGGTTCTGGCTGGCGAACAGTTGAGTAGTGAAGACCTGGATTTCTTCGAAACCATTGCATTGGTTGGAAATGTGTTTCGATACAAGATATTTGGATCCGATGGCACATTGCTGGTGGTCTCCGACACACTGGATGACACCGGCAACCACTCGCTTCAAGATCACAGGCCAGCGATTGCAGAGCGCATTGTTCGCGGTGAAGCATTTACCGAAACCAAAGATGGTCGCGGCAATCCTGACAGACCCGAAATCTATGCTGAAGCGTATATGCCGTATCAGAAGGACGGCAAAGTACAGGGCGTCATTGAAGTCTATGTCGACCAAACCGAGAAGAGCAACATTTTCAAACAGAAGCTGGACGTCATTGTGTTAATGACCGCAGTGCTGGCGCTTCTTTCACTGGCTCATGCTTTCTACACAGGTCTGGTGCTGCGACGAAAACAGCAAGGGGATGATCATATCTATCGCCTGGCCCATTTCGATACCCTGACCGGAACCGCGAACCGAGCCCATTTCCTGTCTCAGTTGGAGCGCACGGCCGCCAATGATAAAAATGGCCGCCCAAGTGTAGCGCTTCATGCGATTGATCTGGACAATTTCAAGACGGTCAATGACGCGTTGGGCCATGCTGCGGGTGATACGCTTCTGCAGATTGTCGCGCAAAACCTGGCAGATATTCTGGGCGAGAACGACATTCTGGCTCGCATTGGTGGCGATGAATTTGTTGTGCTTCAGCTCAATGTCAAGAACGAAAAACAGGCCAGCAGCATGGCCAAGAAGTTCGTCAGTCGAATTCGCGCCATCAAAGAAATTGACGGGATGCCAATCAACATCAGTATCAGCGTCGGCACCGCACTTTCGCCAAAGCACAGCGATGATATGGTGGAACTACGGAAATGCGCCGACGTGGCGCTGTATCATGCTAAGGAGAATGGCCGCGATCAGGCACATGTATTCTCTGCTGACATGGATGAAGAACTGCGCCTTCGCAACAAACTGCGCATGACGCTGCGACGCGCTGTTGAATAAAAGAAAGTAATTGTTCATTATCAACCGCTTCATCAGGCAAAAGACTCTCGATTGTGTTCATTTGAAGCGCTGGCGCGTCTGCAAGATGAAAATGGTAAATTCATATCTCCAGAGATGTTTATTCCAGTTGCCGAACAGATGGGCCTGATCCCGGAACTTGGTGCATTTGTGCTGAATGAAGCCTGCAAGACCGCCGTGCAGTGGCCGGAACATTTGCGGATTTCTGTCAACTTTTCTCCCCTGCAGTTCAAAGAGAATGTGTTCGCTGTTGTGAAGAAGGCGCTTGATGATTCTGGTCTGGCACCTTGTCGACTGGAAGTTGAAGTCACAGAAGGATTGTTCATTGACGATCCGGAAAATGTTGAACGCCAATTGCTCATGATCAAAGATCTTGGCGTGCGTGTCGTCATGGACGATTTTGGCACAGGCTATTCCAGCCTGAGTTACCTATGGCGGTTTCCGTTCGACAAACTGAAAGTCGATCGATCCTGTTTCCAATCACTTGGCGATACCAATGTCATCGAGGTTTTGGAAACCATAAGCGCTATGAGTAAATCAATGAATTTGTGCATCACTGCCGAAGGTATTGAAACAACCCCTCAGCGGGATTTTGCGATCAAAGCAGGATACGATGAGTTGCAGGGTTTCTTCTTCAGCAAGGCTCTGCCCGCATCTGAACTGCCACTCTATATGCTGAATGTATCTCGTGAAATCAATTCCGGCCAGGTACACCGTACAAACCAGCATTTGGAAATAGTGAGCTCACCTGAGCAAGCTATAAATCATGCTGCAAAGGCCTCCTGACTGACCCGAAAGCGACCCGAAATCACCCAGCTGTTTGAAAGACATCGTGTCTTGGATGGCCTCTTGCAAGTAGGCTGACAAAAGCGGAAGGTGTTTGCTCGGCACCTCTTTTTTCCAGCAATTGATTTGTAGTGTTTTCCGATGACCCGTGACCGCCCTGTTTTGGGCATCAGCCTCATGCTCGGCTTCTGTTTACTTGCGCCATTGGGAGATTCCATCGCGAAACTGTTGGGCGGAACGATTCCCCTGCTGCAATTGTTGATTGTCCGTTTTGCGTTACAAGCGCTCATTCTGCTGCCAATTGTGGTGGCGTCAACGCGCCATTTTCATATGAGCCGCAGGGTCTTTTCGCTGACTGTCATTCGGACTGTACTGCATGTTGTCGGTGTGGGCGCGATGTTTGTGTCACTGAAATATCTTCCACTGGCTGATGCAGTGGCCATCGCATTTGTCATGCCCTTCATCCTGCTTCTGCTTGGCCGGTTTGTTCTCAACGAAACCGTCGGCTATCGGCGCCTGTCCGCTTGTGCGGTCGGTTTTTTCGGCACATTACTGGTTATCCAACCGAGCTTTTCAGAGGTCGGTGCGCCAGCCTTGTTGCCGTTGGTCGTGGCTGTCGATTTTGCACTGTTCATGCTGGTCACGCGTCAGATTGCGAAAGACATTGATCCCATCAGCCTGCAGGCCATCAGCGGAGTGATCGCGGTTGCTATTCTGCTGCTCACATACGCAGCTTTTGCACTGAGCGGCACACCCATAAGCTCACAATTTGTATACCCAGACGCCACTGAAACGTACCTATTGCTTTCGATCGGTGTTCTGGGCACCAGTGCTCACCTTCTCATGACGTGGTCATTAAAGTTTGCGCCATCAGCCACCCTTGCACCCATGCAATATCTCGAGATCCCTGTGGCCACATTTTTTGGGTTTTTAATCTTTCACGATTTGCCCAATGGTCTGGCAGCCGTCGGGATTGTGATTACGATTCTGGCCGGACTTTATGTGGTGTATCGAGAACACAAAGAGTCGCGGCGTGTGCACAATCCAGCACAAGGCTGACGCTATCGCTTGGCAAATACGGGCCGCAAGATACTGACAACATTTTCAAACACATCTTCGCTGACAGCGGTCAGCATTGTGCCTGTGAAGATACCTGGCCGATAGGGTATGCTGTCGATGAGTCTGGCAACACCGCCGGCCTCTTCGACAATCAATGCACCTGCGGCATGATCCCATGGCTTCAACGTCGCCGCGATACAAAAGCCGACATGACCTTGCGCCAGCATGCGGTATTCGTGACAGGAACAGCGCAATGATGCGACCCGGTCAAACTGCGGAAGCACGCCAAAAAGATCTTTCTTCACATCAGGCGAGAACATGTTGAACGGTATATAGCCGGATAGAATATCTTGAGGCTGGGCGCAGCTTAAGACGCGTTTGTCGCCGGTGGTGACAGACCAGGCACCACTGCCTTTTTCAGCTGCAATCCAGTCATCCATCACTGGATCATAGAGCAAGCCGAAAACAGTTTCTCCACGCCTTGTGACCGCTATGATACTGCCAAAGGTCGCCAGCCCATTGGCATAGTTCCATGTCCCATCGACAGGATCAATGATCACGGCCATTTCGCTGCCATCAATCAGGGACATCAGGGACGGATCTCTTTCGCTGGCTTCTTCTCCCACGAAATCAGCTTCTGGAAGAACCTGACGCACCAATGATGCAATAAGCTTTTCAGCGTTCTCATCGGCGATGGTAACCAGATCATCCGGCGCGGATTTGGAGTTGATGCTTGCGGCATCCAGTTTGCGGAAACGCGGCATGATTTCGTTCCGGCCAGCCTCGCGCACGGCATCAATTATGTTCTCGATTACTTTTGCATTCAGCATCATCGGTCCCTTGTGGAGAGTTTTCAGTATCGTCTCTTGGCGCCCGCCACAAATCCGTTTGATGGATTGAAGTGCATATCTGCCTCACACGGCTCAAACCTGCCGGCGACTCGAGCTGCGCGCATGTGTGTTCGTCGCAGCATGCCATAAAACCCACGAATTTGATCCAGCGGTATTTTAAGATTCATTTTCACCAAGGCGGATCAATTGTAGGTTTCGCAAACATTTTTTATCTCGGAGAGCAATGTCTTACCGGCGGGCGGAAGCTTGTAGCCTTTGCGCACGGCGATGCCGGCGATGCGGGTCCAGGTCAGGTCTTCGCAGTCAATGCGCACAATATCGCTATGGTACGGGTTGGTCCGCATATTCGGCAACAATGTGAGAAGATCAGATTGCTGGACAATGCGTATGGCGACCGTTCGCGAGACCGATTGCACCGCGACATGGGGGAAAACCCAGCCCTTCGCTCGAAAGACGCTTTCCAGATGGAGATAAGGCGGATCATTCTGACCTCCCAGAACCCATCCATAGTCTCTCAGGTCTGACGGACCAATGTTCCGTCTTCCGGACAATGGGTGGCCGGACCTGGCGACCACATCCATCTCATTTGCGATCAAGGGCAGCCAGTCAATATCCTCCATTGCAGCAACCCCTGGAAATTCTGAACCAAACAGCAAATCCAGCTTACCTTCCCGCAACATGTTCAACAGCACCACCGCATTGTCCATTTTCAGATGGATCTCCGCAGTTGGATAGCGCGACACCACATTGGCTATGGCTTTTGGCAACAACGCATCCAGAAAGGAAGCCCCTGCCCCAACCAGAACCCGACCGGGTGAATTTCTGAGCCCATCAATCGCATTCATGATCTGATCGCTTTGACTGCGTATGATTTTCGCGTGTTCCAAAGCAAGCTTGCCTGATGGGGTCGGTGTTACACCTTTGGTATGGCGGTCAAACAACCGCACCCCCATTTCATCCTCCGCTCGTTTCAATGCTTTTGTGAGGGCCGATTGGGTCAAGCCCAAAATACTCGCAGCTGCATTGATGCTGCCGTGCTCTTCAATGGTCAGCATGATTGCCACGTGCCGCAGCGGAACAAATGTATTCATTTTCGTCATATATATTTCCACCTATTCAGTCTTGACTGGAATATATCTTGAATGCGAGCCTTTGATCAAGTGATGGCGGGTCATTTCAAAGTCCGCACCCTGGGGAGGGAAAACATGCGACATGCACTGATTCAGGAATTGCTGGTTTTGACAGCTATTCTTGCCGTCTCTGTTCTGGTCTTTGTGCAGACAAGTTCCATCATGGACGCTGGCGGCAGCCAGGTGGCATCCGGAACTTTCCCGCGGCTGGCTGCTGGAACCATGGGTGTTTTGGCAATTGTCCGCATGCTGATGTTTGTTGCTAAATCACGCACAGCCAAATCACCTTCGGACAAAGCACGCACATTTGACGGCATTTACGACTGGAACTGGGGCAACATGCACCGCATCTTGGCCGCAACTGTGCTGATGGTGCTCTACATCCTTCTGTTCAGGCTTGTGCCATTTGCACCCCTGACCTTCGCTTTCATATTTCTGGTGTTCCTGTCTTTCGGCGTGCGCCCGTGGAAACGGCTTCTCATCAGCACAGTTCTATCGTCAGGCTTCCTGACCATTCTGTTTGTCTACATTGTCGGGATTGTGAGGTGAGATCGTGACTTCACACATCCTCGGGGCATTTGCTGATATTTTTCAACCGATGAGCTTTGCGTTTCTGTTTGTGGGCAGCGCATTGGGATTGCTGGTCGGCGTTCTGCCTGGTCTTTCCTCGCCAATGGCTCTGGCCATTCTCATTCCGATCACGTTCGGAATGGAGCCGTTTTCTGCCTTCATGATCCTGATTGGCATTTATGTGGGCACCAAAACCGGGGGTGCGTTTGCCGCCATCCTCATTCGCACTCCCGGCACCCCGGCTGCGGCCGCCACGGCCATGGAGGGCTTTCCCATGGCGCAGCGCGGAGAAGCCGGGCGGGCGCTGGCGATCTCAATTGGCTCTTCCTTTGTGGGCGGAACCGTAAGTTGGATGATTGCAGTGCCTCTGGTTGGCGTCATTGGTCTTTATGCAGTGCGCATTTCATCTGCTGATCTTGCCATGATCGGCCTCATGGCACTGGCCGCCGTCTCCAGCCTGTCCGGCCGGGATCTGCTGAAAGGATTGATGTCGTCGTGCCTTGGCTTGATCCTGGCAACAGTCGGACTGGATGAGCTGACAGGCACGCCGCGCCTGACGCTGGGGTACTATCAAATGCTTGGTGGCATTCCGTTTTTAGCGG
Organism: Alphaproteobacteria bacterium; assembly: GCA_051251535.1. Taxonomy (GTDB): domain Bacteria; phylum Pseudomonadota; class Alphaproteobacteria; order Rhizobiales. Next base: position 123,506 of record JBPOEV010000008.1, read on the forward strand.
CAATTGTCGGCCTGTTCGCCATCGCAACCGTGCTGGTCGACATGTCCGAAGAAGCTGTGAACGCCAAGCCCCCGACAAAAAGGGGACGATTCAATCTGATCTCGCTGATGCGCGAATTGTGGAGCATGCGCAAGCAGTTGGCGGTTGGCACAACCATCGGTTCTATTCTCGGCGTTGTTCCAGGCGTTGGTTCGGATACAGCCGGCTGGTTGTCCTTTGCCTATGTCAAACGCCAGATCGAAAAAGGTTTTCTGAAAAGCGATCGCAAAATCGGCGAAGGCGTCCCGCAAGGACTGGCAGCGCCTGAGGCTGCCAACAATGCGGTGACCGGTGGCGCTACAATTCCCATGCTCACGCTTGGCATTCCCGGCGACGGCTCCACGGCGATCATGCTGGGCGCACTTATGTTGTTTGGGCTGCAACCGGGCCCGCTGTTTTTCCGTGAAAGCCCTGATATGGCCTATGGCATTTTGATAGCGCTCGGTGTTGCCAATCTGACCACCCTGTTGGCCGCTGTTCTGTTGATCAGGCCATTCACTGCGGTGTTACGCATCGATCGTTCCATGCTCCTTGGCAGTGTTCTGGTACTGGCGTTGGCTGGCAGTTTTGCCAGCACAAACAATACGTTTGAAATGATGATTGCCCTGTCATTCGGTGTGCTGGGCTATTTGATGCACCGGTTCGGGTTCTCTATCCCCGCTCTGGCCTTGGGGTTGATCCTGGGGCCAGTCATCGAAAGTAATTTCCGCCGGGCGCTGATGATTTCGCGTGGCGACGCGATGGTGTTTCTTACCAGCCCGATCTCGCTGATTTGCATCATTTTGCTGACCCTGCTTGCCGGAAAGCTTCTCTACGACTTTGTCTCGAAGTCAAAAACGCAGTCCGAGACACAGAACAACCAAACAACCAACAAATGACTTTTTAAACAGGAGGAAATCATGAAACTTATCACTTCAAGCATAGCCGGAGTTGCGGCAATGGCGGCGGCGGTTGCTGTCTCATTCGGCGGCGCATCGATGGCCCAGGACTTTCCATCGAAACCCATCCAGATCATCAACGCATTTGCGCCCGGCGGCGCAACTGATACCGCCATTCGCGGTCTGACAAAAATGTCCGACAACTTCATCAATCAGCCGATTGTCATTGATTCCGTAACAGGTGGCGGTGGCGTCACCGGAATTTTACAGGCCTCACGCGCCAAGCCGGATGGCTATACGCTTTTGGTCGCCGATACCGTGATGACCACCTTGCCGCTGTTTCAGGAAAACCTTCCGGTCAGTGCAGAAGACTTCCGCCCCATTGGCGTTTTCAATCTGCGTGGCGCATGGCTATTGGCCCGCCCTTCAAAAGGCTGGGAAACACTTGCTGACTTTGTAGCAGCTGCAAAAGAACGTCCGGGCGAACTGACTGTTGGGGTTCCTGCTCTCAGCAGCCCGCAGCATCTTGCCGTGATTGCCATTGAAGACACATTTGATGTTGACGTGAACATCATTCCCTATGGTGGCGGTGCCCCGACAATGGCCGCATTGCTTGGAGACCAGATCGATGCTGGTATGCCCGGTGCACCTGCAGGACTGGACTCGGTTAATGCCGGTGAAGCGGTCTTTCTTGTAGCCTCCACAGAGCTTGAGCTTGTCAAATTCAAAGGAGATATGATTTCCTTTCCTGAAGCTGGCATTCCCCACGATCTTGGTATCTGGGCCGCGCTCTGGGCACCCAAGGATACGCCGGATGATGTAATGGCTGAGTTGGCCACAATCTTCGGCGGCATGGCGCAGTCCGATGACTGGACCAATTTTGCCAGAAGCTATGGGGTGACACCCATCTGGAAGCCACTGGATGAAGCGGAAGCTTACATTGGCGCGTCTTCCAAGAGCATGTCTGACCTTGCAAAGCTCATCAAATAAATAAGTCGTTTGGCCCTGCCATCGGCAGGGCCAACACATGCCCCAGATACAGGAAGCAGTTCATGAGTAAACGGCCAAACATCATTTTCATCACAGCTGATCAGCATCGCGGCGACTGCTTCGGGTTTGAAGGACGCAAGGTCAAGACACCGCATCTGGATCAACTGGCGCGCGAAGGCACTCATTTCGCCACTTGCATAACGTCCAACCCGGTCTGTCAGCCTGCGCGTGCATCCTTGGTCACCGGTCTGTTGCCCAGAACCCACGGGGTTTCGGACAATGGCATCGATCTGGACCCTGAATTGGGTGAAAAGGGATTTGGCGGCGCTTTAACAGCCTCAGGCTACAGCACCACCCTCATTGGCAAAGCTCATTTTGCCACAGCACATACATTCGAGCCAACGGGTTCGGCAGAATGCCGAGACAGTATGGCGAATTATTCAGAAGACTGGTTTGGCCCTTATATGGGATTTTCCCATGTCGAACTGGTTGTTGAAGGACACAATATTCATCTTCCCCTGCAGCCGCCCAATGGCCAGCACTATGAACGCTGGTATTATGGCGATGGGCATGGCGCTGAGAAGAACGAAGCCTACTCATCTAATGTGGGGCCGGATACGAAAGACGCTCCACAGACATGGCATTCGGGGCTTCCCCCGGTATGGCACAACTCCACATGGGTGGCTGACAGGACCATTGCACGCATCAATGAGGTACAGGACGAAGATGAACCATTTTTCATCTGGGCCTCTTTTCCTGATCCACACCACCCTTTTGACTGCCCCGTTCCCTGGAGCCTGCTGCATCGACCCGAAGACGTCGATCTGCCGGAAAACCGCACGCTTGATCTGGAAACGCGCCCCTGGTGGCACAGGCAGGCGTTGGAAGGTAAGCCCGACATTCGGGAAGACCTTGCAGAATTTCGCACGAAATACTCACGCACACCGGTTATGAGCGATGATCAATTGCGTGAAGTCATCGCCAATTACTACGGCATGATAGCGCTGATTGATCACAATGTCGGACGGATCATGGCGGAGCTTGGCCATCTTGGACTGGATGAGGATACCATCATAATCTATTCAGCCGATCATGGTGACTGGCTCGGTGATCACGGCCTGCTGTTGAAAGGCCCCATGCTGTATGATGGGCTGCTGAGAGTCGGTTGCATCCTCAAAGGGCCCGGTATTCCTGCCGGAAAGCGGGTTACCGATCCGGTCTCCAATCTGGATTTTGCAGCGACGATCCTGGATTATGCAGATGCGCCACAACTGATGGATATGCACAGCCAGAGCCTTCGCGATTTAATCGAGACCGACGATGCGCATCGTGAATTTGCCTATAATGAGTGGGATTTGCGTTCCTCCCGCTCCGGTGTTGCGCTTGATCTTCGGACAGTGCGCACACAGACTCAGAGATTGAGCAAGGATATGATCAGCGGTGACGGCGAGATGTATGATCTTCTGAATGATCCAAATGAATGCATCAATCTGTATGACAATCCAGATTATGCGGATATGCGGGCCTCACTTGAGGGCATGATCGCATCACGTCCTGATGATGCACTTCCAACCCAATTGCCGCAGGTGGGGATGGCCTGACGGCCCCTCAAGGGCAGTTCACTCCATGATGAATTGTGGATAGGTGAGCGGTTCCCGGATGACTTTAAATTAGGCAAAGCAATCATTTTTGAAGCGCTTCATTTACCCGCAACACTGCGGCATCACGGCCACATCTTCATCATATTTTCTTAGAGTCATCAATCGACCACATTAAAAGTTGAATTTTTTTGTCAAGTATGTAAATCCACCCGTAAGGAAGCCAGATTTCTCGGAATCAAGCCACCAGTTCATTTGATAATGTAATTCGGGGGCTTCGTGTTCAAATTCACTACATTCCTGGCGTGTTCAGTCAGTCTGATTTCACTCACCTCTTATGCTCAGGCACAGGAAACAGTTGAGTTAAATCGTATTATCATAGGCGCATCTGACGGTGATGAGAATTCCGTGGAGGTTTCAGACCAGGATCTGGTCCGGATAAATCCAACGGATTTGCAGGACTTGTTCATTGCCGAACCAACAATCGCTGTCGGCAGTTCCCTACCCGTTTCCCAGAAAATCTATGTCAACGGCGTTGAAGAAACCAACCTTGCTGTTTCAATTGATGGCAGCCGCCAGAACAACAAGCTTTTTCACCACAGTGCCACCACTTTGATTGATCCTTCACTGTTGAAAGCAGTGAGCATCGATCCAGGTGTCGCGCCAGCAGATGCAGGGCCAGGAGCACTCGCGGGGTCTATTCAGTACGAAACGAAAGACGCAAAAGATCTGCTGTTGGATGGCCAGATGCTCGGAGGCTTCACGATTGGTGAATACAGCACCAACGGCAACGTCTTCACCACCAGCAATTCGCTCTATGGGCAAAAAGATGGATTTGAGTTTCTCGGTTTTGCCAAATACGCCAAAGGTGATTGGCAGAAAGATGGTGATGGTAATGATATAACCGGATCCGGCACAGAATTACTAAGCACGCTTGGAAAAATTGCCTATGAGAGCGAAAGCGGAGATCGTTTTGAGCTTTCCTACGAGCGTGTCAATGATGATGAAATGCGGCCCTACCGGGCCAATATCGGATTGGTTACTGTGGGACGGCCCGTTCCGCTCACCCGAAACTATGATTTCACCCGGCAGAACCTTGTGTTCACTTACACAAATGAGATGCCGACTGATCTTTGGGACCCGACCTTCCAGATTGCATACAGTGCTACCAATTTGGACATAGAGGAAGATGCTGAAAACACATACGGCACAACCGACAGCATCAATGGTAAGATAGAAAACAGGTTTTCTGTAGCCAAGGGTTCCATTACGACCGGACTGGATTTCTATTCAGACAGCGCGAACCTTGATTATCAGGATCTGTCGGATCCCAGTAACGACATTGATGAAACAGAGCGCTCATCAAATGTTGGGGTCTATTTCCAGATAAGATTGGACCTTACTGATCGCCTTCGCACATCATTGGGTGCCCGCGCTGATTATCAGCGGTTTGAAGGGATTGATGATTATTACGACGGGAATGCCGGAGTATCCGGGAACATTTCCGGAGAATTCGACATCAATGAACACCTGACCGCCAGTGCTGGCTACTCACATGTTTTTGCTGGCATCCCCCTGGCAGAAAACTTTCTTTACAGCCCCTTATGGGATTATTCAGATGGCATCGAGACCGTAACTTCCGATAATTTTTACGCCGGCCTCAGCGCCCGTTATGGCGATTTCAAAGTAGACGGTAAAGTCTTTCATACCACGATCAATAATGCGCGTACGCCAAGCTATAGTGGTGGCCCTTCATTGAACAAAGACCTGCAGACGCAAGGCGTTGAAGTTGCGATCGGCTACAATTGGGCATCCGGTTTTGCGCGTGTTGCCTACACGCATATTGATACAGAGATTGATGGAAATCCGGCTGATTCATACACAGGCCAGTATCTGACAACACCAATTGGCGACATTTTTGGTTTTGAGATTGCACACACATTTACAGACTATGGTGTAACTATTGGCGGCAACGGCCAGGTCGTTCTGGAAGAAAAAGACACCTATGACTCAGACACGGGTGACCGTGCTGAACCATTGCCAGCCTATGAGGTTTTCAATGCATTTCTGGAATATACACCGGTGCAAAAATCAAACCTGACTTTCCGGGCGGCAGTGAACAACATCTTTGATGAAACCTATGCCAGCCGGGCAACCTATGGGCAGGAATATGCAACCGTAGAGTCGTTAAATGAACCTGGCCGCACTTTGAAACTGTCTGTGAAGGCATCGTTCTAACCTCCAAAACAGAAGGTATCCCGACAGTAAAACGCCGGGAGTGAACCAATGGGAATATTTGCAAAATTCTTGGGGACCATAATTCTTGGTGCCTCCTGCATGTCTGGTCACGCAATAGAAATACAGACTGCTACGGGCCCAGAAATGTTCACTGTGGTACCGCAAAAAATTGCCGTTTTTGACATCTCTGCCATTGATACACTTGATGCTCTAGGCATTCGCTTAGATGGTGTGCCAAATAAGCTGTTTTTGAATACTCTGGAAGGGAACTTGGACGGAACAGCACAGGTTGGCACGTTGTTCGAGCCCGATCTGGAGGTATTGAACGAGCTTGGTCCTGATTTGATTATCGTTGGCGGGCGTTCATCAACCCAAATAGAACAGACCGGTCGTGTGGCACGCTCGATTGATATGACCATATGGGGTGATGACTTGATTGGTCAGGCACGCCAGCGCATCAAGGATTACGGCAGGTTGTTCAATGTGACGGCAAATGCTGACGCCCTTATAGCGACACTTGACGAAAAAATTGAACATGCCCGAACGGCGGTAGACGGCAAGGGTAATGCACTTATTGTCATGACAAATGGGCCGAAAATATCGGTCTACGGTCCCAAGTCACGATTTGGCTGGGTACATTCGGTGCTTTCCATTCCGTCAGCGGCCCCAATCATTGATGCCGGGACGCATGGAGACGCCGTTTCGTTCGAGTTTGTCGCCAAAGTGAATCCAGATTGGCTGATTGTGGTTGATCGTGCGGCCGCTATTGGATCTGGAGAGCAAAACGCCAGAGCCACGCTTGATAATGAACTTATTCATCAAACGACCGCCTGGAAGAATGGCCAGGTCATTTATGTTCCATCTGCCAACATTTACATTGCTGCTGGCGGAGCGCGCGCAACGATGAATGTACTTGATGCTGTGGCCGAAGGCTTTCTGGCGCACAAATGAGCCGTGCGGAGCCATCGGTCTGGCTGAGCCTTGTACCAATATTCCTAACACTAGCAGCTCTGTTGGCGCTCAGTGGCGTCAGCATCTTTGTTGGCGTCGGCGATATTTTTGCCAACAGAGCTGATAGCCTCCATCTGGTTTTGGCAAGCAGACTACCTCGCACATTTGCCGTCTTGCTGACCGGCTCGAGCCTTGCAGTTGCGGGCTTGGTCATGCAAACACTGGCCCGTAACAGGTTTGTTGATCCGATGATTGCCGGAACGGGACAAAGTGCAGCGCTGGGTATTCTGGCCGTCACACTTTACGCGCCACAGTCAACACTCATTCTCAAAGTGCTGGTTGGCAGTCTCGCGGCTTTTATCGGAACAGCCGTTTTCCTCCTGCTTGCGCGGCGCTTGCCCCCAACAGAACCACACCTCGTTCCGCTTTTTGCAATTATCTATGGTGGAATCGTCGGTGCATTCACGACTGCATTTGCCTGGCATACAGACCTGCTGCAGTTTTTGGATGTGTGGATGAATGGTGAATTCTCTGGCGTTGTGAGAGGCCGCTACGAAACACTGTGGGCCACTGCTGTGCTTGTTATCAGTGCCTGGTGGGTTGCAGACCGCCTCACCATTCTTTCTCTTGGCCGCGAAACGTCCATCGGGCTTGGACTAAATTACACCATTGTCCTGCAAATTGGATTGTTGATTGTCTCACTCATTGCCGGGCTTACCGTGGCCACGGTGGGTGCACTTCCCTTTGTCGGTCTCGTTGTGCCTGCCCTTGTGTCCCGCATAACAGGTGATGATGTTCGCAGAGCTATTCCTCTGGTTGCCGCGGGTGGTGCAGGACTTGTTCTCATGTCCGACCTGATTGGTCGCATCATCCGGTTTCCCTATGAAATTCCTGCAGGAACAATCCTGGGTGTTGTTGGTGCAATTGCGTTTCTGGCTATACTTTTCAGCCGTTCATTCCGCCATGCGTAATGTAAATTTGGTACTGTTAGCTTCACTTGCGCTGGTTTCAATTGTGCTGTTTCTCAGCGTCAATTTGAGAGGCAATCTACAATTCGCCCTGGAATTGCGTGTCGTGAAACTGGTTGCGTTGGTGCAGGTAGCGGTTGCGGTTGCCATCTCAACAATTGTCTTTCAAACCATCACCACAAATCGCATCCTGACCCCTTCTATAATGGGAATGGATGCACTTTTTGTGCTCATACAAACTGTTCTTGTATTTTTTCTGGGCGGGCTTGGCTTCGCTGCTCTGAACAGCACTTACAAATCGCTAGCGGAGGTTATCTTGATGTCCGCATTAGCATGCGGTCTGTTCTTGCCAATCCTGCGCCATACCACGGCCATGACATTGATGTTGCTGGGTGGCATTGTTCTTGGTGTCCTTTTTCGCAGCCTTTCATCACTCATTTCGCGTCTTATCGATCCGAACGATTTTGCTGTCGTGCAAAGCGTCAGCTACGCCGACTTCAACACTATTGAAAGCAGTTTTCTGCCACCGTTCCTGATCCTGACGCTTGTTGCGTTACTCGTCTGTTGGAAACTACGCCATGTGCTTGATGTGTTTTTATTGGGTCGGGAAACTGCAATCGGGCTTGGCGTAAACTGGGAACTCTACGCAGTAGGCCTACTGGCCCTCATTGGCGCGCTTGTTGCTGCTTCAACAGCTCTTGTTGGACCGGTTACATTTTTGGGTTTGCTGGTTGTGGCCCTTGCTGAACGCATTGTGGGAACACAGCGGCATAGCCAGATGTTTATTGGTGCATGCCTGGTGAGCATTACGCTTCTTGTCGGAGGACAGACCCTGCTTAGCCACGTGTTTTACAATGCAGTCCCGCTTGGAATTCTGATCGAATTTGTTGGTGGCATCGCTTTTCTATATCTACTTTTTTCAAGGATGCGAGCATGATCAGGATCGACAATGTCTCCGTATCGCTTTCCGGCACATCCATTCTTGAGGACATAAACCTTGAGCTGCCAAGGGGAGGCATAACAGCCTTGATTGGCCCCAATGGTGCTGGCAAATCGACCTTGCTTTCGGCCATCGCACGTCTGCTTCCCCTGACAGCTGGCAGCATCACCTTAGACACGCTGGAAGTTGCACATGCGCCATCTTCGGAACTGGCACGCCGCATGGCCATCATGCCGCAAGACAATGTTGTGGCAGGCCGTTTGCGCGTAAAGGAATTGGTTCAATTTGGCCGCTTTCCTCATCATCGCGGACGCGCCGGCCCTGAGGACCACAATGCGGTGAGAGAGGCGCTTCAGCTGTTTGATCTAGAGAGTATTGAGGAGAGATTCATTGACACGCTGTCAGGTGGCCAGCGCCAAAGAGCGCGCGCAGCCATGTGCTACAGTCAGGGAACAGACTATCTCCTTCTTGATGAACCTTTGAACAACCTTGATATTTTTTATGCGCGGGAGCTTATGCGCACATTGCGACGCGTTGCTGATCATGCAGGTCGCACAATCATCATTGTCCTGCATGACCTCAATCATGCCTCTGCCCACGCAGACAGAATTGTCGCCATGCGCGAGGGGAAAATTGTGGCCGATGGCCCCACCCAATCAGTTATTACGCCCAACATATTGAAATCGGTTTTCGGCTATGAAATCGACGTCAAAACAATTGCGGGCAAACCCATCAGCCTACACTTTCTTTGAAAAGGAAACGCCATGGAAAAGAGACCCGCCCTGCGCCTATTGGTCGTTGAACGTGCCTGCTACATCACACCCAATATGGTGCGTATCACGTTTGCAGGAGATCAGTTGGACGGCATCCCAACCGACAGATCAGGCGGCAACTGTAAAATCATGCTGCCTGCCGAAGGTCAGTCAAAAGAAGCTTTTGCGCACCAGCTGCAAAATGGACCCAAGCCAGTAACGCGCACCTACACAGTGCGTATGTTCCGGGATCACCCCCGTGAGATGGACATCGATTTTGTCGCGCATGGAGATATCGGACCGGCCTCCAAATGGGCAAGCAAGGCAACGCCAGGGGATTTTTGCGGTTTTGCCGGACCCAGCCCCGTTAAGCTCACCGAGTTTTACGCTGATTGGTATCTTGTGGCCGCAGATATGACGGCACTTCCTGTGGCCTGCGCAACACTTGAAGCAATGCCAAACGATGCGAAGGGGTTAGCTGTTTTTGAAGTTCTGTCAGAAGCTGACAAGCAACCTGTCACTGCGCCTGAGGGGATAGATATCCACTGGTTGATAAATGCTGATCCGCACCACCCGTCTACGGCTCAGCAGGCGCTTGTCAAAAAGCTGCCCTGGCCTGACGGCGTGGTTCAGACCTGCATCGCGGGAGAAAGCTCGGTGATACGAGCACTGCGTGCCTTTGTAATCAACGAAAAGAAAACCCCGAAAGAAAACGCTTATATTTCGGGTTATTGGAAAATCGGCTTGATCGAAGATCAGCATCAGGCTGAAAAGCGCAACGAACAATCCAACGGCAAAGGGAGGCCATAGCGCCCCTCTTTCTATCCACTATCCGTGAATAAAGTCCAGACTGTTAAGCGTTTCCGGCTTGATTTCGATTGAGAAGCCCGGCGCTTCTGGTGCCTGATAGGCGCCATTTTCTACTATGCAGGGATCGACGAAATGCTCGTGGAGATGATCCACAAACTCAATCCGCTTGCTGTCCTTCTCGCCTGAAATGGCGACATAGTCGATCATCGACAGGTGCTGGACATATTCACATAAACCTACACCACCAGCATGTGGCCAGATTGGCAGGCCATATTTGGCGGCCATCAATTGCACAGCCAGAACTTCGTTCAAACCACCAATGCGGCAGGCGTCGATCTGAACAATATCAATGGCACAGCCAGCGATGAATTGTTTGAACAGGATGCGGTTCTGGCACATTTCGCCTGTCGCGACCTTGATGGGCGCGATTGCGTCGCGAATGGCCTTGTGGCCAGCAACATCATCTGGGCTGGTGGGTTCTTCGATAAAGAACGGGCGCACGAAAGCCAGTTCCTTGACCCAGTCGATGGCTTCGTTGACTTCCCAGACCTGATTGGCATCGATCATGATGGTCATGTCTTCGCCCAGTTCTTCCCGGGCAATTGTCAGGCGGCGAATATCATCTTGCAGATCACGCCCGACCTTGAATTTGGTATGGGTGAAACCGGATTCCCGCGCCTCGCGGCAAAGACCGCGCAGCTTTTCGTCCGAATAGCCAAGCCAGCCTGCTGACGTGGTGTAACAGGGATAGCCTTCCTGTTTCAGGCGCTCGATCCGTTCTGCTTTTCCAGCCTCCGCCTTCTGCAAAAGCGCCAGCGCTTCTTCCGTGGTCAGGGCATCAGCCAGATAGCGGAAATCAACCAGTTTGACGATTTCCTCAGGCGACATATCGCCAACCAATTGCCAAACAGGTTTCCCGGCTTCCTTGGCGAGTAAATCCCACACCGCATTGACGACAGCGCCTGTTGCCAGGTGGATCGCACCCTTGTCAGGTCCAATCCATCTTAGCTGACTGTCGCCTGTGATATGACGCCAGAAACGGCCCATATCATCGCGAATCCAGTCAAGTTCCAGACCGACCACAAGATTGCTCAATGCCTTGATGGCAGCAATACAGATTTCATTGCCGCGTCCAATCGTAAAGGTCAGTCCATGACCTTCATGAGTACCGTCTGTTTCCAGAATGACGTAGGCAGCCGAGTAATCCGGATCCGGATTCATCGCATCAGAGCCATCCAGAGACAGGCTTGTCGGGAATCTGAGATCGCGTGTGGTAAGTCCGGTAATCTTGACCATTAACCTGCAACCACATCCTGGGATTGCTGGCCAAGTCCATCAATGCCCAATTCAATTTTATCACCGGGCTTGAGATAGGTTTGCGGTTTCTGGCCCATGCCAACACCTGGAGGCGTTCCCGTGGAGATGACATCACCAGGCTGAAGCGACATGAATTGCGACAGGTGTGCAATCACGGTAGCAACGCCAAAATGCATGGTGCGTGTGGAGCCGTTTTGGTAACGGTGGCCATTCACTTCAAGCCACATGGCCAGATCCTGAGGATCAGCGACTTCGTCCCGCGTCACAAGCCATGGACCGATTGGCCCGAAAGTGTCGGCAGATTTGCCTTTGACCCATTGGCCGGAACGGTGCAACTGAAAGTCCCGCTCGCTCACATCATTGATGACACAATAGCCGGCAACATGGTCCAAAGCGTCTGCTTCCGACACATATTTGGCTTCTTTGCCGATGACGACACCCAGCTCAACTTCCCAGTCTGTCTTGACAGAATTGCGTGGAATTTCAACGGTATCATCCGGGCCACAAATGGCCGAGGTCGCTTTGAAAAAGACCACTGGCTCTTCAGGCAGTTCCATACCGCTTTCAGCGGCATGATCTGCATAATTAAGACCGATACAGATGAATTTACCGACGCCATCAACGCATGGCCCCAAGCGCGGATTACCCTCAACCACGGGGAGACTTTTTACATCCAGTCCGCTGAGGCTCTCGATCAGCCCTTCACCCAAAGCCTTACCTGACACATCGGAAGCCACACCGCTGAGGTCACGGATGGATCCGTCATCGTCCAGAAGCCCCGGTTTTTCGGCCCCTTTTGGCCCGTATCGCAATAATTTCATGTCAAAATCCTCTTTCTATATTGCCCATCCGCCATCGATGGCGTGAGCCTGTCCGGTCGTAAATCCGCTTTCGTCGCTGGCTAGATAGGTCGCCAATGCTGCGATCTCGTTCACATTGCCGACACGTCCCATTGGCTGTCTGGCAACAAAATCTTTCCAGGCCTGATCGTAATCGCCCGTTGCCCGAAGCCGTTCATGAAGGCTTGGCGTATCAACGGTGCCGGGGCAGATGGCATTGCAGCGCACGCCCTTCGTCACAAAATCCGCAGCAACGGATTTGGTCATGCCGATGACCGCTGCCTTGGACGCACAATATGCGAAGCGATTGGGTACGCCCTTTATAGAAGACGCCACAGACGACATGTTGATAATAGACCCACCGCCATTTTCAAGCATGCCGGGCAAGGTCAGTTTCATCAGCCGGTACATGGCTGTCACATTCAGATCGAAGGCGAAATTCCAGTCTTCATCGCTGCATTCCAGAATGTTTCCCGCATGGACAAATCCGGCGCAGTTAAACAGCACATCAATAGGACCAATGTCCGCCACGGTGCTGGCAACAGCGGTTGCGTCTGTTACGTCCAACGGCATGGCTGTTACCTGATCCACGCCATCAAAAACGCTGAGAGAAGCTGAATTGATGTCCGTTGCGAACACCTTTGCCCCCTGAGCCACATACATATCGACTGTCGCTCGGCCGATGCCTTGACCGGCTGCAGTTATCAGGGCAGTTTTTTCAGCCAGACGTGATGATGAAGACATTTTAATCGCTCCCATGGATGTTCTAAATTCATATACAAATGATATCTTCGTTTGTAAATTTATTTTTTTAAGTCATAATCCCATTTGTGGAAATATTTGAGAGGCCATTATGGACGATAGTGCCAATGACAAATATCGCGCGCCAGCCCTGGACAAGGGCCTCGACATCATCGAGTTACTGGCAGAGCGCAGTCATGGCCTGTCCCAAAAAGACATTGCTGAGGCCCTTGGCCGCTCTCCAAACGAGATTTACCGTATGCTGACAACGCTGCTGCAACGGGGTTACATTTCACGCGACGCCAAAAGCGATCTGTTTGCGCTGTCCCTGAAAATGTTCTCGCTGGCACAGTTTCATCCGCCGATGCACAGATTGCTGGCACATGCTGCCCCGCTGATGCAGGCAGCGGCACAAAGTTCCTGGCAATCCTGCCACATAGGAATGGAAGACAACGCGATGGTCGTCGTCGTCGCCTCATATCCCTCACCCGGAAACTGGGGGCTTGCAATGCGCACGGGCTCTGTTCTGGGACTGGCGAATACGGGGACGGGGCGCGTGCTGGCAGCTTTTCGCCCCTTGGAAGAACGAAAAGCCCTGCTGGACAATCATCGTCTGGCCCTTGGTGAACCAAAACCTGACAGGGCTATCCTGAAAAAACGTCTTGAGGCTATCATTGCCCGTGGCTACGAGCAGGCACCCTCTGAAGCCACGCACGGCGTGACCGATCTGTCATTTCCTGTGTTTGATTCCTTTTCACGTGCCATAGCCGTGGTTACCTGTCCTCATCTTCATCGAATTGATGAAGTTGACGTGCCAGACGTGGATGAAGTCGTTGCCACTTATAAAGCGTTGGCAGAAAATCTGACCGCGTATTTCGGCGGCGTTGCACCGGATTGATTGCCCGAAAGCTGCGAGCTTGCATGACAAAAGCGTCATTTGACCGGCGTGGACTGGAAAACTAGACTGAACCCTAATTTGAGTGCCAACAAAATGGGCGTACGCGACAAGCACAATTGCTGCCCTTAGCAAAAATTTGGTATTTGGTTTGATACAGTCTCGCCAACTACTCGTTCGAGCATCTGGCCTGGCACCGTTCAAGCCATTCACTTTGCATTAGGAACAATACTATGCCTTTGAAACTGACACTCTCTCGCCTGGCACGCATTATCATGCCTGCAGTTCTGCTCGTGCCGCTTGCGGTGCCTGTCTCAGCGCAGAGTTTTCCTGAAGCGCAGCAGGATGAAATTCGATCCATCGTGCGCGACTATCTTTTAGAGAACCCGGAAATCATCGCCGAAGCATTGAATATGCTAGAGTCGCGCCAGAAGCAGATGGCGGAAGCTGCACGAACTGAAGCCGTCGCCAATATGCAGGCACAGATTTTCGATTCCGCCAATCAGATCGTTCTGGGCAACCCCAATGGCGATGTGACCATGGTTGAGTTCTTTGACTATAATTGTGGCTTCTGCAAACGCGCGCATATGGACATGATGGCGCTTGTGGAAGCAGACCCCAATTTGCGTTTCGTGCTGAAAGAATTTCCGGTTCTTGGGGAAGGATCCGTCGAAGCTGCCCGTGTCAGCATTGCTGTTAATGAATTGGCCCCCGAGAAGTTTGAAGAGTTTCATCTTCAACTGTTGCTTGGGCCAGGTCAGGCAAACGCTGCCAAAGCAATGCGGATCGCAACCGGCCTTGGCATTGATGGTGCTGCACTTGAGGCTGCTACCGAGACTGATCGCGCTGCCCAGACCATTCAGGAAGTCTATATGCTGGCAGATGCCTTGGGCCTGACGGGCACACCATCCTATGTCGTTGGCGACCAGGTTTTGTTTGGCGCGGTTGGCGAAGAACAGTTGCGTGACAGCATCAAAAAGGTTCGTGATCAGAAGAGTTGATCACTCGCTCAGCATTATTGATGTGACAGGCCAAGTCTAAAACCGGTATAGGACGGCGCGCTTAAAGTGCGCCGTTTTTGTCTCCGACTTTGAAAAAGGCTTTAGCCATGTCCAGCGGACTCTTTCGTTCAGCAGCAATTCTTGGCCTCCTGTCAGCAGTGGGTCCGTTTGCGATCGACATGTATCTGCCCGCATTGCCAAATGTGGCGGCAGATCTTGGCAGCACAATTGCTGGCGCTCAAATGACGCTGACCGCATATTTTATCGCCTTTGGCCTGGCGCAACTGGTTTATGGCCCCCTGGCCGACCAGGTTGGGCGCAAGCCACCGCTCTATATCGGGCTTTCCATTTTCATAATTGGCTCCCTCGGCTGTACCTTTGCGCCATCGATTGAGACGCTGATAGCGTTTCGTTTTGTGCAGGGTTTGGGCGCTGCGGTTGTCATGGTGATACCGCGCGCCATCATCCGCGATCTGCATACTGGCGCGGAAGCGACCCGCTTGATGGCGCTGATCATGCTGGTCATCAGCATATCGCCCATGCTTGCGCCACTGGCTGGCAGCGGCGTGATTCATATCGGCAATTGGCGCACCATATTTGCGATACTTTGCGGCGCGGCGGTTCTCAGCCTTTTGATGACCGCATTCCTGCAACCGGAAACACTGGCAAAGGAACACCGTGTGCCGGTGAATTTGAAAAATCTTGCAAAGGGCACCAAAACTCTACTTCTGGACCGTTGCTTCATGATGCTGACACTCATCGGTGGCTTTGGGCTTGCCAGTTTCTTTGTGTTCATTGCCAGCGCCTCGTTCGTCTATACCGGCCAGTTCGGCATGAGTCCTGTTCAGTTCAGCCTGGCTTTTGCGGCGAACGCAGTTGGATTCTTTGCAGCGTCCCAATTGGCAGCCCCCTTTGGCGAACGGTTTGGAATGATCCGCACAGTTTCGGGCGCTGTGACCGGATTTATGCTTTTCTCCCTTCTTCTGCTGGTCCTGACCCTTGCCGGTTTGGGAACACTGCCTGTCATTATCGGGTTGCTGTTTTTGGCAAATGCATGTCTCGGGTTGGTGTTCCCCACGACCATGGTTATGGCGCTTGAAGAGCATGGTGAAATCGCCGGTCTGGCATCCTCACTTGGAGGCACCCTGCAAATGGTGGCAGGTGGTGTGGCTGTGATGGTGGCTGGGCCATTTTTTGATGGAACTGCAACACCCATGGTAATTGCAATTGCCATCTGCTCGATCATCGCCTTTATCCTGACGCGCTTTGTGGTGCGTCCAGTGGCCGCGTCAGACGTCGAGAATGTCGGTCTCTGAGATCGTAATCCCAAATCCCTTGAGGCCCACATAGTGGCGTTTTCGGGACGCCAGCAGACGAATATTGGACACGTCCAGATCACGCAATATCTGCGCGCCCAGACCAATCTCACGCCAGGCCTCTTCGCGGCTTTGGGTCGACCCGTGGGCTTCGTCTTCATCTGGGGAAAGCGTGGGGCCACGTAACTCGCGTTCTGAATCCGACGTCACGCCTGCGCCGCCTTCACGCAGATAGACAATGATGCCCCTGCCTTCTTCAGCGATAGCGGCTGCCCCCGTCTTAAGGGTCGAATTGGCCCCGAAAACATCCCCCAGAATGTCTTCCATATGAAGACGCACCGGCACCGGCGCGCCGTCATGGATATTACCGAAGACGAGAGCCAGATGTTGCATGGGATCAAATGGGGTGCGGTAGGAAATGGCGCGCGCTTCGCCAAAACTTGTTTGAATGTGGCGCTCGCCCACACGCTCCACCAGCTTATCCCGGCGTTGGCGAAAGGTAATCAGATCGGCCACGGAAATTGATTTGAGACCGTGCTCTTTGGCAAATTCCGCAACTGCAGCGCCGCGCTTTACGGTGCCATCATCATTGACCAGTTCGGAGATAACCCCCACTGGCGGAAGGTCAGCAAGCTGGCACAAATCCACGGCGGCTTCTGTATGACCAGACCGGGTCAGAACACCGCCTTCCTTGGCAACCAGAGGAAAAATATGACCAGGGCGCACAAAGTCGACAGCGCCGACATTCGGATTGGCCAGTGCGCGTACTGTTGAGCACCGCTCTGCCGCCGAAATACCAGTGGTCGTATCGTGGCGGTAATCAACTGACACTGTAAATGCGGTGCTGTGTGGCGCGTCATTGTTCGCGACCATCGGCTGCAACTGGAGACGCTCGGCTTGCGAACGGCTCAGCGGCGCACAAACAATACCGCTGGTGTAGCGCACAATGAACGCCATGTTTTCCGGTGTGCAATGCACCGCCGCAACAATCAGATCGCCTTCGTTTTCGCGATCATCATCATCGGTTACCACAACCATTTCACCGGCTTTGAAAGCCTCAATGGCCTGCCGAACGCGCAGGTTTGATTCTGTCATGATGTCAGCCATTCTGTCCACGGTGACGCAGAAGGTGGTCGGCCAGAACACAGGCCATCATGGCCTCGCCAATCGGCACTGCGCGGATACCGACACAAGGGTCATGCCGCCCCTTGGTGCGCACATCAACGTCCTCACCACTTCGGGTTACACTTTTGCGCGTGGTTAAAATGGAAGAGGTCGGTTTCACAGCAAAGCGCGCCACAACCGGTTCACCGGAGGAAATGCCACCCAGAATGCCGCCGGCCTTGTTCGACAAAAACACCGGCTTACCATCGTCTCCCATGCGCATTTCGTCGGCATTGTCCTCGCCACTCAAGCGGGCGGCCTCAAAGCCATTGCCAATTTCCACACCCTTAACCGCGTTGATCGACATGAAGGCGGAAGCAATATCCTGATCCAGCTTGCCGTAAACCGGCGCGCCAAGGCCAACCGGCACCTGATCCGCGACCACTTCGATGATGGCACCGACACTGGAACCCGACTTGCGAATTCCATCCAGATAGGCTTCCCATTCCTTGGCAATAACGGGATCGGGACAGAAAAATGGATTGTTGTCGACTTCATCCCAATCCCAGCGATCACGGTCGACAGCAATGTCCCCGATTTGCACCAGAGCGCCGCGCACACGCATTGGGTTGATGACCTGACGGGCAATAGCCCCTGCCGCTACGCGCGCAGCTGTCTCGCGTGCTGATGAACGCCCACCGCCGCGATAGTCGCGGATGCCATATTTGGAATCATAGGTGAAATCAGCATGCCCGGGACGATAGCGTTCCTTGATTTCTGAATAGTCTTTTGAGCGCTGGTCCACATTCTCGATCATCAGGGAGATCGGAGTTCCGGTTGTCAGCAAGATGCCGGTTTCCTCATCCGGGAAAACACCCGACAGAATGCGCACCTGATCCGGCTCTTTGCGCTGTGTGGTGAAGCGTGATTGACCGGGACGGCGCTTTTCCATCCATTGCTGGATCATTTCTTCGGAAATCGGCAGCCGAGGCGGGCATCCATCCACCACACAGCCCAGTGCCGGGCCGTGGCTTTCGCCCCATGTGGTGACGCGGAAGAGATGGCCAAAACTGTTGTGAGACATGAGAATACGCCGCTAATTGCTGTTGACCGGTGTTTAAGTGAGTGCAGCGTTTGGGTCAAACACAACGTTGGATTTGACCAAAAGCTCTAGACCAGCAGGACACGCCCATCGACAAGCTTCATCACCTGATCCTGCGGGGTTGGCAAGGCCAGAACTTCATCGCCCGAAAGATTTTGCAAAATACCGCGCACGGCACGGCTGACGCCGCCATGTGAGACAATCACGATATCCCTGTCGATGGACTCAATAACGCCGCGCACACGCTCTGTCAGCATTGCGTAGCTTTCGCCTTCAGGGGGGGCAAAATGGAATTTATCACGTCTCCGCTCTGCTTCCAGATCTGCATGCTGTTCGTCAATTTCCGCGGCAGTGAGACCTTCAAACCTGCCAAAGCCAATTTCCTTCAACCGGTCATCGGTGGCGTAATCGGTCGGTGGCAATCCCATTTCACCGCGCAGCAGTTCCATGGTCTCACTGGTCCGCAGCATAGGGCTTGCCAGAAATGGCAAGTCGAATGACGGCAAATGGTCTTTCAGAGCGCGTCCGTTGCGCCGTGCCTGATCACGTCCCGTATCATTGAGCGGGATGTCTTTCTGGCCCTGAAAGCGGCCAGCATGGTTCCAGTCCGTCTGACCATGGCGGACAAAATAAATCGTGTGTTTCACTGTTGAACTACTTCTTGTCTAAAACGATGTCAGGCGCATCGACGGCCTTCATGCCAACGACGTGGTATCCGGAATCCACATGGTGAACCTCGCCGGTAACCCCAGAGCTGAGATCAGACAAAAGATAAAACGCAGAGCGACCGACCTGATCCGTTGTCACCGTCTGGCGCAGGGGCGAATTGTTTTCGTTCCAGTCCAGAATGTAGCGGAAATCACCAATACCGGACGCAGCCAATGTCTTGATTGGGCCAGCAGATAATGCGTTTACGCGGATTTTCTTGGGGCCGAGGTCAACGGCCAGATAACGCACAGATGCTTCCAGACCAGCTTTGGCAACGCCCATGACATTGTAATGCGGCATAACTTTTTCAGCGCCGAAATATGTCAGTGTCAAAATTGACCCGCCGTCGGTCATCAACTTTTCTGCCCGTTGTGTGACTGCCGTCAGCGAGTAAACAGAAATGAGCATCGTCTTCTGAAAATTCGCTTCGGATGTATCAACATAACGCCCGGTCAGTTCTTCCTTGTCGGAAAAGGCGATGGCATGCACGATGAAGTCGAGCTTGCCCCAATGTTGTTCCAAATCGGCAAAGACAGCGTCGATCGTGGCTGTGTCCGTCACATCGCAATGGCCCGCAACATGGCCGCCCAATTCCGCAACCAATGGCTCAACACGCTTTTTCAGCGCATCGCCCTGATAGGTAAAGGCCAGATCCGCACCCTGTTCATGACAAGCTTTGGCAATTCCCCAGGCAATGGAGCGATTGTTGGCAAGGCCCATGATGAGGCCTTTTTTGCCCTTCATGATGTTACCGGTAAGATTGGCAAATTCGTCAGCCATTGAAAACGTCCTTGATTATTCTTGCAAGCAGGCCGCCGGGTGGGGCAAAGTCTGTGGCGTCGGGGTCTGTGTTCAGGGTCCGGGATCGGACTCTGGATCGAGGCGGCTTATGCCACAAGCGCTTAGCAGCTTCAAGCAGATGCAACATTCAGTCGGACCTTGAGAAACCAATTTCATGCTTTCAGAATTCAAAAACGCGCTTGGCGCCAATGCCGTGCTGAGCAATCAAGATGACATGCAACCCTATTTGCGCGAATGGCGCGGCCTCTATCAAGGCAAGGCACTTGCGGTTGTTCGGCCCACAACAACACAAGAAGTCAGTGATGCTGTGAAGCTGGCTGTCTCTCAAGGGTTGAAAGTCATTCCGCAAGGCGGCAATACCGGGCTTGTTGGCGGGCAAATGCCCGACGATGAAAAAAACCATATTATCCTGTCTACAGACAGACTTAACGCCATACGAAACCTCGATTCAGAGGGCAATTCAATCACCGTGGAAGCGGGTGTTGTGCTGGAACGCATTCAACAGGCAGCTTCCGATGCAGACCGGTTTTTCCCACTGTCGCTAGGCTCACAAGGCTCGTGCCAGATAGGCGGCAACATCTCCAGCAATGCGGGCGGCACCGGTGTTCTGGCCTATGGAAATACGCGCGATCTGGTGTTGGGACTTGAAGTGGTTCTTGCCGACGGGCGCATCTGGAACGGTCTGCGTGCCTTGCGGAAGAACAACACAGGTTACGACCTGAAACAATTATTCATCGGTGCTGAAGGCACTTTGGGCCTGGTAACAGCCGCTACGCTAAAACTTTTCCCCAAACCAAGAGGCAAACAAGTTGCCTTTATGGGCTTTGAGTCCCCTCATGCCGCCCTTGCAACACTGAACATTGCACAGGGATTGGCTGGCTCAAATCTCACCGGGTTCGAGCTCATTCCGCGGATCGGAATGGAGTATACATATCGCCACCTTGAAGGTGCACGTGACCCGTTGGAGGACGAACACCCATGGTACGCCGTAATTGAGATTTCCAGTGGCCGCTCAGATGCCGAAGCTGAGGCACTTATGGCCGAGGCGTTCGAAATGGCTTTTGAAGCGGGTCATGTCACTGATGCGGTGCTTGCCAATTCCCTTGCCCAGCAGGATGCTTTCTGGCGCTTGCGGCATGCCATGTCAGAAGTCCAAAAATTTGAGGGCGGTTCAATCAAGCATGACGTTTCTGTTCCGGTATCGAAAATGCCGGATTTCATTCTGGAAGCCAGCGATGCCGTTAAGGCCACGATTACAAATTGTCGCCCGGTGCCGTTTGGGCATCTTGGTGATGGCAACATTCACTTCAATGTCAGCCAGCCGATCGGGGCCGACAGGGATGCCTTTCTGGCTGAGTGGGATCGGGTCAACACTGTGGTTCACGATATTGTCGCGGCCTATGGCGGTTCGGTTTCAGCTGAACATGGCATTGGGCGACTGAAAGCAAAACTGATGCCCCACATCAAATCGGACGTGGAACTGGATATGATGCGCCAGATGAAACGTACGCTCGATCCTGATGGCGTGTTCAATCCCGGCGCCTTGCTGCCCTAGCAACTATTCGTCGTCATATTTTGGAAATGGCAGGTTCCAACCATAGCGAATGGCCGGTATGCGCAACGCCAACGCAATCAACAATCCGGCCAGAGCGCGGATATCAAAGCCTATTGAGGCTGGCAGCAGAATATAAACAGCAGCGCCTGCCAGAGCGGCTGTGATGTAGATTTCCTTGCTCATGATAATTGGCGCTTCATTGCAGATGACATCCCGCAACAGGCCGCCAAAACTGGCACTCATGGCCCCAAAGAGGATCGCCACCATCGCGTGCGCGCCGGCCTCTTCGGCCTTCGCGGCACCCAGCACACAAAACAAGGCCAGTCCGGCCGCATCAGCATAAAGCAACCACTGCATACGGCGGCCAAGCATTTTTGCATTGAACAGACTCACCACCACTGCGCAGATAATGCAGATGGCAATTTCAATGGGTCGCTCCACCCAACTGACGGGTGTTGCACCCAGCAGCAAATCGCGCAGCGTGCCGCCGCCAACGCCGGTAACGGTGGCGACAAATGAAACACCGACAATGTCCATACGATTGCGCAGGCCCAGCAATGCGCCGCTGATCGCAAACACAGCCGTACCTATAAGGGCAAGCTGATCAAACGCCGCCTGAAGATCAATATCCGTGACGACGGTTAGATCCATCATTCGGACTGCATACGGTTCCAGGCATCCAGCGCGGCGATCTTGTAAGCCTCAGCAAGGGTTGGATAGTTGAATGCGTTCTCGACAAAATAGTCCAGTGTCCCTTGAAGATTGAGAACCGCCTGACCGATATGGATCAGTTCTGTCGCCCCCTCACCAACGATGTGACACCCCAGCAAACGCCTTGTCTTGAGGGAGAAGATCATTTTCAGCAGCCCTGAATCCAACCCCATAATGTGCCCTCTGGATGTCTCGCGGAACCTTGCAATTCCCACCTCATAAGGAATGTCCCGCTCTTTCACTTCTTCTTCCGTCAAACCCACAGTGGATATTTCCGGAACGGAATAGATACCGTAGGGAAAGAATTCAGGCGGCGCATGAGATTCCACCTCAAGGGCATGACAGGCAGCAATGCGACCCTGTTCCATCGATGTGGACGCAAGGCTGGGGAAGCCAATGACATCGCCAGCGGCATAGATATGTGGGACCTCCGTCTGGAACGTTGTGGGATTGACCTTCAAGCGTCCACGGTGGTCACATTCCAGCCCGACCGACTCAAGATTGAGATTGGGCGTTGCACCCATGCGCCCGGCCGCAAACAAGACAGTCTCTGATCGAATGGTCCGACCACCTTCCAGCTCTATGGTGCAGCCACCATTATCGCGCTTCGTGACCTTTGTAACCGCATTGCCCATGCGCAGAACCACGCCCCTGTCACGGAGCTGATAGGTGAAGTCGCTGACCAGTTCCTTGTCGATAAAGTCCAGCATCGTGTCACGTGGTTCAATCAGCGTGACATTGACGTCCAACGCGCTGAAAATGGTGGCATATTCGATGCCGATGACACCGGCCCCAATCACAGCCAGTGAACGCGGCAGCTTGCCAAGTTCCAGAATGCTGTCGCTGTCGAACACCGATACGCCGTCAAAAGGAACGTAATCCGGCTTGAAAGGAACTGTCCCTACAGCCAGCAGGAAAAAGTCGGCGGTAAAATGGAAGGTTTCGCCTTCCTCGCCTGTCACTTCGACGGTCTTGGCGTCCTGAAACTTCGCTTCTCCAGCCAGGGTGGTCACCTGATTGCGGGCAAACTGATGCTCCAGAACTTCAACTTCATGACCCAGTGTGATGTGAAGCCGGGTGCGCAGATCATCTGCGGAAATATCCTGCTTGACCCGATAAGAGCGTCCATAGAAGCCGCGCTCCCGCCAGCCTGAAAGATTCAGAGCTGTTTCGCGCAAGGTTTTTGAAGGGATGGTGCCGGTGTGGACGGACACGCCGCCAACACGTCGTCCGCGCTCCACCACCAAAACGTCTTTTCCAAGTTTTGCCGCCTGAATGGCAGCACGCCGCCCCGCCGGGCCGCTTCCGATCACAATCAGATCATAGTGGTCCATTCAACTCGCCTTTGCCCCAAAGTTGGTTGTGTTGCTCTATTGCACTTTATGGTGTGTGGTTTTGATTCTGCACGTCAGACTGAAATTGTTCTGATCAAAAACTGACATAGTGATTGGTATACGTCCAGTGCTGATCATTTTTGAAATGCCATGTCTAAAACAGGTCCAACTGCTCATCACTGGCCGCTTGCGGCGCTTCAATATTGGTGTCTGTTTCAGCTCTGTTTATGAGATCGGCATCATCGTTGCGGATGTGGTTGACGCGAGAACTGACGGGAATCGCTTCAAAAAAGTCGTCGGGGACGGGCTTCAGCATTCGGTGTGCTTCGGGTGCATCTATCTGCGAGACATTCAGCCAGTCATCAAACAGATCCGGTGTCAGGACAATTGGCATCCGGTGGTGAATGCCAGACAATGCCTCATTGGCAGGCTGCGTGAGTAAAGCTCCAGAATCGATGAGATTGCCATCAGGACCAGACCAATCAGCCCACAGCCCAGCCATTGCGAACAATTCTCCATTTTTGGGACGCATATAGAAGGGTTGCTTATGCCCCCCTTCCCGGCGCCACTCGTAATAGCCGGTCGCCGGCACCAAACACCGATGGTGACGCATGGAGCCCCTGAAACTTGGTTTCACACGCGCGGTTTCCGCCCGGGCATTAATCAGCAGAGTGAATTGCTGGGGGTCCTTGACCCAAGCGGGCACAAGCCCCCAGCGGACAAGGCGCATGACATGGCGCGACATCTCCTGCCGGATCGTTACGATGGGCTGCGTCGGGCCAATATTGTATCGTGGCGGGAATTCCTCTGCCGCCTTGTCTTCGCTTTCATACCTGAAAAGTGCCGCGACTGCTTCAGTTGGGTGCGTTAATGTAAATCGACCACACAATTGACAAGCGACCTTCTGCAAACAAACTAAGACACTGATAGACAATCAGCGACTCAAACCGGATTTCATGGTGCCAACAATTTCTCCTTCAGTGCAACATCCAGTTTTGGCGGTTTGCGTCGCCATTTGGCAGGATGACAAAATATTGCTTGTTCGCCGTGCCAATGCACCAAACAAGGGCCTGTGGGCACTACCCGGTGGCAAAGTCGATGCAGGAGAAACCATTGCCGCCGCTGCAATTCGGGAACTGCGCGAAGAAACCAACCTGAAAGCCATTCCCAAAAACATATTCTTTATCAGAGAGATAATTGAAGAGGGCTTTCATTATGTTCTGAATTGTATAAGGGCGGAAAACACCGTTGGCGCTCTTGTTGCCGGGGACGATGCAGCAGAGGCAAGATGGATGAGCATTGCCGACATTCAGGATGTGGAAACGGTCACCGGACTTGCTGACATCGTGGAGCACAGCAGAGGGAATTTCGGCCTTCCCCTTTAAGATTGGAGGGCCGCGGTCACAACTCCGTGAACAGGATTGATTGGTGAAGCGCAGCAAACATGACAATCTCAGTGGAAGGATAAGTTCACGAAGAAATAACCGGGAGGTTCGTCATGCCCTTAGTGAAGCCCGCGCAGTCAGCTGTCGCAATCAACAAGCGACGTCCATCTGTCTTGCAGATTTCGATTATGGCCGGACTGGTGCCGCTGCTGCTTGTGATCGCCAGTCAGGCATTTGCCAATGGGGATTTGTGGCGCTCGGAAGGCTGGAAGACAGATTTTTCCAAGAGCAGCATCGAATTCGACGAAATCCTGTCCGGTGGGCCACCGCGCGACGGGATTCCGTCCATCGATAATCCGCAATTTGTGACCGCAAAAGATGTCACCAATCTCGGGCCGTTAGAGCCGGTGATCCGGCTGGACATTGATGGAGACATTCGCGCCTACCCGCTTCAGGTCATGACGTGGCATGAAATTGTAAATGATGAAGTCGGTGGCACGCCTGTGGCTGTCACCTATTGTCCATTGTGCAATTCTGCTCTGGTGTTTGACCGCCGGGTTGGAGAACAATTGCTGGATTTTGGCACCACGGGAAAGCTCAGGAATTCTGATCTGGTGATGTATGATCGACAGACTGAATCCTGGTGGCAGCAATTTACCGGAAATGCCATTGTTGGTGAGTTGCTGGATACAGACTTGCGGATGATCCCCAGTCGTGTGGAAAGTTTTGAACGGTTTGTAAAAGCCAATCCGGACGGAAAAGTGCTTGTACCGAACAATCCCAATATGCGCCGATACGGCTCCAACCCATACGTCAATTATGACAGTCGCGGCGCGCCGTATCCTTTGTTTCGCGGCGATCTGCCCACCGATATCGGGCCCATGGTGCGCGTTGTCGTTGTCAAACAGGATGGTGAGCCAAAGGCAACAACCCTGACGCATCTGCGAGATCAGGCATCGGTGAAGCTTGGCGATGTAGAGCTGACATGGGAAAGCGGGCAGAATTCTGCGCTGGACACTGGTCGTATTTCCGAGGGTCAGGATGTTGGAAATGTCGTGGCCTACATGCTCAAGGCCGATGGCAGCCGCGGTGACGAGGCGGTTTACGACGTAACCTTTGCGTTCGCATTTCTTGCCTTTCATCCCGAAGCAGAAATAATTCAGGAATAAGACACTCAAGACCAAGAACAATCTTGAAATTT
Source organism: Alphaproteobacteria bacterium (assembly GCA_051251535.1). Taxonomy (GTDB): domain Bacteria; phylum Pseudomonadota; class Alphaproteobacteria; order Rhizobiales. The sequence continues at coordinate 149,680 of JBPOEV010000008.1, forward strand.
GAGTGCCATCGCGGCACGGTGCGGTCATGATTTCAGACTCAAATCGCATCCGTGCCGTTTCTTTTGCTGGCTTGTGCCTGCTGCCCTTGCTGCTGGGATCAGCACATGCGCAGTCTGCACCATCTGGCGATGGTCTTCCGCCTTACGAGAATGAGCTTCTTCGCCTCGTCAGCATCATGGGGGCTTTGGAATTCCTGCATCCTTTGTGCGAACGGCACCCGCGCGGCGTGTGGCGGGATCAGATGGCCAATCTGCTGGAAGCCGAAGAGCCGACACCAGCCAGACGCGCCCGTATCATGGCCACCTATAATAAGGCTTTCGCTATTCTGGAACAGGTCCACAACACCTGCACGCCAGCTGCGCAAACGATTTTGCGCCGGTATGAAACCGAGGCCGTAGAGTTGACGCGGGTCATGGCCACCAACTACCGTCCCGTTCAACCTGTCCCAGCAGAGACCGATGCAGAAAACGATAGCGACGACGCTTCAACTGAGGCTGCTGACACCACTGCCCCGCAATAATTTCAGCTGAATGTTCCACGTTTAGACTTTGTTGACCCTAAAATAAGGTACTGCGCCAGCTCGTTCAGCTTTGTGATAAATTAGCTACAATATTGCACAAAATGGGGTTGAACATGCAGGATCTGTGGCAAGAAGAAGATGACTTTGACGAGGACTTTGGACTGGCAGACCGCCAGCAAACAGCCCTCTGCACGCTTCAAGCCGCATGGGAAGAAGCCCTGGAACAAGGCGTTGAGCCGGATATTCTGATCGAGACATCCATATTTGCCGCGCTCTCACGCATTGTCACCGAAAACGGTGAAGACGTTGCTGCAGACTATTGCGCCAAACTGCCAGAACGCATCCAGACGGGTGAGTTCACCATGTTCAGGGTGCTGAATTAGCACCCATTTATCTGGTAGCTGACATCCAAAGCATATTCATTTGACAGATTGGGGCTTGTGGCCCTTATCTGTTTTTATGATTGCAAACACCTCATTTAATCGCTTCGCACAGAGCCTGCTGATTTTTGCCTCAGGTGCTTTTTTGTTTGCCTGCGTCGACAGTGCACATGCTGCCAGAACAGTTGAGACAGAATCCTTTTCCGTCAAGCCAGAATCTGTGCCCCCGTCGGGTGCGGAAGGCACCATACCCGGCAACGCCATTGACGCTGAAGCGCCACCCCGCATTTCGTACGACATGACGTTGCTGCCGCAAGCGGTTCAACAAACTCATGCCGCGCTGCGATCAGCTGCGCGCAACGGAAACCTCGCTGCACTGACCGCCATTATTGCGGCCAATGGCAAGGCTCCGGTTGTGGCGTTTGACGAGGTGGATGACCCGGTTTCATATCTGCGTGATTTGTCCGGAGATGAAGAGGGGCAGGAAATTCTGGCCATTTTGCTCGAAGTTCTGGAAGCCGGATACGCCCAGATTGATGCGGGCACTGACGCAGAGATTTACGTCTGGCCCTATTTTGCGAATATTCGCCTCGATACGCTGACACCACAGCAACGCGTAGAGCTTTTCACTCTGGTGACGGCCGGCGACTACGAGGATATGAAGGCCTTTGGCGCCTATAATTTTTTTCGCCTCGGCATCTCTCCTGATGGGGTGTGGCAGTTCTTTCTGGCCGGCGACTAGAGCGCTTCTTGTTTATACGGAAACGCTCTAATTCTCGATTTCTTCATCGCTGGTACGTTGAAAGGTCAGAATATCTGCGGGCTGGCAGTCAAGACAATCACAGATTTTAGCCAGCGTTTCAAAGCGCACGCCTTTTACCTTGCCTTGCTTGAGTAAAGAGAGATTTGCTTCTGTGATGCCAATATGGACCGCCAAATCCTTTGACCGGATTTTGCGTTTTGCCAGCATCACATCAAGTGTCACCAAAATCTGCATCAAATGATCTGAGCGTGGTCTTCGGCAATGGCAGTGGCCTTGGCCGTGACGGCTGCCATCGTCCAGAGCGTTCCGCCAAACAGCAGACTCAACAATGGTGCGCTGCCCAGACTAACAACCAGCGACTTCTCCCCCGCGCCTGCGTTTGCGGTTAGCAACAATCCGATAAGGGTCGGTAGAACAAGCCCGGCCCCGCCGGATATGGCAACAAACTTTCCAAATCCCTTTAGCGCGATCACATTTGCACGGCTCAGAAAGACACCACTTTGTATCAACAGGAAATACTGCCTTGCAGACCAAAGTGCCTTGGACAGACACAACACCGGAACCAGCGACAGCAGCCCGGCAATGAAGGAAAGCAATTGATTGGGAGTATGTCCCACTGACAACCCCGCCCGACTGGCCAGATCCAATAAGTCGGTGGTGAACCAACCCAACAGCAGCGCTATTGGTACAATTGGCAATGTCACAGCAAGCACGGTGCTGATGACAGCCAACCAGATACTGATCTTACGCAGGTGATGGTCACGATGTTCCATTTTCAACTCGCCTACTGACATCCATCATTTTCCATATAATTTCTGTAAAACAATAATATTATGTTGTCCAATAATAATTTTTCTGCTTCGTTTGATCGAAAGCCGCTTGTAACCCGATGACACCAGTCATGCACGGAGGACGGCATGGAGACATATATTTTGGCATCTCGTACTCAGTTTCAGCAGGTCTTGCTCATTGGTCTCTGTCTGTCGCTATCTGCATGCGTGCTGCCGGGAACAGCATCGCTTTTGCAAAAAACCAACAGCCGACACTGCCAGATAGCTGCTGCCTATGAGGGACGAACACTTCACCACCCGCCCCGATTGAGTTGGCCCATAGAAGACGGTGTTGAAGACGATAAGCCCGTAAATGGCGTGGTCCATTCCCGCCTCAATGCTGCGTTTGCACATGCGAGAGCGCACACGGAAGCAAGCGCCATGACAGGCTCTATCTTCGGGCCGCAGGGACGCTGGTCCCAAACAATCGGCCATGCGGAACAGGCGGCGCCATTTTACTGGGCCAGTGTCGGCAAAACTCTGACTGCCATTGTTATTTTGCAAATGATTGAGGAAGGCAAGCTGACGCTTGAAACACCTATCAGCCGGTTCATTGATGGTGTGCCCAACGGCAATATCATTACAATCAGGCACTTGATGACCCATACCAGCGGCTTGTCCAGCACAGGTGAGAATTCTGAACTCCAGACACAACGCAGAGTGTTGGAACTGGACGAGGAGTTATCGCTGCTGCGCAAGCGCGGCACGCTGTTTTGCCCCGGACAATTCTGGCGCTACTCCAATAGCGGCTATGTGCTACTGGGCACGGTCATCGAAACAATCGATGGCGTGTCCTACGCACAGGCGGTAACGAACAGACTGATTACTCCCTTGGGAGAAACCCAAATGCGCATTGTCACCAAAGGCAGTGACAGTGGTTTCGTCAGCCTGCCGAGCAGATTTAACATGCGAGAATTTCATCCAAGTCAGGCGGGTGCAGCAGGAAACCTGGTCGCATCAGCGGATGATATCATCCGGCTTTGGAAGGCCCTTTTGTCCGGCACGTATCTAACAATGCAGACGACCCGTGGCATGTTTTCCGAGCTCTATCCAATGTTTGATCAGGGCACTTATTATGGGCAGGGCGTGATGCTTTATGATTTTAAGCAAAAGGATGGGTCGCGAGAAATCTGGCTGGGTCATAGTGGCGGTGTTCCCGGAGCCAAAGCTGCGGTGGTTTACAGCCCTGTACACAAGGCGTTTGCAGCAATCGCACTCACTGGTGAAGGGTCGGCGGAAGCGGGGCTCAACGAGTTACTGAAAGCATTTTAAAACCTTCACTGTTTATACGGCAATAGTTGACCAGAATTGCACGCGCCGGACATCATTACGGCGGGCTTGTAACTGACCGACAACCTCAACCGAGGCCGTCCAGTCCTTAACAAATTTCAACACATCCCTACGATTTCCAGCCAGTCCGAACGAACTGAGTCCGGCCTTTGCTCGAGCAGCTTTTGATGCTGTGCGATCACTTCTGCAAATGCCGGATCACTGAAAAGATTGTTGAGTTCAAATGGATCATTGATCAGATCATACAACTCCCCGTCACCTGATAAAAGCTCATCAGTATAGCGGTACTGCCCGGTTACGACAGTCCGCAAATCAAGATCAATTCCGCAGCGGGAAGCGTCCAGCCCCCATTCTACATAGGCATGTTTCCTGTCACGAATTTCAACCTTCGATGCATCGCCAAGATACGCACCAAGAGTTTCGCCATCATAATCCTTTGGGATGCCACCACACAAATCGACAAGGGTTGGCGCCAGATCTACCGTTGAAACCACATCGTCGACGACTTGCCCCTCAGGAATGCCCGGTCCGCTTGCAATCATGCCGACACGAATTAGACTGTCATACATCATCGGTCCTTTGAACAACAAACCATGATCTCCAAGGAATTCGCCGTGATCAGATGTGAAAATGACGATTGTGTCCTCGGATATTCCAGCCCGTTCTATTGCCGCTGTGATGCGACCAACCTGATGATCAACAAGTGAAATCATTGCGAAATAAGAGGCTGTAATGTCGCGTAACTGTTTATCTGACATCGGCTTCTGACGGGAAAGCTGCTCCCGAATTTCGCGAAACTCTTCAGTCGTTTGCGGCTTTCCTTGCATGCTTGCTTTGTGCCACCACGGCCGTCGGCTCAGATCAAGGTCTCTGTGCTTGGGAAGGTTTACATCTTCCGGGCGATACATTGCATTCCAAGGCTCTGGGGCGTCAAAAGGATGATGCGGGTCGGGAAAGGATACCCAAAGCATGAAGGGATCGTCCTCACCGGCATTGTCGGCAATGAAATCTGTAGCTCGGTCACCCAGCCAGCTTGATGTGTGGAAACTAAGTGGCAGATCCGGTACATGCACCTGCTGGGCACCGCTTTCCGGGTACTTGCCGGAGTAGTACAATTTGTCCAAATCGTAGCCGCGGCCGCCAGTTTGCAGCCATTTTGTGTAGTGCAACCCAAGCGGCGGCTCCCAGCTTGGCCATTTAACCGGACCATCAACGAACATCTCTACATAGTCGAAACCCATATAGGGGCCGCACCAATCATCATAATACTGAGCCATGGTGTTGCGGCACTCAGGTCTGCCGGTACTTTTAAACGTATGCTGAGTTGAAAGATGGGCTTTACCAAGCAACGCAGTCATATAGCCAAGCATACTGGCACAGGCTGGAAAACCTCTGTCAATCATGTCGTCCGGTACATCAATGCCGTTGTCGCGCACACCATGTGACATGGGCAACATTCCTGTCAGCAATGAAGCCCGCGCAGGTTGACACAAAGGCGCAGGACAATAACACCGGTCAAAACGCGTGCCGTTCTCAGCCAATCGATCAATATGCGGGGTCTTGATGTCCTGGCGCGCGAACGAAAAGCAATCAGCTCGATGCTGATCCGTTGTGATAAGGACGATATTGGGACGAGATTTGGCTGCCATATCTGTTCTCTTAGCTCTGTGGATTGGCTGAAATGCTGCGCAAACAACAATTTGCGCAGCACATTGTTGTTTTATTTGATGCTGCGATAGGCTGTATCTTCAACCGCCATGAATTCACAAAACTCAGGCCCAGGCATCCAGACAGGTGAGAACCCGAAATTTTCGCCAAAGGCTTTGAATTCGTCGCTCTGCGCCGCAGCGCCAACAATCTCTTCTACCTTGGCAACAACATTTGCTGGAACATCCTTGGGGAGGAAAACGCCGCGCATGGCTCCAATCTCAAGGTCAACACCATAGTCTGAAGGAACCTGCATATTGTGCAGTGGTGCATAGTTGATATTTTTCAAAGATCCACCCGAAACCAACACGTTTACAATTCCACCCTTCACCTCATTCAGCATGACGGGAGCAATAAGCACCCCGGCATCTACCTGATTGCCCAATAAGGCTTTTTTCAGCGGAGCTCCGCCATTGAAGGGAATTACACGCACATCAATGCCTGCTTCAGCGACCAATGCCTCGGCAAGAACGTGGTCAGGTGTTGCAAGAGCGGTTACGCCAAGCGACAATTGTCCAGGTGCAGCTTGTGCGGCAGCTATAAAGTCAGCAAAGCTCTCGAAATCCTTTTCCTTGTTTGCCAGTATCCAGGCCGGTGTCTGATAGACACCTCCAACACACTGGTAGTCATCCATGCTGAAAGGAACATTTCGAAACACAATTGGTGCGGTGATGTCGCTGGAACCGTTCAACAACATTGTATAGCCATCGGCTCTGGCTGTTTTTACAGCAATCATTCCGGCATTTCCGGCACCGCCGGTAACGTTTTCCACGAGAACTGACTGACCTGATGCAGCTTCCATGGGTGCAGCCAAAGCGCGCGCAATTGAATCAGTGCCGCCGCCAGCGCGCCATGGCACAATGATACGCAGAGTTTCAGAAGGAAACTCCTGTGCCTTTGTAGCCGTAGTCGTGGTTGCTGCGACAGCACCAATCACAATCGCGACTGACCATTTCTTCCATTGTGATCCCAACATAGTATCTCCTTCGCTATTGGAATTATGCCCTCAACGCCTTTTTGGCCTTCAGGGCGTGATGAATTTCATTGAAGATGAGAAAAGCGATACCGGCGACCATAATCATCCGAGGCCATGTGCCGACAAAAGCTGTCCAGTCGCCTGCCGAATAGGCCAGTCCCAGACGCACATTGTATTCTATAATCGGCCCCAAAATCGCGCCTAGCACAATCGTAACAACCGGGAATTTGCGGCTTTCAAAGATGTACCCAAGCACGCCACAAACGATGGCGATATAGACTGGGAAAATGTGATTATCCTCAGCAAATGCACCGATCACCGTAAACACCAGTATGAATGGAAAAATGGCTGACCGGTCGCGCCGTAGAATTTTTATGAACAGCCTGATCGACAGCAAAGCGACGATCAACATGAAGATGTTTGCATAAAACAGTGAAGCCAGAATGCCGTAAACGAAATCTCCGCTGGTAGACATTAGGGTTACGCCAGGCTGAAGCCCGTGGAGGATCATTGCACCAAGCATCACTGCTGTTGACCCATCCCCTGGAATACCCAGTGACAGCATTGGTATCATCGTGCCGCCAGTGGTCGCGTTATTGGAGCTTTCCGGGGCTATGATCCCATCAGGTTCACCCTTGCCAAAAAGTTCAGGCGTTTTCGAGCGGGATCGCACGGTGGCGTAGGCCATCCAGACTGATCCATCAGAGCCAACCCCCGGTATGGAACCGACAACCACACCGTAAACTGTGCCAATCACCCAAGCACGCCAGCGGCGCAACATGTCAGTAAACGGAGGCAGGGAAAGGCCAATTTTTTCTGTGACCAATGTGCTTCCCCTGCCGATCATATCGACATCACTCAAGACAACCGCGATACCAAAAAAACCAACAAGAACAGCGGAAAACGATATGCCTGATGCCATGATGGGATGTCCGAATGAATAACGTTCAATCCCGTCTTGAACGTCATATCCCACGCTTGAAATGAGCAAGCCGATCAGAACGCCAATCATCCCTCGGATCATTGAAGCTCGTGTAAATGAGGCCACCAAGGTGAGACCACCAATCGCCAGCAATGCTATGTCTGCTGGCTCTGAATAGAGAGCCAGGGCAGAAATCAGGGGAACAAAACTGACCGCGACGACCCAACTAATCAGGCCACCCGCCGTGGAGGCCATGACCGCATAGCCAAGGGCGTGACTGGCTCTACCCTTTTGTGCCATTGGATAGCCATCCAATGCTGTACAAGCTGCTGCCGGGGTTCCCGGAGTGCGCAATAATATCGAGGAAAAAGACCCCCCAAGCTTTGTACTGACGTAGATACCCATGATCAGTTCGAAAGCCGGAAGCGGTTCCATCGGATAGGTAATGGGAAGCAGAACTATAATTGCCATCGGCGAGGAAAGCCCAGGCAATGCACCCACCAACAACCCAAGCACGGTTCCGATCAGGATCAACAACAAATGTGAGGGAGCGCTGACAGTCCCGAATGCTGTGATGAGGCCATCAATCATTGCTAAATTCCAATTGCATGAAGTGCATGCGTTAAGAAGGGTGAAACCGGATCCCATACGTCACCGCGCAACGGCATATGCAGAAGATGCGCAAACAGAACCCATAAAACTCCGCCGCCAATGATCGAAACAGCCAAATTCTTGCCCACATTTCGATTTCCGAAAGTCAGCTGAATTGCGAACAGGAACATTGGTGTTGAAAGTGCAAAGCCAAACGATTTAAGCAGTTGGGAATAAACGATTAAAAGAACGACCACCAAGAGGCGTCGGATCATGTAACGCGCTGGTATCCGATCATCTTCAGCCTCACTGCTTTTATCTGTTTGTTCCTGCTCGGTAGTGTGATCTTCAACAGGAATTGGCCCGTTCAGAATTGTTGTCGCTATGAACAGGCACGCCAGAAAAAGCAGCAAACCTGAATAGATGTAAGGGAGTGTCCGCCAACTCATGCCACCTGCCTGGCTCACAACAGGGGCATCTGTTGGGTTTACAAATATGAACCCTGCCAATGCGATGCCTACGACAAAGCCCCCCAAGGTCACGTCTTTCCACTTTTCCTGCTGCATCATGCCCTCCGGAATATCTGACAGACGACTGTGCGGTTTAAGCAACGTTGCCCAAGCACAGATATTTAAGTTCAAGAAAATCTTCGATGCCGTATTTCGAGCCTTCACGCCCAAGGCCCGACTGTTTGATCCCGCCAAACGGTCCTATTTCATTGGAAATGATGCCTGTATTGATGCCCACCATTCCGTATTCTAAAGCTTCAGATACTCGCCAAACCCTGTTCAAATCCTGCGCATAGAAATACGCCGCCAGACCATAATCCGTGTCATTCGACTGAGCGATGACATCGGCTTCATCTTCAAATTTGAATATGGGTGCGATGGGACCAAATATTTCTTCACTGGCGAGTTTCATCGCTGGAGAAACATCTGTCAGAACGGTTGGAGGGAAAAACGCTGAACCCGTCGTGTGCCCATGACCGGTGGTTGCGATAGTCGCACCTTTTTCCAGTGCATCTGCCAGATAGGTTTTAACCTTTTCAAGGCCCGGCGCGTCTATGATCGGCCCTATGTCTGTATCCTGAGCAAACCCGTCCCCAACTTTAAGCCGGTCCACGCGTTTAATCAGCCGGTCCACGAAGCTGTTATAGATACCTGACTGCACATACAGTCTGTTTGCACACACGCAGGTTTGACCGGCATTTCGGAATTTGCAAATTATGGCACCTTCTACTGCGGCATCGATATCGGCGTCATCGAAGACAATGAAGGGGGCGTTGCCACCAAGCTCCAAACTCAATTTTTTGATCTGGGGTGCACATTGAGCCATTAAAGTTCGGCCAACCTGTGTTGACCCGGTAAATGTAACTTTTCTAACAAGGGGATTGCTGCAGAATTCACTACCCACATCGTGGCCAGACTTCGCAGTAACGATGTTTACGACACCTGCGGGGAAACCAGCCCGGGAGGCCAAATCCGCCAGAGCCAGGGCGGACAGAGGCGTTTGTTCAGCTGGTTTGACAACAATCGTACATCCCGCGGCAATCGCCGGGGCCACTTTTCGTGTAATCATTGCACTGGGGAAATTCCATGGTGTAATGGCCCCAACAACGCCCACCGGCTGTTTTAAAACCATGATCCGTGCATCCTGCCGATGTGCTGGAATGATGTCTCCGTCAGTTCGTCTTCCCTGCTCGGCAAACCAATCGACAAAACTGGCACCATAGAGAACCTCGGCCCTAGATTCCTCTAGCGGCTTACCGTTTTCCAAAGTTAGAATCTTCGCGAGATCATCGGCATTCAGGACGATCAGATCGTACCATTTGCGCATGACCGATGCGCGGTCTTTTGCCGTCAGTTTCTGCCAGACAGGCAGGGCGAGATGTGCGGCCTCAATTGCAGACCGGACATCGCTTCTGTCGCAATCAGGCACATCGGCAATTCGATTACTGCTGGACGGATTTGTTACAGAAAATGTCTTTTTGGATGCAGACTCACCGAATTTCCCATTCACGAATACCGCGCTTCGGATCAAAGCAGGAGTTGTCAATTGGGCGCTCACTCGCTTTCACCCAAGTCATTTTCCGCAACGAATTGAGCAGTGTCATCAAGCGTTTTGGCAAAGCGGGACACCATATCATCGACTTGATCTTTGTTGATGATAAGCGGTGGGCAAAATGCGATTGAATCCTGAATGTTACGGATAATCAGGCCATGATTATGGGCCTGCTCAAACACGTATCCACCCACCTTCCCAGCAGGGTCAAAACTGGCTTTGCTTGCCTTGTCAGCGACGATTTCAACAGCTGCAATAAGGCCAACGCCTCGCACTTCTCCAACCAATGGATGATCGGATAGCTCACGGAGAGCATGTTGCATGTACCTTCCGCTCTCTCTTGCATTCTCGACGAGATTTCGTTCTTCGATAATCTTTAGGTTTTCAAGAGCGACAGCCGCAGCAACAGGATGGCCGCTGCCTGTATATCCATGTCCTAGTGTGCCAAGACGATCAGTATTGTCTGCTATCACCTGATAAATCGCGTCACTCATAACCACAGCGGCAATTGGCAAATATGATGATGAAAGCTGTTTGGACAGCACGAGAATATCTGGCTGGATATTATATCGGTTGCAACCAAACCATTCACCTGTGCGGCCCATGCCGGTGATGACTTCGTCGGCTACTATGAAAATGTCGTGCTTTCGACAAACAGCCTGAACTTTCTCCCAGTATGTCGCTGGTGGCACAACCACACCACCTGCACCCATTACTGGCTCAGCATAGAATGCGGCAACCGTATCGGGTCCCTCATTCTTGATCAGCTCATCAAGCTCCTGCGCCAAACGTGTTGCGAATGCTTCTTCTGTTTCGCCTTCATTTCCGTATCTGTAATGATGCGGACAGCATGTATGCAAAAAACCCGGCAGAGGTAAATCAAAATCCCCGTGGTTTACTGACAATCCCGTAATACTGCCAGAAACGGCCGTTATACCGTGATAACCACGCAGACGGGATATCACTTTCTTTTTTGTCGGCCTCCCCAGTGCGTTGTTATGGAACCATAGAAATTTTACGACCGTGTCGTTAGCTTCCGAACCCGAATTTGTAAAGAAAACACGATCCAGGCCCTCTGGAGTTATCTCGACAATTTTTTCTGCCAATTGAATGGCTGGCCCATGCGTCTTGTGAGCAAATGTGTGATAGTAGGGCAGCTTTGCCATCTGGTCAGTCGCTGCTTTGACAAGACGCTTTTCATTAAAACCGACGCCAACGCTCCAAAGACCTGCCAACCCTTCAATATACGTTTTCCCATCGTCATCAATGACGTAGATACCCTCTCCACGGTCAATGAATGTCGGGCCACGCATTTCGTGCGTCCGGGCGTTTGTGTAGGGATGCAGCAGGAAACGTAAATCCTTTTCCACATCCGAATTTGGTCTTGGCAGCACACAACACTCCTCTACTCACAGATCTAAGTTTCGATATAAAATTGTCGACAATAATTGGATGAGTCAAGATATATTTTTAAACATTTGCCTGAAATCACACGAAATATCATTTCAAATCGACGTAACACCTCCTTATCTTGTCATTTTTCGTATTTTTGTCGACAATTCTATATTGGAAATGCAATTAAGTGATAGACGTCATTTTTCAAATGAATTAGAAATTCATCGAGCCGGGGAGGAACGATGAAACCGCCAAATACAGATGAAGAGAGTGGGAAGTCACCGACGCTTGTTGCTATGGCAGCTGAGAAAATACGCGCTGAAATCCTATTGGGGAGCTACCCCCCCGACTCTTCATTGCGTGAAATTCCGTTGGCTGAAAAGTTTGGATACTCTCGCCAGACTGTGCGTGCGGCACTTAGATCACTGGCCGAAATGGGTCTAGTTGAGCTGATTGCGCGAAAAGGCGCGGTCATTCCGAAGTCGTCACCAGAGCGAACAAGAGAAATCTACTCCATGCGCGCTCTGATTGAGCCCTATGCTCTGAAAACGGCCCTGATCGAGGGACGGGTAAAATCAGCAGAACTCGACGCCATAGATCACGCCTATAACATGATGAAAATTCATGCGGATGAAAACAACATCGCAGGTTTGATAGAATCTGACATGGCGCTCCATAGTGCGTTGACCACACCATGTGCAAACCACATCCTGTTGGATTTCCTACAGAGGCTGCAAGCTGCCACACATCAATCCCTGGTTCATATGAAGGTTTATGGCTCTGATATGGAGAGTGAAGTAGAAAGCCATGCGCCGATTATAAGAGCCGTACACGCGAAAGATCCCGAGGCTGCAGCAAATGCACTGAAAGATCATATCATTCAAAACGGTGAGCGCCTGATGGTAATGATCGTCAAAAACGGGTAATGCCTCCCCATCAACATGGCCCCAATGGGTGTGTTGACAGAACTTCGGCCTCAACGACCGAATTGAGCGCCAAACAAAGAAATATTCAAACGCGAACGCACGCCAAATGCGAGATAGATTACTCGGAATCCAATGGATATGGAGGTGGCAATCGCTGCGCCAATCAGGCCGAAATAAGGAATGAGCGCCAGATTGAGAACCAGATTGACCACCAGCGCGCCAAAATAGGAAGATGCAGTCATGCCCTGATGGCCGGTCATGTTGAGCAAATCTTCTGCGGATGAAAACGCAGCCTGAACCAGCAAACCTGCCATCAAAACCAGCAGGACCGGGTAACCCACGATAAAGCCTGCGCCGAACAGTTTCAGCAACAGCGGACCTGCAATAGCGATACACGCGCAGGCAATGACCGATAACCAGAATGAGATACGGATTGTAGCTCGGGACAGGGATTTCAACTCATCTGTCTTGCCCTGAGCGCTCAGTTTGGAAAAGACATTTGCAGTTCCTGCAGAGGCTGCAAAGCGGACAAAGCCAACAATTTGCGCGATACGGGTCGCCGCGAAGTAAATCCCGATTTCGGTGGGCGAAACAAAAAAGCTGAGAACCAGAATGTCTGAATAGGACACCAGCAATGATGCGCCATCCTGCAGAGCCAGGGGCGCAGATGTTTTGAGCCAGGTTCTGCGGTCGTAGAGCGGCGGCACCGCCTTTGGGAGCGCGCGTCGCTCATCAATGAGGCGTTTGGCCAGAATGCCTGCCTGTATGGCCAGCGACAGACCAATGGCCGCGAAAGCAACGACCAGCGCAGTGACGGCCGATGCTTCAAAACCGGTGACGACAGCCAAGACCAGAAACAGGCCAAGAAAGCCATGCCGCAACAGATAGGTTGGAATAAGTGCCAGCAAAACCCAATGGCGAGCGCGGGCGAAGCTCTCCATCATATCCTGAAGCGCAAACAGCGGGACGCAAACCGCCGCCAGTATCAAGGGCAGAATGTAGTATTCCGGCACCGGCAAGGCTCCGGACGTCAACAGAAACACGCCCAGAATCGCAGCAAGACAGCTGACGAGCAATGGGACAATCAATGAAAAACGGAAGAAACCAACCGCCAGTCCCGCCTCGCCGGTTGCCTTGTAACGTGCCAGGTAGCGAATGGCGCTCATGGAAAATCCGAATGTGGTGGTATGACCAAGAATGGCGATCCAGACCCAACCCAGAGCAAAAATACCGTATTCAAATTCGCCCAGCATGCGCGCAAAGATAATTTGGGTCACATAGGCGATGGCAGCATTGGCCAGCCTGATAATGAGTGCAAACAGGCCGGCACGACCGGCAGAAGCCGTGTCAGATTCCTCAGTGTCCGCTTCATCGTCATTCACAGAAGAATTCTGTGCAGGCCGTAGCATGACAAGGACTGATTTAAGCCTGCTTTTCAAAGATTTTTGTGATGCTACCAATGCCTGCAATTCCGCATCTGACAGATTTCAATAGAGCGGACTTTATGCGCAGCGTTCACTTAAGGAAGCATGAAACAGGGATTTTGAGGAAACCGAGCATTGCATGAGGGCACAAAAAAGGGCGGCCTGAATGCAGACCGCCCAATCGAAATTTCAGTTGTTAGAAGGGATTAGTTGGCTGGTGCCGCATCGTCAGCAGCAGGAGCTTCCATTGCCGCTTTCATCTGCTCAATGGTTGCAGTCAGTTGAGAAACCATTCCGTCCTTGGCAGCAACGTCAGCTGTCAGAGTTTCAACATTTGCACTAAGATCAGCAGCCATTTGCGTTTTTGTCGCAACTTCGGCAGTCAGCGCATCAACCTCTGCGCTCATATCAGCAGCCATCTGTGCTTTTGCAGCGACTTCGGCTTTCAGTCCTTCAACAACGGAACCCAGATCAGCGGCCATGACTTCTTTGCTGGCCAGGTCAGATGTGAGAGCAGCAACCTGATCCTGATAGGAAGACAATTGGGTTCTCAGTTCAGCAGTTGTAGCGTCTGCACCCTGTGCCATCTTTGCTTCTGCTTCCGCTTTTGCTGTCATGACAGCTACTTCTGCGTCGGCTTTTGCTGCAGCCAGGGCAACAGCTGCCTCAGCTTCTGCGCCTTCAAGTGCGTTTGCAGCCTCCTCAGCGGCAGATTTTGCGGCTTCGGTTTCTGCCTGTGCGGCTTCCAGTGCGGCCTGTGCTTCAGCTTTAGCTGTTTCAAGCGCTGTTGCTGCGTCAGCAACAGCGGCTTCGGCGGCAGTCTTGGTTTCGCCAACCATGCTTTCCAGGCCTGTAGCTTTTTCCGTCAATGCTGTGACCTCAGCCATAACGTTTTTGACATTCGCGTCCTGGACGAAATAGCCACCTGCAGCACCAACCACAGCACCTAAAATTCCAACAATTGCTTTATTCATGAGTATTCCCCTGAGAGTATGTCTGATCTTTGTTATCGAAGAAATGTGACCGTCTGGCGATCTTTAAGTTCCAAATAGTCCATGTTGCGCAAAAAAGCACGTTCTTATCTGATTCACCATATTGTTGCCATTACCCCTCGATTTTAGAGAAATCGGCAACGGTTTGCGTGGCTTGTCGGATTCGATTGAGAAGATTCAGCCTGTTTTCGCGGATTTTCAGATTGTCGTCATTGACCATGACATCCTCAAAAAATGCATCCACAGGCGCACGTAGTTGCGACAGAGCTTCAATGGCTGCCGTAAAATCATGGGCATCCACCGCTGCTTTCGCCTTGCCAACAGACATGTCCACCGCTTCCGCCAATGCCTTCTCCGCCGGGAGTGACAAAAGCTCAGATGATACCGTGCTGTCGAAGGCCCTGCCCTCTTTTTTCTCTTCCGCGCGCAAAATATTGGCGGCCCGTTTGCTGCCCGACAAAAGCGCCTTGCCGTCTTCGCTTGCCAGAAAATCGCTCAATGCCTCAACACGGCGCACAATGAGTTGCAGATCATCAGCGTCCTCACTGATAACCGCGTCAATCAAGTCATGACGCCGGCCCTGATCGCGCAGATACACTTTTAGCCGGTCATGGAAGAAGGACAGAAGGTCCGTGGCAACGCCGTTTGCAACCGCCACTTCCATCTTGCCATCACCATGGCCGGAACAGGCTTGTTCAATGGCACTGGTCAGAGACAGCTCACAATTGTTTTCCAAAATCAGACGGATGACGCCAAGTGCTGCGCGCCGCAAAGCATAAGGGTCTTTTGATCCGGTTGGTTTTTCGTCGATGAGCCAAAACCCGGACAGGGTGTCCAGCTTGTCAGAAAGCGCAACTGTAACGGAAACCGGATCGGAAGGAACCGTATCTCCCGGCCCCTGTGGCCGATAATGGTCTTCACAGGCAGCTGCAACCGCACTGGTTTCATCCTGCGCGGTCGCATAGTAGCGCCCCATCAGGCCCTGTAATTCCGGGAACTCACCGACCATTTCTGTGACCAGATCGGCCTTGCACAATTCAGCAGCCCGATCAGCCTCAGAAGCCTTTGCAGATGTGTCCGGTGCCAGCGCTTTTGCAAGGGTCCTGATCCGCTTAACACGCTGCAATTGCGTGCCGAGTTGTTCGTGGAAGATGATGTTTCCGAGTTTTTCCACGCGTGCCTGCAGTGGCGTCTTCAAATCGGTTTCCCAGAAGAACATTGCATCGGACAAACGCGCCCGCACCACTTTTTCATTACCGGCTACAATCTGTTTGCCGCCATCGCTGGCGATCAGGTTGGAGACAAGAATGAAGCGGTTGGTCAAAGCACCGGATTTGCGATCACGCAGCACAAAGCACTTCTGGTTGACGCGAATAGTGAGCTGGATCACTTCATCAGGCAGGTTCAAAAACCGCTCGTCAAATGTGCCCATCAATACAATCGGCCATTCCACGAGACCGGCCACTTCATGCAGCAATGCTGAATCTTCAACCAGATCCAAATTCTGGGAGAACGCCAAATTCTTGGCTTCCTCAAGGATAATCTCTTCACGGCGCGCGCTATCCAGCACCACTTTTGCTGCATTCAGCTTGTCGGTGTAATCGTCAAACCGGCGAATGCGCAAAGGTAGTGGCGCCATAAAACGGTGTCCATGGGTCACATCGCCTGATGTAATGCCATCGACTTCAAATGGAACCACTTCAGGGTCTTCGGTTTCCGGTCCAAATGTACACAGGATTGACCGCAATGGGCGCACCCAACGCAACGTATCCGGCTTGGTGGAACCTGCGCCCCAGCGCATGGATTTTGGCCAAGGAAAATTGCGGATGATGCCAGGAATAAGCCCGGCGATGATTTCTTGTGCGTCGCGGCCGGATTTTTCAATCACGGCAACATAGAACTCACCCTTTTTCGGGTCGCTCTGGATTTGCGCCTCGTCGATAGAGGACAGACCTGCGGCGCGCACAAAGCCTTCCAGCGCTTTTTCGGGCGCGCCAACTTTGGGGCCTTTGCGCTCTTCGCGCGTATCTGCAGAGCGCGCGGTTACGCCATGTACTGTCAAGGCAAGACGGCGCGGCGTTGCAAAGCCCTTGGCACCCTCATAGGTCAGACCAGCATCAACCAGACCATCGGTCACAAGTTTTTGCAAATCTTCACTGGCCCGCTTTTGCATGCGCGCAGGAATTTCTTCTGAAAACAATTCTAGCAGGAGATCAGGCATTTTGGCTCTCCTTTGCAACAGCACCACCGGCATCGGTTTGAAGGAACGCCTCGCCGCACGCCTTTGACAGATCGCGCACACGCAGAATGTAGCTTTGACGTTCAGTCACCGAGATCACCCCGCGTGCATCCAGCAGATTGAAAACGTGACTGGCCTTGATGCATTGGTCATAGGCAGGAAGTACGACTTTATGGATACCATCTCCTGCTTCTTCCTTCTGCCGTGCGCCAGCCTTCAACAGAGCCTGACATTCAGCTTCAGCGTCTTTGAAATGCTGAAACAGAATGTCTGTGTTGACGTGTTCAAAATTGTGACGCGAATATTCCTGTTCGGCCTGCAAAAAGACGTCGCCATAGGAAATGCGTTCGTCACCATCGCGACCGTTGAAATTCAGATCGTACACATTGTCGACGCCCTGCACATACATGGCCAGACGCTCCAGACCATAAGTCAGCTCGCCTGCAACCGGGCTGCACTCAATGCCGCAAACCTGCTGGAAATATGTGAACTGCGAGACTTCCATGCCGTCGCACCAACATTCCCAGCCCAAGCCCCAGGCTCCCAGTGTCGGGCTTTCCCAATCATCTTCGACAAAGCGCACATCATGAAGCGCTGCGTCCACTCCAATAGCTGCCAGACTTTTCAGGTAAAGGTCCTGCAGGTCCGGTGGAGAGGGTTTCAGCAGCACCTGAAACTGATAGTAATGCTGCAATCGGTTGGGGTTTTCGCCATAGCGGCCATCGCCTGGACGGCGTGAGGGTTGCACATAGGCGGCGCGCCAGGGTTTGTGACCCAATGCACGCAAAGTTGTTGCCGGATGAAAGGTTCCCGCACCCACTTCCATATCGTAAGGCTGCAGCACGACGCAGCCATAATCTGCCCAAAAACGCTGCAGCGCCAGTATAAGACCCTGAAAGGAACGCTCGGGGCGCATATGAGGCGGCAGATCAAGTGCCGAAGAGTGCTGATCAGATGGGGACATGGGGTGACCTGGGACAAGCTTTTCGCGATTGTGGCGCGGTGTTGCCATGACGCGGACAAAGGGTCAAGCCATGCAACCATATGCGCATGTAAGATTCCGCATCAAGGGCAGTCGATACGGCGATGAATGCAGGATCAGCTTTTCCGCTTTTTCCGAACTGAGTAACGGCCGGTCTCGGGATCATAATCCAGTTCTTCTATCTGGTCTGTCTCGTCCTGCGCCGTTTTGGCGGTATTAACGTCAGCCTGCTTTGGCGGGGTTTGTTTTGAACCCAGATTGTCGCTCACTCTCGACATCAGATTGGCAAAGATCTGATGACGTTTGGAGGCGATATAGACGGCAATCAGGCTG
This sequence comes from Alphaproteobacteria bacterium, assembly GCA_051251535.1. GTDB lineage: Bacteria > Pseudomonadota > Alphaproteobacteria > Rhizobiales. The sequence goes on from JBPOEV010000008.1 coordinate 168,012, forward strand.
CCGATAAAGATGAGTATTTTTGCCAGCATATCCGGGCCTACAATCCAAACCTGGCCCAATGGGCACGTTCTTCGACAGACCCGATAATACCGTCACCAATTCGGCTTATGGCTGTCTCATCTATAGCGCCGCCAAACAGACGGCGCATGCTAAATCCCTTTTTGGTGTCGATGACCTTGAGCTTGGTTTTTTCGCCGAACCGTTCTTTTACAGTTGAGCTCAAATCCCCAATACCGTCGATCAAGCCCATGGACAGCGCTGTTTTGCCCGTCCAGAAAAGACCATTGAACAATGTCTCATCATCTTCCTTCAAAACATCCGCGCGGCGCGATTTGACCACATCAATGAAAGTTTCATGGATTTCTTCCTGAAGCTGTTTCAGATGGGCGACATCTTCCTTCTTTTCCGGCATGAAGGGATCCAGCGTCGATTTGCTTTTACCGGACGTGTAAACGCGGCGCTCAACACCCAGTTTGCTGATGGCTTTGGTCAGGCCAAAGCCTGATGAAATCACACCAATGGACCCGACCACAGACGATGGATCAGCGATGATTTCATCGCCGGCAACCGCGATAAAGTACCCGCCGGATGCAGCAACATCCTCTACGAAGACGAGAACAGTTTTCTCTTTTTCCTCAGCCAGTTGGCGAATCCTCTTAAAAATCAGATTCGACTGCACCGGAGAGCCGCCAGGTGAGTTGATGATGATTGCGATGGCTGGCGCATCTTTATGCGAAAACGCCTTTTGCAAAGGTCCCGCAACACTGGCCAGATTGAGGCCGGGTCTGAAATTACTGCCCGCGCCAATAACGCCTGACAGCCTGACCACCGGAACGACAGGGGCAGGCGTGCGATATTTCTCCGGCAAATAGACGCGGATGCGGTCTTTGAGGGCTTTCAACAAGGTGGGCTCCGGTGGGTTGGAATGTTAGTTCAGTTTAAATGGTCTATTTCGGGCTGAATTTAAAGGGGGGTCTCCAAATCTGAAAATCCCTTTCCCTCACGCAGTATGGCAGCAGCTTGTGTCGTGTTTCCCGCATCATCATGAACAATGAAATCAGGAAGAAGCGTCAATTCACCTCGGCTGCCTTTTTGTCCCGAAACGACAACCCGGTTTGCCTTCTTTCCTGGCCTTGGGTGGATGGGGCGGATCTCAAGGCTGCCAAACCGCCCTTCGCACAATTTCAGCACGTCGATTAATGCATCGGCGGTATGAATGATCGCCATCTGACCGCCAGGTTTCAACAACATGGCGGTCAGGCGAAACCAGGTTTCCAAATCTCCCTCTTCCAGCACATGCGCTTCGCGCCGGTGCTGATGCGGGGAACTGCGCACCTTTTGTTGCAAATAAAATGGTGGATTTGCAATCACCCAGTCAGCCGAATTGGCAACAAGTCCAGCCTCTTCACGGGCGGGCGCCGGCATTAATATGTCAGCTGACAACACCTCTAACCGATCAGAAAATGCTCTGTTTTCTGGAAGGTCACAGCCTTCTCTTGCCAGTTCAAGCATATCCTCATCGCGTTCGACCAAACGCACTTTCAGGTCTGGTGCACGGGCGGCACAGCAAAAACCGGCAGCACCGGTTCCCGAGCCAAGATCATAAAGAAGACCTGACGCAGTTCCCGGCACTGTTGCCGCCAGAAACACCGCGTCCAGACCCGAACGATGCCCATCGCTGCGGGGCTGCAGGACATAAGCACCACCGCCTATAAACTGATCTTTCGAGGCCGTGGTGGTCATATTGTTTTGCGACCCTAAGCGCTGCGCAATTCGTGGCCGATATCGGCCTCTTCGAATAAGTTACGCGCGGCCGTTTCCTGTTCTTCTGCCACCAGAAGGCGCCGAGGGAGAACACCAATAGAGCCATCCAGAACGCTCATATTCTGATCAAGGACCAGATATTTGATCCGGGCTTCGGTCAGCAGCGTTTCGACGAACGAAATCAGTACCATATCATTCGTTCTGAGAATTTCTTTCACACCAGTGCCTCCAAAGCGTCATCAACTCCAAGCATATATGATCACAGTTTTCCCGTTCAACAAAGTTTCTGCAGCAGTCGCAGACTCAACATCTGACGCTTAAGTCGCAATAGCAATGTCTTTGGCATTTGATCCGGCTTTGGTGCATGATACACTGAACGTGTTCACCAAAATTGGTGGAATAGTCAGTTTCTGGGGGGAAGCTATGTCGAAGAATTGTCCTTTGGACAAAGTGCATATGACCATAATTCATATTCAGCATGGAACCAGGGGGCGATCTGATGCCGTCCAATAATTTTCGCGACCTTCTTCTCCCGTTTGACTGTGCCCGGTTTTCCGAACTTCGCTCGGTTTCGGCCCGTGACTTTGGCATGGCGGTGCGACAGGATCCCATGGTTGGGCCACTGATTGCAAAGTGGGACAGTCTCAGTAATGAGCCATTTCAGGGAATCACCAGCAATGGCGAAGTCGAAAAAGGGTTGTTCTGCCTCGCTGAAGAGGGCGCGCCCACCAAGGAGATGGTGGCAGCCGCCGAGGCGTTGTTATCCCGGCTCTCTGCCACGGATCGCACGCAGCTTATCTACGCGCTCGATGCAGTCGAGTGGCGAAGATGGGCCAATCCTGAGTTTTTGATCAATCCTAACGGCTTGCGGCTTGAGGAGATGGAGCCGGCAGCGCGCGACGCCGCCATGGGACTCGTGCGCGCCAGCCTCAGCGGTACGGGTTATCAAAAGGCATTGGGCTGCATGCGCACCAATGCCTTTCTTGGCCAGCTTTGTGGGTTGGAAAACCTGATGAACGAATGGAGCTACAACATACTCCTGTTCGGATCACCCTCGACAAGCGAGCCATGGGGCTGGAGCCTTTATGGTCATCATCTTGCCCTCAACTGCTTTGTACTTGGCGGGCAAATGGTGATTTCGCCCACTTTCATGGGGGCAGAGCCGAACCACATCGATGCCGGACCTCATGAAGGGCTGCGCCTGTTCAGCGCCGAGGAAGATGGCGGGCTTGAACTTATGCGGTCTTTATCGCCCGCGATGCAGGGCCGCGCCCAGACCTACGCGGAAATGCACGATCCGGCAATGCCGGAGGGTCGCTGGAATTTTGCAGATCAAAGGCATCTGGGCGGTGCATTCCGCGATAATCAGATCATCCCGGAAGAAGGTGTTCCGGTGTCGGAATTCGCTCCGCGTGCGCAGGACCAATTGTTGCAGATCATTGAGGCTTTCATCTGCTATCTTCCCGACGCTGTCCGCACAGCACGAATGTCGCAGCTTGAGGCGGAACTGGGGCGCACATCGTGGAGCTGGATTGGTGGATGGGGCGATGATGACCCGTTTTACTATCGCATCCAAAGCCCGCTGCTTATGGTGGAGTTCGACCATCACAGCGGCATCTGGCTTGCCAATGAGGAGCCAGCAAAATGTCATATTCATACCGTGGTGCGCACGCCGAATGGAAATGATTACGGCAAGGATCTTTTGCGCCAACACTACGCACAAGTTCATCCGGGCTGCGCACCGGGGCACGAATAGACCATTGCCCTGACAATTCATGTCGCCGGGACTATCATCGGCGACTGACCACTATGAAGTCTTCAACACAACGAGGTTTGACATGGAATTAGGCTTGGCCGGACGCAAGGCGCTGATTTGCGCCTCATCCAAAGGGTTGGGATTTGCTTGCGCGACATCACTGGCGCGCGAGGGGGCCGAAGTCGTCATAAACGGGCGCGATCCTGACCAACTGGCCGCCGCAAAAGCCGATCTGGAAGCCAAGGTCAAGCGCCCGGTTGGAGCTGTGGCAGCTGATATCAACACAGCTGACGGACGCGCAGCGCTGCTGGCCGCCTGTCCAGAGGCGGACATTTTGATCAACAATAATATGGGCCCTCCCCCTGGTGATTTTCTGGACTTTGAGCATGATCAATGGATTGAGGCAATCGAGGCCAATATGCTGGCAGCGCTGATGATGATCCGAGGCGTGCTGCCAGGAATGCAGGCGCGTAAATTCGGCCGCATCATCAATATCACTTCAGCGATGGTGAAATCTCCACGACCTCATATGACGCTATCGACTGCTGCAAGGGCTGGGCTGACCGCAGCCTGCAAGGGATTGTCACGTCAGGTGGTGGTCGATAATGTCACCATCAACAATCTGCTGCCGGAGCGCTTCGATACGGACCGTCAGAAATTCATGGCAGAGCGGATCATGGCAAAACATGATGTGGATATGGAGGAAGCCCGCCGCCGCATCGCTGCCACCCTGCCAGCCAACCGGTTTGGCAAGCCGATTGAGTTTGGCGATACCTGCGCGTTCCTGTGCAGTGATCAGGCTGGCTTCATGACGGGTCAGAATTTACAACTCGATGGTGGTGCGTATGAAGGCCTGATCTAGGTCGCGCTTGTTGCAATCAAAGCTGCATAAATCATCAGATTTGGGTTACCAATCCGGCATCGTCATTTGAAGTTGCACATTTTCACCGGCGCAATTGCTTCCAGCTGTCATGGTCATCTGACCTTCCAGGAATAATTTGAACCAATTTGGGCCAAACGGGCCTAATTCATCACGTTGCACAATCTGCGAAGTGCGCCACAGTTCTTTGGTCCAGGGGAATTGATGCTTGAGAGCCGGATTGAATTCGGCAACCATTCTGACAGTCTTGCCTTGTGACATCGCCGGATCCACATCACGATCCCAACCCTTGAACAGACGGCCTTCTATTTTCTGAGCCTTTACCTGAATGCTCTGATTCACCGTCTTGCCGTAGACAGTGCCCCCTTCAAAAAAATTCTCAAATTTCAGGGTGGCAAATACATAACATTCCGGTGGCGCTTCGCCCCAGGGCAATCCCACATCGGTACGCCGGGTCACTTCGATTTCTGCAGTGGGCAGAACATAGCGGGTTCCCGGAGCCGGACGCACAAGAAGATTGGGATCAAGACACATTGGCTCACGCCCATGTTTGTGGGCTTCCGTCGGGTCTACACAGGCAGTTCTGTCTGGTCGGCGCTTGAGCTCGTCCGCAGCTTTTTCCATCCCAATTCTGAATGCATCTTCGCAAGGGCCAAAGCACGGAACACCCGTCTGAGCCTCAAACTCATCCATCGCTAACTCAACGGCGTAATCGACGCCCTGATCGACAAGTTCATTGTAACTGGGGATTGTCGGAGGAAGACCCAGAGCCACCATTCCGGCATTGACCGCCACTCGTGCCCCCGTGTTGCAGGTATCTTCTGCACCATTGACGCCGACTTCGGAAACAAGGGCCGCGAACGCTTTGCACTGCTGCCCCAACGGAGTTGCATACAGGACAACTTCAACAGCCAAATCGACCAGATCGTCATATCGATCCCCAACCCAATCCCAGGCGTCAAAAACAAACTCTACAAAATCGTCAAAGCTGTCGACCTTGCCGCTGTCCCCGCGCCACGGTTTGGGGCAAAGTTCAGAGCCGATGGGCCAGGCATCCTTAAATGGCTGCGTCCAGTAAGTTGGATGTTCCACCACCACCACACAGCCCCAGCGGCCCTTATCGAAATCCGGCGGCGTGAAGGATTTTATGCGAATTTGGAAATAGGGATCATGTTTTGTATCATCACCATCGGCGGGCAAATAAGACAGATCGAGTTCCTGGGGCGGCGCTTCCTTTCCATAAAAAATCTGTATGACGTTTGATGGCTGCCCGACACTCTGGCCATTTATAAGTCCACTGAACGGAATGATCCGGACGTAAAACGCGTTTGGCGGTGTTGTAATTCCTGCTTCTTGCTCGACGGCGCCAAAATCTATCGCGAAGTTACCGCTGTTGTCCTTGGGGTCAGCAACGACCGAATATTTGACCAACCCATCGAACTGATTGTCTTCTGGACTACCCGTGAAGGCAGGGAAAGGCTTTGTCGACACTTGCCAGACAGCGATCGTTGCATTTGGAACACTATCGATCGACCACTGGAATTTCCGAACCTTGTTTACAGCTTCCGGATCAAGACTGGCAGGGGACGTGACCGGGAATTGGCAATTATCGCCGCCAAGAATGCAATAAGTCAGCAAGGCTCCCGTGGGCAGGTTCTTCTTTAGTTTGAGCGGAATCAGTACGAATTTGCCCGGCGATTCAAACGTTTTCGCATCTGCTGTCTCGTCATCTACCGTACTTGGCCGTGGCACGGGGACAGGCGCAACAACTGGCTGCTTTGCGGTTTCAGGCCTTGGTTTTTTCTTCTTTTGGGGTGGCTGGCTGGGCTTTTTCGGAACGGGCTTGGTTTCCGCTTTTTTCTTCGGCGCAGGCGCAGGCTTGGCTGGCAATTCCGGGATCTGAGGGACTGGTGTTCTGACAACCTCATCCTTCAGGCAAATAATGGATCCAAACCCCCTGCATTGTGTGCCATTGCAAAGCATTCCATCGCCAAAGATCAGGCTTTGAATTCCGCGTGCCCCCATCCGTGGATCAGGCACATGACCGATTGAGCGGCTGAATCCCATTTCCCGGCAAAACAAATCTGCCGCGGGCTTTCCGCACTCCCTGCCATTGTGCTTACACAAATCAACCCGCACGCCGCGTACTGTCGGCTCGTTGAACTCGGTTGTTTGAGCGTGCGCAGCGCCTAGCAACGCCAAAATAACCAGACAGGCGCTCAACAGTGAAGCAAGTGAGTTGTTACGCATGTTGACCCATTTCCGACAAGCCCAGGCGGATACTCCAACCTGTCCATAGTTGCCTTGGAAACAACTAATGATCGAACTCCAAGGCCCTGTCGTTAAATACGAATAAGCAAAACTAGCCAGAATCTGGACGGCCGTTACGTATGATTGACGCTTTGTGTGCAACATTTGCAGCGCCAAATTACAGAATTCAGTACCACAAAATGACTGTTATTTCCATTCGGCCCTGATTGCGTTGCTCAGCATCCGGCAAACTTTGCGCCATCTAAGCCCGGTTTTCATGACCGATGCTCGCAAATACTTCGCTGATGCGAAAGCCTGATTGAATATCCCAACCATTCTGACAGTTCTGCTCTGTTGCATCACTGGATCCACATCACGGTCCCAGATCTTGAGCTGGCAGCCTTCTATTCTTTGCAGCTTCATCTGAACGCTCGGATGCACTGACTTGCTGTGGGCGGCGCCGACTTATCAACAGTTTGACCGACAGAAGCATACATCACTCCTTATTTGATCAAATCAAAACGATTTATGACCATTATCTTGACTCAAATTCAAAACAGACCCATTATTTGATCAAATCTTGAAGGGTAGGTCATGAAACCACGTGCCGATATTGCTCAGAAAATCCGAACGGACATCGTCGCCGGACAATTGCCATTTGGATCGCGACTAACGATTGATCAGCTCGCACTGCGATATGAAACAAGTCATATGCCGGTTCGAGAAGCGCTGCGGCAGTTATCTGGCGAGGGGCTTATCGTCACCGAACCCAATCGTGGCGCGCGAGTCAGAGCTATCAATGAGAGTTTTATTACTGAGTTGATGGATCTCCGCTCGGGCATAGAAGCACAGCTAGCCAAGCGTGCGGCCGAACGCGCAACGGAACTTCAAATTCGTCAACTCGAAGCGATTGAAGACAGATTTGAAGACGCGATTGCGCAAGAAGATTACGAGTCCGCCCTCGTCGTAAACAAGGAATTTCACAACTTTATCAATTCAATTGGGGCGAGTTCCTATCCAATTGAATTGATAAAAGGTCATTGGTTGCTGCTCGCGGCCCTATGGCATCGTTACGGGTATGGCCCGGAAAGATTTGCCGGAGTGGAAAATGATCACCGTCACTTGATCATGGCTCTCGAGGCTCACGACACTCATGCTGCAGAGTTGATTACAGGCGCACACGTGATGAAGTCAAAGCAGCAATTGTTGCTGCAAATTCGCAAAACAAAACAACTGGAACAAGAGCGCAAGAACGAACAGTCTGACACGCACGAGCAGTCTGCGTGACCTGCATGATATCTCAATTTGAAGTGTCAGGTCTTCAGATCAGTCCCAAGACTTCATGGATATTTGTGTCCTTGAGAGCGAAAGGGGAAATTACAGGTGTTGGCGAGGCGACTCTCAATGGTCAGGATGCTGAAGTTGTAGCAGCAGCGAAAGAACATCAAGGATTGGTGTTGGGTGCCGATGCAAGCTCACCTGATACTCTTTTCCAAACATTGCCATTTTCAACACTTCCAGAGGCGGCTTTTTCCTCAGCTGTCATGCAGGCAATCTGGGACATTGCGGGTCGGAAAACCGGCAAGCCGACAAGCGCGATTCTGGGCAAGCCTCTTCGGACCAGAATTCCTGTCTATGCCAATATCAACCGCCGCACCTTGGACCGTACGCCTGACGGATTTGCAAACAGTGCTTCAGATGCCATCAGTGCTGGATTCAGCGCAGTTAAGATCGCCCCTTTTGACGGTTTGGATCCTGAAAATTCCAAGCTGGAGGCCACCAAGTTCATTGATGAAGGTGTTGCCCGTGTTGATGCCGTTCGAAGGGCGATCGGTTCCGATGCAAAACTGATGGTGGATTGTCACTGGCGCCTTAACGAAATGAGCGCACAACATGCCACGGCTGAACTGGCCCAATTTGCCCCTCATTGGATTGAATGTCCGGTCGACGAAACAGTCGATAACATTCCGACACTTCTAAAACTCAGATCAGTCGCAAACAGTCACGGCATTCGGCTGGCTGGATGCGAAACAATGATCAAGTGTGAAGGCTTCAAGCCATATTTGGCGGCTGGAGCTTATGACGTAATGATGCCGGATATCCAATATGCTGGCGGCCCATGCGAGATGTTGCGTATTGCTGAATTGTTCGACCTCTTCTCAGTAGAGTTTTCTCCGCACAATCCTACCGGCCCGATAGCGCATGCGGCGGTACTCCAAATATGCGCCAATGTTTCGAGCGATGTTTTTCTCGAGACCCAGTTTGATGAAACTCCCCTCTTTGATGAGTTGGTCAGCAGGGCAATACAGCCAATTTCAAATGGCTGGGCTCTTGTTCCACAAACACCAGGTATTGGCGTTGAGCTCAATCAGACATTGGCAAATGAACTCAACAAAACCGGATATTGGTCATCCGAAAAATCAGATCGGGAAAGCACCTGATCATACGCACGTGTCATGGCCGGCGCCAAATCTGTCGGTCTACATCTCGGTCATCCAATGGCCGCAATCGCGAAAGGGAGGAATATCATGCTTCGCACAACACTCGCAGCCATGGCGGCTGCCACAATGCTTTTCTCAACTCCAATTGGAGCACTGGCAGAAAGCTATCCTGACAAACCAATCAAAGTCATTGTTCCAAATGGCGCAGGGGGATCGACAGACATAACCTCTCGCCTGGTTGCAAAGGAATTCTCGGCAAAACTGGGTCAAAATCTGGCGATCGTGAATATGGGTGGTGGTGGCACCGCCATCGGCGCAATGGAAGCTGCAAAATCAGCTCCCGATGGATACACCCTGTTGTCTACGCATGAGGCGTTCTTGACGTCTTCTGCTCTTGGTGTGAACACTTTGGGTCCCAAAAGCGTAAAGCCGATTGCCCAAGTCGCCAAAGAAGTGATCGTTTTGACCGTTCCTAAAGGGTCGGAGATAACAAGCCTTGCGGAATTTTATGAAGCGGCAATGGAAGGCCATTCAAACGCAAATCTCAATCTTGGCGTGAGCCCCGGTGCAGCCAATCATTTCTTCTTCTTGAATGTATTGTCGCCCATCGATCACGATGTGACGTTCATTCCAACAGGCGGTGGCGCAAAAACGCTCAAAGCTCTTCTGGGCGGCACAATTGATGCCGGAGTATTTGCTGTATCGGAGTCAATTCAGGCAATTCGCAGTGGCGATATTGTGCCAATTGCGCTTTTTGACAAAAACCGCCACGCTGATTTGCCTGATACAAGAACGGCCAGTGAACAAGGCCATGATGTGAATGTTGGCCTGCATTATGTTTGGTATGCGCCAGCAGAAACATCGGACGAAAAGGTCGCCAAACTCGCCTCTGTTCTCTCGGATGTTATCAACGATGAAGCGTTCAGAAACACCCTAGTTGAAAGATCCATCACGCCTGAATTAATCATTGGTTCCGATCTTACGGCGGCTCTGGACGCTCGTTTTACAGCAACGAAAGCTCTGGCAGAGAAATATGTAGTCGGGAACTGATTGCATCGCTGAATTGGAGGGCGGGCTGATGAACAACCGGACAAAAGAGCTAATGCTCGTCGTTGCGTGTTTAGCCATTGCAACGTTAGTTTATTGGTCTGCCAACCAAATCCCATCTTCACTTCTAGCCAAGACTAGCGCCGGCCTTGTGCCCAAGATCGTTGCTATCTCTCTCATATTATTGGCGATCTTACATCTGATATTTGTATTTTCTGCAAATCAGACATCCAACACGCAGACGCCCAACTCTGAGACTTCCACAAGCGCCATCGACGATCGGACTGAACGTAACGATGGGCGCATCAGAATTGCACTGCTGGTGTCATTCATGATCGTTTTCGTCCTCTGCCTGGAACTCGGATTGACCGAATTCTGGTTACTGGCGTTAAGTTTTGTCTTCCTGTCCGTACTCGCCATGTCTGGAATCTCCAGCAGATCCATTTTGATTGCCGCATCAATCGCGGTGGTCAGTGTCAGTGTAACCATCGTGTTCTTCACCAAGATTTTCACAGTGATACTGCCATGATCTACGATCTGCTGTCTTCCTTTGGTGACATGCTGTCACCTACTCCGTTCCTCTTCATACTGCTCGGCACGCTCTCTGGAATAGTGATCGGAGCTATCCCTGGCCTCAACGGCGCCATGCTTGTTACCCTGTCTCTTCCGCTGACTTATGGCTGGGATCCATTGAATGCTATCGGCCTGCTTGTAGGCCAATATGTGGGCTCTATATCCGGAGGCCTGGTCTCCGCTACTTTGCTAAACATACCGGGTAGCCCGTCAAGTATGATGACAACGCTCGATGCCGCTCCAATGGCCAAAAAAGGCAATCCCGAGCGTGCGTTGCAATTGGGAATCATTGCATCATTTGTCGGCGGCACAGTTTCCTGGCTTGCATTGGTATTCTTGTCACCGCCATTGGCCAAAATTGCGCTCAGTTTTGGTCCGCACGAATACTTTGCTCTGGTTTTGGTTGCGCTGATGTTGATTTCGTCGTTGAGCGAAGGATCAATGGCTAAGGCGCTGATGTCGGCTTGCCTTGGAATGCTGGTCGCATTTCCGGGTCTGGATACGATAACGGCCCAGCCCCGCCTAACATTTGGTTTCCCTCAAATGCTCGCAGGATTTGACCTGCTTGCTGTTTTGCTTGGCATTTTTGCAGTCACACAGCTTTTAACAGATGCTGGAAACAGCATGGCTTCTGCCGAAAGAATACGACTTTCGGGAAAAATGTATTTTGTGGCGCTGTCCGATCTGTCGAAACAGGCATTTAACATGGTGCGATCGTCACTGATCGGCACATGGATCGGCATCCTGCCAGGCATCGGAGGTTCCGTGGGTTCAATCGTTTCCTATGTGACCGCCAAGAACATGTCCAAGACACCCGAAAAATTCGGAACAGGATGCGATGAGGGTGTCGTGGCGTCAGAAGCTGCGAACAACGCCACAGTTGGTGGCGCATTGATCCCCATGATCACGATGGGCATACCAGGATCAATCATAGATGTAATATTGATCGCTGCATTGACGCTTCATAATATTCGACCCGGTCCTCTGCTTTTTCAAAATGAGCCGCATATCGTCTACGGCTTTATGAGCACGATGATGATCGCCAACATATTGATGCTGTTCATTATGATTTTTGGCATCCGATTATTGGCCAAATTAATTGACGTACCCACCAAGTTTCTTGTGCCAATTCTGCTGCTGCTATGTGTCGTTGGCGCTTTTGCCGTGAACAATCGCGTTTTTGATATTTGGGTCATGTTAGGCTTTGGTCTGGTTGGATTGCTGTTCCGGTCATGGAGCATTCCCGTTGCTCCCTTCGTGATCGGATTCATATTGACCCCGATTGCAGAAACAAACTTTCGCACCGCCCTTATATTGAGCGACAACAATTTGTGGGACTTTTTGGCAAGGCCCATTACAGCAACGTTTCTGTTTCTATCCGCAGTAATGCTCTTGATACCGCTATTCAAGCGACGTCGATCAGCCATTACAACGGGAAATGAACACTAATCAGTTTCTTATTTGACGTGGATTGCTATCCAACTTTCACTGATCGCCTTCATGACCACCAGTGACACGTGGAAAGGGTCTTGTTGAGATTTGCCGGATAGCAATCATTACGTTTTGATCACCATCGCCGGACCAAGTGCCAAGCTCATATCAGGCGGCAGGGATTGAATGTTTCTCTGGCTGGTTTTTCGATTGAATTGTACTACATAAATAAATTGAACGAGAGTTGTTATTGGCCAATCAAACTTCTAATCTAGCACAGTATATCGACTAAGAATCCGGCACATCACACCGGGCAATCCAGAAAGCAGCATAATGGGCATTGTGGTTCCCCTCAATCCAGACAAAGAGCAGAAACCAAGCGTGGAAGCACTTATCCGCTTGACCAAACCAGGCATGGGGCAGGTCAATGATCTGATTCTGAAAATGGCTGGTGCCAATGTGGATATGATCCCGGAGATTGCAGATTACCTGATTTCTTCTGGCGGCAAGCGGCTGCGACCGATGCTTACTCTGGCTGCGGCAGATATGTGCGGCTATGAAGGCGATGGCCATGTAAAGCTGGCTGCCTGCGTTGAATTCATGCACACCGCCACCCTGCTGCACGACGATGTGGTGGATGAGAGCGACATGCGACGCGGCAAGAAATCAGCCCGTATGGTTTGGGGCAATCAGGCCAGCGTGCTTGTTGGCGATTATCTGCTGGGCCAATCATTTCGCATGATGGTGGAAGTTGGTTCTCTGGAAGCTCTTGATATTCTTTCCACAGCGTCCTCTGTGATTGCAGAAGGCGAAGTGATGCAGCTTGTGGCTGCCAAAAACACGGCGACGACAGAGGATGAATATCTGGAAGTAATCCGGGCTAAAACAGCGGCGCTGTTTTCGGCGGCAGCAGAAGTGGGGCCGGTGCTGGCCAATGCACCCAAAGCCGCCAAATCAGCTTTCCGCTCCTACGGGACCAATCTGGGCCTTGCCTTTCAACTCATTGACGATGCTCTGGACTATGGTGGCTCTGCGGCTGATCTGGGTAAGGATATTGGGGATGATCTGCGCGAGGGGAAAATCACCCTGCCCGTGGTCCTTTCCTACCGCCGTGGCAGTGATGCAGATCGGGCCTTCTTTGACCGGGTACTGATGGAAGGGGATGTGCAGGATGGCGACCTTGAAACCGCCATCGCCACGATGAAACAGTTGGATGCACTTAAGGACACGGTCGAGCGCGCCAGCCATTATGGCGCAGTGGCGAAAGATGCATTGGCCGCGTTCCCCGACAGCAACATGAAGAAAAGTTTATTGGAGACTGTCGACTTCTGCATCTATCGTGGACATTGAAGCCCGGATTGGGATTCGCCGCGAAATTGTCGGAATTAAACGTCATCAGACAGACTACAAACCGACCAACCGCGAGATGCAACGATCTGATGGTTGGGGTAAGATATGCAACAGCACGTCTATAAACCGTGGCTCAGGTTGAAACAAAGATGGACCAAATGGCGAAGCAAACCACACCCGTGAAATTCTCAAAGTCCAGGCATGCCTTGTCTGAGCGCACTCTGAAACACATCAAAACTCTGGCCGCAGCCTTACTGGTCGGTGGTTTCAGTGCAGCATTTCAAGCGCCATCTTTTGCAGATGAAGACACCGAGCCATTGCGCTTTGCACGCGGATTTTCAGGAAATTTTCTGGCAGCTCAGATTGCTGGCGGTGACAATGATACGCTGTCTGCGGTTCAATTCTTTGAACGGGCGCTTAGTCGCGATCCGGGCAACCCTGTGCTTATTCAACAAGCGTTTTTCCTGCATCTCATAAATGGATCAATCGAAGAAGCCATACCGTTTGCCAGGGATATTCTGCAATTTGACGCCTCCAATGATCTGGCACGGACAGTTCTTGGCGTGACAGCGCTGAAAAACGGCAATTTTGGGCAGGCGGCCGGACAATTTGACAAGGCATCCGGACAAGCCCCCCTGGAACTGTTGACCAATCAATTGCTGGCCGCATGGTCCGAAGCGGGTAAAGAAGACCTTACCGCGAGCATTGCGCGCATTGATAAGCTGGAAGGTCCGGATTGGTATGAGAGTTTCCGCTCATTCCACGGAGGATTGATCGCGGCGCATCTTGGGGATCAGGAACAGGCCTTTGCACGTGTGGCCCGCGCCTATGAATATGATCAGTCGGCTCTGCGCATTGTTGAAGGTTTTGCACGGCTGCAAGCACTGAAAGGCTCCCCTGAAAAAGGGCTTGCCGCAATCCGCGCTTTCAAGCAGCAGGTTCCTCGCCATCCGTATATGGATCGCGTTGAGGCCGATATAAATGATGGCAAGCAGATTGAGCTTGCAGGCTCCAGCCGAAAGGGTGCCGCAGAGGTGCTGTTTGGCCTGGGCTCGGCTCTTGGCCGCGACGGCGGCTCGGAACTCCCGAAAATTTATCTCCAACTGTCATTGTTCCTCAATCCGCAGTCCGATCTGGCGATAATGGCTCTGGTGGATGTCTACAATGATGATGAGCAATATGCTCTGGCGGTTGATCTGGTCGATAGTTTGCCAGAAGAATCGGTTTTTGCAGATGCTGCCAACATTGAAGCGGCGCGAAATCTGGCTCGGCTGGAGAAAGTCGATGAGGCGATTAAGCGCCTGACCAACATAGCACGCGAGACGGAGGATCCGTTTCCGGCCAATCTGGCGCTGGCAAATGTGCTGCGGTTTGAAAAACGTTTCGAAGAAGCCAACGCAATCTACAACATCATCATTGATGGGGTTGAAGATCCTGAGCTTCGGCACTGGTCGCTGTTCTATTCCCGCGCCATTACCTATGAGCGGACAGACCAATGGGACGCAGCAGAGGCTGATTTTCGCAAAGCACTCGAATTGTTCCCCGATCAACCATTGGTGCTGAACTATCTTGGCTATTCGTTCGTTGACAAGGGCATCAATTTGGATGAAGCGCTTGAAATGATTGAGAAAGCCGTGGAACAGCGGCCCGAAGAGGGTTTCATTCTGGACAGTCTCGGCTGGGCTTACTTCAAGCTTGGTCGTTACGGAGAAGCCGTCGTTCAGTTGGAAAAAGCAACCGAGAAAATGGCCGCCGACCCTCTGGTCCATGATCATCTTGGCGATGCCTATTGGCGCGTTGGCCGCATTTTGGAGGCGCAATTCCAATGGGCTCATGCCCGTGATCTGGAACCGGAAAATGCCGATGATCTGGTGAAGATTGAAGCCAAGCTTGAAAACGGCCTGCCGCCGGAACCAGCGAGAAAGATTGCTGCCAAGCAAACCGGTACCGTGATTGATCAGGCCAGTGACGAAGGCAAGGCAAGGCGCACACATATTGTGGCCGATGGTGAAAGCCTGTGGGACATAGCCAAATCCCTTTTGGGAGATGGCGATGCTTACCTTGATATTCTGGAATTGAACCGTGACCGTCTGCCGGAAAGCGGCCCGCTTGTGGTTGGCACCGAGTTGCATATTCCTGATCGCAAGTAAGATCGGGACTTGAGCCGCTCAAAGCTGATGAACCGCAATACGGCCATTTATGCCGAGACCGCTCGCGCCAAAGTCAATTTGGCATTGCATGTTACTGGCAAGCGGGCCGACGGCTATCATGAGTTGGACTCGCTTGTTGTCTTTGCAGAAGCCGGAGACCGGATTTCAGCGACTGCGGCCGGCAAATTTTCACTCACCATTCAGGGTGCCGGCGCAGAATCATTACCCTCTGATGCAGATAATAGTGTTCTGGCGGCCGCCCATGCGCTGTTGCACAATGCCCATACAAATGGACTGGACCTAAGCAGTGCCGGTGCTGATTTGGTGCTGGAGAAAGTCCTGCCTATATCAGCTGGCATTGGCGGCGGCTCAGCTGATGCGGCAGCAACATTAAGAGCCCTGAACCGTCTTTGGGGCCTGAACCTTCCCGATGATGTGCTTGAAGTTATCGGTATAGGTCTCGGTGCTGATGTTGCCGTTTGCATTGCTCAACGAAGTAGCCGGATGAGTGGAATTGGTGAGATATTAATGCCGCTGGCAGAGGGGCATATTCCCAGCATTGATGTTGTATTGGTCAATCCTGGATTGCCGGTCTCTACACCGCAGGTGTTTCAGACCCTTCAAAATACGGAACAAAACTCACTGCCCCTGTTTCCAGCTCAAAATGATCCTCAAGCCTGGCTCACCTGGCTGGAGGGGACACGCAATGATCTGTTTGAGCCAGCCTGCAAGCTTTGCCCCGACATAGAATTTGTGATTTCGCAACTGGTTCATGAGGGTGCGCAAATGGCGCGCATGTCCGGTTCCGGGGCGACATGCTTCGGAATTTTTGACAATTCGCAAAGCGCCGCTATCGCCGCACAGGCGTTGCAGAGATTACATCCAAACTGGTGGGTTTGCCCAACGCGCACTGTTTGACGCTGTAGCCGAGATTAAGTACCAGATTAAACGGCTACGAAATCTTACCTGCTTCAAACAATTCAGGCCGAAACGTCTTTACTGCGTCAGCAACAGCAGCCGTGCCGCCTTTGGCCAGCACAGTTGGCAACCACAGGCCCTTGGCTCCGGTCAGACTTTCAATCATTTTGTGGCGTCGCTTGTTCTTGTCCAGCATGACGACCCAAATGCCCTTGCCCATCAATTGATCCACATCCTGCCATATGATGGAGCGGCGCATCAGGGGCCAGTTTAGTGCCCGAATGCCGGTTTCATCAAATGTCATCAATGGGCGTTTGTCCAGAATTGCTCTGATCATCGTATAGGCAGGAGCGATCATGGCAACAGCCAGAAGACCACCCAGTGTAAAGCGTGTCAGTATTTCAGTGCCCGGCAGGCCTACGCCCGTTTGATCAACAGTTGGCAGAGCAAACAGTGTGACGATGAGCCAGGTTGCCAGGCCCAGCAAGACAGCAATAATTGGAAGGGCCATGCCGCGCGACAATTCGATCTCTATCGGTTCTTTTGGTTTCTTGGGCATCCGGGACTGCTCTCAATCAGGTTTCAAGATGGCTGACGGACGCGACGCCAACACTTCGGACAGCGCCGGCATAAAGGAACTTTCCATTGATGCAGTTGATAAAGGGCCCACATGTTTGTGCGCGATCTTGCCATCTGCATCGACGATGAAGGTTTCCGGGACGCCATACACGCCCCATTCGATAGATGAGCGCCCATCTTCATCCACACCCACTATGTCATAGGGATTGCCGAGTGATCCAAGGAACCGCAGGGCGTTCGAGGGCTTATCCTTATAATTGATGCCAATCACCTGAAATCGCTCATCTTCAGACAATTCAACCAGAATTGGATGCTCTGCCCGGCAGGGCGCACACCAGCTCGCCCAGATATTGACGATGCTGACCCGCCCTTTCATTTGGTCCGGCGACAAGCCAGGCACCTGCACGCCACTGTTCTTCAGCCCGTCCAGAGCGGCCAGTTCCACTTGCGGAACTGCTGCGCCAATCAGGGCGGAGGGCACCACATTACTGCCGCCCCCACGAGACAATTGAATGAAGAACAAGGCTGCCAATCCAGCGAAGATCAGCAGTGGAACAAATGCAAGCATACGGCGTGAGGTCACTTTGGCACCTGTTCGCTGGTACGAGTCGGATTAGCGTCTGTTGCGGATTGTGATCTACGCCTTACACCACGCGCTTCCAAAGCCTGCAAAGCGCCCTTCTGCTTTTTGTGGTCAAGTACAAGCCACAACGCAACAGCGCCAATAATGAGGCCTGTGGACACATAACTTGCGAGGATAAACCCGAAATGCTCCATGGTCAGGCCTCCACAGCCCGTGAAGCTTCGAGCAGTCGAAGCGTTCTGACACGTCGGCGCAAGATTTCTGTGCGCATTGCGACCATATGAAGCGCCAGGAACAAAATGGTCATCCCTGCAGCCGTCAAAAGAAGCGGAGTGAGCATGGAAACATGAATGGTAGGCCCGTCAAACCGAAACACACTGGCAGGCTGATGCAGAGTATTCCACCAGTCCACTGAAAATTTGATGATGGGCAGATTAATAGAGCCAACCAGTGTCAGAACGGCCGCGGCTTTGCCAGCACGGATTGGATCCTCGACCGCATTCCAGAGCGCAATTAGCCCAAGATACATGAGGAAAAGCACAAGCATGGAGGTCAGGCGCGCATCCCAGACCCACCAGGCGCCCCACATGGGCTTGCCCCAGAACGAACCGGTCAGCAGGCAGATCAACGCAAAGGCAGCACCCAGAGGGGCAGCGGCCTTTGCAGATACGTCTGCCAATGGATGCTTCCACACCAGCGTGCCAATGCTTGAAATTGCCATCAACGCGTAGGTGGCCATTGCAAGCCAGGCAAATGGCACATGGATAAACATGATGCGAATGGTCTGGCCCTGCTGGTAGTCCTCTGGCGCAATAAAGAACGCCATATAAAAACCGACGGCCAGGACTATCAGGGCAGCACCCCACAGCCATGGCAGCAGCTTTGCTGACAGGTTCAGAAAACGTGTTGGATTTGCTAAATCGTTAAACCAGCTCATGGCCATCCTTTTAGCTGCGCAGAAAAATTTTGCAATTGAACTTCCCTACCAGAAGGGTCGTTTATGAACTCCAGGGCGACTACTTCACTAAATGAGTGAAAATTATTTACTTTCAACACGCTCATTGCCCTCACCGCATTGAAAGCCAGCGACGCCATGCCTATAACCCCTTCAAGCAATTTTTTCCTTGTAAGGACACAACTATGCCTTGGAGCAACCAAACCGGTGGCGGATCGAACGGCAGTGGCGGGCCGTGGGGATCCGGCAAAAAGAATGACGGACCCAAGAATCAGGGGCCGTGGGGCGGCGGCCAGAATGGCGGCGGAAGTGGTGGCGGTGATAACACGCCCGATCTGGAAGACCTTATCCGCAAAAGCCAGGACCGCCTAAAACAGGTTCTGCCCGGCGGCGGCGGCTCTGGTGGCGGTCTTGGTGGTGCCAACCCAGTTTTCATCGGTTTTGCCGCTTTGGCAATTCTTGGGTTTGTCCTCTACAACTTCTTCACATTTCGCGTTGAGCCAGAACAGCAGGGTGTTGTGCTGCGATTTGGTGAAATGAACCGCACAACGCAGCCGGGCCTGAATTTCCGACTGCCCTTCCCACTCGAAACTGTCTACACACCATCCGTTACACGCGTGAATCGCGTTGATGTGGGCATGCGCGACAATGGGCCGCGATCCACTGCGATCCGCGATGTGCCGGAAGAAAGCCTGATGCTGACAGGCGATGAAAACATCGTCGATGTGGATTTTGCCGTCTTCTGGGTTATCAACAATGCTTCCGATTATCTGTTTAATCTCAAGGACCCTGACGCGACCGTAAAAGCGATTGCCGAAAGCGCCATGCGTGAAGTGGTTGGCAGTTCCGATATTCAGCCGATCCTGACACAGGCACGGCAGATTACAGAAACAGCCGTTCAGGAAGTCATGCAGACAACCATGGACAGCTACGAATCTGGTATTCTCATTACACAGGTTCAGCTTTTGAAGGTTGATCCGCCCAGCCAGGTGATCGACGCCTTCCGTGATGTTCAGGCAGCTCGTGCTGATGCTGAACGGTCGCAGAACGAAGCGCAGGCCTATTTGAATGGAATTCTGCCACGTGCTCGCGGTGAAGCGGCTCGTATTTTCGAAAACGCAGCAGCCTATCGCGAACAGACAATTGCAGAGGCCGAAGGTCAGGCAGATCGATTCATCAGCATTTACGAACAATATGCAATCGCTCCGGAAGTGACACGCAAACGTATGTTCCTTGAAACCATGGAAAAAGTGTTTGCTGGAACAAACAAGGTCATTCTGGAAGACGGGGCTGGTTCAGGCGTTGTGCCTTACCTGCCACTGAACGAATTGAATAAAAGGACTACACAATGAAGAAGAGTCTTTTCGGAGGCGCAGGCCTTGTCATCATAGGTGTGCTGGTTCTGCTGGCCTATGGTAGTTTCTTCATTGTCAACGTCACGCAGCAAGCGCTGGTGTTGCGCTTTGGTGAGCCGGTAAATGTTATCACCTCACCTGGCCTCAGCTTCAAATTGCCGTTGATCGACAATGTTGTATATATCGACAAACGTATCCTCAGTCTCTCTGCGCCTGCGCAGGAGATTATCGCTTCAGATCAGAAGCGTATCGTTGTGGATGCTTTTGCTCGTTACAAAATTGTTGATCCATTGCGCTTCTTCCAGGCAGCTGGCTCTGAAGTGAATGCCAATCAGCGGCTTGAAACGGTCTTGAACTCCGCAACACGGCGGGTTCTTGGTGAGGCATCCTTTGAGGAGTTGGTTCGGGATGACCGCCAAACTCTGATGACAGGCATCACAACATCATTGAACCGCGAAGCCAGTGACTTCGGCGTACAAGTTGTCGACGTTCGTATCCGTCGTGCAGACTTGCCGGAAGCCAACAGTCAGGCGGTTTATCAGCGGATGCAGACAGAACGTGAGCGGGAAGCAACAGACATTCGTGCGCGTGGTGAAGAAGCCGGTCGACGTATTCGTTCAAGAGCCGACCGTGATGGCATCGTGATCCGTGCTGAAGCTGAACGTGACAGCCAACGTGTCCGTGGTGAAGGCGATGCGAAGCGAAACGAAATCTTTGCAAACGCCTTTGGTCGGGATCCGGAGTTCTTCTCCTTCTACCGTTCCATGCAGGCCTATGAGCGTGGTTTGGACAGTGCAAGCACTCAGCTTGTCATTTCTCCAAACAGCGAGTTCTTCCAGTTCTTCGCTTCTCCTGGCGACGCGGCAGCGCCAAGCGCTTTCCGTGATGTTCCAGGAGCAGAAACAGAAGCTGTTGATGATGAAACTGCTGCACCATCTGATGATGCGGCACCTGCAGACCCGGCAACCACGAATTGACGGCATCTGAATGAACGATCTACTTACCGCCCTCGGTCTCGTGCTTGTGATCGAGGGCGTTTTGTATGCACTAGCCCCTGGCGCTATGAAACGCGCCATACAGCAAATGTTGCCCATTCCTGAAAACAGGTTGCGAACGGGTGGACTGATCGCTATGGGCCTTGGCTTTGTGATTGTCTGGCTGCTGCGGCATTAAGGTCTGGACTCTGGTATCATGGCCCCCGGCAAATTTTATGAACGAAGTTTAATTCGCAAAACCGGTTAGGGGCTTGCATTCCCCGCGCCTTTTGCCAATTCTCACGTCACAATTTTAACTTCAGCAGAAAAAGAGACGATTCATGTTCCATGAAGCGGCTATTCAGACCATCAAGCGCAGCTTTGTTGCCACGAGCCTGATTGTAACCATGACATTTGCCGGCGGCTTCTCGGCCCATGCAGATGGCCCGGATTCGGTTGCAGATCTGGCAGAGAAGCTTTTGCCCGCAGTGGTCAATATTTCAACGTCGCAGCGTGTGCAGGCCACAGACCAGCGCCGCGTGCCTGTACCAAGAGCCCCTGAAGGCTCACCGTTTCAGGAGTTTTTTGACGAGTTTTTTGGTGAAAGAGATGGCGGCGAAGACGGTGAAGAATCACCGCAGCCACGTGGCCCAAGAGGACGTCAGGTCCAGTCTCTTGGTTCGGGGTTTGTGGTTGATCCCTCCGGTATCATCATTACCAACAATCATGTGATTGAGGGTGCAGATGAAATTATCGCCAACTTCTCTGATGGCTCGGCATTGACTGCAACATTGATCGGCACGGATCCGAAAACCGATGTAGCCGTTTTGAAAGTTGAGCCGGAAGAGCCTCTGATTGCCGTTGATTTTGGTGATTCAAAATCAATGCGCGTTGGCGATTGGGTCATGGCGATCGGAAACCCGTTTGGCTTGGGTGGCACTGTCACGGTCGGTATCATTTCCGCCCAGAACCGCGACATTAACTCCGGGCCTTATGACAGCTTCATTCAAACAGATGCCGCAATCAACAGGGGCAATTCCGGTGGCCCGCTGTTTAACGCAGATGGCGCAGTGATTGGTATCAATACAGCAATCATTTCACCAACTGGCGGCTCCATCGGTATCGGATTTGCGGTCCCTTCAAATCTGGCCCGCAGTGTTGTCGATCAATTGCAGGAATTTGGCGAGACGCGTCGCGGCTGGCTGGGTGTGCGCATTCAACAGGTTACAGATGACATCGCCGAGAGCCTGGATATGGAAGAAGCAACCGGCGCTCTTGTTGCAGGCGTAACCGCAGACGGACCTGCTGAAAAATCCGGTGTCCAGCCGGGTGATGTTATTTTGACCTTCGATGGCAAGGAAGTGCTCAGCATGCGCGAATTGCCCCGCATCGTGGCCGATACAGCCGTTGGCAAAGCGGTTTCCGTGACCGTGCTTCGTGATGGTGAAGAAGTCGAGATTGCCGTCACGCTTGGACGATTGGAAGAAGGCGAAAAGCTGATCGCGGCTCAAGCTGATGCTGACGAGAATGAAGCGTCAAAACCGGTTGAAGTTCTGGGCATGATGCTTGGCGAGATCGACGATGAGTCCCGCGCCAACTTCGAACTTTCTGATGATGCTGAAGGTGTTCTGGTTGTTGACGTAGTCGAAAACTCAAATGCAGCTGAAAAGCAGGTTCGTGCTGGCGATGTCATTCAAGAAGTTTCTCAGCAGAAAGTCAGCTCTGTCGATGATGTGGTAAAGCGCATTGCAGAACTGAAGGAAGAAGGCGGCCGCCGATCAGCTCTGCTGTTGCTGGTCAACAAGGAAAATGAGCTGCGCTTTGTCGCTGTTCGGCTTGAAGAAGATGAAGCCGAGTAAGCGCTAACCGTTTTTCACAAACTGATTCAAAAGACCGCGATTTCCTGATGAAATTGCGGTCTTTTTTTATCTCGCTTCTGTAATCCATTCTTCCCGTGCATAGCCCTGAAGATACAGCAGTGCAGACAAATCATTATGCTCGATGCGCACATCTGCCTCAGCCGCGACAGCGGGTTTTGCGTGGATTGCGACGCCAAGACCGGCAAGACGGATCATGCCGAGGTCATTGGCGCCGTCGCCAACGGCAATCGCCTGTTGCGGTGTGGTGCCAAGGCGCGCAGTGATTTGCTCCAGTGCTTCAATTTTTGCCTGTCGTCCCAAAATAGGTTCCTGAACCGTGCCGGTCAGCAAGCCCTGTTCGACATTCAGAATATTGGCGCGGTTTTCATCGAATCCGATGCGGCTGGCGATCCGGCTTGTGAAGGCTGTAAAGCCACCAGACACAAGCGCAGTGTAAGCACCGTGCTGTTTCATGGTCGCGACCAGCGCTGTGCCGCCCGGCGTCAGGGTGATGCGGTTCTGGATGACTTCATCGACAACCGCTTCCGGCAGACCTTTGAGCAAAGCAACGCGTTCTCGCAATGCCGGTTCGAATTCGATCTCGCCACGCATGGCAGCTGCAGTTATGGCGGACACTTTTTCTTTCAGGCCCACTTCGGCGGCCAGCTCATCAATACACTCCTGACCAATCATTGTGCTGTCCATGTCTGCGATCAGCAATTTACGACGGCGCGCATCTGATGCTTGAAAGGCGTAATCAATTGCCTGCCCCTGAAGTAGCCCCGCAGCTGCCGCAAATTCACTTTCAGCTACTGGCAGATCAACAGCCTGACCGGGATGTAGCCAGACCGGTTCCTGCGTGCTAGCCAGTCCTTGCCTGATTGTTGTGACGAAGCCGGAAAAGTCCACGAAGTCAGGGGCGGCAATTAACGTCAGAACAAATGGCATGGAAACTCCAGGGCTTTAAAGAATTTAAGGTTGGACAAGGTGACAAAACGCGCGGTGTTGATAGCCGGACCAACGGCCAGCGGCAAGTCCGGCTTTGCCATGGCGCTGGCAAAGCAGTTTGACGGTGTCATTGTCAACGCAGATTCCATGCAGGTGTATGATGGGTTGCGGATTTTAACTGCACGCCCTTCCCTGGAAGATGAGCAGGCCCTGCCCCACCGGCTTTATGGTCATGTTGCTTCGGACACACGCTATTCGGTCGGCGGCTGGCTGCGGGATATCTCACCCACACTGCAGGACATTTGGAGCCAAAACCAATTGCCAATTCTGGTTGGTGGCACTGGGCTCTATTTCAAAGCCCTGACAGAAGGTATTGCAGAAACACCCCACATTTCCGAGCAAGAACACGCAGCATTTGTAGCAGATCATGCCGATATCGACATTCAGGATTTGCAGGACCGCCTTGCCCGGCTTGATCCAGCGTCAGCCAACAAGATCGAGCGCAATGACCGACAGCGAACCCTGCGTGCCCTGATGGTGCTGGACCATACCGGACAGAGCCTGTCGGACTGGCAACGCAGTGCTCAGCAGCAGGCGCTTCTGCCATTGGAACAGACAGTTCATCGGATTCTCATGCCCGCAGACCGCGCCTGGCTTTATGCCCGTATCGAAACGCGGTTTTTGGCCATGCTGGATGAAGGCGGGGAAGCTGAGGCTTTGAACCTGTTGCAGAAGACCCTGGCAGGCGGTTTGCCAATAATGAATGCCATCAGCCTGCCGCACTATGCAGCCCATTTGAAAGACCCTGAGACAATTGACCGCGCTGAAGTGGTTGAAAAATCGGTGCGTGATACAAGGCGCTACGCCAAACGACAAATGACGTGGTTTCGCAACCAGATGAAAGACTGGCCTCGGCTTGATCCGATGGAATGGGTTAACGACGCCGATAAGATGCTGAAAGATTTGCAGCAAATCGCGCAAGAATTGGAAAAACAGGCTTGACCGCATTTCACGTCGCATCTAACTTGCCCACACTTGAAACGGAGCATTTGATGTTGAAGTCTGTAATTCTTGTGGTGATGAGGCGCGTTGCCGGGGCGATTTGATAATCGCACCGAATGGTAACGCGCAGCTAAGGTCCCGAACGGGGCCTTTTTTGTTGCCCGATCAGAATACAGAAATTGCATGAATTGGTTTTCGGCGCACAGATATACGGGAGTAGAGCATCGTGACGCGCAATATGGACGGCAAAGAAATGACCGGAGCGGAAATGGTCATTCAGGCCCTGAAAGATCAGGGTGTTACAGATTTGTTTGGGTATCCGGGCGGCGCTGTGCTGCCAATTTATGACGAACTTCACCAACAAAGTGATGTGCGCCATTACCTCGTACGCCATGAACAGGGTGCAGGACATGCAGCAGAAGGCTATGCGCGCTCAACCGGCAAGCCAGGCGTAGTTCTGGTGACGTCCGGCCCAGGCGCCACAAATATGGTGACCGCCCTCACCGATGCGCTGATGGATTCCATTCCGCTTGTCTGCATTACCGGGCAGGTCCCAACGCACCTCATCGGTAATGATGCCTTTCAGGAATGCGACACTGTGGGTATTACACGCCCGGCCACCAAACATAATTGGTTGGTACGCGATGTAAATGATCTGTCGCGCATTCTGCATGAAGCCTTTTATGTTGCCACAACCGGACGTCCCGGACCGGTTGTTGTGGATGTTCCAAAGGATGTGCAGTTTGCGACCGGCATCTATACCGGCCCCAAAAATGTTGCTCATAAGACCTATCATCCGCAAGTCAAAGGCGAGTTGAGCGAGATCAGCCGCGCCGTTGACATGATGATGAATGCCAAACAGCCGGTGCTGTATACCGGTGGTGGTGTCATCAATTCCGGCCCGGAAGCAACGCATTTGCTGCGCGAACTGGTTGCCCTGACAGACTTTCCCATCACCTCGACATTGATGGGCCTTGGGGCCTATCCGGCTTCAGGCGATAATTGGCTGGGCATGCTGGGCATGCACGGAACCTATGAAGCCAACATGGTCATGCATGATTGTGATGTAATGGTTTGTGTTGGCGCAAGGTTTGATGATCGCATCACCGGCAGGCTGGATGCTTTTGCACCCAATGCAAAGAAGATCCATATTGATATTGATCCTTCTTCCATCAACAAGAACGTACGCGTTGATGTGCCGATCGTTGGCGATATCGCTCATGTTCTGGAAGATATGATCCGGTTGGTACGCGGCAGCAGCCGCCAACCTGACAAAGCCGCAATGAAAACGTGGTGGAAACAGATTGACCATTGGCGCGACCGCAACTCGCTGGCTTACGCGCCAAATAATGATGTCATCATGCCGCAATATGCCATTCAGCGCATTTATGAGCTGACCAAGCATCTGGATAGCTACATTTCCACTGAAGTGGGCCAGCATCAAATGTGGGCAGCCCAGTATTATGGTTTTGAAGAGCCGAACCACTGGTTGACCTCCGGTGGGCTGGGCACGATGGGCTATGGATTGCCTGCAACGATTGGCGCGCAGGTTGCCCATCCCGACAGTCTGTGTCTGTGCGTGGCTGGTGACGCCTCTGTGCAGATGAACATTCAGGAGATGTCAACGGCGGTTCAGCATGAATTGCCGATCAAGATTTTCATCCTGAACAACCAGTATATGGGCATGGTGCGGCAGTGGCAGCAATTGCTCCATGGCAATCGTTTGTCGAACAGCTACACAGAAGCCATGCCAGATTTTGTCAAACTGGCTGAAGCTTACGGAGCCGTCGGCATGCGGGTCGAAAAACCAGATGAGCTGGATGATGCGATCAAGGAGATGATTGCGGTAAAGCGACCGGTTATCTTTGATTGCCGTGTTGCCAATCTGGCAAATTGCCTGCCGATGATCCCATCGGGCAAGGCACATAATGAAATGCTTCTGCCAGATGAAGCCAGCGATGAAGCCATGGGCTCTGCAATTGATGAAGAAGGCAAAGCGCTGGTGTAATCCAGCGCTTTTGCATCTTCTGAAAGAGATGAATTGAGACACTTATGAGCGATACAAATCTTAAAGACCAACCGGGATCGGCCTATTTCATTCCCGAATTTCTCGACACGCTCGAGACACATACACTGTCAGTTCTGGTGGACAATGAGCCCGGTGTACTGGCGCGGGTCATCGGCCTGTTTTCCGGACGTGGCTATAATATTGACAGTCTGACAGTCTCGGAGACCGAGCATGAAAAGCATCTGTCGCGCATCACCATCGTGACAACCAGCACACCGCAGGTCCTGCGTCAAATTCGCTCACAGCTGGAGCGGCTTGTGCCGGTCCATCGTGTGGTTGACCTGACCCGACTGGCGGATGAACGTGGCTATGACAAACCGCTGGAGCGCGAACTGGCTCTGGTCAAAGTGGCCGGAAAAGGTGACCAGCGTGTTGAAGCCCTGCGTCTGGCCGATGCTTTCCGTGCACAGGTCATCGATGCCAATATCAACCATTTCGTGTTTGAGATTACCGGACGCAGTTCAAAGATTGAACAGTTCATCCAGATCATGAGTCCACTGGGTCTGGTGGAAGTCTCCCGGACCGGCATTGCGGCGCTCAGCCGTGGTCCCGAAGCGATGTAAGTCAACGAGGCCGCACCCCTTTTTCATGGGCGTGGCCTCAACACCGTTTCAAACTGTCCGGTAGCATATCCTCAATGGGCTGGGCCAAATCGCAGGTCCTGACCTGCCAACCGTTCTGTTCCAGCGTTACTCCTGGTCGTTTCTGATGGCCGCCAATTTGCTTTTGAATGACCGGCTCACCGGCACATTATCGCCTGTGCTCAGAAGCAGCGTCAGACTTTGTCCATTCTTCTGTTCTTTGACAATGGCTGAATTTGCCACCCAGTGGGATCGATGAACCTGCAGTCCATCCGTCTGTGACAGCTCCCGGACGATGTCCGAAAACCGCGCCAGCACCATGCGGTTTTCGTGCTGTGTTGTGATGCGCACATAATGCTCCTGCGCCTCCACCCACAAGATATCCCCGTTCAGCGCGGGATCAATTGCAGACAAGAGTGTGCCTTTGTTGCCGCCCTCCTGAGGCAGCGGTTGCATGGACAAAGAGCGCTGAACAAGCCGTGGAATGGTCAGGAGTAAACAAAGGGCAACATGATTGTCAAAGAGATAGATCATCTCCAGCGCAAGCTCTGTCATCCGGGATCTTTCACCCGATTCTGAACCGGTGATGCCCAATTCAGGAAACCCCAGAACAATATCCATGGCCGTAACAGATAGAACAAAGGGCAGATGACTTACAAGGATTGCAAGTATGGTAACCGTTGTCAGTGACAGGGATTTTGGCGCGTAACTCTCGATGTTGGACCGTACCCCGAAGAACAGCAGGCTCTCCGCTCCAATGCGAACAAGCCAGTAGAAATAGGTGCCAAGAAAGGCTGCCGGGCTCCCGCCGGCACTGTGAGCTGCAATGAGGCAAGCGGCAAACAAGGCAATAAGGGCCATATATCGCTCTTCGATGTGCTTCATTCGTGCAATCCATTCATGCTTCTTGAATGTACTATGGCCTTCAAAACCCTTGAATCAAAGGATTTATCTGAAACCATCCTCACACGCGTCGATGCCATTGACGAAATGACAGGCGCGGAGACTTGAGGCGGCAGAAAATCAGGCTAGTTACGGTCACGTCGCGCTCACTGCGCATGACGGCCCAACCAATGTGGAGAATTTCCTATGAAACTTGCAAGACTTGCACTCGCTGCCCTGCCTCTGATCGCGTTTAGCGCTCCGGCGGCTTTGGCGCAGGATACCTCAATTAGCTTTTTTGTGACCAGTGTCGGTTCCGGTAATGGTGGTGACCTTGGCGGCCTTGACGGTGCGGATGCGCACTGCACCCAACTTGCGGAAGCCGCCGGCGTGACCGGAAAGACATGGAAGGCTTATCTCAGCACTCAGGAAGATGGAAAGCGCGGCGTTTCCGCGCGTGATCGCATCGGTAGTGGCCCCTGGCATAACGCAAAGGGCGTTTTGATTGCAGATGATCTGGATGTGCTTCATCTGAACCCGAACATCATCAAGACCACAGCGCTTGATGAAGCCGGTAACCTTGTCAACGGCAGAGGCGACAGCCCGAACGAGCATGATCTGTTGACCGGTACAATGATGGATGGAACCGCATACTTCCCAAGCGTCACAGAAGACCGGACCTGCGGAAACTGGACAAGCTCTGGCGAAGGCAGCGCAACCGTTGGACATCATGATCGCCACGGTGGCGGCAACATATCATGGAACTCCGCGCATAATTCCAGAGGCTGTTCTCCGGAAGCACTGGCCTCAACCGGCGGTGCAGGCCTGTTCATGTGCTTTGCCACAAACTGATTTGATCCTGCCGCTGATCCTTACAATATTGGGTCAGCGGCATTTCTTTAGACGTAACAACCGGATACCAGATAATGAATTCCCTGATGAAAACTCTGACGATTGCAGCTGGTGTTTACGCCTGCGCAACATCCCTAGCTGTCGCTGATATGGCCGTAAAATTTGATGAGGGCGCCCCGAAAGATCGTTTCACTTTCGAAAATAATGGCGCCTGCACAATCGCAAATGCAAAAGTGATGCTGGATCTGTCGGGTTCAAAGTCAGGCCTGATATTTGATGTGACCGGCAAGGGTGCGGGCGTTGAGGTCTTTCAACCTTTGGAGCTAGTCTCCGGCGCAAATGCCTTGCGCGGAGTTCCAACCGTCAAGGATGGCGATAATCAGATTACTCTGAACATAAGCCAGCTTGATGCTGGCAAAAGCATCTCATTTACCATTGATGTGGACGACACGATGGGTGGCCGGGAGATTACTGTGTCCGGCTCTGAAATTTCGGGCGCTCGAGTGGTTTTTTCGCAAGACAGCAAGTCCGCCTCCGGAACCTTCGGTTCAAATGCGCGCACAAGCATTCAACTGAGCGCCTGTCGCTTGTAGCAAAGTCAAAGACAACAGGCCGGTTTCACAAAATACTGGCTTATTCTGATGGAAGGTCTGAGATGAAGTCTCGGATCAGGCCTTCCACTTCTTCCCTGCGGCTATGATGCAGAGCATGGCCCGCACCGGGAAGCGATATCTGCACAGATTGCGGCACTTGTTTTTCCACCCTGTCGGCATGGTTCCACGCGGGCACAATCGTGTCTTTTTCAGCCGTGATCATGAGGAGTGGTTTTGTGATTTCGCCATACCGTTTGGCCTGCTGTTCCAGAAAGTCGCTCAGATTGCGCACATCTTCGGCACTGGATTGGAATGCACCGGGCCGCAAGGCCAGTATAGCACCTGTGCGCTCGCGATAGTCTTGCGTCAGCTGCTCGGGTTCGAAGACATTTTTGACAGCCCCATCAAACAGCAATTGACCAATTGGCATCACCAGTGTGGATGAGAACAAATTGCCCAGAAGGGGAACTCCCGCCAATTGCACATTGGCACTGACGCCATCGGTCCAGGAATGTGTTGCACCAGCCAACAGGACAGCGCCAGACACGTCGTCGGGGTATTTGAGGAGATAGGCCATCACCACAGAGCCAGCCAGTGAGTGGCCAATGATGACCGGGTTTTCAACATTCAGTTTTTCAAGCGCCTGATGGATCAGGTCCGCCTGAATTTCCGGATTGAGCCATGTCTCAGATGTCCGGGTGCTATATCCGTAACCTGGTCGGTCGAATGCAATGACCTGATGGTCTTGTTCCAGACCGTCAAACAGGCTGGCTTCAAAATCCCGTAAGGAAGCACTGGCACCATGCAGCAGCACGATGCTCTGCCCGTTGCCTTTTGCCAGATAGTGCAGCTGCTGGTCACCCACCTCAATGAATGCGCCAGATGGCGGGTATTCATGCTCCAGCCACCGGGCTGCGGCGTAGGTGTAAGCTGCCAGAAGCAGGATAATGGCTGCGAGAGCCAGAAGTACGATTTTGAGAGCGGTCATAACGAGGATCATCAACTGAACTAGAATGTTGCACTGTTTCAGATACGTTAAATAAGCCCAAATAGTTGCATCCCATGGCTGCTGATGTAGGCATTAACTGCAAATTCGTTGTTTTATCCCGGGAAAACCAGCGTGTTATGTCTCAGCAATGCGCGGGCTAGCCGTGATAGATCAGTGCGACAATAAGCAGAAGCGTGCCCCAGAAAAGACCGTTTACAAGGGATCTGACCTGACCGCCATCCTCAGATATGTTGATTGAAAGTGCCCGACTGATGGCGTTTCCGGGCCATAAAAACAGGGCCAGCGCCATTTTGAGAATAATCATTTCAAATTGCCTTCTCCGGCCTTTGGCCAAATTGGTGGTTTGGAGAACGGATCGGCTTTCATGGCCAGCCACAGACTTGTGGCAATCCTTTCTGCAGCTTCAATGACAATGGGTTGTGCAGCGGGAGCAAATACCTCCCTCACCGTTAGTCCAAACAGATCCAGCCAATGCGCAAAATCCTCGGTCTCGACATTCTGCATCTTGGTGTGTGCGGGTACCGGCTTGCCCTTGTATTCTCCTGTTTTCAGAAGAACAGAACGCCAGAATGATTTCATTCGACCCAAATGCTCCGGCCAATCGAGGCTCATATGCTGCAGGAACAACGGCGCCAACTGTTCATCAGACCGCACGCGTTCATAAAAGCTGTCCACCAAATGCGACACCTGTTCAGGTGTGATGGTGTCATGCGCAGGCATGCGCGCTGGCGGTGCGGGAATAATTCGAATGTTCGTTTGATTGGATGTCATGATAATACATTCATATAATATGTATCTATATTTTTAGCAGACCATGCGATAAAAGCAACATATTAAATGCATCAATTGGAAATCAGACCATGCGTCTCAATCAGGCAAGCGATTTCGCTCTTCGCATTCTCATGCTTCTGGCATCGGAAGATGATCCCATGACAATTGATGAAGTCGCGACACGGCTGAGCCTGGTGAAGTCTCATATCATGAAGATTACCGCCAAACTGGCGCAGGCAGGCTTTGTAGAAACACAGCGCGGCAGGAACGGCGGTATTTTGCTGGGGCGGACGCCAGATCAAATTTCAGTTGGAGACGTGGTTCGGCTGATCGAGGCCGATTTTGCCATTGTCGAATGCATGAAAGCAGAGGCATCGACCTGCACCTTCATGCCGCAATGTCTGTTGCGGGGCGTCGTGCACAATGCCGCCAGCGCATTTCTTGCGGTGCTGGATGCTTGCACCCTTGACCAATTGATCGTTCCAAAAGTCGACGCCTGATACAGACTAGATCCCAGCGAGAAGTGCCCTGCTCAGCCTTGTCTGCCTCAGAGTCCACAAAGCCTGCAATACCAAGCCTTGTGGACAGCCTTTTGTAAAATTTGTGGTGAAAGAGCTCTCTTAGAGTTCGACCAACGCTTGGGCATTGGTGTGCAAATGCTCTACCAGGCGCGGGTCAAGCTTGAGACGGGCAGCGAGCATGGCAAGGTAGCCGCGTTCTGCCGGGGCTTCGTGGTCGACCACGAGAAGCGAGGCGGCGTAGATCTCGGCTGCTTCCTCAGGACCATTGGCCATTTCAGCCACACGGCCCACATCCAGAGGTCCATCAAGTTCTTCCGCGATCAGCGCTTCGGCCTCAGGGCCAAGACCAAGTTGCGGCAGTTGCGACAGGATGCGGCGGCGCTCAGCGCTGGTCACATGGCCGTCAGCCTTGGCGGCAGCAACCATGGCGCGCACGAGGCGCAGCGACAAATCCTCGGCCGCCGCAGCATCCGCCGGCATGAAGGCTGTTCCTTCCGGCGCTGGAAGGTTTGGCACCGCATCCGGTGCGGCACTGGCCTGAGGGCTTTTACCAGCCTGCCAGTCGGAATAGGCCTTGTAAGCAAGCCCGCCAATCGCCGCCGCGCCGCCCACAGTCACCGCGCGTTTAATCATCTTTTTTGGAGAACCGCCGCTCATCAAAAGCCCTAACAGGCCGCCAGCCACAGCCCCTGTCGCGAGCGCGCCCTTATTGGAAACACCCCCTTGCGCATTCTCACTGCCATTAGAGCCAAGGAACTGATCGAGAAGGGACTTCATCTGCATTTAGGCACTCTCCTGTTGGTTTTCACAGCTAGATATGGCGATAATTCAACCTGATTCAAGCGATGGCGTGCGATATTGAGCGGGTGTTTTCATTGCGATTTCCGTTGCCCAGTTCCGCTTGAGGAATTTCTGAAATTCGACAATCAGTGCTCACGCATCAAAGTCGGTGCGGGGCGTTGTGCATAGTGTCCTCAACGCGTTTCTTACCGTGCTGGACAATCGCGATATTGATCAATGCAAGGGTTCTGACGCTCGACACAAAAACGGCCCCATTCGGGGCCGTTTTCATACCAGTTCTACAGTAAGTTCTAAGCCGCAGCTTTGACCAGATTGCGCAGAACATAGTGCAGAATGCCGCCATTGCGGTAGTATTCCAGCTCGTCTTCCGTATCGATCCGCACCAGCAATTCCACAGTCTTTTCTGTGCCGTCCGAGAAGGTGATCTCGGCGTTGAGGTTCTGGCGTGGGTTCAGATCGTCAAGGCCTTTGATGGTGACCTGCTCGGAGCCTGTAATGCCCAGAGACTGCCAGCTGTCGCCGCCCGTAAAGACCAGTGGCAGAACGCCCATGCCAACAAGGTTTGAGCGGTGAATACGCTCAAAGCTTTCAGCAATCACGGCCCGCACACCCAAAAGGCGTGTGCCCTTGGCTGCCCAGTCACGAGATGAACCTGTGCCATATTCCTTGCCAGCGAAGACAACCAGCGGCGTGCCAGCTTCCTTGTAGGCCATGGCCGCATCATAGATGGGCAAAGCTTCGCCAGCCGGCTCCATGCGGGTCATGCCGCCTTCAACACCATCCAGCATCTGGTTCTTGATGCGGATATTGGCAAAGGTGCCGCGCATCATGATCTGATGGTTGCCACGGCGAGCGCCATATGAGTTGAAGTCTATTGGACGCACCTGATGCTCGATCAGATAATCGCCAGCGGGGCCATCGCGTTTGATGGAACCAGCAGGTGAAATGTGATCGGTGGTGATGCTGTCGAGGAAAAGGCCCAGCACTTGAGCATTTTCGATGTCAGACACATCAGCAGGTTCCATCTCCATGCCATCAAAGTAAGGCGGGTTCTGCACATAGGTCGAGCCGTCGGACCAGCCATAAGTCATGCCGCCGGATATCTTGATGCCCTGCCACTGCTCATCGCCCTTGAATACGTCACCATAACGTTCGCGGAACATGGCACGCGTGATTGAGGTGCGGACCAGATCTGCGATTTCCTGGGAAGATGGCCAGATATCTTTCAGATAAACCGGATTTCCGTCTTGATCATCGCCAAGCGATGCGGTGGTGATGTCGACATTCATCGACCCGGCAATGGCATAGGCCACGACCAGAGGCGGTGATGCCAGATAGTTGGCACGGACATCGGGGTTCACGCGACCTTCAAAGTTGCGGTTACCAGACAGAACCGATGTTGCCACCAGATTGTGTTCGTTGATCGCCTCGGAGATTTCCTCGGGCAGCGGACCGGAGTTACCGATGCAAGTTGTACAGCCATAACCAACCAGGTTGAAGCCCATCGCATCCAGATCATCTTGCAGATTGGCGGCTTTGAGATATTCCGTCACCACCTGCGAGCCTGGTGCCAGAGACGTTTTGACCCATGGTTTGACTGT
The DNA here is from genome assembly GCA_051251535.1 of Alphaproteobacteria bacterium. Taxonomy (GTDB): domain Bacteria; phylum Pseudomonadota; class Alphaproteobacteria; order Rhizobiales. The sequence goes on from JBPOEV010000008.1 coordinate 202,506, forward strand.
CAGACCTTTGGCGCGGGCGTTGCGTGCCAACAGGCCAGCACCAATCATCACACTTGGATTGGAAGTATTGGTGCAGGATGTAATGGCAGCAATAACCACGTCACCATTGCCAAGATCATGTTCACGGCCTTCGACAGCAACACGATCAGTGCGGGCGAATTTCTTGAACTCACCCTGCATGGCATCCGCGAAAGCAGGCGCGGCATTGGACAATTCAACACGATCCTGAGGCCGTTTTGGTCCGGCGATCGCAGGAACAACATCATCCATGTTCAGTTCAAGCGAACTGGTGAATTCAGGATCCGGTGTATCATCACTGCGGAACATGCCCTGGTCTTTGGAATAGGCTTCCACAAGTGCAATACGGTCTTCTTCACGGCCGGAGATTTCCAGGTAGCGCAATGTATCGTCGTCAACCGGGAAGAAGCCACAAGTAGCGCCATATTCAGGCGCCATGTTTGCGATGGTGGACGCATCTTCCAGCGAGATGTTGGAAAGGCCCGAACCATAGAATTCAACAAACTTACCGACAACGCCTTTGGCGCGCAGCATTTCCACCACACGCAACACCAAATCGGTTGCGGTGACGCCGTCACGCAGCTTGCCGGTCAGCTTGAAACCGATCACTTCCGGGATCAGCATGGAAACCGGCTGACCCAGCATCGCAGCTTCGGCTTCAATGCCACCAACGCCCCAGCCAAGAACGGCCATGCCGTTGACCATGGTTGTGTGACTGTCGGTGCCGACCAGCGTGTCAGGATAGGCGATGGTTTCGCCGCCTTCTTCCTTGGTCCAGACGGTCTGTGCCAGATACTCCAGATTGACCTGATGGCAGATACCGGTCCCTGGTGGCACAACACGGAAGTTTTCAAATGCTTCCTGTCCCCATTTCAGGAAAGTGTAACGTTCGCCATTGCGCTCATATTCGCGATCCACGTTTTGCTGGAACGCTTTTACATTGCCGAAATTATCAACCATCACGGAGTGATCAATGACCAGGTCAACCGGGACCTGCGGATTGATCTTGGCAGGGTCTCCGCCGAGCATCGCAGTTGCATCGCGCATGGCAGCCAGATCCACAACGGCAGGAACGCCAGTGAAATCCTGCATCAGCACACGGGCCGGGCGATAAGCAATTTCGCGCTTGGATTTGTGATTGACCAACCATTCAGCCATGGCTTTGATGTCATCTGCGGTCACTGTGCGCCCATCTTCAAAGCGCAGCAGGTTTTCCAGCAGAACTTTCAATGAAATCGGCAGGCGAGAAATTCCGTTCAAACCGTTTTTCTCGGCTTCCGTCAGGCTGAAATAGGTGTAAGTCTTGCCTTTGACGGTAAGCTGTTTTCGCGATTTGAAGCTGTCTAGAGATTTGGCCATGGGCGGCTCCTTTAAATTGGTTCCAACCAGCCCTGTCCGCCGGCGGAAAATCAATGGTGTTTACTGCGTGACCCGGATAGTGGGACATGCTGCTGCGCCATCTTCTATAACGAGAGTCGATTGGCTTATAATCGATATATTGTGCTGTGACCAGAGACCCGGCTATCACCTTTGGTATGGCGCTTGTGCCAGGAAAACTGTTAGGGCGAGTTAAACAGTGAGCGTGTTCAGAATGACGAGATGCGATGGATGCCGGAACCGGAACTTTATTGGACCTTTGCAATGCATTTGAGCGTCACAGATGTTGTTCTTGCACGTGGAGAACGCCGCATTGTTGGGCCTGTCAGTTTCGACCTTACCGAAGGTCAGTCCCTTGCGGTGCGCGGACCCAATGGCGCCGGGAAATCAACCCTTTTGCGCGCTCTTGCCGGCTTGCTACCCGTTGAAAGCGGAACCATTGAACTGGCGGGATCAGACATTGATAAAGACGCCCCTCGCGGCGAACACTGCCACTATTTCGGACATCTTGATGGTTTGAAAAGTGCGTTGAGTGTGGAAGAGAATTTGAGTTTCTTCACCCAGCTCTATGGCACTGGCTCATCTTTGCTCTCCATAGAGGAGGCTCTGCATAAAGTCGCACTGGCGCATACAAGGTCTCTGCCCGTCGCCTATCTGTCTGCGGGCATGCGCAAGCGTGTGGCATTGGCGCGGTTGCTATTGAACAAGCGGCCATTATGGCTTCTGGATGAGCCGACTTCGGCACTGGACACCGCCTCTCAAGAGCGTCTTGGCGTCATGATGCAGGCACACCTTGACAGCGGTGGGATGATTATTGCGGCCACCCATCTGCCGCTGCCCGGCGGCATCGAAACTGTGCTCAATCTGGAACCGGCAAAGACGGATAGCGGTTTGGCGGAAGAGGTCTGGCTGTGAGCGGTTTCAGTGCAATCCTGAGTCAATCCCTCAAACTGGCCTGGCGCGTTGGCGGCGGCGCGCTGCTTGGGCTGCTGTTTTTTCTGGCGGTTGTCATCATCATGCCATTTGCCGTTGGGCCGGATTTGAAGCTGCTGGCGCGTATCGGACCCGCGATCCTGTGGATCGGCGCGTTGCTGGCAACGCTGCTTGGTCTCGATAGACTGTTTCAGGCAGACCTTGAAGATGGCACGCTGGACATTCTCTACCTCAGCCCCCTGCCCCTGGAACTAGCTGTTCTGGCCAAAGGCCTTGGCCACTGGATTGCAACCGGCGTGCCCTTGATCATCGGGGCTCCGGTCTTTTCTCTTTTCCTCAATCTGGATGGGACAGCAATTGCAGGCGTAACACTGACCCTGCTTGTGGGAACCCCGGCACTGGTCTTTATTGGCATCGTCGGGTCAACACTGATGGTCGCCCTGCAGCGTGGCGGTATGTTGCTGTCCATCCTGGTCCTGCCACTGACCATCCCGGTGCTGATTTTTGGTGTCTCGGCCGCAAATGCGCTGAACAGTGCAAGCGCAACCATCTCCACTCCCTTTTCTACGCCATTTCTGGTTCTTTGCGCGCTATCGCTGATCAGTCTGGTTGTCGGGCCGGTTGCTGGCGCTGCAGCCCTCAGGCTTGCACGGGACTGATTGGGGACGGGGTTTGGGCCTTCTCTTTCTAGTTGCCTTCAACTTGCATTGCGACGTTTACGTAAACCTAATGGTTTTGCGGCATAAGTGTTGAGATTAAGATTCTGGTTTCTTGGCTATATGTATGGTGCGCATAGCTTTTTTACGATTCTGAAATCTGAACGCTTAAGGTCCAAGGCAATATGTTGAACCGTCTGCTCAGCCAAATATTGCTCACAGTCGCAGTGTCTGTGCTTGTGGTCATGTCTGCCCATTTCATACTTGGAAATGTCATGAGCAGCTGGAACAAGGCTCAATTGCGCGACCTGACAGAGCGCAGCATTCTACGTATGGAATTGGCCGCGGACCGAGCGGTTACAACCATTGCTGAAATTCATATCAATGGATTGACGCAATGTTCTCCCAGCACAATCGAAGAATATCGAAAGCTGATTTTTTCGGTTGCGAGCATTAAGGATATCAGGCTCTTTGACGGGCAACAAACATGTGCAGGCTTTAACGCCGACACAGTTTCACAGGACCTTGCAGAAACGGCCGATTGGGAAGCTGCCACCAACGCAACATTGCAATTTGCCGCAACAGGCTCTGCTGAAGATTCCCGTTTCAAAATCCGCTGGGCGGGCGATGAGTTTGATGTTGTCGCTGTTCTGAGCACCGGTGGCCTTCTGGACGACATCATTCCTGCAGCGCTGCGGGAACAAGTTTCCATGAAAGTCGTTCTCAACAACGGTCGGACAGTTGCAGCTTACCAGCACAATCTCGCCAATCCGGAAACAATTACGGATTGGGAGCCGGATTTTCTGATCGACGCAGAATCGCAGCGCTATCCGATTACGGCCTATACTTCGGTTTCCCCGGAGTACCTCTGGAACTGGCGTAATTTCACCTCTGTCGAAGTTGAAATTCTGATTGTTTTATTCAGCCTCTTTATCGGCGTTTTGGTTGGGCGCGCTGTTTTTCGGCCAACCGGTGCGGTTGGAGAGATTGACGCTGCGCTCAAGAACCGCGAATTCATTCCCCATTATCAGCCGATTGTTGCCCTGAACTCGGGCAAAATGGTCGGTTTTGAAATGCTGGCACGGTGGCAGCGGAAATCGGGCGAAATGGTAACGCCGCTGAAATTCATTCCGCTTATTGAAAATCTGAACCGGGTTGATCGACTGACGTTTGCGTTGTTGCGACAGGCTAGTGCGGAAATTGTGCCTCTGCTGCATGAAAACCCCGACTTGAAATTCACGTTCAATGTGACGACTGATCAATTTCTCAGCCAACGCTTCTTCGTTGATTTGCAGGAAGTTCTGATCGTCGGGAACTTCCCGATGAATTGTGTGGTGCTGGAAATCACCGAGCGTCAGGAAATGGCCGATCTGGAATTGGCCCGCAAAACTGTACAACGCTATGCGGAAAAGGGAATCCGCATTGCGATTGATGATGCAGGAACCGGCCACAATGGCCTGTCCTCCATTCAAACTCTGGAAGCGGGCATTCTGAAACTCGATAAATTCTTCATTGATGGAATTGTGGAAAACGAAAAATCCCGTCTTATGGTGGAGATGCTTTGTCAGTTGGCCAAAGAATACAATATGAATGTCGTGGCCGAAGGCATTGAAACAGCCGAGCAGGCAGCGGTTACGATGGCCATGGGCATTCATGAAGCTCAGGGCTTTTATTTCTCACGCCCTGTCCCGGCCAAGCAGCTATTGAAACAGATCAACGAACTGACAATCGTCAAACCCGCAAATGACCAAATTGATTTGGCGTCAACTGAATCACCACCTTTGGAACTCACCGCCAAAGCCAGCTAAAACGGGTGCGTGACAAGGCTTTCAACCGTTATGTTTCGTCATTTGCGCGCCTGATCGTTTAACCCTATGATTGCCTGACACAAGCGTTGAAATACTGGCTGAGGCCCCCTCCTCAAATGAATTCCAAACAAACGTCGAAATTGCGCCAGGCTCTGCAAGAGGTTGCCTCTTACATTGCACCCAATCTGGACGCGCCTCTTTGCCTGAAATTATGGGACGGGTCTTCGTTTCCCCTTGGCACACAATCGACAGATGGCTCCACTCCACAACTGGCGCTTGTCATAGCGGATCCAGGTGTGGTGCCTTCGCTGTTGCGGCGTCCCACACTGGATCGGATTATCCGGCTTTATGCCCATGGCAAGATCGGTTTTGAGGGCGGGACACTCATCGATATTGGCGAGGTTGTGGGCGGCAAAAGCAGCCGAAAACGCCTGAAGGCCATCTCGAAACGAAAGCTGCTCAAGACCCTGTTGCCATTTTTCGCCATGCCAGGCGCAGATGTTTCCGCCTCACGCAGCTTTGAGGGCGATGAGACAGGTAGCAACCGCAAGACACGCAATGAACGTGACAATATCGGCTTTCACTACGATGTCAGCAATGATTTCTATAAGCTCTTTCTGGATGAGGCGATGGTCTACACCTGTGCCTATTTTTCGGACTGGTCACATGATTTGGCCAAGGCGCAGTTCGACAAGCTGGATATGACCTGCCGGAAGCTGCGTCTGAAGCCCGGGGAAACCATGCTGGATATTGGCTGCGGATGGGGCGCGCTGATCTGCCACGCAGCCAAGCATTACGGCGTCCATGCCCATGGCGTGACCCTGTCGCAAGACCAATATGATTATGCGGTCAAACGCATTGCCGATGAAGGTTTGCAGGACAAGGTTTCCATCGAACTGATCGATTACCGGCATGTCACCGACAAATACGACAAAATTTCTTCTATCGGCATGTATGAACATGTCGGCGTTGCAGCACTTCCGGAGTATATGTCCAAGATCCGCTCATTGCTGAAACCTGACGGATTGTTCCTCAATCACGGTATTACGAGGCGCGCGAAACGCAAGGCAACACGCTTTGCCAAACGCCCTGAACAGCGTGCATTGGTGCGGTATATCTTTCCTGGCGGTGAACTGGATGACATTGGCAACACGTTGCAGGAACTGGAATGCGCCGGTTTTGAAGTGCATGATGTGGAAGGCTGGCGCGAGCATTACGCGCTCACAACAAGACTTTGGTGTGAGCGCCTGACAGCCCGACGTGAAGAAGCCATCGAGATTGTTGGCGAACAGACCTATCGCATCTGGGTGGCCTATCTGGCAGGCTGTTCTCTCGCTTTTACACGCGGCTCTGCCCGCATCTACCAGACACTTTCGGGACATAATGCCAAGGGTCCCTCAAGCGTGCCACCAAGCCGGGCAGATTTGTATCAATAGACCGCTTGCAGCCATGAAAGCCCCTGCCCCACAACCTCGAAACTCAAACGAAGGTGAGATGCATGTTGAAAGTCTGGGGTAGAAAGACATCCTCGAATGTGCAGGCCGTGATGTGGTGCATTGCCGAACTTGGTCTGCCCAATGAGCGCATTGATGCCGGATTCAAATTTGGCGTGGTCAATACGCCAGACTATCTGGCCATGAACCCCAACGGCACGGTGCCAACGCTTGTTGACGGTACAAACCCGCCACTGTGGGAAAGTGGTGCCATTCTGCGTTATCTGGCCAACATGTATGCGCCAGAGACTTTCTGGCCAGCAGACCCGGTTGCCCGTGCTTTTGTGGATCAATGGGCGGAATGGTCAAAAGTCAATTTCACACTAAGTTTCACCGGACCAGTTTTCTGGCGCGTTGTGCGCACAGCACCCTCCCGACGTGACCCGGTGGCGATCAGAAACGCTCTCGCTGCGCTGGATAAGAAGCTGGACATTGCCGAAGCGCAGCTGGCGAAAACGCCCTATCTCGCAGGCCCGGACCTGACCCTTGCAGACATCCAGTTCGGGCATTGCCTCTATCGCTATTTCACCATTGATATTGAGCGTCGCGACAGACCGGTCCTGACGGCTTACTACAATGCGCTGACAGACCGTGCAGCATACGCCGAGCATGTCATGATTTCTTATCACGAGTTGGCTGTTGAGGATTAGCGCAAGGCAAATTTGATCTTATGGATCGTCGGACGACGCAGGCTGGTTCTGTGGGTCCTCGGAATAAATCCAAGGACGACGCCCAGGGCGTCTTCAGCAGACGTAACTATACGCCGACACCTTATACCCAGATCACGCGTCCACATCACACACAGTCATTCTCGGATTTATTCCGAGGACCCACATATCAGCCTGGCAATTGCGTTATCTGAACTGGCTCCGACAGCTTTCAAAATACAAGACTTGCTTCACGATAAATGTGATGACGTCGAGCGCCAGACATCAGCCTGAATTCCACCAACCAAATTTTTGAATTCCTGACTTGCATCTGCAACGGGAAAACTATAGAAATCGCGTACCGTACGGTACGGTACAGTTCATTTTAGAAATTGCCAAAAAGCTTGGCGCAATAGAAACCGCCCGGATTTGGATCCTGACGTTTGAACAATTTGGCAACCCTACAGCGGATTGAAACCGCCCCTGATGACTGGACCGAGCGCCAGCGCCAGGTGCTGGATGCCACCCTGTCCCTGCTGATTGAAAATGCGGCCAACATCACCATGATTGGCGTTGCCCGGCGGGCCAGTTGCTCCAAGGAAACGCTGTATAAATGGTTCGGTGACCGGGATGGGTTGCTGGTTGCCACTGTGCGCTATCAGGCGTCCAAGGTGAAGGTTGAACCGTTTGATGCCGAGGGCATGAGCGAAGCCAAACTGACGTCTGTTTTGCTGGGCTTTGCCACTGATCTTCTGACCATTCTAACCGGCGAAATCTCGATTGCGCTGAACCGGCTTGCCATTGCTCAAGCCCATCAGGGCGCTGACGGCATCAATATGGGATCTATCGTCCTGCAAAACGGGCGTTTTTCGACCGGCCCTCGCCTGAAACCGGCTTTGGAGGCTGGCATGAAAGCCGGGCTGCTGCGGCAGAGCGACAGTGAAGACGCCTTTCGCAGTTTCTACGGTCTTGTGGTTCGCGATGTTCACATTCGGGTTCTGCTGGGGGACACCATGAGCTTCACAGAAAACGAAATTTCCACCGAGGCGGACCGGGCCGTCCAACAGTTCTTCCACCTATACGGGGCGTAAGCGCCGTCAACAAAAGTAACCGCAAACACGAGGAAAAAATCATGCGCGTTTATTATGACAGAGATGCAGATGTCAATCTGATCAAGGAAAAGAAAGTCGCGATTATCGGCTATGGTTCACAGGGCCGTGCCCATGCGCTGAACCTGAAAGATTCCGGTGCCAAAAATCTGGCCGTGGCTCTGCGCCCCGATTCAGCAACAGCCAAAAAAGTCGAAGCTGATGGCCTTACAGTCATGTCTGTGGCGGAAGCTGCAGCCTGGGCCGATCTGATGATGATGGCCACACCTGATGAATTGCAGGCTGACATCTACCGCGATCATATTGCTGGCAATATCCGTGATGGCGCAGCCATTGCATTTGCACATGGTCTGAATGTTCACTTCAACCTGATCGAGCCAACTGACAAAATCGACGTTGTCATGATTGCACCAAAAGGCCCCGGCCACACAGTGCGCGGCGAGTATCTGAAAGGCGGCGGTGTGCCTTGCTTGATCGCCATTGATCAGGATGCGTCCGGCAATGCCCATGATCTGGCGCTGTCCTATGCGTCCGGTGTTGGCGGCGGTCGTTCCGGCGTTATCGAGACCACTTTCAAGGAAGAGTGCGAGACTGATCTGTTCGGTGAGCAGGCAGTTCTGTGTGGCGGGCTGGTCGAACTGATCCGTGCCGGTTTTGAAACACTGGTTGAAGCCGGTTATGCACCAGAAATGGCTTATTTCGAGTGCCTGCACGAAGTGAAGCTGATTGTTGATCTGATTTATGAAGGCGGCATTGCCAACATGAATTACTCAATCTCCAACACAGCTGAGTGGGGCGAATACATGTCCGGCCCGCGCATTGTGACATCCGAAACCAAAGCGGAAATGAAACGCATTCTGACAGACATTCAAAGCGGCAAATTCACATCCGAGTGGATGCAGGAATGTAAAGCCGGTCAGGCCCGCTTCAAAGGCACACGCCGTTTGAACGATTCCCACCAGATCGAAGAAGTCGGCGAAAAACTGCGCGGCATGATGCCCTGGATCAAATCCAACGCATTGGTCGACAAAGAAAAGAACTGATTTTTCAGTTTTGATAATGAAGGGGCGCAGCTTTGGCTGCGCCCTTTTTTATGGCGATGTGCAGCGCTTGACGGCTTTGCCGACTGTGGCTGATCCCCTGGGCCTGCTTGCTTACAAGCCGCGTTCTATGGCGGACAGCAACCGAAACCTCAACTTGCCGGTGCCACCGCGCAGCGAAATGATAAAACGCACCAGCCCATGCTCGGATGTTTGGGCATAGCCTGCCAAAGTACTGACATCTGACAGAGTGCCGGTCTTGTACCGCGAGCCCGCTTTTGTTTTACGCAGCAGTTTTGCATGTGGCGCAAACAGGTGCAGCATTTTTGCAAGACCTGCTGCGGTGAAATGGTTATCGCGGCTAATGCCGGACCCTTCGACCAGATTAATTGCGTCGGCCAATTTGTGTTTGGCAAGAATTTCGCGCGTGACCTTCAGCGACTTTGTCAGGCTAACCGGGCCGCCGAGACGATGTGCACCAATCTCCAGAAATACCTGATTGGTGATGTAGTTGTTCGATCCAAGCAGCATGGCCGCCAGAATTTCCGGCAGCGCGCGCGATTGCCGATGCACATAAACAGGCGTTAGCCCTGAGGGCACAGAACCAATCGATATATCTCCCTCAATTTCTCCGCCCGCTTTGCGGATAAACGCCGCAATAAGCTCGCCTGCATACAGCGCGCTGACTTGCGGGTCCTCTTGCGCCAGGCTGATGCGCCCCCTGCCCTTTGGCCCCCTTGCGCGAAACTGGCTGATCGCCAGTGGCGTGATCGGCGTCTGCTTTTCCGCCGAACGGATGGTCTTGCCCTTGCGGGCCGCATAGATCGTATTGAAATTTACCGCGAGCGCGGAATTCAGCGCATCATAGGCTTCGTCGGTGTTTTCTATTCCGGGAATGCGTAGGCTGTCGGGATAATAGCTTGTATCCAGCACAACGCCACGAAACGGCTGTGCATTTGTGGCCCCAAGAAGTTTGGGAGCAAGCAGCGCCAATTCCTCGGAAATCAGAAACGGATCGCCCCCACCGCGCACATAAAGCACCCGTTTTTCATCCAGATAAAACTGCGTCTGAAAGCGGTGGTCGCTGCCAAGAACTTCCATTGCCAGCCAGGCAGTTGCCATTTTGGCGACGGAGGCAGGGACAAAAGGCTGGCTGGCATTTTGAGAGACCAGTGCCTCACCCTTTTCATCCAGCACCAGCACCAGTCCGGACGGTGCAAGAGCCGCAATCTGATCCTTGATTTCGGCTTTGGCTGGAAACTGCAGCAAAAGCAAAATGCAGATGATGTTAAAAAAGCGAAACCACATAACAACTACAGAATTGGCTGATGGCAAGAATAGCAGATTTGCACAAAACATTTGAACAATTGGCATATCAGATCGCAATACCTGCAATTACGCAAAGGCAAAAATTCGCATGGCTGGCACAGTGGCTGCGTAAGGTTGTAGGGGCCGCTTGCACGCCATCACATTTAGAGCCAGCACGCTGAGTCATAGGGCACCGACGTGAACAGGGAATCAGTCTGCAGTGCCTGACCTACTAAGGGCCCAAAGCCGGCATAAGCCATTGAATCGCTCCAGCGCACTGCTGGGCAAGAAAAACCTGACATTTTAAAGGGTCGAAATGTTATCGTCTCGGCTTTTGTATGCATGTTTCAGTGGCTAGAATTGTGACCTTCTGAAATTCTGCAGAATTCAACTGTTTCTCTCGTGATTATGGTTTTGACCTAGGAGGAAATATTCGCAACGGCTCTCTCAATGGCAAACTTGGGCGGAATGCGAACATTCGCTGCGGGTGCGCCAATGTCGGGTTCGGGAAACTCGCAATTCATTTCGGGAACCCAGGAAGCGACCTGCTGAGC
>JBPOEV010000009.1:0-181925 GCA_051251535.1 Alphaproteobacteria bacterium
ACCGTCTGAGGCAGCGCAGTAATCATGCAAAAGGCTGAGGTTCTGGTCCTGGGTGCCGGTATTGTCGGCGTTTCAACAGCGCTGGAGCTGCAAAGGCGCGGCATCGGCACAATCCTGATCGATCGTCAGGCGCCCGGCCTTGGTGCATCCTTTGGCAATAGCGGCGTTATTCAACGCGAAGCGGTGCTGCCCTACGCCATGCCCCGCAACATAATCACGCTGATCAGCACTGTATTGGGCCGCAACACCGCGGCACGCCTGCATTGGCCTTCCATACCCGCAATGCTGCCTTTTCTGACCCGCTACTGGTGGCATTCCTCAAAGGCCCGACATTATGCGTCGGCCAACCCTTACGCAACGCTGATTGAACGCTGCATGGTGACCTATGAGCGGGCCATGCAGGGCACTGATGCAAAGGACCTATTGTCGCCGGACGGCATTCTGGACGGTTACCGCTCCCAACGGGCCTTTGAAGCTGCACGCCGTGAAGCTGATATCATGGCCGAGCGCTTCAATCTGCCACTGACCCATCTGGAAGGGTCTGAGGCCATCCGACAGGTCTTGCCCCACATCGCTCCTGAATTTTGCGCTGTCACCCAGTATTATCAATCGGTGATCGTCAGTGATCCGCACGCATTGCTGTTGAAATTGTTCCAGAAATTCAAAAAGCTGGGGGGTCAATTCGAAACGGCAGATGCCATGGATCTGACCCAGACACAGACCGGCTATAGCGTGCCTGGCAAAGACCGTCCTCTGGAAGGCAAGCATGTGGTCAACGCACTGGGAGCACATGCTGCTCTGCTCAGCGCAAAATTTGGCCTGAAGCCACCGATTGGCCTCAAACGTGGCTATCACATCCACTTTGAACCAGACCCGGATGCGCCATTCACCGCCACTTTGGCAGATCAGGCCTATGGTTATGTGCTAACGCCGAAAGCCGCTGGCATACGGCTCACAACCGGCGCGGAGTTTGCGTCGCTCACCACCCCGCCTTCACCTGTTCAGGTGGAGCAGACCGAACCGATTGCACGAAAACTGCACCCTTTGGGCCGCCGTCTGGAAACCACACCCTGGATGGGCATTCGCCCCTGCATGCCTGATATGATGCCTGTCATCGGGGAAATGCCCAACCAGAAAAACCACTGGTGCGCCTTCGGCCATGGCCATCAGGGCCTGACGCTGGGTCCCGTTACAGCGGATATCATCGCAGACGCGATTGAAGGCAAATCATCCAAACTCAATCTGGAGCCGTTTTCGCCCAGCCGCTTTTGAGTCGCCTTAATGCTCATGCAATGTGCCTTTTGCCATGGCAAGATGATGCGGTTGGTGGTGCGCGCCGGTCGCCATAAGACCGAAAAAACCAAGGGCACTGACCTTCTCCAGATCATCCTTGTTTTCGGGCGTCACGATGAGAAGCGCCCCGTCAGGCGTTGTGTGCGCAGAAACCGCCCAACGCGCCATTTTGTCCAACTCGCTTGCATGCACAGGAACCATCGCCTGAATGGCTCGCAGGGTTTTCCCCTCACCACGGATGGAGAACTCCACCCGATCGGATTGCATCATTTGTTCAGATTCCGCCTCCAGCGTCAGTTCATTCATATCCACCAGATGCGCCCGCAACGCAGCAATATTGACCTTTGACCAGTTGGTCTGCGGATCCGCTTCCAACAACGCCACAATTTCCGCAATCGCGACGAATGCCGACTGCCCACCTTCGCTCGGTAGCTTCGTGGCTGTCGTCCCATGATCGGCATGCCCCTGATGACTGTCCATGGATAAAGCCAATCCGCCCGTGACCAGCATCAAGGCACCTGCTGCGGCAACACCGATAAATTTCCAGCGCATGACGAATTCCTTCTGAAGAGGGTTTCATTATTGTGTCAGCATAGGGTGGTTCCATTTGCTTCCATATGATTTCAATCATATAGTGAAAGCATGTTACCCATCCCATTCAACACGCTTCCGCAACTGGCCTTGAAACCAAAAAGCCTGCGTAAGGACGAGACATTGTTTCGCCAGTCGGACCCACCGTCCTTCCTGTATTTCCTGCGCTCGGGACACATTCAATTGTTGCGCCATACAGAAGCTGGAGACGGGATTATCATTCACAATGCCTATGGCGGACAGACCTTTGCGGAAGCATCACTGTTTTCCGGCAACTACCATTGTGATGCTGTTGCTTGTGAAACCAGTGAACTGATCGCAATGAGCAAAGCGCAAATCCTCAAAACCATGCGGCAGAACTCTCTGTTTGCGTTCGCTCTTTCCGCCCGTTTTGCCGGAGAAATACAAACCCATCGCCGCCGCCTGGAGTTGCGCTCCATAAAGAACGCTTCGCAGCGCGTTTATGCCGCCCTTGCAGATGGGTTGCTGACGGGCAGTGTGACAACGATGGCCGCTGAAATCGGCCTCACCCATGAAGCCACCTATCGGGCCCTGTCTCAATTGACCAAAGAAGGCAGGCTGGTCAAAACCGGGCGTGGCAGATATCACGTGTCTTCAACGAAAGTTTCAACCACAGGATAACACCATGACAGCCAAACGAATTCTCTTCACCGGCGGCTCTGGCAAAGCCGGCAAACATGTCGTGCCCTATCTGCTGGATCAAGGCCACAAAGTGCTCAATGTCGATCTGAAACCGTTGGATCATCCCGGCGTCGACAATCTGATCGCCGACATCACCCAGTCCGGCGAAATGTTCAACGCCATGACCTCCTATGCCAATTTTGGTGAATTGCAGCCGGGAACAGGTGTCCCGAAATTTGATGCAGTGGTTCATTTCGCAGCGGTTCCGCGCATTTTGATCAACCCGGATAATGAGACATTTCGCGTCAACACCATTGGCACCTACAATGTTATCGAAGCTGCCGTAAAACTCGGCATTCCCAAAATTGTCATCGCTTCATCAGAAACCACCTATGGCATCTGCTTTGCTGATGGCGAGGTTGATCTGGATTATCTGCCAGTGGATGAAGATTATGAGGTTAATCCCATGGACAGCTATGGCCTGTCCAAAGTGGTCAATGAAGACACGGCCCGCGCCTTTCAACGCCGTTCCGGTTTCGACATTTATGCCCTGCGCATTGGCAATGTGATTGAGCCCCATGAATATGATCGCTTTCCCGGCTTCTTTGAAAATCCGATCCAGCGTCGCCGCAATATTTTCTGCTATATCGATGCGCGCGATCTGGGTCAGATTGTTGATCTGTGCCTGGAAAAAGACGGCCTTGGCTATCAGGTCTTCAACGCGGGCAACAACAACAATTCAGTTGATATTCCAAGCGCGGAAATCGCCAAACGCTTCTTCCCGAATGTGCCTCTGACCCGTGAACTGGAAGGCGAGGAAGCGCTCTATTCAAACCGCAAGATCCGCGACATTCTTGGCTTCAAAGAACAGCACAATTGGCGCAAATATGTCTGACCAACCGGTCTACCGCTGCCATCTGTGCAAAAGACAAGAATGATTCCATAGTGACGTCATGACACAAACAGCTAAATCCAGGCTCCTTGGCCTTTGGCTTGCATTGGCCGTCCTTCTGTCAATCGCCGTTGGCAGTGCCGGATTTTCACTTGTGGAGCGAAGTTTTCAAATCCGGTCTGCCGAGCAGGCACAGGGCACTTTGCGCCTGGCCGTGGCAGGCCTGCGCGGCGCACTGAACCGCTATGAACCCCTGCCGTCCCTGATCGCTGAAAAACCGTCTATCAAAGCGCTTCTCAGCGACACATCCAATCCGGGTCTGGCCAGTTCAGTCAATTTGGAACTGAAGCAGATCGCAGAAGATGTCGGAGCCTCCGATATCTATGTCATTGACGCAAAGGGCTACACATGGGCTGCCAGCAATTTTGACCAACCTCATTCCTTTGTGGGCCTCAGCTACGTTTATCGGCCTTACTTTCAGCAAGCCGTTGAAGGCAATCTCGGCCGGTTCTTTGCACTTGGAACAGCCTCCTTGAAACGCGGTTACTATTTTTCTGCCCCCATCAGACTGCAGGGTCAGATAGCAGGGGTGGTAACGGTCAAGATTGCTGTCGATGCGCTGGAAGCGGACTGGCGGGGCGCTGACAGTGATATTCTGGTGACCGACCAGTTTGGCATTATTTTCATGTCCAGCCGATCAGACTGGCACTTTCAAAGTCTGCAACCTTTGCAACCCGCCACCCTTGATGAAATCAAGGCGTTCCGGCAATACCCCATAGATCAGCTTGGCCGTCTGAATCTGCAACGCAAACCCATTGGCAATCGGGGTGCTGAACATTTCACCATCGGTATCGACGAAACGGAAAAACATTTCGTTGCCAGTGCCATGGCCATGCCGGAGGCTGGTTGGGAGGTCCATATTCTGACGCCAACAGCCGCTGCACGCACCCAGACCATAACTGTCATCGTCATAGCCGTTCTTGTGCTCTTGCTGACAATACTTCTCACCGCCTTCCTGCTGCTTCGGCGTGCGCGTCTGGTTGAGCGCATTGCAGCCCAGCATGCCGCCCGGGAATTGCTGGAAAACCGTGTTGCCGAGCGTACTGCCGACCTGAACCAGGTGAACACCCAATTGTTGCAGGAGGTTGAAGAACGCAAACAGGCCGAACGGCAATTGCGGAAAACCCAGTCGGAACTGGTACAGGCCGGCAAACTGGCCGCTTTGGGGCAGATGTCGGCAGCGCTCTCCCATGAATTCAATCAGCCCTTAGCCGCTGTCAAAACCTATGCCGACAATGCAGCCACCTATCTGGATCGCGACCGGATTGATGAGGCTCGTGACAATGTGGGCCGCATTTCGCAAATGGCAGACCGCATGGCCGCCATCAGCAAGCATCTGCGCAATTTTGCAAGACGCCCACAGGAAAAGATCGGGCCTGTGTCGCTGCTGCCGGTCATCAATGATGCACTGGCCATTCTGTCTGCAAAGCTGCGCGACCGACATACAAACATCGCCTTTGCCCCGCCTGCCAAAGACATCTGGATCATGGGCGGGCGCGTGCGCCTGCAACAGGTACTTGTCAATCTCATTTCCAATGCGCTGGATGCCAGTGTGAACAGTGACCGCGAAACGGATATTCACCTGACCATTGAGGAAATATCTGACCGGGTTCGCATCAATGTCCGGGATCACGGATCAGGGCTGGATGCTGATACAAAAAGTCAGATTTTCGATCCCTTCTTTACCACCAAGAGCCCCGGCGAGGGCCTTGGTTTGGGGCTGTCCATTTCCTACAACATCATCCGGGATTTCGGCGGACATCTGCTGGCCGACAATCATACCGATGGAGGCGCCATCTTCACCATTGATCTGGCCACGGCTGACCAGTTGACGGAAGAGGCTGCAGAATGAATGAGCCAACCATCCTGTTTGTCGATGATGAGGAGCATTTGCGGCTTGCTGCCAAGCAGACACTGGAACTGGCAGACCTCAAAGTCACATGCCTTCCCGAAGCAAGCCTTGCATTGGATCTGCTCGACCGCAGCTTTCCCGGCATTTTGATGTCCGACATCCGCATGCCAAAAATGGACGGGCTGACGCTGATGCAAAAAGCCCTCGAGATTGATGCCGAACTGCCCATCGTGCTGATTACCGGCCACGGTGACGTGGCATTAGCCGTGGATACCATGCGCCGTGGTGCCTATGATTTTATCGAAAAACCCTTTGCCACAAATCATCTCGTCGAAGTTGCGCGCCGCGCCATTGATAAGCGCCGCCTGACACTGGAAAACCGGCATTTACGATCGGCGGTCGGCGGGCGCGACCGTCTGGAAGCCCGTCTTATGGGCCGCACCAAGACCATGGTCCAGCTGCGCCAGCAAATCAGGGCCGTTGCGCAAACCGACGCAGACGTTCTTCTGGTCGGTGAGACCGGCACCGGCAAGGAAGTGGCTGCGCGCGCGCTGCACGCCATCAGCGAGCGGACCGATGCACCTTTTGTTGCCATTAATTGCGCAGCCCTTCCTGCGGATCTGATCGAAAGTGAGTTGTTCGGCCATGAAGCCGGGGCCTTTCCCGGCGCCACCCGGTCGCGCTATGGCAAATTCGAACATGCGCGCGGCGGCACGATTTTTCTGGACGAGATTGAAAGCATGCCCATGACGCTCCAAGTCAAGCTGCTACGCGTGGTGCAGGATCGCAGCATCATGCGCCTTGGCTCCAATGACCCGGTTCCGTTGAATGTTCGCTTTATTGCAGCCAGCAAACTCGATCTGGAAAATGAGGCCGAAGCGGGCCGCTTCCGCAGCGATCTGCTCTATCGTCTCAATGTGGTGACCCTGCGCATGCCAAAGCTGGCGGAACGACGGGAAGATATCCCTCCGTTGTTTACACAATTGGTCAGCGAGGCTGCCGCACGCTACAAAAGCACACCACCACCCATTCCGCCCTTTCTGCTTGTCTCGGTCGCAGAGCGGGACTGGCCGGGAAATGTACGTGAATTGCGCAATGCAGCAGACAGGTACGCGCTTGGCCTTGATCTTGATTTTGTGCAAACCGTGCCAGATCAGACTGAAACCCTGTCGGATCGGGTTTCCGGCTTTGAACGCAACGCCATCGCCACTGCGCTCACAACCCACAATGGCCGCCTGAAAGAAACCTATGAAGCGCTGGGCCTGTCACGAAAATCACTCTACGAAAAAATGCAGAAATACAGCCTGAACCGGGAAGATTTTGGCGTGGCGAGCAACGAGAATTCGCCAGAATAGCGCCAATGGGTAGAAAAGCGGATAGGTTGAAGCCTCCAATGTACCCTTTTCCACCCATCGCATCCCAAAATTGGAAGAAAACACGAGCTGCCTGCCATTTTGGCCTTGAAGGCATTGCCCAGAAATTGTGCAAAGCCGACAGCACATATTCCAAAAGTCGTTAAGGCATGGCGCTAAGCCAAACTGTGCTTCTGTGAGATTTCAGCTTCTGGAATGTGTCTGACAGATTCAAACGCTAGGGAGGATATTCATGCGTTTCCTGAAAACCGCAGCGGCTGCCGCTGCAATTATGGCTGTTGCCACAACCGGTGCACTGGCCAACTGTGAAGATGGCGAAATCGTCATCAAGTTCAGCCACGTCACCAACACTGACAAACACCCCAAAGGCATCGCCGCCACTTTGCTGGCCGAACGTGTCAACGCCGAAATGAACGGTAAAGCCTGCATGGAAGTCTTTCCAAGCTCGACCCTTTACACCGATGAAAAAGTTCTGGAAGCCATGCTCCAGGGCGATGTTCAACTAGCAGCACCATCGCTGTCGCTGTTTGAAAAATTCACCAAGAAATACCGCATCTTCGATCTGCCTTTCATGTTCAAGAACATCAATGCAGTGGATGAGTTCCAAAACTCTGAAACCGGTCAGGCCATGAAAAATGACATGCAACGCCGTGGTCTGCAGGGTCTGGAATTCTGGCACAATGGCATGAAGCAGATGTCTGCCAACAAGCCTTTGATCCTGCCAACGGATGCAGAAGGCCTGAAATTCCGCGTCCAGCCATCTGACGTGCTTGTGGCACAGATGGAAGCTATTGGCGGAAGCCCGCAAAAAATGGCCTTTGCCGAAGTTTATGGCGCTCTGCAGCAAGGTGTTGTCGACGGTCAGGAAAACACCTGGTCCAACATTTTCGGTCGAAAATTCTTTGAAGTTCAGGACGGCATTACAGAAACCAATCACGGCATCATCGACTATATGGTTGTCGCCAGTGTTGATTGGCTCGACGGTTTGGACGCCGATATCCGGGACCAGTTCCTGACCATCCTGAATGAGGTCACCGTGCTTCGGAATGCAGAATCCACTGCTGTCAATGAAGGGGCCAAACAGTCCATCATCACGGCCGGTGGCGAAGTGCGCCAGTTGAATGCCGATCAGCGCACAGCCTGGGTCGAAGCCATGAAGCCGGTCTGGACTCAGTTTGAAGGTGATGTCGGAGCAGACGCGATTGCTGCTGCCCAAGCCATCAACGCAAACCACTGATAATCACGATCGGGCGGTGCGAACAGCACCGCCCGAAATTCCTGAATGAATGTCTGTAAAATGTCTGGGGAGGCATAGATGCAAACCAAGGGAAGACGCATAACAGATGCAATCGAGGAAACTCTGATTGCTGCCATTCTAGGCGTTATGACACTGATCACCTTTGCCAATGTGCTGGTGCGCTATGTGCTGAACTCCAACATTTTGTGGGCACTTGAAGCAACCGTCTTTCTGTTTGGCTGGCTCGTGCTTCTGGGTGCTTCCTACGCGGTCAAAAAGAACATTCATCTGGGTGTCGATGTCATCATCAACATGTTGGCGCCAAAGGCCCAGCGTATTCTGGGTCTCATTTCCGTGTCTCTATGCATCATCTTTGCAGCCCTGCTGCTGAAAGGCGGCTGGGATTATTGGGCGAATTTCGCCAATCTGCCGCAGACAACAGGCCGCTGGTTCCCCACCGGATTTGAAACAGAGTTTCGTGGCCGCGCCTGGTATGAAGTTGGCGATGTGCCGATGCCCGAATGGCTGCGCTGGATGGAAGACGTCTTCAATGAAGGCGAAGAATACGAAAAAATCCCAAAACTCATTCCCTATTTCGTCATGCCCTTATCCATGGCCCTTTTGTTGTTCCGCTTTCTTCAGGCCGCCTTGCGCATCTGGAGCGGAAAATCCGATCGGCTGATCGCCTCGCATGAGGCAGAGGACGACATTGAAGAGGCTGCAGCCCGAATTGATGACCGGATTGAGGGAGCGAAATAATGGACGTCATCTTTCTCTTTGTCATGGTTATCGGTCTGCTTTTGATCGGTGTTCCCATTGCCGTCTCGCTGGGTCTTTCCTCGATCCTGTTCCTGTTGCTGTTTTCCGATGCCTCGCTTGCTTCGGTCGCACAAACCCTGTTTTCCGCCTTTGAGGGCCACTTCACCCTTCTGGCGATTCCGTTCTTCATTCTCGCCTCATCCTTCATGTCCACCGGAGGCGTTGCCCAGCGGATCATCCGCTTTTCAATAGCCTGTGTGGGTCATTTCCGAGGCGGCCTTGCCATTGCGGGCGTCTTTGCCTGCATGATGTTTGCTGCTCTCTCCGGCTCATCACCAGCCACCGTTGTTGCCATCGGTTCAATCGTCATCGCCGCCATGCGTCAGGCCGGCTACACCAAGGAATTTGCCGCAGGCGTCATCTGTAATGCTGGCACGTTAGGCATTCTCATTCCGCCCTCCATTGTCATGGTGGTGTATGCCGCAGCCGTCGATGTCTCGGTCGGACGCATGTTCCTGGCGGGTGTCATTCCCGGCATTCTGGCTGGCCTGTTCCTGATGATTACGATCTACGTCATTGCCACATACAAAAAAATGCCAAAAGGCACCTGGGCCGGTTGGCGTGAGATCTGGGCGTCCTTCCGCGATGCGGTCTGGGGCCTGATGCTGATTGTCATCATCATGGTTGGCATTTACGGCATTCCCGGCGTTACATCAGCCATCTTCACACCTACAGAAGCTGCTGCTGTTGCCTCAGTCTATGCCTTCATCGTCGCCGTCTTTGTGTACCGTGATATGGGTCCATTGGCCGAACGCGACGGCCAGGAAAAGAAGAGCCTGCTGCAAAAGCCCACAGCTCTTGTCACCGCCTTCTTCCACAATGACACCAAGCAAACCCTGTTTGAAGCCGGGCGTCTGACCATTGTCCTGATGTTCGTCATCGCCAATGCGCTGATCCTGAAACACGTCCTCACCGATGAGCAGGTGCCACAGCACATTGCCGGTGTCATGCTGGATGCAGGCCTGGGGCCCATTGCATTCCTGATCGTCGTCAACATCATCCTGCTGATCGGTGGCCAGTTCATGGAGCCATCCGGCCTGCTGGTCATCGTCGCACCGCTGGTGTTCCCGATTGCCATGGAGCTTGGCATCGACCCGATCCATCTCGGCATCATCATGGTGGTCAACATGGAAATCGGCATGATCACACCGCCGGTCGGCCTCAATCTGTTCGTCACTTCAGGCGTTGCCCGAATGCCCATGATGGCCGTCGTCCGCGCAGCCCTGCCTTTCCTGGCTGTGCTGTTCGTGTTCCTGATCCTCGTCACCTATGTGCCGATCATATCAACCTGGCTGCCAACCCTGCTGATGGGCCCGGAATTGATAATCAATTAGCACCACGGGCAATTATTTGGCTTTCTCAAGGTGCCAGACTTGCTCGACGGGGTATTGTTTGGCCCATTCGGCAGGAATACATGCACGGATTCCCGTAGCGGACTCTGGCGCAAATATCTCCTGGTAGTTCTCAACCTTGAATCCGATTTCGGAAAACAGGTTCATCCAGGCAGAAGTGGTCAGATTGAAGCATACGCCACTTGGATCAAACTCGACCTTGGTCCAGTCCGCACCCCACATTCCAAGGTAGGGTCGGTGCAATGTCGTTTCGCAGGGCGCGCCATTGGTGGGTGAGCACAAAAGCACCATGGGGTGGTTCCCAAGAAACACCAGCTTTCCACCAGGACGCAACAGGCGCCATGCCTCGCGTAACCAAATCTCAGGCCGGCACCAGATTGCAGCTCCATATTCAGAAATTGCAAAATCAAAGCAGGAATCTTCAAGTCCGGTCGCTTCTGCATTTCCTTCGATAAAGGTAATATTGGCACGGTGTTTTCTGGCCAGTTCACGCGCGGTGGCGAGCTGAAGGGAAGAGACATCAATTGCAGTAACCCGAGCGCCACGTCGTGCCATCCAGCCAGATACATATCCGGTTCCGCATCCCAGTTCGATTGCATCCTGGTTCGTCAATTCTTCTGGGATCAAGCCGAGCGTTTTGTCCAGGACACCCCAATTTCCCCAGACAGGCTTGTCGGTATTCCAAAGCCGCTCGCCCACTGCTACCCAGTTTTTAGCATCAGCGTTCCAAACATCTCGGTTAACGGCAACATAGTCGCGGTCCATCGGTTTTCTCCAATTTCTCTGGAACGATACCAATATCAGGACCTTGGGCCGTGTTTCAATTGGGCATGCATCTTTCAGCCAGATCTTAGCAGATGCCGGGACGACGGCAGGGTCCGGTCTTTCGTCATTCTCGGATTTATTCCGAGAATCCATGATGCCAGGCGCATCTGCTCAAATACACCGCCCGCCATCGACTTCCATACACACGCCCGTCACCATGCTGGCCTCATCGGAACACAGGAAACACGATACCGCGCCCATATCTTCCGGCGTGGAAAACCGGCCAAGGGGGATGGTGGCCAGGAATTTGGCACGGATTTCCGGCGTGTCTTCACCCATGAAGGATTTCAGCAGCGGTGTTTCGCCTGCCACGGGATTGATGGCATTGACGCGAATGCCCGCTGGAGCCAACTCAACCGCCATGGTGCGGGTGGCAGTGATCATCCAGCCCTTGCTGCAATTGTACCAATTAAGGTTTGGGCGCGGGCTGACACCAGCTGTCGAGGCCACGTTGAGAATAGCGCCCGTGGATCGACTTTTCATATGGGGCACAAGGTATTTAGCCGTCAAATAAACCGATTTGACATTGACCGCCAGAACCCTGTCGAAATCCGCTTCGCTGACATCTTCCATGGGCGCAGGAAGATGGGTAATGCCCGCATTATTGATCAGAATATCAACACCGCCAAAGGCTTCTATCGCTGAATCGGCCATGGCTTTCACCTGATCAGACTGGGTCAGATCAACGCCGAAAGACATCGCCTGATCGCCCAATTCATCCGCCATGGCTTTCGCGCCTGCCGCATTGATATCGGCAACCATCACCCGCGCGCCTTCCGCAATGAATTTGCGCACAATACCCGCGCCAAAGCCGGACGCTCCGCCGGTTACAATGGCTGTTTTACCCTCTAAGCGCATGATTCTCTCCTGTTACCCGTGAAAGGCTGCAACGGTCTTTAATCGTGAAAACCCGTAAAGCGCCTCAAACCCTTTTTCCCGGCCATGACCGGATTTGCCAACTCCGCCAAAAGGCAGTTCCACACCGCCACCGGCACCGTAATTATTGATAAACACCTGACCGGAATGGATGGCCTTTGCGGTGCGCATCTGCCGCGCGCCATCGCGAGTCCACACTGAAGCGACCAGACCGAAATCCGTGCCATTGGCAATGGCAATGGCCTCATCCTCATCATCAAATGGAATGATGACCTGCACCGGCCCAAAGATCTCACTTTGCGCCAACACATGCTCCGGCGTGACCGCTGCAAACAGCACCGGCGCAACATAGTGGCCACTGTCAGGCGCATCCCCGACAATGCTGCCGGTGGCCACCTGTTCCAGATCACTGCCATTCGTCAAAAATCCAGTCACGATCTCTTTCTGACGCGCCGAGATCAGCGGCCCGATATCCAGATCAGACAGCGCAGGTCCCACCTGCAGTGCGCCATAGCGCGCAGCCATTGCCGCCACAACACGATCATAAAGGCCACGCTGCACCAGAATGCGCGAAGAGGCCGAGCAGGTCTGTCCGGCATTTTGAATGCCAGCATTTACAAGGAAGGGCAGCGCCGCATCCAGATCCGCATCATCAAACACAAGCTGCGGCGATTTCCCGCCAAGCTCCAGTGTCACCGGCACACAATTTGGCGCAGCCGTGCTTTGAATCATGGATCCCACGGCAACGGAGCCGGTAAAGGAAATATGGTGAACACCCTTATGCGCTGCCAGCGCCGCACCGGCCTCTTCTCCAAGGCCGGGCACCACATTCAAAGCCCCTGCGGGCAGACCCGCCTCATGCGCCAAATCCGCAAAGGCCAAGGCTGTCAGGCAAGCTTCCTCAGCCGGCTTAAGAACGGCGGCATTGCCCATAGCCAGCGCGGCCCCAACCGAGCGGCCAATAATCTGCATCGGGTAATTCCAGGGCACAATATGGCCCGTCACACCATGTGGCTCACGCAGGGAATAGACGGTGTAGCCATCGAGATACGGGATCGTTGTGCCGTGTATCTTGTCGGCCGCGCCGCCGTAAAATTCCATATAGCGCGCCAGTGCCAGCACATCTGCGCGCGCCTGCTTCAAAGGCTTGCCCACATCCAGCGCTTCCAGCTCGGCCAATTCTTCTGTCCGGTCAAGAATCAGATAGCCAAGCCGCGTCAGAACACGACCGCGCTCTGGTGCCGTCATCCGCCCCCATTCACCAGTGCTGGCGTTGCTGGCCGCTGCGACAGCTGCATCAATATCTTCCTTGGTGCCGCGCGCAATTTCGCACAGGACTTCGCCATTGGACGGGTTTTCAAGTGGCAGTAATCCACCTTGAACAGGCGGAACCCAGCGCCCCCCGATGAAGCAGAGCGATGGATCAAACCAAAGGTCTTGAAGGCCTGTCATATGGAAACCTCGTTCTGTGTTGCCAATTCGGCTGGTAGTTCGGTCGGTAATTCAGGAAGGCTTGGCGCAGCTTCAATCAATGATTTTGTGTAGGCATGTTGTGGATTGTCAAAAACAGCGTCCGTTTGGCCCTCTTCCACAATCTGCCCCGCCTTCATGACCAGAACCCGGTCGGTAATAGAACGCACCACAGACAAATCATGTGAGATAAACAGATACGTAAGGCCAAATCTGTCCGACAGATCCGCCAGAAGATCCAGTATTTGCGCCCGGATGGACACATCCAGCGCCGAGACAGCCTCATCCAGCACAATCAGTTTCGGCTTGATAATCAGCGCACGTGCAATGGCAATGCGCTGGCGCTGACCGCCAGAAAACTCGTGAATATATTTCCGTCCGTCCGAACCATCCAACCCCACACTTTCCAGCGCGTCTGCCACGACCTCTGCCCGCTCAGCGCTGCCTGGCTGCGTATCCAGTAGATGGAACGGTTCCGACACCAGTCGCGCAACCCTGTGCCGTGGGTTGAAAGAACCATAAGGGTCCTGAAACACCACCTGCATTTTTCGCCGCACAGAACGCTGCACCTCATGGCCGGAAAAAACCGGTTCGCCCTCAATCAGAATTTCGCCTTCCTGAACCTCTTCCAGCCCCAGAATGGCGCGAGTCAAAGTGGACTTGCCGCACCCGCTTTCGCCCACCAGACCAAGGCTTTCGCCCTTTTGGATCGAGAAGCTGACATCATTCACCGCACGGAATTTGGGCGGCGATGCCAACAGGGATCTGCGCGGTAGAACATAATCCCGCGACACATGGCTAATTTGCAGCAACGGTGCAGCTTCCGCATCGCTATCCGCCTCCCTGTCCGGCACATGGGACGATGCTTCAAACAATGCCTTCGTATAGGGATGCGTCATCGACTGAAACAGGGTTTTGGCCGCCCCGGTTTCCACAATTTCACCCGACTTCATGATAACAATATCATCGGCCAGATCAGACACCACAGCCAGATCATGGGTGATCATCATCAGCGCCATATTGTCTTCGCGCACCAGCCGCCGCAAAAGTTTCAATATCTGCGCCTGTGTCGTGACATCCAGCGCCGTGGTCGGCTCGTCCGCAATCAGCACCTTGGGACGCAGGGCAATCGCCATGGCAATCACGACACGCTGACGCTGGCCGCCGGATAATTCATGCGGATAGCGCGACAGCGGAAAGCGGTCCGCCGGCAGCTCCACCCGGTCCAGTGTTTCACGGGCAATGCGCAAGGATTCAGCGCGTGAAGCCTGCCGGTGAATGCGCACCGTTTCAGCCACCTGATCGCCAATGCTTTTAACCGGGTTCAGCGCTGTCATCGGTTCCTGAAATACCATGCCCAGTTCATCACCGCGCAACGAACACATCTGCTCTTCAGACAGGCTGAGAAGATTATCGCCATTCAACGAAATGGCCCCTTCTGTCCGCGACCCTTCCGGCAATAATTGCATCACCGAATAGGCTGTCATGGATTTTCCAGATCCGGATTCGCCAATCACGCCGACAATCTGACCTGCATCCAGATCAAACGAGATATCGCGCAAAATAGGTATGCCATGAATGGCAAGGCTGAGTTGATCGATCTGCAAAAGGCTCATCGGCGCGCATTCCGCAGGCGTGGGTCCAGCAGATCGCGCAGCCCGTCCCCCATCAAATTGAGGCCCAGAACCGTCAGCAAAATGGCAAAGCCGGGAAACAGCGCCATGTGCGGGGCCAGCGTAATCAGCGTTTGGCTATCTGCCAGCATTCGGCCCCAGCTTGGAATCGGCGGCTGTGCACCCAGCCCCACATAGCTCAGGCCCGCTTCAGCCAGAATGCCGAGCGAAAACTGGATCGTGCCCTGAACAATCAACAGATTCATGATATTCGGCAGAATATGCTCAATGGAAATGCGCAAGGCACCCTTTCCAGCGACCCGCGCCGACAGTACATAATCCCGCGTCCATAGCGACAGGGCCGAACCGCGAGACAGCCGCGCGAAAACCGGAATATTGAAAATACCAATGGCAATGATGGCATTCACCGCACTGGGGCCGAAAACGGCAGTGATCATGATGGCAATCAACAGTGCAGGAAATGCAAACACCAGATCATTACCGCGCATGATCACCTCATCCAGCCAGCCGCCACTGCGCGCAGCAGAGGCCAGACCCAACGGCACGCCCAGCAAGATGCCAATGCCTACAGCGATCAGCGCCACCGCGATGGAAGTTCTGGCTCCAACCATGATCATGGAAAAGATATCGCGGCCAAAATGATCCGTGCCGAACCAGTGCACCGCATCAGGTGTTTTCAGCTTGTTGGGAATATTCAACGCTTCCGCGTCAAATGGCGTCCACACATAGGATACCAGCGCCGCGCCAATAAATACCGCACTCAGCACCAGACCAATGATCAGACTGCGCGACCGCAGCACCTGCCGCAAGACGCTCGCTTCATTCGAAGAGGTGTCAAAAGCCGTCATCAACTACGCCTCCGCAAACGCGGATCAACCAGCGCATAGGCAAGATCGACCGAGAAATTGACTATGACCACGGCAAAAACCAGCAACATCACTACGCTTTCCACCACAATTAGATCGCGCTGGGAAATGCTCTGAAACACCAGACGGCCCAGCCCCGGTAGAAAAAACACGTTTTCAATGATGATCGCACCGGCCAGCAGAAAGGAAAACTGCAATCCGATAATGGTCAGAACCGGGATCATGGCATTGCGCAAAGCATGCCGCCACAGCGCCTGACGACGCGTCAGGCCCTTGGCCCGGGCGCTGCGCACAAAATCCTCGCCCAGCGTATCCAGCAGCGCTGAACGCATCACCCGCGCCAGAATGGACGCCTGCGGCAAGGCCAGAGATATCGCAGGCAGGGTCAGTGCTTTCACCGCCAGCCAGAAGCCCCCATCCCAACCGGGAAAGCCCCCGGCCGAAAACCAGCGCAGATTGATCGCAAACACCAGTACCATCAGCATTGCAAACCAGAAATTGGGAATGGCCACGCCCAATTGCGTAGTGCCCATGACCAGCGTATCAGCAACAGAACCTCGCTTGCTGGCAGCCAGTATACCGGCTGGAAAGGCAATCAGCGTGGACAGCAAAAGCGCATACAGCGCCAATGGCAGGGAAATCCACATGCGGTCGCCGATCATATCCGCGACAGGCGTGCGATAGGTATAGGACGTGCCGAAATCGCCCGTCAGCATACCGCTGACCCAATTCACATAGCGCTGAAACGCCGAGACGTTCAGGCCAAGCTCGTCGCGCAGAGCCGCAATCGTATCAGGCTGCGCGTTGATGCCCAGCATGTAGGATGCCGGATCGCCGGGAACCACTTCAATGGCGACGAAAATGACCATGCTGGCGACCAAAAGGCTGACGCTCAAAGACAACAACCGTTTCAGTGTATAGCGCAGCATTCAATAGGGTTCCGCTCAACAATGTCAGCACGACATCCCGGCCACAAAAGCGGGGATGTCGTGCAATTTCTAGTCAGTCCATGAGACGCCGGTCAGATCAACGGCCTGTGTCGGCGCATTGGCCCACAGACCTTCAATCTTTATATTAGCAACACCTGTATTGGCCAACTGAAACAGATACGCATTGACGTAATCTTCCGAAATCATGGTCTGTGCAGCCTGCAAAATGGAGGTCCGTTCCGCAGGATCTGTCGACGCATTGAGATCAGCCATCAGCGCCTGGAACTCCGGCTTGCCATACTGGAAGTAATAATCCTCACGGCCATAAATACCAATATCCATCGGCTCCGTATGAGACACGATGCTGAGACCGAAATCCTTGCCCCGGAATACCTGCTCCAGCCATTGCGCCCATTCCAGATTGCTGATTTCAACCGTAATGCCAACAGCTTTCAACTGGGAGGCAATAATTTCACCGCCGCGCCGCGCATATGAGGGCGGTGGCAGTTTCAAAGTGGTGGTAATGCCATCTGCAAAACCCGCTTCGGCCAGAAGTGCTTTGGATTTCTCCGGATCATAGGCAGAATTTCCAGTCAGATCGAGATAGGCTGGATTATGAGGTGCAAAATGGGTGCCAATCGGCGTGCCATAACCAAACATGGCTCCGTCAACAATCGCCTGACGGTCAATTGCATGGGCAACCGCCTCGCGCACTTTCACATTGTCAAACGGCGCCATCTTGTTGTTGATCGCAAGAATGGTCTCGCCTTCCGTTGATCCGACCAGAACCTTGAAGCGGGGATCAGCGTCAAATTGCGGCAGGTTTTCAGGGGCCGGAAACGCCATGAAGGCATTCACATCTTCCGCCATCACGGCTGCAAAAGCAGCTGTTGGATCAGAGATGAATTTGAATGTTGCTTTCCCAAGGCTGACGGCTTCGCCCCAATAATTGGGATTCCTGGCCAGCTCAATACGGTCGCCCTGCACCCAGTTCGACAGAACAAAAGGTCCGGTTCCCACTGGCTTGGTTTTAATGTCTGCAATGCTTTCAGGAGCCACGATCACCGCATCGCCCCAGGCCATGTTGAAAAGGAAACTGCCGTTCTGCTTCGCCAAAGTCACCTTGACGCTCATCGGGTCCATCACCTCAACCGAGGCGATATCCGCAAACAACGGCTTCTGGGCGTTGGTGCTGTCTTCGGCACGGGCGCGGTCGAGCGAGAATTTCACATCTTCAGCATCCATCGCGCTGCCATCATGAAAGGTGACACCCTCATTCAGCTGAAAAATGTAAGTCAGTCCGTCATCGGAGATCGCCCAGGATTTAGCCAGACCCGGAACAATCGAGCCATCCGAGGCAAAGCGGGTCAGTCCCTCAAACACATTGGAATAAACCACCTGATCAATCGCACCGGCAGCAGCGCCCGTTGGGTCCAGATGCGGCGGCTCCAATTGCAGCCCAACCACAATATCGGTTTTGGCGGCCTGTGCCGCCCCGCCAGTGATGGCAAATGCCAATGCGGCTGCAACCGCAAAACCTGTCTTTCCATAATTCATGTAAAGTACCTTCCCTGATCAGTCATCACGATCTGTTAAAAGCGCCAGAAGTGTGCGCCCCATCACTTTCGCAGAGTCAATCATATCATCCACCCCGACATATTCGTCGGGCTTATGTGCCAAATCCAAAATACCGGGACCATAGGCAATACAGTTTTTCAGCCGTCCAATACGGTCAATATGCTTCTGGTCGTAGGTTCCCGGTGACACCACATATTGCGGCGCTACTCCTAGCACCTCTTCAATCGCCCTTGAAACTGTTTTTACAATGGGTGCATCGCGATCCGTCATGCTGGGCAGAACCTGATGCATGTCTGTGATGTCATATCGGAACCTGTCGCGTCTGGCTTTCACCCGCTCCAGAACATCACTGATTTCCTGTTTGACGTCTTCAATTTTTTCCTCAACCAGAAACCGCCGGTCAATCACCATGCGGCAACTGTCCGGCACGCAGGCAGAAGGCCAACCAGTAAAATCGGCGGGCGGTTCAGACTGCCCACCATGCAGTGAATTGATGTTCAGCGTCGATTGCTTTGCCTGCTCTGGCACCACTGGCATGGCGGTTCGTTTTTCCGCAAGGGCCGGAAACAGGCTGGTTTCCATCTCATCCAGCACCGCACCCATGTGGCGCACCGCGCAATCTCCCAAAAATGGCATGGAGCCATGAGCAATTTCGCCATGGGTCTCAATTTCCGCCCACCAGACACCGCGATGGCCCAAACAAACCCGATCCTTGTTCAAGGGTTCAGGAATAATCACATGCTGGACGCGCTCTGGTGAAAAGAAACCCTTTTCCGCCAGATAGGCGACCCCGCCATAACCACCGGTTTCCTCATCCGCTGTGCCGGATATCTCAATGGCGCCGGAAAATTGCGGACAGACTTCCAGAAATGCCTCAGCGGCAATGATCGAGGCGGCCAGGCCGCCCTTCATATCGCATGCCCCACGGCCATATATTTTGCCATCATCCAAAGTTGCGGTAAACGGGTCAAAATTCCAACCGCGGCCAACTTCCACCACATCGATATGGGAGTTGAAATGCACGCATTCGCCGGGGCGATGCCCCTCACGGCGAGCAACCACATTCCATCGTGGATATCTGTCACTGTCACCCGGCGTGCCTTTCGCCCGGATCAGTTCTATTTCAAACCCCCTGGCGCGCAGCCGAACGGCCAGATATTCACAAATTTCCAGATAATTATCGCCAGGTGGATTAAGCGTTGGCATGCGGATCAGATCCTGCGTCAACGCAATGAGATCATCCCGGCGCGCCTCAATCAAGGCACCCAGTTTGTCTGCAATATCCAGTTGCATCGCATCCCTCCATCCAGAGGACCACTATCAGAAGATTTTCCTACGGTATCAATACCGTATAAACACGGATAACCTGTCAGAAAGGAACGTTATTCATGCCTGTGACCATGACTCATGACCCTGATTTGGCCATGCTGGCTTTTGACGAAGCGCCCATCGGGATTGTCCTGACAGAACGGCGCATCATCAAAAGCTGTAACGTCACTTTTGCGACGCTGTTCGGCTATGACAGATCCGAATTGATCAACCAGTCTTTCCGAATGCTCTATTCCACGCGCAAGGAATTCGATGCCATACGCGACATCGGCCTGAAACCTTTGCAGGAAAAAGGCCTCTATTCAGACGAACGCATTATGAAACGACGCGACGGTTCACCCTTCTGGTGCCGCTTTCGCGCCCATACGCTGACTCCAGATGACCCGCTGCAACGCACTGTCCTGAGCTTTGCCAAAATTTCGGACACCGTCCCCAAGAGCCAACTGACACCCAGAGAACGCCAGATCGTCCTGCAACTCAGCAAAGGCCAGACCAGCAAGGAAATCGCCCGCACACTCAGCCTCTCTCCCCGCACCATAGAGGACGTCCGCAGCCGCCTTCTCAAGAAATTCGGCGTCAGAAACGCTGCCGAACTTCTGGCCCACATGACCGGGTTGGACATTTGATGTAAGCACATGGGCGACAAGCCAGAAATTGTCTTCTTCTCGCATGAAACGGCCACCACTATCAGGCGGTGCTTCATCTTCCTGAGAACAGCTCAAATGAAAGCTCTGCAGTCCTTCCCACGGTCCGGCCAATTTAAGAAACACCTGAGCAGCTATCCGATATTCTCAGAGCCAAATTAGCTAGTTCTTAATGCGCGCTACCTATGATTGCGTTCGAACGACGTAAGGGTGGACGCATTGACATTGGCGTAACAATTCGACTGGATACAGAATCCAGTCATCACACCGCGAAAAGTTAGAATGCAAGTCATTGGGGAGGACCATGCTTGGAAATATATCTCAAAACCAAGATCGGGAATCACATGGCATACATCAATGCTCTTTTGCAGAGGACATGGCCTCACGCAATCCTGTTGAGGGCGTGACACAATGAGTGACCCAGATTCCAAGCCTAGGCCGGACTCAATGACCATGAAAGATCACTGGTCAATCAGATCACGATTTGCGCATATGGACTTCGACGACTTGCCACAAATGCAGGCAATCGTTGAACTTGCGGTCAACAGCCTTGGATGCCCAAGTGCAATGCTGACGATGATGGAAGACAATCAGCATCGCGTGGTGGCCTCCTTTGGATTGGCAGCCGACGATGTTGCGACAGCCAAAAGCTGCGCAAGCCAAGTCACTGATGACAGCCAGCTGTTCATTGTCGAAGACGTATCTTCCGATGAACGCTTCCGTAAACATGCGCTCCATGATGACCAATCAAACATAAGCTTTTACGTCGGCTTACCGCTCTCCATCGACACATCAGGCATGTTGGGTGTCCTGTCAGTTTTCGACACCAATCCACGCACCCTATCTGATTCCGAACGCCACGGGCTTTTCAACCTTCAGCTGATCGTCAACTCACTGCTTGCCAGCTATGAAGCGCACCGGATTGCGCAGGAAAGTCAGGATGAGTTGCACATAACGCTGGAGAATATGGACCAGGGTGTGACCGTCTTCGATGCGGATGCCAATATGATTTTATGGAACCAGCGATACATCGATATATTCGAAAAATCGCCGGAAGATATCTACAAAGGCGTATCGCTTCAAAAATTGATTGAAGTACAAGACCTGCAAAATGGGTTTGAAGGTTTTGACGGCGGCTACGAACAGATGCTGGCCGAATTGCGTGCAGGACTGGCAAGGGGTGAAATCGTACCCGGTGGCGTGCGTCTTAACAGTGGTCGCATCATCTCATCCGTTCACGCCGCTATGCCGAATGGTGGCTGGGTCGCAACCCATTCCGATATCACCGAGCGCGTGCGTGCTCAGGAAAAAATCGAACATGCTTCACTCCATGACAGCCTGACGGGTTTGGGCAATCGGGCCAAGTTCGCAAGCGAGTTTGAAACCAGGATAGCCGACTCAACGAAGCGGGTCGCTGTCATGCTGATCGATATTGACGAGTTCAAGCAGGTCAATGACAATTTCGGCCATGGTGCCGGTGACGCTGTCATTGTCAGTGTTGCCGATCGGCTGATGGGCTGCGTGCGCAGCGACGATGTCGTGGTTCGCCTGGGCGGCGATGAATTCGCCGTATTGCTGCAGATCGATCAGAATTGCGATGACGACCTGGTCATCTCAATCGCCCGAAAAGTGGTCAACCGTATGCGCGAAGAGCTGCAATATCGGAAGAGCATCATCAATTACAGTGTCAGCGTAGGCTGCTATGAAGCCAGTGCGCAGACAACAGGTCTGGAAGAAATACTGACCCGGGCCGACTTCGCACTTTACAAGGCCAAAGCAAATGGCCGCTCCAGATTTCAAATGTTCAATCGCAAGATTGAAGAGGAACTGTCCCGCACCAGACGTATCCAAACAATCGTTCGCAGCGCCGATTCCACCGATAATCTCGCGCTGGAATACCAGCCGATCGTTTGTCTGAACAGCAAACAGGATTATGGTTTTGAGGCTCTTATCCGCTGGAATGGTGATCCTGATGATCGAATTTCTCCGCAGGATATTATCCTGGCAACCGAGAAGGACGGGTTTATCGGACATGTTGGCAACTGGGTTCTCAACAAGGCCATGCAGCAAGCCAGCAAATGGAATGAAGCCATCCATTTATCGGTCAATGTTTCACCGAAGCAATTGGGCCAGGGCGATTTTGTAGACCATGTTCGCAGAGCTCTGAAACGCTGGAAATTCGCGCCTGAACGTCTTGAACTGGAAGTGACTGAAACCGCACTTTTGCAGGACCGGGCATCTATCTCCGAATTGCATGAGATCAAGGGCCTTGGCGTACGCATCGCGCTTGATGATTTTGGCACAGGCTATTCATCACTCATGCATCTGCAACTGTTTCCATTCGACAAGCTGAAGATTGATCGCTCATTTGTCGATCGGGCCGATACCGACAAACTTTCAAATGCCATCGTTCGATCCATTGTACACCTTGCTGATGAATTGAGCATTCAAACTGTTGCCGAAGGCATCGAAACCGATGAACAGCTCGCTGAAATGACATCCGTTGGCTGCACGATGGGTCAGGGATACTTGCTGGGCAGGCCCATGTCGGCCAAACAGACCCGACAAAGGATTGCTGCAATGAGCCTCGTTGCCTGAGAGAATGAATTTCCTGACGCCGCGTAACGCTAATTCTGGGCGCCTTGCTTGTTTTGCCGCAAGCTCGGCACTCTCACGCAAAGAAACGCGGGTTTGCAAGATTTTATGCGCAATTTTGGCAAACCTACCGGTCCCGGGGAAAGGTCAGGCTCTGGACACAATCGGTGCTAGGACGGCAGAGCACAGTGATCGCCCATTTGCAGCTGCCAGTTCTCCATTGCACCTAAAAGCCTATCGCGTGTGGCATGGTGCGCCGGCACAAAGGCAAGGTTGATCAACTCATCAGGATCGGTTTGAAGGTCGAATAACTGTAACACGTCTGAACCTGGTGTTGGACTGTTGCTTGTCGAGGTACGATGTTCCCGGTCCTTGTAGTAACGAATAAGCTTGTAGCGATCATCTCGTATCATGCGTTGTGACTCACGATAAACCGCGCCGAAATATTGGCGCCCGGACCCAACCGTCTGATTGTCGTCCTGCCTGACAAGGTTGGCGCCACCGCATTCGGGATCAACGTTAAGTCCGGCAAGGGAAAGCACTGTCGCATGGGTATCTCCATGCCAAACAAGGTCATCAGTCTGCTTGCCTTCAGGAACCTGTGGTCCGGCAAATATCAACGGAATATGAAGACTGTGCTCATACAGATTTTGTTTGCCCATCAGGCCGTGACTGCCCAATCCAAGACCATGATCTGCTGTGTAGACAATGATTGTATTGTCAAGCAGACCCTTGTCTTCGGTCGCTTTGATGATTTGACCAATAGCGTCATCCATATGTGCAATCATGCCATAATAATCTGCAATATGTTGCCGAATGGCGTCCGGCGAGCGCGGGAACGCCTCCAGCATTTCGTCACGGATCAGCGCTTCGCCATTGTCGAACGGATGGACCGGCATGTAGGATTTTGGCAAGCTGACACCTGAAGGGTCAACCGCCCAGCTTTTGGGAGGGGTTCTGGGATCATGCGGTGCCGTGAACGCAATATAGAGGAAAAATGGTTCATCGCAGTTGGCGGTTTCAATAAAGTCCAATGCGGCATCTTTGAATATGTCGGTTGAATAACCGGTTACCTTACGCGCACGGTCTTCAGCATAAATTCCGCTTGGATCATGATCCTGAAGGATCATTTCTTCATGTTCAGACATCCCGTCAAAAAGGATTTTGTCTGCTGTTGAGAAACTGCGTGCAAAAGATGGTTTGTCATTATGCCATTTGCCAATGGAATGGGTTTTGTAGCCCGCTTCGCGCAGTAATTGGGGCATCGTCGGTATATGGGGCGGGATAATTGCGCCGACGCTGAAATCATCAGCATGGCGATTTTCAGGCGGCGTTAGATCAAAGACGCTTCGACCGGTCATGACAGTTGCGCGTGAAGGCGTACAGACAGCAGGATTGAAGCCACCTTGGCAATGCGCACCACGAAAATCGGTGCCGCGTTTTACCAACGCGTCCAAATTGGGTGTTGAGACTTCACCACAGCCATGCGCGCCGATTGAACTGGAGCGATGGTCATCTGCAATAACAAAAATGAAATTTGGTTTCGTTCCCATCGTCTATCCTTTGCTCGGTGATTTTGGAGACGGCACGATGCGCTCACCATTTTCAGGTGAAAAGAAATGAAGGGCATCAACGCTTTCAATATCAATGGAAACTCTGTCACCAGTGTTGAACTCAACGCTGCCCTTTTCGCGCAGAATTATCGGTGTGCCATCACCCAAACGGCCATGTATGACGCTCTCATCTCCAAGATATTCCACAATTGAAACTTCGATTTGACCAATACCCTTGCCGTCCTCTGCAAGCATCAGAGATTCTGGGCGTACGCCTAGCGTGATCGCACCGGATGCAATCTGGCCGAGGCCTGAAATTGACAGGTCTGCAGATTCAAACGTTGCGTCACGTATGGTACCCGAGACGAAATTCATTTTTGGTGAGCCAATGAAACCCGCCACAAACGCATTTTTCGGCTCACTATACAGTTGCTTGGGGGTGCCCATCTGCTGTATTTCACCGGCATTGAGTATGATGATCTGATCAGCCAGCGTCATCGCTTCAACCTGGTCATGCGTGACATAAATCATGGTTGCAGCGAGCCGCTGATGGAGTTCTGCCAATTCAACGCGGGTTTCAGCACGCAAGGCCGCATCAAGATTTGAGAGCGGCTCATCAAACAGAAACACTTTGGGCTTTCGGACAATCGCGCGGCCGATCGCGACACGCTGTCTCTGCCCGCCGGAGAGTTGCTTGGGGAGCCTGTCTAGGAGTTCCTCCAATTGCAGTGCACGGGCGGCCTCTGCCACACGGCTTTCAATCTCCGCCTTTGGCCGTTTTGCAATTTTGAGTGAAAACGCCATGTTTTCGCGCACCGTCTTATGCGGATACAGCGCATAGGATTGAAACACCATTGCAAGGCCCCGTTCACCTGCAGACGCTTCAGTCACGTCTTCGCTGTCCAGCCATATTTCGCCGTCAGTTGTTGCCTCCAGGCCTGCGATCAAGCGCAAAAGCGTAGACTTTCCGCAACCGGATGGGCCGACAATTGCGACAAATGCGCCTTGTGGAACAGAAAAACTAAGGCCCTGCAGGGCCACAAAGCTGTCGAAACGCTTTTCCACGTTTTTCAGCTCAAGGGCAGGATATTTGCTAGTCAATATCGCGGTTTCCATTTTTTAACCTTTGACCGAACCAGCAGACAGACCAGCCACAAGGCGGGACTGAACCGGCAGGAATAACAACAAAGCGGGCAGAGTTGTGAGCGCAGAGGCGGCCATCACGGCACCCCAATCAACGGTTTCTTCGCCAAAGAACAGTGCCAGACCGAGCGGAAGTGTTTTCAGGGACGTTTTTGTCAGAAGCGCAATTGCCAACAGAAATTCTGTCCACATCAGGAGAAATGAATAGGTTGCAGTGGCAACAATTCCCGGAGCGAGCAACGGCAGAATGATGTGGCGCAGCGTTTGAAAACGCGAGCACCCATCCATCAAGGCCGCTTCATCAAGGTCTCTGGGCAGGGCTTCCAGATATCCAACCATGAGGTAGATCGAAAATGGAAGGGTAATCGTGACGTAGCAAAACATCAGCGCGAAATGATTGTTGATGAGATCAAGGCTCGCAAACATGATGAACAATGGCGTCATCATCACGATCCACGGAAAGGTTTGCGTTAGCACAAGAAAGCCGAAGAGCCACTTTTTATAGGCAAAACGATAGCGCGATAAAACGTAGGAAGCGCAGACCGCAACACTGGTGGAGATAATGACCGAAATGCCACAGATAAACAGGCTGTTGAACATGAAGCGACCGAAGTCATTCTTCCAAACATTTCTATAGTTTTCAAAAGTGAAAACAAGGCCTTGCGTGCCGGTACCGATCAATGAGGCACTGGGCTTGAATGACGCCCAATAAATCCACACCACAGGCGAGGCAAAAAAGAAAATGAGCAAGCCCGCAAGGACGAGTGCTGCTGCTGTTTTGACGGGGCGGTGCTTGCGGGTCAGGCCACGTTTGCGACGTTTCACTGTCGGCCGGTTTATTGCGACATCGGTCACATCAGCCCCCCAAACCTTTTTGTGACAACATATCGGAAGTAAATGATGCCAAATATCAACGCGAGGGCTGCCATGAATGTGCCAATTGCTGATGACAGGCCAAGCTTGAAGTTCACGAATGCCTGAAGATAAACTTCCGTTGCCAGAACATTTGAAAAGGTGCCGGGTCCAGCACTTGTAGACATCCAGACATAGATGAAATTATTGAACGTCCAGATGGTTGTAAGAAGTCCCAATACGGCAAGAGCTGGCAGGGCATGAGGGAAAGTCACATGCCAGAATTTTATCCAGCTATTGGCCCCGTCAATATCTGCAGCTTCATACAGATCGCGCGGCACGGTTTGTAGCGCTGCGGCCATTGTCAGTACGATGATGGGCAGGCCATTCCATACAATGATTGTGATTACGGAAGGCCAGACATAAGATGGATCGCCGAGAAAAACGATGGGCTGATCGATAAAACCCCACTCGACCAGTTTGTTATTGATGGCGCCGGTACGTCCATCGAAAATCTGCTTCCACACTGTGACGGCAACAATATCGGGTGTTGCCCATGGCAGAAGCGCGGCCATACGAAGCGGCACCGTCAAGCGCAAACGGCGCACAAGCTGGGATTCAATGAAGAGCGCTATCGCAAAGCCCAGAACCAGCCGAATACTGACCGAGACAAATGTCAGCCAGAACAACGTGTTGAAGACGACTTTCTTAAAATCGGAATCATTAAAAAGTTCGATGTAGTTGTCTAGGCCAATCCACCTGCCACCATCGCGCAACCCCAGAAGACTGAGGTCTGTAAAGCTGTTTTTGATGTTGTAGATTGTGGGCCAGAGGAAAAATGCTGCTGTCATGCCGAACGCTGGCAACAGCATCAGCAAGACAAATTTTCGCTGATCCTTGGAATAGCTGAGCATATATTCCTCGTGGAGATAAAGGCAGGCCAGCCAATTGGCTGGCCTGATTTGGTTAACTGGTTTGGTTAACTGTTCAGCATGTCGTTGATCGTATCAATCAATGACTGAGCAGCTTCTTCGGGTGTCTTGTCACCGACCAGAATTGCGCCGAACTCTCGGCCCGCTTCGCTCCACATGGTTCCAATGGGCGTCTTGCCATTGGCGTAGGCACCCCAAGTCCGGGCATTTGGCAATTGCATGCCATACCCTTCAAGCCCCGCCGGATACTCCAATGCAGCAAGTGCAGACTTGCTTGCCGGGAACTGCGCCGTCAGAAAGTCAGAGAAAAACTCATTGGAAATCAAAAATTGAATGAATTTGTAAGACTCATCAGCATGTTCGGTATTGGCATTGATGCCAAGCATACGTCCGCCCATATGGCTCACACCACCAACTGAACCGGTTGGAATACCAGTTGATGCAAAAGGCACATCATCCGAGCCGCTTTTCTCCTTGTAAGCTGCAATCACGGCTTTCGCGACATTTGGCGGCACCAATGCGAAGGCTTGATCGCCTTCAACCATGGGAGCCAGGGAGCCGATATCTGCCAGACCACCCAATGCGATGTTGGACTGCGGGTTGCCGCCTTCACCCATGAAGTCTGCAAAGAATTTGAAGCTATTGGCCAGAGATGCCGTGTCGACACCAACCTGAAAACCGCCACTTCCGTCCTCTTCAACCAATGCATGACCGTTTGACCACAGGTGATAATTCAGCAAAAACCAGGCTGTATTTGTAGCACCACTACCGGCAGGAAAGCCGAACCCGACTTTGCCGGTCTTTTCTGTCACCATGCGACTGGCAGCTTGCAGTTCATCCCAGGTCTTTGGAACTTCAACGCCCGCTTCCTGCAGGACTGCAGGCGTATAGATCAGCGTCCACGTATCGGCGGTCCAGGGAAGGCCGAAGATGCTGCCATCCGCGTCGCGCGCAAGATCAGTCGCGATGAAGTTATCAAAGCCAGATCCTGCACCATTTTTTTCGATCAGATCATTCAAAGGCAGCAATGCACCGGCACTGCCCATCTCCAACGGCCATACGAAAGCAATGTGCACGATATCAGGACCTGTGCCCACAGCAGCTTCACGCAGGAATTGGGTCCGTGAATCGCCCCAGGATATACGCTCCAGTTCAACATTGATGTCCGGATTTTCCGCCTCAAAGGCTTCAATCGCGGCCTCGATGACCTCCGGATCAGGGTCATTATATCTGAAACTAATCGTGGTTTCTGCAAATGCTGGAAGCGCAATTAAGGCACTGCAACCAATCAGCAGAGCCGTTTTAATCATGTTTTGCATTTCTGTTTCCTCCAATGAAACGCTGGTCGTAAAACCATTTATCGAACCGGTTCGATGATTACGGTAGCGTGTATGGCTTGAATTTGTCAACATAATCCAGCTATCAGTTTGTATCTGGAACAGTTGTCATTCTAATATCGAACCGATTTTATAAAGTGTAGGGAATCCGGAGTGGCTATCATTTCAAGTCGCGCAACAGCAGCTGACATTGCAAAGAGTGCTGGCGTTGCGAAATCGACCGTGTCACTCGCATTCAGTGCACCAGAGCGCGTCTCAGCCAAAACCCGTGAGCGCATCCTCAATGCCGCTGCGGCAGCCGGTTACACCCCAAATCCGGTTGCCCAAAGCCTCAAAACCGGGCGCAACAATATTGTTGGCATCATTTTAGCCGATCTCACGAATCCGCATGGTGGTGCTGTTTTGGGACAGGCACAACAAACAGCGAATGACATAGGTTATATGGTCATGACGACGACCGCTTCGCATGATCCCAAGCGAGA
Organism: Alphaproteobacteria bacterium; assembly: GCA_051251535.1. Classification (GTDB taxonomy): domain Bacteria; phylum Pseudomonadota; class Alphaproteobacteria; order Rhizobiales. The sequence continues at coordinate 29,157 of JBPOEV010000009.1, forward strand.
CCTGGAGTTCGTTCGGAAATTTGAGCAATTGAACATCCGCGCAGCCATTATCATGCCCTCTGGTTCGAGTGATGAATATGTCGGCGCCCTCGCGGCCAGCTCAATTCGGTTTGTAACCTACGGTCATAAACTTTCAGGTTTGGCGTGCGACCATGTTGGATTGGACAACCGCATGGGAATGGAATTACTGGTCCGACATCTGGTGGGCCTTGGCCATCGCCGGATCGGGCATGTCGCAGGCAACCTGCGCCAATGGAGTGGCACTGAAAGACTCGAAGGGCTGCGTGAAAGCTTGTCAGATGCCGGTTTGACACTGGAAGACAAATATCTGGGCTTCGGTGAATATGACGAGGAGGCGTCTTATCGCGCAGCGCTCAAATTATTGCGCAAAAAGGATCGGCCAACGGCACTGATAACAGCAAACAATGTAACTGCGATGGGGGCCTTGCGAGCGGCAAGAGACCTGAAGCTTCGCTGCCCGGAAGACATTTCTGTTGCGACAATTGATGAGGTCCCCTGGAGTGAACTCATATCACCCACCCTGACCCACGCCGCCCAACCAATCGGAGATATGGCAGCGTGCGCCGCGACCTGGCTGATTGAAAGACTGGAAGGTCAAAACAAAACCGAGATGCCCCGCTTTATTGAGTTTCCACCAAAGTTGATTGTCGGCCAGTCAACTGCGTCAGTCGATAGACATTGAAAATCATGGCTTGATAGGTTGATGACATTGAATCTGCTCGACACTCCCGACCAGGCTTGGCCTACAAGAAAGCTGTCGCAGTAAATGGAAACAAAGCGACCACAAGCAAAACGATCAACATCACACCGACAAATGGCAGGGTTGCCGCGAAGATCTGCTCGACGGAAACATTCGGATCATCCAGCGTATTGTGCACAGTAAAGACCGATATCCCGAAGGGCGGTGTCAGCAAACCAATCTCGACAGCAAGAACCGTGATGATTCCAAAGTGGCTCAGATCAATGCCCATGCCTTGCGCGATAGGGGCTGCAATCGGCACCATGATCAGAAGAATCGATGTACTGTCCAGAATCATGCCCATCAGCAGGATGATCACCGCATAAAGCAACAGGAACTGCATCGGTCCAAAACCGGAGCCCTGCACAAGGTCTGCAATCGCATTCGGCAGCCCCGCAATCGACAACATGCGCGAATAGAAACTGGCCGCGATCAGCAGCAACAGGATCGACACAGAGATAATTGCCGTTTGCTTCATCACCTCCCACAGCCGCTTCCGATCCAAAGACCTGCGCGACAAGGCAACGATCAGCGCACCGAATGCGCCAATACCGCCTGCCTCGGTTGGCGTGAAGTATCCGGTATAAAGCCCGCCCAGCACCAAAATCACCAGCAGGGCAATCGGCACCAGCTTGCCCAACATTGTGGACAACGGCATTGGTTCAATATCGAGGTCCTGCCGCCGTGCCTTGGAAACATCAGGATCCGTCAGCACAAAGCGCGGGAATAGAATGGTGATACCAATCAACATCGCCACGAATCCGCCAGCAAGCAACAGGCCCGGCACGATGCCCGCGAGAAACATGCCACCAATCGAGACCTCAGCCAGGACGCCGTAGATGATCAGCAAGAGGCTGGGAGGAATCAACATTCCCAGCACAGATGACCCCGCCACAGTCCCGGCAGAGAAAGCCGGTCGATATCCATGGCGCGTCATTTCCGGCACAGCGACCCGCGTGAACACGGCAGCGGAGGCAATGGACACGCCTGTAACGGCCGCAAAGATTGTGTTGGCCGCAACCGTGGCAACGCCAAGTCCGCAGATCATCCGGCGCAACAGCTGTTCCGCCACCTCGAAAGTGTCGCGCCCTACATTGGAGACACTCACCAGAAGGCCCATGAGAACAAACAGCGGGATCGTCGCAAAAAGATAATCAGCAATCCCGCTATAGGCGGTCAGCTCCAGCATCTTGAATGCCAGATCCACATTGTCGCGAATGATCCAGATGCCGACAAACGCCACCGAAATAAGCGCATAGGCGATCTGCATACCTATCAGGACCAGCCCAATGAGAACGACGATCAGAATAAAACCGATGGCAAGCGTGGTCATGTGGCGTTGCTCCGAAGGCTGCGCACTTCATCGGCCATGCGATAGAGCGCCGAAAGCGACGCCACAGCGGAACCGAGCACTGTGATGGCTCGGAAGGGAAAGGTGGGAATGGTGAAAACACCTTGCACGCCAAAGAACTCGGCTCCCGTCCAGGCATCCATCATCTTGGGCCAGGATGCCCAGAAGATCAGGGCAAACACGATGGCCCCGGTCAGGGCAAAAAACACCTCAAGCCAGCGTACAGAGTTGGGCGAAACCCGCTGGAGCCTGCGCACCAGAAAATCCGCCCGTGTCAGCCGCTTTTGCTGGATCGCCGCAGCCACCTGCAGGAATACGATAGCCACCACTGTGCGGGCAGCAATCTCGGACACACCCGTGATGGGGGAATCAAAGAAATTGCGGCCCAGAACGTCAGCCACGACCAACGCCATCAGCCCGCCAATACACAATGTCCCAAACGAGAACATGATCGCAGCCACGCTGCCCAGAATAGACCCCACCGGGGCCTCGGCAAAGCTGGGGACAAATCGATCCGTCTCTTTGCTGGGATAGTCCTTGCTCATATCAACGGGCTCATATCAACAGGCTCATGGCTTTCTTCAAAGGGCAAAAGGCTCCGGTCACAGTTTGAGCGACCGGAAGCCTGTTGTTCAAGATCGAAATTTAACGACCTTCATCCCAACTGCGCAATGGAGTGGCACCCCGCTCACGCAGCGCATCGAAATATGCCTTCAGCACCACTTTGCCAGCGTCGCCTGTTTGCTCAAGCCATGGCGCGACGATGTCGGGAAGACCCTCGACCCACGCCGTTTTCTCAGCCTCTGGCAGTTCGTGAACCGTCAAGCCTGCGGCCTGCATTTCGGTCATCGCACGTTCTGCCAGATCAGACACATAATCACCATGTGCAGCCGACGTGGCTTTGGCTGCATCGCGAAACGCCTGCTGAACAGGCTCTGGCAATCCGTTGAAGAAGTCTTCATTGGCAGCGATCCCGCCAAAATACATCGAGCCGATACCGACACGGGTCAACTCGGGTGCGACTTCATAAACACGCGTGGGCAAAATGCCCGAGGCAAACGACAATGTGCCTTCGGTTACACCGGTCTGGATGTTGGTGTAATATGTAGTCAGCGCGCCATCAACGGGCGTCGCACCTGTTTCCCGCAACCAGTTGGCCGACGTACCTGGCGCATTCAGCTTGCGGTTTTGCAGATCAGACATCGCAGTCACTGGAAAGGTGGCGTAGATGTCATAGCTATCTGTGATCAGTGATGACAGATGCACCATGCCATTCTCGGACCAACTGTTGGCCAGTTCGGGCAGGTTTTGGCTCAGATCATCGAAAATTTCGATGATCATCTTATGATCGGATGTCGCGAAGGGCGTAAAATAGGTGACGTTCTGGAGCGGCATGTTTGCCCCTTCCCAGACTGTACCCACCATGCCGACATCGACGATCCCATCCATCACCGCTTCGCGGGTGTCAGTGAACTTATAAAGGGTTCCGGCATAGGCTTCGTTCCAGTTGACCTGGTACGCGCCTGCTTCGGCCAGAATGCGATTCACCTCGGGTTGAAAGGTGTTCTTCATTGCGTAAACCCAGATATTGGCCTCAGGGTGTGAAGAGCCAATATTGACTGTGACCTGCTCTTGGGCCGTGGCCCAACCTGCGGCACTGATCCCGAGTGCGGCAACTGTAGTGAATAAGGCGTATTTCATGTTTGTTCCTCCCAGAACTCGGATGCTCCTGTGCATCCTTCGGTGGTGTTAATCCTCAATAGAACCAAGCGCGCGTAGGATGCGCTCTGGTGTGAAGGGCATTTGCGTCACTTGCGCACCCAAGGGCCGCAAAGCGTCATTGATCGCATTCATCACAGCCGCCGGTGCGCCCGCCGTGCCAGCCTCGCCGGCCCCTTTGGCGCCAAGCGCGCTTTCTTTGGTCGGGGTTTCCACATGGCCCACGGTCATGTCAGGCATCTCGCCTGCCATCGGCACCAGATAATCAGCCATCGACCCGTTGAGCAGCTGGCCTTCTCTGTCGTAGTGAATTTCTTCAAAAAGCGCGCCGCCGAGGCCTTGCACGATGCCGCCCCTGATCTGTTCATCAACCAATTGTGGGTTGATGATCCGACCGCAATCCTCCACGCACCAATGCTTCAAGAGTTTGACGATCCCGGTTTCGGTATCGACCTCAAGGTAACTGGCTTGCACCCCGTTGGTGAACGCAAACGGGTATTCGGACGTAATGTAATGCCTGGTCTGAACCAACTCTCGCGGCAGACCATCAGGCAGTGTATCGCCACGGAAATAGACAACCCGCCCAAGCTCTGCCAGGGGCATGCGCTGTGCACCGGTGTCCGTGTCCACGACTTGACCATCACGAATGTCCAGAGACGCCAGATCGGACTGCAGCATGGAGGCTGCAACTTCGAGGATTGAGTCCCGGAGCGCTCGTGCCGATCGTAGGGCCGCTTCTCCGCCAATGCCCGCTCCGCGAGATGCCCAGGTGCCACCACCATATGGCGTGACTTGTGTGTCACCAGTGATGATCCGCACATTGCCTGGGTGCACACCCACACCTTCAGCGACGATCTGCGACAGCATTGCTTCGGTGCCCTGTCCCTGCTCCGTCACCCCGGACAGCGCCACGATGGACCCATCCGGGTCCATACGCACAGTGCAGCCATCCTGCGCCGAGATGCGCGCGCCACCAATGCCATACATAAATGGCGATGGGTTGGTCAGTTCGATGAAACTGGCAATGCCGATGCCACGATGAACACCCCGTGCACGCGCTTCTGCCTGATCGGCACGGAGCGCATCGTAATCCATCAGCTCCACCAGCTTGTCCATGCTTTGGTGATGCGATAGTCCTTCAAACCGCATCTTTGCGGGCGAGGTGACGGGATAGACGTCATCGGCATATAAATTCCGGCGTCGTATCTCAACCGGGTCCATGCCCAGTTCCGCCGCCGCCATATCGACCAGACCTTCGGTCACAGCCACAGCAATTGGATGCCCGACTGCACGGTATTGGCAAGTCGGTGTCTTGTTCTGGAAGACGACGGTCGTCTTGGCGCGGTAATTGGCGAAATCATAAGGACCACCGCACAAATTGACGACCTGATTGCCCTCAATCGCCGATGTCCGTGGGTAAACCGAATAGGCGCCAATAGCCGTCCAGTCATCCACATCAATCGCCAGGATTTTACCCTCGGCATCCACAGCGATTTTCGCATCGATCTCGTGGTCACGTGCATGAATATCAGTGGTAAAGCTTTCCAGGCGGTCGGCGATGAATTTGACGGGACGCGCCATGATCTTTGAAATCGCAGCGGTGGCAACTTCATCTGGATAGACATGCACCTTGATTCCATAGGACCCACCGACATCGCCACAGATGACCCGCACGCGAGATTCTGCAATGTCCAGATGTTTGGCCAGAACGGTCTGCATCATGTGCGGCGCCTGCGTTGCATGATACGCCGTCATCTGTCCTTCGGCGGGGTTCCAATCGACCAGAATTGACCGGGGTTCCAAGGTGACGCCCGTGTGCCGTCCTGTCTTGAAGTGCGCAGACACAACCTTGTGGGCTGTCGCGAAGACGCTGTCTACATCGCCTTCTTCATGCAGCCGTTGGAAGGCCAGATTGTCACCCATCTGGGAATGCAGCACAGGGGTGGACGCATCCAGCGCAGTCATCATATCAGTGACAGCCGGGAGAGGATCATAAGCCACCTCAACCAATGCAGCACCATCTTCGGCCGCTGCGCGGGACGTCGCAACAACGGCCACCACCGGCTCACCAACCCAACAGGATCGGTCAATAGCCATGGGATGCTCCGGAGGCGACTTCATTCCTTTGAGATGTTCCAGCACAGCGACCCAGGGCGTACAGACCTCGGCCAGATCAGCTCCGGTAAAGATGCGCAGAACGCCTTTCACCGATTTGGCTTCTTCCGCATCAATGCCCTGTATTTTGGTATGGGCAAATGGCGAGCGCACAAAGACCACATGCAACATGCGTGGCAAGGTAATGTCGTCCACATATTTGCCCCGACCCTCGACCAATCGCCCGGCATTGGGGCGCGGGACGGTCTTGCCGATGTAGGAATTTGGGCGATCGGGATTGCCAAACTGAATGGTCATGCCTCCACCTCACCAGACCGTTGCCGCGCCACGGTCTCCACCGCATCGACAATGGCCTCATATCCTGTGCAGCGGCAGTAATTGCCCGACAGATGTTCGCGGATCGCTGCCCGTTCGGGCACTCCGCCCTGCGCCAAAAGCTCTTCTGCCGCGACCAGCATTCCGGGCGTGCAGAACCCACATTGCAACGCATTGCGCGCAATAAACGCTTCCTGCAGGTCGCGAATTGCCTCGCTGTCAGATAGTCCTTCGATGGTCCAGACTTCCGCGCCGTCCAACTGTGCAGCCAGCATCAGGCAACCACGCACTGACGCCCCATCGACGCGAATCGTACACGCGCCACAAACACCATGTTCACAACTGGCATGCGCTCCCGTCAGGCCAAGATCCCCACGCAGAAAGTCGATGACGTGCTGACCGGCAGGCACACGCGCCTCAACCGGCTCGCCATTGACCGTCAGATCGATATCAACCTGGTCAGCGAAACTCTTGGTCATGCGCTGTCTCCCTTCGCCTGCGCCACAGCACGGCGCAGCAGAATGCCTGCAATATGGCGGCGATAACTTGCGCTGCCTTGCGTGTCCGAGGCTGGGTCAATTTCGTCGCGAAGAGCCGCGACAGCACCGTCAACATTGCCCTGATCAAGCTGCGCCATGGCATTGCGCGCCAGAATCGGCGTCGACCCGACGGACAGTAATGAGATGCGATGACCGGTACTGCGTGCCACGAGGCACAGGCCCACAAGGGCATAATCTCCAGACCGGCGCGCAACCTCCTGCAAGATCTGCTGCTCGTCTGCCTCTGCCTTTGGAACGGTGATCGCTGTCAAAATCTCATCTTCTTCAAGCGAGGTCTCGAAAAGATCCTGAAAGAAATCTTCAGCCGCAACAATCCGCTGCCCATCTGGTCCCTGAATGTGCATCGTCGCCCCGAGCGCCAGCATGCAGGCCGGGAATTCTGCCGCCGGGTCCGCATGAGCCAACGCCCCACCAATGGTACCTCGGTTGCGAATAACTGCATGGGCAATGTATGAAACAGCTTCTGCAAGCAATGGAACATGCTTCTGAATCAGGGGGTTGGCGCCAATTTCAACATGCTTCGTCAAAGCACCAATGCGCAGGGAGTCTTGCGCGTCAGTGACGCCCGAAAGCTCTGAAAGACGCGAAATATCGACAAGCATGTCACCGGTCGACAGCCGCATATTCATGGCCGCAATAAGGCTCTGACCACCGGCGAGCACACGGCCCATGCCGTCAGACGACGCCAAAAGCTCCATCGCATGCGACAGGTCATTTGCTCGAGCATACCCGCCCGCCGAAGCTTTCATTCGCTGTCCTCCCTGAGCATCAACGCTCCCCGCATTGACTATTGATCAAATGATCACTCTTATTGATCATATGATCAACAAAAGGATTATGATTGCAAGAAGAATCTTTTTTGACCACAAACAAGGTCATGGATATGGACAAAACCGATAGCATCGACCCAAAGGCAAAACGGCGGAGGCTGCCACCCGACGAGCGACGGCAACAGATTGTCGATGGGGCTGTGGCTTTTTTTGCTGAAGTCGGGCTTGAGGGCAAAACCCGTGATTTGGCCAAGCGTCTTGGAATCACGCAGTCCCTGCTTTTCAACTATTTTGAAAACAAGGAATCCCTGATCGAAGCCGTCTATGCCCAGGTCTATATAGACAGGCTTTCACCGGAATGGCGCCACCGCCTGATGGACCGAAATGTGCCGCTAAGGACTCGATTGCTCGCCTTTTACAAAGACTACAGCACGCTGATTTTCGAATATGAATGGATGCGGATTTTCATGTTTTCGGGTCTTGCCGGAGCCGAGCTGAACCGCCGCTACCTTGAACATCTGAACAAGATGATTTTGCATCCTCTGCTCGACGAGATGCACGCAGCCTCGTCCAGTTCGATGATGCCGGATATGGAAGACCTGTGGAATCTGCACGGGGGAATTGTCTACATAGGAATTCGCCAGCACATTTACCGGATGCCCTGCCCGGATGATCCCAGCCTGGCCATTGAAAATGCGATTGACCGTTTTTTGCAGGCTTTCGCTATAGAGCAGGATTGACGCAGCCCGGAAGCTGTTGAAACTTGTGAACCTGTTTTTTGTTTCTGGAGACCAGGTATGGCATTGATGACAATTCAGACAGTCATCCAATCAACCACGCGATCAGTCAGACGCTGCTGCATCACGGTATATGCAACGCTCCTCATAGTTATGGGACTGCATGCAAGTCCAAGCATGGCAGGCCCACTGGAGGCACTCCGGGACGGTGATATGAATGCCCTGATCCAGGAGGTTATCGGCATATATGAAGACCATGAGATTTCCTGGGCCGCACATATTAGCTGGGACATTCAGACCTATGAGACGGTCTACTGGTACTACAGCCCGAGGGAAAAGAAGATTGTGGTGGGGGATCTCCCATCCCAAAACCAGATCACGGATTATTGGCGGATTTGGAGTCAGGCTCTGACGGATGGGAACTGGGAACCGGATAATTTCTTCAAGTCCCCTTCTGATGCCCATGACATGGCCTTGTTCAACCAATATGTTCTGGCAATCCACGAATCCGCACACGCCGTGACCTATCGTTACGATCCGGACCACCGCTCGCGCCATGACTATGAGGTAAACTGCCGGGAGTTTTATGCCGACCGGCTAACGGCCGCCATGTTGCAGCATACGGCGCGACAGCAGCCAGACCTGGAACGCATGCGGAAACGCTATCTTGATCTGGTCCGGTCGATGCACAGCGCTATTCCCGATCAGTTCCTGGTGGCATCGGCCGGCTATTCAGACCTTGTCGAGAATTGTGCAATCATCGAGGTGGATCAACCAACCCCCGATGCACTGCAAGCCTATGCCTCGGCCTATTTCACACGCTGGGAGGCTTTGCTTGCGGTGGACCTGCCACCCTTGGAAACCGTATTCGAAACCCATCTGAAAAAGCGCCTGCAAAAACGCTTTGATTGGGTGCAACCGGCGACGGAGTGGTCAAAGGGCCGGGTCCAAACCCTGCGCAAGACTGATCGCCTGGCTGGACGAATTCTGAATGCCGGGCGCGTTCTTGAGGGCGGAAAACGCGCTGCAGCCTTTGCCCCGGATGGGGTTTTGTGGTTTGCCGAAGCGCGGTTCAACAAAGCAACATCTGAACTGGAATATGCCTACGGTATGGCGGAAAATGCGACCGATCCACAGTTGAAGTCCATGCGCTGGCCGCGCGAGAGCAGGCACATCACATTACGATCCATTGCTTCATTTGGAGCGCACAGATTTGTTGCAACCATCGAGGAAAGCCCATACCGGACAAGTCTGATTGAATTCGAATTTGACGACGGCCAGTGGACCCCACGCACCCTTGCTGAGTGGCAAAACACATCAAAGGCGTTTGTATTCAGAACGCAGGATAATCGTGTCTTTGCAGGATTGACCCATTTCTTCGATAAGCAAACGGAAACGACAGATAAAACCTATTGGACTTTCGAAGAATACGATCTCAAGACCGCACAGATACTGGGATCTCATGACATTCGAGTTGAGTCCAAGGAAGCGGTAGCAATGGATGGCGCAGGCAGGCTTTATCTGACACATCAACGTCAGATTTTCCGCGTTGACCGACTGCAGGATGTCGCGCGTATCGCAGGAACCGGCCTTGAAGGCGTACGCGACGGACCTATTGACCAGGCCGACATTGGATGGGTGCAGGTTATGCAGTTCTTTCCCGATGGATCAGCTTTGCTGTTAGCTGATGATCCCGGTGATTCTGACAGGCAAATGATCCGAAAACTGCTGCCGCCCCCGCAGCTATAACGTTTGTCCACCATGTGGATCATCGGTACCGTGTCGCCAAGCAACGCGAGGAAAGATGCATCTGGATATTTAAAGGCTACGGTCAAGGTGATTTACTTCGTCTGTCGTTGGGTCGCCGTCGCGATGAGACATGGTTGGATCGCAGCGTGATGGGCGTTGATAAGTGTCTGCGCAAACTCCATTTGCAACTTTGCAACGCAGACGGGCATAGGGCCGGTCACTGCGCGATCGGCCCCGGGCCTGACAGATCACTTCAAATCTGCAAACCAAGAAACATAACCGCCAACGGCACGGGTGAGACAGCAATGGCGATGGTCACAAACATCAGAAGCGGCGAAAAAATTCCGCTCAAGCCCGCTATCATCATGATGCCGCCACCGCCGCCAATGATGGAATTACCAGGCGTGTTGACTGCCAGTGCAACGGCGATATAGCGGTACCGCAGTCCGAGCTTCACGGCGCGTTTCGATTGACCCTCGAGTAACATCACGATCCGCTCTTCGCGCGACAAAGGGCCAGCGTGTGCGACGAGACGTGCTGCACGGCGCATGCGCAAGAAGGACAACAGCCGTTCCAATGCACTAATCGGCAAAAAACGCCCTATCGTATAGGCGACCATCATCGAAGCCACCGTCGTGACATATATCAGTGGCGCAATACTGGGGCCGAACGCGGCCAGCATCGCAAGCCCGATCTCGGCACCCGGCACGAACGGAAGTGCCAGAAGCCCGACATAGGCGGCAGAGCCAAGCATGATGGCCTGATGAACCTGCTGTTCATTGTCAGGTCTGATCTGAAGATTCAGCGCGTCGCGGATAAGGTGCGCGCCCCACGTGGCGAGCACGAGAAATGCCACGAGAAGGATCAGTCGCAATAACAGAGCACCAGGGCTCAAGCCATTTGGGGTCACTTCAAGTCATCAACCCGAAAGGTTCGCGTCTGCGCTTTCCGCAGAGGAGCCGCTTGCCGAAATTGGGATCTGGTTGGTCCAGTACCAGCGCCGGGTGGTCCATGTGACTTCCACCTCGACCGTGTCGCCAATCACGGTGCCGTACCAGACCACTGTGTGTGGCGCATCCGGACATATCGCCCGGACGGTGAAATGGATCACATCATCAATTACTTTTGTCTGGTAATCGGACCAGCCGAAGTCGCAGTATTCCTGGCAGTCTGTAGATTGGAAGGTGCCATCACGAAAAATGACGTCATCCTCAAGTACGGCACCGCTGTCCAGATTTGTTCCCCTTATGTTGAATATTCTGCCATCCAGCTCGTTTCCAGCGGTCCAGGCTCCTTCGGGAACAGCCAAGTCGGGAATATCCTCATTCATCACCGTCATCGTTGCCGCGCCGGTTCCAAGCGTTGCCAAGGCAATAGCTGCCACTTGTAAAATCGGGGTCATTACTGTCTCCGGTAAATATCTCTGTTAGAATGCGGATTAAAGCGTGTCTGCAGCCCGACGATAGTCCGGGGCCGCCGCAGACAAAGGAAAAATTAAGCGTCAACGCCCGTCATGAGAACCCGGAATGTCGCTCCGATGCGGTAGCTCCCGTCTGACTGTCGGAATGGAGCAAGGGCTGCTGCATGCGCTGCATCAAGGGCGTCTTGACCTGAAATCTCCGCCGCTTTCGCCGCAACACCGGAAGACCCGAGGCCCTTCTGCGCTGTTGTCAGATCCCGATAGTGCCACGGGGCCTCGACGTCGAAGACTTCGAGCGCGGTCAGACCTGCCGATTTTGCAAGGTCTTCGAGCTTGCCTGGCTCCGAGAGAGCAAATGGCCCGCCCGCTCCCGGAGGCGGAGGTGGCAGCAGGGGCTTGAGTGCTGCGACAAGCGCCGCGGCCTCCATCCCCGCGGGCTCGCCCCATGTCATGACAAACACGTGCCCGCCGGGTTTGGTCACACGCTGCGCTTGGCTTAGGGCAGCTACGGGATCGGCCGCATATTGGAATGAATTGAAGCCTGTCACGACATCGAAGCTGTTGTCTTCAAATGGTAATTCCTCAAGATCGCCTCGGGCAAACGGAGCATTTGGGAGCCGGACGCGCGCGATGTCCAACAGCGCAGCAGAGGCGTCAAATCCCGATACATGAGCACCAAGGTCTGCGGCAAGTTGAAGGGCCATGCCTGCGCCGCATCCGGCATCAAGCAGTCGTGTTCCAGAGCCCACCCGAACTTTTTCAAAAACCGCATGGTAGGCCGGGCCGCATTGCGGCTCTTGAATGTTGGCCCAGTCTGTGGCGCGCAGGCCCCAGATATGTCCATTCGTTTCAGCTGTTCTTCTGGATTTTACTGTATTGGCCATCATGCCTGATCCTCCATGCGCACCTGCGGCCCGGCGTTTCGTAAAGCTGCTGGCAATGACCGGCACTATGCGCCACGGCACGCAAGAGCCGCTATACAGCAATCTAAATAGTTATAAATCGATGGCTCAGCGCAGAGCCTCCGCAGCCTCGGGCCGCGCTTGTCCCGCTGCGACCTGGAAAAACGTGCGCGCGCGCGCCAGGTAGTCTGCGTTGGAGCTCAACCAGCGACCTGCGAGTCGTGCCTCGGCAAGCTTCGGGGCACTATGGGCAACCTGCTGGAAAAGCGCCGCTGCCCTGTCGATCCGGCCCGCACCAACATGGGAAATGGTGCCCAGGATAAGGGGTGTGGCACCATTTGCGGCCTCGGCCAGCGCCGCTTCGGCGGCCGTGACTGCGTCGTCATAGTTGCCCGCTGCAAACTGCGCAAACCCCAAGCCACAGAGCATGGACCCCCGCGCCGGATCGCGTGGGCTGCGTCGCAAGCCAGCTTCGGCCAAAGGCACCCCTTTGGCAACGTCACCGTTGACCGCTTCGTAGAATCCCAGCCAGCATAGCGTCAACGCACAGTTCGGGTTCAAGTCGTGGGCGTGGCGCAGTTCGGTCAGGCCCGTCTGGGTATCTTCTTTCATGAAATGCAGTTGTGCGCGCAGCCTCCTCGCATGGTGGTCCGTCGGGTCGATGGCGATAGCGCGGGTTGCAGCGTCGATGCCCTCAGCCAGCGTTGCTGGGATAGATTCCGTCGTGCCATGATAAATCGTCCACCACGCGACCCAGGCCTGTGTGCGATAGGCAAGGCCCGATCGCGGATCACGCAAGAGGGCTTGTTGTGCAAGCGCCGCCGCCCGGTCTCGCGGTCCACTTTCATAGCTCATCTCTTCCGAAGAAATCGCCGTCCAGCCTTGCTGCGCCAAACCATGAGCTGTCAGATCGTCCGGTGCTGCGACGCGTATACGGTCCGCTTCTGCACGCTCGATCTGTGGAGATAGGCACGAGACGATGGCGTGTGAAACGGCGGCTTGGGTCTCGAAATGCGCATCGATGGTCCGGTCGAAGTTTTCCGCCCAGACATGCCCACCGCTGCTCGCATCGATCAGCTGGGTCGTCACTCTTACCCGCTTGGACGTCGCGCGCACGCTGCCTTCGACCGCGTAGCGAACCCCGAGACCCCGCGCGATGCCGCGCAGGTCGCGGGGCGTATCCCGAAAGACGAAGGCTGAGTTCCGGGCTACGACGAAAAGATCTTTGAAACGGGATAGTTCAGTTGTGATGTCCTCGACGAAGCCGTCGGCCATCCAAGCCAGTTCCGCGTCACCGCCGAGATTTGAGAATGGCAAAACCACCACGGAGGGGCGGTCGGGCAGAGCCAGCCGCTGTGTATCCGTAACGAGTTCAAGTGCAAAACGAAGTCCGCGTCGAGGCACCGTAACGATGGCCTCCGGCCCAAGGAGTTTTCGGAGCTTAGCGACCTGCACGTTCAGGTTATTATCGCCCACCACCATGCCGGACCAAACGGTGTCAATTACCTCCTCCCGGCTCACAATTCGGTCGCTGTGTGAGATCAGGAACTCAAGCACATCAAATGCACGTGCCCCGATGGGCAGAACGTCCGAGCCGCGTCGCAATTGCCGGGTCCGCCGGTCGAGAACGAATTCAGAGAAGCAGAAGACGTCTATACTCATAATCCAAAAGGCCCCATGACACGTGTTTTCATCATAAGAGATGAATCTCCGTCATGAAAGTGCTGTCCACCGGAGGATTTGAAAGGTCCTGAGCCATTCTCGATCTTTCGGCACGAACGAAACTGCGAAACCAATTGTTCTGCCCCCTGCCGATACTGCCTGGTGATCAGATCTGAGATCGTAATCTCCAACGGACGCTTTGATCGGTTTGCGGTCCATATTTCAATGCGCAGCATTCGTTACTTTGGGCTCCAGTCCGTTATTCGAAGTGTTGGATTTAATGGGTCCCGGCCCTAGGCCGTTTGACCTTTGTTCAATTCAAACTTCAGATCGCTAATGGCTGTCGTTGGCGCGCCTTCCAGGCCACGTATGATGCTACGTGCGGAAACCCGACCGATATCATGCCGTTTGGTGACAATCGTTGTCAGCTTCTGCGGCATGTTTTGGCCTGTGGGCAGGCCGCTGAATCCGGCTATTGCCAGATCATGCGGAATCCGAATTCCGGCCTCAATACAGTGCATCATTCCGCCAGTGGCCGCTGTATCATTGGAGAAGATAACAGCATCCAGATCGGGGGCGATGTCCAGCAATCTGCTCAATCCCCGTTTCCCATCTGCAAAATTGGGGGGGCTTGCGAAAAGATCAGGTGCAATGATTTCCAACCCCGCATCTTCAATCAGGAGCCTGATCTCTTCAAACCGATCCGCTGCTGAATAATCCTCTTCGTTCCAACCCACATACCCGAACCGTTTGTAGCCACGCGACAAAAGATACCTGGCAATTTCCCGACTGGCTGCGCGTTGATCCAGACCCACACACATATCAATTGGCGTGTCCGTTAAACTCATCATTTCGACAACGGGCACGCCAGAACTGGCAAGCATATTCCTGGTTTTCTGGGTGTGATAAATATTGGGTACGATGATCCCCGCAGGGCGCCAGGACATCATTGAATACAGCAGCGCCTCTTCCTTCTGAAGGCTGTAACCCGATATGCCGACGATTGCGTGATAATCCGCTTTTTCAAGCTCTAAAGTAATGCCTTCCATAACCTCGGTAAAAACATTGTTGACCAGGGAAGGAATGATGACAGCTATCTGATTCGAGCGGGTCGTGGCCAGGGATCCCGCCAACTGGTTTTGCACATACCCCATCTTTTCAACGACAGATATGATGTGAGCGCGTGAGCGCGCAGAGACCACTCCGCTGCCACGCAGAACGCGGGAAACGGTCATTTCCGAAACACCGGCTACCTCCGCCACATCACGAAGTGTCAGGCGTCGCTTTTTTTGTGTCATAATAGCTGACCTAATTGTTAGCGCCAGACAATCTAACAATGGAAAAGAAAAAAAACAACGTATAGCCTTCGACGAATGGCTACAGAACACTCATATCGTATTGCAATTATCGGCGGCTCAATAGCGGGCTGCACAGCCGCAATTCTGATGCGGCAGGCCGGCCATCAGGTCAAAATCTACGAGCGCTCGAAACGCGGGTTGATTGGACGTGGCGGAGGGGTCACAACGACGAGTGATATGCTGCGCCAGCTTGCAGAGTTGGACATTATTGACAAAGACTTCCCGTCGTCGCCCTATTCAGAGCTGCATATGTCCAAAGTCTCAGATGAAGACGGCCACCTTGGACGTTGCCCGCTTACCCGTGCCCTGGACATGAATTGCGTTCACTGGAGTGGGCTTTGGGAAAACATGCGCAAGCGTATCCCCGACGAAACTTACAAGCGCGGTTATGAATTGGTATCTGCCGAAGATCGCGGCAATGACGTCGTGCTTCAATTTCAAAACGGTGAGATCGTCACTGCCGACCTGGTGCTGTTCGCAGATGGGTACAATTCACTTGGCCGCAAATTGATGTTCCCTGAAGTCGATCTGGAGTATCGGGGATATTCGGTCTGGCGTGGTGTTGTGCCTGAAAGCGAGATCGAAAACGGTGACCAATTGTCCGTTCATCCCCGGTTCTCCTTTCGTGATCAGCAAGGAAGTTTCATCTGCTACATGATTCCTGACCGAGACGGCAGCAATGAACTCGGCGAACGGCAGTTCAACTGGGCCTGCTATCTCCCCGTACCTGACGCTGAACTGGCCTGGTTCATGACCGATAAGGACGGAAAGCAGCGAACTGGAACGATTTCCGCAGGCTCGATGCGTCAAGACCAGGACGACGAATTGAAGGCTTTCGCCAAAGCGCAACTGCCTGCTTACTACTCAAAAATTATTGGAAAATCCCAAAACAACCAATTGCAGCAGATTTATACCAGTCAGCTGCCCGCCTATCGCAAAGGCAGGATGTGCCTGATTGGCGATGCAGGTGTCATGGTACAGCCACTCACAGGCGCAGGTGTCTTCAAATTATTCTCCAATGCACGCGATCTGGCGCTTGCCATCTCCGAAAACTCCGACCTTGAAGCCGCGCTTGAGGGCTGGTCAGTCGAACAGACGCGAATTGCAAATTCGATTCTGTCGATGGGACTGGATATGGAAAACGCGTTTATCTGGAACACGATTGATCTGGCCAAGGCCGACCCGCAGGAGTGTGAACGCTGGTTTGACCGCTCGATCAATATCGCCAAGGAGTATTCCTATTTTGCGACCTAATGCTTTTTCATCGGATCAGGACCAATGAGCGGTGTCTCTTTAAGAAATGTCACAAAGAGATACGGCAATGTAACAGTGATCCCCGATCTCAGCCTCGATATTGCTGAAGGCGAGTTCGTGGTCTTTGTCGGCCCGTCCGGCTGTGGGAAATCCACGACATTGCGGATGATTGCCGGTCTGGAAAAAGTCACCTCCGGGCGCATCGATATTGCCGGGCGTGACGTGACGTGGGCACGTCCCAAAGAGCGGGACATTGCAATGGTGTTCCAGTCATATGCGCTCTACCCGCATATGAATGTGGCCAAAAACATGTCGTTTGCCCTGCGCCTTGCCGGCCGCCCGAAAGACGAAATTGCCGAACGCGTGCGCATTGCCGCTGATATGTTGGAGTTAACACCATACCTTGATCGCAAACCCAAAGACCTGTCCGGCGGGCAACGCCAACGGGTTGCGATGGGCCGGTCTATCGTTCGCGATGCTTATGTATTTTTGTTCGATGAGCCACTCTCTAATCTTGATGCAAAACTGCGTTCTTCAATGCGAACAGAATTGGCTTTGCTGCACAAAAAGCTAGACCGCACAATGGTTTACGTAACGCACGACCAAATTGAAGCCATGACGATGGCTGACCGGATCGTCATCATGAAAGACGGTCTGATTCAGCAGGTTGGCTCGCCCAAGGATGTCTACAACACCCCGGTCAACACGTTTGTTGCAACCTTCATGGGGTCCCCATCGATGAATCTTTTGCCGGCAGATCTGAGTGATGAAGATGGCGATGTTTTCGTGACCGGTGCCGGTTTCAAACTGCCTCTGCCGGATCGTCTGCAAGAGGCAGCGCGCAACTCCGCCAGCAAGGGCATTACCCTTGGTATGCGTCCAGAGCACTTCTCAGCGGAAGCCCGGGCATCTCATTTTTCCGCCGTCGACCTGCATGTGAAAGTGGCTGAATACATCGGATCCAGCCAGTACCTTGCGGCCGATCTGGGTGGTCAAGCCGTAACCGCTGCCGTTGAGGTCGGGCCAGAGTCCGATCTCATGACCGACGGCACATATTTCTTCGACACATCACGACTGTATCTTTTCGACAGAAAAACCGGGGATGCATTTTAACGCAAGCCGGTACTAAGCGCGGATCAACCGCGAAATTTCATTGAAAACCTGGGAGGGGAAAAAACGATGATTAAACTAATACGAAACGGCGTTTTGGCCGTCAGTGCACTGGCACTCAGTGCAGGAATTGCTGCGGCAAACCCTTACGAGAAATACGCGGGCACGACGATAGTTGTATCATGGCCTGCGCTTAGCCACTTCAACAAAGCAGAAACGCTGGTCGAAGAATTTACAGAAGAGACCGGGATCGAAGTCGAAATCGATGCGCTGCAATATCTGAAATTGAGAGATCGCCAGCTTTTGGAAATGTCCAAGGATGAAGGCGAATATGATGTCGTCTCCTGGGTCGTCATGTGGAAAGGCGAGTACGTTTCCAAGGGGCTTTTGACACCATTGTCGCAATTCTACACATCGGGAAGCCTCGTTGATCCTGACTATGACATCAACGACATTGCCGATGCATATTTGCAAAACGGCGGCATTGTTGGTGGTACGAAGGGATATATGCCCGGCGTATCCGGCGCCATGTATGGCGTGCCATTTGGTGCTGAAACATCAATCCTGGCCTACCGCAAAGATATCTTTGAGGAGCAGGGAATCGAGATTCCCACAACTTATGACGAGTTGCGCGCCGCCATGGCGACGTTGAAGGCAGCTGGCATTCCGGCATTGACATCCAGGGGCAAAACTGGCCATCAGGTAACGGCGGCATGGCTGCTTCATCTCGCACCACTAGGCGGCAAGATCTTTGACGACCAGTGGAATCCGGTAATCAATTCCCCTGAAGCGGTGGAGGCGGCGCAGGTTCTGCGGGAAGTGGCACAAACCGGCCCGGCGGGCATTCCGACATTTGGCTTTGGCGAGGCAGCCGCAAGCTTCCTGCAAGGCGAAAGTGCCATGCACCTCGATACGCTGAAAATTGCAGCCATGTCTCGCGATCCGAAACTGTCAAAAATTGACGGCAAGGTCGGCTATGCTCTGCATCCGACAGGCACCCGGTGCGGTTCTGAAACAGGCGGTTTTGCCGCCGGTATTCCAGCAAACAGTCAGAACAAGGAGGCAGCCTTTCTCTTCCTGCAATACATCACCTCAAAAGCAGGTGATCAGCGCATGGTAGAGCTTGGCGGCGATCCAATTCGCATCTCGACTCTGAAAAACAACGCCGACAAATTCGACGATTACAGCATTGTGGCAGAGCAACTGCCTTGTGCCGATCCTGATTGGCGGCCGTTGATTCCCGAGTGGAACGAACTGAACATCGACGTCCTGGGTCAGGCCCTGACTGAAGTGATCACCACAGACAAACCGATCCAGCCGATCATGGATGCGGCAAATGAGAAGGCTCGCGCCATTATGGAACGCCAGGGCTACTACGTCTGGCAGAATTAATGCCGCTCAGGTGGGGTCATTCATGGCCCCACCTGCCATCCTCAACTTGAAGGCTCGTTAAAAAGCTATGGCGCAATCCGACACCATCATGGCTCCTGCCACAAAGCCCCGGTTCGAGCCCGGCTTTATGACCCCCTATGCCTTCATCATGCCAGCTATTCTCGTCATGGCCGGTGGGCTTCTCTACCCTGTTTTCATGGCCTTTTACCTGTCGTTTTATGACTGGCAAATCGGCCTCGATCTGGAAGACGCGCCCTTTGTGGGTATGACAAATTTCAGCCGCTTGTTAACAGACCCACAGGTCTGGGAAGTTCTCTGGGTCACAATCCGGTTCGGATTTTGGACCATCACAATCGAGATGACACTTGGTGTTGCACTTGCCCTGCTTCTGGAAAAACCCATACGCGGCGCAAGTGTTTTCCGCACCATCTTCATCCTGCCTCTTATGGTATCGCCAGTGGTCGTCGGCCTTATCTGGCGTTACCTGTTTGACGCCCGTGTGGGGTGGATCAATTACTATCTTGGCACCTGGTTTGGGATTGAGCCGCAAGTCTGGCTCGGCGATGCGCAACTTGCCTTCTTTGCCATCGTCTTTACCGATATCTGGCAATGGACGCCCTTCATCTTCATCATCGTGATCGCGGGCCTTCAGGCGCTGCCATCGGAAGTTGTTGAGGCATCAACCATTGATGGCGCCAACTGGTATCAGCAGATTTTCCTGGTGAAGTTACCAATGATCCAGTCGATCCTCGTCATCGCACTCCTCATGCGCTTGATCGACGTTTTCCGTGGCATGGAGGTCATGCTCATCATGACTGGAGGTGGGCCGGGACGAAGTACAGAACTTCTGAGTTTGCACATCTACAATCGCGCCTTTGAAACCCAGCAGCTCGGCTATGCCTCAGCGATCTCGGTTCTGTTGATCGCGATTGTCTTCGGCATTTCCTCCATGATTCTCACCATGGCCAACCCAATGAAAAGCAAATCGGACGTGTGATGAACCAAAGCTTTGGACGCCAGTTTTCACACTATATCGCGCTGTTCTTTCTGGCGTTTTTCGCGCTGGCCCCAATTTGGGTGATGGTTGCAACATCGTTCAAAAACGATCTCGATGTGCAAAGCGCGCAACCCCTGTGGTTCTTCTTCGTGCCGACCTTCGACAATTACGAATATATTATGACGCGCGGCAAGTTCGACCGCTATCTTGTCAACTCCATCATCGTGGCGTGCTCTTCGACAGTGATGACCTTGTTGTTGGGCGGATTTTGCGCCTATGCCCTTGCGCGCCAGGACTTCAAAGGCCGCAACTTGATGGCAAACTCCACGCTGATGGTGCGTATGGTTCCGCCCGCAGTGCTGGCAGTACCGGCCTTTGCATTTGTATTGATCTCGGGCGTCAAGAACGACCTGCTTGTGCTGACCTTCCTCTACACGGCATTGAACCTGCCCTTTGCAATCTGGCTTCTGTTTGGCTTCTACAAACAAATTCCTGTCGAACTGGAAGAGGCGGCCATTGTTGATGGCGCGTCCCCCCTGCAGGTCTTTTTTCAAGTGCTTCTGCCGCTCATGAAATCAGGCTATGCGGTTGCAGGCATCTTCACATTCCGCATTGCCTGGAACGAATTCATTCTGGCGCTGTTGTTAACGGGACGCACCACCCGCACACTTCCCGTGGGCGCGGCAGGCTTTATCACCGATACCGGCGTTGAGTGGGGGCGCATCATGGCCATGGGCACGCTTATCGTGATTCCACCTTTGCTATTCACTTTCTTTGCTGCCCGCCAGATTATCTCCGGTATGACCGCTGGGGCGGTCAAAGGTTAATCGGACCAATGGGCGAGCTGTTCGGGATTTCAGTGGAATGGCTTATGGGTTCCATCGACGCCACAAGGCCCCATAACATCACCCCGGCGCAGGCATGGCACGGTCGTTTCATGCTGTTGGCGTGGGGCATCTGCATCCCTTTTGGCATTCTCATTGCCCGCTATCTCAAGGTGACGCCTAATCAAAATTGGCCCGACGAATTGGACAACAGATTCTGGTGGCGCTCTCACCTGATCCTGCAAATCGGCGGAACGAACATAATGCTTTTGGCATTGGGTATCATTTTGACATTCGGCAATTCAGATGCCAGCGGACACCCCAATTGGCACAGCTGGGTCGGCTGGACCATCATTGCCCTGGCTTGCATGCAGATTGCATCTGGCTATTTGAGAGGATCGAAAGGCGGCCCGACCGATCTGTCAGCAAAAGACAATCTGCGCGGCGACCATTACGACATGACCCCACGACGTGTTTTATTTGAAAAATTTCATAAAACAGTCGGCTATCTCTTACTTCTGGGCGGCGCTTGTGGCGTTCTGCATGGCATGTGGACCGCCAATGCGCCCCGATGGATGTTTGTCTGCATCATTGCTTTCTGGGGCCTGTTGGGCCTCTCGGTTTTTGTCATGCCCAGACGGTTTGTGGTTAGAAACTCTTATCACGCTATCTGGGGCCCGGATTCAAACCTGCCGGGCAATCAAAACGGCTAAGGCCATCATCTAGACAATGCGGCCTTAGATTGCAGTGCCCTTGCCGCCCCAGCGAGCCCCGCCGACTCCATAATCGCTAGCGGGTACCTCACTGTGCCAATTTATGGGTCAATCAGAATCTCGAAAAACAGCCATGCGAAATATTGTGCTGCTTCAAATAATGTGATTACATAAAACTACTTTGGATTGTATGGCTTATTGAAATAACAGCATTGCAATCAACGATATTCTTTTGGCAAGTCCGCAGAATACACGGTAAAGATGTAGATCAGAAGATCGCAACATTTACGCGTTTCAATTGTTTACAACCAGCGGACTTGGTGGAGGGCCTCTGCAGAGCGATCACATTGATCGTTCCAATATGCTCACGCGTCCCAATTATGCGCACGCGTCACATTGGCAAATACAAGGAAAAGCCCCGATAGCCGGACACACGCACAACTTCAACTGACAAACGCGAAGGAGACCGAAAATGTCCAAAGCTGCAAAAATGTGTTTCGACAAGATTTTACCCTGGAATCTTCAGAGGCCGCATCGGATGCGCGTCGATGGGGCCGGAAAGACAGCTGCGATATCGCCGGTGGGCAAACAATGGGTCAATGGCAGCACTCTGCGCATCCGCTTCATGGACGGCACCAAGGCTCAACATGATCTGGTCAAGAAACATGCGCCGGAATGGACCGAACACGCCAATCTGACGTTTGAATTTACCGATGACCCGAATGCAGATGTGCGCATCTCGTTCAACTCAAGCGATGGCGCATGGTCCTATGTTGGTCTCGATAACAAGAATATTCCGATTCACGCTGCCACGATGAATCTTGGCTGGGTCGACCGCGCTGTGATCCTGCATGAATTCGGCCATATGATCGGCCTTGGCCACGAGCATCAGAACCCGGACGGTGGCATTGTCTGGAATGAACAGGAAGTCATCCGCGCATTGGCAGGTCCGCCCAACTTCTGGAGCGAAGCGCAGACGCGCCACAATGTGCTCCGCAAATACTCCGCAGATCAGATTCACGGCACAAATTTCGATCCAAACTCGGTGATGTTGTATCAGTTCCCGGGATCGTGGACCCATAATCTGCCGGGCGGAACACAGGGCAATGATGATCTGTCAGATGTCGACAAAGCCTTCGTTGCCGGAGCAAAAATGTATCCAGGACGTGATAGCGGTGGTGGAACGGAAGCAACCGAGCTTCCTATTTTCAAACCAATCGATGGCGCCATTGGCCAGGCAGGCGAAGAGGATTTGTATGTCTTCGACGTTGATGAAGCGGGAAAATACGTGGTCGAAACCACCGGCGGTCAGGATCTGTATCTATCTCTGTTTGGTCCCAGCAACATGACCGACCTCATCGCCCAGGATGATGATGGCGGTCACGGACGCAACTCAAGGGTCGCGGAAGTCTTGAGCCCCGGGAAATACTTCGCCACCGTGCGCCATTTTGATGAAGCTGCGACCGGATCCTATCAAATACAAGTGATAGCCCAACACTGAAGACGCAGAACAACGCCCAGTCGAAAAGAGGCGCCCAGTCGAAAAGAGGCGCCCAGAAACACAGAGCAAAACGCAGCCGAGCCGGAGACATGGCCATGCCAAGGAATACGCTGTGCATTTAAACCAAAGGCAAACGACGCGCCGTCTGACAGTCCTCGCCCAGGACCCTGATATCCTCAACAATGGACAGGCTGTCACCACAAAAGTGGTTGTGCCCAATGAACCGCTGTTTCCCGGCCCGCGGGGCAGCCGAATTGAAGTGGTGGACTATGATGTGTCGGCCGACGCATTCTACGGCCCCTTCGAAATTCCGCCCGATCATGATCCCTATGACGGCAAGACCGATATTGAAGAACTGGTGGCTGACCCGGCCTTCCACGCACAAAATGTCTACGGAGTCGTTGCTTCCACTCTGTTTGAATTTGAGCGGTCCCTTGGGCGCCATTTATCATGGGGCTTCAACTATAGCAGCCACCAGTTGAAAGTGTTTCCCCACGCCTTTGTCGACGCGAACGCCTTCTATTCAAAATACGATGAATGCCTCGCCTTTGGCTACTTTCCCATTCGCGGACCAGGCAGTGAGCGGGTCTATACGTGCCTCTCGCACGACATTGTTGCGCATGAAACAACCCA
This sequence comes from Alphaproteobacteria bacterium, assembly GCA_051251535.1. Taxonomy (GTDB): domain Bacteria; phylum Pseudomonadota; class Alphaproteobacteria; order Rhizobiales. The sequence goes on from JBPOEV010000009.1 coordinate 52,999, forward strand.
CGCTCTGATTGACAGTCTGCGCAGCCAGTTGATGCGGCCATCATCCGATGATCAGGCGGCCTTCCACGAAGGGTTCAGCGATATAGTCGCCCTTTTGAAAACACTTCAGAATGAAGAACTGGTTCGATTCGGCGTGCATAAGGAATTGCGTGTTTCGAATGCCGGTACCGTCTCTGTTTCCGATGCGCTTGTGGCCATTAAAAAGGGTTCATTCCTGCTTGGCGTCGCTGCCCAATTGGGCCGTGCCGTCATTGGAATGGGGCGCGATGCTTTGCGGCGTTCCATTGATCTGTCACCAGATCCGCAACACTACCTCGGCGATGATTTTCGCGAGGCTCATGATCGCGGAGAGATTCTGGTTGCAGCCGTCATGCGCGCCTATTTGCGCGTCTGGGAAAAACGACTTGGCGGCAAACTGAAGAGTGAAAATGGACCAATGCTGTCAGACCGCGTGGCAGCATGGCGCGTCGAGGAAGAGGGCAGCAAGGCGGCACGGCATTTGCTGCAGATATTCATTCGTGCACTGGATTATCTACCGCCGGTTCATGTCGATTTCGGCGACTTCCTGAGCGCGGTACTGACGGCAGATTGGCAGATTTGCCCCGAAGACAAACCCTATGGTTACCGCGCAATTTTAATAGAATGTTTTGCCGAATTCGGCATCAATCCAACATCAACCGCAACCGGACCGGAACCTGGTGTCTGGGGCACCGGCACCGGTGACAGGGAAATACGATTTGTCGCGGGCAATATGGAATCCATGCGCTGGAATCCAGAGAGCATATTCAGGCTGATCTGGGAGAATTACGACGTGCTGGATTTACCGCGTGATATTTTCATGCGCGTCAATTCTGTACGGCCGGTCCAGCGCATAGGGCCAGACGGCTTTATGCTGCGTGAAACGGTGGCGGAGTATTATCAGCTCAACAAAAAAGCTGACAAAGCCGATCTGCGCAAACTCGACATTGAAGTGCCCGGCTTCATGGGCGATTCCGATACGGTGGAACTGGTTGGCGGCGGGACACTTATCTTTGATGAATATGGCCGATTGAAATTTCACATTCACAATCGCATCAGCAATGCAAAAGACCAACACAACAGACTGATGAGCCTGTGGCGTAGAGGAGGACTGAGGCCGCCCAACAAAGGCGCTTTGCATTTCGCTGATTTGCACAGCCGCCGGGGCAATGGCGATCCAACGTTCAAAAGTGAGGTGTGGGACTGATGACCAACGCACCTGTTTCTGCAACTTTATTTGCCTTCAATGTTGGATTTGGCGACTGTTTTTTGCTGCGATTCCAATATGACGACAATACGCGCCGTCATATCCTGATCGACTTCGGCTCCACACGGTACCCCAGTAATCGTCCGTCCAATTTTCTGACCCGAATTGCCAAGCAGATCAAGGAATTGTGCGGCGGTAAGCTGGACATCATTGTGGCCACCCATCGACATAAGGATCACATCTACGGATTTCGCACCAACAAATCCGGAACCGCACCTGGCAACGTGATTGCAGACTGCGATCCAACGCTCATTCTGCAACCATGGACAGAACACCCTGATGCGCCGGTTGATGCAACGGTCAGCCCCGATCAATTGGAAGAGTCACGCGCCTTTGCCGGAGCGCTGAAAAACATGAGCAGTTTTTCGGCCGCCATCTACAAAATGGCCAAAGCTGACGAAAAACGCGGTGTCTTCAAACCCCAAACCCGCGCCGCTCTGTCTTTTCTGGGCGAAAACAATATTGCCAACAAAAGCGCCATCAAGAACCTGCTCGCAATGGGTCAGAGCCGACGGTATCTAGCATTTGGTCAGGATCCCGGAACAGAAGAGATATTGCCCGGCGTCAAGGTTGAGGTGCTGGGGCCCCCGACGCTGGAACAGGGCCCGCAAATTGCCCGACAACGCAGTCGGCATGAAGAAGAATATTGGCATCTTCAGGCGGCGGCTTCCCGTGGCGAACTGGCCGCATCGCAAGGCAGGCCAGCTTTTCCCAACCATGTTGCGAAAGACATTCCTCAATGGGCGCGGTGGGGTCGTTATAGGCTGCGGCGTATGCGCGAGAACATGCTGATGCCGATTGTGCGTCGCCTTGATGCACAGATGAACAACACCAGCCTGATCCTGCTGTTCACTGTGGGCGACAAGTCGCTCCTTTTCCCGGGAGATGCTCAATGGGAAAACTGGTCTTATGCACTCAGCCAACCGGAAGTTCGCGAGAAACTCAAAGCGGTTGATGTCTACAAGGTCGGCCACCACGGCAGCCTCAATGCCACGCCAAAATCACTCTGGAACCTGCTTGAGAATAAGGGTGATGCAGTAAAGCCAGACCGACTAACCTCAGTCATGTCAACCAAGCACGGCGTGCACGGCCATTCGCACGATACCGCTGTGCCGCGCGAAACCCTCGTCGAGGCGCTGACCGAGCACACCCATTATCACACCACAGAGGACCATGAGATCAGCTCGAACTCTGAAAAATACTACACGGAAATTGAACTGGAATTTTGCGGAGCCTCACCGAGCCTGTAGCAAAAACACAGTGATGGAGGAGAGATATGAGCATAGTGATCAATGGCGAAGAGAAACGGATCGGGCTCGCCCTGTCCGGCGGTGGGTTTCGTTCTGCAGCCTATCATCTTGGAACATTTCGTAAGCTTGATGAACTCGGCTTGCTCGACAAGCTGGACCTTTTGTCCTGCGTCAGCGGCGGCAGCATTGCGGGAGCATTCCTATGCGCCAACTGGGGCACACCCGACGTGCTGGACCGGCTGGAAACCTATCTGAACACACGATCCATCGCAGTCAGTTCTGTCCTTGGTGGATTGATCAACCCGTTCTCCTCAAGATTGGACGAATTGGCAAAGACCTATGACCGTGACCTTTTTGGTGGCGCAACCATGGCCAGCCTTGCAGGTGGTCCGCGCATTTATATCAACGCGACCAACCTTGCCACAGGCAACATGTTTTTCTTTGTTGCCGGTGGCGGTGAACCTGAGGAACTTGGCGAACATGAGCTTGGGCAACACAGCGCGTCAGATATCAAGGTGAGCCACGCGGTTGCTGCTTCATCAGCTTTCCCGCCGGTCTTCCCACCCTATCGACTTGACGATGACCGGTTTCCCAACAATGACACGGAGTACATCACACTCGCAGATGGCGGAGTGTACGACAATCTTGGTGTCAATCCGCTGCTACGCCTTGAACGCCATAATCTGGACTACGCGCTTGTCAGCGATGGCGGAAAACCATTTGAAATCGCCAGCGATCCAACTGAATCGGGCGCCATTGTCCTGAAAGAAGCCATCGGCATATTGATGGAACAGGTGCGGGGTCTTCAGCTCCAGCGATTGAGACTCACGCATCTGGCGGAGAACGGACCCAAGGCGATATGGTTTTCAATCGATAGTAAGCTAGGTGCCGCGCATGCAAACGATGCGCGCGAAGCATCAGGAATTGGAACCAATCTGAAACGCTTATCCGACCACGAACTGGCACTTCTGACGCGGCACGCAGGCGCTCTTTGCCAGTCACGCATCAGCCAGTTTGCACCCGAGTTGATTGCTTGAAACCACAAGGGCAGATCGTGTCTGACCAGTTCTGGCCTTTCAAACGATATCGGGCAAAGTCTGTATGGTGCCAGGTGGCGTCAGCGACATTGAAAGGGCGACTAGGCACCAGCGGCAAGCATGTCGCGAATTTTTACAGCCTTTTCAAAGTGGTCAAGCTTGTGAGTTTTGATCCACCATTCTGCCACTTCCATCAGCAGCTCCGGGTCATCATTTTTATTGGCAAAAAAGGCATAGAATGAAAGGCCTACGGTCTCGCCTTTCTTCGCGATCTTCTCGTCACAAATCGTAATTGCCTTGCGTCTCAGCGGCGATCTCATCATTCACCTCTCAAAGGTCCAGATCGTATTGGGCAGAAGAAGGGTATGGCAATGATCCACTTTGCCGTGAGATCAAGTTGCAAAAGCCTGCGTGAGAAAGTTCCAGGCGTCTTTGGCCTCTACATCCATCAAGGTCTGAAACTTCAAATGGCGGCGGTTCTTTCCTTTGCCTTCCAGCCAGCCGTCCGGATCGTCAAACGATGCGCCTTCAGAGAACTCCAGCGATACATGCTCAGTGTAGCCAAAGATGCCGCCCACAAACTGCTTGTCATCATCAAAACCGGGTACGATCACTTCACCGCCATACTTGGAAACGTAACGGGCATCCGGTGCAACATCATTGATGATTTTTTTTATAGCACCTTCAATTGCGTCAAATTCTGCTTTTTCCATCTTATGAATTCCCACGATTTCAGCTGTTTCAACCGTCCAGAACAATCACCAATTTCATTGCCATACAGAGTGGTTCCGACCCACCTAAGGCGTATAGCGCTCCAATGACGTCAACTCCGGCTCACCGCCTCGTGCACCGCTGCCAACAGCAATCCATAAAGAACCATCGAAAACGCAAGCATTTGTGCCGTGGCGGGCGCGGTTAAGAAGGGGACCGGACTGCCAGCTTTCTGTCGCTGGATTGAAAATCTGCAGCTCCGTAAATGCTTCAGGGCGTCCGGCTTCACCGCCAACATAGTGAATTTTACCATCTATCACCCCGGCCCCGCCAGCTGCTGTCTGAATGGGGATCGGGTCAGCCAGAGTGGACCATTCACCAGTGTCGAAATCATACACATCAATTTCTGGAATGGTGGCAAAGAAGAACCGCTCATAATCTGCACCATTATAGCGACCGGTTTCCCGGCCCCCGAAGAAATAAAGCTTGTTGCCGACAATCGCCGCCGGCGCATGATCGCGCTTGTGAGGCGCATCGGGCAGGATTTGCCATTCGCCGGTGTCAGGATGAATGCGGTCAAACCAGGCCTGTGTGCCGGAGTGATGCCCGTCAACGATCCCGCCAATGACATAAATCCAGCCATCGGAATGCAGAACACATCCGGCACCGCCCCTGCGACGGCCTTCCGGAATAGCAGGCCCGGTTTTCCAGCTATCGGTTTTCGGCTGATAGATATAAACCGTCTCCAACGGTGTTTCGCGCGGAAACACGCCGGTCATAGTGCCAAGCAACCACAATTCATCGCCAATGATGACCGGTTGAAAATGGTGGATCTCCATCGGCGGCGGGCTGGCATGGCTCCAGCTATTGGTCGCTGGATCGAATACATCCACCGGCTGTATGCGCCGCCCGCCAAACAGATAGAATTTGCCATCAAACTCGGCAAAACCGTTTTCATGGCGCGCATGGGGCGAGCCTTTGCAATCAATCGTTTCCCAAGACGCCATTGTCAAAATCCTGTGTGAAAGTGGTTGTTCTGCGTCCCCATAGCAGGATCACTTGCAGACCGCCTACCTGAAAGTCGGATTCTTGGTCGCAGCTCAGGCAAACACTGATTTCAAATCAGCAGGCATGCCCGTTCCCCTGCGCGCGACTACATGACTGACAATCAGGATCAGCAGAACCACAAGATATGGCACAGTTGCCAATAGATGTGGTGAGGCGGCGAACCCGGCAGATTGAACCCGCAATGTTGCTACTTCCGCCAAACCGAAAATAAGGCAGATAGGCAACACGAGTGCCGGCTTCCAGCGCGCCACAATAACCAGCCCAACCGCAATAAGGCCGCGTCCCTTCGTCATGTCCTGAGCCCAGGTCTGTGTGTAATCAACCGACAGGATTGCGCCACCGAAACCAGCCAGAAAACCACCCACCACAATCGCCTGCAGCCGCACCAGTTTTGGCCGAATGCCGTTTTCGGCAGCAACCACGGCAGATTCTCCCACGGCTCGCCAACGCATACCCGGTCGTGTATGGGCCAGCCACCAGGCGGCAATCAGAACCGCCGCAACCGCCAGCGGCACACCCATCGTCATCTGATCAAACAAAACCCCGAAAAAGGGAATATCGTCCATCCAGACTGACCCAAGGTCCGGCAGTGGGGTGACCTGCTGGCCCACCAGTGTTCGGCCAAAATAGGATGTGGTGCCAAGCGCAATCATCCAAACTGCCAACCCCGAGCCAATCTGGTTGGCGTGTGTCACCAGTACCAAAAACGCGTAGACCAGCGATAGCAGCGCACCCGCAAGTGCACCAGCCATCAGGCCGAGCCATGGATTGCCCGTGGCAACACCAACTGCAAAGCCTACACAGGCCCCCACAAGCATTTCGCCCTCGATACCCAGATTGATGAGGCCCACGCGCTGCGTCAGCGTTTCCCCGAGCGTTGCAAAAATCAATGGCGTGGCACTGCGCAAGGTCGCAACGCCCCAGGCGGCCAGAATGGCAAGCAATTCAGCGTCCAAAACCCAACCTCATTTGTTTCATTAATCCAGGAACAGCCAAGGCGGTGGCAAACAGCAACCCCTGCAGAATAACGGCACTGGCGGCCGGGACTTTCGCGAAAAGCTGCAAGGCATCACTGGCCGCCACAAGGCCGCCAACCAGAAACGCAACCGGCACAATAACAAGGGGCTGATGGCGCGAAAGCCAGGCCACCAGAAATCCGGTCAGGCCATACCCCAGAGAAATGTTTGGCTGCAGCCGTCCCTGAATGGCAGAAACTTCCGCAATGCCGGCAATACCGGCGATGGCGCCGCCAAGAGCCATCATCGCCACCACCCAGAAGCCGAAATTCAATCCGAACATTTCTCCCACTTTACGGTTTCCCGCCAAAATCCCAATTTTCTGGGAAGATGGCCCGCGTGTGAAGAACAGGTGCAAGGCGATGGCAAAGACAATGGCCAGCAGCAAGCCAAGATGAATACGTGTGCCCGGCAGCGACGGCAAAACAGCCCCTTGCGGAAAGAAAATCGTTGCGGGCCAACCCTGGCTTTCAGGATCTTTCCAGGGTCCAAAGACAAGAGCATTGACGAACAATACAGAGATATAGTTCAGCACAAGAGTGGTAATGGTCTCATTGATCTGCAAACGGGCACGCAGCAATCCCGGAACAAAGCCGTAGGCAGCACCGCCCAGCGCTGCACTGACCAGCATAAATGGAATCAGCAATAGAGCTGGCAGGCTAGGCGCAAGAAGCACCGCACCCGTCCCCGCAATTGCGCCTGCATACAGCTGGCCCTCGGCACCCACCGAGATCAGACCGAGCCGTCCAGGCACTGCTGCTGCCAAGGCACACAGTAAAATGGGAGTTGTCTTGGCAAAAGTCTGAGAAATTGAATAGGTGTCGCCAACCGCATAGACCACCAATTGCGCCACCATGTCGAAGGGTGGCTTGCCAAGCGAAGCGAAAAATATGAGCGTCAGCACAATAAAGGCCGATACGGTTGCCAAAGTCGTCATCATGGCAGACCGGCTCATGCTGCAGCCTCACTAACAGCCATACCCGTCATAAGAGCGCCAATTTCGTCACGGCTCAGCGTGCCATCATTGTCCTTGATGGCAACCACCTTGCCCTCGCGCAAAATGGCAATGCGATGAGCGGCCAGCATCAGATCATCCAGGTCTTCGGAAATCCAAAGCACAGCAGCACCCGCTTCCGCCTGTGCGAACAGTTCCTGATAAACCATCTCAATAGCGGCCAAATCCAGACCCATGGTCGGGTAGCAAGCCAATATCCCCGATCGGGGCGTTCCAAGTTCACGCGCACTGACGAGTTTCTGCAGATTGCCTCCAGACAATGACCCGGCGAACCGCTCTGGCTCCGGTGGATTGACGTTGAAGCGCGACAACAAATCAGCCGCGTCCGTGTCTGGCCCGCTTCCTGCAGCCAATGCACGCAAATTCAGATTGCGCAACAAAGACATGTCTTCAACAATCGCATTCTGGCGCGGTTGCTCCGGAATGTAACCCAGCGGCGTTGCCAGCGTCTGACGTTGATCATGACGCGCGATGCTTTCGCCATCCAGAACAATGTCGCCGCTAGTAAGCGGGTGGAGGCCAGCGATCACTTCTGCAAGCAGCGACTGGCCATTTCCAGCAACACCTGCAATGCCCATCACCTCACCCTTGGCGACGATCAGCGAGATATCCTCAAGCACCATACCCGGTGCCTTGGCGCATACAGAGTCTAGGAAGAGGTGATCAATCCGTTTTGCAATAGGTTTTGGCGCAGCCAGCGTCCGGTTGACTTCCTTCCCCATCATCAGGGAAACAATCTTTGACATCGGTTTTTCGTCCTTTGCAGATACATCCACAATGGCCCCGCGCCGCATAACCGCGATCCGATCAGCACAGGCTTTGACGTCCGCAAGCTTGTGAGTAATCAGCACCACGGCCATACCATCATCGGCCAACTGACGGATAAACCCGTGAAGATTGCGCGCTTCAGCCGGGGTTAAAACCGATGTCGGCTCATCAAAAATGACAATACGGGCCGAGATATTGAGCACCTTGCACAATTCCACCAATTGCTGCTCACCAATCGATAAATCGGCGACTTTGGCGTCTGGATCCATATCCGGTGCCAAATCTGCAAGTGTAGCCAAAGCAGGTGCAATGCGCGTATTCCTGCGCCCTGTCCAAAAGGGTGTTTTTGGCCAGGCCAGCAGAAGATTGTCCCGTACCGACAGCGCTGGGAATTGCGAAAAGTGCTGAAACACCATGCCAATTCCGTTCCGCATGGCATCGGCCGGTCCTTGAACGGCACTTGGAATACCATCAATTAAGATGTGTCCGTCTGTGGGTGGGTGAATGCCATACAGCATTTTCATGAGCGTGGACTTTCCGGCTCCGTTTTCTCCCAGAACGGCCAGAACTTCACCGGGATGAATGTCCAGAGTGGCGCTATCAACAGCGACCAAATCACCAAACCGCTTTGTGGCTGATTTGAATTCAACAACGGGGCCTGACACGCTCAGCTCACCGCAAAAATTGCGTCGACTTCGACACTTGCCCCACGCGGCAATTGTGCAACACCGACAGCTGTCCGGGCGTGGGCACCAATATCGGGTCCGAATAAATCGTGAAACAGATCAGATGCACCATTAATGACATGGGGAACCGCCAGGAAGTCTGGCGCGCAATGCACGAAGCCGCCCAGACGCAGGCAGGATTTGACCCGATTCAGATCATGCCCCAAAGCTTCACGCAGGGCTGCCAGAAGGTTGAGGGCGCAAATGCGCGCACCATCCTGCGCCGCTGCCAGATCAACTGCATCTCCCACCTTGCCCTTATAGACCGCATCTCCGTCCAATTCACAGACCTGTCCTGCCAGATAGATGATGTCACCATGACGTTGCCAGGGCACAAAATTTGCTATTGGGCGGGGAACGACAGGAAGGTCAATACGCAAGTCAATCAGACGCTGTTCAATGTCCATCGGTGAGGTGACATCATTCATGCCGCGTCCTCTTCGGCGGTTTCAAGCGCCGCAATAATGGTGTCCGAGCGTGTTACAAATCCGAACAGCAATTTGACATTGTAAAGCACTGATTCGACACAGAATGCTGGCGATGTGGTGGCCGTACAATCTTCCACAAGAACAGTGTCATAGCCAAGGAAGCTGGCATCCTCGAGGGTAGTCATGACGCATTGATCCATATTTACGCCGCCGATCAATAAGGTCTTTACGCCCAGATTGCGCAATACAGCATCTGTCTCACAATCCCAGAATGCACTGAACCGATGCTTGGTGATCTGAAAATCCTGATCACCGGGATTGATTTCATCAACAATTTCAGCCCCCCAACTGCCCTTGGCAATGACCTCTGAGCGCGTGCCGGGAACCGGTTGGGCGAGATTGGTTTCATGGCCATGCGGATTGTGAGCATGTTGCAGAGATGGTGCAATGTTCAACAGATCCTTGCGAACACCCCAATTAACCCAGACAACCGGCACATTCTTCGCGCGACAGGCGTCAATGCAGGCTTTCAAAGGACCGATTGGTTTTCGGTTTGGGCTGATATCAATGCCTCGTGAATGCAGCCACCCACCTTCCGTGCAAAAATCATTCTGCATATCAACAATCAGCAAAGCTGTTTTGGCCGCGTCAATGGTGATTGATTGCGGTTCAGCGTCCAGATGCAGGGGGCGCACAGGGCGCGCAGGACGGGTCATGTCCACATGATCCGATGTGACAATCCAGCCTTCGCTTTCGGACTGGCCCATCAGCAGGCCAGGTTCCTGCAATGGTGTGGGGGCAATGCGCATGAAATTTTCTCCCGATTGGTGACGGATCGCGGGGCAGTTTCCAGCCGGAATCTGCCCCGCTGTAGTGATCAGTTGGTAGAGCCGATGACGCCCTTCACAAGAAAGTCCATGGTTTCTACTGAATCCATGTCCAGAGCTGCTCCGGAAGCTGCAACTTCCGTACCATCCTGGGTCATGATCGGTCCTTCCCAGATGTTCTTGACGCCACTGAGGATGTCATCCTTCAAGGCAAGAACCTTGGTTTGGGTTGCTTCCGCAACAGATTCACCAAACGGATCAAACACCGCAGCCCCACCGGCAAGGTCACTGCGCACATGGGACGGTTCCCAGGTTCCTGCATGAATTTCGTCAACCATTTGCTTCATCATCGGACCCCAATTCCAGGAAACACCTGTCAGCCAGGCTGCCGGCGCGCGATCCATAATGTTGACATCCTTGCCGATGACGAAGACACCACGTTTTTCGGCTGTCTGCGCAATCGTGATCGGGCTGTCGACCTGCTCGGCGATAACGTCAATGCCTTCATCGGCAAACGCATTGACCGCTTCAGCTTCCTTCTGTGGTTCCCACCATCCGCCGGTCCAGACAACGGTCACCGTGGCGTCCGGATTGACCGATTGCGCGCCCAGAGTGAAGGCATTGATGGAGCGGAACAATTGGGGGATCTGAAATGCACCTACGAAACCAAGCTTGCCTGATTCTGATTTGGACCCGGCAACCACGCCGGCCAGATACATGCCATCATCACTGTCAGCCCAATAGGTTCCGACATTTTCAGAGGTTTTCAGACCGCCTGCATGAAGAAAGGTGACATCGGGATATTTTTTGCCAAGCGAAATCGCATAATCCAGATATCCATAGCTCGTTGCAAAAATGATCCCGTGACCGCTTTGAACCAGACGTTCCATGACCTGCTCGACCTCAGCGGATTCAGGAATATTTTCGAACGAGGACGTTTCGATGCCGTCAATGTGTTCTTCAAGATAGAGCCGACCCAGATCCATCGACATGTTGTAACCAAAATCGGCAACCGGACCGACATAGACGAAGCCGATTTTATTCTGATCGGCTGATGCAGGTGTGAGTGCGGGAGCAGTCATCATCGCTGCAATAGCGAGCGATGCTGCAAGAATATGGCGTAGCTTCATAATGTGCTCCAGATGAGAGAGAAATAGTAATTACAAATTTACTAATGCAATCAGCATGCCAGAATTCAAACATCCAGACCGGGTCAATTGGGGGAATTAGTAAAAAACCATATACTAAAAGCGCTTGGCCGGACAAAAATCCGCAGTGCCTCGGGATATTCCGCCATCGACAGGGTGAAACAGGGAACCGCTTATTGCGATTGCCTGCACAACAAAGCAGCAGATATGCCTATAATTTCAGCGAATTGGGAGCGGGGTTAATTTTGAGGCGGCGACTTCAGATAGGTCGCCAGCATATCGCGCCCGAAGCGTTTGTGTTCGCGCTGCCAACCGTCCGATGTCATGGGCGTATCCCAAATGATCGAAAGCGTATAGGCGTTGGATTTGTGAAAATAGGACAATCCGACCATTACGACATAAAGATGCAATGGATTAAGTCCGGCACGGATCGATCCGTCAGCCTCGCCGCGCTGCAAAAGCGTTTCAATGTGCTTCACAACCGGCGAAGCAACCAATGGCGTCGCAACAGAGTTTTTGAGAAACGCGCCTTCCCGCAAGTTTTCAGCAGACAGCAGCCTTATCAATTCTGGATGTCTGGCAAAATGCTCATGGATAAAGTCAAACATAGTGAGGAGCCCATCAAAAGGCGTGCTTTGTGATACATCAAGCTTCAGCTCTTCCGTACGCAATTGTCCCAACACATGTTCCAGCACCGCAACATATAGGCCTGCCTTGTCACCGAAATAATGATAGATCATGCGCGGATTGACATCTGCATGCTTGCAGATCAGCTCAATACGCGCACCGGAAAACCCGCCCTGCGAAAACTGAACAATTGCAGCCTTCAAAATGCGCTCTCGCGTTTCAGCAATGTTAACCGCACGCGGACCGGAAGGTGCTCCAATCCGTTTGGTTTTGGGGGCCATAAGTCGCTCCTAACCCAGAGCCACTGAGTTAACGCCTGATTCGTACAACCGCAAGACAGGAAACCACCGCATGTTGCAACACAGCTTCCCACTTTGATTTTCTGTCTGCCTTTGCTAACAAGGGTCGGTAAACGTGCTGGGGTCCCGTAGCTCAGCAGGATAGAGCATCAGATTCCTAATCTGAGGGTCACTGGTTCGAATCCAGTCGGGATCACCATTTCAAATTCCGCGCAGAAGGAAATATTATTCATGGCCGATCCAAGCCGACGGACTCTGCTGAATTATATTGTCCTTGCTGGGCTTGCCCCGACAGCGCTGACACTGAGCGGATGCGTGGGAACCGGTATTGATCTGGATGTGCCCCGCAAAAGCAAAGCGAACGGCCTTGATCCGGCACAAGGGCGCATCATCACAACGTCCCGCCATATTTCCAGAGGCGCATCGCTGACATCTGCCTATCGACGCCGCCATGGACAAAGCGCTGTCACACCCAATGCCAAACTGCAACGTCTGGCGGAACGCCATGCTCTGGTCATGGCAAGAACGGGGAAAGTGCAGCACGCCATCGGGTTTGGCGACAGTTTCGTGCGCCGTTTGCACGCATCTGGCTATTTCGCGCAGGAAGCTGCTGAAAACATTTCTGGCGGATTTGATACAATTGAACAGGCCATGGTCGGATGGCAGGAATCACCGGGACATCGCAAAAACATGCTGAAGCCGGCCGTTCGTGAAATCGGGCTTGGGGTTTCCAACAATCCCACAACAGGGTTGAAAACCTTTTGGGTCATGGTTCTGGGCGTGCAGGTCCAGGTTTAATCCGGACCGCCCCGGTACGAACAAACAACCTATGCTCAACCCCGCTCCCACATATGACGCGTTAATCGAACAATTCCGCTGGAAAATTCCAGACCGGTTCAACATTGCCCATGCCTGTTGCGAGGTTTGGCAAAACCATGATCCGGACCGGCTTGCGCTGAGCCATATCACGCAGGATGGCAGCGTTGAAAACTGGAAATTTAGCCAACTAAGCAAATCATCTAATAAGCTGGCTAATTACCTTGTTGGATCGGGCTGCCAGGAGCAAGACAGAATTGGCGTATTGCTGCCACAGGGTCCGGAAACTCTGATCTCCCATCTTGCAACCTACAAGGCCGGAATGATTGCGGTTCCGCTGGCACTCCTGTTTGGCGTAGATGCTCTGAGCTATCGACTGGCCGACGCTGGTGTTTCCTGCATCATCACCAATCAGCAAGGTTATGAAAAACTGGCTGAATTACAGAGCCAATTGCCCGAACTTCGCACCATAATAGTCTCAGATCTGCCAACCGGTATACCGGTTCCGGCGCATGTCGTTCACTATGCGGATATTCTCAAAAAAGCCTCCGACCGCTTCCAGACCAAGATGACGACACCTGATGATCCGGCTATGATGATTTACACGTCTGGCACCACAGGTCCGCCCAAAGGTGCGCTGCATGGCCACCGGGTGCTGCTGGGTCACCTGCCCGGCATGCAAATGTCGCACAATTTTCTGCCGCAGGCCGGTGACCGCATCTGGACACCAGCCGACTGGGCCTGGGCTGGTGGTCTGCTGAACGTACTGCTGCCATCCCTGATGCTGGGTGTTCCGGTGCTCTCCAGTGCCACTCAGAAATTTGATCCTGAAGACGCTTTTCATCTGATGCAGACCCATGGCGTGGTGAATGCCTTCGTACCGCCCACCGCCTTGAAAATGCTGCGCGCGGTGCCGGACCCGGCAGCGCGCTATGATTTGCGATTGCGATCGCTCGCATCAGCCGGAGAGGCATTGGGTGCAGAAACTTATAATTGGGCCAAAGCTGCGCTGGGTATCACGGCCAATGACGCGTATGGCCAGACCGAGTGCAATCTGGTGCTTGGGTCCTGCGCCGCTCTTGATATGAACCGGGCGGGCGCCATTGGCCGAGTTGTTCCTGGCCACAATGTTACCATTCTGGGTCCGGATGGCTTGGCATTACCGCCAGGCCATCAGGGAGAAATCGCCATCCATGCGCCCGACCCGGTGATGATGCTGTCCTATTGGAACCGGCCGGATGAGACCACGGCTAAATTCAAGGGACCGCAGAAAGACTGGTTTGCGACAGGCGATCAGGCTGTCATGGATGAAGACGGCTATGTCAGCTTTGTTGGGCGGGATGATGATATCATTACGTCTGCTGGCTACCGCATAGGACCCACCGAAGTGGAAGACTGCCTGCTCAGCCACGAAGCCGTGTCTTTGGCGGCCGTTATTGGCAAGCCTGATGCCCTGCGCACCGAAATCGTCAAGGCTTATGTCATACCAGCGCCCGGCTTTGCGCCCTCACCCGATCTGGCAAAGCGAATCCAGTCCTATGTGCGTGAACGCTTGTCGGCCCATGCGTTTCCGCGTGAAATTGCCTTCAGAACCGAATTGCCGCTGACAACATCTGGAAAAATCATCCGCCGTGAATTGCGCAACGAAGCTATCCGCGAAGCCGCTGACGCAGAGCCCGGGCCATTGACCTGAGGCGTGTTTCCGTCGCGTAAAACCGGGACAGGATTCTGGCGACCAACGCTGAGTTACCAAGCGGAATGCTCAGTGTTCCCACAGTCAATCGTCCAGGCCACAGCCACCCGACCATTGGATGCTCAGGACCAGCCAGAGAATCGATGGAGATTGCGGTATCAACTGCCGTAAAGCGCTCTGACGCGGCTAAAATGACCTGATAACCAGGCGACACAGCTTCATAATCCGTATGATGGCCGATTTTCCAGACAACACCGCGCCCGGCCTGTGCAAAACTCACAACCATGGCAACGGCCTGATCGCCGGAACGGGCGGGATCCTCCAGACTGTCAATCGCCAGCGTGCCGCGGGCAGCATGTCCGGCCACAAGCTCAGTGGCAAAGTTCAGGGCTGTCTCGGACTGTTTCAGAGCAGAGCCCGCAGCGCCCTTCCAGCCCATGGCCTCCAGATCACAGAATTGACGGAATCCATCATTCTGCGCCTCAGGACCTTGCAGCACAGTATGCACCAGCGGAATTAACCGCTGCATTTTACGCAGCTTCTTCTTGCGCTGCTTGGAAAGCGAAGCCGCCTGGGTCCAGTCTGATGTCAGAACAACACGATCAGCCTGCCCGGACCAAAATCCCTGCAATTGGGCGCTGCGGTTTTGAACCGCTTTGGCCAAAATACTGTCTGACTCCATCCAGGGACAGACAAACGCTGAGAAACCCTGCCGCGCCAGTTCATCCAAAAACGCATCAGCCTGAAACGGATCAGCAATAAGCGGCGTCCCGAGCGGCGCGTAAGTATGTGTCCAGATTTTCAAAAAGGAAAACCCACCAACCCGTCGCACGACCACGGGTGCTGCAAAACAAAGTTGGTTTTGATGGGACCACAAAAGCCAGTGAATCGGCCGCTTTGATAATGGACTTGAGGCCAATACCGCACGCGGCTCGAAGAAGACATTGCCAGAATGACTGTCGCCAGCCCTTTGCATCAAATCATCAAGAGCCGCCAGATCGTCATGATCCAGCGCACGCGCCTCTTTCAAAGTCAGCGACCACGGCGCAGCTATCCCGACAGCATCGGAAACACTGTCGTCTTCAAAATCTGCAAGAGTTGCCGTCGATGGCATGGGCGCACCAATGTCTTTTCAATCACGACAGAACATCGCTTTGCGCCGTAAATTACGCGTTAATCGAGCTTCTGTGATCAATGTCATGGTTAACAGGGTCTGATTCCCTGGCTTTCTGACCATTGACCAACTCGAATTCAGCAACTCACCGCTTCACAAATGTCCAAAGCTGGGCTAAACCGGCGCGCAATCACATAAGGGAATAAAAAATGGACAAGTTCGACAAATTGACCGCTGTTGCAGCACCAATGCCGTTCATCAACATCGACACGGACATGATTATCCCAAAGCAATATCTGAAAACCATCAAGCGCACCGGTCTGGGAACAGCTTTGTTCTCAGAAATGCGCTACAATGATGATGGCTCGGAAAATGAGGGCTTTGTGCTGAACAAGCCAGCTTACCGCAATGCCAACATTCTGGTGGCAGGCGACAATTTCGGCTGTGGTTCAAGCCGCGAACATGCGCCATGGGCGCTGAAGGATTTCGGCATTACCTGTGTCATTTCCACCAGCTTTGCCGATATTTTCTACAATAACTGCTTCAAGAACGGCATTCTGCCAGTCGTCGTATCGCCGGACGAGCTGGATAAATTGATGGATGATGCCGAGCGCGGTTCCAATGCAACACTCAGCATTGATCTGGAAACCCAGCAGATTCATGGTCCAGATGGCGGTGTGATCAATTTCGAGATCGATGCGTTCAAAAAGCATTGCCTCCTGAACGGTCTGGATGACATTGGCCTGACAATGGAAAAAGTCGCCAGCATTGATGCTTTTGAAGCCAGTCAGGCCGAAACGCAGCCTTGGGCCTAAGGATCAAACTTTAAGCCTTTGTGATGAAACGCCAGCTGATCTCGACAGGGTCTCCCTTTGAGGAAACAGCTGGCTATTCTCGCGCTGTAGTGCAGGGAAATTGGTGCTTCCTTGCCGGGACCACCGGTTTTGATTACACAAAAATGCAATTGCCAGAGGGGCTGGATGCGCAAGTGGCGAACATCTTCGCCACCATTGACAACACCCTCAGTCAGGCCGGTTTCCAGCGCACAGATATTGTTCGCGCAGTCTATTACGTGTCCGAGCGAACATATGTCAGCGCGGTCTTTGATTTGGTTGGCGCTTATTTCAAGGACATCCGTCCGGCGGCAACCATGCTGATATGCGATCTGATTGACCCGGCCATGAAGATTGAAATTGAGGTCACCGCACTCAAGACAGATGGCTGAGCTGATCGTTTGACGATCCAAATGGCTGCTTTTGGCCAAAAATTCAGTGTTTTGTCTGGCTTCAATCCCGCACCCTCTTGCCAGCGCATTCAAGCCGCATTATCCACCCACTAACAAACATTCGACCAAGGATTTTATTATGACCACCCACAAACTCCTGCTTCTTCCCGGCGACGGCATTGGCCCCGATGTCATGGCCGAAGTCCGGTCTGTTCTGGACTGGATTGAAAAGGCTGGGCTGGCATCCTTTGAGATTGAAGAAGATCTGGTGGGTGGGGCTGCCTACGATGCTTATGGCAGTGCTGTGTCCGATCGTGCTGTGGATCTGGCACAAAAGGCAGACGCTGTGCTGTTCGGCGCTGTTGGTGGTCCTAAATGGGACGATGTGCCTTATGAAGTGCGTCCGGAGGCTGGCTTGCTGCGGCTGCGCAAGGATTTGCAATTATTTGCCAATCTGCGCCCTGCCATTTGCTACGGCGCATTGGCGGATTCATCTTCTCTGAAGCGGGAAATCGTGGAAGATCTCGATATTCTCATTGTACGGGAGCTGACAGGCGGCGTTTATTTTGGCGAGCCAAAAGAGATTATTGATCTGGGCAACGGCCAGCAACGCGGCATCGACACCCAGGTTTACGACACTTACGAAATTGAGCGCATCACACGTGTTGCCTTTGATTTGGGCCGGACCCGCAACAACAAAGTCACATCCATGGAAAAGCGCAATGTGATGAAGTCCGGCGTATTGTGGAACCAGGTCGTAACCAAGGTCCATGCAGAAGAATTCGCTGACGTGGAACTGGAGCATATGCTGGCAGATGCCGGTGCCATGCAATTGGTGCGTAACCCAAAACAGTTCGACGTGATCGTAACCGACAATCTGTTTGGCGATGTGTTGTCCGATATTGCAGCCATGTTGACCGGTTCACTTGGCATGTTGCCGTCTGCCTCACTGGGCGCACCGGATGCCAAGACCGGGAGGCGGAAATCCATGTACGAGCCTGTCCACGGCTCTGCTCCGGATATTGCCGGCACAGGCCAGGCGAACCCGATTGCCATGATTTCCAGCCTCTCCATGGCCCTGCGCTATTCACTGGATATGGGCGATACAGCCACTTTGGTTGAAAAGGCTATTGCCGGTGTTCTTGAAAAAGGCTTCCGGACTGGCGATATCTATACAGATGGGATGACCAAGGTCGGAACAAAGGGCATGGGCGAAGCCATTCTGGCCGAGCTGGATGCGCTGGCCGACGGAGCGGGAGCATAAATCATGGCCGTTAAAGGGCTCAGCATGCGAATTCTTGTCGATAGCGACGCGCTTACACTTGCGCCGCTCATCGCCTCATACGCACAGATGCTGCGTCGGGGCGCACCGCGCCGCCCCGACCAGTATTATGCCGAGACCCTTCTCCAGGATTCCACAGCAGAAGTTCTGGGCGCGTTCCGCGATGATGTACTGGTCGGCTTTGCCATCTTTTTCGACCTTCCTGAGGCCATCAGCGGTCGCCGCACCGGGCAATTGGATGACCTTTTCATCGGCTATGAACACAGAGGTCTGGGCATCAGCTCAGAACTTGTCAGGGAACTGACCGACATTGGCAACACCCGCAACTGGACCTATCTGCGCTGGCTGGTATCGGAAAAGAACGACATTGCCATGCGCATCTATTCCAGCCTTGCAGAGCCCGCAGCGTTCAAGAGCTTTGTTATTCCGGTGAATCCTTCAACTGAGTTGAGCGCCTGAATATAGCCGGCTAATTACTGATTACGATCATATCTCAACCATCACGGCTCCGGCAGCAATCAACCCGATCAACAGCAGTCGGGATGCCGTTACCTGCTCTTTGAAAACAAAGACGCCCAAGGCCGTTGCAAATATGATGGATGTCTCACGCAGCGCGGCAACCGTGGCCACCTGTCCAAGTCGTGTTGCCAGCATCACTGACCCAAAACTGATAACAGCGATAATGGCGCCCAGCAGACCCCGAGCGAACAATGCAACCTTGTCAACTGGCACTTCCAATCGTCGGTATTTCAAAATGGCAATAATGGGAGAGCTGAACAGCCCCATGAAGAAAAACCAGGCAAGAAACGTAAAGGGATTATCCGCCAACCTGATGCCATAGGCGTCAATCGTGGTGTATACTGCAATCAGAAAGCCGGTTCCCAGGGCAAAGCCGAGAGCCAAATGCAAACCGCGCATATTCTCGCCTTTCAAAAGCGCGCTTTTTAGATTGACCTGAGCCAATCCCAAAATGCCTCCGGAAATCATTAGAATTCCAAACCATTGATTCCAATACAGCTTTTCATTGAATACAAAAATCGCAGCGAGGGCGATTAACAAGGGGCCGGATCCGCGTCCAATCGGATAGACGAGCACAAAAGCGCCATGTTCAAACGACTTCACCTGAAACCATTCATAGGCAAAATGCACCAGATAGACGAGAAACAGGATCGGCCACAATGCATCTGACGGCCAGGGTGCAACAAACAGGGCAAGCGGTGCCGCTGCCAATCCATAACAGACATTGATTGCACCTCGATTGAGGATTGGATCGCCGGATTTCAAAACCGCCCCGAACAACGCATGAGCCATGGCAGACAGCAAGGCCAGAACCAGAGCTACCAATGCGCCGGTTTCAGTGCCCTCAATGGATTTGATGATATCAACAATGTCCATGGAACTACTCTGTTTGCATGGCGATCAATGCGCCACAATACGTTTGCAGATCAATCGCTCACAATGTGCGAATTGGCGTAAGCCAAAATAAATTAGTCGGCAAAGTTATTGGAAAGCAATCGTTCAAATGCGCTCGCTTGCAATGCGCCTGGCGCCCCGAATGGATCGGAGAAAGAGAAGATAAAGAACAAAATGATGCCTGTGAACGCTGCAAAAATACTGATTAATAGAATATGATGAACGGTCGGTGTGAAACAATAATAAGCTAATGAAACCAGAAAGATACCGGAAATTGCCGCAAACCAGAACATGTTGCTGACAGTTTTCAAGCCGTGACCTGCCCTCCTGTCACGCATTTCGGCAACTGTTCGGATGTCGCTTAACATGAAACGCCTTAGATCCTCCTGCCTCAGCGTATTCGTCTCAAGATCCAGAAGCGTGTGATAGATTTTTTCCCATTCTTTCCATGCCGCAGGAGACAATTCACCTTCCTCTGACAAAGACTGCCATTCTTCGTTGACGACAAGTGCCACATAATTTTGAAGGCTGCTCCGGATTTCCACGATTTCCGCACCGCCATGACGTTCAATATCGAAATAGATATCAGTAATCACCGAAGCTTCGCGGACTGTCTCGTCCTGAAGCTTGTGGTACTCAAACATTTGCTGGGCAAACACCAGAGCAAGAATAAGCCCGTGCAATGCGGAGATCCGGAAGATGACGGAGCCAGCCAGATCCTTGCTGTCAGAAACAACATGGGCGGCAGCAATCCGGCGCATCATAAAATAACCGAACAGGACCAAAAGGATGGTTCCTGCCACAAAGGCTGTCCCTAGAATGACGGTATTGATCATAAGAACTGATACACCAATGAAGCATTGTTCACAAAAACAGACAATTCACTCAGAACTGGGTTTGAGGCTGGCTATTCTGAAACATCGCTGTGTCGGATATTTGGCCTCAAACCACCAATCTTTGCAACAGTGTTGAGCAGGTTGGGTCAGCTTGCACTCTTTTTGAGAGCTGCAACAATTGTTTTCAGTTCACTGGCATAATCAGACACCGCCGTAACCCCTTTGGGGGTCAGGACATAGATGCCGGTTGAGACACGCTCAAACCACCCATAGTGGTCATCTGCCATAATGCGTCTGGCTCGGTCTACCTTCGCCTCCGTTGCAACTGACGCTGCCTTCATGGGGCCGTTGTCGGACAGGACAGCAACGCAGCGTAAGGCATCCTGCCGATAGGCTGTTATCAGACCCTTCCGTGTTGCCCCGCCCTTGTTTGGGTCACCAACGCGTTTTTCAAACTCTCTCAACAAACGGGAGATGCGGGGCTTTGAGCTTCGCGGTCTATAGGGTGCAGGGTCCAGATGCACTTCAACAAATGAGTCTTTAAGGCGAACCGTCATCAGGCCAAGACCCAAGCGCCGGCACAGAGATTTATTGTTCTGCAGCATCTTCAAAAATATCCGGCCTGCGCTGCGCGGAACAGCCACATACACAGCGTCTGTCATGGACTGCCGATCTATGGCCTGATGAAACAGGGACAGGGAAAATCCGGTTTTCAACTCGACAATGACAGGGGCTTCTGAACCACGCACTCCAACCACATCAGCCGCGCCGATCTCTCCCTTGACCTCATAGCCCTGGTTTTCAAGATAGGCTTTGATCGGGGGATAGAGCTCGGTTTCCTTGGGCTTTGAAGAGGCCATCAGGTCACGAATCGATTCGCAGATATCTTCATCGTCTCATGCCCACATCACCGCAATTCCTTGCGGATCACAAGTTTCAACCCTGACCAGATTTCGTCGACGGCGCAAACCTTCACGTCGACCAAACCGGATGGCAGGCAGATGGACCGAATGGTATCTTCTGTTATATCAGTAAGGACTTTTGAGACTTTCTTCGGCCATGAAACCCAGATCATTCCGTTGGGTTTGATCGCGTCCTGACACGCTGGTAGACGCACCTCCAACTCGGCCTTTGACTTTGTAAACAGATGGACGAAGTCGCACGCGGTGCCCAGACTATCAAGCCAGTCTTGTTCGGGCGCATCCGCTCCCAACAATGCCAGGTAATTATCGGGTGGATTGAGACACACCGCCTTCATATCGGGTTTAAGGCCGAGTTTCTTGAAAAGGGGTGTCTTTGAATATCCGGCCACTGTGAACCCGTTTAATCTTTGGCAGGCGTCTTTCCGCCTTCACCCAGAAATCGTTGCATCAAAACAGTATCGAGCCAACGATTTTGTTTCCAGCCAATATCCCGGAACACGCCTGAATGTTCAAAGCCAAGCCGTTGGTGCAAAGCAATTGAGGCTTTATGCTGACTGTCGCCAATTACGGCAATCATTTGCCGAAAGCCCTTCATGGTTGCGTCTTCGATGATACGGGTCAACAGCGCCCGGCCAACGCCAAGGCCTTGTGCTTCTGGTGCAATGTAGATCGAATCCTCTACAGCAAATCGATAGGCTGGGCGTGCGCGATAGAGGCCTGCATAAGCGTAACCAAGCAGACTTCCATTCTCATCCTTGGCGACAAAATAGGGGAAATCATGATCGACCAGTGCATGAAAGCGCTGCGTCATTTCAGCAAGATCGGGAGGTGTAAGCTCAAAGGATGCTGTGCTGGTCAGAACAGCGTGCTTATAGATCGCCTGGATGAATGGCAAATCCACGGAGTGCGGCAATAGTATTTGAAACTTTGGTGTGGCGTTTGTCATTCTGTCTGACTTCATGTTCGAATCAAAAAGCGCGGCCCAAAGGACCGCGCTTTAAGTTTATTCAAATGTCTGCAGAATGTTAATTGCGATTTCCGAACAGGTGCAACAACATGATGAAGAGATTGACGAAGTCGAGATAGAGCTTCAACGCGCCCATGATAGCCTTGCGACCAGAAGCCGTGCCATCATCATTAACATCATACATATTCTTGATCTGTTGGGTGTCATAGGCGGTGAGGCCAGCAAACACCAGAACACCGATCACCGAAATGGCGAATTGCAGCGCGCTTGAACCAAGGAAAATATTCACGATCGACGCAAGGATAATGCCGATCAATCCCATCATCAGGAACGAACCCCAACCGGACAGATCCTTTTTGGTTGTATAACCATAAAGGCTGAGCCCCAGGAAGGACGCCGAGGTGACAAAGAACACCTGTGTGATGCTTTCAGGCGTGTAGATGACGAAAATTGAAGACAGCGAAACGCCCATCAAGGCCGCATAAACCCAGAATGTGGTTTGCGCTGCACTCACGCTCATGCTCGGAACCTTGGCAATCAGAAAGAAGACCAAGCCTAAAGGAGCCAGCATCACGACCCAACGCAGTGGGGATGTGAAGAGCATCACACCGAATTCGGTCAGCATTTTGCCGTTCGGCAACTGCGCAGCTGCAGCGGATGCATCACCCGTTGTTGCCAGATTGGCAAACAACAGGGCAGCAACACCTGTCAGCGCAAGGCCGATGGCCATGTAATTATAAACTTTGAGCATGTAGGCGCGGAGGCCTTCATCGATATCCGCCTGCGATTGAACGCCTGCCTGCCCAAATGTACGACGATTTAGATCAGCCATTATATCCTCTTAAAAACAGATCAAGGGATGGGAGGAGCAACCCCGGGTAAAACTCACTTGCAATATGGTGTCATTTTACCACAAGGACAAGTGTTTGACGACGGAATCATGATTCAATTACGCGCCGCCGCAAATCAGCGTTAAGAAGCTGTTTGATTTCAGGAAACCAAATTGAACCGCGTCAAGAGCGAAAGATCAACTTCTCAGCTTTGCCGTAATGAAATCGAGCTGATCAAGTGTCTTGTATTTGACGCGCAATTCACCGGTTCCGTTTGGCTTGTGCCTCAGGTCAACCAATAAACCCAGAACCTCGGACAGACTGTTTTCAAGCGCCTGCGTATCTGCATCCTTCACAAGGGCAGAAGCGGTCGATTGCGATGAATCAGACCCTTTTGGGCTTTCACCTGCACTGCGTGCCAGGGTTTCTGCCGCACGGACACTCATATTGCCATCGACAATCTGGCTTGCAAGCGCCGCAGGGTCATCTGCAGCCACCAGTATTTTGGCGTGACCGGCTGTCAATTCACCGTCCTGAAGAAGTTTTTGCACGCCATCGGGCAGTTTCAGAAGGCGCAGCGTATTGGCAACGTGACTGCGGCTTTTGCCAATAACAGTGGCAAGGTCTTGCTGGGTATAATCGAACCCGTCCAGCAATTGCTGATATCCGCGCGCTTCCTCAATGGGATTAAGATCAGAGCGCTGAACGTTCTCGACAATCGCAAGTTCCAGGGCTTCCTTGTCGCTAACCGCCTGTATTAAAACAGGTATTTCATGCAGTCCGGCCGCCTGAGCCGCCCGCCAGCGACGTTCGCCTGCGATAATCTCATAGCGATTATCGCTCACCGGCTGACCAGGTTGAGGCCGCACAAGAATGGGCTGAACGATTCCCTTTTCACGCACGGACCGGGTCAGATCTTCAAGATCATCAACCGCAAAGCTGCGCCTTGGATTGTTTGGATTGGGCGTGACAAATTCAATTGGCACACGGCGCTGTGAGCGCGCGCGTTCAACCGCTTCTGCATCCGTATCCACATCTCCCAGCAATGCTGCAAGACCACGACCGAGCCGCTTTTTGGAAATATCGTCCGCCATGATAAGGGCTCTTTTACTTTTAGGCCGCACGCAGGGTGCGCTCACGTTGAATGATTTCTGAAGCAAGCTTCATATAGGCCTGACTGCCACGACATTTCAGGTCGTATAACAGGACCGGCTTGCCATAGGAAGGCGCTTCGGACACCCGCACATTGCGCGGAATGACTGTCTTGTAAACCTTGCTACCCATATGGGCACGCACATCTTGCGCGACCTGATGCGACAGATTGTTGCGATCATCGACCATGGTCAGCACGACACCGTGGATTGAAAGACCCGGGTTCAAGGTCCGCCGCACCTGCTCGACAGTTGTCAGCAGCTGGCTTAGCCCTTCCAAAGCAAAGAATTCGCATTGCAATGGTACCAAAATGGCATCAGCAGCCGTCATTGCGTTGATGGTCAACAGATTCAGAGAAGGCGGGCAATCTACCAGAACATAGGTGTAAGGCTCATCAGCATCACCGATAGCAAGCTTCAGATCATCAATGGAGCTGCGCAGTCTGTGGGTCCGATCCGGCATTTGCGCAATTTCCAACTCAAGACCCAGAAGATCCAGGGTAGAGGGCGCAACATCGAGACGCGGCACTGATGTATGCATGGCAGCTTCCGCCATAGTGACGTCGCCACATAATACATCATAGGTTGAGCATTTGCGGGTTTTGCGATCAATGCCCAGACCTGTGCTGGCATTCCCTTGCGGGTCAAGATCAACGATCAACACGCGCTCGCCTATGGCGGCCAGCGCTGTTCCCAGATTGATGGCTGTCGTGGTTTTACCCACGCCACCCTTCTGATTTGCCAGAGCCAGCACCCGAGGGCGTGCCTGTGACGCATTCGGTGTCACCGGGGCAGAGTCGTCTTTTGCGGTTTGTTGGTCCATCAACACGATTATCTCATCCAGAATAGAAGCAAATACACGTCAGCTGTATCAGGCCATTCGGTCGATCTACGTGTGTAAACGCAACCTCGAAAGAGCAAGAATCACACTGCGATTATCCAGTTGACTCTTGTGTTGTATCACATCGAAATCACAATATTTAGATGCTTTTTCAATTTCAGACGCAAAATCTTGTCCTTTGTGGACAAGTGCGACTGTTTTTGGCTCCATCAGTGGGACCATTAATTCGGTCAGTTTTTCCAGCGGCGCCAGCGCTCTTGCGGTGATATAGTGCGGGCTATGAGGCAGATCCGCTATCGATACGGACTCGATTCGATTATTCAGGATGGTCACAGGCACATTTGTTTCACGTGAAACAGCCCGTAAGAAGGCACATTTACGACCATTCGCCTCGACCAGCGTGACTGATCCGTCCTGCAAGTTTTCTGTGGATTCAGACCTGCCCAGTGCAATCACCAGGCCCGGAAGCCCTGCGCCACTGCCCAAATCAACCCAATGACCGCTGGTACGGCCAAGCTGCAACAACTGATAGCAGTCAAACACATGCCGGGACCAAAACTGATCCAAAGTCGTGTTTGACACGAGGTTCTTTGCACGCTGCCAGTGTCTCAACAAATCCGCAAAGACTTCCAACCGCTCCATGATGACAGCGGGAACAGCATAATGGCGTTGAAAACGCTCGCGGTCTGCTTCCAAGGAGGACATTATTTACTGTGACCAATCATGAAATCATCAAGCCGCGTTGCCACGTCGTTTGACATAGGCCAACAACAGGGTCACAGCGGCCGGCGTCACCCCTTCAATACGCGAAGCCTGTCCCAGCGTTGCAGGCTTTGCTTCCGTCAGTTTCTGGCACACTTCATTGGAAATGCCCGGCAATGTACTGAAGTCGATATCCATCGGCATTGCGATCTGTTCATCCCGCTTGAAGGCTTGAATGTCAGCACGCTGGCGATCCAGATAAACCGCATACTGCGCTTCCGTCTCAAGCTGTTGTTTCAGTCGGGGGCTGAAATCGGAAATCTGCGGCCAGAACGGGGTCAGCGCTTCAAGTGAAACGGTGGGATAGGACAGCAAACCAAACAAGTCGCGACGACGCCCATCCTGATTGACCTTAATACCTGCGCCAGCCAATGCTGTCGGCAGCACCTCCACCGATTTCGCATGCGCAACCAGCGAAGTAAATTCCGCCTGCCATTCACTGAATTGCTCCCAGCGGTTGAAACCCACAATACCGCAGGCGTGGCCTTTTGCTGTCAGGCGTAGATCCGCATTGTCAGCCCGAAGAGAAAGGCGATACTCAGCACGGGAGGTAAACATGCGATAGGGCTCGGTGACACCTCTTGTGGTCAGATCATCCGTCATGACACCAAGATAGGCCTCCGATCGGTCAAAAATGATCTCATCTGAGCCGCCAGCGCGCCTTGCTGCATTCATTCCTGCAATCAGACCCTGTCCGCCAGCCTCCTCATACCCGGTGGTACCATTGATCTGACCGGCCAGATAGAGGCCGGGCAAAGCAATGGTTTCAAGCGTAGGCTTCAACTCACGTGGATCCACGTGATCATATTCAATGGCGTAGCCATATTGCAGGATATCCACCTTCTCCAGGCCTGGAATGCTACGTACATATAAATCCTGCACATCCCGCGGCAGGCTTGTGGAAATACCATTCGGATAGATCGTACGGTCATCAAGACCTTCTGGCTCCAGGAAAATCTGATGATGATCCCGCTCAGCAAAGCGAACAACCTTATCCTCTATAGAAGGACAATAACGAGGCCCCACACCAGAGATGTTTCCGGAATACATGGCTGATTTCGCCAGATTATCGGCAATGATTTTATGAGTTTCGGCTGTCGTCCGTGTCAGATGACAAGGCACCTGCGGTGTCGTGATCCGATCGTTCAAAAATGAAAACGGAACCGGAATATCATCGCCGGGCTGTTCTTGCACCTGGCTCCAATCAATTGTCCGACCATCCAAACGGGGCGGAGTGCCTGTCTTCAGGCGCCCCAGTTTAAAACCGTGGGACAGAAAAGAATGCGCCAGACCGACAGACGGAGCTTCGCCAACACGTCCAGCCTCAATCCGCTCATCGCCCATATGGATGAGCCCCCGCAGGAATGTGCCTGTTGTGATCACAAGGGCGCCACAGTGCAGCGTTTCGCCAGAAGCCAGCTGCAGCCCGCTAATACCGTCATCATCGGTCAGGATGGCCTCAGCAGACCCCTCAACCACGGCCAAACCGGATATCGCTGAGATTTCGCGTTGCATACCCTTTTTGTAAAGCGCGCGATCAATCTGGGCCCTTGGTCCCTGAACAGCCGGGCCCTTGCGCTGGTTGAGCATGCGGAATTGAATTCCTGCCTCATCTGCAACCCGACCCATGAGCCCGTCAAGAGCGTCAATCTCTCGCACAAGATGCCCTTTGCCCAGACCGCCAATGGCCGGGTTACACGACATCGCCCCAATGGTTTCAAAGGAATGAGTGACAAGAGCCGTATCGGCTCCGAATCGAGCTGAAGCTGCTGCGGCTTCACAGCCGGCATGGCCGCCGCCAATTACAATAACATCAAAGCGCATGTTTACAGTCACTCTTGCAAATCAACCCGGTGGTTCAATTGACCATCCCGAGGAATAGCGAACCAACGGCCAGTGCCGCAATTTCGGTTCTTATTTACCAATACAGAATTCAGAAAAGATATGGCCGAGAATGTCTTCAACGTCAATGCGGCCAAGGATCTGACCGAGTGAATCAGAAGCAGTCCTGAGATACTCAACACGAATTTCCAACGGCAACTGATCATCACCCGCAGACTGCAAGGATTGAACGCAGCTCTCCAGCGCAAGTCGGTGACGCGCCCGTGTGATAAGTGGATTGGTCGTAACATCGCTTTGACCCGTGATAGATACGGAACCGAATCGAGCGAGTTCTGATATCAGATTATCCAGCCCAGATCCATCTATAACCGAGACACCAATATCTTCATCATTCTGAGGACTGCCACTGTTATGACTGTCCGCCAGAAGATCGCATTTAGTACGCACTTTCAGAACAGGCGGAAAGTCGCCTTCTTCTGAATCCCGAAAAGCAACATGAAAGCCAGGTTGATCAGCAGGACAAAGCGACAGGATCAAATCCGCTCCCCGAGCAGCTTCTTCTGCGCGGCGCATACCCTCGATTTCCACAACATCTTCGCTGTCCCGCAATCCGGCGGTATCGGAAATGTTTATCAACTGATCATTGAGGTTCAGAGAAACAGACAAGACATCACGCGTTGTACCAGGCACATCAGTAACAATGGCAACATCGCGTTGTGCCAACGCGTTCAAAAGGCTGCTTTTGCCAGCATTGGGCAATCCAACCAAAACAACGCGTAAGCCATTGCGAATGATTTCTCCCCGACGCCCGTCATTCAAATGGGCCTCAATCTGGCGCGACAGGGACAATGCGTCATCTGATACGAATTCGGCGACGGATCCAGGCACATCTTCTTCATCTGAGAAATCGAAATCTGCTTCTACAGCTGCTCTGAGAGACAACAATGCTTGTCGCCATCCATCATACAGCAACCGTAAGGAACCGGTATACTGGTTGAGGGCCTGCCGTCTCTGTGCTTCCGTCTGTGCGGCGAGAAGATCTCCAAGTCCCTCGACTTCGGTGAGGTCCATGCGGCCATTTTCAAAAGCCCGCCTGGTAAACTCGCCAGCCTCGGCCATACGCCAGTTGCGCAGGGTGCCAAGCTGTTGGAAAACCGCATCCAGTACGGCTGCACTGCCATGGAGATGAAACTCCACAACATCTTCACCGGTAAAGCTGGCGGGGCCAGGAAACCAGAAGACAAGCCCCTGATCCAACGGCCGCCCATCTGCGTCCGTCAGGACAGATAATTGCGCACGCCGTGGTTCTGGTTGTTTCACGTGAAACACATCCAATGCGGACCGCGCATCCCGTCCGCTGACACGCACAACGGCCACACCGCTTGGGGTCTGGCCGCTAGCAAGAGCAAAAATTGTTTCGGTGAACAAGGCTGGTGTGTTCATAGTCTCATCCAACCCTCAATCCAAGATCCACCATTAAAGGTTACGGGTACGAATCGAACCCTTTAAAATGTGACCTGAGATCAGGTGTTCATTGAATCAAAGAAGTCATCATTTGACTTGGTCTGTTTCAGCTTATCCAACAGGAACTCGATGGCATCGACCGTACCCATGGAAGACAGGATGCGGCGCAGAACGAAGACTTTTTGCAGCTCCGCCTTGCCCATCAACAAATCTTCTTTCCGAGTACCGGACTTGAGAATGTCCATGGATGGGAAGGTCCGCTTGTCTGCAACCTTGCGATCCAGAACCAGCTCGGAGTTACCAGTTCCTTTGAACTCTTCAAAGATAACTTCATCCATACGACTGCCGGTATCAATCAAGGCTGTTGCAATGATACTCAACGAGCCGCCTTCTTCGATGTTACGAGCGGCACCAAAGAACCGTTTTGGGCGTTGCAGCGCATTTGCATCAACACCACCGGTCAATACCTTACCCGAGCTTGGAACCACCGTATTGTACGCTCGGCCCAATCGCGTAATTGAATCCAGCAGGATCACAACATCACGGCCATGCTCAACAAGGCGCTTGGCCTTTTCAATCACCATTTCAGCAACCTGAACATGTCGTGAAGCCGGCTCATCAAATGTCGAGGATATGACCTCGCCATCCACAGAGCGCTGCATATCTGTCACTTCTTCCGGGCGCTCATCAATCAACAATACGATGAGATAACACTCAGGGTGATTGGCAGCGATGGAATTGGCGATATTTTGCAGCAGAACCGTTTTACCGGTACGCGGTGGCGCAACGATCAAAGCACGTTGGCCTTTGCCAAGTGGTGCAACCAGATCAATCACGCGGCCAGACAGATCCTTGCGCGTTGGATCATCGATTTCCATGTTGAAACGCTCATCTGGATAGAGCGGTGTCAAATTGTCGAAATGAGTTTTGTGCCGTCCTTCTTCAGGATCTGCAAAGTTGATCGTGTTAACACGCAGCAGCGCAAAATAGCGTTCGCCATCTTTCGGGCTTCTGATATGGCCCTCAACAGTATCTCCTGTCCGGAGCGAGAAGCGGCGAATCTGTGACGGAGATATGTAGATATCATCCGGGCCTGGCAGATAATTCGACTGTGGCGATCTGAGAAAGCCGAAGCCATCCTGCAAAAGCTCCACAACACCCTCGCCAATGATTTCGACTTCCTCTTCAGCGAGCTGCTTCAAAATGGCAAACATCAATTCCTGTTTACGCATCGTGCTTGCATTTTCGATTTCATGCTCTTCCGCAAGCATCAGCAATTCGGTTGGGCTTTTCAGTTTTAGATCAGACAGCTTCATCTCGGCCATGTGTTTGTTTAAATCCTTGCACGTCCAGCGCGCATATATCTGTTAATTGATTGATTGGTGAAAGTTTGAAGCGAAACAAGCGAAGCAGATAAATATGCAATTCCCTGCACAATGCCTGTTTCAGCTAATTAAGTCGCTTTTTTGTCCACGATGGGAAATACGCAGAACATTTTGTTGTGTTTTTGAAAGCGCCCTAACTGGGCTAAAGGTAGGTTTTCTCTCAGATAGCGATAAATGTAGGAAATCACAAGGGCTTTTTGCAGATCAGCGTAAAACGCCCTCGTGGCAATTGTCCTTAATTTAGAACGGACGCACCACAACCAAAATGACAATCGCCACCATCACAACGGCGGGAGCTTCATTCATAAACCGAAAATAGCGCTCGGAATATTTGTTTTCATCGGCCGCAAACCGCTTCACATGCCAGGCAAATCGCATATGCAGTGCGGACATCAGGATCACCAGCAGAATTTTCAGATGGGCCCAGAAAGTCCCGTCAGACAAATATCCACCATCTGCTACAAGATAGAGCCCCAATACCCAACTGACGATCATTGCCGGCGTACCTATGCCCCGCAGCAAACGTCTTTCCATGATCTTGAAGGTTTCTGATTGTTGGCCTCCAGCTGATGCGCTGCAATGATACACCATCAGCCGTGGCAAATAGAGCAACATCGCCATCCAGGAGATTACCGCCAGAATATGAAACGCCTTGATCCAAAGATACAACATCTATCCTAACCCGCTCGAACCAGATCAATCATCTCAGCTACGTGATCAATTGGTGTTTCCGGCGTAATGCCATGTCCAAGATTAAAGATAAATCGAGATCCTCTTGCTTCTGACAAAATCGTTGCAACGCCCTCGCGGAGCGCTTCCCCGCCAGCTACCAATCGTGTTGGATCAAGATTTCCTTGAAGAACAGTCTGTGCCCCGAAACGCTCACGCGCCAGCTTCATCGGGAAAGTCCAATCAAGTCCGACACAATCCACAGCGGTCTCCTGAACATAGTGTTCATAATGCAAGGAAGCACCTTTCGGGAAACCAATAATAGGTGTGTTGGGATGCCGAGCTTTGACACCTTTCACAATCCGTTTCATCGGCTTGAGACAAAACGCATTGAAATCCGGTTCGCCAAGAATACCAGACCAGCTGTCGAATACCTGCACAGCATCAGCGCCTGCATCAATCTGCGCAGAAAGATAATCAATCGATACATCCGTTAAAACATCAATCAAGCTCAAGAATGTGGCACGGTGTTGATGTGCAAACAAACGTGTCGGCGCCTGGTCAGGCGTTCCACGCCCGGCAACCATATAAGTTGCAACTGTCCAAGGCGCGCCACAGAAACCCAAAAAGGTTGTTTCAGAGGGCAGGGCTGCACGAATATCATTCACTGCCTGAAAGACGGGTTTCAAATGTTCTAAAGCGTTTGAGACGGTCAATTCAGCAATTTCATTGACCTTGATGGGATCCAACCTTGGCCCAACACCAGGTTCAAAAGTTACGCGTCGCCCCAACGCATCAGGAATCACGAGGATATCTGAAAACAAAATGGCTGCATCAAATCCAAACCGGCGAATGGGTTGCAGCGTGACTTCTGTTGCAAATTTTGGCGAATAACATAAATCCAGAAACGAACCTGCTTCTGCTCTGGTTTCTTTGTATTCGGGCAGGTATCGTCCAGCTTGACGCATCATCCAGATGGGTGGCGGCCACAAGGCTTCACCATCGGGACCACTGCGTAAAACCTGCAACATACGTCTGTTCATAAATAATCCGATACGGCAAAATATTAACTGGGCAGCCAAACGAGACCACGAAACCTGTCCTTCTGTGCCTCAGTAACTAGCATAGGCCTAAGCGGTTTCCCTCCCCAAAAATTCCCTAATAATTTCTTAATTTCTTTCTATTTCTATTATTAGGGTGTGGGAAACGGGAATTAAAAATCATTCACAGACTATCCCCAATGATGAAATTTCAAAAACAGCCAGCATAAATTTTCAGGCCTTTGACACAACTATGAGCATTTTCCGAAAATCAAATTGTAAACAAAAGGTTAACGGCGCACCCATCCTTGCTAAATTGTGGATAATTCAGGGAAAACCAAGGATAAAAAATAGACTGCAGTTCTTCATATTCAACCCGCTCAGATATCCACCGCTAACAAAATGTTAATGTTTTATTAACCATTGCGCATAAAGTGGCCGGGTGGACATTTCGACAAGAGTTCTCCAAAACTCATTCATGATTCGTCAACAGGCGTAACCCACAGATTGTGGATATCCAACCGTGAAAAAATCCACCTTTTTCCATCTTCATCTTATTTCAGATGCCACCGGTGAAACGCTGATCAATGTCGGTCGTGCCGCTGCCGCCCAATATGATTCTGCGCAGGCGCGGGAACATATCTACACCATGGTGCGCAGTGAAA
Organism: Alphaproteobacteria bacterium; assembly: GCA_051251535.1. GTDB lineage: Bacteria > Pseudomonadota > Alphaproteobacteria > Rhizobiales. Next base: position 86,121 of record JBPOEV010000009.1, read on the forward strand.
AGGATATTGCCCAGGTGGTTGAGGATATTGAGGCCTCGCCGGGTATTGTCCTTTACACATTGATAGAACCGGACCACGCCGCAATGCTGGAAGAGCGATGTCGCGAGCTGGGGGTTCCAGCCCTGTCTGTGCTGGATCCCATATTGTCCCTGTTTCAGACCTATCTTGGTGCTAAATCGGCGCAGCGCGCAGGCGCGCAGCATGCTCTGGATACAGAGTATTTCCGCCGCATTGATGCCCTCAATTTCACTCTGTCTCATGATGACGGCCAGATGAGCGATGATCTTGAAGAGGCCGATGTTGTCATTCTGGGCATCAGCCGCACGTCAAAAACTCCCACATCCATCTATCTGGCAAATCGCGGTGTGAAAGCTGCTAACATACCTTTGGTGCCGGATGTCCCGTTGCCGGATATCATAGAGAAGATGACCGATGCGTTTATTGTTGGTTTGATTGCAAGCCCGGACCGGATTGTGCAGATCCGGCAGCATCGGCTGCTGTCAATCAGTGCCGAGAGCAAAGATACGGCCTATATCGACAAACATGCTGTAGCCGAAGAAATTGCCCAGACACGGCGTCTCTGCGCCCGTCGGGGCTGGCCGATCATCGACGTTACAAGACGCTCAATTGAAGAAACCGCCGCTGCAATTTTGACCCTTTATGGCGCTCACAAAGCACGACAGGATAATCCATGACTGAATCCTATGGCGAATTTCAAACCCAAGCTCTGGTATTAGCGTCTCAAAGCCCGGTCCGTGCCAGCTTGTTGCGGGACGCTGGCTTGAAGATTTCCACGGCATCCGCTTCCATTGATGAGCGAGCTGTTGAGTCCGCCATGGGATCAGACGTGGATGGCGAGGATCTGGCGCAGGTGCTGGCTGAGGCCAAGGCGGGGGATGTGTCGCCACGCTTTGCAGATACATTGATTATTGGTGCCGATCAGACCCTGACCTGTGAGGGGCAAACCCTTCACAAGGCTAGCGATGATGAAGATCTGCGCAAAAAGCTGCTGTGGCTCAGCGGCCGAACCCATACGCTGCATGCCGCCATTGCGGTGGTGCGCAACGGTGAAACAATCTGGCGTCACACGGAGCAGGCACATATGCGGATGCGCAAGCTGTCTCCGGAATTCGTCGGGCGCTATGTGGCAGAGACGCTTCCTGAATCTCTCAGCAGCGTTGGCGGCTATCAGCTGGAAGGTCTCGGATCGCAATTGTTTGACAAAATGGAAGGCGACTATTTTACCATTCTCGGCCTTCCTCTTTTGCCACTTCTGGCCTGGTTGCGGGCTGAAGACGTTTTAATTTCCTAGCATTGCGGGTCCGAATCGATGGTTGAGTCTTCTGGTAAAAATGCCTGCGTCATCGGATATCCGATCAAACACTCCCGCTCGCCGCGTCTTCATGGCTTCTGGCTTCAGCACTATGGCATCGAGGGCTGTTACGCTGCCGAATCGATTGCTCCGGACGCGCTACCCACTTTTCTGGAATCCCTCAAAAAGGGCACGCTGATTTATTGCGGTGGCAACGCCACAATTCCTCATAAGGAAGCGGTTCTGGCTCTGTCAGATCATGCAGATGAAACGGCGAAAGTGCTGGGCGCTGCGAACACCTATTGGGTGGAAGACGGTGCGCTTCATGTCAGCAACACTGATACATACGGATTTCTGGGTAATCTTGATGATGGTGTACCGGATTGGGATGCCCCAAAGGCCGCCGGCGTTAAAACAGCCATCGTCCTGGGGGCAGGTGGTGCCTCGCGCGCCATCGTCTATGGATTGATAACACGCGGTTTCAAATCCATCATTCTGGCCAATCGGACGGTTGAGCGTGCACACGCATTGGCTGACCATTTCTCAGATCTGGCGTTGGCCAATGCCTGCCAGATCATGCCGCAGAACCTGCTGCAGGCGGAAGCACATCTTTCGCAGGCCGACTTACTGGTTAATACCACCAGCCTTGGCATGGTTGGGCAGGATGATCTTGTCTTTTCCCTGAAATCCATTCCCAAGACCGCTGTTGTGACCGACATCGTCTATACCCCGCTTGAAACAGATTTGCTGAAGGAAGCCCGCGCATATGGCAACCGGACGGTCGACGGACTGGGCATGCTGCTGCATCAGGCGGTGCCCGGATTTGAAAAATGGTTCGGTTTCCGGCCAGAGGTAACAGACGCATTGCGCAATCATGTTCTGCAGGATCTATGACCGAAGCTGAACAAAATATGCTGGTCCTGGGCCTTACCGGTTCCATCGGTATGGGAAAATCGACAACCGCCAAATTGTTCCGCGACGAAGGTATCCCGGTTTTTGATGCAGATGCTGCCGTTCATGATCTTTACGCAGGCGCCGCTGTTTCTCAGATTGGCAAACGGTTTCCGAGCGCCGTCAAAAACGGTGTGGTCGATCGGGCGATGCTGGCGCAGTCCGTTATCGGAAATGCAGACGCTTTGGCGGATCTGGAGAAGATCATTCATCCGCTGGTTCGCAGCGGCGAACTGGACTTTATTCAGCACCATCGGGGCCGTGGCTCAAAAATTGTCCTTCTCGACATTCCGCTGTTGTTCGAAAGTGGCGGCGATGCCCTGTGCGACAAGATTATCGTCGTTACCGCCCCGGCAGATGTTCAGCGCGAACGCGTGCTGGCACGTGATGGCATGACGTTGGAAAAATACAATGGTCTTCTGGCACGGCAAATGAGCGATGCAGACAAGCGCGCCAAAGCCGATTTCATTGTCTTTACGGACAAGGGAATTGAAGACGCTCGACAACAGGTTCGCAAAGTTCTGCAAAACCTCAACGCGTGATTCACGTGAAACAATCCCTATGCTAGTTTCTGTCGAAGGGGATTCGATCGGACTATACGGCCAGACAGATGGTCCTCAACGGAGTGATAAATCCCATGCGTGAAATTGTTTTTGATACGGAAACCACCGGCCTGGATGCACGCAAGGGTGACAAGCTGATCGAGATTGGCTGTGTGGAACTCATCAACCGCTTTCCCACGGGAAAGACCTATCACCAATATATCAACCCGGAGCGTGCCGTGAGCCAGGGTGCATTCGATGTGCATGGCATGTCCTGGGACAGTCTGAAGGAAAATCCGGTTTTTGCCGACGTCGCAGCGGGTTTTATCGAGTTCGTTGGCGATGATGGAATTCTGGTAGCTCACAATGCCAGTTTTGATATGGGCTTCATCAACACCGAATTGAAGGCCATCGGCCGCCCGATCTACCCCGATGAGCGTGTTGTTGATACGCTGATGCTGGCCCGCAGGAAGAATCCGGCTGGCCCCAATTCCCTTGATGCACTTTGCTCACGCTATGGCGTAAACAACGATCACCGGACATTTCACGGCGCGTTGCTGGATGCAGAGCTTCTGGCCAAAGTCTATCTGGAATTACTAGGCGGTGCACAGGCTGATCTTGGCCTGAGAGCGGAAAATCCGTCGGAAGGGTTGGATGAAGATGGCAATATCTGGCATCCAAAGCCTCGGGAAAAAGCACTTCCGTCGCGCTTGAGTGAAGCTGATCAGGCAGCCCATTCGGCTTTTGTTGCTACATTTTCTGCAGAACCGATCTGGTCAAAATACATTTCCATAGACCGCGATACGGCCAAATCCGGCCAGGATTGAGCATTTTTTCAAGTTGTTCGCAGCTAAATAACCGGAATTTCATTTTGTTTTCGGCCGCAGATGCGCCAGATATGAGTCAGGCCCAATGAAGACGCGCGGCCTGCAAAGCGTTTGTGATCGCAAGATTAGCTGACCTGTGCAGGCTGTCATTATCCAGAAGCGCGGATAGGGAGGTGGCCTTGATGGATACCGAAGTGCCAGACCAACATTCTGACAGATCATCAAAGCAGATCAGCCAACCTGATGCTGCCCAGATTTATGCGTCTGTTGCCCCATCCGGTCCAAAAAGGATCCGTCCGCTCTTTCTGTTTCTGCAGGCATTGATCGCCGTTGCAATTGTCTTCGGCGCTGGCGTCTTTATGCAGCGCCTGTTGGCGGACAAGGAGCCGCCACGTCAGCGCCCGGTGCGCGAACAGGTCTTCACCGTTGAAACGATCGCTGTGCAGCGTGGGGATTTCCAGCCTGACATTCAGGTTTTCGGAACCATTATTGCCGGTAATATGATCGAAGTGCGGACAGAACTGTCCGGTCCTCTGGTTTCGGTCAATCCACAATTACGTACCGGCGCTGTTTTGCGCGCAGGAACGGAAATTGCCGCTATCGATCCGTTTGAATTTCAGACCGCTATCGCCGAGGCCGATGTGGACATTCTGGATGGCGAAGCCAAACTGCTTGAGGCTGAAGCGCGGCTCGCAGCTGTCGGAACCGACCTTACCAATGCACAGGCCCAACTGGCGCTGGCCGAGCGGGATGTGGCGCGCGCAGAAGCACTTGTAACCCGCGGGTCTGTCACCCAACAAGCGCTTGATCAACGCCAGCAGGCACTGCTGCAAAGCAGAGCTTCAGTTGACAGCAGCCGTGCCAATTTGAAGGTAGAAGAAGCCAAGCTGGCACAACAACGCGCTGCGCTGGACAGGCTCTCATTAAATCGCACACGGGCTGAGCGGGATCTGACCCTGACCAGCCTCATTGCGCCGACCGACGTGGTGGTTGAAAGCGAATCCGTCACTCTTGGCCAGATGGTGACAGCCAATCAGGTCATTGCTCAGCTGATCGATCTTTCGGCCTTCGAAGTTCAGTTTACCTTGTCGGACGGTCAATATGGGCGTTTGACCGGCCAGGGCCGCGCATTGCTGGGAACTGAGATGAGCGTTGAATGGACAGTGGGTACACGGCAGGAAACAGTCTCGGCCACGATCAACCGCATTGCTTCGTCCATTACCGCGGATCGTGGTGGTGTGACGCTCTTTGGAAAACTGGAAAATCTGACGCCTGACATGGATCTGCGCCCAGGCGCATTTGTGAAGATCAGCCTGCCCGATCAAATCTATTCCGACGCAATTCAAGTGCCTGAAACGGCACTATATGATGAGCAGCGTATCTATGTGGAAGAGGAAGGCCGGCTGCGATCGGTCCCCGTTTCAGTTCTGGCGTTCACCGGTACGAATGCCATTTTGGAAGCTGATATTGAAGATGGCGCGAGGGTTCTGAAAACCCGCATTGCGGAAGTGGGCGATGGGCTGCGTGTGCGTGAGGCAGGCGCTGAAGCGCCATCAGGGGCAAGTCCTGAAGGACCCCGTGGTGATGGAGAGCGGAGACCAAATCCATGAACCAGCCACAAATACCGCCTGGCGGGTCGAGTGGGTCTGGTGGATCGGGTCTGCCCAGCCAGAACAACCCGGTGCCCCGGGTCAACGCGGCCTATGATTTTGCGCCAAAACGGCGTGGTTTGATCGGCCTGTTTGTGCGCCATAAGAACGCCGCCAATCTTCTCATGGTTCTTATGATCCTGGGTGGTATCGCGGCGATCAGCCGTATCAACACCCAGGTGTTTCCATCCATCGAGATCAACTCGGTCACGGTGACGATTAACTGGCCCGGTGCCAGCGCTGAAGATGTGGCCGAAAACATTCTGGCGAACGTGGAACCCAGTCTGAGATTCATCGAAGGCGTCGAAGATATGACTTCCAGCGCCCGTGAGGGTGCGGCCTCCATCCGTCTGGAGCTGGAACCTGGCACCAACATGCAGGATACTCAGGACAAGGTGGAGCAGGCTTTGAATGCCATCTCCACCCTGCCGGATGAGGCGGAAACGCCGACGCTTTCGGTCCCGCGTTTCTTTGATAATCTGGGCCGCATTGCCATTTCAGGTCCGTTTCCGGAAAGCTCTCTGAAAATCTACGCCAAACGCATCCGCGATGATCTGCTGGAGCGGGGCATCGACAAGGTCAATTTTTCCGGATTTCGCGATACCGAAATTGGTGTGGAGCTGGATGAAACCAGTCTGCGCCGTGTCGATCTGACAGTCTCGGATGTTGCCACAGCCGTTCAGGCCAATACCCGTGACAGGCCCTCGGGAACATTGGACAGCGACGTGGAGCGCCAGTTGCGGGTGGTTTCCGAAGATCTGGATGCCGAAACCCTGCGCAATCTGCCGCTGCGCGCCACACCTGATGGTGAGACCATCCGGTTGGGTGACATTGGCCGTGTCGTCAAAGGGTTCAATCAGGATCAGACCCGTGGCTTAGCCAATGGCCAGACCGCCATTCAGATGACGGTCCAGACCGGCAAGGGCAAGGATACGCTGGAAACCGCAGCCATCCTGCAAACCTATCTGGATGAGCTGAGGCCAACATTACCGCGTGATTTGAACCTGCAACTCTATGATCTGCGCTCAGACCGTCTCAATGAACGCATCATGCTTTTGGTCAAAAATGGATCAACGGGCCTGGCGCTTGTGCTTATCATCCTGTTTGTGTTCCTGAATGCCCGCACGGCCTTTTGGGTAGCCGCCGGTATTCCGGTCGCGATGATGATCACAATTGGTGTGCTTTATCTGATGGGTGAAACCATCAATATGCTGTCTCTGTTCGCGCTGATCATGATGCTGGGTATTATCGTGGATGACGCCATTGTCGTGGCCGAACACACGGAAACCCGGTTCAAAAATGGCGAACCACCTTTTATGGCGGCTGAAAACGGGGCCGGGCGGATGCTGGTGCCGGTTATGGCAGCAGCGCTGACAACGGTTGCGTCCTTTGCACCCATCCTGCTGATGGGCGGGACCATAGGTGCTTTCATGGGCGTGCTGCCTCTGGTTGTCATCGCGGTGCTGATTGCCAGTCTGATCGAGTGTTTCCTGATCCTGCCGGGTCATCTGGCCCATGCCATGTCATCGTCCGGCGTCAAACGCTGGTCACATTGGCGGATGATCTTCATCAGCCTGTCTTTGTTGGCGCTGGTTACAGTTGCCAATACGCTGCCGCTTTCCGGAGCTGCGGGCACTCTGCAGGCCAGCCTTCAGGATTGGCCTCCAATGCTGGTCACCGGTGTATTCGCATTGGCCTGCCTGCTACTGGCCGCTGTCATTGAAGCTGTGATTCAGCAAGTGTCAAAACCCAACGCCTCCGGCAAGCCCGGCTTTGGAACACGCATACGCAACGGCATTGATGGTGCTTTCGATTGGTTCCGTGATCGCCCCTTTGCCGCCATGGCAGAAGCTGCTTATGCCGGACGCTACATCACCATTGCCTTCACAATTGCTGCCATGATCGTGGCACTGGCCTTTGTTCAGTCCGGTCGGGTGAATTTTACCTTCTTCCCATCGCCTGAAGCGGAATCCATCCGCGCTGGTGTGGAATTCAATGCTGGCATTGCTGAAGAGGATGCACTCGAAAAACTCCGCATTCTGGAAAGAGCTCTGTTTTCGGTTGAGGAAACTCTGGCCGCGCCGGGTGCCCTGGTCCGGTCAAGCTATCTGACCCTGGGCAGCTCCGGCCGCAGCCGGGGTGATAATGTGGCCAGTTTCCGCGTTCAGCTGACGGCCTCGGAAGATCGCGATATCCGAACCTCCGAGATCATTTCCAAATGGCGCGAAGCCGTTCCCGACATGCCGGGCCTGAAGCGGTTTTCCATCTCGCGCAATCGTTCAGGGCCTCCTGGGCGTGACATTGATGTGCGGTTGAAGGGCAGTGATCCGGGCACACTGAAAGAAGCTGCCGCTGAACTGATTATCTTCATCAACTCCTTTCCCGGTGTCAGCGGTGCCGAAGATGATCTGCCCTATGGCAAGCCGGAACTGGTCATGCGCCTGAAAGACCGCGGGGCCTCTCTTGGCTTTACGGTGGATCGTGTGGGCGAGCAGATACGCAATGCCTTTGAGGGAACCATTGCGCGCAGGTTCTCTGATGGCGAAGAAGAAATTGCCATTCGCATCAGTGAAAGCCGCACTACCCAAGGCAGCGCGGCCCTGCGTGAGCTTGATCTGCGGGCACCAGATGGACGTTATGTGCCACTGAGTGAAGTTGTCAGCCTGTCTGAACGCCAGGGCTTCGCCGCTATTCAGCGCCGTGATGGCCGCACAACCATTTCCGTCACCGCTGATGTGGATGACAAGGTGACAAATGCGAATGCCATCCTGGAACAGCTTGAGACCAGCGGCCTTGAGGAAATCACCACCCGGTACGGTCTGGATTACAGGCTGTCCGGCCGCGCAGAAGAGCAGGGCCGATCCTTTGGTGAATTGCGTGCGGGAACAGCGGCAGCCATGTTGGTGATTTACATCATTCTGGCCTGGGTGTTTTCCAGCTATACACGGCCCTTTGTGGTGATGATGATCATTCCCTTCGGGTTTGTGGGGACGGTGTTTGGCCACTGGGTTCTGGGTTTTGATCTAACCGTTCTGTCGATTATTGGCCTGTTGGGTCTGTCCGGCATTCTGGTCAATGATTCCATCATACTTGTCAGTCGGCTGGAAGAACGCCTGGCCAGTGGTGATGGTCCGCGTGCGGCAGCAACCGGAGCCAGCCGTGATCGCCTGCGTGCGGTCCTGCTGACCTCTTTGAGCACCATAGGTGGATTGACGCCTCTGCTGTTTGAAACCAGCCGTCAGGCCCAGTTCCTGATGCCCATGGCCATCACAATGGTGTTCGGACTTGCATTTGCCACGCTGTTGGTTCTGTTTCTGGTGCCAGCCCTGATCGGCGTAGGTGAGGATCTCAGACGGCTGCGCCAAACCATTTATGGTCGGCCTATGAGCGCCAGAAGCGCGGCAGAATAAGCACAAGCATTGTGAAAAATTCCAGACGGCCGACCAGCATACCCAGGATCAGCAACCATTTTGCCGTATCGCTCAATGGCTGAAAATTGCCAGCAGGTCCGATAATCTCCCCAAGGCCGGGACCCACATTCGACAAGGATGTGGCAGCACCGGACATGGCCGCCAGCGTATCCATGCCGGTTAAAGACAGCAACACGGCCAAAACCGCAAAGCTCAGCAGATAGAGGAAGAAAAACGCCATCACGGACAGCGAGACGCTGGTTGGAATCGGGCGGCCGTTAAAGCGACGGATGAAAATTCCGTTGGGAAAAGCAAGGCGGTTCAAATGCTGTCGCAAATCCATAAACAGCACCTGAATGCGAAACACTTTCATGCCGCAGGACGTTGAGCCGGCACAGCCGCCGATAAAGGTGATGACAAAGAATAATGCGATGGAAAATTGGCCCCATGCACCATAATCATCATTGGCATAGCCGGTTCCGGTCATGATCGAAATCACATTGAAGGCTCCATAGCGCAGCCCCTCAAGACCGGGATGAACCCCCCGTATGGTTTCATAGCCCCAAATGGCTAGAATGAATAAAAGCAGAAAGCCAAAGAAGCCCCGAACCTGCTGATCGGTGAACATGGGTTTCAGCCGCCCCTGAAACGCCTGCACCCAAAGCAGAAAGGGCAGGCTGCCAGCCAGCATGAAGACAATGCAGATCGTATCGATCAGAGCGCTGTCAAAATAGGCCAGTGAGGCATCCTTGGTCGAAAACCCGCCAGTGGCGACTGTCGTCATGGCATGAAACAACGCATCGGCAGCACCCATTCCGGCGACAGAATAGGCAAAGGAACACATTACTGTCAGCGTAATGTAGATCAGGGTCATGGCCCCGGAAATCTGTGTTACGCGCGGCAGGATGGCATCAGTGGAATCAAACGCTTCCGCCTTGAATATCTGCATGCCGCCAATCTGCAGCATCGGCAGAATGGCGACCGCCATAACGATGATTCCAAGACCACCAAGCCATTGCAGGATGGCCCGCCAGAACAGGATACCAAGCGGCGTGGAGTCCAGATCGGTGATCACCGTCGCACCCGTCGTGGTCAAGCCGGACATGGACTCAAAAAAAGCATCCGTGAAGCTTGGCACAACACCGGAGAAGTAGATCGGCAGGGCACCGAATGTGGCCAGCGCCAGCCAGGCTGAAACAGTCATCAGGAAGGCCTGTCGTGTGCCAAGGCCCCGAACGGTTCCACGGGTTGCCATCCACAATCCAAGCCCGAACAAAGTGGTGACCAGCGACGCCACGGCAAAGCTGCGCCAGGCAATGTTTCCAAGAGCGGCATCCATAATGGCCGGGGCCATCATAGTCACACCCAAAATCGCCGTCAGAATGCCGATAACCAGCAGAACGGGCCTGAAATCCAGCGCTGATTGCGCTGGTATCAGCGGATCAGACGCAAAGGCGGCCCCAGGTCGATTATCTGCCTGTCCGCCCAAAATGTCTGGCGGTTGCATACGGTTGCTGGCAATTTTAACAGGTGGCAATTCAGCCATAAAAGAGTTTGCCGGTCTGTTGATAACAGGAAGACCCTGTTTAGCCGTTTAAGACGGGTTTGTCCCGCACCTTAATTTTGCGATGAAATGATCAAAACAGATTGTGGAAGATCCGCCTCAGAGCGCGTAGCGCGTCGCCTCGGCACCAAAATGCTTGATGTAGCGCTCATCAATGTCCGACACAGGCAGAACAATCAGCACATCTGTTGTGCCGAATTGGTGGTCGATCACCGCCCCGTTGCCGATTTTGGCTCCGATGCGCAAGTAGCCCTTCACCAAGGGCGGCAGTTCCCGAAGCGCGGTTCTGGCGGACACAGCATCCTTGGACAGAAGATTCATATCCGTATAGCGGCCTGGCAGCGCGGTCACGGACCATTCAGCCGCAGTCGCAGCATGATGATGCAGGAACGAAAGCGCAGCTGCATTGTCCTGCGGATCAGTCCCGGCAAAGGAAGCGCAGCCAAACATCACGTCCAGATCATGGGCCCGCACATAGGACCAGATGCCATGCCACAACAATTCAACCGTCCGGCTGGTACGGTATTCCGGCAGCACGCAGGAGCGGCCCAGTTCCAGAAATTTCAAATGGGAATGGTGCGCCAGAAGCGGCGCAATATCATATTCATCAGCCGTGTAAAAACCACCATGCCGTTCGGCAATTTCCTGCCGCAACAGGCGGTAAGTTCCAACGATGCGGGGCTTTTTGCTGTGGCCCAGTGATTCATGATCCAACACCAAAAGATGATCGCAAATCCGGTCAAACCGGTCCTCGTCTCGGCGAAAAAAGCGCGTTTTGGCATCGGCCACTGCAGCCATTTCGCCGTAAAACACCTTGTAACGCAGTGCTTGCGCTTTGCGCAGCTCCCGCGGCGTTTGGGCCAGTCGGACTTCCAGATTGCCAATACGTCCGCCAACAGGCCCCTTGAGGCCCGCAAACGGGTCAGCAGAATTTGGGAGCGTGCGATTGGGCAGTTGTGGAAGCGGCAAAAGTGCACGCGGGGAGAATCCATGAAGCGCCCGCGGCGAAAATCCATGGCGCGAGGCAGAGCGTAGCCGCTGCCAGGTCGATAGTGGTGTACCCAAGCCTGTTCGCATCACAAGTTCCCACCCTTATGGACTGAAGCTCCTCATCGAAGCACACTCAGTCAGCAAATCTGCTGTCTTGCATATAGGCGCGATTCGCCCCTGCACAAACCGCTTTATCCCGATTTGTTGAACATCCGATGACAGTTGTATGGGTAGCACTCAAGCCTGTGACGTGCCGCCATCCCCAACCATGCGGTAACTCAGCGCTTCAGCCAGATGCACCCGGCCAAGCGCGTCCGAGCCATCAAGGTCGGCGAGCGTGCGGGCTATCTTCAGCACACGGTGATAGCCCCGCGCACTGAGTTTCATGGCTTCGGCAGCGTCTTTCAGCAGGGTCAGGCCTGCTGCATCGGGTGCGGCGACTTCGCTGATGAGGTCTGCAGGCGCGGCAGCAATGGTGCGGATATCGGGATGGCCAATTGCGGCAAAGCGCTCGGCCTGAAGGGTTCGAACTTTTGCCACACGCGCCGCGACCGCTTGGCTGGTTTCGCTGGGCTTGGGCGTAATCAGATCGCTTGCTGTGACTGCCGGAACCGCAATGCGAATATCGATCCGGTCCAGAAACGGGCCGGAAATACGCGCCTGATAATCATTGGCGCAGCGCGGGCCGCGTGGGCATTTATAGCCCGGTTCCCCGGCGCGTCCACATTTGCAGGGGTTCATGGCTGCAATCAGTTGAAAGCGGGATGGGTAGGTCAGCCGGTAATTCACACGAGCAATGGAGGTTTCGCCGCGTTCCAATGGTTGCCGCAGACTGTCCAGCACTTGCGGCGCAAATTCTGGCAATTCGTCAAGAAACAGAATGCCATTATGCGCCAACGACACTTCGCCCGGCTTGGCGCGAATGCCGCCGCCAACCATGGCCGCCATCGACGCGGAGTGGTGCGGTTCGCGGAACGGACGCCGGTCTGACAGACCGCCAACAGACAGGCTGCCTGCAATGGAAGCAATCATCGAGACTTCCAGAAGCTCCTTGGGCGAAAGGGGTGGCAGAATGGAGGGCAGTCTGGCAGCGAGCATGGATTTCCCGGCACCGGGAGGACCCACCATCAACATATTGTGGCCTCCGGCAGCGGCCACTTCCAGTGCCCGGCGTGCGGTTTCCTGGCCCTTGATGTCAGACAGATCAGGCAGGTTTTCTGCGGGTGCGTGGATCGCAGGCTCTGGGTTCGACAGGACTTGCGTGCCCTTGAAGTGATTGGCCAGCTGAATCAGGCTTTCCGGTGCCAGCACCTCCAGATCAGTTCCGGCCCAGGCGGCTTCCCGGCCACTGGCGGCAGGGCATATCAGCCCTTTATCCATGGCATTTGCGGCAATTGCAGCGGGCAAAGCGCCTGTGACGGCTGCAATACTGCCATCCAGTGCCAGTTCACCCAGAACCACAAAGCGGCTGAGGAATTCTGCGGGCAGGGCACCAATCGCCGCCATCAGACCCAGTGCGATGGGAAGGTCATAATGGCTGCCCTCCTTGGGCAAATCCGCCGGTGCCAGATTAACTGTGATCCGGCGCGGTGGCAGGGACAGGCCGGATGCATGCAAAGCTCCGCGCACGCGTTCCCGGCTTTCCGCCACGGCCTTGTCCGGCAGGCCGACAATGGTGAAGGCAGGCAGACCCGGTGCCAGCAGAACCTGCACATCAACCGGCACAGCTTCAATGCCCTGAAAACTGACAGTGGTGACATGTGCAACCATGCGGGGAGGGTCCTGATTCGAGATAAGGTTCGGCTGCAATATTGCAGGGAAAGCAGGTGCTGGCAAAACCACTGATTGATGGAGCCATCAACCGGCAACAATGGTCATCAGACGGTCAGGCTGCATAAAGTTTCTTGAGCAGCACCAGCGCCCGGTCAGATCGAGCGCTGCAAGCGGCTTCGGATAAGGGCTCCAATTGCCCGATCACTCGGCGTATTTGCAGGTCACCGATCAGCAAACCCAGATAGATCTCGGTCGCCTCAGACGAGTTTTCAACTGCCAGAACACCGGTTTGCACCATACGGGCAAACAATTTTTCCAGTAGGGGTGCTATCGTGCCGCGACCGGCCTCGGCAATGGTTGCGCCCAATGCGCCACTGCTGTCCGAAGCTGCGGCCCGATTAAGGGCAATGGCGTGCTCACTGGTCAGAAGCGCTAACAGTTTAGTGCCAATCACGGACAACGCTTCCAGCGGGTCACCATCACTTTCCAGACTGGCTTCCAGTTTGACCTTTACCGCTGCTGCATTGTCTTGAACCATGGCCGTAAACAGATTTTGCTTGTCACCGTACCAGCGATACAGCGTCTCGTTTGAGGCACCGGCGGCTTTGGCGATGCTGAGCATGGAGGTGCCACCGTAGCCGTGCTTATCCAGCAGGGCATAGGCCGCCTCGGCAATCTCCTGATGCCGTTTCTGTTTCTTGTCGGTCCGCATAACAAATTCCAATTTTGGCTTGCCAATTACCGTACACATCTATACGGAATAGTAAATACGTACACTTATGTACGGTAAAGGAGTTTGGACATGTTAATGATGATTTCAACCATGATCTCCCTGTCTTTGATCCTGTGCGCGGCGATTTTTGGCTTTTTCTATGCCTGGGTTTGCTCCACCATGTGGGGACTGGATGCAGCGGATCCGCGCATTGCGATTTCTTCTATGCAAGCCATGAATGCCTCTGTCCGAAACGCCGTCTTCGCACCGGCATTCTTCGGAACGCCATTGGTTCTGGCCGCTACTGCAGCGCTGCTCTGGGTGCGTGATCACAGAACGAGCGCAAAGTTTTTTGCGCTCAGCAGTGCGGTCTATCTGTGCTTCGGTCTTATTCTGACAATGGCCGTCAATGTGCCCATGAATGAAGCGCTGGCCCGCATCGTTGTTCCGGAAGATCTGGAGGCCGCCAAAACCATCTGGCAGGACTATTCAAAACCATGGCAGGTCTGGAACCAGTCGCGCACCGCCGCGTCCGGTCTGGCATTTCTGCTGGCTGTTATCGGGACGCTGAAACTGTCCGCCAGACCGCTAGCGTGAAAGGCTGGCCACTCAAACCTTTGCTTCGATCGCATCCCAGATCAGGGCCGCAATATCCGCACCGCCGAATTTCTTCACTTCGCGAATGCCGGTTGGAGAGGTGACGTTGATTTCGGTCATGTAGTCGCCGATCACATCGATGCCGACAAAGATAAAGCCGCGCTCTTTCAGGGCAGGGCCGATGCGTTCGCAGATTTCATGTTCGCGGGCAGTCATGCCAATGGCTTCCGCGCGGCCACCCACATGCATGTTGGAACGTGCTTCGCCTTCGGCCGGCACACGGTTGATGGCTCCAACGGCAACGCCGTCCACCAGAATGATGCGTTTGTCGCCCGCCCGAACGTCTGGCAGGTATTGCTGAACCATGAAGGGTTCAGGAAACATCTGTTCGAACATTTCCAGCAGAGACGCCAGATTCTGATCATCAGACCTCAGCCGGAACACACCAGCGCCGCCATTGCCATAGAGCGGCTTTAAAATGATATCGCCAACCTCTTCCCGAAACGCCCGAATATCGTCCCCATTGCGCGAAATCAGGGTTTTGGGCATCAGGTCCGGAAATTCGGTGACAAAAATCTTTTCCGGCGCATTGCGCACATGAGCTGGATCATTGACCACCAATGTTTGCGGATGCACCCGCTCCAGCAGATGGGTGGTTGTGATGTAATTCATGTCAAAGGGCGGGTCCTGACGCAGCAGAACACTGTCCATGTCCGTCAGCTCCAGCATTTCCTCGCTGCCCAGCGTGAAATGATCGCCCTCTACATCCTGCACGGTCAGGGGCGCCATGCGGGCTTTGACCTTGCCATCCAGCATCATCAGCTGATCCGGCTCGTAGTGGAACAGGCTGTGCCCGCGCCTTGAAGCCTCCAGCAGCATGGCAAAGGTGGAATCGCCACCGATCTGAATGGTGGAGATGTGATCCATCTGGACCGCGACTTTGAGTGACATAGAATTACCTCAGATGTGATCGGAAAGATCAAAAGCCTGTTTCAGATGGACCGGCCATCGCCATGGCGCAAGGGCTATCACATCAAATCGTGTGTTGAAATTTGCAAATTTGGGCTGTCGGCTCAGCCAATGTGCAGCCGCTTGCCCGATACGAGCCTGCGCTTTGGGGTGAACAGATTCAAGGGCCATGTCCAAAGTGCTGCGCCATTTAACCTCGGTAAAAACCACCAACTGGCCACGGCACGCAACCAGATCGATTTCACCAACCGGCGTTTTGTAGCGCTGGTTCAAAATCTGATAACCCTTGACCCGCAACAAAAACGCCGCTGCGGTTTCGGCGTGCCGCCCGCGCGTTTCCGCCTTTTGTCGTGTGCGGGATCGGTTCACTGCGCATCTCTGAGCTGAAGCGCGCGCTGATAGACGTCGCGGCGTTTCAGTCCACTCATGCCAGAGACCTCATCAACGGCCTGTTTCAGCGGCCCTTTGGCCATACGATCGTTCAAGGCCGCATCCAGATCAAACATCTCTTCCTGAGGCGCGCCGCGCCCGATCAACAGCACAATTTCTCCTTTGGGCGTGTCGGAATTTGCAAATTCCTTTGCCAGGTCCCCAAGAGTGCCGCGATAGAAGGTTTCGAAGCGTTTCGTCAATTCTCGGCCCACCACAGCGGGGCGGTCATTGCCCAGAACGGCTGCTGCATTTTTCAGGCAGGCCGCAATCCGCTTGGGACTTTCATAGAACACCAGCGTTGCGTCACTGCCGCCAAGTGTTTGGAAAATGGCGCTGCGCGCTTTTTCCTTAGTCGGCAAAAAACCCACGAAATGAAACTGATTATCACCAAGATCTGCCGCCACAAGCGCCGCCAGAACGGCAGAGGCGCCAGGCACAGGAATAATCTTGTGACCCGCTTCCAGAACCTGTGTCACCAACCGGCTGCCCGGATCAGACACCAGCGGCGTTCCCGCATCGCTGATAAGCGCAACCGGTCCGTGCTTCAGGGCTTCGATGATTTTGGCACTGGCCGTGTCGGCATTGTGTTCATGATAGGCCATGACGGGTGTTGTGATGCCGTAATGCGACAGAAGCACACGGCTGACACGTGTATCCTCGCAGGCAATCAGATGCGCAGCGGCCAATGTCTCCAGCGCGCGTACCGTAATGTCTTTTAAATGCCCGATTGGTGTGGAAACAAGATACAGCCCGTCTTCCAAACGCGGGGCATGCAGGCCATAACCGTTGATGGAAAACCCACCTTTTTCCGGCGATTTGTCGGCGGGTTGTGGCATGTGGTCTCCTTGGGAAGCGCTTGGTCTTGTCCCGGTGCTGTACCTGAATCTGCCAATTCCTGTTAAGGAATATGAGTTAATATCGACATATTTACTAAAATCTCCGACCATGGAGAGCGGAAAAGGGACGAATAATGCGAATAATCGCCTTGTTGTGTTCACATTTCTCGCGCTTTTGCCCTAAAAGGCAAGAGCGGTGTCTCTTCAGGTTCCGCTTTTGATGCTTCGTTCAAGCGTCCGGTCAACAACAGACCGCAAAATTATATGGTGTTGCTATGGCCTTTATAGATTTGTCTCGTCGTAATTGGGTTCGTGCTGCTGCGGTTCTGGCCGCTGGCGCAGTGCTCAGTGCTTGTGTGCCATCCGGTTTTGGTGGCGGTTCAGGATTTCGAAATCAGGGGTCTCCCTTCGGCAACACCGCACAGAATGCCACGGGTGAAGTGATCGGCAGTGGTGAGGTGCGTGTTGCACTGCTTGTGCCGCTAACGGCCACGGGCAATGCAGGCACCGTTGGAACATCTTTCAAAAACGCCGCCGCTCTGGCGCTGCGCGAATTTCCCAACGCAAATATCCAGCTTTTGGTAAAAGACACACAGGGAACGCCTGAAGGCGCGCGTGCTGCTGCCACTGCCGCTCTGTCGCAAGGGGCAGAACTGATATTGGGTCCTGTCTTCGGCAGCGCAGTCGGCCCCGTTGCCTCATTGGCCGTGCCGCGTTCCGTGCCGGTTATCTCCTTTTCAACGCGCACCGAGGTCGCCACCAGAGGCGCTTATCTGATGGGCTTCCTGCCTCGGGATCAAGTCTATCGGGCTGCTGCCTATGCCGCTCAAAAGGGTAAAAAGTCCTTTGCTGTTCTTGTACCGAACAACCAGACCGGCCTGATCTATGAAGGGCTGTTCCGGGAAGCTGCATCCAACTTCGGAATTCGCATTGCAACCATCGAACGCTATGCGCTGGATCGCACCTCCATGCAGCAAAAAGTGGCGGAAGTTGCCAAATTGTCGTCTTCGATCGATGGCGTGTTCATGCCGGACAGTGCAGCCTCTGTTACGTTTATGGCGCAGCTTCTGGCTGGCGCAGGCCTGACGGCACCGCGTGTGCTCTATGTCGGATCTGGTCAGTGGGATGAACCGGAAATTGCCGCTGAACCGGCCCTGCGCGGCGCGATCTATGCATCGGTGCCCAACAACCGCTTCAATCAGTTTGCCGGCCGCTACCGGCAGGCCTACGGCTCGGCACCACCCCGCAACGCCTCGCTGGCCTTTGACGCAACCATTCTGGCCGCTGGCCTGACAGCGCGCTTTGGCAATGACAAGTTCACCCGCCGTGTTTTGACCAACACCGATGGCTTTGCCGGTGTTGATGGTGTGTTCCGCTTTAATGCAGATGGTACCAACACACGCGCCATGGCGGTTTACGAAGTTCAGTCTGGCGGTGCCCGTGTTGTAAGCCCGGCACCAACCACTTTGAACAGTCGCGGCTTCTAGCAGCTCTGCCAAGTTAATTGGCCTGAACGGCCTTGAACGATTAAGCGAGGCGGCTATGACGCCGCTTGCTTGTCAGGCGTCAGCCAGCATTTGCACAAAACCCTGAGTCTTGCGTGCGCTTTCAATGCGCCAGGTGAGAATTTCACCGATCAGTTTTTGGCGTATGTCCGCGTGGTTCGGATCATTCCATAAATTGATCCTTTCTTTCGGGTCCGCCACCAGATCAAAAAGTTGTCCCTCTTCACAATCGACAAAATGCACCAGTTTCCAGCGATCTTCGCGGATCATGGTCATGAACCGTGTCTCTGTGAGAATGGCATCGTCAGAATGTTCTGCAAAGACTCTGTCACGTGGATCAGTCGCGGTTTCGAACAGTAAATCCGACAGGGTCCGTGCTTCCATCCAGTCCGGCACCGGCGCCCCAGCCATCTGCAGGATCGTGGGTCCAAAATCCATCAACGATACGAGTTCAGGAATGGTTTTGCCCGGGCTGATGTGACCCGGCCAGCAGATCACAGCTGGCACATGGACGCTTTGTTCAAACATGTTCCATTTTTGCGAATGGCCATGATCATTCAGGCAATCGCCGTGGTCCGAGGTGAAGATGATCACCGTATTGTCCAGCACACCGCGCGCATCCAGTGCTTTGATGATGTTGCCGACCTGCGTGTCGATCATGGTGACATTGGCATAGTAATGCGCTCGCTGGCGATGCAGCTGCTCCGGCGTTGGGTCTTTCAAATGCACCACCGCATCATGGCCCTCTGTCAGATGGTTCTGGCGCAGGGCGCGCAAAGGTGCAGGCTGGCTGTCGAGATCATAATCCAGAATGGCTTCCGGCAGATCGCGGTCCAGATAAGGGTCCAGATATTCCTGTGTGGGATCATAGGGCGGATGGGGACCGGGCAGTCCAACCTGCAGGAAAAACGGCTCGTCGCCCGGATAGCGTTCCAGCCACCAGCAGGCAGTCTCGCCAACAAACACATCCGGGTGCAGATCTTCCGCCTGTTCCCAGACGAAGGCACCAAGGCTTGTGTCGTAATCGGGGCGTTTTGCGTAACTCACGCGGGAGGGTTTGGCGGCACCTCGCGCATGCAGGGCCTTGTCCCAATTATCCAGGTAGAATGGCAGGTTCGGGTGATCACGATCCTTGTTTTCCACCACATGGCGTTCATGAAACCCGAAAGCGCCTTCAATGGGCATCGTGTGCATCTTGCCCACATTCACACATCGATAGCCCGCTTCGGCCAGGTCTTTCACCCAACAATAGTTCCAGGGCTCATCATTGCGGAAGACGCCATTTGTATGTGGATAGGTGCCGCTGAACAAAGAGGCTCGGGAGGGAGCACAGGAGGGCGACGTTACATACATGTTTTCAAAAGTGGCGCCTTGTTGCACAAGCGCGTCAATATTGGGCGTGATCATATGGTCAAAGCCATGGGCCGCAATCGTATCCAGACGCTGCTGGTCGGTCAGGATGAAAACAATATTGGGTTTTTGCGACATAACTACCCTTTCACAGCCCCGCCCATGGATTGAACGATGTACTTGTTGGCGAAAATGATAACGGGGACGGTTGGCAGGGTCAGCACCACGCTGGCCAGCGCTATACTACCCCAGTCAACGCTGGCATAGGACACAAAATTCATCACCGAAACCGGGGCCGTCACGGTGGAAGACCGTGTGATGATCAGGGCAAAGAAGAAATCGTTCCAGGCAATCAGAAAGGCCAGCACCGCAGTGGCAACAATACCGGGTCGCGCCGCAGGCAGGACAACCTTGATGAGGGTTTGAAACAGGGTCGCGCCATCCAGCAACGAGGCTTCGATCAGTTCATCGGGAATCTGCGCAAGTGATGTCCAGGACGACCAGACCACAAGCGGTAGGGTCAGCACCATATAGGCAGCGATCAAACCGGCCCAGGTATCAAGCAGACCAATGTTGAGATAGATCAGAAACAGCGGGATGACAAAGCCGACTGGCGGCGCCATGCGCAGCAGTAAAAGCGCCCAGGAGGCAATGAATTTGCGGTGGGACCGGCCCTTTGCCAGTGCAAAACCGGCCGGCACACCAATGATCATGGCCAGAACAGTGGATGATCCGGCGGTCACCAGACTGTTGAACAGCGCGATTGGAAAATCAGACCGCGCCAGCGTGTTGAAGTTGTCGAGCGTCAGAAACGTCGGCGATTCCCAGATTGGCTCAAACAGATGTGTGGTTGGGCGAAATGACAGGATCAGCGCCCAGATGATCGGCAGCATCGTGAAGCCGACAAATGCCAGCATCATTGTAACGCCAATAATCTGTTTTGGACCTGTGCTCGCCTTAGGCATCGGAGATCCTCATATTGGCGCGCGCGACATAGAAGCTGATGACGGCAGCAAACAGGAACAGAAACACTGCAATCGCCGCGCCATAGGACACATTTGATGACTGGAAGGTCTGGATGTAGGCGTAATAATTCGTCGCCTGTGTGGTGCGGCCGGGGCCACCATTGGTCATGATGAAGATCAGCGGAAAATGCTTCAGAGTTTCAATGAAGCGGAACAGAGCCACCATCAGCAGCGCCGGTTTCAGCAGCGGCAAGGTGATGCGGAAGAAAATCTGCATTTTGGTGGCGCCATCAATTGAAGCGGCTTCATCCAGATCCCCGGAAATACCCTGAAGGGCGGCAAGGATCAGCAGCATGACAAAGGGGTAGCTGGCCCAGGTATCGGCAATGACAATGGCTGCAACAGCGCCATATTGGGTGGTCAGAATTGCCGGCACCGTAATGCCGAATAAATCAAAGAATGCATTTATGGGGCTGAGCGTCGGCGTGAAAAGGCTCAGCCAGATCAGCGCGACTGCCACCGCAGGAACCACAAAGGGCACCACGAAAATACCACGCATGAAGCGCCATTTTGGAACAATTTTCTCAAGACCGACGGCAATCAGCAGGCCCAGAAGGACCTGAAAGATCACGCCGAAAACGCTGAGCAGCATCATGACATTCAGCGAACCCATGAAGCGCTTGTCGTTCCACAGGCGAATGAAATTCTTCAGACCGAATTCCTTGTCCCAACCATTGATCAGATGAAAATCCGTTAGCGACAGCGCCACCATGCCCGCCAAAGGCAGCACGGCGAAAATGCTCACCGCAATCACAGCTGGCAACAGCATGCGATTGTAGTTTCTCTGGAAGACCGGCTGAACGCCGACATAGTCTTGCATAGCGGCTTTCTTCAATGGGCCCTGGAACGGTGTCTGTCTGAAGCGGTGTCTGAATGTTTAGTCCCGGATCAGACGTTTGAAAAGTTCTCCCCGGGGATGGAGATGCCCCGAGGAGAAATATGCTGCGGAAGGTCGCTTACTCCGCGAGGATGTTTGCAATCTCTTCATCAGCGGCTTCCAGAGCTTCCTGATTGCTCATGATGCCGTTCACAGCAGCATTGATGTTTTCACCAACAGCCTGACCAATTTGCGGCCATTGCGGGATCAATGGACGGTAGTGACCAATCGCATCATTGAGCATCTGAACACGCAGGCTCAGAAAGTCTGGATGGATGGATTTGAACCGCTCCGTAACGTCCGGATTGTCAGCCACAGAGGCGCGTGTGAAGTCGGCAAACCCTGCAGAAATAGCAATTTTTGTCAGTGTTTCTTCACTGGTCGCCCATTCGATGAATTTGAATGAGGCTTCTGCATTTGGAGCGTCTGCTGGAATACCCAGACCGTGTACGGCAATGGCAGGCGAGCGGCCAGCGGGTCCACTTGGGACTGCCGCGATGCTGATTTTATCGGCAAACTGGCTCTTTTCCGGATCAAGCGTCTGCGCAATCAAGCCGCTTTCGTCAATGATCATCGCAACCTGACCGGATTGCATGGCGGCGGTAACTTCACCAAAATTGAAGTTGCCGATGCCTTCCGGACCATAGTCATTCATCAGCTTTGAATAGACTTCCAGGCCTTGCAGACCCTCAGGCGTGTTCATGGATGGCGTCAGATCGGTTGGATAGTCAGCGAAGAACTTGCCGCCATAGGCCCGCATGATTTGCGGATAGACGAACATGTTAAAGCCTTGTCCTGGTGCAACACGCATGGCCAGCGCAGGCGTGCCCTTTTCTTTCACAGCCGCGGCAACGGTCAGCATGTCTTCCCAGGTTGCCGGCGGTTCATCAAAACCGGCTTCTGACAGAAGATCTGTGCGATAGGCCATCATGCCGGTACCGGCAAGGAACGGCAGTCCCCACTGTTCGCCATTCACGACGAAGGAATCCAGCGGACCGGCAAGAATGTCATCCTTGGTGGCCATGGCTGCGGTTTCAGCTGTGATCGGGCGCAACCAACCGGCTTTCACCCAGCGTTGAAGTTGAATGACCGGCGCATGGACAACGTCCAGATCTCCGGTTTTTCCAGTGAAGGACAGGGTGATGCGATTTTCAAAGACATCCTGCCCGATTACATCGATATTTGCAGTTAGGCCAGTCTTGGCTTCAAAGTCTGCTTCCAGTTCGGCCAGCGCCCTTGTGAACGGCATTGAGAACAAAAGGACTTCAACATCCTCGGCGACAGCCTTTGTCGGGGTCAGGGCAAAGCCGGTCATTACGGCCAGCGATGCCGCTGATAATTGCATCAGTTTCTTGTGTATTGTCATAACTTCCTCCGTGTGTGGTCTTTCAGGTAGTCACCCGATATGAGGCGGGCTTAATTCATGCTTTTTGGTGCCACCGTCGGCAATGGCTTCTGCCCTTATCTGGGCTTGCAGCGTTGCCCGGGCCTTCTGCAAAACGTCGCGCGCATGGGCAATGTGGGCATCATTGTCCCGAACCGGAACTGCCGCCTCGGCAAGGCTGAGCAGATGCAGGAAATTGCCCGCTTCATCTTCAATGATGGTTGCAAAGCGCCGCACACCAACGTGGTTTCCGTCAAAATCCAGATCAAAGTCACCCTTGGCACTTTGCTCGATGATGCGCCGTGCTTCGCTGGGCGCGAGACTTCCCATCTCCAGACCGGTTTTGAAAAAACCACCCGGGAAAAATTTGTAACTGACCTCGTCCCAGCCAACACGGCTGAGATAGAGCCGCGCCATGGCATCCAGCTCATAAAGACTGCGTCGGAACCCTGTTGCCGCACGAATTGCCACACTTGCATCGGGCAATTGTGTGCGCGAATGCCACAGCAGATCGAAGCCGGAGACCACGACAGCCTCAACCGACACCCGCTCAACAGCTGTGATCTCATTCATCAGATCACTGAGGAATGACAGATAGCTTTCCGACATGGGAACATTTCGGATCAAACGGAAATTGCGCACGCAGTATTTTTCACTGGTCCGGAACAGGTAGCCGCGTTCGGACAACGTCCGGACAATCCGATTCACCGTGGCTGGTGAAATACCAAGATCACGGGCGATTTCTATCTGTTTGACCGGTTCTGGACCAGCCGCCATCAGATATTCCATCACTTGCAGCAGGCGCTCGCTTGGATTCACGTTTGGGCTTCCAATATTTCACATTTGGAATTATAAATACTAATATTGAAATAATAGTCAATCGAAATTACAGACACATTCGTCCTGCACACTCATCCTTGAGCCCACTTTCAAAGCCTGATCGGAATTCGCATGGCAGACGTCACTTTGACAGAAATCACAAAATCCTTCGGCAAGGTCGATGTGATCCATGGCGTCTCGATCACCATTGTCGATGGTGAGTTTGTGGCTCTGGTCGGACCGTCTGGCTGCGGCAAGTCCACAATGCTGCGCATGATTGCAGGATTGGAAGATCCCACCACTGGCGAAATTGCAATTGGTGGTCAGATTGTGAATGACCGTCTGCCAAAAGACAGAAACATCGCCATGGTGTTTCAGTCCTACGCGCTGTATCCGCATATGACGGTACGCGAAAACATGTCTTTTGCGTTGGAGCTGGAAAAGCGACCAAAGGAAGACATTGCCAAAGCCGTCGCAGAGGCAAGTGCCATTCTTGGATTGGATGATTACCTCAATCGTCGGCCCAAGGCCTTGTCCGGTGGTCAACGCCAGCGTGTCGCCATGGGCCGCGCCATTGTCCGTAATCCGGAAGTCTTTCTGTTTGACGAGCCCTTGTCCAATCTCGATGCCAAGCTGCGCACATCCATGCGCAAAGAGGTCAAACTGCTGCATCAGCGTCTCAAGACCACATCGATCTACGTGACGCATGATCAGACCGAGGCCATGACTATGGCCGATAGGATTGTGGTGATGAATCACGGCAAGATCGAACAGATCGGAACGCCGCTTGAACTGTATAACACGCCGGACAATCTGTTTGTTGCCGGGTTCATCGGCGCGCCTCAAATGAACCTTCTGAAGGGGCAGGTGATAACTAAAAACAGCAACAGGCATTTGCGCTTTGCCGCTGGTGAATTCAGACTTCCTGACGCTGTGCCGGTTGAAGAGGGGCAATCAATTGTTCTTGGCATTCGCCCTGAACATCTGCGTACCGAAGTGGATGGTGCATTGTCAGTGGTTCTGGAAGTGATCGAGCCAATGGGCAATGAGACCCATCTCACTGGTCGCCTTGGTGATGAGGAAATCAGACTGCTTGAAGATTCTGAATATGACGCGGCGCCGGGAAGCACCATCCGCCTGGGCTTTAATCCGGAAAAAGTGCACGTTTTTGACGCGATCTCGGGCGTGAGGCGGACATAGCTGACGCGGCTCAAGTCAGGTTGTCGGCTGATAGATTCTTGGAATGAACCCAAGAATGCGGCTGCTGTCGCAAGCGATAATTCTACCCTTTCCCTTCTCAAATCTCCCATCATCTTCGGACTTGTTCCAAGGGTCAGCAGTGCCTGTCAAATCCTGCTCGGAGCCTGTTAATCGCCAGGTCAGCTGCACCTGCCCCGAAGGACAAGATCGGTTAACGCTGCGCTCGTTTTGACAACAAAAGCTTAACAATAGAGCAAAATATGTGCTGTAAATACAACAGCTTAACAGCAAGATTATCAAAATTCCCTTTTTGCCATCCCATGCATTGACGCAGCAATCCAAATCAGGTTTTTGTCCGATTGCTGAGGCGATTCATCAGGTTGGGAGATTTGGTTGTGCTCATGTGAGCCGGCAAGTCATATCTGGAATTTTGAACCACTTTAGAGGTCATCTAATGAAAAAAACTATATTGCTCAGTTCCGCAGCTGCTCTGTTTGCCGTAACAGGCGTACAGGCTGCTGATTTGCCGATTGTAGAACCCGTTGACTACGTGCGTGTGTGTGATGCATTCGGCGCTGGTTTTCACTACATCCCCGGCACAGAAACCTGCCTGAAATTCTCTGGCTATGTCCGGGCAGAAATCGGCATTCGCGACGACGAAGGTGATGATGAAACGGATACATCCTTCCTGAATTCAAAGTTCGAGCTGGTTGTAAACGCGTCTTCCATGACCGAAATCGGCTTGCTGGTTGGTCAGTTCGCTATCGTTGGTGAAAACGAAGGTGAAGTTGAAATTGAAGATGCCTGGATCACAATCGGCGAGAACATCCTGGTTGGTCGTGAAACATCGCGTTATGATTTTGGTGGTGGTTACGGCATTTATGACGGTTACTATGTTGATGAAGGCATCAACCAGTTCACCTTCATCATGCCGTTCGGCAACGGCCTGTCCATGACACTGGGTCTTGAGGACGGTCGTGATCGTCGTGCAAATATTGCTCAGTACAATGGTGGTACGACCGGTATTGTAGTGACATCAGCATTCTCAACGGGTGGCGGTTCAGTCACTAAAACAACATCCATTGCGTCCGGTTCTAATGTTGGTCAAGATGCGACTTATGCAGGCATGGAAATTCCTGAAGTCGTAGCAAGCCTGCGTATTTCACAGGGCTGGGGTTCGGCTCAGATTTCTGGCGCCTTGCATCAGATCCGCTCGATCTCAACATTTGACCCAACTGCACCGTTTACAACAGTTACGTTTACATCTGCTGCCCTTGATGTGCTTGACGAAGACTATGGTTGGGCTGTTCAGGCGGGTGTTGAATTGAACGTCGGTTCCATGACCAAAGTTAAAGTCGTTGGTGCTTATGCTGATGGCGCCATGCACTACATTGGCGGCGAAGACTTTTATGAAGCTGTTGTCGACATCACTACAGGTGACATCACCGACACGCTCAGCGGTTGGTATGTTTTGGCCGGACTGAGCCATGACATCTCCAGCGCTCTGAATGTGGCTGTGACGGGTGCATACCATGATTTCGACGATCAGGCTGAACTCTGGCAGGTCAGTGCAAATATCGAGTACGAAGTTGTCGAAAATCTCACTGTAAGCTTGGCCGGTCAGTACACCGATATAGAAACTGAAGAAAATGCAATGCTTGGTACTGAAGCTTCAGATACAGACAACTGGGAAGCCAAACTGCGTGTCCAACGTGATTTCTAAGCTAATCTTGCTCTGACATAAGTTAGGTTGAATTTTTTAAGCCCGGCGGGAAACTGCCGGGCTTTTGCGTATTGGAAAAAATCTAGTGTGGCGCGAAATCGTGTGGAGGCTGTATTTCCCTTTTTCCTCTATCTCCCCGTCGGCTTCAAATTTGTTCCAAGCACCCGCAGTGCACGTCAAATTCCGCTCAGAGCCTGATAATCGACGGATCAGCCGTGCCTGCCTGAAAGACAAATCGGTTAACACTGCGGCCATTTTGACAACAACAGCTTAACAATAGGGCTAAATATGTGATGTAAATACACCAGCTCAACAGCAAGGCTACCAGAATCCCGGTTTTGCCATCCCACGCATTGACGCAGCATTCCAAATCAGGTTTTGGTCCCAAAGCTGAAGCGATTCATCAGGTTGGGAGATTTGGTCGTGCTCATGTGAGCCGACTGGTCATACTTGGAATTTGAACCACTTTGGAGGTCAGTTGATGAATAGAGCTATTTTACTCAGCTCTGCCGCTGCTCTGTTTGCCACAACAGGCGTGCAGGCTGCAGATTTGCCAATCGTAGAACCAGTTGATTACGTGCGTGTCTGTGACGCATTCGGTGCCGGTTTCCATTACATCCCGGGCACTGAAACATGCCTAAAATTCTCTGGCCGTATCAGGACAGAAATCGGCATTCGTGACGACGAAGATGATGATGAAACAGATACATCCTTCCTGAATTCAAACTTCGAGCTGGTTGTCAACGCTTCTTCCATGACAGAAGTCGGCATGCTGGTTGGTCAGTTCGCTATTTCCGGTGACAACGAAGGCGATGTTGAACTCGGCGATGCCTGGATCACAATCGGCGAGAACATCCTGGTTGGTCGCGAAACATCCCGTTATGATTTCGGTGGTGGTTACGGCATTTATGACGGTCTGTATGTTGATGAAGGCATCAACCAGTTTACTTTCATCATGCCTTTTGGCAATGGCCTGTCCATGACACTGGGTCTTGAAGATGGTCGTGACCGTCGTGCGAACATTGCTCAGTATAATGGTAGCACAACCGAACTTGCACTCACTTCTGCATTCTCGACTGGTGCCGGTGGTGCTTCTTCAATCACCAAAACAACAACCATTCCCGCTGGTGCATATGTTGGCCAGGACGCGACTTATGCAGGCATGGAAATTCCTGAGGTCGTAGCTAGCCTGCGCATTTCACAGGGTTGGGGTTCGGCTCAGATTTCTGGCGCTTTGCATCAGATCCGTTCGATCACCACATTTGATCCAACAGCACCATTTACAACCGTAACATTTCCGTCAGCAACACTTGGCGTTCTTGACGAAGACTATGGTTGGGCTGTTCAGGCTGGCGTTGAACTGAACGTCGGTTCCATGACGAAAGTTAAGGTTGTGGGTGCTTATGCTGATGGTGCCATGCACTACATTGGCGGCGCAGACTACTATGAAGCTGCTGTCGACATCACGACAGGCGATATCACGGACACACTGAGTGGTTGGTATGTCCTGGCTGGTTTGAGCCATGACTTCTCCAGCGCTTTGAATGTGGCTGTAACCGGTGCTTACCATGACTTCGATGATCAGGCTGAACTGTGGCAGGTCAGTGCAAACATCGAATATGAGGTTGTTGAAAACCTAGTCGTCAGCCTGGCCGGTCAGTACACGGACGTCGAGACCGAAGAAAATACAATGCTCGGTACAGAAGACGGCGATGCAGACACTTGGGAAGCCAAACTGCGTATTCAGCGCAACTTCTAAACTGATCCTGATCTGACTATGGTCAGGTCTGAGATTTACGAGGCCCGGCGGGAAATTGCCGGGCCTTTTGTATGCCTGGTTCAGGACGTTTGTGTATTGGAAAATGCCCGGTGTGGCTCAAAATCGGGACAAAGCGTTAGACCAATCGGCTCAAGCTTACTCTAGATCGCGAGATCAGCCACGACGGCATCCAGCACCATGGCGCCATCCCGTGTGGCACGCACCCGCTCTTCGCTGTTGGATCCAGCGGTACGCGGCGCGAGGCGTTCGATCATTTTGTGGATGAGCAGGTCTTCCACCCGGCGCGGATCAATCCGGCGACCGGACAGGGCCTGATAACGGGCCATATCAATGCCTTCATGCAGCCGCAGGCCCATTACCAGAAACTCATCACCCTGTTCCTCTGCCAATAGCTCATCATCCGTGATGGTGCCATGACCATGGGACTCCACCAGAGACAGCCACCGCTCCGGATTGCGTTCTGTGGCGGTTGCGAAGCGCGATGTACCATTGGCACCCACCAACCGGCCATGCGCGCCCGGACCCACACCAACATATTCGCCATAGCGCCAATAGATCAGATTATGACGGCTTTCAGCGCCAGGGGCCGCATGATTGGAGGTTTCATAAGCCGGCAAACCCGCTTCTTCGCAGATCGTCTGTGTCGCGCGATATAACTCCGCTGCTTCATCCTGATTTGGAACCACCAGCTTGCCAGCGTCCTGCAACGCCCAGAATGGCGTTTCCGGCTCAATCGTCAACTGATAGAGCGACAGATGATCAGCCGCATATTCCAGCGCGCGTTTCAACTCTTCACTCCAGGCAGCAACGCTCTGGCCAGGCCGCGCATAAATCAGATCGAATGACAGGCGTGGGAACGTTTCCCGAGCAATCGCAATGGCATTGATCGCCTCTTCGACATTGTGCAACCGCCCTAAAAACTTCAGATCAGCATCATTCAGTGCCTGAACACCGAGCGACAACCGATTGACCCCCGCCTTGCGATAGGCTTTGAACCGGCCAGCCTCAACCGATTGCGGATTGGCTTCCATTGTAATCTCGGCACCGGGATCGACTGGCCAGTGCCAGTGAATCGCATCCAGAATACCGGCTATGGTTTCCGGGTCCATCAGCGACGGCGTACCCCCACCAAAAAAGATGCTGGTGACACGGCGCTCAGGCGTTCGGGCGGCGAAATGCGCAATTTCTGTCTTGAAGGCGGCCAGAAAGCGGGCCTGATCAACCGGCTTGTGCCGCACATGGGAGTTAAAATCACAATACGGACATTTGGCCGCACAGAAAGGCCAATGCACATAGATACCGAACCCGGCATCCCGCGTTGGGTGGTCGGGGCCACCAAGTGCACTTTGCGGCTGGCTTCCAGCTTCCAGCTTCTGACTGTCCGTGTTTTGTTCCATGAGTTTCAAACGACCGAAGCCCGGATCCTACAGCGCATATTTCTCAAACAGGGCAAATGCCCGCGCCCGGTGTGACAGGCCCGGTTCCCCATCGGGACGCGGTCCATGTTTCTCCTGCGGCGTCATCTCCCCAAATGTCTTATCATGATTCTCCGGCAGGAAGATGGGATCATACCCAAAACCCTGTGTGCCACGCGGCGGCCAGACAATCTCGCCCCGTATGATACCTTCAAATACAAAGGTCTCACCATCAGGATAGGCAAGACACAGGGCGCTGACAAATTGCCCGCCCCGCTTTGAAGCCTCATTTGCGCCCTTGGCCAGCATGGCTTCCTGCACATTGCGCATGGCCATCGAAAAATCTTTATCCGGACCTGCCCATCTGGCTGAATAGATGCCTGGATCGCCGTCCAGACAATCAACCGACAGGCCGGAATCATCTGACAAAGCGGGAAGCCCGGTGGCGGTGACTGATGCCAGCGCCTTCAGTTTTGCATTGGCAGCAAATGTGGTGCCGGTTTCTTCCGGTTCCGGTAAATCCAGTTCGGCTGCAGATACGACTTCGATACCGTGAGGCACGACAAGATCACGAATTTCACGCAATTTTCCTGCATTGTGGCTGGCCAGCACAAGTTTGCCGCCACTCAGTTTGCGAACCGGGTTGCTCATTTACATGATCGCCATATTTTGCAACGAGACAAGTTGCTTGATGCCAGTTTTCGCCAGATCCATCAGTTGTTGCAACTCTTCTTCGGAAAACGGTTCTTTCTCGGCAGTGCCCTGAATTTCAACAATGCCGCCTGAGCCGGTCATGACAAAATTGGCATCGGTTTCTGCGGTTGAATCCTCATCATAATCCAGATCCAGCACAGGTATGCCTTTATAAATTCCGCAGGAAATGGCGGCCACATTATCTTTCAACACAGTGCCTGTCACCAGATTACGCTGGCGCATCCAGGCAATACAGTCACTGAGTGCCACCCAGGCACCGGTAATGGCCGCAGTCCGCGTTCCGCCATCAGCCTGAATTACATCACAGTCAAGGGTAATCTGCCGCTCGCCAAGGGCCTGCATATCAACAACGGCGCGCAGGGAGCGCCCGATCAGGCGCTGAATTTCCTGTGTTCGGCCTGATTGCTTGCCGATGGACGCTTCCCGGCGCATACGCCCACCGGTGGAGCGTGGCAGCATACCATATTCAGCTGTCACCCAGCCCTTGCCGCCGCCACGCAGCCAGGGTGGAACATTTTCAGCCAAACTGGCAGTGCACAGCACATGCGTGTCACCAAACTTTACCAGGCACGAGCCTTCAGCATGTTTTGATACGTTGCGTTCCAGTGAAATGGCACGCAGGGCATCGGGTTCACGATCGGATGGTCTCATGAGGCTCTTCTCTAAAATGGCTTCGATTCATCGCTCTTGATAGACAAGCCTGCGCCGAATGCAAAGTGCAGAAAACAAACATGCTGAACCGGCTTGCAGAAGTTTCACTTTCCATGAGGCATGGCAGACACTAAGTTTGTGAAATGCACTATGCTTGACCGGGATGAAAGTCTGGCCCAAACCAACTGTCTGCGGGATGAGAAGAATGGCCACCGACACGCGCTTTTTTGATCAGGATATGGATGAACGTTCGCATCAGGTATTTCGCCGGATTGTCGAAGCCTATATGGAAGACGGCTCGCCCGTTGGATCGCGCAATCTGTCCCGTAGCCTGTCCCTGAACCTCTCGCCGGCCTCAGTCCGCAATGTGATGTCCGATCTGGAGCAGATGGGCCTTATCTATGCGCCCCATATCAGCGCGGGACGTCTGCCCACGGAACGTGGCCTGCGTTTCTTTGTCGATGCGATGATGGAAGTGGGCGATCTGGATGAAAGCGCACGCCAGCAGATCGATGCCCAGTTTGACAGCAACAGAGCTGAAAACTCTGGAGATACGCTTCTGGCAGATGCCAGCCGCATGCTGTCCGGTGTGTCAAAGGGTGCTGGGCTGGTACTGACCGGCAAGCGTGAAGTGCCGCTGAAACATATAGAATTTGTGCGCATTGAAGACGGGCGTGCGCTCGTCGTGCTGGTGGCACAGGATGGCGCGGTGGAAAACCGCATCATCGACATTCCTAAAGGCATGCCAGCGGCGTCCCTGGTTCAGGCCTCAAATTACCTGAATGAAGGTCTGCGTGGCCGTACACTGCCGGAAGCCCGCGTTGAACTCCAGCAATTGCTGGAGTCCCAGCGTCGTGAATTGGATGATCTGACGACCCGGCTGGTGGAAGAGGGACTTGCCACCTGGGCAGGTGTCAATAAGGGAGCCAGAAATGCGCAAAACCTCATTGTCCGGGGCCGCGCCAATCTGTTGGAGGACGTAGGACAGGGTGAAGATCTGGACCGCATCCGACTGCTGTTTGAAGATCTGGAGAGCAAGTCCGATCTGATTGAGTTGCTGGGGTCCGCTGAAACCGGCGATGGTGTGCGAATCTTCATCGGGTCCGAAAACAGCCTGTTTTCCATGTCGGGCTCATCGCTGGTGGTTGCCCCTTATCACAACGCGGAAGACAATGTTGTCGGCGTGCTGGGTGTCATCGGCCCGACACGGTTGAATTATGGCCGCATCATCCCTGTTGTGGACTATACAGCCCAGCTTTTGGGAAAAATGCTCAGTTAACGAGATTGGCGGTTGATTTTTTGCCGCCAAGCTTCGATATCCCAACCAACAGATTAAATCGAAAAGACCGTGATCGATCATGAGTGACGAAACCAAAAAAGCTGACCCACTGAAAAACGAAGCAGACGACAGCGAATTGTCGAATACTTCAGCCTCTGAAGAGGGCTTGTCTGAACAAGAAGACGAGACCCCGACTGGCAAGCGGACACCGGAGGAGGTGATCGATGCCCTGCTTCAGGAAAATCAGGATTTGCGCGATGAAAAGGAAGCCCTGAGAGACCAGATGCTGCGTGTTGCCGCAGACATGGAAAATTTGCGCCGCCGCACCCAGCGCGAAGTGGCTGATTCTCGGCAATATGCGATTTCAAATTTTGCTCGCGACGTGTTGAGCATTGGCGACAATCTGGATCGCGCCATTTCAACGGTTTCTGATGAAGAGAAGGAAACGGCCGGAACCACATTGGCAGCGCTTGTGGAAGGCGTTGAAATGACTGGCCGGGAAATGGTGCGCGTATTCGCTAAACATGGCGTCACCAAAGAAGAGCCCGAAGGCGAGAAATTTGATCCAAACCGCCATCAGGCTGTGTTTGAGGTGCCAAACCCCGCCGTTGCCAGTGGCATGGTGGTTCAGGTCATGCAGGCGGGCTATATGCTTGGTGACAGAGTTTTGCGGCCTGCCATGGTCGGTGTTTCCAAAGGCGGTCCAAAACCAGCGCCAAAGGTGGTTCCAGATGATGCGCCGGAAGTAGAAGACTGATATAGCTGACAGATCAACAACGACGGGCACGCGCTGATCTGATTTGGCGGGTGACCAGACATCCAGAAAAATCGCTGCTTGCATGAAATGCAGATGTGCCAGAATTGGATACGGGTCCATGAACAACAGCCACCGGTAAACCGGAAAACAGATTGCTGAGCGCCCTTGCTGGTCAATTTTGCAGACCATCTTGCAAGGCAAGGGCCGATTCTTGTTCCAATTCTGGAGTTTCAAATGAGACACCTTGTTTACGACGTAGCGTCGTCTCTCGACGGCTATATTGCTGCGCCCGGTGACGACATTTCCGCTTTTCCCATGGAAGGTGATCATGCGGCCGCCTATCAGGCTCGACTGGAAGCCTATGACACTGTGGTGATGGGCCGTCGCACCTATGAATTCGGCTATGGGTTTGGCCTGAAAGTTGGCGCACGTGCCTATCCGCATATGCGCCACTGCATCTTCTCCCGCACCATTTCGTTTCCCGGAGCATCGGATGTGGAGGTGGTTCGAACTGACTGGCTCCAGACAATCGATGCCATGAAGTCTGAAGGCGGCACAGATATTTATCTGTGTGGCGGCGGAAGAATGGCCGGATATCTGCTGCAGCACGGGCGCATAGATCGCCTCATCGTCAAGCTGGCCCCAATAATTCTGGGCAGTGGTGTTGCCTTGTTCGAAGGGATGACGGCGACAACACATCTGACCGCCGTTTCCGTTACGCCCTACAAGAACGGCGTCACTTTGATGGAGTATCAGGCGAACTTGTCAGGCTGTGACCCGTCTTAGGGTCAGATTGATTCGACCCGGCGCTTTCAGCAATGTGGAAGTGCCGGGGTAAATCCGGTCCACACCGTGAAACGCCAGGCGGCTTTCACCGCCCATGACCAAAACATCTCCGGAATGCAGCTTGAAGCTTTTTGTTGGGCCATTGCGCTCTGTCGTTCCTGTGCGGAACCGGCAATCATCACCCAAAGACACGGAAACGACCGGCGCTGTAAACATGGCTTCGTCCCGGTCCTGATGCAGGCCCATTTTGGCGCTGGGTTGATAATAATTGATCAGACAGGCCTGTGGCTTGAGAACCTCTTTCGCCACTGCATCCCACAATTTCAGCAACTCTGGCGGCATGTCAGGCCAAGGTGTACCCGTCACCGGATGAGTTTCCTGATAGCGATAGCCAGCCCTGTCCGCCACCCAGCCCAACGGGCCGCAATTGCTCATTTTAACAGACAATGGCTTCCCGGTTTTTGGCATGATCGGTTGAAACAAAGGCGCAGCATCGACAAGTGTTCGGAGCATGTCGCGCAAATCCGCCTGGGCACTGCGATCATAATATCCGCTGTAGAGAAACAGGCCAGGGTCAAGCTCCATTTTCCAATTCCATTTTTTCTGTTTTCAGTCTTCATATGGGGTAGGCAGCGGTGTTGGCACGGCAAAAAGTCCGGTCTTGTCACAAATCCGCGTAATCCGGCGCTTGCAGGCATCGCTCCGCTCTCTTATATACGCGACGAAGCACAGTGATGCCGGGTCTTTTTCTCTGTTCAAAAGACATTGACCGGCTCGCAAAGTGTGCATGGTAAACGGACACGTTGAACAAAGGGGATTTGTTCCTGCTTCGTGAACAGAGAAACCGATGCTTTAAGGTCGGTGCGATAGCAAGGTTCATGTCTGCCAAACAAGGAGAGTAAATATGGCGAAAGTCATTGGTATTGATTTGGGAACAACCAATTCCTGTATTGCCGTCATGGACGGGAAAAATCCAAAAGTCATTGAAAACACGGAAGGTGCCCGCACCACCCCATCCATGGTGGGCTTTACCGAAGATGGCGAGCGGCTGGTTGGCCAGTCTGCAAAACGTCAGGGCGTAACCAATCCTGAAAACACAGTTTTTGCTGTCAAACGTCTTGTTGGCCGCCGGTTCAACGATCCGATGGTGACCAAAGACAAGAAGCTTGTGCCCTATCAGATTGTCAAGGCAGACAATGGTGATGCCTGGGTCAAGGCGCAGAATGAGACCTATTCTCCCTCACAGGTCTCTGCAATGATTCTTCAGAAAATGAAGGAAACCGCTGAAGCCTATCTCGGCGAGAGCGTGACACAGGCGGTGATCACAGTTCCTGCGTACTTTAACGATGCGCAGCGTCAGGCAACCAAAGATGCCGGTAAGATTGCCGGTCTTGAAGTTCTGCGCATCATCAACGAGCCGACCGCAGCTGCGCTGGCCTATGGCCTGGACAAGAACGATGGCAAGACCATTGCAGTTTACGATTTGGGCGGCGGTACGTTTGACGTATCCATTCTGGAAATCGGCGACGGCGTGTTTGAAGTGAAATCCACCAATGGTGATACATTCCTTGGTGGTGAAGATTTCGACATGCGTCTGGTTGGCTATCTGGCCGACGAATTCAAAAAGGATCAGGGCATTGATCTGCGCGGCGACAAGCTGGCCCTTCAGCGTCTGAAGGAAGCCGCTGAAAAAGCCAAGATTGAACTGTCTTCTACCACCCAGACAGAAGTCAATTTGCCGTTCATCACTGCTGATGCGTCCGGTCCAAAACATCTGACCATCAAACTGACCCGCGCCAAGCTGGAATCGCTTGTGGATGATCTGGTGCAGCGTACTGTTGGACCTTGTAAATCAGCACTGAAAGATGCCGGCCTGTCAGCTGGCGAGATCGATGAAGTGGTTTTGGTGGGCGGTATGACCCGTATGCCGAAAATCCAGGAAGTCGTGAAAGAATTCTTTGGCAAAGAGCCGCATAAGGGCGTGAACCCGGATGAAGTTGTTGCCATGGGCGCGGCGATCCAGGCTGGCGTGCTGCAGGGCGACGTTAAAGACGTTCTGTTGCTGGATGTGACACCTCTGTCTCTTGGTATTGAAACATTGGGTGGCGTGTTCGATCGTTTGATCGAGCGCAACACAACCATTCCGACCAAAAAGCAGAAGGTTTATTCAACGGCTGAAGACAACCAGAATGCGGTAACCATCCGGGTTTTCCAGGGTGAGCGTGAAATGGCCGCGGACAACAAAGTCCTCGGGCAATTTGATCTGGCCGGAATTCCACCCGCACCCCGTGGCATGCCTCAGATTGAGGTCACATTCGACATTGATGCCAATGGCATCGTTAATGTGTCCGCCAAGGATAAGGGCACCGGCAAGGAAATGCAGATCCAGATCCAGGCATCGGGCGGATTGTCTGATGACGAGATCGACAACATGGTCAAGGATGCCGAGGCCAATGCGGATTCAGATCAGAAGCGCAAGGAATCTGTCGAGGCCAAAAATCATGCCGAAGCCCTGATCAACACCACCGAGAAATCCATGGAAGAACATGGTGACAAGGTTGCTGATGAAGATAAAGAAGCCATCGAAATGGGCCTCGCTGATCTGAAAACAGCAGTTGAAGGTGATGATGCTGAAGAAATCATGACCAAGACCCAGGCGCTTGCATCTGTGTCAATGAAACTTGGCGAGGCGATTTACAAATCGTCCCAGGATGAAGCTTCCGATGAGGAAGATGACGACAGTGCAGACGATGAGGAAATCATCGACGCAGACTTCGAGGAAGTTGCCGACGATGATGCGGATGAGCAGAAATCCGCATAAGGCCAATCACAGGCTTATCAAGCGGGCGCGATTAGCGCCCGCCTCTTTTCGGATAGCTCTTGTTGATGACCGATACCATTTCCCCAGTGTTTGGAACCTACAGCCTCCCCGCTTTGCGGGGAGCGTTGTTGGGCTTCTGTAATTCTGCAGCTGATAACAAGCTGGGTCGCTGGTATGTTTCATTGCTGCGCAAGACGGCCTTGGCCGGTCTTTCCGGGCCTTTTGACATCACTACGCCTGAGGGTCTGAACCTGCGGCTTCACCCGTTTTCCAATCGCTGTGAAAAACGGATGATTGCCGGTTCTCATCTTTGGGATGCTCCGGAGCGTGCAGCATTGGTTGAGGCCATACACGGTAAAACTTCTCCCGACCCATTCATATTTTTTGATGTCGGGGCAAATGTCGGGCTTTACTCCCTGACATCTTGGAAAGCTGCCAAAGACGCCGGCAAGGTTCTGAAAGCATTTGCTGTTGAACCGGATGATACCAATGCTGGGCGCTTGTGTTTTAACACCCAGGCGAGCCATGCGGATATTGTCCATATTCCATTCGCGGTCGGAGGCAGTTCAGGTGTTGGAAAAGCGGTTGGCGGCGAAAGAAATCGCGGCGAAGTGCGGATCGCAGAGGCAGATGAGCCCTCAGATAATGATACTGATGATGGGGCCATCATCATCAAAACCCTTGCAGATATCGTCGACAATCAACATGTCGATGAAATCGATGCAATGAAGGTTGACGTTGAGGGGCACGACTTTGCCGCTTTGGAGGCGTTCTTTCAGCAGGCGCGAAAAACAATGTGGCCAAAATTATTGATTATTGAAACGGGACGAGGTCCATCGAAAGTTCTGGAATTGTGCGTTGCGAACGGTTACTCACTGGATCGACGCACCCAGATTAATGCTATCCTGACCCTTTCTGATCCCGCCGGAAACGAGTAAATTTCAGATGTCCAAAGCCGATTTTTACGACACATTGGGAGTTGATCGGGGTGCCGACGACAAGACTCTCAAAAGCGCTTATCGCAAGAAAGCCATGCAGTACCACCCGGACCGCAATCCGGGAGACGCGCAAGCGGAAGCCAATTTCAAAGAAATCAATGCCGCCTATGAGGCACTGAAAGATCCGCAAAAGCGCGCCGCCTATGACAGGTTTGGCCACGCTGCTTTCGAACAGGGCGGTCCTGGTGGCCCCGGCGGCGGTGGCGATTTCGGCGCGTCCATGTCGGATATTTTTGAAGATATTTTCGGCGATTTCATGGGCGGCGGCGGCGGCGCCCGGCGTGGACGCACAGCCAGTAATCGTGGCGCTGACCTGCGCTACAATCTGGAAATCAGCCTGGAAGAAGCCTTTGCTGGTAAAACGGTTGATATTGATATCCCGTCTTCGGTGTCCTGTGAAAAATGCTCAGGCAGCGGTGCTCGCCCTGGCTCCGACCCAACTTCATGTGGCACGTGTGGTGGCATTGGCAAAGTGCGGGCGGCACAGGGCTTTTTCACCATTGAGCGGACCTGTCCTACCTGCCAGGGACGTGGTGAAATCATCACTGACCCCTGCGACAATTGCTCAGGCGATGGCCGGGTCCACGAAGAACGATCGCTGTCCGTCAACATTCCTGCCGGCATAGAAGATGGCACACGCATCCGCCTTGCCAATGAAGGCGAAGCTGGTGAGCGCGGCGGTCCGACTGGCGACCTTTATATTTTTGTCTCATTGAAGCCTCATGATTTCTTCCAGCGTGACGGATCCGATATTTTCTGTCGCGTTCCAATCTCACTGACAACGGCCGCTCTGGGCGGCCAGTTTGATGTGCCGACAGTGGATGGAGGCAAGACCCGCGTCAAAGTGCCCGATGGCAGCCAAAGCGGCAAACAGTTCCGCTTGCGGAGCAAGGGTATGAGTGTCCTGCGTGCCAAACAACGCGGCGATATGTATATTCAGATCGCAGTTGAAACACCGTCTAATTTGAGCAAGCGCCAGCGGGAGTTACTTCAGGAATTCGAAAAAGAAAGTTCTGCCGACAACAACCCGCAATCGCACGGCTTCTTTGCAAGGATGCGCGATTTTTTTGAAAATCTGGGCGGCGAAGCCTCCTGATAAACGGTCAGGTCTCACAAGGAGGATTTTCGTGGGAAAAGGTGATGATGAATCTGGAGAAGAGCGCCCCTCGCAAGAAGCGGACGGATCGCCGGAGCATTGCCAGACAAGCCATCGCCGAACTCACCAGCGTCGTGACCGGTTGCTGAGTGGGCTGAAAGACGATGCCCGGTTTCTCAAAAACTGGGCTTCCAAACCATTGACCACAGGCGCTGTGTCGCCATCGGGCAAGGCATTGACGGAACGCATGGCCGAGACTGTGAATATCCAGTCCGATTTACCGGTTGTGGAACTTGGCCCCGGAACCGGAGCGGTCACCAAAGCTTTATTGAAACGGGGTGTAAAACCGCAGCGTCTGTTTGCGGTGGAGTTCAATCCGGATTTCTGCAAATTGCTGCGCAAGAGATTTCCCGAATGCAATATTCTGCAGGGCGACGCCTATTCTTTGAAAAAGACGCTTAAGGACCACGGAATTGATGAGGCGGCTAGTATCGTGTCCAGCCTTCCCCTGTTCACCCGCCCGCTGGCCGACCGGATAGAGCTGATCAACACCGCTCTGTCCCTGATGCCCAAGGGAGGAGAGTTCATTCAATTTTCCTATGCGCTGGTGCCGCCGGTCAAAATTTCCGAACTCCCTCGCGGGTCTGAGCTGACATCCAGTCCCTGGATCATGTTGAACTTGCCTCCGGCCCGTGTGTGGCGTTACAAGGCCACCTGATGACTGATTCCTCCATTCTGATTTTTGCCGGCTCCATCCGAATAGGCTCAACCAATACCAGGCTTGCAAAGGCCATTGCAGGTGCGTTGCCCCATTATGGCGGGACACCTAATCTTATTTCTCTGCGCGATTTCCCCATGCCCATCTATGATGGTGATCTTGAAGCGGAAAGCGGTCCACCTGAAGCAGCCCGTAATTTGGCACGATTGATGTCAGATCATGACGGTATCATCATCGTCTCGCCGGAATATAATGCAGGCCCCACCCCGTTGCTGAAAAACACACTGGATTGGGTCAGTCGGGTCAAACCCGGCAAGGACGAAAATCTGTCACCCTTCAAGGGACCAGTATTTGCGCTGGCCGGAACCAGCCCGGGTGTTATCGGCACATTGCGCGCGATGACAGCGACCCGGTCCATGCTGGAACTTGGCTTTGGCACCCTTATTGTTCCTGAACAACTGGCGGTTCCCCAATCGGGACAAGCCTTTGACGAGGATGGAGCGCTGATCGCTGAACGTCCCCGCCTGATGATGCAAAACATGCTGACCTCTCTGGTCCACAAAGCCGGAGCTTTAAAGGAGAAAACCTAAATGCGCACTGCTAACCTTGCCCCCAGAGACCGTGTTATCGTTCCTTTGGATTTTCCCACTATTGGCAAGGCCAGCGCATTGGTTGAAACCCTGGGTGACAACGCCTCATTTTACAAAATTGGCCATCAACTGGCGTTTGCCGGCGGTCTGGCTCTGGTGCCGGAACTGAAAGCTGCCGGAAAGCGCGTCTTTCTGGATCTGAAACTCCTGGACATCGACAACACCATCAAGGGCGGCGTCTCCAGTGTTGCGGCGCTGGGTGCGGATATGTTGACCATCCACGCCTATCCAAAGGCCATGGCAGCCGCTGTGGCTGCAAAGAAGGCCAGTCCTGGGGCTGCTGACCTGACCTTGCTGGGTGTCACCGTGCTGACCAGCATGGATGATGAGGATTTGCGCGATGCAGGCTACAGTCTCACTGCTTCCGAACTGGTCGCAAAACGAGGAGCGCAGGCACTTGCATGCGGTATGGACGGTCTGGTTTGTTCAACTCTGGAGGTTGCCGCCTTGCGCAAAATCGTTGGTGACAACATGGCGCTGGTTGTTCCGGGTATCCGCCCCAAGGGCAGTGACCATGGTGACCAGAAGCGGGTGATGACGCCTGCAGAAGGCTTGCAGGCGGGGTCGGACTATCTGGTCATTGGTCGCCCGATCAATGCGGTGGACGAGCCAGTGGCTGCTATGGAAGCAATTGTTGAGGAAATGGAAGGAGCTATCAATGGCTAAAGGATATTGGATTGCACGGGTCGATGTGAAGGATAAGGACCTGTATCAGCAATATGCGACTGCTATCGCTGGCCCACTTACCAAATATGGTGCCAAATTCCTAACAAGGGGTGGTGCCTACGAGGCCGTTGAAGGGGTTTCGCGGTCTCGCAATGTGACCATTGAGTTCCCCTCCTATGAAAATGCATTGGCCTGCTATCGATCTGACGAATATCAGGCGGCCATTTCTCTGCGCCAATCTGCAGCAGACAGCGAATTGGTGATTCTGGAGGGCTATGACGGGCCGCAACATGGCGATCCTGCTTGAGCAAACCCACCATCAGAACGGCCATTGCCGATGATCTGCCGTTTATTCTGAAGATCGAGCGCAGGGCCGCCTCCGCTTTTGCAGATATTGGTTATCCCGATATTGCGACGGGCGCAGAAATGCCTGTGGCCCTGTTTGAGGCCGGGCTGCAGGAAGGTCTGTTGTGGGTGGCAAGCGATGCTGCAGATCGTCCGGTTGCCTATGCACTTGCGGCGATAATTGACGGCATCTTCTATTTGGAAGACATCAGCGTTGACCCGGACCATCAGCGCAAAGGTTTGGGTGATGCTCTGGTCGCGCAAATCATCGACCATGCCCGGTTTCTCTATTGTTCTGCGTTGGTGCTGTCCACATTGGAAGCGGCACCATGGTCAAATGCGCTTTACCGCAAGCATGGGTTTCTGAAAGCAGATATGGACCGTTTGCCATCGGCCATTGTGGACAGATTTGCAGCCGACACAGAGCTTGGCCTTCCGGCAGAAGGTCGCATTGTCATGGTGAAGCGGCTTTGATGTCTTTGGCTTTGGACAGTTTCACCTGCCGTTCACGATAAAGCGTAAACAGGCCACTTCCGACCACGATGATGCTGCCGATAATCATGGGCACATCCGGTATGTCGCCAAACAGCACAAAGCCCAGAATGATGGCCCATATCAAAGACGTATAACGAAAGGGTGAGGTGAAGCTGACTTCACCAAAACGCATGGCCTGTATGGACCAGTAATAGCCTGCCATCAGAAACAGAGCCGAGGCAGTCAGTTTGAGCAAGGACAGCACGGAAACGGGTTGCCACTCGCCAAACAGGGTCACAATTGCGCCCATGATCATGACGGCAGCTGCCGCGACAAAAGATATGAAATTCGATGACATCTCGCGCGGAATGCCGCGTGTCGCAAGATCGCGCAAAACCAGACAGAACACGGCAGCCAGAGCCGACAGAGAGAAAATATTGAATCCGTCGCCGCCCGGTCGGATGATGATCAGCACACCCAGCAGCCCGACCGTGATGGCGCTGTAGCGCCGCCAACCCACAGCCTCGCGCAGGATGAGCGCTGCAGCCAGCGTCACGACCAGCGGCATGGCCTGTAAAATGGCCCCTGCATTGGCCAGTTCCATATTGAACAGGGCGGTCAGGAAAAACACTGTGCCGCCCAACTCGCCAATCGTGCGCAGAACAACGAACTTGTTAGTCACGTTTCGCGGCACGGCAAATCCGCCGCTGCGCCAGGCCAAAACCCCCATGACCGTTGTTGCCAGCACGCCGCGTAGAAATATCGCCTGATACAGATGAACATCAGAACTGACCAGCTTCATGATTGCGTCATTCAGCACAAAGCCCAGCATGGCCAGAACCATATAGGCGGCACCGCGCAGATTATCGCTGAATTGAGGCATGGGGAGCTTTCTTGTGGGGCTGAAGCGCTTTCAACCAATTGAGTCCAGACCCTGATGTGGCATGAAAGGGGTCTGAAACTGGCATATCCCTCAAGAGGTGGTTGAGGAAGTATAAAATGCAATTTGCCATAAACTGATCCAAATATGAGCATCAAACAGCCGAAATCTCAGGTTTAAGATTGGTTTTGGTTCGGAGATGAGACCCATGCGAAAACTTCTTCTCATAATTGCTGTACTCCTTTTTGCCGCGATGTCACTGGCTTTTGTTTATGGTGCCAAGGGCTGGTATGACGCCAGGCAAAGCGCAGACCCATTGAAGGCAAGAGCTCAGGATTTGATAGGCTCGGACCGAGGTGCCAACAGCCTGACACCGGAGCGCTTGGCCGTGTTGTTGAAAGTTCAGGACCCTGGCTTTTACGCCCATTCCGGAGTTGATCTCACCAGCCCAGGTGCAGGTCTGACAACGCTGACACAGTCTCTATCCAAACGATTGGCCTTTGAGGAATTCAAACCGGGCATCCAGAAAATAAGACAATCCGGCTATGCCATCGGTCTGGATTCCGTCCTGACAAAGGAAGAGCAGATTGCCTTGTTTCTGGACACCGTTGGCATGGGCAACAGCGGGGATGGTTGGGTCACCGGCTTTCACAAGGCCAGTCAGACGTTCTTCGGTGCGGGCCCCAACGACATTACCATTGAGCAATTCTATGCTTTGGTTGCCGTGTTGATTGCGCCATCCAGATTGAAATTGAATGCGCCGGACCAAGTGCTGCAAGAGCGCGTTCAGCGCATTGAGCGTCTGGCCGAAAACAATTGTCAGCCTAACGCCTTTGACGATGTTTGGCTTGATGGGTGTGCCTGAACGGGCAGCACCTGAAAGATCAAAATTTGCAAAATCAGCACGACGAAGGCATCATCCGCTCCGATATGAATCTGTATTCAAGACCAGACCCTTCTTGGGCGGTGAATTGGCAGGTTCCTGATAAGAATTCGGAGTGATTGATGCCTGAAATGCGTTCAATTGTATCAAAAGGACTTTTGCTGTGCTTGGCTCTGGCATTTGCCACGATTGATGCCTCTGTTTCATTTGCCGCTGATCCGGTTCCGGCCAAACAATTGTTCGGGCGGCGAGATGTTCCAGCGGATATGCGTGCCCGTTCGATCGGGTCATATGCCAAGGGTTGTCTGGCTGGTGGCGCTGCGCTGCCTGTTGATGGGCCTTACTGGCAGGCCATGCGCCTGTCCCGCAACCGCAATTGGGGTCACCCGGTTCTGGTGTCCTATTTGGAAAAACTGGCCGAGACTGTCGCCACAAGGGATGGCTGGAACGGGCTGATGGTCGGTGATCTGGCGCAGCCGCGTGGTGGTCCCATGTTGTCTGGTCATGCGTCTCATCAAATTGGTCTGGATGCTGATATCTGGCTGCGGCCCATGCCGGACCGCGTGTTGTCACGCAAGGAACGCGAAGAGATTTCAGCGATTTCGGTGCTGAAAAAA
Organism: Alphaproteobacteria bacterium; assembly: GCA_051251535.1. GTDB lineage: Bacteria > Pseudomonadota > Alphaproteobacteria > Rhizobiales. The sequence continues at coordinate 130,098 of JBPOEV010000009.1, forward strand.
AATACGCTTTATGTGGATGACAATGTGTGGACGGACGCGCATCTGCGCGTTCTGAAACGGGCCGCCTCCTATGATGAAGTGGCGCGTATTTTCGTCCATCCCGGCATCAAGAAAAAACTGTGCGAGACGGCGGGCATTGACCGGGCCTTTCTGAGAAAAATTCGACCCTGGTACGGCCACCATTATCATTTTCACGTGCGCTTGAATTGTCCGGCAGGATCAAAGGGTTGCGAAAATCAGGCAACACCGCCAGCGGGCGATGGCTGCGGTGCACCGCTGGACTTCTGGTTTAAGAAAATGAGCGAAAAACCGCCTAAACCGACAAAACCCAGCACAAAGCCGACCAAGCCCGTCAAGCCGCGTTACACCAAGCTGAGCGATTTGCCTCAGGCATGTGGCACTGTGCTGGATGCCCCTGCGCCAGGCGGCATTGCTGTGCGCAAGCTGGCACTGACCTGGCCGCCACACCCCTGGAAAAACGCACCTCCGCCCAAGGCGCGTCCGATCAGGTAATGGGTTTGGTCAGAGTGCTCTGACTACCACCACTGTTTGGGTGAGAAGCGACCGGCGGCCTGTTCCAGAACTTCACCCACGGAAAACAGGGTTTCCTCGTCAAATGCCTTGCCGATGACCTGAAGGCCGAGCGGCAGTCCATCCTTGTTGATGCCTGCAGGCACGGAGATGCCTGGCAGGCCGGCCATGTTGACCGTCACTGTGAAAATATCATTGAGATACATTTTCACCGGATCGGCTTTCATGGATTCATCGCCAATGGCAAAGGCGGCAGACGGTGTGGCTGGTGTCAGAATGGCGTCCACCCCATCGGCAAAAACCGTCTCAAAATCACGCTTGATAAGGGTTCGGACTTTCTGCGCGCGCAGATAATAGGCATCGTAATAGCCTGCTGACAGCACATAAGTACCGATCAGCACGCGGCGCTTGACCTCATCCCCAAACCCGGCAGCGCGGGTTTTTTCATACATGTCGACAATATCATCGCCTTCGACACGCAGCCCGTAGCGCACACCATCATAGCGCGCCAGATTGGATGACGCCTCGGCCGGAGCCACAATGTAATAGGCAGGAAGGGCGTATTTCGTATGGGGCAGCGAAATCGGCACAATTTCCGCACCGGCATCTTTCAGCCAGGCTTTGCCCTGTTCCCAGAGCGCCGTAATTTCTTCCGGCATGTCGTCAGCAACATATTCAGCTGGAATGCCAATGCGCATACCCTTTACGCTTTTGCCAATAGCGGCCTCATAATCCGGCACGGGAATATTGGCAGAGGTCGTGTCTTTTTCATCCACAGAGGCCATGGATTTCAGCATGATGGCCGAATCGCGCACGGAGCGGGTAATCGGTCCTGCCTGATCCAGTGATGAGGCAAAGGCAACAACGCCCCAGCGCGAGCAACGCCCATAGGTTGGCTTGATGCCGACAGTGCCGGTAAAGGCGGCAGGCTGGCGAATGGAGCCGCCCGTATCTGTTGCGGTGGCACCAGCACACATCTGGGCAGCAACGGCGGAGGCTGATCCACCGGAGGAGCCGCCAGGCACCAAAGCCTGATCGCTGCCATTGGCACGCCATGGATTGGTCACTGGCCCATAATAGGACGTCTCATTGGACGATCCCATGGCAAACTCATCCATATTCAGCTTGCCCAGCATGACAGCCCCATCAGCCCATAGATTCGCGGTGACGGTGCTTTCATAACGTGGCTTGAAACCGTCCAGAATATGGCTGCAAGCCTGACTGTGCACGCCCTGTGTGCAGAACAGATCCTTGATGCCAAGGGGAATGCCTTCCAGCGCACCGCCCGAGCCTGAGGAAAGCCGCTCATCAGACGCTTTTGCCATGGATCGCGCCTGATCGAAGGTCAGCGCCACATAGGCATTGAGGCTGTCATTGGCCGCTTCAATGGCACCAATATAGCTCTCTGTCAGTTCGGCAGAGGAAATCTCTTTCTGCGCCAGTTTTTCGCGGGCATCGGAAATCGTCAGTTTGGTCAATTCGGTCATTGGGTTTACTCCACCACTTTCGGCACGGCAAAGAAGTGATCTTCGGTCAGCGGTGAATTGGCGACAATGTCTTCGGGTTTTCCGCCGTCATTGATAACGTCCTTGCGCTGCTTGGCAGCCATCGGCAAGACGGAAGTCATGGTTTCGACCCCGTCAATATCGACCTCATTCAATTGCTCGACAAAGCCCAGAATGGTGTTCAGTTCGCCGGTCATGGTCTCGGCCTGTTCTTCGCTGACGGCAATGCGGGCCAGCCCTGCAACGCGCTTGACGGTGTCTGTATCAACGGACATGGAATTCCCTTAATCGTTCGGGCCGGTTTTTCAGGCCAGATTGATGTGAAGTGCGACCCGGCAATAGCAGAAGATTTACAGGCGATGCAATGGTTTACAGCGTTTCCGGTCCGCTTCGCCCTAGAAAATTGCAGTCAGACCCTAGCGCACAGCACGAAACGGGTGCTACCCCCTTGAAAAAGAGATTTGTGATGCTCCTGTCAGACCTGTCCGAATTTGCCACAGCTACTGCTGGTCGCCGCCTTATCGGCCTCGACCTTGGCACCAAAACCATCGGAATTGCCCTGAGCGATGCCGGGCATCGCATTGGCACGCCCATGGAGACGATTCGCCGTGTCAAATTCACCAAGGATGCCGAGCGCCTGCAGGAAATCTGTATCGAGCATGATATTGGCGGTCTGGTCATTGGCCTGCCGCTGAATATGGATAACAGCGAAGGCCCGCGGGCGCAGGCGACACGCGCTTTTGAACGCAATCTGTCGCAAAAAATAGAACTGCCCATGCTGTTCTGGGATGAGCGGTTGACCACGGTTGCCGCCGAACGCGCCATGATCGAAGCCGATCTGTCTCGCAAGAAGCGCGCAGCCCGCATTGATGCAGCCGCGGCGGGTCTGATCCTGCAAGGTGTTCTTGACCGATTGCGTGTGGGATAGGGCACTTGCTGCAAAGTTTTGAGTCCCTGTTACCGGTTTTTGCCATTATCATTCTGGGCGTCATTTTGCGTCGCAAGCTGGTGACCGATCCGGCCTTTTGGTTGGGGGCGGAACGGCTGGCCTTCTGGGTTCTGTTTCCAGCACTGTTGGCCAAAACACTGATTAATGCCGATCTGAAAACCGGTCAGACCGGAACGCTGGCGACCCTGCTGATTGTCGCCGTCATCTGCTACGGTGTTTTCATGCTCGCCCTTAAGCCGCTTCTGGTGCGGGGGCTTGGCATGAGCCTGCCTGCCTATTCGACCATTTATCAGGTTTCGACCCGCTGGAACGGTTTCATCGCTCTGGCTATTGTGGAAAAACTCTATGGTGACAATGGCATAGGCCTTGTTGCGGTGGCGTTGGCGGCCATGGTGCCCATCGTCAATGTGCAGAATGTAACCACTGTCACAGTACTTCTGTCGGACCAAAGGCCGACAATTCTGCGCTTGCTGAGGTCGGTCGTCACCAATCCGATGGTTCTTGGCTGTGCTGTTGGTTTGCTGATCAATCTGCTCTCGATACCAGTCTATCAGCCCTTGCTGACCACGCTGGAGATACTGGGCAGCGCTGCTCTTGGCGTCGGCCTTATTCTCGTCGGAACGGGGCTCAAACTGCGCGCGGCCCTCAAACCATCGCGCGATGTCTGGTTGGGCGTTGTCTTGAAGCTGATTGTATTTCCCGCCTTTGTGGCCGGTCTTGCCGTGATATTTGGCCTCACCGGAGACGCATTGGTCATTGCCATTATCTGCGCCAGTGTCCCCACAGCCATGAGCGGATACCTTCTGGCCAAGGAACTGGGCGGCGATGCACCGCTTTATGCAGCGGTGGTCACCATTCAGACGGCGGTCAGTTTTTTCACCATTCCGCTTCTCATCACATGGGCATCTTGAGCGGTTTCTTGTTCATATTGGAGCGGAATATGCTTCTGGTGCTTGCGCGATCAAAAATTTGTCCTTAAACGTCTGCTTTTAATGAGCACATTAAAAACCCCACCTTTTTTCCCCCATCGCCACCTTCTTGGCATTGAAGGCTTGTCATCGCAGGACATCGCCGCCCTTCTCGATTTTGCCGAGGAAGAAATCGACGTCAGCCGACAGGTCGAAAAGAAAAAATCCGTGTTGCGCGGGCGCACACAGATTAATCTTTTCTTCGAAGCCTCCACCCGCACCCAGTCTTCGTTTGAGCTGGCAGGCAAGCGCCTTGGCGCGGATGTCATGAATATGTCTGTGTCATCTTCATCGGTCAAAAAGGGTGAAACCCTGGTCGATACGGCGATGACGCTGAATGCCATGAACCCGGATATTCTGGTCATGCGCCACCATTCGGCTGGCGCTGCGGCCTTGCTGGCGCAGCAGGTCGATTGCTCGGTGATCAATGCCGGAGATGGCGCCCATGAACACCCGACACAGGCCCTGCTGGACGCGCTGACGATCCGCCGCCACAAAGGTTCGCTGGCGCGTTTGACCGTGGCCATTTGCGGAGATGTTCTGCACAGCCGCGTCGCCCGGTCCAATATATTGCTCTTGAACGCCATGGATGCTCGTGTCCGCGTTGTTGCTCCCTCGACTCTTCTTCCGGCGGGTATCGAACGCATGGGTGTCGAAGTTTTCCGCGATATGAAAGAAGGTCTGCAGGGCGCAGATGTGGTCATGATGCTGCGTTTGCAACGTGAGCGCATGGCCGGTGCCTTTGTGCCTTCCGTGCGCGAATATTTCCGCTATCACGGGCTGGATGCGGAAAAGCTGGCCTGCGCCAAGCCTGATGCTCTGGTGATGCATCCCGGTCCCATGAATCGCGGTGTGGAAATTGACCCTGCCGTGGCTGATGGCCCTAACAGCGTCATCCGTGAGCAGGTTGAAATGGGTGTCGCCGTGCGCATGGCGGTTCTGGAAGCCCTATCACAGCATCTGCCCAATCGCGGTGGGAGAGGATGAGAATGGCCCATCCCTCAAATAGTATGTCGTCCAACTCCGTGCATATTCGCAATGGCCGCGTTATCTGCGCGCGGCAGAAGCTGGATCAGATCAGTGATCTGCTGATTATCGATGGCGGTATCGCCGCCATGGGTCCCGCTGGAAAGCTTGCCGTTTCCAATGAAAACATCCCGGCTCTGGATGTCTCTGGCAAAGTAGTCCTTCCCGGCTTTGTCGATATGCAGGTCAATGTTGGTGAACCGGGCGAAGAGCATAAGGAAACCCTGGCCACAGCCAGCGCTGCTGCTGCTGCCGGCGGTATTACAACCATTGTCACGACACCGGATACTGATCCGGTGATTGATGATCCGGCTTTGGTCGATTTCATGCTGCGCCGCGCACGCGATACTGCCATTGTCAAAGTCCATCCCTCTGCTGCTTTGACCAAAGGTCAGGCGGGCAAGGAGATGACCGAATTTGGCCTGCTGAAGGAAGCGGGTGCCGTGGCCTTTTCCAGTGGCCATAGAGCTTTGGAAGATGCCGTGATTCTGCGCCGGGCGCTGACCTATGCACGGGATTTTGACAGTCTCATCATTCACCATGCCGAAGATCCAAATCTTGCGGCAGATGGTGTTATGAATGAGGGCGAAAATGCCTCGCGACTTGGCCTGCCTGGTATTCCCCATGAGGCGGAGCTGATCATGATTGATCGGGATATCCGCATGGCGGCGCTGACGCAGAGCCGATGCCATATTGCACAACTTTCCACCGCTGCCGGTGTTGCGGCGATTCGCACGGCCAAGGCAGCCGGTATACCGGTGACAGCGGGTGTCTCCATCAACCATCTGTCGTTGAATGAGATTGATATTGGCGGCTACCGGACCTTCTTTAAATTGTCCCCACCCTTGCGGCTGGAAGACGATCGTCAGGCCTTGATTGACGGTGTGGCAGACGGAACCATTGATGTGGTGGTGTCAAACCATGATCCGCAGAATGTGGAAGCCAAACGCCATCCCTTTGCCGAAGCGGAAAGCGGTGCCATTGGTTTGGAAACCCTGTTTTCAGCGGCGATGCGGCTGGTTCATGATGAACGCCTCAGCCTGCTTGATCTGGTCCGCGCAGTCAGCGATACGCCAGCGCGTCTGCTGGGTCTGTCAGCCGGGTCACTGGAAGTCGGCACAGATGCTGATATTGCGATTGCAGATCTGAACGAGCCCTGGATCGCCAGCGAAGACCAGTTCCGCTCCCGTTCCAAAAATACGGCCTTTGAAGATGCCCGATTCAGTGGGCGGATTGTGCAGACATTTGTCAGCGGTCAATCCGTGTTCAGCCTAGATCAGGCCTAATTCGGCCTGCAGTTTTTTCGTCAACTTGGCGCTGATGATACGGTGTGCCTCGGCGATATAGGTTTTGCGGTCATCATCGCTGAATTCGGCATCCGGCTCGACACGCACCCATTTGGCGCGTGCCAGATAGGGGGCGGGAATAATACCTGGCAATTCGGTCAGCATCCGGTACGACATATCAGCGCATTTGAAGGCTATGGCGACAGAGCCATCCTGACCGGGTTCTGCTTTGTCCGGCCCGGTACCGAGCTCTGAAATGGCGAATATCTTGCCGCCCACTTTCCAGACATGAGAGCCGCCCCACTGAACCACATGAGTGGTGCCAGTGAGGCTTTTGCAAAATGCATTATAGTCATCAAGCGTCATGAGACGATTGCATTTGGGATTGGGCATGAGACGCCTGTGCCGCCAATGCCGCAATAACCACCGGGATTCTTCGCCAGATATTGTTGGTGATAGTCTTCGGCATAAAAGAACTCCGTTGCTTCCATCACATCACTGGTGATTTTTTTACGCCCGGCGCTGACCAGTGCCTGCTCATAAAGGATCCGGCTTTCCTGTGCCGCCTTCAGCTGGTCTGGTGACGTGGTATAGACACCAGAGCGATATTGCGTACCCGTATCATTGCCCTGCCGCATGCCCTGCGTAGGGTCATGGCTTTCCCAGAAAACCTTCAACAGGGTTTGCATTGAAATGATCGCAGGATCGAACACCACCAGCACCGCCTCTGTATGGCCGGTGCCGCCGCTGCACACTTCCTCATAGGTCGGGTTTGGCGTATGGCCCGCCATATAGCCCACGGCCGTTGTGTAGACGCCATCCAGCTTCCAGAAAACCCGCTCAGCGCCCCAGAAACAGCCCAGTGCGAAATACGCCGTTTCCAGATGATCCGGGAATGGGCCTTTCAGCGGGTTGCCATTTACAAAATGATGGCTCGCCGTTGGCAAAGCATCTGCGCGACCGGGCAGGGCTTTGGCCTGTGCAGGAATGCTCAGCTTGTTCCGCAGCTTATCGAGTAAAAACATATGTGGTCCTTTCCGTTCGCATCGAGGGGCTGAACGCCAGATTCTGGCCCCTAGCCTTCAACAACACCGCGCCGTTTTTTGCCTATGGCAATGAACAGCAGGGAAATGACACCAATCACCAGCCATGTGGGAGCGGCCAGAATGGAGATCATCACCGGGTCCCATACATATGGGTGCACATTGCGCTGAATAACAGCCTGCGCCAGATTGAGAGAATCGGAATGCAGCGCAAACCAGGTGCTGCCCATGGGGGTGATGATCAGATCACCGCTGGTAATAGACCGCGCGCCATCCAGCACCAGCGCGACAAAGGCACCGGCAAACAGCCAGAAGCCGAGAATGCGAAAAATAAAGCGTATCATGTGGGAGGTCCTGTTTCGTTTGCTGGCATATAACGGGCCGCCCTTTTACCAGCAAATCAAGCCTCTTCACAGTTCTGAGAGAAAAAACTTAATTCCACCCCTAAAAGATGCCCTCAGCACCTTGCGCAGTGCCATGTGATCAGTATAAAGCTCTCGCGCTGATGAAATGGTTATGTCCTTTGGACCTCTTGCACATTTCTTCCTCTAGGAGAGGTGGCCGAGTGGTCGAAGGCGCACGCTTGGAAAGCGTGTAGGCGGGTAACTGTCTCCAGGGTTCGAATCCCTGTCTCTCCGCCATTTTCCTTTAATGACTGCGTTCCCGAACCAGCGAAATGTTTCAGAGCAGTGCAATCAATTTTTCACTGTGTCGTAAAAGCCGCTTTGTGCAAGGGCAAGCACCGGCGTTGAAAAAAAGATGCATGTGACTCTCTGATGCAGGCCAAGCAAGAAGACGGTTCAACTTCATATTATCAAAAACCTCCAAACCGCTACTTCGCTTCCACACCCGCGCTGGCGCGGACTAAGTGAACCTTCGCTGCAATCGCCCCACAGGCAGCATTCGGGGCATCGTGAAGCAGGAATTGAACTGCTGCCACTTCGTTCACAACTTTCTGCAAAATAAACGTTGGCGTTAAACGTCGCCAAAATTGCTGTGCCCTGCAGCTTCAAAGTAACGCGCTATGCAGCGTTGCACATGTTGCTCGATCAAAGCGTTGGGGCAATTCGGGATGTCACCAAACTCCAGCCCCATGAAAGCTTGCGATGTCACGGTCTCAGGCGCAGGATTGGCGCTCAGAGACGCAACAAGGCCGTCCAGCGCCTCCGAGACATGTTTGTCAGCCCAATAATAGCGAATGCGGTCACTGTAGCTGTAGATCCTTTGGATCCGCAGCTCCTCGTCAGTTCCACTGTAGTATTCCCTCCAATGCTTGGGGTTGGCGTTCATGCGACCCTCGATAACAGTGCGGATGTCAGAGGTTTGATCAAGGCCTTGTTGTTCTGAAACGGACGCCAGTGCCCAAACAGCCTCGCGGAATCTGAAGGTCAATTCAGGGCCAACCTTTAAGAAGAAGAAGTGGTTCTTGATGAGGTCAGCAAGCGCAGAAGTCGTCTGATAATCTGTGGAGTGTGCCTCATAAGTCAGCCCGTCTTCTTTCAGGATCGCCTCACTCAAAGGGAACGCTTTTTCAGGGATAAACGGATAGATTGATGTGTGACCGAAATCCACGCCGGGTTGGGTGACGACTGATACGATGCGCTGCCAAGCGGCATCCAGTCCGCGTGCGGCCCATGCATCTCGATGGGTTTGAATTGTGTCCTGAAGCCGGGCGACTGATGTAACATTGAGCGTATCAGGCTCTTCAGTCTCACCTCCTGGGATCGGCACTTCGGTCCCGATGATGTAGACCAGATTGTGGGGGTGTGGCGCATGGGTCTCGGCCACTGCACAAAGATCCGCGGCGCGTTCGGCAATTTGGGCAACACTGGGGTTTGGCTCGCCGCCGCAGGCCATGCTGGCATCAAGGTGAATTTTCGTAAACCCCGCCTCGACATAAAGTTTCACCAGTTCACGGGCCTTCTCCATGGCCTGTTCGATAGGCTCAGACTTCCAGGGATTCGGGCCAAGATGATCGCCACCAAGGATCAACTGGTTCATCGGCACGCTTGCGTCGTCAGCCATGCCACGAAGCCACGACATGAAGTCCCTTGGCGTCATGCTGGTGTAACCGCCATCCTGATTGACCTGATTGCACGTGGCCTCGATTACAGTCGGGTTTCCGGTTTTGGCGGCATAAGCCAGTACGGCGCGAAGGACATGCTCATTCGCAGTGCAAAAGCAAGGCAAACCAATGGGTTCACCTGCACGGTTGCGAGTAATCAGGTCGTGAACAAGGCTCATGCTGTGCGCTCCATTGGTGTGACTTTGTCGAGAAAATCCGCAATCTCGGATGGGCTGGAATTGCCTTCCATCGGACCGCGTCGTGTTACGGCTATTGCGCCCGCTGCGTTTGCTCGCCGTCCTGCCTCAGACAAAGACACGCCTTGCGCGAGAAGAGAGATGAACGTGCCGCCGAAACAATCTCCGGCACCCGTAGGATCAATTTCCTTAACGAGATGTCCGCCAAAATCATGCCGTTCACCGTGACCTACGATTGTCGCACCGTCTGCTCCACGCTTGATGGCAATCACTTCGGCTCGCGACGTCAGGAGGCGATCTATGGCAGCCTCTTCGGTCAGGTCTGGGAACAGAAAGTCCAAATCGCTGGTGCTGGGCAGAAGGCAATAGCTGCGCTCCATGGCTTCAAACATTGCGGTTTTCGCTTCGACATCGCGCATCAATTCCGGACGCGCATTCGGGTCACATGTGATCCAGCCACCCGCATCCGAGACACGTCTCACGGCACCCATTATCTTGTTACGCATCGAGGGAACTCCCAGCGACGATGCAGACACATGCAGGATCGTATTGGCAGGAGCCAGAAGCGACGGCGGTACGTCAAACGCCTCTGCGGCCGTTCCAGACAGATGGAAAATGAAATCACGATTTCCATCATTGTAGTAAGACACGAACGCCACTCCGGTGCTGTGGTCGCTCGTTACATGAATACCTTTGATCCCGACGCCATCTTGCTCAAGTCGCTTCAAAATACTCCGGCCAAAACCATCAGCGCCAACGCCTCCAATCATCTCGGTTCGCGCACCCATGCTCGAAGCCTGATCCAGAAAGATCGCAGGTGCACCACTTGGATACGGCCCCGAGTAGTCCGAAACCTTTTCAAGTGCGCAATTTGGGTTGTGGGAAACGAATTCCACTAATATTTCGCCAATGGTCGCGATGGTTCGGTTGCCAGACATATTCTTCTCCAGGTTGAAGGAATGACTAGACAAATTTTTTACATGTGTCAAAGTTTGGTGGATGGATTTTGAACGCCTGAGGCATCGTGCTGGGTGGTCCTGCTAATAGAAAGTAATGCCTTGGCAAAAGTGAAACCGAAAATCGCCACGATGACAGAGCTTTCTGAAGCGATTGGTATTTCTCGACCGACCTTATCACGGTACTTTCAAGACCCTTCGACTGTGAGATCTTCAACTTCAAAGAAAATCCGCAAACGTCTGGAGGAAGTCGATTATGTCTATAATTTCTTAGCCACACGTCAGAACCGTAAAACCAAGGGTCTGATTGGCGTTATCATTCCGCATTACACAGATTTGTTCTTTGCAAGTATGCTGGAGGCGATAGAACGCGCGGCGCAGGACACCGGTTTCACGGTGATCACACAGAGCTCAAAAGGAACCGCGCAAGGTGAATCTCAGGCTGTTTCAAGGTTGCGTTCGATGAGAGCAGATGGTGCAATCATAGCTCCTCTGGGGTTTGAAAGCTCAACCGAAGTTTTTCAACTCGCCAGCGAAGATTTTCCAATTGTATTTGCCGACTCGCGCCCAGCACATCCAATTGCGGGGGCTGATTTTGTTGGCACAGACAATGCTCAGAGTATTGCGGCCATTGTTGATTACCTTTGCCGAACAGGGGATGCACCAATTTTTCTTGGGATGCCTGACCTAAACTCGAACGCATCTGAGCGTGAACAAGCGTACGTATCCAAAATTAAGGAACTCAGGCTAGAGCCACGGTTTGTCAAGGCCGAAGGGGCGTCCCCGTCTTGGCAGTTCGAAGCATACGGCTTTGGCGTGATGGACAAACATTTCAGCCATCAAAGGCACATCACGGACACCATTTTATGCGCCAATGATCGCATCGCAATTGGAGCGATCCGTGCTGCAAACAAATATGGTTTGTTCGCCCGAGGGTCAGATCGAGAAGGCAGTTTGCGCATTGCGGGGCATGATGATCATCCACTCAGTCAGTATATGTTCCCAGCGATCACAACAGCTGCGCAGGATATTGAGGGGATCGGAGAAGACACTGTTAGGCTGCTTTTGGAGCGTATCCGCGGCGAGCGGAAGAACGCGCCAATTTCGTTGAACAAAGAGGCTGCAATACGGATTCGGGAATCTACGTAGTCCACGTTCAGTCTGTCTGACAAATTGAGGCAGACAAATACTCCTTGACCTACAAGCCTGTTTCGGCGACTGTTTACATGTGTAAAAAATAGGGAGGACAATTATGTCTATTAAACGCGCACTGTTAAGCACGGCAGTTGGCTTTGGGTTGGCGGCAGGAATCGCATCCACAGCTTTGGCCGAAGAAATTACGATCGCGACAGTAAACAACGCTGACATGATCACCATGCAGGAGCTGGCTCCGAAGTGGGAAGAAGCAACCGGAAACAAGATCAACTGGGTTGTTCTGGAAGAAAACGTTCTGCGTCAACGGACAACACAAGACATCGCGACCGGAGGTGGGTCTTTCGATATCATGTTCATCGGCGCATATGAAACGCCGATCTGGGGTGGCAATGACTGGCTGACACCACTTAATGATTTCGCTGATGATGCGGATTATGATCTCGAAGACATTTTCCAGTTGGTCCGGAACGGCCTGTCGGCAAACGGAAACCTCTATGCGGTTCCGCTCTATTCCGAGACATCGTTCACATTCTATCGGACGGACATCTTTGAGGCCGCGGGCATCGAAGTTCCAACTGAACAAATCACGTATACTGAGTTTGCGGAAATGGCTGCTAAGGCACATGATCCGGAAAACGGTATCTTTGGCACTTGCCAGCGCGGTAAGGCTGGCTGGGGTGAAAACATGGCCTTTGTTGGTACCGTGGCTAACGCATTCGGTGCGGACTGGTTCGACATGGATTGGAACCCACAGCTTGACTCACCAGAGTGGAACGCTGCGATCCATTACTATGTCGACTTGATGAAAGCTTCGGGCCCTCCCGGTTCGTCTGCAAATGGTCACAATGAAAACCGTGCTTTGTTTAAGGACGGCAAATGTGCAACTTGGGTTGACGCGACATCGGCAGCTGGTGACGTTCGCAATCCCGATACATCGTCCGTTGCGGACAAAACCGGCTTCTTCAAAGCGCCGATGCAGGTGACGGACAAGGGCACAGGTTGGTTTTGGTCTTGGGCACTTGCGATTCCTGCAAGCTCCCAGAAGGTCGACACCGCCAAAGATTTCCTGAAATGGGCGACATCGAAAGAGTACTTTGAGACGGTCGGCGAAACCAAGGGCTGGGTTGCTGTTCCAAGCGGAACACGTCAATCTGTTGAAGAGGACCCACGTCGTCTTGAAGCGGCTCCTTTTGCCAACACCATTGTTGAAGCGATCCTTTCGGTTGACCCTGCGGACCCAACACGTGATCCAGTTCCTTACACTGGCGTTCAGTTCGTCGCGATTCCTGAATTCCAGGGCATCGGCAACTATGTAGGTCAACAGGTTGCAGCGGCTCTTACCGGTCAACAAACTGTTGAAACTGCTCTGGCAAACAGCCAGAAGTTCGCCGAGCGCGAAATGATCAAGGCTGGTTACATCAAGTAATCTGCTCCCTGAATGGACCGGGGTTTTGCACCTCGGTCCATCTTTCATTCTGTTTCACCAGTGATAACATTTTGGCAAAGGCCCAAGCCGGACTTTTTCCTAAATGTTGTAATGCAATATGTTTTGGGAGGGCGTAACATATGGCTACAAAGGCATCCCGTTCTGCCGCACGATTGATGCTTTCGCCAGCGGTGCTTTTGCTGCTCGGTTGGATGCTCGTGCCGCTGTGCATGACGATCTATTTTTCGTTCCTCTATTACAACTTGCTACAACCCGGCCCGACGCCTTTTGCGGGTTGGGATAATTATTATTGGTTCATCACTGATCCCAGTTTCAAAGATGCGATCTACAATACACTTGCGCTTGTCGGGGGGGTGCTTTGCATTACGACAATCGGGGGGCTGGGTGTCGCCATTTTGCTGGATAAGCCAATGTTTGGCCAAGGCCTCATTCGCATCATGGTCATCGCACCGTTTTTTGTGATGCCAACTGTGTCGGCACTGGTTTGGAAAAACATGTTCATGAACCCGGTAAACGGGATTTTTGGACGGATCGTTACTGGCTTGGGCTTCCCTCCCATCGACTTCTTTGGCCAATACCCATTGGCATCTATCACGTTCATCGTGTCCTGGATGTGGCTGCCGTTTGCGACGCTGATCCTGCTGACGGCCCTGCAATCACTTGACCAAGAACAATTAGAAGCCTCCGAGATGGACGGCGCGAACTGGTGGAACAGATTCCTTTTCATAATGCTGCCCCACCTCGCTCGCTCGATCACGGTCGTGATCTTGATACAGACAATCTTTTTGTTGTCGGTTTTTGCGGAAATTCTGGTGACCACGAACGGTGGGCCCGGCACAGCAACCACGAACCTGACATATCTGATCTACGTTTCTTCACTCTTGCAATTTGACGTCGGCATGGGGAGTGCTGGCGGTGTTATTGCTATCATCCTTGCCAATATAGTTGCCATCTTCTTGATGCGGATGATCGGCAAAAACCTAGACGCATAAGGAGGGCCGAACATGCCGCGCGCAGTCTCGAAACGGACCAAAGTTTTCAACTCGGCCATCGCGGGGACACTTGGCTTCTTGTTGTTCTTTCCAATCCTTTGGATCGTCATCCTGTCATTCAAAACCGAAGAAAACGCGATCCGCGCACCTTTGGAAATCTTGTTCGGATCCGGTTGGACGATGGAGAGTTTCAGCACGGTTCAAGCGCGTTCGGACTATTTCAAGCACTTTTCCAACTCGGTCATCATCTCGCTTGGGTCCACGTTTCTAGGGCTGTTGATCGCGATCCCAGCGGCATGGTCGATGGCTTTTGTGCCATCGAAGCACACCAAGAACATTCTGATGTGGATGCTGTCGACCAAGATGCTGCCGCCCGTTGGTGTGCTTGTGCCGATCTATTTGCTGTTTCGTGACTTCAACTTGCTGGATACCCGTTTCGGTCTGACGATCGTTTTGACGTTGATCAACCTGCCAATCATTGTCTGGATGCTCTACACCTATTTCAAGGAAATCCCCGGAGAGATTTTGGAAGCCGCACGTATGGATGGCGCATCGTTGCGTGAGGAAGTCCTCTACGTGCTGACACCGATGGCGATCCCCGGCATTGCATCCACTGTCCTGCTGAACATCATCCTGGCCTGGAACGAAGCGTTTTGGACGATCAACCTGACAGCAGCAAATGCAGCGCCACTGACAGCGTTCATCACAAGCTATTCGAGCCCAGAGGGCCTGTTTTACGCCAAGCTCAGCGCAGCCTCCATCATGGCGATCGCGCCAATCCTTATCATGGGGTGGTTCAGCCAGAAACAACTTGTCCGGGGTCTTACCTTCGGTGCTGTAAAGTAAGGAATTGGAATATGGGACGCATACAGCTCAAGCAGGTCCAGAAAAAGTTTGGTGAAGACGAAGTCATTCCACCATTGGACCTTGAGATCAATGACGGTGAATTCGTGGTTTTCGTTGGCCCATCGGGCTGCGGTAAGTCCACTCTCCTGCGCCTAATCGCAGGGCTTGAGGATACGACCTCGGGCAACATAGAGATTGATGGCGCGGATGCCACCGATCTGCCGCCAGCCAAACGTGGTTTGGCGATGGTGTTTCAGTCTTACGCACTCTATCCGCACATGTCAGTGCGTAAGAATATCGCCTTTCCGATGCGTATGGCGAAAATGGACAAGGCGGAACAGGACCGTCGCATTGAATCTGCCGCAAAGGCGCTAAACCTCACCGATTACCTGGACCGTCGTCCCGGTCAGCTGTCTGGTGGCCAACGCCAGCGTGTTGCCATTGGCCGTGCGATTGTTCGGGAACCATCGGCATTTCTCTTTGATGAACCTCTGTCAAACCTTGATGCGGCGCTGCGTGTTGGCATGCGGATGGAGATATCGGAGCTACACAAAAAGCTTGAGACTACGATGGTCTACGTGACCCATGATCAGGTCGAAGCCATGACTATGGCCGACAAAATCGTGGTGCTTCAGGCCGGTGTAATTGAGCAGGTTGGCACGCCGCTCGATTTGTACCACAACCCGCACAACCTGTTTGTGGCTGGATTTATTGGCTCTCCCAAGATGAATTTTGTCACTGGGGATGAGGCCGCAAAGCATTCTGCCGAAACCATTGGAATTCGGCCTGAGCACTTAGAGGTTTCGACAACCGAGGGTCAATGGCAAGGCACAGTTGGCGTGGCCGAGCACTTGGGTTCTGATACATTCATCCACATTCACGGGATCGAAGGCTGTGATCCCATGACAGTGCGTGCAGCTGGTAATGTTGCCGTCAAGCACGGCGATACGGTTTACCTCACGCCGGATGCCGCGCAAATGCACCGGTTCGGTGCTGATGGGCTGCGGATGCCATGACCTCATTGGCAGGGAAAGTTGCACTGGTCACTGGCGGTGCGCGGGGCATTGGCCGTGCGGTTTGTGAGGCCTTGGCCGAGGCAGGCGCGCAGGTTGCTGTTGCGGATTTGAATAAGGGTGATGCCTCTGAAACGGCGCAAGAAATCGGTGGTATCGCAGTCACAATGGATGTGGCCGACTTTGATGGCATCAAAGCTGGTGTGCAGTCGGTTGAGGATGCGCTTGGTGGTATCGATATTCTGGTGAATTGCGCGGGTATTTTCAACATGGCCTCTATCGATAAGATTACGCCAGAGGACTATCGCCGCCAGTATGATGTGAATGTGGGAGGCACGATATTCGCGTGTCAGGCGGTTGCCCCATCAATGAAGAAGCGAGGTGGCGGGGCCATCATCAATTTCTCATCGCAGGCAGGGCGCAGGGGTGAGCCGAACGTTACGATCTATTGTTCGACCAAGGCGGCGGTGATCTCGATTACTCAGTCGTTGGCGCTGGAATTGGCGGATGACAATATCCGGGTCAATGCCGTCGCGCCAGGTGTCGTCGACACTCCGATGTGGGATGTGGTTGATGCGCAGTTCGCTGAATATGAGAATAAACCACTTGGCCAAAAGAAACGCGAAGTGGGCGAAGCTATTCCATTGGGTCGCATGGGCGATCCCAAGGATATTGCTGATCCTGTCATCTTCCTTGCCTCAGACGCGGCCCGCTACATCACGGCGCAGACACTCAATGTCGACGGCGGAAATTGGATGAGTTGATGCCGAGTCATACTCAAAGATTATCCGATGCAATCTTGGTTGGCTTGCCGGGCGAGATTAAACGCCCGAGCTATGACCGTTCGAAGGTGACGCCGGGAATCGTGCACATTGGTCTTGGGAACTTTCATCGCGCCCATCAGTCCTGGTACCTGCATCGTTTAATGCAACAGGGCCTGGCTTTGGATTGGGGGATCATCGGCGCTGGTGTTCGGCCAGCTGATGGGGATCAGCGGCAAGTGCTTGCGGCACAGGATTATCTGACGACGCTGATTGAATTGGACCCGAAAGGGCAGTCGGCCGAGATTGTTGGCTCGATGATCGGCTTTGTTCCCGTTGAAAAAGATAATGCAGCACTGATCACGCAGATGGTTGATCCGGCCATTCGGATTGTCTCTCTGACGGTGACTGAAGGCGGATACTACATTGATCCAGTAAGCAACGGGTTTGATACAGACCACAAGGACATCCAGCACGATGCTGCAAATCCTGATAAACCCCGCACCGCGTTCGGAGCGATGATTGCTGCGTTGAAAATCCGGCGTGGCAACGGAAAAGGTCCGTTCACCTGCCAGAGTTGTGACAACCTGCAAGGCAATGGGGCGATTTTGCGCCAGACGCTTGTGTCGTTAGCGCGGCTCTCTGACCCAAGTCTGGCGGAGTGGATCGAAGCGAACTGCACCTTCCCGAACTCGATGGTGGATTGCATCGTGCCTGCGACCGGCTCGAAGGAGTTGGAGCTCGTCAAAACTTTTGGCATCGAAGACGCAGCCCCGGTAACGCATGAGAACTTCCGCCAGTGGGTAATCGAAGATGACTTCTGTGTCAGCCGGCCCGATTGGGACAAGGTCGGAGCGACATTTACAGAGGACGTACATGACTTCGAAGCTATGAAAATCCGCATACTGAACGGCGGACACCAGTTGATCGCTGATGCAGGAGAAGTCTTGTCCATTCAGTATATCTCCAGCTGCATGGATCACCCGCTTATCGGTGACTTCTTCCGAAAAGTAGCGCGCGATGAGATTGCTCTGCAGGTTCAAGCGGTACCTGACATGACACCTGACGCCTATGTGGATCTGATTGACAGCCGCTTCTCCAACCCTGAGATCATCGACACCGTGCGCCGCGTTGCGTTTGACGGATCATCTCGTCAGACCGGGTTCATTTTGCCAACGCTGCGCGCAGCACTGGTCAGTGGCGACGCCTTCGAAGGCCTTGTCTTGTCACAGGCAATTTGGGCACGCATGTGCGAAGGGACCCGGGAAGATGGCTCGAACATCGAGCCAAATGACCCGATTTGGGACAAGCTGCAAGCAGCAGCCAAGGCCGCTAAGTCAGAGCCACAGGCATGGCTGAACCAACGTGACATCTATGGGAACCTCGCTGACAATCAGGGGCTCAAAGATCGATTTGATCATTGGTTAACGATGATTTGGTCCGAAGGGATGGAAGCCACTCTTCGCGCATACCTTCAAGGATAAACCACCATGAAAGCCGCCCTGTTCACTCGAAAGAACGAAGTTCAGTTCACCGACCTGCCGGACCCCAAAGCAGGTGCGGGTGAGGTCGTGGTCGAAGTGAAGGCCAGCGGGATTTGCCACACCGACTATGAGGTCCTGAAGGATAATTATGGCACCGGCGCGTTTCCCGTTGTGCCCGGCCATGAATACTCCGGTGTTATCGTCGACGTGGGGTCCGGCGTCACAAATGTTCGCATCGGCGACAGAGTTGCCGTCGATCCGAATTTCGAATGTAGCACCTGTCGTGCTTGCATGCGCGGATGGACCCATCTTTGTGACAACCTGGGAGCTTATGGTGTCACGAGGCACGGAGGGTTTGCTGAGCTCAGTCTTGTCAGCGCTTCAAACGTCCATCCAATAGGCGAATTGAGTTTCCTGCAGGCAGCTTTGGCAGAGCCTGTTGGGTGCGTCATGAACGGATTAGATGCCGTACACGCGCCGTGGATGGAGGAGGTGCTGATCTTCGGCGCGGGTCCAATGGGGTTGTTGATGGGAATGGCACTGAAATCGGAAGGCGTTTCAAGCGTTACCTTTTGCGACATATCAGACAGTCGACTTGAGCTGGCGTCCAGCTTTGGATTTGATACGGTGGCAAGTGGCTCCGACGACTTGAAAAAATGGCATCATCGATCTGATCTGGTCGTGGAAGCCACCGGAGTTCCGGCAGTGGCCGCAGACTTGACCAACTACATCACAAATGGCGGCAAGGGCTTGTTCTTTGGAGTCTGCCCATCAAATGCCAAGATTGAAGTGGCACCATTCGAGCTGTTTCGCAGGCAGTTGACGTTAGCCGGATCACATTCGTTAAATCACAACATCCCCAGATCGCTCCAGATAATCGCAGGCCAGGGCTCTGACATTGATAGAGTTGTATCCCATAGATCATCCTTGGCCGATATTTCGCACTACCTCTCCACCACTCCTCCAAGTGATAGTCTAAAAGTTCAGTGGGCGAATGAGTGAGAACACCGGGCACGCCATTTTCAGCATGACCTGTGACATATTCTTAAAATCCCAGATTTCCAACGTGTCTTTCTCTGAGCAGCAAACGCATCGTTCTTACATCAAACGCTGTTGACCACACGGACAAAAGGCTTCCCTTTTGTCACTTGGGAAGGATGTCATTTTGAGCAGAAACCTTGACGCAACAACGGGGCGTCGTATTGGTTACGCGCATGTGTCAACCGAACGGCTGACAACCGAACAACAAGTCGCAGAACTGCGTCGCTCAGGATGCTGCGAGTATTCGTTGTATGGGCTATCGACGGCGCCTTTCGCTCCACTCTTGAAGCCATTGTCTTTCTGGAAGGGGCGTTCAAGAATGAGCACTTTACAGAGCTATCGGACAGATGATTCAAAGAACCGCTCATGGCTGCGGCCCCTCAATTTTATCTTCCAATCTTCCGAACCCACTCGAGAGAATCAGAGCGAAACGATCGAATTTTCAGGCTCACCATAAGCCCGTTCGGCCTTATGCAGTTACGATTATTGCTGAAGCAGCATCTGTTCGCAGATGCGGCGGGCTTTTCCGTGCATTGCAGCAGATGTCGCCATGGCGGTCATTCGAAGCGTTGATTGCAAACTACCCTAAAACTGCAAGCAGGATAAACCTTGGAGAGGCAGGCAATTGGGAATTGTTTTCATGAATTTCGGGTCGACATCCCAAGACAGAACGCCTTGTCAGACCGCTCTATGTTCTACGATTATGAACGCCTCTTCCGCCGACGGAAGGACGAAGTGTTTGGAAAACATTTCGAACTGTTTCTCTGTCGCGGCAAAAGGATGATCTTGAGCGGCATTGCGTTTGTGCAACCGCTCAAGACAAACCGCATCGGGTGGGTTGAGGACATGTAGCGCATGATCTGCTTGGGTCTGATCAAGCAGACTGCGCATCCAGCTGCGGTTTTCGAACGTGTTGGCGGGAAAGTCTAAGACGACAGAGACGCCAGCATTCAACAAGGTGACGACGTGCGGGCCCATGGCATCGCGTAGCTTTGCACTACAACGCACATAGTCTGCGGGCGATGATATCTGGTCGGCAAATAGTTGGCTCAACCACATATCTTCGGAAAGTGTAACTGTGCCTTCAGCACGTCCAAGCTTCGCGGCCAGAGTTGATTTTCCTGCTGCGATCTTGCCGCAAAGCATGTGGAGTGTGGGTGTTTTCCTGGACATTTTCTTGCACTTTATCTGATGCTGATTGGGTGGGAGGATGATACTCAATCAGCCATTGATGTCCAAAAAGGAAGTGAACGACACGCCGCCTCAAACCGTCTGCGCTTGCGTTTGTGTCGCCCACAACAGCCCGAACAGCAAAAGCGCAGCAGAGACGCCACTGGCAATGGTGCGCACTGTGTTCCAGAAGGTCCAACGCGGCAAATAGGTGCCGGTCCAGTAGGCACGGGTTGCGTCCGCAGTCACGTCCATGCCAGCCAGCGCTTCATTCATCGGAACGTTGAAACAGACCGTGACCCCAAAACAGCCGATGAAATAGATCAGGCCTGCAAGCATGATGGCGTTGCCAGGACCATTGCCGATAAAGACACCGCCATAGACCGAGATCAGAAGGGACAATGGCGCCAGCCCGATGAAGAGCGCCATAAAGACCCAGCGAAACACCTCGCGGTTGATGATCTGCATCGCATCCACGCCGCCAACGCCGCCGGTATTGGCCAGTGACCGCATGATGAAATCGGAAAACGCAAGGAAGACGCCGCTGACCAGCGCATATGCGATGATGGCGAGTTGTAGGAAAATAAAAATGATAGGGGACATTGGATTTTCTCCCTTAAGAGGTTGGAGCGGCGGGAGGATCAATGCGCCCGCCGCGTTTGAAAGTGATTTACGCGTGTTTGGGTAAAGGGCCACTTTGCTTGCTGGCCCAAATACGATGACCAAATGCAGCCAGGCAAAGTGCTGCTATCGCGAGTTCAAGCACCAACGCGCCAATGACGCTGCCAGCGGGGATGCCATCGACAATGATCCCGACAATCCGACCTGCAGGGAAGGCAAAGAAAACGGTGAAAGCCGCAACAATAGATGTTTCGCGCCAGGCTTCGCGCCAAATGCCCATCAGCATCAGGGCGCCCAGTGCGGCGAGCCCTGCGGCAGGTGCCCGAAGTTCACTGAGCAAATTGACGTCTGCGCAAAGTGTAATGCCGTAGCTGGCATAGAACGCATGCGGCGCGGCAAGGATTGCCAGGCCAATCCCGAGTGCGGTTACACCGGCAATGCCCAGGGTTGATTTTTGAAAGATACTTAAGGTCATGAAAACCTCCTTTATGTGCAAGGTGACTGAGAGGGGATCAGGCAGCAGTGGACCACTGGCCGGACAAGGCTCCGGATTTGGCATATTCCACAAAGTCGCGGGCCGGGCGGCCCAACGCGCGTTCCACACCGTCGCACACGACGGCATTGCGTCCGTCGAGGGTTTCGCGAGCGATGGCTGTGAAAACGTCAGCGACGAATTCACCACCCGATGCCGCAACGTTGGCGTGGAAGTCTTCAAAGCTGATCGGGATGTGATTGACAGGGCGGCCAATGGCCTTGGACAAGGTTTCCGCCATATCCGCAAAGCTCATCAACCGTGGTCCGGTGACTTCATAGAGTTCGCCCTTGTGACCGTCTTCGGTCAGGGCCGCGACTACGACATCGGCGATATCATCAATATCGATGATCGGTTCTTTGATCAGACCGCCGGGCATGGGCAGGACGCCAGCCAAAATCGGATCACGCAGGTAGCCTTCGCTGAAGTTCTGGGCAAACCAGGACGACCGCACCAGGGTGAAGTCGATCCCTGAGTTGCGCACGACCTCTTCGCCCAAACGAGCATGGTGTTCACCACGTCCCGACAGCAGGACGATGTGTTTCAGGCCGCTTGTCTTAGCCGCACCACAAAAAGCCGCCACCTTCTCCACGGCACCGGGAAATGCAAGATCGGGAAAGTATGTAACATAGGCTTTTTCGACACCCTCAAGCACAGGTGCCCATGTTTCCGGGGCGTCCCAATCAAAGGGGATGGTGGCGCGCCGCGTACCGTGCCGGACAGGCAGGTTCATGGCATCAAGGCGCGTGGCGACGCGTGAACCGGTTTTGCCGGTTGCGCCGATAACGAGGATTGGATTGTTTTGCATTGTTTCGCTCCTTAGCTGGTTGATAGCCAAGAGGTATGCGATGCGCAGGGTCGCGGTATTGACCGGCTCTGCCACTGTTTTGACCATCGCTGCCACAGGTGCGGTTAGCGGGCAAAGATTGCCTTGCGGTAGCTGGCTGGGGTGCGCCCGACCCAACGTTTGAAAGCGCGGGTGAAGGCGCTTTGCTCGGAAAACCCTGTCAGAAACGCAATCTCCGCCAGCGAATGCCGCTCATCCCGCAATAGCCCTTCGGCAAGATCCCGGCGGGTTTCTTCAGTCAAAACCTTAAAGCTCATCCCATGTTCAGACAAACGCCTGTGAAGGGACCGCGCGCTGAGGCCAAGGCCGCTGGCGATATGCGCCATCTTTGGCGACCCCTCGCTAAGCGCCTGCGCGATAGCATCTTTGGCTTGGTCCACGAATGTGACCTCTGCTGTGATCTGCGACAGCTCAGCATCCAGATGTGAGATCAGGTACCGAGAGATCCCTTCGTCACCCAAGAGGTTTGGCTGCGCCATTGTTTCAGGTGAGAACAGGATCGCGTCGAGCTTGGCATCAAACCGAACGGGGCAACCAAACCAGTCTTCATGGGCTGCAAGCGATTTCGGTGCTGCATGCTGGACGAGAACTTCCAAGGGTTTGACAGGCCCGGGGCTGACCTGCCGCGCGATCGACACAGCGCTCGCCAACGTCGCTTCGTTTGACAGCCGGAGACCCAAACGCCGCTCGCCCGCCCTTTGCAGGATAAAGAGCGTACCCAACGGATGTGGCCGCAACTCATATTCCACCACGCTGGTCCATAATCGAGCATAGCGTTCTATCCGTGCATAAGACGCACCCAGTGTCGTTGCGGCCTTAAAGGCCAACCCTAACGCGCCATATTCGTCCAAGCGCATGGAGGCTCCAGTTCGCAGCGGTAGCCCCGTTACGTCAGTCTGCTCTGCGATGCGTTCCAGCATGTCATAGTAGTCAGCGGCCGGGATCATGTCTTTCGGCTCCCAAGGGCCTTCAGGGTTAATCCCGACACTCGTCAACAGCCGCGATGCGTCAACGCTATCGCCAGCCGCAGCAACCATTTTTCGCGCAAAGAGTGACGTTACATAACCCATGCAAAGTAGCATACACGCAGCGCAACAGCTGCCAAGTCCGATGTAAAGGTGCAGGTCGATTGCCATCGCCAGGCTGCTTGTGAAGCACCAGCGCGTTCAGCTACTGAAACGGCCACGTTCCCGCGCTTACGCCCGGTATCGACATGCGCAGGTGCTGCCTCCATGTCAGCAAACGCATCGTTTCTGTCGATGGCTGCCAATTGCAGTGTCGTAAGGCGGACTCCGCCAAAGAAAACCACTTATTGGGAACTGAACACTGCCAATTATTTCGGTCAATCGGTAAAACCGGTTCTATGCTCCCCAGGTATCACTGAGCTTGTAGCCCTGAGGCCACGGATCATCAGGATCCAGCATGTGTTGATGGATGCCTGTAATCCAGCCACGCCCGCTGACCTGCGGAATGATTGCTGCGCGGTCGCCGACTTTTGTGGCAGCTTCAATTCTGCCTGTGAAAGTGGAACCAATGATTGATGTGGCTATAAATTCCTGACCGATGCTCATCTGGCCCTTGCTTGCCATCAAAGCCATCCGCGCCGAGACAGCGGTTCCGGTCGGCGATCTGTCTACCTTGCCGGGCTGGATTGCGATAGCAGACCGGCCTGTCACACCTGTTGGCACGGCTTCCAAGGGGCCACAAAAAGCGCAGAATGAAATATGATTCCAGTCAGGATTCTCGGGGTGCGAAAACCCCAATTGTTGGTTCGCAGCATCGGTGATCTTGACGCCAAGGCGTGCAATGTCTTTGGCTTCGCTTTCAACGATCTCAAAGTTCAGGCTATGGGCATCAACGACAACAAAACTGTCGCCACCATAGGCCGTATCAACGGTCAGGGTTCCGACCCCTTCCACTTCAAGTGGCACCCCGATTTTATCCGCAAAACTGGCCACATTCTGAACTGTTATGCGTGTCGCCTTACCATTGCTGCAGTCGGCGCGGACTCGCACCAAACCGCCGGGCGCTTCCAGGATCATCTCCGTCACTGGCTCCTGCATGGGGATGATCCCGCCATCCAACAATACAGTTGAAACACAAATCGAATTTGACCCAGACATTGGTGGATTGTCTTCAGGCTCCATGATGATGAAGGCGGCGTCGGCGTCCGGGTGCTTTGGAGGAACCAGCAGGTTGACGTGTCGAAACACCCCCCCGCGTGGTTCATTCAGCATGAAATTTCGAAGCGTCTGGTCTGAGGCAATGAAGCTGCGCTGATCCCAGATCGTGTCGCCCGGTGGCGGGGACACGCCGCCGACGATGACATCGCCAACCTCGCCTTCCGCATGAGCGGAAATCACATGAATTGTCTTAGAGCTACGCATGTTTCACCCTTATCCAACTTTTGTCTGATCAAACGTCTGCCCCATCGATCAGGCGCATTCCGCAATGATACCACCTTGCGCAGACCATGCGTCGTACCAGGTGTTAAACAAGGTGTATTGCTGCTCAATGTAATTGCGCTGCGCCTCTGAAAGCGCATCTGTTTCATTGAAGTGCAGGCGATACTCGTGTTGGCCGTTCAATACCATCAGGTGTTTGTAGTACAGAACAAGGTCCGACCCTTCATCGAAGCTGGATAGAACGCCCAGAGCTTCTTCCAGCTCCATCGCCCGTTGGCGGGCTTCCACGTGCCCTTCAGCCGCTTTTTGACACAGGGCACACAGCAGCAGGACCTGCTTGGGTAGCGCGTTGCCAATGCCCGTAATCGCCCCGGTTGCCCCGCAGTTGACGTAACCGTGGAATACGGCGGTATCCACCCCGACCATCAACGTCACATTTGCATCCCTGGATGTGATGTTCTCGGCGGCATATCGCAAATCCGCTTTGCCACCGAATTCTTTGAAGCCCACCAGATTTGGGTGGTCTTTGCGCAAGTCAAAGAACAGATCGGCCTTCGTTGCAAAGCCGTAATATGGGCTGTTGTAGATGACGCAGGGAAGGTCTGGTGCCGCCTCAAGAATCGCTTTGAAATGCGCGCGCTGTGCGGCCATGGAAGACCCGCGCGACAGCACGCGCGGAATAACCATCAACCCGCGCGCGCCAATTTTGGCGGCATGGGTGGCATGGGCCACTGCAGCTTTCGTATTGACAGCGCCCGTCCCAACAACAACCGGCACACCAGCCTTCACCAGTCGCTCCACCCCTTCCATCCGCTCGGCGTCAGTCAAAAGTGGCCAGTCACCCATGGAGCCAGCATAAATCACCGCAGACATGCCTGCTTCGATCAGCGCTTGGCCTGTCTTGGTCAAACCATCGAAGTCGGGGCTTCTGTCTGCAGTGCAGGGGGTCATCAGGGCCGGCATGCAGCCAACGAATGCATCTACAGTCATGAAAGTGCTCCTTGAGTTAATTCACGTGGCAGATCGGGGCGTAGACCGCGATGTTTGTATGGATTTTCAAAAATCATCGGATATTGGAGAGGAATTTTTTCAGAAGATCGGATTTAGGCGCGCCAAAAATTTCGGTGGGGGTATCGATTTCTTCGATAATGCCTTCATGAACAAAGGCGACCCGATCGGATACATCGCGCGCAAAGCCCATTTCATGGGTCACGCAGATCATCGTCATTCCCTCTTGCGCCAGCAGTCGCATGGCATCCAGCACTTCGCCAACCAATTCAGGGTCTAACGCCGAGGTTGCTTCGTCAAACAACATGTAAGTCGGCTCCATTGCCAGTGCGCGCGCAATGGCAAGCCGCTGTTGCTGGCCGCCAGAAAGGGCGCTGGGATACGCATCCAACTTATCGCCCAATCCCACATGCTCCAATTGTTTGGCAGCAATATCGCGCGCTTGGGCTTTCGACATTCCTTTGACGATCTTGGGCGCAAGCGCTACGTTTTCCAAGGCTGTCAGATGTGGGAAAGAGTTCCATTGCTGAAAAACCATGCCCATCTTCTGGCGCAGGTGATTGATATTGGTACTCTTGGCGTGCACATCGGTGCCATCGACCTTGATGGAGCCCTTTTGGATCGGTTCAAGTCCATTGATGCAATAAAGCAGCGTCGATTTGCCAGAACCAGACGCCCCGATGATTGAAAGGACTTCACCCTTTCGCACATCCAAATCGACCCCCTTGAGAACCTGTAAATTTCCGAAAAATTTCTCTAACCCACGGATTTCGATCATGTGGACCACCGTTGTTCTAGCGCCGCAGCGTAGCGCGAGATTGGATAGGAAAGCGCAAAGTAGAAAGCGCCTGCAATTGTCAGGATCAATAAAGGCTCTTGTGTGCGGGTGACGAGGATCTGACTGGCCTTGAGCAATTCGATGTAACCCAAAACCGACACCAGAGCGCTGTCCTTCATCACGCCAAGTGCCACGCCGACCCAAGAAGGAAACACGGCTCTCCCTCCGATTGGCAAAACAACATGGCGTAAATCCTGCCAGTAACTCATCCCAAGCGACCGCGATGCACGGCGCATCGGTTTGCCAACCGCTTCCATGCCCCCGCGTGCGACGTTTGCCACCAGTGACGCGCAGTAGATCGACAGGATCACGACGCCGGACATGAAGGGATCAAGATTCAACCCGATGATTGGCGCGAAATTATAGAACAGAACAAGCTGAATAATCAGAGGGACTGAACGAAAGACATCCAGGATCGGGTTCAGTGTCAACGTGGCAGCCAGCTTGCCTTCATAAAGCATCCAACCAAATATGACCCCAAATATTGTGCCGATGGCGATTGCGCAGGCAGAAATCAACAAGGTGCGCCAGGCAGCCTCAGCAAGGTACCACAGATCGCTAAGTTGAAAGCCGGAAAAAAAACTTAATGTCGGTTCCATCTGGCGCTCCTCAATACCTGAAAAGGCGCATGGCCAGCAGGCGTGACCCAACCAGTATGATTTTTACGACCGCGTAATAGATCACGGCTGTGACGGCGAAATACTCAAAAATTCGATAGGTGCGGCTGGCAAGCGCTTGCGTCTCGCCAGACAGCTCCCGAAACCCCACCAACATGCCAAGCGATGACATGAGCACCGCCCAAACCATTTGATTGGTTATCGGGTGATATACGATGCGAAACACCTGTGGGATGATGATCCTTGTGTAACTTTGCCAGGCTGTCATGCCGAGAGAGCGCGCAGCGCGGATTTGTGTTGTTGGAATCGCTTGGAATCCACCACGAAAATTCTCTGCCAGATAACCGGCGCAATTAAAGCTGAGGGCAGAGACAACTATGACGTAAGGCGACAAATGCACGCCCATGGCACCCAATCCGAATCCGAAGAAAAACAATTGAAACAAAGCGGGCGTATTGCGTGCAATTTCAACCCAGGTTGAGGCGATCCATCTTGCAGGTCCGCTCAGGTGCATGCGGGTCAACGCAAGGACCAGGCCAATGAGTATGCCGATCACCATTGAGATCACCGCCACCTGCAGTGTGACGGCTGCAGCTTCAAGAAGATCGGGAATGTTTTTGAGAACAGGCCGCCAATGGAAATTATAGTCAAACATATGTCTCGTCCCGATTCATCGGTTCCTCGCCCCAGTGAAGGGGCGAGGAAAGTTCATCAGTAAAAGACGCCTGGAATGCGAAGTTCGGGTGCTTCGCCACCAACATATTTGCCCCATAGCTCTTGATAACGGCCGGAGCGAACCTGATGCGTGACGAACAGGTTGAGATAGTTCAACCAGGTTACGTCTTCGCGCTTGCCAACAACCGATGTGTAATCCGTGGTCCAGGGCATGCGGGGACCGGCAAGGATGTTGTCATACTGCTGCGTAATGGGAAGCACAGCTGTGTTGGTCGTTATGCCAATGTCGGCTTTTCCCTGAGTAACAGCCAGAAAAACCTCATTTTCGGACTGATAACCCTGATAGTTATCTTCTTCGCCCCATTCGGCAGCAATTTTCAACCATTCTTGTTCCGGGACGGTACCCACAGCTGCTGCAACGCGCTTGCCGCGCATGTCTTCGATCGTTTCGATCCCGCTTTCCGCATTCACGATGCCTTGCGCATAGTAAATTGCATAAGGGATCGAAAATCCGACGGTTCGCGCACGGGCAAGGCTGTCTGAGGTGCCGCCAAATACGACGTCCGCGCGGCCGGTCACAATGACGGGCAAACGTTCGGACCAGGTCAACGGCAAGATTTCATGCTCGACTTCCAGCGCCGCAGCCAGGTCAGCGCAGTACTCCACGTCAAAGCCTGCTGGCTCGTTGTTTGCGTCGCGATAGCCTATTGGCGGAAAATCAAGAACCACACCGCAACGCAGTGTTCCGCGATCAACAACATCATCAAGCGTGTCGGCCCATGCCGGCACAGAGAAAGATGTGGCAAAAAATGCAGCCGTAATGGCTGCAGTCAGGATAGTCTTTTTCATATCGAACCCCTGTTGAGAATTGTGCCTTTGAATGCTACTTTGGATCCAATATAATGTCTACAATATTCTAATTGCGACGTTCCAGAGGTAGAAACCCTATACTTAGGGCAGTCAAAATCCAAGCTGGAGCAGGAGAAATATCATGAACTTCAGTGCAGTCGATGTCTCTAAAACAAAGTCGGCGACTGAAATTGTTTTCGAGTCGTTACGTCAGGCGATTGTTAAGGGAACCCTCCAAGTGGGGGCACCGCTTCCGCAGGAAGAGATTGCGAAAGCCTTCAACACCAGTCGCATTCCCGTGCGCGAAGCGATAGCGCGCCTTCACCAATTGGGTCTTGTCGAAACGCGCCGCTATAAGGGAGCCGTTGTCGCAGCCATAACCAATGATGAGTTTGACGAAATCTTCGATCTCCGGACCCTGGTGGAAGTAGACGCTATTCGGCGCGCAGTGCCGATCATGACCAAAACCACGTTAAAGCAGGCACGACGATATCACCTTGCATTCTCGCATGCGACAAAACCGGAAGACTGGACCGAACTAAACCGGCAGTTCCACTGTTGCCTTTATGAAGCGGCCCAATCGCCCAATTATTTAAAGGTGATCAACGGACTTCTGGACCGCCTGGACCGTTATGTACGCGTTCAGCTTTCTCTGACCGATGGAATGGAACGAGCCACACAAGAGCACGAGAAAATTCTAGCAGCCTGCGAAGCTGGCGACACTGAGCGGGCGGCATCACTGACGCAAGCCCACATAAGAGATGTGAAAGCATCATTGCTGAGTTATCTGCAAACGAGCCGGGATGAGATGCAGCACCAGATCTCCAAGAATACGCTTCCGGTCTGAAGATGAGTTCAGACCCTGGAATGCCGAAAATAATTGAAAACGCTGAAGCTGCCGGAACGCTTTTTGTAGAAGGAAAGGCACAGGGCGAAATTGTCTTCTGTGAGGAGGGGCTGAGCTTTTGGGGCGGCGTCGATCCTGATACGGGCGTCATAATCGACACGCACCATTCCAATCATGGTGCAGCGCTTTCCGGAAAAATCGTCCTCATGCCCACGTCGCGCGGGTCTTGCAGTGGTAGCGGGGTGTTGCTTCAACTGGCGCGCAACGACAACGCACCTGCCGCATTGGTGTTTTGCGAAGAAGAAAGCATTCTCACGCTCGGCGCAATGATTGCCGGCCGATTGTTCGATTCCCCTGTACTTGTCATGCGTCTTCCAAAACCTGTCTTTGAGGCTTTGTCACATGCAAACGCCGCTGCCATAGACGGGACAGAACTTCGATTTGACGGCAAGTCGATACCTCTGAAAACGATCGCCGCAGACATGCTGGACCTGTCCGGGGCTGACCGGCGCATGTTGGACGGCGGAGATGGTCGCGCCACGCAAGCCGCCATGGAAATTCTCTGTCTGATGGCCGCAGCGCAAAATGCATCAGGCTTTGTCGATGTGTCGCGTGGGCATATTGATGGGTGTATTCTGGCCCATGACGCAAATCTTGATTTTGCTGAGAAAATGCAAAAACTGGGCGCAAAGACGCGCATCCCGACCACAATCAACGCAATTTCAGTGGATCGTGAAAATTGGCAAGCCCAGGGAATGGCACCTGAATTTGGCAATAAGGCAAGCCGTCTTGCAGATGCTTACGTCAAAATGGGGTGCCGACCCACATTCACCTGCGCACCTTACCTGCTGGATGACGCCCCGGCAGAAGGGGAAGATATTGGTTGGTCAGAATCCAATGCTGTCATCTATGCAAATTCCGTACTTGGTGCGCGAACGGCAAAACATCCAGATTATCTGGATCTTTTTATTGCCATGACCGGGCGGGCGCCAAAGACTGGCGTATATCTGGCAGAAAACCGCATGCCGGAATGTGAGATCGCGGTTAAATTGCCGGGTTCGTATGATGACGCCTTATGGCCAATGCTGGGTTGGTTGGCTGGCACGCTGTCACCCAATCGAATCCCGGTTCTAACGGGCCTGGACATGGCTCGCCCCACAGAAGACGACTTAAAGGCTTTGTGCGCAGCCTTTGGCACCACGTCGGCGGCGCCGATGCTGCATGTTCGCGGCCATACCCCCGAGGGCCATCTTGCCGCTGTTGAAAATGCAAAGCGCCTCAATATTTCACCTGCGGATTTGGCACAGGTCTGGTTGAGCTTTAACCGCGCAGGTGAAAAAGTGGAACTGGTGGCAATCGGAAGCCCCCATGCGTCACTTGCAGAGTGTCGCAACTTTGCAGATCTACTTGACGGGCAATCCTGTGATCCACACACAGATACTATTGTGACTGTAGGGCGCAATGTCCTGGCTGAAGCAAAATCGGAAGGCATCATTCAACGCCTGGAAAATGCCGGTGTGCAGGTCTTCCCGGATATTTGCTGGTGTTCGATAACCGAACCTTTGTTTCCAACAGAGGCGAAGACGCTGTTTACCAATTCCGGAAAATATTCACATTACGCCACCGGACTTACTGGTCGCGGTGTGCGGTTCGGGAGCCTGTCAGACTGTGCCCGTGTAGCTCTCAGCGGTACCGCGACAAAACAACTTCCAGATTGGCTGTCCAAGTACGCCTAGTCGCCATGGCTTCCTTCATCCATTGCCGGAATAGAGCTTTGTGGCACATTTCCAAATGCGAGACCGGTCAGATCAGCGGTGCGGCTTCACCCCTTTATCTCAGCACTTTGCCGAATTTGGATCCTCAAAATAGGTGATCATCTTTCGTACTTTTCCGCGCATCGCCTTGAGATTTTCAATTTGCTGATCAATATCGACCAGCTTCGTTTCAAGATTAGCCACAACATCGCTGCGCGCGATCAGATTGCTTGGATCGTCTGGCAGAATGCGTCGAATTTCGGAGAGTGTGAAACCCAGAGCTTTGCTCATGGCGATCGTTCTCAACCTTGAGATCGTTTCTTCAGGATAGTCACGATAGCCGTTTTCCAGTCGCGTAGGCGGTGGTATTAATCCGTGTTTTTCATAGAAGCGAATGCGGGATGTCGAGACACTTGTTGCCTCTGCCAGCTGACCAATTTTCATAGCACTTGACCTTAAACCATTGTCGAAGGTTTATATCAGTAGGGTTTCTGGACACAAGGACCCCAATATGACCAATTCCCCCCTATTTGAGCCACTCACTTTGCCCAATGGTTCATCTCTCAAAAACCGTCTTGCCAAAGCCGCGACTGAAGAAAGTCTTGCCGGCTACGGCCAGTTGCCCGATTACAGATTGAATACACTCTATCGCCGGTGGGCCGAAGGAGGTGCCGGCCTTTTGATCACAGGCAATGTGATGGTGGCTCCCGATGCCATGTCAGGTCCGGCCAGTGTCGTGCTGCAGCAGGGCACTGACCTGGCACCCTTTCTCGACTGGGCAAAGGCTGGACGTGCGGGCGGCGGGCAATTCTGGATGCAGATTAATCATCCAGGTCGGCAAACCTATGCCATGTTGGGCGAAGAAGCTGTTTCTGCATCGGATGTTGCAGTTGATATTCCGGGTCTTTCCAAGAATTTCCGCCAACCCAGAGCGTTGCGCGAAGACGAAACTCAGACCCTCATAGGCAGATTTGCAACAACGGCAGAACTGGCAGAGAAAGCGGGGTTTTCTGGCGTCCAGATTCACGCGGCCCACGGGTATTTGATCAATCAGTTTCTGTCGCCCTTGACCAATCGCCGCGACGATCAGTGGGGTGGATCCTTGGAAAACCGTACCCGTTTTTTGCTGGAAACAGTGCGAGCCGTGCGTGCCCGGGTCTCGGAGCGATTTTCAGTCGCCGTCAAGCTCAATTCAGCCGATTTTCAGAAGGGTGGATTTGACATGAATGATGCAAAATGGGTCGTCGAACAGTTGGGCACAATGTCGGTTGATTTGGTTGAGTTATCGGGTGGATCCTACGAAAGCCCAGCCATGCAAGGGCGGATCGAAGGTGGCAGCACTACGGGGCGCAGAGAAGCCTATTTTGTTGACTTCGCGCGAGATATCGCTGCGATTGCACAGATGCCGATCATGGTGACAGGTGGTATTCGCCGCCGTGAAGTAGCTGAAGATGCATTGGTGAACAAGGCGGGTGGTATCGGTGTTTCCGTCCTCGGGATAGCTAGTGCGATGGCCTATGAACCCAATCTGCCCAACAATTGGCAAACGGGAAAGACGCCAGACATCGACCTGCCGGTCGTTACCTGGAAGAATAAGAGAATGGCGGGTATGGCCACGATGATGCTGGCATACAAACAGCTGGAACGTCTTTCATCCGGAAAGTCGCCCAGGCGCAGAGGCAGCGCGTTTCTTGCGCTCCTCGGCAACCAGATCAAAATGAAGAGGCTGACAAAACGATATCGACAGTGGCGTGAAAGTTAGGGTCCGCCTCAATTGGGGGAAATGGCCCGCGGCGGTGCCAATAGTTGGCTTCCCAGGTTTCCCGTTACATGATCAATCCGGAGCCTCAAAATCAAGCCGGTCGGGAAGGTAGTTGAACAGCTCCAACCGGGCCGGTTTGCCACGGCCATTTGCCAGCCGCATCGCCGTGAGACTGGCAGGAGCAACAGGGATGATGCTCGCCGGTTGCAGATCGAGAAAACGCTGCAGGATAGCCCTGATCACGCCGCCATGACAGGCCACGAGGAGGTTCTGGCAGGGGGTTTTGGCCTCTCTATGAATGACCTTCGTCACGCGATCAGCAAAATCCTCCCAAAGCTCTCCGCCTGGCGGGGTGGTGGTCCCGGCCCGCCAGGCCAGATAGTGCTCTTCATTCTCGGCGATAATGTCGGGAATTCTGCGGCCGGTCCATTCGCCCACATCAATCTCGCGAAGTTCCTTGTCAGGTTGCGCTTGGGGCGCACCAACCCGGTGGGCCGTCTCCTGCACCCGTGCCAAATCCGATGTGATGGCCCGGCAGGGGTTAATCTCTCCAATCACTTTGCGAAGGGCGTCGGCCTGTGCCCGGCCCTGTTCGGACAGGGCTATATCGGCCTGGCCCTGCAGCCTGTGCTCGGCGTTCCATTCAGATTGTCCGTGTCGAACCAGAAGAATGCGCATTAACCGATCCTCTCGCCGTCAGTGGAGAACCAGCATTGTGGTGTCTCAGGCAACTCAAAATGAACCGTAGAGCCGATAGGGGCACTTTGGGCATTTTCCACCACAGCCGTCAGGCGCAGATCTCTGGCCAGGCCCGTCACCATAATGCGCCCTGCAATCGCACTGACCTCGACCAGTTCCATTGCCAGACTGTGTTGGGTCTCATTATCAACCAGACGCAAGGCCTCTGCGCGATACATGGCAAGGCAGTCATCACAGGGAGGTTCCACCGGCATGTGTCGCCCGCCGACCTTGTAGCCCGACCCGTTCTTGACCACCGGCACTATGTTGTTGGGCGGGGTACCCACAAAAGTCGCGACGAAGGATGTTTGCGGCTGCTCTATCAGATCAAAAGGCGTCCCGAATTGCTGCACGCGTCCATTATTGATCACAGCAACATGGCTCGCCATGGTCATGGCCTCAATCTGATCATGGGTCACATAGACGGTTGTGGCGCCGGTGGCGCGGTGCAGACGCATCAACTCGGTGCGCATTTCCACCCGCAGCTTGGCATCAAGGTTCGACAGCGGTTCGTCAAAAAGCAGCACACCGGGTTTCGGCGCAATCGTGCGGGCAATCGCAACGCGCTGTTGCTGCCCGCCTGAAATTTCGTTGGGGTAACGATTCCCAAGCGAGTGGATATCAAGAAGCTTCAACACCTCATCAACCCGCGCAGCGCGTTCAGAGCGGGGCATATGTGCAACCTTCAAAGGCCATTCAACATTGCCGCGTACCGACATGTGTGGCCACAGGGCATATGACTGGAACACCAGTCCCGAATTGCGATTGGCCGGGTCAACCGACCAGTTCTCATCTCCGTCTGACACGATCTTGCCGTCAAACACGATCTGCCCGCTGGTGGGAAGCTCCAGCCCTGCAAGCATCCGCAGCAGCGTGGTTTTTCCGCAGCCTGATGGCCCAAGCAGCACGAGAAAAGCGCCATCAGGGACCGTAATGGACACATCCTTGACAGCCTCAAATGTGTTGAAAGATTTGGTGAGATTGCGAATTTCGAGCATCTGGGCCCCCTAATCCTTCAGCCAGGGCTGTGATTTCGCCTGCAGCCGGTTGGCAATAAGTGTTGCTGTTATGGAGATCACGAGGATGACCACTGTGATGGCATTGGCAAATTGTCCAAAACCCTCTGAGGCATAGCGATAGGCCAGCACAGACAGGACGGGCATGGTTGGCGTGAAGAGCAGCACGACCAGAGACAAATCCCGGATGATCTTGACGAAGATCAAAATGCCGCCCGCCGAGAGCCCCCGGATTGCAAGCGGCACTGTGATGCTGATCAATCTGCGAAAGAACCCTGCACCGGTGATCCGTGCACTTTCCTCCAACTCACCACCGACTTGTTGAATGACGGCGCGGCCGGTCTGGACGGAGAAAGGCAGCAGGTAAGCTGTTCCGGCGATCACCAGCAAAGCAAATGTGCCGTAGAGTGCCGGCAGTGGTCCGATAGGGGCACCCAGATAGGCGATGTATGCTGCGCCGAAGGCGATGCCTGGAACCAGCAGCGGCAGGAAACTGATTTGTGTAATTGCGGCCGATGCCCAGCCTTCGCGGAACCGCGCCGTGGTGTAGGATGCCAGCAGCCCGACGGTCATGCCTGTCAGCGCAACGGCAATGCCCAGAGCCAACGTCACAGTCAGGGCTCGCACGATATCAGCATTGTGGATGATACCTGGAACCCCCTGCGCAAAGGACGGATTGCTAAGACCGGTCCAGTAATGGGCGGTCCAGTTCGAAAACAGACTGGCAGACGAAGGGGCAAGGCTTGAGGCAATCAAGACGATAACCGGCACCACGGTAGAGGCCATCAGGATCAGCATTGCGCCCATGAAAAGCGGCCAACGGGCGCGGCGCAGATCAAACCGTTTGGCGCGCCCTCCCTTTCCGGTGATGGTCGCATAGGACCGGCGACCGGATACAATGCGGTTGCCCGCCCACAGAAAAGCGCCTGATATCAACACCAGCAGAATGCCAATGACATAGCCGCGCCCCACTTGCCCCACTTCGATCATGCCAAACAGGCGGGTCGAAAGCGTCTGCATGCGCACTGGCAAACCCAAAAGTGCGGGCGTGGCAAAATTCGAGACGGCTCCGGCAAAGCAGAGTGAGCCAGCGGCCACCAGCGCCGGTGTCGTGACCGGCAGCACAATGCCCATGAGAATGCGACGGCCTTTCGCGCCGGCAATCTGGGCAGCTTCGACGAGGTCGGAATTTACGGTGGCCAATGCGGCTGCAATGATTGTGAAGGCAAGACTGAAATAATGCAGCGTCAACACGATCAATGTGGGGGCCATGCCCCAGGCCAGCCAGTTGGGAATATCCAGTCCCAAACCTTCCAGCCATCCGACCTGCCCGCCTATGCGGTCATTGCGAAACAAAGTTCCCCACGCCAATGCAGCAGCGAAAGACGGGATCATGAAAGGCAGCGTTGCCATCACACCGATGGTTCGCCGGAAGGGCACATTGGTCATGACGACAAGCCATGCCAGAAAGCCGCCCAGCAACACACATCCCGTTGCAACCACAACGCCAATGATAAGCGTATTGCCCAAAGGCTTGTAAAACAGATTGGTCGAGAGGCGACCCGTCAGCACATCAGACCAGGCCTTGATGATATCCGGTTGCAGGGTGAACAGCACCGTTCTGAAAAGCGGTAGCACAATCAACGCGATCAGAAGCGCACGCACAACAAATTTTAAAACTGTGCCTGGCCGGAATAGGACGCGCCGTCCCTGCCTGCTCATGGAGACATCAGTCATAGCCGTGGCCCTCTTGAACTGTTGGACGAGTATAGGGCCGAAGACAGGTGTCTGTCTCCGGCCTGTGACTTATTGAAGTGTCAGAACGAGATCACCGATTTCAGCCCGGATTTTTGCCGTTTCAGCCGGTGCAATCCGCCATGCGGTAAACGCGTCCAGTGGCACAGCATCGGGATGTGGCGGAATATCGGTTCGGGTGACGTAATCACCCGCCACATAGAACGGGGCAAGGCCAGGTCCGCCAGTCTCGGTCTCATCTCCCATCAGGAAGTCGATGACAAGACGTGCGGCAGCTGGATTGTTCGGTTTGGCCGCAAGGGCCACGACAGCGGGGAAGATGATACCGGGGGCAGGGGCCACATCATTGGCAACCTGCAGGGCCCAGCCTTCGTCCTCATTGTCGCGCCGGTCTGAATAGCTTGTGAAACCGACCGGTGGGTTTTCCTGACCCAGGGCACCCACAGCTGCATTCACATCATCCGTCGATCCGACAAGGATCACATCATTTGCGAAAAGGTCGATGATGAACCGCTCACCGGCACTGGTCGTGCCATCCAGATCAATCGGCTGACCAAACTCAGCCTCGTATGCCGCGGCCATTTCATCTGAACGCAGAACGATTTCCGTCATCAAATCCAGATAATCGCCGCGCTGAAGGGGATCCACCATGACAACACGGCCCTCCCATTCTTCGCGGGTCAGGTCCCACAGGCTGTCCACGGGGGCACCATCGGGATTGGCCTCTTCATTATACATCAGGACCTTTGTCGACAGGCGTTGCGCCAAAAGCGGCGTCTGGAATTCCGCAGGCACACGGTCGGCCACGCGGGGCGGAACGTAGGACGCAATAATTCCTGTCTCAAGAAGCGCCTTGAGAACGACCGGCGTGTCGGAGACGTAGATGACATCGGCATTGGTGACACCGGCCTGCGCTTCAGCTGTCAGCCGCGCAATCTGTTCTGTCGATGAAATGTCGAACCCCTGCAGGTCAATGCCGGGATAGGCCTTTTCGAAGGCCGCTTCCACTTTGCCGATACGGCTGGTGAATGAATAGACAATTACCGCACCCTCTTCTTGAGCAAGCGGCAGAAGTTCTTCTGCACTCATAGAGTCCATATGGCTGTCAGCGAAGGCCGCTGCAGACAATAGGATACCGATCGCGCCGAAGCACGTTGCTTTTTTGAACATCTTGGTTCCTCCGTTTAGAGTTTTGGTCCGGTCAGTCGAACCGCTCGATCAGCTGTCCCAGCCTTTCGAGTTTTTTCAGCGATTCCTCTTTCGCTATGTGTCCAACCGCTATGACAATTGCATTACATACTGTCATCGGTACGGTCAGAGTTTGAAATGCTTCCGCGCTTCCTGAGCGCGGGGCAATCAATAGAATATCAGGCTGCGGCGACAGCATGGCACCGCTGCTGCCTGAAATGACGATGGT
Source organism: Alphaproteobacteria bacterium (assembly GCA_051251535.1). Taxonomy (GTDB): domain Bacteria; phylum Pseudomonadota; class Alphaproteobacteria; order Rhizobiales. Next base: position 168,214 of record JBPOEV010000009.1, read on the forward strand.
TTCAGCGCCGGCTTCCCGTGCGGTTTCCACAAGAGCTTCATAACCGCGCGGGGGTCGGCGGAAGGCGAATGTAAGCAGCACATCCCCCTGCGACATCCCCAAAACCTTTTCGGCCTGGCTGCGCGGGTCTCCGTCCAGCTGGTGGACATCCATGCCGAAGCGCCGAAATCGTTTGCACAGCATCAGGGACAGCACTTCAGCATTGCCATATCCGTAAAGAAAAATGCGATTTGCACCCGCCAAAGCGTCAGCAATTTGTGCAATTTGTACCGGATTTATGATGCTGCCCAAATCCGATAGCGCCTGCATCTCCTGCTGCGCAAGGTCGCCCAGGATTGTGTCAGCGCTGTTCCCGGCAATCGTATTTTCAAACCGTGTGGCGGTTTCCCGCGTGGCAATGAACTCATCCCGCAAAGCATGACGGAATGCAGCATAATTGCTGTAGCCAAGCTTACGCGCCAGCCGGGAGGCTGTCGCTTCATGCACGCCAACCGAATCTGCAAGATCACTTGCAGTCCCAAGAGCGGCAGTGGCAGGACTGTCCATCACCGTTTGCACAAGGAGCCGTTCGTTTGGCGTCAGAGCATGGCTGCTCTTGGATATTTTTTCTATAATGGACATTTATGGCCTATTGCAGTTTATGCAAACAAACTTGCACACATATCTAATGACTGCAAGTCTTCTTGCAAAAAAGATTTCTGCTGCAAGATTTCAGTAATGGCACGCCACACACGCCACGCACGCAAGAGCGCGAAGGTGATGAACCTGTTCGCCTCTTTTCGATCACGTATCTGGGCTTGTTGTCAGTGTGGCTACGCGCGGGTGTACATCTCGGCTAAGCAGTTCTCATCAAAAACGACAATAAAAACAAAGTCTTGTGTATAAAATAACGCCTCGTATTCCCGCCTGTACTTGAGAAAAGAATCACATGCAGCTAGAATACTTACTGTGGGGATAAATTTCTTGGCAATGGTGCAGTTTTACGGCGAAGCAAGTGCGTTTGGCGCAGATGATATCGTGTAGAAGGCGCCTTGTTCCACAATGTCCGCTGAAAGCGACTGATGGCTTGCCGCGAAAACACCTTTCGTTTCGGACTTCTGGTCTGTGCATTACGATAGCAGAATAGGACCGCAAACATGCGACTTGATCTGGAACAGTGGCGCGATCTTTCGACTCCTGTCTATGAAGTTTATCCGAATGAGCCAGTCGAGAGCGCCGGTGTCGAGCTCGATATCGGTTTTTTTGACGAGTTGCTTTTTTCCAAAATTGCCGCACCTGCTCAGATGCTGGTTCACGATCCTGCAACCCGCAACGAGATGTGCCACGATTACCTGTTGTTCGAGCGCTTTTATGAGGGTGGCGGACACGCTGAGGTTGCCGATATTGGCTTCGATGTTGCACCGTCCCGTCTTCACCTCATCGACATGTCACAGCGTTACGTGTCAAAGAAGAGACGCAGCCTCAGCAGAGGCATCTGCATTCCCCATGCAGCGCTTGGCTACATCCCCGGTGAAGAGCCAGCCATAGCCACTGTCGATCTCGCCTCGCCAAAAGGGCGCCTGCTCGCAGCCGCTCACGCCGAGCTTGTGACAGCCCAATCGGACACGACCGCAGAGGATACCGCGCTCATCGCGCGTACCTTCGTCGGACTGGTGCGTCAGCTCATGTTGGGTTCCAAACCACGAGAGGCGCCTGTCGATGACCGTGATCTGCCACTCGCGCTCCTTCTTCAGGATTACGTGGCGACCAATCTTCACCGCCCCAATCTTGATGTTGACAGCATGGCATCGTCATTTGGAATATCGCGCGCGACGCTTTACCGGCATTTTGAGAAAGATGGCGGCGTGGCTCGTCACATCCGCAACCGCCGACTTGATCGATGTTTTTTCGAGCTCGCCGGAGCAAAGGCGCAGCGTGGTCAGGTCGCGTCTGTCGCGCGGCGATGGCATTTCAGCGACGCCACGAATTTCAATCGGCTCTTTCGCGAGCGGTTCGGCATCTCACCCTCTGAATGTCTCTCGACGGGATCGCTCCGGGGTGCAGGCGCTCCATCAGATCAGGCCCGTATCGTCGAGCACTGGCTGGAACGCTACCGACGGGGCTAGAACCCTTCATCTTCATGCGCAACCAGCATCTTGTGTCGCCCGAATCCTGGGCGCGAGAAGCGCGGGCTTCGCCCGGGCATCATCGCTTGTCCATGATGGTGAGACGCCTGGCCAAGATCAGTGAGACAAATAGCTGATCAACTTGGCCAGTGAGACACACAGCCAACGATTATGAGAACGTGATCCGATATCATCGCAGCGCAGGGGCGGGTATATCTGAACATGTGACAACAAGGTCACGCACGTTCCATCATTGATGCGGTTCAGATGATCAAAAATTGCACCCCGAGCTGTTTCGACAAACTTCAGCGCAGATACAGTACAACAGCATCTTGCGGAGAATTCGACACATCCCTGCGCAACGCAATTCTTGCTGTGTGGATAGCGCTTGCGTTCGTCACCACGAGCACCATTGCCGGTGCCCAGGATTTTATCATCAACGGCAGCTTCGACGACCCGGATGCCACCAACGGATCGTTCAGCGATACCGAATTCGACATCAATGGGACGAGTGTTCTTGTAACGCAAGGCAGCGTGATTGACGTGTTCGGTGACGACAACGCCGTTCAGGCCGAAGGCGACGACATTGCTATCGAGATACGCGGCGCGCTTTCGTCACGAGGCGGATCGGGCACCGGCATCAATCTAGAGGGCAATGGTGTTATGATCATAGGCGACCACGCCAACATCTTCATCGCGGAGACAGGTTTGATTACCACCCGCGGAAGCGTCTCTGCCGTTGGCACTTATACATTAGGCGAAAACGCGACAATAACCAATGCAGGCACGATCATCACCGGCAACAATGGTTTCTCCTATGGCATGCATGCCGCAGGCGGCAGCGCCATTATGACGAATACAGGCACGATCATCACCGGGGACGGGAGTTTTGGCCATGGCATGCATTCCAACAACGGCGACAACGTCCTTATGACGAATACAGGCTCGATCATCGTCGGTGACGGAGGTATCAGCAGTGGCATGGACGCCACAGGTTTGAATGCCATCATGATAAATGCAGGCTCGATCATCACCGGTGAAGGTGCCTTCGACAGTGGCATGGATGCCAGTAACGACAACGCCAACATGACCAATGCAGGTTCGATTATTACGACCGGTATCCTGGCGAGCGGCATGAATGCCGGAGGTGACAATGCTACGGTGACGAATACAGGCTCGATCATCAACGCTGACGGGGACTCTGCCCGTGGCATGCATATCAGAGGCGATGACGGGATTGTCGACAATAGCGGCGCAATAGTCACCTGGGGGCTTGAGTCATATGGGCAGTTTTCGGATGGTGATCGCAACACAATTATCAATTCCGGCCGCTTGGTGAGTGCCCAGGACGCGGCCATTCGTATTGCCGATGGCACTGACGGGAACATTATCAGTATCAGGGCCCCCGGCTTCATAGGCGGTGCTATCGATTTCGCGGACGATCCATCTGATAGCGATGGCCCACCTGAGAACACCACTATCAATGTCCTGACCGGCCCGTCGCATTCGATCCTGTGGACGTTGGATGGCGACACAGCTGATCTGGTGGGTGGTGCGCCGAACATTTCCGGTCCGGTGCCGTGGTTCTACAATGCAGCAACGCAGACCGTGGCAACGTTCGATCCTACCCTTCTGGCCTCAGAGACGGCTGCACTGGGCAATCTGACTGCCCTGCTGTCGAAAGTCGGGCTGGGCGCGGTGGATGGCTTTGACGTTGATTTACCCACCGGTGACAGCGGCGCACTTTCCTATCTGCCAACCGGTGACAGTCGTTCAGCGGCCCGTCAGGCAGCAAAACAAGCCATGCAGGGCGAAGCCGTGGCCCACCGTACGGGCCGGGCATGGGCCACCGTGCTTGGCGGACAGATGGATCATGATGGCAGTGGTTCAACACTGGCCGCAGATATCACTCATTACGGCGTTGCTGCCGGTTATACTTGGCAGCATACGCCAGAAATGAAGCTGAATGCCATGGCAGGCTATGTGATTGGCAATGTAACCTCCGATGCCCGCTGGGCGGCGTCTTTCGATCATGACACGCATACAGTGTTCGCAGGCCTGCATGGCGAGCGGTCACGGCAATGGGGTGATGTGCAGTTCGGCCTGACAGCGGGCCATAGCTGGATCGACCACAATCGCTTCGTTAACGACAATGGGGCACCGCTTGGCGAAAGCTGGGTCAGTGCTGATTATAACGGCTTCTTTGTCAGCCCGGAGATTGCTATCGCCAAAGACATCATGATGACCAATGGTACAACACTGACCCCCAAAGCGGGCCTGCGCTATGCAGCACAGTGGCTGGGCGGTTATTCGGAAAGTGGCGCGGTCAATGCCGCAGCGAATGCAACTGTTGACGCGCGCTTTGTCGGTATTTTTGAAGCCCGCATTGGACTGGAAGCCACACGCGCCTTCGACTTTGGCACTCTGACGGGCCGGATTGGTTATCTTGGGCGCTGGAGTGGTGGCAACGATGATGCAGGCATCACCCTCAACGGGATCACGCAGGATGTGGCGTCCGGTCATCAGGCACTGAACGCAGTCACCATTGGTGTCGACCACCGCCGTGATCTGGGTGAAAAGGCTTTTGTCGAACTGGATGCCAACTATCTTTATGGCGACACGGCTGCCGGCTTTGATGGTTCGCTGACCGTGGGCGTGACGTTTTAATGGTGGTCGATAGGCTGCAGCACGAATGTGGGACGATCGCCATTTGAACCGATAGCACCTATCAAACCCCGGTGAGACCAAACTCGCCGGGGTTTTTTGATGGGTCACATCGGATTGACGCGGCTCACATCCAGGCCAGTCAGCGCATTGGTATGCTGGGGCGGAGCATCCTTGTCCGGATTCGGTAAGCAATTGGGAAAGGGGGCACACACGACAGACTGAAAATGTCTGTCACTCAGAAAGGGGGCAGCAATGAAGAGCTACTACCTCGACGAACACGCAATTGATCTGGACGCCTTGCAGGAGCGTCTGCGCAGCACAGACCTGATACCGAGCCAGAAACCCTTGCTGGACGGGATGGCCGAAAAGGCGAGATCGATCAGCAAGAGCGGAGTGACTTCGCTGGCAGAACTGCGCAGCGCCTTGAGAACACAACAATCCCTGACTTTGCTTTCCAGGAAGTCAGGTGTCGATGCCAGTTACCTTCAATTATTGAGACGGGCAATCAATGGGTTTTTTCCAAAACCACGTCCCCTCAAGGACATTGATTGGCTGGAGGCTGACACCATCAACAAATTGAACAAGACCGGCATAAAGAACACGCGGCAGCTTTTTGACTCAGCGTCTGACGGATCGGTTGAATTGATCAGGCAAACCGGAATTGGCCAAAAGGACGCTCAAGAACTCCTCTCGATTTCTGACTTGTGTCGCATCCAATGGGTCAGCCCGACATTTGCACGGGTGCTTGTCGCGGCCGGTTTCAAAAACGCAGCCGCTGTTGCCGGGGCAAATCCCGAAGCTCTTTTTCAGGCAATTACGAAAGCCAATCGAGATGCGAAATTTTACAAGGGAGCGGTGGGGCTGAGGGACATCAAGCGATTGGTGGCTGCCGCGAGTTATGTTCCATAGAATTGCGAGTGAACTTTCATGGCGCGTTGCCAATACAAACCTTGCCAATCAGGACGCATTTTGGCTCACTCCCAATTTTACGCTTGGACCGTTTGAACAAAAAGTGGGCCGATCAGGTTATGATCGGCCCACTTCTTGGCGTTAAAGAAGACTCAGCAATTTATGCGCAGCTTCCTCGGACGACGCCGGGTTCTGGCCAGTTACCAGCTTGCCGTCGGTCACGACGAACGAGGCCCAATCATCGCCTTTATGGTAGTCGCCTCCGTTGGCAGTCAGCATATCCTCGACCAGAAAGGGCACGACATCAGTCAGGCCCACGCCGTCTTCCTCCGTATTGGTGAAGCCAGTCACCTTTTTGCCGGATACGAGGGGTTTGCCGTCCGCGCCCTTGGGGTGCTTGAACACAGCCGGGGCGTGGCACACTGCACCAATGGCACGATCACTTGCCGCGAAGGTTTCAATCAGTGACTTGCTGTCGCCATCTTCTGCCAGATCCCAAAGTGGGCCGTGGCCCCCGGGATAGAAGATCGCGTCAAAGCCGTCAGCCGAGACCTTGGCCAGCACAGCCGTGTGCGCCAGCTCCTTTTGGGCGGCTTCATCGCTTTTGAAACGCTTTGTGGCTTCGGTCTGGGCGCCTTCAGCGTCGCTCGAAGGATCGATTGGTGGCTGGCTGCCCTTGGGCGAAGCGAGTGTAATGTCAGCACCTGCGTCTTTGAACACATAGTAGGGGGCTGCAAATTCCTCGAGCCAGAAGCCGGTTTTTTTACCCGTGTCGCCCAACTGGTCGTGGGAGGTGAGAACCATGAGAATTTTCATCAGAATATGTCCTTTTGTTGTTTGTATCAGTCGCTCAATTTGATGACGCGCTTGCCGAAAGCCTCGCCTCTCAGAAGGCCAATGAATGCCTCTGGTGCGTTTTCCAGACCTGTGATCATTTCTTCTCGATATTGGATTTTTCCCTGCGCCACCCATGCGCCCATCTGCTTTGCGAATTCCGGATACAGATGGCCGAAATCATCGAAGACGATGAAGCCGCGCATGGTCATCCGTTTGCGCAGGATCGTGCCCAGCAACAGGTTCATCCGATCCGGGCCGTCCGGTAGCGACGTCGCATTATACTGTGAGATGAGACCGCAGACGGGGATACGGGCCGACGTGTTAAGCAAGGGCAGGACAGCATCGAATACCGCGCAACCGACATTCTCGAAATAGATGTCGATGCCTTCGGGGATGGCAGCTTTCAGGGCCATTGGAAAACCATCGGCCTTGTAATCGATACAGGTATCAAACCCCAGAGTGTCCACCACATGGGCGCATTTTTCGGACCCGCCAGCGATGCCGACGACGCGCAACCCAAGGATTTTTCCGATCTGACCGACAGTCGCGCCCACGGGGCCGCTGGCTCCGGCGACCACAAGGGTTTCACCGGCTTTCGGCTGACCGATCTGGAGCAGGCCTGCCCAGGCTGTCAGCCCCGGCATGCCCAACACGCCAAGCGCCCAGGATGGATTCTTGGGGTCCGGTCCCATGTTGATTACACCCGCGCCGTCGGACACCGCATAATCCTGCCAACCACCGAAGGCCACGACCCGGTCGCCGGGTGCAAAGCCGTCCACATCGGTGCTAATGACCTTCGAGACGGTGCCGCCGATCATCACAGCACCGATTTTAACCGGGGGTGCATAGGAAGGCGCGTCGCTCATCCGCCCGCGCATGTATGGATCGAGTGAAAGATATTCATTGCGCAGCAGCATCTGGCCCTTGCCGGGCGTCGGCAAATCCCCGGTTTCCAGACGTAGAGTCTTGTTGTCAGGTTCGCCCTCAGGGCGCTCGGCCAGAACGAACCGGCGGTTTTTGGTGCTAGATTGCGTCATGGTTGGAGTCTTTCTCTGATCAGGTCACTGGCCTGACAAGTGCTGTTAAAGACGACGTCATCATGGGCCTCAGGGCACATCAGGGCGCATCGGGCAGTGTCAAATATTTGAGGGATCAGGCGCAGGTGCCAGCGCACCAGCGTGACTCATAGGTAAGAGCGTAAAACTCAATTGCAATGGCTTCAGACATACTATGAAGACAGGGTGTCCGCCCCCGGTTTCGACAATCACCACACTGCAGAAAACGGTCAGTGCGGGCTCACTCAAGACCTGGATGTTGAGGGGCGAATTGAGAAAATTGACCTATTCGTCAGGGGCCTGCACCTGATCAACGGAAAGTACCAAGTTCATCGATCCGGTAACCTTCCGGGTATGTCGGGCGCGGGATCTGCGTCAGGTGACGAGGCTTGCGGCGTGTGGGGAGCACTCTCAGGATGCTGGCCCGCATGCGCAGCGTTGCCATGAGCAGGCCGCGGATCCAGCCGGGAGACGGGCGAAAACCCATGGCCTTCAACAAGGACGGGTCGAGGAATGCGCGGATTCCAGGCCGGCCTGCCCAGAACAGGCAGCGCGGCAGGTAAAAGCCGAGGAGCAGATCGGTCGTTGCCTCCCCGATCTGGCGGTTCGTATCAGCGAACCGAAAATTGGCGGCCTCGAACTCTTCATTGAAGCGCATGATTGCCGTAAGGTCATTGGGGATGTCCTGGATGCCCATGCGCTCGCCCAACCCGCGATAATAGAGGAACCACGCCTTCCGTTCGACGTTGGTCATGCGCCGGCGGCCAAAGCGGTCAAGCCAGCGGATCGGTTCGCAGATGAAGGTCGACAAGACATAAAGCATGTCGCCATTATCGATCCGGAACCGCCCATGCATGGCGTTCATCCTCGCGATCGATTGCTGGCCGCGCTGGCTATCAAGCCCATGTTCGATTGTTTCTGCCAGGATCAGTGCCGTGTCGTCGTAGCGCTTGCGCGGTCGGCGGTCGAACTCACCGGTCTTTGCCAGTAGTCCCGAGATCGAAGGCACGGCATAGGTTCGGAAGAGGGCGAATTCGAGCGCTCGTTCGATATCCCAGGAAAACTCGTAAGCGTAGAGGAGGTTGGCTATCTCCTCATAGTTTTCTTCTGGATTGAGTGTTGCGATCCGATCCGCGACCTCTGACGAGCGCCGCGTTGCCGTCTTCGGTTTTGAAAAAGTTTGGCTCATGCAGATCAATTCTCACTGTTCACCTGGTCTGGGCGCCATGCCCCACGATTGCGCTGATGCCTGAGATACCCACCCCGGCCGGTTGTCACGCCATCAATGTCAACATTTACTCGACCAAGCGTTGTGCTGTGCGTTGTATTTGCCTCTGGAATGCGTTGTTTTTTGAGTGCGCAGATGCGCCATCTCATCCGGCCGCTGAAGGTCAGCTTGGCGAAACGGGCATATACCTTTTGTCCGCTGCTTCCATCGCCATCAGGAAGACCCGACAGCCTCAAAACAAACACTGATCCAGGCAGTTCTCGGAAAAGTTTTTCCTTTCTTCCGGAATAAATTTAGCTGGCGAACGTTGTCCAAGCATCACCAACACCAAGGATCAATAAAATGCTTGAACAAGTTCTGGCCCCCGAGACACTCATTCGCTTCGCAATCAACATCTCCGCCATGATGGTTTTGATATTCGGGCTTTATTATCGCCGCTACCGTGACAAGGAACTGGTGACCGCCGCGTCGCTCTTCAACGTCTTTGCTTTTGGCGTGCTGACAGTGCTGTCGTCGGTTGAATTCAGTCTGGCTGCCGGCTTTGGTTTGTTTGCCATCCTCGCCCTCTTCACCCTGCGGTCAGAGCAGATTTCCAAAGTCGAGATCACCTATTTCTTCGGGTCCATCGCGATCGCGGTCATCTGCTCAATCCACGGCACCGAACTGGCCTTTGTCGGCGTGGTTGTCAGTCTGGTCTTGCTGGGTGCCTGGGCGCTGGATCATCCGCGCATCCTGAAATCGGCTGACGGCGTCAAGATCACCCTCGACAAGATCGATACGCATGCGCTTTCCGACCCCGAAGCAATGCGCAAGGACCTGTCGACGCGGCTTGGCGTCGACGTGATGTCCTACCAGATCACCGCGCTTGATTTCATCAACGACATGGCACGCATCAACGTGTTCTTCCGCAAACCATAACCTTCAAAAACAAACCAAACCCCAGAAAGAAAGGATGTTGTTATGGATACCGGCATCGCAAGAACACTGCCCATCTTTGATACGATCAGCTTGGACGGGCTGGACAGCAAAGCTGCCATGCTGGAGCGGCTCGACAATAAATACATCCTGCCTGCTGACGCTTTCATACCCGCGTTGGAGAAGTTTACCGAGCATTTTGAAGTTCTTGAAATCAAGGGCAAGCGCGCTTTCACCTATGCAACCAATTATTATGACGACGCTGAATTGCGTGGCTATTACGACCACCATCAGGGGCGCCGGAAACGCTGCAAGGTCCGGGTTCGCGAATATGTCGATGCAGGCTTCAGCTATCTGGAGGTCAAGCTTAAAGACAAGCGCAAGATCACGGTTAAAAAGCGGCTGATGGTCACGGACACAGCCAATCCGTTGAACAATCAGGGATTGGCGTTCATCGAGGATAATTACCGCGATATCTATGACGCAGATTTCGGCAAAACCCTGCATCCGGTAATCGCCATGCGTTACGAGCGTATCACCCTGGTGGCCAAGGAAGGTGGCGAGCGAATGACCATCGACACCAGCCTGCAGTTCCAGGCCAACGGCACCGCGCGCAAGGTGCAGCCCGACATGTTCATTATCGAGACCAAATCGGCGCGTGGGAACGGGATCGCAGACAAAATTCTGCGCAGCCTGCATCTGCATCCAACCAATAGCTGTTCGAAATACTGCATCGGAATGGCGTCAACCGGCTCGGTAGATCGCCACAACAGATTTCTGCCTGCGCTCAAACGACTTCGCCTGACCGATCCGGTCGCAGCGTGAGTCATACATCAAAACAGTGGAGACAAGACAATGTCTGATTTGGCTTTAGATGCCCCTTCGCCCGTGCTGACAAAGACAATCCAGAGGATTATCCTTTGCCGCGCTTTCGTGGCTGCCGCAGCCACCTACGCTCGCCAGTCTCTGCAGTCTTGGTCATCCCCTCAGAACTTCGCCGCGCTCCCATCCCGTGGGAAATTCTCACCCAGGAACTTCATGAACTTCCGCACGCGCGGCTCTTGATAGGACTCTCTTGAAGTGACAAGCCAGAGCCCACTGTTCAGGTCTTCAGTTGTGAAGCACATGACAAGGTCGGGCAGTTGGTCGCCTTCCACACAAGGAAGCACACCGATGGCCTCTTCGGACCGTAATGAAGCTGACATGGTAATGATGGAATCCACCGTGCTGACGACCTTTGTTCTGTCAAAATGCTGATCCAGCCACTTCATGAGCTTTACGCCTTCAATCATCGCCTCGGGGTAGCTCAGAACCGGATGGTTGATCAGCTCATCTATCGAACGTGGCATTCCGTTCGCCGCAAGATAGGTTTTACTGCAATATATCCCCCACCTGACGGATGGCAGTTTTTTGACGATCAGAGTATCGCCTTCAATCTTGTCGGCGGCGCGAACTGCAATATCGGCTTCACCATTTTCCAAAGACACATACTGTTCTGCCGAATTTGTCTCAAAATGGATTTCCGGGCTGTGTTTTCGAAATTCCGATATCAATGGAAGCACCCAATGGGCCATGCTGGCATGTGCAGCGGTAACCCGGATTTTCCCATCTACCGTCCGCGCCAAATGGCTTGCCCGGGCTAAGACATTTTCAGCAGCTTCCCCCATATTCGCTGCAACATCAATCAGTGCGCTGCCTTGAGACGTCAGCGAATATCCGCGTGTGTCGCGTTCAAACAGGGTCAATCCCAGGGCCGTTTCCAGCGCATGCATGCGTCTGCCAACGGTCGTTTGGTTGATGTTCAGTTTCCTTGAAGCAGCCAGTGTCGATCCTTCGCTGGCGACTGCAAGGAATATGCGTATGTCGTTCCAGTCAAGCATTGGTCCGCCACTCCTGAAGGCATTCTGCATGATTGCCTAGCTGTTCTGCAAGTTCATAGCTACCTGTGGTTTAGTACAGCGATCATAGTGACAAGGCGTTTTTCAATTGAGGAGAAATGAAATGACCGCCATGCCAATCAAGACCCGCGAAATGCACAATCACCACATGGATAGCACAGTTTGGAATGATATTGATTTTCGCGACGATGACATCGTTATCGCGACCTATGCCAAATCGGGCACGTCCTGGATGCAGCAGATTGTCAGCCAGTTGATTTTTCAGGGGCAGGAAGGTTTGCCTGTCGCTGAAATGTCGCCATGGGTTGATCTTCGTGTGCCGCCCAAAGAGGTCAAGCTTCCATCAATTGCAGGCCAAGAGCACCGCCGATTTCTGAAAACCCATCTGCCCGTCGATGCTCTGGTCTTCTCCGATAAAGCCAAATATCTTTATATCGGTCGGGACGCCCGGGATGTCATGTGGTCATTGCACAATCACCACGCCAATGCGAACGACATGTGGTACGGGGCATTGAATGAGACGCCAGGGCGCGTTGGTCCAAAAATTGGCACTCCGCCCGAAAGTGCGGCTGAGTATTTTGCCCACTGGCTCGACAATGACGGTTCACCATTCTGGCCCTATTGGGAAAATGTACGCAGCTGGTGGGAATTGCGCGATCTTACCAACGTCAAACTGATCCATTTTGCTGATCTCAAGCGTGATCTGCCTGGCCAGATTCGTGACATAGCCGCCTTTCTGGACATCGAGGTTGCTGCGGACACGATGGCAGATATCCTGCATCATTGTTCCTTCGACTACATGAAGGAACATGCGCCTGAATCAGTGCCTCTGGGTGGTGCATTCTGGGACGGTGGTGCGAAAACCTTCATTCACAAAGGCACAAACGGGCGTTGGCGCGACGAACTGGGTGCTGAGGTGAGTGAGCGGTATTTGTCGCGTGCCGAGCAGGAACTGGGCCAGGACTGTGCCCGGTGGCTGGCTCAGGGATCACTGGGCTGAGCCAATACCAAATGAGGGACGCGACGGGCGTCCCTCATTATTGTGCAGGCCCCCACAGCGTTCCGTCTAAGACCCAATTGCCGCATGAAGTTCGAAGTCTGCGCCACACTCCAGAACCTTGTCGATGAAAAAATCCAGATCTTCCCGCGTGGTGCGATGATTGTTGATCGCCACGCGCAGGCAGTGCTGTCCTGCAACCGTCGTATCAGAGGGAACGGCTAGCCCGGATTCTTGAAGTCGCAGCATTATTTCCGTGTTGATTTTCTTCAGCACCGCTGCATCGGTGATTTGGTTGGCATAACGGAAACAAACGATATTGAGCCCGACTGTTGCCACAATTTTCAGTTTCGGCTGGCTGCGAACAAGCTGCTCCAGATACTGCGCCTGCTCAATATTCTGATCGATCAAACGGCCGAATTTCTCAACACCGTTTTCCTTAAGTGACATCCAGATTTTAAGTGCCTTGAAGCCACGACTAAGCTCAAACCCGTAATCTCCCAAAAACTTGCCGGCTATGACGCCCCGGGTCTGCAATTGAAGATATTCTCCATGCATTTCGAACGTCTCAAAATGCTGTTTGGCATCGCGTAGAAGAACGCACCCGGCCTCAAACGGAGTATGCAGCCACTTTTGTGGATCAAGCGCAATCGAGTCTGCCAACTCCATTCCGTCAACGAGAGCCTTGTGCTTGGGCGCGATCCGCAAAAGCGCACCAATACACCCATCGACATGAAACCAGATCGCATGCCGTTGACATATTTCAGCTATCGCATTGAGGTCATCAAGCGCTCCGGTGTTCGTTGTGCCGGCAGTTCCAATGACGCAGGCAGGCTTGATGCCCGCAGCAATGTCTTCAAGAATGGCCTGTTCAAGAGCTGCAATGTCCATTCTCTGATGGTCGTCACTTGGAATCTCGGTCAGGGACTTTGCGCCCAGCCCCAGTGTTTCAAGCGCTTTCTGATGGCAGCTATGCACCTGGTCCGACGCGTAAAACCGCAGCGGTTGAGGCATTGCCATAATCCCGTCCGCACGCACGTCAATTCCAGCCATGACATTGCGGGCAACCGTATGTGCCACCATGTTCGCCATGGAACCGCC